>CAVQKO010000001.1:0-98269 GCA_963713075.1 uncultured Chloroflexia bacterium
GATCATACCGGTTCACACTCGAGTAGAGCTTCGGCTTCTGGTTCGACGGCCTATCCGCATGCTGCCACAGGCACGGCATCGGTGGCCACAACGCTCGTAGAGCGTAAAACTCGCCAAACCGGTCCTGCCACCCACCGACAACATCGCATCGGCGCGGCCCGCTCCAGTCTGCGAATCTGGTCACCAGTCTGGTGATCACCAGGGAGCCCGACGGGGTGGCTGCCCTCGTGAGCGGACCGAGCGCACCCGCCGCATCGCGCGCAGGAGCGGGCGGCCCGGCTCGGGATCGGTCATCGACGACATCGTGGTCAGCCCTCCCTCGAGCTCCAGTGCGCGACGCTGGTTGCGTCAGCAAGTACTAGTCGCCTCGGACGCCCGGCCTCCTGCGACGCCCCCGCGGTGGTCGTTCTGGCTGTCTACCAATGCCGGGGAGCGGTGCGAACCCGAGCGATGCGGCAGGCGCGGTTCCCCGCGGATGTCGCGCGGGTCCAAGACTCAGGGTCTCGGGCGGAACCGGGCGGGTCGCGATGACGACATCGCCCGACTCGTCCGTCCACGCTATGTCGGTGCGAGCCGTTCCTGCTATCAAGGCGTCTGTGACGGTCCTCGGCGGCTTCGCAGCGTGGCAAGAACGTCGGACGGCGTCTCCATGCCGGCAGGACGGCGTGGGCGGCCTCGTAACCGTCGAGGTCAGGGCGACCGCTTGATCCAAGGCTCTCCGCAAACCAACTGTGTCCGTCCTGGTGCGCGACTCGACGACCACACCCTGGTGTGCAACGACGGGACCCGCCGATCGGGTCGCGTCAGGGCAAATAGAACATGCGTCTGCGCGCCCAACAGGTGTTGGGCGCGCGATTTCAACCTACGACATGCCGATCGAGGGCCGCGAGGAGTGGGTGGCCGCGGCGAGGCGGCTCGCACGAGGGACCGCCCGCCGAGCGCGCCACCGACCGCAAGGTCCGGGTGGTCGAAGCCGTCCTGGTTGCCGGGTCAGAGAAGGCGGCCTCCCACCGCCTCGGCCTGTCGCATTCGACGGTTAAGCACCACCTGGCGAACGCCCGGGCGAAGGTCGGGGCGGAGACGACGGCGCAGCTCGTGTGTGTCCTGGCGCCGCGGCTGCCGGAGCCCGAGGGCACGGCTCAAACGGACGAACAGGCGCCTGCCTGACGAGGTGCTGGCGGTCGAACGCCACGCGGCCGACCTGCGTGCGCGATTTGACGAGCCGACCCGAGCCGGGTCAGGCCTCCGGCTTCTCGCTCAAGATACGGTCGGCCTTCGTGTTGATGCGATCGAACTCGTCCTTCGTGAGGTTGCCTTCCTCACGCTGCACGCGCGAGAGGCGCTTGGCGCTGATCGCGTGGCCCTCGTCCGGCATCGGGTAGTTCCCCGACTCCTTCTTCGCCTCCGCGGAGCGCGCCTTCTCGGGGAGACCGAAGTCCTTGGCCGGAAGCTTGGCACGCTCCTTCGCCTTGAGCTTCGCCACTGGGTCCCTTCCCTTCTCAGGATGCGACTGGTGGATCTTCGCTTCCGCCAGATCGGGCCGCCCGCCGATCGGCCGCTGGCCGCATGAGGTCGACCGCGTGTGGGGGTCGGGCGACGGCGGCCGCGGTCACTGCTCGGCCGTCTTCCTGAGACCCTCCAGCATCGGGCCCCAGTTGTCCCTGGCCATCGTGTCCGCCTCGGCCTGGGTGGCGTTGTTGTCCTGGGTGAGGGTCAGGATGGTCTTGCCGCCCTTCTCGGCGAGCTCACACGTGACGGCGTGGTAGTTCTCGGGCTCGTCCGCGCTGCCGCCCATCGGGCTCCAGTGGGTGTACCTCAGGAGCTTGCCGGGCTCGACCTCGAGGACGGTGCCCTTGTCCGCGTAGGGCTTGCCCTTCCACTCGCCCTTCCAGGCGATCGGGCTGCCGACCTTCCAGTCCGTCGTGAGGTCGGTCCCGTGCATGTACTGCGTGACCTTGGCCGGGCTCGTCAGCGCGTCCCAGACCCTGGCCCTCGAGGCGTCGACCGCGACCGTCGCGACTGCGTCAAATCCTCTCGCCACCTGTTGCCTCCTTGTCGTCTCGACGCCGCACGGCGCGTGACGTTCGTTTGGAGCGTGTGGGCGATGGCCGGGCGACACGTCGCGCGCCGGTAAGGCACCGGTCAGCTCGTCGAGGCGGGCGCCGGCAGCTCCGCCTCGAGCCGGACCCGTTCGCGGGCGGCCTGCAGCTCCGCCTCGAGCTGCGCCCGGTCGGAGGCGGCCCTGGCCCGGTCGCCCGCGGCCCGGGACCGATCCGCCGCAGCCTGGGCTCGAAGCTCCGCGAGCTCGTGGAGCAGCGCGGCCTCGCGTTCGCCGGACGGCAGCCCGAGGTCGGCTGCGTGCGCGTCCCGGCCCCGTCCTCCCTCGTCGCGGATCTCCGCCATCCGTTCGCGGTCGGTCGCCGCCTCGTCCCGGTCGCGAGCGGTCGCATGGCGGCGGATCCGGTTGCCGAGGCGCTCGGCCGACGCGCCCTCTCGGCCCTTGCGAGCGCGCTCATATGCGGTCTCGTCATCGGAGGATCGATCGCGATGGGCCGCGCGGTCCCGGTCGGCCGTCGCCTGGTCCAGGTCCGAGGCCCGCTGGTCGCCGTCCGCGCCGGTCTGGTCTCGAACCGATGCCGTGTGGTCCGCGTCCGAGGACGCCTGGTCGGCGTCGGACGCCGCCTGGTCGGCATCGGCCGCCATCTGGTCGGCGCTCGACGCCTTCCGGGCGTCGCCAATGGCGAGCCGGAGCGCGTCCTGGTCCAAGGGCTCGTTCACGGAATCTGCGCTGACCTCTTCCCGGCGTCGGGGCGGCGACGAGCCGCCCTGCGAGATGAGAGTGGTCCCGCCGGGCCGACGGGTCATGACCAGCCGTCATCCCGCGCGAAGGTGGCCCCGGAGCCGCGGCGACGGCGCGGACACGCCGGCGCGGCGCGTCACTCCAGGGCGGACCAGCAGCGCGGAGCCTCGCGACCCAGCCTCAGTGCGGCCGGGTGTCCGGCGACGCGGGCGCGCCGTCCCAGCCCGCGTTCGAGAAGGTCGGGATGAACCGGTACCCGCGGCCGGGGACGGTCGCGATGAACCGCGGTCGGCGGTAGTCGTTCTGGAGCTTGATCCGCAGGCTCCGGATGTGCCGGTCGACGATGTTGCTCTCGGCCACGAAGTCCGTGCCCCAGATCACGTCGAGGATCTCGTCGCGGGTGACGACCTGGCCGGCGCGACTGGCGAGCAGGTAGAGGAGGCTCTGCTCGATCCCGGAGATGTGGATCACGGACGTGCCGGTCCGGACCTCGCGGCCCAGGATGTCGATCTCCATCTCGCCGAGCCGGATCGTGGGGATGAGCGGGACGCTCGATCCCGTCGCGCGGCGGGTGATCACGATCGCCCGCGCGAGGAGCTCCTCGGGCGAGAACGGCACGGTGAGGATGTCGTCGACCCCGAGGTCGAAGGCCCGGAGCTTGTTCTTCAGGTCGCCCCGGCGCGTCAGGCCGAGGGCCGGAGTCGTCCGCTTCGTCAGGCGGTTCGCGGCCCCCAGCCGCCCGAGGAGCGCCTCGCTGTCGTCGTGGTCCATGTCGACAACCGCGAGGTGGGGCTGCCACTCGGCGAGGATGGCCGACGCCTCCGCGAGGTCGCGCGCTGCCCGCACCTGGAAGACGCCGTGGTTGAGCGTCAGCTCGATGAGGTCGACGACCAGCGGCTGGTCGTGGAGGACGAGGGCACGCCGCGCTCCCGGACCGTCGCTGTTCGGTGCGACAGCGGACATCCCTGTACCGGCCAACGTCCTGCGTCTCCCATGTTCTGGGTGAAGTGGAACCCGGCCATCCGTACCCTGGGACGGATGACGCCATGTCATGACATCGAGCGGATCGCACGGGACGCTGATCATCGGCACGTTGTTTGCCTACCGCGCGCAGCGCGGGCAGGCTGAGCATTGCAGGATCTTCCGTGTGTCGTCTGTATTCCTTCGGACATACAAGAGGTGCAGGCACATCGTCAAGCCCGGCAACTCCAAGGCGCCTGCAGCCCACATTGACCCGCGGGCAAATCGCGTACTGAATGCGCTCTCCGACTCCGAATTCGCACGGGTATCCCCCACGCTTGAGAGTGTCCGGTTGCCGCGCCCAACGGAGCTCGAAGGGGCGAATGAGGAAATCGAATTCGTCTACTTCCCGACCAGCGGGATCGCCTCGGTCGTCGCCATCGACGAGGGTGGCGAGTCCGTCGATACCGCGATGATTGGTCGCGAGGGGATGACCGGTCTCGCCGTCTTCCTGGGTACCGGCCAGTCACCGATGCGAACGATCGTTCAGGTACCGCTCAGTGCAATGCGGATGCGATCGGACGCGCTGCGTGGCGAGCTCGAGAACGGCGGCACCCTCGTGCGGCTTCTCCAGCGTCATGCCCAGGTCGTCATGGTCACCATGGCCCAATTGATCCTCTGCAATCGGATTCACCGCCTCGACCAACGGGCGGCGCGCTGGCTCCTCCAGGTCGACGAGCGAGTCGATGAAGCGCCGTTCGCCGTCACCCAGGAGTTTCTGGCCCAGATGGTCGGCGTACAGCGGCCGGCACTCTCGGTGGCAATGCGTCAGTTCAAGGACGCCGGCCTGGTTCGATACTCTCGCGGCCAGATCAGCATCGCCGACCGCGACAGGCTCCACGAGCGATCCTGCGGCTGCATTGGCGTCATCGCGACTGAGGCGCGGCGACTGGAGAAGCTCGAGGCTGAATTTGGCCGGTCGGACTGAACTCTCCCCGCAGCCCCGCAGCCCCGCAGCCCCGCAGCCCCGCAGGTCCGCAGCCCGGCGGCCCAGCAGGACCAGGACGAGGCGGCTCTGTTCAAGCGCGCTGCGAAGGACGAGTCAGACCGGACTGCGTAAGATCTGCGTTCTCGCGGAGGTCCTCGACGCGATCGTGGAGCGGCTGTCCTCGGACGGTTACGGGCTCGTCGGCGGCATCGGCGAGCCCGAGAAGCCGGTCAGGCCGGGACGTAGCGCTGCCTAAGCAGACGTCGAGGACAGCTCCGACACGTACACAGGTCCGGTTGATGTCGTGCCGCGGCGCACGTATGGTGGAGTACCGGGCCTGGCGGCCTGAAACGCGGGGGATTCGTAGAGCGTAAAACCCCACCCGTTTCGCTCGGGCCCCCACTCGGGCGGCCACTGCGCTCAGGCGGCCGGGCTCCGGAGGCCGACGCTCTATCCGCTGAGCTACAGGCGCGCGGATCCCGATGATACCCGCGGAGCGTGAGTGGAGCGTCGGCTTCTGGTTTTACGCTCTATCAGAGAGCTCTTTCGAGTTCAGTCAGCCCACCTGATGTCCAGTAGAGCGTAAAGCCAGACGGAATTCATCCCGGACGATCTGCTATTGCTCATGACCGCTTGTGGCGGCGATTGAGCACGTAGACTCCCAGATGGATCGTGTCCACGATCGCAGGCGGGACTCGATGAACGACGGCACTGGGAAGATGGCGAAGGACAACCGGGACACGGACCAGGAGCTCGGCGACTACGGCCCTCTTGCCGACCTGATCGCCCTCCACACTACGGCGAGCGTCGAGGGGCTGTGGCGGACGCTGGTTACTCGCCCTGGCCTGCGCTATGGCCAGTCCTTCGAGGCCGTCGGGCTGTTCAAACGGCACCACGGGAACGGAGAACCCGACGCACTGGGCACGGCACTCTTGCTGTGCACCGACCGGCGCTGGGATCGCGATAGCTGGCGACTGGTCAGAGCCTTGGTCGAGACCGGCACCCTGGGCGACGCTGACATCGGCGAGCTGATCGTGTGCTTTCTCTGGTCCGATCGCTACCGGGTCGCATATCCGGCCGGGTGGGTGAGCGTGGAGTGGCTCCAGATCGATCTTGGCGATGCGCCTGACACCCGCGGATCGAGGCTCGTGCGCATCGATCCGGACTCACCGGTGTCCATCGAGCGCCCGATCGCGCCGCCATTGCGCCGCTGGGCCGCCGCGGCCGACCTACGAAGGGATCCGGGCAGGCTGGCGGCCCTCGCCGGTCGTGCCCTGGAGCTGGATTCCCGTGACGGCGCGGCGGTGATGGCCGGCGTGCTCGACGCCATCGAAGTCCTCGATGACCGCACGGCCCGGCGAGCGATCGAGCTTGGTCTCGACTGGCCGCGTGGGTCGGTCAGGATCCAGGCGCTCGATCTCCTGGCCGCATTCGATGCCGAACTGGCGCGATCGCTGGCCGCCGTCGATCCCAATGCGAAGGTTCGCCGCTCGATCTCGCGTCGGGCTCGGCGGGATGCGCTGGCGTCCCACCCAACGCACCGCGAGGCTGGATCGAACCCAGCCCAACTCGACCTGTTCCGGGACGGGTGAGCACGATCGTGACCGGAGGCGAGCGCGTGGGGGTGGTCGGGACGTGGCGGATCGTCGAGATGGACTTGTGGGACATCGATGCGATCGACCTTATGGAGCCCGCATTCTTTGCGTTCGAGGGGGACGGCGACGGGGGCCTGCAGTTCGTGGCGGTCCAAGGTCAGCTCGACTGGCGCACGAGCGCGCAAGGACAAGCTGACAGGGTCGAGTTCACGTGGGAGGGCGACGACGAGGGGGATCGCGTCAGCGGCCGAGGCTGGGCGCAGGTCAACGAGGACGGCTCCCTCCGAGGCCACATCTACTTCCATCTCGGGGACGACTCTGGCTTCCGGGCCGTCCGCGATAGCTCCGCGGCGACCTGACCTCCCTGGGCGGCCCGCTCGAGACCCTCCGCGGCATCACAGCTGCGCGCTGCACTAGCACGAGCCGTTGCACGGGCGCGGCCCGCCTGCACCATGGTCGCCGGCGGTCTCGAGATCGACCTGCTCGGCGACCTTGGTGCCTTGCGCCACGATCCTCAGTTCGAGTCCGCCACAGGCCGGATGCATGCTTGCACTGCCGCCATGTTGTGCTAGCATGTGGCGATGACATCAGAGCGCAGCAGCTTCACCATCGACCGAGATCTCGCAGAGCGCGCACGCCGGCTCAAGATCAACTTGTCCGCGGCCGCCCGCGAAGGCGTGCAGGCGGCGGTGCGAGAGGCGATGGCGCAGGCCGACCGAGATGCATATCAGCGTCGTCCAGAGCGACCCGATCCCTTCTGGTCCGAAGTCGAAGCCTGGCCTGAGGAGTGACGCGCGGCGAGATCTGGCTCGCGCAAGTTGGCCGCAAGCGACGGCCGGTTCTCGTCCTGACGCGCCCCGAGGTGATCGAGGTCCGCGCGCTCGTGACGGTCGCTGAGGTCACCACCTCCATCCGTGGCATCGGCGCGGAGGTCGCCTTCGACCACGAGCAGAGCGGCCTCGACCGGCAATCCGTGATCAACTGCGATGGACTTCACACGATCACGAAGGCGTCGCTGACGACGTACGCTGGATCCGTGGGCGAAGACACGATGGAGCAGGTCTGCGAGGCCGTGAGTTACGCGCTTGGCTGCTGACAGGGCGCCGGAGCTCGGTCATCCCGTTGCCACCACAAGTAGAGCGTAAAACTCGACCCGTTTCGCTCGGGGTCCCACTCGGGCGGCCACAACGCTCGGGCGGTCAGGCTCCGGAGGCCGACGCTCTATCCGCTGAGCTACAGGCGCGCGAGCCCAGATGATAGCGGTCGTGCACGGATAGAGCTTCGGCTCCTGGTTCTACGCTCTACCAAGGCAGTTCCGCACGCGTGTTGAGCAGCCACCGACGTTTGTAGAGCGTAAAAGCCGACGGCTCAGCCTGCCGAGCCGGGGTCGGACGAGGACCCCCGCTCCACCAGGCCGGCGAACTCGGGCGCGAATCGTCGGAGGCTGTCTAGCACCTGCGCAACCGTGAGGGCAGGCCGACTCGTCGATGCGGCCATCGCAGCCAGCTCCTCGAGGACCCCCGCGGGATCGAGCCACCACTGGTGGACGAGGAAGTCGTCGGCCGTCTGCACGAGCAGCCCTGATTCGGCAAGGCGCTCCGGCGCGAAGTGTCGGATGTTGTTGGTGACGATCACGTCGGCGCGCGCCGCGAACGCTGGCGCGACGACGTGGCGGTCGCCGGGGTCGACCTCGTCCGGCACGGCGGACTCGAACCGGCCGGGCTGGTTCGTCATCGCCTCGGCGAAGGCCGCCTCCTTGCGCTCGCGCCGCCGTCGGAACCGCTCCTCGTGCTCTGGCTGTCGCCGCGCGAGGCTGCCAACCAGCTCGTCGAGGATCTCGGCGCTCCAGGCAGGGCGGAAAATGCCGCGCTCCGCGAGCCGCAGCAGCAGGTCGCAGACGACCCACGGGTGCATGACGCTCGCGTCGAGCAGGGCGACGAAGGACACGTCGCGCTACTCGTCGTAGATGCCGAGCTCCTGCGCCTCGGCCGCCATGCCGGCGAGCATCGCCCGCCGCTCCTCGCTCCTGCGGCGACGGTAGGCGAGCAGGTCGTCGAGCCGGATCCGCCGGTGCGTGCCGACGCGGTGGTACGGGATCTGGCCCGCCTCGAGCAGCCGGACCAGGAACGGCCGCGACACGTTGACGAGGTCGGCCGCCTGCTGCGTCGTGAGCTCAAGGCCGACGGGCAGGATGGACACGCCGCGGCCGCGGTGGAGCTCATGGGCGGCGCGGACGAGGACGGCGTGGAGCGACTCGGGAAGCTCGGTTCGCGTGCCGTCAGGCCCGACGACACGCGCAGTCAGATGATGACGATCGGTCTGTGGGCCTCGCGTGCCTGGCTTCGCCGATGATTGACCATGCGTCTCACGTGTGACATGCTCAGCGCATGTCGATGATCCAGGTCCGCAACGTGCCCGATCGCCTGCATCGCGAGTTGACCAAGCGGGCCAGACGACGCGGCGTGACCCTGACCAGGTACATCCAGGACATCCTCGAGCGCGAGGTGGCTAGGCCGCCGGCAGAGGAGGTGTTCGACCTCGTCGACGCGAGCCCCGCCGTTCAGCTTGGTCGACCGGCCGCCGAGCTGGTCCGCGAGGAGCGCGCGGACCGGGAGCAACCCTGAGAACGGTCGTCGCGGACGCGTCGGCGCTGCTCGAGTATCTGCTGCAGACCGACCGATCGGCACCGATCCGCGAGGTCTTGCGCACGGCCGACGTGGATCTCCGGGTGCCGTCGTTGTGCGACGTCGAGGTCGCGGCCGGGCTCCGACGAGTCTTGCTGCGTGGGCTCGTGCCGCCCGAGCGGGCGCAACTCGCCCTCGACCACTACCTGCTCCTGCCGCTTACGAGGCATGGTCACCAGGCGTTGCTGGGGCGTGTGCTCGGCCATCGCTCGAACTTCAGCGCCTATGATGCCTGTTATGTCGCGCTTGCCGAGGTTCTTGGCGCCGAGCTCCTGACGGCCGACGAACGCCTGTCGCGCGCTGTCAGAACCCACACCGCAGTCGGGCTGCTGCCATGACGGGAAACGGCGCAACGCGCAGAGCGCAAGACTCCGCCCGCTCCGCTCGGGGTCCCACTCGGGCGGCCACTGCGCTCCGGCGGTCAGGCTCCGGAGGCCGACGCCCTATCCGCTGAGCTACGGGCGCGCGGGCCTCGATGACAGCGGTCGTGCGTGGATACAGCTTCGGCTTCTCGTTCTGCGCTCTGCCGAGCGGCCTTTCCAAGGATTGTTTGGTGGACCGAGTGGCCCCTAGAGCGTAAAGCTCGACTTGCTCAGCCTGTCGGACCTGGGAGGGAGGAGGGTGCCCTTCCACGACGTTCACGAGACTCGGCCGCGAAGCGACCCAGGCTCGCGAGCACAAGTGGTCTCAAGCCGCCGTGGCCTCCCCTCCCTCTGGGCGCGTGTCGGGGGATGCCGAGATGGGCCACCGTTGCACACGATCCGTCCAACGTTGCGTCGCGTGGGCGACCCCTGTGTCGGCGCCTTGCGCGGCTGAGATGCCGGATGCTAGCATCACGCATCATGATGAAGAGCAGACGGACGACGGTCAGCGCATCCAGCGCTGCGCTCGGGACGCTCGAGGCCGAGGCGGACCGGCGCGGCGTGCCGGTTTCGGCGCTGCTCCGGGAGGCTGTCGAGGAAAAGGCGCAAGCGCTGCGCGCGAGCCGGCGTCCGCGCGTCGGCGTCGGGCGCTCGACCGACGGGGCCAGCGCGGCCGACCTCACGGCCGAGCCGGTGGCGGAAGAGCCGCGCTAGCGTGGCGCACATCCTCGACACGGGCCCCCTCCTCGCGGCCCTCGACGCGGCGGATCCCGACCACGCCCGGTGCGCCGCGCTGCTCATGGACAGCACCGAAGACCTCGTCGTGCCCGCGCTGGTGCTGGCGGAGCTCGACTACTGGTGCGCCCGGCGGCTCTCGCCGGACGCCTGGCTGATCTTCCTCGACGACGTCCTGGCGGGCGCGTACCGCATCGAGCCGCCGACCGCCGCCGACCTGGCCCGTTGTCGCGACCTGCAGGCCCAGTACCGCGACCTCGCCCTGGGGGTGGTCGACGCGAGCGTGGTGGCCCTCGCGGAGCGGCTCGACGAGCCGAAGGTCGCCACCCTCGACCAGCGGCACTTCCGGGTCGTGCGCCCCTCGCACGTCGCCGCCCTCGAGCTCTGGCCGTGAGATCTCGCTACGAAGTGCGGGAGCACGACATGGTCGCCCGCGCGTAGAGCGTAAAACCCCACCCGTTTCGCTCGGGGTCCCACTCGGGCGGCCACAACGCTCGGGCGGTCAGGCTCCGGAGACCGACGCTCTATCCGCTGAGCTACAGGCGCGCGAGCCAAGATCATAGCGGTCGAGCGTGGACAGAGCTTCGGCTTCAGGTTCTACGCTCCGCCTCTCGGCGGTCGCCGGCACGGATCCGGTCGCCGCTACGGTTGTAGAGCGCAGAATCTCCTGAAACGCCCGGTCGAACGGTCGGGTGCGTCAGTTTGACCCGAGCGATCGCTCGCAGCGCTGGCTGCGCTCCGTACCACTGCTGACTGCTGTGGGTGACGGCCCAGATGGCATCACCCGCGGACGGGCCGCGCCGCTACGGACCCTGATAGCCAACGTCGAGCAGTCGGAAGACCTGCCCACCGGGCGCGCTGAAGTACACGTGGCTGCTGCCCGCGTGTCGAAACTCCGGGACTCCGGCCCGACGCAACGCCTCGACGCGACCGGGCACGTCCGGCGTCCGGAATTCGATCCACGCGCCGCGAAAGGCGTGGTCGTCATCGAGCGCGTCGCCGGGGAGTTCGGCCGGGGCCAGTTCGCTTGACTCGACGCTGAAGCCGCTTCCGTCGGGGAACTGAACGAACAGGATGGGATATGCGAGCCCGAACTCTCGCTCGATGACGCCGCACCCGAGGACGTCGCGAAAGAGGGCCGCGAACGCTTCGCGCGCCCGGGGCTGGACGAACAGATGAACCCTCGCGCCGAGTCCGGTGATCCCGCTGTCTCCGGCCGCCATGGCGTCTCCGTTCATCCGTTGGGCGACCAGAACCTGGGCTGGTCCATCGCGGATCGTAACCCGGTGGCTATCGCGAACGCCCCTGCGAACGCCGATCCGGTCGACGCTTCGCACCGATGGCGAAGGTTGGTGACGCCGGCGCCGTGACGGGGAGTGCCTGGACGTCGGCCCAGGCGCGAGTGGCCCCGAACCGCTGGTTGGCCTCGGCATCAAGCGCGCCATGATGACCGGGACGTCTGCCCCAGAGAAGAAGGGGGAATCGCCGTGGCCGACGGGATCGGCCGTGGGGGAGGCTCGGTCAGGATGCGTTCGGCGTCGGGGTCGCCGCCGAGGTCGGACGCACCCGGCCGAGTGCCGACTGGTCGCCGGCGATCGACAGTCCCTGCCGGAGGGCGTCCTCGAGTTCGAGTCGCCCGCTGAGGACGCCGATGACGATGCGGGGGGACCCTGTCACCACGACGTCGGCGGTCTCGCCGCGCGCAGGCCGAGTGCGGATGGCCCCGCCCACCGTCTCGAGGACGATCGGATCCCCGCCGATGCGCAGCTCGATCCTGACCGGCGGCCGCTCGGGCGTGGGGTCGGCGTAGTACAGCCGCAGGGGCAGCGCGAACCACGAGCTGCGGAAGACCTCGTGGGCGCCCGGTTCCGCGAACAGGTACGGGGCGCCCCACCGCCCGAGTTCGCGGATCACCGGGAGGAGCGCCTCGCCGCGCCGAGTGAGCCGGTACAGGGTCGTGGCGACCGGCGGCGGCGCCGCCTCGCGGGTGATGACCTCGGCCGCCTCGAGCTGGCGCAGCCGATCGGTGAGCAGATTCGACGCGATTCCGGGCAGGCCCTGGAGGAGGTCCGTGTACCGACAGGCGTCCTGGAGCAGGAGCTCGCGAACGATCAACAGCGACCAGCGATCACCGATCACGTCAAGCGCCTTGGCCGTGGCGCAGAACTGTCCGTACGTCCGCATGGCTCATCCTAGCCCGTCGGAATTAGGAAATCAACGTTGGACTTTACAATATCAAGTATCGCCTCTAGCATGCGGGATGCACGGAGGCCGTCAGCCCCCGGCGCACGAACGGAGGCAGCAGGTGAGCGAGGAGAACGAGCACGATGCCGACGGCGTCGGGGACTTCAGCCAGATCTTCCTCTATCGGGTTCCCAAGGCCAACCACGACGCATTCGGCGCCGTCGAGCGCGACCTGACGGCGATCTTCAAGAAGCACGGCGTGCTCGGCTCCGACGTCTTCGTCCTCGAGGAGGCGCGCGTCTTCCAGGGCTTCCGCGACCTGCGGGACGTCCTCGGGTCCACGGCCGACGAGGACGTCTGGGTCGAGGTCGACCACTACCGCGACGCAGCGAACAGCGTCCGCGTCATCGCGGAGATCGGCCAGGACCCGGGGGCCGGTCCGCTGTTCGGCCGGGTGTTCCAGCTCAGCGCCCAGGGGTTCCTCTGCCCGCAGGGGAACGCCGATCGGATCCGCCTGTGACGCGCTGTGGCCGTGGCGCCCGCGGGTGGCCAATCAGCAAGCCCGCCGCCGCGATTGGATGGCCAGCATGTCAGCGCCAGAGGACAGAGACATGACGCAGGCCCACGTGAACCCGCTCGCGATCATTGAGATGAAGGAGCTCGCCCGGCGCCTCTACGTTGAGGTCTTCGGGGTGGGCAACCTCGCAGCGGCGGACGAGATCCTGGCCGAGGGCTGCATCAGCCACGGCCCGGGCTCTCAACCGGTGGTCGGCGTCGATGCGATCAAGCTGCAGGCAGCCCTCCTCCGCGGCGCCGTGCCCGACCTGCGCGTGCAGCTCGAGGACCAGCTGGCGGAGGGGGACCGCGTCGCCAGCCGCTGGCTCGCGGCGGGTACCAACACCGGCCCGCTGCGCTCTCCGAGTGGCGACGTCCCGCCGAGCCATCGACCGATCACATTCGGAGAGATCAGGATCGACCGGTTCGAGCACGGCCGCATCGTCGAGTCGTGGTTCCTTCCCGACCGCCTGACCCTCTGGCAGCAGCTCGGGCTCATCCCCTCACCTCCCGCGGGCTGAGACAAGCCCACCCTTCTCGCCGACCGGACCCGACGCGGGGCGCTGGCCTCGGACGGCCACTCGCGCCTCGCGGTCGGCGATCTACCAGAGGGCAACCCGACTGACTGATCTGGGCGCGATCCCGTCGGCGGCATGCGGCCGGGCAGTGCGTAGGGCCGCGGCGGATCTTGAGCCTTCTGAGCGGAACGAGGCTGAAGGAGTGGCCGCAACACCTCGTCGACCAGTCCTGCGGGCGCGGGAGTGGCGGGGCGTCCCGATGCCGGTGACAACGATCCGCCGGGCGCGGCGGCGGGAACCGCGCGCGGGCCTTGGTGGGCTCTTAGCCTGTCCGGCGCTGGTAGATGCGCATGGCGACGACGTAGGCGACGACGAGGATGCCGGTGCACCAGGCGAGCGCGACCCAGATGTCGCTGCCGACCGGCTGCTGCGCGAGCAGCTCGCGAATTGCGTTGACGACCGATGTCACCGGCTGGTTCTCGGCGAAGGCCCGCACTGGACCGGGCATGGTGGCAGTGGGGACGAAGGCCGAGCTCACGAACGGCAGGAGGATGAGCGGATAGGAGAACGCGCTCGCGCCGTCCGCGGACTTCGCGGTCAGGCCGGGGATGACGGCCATCCACGTCAGCGCCAGGGTGAACAGGGTCAGGATGCCGGCGACCGCGAACCAGGCCGCCACGCCCGCCGGTGAGCGGAAGCCCATCAGGAGGGCGACGAGGACCACGACCACGATCGAGACCCCGTTGGCGACCAGCGAGGTCAGCACATGCGCCCACAGGACCGACGAGCGCGCGACCGGCAGGGACTGGAACCGCTCGAAGATGCCGCCCTTCAGGTCCAGGAACAGCCGGAATGCGGTGTAGGACACGCCCGTCGCAATCGTCATGAGCAGGATGCCCGGCAGCAGGTAGTTCACATACGAATCGGACCCCGAGTTGATCGCGCCGCCGAACACGTAGACGAACAGCAGCATGAAGGCGATCGGCATGATCGTGGTCGTGATGACGGTGTCTAGGCTGCGCGTGATGTGGCGCAGGGATCGTCCCGTGAGGACGGCCGTGTCGCTGAAGAAGTGCAGGGTCATCGCCGTCCTCCTACTGGCTCTGGGGGTTGGTGGGGTCGGCGGTGCCCCCGCTGTCGGGGCGGCCGTCGCCGACGATGGTGAGGAAGATGTCCTCGAGGGTCGGCTGCTTCTCGACGTACTCGACCTTGGCGGGCGGCAGCAGCGCCTTGAGCTCGGCGAGTGAGCCGTTGACGATGATCCGGCCCCCGTGGAGGATCGCGATCCGGTCGGCGAGCTGCTCGGCCTCGTCGAGGTCCTGCGTCGTGAGCAGCACGGTGGTGCCGCGCCGGACGAGTTCCCTGATGGCCTTCCACACCTCGAGGCGGCCCCGGGGGTCGAGCCCGGTTGTCGGCTCGTCGAGGAGGATGACCGGCGGATCCCCGATCAGGCTCATCGCGAGGTCCAGTCGGCGGCGCATGCCGCCCGAGTACGTCGCGACCCTCCGCCCGGCCGCGTCACCCAGCGCGAAGCGCTCGAGCAGCTCATCGGCGATCCTGCCCGGATCGTCGAGGTGTCGCAAGCGGGCGACCAGCACGAGGTTCTCCCGCCCGGTGAGGATCTCGTCCACCGCGGCGAACTGTCCGGTCAGGCTGAAGGACGCCCGCACGTCCGCTGCCCGCGTGGCGACGTCGAAGCCGTTGACGATGGCGGTCCCGGCGTCGGCCTTGAGCAGCGTGGACAGGATCTTCACGACCGTGGTCTTGCCCGCCCCGTTCGAGCCGAGCAGGGCGAAGATGCTGCCCCGCGCCACGTCGAAGTCGACGCCGCGCAGCACGTGCAGCTGCCGATAGGACTTCTCCAGGTCCCGCACACGGACCGCGGGCCCGGGGATCTGTGTCGTTGTCATCCTTGACCTCAGTTCCACCGCCGGGGTTGACGAGTGTACGTCGTACGCATACGTCGTAGACTTCTGCCCGCAATCTAGGTATGCGGCGTATACTTGTCAAGCGATGAGGCAGAAGCCGGCAGAACCCGCACAGGCCCATGGACGCCTCGCCCTCACGCGCGAGGCCGTGGTGGAGCGTGCGCTCGAGATCGGCACCGCCGAGGGCCTGGAGGCGGTCAGCCTGCGGCGGCTCGCGCAGGAGCTCGGCGTCACGCCGATGGCCCTCTACCGCCACGTTCGCGACAAGCAGGACCTCATCAACGCCATGACGGAGGTCGTGCTCGGAGGCATCGACCCCACCGCCGGTGTCGGAGAGCAGGTGTCATGGACCGAGGGCCTGCGCCTCGTGATCGACAATTACAAGGAGCAGCTCGACGCGCGCCCGCTTGCCCTCCCCCTCAGCATCGCGTACACCGGAGACGGGCCCCCGTCCTTCTGGAGGGTGCTCGAGCAGCTCCTGGCCGGACTGCTGGACGCGGGCTTCGCGCGGCGCGACGCGATCGTCCTGATCCGCATCATCTCCAACCTCCTCGCCGGCTACCTGCTGCTCCTCCGGCAGGGCACACCCTCGGACGCCGCGACGCCTGACGAACACCAGATGGACCTGCTCCGACGACGCTTCGTGCTTGTCCAGTTGAGCCTGCCCCGGGACGAGTTCCCGAACCTGGTCGCGAGCGCGGAGGACACAGCGGAGGTCTGGCTGACGAATCCGGACCGCTGGTGGCGGGACACGGTTGACCTGATCACGTTCGGCCTGGAGCGGATGCTCGAGCGGAGTCGAGAGCGGAGCTAAAGATCGGGCGGCGGGTCCGGCTGGAGCCCTTCCTGCCGGTACACCTCCTGCGTGAACCCCGCCAGCAGGTCGTGCCCGCGGGCGAGCGTCTCCTCGGCCGTCGCCCGCCCGCACGCCCCGAAGAAGTCGCGCTCGAGCAGCTTGGCGAACCACCGGCGCAGCTTCTCCCAGTCCGCCTCGCTCTCCTCGAGCTCGGCGAACCGGAACCGCTTCTTGCGCGTCTCGCGCCGGATCTCGTCCTCGAAGCGTTCGACGCTCTCGATGACTTCGTCGTACTCGGCGTCGCGCGCGGCGTTGAAGCGCCCGACCAGGTCGGCCTCCCAGGCCGGGTCGGGCGACGAGGTCTCCAGGAGCGAGGCCTCGTCGCCCCCCGCGCGGATGCGCTGCGCGAGCTTCTCGAGCCCCGCCCGGACGTCGGGACGGTCGGGCCCGATCGCCACGGCCTGCTGCAGGTAGATGACGCCGAGCTGGCGCAGCTGCCTCCAGACATACGTCCTCCGGCTGGACGAGCCCGACTTGATCCGGTAGACGAGGAGCAGCCAGGTCCGTCCAGCCGGCGCCGTCTTGGGCATCCACGCCACCTCGTGATCAGCCTGCCACGTCTCTGCGCCGCAGTCCCCACGCGCCGAGCAGCGCCCCGCCGATGGCGAGCACGAGACAGGCCGCGATGCCGACCGGATCCCAGTCGCCGACGAGCGGCCTGCCCATGTGGTTGCTGAGCGCCAGCTGCTGCACCCAGTCTGGCATCCGGAGCGCCGGCGCGAGGATCTGGAGCAGGAAGGTGCCGACGGTCACCGCGACGACCGTGGACGCCGCGAGTGCGGGCCGGGTGAGGCCGCCGACGGCGATGCCGATGCCGGCCATTGCGGCCCCGTACAGCGCCACGGCGGTCAGGCCGATGGCCGGCCGCACGGGGTCGTCACCTGTCGACGCGATGCCCACCGCCATGGCCGCCGCGACGATCCCGACGGTCACCGCGACCGCCAGGGCGATGCCGGCGCTGCCGGCGAGCACCCACCGGCTCCTGGTGAGCGGCGTCGCCAGGAGGAGCTCCAGGCGTCCGCTCGACTCGTCCGACGCCCAGGCGGCCACGAACGTCGCTCCGGCGAGGCCCACGAGGGCCAGGCCCATGTCGATGAACACGAACTGCAGGAACCCGGCCGAGGTCGCGAGGTCAATGCCGGGGATCATGGCCTGGAACGCCTCGAGGACACCGGGCGAGCGACGCAGCTCGGCGATGAACGAGGTGCTGGACAGCGCCATGACCAGCCCGTACAGCCCGAGGCCGATCCCCCACCAGAGGGCGGTCGGCAGCAGCTCGCCGAGTGAGCGTCCGACCGGGCCGCGGACCCCGAGCAGGATCCTCGGCAGGCGGGGGGTCCGGATGCCCGAGGTGACGCCCAGATCGCGGCGGGCAAAGGCCTCGACGCCGACGATGAGCAGCACCGCGGAGGCGAGCGCGACCAGCCCGAGCGCAGGCCAGTCATCCTGCCCTGCCAGCGGCACGTGGTGACGCGTCCAGGCGAACCAGCCGAGGTTCGCGAGCCCGTCGAACACCGGCACGACGGCGCGGTAGCTGTTGAGGAGATACGCGGCGAGCATGGCCCCGCCGGCGATCCCGGCCGCTGCGCCGCGGCCGAGGACGGGGGCGATGGCGAACGCGATCGAGCCCGCGATGAGCGCCCGCAGGGCGATCCCCGCGGCGAAGGCCGCTGCGGCGCCAGCCGTGATGGCGTCGCCGTCGAACTTGCGGAACGCCTGGCCGGTGGCCCAGGTCAGGACCGCCAGCAGCGCCGTGGCGACCACCATCGCCGCGACGTGGCCGGCCAGCTTCTCGAGGGCGACGGCGCGCCTCGACCTCGGCGTCACGACCGCGAACTCGAGGCTGCCTCGACGCATCTCGCCGGCCAGCGTTCCCGAGAGCGCAAGGATCGACCACAGCCCGGCCAGCAGCGCGAAGTACGCCCCGTAGTGCCACGAGATGAAGCCGCCGAGCGTGTCGACGTGGACGGGGTCCCCGTAGATGCCGACCAGGGCCGGCGGCAGGGTCGCCGCCATCAGCGCGAGCTCGGCCCGCGTCGTCGGGGTGCCGTACGTGGAGGCCATCGTGCCGCCGCCGGCCGCGATCATGACGCCCAGCACGCCGGTGACGATGAGGATGCTCCAGCGAGCGTCGCGGAGGGTCTTGCCGAAGATTCCGCCCAGGCCGTACACGCGAGCCACGGGCGACCGGTGCTGCGACAGGGCGGGCCGGGGATGGCGCGCGATCTCAGCGGTCATGGCTGGTCACCTCGACGGCCTCGCGGCCGTACTGGGCGAGGAACGTCTCCTCGAGCGAGGGCTCCCGCGACACGAGGTCGACGAGGTCATGGGCCGCTGCCTCCTGGACGACGGCCGCGATCGAGCCGGTCACGCGCATCCGGAGGCGGTGATCCTCGGCGATGACGTCGGTGACGCCGGGAATCGCCGCAAAGGCGCTGCCCGCGACGGGTGTCGCGAACTGCAGTTCGACGTAGTGGTGGGCGAGGTCGCGGAGCGCCTCCACGCGATCGACCTTGACGACGCGGCCCTCGCGGATGATGGCGACGCGATCGCACGTCTTCTCGACCTCGCCAAGGATGTGGCTCGACAGGAACACCGTGCGGCCCTGGGCCACCGCCTCGCGGAGCAGCTCGAAGAAGGTCTGCTGCACGAGCGGGTCAAGCCCGGCCGTCGGCTCGTCGAGGATGAGCAGGTCCGGACGGTGCTGGAGCGCGATGACCAGCCCCACCTTCTGCTTGTTGCCCTTCGAGTACTCGCGGAAGCGCCGCCCGGGGTCGAGGTCGAAGCGGGCGACCAGATCGGCCTGGTAGCGGGCGTCGACACCGCCCCGGAGGTTGGCGAAGTAGGCGATCGTCTCGCCGCCGGTCAGCCGGTCGAAGAGCGCGAATTCGCCGGGCAGGTAGCCGACGCGCCGGTGGATGGCGACCGGGTCGGCCGTGGTGTCGATGCTGAATACGCGGGCCCGCCCGCTCGTCGGCCGGATGAGGTCCAGCAGGGTGCGGATGGTCGTCGTCTTCCCGGCGCCATTCGGGCCGAGGAAGCCGAAGACCTCGCCCTGGGCCACCTCCAGATCGACCTCGACGATGCCGCGCTGGGCGCCGTAGGACTTGGTGAGCCGTTCGGCCTCGATGATCAGGGTCACGGCGCGCCTCCCCGGGGGGTGCGGATCCACCGGACGAGGCGCCTCGCAGGCGCACTGCGTACTGCCGCATCGGCATGAGCGCCCTGCCTCGATCTCTGTGGCTCGCGGCGAGTAAACACCGCCCCAATGCGCCAGCACAGGGCTGCAGCGACTGTCGCATGTGACAACTGTCACACAGCGTGCATGCTGCCGTGGCGCGGCCGCTGCCGGACGGGCGAAACCGGCGGCGACGCTGCCGCGTATCCCCCGCCACGACGACGCCCCCGTGCATCCCGTCGTCGATCTGGAGGGCAGGTCCATGTCCGTGCGCGTCCACCGCCTCCTCCCGGCCGCCATCGGCGCCGTGGTCGCCGTCGTCCTTGCTGCCGGGGCCGTCACGGCCGACCCGGGCACCAAGCTGCTCGACGCGTCGATGACCGGCATCCCCAGCGGCGGCCTCGCCCTCGAGGGCGTGGCCGGCGGCGGCATCCCGTGGGTCCTCGACCGCGGCGACGCCAAGCTGTTCGCCAACGGGCGGCTCCAGGTCTCGGTCCGGCACCTGGTGCTGGCGTCCGGCCCGCTGGTGGGCACGAACCCGATCTCGACGGGCCGAGCAATCGTGGCCTGCAACGGCGGCGCCGCGACCGTGATGACCGATCTCGTCCCGTACTCGGCCGACGGCAACGCGACCGTGAACACGCGCGTGGACCTCCCGTCACCCTGCCTGGGGCCGGTGGTGTTCTTCGCCGGCCAGACCGCCGGCGGACCGCGCTGGTTCGCGGTCACCGGGGGCTGAGCGGTCGTCGAGGTCGCGACGGCGCCATCGGCGTCTTCGGGGACCTGCCCAGCCACAGGCTGCAGCTGAGCCGGTGGGTTGACAGGCCGGCGGGGTGCGTCCGCCTCGCCGGTCGAAGCCCGTGCTGCGCGCGTCAGGCGACGGCGAAGGCACTTTCGGGCATCGCCTCGGGCATCACGGCGGGCACCGGCACCCCGTGGTTGCGGGCGTACGCCTCGAGCCGCCCCAGCTCGTCTGCGTAGAGGGGGCCGACGATCCGTCCCGCGAACAGCCGCAGGAGGAGACCGCCCAACCCGGGCTCGTCGAAGACGCTGTCGAACCGGACGACGCAGCCGCTGCCCGATGGCGCCACCGTGAACGTCGTCACGACGCCGCTGCCTGTCTCCACCAGCCGCCGACCCGGCTCGGGCTCGGTGATGGTCGCCGTCATCCGGCGGACCCGGCCGCCCAGCTCCACCGACCAGCTCGCCTCGGTGCCGGCCCCCACGCCGCCCCGGTGCACCTCGAAGGCGGTGAACGCCGGCGGCAGGAACCCATCCGGGTTGTGGTGCTCCCGGTAGTCGGCAAGGCAGTGGTAGGCCACGTCGGCCGGGATGTCCATGCGGCGCTCGGCGCCGAACCTCGTCTTCATGTGCGGGACCACCTGTGCTGGAACGCGATGTACCATCTGGTACATGTACCGAATGGTACACTCGCCATCCGTGAAGCGTCAAGAGCTCCTGGCTGCTGTCATCGCCGACCTCGAGCGCGAGGGGCTCGGCGACCGCTCCCTGCGCGACATCGCCGCGTCGGTGGGCACGAGCCACCGGATGCTCATCCACTACTTCGGCTCGCGTCAGGGGCTGCTGGCCGGCGTGGTCGAGGCGGTGGAGGAGGACCAGAAGCGGTTCATGGAGTCGCTCGAGGTCGAGCCGAACGACATCCTCGTCGCGATGTGGCAGCGGCTCCGCAATCCCCAGCTCTGGCCCGCGGTGCGCCTGTTCTTCGAGTGCTACGCCCGCGCGCTCCACGGCGAGGCACCGTTCGCCGACATGCTGCCCGCCATCGTGGACGACTGGGTGGAGCGGGCGGCAGCGCTCGAGCGCACGCCCGGCGTTTCCCCCGCGCTGGCCCGAGCCAGGGCCCGGGCCGGCCTCGCCGTCTTCCGCGGCCTGCTGCTCGACCTCGTCGGGACGGGCGACCGGGCCGGGGTGGACGCGGCCTTCGAGGCGTTCGCCGCGCTGGCGGCCCGGCCGTCGGAGGCGTCGAGGGGTGGCCCGCGTCAGCCAGCCGACGGCCCCGCCACCGAGGGGGCGCAATCCGTCTAGCGGTCCGCGCCGCCCGGTCGCCCGGGAGCCCAGACTCCCGTGGAGTCGATCCGGACCGCCGTGTGCGTGGGCTGGGGCGGCCAACCCGGGAACGCGGCCCGGTCGGGCGCGGCATCGCGCGAAGCACCTCCACGGCGAGTCGCGGTCCTACCATCTGGAGGCGATGCCTGTCTGGCCGAAGCACGACGATCCCGAGACCGAGCGAGCGCGCATGGTGCAGCGGCAGCTGCAGTGGCGGGGGATCACCGACGAGCGCGTCCTCGCGGCGCTCGGGACGGTCCCGCGCGAGGCGTTCGTTCCCGAGCGGCTCGCGCGGAGCGCCTACGCGGACGAGCCGCTCCCGATCGGCCACGGGCAGACGATCTCGCAGCCGTATGTCGTCGCGTGGATGGCCGAGGCCCTCGACGTCGGGCCGCGGGCGTGCGTGCTCGAGGTGGGCGCGGGCTCGGGGTACGCGGCCGCCGTGCTCTCGCTGCTGGCCGAGCGCGTCATCGCCGTGGAGCGGCTGGGAGCGCTCGCCGCCGCCGCGCGCGAGCGGCTCGCATCCCTGGGCTACGACAACGTCGAGGTCCATCACGGCGACGGGACCCGGGGCTGGCCGGCCGCAGCGCCATACGACGCGATCCTGGTCTCGGCCGCGGCGGCGCAGATCCCGCCCGCGCTGGGTGACCAGCTCGCGATCGGGGGACGACTCGTGATCCCCGTGGGCGGGGGCGCGGACCAGGAGCTGCTCCGGCTGGTCAAGACCGAGAGCGGCCGACTCGAGGAGCGGCGCCTCGGCGGGGTCAGGTTCGTGCCCGTCATGGAGGGGACGGAGATCCCCGCCGGCCCGGACGCGCCCGACGCCCCGTGACGCCACGGGATGACGACGGATCCGTCGGACGCGCGCGGGACTGCGCATTAAATGTCCGAGGCGGCCCCAGAAGGGCCGCCTCGGTAGCTGTCCCGGTGAAGGTGTCCGCCGAAGCGGACCTTCTGCCACGCCCCGTGATCATCTATCGCGTCGGCTTTACCGACTACCCTAACCCAACCTACCCATGATCGCGGTGCTGGGGCAGCGCTCGCTGACTGACAGCGATCCATATCCTAGCGATCCGCTGTGGATTAGGGAAGGGATTTCGTGTTGCGTTCGGTAAAAAAGCCTTAACCGACGCGCAGTCGCAACTGTACCGATCCAGTTCGGCAACCTGCGCGGAGGGACGCGCGGGACATTCCCGCCTACGCCTCTTCCGCGATGGTGACCGAGGTCATCGCCACCGGCTCGTCCGGCAGGTCTCGCGGGTTCCGCGGGGCGCTCACGATCTGGTCCACGATGTCGAGACCCTTGGTCACCTGGCCGAACAGCGTGTAGTTCTTGGGCAGCCGGCCCGTGAGGTCGGACGCGCAGATGAAGAACTGCGAGCCATTCGTGTTGGGGCCGGCATTGGCCATCGCCAGGGCGCCCTTGACGTAGTCGCCCTTGACCGGCTCGTCCTCGAACCGATAGCCCGGGCCGCCGGTGCCGACGCGGCCCTTGTCGAGCGACGCCTTCTTGCCGTATTGGCCGTCGCCGCCCTGGATGACGAAGCCCGGGATGACGCGGTGGAAGACGACGTCGTCGAAGAAGCCGTCCTTGGCCAGCTTCACGAAGTTCGCGGACGCCTTCGGGGCGCTCTCGGTGAACAGGTCCACCTCGATGTCGCCGAGCTCGGTGGCGATGACAACGTGGGTCATGCGGGTCTCCTTCGCGCGGTTGCCTGCAGCGGCTACGGGTTGCTGACGGTGACGGCGTCCATCGCCACGGGCTGGAGCGCGGTGTTGCCCTGGCCGCCCGAGTTCGGCATGGCTGCGATGGCGTCCACCGCGTCCATCCCGGAGGTGACGTGGCCGATGATCTGGTAGGTCTTCGAGAGCTGGCCCGTGAGGTCGGCCAGGCAGATGAAGAACTGGGAGTTGGCGCTGTTGGGCGCGCTGGTCTTGGCCATCGCCACCGTGCCCCGCGTGTAGTCGCCGGTGACCGGCTCGTCCGCGATGGTGTAGGCGGGCCCGCCCGTGCCCACGTGCCCCATGTCGACCGAGGGCTCGCGGCCGTACGTGCCGTCGCCGCCCTGGATGACGAAGCCGGGCACGAGGCGGTGGAAGACCACCCCCGTGTAGTAGCCGCACTGGGCGAGCGCCACGAAGTTGCCGGCGGCGATCGGCGAGAGCCTGCCCTCGACCTTGATGACGATGGAGCCCGCCTTGGTGGCGATCGTGACGATCTTCGCGTCGCTGGCCGCCATCGCCGCAGGCTGGCTGGTCGGGCAGCCCGAGAGGTCGACCGACGCCGCCGGGGCGGCTGACGACGTCACGGCCGGAGACGCCGCCGACCCCGTGGTGCAGCCGGCGAGGAGCAGGACCGCGGCCAGGCTCAGGGCCGCTCGGAGGGGTCGCATCGGGTGGTGTGGAACCTCGCTGGTGGGGGCGCGTCCGGGCCTCGGCCCGGCGCTGCGGTGGGAGGCGATCCTAGCGTGATCGGCGGATCGGAGCCGTGACGCGAGCGTGGCGACGGCCGCCGCAGGTCATGCGGCCGCCTCGAGCGCGCGGGGCAGCTCGATCGCTCCGGTGAGCAGCGGCTCGCCCAGGATGAGCCCCGACACCCCGGCATCGCGCAGCCGGCGGATGCCGTCGAGGTCGGCCACGCCGCCGGCCACCAGCACGTCCACGTCGCCCCGCCGGACGAGCGCGTCGATCAGCCCCGCGTCGGGCGCTGCGCCGCCGTGGCTGAGCACGATCCGGTGCACGCCCTGCGCCACGAGCTCCTCGACGAGCCCGAGCGGCGTGGGCGGCGCCGCGCGCTGCCAGGGGAAGGCGGCGAGGCGGTCGGGCCGCGGGTCGAGGCCCACCGCCAGCCAGTCGCCGGCCACGGCGACGCACGCGCGCAGGGCGTCGGGCCGCTCGGCGATCGCGGTGGACAGGACCACCCTCGTGGCGCCGGCCGCGAACGCGAGCCGGACGTGGTCCGCCTCCTCCAGCCCGCCCGCCACCTGGAGCGGCACGGCGACCCTCGCGGCCACCGCCCCCACGGCGTCGAGGTTCGCGGGCTGTGCCCGTCGCGCGCCGTCGAAGTCGACGAGGTGGAGCAGCCTGGCGCCCTGGTCCACGAGCTGCTCGGCGATGCGGTCCGGCCGGTCGGACGGCGACCCGATCCCCGCCGAGGCGCCGGGCCAGTACACGAGCCGGGACCGCCCGCCAACGACGTCGATCGCGGGGTAGAGCTCCACGCGGGCTCAGCCCGCGCCGCGGAGCAGCCGGCGGTGGAAGCTGATCGGGAGCGACCCGTTGCGGAGCAGCGTGTCGTGGAAGGCCCGCAGCGAGAAGCCCGCGCCCAGGCGGCGCCGCTCCTCCTCGCGCAGCCCCAGGATCAGCACCTTGCCCAGCAGGTAGCTCAGCTGGTAGCCCGGCGTGTACGTGTAGCGGCGCACCTCGGCCCGGGCGTTGGCGGTCTCGAACGAGGTGTGCTCGACGAGGAAGTCGATCGCGTCCTGCTCGCTGATCTCGCCGCGGTGCATCCTGACGTCGAGGATGATCCGGCAGGCGCGCCAGATCGCGTCGGTGAACATCGCGGTCCGGAAGGCGGGGCCGGCGTCGAAGCCCTCCTCGCGCATCATCTGCTCGGAGTACATGCCCCACCCCTCGACGAACTCGGGGGCGTCGGTGAGCATCCGGGTGACGCTCGGGTTCCCGTTCGCGACGTGGAGCTGGAGGTGGTGCCCCGGGTACGCCTCGTGGATGCTGGTGTTCGAGATCGACGCCCAGTAGTGCTCGCGCATGGCGTTGGGATCGTTGTCCACGGCCGGGGTGACGACGTACAGGCCCCGGCGGTCGGCGTCGAAGCGGGCGGGCGCGAAGTACGCCGCGAACGGCATGACGCTGCGCAGGTACTCGGGCGTCGGGATGACCTCGATGGTCTCGTCGTCGGGGACGGTGACCAGGTCGTGCTCGATGAGGTAGTCGCGGGACCGGCGCATCGCGTCGCGGTAGCCCTCGAGCGCGCCGTCGAACGTGTCGGGGTGGTCGTTCTTGAGGCGCTCGATCACGGTGGCCTCGTCGGCGAGGGGATCCACCTCGAGTGCGGCCGCCCGCCGGCCCTCGTGGTTGCGCCGCAGCTGCTCCTCGCCGATGGCGAGGATGGCGTCGGCGTCGAGGTCGCCGAACGCGCGCAGGCGGACGAGCTCGTCGTAGTGCTCGGGGCCCAGCGGCCAGGTGTCATCCGCCCGGGCGAGGCCGTCGCGCAGCCAGCCGGCCCATGCCTCGAGCGCGCCCTGCGCGTTGCCGAGCGCCCGGTCGAGGCGGGCCAGCTCGCCGTGCGACAGCACGTCGTCCGCGGCGGTGCGCAGCTCGGCGAACAGGGCCGGCAGGTCCTCGGCATTGCGCAGGTCCGTCTCCACCCAGGTCGCGACGGGTGCGCCCTGGGCGCGGCTCTTGGACGCCTCGAGGTACGCGGGCACGGCCTCGAGGCGGTCGGCGATGCGCGCCAGGCGCTCCGAGAGCGGCGCGGCACCGCGGGCGAACAGCAGGAAGACGGCGTCGCCGATGTCGCCGGCCGCCGACGGGCGGCGGCGCCAGTTGCGGACCTCGTCGAGGTCGAACAGCCCGAGGCGCACGTTGTGGAGCTCGAGGTCGCGCTCGAAGCGCGCCTCGCTCGACAGGCCCGCCGGGTCGAGGGCCTCGACGGCCGCCAGGTGCGCCTTCTCGTCGGCGATCTCGCCCTCGACGGCCTCGAGCGAGGGATCGCCCAGGCGCGAATCCTCGGCCCGGACGCCGAAGTAGCTCGCGAGCACCGGATTCGCGTGGAACAGGCGCCGCGCGCGGGCCTCCACGAGGTCGTAGAGCCGCTCGTCGAGGGGGCCGGGGTCCTGTGCGGCGGGGCGCGGCAGGATCAACTGGTCGGCGTGGTCAGTCATCGGTCCCTCTTGTGGTCTGGCGCGGAGCGGCGCCGGTCACGCGGTGGCGCGGAGGGCGTCGGCGGCGATCGCCACGACGCGGTCGACATCGGCCGCCTCGACGCCGTAGTGGGTCACGGCGCGGATCGAGCCGCCCGCGTAGGGGACCATGAGGACCCCGCGCGCCTCGAGGGCCTCGAGGAACGCCCCGCGGTCCCGGCGCACGCGGAACAGGACGAAGTTGGTCGCCGCACGCTCGGGGTCGAGCGGGCCGTCGCCCGCCTGGCCGAGGCCGCCCGGCGAGTAGACGCCGTCGAGCTGCGCGAGCCCCTCGGCGAGGTGCCGCGCGTTGGCGTGGTCGTCGGCGAGGCGGCCGATCATCCCGTCGGGCCCGTCCGAGAGGGCGAGCAGGCCGGCCGCCGCGAGCACGCCCACCTGGCGCATGCCGCCGCCGAGCAGCTTGCGGGCGCGACGGGCGCGCGCGACGAACGCGCTGCTGCCCACCACGACCGAGCCGATCGGCGCGGACAGACCCTTCGAGAGGCAGAAGGTGACCGAGTCGGCGGGCTCGGCGAGCTCCCTGGGAACGACACCGAGCGCGACGACAGCGTTGAAGAAGCGTGCGCCGTCGATGTGGAGCGGCACGCCGCGGTCGTGGGCCACCGTCGCCACGGCGCGCTCGTAGTCGAGGCTCAGGGGGCGGCCGCCAGAGTGCGCATGCGTGTTCTCGAGGACCACGAGCCCGGTCAGCGGCTCGTGGAGGTCGGTGGGGTCGCGGAAGGCGTCGGCGATCGCGTCGGGGTCGATCGTGCCGTCGAGGCTCTCGGCCATCGGGCGGACCGTGGCGCCCACGACCACCGCATGGCCGCCCGCCTCGTCCATGACCGTGTGGGTGGTCGCCCCGGCGATCGCCTCGTGGCCGCGCGGGAGGTGCGCCATGAGCGAGACCAGGTTGCCCATCGTGCCGCTCGCGACGAACAGCCCGGCCTCCTTGCCCAGCAGCGCCGCCGCGCGCGCCTCGAGCGCGTTGACGGTCGGGTCGTCCCCGAACACGTCGTCGCCGACGGGTGCCTCGGCCATGGCGCGACGCATCGCGGGCGTCGGGTGGGTGACGGTGTCGGAGCGCAGGTCGATCACGTCGGGCATCGACGGGCAGCATATCCCCGATGTGCAGGCGGCGGTCGCAGGGTCCGCGGGCTGCGCGCCGTCGCGGGGTCCGCGGGCTGCGCGCCGTCGCGGGGTCCGCCGGCTGCGCGCCGTCGCGGGGTCCGCCGGCTGCGCGCCTTCGGCTCGCGCGCGCCATCGGGGCTGTCGCGGAGCACCCGCTCGGGTGGCGGCATCTGGGGGCGCCTGCTATGATCCGCCACCGGCCGAGGACCCGTGGTGTAGCGGCCCAACATGCCAGCCTGTCACGCTGGAGATCGCCGGTTCGAATCCGGTCGGGTCCGCCATAGTTCGCTTCCCCGCACGCCCCGTCCGCCCGCCCGGACGGGGCGTTCCTTTTCTCGGGGCTGGGCTGGAGGGCGGCCGCGCGCTAGGCTGGACCCATGAGCACACGAGGGAGTCGCCTCGACTCGGGGCAGGTCCATCCCCGGAGCGGCGCGCACCCGTCCGGCGCGTCCTCGGGACGCCGGGCCGTCGCCGGCCGCCCAGCCGCGAGGGCCGGCGTGGTCGTCGCGGTGATCCTGGCCGTTCTGCTCGCGGCCGTCTCGCTCGCGGTCGGGTTCCCGTTCGGGTCCCCGTCGGGCGGCCCCGGCGCGCCGTCGCAGGCCGCGCAGGCCGGCGGGGGGACGGCCACGCCGGGCACGGACGGGAGCGGGTCTGCGCCGCCGGCTGGCAGCGCCCCGCCCGGCACGTCCGCCGAATCGCCCGCTCCGGCGCCGTCCGCTCCGGCGCCGTCCGCTACGCCCGGGCCGGCCGGCGCGCTCGCGGACGTCGCGTTCGTCCCCGTCACCTCGTTCCGTTCCGGCCGCTCGATCGCGCTCGCCTCCCAGGTGCGCGGCATCGCCACGGGTGCCTCGCCCTACGCGGGGCTTGTGCTCGTCAAGGCCGACGCGACGGCCGAGCTGAAGGCCCTGGGCGTCGACGCCGGGTCGCTCGGCAACCGCCTCGTCCGCGCCTCGAGCGCGGCGGTGCTCATGACCACGCTCGCGCGGCACCCGACGTGGCTCGGCTTCCTGCGGGCCGACCAGGTGGGACCGAGCGTCAAGGCGCTCGCCTGGGGGTCGGCCGCCCTGTTCGGCGAGACGCGCGTTGCGTCGCTGGCGGCGTGGCCCCTCCACGCCTCGCTCGCAGGGGGCGCCGGCGCGGCGGCCTACGACCCGGCGCACGCGTGGACGCTGTTCGCCGCCGGCGACCTGGCGCTCGACCGCGGCGCCGCCCTGGCGATCAAGACCCACGGCAACAACCCCAACTACCTCTACGACGGGGGCACGGTCACCATCACCGGCCACTGCAAGGACTGCTCGCCGTTCGGCTGGGACCTCCCCTACACCCGGCGCACCGGCAACAAGGGTGCCGTCAGGTCGCTGATCAAGGGGGCTGACCTCGCCATCGCGAACATGGAGGAGGTGGCCGTCACCAACTGGACCTACCACTCTCACGGCACCGTCTTCACGGGCAACCCGGCCTACCTCGCCGGCATCAGGAGCGCCGGCTTCGACTGGGTCTCGATGGGCAACAACCACGTGGGCGACTTCGGCCCGTCGGGCGTCCTGCAGTCGATGAAGTACCTCACCAAGTACGGCCTCCAGCACGGCGGCGCCGGTGCGAACACCACGGCGGCGCACAAGCCGTCGATCATGACCGTCGGCGGCGTCAAGGTGGCGCTGCTCTCGTACGACACGATCGCGCCCGGCTACAACGCCACGGCCACCAAGGCGGGCTCCGCGCTCATGACGAACGGCTGGCTCAAGCACGACATCGCAGGAGCCCGGGCGGCCGGCGCACAGGTCGTCATCGTCTGGCCGCACTGGGGCGTCGAGTACACCATCGGGCCGTCGGCAACCCAGCAGCGGCTCGCCCACGACGCGATCGACGCCGGGGCCGACCTCGTCATCGGCAACCACCCGCACTGGGCCGAGTCGATGGAGGTCTACAAGGGCAAGCCGATCTGGTACGCCCTGGGCAACTTCACGTTCGACCAGACCTGGTCGGAGCCCACGATGGAGGGCATCTCGCTCGAGCTGACCTTCTCAGGCGGGCGTCTCGTCCAGGCGTGGATCCACCCGCACCTGATCCTGGACTACTCGCAGCCGAACCTGATGGACCCGCTCGGCTCGGGCAAGGTGGTGCTGGACCAGGTGTTCAAGGGCTCGAAGGGACTGCCCTGGTAGGCGGGGGTGTGGGGGGCCGTCGCGGATCAGGCGGCTCCGCGGACGGGGCGCCGTGGCGACCGTCTCCGGTCAGGCGGCTCCGCGGGCGAGCATCACGACCGCTCCGACGCCGCACACGACCATCGCCACCGCGAGGAAGACGCCCGCCCCCACCAGGCCGAATGGCGCGCTGAGCAGGACCGCGATCCCGATCGGTGCGCAGGTCACCCCGAAGGCGAGCGCGGCGTGGTGGTCGAGGTAGCTCCGATCGCGTCGCCGGACCTCCCACTCCACCCACGACAGGGTGGCGCCGCCGAGTGCGAGAAGGGCCAGCCCGAACGCGGCCCGCCGCGCCGGATCACCCAGGAGCAGCTCGTCGAGGCCCGTCATGGAGCCGTCCTCCGCTGGTCTGGTTCAGCTGCCGCAAGCCTCGACGAGGCGCGGCTCCGGGTCAAGGGCCACCGGGCCGCCTCGTGGCCCCATGGGCGGGCGAGCCGCTGATCGGGCCGGGACGCGACCCAACGGACCGCCGGCGCGGCATCGATCGGTCGCCCGGGCCGCTGGGCGGTCCGCCAGGCGCGTGGACCTGTCGATAGGGCCACGAGGCGGCCCGCGGCGGGCGTTGAGCCGGCCCACGGCGGGCGTCGGGCCGGCCCCGGCAATCGGCGAGGCGCGACACCAGGGGCACCGAGCGGATCGCAGTGTCGACTGCTGTGGGCCGGCGCCAGGCCCAGCCGCGCGCCGCTCCCCGCCGCCGCCCCGGACGTGAGCACCCCGCACGTGGCCGGCGCAACGGCTTGCCGCGCTGCTCCCGCCTAGCGCGTGCTCAGCCCCAGCCGTACGGTCCCGGCTCGAGCCCGGCCAGCCCGTCGAACAGGTCCGTCTCCGTGTCGGGCGCCGCCACCCGCGACCCGACCCGGATATACGCCTCCTTGGACCAGAAGTCGCGCCACGAGTCGCGCCCGAAGCGGACGAACGGGTTCTGGTCGCTGATCTGCGTGACGTGGGCCTTGAACGCCAGCCACCGCGCGTCGAGTGCCTCGCTGATGTCCACCCACGTCGTGATGGACTCGTCCGGCACGAGCATCTTGGCCGCGAACTCCTCGAATTCGGCGATATGCTCGGGCGTGGCGTTCTCCGGCGGCATCCAGAAGGACCGCTCGCCGATCTCCTCCATCCGGGCGTTGAGCGCGAGGCGCACTGAGCGCGGGATCGCCTGCTGGTACAGCTTCGCGGGCGCCCATGGCGCCAGGCCGCCCTCGCCCTCGGGCGCGCCGGTCCCCCCGTGCTCGGGCGCGAGCTGCTCCGGGTACCACGCCGGGTCGCCGGCGCGCTCGTAGGCGCCCGTCCCCACGACATGGGTGCGGATGTGGTCCGGGTGCCCGTAGCCGCCGAACTCGTTGTACGTGGTCATGACGTCGGGCCGGAAGCGGCGGACCATCCAGACCATGCGGCCGATCGCCTCGTCGACGTCGGCCTGCCAGAAGCAGCGCGGATCGCGGTTGCCGGCCCGGCCCATCATGTCGGAGTCGCGGTAACCGAGGTTGTCCCACTCGGTCACGCCGAGCGCCGCCATGGCGTTCGCGAGCTCCACGGCGCGGGTCTCGCCCAGCCGGCGGTGCTCGTCGGGCGTGTCCCGCTCGGGCACCACGATCTCGCCCATCTCGCCGCGCGTGCAGGTGAGGAGCACGACGCGGTGGCCCGCCCGGACCGCCATCGCCATGGTGCCCCCCGTGCCGATGGTCTCGTCGTCGGGGTGGGCGTGGGTGGTCATGAGCGTGAGGCGGCGGGCACCCGCCGGGGACGTCTGGTCAGTCATGTGCGGATGCTAGCGCCGGACGGGAACAAGGGCACCGCCGAGGCGATGCCCTTGATGATGGCTGGCGCCGATCGGGCGCCGATCAGGCGCCGATGTCGACCAAGCTGCCCTTGGTGCCGGTGTCGCCATCGTGGTCGCCGTCACCGTCCTTGACCGGTGCGGTCGGCCTGGGCGCCGGCTGCGCTGGCTGCCGTGCGCCGACGGTGCTGGCCGGCGCGGCCATGACCGCGGCGCGGCTGGTGTCCGAGCCGATCGCTTCGATCCGCATCTGCTGTGCCTCCTGTGGCGAGGACGGTCCATCCGTCAGGTCAGAGGTCTCGGTCCTGGCACCGGCGAGTTGAGCTTGCTGTGAGGATCCTCACAATCGGCCCGCCCGGAGGGGGCCCGAGACGGCGTCCGGCAGCCCGGGCGCGGGACCGCTACGCTGCGCCGATGACCGACCACCCGCTGCGCACCCCTGCGATCGAGGCCCTCGAGGCGGCCGGCGTCGCCTTCCGGCCCGTGCAGACGGAGATCCCGCACTCGGCCGAGGAGAGCGCGGGCCTCCAGGGCATCGAGCTCGGCGCGCTGCTGCGCTCGATCCTGGTCCGCCGTGCCGCCGACGACTACCTGTTCGTCCTCGTCCCGGGGGGCCGGCGCTTCGACTGGCCGAAGCTCCGCGCGCACCTCGGGACCAATCGCCTCACGCTCCCGGACAAGGACGAGGCGAAGGCCGAGACCGGCTATGAGCGCGGCGCGATCACGCCGCTCGGCGCCCGGCGCGCCTGGCCGGTGATCGCCGACGCCTCGATCGCGGGGCTCGAGCGGGTGGCCATCGGCGGCGGCGCCCGCGGCGTCAACGTCCACCTGGCGCCCGCCGACCTCATCGCCGTCACCGGTGCCGAGCTCGTGGATATCACCGTCCCCGAGGTGCCGTCCGGCGCTTGACGGCGGCCCTAGCCGCCTGCCAGCGTGGCCGACAGGCACGGGCCCGGCGGCAGCGACGGTGAGGTGGTCGGCGATGAAGAAGGCGTCCCTGGCGCTCGCGGCGGCGCTGGTCCTGCTGACCGCGAACGCCTGCGGCATCCTCAGCGGCACGCCGACGCCATCGCCGACCTCGCCCATCGCCGGCGGCATCGTCGGACCCTTTTCGTTCTCGTACCCCTCGTCATGGACGGTGGGGATCGCGGGGGCCCCGCAGCACTACCGGACCGTGTTCGGCTTCGTCACCTCGCCCCCGGCCGCCGCGAGGGAATCCTGTGGGCCGGACTACATCGCGGGCCTGGGCGGCTGCGCCGAGCTCGTGCAGGCGCCGGAAGGGACGGTGGCGCTGACCATGGCGGGCTGGACCCAGCCGCCGTGCACCCAGAACGCGCAGGCGGTCGTGAGCGCCGACGTCGCCTCGGGCTGGGAGGCGCAGACGATCGGGGGCCTGCCCGCGGCCTACGACAAGAAGGCCGCCGATCCCGCGGGCTTCACCCGCACCTGGGAGATCGCCGGCCCGGCCAAGGGCGACTGCACGGTCTACGAGGTCAAGGCGCAGTTCGGGCCGTCGGCCACGGCGCTCGCCGCCGAGGTCGACATGCTCGTGGCCTCCATCCACATCCGCATCCCGGGCCCGTAGCGGCCCGCCGGGAGGGCCACGACAGAACCGTCCCGTCAACTCCGGCCCGGAGCGCCCGGAACCCGGGCCCGATGGGGCGGGCGGCCTCGCTACCATCGTCGTGATGCCTGAGCCCGCCGATCGCGCCGACCTCGCCGACCCCCGCGCCCCGCGCCCCGGCCCGCTGGCCGGCATCCGCGTCGCCGACTGCTCGACGGTGCTCGCGGGGCCCTACTGCACCATGCTCCTCGCGGACCTCGGCGCGGATGTCGTGAAGGTCGAGCCGCCGGAGGGCGACGGCACGCGGATCTGGGGGCCGCCGTGGGTGGGCAGCGAGGCGGACGGGACGCGGACGGCTGCCTACTTCCTCGCGATGAACCGCAACAAGCGCTCGATCCGCCTGGACCTCAGGGCCGACGCCGGCAAGGGCGTGCTCGCGCGCCTCCTGCGGACGAGCGACGTGCTCGTCGAGAACTTCCGGATCGGCGGCCTCGACCGCCTCGGCTTCGGCGACGAGCGGCTCCGCGAGCTCAACCCGGCCCTCGTCCACCTCGCGATCAGCGGCTTCGGGCCCACCGGGCCGGACGCGGCCAAGCCGGGCTACGACTTCGTCATCCAGGCCACCGGCGGCCTGATGTCGATCACCGGCGCCACTGACGCCGAGGGCGGCGGGCCCACCAAGGTGGGCGTCGCGATCAGCGATGTCGTGACTGCCCTGTTCGCGACCATCAGCATCGTCGCCGCCCTGCTGGGGCGCGCCCGGGGCACCGCACCCGGCCAGCGGATCGACGTGTCGCTGCTCGAGTCGACGCTGGCGGTCCTCGTCAACCAGGCGCAGAACGCGTTCGTGTCCGGGCACGCCCCGGGCCGCCTCGGCAACGCCCACCCCAACATCGTCCCGTACGAGACGTTCCGGACCGCCGACGGCGAGCTCGCGATCGCGGTGGGCTCGGAGCGCCAGTGGCCCCGCGTGTGCGCGTGCCTCGGGCTCCAGGAGCTCGTCGACGACGCGCGCTTCGCCACCAACGGCGCCCGCGTGGAGAACCGCGCGGTCCTGCGGCCTATCCTCGCCGCGCGCTTCCTGGCCAACACGTCCGCCTACTGGCTGGCCGAGCTCGACGCCGCCGAGATCCCCGCGGGCCCCATCAACGACCTCCTGGCGGCCTTCGCATCGCCGCAGGCCCAGGCGCGCGGCATGGCGGTCGAGGTTGACCACCCGGTGCTCGGCGCCCTCCGCCAGGTCGGGATCCCGTTCCACCTGTCCGAGACGCCGGCGACGATCCGGACGGCGCCGCCGCTCCTCGGCGAGCACACGGGCGAAGTCCTCGCCGAGCTCGGCTACACGCCCGGGGAGATCGCGGCCCTCGCCGCCGCCAACGTCACGTGAGGCGTGGGTCCGACGGGGGCGCCGAGTTCGGACTCCAGGCCGCGGCCGCGGCGCGCCCCCCGCTGGGCAGACGGGAACGCCGGCGACCGCCCGGGGTAGGCGATCGCCGGCGTGGAGCGGGGAAGCGCCCTCAGCCGGCCTACTGGCCGCTCGCGCTCGCCTCGAAGTAGCCGACCGCGCCGTGGGTGACCATGTCGAACGCGTGGTCGACGAAGGCGTACTTGCCGTCCTCGGCGGGCGTGAACTCGATGATCGCCGCCTGGGCGGCCGAGAGGTCCACCGCCTGCGCGCCCCAGCCGTCGGCGTTGCCCTTCTGGAGGAGGATGCCCTCCTTCTCGACCGTGTCGAAGATCGTGCCCACGACGTGGAAGGAGGTGCCGATGTTGGGGCCGGCATCGAGGACGAAGACCCGGACCCGGCCGCCGGTCTTGACCGGGATCGGGTTGTCGGCGTACTGGCTCGCGACCCCGTTGAAGGCGACGAAGTCGGGCTGCGGCGCCGTGGAGTTGGCCTTGGCGTAGTCAACGGGCTGGCCCTGGGCGCCGAGGTACCACTCGTTCTGGACGAAGAAGAACTCGTGATCCGCCGGGCCGAGCACCTTGTCGAAGCCGCCCTTGGGCTCCACGATGACCATCCCGAACATGCCGTTGGCGATGTGGAGCAGCGTCGGCGCGGTGCCGCAGTGGTACATCCAGACGCCTGCGTATTCGGCGTGGAACGTGTAGGTGAAGGTGGCGCCGGGCTTGATCTCGACCATCGAGTGGTCCATCGAGGTCTGGCTGGCGTGGAAGTCGATCGAGTGGCTCATCGGCGTCTCGTTGGTCAGGTGGATGCGCACCGTGTCGCCCAGGTGGACCCGGATCACGGGCCCGGGGACCGTGCCGCCGAACGTCCAGACGTGGACGACGTAGCCCTTGGCGACGGTCATGTCGGTCTCGGTGATCGGCAGGTCGACGTCGTGGACGGTGCCCGGCATGACGGGCGGGGCGTTCGGGTCGCGGAGGACGTAGGCCGGGGCGTTGGGGTCGGCGCTGGGCGTGGCGGCCGCGGGCGACGCGGCCCCGGCGGGCGTCGGGCTCGCGGCGGTCATGCCCGCCATCCCGGTGGTGTCAGCGGCCGCCGACGGCGCGGCGGCAGGGGATGCCTCGGCGGGGGCGCTCGGGGCGACGGCTGCGGCCGCGGCCACGTCGGGCGTGGCCGGCACGCCGAAGCTCCACTGCGGGCCGCTGCCCGCGCTGCTGCAGCCCGCCGTGAGGATTGCGAGCATGGCGGTGGTGGCGAGGAGGCGTCGCGATCGGTTCATGGCGTTCCTTCATCTCGGGTCCGGTCCGTGACCCCGTCCGGATCCCTTCGCCCGGCCCCGGCTCGATGACCCCGTCCGGGATGACCTGGGTTCGCGTAAACTATCAGCAATTTAGTATCTATTTAGGAAGATGACAAGCGGCCTGAACCCCAGGGGCCGGCCGGACGGTTCGCGGACCGGTCCGGCCCGGCTTGCACCGGGACCACGGCGCGATGACGACCGACGGGTCGCCGCGGCCAGCGGTCGGTCCTGCGACGAGCCGCCGAGCCGCGCCTCGCGGCGCTCAACCTCGGCACGGCGCTGGTCGCCGTGGGCTGGCCGCTGGGCCTCATCCCGCTCGCCGCGGCCGGCCGCGCCGTCGCCGTCCGTCGCCGTCCGCTCGACCCACCGTGGAGTCGACGACCGTGGAGCTGCGCGCTACGCCGGGGTCTCGTGCGCGGACCGTGCGGCGGGCGGCTCGGAAGACGGCGGCTCCTGCTGCGCGAGATCCGCGAGCGACGCGCCCGCGAGCGTGCCGAGGAGCGCCTCCTGCCCCTCGAAGAAGACCGCGTGCACGTCGCAGAAGCCGTCGTGGCCGCACGGCCCGCCGCGCAGCACGCACGACTGCCGGCGCGAGTCGCCCTCGACCGCCTCGATCACCTCGAGGAGGGTCACGCCCGCCGGGTCCCTGGCCAGCCGGTACCCGCCGGCCCGGCCGGGCGCCGCCTCCACCAGCCCCGCTCGCTGCAGGTCGGCGAGGACCTGGGGCAGGAACCGGACCGGGATGCTCATGGCGCCCGAGATCCGGCGGGCCGAGAGCAGGCCGTTGCCGGCCCCCCGGGTGAGCGCGAGCATCGCGCGCACCGCGTAGTCGCCACGCTTGGTCAGCTCGAGTCGCATGGGCCCCGAGTATGCGGCGGAACCGCGGATGACGCCGATTGGGGCCCGGGCCGCCGAGGCGCCCGATGCCGACATGGACGACGGAGGGCACCCGGACGGCGCCCGGCGGCGCCCGTGGCGACCTGCACGGCGCGAGGGGCGGAGCGGTGGCGGCCTGCACGCGCCATCGGGGCGGGACCTACATAGCCGATAGACTTGGCCGATGCCCCGCTACGCCTACGGCGGCCAGGCGCTCATCGAAGGGGTGATGATGCGCGGCCGCGACGCTATCGCCGTCGCCCTGCGGCACCCCGACGGACGCATCGTCTGGGAATCCGAGCGGCTCGACACCGGGTTCCACAAGAACCCCGCGTCGCGCTGGCCGTTCGTGCGCGGCCTGGTGATCCTGTACGAGACGCTGGTCGTGGGCACCCGCTGGCTCATGCGCTCGGCGAGCCTCCAGGTGGAGGATGAGGGCGTCGAGCTGGGCAAGGGCAGCATCGCGCTGATGCTGATCATCACCGCGGTTGCGGGCATCGGCCTGTTCTTCCTGCTCCCGCTCGCGGTGGCCACGTTCGCCGCGGGCAGCAACGAGAACAGCCTCGTCCAGCAGGTGGTGGAGGGCCTCGTCCGCGTCGCGCTGTTCCTCGGCTACCTCGCGCTGCTGTCGCGCACGCCCGACATCAGCCGCGTCTTCGCCTACCACGGCGCGGAGCACATGACGATCCACGCCCTCGAGCACGGCGACCCGCTCCGCCCCGAGGACATCCGTAGGTACCCCACCGCCCACCCGCGCTGCGGCACCGAGTTCCTCGTGGTGGTGGTGCTGCTCTCGATCCTCGCGTTCAGCCTGGTCGGCCGCCAGACGCCCCTGGTCATGATCGGCAGCCGGATCCTGCTGATCCCGGTGATCGCGTCGGTGGGCTACGAGCTGCTGCGGCTGGGCTCCCGACACCGCGGCAACCCCGTCGTGCGCGTCGTCATGTGGCCCGGGATCCTGGTCCAGATGATCACCACCAAGCAGCCGACCGACGCCATGATCGAGGTCGCGATCGTGGCCGTGGAGGAGGCGCTGCGCGCCGACGGCGAGCCGATCCCCGATGGCGGCCTCGACCTCGCGCGCGAGCCGATGCCGGCGCCGGGCGAGACCGCGGCGAAGGCGCGGGCCGCGGCCGAGACGGTGGCCGACGAGGTCGCGATGGCGCCGCTCGACCCGCCGGGGGACTGACGCGATGCCCGCTGCCACCGGCATGCCCGACGACTTCGGCCTGGACTCGAAGCTGGCCGGCCTCGCCGCCCAATACGACGACGTGTCGCGCGAGCTGGCCACCCCGGAGGTGCTCACCGACCCCGCCCAGCTGCGTCGCCTGGGCCGCGAGCTCGCGCGCCTCGAGCCGGTCGTGGCCGCCTACCGCGAGCTGGTCGAGGTGCGCGGCCAGCTCGACGGCGCCCGCCAGATGCGCGACGGCGAGACGGACGAGGAGATGCGCGCGCTCGCGCGCGAGGAGATCGCCGAGCTCGAGGGGCGCGAGGCGCGGCTGCTCGACGACCTCAAGGTGTCGCTGCTGCCGCGCGACCCCAACGACGACCGCAACGTCATCGTGGAGGTCCGGGCGGGCGCCGGCGGCGAGGAGGCGGCGCTGTTCGCCGCCGAGCTCCTCCGCATGTACACGCGCTACGCGCAGGAGCACAAGTTCGCCACCGACCTCATGAGCCTCAACGAGACCGGCATCGGCGGCATCAAGGAGGCGATCCTCGAGGTCGCCGGCGACGGCGCGTACAGCCGCCTCAAGTTCGAGGGCGGCGTGCACCGCGTCCAGCGCGTGCCCACGACCGAGTCCTCCGGCCGCATCCACACGTCCACCGCAACGGTCATCGTCCTGCCCGAGGTCGACGAGATCGAGGTGGAGATCGACGAGGAGCGCGACCTCCGCATCGAGGTCAAGCGCAGCTCCGGCCCCGGCGGCCAGTCGGTGAACACGACCGACTCCGCGGTCCGGATCACGCACATCCCGTCGGGCCTGGTCGTGGAGATCCAGGACGAGAAGAGCCAGCACAAGAACAAGGCCAAGGCGATGTCGGTCCTGCGCTCCCGCCTGTACGACATGGAGCTCGCCAAGCAGCGCGAGGCGCAGAGCGCCGAGCGCAAGCTGATGGTGGGCGGCGGGGAGCGCTCGGAGAAGATCCGGACCTACAACTTCCCCGACAACCGGGTGACCGACCACCGGATCGGGGTGACGATCCACAACGTGCCGGCCGTGCTCGAGGGGCAGATCGACCCGCTCATCGACGCGCTCGTGATGGCCGACCAGGCGGACCGGCTGCGCTCGCTGACCGGGTCGGACGACTAGCCCATGGCCGAACCCGCGGCCACCGTGTCGTCGCTCGTCCGCGACGCCGCCGCCCGCCTGGCCGCGTCCGGTGCCAGCTCGCCCAGGCTGGACGCGGAGCTGCTCCTCGCGCAGGTCCTCGGCGTGGACCGGACTGGGGTCATCGCCCACCCCGACGCGCCGGTTGGGACCGGCCCGCAGGCCCAGTACGAGGCGGCGGTGGCGCGCCGCGAGGCCGGCGAGCCGGTCGCCTACATCCGCGGCTTCCGCGAGTTCCACGGCCTGGCCCTCGCAACCGACGAGCGCGCGCTGATCCCGCGGCCCGAAACGGAAGTGCTGGTGGACGCGGCGGTGGCCGAGGTGTCGTCCCGGCTGGCCGCCGCGCCGAGGTCCGTGGGCGAGCCCGCCCTGCGGATCGCCGACGTGGGCACGGGCTCGGGGGCGGTCGCCATCGCCCTGCTCGCTGCGCTCCGCGCCCGGCGGATGGCGGAGCACGTCCTCGTGGTGGCGACTGACGTGTCGGCCGACGCGCTCGACCTCGCCCGCGAGAACGCGGTGGGCCACGGCCTCGCCGACCGCATGGTCTTCGTGGAGGCGGACCTGCTGCCGCCCGTGGTCGACCCGCCCTATGCGCTGGTCTGCGCCAACCTGCCGTACGTCGCCACGGCGCAGCTCGACGGCCTCGCGCGCGAGCTCTCGTTCGAGCCTCGGGTGGCGCTCGACGGCGGCGGCGACGGGCTCGACCAGGTGCGGCGGCTGCTCCTCCGCCTGCCCGCGGTCCTCGCTGGCGACGGGGTGGCGTTCCTCGAGATCGGCGCCGACCAGGGCGAGGCCGTGGCGGACGCGGTCGCCCGCACGCTGCCGGGCTGGCGGTGCTCGGTGCAGTCGGACCTCGCCGGGCTGCCGCGCCTCGCCCGAGTCGACCGCCGCGGCGCGACGGACGCCGCCGCGAGCGGTGCCGGCGACGCGAGCGCCGCGCCCGAAGGCCGGCCGTGATCCCCGACTGCCGCCCCGCCGCCCGGCCCGAGCCCGCGTTCCCGATCGGCCTGATCGTGCTCGACATCGACGGCACGCTCGTGGACGCGGACCTTGCCGTGCGCGAGCGGACGCGGGCCGCGATCGCCGCCGCGCGCGAACGGGGCGTCGAGGTGCTGCTCGCGACGGGGCGGATGCCGAGCTCGGCCGTGGTCTTCGCGAACCTGCTCGGCCTCGCGACGCCGCTCATCGGCCACCAGGGGGCCGTGATCCGGGCGATGCCGGCGCGCCGCGAGGCCGCGGTGGCGGCGACAGCCCGGGCGCGCGGTCGGGTGGGCCGGGTCATCCACCACGCGCCGCTGGCCCCGGCCGCCGCCCGCGACGTCGTCCGCTGGTGCCGCGCTCACGGCCTCGACCCGCACATCAACGTCCTCGAGCGGATCGTGGTCTGGGCGCATGACCCGCGGTTCGAGGCCTACGGCGGCTACCTGGGCACCAACGCGCAGGTCGTGCCGGACCTCGTGGCCTGGATCACCCGCCCGGTCAGCAAGGTGATCGCGGTGGGCGAGGCGGGCCGCCCGATGGAGGTGGTCGAGGAGGGCCGGCGGGTCTTCGCCGGGCGGGCGGACGTGACGGTGTCGCACCCGCAGTTCCTCGAGTTCGTCTCGCCCGGCGTCTCCAAGGGCCGTGCCGTCGCGTGGCTGGCGTGGCGGGCCGGCATCCCGATGAGCCGCGTGCTCGCGATCGGCGATTCGCTCAACGACGCGGAGATGATCTGGGACGCGGGCCACGGCGCCTGCATGCCGAGCGCCGTGCCCGAGGTGCGGCGCGTGGCGCGGTACCTGGCCCGCCCGGTGGCCGACGAGGGGGCCGCGGAGCTCATCGAGCAGCTGGTGCTCGCGCCGCCCGCGGTTGCCGCCCGCAACGCCGAGCGGCTGGCCCGCTCGTCGGCCGAGCCGCTGCGCAGGGGCGAGGCGCCGCTCGCGACGGGATCGCGGTGACCGCCCGGCTCGTCCCCGACGGCCAGGACGCCCACGCCGAGGCGGTCGCCGTCCTGCGCGCCGGAGGGATCGTCGCGGTCCCGACCGACACGGTCTACGGGATCGCCGCCGACATGGCGCTGCCCGACGCGATCGAGCGGCTGTTCGCCGCCAAGCAGCGCCCGCCCGAGAAGGCGGTGGCGGTGCTGCTCGCCGACGCCGCGCAGGCCGATGTGCTCGGCGTCGTCTCGACCGCGGCGGCCGTCCTGGCCGAGCGGTTCTGGCCCGGCGGCCTGACGCTGGTGCTCCCCGTGCAGCCCGGGGCGCGACTGCCGCGCGTGCTCGCGGGCGGCGCGCCCACCATCGGGGTCCGCGTGCCGGACCACCCCACGCCCCGTGCGCTCGCGGCCGTGCTCGGCCCGCTGCCCACCACCTCCGCCAACCGCTCGGGGGAGGCCGACGCCCGCGACGCGGCGGAGATCCTCGAGCGGCTCGGCTCGTCGCTCGCGCTCGTGATCGACGGCGGGCCGGTCCGCGCCGGCCAGCCGTCGACCGTCGTCGACTGCACCCTCGACTGGCCGTCGATCCTGCGCGAGGGGGCGATCCCGTCGGCGGAGATCGCCGCGGCGCTCACCGAGGCGGGCCTCGCCCACGCGATCGGCACCTGGGACGTGGACGACGCGTAGCGCGCCGCCGACGCCGCGGTCCCACCGTCACCCCGCTCGCGCCACAGCCGTCCGCCACGTGGAGCGCCGCCTCGCGGGCCACCCGACTCATGGGAGAATGCACCGCGTCGCCAGCCTTGTCCCGTTCCCGTCGAGGAGGTCCCCGTGCCCGAGACCGCCGTACCGCCCGCCGGCTGGGCGCCCATCTCGGAGGTGGACCCCGAGCTGTGGGCAGCGATGGAGAGCGAGCGCCATCGCCAGACGGACAAGATCGAGCTGATCGCGAGCGAGAACTACGTCTACGCCGCGGTGGAGGAGGCGCAGGGCTCCTGGCTGACCAACAAGTACGCGGAGGGCCTGCCGGGCAGGCGCTACTACGGCGGCTGCGAGTACGTGGACGTGGTGGAGGACCTCGCCCGGGTGCGCGCGCTGGCCCTGTTCCCGGGCGCTGACCATGTCAACGTCCAGCCCCACTCGGGCGCCCAGGCCAACATGGCGGCCTATTTCGCGGTCGTGAAGCCGGGCGACCGGATCCTCGGCCTCAGCCTCGCCCACGGCGGCCACCTCACGCACGGCTCGCCGGTCAACTTCTCCGGGCGGCTGTACGAGGTCCACGCCTACGGCGTCGACCGCGAGACCGAGCGCCTCGACTACGACGCCATCGAGGCGCAGGCCGCCGAGGTCCGGCCGAAGGTGCTGGTCGCGGGCGCGTCCGCCTATCCGCGCGTGTGGGACTTCGAGCGCCTGGCGGCGATCGCCCACGGCGTCGGCGCGCTGCTGTTCGTGGACATGGCGCACTTCGCCGGGCTGGTCGCGGCTGACCTGCACCCGAGCCCCTTCCCGCACGCGGACATCGTCACCACGACCACCCACAAGACGCTGCGCGGCCCGCGGGGCGGCCTCGTCTTCGCGCGCGCCGACCTGCCCGAGGGCATCGACCGCGCCGACTTCCCGGCCCTGGGCAAGAACACGCTCGCGGCCGCGATCGACAAGAGCGTGTTCCCGGGTGTCCAGGGCGGCCCGCTGATGCACGTCATCGCCGCCAAGGCGGTCGCGCTCCACCTCGCGCAGACCGACGGCTTCCGGGCCGACCAGGCCAGGACCATCGAGAACGCCCGCGTGCTCGCGGAGACGCTCGCCCAGGCCGGCGCCCGCCTCGTCTCGGGCGGCACCGACAACCACCTGATGCTCGTCGACGTGACCCCGCTCGGCGTGACGGGCAGGGAGGCCGAGGCGCTGCTCGACGACGTCGGGATCACGGTCAACAAGAACGCCATCCCGTTCGACCAGAACCCGCCCAACATCGCGTCCGGCATCCGGGTCGGGACGCCCGCCACCACGAGCCGGGGCATGGGCCCCGACGAGATGCGCCAGATCGGGCGCCTGATCGTGTCCGCGATCCGCGACCGGGAGACGGCCGGCGTCCACGACCGGATCAGCGGCGAGGTGCTCGCCCTGACCGCGCGCTTCCCCGTGCCCGGCCTGCCGCGCGACCGCGCCTGAGCCGTGCCGCTGCAGCCGCCGAGGAGCCCACGCACCCGATGAAGCTGATCGCGACGTTGGGCACCGACCTGCCGATCCTCGTCGCGGCGTTCATCGCCTCGTCGCTGCTGTCGTTCCTGGCCACGCCGGTCGTCGTGCGGGCCGCGACCCGGCTGGGCGCGGTGGACCAGCCCAACCACCGGCGGGTGAACGCGGCCCCGGTCCCGCGCGGCGGCGGCGTCGCGGTGGCGGTCTCGTTCCTGCTGGTCGCCACGGTCGTCGTCCTGCTCGACGAGCACCTGGAGCTGCTCCCCGACCCGAACCGGCCCGAGACGTCCACCTTCCTCGCGGTCATGTTCGGCGGCCTCGTGGCGATGCTGCTCGGCCTGCTCGACGACGCCTTCCAGATCCGCGCCAGGTGGCAGCTCCTGACCCAGCTGGCCGTGGCCGCCGTCGCCGTCGTGGCGGGCGTGATGCCGACATTCATCAACAACCCGGTCGGCCCGGGCACGATCCCGCTGGTGCCGGCCGCCGCGGTCGGGTTCACGCTCATCTGGATCCTGGGCATGATCAACAGCATCAACTTCATCGACGGGCTCGACGGGCTCTCGTCGGGCATCGCGATCATCGCCTCGGTGACGCTGGGGACGATCTCGTTCACCACCGCCATCGGCGTCACCGGCCAGCCCATGGTCGGTGTGCTCTGCTTCGTCCTCGCCGGATCCCTGCTCGGGTTCCTGCGCTGGAACTTCCACCCCGCGCAGGTCTTCATCGGGACCACCGGCGTCATGTTCGTGGGCTACATGCTCGCGATCCTGTCGATCCTGGGCGCGGCCAAGGTGGCCGTGGCCCTGCTGGTGCTGGGCGTGCCGATCATCGACACCTTCTGGATCATCGTCCGGCGGCTCGCCACGGGCCACTCGCCGTTCACCCCCGACCGCGGCCACATCCACCACCGGCTGCTGGACTTGGGCCTCTCGCACGCGCAGACCGTGCTCGTGATCTACGGCATCTGCATCGTGCTCGCCGTGGGCTCGATCGTCCTCTCGACGTACCAGCAGGTCTACGCCTTCCTTGGCCTGGGCGTGGCCTCCGGGATCGGGCTGTTCCTGCTCGCCCGCGGCGACAGCGGCGCGCTCGACGCCGAGTCGTACGAGGGCTCCGAGGCCGAGTCGTACGAGGGCTCCGACGACGGGTAGGCGGGACGCCCTGCCCCGATAGGACCACTGTCCCAGCGTCGGGCGAGGGGCCGCGGTGTAGCATCCGCGCCGGGCCGCTGCGCCCGAGGATCCTGAGGGGACATGCCGCCGCTTCCGCTGGTCATCCTGCTTGCCGCCATCCTGGCGGTGGTGATCACGATCCTCCTGGTGCAGGCGCGCCGCCGGCGGCACAAGGAGGCGACCAGCCGCGCCGTCGAGTCGCCGACCCCGCAGTTGAGCGAGGACGACATCGCCTGGCGGATCGGCGCCGTCGACCGCCCGAACGCACAGGCCGCCGAGGCTGCGGCGAAGGCCGCCGCCGGTGCCGCCGCCGCGGCCGCCCAGTTCGCCGCCGCCGCCGCCGTGGCCGCGCGGGCCTTCGCGGCAGCGGAGATGGACGCGGTCACCGCGGCGGTCGAGGAGGCGGGCATCGAGACCGCTCCGGCGGGCGAGTCCGCCGACCCCGACGCCGTAGCCCTGAGGGTGGCGGCACTGACGGGTTCGGCGCAGGCCGAGTCGATTGACGCGCTCGAGCCGGCAACGTCGCGTGCCGATCCGGCCCCTGATCCCCGTGCCGCCGCGCCCGGGTCCGTGCTCGAGCCCCCGCCACCGCCGCACCTCCTCCCGGTGCCCCGGCAGCCGAGGCCCCTCCTCGCCGCGCCCGAGCCGACGCCGATGCCAGTCGCGGCCGCATCCGAGCCTTCGCCGAGGCCAGTCCCTGCCGCGCCCGAGCCGACGCCGACGCCAGCCGACGTCGCCGTGCCCCGAACCTCGAGCCGCCCCGCCGCCGCCGCGGCGTCATGGCCAGTCGCGGCGGTCGCGGCCACGCCGATGGCGCCGGAGCCGCCGGTCCCGGGCCGGCGGCGGCTGTGGCGCGACTCGGTGGCGGTGCTCCTGGCCATCTGCGTCGTCCTGCTCGGGGTCGTGTACGTGGCACCCGGGATGCTCTCGCCGTCTGCCAGCCCGCCGCCGTCCGCGCTGGCGGCCGTGGGCATCTCGTCGCCTTCGCTGTTCACGAGCGCGCCGAGCGCGGGGGCGGTGGGCTCTCCGTCGCCCGGCGCCACGCCGAGCCCGGCCCTCGCGTCCACGCCCGGGCCGTCGCCCAGCCCGTCGCCGCGCGCCACGCCGCGGCGGACGCCCCGTCCGACTCCCAGGCCGACACCGCGCCCGACCGCGCCTCCCGCGCCGCAGCCCACGCCTCGCCCGACCCCGCGCCCGACCCCGCGCCCGACCCCGCGCCCGACCCCGAAGCCGACGCCGACGCCGCAGCCGTCAGTCTCGTACCACTGTGTCAGCTCGAGCACCGTGACCTTCTCGGCCACGAAGATCAGCGGGGCGAAGTACGCGTGGACGTTCACGGACGGGGCGGGGTCCGGCCAGACCGTGACACACACGTTCACCGGCAGTGGTCCATGGAAGGCCGTCGTTCACGTCACGGCCGGCTCCTTCTCCGCGTTCGGCACAGCCGACAATGTCACCTGTCCGTAGGGGGTCCTCGATGCGCCGCCTCTCCGCCGCCCTCATCACCGCAGCGCTCCTCGCCGCGATCCTCCCGCTCCCGACCCTGGCGGCCGGCTCCACGCCCCAGACGATCACGTTCGGCGCGCTCACTGACACGACCTATGGCGCGGCTCCGTTCGGGATCAGCGCCAGCACCGATGCGGCGCTCGAGATCACGTTCACGAGCCTGACGACCGGCGTCTGCACGGTGGCGCCGGACGCGTTCACCGCGGACCCGACCACGGCCACGGTCACCATCGTCCACCACGGCACCTGCACCATCGAGGCCACCCAGGACGGCGACGCGACGTTCGAGGCGGCGACGCCCGTGGACCAGGGCTTCACCGTCAGCCCCGCAGCCCAGACCGTCACCGCGGTGAGCCACGAGATCACCTATGGCGACGCCGACCCGACGTTCAGCTTCAGCTACGGCACGTGGCAGGGCTCGGACACCGCGGCGGTCGTCACCACGGCCCCCACCTGCGGCGTGACCGGCGCCCACGACCAGGTGGCCAGGGAGCCCGTACGCGATCCACTGCTCGGGCGCGGCGGCCGACGACTACACCTTCGGCTACGTCGACGGGTCGCTGACCATCGACCAGGCCGCGCCAGTGTTCTCGATCACGGCGCCGAGCACGGCGTACGACGGCACGCCGCACGCGGCCTCTGGCTTCGCGTACGGCGTCACGGGGATCGGCGAGGTCCTGTCGCCCGCGGTCACGTTCAGCTACGTCGGGACGGGCGGCACCACCTACGGTCCTACTGCGACCGCCCCGACCAACGTCGGGTCCTACTCGGCGACCGCGTCCTACGCGGGCAGCTCCAACTACGCGCCCGGGACGAGCGAGGCGATCCTGTTCACCATCGGCCAGGCTGCCCAGACCATCTCGTTCGACCTCTCCGGCGTCACCGGCAAGTCGTTCGGCGACGCACCGTTCAGCGTCGACGGCGACGCGACCGCGAGCAGCGGCCTCGCCGTGTCCTTCGCCTCCCAGACCACGGGCGTGTGCACCACCGGCGGGGCCAACGGGGCCACGGTGACGATCGTCGGCGCGGGGACGTGCACCATCCGGGCCTCGCAGGGCGGCAACGCCGACTACTCGGCGGCACCGGCGGTCGACCAGGACGTCCCGATCGCCAAGGCCGGCCAGACGGTCGCCTTCACGTCGGCCGACCCGAGCCCCGTCCTCATCAACGACACCTTCACGCCGGCCGCGAGCGCGACGAGCGGCCTCCCGGTGGCGATCACGGTGGACCCGGCCTCGAGCGCCACGTGCTCGATCGACGTCTCCGGAGTGGTGACCATCACGGCCTCCGCGGGCAGCTGCGTGCTCGACGCGGACCAGCCCGGCAACGCGGACTACAACGCCGCCCCCCAGGTCCAGCAGGCCATCTCGATCAACAACCGCAAGCCGGACTGCGCCCCGACCGCCACGCTCGACGTGGTCATGAACGTCGCGGCCTCGGGTCCGGCCAACTGCTCCGACCCGGACAGCGACCCCATCGCCTCGTACGCGATCGGCACCGACGGCACGCTGGGCCACGCGACCATCGATCCCGCCACCGGCGAGTGGACCTACACGCCGGACGCCAACGCGACGGGCAGCGACTCCTTCACCGTCCAGGCGAGCGACGGCCTCGTGGACTCCGACCCCGCGAGCATCGCGGTGACCATCACCAACAGCCCGGTGTCGGGATCGCTCCAGATCCAGCACGTCGGCGTGATCAACCCCACCGTCATCGACGTCCTGGGGGACCCCAACATCAGCGCCGGCGCCGGCGACACCGGGCAGCCCCTGACCGTTGCTGCGCTGAACACGACTGGCACGATCGGCCGCGTGACGACCGATGGCCACATCGTCACCTACTACCCGTACTCCTGCTCCACCGCGACCGACCTCTTCAGCTTCACCCTGAGCGACGGGCTCACGACCGCCTCGATCCCGGTGGCCGTGATCGTCGACCGGCCAGGCGCCAACGGTCGGTCCGCCACCCCGGTCACCCGCGCCCCGTCGGTCAGCCTCGTCAGCGGCTCGACCATCGGCAGCACCACCCCCGTCCGGCTCGGCTGGTGCGCCGTGACCGCGTCGAACACGAGCGTCTCGAGCTACCGGATCGCCCAGAGCACCAATGGCGGCGCGCGCTGGACGTCCACGCTCGTGTCCTCGACGACCACCGCGTCGCGGACCTTCTCGGTGAGCTCGAGCTACCACTTCGTGTGGGGCGTCCGCACGACCGACAGGAAGGGCGCCACCTCGGCGTACGCGAGCTCGCTCGTGACCCGTGTCGCGCGGACGGAGAGCGCGAGCTCCGCCATCGTCTACCACGGGTCGTGGGGGACGGTGAAGTCCTCGAGCTACTCCGGCAGCAGTGAGCGGTACGCGACCTCCACCTCCGCCACGGCCACGTTCAAGACGGTAACGACGGCGCGGCAGTTCGCCATCGTCGCCTCGCGCGCCAAGACCCGGGGCTACCTGCGCGTGTACGTCGACGGCGTGTACGTTGGGGCGGTCAGCGAGCGGTCCTCCAGCACGCAGTACCGGCGGGTGCTGTACGTGCGCTCGCTCACGCCGGGCGTCTCGCACACCATCGTCCTCAAGCCCTACGGCAACGGTCGCGTGGACCTCGACGCGGTGCTCACCCTGCAGTGACCGCGGCCCCGAAATGGGGCTGCCGTGGCGCCTGAGGCCTCTGGTATGATCTGCGCCGCGGTGAAGGGTCGCCCATGAACGACAGTCTCGGCGTCTACCTCGTGTTGTTCTCCGAGATCGGCATCACGTTCTTCGTGGGCACCATCGCCGGCGTCCTCGCTGGATGGTGGATCGACCAGCAGCTCGGGACACTGCCGGTCTTCACCGTGGGCGGGGCGCTGGCGGGTTTCGGCCTCAGCAGCGTGGCCGTGGCCAGGTTGATCAAACGGTTTCTGGCGAGGTTCGGCTGACATGAGGAACGAGGGGCGCCAACGAGCCGCGGCGGCGCCCACCGCGGTGGGGTATCCGTGACCGAAGCCACGACGCCCCCCTCGACTGCCTCCCAGCTCGACGCTCCCCGGGGCGGCATATCCCGCAACCGCAAGCTCCTGATCGCGATCATCGCCATCCTCGTGCTCGACGTCCTGGCCGGCATCGTGCTCGCGCCGCCGGGCTTCCCCGGGCCCAAGGAAGGCATCAACGGCAACCTCGAGCTGATCGCGCCCACGGTCGTGTTCGACTTCGCGCCGCGGGCCACCGAGCCGACCGGATCGCTGGTGGTCGACTTCCACCCGAGCATCACCAACACGATCGTCGTGTCCTGGATCGTGATGATCCTGATGATCGTGGTCTTCGTCGGGGTGGCGCAGAACCTCCAGCGCCTGCCCAAGCCGTTCCAGAACGCCGTCGAGTACGTCTACGAGGCGCTCGAGGACTTCGCGATGGCGCTGGGCGGCCCCGCAGCCCGGCCGTACGTCGGCATCTTCGCCGCCCTGTTCGTGTTCATCATGCTGGCCAACTGGACGGACATGCTCATCTTCGGGGACAAGATCAGCTGGCTGCGCACGCCCACGAGCGACATCAACATCACCGTCGGGCTCGCGCTGTTCAGCTTCCTGCTGTTCCACGTCGAGGGCGTCCGGCGCCTGGGCGTGCGGCGCTACCTGGGCAAGTTCTTCAACTTCCGCGGGTTCCGGCGGAGCTTCGTGGACGGGCTCATCGACCTGTTCGTGGGCCTGATCGAGTTCCTGCTCGAGTTCTTCAAGCCCGTCACGCTGGCCTTCCGGTTGTTCGGCAACCTGTATGGCGGGGGCATCATGCTCGGGGTGTTCACGGCCCTGCTGCTGGGCGTCCTGCCGCTGCCGTTCGTGGCCCTCGAGGGGTTCATCGGCTTCGTGCAGGCGCTAATCTTCAGCGTCCTGACCCTGATGTTCACGCTGATCGCGATCGAGAGCCACGACGAGGAGGCCCACGCCGAATCGGAGCCGGCCGCCGGTCACACCGTCGGCGAGGGCGCGCCCGTCGGGGCCGTCCCGTCGCACTGAGGCACCCCGCCCACCACATCACGAGAGGAGCGTCCGCGCCGAGCGGGCGCCAGTGGAGGTAGAGACTCGATGGAACTGATCGGCGCCGGCCTTGCCGCGATGGGCGTCATCGGCCCCGGCATTGGCATCGGCATCCTGACCGGCATGTCGACCAGCGCGATGGGCCGCAACCCCGACGCCGCGGGCATCATCCGGGCCACGTTCATCATCGGCGCCGCGTTCGCCGAGGGGCTCGGCGTGCTGGCGTTCGTCGTCGGCGTGCTCATCATCTTCCTCAACCCGGCCGCCAAGTAGCGGTCTCGAGCGGACGACATGGAGTTCCTCGTGGTCGCCCCGGGCCTCGCGTCCGCGGCGGCTCCCGCCGCCGAGAGCAGCGGGCTCGTCATCAACGGGTTCTGGCTGATCGTCGCCCTGCTCAACTTCGTCCTGCTGTTCGTCATCCTCCAGCTGTTCGCGTTCGGTCCGATCTCGAGGACGCTGGGCGACCGGCGGGACCGCATCGAGCAGGGCCTCCGGGACGCCGAGCAGGCCCGCCGCGACCGGGACTCGGCCGAACAGGAGCACCTGGCCGCCCTCAACGAGGCCCGCCGAGAGGCCAACGAGATCATCGCCCGAGCCCAGAAGGCGTCGGCGGATGCCCGCGAGGCGGACATCGCCGCCACGCGCGAGGAGCTCGCCCGACTGCGCGAGCGGGCGGGGGCCGAGATCGAGGCCGAGAAGCAGAAGGCGATCGCGGAGCTCCGGGGCGAGGTCACCGACCTCGCGCTCGCGGCCGCGGGCCGCGTCGTCGCCGAGAGCATGACCGGCGACCGCCAGCGCAAGCTGGTCGCCGACTTCCTCGCGGAATCCTCCGGCGGGTCGAGGAACTGATGTCCCGCCCCGTCACCGCCGCCCGGCGCTACGCGGAGGCCGCCTTCGAGGTGGCCCTCGCCGACGACGCCCTCGACGTCTGGAACGAGGACCTCGCCTACGCCAGCGACATCCTCGCCTTGGCGGAGGTCGAGCAGATCGTGGACAGCCCGGCCGTGCCGCTCGCCGAGCGGACGGCGCTCGCGGCACGCCTGCTCGAGGGCCGGGTCCAGCCGGCGGCGGTGCGGCTGGTCGAGCTCCTCATCACCCGGGGCCGGGCCAAGACGCTTCCGCGCGTGAGCGCGGAGTTCAACCGCCTGCTCAACACCCACCGCGGCATCGTGATGGCGACCGTCACCTCGGCGGTCCCGCTCACGGGCGACGAGACGGACGCCATCCGCGCCCGCGTCGAGACGATGGCCGGGGCCCGCGTGGACCTGCAGGCCGCGGTCGACCCCGCCCTCATCGGCGGTGTCACCGTCCAGATCCGGGACCAGCTCCTCGACGCCTCAATTCGCGGCCGCCTCGAGCGGCTTCGCGACCAGCTTCACGCGGGGGGTCGCCCCCGCTAGCCCAACGCCAACCGGCGCCGGCGCTCACCGGCCCCAACGAACGAGCCCGCGAACGCCCGATACGGAGACGCCATGGCCATCCGGTCAGACGAGATCATCAGCATCATCAAGAGCCAGATCCAGGACTTCGACGCCGCGACGGAGACCCGCAGTGTCGGGACCGTCGTCGAGGTGGGCGACGGGATCGCACAGGTGTACGGCCTCGACGCCGCCCTGATGTCCGAGCTGCTCGAGTTCCCCGGCGGGGTGATGGGCATGGCGCTCAACCTCGAGGAGGAGACGGTCGGCGCGGTCATCCTCGGCGACGCCACCGCCATCAAGGAGGGGGACACCGTCCGCACCACCGGCCGCGTGGTCGAGGTGCCGGTCGGGGCGGGCCTGCTCGGCCGTGTCGTCGATCCGCTCGGCCGCCCGATCGACGGCAAGGGCGACATCCCGCACACCAAGACCCGTCCCGTCGAGCGCATCGCGCCGGGCGTCATCACGCGCCAGTCGGTGGACACGCCGGTCCAGACCGGCCTCAAGGCCATCGACGCGCTGATCCCGATCGGCCGCGGCCAGCGCGAGCTGATCATCGGCGACCGCCAGACCGGCAAGACCGCCGTCGCGATCGACACGATCATCAACCAGAAGGGCGGCGACCTCGCCTGCATCTACGTCGCCATCGGGCAGAAGCTCTCGACGGTCGCCCAGACCGTGGCCACCCTCGAGAAGTACGGCGCTCTGGAGCACACCATCGTGGTCGTCGCCGGCGCCGAGGACCCCGCGCCGCTCCAGTACCTCGCCCCGTACGCCGGCGTGACCATGGGCGAGGAGATCATGGAGGTCGGCGTCACCCTGGGCGGCAACCTCGTCAAGGACGCCCTGTGCGTCTACGACGACCTGTCCAAGCACGCATGGGCCTACCGCGAGATGGCCCTGCTCCTCCGCCGGCCGCCCGGCCGCGAGGCGTACCCGGGCGACGTGTTCTACCTCCACAGCCGGCTGCTCGAGCGCGCCGCGCGCATGAACGCTGACAACGGCGGCGGCAGCCTCACGGCCCTGCCGATCATCGAGACCCAGGCGAACGACGTCTCCGCCTACATCCCGACCAACGTGATCTCGATCACCGACGGCCAGATCTTCCTCGAGACCGACCTGTTCAACGCCGGTCAGCGGCCGGCCATGAACATCGGCATCTCGGTCTCGCGCGTCGGCTCCGCGGCGCAGACCAAGGCGATGAAGAAGGTGGCGGGCCCGCTCAAGCTCGACCTCGCGCAGTACCGCGCCCTGGCCGCCTTCGCGCAGTTCGCGGGCGACCTCGACAAGGCCACCCGGGACCAGCTCAATCGCGGCGAGAAGCTGTCCGAGATCGTCAAGCAGCCGCAGTACCAGCCGCTGCCGGTGGAGAAGCAGGTGGCGATCCTCGTCGCCGCCACCACGGGCAAGCTCGACGACATCCCGACGCCGCGCGTGAAGGACTTCGAGATCGGCCTGTACCGGTTCCTCGAGACCGAGCGCCCGGCCATCCTCAAGGACCTCGGCGCCACGAAGACGCTCTCCGACGACCTCTCGTCGGCGCTCGACGAGGCGATCGACGAGTTCCGCAAGTCGTTCATGGCATAGGCGGTCGCGATGCCCAGCCAGCGTGAGATCCGGCGCCGCATCGGGTCTGCGAAGAACATCAAGCAGATCACCCGGGCGATGCAGTTCGTCGCGGCGTCCAAGCTGCGCCGGGCCCAGGACGCCACGCTCGCCTCGCGTCCCTACCGCGAGAAGGTCGACGAGGTGATCGCCGACCTGGCGGCCGTGCTCTCGGGCGAGGACCACCCGCTGCTCGCCGGCCGGGACCTCGGCGGTCCCCACAACCGGCTGATCGTGATCATGACCAGCGACCGCGGCCTGGCCGGGGCGCTCAACACCAACACCGTCCGGTATGCCCTGCGCGAGATCGTCGAGCACCCGGGCGAGCTCAAGGTGGCCACGGTGGGCCGCAAGGGCCGCGACGCGATGCGCCGGGCCGGCGTGCCGATCGCCGCGCATTTCGAGGGCTTCGGCGACCGCCCCTCATTCAACGACACGCTGCCGCTGGCCCGCCTCGTCACCGACGACTTCGTCGCCGGGTCGTACGACCGGGTGGACGTCGTGTACTCGCGCTTCATCTCCACGCTCACCCAGAAGCCGGTGCTCGAGCAGCTGCTGCCGGTGGTCCCGTCGGAGGACACGGTGGGCATCCCCGGCAACCAGTTCCTGTTCGAGCCCAACCCCGGCGACTTCCTCCGGGCGCTCCTCCCGCGCTACGTCGCGACCCGCCTGTTCCAGGCGGTGCTCGAGGCCAAGGCCAGCGAGGAATCGTCCCGCATGGTCGCCATGAAGAACGCAACCGAGAACGCCGAGGAGCTCATCGACGACCTCACGCTCTCGTACAACAAGGTCCGCCAGGCAAACATCACTCGCGAGATGGTCGAGATCGCAAGCGGCGCATCGGCCCGCTAGGCCAGCGCGAACGAGGAGGCACACCACCCATGGCGACCGCCGCCCCTTCCGCGATCGGCCGGGTCATCCAGATCACCGGTCCGGTCGTCGACATCGAGTTCCCCGCCGGCGAACTGCCGTCGATCTACAACGCGGTTGAGATCATCCGCGAGGGCCAGCCGCCGCTGGTCTGCGAGGTCCAGCAGCACCTGGGCAACAACTGGGTGCGCGCCGTGGCCATGACCACGACCGACGGCCTGGCCCGCGGCACGGCGGTCGCGGACACCGGCGCCCCGATCTCGGTCCCGGTGGGCGAGGTCACGCTCGGGCGTGTGTTCGACGTGCTGGGCCACCCGATCGACGGCAGGGGCCCCGTGAGCCAGGACCACATCCTGCCGATCCACCGCAAGCCCCCGTCCTTCGAGGACCAGACGACCGAGGTCGAGGTCTTCGAGACCGGGCTCAAGGTCATCGACCTCGTGTGCCCGTTCCGCAAGGGCGGCAAGGTCGGCATCTTCGGCGGCGCGGGCGTCGGCAAGACGGTCATCATCCAGGAGCTCATCAACAACGTCGCCAAGGAGCACGCCGGGGTGTCGGTGTTCGCCGGCGTCGGCGAGCGCTCGCGCGAGGGCAACGACCTCATCCACGAGATGACCGAGTCGGGCGTCATCAAGAGCACGGCGTTCGTGTTCGGCCAGATGAACGAGCCGCCCGGCGCCCGCCAGCGCGTCGGCCTGACCGCGCTGACGATGGCCGAGTACTTCCGCGACGAGGAGGGCCGCGACGTCCTCCTGTTCATCGACAACATCTTCCGCTTCACCCAGGCGGGCTCCGAGGTCTCCGCCCTGCTCGGCCGGATGCCCTCGGCGGTGGGCTACCAGCCCAACCTCGCGACCGAGATGGCCGCGCTCCAGGAGCGGATCACCTCCACCAAGAAGGGCTCGATCACCTCGCTCCAGGCGGTGTACGTCCCCGCCGACGACTACACGGACCCGGCGCCCGCGACGACGTTCGCCCACCTCGACTCCACGATCCGCCTCGAGCGGTCCATCGCGGAGCTGGGCATCTACCCGGCGGTCGACCCGCTGACCTCGACCTCGCGCGTCCTCGACCCGCTGGTGGTGGGCAACGAGCACTACGACGTGGCGCAGGAGACAAAGCGCGTGCTGCAGCGCCTGCGCGACCTGCAGGACATCATCGCGATCCTGGGCATCGACGAGCTGTCCGAGGAGGACAAGGCGACCGTGGCCCGGGCGCGCCGCCTCCAGCGGTTCATGAGCCAGCCGTTCTTCGTGGCCGAGGTGTTCACCGGCCGGAGCGGCAAGTACGTCCCGATCCGCGACACCGTGGCGTCGTTCAAGGAGATCCTGGAGGGCAAGGCGGACACGCTCCCCGAACAGGCCTTCTTCCTCGCGGGCACCCTCGACGACGTCCGCGAGAACGCGGCCAAGCTGGCGGGTTGAGCGGCATGATCTCGCGCCCGCTCTCGGCGGCCGGCTGCGCTCGCTTCACGTGCCCTTCGGGCCCGAGGCGCTCGCTGCTCCAGCCGCCCGCGCACGCGCGGTTCCAGTTCTCAACCAGCTTCTCCACGCCCTCGATGGGCGGCCGTCGCCAGGACCTCGGTCTCGGGTCGCATGGATGGGTGAGCAGCCGCTCCGTGGGACCCCGCAAGGCCGCAGGCCTGCCGACCGTCGAGCCCCTCGGGCCCGAAGGGCACGCAAGGGCGAGTAAGGCGGCAGGCCGAGAGGCCTGGCGGTTTGAGGGACCTAGACGATGACCCTCCACCTTGAGATCGTGACGCCGGAGCGGCTGGCGTACTCGGACGACGTCGACATGGTGCTCGTGCCCGGCATCGAGGGCGAGCTCGGGATCCTGCCGCACCACGCACCCCTGGCCAGCCTGCTCGGCCTGGGCGAGCTCAAGATCCGCAAGGAGGGCCACGAGGAGGTCTTCGCCATCGTGGGCGGGTTCCTCCAGGTGCGGCCCGACAAGGTGGTGGTGATGGCCGAGACGGCCAGCCTCGCCGCGGAGATCGACCTCGAGAAGGCCCAGGAGGCCCGCACGGAGGCGCAGCGCGCCCTCGAGTCGGGCTTCCACGAGGGCGCCGACCTGTCCGCGGCGCGCGCCGAGCTGCAGCGGACCTTGCTCCACATCCGCATCGCTGAACGCCACCGCCGTGAGGGCCCGCGGCCGCGCGGCTGACGATGGCTGACGCCCGGCCCTTCCACTGGGAGTACCACCCCGAGCAGCCCGCCCCGGAGGCGTTCCGGATCGAGGGCGGTCGGCCGCTCCGGGGCACCGTCCATGTCAGCGGGGCGAAGAACGCCGCCCTCAAGCTGCTCGCGGCATCGGTCCTCACCGGCGAGCGCTGTCGGCTCGAGAACATGCCCGAGATCGAGGACGTCCGCGTCATGGCGGAGGTCCTGGCCGATCTCGGCGTCGTGGTCGACCACCCGTCCCCCGGCGTCTACGAGGTGGCCGCGGGCGATGTGGACTGGCTGTTCGTGCCGCTCGAGGCCGCTGCCAAGATGCGCGCCTCGTTCATCCTGCTGGGACCGCTCCTGTCGCGCTTCGGCCGCGTCATCATCAGCAACCCGGGCGGCGACCGCATCGGCCGGCGGCCCGTGAACCTCCACGTGGACGCCATGCGGGCCCTCGGCGCCGACATCGCGTACCGCAACGGCTACTACTTCGCCGAGGCGCCCGGCCGGCTCCGGGGCGGCGAGGTCCTGTTCCCGTTCGTCACGGTCATGGGCACCGAGAACGCGATGCTCGCGGCGTGCCTGGCCGAGGGGACCACCACGATCCGCCCGGCGGCCCAGGAGCCCGAGGTGGACGACCTGATCGCCTTCCTCGTGAAGATGGGCGCCGACGTCGAGCGCACCGAGCCCGACACCATCGTCGTGCACGGCCAGCGCCGCCTCCGGGGCGCCACGCACAAGGTCGTCCCGGACCGCATCGAGACCGGCACGTTCCTCGTGGCGGCCGCGGTGACCGGCGGGCACCTGGTGCTCGAGAACGCCGCCTGCCAGCACATCGGGGCGCTCGTGGAGGTGTTCGGCCAGGTCGGCGTGCCGGTCGCCTGCGGCGAGCACACGATCGAGGTGGACGCGTCGGGCGTCGGGCCCGGCGACCTGCGTGCCCTGGACATCGAGACCGCGCCCTACCCGCGGCTGGCGACCGACCTGCAGCCCAACCTGTGCGTGATGCTCACCCAGGCCGCGGGCACCTCGCGGGTCCACGAGGCAATCTTCGAGGACCGGCTCGAGTGGATGAGTGAGCTGCGCAAGCTCGGCGCCAGGGTGGACATCCTCGACCCCCACCACGCGTCGATCCACGGCCCGGTCCGCCTCCACGGCGCCGAGGCGTCCATCGGCGACCTGCGGGCCGGCGCCTCGCTGATCCTGGCCGCCCTGGCGGCCGAGGGGACCTCGACCATCCACGGCGCCCACCACGTCCACCGGGGGTATGAGAACATCGACCGCAAGTTCCAGCAGCTCGGCGCCAGCATCACGCGATCGGCCGACCAGGCCTGACGCCACCCGGCTGCCGCCCCCCACCATCCCCGCGACCCGATCGGGCCGCGCCCTCCCCACGGAGTAGCATCACCCGCGTCATGAAGATCGGCATCGACCTCGGCACCGCGAACGTCATCGTCTACGTGAAGGGCAGGGGCATCGTCATCACCGAGCCCTCCGTCGTCGCCGTGGGGGAGGACAACCGGATCGTCGCCGTGGGCGAGGAGGCCCGCGAGATGATCGGCCGGACCCCCGGCAACATCCAGGCCATCCGCCCGATGAAGGACGGGGTCATCGCCGACTACGTCATCACCGAGGCGATGCTGCGCTTCTTCATCGGCAAGGCGAAGCGCGGGCGGATCGGCTTCTCCTCGCGGCCGGAGGTGATGATCAGCGTGCCCGCCGGCGTCACCTCGGTGGAGAAGCGCGCCGTCCGCGACGCGGCGCTCAAGGCGGGCGCCAAGGAGGCGTACCTGATCGAGGAGCCGCTGGCGGCCGCGATCGGCGCCAACGTGCCGATCAGCGGGCCGTCGGGGAACATGATCATCGACATCGGCGGCGGCACCTCCGAGATCGCGGTCATCTCGCTCGGCGGCATCGTGGTGTCCAACAGCCTGCGCGTGGGCGGCAACAAGTTCGACGAGGCGATCGCCACCTACGTCCGCAAGAAGTACAACCTGATGATCGGCGAGCGGACGGCCGAGGAGGTCAAGATCCAGATCGGGACGGCCCTGCCGCTCGAGCGCGAGCTCACGATGGAGGTCCGCGGGCGCGACCTGATCGCCGGGCTGCCGCGCACCATCCCGATCACCAGCTCCGAGGCGATGGAGGCGATCGAGATCCCGCTCCAGATGCTGGTGGCCGCGGTGCGCAACGTCCTCGAGCAGACGCCGCCCGAGCTGTCCTCGGACATCATCGACAAGGGCATGGTGATGTCCGGCGGCGGGTCCCTGCTGCGCAACGTCGACAAGCTGCTGACCCAGGTCACCGGGGTGCCCTGCCACGTGGCCGAGAACTCGCTCAACTGCGTGGCGCTGGGCACCGGGCTCGCCCTCGAGCACTTCGACTTCTTCAAGAAGTCGCTGGTGCAGCAGATCTAGTGGTCGTTGCCGTCAGGCAGCCATCTCCGGCGATTCCAGTTCTTCGGACTGAGATCGCCTCCGAGTGGCTGCCTGACGGCAGCTCTCCCCGCTCCCTCCTTCAACTGGTCGATGGCACGCGCCACGCAGGTTCGCTCGCGAAGGAGGGGGTGCGGCGGCCGACTCGCAGGCGACAACCCTCAGGTCGCCCGCGGTGAAGGCGTTTATCGACCTCCACTGTCACACTGCGGCGTCGTTCGACTCCCTCGCCTCGCCCGAGTCGGTGGTCCGGGCGGCGGCCCGGCGCGGTCTGACCCACCTCGCGATCACCGACCACGACACGATCAGCGGCGTGCTCCGGGCCCGCGACGCCGCTCCCGGCGGGCTCACGGTCATCTGCGGCGAGGAGGTCAAGACCGCCGACGGCGACCTGATCGCGCTGTTCCTGCACGAGGCGGTGCCGCCCGGCCTGCCGGCCCACGAGACCATCGCCGCGGTGCGTGCGCAGGGCGGCCTCGTGGGCATCCCGCACCCGTTCGACAAGTACCGCGGCTCGATGCTCAATGACCCGCGCCTCGAGGAGATCGGCCACCTCGTCGACTGGGTCGAGGCGTACAACGCCCGCGTAGTGGGCGGCGAGGGCAACGCGCACGCGGCAGCCTTCGCGCGCGAGCTCGGGCTGCCGGGCGTCGCCGCGTCGGACGCGCACAGCGTGCTCGAGGTGGGCGTGGCCTACAACGCGGTCGACGGCGACCCCAGTACTCCGGAGGGGTTGCTGGCCGCCCTCCAGACAATTGAACTCATGCCCGGTCGCGCGTCGTACCTGGTGCGGGCGCTGACCCCGATCTCCAAGCTGGTCAACCGGGCGCGCGGCAACACGCGCGTGCCGTGGTCGTCCGGCGAGTCGCCCGACGACAACTGATGGAGCCGCACGTGACGCACCCCGGTCCCGACGCCAGCGACCACCTCCCCGGCCGCGAGCCCCAGGCGCCGCCGGAGGACACGGTCTCGCTCGGCCGGCGCCTCCGCCAGCCCCGGACCATCGTCTCGATCGTCCTGCCCCTGGTCATCGTCGTCCTGGTGTTCCAGGTCGCCTTCAAGCTGGACGTGGCCACGCTGGTGCGCGGCGTGCAGCAGGCGAACAAGCTGTGGCTGGTGGTCGCGTTCATCGTGTTCTACCTGGGCTTCCCGCTCCGCGGCTACCGCTGGGCGCGGATCCTGTCCGCCACGCGCTTCCGGCTGGGCACCGTCGACGGCACCGAGATCCTGTTCCTCTCCTGGCTCGTGAACTGCCTGGTGCCCGCCAAGCTGGGCGACGTCTACCGCGCCTACCTGCTCAAGCTCAACGCCCCGGTGGCGTCGCTCTCGCGCACGTTCGGCACCGTGTTCATCGAGCGGCTCCTGGACATCTTCGCGATCGCGATCCTGGGCCTCGCCGCCGGCTTCTGGAGCTTCCGCAACGGGCTGCCAACGGAGATCCAGGGCGTCACGGTCCTCGGCATCGGCGTGGTAGTCGCTCTGGTGGTGCTGCTGCTCACGCTCCGCAACTTCGGTCGCGGACTGCTCGCGCGCCTCCACGTGCCGCACCGCTTCATCGAGCTCTACGACAAGTTCGAGGAGGGCGTGTTCGGCGCCATCGGCCCGCGCCAGCTGCCGCCGCTGCTCGTGCTCACCGCGCTCATCTGGTCCACCGAGGGCCTGCGGTTCTTCTTCGTGATCAAGGCGCTCGGCTACCCGGGCGTGGACCTGGGGCTCTCGGGGGCGTTCTTCGTGGCGCTCATCGGCTCGCTGCTGACGGCCGTCCCGCTCAGCCCGGCGGGTCTGGGCACCGTGGAGCTGGGCGTCGCATTCGTGCTGACCACCGCCTACGGCGTGCCGAGCGAGTGGGCCGCCACGATCGTCATCGTCGACCGGCTGATCAGCGTGTTCTCGATCATCGTCCTGGGCGGCGGCCTGTACGTGGTCTCCGGCAAGCGGCGCGGCGCGGGCCTCGCGCCCGGCTCGGGACCGGTCGAGGACGCACTGGCACCCGCGACCTAGTCGAGGCCGGTGGTGCGAGCGTGACGACACCGGTGGTCTCGCGTCTCCACTCGCTCGAGGAGCGGTACAGATGGGTCGCACTGCCTGCGGCGGTTGCCATCCTGCTCGCCGCACTCGCCCGCTTCATCTACTGGCTCTCGCTGCAGGCACCGGTCGACTGGGAGATCTACCGTGACGCGGCGCTGCGCTGGCAGGCGGGCGAAGGGTACTTCCTGCCGTACCAGCTGACCGGTCCGTACGTGCTGGGCCACGGTGAGCCGCTCTATCCGCCGGTGATCCTGTGGCTCCTCGTTCCCTTCACCCATCTGCCACCGCTCCTCTGGTGGGCCGTGCCAGTCGGCGTGCTGGCCGCGGTGATCATCTGGTGGCGCCCGCGCGGCTGGGGGCTGGTTGGGATGGCGATCTGCCTCGCCCTGGTACCGACACAGAGCGTCTACCTGACGGGACGCCCCACCATGTGGATCAACACGTTCCTCGCCCTGGGGCTCGTGCGCGGCGGGTGGGCAGTCCTCGTGTTGCTCAAGCCGTCCGTGTTTCCAGCCGCGCTGATTGGTGTCCGCCGGCGTTGGTGGTGGATCACGCTCGCCGTGCTCGTTGCACTCTGCGTGCCCCTCGGTGTCGACATCTGGATCGACTGGGTTCATGCTCTGATCTACTCGGGCGGCGGACTGCTCTACAGCATCCAGGACTCGATCGTCCTGAGCGTGCCCGTGATGGCCTGGCTAGGACGTACACGGGGCCGGGCCGGGCCCTAGGCCGTCCCCGGGGCTCCCGCCGAAAGGGTCATCCCCGGACTGCACACGTCCGGGGCGCACTGCACCCGCGTGTCTGCATTCAGTCACCGCGACCGAGTACCAACGGGTGATTGGGCGGACGCACCGTGCCGCCGACACTTCCCGTGAAGCCGTGGACCGTCCGCGGGAGCCCAAGCAAGGCAGTCAATGACCACCGACAACGGCCGCGCATTCAACGAATGGCTGCGAGCACAGCTCAAGGCCAAGAAGATGTCGCAGCGCCAGCTCGCCCAGCAGTCGGGAGTGGACCATTCGACGATCTCGCGGCTGATCCGCGGAGACCGGATGCCCTCATTGGGAACGGCGACCAAGCTGGCACGGGGCCTGCGCGAGATCCGAGACGACACCGACACGTCCGCGGCCCTCGGCGTGGTGTCGGTGGGCCCGCAGAACCCGACGGCGCGCGTCGAGTACGCGCTCCGCGCCGACGAGGCCCTCTCGGAGCCCCAGGTCCGCCAGATCATGGAGTACTACCTCGCCGTCCGGCTCCGGCGGTTCAACCGGCCGTACGGTCCGAGCGTCACCGCCGAATCAGGTCTCGGCGGCGCCGGCAGCTCCTCGTCGGCGACGTCCGCCTACGGCCGCTCGCCGGCGTACGGCACGGCTGCCACGCAGACGGTCGTCCGACAGGCCCCGCCCCAGCGCTACGGCGGGCAGCGGCCGATGGCCGTGCGCCCGCCGCTCCGGAACACGGGCCGACCCTGATCGACTTCCAACATGGCCCGGCAGGCACGCCCGGGTCTCGGGGACAGCGAACGCCGGTCTTGCAGGGGCCGGCGTTCGCTCTTTCGGGCGTCCTGCGCCTTGTAAACCTGTCGGCATCGGCCGTCTGTCCCAGTGGGGGGATGCCCGGACGGAGGCGGCCCGAGCCGCTGCCGGCCCGGCGCCACGGTGCTACGGGAGCGCCGCGAGCCGTGACGGCGCGTAGATCGAGATGACGCGGCGGCTGCCGGCCCGGAAGCGCTCGGCCAGCTGCATCGTCCCCGGCGGGTAGGCGTCAGCCAGCCAGCGGTCCTCGGCCGGGCCGCCGCAGGCGAAGCCCGTTGCCTCGTCGAACAGGGGGTCGCATACGATCGTCGCCACGCCCACATTGAGCTCGCCCGGCTGCACCGGCTCGACGATCTTGGGCTCCAGCGTGAAGCCGCGCCGCTCGAGCGGGAAGCGCAGCGCATCGTCGGGCTTGAACGTCGGCAGGCTCGCGAGGAGCCGGGGCTCGTCGGCCGGCCAGCCCGCGTCGACCACGTCGGCCACGTGGGCCGCGGCGGCGTCGGCCAGCCGCCAGCCGCCGTCCGGCGAGACGGCGGGGGGCCAGGCGGTGACCGCGATCGCCGCGAGCGAGGCGACGAGCCCCGCCGAGACGACCGGGCCAGCGATGCGAACCGAGGGGATGCCCGGCCGAGCCGCGCCCAGGATGGCCGCAGCGCCGGCGCCCACGAGCACCGCCACGACCGGGTCGAGGAACGCGTGGTAGTGGTCGTTGGGGAGCCCGGGCGTGACCACCGCGAGGCTCGGCGCGAGCACCGCGAGGGCGGGGATCGACACCACGAGCACGCCAACGAGCCAGCGGACCGACCAGCGCTCGTCGGCGGCCTGGTCGTGGGCGGCCTCCGGTGCCTGGGCAGCCTCGTGGGCCGTGGCGGCGTCATCGGCCCCGCGGGGACCGCCCGCGTCGGCGGCCCCGGCGTCATCGGCCCCCCGGGGACTGCGGCCGACGGCTGTGCCCGCCGGTCCGTCCCCGCGACGGCGCCCGGTCAGCGCGACGGCCGCCGACCCGAGCACCGCGACCACCGTCAGCGCTGCCAGTGACGCCGCGAGCCGGTCGGTCACGACGCCCGCGACGGGCCAGGTCAGGGAGCGCACGGCGACCATCAGGAATCGGCCGACGAGGCTTGTCTGCCCCTGGCCGCCACCGCCGGTGAGGTAGGCGACGACCGCCCGTGCCTCGGACCAGTCGCTGGTGAGCTCGTGGACCGCGAGCGGGAGGTAGCCGAGCGCCAGGATGAGGGCGCCGACGAGGCCGCCGCGCCACATGGCAGACGCGCCGCGGCCGCTCCGACGGTGCCGCCGCAGCTCGAGCAGCCAGGCTCCGGCGACCGGCAGGAGCAAGACGCCGCCGAGCCAGTGGAGCTGCATCGTGGCCATCGTCCCGAAGGCGGCCAGCAGCCACCACCGAACGCCGCCCGTGCGCCGGGCCATGACGACCCCCACCGCCGCGAGCGCGGCGAACAGCGGGATGGGGTTGGGGTTCCAGATGAACGTGGACTCGCTGATGCCCGCCGGGGACACCGCGAGCAGGAGGCCCGCGATCGCGGCCGCAACCGGGCCGCCCACCAGCCTCCCGAGCCACCACGTGGCGGCGACGGCGGCGATGCCCAAAAGGGCGAACTCGACGGTCACCGCGACCGGGTCGACGCCCGAGAGGGCGGCCGCCGGCGCCAGCAGGTAGTAGTAGAGCGCGCCATGGTGGAATGTCCCCACCGATGTGGTGGGTCCCAGCAGCGGGATCTGCCCATGCTGGACCAGCGCCGCCAGGACGGTCATGTCGTGGCCCTGGTCCGAGTCCCACGGGCCGCGCGTGTCGAGGCCGGGGAGGCGCGTGAGTGCCGCGACGAGCAGGATCGCCGCGAAGACGCCCACCTCCAGCCACGGTCGCCAGTCGCCGGCCGTCGCGCCGGTCGTCCGGTGCGTGGCGGGAGCGCTCACCTCGTGGCTGCCGCCTCGTCGGCCGTGGTCTGCTGCGCGGGTCCGGCCGAGGCCCTTGGCTCCGCCGGACCGTCGCCGTCGTCGTGCCCGGGGTCGTCATGCCCGTCGTCGTGCCCGGAGCCGTCAGGGCCGACCTCGGCTGGCGCCTCGCCGCCGTCCTCGGGCGGGGCGCCCCGGCCCCGGGCGCTGCGAGTGTGGAACGCAGCGGGTGGCAGCGGCGCCAGCGGCCTCCCGGCCGCGAGGTCCCTCGCCCGTTCGAGGTTGACCGCGTCCCAGCCCTCCTCCATGCCCGGCGTCTCGATGATGTACGCGACGTGGGCGAGTCCTGGGTGGACGAGGACTCGGGCCAGCCCCTCATGGCCGATCTGCCCGCCGCCGAGGTGCTGGTGCTGGTCCGATCGCGAGCCCGCCGTCGGCGCGCGAATCGTTGAGGTGGACCATCCGCACCCTGTCGAGCCCCATACGCTGGTCGAGATCGGCCGCCAGTGCGTCCACGCCCTCGGCCGAGCCGATGGCGAAGCCCGCACCCCAGAGGTGCGCGGTGTCGAGGCAGAAGCCCGTCCGCGCGCGCGGCACGCCGAGGGCAGCGGTCGCGCGGTCGATCGCCTCGATCTCCTCCGGCGTGGTGCCGATGCTGAAGCCGCCGCCGGCCGCGTTCTCGAGCACGAGCGCGACCGCGCCGCCATCGTCGCCAGCCGCCTCGATGGCCCTGCGGAGGCCCTCGGCTAGGCGAGCCACCCCCGCCTCGATGCCGGAGCCGCGGTGCGATCCCGTGTGGAGGTTGACGAGCGCCGCGCCGTAGGCCGCCGCGACGCGCAGCTCGTTGGCCAGCAGCCCGATCGAGCGCTCCCAGACCTCGTCGTCGGGGCCGGCCAGGTTGACGACGTACGGCGCGTGGACCGAGAGCGGCGTGATGCCGTGCTCGGCCAGGCGCTCGCGGAAGGCCGGGAGCTCGGCCGGGAGCGTCGGGCGACGGCGCCAGGAGCTCGGGTTGTCCACGAACACCTGCATCGCCGACGCCCCGATGGCCGCCGCGCGATCGGCCGCCTTGACCATGCCGGCGGCGAGCGGGAGGTGGGCGCCCAGGCGCCGTCCGTTGTGGAGCATCGGGGCAAGACTAGCCTCCGGCAGCCGAGCGCGCCGCACGGGACGCGCTTTGGGCAGCGCCGGCCCGGGCCGTGGGCTGGGCCATTCCACGGTGCGCTCGCCCCCTCCACGGTGCGCTCGGCCCCTCCACGGTGCGCTCGCCCCCTTTTCGCCGACGCGGTCGCACCGCCGGACGAGGTCGCCTATCCTCCGCCGATGATCTCAGGCGACCTCCTCGCGGCCCTGCGCGTCCTGGTGGACCCGGGACGGATCCGGCTCCTCGGCATCCTGGCCGCCCGCCCGACGACCGCCGACGCGCTCGCGGCTGACGTCCGTCGGCCCGTCCCCGCGGTGCGCCGCGACCTCGACGCGCTCATCGGCGCGGGGCTCGTCGAACGGCGCACGACGCCCGGCGGCGATGTCCATGCCCTCCGGCCGGACCGCATCGGCAGCCTCGCCGCGGCGCTGGCTGCGCTCGACCGGGAGGCCGCAGGCCTCGGCGAGACGCCGCGCGGGGGCGCCTGGCCCCTCGAGGGCGAGCCGCTGGAGGGCACGGAGGCCCGTCTGGGGCTCGACGCCGCAGCGCGGCACGTGCTGCGCTCGTATCTGACCGACGGCCGCCTGACCACGATCCCGGCACAGGGCGCCAAGCGGACGGTGATCCTCGGGTTCCTGCGCGAGCGCGTCTTCACCGAGGACCGGGCGTACCCCGAGAAGGAGGTCAATGCGCGGCTGGCGGTGTTCCACCCGGACGTGGCGGCGCTGCGCCGGTACCTCGTGGACGAGCGGCTCGTGACGCGCGTGGACGGCGAGTACCGGCGGGTGGGCGAGCGGCCCGATGCGGCTCGCCCGGCCGATAGGGCTCGCCCGGCCGATGCGGAGACGACGCCCTGATCTACGGCTGGGGCCCGGCCGTAGAGAGGGACCTGGCGACCTGCGCGGGCGCGAGTGCCTGCTAGCGGGCCCTGGCCGGCTTGCGGGCCCGCGTGTACTCGCCGCCCACCACCGGCTCGATCAGCCCGAAGTCGCCGTCCTTGCGCCGGTAGAGCACGGCCAGCCGCTCGTTCTCCGCGTTGACGAACACGTAGAAGTCGTGGCCGAGGTCCTCCATCGCGGTGACGGCGTCCTCCTCGAACATCGGCTCGATGGCGAAGCGCTTGGTCTTGACGATCTTGCGGTCGCGCGAGCCCTCGGCGGTGCCGTCGGCCAGCTTGCGGAGGATCGCCTTCTCCTCCAGCGGCCGGGCCCGCACACGCGGTTTCTCCTTGAAGTCGATGGCCTGCCGCTCGACCTTGTCCACCACCACGTCCAGCGCCGCCTGGTACGACGCGCCCGACGCCGTGCTGCGCAGCGTCTTTCCGTCGATCACGAGCTGGACGTCCACGATGTGCGCGTCCGTGGCACTCCGGTGCGCCTCGTTGGACAACTCAACGATGGCGTCCGTGCGGTCATCGAGGAGCCGCTCGAGGCGGGCGAACTTGCGCTCCGCGTACTGCCGGACCCGGTCCGGGACCTCGAGGTTCTTGCCCCTGACGATCGTCCTCACGGCTGACCTCCCGGCGCGTGCGATGCGCCTGGCTGCGGGGGCGGACGGGCCTCGAATGCAGGTCCTCGTCCGGAAGCCGAGTATAGCCAAGCCGCCTGCCAAGCCACCCTGCCGCACGTCCGCCTCGACGGGCCGCCCTCGGCGCCCGGTCCGTCCGAACGGCCCGTCCAGCCCGCGCCGAGCACCACCGGTGGGCCGTCCATGGCGCTCAGCGCTCCCTCGCCACGGTGACGGCAGCCACGCTCGAGGCGCCCGCGGCGAGGAGGGCGTTCGCAGAGGCGGCCAGCGTCGCCCCCGTGGTGACCACGTCGTCGACCAGGACCACGTCGCGTCCCGCGACCCGTGCCTCGCACTCGCGCCGAACCGCGAAGGCACCGTCCACGTTGGCGGCCCGGTGGCGACGGTCGAGCCGGTACTGCGCCGTGGTAGCCCGCGTGCGCTCCACGGCAGGGACCATGGGCGCGCCGAGCCGTCGAGCAGCGGCCGCGGCGATCAGTTCCGCCTGGTCGTAGCCGCGCTCGCGGCGCCGCGACGGGTGAACCGGGACCGGGACCAGGACGTCCCCGCTGCCGCGGCAGGCCGCCCACCGCGACGCCACCGCCTCGCCGAGAGGCTCCGCGAGACGACGCTCGCCCGTGTACTTGAGCGCATGGAGCGCGCGGCGAACGGCCCCGGCGAACGGTGCACACCACTCGAGGCGGACCAGCGGGTCCGGTGGGCCCTCCGGCAGCCCGAGCGGCGTCCCGGCTGGAAGGGTGAGGCGCAGATCCAGGGCGGGCCTGCAGCCTCGACAGAGCGGCTCGCCCTCGACGCCGCAGCCGGCGCAGACCGGGGGGAGGGCCAGGTCCAGCAGCACAGTCACCGGGCGTCTGAGGGCGAGCATGCGCCACATCATGGACGGCACCCCTTACGGCGCCTGTATCCGGGAAGCGCCCGCGCCTTAGCGCCCGCTTACGTCGGTGCGAAGGGCGATTGCCTCGCTCGAGCCGGCACGGCTGCTCTCGGGTCCGGCGCTTGCTCAGCGACCGCCTGCACGCCGCCACGTTCCCGGGCGCGAGCCCCGGACGGACCTCGTCGACCCGCGCGCCCCGGCGGCTATTCGCCATCCGCGCCTACGGGATCGTGCCGCGCGATCCCATGCGGCCGGCGAATAGAAGTGCGCCGAAAGTGGCCAGCGCGGCCCCATCCCATGCGCCCGGCACATGGGATCTCGCGCGGCGCGCCCATCCATTCGCGGGCCGAATGGACGCAGGGGACGCCGGGCACGTTCGCGGGACGCAGGGGACGCCCGGCACGTTCGCGGGACGCCCGGCACGCCCGCGGGACGCCCGGCACGCCCGGGACGCCCGGCACGCCCGGGACGCCCGGCACGTTCGACGCCCGGGACGCCCGGGACGCGCGCGCCGGCGAATGGGAGCCGGGACGCCGCGCGCGGGGCGGAGCACCAGACGATGGACGCGGCGAGTGGACGCCAGGACGCCGCCCGCCGCCAAGCCCCCTACACGCCCTCGCGGATCTCCAGGCGGTCGCCCACCTCGGTCCGCGATGCGTCGATCGTGCCCACCGGCAGCTCGAGCACCCCGTGCGCGCCCGTGATCAGCGGCACGAGACCGGTCCACGCCCGGAGATTGCGGTGCACGGAGCGGACACGGCGCACGCCGTCGGTGTCAGCCCCGGTCACGAACACGGCGTCGATCGGGAATCGCATGAACATCATGTGGATCCCGTTCCCGTCGGGCAGCCACAGGCCTTTGCCCGCCGGCAGCGACGGCCGGCCCATGAGGCCCATGAACTTGGCCCAGAAGGAGCCGGCCGTCTCCATCGGGTCGGCCAGGACCGAGTCGCGGTCGAGGTTGCGCGCGACGCCCTGGCGACGAGTGGACGGGGTACCCCGCTCGCGCGCCGGCGAGCCAGCACCCGTCGGCGAGCCAGCGCCAGGGCTTGAAGAGGGATTCCCAGACGAGCCCACCGGCGCGCCCCGACCCGGAACCCGGTCAGACGTGGAGGTTGATCATGATGAGGATGATCGCCGGGCCCAGAATGACGATGAACAGCGACGGGAAGATGCAGCCAACGAGCGGGAACAGCATCTTGATCGGCGCCTTCGCCGCCATCTCCTCGGCGCGCTGCCGGCGCTCGATCCGCAGCTGCTCGGACTGGACCTGGAGCACCTTGCTGATCGACACGCCCAGCTGCTCGGCCTGGATGACCGCGCCGATGAAGTTGGTGAGGGCCGGCACCTCGGTCCGCGGGACGATGTCCCGAAGTGCGTCCCGGCGCGCCTTGCCCACGCGGATCTCCGCGAGCGCCCGGCGGAACTCGTCGGTCAGCGGTCCCTTGAGCTTCTCGACCACCTTGCCCAAGGCGCCGTCGAAGCCGAGGCCGGCCCGGACGGAGATCGTCAGCAGGTCGAGGGCGTCGGGGATCTGGAGCAGGATCGCCTTCTGGCGGGCCCGGACGCGGCCGCCGAGCCAGAACTCGGGAACGGTGTACCCGAACATCACGCCCACGAGGATCATCGCGAAGTTGACCGGGAACGGCACCTTGAGCAGCGCCGGGAACACGAACAGCAGGAAGAACAGGATGCCGCCGACGATGGCGCCGACCGCCTTGACGCCCAGCCAGTCGGCCACCCGCAGGTCGCCGGGGTTGCCCGCCAGCGCGAGGCGCTTCTCGGTCTGCTGAGAGAACGAGGTGCTCGTGACACGGGCCACGAAGCCGGACAACCGTGCTGCCAGCGGACGGATCGTCCGCTCGAACAGCGGCGCCTGGAGTTCGAGCTCCTCGAGGTTCTTGGCCTGCATCGTGCCGAGCTGGGTGAGGCGGGCCTGCACCGGGTCCACCGGCGCCCCGCCGGCGATGCCGACGAAGATCAGCAGGATGGCGAGCGCCGCGACGCCCGCGACAAGGAGGGCCAGGGGTTCCATCGGCTAGACCTCGATGTCCACGACGCGCCGGATGATCATGAAGCCCAGGAACATCATGAACCCGCCCGTGGCCAGGATGATGATGCCCGCCGGCAGTCCTGCGATGGACACCCGGTCGTCGAACATCGGCGACATGAACGAGGGCGCGGCGATGAACAGGAAGCCCGCCAGGCCGATGGGCAGGAAGCCCACCACGTAGCCCGACAGCCGCTGCTGGGCCGTGAGGGTCCGGATCTCGCCCTTGATCCGGACGCGTTCGCGGATGGTGAACGCGATCGAGTCGAGGATCTCGGCGAGGTTGCCGCCGACGGTGTGCTGGATCGAGATGGCCGTGGCCATGAGCTCGAGGTCGTCCGATCGGACCCGCCGGACCATGTTCTCGAGCGCGGTGTCGAAGGACAGGCCCAGGTTGACCTCGCGGATGACGCGCCCGAACTCGGTGGAGATGGGCGGCCGGGATTCGCGCACGACCAGCTCGATGGCCTGGAGGAACGACGAGCCGGCGCGCAGCGCGTTGGCGATCAGCGTGATGGTGTCCGGGAGCTGCTTGTTGAACGCGTTGAGCCGGCCAGACTTGCGCCGGCCGAGCCAGAACCGCGGCAGCATGAACCCGAGCAGCATGCCGATGAGCAGCACGATCGGGTTGCGCAGCGTGGGCATGCCTAGCGACAGCACGACCATGAGGATGGGCACGCCCACGGTGGTGGCGGCCCAGATCATCAGGTATTCGCTGACCTTGAGGCGCAGGTCGGCCCGGGCGATCTCACGGGCGATGTTGGCGCCGAAGTCGCGCTGCTCCACCACCTTGTTGAACTGGGCCATGGCCGCCGAGGCCTGGAGGCTCTCGGCGAGCGTGGGGTTGGCGCCGGCAGCGATGGCGGGCTTTTCGGGCTTCGTGGACGCGTACCGCTCGAGGCGGGCGTTCACGTCCGAGCTGCCGCGCGCCATCGAGAGGCCGACTGCGATCATGAAGATCGCGACGGCCGCGATGCCGGCAATGGCGAGCGTCATCGGGTTCACAGCCGACCTCCCTGCGCCTAGTACGAGAAGCCGAAGAGGCCGGGCGGCAGGTGGATGCCCTGGACCTCGAACTTCTCGACGAACTTGGGCCGGATCCCGGTGGGCTTGAGCCGACCCTGGATCTTGCCCTCCACGACGCCGGTCTGCTCGAAGACGAACACGTCTTGCATCACGATGACGTCACCCTCCATGCCCTGGACCTCGGTGATGTTCGTGATGCGGCGCGTGCCGTCCTTGAGGCGGGCCTGGTGGACGATGAGGTCCACCGCGGACGCGATCTGCTCGCGGATGGCCCGGACCGGCAGGTCGACGCCCGCCATCAGGACCATCGTCTCGAGGCGCGAGAGCATGTCGCGCGGGCTGTTCGCGTGGCCCGTTGACATCGAGCCGTCGTGGCCGGTGTTCATGGCCTGGAGCATGTCCAGCGCCTCTCCCCCGCGGCACTCGCCGACGATGATGCGGTCGGGCCGCATCCGCAGCGAGTTGCGGACGAGCTCGCGGATCGGGATGGCGCCCCGGCCCTCGATGTTGGGCGGCCGCGACTCGAGGGTGACCACGTGCTCCTGGCGGAGCTGGAGCTCGGCCGCGTCCTCGATCGTGACGATGCGCTCGTCGTTCGGGATGAACGACGACAGCACGTTGAGCGTGGTGGTCTTGCCGGAGCCCGTGCCGCCGGACACGAAGACGTTGAGGCGGGCCTCGACCGACGCCCGCAGGAACTCGAACATGTCAGGCGTCGCGGTGCCGAACCGGATGAGGTCGTCCACCGTGAACGGCGAGGCGGAGAACTTCCGGATCGTGATCACCGGGCCCACCAGCGACAGCGGCGGGATGATCGCGTTGACGCGGGAGCCGTCGGTCAGGCGCGCGTCCACCATCGGGCTCGACTCGTCCACGCGGCGGCCGATCGGCGCGATGATCCGGTCGATGATCCGCATCACGTGGTCGTCGTTCTGGAACACCACGTTGGTCAGCTCGAGCCGGCCGGACCGCTCGATGTAGACCTGGCGCGGCCCGTTGACCATGACCTCCGAGATGCTCTCGTCGCGGAGGAGCGGCTCGAGCGGGCCGAGGCCGATGATCTCGTCGGTGATCTGCTCGAGCATGCGCACCCGCTCGGCGCGGGTGAGCGCGAGGCCCTCCTCGTCGATGACGCGCCCGAAGATCTCCTCGATCTGGCGGCGGACCTCCACCTGGTTGGACAGGTCGAGCTTGGGGTCGAGGTCCTGGATGACGCGGTTCTGGATCCGGAACTTGACGTCCCGGAACGACTCGCGGACCGGGGCCTGCGTCATCAGCCGGCCCTGCGCCTGCGGGGCGCTGGGCTGCGGCGAGGGACTGGCGCCCGGCGTCGGGACGGGCAGATTGGCCCCGCCCTCCTGCGCGGCGCCGGGACGGGCGCTCTCGATGCGCTTCAGCAGCGACATTGGCTACTCCCCTTTGGCCGCGAGCGGCCCCGTGGTGCGGCGGCTCAGCGCCATGCGAACAGCGACTTCTTCTGGCTGGACTTCCGGCTCTCGCCGGCGTCGGCGGTGCGGGTCCCGGCGACCGCCGACGCGAGCCGCAGGACGTCCTGGGAGACCTGGGCCTCCCGGTTGGACAGGAAGAATGGGACGCCCCGGTTGAGGGCGTAGACGACGCTCCGGCCGTCGGACACGATCGTGTGGTCCACCCGGCGGCCGATCGAGTGCTCCACGTCGGCCACGCGGATGCCCAGTGAGGAATCCGCCCGGTTGAGCACGAGGCGGACCTTGTCCGCGCCGTACCCGAGCTGGTCGGCGACCTCGAGGAAGAGGCGGATGTTCTTGATGGACGTGATCTCGAGCGAGAGCATCGTGAGGACCGTGTCGGCGGCGTCGAGGATGGCGAGGGTAGTGTCGTTGAATGACGACATGCAGTCCACGACCACGAGGTCATGGGACTCGCGCAGCGCCTCGAGCATCCGCTTGATGGCCACCGGCGTGATCAGCTCAGCCATCTCGGGGGACGGCGGGGCGAGCAGCACGCGGATGCCCGAGGAGTGGTTGATGATGAACGTGTCGAGCGACTCCGGCTCGCCGGAGTCCAGCTCCGGGATGAGGTCCGCGATCGACTTGTTCTTGGGGTTGAGGTTGAGCAGGACGCCGACGTCGCCGAACTGGAACGACGCGTCCACGAGGCACGTCCGGAGGCCGAGCTCGGTTGCGGCGGCGACGGCCAGGTTGACCGCCACCGTGGTGCGTCCCACGCCGCCCTTGGGGCCGAAGACGGCCACGATGCGGCCGGGCTCCGCGTTGTCGCGATCGTCGCCGACCGTCACGAGCGCGCCCGCTGCGGCTCCCGCCCCCGGCTGCACGGCGATCCGTGCCAGCTTCTCGCGCTCGCGGGTGTAGACCTGCCGGATCGATGACGTGAGCTCGTCCGACGAGAACGGCTTGACCAGGAACTCGCGCGCGCCGGCCAGCATCGACCGCCGCAGGTAGTCGGCCTCGCCCTGGACGGACATCATCACGACGGCCGCCGTGGGCACGTCGGCCGAGAGCCGCTCGGTGGCCGCGATGCCGTCCATGTCGGGCATGTTGATGTCCATCAGGACGACGTCCGGCCTGACCTTCGCGGCGAGTTCGATCGCCTCGCGACCTGATGCGGCCGCACCCACGACTTCGATGTCCGCCTCGAAGCCGAGCAGCTTGCTGAGGTGGTCTCGAGTCTCGGGGATGTCGTCCACGATCAGGACGCGGATCTGGTCTGCCATGAAGCTGGCTCTGCCTCGTTGCTCGCCCGGCCATCCGGGCTGGTCCGATGGAGATGGGCCGGCCTGCGCCGGCCCATCGGCTTCGCCTGTCGCGGTCAGCTGGACCGCCGGCTGGGGGTTACGGGGTGGTGCTGCCGCTCGCGCTCGCGCTCGGGCTGGGGCTGGGGCTGGGGCTCGGGTAGAGCCGGCTCGGCATCGGGCTCGGGTACGGCGTGGGCTCCAGGACCTCCACGATCTGCGGCGGCAGGACCCCGAAGTCGTCGACCATCTTGCGGAGCGTGATGCCCGTGGTCGGGATGATTGGGCAGTCCGTCGGGGTGCCGTCGGACTTCTGGCAGTCAGCGGAGCTGCGCAGCACGAGGGCGATGGTGCCGTCCACCTGGGCGAAGCGGATGGCCTCCGCCTGCTGCGAGGTGGCCGCCAGGATCACGATTTCCTGCTGGCCGTTGAGGCTGGTGCCGCCCTGCGGCTGGCCGCTCGGGCGGCGCTGCCTGCTGCGAGGCGGGCGGGAGGAGCGTGCCCAGGACCTGGAGGCCCTCGACCACGGTCTTGACGGAGTTGGCGTCGTACTGGAGGTCCTGGCCCTTGACGTTGACCGCGGGCGCGCTCGACGCGGCGGCCGTGCCCCGCGGGGCGGTCGTCGGCGCCGCAGGGCCGACCACGACCTCGCTGGAGACCGTGAAGGCCGTGACCACGTCCACCCTGTCGCCCGGCTTGATCAGGGTGCCGACGCCGGTGACCTGGTCCACCTGGACCGGGATCCCCACGAAGCCCGCGGGCACGATGATGCTCGAGATGCTGCCGCCGCCGTTGAGGATCACGCTGGTGATCAGCTGCTGGGCGGTGACGGGCTGGCGGGCGGTCTGCCCGATCACGAGCGAGACGTCGCCGTAGCTGTCGAGGGGCTTGTCAGTCGCGGGCCAGGGCTTGGTCGTGACCATGTCCCCGGTGATCGTTGAGCCGAGCGGGATGTCCGTCTTGGCGATCACGACCGGCACGGTGACCGGCGCCGCGGATGGCCCGTTGTTGTTCCCCGGGCCACCTCCGCTGAACATGACAGCGATGAGGACGAAGGCCACCACGGCGAGGAACAACCCCACCAGGAGGACCAGACGGTTCGAACTGCGCTTCAAGGTGTTTCTCCCCAGCCGGGTGACAGGCGGCACCACTCTAGCATCGTGCTCAGAGCGCGCGATCCACCAAATGACCTAGGACCATTAGGAAGAAATGGGCAGACGCGGATCGCGTCGCAAGGTTGGCTGCAATGAGACGGAGACCGCCGTGCGCCAGGCCGCGGACGGTCGGTCGACCGCTCAGTGGCGGCGCGCCGGGCAGTCCGATGCGGGACGACGGCGGCCCGACCACGTTGAATCGGGCCGAGCATGCCGCGGATCCGGGTGCCCGCGGAATCGATTGCCCTCGCCGTGACGAGGGCTCCGGCCCAGACGATCGAGGGTCCTGCAGGGTCCGGCCGGAGCGCTGCGGCCCCGGCAGGACCCTGGTTCTCGGCCATGCGCTGCGTACGCCCCTGGTGTTGGCTCCCCCAGAGCTCGGCAAGACCCCCCACGCGGTTCGCCAGATGCTGTCCCGCGTACTGGCAGCCGGGTGGACAGACCGTCGACACGTGGGTGTCGCGGTCGGGCCCCAGAGGGGCCGAAACGGATCCGGCCGCCGGCGGGTGCCGGCGGCCGGATACTGCTATTGCTGGCGCGGATCGCTAGATCGAGCTGCCGACGTGCGACAGGATGCCCGAGACCTGGCCGCCCAGGAAGATCAGGGCGACGATCGCCACGATCGCGATGAGGGCGAGGATCAGCGCGTACTCGGCGAGGCCCTGGCCCTCCTCGTCACGATGGAGGAAAGAAATGAGTGCGGGAATGAGGGACATGTGGGGTTTCACCTCCTTTCCGTTTGAGATGCCGCCGTAGCGGGGAGCCAAAAGTAGGGCCGCCGGGCCCGGGTGTCAACGGGCGGACGGGAAGAAGCGGTGTGACCGCGCAACGAGGCCCTGGGCGGCCATCCCCCGGACACAAAGAGCGGCCCCCGGCAGGTGCCGGGGGCCGCTCGCGAGGTGTCGCGGTTCGGCTAGATCGAGCTGCCGACGTCCGACAGGATGCCCGAGACCTGGCCGCCCAGGAAGATCAGGGCGACGATCGCCACGATCGCGATGAGGGCGAGGATCAGTGCGTACTCGGCGAGGCCCTGGCCCTCGTCGTCGCGGCGGATGGAGCTGAGAAGAGTCTGGATGAGTGCCATATGAGGAACCCCGTTGCACCCGGCCTGATGGGCAGCCGGCCTATGTGGAGCAGGGTAGAGGGTGCACGGGCCTACGCAACAGGACCTTGGTCCTAGGGAATGGAGCAGCCGCCGGGCGCAACGGCCGGCGGCTGCCTTGGTGCGCGGTTCGGCTAGATCGAGCTGCCGACGTCCGACAGGATGCCCGAGACCTGGCCGCCCAGGAAGATCAGGGCGACGATCGCCACGATCGCGATGAGGGCGAGGATCAGTGCGTACTCGGCGAGGCCCTGGCCCTCGTCGTCGCGGCGGAACTGAACAAGCAGTGCAAGAAACTGGGTCATCTGGGTCCTCCGGACTGCGGCCGGTACTCCCGACAGCGCGCCGGGAACCTTACCCGGCATTGTTGACAGTTGCCACCGGAAATTCGGCCCTTCTGGGATTGGTGGGCCTGACTGGCCCCACCGGGGAAACGACTCAGTGCCCGCCGTGCGCGATGTCCACGAGCACGCCGATGATCTGGGCCAGCTGCCCGCCGAAGAACAACACGACCACACCGGCCACGAGGGCGGCCGCCCCGATGACGATCGCGGTCTCGAGGATGCCTGGGCCAGTGTCTCCGGACGCCCTGCCGCCCGTCACGAGCCGGTGGTGGAGATCCGCCCCGGACAGCGGGACAGTCACGCGGACCTCGCCAGCGTCCGCGACCTCCAGCGTCGCGCCCGATGCGGATGCCCGCGCCGCCAGGTCGCGCCGGACGGCAGCGGAAAGGGAAAGCTGGGCAGCCAGCCTCGGCGGCGGCGATGGCGGCGGCGCGCGCAGTCGTGGCGCTCCTGGATCATGCGCCGCATCGTGTCGGGCACGTCGCCCTCGGGCACCGGCGGGAGGTCATCACCCGGCGGGTAGACCGGGCTTCGCTCCGCCACGACCACGGCCAGCAGCTCGGCGGCGCCCCACTCGAGGGTCAGCGATGCGCGCTCGGGGCCCTGGGCAAGGTACGCCGCGAGCACCTCGTCGAGCATCCGGAAGAGCGTGCTCTCGAGCTCCATGGAGAGGCGCCGGTCCTGGCCATGGGACTCGAACTCCACCGTCATGTGCGCCCGGCGGCCCCGCTCGCGGGTCGAGCGGCGGAGGGTGGGCACCAGTCCCAAGTCGTCGAGGACCATCGGCCGCACGTCGAAGATGAAGTTCTTGGTCGTCTCGAGCGTCTGCTGGACCATCTTGGCCAGCAGCCGGAGCTCGCCCCGGGCAGCAGCCGGATCGCGGTCCATCAGGCGCTCCACGATCTGGGCCTGGAGCACGATGTTGGTGAGCGACTGGGCCGGCCCGTCGTGCATCGAGCGGGCGATGTCGCGGCGCAGGTCCTCCTGGGCGGACAGGACCACCCGCGACACCGACGGCGGCAGGGGCGCGTCCGCCGCCGCCGCCGCGGCCGTGAGGTGCTCGGCCTCGCCGATGCCGATGGCGATCTCGCCGAAGGACTGCAGGGCGGCTCGATGACGGGCGAGCGCCTTGCGCTTGGCCTCCAGCAGCTCCGCCTGTGCGTCCATGAGCGTGGCGCGCTTGGTGAGCGTGATCAGCTGGTTGAACGTGTCCACCAGATCCCGGAGCGCGGGGTTGGCAGTCGACCCCGCCACCTTCTCGGCGGCCGCGGCCCGGCGCGCCTCGAATCTCGCCGCCTCGTTCTTGACCTGGCCGCCGAGCATCTCGATCTCGGCCAGCTCGCGGTCGATGGCCTCGACGTTGCCCGCCAGCAGGTCGGCGAGCGAGCGGTCGCCATCACCCTGGGACGTGTTGCTGCTCATGTTGGTTGGGCCCTGCCCCCTGGCGAGGGCCTCAGTCCTCCGGCATCCGGATCCAGCCCTGGCGCATCGCATACACGACGGCCTGGGTCCGGTCGTTGACTGAGAGCTTGCGGAGGATCGAGCTCATGTGGTTCTTGACCGTCTGCTCGCTGATCGAGAGCGCGTAGGCGACCTGCTTGTTGGTCATGCCCTGGGCGATGTTGTCCAGGATCTCCACCTCGCGCGGGGACAGCGGGGCGAAGATGGGCGCGGCCTCCTGCCCGTACACCGCGAGCTCGCGGAACTCCTTGAGGACGCGCGATGCCACGGCCGGCTTGCTGAAGACCTTGTCATTGATCAGGTACTCGCCGGCGACCACGCGCCGGATGATCATGACCAGGTCCTCGGGCGCGATGTCCTTGAGGATGAACGCCGCCGCCCCCGCCTTGATGGACTCGAACAGGGCGTCCTCGTCCTCCTCGGTGGACAGCACCACGATGGCCGCCGACGGCAGCTCGCGCTTGACGCGCTGGGTGGTCTCGATGCCGCCGGGCGCGGGCAGCGAGAGGTCCATGAGGATGACGTCGGGGTTCGTGGCGAACGCCGTGTCCACCGCCGACCGCGCATCGTCGGCCTCGCCCACCACGTCGAGGTCGGGCTCGCGCTCGAGGATGTTGCGGATGCCCACCCGGAACAGAGCGTGGTCGTCGACGATCAGGATCCTGACCCGGTCATAGGCGGTCCCGCGGCGATCCACGCCACCGCGTCGCCGCTCCGGGCCCGAGTAGTCCGTCATCCGTTCTCCTTTCGCGCCAGCGGGATCGCGAGCCGCACGACCGTACCCGCGTCAGGTCGCGATTGCACCTCGAACCGCGCGCCGACCAGCTCGGCTCGCTCGCGCATGAACTGGAGACCGAAATTGCGGCGCCCGCGAGCCGCCACCGCGCCGGTGTCGAACCCGCGACCGTCGTCCCTCACCTCGAGGACCCATTCGGTCCCCTCCAGCCGTGTCGCCACCAGGACGCTGGTGGCGGACGCGTGCTTGCGTACATTCTGCAGGGCTTCCTGCGCAATGCGCAGGGCCACCGTCTGGGCCGCCTCCGGGAGCCCATCCGAGGGGCCCGAGAGGTCGGTGGTGATCGCGAGCCCCGTCAGCCCGCGCTGCGTGTCCACGGCGTCGCGGATGGACCCGTCGAGCCCGAGCTCCACGAGCACCGGCGGGCGCAGCTGGACGATGAAGCTCCGCACGTCGCCCAGCTCGCGGCGGAGCAGCTCGCGCAGGAAGCCCAGCTCCACCTTGGCCAGCACGGGCTCGGCCTCGAAGATGCGCTCGATGTACTCCACCTGGAAGATCGCGTTGGACAGCGCCTGGGCGGGGCCGTCGTGGACCTCCTGGGCCAGGCGGTTGCGCTCGGCCTCCTGCGCCTCCACGATCCGCATCTGCAGCTCGGAGATCCCGGCGGGCAGCGAGGCGTCGGTGACCAGGGAGTGGTCGCCCCGCTCGAGGAACAGCCAGGTGCTCTCGAGGTTCTTCGCGGCCAGCTCCAGGCGGCTCAGGTCGGCCTCGTGCGCCGCGACCCCGGCCCGCGTCCGCTCCGCCTCGCCGCGCACGAAGCGCAGGCGCAGGTCGGCGGCACCGGCCTCCGCAGCCGATGCGGCGAGGGAATCCAGCCCCCCGCCATCGGAGCCACCTGGGCCCCCGCCATCGGAGCCGTCCCCGGAGGCGGTGGCGCGCTCGAACGTCGCGAGGTCGTCGGACAGCTGCTGCCAGATGCCCATCTCGTCGCGGTACGCGGCGCGGTAGCGGTCGCGGATGGAGCGCACCGAATTGGCGGCGTAGGCCAGCGCCTCGGCCGCCTCGGCGTGCAGCTCCTCGAACCGCGAGCCTGCGGGCTCGCTCCGCGCAGCATCCATCTCGGGCGAGTGTAAACCGGCCGCGGTCCCCAGCGAGGGTGAACGGGGGAGATGGGTCGCTGGCGGCGCGCCCGGACGCGCGTCTGGCCTTCGTGCGGACCACCTCGACGGTGCCAGTGCGGGGCCCGGTGTCCGGCGGCTGCGGCCCCGCGGCCGCCCCTCGCGGGCCCGCGGCCACGGCGGCCACCCATCTGCTCCGGCGGTCGGGTCGATGCCCCGGCTGGCGAGTCCAACGGTCGGGTCGATGCCCCGGCTGGCGGTTCCGGAGGTCGCCGCGCCCTTGGCGGCTCCGGCGGTCGGCCGATGCGCCCGGCTGGCGGTTCCGGAGGTCGCCGCGCGCCCCTTCGCTTCCGGCGCCCGATGCGCCGCGGTGTTTGCCCCGCGACGACGCCGGTCGGTCAGCGTGCGTCCTCCGTGCAGCTTGTTTCGCCATACAGCCACCTGGCGACTGCTCGGCGAGAAGCCCGAGCCGACTCCTTGCCATCCATTCCCCGGGCGACTGGCTGGCGAGGAATCGGGGCAGATTCGGCCGGGTTCAGGCCGGGCCGCCCGCCTAGCATTCGCCCGGGGACTGTATGGGAGGTCGGGGCCCGCGCACCCGGGAGCCGCACCCGGGAGCCGTGCAACCGGGAGCCCTGCGCCGTGAGGCCGATGCCGGGAGACGCGCACCCGGGAGCCGCGCACCCGGGAGCCGCGCACCCGTGAGGCCGGCGCCGTGAGCCGCGCGCCGCGGCCGGGCACGCAGGGGCTACGGGCAGGCGATCCGCCAGATGCGGACGTCCTTGACCGATGCGGCGTCGACTGGGTCCGCGGGCGCAGGCAGCGACAGCTCGTGGAAGCAGGCGGCAGCCTGGTCGCCGCCGGACAGCACCCCCGGCCAGGCGCCACGCTCACCGCCAACCAGCACCAGGATTCGGGCACCGAAGTGCCGGGCAAGGTCGAGCACTGACGAGGCCGACTCCTCGGGGAGGGCAAGGGCCGGGACGCGGGCCGACTCTGCCGTCCACACGGGGTAGTCGGAGATGACCGGGCTCGACCCGACGGGGGCTTCACCGGCCTCGGCAAGCTGCGCGGCCAGGACGGAGAACGTTCGGGCCGTGTCGGCCGAGGCGGTCGCGTTCGAGGGCATCAGAGCGGCGGAGAACAGCAGGGACCAGCCGACGGCAAGCAGCGCCCCCAGCCAGGCGACGGGGCGCTCCCAGCGCATCCGGGCGGCCAGCCTCGCGAGGCCGGCGTCGAGGGCCCCGAGCGCGGACACGATCAGCAGGACGTGGACGGGTGCCGCGGCGTGGAGGAACGTGCCCCACGTTGTGGCGACCGGGAACAACAGGCCGGCGACGAGGAAGATGACCGCCGCGACCACGAGGACGGGCCGCAGCGCGCGGTCGCGCGCCTGCCACGGGAGGGCCAGGAGCCCGATTAGGGAGACTGGGATGCCCAGGAGGAGGAGGACCGAGACAAGGTTGTGCGTGATCCCCTCGAGGCGCATCTGGAGGAGCGCCTGAGGGCCGACAGCCAGGTAGCTGGACAGGGTGGGCGGGTCCTGCCAGGCGAAGACGTCGAGGCCCGAGGTCGACAGGGCATTCGATGCGGCTTGGCCCGGCAGCGGGCTCCCGAACACTGCCCAGTCGCGGACCGCCCAGGGCGCGTAGATGACGATCGCCACCACGGCGACCACGCCGATGAGCCGCAGGCGCTCGGCCCTCGGCAGGCCGGGCGCCCGCCAGGCGAGCCACGCCCAGACGAGCGCCAGCCAGATCGCCTCGTTGCGGGTGAGCGCCGCCAGCCCGAGGAGCGCGCCGATCCCCACCAGCCGCGGGTCCAGCGGGCGCGCGCCGCGCGGATCGCGCAGGACGCGCGCCGCCAGCAGGCAGGCGCCGAGTGCCAGGACTCCGAACAGCGTGGTCGAGTCGGGCTGGACCGAGTGGAGGACCAGCGGCAGGTAGACGGCCGTCGTGAGGCCCGCGCCCGCGGCCAGCACGCGTGCCCGCCCGGGAGGCAGGCGGCGCTCCCCGGCCACGTCGGCTGCGAGGCGCCACGCCAGCACCGCGAGCAGCGCGCCGAGCAGGCCCGTCACCAGCTGTGCCGCACGCAGCGCGTTCAGCAGCGGGATGGGCGCCGGGCCGCCGAACAGCGCGAGCGGCACCGCCGCCAGCAGGGACGGCAGCGGCAGCCAGACCTCGAAGGCGGGCCTCGGGAACACGAGCGGCGGCGTGCCGTAGCTCCACAGCGCGTCGCTGACCAGCCCGCGGCCCTCGACGAGGTTGCGCGCAACGCCCACGTAGTAGGCGGAGTCCTCGGGCCGCGGGAACACGGTGCCGGCGGCCGCCCAGGCGTGGACGGCCAGCGCGACGACGAAGATCCCGAGCGCGGTGAGCCAGGCCTCGCGCCGGCTCATGGCGTGGCGCCGGAGGCAGCTGCACTCCCCGGGGCCGTCAACCGGCCGGCGCCGCACCGCGCATCGCCGGCGACCGTGCACAGCGGGTAGACCGAGACGTCGGGACGGCTGAGGATCGGCGGGCCCACCCACGACGGCCGGTTGCCGTCGACCAGGATCTCCGCCGCGGCCGGGACCGTGTCGTCGCGCTCGAGCACGAGCCAGCGCGTGTCGTAGGCCTGGGCGACCTGGTGCACGGTGTCGAGCGGGTCGTTGACCAGCACCACCCCTGGGCGGCCGGTCCAGTACTTGGTCCCCGACGCGTCGATCGACATCACGCGGTCGTCGAGAGGCGCCCCCGCGGCATCGAGCGCCCGCCCCACGGCCTGCGCCCGCTCGGCGCCCGCCGCCCAGGTGGCGTGGACGCTGACCGCGCCACCCACGGCCGCGAGTAGGCCGAAGCCGACCGCCGCGCCCACGAAGACCCGACTGGCCTGCGCGGCGTTCCATGCGGGCCGCCGACGGGCGATCCAGCCGATGGCCACGACGATCCCCTCGAGCGCGAGCACGTACCCGTGCGGGACCAGCGCAACGGCGGAGTGGATGAACGTCCCGCCGGGCACGTGGACCGCGGACACGATCCCCGAGAACAGGAACAGCGCCACCGCATAGGCGAGGAACGGCCCGAACCACGTGTCCCGCCGGCGGTGCCACGCGCCGGCGAGCATCGGCGGCACCAGCACCAGCGCGCCCACGAGCACGCTGAAGATGAAGGCCGCGGCCACGAGGCCGCCGAGGCGGGTGAGCAGCAGCGGCCCGATCCCCATGCCCAGCAGGTGGTCGAGCGTGGCCGGCGTGGTGATGCTGTTCCACTCGCCGATGTCGCGGATGAACAGCACCCTGCCGGTGGCGGTGGACGGCGAGAGCGAGCCGAAGACCAGCAGCTGGCGCGCGAACCAGGGCGCCACGCACAGCGCGAACAGGGCCACCGAGCCGATGGCCGTCCAGAACGGGATCCGGGCGGGCCGGGGCGGCTCCACGCCGAACGGGCGCCGCGTCCGCCAGCGGTCCCAGAGGAACGCCAGGCCCATGACGCCCAGGACGAGGACGCCGTCGTTGCGCGACAGGGTGGCGAGGCCCGCGAGGAGCCCGGCGAGCAGGAACGACCGGGGGCTGCCGCGCACGCCACGCGCCGCCATCCACAGCGCGCCCGCCACGAGCGGCTGGTACAGGCTGAAGTTGTCCGGCTGCGCCATGTAGACCCAGGAGAGGCCGGGCAGGGCGGTCAGGACCCCGGCGCCGATCGCCACGAAGCGCGGCGCCCCGGCGTCGCGCCCGATCGCCCAGGCCAGCGGCGCGGCGGTCGCCCCGATCAGGGCGAAGGGCAGCGCCGAAGCGAAGGCCGTCGGCCCGAGCACCCAGATGAACGGCACCTGGACGATCGACGCGAGCGGCATCCAGTGCGCATTGGACGGGATCGGCAGCACCGGGCTGGCCGGGATCCTGCCGCCCACCTCCGCGAAGATCCAGAGCACGTCGGTGTTGAACCCGTGGCCGGCCGCCAGCTGGCGCGCCACGTCCACGTAGTAGAACGAGTCCGGGTACGCCGGGTCGGCGAACCCGCCCACCAGCACGAGCCGGCCGACGAACGCAAGCAGGTACAGGGCGATCGGGATCCCCACGGCCGGTGCAGCCTAGCACCGGGCGCCGACGCCCCGAAGGGGTACGAATCGCCCACCGCGACCCCCTCTGCCGCGGCGTAGAGTGCGCGCCATGCCGCCCGTGCCCTCATTCGCGATCCGGCTCTCCCCGCAGGGCCGGCGTGCCGTCGTGGCGGTGCTGTGGATGAGCGCCGTGGTGGGGCTGCTGCTCGGCATCGAGACGCTCGTCCTCCACCTCTCGACCGATCCCCTCATCGACATCAAGCGCTACTACCTTGCAGGCCAGCGGCTCAACGAGGGCCTGCCGCTCTACGGCCAGACGTCGTCCGACACCACGGCGACGTACCTGTACCCGCCCCTGCTCGCGATCCTCTTCCGGCCGCTGGCGATGCTGCCGTACCCGGTTGTCGCCGCCCTCTGGGAGACGCTGGTCCTGCTCTCGTTCGCGCTGACGCTCCGACGCGTCGGGCTGCGCCGACCGGTCCTGCTCGTGGTGGCCTGGCTTGCTCTCCCGATCGGCTGGGCCCTCGCCATCGGCCAGGTGGAACCGGTGCTCACCCTGCTGCTCGTGATCGGGGCGCCGTGGGCGGTGGCACTCGCAGGGAGCGTGAAGCTGCTGCCGTGGCTTGCCGCCGCGTACTGGGTCGGGCGTCGCGAGTGGCGCTCGCTCGCCAAGGTGGCCGCCTGGGTGGTCGGGCTGTTCGCGGTCCAGCTCGCGCTCGCCCCCGACGCCACGATCGCATTCCTCCGCCTCGAGTGGCTCCACGCGACGCTGGAGGTCAACAACGTCGGCCTGTGGGTGGTCTCGCCTGTGCTGTGGGCCGCCGGGGCTCTCCTCGCGGGCGTGGCGGCGCTGGCGTACGCGGGGACGCGCCTCGGGTGGGCGGCCGCGGTCGTGTTCACGGTGCTCGCCAACCCGCGACTGCTCGTGTACCAGCTGATGTCCCTGATCGCAGCGTTCGGGGGTCCCAGAGCGAGCTCAGATCCGGAGGGCCCTGCGTGAGGCGCGCCGCCGACGGGCTCGCGGCCTGGCTCGTCCTCGGGGTCATCGGCTGGGTTGGGATCGTGTACATCGGCTGGGCGCTCTGGCAGTTCTCGCCGCCCAAGAGCGGCTTCGACCTGTCGCTGCTGCTCGAGGCCGCGCGACGCGTGACAGCGGGTCGGAGCCCGTACGACCCGGCGATGCTGGCGGGCACCTCGCCCGACGCCACCGCGCTCTTCTACTCGTACCCGCCCCCCGTCGCCCAGGCGATGACGCTGCTGGCGTGGCTGTCGGACGGCACGGTGCTGGTGCTCTGGGGGCTCTGCTCCGCGCTGGGGCTGGGCGTCGTGACCTGGCGGCTCTCGATCGCCGCGGGTCGGACCGCCGGAGCGCGCGTGGACGCCGTCAAGGCCGTGGCGATCGCCGCGCTGGTCCTCCCGTTCGCGGTGGCGGTGCTGTTCGGCAACCTCGACGCCTGGTACGGACTCGCGTTCGGCGCGCTGGTCCTGGCGGTTGCCGCCGGCCCGTCCACTCGCGCGCGCGAGCGATCGCGGGCGGGATCGCGCTCGGGATCGTGTCGGTCGCCAAGCTGCACCCGGCGTCGCTGCTCGTCTGGCTGGCCGCGCGCGCGGTCGTCGACCGGCGCGGACCGGCCCGCGAGACGCTCGCCGTGGCGGTCGGGACGGGCCTCGCGGTGGTCGTCGCAAGCCTGCTCGTCGGCGGGGTCGGGCCGTGGCAGGACTACCTCACCGTGGTGCAGGCCGGTGCCGGGGCAGCGGTGGTGGACCCGCGGAACGTGGGCCCCGTCTCGCTCCTCGGCCAGCTCGTCCCGCTCGACGGCACCGGCGTCAAGCTGGCCCAGGCCGTCGTCTCGCTCGCCGCACTCGCGGTCACGCTGCTCGCGGCCGTCCGCGTCCGCGACCCGCTGGCCAGCCTCGCGATCGCCATCACCGCCTCGCTCGTGGTGCTGCCGGTGACCTGGTACCACTACCCGGTGGCGCTGATCCCGGTGGGCCTGGCGCTCGCCCTCCGCTTCCCGGCCGCCCGGCCGCGGCTCGTGATCGCCGCTGTCATCGCCGACCTCGCCGTCGGGTTCCTGCCCCTCGCGTGGCTCGCCGTGGCGGTCCTGCTCGTCGCCGTCACGCGCCTGCCGGGCACGTGGGCCGGGCTGCGCCCGAGACTGGCCGTCGTGCCGTGAGCGCGCTCGGGGAAGCGCGGCCGCGGGCCGACGCGCCCAAGGCCGGACGACGGGCCGTGTCGCTGCTGGTGTTCGCCCTCGCGGTGGTCGGGGCGATGTCGGGAGCCTTCGTCTTCATGCTGCACGTGCAGGGCGACCCGCTCAACGACGCCCAGGCCTACTACTGGGCGGGCGGCCGGCTCAACGCGGGACTGCCGCTCTACCCGCCCGACCAGAGCGTGTCGACGCCGCTGGGCTACCCGTACCCGCCCATGATCGCGATCCTGTGGCGCCCGCTCGCCCTCCTGCCGTGGCCCGTGGCCGCGGCGGTCTGGGAGGTCGTCGTGGTCGCCGCCTTCCTCGCCACGGTCTGGTGGCTGGGTCCTCGCCGGAAGGCGACCTGGCTGGCCATGGGGGTCCTGGCCCTGCCGATCGGGTGGTGCGTCGCCATCGGCCAGGTCCAGGTGATCCTCACCCTGTTCAGCGTCATCGGGACGCCGTGGTCGGTGGCCCTCGCCACGAACATCAAGCTGTTCCCGGCCCTGCTCGCGCTGTGGTGGTTCGGGCGCCGGGACTGGCGGCGCCTGGGCCAGTACATCGCGTGGATGGCCGGCCTGGCGCTCGTCCAGCTGATCCTCGCCCCGCAGGCGAGCCTCGACTACCTCTCGCTCCATCAGCCTGCACCAGGTGGGTGCCCCCGGCGCGATCAACAACATCTCGCCGTACGCGGCCTCGCCGATCCTCTGGGCTGTCCTCGTGGCGCTCGGCGTGCTGATCGTCATCCGGCTCGCCCCGTCACGCTTCGGATGGGCGGCGGCAGCCACGCTCGCGGTGCTCGCGAACCCGCGCCTGCTCGTGTACCTGTTCATGGCGCTGCTCGCCGCGATCGCGAGCCCGGGACGCCGGCGCGACGTCGCATGATCCGCCTGTGAACCCCGCGCTCGGGCGCCGCGACGCGGTCGTGCTCCTGGCCCTCGTGCTGCTGGGGGCCGGCGTGCCCCTGGCCCTCGCAGCCGCAGCGGGCGCCCTCGGGGTGCCGAGCAATGACGACTGGGTGTACCGGCTCGGCGCGGACGCGGTGTACCGGTCGGGCGCGATCACGATGCCCGGCCACACCGCAACGGCCGCTGGCCAGATCCTCCTGGTCCAGCCCCTCCTGTGGCTGTCAGGGGGCGCTCCCTGGGCGTACCCCGCGTTCGGGCTGGGCATGGCAGCGCTCGGGATCGCCGCGGCATACCTGCTCGCCCGGTCGGTGGTCGGCCCGGGCGCGGCCGCCATGGCCGCCATCCTGGTCATCGCGTTCCCCGGCTTCGCGCGCGAGTCGGCCTCGTTCATGACGGACGTGCCGACCTTCGCGCTGGAGATGGTCTCGCTGCTCCTCGGCACGGTCTGGCTGCGGTCGGGGCGCACGCTCGGCCCTGGCGGCCTCGCTTGGCGTCGGCGTGCTGGGGGTCACCATCCGCGAGTTCGCCGTCGCGGCGCCGGCGGCCGTCCTCGCCGTCGCGTGGGCTCGCAGCCGGCCAGGGGACCGACTGCCGGCTCCTCGCCCTCACGGGATTGACCGCGGCCGTTGTCCTCGCCGTGCTCGCAGCCCTGCGCTCCCCTGCGCTGAACGGCGGGCTGGCCCTGTCCGCCACGCTCGCCCAGACCGAGGTGCCGGGCCCGCTGCGGCTGACGCTGCTCGGGCCGACGCTGACGACCCTGGCGGCGGTCCTGCTCCCGGCGACCATCCTCGGCGTGGCCAGCCGCCTGGACTCCCTCAGGCCGGGCCACCTCATCGCCGGGGCTGTGCTCGTCGGGATCCCGTTCATCGCGATCGCCACGGGCCCCTTCCTCGGCCAGACGTGGACCTCGGCAGGCCTGACCGGCAACGACGTGCTTGCCGGCCTGCGCGACGAGGTGATCCCCACCCGCCTGTGGTCCATGTCCGAGGAGCTGGCCCGGCTCGGGGCGATCCTGTTCGCCGGGCTGGTGCTGCGCTGGGCCCAGCGCGCCCTGGGCGACGCACGCGCGCCGCGCGCCCTCCTGGAGCGGCTCATCGAGGTCGGGCGGCCGACCTCGGGGCTGTTCCTCGCCTTCATCGCCGCCTACGCGGGCGTGCTCGCCGGGGCCATCGTCCTCCAGGTGATCCCGCTCGACCGCTACCTCTACCCGGTGGTGCCGGTGGCCGCCGTCCTGGTCCTCGCGGGCTCGCGTCGCGTGTGGGCGCCCGGACGCAGCCAGGTCCTGGCCCACGCGGCGCTCCTGTGGCTGGGCGTCTCCGCGCTGGCGATCACCGCCAACTCGTTCGCCTACGACACGGCGCGCTGGCGCGAGGGCGGGGCGGCCGTGGCAGCGGGCTACGCGCCGGGCACGATCGACGCCGGCTACGAGTGGGTGGGCGACCACTCGAAGGGCCACGTCAACGACCCCCCGGCCGACTACGGCCTGACCAGGTATGCGAACGAGCTGCTGGCCGCGTACCCCTGCGCGGTGGTCTCGAACAGCCCGCTGGCGGACGAGTCCCTCACGCTGCTCCGCGCCGACCTCGCCGCCTACCAGCGGTACCTCCTGGTCGGGCCGCTCGAGCCCCTGTACCTCTACGGCTCCACGGACCCCGGGTGCCGCCAGTGAGCCGCCCCCTGGGGCGGCGCGATGCCGTTGCGCTGGCCGCGCTGCTCCTCGTGGGCGTGCGGGCTCCCGCTCGCGATGATGGCTGTGGCCGGCGGCGTGGGCATCCCGTCCGACGACGACTGGATCTACATCCTCGGCGCCGACAACCTGTACCGCCACGGCTCGCCGGCGATGCCCGGCCACACGGCCGCGGCGGTGGGCCAGATCGTGCTCGTGCAGCCCCTCCTCTGGCTCTCCGGGGGCGGCACGTGGGCGTACACCGCGTTCGGGCTCCTCGCCTCGCTCGTCGCCGTGGCGGCGACCTACCTGCTCGCGCGGTGGTTCGTGGGGCCGGGCCTCGCGGCGCTGGCGGCGCTCCTCCTGGTCGCCTTTCCCGGCGTTGCGCGGCTGGCACCCACCTTCATGACCGATGTGCCGGCACTCGCGCTCGAGCTGCTGTCGCTGCTGCTCGGCGGGGCCTGGCTGCGGACCGGGCGGCGCTCGGCGCTCGCGGCGTCGCTGGCCGTCGGGGTCGCTGGCGGTCAGCATCCGCGAGTTCGCCCTCGCCGCCCCGGCCGCGGTGCTCGCGGTCTCGTGGGCCCGCGCCCGTCCCGCCGACCGCCCCGGGCTCGCCGCGGCGTCGGTCGTCGCGGGGATCGCCGTGCTGGCCGTCCTGCTCCTCGTGGGCTCGACCGCCCTCCACGGCGGCCTGGGCGAGATCGCCGCTGCCCGCGCGCATCTACGTCATCGGCCCGGCGATGGCCACCCTGGGGGCCGGCCTGCTGCCGGTCCTCGTGCCTGCCGTGGGGCGCCGCCTCGAGCGGCTCCGGCCGATCAACCTCGTCTTCGGGGCCGCCACCGCGGCCCTGGCCTTCGCCATCCCGACCCTCCCGCCGCTGGTGGGTCAGTTCTGGATGGCCCAGGGCTTCGTCGACGACGCCCTCATGACCGGGCCGCGGGATCCGGTGATCCCCGCCGCGGCCTGGACGCTGTCGCTCGCGCTGGCCGTCCTGGCCCTGGTGCTCATGGCGACGCTGGCAGGGCTCCGGCTCCAGCGTGCGGTCAGCGGGGAGGGGCTGAAGGACGCGGGCGGCCGGGAGCGGGCTCCACGAGATCGGGTGGGAGCCCGCGGGACTCCTGGCTGGCCTTCGCGGTGGGCTATGCGGCCGAGCTCGCCGATCATGGTCTCGCGTGGGCTTCCACCCGCTCGACCGCTACCTGTGGCCGCTCATCCCGGTCCTCGGGATCCTCCTCGTGCGCGAGGCGGGCGGTCGTCGCGCGCCCCGCTGGAGCACCGCGCTCGGCTATGCCGCACTGGCATGGCTCGGGGCGTCGGCCCTGGCGATCGCGGCCAACTCGTTCGCCTACGACGCGGCCCGCTGGCGGGCGGGCGAGGCGGCCGAGGCGGCGGGGTACGCCCCGAGGACGGTGGACGCGGGCTACGAGTGGGTGGGCTTCCACGCCGGCCGCCGCATCGACCAGAGCGCGCCCGACCCGGCCTCCACCTGGTACGCGCAGGCCTTGATGCCCGCTCGCCCGTGCGCGGTCGTCTCGAACAGCGCGGACGCGCCCAGCGGCTATCGCCTTGTCCACGCCGATCAGACGCCGTACCGGCAGTACCTCTTGGTCGGTCCGTACCAGCCGCTGTACCTGTACGGTTCCTCCGACGCGGGGTGCCCGGCACCGCCATTGCCGTGACGGGGCCAGGCGGTTGGAGCCGACGCCGCGCGTACACTGGGGCACCGAGCGGTGCCAAGACGCAACGGGAGGCGGGCGGGCGGTGAAGGTCGTGATCCTCGCGGGCGGTCTGGGCACGAGGCTGTCCGAGGAGACCGCGTCGCGACCCAAGCCGATGGTCAGCATCGGCGAGCGGCCGATCCTGTGGCACATCATGAAGTCGTACAGCCACTACGGCTTCAACGACTTCGTCGTCTGCCTCGGCTACAAGGGCTACGTGGTCAAGGAGTACTTCGCGAACTACTTCCTGCACATGTCCGATGTCACCTTCGACATGCGCGACAACTCGATGCAGGTCCACCAGCACCAGGCCGAGCCGTGGAAGGTGACGCTGGTCGACACCGGCGCCGACACGCAGACCGGCGGCCGCATCAAGCGGGTCGCCGGGTACATCGGTGACGAGACGTTCATGGCCACCTACGGCGACGGCGTGGCGGACGTCGACCTGCGCCACCTGCTCGACTTCCACCGGGCCCACGGCAAGCTCGCGACGGTCACAGCGGTCCAGCCGCTGGGCCGGTTCGGGGCGCTGCAGATCGACGAGGGTGCCGGCGACGCGCCCGCCGTCCGCGGCTTCCAGGAGAAGCCGCAAGGCGACGGGGCGTGGGTGAACGGCGGGTACTTCGTGGTCGAGCCGTCGGTGCTCGACCGGATCGAGGGCGACGACATGCCCTTCGAGGGGCATCCGCTCGCGAGCCTCGCGGCCGACGACCAGCTCCGGACCTACCTCCACCACGGGTTCTGGCAGCCGATGGACACCCTGCGCGACGTGCGCACGCTCGAGGCGCTCTGGGACAGCGGCGAGGCGCCGTGGGCGGCGTGGCAGGCGGATCCGGCCGAGGGTGCGGATGCCGTTCGCTGACGCGTACGCCGGCCGTCGGGTCCTGGTCACCGGGCACACCGGGTTCAAGGGCGCCTGGCTCGCGGAGTGGCTGCTGCGCCTGGGCGCCGACGTCACCGGGTACGCGCTCGAGCCGCCCACCGACCCGAGCCTGTTCGCGGTGCTGGGCCTCGAGGGTCGGCTCCGCCACGTCGTGGCCGACGTGCGGGACGCGGACCGCCTGGCCGCCTCGCTCGCCGAGGCCCGCCCGTCGGTGGTGTTCCACCTGGCCGCACAGGCGATCGTGCGCGCCGCGTACGCGCATCCCCGCGAGACGTTCGAGACCAACGTGATGGGCACGGTCAACGTGCTCGAGGCGGCCCGCGCCTGCGATTCGGTGCAGGCCGTGGTCATCGTGACGAGCGACAAGAGCTACCAGAACCTCGAGCTGCGCCGGCCGTTCCGCGAGACCGACGCGGTGGGCGGCCGCGACCCGTACAGCGCGAGCAAGGGCGCGGCCGAGCTCGTGACCGAGGCCTACCGGCAGAGCTTCTTCGCGGACGGCGCGGCCGTCGCCTCGGTCCGTGCCGGCAACGTGATCGGCCCGGGCGACTGGGCCCCCGACCGGATCATCCCCGACGCCGTGCGCGCGGTGACCGCGGGCGAGCCCGTGGTGGTCCGCAACCCCGACGCCGTGCGGCCCTGGCAGCACGTGCTCGAGCCGCTCTCGGGCTACCTGTGGCTGGCCAGCCGGCTGCTCGAGGGGGGCGACGCGGGCCAGGCATTCGCAGGCGCGTGGAACTTCGGCCCCACCGGGGACGCCGGCGACCGGACCGTCCGCTGGGTCGTGGAGCAGTTCCTCGACGCGTGGGGCTCGGGCACCTGGACCACCCCCGAGCAAGGGGTGCGCCAGCCGCACGAGGCGCACCACCTCGCGGTCGACAGCAGCAAGGCCCGGGAGCGGCTGGGCTGGGCGCCCGTGTGGGACGCCGCGGCCGCCGTGCGCCACACCGCCGAGTGGTACGCGGCCTTCCACGCCGACCCCGCCGGCGCCCGCGATCGGCTGGACGACCAGCTCGCCGCCTACCTCGACGATGCGCGGTCCGCCGGGCTCGCATGGGCCGCCCCCGGAGGGACCGCCAGATGAGCGACCCCGCCGCCACGCGCCGCGAGATCCTCGAGCTCGTCGCCCGCTACGCCCGCGAGCGCCACGCGCCGGCGCCGTTCGACCCCGATCGCGACCCCGTCCGCTATGCCGGCCGCGTGTTCGACGAGCGGGAGCTGACCGCGCTCGTGGACTCGGCGCTCGACTTCTACCTCACCGCCAGCCGCTTCACCGAGGCGTTCGAGGCCGGGCTTCGCCGACTACCTGGGCCTCGGCAACGCGCTGTTCGTGAACTCGGGCTCGTCGGCCAACCTCGCCGCCGTCACCGCGCTCACCTCGCCGAAGCTGGGCGACCGGCGGCTCCAGCCCGGCGACGAGGTGGTCACCGTGGCGGCGGGCTTCCCGAGCACGGTGGCGCCGATCGTCCAGAACCGCCTCGTCCCGGTGTTCGTGGACGTCCGGCTCGACGACTACAACGCGGACCCGGACGCGCTCCGGGCGGCGGTCGGGCCGCGCACCCGGGCGATCATGCTCGCCCACACGATGGGCGTGCCGTTCGACCTCGACGCCGTCATAGAGCTGGTCCGGGAGCGCGACCTGTGGCTGGTGGAGGACAACTGCGACGCGCTGGGCTCGCGCTACCGCGGCCGGCTGACCGGCACGTTCGGACACCTAGCGACCTCGAGCTTCTATCCCGCCCACCACATCACCACCGGCGAGGGCGGCATGGTGGCCACCGACGACGACGCCCTTGCCGCGATCGTCCGCTCGGTCCGCGACTGGGGCCGCGACTGCTACTGCGCGGGCGGCGAGAACAACACCTGCGGCAAGCGGTTCGCCCAGCAGTTCGGCACGCTGCCGTTCGGCTACGACCACAAGTACGTCTACAGCCACCTCGGGTACAACCTCAAGGCCACCGACCTCCAGGCGGCCATCGGCACCGCCCAGCTGGCGCGCATCGACGAGTTCGGCGCGGCCCGCCGGCGCAACCACGCCCGGCTGCGCGAGGCGCTGGCGCCGTACGCCGACCGCCTGGTCCTGCCCGCGGCGCCGCCCGACACCGACCCGTCGTGGTTCGGCTTCGTGGTCACTGTCCGCCCCGACGCCCGGTTCACCCGCGCCGAGCTCACGGCGTTCCTGGAGTCGCGGCGGATCGAGACCCGCAGCCTGTTCAGCGGCAACCTGCTGCGGCACCCGGCGTTCGCGGACATCGAGCACCGGGTGGTGGGCAGCCTCGCGGTCTCCGACGCGATCACCGAGCGGACGTTCTTCGTGGGCGTGTACCCGGGCATGGACGACGCGCGCCTGGACTACATCGTGGATGCCGTCGGGCGGTTCATGGCCGGCGAGCGCGTCGGCGGGCGGTGACGCCATGCCCGTCGTCCGGCGCCTCCCGTGCGAGGTGGAGCGGGTCGTCGACCACGGCGACCACGTCTACACGGTCACGCTCGTCCCCGACAGCCCGGCGCCCGCCTTCCGGCCCGGCCAGTTCCTGCACCTCGCCCTCGACGCCTTCGACCCGGGCGGCTTCTGGCCGGAGTCGCGGGTGTTCTCGATCGCGAGCTCGCCCACCGCGCGCGACCGCCTCGCGATCACCTATGCGGTCAAGGGCGCGTTCACGACACGGATGGAGCGCGAGCTGGCGCCTGGCCGCGAGGTCTGGGTCAAGCTGCCGTACGGCGAGTTCACCGTGGATCCAGATCGGGATGCCGTCCTGTTCGCGGGCGGCACGGGCGTGACGGCGTTCACCGCGTTCCTGGGCAGCCTGCCCACGGAGCCCGCGCACCGGGTCGCGCTCTTCTACGGGGCGCGGACGCCGGACCTGTTCGTGTACGGGGACCTCGTCGCTCGCCGCGAGGCCGAGGTCTGCGGGCTCGACGCGCACTTGGTCTGCGAGGCGACCGACGGGCGCCTGTCGGCGGCGGCCGCCTGGCCGGTCATCGAGGCGCTCGACCACCCCCTCATCTACCTCTCGGGGCCACCGGCGATGCTCACCGCGCTCACCATGCAGCTGCATGAACTCGGCATGGCCGAGGACGCGATCAGGACCGACGCATGGGAGTGACGGTCTTGGAGCAGCCGAAGCCATGCGTGTGATGGTGACGGGGGGCCGCGGCTTCATCGGCCGGAATCTGGTCGCCTACCTAACACCGCGGCATGAGGTGGTCGCGCCCACCCACGCCGAGCTGGACCTCACCGACGCCGACGCGGTCGACACCTGGTTCGCGCGCCATGGGGTCGACGTGGTGGTGCACGGCGCCGTGCGTCCCGGCCACCGCAATGCTGCCGACCCGACTCGCCAGCTCTGGACAAACCTCCGGATGTTCCACGCGCTCGCGCGCAACGCTCGCAGTTCGGCAGGCTCATGTTCCTCAGCTCCGGGGCGGTGTACGACGTGTCGCGGCCGCAGGACCGCGTGACCGAGGAGCACTTGGGGTCCAGCTGCCGTCCGACGAGCACGGCCTCTCCAAGTACGCGATCGCGCGTCATCTCGAACTCGCCGGCGCCGCCGGGGCGCTCGACGCTGTGGAGCTTCGCCTGTTCGGCGTGTTCGGGCCGCACGAGGACTACGCGATCCGGTTCATCTCCAATGCCATCTGCAAGGCGCTGTTCGGGCTTCCGATCACGCTGCGTCAGAACCGGACGTTCTCGTACCTCTTCATCGACGACCTGGGCCCGATCGTCGAGCGGTTCCTCACCGCCCCACGCCGAATTCCGCCTACAACGTCGTCCCCGACTGGACCGACGACCTGCTGACCTCGCCGAGCGGGTAAGGGCGAGGTCCGGCGGGCGGGTGGGGATCGAGATCGCCAAACCAGGAGACGGCATGCCGTACTCGGGCAGCAACGAGCGCCTGCGCACTGAGGTGCCCCAGGTGATCTTCACGCCGGTCGAGGAGGCAATCGACCGCCTGTACAGGTGGTACGAAGCGAACTTGGCCAGCATCGACAGGACCGCCCTGCTCGTCGACCGCTAACGTAGCCCAGTCTCAAGGAGGCACACCATCGCAGTCACGGTTGCCGACTACATCTTCCGGTTCCTCGCGGACCGCGGCATCGGAGACGTCTTCCTCGTCACGGGCGGCGGGGCGATGTTCCTCGACGACGCGATCCGGCGACAAACGCGCCTCCGCCCGATCTCCTGCCACCATGAGCAGGCGGCCGCAATGGCGGCCGAGGTCCGGGCGCGCATTACGGGATTGCCCGGGCTTGTGTGCGTGACCACAGGCCCCGGCGGCATCAATGCCCTCAACGGCGTATTCGGGGCCTGGACGGACTCGATCCCGATGGTGGTGATCTCGGGTCAGGTGAAACGGGAGACGTGGCGAGGAACCTATCCTGGCCTCGGGATGCGCCAGCTGGGTGACCAGGAGGTCGACATCGTTGGCATCGTCCGGGGCATCACCAAGTTCGCGACTGTCGTGGAGCGGCCCGAGGACGTTCGCCACCTGCTCGAGCGGGCCTGGCACGAGGCCACCACTGGCGCTCCCGGACCCGTCTGGCTGGACGTCCCGATCGACGTCCAGTCCGCCCGTGTGGACGACCTGGACCTTGACGGGTTCGATGCGCCACCTGTGAACCCTGGCGCCGGCGATGCGCTCGCCCGATCCGCACGGGATGTCGCGGAGCGTCTGGCAAACGCGAGACGGCCGGTGTTGCTGGCGGGCACGGGGGTCCGCCTTTCCGGGGCGATGTCCGAGTTCGAGGCCGCCGTGGAGCGGCTCGGTATTCCAGTGACCACCGCCTGGACGCACGATCTCATCGCCTCCGACGACCCACACTACTGCGGCCGCCAGGGAACGATCGGAACCCGGGCCGGCAACTTCGTGGTCCAGAACGCCGACCTACTGCTCGTGGTTGGGGCGCGTCTCACCGTCCGGCAGGTCGGCTACAACTGGCAGGCGTTCGCGCCACAGGCGTTCAAGGTCGTGGTCGACATCGATCCCGCCGAGTTCGGGCGGCCGCTGGTCGCGATCGACCAGCCGATCGAAGCCGACGCGCGGGAGTTCCTGAACGCCCTCATGGCATCGCTCGAGGAAGTCGGGTACGACCGCACGCGCCATGCTGACTGGCTGGCCCGGGCTCGAGCGCTGGGCGAGCGCTACCCGGCCGTCCGCCCCGAGCAGCGCCCGGCAACGGCGCCGATCAACCCGTACCAGTTCATCGAGGCGCTGTTTGACCGGCTGGCGGCCGATGATGTAGTGGTCTGCGGCGACGCGACGGCCACGATCGTGTCGTACCAGGCCGCGAGGCTCCAGCGGGGCCAGCGGCTCATCTCGAACTCCGGCGCCGCGAGCATGGGGTACGACCTCCCGGGTGCCATCGGCGCGGCGGTCGGCCGCCAGGGCGGAAGGGTGATCTGCCTCGCTGGCGATGGCAGCCTGCAACAGAACATCCAGGAGCTCCAGACCGTCCGCCACCACTCGCTGCCCGTGAAGCTGATCGTGCTGGACAACGAAGGCTACCTGTCGATCAGGACGACGCAGGAGAACTTCTTCGGCGCGACATTCGGCAGCGGTCCGTCGGACGGAGTCTCGTTTCCCGACTACACGGCGGTCGCGGCGGCGTACGGGCTGCCCGCCCGGCGCCTCGTAGAGCCAGCCGATCTGGACGAAGTCATCGGGTGGCTGCTCTCAACGGACGGTCCAGCGGTCTGCCATGTCGCCCTCGACCCGACCCAGGGTTTCGAGCCGCGCATCAAGTCCCGCGCACTCCCTGATGGAACCCTCGTATCGCCCGCTCTGGAGGACATGTTCCCGTTCCTTGATCGCGATGAGCTGGCGGAGAACATGCCCTCGATGCGTGACGAGACGCCTCCAGCGCTGCCTGTCGAATGATGTCGACCGGGCGGGTCGGCTGGGCCGCCGTGATGTTCGATCTCGATGGGACGCTGCTCGACACGCGGCCCGGGATCCGTGCCTCGCTTGAGCGCGCCGTCCGCCACGTGGTCGGGCTCCAGGCCTTGCCAGCGGAGCCGGAGTGGAGCCTGCCGATCGGGGCCCTGGTGGAGAAGTTGCTCCCCGACCGTACGTCGCCCGAGCGACAGGCCGTCGTGGCGGCCTTCCGGGGCAACTACGACGGAGGCTTGTGGGCTGACGCGCGGTTGCTTCCGGGCGCCGCATCGTGCCTCGCCGCGTTGACGGACGCGGGCGTGCGCTGCTTCCTCGTGACGAACAAACGGCTGACCGCGACGATGCAGCTCATCGACCGGTTCGGGCTTGCGGCTTTCCTCGAGAGCGTCGTCGCGCAGCCTGACGAGGGCGACCCGGCCCCCAAAGCAGTCCTGGCCGGGACGTGCCTCCATGACGCCGGCCTCGCCCCCGAAGCAGTGGCAGTCGTGGGTGATTCGGACCACGACGCGATGATGGCATCCGCGTGGGGCATGACGTTCATCGCCATCACGTCCGGGACAGGACCTTTGAGCCGTGGCCCTCTTGACGGTGGGCGGGTAGAAGTAGTCTCGCTCGGTGACGCTGCCTCGTTCCTGCTGAACCAACCCTAGGGGAGATCATCGTGAACCGTGACATCTTCGAGGACCTCTTCGTTCTCGAGGTCGCCAACAACCATTTGGGCAGCGTCGAGCGCGGGCTGAAGATCATCAACACGTACGCCCAGGTCGTGCGGTTCAACAACGTCCGGGCGGCGATGAAGCTCCAGTTCCGCGACGTGGACCGGTTCATCCACAAGGACTTCCGCGACCGGAAGGACATCCGGTACATCAAGAAGACGATGGACACCAAGCTCACGGCGCAGGAGTACGGGGTCCTCGTGGACGCAACCCGCAAGGGCGGCTGCGTCACGATGGCCTCGCCGTTCGACGAGGCCTCGGTGGACCTGTGCCAGGAGCTCGGCGTCCAGATCATCAAGATCGCCAGCTCCGACGGCAACGATTGGCTGCTCATCGAGAAGATCGCGACGACCCGCAAGCCTGTCATCGTGTCGATCGGCGGCAGCTCGCTCAAGGACATCGACGACCTGGTCACGTTCTTCGAGAACCGCAACATCCCGCTCGCCATCAACCACTGCGTGTCGCTGTACCCGAGCGAGAACGGCGAGCTGAACCTCAACCAGATCGACTACCTGGTGAAGCGGTACCCAAACCACACGATCGGCTGGTCATCGCACGAGTACCGCGATTGGGTCTCTTCGATCACCGTGGCGTATGCGAAGGGAGCGCGCACCTTCGAGCGGCATGTGGATATCGAGGATGGCGGCATCACGGTGTCGCCATACTGCTCGTTGCCGCACCAGGTCGACGCCTGGTTCAAGGCTTGGCAGATGGCCAAGGACATGTGCGGGGCGCCGGGCGAGGGGTGGCGGGTCAGCTCGCAGCGTGAGATCGAGTACCTCGACGCGCTCGTCCGCGGCGTCTACGCCGTGCGCGACCTGCCGGCTGGCCACGCGCTCCGCGACGAGGACGTCTACCTCGCAATCCCACTGCAGAAGGGCCAGATCTCGTGCCGAGAACTGATGCGCGGCGAAGTGCTGCTGCGTGACATTCCCGCGGACCGGCCCATAGGTATCGAGGACATCGACAGCCCCTACGCGAACAACGATGGACTCAAGTCGGTGATCCTGGAGCGTGGCCTCTGAGGCCCGTCCCGGTGACGGATCGTGGCAGGCTGCTGGATGGCCTGCCTGCACCTGCGGCTCCGCAACACCGAGGACTTTGAGCACGACCCTCTTGGCGATGCCCACGGACCGCGGACGTCGAGCGCCCTAGGCTGCGTCACGCGACCCTGGAGCAGCCGCGGATCGCGCTGCAGCGTGTCGGACGTTCGCCGGGTCACGCGGCATCGCGGGATTGTGTTCTTCGTCGACCTCGAAATTGATCCGCTCCCGCTTGACCACGTGCGGACGC
>CAVQKO010000002.1:0-86479 GCA_963713075.1 uncultured Chloroflexia bacterium
ACCCCGACCGCTACGGCCGGGAGCCGGCCCTCCGAGGCGCCGGCCTTGTAGATGCCCGTGATGGCGTCCCCTGCGGCGCGGACGGCCGCCTGCTCGGCCGCGTCGCCGCGGGCGAAGAGGGCGGCGAGGCGAGCGGGGTCGCGGACGGGCGGCGACTGGCCCACGGTTCGCTCGACGATCACCCCGTCGGGCGTGAGCACCGGAGGCACTGGCGACGCCTCGATCGCGACGACCACGAGCCGTCCGCCGCCGGGGACGTCCAGCGTCCTCGCGTCGTAGAAGGGGCGGGGCGACAGGCGGTCGACGGCGCTGGCGACCCACGCCGTCGCATCCTCGGGCACGCTGGGCGACTCGAGCCGCCATCGGCCCTCACGCCACACGGGCCCGAGGATTAGGTAGCCGCCGAGCTCCGAGTTGGCGAAGGCCGCGGCGGTCTTCACGACGTGGCCCGGGTGGACCTCCCCGCCCTTGCACTCCCACGTCAGGGCCTCCTGCCCGGCGTCCTCGAGGAAGTCGGCCAAATCCTCGAACGAGGGCGGCCAGTGGTCGCCGAACGGCGGCGGGAACATAACTGCTTCACCCTCGCGCGCTCGCGGGGCCGGACTCGGGCCGGCCCGGCGCCAATCCTACCGGCGCCTGCCCGCAGGCGGACCGTGGAGCCACTCGGCGCTGTACAGCTCGATCATCGACGGCATGACCCGATGCTGCGCTGGGGGCTGCGCCGATGCATCTGGGGTGCGCGGACCAGCCCTCACGGGCGGGCGGGTCGAACAGGTCCCCGACCAGCGCCGATCAGGCGCCCACGAAGGCCTTGTGGGCCCAAGCCGAGGATCGACGCTCGCGGGAGGCGAGCCCGAGCACCCGTGGGCGCCGACGAGTGAGCCGCGGGGCGTGCGCCGGGGCGCTACGCTGCTGGCTCCGGGCCGCGACACAGCCCAGGAGAGGGAGGAGGCCATGACCCGCGCCGTCGCGATCGCCCTGATCGCCATTCTGGCCGCCGCCTGCTCCGGTAGCCCCGCGGGCGTGGCCACGCCGTCGCCGGCGCCCTCCTCGGCCGGGCCCGCGACCGCGGCGGCGTCCCCGGTGACGGCGCCACCGCCCGCCCCAGCCGCCACCAGCGCGACCCCGCAGCCGTCCCCCTCGGCGGTGTCGGCGGCCGAGGCGGCTCAGGACTACCTCGCCCTCGCGGCCGCCACCAACGCTGCCGTGAAGGCGGACTACAAGGGGGACTCGACGACCTGCAACGACCTCGCACACCAGGCCGGGGTATGGGGCCTCGTCGCCTCGACCGTCCGAGGGATCGAGTGGCCGGCGGATGCCGCCAAGGCGGCAGCGGAGCTCGCCGCCCGGGCCGATGCCGCGCAGGCGCTCGCCGCCGAGACGGCGACGGGCTCCCAGCCCTGCGGCCCGATCGCGAAGTGGGTGATCTCCGGCATCCACCTGGACGTCGACGCCGCCGCGGGCGCGCTCCGTAAGGCGCTCGGGCTGCCGCCGCTCGTCGAGGGCCCGACGACGGTGCTCTAGCCGACCCCGGCGGCAGGTGAGTCCGGGGACGCAGATGCGGAGATTGCCGACGCCTCCCCTCGATGGTCGCTGGGTCGCGGCTGGATCGGGGTCGGTGGCCCTTGGAGGGTATCGGGCAGCGCCGCCGTTCTCTACCCGGGGAGCCCTACGCGTGGCAGCCCGCGCCGTGAGTCGCGTATTTCCCGACGGGCCTGCAATCGCGCTCCCCCGTCCTTCGGATAGGGCCTTGGAGGCTCTCCTACACTTCGGGCAGCGAACCGCCTGCTCAGGGCGGGGCGGAGCCAGAGGGTTGGGGATGGACCAGTCTGCGCCGGCGCCCACATCGTTCTGCCCGCGGTGCGGCACGGCGGTGGCGCCCGACGACCGCTTCTGCCGGAGCTGCGCCTTCGACCTGCGGGCCGCCGCGCCGCCGGCCGAGGGGGTGCCGCCCGCCGCCCCCTCGGCGTGGGGCGGCGAGCCGCCCTCCCAGAGCTGGCCCGCGGGCTCGGCGCCCGGCGGCCCCGCCGCGGCCCCCGCGGCGGGGCCGGCCGTGGCCCCCGCGGCGCCGGCCGCCGGCGGCGGGAGGCCCGGCGTCGCCGTCGCCGTCACGCTCGTAGCCGCGATCGCCGTGCTCGCGGCCGCGGCCGCCATCGCCTCGGGGGCGATCCGGACGCCGCTCACGACCCACACCGTCGCCGGCACCTTCGACCTGCGGGGCGACCCGTCCAGCATCACCGTGACCGGCGACACCTGCGCGGGCGCCGGCGGCTACGGCGACGTCCGGGCGGGGGAGCCCGTCACGGTCAAGGACGAGAAGGGCACGATCCTCGACGCCACCTCGCTCGGCGCGGGCAAGGGCTCGGCCTACGACTGCGTCTTTCCATTCACGGTCACCGTGCCCGACAGCGCCCAGTTCTACACGTTCACGATCGGCCGCCGCGGCGACGTGACGAACAGCCACGCGGACATGGTCGCGAGCGGATGGACCATGGGGCTCACGCTGGGCGGCAACTAGCGTGGCCGGGCCGGCCGCCTTCTGCCCCCGCTGCGGGGCCGCCCGGGCCGGCGCGTTCCGGTTCTGCCGCGGCTGCGGCCTCGACCTCGACGCCCAGGCCGCGCCCGCTTCCGCGCCCCAGTCGGCGCCCGCCTGGACGCCGCCCGCCCCCGCGCCCGCGCCGGCCGCGGGCGCCGACGCCGCGACCTACCGGCTGCTGACGATGCTCGCGTGGCTGGCGTGCGCGCTGTTCACGGGATGGCTCGGCCTCGTCCAGCTCGGCAACGTGGGCACGATCCTCGACAGCGGTTCCCTCGCCGCGCTCGGCGGCTGGAACCTCGCGATGGCGGCCCTAGTCGTCTTCGGGGCCGTCCGGCTCCAGCGGAGCGAGCGGCGCGGCTCCTTCCGGACGTCGTCGGTCTGGGCGGTCGTGATCGTGCTGCTCCAGGGAGTTCAGGTCGTGGGCGGCGCCACGCACTTCGCCTTCGTGGGCGCCACGGTCTGCGCCGCGGGCGCGGGCGTCCTCGCGTGGCTGACCTACCAGGCCCTCCCGCCCGACGGGCGGGCGGCCTGACCCGGCCCGCCCGCGGGGCGGGCCACGGCATCGCGGCCCGGGCGGGGCCCGGCCGCCACAGGACAGGAGCGGACGTGTGGGCAACGGCGGGATACCCGGCTGGGGCGGCACTGGACTCGCGGGCGACCCGGCCTACTGGCCGCCCGTCCTCACGCGCACCTACCACGGCAAGCAGGCCGAGGCCGCGTCCCTCTACGCACAGGACTCGACGCTCCTTGCGGCGCACGGCTACGCCCCCACCCAGCAGTTCTACGCGCCCGGGGAGTGGGGCTGCGGCGCGTTCCTGCTCGCCGCGCTCGCGATCCTGCTCTTCGGCTTCGGCCTGCTGATCCTGCTCTACCTGGTCATCGTCAAGCCGGCGGGGACGCTCACGGTGACCTACCAGCGGCACCCCGGATGGCGCCCGGCCGCGGCGCAGCCCGGCTACTCCTCGCCGGACCGCCAGGTCTTCCCCGTCCAGCCGCGCGAGGGCGGGCCGGGCGGGTCGTAGGCCCGGCGGCCGCGGTCACGCGGCAGCCGCGAGGGTCATCTCATGCTCGCGTAGTCGGTGGGGTGCGGGTCGGACCGGGCCTGAAGGTTCTCACCACCTTGCGCAGCACGAGCGTCCGGGTCGGCATCCACGCGCCGAGCCGATCGAGTCGACGAGTGGCAGCAGGCCTAGTAGGCGCACTGCCAGCAGACCTCGCCAGGCTCGAGGATCGTGAACTTGCTGTTTCCGGCGGCGTTCACCGCCCGGATCAGGTAGCTCCAGTAGGGGTCCGGCCCCTCCCCCTCGTCGCGCACCACCTTGACAGCGGCTGAGCGCGCGGAGCCGGAGGCGGTCGCAAGCAGCACGAGCTTGCTCGTGTCGAGCGACATCCCCTTGACGATGCACGGCGTCCGGTCGTTGGCCTTGGAGTAGCGCAGGCAGTCGGTGACCCCGTAGATGAGGAACTTCGTGGCGGCGCCGGCCGGCTCCGTCCACGTCGCGCGGAACACGATCGTCACCTTGTATGCCCCCGGCCCTGGCATGTCCTTCACCCGCCGCCACGTGACCCCCGCTGGCTGCGGCGGTGGAGTCGGCTTCGGTGTCGGCTTGGGACTGGCTGTCGGCGCGGGCGTGGGCACCGGCGCAGGTGTCGGAGACGGTGACGGTGACGGCGTGGGCGTCGGGGTTGGCTGCGGGACGCTGCCGGTGGCGGGCGGGCGGACACAGGGGCTACCCGCGTTCGCGGATGTGTAGGTGCCGGCGCCGGGCACGCCGTCCGGGGCCGCCTGGCGGACCGCGGGGTCGGCGAAGCCCGGGAACGGGACCGAGGACTGCCACCAGGCGCTGCCCGAGACCTGCGGCGGCGTTCCTGCGAGGGGCGGCGTCGCCTCGAGCTGGAAGTGGACGTGCGGGCCCGTGGCCCAGCCGGTCGAGCCGGAGGTCCCGAGCGGGGTCCCGGTGCACACGTAGGCGCCGTTGACGATGCCGTCCGGAATGGTGTTCGGCGCGAAGTGCATGTAGAGGGTGGACATGCCGCCGCCCACGTTGACGAGGACGTAGTTCGCGAGCGCCCAGCAGTCGGTCAGCGGCGTGCCGTCGGCCTTCGTGTTGAGCCCCGAGCACTGCGTCGTCGAGTCGCGCCGGACGCCGATGACGGTCCCGCCGCGCGAGGCGACGACCGGGAACGAGGTGCCGGGGAGGTCGAAGTCGAAAGCGTATTGCCCCTGCTGGCCCGTCGCGTGGTCGTCTGCCCCGCCCTCGGCTCCGTTCGGGTTCAGGAGCTGGAGCTGCGTCCCGGCCGCGGCCGGGAGGTAGTAGGCGGAGGGGTCGGTCGCGGGCGCCGGGGTCGGTGTCGGGGTCGGGGTCACGGTGGGGACCTGGCTCGGCGGGCATCCAGCCACCGTCGCGGCCACCGCCGCCGTCAACGCGAGCCGCCGCCAAGCCGCTGACCGCATGTCGAAGCCCCCTCCTAGCGCACCGCAGATGGGCGGAGCGTAACTGGCGGCTCAAGACGGGCAAGTGCCGTTCCGACCGGCTGGTGCACGCATCGGAGCACGGCGGCGCACCGCCGCAGGAAGCGTGGCGGCCACGGAGCCCGCCATTTCGCCAACGCGGGTAACCCAGGGAAGCGTGGGACGGGCTCGACCAGTGGTTCTCGGGGATCCCGAGCGGTGCGCCGACCTCCGCCAGGGTCGCCGCCGCCCTGCGGTCGGCGCGGGACCGCGGCGACCGGAGCAGGTCGCCCCGGGAGCGCGCCGCGAAGCTGCGGACGCCGGCCCCACGACGCTTCGACTGCTCGGCCGCCTCCCGTGGGGGCGGTGAACGCCGGACGCCGCACTAGGTCAATGCCAGGACCGACCTGGAATGAGTCGGCGTAAGCCCAAGCCTGAGAAGGCTCCCGATCGCCACAGCCGCACCGCCTCGCGCTGTCGGGGACCGTTTGGACCCCTCGGCTCGAGCATGCCACAGGGAAGGCCGCCGAGTTCTCGGAGCGTCGCCTCTGCCCGCGAGACCTGGCGGAAGTCGACGCGTGTTCGTCAACAGCATGTCCGACCTGTTCCACGAGCTCGTCCCGGACGACTACATCCGAGCAGTGTTTGAGGGGGCGAGCTCATCAACGAGGCAGTCATCCGCGGGATGCTCGAGCAGGACGAGGACGGTCGCCTCATCACCTCCGTCATCGAGTCATCGGCGTCCTCCGTCCGTGCCTCGGCGGGCTAGTTGAGGATCAGGCAGCAGTCGTCAGCTTGCGACCCGTCCGCGCCGTCGAGCTCGGCCTGGCGGTACGCGTATGACGCGCTCGGGCACGTGGTGGCCGCGAACCCGCCCGCGAACACGACCGGCCTGTCCACCACCACCTCCGTGTACGACGCCGCGCACGGCGGGTCGCTCCTGTACCAGAGCTGCGACAGCCCCGCGGGCGGCTCGTGCTCGAGCGCCACCAGGTACACCCAGCTCACCTACGACGCGCTCGGCCGGACGATCCAGAGCGCCACGTACGCCGGGCACCCGAGCGGGGCCGAGAAGGTCCGCACGGTGACCTCCTATGACGCCGACGGCGAGACGACCACCGCGACCCTGTACCAGGACGGGTCCGGCAGCGCGTCGGACGCGCTGGGCTTCGGCTACGACGCCCTCGGCCGCCAGACCTCTGTGGCGCGGGGCGGCAGCACCATCTCGAGCGCCGTGTTCAACCCCGACGACACCATGGGCTCCCGCACCGACCCCTCGATCAGCGCGACGGCGTCCACCTTCGGCTACGACGCCCTCGGCCGCCTCGTCAGCGCCACGAGCCCGCTGTACGGGGGCAGCCTCACCTGGTCCTGGCGGCTCGACGGCCTGCTCGCGGGCCGCACGTGGCTGGGCAGCTCCGATTCCGCCGCCGCCACGTACGACGCGGCGAAGCGCCCGACGGGCCTGGACGAGAGCCACGGCGCGAGCGTGCTCGCGTCGCTCGGCCGCACGTACGACCGCGCCGGGCGGGCGGCGTCCGAGACGCAGGTCCTGGCGGGCATCTCCGGCGCCGCCGGGTCGGGCACCGACGCGTTCGGCTACGACGCGCTGGGCCGGGTGGTGTCGGCGACCGGCGTCACGGTCAGCGGCGCCACCACGCGCGACGCGCTCAGCGCTACGCCTACGGATGAAGATGTCAACCCCTGGCTGCGCGTCGCCCGGCGAGTAGGATGGCGCTGGACGCGGCGCGACCGCGTGGCGAAGGACGGGTGTCCGGGGATCATGGCCCCGTTGCGCAGCCCGTGCCGGCGCTGGCCGGCCGATCAGTCGCTCCCCGGTGCGGCCGCCGCGTCCGCTGCCTGCCGTCCAGCCGGTCTTGTCCGGCTCCGGACGAGCTCCCGGTACGCCTGCTCGGCGGTCTCGAGGGCCGCTCGCTCCAGCACGCGCGCCCCGGCCCGCTCGGCCCGGGCGGCCCGGAAGGTGCCCCGGAGCTCGAAGCGCCTGGGCGCACCGGCGCGCAGCTCGAGCCGCCGGATCTTGTCCGCGGTGAGTGTGGCCGGGCTCCAGAGATAGTCCTGGTCCTTGGTCAGCAGGTGCCAGGCGAGCACCGCGAGCTTGCGCGCCACGGCCACGATCGCCACCCCGGGCCCCCGCCGGCGGCGGACCCGGTCATGGAACGCCCGCAGCGGGCCCGGTGTCCGGACCGCGGCGTGGGCGGCCTCGACGAGCAGCGAGCGGGCGTGCGCCTGGCCCGCCCGGCTGATGTGCCCGATGAAGCTGCGCTCGCCAGACTGGCGGACCCGCGGGTCGAGCCCGAGGTACGACACGAGCTTGTTGGGGCGCGGAAACCGGGTCACGTCACCGATCACCGCGAGGAGACAGGCGCAGGTGGTGGCGCCGAGGCCGGGCACGGTCAGCAGGTGCCGGACCCCCCGGTCGTCGACCACCGCGGTCGCGATCGCCTGCTCGACGGTCGTGACCTCGGTCTCGATCGCGTCGTGGAGCCGGAGCGCGGTCGCGAGGGCGAGCGACTCGTGGGTCGGCAGCGCGAGCGTGGCCAGCCAGGCGCGGCCCGCGGCGCTGAACACATCGGCCACGGGCGGTGTCAGCAGCATCCGGGCGAGGACCGCCGCCACCCGGTTGCGCTGCGCCGTCCGGCTGCGGACGAGCGCGGCCCGCTGGGCGACCAGGGCCCGCAGCTCGCGGGTCCGCTCGTCGGGCTGCCAGACCTCGGGGATGTAGTCGGCTGCGAGCAGCTCGGCGAGCACCGCGGCGTCGATCTGGTCGGTCTTGCGCTTGGCGTCCGCGATCGCCCGCGTCCGGAGCGGGTTGCTGACCACGACCCGGCCGGCATGGGCGGCCAGGAGCTCGGCGATCGCCCAGGTGTTGGTCGACGCCTCGAGGACGAGCTGGTCGTCGGGGCCCAGGGTGGCCGCGAAGCGGCGCAGCGCCTCGGGCGTGACCGCGATCCGGCTGGCCGCCCGGACGGGTGCTCCGGGCTCCTTGATTGCCACCGTCGCCCAGTGGCGACCGACGTCGAGGCCGATCGTGCGCATCATCGGCTGGTCTCCTTCCACCCCCGCTGCTCGCTGGAGGGACGGCTGTGGGCGACACGACACCTACGGATCCGTGCTCGAGGCACAACCGGGCGAGTCGCAGGGGCGGCCACTTACGACGGCGGACTCGTGGTCCAAACGCGTACCGGCCTGCCCATCAGCTGGTGTCCCGCTCGACCCCTGTCCCGGTCGGCGGAGCGTACCCCGTCGACCGGCGAGCCGAGCACCCATCTTCATAGCCGGTACGACGCCGACGGCAACCGGACCTCGGTGGCCCGCGACGGGACGGCCACCGCGTACACGTACGGCGCCACGGGCCAGCTCCTCACCGCCACGACGACCGGTCACGCGGCCCTGACCGCCGCCTGGGACCCCTACGGCGACCTGACCTCGGCCCCCGACCCGGGGGGCGCGACCTCCACCGGCTACAGCTACGACCTCGCCGGGCGTCTGACCGGCGTCACGCCCTCCTCCGGGAGCGCCTACGCGCTGACGCTCGACGCCCTCGGCCGGCCCGCGACCCGCCTCACGGGCGGCGCGTCGACCGAGACGTACAGCTACGCCCTCTCGTCCGACGCGGCGGTCTCGACGGGGACGGTCTCCGCCGCCGTCGACGGCTCGGGCTCGCTCGACGCGGAGTCGGCCGCGGGCGCCCTTACCTTCACCCTGCCCGACCTCCACGGCGACGTGGCGGGCTGGCTGGGCCCGACCCTCGCCTCGGTCGCCGGCGCGTACCGCTACGACCCCTACGGCGAGCAGGTCGCCTCCGGCGGCTCCGCGCCCTCGCCCTGGCGCTACCAGGGCCGCCTGCTGCTCTCGGGCGGGTCGGCCCAGGACACCTACGACCTCGGCGCGCGCGCCTACGCGCCCGCGCTGGGCGCCTTCACCAGCATGGACACGGTGGCGGGCAGCGCGCAGGACCCGCTCTCGCTGAACCGCTTCCTGTACGCCGAGGCCGACCCCGCCACCCTGTCCGACCCCACCGGGCACAGCGTGGTCCTGATGGACGAGGCGGGCAGCACCCTCACCCACGACCGGACGACCGCCCGCACGGTCAGGCTGGCCTCGGCCTCCCGGCTGCGGGCCGCCCGCCAGGCCGAGCGGCGGCTCGCCGCGCAGCGCGCGGCGCGCGCGGCCTGGGCCGCCCGGGTGGACCGCCGCACCGGCGAGTCCGCGTCCGCGCGCGCGGACGCCCAGAGCGCGCAGGCCAGGGCCTCGCTCGACCGGGCGCGCACCGCGTCGGCGGCCCGGGTGGCCGCCCGCACCGGCTACGGCACGGACGAGGCCGCCGCCGCGAGCCAGGCCGCCGCCGACGACGCGCGCGAGTCCGCCTCGCTCGCCCGGACCGCCCCCGCGGGGCCGGCCTCGGGGGGCGGGGGCTGGGACCCGCTCGGCACCGCGCTCATGATCGGCGGGGGGCTCGTCCTCACGGGCGCCGCCGTCGCCGCCTGCGTCGCGCTGTGCGCGGAGGCGGCCGTTGCCGCGGCCGGCGTCATCACGACGTCCGCCGTCGTGGACGCGGTCGCCGGGACGACCGCGGTCGCCTGCGCCGAGTACTGCGGCGAGGTGGCCGACGACCTCGAGGGCTCCGGGCAGGCGGCCGTGGACGAGGGGGCCAGCGCGGGAGCCAGCGCCGTCAATGCCCTCGGAGGCACTCTCAACTGTGTGGCGTGTGCGATCGCGGGAGACTCGACGCTCGGCGGCAATCCAGCTTCGGCGCTGGATGTGGGACCCCAGAACGTCTCGGCCATTCAGCGCATCCTGGGTGTCAACACGCCATGGCAGCCGGTGAGCGGTCGTGAACAAGTAGCCGAGATCCTTCAGTCGGCGGGAAACGGCGCGCGAGGTATCGTCTGGGGGCAGCGCGCCTCAGGTTTCGGGCACGTGTTCAACGCGGTAACCCAGCGTGGGGCGGTGAACTTCGTAGATTTCCAGTCCGGCAGCGAAGGTTCTTTCGACGGCTTCTCGCAGATTCGCTTCCTGCTCACGAGCGACGGAGGCTGACCATGATCAATGAGCCTGAGGCGCGCGTGATCGCTGAGCGCGTCCTCGACAGCAAGGTGCGCCCCAGGATCGGCGAGGAAGTTGTTGTGCTTCGAGCCATCGAGTACGCCACGTGTTGGGCGGTGATCTACAACTCCGCCGCCTACGCGAGATCTGGCTCCCTCTCAGATGCGCTCGTGGGGAATGGCCCAGTGATCATCAACAAGCAGACCGGACAAGCGCGGCTCGCGTCGTCTGCGCTCCCCTTGGAGCGACAGCTGGACCCGGCCTGACATCGCTCCCTCCCGTGGTCGATCATCGCGTGGACTAACAGGTTGACCGGCTCCCGGCTATCCGGCTGATGACCGTTGGGACCAGGTTTCTGGCCCCCGCCCGCACCGCGCCACGTCGCGTCAGGCCGCTCCAGGCGACGACCCGTGGGTGGGAGCTCCCTCTCGGCCTCGGGACAGCCGAAGTCTTCTCGCGACGCGCTCGAGCGGGCGACCGCGGTGACCACTACGGGACCGACGGCGCACGCGGCGCTCGGCGCCCTGGGCTTCGCCCCGGTCGTGGGCACCGTGGCCAACCTCGCCGACGCCGGCATCTACGCGGCCGAGGGCGACTGGGCGGGCTGGGAACGATCACGTCAACTGGCCCCACCGCGATCACGAGGCCCGAAAGTGGGGCCAACTCAAGTGATCATGCCCAGATGACGAACCGGGCCAATTCAAGCCTCGCCGCGCGCCAGCGGTTGGCGAGGCCCTTGTCGACGGCAGGCGGGGAATCGTTGTGGAGCTGCGGCCCATCTTGGACGGCATGGTGGGTGGGCCTTTGGGAGAGCCCATCCTCGTACCGAGGCAGGCGGGGATCTCCATACGCCCAGGCGACACTACAGAACGAACGTACCCAGTGAGCGTCTTCGTCTTCAGGCTCCCGCCGGGGACCGCCACCGGCCGTCCTCCCGCGATGACGCGATCAAGTCTCTCGATGCCGTTCTGGGGGAGGCCCGGTCCGCTCAGATCCTTGAGGTAGACCTGAAAGGTCCGAGAGCCTCGGGGGTCGGCGAGGTCGGATCAACCAGTGAACTCCACTTGGTTGAGGGGGCTCGCGGTCGAAGGCGGCCGTCGCCCCGGAACTCGCCACCGATACCCAAGAGGCTCACGCGGCCGGCGCCTTCCGTCTTGCCGAGGACTGGCCCGCATTCGAGCTCAAGCCCGGGGTGGCGACGGCTACGTCGAGCAGCTCGCCCGCTGCCCGCGAACCCTCATCGGCCCGGTACAGCGGACTGTGCGCCCGGTGTGGTCAAGGACCGGGTGGTCCCCCAAGCGCACGGGCGACGACTACGACAGCCAGTAATCCGCGGATGGGCACGATCACGTTCCCACGCCAGCGTCCAGCTTCGTGTCCGCCTGCGTCCAGTTTCTCGTGCCCGCCGTCACCACTGACCGACAAGCGGGCGGTAAGCCAGCCTGCGGACGCCCAAACGCCGGCCCCGATGAACCGTACACAGATCCGTACGCAATAGATGTTGTTGTGGAGGCCGGCTCGCGCTACCTTCGAGCGCGAAGGGATTGCCCAGCGCCGCAATCCCTCGTCCCCTCGGGGCGCCTACCAGCGGGTGCAATCGCCGTTGCCGGCGCCCATCCGAACCACATCGCGCCACGAGGACACGGCCATGGCCGATCTCGCTCCGCATGAGCGAACCCTCGCCCTCGCCAACCCATTCCGCCCGGGGAACGGGGTCCGCCCGCCGTACCTGGCCGGGCGCGACCGGCTGCTCGCCGAGTTCGATGGGTTCCTGGCGGACGCGCACCCTGTCCACGCCAACTGGGCGCTGACGGGGATCCGCGGCACGGGCAAGACGGTCCTCCTCGGCGAGTTCGCCACGCGCGGCGAGCGCGCCGGCTGGCTGTGCCTCGAGCGCGAGCTCGGCGAGCGGCACCGCGACGAGGAGAGCCTCGTCGACGCCGTGCGCGCCGACTGCGAGAGCCTCGTCCGTCGCTGCGACGCCCTGGCCGGCGTGGGCCAGGCGGTCGAGCGCGGGATCCGCTTCCTCCGCCCGCGGCGGCTGACGGTCGGCGAGGTCGGCGTGGAGCCGGCCTACGAGGCCGACGCCGAGGAGCCCGCCGAGGCGCTCGCCCATGCCCTCGGCGAGCTCGACCGGGCGCTTGCGGACGCCGGCCGCCCTGGCGCGCTGCTGCTGTACGACGAGGCGCACCTGCTCGTTGACGATCGCCGACGGGGGCAATTCCCGCTGTCGTCGCTCCTGGCGGCGCTCGGCCAGGCCCAGCGCGACGCGCCCCGGGTCCGGGTGGTCCTGTGCGGGCTGCCGACCCTCACCCTGAACCTCAAGCGTGCGCGCACGTACGCCGAGCGGATGTTCCGGCACCTGGTGGTCGCGAACCTCGGGCGCGGCGACGCCTGGGACGCCCTCGGCATCCCGCTTGCTAGCAGCGGCCGATCGTTCGGCCTCGACCTCGTCGGCGACATCGTCGAGCAGTCCGACGGCTACCCCTACTTCCTGCAGTTCTTCGGCGGCTTCCTCTGCAGCCGGGTCGCCTCGGCCGAGGTCGGCCGCGAGGACCTGCGCCTGCTCGAGCCCGCGCTGCTCCACGAGCTCGACCTCGCCTTCTTCGAGGACCGGTACGCGGCCGCCGGCCCGGCCGGCCAGCGCGTGCTCGCCGAGATGGCCCGGCGGGGCGGGCGGGTCAGCGCGCTCGACCTGCGCCGGGCCCTGCCCGGGACCCAGAACGTGGACCAGGTCATCGCGCGCCTGCTCGAGCGGGGCCTCGTGCACCGCCCGTCCCGCGGCCACTACGACTTCGCGCTGCCGCTGTTCCGCGCCTACCTCCTGCGGCAGGCGGATCTCACACAACTATCGGGGGCGCGATAGATGCGGGAGAACGACGCGCCGGCTGGCCGGCGGCTGATCGGTCGGATCCGGGTGCACCGCCACCACGCCTGCTGCCGTCGGAACGTGAGCGGAGACAGTGACGCTCGAGATCACGTCGTCCAGACCGACAAGGGCCACCGGCAGCACGCCGCGCGGCTTGACGAGTGGCCGGTGCCAGCAGGCTGATCGTGACGACGCTGAGTGCTGAGCGCCGCGGCCGAGCCGGCCGCGTTCGCCACCGAGGCTCCGAGGACGCCGCCCAGCCAACCGTCTCGCCACGGAAGGCCCGCACCGCGAGCCCGCGCCCAGTCGCCAGAGATCGGCTTCTCCGTGGCCGACCCGATCGCCCGCGGGATGGCCAATCGCCGGAACAGATCCGCACCCGAGCTCAGCCCGGGGTCGAGCCCCGTGGTGATCGACTCGAAGCTGCGCTCGCCGAACTTGCGGCGGCGATCCGCGAGGAGCTCAGGGCCGCCACGGCACCCGCTCACCAACCGGCAGCCCTCCTGTCCGTCCAGGAGGCCGCCGACCTCATCGGCTGCGGCAGGACCCGCCTCTATGAGGAGATCGCGCGAGGGCGGCTGCAGTCCCTCAAGATCGGGCGACGGAGGCTGGTCCCGTCGACCGCCCTCCAGGACTACGTCGAGCGCGCCGCGGACGAGGGGCCGCGCGCGTAGGACAGTTCACTTGCGCTTGGCGAGCGCCCGGTCCATGGCGTCGGCCGCGTCCTGGCGGAGCTCCGGCACGACGCCCGCGTAGTAGCCCGCGGTGATCGCGATCCCGGAGTGGCCCAGCAGGTCCGAGATGACGGCCAGCGGCGTGCCCTCCGCGAGGAGCAGCGTGGCGGCGGTGTGCCGCAGGTCGTGGAGCCGGATTCGCGGCCCGCCGGCGGCGGCGCAGGCGCGGCCGAACGCCGACGAGACGCGGTCGGGCCGCCACGGACGGCCCACGGCATCGGTGAACACCAGCCCGTCCCCGTCCTGCCACGCGGCGCCGGCCGCCGCCCTGTTGGCGGCCTGTCGGGCCTCCTGGGTGGCGAGGGCCTCGCGGGCGCGAGCGGGGAGGGGGATCGTGCGGCGCGACCGCGCCGACTTCGGCTCGGCGAGCTTCCAGGACCCGCGGGTCGCGAGGGCGAGCGACCGCCGCACGGTGAGCGTCCCGCCGCGGACGTCGCGCCACGACAGGCCGAGCAGCTCGCCGAGCCGGAGCCCCGTCGTCGCGGCCATCGCGTAGAGCGGGCCCAATTCGTCATCCGCGGTCGCCTCGAGCAGCCGCACCAGGTCGGGCGCCTCGAGGAACGTGATCTCCCGATGGGGCACGTACGGGGCCCGGGCATCGGCCGCCGCATTCCTCGGCACGAGGCCCTCGCGGACCGCATCGGCGAGCGCGATCCGCAGGGTCGCCCGGATGTGCCTGGCGGTCAGCGGCGCGATGGGCCTCGGGGGAGGCGCGCCCCGGCGGCGCTCCCCGGCCGTGACGGGCCGCCCCTTGTCGAGCCACGTGGCGAGCGCGCGCTCGACGTCGGACGGCATGAGGCGCGCCAGCGCCAGGCGGCCGAGGGTCGGCACCAGGTACGTGCTGACGTGCGAGGAGCGACCGACCCAGGTGGCCGGCCGCACGCGGATCCTGTCCCGCTCGATCCACGAGTCCAGGTACTCGCCCACGGTCAGCGCGGGGCCGGCGGGCGCCACCTCCCCCAGCCGGAGCTCCGCCCGGAGCCTGTCCACCTTGTCCCGCGCCGCCGCGGAGGTGGGCGCCGACACCACCCGGCGATGCCGCCGCCCATCGGGGTCGGTCCAGGTCACCGCGCCGCGCCAGCGCCTCCCGTCCGCGTCGGGGTAGACGCTGCCCTCCCCGGCCGAGCGCCGGCGGGCCCTGCGGGACTCGGCCGCCGGCGACGTCCCCCTCCGCGGAGGGCGCGAGCCTGACGGCCTGTTGTCGGCGGCGGGTCCGGTCCCCTTGGCCATTGTCGTGCGCCCTGTTGCTACCCTGTTGCTACCGCGTTGCTACCGAGCATCTTACGCCGGGAATCAAGAAGAGGCCCCGAAGGGCCCGATTCGTGCGTGAAAAGTGCTGGTGGGCCGGGGCAGAATCGAACTGCCACAGCCGAAGGCGAGGGTTTTACAGACCCTTGGGCTCACCACCTGCCCGACCGACCCACGATCGGAACCGCTCGGTCGGAGGTCTCCTGAAGGACCTCAGTTGACCTCATCTGACCCCAAGTTGGGATCAGGAGTGGCACCAAACCTGGTGGCGGCTTGGTCCGACTCGTCGACCCGATTCCGGGGCAGGAGGATACCAGACGTGGGCGGTCGCGCGGCTCATCGGCGCCTCGTCCCGCGGGCCCGTCGCCATGCCCGTCCGGGGGCGCGCGCACATGCGGCGGGATAGCAGGGGGATGGTGGAGATGAGGGGACTCGAACCCCTGACCCCCGCGATGCGAACGCGGTGCTCTCCCAGCTGAGCTACATCCCCACGGGAGCCGCCTCCGACGATGTCGGGCGACGGCCCGGAAGTGTAGCACGCGACGGGCGGCCCTCCGCCCGCGACGCCCCGATATCCTCCGCCGATGCTCCCCGGCCTCGCCTTCGGACTGCTCGCCGCCGTGGGCTGGGGCGTGGTGGACATCGCTGGCGCCCTCGCGGCGCGGCGGATCGGCAGCCTCCGCGTCCAGGTGGGCATCCTGTCCGCGGGCGCGCTGTCCTTCCTCGCGTTCACGCTCCTGCGACCCGACCTCCTCGGCCCGGACTGGGCCGCCGGGCTGCTCTTGGGCTTCCCGCTCGGGGTGTTCGCCGCCGCCGGCTACATCACCTACATGACGGCGCTGCGCCTGGGGCCCATCAGCGTCGTGAGCCCGGTCACGGTCTCGTACGGCGGGCTCTCGGTGGTGCTTGCGGTAGTCCTCCGCGGCGAGTCCCTCTCGGGGCTCCAGGCGGCCGGCGCCGTTCTCGCCACGGTCGGTGTGGTGATGACCGCGGTCGTGCTGGAGGAGGGGACCCTCCGGAGTGCGCGACTGGTCGGGCCCGGCGTGGTCATGGCACTCGCCACCGTCGTGCTCTTCGGGCTGCTCGGCGTCATCATGGCCGGGCCCATCCTGGACCACGGCTGGCTGCCCATCCTGCTCGGCTCGCGGCTCGGCAATCTGGCCGCCGGCGTCGTCCTGCTCGGGATCGCCACGGTGACCGGGTCCGACCGCTTCCGGACGGTCCTCGAGCCGGGCCACCCGCTGGGTCGCCGGATCGCGGCGCTGCTCATCGTCGCCGGCGTCTGCGACTCGGCGGCGTTCTCGTTCTTCGCCATCGGCCTGGAGCAGGCGCCCGTGTGGATCGTCTCGCTGGCCAGCTCGTTCGGCCCGGTCATGGTCGTGCTGTTCGCGATCATGCGGCTGGGCGAGCGCCTGCGGCCCGTCCAGTGGCTGGGCCTCGCTGCCCTGGCCGGCGGGCTGGGCGTGCTGGCGATCGCCGGCTAGCTCTCGGCGCGTTACGACGAAGGTCAGGGCAACCGCTCCGCCCTGCCGCGGAGGCTCAGTCCTCCTCGGTGGCGGTGGCCCTGGCGAGGAACCGGTCGAACGAATCCACGCGGAAGACGAGGATGCTGCCCTCGCGCGGTCCGCGGAGGACGACCACCTTGTCGCCCTCCTTGATCTGCATGGCGGCCCGGGCGTCGGCCGGGATCACGATCTGGCCCTTCGTGCCGACGGTGGCCGATCCGAGGAAGCCGTGGGGTGCGTCTGTCACGGGCGTGCTCCTTTCGGGAGGTCGATAGACAATGTATGACTTGTCATACCTCGTCGTCAAGGTCATACTGATCACCCTTGACGAGTAGAACATCCGTTCTATTATTGGACGTCCGATGACCCGTGCATCCGACGTTTCCCAGGCCCTCGCAACCCTCCAGGCACGGTGGGGCGCGGCCGCTCCGCGGCGTCTGGGAGATGCCCCGCCGGTGGTCCAGGGCGCGCTCGCGGTCGCGCCGCTGCCGGTCGACGACGAGGCGGATGGGGACGCTGCCGCGCCCGCGATCGCCTCGCCCGCCAACCTGTACGCGCCCTCCGCCCGTCCCGGCGTCCCCGCCGCAGAGATGGACGACCGGGTGGTCCCCACCGGGTTCGCCGCGCTCGATGCCGTGCTGGGCACCGGCGGGCTGCCCAGGTCCGCCACCGTGGCGCTCCGCGGCGGGGCCAGCTCGGGCCGGACCACGCTCGCCCTCCGGGTGGCGGCGGAGGCGCAGGCGGCAGGGTCCATCGTGGCCTGGCTGGACCTTGCCCGGGCGTTCGACCCGGTGGAGGCCGTCGCGCGGGGCGTGCGCCCGGAGTGGCTGGTGGTCCTGGTGCCCAGCGGCCTCGAGGAGGCGCTCGCGCTGGCGGGGTCGCTGCTCGCGGCGCGCACCGTCGACATGCTGGTGCTGGACCTGCCCAGCGGGCGGGATCCTGTCGTCGCCGGGGTGAGGGTCGGGGACCGGCTGGGCCGCCTGGCGGCGCTCGCCCGTCGAGCCGGCACCCTGCTGGTGGTGCTGGCGCCAGACGGGCTGGGCCGCGGGCTGGGGACGGCCGTGGACGAGGCGAGCGGGCTGCGGCTGGAATTGCGGCACGCGGGCTGGATCCGCCTGGGCCGAGACGTGGTCGGGCAGCGGTGCCGGGCCATCGTGGCGCGCAACCGGTACGGCCCGCCCGGCCGGGACGCGGAGCTGGCCATCCTGTACGCGGACGGCGGGCCGCGGGACGGCTGCCTCGCGAGGCCGGGCCTGCTCACGGGGCTCGAGGCGCCCGCCGCGCCGCCGTGGCTGGTGCCCGTGCCGCTCGCGACCGCGCCGGCGCCCGTGTCGATGGTGCCGGCGTCAGCGTCGCCAGCCCCGTCCGCGCCGTCATCGCCATCCCCGCCCGGCCTGGCGGAGCTCCCGGCCCCGCCCGGCCCCGTCGCCCTCGCTGATCGGAAAGGCCCCCACCCATCGATCGATTCCCATGCGTCTGCTGTACCTGCTCTGGCCGCACCTGCCCCTCCGCCTCGCGCGGGCTCGCCTCGAGGCGGCCGGCGCCACCTCCGGCTCGTGGCCGACCGGCCCGATCGTCCTCGGCGGGCAGCCCTGGACGGACGGGCTCGTCCTCGACGCCGATCCGCTCGCCCGGGCGCTCGGTGTCCGGCGCGGGATCCCGCTGGGGTCGGCGCACCGCCAGGCGCCTGAGGCGGTCTTCCTGGACCCGGCGCCCGAGGAGGACCGGGCCGCGGTCGAGGCCGCCTGCGAGCGGCTCACCGCGTTCAGCCCGGGGATCGCGGGGGCCAGCGACGTCACGGATCCCGCGTTCGGCCGGCTGATCGTCCACGCTGACGGCCTCGTGCGCCTGTGGGGCGCCGAGGAGCGGCTGGTCGCCCGCATCAACGAGGCCCTGGCGCCGGTGCTCCCCGGCCCGCCGCTGGCAGGGATCGCGGGGACGGGGTTCGCGGCCGGGGTCGCCGCCGTTCACGCCGAGCCGGGCGGCCCGCCGGTGCTGGTCCCTCCGGGCGACGACGCGCGGTTCCTCGAGCCCTACCCGGCGCAGCTCCTCACCAAGGACCCGGACATCCGGGCGCGCCTGGCGCGGTTCGGGCTGCGGACGATCGGCGCGGTGGCCGAGCTGCCCCGCTCGGCGCTGGTCGCGCGCTTCGGGGACGAGGGGGCACGGCTGCACGCGCGGGCACGGGGCGAGGAGACCGAGCGGTTCCGGCCGCGCACGGCCCCCGAGCGGATGGCGCTGGGGCTGCCGCTGGACCCGCCCGCCGAGGGTCTTGATGCGCTGCGCTTCGTCCTGCGGCGGCTGGCAGCGACGCTCGCGGATCAGCTGGCGGCACGGGGCCAGGCGGCGGGGATGGCCCGACTCGCGGTCACCCACGACCTCGCGTTCGCCCGGCGCGGGACGCCAGCGGGCATGCGCCTCGAGCAGCGCTTCCCCGAGCCCACCGCGGACGCCGAGGCGATCGAGCGGCTGCTGTTCGCGCGGCTCGAGGGGTCGCCGCCGCCGGCCGCGGTGGCCCGGCTGGAGCTGGAGCTCGGCCTGGTGGAGGCGGCCCGCGGCCAGCAGCTGCCGCTGTTCACCCCGCAGGCCGCGCGCGGGGCGCGGCTGGAGTGGCAGCTGGCGCGCCTGGCGATCGCGTTCGGCGCGGACCGGGTCCGGCGCGTGGAGGTGGGCGACGTGGACGCGCCGCTGGCCGAGCAGCGCTGGGCGTGGCGGCCCGTCGCCGGGGCCGACGCGACCGGCGGCGCGGTCCATGACGGGTGCGGTGATGACGGGCGCGGCCGGGCCGGGGGCCGCGCCCGGCCGGGAAGCCGCCACGGTCGCGGCCGGGCACGGCGCCGGCGCCGTGCGCAGGTCCACCGTCCGGGAGCTCACGCGATGACCCGCCTGCTGCGCGAGCACCCGGTGGTGGACGCCGAGATCGACGACGCGGGCCAGCTGGTCGCCATCCACTGGAACGGGCGCCGCGAGCCGGTCGAGGTCTGCAACCGCTGGCGGGTGGAGGAGTCGTGGTGGCGCGAGCCGATCGCCCGCGACTACTTCAAGGTGGTCGGCCGCAGCTGGCTCGCGCTCGTGTACCTCGACCGCCTCGCCGGGACGTGGCACCTCGAGCGGCTGTACGACTGAGCCCCCACAAACCCCTGGCGGTTGCACCGACACGGCACACGGCGATACTTGGGCGATGGTGCTGATGCCCTGATGGCCCACGGCCACGACACCGCCGCCGCGCGGCACCGGGGCCGTCTGGCCGCCGTGCTCGCCCTGTCCTCGACCGTCCTCGTGGTCGAGCTCGTCGGCGCCGCCGTCGCGCACAGCCTCGCGCTCCTCGCCGATGCCGGGCACGTCCTCACCGATGTCGGGGGGATCGCGCTCGCGCTGGTCGCGATCGAGCTGGCGCGCCGGCCGGCCACGGGCGCGCGCACCTTCGGCTATCTGCGCCTCGAGGTCCTGGCAGCGGCGGCGAATGCAGCGCTGCTCCTCCTCATCGGGGCCGTCATCGTCGTCGAGGCGGTCCGCCGGCTGTCCGAACCACCCGAGATCGGATCGGGCGCGATGCTCGCCTTCGCGATCGCCGGCGTCGTCGCGAACGCTGCCTCCCTCGCGCTCCTGCGCGGCACGCAGGCCCAGAGCCTGAGCGTCCGCGGGGCCTATCTCGAGGTCGTGGGCGATCTCGCCGGGTCCGCGGCCGTGATCGCAGCCGCCGTCGTGATCGCCATGACGGGCTGGACCTGGGCGGACGTCGTGGCGTCGATCGCGATCGGCCTGCTGATCCTGCCGCGCACGCTGTCGCTCCTGCGCGACGCGACCAACGTGCTCCTCGAGGCGGCCCCCCGGGGGATCGACATGGCCGAGGTGCGCGAGCACGTGCTCGGGGCGCCGGGCGTCCTCGACTGCCACGACCTCCACGCGTGGACGATCACATCGGGGGTGAACGTCGTGTCGGCCCACGTGGTCATCGCCCCCGACGCCGAAGCGCCGCGCGTGCTCGAAGCGCTGTCCACGTGCCTGTCGCACGACTTCGACATCGAGCACAGCACATTCCAGCTCGAGACGGTCGACCGGCGCCGCCTCGAGGAGCGGGCGCACGCCTGACGTCGCCGTGCTGCGCCCCGCCGCCGCGTCGCCGTGGGCGGCTCCTCGGGCGAGATGGCGGCGGCCGGCTCGGCGCAGCGGCGCGGGGAGCGGTGGTGCGCCGGTCGTGGGCCGGGTCGCATCAGCGATCCGGAACGCCGGAGGGTGCGTCAGCGGATGGCCGGCGACCCGAGCGCAATCGAGGTGACGAGCAGCACGAGCAGCACGCCGAGGACCAGTGCGAGCGCACTCAGGTCCCCCTGTCTGCTCGTCTGCACCGGCACCACCCCCATCTCTCCCGTGCCGGCTCCGGGCCGGTCGCCGGACGTCAGACGCGGGCGGTGGGGCAAGTGTGTCGCGAGTCCGGGCCGGCGCGGGGACCTGGGCGGCTCAGTGGGCCGGCAGCGACGCGACCACCAGGAGCACCAGGAGCACGACGAGCACCAGGACCAGCAGTCCGGCCCCGACGACCTCGCGCTGCTTCACCTCCATCGACCTTGCTCCTCCACTCGTCAGCCGTCGCCCGCGCCGACGCAGCCTGCGCCGTAGAGCACGGTGATCATCGTTGACCCGCCAGCGGGCTTGACCGTCACCTGGGCCTTGCACTCGGGCAGGTCCCCCTGGACGTCGAGCACGTGCGAGCCGTCCTCGAGGGCGCCGCCGTCGTCGACCTTCGCCCAGTTCGCCGCCACCAGCGCACGCTGGTACCAGGCAGCGACATCCGACGCGGAGGCGGTCGCGACCCAGGCGCCGCTGACTGCGCCGTCGGGCGGCGCGTCGGCCGTGGTGGCACCGGCGAAGACGGGGAACTCGGCCGGGACGGCATTGAGGATCCGCCCCCAGCTCGTCTGCGTGGTGCCCACCGGCGTGGCGTCGGGCGCCGTGGGCTCCGCCGACGCGGGGTCGGACGGCTCGCTGCTCGCAGTGGGCCCCGACGTCTCCACCGCCGCCGACACGGCGCTCGTCGGCGCGGGCGAGGCTGTGGCCGTCGGGACGGAGGCTGCCGGGCCCGCAGTGCACGCGCCGAGCAGCGCGGCAAGCGCAAGGGCGGCGAGCGGGCGCGCGGCGATACGCATGCCCCCATCGTAGTCCTCCGCGGCGACGAGGCAATCGAGGACCCCCGCCGATCGCTCGACGGGGGTCCTGGTCTTGACCTGCCGGCTGCCCAGAGCCGGACGGGTCAGGTCGGCGGTCGCCATCGCCTGCGGCCGCCGCCGCGGGACGTGCATCGGGGGCGCGCCGTCAGCCGGCGTTCGCCATCAGGATGGGGAGGACGACGAAGATGAGGACCACGAGCACGCCGATTGCGACCGCCCGGACCAGCAGGTCGAGGGCGGGGCGGCTTGCGACATCGCGGCGGAGCCCGGTCATCACGGGCCCTGAGACGCGCGAGGTGCCGGTTTGGTTGCGCGGCTCGCGATCAATCCCGATCCGGTCGGCCCGTACAATCCACGCTCGTGACGCAACTGCTGCTGCCCGGCCCCTTCCGCGCGGTGCTCTTCGACATGGACGGGCTGCTGCTCGACTCCGAGCCGCTGTGGGCCAACGCCGAGGCCGAGCTCCTCGCCCGCCACGGCAGCCGCCTGACTGCCGCCGACCGCCAGGCCACGCACGGCCGCTCGATGGCGGATTCGGTCCAGCTGTACGCGGCTCGCCTGCCGGGCACGACGCCTGAGGGGCTGCACGCCGAGCTGATGGACCTCATGCGCGCCCGGTACGCGGCCGGCGCCCCGCTCCACCGGGGCGCCGCCGAGCTGGTCCGCGGGCTCGTGGGCCGGGTGCGCCTGGGCGTGGCGACGTCCACGACGTTCCCCCTCGTGGAGCTGGCGCTCCAAGGCGCCGGGCTGCTCGACGCGTTCGAGATCGTGTCGTCAGGTGCGGACCTGGGCCGGGCCAAGCCCGACCCGACCGTGTTCCTCGACGGCTGCCGGCGGCTGGGCGCGGACCCGGCGACGACGGTCGCGTTCGAGGATTCGCCGGTCGGCGTGATGGCCGCGCGCGCGGCGGGGCTGTTCGTGGTCGGGGTCCCGGACCGGGACGGCGTCGCGGAGCGGCTGGCCGATGCGGGCGCCGACCTGCTGATCGATTCGCTCGCCGACGTGGTGGTCGAGGCCGCCTGACGTGGCCAAGCCGGCGGGCCGGCCCGAGCCGCCGCGCGCGATCGACCTGCCGGCGGGGATCACCCGGTTCGCCGGCAGCGCGCTGTCGGCCCACGGCGACTACGACGCGCTCGACTTCGCGGGGCTGGACCTCGCCGGGCAGTCGGCCGACGACGCCGCGTTCCTCGGCTGCCGGCTCGAGCGGTGCGGCCTCGACGAGGTGTCGATGCGCCGGGCCCGGGTGGCCGAGTGCCTGTTCGACGAGCTGCACGCCACGAGCCTCGACGCCGCCGATTCGACCTGGCGGGACACGCTCGTCTCGGTGCGCCGCGTCGGCGCGCTGCTCGCGATCGGGGCGTCGTGGACGTCGGTGCGCGTGCGCGGCGGCCGGCTCGACCTCGTCGACCTCTCTGGCGCCAAGCTCCATGGTGTCGCGATCGAGGGGTGCTCGATCGGCGAGCTCGACCTGGGCACCGCCGAGGTGCGCGACCTCACGTTCGAGGCCTGCGAGATCGAGCTGCTCGACGTGGCGGGGGCGCGGCTCGTCGGCGTGGACCTCACGGGCGCCACGATCGGCGCGGTGCGCAACGTGGCCGGGCTTCGAGGCGCCACGATCACGCCGGCGCAGCTTGTCGCCCTGGCGCCGCAGCTCGCGGCGCACGTCGGCCTCAAGGTCCGTGATGCCTAGCCTGGCGCCGGTCGCGCCGGAGACGCCGCTGCGGCGCCTGCTGATCGTGCCTGCCGTGCTGTTCGTCGTCTCCAGCATCGGGATGGCCTGGTTCGTCATCTGGGCGAACAGCAACGGGGCCGGCACGATCCCGGTGAGCCTGGCGTCGTCGGCGGTCGCCCGCGGCTGGGCCGTCTCGGTGTCCGGCACGACGAACCTGCCGGACGGGGCGCTCCTGCAGCTCCAGGCGAGCGGCGCGTCGTGGACGTGGACGGGTGTCGCCGAGGTCTCGGGCGGGCAGTTCACGGCCGCGTTCGACGCCACCCCGCTGGGTCGTGGCGAGGCGACCGTGACGGTGACGTTCTCAATGAACGACGGCCCCACGCAGCCGGCGTCACTGGTGGACGAATTCGGCGCCGACGGCTTCGGGATCGGCGGGCCGCAAGTCGTGTACGACCCGCCCGACGGCAGCCCGAAGGCCCGGGTGACCACCCGGCTGGTGCTGCCGGGCCCGGGCTCCGCCTAGGCGCGAGCCATCGGCTCTTGATGCTATAGAACGTCTGTTCTAGTATCGGTCCCCGCCCCCGGGAGACCGATCGCATGGCCGCCATCCCCTACGCCGAGCTCCACTGCCACAGCCACTTCTCGTTCCTCGACGGGGCGTCGGCGCCCGACGACCTCGTCGAGCGCGCGGCCGAGCTGGGGCTGGCCGGGCTTGCCGTCACCGACCACCAGGGGCTGTACGGCGCGGTCCGGTTCTCGAGTGCTGCCGAGGCGGCGGGGATCCGGCCTGTCGTGGGAATCGAGATCGAGCTGCTGGACCCGGCCGTGCCGGACCCGGCCGGGATCGCAGTCCCGGGCCGCCGGTCGTGGCGGCCGGGGCGGCGGCGCCCGGCGCCTGTGGCGGAGCCGCCGCTCGTCGTGGAGGGTCGCCCGGTCCGGCCCCGCCCCGAGCGCGCGCTCCTGCCCGGCCACCGCGAGGTCCGCAAGGAGGACCACCGGGGGATCGGCGAGGCCGAGCGGGGCCCGCACCTGGTGCTCCTGGCGCGCGACGCTGTCGGCTGGCGCAGCCTGTGCCGGATGGTGTCGCGGGCGAACCTTGCCGGGACCAAGGCCGTGCCCACGTTCACCCACGAGCTGCTGGCGGCCAACGCCGAGGGGCTGATCGCGCTGTCCGGGTGCCGACACGGGGAGATCGCGCGGCGCCTGCGGGCCGGCGATCGCGAGGGGGCGCGCGCGGCGGCCGAGCGGTACGCGCGGCTGTTCGGCTCGCGCGGCTCGTCGGGCTCGGCATCGGCCTCGTCCTCATCCTCGTCGCGCTCGTCGGGCTCGTCGGCTTCGTCGTGGGTGGCCTCGGCCGGCTTCGTCCTCGAGCTCTCGCACCACCTGCTCCCCGACGACGACTGGCTGGCGTCCGAGACCGCGCGGCTGGCCTTCGAGCTCGGGCTGCCCGCCGTGGTCACCAACGACGTCCACTACGCCTGGCCGGACGGCCGTGAACTGCACGACGTGCTCACCGCCATCCGCCACGGCCGGACGCTGGCCGAGCTTCGTGACCTGCGCCGGCCCGACGGCGAGTCGTACCTCAAGGGCGGCGACGAGCTGCTGGCGCTGCCGCCGGGCGATCCCGCGACCGCCGCCGCCGACCCCCTGCTGGCGCGCGCCTGGCGCGAGGGGATTGCGAACTCGGTCGACATCGCGGCCGCCTGCCGCGTGGAGTTGACCTTCGAGCGCTACCGCTTCCCGGGCTTCGAGGTGCCCAAGGGCGAGACGCCGTTCAGCCACCTGTCGGGGCTGTGCTGGGAGGGTGCGCGTCGGCGGTACCACCCGTTCACGCCCGCGGTGATGCGCCAGCTCGCGCACGAGCTCGATGTGATCGAGAAGACCGGCCTCGCCGAGTTCTTCCTGATCTGCTGGGACCTCATGCAGTTCGCGAAGGCGCGGGGGATCCCGGCACAGGGTCGCGGGAGCGCGGCCAATTCGATCGTGGCGTACGTGCTGGGGATCACCCGCGTGGACCCCATCCGCCACGAGCTGCTGTTCGAGCGGTTCATCAACGAGGGCCGGACGGCGTACCCCGACGTGGACATCGACTTCAGCTCCGAGCGGCGGGAGGAGGTGATCCAGTACGTGTACGGCAAGTACGGGCCGGAGCACACGGGGATGGTCTGCAACCTGGTGACGTACCGGGCTCGCTCGGCCGTGCGCGAGGTGGGGTCCGCGCTGGGATTCCCCCGGCCGCTGGTGGACCGGGTGGCGAAGGCGCTCGAGACGTACGACAGCGTGATGGTCCGGCGAGACCTCGAGGCCGAGGGCGGGTTCGCGCAGTTCTTCGCGAGGCCGGGCGAGGAGGGGAGTCCAGCAATCGCGGCCGCGTCCGAGGGCGCCGCCGCGCTTGTCGCTCCCGGTTCGCCAGCGGCGCTCGACGCGGGCCCGGCCGCGGCTGAGCTAGTGGCCCCGGACGCTCCCGGTGTCGTTGCGGCGCTCGCCGAGGCCCGCGGGCTGACCGACGCGATGGGCCAGCTCAACCACGCGCGCGGCGGGCGGATCCGGACCGGCGGGGCGGGGGAGCACGGCGACGGGCGACTGGGGCGGGTCGACGACGTGCAGCGTGCGGCGGATTTGCCGGCGGCGGGCGCGGATCTGATCGGGGCCGATCTGACCGGGGCCGCCCCGGCCACGAGGGTGGATCGTGCTCCGCGCGCGGCTGTGCCCAGTGCGCCGAGCACGAATGCTGTTCGTGCGTGGCGGGCAGGCGGAACTCCGACGGCGACGGCACGACCTGTGCCCGTGTCTGGCACGGGCGCGAACGACACGGAGGGTGGGGGCGCGAAGGGCACGAGCTGTGGTCGTAGGCGGAGCACGGATCGCGAACCGCGCGACCTCCGCGACGTCAAGCCCGGTACGCCGCTCCCCGCCCGGCCCGAGCGCTGGCTGGGCGGGGACGAGGCGGACCGCTGGCTGCGGACGCAGGTGGGGGCGCTCGTGCCGGGCGGGCCAGCGTCGATGGCGGAGGCGGCCGCGTCAACGACAGGCCCCGAGCGTTCGCGGCTGGCGGACAGCGGCACTTGGGACGGCGCACCGGGCTCGGCGCCCGCGATCCGCGGCGGCGCTGGCGACGACAAGGGCGGCCCCGGCGACACGCCAGCGAGTGTCGCCTGGCTGCGCGCCGGGCGCGGCACGGGCTATGGCCAGGACCCGCGGACGGTGTCGCGGGACGCGTCGCCCGCACGGGCGCCGGAACGGGCGCACGACGGACGGGCGCTGGAGCGGATGCACGACGGGCGGGCGCACGACGGGCGGGCCCTCCGCGACACCCACGACCACGCCCGCGGCACCGAGCGCTGGGCGCCGTACCGCGAGGCGAAGCGCGACCTCGACGAGGCCGTCGCACGTCGGCTGGACCCTGAGACGGGCGTCCTCCGCGCCGAGGACCGGCGCTTCGACCCGCGCCTCGGCCCGGCCCGGGACGCCGGCAACGAGGACGCTGGGCGCAACGGCGCCGGGCGCGGAGAGCGCGGGGGCCGCAACGGCGCCGGCGCCGAGGACGCTGGTCGCCATGGCGTGGACCCCGCGGCGCGCGGGCCCCGCTCGGGCCACGATTCGGGCGCCAGCAGCGTCGCCCGGCTCGAGCCGCCGCTGCCCCCCGCCGGGTCAGACCCGGGCCACCGCGGCTCGGTGGCGCGCCTCTCGGACTGGGAGCGCTGGCTCGAGCTGTGCGCCCGCATCGACGGGTTTCCGCGCCACCTCTCGATCCACTCGGGCGGGATGCTCGTGACCGCTGCCCCGCTGATCGACATCGCGCCGGTCGAGCGCGCCACGATGAAGGACCGCGTCGTGGTGCAGTACGACAAGCGCGACGTCGAGACGATGAAGCTGATCAAGCTCGACCTGCTCGGCCTCGGCATGCTGGCGGCCATCGACGAGACCGTGCAGCTGATCGTCCACGACTGCGCGGTCTGCCTCGACCTCGACCGCATCCCCGAGGAGATCCCCGAGGTCTTCGCGATGCTCCAGGCGGCCGACACCGTGGGCGTGTTCCAGGTGGAGAGCCGGGCGCAGATGCAGACGCTGCCGAAGTCGCGTCCGCAGAGCCTCGACGACCTGGTGGTGGAGGTGGCGATCATCCGGCCCGGCCCCATCCAGGGCAACGCCGTCCACCCGTACCTGCGGCGCAAGCAGGGGCTCGAGCCGGTGACGTACCTGCACCCGAGCCTCGAGCCCATCCTCCACGACACGCTCGGCGTGATCCTCTACCAGGAGCAGGTGATGAAGATCGCGATCGACGTCGCGGGCTTCACCGCCGCCGGCTCGGACGGGTTCCGCCGCGCGATGGGCACGTACCGCAGCAAGCGCGAGATGGACCGCCTCCACGACGAGTTCGTCGGCGGCTGCGTGCGTGTCCAGGGCATGCCCGAGGAGGACGCGGAGGAGCTGTTCCGGCGCGTCGCCGCGTTCGCCAGCTTCGGCTTCGCCAAGAGCCACGCCGCCGCCTTCGCGCGGACCGCGTACGAATCGAGCTTCCTCAAGCTGTTCTACCCGGCCCAGTTCACGGTCGGGCTGGTCAACGCCCAGCCGATGGGCTTCTACCCAGTCGAGGTGCTGGTCAACGATGCCAAGCGCCACGGTGTGGTGGTCCTCCCGGTGGACGTCAACGCGAGCTCGTACCGCACCACCACCGAGTGGGTCGGCCGGCCCGGCTGGGCGCTGGCGGGGTCGGCTGGCGACGACGGCTCGCACGACGCGGATCCCGGCGAGGACCTGCCAGACGGCTGTGGCATCGCCGCGCGGCCGCGACCCGTGCGCTCCCCCGTGTGCCTCATGCCCACCGCCTCGGCGCGCGAGCAGTGGGCCGCCGAGAGCGTGTCGGGCTGGGGTGTCCGCCTCGGCCTGCACCTGGTCAACGGCATCGGCGAGGAGCATCAGGTCCGCCTCGACGCTGAGCTGGCGCGCGGGCCATACCGGAGTCTCGCCGACGTGGTGGAGCGGACCGGCCTCCCGGAGGAGGTGGTGGAGCGGCTGATCCGCGCCGGGGCGCTGGACTCGCTGGGGCGCCCGCGCCGGGCGCTGCTCTGGCAGCTGCGCGAGGTGGCGGGGGCGTCGAAGGGCCGCGTGGACGGGAAGCCCGTGCGCGGCGTGGCGGGCGGCAGGGCGGCGGGCCGCCCGATGGACCTGCGGCTGCCGCCGACCGATGCGCCCGCGCTGCCGCCGCTGGGCGAGGCGGAGCGGCTCGGCGACGCCTACGCCGTCGTGGGCCTCGACGCCAAGCGCCAGGCGGTGGCCCTGTTCCGGGACGCGCTCGAGGCGATCGGCGCGGTGACGAACGCCTCACTGGCGGAACGGCGGCCCGGCCCGGTGCGCATCGGCGGGCTGGTGGTGACGCGCCAGCACCCGATGACCGCCCGCGGGACGGTGTTCCTCGCGCTCGAGGACGAGACCGGCATGGTCAACGTCACGCTCTGGCCGGACGCCTGGCAGACCTGGCGATCCATCGTGCGGCGCCATGCCCTGCTGCTCGTGGACGGCGACCTCCAGCGCGAGGGCGAGGTGGTCAACGTGATCGCGCGCAGGGTCGAGGGGCTGGTCGAGGCGACGCAGTCCACGGGCGGTCCCGCGAACCCGCATGGCGTGCGCCAGCTGGGCATGGCGGGGATGCGGCGGCTCGGCTAGGGCGCGCCCCCGATGGGACGGCGCGCGTGGCCGCGTCCGCGTCGGGCTGGCGCGGGCGCCAGCGGATCAGCTCAGTGGTTCGGGCCCGACAGGCGGTTGCGCGGGGCGTTGCCGCGGCCCTGCTGGGGCTTCTGCGCCTGCTTGGCGCGCTGGCCGCGGTTCGGGTTGAGCAGGTCCAGGAACCGCCGGTACCAGGCGATGCCGGCCGTGAAGAACATCGTCCCGAGCAGCCCGAGCACCCATGCCTGCACCACGTAGGCCAGCACCGCGTCGCCGAACCCGAGCCGCGAGCCCACGGCCACCGCGTAGACGGTCACCAGCAGCGACGTGAAGGCGCCGTACACGAGTCCGACGAGGTACGTGGCCCGCGGCAGCATGAAGCCCATGAGCAGCGCTGCGCCGAAGGGCGGCGGCGACACGAAGAGCTGGAACACCGTGCCGCCGAGGTAGCCGGCCCAGCCGACGTCCGTCGTCGTGGGGACCGCACCCGCGGCCTGTGTGCCCGCGTCCATGACGGCCGGGACGTAGAGCACGGTGCCGACCAGCGCGACGGCCGCCGAGACGAGCACGCTCCAATGCGTGAGCAGCCGGGGCAGGTATTGCAGGTCCTCGCGGATCTTGGCCGGGCGGTACGCGAGGCGGATCGACCCCATGAAACTCGGGCGCGCCGATCTTGGTGCCGCGGAGGCCGCGCCGCGCGTGCTCGACGAGGCGCTGCTGGTCCGCGTGCTCGACCGGGTCGCGCCCTTTCGGCCTGCCGGCGCGGACGACGCAGTGGCAGTCGGGTGCACGAGCTCGTCGTCGTCCTCGAGCTCGTCCGGCTCGCCTGCCAGCTGGGCCCGGTAGTGGCGCCGGGCGTTGGTGCGGTCGGTGCGCTTGGCGCGAGCCAAGGGGGCGTGCCTCCTGTCAGCCGCGCAGTCGCATGGTGGACGCGGCCGGAGCATGGTACCGGGTCCGGGGCGATCTCCGGTTGAGTCGGCGCTAAGTGGCGCGCCGTATGGTGGCCCGCGAACCGACCCGCCGTCGACTCCCGCCCTGGAGGCCATCGATGGTGCGTGTCCGGCCCGCGGTGCTCGCGGCGCTCCTGCTCGTCCTGCTCGTCGCGGCATCGGCTGCCGCGGCCATCCCGCGTCGGCCGGAGGCCGTGCCGCTGGCGGCGGTCGCGTGGCCGCCATCGAGCGGGCTGCTGGTCGCCGAGGTGGTGACGGGGGGAGCATCGGCCTCGGACGAGTATGTGGAGCTCGTGAACGCGGGCGACGCGCCAGCGGACCTCGCCGGGCTCGAGGTCGCCTACGCCACAAGCACCGGGACCACAGTCACGAGGAAGGCGGGCTGGAGCGCGACGCTGGCCCTCGCACCAGGCCAGCACCTGCTGCTCGCGAACGGCAGCGGGTCGTTCGCGGCAGGAGCGGACGCCGTCTACAGCGGCGGCCTGGCCGCAACGGGCGGAGCGGTGATCCTCCGTGTGACGGGCGGCGCGGTCATCGACGCGGTTGGCTGGGGCGACGCCACGAACACGTACGTCGAGGGTTCCGCCGCAGCGGCGCCGGCGGCAGGGCAGTCGATCGAGCGGCTGCCGGGCGGCAGCGGCGGCAACGCCGTCGACACCAACGACAACGCATCCGACTTCGTTGTGAACCCGGCGCCCGTACCGCAGAGCCTCGCGGCGGGACCGGCGCCGACCCAGAGCCCGACGCCCACCGCGACGCCAGCGCCGACCCCCACGTCGACCCCGACGCCCGCACCGTCGCCGATTCCCACGCCGACGGCGACGGCGAGCCCGACGCCGACGGCGACGGCGAGCCCGACGCCCGCACCGACGCCAACGGCGACCCCGACGCCCGCGCCGACGCCGACGCCAACGCCAACGGCGACGCCCACGCCAGCGCCGACACCCACGTGGACCCCGATTCCCACATCGACCCCAACGCCGATGCCTACGGCGACCCCGACGCCCGAACCGACCGCGCCGCCCTCGCCAACAGCGACACCCACTCCACCGCCGACGGCAAGTGTCGAGCCCAGCCCGACCGTGCCTCCGACCGCGACCCCCGTCGCGAGCGCCTCGTTGCCGCCGGACCCGTCGCCCAGCCCCGATCCGGTGACCTCGATCGCCGGGGCGCGCGCCCTGCCCGACGGCACCTCGGTTGAGGTCGAGGGCGTGCTCACTGCGGGGCTCGGCACGCTCGAGTCGGACAGGACAGGCTTCGTCCAGGACCCGACCGGCGGGATTGCCCTGTACCTCGATGCCGCGTTCGCCTCGCCCATCCCCGCAGGCACGCTGATCCACGCCAGCGGCGTCACGGGGTCGCGATACGGCCAGCGGACGATCCGCCTCTCGGGGGTCGATGTCGTGGTGCTGGGGCTCGCGGGGCTCCCCGCCCCGCTCGACGTGGCCACGGGCTCCGCGAACGAGGCGCTCGAGGGGCTGCGCCTCCGCGTCTCGGGCGTGGTCACCGAGGCGCCGTCCGACCTCGCCGACGGGCTGGGGGTCATGCTCGACGACGGCTCGGGCGAACTGCGGCTCGTGGTCGGCGTGGATGCGCTCGAGGGCAATTCGGTCACGACCGGCAGCCTGGTCACCGCGATCGGCCCGCTCGGCCAGCGCGACAGCAGCGGCACCGGACTCGAGGGGTACCGCCTGTTCGCCACGCTGGCCGGCGAGATTGCGATCGAGCCGGCCCCGACCCCGACCCCCGTTCCGACCGCAAGCATGACGCCGACCCCGACCCCCGCTCCGAGCGCCACGCCCTCGCCGGCCCCGAGTGGCGGCGCCACGCCGACACCCATTCCTACGACTGCGGCCTTGACGATCGCTGCGGCACGGCAGGTCGCCGTGGGGGCGAAGGCCACGGTCCGCGGCGTCGTGGTCGCTGAGGCCGGCCGCCTGGGAACGCCGTCGCTGTTCGCGATCGGCGACTCGACCGGGGGCATGGCCGTCCGCCTCGCCGACGGGATGACCGCACCGTCACGCGGCACGCTCGTCGAGCTCAAGGGCGCCATCGCCGACCCGTACGGCCAGACGGAGCTGCGTCTCACAGCAGGCGGCTTGACGGCGCTCGGCGCGGGCTCCATTCCGACTGCCCAGACCGTGTCGACGGCCGCCGTGGGCGAGCGCCTCGAGGGGCGGCTCGTCACCGTCTCGGGCACCGTGACCACGGGGGCGACCAAGGCGACCAGCGGCGATCTCGCGCTGGTCATCACCGGCGCCGACGGCGCGACCCTCAAGGTGTACGCCGACGCCTCCGCCAAGCTCAACGCGGCGACCCTCAAGAAGGGCGTCTCCGGGACGTTCACCGGGATCGTCGGACAGCGGGCGTCGCGCAAGGGCGCACTCGACGGCTACCGCATCTGGGTCCGCGACGCCGGCGATGTGCACGCGACGGCCACGGCATCGCCGTCACCGAGCGCGTCGGCCTCACCGGGCAGCAGCGCCGCGCCCGCCACCGAGGCCATCGCCACCGCCAGGGTGCGCGACGGCGCCAAGGTGACGGTGGTCGGCGTCGTCACCGTCAACCGCTCGCTCCTCGACGCGACGGGCCGCCGGGCGGTCATCGAGGACGCGACGGGCGCGATCGAGCTCTACCTCGGCGCCCCCGACTCGAGCGTGCGCCTCGGGGCCCGCATCCGGGTGACCGGCGAGGTCGGCAGGGCGTGGGGCGCGCCGCGACTCCACGCGACCCAGCTGACAGTGCTCGGCACCGCCACACCGGCGGTCCTGGACCTCCGGGTGGCGCCCAGCGCCGCGACGGAGTGGCGGCTCGTCCGGATCAGCGGCACGGTGACGAGCGTGCACCGCACCGGCCAGCGGTGGGTCGCCGAGCTGGCCACCGCGTTCGGCGCCGTGCCGGTCACGGCGCTCGACGGGGCGGCGATCCCTGCCACCGCGGTCGCGGAGGGTCGGCGCGCCACGATCGTGGGGATCGTCAAGCGGCCGTATCCGACCGCCACCGACCGGCGGTACGCGGTGCTGCCGCGGAGCCCGTCGGACATCACCCTCGGGCCAGCGGCCGCGGCCAGCCCGGTGTCAGGCACGGGCGGCGGCGCGACGGGCGGCGGCGCTGCACCCTCCTCCGGTGCAGAGGCCGTCCCCGCCGCGGACCTCGGCGACCTCGCCGCGCGCGTCGGCGAGCGGGTGCGCGTCGGCGGGCTGGTGACCGAGACGACGCCTGACGGGTTCCGCCTCGACGACGGGACGGCGACCGCGGCAGTGGTGCTCGACGGTGATGCCGCCGATCTGGCGGCCCTCGTCGGGCCCGGCGACGCGCTCGACGCGATCGGCGTGGTCGAGCTGCGAGACGACCCGGTCCTCGTGGTCCGCGACCCGGCCGACGTCACGCTCGTCGGCGACCTCGGCGGGGCCGACTCGACGGTCGCCCCGAGCGCGGTGACCACCGTGTCCCTCAGCAGCCTGACGCCGGCGATCGGCGCTGTCGCCTCGGGGAGCGGTGCGCCCGTTCCGGGCGCGGCTCTCCTTGCCGCGATCCTTGGCCTGGCCGTCCTCGGCGCCGTCGCCGTGCGGCACCGAGTGCGCTCGCGGCGCCGTCTCCGCGAGACGCTCCGGAGGCGCCTCGACGCATGGAGCCGGAGCCCTTCGGCGCCCGAGGGCGGGCAGGCAGCGGGGCCTGCCGATGCCTGAGCGGGCCGTGAACGCGGCGGTGACACTTGTGGCCACGCTTGACGCTCTCAGAATCGCGCCCCTATCCTCGGGCGAACTCGAGCGGCCCCACGCTCATGACGCGGAGGAATCCCACACTTGTCCGATGCCGACGTCCGCGTCGCCGTCCCCACCGGGGAGCGCCAGTACCACATCGACGTCGGCCCAGGCGACCTAGCCGAGTACATCCTGCTGCCGGGTGACCAGGATCGCGTCGAGCTCGTCGCATCGCATTTCGACACCGTTGAACTCCGCCACCGCCATCGCGAGTTCGCGACGGCGACCGGCACGTACCGCGGCCTGCGGGTCTCGTGCGTGTCGACCGGCATCGGCACCGACAACGTGGAGATCGTGCTCGCCGAGATCCTCGCCATCACGCAGCACCCGACGCTGATCCGAATCGGGTCGTGCGGTGCGCTGCAGCCGGGCATGGACCTCGGCGACCTCGTCATCTCCACCGGCTCTCTGCGCCTTGAGACAACCAGCAGCTGGTACGTCCACGACGGCTACCCGGCGGTCGCCCACCACGAGGCCGTCCTTGCGCTCGAGGAGGCGGCCACACGACTCGGCCATCGCCACCACGTGGGGCTGACCGCCACCGCGCCCGGCTTCTACGGCGCGCAGGGACGGCCGATCCCCCGCCTTCCCATCCGTTACCCTGCCCTCGCTGAGGAGATGGCCCGGCAGGGCATCCTCAATTTCGAGATGGAGGCGTCCGCACTCCTCGTGCTTGCCGGTCTCGGCGGCAGTCGTGCCGGCGTCGTGTGCGCCGTGTACGCGAACCGACTGACCGGGCAGTTCGCCGAGGGCGACGTCAGGACCAAGGCGGAGGCTGCCGTCGTGGAGACCGGGCTGGAGAGCCTGCTCGTCCTCGCGGCGTTCGACCGCCAGAAGCAATCGGCTGGAGCGGCGCGCTGGCGCCCGTCGCTCTGGTCTCCAACCTGAGCGCGCCAGACAGGACGATGCGGCCCCGGAGGCGGTACGCTTCCGCGGATCACCAATTCGGGAGGAGACACGAAATGGCAGAGGCGTACTGCGTCAAGGACAAGGCCAAGGTCGAGGTCCAGAACCCGCAGCAGATCACGATGAAGAATGGCAAGCCGGCCCTCCAGGGCACCTGCCCCAAGTGCGGCGGCAAGGTCTTCAAGATCGGAGGCTGACGCTTCCCGCGAAGCAGCTCATTGAGCCCCCGTCCGGCAGGTCCGGCGGGGGCTCAATGGTGTTCGGCGCAGGTCCGCCCGGCCCCCGCCAATGGGCCGGTCTTCGGGGGAGGCCGCAGGGGCCCCTGCTAAGATTCCCCTCGTACCTGATCCACTAGGCCCAAAGGACCCCGCCCTGCCCGCATCTCCCCGAGCCCTCCACGACCTCGGAACCGCAGCCGCGCCCGCCCTGCAGGCGACCGCCGCCGCGCTCCCGACGTCGGCCGGAGCGGTCGCGTCGCGCGCCGGGCTCGGCCCGTGGTCCGTCAACCCGTCCCGTCGGTCGCCCCAGCGGCGGTCGGCGTCCAGGCGCCTCCAGCTCCAAGGAGATCCGCGATGACCGTACGCGTCGGCATCAACGGCTTCGGCCGCATCGGCCGCCAGTCCCTCAAGGCGCTGATCGAGCGCACGCCCGAGGTTGAGGTGGTCGCCGTCAACGACATCGTTGACGTCCCGATGAATGCCCTGCTGTTCAAGCACGACTCGACCTACGGCGCCTACCCGGGCGAGGTCAGCCACACCGCCGACGCGCTCATCATCGACGGCAAGACGATCAAGGTCCTCCAGGTCAAGGACCCGGCCACGCTGCCGTGGGGCGACATGGGCGTGGACATCGTCATCGAGTCCACGGGCCTGTTCACGGACGCCGAGAAGGCCGCCGCGCACCTCCAGGCCGGGGCGAAGAAGGTGATCATCTCGGCCCCCGCCAAGAAGGAGGACATCACGATCGTCCTCGGCGTGAACGAGGACAAGTACGACCCGGCCGCGCACAACGTGATCAGCAACGCGTCCTGCACCACGAACTGCCTGGCGCCGACCGCGAAGGTCGTCCACGACCGCTGGACCATCAAGCGCGGCCTCATGAACACCATCCACAGCTACACCAACGACCAGCGTGTCCTCGACGTCGCGCACAAGGACCCGCGTCGGGCCCGCGCCGCCGGGCTCAACATCATCCCGACCACGACCGGTGCCGCGAAGGCCCTCGCGCTCGTGATCCCGGACCTCAAGGGCAAGTTCGACGGCTTCAGCCTGCGCGTGCCCACGCCGACCGTGTCGGTCGTGGACTTCACCGCAGAGCTCGAGCGGGACGTCACGATCGACGAGCTCAACCAGGCGTTCCGCGACGCGGCCGCCGGACCGCTCAAGGGCATCCTCGGCGCCAGCGACGAGCCGCTCGTCTCCTCCGACTTCCGCGGCGACACGCGCAGCTCGATCGTGGACCTGCCCTCGAACATGGTGCTGGGCGGCAACTTCGTGAAGGTCATCGCCTGGTACGACAACGAGTGGGGCTACAGCTGCCGCGTCGCCGACCTCGTCAAGTTCGTCGCGGGCAAGCTCTAGGCCGTCGCCTCGGGGTTCCCAGAGCGAACGGCCGGCGGCTGCCGGGCCAGGGGAGAGAACATGGACAAGCTCACTGTCCGCGACCTGGACGCCGCGGGCAAGCGCGTCTTCGTGCGCGTGGACTTCAACGTCCCGCTGCAGGACGGCAAGGTCACCGACGACTCGCGGATCCGCGCCGCGCTGCCGACGATCCTCCATCTCCAGCAGCAGGGCGCCAAGGTGATCCTCGCGAGCCACCTCGGCCGGCCCGACGGCAAGGTCAGCGATTCGTTCCGGCTCCGGCCGGTGGGCGCGCGCCTGAGCCAGCTGCTGGGCAGGAGGGTGCCGGTCACCGGTGACGCCCTGGGCGCCGGGACCGAGGACGCGGTCCGGCGGATGCGCAACGGGGAGATCCTGCTGCTCGAGAACCTCCGCTTCCACGCGGAGGAGGAGAAGAACGACCCCAAGTTCGCCGAGGCGCTCGCGGCCTACTGCGACGTCTACGTGAACGACGCGTTCGGCACGGCGCACCGCGCCCACGCGAGCACGGTCGGCGTCGCGAAGCTTCGGCCGGCCTACGCCGGGCTCCTCATGGAGAAGGAGCTCGCCAACCTCGGCAAGCTGCTCGAGAACCCCGAGCGGCCGTTCGCCGCGATCATCGGCGGGGCCAAGGTCAGCGACAAGATCAAGGTCCTCAAGAACCTGCTGGCCAAGGTCGACATCATGGTGATCGGCGGCGGCATGGCGAACACCTTCCTGCTCGCGATGGGCAGGCCGATCGGCAAGAGCCTGGCCGAGCCCGACCGGGTCGACGACGCGCGGGCGATCCTCGCCGCGGCCGAGGAGAAGGGCGTCAAGATGGTCCTGCCGGTCGACGTGGTGGTGGCCAAGGAGGTCACCCGCGGCACCGAGTACAAGACCGTGGCCGCCGAGAAGGTCCCGGCGAGCTGGCACATCGTGGACCTGGGCAAGCAGAGCCTCGCCAACATCGAGGAGGCCCTCGCCGACGTCCGGACCGTGCTCTGGAACGGGCCGCTGGGCGTATTCGAGATCCCGTCCTTCGCCCACGGCACCAAGGCGATCGCCCGGTTCCTGGCCACCCGTGCCGAGGACGGCGCGGCCGTGGTGATCGGCGGCGGCGACTCGGTCGCGGCGATCCAGCAGCAGGGCCTCGCCGACAAGATGACCCATATCAGCACCGGCGGCGGCGCGTCGCTCGAGTTCCTCGAGGGCAAGGAGCTGCCGGGTGTCACGGTCCTGACCGACCGAACGGAGGCCGCCTCGTGAGCGACACCACCATCGCCTGGGTCGATGCCCGGGAGATCCTCGACTCGCGGGGCAACCCGACGATCGAAGTCGACGTCGTCACCGAGGACGGCAGCCTCGGCCGCGCGGCAGTCCCGTCCGGCGCCAGCACCGGCGTCAACGAGGCCGTGGAGCTGCGCGACGGCGACGCGTCCCGCTACGGCGGCAAGGGCGTCCTGACCGCGGTCGCCAACGTCACCGACCGCATCGGCCCGAGCATCCTCGGCTTCGACGCTGCGGACCAGTCGGGCATCGACGACATCCTGCTCGAGCTCGACGGCACGCCCAACAAGGCGGAGCTGGGCGCGAACGCCATCCTCGGCGTCTCGCTCGCGTGCGCGCACGCATCCGCCTCGAGCCACGAGGTGCCGCTCTACCGATGGCTTGGGGGGGTGGGCGCCCGGGTCCTGCCCGTGCCCATGTTCAACATCCTCAACGGCGGCAAGCACGCCCAGGACTCGACCGACTTCCAGGAGTTCATGGTCATGCCCCTGGGCGTGCCGAACTTCCCCGAGGCGCTGCGCGCGGGCGCCGAGGTGTTCGCTGCGCTGCGCAAGATCCTCCACGACGAGGGGCTTGCCACGGGCCAGGGCGACGAGGGCGGCTTCGCGCCGTCGCTCGCGTCCAACCAGGCCGCGGTCGAGGTGATCCTGCGTGCCATCGAGAAGGCCGGCTACAAGCCGGGCGACGAGGTGGCGATCGCCCTCGACCCGGCGACGAGCTCGGTCCTGGTCGAGGGGACCGGCACCGAGGACGTTCCCGGGCGGTACAACCTGGCCAAGGAGGGCCGTGTGCTCGACGCCGGCGAGATGGTGGACCTGTGGGCCGACTGGATCGCCCGCTACCCGATCGTCTCGCTCGAGGACGGCCTCGCCGAGGAGGACTGGGGCGGCTGGCGCGAGCTGAACGCCCGCCTCGGGGACAAGGTGCAGCTGGTCGGCGACGACATTTTCGTGACCAACCCCGCGTTCATCCGGCGCGGGATCACCGAGAAGTCCGCCAACTCGGTGCTCATCAAGCTCAACCAGATCGGGACCGTCACCGAGACGATCGACGCGATCGACCTCGCGCGCAGGGCCGGCTGGTCCGCCGTCGTCTCGCACCGCTCCGGCGAGACCGAGGACACGACCATCGCCGACTTCGTCGTCGCCATGGGCACCGGCCAGATCAAGACGGGTGCCCCGTCGCGCTCCGAGCGCGTGGCGAAGTACAACCGGCTGCTCCGCATCGCCGACGAGCTCGGCGACGACGCCCGCTACCTCGGCCGGGCGGCGCTGTCCGGCGCGGCCGCCCGCGGCAGCTTCTAGCCCTCGCCGATGCGTCCCGCTGCCCCGTCGGCTGAACGGCGCGCCCGCCGCATGGGGGACGCGCCGTGAGGCGCTTTGTCGACCGCGGCGCCGTCACGGCGGCGTGGGTCGGCCTCGGCATGGCCGTCACCGTTGTCGTCAGCTTCGTCCTGGTGATCCCGATCGAGTTCCTCGTGGGGCCGTCGGCGCTGCTCGGTGGCATGCTCATCGGCTACTACGCCAATGCCCGCTCCGACCGGGCGGGCGGGCCCTGGGGGCGCGTCGCCGCCAATGCGCTGCTCGCGGGTGTGGTGACGGGCCTGACCTATGCCGTCCTGCTGCTGGCGATCAAGGCGATCTTCTTCTTCGCCGACACCGGCTATCCCGACTTCAACCGGGTTGACCAGAACGGCCAGTCGATCCCGCCCTACTGCGACACCGGGGCACCCTGCACCTATGCCCGCTACCTCAAGCTGGGACGGGGCCCGGCATTCGAGTCCGCCGGGATCACCAACGCTGACCAGTTCGCGAGTTTCTACTGGAGCGAGCAGGTCTCGACGTCGGGCCTCATGATCACCCTCTCGGTGGTCGGCGCCCTCGCCGGCGGCGCGATGTTCGGGATGGCGAACCGGCGCAGACCCGAGGCGAGCAGGGAGCGGGGCGCCTCACCTGCCTGACGCGCCTACTGCGGTGCGCCGGCGTGACGGGGCGTGCTCCATTTGCGGCTTGGCCTGAACGCCGGTGGTCTAGCGGCCGCCACCGCGCCCGGGCGGCCACGACCGCGCCCCGGGGTGCCACGCGCACCGGGTCGCCCGCTGGCCGGTCACCGCGCATCGGGTCGCCCGCCGAGCCGGCAGCTCCCGAGGCCCTTGGGCGAAGCCCCTCGCTGTGGCTCGCGAGGAGCCCGGCGCCACTGGCAGGAATCGAAACGCCCCGGTCGCTGACCGGGGCGTCGTCGCGATGGCCGGCGTCGCGCTATTCGGATTTCTTGGCGGCGGCCTTCTTGGGGGCTGCCTTCGCAGCGGCCGGCTTCTCGGCGGCGGCCTTGGCAGGCTTGGCCGCGGCCGCCTTGGCGGTCGTCGACTTGGCGGTCGCCGCCTTGGCAGGCTTGGCCGCGGCCGCCTTGGCGGTCGTCGACTTGGCGGTCGCCGCCTTGGCGGGCACCTTGGCGGCGGTCGTCTTGGCGGCGGCCTTCGTCGCGGCGGCCCTCGTCTTGGCGGGTGCCGCGGCCACAGCCGGCGTCGCCGGTGCAGCCTCCGAGCGTGTCGTCCGCGACAGGGCGGCGCGCGCCTTGCCGGCGGCCGTCTGGGCGCCCTTGGCCTTGACGGCCTTGCCGGCCGCGATGCGGGCCTTCGCGGCTTTGGCGGCGGCGGCCTTGCCGGTGCTCTTCGCCACGTGGCTGCTCGCGACGGCCTGGCCGCTGACCGCGGCATTGACCTTGCGCGCGAGGCGGCTCTTGCGTCGGGCGGCGGCGTTCGGGTGGATCGCGCCAACCTTCGCGGCGCGGTCAAGCGCCGAGATGGCCTCGGCGAGCGTCGCCTCGACGTCGCCGCCATCAGGCTGCGAGGTGGCGGTGGCGAGTGCCTTGACGACCAGGGTCTTCGCCGCGGACCGCCGGGGCTGCAGGACTGCGTGCCGGCGCTCAGCCTGGCGGACGCCCTTGAGCCCGGACGGGGTGCGAGCGCCCTGCCATTTCCGAGGCGTTCTGGCCAAGGTGGCAATTCTCCGTTCGGTGTCTTCGGTGTCTTCGGTGTCGAGAGGACGCGCGCGGGCGAAGCCTGCCCGCAGGCGCGAAGGCGGATGGTAGCAGAGACGGCGCCGGATCGGCCAGCGCGACCGTCGGGCCTACGCTCGTCGGCGCAGCAGCCGGAAGCGGCGGATCAGGGCCGCCGTCGACCCGTCGTGGTCGTTGGCGACCGGGTCGTCGACCGCGACGAGCTCGCTGTTGATCTTGGTTGCCAGCACCTTGCCCAGCTCGACGCCCCACTGGTCGAAGCTGTCGATGCCCCAGATCGTGCCCTGCACGAAGACCTTGTGCTCGTACAGCGCGACGAGCTGGCCCAGGGTCCGCGGCGTCAGCTTGTCCGCGAGGATCACCGAGGTGGGCCGGTTGCCCTCGAAGACGCGCGCGTTGACCTGGTGCGCCGGAACGCCCGCCGCGACGACCTCCTCGCGCGTCTTGCCGAACGCGAACGCCTCGGCCTGCGCGAACAGGTTGGCCATGAGCAGGTCGTGGTGCGGGCCGACCTCGGTTGTGGGGTTGATGAAGCCGATCAGGTCCGCGGGCACAATGTGCGTGCCCTGGTGGAGCAGCTGGTAGTAGGCGTGCTGGCCGTTCGTGCCCGCAGTGCCCCACACGATCGGCCCCGTGGCGTACGGGACGCGCGAGCCGTCGAGGCGGACCGACTTGCCGTCCGACTCCATGTCCAGCTGCTGCAGGTAGGCCGGGAAGCGGTTGAGCTCCTGGCTGTACGGCAGCACGGCGTGGCTCTCGAAGCCGAAGAAGTTGCCGTACCAGATGCCGAGCAGCGCCATGACCACCGGCAGGTTCGCCTCGAGCGGGGCCGTCCGGAAGTGCTCGTCCATGTCGTGGAAGCCCGCGAGCATGGAGCGGAAGTCGTCGGGCCCGATGGCGATCATCAGCGACAGCCCGATGGCCGAGTCCATCGAGTACCGGCCGCCGACCCAGTCCCAGAACCCGAACATGTTGGCGGTGTCGATGCCGAACGCGCGCACCTTCTCCTCGTTGGTGCTGACCGCGACGAAGTGGCGCGCGGTCGCCGCCTCGTCGCCGCCGAGGCCCGCGAGCAGCCAGTCGCGCGCCGACGTGGCGTTGGTGATCGTCTCGACGGTGGTGAACGTCTTGGAGGACACGATGAACAGCGTCTCGGCCGGGTCGAGGTCGATGACCGCGTCGCGCAGGTCCGTGCCGTCGACGTTGGAGACGAAGCGGAAGCGCATCGAGCGGTCGGAGTAGTAGCGCAGCGCCTCGGTGGCCATCGCGGGGCCGAGGTCCGACCCGCCGATGCCGATGTTCACGACGTTCTTGATCGGCCTGCCCGTGTGGCCCAGCCACGATCCGTCGCGCACGCGGACCGCAAAGGCGGCCATGCGGTCGAGGACCTGGTGCACGTCGGCCGCCACGTCCTGGCCGTCGACGACGAGCCGGCCGCCCGACGGGATCCGGAGCGCGGTGTGGAGCACCGAGCGGTCCTCGGTGACGTTGATCCGGTCGCCCGCGAACATCGCCTCGCGGCGCGACTCGACATCGGCGGTCCTGGCCAGCTCGAGGAGGAGCGGCATCGTGTCGGCGGTGATCCGGTGCTTTGAGTAGTCGAGGAACAGGCCGGCGCCCTCGGCGGTGCAGCGCGAGGCGCGTTCGGGGTCGGCAGCGAACAGGTCGCGCAGGTGGGCGTCCCGGACCGTCTCGTGGTGGGCGCGCACCGCGGCCCAGGCGGAAGTCTGGTCGATGGGCTGGGCAGTCGAGGTGTCAGTCATGGCAGCCGAAGCGTACGACGACCGTGCCGACTACGCGCCGGTCTCCACCCTCTCCCAGCCGTCCCCGCCGAGCCCGTGGAGCTCCGCCTGCTCGATGTCGAACCACGCGCCGCGCAGGCTGAGCGCGCCGGCTGCCTCGCGCGCCCGAACCCACGGGAAGGTGCGCAGGTTGGCGAGCGACTGCTCGACCGTGAGGTGCTCGAGGCGGGTCCGCCGCCGGTCGCGATCGGCCGTCTCGTCCGGCGTGAGCAGGGCCTCGAGGTCGCGCAGTCCACCGACCCAGGCGCCGATGAAGTCGGTGGCCGTGAGCGGCGCGGCGTCGTCGAAGGCTGCCTGCACGCCGCCGCAGTGCGCATGGCCCAGCACCAGCACGGTGGCGACGCCGAGGACGTGGACCGCGTACTCGAGCGCGGCGCTCGCCGCGTGGCTGCGCGCGTCCGGGGCGTAGACGGGGACCAGGGCGGCCACGTTGCGCACGACGAACAGCTCTCCGGGGCCGGCGTCGAACACGGTCTCCGGCCCAGACCGCGAGTCCGAGCAGGCGACGACCATCGTGTGCGGCGACTGGCCCTCGGCGGTCAGCCGGCGGTACCGCTCGGCCTCCGCGGGGAAGCGCTCGGCGCGGAAGCGGCGGTAGCCGGCGAGGAGGTCATCGGGGAGGGCCGGGGACGTCATGTCGCGGATCGTAGCGGGCGGTTGGTGTTGCGCGCCGGGATACCACCCGGCGCGGTGCCCTGTGCGGCCGGGACACCGCCCGGCGCGGCGCGCCTGTGCTTCTTGGACTGCCGCTCCGGCGGCCGTGCCCCTGTGCGGCCGGGACACCGCCCGGGGCGGTGCTAACGCGAGTCTCTGGCCGCACCACCGTCCGCGGCGGTACATGAGAACGGCTCACGCACGGGATCCGACGCCGCCGCCACACAACACCGCCGTCGGCGGTATCCCGGCCGCGCCGCCGTTCGCCGACCGGGCCGCGTCGTCCGCCGGGCGGCCGCGCCGCGGTTCGCCGACCGGCGAGCATCCCGGCCGCGCTGTCCGCCAGTCGGCCGCGCCGTCCGCGGTCAGCGCTCGAGCCCGTCCCAGGACCAGCGTGGCATCGCCAACGTGTCGGGGACGTCGTCGGCCGACCGGGGGTAGGCCGCCATCACGCTCGTCGTGGCCCAGGCGAAGTACGCGAGGAGGACCGCCGCGAGGCGCCGGTTGACCGCCAGCCCGACATCGACCAGCGCCGCCTCGAAGCAGGCGATCGCCCGCTGGTCCATCTCGTCGTGCTCGCCCATCCCGCTGTGGATGCGCACGACGGACGCGTGGTCGCCGACTGGCCGACGTGTAGGCAGGCGGCCCGCCCAGCGCCTCGCCCAGGTACGCCGCGAGACGATCGGTGTGGTCCGCACGGAACCCGTGGCGGAAGGCGTGCGCCACGACCTCGTCGGCCAGCACGCGCTCGTGCCACGCCTGCGCCAGTCGTCGCATGCCCTCGGCGCCGCCGGCGGCCTCGTAGACGGTGGTCATGGGCCGATGATGCGCCGATCCGCCGCGACGCGCTCCGGGACTCGACCCGGCGTTCGGGTCGTCAGGTCGCCCGCGGCTGGGGCGGAGGGGCTTCGCGACGCGCAGCCGAGGCTGCGCGTCGTTCGCATGCTCCTCGGCGCTCGGGCCGCCTCGTGGCCCCACGGACCGCGCCGGGCGTCGGCCGGGCCGGCCCCGGGTCCATATGCCACCTGGCGCCCCCGTCGCCGGTCGTGCGGGCCACCCCGCGGTCCAATCAGCGGGCGGGGCGAACCAAAGGGCCACCACGCGGCCCGCCGTGCTGGGCGCTGTCTGTGCGCTTGTCCGCCCGCCCATCCGCTTGCGCGCCGTGCGTGGCTACTCCGCATCGTCCTCCGTCGCGGCCGCCGCGGCGGACCCGCTGAACGGCGCCGGCCGCCGCGGCACGCCCGACCCGAAGGGGTCGTCGCCGTCTGGACCCTCCCAGCGGTCATCGCCGGCGCCCGGCAGGCCGTCGATCTCGTCGGCCAGGCGCGGTCGCCTCCGTCGCGACCGCCGCATGCGCTCGACGGCGAACCAGAAGTCCACCGCCGCCTTGCGCAGCCTCCGCTGGACGCCCCACTCGTCGCTGCCCATGTCCGCATCCTAGTCGCCGCGGGGCGCCCCGCAACCCGATCGCGGGGCCGCCGCCCTGTCGGCCCTGCATCGCCGGTAGACTCCGCTCGCCGTGCCGATCCCCCAAGCGCGCCTGCGCAACTGTCAATTGTGATCATCCGCTGTCCGTGGCTGCGATCGCCAGCAGCCGCGGGCGGGCGCGCACGAACATCTGCACAGGCTATCTTCGTCCCGTGTATCTCACCAAGACGTTCATCGTCCGCGCGCCGATCGATCGTGTCTACGCCTACCTGTCCGACCCTCGCAACGCGGTCCGTCCGCGGGCAGAAGGGACACTCACCGTGGAACTCGTCGCTGACGGGGTCATTCAGTCGGTGCGGAGTTACAGGGCCTCCGTCACGATCCCGTCAGGCCACACCGCCACGTATGAAATGCGTTTCGAGGACCTCGAGCCTCCGCGCCGCCTTGCGGCCACGATCGTCGGAGGGATGCCGGGTCAGATGGACATGGGATCGACGCGCGTCACGTATGACCTTGCCTCCGTGGACGGCGGAACGCGCGTCGTAGAGCGGGGTGAGTTCCACCCGGGGCTCGTCAAGGCAGGATTGATGTACTTCGCGCGAATCACAGCCTTGTGGCGGAGACAGAGCCGGCCTGCCGGCGCCGCAATGGCCCAGGCGATCGAGACATGGGCTGCGGCCCATCCTTCGCCGGCCGAGGGCGAAACAACTTGACGCAGCCTCTGCCCCAGAACCGCCTGCGCAACTTCTCGATCATCGCCCACATCGACCACGGGAAGTCCACGCTCGCGGACCGGCTTCTCGAGCTGACGCACACGATCGAGGGCCGGCAGATGATGAGCCAGGTCCTCGACTCGATGGACCTCGAGCGCGAGAAGGGGATCACGATCAAGGCGCGCGCGGTCCGCCTCGAGTACACGGCCGACGACGGGCTCGTGTACGGCCTCAACCTGATCGACACCCCCGGCCACGTCGACTTCAGCTACGAGGTCAGCCGCAGCCTCCAGGCCTGCGAGGGCGCGATCCTGGTGGTGGACGCGGCCCAGGGCATCGAGGCGCAGACGCTCGCCAACGTCCACCTCGCGCTGCGCGAGGGCCTCACGATCATCCCGGTCCTCAACAAGATCGACCTGCCGTCGGCCCAGCCCGAGGTCGTGATGGAGGAGCTCGAGAACGTCCTCGCGATCCCGCGCGAGGAGGTGATCCTCGCGAGCGCCAAGGAGGGGACCGGGGTCCCGGCGATCCTCGAGGCGATCGTCGCCCGGATCCCGCCGCCCAAGGGTTCGCCGGACGCGCCGCTGCGCGCCCTGGTCTTCGACAGCCACTACGACCCCTACAAGGGCGTTGTCTGCTACATCCGGCTCGAGGAGGGGACCCTCCACCAGCACGATGTCATCCGCCTCATGGCCAGCGAGGCCGAGACCGAGCTGCTCGAGCTCGGCGTCTTCCGCCCGCAGCTCGTGCCGGTCCAGCTCCTGGCCGCCGGCGAGGTGGGCTACGTCGCCACGGGCCTCAAGACCGTCCGCGAGGCGCAGGTGGGCGACACGGTGACGACAGTGGCCAAGCCCGCGGCACAGCCGCTGCCCGGCTACCAGGCGGCCAAGAGCCTCGTGTTCGCGGGCCTCTACCCGGTCGCCGGCCCGGACTACCCGCTGCTGCGCGACGCGCTCGAGAAGCTCCACCTCAACGACGCCTCGTTCACGTTCGAGCCCGAGTCCTCGGTCGCGCTCGGCTTCGGCTTCCGCTGCGGGTTCCTCGGCCTCCTGCACATGGAGATCGTCCAGGAGCGCCTGGAGCGCGAGTTCGATCTGGACCTCATCGCGTCGGCGCCCTCGGTCGAGTACCGCATCAACCTGACGGCGAACCGACCGCAGCTGGTCGTGGACAACCCGGCCCGCTTTCCCGACGTGGGCGAGATCGAGTCGATCGAGGAGCCGTGGGTCAAGCTGGGCGTGGTGACGCCTGACCGGTACATCGGCTCGCTGATGGAGCTCACCACGAACCGCCGGGGCACGTTCCTCACCATGGAGTACCTCGACCCGCAGCGCGTGCACATGCACTTCGAGCTGCCGCTCGCCGAGCTGATCGTGGACTACTACGACCAGCTCAAGACGCGCACCCAGGGCTACGCCTCGATGGAGTACGAGGAGGCCGGCTACCGCGAGGCGAACCTCGTCAAGCTCGACGTGCTGGTCAACGGGGAGCCTGTCGACGCCCTCTCGCTCATCGTCCACCGCGACCGCGCCCAGGCCACTGGGCGCGCGCTCGCCACGCAGCTGCGCAAGCTGATCCCGCGCCAGATGTTCGAGGTGCCCATCCAGGCCGCCATCGGCAGCCACGTGGTGGCCCGCGAGACGCTCGCCGCGATGCGGAAGAACGTGCTCGCGAAATGTTACGGTGGGGACATCACCCGGAAGCGCAAGCTCCTCGAGAAGCAGAAGGAGGGGAAGCAGCGGATGAAGCGCGTCGGCTCCGTCGAGATCCCGCAGGAGGCGTTCCTCGCCATCCTCCGGATGGACGAGGGCTGATGCGCGGCTCCCCCCTCCGCTGACGCGCGCGTATGCCCACCATCGACACGTCCAGCCTGCCCGGGATCAGCGCCCTCCCGGACTTCCTGCGTGCGCTCATGGCGCTGGGCATCACGCTGTTCCTGGTCATCCACCGGTTCGATGCCGAGCGCTTCAACTCGGCCGAGTACGACGACATCGACCGCTGGGGCAACCCGCCGTCGCTGTTCCGCCGGCTCGCCTGGTACTTCCTCGGGTTGCTCGGCATCCTCGCGGTGCTCGTGCTGCACCCCTCGCCCGACACGGACCTGTACCTCGTGCTCGCCGAGCCGAGCCAGCGGCTGGGGATGGTCATCCTCGGCCTGGCCTATGCGTCGGGGGGCGCGCTCGCGGCCGTGGGCCTCGCGTACTGGCGGTACCGCTACGTGCGGCTGCCCAGGGTCCGCTCGTACCCGGGCGCGGTGCTCAACGCGATCGCGACCGCGTTCGTCGACGAGGCCGTGTTCCGCGGCATCGTGTTCGGGTTCCTGATCACGATCGGCACCGACCCCAACCTGGCCAACGTCGCCCAGACCCTGCTGTACGCGCTCGCCACCCGCACGGGCGCGCCCGGCAGGCCCAAGACCATGCTGCTGGTGATGCTCGCGATCGGCTTCGTCGGCGGCTGGCTGACCGGCGTGACGGCCGGCATCGGCGCGGCGTTCCTCGGCCACGCCATCACGCGGCTCGCCTTCTTCCTCACCACCGGGCACCCGGGCGGCCTGCCGGCGCCCAAGGGCACCGAGCGCGAGGAGATCGTGCGGCGCGCGATCCCGCCCAAGGGCTGGAAGGTGATGGACCAGACCGACGAGCCCGAGGCGCAGCGGCCGAGGACGGGCTGGGAGGGCTGACGCTGGACGGCCGACCGCCGGTCGCCCCGGAGCCGCGTCCGCCCGTCGCGCTCTACCTCCACGTCCCGTTCTGCGTCTCGCTCTGCCCGTACTGCGACTTCGTGGTGGTGGCGGGGTCCGCGGCGCGAGGCCCCGCCGCGCGGGTCGGCGCCTTCCTGGGCGCGCTGCGGAACGAGATCGCGCTCCGCGCCGACGCGGCCGACGCGCGGTTCGGCGCGCCGTCGTCGGGATCGCGACCAGCCCTCGCGTCGGTCTACCTCGGCGGCGGGACGCCGTCGCTGCTGCCGCCCGACGACGTGGCGGGGCTCCTGGCGCTGGTCGCCTCGCGCTTCGGGCTGGAGGGCGGCGCGGAGGTCACCCTCGAGGCGAACCCGGGCCCCGACGAGCGCGGCGACGCTGCGGCGCTCGCGCGGGCGGGCGTGAACCGCCTCTCGCTCGGCGCACAGGCGATGGACCTGCCGCTCCTGCGGCGGCTGGGCCGCCGGCACGCCCCGGGTGACGTGGCCGACGCGGTGGCCGGGGCGCGCGCCGCCGGGATCGACAGCGTGTCCGTCGACCTCCTGTACGACGTGCCCGGGCAGACGCCCGAGGCCTGGGCGGCCACGCTCGACGCGGTCCTCGATCTCGGCGTCGACCATGTCTCGGCGTACGCGCTCACGCTCGACGACCCCGACGCCGAGGGCCTGACCGGGCCGCTCGGCGACCATCTCCCCACCCGGGCGGGCGCGCGGCGCTGGCGCGAGGCGGCGGCGCGCGAGCAGGACGAGGACCGCGCGGCCGGGCAGTACCGCCTGGCGGTGTCACGGCTCGCGGCCGCGGGGCTGCGCGGCTACGAGATCTCGAACTGGGCGCGACCGGGCCGCGAGAGCCGCCACAACCTCGCGTACTGGCAGCGCCTGCCGTACGAGGCGGTCGGCCCTGGCGCCCACGCGTTCGACGGCTCGGTGCGCCGCTGGAATGCGGCACGGCTCGAGGGGTACGTGGCCGCGCTGGCCGGCCCCTCGCCCGCGCTGCCGCCCGGCGGGGGCGAGGCCGTGGACGCGAGTGCCGCAGCCGTCGAGGCGGTGATCCTCGGGCTCCGCCTTGATGCGGGCCTGCCGCTCGACACGGCGGCGGCCGCGGGGTCGCCGCTCGCGCCGCGCCTCGACTGGGCGCTCGGGGCCGGGCTCCTAGAGCGCTTTCCCGGGGACGCGGGCGAGGCGCGCGTCCGCCTGACCACCGACGGCCGGCTGCTCTCGAACGAGCTCTTCGCGCGGCTGGTCTGACGCGACTCGCCCGACGCGACTCGCCCGACCTGGCGGGCGGTCCGCCTCAGGGGCCCGGGTGGCGGTCGAAGAAGTCGAGGATGACGCTGTTGGCGGAGAACGTCTGGGTCACGACGCCCACGACTGCCTTTGGCAGGTACTGCGTGCCACCCGGCCAGCCGTGCCCGCCATCGTCGACCGTGATGAACTCGAGCTCGGTGCCGTCCGCGCCGCGAACGTCCTGGCCGCGCGCGTCGGGCGCCACGGTCACCTCGGTCGCGTCGGTCGGCGGTGACAGCCGCGCCTCCCACGATGCCGCATACGCCTCCGCGCCCACGACGCTGCCACGCGCCCCGGCCTGTCCGATGGGCAATGTGATGGAGCCGCCCATGTAGGGAACGATGGGGTCCGCACGACCCATCAGCATCAGGACCGAGACGGGGCCGCCCGGATCGCACGCGGGCGCCTCGTCCACCCCGATGGTTCCCACGACCTGCGCCACGGCCGCCAGCCGCATCGTGCGCTCGCAGGCGAGGCGGCCGGTCATCATCGCGCCGTTGCTGATCCCCGCCGCGTACATGCGAGCCGGATCGAGCGGGGCCCGTCGCCCGACATCGGCGACAAGGGCCTCGAGGAAGGCGACGTCGTCGACCGCTCCCACCTGCGGGCGACCGTCGTTCCACTGGCGCCCGACGCCCTGAGGCCGCGCGACGACATACCCGCGGGCCGTGGCGATGGCCGGGAACCCGCCCGTCGCCTTCGCCATCCCCTCGGCCGTGCCCCCGCCACCGTGGAGCAGCAGGATCAGGGGCCACCCGGCCGCCGGTGCGGTGCCGCCCGGCGCATCAAGGATGTACGTCCGGTCGACACCACCCAACGCGAGCGAGACGCTTGTCTCCACCGCCGGGGCTGGCCCCGAGGCGCCCGCATCAGGGCTCTCGAGCCCGCCGACCGGCGTCGGCGTAGGGCCGCTGCGCTGGCGCCCGCACGATGCCGCGACGAGCGCGACCCCAACCAGCCCGGCCGCGAGCGCGATCCGCCGCCTGCCTCGCCGCATCAGGTCCTCCTCGGCCCCGCAGTCGTCGGCGGGTCCGTCATCGTACGCGCCGCCGCGCGCCGACCCGCACGCAGGATCGGCGTCTAGACTTCGCGCCATGCTGCGCGTCGGCTCGATCGTCATCCGGGTCACGGACCTTGCGCGGATGACCGCGTTCTGGTCAGCGGCCCTCGACTACGTCCCGCGAGACGGCCCGCCCGATCCCGCGGACGACTTCGTGCTGCTCAAGCCGCGCGACGGGGTCGGGCCGAACGTCTCGCTCGACCGCGTCGCCTCCCGGTACGAGCTGCCGCCGCGCTTCCACCTCGACCTCTACAGCGATGACCAGGCGGCCGAGGTGGCGCGCCTGGTCGCCCTCGGGTCGCGCGAGGTCCACTGGGCCAGGCGCCCGGCGGACGCCGACTACGTGATCCTCGAGGACCCCGAGGGCAACCGGTTCTGCGTGATCGCCTGAGGGCGGAACGCCGTGGTGGGGGACAGGCCCGCCGGGCCGCGACCGGCTACGACTGCGTGAGTACGAGCAGGAACTCGGCCGACCCGTGGTCCGCGATGGACCCGAGCGGCCCGGCGTCCTCGAACGGGCCGACGCCCCACGCCGCGAGGTCGACTGCGATGACGCCGCTGACGTCCACGGCGGCGCCGTCCCGGCGGACCTGCACCGTCGCCGACACCGCATGCGCTGCACCCCGCAGCGTGAGCTGCCCGTTCACCGTCAGCAACGCCGTCGCACCCGAGGCGAAGTCCGCCCCGAGGTCGACCGGGCCGTCGAGGGCGAACGTCGCCGTCGGGTGGGCCGTCGTGTCGAGGCTGTCCTGGAGCCGCGGGACGGGCCGGCCCTTGCTGTTGAGCGACGGCAGGTCGACCTCGAACGAGGCGGCGGTCACGCGCCCGGCGGCCACCGTGGCGGTGCCAGTGACGCGGTCGGTCCGGCCGACGATGTCGCCGTGCATGCCCAGGATCGACTGCTCGATCCGGAAGCCGGCCGCGGAACCGCTCCCGACCTGCCACGTGCCGTCGAGCGGACCGTCGGGCGGGGCCGCCGTTGCGGGCAGTTCGAGCGGCGGCTGGCTCCAGCCGTCGACCATCGCCCGGGCGCCGACCCAGGTGATGGCGACCACGGCCGCCAGCGCGACGAGGAGCCATCGCCGCCAGTGGCGGCGCCAGCGTGATCGTCGGGCGCGGGGCGCGATCGAGGGGGGAGTCGAGGTCGCCGCCTGGCCCATGCGCGGCATGCCGCCGGGTCGGTCGTCGGCGCGCGCCTCGGTGCGTGACGCGTTGGGTGCGGAGTCCATGGCGGGGTCGTTCTCCTCGCGCCCGGGGGCGCGCTCCAGGCTGGGCGTGAGACGGGGGCGGCCAGAGATCAGGCCTTGGGGAGTCGGAACACCGGGACGCCGGGCGCCACCGCCTCGAACGCGGCCACGGGCGCGCGCCGGTCGACGGGGATGAACGACCGCGCGGCCGGGGCCAGCTCGAGGTGGCGTCGGATGATCGCGGCCCGCCGCTCCGGCGGCACCTCCTCGACCCGGACCGCGGTTCGCCGTCCAGCGCCGCGGACGGCGATCTGGCCGCCGGCCGCCCGGACGTTGGCCACCCATCCCGCCCGCTCGCCGAGCATCGACACGAGGTAGCGCTCGCCGTCGAGGTCGGCGGCGATCAGCGGCACGACCACGGGTCGCCCGCTCCGGCGGCCCGCCACCTCGATCGTCACGAGCCGCTGGCGTCCGAGCCGGGTCGACCCGATCGCGGCCCACCCGCGGTTCAGCAGCGAGGCGAGTCGGTTCGGGTGCCCGGACGCGTACATCCACCGCTCGTGCCGGTAGACGAGCTGCTCGAGGTGCCACATCGGCTGTTCTCCTGCGGCCGGCCGGCTGCTACGCTTGCAGCGACCTGGCAAAGATGGAATATCACACTTGGGATACGATGTCCCAACCGAGAGCATAGACCAAATGAGCCAACCACGGCAAGCCCCCACGGGGGTCGCGCGGCGCCGGCAGCGGCTGTCCGACGAGGAGACCGAGCGCCGCATGCTCGACGCGGCGATCGCGATGGTCAACCAGACCGGCCTCACGGTCAGCCTCGACCACCTGAGCTTCGAGGACGTGATCCGCGATGCCCGCGTCTCGCGGAGCACGGTCTACCGGCGGTGGCCGTACAAGGACTTGTTCTTCAGCGACCTGCTGGTCGAGCTCGCCCGGGCGTCGACCCCGGCCGCCGTGTCGAGCGAGGTCGCGTCCGCGCCGCTCCTGCGCGCTGTCGTACTCGAGCACCGCGACTGGCTGGGCTCGGCGGACGGACGCCGCGACCTGCTGCTCGAGCTGATGCGCCAGGGGTCGCACCACGACTTCGAGATGATGCACGGGTCGGCGGAGTGGAGGACCTACCTCGCGCTCCACGCGACGTTCCTGAGCGTCGCCGATGACGCGCTGCGCGACGAGCTCGAGGCCGCGCTGGCCCGCTCCGAGCGCGACTTCATCGGCCGGATCGCCGCGTCGTGGCAGCTGCTCACCGGGCTCTTCGGCTACCGTCTCCGGCCCGAGCTCGGCGCCAGCTACGAGATCGTGGCGGCGCTCGCGAGCGCCGACCTGCGGGGCCAGGTGCTGATGGCCCTCGCCGTGCCCGAGCTGGCCACGCGCCGGCTGCTGGCCCGCCCGTTCGGCGCGTCGCAGGCGCAGGAGTGGGCGCCGCCGGCGATCGGGCTCGCCGGTCTCGCTATGGCGTTCCTGGAGCCCGATCCCGAGGTGGTGTGGGATGCGGCGCGGGTCAGCCGGGTCGTGGACGCCTTCGAATCGATGGCCTGAGGCCGCGTCGCACGCAGCGACCGCCCTGTCGCTGGTCGCCGAGGTCGATGATCGGCCGCCGGCCAATTACTGCCATGCTTGGTCAGGTTGGATCGCGTAGCGTGGCGCCATGAGCGACACGACGATCCGATCCGCGTTCCCGGAGTGGCCGTCACAGGCGCGCCTGCTGCGCGACAGGGTGGCCACGCTTACCGACGAGCAGCTCGCGATCACGCCGGGACCGGGCCGCTGGCCGCTGTGGGCGACGATCGGCCACCTCGGCTGTCAGCGGGTGTTCTGGCTGTGCGACTTCGCGGGCGAGGCGGGCGCCGCGGCAACGCCCTACCCGGATGCGGCGTACAACTGCCCGGGCGACGACGACCTCGAGCACGTGCTGACCGCCGCACAGCTGGTGGAGGGGCTCGACGCCTCGTTCGCCATCGTGGAGCGATGCCTCGCGACGTGGACGCCCGCCTCGCTCGAGGACGTGATCCGCCACCCGGAGTGGGGAGACGACCGCGCCCACACCCGCGGGTTCGTCATCGAGCGCGTCCACGCCCACGACATCTCGCACATCACCGAGCTGAACGAGGCGTTCACGTCGGCCGGCCTGCCGCTGATCGAGCTCTGGGGCTGATCCTGCGCCAGACAGTCACCAGGTGACTGGTAGGCAAAGCAGGTCGTGCCCAACCGCGCAATTCCGCGCCACACATGCACGGGGTGAATGGTTGGGGCTCCGGCGCCCTCGAATCTGCAAGCCGGCCCGCCTAGCAGTCACCCCATGCGTGTATGGTGCGAACCCGGGCGCGGGCCCGGAGCCGGCCGCAAGCCCGACCCCCCCTGCGCGGGCCCGAGCCCCGCGCACGGGCCCGAACCCGGGGCGCAGGCCCGAACCCGGCGCGGCCCCGGCAAGGCGCAGGCCCGAGGCAGTGTCGTTCGACACATGGCCGCTCCGGCCCGTTGACACCCCCGCGACGGCGGCGCTAGACTGTCGCCAACGTCGTTAGCACTCTCACCTGTTGAGTGCTAACTACTCCAAGGAGCAGCCGGATGGCGCGACGCCAGCGCACCAGCGGCCCCCTGGACCTTCGCTCCCAGGCGATCCTACGGGCCGTCATCGAGGAATACGTCACCACTGCCGCCCCGGTGGGCAGCGCGGCGCTCGTGGAGCGCTATCGCCTCGGCGTGTCCTCCGCCACGGTCCGCGCCGTGCTCGCCGAGCTCGAGGCTGCCGGCCTGCTCACGCACCCGTACACCTCCGCCGGCCGCGTTCCGACCGAGCACGGCTACCGCTACTACGTCGAGTCGATCGTGGACAGTGCGCCGCTCCCGCCCGTGGAGCAGCTGATGATCCGCCACCAGTTCGGCCAGGTGGAGTACGCGAGCGAGCACTGGTTCCGCCTCGCTGCCACCACCCTCGCCACGCTCAGCCGCGCGGCGGGCCTGGCCACGCCGGCCAAGCCGGCCTCGGCGCACCTGCGCCACCTCGACCTTGTCTCGATCAGCGACCGGATGGCCAGCCTGATCCTCGTGCTGCGCGAGGGGGCGCTGCGGCAGGTGCTGTGCGGCCTCGACGAGGCCGAGGACCAGGACGGGCTCTCGGTGGTCGCGGGGCGCCTCAACGAGCTGCTCGCCGGCAAGACGGCCGACGAGGCGGACGACGCGCTCGCGACGCTGGCCGACGACGACCCTGCGGCCGACCTGCCGCGCAAGATCGGCGAGCGCGTGGTGCGGGCGCTGGGCGAATTCGATGCGGCCGCGATCGAGGAGCTGTTCAGCGACGGCCTCCTCAACGTGATGGCGGCCCCCGAGTTCGCCCAGAGCGAGAAGCTGCGCCGTGTGTTCGCGGCCCTCGAGGACCGCGCCTACCTCGCCCGGCTGATCGGGGGCGTCGCCGGCTCGAACCGCATCCGCGTCTACATCGGCAGCGAGAACCCCGCCGAGGAGATGGCCGACGTGTCGCTCGTGCTCGCCCCATACGGCCGGCCCGGCCGCGCCGTCGGCGTCGTCGGCGTGCTCGGACCCACGCGCATGGCCTACCCGCAGGCCATCGGCACCGTCCGCTTCGTCTCTGGGCTCATGAACGAGCTCGTCGACCACCTGTATGCCTGAGATCCACATGACCGATCCCCGACGCCCCGCCATCCGCCGCCACCGCGCCCAGGAGCGCATCGACGCGATCGACACGTCGCCCGCCGCCGTGGCGGCCGCGCTCGAGAAGCTGCGGTCCGACGCCGACGCCAAGGTCGCCAAGGCCCAGGCCGAGCACGACGAGGCCCTGGCCAAGCTCGCGTCCGAGCGCGACGAGTACCTGGCCGCCCTCCAGCGCGAGCGCGCCGAGTTCACCAACTTCCGGCAGCGCACCGCCAAGGAGCGCGACCTGGAGCGCGGCCTCGCGGGTCTCGACCTGATCACCAAGGTCCTGGCCCTCGCCGACGACTTCGACCGCGCCATCGACAGCCGCCCCGAGGCGCTCGCGGACTCGCCCTGGGCGGACGGCATCGCCAACATCGACCGCAAGCTCCGCGGGCTCCTCGAGAGCGAGGGCGTCACGGCGGTCGTAGCCGCGCCCGGCACCCCCTTCGACCCGCGTGAGCACGAGGCGATCGCCAGCGTGCCCGGCACCGGCCTGCCCGACGGGTCGATCGCGGAGGAGGTCCGCCGCGGCTACCGCCTCCGTGACCGCGTCATCCGGCCCGCGCTCGTCGCCGTCGCCCAGAGCGCCGACGACGCGTCCACGGCACGGCCCGACTAGCAACTCACCCCGCCCACGCAGCACACGAACGCTTCCAGGAGACCCGAATGGGCAAGATCATCGGCATCGACCTCGGCACGACGAACTCGGTCGTGGCTGTGATGGAGGGCGGCGAGCCCACCGTCATCCCGAGCTCCGAGGGCAACCGCACCGTCCCGTCCGTCGTCGGCTTCGCCAAGACCGGCGAGCGCGTCGTCGGCCAGCTGGCCAAGCGCCAGGCGGTCACGAACCCCACCAACACCGTCTACTCGATCAAGCGGTTCATGGGCCGGCGCTGGGACGACCCCGAGGTCCAGCACAGCCGGGGCCTGGTCCCCTACACGGTCGAGAAGGACCCCAAGTCGGACGGCATCCGCGTGGTCGCGGACGACAAGCACTACACGCCGCCCGAGGTCAGCGCGATGGTCCTCCAGAAGCTCAAGGCGGACGCGGAGGCGTACCTGGGCGAGAAGGTCACCGAGGCCGTCATCACGGTCCCGGCCTACTTCGACGACACCCAGCGCCAGGCGACCAAGGACGCCGGGCGGATCGCGGGCCTCGAGGTCAAGCGGATCATCAACGAGCCCACGGCGTCGGCGCTCGCGTACGGCCTCGACAAGAAGCACGACGAGAAGGTCGCGGTCTACGACCTCGGCGGCGGCACGTTCGACATCTCGATCCTCGAGCTGGGCGAGGGCGTGTTCGAGGTCAAGGCCACCAACGGCGACACGCACCTCGGCGGCGACGACTTCGACCAGCGCGTGATCGAGTGGCTGCTGGCCGAGTTCAAGAAGGACCAGGGCATCGACCTCTCGAAGGACCAGCAGGCCCTCCAGCGGCTCAAGGAGGCCGCCGAGAAGGCCAAGATCGAGCTGTCCTCGACGATGTCCACCGAGATCAACCTGCCCTACATCACCGCCGACGCCTCGGGGCCCAAGCACCTGGTGATGTCGCTGTCGCGGGCGAAGCTCGAGAGCCTCGTCGGCGACCTCACCGAGAAGACCAAGGGCCCGGTGCTGGCCGCCCTCAAGGACGCGGGCCTGCGCCCCAACGAGATCGACGAGGTCATCCTGGTCGGCGGCATGACCCGCATGCCATCGGTCCAGGAGCTGGTCAAGACCGTGTTCGGCAAGGAGCCCCACAAGGGCGTCAACCCCGACGAGGTGGTCGCGATCGGCGCCGCCATCCAGGCGGGCGTGCTGGGCGGCGAGGTGAAGGACGTCCTGCTCCTCGACGTCACACCGCTCTCCCTGGGCATCGAGACCCTCGGCGGGGTCATGACCCGGCTGATCGACCGCAACACCACGATCCCGACCTCCAAGTCGCAGGTGTTCTCGACCGCCTCTGACAACCAGAGCCAGGTCGAGATCCACGTCCTCCAGGGCGAGCGCGACTTCGCCAACGACAACAAGACGCTGGGCCGGTTCATCCTCGACGGCATCCCGCCGGCCCCGCGCGGCATCCCGCAGGTCGAGGTCACGTTCGACATCGACGCGAACGGCATCCTCGACGTGCGGGCCAAGGACCGCGCCACCAGCAAGGAGCAGCAGGTGCGGATCACCGCGTCCTCGATGCTCTCCAAGGACGACGTGGACAAGATGGTCCGCGACGCCGAGTCGCACGCCGACGAGGACAAGAAGCGCCGGGAGGACGTCGAGCTCCGCAACCAGGCGGAGGCCCTCTCCTTCCAGGCCGAGCGGTCGCTCAAGGACCTGGGCGACAAGGTGTCGGCCGAGGACCGTGCGGCGGTCGAGGGCGGCGTCACGGCCGTCCGCGACGCGCTCAAGGGCTCGGACGCCGACGCCGTCAAGCACAGCATGGACTCGCTCGTCGAGGCCCTGCAGAAGATGTCGACGAACGCCTACCAGGCGTCGCAGGCGGCCGGCGAGGCTGGCGGCGAGAGCGGCGACGGCAGTGACGGTTCCGGCGCTGGCGCCGGCGAGGGGTCCGGGTCCGCCGGCTCCGGCGACGAGACCGTCGAGGGCGAGTTCAAGGAGGTCTAGCCTCCTCGTTCCAGCGATTGGCGCAGCGGCCCGCCGGGCGACCGGCGGGCCGCCGCGATTCCCGGCCCACTCCGGCTTGACGCGCGGCCCGCCCCGACCCCACGCTCACCCGCGTGGAGCCGCGGTTCGTCTGGACCCCGTCGACGGTGCTGGCGCGCGCCCGGCGCACAGACGCCCTGGCCGCGCTGCTGGCCCGTGTCCTGCGCTCGGACGCGGTCGTGGCGCTGGTCCTCGGGGCCTCGGCTGCCGTCCTCTACGCCGTGATCGGCAACGGGCAGCGGAACACGAGCTCCTTCCCGGCCCTCGCCGACGCGTTCCTCCACGGCCGGGCGTGGCTCGTCGAGCCGCGGCCGTGGGACGAGCTGGCGATCCGCGCCGGGGGCGGCTTCTGGGTGCCGTTCCCGCCGTTCCCCGCGGTCGTGCTCATGCCGGTGGTCGCGCTCATCGGGCCCGACTTCGACCTCGGGCTGGCCGCGGCCGTGGCCGGCGGGCTGGCGGTCGCGCTCGGCTACGCGCTGGCGCTGGCCGTCGGCGTTGCGCGGCGCAACGCGATCTGGCTGACCGTGGCGCTGGCCGTGGGCTCGGAGCTGCTGTGGGCGGCGGGGGAGGGCAGCCACCACCTGTTCGCCCAGGTGGTGTCGGTGGCGATGGTGCTCGCCGCGCTGCGCGTGGGCGTCAGCGGCCGCTGGCCGGCCCTGGCCGGGCTCCTGCTCGGGCTGGGCGTGGCAAGCCGGCTGCCCGTGGTCTTCGCCATCCCGGCCGTCGCGGTCCTGTACGCGGGGCCGGCGGCGTCATGGCGCCCCGACTGGCGCCGCATCGCCGGACGGCTCGTCCGCCTCGCGCTGCCGATCGCGGTCGTGGGCCTCGCGGTAGCGGCCTACAACGCCATGCGGTTCGGGTCGCCGCTCGACTTCGGCTACGGGCTGATCGTGTCCGGGCAGGACCAGCAGACCGGCTGCATCCCCGCCACCTGCACCTACCCCACGTCGGAGCCCTGGTTCACCGACGGCATCGAGTCGATCTCGTACATCCCGAGGTCGCTCGGCCACGCGCTGTTCGACTTCTTCCGCGTGACGCCCGACGCCCCGTACCTGCTGCCGTCCTGGAGCGGGCTCTCGATCGCGCTCACGATGCCGCTCCTGGGGCTGGTCGCCCGGGCGCCCTGGCGGCAGCTCGGGGTGGCGGTCGCCGGCCTTGGGATCGCGGCCGCGCTGCTCCTGGACCTCGCCCACGGGACCTGGGGGTTCACCCAGGTCGGCTGGCGCTTCATCCTCGACGTCCTGCCGCTGGCCTGGCTGCTGCTCTCGGTGGTGGTGGCCGAGCGCGGCCTGGGGCGCTGGGCGAAGGCGCTGATCGTGTGGGGCGTGGCGATCAACGCCTACGCGTGCGGGCTCGCCTGGCTGGGCCTCGCGAGCTGGTAGGGCGGTGACGGCGGACGGTCCCCGCCGTGCGCGCTCCGCGCTCCCGCCCTGCCGCCGAGCGCTTCCGCCGAGCATTTCCGCCACCTATGCACTACGCGGGTGTTCGTCACGGTTTCGGCGTCACCTGCCCGCCCCGTGCATGGGTGTCACCGGATTCGCCCCTCCGGGCGCCGATCCTGTGACGAGCACCCGCCTGGCGCATACCTGACACGAAGAGGATGCCCGCGACCGCCCCATTCGGCGCCTTCGCCCAGCGCCGCATCTCGACGGTGGTGCCCGGAAGGGCGGCTCTGATCGACGTCCCGTGGGCATCGACGCGACGCCGCGCCGTGCGGTCGTCCGGCAGGATCAGCCAGCGGGACACGGTCCTCACCCGCCAGTCCCGCGCAGCGGCGATCGTCGGCGCCAGGCGTGCCTTCCGATCAATTCCAGCCAGCGTCGCCTGCACGTCCGGCACGACGCTCTTGACCTCGACCACCAGCAGCGACCCCGTCGGCGGGTGGAAGGCGAGCAGGTCGATCGATCCACGCTCGCCGTAGACGCTGAACGTCGCCTCCGGCACCACGATCCAGCCCAGTCCGCGGAGCAGGACCGCCGCCCAGTCCACGAGCCTTGCGTGGTGGGAGTCGAGCAGGCGGTCGAGATCCTCGCCGTGCGCCTGGACGGTCAGGCGGATCCTGGCGCCGAGGGCGCTGGCTGCGGCGCCGACGACGAGCAGCGTGAGCCGGTCGCCCTCTCCCGATTCGATGCGCGAGATCGTCGACTGCGAGAGGCCGCAGCGGTCGCCGAGCTGCGCCTGCGTCCAGCCGCGCCGACGGCGGAGTGCACGGATCGCGAGGCCGAAGCGGACGGGGTCCATCGGTCGCGATCATGGCGACGGCCGCTTATCCGCGGCTGATGCGCGGCTCATGCGCCGCCCGTGCCGCCGACGCGCCGCCCGTCCCGCCGACGCGCCGCCCGTGCCGCCGACGCGCCGCCCGTCCCGCCCGCGCGCCGCCCGTGCCGCCGACGCGCCGCCCGTCCCGCCCGCGCGCCGCCCGTGCCGCCGACGCGCCGCCCGTCCCGCCCGCGCGCCGCCGGCCCCGCGCGCCCAAGCTCGTCGCCCAGCGCCGTCTCGCACCACCTGCGGTAGTATCCGGGGAGCGACCGACCGACCAGTCGGTCGGCTGCAGCGCCGAGGCGCCAGATCGCCGCGGCCAGGATGAAGGACGACCGCCGCCATGCCCCGCATCGATCCCGCCGAGCAGAGCCGCAGCCGCCGCGAGCGGATCCTCGACGCCGCGTTCTCCGCGTTCGCCAAGCGTGGCTACCGCGACACGGCCGTCGACGACATCGCGGCCGCCGCCGAGACGAGCAAGGGCGGGATCTACTTCCACTTCCCGAGCAAGGAGGCGATCTTCCGCGAGCTGATGCAGACGACCGCCGACAAGCTGGTCGCCCGCGTCGAGCGCGCGGTGGCGCAGGAGACCGAGCCCGTGGCGAAGGCCGAGGCCGCCCTGCACACGGTGCTCGCGACGTTCGCCGGCCACCGGACGATGGCGCGCGTGCTGTTCCTCGACCTCGCCGGCGCGGGGCGCGCCTTCCAGGCCGAGACCAACGCCCTCCACGCGCGGTTCGCGGGGCTGATCCGGGGCTACCTCGACGAGGCGGTGGCCGCGGGGGCGATCGCGCCGCTCGACACCGACATCGCGAGCGTGGTGTGGTTCGGCGCGCTCAACGAGGTGGTCGCCCGCTGGCTCCTCGCCGACAAGCCGGGCTCGCTCGAGGACAGCTACCCGGCGCTCCGTGAGGTGCTGCTCCGCAGCGCTGGCGTGCCCGAGGCGCGGATCGCGCAGGGCGTGCCCGGTGGCGCGACGTCGGCGGCCGACGCGGCGAGGTCGGCGAGGTCGGCGAGGTGACGGCCGTCGGGGAGCCCGCGGCCGCGGCCGAGCACATCGGCGCCGCCGTGGCGCGGCTCGAGGCTGCGACGCCGGATGCGGACGACCGGCTGCTGAGCGCCGCAGTCGCGGTGCCGACCGTGGACCCGATCGCCCTGTTCGCCGCGGCCGCGGAGGCGGACCTCGAGGCGGCCCTGTGGCTGCAGCCGTCAGGCGGCTTCGCGCTCGTGGGCGTCGGGCGCGCCTGGGCGGCCGAGGGAGCGGGCCGGGATCGCTTCCGCGACGCGGAGGCGGCCTGGCGTGACGTCATCGGCCGCGCCGCGCTCGAGGGCGGCGCCAGCCCGGTGCTGCTCGGCGCCCTCGGCTTCAGCGGCCGGCGGCCCGCCGAGGGCGACCCATGGGGCCCGTTCGGCCCGAGCTCGCTCGTCCTGCCCAAGCTGCTCCTCGCCACCCGTGACGGCGCCTCCACGCTGACCGCCAGCGCGATCGGCGCCCCGTCCCCGTCCGCCGTGGACGCCCGCTGGGAATCGCTCAGCGAGCGCGCCCGCGCGCTCACGCCCCCGGCGGCGGGGATGGTCGCCCGCCCCGTGTTCGCGCCGCTGCGCACCGAGCGCTCGCAGCCCGACCAGCCGGGCTGGTACCGGACCGTCGAGACGATGGCCGGCGCCGTCGGCCGCGGCCGCCTCGACAAGGTGGTGCTCGCCCGGCGCGTCGACCTGCGCTCGCCCGTGGAGCTCGACGTCGCCAACGCCCTGCGCCGCCTCGCCGCCAGCGCCCCGGAGAGCACCATCTATGCGTTCCGGCGCGCGGGCCGCACCTTCCTCGGCGCGACGCCGGAACGGCTCGTCCGGGTCGAGGGCCGCCGCTTCCGGACCGCGGCCATCGCGGGCACGATCGGCCGCGGCGCGAACGCGGCCGAGGACGCCAGGCTCGGGGCGGAGCTGCTCGCGAGCGAGAAGGACCGCGAGGAGCACGCGATCGTCGTGAACTACATCCGCGGGCTGCTCGCGCCCGTGGCGGCCCAGGTCAGCGTGGCGCCCCAGCCGTCGGTGATGACCCTGCGCTTCGTCCAGCACCTCGCCACCGAGATCGAGGGCACGCTGCCCGACGACGCGGGGCTGCTCGCGCTGGGCGAGCGCCTCCACCCGACGCCCGCCGTGGGCGGCGATCCGCGCGAGGCGGCGCTCACGATGATCGACGAGCACGAGGGGTTCGACCGCGGCTGGTACGCCGGCCCGGTGGGCTGGATGGACGGCGCCGGCGACGGGGAGCTGTGCGTGGCACTGCGGTGCGGGATCGTGGACCGGACGCAGGCGACCCTGTTCGCCGGCTGCGGGATCGTGGCCGACTCGGACCCCGCCCGCGAGTGGGAGGAGTCGCGGATCAAGCTGCAGGCGGTGGTGTCCGCGCTGGGCATGCCCGAGGACGAGGCATGAGCCGCGACGGGGCGCTGGGAGACGAGCCGTGAGCCACGCGGAGACGCTCCGCGCGATGGTCGCCGAGCTCGCCGCGGCGGGCGTCCGCGACGCGGTGGTCTGCCCGGGGTCGCGCTCGACCCCGCTCGCGCTGGCGATCGCGTCCTGCGAGGCGATCACCACGCGCGTGATCCTCGACGAGCGGTCCGCCGGGTTCTTCGCGCTCGGGTTGGCGCGAGTCAGCCGCCGGCCCGTGGCGGTCGTCGTCACGTCGGGGACCGCGGTCGCGAACCTGCTGCCCGCCGTGGTCGAGGCGAACCTCTCGCGGGTGCCGCTCGTGCTCCTCACCGCCGACCGGCCGGACGAGATGCAGGACCGCGGCGCTCCCCAGACGATCGACCAGGTCCGCATCTTCGGCACCCACGCGAAGTGGGCGAGCCAGCTGCCGCTGTTCGACGGCGAGCCGGCGACGATCGCCCATGTGCGCAGCGTGGCCGGGCGTGCCGTGGCGACGGCTTGGGCCGGGCCGGCGGGGCCCGTCCACCTCAACGTCCCGTTCCGGGAGCCGCTGCTGCCAGACGGACCGCTGGCGCTGACCGCGGCCGACATCCCGCCGACGCCCGCCACGCAACGGTTGGCCGGCAGGGCGGTCCTCGACGACGCGGCGATCGCTGGGCTGGTGGCGCGGATCGGGCGCACTGACCGGGGCCTGATCGTCGCGGGGTCCGACGATGAACCGGGCCTGCTCGACGCGCTGGCCGGCCTCGCCCACGCGACCGGCTTTCCGATCCTCGCCGACCCGCTCTCCGGGCTCCGCACGGGCCCGCACGACCGGTCAATGGTCGTGGCGCGGGCCGACCTCCTGTGCCGCCCCGGGCCCTGGCTCGACGGTCACCAGCCCGGGCTGGTCATCCGCACCGGCGCCATGCCGACGTCCAAACCGATCCTCCAGCTGCTCGAGCGCGCGCAGCCGGAGCTCATCGTGCTCGACGCCGCCGGCGGCTGGCGCGAGCCCGCCCTGCTGCCGGCCACGTTCGTGCACGCGGACGCGGCGGACACGGCATCGCGTCTGGCTGGGCGGCTCGGGACGACGCCGGACACCGCGTGGACGAGCGACTGGCTGGCGGCCGAGCGCACCGCCGACGCCGCGATGACTTCCTGGCTGGCGGGCCTCGACGAGCCGTTCGAGGGCGCGCCGTACCCGGCCCTTGCCGATGCCCTACCGCACGGCGCCGTCCTGTGGGCGGGCTCGTCGATGCCCGTCCGCGACATGGACACCTGGCTGCCGTCCACGGATCGGGTGATCACCGTGCGCTCCAACCGCGGCGCGAACGGGATCGACGGCGTCATCTCCTCGGCGCTGGGCGCGGCGGCGACGGGAGCTCCGACAGCGCTCGTCATCGGCGACGTCTCGTTCCTGCACGACGTCAGCGCCCTGGGCACGGCGCGCCAGCTCGGCCTTTCGCTCGCGATCGTGCTGGTGGACAACGACGGCGGCGGCATCTTCTCGTTCCTGCCCCAGGCCCAGCCCGCAGCGGCGATCCCCGGCACGGGCCTCCCCGAGCACTACGAGCAGCTCTTCGGGACGCCGCACGGGACGGACATGGCCGCGGTAGTGCGGGCCTTCGGCGCGGGCTATCGCGAAGCTGGCCCGCGTGACCTGCGAGCCGCGATCGACGACGCCCTCGCGCGCGACGGCGTCAACGTTGTGCACCTCCGCACCGACCGGGCGCGGAACCTCGCGCTGCACCGCGAGGTGGCGGCGGCCGTGCAGCAGGCGCTGGCTGCGTTGCCCCCGGAGGTCGCCGGGCCACCGCGGCGCCCGGGCGGCGAGCCGATGATCCTGACGCGGACGCCGAAGCGATGACGACGGCGATCGACTGGCTGGCGGTGGCGGCCCGCGACAGCGGTGTTCCGCGTGACCCCGCGCTGCTGCTGCTCCACGGGTTCACCGGCAGCGGCTCGGTCTGGGCCGGGCTGACCGCGGGCCTGCGCCGCAAGGGGTTTCGGACCATCGCGCCCGACCTGCCCGGGCACGGCCGTGCCGGGATCCCGGCCAAGTCGGCGTCAGTCGAGCGTGCGGCCGACCAGCTCGCCGGGCTGCTCGCCCACCTCACCGCAAGCCCCGCGCGCGTGCTCGGCTACTCGCTGGGCGCCCGCATCGCGCTCCGGCTCGCCATCGCCCATCCGGAGGCAGTCGACCGCCTGATCCTCGAGAGCCCGAGCGCCGGCATCGCCGACCCTGCCGAGCGCGAGGCCCGCCGACGCGCCGACGAGCAGATGGCGGACGAGATCGAGCGCGACGGCCTCGAGGCGTTCGTCGACCGCTGGGAGCGCAATCCTGTCTTCGCGACCCACGCCGCGCTGGACGACCGCGTCGCAGCGCGCCAGCGCGAGATCCGGCTCCGCAACACGGCGCGCGGCCTCGCCCAGAGCCTCCGCGCCGCCGGCCAGGGGGCCATGGAGCCGCTGCACACGCGGCTCGCCGAGGTCCGCGCGCCGACCCTCGTCATCGTCGGTGCTCTCGACCCTGCCCGGCCCCGCGCGGAGCTGGTCGCGGCCGGCATCCCCGGTTCCCGCCTCGCGATCGTCAAGGGCGCGGGCCACACCCCCCACCTCGAGCGCCCCGTCGCCTTCCGCCGCCTCGTCTTCGACTTCCTGCAGGAGGACGCCGCGTGAGCAGCACCGTCACCTGGACCACCGCCCACGAGTACCGCGACATCCGCTACGAGGTGTCGGGCACCGGGATCGCCAAGATCACCATCGACCGCCAGGCGGTGCGCAACGCGTTCCGACCGCTGACCGTGCGCGAGATGATCGACGCGTTCAACCGGATCCGCGACGACGCCACGATCGGCTGCGTGCTGCTGACCGGCGCCGGCGACACGGCCTTCTGCGCGGGCGGCGACGCGAACTACAAGAGCCACGACGGCGGCTACCTCGACGAGGACGGCCTCGCCCGCCTCAACGTGCTCGACCTCCAGCGCCAGATCCGCTCGCTGCCGCTGCCGGTGATCGCGCTCGTCAACGGCTTCGCCATCGGCGGCGGCCACGTCCTCCACGTCGTGTGCGACATGACGATCGCCAGCGAGAACGCGGTGTTCGGGCAGATCGGCCCCAAGGTCGGCTCGTTCGACGCCGGGTTCGGGGTGGGGCTGCTGGCCCGCCTCGTCGGCGACAAGAAGGCCAAGGAGATCTGGTTCCTGTGCCGCCGCTACACGGCGCAGGAGGCCTACGAGATGAACCTCGTCAACAAGGTGGTCCCGCTCGCCGAGCTCGAGGCCGAGGGCGTCCGCTGGGCCGACGAGATCCTCGACATGAGCCCGACGGCGATCAGGTTCCTCAAGGCGTCGTTCCTGGTCGCCACCGACGGCCTCGCCGGGATGCAGGAGTTCGCCGGCCACGCCACCGGGCTCTACTACACGACCGACGAGGCGCACGAGGGCTCGACGGCGTTCCTCGCCAAGCGCAAGCCCGCGTACCGCAAGTACCCCCGCCGCCCGTGAGCGCCGCGCCCCCTCCCGCCGGCCCGCCCCCTCCCGCCGGCCCGCCCCCTCCCGCGCCGGCGCCGACGGCTTCCTCGTCGCGACCGTCCGCGGCCTCGATCTGGTGGCACGCGGCCCGCCCGAACACGCTGCCCGCGGCCCTCGCCGGAGTGATCGTCGGGCTGGGCGCGGGGTACGGCGTCGGCGCGCCGTTCCGTCCCGACACCGCGCTCGGCTGTGTCGCGGTGGCGCTGCTGCTCCAGGTGCTCGCGAACTTCGCGAACGACCTCTCCGACTTCCGCAAGGGCGCCGACACCGCGGCGCGCCAGGGCCCGATGCGGGTGGCCGCCGCCGGCCTCGTGACCGAGCGCCAGATGGAGGTCGCGATCGCGATCACGATCGCCGCGGCAGGCGTCGTGGGGCTCTGGCTCGCGTACGTCGGCGGCCCGGTGCTGATCGGCCTCGGCGTCCTGGCGGTGGTCGCCGCGCTCGCGTACACCGGCGGGCCGTGGCCGTACGGGTACCGCGGCCTGGGCGAGGTGTTCGTCTTCCTGTTCTTCGGCGTGGTCGCGGTGGTCGGCACCGCCTACCTCCAGGCGGGGCGCCTGGAGCCGGTGTTCTTCGCGGCCTCGGTGCCGGTCGGGGCGCTGACGACCGCGATCCTGGTCGTCAACAACCTGCGGGACATCCCGACCGACCGCGAGGCGGGCAAGCGCACGATCGCGGTGATGGTCGGGGAGCGTGGTGCGCAGGTCGAGTGGCTGGCCTTCGTGGCGCTCGCGTTCCTGACGCCGGTCGCGCTCGCGCTCGCGGGCTGGAGCCCGCTGGTGCTGGCCGCGCTGGTGGCGATCCCGCTCGCGGTGCCGCTGTGGCGGGCCGTTCTCGGGTTCACCGAGCGCCGGCAGCTGAACCCCGTGCTCAAGGGGACCGCCCGGCTCTCGCTGGCTGTCGCACTCCTGCTCGCCCTGGGGCTGGCTGCGGGGCCGCGCGCGTGACGGCGATCGCCGCGATCCACGCCGACAAGGTGCTCGTCCCCTTCCAGCGGCCGTTCCCCACGAGGGCCGGCATGTGGCTGGCGCGCGAGGCGTGGATCGTCCGGCTCGTGGACGCCGACGGGCGGGTCGGGGTCGGCGAGGCGGTGCTCGAGCCGGCGGACGGGGCGACGGCGACGACCGTGCTCGATCACCTCGTCCGCGAGCTGGCGGGCGGGCGCCCGTCCGACGGCCTGCCCACGGCGCAGGAGCTCGAGTCGCACGGCTCGCCGGGACGGGCGCTTCGGGCGGCGATCGACGCGGCGCGGCTCGACCTCGGGCTGCTGGGGCCGGGCGCGCCGGGCTCCGGGGCGCTGGCGGCCTCGGGCGACGGGCCGCTCGGGGGCGCGGGCGACGGTGCTGGCGCGGGCGCGGGAGACGCTGCGGGCGCCCGGCCGCGCGGCGTCCCGGTGAACGCCACGCTGCCCTCGATCGGGCCCGCGGCGTCGGCCGAGGCGGCCCGCCAGGCGCTGAGCGCCGGGTTCACCACCCTCAAGCTCAAGGCAGGCGCGGAGCGCGAGACCGAGGTCCTCGTCGCACGCGTCCGGGCGGTGCGTGCGGCGGTCGGCCCGGCGATCCGGCTGCGCCTCGACGTCAACGGGGCCTGGGACCTCGAGACCGCGACCGACCGGCTCGACGCGATCGAGAGGTTCGACCTCGAGTACGTCGAGCAGCCGCTCGACACGGACGACGAGGCGGTGTGGGCCGAGCTCCGGCGACGCGTCCGGACCCCGGTCGCCGCCGACGAGACCGTGACCTCGGTGCGCGCGGCGCGGCGGCTGCTCGAGGCCGGTGCCGTCGACGCGCTCGTCGTGAAGCCCGTGCGCGTCGGCGGCCCGCTCGCGGCCGCGGAGATCGCGGACCTGGCCGCCGAGCGCGGGGTCCCGGTCGTTGTCAGCACGCTGTTCGAGACCGGCGCGGGCATCGCCGCCGGGCTCGCCATCGCGGCGGCGCTGCCCGGGATCCGGGGCGGCAGACTCGAGCACGCGCCCCATCACGGGCTTGCCACCGCGGGGCTGCTCGAGCACGACCTGCTGGTCGACGGGCTCGTCCTCGACGGCGGGCTCCTGCGGGCGCCGGGCGGGCCAGGGGCCGGGCGCCTGGGCGTCCGCGTCGACGAGCGGGCGCTGGCCCGCTACTCGGCCGATCGCGCCGCTGGGCCGGTGTGGGAGGCGTGGGACGCGTGAGCCGCCCGTCCGGGGTTGTGGGCGAGGCCGGCATCGCCGGCCGGCTGCGAGGGCTCGCGGCGGCTCGCGGCGATGCGCCCTCGGTGGTCGAGCCCGGCCGGACGACGACGTGGGCCGAGCTCGACGCGCTCGCTGACGAGGCGGCCGCCCACGCCATCACCGCTGGGGTCGAGCCGTTCGAGGCGCCCGCGTCCGTGGCGACGATCGCCCGGATCCTGGGCATCCTGCGCGCCGGGGCCGTTGCCGCCCCGCTGTCGCCACTGCTGACCGGCCGCGAGCGCGCCGCGGCGCTCGAGATCCTGCGGCATGAGGCGCCGCCGCCCGGCACGGCAATCGTCGTGATGACCTCGGGCACCACCGGGCGGCCGAAGGGCGTCGCGCACGCCGAGGCCTCGCTCGCCGCGTCCGCCGACGCGTGGCGTGCCGTGCTGCCGCCCGCGACCGGCTGGGTGCTGGCGCTCGGCCTCGCGCACGTCGCTGGGCTCGGCGTGGTGTGGCGCGCGATCGCGGACGGCGTCCCGACGCGCATCGTCGCGCCGGGCGACACGGGCGGCCTGCTCGAGGCGCTGCGCGACCCCGCGATGTCGCACGTGTCGCTGGTCCCGACGCAGCTGGCGCGGCTGCTCGACGAGGTGCGCGACGGGATGCGCGACGCGCCGCCGCCACCGAGCCTGCGCGCGATCCCGCTGGGCGGCGGGACGATCCCCGAGGCGCTCGTCCGGCGCGCGGTGGCGGCGGGCTGGCCCGTCGTCCCCACGTACGGGCTGTCCGAGATGGGGTCGGGGGTGACGGCGCTCCCGTCCGCCGAGGCGGGGGTCGCGCCGTGGAGCGCCGGGCGGCCGATGCCGGGCGTGACGCTCTCGATCGCGGACCCCGATGCGGACGGGGTCGGGGAGATCGTCGCCGGCGGGCCGTCGGCGTTCCTCGGCTACCTCGGCGAGGCGCCGCGGGCCCCCGGGCAGCCGTTCGCCACCGGCGACCTCGGCAGCCTCGATGCCGAGGGCCGGCTGCGCGTCGTCGACCGGCGCACCGACCGGATCGTCCGCGGCGGGGAGAACATCGCGCCCGCCGAGGTGGAGGCCGTGCTCGCGTCGCACCCGGCGATCGCCGAGGCAGGCGTCGTGGCGCGACGCGACGAGGCCCTTGGGCACGTGCCCGTCGCCGGGATCGTCCTCCGCGACGGCCTGCCCGACCCCGGCGACGACGCCCTCGCCGCCCACTGCCGGGCGTCGCTCTCCGCGGTCAAGGTGCCCGCAGCGTTTGTCCGCCTCGATGCGCTGCCCCGCGGCTCGTCCGGCAAGCTGCGCCGTGTCGCGCTCCGAGCGCTCCTCGACGGCGCGCCCGACGGCCAGCTCGAGCGCCCCGGCGGCGACTCGATCGGCTGGCGGATCACGGGCGACGGGCCCCGCGCCATCGTCCTGCTCCACGGCACCCTGTCGACCGCCGCCCAGCTCGACCGGCTCGCGGCGGAGCTCGCCGCGAGGTGCGGCGCGACAGTCCACGCCCTCGACCGGCGCGGCAGCGGGACCGGCCGGCTGGAGCACGTGCGCCCGGTGGACGTCGGCATCCACGTGGAGGACCTCGTGTCCTACCTCGACGCCCGGGGGATCGCACGGGCCGACCTGGTCGGCGTCAGCTTCGGCGGGGTCGTGGCGTTCGAGACCGCCGCCCGCCACCCCGACCGGGTCCGCTCGGTGGCGGCGTACGAGCCGCCGTACGGCGCCGTGGTGACGCCCGAGATGGAGGTCGACTTCCCGGACGGCACCTCGCGCCTCGAGGCGGCCTATGCGCAGGGCGGGGCCCCGGCCGCCGCCGAGGCGTTCATGCGCATGGTCGCCGGCGACGCCGCGTGGGAGCGGCTTTCGGAGCGCAGCCGATCGTTCCTGGGGGCCGAGGGCGTGCAGGCCGTCGCCGACGGCGTGCTGCTCGGCCTCGACCCCGACGGCCTCGCCCGCATCACGGCGCCCGTGCTGCTGCTCACCGGCGGCGCGAGCGACGCGTTCTACGCACCCGTCTCCGACGAGCTCGCCCGGCGCATCCGGGGCGCACGACGCGCTACCCTCGACCACCTCGCCCACCCCGGGCCGATCGTCCGGCCGGGTCGCGTGGCCGAGGCCGTCCGCGCCTTCCTCGACCGACCCACGGACCGCCCCTCGACCGATCGCCCCCTGGACCCAACGGAGCCCGCCGCCCAATGACCGACATCCCGCCCGACCACACACCATCCGGCGCCTCCACCGGCGCGGGCAACGCCGCGGACGCCGGCGAGGTGCGGGTCATGTTCGACCGGATCTCAGGCCGGTACGACCTCATGAACCTGCTCATCTCGGCATTCCAGGAGCCGCGCTGGCGGCGTCGCCTGGTCGACGCGGCCGGCGTGCAGCCGGGCGGGTCGGCGCTCGACGTCGCGTCGGGCACCGGCAAGGTGGCGGCCGACCTGCAGGCGCGCGCGGGCGCGACGGGCCGCGTCTTGGGCGTCGACCTCTCGCCGGGCATGACGGCCGTGGCGCAGCGGCGGTACGCGAGCCGGGCCGGCCTCGGCTACCTCGTGGGCAACGCCATGGCGCTGCCCACCCGTGACGGCGAGTTCGACGCGGCGACCATCGCCTTCGGCATGCGCAACCTGCCCGACTACGCCCGAGGGTTCGCCGAGATGGCGCGCTCGGTCCGCCCCGGCGGCCGCGTCCTGTGCCTCGAGATCGCGCGGCCGCGCAGCCGGGTCGCCCGGTTCATGCGCTGGTGGTTCGACCGCATCGTGCCGGTCATCGGCCGCGTCGCCGGCCAGGGCCCTGCGTATGGGTACCTCGTGCGGAGCGTCCAGGCGTACCCCTCGCCCGAGCGCATCGCCGAGATCATGGCCGAAGCAGGCTTGGTCGATGTCCAGTGGACCGGCCTGACCGGGGGGATCGTCACGCTGCACCAGGGGACCGTCCCCGAGCGGTAGGGGATCGCGGCAGCGACCCTGGCCTCCGGCCGGCGGACGCGCCCCTGGGGGCTGGTGCGGGGTCGTTCGCGAATCGCGGAACGACGGCCGCCTCGGCGGGACGCCGCGCTCGGCGCTCGAGGGACGGCGGACATCGCGGCGGGAGGGCGATTTCGGGGTCGTTCGCGACTCGCAGAACGATTGTCGCCGGGGACGTGCAGCTTCCGCCTGAGCCCCGCTGCAACACTTGAGGTGCGCCGGACGTTAGCCTCCTGTCAGGGGGTGACGGTGGAGATCCAGCTGGCCCGCGTCGGGGCGATCCAGGAGACGCTCGAGGCGGCGGTGCTCGTGCACCGCCCCTGGCTCGTGCGTCGGCTCGCCCTGGTGGTGGGAGACGCGGCCGAGGCCGAGGACCTCGCCCAGATCACCCTGCTGCGCGCACTCGAGCGCTGGCCGCTGCCGGAGGGCTCGAACGTCCGCGGGTGGCTGGCCACGGTCGGCTTCCGCCTCGCGCTCGACGAGCGGCGCCGAAGGCGGCGGTGGGGGTTCCTGACGATCCAGGAGACGGACCAGGCGTGGGCCATGGCGGCAGACCCGGACCTCTGGCGGGCGCTCTCCGCGCTCGACCGGCGGACGCGAGCCGCCCTGGTCATGACCGTGCTCGACGGCTACACGCAGGACGAGGTGGCCGAGTTGTTCGGGGTGCCGCGGGGGACCGTGGCGAGCTGGCTGTCGCGGGGCCGCGCGCGGCTGCGCGGGGTGCTCGAGGAGCGTGGGTGATGGACGATCTCGATCGGCGCCTGCGGGCGCGTCTTGAGCGGCTGGCCGCGGCGGTCCCCCTCGAGCCCGACGCGGTGGCGACGGAGCCGGTCCGGCGGGGATCGTCAGCTCGGCCGACGCGCCCGCGGCTGCTCGCATCGGCCGCGGTGGCCGTCGTCGCGGTGGCCGTCGTCGCGGTGACGTCCGGGCTCGTCGCGGGCCTCGCCTCCACGCCCGCCTCGACACCAGGAGCCGACACCCCGACGACGCCGACTGCGGCACCGAGCCCTGGCGACGCGGGCGCGCGGTACCCCGACGGGATCCCGATGACCTTCGGCGGCGAGCCCGTGCTCCGGGGGGCCGCCGCGCTGGCCCATGCCCGCGCGGCCACCGACGCGACGCCCTTCCTCGTCGGCGGGTGGCTGACCGCCCGGTCCGCCATGCCGATCACCTGCCACGTCGTGCTGTCGGGCTCGGTCTCCTGGTTCAGCAGCACGTGCGGCGAGCCCCGGTTCAGCGACGTCGCCGGTGCCGACGACCCGAGGTTCATCGGCATGCTCACGTTCGCGACGCTGGACGGCGGCCCGGTCACGATGCCGGACGGAGCGCTGACGATCGTTCCGCGGGACAGCCTGTCGACCGGGCCGGTCATCGTCCGCGTCCGGGTCCACGACCCGGCTGCCAGCGACTGCGGCGGCGACGCCTCGGTCTGCGACAAGCTGATGGCGGCGCAGGAGGTCGTCTGGGCGGGCGACGAGGCCACGGCGCCGGGCCCGATCTCCCTGACGGCGGCCGCCGACGCCGCGCGCCCGTACGTGCACGGCACCCTGACGGACGCCGCAGCTGTGTTCCTCGACTGCGGCAGTGCCCTTCCGTCGGCGCAGGTGATGGCCGTGGACGGTCTCATGGCCTCGATCCCCAGCGCCACCGCGGTCGAGGTGGAGCCCACCGCCGCAGCGCTGCGCCTCGCCCTGCCGCTGGCCGGTCCCGACCCCTTCGCGGGGTCGAACCTCGCCTGCGCTGTGAACTCGAGCACGGACACAGCGTCGACGGGCGCCTCCTTCCGGTGGGTCGTGGTCGCGAACGTGGCGGTGATGGTTAGAGTCAACGGCTCGCCCACGGCCGCGGACCAGGCCTTGGTGGCGAGCCTGACCCGGGACCTCGAGGCCGCCGCGCGTCGGGCCGCTGGAGGCTCGGCGGCCCCCTCGGGAGACGGTGCACCTCCGGCATCGGCCACCCCCTAGGCAGATCGCCGGTCGAGTCCCCGCCCGCGCCGCCCGCGCTAGACTCCGGCGGTGCCCAACCCCCTCGCCCGGCCCGTGGAGGCGGTCGCGCCCGCCCGCCTCGGCCACAGCTTCCGGCTGCTCCTCGCGTCCGCCCTCATCACCAACGCAGGCGACGGCGTCGCGCTGGCCGCCGGTCCGCTGCTCATCGCCTCGCTGACGCGCGATCCGTTCCTCGTGTCGCTCGCCCTCCTCGCGCAGAGCCTGCCGTCGCTCCTGTTCGGCGTCGTGGCCGGCGGCGTGGCGGACCGGCTCGACCGGCGGCGCGTCGTGTCGGTCGTGAACATCGCCCGGGCGATCGTGCTGGCCGTCCTGGCGGCGACCATCGCCACGCACGCGGTGACCATCGCGACGGTGCTCGCGAGCCTGTTCGTGCTCGGCACGGCCGAGACGTTCGCCAACGTGAGCGAGACGAGCCTGCTGCCCCGCCTCGTGGAGCGCAGCGACCTGGGCATCGCCAACGCCCGCCTGCAGGGTGCCGTGCTCGTGCTGAACCAGCTGGGCGGGCCGCCGATCGGGGCGTTCCTGTTCGCGGTCGGGATGACCCTCCCGTTCGCGACGGACGCCGCGTGCTACGCCCTTGGCGCGCTCATCGTCATGCGGATCACGTACCGGCCCGGGACCGAGCGCGACGCCTCCGCCGGCCCTCGGCCCCACTTCCGCCGCGAGCTCGCCGAGGGCGTGCGCTGGCTGCTCCACAACCCGCCGATGCGGACGCTCGCCCTGACCATCGTGGCCTTCAACGTCACGTTCGGCGCCGCGTGGTCGGTGCTGGTCCTCTACGCCCAGGAGCGGCTGCGCATGAACGAGGTGGGATTCGGGCTGCTGACGACCGCGATCGCCGTCGGCGGGCTCGTGGGCGTGACAGCGTACGGCCGGCTGGAGCGGCGGTTCTCGCTTGCCGACATCATGCGGGTCGGCCTGTGCGTCGAGACCCTGACCCACCTGGTCCTCGCGCTCTCGACGCAGGCGGGCGTCGTCCTCGCCATGTTCGTCGTGTTCGGGGCGCACGCGTCGCTCTGGGGCACCACCTCGACGGCCGTCCGGCAGCGCGCGGTCCCCGACGAGCTGCTCGGCCGCGTCACCGGCGTCTACCAGGTGGGCATCTGGCTCGGGATCGTGGTCGGCACGCCCATGGGCGGGCTGCTGGCTCTTCAGCTCGGCATCACCGCGCCGTTCTGGTTCGGCTTCGTGGGGTCCGCGCTGCTCGTGGCCGTCCTCTGGCGCAAATTCGACAACATCGTGCACGCCGGCGACGTGGTGCCGCATGCGGGTGCGGCCGCGACCTGACCATTTCCCGGCCGCCGCGCCCCGCCGCCGACCCGCCCCGCCGCCGCCGACCCCCCCCGCGGCGCCGCTCCCGTTGAGCGGCCCGGGCCCCGCGCTCTTCGGCCCCGCGCTCTTCGGCCCCGCGCGCCGCTCGGCCTGGGCGCCCATCGCCGCCGGAGGCCGGATTCCGGGTCGTTCGCGGATCGCGGAACGAGTCCGGGCGGAGGGGCCGGCTCCTCGGCCGCCCCCGGGGGCTCCTCGGCCCCGGGCAGACATCGCCGCCAGAGGGCGGATTCCGGGTCATTCGCGGATCGCGGAACGACTTGCATCCGACGCTGATGGCTCGGCGGTGTCGCCGAGTGCCGGCGCGGCTGCGTTCGCGAATCGCGGCACTACTGTGGGGGTGGAATGCGACCAACTCCCGTGCCCGCCAGCCAGCCGTGATCTGGCGCGCTGCGTTCGGGTGGACCTGGTACAGCAGGCCGCGGCGGTCGATCACGAAGGGGAACCTGCGCACGAGCCCGGCGTCCTCGAGCAGCCGAAGCTGTCGCGACACCGCGGGTCGGCTGAGCCCGAGCTCGGCCGCGATGTACGAAGGCCGCCGGGGCTGCACGGCGATCAAGCCGATGATGGCTCTGCGCGTCGAATCGGCGAGGAGCGCAATGCCGATCCCGTTCCGACGAGCCATGCGGCCAGCATGGCGGCGTCCGCTTATCAGCGGTCCACCGCGGGCTTAGTTCTGGCTGCCACGAATGAGTCGCTCAACGGAACCGCCGCGAGGTTCCGCGATCCGCGAACGATCCGGGGCCCGGCCGCCGCGCCGCGAGGTTCCGCGATTCGCGAACGACCCCGAAACCACACTCCTTGCACGATGCCACCTGGGCACCGCCGCGCTTGACCGCGATCCGAACCTCCCGCGATCCGCGAACGACCCGGGGGCCGACGCCGAGCCGGGAGGTTCCGCGATCCGCGAACGACCCGGGGCCGACGCCGCGACGGGAGGTTCCGCGATCCGCGAACGACCCCGAAACCCCACTGTTTTGAAGATGTCATCTGGGCGCCCACGCTCGGCAGGGCGCCAAAGAGCCGTCGGCGGCAGGGCAATGCGTGACCCAAGGGGCAGACGGGGACGCGGGGCCAAGTCCGGCCACCGGGACCACCGGTAGTTCGTGACAGGCAGTTGTCACGGCGCCTCGGGTAGCATGGCCGTCCCATGTCCAGCACCCAGGCGCCCGTCGCGGCGCCGCTCATCGCTGCCCGCGGCCTGACCAAGCGGTTCGGCAGCTTCACCGCGGTCGACGCGATCGACTTCGACGTCGCGCCGGGCGAGAGCTTCGGCTTCCTCGGCCCCAATGGCGCGGGCAAGACGAGCACGATGCGGATGATCGGGTGCGTGTCGCCGATCACGGCGGGCGAGCTCCGGATCCTCGACCTCGAACCCGCGCGCGACGGCCCGACGATCCGCGCCCGCCTCGGCGTGGTTCCCCAGCAGGACACGCTCGACACGGACCTCTCGGTGATCGACAACCTGGTGATCTACGGGCGCTATTTCGGCCTGTCGCGCGCGGAGTCGACGCGCCGTGCTGAGGAGCTGCTCGACTTCGCGCAGCTGTCCGAGCGCGCCAAGGACAAGGTGGACCCGCTGTCGGGCGGGATGAAGCGCCGCCTGACGATTGCCCGCGCGCTGATCAACGAGCCGTCGATCCTGCTGCTCGACGAGCCCACGACGGGCCTCGACCCGCAGGCCCGCCACCTGCTGTGGGAGCGCCTGTACCGCCTCAAGCAGCGGGGCGTGACCCTCGTGCTCACCACCCACTACATGGACGAGGCCGAGCAGCTGTGCGACCGGCTCGTCGTGATGGACAAGGCGAAGATCGTGGCCGAGGGGACGCCGCGCCAGCTGATCGAGCGCTACTCGAGCCGCGAGGTCACCGAGCTGCGGTTCCCCGTCGGCGTCCAGGAGGCGCTCGGCGGACGGCTCGACGGCATCGGCGACCGCGTCGACCTCCTGCCCGACCGCGCCCTCGTGTACAGCGACGACGGCGAGGCGGTGGCCTCGGCCGTGCATGCGCGCGGGCTGCAGCCGGAGACGGTGCTCGTCCGCCGGAGCTCGCTCGAGGACGTGTTCCTGCGGCTGACCGGCCGGACGCTGGTGGACTGAGCGCGATGGCGAGCCTGCCGGCCACGGCCGATCCGGTGACGGCGGTCCCGCGCCCGAGGCGCCGGGACGCCTACCGCGCGTCCTACGAGCATCAGATCCTGCTGTACCTGCGCAACTGGCGCGGCTCGGTGTTCGGCAACTTTGCGCAGCCGTTGCTGTTCCTGCTCGCGATGGGCGTCGGGCTGGGCTCGTACGTGGACAGGGGCGGCGCCAACGCTACCGATGGCGTGCCGTACCTGCAGTTCCTCGCCCCGGCGCTGCTCGTGTCCTCGATCATGCAGGGCGCCGCGGGCGAGGGGACCTTCCCGGTGCTGGCGGGCTTCCACTGGACCCGGCGCTACCACGCGATGTACGCCACGCCGCTCACGGCGGGGGCGATCGCCTTCGGCCAGCTGGCCTGGACGGTGACGCACGCGCTGCTGGTCGGGACGATCTTCGCGGCGATGATCGTCCTGCTCGGCGCCGCCGCCACGCCGGGCATCGTGTGGTCGGTGCCGATCGCGGTGCTCACCGGCGTCGCCTTCTCCGCGCCGATCGCGGCGTTCATGACCACCCAGCGCGACACCGAGGCCTGGACCAACATCTGGCGCTTCGGCATCACGCCGCTGTTCCTGTTCAGCGGCACCTTCTTCCCGATCGACCGCCTGCCCGACCTCATCCGGCCGCTGGCCTGGATCCTGCCGCTGTGGCACGGCGTCGACCTCGCGCGGGCGCTCGCCCTGGGCACCGTCGGGCAGGAGCCGCTGCTGCACGCCGCGCACCTGGTGATCCTGACCGCGATGGCGGGGATCGGGGTGTGGGCGATGTTCGTCCGCTTCCGCCGGCGGCTGGACAGCTGACGATGACCGCGTCGCTGCCGACCATCGGCCTCGTCCTTCCGTCCGGCTTCGCGAGCCGTCGTGCGGCGAGGATGATCGAGCGCAACGTCGTCCACTACCGGCGCGCGTGGATGATGCTGTTCTCGGGGCTGCTCGAGCCGCTGTTCTACCTGCTCTCGGTGGGCTTCGGCATCGGCGGCATGGTGGGCGATATCCCGGGTCCCGGCGGCCAGCCGATCCCGTACGCGCTGTTCGTGGCGCCCGCGCTCCTCGCCTCGGCGTCGATGAACGGCGCGATCGCCGAGTCCACGTTCAACTTCTTCTTCAAGCTCAACTACCAGAAGCTCTACGACGCGATCCTCGCGACGCCGATGTCGCCCGCCGACGTCGCGCTCGGCGAGATCGGCTGGTCGGTGATCCGCTCGATGCTCTACGCGCTCGGGTTCTTCGTCGTCATCGTGGTGCTCGGCCTCGTGCGCTCGCCACTGGCGGTGCTGGCCGTGCCAGCGGCGATGCTCCTCTCGTTCGGCTTCTCCGCGATCGGGATGGCGCTCACGACCTGGCTCCGCGGCTGGCAGGACTTCGACCTGATCTTCCTCGTCACGCTGCCGCTGTTCCTGTTCAGCGGCACCTTCTACCCGATCTCCGCCTACCCGGACGCCCTCCGCCTCATCGTGACCCTGACCCCGCTGTACCAGGGCGTGGACCTGATCCGGGGGCTGATCACGGGCGTCGTGGACCTGGGCTCGCTCGTGCACGTGGTGTATCTGGTCGTGATGGGGCTCGTCGGCCTCGCCGTGGTCGACCGCCGCCTCGACCGGCTGCTGCGCAAGTAGACGCCGGGGGCGAAGGCCGAGCCGGCGCCGCCGAGGCGAGGACCGAGCCGGCCCCGCCGCGGGCGAAGGCCGAGCCCCCGCCGCGGGCACCATTCGCGATCCCCGGCTAGCATCCGCAAGTGCCCACCGCCGATCCCCGAGCGGCCGCCTCGGCGGCGAAGGACCTCGCGTCCCTCGACTCCGCGATCACCGCCTGCGACGCGTGTCCGCGCCTCGTCGCCTGGCGCGAGGACCAGGCGCGGATCAAGGTGGCCCGCTTCCGCGACGAGACGTACTGGGCGCGGGCGGTGCCGGGCTTCGGCGAGTCGAGCGCCAGGATCCTGCTCGTGGGGCTCGCCCCGGCGGCCCACGGCGCCAACCGCACCGGCCGCATGTTCACCGGCGACGCGTCCGGCGACTTCCTCTGGCGCGCGATGCACGCGGTGGGCCTCGCCAGCCAGCCCGAGGGCCGGCGCGCCGGCGACGGCATGCGGCTCGAGGGCGTGCGCGTGCTCGCGGCCGTCCGCTGCGCCCCGCCCGCCAACAAGCCCACGCCCGACGAGCAGGCGCGCTGCCGCCCGTACCTCGCCCGGGAGCTGGAGCTGCTCCGCGACCTGCGCGTCATCGTCCCGCTCGGCGCCATCGGCTGGGACGCTGCGCTCCGCACGCTCAGTGCGCTCGGGCACGGGCTCCCGGTCCCCAAGCCCAGGTTCGCCCACGCGGCCGAGGCGCTCGTCGGGCGGTACACGCTGCTCGGCTCGTACCACCCCAGCCAGCAGAACACCTTCACTGGCAAGCTGACCCAGCCGATGCTCCAGGACGTGCTGCGCCGGGCCAAGGAGCTCGCAGGGCTGTAGGCGAGCGCCTCGCGCCACTCGCGGCGCCGCGCAGATCGCGTCACTTGAGCAGTTTCCGAGAAGCCAGCGCGGTCATGGACCGCCTAGCATCGCCTCGATCCACCAAGCAGCCGAGGGCGTCCCCGATGACAGCAGCAACAGCCCAGACAGCCAAGACCGCCAAGACCGCCGCGCGCGGCCCCGCCGCCGGAACGTTCAGCGCCGAGGAGCGGGCCGCGATGGCCGACCGCGTCCGCGAGGCGAAGGCCGCATCGCGCAAGGGCGGCCCCGACCGCGCCGAGGGGGAGCGGGAGGTCCTCGCCAAGATCGCCGAGCTCCCGGACCCGGACCGCTCGATGGCCCAGCGCGTGCACGAGCTCGTGACGGGCGCTGCGCCCGACCTCTGGCCGCGCACCTACTACGGCATGCCGGCCTATTCGCGCGACGGCAAGGTCATCTGCTTCTTCAAGCCCAAGTCGAAGTTCAAGGTGCGCTACGCGACCTTCGAGTTCAACCCGGACGCCCGCCTGGACGACGGCACGATGTGGCCCGTGTCCTTCGCGCTGACCGAGCTGACGCCCGGCAACGAGGCCCGCATCGTGGAACTGGTCCGGGCGGCTTCGGCCTGATCGCGCGGGCCCGGCCGGAGCGCGGCTACACTGCGCTCCCACCTCCGCCGCAGGAGCCGTCCCCGTGGACCACGCGCACCCCGCGACCGACGTCGCCCACCTCGTCCGCTCCGACGACACGTACGACGGCCGCCAGGGCCTGACCTACAGCGTCGGCGTCAACCGCGAGAACGTGGGGGCGCAGCACCTGTGCATGCACCTGCTGCGCATCCCGCCCGGCGGCCGCGCCAGGGCCCACAAGCACGAGGCCCACGAGACCGCGATCTACCTCGTGGCGGGCGAGGTGGAGGTGCTCCACGGCGAGGGCCTGGGCGAGCGCATGACGATGCGGGCGGGCGACTTCCTCTACATCCCGGCCGGCGTGCCCCACCTGCCGATCAACACCGGCGACACCGAGGCGTTCGGCGTCCTCTCGCGGACGGACCCCTTCGAGCAGGAGAGCGTGGTCCTGCTGCCGGAACTCGATCCCGCCTAGCTCCGGCGTCCCGCTCGACGTCGCCTCTCCCGCGCCGCGCATGTGTAACCCAGGAGGTCAACAGACGGCGCGCCAGCCGCCGTTCCGTCGCCTGCGGGGCGACACCTCGGCGGTGGCCCAGGCTCCAGGCCCCTTCTGCCGGTCACCCCGTTGCCTGCGGGGCGACGAGGCGACGCATCGGCGGCGTTCTGTGCGCCCCGCAGGTTCCGCGTGGCACCCCGAGTCGCCCACGCATGCCGTGCGCGCCTGCCGACATCGCAACCTCCCCTAGAATGCCACCCACCCATGGCAGCAGCAGAGCGTGACTTCTACGAGGTGCTCGGCGTCGAGCGCGGCGCGTCGGACGCCGACATCAAGCGCGCCTTCCGCAAGCTCGCCCAGCAGTGGCACCCCGACGTCAACAAGGGGCCGGAGGCCGACAACCGGTTCAAGGAGATCAACGAGGCCTACCAGATCCTCAGCGATCCCCAGCGGCGCCAGGCGTACGACATGTTCGGGCGCGCGGGCGTCGCGGGCTCCGGCGGCGACCCGTTCGGCGGCGCAGCCGGCTTCGGCGGCTTCTCCGACATCTTCGACGCGTTCTTCGGCGGCGCGATGGGCGGCCAGGCGCGCCGCGCGCGGCCCCAGACCGGCTCGGACCTCCGCTACGACCTGCGCATCACGTTCGAGGAGGCGGTCCTCGGCTGCGAGAAGGAGATCGAGTTCCCGGTCCTCGGCCGCTGCGACACCTGCGGCGGCTCGGGCGCGAAGCCGGGCACCACGCCCACCACCTGCCCGCAGTGCAACGGGCGCGGCGAGGTCCGCAGCATCCGCCAGACGATGCTCGGCCAGATGGTCAACGTGGCGCCCTGCCCGCGCTGCCACGGCGAGGGGCGGACGATCGACTCGCCGTGCGAGACGTGCCGCGGCGAGGGCCGCGTGCAGCGCAGCCGGACCCTGCGGGTCGCGATCCCGGCCGGCATCGACGAGGGCCACCAGGTCCGCCTCTCCAACGAGGGCGAGGTGGGCCCGCGCGGCGGCCCGCCGGGCAGCCTCTACGTCGCGGTCCACGTCGCCGACCACCCGAGCCTGACGCGCGAGGGCACCGAGCTCTTCTTCGAGGCCGACCTCTCGATCGCCCAGGCCGCGCTCGGGACGAAGCTCAAGGTGCCGGTGGTCGACGGCGAGCCGCTCGACGTGGACATCCGGCCCGGCACGCAGCCCGGCACCGAGATCCGGCTGCGCGGCAAGGGCGTCCCGCACCTGCGCCGCCAGAACCAGCGCGGCGACCTGCACGTGATCGTGAATGTCGTCGTGCCGACCAAGCTCTCCAAGCACCAGCGCGAGCTGCTCGAGGCCTTCGCGAAGGAGTCCGGCGAGAGCGTGCCCGGCGGCGGCCTGCGCGAGAAGCTGGGCCTCGGTTGACGGCGACCGGGGCGGGGGCCGACCCGACAGCGCGCGCCGTCGAAGCCCACGACCCGCTCGACGGGATCGACCTCTCGGCGGCCGCCGCCGCGAAGGACGCCTGGCTCGAGCTCGCCGTCGCCGCCGACCACGAGGCGGTCGAGGCCGTGTCCGAGATCCTCTCGCGCGCCGCGCCCGGCGGCACCAGCGTCGAGCCCGCGTTCGAGCTCGTGGAGGACGGCCTCGCCGCGCGGATCGACCTCGCCCGCCCTGCGCTCGTTCGGGCCTACTTGCCGGTCCTCGCGCCACACGCGGTCCGCGACGCCGTGGCGCGGGCCGAACGCGAGCTCGGCCACCTCCAGGCCTTCGGCCTCCGGCCCATCGGCGACCTCTCGGCACGCCTCGTCCACGAGGCCGACTGGGCGAATGCCTGGAAGGCGCACTTCCCGGTCCAGCGGATCGGCGAGCGCATCGTCATCCGACCGACCTGGCGTCGGCATCGGCGGCAGCCGGGCGACGTCGTGCTCGCGCTCGACCCCGGCATGGCCTTCGGCACCGGGCTGCACCCGACGACGCGGTTGTGCCTCGCGGCGGTGGAGTCGCTGGGCGACCGTGGCGCGCTCGGCGGCGCGCGCGTCCTCGACGTGGGGTCGGGGAGCGGGATCCTGTCCATCGCGGCGGGGCTCCTGGGCGCCGCGTCCGTGCTCGCCCTCGACGTCGACCCGATCGCCGTGGAGGCCACCGGCGCCAATGCGCGGCGCAACCGCCTGGCGCGCGTCGTGCGGGCGCGCGAGGGAAGCGCCCCGTCGGGCGAGGGCCCGTTCGACATCGTGCTCGCGAACCTGATCGCGTCGCTCCTGGTCTCGCTCGCCGATGGGCTGGTCGCGGACCTCCGCCCCGGCGGCACGCTGCTCGCGTCGGGGATCTTCGCGAACCGCGAGGCCGAGGTGGCGGCGGCGTTCGAGTCACGCGGCCTGTCGATCGCGCGCCGCTGGACAGAGGGCGACTGGGTTGCCCTCGAGGCGGTCCGCGCTCGGGCGAGCTGACGCTCGCGGATAACGGTGGGCTGTCCCGCCGAGGCCAAATCGCCCTACCGCAACGCGAGGGCCACGCCGGGGCTTCCTTCGCGCCGCGGGCGCGCGGGAAGCAACGACGTACCTGGTGGTGTCCGACGCAATGGGGACCGGGAAGGCTCGCGAGTTGATGACCAGGCCGGTGGCTGTGCTTCCTCGTTGTCGCCGCGGTCCTCCTGATGCTGGATCAGGAGTTCCAGGTTCGAATCCTAGCGCGCCAGCCAACACACAACCTGTGGTATAGCCACCGGGGCTGAACCACCAGCTGTTGCAGGTTCGACCCTCCTCGGGCATCCCGCCGAGGAGGCCGCTCGATGGCAAGTACGCCTGACTCCTACCCGCTTCCTTCGCCTGATCCACGAAGGAATCCGCGCGCTTCGCTTGATTCTGTTGCCCCTGATCGCTTCTCAGGCGGCGATCCGCTCGCCGTTGGGCTCGGCGCCGCGGTCGACCTGTTGCTCGCGGCGAAGGCCGCCGAGGGCGCGTCGCCGCGCACAGTCGAGTGGTACCGGTACAGCAACGGCCGCGCCGTGCGCCGGCTCGGCCCCGACCGGCCGCTCGACGGCGTCGGCGCGGCCGAGCTGCGCGCCTGGCTGCTGGAGCTGCGGGAGAGCCTGTCCCCCGAGTCGATCGCCGGCTTCGTCCGCGGCCTCAAGGCGTTCGGCAACTGGTGCGCGGCCGAGGAGCTGGGCGAGGCCGCCGGCTTCCGGGCGCTCCGGCGGCCGCGCGTCCCGCGCCGGCCGCCCAGCCGCCGGCGAGCGCGCCGACCGACCCGACCGCGAGGCCCACGGCGAGCAGGATCGCGACGAGCGCGCAGCCGCAGCCCGCGCCCGCGGCCCTCACGAGGTGTCGGGCGGCGCAGACCTCAGCGGATTCGATGGACCGAGGAGGTCCGCCGCTCGCGTGGTGAGCGCGGCGTACTCGCGCTCCGCGACGACCGCCTCGAACGCGGCGTGGCTGCGGCCGACGAACAGCAGGCCCTCGCCGGGGCGCCCGTGGAGGAGGGCGCGGCGCTCGGCGGGCGTCAGGTCGAAGTGGCGGGCGAGCGCGTCGGCCCCGTCGGGCGCCTGGCCCAGCAGGACGCGGATGTCGCACTGCTTGACGATCGGCTCGCCCGACTCCGAGCGCAGGAACTCGACGATGTCCTGGGTCGCGAGGTGGAGCCCCGCGTTGTAGTGGCGCGCCGACCGGGCCAGCTCCTCCACGAACTCGGCGCCCGAGGCCTGGCGCATGACCTTCCAGGCCTCGTCCACGACGATCAGCTTGGGCGCGAGGTCGCGCCGGACGGCGTCCCACAGGACCCCGAGGGCGGCGAGCTGGGCGACCGCGCGCACCTCGGGGTCAGAGATGGCGGCGAGGCCGATGACCAGCATCCGCCGGTCGAGCGGCGGGGCGCCCTCGGCCTCGAACAGCGGCGCGAGCGACCCCGTCGCCCAGCGCTCGAGCCGCCCGGCGAGGGGCCGGCCGCCGGTCTGGCCGTCGAGCGCGTCGGCCAGCTGCGCGAGCGTCGGCGGCGTCCGGCCGTGGGTGGCGGGGTCCGGGCCGATGCCCGCGGCCTCGTACACCGCCCGCAGCGCCCGGTCGAGCGCCGCGCGCTCCTCGCGCCCGAGGCCCCCGGCCATCGCGGAGACCAGGCGGGTCAGCGAGGCGAGCTTCGCCGTGAGGCCCGCGTCCGACGCGGCGCCGGTGAGCGCGAACGGGTTGAGTCCCGCCCCGCCCCCTAGCTCGAGGTACGTGCCGCCGAGCTCGGCCGCCAGGCGCCGGTAGTCGCCGAGCGGGTCGACCGCGAGGACCCGGACCCCGCGCAGGAGGCAGCGCCCCATCTCGGCGCCCGTGAACATCGTCTTGCCGGTGCCGGTCTGGCCCAGCACGATCGCGTTGTGGCTGGCGCGGGCGAAGCGGTCGAGGACGATCGGGGCGCCGGTCCGCCGGGCGACCCCGTACAGGTGCCCAGTCGGCTCGTACAGGTCCGAGGCCGCGTTGAGCAGCGACGCCGCGAGCGAGGCCGAGTCGAGGTTGCGCTCGGCGATGGGCCGCGGCGCAGACCCGGGGAGGACGGCCGACCAGGCGTCGGCGAGGCGGAACGTCGCGGGCTCGAGGTCCACGCCGGCCCCCCGCGCCTCCAGGCGCAGCAGGTCCAGCCGCTCCTTGAGACCGGCCCGGTCGGGCGCCTCGAGCAGCAGGACCGTGTCGACGAGGTACACCCGCCCCTCCCCCTCGTGGACCCGGCGACGTCCTGTCGTGGCGGTGGCACCCAGGCGCTCCCGGGCCACGTCGGCGAGCTCGCCCCGCTCTGCAGCCAGCCGCTCGGCGGCCCGCGCTTGACGCAGCCGGGCGGTGAGGAACGCCATCGCCTCGGGGCGCGACAGGGGCCGCACCCGCATCGCCGCGGCGGCGACCCCGGGCACCGCGAGCAGCGGCGACAGCCAGCCCGGCTCGACCTCCGCCGGCCAGCGCCGCGAGAGGGCGGCCGCCGTGACCACCGACCCCTCGCCGACGGCGACCGACGCGCCCGACGCGGTACGCGGCGCCGGCTCTGGCGACGTCGGCCCAGAGCGCGGCGAGCGCATCGGGTTCGAGCGGCCGCACGGCGACCCCCTGCTCCTCGGCCGCCCGCCCGACGACGCCCATCGCGCGCTCGAGCTCGGGCGCCGACGGCGCATCGAGCAGCAGGTACGTCCGGCGGAGCGGGCGCCGGGCCCCAGCGGCGAGGTCGCGGTACAGCGCCGCGTACGCCCGGTACCAGGCGCGCGCCCGCCTGCCGGCGACGCGCTCCTCGAGCAGGGTCGAGGTCGAGCGGCCTCGGCCAGCTGCGCGAGCGTCGGCGGCGTCCGGCCGTGGGTGGCGGGGTCCGGGCCGATGCCGGCGGCGTCGTAGACCGCCCGCAGCGCCCGGTCGAGCGCCGCGCGCTCCTCGCGCCCGAGGCCCCCGGCCATCGCGGAGACCAGGCGGGTCAGCGAGGCGAGCTTCGCCGTGAGGCCCGACGTCCGACGCGGCGCCGGTGAGCGCGAACGGGTTGAGTCCCGCCCCGCCCCCGAGCTCGAGGTACGTGCCGCCGAGCTCGGCCGCCAGGCGCCGGTAGTCGCCGAGCGGGTCGACCGCGAGCACGCGGACCCCGCGGAGGAGGCATGGGCCCATCTCGGCCCCGGTGAGCATCGTCTTGCCCGTCCCGGTCTGGCCCAGCACGATCGCGTTGTGGCTGGTGTGGGCGAAGCGGTCGAGCACGATCGGGGCGCCCGACCGCCGGGCGACCCCGTACAGGTGGCCCGAGTGGGCTCGTACAGGTCGGACGCGGCGGTGCAGGAGCGAGGCCGCGAGCGAGGCCGAGTCGAGGTTGCGCTCGGCGACGGGCGGGCGCTGGGCCAGGACCGACGCCCAGGCGTCGGCGAGGCGGAACGTCGCGGGCTCGAGGTCGACGCCGGGGCCCGCGCCTCGAGGCGCAGCAGGTCCAGGCGCTCCTTCAATGCCGCGCGGTCGGGCGCCTCGAGCAGGAAGACCGTGTCGACGAGGTACACCCGCCCCTCACCCTCGTGGACCCGGCGCCTCCCCGCGGTCGCGGTGGTGCCCAGGCGCTCGCGGGCGACGTCGGCGAGCTCGCCCCGCTCGGCCGCAAGCTGCTCGGCGGCGCGCGCCTGGCGCAGGCGGGCGGTGAGGAACGCCATCGCCTCGGGGCGCGACAGGGGCCGCACCCGCATCGCCGCGGCGGCGACCCCGGGCACCGCGAGCAGCGGCGACAGCCACCCCGGCTCGACCTCCGCCGGCCAGCGCCGCGAGAGGGCGGCCGCCGTGACCACCGACCCCTCGCCGACGGCGACCGACCGCCCGACGCGGTACGCGGCGCCGGATCTGGCGACGTCGGCCCAGAGCGCGGCGAGCGCATCGTGGTTCGAGCGGCCGCACGGCGACCCCCTGCTCCTCGGCGGCCCGCGCCGACGACACCCATCGCGCGGTCGAGCTCGGGCGCCGACGGCGCATCGAGCAGCAGGTACGTCCGGCGGAGCGGGCGCCGGGCCCCAGCGGCGAGGTCGCGGTATAGCGCCGCGTACGCCCGGAACCAGGCGTGCGCCCGCCTACCGGCGACGCGCTCCTCGACCAGGGACAGGTGCTCGGACGGCGGC
>CAVQKO010000003.1:0-124728 GCA_963713075.1 uncultured Chloroflexia bacterium
TTCGCCGAACACCCGCTGGGATGAGAAGGAGTTCGGGGCGCCGGAGTCTCATACGGCTTCCAGCCCTCGCCTGGCCCACCGAGCACGACCCGGCCGCGGCGGAACAGCGTGAAGCCGGCGCGCATCGCCTTGCCAGGCATCCGGAGGGCGACAAAGCCCGTCACGTCGAGACTCTCAACGTCGAAGTCGAGCTTCTTCTTCCACTCAAGAGGGTCCCCGTTGGGCAACGTCTCCGTGAACACGGGATCGACATCCCACTGGAGTTCGTCGTCTCCGTAGGAGATCGCGATGCGACCAACTCGAGGTCTCGCCGGTACATCGAGGCGAGGTGATCCTTGATCTTTCCCACCGTGCGGCCACGGAAGACGCGATGCAAGTTCTTGATCTCGATCTTGGTGTAGTGCTGGTCCAGTGGCAGGCCGTGGCGCGCAGTGATGTCGATGCTTTCAGGCTTCGTGGTGGCGAGTTCTTGGACGTCGAGGAAGACCGTGTACTCGCAGTCGGACCCGAGTTGCTTGCTCGTCACCGTCCAGTGGTCGCCCATCCAACATGCAGCCGTCTTGAGGCCCATTCCGTATTCGGACCTGCCCTTGGTATTGGCGGGTGGCTTGTTCAGGCGGACGCGCGCGCTCCATCTCGTCGCGCTCCATGCCGAAGGCGTTGTCATAGACAGTCAGAGTCTTGGCGTTAGCGTCGTGCCAGACGCGGACCTCGAGGCTCGCCTGACCCTCGGCCGGGACCAGCGCCGCCTCGTGATCGAAGAAGCTCTGGGTCGAGTTGTCCACGAACTCGGCAATCGCGTACCAGGGCGTCTGTACGACAAGCGCCTGTACGTGGCATAGACGTCCGTATCCGGCCTGATCTCAATCGTGTCGTGTTCAATCTCGACCACGGGATCCCCTTGGGCTAGCGCTCAGACAGTTCAACGACGAACAGTTTTCGGGCGGCGTCGAGGACGCGGACCAGGAACAAGTTCCCAGGCGCTGTCTTAGGCTCGATGAAACCTAGGAGCATAAATCGCTGCCCCTGAAGTGCCACCTCCTTCACGGGGTGTCGGTTGCCCTCGTAGTCGAGGGTCACCGGACCGTCCGGGAAGTCGGCGGGCAGTGCCACGGCCACAGTCCCCATAATCGGCGGCGATGCCACCAGCCTCCAGCCCTGACCCAACGTCTGGCGGCGGAGGACGTACGGGACCGCAAGCACCCCGGAGAGCAAATCGGTTGGCGTCCGACTTCAAGGGCTCGGCCCGCGTACTCGAAACCGAACTCCTGGCACGCGAGCCGCACGTCGACAGACTCCGCGTCGACAACGCACAGGAATGACGGTCGCCGCGAGAGCATTGAGCGGACAAGATCCTCAGATCGCCCCGTCGCCTTCGCCAGATCCGGCGCCAGATCGTCGCCATAAATCGCGTATCGCAGCCTCTCGAGTTGCGGGCGGATGTGTTCATCGACCGAGTGCGACGCTAGCTCGAGTTCGACGACGTACCACTCGTTGCTCTCAAGGTCGACCAATACGGCGTCAGGCATAACCCCTTGGCCGATCGTGGTGTGGAGCATGGGCTTCCATCCGACAAGCCGCCAGCCAGGAAGACTGTCACCCCGAACTTGAGGACCGTCGTCTCGTAGTCGGCCTCGAGCAGGCGAACGCGCTCGTAGACGTCGGCGTCGGTCAGGATTCCAGCCAGGCCAGTTGCACTCGATACCACTTCGTTTCGGCGACCCCCTCCAAGCGCCCTGCCTCTGCCGTGAGGCGATCCTGCTCCTCGGGTGTTGCGTAAAGCGTACACACCAGGGCGGATGCCTTTCCCGGAGCCGGTCGCAGCACTCGTCCGAGCCGCTGGATGCGTTGGCGCGTGCTCGAGTCGAGGCTGCCACCAGACCAAGGCTCAACGTCTGGCACGTTCAGTCCCTCGTCGAGGGCGCGGCAAGTCACGAGGACGTCAACCACGCCGCGGCTGAATAGGAACAGGTTCCGCTGTCGTGTCACCGGGCCGAGTCCCGAGTGGTAGGAAAGAACGCGGTGTTGCTTGCGCTCCAACTGGCGCGTGATCTCGACAGCCGCATCAATAGACTCGTGGAAGACCAAGGCTCGGCGACCGCGGTGGCGGTCGAGTATGGCGACGGCCGCCGGGATACGAGAGGAAATGCCTCGGACGAGGCGCGCCCGTGCGCGCAGGAGGCGCTGGAGTTGCTCGTCGTCGGGGGTGGCACCTTCGCGAAGACGGTTGGCGATTCGACGGCGCAGCGCGGAGATCTCCGCGTCCTCTTCGTCAGTCGTTGGCACTCGGTAGTTGTGGAGGGCAAATGGCGCCAACACGTGGTCGCGCGCGGCGGCCTCGTACCCGTACTCGATGAGGATCTCACCGAGGGCCGGCGCGACGTACTCCTCGAACCAGGGGTCGTACTCACGGATCGGCGTTGCCGACAGGCCGAGTGTGGCCGCCATGGGGCCGGGCAGGGCACCGCGATTGAAGGGTGCGCCGAACCTGTGGCATTCGTCGCCGATGTAGAACCAATCGCCGTCGGCAAGGAGTTTCGGCGCTAGGGATCGCGCCGTGTTGATGACTGCCACATGTACGCGCCGGTCGGCAGGCCCGGAGAAACCGCCCCCGTGCATTGCGATGTCGTCGCGGCCGACGCCAAGACCATTCTCGAGTTCCGAGACCCACTGGTCCAGTAGCGCTACGGTCGGCACGACGATCAGGTAGCGGCAATCGGGGAGGGCCGCCCGGACCTCGGCCATGCACGCCAGGGCAAGAAGCGTCTTGCCGCCGCCGGTGACCACGCTAACGACTCCGCGCCGACGGGAACGCCAGCGGACAAGGGCGACCTCCTGCCAGGCGCGCAGGGGCTTGCCGATGTGCCACATGTGCTGACCAGGTGTCGTCGGCGGTGCCCATGTGTCTGAGGGATCTCCGTCGGGGCGGCTTGTCGTCTCCACGTCCTCTCACTTCGGGTTGTTCAGGATGGAGGGTGCCACAGCGGGAGCGCTAGAGGCGAGGCCTGTTGGTCCGGATGTCCCCCTTTGCCCCGGCCGGCTTGGCTTACCTGGCTTCGCCTTCGCGCGGTAGGAGCCGGGCTCGCCGCAGCGCAACTTCGATCGTGTCGCTCTCTGGCGCCAGCCGCTCGCCGACCCCACGCCCCCGGATGGCGGAGATCGGATGGCCGGCAGTTGCCGAGAAACCGGGCCGGGGCAACGGGCGGCCGGGGCGCGGCTCGGCTCAAGCAGGGGACCCTCGGAGCCCATCGCGCCTCGGCGCCGACCCCAGCCTGATCTCGCCCAGACATGGCTCCAGCTCTCGGACGACCTGCTCCTGGCGGCCTGGGGGACGTTGGACCCCTACCGCCTCCCGTGGCTGATCGTCGGCAAGCCCAAGGCGATCCCGGGCGGGTGCTCTCCCAGACCGCCCCGACCCCCTGCCACACACCTGTCACGTCCGGCCTGATACTCGGGCCATGCCCGACGCCCTCCAGCAGCACCTCGAGGCCATGTTCGGCGAGGGCGCGCAGTTCCGCGACGGGCAGCGCGAGGCCGTCGAGGCGGTCGTCCGGGACGGGTCGCGCACGCTCGTGGTGCAGCGGACCGGCTGGGGCAAGAGCCTGGTCTACTGGATCGCCACCCGGGTCCGGCGGGACCAGGGGCACGGGCCCACGCTGGTGGTCTCGCCGCTGCTGGCGCTCATGCGCAACCAGATCGAGATGGCGCGGCGCCTGGGCATCCGGGCGGTGACGCTCAACTCGGCCAACCGGGACGCGTGGGCCGAGATCGAGGCCGACCTCGCCGGCGACCGCGCGAACTCGGCCGCCGTAACCACGGCGTCGAGCGGGCCGGGTGTCGTGACGGAATCCGCTTGACAAAACTCGCTCTCAGAGCGAGTGTGCGCATATGGATTCCACACGAGCACGCATCGACCGGATGCACGCCAGCGGCCGGCTCGTGTTCACTGCCAAGCAAGCCCGCAGCGATCTCGAAGTGACCATGACAGCGGCATGGAACGCGCTGTCCCGGGCGCAGGCGCAAGGCCTGTTGTTCTCGCCGGCTCGAGGGCTTTACGTCGTCGTCCCTGCCGAGTACCGAACGGCCGGCGCGCCACCCTGGCAGTGGTACCTCGACCCCATGATGCGCCACCTCAAGGTCGGCTACTACGCGGGCCTCCTCACCGCCGCAGCCCACCATGGGGCGAGTCCGCAAGCCGCCCAGGAGATCCAGGTGGTGGTAGAGCGCCAGGTTCGCGATCGGCCGGCCGGACGCGGACGCCTGCGGTTCGTCCAGAAGCCGGGAGCTGGCGAGGCGCCGGTCGTCGAGGCGACAACGCCGACGGGCCGGGTGCGCATCTCGACGCCCGAGGTGACGATGCTGGACCTCGTCGCTTATCCGCGAATCTCGGGCGGCTGGGGGAACGTCGCATCGCTTCTCGCCGAGCTCGGCCCGCTGGGCTCGAAGCGGGGGTGGCAGCGAGCGCTCACGACCGGACCGGCGGTCCTCCAGGTGCAGCGACTCGGCTACCTGCTCGAACGCGCGGGCGCGCCCCACACCGACGAGCTGTCGGGCTGGCTGGCAGCGAGGCCCCACAAGACGATCACCCTCGTGCCGCGCGGGCGCCGGGATCGCGTGCCCGACGCGCGCTGGCGCGTCATCCCCGACCCGCTCGTCCAGGCCGACTGATGCTCCCCCGAGCCGACATCATCGCGTGGCGCAGCGAGGCGCCGTGGGCGTCGGACGACGACGTCGAGCAGGACCTCGTCATCACCCACGCCATCTTCGACCTCTTCTCGGACGACTTCCTGGCCGCGCGGCTGGCGTTCCGGGGCGGGACGGCGCTCCACCGACTCTACCTGTCGCCGGCGGCCCGCTACTCCGAGGACATCGACCTCGTCCAGCGTGTCCCCGAGGGCATTGGCTCGACCTTCGACCGGATCCGCGATCGTCTGTCATGGCTGGGGAAGCCGAAACGGGAGATCGGCGAGATCCCGAAGCTGTGGTTCCAGTTCCAGACCGACTCGGGCATACGGCGCAAGCTCAAGATCGAGATCAACACCCACGAGCACTTCGCCGCGGTGGTGCCGAGGACCTACGCCGTGACCCACACTGCGGTTACCGGCTCGGTCGAGCTTCCCACGCACTCGATCGACGAGCTGCTTGCCACGAAGCTTCGCGCCTTCACGCAGCGCGACAAGGGCCGCGACCTGTTCGACCTCTGGTGGGCGAAGGAGCACGAGACCGTGGATCCGGCCGAGGTGGTCCGCATGTACGGGGTCTACACGGCGAACCGGGATGGGACGCCTGACTCTGCGCCCGAACTCCGAGCCAAGACCGTCGCGAAGGCGGAGCGCGGCATCTTCGACGAGGTGCGGCCGATGCTCCGCAGCGGCGTCGAGTATGACGTTCACGCCGCACTCGAGTGGTTCGAGGCCGAGGTCATCGCCCGCCTCCGCAACGACGACGGGACGCGGACGTTCGCCCGGGGCGGGTCCGCCGCCTAACCGGACTACGGCTGCCCCAGACCGCCCCGACCCCCTGCCACACACCTGTCACGTCCGGCCTGATACTCGAGCCATGCCCGACGCCCTCCAGCAGCACCTCGAGGCCATGTTCGGCGAGGGCGCGCAGTTCCGCGACGGGCAGCGCGAGGCCGTCGAGGCGGTCGTCCGGGACGGGTCGCGCACGCTCGTGGTGCAGCGGACCGGCTGGGGCAAGAGCCTGGTCTACTGGATCGCCACCCGGGTCCGGCGGGACCAGGGGCACGGGCCCACGCTGGTGGTCTCGCCGCTGCTGGCGCTCATGCGCAACCAGATCGAGATGGCGCGGCGCCTGGGCATCCGGGCGGTGACGCTCAACTCGGCCAACCGGGACGCGTGGGCCGAGATCGAGGCCGACCTCGCCGCCGACCGCATCGACGTCCTCTTCGTCTCGGCGCAGCGCTTCGCCAACGAGGACTTCACGAGGCGCGTGCTGCCGGTCATCGAGCGGTCCATCGGCATGTTCGTGGTGGACGAGGCGCACTGCATCAGCGACTGGGGCCACGAGTTCGTCCCGGACTACCGCCGCATCGAGCGCCTCCTGCCGCTCCTCGGCCCGGCGGTCCCGGTGCTCGGCACCACGGCCACGGCCAACGACCGCGTGGTCCGCGATGTGGCTCGGCAGCTCGGCGAGGCGACGGTGATCGTGCGCGGCCCGCTCGCGCGCTCGACGCTCCACCTCGACGCCATCGTCCTGCGCGACCAGGCCGAGCGGATGGCCTGGCTGGCCGAGCAGCTGCCGACGATGCCGGGCAGCGGGATCGTCTACTGCCTCACGGTGTTCGACACCGAGCGCGTCGCGGCCTGGCTCCGCGCCAACGGGATCAGCGCCGTCGCCTACAACGCGGACGTGCTGCCCGACGTGCGCGAGCGGCTCGAGGCCGACCTGCTCGCGAACCGGGTCAAGGCGCTCGTGGCGACGGTGGCGCTGGGCATGGGGTTCGACAAGCCCGACCTCGGCTTCGTCGTCCACTTCCAGCGGCCGGGCTCGCCCATCGCCTACTACCAGCAGGTGGGCCGAGCCGGGCGCGGCGTGCCCGACGCGTTCGGGGTGCTGCTGTCCGGGCGCGAGGACGACGAGATCGCCGAGTACTTCCTCGCGACGGCCTTCCCGCCCACGGCACGGATGGAGGCGATCCTGCGGGCGCTCGAGGGGGTCAATTCGGCGTCGGTCCGCGATCTCGAGCATGCGGTGAACCTGCCGCACGGGCAGATCGAGAAGGCGCTCAAGCTGCTCGAGGTGGACGGCGCCGTCGTCCGCGAGGGGATGCGCTACTTCCGCACGCCCAACCCGTGGCAGCAGGACGAGGAGCGGGTCGCGGGCGTGATCGCCGCCCGGCGGAGCGAGCTCGCGTCGATGCAGGCCTACATGACCACCGACGGCTGCCGGATGGCGTTCCTCGCCCGCCTCCTCGACGATCCGGACGCCCACGACTGCGGGCACTGCGCCAACGACGGCGGGCGCATCTGGCCGCGCGAGGTGGACGAGGCGCTGGTGGTGGCGGCGATCGCGTCCATCCGCGGCGATGCGCCGGTCATCGAGCCGCGTCGGCAGGCGCCGGATGCGCGCCGCCTGCCGCATCCCAACGAGCCCGGCCGTGCCCTGTGCCACGAGGGCGACGCGGGCTGGGGCCGGCGTGTGGTCCGCGGCACGGGCGACGGCCGGTTCGACGACGAGCTGGTCGAGGCGTCGGCCGCGCTCGTCCGCGACCGCTGGCGCCCGGACCCGGCGCCAGCCTGGGTGACGGCGGTCCCGTCGGCCGCGCGCGGCCCGCTGGTCGGGGAGTTCGCGGCGCGCCTGGCGCTCGCCCTCGGACTCCCGTACGCCGAGGCGGTGACGACGACATCCGGCGCCGCGCCGCAGCGGGAGATGCAGAACAGCGTGCAGCAGGCGGAGAACGCCCGGCGCAGGCTCGGCGTTCGCGCGGAGCTGGTCCTGCCCGGACCGGTGCTCCTGGTGGACGACCTGGTGGACTCGCGCTGGACGATGACCGTGGCGGGCGAGCTCCTCCGGCGGCACGGTTCCGGGGCGGTGCACCCGTTCGCGCTGGCCGTCTCGGCGCGGGGCGGGTGATGGTCGACGCTCCCGCGCTCTCTGACGACGCCCGGGTCATCGCGCTGCTCTGCTCGTCGGTGGCGGCGGCCCGCGGCGAGGCGGCTCGGCCGCTGGGTCCGGCGACATGGGCGCGTCTGGCGGCGCGGCTCGCGGAGCGCGGGGAGAGCGTCGAGTCGCTGCTGGGGCTGGCCGGGGAGGGGCCGGGGGCGCTTGCCGACCTGCTCGACGGGCTTGCGAGCTCGACGCCGACGTGGTGGCTCGCCAGCTCGGCCGCTCGGCGCAGCTCGCCTTCGAGCTGGATCGCCTGGCGTCGCGGGGGATCACGTTGCGCACGCTCGCGGACGAGGCGTATCCGGCGCGGCTTCGCGATCGACTTGGCTCCAAGGCGCCGCCGGTGCTGTTCACCGCGGGCGACCCGTCCATCCTCGCCGCCGGCGGCGTGGCGATCGTGGGCTCGCGCGACGTGGACGATGCGGGCTCGGCCTTCGCGGAGTCGATCGCCGCCGAGGCGGCACGGGCCGGCCGGGTGGTGGTGTCGGGAGGGGCACGCGGCGTGGACCAGGTGGCGTTGATCGCGGCGCTCCAGGCCGGCGGCCGTGTGGCGGGGCTGCTGCCCGAGGGCCTGGAGCGACGCCTGCGCGAGAGCGGGACGCGTTCGGCGATCGCGGAGGGGCAGCTCGCGCTCGCGTCGCCGTACCACCCGGGCGCCCCGTTCAGCGCCGGGGCTGCGATGGGCCGCAACAAGCTGGTCTACACGCTCTCGGACGTGGCGGTCGTGGTTGCGAGCGCCTCGGGGGCCGGCGGGACCTGGGCGGGTGCCGTCGAGGCGATCAACGCGCGCTGGGTGCCGGTGTTCGTGCGAACGGAGCCGGGCTCCCCGCAGGGCAACGCAGATCTCGTGGGGCTCGGCGCTCGCCCGCTCGCCGACGCGTCGCTCCCGGACCCGGCGATCGAGGCGCCCCCGCTCGCGCCCGAGGAGCGGGAGGCGCCCGGCAGCAGGCGCGCCGCGGAGGCGAAGGTGGACGACGAGCAGACGACGTTGGACCTCTAGCATCGGACCGGCCGACGATCGCGCCCTGACCGCTCGGCGCCTCGCCCTACACTCGGCGTCGTGACCCGCGACGAGCTCATCCTCCGGACGCGCCAGCTCATCGCCGAGGGCGAGCGCCTCGGTGCCGACCCCAGCCTGACCTCGCTCCAGACGTGGCTCCAGCTCTCGGACGACCTGCTCGCGGCGGCGTGGGGGACGATGGACCGCTACCACCTCGCGTGGCTGATGGTGGGCAAGCCCAAGGCGATCGTCCGCGGGCGCCCGCTCACCGCTGACGAGGAGTCGGCCTATGTCCGCGAGGTGGCGGCGGCGAAGACCGAGGTGCTGCGCACGAGCCTCGACGCGGTGGACCGCCAGCACATGCCGTTCCGCGGCGAGTCGGGCGGGATGGCCGCGGGCCAGGGGATGGGGCAGGTGCCGGGCGCGAAGGCGGACGGGGCCGAAGCCGACGACGCCGACGAGGCCGGCGGAGCCGACTCGGCCGCGGCCGAATCCGCAGCCGGCGCGCGCACGCCGACCGAGCTGCGCCCCGAGCCCAGCCGCAACCGCCAGATCCCGCTCGACCCCGAGCTCGCCGCCCGCCTCGGCGAGGTCCGCCGCGCCGCCGAGGAGCACGCCGAACACGCGCCGCCCGCGCCGTCGTCGCCCGCCCAGCGTCGCGCCCCGCGGCCCGAGCGGCTGCAGCGCTAGCCGCCAGCGGATCCGCACGCCGCCGACGCCGGGCTGGGGCGGCAGTCGACGGGCGGGACGGGGCTGAGGCGGCAGTCGAAAGGCGGACGGGGCTGAGGCGGGACGGGGCTGAGGCGGGACGGGGCTGAGGCGGGCTGGTGCGCCCGCCCGAGACGTCAGCTGGGAGCGGCCGATCCGCTCGACGTGCGCAGCGGGCCGGTGAGCTTCGACCCGTCGGCCGTGTGCAGGTAGCAGGTGACCTGCCGCTCGCCTCGGGTCCACGCGTCGGCGTCGGGGTAGAAGTAGCCGACCGCGAGATCGGCCCGCGCGACGGAGCCGAGATACCCGCCCTGCGCCGAGCTCCCGCAGCTCGCCCCGACCCATTCGCCGAAGGCGGCGTCGCCGGGGTAGGCGGGCGGCGCGGCCGATGCCGACGCATCGGGCAGCGCACCGGTCACGAAGGCCTCGGCGTCATGGCCCGCGCTGCAGTCGACGGTGGCGATGTCGCCCACCTGCGCGTCGCCCGGGATGTCGAAGCAGTCGCCCACCTTGAGCGTGAACGCCGTGGTGGCGCCGGGTCCCCGGGCGGCGAAGACGGCCAGGCCGAGCAGCCCGACGAGGACGATCGGCACGATCAGCCACGCGACGCGCCGCATGGGTCCCGGCCCGTCCGCCTAGCGGCCGCGGAGGGCGCCGGCCGCCGCCGCCAGCACGATCGCGAGTGGCGCGAGGGCGCCGAACCGGGCTAGGGCGTACTCCCACGGCAGGAGCACGCCGCCGATCGCGTAGGCGCGGAGCGCGTCGAGGAGCAGGCCGAGCGCGAGGCCTGCCACGGCCAGGGTCGCTGCCGTCGCCGCCCGACTCGGCCCGGCCTCCGCGCCCTTGCCTGCAGGGGCGCCGCCGGCGAGCGCGATGCCGGTGAGCCAGCCGCCCACGATCCCGAGGACGAGCAGGCCGGGCCCGATGTCGAACGTGATGAGCGCGAGCGTGACGACGGCGGTGCCGAGGGCGACGATGGCCGCGATGCCGAGCCTTCGGGTGCGCGATGCGCCAGCAGCTGGGCTCGCAGCGGCGAGGTATCGCTCGCCGGGCGCCCGATCGAGCTGCTTGCGGATCTCGCCGCCGGCCGTCGGGGAGGTCGGCTCCGCGCCATCGCGCCCGGAGGCGTGTGCCTCGTGGCCCGGTTCATTCATGCCTTGAATGGTACGCAGCCCGGCGGGCTGGGCGGTATCCTTCCGGTTCGTGAGCCATCCCACGCTGGGGCAGGCGCCCCGCAGCCTCGAGGCCGGCTACCCGGCCGCCGCCGCCCGCCTCAGCGCCGAGCGCGCCTCGATCGCGTCGCGCGCGCTCGAGAGCGCGGTGGATGCGGACCCGTCGATCCGACGCCGCTACGACGACGTGGCGCTGCGCGGCCTGCTCGCTGATGCCGAGGTCATGGTGGACCGCCTGGCGCTGTGCGTGGCGAGCGACGACACGTTCTTCCTCAAGGAGTTCGCCGACGCGTCGGCGACGGTGTTCCGCCACAAGAAGGTGGCCGTGATGGACGTCGTGCGGGTGCTCGAGGGGATCCGCACCGGCGCGCGCGGCGTGGCCTCGGGCGACGAGATGGCGTCGGCGGACCGCGGGATCGACGCGGCCGTGGCCGTGCTCAAGCGGTACCACAACATCCGCGGCGACGCCCGCGAGTGGAACCCGGTCACCTCGAAGCTCTACAAGGGCATCTAGGAGCGCGCGGCGATGACGATCAAGTGGGTCAAGTCCGACCCGCTCGTGATGAACGGCGAGCCGTTCTGCTACGGCTCTCGCGTGACCGTGCGCCAGGTGCTCGAGATGCGGGCGGCCGGCGCCACCGTCACCGACCTGCTCAAGGACAACCCGGAGCTGCGGCTGATGGGCATCGCGCACGCCTACGCGTACGCCGGTGCGCACCGCGCCGAGTACGCCGAGTTCTTCGCCGCCGACGGGTCGCTGTCGGGGCCCGGCCTGTCAACCGACGAGGCGGGCAGCCTGCCGCCGAGCCTGCGCATCGCGGGGGTCGTGGTCTAGGGGCTGCTGGGCCGACTCGGCCGATGCGGGGGGTCGCCGTCTGGCCAGCGTTGGCGTCGCTCGTCGGGCCCGTCGCGCCCCGATCGGCTCGGCGCGCCCTGCAGCCTGGATCCGGGGATATCGTCGGTTGAATCTGAAGAATCCCGTTGTACCCTGCACGTGCGGGATCTTCCGGTCCCCGGCGACAGGCCCGACGGGAGGGAGGGCACCATGTCGGACAGCTCCTCCCGCAGGCGACTCATCGGCCGCGCGTGGACCCACTCACACGAGGAGGACCACGACGGGCTGGCAGTCTACCGGCCATCTGAACGTGACTTCCCGCCCGCTCGCGGGCGCGACTCGTTCGACCTGTCGCCCGACGGCGCACTGATCCGGAGCGCCCCTGGCCCGGATGATCGAACGCAGCGTACAGCCGGCTCCTGGACCATCGATGGCGACCGGCTCGACCTGTACCCGGCGGCGTCCCCTGCGCACCACCTCTCGGTGGTCGACCTAGGTCCGGACATTCTGACCGTTCGGCCCGCCAGCGGACCCGCCCGTGAGAGTGGAGGTTCCGATGGCAGCGTCTGACAACCCCACCGTCCGCACCTGTGCCACGCCGCAGGTCCATGAGCGGCTCCTTCGAACGAACCCCACGTACGCCGCGGCGCGCTCCGCGAGCGAGACGCGCGCCTGGGAATACGTCTTCGGCGCGCGAGCCGCCCAACGGAGCGGCGTGACGGTGATCCCGGTCGTCGTCCATGTCGTCTGGAACACGGCCGCTCAGAACATCAGCGATGCCCAGGTCCAGAGCCAGATCGCGGTCCTCAACCGGGACTACCGCAAGCTCAACCCAGATGTCGCAAGCACACCAGCCGTCTTCGCGCCTCTCTGCGGTGACGCGCGGGTCCAGTTCGAGCTCGCCACGAGCAACCCCAGCGGCAACCCGACCGGTGGCATCGAGCGTGTGAAGACCAGCAAGACCTCGTTTACCGACGACGACGCCGTCAAGCACGCCTCGTCGGGCGGCGCCGACGCGTGGCCATCGGACAAGTACCTCAACCTGTGGGTGTGCCACCTCTCAGGCGGCCTGCTCGGCTATGCTCAATTCCCGGGCGGCCCGGCTGATACCGACGGTGTCGTCATCCTCGACACCGCCTGCGGCGACACGGGCACCGCCGCCGCGCCGTTCGGGCTGGGCCGGACGGCCACCCACGAGATCGGCCACTGGCTGAATCTGCGCCACATCTGGGGCGACGACGGCAACGGCTGCAGCGGCGACGACTTCGTCGCCGACACGCCCAATTGCGCGGGCGCCAACACCGGGATGCCGGTATTCCCCCACGTCACGTGTAGTAACGGGCCCAACGGCGACCTGTTCATGAACTACATGGACTACACCGACGACGCCGGGATGTTCATGTTCACCAACGGGCAGGTCGGTCGCATGCAGGCATGCCTCGACGGAGACAGGCCCTCGATCGGTCATCAGCAGCTCGGGCCGACGCTCGCGTACGTCGACATCCACCCGACGCTCACGCGACTGGACATCCACCCGACGCTGGCCGTCCTCGACCATCCCACGGCGGCGATCTCGGACATTCACCCGACGCTCGCGCGGCTCGACATCAACCCGACGCTCGCGGTGCTCGACAACCCAACCCTCGCGGTCACCGATATTCACCCCACCATTGCCCAGCTCGACCAGCCGACAATTGCCCAGGTCGACGTCGGCCCGACCGTGGCCCAGGTCGACGTCGGCCCGACCGTGGCCCAGGTCGACGTCGGCCCGACCGTCGCAGCGGCCGATTTCGGCACTCTCGCTGGCTCCGATCAGCCGGGCGGCAACCCGGGGAATGTCGGCGACCCAGCCATCGACCCGACGCCCTTCACGCTCGCCACGCCCCACCACACCAATGCCTGGATTGCCTCCCATCGCGCTCTGCGCGACCAGCAAGTCCAATCGCTGGCGGCTCAGGCGCAGCAGATCGAGGAGGCGCTCGAGAGTTTTGCCGAGGCCGAGGCACGGGGCACGCTGAGCACGACAGAGGCGGCCACCGCCGAGCAGCTGCACGGTGAGTACCAGAGGCTCATGACCGAGCTCGGTGGGCTGGGTGCCTTCGGCTGACCCGGCCGCACCGACCGGCCGCACCCAGGCACTGCGATGAGCGTCTTGATCATCGCCCCGCCCGATGACGAGCACGCACTCACCGTCGGTGCCGAGATCGAGCGCCGCGGCGGCCGCGTCGACATCATCGACGTGGCCGCCTTTCCAGAGCGCGCAACCCTTAGCCTGCGCTTCTCGGCCGACCCCAGCTGCGACCGGTCCCGAGAGGGCGCGATCGGCATGGGGGAACGACGGCTCGACCTCGACACAGTCGAGGCCGTCTGGTGGCGCCGTCCGGGGTATCCCGCGGTCGCGGCCAACATGGTTCGCCCCAGTCACCGGGCATTCGCGGCCAACGAGACCTATGAAGCACTGGGGGCCCTCTGGGCAACGCTGGACGCCCTCTGGATCAACGATCCGGCAGCGGGCGATCGGGCGGCGCGCAAGGGCTATCAGCTCGCGGTCGCAAAGGAGGTCGGCCTCGCCATCCCGCGCACGCTCATGACCAACGATCCGGATGCCGTCGTCGCCTTCGTCGACGACCTGGGATATCGCAACGTGGTGTACAAGACCTTCTCTTCCACCCAAGATGAGTGGCGCGAGACGCGGCTCTTGGACGCTGCAGAGGTGCCGCTGCTGCGACAGGTGCGGCATGCCCCTGCGATCTTCCAGGAGTACGTGCCGGCAGCCTGCGACCTGCGGGTGACGATCATCGGCGAGCGAGTCTACTGCGCAGCCATCGACGCCACCGCCACCGCCTACCCGGTCGACAGCCGGGTCGACATCGCCAACGCGCGCATCGAAGAGGCGACGCTGCCATCCGAGGTGGAGGGCGCGCTGCTGCAACTCGTCCGCCGGCTCGGTCTGGTCTTTGGGGCCATCGACCTTCGCCGGACGCCAGATGATCAATTCGTCTTCCTCGAGATCAACCCGGCCGGCCAGTTCCTCTACATCGAGGCCGCCACGGGCATGGCGATCACAGCGGGGCTCGCGGACGCCCTCATGCGGTAGCGCCGCCGCCGGATATCGCGCCGGAGTGGTCGCCGGGCCGAGCCTTCCCTAGCTGATGCCGTGCCGCGACGGGCGCCGTCCGAGTCGCCGCCGATGCGCGCGCTGGCGGACCGCCCGAACCGCCAGATGCCCCCCCGGAGGGCGCTAGGCGCGGGCGCGGGCCGCCGGCCCGCCAGATGTCCCCCCGGAGGCCGCTAGAGCCTCGAAGGTTGCGATTTCGCCCTCCGGACGCGCCGGCGTGGGGCGATCCGCCGCATACGGCCCTCCCGGTGGCCATCTGAGAGGAACAGCAGCATGCCGGCTCCACCGGACGGCGTCCGCAGCCACGACCGCGCGGCTCGACCGCGCAGCGGGAAGGCACGGTCGATGACCCGGGCGTGCCGCTGCACGCGCCGTCGCGAGGTGGCGTCGTCGGGCAGCACCAGCGCGAATGCCGTGGCGCTGGGATCCCAGCCGAGGCGCTCGCGAGCGACCTGGGCCGCAAGCCGCACCTTCACGTCGAGCCGGCGGAGCGTCTCCTCGACCGAGTTGAGCGATGCCTTGACCTCGACCACGAGCAGCGTGCGCGTGGCTGCGTGCCACGCCAGCAGATCGATCGATCCGCGTTCGCCGTAGACGGAGAAGGACACCTCCAGCTGCACGGTCCAGCCGAGGGCCTCGAGGAGTGCGGCGATGACGCCGACGAGGATCGCGTGGCCCTCGTCGGCGACGCGATCGATGTCCCCGCCGCGCCACCTCGCAACGAGCTGGAGGTCCATCTCGAGCGCGCCGAGGACCGCCCGGACCAGGAAGAGCGGCATGCGGTCCAGTTGACCGTGCTCGACACGGACAACGGTCGAGCGGCCGACGCCGGCGGCGTCGGCGACATCCGCCTGCCGGCGATCCAGGTGCACCCGGACCGCACGAACTCGTGCGCCGAGCCGGACGTCATCCATGCCCAAGATGCTGACGGGCCTGCCTTTGCCCAGCCTTATGCCGGGCCATTTCCCAGCCCGGTGCTAGGATTTCCGGGCAATGACCGAGATCGAGCCGACCGCCACCGCCGCCGCCACCGCCCCCGCGCCGCCCGCCACCGACACGGCGTTCGACGCGCAGCGCCGCGCCACCGAGTACGCGATCCTCGACGCCCTGCGTGCCGTCGTCGACCCGGAGATCGGGATGAACGTGGTGGAGCTGGCGCTGATCAAGCAGATCGTCCTCGGCCCCGACTCCACCGAGATCAAGATGATCCTCACCACGCCCTTCTGCCCCTACGCTGGCGCGATGATCCAGCAGGTGAAGGAGCAGGCGGAGAGCGTTGTCGAGCACGACGTCAAGGTGACGCTCCTCGCCGAGCGCTGGGACCCGCGCGACGCGGGCCTCATGTGGTGAGCGGGCACTCACCCGCTGGACCCGACCCGCTGACAATCCGCGAGCGAACCCGATGAGCAGCCGTCTTCCATTCCGGAGCGCCGTGGCGACCGGCCGCGGCGACGGCGGCACGACCGGCCTGCTGTTCGACGACGTCCGGGTCCAGAAGGACGACCTCCGGACCGAGGCGTTCGGCACGGTCGACGAGGCGGTGGCCGCCCTGGGCCTGGCGCGCGCAGAGCTTGCCAGCAAGGAGCAGTACGGCGTCCTCGGCTCCACGCTCGGCCAGCTGCGCGAGCTCATCCTGCGCATCCAGCGCGAGCTGTTCGTCGCCGGCGCCGAGCTCGCCACCGCGCCCGAATCGCGCCACAAGCAGGTCGAGGGCAAGACCCGCGTGTCCAAGGCGATGCTCGAGGGGATCGAGCAGGCCCTGCGCGACACCGAGGCCGCCGTCGAGCTCCCGCGCGAGTTCGTCGTCCCGGGCGAGACCCGCGTGTCCGCCGCGCTCGAGCTCGCCCGGACGATCGTGCGCCGAGCTGAGCGCCGCGCCGTCACCCTCGCCCACCAGGACGACGCCATCCGCGACGGCCTCATGATCCCGTACCTCAACCGCCTCGCCGACCTGCTCTGGATCCTCGCCCGCGTGGCCGAGCAGGCCGAGCAGCGCCCCGCCACCACCTCCCGCGTCCACGGACGCGGCAAGGCCGGGCGCCGGGGGCGCCACCGACACCACCAGCAACACCGCCCCTGCCCAGACGGCGTCACCCGAAGGGAGCCAATCGTGAATCAGTACCCGCCCCGTGCCGTGAACCCGGCCACCTATGGCGTGCGCCCGTCGGCGGCGCTGGTGCAGCACCTGCTGATCGGCGCGTTCGGCTGGATGTTCGCCGGCCTGCTCCTGACCGCCAGCGTCGCCTTCGTGACGGCCACCAGCCCGGCCATCACCGACCTCGCCGTCTCGCTCCTGCTGCCGCTGATGCTCGGACAGCTCGCGCTCGGGTTCGTGTTCATGCTCGGCATCAACCGCATGAGCGCCACGCTCGCGATGCTGCTGTTCTTCGTCTACGCCGCGACGATGGGCGTCACGATCGGCGTTATCGTCCAGTTCTACACGGCGGGCTCGGTCGCCGGCGCGTTCCTCTCCGCCTCGGCCATGTTCGGCGCGGCGGCGGTCTACGGCAGGGTCACCAACCGCGACCTCTCGGGCATCGGCTCGATCGCGGTCATGGCGCTGTTCGGGATCATCGCGGCGTCGTTCGTGAACCTGCTGCTGCACTCGTCCGCGCTCGACTGGATCGTCTCGCTCGTCGGCGTGGGCGTCTTCGTGGTCCTCACCGCCTGGCACGTCCAGCGCCTCACCAACGGCCAGCTGGCGGCGGTGATGCGCTCCGCCGAGCACGCCACGATCTTCGCCGCCTTCCAGCTCTACCTCGACTTCATCAACCTGTTCCTGATGCTCCTGCGCCTCTTCGGCAGCCGCCGCTGACAGCAGCTGCGCGACGGGGCTCGGCACACCAGCCGGGCCCCGTTTCAATGTGCGGTGGCGGGGAGGTGTGCGGTGGCGGCGAGGGTCGTCCGCCAGCCGGCCGGCCAGGCCAGGCTCAGCCCGGCAGCACCACCCGCCCGTCGGAGGCCCGTCCGAGCAGGCCCTCCATGCCGTCGGCGGCGAGCGGGCGGGCGAACCAGTACCCCTGGCCGCGGTCGCACGCGAGCGCACGCAGCGCCTCGAGCTGCGCCTGCGTCTCGATCCCCTCGGCCACCACGTCGATGCCCAGGCCGTGGGCGAGCGCGATGACGGTCTTGACGATCGGCAGGTCCACCGGCTCCTCGCCCAGCCCGGACACGAACGAGCGGTCCACCTTGATGGTGTCGAGCGGCAGGCGGCGAAGGTACGCCAGCGATGAGTACCCGGTGCCGAAGTCGTCGAGCACCAGTCGCACCCCCAGGGCGCGCAGTCCCCGGAGCCGCTCCACCGACGCCTCGCTCTGGTCCATCACCACACTCTCGGTGATCTCGAGCTCCAGGCGCGCCGGGTCGATCCCGGTGTGGTCCAGGATCTGCGCGACGGTGCCCACCAGGTCGGCCTGCGCGAACTGCCGGGCGGAGATGTTCACCGACAGCGCGAGCCCCCGTGCCGCCGGCAGCCGGCGCTGCCAGTCGCGGAGCTGGGCGCAGGCGGTCTCGATCACCCAGCGCCCGATGGGCAGGATGAGGCCCGTCTCCTCGGCCAGCGGGATGAACGCGAGCGGCGGGATCAGGCCGCGCACCGGGTGCTGCCAGCGCAGCAGCGCCTCCATCCCCACCACCACGCCGGACTCCAGGCTGACGAGCGGCTGGTAGTGGAGCAGCAGCTCGTTCCGCTCGATCGCCCGGCGGAGGTCGTGCTCGAGCTCGGCGCGCTCGAGCGTCTGGGCGCGCATCTCCGGGTCGAACAGCACGGTGCCCAGGGCGGAATCGGCCTTCGAGCGGTGGAGGGCGATCTCGGCCTCGCGGAGCAGGTCGTTGGGGTAGGTGTCCAGCGTGCGCCCGATGGCGAGGCCCAGCGACGCGGTGATCTGGACCTCCTGCCCGTCGAGGTCGAATGGCGCCGCCAGCTCGCGCTCGATGCGCTGGGCGACGCGCTCCGCCTCCCGCACGGAGCGCACCGTTCCGAGCAGCACCCCGAACTCGTCGGAGCCCAGCCTCGCCACGGTGTCGGTGGTCCGCGCCGCCGCCACGACACGCTCCGCGACGCCGGCAAGCAGCAGGTCCCCGGTGGTGTGGCCCAGCGTCTCGTTCACCAGCGTGAACCGGTCGAGGTCGATCAGGACCAGCGCCACCCGGGACCCCGACGAGCGCCCTCGGCCCCCCGGCAGCACCCTCCCCTCAGGCTGGAGCAGCTCGGAGAGGCGGTTGAGGAGCAGGGTCCGGTTGGGCAGGCCGGTGAGCGTGTCGTGGAGCGCAGCGTGGGCCCGCTGGCGCACCTCGGTCTGGGCGCGCTCGAAGAGGCGGCCGTAGTCGAGCGCCATCGAGGCCAGCTGGGCGAACCGGGCGAGCGCCTGCACCTCGCGCTCGGAGAAGGGGCGGCCCGCGTCCCCCGATGCGAGCCCGATGAGGCCGACGGTCTCGTCGCCCGAGGTGAGCGGCATGGCGCAGACGGCGCCGAACTCGGTGCCCGTGAGGTCCTCGGAGCGCTTCGGGTACTCCGCGTAGTCGTCGACCACCAGGGCGCGCCCCGAACCGATCACCTCCCAGCCGATCCCCGAGCCCCGCGGCAGGCGGTAGCCGATGAGGTTGGCGAACACGCCGGTCCCCACGCGGACCACGAGGTCGAGGTCGCCGTCGGCGGCCGATTCGAGCAGGTAGAGGTAGCCGTGCTTGACGCCCACGAGCGACGCCGCGCGCTCCACGATGTCGCGCAGCAGCTCCGCGGGCTCGAGGCGCTCCATGAGCCGCAGCGTCGTCTGGTCGACGGCCGCGAGGTACGGGTCGCGGGTCGGGTCGTCGGCGCCCATTCGCGATCGCGTCGTCGGCTTCGCGAGGTAGAGCGCGCGGTCCGCGGTCGCCACGAGCTCGTCCTTGGTGCAGCCGTCGTCGGGGTGGACGGCGACGCCCGCGGAGGCGCTGACGGTCGGGCCGTCGGTCTCGGTGAGCCGCGCGATGGCCGCTCGGACGCGGTCGGAGATGTGGCGTGCGGCCGCCGCGTCGGCCCGGGGCACGATGATCGCGAACTCGTCGCCGCCGTACCGGTAGACGCGGTCGTCCTCGCGCAGGGTGTCGCGCATCGCGGCGGCGATCCTGGCGAGGAGCGCGTCGCCCGCCGGATGGCCGTGGGAGTCGTTGAACGACTTGAACGCGTCGAGGTCGAGCATCAGCAGCGCGAACGGCGCGCCCGCCGCCACCATCTCGCCCAGCTCGCGCTGGAAGGCGCCGTGGTTGCGCAGCCCGGTCAGGGCGTCGTGCTCGGCGCGGGTCATCATCTCGCCGTGCGCATCGGCGTTGCGCAGCGCGATCGACGCCTGGGCGGCGAACAGCTGGACCAGCTCGAACTCATCGTGCCCGAAGTGCGACTCGACCCCGCCCATCCGCGACACGTTGAGCGTGCCCACGGTCTCGCCGCCCGCGATCAGCGGGCAGACGATCATCGATTCGGGCTCCTCGGGCGTGCCCGGGATCTGCATGACCCGCGGGTCGAGGTGGGCGTCGTTGGCGAGCACCGCCTCCGCCTGGCGGATCACCCAGCCGGTGAGCCCGTCGTCGACGCCGCTCTCGTGCTGCAGGATCAGCTCTGCGAAGCGGTCGCGGGCGACCACCGCCCGGCGCATCCGGGTGGACCAGTCGATCCGGTAGATCGTCAGCGCGTCGTAGGCGACCACCGCCTTGAGCGAGTCGGCGATCATCTCGAGCACGCCCCGCGGGTCGAGGGTCGAGAGCAGCCGCTCGTTGACCTGGAGGAGGCGGCGCTGGCTGTCGAGGCGGTGGCTGAGCTCGGCGCGCTGGCGGCGGATCTCGCTGAACGCCTCCGCGTTGGCCATCGCCTGCGCCGCGTAGCCCGCGAAGATCTCGAGCATCCGCTCGTCGTCGTCGGTGTACTGGTCGTAGCCGACCGCCGAGACGACGATCACGCCCGTCACCCGGTCCTCCCAGCTCATCGGGACCAGGAGCATCGAGGTCGCGTCGCGATTCGCGCCCACCTGCACCGACCGCGGGTCGCTTGTGGCGTCGCCCAGGCGGATCGGCTGGTTGTGCACGGCCACCCAGCCGGTCAGCCCGACGCCCATCGGCAGGCGCAGCATCTCGGTCGTCGGGCGGCCGATGCCCACGAACTCGCCCTGGAACGCGATGGGCTCGCAGATCTGGGCGTCGTGGTCCACGCGGTAGACGCGGATGGTGTCGTGGCGGATGAGGCGGTCCATCCCGGCGACGATGGCCTCGCCCACGCCCTCGACGTCCTGGATCCGGTTCAGGCGCGCCGACAGCTCCCCGATGGCGCGCAGCCGCTCGGCGCCGGCGCGGACCGAGCCCGACAGGCGGGCGGTCGCCACCGCATTCGCCATCTGGGCCGCGAACGCCGCGCACAGGTCGCGCTCGGCCTCGTCCCATGGGTGTGCCGTGAGGTGGCACAGCAGCAGCAGGCCGATCGCCTTGTCGTTGGCCACCAAGGGCACGTAGGCCGTCGCCTGGACGCCCGTCCGCCGGAAGACGTCGCCGAGGCGGGCGTCGTGCTCCGGCTGGTCGAGGACGACCATGCCCCGTCCCGCGGCGGTCCGGACGCCGGGCAGGTCGTCGTCCCGGGTGACGAGCGCAAGCGCGTCGACGAGCTCCTGCCCCAGTCCCTCCTGGGCGCCGAGCCGGAGCGGGTGCTCGCCCTCGCCGAGCAGCCACAGGCCCGCCCGCTCCGCGCCGAACAGCGCCTGGGCTCCGGCGACGACATCGTGGAGCACCGCGTCGAGGTCGAGGTCGGGGGTGAGGCGGCCGACGATCGCCTGGAGCGCGGCGGAGCGGCTCGAGGCCGACGGGCGAGCGGCGCGGAGCCCAGCCCCAGTGCGAGGCTGGCCTCTGGCGGCGTCCGGAGCTGGTGCCACGTCCTGAATCGCCACGATCGGCCTTCTGTCGCCCCCAACGCGTGTGTCGCCCGCGGCAGGCGCCCGTCGCGGAACGTACCCCCCAGCGTAGGCGCGCGCGACCGTACGGAGGTCCCCCCAAAGGGGGGTGTCGGCGCGTCGAGGCGAGAGCGAGCCGACGGCCGCGACCGGCGTCTCCTGGCCCCTCGGGTGGACAAGCCGGGCTCGGGCGCGAGAATGGGGGCAGGTGGCGCCGCCGGGCGCCCGCTGATGCGGAGGCAGCCATGCGCATCGCGATCCTCGGAGCCGGCAACGTCGGGGGCGGCCTGGGCAGGGCGTTCGCGGCCGTGGGCCATGACGTCGTGTTCGGCGTGCGCGACCCTGACAGCACCAAGACCCAAATCGCGCTCGCAGAGATCCCCGACGCCGTTGCCGCCCCGCCGGCCGAGGCCGTTGACGGCGCCGACGTCGTGGTCTTCGCCCTGCGGCCCGTGGCGATCAACGCGACCGTCGCCGAGCTGCCGCCGATGGCGGGCCGCATCGTGATCGACGCCATGAACCGCTTCGACGCCGAGGTCACGGCACGCTCCACCACGCAGGACCTGGCCCAGCTGCTCCCGGGCGCGAAGCTGGTCAAGGCGTTCAACACGACCGGCTTCGAGAACTTCACCACGGCCGGCGCGCGAACCGTCAAGGCCGCGATGTTCGTCGCCGGCGATGACCCCGACGCGAAGCGCGTCGCCCTGGCCCTCGCGTCCGAGATCGGCTTCCGCGCCGAGGACGCGGGCGGCCTCCCGAACGCCAAGATCCTCGAGGAGATGGTCAAGGTCTGGCTGGCGATCACCCAGGTCCACGGCCGCACGGTGGCGTTCGCGATCTCCGACGCCTAGCCGCGGCGCGCCGGCACGCGATCCACGCCGTTGACGGACGCGGCCGCCGACGCGTAGCGTGCGCAGCCGGACCTCGGGGTCGTGAGGCGCACGGAAGCGCCCGGGGCGGGGGCCGTGTTCTGGAGGACCGCGATGTCGAGGTTCCGGATCCTGCTCGTGGGCGTGCTCCTGCTCGGAGCGCTGCTGCCGTCGAGCGCGCTGGCGGGCCACACGCCGCCCTCGCCCGTCCGCCTGGGCTACTGCGGCGGTGACGACTGGGAGCCCACACTGGTTCGGAGCGGGCAGCTCATCGTGGTCGCGGTCACGCACTACCCGGGCGATCCCACGTGCGACCCGGCCTCGGCCAGCCCGCATGCCACCTACGTCCAGACCTCCACCGACGGCGGCGTCCACTGGACCGTGCCGCACGCCGCGTGGACCGCGCCCGTCGACGGGGTCACCTACACCAAGCAGGCCGACCCGAGCCTCGCCATCGACGCGTCGGGCGCCGTCTACCTCTCCTACCTCGGCTACGGCCTCAACGGCGGCCACACCGACGTCATCGTGGTCAAGTCCACCGACGGCGGCGCCACGTTCACGCAGGCCGCCAAGGTCAACACCCACGACTGCAAGAACTGCGACCACGAGAAGCTGGTCGCGGCGCCGAGCGGGCTGTACCTCGCCTACTCCCAGGCGGCCAACCACTTCATCGCGCGCTCCACCGACGGCGGCGCCTCCTGGACGCAGTCCACCGTGCTCAAGACCGACGTCGTCGCCTTCGCCGAGGGCGGCGTCGTGGACGCGCAGGGCAACGTGGTCTTCGCGTGGGCCGACTGCCAGTCGAGCTCATGCTCGGGCAATCCGGCCGTGGACTACCGCGTGTCGCGGACCACTGCGGGCACGCTCGACACCAGCTTCGTGCTCGTGAGCACCGCGGTGCAGGGCCCCGACTGCCCGTTCAGCAAGTGCGGGTTCGCCTACTGGAGCCCCCAGGATGCCATCGGCATCGACGCCGGCGGGACGGTCTACCTCGCCGCGGGCCAGGGCCAGTCGTCGACGACGCGCAAGAGCCCGCCCATCGTGAACCTGTTCAGCTCCGGCGACGGCGGCGTCACCTGGACCTCGCTCGGCCGGGTTGACGACAAGACGGCCTCGGGCTGCGCCGACGCCGCCTGCTACGCCCTGTACCCGACCGTGATCGGCGGCGCCGCCGGCCATGTGTCGGTGGCCTGGATGGACGACCGCGCGGGCAGCCCGATCGACCACATGAACGGCTGGAACGTGTGGCTGCGCTCGTCGACCGACGGCGGGGCGACCTGGAGCGGGGCGTCGACGCAGGTCTCCGCCTACGACCCGGCCCAGGGGCAGTCGCAGCCCAACGGGTTCATGTTCCCGTACGGCGACTACATGGGCATCGGGATCAACAGCTGCGGCGCCCCGATGCTCGTCTGGGGCGAGGGCCAGGACTGGGCAGGCGGCGCGAGCAACCCCGGCCACCTCGAGTTCCGGTCCATGTGCTGAGCGGGCAGGTCGGCGGGGGCGCGAGGCGCGATGCCGGGCGCTCCCCGCCGCCGCCGCTTGGCCGTGCCGTGCGCTCGGCCCCGAGCGGCCGCCCCCTCGGTCCCGCTACGATGCGCGTGCGTCCATCGGCACCTGGCAAAGGGGGAAGGGCGCGATGGCAACCCAGACCAGCGGGGCCTGGATCTGCAGCAGCTGCCGGTCGATCAACCAGAAGCGGACCTCGTCCTGCTACCGCTGCCACGCGCCGAGGGAGCTCACTGGCGCCACCGCCGACACCCTGCCCACCGTGGGCGGGGAGGTCGCCCCGGCGGCGCTGCGCCCGTACCGCGACGCCGGCGTCCGCGCCCTCCTGGTGCTCCCCGCGATCGTCCTCGCCTTCGCGGCGACCACCGCCCTCACGCTGTGGGCGTATCCGGCCTTCGAGGCGGAGCTCTCGCTCCAGGTCCGCGCCGCCTTCCCCGACGTGGTCCCGCTCCTGGTCACGTGGCTGCTCGCGCTCACACTCGCGATGGCCTGCTGGGCCGCCTGGATCAGCCGGGTGGTCGACAACCTGCCCGCGCTCGGGCTGGGCTACTCACGGGTGACGCCGCGCTGGGCCGTGGTGGAGGCGCTGCTCCCGGGCCCGAACATCCTCACCGCCCTCGCGCGCATCCGCGAGGCCCTCGTCCGGCTCGACCCGTCCGGGCACGGTGTGGGCCTGGTCACCCTCAGCTGGCTGTTCGCCTTCGGTCCGTGGGTCCTCCTCGCGCTCTACAGCCGCGTCGCGCGCTTCGTCCTCGGCTCTGTCGAGGTGGGCCGCGAGATCCTGGCGCTCCTCCCGGCGCTGTGGGTGGCGTCGGCGATCGGGGTCCTGTTCCTCCTCGTCGCCGTCGTGCGCGTCCAGCTCCTGTGCGCCGCGCGCCACGCCTCGGCCGGGTCTCGCCGAACCTAGCGCGGCGGGCGGCGCCAGGCGCCCGCATCCCCGGCGGTCGCCGTGGAGCGCCATGCCGTCCAGTCGAAGGGCCGTGGCACGCTGGCCAGCCCTGACAGCGACGCTAGAGGCCAACCCGCTCGACGCGCTCGTCCTCGTGGCGCTCCGCCCTGGCGGCGTACGCCTGCCGCCAGCCGTCCGGCAGGAACAGGGTGATGGCGGCAAGGAACGCGAGGACCTTCGACGCGATGTTCATGGCGTACGGGCCGAACGAGGCCGGGTAGGCGAACCCGAACAGGACCGCCCAGCCGGCGAAGACGGCGAACATCGCGGCGAGCGCCAGCAGCGTGGGCCTCGACAACCGGACCATCGGCGACAGGGCGAGCATCGAGAACGTCGAGATCTCGATCAGGAACAGCGGCGCGAAGAACAGCAGCCGGTAGAGGGTCGGGTCGGGCGGAATGGGAGGATACGTTCGGGCGATGACGATGAGGTCGAACGGCAGCTCGAAGATCAGAGGAGCCGCCAGGGCGCCGATGATGCCGCCGCCGAAGGCTCGTAGGAACCCACCCCCAGGTCGATAGAAGACGATCGCGAAGATCGCGACGAAGGTCACGACCACGAGCGAGTCGGTGACGGGGCTGATGGGGTCGACCGGCGCCGCGTTCGAGGGGTCCGGGTAGGCGGCGAGCTCCTGGGTGATGTAGACGCTGATGCAGATGAGGAATGTCAGGATCGAGAGGAGCCACATCGACCCGATGAGCACGGCGATCCCGCGGCCGGGCCGCCGGGGTTGGAGCGGCGACGCCAGCCTGCGTCCGAGGACGCCGAGCACGGCAGCGATCGCGAGCAGGACCACGGCGAGGACGACGGCATCGACACCCGAGTAGCTGACCCACGTCCCGAACTGCGTCTCGGTGTCCTGCACGTCCGCTCGTGATCACGATACACGCCGTGGCCACTCGTGCCTCGATTGACAACAGTCGGGCCGACGTCAACAAGGCCTGGGCGATTCAGGCGTACGACTGTGTGGTGGGCATCAGCGGCAACGTCCGAAGCCTCTGACCACGACCCCCTGGCCGCCGAGGCTCTCTGTCAGCGAAGGATGGCCTTGCTCCTGCGGCCCTCAGCGCAAGCGATGATCACGCTAGGCCAGTGACGGCGCGGAGTCTGAGTCTGGGCCGGTGATGGCGCTGAGCGCCGGGTACGGCGGACCTGCCCGCAACGCGGCAAGGAGCTCTCGGGCCGCTTGGCTCCCGCCCGGCAGCCGGTCGTCGGGATCCAGCCGCCAGGCGGCGACCATCGCAAGGACGAGGGCCCGGCACTGTCCGAGCAGCGCGTGGTCGACGTCTGGATAGCGCTCGGCGACCTCGTCGGAGACGTGCGCGAGGTCGAATTCGATCGGGCCGCGACAGCACGTCTCCAAGTCGATGAAGAGCGGACCGAACGCCGTGTTCAGGACGTTCCCAGGGTGCGGCTCGCCGTGCAGGAGCTGCTCCGGCACTCTTCGCTCGCTGATCTCGCGCCTGACCGTGGTGAACGTCGTCGTGAGGAGGTTCCGGTCGGCGTCGCTGAGCACGCCGGTCCGCTCGACCCTCCCGACGATCCGCTCGGCTTCGTCGACCCGATCCGTGAAGTGGGGCGTCAGGAGATCACAGCGCTGCATGCCGCGATGAAGCCGAGCGAGCGCGCTGGCATAGTCGCCCGGCGAGAGATCGCGAGACGGCTCGGCCGCGTAGTAGGTCCACAGGGTGATCGAGAAGCCGTCCCGCCCGTAGACGCGCGGCTCCACTCGAGGATCGAGCGCCGCCACGGGGATGTCGGGGCCGACCAGTCTCGTCGCCAGATCGACTTCGAACTGGGCCGCCCCGTGCGTCTTGGGCGCGACTCGAGCGAGGACGTCGCACGGCAACAGGCGCAGGGTGAACCTGTTGGAGGCGCGGAGGACGATCGCCTCGTCGACGGGCAGGCCGTGCGCAGACGCGGTTGACGTGGCCGCGGCCACCGCCCGCGCTATCTCCTTGACGTCTGGATCTGCCATGTCGATCGCTTGGGGTTCTCATCGCTCACGTCCCGTGAGCATAGCGACGAGCGGCCGCCAGGCGAGAACGCGGCCAGCGCGAACGGGACCGGCAGCAGGAGTGTCCGGGCGCCGGGCACCGCTCGAGAGATGGACCTGCCAGACGGGCGGCTGCGGATTCGGCGCGGCTACCACCCTCGTTGACGACCTCGCGCGCGCGATCTAGACTCAATCCCGACCCGAATGGTCGGAATTCTCCGGCGCGGCGCTCCCTGCCGCGGGCGTCCCCCCGGCGAACTCCGACCCGTCGGGCCGCCACGCTCGCCGGCCTCGCGCCGGCGCCAGCGGACCAGACCGAACCAGCCGCTTCCACCCGCCGCCCGACGCCCGCATCAACCGAGGACTCGTCCCCTGACCGCTACCGCCTCGCACCGCACCAAGCACCACGGATCCGGCGCCGTCGCCTTCTCCACGAAGGGCGAGTACGGGGTCCGCCTGATGGTGCAGCTCGGCCGGCGCTACGGGAACGGCCCCGCCAGCCTCTCGGAGATCGCCGCCGACGAGGACCTGCCGCGCGCCTACCTGGAGCAGCTCGTCACGAGCCTCCGCGAGGCGGGCCTGGTCATCGCCACCCGCGGCGCCCACGGCGGCTATGAGCTGACCGCCCCGCCCGCCGAGATCCGGATGGGCGAGGTGCTGCGCGCGCTCGAGGGGCCGATCGCCCCGATGTTCTGCGCGTCTGACGATCCCGATCACGCCGCCTGCGCCCGCTCGGCGCGCTGCACCGTGAACCTCCTGTGGGTCAAGGTGCGCGACGCCATCACGGGCACCCTCGATTCGCTCACCCTGGCGGACCTCGTCCCAGTCCGCCACATCGTCCTCGACCCGCGCGAGCCGGCCGCGTCCCAGGCCGGGCTCGCGTAGGTCGAGGACGCCACCCCTCACCATTCCGCCGCGCCCCGGCGCCCACGAACCAGCAGGAGCACACCTTCGTGACCGACGCGACCGACCGCGAGATCGTCATCCGTGACCTCCGGGTCGCCCCGTCAGCCCACCCGGAACACGAGATCCTCCAGGGGATCAACCTGACGATCCGCAAGGGCGAGACCCACGCGATCATGGGTCCCAACGGCTCGGGCAAGACCACCCTCTCGTACGCGCTGATGGGGCACCCGGCGTACGTGGTCAAGGGCGGATCGGTCACCTGGAAGGGCTACGACCTGCTCAAGCTGTCGGCCGACAAGCGGGCGCGGCTGGGCCTGTTCCTCGCCTTCCAGTACCCCACCGCCGTGCCCGGCCTCAGCGTCGCGAGCTTCATCCGCTCGGCGCTCAACGCGCGCCTCCAGGGCATCGACAAGAACCCGGAGATCGACCCGACCGACGCCATCAAGGGCGGCGTGACGATGCTCGAGTTCCGCAAGCGCATGCGCGCCAAGATGGCGCTGCTCAAGATGGACGACGGCATCGCGGCCCGCTACGTCAACGACGGGTTCTCGGGCGGCGAGAAGAAGCGCCTCGAGATGCTCCAGATGGCGATGCTCGAGCCGGAGTTCGCGATCCTCGACGAGACGGACAGCGGTCTCGACATCGACGCCCTGCGGATCGTGGCCGAGGGCCTGAACGCGCAGCTCAACCCGAACATGGGCGTGCTGCTGATCACGCACTACCAGCGCCTCCTCAACTACATCGAGCCCGACGTGGTGCACGTGCTGGCCGCCGGCCGCATCGTCACCAGCGGCGGCAAGGACCTCGCGCTGCGGCTCGAGGAGGAGGGCTACGGCCCGATCCTGCGCGAGAACGGCCTCGACGCCGACGTTCCCGACGAGGCGCTGGCCGTCCCCCAGGAGCCCGCGGCCGCCGGCCGATAGGGGACAGCGATGACCACCGAGACGCGCCCCGTCACCGCCCCGCTCGACCCCGTCGCGCTCCGTGCCGACTTCCCGATCCTCGACCAGCAGGTGCACGGCCACAGCCTCGTCTACCTCGACTCGGCCGCCACCTCGCAGAAGCCCCTGGCGGTCGTCCACGCCATGGACGACTACTACCGCCACGACAACGCGAACGTCCATCGCGGCATCTACGCGCTCTCGGAGCGCGCGACCGCGGACTACGAGGGCGCCCGCGTCAAGGTCGCCAAGCTGATCGGCGTGTCCGACCCGCACACGATCATCTGGACGCGCAACGCCACCGAGAGCCTGAACCTCATCGCCTACTCGTGGGGGCGGCGCCACATCGGCCGGGGCGACGTGATCGTGCTGACCGAGATGGAGCACCACTCGAACCTCGTGCCGTGGCAGATCCTGGCCCAGGAGAAGGACGCGGATCTGGAGTTCATCCCGATCACCGACGACGGGGTGCTGCGCCAGGACGTGTTCGAGGTGCTGCTGCGCCTCAAGCCCAAGCTCGTGTCGTTCACGCACGTGTCGAACATGCTGGGCACGGTCAATCCGGTCGAGGAGATGACCCGCAAGGCGCACGAGGCGGGCGCGCTGGTCGTGATCGACGGGGCGCAGGCGGTGCCGCACATGCCGGTCGACGTCGAGGCGATCGGCTGCGACTTCTACGCGTTCTCCGGCCACAAGGCGATGGCGCCCACGGGCTCGGGCGTGCTCTGGGGGCGCCGGGAGCTGCTCGAGGCGATGCCGCCCTTCCTCGGCGGCGGCGACATGATCCGCGAGGTCCACCTGCGCCGCTCCGAGTGGAACGAGATCCCCTGGAAGTTCGAGGCGGGCACGCCGGACATCTCGGCCGCGATCGGGCTCGGCGCCGCTGCCGACTACCTGCGCGACCTGGGGATGGACCGCATCCGCGCCCACGAGCAGGAGCTGGTGGCGTACGCGCTCGACGTCCTGCCGCGCACGGTGCCGGGGATCGAGCTCTACGGTCCGCCGGCGGAGCAGCGCGGCGGGGTGGTCTCGTTCAACCTGCCGGGCATCCACCCTCACGACGTGGCCCAGGTGCTCGACCGGTTCGGCGTGGCCATCCGGGCCGGCCACCACTGCACGATGCCGTTGCACGAGCGGCTCGACCTCGCCGCGACCGCCCGCGCGTCGTTCGGCGTCTTCAACACGACCGCCGACATCGATGCGCTGGCCGAGGCGCTGCGCGAGGTCCAGAAGCTGTTCGGCGGGGTCGGCTGAGGGGTCTTGCCCCGGGGACGGCTTCGCGCTCGGCGCGACCGGCTGAGGACCCGCTGAGTGCGTCGGCCGCCGACCGGCGCGGCGCCCGCCAAGAGGGGCTAGCATGTGGGCCGGCCGCTCATCGAGCCGCCGGGCTGCGGCCGCCACGGTGGCCGCCGTGGTCGCCATGCCGGCGCAGCGGGACTCTGCGATCTGCTCACGGAGTTCGACATGCGGCGTCGCCATGCTCCTCGCGGTGGTGACCGCGTCCCTTGTGCTTGCCGCCTGCGGCGGCTCGACGGCCACGACCGGGCCGGCGTCCTCGCCCGGGCCCGGGTCCACGGCCAGCGCCGCGGCGGCCTCGGCGGGGACCTCGTCCGTCAGGGACCGGCCAGTTCGGCGGCGATGTCTGCTCGGCGCTCACCAAGGCCGAGGTCGAGGCTGCCACGTATCCGCAGGGCCCGGCCAAGTTCGACAGCACCGACACCCAGAAGGACCCGACAACGGGACCGCGGTGGTCTGCCAGTACCTGGTGGTGTTCGGAGTAACCGAGCATCGTGGGCGTCGTCGTCTCGCTCATGGACGAGACCGCGTACGCGACTCGGACGACGGCGTCGCTGCTCGCGGCTCCGTCGCTCTTCCGGCGATCGGCTCCGAGGCCTTCCTGGCCGAGCCCGCGCCGGGCCTGTACGAAGTGTGGGTGACCGGCCCGCACGGGAAGTTCAGGGCGGCGCGCAGTCGAAGGACTCTGCAGTCGCCTTCGACGACGCTGCCGCGCGGGCTCGGATCTCGACGGCGCGCCGCCCGTGGCGGCCGTACGAGGATCTGCCGTGCGACGCGCGACCCGGGTCGAGGCGTTCGGGGACGCGGTCTGGGCGGCCTCGCCATCGGACCAGCTGGCGACCATCACCATGGCCCGCCGCGAGAAGGACCGTCCGCGCGTGGCCGCCCTCCGCGACATGGCCGCCCTCCGCGACGTGGTCGCCCGCGGGGCCGAGCGCCGCTGAACACGGCCGACATCGTGGGTGCAACGCACGCCGAGCCGCGGCGCAGCTCCGCCGTCCGCCGCGCGTGCGGCCGGCCTTTCCGCGCAGATGTCCCCCCGCGGGGCACTATGCGCGGCCCGGCTCGAGTTTCGGGGCAGGTGTCCCCCCGGGGGGCCGTAGAGCCTCGAAGGTTGCGATCCCGGGCGCCGGGACCGTCTCGGGCGCCAGGCTTCCCGGATAGCGCCCTCCCGGGGGGCATCTGACGGCATGCCGCCACGGCGCGCCCGCCCCGCGCCGAGCGCCCGCCCTGCGCCCGCCCCGCGCCGAGGGCGGGCACGCAGGTCCTACGCCCGGGCCGGCCACCACTGCACGATGCCGCAGCACGAGCGGCTCGATCTCGCGGCGACCGCCCGCGCGCGCCTCCGTTCGGCTGATCGGCTGAGGGTCCGTCGGGTGCGCGGCCGCCGACCCCAGGCGGCGCCCGCCAAGAGGGGCTAGCATTTGGGCCGGCCGCTCATCGAGCCGCCGGGCTGCGGCCGCCACGGTGGCCCCGTGGTCGCCATGCCGGCGCAGCGGAACTCTGCGATCTGCTCACGGGGTTCGACATGCGGCGTGCCATTCTCCTCGCGGCGGTGACCGCGTCCCTTGTGCTTGCCTCCTGCGGCGGCTCGACGGCCACGACTGGGCCGGTGTCCTCGCCCGGGTCCACGGCCAGCGCCGCGGCAGCCTCGGCGGGGACTGCGTCCTCAGGGATCGGCCAGTTCGGCGGCGATGTCTGCTCGGCGCTCACCAAGGCCGAGGTCGAGGCCGCCACGTATCCGCAGGGTCCGGCCAAGTTCGACAGCACCGACACGCAGAAGGACCCGACGACAGGTACCGCGGTGGTCTGCCAGTACCTGGTGGTGTTCGGCAGCAATCCGAGCATCGTGGGCGTCGTCGTCTCGCTCATGGACGACACCGAGTACGCGACTCGGACGGCGGCGTCGCTGCTCGCGGCTCCAGTTGCCCTTCCGGGGATCGGCTCTGAGGCCTTCCTGGTCCAGCCCGCGCCCGGCCTGTACGAGGTGTGGGTGACCGGCCCGCACGGCAAGTTCAAGATCGGCGCGCAGTCGAAGGACTCTGCAGTCGCCTTCGCCAAGATCGCTGCCCCGCGGGACTAGGACCTCGGACGGCGCGCCGGCTGAGGTTCGCCTGCGCTCACGCTCCCCCGGCCTGGCAACTGCTCGCTTGGCGAGTGGCCCAGACTCCCTCGCGCACCGGCCTCTCGCCCTCGAAGCCTGGCGCCCACTCCTGTTGCGGAGCCCCGACACCCGGCCGTGCCATGCCCTTCGCAGCGAGGTGCACCTCGAGCAGCGCCACGAGCCGCTCGAACGAGGCGTACTTCTGGGGCGTCCGAGTGCGGTCGCGTCCGCCGCGCGTGCGGCCGGCCTTTCCGCGCAGATGTCCCCCCGCGGGGCACTATGCGCGGCCCGGCTCGAGTTTCGGGGCAGGTGTCCCCCCGGGGGGCCGTAGAGCCTCGAAGGTTGCGATCCCGGGCGCCGGGACCGTCTCGGGCGCCAGGCTTCCCGGATAGCGCCCTCCCGGGGGGCATCTGACGGCATGCCGCCACGGCGCGCCCGCCCCGCGCCGAGCGCCCGCCCTGCGCCCGCCCCCGGGGACGTTTCCAACCGCTGGCTGCCACCACGTATGCGCCACAGGACTCTTAGCCGCGCCCGGCTGCCCACGTCCCGTCACCTATGCGCAGGGGGACTGCCCGGCGGGTGATGGTTGCGGGGAGGACTGCCGGAGGCGCCCGGCGACGGCCGGCTCGCGGACACGAGTCGCCATAGGAATGGCTGACGGAAACCGACCGCGCCGCCCTTGCCGAGCTCCGCGCCGCCGAGCTCCGCGCCGCCGGGGCCGCGCCGGGCCGCGCCACAACCCCTACGTCGTGGCCCGCCCCGGCCGCGCCACGCCCTTCGCCGCGAGGTGCAGCTCGAGCAGCGCCACGAGCCGCTCGAACGCGGCGTACTTCTGGGGCGTGCCCGTCCGCTCACGCTCACCGCGGATGATCGGCGCACACCGGTCCCACGCCTCGAAGATCGACTCGGTGAGCAGCTCGTCGAGGAGCGCGAGGCTCGCCACGCCCCGGTGGTGCATCACGCCCATCGTCTCGTAGAACGTGGCGACCTGGTCGAACGCCACCCAGTCGTCGAGCGTGGCGCCGGCCAGGAACGACGCGTGGTTGCTGAACGACCACCGCTGGACCCGCCAGTACGCGCGGGTCAGCGGCTCGGACAGCAGCGGCTCGTACAGCCGCAGCACGATCTCCTCGCGCCGCTGGACGTACTGCAGCCGGAGCTGGACGACGGCGATGACGATCCAGCCGAGGAGCGCGAGGCTCCCGAGCGAGGAGAGGACGGCGACAAGGTCCACGACGGCGATTCGACCGGCTCAGTCGAGCCGGACGCCCTGGCGCGCGAGCTCGGCGCGCACCTTGGCCACGCTGACGGTGTCGACCCCCGTGTCCTCGCGCAGGGACACCGCGGCCGCCACGCCCGCGCCCTGCCCAGACACGGTGCAGCACATCATCGAGCGCACCGCTGCGTGGCTGATCTTGTCGCCGCCGATCGACCGCCCCGCCACCAGCAGGTTCGCCACGCCCTTGGGCACGAGCGAGCGGTAGGGCACGTGGAAGTACCGCCCGGTGGTCGGCAGGATGAGCACCCCGTACCCGTCGATGAACTCGGGAAAGATGCCGACGGAGTCCTCGAACCGCGCCTCGCCCCGCACGTCGTCGGCGGTGAGGTTGTACACGGCGTCGATCTTGCGCGTGTCGCGCAGTCCCACGGTCATGCCGAAGTTGCGCAGCGTCGCGTTCTCGCAGCCGGGCATGAACGCGCGCAGTGCAGCGATCGCGTGCATCGCCTGCTTGCGCCCCTCCATCTCCGCGCGGCTGAGCTCATCGGCGGAGGTCCCGTCCACCCCGCCCATGTGGATCAGGTTGAGGTACGTGAGGTCGCCGGTGTCCGACACGGTGCCGTAGGTGCCGGCCATCGTGATCAGCCCGGGCGGGATCAGCCCCTCCTCGACCGCCTTCTTGAACGGCTTGCGGAGGAACGGCGAGAACAGCTCGTCCTCCTTGCCGTCGGTCTCGATGTCCCACTCGAAGTTGCCGGCCCAGTCGCGGTACTTGGGAGGGTCGGCCTTGATCGTGTCGATGAACTGGCGCTTGTTGACGCCGGTCATCGAGAACATGACCGACGCCGAGAGCATCTCCTCGCGGGGCGTCTTGTGCGTCGGCGCGCCGGCGCGGAACGCCACGTCGGCATCGCCGGTGGCGTCGACCACGCGCCGGGCGAGGATCGCCTCGCGGCCCGACTTGCTCTCGGTGATGATCCCGCGCAGCACGCCGTCCTCGACGATCGGCGCCACGAACGTCCGGTGGAGCATCGGGTGGATGCCGTTCTCCTCGACCAGCTTGTCGGCGACCACCTTGAACCGCTCGGCGTCGAACGCCTGGCTGACCGACTGCGACTCGTCGGACGAGGCGCCCTCGGCCCGCGCCCGGGCCTCGATCTCGGACCCGACCCCCACCGAGTCGACCGTCTGCTCGTGGCGGTACCAGGCGAACGACTCCACGCCGACCGCGGTGATGTTGCCGCCGAAGCACCCGAACCGCTCGAGCAGCGTGGTCCGGGACCCGGCGCGCGCGGCGCCGAGCGCAGCCCCGAGCCCGCCCGGCCCCGACCCCACCACCAGGACGTCGGTCTCGTGGACCACGTCGATCGTGCGGGCGGGCTCGGTGATCTGGCGGAGGCCGGGAAGCGGCACGGCGGTCACGCTGAAGGAACCTCGGCTTTGGACGTCGTTGGGCCGGACGCTCGATGGACCGCTCAGGCCGACGTGGCGAACACCGGCGTGGGCACGACCTCCACCCTGACGGGCGCCCCAGGGTAGAGCCCCGAGGATTCGGCGGCCGCCATCTGGCCGACGACGACCGTCTCGTCGGGGAGCTGGACCTGTGCCCGGCAGAGCGAGCCCAGGAAGCTGACGGCGATGACGCGACCCGGCGCGCCCGCGTCGGCCGTGATGCGGACGTTCTCGGGCCGCACGAGCGCCTTGACGGCGCCCCGTTCGGCCGAGCCCGGGAGCAGCGGCACGCGCGCCCCCAGCACTTCGACCGTGCCGGCGTCGGCCTTGCCGCCGATCGTGTTGGTGAGGCCCACGAACTCGGCCACGAACCGCGTCTTCGGGCGGTCGTACAGCTCCGCGGGCGCCGCGATCTGCTCGAGCTTGCCGGCGGACATGACGCCGACCCGGTCGCCCATCGCGAGCGCCTCCTCCTGGTCGTGGGTCACGAACAGTGTGGTGATGCCCACCTGGAGCTGGATCCGCCGGATCTCCTCGCGGAGCTGGCGGCGGACCTTGGCGTCGAGGGCGGACAGCGGCTCGTCGAGGAGCAGCACCTTGGGCTGGATCGCGAGCGCCCGGGCGAGCGCGACGCGCTGCTGCTGGCCGCCCGACATCTGGTGCGGATAGCGGCTCGCCTGGGTGCTGAGCCCGACCAGCTCGAGCATCTCGTCGGCGCGCGCCTTGCGCGCCTTCCCGTCGACGCCCCGCAGCCGCAGGCCGTACGCGACGTTGTCGCGGGCGGTCATGTTCGGGAACAGGCTGTACGCCTGGAACACGATGCCCATGCCCCGCTTGCTCGACGCCTGCCGCGTGATGTCCTGGCCGTCGACGAGGATCTGGCCGGCGTCGAGCTCGTCGAGGCCGCCGAGGGCGCGGAGGGCAGTGGTCTTGCCGCAGCCGGACGGACCCAGCAGCGCCACCAGCTCGCCCGGCGCGATGTCGATCGACAGGCCGTTGAGGGCGTGCACCGGGCCGTACCAGCGGTGCATGTCCACGAGCTGGACGGCCACGCTGGAGCGGCCGGCCGTCGGTTCCGTCGCGGTCATCTCACTCCTCGTCGACTGCCTGGTCCCGGCGTCCGCCCGGCGCGAACACCGAGATGGCGAACAGCAGGAGGAACACGAACACAAGCGCGGCGAACGAGACGGCGACCGCCACGGACCCGTCGCGCTTCCCGATCGCGTACAGCACCACCTGGAAGGTGTGGTAGCTGAGCAGGGACGAGATCGTGTACTCGCCCAGGACCAGGGCGATGGCCAGCACCGCCGAGCCCAGGATCGCCGACCGGATGTTGGGGACGATGATCTGGATGATCACCCGCGGCCAGCTGGCGCCGAGGCTGCGCCCCGCGTCCGCAAGCGTGTTGACGTCGATGCCCCGCAGGCCGCCGTCGAGGGCGCGGTACGCGTAGGGCAGCACCAGGATGATGTCGATGAACGCGAGGGCCAGCGCCGAGCCGGTGAGGTTGATCCGGATCTCCCGATAGATGGGCGCGATGCCCACCACCAGCACGACAGCCGGGATCGCCAGCGGCAGCAGGCACAGGAACTCGATCACGCGGCGCATGCGCGGCACCCGCAGCTGCACCCAGGTCATGGTGGGGACCAGCAGGACCAGCATGCCCAGCACGGTGACCAGCGCGATGCCCAGCGAGAGGACGGTGACCGAGACGAGGTCCTGGTTGGCGAGGATGGCCGCCCAGGCGTCGAGGTTCCGCGTGTCGTGCGGCCCGCGGGTGGAGAACTCGAGCATCGAGTAGAGGGGCAGGATCAGGTAGCCCATCCCGATGATCAGGATGAGCCAGCGGGCGGTCCGCGAACCGATCCCGGCCCTGCGTCCCCTGCCCGCGCCCTTGGGGCGCTCGGCGACCGGGGCGGCGGCAGTCGACTGCGTGGTCACTTGACCCACTTCGCCGTGCGGCGCTGCAGCAGCGAGTAGGCCACCATCACCAGGGACACGATGATCACCATGCCCAGGGCGAGCACCTTGCCCACGTTCTCCTGGCCCAGGACCATCTCGCTGGTGAGGGCGCGCCGGATCTGGAGCGTGACCAGGGGCTGGCCCTGACTGATCAGGGCGGCCGCGGTCGCGTAGGCGGAGAACGCGTTGGTGAACAGCAGCAGCGTCGCGCCCAGGAACGTGGGGGCCAGGATGGGCCCGCCGACGTGGCGCCAGTACGCCCAGCTGCCCCCGCCCAGGCTGGCCGACGCGTCCCACCACTCCCTGCGCAGGCCGTCGACGGCGGGCAGGAAGACGATGACCATGAGCGGGATCTGGAAGTAGGTGTAGACCAGCGACAGGCCGAGCAGGCCGTAGAGCCAGGTTCCCGCCGCGAGGTTGTCGAGGCTGAAGAAGTGCACGAGCGACTGGGTGATCCAGCCGCTGTAGCCGAACGTCGCGAGGAACGCGAACGCGAGCATGACGCCGCCGAACTGGGCGAGCACACCCGACGCGGCGACGACGGTCTGGCGGAGCATGCCGTTGGGGTTGCCCTGCGCCACCGCCCAGGCGAGCAGCCCGCCGACCACCGCACCGGCGAGGGCGGTGATGACCGAGAGCTTGAGCGAGAGGATGAACGCGTCGGCGTACTCCGGACCGGACAGCACCGCGTCGAGGTTGGACAACGTGAACTGGCCGTCGGCGTTCTGGAATGCGCCGATGGCGACGATCACCATCGGCAGCAGCAGGAAGATCGCGACGTAGAGGAAGAAGGGCAGCAGCCCGACGTACGGGCCGAGCCGCAGGCCGCGCCGCGGGCCGGCCCCGCGCGAGGCGGAGCCGGCGCCGGTGCCGGGGGCCGGCACGTCGCTCGTGGCGGGCGTGCCGGCAGCTGTCTCCATCACGGGATCATAGCGATCGCGCGGGTTCCCGCTCGACTACTTGATCGTGATGAAGTTCCAGTTCGCCTTGAGGTAGTCCTGGCCCTTGGTGATCTGGTCCTGGGTCAGGACGACCGGCGTCTGGGTGGTCGGGGGCAGGGCCGCGAGGGCTGCTGCGTCGACTGTGTTGTTCGCCTGCATGGCGGCGATGGTGGCCGGGACCGCGTAGCCCTTGAGCCAGCCGTTCGAGCCGTCCGGGGAGTAGAGGTACTCCTCCCACAGCCGGGCAGCAGCCGGGTGGGGGGCGTTCTTGTTGATCGCCTGGATGTAGTAGGCGGCCACCGGCGGCGCGTCGCTCGGGATGGTGACCTGGAAGTCGATCGTGCCCTTGAGCGCGTCCGTCTGGGCGCGGTTGTTGTACAGCCAGTCGATCACGCACGGCGTCTGGCCGGACTTGATCGTGGCCGGGTTCGGGTCGACGGGCAGCAGGTTGCCGGCCGTGTTGAGCTGCTTGAAGAAGTCGACGCCCTTGGAGATGTCGTCGGCGGAGCCGCCGTTGGCGAGCGACGCCATCACGACGCCGTAGAAGCCGGCAGCGGCCTGGGTCGGATCACCATTGAGCGCGACCATGCCCTTGTACTTCGGGTCGAGCAGGTCGGACAGTTTGGCCGGGGCCGGGGCCTTGGCCGTGTCGCAGCCGACCGATTCGTAGCCGGCGTAGTCGCTGAACCACGTGCCGCTGGCGTCCTTGAGGTTGTCGGGGATGTCGCTCCAGTTCGACACCTTGTAGGGCGCGAACATGTCGGTGTTGGACAGGGCGACGTTCACGCCCAGGTCGAACACGTCGGGCGCCGCGTCGGTGCCCTGGTTGTTCTTGGCCGTGTTGATCTCGTCGGCGCTCGAGCCGTCCGGCTGGTCCGAGACGATCTTGATGCCGTACTTGGCCTGGAAGGCGTCGATGATCTGGCCGTAGTTCGCCCAGTCGGGCGGCAGCGCGATGACGTTGAGGGTGCCCTCGGCCTTGGCAGCAGCCACGAGGGCGTCCATGCCGCCGAAGTCGGCCGCCGACGTGGCGGTCTTGGGATCAACCGCAGCCGCGCTGGGGCTGGCGGGCGCCATCGATTCGGGCGCCATCGAGGCCGCCGACGCGACGGGCGTCGGGGCCGTGGTCGGTGAGGGCGTGGCACTGGTGCCACTGCAGGCGGTCACCACGAGGCCCGCCACCGCGGCGGCGGCGAGCAGCCGTGACTTCATCTCCATGCGCGTTTCTCTCCTCCAAGGCCGATCCCGTCGGCCGTAACGGCTGGCGCTGGGCGCTTGCAGTGCGTCCAGGGCCGGAGCGGTGCCGGCACGGCGACCCGCCGTCCCGGCAGCCCCGCGGATCATGGGCGCTCGCGCCGCGTTGACCCAACGTTGCGAGTCCGATACTACGGCCCGGGTGCGGGACGTGCGAACCGAATCGGGTTAACGGGTGGAAAACAGGAGCCCCGCCACACGGGCGTCGGCACGAGCGGCGGGCCTGTTGCGCACGCTGGGCCAGTGCTGAGTCTCGCCCGCCGGTGGCCCGAGAGGGCGCCGCGGACCGCCGCCGCGGCGTCGGCAGTACACTCCGGGAGCCCATGGACGACCTCTACCGCGACTACATCCTCGAGCACTACCGGCGCCCCCACAACTTCGGCGTCCTCGACGACCCCTCGGCCTCGTACGAGGGTGCCAACCCGCTGTGCGGCGACCGGATCACCATGCAGCTCAAGGTGGAGGACGGCGTCGTCACCGGCGTCGGCTTCACCGGCCGGGGCTGCGCGATCAGCCAGGCGTCGGCGTCGCTCCTCACCGACGAGATCCGGGGCAAGCCCGTCCGCGAGGTGGCCGACTTCGCGGCGACAGACCTGCTGGACCTGCTGGGCATCGAGATCAGCCCGGCGCGCCTCAAGTGCGCGATGCTCAGCTTCGACTCGCTCCAGCACCTGCTCGACGACGTCGGCGTCAAGCCGCTGGCGAAGGACGCCGGCTGACCAGGGTCCCGCCAGGGCCGCCCCGTGACCGCCGTGCGCGTCCCCCGCGCCCTCGCCGAGGCCATCGTCGGCCACGCCCGGATTGAGCGCCCCAACGAGGCGTGCGGCCTGGTCGTGGGCACGGCCCTGGCCGCGGACGGCGGCACGCCCCTGCGCTACGTCCCCTGCCGCAACGCGGCCGCGTCGCCCTCCCGCTACCTCGTGGACCGCGACGACCTGCTGCGCGTGCTGGCCGAGCTGGACCGGACGGGCGAGGAGCTGTGGGGGGTCGTCCACTCGCACGTCCGGACGGCCGCCGTCCCGTCCTCCACCGACATCGGCGAGGCGGCCTGGCCGGCGGCCGTGTACCTGCTGGTGTCCCTGGCCGGCGGCGACGCCGCGCCGGCCCTGCGCGCGTGGCGGATCAGCAACGGCGCGGCGGCGGAACTGTCCCTCGAGATCGACGACGACCGGGCCGAGGGCGCCGCGTGAGGCGCCGCCCCGACGGCCGCGTCCTCTGGGTCCTCGCCGGTGTCGCGGCGCTCGCGGCGGGCACCCTCGCCGGCTGGAACAGCGGCCTCATCGAGGCGCTGGCCGCCCCGCCGGCGCTTGTGCGGGCCGCGCTGGTCGCCGCGATGGTCCTCGCCGCGCTCCGGCTGATCGCCGAGGCGATCGCCCGCCTCGAGGCCGGACGCCACGCGCCCCCGGCGTCGGCGGACGGCCGCGACCTGGCCGTGCTCATCCGCGGCGTGCGGTTCGTGTTCCTCGCGGTGGCTGCGGTGTCGGCGGCGGCCGGCTGGCTGCTGGGCAGCCCGGTGCCGCTCGTGGTGGCGCTGCTGGTCGCGGGCGTGGACGTCGTGGAGACCGGGTTCCTGCTGCTCGTGGTGTCGATGCGCGGCGACCAGCCTGCCGGCTGAGCAGGCCCTGCCAGCTGCGGCCGCCCGGTCGCCCCGCGGCCGAGCGCGACCTGGCCGCCGAAACCTGCCGGCTGCGACCCGCCGGCCGGGGCCACCCGGCTCCCCTCGCGACGTGCCGTCACCCGCCTGCCCGGCCTCGTGGCCCCCCGCGCCGGGGCCGATCGGACTGCTCCCGACCCCACCGCCGCGGTACGCCGCCTGCCGAACGGGCCACCCCGACTTGGGTGCTAGGCACTCCTCGGGCGCGGCCCGATGATGCGCGCATGTCGGAGCGCTCGCTGCCTATGCTCCCCCCGCGCCTGCGCGACGCGCGGGTCCTCCTGGTCGACGACCAGGAGCTCAACCTGCGACTTGTGCGCCAGGTGCTGGAGCGGGCCGGCCTGCACAACATTACGCTCACGCAGGACCCGTACGCGGTGGCGCCGCTGGTCGCCCTGCACGCGCCGGACCTGATCATCGTGGACCTCCACATGCCGGGCCTCGACGGGTTCGGCGTCATGGAGGCACTGCGGCCCCAGATGGATTCGGCGGGCTACCTACCGATCCTGGTCCTGACCGCCGACATCACCGACGAGTCGCGCCGTCGCGCGCTCGACGCCGGCGCCCGCGACTTCCTGACCAAGCCCATCGACAACATCGAGGTCATCCTGCGGTCGAAGAACCTGCTGGAGACGCGCCTGCTCTACCTCGACCTCGAGCACCAGAACTCGACGCTCGAGCAGCGCGTCCGCGAGCGCACCCGCGAGGTGGAGGAGGCCCAGCTCGAGACCCTCGAGCGGCTGGCCCGCACCGCGGAGTACCGCGACGACCAGACGGGTCACCACGTGGGCCGCGTGGGCCGGGTGGCGGCCCTGTTCGCCCAGACGATGGGCATGGCCGAGCACGACGTGCACGAGCTCCGCCTGGCGGCCCCGCTCCACGACCTGGGCAAGATCGGCATCCCCGATGCGATCCTGCTGGCCCCGCGGCGCCTGACGCCCGAGGAGTTCGAGGCGATGAAGACCCACACCCTGATCGGGTCGCAGATCCTCGCCGGGAGCTCCTCGAGCTTGCTCCAGCTGGCCGAGCGGATCGCGATGACCCACCACGAGCGCTGGGACGGCCACGGATACTACGGCATGGCCGCCGAGGACATCCCGGTCCAGTCGCGGCTCGTGGGCGTGGCGGACGTGTTCGACGCCCTGGTCCACGAGCGGCCGTACAAGACGGCCTGGCCCGTGGACATGGCGGTTGACGAGATCGTCAAGAACCGCGGCACGCAGTTCGACCCCGACGTCGTGGACGCATTCCTGCTCTGCAACCCGGAGGACCTGGTGGACCCGAGCGAGAGCGTGCCGAGCGCGATCGGCTGGGGCGACCGCTCCGCCTCCGACCGCCGCCTCGGCCGCCTGCTGACCCCGCGCCGCGAGTCGGATGCGTCCTGGTCGCAGACGCTCGATCGGGGCGCCGGGCGGTCCGACACCCAGATCGCGTAGCGTCCAATCGCGCGGGGCAGGCCGCCGGCAGCGTGCCGGCCGGGCTAGAAGTAGGCAGCCGACGTGATCGCGTCCCGGAACCACGCCCGCGTGGACTCGAGCAGCTCGTCGAGGCCCGACTCCCCGAGCGGCCGGCCCAACGGGTCCTCGCCCCGGTCCTCGCGCCGCCGGATCACCTCGTGCAGCTCCCGGGCGCGCCGGTCGAGCGCGGCCGCGCCCACATTGCCGCAGATCCCCTCGAGCGCGTGGAGGGCGATCCGCAGGCGCAGGACGTCGCCCACCTCGAGCGCGTCATCGACCTGGGCGACGCGTTCGGCGGCATCGGCGAGGAACAGCCGCACGATCCGCTCCACGAACGACGCGTCGCCGAGGTCGGAGAGGCGGGCGAAGACCTCCGGGTCCACGACGAGCTCGCCGGGCGGCGGGGTGGCAGCCGCCGGCGCCGGATCGGGGTCGAGCGACGGGATCGGCCGGGTGCGGGGCACCATCCCGGTCGGCAGCCACGTGGCGAGGGCCAGCGAGAGGCGGTCGAACTGGACGGGCTTGGCGAGGTGGTCGTCCATGCCGGCCTCGAGCATGCGCGCGCGGTCCTCGGGCAGCACGCTCGCGGTGAGGGCGATGATGGGGATGGGGGCCATGCCCGCGGCCCGCTCGCGGCGGCGGATCTCGCGGGCGGTGGCCGGCCCGTCGAGGCCGGGCATCATGCCGTCGAGGAGCACGAGGTCGAACGGCTCGGCTGCGAGCAGGTCGAGCGCCGCCTGGCCGTGCGTGGCCGGGATCCCCTCGACCGGGAGCCGCGCCAGGTTGATCTCGGCGACCCGTCGGCTGGTGTCGTTGTCGTCGACGATCAGGACCCGGGGCAGGCTCGCCCGGCCGGCGGCCGGCCCGGGTTCGGCGGCGGCCGCGGGGACCGACCCCCGCGCGGTGACGTCTGCATCGGAGATCAGCTCGACCAGCGTCTGGCCGAGCTCGACCATACGGAACGGCTTGCCCAGGTGCTCGTCCATGCCGGCGGCGATCGCGCGATCGCGGTCCTCGACCATGGCGTCGGCCGTGAGCGCCAGGATCGGCGTCTTGGGCGCCATCTGGTCGTTCTCGATCCGGCGCATCTCCCGCGCGGCGTCATAGCCGTCCATCTTGGGCATCCGGACGTCGAGCACGATCGCGTCGTAGCGGCCCGGGGTGAACTCCGCGACCGCCTGCGCCCCGTCCCACGCCACGTCCACGTCGGCGCCGAACCGACGCAGCGCAGCCTCGGCCACGTTGCGGTTCATCTGGTGGTCGTCCACCAGGAGGATCCGGCGGCCGGCCAGGAGGCCCTCGTGGCCCTCGAGGTTCTCGGCGATCGCCGTCGCGTCCCCGGCGCCGCTGGTCGGCGGCCGGAGCCGGACGGTGAAGATGAACCGGCTGCCCTCGCCGGGGCTGCTCACGACGTCGATCGACCCGCCCATCAGCTCGATCAGCTGGCGGCTGATCGTCAGCCCGAGGCCCGTGCCGCCGAACCGGCGCGCCGTGGACGTCTCGGCCTGGACGAACGGCTGGAACAGGCGGGCCATCTGCTCCGCCGAGATCCCGATGCCCGTGTCCACGACCTCGAACAGGACGGTCAGCAGCCCGCCGTCGACATCGTCGGCCACGCGCGTCGCCCGGAGCATCACGCTGCCGTGCTCGGTGAACTTGACGGCGTTTCCCAGCAGGTTCATCAGGATCTGGCGCAGCCGGTGCATGTCGCCGCGGACGTGGACGGGGAGGCTCGGGTCAAGCCTGGCGCGGAGGGCGAGCTGCTTGCGCCGGGCCCCCGGCCGGACCACCGTGACCGCCGAGTCGATGACCCCCGGCAGGTCGAAGTCGGCCTCCTCCAGCTCGAGCCTGCCGGCCTCGATCTTCGAGAGGTCCAGGATCTGGTCGATGATCTCGAGCAGGGACTCGCCCGAGGTCTGCACGCCCTCCGCCAGCTCGCGCTGTTCGGAGGAGAGCTCGGTGGCCAGGAGCAGGGTGTTCATGCCCAGCACCCCGTTCATCGGCGTGCGGATCTCGTGGCTCATCGCCGCAAGGAAGGCGCTCTTGGCAGCGTTCGCGTGCTCGGCCATGTCGGCCAGCTCCCGCGCACGGTCGAGCGCCAGCCCGAGCTCGTGGGCCCCGTCCGCGGCACTGAGCACCCGATAGGTCCACAGGGCGCCGGCGCGACGGTCGCCGCCGATCGGCAGGTAGGTGCGCTCGAGGACGCGGCCGTCGGCCATGGCCAGCCGCTCGCCGCGCGTGGCGACCCCGTCCGCGAGGATCCGGTTCGTGGCGGCCATGAAACCGGGGGGGTCGGCGAACGACCCCTTTGCGAAGCTCAGGACCTCGGCGGTCGGGGTGCCCGCATACTCGCCGGTCGCCAGCATCGGGAGCTCGAACAGCGAGACCAGCGGCGCGTTCACCCGGTTGATCCGGCCCAGCCCATCCTCGAGCAGCACCGCCACGCCCGCCGCGTCGATCACGGTGTCGAGGCGCCGGTCGGTCTCCTCGAGGTCGCGCGACGCCGCCTCGAGCCGCGCCTCGAGATCCTGGTTGAGGGTGTAGAGCTGGCGCACCTCGTCCGCGTCGTCGGCGCGGCGGCCCTCGCTGCGCTGCTCGCCGCTCATGCGCTCACCCCCGACGCCCCGGCCCAGCGGGCCGGCCCGGCGCGGGTCACCAGCGTGCGCGGTGCGACGATGCTGCGCATGCTCCTCGCTTGGACCGTCCCGGGGGCCCGGGACAGGATCGCTTGATTCTAGGCGCCCCGCCTACGTTGGTGTCCGGCAGCATGTCATCGGGTGGGGCGCTGCCGCGGCCGGGTGCGTCGGACCGCGCGGCCCGGCGCATCTGCCGGTGCGGGTGGGGGCCCGTTTGGCCCCTTTCGCCGACGAGCCCCCGTCTGTATCGTCATGGCTGCCGGGGCCGTTCCGAAACCCGGACAACCAGCCCCGAGGCCCGTCACGCGCTTGGCAACGCCCGACCCTTCCCAGCCCGCGCCGCCCGACGCGGCGCTCGCCGCCCAGATCATCGGCGCCATCCGCGACGCGGTCGTCGCGGTTGACGCCGACGGTCGTGTCGTGTTCTGGAACCCCGGCGCGGAGCGCATGTTCGTCTTGGCGTGGGCCCAGGCGACCGGGTGCCCGATCGTGGAGATCCTCGAGGCTGCGGGACTCGCGGATGGCGTCCCGCTGGCCGCGGCGATCCGTGACGGGACGGCGTGGGAAGGCGACCTCCGCCTCGAGCCTGAGGGCGGCCCGTCACGGACGGTCGAGGTGGTCGCGTATCCGCTCCCCGAGTCGTCGCCCGCCGGCGGCAGCCTGCTGATCCTGTGGGACGTCACCGCCGACCGCGCGGGCCTCGACGCCGAGTGGCTCCTGGCCACCATCGTCGAGCAGGCCGACGACGCCATCTACACGGTCGACGCCGAGGGCCACGTGCTGTCCTGGAACCGCGGGGCGGAGCGCCTGACCGGCTTCACCGCCGGCGAGATGGTCGGCGCGCAAAGCCCGCTCGTCAAGCCCACGCGCGAGGAGCGGTCGGCTGGCCGGAGGCGCGTGCTCACGGGCGAGGCGATCCGCGTCGACGACGCGGCGATGCGGCGCAAGGACGGCACGCTCGTGCCGGTGTCGTACCAGGCGAGCCCCGTCCCCGGCCCCGACGGGCAGCCTCTGGCGCTCTCGATCATCGCCCGCGACGAGCGGCCGCGGCGTGCGGCCGAGCACGAGCTGAGGCTGCGCGAGGCGATCGTCGACGCGATGTCGGATGCGGTCGTCGCGATCGACGATGAGCGGCGCGTCGCGCTCTGGGGCGCCGGGGCCGAGCGGCTGACCGGCGTTCCCGCTGCCGACGCGCTCGGGCGGCGGCTCGATGAGCTCGTCGCGTACACGGTCCACGACACGACGGTCGAGCAGGCGGTCAGACGGGCGGCCGCAGGCGAGGTGTTCCGCAACGACCTCGACATGCACCTGCCGGGTGGCGTCGTGATGGTCGGCGAGGCCACGATGTCGTCGCTCATCGACGCCGACGGCCGTCGCCTCCTGATCGCGGTCATCCGCGATGTCACGGCCGAGCGCCGGGCGGCTGAGACCTCGAGCCGCCTGGCCGCGATCGTCGAATCGGCAGACGACATGATCGTCGCGAGCAACCTCGACGGCGTCGTCACCTCGTGGAACGGCGGCGCGACGCGGCTGCTCGGCTGGCAGCCGCAGGAGATCCTGGGCCGGACACTGGCAGCGTTCCTCGCCGCGGATTCGGTGGCCGAGGTGTGGTCGCTCCGGGCACGACTCCTGTCCGGCGGGCTGTCGGCGGTCCACGGCGAGCTGATCGCCGTGGCGAAGAGCGGCCAGCGGATCCCCGTCTGGGGCAGCCTGGCGCCGATCGTCGACGCGACCGGCCAGCCGGTCGGCATCTCGGTCGTGGCGCGCGACCTCCGGCAGCGCAAGAGCCTCGAGGAGCAGGTGCGCCAGGCGAACAAGCTCGAAGCGGTCGGACGGCTGGCGGACGGCCTCGCCCACGACTTCAACAACGTCCTCACGGCCGTGACCGGTTACGCGGGCCTGATCGAGGCGGCGGTGGCGGCCGACGACCCGATCGCGGAGGACGCCCGCCAGATCGTCCGCGCCACGAGCCGGGCAGGGGAGCTGACGCGCTCGCTGCTCGCGTTCTCGCGGGGCAGGCCGCTGGAGCCCAAGGTCGTCTCCCTCGACGCGGTCATCGACGGCCTGGTCCCGATGCTCCGGCGCCTGCTTCCGGAGCGCGTCGAGCTGCGCACCGACCTGGCCTCCGGCGTCGCGGTCCGCGCCGACCCCGCGGAACTCGAGCTGATCCTGGTCAACCTCGCCGTGAACGCGGCCGACGCGATGCCGACGGGCGGGCGCCTTTCGGTGGAGACCGCGCTCGTGGCGCTCGACGAGCGCTTCGCCGCCGACCACCTCGGCGTCACGCCGGGCCACTACGCCCAGCTGGTGGTGCGCGACACGGGCGTGGGCATGACCGACGAGGTCCGGGACCGGATCTTCGAGCCCTTCTTCACGACCAAGGAGGACGCGGCCGGGGCGGGCGTCGGGCTGGCCACCGTGCACGCGACGGTGGACCGGGCGGGGGGGACCATCTGGGTGACGACGGCGCCAGGCGAGGGCGCCGAGTTCCGCCTTCTGTTCCCGGCCGTCTCGTCGGCCGACCCGACCCCCGACATCATCGTCGCGCCACTGCCCCCTGGCGGGACCGAGCGGATCCTGCTCGTCGAGGACGATGTCCTCGTCCGGGCGCTGGCGACGGCGGTCCTGCGGCGCGCCGGCTACGCGCTGACGGTCCGGAGCGATCCCCGCGAGGCCGTGGGCCTGGACCCGGCGTCGTTCGACCTGCTGGTCACCGACATCGTGATGCCAGGGCTCGGCGGGCCGGCCCTCGCGACGCGATTGCGCGCCCAGCGACCGGATCTGCGGGTCATCTTCATGACGGGGTTCGCCGAGCGCGATGCCGCCGAGCAGGTGCGCCAGCTCACGACGGAGCCGCTGCTGCTCAAGCCCTTCACGCCGGTGGCGCTGATGAACGCGGTCCGTGCGTCGCTCGACCGGAGGGGCGGGCCGGCGAACTGAGGCGCGCCCCCGGGCGGCCGGCGCCGTGGTGGGGCCTGTGCCCGGACTTCTCGTCAGGGCCTTCGGCACCCACCCGCCGCTACCGGACCTCGCGAACGATCAGGACCGAGCTGTGCGCATGGACCAGGACGTTGCGCGCCACGCTGCCCATGATCAGCCTGGCGAGCCCGGTGCGTCCGCGGCTGCCCATGACGATGGTGCCGATCTTGCGGGCCTCCGCGAAGCGGACGATCTCGGCCGCCGCGTCGCCCTCGAGCGCCATCGCGTCCGCCTCGAGCCCGGCGGCGGCCAGCCGGTGGGCGGCCGTCTCCGCCTCGTCGGCCGTCTCCTCGCGCGCCTGGTCGGCCGAGCGGGTGTACGACTCGAGCACCTGGTCGTAGAGGCCGGGCGTGAAGCCGACGGCCACCGGGAGGGCCACCTCGGCCACGGTGACGACGTGGACGTGCGACGCGCGGAAGATCGGCCAGGCGGCGATGACCGCCTCGGCCCCGCGCGCGGCCGACGACCCGTCGTCCGCGAAGGCGACCGTGCCGATCGCCCTGTCGCGGGCCACGAGCACCGGGCACGGGGCGTGGTCCACGACCTCGGCGGCCGTGCTGCCCAGGAGCATGGTGGCGATCGTGCCGTGGCCACGGCTGCCCACCACGACGAGGTCGGCGTTCATGCCGCCGGCCTCGTCCACGATCGACGACGCCGGGCGGCCGCGGACCAGGAAGCCGTCGACCGTGACGCCGTCGCGCATGAGCGCCGTCTCCGCGCGTCCGATGGCCTCGCGCAGGTGGCGGGCGTCGCGCTCCTCCTCCGACTCGATGTTGGCGCTGGCGTCCCCGGCCGCGGCGTATGAGAGTGCGAGCGCGTCGGCGAATGGCTGCAGGACCGCCACCACGCGCACCGACGAGCCGGCAGGCAGTGGCATGCTGGCGACAAGTTCCGTGGCCCGGTCGCTGCAGACCGAACCGTCAACGGCGAGCAGGATGCGCATTGGCGACCTCCGATCTGCGTCCATCGTGGTCCTGCCCGCAAGCCCGAGGATCGGCCGAACGTCCCGAAAGGCGGGCCCCTTGTCGGCGTCACGCCGATTCCGCTGTGGATGCGGCGCAGCGGCGCACCTGCTGCTGGCGGGAGCGCCCGTGCTTATGGCAGGGCCGCTGCTCGTGGTGCCGCGCCCCGGCTAGTGGCGTCGCGCCCCCGCCAGGCCGCCCACCCGCTCGACGAGGCGTTCGAGGAAGACATCCGCGTCGCCTGCGAGCGCCACGTCGGCGTTCGGCCGCCGGCCCGTCGTCTGGCGCCAGTCGGCGATCGTCTGGCCGTCGCCCGGACCGCCGCCCGCGTCCACATCAACCGATGCCGGCCTCGTGTCGACGAGCTCGGGGTCCAGTGCGGCCGCCACCACGAACGGGTCGTGCACGAAGGCGCCGTAGAAGCCGTCATAGCGCTCGTGGAACTCGAAGTAGAAGCGCAGCGCATCGACGAGGAATCGCGTGACGTTCGTGTCGCCGCCACGCGCCGCGAGCGCGTCGAGGTGGGCGGGCAGCAGGCGGGCCTGCTCGGTCACGTCGAGGCCCATCACCAGCGCGCGAGGGGTGGTCGCGTCGGCGTCGACGGCCGACTGCCAGGCGCCGAGCGCGATGCGGGCCGCCTCCGGGTCGCAGTGGATGTTCCACTCGCTGACGGGCGTCGTGTTGCCGGGCACCCGGAATGCGCCGGCCATCGCCACCCAGCGTCGGAGCAGGTTGGGCAGACGCGGCTCGGCGAGCACCGCGATCGCGAGGTTCGTGAGCGGCCCGAGCGTCACGAGCGTGAGCTCGCCCGGCTGGTTCCGGGCGGCCTCGACGATGAGGTCCGGCGCGTAGCGGTCGGAGAGCGGCGTGCCGGGTGACGGCAGCCGGGCGTGGCCGAGCCCGTGCGGACCGTGCGTCTCGAGCGCGGTCGTGAGCGGGCGGAGCAGCGGCACGGGCCGTCCGGCGGCCACTGTCACGTCGGCACGGCCCGCGAGCTCCAGGACCGACCGCGTGTTGCGCTCGGTGTCGGCGAGCGGTGCGTTGCCGTGGACCGCGGTGACCGCCAGCAGCTCCGACGCCGGGCTGGCGGCCGCGTACAGGATGGCCAGCGCGTCGTCGATGCCGGTGTCCACATCGAGCAGCAGCGGGACGACGCCGGTGGTGGTCATGGCGATCCCCTCTGGCGCGTCAGTGGAGCGATGCCATCAGCGCCCGGTCCGCGAGCCCGAGCGGCAGCGACCCGGACGAGGTCAGCGCGTCGTGGAAGTCGCGGACCACCGCGACCGGCACGTCGGCCGGTGCGACGTCAGCGAAGCCGCGCGCTGCGAGGTAGCGCTTGCGCATCTCGAGGATCTCGAGGCAGCCGGTGAGGTACGACGACGCCTGCGTCGGCCACCAGCAGTAGCGGCCCACCTCAGCCCGGGCGACGGGCTCGGGCAGGGCCGCCCGCTCCACCATGAACGAGACGCCCTCGTCATAGCTCATTTCGCCCAGGTGGAGCGACGTGTCCACGACGATGCGCGCGGCCCGGAACAGCGTGGCATTGAGGTGCTGGAGGACGTGGAGCGGGTCCTCGAAGAACCCCCGCTCGCGCATGACCCGCTCGGCGTACAGCGCCCAGCCCTCGGAGAAGTACGGCGTGGAGTACACGCGCCGGACCGCCGACGGGTTGCGCTTGCGCATCACGAGGTGCCAGTGGTGGCCCGGGTACGCCTCGTGGACCGCCGTGGTGGGGATGCCGCCGTACGAGTTGTTCGACAGGCGCGCCTGGACCTCGTCCTCGGACGCGCCGTCCGGCGCGAACGGGACGAAGAAGTGGCCGAGCTGGCGGTCCGAGAATGCGGGCGGCGAGGTGTACGAGGCCACACCCAGCACGGGCCGCTGGAACACCGGCGACGGGACCACCGCGCAGCGCTCGCCAGCAGGCAGCGTGACCAGGCCCGTGGAGGCGAGGAAGCCGCGCGCCCTGGCGGTCCAGTCGGTGTACGCCTCGAGCATCGCCGGCTCGGTGGGCGGATGGTGCTCGTCGTCCCGGCGCAGGACCTCCACGTAGTCTGCGTTGCCCGCGGCGTCGCGGGCGAGGGCCGACATCTCGCCGTCGAGGCGCTCGAGTTCCGCCTGGCCTCGCTCGCGGAGGGAGCGCGCGTCGTCGGCGAGCACCTCCCGCTCGCGGAGGATGCGCGTGTAGCCCTCCTCGCCGAGCTGCCAGCTGCCGTGCGCCTGCGGGAGGAGGGCCTCGAGGTGGGCGGTGAAGCGGTCGAGGTGCGGGGCGGCCCGCTCGCCGGCCGCCCGGAGGCGGTCCTGCAGGTCCGGGTCCTCGACATCGCGCCAGACCAGGTCGCGGACGTAGCGGGCCACGCCCCTCGCGGCGCCGAGGCCGCGCTCCACGATCAGCGGATGGGCCAGCGCCGGGTCGAGGTTGGCGATCCCGGCGTCCACCACGCGGTCCACCTGCTCGAGGCGCGCCACGGCAGCGTCGACCAGGTCCCCGTCGGGGCGCAGGCGGTGCAGGAACAGCGTGAACAGGCCGCTGGAGATCGGCGAGGAGTACGTCACCGGATCGCGGCGCCACTGGGCGAACGGCGCGAGGATCAGCCTGCCGCGCAGCACCGAGCGGGCGAGGTCCCGGTCGATCGCCTCGTCCGGGGCGAGGCCGTCGTCGCCCACGCCGTCGAGGCTGGCGAGGAGCGCCGCGGCCTTCGCGTCCCGCGCGGCGAATGCGTCGGCCGACACGTCGTCGAGCCGCTCGTCGAACTCGGTCCGGCCCACCTGGGAGCCCATCACGGGCGAGGCCGCGAAGTCCGATTCGAGGAGGTCGGCAAGAGCGGCGGCGAGCTCGGTCATCTGGTCTCCCGGTCGTGTCTGGACGCTGCCCGTCAGGGTACGCCGCCCGAAGGCCGCCGAGCCTGCCTCGGGCAGCCAGTCCGGCGGGAGCCCCGCGGCCAACGGGTCCCGCGCGGCGCCCTGCCCCGGGTGTCGCCGCCGGGACCGCTCCACGGGGGTCGCCGCCGCGCCCGCCCGCCCCCGCCCCCGGCCGCCGCCCGCCGCCCGCCCCCGCGCCCCCGGCCGCCGCCCGCCGCCCGCCCCCGCGCCCCCGGCCGCCGCCCGCCGCCCGCCCCCGCGCCCCCGGCCGCCGCCCGCCGCCCGCCCCCGCGCCCCCGGCCGCCGCCCGCCGCCCGCCCCCGCGCCCCCGGCCGCCGCCCGCCGCCCGCCCCCGCGCCCCCGGCCGCCGCCCGCACAACTGCGGGTAGTAGCGGGCACCAAAATCAGCGGCCTGCGCGGCTCGGCACCACCACCAGTTGTGCCGGCCGCACCAGCACCCGGCCCGACGCCCTCGGCACAACGGGCAGTTGTGCGGGGGCGACCAGCGCGCAGCCGTCCACCCAAACCGCGTCCCGATACAACTCCCGGTTGTGCGGAGCGCGCTCTCACCCGGAGGGGGCGCCGAGGCAGGCGGGGGCGACGAGCGCGCCCTCACCCGGAGACCGCGACCCTGCGGAGCGCGCCCTCACCCGGAGACCGCGACCCTGCGGAGCGCGCCCTCACCCGGAGACCGCGACCCTGCGGAGCGCGCCCTCACCCGGAGACCGCGACCCTGCGGAGCGCTCTCACCCGGAGGGGGCGCCGAGGCAGGCGGGGGCGCCGAGGCAGGCGGGGGCGACGAGCGCGCTCTCACCCGGAGGGGGCGCCGAGGCAGGCGGGGGCGACGAGCGCGCAGGCGTGGGCGGCGCGGTGGAGGATCGGCACTGACTCGGGCGGCGACGTGTCAGGGCGCCCGGCGGTCCACCATCCGGCACCGGTCGCGCACCGGGCAGATGTCGTGGGCCGGGCTCTGCGCGTGGCAGATCTCGCGGCCGTGGTGGATGAGCAGGACGTGGCCGGCGTACATCCGTTCCGGCGGCACGAGCGCGAGATACAGGTCATGAGCCTGGTCCGCGGTGGACTTCTCGGGGATCAGGCCGATCCGCTTGGAAACGCGCTCCACGTGGCGGTCCACCGCCATCACCGGCATGCCGAAGCAGAACGCGAGCACGATCGACGCGGTCTTCTTGCCGATCCCGTCGATGGACGTCAGCCAGTCGCGCGCCTCGAGGACCGGCAGGCCGGCGAGGAACTCGAGGTCGTAGGCGCCGCGCTCTTCGCGGATCCGGGCCAGCGTCGCCTGGATCCGCGGCGCCTTCTGCGGGGCGAGGCCCCCCGGACGGATCACGTCGATCAGCTCCGGCAGCGGCGCGTGCTCCACGAGCATCCAGTCCGGCGGGGGCGCCGTGGAGAGGCCCTCGCCGCCCCATCCGATGCCGGGACGGTGCTCCTCCGGCTCGAGGCCCGACGGGTACGCCGCGCGCAGCGCCTCGAACGCCTTCTCGGCGTTCACGTCCGCCGTGTTCTGGGTGAGGATCGTGAGGATGAGCTCGCTGACCGGGTCGAGCCGGCGCTCCCAGTGCTGCTCGCCGTAGCGCGCCTCGAGGGCGTCGAGCACGTACGGGACCAGTCCCGGCCGGTAGCGTCGCAGGTAGGACGCCCAGTGCTGCGCCGGGTCCTGGGCGCGTCGCGCGCGCTTCTTCGGCTTCGGCTTCGCCTTCGGCTTGGGCTTGGCGGCGGCCGCCTTCGTGATCGGGTTCCTGGGCACTGGCGTCATGGCACCGCTGATGATGCCTCGACTCGGGCGATGCCGCGGGTGCGCGGCGCGTTGCCGTCTGCGGCGGCGGCGTCCAGCATTCGACCCCTTCCCCAAGGGGGGCGCGTCCCGTGCCAGCTGGCTTCACGAAGGCGGGCCTAGACCGATTCCCCGAGCTCGCCGAGCCCCGAGTGCTGGCACGCCCGGACGGACCCCTCGACGATACGGTCCCTGTCGCCCCGCCGATCAACGTGCGAGACCTGCTGACGTTCACCTTCGGGTTCGGCATGGCGTACGACCTGTTCATGGCAGCCACGCCGTGGCCGATCGCGACGGCGACCTACGAGCAGCGGCTCGCGACCTTCGGCCCGCCCGACCCGACGATCCCGCACACGCCGGACACGATTCGGACGGCCTAGATTCGGACGGCCTAGATTCGGACCGCCTAGACTGCGACCTCGCGCGCGAGGCGTTCGCCGGCCGCGACCAGCGGCGCGATGCCCGCCGCGATCGCCTGCGCGAGCGGGAGGGGCGGGTCCGAGGCGCCCACCGCCCGCGCGCCGCACGTGGCGAGCGCCGCCACGCCCTCGGCGGTGACGCTGCCGCCCACCGCGATGCACGGGACACCGGCCTCGTGCGCTCGTCGGGCGACGCCCTGGGCCGTCTTGCCGAACGCCGTCTGGGCGTCGATCCGCCCCTCGCCGGTGAGGACGAGGTCGGCACGCGCCAGGGCGGCGTCGAAGCCGGCCGCCTCCATCACGAGGTCGACCCCTGGACGAAGCTCGAGCGACGCCAGCCGGTCTGCGAGACACAGGAGCCCGAACCCCATGCCGCCGGCCGCCCCCGCGCCGGGGGTGAGCCGCTCGTGCCGACCGGTCGCGGCTTCAAGCGCGTCGGCCCAGCGGGCAAGCCGGGCGTCCAGCGCCGCCACGTCCGCCGGCGAGGCGCCCTTCTGCGGGCCGTACACCGCCGCGGCACCGCTGGGGCCGAGGAGCGGGTTGGTCACGTCGCAGGCCACGCGCAGGCGGATCTCGGCGACGCGCGGGTCCAGTCCGTCGAGGTCGACGCTCGCGAAGTCGTCGCCGACGATGGCGCCCAGTGCCGTGAGGACCCCGACTGCGCCGTCCGTCGTCGCGCTGCCGCCGATCCCGAGGACGATGTCGCGGATGCCCGCGTCCAGCGCGGCGCGGATCAGGTCCCCCGTGCCCGCGCTGGTGGCCCCTGCCGCGTCGCGCTCGTGCGCGGCGACCAGCGACAGCCCGGACGCCGCGGCCATCTCGACCACCGCCGCGGCGCGGTCGTCGCGGACGAGCCAGGTGGCGCGGATGGGGCGCGCGAGCGGGTCCCGTGCGGCGGCCTCGGCGCGACGCCAGCCGCCCGCCGCCTCGATCGCCACCAGCGTGCCCTCCCCGCCGTCGGCCAACGGCGCCAGGTGCAGCTCGTCATCGGGCCGCGCGCGGCGCCAGCCCTCAGCCAGGGCGCGCGCCACCTCGACGCTGGTGAGCGACCCCTTGTACGAGTCGGGGGCGATCAGGACGCGCACGACGCGGTCCGCGTGGCCGGAACGCCCGTCACTCGGTCGACAGCTCGCCGTCGGGCCGCCGCCGCCGCTCCAGGTACTCGGGGATGCGGATCATCGGCGGCCGCTCCTGGTCCGCGATCTCGTGGATCTCGAGCGAGAGCCGCCCGTGGCCCGAGCGCGGCAGCTTCATCGTGTGGCCCATCTCGGCGAACAGGCGCGCCCGGCGCCGCTCCTCCAGCCGCTTCATGACGGCCTGCATGATCACGAAGGACATCTTGGACAGCCCCTCGAGCTCCTGGTTGCGGTGCAGCCGGCGCTCGAGGTCCACCTGGCCCAGCCCCTCGATGCCCACCTTCTCGAGCGCGTCGATGAGGTGCCCGATCTCCACGGCGTACCCGGTGAAGAACGGGATCTGCTCGAGCAGCGTCCGCCGTCCGGCGTACTCGCCCGCGAGCGGCTGGATGAAGCCCGAGAGCTCGGGGAAGAAGAGGTTGATCAGGGGCCGCGCCACGAGCTCGGTGACCCGGCCGCCGCCGCCCTCCTTGAGCACGCCGCCCTCCACGATCGGCCGCTGGTAGTAGCCCTTGACGTACTGCAGCCGGTGCTCCACGAGCAGCGGGCCGAGCGTGCCGTAGACCATCCGGCTGTGCCAGTTGCGGACATCGGTGTCGGCCCACACCACGATGTCGCCGCTGGTCTCGTAGAGCGACTTCCACAGCGCCTCGCCCTTGCCCCGGAACGAGCCGTACCGCGCCAGCACGTCGGGGTGCTGCACCACGCGCGCGCCGGCGGCCTCGGCGATGGCCCGCGTGTCGTCGGTCGACGCGGAGTCGATGACCAGGATCTCGTCGAGCAGCGGGTAGCGCTCCTGCATCTCGCGGATCGCCCGGGTGACGATCGGGCCGATCGTCTCCGCCTCGTTGAGCGTGGGCAGCACCAGCGACACGGTGACGCCCTGCTTCTCCTTGAGCTGGACCAGGCGCTCGAGGTCGGCGAACTCGCCGTGGTGGAAGTTGGCCTCGGCGAACCAGCGCTCCACCTTGGCCGGCACGGCGCGCGATTCCTCGGCGGCGCGATCGGCCGCGGCGAGGGACTCGGCCTTCTGGGCGAGCGCGTCGAAGGTGTGCCGGCCGATGGCCTCGCGGGTCTTGACCACGATCACGGTGGCCCTGGAGCGCTGGGCGATGGCCTCGGGCAGCGCCCCGAAGAGCGACGTGCCGGCCTCGCCGGGCGGGGCCGACGCGCCCATCACCACCAGGTCCGCGTGCTCGGCCTCGCGCAGGATGGCCGTCCGGATGTTGCGGGTCTCGCGCAGGACGGGATCGGCCTTGGCGGTGATGTGCTGCCGGACGAAGGCCGCCAGCGCGTGCTCGGCCTGGGCGCGGACGGCCTCGGTGACGCCCGCCGGCACGAAGTGGGTGACGGCGACCGTTGCGTCGTATCGGTGGGCGAGCGCGTCGGCGAAGCGCATTGCAAGCTCTGCGTGCGGGCCGCCGCGGACCGGGACCAGGATCCGCCGGATGGTGCCGGCGCCGCGCTGCTTGACGACGGCGATGTCGCACGGCGACTCGCGCACCACCTCGTCGATGGTGGGCGAGATGGCGGGGCCCGGGCCGCCCTCGCGCGCCGGCGCGGACTTGCCGCCCCAGCCGAAGATCAGCAGGTCCGCCTCCTGCTCGGCCGCCGCCTCGACGATGCCCGCCGCAGCGTGCCGCCCGATCCGGACCAGCGGATGGATCACGGTCCCCTCGGGCACGTAGTCGAGGACGCGCTGCAGCAGGCGCCGGGCCTGCCGGGCGCGGGTGGCGCCCTCGGAGAGCGGCATCCCCTCAGGCACCTCGACGATGCCCAGCGCGGACAGTTCGCCGGTCCGCGCGTCCAGCAGCGCTGCGCCGATCCGGATCAGCTCCTCGGCCGTGAGCGGGTTGGCGACCGGGATCAGGATCCGGGCCGGCAGCGGCTCGCCGCTCACTGCGGACCGCCCGCCTCGGCCGCGGCGTCGAGGGCCCGCCAGCGATCCGCGAGGTACGGCTTGAGCAGCTCGAACTCGCGCGCCTGGCGCTCCACGCGCTCCTCGGCGTCGGCGGTGTCGAGGTGCCGGTTCTCGACGACGAACGAGGCCACCCGGCCGAAGTAGATGGGCACCAGCGCCGCGACGAGCTGGGCGGTCTCCATCGCGCCCTGGCGGGTGGCGATGACGAGGTCGTAGACCACCCGCGCCCACAGGTCGTCGGGGAAGTGGAAGCCGGCCAGCGCCTCGGCCATCTCAAGTGTCGTCGGGTGGGCGGTGGCGTTCTCGCCGCCCATGCCCAGCCTCCGCGACGCGGTGTCGGCGAGGGGCCCCGCCTCATCGGCCAGCGTCAGGACCGCATCGACGGTGGCCGGCTCCAGCGCCCGGCGCCAGGTGTCGGCCAGCGCGAGCGAGCCGCCGTGGAACTCGGACAGCAGGCGGACGGCGTTCACCTCGAGCGGCGGCGGGTCGATGATCCGCTCGAAGCCGTAGGCGGGCACGTCGTGGCTGCCCTTCACGTCCAGCCACGCGTCCGGGTGCTCCACGGCCAGCCGGAGGATGGTGCCCACGACTTGGCGGAACATCGGCCCGAGGTCCGCCCCCGGGTCCTTCGGGTCGTGGACCTTGGCGCCGAGGCGCGTCTGGCACACGGCGAAGCCGCCGGTCAGCGCCGTCGTGGTCATCCAGATGTCGATGCCGAACTTGCTGATGTCGCTCGTCCAGTCGCCCTGCTCGAGGTAATGGCGGACGAGGTCCCCCGACACGCCGAAGTCGCCGCCGATCGGCTGCCGGATGCGGTGCCCGTAGAGTGCGCGGGTGAGCGGGTAGGTGACGGTGTTGGTGATGGTCCCGTCGTACTTGTAGCGCGCATAGAGCGGCGCGACGAAGTCGTACCCGCCCTTGAGGATGGGTCCCGCGAGCAGTTCGATCCACTCGGGCAGGATGCTTCGCAGATCGCTGTCGACGACCACGAGCGACTGAACGTCGAGCGCGGCGGCGATCTCGAAGATCGTCCGGAGCGCGGCGCCCTTGCCGCCGGTGCCGTCGATCTCGGGGTAGGTGAGGGTCACCCGGTCGAGCTTGTTGGTGGGCCGGACGAGCAGGATCGACTCGACGTAGTCGGGCGGCTCGGTCTCGACGACGACGCGCTGCGTGCCGTCGGGCGACCCCGCGTCGGAGTTGACGAGGACCGGCTTCAGGTCCGGGAAGTACTGGACCAGGCCGGCGTGGGCCGCGCGAACCACGTAGCCGATGGTCGCGGCGTTCTTGAAGCTCGGGATGCCGACCATGATGTCGGCGCGGCCGAGCCTGGCGATCTCGTCCCTGATAGCGGGGGTGAGCGTCGTCGGGGGCACCTGACCACCCTACCACCGTGTGCCGCGGAGCGGCAGCCCCGGGCTCACTGGCCCCGCGTCGTCCCTCGGCCGGTGCGCTGGACGCCCGCCCCGCTGGACGATGGCCTGGGCGTCGGCAGCACCACCCAGTCCGGGTTCTCGAGACCGGGCGTGTAGCGGCTGTTGGCGGCGCGCCAGAACACGTGCTCGAAGCCGAGCGTGCCCCAGGTCGCCGCGAGGCGGGAGCCGCCCGGCCGGGTGAACGGGCTGACGCGGATCAGGCGCGACTGCGCGAGCAGGGTGTCGAGCTGGCGCTTGCGCTCGAGCAACGGCACGTCCAGCAGCGACTGGCCGTCGAGCCAGAGGAGGTCAGTGGCGACGAATGCGTGGTCCACCCCGTCGGCGAGCGCCTCGATGAACGGCAGGGCCCGCTTCTCCTCTTCGGCCTGGTGCTCACGCCCGATGAGGTACGGGTCCTTGGTGTCACGGCGGAACAGCCTGGGCAGCGAGAAGGCCGACCGCGGCACCGATTCGCGCATGGGGAACGCGCCGACGCCCGTGTCGAACGCCTGTCTCGTCAGGTGGCCCTCGACGACGCCGTCCTCGGCCTCGAACGCGTAGCCGAGCGCCTCCTCCAGCGATGCGGGGACCTCGATGCGGTCGCCGTAGCGGTATACCTCGGCCGTGCCGTGGTCGATCATCGCGGCGACGCGGAGCCCCGCCCAGTCGGGCTCGATGATCGGGTCCACGACGTCGCTGGCGCTGCGCCGGCCCGGGTACTGCGGCCGCCACTCAACGGCCACGACGCGGGGATCGGTGGTCATCCCCGGATCGTAGCGCGCGGGTCCATCCCGTCCCGTGCACCAGGCGGCGCGTTGGTGGTGTGCCGCCCCTCTATGATCCGGTCGCGATCGGACGCATCGCACCGAGGCACGAGGGAGCCCCATGACCGCCGCAGCTGTCGCGACCACGGAGCTCTCCGAGCTCGACCGCCACAACCACCGCAAGGTCTCGCGCGCCGGCTGGGCGGTCTACGACTTCGCGGACACGATCTGGTCGTATGCCATCTTCTCGCGGGCGATCTCGCTGTTCCTCGTGGACAAGCTCGGCGACAGCGCGGGCAACCTGTGGCTGGGCCTCTCGGTGGCCTTCTCGGTTGGCGTCAACGCGCTGGTGTCGCCGTTCCTCGGTGCCGTCTCGGATCGCTACGGCCGCCGTCTGCCGTTCCTGTTCGCGTTCACCGTGGGCGCCTGTCTGCCGGCCATGGCGATCCCGTTCGTGCCGGTCCCAGCGGGGATCGCGCTGTTCTGCATCGCGATGTTCTCCTACCAGTCGTCGCTGATCTACTTCGACGCCACGCTCCAGCTGGTGAGCACGCCCGAGAACCGTGGCCGGATCGCGAGCCTATCGACGGGTGTCGGCTACATGGGCACCGTGTTCATCGCGATCCTGCTGCTCCTGACCGACCTCTCGGTCGAGATGACCTTCGTCGTGGCGCCCATCCTGTTCCTCGTGCTCTCGGTGCCCACGTTCGTGCTCCTCAAGGAGGACGGGAGCCGCCGCAAGGTGGACGCGGACCCGCTGGGCGCGGCGTGGTCGCAGACGTGGCGCACCATCCGGTCGCTCGACCAGTACCCGGGGCTCGGCCGGTTCCTGGCCTCGCGCTTCTTCTACACGGACGCGCTCAACACCAGCGTGACGATCATGACGATCTTCTCGGTCAAGGCCGTCGGCTTCACCGAGAACGAGGCGAACATCGTGCTCCTGGTGCTGACGTTGTCCGCCATCGTCTCGGCGTTCCTGTGGGGTCGTCTGGTCGACCGCTTCGGACCCAAGCGAACGCTGTTCAGCGTGCTCACGCTCTGGGCGGTCGCGCTCGTGGTGGGGGCCACGCTGATCGCAAAGGGCCCCTTCATCGTGGCTGGCCTCGCCATCGGTGCGGGGTTCGCCGGTCTCCACGTGTCGGATCGCGTCCTGATGTACCGCCTCAGCCCTGAGGACCGGCTGGGCGAGTTCTACGGGCTGTATGGGCTCGTCGGCAAGGGCTCGCAGGTGATCGGGAACGTCTTCTGGGGCGTCGTGCTGTTCGTCACCTTCGACACCCTCGGCAAGGGCGCCTACCAGCTGGGCATCTTCACGCTGTTGATCGCGATGCTGATCGGCTTGTACCTCCTCTACCCGGTGCCGGAGAAGCGCGAGGGGTAGGCACGGGGGCCGCTGCGGTCGACAGAGCATCGCGAGACGCAGGGCTCCGGGCCTGATCCGGCGCGTGCTGCGCCCTGGGCCCTGGTGCGCCGAGGCGACGCCGTGGCGCGCTGACACCATTCCGGAGGGGCGAACCCCGCCTCCTCCGCCGGACGCGACGTGGCGTCGGCGCACCATCTTCAGCCGTGCGGACCAGCGCCAAGCCAGCGTGCAATGTGCCGTGCAAGGAAGGTCGTGTTACCTAGGTCCGTGCCGCTCGCCAAGATCGGGCGCGCCGCGTGATCACGGGGGATCGCATGCAAGCAGAACCGGATGGCACGACCTGCCGTGGTCGTCGATGTCCTCCGCCTCGGGCGCTCTGATGCGTTGTCGGGGGTGGGCCATTCGTGCGCAAGTCATCGGACTATTGGGTGGCGGAACCCATGACTTCCGCCCGGCACGATGGACTCGCATCCCAGGACTGGAATGCCCGTGCAGAGACAAGTGGATGAAGCTGACATGAGGTCACTTCTCGCGCCGGTGCGCCATCGACTGGCGCGACGGCCAGGGGGTCGGCGCGGCCGGGGCCAGGCGCTCGTGGAGTTCTCCCTCGTCGTGACGATCTTCGTCACCATGACCATGGGCTTCATCGAGTTCGCCTTCATGTTCAACGCCCTGCTCTCGATCGGGCACGCGACGCGGGATGCTGCCCTGGTCGCCGCCGAGGCCGGCAACGACACGGGGGCCGACTGCGCCATCCTGGCCCAGGTCGAGAAGGACGTCAGCGCGCCAGCCGACCCCAGCCGGATCAACCACGTGGTGATCTACCGGTCGGACCAGAACGGCGCCGTGATCGGCGGCCAGGAAAACACCTATCTGCGGACCGGGACCACCACGTGCACGATGTCTGATGGGACGACCGTGACCGTGCCGTACTCGATCTCGGGGAGCGTCAGCTATCCGGCCGCCGACCGCTGCAACATCCAGGTCGGGTGCCCGGACGCATCGCACCCGCTCGACACCATCGGGGTGGAGGTCGTCTACCGGCACACGTGGGTGACGCCGCTCGCGAACCTCGTCTCCCTCGGTGGCAACGGCGCCACGCTCACGCAATCGAACGCGATGCGCATGGAGCCGGTGCTGTGAGGGCCGCGACCTTGAGGCCGAGCCGGACCGCGAGCCGCGGTCGGCGGTCGAGCCGGGAGTCCGGCCAGAGCCTCGTCGAGTTCTCGTTCATCGTGCCCGTGTTCATGCTGCTGCTGCTCGGCATGCTCGAGTTCGGGTTTGCGTTCGAGCACGACCAGACCATCGCCTACGCGACCCGCGAGGGCGCGCGCACGGGCGCCGCCCTGGGTGACGGCAGCACCAACTACGTGTGCGCCTCGATGACGGCGCAGGAGTTCGACGCCCCGATCATCGCCGCTGTCGAGCGCGTGCTCACGTCGCCGGGCTCGCCGATCGACATCGCGAAGGTGAGCTCGATCTCGGTCTACCTCGCCAAGACTGACGGGACGCCGACGCCGGGCAAGGTGAACGTGTGGACGCCCGCGTCGTCCGGGACGCCGGTCGTGGACGGCAAGGCGCTCGACTTCAAGTTGACCACCACCGGTTGGCCGTGCTCCGTGCGCAACAACGGCGTCAATGCGGACGCCCTCGGCGTGTCGATCAGCTACACGTACCAGTTCCGCACGGCGCTCGGCGGGATCTTCCAGTTCATGTTCGGCAAGTCCTGGTCGTCGCTCGCGATCTCGGACAAGACCGTCATGAACCTCAATCCGACCAACTAGCAGGTGCGTACGATGCGCGATCACTGGAGGGTTGGCGCTCGCGCCCGCAGGGGCGGCCAGATCGCCGTGTTGTTTGCCGGCTCGATCGTCCTGTTCGTGCTGCTGTGCGGCGTCGTCGTCGACATCGCCTACTACTGGGTCGGCTCGCTGCAGGCGCAGCGCGCGGCGGACGCTGCCGCGCTCGCAGGCGCCGTCTACCTGCCCGGCGACACGACCACCGCGTACAGCACCGCACGGGCGGCGGCGCAAAAGAACGGCTACACGGTCGGCGGCAGCACCCTGGCGGTGACGCCGGTGCAGGACGCCACCGATCCGCGCCAGCTCGACGTGACGATCACGGCGCGCATCGGGACCTTCTTCTCCCGGGTCGTCGGGATCACCTCGTGGCCGGTCACCGTGAGCGCCAAGGGCGTCTACGTGCTGCCGGTGCCGATGGGCAGCCCCGACGCGTACTACGGCGTCGGCAACTACAGCGTCAACGAGACGACCACCAATACGACGGACGCGACGGGTGCGAGCGCGTGCGGGACCGGATCATGGTCCTCCACGTGCGTCGGCAACATCGATTCCACGGTGTCGACCTCGCAGTGGACCGCCTCGTCGGGCAGCGTGAACTCCGTCGCCACCAGCAACGACAACAAGTATCTCCGCACCTCCACGAACAACGCCGCCGCCACGTTCAACACGTTCGGTCTCCTCAGCGGCGGCAGCGCCATCCCCAACCCGGCCGCCAACCAGACGCTCACGATCCAGGGCATCGAGGTGCGCCTGTCCGACGTCTACGTCTCGTCGACGTGCAACAACCTGGACCTCCAGGTGCAGCTCTCGTGGGACGGCGGCTCGCACTGGACCACGACTGTCGGCACGTACTCCTCGCTCGGCTCCCAGCTCGGCACGAACACGTCGAATGGCGACTACACCTTCGGAGCCAACTCGGCGATCCTCTCCCAGTGGGACGGCTCGCACAGCCCTTGGGTCCGCAACGACTTCAGCGACAGCAACTTCAAGGTCAAGTTGACGGCGGTCAAGGGCACCTGCGGCACGATGCCGACGGTGAACGTGGACCAGCTTGACGTCCGCGTGACCTGGGACCTCGCCACGACGACCACCACCACCACGATGAACACGACGGCCGGCGTCTATGACGGCCCGAACAACACCGGGAACTTCCTGACCAGCCGCGGCGCCTGGGGCGCGATCATCACCAAGGGCGGCGACCAGTCGAACGGCGACGCCTATTCCCCGACGTCAAGCAGCCTCACGACGAACACGTACCACCCGGATGGCTACGACTACGTCGTCAAGCTGCCCGCTGGCGGCTCCATCAAGGTGTTCGACCCCGGGTTCTGCGCGATGGGCAGCAACGGCGCGGGGGGCAGCATGGGGGTCGGCGACCACTGGATCGGTTCCTCAGGCACGCCGGTGTCCACGTACTACACGCTGTGGAACACCAACGGGAAGCCCGGCCTGCGGTCCGGGTGGACTGAGGCCTACACATCGGGGAGCCTGTTCGAGGGCGAGAAGGGCTACGACCCCGCCAACACCGGCCCAGGCGTCGCGAGCGGCGGGGGACCCGGCGGCGCCACCAGCGGCTGCGATGCCTACCACAATGCGTGGTGGACGATGCCCACGGGATCACTGGTTGCGGGCACCTACGCAGTGCAGGTGCAGACGACGAAGACCAACCACACCGGGGTGTCTGCAGACTCCAGCCAGAACCAGAACACGAACGCCGAGAACATGTTCGCCATGGAGGCCGTCGGAGGGGCGGACGGCAGCGGCAACACGCCTCAGATCTACGGCAACGGCAAGATGGTCGCCTACAACAACCTCCTGGGCGGCACGCCGCCTCCCGTTCAGAAGTTCTACCTAGCGCAGATCGACCGTGCGACCGGCGCGGGCAAGACCGCGCTCATCGACCTCTGGGACATCGGGGACATCGGCAACGCGACGACTCATGTCGGAGACGGCACGTTGCGCATCTTGAGCCCGGACGGCGGGTCGCAGCACTACGTCAACTTCACCTACACCACCGATTCGAGCTGCCACTCCGTCGCTGGCGCCATGTCCTGCTACAGCAGTGGAACTTCCTCGCCTTCGGTGAGCTCGATCGTCACCACGCTCAACGGCGCCCAGGTCACGAACGGCACATGGATCCACATCAGCGTCCCGCTGCCCGCCGACTACGGATCAACACTCAATGGGCACGGTGGGCTCTGGAGCAACGGCTGGTGGCAGGTCGAGTACACGGTGACCCAGGGTGGCAACGACACGACCACCTGGCAGGTGTCAGTGTCCGGCAACCCGGTCCACCTCAAGATCCCCTGACCGGGCGACCGTCGAGGCCAGGATCGCCGAGGGCCGCGTCGCGCCGCCTCGCGCTGGGCTGGCGAGGCGTGCACGGGCCTCGGCGTCAGTCCCCGTAGCCTGCGGGGTGCGCCTGGCGCCACGCCCATGCCGAGCCGACCATCTCGGTCAGGGTCGATCGGCGCGGTGTCCAGCCCAGCAGCTCGAGCGCACGGGCGTTCGACGCCACCAGGACCGGCGGGTCCCCGGCGCGGCGCGGGCCGACGGTGTGGGGGATCGGCCGGCCGACGACCGCCTCCGCCTCGCGCAGGACGTCCTTCACCGAGAAGCCGTTGGCCGTGCCGAGGTTGGCGATGACGGGCTCGGTGCCCCCACCGCCGACCGGTCCGGTCCGCGGATCCGCGGGATCGGTGGCGAGGAGGGCGGCGACGTGGGCGTCGGCGAGGTCCTCCACGTGGATGTAGTCGCGGATCGGCGTGCCGTCGGGCGTCGGGTAGTCCTCGCCGAACAGGGTGAGGGCCGGGCCGCCCCCGGCCGCGATCAGGACGTTCGGGATGAGGTGCGTCTCAGGGCGGTGCACCTCGCCCAGGCGCTCCGTTGCGCCGGCCACGTTGAAGTAGCGCAGGATCACGCTCCGCAGGCCGTACGCCGCCCCGTACCAGCGGAGCGCCCCCTCGAAGGTGCGCTTGGTCTCGCCGTACGTGTTGATCGGGCGGAGCGGGGCGTCCTCCGGGATCGGCGTCGCGTCGGGCACGCCGTACGTGGCGGCGGTGGACGAGAAGACGAGACGATCCACTCCCGCCGCGCGGGCCGCCTCGAGCAGCGCCACGCCGCCCGCCACGTTCTCGCGGTAGTACTTGGCCGGGTCGACCATGCTCTCGCCGACCAGCGACCGCGCGGCGCAGTGGAGGATCGCGTCGACGCGCTCGCGCTCGAGCAGGCTGCGTGTGGCGGCCTCGTCCGCGTAGCTGCCCTGCACGAGGCGCGCGTCGGGATGGGCGGCCGCCGCATGGCCGGTCGAGAGGTCGTCGAGGACCACCACCTCGTGTCCGGCGCTGATGAGCGCGTCGACCGAGACGCCGCCCACGTAGCCGGCGCCGCCGGTGACCAGGACCTTCACGTGCTCACCTCGCGTTCGGGCAGGGCGTCGCCCCGCGTCCTCAGCACTTCCTCCAGCCGTTCCGCGAGCCGCTCGGCAACGGCGTTCTTCGGGTCCATCGCCAGCGCCCGCCACGCGAGCTGCAACGCCCCTGCGTCGTCGCCGCGGTCGAGCGCGACGCGTGACAGGCCGGTCACCGCGATCGCGTTTCGCGGGTCGGCCTCGGCGGCCTGCCGGTAGAGGCGCTCGGCACGGTCCAAGAGGCCCATGCCCAGCGCCTGCTCGGCCTGGACCAGGACCTCCATCACGATGCGGCCATCGCGTCGTCCATGTCCGCAAGGATGCCCTGTGCGAGCAGCAGGAGCGAGCCGCGCTCGTTGAGCCCCGGGTCCGCGATCACCCGCTCGAGCAGCTCGTCGAGCACGCGGCCCAGTCGCGGACCCGCTGGCAGGCCCAGCTCGCCCATGAGGTCGTCGCCGTCCACGGCCAGCGCGGAGCGGTCGAGCGGATGGGCGGCGTGGAGCTCGTGGTCGATCCGGGCTCGGAAGGCGAGCGTCGCAGGGTGGTCGGGATCGCCGCCGCTGCCGATGGCGTCCGCCCGTCGGAGCGCGAACAGGGCGTCGACGTGCTCGGGCCCGATGCGCTTGATGAACCGGCGGACGGCCGCGTCGGTGGCGTCGGGGTCGACGCCGAACATGTGGTGGCGGACGAGGTGGACCACCTCCTCGGCGGCCGACCGCGGGTAGCGCAGGCGGCGGAGCAGGGCGTCAGCCAGGTCCGCCCCCACCGCGTCGTGGTGCGGGAAGTGGCCATCCGCCTGCGTGCCGGGCTTGCCGATGTCGTGGACGAGCGCTGCGAGGCGGACGACCGGTCGCGTCGCAGGTGCGGCATCGACCGTGCGCATGGTGTGGTCCCACAGGTCGTCGCCCGCGACCTTGTGCTGGGCGGTGCCCCGCTGGGCCGCGAGATCCGGCGAGATGACCGCCAGCAGGCCGGTCCGCTCCGCCAGGGCGAGGCCGACCGACGGTTGCGGGGCGGTCAGGAGCTTCTCGAGCTCGGCGCCGATCCGCTCCCCGGAGAGGTGGGCGACAAGCTGGGCGCTGGCCGAGATCGCCGCCAGGGTGGCGGGCTCGACAGCCAGGCCGAGCGTCGCCGCCAGGCGGACCGCGCGGACCATCCGGAGCGCGTCCTCGCGGAACCGGGCGTCGGGGTCGCCGACCGCGCGCAGGGTTGCGCGCTCCGAGGTCCTCGCGCCCGCCGAACGGGTCGACCAGGGCGTTGACCGATTCGGTCCGCCGTCGGCCCCACGCCATCGCATTCACCGTGAAGTCGCGGCGTGCGAGGTCGGTCTCGATCTGGTCGCCGAACTCCACGCGGTGGGGTCGCCGGAAGTCCGCGTACTCATGCTCGACGCGGAAGGTCGTGATCTCGAACACCTCCCGATCGCGGCGGACGGCCACGGTGCCGAACCGGTTCTCGTACACCGCGCCGTGGAACAGCGTGACGAGCCGCTCCGGCCGGGCGTCGGTCGCCATGTCCCAGTCGGCAGGTGATCGCCCGAGCAGCGCGTCGCGCAGCGAGCCGCCCACGACATAGGCGTCGTGGCCGGCCGCCACGAGGCGGTCGATCAGGGCGTGGACGACGGGCGGGACCAGGGCGTCGAGGTCAAGGGCGGGCATGTCCGCGGCGCCGGGCGCGCCCGCGCCCGCATCGGGCCCCTCGGCGGCCATCGCCGCGCCTAGTTCTTGCCGAGGAACAGGTAGTCGCGCCAGGCCTCGTTGCGGGTGTCCTCGAGATACGGCGAGAACAGCGAGTAGAGGTCGCTCCGAGGCTCGAACGGCGGGCGGAGCAGGCGGAACCGCGCCTCCTCGGGGGTGCGTCCGCCCTTGCGGTGGTTGCACGGCCGGCAGGCGGCCACCAGGTTCTCCCACGAGTGCTGCCCGCCGCGGTGGCGGGGGACGATGTGGTCGAGCGTGAGGTCGCTGCCGGTCCTGCCGCAGTACTGGCACGTGTTGCGGTCGCGCACGAAGATCTCGCGCCTCGTGAGCTTCACCCGCGGCCGGGGCCGCCGGATCTGGTGCTGGAGGCGGATCACGCTGGGCGCCCGGTAGACGGCGCGGATCGAGCGGATCTCCTGGTGGTCGTACTCGATCACCTCCGCCTTCGAGCCGAACACAAGCCGGAACGCCCGCGGGAGGTTGCAGACGTTCAGGGGCTCGTAATTCTGATTCAGCACGAGTACGACCCCGTCCACGATCGAACCATAGCAGCGCACGGCCGTTCACGTCTGAGGCGCGCGGCGCCAACGCGCCCGTGCTCGCGGCCGCCCAGCGGCCGTCCAGCGGCCGTCCATTGGGGCGCGGGCGTCAGGGGCAGCTGGCCGACCGCGCCACCTGCCAGCGGCTGCCGTGGGCGAACACCGCGGTCACCGTGAACGCGGTCGCGCTGCCGTCGCCCGACTGGACCAGGTTGAACGAGCGCTCCTCGGCCGGGGTCCCGACAGGTGTCACGAGGAACACGGCTGCCAGGAGGAGCAGCAGCACCTCGAGGGCCAGCGGGCCGACGCCGCGGACCGCACCGCTCAGCAGGAGCCACGCGAGCAGAGCCGCCGAGACCACGGACACGATCGCGCACAGCGCCCACAGCAGTCGGGCGCGCCAGGCGAAGCTCGGCCCATATGGTCGCGTGAGGGCGGCCGGCAGATCGGCTGGGTCCTCGTCGGGCCAGCGCGCCCGCAGTTCAACTCCCCCGGACATCCTGACCCCCGCTGTCGCTAGACGCGCGGCGGCGTCATCTCCCGCTCGATCTTGGCGATCTGGACCTCAATTCGGCCGACCTCGTCCGAGGCCGCCTCCCACTCCCGGCTGCCGGGCTCGGCAGCGAAACGGCGCTGGCGGGCCTCGCGGTGCAGGGTCAGGAGCTCCTCGCGCGTGGACGGCAACGCCTGCTCCGTCGGCTTCTTGCTGGTCATGGGTCCTCCGTGTCGGTCGCGCCAAGGGTAGCGCGCGGCGCCCACCGCGACCGCGCCGCGGCGGCGGCCTCGGGCTCGTCGCCGGCCTGTCTCGCTGGCCTGTGCCGCCAGATGTCCCCCGGGTGGGCCGTATGCGGCTGAACCGCGTTGTCAGGCCTGTCCTGCGTCCGATTCCGCAACCCTCGAGAGTCTTGTGCCCTCCGGGGGGCATCTGGAGGCACAGCATGCGATCTGGGCCTTCGCTTCCTGGATAGCGCCCGCCGGGGGGGACATCTGAGGGACCACGAGCGTCGATGGCCGTACCGCCGGCGCCCGCGGCCTACTCCCGGATGAGCCGCACGCGCATGCCGGGCCGCACGTCGCCCGGGCGGCGCACCCGGGCATACCAGCGCGCGTCCTCCGGATGGACCTTGCCGCTGATCCGCGCGATCCGCCGCTCGATGAACCAGTGGGCGAGCGTCTGGCACGGCGTCGTGAACTTCGTGAGCTCGAGCTCCAGGGCGGACTCGCCCTCCCCCACGACGATCCGGTCGCCGGGAGCCAGCCCCGCCCACTCGATCCCGAGCAGCGTCAGGTTCTCGCCGTACGCGCCCGGGAAGGCCTGGTGGCCGTCGGCCCGCACCCGCTCCACAGCCTCCTGCGGGTAGAGGCAGACCGCCTGCTCGATGCCGCCGTGCACAGGCTCGGGCTCGGTGTGGGCGTCGTTGTGCAGGCCGAGCGGGCCCACGACTGCCGACTCGACCGGCGGCTTCGGCACGCCGCCGCCATTGGCGTTGACCGAGGCGACAATGCCGACCGCGCCCGGCTCGAGCGTCGTCCGCTCCGCCCACAGCACCTCGGTGTCGTACGGGAGGTCGATGTCCGTGGCACCGGCAGTGAGCGCATCCGCGTCGAGCAGCGCGCGGACCTCGTCGAGCACGCGAGCGCGCACCTCGGGCGTCGCGGCCGCGACGTAGCTCACCGACGCTGCTCGGTCGAGCACCCCGTCGCGCGTGAGCCGCTGCACGTGCCGGAAGTGCTGCGACTGCCACGGGCCGAACAGGCCGCAGCGCCCCAGCGACTCGCGCCACGCGTTGTCCCAGACCTGCGGCTCGCCGGCGGCGATCCGCCGGATGGCATCACCGAGCCCGCGCACCCAGGGCACCGCCTCGTCTCGCCGGTTGAAGATGAGCGCGGCGCGCCCGCCCGGCCGCAGCACGCGGTGCATCTCCGAGAGCGCGCGGACCGCATCGAACCAGTGGAACGCCTGCGCCACCACGATCGCGTCGACCGACGCGTTGGGCAGTTCGATCGCCTCCGCGGTGCCCTCGACCAGCTCGACGCCGGGCGCGGTCTCGAGCAGCTTGGCGCGCATCGCCTCGACCGGCTCGAGCGCGAGGATGCGCGCGCCGGCCGGGCCGAGGAGGCGGGTGAGCTTGCCGGTCCCCGCGCCGAGCTCGAGCACCGTCTGCCCGGTCCCCAGCCCGAGCGCTGCGGCCATCGCGGCCACGGCGTCCGGCGGATAGCTGGGCCGGGCGCGCTCATAGGCGTCGGCGCCCGCGGTGAAGCCCGTGGCGGCGGTGGCATGGATCGAGTCGGTCATGGGCGGACTGTAGCCGACGCCGGTCGCCCGGGTCGACGGCGCCCCCGCCTCAGTGGATCGCGGCGTAGACCGCGAACAGCGGCTCGTCGCTGACGATGCCGGGCATGTCCCAGGACGCCGAGAGGAACACGACCACGAGGTCGTGCCCGGGATCGATCCACAACTTGGTGCCCGACTGCCCGCCGTGGCCGAACGCGCCCGCCGACGCCGGGTGGGCGAGGCCGGGCTTGCCCCAGCCGAGGGCGTAGTGGTCGTCCTCGAGCCGGTCCGCCACGCGCCCCAGCCCGTCCAGCGTCGTCTCCCGCGTCGCCAGCCGCACGAACGGGGGCGCCAGGACGCGCTCGCCGTCGAGCTCGCCGCCGCGCAGCATCGCGCGGCCGAACCGCAGCAGGTCGTCGGCGGTGCTCCACAGCCCGCCGCCGGCGAGGCGGAGCGCGGTGTAGCGCTCGGCCAGGGCAGCCGCCACCTGCGCGTCTTCGCGCCCCAGCAGGCGAGCGCCCTCCCAGCGGGCGACCTCGAGCGGTGCGATCCGGTCGGCGAGGCCGGCGGCTCGCGGGTCGAAGGAGGTCGCCCGCATGCCCAGCGGCGACAGCACCGTCCGCTCGAGGATCGCCGGCAGGTCCTCGCCGGTGGCTCGCTCCATGGCCAGGGCCAGGAGCTCGAACGTGAGCGTCATGTAGCTGAACCGGCTGCCAGGCGCCACCGTCAGGGGCCGCGCGAGGACCCTGGCGAGGAGCGCCTCGCGGCCGACGCCGCCGCGGACGAGACCCTCAATACTCTCGTCGTCGAGGCCGCTCGTGTGCGTGAGCACGTGCCACGCGGTGATCGCAGCCCGGCCGTCGCCGCGCAGCTCCGGGAGCCAGTCCGCGAGCGGTGCGCGCAGGCTGAACGCGCCATCGGCCACCAGCCGGAGTGCGGCGGTCGCGACGATGGGTTTGGTGATCGACGCGAGCAGGCAGACCGCGCCCGTGCCGACCCGGTGGTGTCCGCCGGGTGCCGACACCGCCTCGAGCCGGATCGTGCCCGCCGCATTCGCGACGCCGAGGATCGTGAACGGCAGCTCACTCGAGCGGACGCGGCGGGCGGCCACCTCGAAGGCCCGGTCGAGCGCTTCCTGGTCGAGGACGTGGGCGGGCATGGCCACCGCAGCGTAGCGCCTCGGCGGGCAGGGAGACGTGCCAGACCGACCGATCTGGGCGATCGACCCGTGCGGGCTTCGGCCGCGGGGTAGCATTCGCTCGTGACCGACGTCGCCAGCGCTGCTGCCGCAGCCGAACCGCGCGACCGCCCGGCGAGCCCGATCGCCGAGGAGATCCGGCTGCGCCTCGCCGACGCGTGGGGCGACATGGGTGCCGCCTGGGGCGTGGCCCCCGCGATCGCCCGCGTCCACGCCTACCTCATGGCCCGCCAGGAGCCGCTGACCGAGCGCGAGGTGCGCGAGGCGCTCGGCCTCTCCCACCGGGCCGCCAGCCTCGCGCTCGCCGAGGCCGAGCAGTGGGGGCTCGTCGAGAAGGTCGCCGAGCCGCGGCGGGTTGGACGACGCGGACCGGCAGGCACCGCCTACCAGGCGATCGGCGACCACTGGCGCTGGTTCGGCCGCGTCGTGGCCGAGCGCAAGGTCCGCGAGGGCGATCCGATCATCGAGGTGCTCGAGCGCACCCTGACCGACACGACCGTCGCGCTGGCGACGGCGCCCGGCGACCCTGACCTCGTGCGGCTGCGCGAGTGGCTGGCGACGTTCCTGGTCTTCGTGCGCCTGTTCGACCGGGCGGTGGGGCTGGTGTCGCGGCTCGAGCCCACCGAGCTCGCGCGTGCGCTGCGCCTGCTGGGCGAGGTGCCCGACGACACGATCCTGCGCCTCATCGCCCTGCTCGACGGCCTGCCCGATGACGACGTGCTTGGCCTGGTCGAGGCCCTGTCGCGCCTCTCGCCGACGAGTGCTCGACGGGCCACAACGCTGATGTCCGGGGTGGTCAGGACGCTCGTCCGCTAGCGAGTCGAGCGCGGCGGCGCACCGAGGACGCCGCGGCATCTTCGCCGCCGCTCGGCGTGCATCGCGACCCGTTTCCGTCGTGGCGCGGCATCCCCGATCCGGGACGCGCGCGCGGGCGAATCGCACGCCCGTGACATAATCGAGGTCTAACGCCGGACCGAACCGGTTCGAACGGGCGACGACCCCGGGGCCAGTCGGACGGCCGGCGCGCGTCCTTCCGGAGAGCCCAACCCATCATGACCGAAACCTCCACCTGGGCCACCAAGAAGGGTCTCGCCCAGATGCTCAAGGGCGGCGTCATCATGGACGTCGTCACGCCAGACCACGCCAAGATCGCCGAGGACGCCGGGGCCGTCGCCGTCATGGCGCTCGAGCGCGTCCCGTCCGACATCCGGGCCGCCGGCGGCGTCGCGCGCATGTCCGACCCCGCCATGATCGAGGGGATCATGGGCGCGGTGTCGATCCCGGTCATGGCCAAGGCCCGCATCGGCCACTTCGTCGAGGCGCAGATCCTCGAGGCGCTGGGCGTCGACTACATCGACGAGTCCGAGGTCCTGACGCCCGCGGACGAGCGCAACCACATCGACAAGCATGCGTTCAAGGTCCCGTTCGTGTGCGGCTGCCGCAACCTCGGCGAGGCGCTGCGCCGGATCAACGAGGGCGCGGCGATGATGCGCACCAAGGGCGAGGCCGGCACCGGCAACGTCGTCGAGGCCGTGCACCAGCTGCGCGACGTGCTCGCCGACATCCGCAGGCTCCAGGGCATGCGCGAGGACGAGCTGTTCGTCGCCGCCAAGGAGCTCGGGGCGCCGTACGAGCTCGTCAAGCAGGTCGCCGCGGACGGCAGGCTGCCGGTTGTGAACTTCGTGGCGGGCGGGATCTCGACGCCCGCCGACGCCGCGCTGGTGATGCAGCTGGGCGCCGAGGGCGTGTTCGTGGGCTCGGGCATCTTCAAGAGCCAGGACCCGGCGCGCATGGCCAGCGCCATCGTGCAGGCGACGACGCACTACCAGGACGCCAAGATCCTCGCCGAGGTCAGCAAGGGCCTGGGGGCGCCGATGCGGGGCATCGCCATGGAGGCGATCCCCGAGCAGGAGCGGCTGGCGGTCCGCGGCTGGTAGGCAGGACGGGTCGGCGGGAGCCGGCGCGATGACGATGCGGATCGGAGTCCTGGCCCTCCAGGGGGCCTTCGCGGAGCATGTCGCCTCGCTGCGCGCCGTGGGCGCGGAGCCCGTGGAGGTGCGCCTCCCGGCCCAGCTCGACGAGATCGACGGCCTCGTCATCCCGGGCGGCGAGAGCACGACCATGCGCAAGCTCATCGCCCGCTGGGAACTGCGCCAGCCGATCCTCGAGCTCGCCGGCCGCGGGGCGCCCATCTTCGGCACCTGCGCGGGGATGATCGTGCTGGCCACCGAGATCGCCGGCGGCGAGGAGGCGGTCCTGCCCCTGCTCGACGTGACCGTGGAGCGCAACGCGTTCGGGCGTCAGCTCGAGAGCTTCGAGACCGAGCTCGAGGTGCCGCTGCTCGGCGACAGGCCCGTCCACGCGGTGTTCATCCGCGCGCCGATCATCGAGCGCGTGGGCCCCGGCGTGGACGTGATGGCGAGCCTGCCCGACGGGCGGATCGTGGCCGTGCGCCAGCGCAACGTGATCGCCACCTCGTTCCACCCCGAGCTCGCCGGCGAGAGCCGGTTCCACCGCCTGGTGGTCACGATGGCCAGCGAGCACGCTGACCCCGGCGAGGGCGTGGGGCGCCGCCCGTACCCCACCCGCCGCTCGCAGCAGGGGCGGTGAGGACGCCGTGGCCCGATCCACCGGCAAGGTCCGGGCAGCGCGCCTGACCGACCTCGCCGCCCTCGGCGAGCTGTCGCGGCGCGCCCAGGGCGACGAGGAGTCGACGCGCTCGCTCGGTCTGCCCGTGAGCGGGCCGCCGATCGGCGTGTTCAGCCTGTTCCGGCTGCCGCTCGGGGCCTTCCAGCCCCACGACGGGCTGTACGTCTTCGACCGCGACGGCCACATCGCAGGGCTGCTGCGGGTGGAGCGGGACTCGGCCCGCGATGAGTGGACGGTCGTCGAGCTCGACGCGGTCGGCGGCCTGGACGCCGGCGATGTGCGTTTCCGCCTCGTCCAGCACCTGCTGCGCGACGGCGCGAAGCGCGGCGCCACGCGCTTCCACGTGGCCTGCGCGGATGCCGACGACAACGTCGAGATGTTCATGCAGGCAGGCTTCGTGCGCTTCGGCGACGAGCGTCTCATGTTCCGCGAGCCGGGCGACCTGCCGACGCCGTGGGCCGAGGGCGAGGCCCGCGACGCGCGGATCCGCCCGACCAACCCGCTCGACGCGGTGGCCCTCTCGCGACTCTACGCGGCGGTGACGCCGTCCCCGGTCCAGCGGCTCGAGTGCCTGCGGATTGCGGACTGGGAGCGCCAGGGCCGCGACTGGCGGATCCCCCGCAGCTCGCTGAACCCGATCCTCCGCTTCGCCGACGTGTACACGTTCGTGCTCGAGGCGCCCGGCGGGGGCCGCGACGGAACCCAGCTCGACGGGTTCGTCCAGGTGGGCGTTGCCAAGGAGGACCAGCCCCACTACCTGCGGGTCATGGCGCGGCCCGACGCCGACGCGGCGCCGCTCATCCGGTTCGCGCTCGGGGTCATCGCGGAGCGCGCCGACAAGTCCACCCTTCGCCACGAGGGCGTGATGGCTCCGGTGCGCACCTACGAGCTGCCGCTCGACCGGCGGCTGGAGGAGGAGGGGTTCGAGGACATCGCCACCGTCACGCTCCTGATGAAGGAGACCATGGTCCGCGTCGCTGAGCCGCGCCTCGTGCCGGCCGGCGTCCGCTGAGCGATCGAGAAGGAGGTCCCACAGGCGTGGAAGACCAGATGCGCGAGCGCGCAGCCGCCGATGACCTCGATGTCCTGCTCGCGGCGCTGCCGCCCGAGATCGTGGCGGCCATCCACGCCCTGCCCGACCGCGGGACGCTGATCGAGGTCGTCATGGACCTCGGCCGCCGGCCGGAGGCCCGCTACCCGGGCGCCGAGGTGACGCTGCTCGAGCGCGAGATCGCCGACGACGACATCGAGTTCGTCGTGAACCACATCGGCAGCTTCGGCGACGACAACCGGGCTGGCATCGAGCGCACGCTGCACCGGATCTCGGCCATCCGCAACCGGACCGGCAAGATCGTGGGGCTCACCTGCCGCATCGGCAAGGCGGTCTACGGGACGATCGAGATCATCGAGGACTTCCTCGAGGCCGGGAAGTCGATCCTGATCATGGGCCGGCCGGGCATCGGCAAGACCACGATGCTCCGCGAGGCCGCCCGCGTGCTCGCCGACGAGCAGGGCAAGCGCGTCGTGGTCGTCGACACCTCCAACGAGATCGCGGGCGACGGCGACATCCCGCACCCGGCGATCGGCAAGGCGCGCCGCATGCAGGTCCGCACGCCGTCGCTGCAGCACGAGGTCATGATCGAGGCCGTCGAGAACCACATGCCGCAGGTCATCGTCATCGACGAGATCGGGACGGAGCTCGAGGCGCAGGCCGCCCGGACGATCGCCGAGCGCGGCGTCCAGCTGATCGGCACCGCGCACGGCAACAACCTCGACAACCTGATGCTCAACCCCACGCTGTCGGACCTCATCGGGGGCATCCAGAGCGTGACCCTCGGCGACGAGGAGGCGCGCCGCCGTCGCTCGCAGAAGAGCGTCCTCGAGCGCAAGGCGCCGCCGACGTTCGATGTGATCGTGGAGATCCAGGACCGGGAGAAGGTGCTCGTCCACGCCGACGTCGCCCAGACGGTGGACGCCATGCTCCTGGGCGACGTGGTGGCCCCGGAACAGCGCTGGCGCGACGAGGAGGGCGTCCACCGCAGCCAGTCGCGCCCCAAGCCGACGGCTCGCGAGATGGCGGGCGGCGCCGACCGGTTCAGCGGGCTGACCGGCTCTGGAGCCGGTGCCTGGGGGCGCGACGCGGGCTGGCGGGGCGCGTCCACCTACCGCACGGCGTTCCCCGGCAGCGAGGAGCGACTGCCGGCGCGGCCCGGCTTCCGCCCGGGGCAGTCGGGCGGGTGGCGTGCGAACCGGGGCGCCCAGAGCGCGGGCGACCGGGGGCCACGCGGCCCGGAGGGCGACCGACCGGGTCTGACGGTCCTGCCGGGGGAGCGCTTCGCCGTGGCGCCGGGGGCGGCGTTCCTGGCCGGCGATATCGCCGACCGCGGTCCGGTCGAGCGCTCCGAGAACGGGCTCGGGCCGGTGCAGGCCGCCGAGGTCCGCGCCCGCGACGCCCGCGAGCTCGAGCGCCAGCGCGCCTGGCGCGCCGAGGCGGCCCGGGCGCTCAACACCCTCCACGAGGACGAGGGCACGCGCCCGGTCAACGCCGCGGAGATCGAGGCCGCCGAGGAGGAGCGGATCGCGCGGATGGTCCCCGGCGAGACCGGCTGGGACGACGGCGAGGACGACCACGCCCCGCTCGGCAGCGGCGCCCTCGCCGTGGATGCCGGGACGCTGCCCACCCTGCGCGTCTTCCCGCACGGGATCAGCCGCCGTCGCCTCGAGCAGGCGATCAAGGAGCTGCAGCTGCCGGTGGTGATCGCTCGCGAGGCCGACGCGGCGGACGTCGCGATGACCTTGCGGTCGGAGTACCGCCAGAAGCCCGCGGCGCTGCGCGACGCGGAGGACCGCGGCATCCCGATCTACGTGCTCAAGGCCAACACCATCGCGCAGATGCAGGCGAGCCTGACATCGGTGTTCGCGCTCGAGATCGACCCGCGCGAGGCCGCCCTCCGCGAGACCGAGCAGGCGATCACGATCGTGATGAAGGAGCAGGAGCCCGTGGAGCTGGCGCCCCAGAACGCGTACATCCGCCGGCTCCAGCACCAGATGGCCGAGCGGGCGAACATCGTGTCGCGATCGCGCGGCCGCGAGCCGTACCGGCGGGTGCGCCTCTATCCCGACGTGGCCCGGCCGTCCTGGCGGTAGCGGAGGCTCGGCCGCTCGACGCGGCCGGCTAGAGGACCGTCCACTCCTCCTTGGGCAGCGGTCGGCAGCCGAAGAGGCCGAGGCACGGCTCGAGGCTCTCGATGGCGACCGGCACGAGCTCGCGACGCCACGTCTCCGGCGTCACCCGAACCCGGACGAGGCGGACAGGCTCGCCCTTGGGCGCGATGATCGACTCCCCGTTGAGCTGGTAGCCGAGCTTGGCCGACACGCGAGCAGACGCGCGGTTCGCCTCGTTGTACGCAGACTCGGCGACCGCGGCGCCGAGCCCGTCGAACGCCAGCGCGAGGACGGCTGCGCGCGCCTCCGTGCCCAGCCCGCGGGCCTGGTACCCGCGGCCCAGCCAGCTGCCGCTGTGGACGGAGCGGCAGTGGGCGAAGTCTCGCGCCATCAGGTCCTGCGCACCGATGGGCCGGCCCTCGTGCAGCACGACCAGCGGCAGCGTCCAAGCCTCCGGGCGCCAGCTGCCGCGGACGCTCCACCAGTGCTGGAGGAACTGGCGTTCGAACGCGGGTGACGGCAGCTCGTCCCAGGGGACCTGGAATGGGGTCTCCGACGGGTCGTGGATGCCGGCCCGGGCGACCTCCAGGAGCGTGAGCAGATCATCGTCGGTGCCCATCCGGAGCTCGAGCCTCGGCGTGCGAAGCCGGAGGTCGAACAGCGGCCACGGGTGCGGCGAGCGTGCCATCGCGACACGCTACCACGCGCTCTGGCGTGCCAGGACGCTGCCCGGTCAGCCGCCCGGCGAGTCCGCGGCGACGCTCTGATATCGCGCCAGCTGCTCGCTCAGGCGGTTGCGCCGGATCGGCTCGGTCAGCTGCTCGATGTCCGTGAGCGCGACGTCGCTGCCCTTGTCGAGGAGCGGCTCGCTGAGGTCGCGCGCGAGTGCGTGCGCGAAGCAGTCGCCCATCTTGAGGCGCGCCGGTGACCGGACCCGCCCATGTGCGGCGTCGGCAGGCGGCACGGCTGGGCGGGTCGATCGATCCCCTGGCAACCGGGGCAGACGGGCGGGGCTCACGGCAGACGGTTCCGCCCGTCTCCTCCACGTATGCTCGCATCGCCATGACCACCACAGCCGCGCCGCAGCCGGGCACCCTGGCTGCGCACCCGGAGCTCGCGCCCACGCCGGCAGAGGGCCTCGCCGACGCCGAGGCGGCACGCCGCCGCGATGCGGGGCTCGGCAACGCCTCGCTGCCGCCGACCACCCGGACCTACGCCCAGATCCTGCGCGAGAACACGTTCACCTTCGTCAACAACATCCTGTTCGTGCTGGGCATCGCGCTGGTGCTCGTCGGCCGGCCGATGGACGCCGTGGTGTCCCTGGCGGTCATCTCCACGAACATCGTCGTCGGCATCGTCCAGGAGATCCGCGCCAAGCGGACGCTCGACCGGATCGCCCTGCTCACGCGCCCGACCGCCACGGCGGTCCGCGGCGGCGGCACTCGAGAGGTGCCGCCCGAGGAGCTCGTGCTGGGCGACCTTGTGGAGCTCCGCGCCGGCGACCAGGTGGTGCTCGACGGGCGGCTCGCGAGCGGATCGGTGGGGGTGGACGAGTCGCAGCTCACCGGCGAGAGCGACGTCCTGTCGAAGCGCTCCGGGGACGTCGTGTTCAGCGGCAGCTTCGCCACCGAAGGCACAGCGCGCTACGTTGTCGAGAAGGTTGCCGCGGCCAGCCTGGCCAACCAGATCACCGCGGGTGCACGCTCGTTCCGGCGCATCGTCACGCCCCTCCAGAGTGAGGTGAACCTGGTTGTCCGGGTCGTCCTCGCGATGGTCGTCTACCTCGAGATCCTGCTGGTGATCCGCGGTCTCGTGCAGGCGCTGCGGCCGGGTGACGTGGTGGCGGACGCCACGCTGCTGGCGGGCCTCGTCCCGAACGGCCTGTTCGTCTCGATCGCCGTGGCCTACGCCCTGGGCGCGGTCCGGATCCTGCGCTTCGGCGCGCTGGTCCAGCAGGCGAACGCCATCGAGAGCCTCAGCCACGTGGACGTGCTGTGCATCGACAAGACGGGCACGCTGACGGCGAACCGGCTCGAGGTGGACCGCGTCGTGCCGCTGGGCGACGCCGGCGAGGACGACGTGGTGGCCGCGGTGGCAGCCCTCGCCGCCTCGGCATCGTCCGGCAACAAGACGAGCGAGGCGATCGCCGCCCGCTGGCCCGTGGCACGGCTGCCGCTGGCCGGCGAGGTCCCGTTCTCGTCGGCGCGCAAGTGGAGCGCCGTGGCGTTCGCGGGCGGCCCGGGGCCGGGGCCAGTGCCCGGCATCGTCGCACTCGGCGCCCCGCAGTTCCTGCGCCGCTTCCTGGCGGCCAGCCCCGACGTCGAGGGGCCCGAGGACGCCGACCTCGACCCCGACGGCTGGGATGCGATCCGAGCCGCCCTCGCCGACCTGACGGCCGCGGGCCTCCGGGTGCTCCTGGTGGCGACCCACCCCGACGCCGCGGCGCTGCCGGCAGCCGGGGATGACGCCGCCGCGACGCTTCCCCGCGGCATGCGCGCGATCGGCCTCGTGGCGCTGCGCGACGAACTGCGCGACGAGGCCGCGTCGACGCTCGCCGCGTTCCGCGACAACGGGGTGCAGGTGAAGATCATCTCGGGCGACGACGCCGACACGGTGGCCGCTCTCGCCCGGCAGGCGGGCATCGCGGACGCGGCCCATGTCTCGGGTGACGAACTCGACGAGCTCGACGACACGCAGCTGGGCGCGCTGGCCGCCGCGACCACCGTGTTCGGCCGGATCACGCCCGCTCAGAAGGAGCGCCTTGTCGACGTCCTGCGCGCCAGCGGCCACTACGTTGCGATGATCGGCGACGGCGTGAACGACGTCCTGAGCCTCAAGAAGGCGAACCTCGCGATCGCCATGGGCAGCGGCACGCAGGCGACCCGCGGCGTGGCCGATCTGGTCCTGATGCAGGACTCATTCGCTGCCGTGGCGCAGGCCGTTGAGGAGGGCCAGCGGATCCTCAACGGGATGCAGGACATCCTCCAGCTGTTCCTGACGCGCATCGCGACGCTCGGCCTCCTCATCGTGTCCTCGCTCGTGGTGGTGACCTTCCCGATCGAGCTGCGGAACGCATCCGCGCTCACCGTGTTCACGGTGGGGGTCCCGAGCGCGCTGCTCGCGCTGTGGGCGCAGCCCGGTCGACGGGCCCGGGCCTCGCTCACGCGGACGCTGGCGGTGTTCGTCGCGCCGGCGGCCGTCGTGTCGAGCCTCGCCGGGCTGCTCGTCCTCTACGGCTCGCTGTTCTTCGCCGGTGCCAGCGGCCTGCACGCGGGCGACTTCACGGTCGCCCTCGACAACGCGCGGACGGCGCTCACCGCCTACCTCGTGTACGTCGGCCTGCTGCTGATCGTGTTCGTGGAGCCGCCGATCCGCTGGTTCGCGGTGGTGGAGCCGATCACGCGCGACCGACGCCCCGCGCTCCTCGCCCTGGTGCTGGGGGTGGGGTTCATCATCACCATCCAGGTCGGGATGGCGCGGTCGTTCTTCTCGTTCGGGGTGCCGGAGCCGCGCGACGCCGTGCTGGTGGCCGTGGCGGTCATCGCCTGGACCGTGCTGGTCCGGGAGTTCTGGCGCCGCCGCCTGGTGGAGCGGTTCCTGGGCACCGCCTGACGCAGGTCCGGGGGAGGGAGACGAGCATGACGCTGCGCGTCAGTGAGGTCGTCATCGACTGCGCCGACCACGGGGCCGTGGTGGACTTCTGGCGCGATGCCCTGGGCTACGAGCACCGCGAGGTCAACGAACAGTACGTGGCGCTCGTGCCCCCGGAACGCGAGGAAGAACCGCGTCCACCTCGACTGCCGCACCGAGCTGCTCGCTGACGAGGTGAAGCGCCTGGTGGCCCTGGGCGCATCGGTGCTCGCCGAGCGGTGCATGGGCGACTTCTGCTGGACGGTGCTCGCCGACCCGGCCGGCAACGAGTTCTGCCTGTCTGGCGGCGGCTGACGCGTGGCACGGGCGGCCTGGGCTCACGGTCCCGCGCGAGACCATCGGCTGACGTCCCACCCATCCTTGGAGGCGTCCGGGCCGTGCTGTCGGTGCGCCTGCCCGACGGGCCACGACCGCCAGTCGGCGCCGTTCCGGTGATCGCCGCCGTCATTGGCGTTCCAGCCAGCGCTCTGCCGCGCGGGCCGCGTGGTGGCCGCTCATCCCGTGGACACCGCCTCCGGGCGGGTTGGAGGAAGAGCCCAGGAACAGACCGGGGACAGGGGTCGTATAGGGGTTCCAGCGGGCGACCGGCCGGAACAGCAGCTGACGCCAGTTCGCCAGCCCGCCGTTGATGTCTCCCCCGACGTAGTTGGCGTCGTACGCCTCCATCGCAGGGGCGTTCTTGACTGATCGGGCGAGCACGAGATCGCGGAATCCGGGCGCGAATCGCTCAACCTGCGCCTCGATCGCGGCCGTCATGTCGACCGGCGAGCTGTTGGGGACGTGGCAATACGCCCAGGCGATGTGCTTGCTCTCCGGAGCGCGCGACGCGTCGGCGAGGGTGGGCTGGACGAGCAGCACGAATGGCCGGTCCGCAGTCCGCCCCGCGGCGACCGACGACTCGCTCCGCGCCACCTCGCCCAGCGAGCCCCCGAGATGCACGGTGGCCGCCCGCCCGGTTGCCGGGTCGCTCCACGGGATGGGCCCGTCGAGCGCCCAGTCAACCTTGAACACGCCCGGGCCGTATCGAAACCTGCCCAGCGCCCGCCGGTAGCCGGGTGGGAGGCGGTCTCCGGCGATCGCGAGGAGCTGCCGCGGCGTGACGTCGAGCACGATCGCCCTGGCGGGCGGCAGGTCGGCAAGTGCGTCCACGCGGTGGCCGGTGCGGATCTCCACGCCCAGCTCGCGCGCCTCGGCCTCGAGCGCCGCGGCGATCGCGCCGCTGCCGCCGCGTGCGAGTGGCCACCCGACGGCGTGGGCCAGGGTGCCGAGGACCATCGCGAACGATGCCGACAGCGGTGAGCCCAGCGGGAGCATGGAGTGGCCGGCCAGGCTGGCCAGCAGGGCCCTCGCCGGCGCGTCGCGGAAGGCCAGGCGAGCGAGCGCCGTCGCGGGGAGCGCGGCGGGCAGCCCGAACCTGGCCATCAGCAGCGGGTGGCGCGGCGGCCGCAGCACGGGTCCCAGGATCCATGGCGCCAGGCGGTCCAGCTCACTGGCGAGCGGTCCATACAGCCGACGCCACGACCTCGCGTCCCGCGCCCCGAGGGCATCGTCGAGCGCTGGGTCGCGAAGGTCGCGTGGCAACACGATGCTGCGGCCGGGGGAGAGAGCATGCGCGACCGGCGCCTCGGGCTGGATCCACATCAGCCCGTGGCGGGCCAGGTCGAGCGAGCGGAAGAACGGCGAGGCCAGGCTCAGCGGGTGGATGGACGCGCACGGGTCGTGGATGAACCCGGGCAGCGTCAGCTCGGCAGACCGCGAGCCGCCGCCCACGGTGCCCGCCGCCTCGTAGACGACGACGGACCGGCCGGCGCGGGCGAGCTCGATCGCGGCGGCGAGCCCGTTCGGCCCGGCACCGACGACGATGGCGTCCTGGCCGCTGTGGCAATTCATGGCCCGAGGCTAGCGCGTGGACTGGTCGGCCGTCTCAGCTGCCCGTTGCACGGCCACCCGATGCCCGCCGCCGGACCCAGCGCACGGGTGCCGTCACCGTGCCGATCGCCGTCGACACGACGATGCTCCCGCGGACGTTCCGCGCGTACCGCCACTGGCGGCGCTTGTCCACGCAGACCTTGACCGTCACCACGCGAGGGTCCGCTACACCGACGGATCTGGCGAGGTTCTCGAGGGTCTGCTGCCAGAACTTGTCGTTCTGCCGGTTCGCGCCCAGCACATAACTCAGCTCAATGAATGGGTCGCTTGTGCGCTCGAGCGCCTGGACTTGGGCAACCGTGGTCTCCCCGTCTCGGTGCGACGAGAACGTGATCCAGGCCGAGAGCATGTGTCCCTCGGGGGTCATGAACGTGAACGACTCGTCGTCCGCGTAGATGACCATCACGCCCGTCGACATGGTGAGCGGGGCGCCGGGCATCGCCTGGACCTCGAGCAGCGCCACCTCGCCCGGGCTGATGCCGGACAGCGGGGCGTAGAACTTGGCCCCCTTGGGCCAGAACGCAGGAAAGTGCGCCTTCCAGTGGGCGACGAGCTCCTGCGCCGTCAGCTCGCAGCCGTCCAGGCGGATGGAGAAGGTCTTCTGCCACATCTGGCCGAATCCCTGGACGGGTCCGGTGACGCGCTTGCCGGTGACCCGGTCGCTGCCGGCGCCGCTGGCGGTAGTGCTCAGCTTGTCGACGGGACGGGCCCACGACTCCTGGTCGCGGGGGGTGCGGGGTTCCGACGAGGTCATGGCATGCCTCCGAAGGCAACAGGGAACTAGGGATGGGTTCCAGCAGGGTTGGGACGCGGTTGATGATGGGCGGCCCGGGACCGCCCGGTGATCAGGCGGACGCGGCGGCCAGGGCGGCCGGCTCGTCGTCGTGGATCGCGATCGCCTCGTCGAGGCGGGTGAGCGAGAGGATCTGGCGATAGTGCTCAGACAGCCCGATGGCCATCAGCTGCTGGCCGGCACGCTGGGCGCGCACCAGGAGCGTGACGAGCAGGCCGATCCCGCCCGAATTCATGTACTCGAGTCCCCCGAAATCGAGCACCACCGTCCGGCTGTCCGCCGGGATCTGGCTGTACGCATCCATCAGGATGGTCTCGCTGCCGCTGGTGATGTCGCCGCCGATCCGCAGCATCGTCGCGCTCGCTGCGGGCTCGACATGGACGCTGGTGGCCATGGGGACGCTCCTCTCCGATCAGCCGGCCGCCGGGGCCGGGTCTGCGATGGTCATGAAGTCCGACAGGCGCGTCAGCCGGAAGATCTCGCGGTAGTGCTCGGAGAGCCCCGACGCGATCACCTCCCGCCGGTCGCGTCGCGCGTCCGCGAGCAGCCGGACGATCAGCGCGATGCCGGTCGAGTTGATGTAGTGCACGGCATGGAAGTCGAGGACGACCTGCGCAGCGCCCGCCGCGGCCGCGGTCTGGTAGGCGGCGGCGAGTGCGGCGTCGCCGCCGCCGTCGACGTTGCCCGTCATCCGCAGGGTTGCCCGGCCGGTCCCGTCGGTCCGGGTCTCGACCACCAGGCTCGATTCGATCATGACGGTGTCCCTCCCGTGTGCCCATCGAGGGCGAGGGTGAGCGCGACGGTCTGGAGGCCGTCCGCGGCGGACACCTCCATGCCGTCGACCATGTGGCGGATCAGGAACAGCCCCCAGCCGCGAGGCTTCTGGAGCCCGGCCAGCTTGGCCTCGAGATCGGGCGCCTCGGCATCGGGCACCGGGCCCGAGAGGGCGCGATCGGTGACGCGGACCGTGACCGCGGCGCCGGTCGAGTCGACGCGGATGTCCACGGGCACGTCGGGGTCGCCCCGGGAGCCGTACTCGAGCGCGTTCATCACGGTCTCCGCGACGGCGGTCTTGAGGTGCTCGAGGCGCTCCCCGTCGATGCCCAGCTGAGCAACGGCCCCGGCGACGCGGTCCATGGCCACGCGCTCATGGCCCACCGCACCGGGGATGCTGAACGCGAGAAGGGGCTCCGGCGCGGTCGGCGCGGGCGTCACGTCGCGGGGACCCGCGACTGCAGCGGCCGGCTCGGCACGGTCGAGCGTGGCGGTATCCACGCCCGGCTCGGGGCCGGCGTCATCGCCCCTCGCCCCCGCGCCTGTCGAACGCCGGAGGGCGACCACTGTGATGTCGTCCTCCTGTTCCCAACCGGGCCCGACGAACGCGTGGAGGCGCTCGAGGAGCCGGTCGATGACGTCGGTGCCCGAGCCGGCCTCCTCGGCGATCGCCTCGCGCAGCCGGGGGAACCCGTACATGTCGCCGTCGGGCGCGTGGACCTCGACCATGCCGTCGGAGAACAGGAGGACCTCGTCGCCAGGTCCAATCTCGCCGACCGCCTCCTCGTACACGATGCCGGGCAGCAGGCCGAGCGGAAGGCCGGTGGCGCGCGGCTCGACGACGCCCTCCGGCGTCCGGATGCACGGCAGGTTGTGGCCCGCGTTGGCGAACCGGAACCGGCCCGTGGCCGTCTCGAGGACGCCGTACAGGCAGGTCACGAACATCTTGGCGGGCATCTCGGGAACCAGCAGCTCGTTCGCGCGGGCGAGCACGCGGCCCGGCTCCACGAGTCTCGGCGCCTCGGCTCGCAGGATCGAGTGGGTCCGGGCCATGACGAGGGCCGCCGGGACACCCTTGTCGGTCACGTCGCCGACGACGACGCCGATCCTGCCCTCGCCGAGGTCGATGAAGTCGTAGAAGTCGCCGCCGACCGCGCGAGCCGGGCCGTAGAAGGCGGCCACCTGCCACTCGCGGAGATCTGGCAGTTCGCGGGGGAGGAACTGCTGCTGGATCAGCTGGGCGACCTTGAGCTCCTGCGCGTAGCGCTCCCGCTCGGCCGCCTCCGCCGCCTGCTCGCGCACGAGCTGGGCGACGCGGATAGCCGGTGCCGCCTGGGCAGCCAGCGTGGCGAGCAGCCGGCGGTCGTCGGTCGAGTAGTCCTGCTCGGACAGGCGCGGGCCGAGATTCAGCGTGCCGATCAGTTCGCCCTGGGTGACCAGGGGCACGACCAGCGCCACGCCGGCGTCCCGCAGCTGCTGCAGCGCGGGCGACGCGAGCTCCAGACGGGCGAGCTCGACCGGGCCGGCTGCCCCCAGGAGGTAGGCGAACAGCGGGTCGGTCTCGGGGATGTCGATGGCTACACCGGGCTGCTCTGCCAGCGTGGGCGGCGCGGGGTCGGCGACGGGTGCGGCCTCGTCCGCGGCGGTGCGGCCGCGGAGGCGGCGGAACGGGCGGCTGATCGCTGTCATGGGGACATCCTCATGGTCGGTCGTCCGGACATCGTTACGAAAGGCGGGCGGAGTTGTCGGTGGGGACGCTGCGGAGCCAGATGGCGACCGCGTTGGGCCGAACGGTCTGATAGGCGACCGTCGTCACGTCCAGAGCAAGGGTGCCCAGGTCGAGCTGCTCCCGCAGGCGTGACGCGAACGCCCCGGCGGCCGCCTCGGCGTCGATCCGGCTCCGGTTGAACCGCCGATCGACCAGCCGCTGGACGTGGCCGCGCAGCGGCTGGAACAGGGCGGCCGCCGCGAGCGTGGACGCCGCCACCGCGAGCGTGTCGCCCCCGGTGACGGGCGCCAGAATCGTCTGCAGCCCGGCGATCAGCGCCACGAACACCGCGGCGAGCAGTGCCGTCAGCGCCAGCCACCCGACGGTGCGGCTGACGATCCGGTCGATCTCGTAGAGGCGGTACCGCAGGACGGCGACGCCGATCGCGACCGGGATGCAGGGGAAGGCCACCATGGCGCCGAGCCAGATGAGGCCGGTCGCCGCCAGGTCTGGGATCAGGACGCCGAGCGCGAACCCCCCGACGACGCCCGCCACCACGAACACCAAGGCGCTCGCCAGCCACTTCAGCTGCTGGCGCTCGATCCCGCGAGATCGGCGGTACCGCACCAGCAGCGAGAGGGCGGCTGCCACCATGAGCACCGCCAGAATCAGGGCGATGGTGTCTGGCGTGAGGACCGTCCACAGCGCCAAGCCCGGCAGGACCGCCGCCGGATTCGGCACCGGCAGCGCGAGCGGCTCGCCCCACACGCTGACGGTGATCATGGGCATGAACAAGCTCGCCACCACGACCATTAGGCCTGTCCAGACGACGATCCGCGCGATGCGTCCCCACCGCCCTGCTGGCAGGCGGCCGGAGGGGAACGCGATGGCGATGAGTGCAAACAGGAAGAAGCCTGCCAGTCCGGCGCTGGACGACAGCACCGAGAGGACGGCTGTGACGGGGTCCAGGCTGCCGTCAACGTAGTCCTGCGCGGTGACGTCGAGGGACAGTGTGGCAATCGTCAGTGCCCATCCGATCCCGAGCAGGATCCAGCCGATCGACATCGTCGGCCGTCGCACCACCAGGAGCGAGCCGACGCCCGCGTACGGAACAAACCACATGATGCCGAACCCGCTTGGCGCGCTCACGACGAGGCCCGCGACGATGAGGACGGCCAGGCCGAGGCGCAGCACATTGCGCCGGCCATGCCGTCCGCCAGCCCGTGCGTCGCCATCGGCTCCGGGACCGGTCGCGAGCCCGGTTGACCCGATCATCGCCGACCTCCCGCCCGGACCCACACCGCCGTCGCCCCCGGATGGAGCGCGTTGAGGACGGTTGCCGTTACCTCGGACTCCACGGCTGACGGATCGACGCGGGAGCGGAGCCGCTCGCCGAACTCCTCCACCACCTGCTGGGCGTCATACCTCGAGCGGTCGAACCGGCGGTCGACGACTGCCTGGACGCGTTGCCGAACCGGCTGGAAGAGCGCCGCCACCATCAGGGTCGAGGCCGCCACCGCGAGCGTCTGGCCCTGGGTGACGCCCGCGAGGATCGCCTCGGCCGTTGCAACCACCATCGCGAACAGCCCCAGGAGGATCCCGGTCACGAGCGCCCAGCCCAGCGTGCGGCTGATGACCCGGTCGATGTCCCACAGCCGGTACCGGAGGATGGCGGCGCCGATCGCGATGGGGAGCAGCGCGAGCGTCGTCAGGCCCACCTCCCAGGCGATATCCGAGACCGGGCCGTCGTTCGGGATCGACAGCACCAGGGTGACGACCGCGACTCCCGCCACGAGCCCGAACCACTTGAGCTGCTGGCGCTCGAGCTGCGGGGCTCGCCGGTAGCGGACGAAGACGCTGACGATCGCGCCGCCGAAGAACACGGGGGTCGCGAGGTTCGAGACCAGCGTGACGGCGGCCAGCGCGTCGGCTGCGCCGGGGATCCCCAGCGGGTTCTCGATCCACGGCGCGGACGAGAGCGGTCCGGGTGTGAAGCCTGCCGCAAGCACGGACGCGACAGCGCCCACGATCCCCGCCAGCCCCAACCCGCGCCAGCGCGGGCTGAGGAATCGGCCGGTCGGGAAGAGCATCGGGACGTAGATGATTAGCAGCCCGATCGCGGAGAGGACCGTCCAGCCGGACAACCAGGCGATCGGCACGACGAGGGGCAGGCCGGCGGATAGCGCGTGGTCGAAATTGACATACGTCCCCCCGAAGATCCCCACCGCCGCGAACAGGCCCGCCGTCCCGAGCAGCCAGCCCACGGGGTTGTCCGGCACCCGGAAAGCGACGAACCCGCCGACCAGGGTCAGCGACAGCACGATCGTGGGGAAGATGAAGATGAACAGGACGCCGGTGGGCCCGTACTCGTCGAGGGTCGCGATGCCCATCGGCACGCCCACCACCGTGAACGTGATCGCCACCGCTGCGATGGCCAACAGGACGGCTGTGCGCCCGCGGCCCGGGCGGGCACCGCGACTCGCCCCGGAGGCGCTCATCGGGTCCGCGTCCAGAGGGCGAGTCGCGAGGGTGCGAGGGCGCGCCGCACCGCGCCTTCGATCTCGTCGCCCACGCGGGTCATGTCGGTCTCGTCCCGCAGCTGCGCAGAGAGGGCCGAGAGGGTGGCCTCGGCGTCGACCTTCGATCGGTTGAACCGGCGGTCGACCAGGCGCTGGACGCGACGGCGGAGCGGCTGGAACAGGGCGAACACCGCGAGGGTGGATGCGGCCACGGCCAGCGTGCTCGCGCCCGTGACGGACGAGAGGACCGTCTGCAGGGCGAGCACCAGTCCGGCGAACAGCGCGGCCAGCAGCCCGGTGATCAGCAGGTAGGCGACGGACCGGCTGATGATCCGGTCGATGTCCCACAGCCGGTACCGCAGGATGGCGAGGCCGATGGCGATCGGCAACAACCCGACGCCGACCATCGCGATCACAAACGCGACGATCGCGACCGGGTTGGACGTCAGTGTGGCCACGGATAGCGCGGCAACGGACAGCGCCGCAGTGGAGCCGAACCAGCGGAGCTGGGCCCGTTCGATGGCCGTGCCCCGGCGATAGCGGACCACCGCTGAGGCGATGACGAGCGGCAGCGCGACCAGTGGGCTCACCGCGTTGAAGACGCCAAGCACGTTGAGCACGGCGGGGTCACCCGTCCAGCCGGTCGGGTTCTGGATCCCAGTCGACCCGAGCGGACCCGGCGCCAGCAGATCCGGGAGGGCCGAGACTGCCACGGTAACGACCGAGAGAGCCACCACCCAGCGCCAGCGGGCCGAGGGGGGCCGCCCGTCCGGGAACAGAAGCGGGAGCAGCAGGAGCGCCATCACCAGCGGCGGGCTGAAGGCCCACTGTGTGATCCAGCCGGCGGCTGTGCTGCCGGGGAGCGAGCCCCCGAACGCGTCGATGCTCCAGTCCGCGTAGGCGTTGGCGGCGCTGTTGAGCCCCACCAGCAGGCCGATCAGCCAGAGGATCCAGCCCACGGCGTTCCGCGGCTCGCGGCCGATCACGAACGCTCCAACACCCCCGTACGCCGCGGTAATACCCGCGAACAGGACGAACGCGAACCAGGGGCTGTCCGGGCTCGCGACACCGGGCAGCAGGATGTTTGCGAGGCCCGCAGGAACCAGCACGATGACCGGCAGCCAGACGATCAGCCGCAGCCGTCGCGAGCGAGTCGGTTTGCTGCCCCTCCGCACCGCGGGAAGCGGCGCCACCCCGCTCACCCGGCCGTCCCCCGGATCCAGACACCGCTTGCCGCGGGCTGAAGCGTGCGCTCGGTGGACGCGACCAGGGCCCCGACCACGGCGTCAGCGTCGACCTCGTCGCGGATGCGGGCCGCCAGCTCGGCCTCTGCCCGGGCCGCGTCGATCCGCGCCCGGTTGAACTGGCGGTCCACGACCGCCTGGATCCGGCGCCGCAACGGCTGGAACGCCGCCGCCACGACAAGCGTCGACCCGGCCACGGCCAGCGCGTTGCTCTCGGTGAACGGTGCAAGCAGGCCCTGGAGCAGGACCACCATCAGCGAGAAGAGGCCGGCCAGGAGCCCGGTGATGAGGAGGTAGGCGACGGTCCGGCTGATGATCCGGTCGATGTCGTAGAGGCGGTAACGGACGATCGCGACCCCGGCGGCAATGGGGATGCCCAGGATGCCGGCGACGACGAGGATCTCGGCCGGCCTCGACGTCCAGCCCGGCACGATCCCCATTCCAGCCTGGCCGAAGGGGATGAGGGTCAGGGCGGCCCCGGCCATCGCCGCCGAGAAGGCGAGCCACTTGAGTTGTTGGCGAAGGACGCCGCTCGACCTGCGGAAGGCGAGGGCGAGCGTGATGCCGCCCGCGCCGATGGCCGCCACGAGCGGCAGGTAGGCGACCCAGCGGGCGTCGCCAGGGAAGGCGGGCAGGAGGACGTACGGGTTGTCGAGGTACGCGGAGTTGTCGAGCCGGCCCGGCAGGAACATCGCGCCCAGCATCGCCAGCAGCGTGCAGCCGGCGTCAAACCAGGCCAGTGGTCGCCAGCGCCGCGATGGCAGCCGACCCGACGGGAAGACGAGCGGGAGGAACGCGAGCATCGCAGCCTCGGCCGGGATCCAGATCCAGCCTGCCAGCCAGGCGGCCAGACGCGGAGCCGGCAGGCTTCGCGGTGCCGCGAGAATGCCGGCGACGGCGTACTCTTCGGCCGCGCCCTGCAGGGAGCCAAGCAGTCCGCCGACCATGAACAGCCAACCGATCGGGTTGCCGGGGACCCTGACGATCACCACCGCCCCGACGGTTGCCGAGGCGAGTCCGATCGCGATGGAGAAGCCGCGGACCGCCCACACGCTGCTCACGTCCACCGAGAGCGTCGCCACGAGCAGCGCCACCCCGATCATCGCGAGGGCGGTCGCGACGATCCAGCACGCGACGGCCGCCCGTGCGCGGGCGATGTGGCCGCTGGTTCCGGTCACATGCCCAGCCTCGGGCCGCCCGCCCCGATCCGCCCGCCGCCCGCCCGCCGTGGTCATCGCGGCCGCGTCCACAACGCCACCACGTTTGGCGCGAGGGCGCCGCGCACCGCACGCTCCACACGCCCGGCTACGCGGTCGAGGTCCGTCTCGTCCCGGAGCTGGGCGGCGAGTTCCATGAGCGCGGCCTCCGCGTCCACCTTGGAGCGGTTGAAGCGGTGGTCGACGAGGCGCTGGACCCGTCGGCGCAGTGGCTGGAACAGCCCGAACACCGCCAGCGTGGACATGGCCACCGCAAGCGTGCCCGCCCCGGTCACGGACGCCAGCGCCGCCTGGAGGGCCACGACGAGGCCGGCGAACACGGCCGCCAGCAGCCCGGTCACGATCGCGTACGAGAGCGTCCGGCTGATGATCCGGTCGATGTCGTAGAGGCGGTAGCGAAGGATCGCGATCCCGGCGGCGACCGGCAGCAGCGGTGCGGCAGCCGTCGCGAGGGCAACATTCAGGACGGTCCACGGAAGGGCGATGAAGCTGGTCCCGACGATCAGGCCGATCTCCGCGATCCCGGCGGCGACGAACCACTTGAGTTGGGCCCGAAGCAGGCCTGCTGAGCGCCGGTACCGCACCAGGAGCGCGGCGATGGAAGCCGCGCTCGACACCAGCAGTAGCAGCACTCCGACAATGACGAGCGTCAGCATGGCTGCCGTGAACGGGTCACCGACCTGGTCGGCCGACGGCTCGGCACTGAGCAGATCCGCACCCCGGCTCGGCCAAGCCATGATGGCCTGAGGCACGGCGATCATGCCGACGGCGACCACCGCGCCCGCCAGGACGACCCGCCACCGCGGTGACGGCGGGCGCCCGTCCGGGAACAGGAGCACGGTGGCGGTCAGCAGAAGGCCAAACGCGGGCGCCCAGGCGAAGGTGGCCACCCACGACATTGTGTCGGCGGCCGGCAGCGACCCGGGTGCCGCGATCAACCCCACGGTGGCGTACAGGCCGGCGAAGGTCTCAAGCGCCTGCGAGAGCCCCACGCCCAGGAACACCCAGCCGATCGTGTTGCCCGGCTGCCTCGAGGCGATCAGCCACCCCACGAGCGGGAACGTCGCCCCGAGCACAAAGCCGCCCGCGGTGTTCGAGTCGAGGCCGGCCGCCCCTGCCTGGGCCGCGGCGGCGAGGAGTAGCAGGCAGCCCGCTTCGAGCAGCAGCGCGATGGCCGCCAGGAGGTGGGCCAGGATGCGCCGACTGGGGCTGACGCCAGGATGGCCGGGGACGCTCGTCATCGGGTGTGGGGACGCCTCGACTACGTTGTGGTCACGGTACGACGTCTGTGGATAGGGTGCGTACCCGTGGAGCATCCTGCGGTTCCGTCTGGGAATCGTTACGGAGCGGCAGCCCACGAGACGATCGTTACGGCGCTCGCCGCCAACGTTGTACCGTTGCGCGCTATGGCAGCGCCGCGTCGCGCGCCGACCGTAGCCGCCCGTCGGCTCGAGATCCGCGTCCTCGGCCCGATGGAGGTGTTCGTCGACGAGCGCCCACTCCTTGTCGACACTCGGAAGGCTCTGGCGATTCTCGCCCTGCTGGCCGTCGAGGCGCGACCGTTCGCTCGCGAGGAGCTGGCGGCGATGCTGTGGCCCGAGTCCGACGACGAATCGGCGCGAGGCGCGCTCCGCCGGACCCTCTCGGTGCTCAGATCCGGCCTGGGTGGAGCGTGGCTGGCAATCGACCGCTCGACGGTGGCGCTCGAGCCGGGGGTGGCAATTGACCTCCGGGTGCTCGATCTGGCCACACGCTCGAGCGACGCTGACCAGCTGGCCGAGGCCGCCGGCCTGGCGCGCGGCCCATTCCTCGCGGGGTTCTCGCTTCGCGACAGCCCGGCGTTCGACGACTGGCGGGCCACCTGGGAGACGGCCGTCGAGCGGATGGCGTCGGGCGTGCTCGACCGGCTCGCGCGGGCGCTCGAAGCGGCCGGCGATCTCACGGGCGCCGTGGCCGCCGCCGCGCGTCGTGTTGACCTCAACCCGCTCGACGAGCCGGCACAGCGCCGCCTGATGCTGCTGACCTCTTGGACCGGCGACCGCGCTGGCGCGATCCGCCAGTACCGCGCCTGCGTGGCCGCGCTCGACCGAGAGCTTGGTGTCGCGCCCCTCGCCGAGACCACCGAGCTGTACGAGGCCATCCGCTACGACCGCATCGAGCTGGCGAGGCCACCCGCTCAAATGCCGGCGGCTGGCGGCACGGTGCCCCAGCGGCTGCCGATGGTCGGGCGTGACGACGCGCTCGCCGCGATCCTGGCCGTCCAGCGTTCGGCGACGCCCGACGGCCGTGTCGTCGTGGTCAGCGGGGAGGCGGGCATCGGCAAGACGCGGCTGATCGAGGCGGCGTTGGCCGAGCCGCGGTCGGCGGCATTGCCCCAGCTGACAGCGAGGTCGTTCGAGGCAGAGCGCGACATCGCGTACGGGACCGTGATCGAGCTGCTGCGCGCCGGACTGGCCCGCGAGGATGGCGCGCAGCAGCTCGCGGCCCTGCCGACGAGCGTTCGTGCCGAGCTCGCGCGCCTGCTCCCGCTGCCAGCGCCTGCCGCTTCAACCGTCGAGCGGCCCAGCGCGGGTGTCGACGGGCCGGCGGCGCGCGCCCGGCTGCTGGACGCGATCGCGACCGGGCTCGTGGCCATGGCGACGCGGCCAGCCGCCAGCACCGGCCCGTCGCCCGGCGTACTGGTGGTCGAGGACCTGCAGTGGGCGGACGGTGCCTCACGCGAGGCGATCTCCTGGCTCGCCCACCGCCTGGCCGATCGGCCGGTGATGCTGCTGGTCACATGGAGGCCGGAGGACCTCGACGAGCCGGCCAGCCGGTTTGCCGCGATGATGGAGGCGCTCGACGGCACGACCGCGATCCGGCTGGCGCGGCTCGGCCGGCCGGCCGTGGCGCAGCTGGTCGCCTCAGCAGCCGCGTCCGGAGCGCCGACGCCGTCCGTCGATGCGCTGTTCGAGGCTTCGGAGGGTCTGCCCCTGTTCGTCGTGGAGGCGCTGGCGGCGGGCGACGCCGAGTCGGGGGCGTCAGGCAACGGCATCCGGGCGCTACTCCGCCAGCGGTTGGCGGCCGTCAGCGAGCCCTCGGGTCAGGTGCTGTCCGCCGCCGCAGTGCTCGGACGCAGATTCGACCTGCCGGTCCTGCGCCAGACCAGCGGCCGCACGGAGGAGGAGGTCATCGCCTCGCTCGAGGAGCTGCTGAGTCGGGGGCTCGTCCGGGAATTGGCCGGCAGGCCCGGCGTCGCCTTCGACTTCTCGCACGCGCGGCTGCGCGACGCGGCGTACGACGCAACGAGCCTGGCGCGCCGACGCCTGCTCCACCGCCGCGCGGCCGATGCGATGCGGGCCGAGCGGTCGGTGCGAGACGACCCCGGGCAGCTGGCGGTCGTCGCGGGCCACCTTCGCGACGGCGGTCTCGAGGAGGACGCTGCGGCCCTGTTCGTCGAGGCGGGCCGCGAGGCGAGGGCCGTGCACGCACTCGCCGAGGCAGCGGCACACTTCGAGACTGCCCTCGCGCTGGGCTACCCGGATACCACCGAGGTCGAGCTCGCCCTGGGCGAGATCCGGACGCGCCAGGGCGACTACGCGGCAGCGGTCAAGGCGCTCGAGGCGGCGGCGGCTCGGGCGGACCCGGCCACGCTGCCAGCGATCGAGCTCCGGCTCGGCCAGGTTCACGCGAGGCGCGGCGACCTCGACCGAGCAGCGGGCCACCTCGAGGCGGCGATCACCGGGCTCGGGGGTCGCGCGGACCTCAGCGCGCGTACGCTGCTGGTGCGGGCGATCGTGGAGCGTGCGGTCGTCGCCCGGCGTGCCGGGCGCCTCGACGAGGCAGCCGCCCTTGCCGAGGAGGCGAGCGAGATCGCCGAGGCGATCGGCGACGGGCCAGGCTCGGGTGCCGCGCTGCGGATGCTCGGGCTCGTGGCGCACGACCGCGGCGACCTCGCCACCGCACGCGACGTCCTTGTGCGGAGCCTCGCCCTCGCGGCATCGGATCCCGACGCGGGCTCGGCGATCGCGGCGCGGAACGCCCTCGCGTTGGTCGAGGCCGCCGACGGCCCAAGCACAACCGCGATCGCGCTCCTGGAGACGGCGCTAGACGACAGTCGCCGGATCGGCGCCCGCCATCTTGAGGCAGCGGTCGAGAACAACCTCGCGGACCAGCTGCACACGCTCGGCGACACCGAGGCCTCGATGGAGCACCTGCGCCGGGCGGTCGCGCTGTTCGCCGAGGTCGGCGGCCGGCCGGGGGAGCTCGAGCCGGAGATCTGGAAGCTCGTCGACTGGTGACGCCCCGCTACGCCTCGCGCACCACCCGGATCCCGCGCTGCTCGGCAAGGGCTTGCACCCATCCCGCGGCATTCATGCCCGGGTCGCTGTCGCGGTAGGGCTCGTCGTCGCCGTCATCGGCGCGGCCCGCGCCGCCCACCAGCGTGAGGGTCCCGCCGTCGGCCGCCAGGTTGTCGAGCAGCCGCCCGAGGTCGTCCTCGCCCACGGCCACGAACCGCGAGCCCACGTCGACCGACACCGACCCGTCGTCGCCCGCGAGGACCGTGAGGTCGCCGCCGCGCGTCTCGCTGATGCCCATCGCGCCCGCGCTACCCGGCCTTGGTGGCGCCGGTGAAGCTGAAGCCGGCCAGCCGGACCGCGGGGACCGTGCACCCGCCGAGGAACCCGCGCAGCGTCCGCCGGTCGCGGCCCACCGCCTCGACGCCGGCGAGCGCGTCGAGGTACGACATCGTGAACCGCAGGTTCCGCACCGGCCCCACGATCCTGCCGCCCTCGACCAGGAACGTGCCGTCCCGGGTCATGCCCGTGATCACCACGCGCTTGGGGTACACGGGGTTCGTGTAGTGGAAGCGGGTCACGAGGAGGCCACGGTCGATACCGCCGATGAGCTCGTCGAGGGTCGCGTCGCCCGGCGCCATCGCCATGTTGATCGGGAACGGGCCGTACGGGTTGGGCGCCGGGAGGCCGTGGCCGGTCGAGCGGCGGCCGGCGCGGGCCGCGGTCTGCGCGTCGAACGCGAGGTCCCGGCACACGCCATTGTCGAGCAGGGCGAGGCGCTGCTTCGCGACCCCCTCCGCGTCGAAGCCCATCGGCAGGCCGGCCGGGTCGCGGCCGTCGTCGGTGATGGTCACGAGCGGCGAGGCCACCTGCTTGCCCGCCTCGAAGAACGAGCGCTCCTCGGCGACCGCCAGGGCGGAGAAGCCGAGGTACCCGAGCATGTCGAGAAGGTCCACGACGGCGTACTGGTTGAGCACCACCGGGTAGTCGCCGGGCTCGACATCGACCGGGTTGGCCGACGCCCGCGCCCGCTCGGCCGCCTCGCGGCCCAGCGCCGCCGCGTCGATCCGCGTGGCGTCCACCGAGCAGTCCTCGGCGTATCCCGTCCCGTTGTCGGGGCCCATGGTCACGGTGAGGAGCTGGCTCGACGTCCGGCGCTCGGCGGCGCGGATGCCCTTGGAGTTGGCGACCGCGAACGCCTCGGCGTCGGTCGAGAACGAGCCGAAGGCGGTCACGCCCTCGGCGTCGGCGGCGGCGATGACGGCGCGGGCGCCGTCGGCTCGGAGCTCGGGGGTCGCCCCGCCCGTCCCGTCCGACCAGGCGGCCTCGACGGGCTCGGGCGCGGCCGCGTCCGGCTCCGGGAGGCCCCCCCAGTCCTCGAGCTCCTGCACGTTGGCGGCGATCGCGGCGGCCCGCTCCACGAGGGTTCGCAGCCCCTCGGCGTCGGTCCGGCCGGAGGACGCGACGCCGACACGCCGGCCGTTCGCCACCCGGAGGTTCACGAGGACCTCGTTCGACGAGACGTTCTGGTGGATCTCCGAGTTGGCGAACCGCGTCAGGGCGGACTCGCCGGACGCGACCAGCGCCTCCGCCTCGGTGACGCCCGCGCCCTCCGCGAGGCGGATGACCTCCTCGGCGATGCGCAGCGCGGCCTCGGGGTCCGCGGCGGCGCCCAGGCTCCGCGCCGTACCGCTCACGACACCACCCCCACCCGCACGTTGCGGAACCTCGCCCCCGACACGCCGTGGCCGACGTGGCCGGTCTGGGGCGGCTCGCCCTTCCCGCAGTTCGGCGTCCCCCACATCCGCCATGAGCTGGCGTCGCCCACGGCGTCCATGGAGCGCCACAGCTCGTAGGTGATGCCCGTGTACGTGCCGTTGCGGTACAGCCGGCCGGGCTTGCCGTTCTTGACCTCGCGGACGACCTCGGTGCCGAACTGGAAGTTCAGGCGCCGGTCGTCGATCGACCACGAGCGGTTCGTCTCGAACAGCAGGCCGTCGTCGGTGTCGGCCACGATCTCCTCGAAGGTCATGCCCGGCTTCGGCAGCAGGTTCACGTTGGTCATCCGGATGAGCGGGATGCGGTTCCAGCCGTCGGCCCGCATGGCGCCGCCGCTCTGGCGGCCGATGCGCGGAGCCGTCTCGCGCGAGCTGAGGTAGCCGACGAAGATGCCCTCCCTGATGAGCGGGACCTGCTGGGCCGCGACCCCTTCGTCGTCCCAGCCGAAGGTGCCCAGGCCGCCGGGCACCGTGGCGTCGGCGACGATGTCGCACAGGTCCGAGCCGTAGCGGAAGCCGTCACGCAGCATGTCGGGCATCAGGAAGCTGGTGCCGGCGTAGCTCGCCTCGGTGCCGAACGCGCGGTCCAGCTCGGTCGGGTGGCCGCAGCTCTCGTGGACCTGCATGTAGAGCTGGGACGGGTGGAGCAAGATCGTGCGCGTGCCGGCGGGGAGTGGCGGGGCGGAGAGCAGCTCCACGGCCTCGCTCGCGATCCGCTCCGCGTTGCCCGCCAGGTCCATGCCGCGCACGAACTCGTAGCCGGCCGAGGCCCACAGCCCGCCGTTGTCGGGGAAGCTCCGACGCTGGTGCTCGTCACCCTTGATCGCGTTGGCCTCGAGGCCGCTCCCGATGTGCGTGATCACCTGCTCGGTGTAGCTGCCGTCCGACGCCGCGAAGGTCTTCTCCTCGCGCTGCGCCGAGTAGATCGACTCGGTCCACGCAATGCCCTTCACCGCGTTCATGGCGCGGTCCGCCTCGAGCAGGGCCGCGATCTTGCGGTCGAGCGGGATCGAGAACGGGTCTTCCTCGACCGGGGTCTCGTAGCGTCCCCTGGCAGGCGGCCGGTCGTCGAGGACCACGCGGTTCCGGATGGTCGTGGCGCTGGCCCGGGCGATCCGCACTGCGGCTGCCGCGACCCGATCGGCCTCGGCCGTCGTCAGCTCGTGGCTGGCCGCGAACCCCCACGCCCCGTCGACCAGGACGCGGACGCCGAACCCCTCGGTCTCGCCCGAGGCGACGCCCTCCACGCGCGTGGACTTGATGGTGATGGACTCGTCGAGCCGACGGATCACCCGGACGTCGGCGTAGGCGGCTCCCAGCGCGGTGGCCGTGTCCAGGGCGCGGCTCGTGAGGTCTCGCATTGCCACCGACTGTACCGTGCGTCGGCGTGCGGCGCCGCTCGGGCGAACGGCGTATCGGCTTGCATCCGCGCAACATCCGCTGGCAGGCGCGGTCGGCGGTTCGTCGTCCGTGCTGCGCCTGGCGCGGCATGCGGGCTTTGCGCGGCGTCCGGCTTGCGCCTAGAGCTAAGCGGCCGGTGAGTGCGCACCGCAAGTATCTGCGCCATGGACATCATTCGGCTCTGCAACTCGTTTCGCGCATTGCGGCGTCACCTTGGACTGCGCCAGAGCGATGTCGCCGAACGGGCTGGCGTGAGTCAGCAGCGCATCTCCGACCTCGAGCGTGGACGGCTCCACGACATGACCCTCGGGGACGCCGAGCGTCTGTTCGCCGTGCTCGGCGCGTATGTCAACGTGACGGTGACGTGGCGTGGCGGGCAGCTCGACCGCCTGATGGACGAGCGGCACGCTGACATCTGTCGCGGGTACGCCGAATTCCTCCGGAGTCTGGGCTGGGATGTGCTGGCGGAGGCGACGTATTCGATCTACGGCGAGCGCGGGTCGGTCGACTTGCTGGCCTGGCACGCGCAGACGCGCACGCTGCTCGTCATCGAGGTCAAGTCCGAGCTCGTGTCGGCTGAGGAGACGCTTCGACGCCATGATGCAAAGGTGCGGCTCGGGCGGCAGATAGGGCGCGAACGGTTCGGGGTCGCGCCGCTCCGCGTCGCAAGTCTGCTGGTCTTGGCCGAAACGATGACGAACCGGCGTCGAGTTGCCCGACTGGGCGCTCTTCTCGACGGCGCCTATCCGGTGCGCGGCGACACGGTGCGGCGCTGGCTGCGCCAGCCCGATGGGGACCTCTCCGGGCTCGTCTTCTCGAATACCGGTCGTACCGGTACTCGATCGCGCATCGCCGGCCCATCACGCGTGCAGAAGTCCTCACTTACGGCCGCCGGACGTAGGCGATAGGCCAGGGTCTCTCTTGTACCGATGAGATCGGTATCTGCGGGTCAGGGTCGGCATTCGATCTGCCCACACCCCGTGATCGGCGTCCCTGGGGTCGGACATGCACGGCCTTGAAGACTCGGACGGGCGGCGCGATCCTGGTCGCGCTGCGCATCGGGTGCGCGCGGCACCACGGGACCACGGCGGCGCGGCTCGGCTCGGCCGCATCCGCGCCGGCGGTCACCCGCGGCATCGGCGCGCCGCGCGTAGCACCGCCCGCGGCGGTTCGGGCGCGACCCATGAGGTCTCCACGCGGCGGGCACGCTGGCGCCGCGACGCCACAACCCCTGCGAATCTCGGTGCCCCGACTCCGCTGCGGTCCGTTCGGCCCCCTGCCGGACACCAACCGGCCCTGTGGTCCGGGGGCCATCCTTCAGACCCTTGGCCCATCCGACGACCATGGTCGCCGACGATCGCGTTTCCAGCGCCCCCGATCGCCGACCGCCTCGTGGCGCCGGGCGCGTGCAACTGCGCGGGCGGGGTCTGCCGAGCACCTCCTCCGTGCGCCGAGGCCTGGAGGAGATGGACATGGGCGATGCCGTCGGGCTCGTGACGAGCCCCGATCCGCTCTCGGTTATGGGGGCTGCCCCGCCGGAGCCTGCGACGGAGGAGAACTGGCTCCAGATCGCGCTGGCCCACCGGGGCATCAGCCGTCGGCGGTTCCTCGGGTTCGCGTCGGCCATGACGGCGCTGCTGGCGCTGCCGGCGACCATGACCCCGCAGATCGTCAAGGCGCTCGAGACGGCCAAGAAGCCCACGGTCGTCTGGCTCGAGTTCCAGGACTGCGCGGGCAACACGGAGTCGATGCTCCGCAGCGCCAACCCCAACATCGCCGACATCGTGCTCGACGCGATCTCGCTCGAGTACCACGAGACGATCATGGCCGGCGCAGGCGCCGCGGCCGAGGCGGTGCTCCAGAAGCACATCGACGCGGGCGACATCGACATCCTGATCGTCGAGGGGTCGATCCCGACCGCCGACGGCGGCGTCTACTGCACCATCGCCGGCAAGACCGCGCTCCAGCACCTGCAGGAGGCTGCGGGCGCATCGAAGCTCGTCATCGCCGTCGGCGCCTGCGCCTGGGACGGCGGGTTCCCCCGGCTCGGCCCGACTGGCGCGGTCGGCGTCCAGGACGTGATCGGCAACAAGGCGCTCATCAACCTCGGCGGCTGCCCGCACAACGTGGCCAACACCACGGCCACGATCGTCCACTACCTGACCTTCGGCAGCGCGCCTGAGCTCGACCAGTACAAGCGCCCGATGTTCGCCTACGGGCACCTGATCCACGACCAGTGCGAGCGCCGCGCCAACTTCGACGCCGGGCGCTTCGTGGAGGCCTGGGGCGACGAGGGGCACCGCAACGGCTGGTGCCTCTACAAGATGGGCTGCAAGGGCCCGCAGGCCACGTACAACTGCCCGATCGTCCGCTGGAACGGCGGCACGAGCTGGCCGATCGGCGCCGGCCACGGCTGCATCGCCTGCGCCTCGCCGAACTTCTGGGCCAACATGAGCCCGTTCTACGACCGGCTCCCCGACGTCAAGATGTTCGGCGTCGACGCCACGGCGCAGACCGTCGGCCTCGCCGCCATCGGCGTCGTGTCGGTCGCCACCGTCGTGCATGCCGGCTCGGTCATCGCCCGCCGGTCACGTGATCGCAGGAAGGCGGTGGTCGCCCCAGACGGCACCGTGGTCCCCGACTCGTCCACCCCCGCCGCGCCGTCCGACGGCTCCGGCACCAGCGCGTAGGAGCGGACGATGACGAACGTTGTCATTGACCCTGTCACCAGGATCGAGGGCCACCTCCGCATCGAGGCCCAGGTCGACGGTGGCAAGGTCAGCTCCGCCTACTCCTCGGGCACGATGTTCCGGGGCATGGAGCTCATCCTCGAGGGACGCGATCCCCGCGAGGCGTGGATCTGGGCGCAGCGCATCTGCGGCGTCTGCACCACGGTCCACGCGCACACGTCGGTGTACGCGGTCGAGAACGCGTTGGGCATCGAGATCCCGCCCAACGCCCGGCTCATCCGGAACCTGATCGCGGGCGCCCAGCACATCCAGGACCACGTCATCCACTTCTACCACCTGCACGCGCTCGACTGGGTCGACGTGGTGGCGTCGCTCAAGGCCGACCCGGCCAAGACGTCCTCGATCGCGCAGTCGATCAGCTCCTACGACCGCAGCTCCGAGACGTACTTCAAGAACGTCCAGGCGCGGGTCAAGAAGCTCGCCGACTCCGGGCAGCTCTCGCTCATGGCCAGCGGCTACTGGGGCCACCCGGCCTACCTGCTGCCGCCCGAGGTCGACCTGCTCGCGGTCGCCCACTACCTCGACGCGCTCGACTGGCAGCGCGAGGTCATCCGGATCCACTCGGTCCTCGGCGGCAAGAACCCGCACCTGCAGACGTACCTCGTCGGCGGGATGGCGGCGGCCGTCGACCCCAACTCGCCCAACGTCATCAACTGGGAGCGGCTGACCTTCATCCGCGAGCGCATCGCGATGATGCGCGACTTCGTGACGAACGTGTACATGCCCGACGTCATCGCCGTGGCGGGCTACTACCCCGACTGGTGGGGCATCGGCGCAGGGCACAAGAACTACCTCGCGTACGGCGGCCTCCAGAACGGCGCCCAGAACGACCAGGCGAGCTTCGACTTCCAGCGCGGCGTGATCGTCAACGGCGATATCGCCAACGTGCAGGACCTCGACCAGAGCAAGATCACCGAGGCGATCGCGCGCTCCTACTACACGTACAGCGGCAGCGACACGGCGCTCCACCCCTGGAGCGGCGAGACCAGCCCCAAGTACACGGGCCCCCAGCCGCCCTACGACAACCTCAAGCTCGGCGACACCGACCAGTACAGCTGGCTCAAGGCGCCGCGCTACGACGGCATGCCGATGGAGGTGGGCCCGCTCGCGCGGATGCTCATCGCGTATGGCAAGGGCAACGCGGGCGTGAAGGCGCTCGTCGACGGCGCCCTCGCCAAGTTCAACGCGCCCGCCACGGTCCTGTTCTCGACGCTCGGCCGGACCGCCGCCCGCATGCTCGAGACGGTCTACCTGCTCGACCTCATGGACGGCTGGCTCAACGACCTCCAGACGAACATGGAGAACGGCGACCTGCGGATCCACGACGGCTCGAAGTGGGATCCCAGCACCTGGCCGACCGACAAGGAGGTGCAGGGCTGGGGCTTCCATGAGGCGCCGCGCGGCGCGCTCGGCCACTGGGTGGTGATCGGCACCGACCACAAGATCAAGAACTACCAGGCGGTCGTGCCGTCCACGTGGAACGCGGGCCCGCGCGACGAGAAGGGCCAGACCGGCCCCTACGAGGCCTCCCTCGAGGGCACCCCGGTCGCCGACCCGACGCAGCCGCTCGAGCTGCTGCGGACGATCCACTCGTTCGACCCCTGCCTCGCGTGCGCCGTGCACGTCGTGGACGCAACGGGGCGCGAGGCGGTGCGCGTGGAGGTCCGGTGATGGCCGCCGCAATCCCGCAGGTCGTCGGTCAGGCCACGCTCGACCCCACCGATGACGAGGTCATCGGCTGCGGGCCGATCTACGTCTGGGAGCTGCCGGTCCGGGTCACCCACTGGCTGATCGTCACCTCGATCATGGTGCTGGCGGCCACCGGCCTGTACATCCACGGGCCGTTCCTCGTCCCCTCGAGCCCGGTCGAGGCGTCCTCGCGGATGGCCGACGTCCGGTTCTGGCACGAGATCTTCGCGATCGTGTTCAGCCTCTCGGTCGCGGTGCGGTTCTACTGGGGCTTCGTCGGCAACAGCTTCTCGAGCTGGCGCCAGATCATCCCCCACCGCCGCGACCAGTTCTACTTCATGAAGGAGATGGCCCGGTACTACGCCGGCCGGCGCAGCCACCCGGTCCCGTACACGGGGCACAACCACCTCGCGGGCCTCGCCTACACCATCGTGTCGGTGGGCCTGTTCGCCCAGGTGCTCAGCGGGCTGCTGCTGTTCGGCTGGATCATGCAGTCGGGCCCGGTGCACATCCTGTTCGGGTGGGGCAACGCGTTCCCCTGGGGTGGCATCCAGGGCGTCCGCTACCTCCACAACATGCTGACGTTCCTGTTCATTGCCTTCATGATCCACCACGTCTACTCGGCCATCCTGATCGACATCGAGGAGCGCAATGGCGTGCTCTCGTCGATGTTCTCGGGATACAAGAACATCCGCCTCGGCCGCACGGTCGAGGCCCTCGGCCTCGTCGGGTCCGCTCCCGAGGAGCAGGCCAGGATCGAGAAGCTCTAGCCCATGCACGAAGCCGGGCTCCTCGCCGCCGCCATCGCTGACGCCCTGGCGGCGGCCGGTCCAGGCGCCGCGCCGGCCACCGGTGCATCGCCCGGCCCCGGTGCTCCGTCGGGCTCCGGTGCATCGCCGGGGCCCGCCGCCGACGGGGCCCGCCGCCCGGTTGCCGTGCTGATCCGCGTCCACGACCCGGTCCACATCGGCGTCGACGCCGCGCGCATGCACGCCGAGCTCGCCCTGCGCGCCCGCGGGCTCGGCGACGTCCCGATCGAGGTGACGGCCGACCCTGTCGCCTGCCCGATGTGCGACGTCGAGAACGAGGTCCAGCCGGACCACCCGTTCTGCGATGCGTGTGGCTGGCCGCTGCCTGATCGCGGCGGCCACCAGGTCGAGGCGACCGTCCGCTGGGCGACGGCATGATCGGCCGCTACGCCGTCCTCGGCCTCGGGAACCGGCTGGAGTCCGACGAGGCCCTCGGAGGGCTCGTCGTGGAGCGGCTCACGGCGGACCCGTCGGTCCTCGCCTCGCTCCCCGCGCCGGATGCCATCGAGCTGATCGACGGCGGCACGGTGGGCCTCGGGCTGATCCCGTACCTGACCGGGCTCGACGGCCTGGTGGTGGTCGACGTCATCAACGCCGGCGAGACGCCGGGGACACTGATCGACCTCGAGGGCTCGACGCTGATGCGCCACGAGCAGGTCATGAGCGTCCACGACCTCGGCGCAGGCGAGCTGCTGGGCGCCCTGCACGTCATGGAGGCGTGGCCGCGGCGCGTGCGCGTGGTGGGCCTCGAGCCCAAGGCGATCGAGCTCGGGCTGGAGCTGACCGAGCCCGTGGCGGCGGGCGTGCCCGGGCTGCTCGAGCGGATCGTGGGGCACCTTGCCGAGTGGCAGCGGGAGGACGCGTAGCCCTCCTGCTGGCAGGGGCGAAGGCCCTACACTCGCCCCGTGGACACCCCGTCACGCGCGCCGGAGCGCGGCCCGTTCATCACCCTCGAGGGGCCTGACGGCTCGGGCAAGTCCAGCCTGCTGCCGCGCCTGGCCCAGATGCTTCGCGACCGGGGGCTGGACGTGGTGACCACGCGGGAGCCGGGCTCGACACCGCTGGGCGAGCGCATCCGCTCGATCGTCCTCGACACCGAGCCCAAGATCGACCGGACCGGGCGCGCCGATGCGCTGCTCTTCGCGGCGGCCCGGACGCAGCATGTGGACGAGGTCATCCGCCCGGCGATCGCACGCGGTGCGATCGTCCTGTGCGACCGTTACGCCGACTCGTCGATGGCGTACCAGGGCGCGGGCTCGCAGATCCCGATGGACGAGATTCGCGCGCTCCAGCAGTTCGCCACCGGTGGCCTGTGGCCCGACCTCACGATCCTGCTGGACCTGCCGGTGGACGTTGGCCTGTCGCGCAAGAGCGACGAGGTGACGCGGTTCGAGGCGTACCACGACGTGGCCTACCACGAGCGGGTGCGGGCGGCGTTCCTCGGCTTCGCGGCGGCCGAACCCTCGCGCTACGCGATCGTCGACGCGACCCAGGCGCCCGACCCGGTGCTGGGCTCGGCGGTCAGGGCTGTGGACCAGTTGTTGGATCGGTGGCCTGCGCTGCGGGGATGACCCGGACCTGATCCGCCCACAGCTTGCCTCGGCGCAGGTTCAGCGCGGAGCCCTTCCGGCGACTGACCGCTCCACGGCCCCAAGCCCGACGCGTTTCGTCAGGTGCTCGCCGGACGGTCGTGTGGCGAGGACCCCGCCTGAGGCTCTGGCAGATGACCGCACCGCGGCCCTTGTCCAAGAACTTCCTGGACAAGCAGCCGCCGGGTGGCCATCTGACGGAATCGCTGGCGCGGCTTGAGCGTGCGGACCCACTCCGCAGCTCGCCACGCCCTGGGCGGCAGCCGATACCGGCCGTCCCACGGTCTTCTGCGAAAACACGTCGGTGCCAGGGCCGGTGCGAGCCGCCAGGAGCGGGGACGCCGCGCGGGCCTCGCTCAGGACGAGGCGCCCTCCGCCTCCGCGATCGACGCCGGGCTGGCCGTCGTCGCGAGCGCGGCGCGGGCGGCGGCGAGGAGGGTCTCGGGGTCGGTGCCGTCCTGCGGGAAGCGGGCGACGCCCGCGCTGACCGACACCGCGTGGCCCTGGACCGGGTCGAGCCGGGTGATGCCGTCGATCACGCGCCGGGCCACCGTGACCCCGGCTGAACCGGGTGCGACCAGGACGAACTCGTCGGCGCCCACCCTCCCGATGGTGTCCACCAGGCGGACGCTCTCGGCGAGGATCGTCGCCACCTGGCGCAGCACGAGATCGCCGGCCCGGGAGCCCGCATCGTCGTTGAGGCCCTTGAAGTCGTCCACGTCGAACACGGCCAGCGAGATGTCGCTGCCCTGCCGCTGGGCTCGGGCCACCTCGAGCTCCAGGACCCGTCGCACGGTCCGGGCGTTCGCGAGACCGGTGAGCGCGTCGGTGTGCGCCACGCGCTCGTACCACTCGGACCGCTCCGTCACGAGCGAGGACAGGCGGAAGAGCGTGATCGCGGCAGCGACCAGGTCGGCCGTGCCGACCAGCAGCGCCTCCTCGGCGGTGTCGACCGCGTGCTCACCCGGCCATCCGAACGTCAGCACGCCCACGCAGTCCTCGGCGCCGCTGTCGGCGGCCACGACGAGCGGCAGGTCGACGCCCGTCCAGGCGGCGCCGTCCGGCCCCGTCACCGCGCGGCCGAGCGTCCCGGAGCGGTCGAGGGCGGCCAGGTTGATCGGGTGTTCAGGATCGCCGGCGACCTCCGCCGCGAAGGCGGCGACCCGGTCATCGGCCATCCCCAGCGTCGTGAGCAGCTCCACGCCGCCACGCTCCGGCTCCTGCCCGAACACGGCCGCAATGCCGGCACCAACCGCGCTGGCGGCCGCCTCGACGACGACCGCGAGCGCGGTGTCGAGGTCGGCGGCTCGAGCGAGCGCCGCAGCGCCAGCCGACAGGACGGCAAGCGATCCGCTGTCGGCGCCGGTTGTGTCGGACACGAGACCCCTCCGTTGGTGGCCCGGCAGCAGGCGGCGATTGGACCCGTGCCGCCGGATGGCCCGAGCGTGCCTGGCCAGGAGCGCATCCTACACCGCCCCGGAGGCACGACCCAGCCCACGGGCGTGCGCGTGGGCTAGACTCCGGGGCGTGAAACTCGTCGTGGCGATCGTGCACAACGAAGATGCCGGCGCGCTCGTGGACGCGCTCCTCGCCCGCGAGTACCGCGCCACGCGCCTCCACTCGTCGGGCGGGTTCCTCAAGCAGTCCAACGCCACGGTCATTCTCGGCGTCGAGGACGACCAGGTGGACATCGTGCTCGGCATCGTCGACGAGACCTGCCATCCGCGGACGCAGATCGTGAACCCCATGCCGCCGATCATGGAGCCGGGCGAGTTCTTCATGCCCTACCCGCTCGAGGTGGAGGTCGGCGGCGCCACGGTGTTCGTCCTGCCCGTGGAGCGGTTCGAGCGCCTGTGAACCGCCTGCTCCGCAAGATCCTGCTCTGGGGCGCCCGCAACACGTGGCTCCGCGAGCACGTGCCCACCCTGCCGTTCATGCAGCGGGCCGTCCACCGGTTCATGCCGGGCGACACCATCGACGACGCCCTGGGCGCCGCCGTCGCGCTCCAGACGCTCGGCATCGCCACGATCTACACCAAGCTGGGCGAGGCGCTGACCGAGATCGGGCAGGCCCAGGACGTGGCCGACAACTACCTGGAGCTGCTCGCCCGGATCCAGACCTCCGAGATCGACGGCGAGATCAGCGTGAAGCCCACCCAGCTCGGCCTCGACATCGACGAGGACGCCTGCTTCGCGCACCTGCGCACGCTGGCCGCGGCGGCCGAGGCACAGGGGTCGTACCTCTGGATCGACATGGAGGACAGCGCCTACGTCGACCGCACGCTCGACCTCTACCAGCGGCTCCGCGCCTCGTACCCGCGGACCGGCGTGTGCCTCCAGGCCTACCTGCGGCGCACGGCCAAGGACGTCGAGCGGCTGCTGCCGATGAACCCGGCGATCCGCCTCGTCAAGGGCGCCTACGACGAGCCCGCCGAGGTGGCCTTCCAGCGCAAGCGCGAGGTGGACGCGAACTACCTCGGCATCGCGGTGACCCTGCTGCGCGAGTCGCGCGACCGCCCGCTGCGGATCGGCCTGGGCACCCACGACGTGGAGCTGGTCCAGCAGATCGCCGGCCACGCCGGGGCGGCCGGGATCCCCAAGCAGGCGTTCGAGGTCCAGATGCTCTATGGCATCCGGGCGAGGGAGCAGCGAGCGCTCGCCCGCGGCGGCTACAAGGTCCAGACGCTGATCGCCTACGGGCCGGCGTGGTACCGCTGGTACATGCGCCGACTGGCGGAGCGCCCCGCGAACGTCCTGTTCGCGCTGCGCCAGCTGGTGCCGTAGGCGGCGGGCGGTCGGCCCCGTCCCAGTGCCGTGACCGCAGACCTCGAACCCGGCGGACCGCCCGTGTCCGCCGTGCGGGCGCCGTCACGCGGGCCTTCCGCCGGCCTCGTCGTGCTCCTGATCGCGGGGGCGATCGCCGCGGCGGTCGCGGTCTCGCTGGTCGGCGGCCCCGGCCCGGCACCCGCCCCCGTCGCCGACGTGTCGGCGGCTCCGTCGGGCGCGGCGGGCCCGTCGGCCTCGCTCGCGGCGGTCCCGCAGCCGATCTCGGCCCGGACGGCGCCGGTCGGCGCATCGACCCTGACCCTCGTGCTCCGCGACGTCCCGGACCCGGCCGCCACGCTGGCGGCCCTCACTGGCTGCCCGGGCAGCGTGCGGACGACCGGCGTGTCGCCGGCGCCGGCGATCAGCGGTGCGGCGGTGGACTCGGTCGCCGCCACCGCCGGACGCGGCCCGGACTCGTGGCTGTTCGTGCCGCCGGGGATCCAGGCGTCGACGCGCGTCTGGCTCGGCGACGACCTGGTGAGCCTCGCCCAGGCGGCGGGCGTGCCGGTCGTGGCGGTCGGCACGACCGGGGAGGTGTGGCTCGGCGGCCAGGCCGGCGCCACCCGCTGGCACCCGGTCGCCACGCCGCAGGGGCGGACGGCGTGGGTGATGGGCACCGACGAGGTGGTCGGGCAGGGCCAGTGCGGGCCGTGGATCGTCCCGTCCGTGGTGGCGCGTCTGCGCTCGCTCACCTGCGCCGGGATTGGCGTTCCCCAGTGCCTCGACCTCCTGCCGCTCGTCAACGCCGACATGACTGGCGTCCTCCAGCCGGCCGGAGACCTCATCGTGGCCGTCCCGCCGTGCATCGACTCCCACCGCTGCTACGCCACGCCGCTCACGTTCGTGGGGATACCCGCCGGCTGGGCGGGGCGCCCCGGGGACGTCCACGCCGCCGGCGATCCCGACTTCTCCGGCACCCTCCAGTCGGTGTCGCCGGGCGGCCTCCCCGACTACGCGCTCGACGCCCTCGCCCGGCCCGCCCTGCCCCTTCCCACTGGAGGCGACCACGTGGTGGCCAACCGCTGCGCGGCGTCGCTGACCGGCCCGCTCCACGCGTCGGCCTGGGATCCCCGCGTCGCCTGGGTCGGCGGCACGGCGGTGGTGTGGCCCACGGGCACGGCGGTCCGCTTCCTGCCGACGGCACAGCTGGCCGCCCCGAACGCTCCCCGCCTCACGCTTGCGCGCCCCGGTGACATCCTCACCCTCAAGGGGATGCGCGGCGCGCCGGGCGATGCCTTCGACGCCTGCTCGATCGCCCTGGCGCCACCCTCGGCCACGAACGGGGGCTCGGTGCCGAGTGCCGGGCCCGGGCCATCCGCCGCGCCCTGACGCCCGGCCCCGGGTTGACGAGCTCGACCTCGTCCCACTCCTGGCGGACCCGAGCGCAGGGGGACACGACCGGGACGGGCCGAGATCGCTAGTCTGTCGGCGTGGCCCCGCGGTTCCCGCTCCTCGCCGACAGTGCCCCGGACATCGTCGCCGCCTGGCGCGGCCTCGACGTCGGGCGCCCCATCGAGCTGCGGCGCGAGATCCGGCGACTTGCGGGCGATGGCGCCGCGGTGCGGCTCGCCGAGCAGCTGCACGCCGTCGCCGAGGCCCTCTCGACCGTCGTCGCGGGCCTGCCCGAGCCCGCGTTCGCGATGCCCGGCGGCGAGGCCGACTGGAACGTCGCCCAGGCGGTCGGCCATACCGCCGATGCCCGCGCTCGGCTCGCCCTCGCGGCGTCGCTGGCCGCGTCGGGCCGCTGGCCGGCCGACGCCCCGCCGGTCGTGCCCGGTGTGCCCGGCGATGCGGACGCGTCGCGCGACGGCCTGCTGCGGCGGCTGGCCACGAGCCAGCGGATCGTCGAGCGCGCCGCCCGCAGCGTGGCCAGCCGCGAGACGGTGCCGTGCCCCCTGGAGCACCCGCTCGTGGGCCGCCTGCGGTGCGGCGAGTGGCTGCTGTTCGCGGGCGTCCACGACCTGATGCACCTCGAGCAGCTCGAGGCGCTGCAGGAGGGCCTGGCGTGAGCATCCGGCCGGACCTGGTCGAGTGCTGGATCTTCCGCGTGGCCGCGGACGGCGAGGTCGAGATCCTGCTGATCCGGCGCGCGGCGCACCGCATCTTCCCCGGACTGTGGCAGTGCGTCACGGGCGGCATCGAACCGGGCGAGCGCGTCCCCGATGCGGCACTCCGCGAGGTGCGCGAGGAGACGGGCCTTGCCGGCGCCGACATCGAGGCCCGCTACGACCTCGACCAGGTGGCGCCCTTCTACGACGAGGGCTCAGACGGGGTCGTCGTGTCGGCGATCTTCGCCGTCCGGGTGCGGGCGGACGCCGTGCCCGTGCTGTCCCACGAGCACGACGCGATGCGCTGGCTGCCTGCGCCCGAGGTCCCCGCGGCCGTGGTGTGGCCCTCGTACGCAGAGTCGGTGAGGCGCGTGGCCGAGGTGCTCAGCGACCCCGAGCGGGAGCGCTGGTTCCGCCTCGACGCCGACGGGCGGCGGATCGCGCGTCGCCCGCGGGCATAGGCCCGGCCCCGGCCCCGGCCCCGGCCTCGCCGGCCGCCGGCCCCGGCCTCGCCGGCCACCGGCTCCAGCCTCGCCGGCCACCTGACGGCTGCACCGTGCGCTGGCCGCCCGAGCCGCCCACCCGGCGACGCACCCCGTGCGCCGCCAGTCCGATGTCCGGCCCCGCGACGCCGGAACCGCCCGCCGGGTGGCTGACCAGTGCTGCGGGCGCACCAGGGAGCCGCTCGCCGACCAGGATCCAACGACCGGGCCGTCCGCGCCCCGGCGAGCCCACGCGGCGGGCGCGGACGGCCGAGCCTGGGCCTCAGTAGACCTCGGGCACGAACGTCTGCTCGTCGATCGGGGGCCGGACGTAGCCGCGGTCAGGCTCGCGCGGCGGCAGCGCGATCGGCTCGGGCGTCAGGTCCTCGTACGGGATCAGCGAGAGCAGATGGCGGATCACGTTGAGCCGGGCGCGCTTCTTGTCGTCGCCGTTCACCACGTACCAGGGCGCCTGCTTGATGTCCGTGTGGCGGAACATCACGTCCTTCGCCTCGGAGTACTCCACCCAGCGGGTGCGCGACTGGAGGTCCATCGGCGAGAGCTTCCAGCGCTTGGTGGGGTCCGCGATCCGCGCCTGGAACCGGCGCTCCTGCTCCGCGTCGCTGACGCTGAACCAGTACTTGACGAGGATGATCCCCGCGCGCACCAGCATCCGCTCGAACTCGGGGCAGGAGCGGTAGAACTCCTCCACCTCGTCGCTGGTGGCGAACCCCATGACCCGCTCCACGCCGGCACGGTTGTACCAGGAGCGGTCGAACAGGACGATCTCGCCCGCCGCGGGGAGGTGGGCCGCGTAGCGCTGGAAGTACCACTGGGTTCGCTCGCGCTCGGTGGGCGCGGGCAGGGCCGCGATCCGGCAGACGCGCGGGTTGAGGCCCAGGGTGATCGTCTTGATCGCGCCGCCCTTGCCGGCGGCATCGCGGCCCTCGAAGATCACGACCACCTTGAGGCCCTTCGCGCGGACCCACTCCTGGAGCTTGGAGAGCTCCAGCTGGAGCGCTGGCAGCTCCTCGTAGTAGCGCTTCTTGGAGAGGGGCTTGGCAGCCTCGAGCTGCGACTCGTCGGGCTCGATCGCGATCAGGCCGTCGTCGGGCGGGCTGGGCCTGTCGCCCTTGTCCTTCCGCTTGGACATCGCGCCACCTCACTGGCTCGGGCTGATGACCCGAGGATGCTCCCCAGTATGGCGTCGGCCGCCTGCCGGGTAGACTGTCGGGAATCGACGGAGGACCTGCAATTGCGCGTGAGGGCGACACGATGACCGAGACCCTGGCGAACCGGCGGGTCTTCCGCTCGAAGGTGGATGCCATCCGCCCCACGTACGGCTTCGAGGACGTCTCGCTGGCGCCGGGCACCGACACGGTGGACCCGGCCGACGTCGTCCTCGAGCAGGTCTTCTGCGGCATCGAGCTCGGCGTCCCGGTGATCGCAGCCGCGATGGACGCCGTCGCCGACGTGCACCTGTCGGGCGAGCTGGCCCGCCTCGGCGGCCTGTCGGTCCTCAACCTCGAGGGTGTCCAGTTCCGCTACGACGACCCGGAAGAGGTCCTCGACCGGATCATCGCCGCCCCGGACGACGAGGTGCAGGAGGTCCTGGCCGACGCCTACAAGGCGCCCATCCGCGAGGAGCTGATCGCCAGCCGGATCGCGGAGCTGCACGCCGCGGGCTCCAAGGCAGCCTTCTCGGCCACCCCCGGCGTCGCGCTGCGCTTCGGCGAGCTGTGCGCAGCGTCGGGCGCCGACCTGTTCCTCGTCCAGAGTCAGGTCAGCTCCGCCCGCCACGTCGCGTCCGGCTACAGCCCGCTCTCGCTCGACGAGTTCACGCGCCGCATGCCGATCCCGGTCGCCGTGGGCAACACCACCAACGCCGAGGCCGCGTTCCAGCTCATGGAGCAGGGCGCGGCGGCCGTGTTCGTGGGCGTGGGCCCGGGCGCCGCGTGCACCACGCGCGAGGTCCTCGGCATCGGCATCCCGCAGGTCACCGCGGTCTGCGACGTGGCCGCCGCCCGCGACGCGTACCTGGCCGCCACTGGCCGCTACGTGCCCGTGGTGGCCGACGGCGGCATGAAGCGCGGCGGCGACATCGCCAAGGCGATCGCGTCGGGTGCCGACGCCGTGATGCTCGGATCGCCCATCGCGCGGGCCGCCGAGGCGCCCGGCCGGGGGACCAACTGGGGCATGGCCGCGCCGTCGCCGGTGCTGCCGCGGGGCACCCGGATCAGGGTGGGGACGGTCGGCCCGCTCGAGCAGATCCTCAACGGCCCGTCCCACGTCACCGACGGCACCCAGAACCTGATGGGCGCGCTCCGCCAGTCGATGGCCGCCCTGGGCGCCCGCACCCTTGCCGACATGCACGGGGTCGAGATCGTGTACGCCCCCGCGGTGGTCACCGAGGGCAAGTCCTGGCAGCTGCGCGGGAGGTAGCGGCGCCCGGGTCGTCCCGAATTGCCGCCCGCTCCGTGCCGCCCGCTACTTGAGGACCGCGTACGTCACGGTCACCCGCGCGTACGCGACGGCGGTCTGGTAGCCGCCCACCGCGTACATCCGGACGTTGGTCCCGTGGCGGTTCCTGGTGACGCTGCCCGTGACCGACCGCCAGCCGAGCGAGGTCGGGAACGAGGCGGACGGCGCGATGCAGCCGACGCTCCACACGGTCGTGGACGCGCACCGCGAGTAGTCGTGCGGGCCGAATGACCCGGTCGGGATGCCGGTCTTGCCGTACACCGAGAAGACGAGCTTCTTGTAGACCGTCGCGCTGGGCACCGTGAACGACCAGCCGAAGAACGTTCCGCCGTTCTTGGCGAGCTGCGTGGTGGCGTTCTTGGTGTACGTCTTGGCGTACGTGTGCAGGCGCTTCCAGGACACGGTGGCGAAGGCGGAGTACGTCCTGGACAGCCCGTGGGCGTCGGTCACCGTCTGGCGGACCGCGTAGCGCCCGGCGGGGACCGCGGCGCCCGACGACGTGCGCCCGTTCCAGGCGAAGCTCCAGGCGCCGGTCCCCCAGGCGACCGTCGCCGAGCGGACCAGCCTGGACGAGCTGTTGTAGATCCGGATGAGCACCTTGGCCCGCTCGAGGCGGGTGCCCCGGACGGCCTCGCTGTCGCGGTAGCCGTCGTGGTACGGGTAGAACGTGGCGTACTGGACGCCGACGCCGGTCACGTCGAGCGTGTTGGCGCCCAGGGCCACGGTGAACGTCGAGGAGGCCGACGCGCCGTAGTCGCTGCTCGAGCCCGGGTCGAACGACGCCGTGACGGCGTGGGAGCCGAGCCCCCAGGCGGACGTGGAGACGGCCACGCTCCCGCTCGGCGCGGCGAATGTGCCCACCGCGCTGCCGTCGACCTCGACCGTCACGGTCCCCGTCACCGGGATCTGGTTCGGCGTGTGCAGGCCTAGGTCGGCCACGGTGGCGCCGACCGTGAGCGTGTCGCCCTTCTGGGCGGTCTGGCCGCTGGCGTCATGCGGCCCGGTCACCGTGACCTGCGTCGCCGTCGGGCGAGGGCCCACGGTGAACGAGAAGGTGTCGCTGTCGGACACCGCATACGTGTCGTCGCCGTTGTACTCGGCCATGACGAGGTACGTGCCCGTCGCGAAGTCGGCGGGGACGGTCCACGTCGCCCGCTGCACGCCCTGCACGGGGCCGGACCCGAGCGGCGCCGAGGCCAGCTCCACCATCCCGCCCCCGGTCACGTCGTAGAAGGTCACCGTGCCCGTCGCGTCCTGGGGCGCGACGTCGGCCATGATGTCGGTGGTCCTGCCCTCCGGCTTCGGGTTCAAGTCGGCCAGGTTGATGGTGGTGGTCGACGGCGTCGACCCGACCGCGAGCGCCGGCCAGGCGACCAGCCCGGTCGCCAGGACCGCGCCGACCGCGAGCGACCCCGCCCTGCGAAGCAGCGCAGACGCGTGCATGGTTGTTCCCCCTCCTTCGGGCTGCGTGCGCCAAACGTAGCCCATGGCGGCGCCAGCGGACATGGCAATTCCGCGCCAAGCGGAGGGCCGTCGGGCCTCGATCCGCAACCCTCGGATCGGTAGACTTGCGGGACACGATCGCAGCGCACCGCGGGAGGGGCCATTGGCCGAGCCGGACGAGGACCAGCAGCCCGGATCGGGGGGCGCGGGCGGCGACAGCCCGTCCACCCCGTCCGCCAACCGGGGCAAGACCGTCCACGGCACGGTCGCCAACGCGGGCCACCGCGTCCTCGCCCCCGACGACGCCGAGGTGGAGGCGTACCTCGAGGTCGCGCTGGATGCGCCGATCCCCGAGCGCGCGCCGACCGACCCGCCCGTCGCGGCGCTCGAGCCGGAGCCGGGCGTGGTGGCAGTCCTGGACTTCGGCAGCCAGTTCGCCCAGCTCATTGCGCGCCGCGTGCGCGAGCTCAACGTCTACTCCGAGCTGCTCCCGCACGACACCCCGCTCGCGGAGCTCGAGCGCCGTGGCGTCCGCGCGGTCATCCTCTCGGGCGGGCCGATGTCGGTCTACGACGCGGGCGCGCCCAAGGCCGACGCGTCGATCTGGAGCGGCCGCCTGCCGGTGCTGGGCATCTGCTACGGCGCGCAGCTGATGGCGCTCGAGCTGGGCGGCGACGTGAAGCCCTCGTCGCGGCGCGAGTACGGCCCGGCCACGGTCCAGGTCACGCGCGACGACGGCCTGTTCGACGGCCTGGACCGCGAGCAGCCGGTCTGGATGAGCCACGGCGACTCGATCACCCGGCTGCCCGACGGCTTCGAGGCCACCGCGCAGACCGACTCCACGCCGTTCGCCGGCCTTCGCTCGCCAGGGCGGAACCTCTACGGGATCCAGTTCCACCCCGAGGTGGTGCACACGCCGCGGGGCAAGCAGCTGCTGCGCAACTTCGTCACCGGGATCGCGCACATCTCGCCCGCCTGGACGCCCGCGAACTTCATCGAGACCACGGTGGCCGAGATCCGCCACCGCGTCGACCGGCACGCCCGCGAGACCGGCTCCGACGGCAAGGTGATCTGCGCGCTGTCGGGCGGGGTGGATTCGGCGGTGGCCGCCACGCTCGTCCACCGCGCGGTCGGCGACCGGCTCACCTGCATCTACGTGGACCACGGGCTGATGCGCAAGAAGGAGTCGGACCTCCTGCGCGTCACGTTCGAGGCCAATCTGGGCATGAACCTGGTCATGGTCGACGCCCGCGAGCGGTTCCTCGCCCGCCTTGCCGGCGTGACTGACCCGGAGCAGAAGCGCCGGATCATCGGCGACGAGTTCATCCGGGTCTTCGAGGAGGAGGCAGCGAAGCTCGGGCAGATCGACTTCCTGACGCAGGGGACGCTGTACCCCGACGTCATCGAGTCGACCGCGCCCGAGACGAAGGCCGCCCAGAAGATCAAGACGCACCACAACGTGGGCGGGCTGCCGGCGGACCTGCGGTTCCAGCTGATCGAGCCCCTGCGCTACCTGTTCAAGGACGAGGTGCGCCTCGTGGGCACCGAGCTCGGGCTGCCCGACCCGATGGTCCAGCGCCAGCCGTTCCCGGGCCCGGGCCTCGCGATCCGGATCATCGGCGAGGTCACGGCCGAGCGGCTCGACACGCTGCGCGACGCGGACTGGATCGTGATCGACGAGATCAAGGCGGCCGGGCTCTATCGGAGCGTGTGGCAGTCGTTCGCGATCCTCACGCCCGTGCGCTCGGTGGGCGTCATGGGCGACGGCCGCACGTACGCGAACGTCGTGGCGATCCGAGCGGTGACGTCCGAGGACGGCATGACTGCCGACTGGGCGAAGCTGCCGTACGACGTGCTCGGGAAGATCTCCTCGCGCATCGTGAACGAGGTGCCGGGCGTGAACCGGGTTGTCTACGACATCTCGTCCAAGCCGCCGGCCACGATCGAGTGGGAGTGACGCCGCTGGCGCACCGTTGACAGGCGGCGCAGGATCGTGGGCGGCACGCCCCGCGACGCCCGCCGGCATGGGGCGCGGAGCCGCGCGCGATGGGAGTCTCGTACCAGTGAAGTCAGGGGTGTCAACCGCCTCCGGGGGGTCCACAATTCGCGCATGCCCGACCCGATGACCATGTCTGAGAGCCGCTGCCCGTGGTGTTCCGCCGCCCTATCCGAGGCGACGGTCGACAAGTGCCCCTCGTGCGGTGCCCAGCTGATCCATGCGTCGGGCGCCGAGCCCAATCTGCCGGGCGTCACGGCCCTCGATGCCGAGGCGATCCTGCGGGCACGATCAGATGCCGGACGCAACCGCGGCGGTCTGCTCGGGTTCCTCACGGGCCGCGACCTGCCCGAGGTCACCGGCACCGAGTCGGCGGAGTCGCTGGCCCCCCCGGAGGACGCGGTGCGCCGCGAGATGCTCCGCCTCCAGTTCGAGGCCGAGCAGGCCGACGCCGTGGCCGAGTCGGTCGCGCTCCGGTCCGACATCCTCGCGGAGCGGGGCATCCACATCGACGATCTCAGGGACGCCGCAGAGGCCGACGAGCCGGAGGTCGCCCCGAGCGCCGCGTCGTCCGACGAGCCGCCAGCGGGGGAGCCCGCCACCCACTGATCCGGGGCCGGGAGCCGGGCGGACGGTATCCTCGGCCGATGCCCGAGCGCCTGCCCCATCCCGGCGCCTCCTACATCCGCGAGCACGAGGTCCGCGTCGGCGACCGGCGCCTGTCCGCGGGCATGAGCCGCCCCCAGGCGGGTCCCGACGACTGGTGGCTCGCCGTCCTCTGGGTGACCGACGAGGCGGGCGTCGTCAGCTTTCGCGACGTCGGGCCGACCGGCGGTCCGCCGCCCGAGCCGCCGCTGCTCCACCTCGGGCCGTCCCTGGCCGGCAACCTGTCGGGCCTCATCCGCGAGGTCGACGGCCGCTGGTCGATGCGCCTCGTCCCGCTCTACCTGCCCGAGGACGATGCGCAGCCCTGGCGCTGCCCGCTCGTCATCCGGACCGCGTTCCAGTTCGAGCCCGCGCTCGCCGCCACCCTTGGCCCCAACCAGCTGGCCGACCGCGTGCTCGCGGGCTTCCGGCGGTCGGTGGAATCGCTCCGCGGCCGCTGAGCGTGCCACGACGCCCGGTCGCCTGTGACGGGCGAGGGGAATAGACTCGTGCGCATGGGCGATCTCTTCGACGAGTTCAAGCGCGAGCTGGAGCGCCGGCGCGCGGAGGCGGAGGGCCGAAGCGTGGACGACGAGCACGGACATCCCGACGACGGGGACGCCCAGGACGCGGGCGGGCACGATTCGGACGGGCCCGACGCCGACGGCGACGCGCCCGACCACCGCCCTGCGGGCGAGGACCACGACGCTCGTCTCGAGGAGCCGGTCCGGATCCGGCGCCGCGCAGCGGGCGGGGGCGGGGGCGGCAACCGCCCGCGACGGCGCGTCGGGGGCCCGGACGACGGCGCGGAGCCGCCGTCGCTGCGGCAGCTGGTGCGCCGCGCGGGCCTGGTCATCATCGTCGCGGCGATCCTCGCCTTCCTGTTCCTGGCGGGCACGGTCGTCAACCTGTGGACCGACGTCGCCTGGTACAACAGCGTCGGGTTCATCGCGGTGTTCTGGACCCGCCTCGGCGCCCAGGTCAGCCTGTTCCTTGCCGGGCTCGTCGTGACGCTGGCGGTCCTGCTCGTCAACCTGTGGCTGGCGGGGAGGCTCGTGCCGCCGTACGACCCGACCAAGCCCGGCCGGCTCAAGGCGACCATGGACCGCCTCGGCGAGCAGCAGCGGCGTGCGGACCACAATGCCCGCCTCCGCGGTGAGACCCCGTTCGCCGGCGGTGGCCCGTTCGGCGGCGGTGGCCCGTTCGGGCCGGGGATCCGGGTGGGCGGCGGGTTCGAGGGCGACATGCCCGACATGACCCCGCTCGCCAAGTGGGCGATCGCTGGCGTGGCGGTGCTCGTGGCGCTGGGGGTGGCCGGCGTGGTCTCCAACTCGTGGGAGACCATCCAGCTCTGGATCCACCGCGTCCCGTACTCGTCCACCGGTGCCGTCACCGACCCGATCTTCGGCAAGGACATCAGCTTCTTCCTGTTCGAGCTGCCGTTCTGGCGGCTGCTCCAGACGGTGGCCAACGGCATGCTGCTGGCGGCGCTGCTCGTCGCCGCGGCCCGCTACCTCGTGACGGCGATGCGCGGCGGCGAGGTGTTCGTCACGCGCGTCCGCGTCCACCTCGCGGTCATCGGCGGGCTCTACCTGCTCTCGGTCGCGTTCGGCTACCAGCTCGACAAGTACGAGCTCGTCTACAGCCAGGCGGGCGTGGCGACCGGCGTCGCCTTCACCGACGCCCACGCCCGGTTCATGGCATACGACGTCCTCACATTCCTGTCCGGCATCGCGGGCGCACTGCTCGTGGCCGGCGCCTTCACGCGCTGGATGTGGCCGCTGGGGCTGGTCGTCGGCGTCTGGTTCGCAGCCTCGGTCCTGCTCGGGAGCGTGTATCCCGAAGTCATCCAGCGGTTCACCGTCGACCCCAACCAGTACGCCCAGGAGCAGCCGTACATCGGCAACAACATCGCCATGACGCGACTGGCGTTCGGGCTCGACAAGTGGAGCGGCACGCCGTACGACGGCACTGGACAGCTGACGGCGGCCGACATCGTGTCCGAGGCCGGGACGTTCACGAACGCGCGCCTCTGGGACTACCGGCCGCTCCAGCAGACGCTCGACCAGCTTCAGACCGTCCGCCAGTACTTCACCTTCGTGGACGTTGACACCGACCGCTATCAGGTCAACGGCGCCGAGCGGCAGGTGATGCTGTCCGGCCGGGAGCTGGCCAGCGACCAGCTCGGCAGCGGCTGGATCAACCAGCACCTCGTGTACACGCACGGCGTGGGCGTGGCCATGGTCCCCGTGAACCAGGTGACCAGCGAGGGCCAGCCGGACCTGTGGATCAAGAACCTGCCGCCCGTCTCGTCGAATGGGGCGCCCGAGATCACGCAGCCCAAGATCTACTTCGGCGAGGCCGACAACCGCTACGTGCTCGTCGGCGCCAAGCAGGACGAGTTCGACATGCCCGCCGGCAACGGCGGCACGGACAGCTTCACCCGCTGGACCGGCAAGACGGGCGTGCCGCTCGACAACCTGTTGAGCCGGCTCATGTTCGCGGCCCGCTTCGGGGATCTCAACCTGCTGATCTCGGACCAGATCACCGCCGACAGCCAGCTGCTGTTCCACCGGACGCTCGACGACCGGATCTCGCTCATCGCCCCGTTCCTGCAGCTCGACAAGGACCCCTACCTGGTGGTCCAGGACGGCCGTCTCGTGTACGTGCAGGACGCGTACACGACGAGCGACCGCTTTCCGCATGCGAGCTCGTTCAGCGGGTCGGACCTGGGCGGCGCCTCCGGGCTGGCCGGCAGCGACTTCAACTACATCCGCAACAGCGTCAAGATCACGATGGACGCGTACGACGGGACGCTCCACTTCTACGTAGCCGACCCCAACGACCCGATCATCCGGGCGTGGGAGGGCGTCTTTCCCACCATGTTCGAGCCGATGTCGGACATGCCCTCGGGCATCCAGGCGCACCTGCGCGTGCCCGAGGAGCTGTTCAACGTCCAGACGCGGATGTACGGCCAGTACCACGTGACCGACGCGCCCACGTTCTTCAACAGCACCGACCGCTGGACGGTGCCGACCGACTCGGGCAACAACCAGAGCCTGCCGACCGAGGCGTACTACGTGATGATGCGGCTGCCGGACCAGCCCAAGGCCGAGTACCTGCTCCTGCAGCCGATGATCGCGGCCAGCCGGCCCAACATGGTGGCCTGGGTGGCGGCGCGCAATGACGCCCCCGACTACGGCGCGGTGCGCGTGTACCAGTTCCCGTCCGACCAGACCGTGTTCGGGCCCGTGCAGATCGAATCACGGATCGACGCGGACCCGATCATCAGTGCCCAGATCACGCTCTGGAACCAGAGCGGCAGCTCGGTGGTGCGCGGCAACATGATCGTCGTGCCCGTCGGCAACGCCCTGGTGTACCTGCAGCCGGTGTACCTGCAGTCGAGCTCCTCGAAGTTCCCGCTGTTCCAGAAGATCGTCGTGGCCAGCCCCACCGCGGTCGTGTGGGCGAACACGCTCGAGCAGGCGCTGACGAGCCTGTTGACAGCCCAGGCGGGCGGCGGCGGCAGTCCGCCGCCATCGTCGGGGCCCAGCGCCTCGCCCGGGCCCGGTGCCACGGCGACGCCCGTCCCGACCGTGCAGCCCGGCGGCCAGCTGCCGGCCGACGTGCAGGGCCTGGTGACGTACGCGAACGAGCACTTCAACCTGGCCCAGCAGGCGCTGCACAACGGCGACTTCGCCACGTACGGCGCCGAGATGGCCAAGGTCCAGGCGGCCCTCCAGCGCCTCGGCCAGCTGACCGGCGGCACGGTGCCGACGGCGGCCCCATCGCTCGCGCCCTCGGCCGCTCCGTCGGGCTCGGCGGCGCCCTGAGCCGGTGTCCGCGGTCGCGCCGCACGTCGCGCCGCCGACGGCGCCCGCCACGACCACGACCGCAGCGCGGCGCCCGCCGTGGCGGTCGGCCGTGGCGGCGGGCGTCGTGGTGGTGCTCCTCCGGCCCGGCACATGGGTGGTCGCCCTGGCCGGGTTCTGCACGGGCGGGGGCATCATCGTGCTCGCCTGGCCGATCACCGTGCTGCCCACGCCGTCGGGCCTCCAGAACATCTTGGGGGCGCCGGTCAGCACGCTCGCCTTCGGCGACCCGTCGCGCGGACTCGTCGAGACGGCGGTGCTCCTCGGGGCCCTCGCGGCCGCGCTGCTCGTGGCGGGACTGCTGGCCGGATCCTGGGCCGAGCGGAGAAGCATCGCGCTTGTGCTCGACGGGGCGGCGCAGGAGGGATACGCGGACGCCCCGGCCCTGTCCGAGGGTGCACCCGGCACTGGGCGGGTCGCCCTCGTCCGCAGCCTCTCGCTCCTGCCGCCGGCGCTCGTCCTGGCCGTCTCGTGGCCCGCGATCTACAACGTCACCTACCAGGAGCTCATCCTGCCCGAGGACCTGGCCACGCCGCTGCCGATCCGGGTCATCGCCCAGATCCCCCTCGTCCTGGCGGCGGTGGCCGCGACGTGGCTGCTGGCCGATGCCGCGGCCGCGGTGGCCGTGCGGCGGCTGGTGCTGGAGCGCCGGGGCGTGCTCGCCGCCTGGGCGCTGGGCTGGGCCGACCTCGTTCGGCGGCCGCACCGGATCGTGCCGATCGCGCTGCTGGGCGACCTGGCGCTGCTGGTGACGGCCGGCCCCGCCCTCGTCGCGTCCGCCTTGGCCTGGGTCCGTGTCCGCGAGGTGATCGAGCTCTCGAGCGACTCGCCGATCGGTGTCGTGGTGGTGGCGCTGTGGGTGGGAATCTGGCTCGGCGCGCTGGTGCTCGCCGGCGTCGGCGCGGCCCTCCGCTCGGCGCTGTTCACCCTGGAGGGCGCCCACCGGGGCTGATGTCGCTGCCCGTCACGCGTCACCTCGGACGCGCTCCACGCGTCCGGAGGGGGCCGCCGTCGGCGGCGCGCGCGCCTGTTACACTCCGCCACGCCCCCGCGACGGGAGTCGTCGCGCCCTGGAGGCCATCCTTCGCCGCATGGACCAGATCATTCAAACCGTGCAGGACGCCGTCGGCGGGTTCTTGGGCAACCCGGTGGTCAAGGTGGCGTTCCAGGCCGTCGTCGTCTACTACTTCATCCTCTGGCTGGCCGCAGCCTACTGGGCGTTCCGCGACATGCAGCTGCGGAGCGACAACCCGATCCTGCCGTATCTGGCCGCCGCGCTCATCGTCCTGTTCAACGTCTTCTTCCCGTTCGGGGTGATCGTGTACCGGATCATCCGGCCGCAGGAGAAGATCGGCGAGGTCTACGAGCGCAACCTGGCCGAGGAGGCGCTCCTCGCCGAGGTGGAGGCGGTGCGGTCGTGCCCCGTCTGCAGACGGCGCGTCAACGAGGAGTGGATCGTCTGCCCCACCTGCCGCACGCGCCTCAACAAGGTGTGCGCCAGCTGTGGCCGCCTGGTCGGGCTCGACTGGGAGCTCTGCGCCTGGTGCGGACGCGATTTCGACCGCGTGGACCGCGCCTCGCTCGAGTCGTTTCCGGGCGCCACGGCCCAGATCCGGCTTGACGCCCCGCCGGCCGCCCCCCGCTCCCGGCCGTCGCTGCCGCGCCGCGCGCCGAAGGGCGCCGCCAAGGGGGCCCCGGGCACGCTGCCGGAGCCTTGACGGGGGCCGGCATCCCGGGAGGCGGGGCGCCGGACAGCGGTGCGGACCGCGCATCGCCTGACCACGACGCCGAGGGGCCCGGCGAACGATCGGCTGACGCCGCCTCCCCGGCAGACGAGCCCGCGCCCCCGCTCGACGCTGACGGGCAGCCGCGGCTGACCCTGTTCGGCCTCGCAGGCCGCGCCGTCCCCGCGGTCTATGCGCTCGCCTGGATCGCCTCCCTCGCCGGGGCGGGCGCCATCGTGGTCTCGATCATGGGCGCGCAGAACCCGCTCGCCCGCTGGCTGTTCGTCGTGGGCCTGGTCGTCCTGGGCCTCGGCCTGCTCGCCGCCGCCGGCTCGCAGGCCATCGAGCGCAGCCGACGGCCGTCGCTGCCGTTCCGCGGCCCGTCGCCCGTGCTCGTCTTCGGCGTCGTGGTGCTGCTCACGCTGCTGGCCACGCTGGTCGCGCTGCTGCCGCTCGATGCGCTGGGCGTCGACCCCGGCGGTCCGCTGGGCACGGCCGTCTCGCTGGCCGTCACGACGCTCGTCTTCCTCGGCACCGTGCGGCTGCTGGTGGTCGGGACCGGCGCGCTCACGTGGGGCGAGATGGGCTTCGCGCGCCCGCTCGGCGGGGCGCTGTTCGACCTCGCGACGGGTGCGCTGCTCGCGCTGCCGGTGGTGCTGGTCGAGATCCTGCTGCTGGCGCTGCTCGTGTCGTTCGTGGGCACGCCGTCGAGCCCGCTGCCGCCGGCGACCTCGACCTCGAGCCTCGTGCTCAACCTCCTGTCCGCGGCGCTCCTGGCCCCATTGGGCGAGGAGGTCTTCTTCCGCGGCTACACCACCACGGCCTGGGAGCGGGCGGTGGGCGCCCGGGGGGCGATCGTGCGCGGCGCGCTGTTCTTCTCGTTCGCCCACATCGCCACGCTGTTCGCCACCTCGTTCTCGACGGGGCTCGCGGCAGCGGTCGCGCAGTTCGTCGCGCTCCTGCCGGCCGGCCTGACGCTCGGCTGGGTGTTCCTGGCGCGGCGATCGATCTGGGCCTCGATCGGGCTGCACGGCACGTACAACGCGCTGATCGTGCTCATCGCGTTCGCGGGGACCGGCGCCCACGGCTGAGCGCCCGGCAGCGAAAGGCGGCGCCAAGCGGCCGGTGAGCCGCCGCTAAGGACCCGCCGATAGGCTTCGTCGTGTTCTCGGATCCGGACGGCGGGAGGAATTGGCGGGCTTCCGTCGTTCGGGTCCGGGGACACCAGCCGGGATCCCTGGCGCCTCTGGCCGACCCATCGCGCCCGCCGCCAGCGGAGTTCGGCCCGATGACCAGCGACCCCGTTCTCGATCCGCAGGAGCACCGGCCGGCCACGCGCTCGGTCCGGGACCTGCCCGCCGCCGAGCGCCCCCGTGAGCGGCTCGCCCTGCGCGGCCCCGGCGGGCTCTCGGCGGCGGAGCTGATCGCCGTGGTACTCGGGACCGGCGGCGCCGGCCGGAGCGCGACGGCCGTGGCCGAGGAGGCGCTCGCCCGGCATGCGAGTGTCGGCGCTCTTGCGCGGGCGAGCGACGCGGAGCTCGCCGCGATACCCGGGGTGGGGCTGGCGAAGGCGGCGCGCCTCGCGGCGGCGTTCGAGCTCGGCCGCCGCTCGGTGGCCGACTGGCCGGCAGGCCGCTGGACGATCCGCTCGCCGCGCGACGTGGCGGACCGGCTGCTCGTGGAGATGGGCCGCCACGAGCGCGAGGAGCTTCGCGTGCTCAGCCTCAACGCCAAGAACGTGGTGCTGCGCGTGTCCACCGCGTACGTCGGGAACGTCTCCGCGAGCCTCGTACGGGTGGGGGAGCTCTTCCGGGACGCCGTCCGGCTCGATGCCAGCGGGGTGATCCTCGTGCACAACCACCCATCGGGCGACCCCACGCCGTCGCCCGACGACCTCCACCTGACGGCCGAGGCCGTCGCTGCGGGGCGCCTGCTCGACATCGACGTGCTCGACCACGTGGTGGTCGGCCACGACGCCTGGGTCAGCCTCCGCGACCGCGGCGTCAGCTTCGACCGGCCGGGGGCGCCGCGGGCGGCGTAGCGGGGCCCTGAGATCACCTCACGGCGCGCCGGGCAGCTGGCCCTCGATCGTCGACCTGAGGGACGTGCCGTCGGGGCCGATGAGCACGTCCTGGATCAGCGAGCCCGCCGCGTAGCTCGCGGTGCCCGGCCAGCTGATCGTCAGCGTAAGGCGCCAGGCCTTCGCGTCGGTCACGGCAAGA
>CAVQKO010000004.1:0-463778 GCA_963713075.1 uncultured Chloroflexia bacterium
ATACGCGATCGACACCAGCCAGTCGCCAGTCGTGGCGCGCTCGATGGCGTAGAAGTGGCCTCCGTCCGGTCGGAAGAACGCGCACCGCACCCAGGGCGGGCAGTACCGGCCCTCGAAGACCTCCACGGTGGTCACGACGCCGTCGGGCTGCTCGCCCCGGAGCGCGTCGGTCGCCACGTCCTGGCACGAGGGCCCGGACGCGCCTGCGGCCAGGTGGCAGGTCACCGTGGGCACGTCGACGGCCGTGGACGTGCCAATCTCGTAGCGGGCGACAACCTCGGGGCGCGGGCCGGTGCCGGTGCGGACGAGGAACAGGCCCGGGATCTGGCGCTGGACCGGGTCGATGCCGAGCGCCGGCGAGTCCAGCACGACCGGCTCCAGTCCGCCAGCCGCGCCGTTCGACTGGACCGTTGGATAGGTCCAGGTGATCGCCGGCGGCGAGCAGTCGCCGTTGCTGGTGCACGGCCAGCGGGCGTCCTGGTCGAGCGTGCCCTCGATCGCCTGGAGGGCGATCGGGCCGCCCGGGTCCGATGACGGCGACGCGTCAGCGGACGGCATCACTGGGGTCGCCGCGAGGCTCCCCTCCAGGCGCCCGACGAGGATGAGCGAGCCCTGGTCCGGCACCAGCACGAACGTGCCCGCGAGCGGCAGGGAGTTCGCATCGGGGGTCGCGGGCACGACCGGCAGGCCGGGCTTCGCACCGGTGACGACTGTGCCGACCAGGTCGACCTCGTAGAGCGGCGGGCATGGGCCGGGAGCCGCGCAGCGCAGCGCCACCTGGCGAAGCGTGCTGTCCACGACCACGAGGTGCCCGTCGAGCGACCGGTCGGCCAGCGCCTGGCGCAGCCCCGAGACGGAGAGGTGGGCAGGCTGCAGCACGAGGCCGGACGGCACGGGCGTGGCGAGAGGCGACGCCGGACCTGACGTGGCGACCGAGGGCGCAACGACGGCGGCGCTGGCCGGGACGGACGCGGACGGCGACGCGCTCGGCGGTCGTGTCGCCACCACCACCATGACCAGCACCGCGACCATCGCCGCTGCGGCCCAGCCGGCGCCGATGACGGGCGTCCGCCCGGTCAGCACGGGCAGCACTGCGAGCGCCCCGCCCTGGCCTGGGCGCCGGATCCCGTCGCGGACGCCGGCGAGCACCTCCCCCGCGGCGTTCGGGGCCAGCCGGTCGGCCCGCGCGGAGAGCATCGCGCGCAGGGCCTCGTCGTCGATGCCGCTCACCGCGCCGCCTCCCGCTCCAGCGCCTTCTCCAGCGCCTTGCGCGCCGCGAACAGCCGGGACTTCGCCGTCCCCACGGGCACCCGCAGCACCGCGGCGATCTCCCCCACCGACCGCCCGTCGAGGTGGTGCAGCACGAGCAGCGTCCGCTCGTCGGCGGAGAGGCGTTCGAACGCCCGCTCCAGTGCGCGCCGCTCGATCGACGCGGCCGCCGTGTCAGGTCCGCCCGGCTCATGCCCGCCAGAGCCCAGCGCGTCCACCGACACCTCCCGCACCCGCCGCGAGGCCGTGCCCCGCAGGCCCCGCTTGCAGCGGTTGACGAGGATCCGCGTGAGCCAGGCGTCGAACGCCGCCGGGTCCCGAAGCGCCGCCAGCTCGCGCCAGGCCAGCAGGAGCGTGTCCTGCACGGCGTCGCGCGCGTCGGCCTCGCTGCCCAGGATCGCCATCGCCGTGCGCGTCATCGGCCCCACCCGCGGTTCCACGAGCGCCTCGAAGGCGGACGGGTCCCCGGCGCGGGCCTGCTCGACTCGTTCCGGGTCCATGTGCGGCTCGTCCACCCCTCGCTCGCTTCACAGGAGTCAGGCGGGGACGCCCGGGTTCACGCGAAGTCGTCGCCGATTATGGGATCGCCACGTGGAGGATCGAGCCCTGGTCCTCGCGCGCCGCCACCTGCCACAGGATCCAGCCCTCGGCGTCGGGCCGGTAGCGGAGCAGGAAGGGCCCGCTGGTCCACCCGCCTGCCGACACGCCGAACGCGCCAGGCGCGAGCGTGACGCCGGTGCCGCGGGAGACGTCCACGAGGTCCCGCCACGGCCTCATCAGTGCGGCGCTCAGCGGCGGGCAGGTGGCGCCCGAGGCGCACGGGCCGCTGTCCGTGATCAGCATCCCGTCGGCCTCGCGGAGGGATGGGAACGGCGTCGCTGCCGTGGCCGGATCCGAGGCGGTCATCGCCTGCAGCACGTCGATCCGGGGGATGCCGGCCGCGCTGGCGTCCAGCGACCCGAGGAACACCAGGCGGCCGTCGCGCGGCAGCAGCACGAGCGTCTGGCCTGGAGGCGGATCGCCTGGCCAGCTGCCCATCGTGTCGTCCACGACGACCGGCACCCCGTGCAGCCCGACGATGCGGAGGGTCAGGCACGCCGACAGCGGCGCGTCCCGCCCGCACGGTCGCGGCGTGGCGACCAGCCGGCCGGCGACGAACGCGAGCGGCCCGGTCCCGTGACGCGGGATCGCCGCGACCAGCGCAGCCACGTCAACGGGGCTCGCCGTGATGCGCGGGGTGAGCGGGGCGAGCCCGTCTGACGGGACCGGCTGGCGCGAGCCCGGCGAGGCGATCGCGACGCCAAGCCCGGACGCGGGCGGGGACGCGGTCCCGGACGAGGGCGAGGCGTTCGCGACGCCTTGGTCCACCGGGAACAGCTGCCCCGCCAGGATGCCGCCGCCCAGAATCGCCGCCAGAACAACGAGCGCCACGAGCGCGGTCCGACTGGCCTGGTTGCGCGGTCCGCCCACGCCCGCGACGTCCACCCGGAACGACCGCCGGCCCGGCCCGCCGCCCTCATCCCTGGTCTCCACGAGCGCCGCGCCTGCTAGTGCGTTCCCGCCGCGACCAGCCCCGCCGCGACCAGCCCCGCCGCCCACAGCACGGACGCGAGCGTCTGGACCGCCCAGAACGAGCGGTGCCTCGTCTTGTGGCGCATGCCGAGGAACACGATCCATGCCCCCAGTACGCCGCCAGCGGCGGTGCAGATCCACAGCGTCCGCTCCCGGATGCGGCGCCAGCCCCGCGGCGCCGCCAGCTTGTCGTAGGCGTAGAGCGCGGCGGTCACGATGTTGGCGCCCAGCAGCCAGGCGAGGAGCCAGATCACCGCGCGTACTCGGCGCCGCGGGTGGACGGGGCCGCCGCCCGCCTCGGCAGGGCCGTGCCGATCAGGGCGCGGACATCGGCCAGCCCGCGCTCCCGGCAGGCGTCGGCGAGCTCGTCCGCGAGGCGCACCGGCAGCATCGGGTCGGCCAGGGCGGCCACGCCCACGCCCACGGCGCTCGCGCCGACGGCCAGGAAGTCCAGGACGTCCCCCACCCCGGCCACGCCGCCCACCCCGATCACCGGCACGTCCACGACCTGGGCCACCTCCCACACCACGCGCAGGGCGATCGGCCGCAGCGCCGGGCCGCAGATCCCGCCGTAGTCCGAGCCGAGGGCGGGCCCGCGCCGATCCGCCGCCGGGGCGAACAGGCCGGGCAGGGTGTTGACCGCGGCGATGGCGTCGGCGCCGGCGCCCTCGACCGACCGGGCCACAGCCCGGACGTCGCCCGCCGCGGCGGTCAGCTTGGCGATCACCGGCAGGTCGGTGGCCCGCCGCGCCGCGCCGACCCAGACCGCCGCCGCGTCCGCGTCGAGCCCGGGCACCGTGCCGCCGCGCCCGGCCCCGCACGAGAGGTTGAGCTCGATGCCGGCGATGCCGGGCACGCCGTCGAGCCGCCGCACCGCCTCGCCCAGCTCGCCCGAGGTGTCCGCGCACAGCGACAGGATCACCGGCACGGGCCAGCGCGCCCACGCCTCGGCATACCGCTCCAGCACCGTGTCGAGGCCCGGGTTCTGCGGCCCGACCCCCAGGAGCAGGCCGGCGGGGATCTCCGCCATGCGCGGGCCCGGGTGGCCGCCGCGCGGCTTGAGCGACGTGCTCCGCGTGACGAGCCCGCCGAGCCGCGGCAGGTCCACGAGGTCGGCCACCTCGACGCCGTAGCCGAAGGGGCCGGACGCCGCGATCACCGGGTTCGGCAGCACCAGCCCGCGCCCGAGGTCCACGGCGAGCTCGACCGGGCGCCCGCCGAGCGGGTCGAGCGACGGCGCCGACGTGCCGCGCGCGGTCGAGGCGTCGGCCGACGACGGGCCCGGCGGACCCGCGGCGCCGCGCGGCGGGGCAGCCGGCGACGACACGGCATTCGCGCCCAGCGGCGGCCCTGCCCTGGACCTCGGGACCGGCGTGATCGCGGGCTTGATGCGGCGCACCGTGGGCGTGCGCTTGGAGTTGGCGGCAACGCCCTTGCGCCTCGCCTTCACCCGGGCATCCCGGCTTCCCGCCGCAGCACGCGCCACCACGCGAGCGACGCGAGCAGGACCCAGACCATGATCGAGATGAGCGCCGCCCACTCGAGCGTCGGCGCGATCCAGACGTCGGGTCGCCCGGTGATCGGTCCCGTCGAGGCCATGCGCTGGCGCGAGAACGGGTCCGCGGCCAGGGACAGGATGAACCCGATGAACATGGCCACCGACACGGCACCGAGCCCGGCGAGCCAGCGCGGGTGGCGCGTCTCCGGATGGCGCACGAACGCGGCCGACGCGAGCAGGACGAAGACCCAGCCGAGGTTGAAGAACACCGCGGCCGCAGCGACATGCTGGGTGGGGTGGTTCATCGGGAAGACGCCGACCAGCAGCCCGCCCACCCCGGCGAGGACGCCGACCGGCCCGAATGCCCAGCGCAGGCGGGAGGGGCTCGAGCGCCACAGCCCGGCCACGAACTCGACGAACGCGAGCCCGCCGAGCACGAGGCAGCCGTTGAAGACCGGGGCCCGCGCCGACACGCCCTCCTGGCCGAGCTCGCTGATCCAGTGGTTGAGCGGGCTGTACGGCTCGCCGGCGGTGCCGGTGTAGCCGAGCGCGCTGATCACACAGCCGGCGGCGATGAGGACGAACGCGAGCATGCCGGCGCCCGCCGCCAGCAATTCGACCGAGGGGTTGTGGGGTACGGCGGCGCTCACGAGGCGCGCTCCCAGGCGATCTCGTCGGCGGCGAAGGACGGCCCCTCGCGGCAGACGCGGACGGAGCCGCTGACCCCCTCGACGGTGCAGCCCAGGCACGTCCCGGCGGCGCAGCCGACGGTCTGGTCGAGCACCACCTGCAGCCACGACTTGCGCCGTGCCTCGGCCGAGCCGGGCGGCACCGGCCTGCCCCCGCCGCGCTTGCGGCCGAGGGTGGCGACACCGAGCCGCTGCCGCCGGCCCACGGCCAGGGTGGCGAGATGGGCGAGCAGGCCTGTCGACCCGGCGGCGACGGCCTGGTCGGCCCACGCCTCGTAGTCGAGCACCAGGTCCGCCACCGAGCCGCGGTGCCCGAGCGAGCCGTCCCCGGTGGTGACGACGTACTCCACCTCGTCGGGGAGCAGGCTCGACGGGTAGACCAGGGCGGCCGTGGCGGCCCCGTACAGCAGCACCACCGAGCGACCGTCGCGCACGGCCTCGTCGATCAGCAGGCGGACCGCCGCGATCGCCCGACCCTCGGCCACCAGCAGCAGGTGGCGGGATCGCGGGTCGAGCTCGATCGGCCGGCCCAGCGGCCCGGCGAGGTCCGCCCGGTCGCCCGGCCGCAGCGCGGCCGCCCATGGTGGCGGTGAGCTGCCGGAGGCGCCGGCACGGCCAGACGCCTGGATCGTCAGCGTGCCCTGCGCTGCGTCCGCCGTGGCGATCGGGAACGGGCGGCGCAGCGGCATCCCGCCGGCCTCGACCGTCCGGACGTGCACGGCCTGCCCGGCGCGCGCCGCGGCCGCGATCGCCGGGGCGTGCCAGGCGAGGAGCCACTGGCCGGGGCCGACCTCCCGGCGTTCGACCAGCTCGGCGCCGAGCGGGCGCACGACAGCGCGGGCGGCCGGACGCTACTTGCCCTTGTCCGCCTCGTCGTCGGCTTCGGCTTCTGCTTCGGCCCCGGCGTCCTCCGCCTCCTCGCCCTCTTCCTCGCCCTCTTCCTCGTCCTCCTCGTCCTCCTCCGCGTCCTCGTCGGCCATCTCGGGCGCGACCGACGGATACGCCTCGGCGAGCGAGTCGGCGAGATCGCCGAACACGTCGGTGGGGTCGTAGAACTCGACGATGTCGTCGGGTGCGGTGAGCTCGCGCCACTGGCCCTCGGCGTCCTCGGGCAGGACCTCGGCGCGGAAGCGTCCCGAGGCGCCGAGGATCAGCCGCTCGTCCTCGTCGTCCACGATGACGAGGTCGCCCACGAGCGCCGTGAGCTTGCCGATCGCCTCCTCGAACTGCTCGAGCAGGGCCGCCTCGTTCTGCTGGCTCTTCTCCTGGAAGTCGAGCGCGAGGTTGTACAGCGCGAGCGCGGCCGACTCCTCGTCGTCGGCCTCGAGGACCGGCGCGCGCCCGGCCGCCCAGGTGTCGGCGGCGCCGGCGTACCCGTCGTCGTCGGAGTCAAGCGCGAACGTCTCCTCGGGAGCGATGCCCGCCGCCGCCATCAGGTCGCCAGCGGCTGTGGGCTCGGGCTCGAAGCCGGCGGCCTCGCGGGCGGCCTCGGCGAAGGCGGTGTAGATCTCGGTCGGGTTGTAGAGCTCCACGAGCTCGGACGGCGTGTCCACGACCTCGGTCTCGGACACCCACTCCCCTGTGTCCGGGTCCTCGAAGCGGCTGCGGACGCGGAACGTGCCGTCGGGGGCAATGGACAGGTAGTCCGGGTCCTCGTCGATCAGCGTCAGGCCGCCCAGCTCCTTGATCCGGCCCGCGTTGCGGTCCAGGAACTTGCGCAGCTGGTCGGTGGCCTCGACCAGGAAGGCCGTCCGCTCGAGGGCGGCGTCGTTGGCGAGCGCGCTCAGCGTGTCGTTGCGGCCCACATCCATCGTTCCGCCTCCTCTAGCCGTGGTACTCGAGATCCGGTCCGAGGCGCTCTCGGAGGAACATCGAATGGTGCCGCTCGAACATCCACTCGCCGGCGCGGTGGCCCAGGGCGCGGGTGGCCTCGTCGGCCTCCAGCTTGTCCAGGGTCGCGTAGTCGGGCAGGTCGAACATGATGACGTTGTCGAAGTCCCAGCCGTGGGCGACGTTGTACCAGCCCAGGAACCGGATGCCGAACTTCTCCTCGTACTCCTTCACCTGGCGCGGGAACAGCGTCTTCATGAAGAACTTGAAGAACGGGTCCCGGCCGCGACGGACAGAGAAGTAGGTGGCGAGGACGGGCACGAAGCTGACGGGCCTCCGGTGTCGATGGTCGAGCGGCTATTGTCGCATGCCCGGCGGGTCGCTCCGGGTGTCGCGAGCGGCGGCGCCAGCGTCGTCTGACACGCCGTCCACCGGGTCGGCACCGGCCTCGGCGAGCGCGTCGTCCTCCAGTTCGCCCACCGTCGGGGTCGTGCTCGCCAGCGGGCGGCGGCGGCCCTCCTCGCGGCCCGCTGCCACGATGCGCAGCAGGAAGATCATCGTCTGCCCGCTGACCAGCAGGAGCACGAGCATCAGCACGAACAGCACGCCCGTGGCCCACACCGGCCAGTCCCAGGCCATCGCGGACAGGGGCGTGAGCACGATGAGCGCGGCCAGCAGCACCATCTGGACCCAGAAGCAGCCGAGGCCCGGGCCGCGTCCCGCGTCGAGCGGCTCGCCCTTGTACTCGACCGGCTGCGGTGCCCGGGGCGTCTGCGGGGAAGTCACGGCGCCACTGTACCGTCTGGACGGGTGGCGTCCCCGGTGCGACCCGGCACCGGTTGCGGCGTCGACGCCGTTCGCGACCGTCGCGCCGACCCCGAGCGCTGCGACGCCGGGGGGCGACGGCCAGGCCGGCGGCCAGAGCCGGCATCCGCCTCGCCTCCTGGCGGCCGTACCGTCCGATCCGATCGACCGGAGGCCCCGTTGCGCGCCTCGGCCGACAGGCGCGGGGCCGTACCATTCGCCGCGATGGACGATCCGACTGAGCGCCTCGACCCCCTCGAGCCCTTCCGCTGGCACCCCGAGCCCGAGCTGATCGGCCTGCGCAGCCCGGCGGCCTCGCGCGATGCGCTGCGCCGCGCCGGCCAGGCCACCTGGGAGGCCTCGCTCGACTGGCTCTACGGCGAGGCGATGGTGCGGAGCATGGGGCTGCCCACCGACTACGCGGCGCTCCGCCGGCGCTACTTCGGCGAGGCGGGCGGCCCCGGGCAGGCGCCCCTCGACCCCGCAACGCTCGGCGCGGTGCTCGACGAGTTCGCTCGCCGGATCGCCCCGCACACGCTCAACTCGTACCACCCGCGGTCGCTCTCGTACTTCACGCCGCCGCCGCTCGTCGCCTCGATCGCGGGCGAGGTCCTCGCGCAGTGGATCAACCAGGGCATCGACGTGTGGCACGCGGGGCCGGTCGGCGCCTTCGTCGAGGAGGAGGTCGTGCGCTGGCTGTGCGACCTCGTGGGTTACGACGATCGCAGCTTCGGCCTGTGCACATCGGGCGGGGTGATGGCGAACTTCATCGCGATGGCCCTCGTCCGCGACGTGCACCTGCGGCGCCTCGCCGGCCTCCCCCGCCCGCCGCGCGGCGCCGCCCTCGAGGGCGTCCGCGTGTACACCGGAGACCAGACGCACTTCTCGATCGCCCGGGCGCTCGACGAGCTGGGATTCCCGGCGGACACGCTGGTGGTCGTGCCGACCGACGAGGCGTTCCGGCTGCACGCCGAGCCCGTGGCCCAGGCGATCGCCGCCGACCGGTCACGAGGGCTCAGGCCCGTCGCGGTCTGCGCAGTGGCCGGGTCGACCAACACGGGGTCCGTGGACCTGGTGCCCGAGCTTGCGGCGCTGGCGCGGCACGAGGGCCTGTGGTTCCACGTGGACGCGGCGTACGGCGGGGCCGCGCGCCTGTCCGCCCGCGACGCGTCCCGCGTGCCCGGCCTCGAGCTCGCGGACTCCGTGACCGTGGACCCCCACAAGTGGTTCTTCCAGGCGTATGACCTCGGCGCGCTCGTCGTCCGTGACGGCGACCATCTGCGGCAGACCTTCGACCGCTCGCCCGAGTACTACCGCGGCGGTGAGGGCTCGGCCGGCGGTGACCGCGTGGAGGCCGGCGACCGCGACCCCGAGGACGCCCACGCGGGACAGCTAAACTTCTACAAGCTCGGCTTCGAGGGCACGCGGCGATTCCGCGCGCTCAAGCTGTGGGCGAGCTGGAAGCACCTCGGCACGTCGGGCCTCGGCCGGCTCGTCGAGCTCAACGACGACGTGGCGGCGCATCTCGCGCAGTGCTGCGCCGCGGCGGACGACTTCGCGGCGCTGCCCGCGGCGCCCGACCTCTCGGTCGTCTGCTTCCGCCACCTTCCCGGCGGCGCGGCGGCCGCAGCGGCGCTGGACCCGGCCGAGCTCGACGCCCACCAGGACCGCCTGTGCGCCGCGCTCGAGCAGGACGGCGACGGCTGGCTCTCGACCACGACGCTCCGCGGCCGGGCGTACCTGCGGGCGGGCGTCGTGAACTACCTGACCACCGAGGCGGACATCGACCGCCTGCTGGCCACGCTCCGCAGGCTCGCCGCCCAGCTGCAGGCAGGCGCGGGTCCGCGGCAGTAGGCCCGCGCGCCACGGCGACGCCGCCGGTCGCGTCCGCGGCTCCCTAGGCCCGAGGCGGCCGCCGGGCGATGGACGCGGCACCCCATGCCGCGAGCCCGCCCGCGAGGGCGTCGAGCGCGAGGGTCAGCAGCCGGAGCGGCCCTGGCTCGAGCACGCCCTGCACGATCGAGGCCACCGTCCACAGCGCGTAGCCCAGCAGCACGACGGCCGCCCCCGCCAGGGCGATGGCCAGGATCCGCAGCTGGCGGTCCGACATGGACGTCCCCGTCAGCCCTCCGCGAACGCCACGCGCCCGCCCGCGAGCACGAGGCGGACGACGCCCGGCAGTTCGCGGCCGAGCAGCGGGCTGTTCTTGCCCTTGGAGGCGAGCGATCCCGGCGTCACCGTCCAGCGGGAGCCCGCGTCCACGACCACAAGGTCGGCCAGCGCCCCCTCGCGCAGGCCCGGTGCGAGTCCCGCGGGCGCACCGAGGACCGCGGCGGGCCCCGCCGTCAGCAGCGCGACGGCCCTGGCCAGCGGGAGTTCGCCAGCCGCGACGGCGGCGAGCACGACCGAGAGCGCGGTCTCGATGCCGCTGATGCCGTTGGCGGCCCAGCCGAACTCGACGTGCTTGTCCACCTCGGTGTGCGGCGCGTGGTCGGTCGCGATGGCGTCGGCCGTGCCGTCGCGGAGTGCCGAGCGGCAGGCAGCGGCGTCCTCGGCGGAGCGGAGCGGGGGGTTGACCCGAAGCGCGGTGTCGAACCGCCGCGCCCCGAGCGCGTCGCCGGCCCAGGGGTCCCGGGCGCGCCCGTCCGTGTCGAGCGCCTCCCACGCCCAGCGGCGCGCCCCGGCGATCCACTCGTCGGTGAGCGCGAGGTGGTGGGGCGTGACGTCGCAGGTCACCGGCAGCCCGGCCGCCTTCGCCGCGCGGACGTGCGCGAGCGACGCCGCGGTGGACACGTGCGTGAGGTGCAGCCGCGCCCCGGGCACGTCCCGGACGACGTCCGCGAGGATCGCGATCGAGCGCGCCACCGACCCGGCCTCGGCCGCCGTGGGCCAGCCCTTCAGGCCCAGCACCGTCGCGACGTACCCCTCCGACGCCTCCGCGCCGGCCGTGAGCGTCGGGTCCTCGGGGTGGTCGATGATCGGCCGGCCCAGCGCCCCGGCGTAGGCGAGGGCGTTGCGCAGCAGCGGCCCCGACGACACCGACGCCCCGTCGTCGGAGAACCCGACGACGCCCGCGTCGGCCAGCTCGCCCATCGCCGACAGCGTCTCGCCGTGGCGCCCGGCCGTGACCGCGCCGTGGGCGAGCACACGGACCGGCGAGCCGGTCGCGCCCGCTGCGGCGCGGATCCGTGCCAGGACCGAGGGCTCGTCGAGCGCGGGCGTCGTGTTGGGCATCAGGGCGACCGCGGTGAACCCGCCGTGGGCTGCCGCCGCGAGGCCCGTGGCCATGGTCTCGGCGTCCTCGTTGCCGGGCTCGCGGAAGTGGGCGTGCATGTCCACGAGGCCCGGCAGGAGCAGCGTGCCCGACGGGCCGAGCCCGTCCGAGGCCGAGCCCTCCAGCCACGTCAGCCGTTCCAGCACCCCGTCGCGGACGACCGCCTCGGCGGCCCCTTCGCGTCCGGCCGCCGGGTCGACCGCCCAGCCGCGGATCGTCGTGTCGGGCCCGCCGCTCATGCCCCCGCCTCCGGCCGACGCGCCCCGGCCAGCAGGTACAGCAGCGCCATCCGGACCGCGACCCCGTTGGCCACCTGCTCAGTGACCACCGACCGCGGGTCCACGGCAACGTCCGCCGCGATCTCGACGCCCTCGTTCATCGGCCCCGGGTGCATCACCAGCGCATCCGGCTTCGCGGCCCGCAGCCGCTCCTGCGTGAGCCCGTAGCGCGCCGCGTACTCGCGCAGCGAGGGGAGCAGTCCCGACGCCATGCGCTCCTTCTGGATCCGCAGGGCCATCACGACGTCGGCGTCGCGCAGCGCCGCGTCCACGTCGGAGGTGACGGTGAAGCGCCGCCCGGCCGCGCCCCGCGCCGCCCACGCGTCGTAGCCGCGCAGGAGCGTCGCCGGCCCGCACAGCCACAGGTCGGCGCCCATCGCGGTGAGCGTCCAGACGTTCGAGCGCGCCACCCGCGAGTGGAGCACATCACCGAGGATCACCACCTTGCGGCCCTCGAGCGAGCCGCCCGGCAGCCGCGAGCGCAGCGTGTAGAGGTCGAGCAGCGCCTGGCTCGGGTGCGCGTGCCAGCCGTCGCCGCCGTTGAGCACGCTGCCGCTGAAGGTCTCCGCGGCGAGGTACGGCGCGCCGGACACGCTGTGGCGCATCACGAGCATGTCCGCGCCGAGCGCCTCGACGGTCCGGACGGTGTCCACGAGCGACTCGCCCTTCGACACCGAGGACGACGCGGCCGCGATGTTGACGACGTCGGCCGAGAGGTTCTTGGCGGCCACCTCGAACGAGACGCGCGTCCGCGTCGACGCCTCGTAGAACAGGATGGTCACGCCCAGCCCGCGCAGGGCCGGCACCTTGGGGATGGGCCGAGCCAGCACGTCATGCATCTCGTCCGCGGTGCGCATGACGAGCTCGATCTCCGGGCGCGTCAGCCCGTCCACGTCGAGCAGGTGGCGGTGCGCCCAGTGGACGGGGGCCTCGATCGCCGCCGGAGGTCGATCCGGCCCCGCCGTCATGCGGCCGTCCCGCCGACCGCCGCGAGCCCGGGGCGCCGCTCGATCTCCACCGCGTCCTCGCCGTCGGTCTCCTCGAGGGTCACCTTGACCACCTCCTCGCGCGAGGTGGGCACGTTCTTGCCCACGTGGTCGGCGCGGATGGGCAGCTCGCGGTGGCCGCGGTCGACGAGCACCGCAAGCCGGATCGCCTGCGGGCGGCCGTAGTCGATCAGGGCGTCCATCGCGGCGCGGATCGTGCGTCCCGTGTAGAGCACGTCATCCACGAGGACGATCGTGCGGCCGTTGAGGTCGAAGGCGATGTCGGTGCCCTTGACGATGGGCTGCTGCGCCACGAGCGAGAGGTCGTCGCGGTAGAACGTGATGTCCAGGGCGCCGACCGGGATGTCGACGCCCTCGTTGTCGCGGATCGCCGCCGCCAGGCGCCGCGCGAGCGGGACGCCGCGCCGCTGGATGCCCACCAGCGCCAGCCCGTCCGTGCCGGCGTGCTTCTCGACGACCTCGTGGGAGATTCGGATGGTCGCCCGGCGGATGTCCTCCGCCGTCATGATCCGGCGGCCCGTCATCGGGTCAACCCGTAGCGTCGCACGCGGCTCGCTCCTCCTTCCCGGCCTCACGGGGCCACCCGGCCTCACGGGACCGGCGCGGAAATCGGGCCCAGTCTACCGCGACGGGCGGCGCGGGGCCGGGCCGGCAGGGGACCGCCGGCGGTCGGTGAGCGCCGACGTGGAGCCAGTGGCGAGCCGCCGGGAGCCGCCGGTCAGTAGACCGTGACCGTGACCCACGTGAGGCCCGTCCACGACGCGCAGCCGCAGACCGCGAAGAAGTCGGGCCGGTACATGTCCACGACGCGGTCGGCCTTCTGCGGCCCGTAGTCGGTCACGGTGCGCAGGACGCAGCCGGCGGCGCCGCAGATCCGCACGATGGTGCCGCGCGGGAGGCGCATCGCGGTGGTGCCGTTGTCGTAGAACGAGGCCCAGCCCGTCAGCTTGTACCGGCCTGGCTTCCAGGCCATGCCGGCGCTGACCGAGGGCTCGATCACGGTCGGGCGGGTGCTCGGGTCGGCCGGGGCGGACCCGCGCTCGACCAGCTTCGTCGTGTCGCCCAGGTAGCCGTCGCCGCGGAGCGCAGCATCGAGCGGCGCCGCCGGCGAGGCTGCCGGGGCGCCGGGCGATATCGGCACCATGAACGCGGCTGCTGCCTGGAGATCCCCGACCGGCGAGGGGGCGGATGTGCCGGCGGGGCCCGGCAGGCCGATCAGTGCGGCAGCGGCGATGAGCGCCGCGACCGCGACGACCGCTCTGCGTCGCATCAGGGTGGCGAATCTACCGCATCGGGCCCGGTCGCGGAAGTGAGGAACGTCAGGCGGACCTGGTCGGAGGGGCCCTCAGCAGCCTCGCTGTCGAGCCGTCACGGCCGCGGCGTGCACGTCACGGGATGACGGTGCTGCTCCCGTCCGCGTGCACCTGGAAGCGGCCGATCGCCTTGCCCGACCAGGCGAGGACCTGCACCACCTGGGGGCTTCCCTGCGACGGCGTGGTCCACGCCAGGCGCCCGGTCCGCAGCGAGAAGTCGGGGTTGGCCGATGCCGCATCGAGGATCGGGTTCGCGAGGTCCACCGACGTCGCCGACGGCGCCACGGGGTAGAGGCTGAGCTGTCCGCCGCGGCCGCTCCCCTGGCCGTCGGTCCAGACCGCGAGCGCGTTCCCGTTATCGGACCAGCGTGCGCGCCAGCCGTCGAGCGGGCCCTTCGCGAGCAGCTGCGTCGCGGCGCCCGTCCTATCGGGCCAGGCGCCGAGGACGAGCTTGCCGCTGGCGGGCACCCAGGTGACACCGTCCGCGGCGAGCTTCACCGAGCCGGACCACCAGGCGGCGGTGCTGCCGTCGGGCGACACCACGGGCAGCCACGTCCCGGCGGCGCCCACCGGAGTGGCGCCCCCGCTGACCGGGTCGAGCAGGTAGGTGGCCGGGCTGCCGTCGGCGACCCGGCTGACGAGGATGCCCTGGGCGGTCCAGCCGGCGAGCCAGGTGTCGTGGTCGGAGGTGATGGCCTGGGCGCGCTTGTCGCCGACGGCCCAGACGTAGATGTCAGGCCCGGCGGAGCCGTCGGACGGCATCGCGGCGAAGGCGAGGTGCGCGCCGTCGGGCGCGTAGAGCGGCACGCCCACCACCGTCACGCCGCTGGCGATCTTGATTGCCGCGTCCGGCGCCGGCGTCACCTCGATCGACGGCAGCGGCGTCGGCGTCGGCGGCGCCTCAGTGGCGGCCTGCGGGGGCTCCGAGGCCGACGTGGGCTCCGGCGACGCCTCGTCCGAGGGCGGCGCGCTGGGCGACGAGGCCGCGGCGCTGGGCGACACCTGGTCGGACGGGGATCCTGACGGCTCGACCGACACCACATCCGTGTCGGACGGCGAGGGCGACGCTGACAGCGTGCTCGAGGCGGGCCCCCCGCTCTCCGTCGGCGGGGCCGACGCGGCGGTCGGTGACGCATCCGGGTCCGAGGGCGATGCGCTGGCGCTCGGCGGCGTGGTGGAGGTGGCGGGGCTCGTCGCGGCCGGGGCGGTCGTGGCCGGCGCCGAGATGGCTGGCGGCGTGCTGGCGGGGGGCGCCGCAGGGATCGCCGCGCCCTTGACCGGGATCACGTAGACGCCCTCGCCGCCCACGTCGCGGGTGACGACGACCATCTGCCCACCCGTGGGCGACAGCGCGCCCTGCAGGTCGGCGGCTGACCCGACACCGGTCACCGCGGTGACGGCGAACGTGGGCTGGACGCCGCACGACGACGCCCCGACCGGGCAGACCTGCGCGACCGGCTGGCGGATGATCTGGAGGTTGCCATCGCTGTCGCGGGTGATGACCTGGATGTCGGCAGCTGCTGTCACGGCGATGGGCGTGGGCCCCGGAGCGCTGCCGGGGAGCAGGGCCCCGCCGTTGAGGAGGCCGACCCCGACGACCATGACCACCGCGACCACCGCGACGATCGGCGCGAGCGGCAGGCGGCCCGGCTCGCGTGGCGTCCCCAGGAGGCGTCGCCAGCCGCCCTGCGACGCCGCCCGGCCGCGCTCGGCCTCGATGGCGGACGACGTGCGGGCCCACAGGTCGCGTGGTGCTGCGGGCGCGAACGCGCGCAGGTCGGCGAACAGGTCGTGCTGCGCGTCGTACTCGGCGGCGACCGCGGCACACGCGTCGCAGTATTCGAGGTGGTCAGCGAGCCATGCCGCGTCATCGGGGGCGAGCCGCTCGTCGGCGCGGAGGGCGGCGAGGTTGCGGGCACGCTCGTGGCCGCGACCCGTGGGGCCCGCGCTCACGAGTGGCGCTTCCGAGCAGCGTCGAGCTCGGCCTCGTGCTGGGCGTCTGCGGTCTTCTCGGCGGCGAGCGCCTGGCGCAGGCTCTCGCGCGCCCTCGTGAGCAGCGCGCGGGCGGCCACGTGCGAGACGCCCAGGGTGGCCGCCAGCTCAAGGCCGGTCATGTCGTGGAGCTCAGCGAGCAGCAGGGCCTGCCGCTGGCGCTCGGGGATCTTCTCCAGCGCGCGCTGGAGGTCGCCGGACAGCCGGGCCTCCATCACGAGGTGCTCTGCCGATGGGGCCGTGGTCCGGGCCTCGCCGACCAGCGGCACGAAGCGCACGATGCGGCGCCGCCTGAGGTCGTCGAGCGCCACGCGGTGGGCGATCTGGTAGAGCCACGCCCGCGCATTCTCGGGCTTCTGCAGCGCGTCGTACGCCTTGTACGCCTTCACGAAGGCGTCCTGGGTGAGGTCCGCGGCAAGCTCACCGTCGCGGAGCATGCGCAGCAGATAGGCGTAGATCTCGTTCTGGTGCTTCGCGAACAGCTCCTCGACGAAGCGGTAGGCCTCGTCGTGGTCCCACGAGGCGCTCATCGTGCGCCCGCCCGGGAAGACGCGTTCGAGTTGGACCGGTTCGACGACCACGCTCGCTCCATCGGGTGCGGTCGACTGGGCACGACCGCGGTTCGCCCTCCCCGGTGGCCTGTGACGGAGTCTCCCCCCGGCGTGTGACGCCCGCCCCGTCTGGTGCTCATCGCCGCGGGTGCTCCGGCGGCCTGTCGTCCGCCAGACCCGAGCGCAGCTCCTCCACCGCGTCCTCCGGCGAAACGGAGTTGACCGGCAGCCCGGTACCGAGCTCGAGGCCAGCGATCTCGCGCAGGCGGGGGTGGATCTCCCAGTGCCAGTGGTAGGTGGCGTCCACCTGCTCGCGCAGAGGGGCGCTGTGGAGGACCAGGTTGTAGGGCGGCCCGTCGAGGCTCGCCGCGAGCTTGCCCAGGACCTGCCGCAGCGCCTCCGCGGTGGCGATGATGTCGCGATTGTCCGCACGCGCGAAGTCGGCGTCGTGGCGGCGCGGCACCACCCACACCTCGAAGGGCGAGCGGCTGGCGTACGGCGCGAAGGCGACCGCGTGGTCGTCCGCGTAGAGCAGGCGTCCCGGGCGGCGCACCTCGTCGCGGACGAGTCGGCAGTAGGGGCACTCCCCCTCCCGGATCATGAAGCGGGCGGCGCCGCCCAGCTCCTCCCCGACGCGGTGCGGGATCTGCGGGATGTCGTACAGGTCGAAGCACAGGTGGTTGGTCCGCGCCCCTGCCTGGGCACCCCAGTTCTGGAGGACCTGGAGGTACTGCGTGGCGCCGGCCGAGCGGGCGGCGACGATCTCGTCGCGGCATCGGGCGAGGAGCGCCTCGATCGTCTGGTTGCCCACGGCGTGGAGCGGGCGGTGCTCGCCGGGAGGCGCCACGACCGTGCGCCACGAGCCCGCGGCCCGCGCGTCCACGAGCGACACCTGGGTGATCGTCCCCTCCCTCGCCCGTGTCTCCTCCTCGGTGCCCGCAACCGTGAAAGCGAAGTCCTTGAGCACGCGGAGGCGGATCCCGTCGCCCGTGGGGATCCGGCAGTTGAAGCAGTCGCCGCGGTCGTCGACCGGCGCGGCGGCCTGGGCGAACCGCTCCCGGGCGAACGTGCGGTCGACCACGGTGGCGACCCACCAGCCGGTGATCGCGTCCTTGCGCAGCTCGAACAGGCCCTGGCTCATGAGGCGCCCCTAGCCGCGTCGGCGCGCGCGGTAGCGGCCGAGGCGGGAATGGGCAGCTCGTCACGCGGGTCGACCGACGACCAGCTGAGCACGGCGGCAAGGCGCTCGGCCAGCGCGGGCGCGAAGACGCGGGCCGCAGCCTCGACGCTCGCGGTGGTTGGCGGCTCGGCACGTCGGCCCAGCTCGGCCGCGATCGAGGTGGACCGCAGGCCCGGCATCCCGCACGGGTCGATGAGGCCGAAGTCGGCCAGGCTGGTGCTCACGTTGAGCGCGATGCCGTGGTACGTGACGCCGCGCTCGACGCGGACGCCCAGCGCGCCGATCTTGCGCACCAGGGGCCCGTCGACGTCCACCCAGCAGCCGGGATGGCCCTCCCGCCGCCCCGCCGCCACGCCATCCGCGGCGCAGGTGTCCGACATGGCGCCCTCGAGCGCGCGCACGTACTCGCGCAGGTACAGCTCGCGGTCGGCGAGCTTCACGATCGGGTACGCGACCAGCTGCCCCGGCCCGTGGTAGGTCACCTCGCCGCCCCGCTCGACGCGGATCACCTCGATGCCGCGGGCGGCGAGCATGGGCTCCGGCGCCAGCACATGGGCGCCGTCGGCCTGGCGGCCGAGGGTGAGGACCGGCCGGTGCTCCAGGAGCAGCAGGCGGTCGCCGATGCGGCCCTGGGCGCGAGCCGCGGCCAGCGCCTTCTGCAGGTCCCACGCCTCGCGGTACGGGACCCTCCCCAACCAGTGCGCGACGAGCTCCTCCATCGACCCTCAACGATACCAGCGGCCACTTCTCGGGCCGTCAAACGGCAGCGCGGCGCATGCGCCGGAACCTCGGCCACCGTGCTCGGCCGCTGCGGCCGGACGTCGTCGTCCGGCCGGTTCGCCGTCAGCCCGCGCTCTCCTCCGGCGCCGCCCCGGACCGCACGTACAGGCAGCCGATCGCCGCCTTCGTCGTGTAGCCGCTCCCGTCGACGCCGAACAGCTTCTGGCCGGCGTGGCGGAGCGGCAGCCCGACCATCGAGACGAGGTGCCATCCGTCGGCCGAGCGGCGCGAGGCATCGTCGGCGATCGTGGCCAGCAGGTGACCGGGGTCCACCTCGGAGCCGTCGTCCGCGCCGCGGTAGAGGACCAGGAGCTGGCCATCGCCGGCACGGAACTCCGGATACGCGGGAGTGGACGCCGCCGCACCGCGACGGCTCGCCACGGCCGCGGCGAGGGCCGCAGGGTCGGCGCCGGACTGCGGCTCCAGCCAGACCGTGCCATGGCCGGTGCCGATGACGGTCTGGCCGTTGCTGGCGGTGGCAACCGTCCCGACGGACCACGCGATCTCGTAGGAGGCGGCGCCATCGATCCAGAGCCGCAGCCCGTCGTCGGTGATCGCCAGCCGGGCGGTCGTCGCCCGCCGGATGGACGGGTCGGTCGACTGGACTACCCGCCAGGAGCCGTCGACCCGCTGCTCGCCCATGCTTGTCCCCCCACCCGTGTCTTCGTCCTCTGGCTGCGGACGGTGGGCTGGGCCGGGCGGACCGTCGAGTGCCCTTCGGACCCTTCCGCGGCCGGTCGGGCCGCCGGGCGCGACGGACTGGCCCGGCGAGGCCCCACCGCGCCATCCTGCGGGCATGACGACGCCCGCCGCCGCCGCGTTCCCCCGCCTGTTCTCGCCGATCACGATCGGCGGCGTGACCATCCGGAACCGCATCCTCTCGTCCGGCCACGACACCGTGATGGCGGTCGGCGGCCTCGTCACGGACCAGCTGATCGCCTACCAGGAGGCGCGGGCGCGCGGCGGCGCCGGGCTGATCGTGATCCAGGTGGCGGGCGTGCACCCAACCGCGCGGTACACGTCGTCCGAGCTGACCGCGGACACTGACGCCACGATCCCCGGCTACACCGAGCTGGCCGACGTGATCCACCGCCACGGGGCGAAGGTGTTCGGGCAGCTGTTCCACGGCGGCCGCGAGATCATGGACACCGAGGACGGGACGCTCGCGGTGGCGTGGGCGCCGTCAGCGGTGCCGACCGAGCGCTTCCACGTCATCCCGCGGGCGATGACCGAGCGGCTGATCGGCGAGATCATCGAGGGGTTCGGCGCGTCGGCGCTGCGGCTCCAGACCGCCGGGCTCGACGGCGTGGAGGTGGTGGCGTCGCACGGCTACCTGCCCGCCCAGTTCCTCAACCCGCGGACGAACCTGCGGACTGACGGCTGGGGCGGGGACGAGGCACGGCGGCTGCGGTTCCTGCGCGAGGCGCTCGCGTCCTGCCGGGCGACGACGCGAGAGGGGTTCGTGGTCGGGCTGCGGATCTCGATCGGCGAGGAGAGCCCCGACGGCCTGACCGAGGGCGAGGCGATCGAGGCACTGCGCACGCTGGACGCTGCCGGCGCGTTCGACTACGTGTCCATCGTCCGGGGGACCTCGGCCACGCTCGCCGGCTCGGACCACATCGTGCCGCCGTCGCCCATTCCGGCTGGCTACACCGCGCCGTACGCGGCGAAGGTCAAGGCAGCGGTCAAGGTGCCGGTGCTCGTGGCCGGGCGGATCACGCAGCCGCAGGATGCGGAGATGATCCTCGCCGCCGGGTCGGCCGACATGTGCGTGATGACCCGCGCGCTGATCTGCGACCCGGAACTGCCGGCCAAGGCCGCCGACGGCCGGCTCGACGACATCCGCGCCTGCATCGGCTGCAACCAGGCGTGCATCGGGCACTTCCACGCGGGCTACCCCATCTCCTGCGTGCAGTTCCCCGAGAGCGGCCGCGAGCGCGAGTTCCCGCGCTACGGCGATCCGGGGCACGCGAAGCACCCGCCGACCGACTCGCCGGCCGACGTGCTGGTGATCGGCGGCGGCCCGGCCGGGCTAAAGGCGGCGGCGGTCGCGGCCGAGCGGGGCCACCGGGTGACGCTGGTCGAGGCGGAGCGGCGCGTCGGCGGGCAGGTCCGGCTGGCGCGGCTGCTCCCCGACCGCCACGAGATCGGCGGCGCGATCACGAACCTCGAGGGCGAGGCGCGGCGGGCTGGTGTGAGCATCGTGACGGGCGTCCGGGCAGATGCCGCGTACGTGCGCGCCAGCGGGGCGCAGGCGGTGATCGTGGCGACGGGCGCGGTGCCGTACCGGCCGCCGATCGAGGTGAACGGCGACCCCCGCATCGTGCAGACGTGGGACGTGATCCGGGACGCGACCGCCCTGCCGCAGGGCAACGTGGTCGTGGCCGACTTCCGGTCCGACTGGCTGGGCCTCGGCGTGGCGACACTGCTGGCAGGCCGCGGCTGCCGCGTCACGCTGGCCGTCACGGGCAACATGGCGGGCCAGCGCTGCCAGCAGTACGTGCGCGACCAGATGACCGCGGCGGCGCGGCGCGCCCACGTGACGATCCTGCCCACGACCCGCCTGTTCGGCGTGGACGAGAGCGCGGTCTACCTGCAGGACGTGCTGACCGAGGAGGCGGTGGTCGTCGAGGACACGGTGGCGCTCGTGCTCGCCCAGGGCCACGTCCCGGACGACTCGCTCCTCGCGGAGCTCGAGGCGGACGCGGCGCGCGACAGCACACACCTGGTCCTGGCGGCGGGCGACGTGCAGAGCCCCCGCACGATCGAGGAGGCGGTGCTCGAGGGGCTGCGGGCGGGGGTGTCCGTGTAGCCGCCCCGGCATCGATCGGTCCGGGGCCGCGGGTCGGGTCCGCCGGCCCTCGACCCCGTCGGGGGCAGGGGCCACCATCGCGAGATGGCCACAGCGACCGCCCTCTTCGCGGTGTTCGGCATCGCAGGCCAGGCGCTCCTGGCGGGGTTCTTCGCGGCCCGCCGCTGGGCGCCACCGCGCGCCGACCGCCTCGGGCGCCTCGCGTACGCGTTCGCAGGGCTCGGGCTCCTGCTGGGCCTGGGGCTGGCCCTCGCCGGCGAGTCGTACCGGCTGTTCGCGGGGCCGCTGCTGATGTCGGGCTGGGCCGCCCTCGGCTGGACCGTCGACCTGCGGCGGCCGCGGCCGTGGCGCGGGCCGCCCGCGGACTGGGGCGTGATGGCGCCCTATGTCGCGCTGTACTTCTTCGCCCAGATGTTCCTGTGGTGGCCGCTGTGGGACGTGGCCCGGCCGGCGTGGGTCGCGTTCGGCGCCCTGTTCGTCGTCAACACGGCGCTCAACCTACGCGGGCACGCCGAGGCGAGCCGCCGCCAATCGCGCTGAGGGCAGCCGCTGGTAGGCTGGCGACAACCCGGCGAGCGCAGCCACGCGAGCCGGGCCAGGACCCGGGAGCGTCGGAACCGCGCCCGGGTCCGCTCTCTTCCGCCCCGAGGGAGGTGCCCCATGGCCGACGGCGCGCTCGAGATGCGGCTGGTCGTGACAACCGACGACTACGAGGCCGCGCTCCGCTTCTACCGCGATGCGCTGGGCCTGCGCGAAGTCGGCTCGTTCGACGACGGCGGCGGCCACGTGGCGATTCTCGACGCGGGGCGCGCCACGCTCGAGATCAGCGATGGGCCGCATGCGGAGCACATCGACCGGCTCGAGGTCGGGCGGCGCGTTGCGGGCCACATCCGGGTGGCGTTCGGCGTGGCCGACGCGCGGGCGTCGACCGACGCGCTCGTCGCTGCCGGGGCATCGCTCCTCGCCGCACCGGTCGAGACGCCGTGGCGCTCGCTCAACTCGCGTCTGCTCGCGCCGGCGGGCCTCCAGCTGACGCTGTTCGAGGCGCTCGAGCCCGAGCAGGCAGGGTGACCCTGGCCGCGACGGCGACGGCGACGGCGCGATGGTCGGGGGCGTCAGCCGGCCGCGGGCGCGCCGCGAGCACCGGGACGGGCGTCCGCCGCGTTGCCTGGCAGGCGCACTTCCTGCGGCACTGACGTCGGTTTGATGCCCCATGGGCAACGCGACGCCGGATTGGCGGTGCGCACGTGCCCCTCGGGTGTCGATCCGTTGCCTGACAGGCGACATGTCGACGGGTCTAGGCTGATTCCTGTACCTGCCGGGTTATGGGACGGCGTGCGCCAGGCGTGGGCGCGGCGAGAGCCGCGGGGTGGGGCGGCGGGCGGGAGCGGCGGGCGTGAGGCGGGAACGGTGGGCGCGGGGCGGGCGGATGACCCCGTCTATCCCCGCAGCGCGTGGTAGGCGACCGGGAGCAGCTCGAGCAGGCTGCCGGTGGCCTCGTGGCGGACGAGGTGCGGGACCAGCCGGTGCGCGTGCCGGTGGCCGATGAACCAGATGGGCTTGGGCCAGGCGCGGAAGGGCGAGCGCACGACGGTCTTCTCGACGTGCTCGAGCATGAGCGGGTTGTGGACGAAGCCCGTCCCCGAGCCGATGTCGGTGCGCGCGTGGCCCGGGTGCGCGCCCCACGGCGTGATCCCGAGGCCGTAGCCGATCGCCGACCAGTGGTTGAGCGAGACCGTGCCGTATCGGAGGTTCGCGACCGCGCGGTCGAGGGCGGGCCGGACCACCGGGTCCCGCTCGGTCCGCGGGTCCACGATGAGCGTGGCGTTGAGCGTGCCCCACAGCTGTTCGTTCGCGAACGCGGTCGCCCGGTCGAGGAAGTCAGCGGTGTCGGCAGCGTCGATCACGGTCTCGGCGGTGATGGGGCAGAACGCCTCGAACCGGTAGGCGGGGTCACCCACGGCGTCGGGCGAGAGGCCCGGGATCAGCATCCACGGCAGCGCCCCGTCGCCCGCCTCGCCGAACAGCTCGGCCTGCGGGTAGTGCGCGCGGAACGCATCGAACCGCGCCGCGGCGCCCGGGTAGTAGGCGAGGCGCGGCGGCAGCGCCGCGAGGATGCCGCGGATCCGGTCCATCAGCGCCGCCCGCTGCGGCCAGCAGCCCGCGGTCACGATCACCCGGCTCGTGGTGCAGTTGAACCCGGAGTTGTTGACCAGCATCGTCGCGATGTTGGCGGCGTGGTAGTCGAGGTCGGCCGCGCTCCACGGCCCCGGCACCACGATGATCGGGGTCAGGTTGCCGAGCTCCGCGGTGAACGGCTTGTGGAGGATGGGCTCGTCGCGGCGCTTGCGCTCCTCGCCCTCGGGCCCGGCGCCGAACACGATCGCCTCGTAGGTGCGGTCCGAGCCGGTGACGTGGAGGGTGTCCACCAGCGGATGGTGGGCGAGGTGCCCGCCCTCGGCAGCATCGCCGTAGACGACGCGGACCAGGCCGGCGTCCACGAGCGGGCCGAGCGCCGCCTCGTGGACGGGCCCGAGGTGCGCCATGACCGGGTGCATCTTGAGCACGACCACCTGGAGCTCGACGAACACCTTGTGCAGCACGTCGAGCGGCCCGATCGAGGAGGCGTTGCCGGCCCCGAGCACGAGGCACACGCGCGGCGGGGGCGGCGTGCGGTAGGCGCCCGCCATGGCGGCTTCGACATCCTCGGGCGTGCGTCCGGGCGTCATCCACACGTCGGCCGTCGTGCCCAGGTAGGTCACGCGGTCGATGAGCCCTGCGGGCATCACTCGGGCGACGACGCGGCCGTCCGCGAGTCGGCGCGTCCCGCCCGGGATCCGGGGGCAGCCGTGGCGCTCGATGTCGCGGAGGGCGTTGCGCAGCAGCCGCGCGCCGCGCGTGAAGATGTACGGCCCGACGATCGCCTCCTCGGCCGACTCCGGCGCAGCGGGGTCCAGGCCCTCGTGCTCGCAGGCGAGCCGGGTCCAGCGGTCCGCCACCGCGAGCGTCGCGTGGAGCACCTCGTCGAGCAGGCGAACGCGCTCGGCTGTTGGCGCCGCGACCCACGAGGCGGCGCTGGCGCGCACGTCGGCCACGGCCACGTCGAGCCCGGAGAGCGGCGTTGGCCCGGGCCCGGCGACGCGCGGGCTGAACGGGTACGGGCCGGGCGCCACGGCGAAGGGGCCGCGGGTGCCGGTCTCGGAGGACGTCGGGGCGGTCACGGGCACGAATGCTAGCGCCGCTCCAGCTTCCGGGCACCGCTGCGTTGTCATGGAGGCGAAAGGACGGCGGGCCAGACTGCGGCCATCGACCGCCACACCTTTCCGAGGTCACCGCCGTGCCCCGACTCACCGCCTCCGATGCCGAGCTGATCCGCCCCCTGCCCTCGGGCGCCGCCGTGGTCGCCGTCACCGACGACGGCACCGACCCGCGGTACGCGCCGGTCCGCCGGCTGGCTGCCTCGGCGGCCCATCGAATCGGGGGCAGCGTGGTTTTCTGCGTGGCACCGGCCCGCGACGCATCGCTGCCGCGCTCGAGACCGAGGCTGTTCCTTCCGCCCGTGGACGGCTCCGTGGCGGGACGCGACCACACGGGGACCCGGTCGAGTGACCTGCTGCTGGCCGAGGCGCGCGACGTGGCGGCCCCCGGCCTGACCGTCGCCATGTGGCTGCCCGCCCGCCACGGACCAGCCGGCGTGGCGGAGGCGGTGGCAGCGACCGGCGCCTGCCTCGTGCTGGTGCCGACCCGCCCGCGCCGGCGCCTCGCGCTTGACCGCACGCTCGAGTACCTCGCCGCCCGCGTGTCGGCGCCGGTGGTGGCGGTGTCGCCCGACGGGACGTGGGCAAGCGTCGTTGCGCTCGGGGAGCCGCCCGACGCGGGCGCCGCTCGTTCCGCAGGCGCCGGATCGGCGCCGGCTGGCGTCGGCCCGCTGACGAGCTTGCGCCTGCCTGTGCCCTCGCACGCTGTCTCCGCGCATCCGGCGCGCGGACCGCGTAGCCTCATGACGTGACCCACGAGTACACGATCCTGACCGGCGGTCGGATCCTCGCGCTGCCCGACGGCGCGTCCGTGCCGGATGCGCCGGCCACGGCCATCGCCTGGGCCGGGGACACGGTGCTCGCGGTCGGCACGGACGAGGCTGTGCGCGCCGTGTCCCGCGGCGATTCGCACATCCACGAGCTCGCCGGCGCCATCGTCCGGCCGCTCGGTGGCGTTCTGATCGAGCCTGGCTCGCCCGCGGACTTCGAGGTGCTCGACGCCTCGGCCGAGCCGGCCGCTGGTCACCCTCGGCGCGTGGCGCTGGTCAGGGGCGGCCGCGTGGTGGAGGGGGCGCTGCCGTAGCCCGCGGGACCCGCATCGGCATCCGCCGGCGCGTCGCGGGGGGTCCCTACCGGAGCGCCTCGGCCACGGCAGCCAACAGCGCCTCGGTGGTGAACGGCTTCGCGAGCAGGGTGGACCCCTGGGGCACCGGGCTGGCTACCTCGCCGGCCGCGTACCCGGACATGAACACCGCCGGCAGGTCGTGGCGGGCCGTCCGCAGGATCTCGTACAGCTCCGGGCCGCGCATCCCCGGCATGACGACGTCGGAAAGCAGCAGGTCCACGTCGCCGAGGCGCGTCCCGACCAGCGAGAGCGCGGCGGCCCCGTTCGGCGCCTGGAGCACGCTGTACCCGGCGCGCTCGAGCATGGTCGTGGCGATGGCGCGCACGGACTCCTCGTCCTCCACCACCAGCACGGTCCGCCGCGGTCCCGCCACCGGCGGTGCGGAGACTGCCGCCTCCTCGACCTGCGGGACAGGCGTCGCCTCGGGCAGGTAGATCCGGAAGGTCGTCCCGGCGCCCGGCGCCGAGTCCACAGTGACGGCGCCGCCGGCCCCGCGCACGATCCCGTACGTGGTGGCGAGCCCCAGCCCGGTCCCCTCCCCGAACGGCTTCGTCGTGAAGAACGGCTCGAACACGCGGGCGCGCGTCTCCTCGGACATGCCGAGGCCTGTGTCCGACACCGTGACGAGCGCGATCCGCTCGCCGCTGACACCCAGGACGGCGTCGACGTCCTCGGCGGCCAGCGCTGACGTCTCGATGACGAGCGTGCCGCCGTCCGGCATGGCGTCACGCGCGTTCACAGCCAGGTTCACGAGGATCTGGTCCACCTGCGAGCGGTCGACACGGACGTGGCCCGTTGCGGGGTCGAGGTTCGTCACGAGCGCGACCCGCTCGCCGAGGAGGCGGTCGATGAACGGCGTGAGGGCCGCGACGATCGCGTTGAGGTCGTGCGCGGCGGGGGCGACCACGGTCTTGCGCGCGAAGCCCAGCAGCTGGCGCGTGAGGTCCGACGCGCGCTCCGCCGCCTTGACCATCTCGCCGACCTCGGCGCGGACGGTGGCGTCGGCCCGCAGGTCGGCCAGTGCGATCTCGCCGTAGCCGATGATGGCGGTCAGCAGGTTGTTGAAGTCGTGGGCGATGCCGCCCGCGAGCCGCCCGATGCTCTCCATCTTCGCGGCCTGGAGCAGCTCTGCCTCGACTCGCCGCCGATCGGTGGTGTCCACGATGGTGGCGAAGACCTGGCGGCCGGCCGGCGTCTCGACCGGGCTGATCGCGATCTCCACCGGGAGCGTGGACCCGTCGCGGCGGCGCGCCGCGAGGTCGAGCCCGATCCCCATCGGCCGCGCGATCGGCCGCGTCAGAAACGCGTCGCGCTGCTGCGCGTGGCCCTCGGCGAGACCCGACGGGACCAGCATCTCGACGGGCTTGCCAACGAGGTCGTCCACCGGCCAGCCGAAGACGTCCTCGGCACGCCGGTTGGCGAACGTGATGCGGCCGTCCATGTCGACGCCGACGATCGGGTTCGCCGCCTGCTCGAGGACGCTCCGGACCTGCAGCTCGGCGGCCGCCAGCTCGTCCTCGTGGTGCTTGCGCTCGGTGACGTCGGACAGCGACGTGACCACGGCATACGACCCCTCGTCCGAGGCGCGGCGGAGCAGGACCGCGTCCGCCTCGAGCCAGCGGAACTCGCCGTCCGGGTGGCGCACGCCCAGCGTCTCGCCCAGCACCGGCTGGCCCGACCGGGCCGCCACCTCGCCCGGGAGGGCGGCCCGCTCCACGCGGGAGCCGTCCTCGCGGACCACCTCCCAGCGGTCCTCCCAGGGCGCCTCGCCAGCCTGCTGGGGCTCCGCCACCCCGAGGAGGCGCCCGGCGGCGGCGTTGGTCCACAGGAGCTTGAGGTCCATGTCCTGGACGATCACGCCCTCGCGGAGGGCGCCGACCACCGTCTCGAACCGGGCCTCGCTCTCGGTGAGGGCGTCGCTGGCGGCGCGCTCGGCGGTCAGGTCCTGGTAGATCCCGATGCTGCCGAAGGGCGGCCGCTCGCCGATCGGCGCCGCGTAGATCCGGACGGGGATCTGGCGGCCGTCGCGATGCTGCCGGAGGGCGTCCACCCCTGCCACCGACCGCCCGGCCGCGACCTCGCGCGTGATCGCGTTGCTCTCGGCGTCGTCGGCGCCCACGACCGGGTTGCCGCCGCCGATGACCTCGTCGGCCGGCCAGCCGAACAACTCAGTCGCCGCACGGTTCCAGTAGACGACCGACGTGTCGGGGGCGAAGGCGGTGATCGCCAGCGGCGAAGCGTCGAGGAAGCGCTCGAGCGTGTCGCGACGCTCGGCGAGGTCGAGGGCCGCCGCGAGCCGGTCCGCGACGATCGAGGACGTGGCGAGGTCGTCCGGCCCGAGCAGCCCGGTGCTCTCCACGTTGAGGACGCCCAGGAACCGCTCGCCCGCGAGCAGCGGCACGCAGACCTCGCTGCGGTCGTCGGCGGTGACCCGGCGGTACTCGGGGTCGGCGTGGGTGTCCACGAGCAGAATGGCCTGTCGTGTCCGCATCACGCGGCCGATGATCCCGGTGCCTCTTTCGATCGTCGGCGCAAGCGCCTCGTAGCCGACCTGCGCGCCGAGTTGGACCAGCTGATCGTCGCCGAGGTAGATCGACGGGTGCGCGTAGCCGAAGCTGTCGACGAGCATCCGCATCGCGGCCGCGAGAGTGTCGCCCGTCGGCCCCCGCTCCGACAGCGTCCGGCCGATGGCCTCCACCGCCTGGAGCTGCCGCAGCGAGCGGGCAGCCGCACCGCGCGCCTGGTGCGCCCGCCGCGCCGACTGGTAGATCGCCACCCGGCTCCGGTCCAGGGCCTGCTGGCCGAGCACGCTGAACACGGTGCCGGTGAGCCAGCCGATCACCAGCGGGCCGGCAGCGAGATCGAACTCCGGCCGGCCGAGGCCCGCGGCCAGGAACGCGAGCAGCAGCACCGTGGCTGCCGCGAGCCATGCCGCGTGCGCCCGCAGGTCCCACAGCGCGAACACCACCATGCCGATCGGGATCAGGCCGATGAACCCGATCGTGACCGTGGGGGAGAAGAGCGGGGAGAAGAGCTCGGTCCCGACGGCCGCCCAGATCGCGACCAGCCCGAGGCCGCCGGCAGAGATCGTCGTGAGGCGCCGCGGTCCCCGCGCGACGAGCATCCACTGGGCGGCGAAGGCGATCGTGAGCGCACCGATCCACGCGACGGCACGCAGGTCCACCCCGCGCATGACCTCGGCGGCGAGGGCGACCGCGGACGTCGCCGTGCACAGTGCCGCGACCGTGGCCAGCGCGCGGCGGGACTGCCGCTCCGACAGGCGCCGGTAGGCCGGGTCGGCCGACCCGGTGCGATTGCTGGTCACTGACGCCGCGACCTCACCCCATGCGCGTCGTCATGGCACCGCGACGAGCGCTGTCCTTCCCATCGTTCGCCGGCCGGCCGAGAAACGGCGAAGCCCCCGACCGGAGAGTGTACGGGCGCCACCGGGCCATCGAGGCGCCATCCCGCACGGGCGTGCCCGCCTGGCCGCCGGGGCGCCTGTGGCCGACCGGGCACCGTGCCCAGGGACATCGTCCTGGCGTTGCGCCCGCCCGTCGACCCCCCAAGCGGGGAGCCCCGACCCGCCGACCTGCGTGGAGTGGTCGGCGGGCCGCGTGGTGCAAGCGGGCCGCGTGGCGGGCCGCACGTGGGGGGCGGTGCTCCTGTCACGGAGCCGTCACGGTTGCCCGCGACGCTTGGTGCCGTCATGCTGCCCCTCGTGCCGCCCATCGCCTCCGCGCCCGACGCGCCGATCCTCGTCGTGGACGACGACCCCAAGATCGTCGCCCTCGTGCGGATGTACCTCGAGCGCGAGCGGTATCCCGTGGTCACCGCGGGCGACGGCCGGTCGGCGCTCCGGGCCATCGAGGAGCACGCGCCGCGCCTGGTGGTCCTGGACCTCATGATCCCCGAGCTCGACGGCTTCGCGGTCATCCGCCGCGCCCGGGCGCTGGGCGACGTGCCGATCCTGATCCTCTCCGCGCGCGGAGCGGTGGGCGACCGCATCCAGGGCCTCTCCGAGGGCGCCGACGACTACCTGCCCAAGCCGTTCTCGCCGGCCGAGCTGGTGCTCCGGGTCAAGACGATCCTCCGGCGGGCCGAGCGGCCGGTCCCGATCGCCGGATCCGGCGGCGGCGAGGTGCTCGAGCTGGGCGACCTCGCGCTGGACTCGGGTCGGCACCGGGTCATGGTCGCGGGCGAGGACGTCGGACTGTCCGCGGTGGAGCTCCGGCTGCTGGCGGCCCTGCTCGACGCGGACGGCCGGGTGCTCTCGCGCATGCAGCTGCTCGACGCGGTGTACGGCGAGGCCGAGGGCGAGGTCACCGACCGGGCGATCGACCAGTACGTCAAGCGCCTGCGGGAGAAGCTGGGCGACGACCCGGGCGCGCCGCAGTACGTGGAGACCGTGCGCGGGACCGGGTACCGCGCGGCGGGCCGCGTGGCGCGACGGCGGGACACCGCGTGAGCGGCCCGATGACCAGGGTGGCCGCGTGCCAGGGGGCGGCGGGATGAGGCGCGCCTCGGGCCTGTCGCTGCGGATCCTCGTGGCCGCGCTCGCGGTGGCGGCGGTGTCGATCGCGATCCTCGCGGTCGGGGTCCTGCGGGTGGGCGGCGACGCGTTCGAGGCGCTGATGATGGCGGCCGGCGCCTCGGCCGACCACGCCAAGGAGATGTTCGACACCAGCGTCGCGGGGGTGGTGGCGATCACCGTCGTGGTGGCGGCGGTGGTGGCGTCGGTCCTCGCGGTGATCTCGGCCCGGATGCTCGCGCGGCCCATCGAGCGGCTCGCCGAGGCGGCGGACCGGGTGGCGGCCGACGGCCCGGCCGAGCGCGTGCCCGAGACGGGGCCGGCCGAGCTCCAGCGCCTGGCCGCGGCCTACAACGCCATGGCCGACCGGCTCGACGAGCAGGAGGCGCTGCGGCGGGAGTTCATCGTCAACGCCAGCCACGAACTGCGGACGCCGCTGACCAACCTGCAGGGCTATCTCGAGGCGCTGCGCGACGGCGTGATCGAGCCCGACCCGCGCGTCTTCGATTCGCTCCGCGAGGAGGTGGACCGGCTGTCCCGGCTGGCCGCCTCGCTCGACGTCCTCGCGGCCGCCCCGTGGGCGGCGATCCAGGCCGATCCCGTGGTGGCCGACGTCGCGGCGGCGACGCGCAGCGCCACCGAGCTCGTGGCGCCGGCCCTCGCCCGCCGCGGGATCGAGCTCGGCGTCGACGCGGACGCCGCCGTGCGTGCGCGGGTCCGCCCGGACGCCCTTGCGCAGGCGCTCGCGAACCTGCTCCAGAACGCTGAGCGGTACACGCCCGACGGTGGGCGGGTGGCGGTGACAGCTCGATGCGTGTCGGGCAGCGTCGGCGCCGCCTCGGGCGTGGAGGTGGCGGTGGGCAACTCCGGGCCGGGCATTCCGGCCGAGGTGCTCCCGCGCGTGTTCGACCGCTTCTACCGCGTCGAGCAGAGCCGCGACCGGGCGCGGGGCGGCGCAGGCATCGGCCTCGCGATCGTGCGCCAGTTGGTCGAGGCCGACGGCGGCGTCGTGGACGCGAGCTCGCGCGACGGCTGGACGGAGTTCCGGATGCGCTACCCGGCGGTGACGGCGGGCTGACCCTCGTCCGGCAGTCCGCGCACGCCAGCGGAGATGCGCGTGCGCCGGCGGCGCCCGGCGGGCCCGCGGCCCCTCCGGTCGGCCGATCGGGCCTACCATCGGGCCATGTCGACCATCCTGGTGACCGGTGCCGGGCGCGGGCTCGGCCGGGTGACCGCCGAGAAGCTCGCCCGGGCCGGCCATCACGTCGTGCTCCACGCCCGGCGCCCCGAGGCGGCGCGGGCCGCCGCCGCGGCGATCCGTGCCGCGAAACCCGGCGCCCAGATCAGCCCGCACGCGGCCGACCTCTCGACGATGTCGACCGTGCGCACCCTCGCCGCCGACGTCCTGGCCGCCCACCCGCAGCTGGACGCCGTCCTCCACGTCGCGGGCGTCATGCAGCAGAGCGAGACCCGCCGCCTGACCGCCGACGGCTTCGAGGAGACACTGGCGGTCAACACGCTCGCGCCATTCCTGCTCACAGGCCTCCTGCTGCCGGCGCTGGAGCGGTCACCCGCCGCCCGGATCGTCAACGTGAGCTCGCGGCGCCACCTGCCCGACTCGCACGGGGCGCCGGTGGACTTCGACCTCGACGACCCGATGCTCGAGCGCGGCTACGACCCGGACCGCGCCTACAAGAACTCCAAGCTCGCGGTGCTGTGGGTCACGCGCGAGCAGGCGGGCCGTCTGGCGGGCGGGCCGATCACCGCGAACGCCGTGTGCCCGGGGTTCGTGCCCCTGACCGCGTCGGACTCCGCGCGCGGGCTCAAGCGCGCCTTCATGCGCACGGTGCTGGTGCGGATGCCGTTCGCCGTGTCGGTGGACGCGGCAACCGATTCGCTCGTGTTCACGGCCGCCGACCCGTCGCTCGACGGGGTCACGGGCGCGTTCTACGGCGAGCGGCACCCGATCGAGTCGAGCCCCGATTCACGCGACGCGACGAAGGCCGCGCGCTTCTGGGCGCTTGCCGAGGAGCTGACCGGCTTCACGTGGCCGCGCTGAGCGGGAAGCCGCCTCCCCGCTGCCGCCCCTCCGCGGCGCCAGTCCGCCGCCGGCGCCCCTCCGCCGCGTTTCCTGCAGATGGCCGTGGTGCGCCCCGTAGCCGCGGACCTGCCCCGCGCCGGGCGGTGTGGCGCCGCGGCCCGAGCACGGGGCCGACCGGCGTCTTCCTTGGATGGCCGTGGGGCGGCCCTTGGACGGAAGATATCCGGAAACGGGCCGCCGAGCGACCGTCTGGGGGGAACTCGGCGGATAGGGGCCGCCGGGAGGGCAAACGGCGGAAACGCGGGCGGCGAACGGCGGAAAGGCGGGGGGGGCGGCGGCGCGCGGGCCAGGCGGTCAGGCGCCCGCCCGCGGCGGCGGGATCGGCACGGCGGGCAGGAAGACCGTGACCCGGGCCCCGGTCGGCGCCAGGTTCTCGGCGCGCACGCTGCCGCCGTGGGCCTCCGCGAAGGCGCGCACGATCGCGAGGCCCAGGCCGGAGCCGCCGCCCGCGCGCGCCGGGTCGGCGCGATAGAAGCGGTCGAACACGCGGTCGAGCTCACCCGGCGGGAAGCCCGGGCCGTCGTCGCTCACCCGGAGCGCCACCCACGCGGGCGCTGCGGCCGGGCCTCCCCCGGGCGGGGGCGGCACGAGCACCGAGCGCGCCTCGACCAGGACATGGCCACCGGGCCCGACAAAGCCCAGGGCGTTGGCCACCAGGTTGCCCAAGATGCGCTCGACGGCGGTCCGGTCCGCCACCAGCGCAAGCCCGGGGTCCGCCGCTGACGTCACCTCGGCGCCGGCGGAAGCCGCCTGCTGGCTGAACCGCTCGGCCGCGCCGGCGACGGCGGCAGGCGGGTCGATCGCCTCGGGCCGGATGCCCACCCGGCCTGCCCGCAGCTCGTCGAGCGAGCGGAGGTCGTCCACCAGGCGCTCCATGCGCGCGGCCTCCTGGGCGATGGCCTCGCCGGCCCGTGCGATACCCGGGCCCGCCGCGGTGCCGTCGCGGAGCGCCTCGGCGAACCCGCCCACGACCGTGAGCGGCGTCCGGAGGTCGTGGCGGACGCTCGCGAGCAGGTCACGCTCCTCGGCCCGCACCCGCTCGAGCTCGGCGGTGGTCGCGTTGAAGCGGTCGGTGAGGGCGCGCACCTCGCGCGGGCCCTCCGAGGGCACGGGCGCGGCCGGGGCTGCCGGGAGGGCGGAGGTTGCCTCGGCCAGCCGCCGGAGCGGCCGGGTGATCGAGCGCGACAGCGCCCACGCGACCGGCACGGCCACCAGCGCCGTGATGAGCACGACGAGCGGCATGACCCGGAGCAGGTCGCGCAGCGCATCGGCGCCCGAGGTGTCGATCTGGGTGAGCAGGATGCCGATCGGCCCAAGGACGGCACCGGCCGTGCGCACGCTGGTGACGGAGGTCAGCACCCGCGCGCCGCCAGCTCCAGCCAGCTCGCCGCCCGTCGTCTGGCCCGGCACGAGGCTCGTGTCGACCGTGACCGACGAGACGTCCACTGATACCGGCGACTGCCGGACGGCCACGACGCGGCTGCCCACCACGAGGTACACGCCGACCTCGCTGCGGATCGACGGGGCGGCGGCGTTGAGCTCCTGCTGGAGCTCGGGCACGGCCCCGGCCAGCCGCACCCGCGCCGCGATCGGCTGCGCGATGTCGCCGAGCGCCGAGAGCGCCTCATCGCGGTGCAGGTCGCGCAGGCTCACGAACAGCCCGGCCCCGACCGCCAGGGCCACCACGAGCCCGACCGCGATGAACGCCGCAGCGATCCGGGACGCGACGCGGTCAGGCATCGGCGATCAGGCGGTAGCCCACGCCGCGCACCAATTCGATGACCGGGCCGTCCGCGCCCAGCTTCTTGCGCAGCTCGGATACGTGCACGTCCACCGTGCGCGTCTCGCCCGGGAAGTCGGTGCCCCAGACGTCCTCGAGCAGCGACTCGCGGGACAGCACGACGCCCGGGTCGCGGGCGAGGGCCGCGAGGAGGTCGAACTCGCGCGACCGGAGCTCGAGCGCCTCGCCCCGCACCGTGGCCTCGCGTCGGCGCGGGTCGAGGCGCAGCGAGCCGGCCTCGATGGGCCGGCCGAGCCGGACGGTGCCGTCGGTCCGGCGCAGGATCGCCTTGACGCGGGCGACCAGCGAGCGCGGGTTGAACGGCTTGGTGACGTAGTCGTCGGCGCCCAGCTCGAGGCCCACGATGGCGTCCACGTCGTCGGTGCGCGCGGTCAGCATCAGGACCGGCGTGTCGGCGACCCGGCGGATGGCGCGGCACACCTCGAAGCCGTCGAGCCCGGGCAGCATCAGGTCGAGCACCACGAGGTCGGGGTGCTCGGCCTTGTGGAGCTCCACCGCCGTCGGGCCGTCGGCGGCCGAGATCGTGGCGAACCCGGCCCCCTCGAGGTACATCCGGAGCAGGTCCACGATGTTGGGGTTGTCGTCCACGACTAGGATCGTCTTCATCGTCGGCGAGTCTACGCGCGGGACGCCCGCCGGCTGCATGCCGACGGGCGCCGTCTGGGGGTGGGCCGGTCGAGCTACTTCAGCGAGGCGACGGCCGCACGCGCCTCGGCCACCGCGCGGGCGAGGTCGTCGCGGGCGGACACGAGCGCCCCGCGGTCGGCGTTCAGGACCGGCGTGGCCGACCCGGCGTTCCACTGGGCCGGGGTGAGCGGCAGCACCTTGGCGGCCTGGCCGGCGACCGCGTCGTCCGCGGCGCCGATCGCCGACTGCATGGCCGCGAGGTGGCCGGCGGCGGCCGACTCATCCTTGCCGGCGGCCTGACCGGCGGCGATGGCCGAGCTGATGTCGCCGGCGACCGTCGTGAGCTGGCCGGCGGCGGCGCTCACGATGTCGTCGCCGGACACGAGCGCGACCTGGCGAGCGACGAGCACGTAGACGCGGGAAGCGGTGAACACGGCATGGACGTCGGCGGTCGCCGCGGCGAGCGTGGTGTCGCCGTCGATCTTGGCCTTCTGGGCGACGAGCCCGTCATGGGACCCGTCGAGCAGCGTGTTGAGCCCGTTCCGGTCGGACGAGGTCAGCGCCTTGGTGGACGCGACCCGGGACTTGAGGCTGGCGATCGTGGTGAGGCGCCGGGAGACCTCGCAGTCGCCCGCGGCCTTCACGGTCTTGACCGAGCGCGACTGCTTCACGGCGATCCACTGCGTGTCGCACAGCACAGCCGTGGCGGCGTCGGCCGGGGCCGCCGCGGGAGCCGCGGGAACGGACGAGGCCATGGCCGGTGCCGCGATGGCGAGGGCGAGCACGACGCTCGCTGCGCCGCTGGCGAGGTGCTTGGGGCTGATGCGGTCCGTGACGTTCACCTGGGGCTCCCTTCGGACTTGGGCGCGCTCGCGTCGTTCAAGAGCGCCTGGCTGATGGACGTGAGGCTGCTGCTGGCTGACGAGATCTCGCGCAGCAGGTCGCTCGCAGTGGGCGCCGATGGGACGGCCGGCGTCGCGGGCGTGGCTGGCGTGGCGGCCGCGGCCGCAGGCGGGGTGGACGCAGGCGCCGCACTCGGGGTGGACGCCGGCGCCGCACTGGGCGCAGGCAGGCTGGCGGCTGCGGTGGCGGCCGAGGCGGTGGCGGTGGGCGCGGCGGCAGGCGCCGACGCGGTGGGCAGGGTCGGCGTGGCCGCTGCCAGGCGGCCGCCGCAGGCGCCCACGGTGAGCGCGATGGCGGCCGCGGCCAGTGCCTGCGCGAGGTGTCGCCGGTGGTGATGCATCGCTTGTGCTGCCTTCTCCCTGTCGCGGCGCTCCGGGCGGTGGCGCCTTGAGGCATCCTCGCGGTGGCGGCTCGGCGGCTCCACCATCGCGGCGGCAGCGGATGTAAGGCCCGTGTAAAGCGACGGTGCCGGGCGCGCACCACGGCAGCATCGGCGGCACGCGTGGAGCTCCCGGCGTGCTCATGGCCCGCCGTTCCGGGCCGCGAGCCGGGCGCTGCCGCGGCGGAGGCCCGGCCCTGCCCCGCAGGGCGTGACGCGCCCGCTCGCGGGCCACGGGCCGCGCGGATCGGCCGACGGCTGGCTACCGGCCCCGAGGGCGCAGGCGCGCGGGGATCGACGCGGAGGGTGCGTCATCGCGCGGTGCCATGGCGCCCGCTGCCGGGCGGTCAGCCGCCGGACACCGCCAGCACCACGTCGACCGTCGAGGCGGCCGCCACGGGCGAGCCGAGCCGGGCGGCCTCGCCGTCGACGAACACCTTGATGTGGTCTCGGATCTCCGGGCCTGCGGTGAGCAGCCGGTCGTGCATGCCCGGCACGCGCTCGTCGAGGGCGGCCAGCACCTCGCGAACCGTGGCGCCGGGCAGCGCCATGCGGCGCGGCGTGCCCGGGAACAGCGTCACGAGCGCGCCCGGCAGCCGGACCTCGGCCATGTCGTCCGCCTGCCGCCCGCTAGTCCGCGACCACCGCGACGTCCACCGACGCGATCGCCGGCAGGTACGACGCGATCTCGCTCCAGCTCTCGCCCTCGTCGGCCGACGCGAACAGCTGGCCCGACTGGGCGCCGAAGTAGACGCCGGGCCGGTCGAGCGAGTCCACCGCCATCGCCTGGCGCAGCACCGACAGCCACGCGTTGTCCTGCGGCAGCCCGCTCGACAGGCGCTCCCACGAGCCGCCGCCGTCGCGGGTGCGCCAGACCGCCGCCTTGGCGTCGGGCGTGAAGCGGCCCTTGTCGGGCGTGGTGAGCGGCAGCACCCACGCGGTCTGCGGGTCGCGCGGGTGGACGCCCATGACGAAGCCGAACTCCGAGGGCAGACTGCCGGTGATCTCCTGCCAGCTCGCGCCGCCGTCGTCGGAGCGGTACACGCCGCAGTGGTTCTGCTGGTAGAGCGTCTGGTCGGTGCCGGCCGCCAGCGCGAACTTGTGGACGCAGGACCCCGTCTCCTCCGGCGGGCCGGGGTTGTAGTCCTGGCGCACCCCGTGGTTGCGGGCGGTCCAGGTGGCCCCGCCGTCGATCGTCTCGAAGACGCCCACCGCGCTCGCGCCCACCCACATGCGGTTCGGGTCGGTCAGGTGCGGGACGATCGTGTGCAGGATCAGGCCGCCGGCGCCCGGGCCCCACGTGGGCGTGGACGGATGCTCGCGCAGGCCCGAGACATGCCGCCAGGTCGCCCCAGCGTCGTCGCTCCGGAACAGGCCGGCGGGCTCGACGCCAGCGAACACGGAGCCGTGGGCGGGCATGACGCTCCACAGCTTGGCCAGCTTCGGGCCCTCATCGCCGTACGAGAGCCCCTCCGAGCTGTGCGTCCACGTCTCGCCCAGGTCGGGCGAGCGGAACACCGCCGAGCCGAACCACGGTGACGTCGCGGCGACGTAGATGGCCTCATCCGAGGGGCTGTACACCGCATCGCGGACCTCGAAACCGTCGGCGAACGGCCCGCGGAGGCGCCAGTCGCGGCGCGCCTCATCGGAGTCGAGCAGGAACAGGCCCTTCCTCGTGCCGACCATCAACAGGACGCGGGTCATCGGGACCTCCTCAGTGGCGGGTGGCGGACCGCCGGGACGCGGACTGGGGTCTTGGGGGCGTGGCCGCTTAGGGTAGCCGGGCCGCGCGGATTCGGATAGGTGGGTCCAGCCGCCTTGACGCGGCCGGTGCTTGGTGGTTCGATGCCGCCCCGGCCGGGATGTCCACCTGGCCGCAGCTCCGGGGAGGCGCCATGCTCGGGCTCATCGCTGCGGTCGACCCGTGGGTCGAGACCGCGCTCGTCCTGGCGGTCTTCTGGACCCTCTACCGGGCCGGCTCGGGCTCGTGGCGCTTCTGGCAGCTCGCCGTGGGCCGCGACGGCCGGTACTCGACCTCGCTGTTCCAGGGCCTGGCGTGGACGGTCGTCGTGCTCACGAGCTATGTCGTCCTGTGCTTCGCGCGCGCCCACCTCGGACTCGTCGGTGCGCTCGGGGCCGTGCCCGCGAACGTGCTCGCGGCCATGGGCTGCTCGGTGGGGACCACGGCTGCCGCTGCCGGCATCACTGCGCACCGGGTCCGGACGCGGCGCGACGTCCGCATGCCCTCGGACCGGACGGTCCTGCCCCAGCTGATCCTCGACGACCTCGGCCGGCCGAGCCTGGCCAAGGCGCAGCTCATGGCCTGGACGGCCGTCGCGCTGGGCATCTACGCGGTGGCCACGATCGACGCCGTGGGCAAGACGATGGCGGCTCCGGGTGGCGACGCCCTGCCGCCGCTGCCTGACATCGAGACCACGCTGCTGCTCCTGATGGGCATCGGGCAGGGCACGTACCTCGCGGTGAAGGCGCTCTCCGCCCCCGACGCCCCGGGGCTGGCGGCCACCAGCTCGACGGGGTCGATTTCGGCGCCGGCCGGCCAGCCCGGCATGCCCACGCCCACGACCCACGTGCCGGCGACGGTCGAGCCCGCCTCCGGGCCCGCCGTGGACGCCGCGGTGGCCGTCGCGGCGGCGAACCCGGGCTCGGTGCGGGTGCCCGGCTTCCTGCCCAGCGCGAACGGCCTGCACTTCGTCAACGCGTGGCCCCACGAGCCCGACCTCACCCTCTCGCTCCCGGGCGTCGGAACGCTGCCCATCGGCGACGCGAGCAACGGGCTGTGCGGCGGAATGGTGTACACGGTCCGCGACGTGTTCCAGACGCCCGGCATGGCTCCCCTGGCGGCCACGGACAACCCGCTGCCGGGCTCGACGCTGTACCGCTACATCGTCACGCGGCTGCTCGAGTCGTTCGACGTGGGCCACCTCGGCTTCGCCCGCTACTACGAGTGGATGCTCACCCCGGACGCCGACGCACCACTCGGCCCGCTGCTCACCAGGCACGGCCTCGCCTGGAAGACCATCGTGGAGGAGTGGGCGACCCGGATCCGCCCCGAGCTCGACGCGGGCCGGCTCGTCTGCCTCGGGCTCGTCACCGTCGCGGGCCGCGACCCCGGTCAGCTCGGGCAGAACCACCAGGTGATGGCCTACGGCTACGACCTCGCCGCCGACGGCACGCTCACCCTGCACCTCTACGACCCCAACACGCCGCCCGCGCAGGCCGACGATGTCCGGATCACGCTCTCAGTGCTCGAGCCGCGGCACGTCACGCCCATCACCCACAACGTGGGGATCGGCCACCCCGTCCGCGGCTTCTTCCACACGCCGTACACGTATCACGACCCGCGGCCGCAACTGGCCTGACCTCGGGAACTGGCGCCGCGACCGGGCCGGCCGGGAGGCGACCGCGGCGGCCTTCGCGCGGGCGGGGGCGAAGCAACCCGCGGGGCGGGTCGCGGCAGCGGCCGCGCGGGGCGGCAGGCCCAAGTGTCCCCCCGGAGGGCAGTGAGTGCGTCGCCCCGCCTGGACCCGGCCGCGGCCGAACCGGGGGCGGCAGGCTCAGATGTCCCCCCGGAGGGCAGTGAGTGCGTCGCCCCGCCTGGACTCCGCCAAATGTCCCCCACCGGGACGTTAGCGCCGCGAAGGTTGCGGAATGGACCAGTTGGCGCCTGATCGTGCGGAGCCGGACCCGCCTAAGGATCTTCCGGAGGACATCTGGCGGTTCGCTGGTTCGCGGTGGCCCGGCAGCCGAACGACCGGCTCGGGCGCGACGCCTGCGTCCGGCAAGACGCCTGCGTCCGGCGCGACGCCTGCGTCCGGCGCGGCGCCTGCGTCCGACCCGCGGGCGGATCCCGCCAAGCCGGAGGCGCACGGACTGCCGGCCGGCGGGCACGGGGTGGCCGCCGCGCGACGTTGAACCGCGCGAGGCGGGCGGCCCGGAGCCGACTGGCCAGCGACTGGCCAGCGCCGCTGGCCGACGCCGCTCGCCTCGCAGGAGTCAGTGGATCGCAGCCGCGCCCTCGAGGCCCTCGAACGTGATCGCGCCCTCCGCCGGGCAGACGTATTGGCACAGCATGCAGCCGACGCAGTAGTCGGGATCCACCTCGAGGCGTGAGGTCCCGTTGGCGCCCTCCTTGCGGATCGCCTGGTGCGCCCCGTCGTTGCACGCGGCGTAGCACAAGTTGCAGTGGATGCACTTCTCCTGGTCGATCTTGGCCAGCAGGCGCCACTCCTGGTCCAGGTGCCCCCAGTCGGTGATGCCCGGCAGCCCCTTGCCCACGAGCTGGCTCGGGCTGGTCAGGCCCTTCGAGCGCAGGTAGGTCGACAGCCCGTCCACGAGGTCGTCCGCGAGGCGGAACCCGTAGTGCATCACGCTCGTGCCCACCTGGACCGTGGTGGCTCCGAGGAGCAGGAAGTCGACCGCGTCACGCCAGGTCTCGATGCCGCCGATGCCGGAGACCGGGATGCCGACCTCGGGGTCGGCGGCCACCTGCGAGAGCATGTTGAGCGCGATGGGCTTGACCGCGGGCCCGGCGTAGCCGCCGTGCGAGCCCTTGCCGCGGACGTCCGGGACCGGCGCCCAGGTGTCGAGGTCCACGCCGATGAGCGAGCTGATGGTGTTGATCAGCGCGATGCCGTCGGCGTTCGCGCGCCGCGCCGCCCGGGCCGGGTAGCGGATGTCGGTGACGTTGGGCGTGAGCTTGACCAAGACGGGCATCTCGGCCTTCTCCATCACCCACTCGGTGATCATCTGGACGTAGTCGGGGACCTGGCCCACAGCCGCGCCCATGCCCCGCTCGCTCATCCCGTGCGGGCAGCCGAAGTTCAGCTCGTAGCCGTCGGCCCCGGTGTCGTTGCACTTGGCCAGGATCTCGTGCCAGGCCTCGCGCTGCGCCTCGACCATGAGGCTGATCACCACGGCATGGCCGGGGTACCGCTTCTTGACCTCGCGGATCTCCGCGATGTTCACGTCCGTGGGGCGGTCGCTGATCAGCTCGATGTTGTTGATGCCGACGATCTTCTTGCCGCCGTACTCGAACGTGCCGAGCCGCGCGGTGACGTTGCGGATCGGGTCGCCGATGGTCTTCCAGACGGCCCCGCCCCAGCCCGCGTCGAACGCGCGCGACACCATGTCGGCGTTGTTGCTGATGGGGCAACTGGCCAGCCAGAACGGATTGGGGCTCCTGATGCCCGCGAGGTCGACCGAGAGGTCGACCCCCGGCACTGTCGAGTCCACGGCCCGGCGGACCGGCTCGATCCGCGTGCGCAGGCCGAGGGCGTCGATGATCGAGCGCGCCGCGAGCTTGCCCGCCTGGACGGCGTGGACCACCTCCTTGCCGCCCGACGCGATGTCGCCGATCGCCCACACCCTGGGATTGGTCGTCCGCCCGGTGGCGGGGTCAGCCACGGCGGCCCCGTCGCGGACGGGCACGCCCAGCATGGCCAGCACGCCGTCCGCGGCGTCCGGCCGGTCCTGGCCGACGGCGCGCACGAGCGTGTCGAGCTCCACCTCGAACATCGAGCCCGGCACGGGCTCCGGTCGCGGGCGTCCCGACGCGTCCGGCGCACCGGGCCGCATGGTGACGAAGGTGGCGCCCGTCACGCGCTCCCCGCCCTGGACCTCGACGGGGGCCGTGTGCCACCGGATCACGACGCCCAGCTGGCGGGCGAGGTCGATCGCATGCGGGTACGCGGGGCTCTCCCCGATCCCTCGGCGGTAGAACAGCGTGACCTCTTCGGCGCCCAGGCGGACCGCCGCCGCGGCGGCGTCGAACGCGGTCGACCCGCCGCCCACGACACCGACCCGCCGCCCGACCACGGGCGCCGCACCGGGCTCGGGGTCGATGGCGGCCCGGATCACGACCAGCGCGTCGACAACGCCCGGCAGCGCCTCGCCGGCGATCCCGAGCGGGCGTGCCCGCCCCAGGCCCGCCGCCAGCACCAGCGCGTCGCTGGCCGCGAGCAGCTCGGCCGCGTCCACGTCCCGGCCCACCGTGGTGCCGAGCGCGAGCGTCGCGCCCGCGCGCTCGACCTCGGCCGCCTCCAGCGCCACGCTGCCGCGCGCCATGCGCCAGGGCACGATCCCGTGGTCAGCGAGGCCGCCGGCGCGCGGCGCATCGTCGTACAGCGTCACGGCAACGCCCGCCTTGCGCAGCTCGGCGGCGCAGGCCAGGCCCGCCGGGCCGGCGCCCACGATCGCCGCCGAGACGCCCGTCTCTGCGCCGGGCGTGAAGAACGCCTCGCCCATGGCCCCGAGCGCCTCGACGGCGCCCTGCTGCAGCCGGCCGATTGCGATGGGCCGGTCCAGCTCGATGCGCACGCACGCGCCCTCGCACAGGCGCTCCACCGGGCAGACAGCGCCGCAGGTGGCGCCGAGCGGGTTGGCGGCCAGGATCGTCCGGGCCGCGCCCGCGACGTTGCCGCTGGCGATCTTGCGGATGAAGCCCGGCACGTCGATCTCGCTCGGGCAGGCGTGGGCGCAGGGGGCGTCGAAGCAGTAGAGGCAGCGCTCGGCCTCGGTCCGTGCGGCGGCAGCGGTGAGCGGCGGCACGCGGCGGAACGGGTCGATCGGGGCGACGGTCATCATCCCAACCTCGGTGGTCGCCGGTCGGCGGCGATGTGCGGGGGACGCCTAGAAGGGGCAAGTATCGGCGCCGGCCGCCGGTCAGCCGATGGCCGAACGGGCCCCGGGGCGCGGGCCGGATTGCGCTCCGGTGGCGGGGGCGCCCCCCGTGGGTGGCAGCGTGCCCAGGCCGTGGACTCGTGGGGCACACGAGCGTAGGCTGCCGATGTGCGCGCGGGCACGGGGGGCGCGCACAGGAGGTGGGAACGATGGCCACGGACTTCGCGCTGTGCCTGCCGACCCGGCCGGGCACCCTCGTGCAGGTGGCCGAGGCGCTCGGGCACGCCGGCATCAACATCGACGGAGCGTGCGGCGTGGAGTCCGGCGACGCCGCCGTCCTCCACGTCATCGTCAGCGACGCAGAGCTCGCACGGCGCACCCTGCTCAACGCGGGCGTGGAGATCTGCGGCGAGACGTCGGTGTCGATCCTCGACGTCGAGAACCGGCCGGGCAGCGCGGCCTCAGTGCTGCGGCGGGTGGCCGATGCCGGCGTCAACCTCGAACTGCTGTACACGACGCTCGACGGGCGGCTCGTCCTGGGCAGCGACGAGCCTGCCCGGCTCCGCGATGCGCTGGCGGCGAGCGCCGGGTAGCGCGGCGAGCGCCGGAGACGCCGGCGACACGAGGTGGCTGGCGTGCGAGACTAGGCGGGTCCGGCCCCCCCCGGCCGCGGCTGCCGTGTCGGCCGCCCCGCGTGTCCCCGGCCGGCCTCGGGAGGCGTCCATGGCCCAGGTTGTCGTCAACGGCGCCCAGCTCGCCTGCTCCTTCGGCCAGGCGCCGTCCACGCTCACCGTGCTGCCGGCGGGCCAGCCTGTCCAGAGCAGCAACCAGCTTGTCGCCAAGACCACGGACATGCAGCCGATGGCGAACATAGCGCCGTTCGGGATGTGCATGACCCTCTCGAACCCGCAGGTGGCGTCGGCCACCTCGGCGGCACAGGGCGTCCTCACCCCGCAGCCGTGCGTCCCGGTGATCACCGCGCCCTGGACCCCCGGCTCGGCCACGGTGACGGTGGGCGGCACGCCCGCGCTCACCAGTTCCAGCCAGTGCATGTGCATGTGGGGCGGCTCGATCACGATCACATCGCCGGGCCAGACGACGGTGTCGACGGGCTGACAGCGCGCGACGCCGCGGACCCGGTGCCGGCACCCCCGCGCCGACAGCCCCGCGCTGGCACCCCGCCGCCCGGCGATCCGCGGGCCCCCGGCGATCCGGGGCCGCCCTCAGGCGGTTCTGCGGAAGGCGATGGCGCGCCCCTCGTCCTTCACGGTGAGCGTGTCGCCCGCCACCCACGCCTCGCCCGCCATGTCCTCGCCCATGCCGCTGACGTGGAGCTTGCCGTCGCCCGACACCGACCAATGGCCCGACGCGGCCTGGCCGTTGGGCAGCACGGTCGAGGCGCGGCCGTCCGGCCCGAACGTGACGTGGAGGCCCGCCCACTGCCAGGAGCCGACGACCGCCTCGGCGAGCGGCCGCGGGTCCTGCTCCCCCGCCGGCGGCGGCGTCGGCGAGACGAACATCGCGTCCTTGAGCGCCTCCATCGACGCCATCGCCTCCAGTCGCGACGCCTGGCTGTGGTTGGACCGGAGCCCCGCGACGACTGACGCGAGCGCGGCGCCGGGCGAGTCCATCGCCCCGGCCGGAACGGCGCGGTCGGGCAGCCGCTCGAAGTTGACGACGCGGCCGCTGTGCGGCAGCAAGTACAGCCGCATGACCCCGGCGTCCGGCGCAGCGTCGAACATCGTCCGCGACACCTCGAACCGGCGATTGCCCAGGTCGAAGTAGAACCACGTGAGGCGCTGGCCCTGCTGCTGATGCTTGCCGAAGGCGCCCTCGACGGACTCGACCCGGCCCGCCCGCAGGTCGCGTGTGAGCGGGTCCTGGCCGCTCAGCGCCCGCACGACCAGCACGGCGGCGATCACGAACGCCACGGCGCCCACGCCGAGCCGGGCGATCTCGGGGTAGTTGCCCCCGGACGAGGTCGCCACGAGCACGCCGATCACGACGGCGATGCCCGCGAACAGGAACTCGTTCTGGAAGCCGCTCTTCTGGGCACGACCGGCAGCGGTGCGCTGGTCCGGGGTGAGCTGACCCGCGCGATTGGTCGCCAGGGACGTCGCGTCATAGGCCGTGCCGACGGGAACGCTCATCGCACACCTCCCACACCGCCCGTGGTCCGCGCGGGCTGACGAGGCCGCGATCCTACTCGACCGCGGCTGTCCATGGCGTCCGCGTCGCTGGTTGGTCCCCCGCGCCAGCCGCCTCAGGCCAGGCCGACCTCCGCGAGCAGGTCGCCCGGCAGGGCCGTGTAGTCGGCCACCACGGCCCGGGCCCCGGCCTCGGCGAGCGCGTCGGGCGACTGCGACGACGCGATCCCAAGCACCTCGCAGCCCGCCGCCCGGCCCGCCAGCACGCCGTTGCGGGCGTCCTCCACCACGAGGCAGCGCGCGGGCTCGAGTCCAAGTCTGCGGATCGCCGTGAGGAACGTCTCGGGGTCGGGCTTCTTGCGGGCGACGTCCTCGGCACTGACGACGGTGTCGAACGCGCTGTCGGCCAGGCCCAGGGCTGCGAGGTTGCCCTGCAGCTTGGCGCGGTCCGAGCCCGTGGCCAGGCCGACACGCAGCCCGGCCGCCCGGAGCGCGGCCAGGAAGGCGAGCGCCCCCGCGATCGGCTGGAGGGCGCCCCGGATGAGCTCGAGGTAGACCTCGTAGGTGAGCGCCTTGTCGACGGCCAGGTCCGCGGTCACGCCATGGGCGGCGGCGGCCCCGCTGATGAACCGGTCGTCACCCGCGCCGACGAACGGCGCGAAGTCCTCGACGGAGACCTCGATCCCGTAACGCCGCCGAAGGGCCTCTGCGGCGGCGGCCGCGATGAACGGCTCCGAGTCGCACAGGGTGCCGTCGAGGTCGAACACGACGGCGTCGAAGCGACGGGCGGGCATGCCCGGACGGTAGCACGGGCACACCTGCCACCTGAGCTGGACCACATTCCTGCAGGCGAGGCGGGGCCCGGCCGGCGCCGCGCCCCGCCTCCCGCCCCCAGCAGCCGCACAATGGCGGCATGCGCGAACCCTCCCTGAGCCAGTCCGTCGAGACCGTGGCCGCCTTCCTGGCCCGAAAGCCCCTCGCCGAGGCGATCGCCAGCCTCGAGTCGACCACCGAGCACGCCACGGCGCTCGAGATCCGGGCCGCCGCCGTGGCCGCCGGCGTGGACGCGCATCTGCTCGCGTCGTCGATCCGGGTCCGGCGCGAACTCTGGCGCCTGAGCGACCTCGTGCACGCCGCAGCGATCCTCCAGCTCCTGCCGGCGCTGCTCGAGGACGGCGAGACCCTCGTCAGCCGCCCGTCGCTCGCCGCGGGCGACGACCCGCGACGCCCGTTCGACGTGGAGACCAACCTCCGGGTGGCCGAGTTCAAGTTCGCGGCCTGGACCGGGCGCGACGTGCTCCACAAGCGGGAGCTGTTCAAGGCCTTCGTCCGCCTGGCCGCGGACACATCCGGCAGGCGCACGCAGCTGCTCGTCCTGGGCGCCGAGCCGGGGCGGTTCCTCGAGACCTCGCGCTCCAGGGTGTCGTGGGCGCTGGCCCGCTCGCCCGGAGCGCTCCGGCTGTTCACCGAGCGGTTCGGCGACGTGGGCACCTCGGTGGCGGCCTTCGCGGCCGGCCCCGGCTCACGGGTGCAGCTCGTCGACGTGGCGCCGATGCTGCCTGCGGGCATCCTCGTTGCGGCGGAGGACGAGGCAGAGGTGGCCTGAGCCGCTCCGCGTCTGGCGGCGAGCCGCGGCGGCCCGTCAGGCCGCGTCGAGGCCCCGTTCGTCGAGGAGACAGCGGTCGCTCACGATGCCGCCGAGCACCTCCCCTGCCCCGATGCGGTACAGCCGCTCGACGTCCTGGTCGAGCACCAGCCGTCCACAGGTCCGGCACACGGCCGCCGGCACGCCGAAGAAGTGGCGCTCGACGCCCTGGTCATCGGCGACCGTGAGGTCGAACGAGCTGACCGCGGTGCGGTCGCCGCAGGATGCGCAGGATGCGCAGATGTCCGCGGGGCTGGCCATGGGACGCCTCGTCATCGCTGAGCCGATGACCCCAGCGTCGTGCGCCGACCTGCGGTTCGCGATGAGCCGATCGCCATGCGTCTGCCGGGCCGCACGGCCTGCAGCTGACCCGGTGGACGGCGCAGCGTTCCTGGCCAGCAGCGAGCGGGGCCCCGGCGATCGCCGGGCCCCGCTCGTGGTCTCGGCAGCCTCGGCTACACCGCCATCGAGCCCGACATCGCCATGTCGCCGAGCGCCGCCCGCGCCTTGCTCGCGTCGTCCGTGGCGAACGCGACGTGGACGCCCCGGCTGTCCATGCCGGTCGGCACCGCGGCCTCGATGTTGACGCCAGCACTGGCCATCCGCCGCGACGCCTCGGCCAGGGAGCCCGGCGTGTCCTGGATCGTCGCGACCACGAGCTCGCGCTCATGGCACGTGTAGCTCGCGTCGTTGAGCGCCCGGCGGGTCGCCGCCTCGTCGTTGGTGATCAGGCACACCGAGCCGTCGTCGCCGCACGCGGCGCCGGTGAAGCCGGTGATGTTGATCCCCTTGGCGCTGATGACCTCGGCGAGCCTTGCCAGCTCGCCGGGGCGGTTCTTGAGGTCGACCACGAAGGCTTGCACGGGGACGCCACCGCCTTTCTCGCGCCGGCCCGCGCGGCGGGGCACAGTGGTCGCCGAGGAGGCCGACGGACCTCTGATTCTACGAGCCGTGTCACCTGATCCCGGGGGCGCCGCCCGTGACGCGGGGGGCGCGGTCGGCGGCGGTCGAGCCGGGCGCCAGGCTGCGTCCGGTGCGTGGACGCACCGGAGATTCAAGGCAATTCCAATTCCCGCGACCCACCCGCCGATCTATAGTCGAGCGCGTCGGACCGCCGTGTCGTCGGATTGGCGCCGCGGGCCCGCTGCAATACCGGGGAGGGAACATGGGTCGGACACGACGTGGGATCGCCAGGTCGGGCACGTTCGTGATGGCCGGAGTGCTGCTCGTCAGCCTCTTCGGCGCTTCCACCGCGGCCGCTGCGGGACCGCGGAACCACCACTCTGGCCGCTATCTGATCGTCGCCAAGAGCGGCGCGGACTTCGCGGCCATGCGGAGCGCGGTCGTGGCGTCGGGTGCCACGATCATCGACGAGGTCTCGGCGGCGGACACCCTGGTCGTGACCGGGTCCGGGGCGTCCATCGACACGATCGCCGCGAACGGCCATGTGGCCTCGACGGCGCTCGACCACATCGAGAAGGTCAACCCGCCCGAGAGCGGCAGCACCCGCCAGGTGCCGCACGCGTACAAGGCGAAGCTCGGCGGCCACACCACCGTCAAGCCCGACCCCGCGTTCGGCCTCGACGGGCTGATGTGGAACGTCGACCGCATCAACGCACCCGCTGCCTGGCGGACCACCGAGGGCAGCGGCAACGTGTACGTAGGCGTCGCCGACACCGGCCTCGACTACACGCATTCGGAGCTCGCCGGCAGGGTTGTCGACGTCGAGGACTTCACGACCGCCGAAGACCCGGCCCTGTGCAGCACGTACTTCGGCATCAGCGACGCCGACCTGTCCTCCATGTACGGCGGCCCGGCCAACGGCGACTGGAACGGCCACGGCTCGTGGATCGGCGGCAACATCGCCGCCAACCTCGACGGCACCGGCATCAACGGCATCGCCCCCAAGGTCAAGCTCGTCGCGCTCAAGATCGCCCAGTGGTGCGGCTACGCGTACGACTCGACCATCCTCGCCGCCTTCCAGTGGGCAGCCGACCACCACATCAACGTGGTCAGCATCTCGTTCGGCGGCTACCTCGACCGGAGCGACCCGGACCAGAACACGGTCTACCAGCAGTACATCAAGACCGTCGCCTACGCCCGCAAGAAGGGAACCGTGATCGTGGCCGCGGCCGGCAACGAGCACGTTCGGGTCGGCGCCGGCGGCGTCGTGCTGAGCCACGGCATCCTGTGGTCCCCGGGCGACGTGCCCGATCCGGTGAACAACCCGATCGACTACTACGGCTTCTACGAGGTGCCGGGCGGCGTCCCGGGCGTGGTCGACGTCTCCGCGACCGGCAACGTCGTCGCCAAGGCGACCGCCGACTGCGTGGGCGACTACCCCAACGCCACCTGCAAGCCCACCTCCGACGCGCACCAGCCCTTCGGCGCGGGCCGCCAGGACCAGCTCGCGTACTACAGCAACTACGGCCCGCGGATCGACGTCGCTGCGCCCGGCGGCGCCCGCGAGTTCAACCTCCCGCTCTGGGATCGCGGCGGCACGCCCGGCTACCCGGTCACGACAGCCGACGGCTACAAGGCCTACGAGGACTTCAGCATCACCTCGAACTGGTCCACCGAGATCCCGTGCTACTACAACCTCGGGCCGCAGTTCTACCCGGACGAGTGCTACAGCACCATCCAGGGCACCTCGATGGCAACCCCGCACGTGTCGGCGGTGGTCGCGCTCATCGCGAGCGCCAAGCCGCAGATCGCCCACAACCCCAGCGCCCTGGTCGCAGACCTCAAGACCACGGCCCGCGACGTCTGGGGCAACAAGACGCCGGGCCTGAGTGCGACCGACACCTCGGCCGCGGACGCCACCGGGGTGACGTGCCCGACCGGGTACTGCCATCTCGGCGGCAGGGCCATCTCCGACCGCGAGGCGTACGGCGCCGGCATCGTCGACGCCCGAGCAGCTGTCGGGCGGTGGTGGCACTAGCGGAGGCGCCGCCAGCTCGAGCGCGCACAAGAGGGCCGCCCCTCGTCACCGACGAGCCGGCGGCCCTGGACAACCCGGACGCACGACGTGACGTCAAGCGGCCGGCCCGCACAGCGACGTGCGGGCCGGCCGCTTCTTCGTCGGTGCCGGATCGGTCGGCGAACGCGCAGCCCTGCTGGCGGACCGGCCGGCCGTGCGCGGCGGGGCGCGGCGGGGCGGCGGGGCGCGCCTAGGGTTGCGCGACCGGGTACTGGTCGGTGAACTCCCACTCCTTGAGCGCGGCGTTGAGGTGGTAGATGGCGATCTGCCCGGGGACCATGTCGCCGGCGGGGTTGAAGCCGATCCGCCCGAGCACGGTGTCGACGAGGAAGCCGTGGTCCGTGGCCGTCTTGCGCACGGCCTCGCGGCCCAGCGCGCCAATGCTCGCCGCCTCGCGGATCGCCTCGATGATCACCTGGGTGCAGGCATATGCCCCGAGGCTCCACGTCCCGGGGTCCTTGCCGTAGGCGGTGAAGAACCGGGCGGCGAACACGTCGTAGCCGGGAGCCCGGTAGCTGTAGCTCGCCGCGGCGTACGTCTTGGGGTCGGCACCCACCTGCGACACGAACGCGGCCGGGTCGTCGTCGCTTGCGAACGCGACGTCCTCGCTCGCGAGCAGCGGCACCGACGCGAGCCCCGCCTTCGCCATCGCCCTGCGTACGCTCACGGCACCCTGCTGGTCGCCCGCGAGGAACACGACGTCGGGCTTCGACGCCGCGGCCCCGTCGAGGGCGCGCTGGAGGCCGGTTCCGATCGAGGTGGTGGCGACGATCTTGCCGCCCCCCAGGTGGTGCCATCGACTCGTGAAGCTGTCGACGTTGGCGACGCTGTTCGGCGTCCCGTCGCCCACAACGACGGCCGCCTTCCGGCCCAGCTGCGCGATCGCGAAGTCGGCCATCACCGCCCCCTGGTCGTCATCGGGGGTGACCACCCGCAGGAAGGCGTTGTAGTTCGGGCGGGCGGGCCGCAGGTTGACCGCCTCCCTGCCCTTGGTCAGGCCCGGCCACGAGCTCGACGGCGAGCACTGCAGCAGCCCGGCCCGGTTCGCGTCCGGGATCTGGTCGTACGCCACGCCGCTGGTCTCCGGCCCCACGACGCCGACGACCGACTGGTCGCCGATGAGGCCGGCCATGTTGGCGACCGCCTTGTCCTCGTTCACGCCCGACGTCGTCCCGTGGTCGAGGATGACCGTCTGGATCGACGCGCCCGGGATCGCCGCCTCGTCCTTGACCGCGAGCAGGACCCCATCGCGGATCGCCCCGGCCTCATCCGCGTAGGCGCCGACCAGCGGCAGTGTGAGGCCGATCTTGACCACGCCGCCGCCGAGCGTCGGCGATGGCCGGAGGGTCGGCTTCGGCGAGGGGGATCTCGTGGCCGCGGCGCGGGGCGCCGTGGTGGGGGATGCGCCCGTCCTGTTGGCGTTGCCGCCGAGTGCGCTTGCGGCGATCACGACCGCCACCGCGAGCGCGATGAGCCCGCCGAGGCTCACGAGCAGCGGCTGCCGAGAGCGCGGCGGCGTCTGGTCCGGCGGTGTCGTCCAGACCGGACCGGCCGGCCTGCCAGCCCCGCCCTGACCCGGCGACCCCCAGGGCGAGGGCGCAACAGGACCGGAGGGCCACGACGGGTAGGCCGGACGGACCGCCGCCCCGGGACCGGCCGCCGCTCCGAGCGGAGGCGGCGGGGGCGTGCGGAGGGGACACGGACGGCCGCGCGCCCGGCGGGGGCGGGGGCGGGGGCGTCGCGGGCACAGGCCCGGCGGGCTCCTGCGCGGCGGCAGCCGGCGGGACGCCTGGAGCCGGTGGTCCGGCAGGCGCGGCACGCCGCCCGACCGGCGTGCCGCATCGGCCGCACGCGACTGCGGACGGGAGGAGCGGCGCACCACAGGCCGGACACATCGCCGACATCGACAATCCCCCTTCTCCGTGTCGCGGGACGCCGCTCGATCCTAGCAGCGCCGGCGCTGCCCCAGACGGTCTCCACCGCCGGCGACGCGGATCGGCGGTGTCCGCTCGCACCTGGCGGGTGGCGACGGCGCGAGCTGGTGATCCGCTCGTCAACGCCGCCGTATAGCACCCGCGACGCTCGAACACCGGACATCACCGGTGCGGCAAGTCGCCTCGGATCGCGAGCGCCGGCATCATGCCATCATTGCCGCCCATGGCACGGCCAGCCGAATGACGGCGCCAGCGCCGCCGCCGCCCGCCGCCTTCCCCGCCACGCGGTCCCGCGGTGTCGTGCTGGGGAGAGCATCGAGCCCGGGGTCCACGCGGCGGGTGCGCTCATCGGCCTCGCCTGCCTCAACCTGGGCATCCTGACGCTGGGCTGGTCGATCCTCCGGCTGCGGCCGCGGCTGGGGCGGCTGGCGGTCGGCGCGGGCGTCGCGGGTCTGGTCGGCACGGTGTCGTTCCTGGCCGGCGTGGGGGCGCCGGGCATCACCGGGCGCGGCCGGGTGCGCCTGCTGCGTGCCGGCGGCACGCCGCCTCCCTGAACCCCGCGGCCCAGGGGATGTGAGGCCGTCGTCGTCCCCGTCGCTGACGCTTGGCGGCTGACCCCCCCGTTCGGGGAGTTGACAAACATTGCGGTTTGGTTGCGGAATCCCTCCTGCGGCGTCCCGTCGGCCGGGAGAGGGCACGGCAAGGCCCGCAGACACGGGAGACCGATCGGTGGCAACCGTAGAGCTCATCCCCCGTGCGCCCCGCGAGAAGGACGGCATCGGCTACCTCGAGCGGCGTGCGCTGGCCCTGTGGCCTCGGCTTGACCCGGCGGCGCTGCGGCGCTGCCAGCACGACGTTAAGCGGATCGCGGCGCTCGTATCACGGCGCACCTCGATGCCGCCAGAGGGCATCGTGAAGCTGCTGCTGATGCCGAGCGTCGGCGACGACGAGGTCGGGACCTGGTTCGGCTGAGATCCCCCGTGCCAGGGCGGGCGTCCGCGCTGTCGGCGGCGGCGCGCACCGGGCCGACACCCGGACCGGTCCCCCGCTCGGCTACAGCCTGATCAGGTCCGCCAGCTCGACCACGAGGATCGTCGCGCCCGCGTAGCTCACGACGCGGTCCCGCCAGTCGCGGAGCCGCTCGGTCAGCACCAGCGGCAGTTCGACCTCGCGGCCGGCACAGTTGGCGCGGAACAGGTCGACGACCGCGCCCAGAGTCTCGTCCCTGACCGCGAGCACCAGCGTGACGTTGGCCGTGTCGAGGAAGCCGCCAGTCGACGTGAGGCGCGTGAACCGGTGGCCGGCGTCGCGAAGGGCGTCCGCGACACGATCCGCGTCGTCGAGCTGGACGATCGCCACCAGCAGCTTCATCGCTCAACACCTCTCCGCTCAGCGACCGCTCGGGCCGCGTCTCCCCAGATCGTACCCGCGGGGGAGCAGCGAGACACCGGGCTCGCCGCTTGCAGGTCGCCGGTCACGCTGGCCCGCCCGCCTCGTCCACCCCCCGGATCCGCCCGGCCGGCGACCGCCAGATCGCGACCGCGGAGAACACCGCGCCGAGGATGCCGATCGCGAACGCCGCGCGCAGCCCCAGCGTCTCGCCCACGATCCCGCCGATGAGCGACCCCGCCAGGGCGACGATCGTGGTGAGGAACGAGATCGTCCCCCGCACCCGGCCCAGCACCCGGTCATGCACGATCGCCTGGGTCACCGACTGCTCGACCACTTCGTAGACCGTGCCGAAGGCATCGCCGACGAGCTGCTGGATCAGCAGGAACGCGCCGCCGACGAGGACGGCCCCCGCTGGCGCCAGCGGGATCAGCAGGTTGCCCAGCGAGAAGCCGACCAGGCCGACCACCATCGTGCGGCCCGCGCCGAGACGGGCGACGATCTTCGGCGCCGTCGCCGCCCCGACGAGCGAGCCCAGCCCTCCGAGCGCCGCCACGACGCCGATCGCGGCCGGGCTGAGGCCGATCTCGTCCACCGCGAACAGCAGGTACGTCGCGGAGAACACGCCCCACAGCAGGTGCGTCCCGGCATGGGCGACCGCGAGCGCCCGCAGGACCGGGCGGCGGGCCACCTCGTCGATCCCCTCGCGGATCTCGCGCAGCACGGGTTCGCGGTCGGTCGCCGCCGGTCGGGCCGGTTCCGGGCGGCGGATCGTCGCGAGCAGGACCGCCGACGCGATGAACGAGGCCGCGTCGACCGCGATGGCGATCGGCGCCGTCAGCAGCTGGACCAGGATCCCGCTGATGCCGAAGCCGGTGAACTCGGAGACCGAGGCGGTGGCCGACAGGGCGCTGTTGGCGGTGACCAGCCGGGCGCGCGCGACGATCGAGGGCAGGTAGGCGGTGCTCGCGGCGTCGAAGAACACCGTGAAGACCGCGGCCAGGAACGCGGCGACGATCAGGTGGGCGAGCGTCAGGGCGCCCGCGAGGGCGGCGACCGGGATCGAGCCCAGGACCACCGCCCGCCCGAGGTCGGCCGCGATCATGACCGGCCGGCGCCGCAGCCGGTCGACCCAGGCGCCCGCCGCGAGGCCGAACAGCAGCCAGCCCACGAACTCGAAGCTGCGGATCGCCGACAGCTCGAGGGGTCCGGCGCCAAGGCCGTAGATCGCGGCCAGCGGCAGCGCCGTCCTCGTCACGAAGGAGCCGAGGTAGGAGACCGTGGCGGCAGACCACAGCCGCACGAACGCGCCGTTGCGCCAGATCGACGCACCGCCCGCGGGGCCGCTGCCGACCTCGCGGGCGTCCGGGACGGGGTCCGCTGCCGCCTCGCTCATGGGTGGGGATGATCCCATGCCCAGCGGCCGGCAACACGCCAGTAGGTCTCCGGTCATCGCGCACGCCGCTCGTGGGCAAGGGCCGTCGGGCGGGTCGCGCGGCGCGGCGTGCGCGGTGACGGCCGCCCCGGGCCCGGGTGGGTCGGGGGCGGTCGAATCGCGCCTGGTCGCGGGCTAGGAGTCGGTGGGCCCCGCCAGCAGGAACTGCATGCCCAGGAGCCCTTCGATGGAGAACGTGTCGCCGGCCCCGGATGCGGCGTCGATCACCAGCTCGGGGCGGTTCCACCGCTCGTACATCTCACGATCGATGTAGAAGTCGGCGCCGGCGACCGACCCGATGAGCAGGTCGCCTGGACCGACCATCAGATCGCCCCGCCGGAGGCAGATCGGCTCGCTGCCACCGCAGCAGCCGCCCGACTGGAGGAAGACCAGCGGCCCGTGCTCCGCCGCCAGGCGCTCGATGAGCTCGAGCGCCCGGGGCGTTGCGCTGACCGAGCCCCCCGCCGGCGGGCGGTCGGGCTGCGGCCCAGTGCCGGGGCTAGAAGAAGCCGAGGGCATTGGGGTTGTAGCTGACCAGGATGTTCTTGGTCTGCGTGTAGTGGTCGAGCATCATCTTGTGGGTCTCGCGACCGACGCCCGACTGCTTGTAGCCGCCGAACGCGGCACCGGCCGGGTACAGGTGGTAGCAGTTGGTCCACACGCGGCCGGCCTTGATGGCGCGGCCCATCCGGTAGGCGCGCGCCCCGTCGCGGGTCCAGACGCCAGCGCCCAGGCCGTAGAGCGTGTCGTTGGCGATCTCGAGCGCCTCGGCCTCGTCCTTGAAGGTCGTGACCGCCAGGACGGGACCGAAGATCTCCTCCTGGAAGATGCGCATCTTGTTGTGGCCCTTGAACACCGTGGGCTTGAAGTAGTAGCCGTCGGCGAGCTCGCCCGGCAGCGCGTTGCGCTCGCCGCCGATGAGCAGCTCGGCGCCCTCAGCCCTGCCGATCGAGCAGTAGTTGGCGATCTTCTCCAACTGGGCCGTGGAGACCTGGGCGCCCATCTGGGTTTCCTTGTCCAGCGGGTGTCCCTGCTTGATGGCGGCGATCCGCTCCAGGCAGCGGTCCATGAACCGGTCGTAGATCGACTCCTGGATCAGGGCGCGCGACGGGCACGTACAGACCTCGCCCTTGTTGAAGGCGTACAGCACGAGCCCCTCGATGGCCTTGTCGAGGAACGCGTCGTCGGCGGCCAGGACGTCGTCGAAGAAGATGTTCGGCGACTTGCCTCCCAGCTCGGTGCTGGAAGGGATGATGTTCTGGGCGGCGTACTGCATGATCAGCCGCCCGGTCGCGGTCTCGCCGGTGAACGCGACCTTGGCGATCCGCTTGCTCGAGGCGAGGGCCATGCCCACCTCGGCGCCGGGCCCGGTGACCACGTTGATGACGCCAGCCGGGACGATGTCCTCGATGACCTCCATCAGCTTGAGGATCGACCACGGCGTGGGGCTGGCCGGCTTGACCACCGTGCAGTTGCCGCCGGCGAGGGCCGGCGCCACCTTCCAGGCCGCCATCAGCAGCGGGAAGTTGAAGGGGATGATCTGGCCGACGACGCCCAGCGGCTCGCGGAAGTGGTAGGCCACGGTGTCCTTGTCGAGCTCGCTGATCGAGCCCTCCTCGGCGCGGATGGCCCCGGCGAAGTAGCGGAAGTGGTCCGCGGCGAGCGGGATGTCGGCGGCCAGCGTCTCGCGCACCGGCTTGCCGTTCTCGTAGCTCTCCGTGACCGCGAGCATCTCGAGGTTGGCGTCGATCGCGTCGGCGATCGCGTTGAGCACCCGCGCCCGCTCGGTCGGTGAGGTCTCGCCCCACGCACCCTTGGCCGCGTGCGCGGCGTCGAGGGCGAGCTCGATGTCGGCGGCGGTGGACCGCGGAACCTCGGTGAACGGCTGGCCCGTGGATGGCGTCCTGTTCCAGGAGTACTGGCCGGCGGAGGGGGCGACCCAGCGTCCGCCGATGAAGTTGTCGTAGCGCGCCTTGAGCTCGACCGGGCTGCCCGCCTGTCCCGGCGCGGCAAAGGTGGTCTCCTTGAGCGCGATGGCCATGGGTGCTGCCTCCTTCCGGCGGGCCCCGCCGACGACCTGTGTCAACTCGCCCGCACCGTCGCCACGAGCCCTCCGCGGAGGGCTCCTCAAACCGCGACGCCGTCGAGAGCGCATGCCATCGGGCTGTCGAGGGCGTATCGGCCGGCACCATCATTCAGTTCACTATGTTGTGGCCCACAGAGCCGAATGTCACAATATGTTGGAAGTCCATCGCCGATGCGCCGCCGATGGTTCAGTATTCTGAAATCTAGGTTCCGGATAGCATCAGCAGTGTCATGAGCGACGGAGACGCCACCACCGAGGCCGCACGGCGCACGCTCGATCCCGGCACCCAGGGCGGCGCGTCCGCCGGGCTGGGCGTCGCGATCCGGCGCGTCCGGGCCGGCCGCTACACCCTCGCCGAGCTGGCGGAGCACGCCGGGCTGAGCGTGGGCCTGCTGAGCCTCATCGAGCGCGGGCGCGGCAACCCGTCGCTCGCCACCCTCGCCCGTCTCGCCGACGCGCTCGGGATGACCCTCGTCGAGCTGGTGGCGGCGGCGGTCGAGCCGCTCGGCGATGGGCCCGCGCCGGTGGCCGGTGCCGCCGCCCCGTCGCCGGCCCGGGCGGTGGAGCCGGCCCGGGCGGTGGAGGTCCTGCAGCCGGAGGAGGCCCCGATCCCCGGCTGGGCGTCGTCGATGACCCTGCGCAGCGGCCAAGAGGCGACCGTCCTCGTCCACCAGGGCGCGCTCGAGTTGAGCCTCCGCGACCGCAGCGGGGAGTTCGCGTCGGCCGAGGACGCTCCGCCCCTGTCGGTCGACCTGTCGGTCCGCTCGACCGCCGGCGAGCAGCCGATGGAACTGCCGGGCGTCGACGACCCCCGCTGGCTCGACGTCGTCCGCGGAGCCACGCCCTTCCGCCCGTCATCACTGCCCGGGCAGCTGCTGTTCACGCACGTCGTCCGGTGCACCCGCCAGGACCCCTCGTCGCAGACTCTCGAGCACTGGATCGGCGAGCTGCGGGGATTCCTGGTGACCGAGCCGCTGCCCCGGGCCGAGCTGGAGCGGATCTTCGGTGGCTGAGGCCGCGCGCCTGATGGCCGGCACGATGCGCACCCTCGAGGACGCCGCGGCGATCCTGGCGACCGGCGCCGTCGCGGTCGTGGCCGCGTCGGACGGCCTCCTGCGCCAGCTGCCGAAGGGGAACTGGATCGGCGGCACGATGCGCTACTTCATGACGCCCGAGGGCGGCCTCGAGAGCAGCGACCGACTGCTGGTGATGGAGCTGCCGGTGGAGCGGGACGCGGTCACCATCCGGAGCTACGGGCCGGCGGATCTGGCGCACATCCCCGACGACGCGCCCGAGTGGGGCTTCTCCATCGTCATCATCCCGTCCGGCAGCGACGCCCACGTCACGTACGCCGAGCGCGCCCCGTACTTCCGCGGACTGTTCGAGACGCCGGTCGTGGGCTGGGTCTCGGGCGTGCGGCTGGCCGACCTGGGCAGCGTGGCGCCGCTCGTGTTCGACGGCCGGACTGGCCACCCCGAGGCCGACCGCGCGGTCGCGCTGCACGCCCGTCTGCCGCGCACCAAGGCCGCCCGGATCGGGATCGTCAACCTGTTCCGCGGCGGCACCGGCGACGTCATCACGTTCCCCGCCGAGGGGCTCGAGGCGGGCGACTGCCTCGTCAACGGCCAGCCCGCCAACCTCGCCCGCCACCTCGTCGAGGTGGGGGCCGACACCCGACTGCCGCTGGTCGCCGACTACGCCGGCGTGGCAATCAACACCAGCTTCCAGTCGGTCGATGCGGCGTCCGGCGTCGTCCGCTTCTACGCGCCGGTGTTCAGCGGCATCGAGTACCGCCTGGCGGCCCCGGTGCCCGACTATGCGGCCGCCTTCGCCGCGGCCGTCGCCGAGGTCCCGGCCGACGCCGTGTTCGCCTGCAACTGCATCCTCAACTACGTCTATGGCGAGCTCGAGGGCCGTCCGGTGGGGCACGTGGTGGGCCCCATGACGTTCGGCGAGATCGCCTACCAGCTGCTCAACCAGACCCTCGTCCGGCTGTCGATCGTCGACGTCTAGGGCGGCCGTGCCCGGGCCGGGTCTCGCCCGCCGTGGAGCGCAACTCGAAGCGGCTGGACCTGACCGACCGCCCGCGCGCGGCCACGAGCGCCGATAGCGGGTAGGCTGTGCGGCGAGAGCTCATCTCCTCAGCCACACCTGCCCAGGCCCGGCCACCGCAGCCGGCGAGGCGCCGCCGCGGCGTTGCGCACCGGTCCCGGACCTGGGTCCGTAACGCATGGTGGTCCCACTGCCGTCCCCCCTCGACCTCCTGACCGCCTGGTCGTTCGACCTCTCGGTCCAGCTCCCGCTGCTCGCCTCCGCGGCCGGCTTCCTGTGGGCCGTCAGGCGGATCCGGCGCCAGCACCCCGGCAACCCCGTCCCCGCGTGGCGCGTGGTGTCGCTCCTGGCCGGCCTGGCCGCCATCGAGCTCGCCCTCCAGGGGGTCGTGGGCCAGTACGACGACACGCTGTTCGTCGCCCACATGGCCCAGCACCTGCTGCTGATGCTCCTGGCGGCGCCGCTGATCGTGCTCGGGACACCTGTCACCGTCGCGCTCAGGGTCGCGACCCCGGGCGTCCGCCGCCGCTGGCTGCTGCCGATCCTGCACAGCCGGGCGGTCGCGCTCCTGAGCCACCCGATCCTCGGCCTGGCCCTGTTCACCGGATCGCTGTGGATCACGCACTTCTCGCCGATCTACGAGCTGGCCCTCGAGAACAGCGTGGTGCACGACCTGGAGCACGTGGCGTACCTCGTCTCCGCGCTGCTCTTCTGGGGGCCGGTCCTCGGCGCCGACCCGGTCCGGTTGCGGGTGCCGGTCATCGTGCGCTTCGTCGCGATCCTGGTCGCGATGGCGCAAGGCAGCCTCCTGGGCGTCGTCATCCTGCTGGCGGCGACGCCCCTCTACTCGACCTACGCGAACCTGCACCTCGGCTACATCACGCCGCTCGCGGACCAGCAGATGGCCGGCGCCGCGATGTGGGTCGTGAGCGCGGTCCTGATCCCGCTGTGGGGCGCCCTGGTCTTCAACGACTGGATGCGCGCCGAAGAGGAGAAGAGCGTCCGCGAGGACGCGCGGCTTGCACGCGTTCTGGCAGCTCGGCGGTCGCTGGCGGCCGGGGGGCGTCAGCCGGTGGCGTCGCCGGCCGGGGGCGACGCGGGCGGACGCGCCGGTCCCGCACGCTGAGGGCGCCGCGAGGCGTTGCACACGCCCGCGGCTCGGGGAGGCACTGCGCCGGGGGCGCGGCTCGCGAGGTTCCGATAGCGCCGAGGTGGGTCAGCGCGCCGGGCCGCGTTGCGCCGGCCATCCGGCGAAGGCGCGGAGGCTGGCGAGCAGTTGACGCTCGGTGAGCCGACCGGCCTTCTCGACCTCGATCCGCCGCCTGCGCCCGTGGCCGTCGTCGGCGGTCCGGACGAGCGCGGCGAAGTGGTCGACCACCTCGCCGTCGCCCACCAGGAGGAGATCGTCGTCGTCCGGCAGCGCCTGCGCGATCTGCGCGAAGAAGCGCCGCATGTGCTCGTCGCGGTGCCCCTCCCTGGCGGGGTGCTTCTCCGTGGGCGGCGCACCGGTGGAGCGGTGCCGGCCCGGGACCGTCGAGTCGATGCGATGGCGCACGGTGAGCTCGGGGGTCCAGCGCAACATCGTGGCCAATTCGGCGGAGATCCAGATACCGGTGGCGTGGGGACCGGTCATCACATCTCTCCTTTCCGGTGCCGCGGAGGCCGGCAGGGCCCCCGTCGGCGCGATCTGGCCAATCCCCAGGCGGGATTGCCGTCGGCGGGCGGAGCGGGGGCCATCCACATCGGAGTCTCGGCCGTCCGCGCGCCAATTCGACAGAGCCCCCTCCCGCGGCTCAGCCGAACCAAGTGGCGAGGTCCTCCCGCGTGATCAGGGAGGCCGCGCCCGGCGCCGTGAGTCGGCGCATCGGGGAGCCGTTGGCGGACGGCGGCGGCGGCGCTGCTCCCGAGAGGTGCCGTCTGGCCACAGCATCGCCGAGCACGGTCGCGATCGCCCGAAACCCAGCCCGGACCTCGGCGCCCGTCGCCTGGCCGCGGACGGCCGTGAGCGGCGGGACCGTCGGGGCGGCCGTGGTCGCCTCCTGACGCGGTTCAGACGGGCCGGGCCGGTTCTGCGTCATCGCCCGGTGCCCGTCGTGCGTTCGCTGCCATGGAGCTGGGCCAGATGCCGCCTGCCTTGCCCAGAGCCGGGGCTGTCCGCCGCCCGACGTGGACCGGACATGCTGCTCGGACTCGATCGCGCGGCGCGCGGCCGATCCTGGGCGCGAGTGGCTGGCCAGCAGCGCCAGCCGCCGGTCCGAGCTCGCGGCGAGGCACGGACCGCGCCCGAACGCCGGCGAGCCGTGCGCGTGGCAGCGCCACAGGCTCAGGCCGGTTGGGTTGACCTCGCAGCCCGTGGCAACGGACCGCGCCCGCAGCGTGTCGATGGAGCGGGCGTTCATGACCCGTACCCCATGCCGGCGGGCGGGCAGGGCGATCGCCACGGGATCGCGGCCGTCGGCGGGAAGCGACGTGCGGACTCGAGGGGAGGAGCGTTGGGTGTCTGCACAGTGTGGCCTCGTTCCCGGGTGTCGCGATGGACCGGCGGGCGGGCGCCGCTCGGGCGTCAGCGTCACCGGCGGCGTTCGCGCCCGATGTCGACAGCCTCTCGCGGCCTATCGTCTGTCTTGAACCATTCGTTATTGTATGGTACATTGCGAACTAATGTCAATCGAGCCGCTGACCCCGACCGCGTACCTCGTCCTCGGGTTGCTCGCGCGCGAAGGCCCGTCCACACCGTACGAGCTGAAGCGCCACGTGGCGGCGACGCTCGGCCACTTCTGGTCGTTCCCGCACAGCCTCCTCTACGGCGAGCCCGCCCACCTGGCGGGGCTGGGGCTGCTCAGCGAGGAGCGGGAGGACGGCGGGCGCCGACGTCGCGTGTTCACGATCACACCGGCCGGGCTGGCTGCGCTCCGCGCCTGGCTCGGCCAGCCGTCACGGGAGCCGACGGAGCTCCGCGACCTCGGGCTCCTGCAGCTGTTCTTCGCCGATCTTGGCCCTCCCGAGGCACGACGCGCGATCGCCGCGCAGCAGGTGGCGATCCACAGCGCGAAGCTCGTCGAGTACGAGGAGGACCAGCGGGCCGAGCAAAGGCCCTCGCGGTGCCGGTCCGGGCCACCGCACCGCCGAGCGCTGGCACGGGGAGACCGTCCGAATGGGCCTGCTCTACGAGCGTGCCGCCGTGGAGTTCTGGGCGGGAATCGCTCGGGATGACGGTCTGCCGGACGCTGCTGGGGCCCATGCGCCAGCCGAGGACGAAGCGGCCACACCAGTGAGCTGAGCCGGACGGGACCTGTTCGGCGATGGGCATGATCAGCCCCACGACGGACCACGATGTCGCCGGACGCGGGCCACCGCGGGCGGCGCACGCGAGGCGCGGTGCGTGTCCCCCTCGGGTCCTCGCTCGATGCCGCCACGCCCGCAGCCCGGCCGGTGCGTGGACGACCGCGTAGCAGCCGCTGTAGGCGTACGCCAGGCCGGCCAGGCAGTCGATCAGCCAGTGGTCGCGCAGGAACAGCCGCCCCGGCCGGCCAGCACGGCGGCCAGGCCAAGCGCCACGGCCAGCGCGTCGGGCGTGACGGCCACCCCAGCGGCGACCATGAGGACCACCACCAGAGCGCAGGAGGCGAGGACAGCGGCCACCAGGAGCCGGTCGTTCCGCCGGCGCAGGGCCGCGGTCGCCATCAAGGGCGCGTTCACGTTGACGGCCACGGCGAGGGGCTCTATCGCGACTGCCCGCGACCCGGCGCCGCATCGTGGCGGCGGTGGGGTCGCGGAGCGGCGGCGCTGTGCCCGGCCGGCCTCGGTGCTGCCGGAGGGATGCGGCCGTTGCGCCCCCCAGCCGGCTTCGCACGACCGCTAGGCCGCGCCGGTGGCCTTCGGCTTCGAGGCCTTCGGCTTCTTGGGGGTCTTCGCCTTCTTGTCCATGGCACGTCTCCTCGGACTTGCCGCGCATCGCGGCTTGGTCGGCGACCGTCGCCGCCCCAGCATCATGCGCCCGCAGCGCGAGAACCGCGTCGCGTCCGAGGCCCAAGGCAATCCAACAGGATGGGGACGGCCGCAACCTGACCGAGCTGGCAGAGGGATCGGAGAGTTGGAGCGTGGCCGTGAAGTACCTGATTCGCCGTGATGGGCGCCGGGTCACCTGCAGTACGTCGCGACGACGACGCCGGCGCCGGCGTGCCCCGGGTCGGGCGCGTAGCCCGGGCCGGTCCTGACCACGACAATCTCCACGATGTCGCCCGAGACGACCTTGCCGTGCTTGCTGATCGAGCTCGAGACCGCGACCCCCATATAGGCCGGGACGGTGTCGACCGGCGAGGCGCTGTCCCCCGATGACGTCGTCCACGTCCCGCCGCAGGCCGGCGGCGCGGAGGACACGTCGCCGGCGAATCCCTTGAAGCTCGACGGGCCGGATCCCTGGCTCAGCGAGTTGTCCTTGGCCCACTGCGAGCCCCAGAACGTCGCTCCGGATCCGGTCGCCGCGCTCCCGTCGCCGAGGACGAACACGCCGCGCTCGGGGAAGGCGAAGACGATCGCGTGCTGCGTGTCGGCCGACGGCAGGTAGTAGCCGTCGCCGGCGAAGCGGGCCTCGACCGGCTCAGGGCCCAGGTCGACCGACACATTCGACACGGTGCAGCCGGCATCCCCCGACGCGCCGGTCGGTGGCGTCACGCAGCTCTGGCTGCCAGCGCCACTGCCAAGGGTGAGGGTCAGGGACCGCCCGGCGATCGGCACGGTCCCGTCCTCGAGCAGGCGCCCCGACAGGCTCACCGGGTGGCCCTGCGCGATGACGGTCGGGCCGGTGTAGGTCGTGGTCGTCTCCTCCCTGGTGACCTGGAAGGCCGTGCTGTCGTTGCTCGCGAGATCGTCGTCGTCACCGGCGAACGCCGCGGAGACGGTGAACGGCCCGGCCGGTTCGGTCGGGGTGACCGGGCACGTGGCCCGCCCGTTCACGTTGGTCACCGCGGAGCAGTGCTCGGAGCCCATCGAGAAGTCGATGGTCCTGCCCGCGATCGCCCGTCCGTCGTCCGTCCGGGTCAAGGTCGCGGCGAGGTTGGCGACATCGTGGTAGTCGGCGCTTGTCGGCCCGTCGTAGCGGAGTGTCGTCCGCGCCCTGTCCACGGTCTGGGTAACGGTTCCGTCACTCCCGGTGAAGTTCGGGCTGTCACTGGTGAACACGGCCCCGATGGTGTGGGTCCCCACGCCGAGGGTCGCGGTGGTGATCGCAGCGTGCCCCGATCCGTCGACGCTGACCGGCGCGGCGATGTCCACCCCGCCATCCTGGAACTGCACGCTCCCGGTGACGGTGCCGGCGCCTGGCGCATCGACCGTGGCCGCCGCGGTGAACGTCACGGCGGCACCCGACTCGGACGGGTCCGCAGACGACGAGACGGTGGTCGTCGTTGCGGCGGGGTTGACGCGCTGACCCGGCAGGATCAGCCCCTGGAGCAGCGTCCCGGTGCTCCCCTGCAGATCGGGATCGGAGCTCGTGAAGATGGCCTGGACCGGGTGGAGGCCGACCGAGAGGTCAGCTGTCGTGTACGAGGCGTGCCCGCTGCCATCGACCGGCTGCGGGCCGCCGATGTCGGCGCCGTCCGCGCGGAACTGGACCGTGCCGGTCACGCTGGCCGAGCATGGGTTCGAGACGTCAGCGAACCACGTCACCGGCTCGCCGTAGACCGACGGGTCGACGGAGGACGTCACCTCGGTGGTCGACTCGGCGGCGGTGACCTGCTGCACGATCGGGTTGCTGATCCCAGCCCCGGCGTCGCTGTCATACGCAAAGGTGATGTTGTGGGCGCCGGCGCCAAGGACCGTCGAGAGGGTCGCCGAGCTGTGGTTCGTGGGGACCGGCACGCCGTACTCGTCGCCCCAGTCCGGGGACAGGGCCTCGGCACCCAGGGCATGCGTCCCATCGAAGAAGACCACGCCGCCAAGCGGGGGCGGGATGATCCCGTACACCGTCGCCGTGAACGTGACGGACGTGCACGCGGAGGACGGATTCTGCGACGACCCGAGGTCGGTCAGCGGCGACGAGGCTGCGACGCGCGCGGGAATGGCCGCGAACAGCAACAGCCCAAGTCCGGCAACCGCGAACCGGGTTGCCACGGCGATAGGGCCGGCAGATGCCATGGCGATGAGGCGGTGCATCGGTTGCTCCTGTTGACGCGAGAGCGGCGGCCCGCACGATCAGCGAGCGCCACGGCGACCATAGGCAGGGACGATCGCAATCCGATCGCAAACCCGAGGCGTGCCTGCGTCCTCAGCTCACGCTCGGTCACGTTGCGGGTGCCGGCTGCCCGACCGCAGCGATTGCGCCGGGCCCGCCCCCAGGTCCCCGGCAGGTCCGCTCGCTCGACCGCCGGTCGCTACCCTAGGAAGCGGCGCCCCGTGATCCGCTGACCAGAGCGCGGGGGTCGCTCGAGGGAGGTCCGTCGATGTGCCAAGGGCGCTCAATGGGATGGGAGCGTGAGTAGCCTGCATCTGAACGGCCGCGGCCGAAGCGGCAAGTCGATCACGCTCGACGTCGACGCAATCGTCTTCGACTGCGACGGCGTGCTGGTTGACTCGACAGAGAGCGTCGAGCGGAGCTGGCGCCGGTGGGCGGAACAGGTCGGGCTCAGCTTCGACGCGGTGCCCGCCGAGATCCATGGCCGAACCTCCCGTGCGACCGCAGAGGCGCTGCTGCCGCCCGAGGCGGTTGCGTCCGCGGCGGCGCTGATGGAGCAGATCGAGATCGACGACGCGGCGTCCGTCCGCGCGGTGCCCGGAGCACGGGTGCTGCTGGCATCGGTGCCGGCGGACCGGTGGGCCGTCGTCACGTCCGGGACCCGGCCGCTGTTCTCCGCACGCATGGCCGCGTCAGGCCTGCCGATGCCGGCGATCGCCGTGACCGCCGACGACGTCGCGCGCTCGAAGCCGGATCCGGCGGGCTACGCTCGCGCCCTCCGGCTCCTCGACGTCGACCCCGCGCGGGCCGTGGTCCTCGAGGACGCCGTGCCAGGGATCTTTGCCGCGCGTGCAGCCGGCGTCCGGTGGGTGATCCGCGTCGGCCTGGGCGCCCGCGTCTCGGGCGAGGACGCCGCGATCGCCGACCTCCGCCAGGCGCGGTGGACGGGCTGCCTGCAGGTGACGGGCGACGTGTGGAGCCGAGAGGACCCGGCCGGCTAGACCCAGTCGCCCGTGAACGAGCGGTTTGCCTCGAGGTACTCGTCGACGAGCGCCCGGGCACGCGAATAGGAGAGCACGAGGGGATGCGCCATGAGGGCCGCCGTCGCGAGCTTCCGCGACCGGCCCGCGATCGCCTCCGCGGTCAGCCGCTCGTACAGCTTGACGGACTTCATGAGCTGCAGCTCCGACTCGGGGATCGTGCCGATCGCGACCGGCGTCACGCCCGACCCGTCCACGACGCAGCTCACCTCGACAACGTCGTCGGGTGCCATGCCGGTGATCGCGGAGCCGTTCGGCACATTGACGGCGGTGCGGGCCGGCACGCCGCTGCTGAAGGCCTCGATCAGGTCGAGCGCCACGCCGGCGTAGCCCTCGTCGTGCTCGGGGGGCGCAGCCGCATCGGGCGCAGCCTGCATGGCGTCCGCGGCCGCCATCGTCGGGGCGTCCGCGAAGGCGTAGTGCATGTATGTCGCCTCGCGGCGCGACATGGCGAGACGCCAGGTGCGCAGCGCGCCGTCCGGGTCGGCCACGGCATCGATGGCGGCCAGCCTCGCCAGCATCGACCGGTTGATGGCCGCCACCTCCTCGCCGCGCGTCCGCTCCTCGCCCAGGATCTCGGCGAGCGCCTGCTCGGCGTAGTAGAAGTAGTAGAGGTACTCGTTGGGGGCCATCCCGACCTGCGCGAGCAGCTCCGGCTCGTACATGCGCAGGTGCGTGGTCGCGAGGAACGCCGGGTCCTGGAGCAGGACCGCCAGCTTGTCGGTGCCGTCCTGCCGGACGGTGCGCGTCCAGGACAGGTGGTTGAGGCCGAAGACCTCGGGCTGCAGCGTGTTCACCGGGACGCCGAGCCACGCCGCCACGCCGCGGTGGACCGTGTTGGCGCTGTCGCAGATGCCGACCGTCCGCTTGATCCCGGCATCGGTGAGCGCCTGGACGACGAGGCCCGCGGGATTCGTGAAGTTGAAGAGCCACGCCCCGGGGCTGAGGGCGTCGAGCAGCTCCGCGTAGTGGAGGATGGCCGGCACGTTGCGGAGGGCCATCCCGAAGCCCGCCGGACCGGTCGTCTCCTGGCCCAGCACGCCGTGGGACAGGGCGATCCGCTCGTCGCTGATCCGACCCACGTCGGACCCGGCCCGGATGGTCGTCACGACGTAGCTCGCGTCCGTGAGGGCCCGCTTCGGGTCGGTCGTGAGGGTGACCTTGAACGAGTCGCCAGCCTTGCGGACGATGAGCTCGCAGATCGCCCCGATCACGGCGAGCTTCCGCTCGTCGGTGTCCATCAGGCAGATCTCGTCGAGGTGGATCCGGGCACTCCGGCGGATGCAGGCCTCGACGAACAGCGGGATCCGAACGCCCGCGCCGCCGATGAACGTCAGCTTCACGTCCGGCTCCTCCCGCTCTGCTCTAGGCCGGTCGGCGGATGGCCGACGTCGGTCCGGGCGAGGATGCGACGCACCTGGTCCAGGCCGGGCGCCCCAGTGACGCCGTGTGCGGTCGTGGACAGGCCCGCGCACACGTTGGCCTGGCGGAGCGCATCCTCGAGCGAATCGCCGGCGAGGAGACCCGCGATCAGCCCCGCGTTGAAGCAGTCGCCCGCCCCGGTCGTGTCCACCGCAGTGCAGGCGAGCGCTGGCGCCTCGTACCGCACGCCATGGTGCATGGCGATGGCGCCGCGCGGACCCCGCTTGATCACGACGAGCTCGGCGTGCCGGGCGAGGGTCTCGAGCGCGTCCTCGGCCGACGCGGCGCCGGTCAGCATGAGCGCCTCCGACTCGTTGGGCACGAAGACGTCCGCCAGCGCGAGCGTCTCGACGACCAGCGGCATGTCCAGGGTCGCCCTCGTGAACTGCGGATCGAGCACGTAGAGCGCCCGCCGGGACTCGAGCGCCCGCCGGAGGTCCCCGAGCCGCGGGTGCGGGAAGCCGCCGCTCGCGTAGTAGCAGCGCGCGTCATGGCGCCGGATCAGCTCGACGTCGTCGAAATCGTCAGCCCACTCCTCGAACGAGACGAACCCGCGCTCGTGCGGCATGGAGTACGAGGCCGTCACGACGCGACGTGGTTTGTCGACCACCCGGAACAGCCGGTCGTCAAGGCGCTCGGCCCTGGCCTCGCCGAGCAGGAAGGCGGAGAACGTGTCGTTGCCGAACACCGTCGACCACCCGACGCGCAGCCCCAACCGGTGCAGCGCCGCGACGACGTTGAACGTGCCGCCGGGGGTCATCGCGAAGTCGCTGGCCCAGATCTCGGCGCCCATTCGCGGCGGCTCAGCGAGCCCGGTGAAGATGAGGTCCGCGTACCAGGTGCCGCCGACCACCACATCGAATCCCAGGTCAGGTCTGCCGGTCACGTCGCAGCCGCCGTTCGATCGGCGCTCCCCATGCGGGATCGCCGACACGGCTCCGCTGAACTGAGGCCGTGGCGCACCGGTCTAGGTCGCCGGGGTCGCTGCCGGCGCCCCGAGGCCCGGGTCAGCCGTGGCGACGTGGCAGGCCGCCATCTGGCCCGGCGCCATCGGCCGGAGGACGGGCGTCACGCGCGAGCACGCCTCGACCGCGTACTGGCAGCGCAGCCGGAACCGGCATCCGGGCGCAGGGTCCACCACCTTGGGCGGCTCGCCGATCGCCGCGGACGTGGTGAAGCTCGACTTCTCGCGCGGATCCGGCACGGCCGCCAGCAGCAGCTGGGTGTAGGGGTGCTTCGGGTTGGCCAGCACGGCCTCCACCGGGCCGGTCTCCACCACGTGCCCCGCGTACAGGACGACGATCCGGTCCGCCACGTAGCGGGCGCTCGCGATGTCGTGCGTGATGTAGAGCATGGACACGCCGAGCCGGTCGCGCAGGTCCAGCATCAGGTTCAGGATCCCCGCGCGGATCGACACGTCCAGCATCGAGACAGGCTCGTCGGCGAGGATCAGCCGTGGCTGGACCGCGAGCGCCGCCGCGAAGCCCACGCGCTGCCGCTGGCCGCCGCTCATCTCGTACGGGAACTTGTCGAGCATCTCACGCGCCGGCGTGAGGCCGACGATCTCGAACAGGCGCTCCAGCTCCGCCTGACGGCCAGACCGGTCCAGCTCCGGCCGGTGCAGCAGCAGGCTGCGGACCACGCCGTGCGAGACGCGGAACACGGGGTTGATCGAGCTGTACGGGTCCTGGAACACCATCGGCACCTGCCGGCGGTACCAGAGCAGGTCCTTCCGCGAACGGAGGTCGTGCACGGATCGGCCACGGAAGGCGATCGTGCCGCTCGTGGGACGGTAGACCATCGCGAGGAGGCGGGCGACGGTGCTCTTGCCGCTGCCGCTCTCGCCCACGAGTGCGAGGATCTCCCGCTCGCGGATCGTGATGCTCACGTCGTCGACCGCGTGCAGCATCCGCTTGGAGAGCAGCCCGCCGAGGTGGAAGTGCTTGGTGAGGCCCTCGGTCCGCAGCAGCGGCTCGTCCGGGTCGGCGGCGGCCGTGGTGGCCAGGGCGTCGGTGTCGGCCATCGGTCAGATCGCCTCCGGCTGCGAGGCGGGGTAGAGCAGGCACCGGACGAGCGAGTCGCCCACGGGGACCAGGTCCGGCCTCGTCGTGGCGCAGGCCTCCATCGCCGCCGGGCAGCGGGGCTGGAAGCGGCATCCTGCCGGCGGATGGCCGAGGTCCGGCGGGCTGCCCGGGATCCCGGTGAGCTCGCGGCGCGGTCCGCGAATGGACGGGAAGGCGTCCAGGAGGCCGCGGCTGTACGGGTGGAGCGGGTTCTCGAAGAGCGACTCGGTCGCCGCCACCTCCACCAGCTGGCCCGCGTACATCACGGCCAGACGATCGGAGTAGTGGCTCACGAGCGACATGTCGTGGGTCACGAAGATCACGGCGAACCCCAGGCGCTGCTGGAGCTCCTTGATCTGCGTCATGAGCGAGCGCTGGCCCACCACGTCGAGCGCGGACGTGGGCTCGTCCATGATCACCAGGTCCGGCGTGAACAGCAGCGCCATCGCGATCATGGCCCGCTGGCGCATGCCGCCCGACAGCTGGTGCGGGTAGCTCGCGAGGTGCACCTCGTCGATGCCGACCAGCCGCAGGACCTCCACCGAGCGGGCGCGGATCTCGGCGTCCGACATCGAGCTGTGGGCGCGCGCGGCGTCGCGGAGCTGGGCGGCGATGGAGAGGGTGGGGTTGAGCGCGTTCATCGCGCTCTGCATCACCACCGAGTAGTCGCGCCAGCGGAGCGCCCGGAGCTCGTCCTCGTGGAGCGTGACCAGGTTCATGCCCAGGAAGGTGACGCTGCCCGAGACGATCTCCGCAGGCGGCGAGAGCAGCCGCGCGATGGCGAACAGCAGGGTGGACTTGCCGCAGCCGGACTCGCCGACGATGGCCAGGAACTCGCCGGCCTCGAGGGTCAGGTTGGCGTTGTCCACGGCCCGGACGTCCACCGTCTCGGTGACGTAGTCCACGGACAGGCCCCGGACCTCAAGCAGGGGGCTTGCCACGTCGCCTCCGGTTGGTCTTGCGCAGCGCGGGGTTCGCGATCTCGTCGAACGCGTAGTTGAGGAGCGCGAACGAAGTCCCCATGAAGGCCACCGCGATGATCGGCGCCAGCAGCCACCAGAGGTTGCCCGACTCGAGGGACATCGCCTGCTGGGACTGGTAGATCATCGTGCCCCAGGTGAGCGTGTCGCCGACGTTGCCGAAGCCGAGGAACTGGAGCCCGGCCATCGTGGCCACCACGTACACCGAGGTGCCCAGGAACGCCGCCACGATGAGCGACAGCATGTTGGGCAGGATCTCCGCGAAGACCACGTACCAGCGCCGCTCGCCGCGGACGCGGGCCGCCTCGAGGAACTCCTTGGAGCGGATCGACAGGCCCTGCGCGCGCAGCTGGCGGGCGCCGAACGCCCAGCTGGTGATCGTCATCACGAACACGATGGCCGCGATGCCGCCGCTGGCGAGGTACGTGGACAGGACGATCAGCAGCGGCAGCGCCGGGATCACGAGGAACACGTCGGTCGTGAGGGACAGGGCCATGTCCACCCTGCCCCCGGCATAGGCCGCCGTGATGCCGATGACGACGGAGATCGCGGTCACGAGCAGGCTGATCAGCAGCGTCGCGAACAGCGTGACGCCGGTGGCGTGGACCAGCTGGCTGAGGACGTCGTAGTTCAGCTGCGTGGTGCCCAGCGGGAAGTCCGGCCAGGTGGGCGGCAGCTGCGCGCAGTTGGGGACCTTGCCGAGGGAGGCCGCGTCGTACAGGCACTGCGTAACGGCGTCCGGCGAGACGACGCTCGCATTCCAGGGCTTGCCCGTGATGACGTCGGGGAACAGGGCCACGAACAGGAGGACGAGGAGCATCACGAGGCCGAGGGTGGCCTTGCGGTTGCGCAGGATGGCCTTCGAGACGCGGGAGAGCGCCTCGCGGGACGAGGACGAGGCGGCGGGCGGGCGGGCCACGGCGGGGTCGATCGCAGTCATGCCGGTCCCCTACCCGGCCCGGGTGCGCGGGTCGAGCCACGCGGTGAGGAAATCGGCCAGGAACACGAACACGAGCACGGCCACCGTGTAGAGCAGGAACAGCGCCTGCTGCAGCGGCAGGTCGCGGCTCGAGGTCCCCTGGTAGAACAGGTAGCCGAGGCCCTGGTACGAGAAGATGTACTCGACCAGGATCGACCCGCCCAGGATGAAGCCCATCTGCATCGCGAAGCCGGTCAGGTTGGGCAGGATCGCGTTGCGGGCCGAGTAGCTGACCATGATCCGCCACGAGGACAGGCCCTTGGCCCGCCCCATCCGGACGTAGTCCTCGGACAGCGTGGCGATCATGTTGTTGCGCATCGTGTAGATCCAGCCGCCGGCGGCGGCGAGGACCAGGGTGACCCCGGGCAGGAACGCGTGGGACGCGATGTCCGCCGCCGACGCCAGGCTCAGGGTGGGCGGCGTCGAGTACGGGTGGTTGGTGGGGAACCAGTGGAGCGCGACGCCGAAGACCAGCAGCAGCACCAGACCCAGGAAGAAGATCGGGAACGTGGTCACGATGAACAGCAGGGGCGAGAGCAGGTTGTCCGTCCAGCTGCCGCGACGCCAGGCGCCGTACATCCCGAGGATGGTGCCGAGGGCGAAGGCGATGAGGGTGGACACGCCCACGAGGCCGATCGTCCACGGGAGCCCCTGCATGATCTTGGTCATGACGGGCACCTGGTCCGTGGTCACGCCGAAGTTCAGCGTGAGGCAGTTGCCGAGATAGGCGAAGTAGGCCAGCACGACGTTCTGGTTGGCGGTCCCGAACTCCGCCTCGAGGGCCGCCAGCTGCGCCGGCGTGGCGTTGTGGATGTGGGACCACATGGCCAGCGCGGCATCCCCCGGCATGAGCCGGGGGATGATGAAGTTCAGCGTGAGCGCCGCCCAGAGCGTCAGGAGGAACAGGGCCATTCTGCGACCGATGAAGCGCATGCCTGGTCGAGTCCCTCCTGTCCGCTGCTGAAGGAGAGGCGGTGTGGCCTACTTGCCCCAGATGGTGGTGAGCAGGACCATGTTGTCGGGGATGTTCCACGGGGCGGGCTGGCAGTACGGGTTGTCAGCCGTGGGCCACCCGTCGATGGCGGTGGTGTCGTACTGGAACCAGTCGGCGGACTCGGTCACGGGGATGACCGGGACGTCGTCGTTCATGATCTTGCCCATCTGCAGCACGATCGACTTCTGCTCGGCGATGGACGTCGACTTGAGGTACTGGGCGATCAGGCTGTCGGCGGCGGGGTTGCTGTACTTGCCGTAGTTGGTGAAGCTGCCGCTGTCCATGTCGTTGCGGAGCTCGTAGAACGGGGTGGGGCCGCCGTTGGCGGAGTTGTACGCGATCTGGAAGTTGCCGGCCGCGAGGTCGGCCGACAGGGTGCCGCCATCCTCGTCCTGCTGCTTGAGCTCGATGCCAGCGGTCTTGAGCGAGGCGATGATCGTCTGGATCGCCGCGTCCCAGTCGCTGTAGCCCTGGACACTCTTGATGGTGAAGGACAGCTTCCGGCCCTGGGCGTCAGCGTAGATGCCGTCGGCGCCCTTGGTGAAGCCCGCCGCCTCGAGCACCGACGCGGCCTTCGCGGGATCGCCGCCGGGGACGGTCGTGTCGATCGACTTGTCGTACCAGCCCTGGAACGTCGGCAGGACGATGCCGGTCTGGTTCGACGGCAGCTCCTGGCCGCCCTCGCCCAGCGTGGAGGCGTCGTTGCGGTTGATCGCGAAGGAGAGGGCCTGCCGGACGGCCACCTGGGCCAGGAGCGGATCCTTGGCGATGTTGAGGTACATCATCACGTTGCCCGTGGCCGGCTGCCAGATGTGGTGCTCGGGGCTGACGTCGAGATAGTAGGCCTGGATGTTCGGGATGAACTGGCCGCCCCACTGGGCCTGGCCGTCATGGAGCACCTGGTTGGCCGAGTCGTTGGAGAGGTACGCCGGGTAGTCGACTTCCTCCACCTTGGGGACGATGTTGTCGGGCGTGCTCTGCCAATAGGTCTTGTTGCGCAGGAACTTCATGTTGGTTCCTTCGCACTGGGACATGGTGAACGGGCCGGTGCCCACCGGGTTCGAGTTTGGCAGGGTCTCGAGCTTGGTCTGGTCCACGCCCGACGCGCCGAAGATGTGCTGCGGGACGATGGGCTGCTGGTCTGCCAGGTAGTAGAAGATCGTGCCCGCGGGCTTGTCGAAGGTGAAGACCACCTTGGTGGGGTCCGAGGTGTCCTTCGCCACGGTCGTGAGCTTCGCGCTGGCGCCCGTCCAGAGGCCCTGGATGTCGGCGCCAGGGTCGTTCTTGAGGGCGTTGAACGTGTAGACCACGTCGTCCGCGGTGAAGTCCTGGCCGTCGCTCCACTTGACGCCCTGCCGGATCGTGAACGTGACCTGCGTCTGGTCGGCGTTCCACGAGTAGTCCGTCGCGAGCCATGGGGTCGTCTTCGGCGAGCCGTCCGGGTTGGACTGCAGCGAGTTGATGAAGAACAGCGGCTCGTACATGTAGCCGGTCGTGTACCAGTTGTCCGACGTGTTGAGCGGGTTGAACTGGCAGTTCCATGCCGCCCCGGACTCGTTGTCGATGACGAGCTTGGGGATCATCTTCTTGGCCGCGGCGGGCGCCGCGCTGGTGCCGGCCGACGCCGCGCCAGCCGACGCCGCGCCAGCAGACGCCGCGGTCGAGGCGGCGGGGCTGGCCGAGCTCGAGTTGCTGCCGCAGGCCACGAGGGCCAGGCTGGCGGCAATCCCGAGGGCCAGCAGTCTATGTCTTTGGCTCATCGCTCGCTCCTCCACAAGCTCGAGTGGGCCAGGCGCCCTCGGCGCGCGACCCCATGCCGTGACTTCGGCCGTGCCCGGGTCCGCGACGCGCGCGGACGGCGTGGCCGTGTCGTGTGTTCACGCCGCGCTGCCGAAGCGCGGCAGGTAGGCCCGGTTGGCGTCCAGCAGGGCCGCCACCAGATCGCGCGCCAGCTCGAAGCGCCCCACCAGCGGGTGCGCGAGCAGCGCCTTGACGGCGACGGTCCGGTCGCCGGTCAGGGCCGCCTGGATCGCCAGCTCCTCGTACGCCTTCACGGCCTGGACGAGGCCGCGGAGCTCCGGGGCGAGCGGCGCGAGCGGCAGCGGGGTCGCGCCGTCCCTGTCGATCCGGGCCGGGACTTCTACGACGGCCGTCGCCGGGAGGTCCGGCAGCGCCCCGTTGTTCCGGACGTTCACCACCTGGACGTCGCCCTCGCCGAGGTACAGCGACGCGATCAGCTGGGCAGCCGCCTCGCTGTAGAACGCACCGCCACGGTGCTCGAGGAGCTCGGGCTTCTGGTCCAGCGACGGGTCCCGGTAGAGCTCGAGCAGGCCGCGCTCGATGTCGGCCACCTCCTCCGCCCTTGACCGGTTCTGGCGCTGCTTGGCCAGGACCTCGTCCCGGTTGTAGAAGTAGCGCAGGTAGTAGGACGGGATCGCGCCAAGCTCGCGCATGAGGTCGGCCGACAGGTCCATCTCCTGCGCCAGCCAATCGGCCTCGCGGTCGAGCAGGTCTGGCAACCGGTCGACGCCGTCGACGCGGACCGCGCGCTCCCAGGTCAGGTGGTTGAGGCCCACGTGCTCGAGCTCGACGCGCTCCGCCGCCACGTCGAAGTGGGCGGCCAGGCGGCGCTGCAGGCCGATGGCGACGTTGCACAGGCCGATGGCTCTCGCGCCGGCGTCGAGGAGCGCCTCGGTGACGATCCCGACGGGGTTCGTGAAGTCCACGATCCATGCCCCGGGTGCGGCCCTGCGAGCCGTCTCCTCGGCCACGTCGAGCACGACGGGAACGGTACGGAGGGCCTTGGCGAACCCGCCCGGCCCGGTCGTCTCCTGGCCGAGCACGCCGAACCGGTGGGGCAGCGTCTCGTCCACGTGGCGAGCAGCCTGGCCGCCGATGCGGAGCTGGACGATCACGAAGTCGGCGCCGTCGAGCGCGGCCGACCGGTTGTCCGTGACGGTCAGGCGCGTGGGCACGTCGGCGCGATCCAGCATGCGCTCGGTGAGGCCGGCCACGGGCGCGAGCCGCTCGAGGTCCGGGTCCAGCAGGACGAGCTCGTCAACGAGCAGCCGGTCCGACCGGCGGGCGAAGCCCTCGACGAGTTCAGGCGTGTAGGTGCTGCCCGCCCCGACCACCGCGATGCGGAGTCCCATTGTCCCGGGCTCCCCGTGCTCGTCAGCCGAGTCAGTGCCGGATCGAATCCGGCCGGTCGCCTCCTCCGGCAACCTTGACCAGCCCTTACCATATTTGTAACATTATGATCATTCGGTGACAAGCCCCACGGACGAGTAGATTCACGCCCATGGTGAACAGGTTCGCCGGCTACTCGCTCGAGCGAGGCCCTGTCCCGCTCTACCACCAGGTCTACCTCCGCCTGGTGGACGCGCTCGACCACGGGGAGTGGGGGCGCGGGGACCGGATCCCCGCCGAGCGAGATCTGGCGACGAGCTTCGGGTGCAGCCTCATCACCATCCGCCGCGCCCTCGACGAGCTTGCGCGCGAGGGACGGCTGGAGCGCACCCGGGGCCGCGGGACATTCGTCACGGAGCCGCCGATCACGCGCAACATCATGGGCCCGGCGGGTTTCGCCGATGAGATCCGCTCGCTCGGCTACCAGCCCTACTCCGTGGTCGTCATGGCCAGGCAAGAGGAGGCGTCGCCAGCGGTGGCGCACGCACTCGCCCTCCCGCCCAGGGCGGCCGTCTACTACCTCGAGCGCATCCGGGGCGCCGACGGGCTGCCGCTCGTGCTCGAGCAGGTTCGGCTCCCTGCGGCTACCGTGCCGGGCCTCCTCGGCCACGAGTTCGGCCACGAGGCGTCCCTCTGGGACATCCTGCGCGATGACTATCACTGCCCGGTGGAGCGCTACCGGGAAATGCTGTCCGCGACCGTGCCGAGCGTCCGTGAGGCCGGGCTCCTCGGGCTCCGGTCGCGTCGGCCAGCGGTCCAGTTCGAGGGTATCGCGTTCACGACGGGCGACGTCCCGGTCGAGCTCAGCCGGACCGTGGTCTCGCCAGATCGGGCCCGCTACTACGTGGAGTCGAGCGGCGCCCGGGTCAGGCTGGTCGAGCCGATCGGGCATGGCGCGGAGTCGGACCGTGGCGGCTGACCGGGGGGCGGCGGTCGTCGCGGTCGACGTCGGCAACTCCAAGACGGACGTCGCGGTCGTCGCCCGGGACGGTTCGGTCGTGGCAGCCCGGCGCGGCCCGACCGTGTCGCACCAGCAGGTTGGGGCGACGGACGCCGCGGAGGGGCTCGGGCGGCTGGTCGGCGAGGCGCTCGCGTCGGCGGGGCTGGATGCCGCCCACCGGCCCGTGGCGGAGCTGGTCGCCTGCAGCGCGGCCGGCGCGGACTTCCCGCCCGACGTGCGGCTCCTCGCGCGCGGGATCCGGGGCCTCGGCCTGGCCCCGGACGAGATCGTGACGAACGACTGCGACGCCGGCCTGCGCGCCGGGGCCAGCCGCTCGTGGGGCGTCTGCGTGATCTGCGGCAGCGGCATCAACTGCCTCGGCCGGTCACCGCGGGGGCACGAAGCCCGCTTCATGGCGCTCGGCGAACTGTCGGGCGACTGGGGCGGCGGCGGGGCGATCGGCCAGGCCGGTCTGGCCGCCGCGGTCAGGGCCTGGGATGGCCGGGGTCCGGCGACCGTCCTGCGACGGACCGTCCCGGCCCATTTCGGCGTCGCGAGCCCGGGCTCAGTGACCGTCGCCATGTACCGCGGCCGCATTCCGTGGGAACGCCACCGCGAGATCGCGCCGCTCGTGTTCGAGGCTGCCGCGGCCGGTGATCTGGTGGCGCGCGAGGTCATCGATCGGCAGGCGGACGAGATCGTCGCCTGGGCGTCCGCGGCCATCAGGCGGGTGAGGCTGGGCCGGCTCGACCCGGACGTCGTCCTCGCCGGCGGCGTGTTCCGTGCCGAGGACCAGGCGTTCTATGCGCGCATCGAGGCCGGCGTGCGGGCCGCGGCCCCCGGGGCGCGGCTGGTCCGGCTGCGCGTCCCGCCTGTTGTCGGGGCGGCGCTGATCGGGCTGGACCGCGTGCTCGGCGGCGGCACGCCGCCCGAGGTCGAGGCGAGGCTCCGCGCCGAGCTCACCGACGGACGGCTGGCCGGCGGCAGGTAGGCCGGTACGCCGGTTGCGACCGGGTGGTCAGGGGTGCACGTCCTCAAGGACGTCGGCAGACGGGTCGCCTCGTGCCGGGCCGCCTCGTGCCGGGCCAGCGCCGAGACCAGGGTTGGCGCCGGCCGGAGCGGGCACACGGACGGCGAGCGCGAGCAGGACAGCGCCCGCGATGCCCCCCGCGGCGGCGACCGCGAACAGGGCGTCGATCGATGTCGCCCCGGCCACGACGCCGCCGAACGCGCCGCCAGCGATCGCGGCGAGCCCGACCGTCGCCGAGAAGACACCCTGCGCCGTGGCGGCGAGCCCTCCCGGAGCGCGGGCCGCCACGTACCCGACGCTGCCGGGCAGTAGCAGGCCGTATCCCAGGCCCTCGAACGGAGCGATGGCGACGAGCCACCGGGCGTCCGGCGAGGCCGCGGCGAGCGCCGCGCGGCAGGCATACACGGCCGCGCCGAGGAGGAGCACGCGCCCACCGCCGAGCCGACCTGCCAGGCGGTGGTGATTCCACATCACCGGGACCTCGACGGCGGCGCCGACGGCCCAGGCGATGCCGACCAGCTGGGTGGATCCGCCGAGGGTGACGATCTGGATCGAGTAGAAGGCGTTGGTGGCGCCGATCAGCGCCCAGATCAGGAGTGAGCAGCCGAGGAACCCCGCGATGCCGGGCATGCCGACGACGGCCCCGACACCGGTCCAAGCGGCGTGCCTCGTCCGACCACCGCCACGCGGGAGGCTGAGGCCGGTGAGCGCGGTCCCGACGAGCGTGGGGACGTACACGACGAACAGCGCGCCGGTGCCGGCGCGGTCCAGGAGTACGCCGACGGCCAGGGTGGCGAGAACGAAGGTCAGGGAGCCGACCGCCCGCACCTCGCCGTATCTCGGGGCCCGGTCGCCCAGCAGCTCCAGCGTCCGCGCGTCCAGGACCGGCCCGATGCCGGCAATGCCGAGGGACATGATCGCGACTGCGACCGGCAGCGCGGGGGCGCCGACGGACACGGCCAGGAGGCTCGCCCCGGTCGCCGCGACGAGGGCTGCCGCCGGCAGCACGACGCGCGAGCGCGGGTAGCGGTCCGCCAGCAGCCCCCACGCCGGCGAGGCGACCAGCTGGATCCCCGACGACATCGCCGAGAGCAGGCCGATCGCCGCGAGGCCAAGGCCCAGCTCCCGGTAGTAGACCGGCAGGTAGCCCCATGAGGCGCCGATCGCCGTGAAGTACACGGCGTAAGTCAGCGCTGCCCGTCGGATGGGGTGCACTCCGCCGCTCCCGCTTGGAGAGGTGGGCTGCCGCATGCGTCGATCGTACGTCCGGGGCGGGCTTCTCAGCCCTGACCGCGACGGCGGGTCTCCGGTCGTCTGCTTCCCGTGGCGCAGGCGCCCGGGCGACCCGATCGGACGGTCAGCCCAGCGCCGACGGAGAACGCTTCGCTTCTCGGCGACACTCCCGCCCGCGGCGTTGCGGCGAGGATGCCGAGCGGCTAGACTCTGGCTGCTCCGAGCGGGAGTAACTCAGCTGGCAGAGTGTCTGCTTCCCAAGCAGAATGTCGCGGGTTCGAATCCCGTCTCCCGCTCCAGACCCCTCACTTTGAACTCAGGGCGACACCCTGCCTGGTCGTCCGCGCCCGGATTCTGGCCATGAGGGCTTGTGCACAGCGCTCCCAGACACGATAATTATCGGCATCTGGAGGAGCGCCATGGCGACCATTACCCGCCTCAAGAGCCCGGTTTCGCAGCCCTCGTTCACCTCGCTGCCCGTCCTCGCGGAGTCGTTCCGGCTCTCGCTCGAGGCCCAGAACAAGAGCCCGAGGACCGTCCAGACGTACCTCGAGGCGATCGCGCGGCTGGAATCCTTCCTCGTCCGCAGCGGATTGCCCCACGACGTGACCGCCCTCCAGCGGGCGCACGTCGAGGCCTTCGTGAAGGACCTCCTCGACACCCAGAGCCCGGCCACCGCCTCGAACCGCTACCGGGCCCTGCAGTCCTTCTTCAAGTGGGCCGTCGAGGAGGATGAGATCGAGCGCAGCCCGATGGAGCGGATGAAGCCGCCCCGGGTGCCGGTGACCCCGGTCCCTGTGCTCAGGGAGGAGGAGCTGGCGGCCTTGTTCAAGGCGTGCGAGGGGACGGCGTTCGCCGACTACCGCGACATGGCGGTCGTGCGGCTGCTGCTGGCGGCCGGCCTGCGGCGCGCCGAGCTCGGCGGGATCGCGCTCGACGACCTCGACCTCAAGCGCCGCTCGGTCCGCGTGACCGGCAAGGGCGGGCGCGTCCGCGAGGTGCCGTTCGGCGTCAAGGCGGCCCAGGCGCTCGACCGCTACCTGCGCAAGGCGCGCTCGCGCCACCCGCTGGCCAGGGACACCGACGCCCTGTGGCTCGGGCATGCCGGGCGGATGACGGACAACGGCATCTACGAGGCGATCGAGCGGCGGGCGAAGAAGGCCGGCCTCGAGGGCGTCCACCCCCACCAGTTCCGCCACACTTGGGCGCACCTCCTCAGCGCCGAGGGCATGCAGGAGACCCAGCTCATGCACCTGGCCGGCTGGTCGAGCACCCAGATGGCCCAGCGCTACGGCGCCTCGGCGCTCGGCGAGCGCGCGCGGGCGACCTACCGGCGGATGAGCCCGGGCGACAAGATCTAGCGACTGCCAAAGCGACGAGGCGAAGCTGGGATGGTCCGCGGGATGACGCAGGACGAGCTCGTCGAAGAGCTGGAGCAATTCCGGGCCGAACTGGTCCGGCTGGATAAGGCGAAGGCGACCGTCGACGCATACATGTACCGCGCCGGGCGGTTCGTCCGATGGCGGCGGGACGCCCGCCGCGCCTCGACCTCCGAGGGCGCTGTCGACGCTGACCTCGTTGCATACGAGTCGCACGCGAACGCCGCACACGACAACAGCGTCACCTCATGGACCTTCATCGACGGAGCGCGGCGGTTTGTGGCCTTCCTGAACGGTGACTACCCAGCGGGACGCCACGAGCGGAGTGCTCCAGTGGCGGCGCGCGAGTCGCGCGCCGTGCCAATATGCCCCCCGCCCATAGACCTGAGGGGCGTGGAAGCGGCCCGGAAGAAATACCGGGAGATCGAGCCGCGGGATCTCTTCTACCGAGCCGCGGTCGACCTCGTCGACCGCGCTTGGCCGGGCTCCACCGGGCCACTGTCCCTCGGCGAGGCGCTGGCGGTGCTGCTGTTCACCTGGAACAAGGCGTACTACCAGTTTCGCCCGCCCGACAAGGATCACATCGAGCGGCTCGAGCACCTTGTCGATCGGCACTTGCGGATCATCACGACGCTGCGTGGCGTCCGCCTCTCTAGCAGGACCGCGAACGCGGGAGATCTAGCGCCCCTGTTCGAGGATTTCGAGTTGCTCCTGGGGCCCGTCGGGGCGGCGAAAGCCCTCCACGTGCTCGCGCCAACCCTCTTCCCGATCTGGGACCGGACGATCGCCAATGCCTACCGCTGCGCCCTGACGTCGCGCGGGACCAACGCGACGAAGTACCTTCGCTTCATGGAATTGACGGCGCAGCAGTGCGACAGGCTCGAGGCCAGCGGCGATTCCCCTGCCGATCTCGTGAAGGCGCTCGACGAGTGGAACTACGTCAACTTCACCCGCAAGGGCGGCTGATCCGACCGACGAGATAGGCGGATGCACCAGCGGGCGGGACGCTCTGGACGTAGTAGCACCGCCCGGGCATCGAGGGCGAACCTGTCGCGTACGAGGCGGTAGCCGCGATCGAGGCGAATGAGGCGTCGAACTCGGCCCGGCTGATCTCGAAGGTACCGAGCCGGGTCTCCATGCGAAACCGTTCGCCCGGCGCGAGGCGCTCGACGACTGACCGGTAGACGGCGAAGTTGGCGGTCGCGTACGCAATCACAACGCCTCGGGCAACCTCGGTAGAGGATGGACTCCGCAGGCCTCGGGGCCATGTGGCGCGGGGGTCGATCTCGGCTAATGGGGCTCGGTGCCTGAACTCGTCCAGCTGATCCACGTCTCCCAGCAGGGGTCGGCTCGCGGCTTGTCCCAGGAGTGGACTCGGCCCCGAGGCAGCCGCCGCGGGTCTCCGAATCGCCGACGTCACAGTGCTTGCCCAGCCCTCCTCTAGGGCCACCCGAGTGACATCCTCCGTGACGTCCAGGACCCCTGGCACCGACCAGACCGCGTCGCGGAGGTGGAAGCGCGAGCCGTTGACGTGCGCCTGGAACCGTGACTGCGACCGGACGACGCTCACCGGCACCAGAGCGGCCCGCATCACCGACATGTCTTCGTGGAACAGGATGCCGAGCAGCGAGTCGAACGGGTCGGGTTGCCCATCGGCGAGGCCCCGGATTGCGCTCAGTTGCCGGGACGCATTCCAGCGCGTGATCCGCCGTGCCTTCATCTGGTAACGAGCGCCCGATTCGTCCTTGCCGTCGTACCCGGCCTTCGAGTTCGTCTCTAGGGTCAGACCGAACGCGCGTCGAGCGAGGTACTCCGCGTACCCGCCAACCGGTGAGTCCTCCGTCCGTGTGATTCCGCGCTCGCGAAGGATCGTGAGGATCTGGCCGTACGTGCGAAGGATCTCGGACGTCCTCATGCCAGCGAACGGCGAGGTGATGGCGGCGCGCTCGTCCGAATTCACGATCCCATTGTTCCAGTCTCGACGCGCGGCCGCTCGATCGTTGGCCCTCCCATGTCAGTACCTCACCCTTGTGTTTCTTGACCTTGGGAGCGCTCCGGTTCATCCTCAACTGTTGTGTTTGTTGATGTTAGAGACTCGGGATGGCGAACACAGATCTGATGACCACCGGCCGGGCCGCGACCATCCTTGGCGTGACTCGCCAGCATGTGATCGACCTGTGCGAGCGGGGCGAGCTGCCGTACACGATGGCCGGCACCCACCGCCGGATCCGCCTTGACGACGTCGTCGCCCTGCGGGACAGGCCCGCCGGCTCGCGCGGAGGGCCGATGACCAGGGACCAGGTGCGCTCGCTCTGGCTCCACAGGGCGGCGGCCGGCAAGGTCGCCGCCGACCCCTCTGGCTCTCTCGCGAAGGGCCGGGCGAGGATCGAGCGCCAGCTGACGGGCGGCGCCGACGGCGCGGTCTGGCTGCGACGGTGGCTGGACCTCATCGCGCGGGGCCCCGAGGCCGTCATGCGTGTCATGACCTCGACGGACCCCGAGGCGCGCGAGCTGCGCCAGAATTCGCCGTGGCTCGGCCTGCTGAGCGACGACGAGCGCGAGAGGATCGTGCGCTCGGCATTCGAGGCGACAGGCGCGGCAATTGGCTACCCACCACGGACGGTCTCGCCACTCGCTAGCAAGTCTCCGCGGCGGACCCGCTGACAAGGAGCTACTGACCGAATCAGTGGCACTGAGCACACCCGTCCGGGGCGCATGATGGGCGGGTGACCAACGGACCGTCGGTGCGCCTGCACTCCGTGGACCCTCGTTTGCCGCTCGTGCCCGCCTTGCTTGTCGGGATCGCGCTCGGCGTCGTGATCGGCTTGGGGCTCGCGCAGGTGACTCCCGTCGCTCCCAAGGCAACCGCGACCAGTGCGGTGGACGCGGCCTCGTCGAGCCCGAGCCCGAGTCCCTGGATCACCAGTGCGTCCGTGGCACCGGAGTTGATGCAGGCGTACTACGCGACCCGCGAGACCTCAGCCGGGCTGGCTCCTGTGGTGTGCACGACGGCCTATGGCCTGGCCTGCCAGGGAGTCCCCGCGCACGACTTCTCGCACGTCGAGGGCGCGAGCCCGGAGACACAGATCCCGGGACCCAACGAGCTGTGGCCGCAGCTCTCTGGCATCGCACACGTGAACGGCGCTGGGACCCCGGTGGACGTGATCGTGATCGACGATCTGAGCCCGGCGCTCTTCAGCCAGGTCGCCGTCCTCACGTCCAGTCCCGATCAGAGGAGCTGGACCGATCTTGGGGCCGCGCTGACCCCGGTCAGCGTCAATGGCGCCGTGGCGGCCGTGGATCTGGGCCCTCTGGCTCGTGGCGTGTATGTCGTCCTCATCCGACAGGTCTTCTCCGTGCCGCCCGACCGGTATGGCCTGCAGCAGAGCTGGAAGGTCATCGGTGTCGAGGTGGGGTAGTGGCCCCGCCAGGAGTGATGCGCTGCGGACGTGCGCGCGCCGACCGCATGATCTTGGGACCGGTTGGCACCTTCACCGCGGGAATTCGGCTACAGCCCCTAGTAGCCAAGGCGTGCTGGCCCCGGCGCGGCGCTCGACGGCGCGGTCGTCAGTTCGACAGCCGGTCGAGCGCCGCTCGTGCCTCCCCCGGCTCCCGGACGACCCGCCAGGCGCGGTGCTCCGGGTTCGCGAGCGGTCGGATCCCGGCGAGCGCCCGCCGCTCCGCCGGCTTGAGCTCGCGCCGCGCCGCCTCCACGTCGGGCACGAGGCCGAGGAGCCGGACCAGGTCCTCGACGTCGCGATCCGCCTGGCGGGACTGCCACGCCCGGACCTTGAGCACGATCGCGGCCGTGAGGGACGGGACCGGGAGGAGGCCGGTGCCGACGCCGACGACCTCGACTGCGAGCAGACGCGCGGACGCGAGCGCGCGGCTGCCGCCCGGGATCTCCGTCGTCGTCGATGGCGGGACAGTCGTCAGGTCGGCGCGGGAACCGATGTGGTCGGGGGCGAGGAGGTCGACCTGCGCGTCGCCGCGCCAGAACCGGTAGGGGTGCCGCGCCTCCGCCATCTCGAACCCAGCGGCCACGAGGCGCTCCGCGGCGATCCGCGTGCCGTCGGCGAGCACGCGCACGTCGACCACGACATCGACGTCTCCGGTGGTGCGCCCGGATGGCCGCCCCGCCTCGAGCTCGAGGAGGATGACCATCTGGGCGCCGATGATGACCCACGGGACCCCTGCGAACAGCCTCAAGACCTCCAGCGCGGTCTCCCAGACCCGTGCCTCCCCGTCGCTCCCGGGCAAGACGACGACGGTCATCGCGCGGTCAGCGCCTCGCGCGCGACCTGCTGGCTCCTCGGGTCGCGGTCGTCGGCGAGGTCCAGCGCGACGGCGGCCCGGGGCGCGACCGGGCCGGCGAACCAGGCGCGGACCTCGTCGGGCACGACTCGCAGCACGACGTTCGGCTCGTCCGTGGGGCGCAGCGCGTACCGCCGCTCGAGCCGCCGCGCCGTCGCCGCATCCACGTAGAGCTCGACCGGCGCGTCCGGGGCCACCAGGCCGAGCCCGGCCTCGGCCGCGAAGCGCGGCCCGGTCCGGACGACGGCGCTCTCGGCCGCGAGCCGGGCGAGGTCCGAGCTGTGGGCGCGGAGGTCGCGGCGCTGGGCGCGTGACCCCAGACGGGCGCGGATGTCCCACAGGCCCCGCCGGGCAACGGTGCGCAGCCGCGAGAGCGTCGGCGCGTCGAGGCCCGGCGGTGCGGCGCCGTCCCAGAGCAGGATGAGCGCCCAGGCTCGACGGGGCGAGTAGCGGCGGCCGCCGGCTGGGCGCAGTTCCAGGCGTGCCTCCACGTCCTCGCGCCGCACCAGCGTCTGGTGGCCGAGGACCCTTGAGCGCAGCGCTCCATCGCCCACGAGCTGGAGGACCCGCTGCCGCGTCAGCCCGAGCGCGGCGGCGGCCTCGGACGCGGGCATCCAGTCGGAGAGTCTTGCCTCAACCATTGTCATGTGAAAATAGTTCAGACAATAGCGTCAGTCAAGGGGCCCCACTGCCAGTCCGCCGGCAAGGCCGGACGAACGGTTGATTTCCCCGAGGTTAGAGCCGCCCTGCCCTGAGCGGTCCGAGTGGCCTTGCGCAGCCCTCGTGCAGCGGCGAAGATCGGAGGAGCACGGAGCGCGTGCGAAACGGGGGTCGCGATGGATCCGAGGTGGTTTGCCGGCGAAGGCTGGTTCGCGGTGGCGGTTGCCGCGATGTTCTTCCTCGTCGCCGTCGGTACGCTCCTGTGGCTGCTAGGCCCGGGCAGCCGCCCGCATAACCCGCCCATCGCCCGCGACCGCGTGCGACGGTTCGGGCTAATGTGGGCGCTATTCGGAGCCTTGTGGCTCGTCCGAGCGGTCGTCGGCGTCGGAGGCTTCTTCGTCGTCTGCGGTTTCCTGCTTCTCGTGAGCATCGCCTTCCTCGTGCGAGCGCGTCTTCGCCGCTCGTAGGTCTGGCGATCGAGAGCCAAGCCGGCGACCGGGCGTTCGTCTCGGCCACTGCAGCCTCGGACAGTGCGGCGCCGAGGTAGGTCAGGCGCTTCGCGCCGGACGGCTCCCAAGATCAGCGTCGCCTCGCGATTGGCCCTGCATGCGCCGTCCCAACCCCTGTCGCTTCGCCGGACTCGCCCCACTGCCGATCCGGCCCGCGACTCGAGGAACACAGGGGCCACGGGTTCGATGCACATCGGTCAACTGCCGCGTTCGTCATGGCTCCGATCGCGCGGTGCTCCCGCCGGCGGGCGGACGACGGAACGTGTTCCCCGCTTCCGCGACCGCGCGGACAGGTACGCCAGCCGCGTGAAGTAGGCGCGGCGGGCGGCGTCGGCGCGGCGGAGGCGCTCGCGCTCTGGGAGGCGGCGGTCGGGATCGACCTCGTCGAGGAAGCGCTCGTCGAAGGCGCGGCGGGCGGGCTTGGTGGTCTCGCGGGGGTCATTGCGGGCGTGGAGCGCGTAGGCGGCCATGCGGGCGCGCAGGATGCGCTCGGACGGGGTGAGCGACTCGCGCCTCACGGGAGGACCTCGTCAAGCTCCTCGCCCCCGCCGGAGCCGAGCAGTTCGACCCAGGCGTCGGAGCCGACGGGCGTCGAGCTCCGGCGTGGCCGAGGATCGCTCACAAGCGAGCTGAGGCTGCCAGCCCGGCCCGAGCGGGCGAGCGGGGCGACGGCCGCGTCGATGCCCTCCGATTCGAGATCCGCCAGGACGACGGCCCACCCGCGATCAACCAGGTCGGGCCGTGCCACCCGCCGGAGCCAGCTGAGCCGCGCGGTGGTCGGGACGACGAAGAGGACGTGCCAGCCGTCGCGGCCGGCGAGCGCCCGAGCGTAGGTCTCGAGCTTCGCCTGGATCTGCGGCGCGTGCTCGGTCGCCTCGTCGGTCTCCACGCACAGGACGCCCGAGCCGCCGTCGACCTGCAGGACCAAGATGGCGTCCGGGCGGGCGGGCTCGGCGCCGGCATCGGCGGCGGTCGACTCGGGCAGCCAGAGCTGGGCGGGCAGGATCGGGCCGAAGGAGTCGACAGCAGGACGCGCGAGCGCGCACACGGCGGCGACGGTGTCGAGCGAATGCCGAAGATGGGCGAGGCCGCCGGTGCGCCGGTCGCGGTAGCCGAGGCGGTTCATGCCGCGGCGGGTGAGCCGGTATGCGATCGGGACCCCGCCGCGGTTCGGGGGCAGCTGAGCGCGCTCGAGGAGGCCGAGCTGCCAGAGTCGACGCAGATGCCTGAACGCCGTCCGGCGGCTGGGATAGATCAGCACGGCGAGCTGGTCGGGAGTTGCGATCTCGATGCGGCGGAGGAGGCGGAGGCACGCCCGGTCACGGAGGTCGAGCAGGCCGAGATCGATGCGGCCGATGCGGGCGCGGCGCTCATTCGGGCGGAACAGCCCACTGGCGTGGGCTGTCCCGCGAATTCGCCGATCGCCCGCCGCACGGATCGCCGGCACCGGCTTGGCACGGGTCGGACCACTCCCCTGCCGCCCGCGTGCCACCTTCGCCTCACCCATCGACCTGCCGCTCCCGCTGCAAGGGCCGCCGGCCCGCGTCGGCGTCGCGGCCTCCCTGCCGCCCGCCCGACCGCCGCCAGACCTCGGCCTCGACCTGGCCCAGCGGCCGCGCGTCGCTCTCGTCCGACGCCCGCACGAGCGCCGCCGCGACGGACTCGTCCTCGACCGGCCAGCGCTCGACCTCGCCGCCGTAAGCGACCCGCCGGCCGTCAGGGCCCGGCAGCTTCAGCACGACCTGCATGGGCGCCAGGTCGGCGAGCTGCTCGGCCGTCACCGGCGCGAACAGCTCCGAGAGCTGGCGCAGCGACTGGGTCGCGATCGCCAGCGCCAGGCCGAACTTGCGCCCCTCGACCGCGATCCGCGCCATCGCCCGGGTGTCAAAGCGCTGGGCCTCGTCGACCACGAGCACGTGCTGGCGGCGCCGCTCGCGCGGGAGGTCCTGGCGCCCCACGGCATCGATCGCGTAGCGCCCGACGAGCATCGCCCCGAACAGCGAGGCGTTGTCGCCGCCCACGCCCGAGAGGTCGACGAGGAGCAGGTGGCCGCGGTCCATGACGTCGCGCGGCCGGACCGTCGACTCCCCCTGGCCGACGACGTTGCGGATCGACTCGTAGGCCACGAACGCCCCGAGCTTGTTGAGCACCGCCTTGATCGAGCCGTCCCGGTCGCGCTCGCCGCCCCTGGGCCACTCGGTCCGCCAGAAGGCCTCGACCAGAGGGTCGCGGACGTCCCCCAGGTAGCCGTCGCGGAACGCGTCGTCGGTCAGGATCCGGGTCAGCTCGATGACGGTCTGCGGCTCCCGGGACGCGAGCAGCGTGAGCAGCGCGTGCCGCAGGTAGTGCTGCATCTTCGGGCCACAGAAGCGCGGCCAGAGGTCCTCGAACAGGCCCACGAACTCGGACGCGACCAGCTGCGCCTGGTCGGGCGACCGGCGCTCGAGGAAGTTGAACCCACGGGGGTGCGCGCGGTCGGCGAGGCGCAGGACGTGGACGCGCGGCGCGGCCTGCGGGCGGAGGCGGTCGAGGACCTCGCCGGTCAGGTCCCCGTGCGGGTCGAGCACCGTCGCGCCGATGCCCGCCTCGGTGAGCGCGAGGACCAGGTTGAGCAGCAGCGTGCTCTTGCCCGAGCCGGTGGCCCCGAACGCCGCCAGGTGCGTCGGCAGGGCCGAGCTCGGGATCGCCAGCGGCCGGGCGCCGCTGCGCCCGATGACGAGGCCCACCCCGTCTGGCGCGACCGGCGGCGCGCCGGCGCCCAGGGGCCGCGACCGCGAGAAGCCCGCCCGGTCGAACGAGGCGTCAGGCAGGTGCCACAGCTCCGCGAGCTCCCAGTCGGCGAGCCGGGCGCGCGGCAGCCGGGCCGAGGGCCCCCGCCGGACGTCCCACCGGATCCCCTGCGCACCGTCGTCGAGCCCCGCGGTGAAGTGGACCAGGCGCCACAGGAGCGCCTCGGCCTCGTCTGCACCGACCCCGGCCACCTCGAGCGCCATCCCGACCTCGAAGCCGACCACGCCCCGCCGCTTGCGCGCCTGCGCCTCGCGCTCGGCGGGCGACAGCCGCGGCGACTCCTCCCGCGACGCGAGGCTCGAGGTCTCGCGGAACAGCAGCCCGTCGACGATCGCGGTGCCGATGATCGTGCCCATCGAGATCCCCGTGGACCCGTCCCGCTCGCCCACCTGCCGCCTCCAGGCGTCGGGCGGGACCGGGCGGGCGACCAGGCGGAGCCGGACCTCGGCGGGCGAGCCCGCGGTCTCCAGGGCGCCCGCGAGCGCCCGCAGGACCCGCGCCTCGGGTGAGGCGGCCTCGCACAGGGGCCAGGAGCTCGACGCGGTCAGCCAGCCCACGGCGACCGCTGCGGCGGGCCGGTCGGCTGGCTTTCCCGTGTCGACCTGGACGCCCGGGTACAGCGTGCGCAGCTGCGCCTCGGCGAGGCGCGCCAGCTGGGGGCCGGTCACGAGCTCCCAGGCGAGCCGCCGGCCGCGCCACACGACCCGGAGCTCGAGCGGCGGCCAGCCGACCCGCCAGCCGTCGACCCCGCGCCGCTGCCGGGGGTGGAGCCCGCGGACGAGCTCGACCGCGAGGGCCGGGTCCGGGTCCAGGCCCGCAGGCGGCTCGATGGTCAGCCGGACGCTCTCGGCCGCGCCCGCCTCCTCGTACCCGCGCTGCCGGGCGATCGCGACGACGACCGGCGCGGCTTTGACCAGGAGGTACACCCCGACCGCGGCCAGCGCGAACGGCACCGCCGGGCCCAGGATGTCGAGGATCGTGGGGACGTGCAGCATGGCGCGCCATCAACTTCGACGTCGTGCACCCGGCATGGCGCGGAGCGCTTCGGCCTCACCCGCCGGACTGGCGATGGAGGCGCCTTCGGCGATCCGTCGAGGAAGGTCCTCGGCTCGTGTTCTTGCCATAGCGAGACCCTAGACCCGCCGGACTGGCGTCTCAAGCGATTCGTGTACGTTAGTGCGTACGTTCGCTAGGCCATCCAACGGGAGTTAGCGTCGGGAAGTGCGGCATCCTGATCTTTCGACTCGGTCCCGTTGCTTGCACTGGCCGGTCAACCGGATGACCTTGGTTGTGAGCGCCTTGGCCCCAGCCCGCTAGCGCCCGCCTTGTCGTTCGCGAGGTCTAGTTGATCACGCATATCTCGGCGGCGATGACGACCGATCGCCGAGGTTCCGCTTCCCTCCAGCCGGAGGTCGATTAGGCAGAGTGCGCCCCGGCCGCGTAGCCCAACTGCGGCGAACTCCACGCGCGGCGATTGAATGAGGAGTCTTCCGATCTGCAGATGAGCCTCATCGGAGGCGAAGGGAAGCCCGCCAAGGGCGCCGCGCAGCGCGTGACTATCGCACTCCACATGTGAGCCCTTGAACAAGGGGATGCGGCCGCTCGATATGGCCCACGCAAGGATAACCCGCCCGTCGGGTGAGGACCGGTCCTCAGGTTGCACATAGAGCAGCACAAAGTCCCAGATGCCGCGTTCCGCGAGCGCCCAGGCCACTGGCCTTAGCGACACGGCGAACCGCGCGCTGAGCTGCCGGAGTGATCCGATGCTCGGCTGGAGCCCATCTGCTGCGGCCGCCAGGCGCTCCTCCGGCAGGAGTAGGTACTCGGCGACCAGATCACATGCCTCCTCTTCGTAGACGTCCGATGGGAGCCCTGCGGGCCACGTTCTGACAGGCCCGCCGCGGTCGAGAGACCAGAAGAGCGTGTGCGCGATCTCGTGGGCGAGCGTCTACCGAACCCGGTACGGGTACCCTGGAGAGCGAGGGTCGTCTCGTAGTGTGAGGACAAACCCGTCACCCCTTGGCACCAGCCTAGCCTCCTCCTCCAGGGGTGCCGTAGAGATCTCGCGAACTCGCCGATCGCGAGCGACCCGCTCAAGATCGGCGATGTTGCTGTCGCCTGTGGGCTGCAGGCTGCGGGCGCAGGCGGCTGCCCAATTGCGGATGCGGGCGCGGGCGGCAGGGTCTGTCATCGAAGGCTACGGGTCGCCGTCAAGCTCCAGCCTCGGCTGAGTCGGCTTGCGAGCAGCGTTCAGACGCTTTCCGAGGAGGTCGTTGTAGGGGAGCCGAGAGTCGGCTCCGGGGCGGGATGGGGACCTCGCGACGGATTGCAGTAGCTCCCTGCGCTCTCCGCTTGTGAGCGGCGCCTCACCCTGCGCTTCGAGGGTTGCGCCGAAACGGTCGATGATCGCCCAGCCTGCTGGCTGCCTCGAGCGGCGCAACGAGTTCGTGACGTCGGTCTCACTTAGGCCCAGGGCAACTGCGTCTGCGATCACCGGCCCCATGCCCGCGTCTACCAACTTGGGTTCGGCGAATACATAGAACCGCCAAAGACCCAGGTGCCTCCGCCGCAACTCAGAAAGCGCTCCTGACGGTGGATCCGTCTCCACCTCAGCCAGCTTCTGGATCTGCCCTTGGATTCGGACGCGAGAGTCGGCCCGCTTGAAGAGTGGTATCCCCGCTGTGCATGAGATCAGGATGGATCCGCGCTCGATCCCGAGCGAATCGCACAGGTCATCCTCGAACTCGACCTTGTTCTGGAAGGCCTCAAGCTTCGGCTCGTCGGGGTGCGCCCTCGTCCCGCGGACCGCTCCATCCTTCGGAACCATCGCAAACCGATCCGTCAAGCAGAATGTCGCGGGTTCGAATCCCGTCTCCCGCTCCACTTCCCCACTTTGTGCTCCGGGCGACACCCTGCTTGGTCGTCCGCGCCCGGATTCTGGTCGCCGGGACCAGAGCACAGCGCTCGCGATCGCTCCTGGCAGCCCGCTGGATCAGGCCGAGCGCGGCCCCATGGTCATCGCTGCGTGGCCGGTCGCCAGAACCCGCGGGGGTCCTTCGGGGAAGTGCGGACCGCCTCGATGAAGCCGCCCGCCTCGAGCCGCCGCAGGTATGCGATCGCGGTCGGGCGGGACACGCCGAGCAGCGAGACCGCCTCGCTCGTGGTGACCCGGCCCGTCCGGATGAGGTGCTCGACAAACCGCTCCGAACCCGGCGGCAGCGCCGCGAGCATCCGGGCGCCGGCGGGATCGTCCAGGAGCGTGACGCGGAGCGAGGCGGCCGTCTGGACGAATACCGGCTCCGGCAGGCCGGCCCGCTCCATCTCCGCGTACATCCGGTCAACCCCCTCGCCGAGCTCCCGACCGAAGCCCAGGTCAGCCATTGCGCGCGCGATCCGCGGGTTGCGCGCGAACCTGGTCGTACGGATCGTGTCCACGCGCACAAGTCCGGGGAGCCTGCCCGGGCTCTCGACCTCGATACGATCGTCGAAGACCTCGACCCGAGTGTGGTCGCCGCCCATCGCGTACGAGCGGTGGATGACAGCGTTGACGATCGCCTCAAGCCAGGCGGGCTGAGGGATGTGCGACTCCCGGCTGAACCTGCCGCGGTCTCCCAGGCGCGCGACCACAGGGAGCCAACGGGGAAGCCGGCGGCGGGCGGTGGCGATCTGCTCGGGCAGCGGCCCCGCGAGCCGCACGTCGTGGTCGACGTTCGACCGCGAGCCCGTCTCCCGGGTCGTCCCCCGGTAGCGGAGGAGACGAACATACGCCTCGGGGAAGTGCGCCTGGGGCTCCGACCCCAGCACGAGCATCCCGGCGACGGTCGGTACGAGCTCGCCTGCGCGCTCCGCGACGAGCCCACGGGCCTTGAGGGCCCGCTCGCCGTCCCCCGCCCGAATCGCCGCCAGGTAGCGGCGGACGAGGTCGTCGTCGAGCGCGTCGCGCCCGGCGTCGGTCAGGGGCCGCGCGTCGTACGTGGAGTCGCCCTTGTCGTACCGGAGCTGCTGGGCCTCGAACGGGCCGAGCTTCCGGTTCTCGTCGCCGATTCGCAGATAGGTGTCCCCGGCGGGGTTCTCGTGCACCCGCTCGCTCGCCTCGACGTCGATCACGACGACGTGGTCGGGCTCGCCGTGCACGTTGGTGCAGGCGAGCAGCTCGAACGCGTGCCGCACGGCAGGGACGCTGAAGTCGACGGCGGCCTGCCGCCACTCGTTCACCAGGCGGCCGGCCCCGTCCACGCCCTGGACGCGCCCCTCCTCGATGCCCACGCAGATCAGGCCGCCCTCCGCGTTCGCGAGCCCGATCATCGCGTCGGCGAGCGACCTGCCGCGAATTCGGGGGCTCTTCCGCTCGAGCCACTGGCCCTCCGGTGTGGTGCGCAGCCAGTCGAGCCGCTCCGGGGCGGGCAGGAGGCGGAGTTGCTCGAGCGTCGGCTGTCCGGAGATCATGCCGGGATCATATCAGCTACTCTAAAGACTTTATAGTAGTTGTGGAGTGCTCCGGCACGGACGAGACTGACGAGACCCTATCGCGGAACGACCAGTCGTACGCCGAGCTCCGGCGCGAGGTCGAGCGCCTGCGGGCCGAGAACACGCGGCTCCGCGGCCTGGTCGGAGCACCCGGGCCCGACCGAGGGCCGCGCGTTCCATCCCCGCCCGTCGCAGTGGCGGCCGCCGACGATCGGGGCAGCGGGGTCTGCGCCGCAGCTCCCGGCTTGATCCCGGTGGACGTCGCCGCGGACGCGGCGCGGGCGCCGGTCATCCCGCGCCCCGACGGCCGCAGGCGCATGCTAGGCGTGAGCCGAGGCAGCGCCCGGCAGCGGGGATAGTCGAGCCGATGCGCGTCATGTTCACCTTCTCGGGCGGCCAGGGCCACCTGGACCCGCTCGTGCCCATCGCCCGGGCGGCCGCGGCGGCCGGTCACGACCTCGCCTTCGCGGGGCGGCCGTGGATGGTCCCCAAGGTCGAGGCGCTCGGCTTCACCTGCTTCCCCGCGGGCACCGACGACGGCCTCGAGCCGGTGACCCGACCGCTCGCCCCGATTGACATGGGGCGCGAGGCGCGCGACCTCGTGCTCGGCTTCGGGCAGCGGGTGGCGCGTGCCCGCGCCCCCGGCCTGCGCACGGCGTTCGAGCGCTGGCGGCCCGACGTGGTGGTGTGGGACGAGACCGATCCGGCAGCCGGGATCATCGCGGAGCGGCTCGGCATCCCGCACGCCACGGTCCAGGTGATGGCCTTCGGGATGGCGGCCGCGCCCTTCGCCGAGGGCTACGACGCGGTGCGCGCCGCGTACGGGCTCGAGCCCGATCCGTCCGGGGAGATGCTGAGCCGGTACCTGGTCGTGTCGCCATTCCCCGCGAGCCTGCACGACCCCGGGCACCAGGCACCACCCACGACGCACCGGATCCGGATCGTCGACGCCGATCGAACCGGCGGCAAGACCGGCCCGGCGCCGGACTGGAGCCGGGCGATCGAGGGCGCCCCGTCGGTCTACTTCACCCTCGGCACCGTCTTCAACCACGAGTCGGGCGACCTCTTCTCTCGGGTGCTGGCCGGGCTCCGCGAGCTCCGGGCCAATGTGCTCGTGACGGTCGGCCGCGAGATCGACCCGGCGAGCCTCGGCCCCCAGCCGGCCAACGTGCGCCTCGAGCGGTTCGTCCCCCAGTCCGAGGTCCTGCCGCACGTCGACCTCGTCGTCTCCCACGGCGGCTCCGGCAGCACCCTCGGCGCGCTCGCCCACGGGCGCCCGATGGTCGTCCTCCCGATCGGCGCCGACCAGCCGCTCAACGCGGTGCGCATCAGCGCCCTGGGCGCTGGCCGCGCGCTCGACGCGATCCGGGCCACGCCCGACGACGTCCGCGAGGCGGTGGCGTCGGTGCTCGCCGATGCGGCCTGCCGCGAGGCCGCGAGCCGGGTCGCCGACGAGATCGCCGCCCTCGCGCCCCCCGGCGTCGCGGTCGCGCTGCTCGAGCGGCTGGCGCGGGAGCGGCGTCCGTTAACCGCCTCCTGACGGACGCCCTGGGGACCCACGATGGCCCTGGGGGCCCACGAGGGCGGGACCCCGGCGGACGGTCGGGGCGGCGTCCGGGCGCCCCGAGGAGTCGCCGGATCGCCCGCGGGCAACCCGTGGTGGGACAACGACGAGGCGCCGAGTGGTCAGGACGCGGCGGTGCACTGGCAGTGCGCGATCTCCGCCGCCGTCTCAGCAGCAGATCACGACACCGGACCGCCTCCCGGGCAGTCGTCGGGACGCGCGCGAGCCCGCCGGGGACCGGCGCCCCTGGCGGGCTCGAAACGGGGAGGCTCAGCGGAGCGGTGCGGCCGCGATCGCGTGGGCCATCGCCGTGTCCCAGAGGACGACAGTGTGGTAGCCCATCGCGTTCGAGGGGTCGATCCCGGCCGGCAGGGGGAGGTCGACCATGCCGGAGGCCGAGGTCAGCGCGCCGAGGTCGAGCGCCTTGGACGGGTCGACCTGGCTGCTGGCCGTGACGTCGCTCCCGGTCACCAGCAGCACGTGGACGCCGCTGGCGGAGGCCGTCGTGAAGTTCTCAAAGGTCCCGTAGAACTTGCCCGCCGCGTGGTCGTGGTAGAGGGTGGCGGTCCCGGACGCCGATCCGTCGACCGCGTGGAAGGTGCCCGTCCCGTCCTTGGTCACCGAGCCGGAAGCGCCGGGTGCCATGGACTCGGGCGCCATGGACTCGGGCGCCATGGACTCGGGCGCCATGGACGGCGCGGCCATGGACTCGGGCGCCATGGACGCGGCGGCCATGGACTCGCTCGGCATCATCGACTCGGGGGCCATCGACGGCGCGGGCGTTGCCGCGCCCGAACAGGCTGCCGCGAGTGCGGCCAGCATCGCGACCGAGCCGATGCGAAGCGCGAGACCAGTGCGGGTCATGTCGGGGACATCTCCTTGAGCGAACTCGTACCCCGATCCTCCACCCGCGCGCTGACGCCTTGATGACGGCTCGTGACGCCTTGATGACAAGTGGGCCGCCAGGCACCCTGTGCTCCGCATGGCCAACGGCGGGCTGCGGCATGCCCAATGAGCATCCGCCTGCGGTACCACCTGGTCTGGAGGATCGGTACGTCCCGCTCTAATCGGCATGGCCTCCTGCGGAGAGACTCCCCACCGAGGGCGACGGACGACGTCCCGCCACCTCGGTCCGAGCTCCTCCGGTGCAGAGGCCGCTCCATGACCCGCTCGCCATCCGCGCGCCAGCCGCTCCTCCTCCTTGCCGGTGTCGCTGCCGCCGCGCTGTACGTCTCCATCCTTCAGATCGCCGCGGAGATGACGCCCGGGTACAGCCGCGTCACCATCCTCACGTTCACGCTCTGGATGGCCATCGCGTCGGTGGTGCTCGCGCGGGCCGAGGGCCGGGCCGAGGGCCGTGCCACGGCCGGGGTCAGGCCGGCATGATCGCGCAGGCTGCACCTGCCCGCGGGCGGCACACCGGTCTTGCCGACCTGGTCCGCATCCACCCGCTGCCGGCATTCTTCCTGCTCGCCTACGCGGTCTCGTGGAGCCTGCTCCTGGTCCTGTACGGCGTGATGGGCTACGACGCCGCGGTGGTCATCTTCGTCCAGACCCTGGGTCCCACGATCGCGGCGCGGGTCGTGCTCACCGCGATCGGCGGCACTCCCGCGTACCGCGACATGCGGCGTGCCGGCCGGACGTGGCGCCAGCCCGTCCGCTGGTACGCGCTCGCCGTGGTCGGCCTGCCCGCCGCCTGCCTTGCCGCGACGGCGGTCCTGCCGGGAGGCGTCGACGCCCTCCGGGCCGCCGCGCCCGCAACGATGGCCGCGACATTCGCGTTCTTCCTCGTCGTGGGCTTCTTCAGCGGGCCGCTGTTCGAGGAGCCGGGCTGGCGCGGGTTCGCCCTGCCCCGCCTGGAGCGCTCGATGGGGCCGCTTCCCGGCACCCTCGCGCTCGGGGTCCTGTGGGGAGCGTGGCACCTTCCGCAGTTCCTCATCCCCGAGTGGGCGGCCCAGAACGGAGGCTCCGATCCGGCGACGATCGCGCTGTTCCTCGTGCTCGTGCTGTCGCTCAGCCCCCTGCTCACGTGGGTCTACAACCGGACCGGCGGCAGCCTGTGGATGGCGATGGTCACCCACGCGGGCATCAACGCGTCGCTCTCGATGGTGCCGATCCTGCCAGCGGGCCCGATGTCGGTCGGCGTCGTCGCCTTCGGCGCGATCGCGCTCGTGCTGATCGTGTCGACGCGCGGACGGCTGGGCTACGACCCGGAACCTTCGGCCGCCTGACACCTGGCCTCGTGCCGCGCACCCCGCGAGCCGGCTGGGGCGTGGCGACCGGCCGTGCCACCTGAGCTGTCACCGCGCCGGGTAGGCTGAGCTGCGCATGCAGCTCCTCGACGGGACCCGCGTCTTCGCCGCCACCGACCTCGTGGGCTTCCTCGCCTGCGAGCACCTCACCGGTCTGGAGCTCGCGCGCCTGGCGGGCCTCGCGGAGCGGCCGTACCGCGACGACCCGGAGCTCGACGTCATCCGCAAGCGCGGCTTCGAGCACGAGGAGCGCTACCTCGAGGACCTCGAGGCGGCGGGGCACACGGTCACCCGGATCGAGCTCGACGGCTCGATCGCCGACCGGGCCGAGCAGCTGCGCGCCGCGGCGGCCGAGACGGAGCGCGCCCTCCGCGCCGGCGATGACGTCGTCTACCAGGCCACGTTCTTCGACGGCCGGTGGCGGGGCCACGCCGACTTCCTGCTCCGTGTGGACACGCCCAGCCGCCTCGGCCCGTGGAGCTACGAGGTGGCCGACACCAAGCTCGCCCGCCACGTGAAGGCGAGCGCCGTCCTCCAGATCTGCTCGTACGTCGAGGGCCTGGCGCGGATCCAGGGCACCGAGCCCGAGCACCTCCACGTGGTCCTCGGCGGCAGGGCGCGCGAGACCGCGACCTACCGCGTCGCCGACTTCATGGCCTACTACCGGCTCGCCAAGCGCCTGTTCGAGGCGCACGTCGACGCAGCGGAGCCCGCCGACCCGCCGCCCGGCACCTACCCCGAGCCGGTGGAGCACTGCGAGGTCTGCGCCTGGGACGAGGTGTGCACGAAGCGCCGCCGCGCCGACGACCACCTCTCGCTCGTGGCCGGGATCACGTCGCGCCAGCGGCGGGCGCTGGCGGACCGCGGCGTGGACACCCGGACGAGCCTCGCAGGGCTGCAGCTGCCGGTGGTGCCCCGGCTCGACAGCGTGAGCCCGGCGAGCCTCGAACGCGTGCAGCGCCAGGCGGCGATCCAGGTCCGCGACACCTCGCCTGGCGGCGGCCGGCTGTGGGAGCTGGCCGAGCCGTCGCGGCTGCGGGACGGCACGCTCGAGCCGGACCGGGGCCTGCTCGCGCTGCCGGGGCCGCGACCGGGCGACCTGTTCTTCGACATCGAGGGCGACCCGTACGCGGGCGAGGAGGGCATCGACTACCTGTTCGGCGTGCTCGAGCCGGGCGTCACGGTGGCCGGGCCGGACGGGCAGCCGCAATCGGCGTTCCACGCGTTCTGGTCGCGCGACGCGCGCGGCGAGGTGACCGAGGCCGCCGAGCGCGCCGCCTTCGAGCGGCTGATGGACCTGTTCACCGACCGCCTGGCCGGCGACCCGACGATCCACATCTACCACTACGCCCCGTACGAGCCCACCGCGCTCAAGCGCCTGATGGGCCGCCACGGCACGCGCGAGGACGAGGTGGACGGGCTGCTGCGCGCGGGCACGCTCGTGGACCTCTACCACGTCGTCCGCCAGGGGATCCGCGCCTCGGTCGAGGGCTACTCCATCAAGCGCCTCGAGAAGCTCTACGGCTTCGCGCGCGAGATCGACCTGCGGGACGCGGGCAGCTCCATCGCCGCCTTCGAGGCGTGGCTCCAGGGGGTCGAGGGCGAGCACGGCGAGGCGACGCTCGCGCGGATCGAGGCGTACAACCGCGACGACGTCGTCTCGACGCAGCTCCTGCGCGACTGGCTCGAGGCGGAGGTGCGGCCGGCGCTCGCCGCGAGGCTGGGGGCCGACCCGCCGCGCCTGGCGCCGCGCCAGCCCGAGGCCCAGGGCGAGCTGGCGGCCGAGCTCGACGCGGTGGCGGCGCTGGCCGAGCGCCTGGCGCCGGGCGGGGCCGACGACGGGACCGAGGGCGGGCACGCCCGCTGGCTTCTGGCGCAGCTGCTCTGGTGGCACCGCCGAGAGGACAAGTCGTTCTGGCACCGCTGGTACGAGCTCAAGGACGGCATGACGGACGAGGAGCGGCTCGATGCCCCCGAGCCCCTCAGCGGCCTGCGCTACGAGGGCGAGCTCGGGCCGGACAAGCGCTCGATCGTCTACCGCTACTCGTTCCCCGAGCAGGAGTACGCGGTCAAGGTAGGCGGCGGCGTCCGGACGCCGGGCGGCGCCAGCCCGGGCGCGGTGGTCGCCCTCGACGAGGCGGCGCGCACGGTCGACCTCAAGCACACCGCGGTGGACGACCCGGGTGCCGTGATCTGCCTGATCCCCTTCGACTACGTGGACGCGGGCGTGCTCCATGACAGCCTCGTGCGCACCGGCGAGTGGGTGGCCGAGCACGGGGTCGACGCCGACGGCCCCTTCCGCGCTGGGCGCGACCTCCTGCTGCGCCGCCCGCCGCGGGCCGGCCAGGCCGACGGCGAGCCCGTCGGCGCCGGGGCGGGCGCCGGGGCGGGCGATGCGGTGAGCGGCGCCGTGGCCGCCGCGCACGCGCTCGACCGCAGCTACCTCGCCATCCAGGGGCCGCCGGGCTCGGGCAAGACGTACATCGGCGCGCGGATCGCCATCGCGCTCGCAGAGCGGGGCCTCCGCGTCGGCGTCACCGCCAACAGCCACAAGGTCATCGGCCACCTGCTGGGCGAGGTCGCCGACGTGGCGGCGCGCGAGGGAAGGCCGCTGCCGCGGATCGGCCAGCGGGCCGACAACGACGGCAGGGTGGCCTTCGGCGGCGCGACGCCCTACAAGACGCCCGACGCCGCGCACCAGGCGCTGGCGGAGCGCGAGGCGGACGTGGTCGGCGGCACGGGCTGGCTGTGGTCGCGCCCGGAGTTCGCGGGGCTCCTCGACGTGCTGATCATCGACGAGGCGGGGCAGATGTCGCTCGCCAACGCGGTCGCGGCGTCGCAGGCGGCGTCGTCGATCGTGCTGCTCGGCGACCCGCAGCAGCTCGACCAGCCGGTCAAGGGCTCGCACCCGCCGGGCGCCGAGCGGTCGGCCCTCGCGCACCTCCTCGACGGCGCGGCCACGATGCCGCCCGAGCGGGGCGTCTTCCTCGAGCGCACCCGCCGGCTCCACCCGTCGGTCTGCGCGTTCACCTCCGAGGCGTTCTACGAGGGGCGCCTCGAGCCCATCGGGGGGCTGGACCGCCAGGCGCTTGCCGCCCCGGGGGATGTCGGCGACGCCGTTGCGGACCTCGCTGGCGCCGGGGTGCGCCTCGTCCTCGTCGCGCACATGGGCAACGCGAACGACTCGCCCGAGGAGGCCGACGCCGTTGCCAGCCTCGTCAACACCCTCGCCGGCGGCGGCTGGGCGTGGACCGACGCCAAGGGCCAGCTCCGGGCGCTCGGCCTCGACGGCGTCCTCGTCGTCACGCCGTACAACGCGCAGGTCGGCCTGCTCGAGGCGGCGCTTCCCGCAGGCGCCCGCGTCGGCACGGTCGACAAGTTCCAGGGCCAGGAGGCGCCGGTCTCGGTCTACTCGATGGCCTCGTCGAGCCCGGCCGACGCGCCGCGCGGCATGGAGTTCCTCTACTCGCTCAACCGCCTCAACGTGGCGACCTCGCGGGCGCGCTGCGTCGCGGTGGTGGTGGCCAGCCCCGAGCTGCTCCGGGTGCGCGCGCGGACGCCGCGCCAGATGCGGCTCGCGAATGCGCTCGCCCGCTTTGCGGAGCACGCGGGGGCGGCGGGGCGGCGGTAGCCCCGGCGCTGCCGCGCCTCCGCGAATGGCCGCAGGCGCCGCTGGCCGTCGCCAGACACCGGACGCCATCGGCGGGCGGCGGTTCCCGGTGCGGCGTCAGAGGGCGACGGAGTCCTTGTGCAGCTTGTTCCACCACCCGTGCGCCGGCATCGGCTGAATCGCCCACGGGTCCAGACCGGCCTTGGTCGCCTCCGCACGCGCCTTGGTCAGCGTGGCGTCCCAGTCGGGGTAGACGTTGTCGCGGAGGTCGTTGAGGGCCTTCATCATGACGATCGGGTCGGGCTTGTCGAACCAGGCGTCCTTCTTGGCCAGCTCGGTCTGGACGATGCCGAAATCCCGCGCCTGCGTCGCGAGCCAGCCGTTCATGGCCTTCACGTACCCGTCGAGGGTCGTCTTCGCCTGCGCCTTGTCGGCCTCGGCGTTGACCTTGGCCTGGGCGTCCTGCTCGGCGGTCGGCACCCACGTCACCCCGGCCGGGGGCGGGGGCGGCGGGGTGGTGCCCGTCCGCATGCGCGCCGAGATCAGGGCCGCCTCCCTCGCAACCTCGCCCTGGCGCGTCGCGGCCCGCGAGAGCATCTCGCCGAAGGCGGCGCCGTTGCTGAACTTGTCGCGCTTGGACTCGAGGCCCGACACGAGCGCGTCGAGGCGTGTCCTGGCGCTGTTCACCGCGTCGAGGGCGGCCGAGTGGTGCCCCTGCTTCTCCAGCGCCCGGGCGCCCACGAGCGGGTCGGCGTCCACGAGGGCGGCGAACGAGGCCTGCTCGGCCGCTGCCTCCCCGGGCCACTCGTACAGGCGCCCGCCCTCCGCCGATCCAGGCGGCCGGACGAGAGCCTCGATGGCCTTGGCGCGGTCGCCGCCCTCGGTCCCCACGAAGTCGCGCAGCGCCTGGGCGATCTGGTTCCGGTCGCCCTTGGCCTCCGCGATCCTCCGCCGGGCCACCTGCCAGTCCTCGAGCAGCCGGGGGCTGGCAACCGGGCGGTTCCAGTCGCCCGGCCGCTGGGCAGTGGCGGCCAGCGTCTCGAAGTCGGCGTCCGAGAGCTGCATGCCGGCGACGTCGGTCTTGGCCGCCGTCGGCTTCTGGCCGCCGGTCACGAGTCCGAGCACGGTGCCGACAGGCTTCTCCTTGAGGCTGGTTCCGAGCTGCTCGAGGGAGGACCCGACGGTCGTCTCCGAGGTCGTGGTCCCCACGTCGGCGGTGGCCTTGTTGTCGCTCGAGACCGTCGCTGTGAGCTTGTCGGTCTCGTGGTAGCCCACGTTCGGCAGGCCGGCGACCGAGACGTCCATGCCGCCCGTGTTGCTCGCCCCGTACGTGGTGCTGACCTTGTTGTCGGCGTCGACCGTCGCGCTCGTGGTCCGCCCGGCGCCCTGCCCGAACGAGACCGACACCGGGCCGACGCCCGCCTTGACGGTGTCGTCGCTCGACGAGCCGACGGTGGTGGTGTCGGAGTTGACGAGGTCGTGGTGCTGGCTCGCGACCGCAGTCAGCTGCGCGATCGACGTGGCGCCCGTGATCTGCGCATAGCGCTGCCTGAAGTCGGGGGCGGCCGGGTCCAGGGTGAACGCGATCGACCGGCTCGAGGTGTCGGTCTCCCCGTGGGTGTACCCGAAACTGCCCGCGCCGAGGCCGACGCTGCCGCCGGCCGACCAGCTGGTGGTGGTCTTGGGCGTGGCGGTCACGACCACCTTGCCCCCGACCTTCGTGATCTTGAGGTCGAACTCGCGGGCGATGCTGGCACCGCCCTCGAGACCGAGGGACGGACCTCCACCGCCGCCCTGGCCGCTGGCGGACGCCTTGGCCTCGAGCTTGCCGGACACGTTGACGTCCACCGAATCGCCCTCCGAGAGGGCCGCGGCCGCGGCCGGATCGCCGGCCAGTGCCGCCTTGGTGCCGCGGAGCATCGCGATGGCGGCCGAGTCCCCGTCTGCCAGGGCCGCCCGGAGGATCGCGATCTCGCGGGGTGCGCCGGTCGCGCCCGCCCCGCCTCCCGCGGGTGACTGGAGCGTCGCCAGGTACGCCGCCGCATCGTCCTCGGCCATCACGTGCGTGAAGGTGGCGGTCACGGCGCCCGATGCCGCTCCCGACGCCGTGCCGCCGGCCTTGGTGCCCGTCGAGACCCGCTGGCCCTCGTCGGCCTTCCACTCCTTCTCGCCCGAGGCGCTGCCGCCGACCTTGGCGCCGAGGGTGAGGGTCACCACGATCTGGTACTTGGGCGGATCGGTTCCCGGCACTGCGGTCACGTTGACCGTGTAGCGGCCGTCGAGCCCCCCGCTGGTGCCCAGCTTCACGCCCTTGCGCGGGGTGTATGCATGGGCTCCCGACACGCCCGCGTACTGGCCGTAGCCGTCCGGGCCGGCGATGACGCCCCCCGTCGCAGTCTTCGAGGACTCGGTCCCCCGGACGAGCTTGCCCTGGTCGTCGACGATCCCGGCGCTTGACGACGAGGTCCGCGTCGCCCCCAGCTTCCCGTCGCCACGCGTCACGCCCGTCGTGGTCGTGGCGGAGTAGGCCGTGTCGCCGGACTGCTCGGTGCTCGTGGTGGACGTGGACCAGCCGCCCGTGCCGACCTTCGTGGTGGTGGCGCGGCTCGACTTCGACGAGGTGCCGGCGGCCGAATTCGGCATCCTGGGAGGTGGCGGTGGTCGTCTTGGCGCGCGTGAGGTCTCCACCCGACAGGTCCCATTGGGTCTGATCCGACTTGCTCTCCAGCGTCGTCTTGGTCCCCTGGGTCGAGGTCGCGGTCAGCCCGGTTCCGGTGGTCTTGGTGATGCCTTGCCCGAGCAGGTCGAGCTGGGACGACGACGTCGCCTTCCAGGTCGCCTCCCGACCGCCCGCGAGGTTGCTCACCGTCGACTCGTCCGAACGCGCCGCGCCCCGGTCAGTCGAACGCCAGCCGCCGGCGCCGGCCGCGGTCGCCAGGGCGTCTCGGCCCGGACCGCTGCTGGTGCCGACGTCGAGCCGCGAGCCGCGCCGAGCCATGAGGGCGTTGATGGCGGCCGCCGATGAGCCCGGCTCGTCGAGCAGCCGCGTGTCTGCTTGCGCCTGCTGGATGCGCTTGAGGAGCACCTTCTGGCGGGCCTCGAGGTCCTCGCGGGAGGTCCCCTGCGGCAGCTCGGCCGGGAGCATCGCCCCGAGGCGCTCGGCCTCGTCTCGGCGCTCGGGCCGCTCGCGGTCCTCCATGTCCCGCAGGGCGAATGCGATGAAGTCGTACTCGGACTGCGCCATCGCAAGGTCGCGGGTGATCGCGGGGCCAACCTGCGCCCTCGCCATGGCGGCCGGGGTCGGCGCGCCGGGCTCGTTGAACTCGAGCCGATCCTGGGCGACGGCAGCGGCACGCTGCAGGGCGATGAGCTCGGCGACGGCGCGGTTGCCGGCCGTGCCCTGCAGCCCGGCCACCCGGCCCGCGAGCGTCGTGCCGGGAGAGCGGGCGCTGGTCCTCGTCGCGCCAGGGGCCGACACGTCCGGCTGCCTGGCCATCTGCTGCTCTCGCACGCGCGCACCTCGCATGCGTCGACTTGGACGCGGCCGTGGCGCGGCGCGTCAGCGGTCATCATCGCCGTCGCCCCCGGTGGGGCGACTGCCCGAAGGGGCAGATCTTGAGGCTGGCGGCGAGCCCAATCAGGCAGGCGCCATGCGGTCCGCGACGTCGCCCGCGACGCCCGGACATGGCCGGCAGACGCCACGCCGTCGAACCCGCACAGGTGCGGCGACCGCACGCCGCCCTGCCCGGCCCGCCGCCTGCGCTACGCTGCAACCGATGAGCCTCGTGCGCCGCCTGCCCGTCATCGGCCCCTGGATCCGCCGTCGGCGCCCCGACCGGGTCGCGGTCCTGCGGCTGTTCGGCCCGATCGGCGGCGGCGCGCGCACGGCCGACTGGATCGAGCTCGTCAAGCGCCTCCGCGAATCGAGGCGCGTTCCCGCCGTGGTGCTCGACATCGACTCGCCCGGCGGCTCGGCCACCGCGAGCGACGACATGTTCCTCGCCCTCGAGCGGCTTGCGGCGAAGAAGCCGCTGGTCGCGGCGATCCGGGGCGTGGGCGCGTCCGGGTCGTACCTCGCGGCCATGGCCGCCTCGACGATCGTCGCCCAGCCCAACGCGGTCGTCGGGTCGATCGGCGTCATCTCCGCCTCGCCGCGCCTCCCCCGGCTGCTCGACCGGCTGGGCGTGAGCGTCACCGAGACGCGCGCCGGGCGGCTCAAGGGGATGGGCGCGCCGTGGCGCGAGGACAGCGAGGAGGAGCTCGCGAAGGAGCAGGCGGTCGTCGACGCCTTCTACGGCGCCTTCGTGGGGCGGGTGGCCGCGGGCCGGCGGATGGCGCCCGAGCGCGTGCGGGAGCTCGCGACCGGCGAGGTCTGGCTCGGGCGCGAGGCGCGCGACCTCGGGCTCGTCGACGAGATCGGCGACCTCGAGCGGGCGGTGGCGATCGCCGCGCGCAAGGCGGGCGTCCCGGCCCGTTCCACCACCGCCCACCTGCGCCGGCCGCTCCTCGACCGGCTGGCAGGGCGGTTCGGGACGAGCCTCGCGGCGGCAGTCACCGACGAGGTTGAGCGGCGCGTCACGACCCGCCTCCGAGCCTGACGAGGGCCACCGTGGCACAGGTGCGGTCGTCGTCCCGATCCCGGCCTTCGCCCGCGGCGCCCAGCGGGCCCGTCGTCCTGCTGACCGGCTTCGACCCCTTCGACGGCGCTGGCCGCAACCCGTCGGGCGAGATCGCCCTCGCGCTCGACGGCGCGGCGGTCGCGGGAGCGCGCGTGCACGGGCGCCTGCTCCCGACCGCGTACGAGCCGTCGGTCGAGGCCGCGCTTGAGGCGATCCGGGGCCTGAACCCGGACATCGTGCTGATGCTCGGGGTGGCCGACGGCCGAACCGCTGTCACGGTCGAGCGGGTGGGCATCAACCTCGACGACTCCCCGGTCGTGGACAACCAGGGCGAGCGGCGCACCGAGCGGCCGATCCGGCCCGACGGACCGGCGGCCTGCTTCGCGACGCTCCCGGTGCGCAAGATGGCCGACGCGATCGCCGCGGCGGGGGTCGACGGCGCCGTCTCTACGACCGCGGGCGCCTTCGTCTGCAACCACCTGTTCTACTCGGTCCTCGCCGCGCTCGAGGGGTCGGCCGTCCGGGCGGGCTTCGTCCACGTGCCCGCGCTCGAGGGCACGGTGGCGGCCGAGGTCCCGACGATGCCGCTGGACGACATGATCGCCGCCGTCGAGGCCGCGCTCGCAGCGGCGGTCGAGGGCTAAGGACCAAGGGGCGCGCGACGGCCCGGCGATGTCCGCGGGACTGTGGCGCGGCGATGCCCGCCTCAGGCCCGGGGGCCCGCCCAGGCGGCCCGGCAGCGCCCGCTCAGCCCGGGCGCGGCGACGCACGCTCAGGCCGGCCCGTCGCCTCGCGGACGCTCGGGCATCGCGGCCTGGGTCCTGGCGACGTCGTCGAGGATCCGGATCGTCGCCTCGGTCACCACCGCGAGGTAGCGCTCGCCGAACTCGGGCGTGGCCTCGCGCGCGTCGCCCCATGTCCCCGACACGGTGGCGCGGTGGACCGATCCCGGGGCCGAGAAGAAGAACGCGGTGTGCACGGGCGCCGGGCTGGTGACCTCGGGGAAGGGCGGAAACTCGGCGTTCGCGAGCTCCATGTCCACGAGGCCCGCGTCGATCGCGAGCACGGCCGCCGTCTCGCCCTTGTTGGCGTGGAGGCCGTTCGAGGGGTCGAAGAACTCGGCGGCCTCGTCGGGCGTCATGCCGTCCCAGTAGTTCACGGGGTAGGTCGTCGTCCCCGGCGGCAGGCGGTCGGCGACGTTGGCGCAGGCGTACGCGATGGCGTAGGTGTTGTCGTAGTGGCCGTTGAGGAACACGATCCGCCGGAAGCCCGCCGTGGCGAGCGCCGTGCACAGGTCCTCCACGACCGCCATGAACGTGGGGATCCGCAGGTTGACGACGCCCGTGAACCCGAGGTGCGGGTACGACAGGCCGTAGTTGACGGGGGGCGCGACGAGCGCGCCGATCCGCGGGGCCACGCGCCGGGCGACCTCCACCGGCACCAGCACGTCGGTGGCCAGCGGCGCGTGGGGCCCGTGCTGCTCGGTCGAGCCCACCGGGACGATCACGGTGTCGTGCCCGCGCAGGAACGCCTCGACCTCACGGTCGGTCATCTCGCCCAGGAACACGCTCTCGCGCTTCATGCTCGATCCTCCTGCGTCAGGCGATGGGGGTCGTGAGGGCGCCGATCCCCTCGATCCGGACGATCACGGTGTCGCCCGCGGCGAGATGCCGGTCAGGCCCCGGCGGCGCGGCCAGCCGCGCGGGCGTGCCGGTGGCGATGAGGTCGCCCGGGCGGAGGCGGGCGTGGCGGCTGAGGAAGCTGACGATCTCGGCGATGCCGAAGCGCATGGCGCTGGTGCGGCCGTCCTGGAGCAGCGCCCCGTTAAGCTCGCACCGCAGACGCAGGTCGCCCGGGTCGAGCGCGTCCCGTGTCACCACCCAGGGCCCGACCGGGGCGAAGCCGGGCATCGACTTGCCGAGCAGCCACTGGTCCCCGTCGAGCCACGAGTCGCGCGAGGAGACGTCGTTGACGATCGTGTAGCCGAAGACGTGGGCGAGGGCGTCACCGGGCGGCACGTTCGAGGCCTCGGCGCCGATGACGACGCCGAGCTCCACCTCGGGGTCCACCGCGTCTGTGAGCGAGCGGTCCCAGGCCAGCACCTCGCCGTCGCCTGCGACCGCGCTCGCCGCCTTGCCGTAGACGAGCGGGCGGGGCGGGCGGCCGGGGTCCGCCCCGTCGCCGGGTTCACGGTAGTTGAGCCCGATCGTGTAGACCGCCCCCGGGTCGGGGACCGCCGGCCCGAGCCGCACCGAGGCGAGCGAGCGCCAGGCAGCCTCGGGCTGCGCCGCCGTCCACGTCGCGAGCGCCTCGAGCGCCGCCGGCCCGCCGCCGGCGAGCGCCGCCATCGACGCCGCCACGCCCGTCGCCACCGGCAGGATCCGGTCGCGGTCCGCAACCGCCAGCCCGGCCCCGTCCGAGCGCGCGAGCGTCGCGATCCGCATCGTCAGGCCCGGGCGTCGGGGTCGGCGAGCAGCGGGGCGACCGCGGCGCGCATGACCTCGGCCATGCCGCCCACGCCGGTCCAGCGCTCGAAGGCCGCCGCGGCCTGGGCGATCAGCATCTCGGACCCGTTGGCCGCCCGCAGGCCGCGCTCGCGGGCGGCCCGCAGCAGCGGCGTCTCGGCGGGGACGTAGACGAGGTCGAAGACGGTTGCCCAGTCCGCGAGCGCGTCGACCGCGATGGTCATGCCGGGGTCCACCATGCCCACGGTGGTCGCGTTGACCGCGAGGTCGGCCGAGCCCAGCGCCTCGGCGAACGCCGGGTCGTCGAGCCCGACGGCCTCGAGCCTCGTCGGCCAGTGCGCCCCGAGCTGGGCGGCCAGCGCCTCCGCGGCGGCGGGCGTGCGGTTGCCCACCATGAGCCGCGCCACGCCGGCGTGGAGGCACGCGAAGGCGACCGCCCGCGCGGCGCCGCCCGCCCCGGCGATCACGACGGCCGCGCCGTGGAGCGGGAAGCCCATCGCGAGCTCGGCCCCGGCGCGGAAGCCGGGCGCGTCGGTGTTGATGCCGACCAGCCGCCCGCCGTCGGTCCGGACGACGTTGTTCACGGCCCCGATGGCGGTCGCGTCGGCCTCGACCTCGTCGCACAGGCCCGCGACCAGGCGCTTGTAGGGGGCGGTGACCCCGAGGCCCAGCCAGTCCGGCCCGCGGGCCTCGGCCACGGCGCCCGCCACCTCGGCCTCGTCGAGCTCGCGGAGCACGTACCGCCCGTCGATGCCCGCCGCCGCGAAGGCCGCATCGTGCATCACCTGCGAGTGCCGGCGCCGGAGCGGCGTGCCGAGCAGGGCGACGGTCCGGGTCACGCCTGGCGCCTCACCCGGCCACCGGGACCACGCGCCGGACCGGGCCCGCCGTGGGCGGGAAGCGGAGCGCCGGGATCACCTCGCGGACCCAGTCGCGGAGCTGCGCCGGGTCCGGGGTCATCGTGTGGAGCATGAAGTAGCCGACGCCGGCGTCGATCCGCGCCTGGAGCGAGGCGACCACCTCGTCGGGGGTGCCGAACAGGTACACCGTCTCGAGGTAGCGCTCGCCGCGCTCGGCGCTCATCACCCGCAGGTACGCCCGGTGCTGCTCCTCGCGCGCCCTGGCCGGGTCGTCGGTGAGCACCAGGTGGAGGAAGTTCTCGTGGGCCACCACGCAGTCGCGCGGGTCGCGGCCGTGGTCGCGGAAGTACCCCTGCAGCTCGGCCCAGTCGCGGGCGATCTCCTGGGGCGGGCAGGTCGGCCGCGGGATCCAGCCGTCGCTGCGCAGCGTGCGCGCCTTGACCGTCTCCACGAAGCGCGGCACGTCGGGCGACTTGGGGTCCGCGAGCTGGGAGCCGCCGCCGATCCAGATCTCCGGCCGCTGCGCGGTCCGGGGCTCGATGAACACGTCGTCCACCGAGTAGTACCGGCCGTGGTACGTGACGGTCTCGCCCCCGAGGGCCGGGATCATGATGTCCAGCATCTCGTCGGTGCGCCTGCCGCGCTCGGCCTTGTGGACGCCCACCGCCTCGTACTCCACGTCGTTCCAGCCCACGCCCGCGCCGAGGATCACCCGGTTGTCCGAGAGGAACTGGAGCGTCGCGAGCTCCTTGGCCAGGATGACCGGGTTGCGCAGGGGCATGATCAGGATCGAGGTCCCGAGGCGCACCCGCTCGGTCACCCCGGCCGCGACGCCGAGGCCCATCAGCGGCTCGAGGAAGTTGACGCTGTAGAAGCGCCTGGCCGCCAGCAGGTGGTCGGTGATCCAGAGCGAATCGAAGCCCAGCTCCTCGACCTCGCGCGCGAACGCCTTGATCCCGCGGGCGCGCTCGCCGCCGTCGCCCTCCCAGACGTAGGACGGGAGGAAGACGCCGAACCGGCCGATCTCGCTCATGGGGCGGGCTCCTTGCTGCTCCGGGGCCTCATCGGCCGTGGTAGGTGGGGGCACGCTTCTCGAGGAACGCGGTGGCGCCCTCGAGCAGGTCGTCGGTGGCGAAGACGCGGACGGAGGCCTCGAGCTCGTCGGCGAGGCCCTCGTCGAGCGAGCGCGCACCGGCGTCGTCGAGCAGGCGCTTGGCCTCGCGGACGGCGACCGGCCCGAGCGCCGCGATGTCGGCCGCGAGCTCCCTGGCGGCCCTGACCGCCTGGCCCGCGGGCACGACCCGGTGGACGAGGCCGATCCGCCCGGCCTCCGCGGCGTCGACGACGCGGCCGGTGAGGATCAGCTCCCGGGCCCGCGCCGCGCCCACGACCCGCGGCAGGCGCTGGGTCCCGCCCGCCCCCGGGATCACCGCCAGCCGGACCTCGGGCATCCCCAGGTGCGCCCGCTCCGACGCGATGCGCAGGTCGCAGGCGAGGGCGATCTCGAGGCCGCCGCCGAGCGCGTTGCCCTCGATCGCCGCGATCACCGGCATCGGCAGGCGCGCGATCCGGGTCACCGTCGCCTGCTCGAGTGCGAGCCGCGCCCGGCCGCCCGGCCCGCGCTGCGCCGCGAACTCCCCGACATGGGACCCGGCCGAGAACGCGCGCTCCCCGGCGCCGGTCACGACCACCGCCCGCACGCGGCCCGGCTCGGCGCCCTCGAGCTCGTCGAGCGCGGCGGCGAGCTCGGCGAGGAGCGCCTCGGAGACCAGGTTGAGCGGCGGGTTGTCGAGCGTGACCAGCGCGGCCTGGCCCTCGAGCTCGAGGCGGACGAGGCCGCTCACCGCGCGAACTCCGACGCCAGCCCCATCGGGCCCTCGGCGTAGAGCCGCCGGTCCATCAGGGGCAGCGGGTCCGCGACGCGCGGCCGGAAGCCCATGCGGCCGAGGACATCGCGCTCGGGGTCGATGCCCGGTGCGATCTCGGTGAGGACGAGGCCGTCGGGCTCGAGTGCGAACACCGCCCGGTCAGTGATGTAGCGGACGTGCTGCCCGCGCTCCCGCGCGAGGCGGCCGTTGAAGCTGATCTCGCGGACCGCGGGGACGAACTTGGGCAGCGAGCCCTCGTGCACGACCCGCACGCCGCCGGCGCCGATCTCGAGCTCCAGCCCCTGCGCGGTCAGCGTCCCCACGAAGTTGACCCGCGGCGTGCGGTTGCTGATGTTGGGGAAGCCGCCCGGGCCGCGGACCCGCCCCTCGAACGCATGGACGTTGACGTTGCCCTCGGCGTCCACCTCGGCGAACGAGAGGCTCGCGATGTCGAGCCCGCCGCCGTCGTAGAAGCCGAACATGTCGGGCTGGTCGATGAGCGCCTGGTAGTTGAACCCGGCCCCGCCCTCGTTGCCCGCGACCGGCACGCCGCCGAAGATCCCCTGCTCGACGGTGAGCACGAGGCGGTCGGTGATCCCCTCCTCCCAGGCCACCCGGCCGATCAGCTGGCTGATCCCGAATCCGAGGTTGCAGATGGCGCCCGGCGGGAACTCGAGCAGCGACCGGCGGGCGATCAGCTTGCGCACGTCGAGCGGGAGCGGCGGGTCGCCGGCCACCGGGCGGCGCAGCGCCCCCGCGTAGTACGGCGAGTCGCGGGTGATGTAGGTCTGCCACTGGTCAGGGTCCACGTACACGTGGTCCACGAGCGCGCCCGGCACCTTGACCGCGCGCTGGGGCAGCGATCCGCGCGGCGCGAGCTGGCGGACCTGCGCGATCACGGTTCCGCCGCTGTTGCGCGCGGCCATCGCCATCGCGAGCATCTCGCCCTGGATCGCCTCGCCCTCCATCGTGAGGTTGCCGTCCTCGTCCGCGGTGGTCCCTCGGATGACCGCCACGTCGATCGGGAACGCGTGGAACAGCAGCCACTCGCGGCCGCGGAGCGAGACCACCTCGACGAGGTCCTCGGTGGTCCGTGCATTCTGCCTGCCGCCGGTCTGGCGCGGGTCCACGTAGGTGCCGAGGCCGACCGCGGTGACGAGGCCGGGCCGCCCGGCGGCGATCTCGCGCATCAGCTGCGAGAGGACGCCCTGCGGGAACGAGTACGCCTCGACCTCGTTGGCCTCGACCAGGGCGCCCAGCCGCGGCTCGTTGCCGATGTTGCTGCCGATGGTCCGGCGCTGGAGGCCCGGCAGGCCGAGCTGCGAGAAGCCGCGCTCGGCGAAGTCGCCGATCCCCACGACCCGGACGGTGGTCAGGTTGCGCGGCCGCCCCTCGGCCGTGTAGACCGCCGCCAGCTCGTCGATGAACCGCTGCGGCAGCGCGTGCCCCGCGCCCGACCCGCCGATGACGACCGTGGCGCCGTCGCGGACGAGGCCGACCGCATCGCGGACGGCGATCACCTTGCTCACGGCATGTACCCCCCGCCGTTGGGGTTGAGCGTCTGGCCCACGAACAGCGCGGACGCGTCGCTGAGCAGGAACACGACCGCGGCCGCCACCTCGCCGGCCCGCCCGAAGCGGCCGAGGGGGATGTCGCGCAGCCGCTGACGGCCGGTCTCGGTCTCGGCGAGGTCCCCGGTCATCCCGGTGACCGTGAAGCCGGGGGCGACGGCGTTGACCCGGATGCCGCGGCCCGCGAACTCGCGCGCGAGCGAGCGGGTGAGCCCGATCAGGCCCGCCTTGGCCGCGCTGTACGCGGCGGTCTCGGCCACGCCGGTCTGGCCCAGGCGCGACGCGATGTTGACGATGCTGCCCGAGCCGCGCTCGAGCATCGGGGGGATCGCGGCCCGGCAGGTGCGGAACGCCGCGGTGAGGTCGGTGGCGAGCACCGCGTCCCACTCGGCCGGCTCGAGGCCCAGGAACGGCCCGACCTGGGTCTGGCCGGCGTTGTTGACCAGGCCGTCCAGGCGTCCGAAACGCTCGACGGCCGACGCGACGAGGGCTTCCGCCTGGGCGCCGTCGGCGAGGTCGGCCGAGAACACGTCGCCCTCGCCGCCGGCCTCGCGCACGCGCTCGAGCGTGCGCCGCGCCTCGGCGACGCCACGGTGGTGGTGGACGGCCACGGTGGCGCCCTCCGCGGCCGCCTGGACCGCGACCTCGGCCCCGATGCCGCGGCTGCTGCCGGTGACCAGGACGACGCGCCCGGCCAGCGCGCCCGGCATCAGCGGACGCCCGCGCCGAGCTCGGCCAGCGCGGCGCGGATGCCGGCCGTCTCCGCCTCGGCGATCGGGCGCAGCGGGGGCCGCACGCCGACCCGCTCGATGACGCCCAGTTCCCGCAGGGCCACCTTGGTGCGGGCCCGGTAGTCGCGGACCGGCGGCCCGAACACCAGCTCCTCGAGCGGCAGGATGCGCTCCCAGATCGCGCGGGCGCCGTCCCAGTCGCCCGCCTGGCAGCGCCGGATCATGTCCACCTGGAGGTCGACCGCGAGCGTCCCGAACCCGATCAGCGCCCCCTCGGCGCCCAGCACGAACAATTCGAAGATGAAGTTGTCGTCGCCGGTCAGCAGGTCGATCGGCCGCTCCAGCCGCTCGATCATGCGCCGGGTCTGGAGGTAGAGCCGCGCGTCGAACGACGCCTCCTTGAGCGCCACCACGCTGTCGATCGCCGCGATCCGGCGCAGCGTGTCCTCGGCGAACACCACGCCGCCGAGGGCCGGCTGGAGCTGGAAGGCGATGAGCGGCAGCCCGCAGCCGTTCGCGACCGCCTCGTGGTAGGCGACCGGGATGGCGGGGTCGAGCGGGGTCCCCTGGTAGGCGGGGATCGGGAACACGAGCAGCCCGCGGGCGCCGGCGCCCTCGGCGCGCTTCGCCTCCTCCACCGCCTGCTCGGTGAACTGGGCCGACAGCCCGGCGATGACCGGCACGTCGCCCGCCTCGTCCACCGCGGTGCGCAGCACCAGCTCGCGCTCGTGGGGCCAGAGGTGCGGGCCCTCGCCCGTGTCCGCGTTGATCGCCAGCGCGACCGGGCCCTGGGGCAGCAGCCACTGGAGGTAGCGCCGGTACGCGCGCTCGTCGAAGCGCCCGTCAGCGTCGAGGGTGACGATGCAGGCGGGGATCAGGCCGTGGAGGTTGAGGCTCATGCGCTGGCTCCCGTGTCGAGGTCGGTCGGGTCGGTGGCAGCTCGCGGGCCGGTCGGGCGGGGTCCGTCGTCGCCGGCGGCTGCCGGTGGCGCGGTCGATGCGCGCAGGACCAGCTGCGTCTCGAGCACCTCGGGCTCGGCCAGTCCGCCGGCCAGCAGCCGGCCGGCGAGCTCGAAGCCGCGCCGCCCCAGCTCGCGCAGCGGCAGCCGCACGGTGCTCAGCGCGGGGTCGGTCATGGCCGCGATCGAGATGTCGTCGAAGCCGGTGACCGAGACTCGGCCCGGGACCGCAATCCCCTCCTCGGCCAGGGCCGTCAGCGCGCCGAGCGCGAGGAGGTCATTGGCGCAGGCGACGGCCGTGAACGGCACGCCGTCGGCGAGCAGCCGGCCCACGGCCCAGGCGCCGCCGTCGCGGTTGAACGACGAGTGGACGACCAGCTGCTCGTCGGGCTGGAGCCCGGCCTCGGCGAGGCCGCGCCGATACCCCTCGAGGCGGTCGCGGGCCACGAACAGCGGGCGGGGCCCGGCGAGGTACGCGATCCGCCGGTGCCCCAGCCGGACCAGCTCGCGCACGATCGCTGCGATCCCGGCCTCATTGTCCACGCCCACGTCCGGCTCCCCGCCGGCGTGGGGCGAGAGGTGGACCACGGCGGCGCCGTCGGCCTGCATCGCGGCCAGGTGCCGGCCGATCTCCTCGTTGGCCGCGGCGTCGTCGAGCCCGCTGCCCGCGAACACCACGGCAGCCGCCCGGACCGAGCGCAGCAGCCGGACGTACGATCGCTCCCGGTCCGGGTCGCGCTCCGAGCTGCAGGTGACCACGAGGAAGCCCGACGCGGTCGCCGCGTCCTCGACGCCCCGCACCACCTCGGCGAAGTAGGGGTCGGTGATGTCGTGGACGATGACGCCGACCACCGGCACCCGGCTCTTGAGCAGCCCGCGCGCGAGGGCGTTGGGGACGTAGTCGAGCGAGCGGGCCGCCTCGAGGACCCGGGCGCGGGCTGCGGCGCTGACCGGGTAGTCGGCGTCGGACACGACCCGGGACGCGGTCGCGGTCGACACGCCCGCCATCCGGGCGACCTCGGTGATCGACGCCATGCGCTGCGGCGGTCAGTACGGATACGCGAACGACTTCGGGTCGTCGCGGACCGTGATCCACTGCCACTGGGTGAACTCGTCCCAGTTGGCCTCGCCGCCGAACCGGCCGCCGTTGCCCGAGATGCCCATGCCGCCGAACGGGATGGTCGCCTCGTCGTTCACGGTCTGGTCGTTGACGTGGACCATCCCGCTCCGGATGCGCTGCGCGAGCGCGAGGCCGCGCGACACCGAGCGCGAGTAGACCGCGCCTGTGAGCCCGTACTCGGTGTCGTTGGCCAGCTCGAGCGCCTCCTCGTCGGTCTCGAAGGTCACGACCGGGGCCACCGGTCCGAACGTCTCCTCGGTCCAGACCGGGGCCGAGCGGGTGACGTCAGCGAGGACCGTGGGCCGGTAGAACAGCCCCTCGTGCGTGCCGCCCACGACGAGGCGCGCGCCCTGCTCGACCGAGCGGCGGACGATGTCGTCCACCCGGGCGAGCTGCTTCTCGTTGACGATCGGGCCGAGGTCCACGTCCTCGCGGTACGGGTCGCCCGTCCGCAGGCGGGCGGCCTTCTCGGCGAGGAGCTCGGTGTAGGCCGCGGCAATGCTGCGGTGCACGATGTGGCGGCCGGTGGCGAAGCAGACCTGGCCCTGGAACTGGAACGCCGCATAGGCGCCGGCCGATGCGGCCGCGTCGAGGTCGGCGTCGTCGAGGACGACGAAGGCGTTGTTGCCCCCGAGCTCGAGCGACACCTTCTTGAGCAGCCTGCCCGCCAGCTCCCCGACCCGCCGGCCGGCCGCCGTGGAGCCGGTGAACGAGACCGCGCTGACGTTGCGGTCGGTGACGATCGCCTCGCCGGTCTCCGCCCCGCCGACCACCACCTGCAGCAGGCCGTCGGGCAGGCCGGCCTCTCGGAAGACCGCCTCGAACATCGCCCCGCCGCAGACCGGCGTCTGCGGGTCGGGCTTGAGGACCACCGCGTTGCCGAGCGCGAGGGCCGGGGCCACGACGCGCATCCCGAGCACGGACGGCGAGTTCCAGGGCGTGATCGCGCCGACCACCCCGACCGGGACGCGCCGCACCATCGAGAGCCGGCCGCGCGACACGGTCGGCACGAGCGAGCCGTAGGGCTGCCAGGGCAGCGTTGCCGCCGCGTGGAGCTCGGCGATCGCGAAGTTCTGCTCGTGGTGCATCTTGTTGTAGGCGGCGCCGGTCTCGCGCTGGGTCCAGGTGCCCAGCTCGTCGCGGTGCGCCTCGTAGACATCGGCCGCGCGCCGCAGGACCGCTGCACGCTCGGCGTAGTCGGTCTCGGCCCACTCGGCCTGCGCTGCCCTCGCCCGGGTCGCCGCTGCGGCGACGTCGCCCGGGGTCGCTTGCGGCAGGGTCAGCAGGTGGCGGCCCGTGGCGGGCTCGAGGATCTCGCGCGCCTCGCCGGAACCCGGCTGCCAGTCGGCGAGGAAGGGGTCGAGCCAGCCGGTGCTGGCGGGGGCGGTGGTCATGGCGTCTCCTCGGTCTCGGCGAGGGGCGGGTAGACGGCGGTCGCGCGGGCGCCGGTGGCCGGATCGCGCCAGACGGCGCCGCGGGCGCGGACCTGGTCCGTCAGGCCCTCCTCGATGTACTCGGGCAGCTTCCAGGAGTAGAGCGTCTTGGCCTCCTGGCCCGGATAGCGCAGTCGCTCGCGCACGTCCCGGTCGGTGTAGTAGCCGAAGACCACCACCGAGACCAGCGCCGCGTGGTGGTCGGGCTCGTCTTGCTCGAGCACCGCCAGGCGCGCGTCGGGATCGTCGGGCAGGCCGGGCCGCAGCGCCGCGCCCAGCGGCTCGGCGAGATCCGGGCGAGCCGCCAGCACGAAGCGCAGGCGGGCATCACCGACCACCGCCGCGGCGGACGGCATGCCGTGGGCCTCGGGGATGAGCCGGTCCGCGACCGCGGTGAGCGTCGCGCGCTGCTGCTCGTCGATGGCGCCCGCCCGGTCCGGCGCGCTCACGTCGGCACCTGCTGGTTGAGCCGGGTCTCGACCATGCGGTCCGCGGCCCGCAGCGCCAGCGCGCTGATCGACGAGGTGGGATTGACGCCGGCGGAGGTGACGAAGGCGCTGCCGTCGGCCACGTACAGGTTGGGCACGTCGTGCGCCCGGTTCCAGCGGTCGAGCACCGAGGTCCGCGGGTCGTCGCCCATGCGCGCGGTGCCCAGCAGGTGCCAGCCCGAGTAGCGCATGAGGCGGTCCACCTCCACCGTATACGCGCCGGCCTCGAGCAGCGACTGCGAGGCCTTCTCGATGTGGAAGTCCAGCATCCGGCGCGAGTTCTCCGAGACCCGGTAGTGGATCTCGGGGGCCGGGATGCCCGACGAATCGACGAGCGTCGAGGAGAGCGCGACGCGGTTGGCCTCGTCTGGCAGGTCCTCGCCGAACAGGCCCCAGTTCGCGCCGCGGCCCAGGTGCGACCTCACGTGGAGGTGGTGGTCGGGGCCCCAGACCTGGGTGCCGGCCCGACTCGGCAGCGCCGCGTTGATCGGGCCGAAGGTGGGCGCGAGGCCCCACTTCGCGCCGCGGACGAACCCCCGCCGCTCGTCGGTCTCGTAGAACTCGAAGCTCTCGATCGAGCAGCCGAACTGGCCCTGCCAGCTCTCGAGGTCCTCGTCGAACAGCCCGCCCACGTTGGCGAAGGGATGCATCATCAGCCGCTTGCCCACCAGGCCCGACGAGTTGGCCAGCCCATCGGGGTGCCGCGGGGAGGCGGAGAGGAGCAGCAGCCGGGCGGTCCCCACGGCGTTGGCCGCCACGACCACGACCTTCGCCGGCTCGAAGCGCTCCGCGCCGTCCTCGTCGACCCAGGTCGCCCCGGTCGCGAGGCCCTTTGCGTTGGTCTCGATGCGCCGCACCCGGGCCCCGGTGACGAGCCTCGCCCCCGCGCCGATCGCCTTGGGCCAGTGGGTCAGGTCGGTCGAGGCCTTCGCGCCCTCGCCGCAACCCTGCTGGCAGGCGCCGCGCTGGACGCACGGCCGCCGGTCGTCGTAGGGCACCGACAGGATCGCATTGGGCTCGGGCCACCAGTGCCAGCCGAGGCGGCTGTGGGCGCGTGCCACCTTGAGGCCGCCCGCGCCGAGCGGCAGCGGCGGCAGCGGCGGGTCCTCACCACCAGGCGGGTAGGCGGGGTCGCCGCCCATCCCGGACACGCCGAATTCGCGGTCCGTCCGCTCGTAGTAGGGGCGCAGCTCCTCGTAGGTGAGGGGCCAGTCGTCGGCGATGCCGTCGAGCGAGCGCACCCGGAAGTCGGAGGGCAGCATCCGGGGCCACGCCCCGGCGAAGATCAGCATCGACCCACCGACGGCCGAGAACATGAGCGGCGAGATCTCGGCGTCCGCCTCGTCGATCGGGTAGTCCTCGGGGAGGCCGCGCACGTTGGGACTCGTGGACCACTGCTTGCGCATGGTCAGCTCCCAGTCCAGCTCCGCGCCGCGGTACTCGCCGCGGTCGTGCCAGCGGCCCTGCTCAAGGGACACCACGGAGAACCCCGCCTCGGCCAGGCGGCGGGCGACGATGCCGCCGGTCGCGCCGGCGCCGATGACCAGGACGTCTGCGGGTTCGGGTGCCAAGGCCGGGCTCCTCCACGCTCAGGCTGGGACGGCTGGGAGGGCTCGGATCCCCGCCGGACGGGGTCCGAAACCGTGCGCGAGGGCCGCATAGTAAACCTTCTCTATCCGACAGTAAAGGTTTGCTGTCGGCGGTTCGGCGGCGTTTCGCGTGGCGCGCCGGGCGCAGGGTGCGGGCCGCGGGCCGCGCCGCGGGGCGGCGTGTCCCGTTTCCGAACCGCGGTCAGGGATGCCGGCCGCGCCGCGGCATGTCCCGTCCTCGAACCGCGGCCAGCGCTCCTCCCGCGCCATTCAGTCAAAGCACGACTGCTCGTCACCGATCTTCTGCCATGCAGTCATGAGGTTGGCCTTCTGGCAGCGACACCCGCTGCGTCAGGCGCGGACTTCGGCTCGAGCGCCTGACGAGCAGTCGTCCTCTGACTGGATGGTCCGGTGCTGACCGGGCCGGACGGGCGGCGGATCGGCACGTCCGCGCGACGGAGCCTGCCCCGCACGACTCCGGCCGGGGGTCCACCGCGACGAAGCTGCTGCTGCCCGCGCTCGTTGCCGCCGGGCTCCTCGCCGGTCTCGCCGCGTGGAGGCAGAACACGCGGATCGGCACCGTGCTCGCGGACGATGTCGTCGATCCGTGGCTCGTCCGGAACGGCTTGGGCGGCTCAGGCGGCCGTCCGAGGTCGGCACCCTCGAGCACCTCGGCCGCCATGGCGCCGGTCGCGACGGTGGGCGGGGGGGATGCCCGGGCGGGACGCAGACCGCGACGCGAGGGCGGCACTCAATTCGCTCCTCAAGGCGGCCGACACGGAGATGAACGAGTCGAAGCTCCATCGCCGGGTGGAGGTGCGGTGCCCGGACTGCGGCGCCGCGGTGCTTCCCGGTAGGTCGAACTCCTAGGGCAGCGCCTCCCGGCGGGTCGGGCTCCTAGGGCAGCGCCTCCCGATGCGCGTGCTCCGCGCCGCCCCGCCACGCCCGCCCCGGGGCGGTCGCCGCCGCCATCCCGAGCAGGACGAGCAGGCCGCCAGCGACTTGCAGGGCAGATGGCCGCTCGCCCAGGAGCAAGACGGCCAGGATCGTGGCGGTGATCGGGTTGAGCAGCAGGAACGCCGCCGAGCGGGCGGCCGGGATGCGCCGCAGGCTCGCGACGGTGAGGATCGGGCCGGCTGCTGCCACGAGCGCCATCCAGCCGAGCGCGGCGAGCGCCTGCGCGGGCGGCGCGGACGGGGTGAGCGATCCCGGATCGGTCGCGAGCAGGAACGTCCCGAGCACCACGGCCGTGACCATGGCGTTGGCGAGCGCGACCGCCATCCCGTCGAGCCGGTACGGCCTCGACCAGCGCCGCGTGAGGACGAGGTACGTCGCGAACGAGACGGCCGCGAGGACGCCCCAGCCCACGCCGACTGCATCGGTGGCGTCAGGCGCCAGCTCCGCGAGCATCGCCGTGCCGATGACGGCGAGGACGAACCCGGCCAGCACGCGCACGGTGAGCCGCTCGGGCAGGAGCATCGGCGCGATGACCGCGGCGAGCACCGCGTAGAGGCCCGCCACGAAGGACGCGATCGCGGCGCCGACGTGGGCGACGGCCAGGTTCATCGATGTCAGGAACACCGGGCCGGCGAGGATCGCGAGCGTGAGCAGGCGCAGGGCGCGGCCCGCGAGGCCCGGCGAGGCCCGCCAGCCGAACGTGTTCGAGGTCGACCCTGCGGAGGCGCCCCCGGCACCGGCGAGGCGCGCCCGCCCGACGAGCAGCACGCCCACTGCGATTGACGCCAGCACCGCCCGCCACTCGGCAGCCGGCACGGGCCCGAAGCCAGTCAGGGCGAACGAGGTCGCGACGTACGCCGAGCCGAAGCCCATGGCCGCGAGGGCGGCGAACAGCTCGCCGACGTGACGGCGAGCCGGGGCGTCGCTCATCGTCGTCCCCTCCTCCCGCTCATCGGGCCATAACCCCACGGGCCATCACGCCGCGGATTCGCGGCGGCGTGGTCGTGAGCATCGCACGTCGGCCGTCCCCGCCGCGGCGCCCAGGCGACGGTCCTGCCGTGTCGTCAAGTGCGCGGTCGGCCTCGGGGTGCTGACCTGCCGCGCCGGCCTTGGCCCGCCCTGGCGCGCCCTGGCGCGCCCCTCAGGACCCGCGGGAACCCGCCGCGATGCTGCCGGAGACGGGCCCGATCTCCGCGACCGGCAGCCCGACCCCGCGCCCGCCGAACAGCTGCAGGTACCGCGCGCAGCCGAAGCCGAGCACGACCGGGATCCAGACGTTGAGGACTCGGTAGGCGATCGTGACCAGGATCGCGGCGGCCGGCGTCATGCCGAGGGCCACGAACACCAGCGCCATCGCCCCCTCGACGGCCCCGATCCCGTCGGGGACGACCGAGACGATGAAGAAGACGATGCTCATGCCGAAGCCGGCGGCGAGAGCCGCCGGGTCGAGGCGCTGGCCGAAGGCGAGGAACAGTGCCGCGAGGCCCGCGAGGCTCACGACGTGGATGGCCAGGCCGATCCCCGAGGCGACCGCGATCTCGCGCGGGTGGCGCGGCACAGCAGCGACCCCGGCGACCAGCTGCTCGGTGGTCCGGCGGCCCCAGTCCTGCGCGACGAGGGGTCCGCGCCCGATGCGACCGAGGGCGCCATTGGCGACCCGTGCGAGGAGCCCCAGCAGGGCGGCCAGGCGGGCCGGCCAGCGGGCGGCGAGCACCACGGCCAGCAGGAGCGCGGCGATGAAGGCCCCGAACAGCCCGATGCCCAGGTACGCGAACCCGACCAGCGTCGAGCGGGCGACGAGGAAGGCCGCCCCGGCGACCACGAACGGGATCGCGGTGAGGAGGTCGACGACGAGGACCACGATCATCGCCACCGCGGTCCTCGGGCCGGACTGGCCGCGCGCCGTCGCGTCGTCGATGAACACCGCGGCCGCCGGCGCGGCCGTCAGCGGCACGACGGTCTTGGCGAAGATGGACGCCAGGAGCACCGGCACGAGCCGCAGGGCGTTGCTCCTGACCTCGACGGCGGCCAGGCCCTGCTGGTAGAGGCCACCGTAGAGCACGAAGAACATCGCCTGCAGGGCCGCTGCGACGGCCAGCCACCGCCAGTCAGCGCCCGAGAAGTCGGCGCCGAGCGCAGTGACCGAGGTGAACTGGCTGACGACGAAGGCGAGCAGCGCTGCTGACAGCAGGACGAACAGGACCCGCCGCCAGACGCGTCGACGCGGCCTGGTCTGCCCTGCGGCGTCGGCCGGCTCGCCGGACCGCCCCGCATCGGCCAGCGGGTCCGGCAACTCGCGGGCCGCGACGCCGGACGTGGTCGAGGGGGACGCCAAGTGCATGGCTCAATGATCGGGCAAACCGTGGCGGCGCGCTGTGGGCCAAACAGGGGATGCGGCATCCCCGCCATCGCTGCCCGTCGCGAGTTTCCGTGCAACGTGCCGTCCGCGCATGACGAGCCGGCCGCCGGAGTGCGATGTGGCAGGGCCGGGGCGACGACAGGACGTCGATCCGGCGGCGCCGCGGCCCGGGGCGTCAATACACCTCAACGGCGACGACCACCTCGTCGCCCACGGCGGCTCCGGCCGCGCGGAGCATCGCCTTGCTGACCGTGAGCGCCAGCCGGCCCGCGCCGGCCGGAGCGACGCTCGAGGTGTACGGCACGCCGTTGATCGTGCCCTGGACGCGACGCTGCCTCAGCCCGCCGAGCGCCGCGATGACCTCGCCCGGCGCATCGACCACCGCAAGCCCGCTGCCCCGGTCCTCGTGCCAGAAGCGGACGGTTGCGCGGAACTCCATGATCCAGTCCTCCGTTCGGCTGGGTCGGCGGGCCGGGTGCCCGCATCACCGCACTGCGGGCTTGGCGACCTCGGGCCCCCGCTACAGGGTGGACTCGCCCGAGCTGCGCCCGCCCTCCGACGGCTCGAGGGCCTCCACGATGCGCCGCTCCAGGCGCAGGATCGCCCTCTCCATCGACTCCACGCGCTCGAGGATCGCGCGGTTCCCCTCGAGCAGCCGGAGGTTCTGCTCGTCCTCGACGTCGGCCTCGTGGGCGGCGTGCTCGAGCGTCATCCGGTCGCGCGACGCGGAGCGGTTGCCGGCCAGCAGGATCAGCGGCGCGGCGTAGGCCGCCTGCGTGCTGAACGCGAGGTTGAGCAGGATGAACGGGTAGGGATCGAAGTGGAACGCCTCGTACACGTTGCCGGCGATCCAGATCAGCACGATCAGGGTCTGCACGAAGATGAACCGCCAGCTGCCCATGAACCCGGTCACCGCGTCGGCGACGCGGGCGCCTGTCGGCGCGTCGTCGTACACAGCCTGGTTCACCGGGTGCTTGTGGCGGCCGGTCTTGATCGAGAGGCTGGGGCGGGTGTCCACGTGCGGTCCTCGACTTGTCGGCGCCGGCGGCGCGTGCGGCTACGATCGGGCGGCCGCGGCGCCTGTCAAGGGCGTCGCCGGTCCTGGTGCGTCAAGGACGGTTGGTAAGTGCTCCTCGATCCGCGAGGCAATCTGGGCACACGACCTCGCCGACCTCGATCCACATCTGCCTCAGGCCGCCGACCCAGGCGTCGCCGCAGCGCGCACACGGACCCGTCTCGCCATCGGGGATGTCCAGACGGAAGTCCGTCAGGCCAGGGCCTCCGAAGTGCGACTCGCGGTGATCGAACTCGGACACCGCGGTGGCTGGAATGCCTTCCAGCCTGAGCTTCGTGGCCAGGATCTCGAGGGCATGCCACGCGCAATACCGTTCCTGACCACCCCACGGGCGGATGTTCGTGTCCGCCGCGATCCGGCGATCGCAGTGGCCCGGCGAGCAGATGTTGTCCGCCGGCCCGGATGGCGATCGGAGGTCCACGTCTGCCACTGTCGTCCCTATGGCGGTGTGACGCAAGACTTACCCACCGTCCTTGACGCACAAGCGCCGGTCGCACGGGCGTCAAGGACGGCGCGCACGTCCCCGCGGCCATGGCATTCATGCTGGCGTGATCGTCTGGCACGCGTCCGTTTCTTGGACGGTATGGCGAGCACGAGAGGTCGCGGTGGCCGTCCGCGCCCGGCGGCCGAGCCGGCTAGCGCGCCACGCGGTAGCGGAGGTAGACGACCTTCGAGCTGAAGGTGCGGGTCTCGACGAGTTCGAGATCCACCCGCCGCTCGCGCCGCGCGAAGAACGGGACGCCACCGCCGACGAGCACCGGGTGGACCATGACCCGGTACTCGTCGATCAGGTCCAGGGCGGCCGCCTCGGCGGCGAGCGTGGCCCCGCCAATCGCGAGCTCGCCCTCCCCCGGTTCGGCACGCAGCCGCTCGATCTCCGCCGCGAGGCCGCCGGAGGCCAGGCGGGCATTGCCCTGCACCTCGGACAGCGTGGCGGAGAACACCACCTTCGGGAGCGGCTTCCACAGTGCGGCCCACTCGAGCTCCGCATCGCCGAGCGAGGGGTCTTGGTCCGCGGTCTCCCAGTACAGCATCGTCTCGTACAGCCGTCGTCCAAGCAGATGGACGTCGACCCCTCGGATCTCCTCGATCCAGAAGCGAAAGATGTCCTTGTCTGGCGGTGTCCAGTCGAAACCGCCGTCCGGCCCGACGATGTAGCCGTCGAGCGACGCGCCCATCGAGTAGGTCACGCTCCGCACAGAAGTCCTCCCGTGTGGCGGGTGCGAACAAGACCGCCGGGCGCCGCAGAACTCATCGCGGCTCGCGGGGCCCCTGGGCTGCAACTGCGGCCGAGGCAGCGGTGTCTGGCAGCCGCCTTCCTCCGGGCCCACCGCGATCCTCCCACACACCGACCGTCCTTGGCGCACAAGCGCCGACGCGCGGGTCGGCCACGCGGCGGTCGTGCGGCCTGATCCACCGCTACGTCGTCGTGGCCCCTCGAGGACGCCCCGTCCGGCACGGGCGCGCCATGGCAGCCGGGGCCCACGATGGAGGCGGCCGCCGGCGGGGGCTGGCCGGCGGGTGCACGGAGCCTCGGCATCGCCGACGCCGCGCGCCCGACCAGGCGCTCACCCCGTCACGCAGGCGACACCGCTCGCCAGGAGGACGTGTCGATGATCCAGGCGCTCGTGGGGGCAATCTCCGACATGCGGGAGGAGGAGGCGCTCGACCTCGCCCGCAACGCGCTCGACGGGGGGACCTCGCCGCTCGAAGTGCTCGACTCGGCCCGCGAGGCGATGGCGATCGTCGGCGGGCGGTTCGAGAAGGGCGAGTACTTCGTCCCGGAGCTGATCCTCGCGGGCGAGATGCTGCGCGACATCTCCGAACTGGTGAAGCCGCTCCTCGCCGAGTCCTCCGACGCGGCCGGCCCCAAGCTCGGCAAGGTCGTCATGGGAACCGTCGCGGGGGACATCCACGACATCGGCAAGGACATCGTCCACTTCATGCTCGAGGTCAACGGGTTCGAGGTCGCCGACCTCGGCGTGGACGTGTCGGCCGAGCGGTTCGTCGGCGCGGTCCGCGACCAGCAGCCCGACATCCTCGCGCTCAGCGGCTTCCTGACGCTGTCCTACGACTCGATGCGCGACACGGTGGCGGCGCTCCAGGCCGCCGGCCTGCGCGACCGGGTCAAGGTGATGGTTGGCGGCGGCGCCGTGGACGACCAGATCCGCCAGTACTCAGGCGCCGACGCCTTCGGCATCGACGCCATGTCGGCCGTCACGATGGCCAAGTCCTGGACGGAGGCGTCGCGATGACCGTGCAGTTCGCACCCGCCACCGCAGGGCCCGACGCGGGCAAGTCCGCCGAGCAGCTGTTCGGCGAGCGCATGAACCGCCTGTTCACCGCGTACGCCCTCCAGAAGCCGGACCGGATCCCGGTCCTGCTGCCCGCCGGCCACTTCCTCGCCCGCCTCGGCGGGATCACGCGCCAGGAGCTCACCGACAACCCCGACACCGAGAACGCGCTCCTCGAGCAAGCCGCCGTGCGCTATCAGCCCGACGGCATGACGGGCCTCACCAACCACCCCGGCTACGCGCTCGCGCTGGGCGACAGGATGACGGTCTGGCCCGGCCACGGCGTCGGGGAGCAGGGCGGCTTCCAGTTCGTCGAGTCCGAGTTCATGAAGCCCGAGGACTACGACGCGTTCATCGAGGACGTGTCCGACTGGTCCATCCGCAAGTACCTGCCCCGGGCGTTCACGGAGCTCGAGGGCCTCCGGGAGCTGCCGCCCATGGGGATGGCGGCCTTCGGCACCTACGCGTGGTTCAACATGGGCCTGTCGCTGACGTCGCCCCGCGTCAACGCGGCGCTCCAGGCGCTCGCCGAGGCCGCCCGCCAGCAGCTGGCCACCGACGCGAAGATCCGCGAGGGTGTCGGGCGGATGCAGGCACTCGGCGTGCCCGCGATCCCGATCCCGCCGCTCGCCCCGATCGCCGAGGCGCCATTCGACTTCATGTCCGACACGCTGCGTGGCATGCGCGGGATCATGCTCGACATCCTCCGCCGGCCGGACAAGCTGCTCGCGGCGCAGGAGCGGGTCCTCAAGTTCGAGCTCGAGTTCGTGATCGACTACACGAACGTGACCGGCCTCAAGACCTGCTTCATCCCGCTCCACCGCGGCTCGGACGGGTTCATGTCGATCCCGCAGTTCGAGAAGTTCTACTGGCCGCAGCTCAAGGCGCTCATCGAGGGCCTCGCAGCGGCCGACATCCTGCCGCTCGTGTTCTACGAGGGCATCTGGGACAACCGCCTCAAGCACCTCGCGACCCTGCCTCGCGGCAAGTCGCTGGGCTGGTTCCAGTTCAGCGACATCGTCAAGGTCAAGGAGACCGTCGGCGACACGATGGCGATCATCGGCGGCATGCGGAACTCGATCCTCCAGGCCGGGACCCCCGACCAGGTGCGCGCCGAGACCCGCCGCGTGTGCGAGATCGCCGGCGAGGGCGGCGGCTTCGTGATGTGCCCGTCCATCGGCGAGATGGAGGGCTGCGAACCCGACCTCGTCGACGTCTGGGTCGAGGAGACGAAGGCGTTCAACGCGCGCTGACGCCCGCTTCTGACGCGCGATCCTCCGGCCGGGGCCCACGGGACCCCGGCCGGACGCATTCCCGGCCCGACGCATTCCCGGGCCGTCGGCGGCCCCGGGCCGTCATCGCCAGCCGGTCGTCGGCCCTGCCCGTGGACCCAGCCTCGCGCCCCGCGCCTATGCTGTGGACAGCGTCCGGCTCTCGAGGTGCGCCATGTCCGGCCCTGCTCCCCAGCCCCCCGCCGAGCTGCTGGTCAACGGCGAGCGGCGGCCCATCGCCCCCGGTCCCGACCGGTCGCTGCTGATGACCCTGCGGGAGGAGCTCGGCCTCACCGGCGCCAAGCCGGGGTGCGGCGAAGGTGTCTGCGGCGCGTGCACAGTCCTGCTCGACGGCGAGCCGGCGAAGGCGTGCCAGGTGAAGCTGACCGAGACCGCGGGCCGCGCGGTGCTCACCGTCGAGGGCCTCGCCGCCGACGGCCGGCTCCACCCGGTCCAGCAGGCGTTCCTCGACGAGGGCGCCTTCCAGTGCGGCTACTGCACCGCCGGCATGGTGCTCGGCACCGTGGCCCTGCTCGCGCGGGACCCGAACCCCGATGACGCCCGGATCCGCGAGGGCCTCGCGGACAACGTCTGCCGCTGCGGAGCCTACCCGCGGATCGTCAGGGCGGTCGGGCGCGCGGCGTTCCTGATGCGTGACGCTGCCGGGTCCACAAACCCCCTGCCGGCGGCCGGCGGGGTGCCCGAGCCGCCGGACGAGCGCGCGTCGGACGCCTGGCACCCGCAGCGGCCGTGGGACCTGAGCTCGCCAGACGACCGCGACTGGTTCGACGTCCTGCCGCCCGGCCTCCTGGCCGTCCACGAGCCGCCCGCCCCGCGCTTCGGCTGGCGCACCAGCGACGGGGCGTGGATCCATGTGGGAGCCGACGGCAGCGTGACCGCGTTCACGGGCAAGGTGGACGTCGGACAGGGCAGCCGCACCTCGCTCGCGATGGTCGTGGCCGACGCACTGCGGGTGCCGTTCGAGCTCGTGTGGCTGGTGATGGGCGACACCGACATCTGCCCGCACGACGAGGGCACGTTCGGCAGCCGATCCACGCCGGACGCCGTGCCGCTCCTGCGAACCGCCGCCGTCGGCGCACGCGTGGCCCTGGTGCGCCTCGCGGCAGCGCGGCTGGGCGTCGACGAGGCGCTGCTGGTCGCGTCTGGTGCGACGGTCCACGACCCCGTCTCCGGGCAGTCGCTCGCCTACGGGACGCTCGTGGCGGGCCTGCGGTCCGTCATCACGGTCACGGGCGACGAGCCCGCCCTCGGCGGCCCAGGCACGGCGACCCCCGGCCGCGGCGCGCGGATCACGGGCCGGTCGATCGTGACCGGCGCCCGCCGCTACCCCTCGGACCTGAGCGTGCCCGGCGTCCGCCACGGACGCGTCCTGCGGGCGCCCGTCGTCGGGGCGAGCCTCCGCTCGGTCGACACGAACCTGGCCGCCTCGATGCCCGGCGTCACGGTCGTCCGCGAGGGCGAGTTCGTGGGCGTCGTCGCGCCGAGCCCGATGCTCGCGGGGCGGGCCATCGCCGCGGTCCGCGCCGAGTGGGACCGGCCGTCGCTCCCCTCGGAAGACGGGCTGTCGGCGTGGCTGGCGAGCCACGAGCTCGAGGCCGAGCCCGGCTGGGGCGGCTCGTTCCACCGCGAGTCGGGCGACGTCGAGGCGGCGCTCGAGGTGGCGCCGGTGTACCTCGCGGCGACCTACACCACCGCGTACATCGCCCACGTCCCGCTCGAGACGCGCGCCGCGCTCGCGGTGTGGGGCGACGGCGGCCGGCTCACCGTGTGGACGGCGACGCAGACCCCGTTCGGCGTCCGCGGCCAGCTCGCCGAGGCCCTCGGGCTGCGCGAAGACAAGGTCCGCGTCGTCGTTCCCGACGCAGGCGGCGGGTTCGGCGGCAAGCACGGGGCCGAGGTGGCGCTCGAGGCCGCGATCCTCGCCCGCGCGGCCGGCGGGCCGGTGAAGGTCCGCTGGACGCGGCCCGAGGAGTTCTCGGCGGGCTACCTCCGCCCGGCGGCGGTGATCGACATCCGCAGCGGCGCCCGCGACGGCATGCTCGCCGGCTGGGAGATGCGCAATCGGAACGCGGGCATGTTCGGCCTCGAGGGCCCGTATCGGGTGCCCGCAGAGCGGCTCGACTACCTGCCCGCCGATTCGCCGCTCCGCCAGGGCTCCTACCGCGCGCTGGCGTCGACGGCCAACCACTTCGCGCGCGAGTCGCACATGGACGAGCTCGCGGCGGCCGCCGGCGTCGACCCGGTCGCGTTCCGGCTGGCCCATCTCGACGACGCGCGGCTGGCGGAGGCGCTGCAGGCCGCCGCCGAGCGGATCGGCTGGGGCGCGCCCAGGGATGCCGGCGCCGGTGTCGGGATCGCCTGCGGCGTGGAGAAGGGGGCGCGCGTGGCCACCGCGGTCGAGCTTGGCGTCGGCGCTGACCGCCGGCTGGCGCTCGCGAGGGTCGTGACCGCGTTCGACTGCGGGGCCGTCATCGACCGCGACGGGCTCCAGAACCAGATCGAGGGCGCGCTCATCATGGGCCTCGGGGCGGCGCTGTTCGAGACGGTCCACTTCGCGGACGGCGAGATCCGCAACGGCACCCTCACCGACTACCGCGTGCCGCGCCTCGTCGACGTGCCGCCGATCGAGGTGATCCTGCTCGACCGGCCCGACGAGCCGTCGGAGGGCGCCGGGGAGACCCCGATCGTCGCGATCGCCCCGGCCGTCGCCAACGCGATCTGGTCGGCAACGGGGGTTCGCCTGCGCGCACTGCCGCTGGTTCCGGACGGCGTCGTCCCTGGCTGACTCGAGCGGAGTGGCCCGGCCCGCGCGGGTCTGGTTCGTGACCACGACAGGCCCTCGCTGACCGGCCGGCGACCGGCCGGCGACCGGCCGCGACGACACCGCGGGGGGTCCGGCGGGGAGCCATTTGTCACGAAAGCCGCAGGGTGGTGGCACCGCGGCACCAGATCTGCCAATTCGGCCGTTGACGCGCGCCCGTCGGGCGGCTTTGCTCTCGCTGCGGCCAGCCCGATCCGGGTGCTGGGGGCGACACGAGGGGGCTCTGCGGCGGGGGCTGCGGAGGTGGCCCGACACCGTCCGCCACCTGGCACCACGACAGCGATCGTCGCTGCGTGCCGTCAGGGGTGGAGGGTTGGATAAGTGGAAGGCTCGAGCAGCCGTTTCGCGTCGGCACACGGGCGCGCCAGAGGCGGCTACACGCCCCCCGGGGTCCGCGCAGCCGGCACGGTGGCGCGCCGCGCTCTCGTCGCGCTCCTGGCCTCGGCGTTCCTTCTGACGGGCCTCGGCTCGTCGGCGCTCGCGGGCAGCCCGACCGGGGTCGCCCCCGCGTCGGCGGCAGTCGGCCAGACGATCACGCGCCCGGCGGACACGACGAGCGGCGGCGGGGGCTGCGCCCTGCCCTTCGGCGTCTCGACGACGCCGGCGAAGGCTCTGTGGCAGCAAAGCGCCGCGCCCAAGGTGAAGGCCCCGACCGCAACGCCGGCGGCGCTGCCCGTCCAGCACGTCCGACGGTCGGCGTCGACCAGCCACGTCGTCCCGGCCCCGGGCCGCGGCACGCCCGTGACCGGCTTCGCCCCCAGGATCACCGCGCCGAGCGTGGTCGTCGGCGGGTCGATCTCGGGCACGGTCACCGGCCCGGGCGGGACGCCGCTCGCCGACATCCAGGTGATCGCCTACAGCGAGTCCGCCTACGCCATGGGCGCCACAGCGGCAGACGGCACGTACTCCATGAGCGCCCAGCCCGACTCGTACCTCGTCTACTTCTATGACCTCAATGGCGCGCAGCCGGCCGGCTACTACAGCAGCAGCGGATACACGGCCGACCAGCACGCAGCGACGGCCGTGGTGGTCACGAGCGGTGACGTGAGCGGGATCTCGGTCCAGCTGCCCTCGCCCATCTGGATCAAGGGCAAGGTGACCGGGCCGGGCGGGGTGGCCCTCGCAGACATCACGGTCGGCGCCTACAGCGAGGCCTTCAACAACGGCAACAACACCGTGACGGCCGCCGACGGCACGTACGCGGTCGCGCTGACGCCCGGCAGCTACGTGGTGGGCTTCGACGATTACGCCGGCAGCTACTCGAGCGGCTACTACAGCACGGGCGGCTTCACGGCGAGCTCAGCCTCGGCGACGCCGGTGGTCGTGACATCGTCCGACGTCACCGGGATCAACGTCCAGCTGCCGCTCGCGATCCACATCGCGGGTGTCGTGACCGGGCCTGGCGGCGTGCCCGTCGAGGGCGTCTGGGTGGATGTCGAGAGCCAGACGTTCGGCAACGCCGCCATCACCGACGCCAGCGGCCACTACAGCGTCGTCGTCGTGCCCGGCACCTACCAGGTGTCGTACTTCGATCCTGCGGGCGTCTACCCGTTCGGCTACTACAGCGCCTCCGGCTTCACGGCCGACCCCGGCCATGCCTCCAACGTGGTCGTGTCGAGCGCGAGCGTCAACAACATCAGCGTCCGCCTGCCGACGCCCATCTACATCAGGGGCAAGGTGACCGGGCCGGGCGCCGTCGCGCTCGAGGGCATCAGCGTCGGCGCATCGAGCGACACGTACTTCGGCTCGACGACCACCGCCAACGACGGCACCTACGCGATCTCGGTGGTCGCGGGCTACTACAACGTGTCCTTCCGGGACCCGTCGGACACGTACGCCAGCGGCTATTACGGCAGCGCCGGATACACGTCCGACCCTGACGCGGCCGCCGTGGTGCACGTCACCACGGCCAACGTCTCCAACATCAGCGTCCAGCTGCCGCCCGCTCTCCACATCACCGGCACGGTGACGGGCCCCGGCGACGTGCCGCTCTCGGGGATCGAGGTCTCGGCGCTCAGCAACGCCTTCAGCAACGGGACGACCACCGGCGATGACGGCACCTACTCGGTCGTCGTCCCACAGGGCTCGTACCACGTCGAGTTCGACGACCCGACCGGGACCTACGTGAGCGGGTACTACGCGGAGGCCGGCTTCACGGCCGACGCGCTCGGCGCCAGCCCCGTCACGGTCACGACCGCGGACGTCTCCGGGATCGACGTCCAGCTGCCGGCGCCCATCTACATCCGGGGAACGGTCACCGGGCCGGGCGGGGACCCGCTCGGGGACATCGCGGTCATCGCGACGTCATCGATCTACTCGGGCTCGTCCTCGACGGCCGCCGACGGCACGTACGCCGTGAGTGTGGTGGCCGGCAGCTACCGGATGACCTTCTGCGACTACAGCGGCGTTTACGCGGCCGGCTACTACAGCGCGACCGGGCTCACGATCGACGCCAACGCCGCCACGCCCGTCGCGGTCGCCTCGACCGACGTGACCGGGATCGACGTCGAGCTCCCGCTGGCCATCCACATCTCGGGCACGGTGACCGGCGCTGGCGGCGTCCCGCTCGCCGGCATCGACGTGTGGGCATCGGGCGACGCCTACGGCGCCGACGTCATGACCCGCGCCGACGGCACGTACTCCATCGTCGTGCTGCCCGGCTCCTACTACGTCGGCTTCTCCGACTGGAGCCGGGCCTACCAGGACGGCTACTACTCGACCTCCGGGTTCACGACCGATGACACCGCGGCAACCCCGGTCGTCGTGGGGGCCGCCGACGTGACCGGCATCGACGTCCAGATGCTGCCGACCGTCCTGCCCAAGGCCGCCATCACGTCGCTGCCCATCTGGGCGGCGACGACGTCGATCTCGCTCCACTGGCGCGCGACGGCCGGGACGTACCCGGTCGCCGGCTACGACGTCCGTGTCCGGCGGGCGGCGTGGAACGGGACGTTCGGCGCCTACACCACCTGGAAGAGCGGGACGACCTCGACGTCGGCCACCTACAGCGGAGCAGCGGGCTCCACCTACTGCTTCAGCGTCCAGGCGGCCGACCTCTACGGGCTCACATCCGACTGGACCGCGGAGACGTGCACCGCCGTGCCGCTCGACGACCGCTCGCTCAGCCGCTCGAGCGGCTGGACCGCGGGAACCAGCTCCTCGTTCTACAAGTCCACGTACCTGCGGACGACCCGCTACGCCGCCAAGCTCACCCGGACCGGCGTCGTGGCGCGGCGCATCGCCATCGTGGCGACGAGCTGCTCGGGCTGCGGGACGATCCGCGTCTACTGGGGCTCGACGCTCCTCAAGACGATCAGCCTCAATGCGAGCAAGACCACCAACAAGAAGCTGTTCACCGTGGTCGTGTGGAGTGCCGCGAGGAGCGGGACGCTGACGATCAAGGTCGCATCGAGCGGCCGGAAGGTCCTCATCGACGGCGTGGCGATCCGTCGCAACTAGGGGCAGCGGTCGTCGGGCCCCGCCCGACGCGTCAACGCTGGACGCCCCTGACGCCAGACGGTCCACGGGCCGCGGCGCCAGGGGCGTCTGCACGTCTGGGCGGCGTGGCGCGACGGCGGCCGAGCCGGGGCCGCCGCAGCCCGTGACCGTGATCGCGGCCGCGCCGCCCGCGCGTCAGCCCTCCAGCCGGGCCCCCAGGTCCTCGCCATCGCGGAACACCCGGACCCGTGCCGGCCGTCGGGCCGACCGCAGGCACGGCCGCACCGCCCGCGCGACGCGCGCCTCCACGACGCGCTCGCGTTCGCGCGCGGGCACGACCGCGACGGCGAAGGCCAGCACCTCCTCGACGGCTGCATCCCAGGCCAGCTCGATCCCGACGGCCCGGTACGCCGCGGCCAGCCGGCGCATCGCCCGCCCCGCCACGCCCCCCGCGCTGCCCTGGGCCGCGGGCAGGGGCGGCATGACGACGAGGTCGCACTCGGTCGCGAGGGCCTCCCCGACGGCCACGTCGGCAAGCGAGGCCGTCGACCTGTTCGGTTCCGCTGGACGCCCGCCCGTCGGATCGCCGTCGAGCGCCGCTGCCCCGTCGACGCCAACCACGGCACGAAAGCCGATGGAGCGCTCCCCGCGGTCCGGCGCCCCCGCCTCCAGGACCACGACAGCCTGCGCGAGCGGCAGTCGCTTGGCCAGCGCATCGGTGAGGTAGCCGTCGCGGATGGCGCGGGCGACCAGTTCTCGCACGGCCTCGTGGGCGGCGTCGACGCCGCGCAGCAGCAGCACCGTGTGCGGCCGCTCCGCGAGCGCGTGGACGGGCAGGGTCGCGCCGTGGCCGATGTACCCCTGGGGCGTGCCCAGCAGGCCCGAGATGCCGCTCGGCTCCTTGATCCCGCCCACGTCGATCGAGAGGACGCGGTGCGGCGCCCCGAAGACGTGGGCCGCGACCGCCTCGGCCAGGGCGCACCCGTCCGGTCCGCCTGGTCGGCGGAGCAGCAGGACCGCCCCCTTTGGCCGCTCCGGGTGCAGGGCGAGCCCGGCGAACGCGAGGCCCAGCCGCTCGACCAGCCGCTCCGCGTCCGCCTGGTCGAGCACGCCGTCGCGCGTCAGCGCCAGGAGCAGCGCGTCGAGGGCCTCGTCGGTCACCTCCGGCGCCCCGGAGACCGCGCGGGCGGCGACCTCGATGTCGTCCGGCGTCACGGCGTCCGCGCCCGTGGCGATCGCCCGCGCCACCGCCTGGTCGAGCAGGTCGCGCGAGCGGTCCGGCTCCCGCCGGTGCGACATCCGACTCGCCGTCACCTCCACGAGCCGGCTGAGGGCCGTGTCGGTGACGGCCACGCCGTGCGCAGCCGCGATCCGGTCGCGGTGCGCGGCCAGCATCGTGCGGACGGCGGCCCGGTCCGGCTCGAGCACCCTGACCACGTTGAACCGCCGCTCGAGCGCGCCGTTGGGCGCGATGAACCGGCGGTACTCGTCCTCGGTGGTGGCGCTGATCAGCGACAGGCCGCCCCGCGCCAGCGCCGGCTTGAACACCGACGCCACGTCGCCCGTCCCCTCGCGGCCGCCTGAGCCGGTCATCGCGTGCCCCTCGTCGAGGAACAGGATCGCCCAGATCGCGCGCGCCTCCTCGATGAGCTCGCCGACGCGCTGCTCCATCACGCCGTAGTAGCGCGAGTCACGCGTCAGCTCGGAGAGGTTGAGCGCGATCAGCGGGCGCCCGAGCAGGACGTCGGGCACCTCGCCCGCGGCCATGCGCGCCGCGAGGCCCTCGACGAGGGCTGACTTCCCCACACCCGGCTCCCCGACGAGCAGCACGTTGGGCTTGGTGGGCCGGCACAGCCCCTCGATGAGCTGGCGCAACTCAGCGTCGCGGCCGACGCACGGCGGGAGGTCGCCCCCGGCCGCGAGGACGGTCCAGTCGGTGCCGCACTGGTCGAGCAGCGGCGTCGGCCGGTTCTTGCGCACGGCCCCGCGCTGCAGGCCCAGAGCGCGCGTCGAGGACGACGAGGGCACGAGCGGCGCCGGGGACGGTCCTGCGACCCGCGTCCCGGGCGTCTCGTCGGCCGGACCCTCGGGCCCGCTGCCGGGGTTCGGCCCTCCGCGATCGGCCGACGGCCGCCGATCCGCCGCGCGCCTCGCCGGGCGTGGCGCCGGTGCTGCCGGGTCCGACCCGTCCCGGGCGCGTCTCGGCGTCCCGCGGGCCGGCAATTCCTCGCCGGGCAGCTTCACGTCCTCGGCATCGCGCCCGGCGATCCCGAACCGCTGGAGGACGACGAGCACGAGGTGCCAGGCGCGGACCTGCCGGTCGCCCCGACGGGCGGCCGCCTGGCGGGCGAGCTCGAGCACGGTGTCGCGCGACCAGGGCGGTCCACCCGCCTCCGCCGCGAGGGCGTCCTTGACGAGCTCGCGCGTGGCCAGGACGTCAGCCTCGCGGGCGAGCGTCCGGGCGAGGAACGGGCGGTCGCAGGCCGCGGCCACCCAGTGGTTGAGGCATGGCTCGTCTGCACCGCGCTCCCGCGCGATCCGCTCGACCCGGTCGACGAAGTCGACGGCGTCGCGGGCCAGCGTGACCCGCGGCGGCCGTCCATCGGTGCCGCTCATGGAGTGCCCTCGGCTGCCTGGAATCGCGTTTCCTCGTCGCGCGATCCCGGGTTGCGCGGGCGGGCAGGAATGATACGCCCGTTCGTTTTGGCGGTGCTAGGCGGTTATCCACGAACGTTCCGCGAGGAGCGCAGGATTCATCCACAGCGGCGCGAGCGGCGGTTCACCGGCCGGTCGACGCGCAGCTGCGGCCGTCGGCCGTGCCCGACGGTGATCGCCCCGCCAAAGCGGCGATCAGCCGCGCCAGCGGAACCAGAGGAGCGCGCCGAGGTAGGCGATCCCGGCCGACGCCACGACGATCGCGAAGTCGTTGCCGCTCTCGCCGTGGGCGATCGCCCACAGGAAGCCTGCCAGGGCGACGAGGATCGCGGCGATCCCCGACACCGCGGTGGCGTGGATCCCCATCCTCTCGAGCCGCTCGTCGAGCGGCCGCCCGGACAGGACGCCGACCGTCTCGCTGCGGCGGCCGAAGGCGAGCAGGATCCCGCTGTACACGACCATCACCGCCAGCATCGCGAGGCCCGTGCCCGGCTGCCCCCCGATCGCCGATGCGGCCAGCAGCAGCACCCCCATCACCAGGCCGATCGCCGGCGTCGTCCACCTAGCGTCCATCGTCGTCCTCACTGAACAGGTCCTCCACGGGCCGGCCGAAGAACCGCGCCATCGCCAGCGCGAGCGGCAGGGACGGCAGGTAGCGCCCCGTCTCGATCGCGTTGATGGTCTGGCGCGACACCTTCAGCGCCCTGGCGAGGTCCTCCTGCCGGAGGGACCTCTCGTTTCGCAGCTCGCGCACGCAGTTGTGCATGCGTGGAAAGGTAGCTTTACATCGCGCGGATGTCAAGGGTGCTTGACACGATCGCTCGCAATCCGGCCCCCGCGATGTGCGGCTGCGATGTTCGGCACTCGACCCCGTGCGGGCGGACGGCCATGCTCTCCCGGCCGGGTCCGCGCCGCGTGGCCGGCCGGCGGCATCGGGCGATCGCCCGCGGAGGTGTGGCATGCCGAAGGTCTCCGCGAATGGAATCCAGATCAACTACGAGGTGCAAGGCGATGGCGAGCCCCTCGTCCTGATCCCCTACCTCGCGGCCGACAACGCGTGCTACGCGTTCCAGGTCGCCGACTACGCCAAGTCGTATCGCTGCATCAGCCTCGACCCGCGCGGCGCGGGCGAGTCCGACAAGCCCGACGGCGCGTACACCACCGAGCTCATCGCCGACGACGTGGCCGCGTTCATGGCGGCGATCGGCCTCGAGCGCGCCCACGTCATGGGCCTCTCGCTGGGCGCTGCCGCCGGCATCTGGCTGGCGGGCAAGTATCCGGAGCGGGTGGCCTCGCTCTCGCTGCACAGCGGCTGGACCAGGACCGACCCCTTCCTGCGGACGGTGGTGGACAGCTGGCGCGGGCTCGCCACCGGGCTGGGCGATGTTGCGGAGATGGTCGTCACCGGAATCCTGCCGTGGTGCCTGACCCCTGGGCTCTACGCCGCGAGGCCCGACTACGTCGACTCGCTCGCCGCGTTCGTGCGGAGCCGGCCCAAGCAGCCGATCGAGGCGTTCATGCGCCAGTCGGCCGCGGTCCAGGCGCACGATGCCGAGGCCCAGCTGGCCAGGATCGAGGCGCCCACCCTCGTCACGTTCGGCCGCTGGGACCTCGTGTGCTCCACGCGGTTCGAGACCGCGTTCCGGACCATCCGCGACGTCGAGGTGCACGTGTTCGAGGACTGCGCGCACGCGGCGATCTACGAGAACGTGGCCGCCTTCAACGAGCGGACGCTCGCCTTCCTGCGCGCACACCCGATGGGCTAGCTGGGGTCGCAGGCCGCCGCGGCTGCGCTCGTCGCGATCGCCGGCCCCCTATGACGCGACGGAGGTGCCGTGGGCTTGTCAGCCCGCCTAGCATCTATGCGGACCAATGCGGGACCCGGTGCGCGGAGACGCCGGGGGCAGAACGGAGGGCTCAGATTGCGGCACAGTCGCTCGCGTCTTGTCAGGTACGCCGTCGGCGTCCTCGCCGTCATGCTGGTCACAGCTGGAGTGGCCGCGGCCGCCATCCAGTCGACCAGCTACACGCCCAAGCGGGCGGACCAGGTGACCAACCTCGACATCCTGCGCGCCCAGATCGCCAACTACTACGGCGATCCGACCAAGACCGGCGCCTTCGGCGCCAACAGCAACTACGCGAAGGAGACCAAATCCGTGGCGGCCGCCGGCGAGCGCTGGCTGGCGGCCAGGAACCTCGACCACTGGCGGAAGTACCACCACTCGAGGACCAAGCCGATGCCGGCGATCGTCCTCGACGTGGACGACACCACCCTGACGACCTGGAACTACGAGGTCTTCAGCAACTGGGCGTACAACCCGACCACGAACGCCACGTATGTGAACGGCCAGCTGTTCCCCGCCACCCCGGGGATGGTCAAGCTCGCGACGCAGGCGGCGGCCGAGGGCTACGCGGTCTTCTGGATCACGGGCCGGCCGGGAACGCAGTACGACGCCACGCTCGGCAACCTCGGCGCTGACGGCATCGGCGTCGACGCTGGCTACCCGGCGCCGACGACGATCGACCGCTCAGGCACCGGCGACGTGGGCCCGGGCCTGTTCACGAAGCCCGCGGTCGGCAGCTACCCGGCCTACCTCAACAAGCCCCAGTTCTGCGCCGACGCGATCGCGCAGGCCAAGTCGTGCGCCACCACCCAGTACAAGGCCGGCACCCGCGCCTACATCGAGTCGCAGGGCTACGACATCGTGGCCGACTTCGGCGACCAGTACAGCGACCTGAACGGCGGCTACACCGACCGGACGTTCAAGATGCCCAACCCCAACTACTACCTGCCCTGACCCAGGGCGCAACGACGGGCCGCCTGGCATCACGCCGGGCGGCCCGTTTCGTTATGGGCTCGGGCCTGCGCTCCTGCGTCTCGCCGTCGCCGAGGCCGGAGCGCCCGGCCGGCACGTCCGTGGAGGACGAGCCTCAGGCGGGGACCGCCGCGACCGGGATGCAGCTGGCCTCGGGCGGGCCCGCTACGCGCGGCCGCGCAGCCCGTGCCGCGCCGAGAGCACCGGGATCGTGCCGAAGTCCAGGTCGAGCCGATAGCGCGCGAGGACGTCGGCGATCGCCGATTCGTCGGGACCGCCGCCCGGCCCGCCGGCGAGCAGTTGGGCCATCTCCCGGAAGTAGGCCTCGAACCCGGCCGGCGAGATGAGCTCGAGCAGCCGGGCCGGCTCGTCGCCCGCGTTCCAGAATGCGTGCGGGACGCCACGCGGCTTGAGGACCAGGTCGCCCGGGCCCGCCTCGAGGACATCGTCGCCCAGCTGGATGCCGAACCTCCCCTCGAGCACGAACGAGTACTCGTCCTCTGCGTGGTGGGTGTGCACCGGCGAGCCGAGCGCGCGGCCCGGCAGCGGGTGCTCGACCAGGCTGAACCGGCCGCCCGTCTGCGCGCCGTCGATGAGGAAGCGGACGCCGAGGTCGAACAGGTGGACGGACTCCCCATCGTCGGGGCTGACCAGGGCGCGGGTGCTGAGGGCCATCGGGACGCTCCAACTTCGACTTACAGTCTGTCTGTCGATATTAGGCGCCGCGCCGCCGGTGGTCAATACTTCGGATAACATCGTGTCAGGCGAATGCGTCGACGCCCGACGGCGACGATGAGCGAGGTTGCCGGGCGACGTGACCAGGAAGTACGAGCAGCGCAAGCGCGCCGAGGCCGTGGCGGCCACGCGGCAGCGCATTGTCGAGGCGACGGTCGAGCTCCACCGCACCGTCGGTCCAGCAGCCACCCGGATCACCGAGGTGGCTCGCCGGGCGGGCCTGCGGCGCGTCACCGTGTACGACCACTTCCCCGACGAGGCGTCCCTCGTGGCGGCGTGCTCGGCGCACTGGCGGGCGCTGCATCCGGGACCCGACCCTGCGGCGTGGGCGCAGATCGAGCCCCCTGCCGAGCGTCTGCGGACCGGCCTCTCGGCGCTGTACGCCTGGTACCGGGAGACCGAGCCGATGACGGCCAATGTGCTCCGGGACGCCGCGGCGGTGCCGGCGCTCGGTGACGTGCTCGGACGCGGGCTGCTGGCCTGGCTGGCGGCCGTGCGGGGCGTGCTGGAGGCTCCGTACGCGGCGGACGGGGAGTCGCCCCCCCGGGTCCAGGCGGCGATCCGCATGGCGGTCGACTTCCACGGCTGGCAGGCGCTGGCCCCGCTCGGCGATGCGGCGGCCGCCGAGTTGGCCGCAGACCTCGTGGAGGCGGCCGCCCGGGCCCCCCGGACAAGGCCGGGCCGCGGCGGGCCGGACGCATCGGAGGCGACCGACCGGTAGCACCGCGTTAGCTGGCCCGACGGGGGCCCAGAGGCGAACGTCACGTCCGCCACGCATCCCGCGGACAAGGTGCAAGATGTCCGCATGGCGCCCGCCAGACCGGCGCTTCGCTCTCGGCGGGGAGTCCGTGTCAGCTCGAGTTCTCGTCGCCTACGCCAGCAAGCTGGGCTCCACCGCGGAGATCGCCGAGACGATCGCCCACGTCCTGCGCGACGGCGGCCACTACGCGGAGGCGCTGCCGACGCGCGACGTGGCGAGCCTCGAGCGGTACGACGCGGTGGTGCTGGGCAGCGCCCTGTACGCCGCGTACTGGCAGCGCGATGCCCACCGGTTCGTGGACCGGTTCCGCGAGCAGCTCAAGGCGCGTCCACTGTGGCTGTTCAGCGGCGGGCCGCTCGACCGGCGGCTGGCGAAGGCCGACCAGCCGATCACGCCGCACGGCGCGGAGATCACCCGGGGCCTCGGGGCCCGCGCCCACCACACGTTCGGCGGACGGCTCGCGCCCGATGCCGAGGTCGCCCCGCAGGTCCTCCAGACGCACCGGTTCGGCGACTTCCGCGACTGGCAGAAGATCGTGGAGTACGGCTATCGCATCGGCCGCGAGCTCGACCGGATGTCGCTCCCGGCGAACGGCGACCGCTGATGGGCGCCCGATGAGCGCCGCGACGCGGCTCCAGCGCGCCTACCTGCGCTTCCACCAGTGGGTCTACGAGCGCTCGGGCGGCTGGGTCGGCCATCGGATGACCGGGACGCGGTCGCTCCTGCTCACTACCACCGGGCGGCGCTCGGGCGAGCCTCGGACGGCCGCGCTCATCTACTCCCGCGACGGCGACGACTACGTCCTCGTGGCGTCGAACCACGGCCTGGAGCGGCCCGCGGCCTGGCAGCTCAACATCGAGGCCGATCCGCGGGTGGAGGTCCGGGTCGGGCGGCGGCGGCTCGTCGGCACGGCGCGGGTCGTGGAGGCGTCGGACCCGGCGCACGCACGCCTGTGGGCGATCGCCAACCGCGGCAACCACGACCGCTACACGGGCTACCAGGCCACGACCCGCCGTCCGATCCCGATCGTTGTGGTCACGCCGGAGCGCCCGAACGGCAGCTGACGGGGGCGAGCTCTGGAGACCAGGGCGGGCGATGCGGGCCGGGCCGGGCCCTGGCTGGCGGCGGCCGGGCCGGGCCCATCCCTCGCCTGCAGGCCGCGTTTCTGTCGAATGTCCCCCGGGTGGCCCGTGTTCGAAGTTCCGTCCGGGTTCCTGGCGACCACACGCCGGCGCCGAGCTCGGAGTGCGGCCCGTTTCCTGCAAATGACCGCAGGGCGGCCCGTGTACTGGGCGGTTCTCGCTACGGGCCACCGGGCGGACGGCTGAGGGCAACACGGCGCGAGCCAGCGCCGAATGTCCATGGCACGGACATCTGCGGGAACCCGGCCAGATGCGGACCGCCAGGCGAGCAAACGACAGAAACGCGCGGGCGTGCGGGCAGGGCCGCGGGCGTGCGGAGGTCGGGGGCTCGAAACGCAGGGCGTGCGAGTGGGCGCGGTCCTGGTCGCGGGGGCGGGCGGGCCGCAGGCGTCAGGCCGCGCGGAACCCGGCTGCGCGACCGGCGAGCCTCGCCGCCACCCCGTCCACCACCTCGTCCGCGTCCGCCCCGACCCCGCCCACAAGTGGCGAGAGGAAGCCCGTCTGGAACGGCAGGCCGACGAACGAGAGCCCGGGCGCCGCGGCGACCACGCCGCGCTCGTGGCGGGGCAGGCCGTCGGGCCCGAGCACCGGGAGCCGGATCCAGTCGAATGCGGGAAGGAAACCGGTGCACCACACGACGGCGTCGACGTCGAGGACGCGGCCGTCGTCGAGCATCGGCTGGCCGTCGCGCACACCCTGCACCCGCCCGACCCGCAGGACGCCTGCCCGGTCGAGCTCAGCGGGCCGGACGCGGATCACCGGCGCGCTGCCGTGCGCGCCCATCCGGTCGCGCATCCGGCGGCCCATGGGGGTCCGCAGGGTGAGCGCCCGGCGCGCGAACGGGAAGAACAGCCGGCCATCGCCGGCCTGGAGCGCGCGCGGCAGGAACGTCGACCGCCCGGACACGGTGACGGTGCGCCCGGCGCGCGCCAGCTCAAGCGCGATCTCGACACCCGAGTTGCCGGCCCCGACGAGGAGCGCCGAGCGGCCCGGCAGCGACGCCGGGTTGCGGTAGGCGCCACTGTGGACCTGCGGGATCGAGGGGTCGAGCCCAGCAGCGAACGCGGGCACGAAGGGGTTCGTCAGGAAGCCGCTGGCCACGATGACCTCGCGGGCCGCGAACCGTCGCTCCCCCGACGACAGAAGAAAGCCGCCGTCGGCCATGTCGAGGGCCTCGACGTGCACCCCGCTGCGCACGGGCGCCCGGTTGCGGACGGCGTACTCGGTGAGGTAGTCCGCCATCGCGTCCTTGGTGGGCAGGTCGCCCGGGCGCGCGGGGAACGGCGTGCCCGGCAACCCGTCGATCATCGCGGGCGTGAACAGCCGGAGCGAGTCCCACCGGGAGCGCCATGCGTCGCCGATGCGCGGCGAGGCGTCCAGGACCACGTGCTCGATGCTCGAGCGCGACAGGTGGTGCGATGCCGCGAGGCCGGCCTGCCCGCCGCCGACCACGATGACGTCGTGCTGCTCGGTCATGACAGCGCTCATCTCATCGGGCCCCGGCCGCCACGCCGGCGCTCGGCGCGGGGGCACGCGATGCAGCGGATGCGCCGGCTGCGGCTGCGGCGGCGGCGTTCGCCGCGAAACCCGGCCGGAGGCCGACCTGCTCGAGCATCCCCAGCTGCTCGAGCATCCCCAGCTGGTCGGGAACGCCCCAGTGCTCGACGACCCGGCCGTCCGCCACGCGCACGACGTCGAAGAGGTCCATGGAGATCGCCCTCCCGGTCGGCGGGAAGCCCATCAGCGAGCCTGTGTTGGTCCCCGTCACGCGCGACCGCAGCCACACGAGATCGCCCGCGACCGCGACATCCTCCACCGCGATCCGGGCGTCGGAGAACCAGCGGTGGATCACCGCAGCAACGGCGTGCGCCGCCGCCGAGCCCTGCTCGTGGGCGCGCTGGTGCTCGATGCAGTCGGGCGCCACGAGCTCATCGATCAGCGCGTGGTCGGCCTGCCCGATACCCTCCTCGATGAGCCGGCGCACGCGCTCGGCGAGGATCTGGCTGGAGATCGCTTGCGACATGGGACGCCCCGCCTTCAGTAGAGTCATACTCTATTTGAATAGAGCGCTACTATATCGAAATGGCTGAGCCTGTCAACCCCCGCCTGAGCCTGCGCGCCGAGCGCGCCGCGGTCACGCGCCGTCGCATCGCCGAGGCCGCCCGCACGATGTTCGCGCGCGACGGCTACGGCGCCACCACGCTCCAGGCGATCGCCGACGAGGCTGGCGTGGCCGTCCAGACCGTGTATGCGGTCTTCGGGTCGAAGCCGGGGATCCTGCGCGAGCTGATCGAGTCCGTCGTGTTCCAGCCGGAGGCCGACGCGCTGGCCCACACGGCGACGAGCGCGGCCGAGACCGATGCTGGCGCGGCCCTTGACCTCTTCGCGCGCTCGATCCGGATCCGCTGGGAGGCCGGGAGCGAGGTCGTGCTGATCGCACGCGCGGCGGCGTCGACCACGCCCGTGGCTCGGGTCGGCCAGGAGAACGCCCTGGAGCGGCGTCGGGGCGGCCTGCGCGCCCTGGCCATGGCGATCGCCCCACGACTGCGGACCGGCGTCACCTCGGACGATGCACTCGCGACGCTCGACGGGCTGACCCTCCCCGAGGTCTACCTGGAGCTGGCGCGGGCCCTGGGCTGGACGCCCGACGCCTACGAGGCGTGGCTCGCGGCGTCGCTGCGCCGACTGCTCCTGGCCCGCTGACATTGACCGCCCGCGCCCGTGGGTCTCCCGGCCCGGCGAGGCGGGCAGGATGGCACGGGTCCCGTTCCCGAAGTGTCACTTGCGAGTTGACCCCACTAGTCATTAGGCGATTTCGCGATTTCGCCTATGATTCAGGTACCGGCCAGTTCTGACTGCCAGTTTGGTGCAGCCGACCGGGGTCGCGGATCCTGCGCCAGTGGCGCACACGAAGTTGGGCCGCGGCAGTGCTTCCGGCGATCGACCCCGCCTGCCACGCAGGCACTTGGCGGTCCCCGGGGCTGGAAATGAGACCATGAACGACGAGACCCTCCTGATCGCGATCGACGACGCCCTCGGCGCCTCCAGCCTGTGCTCCTGCGGCAAGGAGCTCCGCCCCGTCGAGCGGGACCGCACCGTCTGGCTCGAGTGCCCGGCGTTCACCATGCCCTCGCGGCTCCCCGCCCGCGTGGCGGCCTTCTTCCTCGAATCCGCGCACGATCGGCGTCCGGTTGCCGCGCTCCCGTCGAGCCCCTCCCTGGTCCCGTCGACTCCCGCCTCGGCCCAGACACCGGTCGTCCGACCCGTCGCCGTCCACGGATAGCGCGCAGGCGCCGCTCACCAGCCGTGCGGTGCAGGACGCGCAATCTTCGGCTTGAGGGCCGCCCCGCGGGAGGCGGGCCGCACGTCCTGCTGAGCGGGGGCTCAGCGGGGGCGGGGCTGAGCCGCGCTCGGGGCAGCTGCGTCAGGCGGTCGCCGTCACCACGATCGAGCCGTCCGCCGCCACCTGGACCGGGATCGACACGAGCGGGCTCGGCGCCGGGCCGCTGAGCACGGCCGCGCCGGCGGCCGGGTCGAACCGGGCGCTGTGGCACGGGCACTGCATGATGTCGGTGGTGTCGTCCCAGCCCACCGTGCAGCGCCCGTGCGGGCAGACGGCATTGAACGCCACGACCGAGCCGTCCGCCAGCTCGACCATGATCCCGGGCCCGCCCGGGTTCATGGCGTAGGGCACGTCCATCGGCACCGAGAAGGGCAGCCCGTTGGCGCCGCCCGCGAAGTCGGACAGGTTACCGATGACCTCGCCGCCGGCCTGCGTCGGCGCGGGTGTCGGTTCCGGCGTGGCCGCCGGCGTCGGGGCGGGCGTGGGCGTCGCGGCGGCCGCCGTCGAGGCGGCGGTCGTGGGCGCCGGCGTCGCGGTGGGCGCGGGGGCGGGTGCAGCTGGCACCGGCTCGGCCGTCGGCCTGGGACTCGCGGCGGCCGTGCCCCCGGCCCCGCCCGGTGGGCCTGCGGCAACCAGCCTGAAACCGGCGGTGATCGCGGACACCGCGAGGGTGATCCCCGCGAGCACGGCGACCTGGATGAAGGCGCGCCGGCCCGGCGACGCCGTCGTGGCCTCGGCCCCCGCTTCGGCCTCGGCCCCCGCTTCGGCTTCGGCCCCGGCCTCCGCGCTCCCGGCCGCCGCCCGCGGTCGGGCGATCGACGGCACAAGGATCCCGCCGTGGCCGATGACCGCGAGCGTCAGGAAGCCGAACGCGTATGGCAGGTCGGGGCTGAAGTAGTACGGCGTGGTGGACCAGGACGCGGTCAGATAGAACAGCACCGACATCGCCATGCCGGCCCACGCGGCGATGCGGAAGGCGACGCCGCCCACGACCCCGAGGCCGATCGCGACCTCGGCGAGCGCGATCAGGAAGCCGATCGGGATTGCCGCCGGCAAGGCCGCATGGATCAGCGGCGCCAGCGGCGAGGCGTTCGCATAGCCGGCCATCTGGGCGGCCACGTTGAAGCGGTCGCCGTCGACCAGGAAGTGCGGGTCGAGGAACTTGTCGATCCCCGCGTACAGGTACGTGGCGCCCAGGAAGAAACGCAGCGGCAGCAGCCCGGCCACTGGCAGGGCGCGGCCAGCCCAGCGGCTGCCCGACGGGATGCCCCCGGCCGGCGCGCCGGCTGGTCCGGCGTGCGCTTCCTCATCGGTCACAGAGGGTCCCTCCACGGGTGGGGTCGCAGGAGGTGATCCTGCCCGCGCCCGGCGCTCGTGGCGATGGGGCGAATGGCCCCGGCGCATACCGGCAAACGGCCCGTAGCGTCGTCTGCGACGCGTGACCCGCCGGCGCGACCGACGGAGCCGGGGCCGCCCGCCCGCCCTAGCCGTGCACGAGCCAATCCGCGTAGGCGCGCGGCCACGGCACAGCGATGCCCTCTGCGCGGAACCGCGCATCGAGCCGCGTGAGCTCGACCGTGAGCTCGGCCAGCGACGGAGTGCGCCCGAGCGCCTCGGCGAACTCGGACCAGTTGAGGAGCCACCAGGCGTAGAACAGCGCCCAGTCCGCATCGGCCCCGCCCGTCTTCTCGGTCACGACGCCGTGGACCGCCTCGGCGCGCTCGAGGATCTGCGCGAGCCGGTCGACCTGCTCCGCCATCGAGGCCTCCAATCGTGCTGCGGCGACACCGCGGGGGGCTGGGTGCCCGCGGGCGCAGCGTACTCGGGTCGCGCCACGAGGCGCGGGCCTATGCCTCGTGGCGGCAACTCGCTACAGTTCGCAGACCGGCCCGCTCGGTGGCGTCCCCGCCTCGACGACCGTCCCCGGAGTGCGTCGTGGAGAATCCGGTCATCCTCGCCATCGACGACGATCCGCAGGTGCTGCGGGCGGTCGAGCGCGACCTGCGCAACCGCTTCGGGGGCGACTACCGGGTCATCGCCGCCGACAGCGGCAAGACGGCGCTGGACGTGCTCGCCCGGCTCGAGCTGCGCGGGACACCGGTCGCGCTGTTCGTCGCCGACCAGCGGATGCCCGGCATGACGGGCGTCGAGTTCCTGGCAGCCGCCGCGGCCAAGCACCCCGACGCGAAGCGGGTCCTGCTCACGGCCTACGCGGACACCGAGGTCGCCATCGCCGCGATCAACGAGATCCGCCTCGACCACTACCTCCTCAAGCCCTGGGACCCGCCCGAGGAGCGGCTGTACCCGGTGCTCGAGGACCTGCTGTCGGACTGGCAGGCGGCGTTCCGGCCGCCGTTCGAGGGCATCCGGCTCGTGGGCCACCGATGGTCGGCCCGGGCCCACGCGGTCAAGGACTACCTGGCCCGCAACCAGCTCCCCTACCGCTGGCTGGACATCGAGACCGATCCCGAGGCGATCTCGCTCGCCGACACCGCCGGCATCGACGCCACCGTCGACCCGCTCGTGGTCCTCGCCGACGGCACGGTGCTCGCCGGGCCGACGAATGCCGAGATCGCCGAGCGCGTGGGGCTGCGGACCCGGGCGGCACTCCCCTTCTACGACCTGGTGATCGTGGGCGGCGGGCCGGCGGGGCTCGCGGCCGCGGTGTACGGCGCATCGGAGGGGCTCAAGACGCTGCTCGTGGAGCGCGAGGCGCCAGGCGGCCAGGCCGGGACGACGTCGCGGATCGAGAACTACCTGGGCTTCCCGTCGGGGCTGTCGGGCGCCGACCTCGCGCGCCGGGCGCTCACCCAGGCGACCCGCCTCGGGGCGGAGGTCCTGACGCCGCAGGCCGTGGCCGGCGTGGCCCTGGACGACCGCTACAAGGTGGTCACGCTCGGCGACGGCTCGCAGGTCAGCTGCGACGCGCTGCTCGTCGCCACGGGCGTGGAGTACCGCACGCTGACCGTGCCCGACGCCGATCGGCTCGCCGGGTCGGGGATCTTCTACGGGGCCGCCACGACGGAGGCGCCGTTCTACCGCGGCGAGCAGGTGGCCGTGGTGGGCGGCGGGAACTCGGCGGGGCAGGCCGCGATCTACCTCGCCCGGTTCGCCGAGCACGTGACGCTGCTCGTCCGCGGGCCGGCCATCGGGGCCTCGATGTCCGCGTACCTGGTGGACCAGATCGCGGCCACCCCGAACATCACGGTCCGGCTCACGGCCTCGGTCGCGGCGGTCCACGGCGACCGGGCGCTCGCGTCGGTGGATGTCGCCGAGGGGGAGCCCGCCACGGTCACCACGCTGCCGATGGCGGCGATGTTTGTGTTCATCGGGCAGGCGCCGCGGACCGAGTGGCTGGGCGGCCTCGTGCAGCGCGACACCGGCGGGTTCGTCGTCACCGGCACCGGCCTCGCGCGCGACGGCGACCGCGTGCCGGGCTGGCCGCTGGTGCGCCAGCCGTTCCTGCTCGAGACCAGCGTGCCCGGGGTGTTCTGCGCTGGCGATGTGCGGTCGCGGTCGGTCAAGCGGATCGCGTCGGCGGTGGGCGAGGGCTCGATGGCCGTGCAGTTCGTCCACCAGCACCTCTCGGGGCTGTAGCGGGCGCGCCGTGCCGATCGACACCTCTGATCGGGAGATCCTGCGCCGGATCCCGCTGTTCTCGGCCCTCGCGGAGGAGGACCTGCAGTGGGTGGCCGGGTCCGCCGAGCACCGGGACCTGGCGGCCGGCGAGGTGCTCACGAGCGAGGGCGACCCTGGCGACGCGCTGTTCGCGATCGTCGCGGGCGAGCTCGACGTTGTGAAGCGCTCGAGGAACGCGGACGTCCCGATCGCGCGGCTCGGGCCCGGCGAGATCGTGGGCGAGATGGCCGTCCTCGAGGCCCGCCCGCGGAACGCGTCGGTCCGGGCGGCGACCGACGCGTGCGTGGTCCGGATCGGCCGCGACGTGGTCCTGGGCCTGGTGCAGACGCGGCCGGCGGCCGCGATGTCGATCATCCGCACGGTGACCGAGCGGCTGCGGAGCACCGAATCGCTGCTCCGGGAGCGCGAGAAGCTGGCCGCGCTGGGCACCCTCTCGGCCGGGCTCGCGCACGAGCTCAACAACCCCGCGGCCGCCGTCCAGCGGAGCTCGCACCTGCTGCGCGACGCGCTCGACCGGTGGGCCGCCGCCACGCGCGCCATCGGCGACGTCGTCACGGGGGCCGACCAGGCGCAGCTGCTGGGCCAGCTGGGGCTGGACATCGCCCGCCTCGCCGTCGACGGGCCGCCTGCCGACCCGCTGGAGCGGGCCGACCGCGCGGACGCGATCGAGGCGCTGCTGCGCGGCGCGGGTGTCGCTGATCCGGCCGCAGCGGCCGCGGTGCTCGTTGACGGTGGCTGGGATGCGGCGCACCTGGCGCCCGTCGTCTCGGCGTTCCCCGGCGCGTCGTGCGGGGTGGTGGCCACCTGGATCGCCGCCGGCGCCGAGGTCGAGGCGCTCGTGGGCGAGGTTGCCATCGGCGCCCGGCGCATCTCGGAGATCGTCCGCGCCGTGAAGGACTACAGCTACATGGACCAGGCGCCCACCCAGCGGGTGGATGTGCGGACGGGGATCGACAACACCCTGGTCATCCTCCGGCCCAAGCTCAGGGACGGCGTCGAGGTGGTCCGCGACTACGCGCCGGACCTGCCCGAGATCGAGGCGTTCGGCAGCGAGCTCAACCAGGTCTGGACCAACATCATCGACAACGCGGTGGACGCGATGGGCGGCCACGGCCGCATCCGGATCCGCGCACTCGTCCGCGGCGACGACCTGGTCGTGGAGATCTGCGACGACGGGCCCGGGATGCCGCCCGAGGTCCGCGAGCGCATCTTCGAGCCCTTCTACACCACCAAGCCGCCGGGCAGCGGCACGGGCCTCGGGCTCCACATCAGCTACTCGGTGGTCGCCCGCCACGGCGGCCGGATCGAGGTGCGCTCGGAGCCCGGCGAGACGTGCTTCGAGGTGGCGCTGCCGCTGGCGGGGCCGCACGCGTAGCTGGCGGGCGTGCCTGCGGCGCGGCCGAATCGCCCCCGCCCAACGTCGCGCCACCCGGCCGCGGCGCTATTCGCCCAGCGTGCCTATGGTCGCGCCGCGCGCGTTCCCATCCGCCAGCCGAATGGGATCCAGCGCGAAGGCGGCCCGGACGCGCGATCTCATCCGCGCTGCGAATGGGATCCTGCGGGACGCGCCCTACGGTGCGCCCGGCGAATAGCGGGGCGCGCACGGGGGGCGAATAGATGGCGCGCAAGGGGAGCGAATAGCCGGGGCGAATAAGGGGGCGTACGGGGGCGAATAGCCGGGGCGAATAAGGGGGTGCGTACGGGGGGAGAACAGGAGGGCGCGCGGGGCCACAAGCGAGCCCGTGCGGCGCCACGTCCCGGCCCGGCGGCCGACCGGCGCACCGGCACCCGGCGGCCGATCGACCCGGAGGCCTCCTGCCGGGGCCTCCTGCCGGGGCCGTTGACGCCGGTGCGCACAATGGCTCTCGCGGCTGCGGGACGGGGACGCGGCCGGCTGACGTCCCCCGGCTGGAGCCACGATGCCCGACGCGTCCCGGCCAACCAATTCGACCGATGAGCGGGGTGCCCCCGGCGGCTCGCCCGACGGCGGCCCCGCGGGCCGTCCCGATGGCGTCAGCGCCGGCACGCTGACGTTCCTGTTCACCGACATCGAGGGCTCCACGCGCCTCGAGCAGGCCCTGGGCACGCGAGCCTACGGCGAGCTGCGCGAGCGCCACCGGGCGCTCCTGCGCGAGGCGTTCACCGCCGGTGACGGCGCGGAGCAGGGCACCGAGGGCGATTCGTTCTTCGTGGTGTTCCGGTCAGCCCGCGCCGCGGTGGCGGCCGCGGTCGCAGCCCAGCGCGCGCTGGCCGCCGAGCCGTGGCCCGAGGGCGTCGACCTCCGCGTGCGGATGGGCATCCACTCGGGCGAGCCCGAGATGGCCGGGGGATCGCTGGTCGGGATCGACATCAACCGCGCGGCCCGCATCGCGTCGGCCGCCCACGGCGGCCAGGTGCTGGTGAGCGACGTGACGAGGGCGCTGGCCCGAAGCGACGCCGCCGACGGCATCGGGTACCGCGACCTCGGGAGCCACCGCCTCAAGGACCTCGCCGAGCTGGAACGCCTGCACCAGGTGTCGGCGGGCGGGCTGCGCGACGACTTCCCGCCGGTCCGGTCGCTCGACATGCGGCCGAACACGCTGCCGACCCAGTTGACCTCGTTCGTGGGCCGTGAGGCCGAGCTGGCCGACGCGACCCGCCTCCTGGCCGGGAGCCGGCTCCTGACGCTCACGGGACCCGGCGGCACGGGCAAGACCCGCCTGGCGATCCGGGTGGCGTCGGCCGTCGCGGACGACTTCCCGGACGGGGTGTTCTTCGTCCCGCTCGACGCACTCCGCGATCCCGGGCTCGTGCCCTCGCAGATCGCCTCGGCGATGGGGGTCTCCGAGGCCGGCGGACGGCCCGCGGAGCAGCTGCTGTCGGACTGGCTGGCGACCAGGTCCGTGCTCGCGGTGCTCGACAACTTCGAGCAAGTGGTCGACGCGGGACCGTCGGTCGCCGCCCTCCTGCGAAGCGCCCCGGACCTCAAGGTGATCGCCACCTCGCGCGCCCCCCTCCGCGTCTCGGGCGAGCACGAGTACCCCGTGCCGGGCCTGCCGGCGCCGCCGGACTTCGCCGCGCTCTCGGGGCTCGAGCGGGCGAGGCTCCCGCTCCGCGAACGCGAGGTCGAGCTGGACGCCCTCGCCGCCTACGAGTCGGTGCGGCTCTTCGTGGCACGCGCGACGGCCGTCCGGCCGGACTTCGCGGTGACCAACGAGAACGCCCCCGCCGTGGCGGCGATCTGCGCGAGGCTGCGGGGGATGCCCCTGGCGATCGAGCTTGCCGCCGCGCGCGTCAGGCTGCTGTCGCCAGAGGCGATCCTCGCGCGGCTCAACGACCAGCTCGGCGCCCTGGGCGGAGGCTCACGCGACCTGCCGGAGCGCCAGCAGACGCTGCGCGGGGCGATCGCCTGGAGCTACGAGCTCCTCGACCAGGGGCATGCACGGCTGTTCGAGCGGATCTCGGTGTTCCGCGGCGGGATCGACCTCACGGCGGCCGAGGAGGTCTGCCGCGCTCCCGACATCGGGCACGACGTGCTCGACGGGCTGAGCGAGCTGGCCGACCAGAGCCTCGTCCGGGTCCTCGAGGGCAGCGAGCCGCGGTTCGCCATGCTCGAGACGATCCGGGAGTACGCCGCGGAGCGGCTCGACGCACGCCCCGAGGCCGCCGACGTCCGCCGCCGGTTCCGCGCCTGGTTCCTGGCCCTCGCCGAGCAGGCCGCGCCGCGCCTGCTGGGCAGCGACCAGCGGATCTGGCTCGACCGGCTCGAGCTCGAGCACGACAACCTGCGCGCGGCCATCGAGCGGGCGGCCACCGACGAGGATGCCGACACCGCGATCCGCATCGCCTTCGCGCTGTGGCGGTTCTGGCAGATGCGCGGGCACGTCAACGAGGCGCGGCGCCGCCTCGACGCCCTGGCCGCGGCTCCCTGGTCGCGCGCGGAGCCGCGCCTGCGCGCCCGGCTGGCCGAGGCGCTCGGGGGCATCTGCTGGTGGCAGGCCGACATCGCCGCGATGCGCGGGCCGTACGCCGAGGCCGTCGAGCTGTGGCGCGCCAGCGGCGACCGCCGCGAGCTCGCGAATGCGCTCTACAACTACTCCTTCTCCTTCTCGTTCCAGGGAGAGGGCGGCACCATGCTCATGGACGTCGACCCCGAGGGCGAGGGCGAGGCGACCCTGGCCGAGGCGCTCGCGCTCTACCGGGAGCTGGGCGACGAGCAGGGCGAGGCCAACGTCCTGTGGGGCATGGGCAACCTCCACTACTTCAAGGCGGAGCTCGGGGCGAGCGCGGCCGAGTTCGAGGCGGCGCTGCCGATCCACCGGCGCCTGGGCAACCAGACGATGGTGGCCTGGTCGCTCCACATGCTCGGCTCGGCCCACCTGCAGACCGGCGCGGTCGAGGCCGCCCGGACGATGCTGACCGAGGCCCTGCAGCTCTTCCACGCGTCCGGCGACGCCGCCGGCATCACCCTCGCGCTCGACGACTTCGCGTCGCTCGCGGCAGCGGACGGCGACGCCGAGCGCGCGCTGCGGATCTGGGGCGCGGCGCGCAGCCTCTCGACCACGACCGGCACCGGGCTCGCCTCGTTCGTGGACGAGGCCCACGACCAGTACCGGCGGCCGTCGGCGCGGGGTCTGCTCGAGCCCGAGGCGGCCGACCGCCTGGCGCGCGAGGGCGCCGCGATGACCCTCGACGAGGTGGTCGGCTACGCGCTCGGGGGGTCGGCGCCGGGGGCCGCCTGAGCCGGACGGCGCTCCGGATGCGCGACGGTGCTACCGAGCGGCGGGCGACGCACGCTCCACCGGCCGGAGGCCGAACCAGTTGATCGCGGCGCCGGCAGCGAGCAGCGCCGCCGCGACCGCCATCGCGATGTGGAAGCTCGTGGTCGACGCCTCCGCGGCCGCCGCGAGCACCTGCGCGCCCACGCTCGGGTCGGGCGTCGTCAGCGGCTGGACGGCGTCACGGAACGCCGCGCTCGCGGTGTCCAGGCCGGGCACGAGGACGGCGATCGCGGGATAGAACACCGCGCTCACCGCGATGAACAGCACCGCGCCCACCAGCGGCGCGCCTGCCCGCGACACGGCGTTGTTGATCGCGGACGCGAGGCCCGCCCGCCGCGTCTCCACCGAGGCCATCAGCGCGGTCGAGAGCGGCGCCACCATGATCGACAGCCCGATCGCGAACAGCACCTGCGCCGGGAACACGTCGACCAGGTAGCCCGTTGACGGCACGAGCGAGGCGGGATCGGACGGGGCCGCCTGCCAGGCCTGGCTCGAGCTGGGCACGCGGAGGAGGAGCATCAGCCCAGCGGCCATCAGCAGGGGGCCCACGGCCAGGAACAGGCGCGGGCCGCGGCGTGCGGCCAACTGCCCGAACCGCCGCGAGAGCAGCATCAGCAGCAGGCCCGCGGGCAGCGTCGCGAGGGCGGCCGACAGCGGCGTGTAGCGGAGCACGCCCTGGAGGAACAGCTGGAGGAACGCGAGGTTCATGTACAGCGCGCCGTAGATGACGAAGGTCGAGAGGTTGATCGTCGTGAACGCCCGGGACCGGAAGATCTCGAGCGGCACGAGCGGGTGGCGGCGGCGCGCCATCAGGATCGGGAAGGCGGCGAGCGCGACGAGTCCGACTGCGATCGCCGCGTAGGCGAGCGGGTCGCCCCAGCGCTCCTGCTGGCCGCGCGTGACGCCGAAGGCAAGGCCGCCGACGCCGAGCGCGATCACCGCCGACCCGAGCCAGTCGAAGTGGCCGGTGGCGTGCTCGTCGCGCGACTCGGGGACGAACCGCAGGGCGTACGCCCCGACGAGGATCAGCGGCACATTGACGAGGAACGCCGCCCGCCATGACACGGTCTGGACCAGCAGCCCCCCGACGAAGGGGCCCGCGATCGTCACCGCGGACGTGGCGGCCGCCCAGGTGCCGATCCGCTGGCCGCGCTCCTCGCCCTCCCAGGTGGCCGTGATGATGGCCAGCGCGCCGGGCACGAGCAGCGCACCCGCCGCGCCCTGGAGCAGCCGCGCCACGACGAGCGCCTCGAGCGTTGGCGCGAGGCCGCAGGCGACCGACATGACCCCGAAGCCGACGAGGCCGATGGCGAACACGCGGCGCCGGCCGTACGTGTCGCCGAGCGCCCCGGCCAGCACGAGCAGCGCGGCGAGGACGGTCAGGTACCCGCTGGTGACATACGTCAGGCCCTCGAGGCGACCGAGCACGCTGGCGGGCAGCTCGCGCCCGATGGTCTCGAGGGCCACGTTGACGACGGTGCCGTCGAGGAACACCACGCCCGAGCCGATGACGACCGCGGCCAGCGTCCAGCCGGGATGGGCGACCGATCGCGACCGGCTTGCCGCTGCCGGGTCCACTCCCCCGCCCACGCGCGGCTCAGGCCGGCTCGAGCATCTGCACGACGCCCAGCAGGTTGCCCTCCGTGTCGCGGAACCACGCTGATCGGTTGGCCGGGAACGACGCGATCGAGGTCGCCTTGTCGAAGCCCGGGAAGTCGTACGCCTCGAACGTCACGCCGCGACGCTTGAGGTCGGCCACCTCGGCCTCGATGTCGGGAACCCGGAAGCCCACCTGGGTGTGGCTGCCGGATGCCGCGCCGGACGACGGGAACACGAAGATCTGGGTGCCCTCGCCGGTGGCATAGAACACGCCACCGGGCATGACGAGGGCCGGGGCCAGGCCGAGGACGTCCTCGTAGAACCGCCGGGCCCGCTCGAGGTCGGCGGCGGGAAGGGTCGGGTTGGTGCGGGCATCTGCGAGCATGGGACGCTCCCTCGGGCGGGGCCGGACGCACGCCGGCGCTCCGAGGGACAGGCTACGGCGCCGGTCAATGGCAATCGGGTATGGTCCGGGGGAGCGTCCCCGCCTGGAGCCAGCCCGCCCATGCCCGATCAACCGCCCAGCACCGCCGCGACCGTCGAGTTCGACCACGCGACCAAGTACTACAGCCCCGAGGCCGCGGCGAGCGGCGCGCCCGGCGCCGTCGAGGACCTCTCGATGTCGGTCCCGGCCGGCAAGGTGTGCGTGCTCGTGGGGCCGTCCGGCTGCGGCAAGACCACGACCCTCAAGATGGTCAACCGGCTGGTCGAGCCCACCAGCGGCACCGTGCGGATCGACGGGGTGGACATCGCGTCGCGCGACCTCACCGAGCTGCGGCGCGGGATCGGCTACGTGATCCAGCAGGTCGGCCTGTTCCCCCACCAGACGATCAGCGAGAACGTCGCCACGGTGCCCAGGCTCCTCGGCTGGCCCGCCGCCCGCCGCCGCGAGCGCACCGACGAGCTGCTCGGCCTCGTCGGCCTGGACCCTGCCACCTACCGCGACCGCTACCCCTCGCAGCTCTCGGGCGGTGAGCGCCAGCGGGTGGGCGTGGCCCGGGCGCTGGCCGCCGACCCGCCGATCCTGCTCATGGACGAGCCGTTCGGCGCCGTGGACCCGATCGTGCGCGAGCGGCTCCAGAACGAGCTGCTCCGGCTCCAGGAGACGCTCGCCAAGACGATCCTGTTCGTCACCCACGACATCGACGAGGCGATCAAGATGGGCGACCTCGTCGCCGTGATGGAGCGGGGCGGCAAGCTGGCCCAGTTCGGCCCGCCGACGGAGATCCTTGCCCGCCCGGCCTCCCCGTTCGTCGCCCGGTTCGTGGGCGCGGACCGCGGCCTCAAGCGGCTGTCGCTCGCGCGGGTCGGCGACCTGCCGCTCCGGCCGGCGATCACCGCCCGCTCCGGCGATCCCGCCGGCCCGGCCCGGGCGCAGATCCTCGAGGACCCGTTCCCATACCTGCTGCTGGTCGACGACGCGGGGCGGCCGGTGGGCTGGGTCGACCAGCACGCGATCCGCCCCGACGGCGTGCTGAGCGCCTCCGAGGCGATCCCGATGTCACCCCTGCTCAATCGGCGCACGACCCTCAAGGACGCGCTCTCGATGCTGTTCGACGCCGAGGTCCAGGCGGGGATCCTCACCGACAGGAACGGCCGCGCCCAGGGGCTGGTCACCGTGGGGATGGTGGCGGACTGGTTCCGGGCCGACGCCGGACGCGAGCTGCCCCCCGACGCCAGGGCAGAGCTCGAGTCGGCCGCGATCGCCGCGCGCGTCTGAACAATGATCGACTGGGCCTGGCTGTCGGACCACGTCGGGGCGTTGGCCTACCGGACCGGGCAGCACCTCTACCTCACCGCGATCGCCGTGGCGGTGGGCCTCGCGATATCGCTCGTGCTGGGCATCGCGGCTGCGCGGCGCCGCCGCCTGAACACCCCGCTGTCGGTGGTCGCGGGGATCCTGTTCACGATCCCGAGCCTCGCCCTGTTCTCGGCGCTCGTGCCGATCGTCGGGCTGAACCTGCTCACCGCCGAGGTCCCGCTCGTCCTCTACACGCTGGTGATCCTGTTCCGCAACATCGTCGCCGGCTTCGACGCCGTGCCCGACGACGTCCACGAGGCCGCCGACGCCCAAGCCGTGGTTGGCGTCGCGCGGCTGATGCGCGTCGAACTCCCGCTCGCCACGCCGTTGATCATCGCCGGGATCCGCGTGGCGACCGTCTCGACGATCGGGCTGGTCACGATCACGGCCACGCTGGGCGATGCGTTCGGCGGCCTCGGGTTCTTCATCTACGAGGGCGCCCGGCGGAGCTTCTCGACCGAGATCTACGCGGGCGCCATCCCGGTGATCGTGCTGGCGGTCGTGCTCGACCGGCTGTTCGCGTGGCTCGGTGCCCGGCTGACCCCGTGGGAGCGGTCGCCGTCCGCCCCCGATCCGGGGACAGCCTGGCGGCCCCCCTTCGCCGAACCGGCCCCGTGAACGTCGTCGAGGCCACCGCGGCCTGGCTCACCAACCCCGCCAACTGGTCCGGCCCCGACGGGATCCCGGTCCGGGTCGGCGAGCACGCCGCGATCTGCCTCGCGGCCATGGCGATCGCGCTCGCGATCTCGCTGCCGGCCGGGCTGTACACAGGGCACACGCGCCGGTGGGCGGGGCTCGCGTCAGTGCTCGCCGTGATCGGCCGCGCGCTGCCGTCGCTGGCGCTGATCGGGCTCGTCCTGCCGATCACGCAGGCGTTCGACCCGCAGCGGGGGTTCAGCCTCTACCCGACGCTCGTCGCGATGGTGGTCCTGGCCGTTCCGCCGATCCTCGTCAACGCGGACGCGGGCCTGCGGGGCGTCGACGCCGACGTGGTCGAGTCCGCACGGGGCATGGGCTTCGCCGAGCTGGCCCTCCTAGGGCGGGTCGAGGTCCCGCTCGCCCTGCCGGTCATCCTCGGCGGCATCCGCTCGGCCACCGTGCAGGTCATCGCCACCACGACGCTCGGCGCCATCTTCGCGCTTGGCGGGCTGGGGCGGTACGTGGTGGACGGCATCGCCCAGAACGACGACGGGATGCTGTTCGGCGGCGTCGTGCTCGTGGGCGGGATGGCCGTGACCGCGGAGGGCGTCCTCGCGCTCGTCCAGCGGCTGGCCAGCCAGCGGGCGGCTCGCTGACCGCACGTTCACGGACCCGTCGCAGTTGGCGGGGTATAGTCGCCCGACCGCCGGGCGTCCCCCCGGCGTGCACACATCGCTAGGGAGGAGACCCAATGCGGACGATCCGCACGCTTGCCCTCGGGGCGTCGCTGCTGGTGCTTCTTGGCGCCTGCTCGGCGGGTGGGGGCAGCTCACCTGCAGCCACGGGTTCGACTGCGAGCCCAGCGGCCACGACCGGCAGTTCGGAGGCGTCGACCGGCAGCCCGGCGGCGTCGACCGGCGGCGCCGCGGCCAGCGACCCGACCATCAAGATCGGCAGCGACGGCTTCTACGAAGCGAAGCTCATGGCCGAGATCTACGCCCAGGCCCTCGAGGCCGCGGGTTACAAGGTGGACCGGACCGCCATCGGCATGGGCGCCCGCAAGGTGTCCGCGCCTGCGCTCGAGTCCGGCCAGATCGACCTCAAGCCCGAGTACATCGGCAGCGGCCTCGCCTACTACGAGCCCGGCAAGCAGACCGGCGACCCTGCCGCCAACACGCAGGAACTCCAGACGGTCCTCGCAGGCAAGGGCGGCGGGATCACGGTCCTCAAGTTCTCGCCCGCGGCCGACCAGAACGCGTTCGTCGTGCGCAAGGACACGGCCGACCAGTACCACCTGGCCAAGATGAGCGACCTCACCGCCGTCCAGAGCCAGCTCAAGTTCGGCGTGGCGACGGACTGCCCCACCAACCCCGTGTGCGCCGACGCGCTCAAGACCGCCTATGGCCTCGACCTGAGCGGCGCCACCAAGCTCTCGGCGTGCGACACCCCGATGGTCCAGGCCCTCAAGGGCGGCACCATCGACGTCGGCGAGCTGTGCTCCACACAGCCCGACATCGCCGTCAACGGCTGGGTCGTCCTCGACGACGACAAGCACACCCAGCCGGCCGACAACATCGCGCCGCTGGTCCGGAATGACCTGCTCGGCAAGCTGGCTGACAAGCTCGGCTTCGAGAAGGTTCTCAACGACGTGTCCGCCGCCATGGACACGCCGACCCTGACCGACCTCGGCAAGCAGGTGTCCGTGGACAACAAGGACATCGCTGTCGTGGCCAAGGCCTGGCTCCAGTCGAAGGGCCTCGTGAAGTAGCCCGCGGTTCCAGTGCCGTCTCGTCGGGCCCGTCGCGTTCACGCGGCGGGCTCGACGCATGTCAGGCGCCTGTCGCTGATCCCATCCGTGGCCGCCATCGCCATACAAGCACCGTGTGCATGCAAGGCGGACTGCCCGCCGCCTGTGCCGCCGATTCGCGGCTGCCTGGCGGCCGATTGGCCGCCGAATTGCGCCATCCACGCGCCTGATGACTGGATGGCGCGGCATCGGCCATCCGCGCCCGCCTAGCAATCGCCTGGCGACTGTATGGGGGCCGCCGGCCCGAAGCCGCGCGCTCTCCGCGCTCGCCGCTCCCCCCGCTCCCCCGCTGACCGCTCCCCCGCTGACCCCAGCTCCCCCGCTGACCGCTGGGCGGGCACGAGCGCCCGGATGACCGCCGGGCGGTCAACGAAGCCACGCGCCGCGCGCCGGCCGAGCCGAGCCGAGACTCAATTGATCAACTACACGCCCACGGACCCGCCTATGCGCCCGAGCGCAGCTCCGCCGCCGCCTCGGCGAACAGCCCGTTGAGGATCCGCGACGTCGAGGGGAACGCGTGGATCGTGTCGGCCAGCACCTCGACCGGCACGCGCGCCTTGATCGCCAGCACGCACTCGTGGATCGCCGCGGAGGCGTCGGGCACGGCCATCGCGGCTCCCACGAGCTGCCGGCTGCCCCGGTCCACCACGATCGTCACGTGCCCGAACTCGGCCTCCACCGCGTAGCCCTTGGCGCTCGTCGCGAAGTCCGCCACCAGCTCGAACGCGTCGAGCCCCGCGGCCCGCGCCTGCTCGAGCGTGACGCCCACGAACGCGAGCTCCGGGTCGGTGTAGGTCGCCCGCGGCAGGGCCCGGTAATCGGGCACCACGGTCTCCCCCAGCGCCATCCGCACGGCAAGCTCACCCTGGTAGTGCGCCTGGTGGGTGTGCAGCTCGGGCCCCGCGGGATCGCCGGCCGCGTACACCCCGTCGGCCAGGCGGAGGCGCCCGTCGCGCGGCAGCATCGTCGGGTCGAGCCCCACGGACTCGAGCCCGAGGTCCTCGAGCGGGAACGTGCGCCCGACCGCGAGCAGCACAGCGTGGCCCGTGACCGTGCTGCCGTCGGCGAGCTCGATCACGTCGGGCTCGGCCGGGTCGGAGGCGGCGTGCGCCCGCATCGCCCGCTGGCCCAGCCGGACGTCCACGCCGTCGCGCTCAAGCGCCCGTCGGGCCGCCTCGCCGTTGCGAGGGTGGTCGGTCGGGATCAGCCGCGGCCCGGACTGCGCGACCGTCACCGGGACGCCGAAGCGCGCATACACCTGGGCCAGCTCCACGCCGGTCGGCCCGCCGCCGAGGACCAGCAGGCTCGCTGGCAGGGTCCGCGTGCCCGTCGCCTCGCGGTTGGTCCAGACGCGGACGTCGTCCAGCCCCCCGATCGGCGGACGCTTGGATCGCGAGCCCACTGCGATGATGACGCTCCTCCCCTCGAGCACCCGCTCAGCACCGCCGTCGGCAGGAGACACCGCCACGCGCCCTGGCCCGTCGAGCCGCGCGGTGCCGCGGACCGCCTCCGCCCCCGCGCCCTCGAGCCCCCGGACATGGCCGCCATCGTCCGGATAGTCGAGGCCGACGCGGTTGATCATGTAGTCCCGGCGGTCGGACGCCCGCGCCCACGGGTAGTCGTCGCCGCAGGCCCGACGTCCTGCGCCGTTGAGCAGCGACTTGGACGGGATGCACCCCCAGTGCGGGCAGGAGCCGCCGAAGAGGTCGCGGTCGACCACGGCCACCGACGCGCCGCGCGAGCGCGCCAGGTAGGCCGCCGCCTCGCCGGCCGGGCCGGCACCGATGATCACGAAGTCGTAGCGCATGGGGACGTCTCCTCGAGGCGGCGTGGGCGCGGGCGACTACCCGAGCGGCAGCACGTGGGCGGCGATCGTCGGGATCTGGTCGTAGGTCTCGGTGATGGGCGTCATCCCGTCGGGCGGGACGTCGAGGGCCGCCATGGCGGCGTCGCTGATCAGCGCGTACGGCCGCGGACCGATGAGCTCGTGGACGTGATTCTTGAGCAATCGGTGCACCGTGTTCACGTCGGGCCCCAGCAGCTCCTCGCTCCCCGCGATGCGCTGGACGACGAAATCGCCGTGGTGCACCACGAACTTGAGCCCCAGCGTGCCCACCCGAGCACAGCTGTCACACCGGCACGTCCAGATGTCGTTGGCCTCCGACAACCGCTGCTCGAAGGCGGCGTGGCAGGCGCGCAGGCACTCGAGCAGCTCAGGCCCGCGTGGCGCGCCAGCCGCGTCCGCCGCCGTCGCGAACACGGCATCGCCCTCGAACTTCGCGAGGCGGAACCTCGGCTCGAGGTGGGAGACGATCTGGTCGAGCAGGCTCGACATGAGCGCATAGGCCGCGGGCGGCTCGTCCGCCTCGATGACGATCGTGCGGTGGGCGTCGGCCACGCCCTGGAGAAACCCGGTGTAGCCGGAGATGTCGGCCAGCAGGAGGGCACCGCGCGAGCGCGTGCCGAAGCCGGGCGGGGCAGTGGAGGGCGACTGGGCCAAGCGGGTCTCCCGATGCTGCGCGCCCGTGATCCGGGCGCAGGACGCTGTGCGGGGCGGGATCGGCCCGGCCGCTTCCGCTCCCCGTCCACGCATCGTGACCTGCGGCTCCGCCGCCGTCAACGACCGCCAGCCCTCAGCCCGCAGCGCGCGGCTCCGCCGTCGACTAGCCTGTGCCCGCCGATGCCGTGCTGGCCGCCACGGCCACTGGATCCGCGCGGCGCGAGGGACAAGGAGCCGGCATGGCGCTCGAACTGCTCGACTGGCGCCGAACGGTCGCCGAGCTCTACCGGGCCGTCCGGGACGATGTCGAGGTCGATCCCGAGGCCACGCTCGCCCGCTTCCGCGCCGCCCGGGATCGCCTCTTCTCGGAGCACTCGGAGTCGCCGCTGACCCCGGCCGGGCGGGCCGCCTTCACCGGGCTGCCGTACTGGCCGCACGACCCGTCCCTGCGGTTCGACGCCGCGCTGGAGCCGGCACCGCCGGAGCGACTGGCCGCCAGCAGCATCAGCGGCGACGCCTTCCCGCTCGAGCGGATCGGCCGCGTGCGACTGCCGGTGGGGACGCTCGACGTCTACTGGATCGACACGTACGGCGGGGGCGTGTTCCTGCCATTCCGTGACGCGACCTCCGGCGGGTCCACCTACGGCGCCGGGCGGTATCTGCTCGACACGGTCAAGGGCGCCGATCTCGGCGGGAGCGACGGCCGCCTCGTCGTCGACTTCAACTACGCCTACCACCCGTCCTGCGCGTACGACCCGCGCTGGAGCTGTCCGCTCGCGCCGCGGGCGAACTGGCTGACCGTGCCGATCGAGGCTGGCGAGCGGCTCCGAGGCGCCTGAGCCAGCACCTGCCGACGAGGCTCGGTCTATGCTCCACGCGTGGCCGCCCTCCACGTCCTCGCCTTCGTCCTCGGCGCGCTCGCGGTCGGCCGGACCCTGCTGAGCGGGATCCGGACCTTCATCCTGCCGCGCGGCTCGAGCGACCGCCTGACCCGGCTCGCGTTCCACGGCACCCGCAACGTGTTCAGGCTCGTCGCCGGGCCCGAGAAGCCGTACCCGGCGCGCGACCGGCTCATGGCCTACCTCGGCCCGGTCTCGCTCGTGGTCCTGCCCGCAGTCTGGCTGGCGGTCATCGCCGCGGGCTACACGGCGATGTTCTGGGCCGCGGGCGTGCCGACCCCGTATGACGCGTTCGTGGACAGCGGCTCGTCGATGCTGACCCTGGGCTTCGCCCGGCCCACAGTGGACTACGGCGATGTGCTCGCGTTCTCCGAGGCGGCGATCGGCCTCGGGCTCGTGGCGCTGCTCGTCTCGTACCTGCCCACCATCTACGCGGCCTTCTCGCGCCGCGAGCTGTTCGTCACCCTCCTCGAGGCCCGCGCCGACTCGCCGCCCTCGCCGATCATCCTGCTCACCCGGCTCCAGCGGCTGCACGGCCTCGGCGAGCTGGGCGACATGTGGGAGCGCTGGGAGTCGTGGTTCGCTGAGCTCGAGGAGACGCACACCTCGCTGACCGCGCTCGTCTACTACCGCTCCCAGCAGCCCACCCGCAGCTGGGTCAACGCCGCGGGCGCGATGATGGACGCGGCGGCCATCACGCGGTCAGCCGTGGCGATCCCCATGGACGTGCGCGCCGACGTGATGATCCGGGCGGGCTACCTCGCGCTGCGGCGGATCTGCGACGTGTTCCGGATCCCATACCCGGCCGCGCCGTCGCCCGACGAGCCCACGAGCGTGGACCGCGCGCGGTTCGAGGCGGCGCTCGACGTGATCGCCCGGGCCGGCGTCCCGATCGTCGCCGACCGCGACCAGGCCTGGCGCGACTTCAACGGCTGGCGCGTCAACTACGACGCAACGCTGCGCGGGCTCGAGCGGATCACGGTTGCCCCGACGTCCTGGTGGGAGCTGCCGATGCGCTCGGCCTGGGTCACCGACGAGCCGAGCCCTGAGGAGGCGGCCGCGCACGGGGCCTGACCGGCGCGCAAGGTCCGGCCCGCCCCGGCTATTCGCCCAGCGCACGGTAGGGCGCAGATCCGCCGATCCCATGCGCCGACGGAATGTGATCGAGCCCCGAGTGCCGTCCCGCCCGCGATCCCATGCCGCCCGCGGATGGGATCGCGCGAGACGCGACCATAGGCGCGGTGGGCGAATAGACCGCGCAACGGCGGACCGGTGCCGCTCGCAGGGCCGGCCGGGCCGGGGATGCTGGCCGGGTCGCCGCGGGCGGTTCGGAGCGCGCGGCGGGGCGCATCGCGCCAGCACGCCATCTCGCGCGCGGGTGCGCCGTCGCGCGCCTCGCGCGCGCGCACCCGTGCAGTGACACCTAGGCTGGCACGGGCCCGACGCAAGATTCGGCCCCACTTGCCCACAGTGGTACCCTCGCGTCCCGGCTCGGCGCGTCCGAGGAGCCCGCCCGCCGGAACGCAACGCGAGGACTAGGGCACCGTGGCGCGTTCGATGTGGAAGGGGGCCATCTCGTTTGGCCTCATCACCATCCCGGTCAAGCTGTACACCGCGACCAATTCCGAGGCGGCGGTCCGGTTCAACATGCTGCACGCGACCGACCTGTCGCGGATCCAGATGAAGACCTGGTGCCCCGTCGAGGACGTGGCCATCTCGCGTGCGGACACCGTCAAGGGGTACGAGTACAGCTCGGGCAAGTACGTGGTGATCACCGACGACGACCTCGAGAAGCTCCCCCTCAAGACGATGCACACGATCGAGATCGAGCAGTTCACCCCGCGCGGGTCGGGCGTCGGGCCGTTCGGGTTCACCAAGTCCGCCTACTACGTGGAGCCCGACAAGGTGGGCCGCCGGGCGTTCGCCCTGCTGCGCCAGGTGCTGGCCGGCAAGGGCCTGACCGCGGTGTGCAAGGTGGTCATCCGCGAGCGCGAGGCGCTGGCGATCCTCGACCCGTTCGAGGACACCATGATGCTGACCACGCTCCACTGGCCCGACGAGATCCGCTCGACCGCCGACATCGACATGGGCGACGACACGTTCGAGTTCAAGCCGGCCGAGCTCGCGATGGCCGACCAGCTGGCCGACGCCATGACCGCCGACTTCGACGCCGCGCGCTACCGCGACGAGTACCGCGACGCCCTGATGGCGGTGATCGAGGCGAAGGTGGCGGGCCAGCAGATCGTCGAGCAGCCGCAGGCGGCCGACGCCGGCTCGGCGAACCTGGTCGACCTCATGAAGCTGCTCGAGGCGAGCGTGCAGGCCCAGGTCGCCGCGCGCGATACCGCGACGCCGGTCTCGCTCGCCGACGCGAAGGCAGGTCGCGGGTCGAAGCCGGCCGCGAAGGCCAAGCCCGCTGCAGCCGGAGCCGAGGATGCCGACGAGGCCGAGGCCCGGCCTGCCCGACGGCGGCGCGCGTCCTAGCGCTGCCCGGCGCGGCGTGACCCGGCGCTGACCGCCGACGCACCGCCGTGCCCCTCGAGGAGTACCGCCGCAAGCGCGACTTCGCGCGCACGCCCGAGCCCGCCCCGGGCACCGCCGGTGCTGCCCTGCCGGGCGCGGGCTCCGAGCGCGGGCCCCTCGCGCCGTTCGCGGTCAGGCGCCGCTTCGTCGTCCAGCGCCACCGCGCCACGCGCCTCCACTACGACCTGCGCCTCGAGATCGGCGGCGTCCTCGTGTCCTGGGCGGTGCCGCGCGGTCCGTCGCTGGACCCCGACGCGAAGCGCATGGCCGTCCACGTGGAGGACCACCCGGTCGACTACTTCGACTTCGAGGGCACGATCCCCAAGGGCGAGTACGGCGCCGGCGACGTCATCGTCTGGGACTGGGGCACCTGGGAGCCCGAGGGCGAGACGCCAGACCCAGAGGCGGCGCTCGCCGCGGGCGAGCTCAAGCTGCGCTTCCGGGGCGAGAAGGTGCGGGGCCGCGCGACGATCGTCCGCACCGGCAGGGCGGACCGCAAACGCGGGGCGGGCGAGGAGGACGTGGGCGACCCCTGGCTCCTGATCCACAAGCGCGACCCGGACGCGGTGGCGGGCTGGGATGCCGAGGACCACCCGGCGAGCGTCAAGACCGGCCGGACCAACGACGAGGTCAAGGCGGGCAAGCCGCCCATCCTGACCGGCACCCCGCCCGTCGGCGGCGTCGACCCCGACCTCGCGCTCGCGGTCCCGTCTGCCATGCCGCGATTCGTCGAGCCGATGCTCGCGACGCCGGGCTCGGCCGTGCCGGGCTCCACGGACTGGCTGGTCGAGGTCAAGTGGGACGGGTACCGCACCCAGGCGCTGGCGCGCGGCGGGCGGACGGAGCTGCGCTCGCGCAACGGCGTCGATGCGGGCGCCTGGTTCCCGCGCCTGCGGGGCGACGCCGACTGGATCGATGCGGCGGAGGCCGTCGTGGACGGCGAGGTCGTGGCGCTCGACGAGGCGGGCCGCCCCGACTTCGGCCGGCTCCAGGAGCGGCTGGGCGACGCGTCCGGCGGCGTCGTGCTCGTGGCGTTCGACCTGCTCCACCTCGACGGCCACTCGCTGCTCGACGTCCCGCTCGAGGCGCGCAAGGCCCTGCTGGCGAGCCGGCTCCGCGCCGACCCGAGGGTCCAGCTCTCGACCCACCAGGTCGGCGGCGGGCCGGCGTTCTTCGAGGCCGCTGTCCGCCTCGGGCTCGAGGGGGTGGTGGCCAAGCGCCGCCGCTCGCGCTATCTGCCCGGCCGGCGCACGGGCGACTGGATCAAGCGCAAGGGCCGCCCAGGCCAGGAGCTCGTGGTGGGCGGCTGGACGCCCGTGAGCGGCAACCGCAACGAGCTGGGCGCGATCGCGGTGGGCGTCTACGACGGGGACCGGCTCACCTTCGCCGGCATGGTCGGGACCGGCTTCGACGCCCGCGCCAAGCGCGAGCTGATGGGCCGGCTGCAGGAGCTGGCGGTGGACGACCCGCCCTTCGACCCGCCGCCGCCCGCCGGGGCGCGGAGCCGCTGGGGCAAGGACCTCGCCGACGTGCGCTGGGTCCGTCCGGAGCTGGTGATCAGCGCTGAGATGGCCGGCTGGACCCGCGACGGCAACGTCCGCCAGGCGGCCTACAAGGGGCTGCTCGGCGACCGCGACCCGCGGACCGTGACGCGGGAGACGGCGGTGGAGGTCAGGACGGCGGTGGAAGCCCCGTCGGCGGAAGCCCCGGCGGCCGAGGCGCCAGGCGCGACATGGTCGGGCCCGGGCGCGCCCGGGGGCTTCGCAGCGGCCCTGCCCGAGGAGCTGGCGGCGTTGGCGGCGATGACCCGGGACGGCCCCTGGCGAGTCGGCGGGGAGGAGCTCAAGCTCACCAACCTCGACAAGGTCCTCTTCCCGCCCCGCGACGGGACCGGCGAGCCGCCGATCACCAAGCGCGAGCTGATCGCCTACTTCGCGCAGGTGGCCCCCGTCATGCTCCCCCACCTCGCCGGGCGGCCGCTCAACCTGCAACGGTTCCCCGACGGCGCCGGGCGGCCCGGGTTCTGGCAGAAGCAGATCCCGGCCACGGCGCCCGCGTGGCTGACGCGCTGGCACGAGGCCGGCATGGAGGGCCGCAGCGACCGCGACGCCAACGACCACCTCGTCGCGGACGGCGTGGCGGCCCTGTGCTGGCTCGGCAACCAGGCGTCCTTCGAGGTCCACGCCTGGACGTCCACCTGCGACGACCCGTGGCGGCCCGCCTATGCGCTGATCGACATTGACCCGGGCACCGAGACGACATGGGAGCAGACGCTCGTCCTGGCCCGCCTCTACCGGACCGCGCTGGCGCACCTCGGCGTGCGCGCGTACCCCAAGGTGACCGGCGGGCGCGGCCTGCACGCGTGGATCCCGATCGAGCGGGGGCGCTACTCGTACGGCGACACCTCCGCCTGGGTCGAGACGCTGTCGCGGGCCGTGGGCGCGGCCGTGCCGGACCTCGTCTCGTGGGACTGGGCCAAGAAGGACCGGGGCGGCCGGGCGCGCCTCGACTACACGCAGAACGCCGGGATCAAGACACTCGTCGCGCCGTACGCGGTCCGTCCCCGTGCCGGCGCCCCAGTCTCCGCGCCCATCACCTGGGACGAGCTCGACGACCCGGGCCTCCGTCCCGACCGCTGGACCGTCCGGACCGTCCTCGACCGCGTCGCGAGCCTGGGCGACCCGTGGGCGGCGCTGGCCGACGACCGGCAGGTGCTTCCGCCGCTCTAGGCGGGCCGCGATCGCGCCGCGTGCGCCCGGCCAGGCGGGCGCGGACTTGACCGTCGGCCCGATCAGGGCTACACCGGATGCTGGAGGTTGGCGAGATGAATTTGCGCCGCGCCCTGCGCCGTCCGTTCGGGGAGGGCAAGCCCGCACCGGTCGTCGTCCGCGAATACGGGCGGGACAGCCTGCTCGTCTGGGCGAACCTGCTGCTCGCCCCCCTGTTCGGGCTCATGGGCCTGCGGGTCGGCCTCCAGTCCGAGGCGCGCCTGTCCGCGCGGATGGAGACCGACACGGCGTCGATGCGCAAGCGCGGCTACCTCGTGGCCAAGGTGGAGACCTTCTCGCTGCCCGTCCTCGGTGCCCCGGGCCAGGCGGCCAGCTGGTACCGGGTCACCTACGAGCGGCCCGTCGCCCCGAGCGCCTGAGCGGCGCCACGGGCGCAGGCACGCACCTGGGCGGCGTCAACATGTGGTGCGCGAGGGCACCGATCGGCCCGCTGCTCACAGCCGGCTCACAGGCGGCTGTGCCACACTGCAGCCGCTCGGTGGCGCCGCCTTGTGCTGGGGGTCGGCCGGGCGTCCGGACGTAGGGGAGCTGGCAGATGGAGATCCGTCCCGAACCGATCCGCTCGGCGCGGCGCGTTCCGATCCAGTTGGCGGTCGCGGTCGTGCTGCTTGCCCTCGCCGCCGTGGCCGTGGGCGCTTCGCTGCTCGCGCCCGGCAGCCTCACCGCCGCTCCCCAGCTCGCCGCCGCAGGCGCGTCGGCTGCTCCGACAGTGGCGCCCGACGCCAGCGCCAAGCCGGACCGCGGGCCCGCATGGGGCGGCTGGCTCCCGCCGGGCCAGATGGGCAAGGTCTTCGGGAACGCCGGCCGCGGCGGCCAGGGCGGCTTCCTGCCGGGAATCACGATCGCCTCGATCGACGGCACCAAGGTCAGCCTCAAGAGCGCCAACGGCTGGACGCGCACGATCGACACGACCGGGGTGGCCATCTCCCGTGCCGGCGTGACGGTCAAGGTGACGGACCTCAAGGTGGGTGACCACCTCGCGATCGGCGAGACGCGCGGCAGCAACGGCAGCTACACGGTCAACAGGCTCACCGTGGTGCTCGACCAGGTGACCGGCACCATCAGCAAGCTCGACGCCAGCACGATCACGGTGACGGCCGGCAAGAAGACCGTCACGGTCAAGACCGGCTCGTCCACGGTGTACCGGCGCGCAGGCCAGGCCATCGCCAGGGCGGATCTCGTGGTCGGCCAGCGGCTCGTCGCCGCCGGAACCTCGGGCTCGGACGGGTCGCTGCAGGCGGAGGCCGTCGACGTGCAGCCCGATGTCGTCTTCGGCACCGTCACCAAGAAGTCCGGCAATACGCTCACGGTCAGCACCCCCGGCGGTGGGACGGCCACCGTGCAGGTCAACGCCAAGACCAGCTACCAGGTCGCCGGCAAGAGCAGCGCGTCGATCGCTGACGTGGCCGTGAACGACGCGATCATGGCGCAGGGCGTGCTCGGCAAGGACGGGGCCCTCACGGCCACGACCGTCCGGGCGGGCAACGGGAAGTTCCTGAAGCCATTCGTGAAGGGCAACGGCAACGGCCACTCGAAGGCGAGCCCGTCGCCGGCCGCGTCGGCCGGCACCTCCAGCTGACCTTCCGCCCAACGCCCGCGCACATGATCGGGAGTGTCGGTCCCGCATCCGGGACGTCGATCCCGCCTGGCCGGCGCACGGGATCGAAGTGCGGCAGGCGCGCGAGCTGACCAGGGCCCGGCATCGTCATGCGTCCATGCCCAGAGGCGACGATCGACCGAGGGCACGGAGGCGCGCAGACGGCACCCTCGAGAGGTGACATCCGACCGGCCCCACCGCCACGCCGCCCGCCGAATTGTCATTGTCGACGCCGATCGCCGCGTCCGCCGCGACCTCGCGGAGCTGCTCGCCCTCACGCCGGGCACCGAGGTCGTCGGCTCCGCGTCCGACGGGCCGTCGGCGCTGGCGCAGCTGGCGGAGGCGGATCCCGACGTCGTGGTCGTGGACCCGCGCCTGCCGAGCGTCGAGGACGGCATCGCGTTCCTCGATCGTGTGCGCGACGTGTCGGCTGCCCGCATCGTGGTCCTGAGCCATGACGCCGGGCTGCGGCAGCGGGCGCTCGCCCACGGCGCCGACGCGTTCCTCACCGAGTCCGACCCCCCGTCGGCCATCCTCGCCGCCGTCGGCGTGGAGGCGTCGCCCGCCTGACCGGTGCCCGCCGACGGCCGGCGGGGCCGTCACCCTCGCCGCGAGACCAGCTTGTGCTCCACCGCGTACAGCGCGGCCTGCGTGCGGCTCGCGAGGCCCAGCTTGCCGAGGATGTTCGACACGTAGGTGCGCGCCGTGCGCTCGGTGATGAACAGCTCCGCTGCGATCTCCTTGTTCGACAGGCCGCGGGCCAGCAGCGCGAGCACCTCCCTCTCGCGCTCGGTGAGCGGCTCCACAACGGGCGCCGACTTGCGGACGCGCAGGCGCTGCGTGAGCAGGCGGGCGGCCGCCGGGTCGAGGTGGACGTCGCCGGCGCGGGCGGCCCGGATCGCATCGGCGACGCGATCGGCGGACGCGTCCTTGAGCAGGTAGCCGCTGGCGCCCGCCTCAAGGGCGGCGGTGACCTTCTCCTCCTCGAGGAAGCTGGTCATCGCGATGATCTCGACCTCCGGCAGCTCGGCCTTGATCCGCCCGATGGCGGTGAGGCCGTCCATCACGGGCATCAGCAGGTCCATGAGCACGACGTCGGGGACGAGGCGCCGAGCCATGGCGACGGCCTCGGAGCCGTCGGCGGCCTCGCCCACGATCTCGATGTCCCGCAGCAGCTCGAGGAACGTCCGCATGCCGGTCCGGACCACCTCGTGGTCGTCGACGACGAGCACCCGGATCGGGCGGGCTGGGGCGGTGGCGGCGTCGGTCATCGGGCTCCTCGGCGGGGCGGCGGCGCGCCGGAACGGCTCGGGCGCCACGCGCATGGTCGCATCCCGCGGCTAGCCATCGCTGCCGCCCGCCGCGGCGGCGGGAACGCTCTGGACGTTCTCGTGTGCCTGGGCGGCGGGGCCGAGCGGCACCTCTGCGCGAACGGTCGTCCCCTGCCCCCTCGCGCTGGCGAGCTCCAGGCGCCCGCCGAGCTTCTCGGCCCGAGCGCGCATCCCGGCGAGGCCCAGGTGGCCGTCGAGCACCAGATCGGGGTCGAAGCCGGCGCCGTCGTCCTCGACCTCGAGCACGGCCCGGGACCCGTCCTGCGAGACTGCGACCCGGACCTGGTGCGCGGCCGCGTGCTTGACGACGTTGTTGAGCGCCTCCTGGGCGACCCTGAACAGCGCGGCCTCGACCTCGCCCGGCAGCCGCAGGCCGTCCTCGGCGTCGAGCACGACCGCGAGGCCGGTGCGACCCTGGAGCGCCGCGCAGTGGGTGCGCAGGGCCCCCGCCAGCCCCGCCGTCTCGAGGCTCGCTGGCCGGAGCTCGAAGATCAGCGCCCGCATCTCGGCGAGGGCGTCGGCCTGGAGCTCGGCGAGCGTCGCGAGGCGCACCCTCGCCGTCGCCGGGTCCGTATCGAGCAGCAGCTCGATGCTCTTGGTCACGAGCGTCATCGAGAACAGCGCCTGGGTGACCGAGTCGTGGAGCTCGCGGGCGAGATGGGCACGCTCCTCGGATGCGGCGAGCTCAGCGGCATGGCGGCGGAGGTCGCGCTCGAGGCGCTCCCGCTCGCGCAGGTCGCGGCAGGCGCCGTGCGTGCCGGCGTACACGCCGTCCTCGAGGATCGAGCGGGCGTGCATCTCGAGGGGCACCGGGCGGCCGTCCCGGTGGCGCCCGTTGAACCGGTAGCGCAGCTCCCGCTCGGGCGTTCCGGCCACGGAGTCCGCGTATCGCTCCGTGACGTACTCGAGCGAGCTCGGGTGGATGAGCATCGAGAAGTTCTTCCCGACCACCTCCTCGGGCCGCCATCCGAGCAGCGGCTCGGAGGTGTCGCTGATGTAGGTGATGGTCCCCGCCGCGTCCGCCGACCAGACGATGTCGGGCGAGTTGTCGACGAGGTAGCGGTACTTCGCCTCCGAGCGGTCGAGGGCGTCGATCAGGCGCGCGTTGCCCATCGCCACCGCAGCGATGTTCGCGAACGTGTCCACGAGCGCCACGTGGCCCTCGTCGAACGCGTGGGAACGGGACGAGTGCACGGCCAGGACCCCGATCACCCCGTCCTCGCCCGAGACCAGCGGGGCCGCGACCAGCGAGCGGAAGCCGGCGACGCGCGCGAACTCGTCGCTCTTGGGCAGGTGGCGGAAGCTGCCGTCGGCGAGGTAGTCGCCGGTCACCACCGCGTGCCGGACCTCTGCGGCCCTGCCCAGCATCCCCTCGCCGAGGCTGAGGGCCAAGTCGACCTGGAGGGTCTGGAGGGCGGGGTCCTCGAGGCCGTAGACGTGCGTCCAGGTCATCGTCAGGTCGCGCTCGAGGCGGGCGATTTCCGCCCACTCGCCGCCCACCAGCCGGCAGACGGCCTCCACGGCCTCCTCCAGCACCTCGTCGGGGTTGCGGATCGCGGTCAGGCTGGCGCCCACCTCGCGCAGGGCCCGCTCCTCGGACGCGCGCCGGGCGAGGTCGGTCCGCGACCGGCGCAGCTCCTCGAGCCGCCTGGCGTTCGCGATGGCCACCGCGGCATGGCCCGCGAACGCGGTCATCATCTCGACCGTCTCGTCGTCGAACGCGTCCGGCTGGTCGGTGTGGGCGGCGAGGACGCCGAGCACCTCGCCGTCGGTGATGAGCGGCATGGCGACCAGCGAGCGGACGTGGAGGTGCGCCGCGAGGTCCTCGGCACTGGCGGCGCGGACGAAGCGGCCGTCGGCCGGGTAGTCGCCCGTCATCACGGGGCGCCGCTGGCGGCTCGCCTCCCCCATCGCGCCCCAGTCGCAGTCGGCGGGCTCGCGGGCCATGTCCTCCTCGATCCCGTCACCCGTCCGCGTGATGAACATGTGGGTGTGGAGGCCATCCGGCTCGAAGCGGTCCACGAGCGCGCCGCGCACGCCCGGCATCTCGGTGACCGCGGTGAGCACCTGGCGCAGCAGCGCCTCGGGATCGGCGACCGTGGCGAGCGACCCGACGAGCTCGCGGAGGGTCCGCTCCCGCTCGCTCCGCCGGGCGAGCTGGCTGGCGGTCGCGCCGAGCGCCCGGATGAGCGCCTCGTTGGCGAGCGTGACAGCGGCGTGGGCGGCCAGCGAGCGGACGAGCGCCACCTCCGCATCGCCGAAGGCGGCCGGCCGTGACGCGAACACCGCGATCGCGCCGAGGGTCCGGCCCTGTGCCGCCAGCGGCGCCACGAGCATCGACACGATCCCCGAGTCCGCCGCCAGACCGTCGGTCTCCGGCGTGTGCGCGAACGTGGTGTCGGCGGCGTAGTCGCCGGTCACCACCACGCGGCGGTCGGCCACGCAGCGCCCGAACATGCCGGCGCTCACCGGGATCTCGAGCCCACGCGCCCAGGCGCGGCCGGGTTCGTCGCCCACGCCCGCGTTCTCGTCGCCGGCGCCCGCGTCCTCGAGCAGGCGGAGCGTGGTGCCGGCCCCGTCGAGCAGGTAGACGAGTCCGCCGTCGGCGTTCAGCAGCGCGACCGCCTCGTCCACCGCGCCGCGCAGCAGCGAGCGCGTCGGTGGCGCGTCGGGGTCGAGGGGCGGCATCGCCAGCAGCACGGCAGCGTCGGCGACGCCCGTGGCACCGGTCGACATGGGGCGCGTTTCGTCCACGCGCCGAGTCTACGGGCCGTGGCGGGCGCGGGCGATGGCGATCCGTCCTGCGGTGGGCATCGTCATTCGACGACCCCGATCGGCAACGGGCGGCCGTGTCGGGAGCACCTGCCCGGCGCCGATCGTTGCGGTACCACGACGCGGATCAACCGCCTGTCGCCATGAGGAACCGCCACAATGACCCTCGATGCGTCTCCCACGCCTGCCGCGGACATGACCGCCGCGGCCCTGCGCGACTTCGCGGCGTCCTTCGCCGGCCGGGTGGTCGCGCCCGGCCACCCCGAGTTCGACGCGCTGATCGGCGTCCACCAGCTCGCCGCGACCGGCCGGCCGGCCGGCGTCATCCGGCCGGGCAATCCCGGCGACGTCGCGCGCGCCATCGCCTTCGCCCGCGAGCACGGTCTCGAGATCGCCGTACGTGCCGGCGGGCACAGCGTCGCCGGCCACTCGACGGGCGAGGGCGTGCTCGTGATCGACCTGCGCGACCTGCGCGAGCTCTCGGTCGACCCGGCTGCACGTCGCCTCCGCGCCGGCGCGGGCCTCACGGCAAGCGACGTGGTGGCCGCGGCGCACGAGCACGGGATGACCGTCCCGTTCGGCGACGTGTCGACGGTCGGGATCGCGGGCATCACGCTCGGCGGCGGCATCGGCTACCTGGCGCGCAAGGAGGGCATGACGATCGACCACCTGGTGTCGGTCGAGCTCGTCACAGCCGATGGGCGCGTGGTCACGGCGTCGGCCGAGTCCGAGCCCGAGCTGTTCTGGGCGGTCCGGGGGGGCGGCGGCAACTTCGGGGTCGTCACCTCATTCGAGTACGAGCTCGTCGACGCGGGGATCGTGTACGGCGGCGGGCTGATCCTGCCCGCGACATGGAACGTCCTGCGCGGCATCGCCCCGCTGGCGGCCGCCGCGCCCGAGGGCCTCACGGTGATCGCCAACTACATGCCCGCGCCCCCGATGCCGTTCCTGCCCGAGGCGCTGGTCGGCCAGCCGATCGTCGCGCTGCTGGGCGTCTTTGTCGGCGACCTCGCGGAGGGCGAGGCGGCCTGGGCGCCGTTCCGCGCCCTGGCCGAGCCGATCGCCGACCTCGTCGGCCCGATGCCCTATCCGGCCATCTACCGGCTGAACGAGGGCGCGTCCATGCCGGGCCCGTCGGTCAACCGCACGATCTTCCTCGAGACCGTCGACGACGGCGTGGTCGAGACGCTGCGCGACGCGTACGCCACCTCGCCCGGCGTGATGACCCTGATCCAGATCCGGGTCCTCGGCGGCGCGATGGCCCGCGTGTCCTCGGACGCCACCGCGTTCGCCCACCGGCAGGCGCCGGTCCTGGTCATGGCGCTGACAAACGCGGCGTCGCCCGACGCGGTCGGCCCCGCCGTGGCCTGGGGCGACGACGTGCTGGCGCGGCTCCGGGGCAAGGGCATCGGCGCGTACGCGAACTTCCTCGAGGACGAGGGCGAGGCCCGGGTCCGCGAGGCGTACCCGGCGCGCACCCACCGGCGGCTGGCCGCCGTGAAGGCCGCCTGGGACCCCGACAACGTCTTCCACCGCAACCAGAACATCCGGCCCCCCGGCTGATCGCCGGCCGCCGCGCCAAGGCGCAGCGCACGACTGCGCGGCGCCCGCAAGGACGACGCCCGGTTCGCTGCACCGCAACCCGCTTCCGAGCCGGGCCCCGTCGCCCGTCCAGCCGCTCTCATGGCGCGGCGCCGATGGCCTGCGCGGCCGTCTCGCGGAACCTGCGCCACGGCACGAGTGCCCAAGGAGGCAACCATGAACACCACCCAGCCGGGCGTGCTGGACCTGATCGTCCGGGCCCGCTTCGCAGCCCTCTATCTGGAGGCCGATCAGCACCGCCTCGCCGCGGAGGCCCGGGCGGCCCGGCCACGGCCGGAGCGCCCCGCACGCCGTCCAGAGCGGGCGGCCCTCCGAGCGATCCGATCGCTCGGGTCGCGCGCGATCCCCGCGATCGTGCGCTGAGACGACCGTCCACCGCCACACCGAAGCCCCCGGCGACCGCGGGGGCTTCGTCTATCCCGCGGTGATCTCGCCTTTCCGGCGCTCCACGAACGCGTCGAGGGCCTCGGCGCGGCCGGGGTCGAGCGGCGGCGGCTGGTACTCGGCGAGGAGCTGCTTCCAGATCCGGTTCGCCCGCTCCGTTGCGGTCCGGCTGCCGTCCTCCTGCCAGGTCTCGAAGTTGCGCCAGTCCGACAGCATCGGCTGGTAGAAGGCGGTCTCGAACCGCGCGAGCGTGTGCGCCGTGCCGAAGAAGTGGCCGCCGGGGCCCACCTCGGCGATCGCGTCGAGGCCGAGCGTGTCCTCGTCCACCACGATCGGCCGACAGAGCTCGGCCACCTCCTGGAGCAGCTCCGCGTCGAGGATGAGCTTCTCGAACGACGCGGTCAGCCCGCCCTCGAGCCAGCCCGCGCCCTGGTAGAGCAGGCTCGCCCCGCCCGCGAGCGCCCCCCAGACCGACATCCCGCTCTCGTAGGCAGCCTGCGCGTCCACGACCGGCGAGGCGGTCACGTTGGATGTGCGCCACGGCAGCCCGACGCGACGGGCGAGCTGCCCGGTCGCCAGCTGCGCCTTCACGTACTCCGGCGTGCCGAACGCGGGCGACCCGGTGCGCATGTCCACATTGGACGTGAACCCGCCGTAGACCATCGGCGTGCCGAGGCGGACGAGCTCCGCGAGCGCGACCATGAACAGCGCCTCGGCGTGCTGCTGGGCCAGGGCGCCGGCGAGCGTGGCCGGGGTCATGGCGCCCGCCAGCGTGAACGGCGTCGCGACCACCGGCTGGCCGTGCTCGGCCATCGCGATCAGGCCGTCCGACATCGGGCCGTCGAGCCGCAGCGGCGAGTTCGTGTTGACGACGGCCATCAGGGCCGGCTCTCGCGCCAGCGCCTCCCGGTCCACGCCGAGCGTGAGGCAGGCCACCTCGACTGCGTCCTCCACCGGCCCGCGTCCCATCGCGAGGCACTGCCACGACTTGTCGAGCAGCGTGGCCAGCAGCCGATACAGGTCGAGGTGGCGGGTCTCGGCCGGCAGGTCGAGCGCCTCCAGCGGGCCGCCGGCCTCCTGGTGGATCACGTCGAGCGCGCCGATGACCCGCACATAGCGCTCGAGGTCCGCGAGGGCCCCCGGGCGCCGACCGCCGTCGAGGTCGCTCACGAACGCCGGGCCGCCGACCGAGCCGAACACGAGGTGTCGGTCGCCGAAGACGAGGCCGCGCTCGGGATTGCGCGCGCGGAGCTCGAAGCGCCCCGGGGCGAGCGCGACGAGCGCCTCGACCTGGGCCGGGTCGAGGCGGACGCGGCCGGCGACGGCGCGGGCGCCGGTCGCTCGGACCACGCTGGCGCCTGCCCGCTCGAACCGGTCGACCGCATCGCCGCCGAGGACCTCCACGCCGACGTCGCGCAGGACAGTCAGCGCGGCCCGGTGGATGGTCTCGACCTGGTCGGCCGAGAGGACCTCAAGGGGCGTGAACGGGTTGACCACCCGCCGCCACGGCAGCCTCGGCACGCCGCCAGCGCTCCGCCGCTCGCCGCGCGCACGGCGGTGGGACGAGCCGGGGAGCGCGGGCTCGAGGCGGTCGGGCATGCCGCAACGATACGCGGCGCGGGCCCCCGTCAGCGCCACGGCTCGCGTGCCGGGTCTGGCGGCACGAGGGTCCCTCAGGGTGTGGACTTGCCCCCCGACCCGCACCGCTGCCGCTGCTGTCCAGCCCGCCGGCAGACTGTCAAAGGACGACTACTCGTCAGCGCTGTTGCGGCACGGCGGGTCAGAAGAGGCGCCAAATCCGGGTTCTGATGACTGTCTGGCACCAGATCGAGGCGGACGCCTCACGCATGGCACCTGCCGTGCCCGGCGACCCTGCGACGAACAGTCGTGCTTTGACTAGATGGCGCAGCGAGAGACCGGGGGAGTGCAGGTCGTAGGACCCGCGCGCTGTGGCGAGAAGGTCCAGCGAGGCTACGGGCGGCGCGTGGCGGCGCGTGCTGCGGCCAGCGGTCGGCGACGGCGTTCCGAGCCTCAGCGGACGACCATCTGCACGGGTACCGCCTTGCCGCCCCGGGTCGGGATGGCAACCGCCGTGACCGTTCCCGGTTGGCTCGTCGCTTCCTCGAACCCGCCGGCGGGGCTGGCGACGGCCGTCGAGGCGGTCGAGAGCCCCAGCCACAGCGTCCAGCTGCTGTTGATCCTGTGGCTGTACAGAAGTCGCGTCGAGCCGGAGCGCGCGTCGATGGCCAGAAGGCGATACGTCTGCGGCGAGGTGCCGGTTACATCGCTGCTCACGATGAATGCACCGGCCGTCGCGTAGCCGAGGTGGAACTCGCCCGACCGCGTCCACAGCACCGTGCCGCTCGCGATGTCGACGCCCTCGAGGTCGGCGCCGTGCCGCACGAGGAACGTGTCCTCCGTCATCGAGGTGGACTCCGCGTGGAGGGTCCTGGTGCCGATCTTCCGGCCTGTCGCGCCGTCGATCAGCGTCACCACACAGGACCCCCCACTGAACGGCACGAGCTGTGAGGCCGCGAGTTTGCCGGACGGCGAGAGGAGCACGCCGCGGACCACGTCGGCGCCGCTTGCCTTTGCTGGCGGCACCACATCGGACACGGTGCCCGCCTTCGGGTCCCAAAGCATCATCCCCATGTCGCGGCCCGCCCTCGAGAGGTCGTTCGCCGCGAGGAGCACGCCAGCCCGGATGACGGCCGCGAAGTCGACATGCCGGTCCACCTTGACGCTGGCGCTGGCGCCGTCCGCCAGTGATCGCAGGCGGACGGTCGTGCCCGACGCCGTGGCGGTCGCCGTCACGGCCGAGGAGCCCTGCAGCGCGATGACTCGCTCGCCCGCATGGAGCCCGGTCGACGCGGTGCCGCCGACCAGGGCGAGCCGCTGCTGCCCGTACGAGGACCCGAGCAGTACTGCCAGACCCTGATCGGCCGGAGGGAGTCCGGAGAAGGCCACAGAGGTCGGGGCCCAGGCGCTCGGTTGTGGGGTTGCCGTCCTGGTCGGGCTCGCTGTCGGTGTGGCGGCGCCGGCAGTCGGCTCTGGGGGCGAGGTCTGGAGGGGGCCTGCGGTTGGCGCTGGGGCTGGGGTCGCTCCGACGTTCGTCGCCGCACTCTCGTGCGCGGCCGCCGTCGGCTCCGCGGTCGCTGTCTGGAGTGGGCCCGCGGTCACCGCAGGGACGCTGGCGGTCGGGTCCGCTGACGGCGTGCATGCGATCGCCGTGCACGCGGTCAGGATCGCTGCGACGTGGAGCCAGCGGCTGCTGCGACGCGGGTGCGCGCGGCCGGCGATCGTGGACATGCCCCCACCCCCTTGCTCTCCCCTGCCACGGCGGCTGAGCGTGATGGCACCGTAGTGGATGGGGCGACCATCGGGAAGGCCCGAATCCCCCCCCCGGGGGGTCAGCAGTCACCACTTCACGACAACCGCGAGCGGACCGCGGCGGCCCCGCGGGACGGATCGGGCCCACCCGCCGACGCGGGCCCGCCCGATAATTCGCCCGCCATGCGGGACCACTACCGGGTTGTCGTCATCGGCGGCGGGATCGTCGGGACGAGCGCCGCCTACCACCTCGCCCTGCGGGGCGTCACGGACATCCTGCTCGTCGAGCGCGAGCGGCTCACCTCCGGCTCATCGTGGCACGCGGCGGGCGGCTTCCACGCGATCAACCCGGACCGGCGCGTCGCCGAGCTGCAGCGCTACACGATCGAGCGATACCCCGCGATCGAGGCCGAGAGCGGCCAGGCGCTCGGGCTCAAGATGACCGGCGGGATCGAGCTCGCGGCCACCGCCGACCGCTGGCGCTGGCTCCGGGCCGAGCTCTCGCACATCCGCGCCCAGGGCCACGCGGGCGCCGAGCTGCTCACGCCGGCCGAGGCGGCCGCCCTCGTCCCGATCATCGACCCCAGCGGCCTCCACGGCGCGCTGTTCGACCCCGACGAGGGCAACCTCGACCCGGTCGGGGCGGTGATGGCCTACGCGACGGCGGCCAGGGCGCGGGGCGTGGAGATTGTCCAGGGCAACCGGGTCACGGCGCTGGCGCGGCGGCGGGACGGCGGCTGGACCGTGACCACCGAGGAGGGCGACGTCACAGCCGAGCACGTCGTGAACGCCGCGGGGCTGTGGGCGCGGCGGGTCGGGCGGATGGCCGGCGTCGACCACCCGGTGGCGCCCCTTGCGCACCACTACCTCGTGACCGACGCGATCCCGGCCGTGGCGGCCCTGGGCAGGACGATGCCCGCGGTCACCGACCTCGAGGGCTTCACCTACCTCCAGCGCGAGGGCGACGGCGTGCTGCTGGGCGTCTACGAGACGCACCCGGCCCACTGGTCGGTCGAAGGCGCGCCGTGGGATTTCGGGATGCAGCTGCTGCCCGAGGACATCGACCGGATCGCGCCCGAGCTCGAGCTCGCCTACCGCCGCTTCCCGGTCCTCGCCGAGACCGGCGTCAAGCGCTGGGTGTGCGGCCCGTTCACGGCCACGCCCGACGGCAACCCGCTGGTCGGCCCCGTCGACGGCCTGCCCGGCTACTGGGCGGCGTGCGGGGTGTTCGCGGGGTTCTCGCAGTGCGCGGGCGTGGGCCTCGTGCTCGCGAACTGGCTCGTGGACGGCGACCCGGGGATGGACGCATTCGGCATGGACCCCGCGCGCTACGGCGCGTTCGCGGCCGATGATGCCTACCTGCTGCCAACGACCTCCCAGTTCTACGCCCGCCGGTTCGTGATCGCCTACCCCAACGAGGAGCTGCCGGCCGGCCGGCCGCTCAAGACGACACCCGCGTACGAGCGGCTCGTAGCGGCGGGCGCGCGCCACTCCGTCAACTGGGGCCTCGAGGTGGTCCGCTACGTCGCCACCGAGCCCGGCTTCGAGGAGGCGGCCACCTTCGGCCGCTCGAACGCCGACCGGTTCGCGTCGGCCGAGGTCCACGCGGTCCGCACCGCGGCCGGCGCCTTCGAGATCGCGCAGTACGCGCGGTACGAGGTGAGCGGACCCGAGGCGGCCGGGGCCTGGCTCGACGGTCTCGTCGCGAGCCGCCTGCCGGCCACCGGGCGGATCCGCCTGGCGCCCATGCTCTCGCCGTCGGGGCGCCTGATGGGCGACCTCACGGTGACCCGGCTCGAGCCAGACCGCTTCTGGATCACCGCCTCGTACCACCTCCAGGACTGGCACCTGCGCTGGTTCCGGGCGCACCTGCCGGCCAGCGGCGTTCGCCTCGCCAACCGCACCGACGAGCTCATGGGCTTCGCGGTCTCGGGCCCGGCTGCGCGGGACGTCGTGAGCGCGCTGGCGGCCGGCGACCCGTCCGCCGACCTCTCGCCAACCGGCCTCCCATTCCTCGGGATCCGGCCGATGGTCATCGCCGGCGTCGAGGCAATCGTGGGCCGGATCTCGCTCACCGGCGAGCTGGGCTACGAGATCGTCGTCGCGCGGGACCGGCACCTCGCCCTGTACGAGGCCCTGCTCGAGGCCGGCGAGCCACTCGGCATGCGTCTGGTCGGCGACCAGGCGCTCGACGCGCTGCGGCTCGAGAAGGGCTACGGCATCTGGAGCGCCGAGTACCGCCACCACGTGACGCCCGCGATGTGCGGCCTGGACCGGTACGTCGCGTTCGAGAAGGGCGACTTCACCGGACGCGACGCGGCGCTGCGCGAGCGCGAGACCGGGCCGAGCAGGCGCCTCGTGCTGCTCCGGGTGGGCGCCGACGACGCCGACGCCGCCCCCGACGATGCCATCCGACTCGACGGGCGCCTCGTCGGCGAGGTCACCTCGGGCGGCTTCGGCCACTTCGTCGGCACGAGCCTCGCGCTCGGGTATGTGGACCGCGCGGTGGCCGAGGCGCGGCCGCCACTCGCGGTCGAGGTGATGGGCGAGGCCCGCCGCGCGTGGATCCTGCCCGCGCCGCCCTACGACCCCACCGGCGCCCGCCTCCGCGACCGGCGACCCGGCCCGGACTGAACGGCGCGCGCTACCGGTCGAGGAACCGGAAGGCGCGGTAGACGAGCAGCGCCGGCCACACCAGCGCCTTGCCGAGGGCGAGCGCGTAGTCCCGCCCGCCGCTCGAGGTGCCGATGAAGTAGGCGAGCGCGCCGATCATGCCGAGTCCGTACACCGCCCCACCGCCCTGGGGCTGGCCCCCGCGCGCTGATGCTGTGCGCCAGGCCTCCTTGGCGGGCTTCGTCACGTCCGCAGTCTCTGCCGTCTCGGTCATCACTGGTGCCGCCTTTCGGGGGTGTTCACGGGGCGTGCCCGCCGCGTGCGGGCGATGGACCCATTGTCAATTCGGCCGCGTGCAGGCGCCAGCCGGGTACCCCCCGTCACGGGGCTGGGGGAAGCCCGAGCGACGCCTCGGTGCCGCCGGCACCGGCTCGCGGGACCTGTCGCACTGTTCGCTGCGCGCGAGCACCCGTAGCCTGTCCGGCAGCCAGCCCCTCCGAGGAGTCGATCCATGACTGCCATGACCGCCGCCCGCATGCCCACCGTCGGCGCGAAACCCCTCCTCGCCACGATCGTGGGGATCCCGGTGGCGCTGATCGTCCTCGCGGCCGCGCGCGGCGAGCCGGTCCCGGTGGTGGACTCCTACGAGGCGGGGCTGGTCGCCCTGTTCATCCTCGGCAGCGCCATGTGCACGTGGGGAATGCAGGCGATGGCCTCCCGCTACGGGTACCTGCGTGCGAGTGCGGTGGGCCTCCCGCTCGGGGTCGTGAACCTGCTCCTGATCCTGTCGGGGCTGTTGGGCTGGACGGCCCTCGTGGGGCCGGTCCAGGACGCCCTCGGGGCCGCGGGCACCGTGTCGGCGGCCCGCGCGTCCGTGGTGGCGCTCGGCGTCGTGATGGCGGCCAAGTGGGCGATCGCGTGGCTGGCGTACCTGCCGCGAGCGCTGGCGGGGCGATCGGCGCCGACCGGGGCCTGACGGCTGGGCCGGCGACGTTCGCGAGCGGCGACTTCCGCCCTCAGCGGGCCGCGGCCGCCACCGCCCCGGCGTAGACCCGCTCGTACGCGTCCGCCATCCGCGCAGCGGAGAACCGCTCGCGGGCCGATGCCGCGATCTCCGCGCGGTCGAGGCCGGCGCAGTCGTCCACGCGGGCCGCGAGCGCCTCCACCCCGGTGGCGAAGAAGCCGTCCACGCCGTCGCGCAGGATCTCGGGCAGCGCGCCGAGCGGGGTCGCGAGCACCGGGGTCCCGCAGGCCAGCGACTCGATCGCCGCCAGGCCGAAGGGCTCGGGCCAGGTGACCGGCATCAGGCTCGCGAAGCTCTCGGCGAGCAGGCGGTCCCGGTCCGGCTCGAGGAGCTCGCCGAGGAACTCGACCGATGCCCCTGCGCGGCGGAGCGCGGGCTTGAACACGTTCGCGTAGTAGTCCCGCTCCTGCGCCCGTGTGCCGAGCTTGGCGGCGAGCCGCAGCGTCCGGCCGGACCGTCGCGCGATCTCCATGGCCTCGACGATGCCCTTCTCGGGGTCCGCGCGCCCCACGAAGCACAGGCCGTCGCCCCGCGCGACCTGTGGCAGTGGTCCGAAGACGAGCCCGTTGTGGATGACCGCTGCCCAGGCCACGTCAGGCCGCGAGCCGGCCTGGCTCCGGCTGATCGCGACCAGGTGCCCGGCCATGCGCGGCAGCACGCGCTCGTAGCCGGGCAGGTCGAGCCGGCCGTGGAACGTGTGGACGACCGGGACAGGCAGCGAGTCCGCGAGCGCTGCGCCGAAGAGCTCGAGGTGGAGGTGGACCACGTCGAAGTCGCGGGCGCGGTCCCGGACGTCGAGCAGGGTGGACATGAACCACGCCACCGGGTCGGCGCTCGAGCCCGACGACCAGAGGGCGCGCGGCACGGTTGCCACGCTCTCGCCCCGGACCTCCGAGTCGCCGCTCGCGAACGTCGTGACGTGGTGGCCCCGCGCGAGCAGCTCGCGGCGCAGCGCGTCGACCACCCGCTCGGTGCCGCCGTACGCGGGTGGCGGCACGCGCTCGAGCGGCGGCGCCACCTGGGCGATGCGCAGGCGTCGGAGAGCGGGGGCCCGCGCCGAGCCGGTCACAGCTCCACGTGCACCGAGACGTCGCCGTGGCGGCGCAGCACCTCCGCGCCGACGGTGCCCCGCCACGACTGGAACAGCAGGTCCACCTCGGCGTCGCCGACCCGCAGGCCGGCCATCACGAGGCGGCGCACGGGATGCGGCAGGACCGGCCGCCTGACGCGCAGGGTCCGGGCCGGGGCGTCCGCCTCGATCCCCAGCAGCGCCTGGAGCAGGAAGAGCGGTGCTGTCGCGGCGAATGCCTGCGGGGCGCACGCCACCGGGTACGCGACCGGGTGGCCCGTCTCCGCCCGGGCGAAGCCGCAGAAGACCTCCGGCATGCGGTACAGCGGGAAGACCCGGGCCGCGTCGAGGAGCCCGTTGGCGAGCTGGGCCGCCTCGCCGCTGAACCCGTAGCGGCGCAGGCCGGCCACCGCGATGGCCGTGTCGTGGGGCCACACCGTCCCAACGTGATAGCCGAGCGGGTTGTACCCGGGCTGCCCGGCGGCGTAGGTGCGCAGGCCCCAGCCCGACGCCATCCGCTGCCCGGCGAGGTCGCGCGCCACCGACGCTGCCCGGTGGGCGGGAACAATCCCCTGCCACAGCGCGTGGGCGACGTTGCTGGTCAAGGCGTCCGCGCGCCGGCCTGCGCCGTCGACCGCCATCGCGTATCGGTCCAGGTCCGGGCACCAGAAGCGCGACTCAGTCCGCGCCTCGAGCGCGTCGCCCTCGCCCCGGAGCCGTGCCGCAAGCGCCGTCTCGCCGCGATGCTCGGCGAGCCGCGCCACCGCCCGGAGCGCGCCCACGGCATACGCCTGGACCTCGATGAGCGCGATCGGCGGGTCGGCGACGTTGCCGAACCGGTCCCGAACGGAGTCGTGGGAGTCCTTCCACCCCTGGTTGCGCAGGCCCTTCGGCGCACGCGTCTGGTAGGTCACGAGGCCGCCGTCGGCCACCTGCGCCTCGATCCAGGCGATGGCCCGCAGCGCGTTGGGCCACAACTGCTCGAGGAGCGCGTCGTCGGCGGTCCACGCGTGGTGCTCGGCGAGCAGCAGCAGCCAGAGCTGCGTCGCGTCGGCGGTGCCGTAGTAGTGGGCGAACGGGACTTCGCCCGCCGAGGCCATCTCGCCAGTCCGCAGCTCGTGGAGGATCTTGCCGGGCTCGGCGTCATCGGCGTCGCTGCGCTCGGCCGCCTGGAGGCGGGCCAGCGTCCGCAGCGTGTCGGCTGCCACCGACGGGCGGACCGGGAGCAGGAACAGGGCCGCGATCAGGGCGTCGCGCCCGAACAGCGTGGCGAACCACGGCACGCCGGCCGCCAGGAAGCTCTCGCCGGGGCCAGGTCCCGTGGTCTCGAGCAGGGTGACGTCGCCGAGACTCCGCGAGAGCACCGAGTTCAGCAGCTCGTCGTCGGTCTCGATGCGGGTCCGCGCCGGCTCGCCCCGCGCCGCAACCGGACGCCTCGGCTCCAGGCGCGCGCCGCGCGGCCGGCGCGGCGACCACGCCGCGGCCACCGACCAGCCCAGGGACAACAATTCGCCGGGGTCGATGGCGAGGTCCCAGGCGGCGGCCACCGAGGCGTCGCGCTCCTCAGGCGCATCGCCGATCCGGACCGGCCCCGCGTCGAACGTGACCGCCGTGTCGAGCCGTCGGCCGTCGCGGCCGCGGTAGCTGAACCGGACGGCCGACGCGTCCACCTCGACGTCGGCCTGGCGGCCGCGCGCCTCCCGGGCGTAGCCGCGCACCTCGAAGATGTCTGCCGCGTCGCAGTCGAGGAGCAGGCTGAGCTCGATGCTCTGGCGGGCCATCGTGAAGTTGGCCACGTGCACGCGCTCGTGGAAGCCGGACGGGTCGAGCACACGCTCGCGCCGGATGCCGATCGACTGGGTGGCGAGCGTCGCGCTCCCCTCCGCGCGCGTCGGGTCGTGGAGCAGCTCCGGGTTGGTCAGCTGGACCGCGCCCCGGTCGGCGCCGCCGGGGTCGGCCTGGAGCAGCGTGGGCCGACGGCCGTCCACGAGCAGGACGAGCCCCGACAGGACGCGGGTGTCGCCGAGGTACAGGCCGAGACCGCGCGAATCGGGATGGATGTCGCCGAACGGGTCCGCCACCAGGGCCAGGGCGCCGTGTCGCAGGACCGCGGTCGAGCCGAGGTCGACCGCCCGCACGACCGGGCGCAGCCGGGGCTTCACCCTGCGCGAAGCGGCAGCCGGGCGGGCGGAGTCGGGCTTCGTCGGGGACGCGCTCACTGGGCTCCTCCGCTAGAGCACGCAGGCGGCTGGCCTCGGCGGCCACGGCACGTCGCGGACGTCCCCGCGTGCTGGACAACCCTCGCAGATCTCGCTTGACCCGGCCAGAGGACGCGTCAAGAGTACCTGCCGACGGGCGCCAGTCATATGCGTCAGGTCGGAGCCGCGGCGAGAGCGGCGCCAGGAGCCGCGGCGAGAGCGGCCCGGGAGCTGACCGACCTTCAGCGCCGGCGGCGGCCCTCGGTCTTGCGCTTGCCGGCCTTGGTCGCGGGCCGGACCGGCCACGGCGGCGTGCCCTCGGTCCGGTCGGGCCTCGCGGCGAGCACGGGTCCGGGCAGCGGCGCGAACGCGGCGACCGACGCCTCTGACCGCACGAGGCGGAGGGCCAGCACCGGGCAGGAGTCCACGGCGCGCTTGGCCAGGTCCAGCAGGTGCAGCGGGACGTTGCCGGGCGCGATGATCGGGTAGCCCCACTCGTCGAGGTCGATGCCCTCGGGCAGCAGCTCCGCGCAGGTCCCGTAGGCGTCGCAGGCGATGCGGTCGATCTCGAGCCGCTGGCCCGAGTCCAGCGCGCGGCGCACGCTCATGCGGTCGCCCTCGCCATGCCGCGCCGGACCACGCATCGCCGGTGGTGCTGGTGCGATGCCCAGTCGGCCTCGTAGATGCGCAGTGAGCTCGCGAGCAGGCCGGTCGTGCCGTCGGGCAGGCGGCAGGCGCCGCGGCCCGCGATCGACTGGCTCCAGCCGCGGAGCCGCCCGAGGTCGTCCTGGCGGGCCTGCCCCGTGGCGATTCGCGCCGTTGCGTCGGCGATGGCCCGCAGCCCGAACACGCACGGCCCGCACTGGGCCGCCGACGAGCCGGCCATGTAGTCCATGATCCGGGCCGTGGTCGTCACGCCGCAGGTCTCGTCGCCCATGAACGCGACCACGCCCGCGCCGAACGCGGTGCCGCTGGCGCGCAGGACGGCCGGGTCGAGCGGCAGCCGCCAGGCGTCCGAGCCCGCGACCAGCCCGCCGAAGTAGCCGCCGAGCAGCACCGGGCTCCCCTCGCCCGCCGTGACGCCGGCCCACTGGGCCACCTCGCCGATGGTGGTGCCGAGGTCGATCTCCACGACGCCCGGGCGCGACCCGCCGGTCACCGTGACGAGCGCGGTGCCCGGCGTCTCGGCGCGGCCCGCCTCGCGGTACCAGGCATCGCCGTAGCGGGCGATCAGCGCCGCCTGGGCGAGGCTCTCCACGTTCTGCACGAGCGTGGGCCTGCCCCCGACCCCCTTCTCGTAGGGCCGCGGCGGCACGGTCGTGGGCCGGGCGTCGCCGGCGCTGACGAAGTGGACCGCCGCGGACTCCTCGCCCGCGATGTACGAGACTGGCGGTGTGGCGATCGTGATCGGCACGCGGGGACGCGAGCCGCGCCCGCCCGCCGCGCGCTCGCCCAGGGCGTGCTCGAGCGCCTGCCATCCCTGGGCGTGCTCGGAGCCAACGTAGAGGACGGCCCGCCGCGCGCCGACCGCCTCGGCGGCGAGTTCGACCCCGTCGATCACCAGGTGCGGCCGCGACGACATCAGCACCCGGTCCTTGTGGCTGAGCGGCTCGCCCTCGGCGCCGTTGGCCAGCACCACGGCGTCCCCGTTCGCCCGACCCGCCACCGAGCGCCACTTGCGGCCGACCGGGAACCCGGCGCCGCCGCGGCCGAGCAGCCCGGCCGCCTCGAGCACCGCGATCAGGCCTGAGCGGTCCGTCCGGCCCGGCAGGTCGCCGAGCCGGGCTCGGTGGTCGGCGAGGGACTCCGCGCCAGCAGCCGGTGCCGGGCCCGCGAGGACGCGGGCGCTCATCGGGACTTGCCCCGCCGGGTCGCGTCCTCCCAGGACGAGGTCAGGACCGCATCCTCGAGCCGGTCGCGGTTCTGGTCCCAGAACGAGATGCGGAACAGCAGGCAGGCGCCGACGGCGCCGAGGCTGACGCCGCCGATGGCGAGCATCCACAGCGACCCGGCGTCGCTGCCGGCGAGGAAGCTGTGGGCCAGGGCCAGCGGCCACATCGCGTAGCTCGTCCAGTGGATCGCGCGCCACAGGCCCTGCGGCATGTGTGCGCGGAGCAGCCCGGTGATGATCAGCGCGACGAACACGTACATCGACACGACGCCCAGCGCGACCGGCAGCGGGCGGTAGGTCGACGCGAGCGGCACGATCGCCGCCCACCAGCCCAGCTTGGCGAACGGGTCGAGCACGGCGCTCGTGATGTGGACCAGGTTGAACACGATCGCGAGCAGCGAGATGCGGCGGTGCATCTCGAGGTTGAAGAAGCGGGGCCACGACTCGTGCCAGAACCGCGCCACCGTCAGCAGGCCGAAGCACACCGACGCGGTCACCAGCAGCAGGGACACGATCCCCGAGCCGCGGGCGGTGAACCAGAGGAATTGGTCGAACATGGGCTTGGGCAGGCTCCTGGGCGGCGCGGCCGGGCGGCAGACGAGCGCGGCGGCCGGGACGCGCCCCGCGGCGGGGCGTCAGGAGCCGCCGCTGCTCGCGTGCGCGTGGCGGCCCGTGGAGACGGGCGGGATGATGATCTGCTGCTGGTTGTAGTACGGGTTCGTCGCGCCGCCCTGCGTGCCCTGGCCGCCGTCGGAGCCGTTGTACGAGTAGCTGTTGGACAGCTGCTGCGGCGTGAGTCCGCCCTGCGTGGTCGCGCCCGCGTTGCTCGTGGTCGTGCCGGCGTAGGTGAGGGCTGCCGCGTAGCCGAAGAAGCCGGTGGCGACGATCCCGATCGCCGCGGCGCCGAGGGTCATCGACTGCAGCCGGTCGTCATTGCGGGAGCGGGCCCGAACGCGGGCGGGAATGGTCGAGTTCACGAGAGTGAAGTCTCGGGCCGGATTCTTTGGGATCCATGACAACCCAGATGAGGAACCTCACAGGAAGCTGGGCCAGGACGCGATGGCGGGCGGGCGGGCGCGACCAACAGGCCGAGGGCCCGCCGACAGCGGGGCCCTCGGGGTCGCGCCTGTCGCGACTCACATCGGCGGCTTGAGCGCGCCAACCTGCGCCATCACGGTGACGGCGTCGTTGAGGCCCCAGTGCTCGACGACGCGGCCGCCTTCGAGCCGGTACAGGCCCCACATCTCGAAGTCGACCGGCGCCCCGTTCGCCTCCGGCTGGCCGAGGAAGGCGGCGCCGCCGGTGTTCGTGCCGGTGACCCGGAGCCGCACGAAGACCCGGTCGCCCTGCGCGACGGTGTCGATGATCTGGACGCGGCGGTCGGGGAACGCCGCCATGGCGCCGCCGTGCGAGAGCTTGGACCCCGCGAGGCCGCCGGGCAGCCCGGGCGTCCCGCTCTGCGCGTTGTTGAACGAGGGCGCGAAGTGCTGGTCGAGCGTGTCCAGCCGGTTCTCGTCCCAGGCCGCCTCGATCGCATGCACCACGGAGACGTTCTGCTCGGTCGTCATGTCGCCTCTCCCACTGCCCGGCGGGCGCCGGTTCAGGAGGGCGACGAGCGGCGAGGCAGCGAATCGACAGGCGTCCCGGCGTTTGCCGCGCCGGTCGGGACGCCTACTCGCCGGAGCGGCGTTCGGGCGTCTGGCCGAGGTCGGGTTCGAGCACCCCCGTCTCGGTGACGAGCGCCGAGATCAGGCGTGCCGGGGTGACGTCGAACGCCGGGTTGTGGGCGCGGCTGCCCTCGGGCGCCGTCCGCACGCCGCCCCAGGCGAGGACCTCGTCCTCCCCGCGCATCTCGATGTGGATGGCGTCGCCCGTGGCGGTCGCGAGGTCGACCGTGGATTCCGGCGCCGCCACCATGAACGGGATGCCGGCGTCCCGGCACGCGAGGGCGATTCCCACGGTGCCGATCTTGTTCGCGGTGTCGCCGTTCGCGGCGATGCGGTCGGCGCCCACGATCGCGACGTCGACCAGCCGCCGCAGGATCGTGCTCGCGGCTGCCCCGTCGGCCTGGACGAAGTGCGGGATCCCGTCGTGCACCAGCTCCCAGGCGGTCAGCCGAGCGCCCTGGAGCAGTGGGCGCGTCTCGTCCGCGTAGACCACCTCGAGCGCGCCGCGGGCGTGCAGCTCGCGGACGATCCCGAGCGCCGTCCCCCACTCGGTGGTGGCGAGGGCCCCCGTGTTGCAATGGGTGAGCACCCGCACTGGGCCGGCCAGGCGCGCCCCGATCCAGTCCGCCCCGTTGCGGCCGATGACGTGGTTGAGGCGCTCGTCCTCGGCCACCATCGCGACGGCGGCCTCGAGCACCGCCGTGGCACCGAGCGCCATGAGCGGGCGGACGCGGTCGACGCCCCAAGCGAGGTTGACGGCCGTCGGCCGCGCAGCACGGATGCGGGCGACCTCCGCGTCGAGCCGCGCCGCGTCCCACCCCTCGCGCGCCGCCTGGCGCATGGCGAGGCCCACGCCGAGCGCCCCGACCGCGCCGAGCTGGGGGGCGCCCCGGACGGCGAGGCGGGCGATCGCGTCCACGAGCGAATCCACGGTCTCGAGCGGTACCCGGACGAGTCGGCCGGGCAGCTGCGTCTGGTCGATCACGCGGATCGCGGATCCCGTCCACTCGACGGGGCGGAGCGGTTCGCTCACGCAGGACTCCTCTGTGGCTCGGGGGCTGTTGCGCCGGCGACCGGGGGCGGCGCCGGGGCTGACGGCCGCAGCCCGTCTCGATGGCCGCGGGCCTGCATATCATGGGCTCCGCGGGCGGCAGGGCCCGCAGCGCCGTGCACCGCCATCTTCGCACCCTCCGGCGGCCCGACGGACGCGGGAAGGAGCACCCCGTCATGGCCGATGCCGAGGCCGATCTGATTGCCCAGCTCTCGGAGTCCGGCGAGGACGCCGTCCGCCGCGGTCTCGTCATCGCCACCGGCGGCAACCTCTCGGGCCGGCTGCCGGGCGCCGACACCTTCGTCGTCACCGGGGCCGGCACGCGGCTCGACCGGCTCACGCCCGGCGACTTCAGCACGATGCGCCTCGACGGCGCGGTCGTCGGCGGCTGCCCGACGCCATCGTCGGAGTGGAAGCTGCACCAGCGGACCTACCTCGTGCGGCCCGACGTCAACGCGATCGTCCACCTGCACCCGCAGACCGCGGTCGTGCTCGACGCGCTCGGCCACCCGGTCCGGCTGCTCACCCTCGACCACGTGACCTACCTGCACAAGGTGAACCGGATCCCGTTCTTCCACAACGGGTCCGACGAGCTGGCCGACGCGGCGGCGGAGGCCTCGCGCGACGGCAACGTGGTCATCCTCGCCCACCACGGCTGCTCGACCCTGGGCGACACGGTCGCGATGGCCTACCGGCGCTCGCTGAGCCTCGAGGAGGCGGCGGTGAACACGTTCCGCTGCCTCCAGCTGGGCGACACGACGACCGCCTTTCCTGAGGCGGCGTTCGCCGAGATCCACCACCAGTAGGCTCGCGCCCCTCGCGGGCGCGTCGCCGGCAGGCGTCGCGCTGACCCCGCTCCATCCGGTGCCCGACTTGATTGCGCGATTGCGCAAGTGCTAAAGTGTCAGCACACCCGCCCGCGGGACGGGATCAGCAGAGGACAACCCGACCCATGGAGATGGTCATCGACTTCCCGGGCGGCGCGCGCGTCGACGCCCACTTCGGGCCGTTCACGGTCCCCACCGACCAGCCCCCGTCCGGTGGCGGGACGAGCGCGGCCCCCACGCCCTTCCTGACCTTCCTGTCCACGATCGGCACCTGCGCCGGGATCTACGTGCTTGGCTTCTGCCGGCAGCGGGGCATCCCCACCGACGGCATCCGCCTCGTGCAGCGCATGGGCGCCGACCCGATGACCGGCATGGTGACCGCGGTCGACGTCACGATCGAGCTGCCCGAGGCGTTCCCGGCCAAGTACGCCGACGCCGTGGTCCGCGCCGCCGAGCAGTGCGCGGTGAAGAAGCACTTCGAGCACCCGCCTGTCATCTCTGTCGCCAGCCACATCGCGGCGGCCGCTTCCGCGTAGGACCCCGCCGGGCCCAGTCCCCGCGCGCACCGGCCCGCGGGCGGCTACGCTTCGGGGACCGGCGGCCTGTGTGCCGCACGGCCGCTGGAGACCCCGTGGACGCGACTGACCCCGCAGCCCAAGAGCTCGTCCGCGCCATCGAGGCCGAGCGCGCCGCCAAGGACGAGTACTTCCGCCTCGCGCCCGACAGCCCCGTCCCGGCCCCCGAGCGCGACACCTTCGCGGGTCTCGCCTACTTCCCTGTCGACCCCGCCTATCGGATCGAGGGCCTGACGCTTGGCCCGTACACCGGCGACGAGCCCGAGGCGTTCGACATGCCCACCTCCGACAGCGACCAGCGCCGGGCCTGGCGGGCCGGCGTCCTCCGGTTCGCGCTCGGGGGCCGGCCGCTGACGCTGGTCGCGTACGACCTCGGGAGCGGCTCGCTGTTCGTCCCGTTCCTCGACGCCACCTCGGGCCCGGAGACCTACGGCGCCGGCCGGTACCTCGACCTCGAGCCCCAACTCGACGGCACGTTCACGCTCGACTTCAACCTCGCCTACCACCCGTACTGCGCGTACTCGCCCGACTACTCCTGCCCGCTGACGCCGGCGGAGAACCGGCTCCCCGTTCGGATCGAGGCGGGCGAGCGCCTGCCCGAGGCCGGCCCGGCCGCCTGACCACACGGCCCGGCCGCCTGGTCCGCGCGCGGTGCGACCCCGGCCGACGGGGCCCGTGGCGCGGGCCGGTCGGCCCTCCCCGAGTCAGGCCCGCGGCCCCCACACTCGGCGGATCACGGGCCTGGCCGGATCCCATCGGCGGCGTGCGGGACCCCTGGGAGGACATGATGCGCAACGCGAAGCTCGACGCCTGGGTCGAGGAGGTCGCCGCCCTGTGCAAGCCCGACCGCGTCCACTGGTGCGATGGCACGGCGGCGGAGCACGACGAGATGATCCGCCTGATGGTCCACGCGGGGACGGCCGTCCCGCTCGATGACGCCTTGCGGCCCGGCAGCGTGCTCGTGCGCTCCCACCCGGCCGACGTTGCGCGCGTCGAGGACCGCACGTTCATCTGCTCGTCCCGACCCGAGGACGCAGGGCCCACCAACAACTGGGCCGACCCGGCCGAGATGAAGGCGACGCTGACCGGACTGTTCGCCGGCTGCATGGCCGGCCGCACGATGTACGTGATCCCCTACTCGATGGGCCCGGTGGGCTCGCCGATCGCGAACATCGGCGTGGAGATCACCGACTCCCCGTACGTCGTGGCGAACATGCACCTGATGACCCGCGTGGGGACGCGGGTCCTCGAAGTGCTCGGCGCCGACGGCAAGTTCGTCCGGGGACTGCACTCGGTGGGGCTACCGCTCGGCCCCAACGAGCCCGACGTGCCCTGGCCCCACAACCTCGAGCACAAGTACATCACCCACTTCCCCGAGACCCGTGAGGTCATGTCGTTCGGCTCGGGCTACGGCGGCAACGCGCTGCTGGGCAAGAAGTGCCACGCGCTGCGAATCGCGTCGGTCCAGGCCCGCGACGAGGGCTGGCTCGCCGAGCACATGCTGATCCTCAAGCTGACCAGCCCCGAGGGGAGGACCCGCTACATCACGGGCGCATTCCCGTCGGCGTGCGGGAAGACCAACCTCGCCATGCTCGAGCCGACGCTGCCCGGCTGGAAGGTGCAGACAGTCGGCGAGGACATCGCCTGGATGAAGGTGGGCGACGATGGGCGGCTCCGGGCGATCAACCCGGAGGCCGGCTTCTTCGGCGTCGCGCCGGGCACCGGGATGGGCAGCAACCCCAACGCCATGCGCACGCTCACCGACAGCGCCATCTACACCAACTGCGCCATCACCGGCGACGGCGACGTGTGGTGGGAGGGCATGTCGGAGACCGTGCCCGACGGCCTGACCGACTGGCTCCGCCGGCCATACAAAGGGGGCGTCCGCAAGGCCGCCCACCCCAACGCCCGCTTCACCGTCGCCGCCCGGCAGTGCCCGGTGATCGCCGACGAGTGGGAGGACCCCGCGGGCGTGCCGATCGACGCGATCCTGTTCGGCGGCCGCCGGGGCAGCACGATCCCGCTCGTGACCGAGGCCTTCGACTGGACGCACGGCACGTTCATGGGCGCCACGGCGGGCTCCGAGACCACCGCGGCCGCGATGGGCGCGGTCGGCCAGCTCCGTCGGGACCCGATGGCCATGCTCCCCTTCTGCGGCTACAACATGGCCGACTACTGGGGCCACTGGCTCAGCTTCGCAAGCCGGACCGACCCCGCCAAGCTGCCCAAGGTGTTCTTCGTCAACTGGTTCCGCAAGGGCGACGACGGCAAGTTCCTGTGGCCGGGCTTCGGCGAGAACAGCCGCGTGCTCAAGTGGGTCACCGAGCGGATCGAGGGCCATGGCGCCGCCGTGGACACGCCGATCGGCCGGCTCCCGGCGCCGGGCGCCCTGGACACCGCGGGCCTCGCGCTCCCCGACGGCGCCATGGACCAGCTCCTCGCAGTCGACGTGGACGGCTGGCTCGACGAGGTCTCCCTGATCCGCGAGCACTTCGCCCGGTTCGGCGAGCGGCTGCCGGCCGCCATGGCGGACTCGGTGGACCAGCTCGAGGCACGGCTCCAGGCGTCCCGGGTGCCTGCCGGCGCCGCCTGACACCGGGAGGACCACACGCATGGGGGGAATCGCCGCAGCCTTGGTCGCCGACGTCCTCGGCGGGCTGCTCCTCGTCTTGGGCAGCCCGGCCGCCATCTGGCGCACGCTCTGGGTCTTCTGGGCAGAGAGCGCGGCCGCGGGCGTCGTGGCCGCAGCCCTGCTGCGGCGCGGGATGGCGAGCCTGTCCGACGACGACTGGCTCGCCCACGCCGGCCAGGCGCTGGAGGCGATGGAGCGCCGCGGCCCGTCGGACGACGAGACGCGGATGTCGCATGCCCAGGACATCGCCCGGCGTCGGGAGCGGCTTGCCGCCCTCGCCGCGCTCGACCGGCGCTCGCCGCAGGGCGCAGCGGCGTTCGCGCGCGCGCGGTCGACCGAGGGCCTCGCTGTCGGCGGCGTCCTAGGCTGCGCGTTCGTCGGGTTCTCGATCGTCCACGCCGCCTTCCTGCTCCTGCTCGGCGTGTTCGGGGGGGTCTTCCAGTTCGTGGCGGGCGGCATGCTCGGCGGCGGCTTCTTCGACCCGGGCGCGAGTCCGCTCGGCCCCGGCGAGTTCACGCCCCCGTTCGGCCCCGACCTCGCCGGCGTGTCCCTCGACAGCGTGGGCCCGGTCGTCCTCGCCATGGCGCTCGTCTTCGCAGTCGGCCTGACGCGGCTCCGCAAGGCCGGCGCGATGGCCGAAGGCGAGGCGTCCGTGAAGGAGGCGCTGACCCGGACGTTCATTCTCCAGATCGTGCTCATCATCGGCAGCGTGCCCGCCATGTTCCTCGGCAGCGTGCCCCTGGCGGTCGCCTTCGTCGCGGTCAAGACCGCCGCGGACGTCTACCCGCTGTGGCGCCGGCGTCGGGCGTTCCGTGGGTGACCGTGCGGGCGCCCGCGTCGGGCGGACCGCCACCGCGACTGCGACTGTGCCCAGGGCGCCCGTCGGACCAGGCCCCCGAATGGGCCGGTCCTCGTGCGGCCCGGCGGTGCCACCATGGGCTCGCCCGCAGCGGACAGCACCCGGCCGACGCTGCGTCCGCCGCAAGGTGCGCCGACGACCGCCACGCCCGTCCGCCGCCCTCGAGCCCGCCGGTACCAGCCGCTGGCCGACCGCCTGGCGAACGCGCGCGCGGACTCGGTGACGCTGCCGGTCGACGAGATCGACGGGCTGTGCGGGGGCCTGCCCGCGGCCGCCCGCCAGCGGGCGTCGTGGTGGGCCAACGACCACGCGCACGCCCAGGCGAGGGCGTGGATGGACCTCGGCTTCCAGGTCGCGGCCGTCGACCCGGGCGGCGCGGTCCGGTTCGCCCGCATCAGCGGCCGGGTGGCGGCCCTCGAGGTGCTGCGGCGCAACGGCACGGCCGCGCTCGTGGCCGGCCGGCTCGACCGCCGGTCCGGGACGGTCCAGGCGGACCAGGGCGGCGCGTTCCTGCTCGGGAGCGGATTCGTGGCGGTGCTGCCCCGCGGCGCGCGGGGCGGCAAGCGCGTCCGCCCCGCGGCCGGCGAGGCGTTCCTGCTCGCCTGCTGGTTCTCGCTTCGCGGCACCGGGGTCTGGGGCCGCCTGCTCGGCTGGGACGGCGAGCCGATCCCGCGCGACGAGGGCCGCGCGATGATCGCCGCCTACCGCGCCGCGGGCGCCTGGGACGAGGACGGGCGCGCCGCCTGAGCGGCGTCCCGGGCCGGCGGCCGATCAGCCGGCCAGCACCAGCAGCCAGCCCGCCCCGAAGGCCACGCTCACCGCGAACAGCAGGTAGCGGACGATCCAGGACAGCGGCCCGCCCTCCCGCTCGGCCACCTGGCGCGGCGCGAACACCAGCATCGCGTAGTAGATGGCGGAGAACGCCACCAGGAAGCCGGCCACCGACAGCGCTGACGGATCGGTGGGCACGGCGTCGCGGATGGCGGCCACCGCGTCCCCGCCATCGACGACCGCCCCGATCACGCCCCAGAACAGGCCGCCCGTGACGAGCACGTACGGCGTGACGAGCGCCCGCCGCACTGCGACCGGCAGCACCTTGTACCGCAGGCGCACGGCCACGGCCGCGGCGATGATCAGGACGGCCAGCACGACGCCCCCGGCCTCGGTCAGCCCGAGCGCCGCGACCGTGCTGAACACGACGAGGAGCAGCCCGCCAGAGAAGGGGCCGACCACCGCCGACGCGGCGAAGCCGCCGTGCATGTCGCCCTCGGAGCCGGTCGCGAGGCAGACCGCGACGCCGAGGAGGCCGACCAGCCCGAACACGCCGTCGAGGGGCCGGCCGCCGTCGAACACCCCGCCGCTCGGGCCCTCGAGGTGGACGAGCGCCGGCGCCACCAGGGCCACCCAGCCGGCCAGCAGCCAGTCCTCGACGCGGGCGCGCCAGCGGGACGGCGCGGGCTTCGGGAGGGAGGTCGGCGGCGTGGCCACGGGCGGAGGATAGCGGCTCGCCCGGGGCGGCGGCCCCAGGGCTCGTCGCCCCCTGCTCAGCCGGGCATCGCGAGCAGCTCCCGGATCACCTGCTCGGACGCTGCGTAGTCGCCCTCGCCGCCGTGGACGTGGCGGATGACGCCGTCGCGGTCGATGAAGTACATGGCCGGCCACGAGCCGTTGTGGAAGGCGTTCCAGGTGGCGAACTTGGGGTCGAACGCCACGGGGAACGTGACCCCGTCATCGGTGACGGCCTGCCGCACGTTGCCCAGGTCGCGCTCGAACGAGAGCTCGGGCGTGTGGACGCCGATGACGACCAGGCCCTGGCTCTCGTACTCCGACCACCACGCCTTGATGTACGGCTGGACGTGCTGGCAGTTGATGCAGGCGAACGTCCAGAAGTGCAGGAGCACCACCTTCCCGCGCAGCGACGCCAGCGTGATCGGGGACGAGTTGATCCACGCCGTGATGCCGGTGAGCTCGGGCGCCGTGCCCAGGTCGTCGAGGGGTACAAAGGCCGGAGAGGGCTGTGCGGTCGGGTCGGCGGCGCTCACCACCGCCGATCCGCTCGCCTCCGCGGCCACCGCCGGCGCCCCCAGCTGCGCGTCGAGGCCGGTGAGGGCCACGACGCTCGCGAGCACCATCGCCACACCGAACGCCTGCTGGACCCGCTGCCGGGTGGCTGCGCTGCCCAGGCGCGACGTCACCGCCCTCCCGAGGCCCGCGATCAGGAGCAGCGGGATCGCCGCGCCGATGGCATAGGCGATGCCGATGGCGATGGCGGCTGGCGTCGGACCCTGGGCGACGGCGAGCGCGAGCGTCGCGGCCAGCAGGGGCCCGACGCACGGTGCCCAGAGGAGGCCCACCGCGACGCCGATGGCCAGCCCGCCAGCGAGGCCGCTGCCGCCGCCGGGAATGCGGGCGCCCACGTGCCCGAGCGGGGCCAGCCGCCGCTCGAGCCAGGCGCCCGCCCGCGGGACCGCGAGGGCGACTCCGAACAGGGCGAGCGCCACGGCACTCGCGGTCCGCAACGGCGACGTGGTGATCCCGGCCGCCGCGAGGGCGCCCGCGAGGAGGACCGCGGTCAAGACGAAGGTGCCGCCGAAGCCGAGGGCGATGCCGAGCGCCCGCCGACGTCCGCCCACGCTGGCCCCGCCGAGCACCAGCGGGACCACGGGCAGCGTGCACGGCGCGATGACCGTGAGCAGGCCCGCGACGAGCGCGACGAGCGCAGACGGGGCCAGGGTCAGCACGGCTGGCTGCCGCGGGTGGCGCGCGATGCTGGCGCGGACATGGTGGCTCCTCGGCGGGACGGTCTGGCGCACATGGTCGCGACGCCCCGTGACGCGCTGATGACGCAGGCGCGGACGCCACCGCCATGACCCCCAGCCTCAGGACGCGACCGGTCCCCGCTCCTCCACGAACCGCCGCAGGCTCCCGCGCCAGAGGGCCCGGCCGTGGAACGAGACCGACGGACCGATCGCCGCCGGTCCGCCGTACCAGACGAGCGTCTTGAGCAGCGGCGTCACCTGCGAGCCGTAGACCTCCATGCACGCCTCCGGGTCCACGCCGGGCCACGAGTAGCACGAGACCACGGTCCGCCGGTGGTGCGTGGGGATGCCGGCCGGCAGGCGGTCCCAGGCGGGGTCGTCCGGCCCGAACTCCCACTGGTCGAGGTTGCCCTGCGGGATGCCCTCGATGCCGCGCACGATGGGCGGGTCGTCGTCGAGCAGGTACGGGTCCACCGCGAGGTCGCAGATCACCGCGTGCGCGGGCAGCCATGCGAGCCAGGCGTTGGGCATCAGCGCCTTGGACGGGTCGGGCCGGGCCGTGGCGTCGACGAGGATGTCGGTCAGCGCCAGGCGGTGGCGGAAGTAGGCCTCGTTGCCGGCGAGGTTCTGCTCCGCGACCACCACCTCGATGCCCGGCAGGCCCTCGCGCACGAGCCGCTCATTGCGCTCCCTCGTGCCGCCCCGGGCCGCCCACTCGATGGCGAACTTGCCCACCCCGCCTGCTCCGAGGATCGTGACGCTGACCGGGGGCCGGTTCGGCGACCACAGCGGAGGCCAGCGGCGCTCGAGCGCGGTGAACGCCGTTGCGAGGCCATTGCGCGCCACGTCGCGCAGGTTCTGGACGAGGCGTCGACCGTCGTCGCCGGTGACCATGTCCAGCGCGACCGCGTCGATGCCGAGTCCGGCCAGCATCTCGACCCGCTCGGGCCGGGTGTTGAAGTGGAGCATCGAGAGCAGGAGCGCGCCGCGCCGGAGCAGCTCGTAGCGGCCCTCGGGGGCGCGCAGCACCGTGACCACGTCCTGCGCGTAGGCGGTCGCCTCGTCGACGATGTGGACCCTGGGCGAGACCCCCGCATACACCTCGTCGCCGATGCCCATCCCCTCGCCCGAGCCCGCCTCGACGAACACCTCCGCGCCCACCTCGGTGAGCGTGGCCATGAGCGACGGCAGGAACGCCCGCCGCTCGCCGGGCTCATTGCGCATGCGGGGGAAGCCGAAGGCGAGCGTCCGGTCGCTGGTCATGGGCAACAGTCTTGCACCAGCGGGCCCCGACGACTCGGGCCGTGCGGCCCCGGTCGGTCGGGACCCCTGACCGTTGCCGCACCGTCGGCCCACTGGCGACGCTGGAGGCAGACAGCGTGACAGGTCGAGCACGGCCTGCGCTACCGTGCGCGGAGCACGTGGGAGGTGAGGATGACGACGCGGACGAGGCTCACGGTCGGGCTGCCGCGCATGCACCGGGAGCCGAACGAGCGGCGCGACTTCCTGCCGCCGCTGGTCGGCCTCCTTGCAGCCGCCGGGGCTGAAGTGCACGTCGAGAGCGGCATCGGGTCCGGGATGGGCTACACGGACCTCGACTACACCGCGGTCTCGCCCGACGTGGTCGTCAGCGACGAGGAGGACTGCTACCGGCAGGACGTGGTCCTGGTCCTACGGGCGCCCGAGGGCAAGTACGAGAAGATGCGGCGCGGGGCGACCCTCGTGTCCATGCTCCACTTCAGCACGCGGCCGGCCCGCGTCCGGATGCTCCGGGACATGGGGATCGACGCGATCAGCCTGGACCTCATCCGCGACGACAACGGGCGGCGCATGGTGGAGAACCTGCGCAGCGTGGCCTGGAACGGCATCGCGTCAGCGTTCGCCGCGCTCGAGCGGACCTGGCCCGAGCTGGCAGGTCCGCGCCACGCCACCGTCAAGGTGCTGATCATGGGGGCTGGCCGGGTCGGCCGCCACGCGGTGGAGTTCGCGACCAAGTACGGCGACGACGCCAGGAATGAGCGGCTCACACGCGCGAGGCTGCCGGGTGTCGAGGTGATCACCGCAGGGCGGAACCTCACCTCGGACTCCGAGTACCTCAAGGGCCGCCTGCTCATGACGGACCTGCTCGTGGACGCCACCGCGCGCCGCGACCCGTCCCAGGCGATCGTGCCCAATCCCTGGCTCGCGCTCCTGCCGAGCCACGCGGTGATCTGCGACCTCTCGGTGGACCCCTACCTGCTCGATGCCGACCCGCGGATCGTGCGTGGCGTCGAGGGCATCCCGCAGGGCAACCTCGACCAGTGGGAGTTCGCGCCGGGGGACCCCGCGTGGGACCAGCTGCCCGCCGGCGTGCCGACAGGCGAGCGAAGGACGGCGGTGACGTGCTACTCGTGGCCCGGCGTCCGCCCCGAGCCCTGCATGCACGTCTACGGGTCACAGCTGGCGCCTCTGCTGGAGACGCTGATCACCGCCGGCGGCCTCGACGGCATCTCGGGCGAGGGGCGGTACCACGAGCGGGCCCTGTGGCGCGGCAGCCTGCGCGGCTGGTTCGCCTCGGGCGAGGCTGCGGCCCACGGCAGCCTCGAGCAGGGCGAGCCCTCGATCGCGGTGGGCCAGGGCTCCTGACCGCGACGCGGCCCCGTCACTCGCCCGTTGCGGCACGCGTCATCATCGGGCCGTGCTCGCTGCTGCGCATTCCCGCGCTCAATCCCTGATCGACCGCGTCGAGGCTACCCGCCTCGGCGTGCTCGTCCGCAGGCTCCTGCCCGGCGGGGCGATCACGCTCTCGGCGCTCACCTTCGCGGGCTACGTCATGGGACTCGGCCGCGACAAGGTCCTCGCCCACACGTTCGGCGCCGGCGCCGAGCTCGACGCCTACAACGCGGCGTTCATCCTGCCCGAGCTCGCCCTCGACGTCGTCGTCGCCGGCGGCCTCGTGGCGCCGTTCGTGCCGCTGTTCCTCGGCCTGCGCGACAAGGCGGCCGAGGAGGCGGACCAGTTCGCCCGCACCGTGCTCGGCCTTGCGCTCGGCGCGATGGCCCTGGTCTCCGCGCTGCTGCTCGTCCTCGCCCCGGCCACGATCGACGTCATCGTGCCCGGCTTCAACGCGGCCCAGAAGCAGCTCTACGTCGGGCTGTTCCGGGTGATGTGCCTCACGCCCCCGATCTTCGCCGCCTCGCTCGTCGTGGGCGAGGTGCTGGTCGCCAAGCGGCGGTTCCTGTGGTACGGCCTCGCGCCGCTCATGTACTCGGGCGGGATCGCCGCTGGAGCGCTGGTGCTGTCCGGGCCGCTCGGGATCTACGGCGCGGCGTGGGGCGCCGTGGCAGGGGCGCTCGGCCACCTCGTGGCGCGGCTGATCGGCCTGTGGGGCTCGGGGTTCCGGCCCATCCCGAGCTTCGCGCCACGGACCAAGGGCCTGGGCGAGTTCCTCCGGCTGATGGCGCCCAAGATGGCCAGCCAGCCGCTCGAGCCACTCGTGTTCCTGTTCTACACGAGCATCGCCTCGAGCCTCGTCGTGGGCTCGGTGAGCTCGCTCAACTACGCGCGCAACTTCTACGGCGTGCCGGTGAGCCTGATCGGGATGTCGTTCGCGATCGCCGCCTTCCCCGCCCTCTCGGAGGCCGCCAACGCGGGCGACCGCATCGCGTTCGCCCGCCACTTCCGGCGCACCCTGCTCTCGACCGCGGGCCTCTCCCTGCTCGCCGCTGCCGCGCTGTTCGTGCTCTCGGGGCTCGTGATCGGCTTCTTCCTCAAGGGCGGCGCCTTCGACGCCGAGGACACGGCGAGGACCGCCCTCGTGCTCTCGGTGTTCGCGCTCGCGGTGCCGCTCGAGAGCGTGATGAACCTGCTCGCGCGCGCCGTCTACGCCACGCGCAACACGCTCCTGCCGACGCTCGCCGCCCTCACCGGGTTCGTCGTGGTGGTGGTGGCCGGCCGGGCTTGGCTGCCGAGCCTGGGGATCGCGGCGATCCCCGCCTCCTATGCCGCCGGGATGGGCGTCCGCACGGTGCTGCTGACCGCCGCCCTGGCCATCCGCGTGGCGACGATGCGGCCGCCCGAGCCGGCAGCCCAGGCGCGCCCTGGCGCGTGGCCCGACCGCGGGCGCGGCGCCCGCGCGCGCCTGGCGCGGGGCGCCCTGGCGCTCGTCACGGTGGCGGTCCTCGCCGCCACGGCGATGGCGACCGGCCAGGCGCTCAGCTCGGCCACCCTCGTCGCGGCACCCGTCGTCACGCCCTGGGCCTACGCCCTCCCCCTCGCGTCGCACGCCGTCCCGTCGCTGCCGTCTGCCGCACCGCCCACGGCCGTGGCGCCCACGCCCACTGCGTCGCTCGCGTCCGCGCCCACCTCCTCTGAGGCCACCGCCAGCCCCACGGCGACGCCGGCCCCCACGGCCACGCCCAAGCTCAAGCCCTTCTCGATGGACCTCTACGAGAAGGGCGACTTCGTGGGCGAGTACGTGGACACCTGGTGCGTCCCGGCCGCGATGCAGACGTCGATCAACATCATGAGCCAGGGCGCCGACACGTCGAAGGCGTTCCAGACCAAGCTGTACAACCTCGCCTACTCGCTCGAGCCCGGCAACACCGGCGGTGCGGACGCGCTGGGCTGGCCCGAGGGCCTCACCAAGCTCGGCTACGGCAACTACGAGCTCGACGTCCGCGGCAGCCTCAACGCCGCCGTGATCACGGTTGTCAAGGCGATCCGAGCGACCAACCGCCCGGCCGGCCTCGTCGTGTGGTACGGCTGGCACTCGTGGGTGGTCTCCGGCTTCAAGGCCACCGCGGACCCGGCGCTGACCAACGACTTCACCGTGACCGGCCTGTACATCGAGGACGTCTGGTACAACCGCCTGTCCTCGATCTGGGGCTACTCCAACCCGCCCGACACCTTCGTCAAGACCTCCGACCTCGACATCGACTACAAGCCGTACCACGAGTGGACCAAGGACCCGACGCGCGACGGCAAGTTCCTGTTCGTGTTGCCGGTGCCCTGACCGGCCCGATCCCCGACTGGTCCCGCGCGCGATCGCGAGGGCTGGTCCCGGCGGCACCGCCGACACCTCGCCGGCAATCGCCTGTCGATCACGGCATTTCCAGATCAACTGAACAAGCCGCCCGCGTCTCCGGCCTGGCGGGGTCACGCGACCACCCGTGCGCGGTCCGATGGACGCGGCGCCGCACGTGACCACCGCCGTGCGCGTGCAGAAGGGCTTCTCCGGGTGGCGGCGGCGCCATCCGAGCCGTCGGATGCGCGTCACTGACCGCGTTCTGTTCAGATGATCTGGAAAGGGCGGGGCTGTAGCGCCGGACAGCAGCCTGTACGGCGACGAGACCGCGCGGCGCCAGCGGCATGTCCGGGAATCGGCACGGCCCCGGCGACACCGCCGGGACCCTGCCGCGAAGCGGACGCGCGGGGAATCGACAGGGCCCCGGCGACACCGCCGGGGCCCTTGCCGCGGGAAGCGGGCGCGGGGCCGTCAGTGCCTCGCGCCCCTCAGGACTACACCGATTGCGGGCGAGTCCCGAGCGTGACCGTGACGCTGCTCGTCTGCCCGTTCCGCAGGATGCTCAGCGTCACCTGCTGGCCGGGGTTGAGCTGGCCGAGCAGGAGGTCCAGGGTGTTGGTCGCGTCAAGCTTGGTGCCGTTGACCGCGATGATGATGTCGCCCGCCGTGAGGCCGGCCTTCGCGGCGGGACTGCCCGCGACGATGGCGGATCCGGTCGTGGCCGCGCCGCCCGAGCCGTTCCCGTTGGAGCCGCGACCCGAGCCGTTGCCGAACGGATTGCTGCCGCCCTGGCCGCCGCCCGACTGGTTCTCCAGCTGCTGGAGCCCTGCGGCCGTCGGGATCCAGGCGCCGTTCACCACCGGCAGGCTCAGCGCCTGCTGGAGCGCGGGGTCGATGGTGTCGAACCGGACGCCCAGCCAGGCGCGCGCCAGGGGCTGGCCGGCGGAGGCCTGGGCGAGGAGCGGGCGCGCGATGTCGATCGGGATCGCGAAGCCGATGTTCTGGGAGCTGGACGAGACGGCGGTGTTGATCCCGATCACGTTGCCGCCGGCGTCGAGCAGCGGGCCCCCGCTGTTGCCCGGGTTGATGGGCGTGTCGGTCTGGATGAGGTTGTCGAGCGTCTCGCCCTCGACGGTGATCTGCCGGCCGAGCGCCGACACGATGCCGCTGGTGACCGAGTTGGTCAGGTCGCCCTCGGGGCTGCCGATCGCGATGGTCTGCTGGCCGACCTGGATGCCCGCCGACGAGCCGATGGGCGCCGTGGGCAGGTTGGACGCGCCGTCGATCTTGACGATCGCGAGGTCGGTGAGGGTGTCGGTGCCGTAGACCGACGCGTTGAACGTCCGGCCGTCCTTGAGGGTGACGGTGAGCCTGCTCGGGTTGCCGGCCACCACGTGGTGGTTGGTCAGGACCAGGCCGCGGGCGTCGTAGATGATGCCCGAGCCGATCGCGGTGCCCGTGCCGCTGAGCCCGGTGGTCGGGTCGGTGGACGTCACCCCGTCGGCGGTGATGGTCACGACGGCGGGGCCGACGGCCTTCACGACGTCCGGGATCGACGCCTGGCCGTTGGCCGGCAGCGGGTTGGCCGGCGTGAGGCTGGGAGCGGCCTGGCTGTTCGGGGCGGTCGTGGCCGAGGGACCGGAGGATGCCTGGGCGGCCGTCAGCTGGTTCACCTGGGCCGTGGGCGACGGGTGCGTCGCCTCGACCGCGACGTACGTGGTCCCGGCCGTCAGCACGGCCGTGGCGACGATCGCGACCGCGAGCACGACCGGCGTCACGCCGTGGCGGGTCCGCGGCTGCTGCGGGTGCGACGGGGTTGGCGGCATGGCCGGCCACTCGGCCGCCGGGGGCGGCGCGACGTGCGGTGTCGCGGGGGCCGCGGGACTGGCGGGCGGTGCCCAGGGCGAGGCCGACGCCGGGGCGGCGTCGGGTCGCTGGGCCCAGCCGCCGGTGGTCGTGGCGGCGGGCGTCGGGGGGGCGGCAGGGGCCGCCGTCACCCAGCCGGGCGCGGCGGGCGCGGTCGGGCTGGAGCCGGCCTGCGGCCACGCCAGCGGCACGGCTCCGGGCTGCGATGCCGGCGGGACCGCGGCCGGGGCCGCAGCGGGGCCGACGGCCGGGAAGGCCGGCTGCGTGGCGTCATCGGGCTGGGCTGCCGGCGGGACGGCGGGTGTCGGCGGCGGGAACATCGGGTCGGGTCGGTTCGTTTCGCTTGTCATGGGTCCCCTGTCGTGCGGGCGCGCTCCGGGCTGTTGGCCTTCCGGCGGCACGTGCCCGGGCGCGCCGGTTGGCCCCATCTCAGCGCCGCGACGTTCGGGTTCCCTGAGAGCCGGCCCGCGGGCGGCGACCCTTGCGATTTCTTGACCTGATCGGCGCTGTCGGTGAAGACGCCGCAACCTCGGGGGCCAGTCGGCGGCCCGTTCGGCACGACCGCGCTACCGTGGGCCCATGACCCGGATCGTCGTCTACACGGGCAAGGGCGGCGTCGGCAAGACGAGCGTGGCCGCGGCGACCGCGCTGCTCGCCGCCGACCGCGGCTACCGCACGATCGTGCTGTCCACCGACGCGGCCCACAGCCTCGGCGATTCCTTCGACCGCGCGCTCGGGCCCGAGCCGACTGAGATCGGGCCCAACCTGTGGGGACAGGAGTCCGAGGTCTTCCACAACATCGACAAGTACTGGGGCACGATCCAGGAGTACGTCTCGAGCCTGCTGCGCTGGCGCGGCCTCGACGACGTGCTGGCCGAGGAGATGAGCGTCCTGCCCGGGATGGACGAGCTGGCCAGCCTGCTCTGGATCGCCGAGCACCACGACTCGGGCGCCTACGACCTGATCGTCGTCGACGCGGCGCCGACCGGCGAGACGCTGCGCCTGCTCAGCCTGCCCGAGGCCGGCCGCTGGTGGCTCGACCGCGTGTACCCGATCCAGCGCAAGATCGCCGCGGTCACCGGGCCCATCCTGGGCCGCGTGACCGGCATGCCCACGCCGAACGCCGAGGTCTACAACGCCGGCGAGCGGCTGTTCGGGCGGCTCGAGCACATGCACGACCTGCTCGCGGACCCCGAGCTGACGTCGGTGCGCATCGTGCTCAACCTCGAGCGCATGGTCATCAAGGAGGCCCAGCGCTCGTTCACCTACTTCCACCTCTACGGCTACCCGACGGACCTCGTCGTGTGCAACCGCGTGCTGCCGCCGGACGCGGGCCCCTACTTCGGCGCCTGGCGCGAGGCCCAGCAGCGCTACCGGCCGCTGGTGGAGGAGTCGTTCGCGCCTGTCCCGGTCCGCGACGCCCCCTTCTTCGACGAGGAGGTGGTGGGCGAGCGGATGCTCCGGACCCTCGGCCATGCGGTGTTCGGCGACGAGGACCCCGTCGGGTTCTTCTACCGCGGCCGGCCGTACACGGTGCGGCGGGAGGGCGAGCGGTACATCCTCGAGCTCGAGCTGCCGTTCACCTCGAAGGACGAGGTGCGCCTGTCGCGCTTCGCCGATGAGCTGGTCATCGCGGTCGGCTCGTGGCGGCGGAACCTCATCCTGCCGCGCATCCTCGTCGATGCCGAGACGATCGGCGGCGGCTTCCATGACGACATCCTGCGGATCGAGTTCGCGGCGGCCCGCGTGCCGCAGAAGGGAGCAACCTGACCATGGCTGGATCCGATCGCGAGGCGGAGCTCACCGCCCGACTCGCCGCGCTCGAGCAGCGGCTCGCCGAGGTCGAGACGAAGGCGGCCGAGGCCGAGGCACGGGCTCGCGACGCCGAGGCCCGGGCGGTCGGCGGCCCGATGGAGGCCGTGGACGCGCTGCTGTCGGTCGTGCTGCCGGCCGAGGTGCGCGGCCACATGCGCGCCGCCCGCAAGGAGCAGCTCCTCGCGGTCCGGTCCCTGGTCGACACGTGGATCGCGCGGGTGGACCGCACGGCGGACGAGCCCAAGCGCCGACGGCGCGAGTCGATCCCGCTCGAGGACGCCTAGCAGCGCGGGCCGGCGGTCGCCACGCTGAGCCGGCGACCGCCGCCGCGCGAGGCCGTCACGCGCGGGGGTCGGTCCCCGCGCGGCGCATCGCGGCGCCGGAGGGGGCCCGCGACTTGAGCGCGTAGCTCGCGGCCGAGTACAGCACCTTGCGGTCCACCTCGGCGCGCTCCACCGACCAGGCGTCGGCCTGCTGCTCGAGCTCGGCCACGATGCCGCGCAGCACCGGGTCGTCCCCGGCATACGAGCGCACGCGACGGGCCACGCCGAGCAGCTGGTGCCGGACCTCGTCCCACGCGCCGCGGCGGTTGCCCTCCACGGCGAGCCGCAGCGCCCGGTCCGCATAGGTCCGGGCCACCACGCGGTCGACTTCCCGCTCGCGCGGCTGGCGGTCGTTGGCATCGCCGTCCGCGAAGGTCCAGGCGAGCGTGGCCGAGCCCGCCAGACGCCCGTCCCGGTCGGCGAGCGACAGCTCCACCCCGAGGTCGCGGCCCACCTCGCCCAGCGGGAAGCCGAACGAGAGCACGAGGCGCACCACCTGGTCGGCCACCATGTCGCCGAGGTGGACCACCGACTCGCGGGACCCGCGGTCGAGCGTGTACGGCGAGAGGCACTCGAGGCGCAGCCCCTCGGGGCCGCGGACCCGGAGGTCCACGCCGCGGGCCGTGACCTCGAGCAGCTCGCCCACCTCGGAGCGGATGAGGGTCGGGATCTCCTCGGCGTGGCGGATGAACCGGTAGGCGCCGCCGCCCGCGTCAGCCATCGAGCCCAACAGCTCCGCGTTGAAGTCCTCGCCAACGCCGAAGGTGGAGGTGGACACGCCGCGGACACGCAGCTCGCGGGCGTGGCGCTCGAGCTCGTGGGGGTCCGTGATCCCGGTGTTCGCGAGGCCGTCGGTCAGCAGCAGGACGCGGTTGACGGCCTCGGGGTCGAGGCCCGCCGCCACCTGCTCGGCACCCCGGAGCCAGCCGCCGGCGAGGTCGGTGTTGCCGCGCGGCCCGATGTCCGCGAGGGCGCGGTGGGCGTCGTGCTTCGCGCCGTCGGCGGCCGTGCGGCCGGGCGCGACGACGTCGACCTCGTGGTCATAGACGACGACGGCGAACCGGTCGGTCGCCGCGAGGCGCTCGATGCCCTCGTGCAGGGCGCGCTTCGCGAGGTCGATCTTGTTGCGCCCGCTCATCGACCCCGAACGGTCGAGCACGAAGGCGACGTTGACGCGCGGCCGCGTGGCGGCAGCCGACGCGGGCGGGGCGGTGACCTCGACCAGGGCGAAGCGGGTCGAGTGGTGGATGGCCCGGATGAGACGCCGGTCCTGGCGGACCGACAGGGTCGCGATGGTCATGGCTGCTCCTCCCTGAGCTGCCGGGCGAACGCGACGAGGCGCTCGACGAGGCGGTTGTCGCGCCGGCTCAACGGCCGACGCACGTGGAGTTCGATGTCGTCGGTGATCGCTACGCGCTCCCACTGCGAGCGCTGCCCGAAGGCGGCCTCACCAGGCGCCGACGGCGGTGCGGCGGGCGCGGCGGCGGTGGCGGGCGCGGGCGGCGCAGCGGCCGGCGAGGGGGCCGGCAGGCCGGCTGGCGCTCCCGCGAGGCCGGCCTGCGCCACCCCCGGCATGACGGCGCTGTTGAGGGGGCCGGCGAAGCCCTTCCGCGCCCGCATCGCGGGGGGTGATGGGGAGACCTCGGTCCGGCTGCCGCCGAGCACGGCCCGGACGTAGTCCAGGGCGCTGCCCGCGGGCTCGGGCTCCGCCGGCGTCCCGGCGAGCACGATGGCCTGGCCGTCCGAGAGGGCCAGGAGCTGCTTGCGGATCTCGGCGAGCGGCAGGTGTGCGTCGCGGAGCCTGCTGATCAGGCGGAGGCGGGCGAGCGTCGCCTCGGGATAGCGGGTCGCCGGCCCTTCCATGCCCGCCGCCGGGATCAGCCCCTGGGCCAGGTAGTAGCGGATGGTCCGGACGGACAGCCCGGACAGCGCCGAGAGCTCGGAGATCGTGTGCTCGCTCATCGGCGCTACTATACAGTAGGAATGTCGACTGTCAAGTCATGCGCGACCGAGCCGCCGCCGGCGGTCCGCTCAGGGCAGGGACACGGTCCTCGCCCCGCCGACGTGGCGGTAGCGTTCGGGGTAGCAGGTGAGCACGATGACCTGGCACGACGCGCCGGCCAGGGCGAGGACCGCGCCCATCGCCTCGAGCCGCCGCGGATCCGAGAACCCGAGCGTGTCGTCGAGCACCACCGGCACGCCCCCGTCCTGGGCGACGAGCATCGCGCCGGCCAGCCGCATCAGGACGCCCAGCTGCTCCTTCGCGCCGATGCTCAGGCTCTCGTAGGGGACGGTGCGCCCCTCGAGCGTCCGGCTGCGGACGCGGAGGTCCTCCCCCACCTCGACGGCGATCGAGGCCCCGAAGACCACCTTGCCGAGCGAGGTCAGCGTGTCGCGGAGCGGCCCGACGTAGGCGAGGTGCGCGGCGTCGCGGGCCGACTTGAGCGCCTCGAACAGGGCGCGCCGCGCCTCGGCACGCCTCGTCCAGCGGGCGAGCTCCGCCGCCGCGGCGTCCCTGGCGCTCAGCGCGGCGTCTCGGCGCTCGCCGAGGCCGTCCTCGCCGTGATCGCGGAGTCGCGCCCGGACCTCCGCCTGGGCGATCTCGAGCTCGCGCAGTCGGCCTGCGATCTCCTCGACCACGAGCCGTGCGTTGTCAAGCAGCGTCTTGGCGGCCTCCGGCCCCTCGCCCGCGAGCGCGGCGCGGGCGGTATCGGCGGCGGCGCTGGCCGCCCGGTGGGCCTCCGCGGCGCGGCCCAGGTCATCGGCGAGCTGTGCGTCGGACGCGAGCGCTCGGCCGACCGAGAGCGCGGTCTCGCGAGTCGACACGCCCTGCCGGGCGAGCTCGAGCCGGACGGTGGCCTCGTTCGCCGCCACCTCGCGCGCCGTGAGCTGCTCGCGCGCCGCGCGGTCCTCCGCCTCGGCCGCCGACTCGGCGGTGCGCGCGTCCTCGGCCGTCCGCTCCGCAGCCTCGGCGGTCGCCACGGCCGCATCCTCGTCGGCGGGCATCGGCGCATCCGTCGGTCGGGCCTCGAGGTAGCCCGCTGTGCGGCGCTCGGCCGTCGCGATCCGCGCGTCAAGCCGCTCGGGCTCCTCGCCCGCCAGCAGGTCGGCGATCCGGCGCTTCTGATCGGCCCAGACGGCACGGGCGTCCCGGCGCGCTGCGGCGGCTCCCTCGGCGGCGGCGAGGTTCGCGACCCCCGCCGCCTCGCACGCGGCGCGGAGCGCCTCCTCCGCGTCGGCCGCCCGGGCTGAGAGGCTGGTGTCGCCCCGTCCGGCCGCCACCTCGATGCGGACCACGCCGGGAACCTCGAGGGAGAGGCGGTCCTCGACCGGGCGCCGAACGGAGGCGCCCGCCCCGAGCGGCATCGACGTCCCGTCCACGATGAGCGACACCTCGCCCAGCGCCGTCACGGCGACCGACGGCCGGGCCTGCTCGAGCAGGCCGCGGGCGAGCTGCGCGCCGGCATCCGCTGCGCGGATCGTCTCGAGAACACCCTCGTCGACCAGGTTGGTGCGGGCCGCAGCCTCGGCGTCCGCAAGGGCAGCCTGCGCGGCGGCGAGCGCGGCGCGCCGCTCCGTCTGCTCCGCGAGCTGGGCCCGCGCCCGGAGGAAGTCGAGGTCGGCGCGGGCCGTCCGAGCACGCGCGTCGGCTGCCTGGCGGGTCGCCCGCGCCTCGGCGAGCGCCGTTCCGGCGCGGCCCGCGCGCTCGCGAGCGGAGGCGAGCGTCGGTGCGGCGGACTCGACTGCGCCATGCTGGCGGTCCCGCTCGGCCGTCGCCCGGGCCAGCTCCTCGACGGCCGCGGCGCGGGCGCTGCTCGTCTCGGCCGCGCGCTCTGCCGCCAACCGCGCCGCCTTCTCGGCCTCCGCGAGCCGCTCGACGCTGCGGACCCGTTCTTCGATCTGGCGCCAGCGCGACTCCAGCTCCTCGACCCGCGCCTCCTCAGGGCTCCTGGCCTCGACGAGGCGCGCCTGCTCGGCGGCAAGGTCCGCCGCCCGCTCGACGTCGGCCGCCACGGCCCGCAGCTGGGTCTCGAGCCCGTCGAGCGCCGACTGCGCCTGGGCCACGGCCTCCCGCACCGGCCAGTCGCCCTTCGGCCGCCCGGTGGGCGTCCAGTACAGCTCGTACTCGGCCTTGGCCCGCTCGAACAGCGAGGTCTCCGCCTGGCCCTCGGGCATTGTCCCGGCGGCACGGTCGAGCGCCTGCCCGAGCGAGGCCGCGTCGGCGAGCGACGCCTGGCCGACCGCGTCGCCCTGCTTGATCCGGAGCGCCTTCCAGAGCGCGGCGTCCATCGTCTCGGCCAGGATCCGCTCCACGCGCTCGTGCGCCTGGCGGCCGGTCAGCTGCTCCGGCTGCGGCCGCGTGATCCGCAGCACCGTCTCGGCGCCCTTGAGGTAGCGCTTGCGGTACGTGAAGGCGTACGGGCCGGTCTCGACGTCCGCCTCCACCTCGGGCCCGGCGTCACGGTCCACGGGCTTGACCGCCTTGACGTCCGCCTTGGTGCTCGAATCCGGCGCGGTGAACAGCAGGTCGAGCGCCTCGGCCATCGAGGACTTGCCCACCTCGTTGGGGCCCACGATGACCGTCACCCCGTCGCGCAGGAAGGTGACCTCCCGCTCGTCCACGCCGCGGAAGTTGCGCAGCCGCAGCCGCAGGAGCCTCACCCGAGACCGCCCGCCGAGGCCGCGAAGCGCACGAGGAGCGCCAGCGCGTCGCGGGCCGCCTCCGCCTCCGCGCCTGCGCCGGACGCGCTCGATCGCAGGGCGGACAGCGCCTGGGCCGCGAACCCGACCAGCTGCAGGTCTGCGAAGTCGTCGTCGTCTGGCCGGATGACCAGCTCGGTGTGGCGCTCCCACTGCTCGATCGCGGCGAACAGGTCACGCTGGTGCTCGAGCAGGGTCTCGAGGCGGGCGTTGCCCGACAGCGACACGGTGCCGACGAGCGTGAGCTTGACGATCGAGCGCTCCTTGGGGGTGATGGTGTCCAGCCACGCCCCGAGCGCCTCGATGCCGTCCGCCGCATCGAGGTCGAACCGCTCGCGCGCGAACCGCCACGTGCCGGTGTGGTGCTTGACGACCTCGCAGCGCCCGTCGTCGGCGAGCTCCACCAGGAGCGCGTTCCCCGCGTCGAGCTCGTCGTAGTCGGTGGGCTCCGGCGCCCCTGCGTACCAGATGCGGCCCGTCGTCCCGATCGCGGTGGTGGAGTGCCGGTCCCCGAGCGCGAGGTACGCGATCCGGCCCTCGGCCAGCGCCGACTCCGCCTGCGCGATCCCGATGGCGGCCGGGTTGTCGAACGAGATCTCGGCGGCGCCGTGCGCGACCATGACCCGCCGGGTGGTCCTCGACGGCGCGAGCGCCGTGCACGCGTCGGCCACGAGGTCCGACAGCGGGCGCTTGCTGAACCACGGCGCGCCGACGACCTCCACGCCCCGCACGCCCGGGACCGGACGCGGCGAGCTGTCGTCGAGCACGGCCACGTGGGGCGGGCATCCGTCGGCGAAGGCTGGCGCGCGGAAGATGGACCCGGCGTCGAGGGGGTCGTGGTTGCCCGGCAGGAGGAAGACCGGCACCGGCACGGACGCGAGGGCGTCCAGCGTGCGGCGGACGGTCTGCGGGGAGACCTGGTTGGTCTCGAACACGTCGCCGGCCACCACGAGGAACGCGGCCCCCGTGTCGGCCGCCAGACGGCCGAGCGTGCGGACGGCGTCGATCCGAGCCTGCGAGAACCGCGCCTGCGCCTCTGCGGACAGGAAGTGGCGCGTCATGCCCAGCTGCCAGTCCGCGCTGTGGAGGAAGCGCACGCTCACGCGCCCGCTCCCGTCGCGCCCCGCGCGCGGGTCAATGCCATGCACACCTCCGCGGACCTCCGGCGCGCCGACGGCGTCGCGCCCTCGCCCGACCCTACGCTAGCGCACCCGAGCGGCCGCGGGTGCCCGACAGACTCGAGCCGGCGTCCCGGGTGGCGCTAGGTCCGGCCGATGGCGAGCCCGTCGACGTACACCCTGCGCCCGGACGTTGACACCTTGATTGTCAACGTGCCGGAGCGGGCGGAGCTGAACGTGGCGACCGTGATCACCTTGCGGTACACGGTGGTCGAGGACCGGAGGCTGATCGAGCGCAGCAGCGTCGAGCCCCAGTAGACGCGGATAGAGCCGCAGGTCGAGCACGTGGTCACCACGATCGCGATGCGCCGGGCCCTGACCGAGGTGCGCACGAGCGTCGCCCCGTAGCGCGTCGAGCGCGTCCAGGTCGAGCGGTAGAAGGAGGAGCTGGTCCCGGTCGTCCAGCCGGTCCTGCGCGAGAGGCTCCGGTCATCGAGCGGCACCGCGGTGCAGCGCTCGGGCGACCACGCCGCCGTCTCGTAGCCCAGGGAATCGCGCGCCTTCAGGCTGAAGCAGTAGGTGTACCCGGGGCTGACCGTGAACACGCTGCTCGTGGCGGCGGTCGAGCGGTAGCCGAACGACCCGAACGACCCGTTCCACGCTGCCCGGCGGTACCGGAGGTCGAAGCCCGCAACGGCGTTGGTGCCCGCGGTTCCGGCCAGCGGCACGGACACCGTGGTGGTCAGCGTCCACGTCGGGAGCGATCCGATCGCCGCGGCCGGGGCGGCGGGCGGGGTCGCCGGGTCGGACGGCGCCGAGGCGAGCCCGGTCCCGATCGCCGTGGTCGAGGTCACGCGCACCACTACGGCGACGCCGGGGGTGAGGCCGGTGATCGTGCAACCGGTGGCCGGCGGCGTGCCGGTGACGGCACAGCCGTGGCCCGTGGCGGCGAACGTGCTCGCGTTGTACGCGGCCGCGCTGTAGCCCGTGACCGGCGAGCCGCCGCTGCCGCCGTCGGTCCAGGCGATCTCGAGCGCCCCCAGGGTGGGCGCTGCCGGCAGCGAGGCGGTCACGCCCGTCGGCGCAGCCGGGAGGGAGGCCGGTGTCGCCCCGCCCGACGGGCTCGACGCCGGACCGTCGCCGGCCGCGTTCGTGGCGACTACGGTGAACGTGTAGGCCTGGCCGTTGACGAGGCCGGTGACGGTGCACTCGAGCGGGCCGAACGACCACGTGCACGTCTTGCCGCTGGGCGAGGAGGTGACGGTGTAGTGGGTGATCGCAGCCCCGCCGTCGGACGCGGGTGCAGACCAGGCGACGCTGGCCGACCCGTTGCCGGGCTGCGCCGTGATGCCCGTCGGCGCGCCGGGCACGGTCCGCGGGGTGACGCCCGGCGATGCCGCTGAGGGCAGACTCGACCCGGCGGCGTTGGTCGCGGTGACCGTGAACGTGTACGAGGTCCCGTTGCCGAGGCCGGTGACGGTGCACGAGGTCGTGGGCGGGGTGGCCGAGCAGGTGCGGCTCCCGGGCGAGGCCGCCACCGCGTACGCCGTGAGCGGCGAGCCGCCGTCGGTCGAGGGCGCCGACCAGGACACGGCGACGGACCCGTTGCCGGGCGCGCCGGCCACGTTCTGGGGCTGGCTCGGGACGGTGCGCGGGGTGACGCCCGATGAGGGGCTCGACGGCGCGCTCGTGCCGGCGACGTTGGTCGCCGTGACGGTGAACGTATAGCCGGTCCCGTTCGTCAGGCCGGTCACGGTGCAGGTGGTTGGGCCGCCCGACCAGGTGCAGGTCTTGGCGCCCGGCGAGGACGTCACGGTGTAGGCGGTGATGGTCGCGCCGCCGTTCGACCCCGGCGTCCAGACGACCGCCACCGAACCGTTCCCGGCCGTGCCCGCGACGCCGGTGGGCGGTGCCGGCACCGCTGCCGGGGTCACGGTGGCGGAGGGCGAGGAGGCGGGCCCGGTGCCGGTTGCGTTCGTCGCGGTCACCGTGAACGTGTAGCCGGTCCCGTTGGCGAGGCCCGTCACGGTGCACGTCAGCGGGCCGGATGACCAGGTGCACGCCTTGGCTTCCGGCGACGAGGACGCGGTGTAGGAGGTGATCGCGAACCCGCCGTCGGAGAGGGGTGCGGTCCAGGTCACCGTGACGGCACCATCCCCGCGTGTGCCCGCAACGCTCCGCGGCGCGCTCGGCACCGCGCTCGGCGCCACTGGCGCTGAGGCGGTCGAGGCTGATCCCGTGCCCACGCCGTTGGTCGCGGTGACGGTGAACGTGTACGCCGTGCCGTTGGTGAGGCCGGTCACGGTGCAGGTCCGGGGCCCGCTCGACCAGGTGCACGTCTTGGCGTCGGGGCTCGAGGTGGCCGTGTACTTGGTGATCGCCGCGCCGCCGTCGGATGCCGGTGCGTCCCAGCTGACCGCGACCGAGCCGTTGCTGGCCACGCCGGTCACGTTCTGGGGCTGGCCCGGCAGGCTGGGTGCGGTGAACGGGGTGGTTCCCGCGGGCGTCCCGAGGCCAGTTGGCCCGTCGTAGCCGACGACGCCCTGGCACAGGTAGGCGGTCCCGCTGCCGCCGCACGTGCCGTTGCTGCCGCCGACGACGTCGGTGAGGCCGCCGCGGAGGTAGGGGTACGACGCGGGGTAGGTCCCGGCCGCCGGGGTGCCGGCCAGCGCGTAGGCCGCGGCGACGATCGGGGCCGAGGCGCTCGTGCCGCCCATCACGTACCAGGACCCGTTGAAGTACACGCCGACGCCGGTGCTCGGGTCGGCTTCCGCCGAGACGTCGGCGACCGTGCGCTTCGCGCAGCCGCTGTCGGTCTGCCAGGCCGGCTTCGCCTCGTACGCCGAGCAGCCGCTGCCGGCGCCGGACCACGCCGACTGGCTCCACGAGCCGCCGCTGCGGGCCAGGGAGGTCCCGCCCACGGACACCACGTACGGCGATGCGGCCGGGTACTGCACCCCGTATCCGCTGTCACCGGTCGAGGCGGTGATGACGACGCCCGCGTGCTTGTACCACGCGGTGTCCCAGCTCGACTCGAAGCTGTTCTCGAAGGCGCCGTAGCTGTTGGAGATGAACGTGGCGCCCATGGCGACCGCGCGGTTCACGCCCGCGCCCAGGTCGCTCAGGTTCTCGCTGTTCGCCTCGACCAGGATGATCGAGCAGTTGGGGCAGATCGCCGAGACCATCGTGAGGTCGAGCGCGATCTCCCCGGCCCAACCGGCGTTGTGGGCCGGATAGGACGTGCCGCCGTTCTGGTCCACCTTGGTGAAGCACCCACTGGCCGAGGTGCATGCCGGCAGGCCGAGGCCGGAGCGGTACACGGCCATGTCGGCCTCGGCCGTCGGGTCGTCATACGCGTCGATGACCGCGACCTTCACGCCGCTGCCGCCCGATGCCGCGGCCGCGGTCAGGCCGTACGCGGCCAGCAGGTCGGCCGAGTAGAGCGGGGCGACGGCGGGCGTCGCGTCCGGCGAGCTGATCGAGGGGAAGGGCCGGGCCGACTTCGGCAGGTCGGTGCGGACGAGCGCATGGCATCGGGCACGGCCCGGGCCCGGGATGCCGCACAGCGGGCGCACCGCCTGCGCAGGGAGCGGGTTGCCGGCGGAGACGACCGACGGTCCGAGGGCCAGGGCCACCACGAGGGCGGACGCCAGGGCGGCGAGCGCGCGGCCGAGCGCTCGCGTGGTCATAGCGCGCGAGTGTTGAGCCATGGGCGTGGAGCGGGCCTCCGAGCGGGGACCGGCGCTGGGCACGGCGCCGGTTGGTCCGGACGACAGCGTACCCGCCCGGCCGAGGTCATGGCCAGAGGGCCATTTGGGGGATGGCGAGGCCGAGCCCGCGCTCAGCTCGGCGCGGGAGTGGCGCGACGGCGCACCGGCGGCCGGCTGGCCCCAAGGGGTTCTCCCGTGCGGCCAGCCCGGGTTGGCCGGCGTCAGTCGCGGCGGGCGACCAGGCGCCAGACGTCCACGCGGCCGGGCCCGCGCGGCGACTCCAGGACGTCGGGCTCCAGCGACTCGATCGTCCAGCTGCCCATGAACACGGCGCGCAGCTCGGCCTCGGACAGGCGAGCTGGCCCGCCGGCGAAGGCGACCCGGTCGCTGAAGCAGAACAGCACGAGCCGTCCCCCCCGCCTGAGCGCACCGCCCACCGAATCCGCATAGCGGAGCCGGTCGCCGGCCGCCAGGGCGTGGAAGCAGCCGACGTCGAGGACCGAGTCCACCTGCGTCGCGCCCGCCCCGAAGCCGGCTGCCGCCAGGTCGCGCACGTCGGCGACGAGGAACCTGGCCGTGGTTGGCGCGCCTCCGATCGCCCGCTCGATGCCGCGCGGCGAGAAGTCGACGCCGGTCACCGCGTGGCCGCGCGACGCCAGCATGCGGGCGTCGTGGCCCATCCCACACCCCACGTCGAGCACCGTCGCACCGAAGAGGCCGGCATCAGCGGCCCGGACCACCGCGGGCTGGGACCCGCCGACGTCCCAGCTCGGTGTCCCCGCATAGGCGCGGTCGAAGGCCGCGGGCCCGGTGGGCGGTCCACCGGGGTGGCCAGGATGGCCCGTCGCGGCGGCGGCGTCTCTCGCGTCATCCGGGCGGCCGTGATGGGCAGGCGTGTCGGTCATCGATGCAGCGTAGCGTGGCGGGCCGCGAGCGGCGGCCGGGGCGCCCTACCGGGCGACGTGGAAGACGGTCGCCTTGCTCGTCCAGCTGTAGCGCGCCCCCCAGCCCAGGGCGAACACGCCGACGCGAACGGTGTAGGCGCCGATCGCGCGCGTGGTGGACACGTGCCAGGTCCAGCGCAGCGTCCTGGCCACGCCGCCGGTGAACGCCACCGACGACCACCAGCGCTGGGCGACCCGCCGCCCGTTTGGGGCCAGGATCTCGATGTCGACGAGCGCGTGCGTCGTGGCCGATGCCTTCACCGTCACGCTGATGGTCTCGTCGTGCCCGCGGTGGACGGTGGTCCGGGACGGGACCGCCTTGGTCGTCCACGTGGTGGCCGGCGCAGGCGGGGGCGACGGGCTCGGGCTGGGCGCGGGCGCGGGCGTCGGCGTCGGCGTCGGCGACGGGGAGCCGCCCGGGTCGAGCGCGAGCGCTCCGCCCGCCTCGTAGGCGGCGATGCGGTCGCGGAGGTAGCCGCCGTCATCGTCGGCCGAGAGCGAGGACCGCGTGTGCGTGCCCGACGCCGCCGGGTTCGTCACGCCGTCGCCCTGCGCGTCGCAGGCGCAGGTGGTGCCGTCGGCGCCGCCGCCGAACAGCAGCCCGATGACGCCGGCGTCGCGCCACAGTGCCAGGTGCCCGTCGGCCGGGTCGTTGAGGAAGTACTCGGGGCGGTTGTCCGCGTAGTGCCCCCACGTGTTGTTGGTGGCCCGCATCAGGGTGTTGCCCATGGGGATCTGCCAGACCACCACGCGCTTGCCGGTCGCGGCGCTGAACCCCGAGATGAAGCGCGCATAGCGCGGGAAGTCCGACGCGTTCCACCACGACGCGCCGCTGTCGCCGTAGATGGACTGGTAGAAGCCGCTGTCGCGGTCCGAGAGGTCGGTGAACGCGAGGTCGAAGCCCGCCCCGAGCGAGGTGTAGAAGGCCGCCGCCTTCGCCGCCAGGGCGTCGGTCTGGGCGTCGCTCGTCTGGCTGGCGTGGAGATCGGTCATCGTCCCCCAGTCGGACAGGTGCCACGCCAGGAGCACGTTGGGGGCGTACGTGTCGCGCAGCCGCACGAAGGCCTGCGCGAAGCCGGACGCGGTGTTGGGGAGGCCGGCCAGGTCGGCGTTGCCGGTCGAGGCGACCGCCGCCGCGACGTCCGAGCCCGCGTTGTGCACCGCCGCCTGCTCGATGTAGCCCCACAGGTCGGGCTCCACGTGGAGCACCACAGGATGGCCCGACGCTGCCGCGGACGCGCGCTGGAGGAAGAGCGTCACGTCGGCCCAGTAGGCGGTCATCGTCGAGACGTTGGCGAGGTTCGAGAGGTCCCTGGCCGACTCCGTGCTCCCGGTCGACGGAGAGCTCTGGAGGAGCATGTAGTACGGGAAGACGGGCAGCACGCCAGCCGCCACTGAGTCCTGCACGTAGTAGGTGACGAAGGCGCCGTTCGTGTTCCAGGTGGCCCAGCCGCCGCCGGTGTTCACGCCGCCGGCGAGGTACTGGTAGCGCATCTTCATGCCGGTCGCGGCGATGGCGGATGCGCCCCCGGGCGCGTCCGCGAAGCCGAGCTGGAGCGTGGAGAAGGGCCAGGCCGCGGGCAGGGGGGCCAGGGACGCGGCGGCGCGCGCGCTCGGAGCCGCCGACGCGGCCAGCCCGGCCAGCGCCGGGACGAGGCCCAGGGCGAGGGCGAACGCAGCGAGCTGCCGATGGCGGGCCATGCCCGGATCATGCGCCCGCCGCGCCCGCGGGGCGATAACCGATTGGTCCCGCGCGCGCTGGCGCGATCGGCCGGTGCGCGCCGGCCACAAGGGATCGCTGGCCCTCCGCGTCGCCCGCGCGACGCGACCCTCAGCCCAGCTGCGGCCGCTCGTCCACGAACAGCCGGACCCGCGCCTTCACGTTGGCGAGCGAGTCGCCGGCCACGGCCCTGCCGATGTCGGTGGCGTAGGCGGCGTCGAACGCCTCGCGGCTGTCGAACCACAGCTCCGACACGCCGTCGACCTCGACGTCCTCGTTCTCGACCACGTTGAACGTGAGCCGCCGCAGGCCCGGCAGCTGCTTGGCGAGCGGTGAGTGCTGCACCAGCATCCAGTCGCGGAACTGGGCCTTGGTCATGCCGTCCTTGCGGGTCAGCAGGATGATCGCCTTGAGCATCAGCCGGGCCTCCTCGTCCGTGCGCCGGGCCGTCCGCCGACGGCCAGCGCCAGGCTCACCACCATCTCGTCCGCGCGCGGTGCGTCCGGGAGTTGCACCGAGGCGGCGTCCATCTCGTCGAAGCTCCACAGGTCGTCGCGGTTGACGAGCGGCATCACCAAGAGCGTCCCCGGCCCGGCGAGCAGCTTGGTCGAGGGGATGATCGACGGCCCGCCGCCCACCGCGGCACGGACCGGTGCGCCGAACGTGGGGTGGAGGATCGCCGCCGCGTGCTCGAGCTCGCCGCCCAGCCCCACGATCGCGCCCTTGCCGTACGCGCTCACCCGGACCTCGGGCCCGAGCGCGGCCATCGCCCGCTCCGCGAGCAGCGCCCCCGCCTCCGCGCCGAGCTCGACCAGCGGCCCGAGGTCCTCGGCATAGCGGCCGGCAAGCGGGTTGACGATGACCATCGTCGCGACGGCCTTCCGCGTGGGCGACGCCAGCGGGCGGCCCGCCACGGCGTGCGTCTCCTCGACCCCGACCACGATCTTGCGGATCTCCACGCCCGGCCTCCCGTGTGCGCGGCCCGCCGACAAGGCGGCGCCTCCCCTAGGGTGCCACGGGTCCGGGCAGTCGCGGGCCGTCGCGGCACAGCGTCAGTGGCGACGCACCGCCAGCACCCAGCTGCCGGCCAGGACGCCCACCACCATGATGACCGCGGCGGCGAGCAGGAGCCCCTCGTCAGCCGAGCTGGCCGGCACCGGGCTCGCCGTTGCGGCGGCGTCCCCCGCCCCGCTCGGCGACGGCGCGGCCAGGGCGAGCGCGGCGTCGCTCCCCGACGGCGTCGCGAGTGGGGCAATCGGCACGAGGGCGGGCGACGCGCTCGGCGCTGGGCTGGGCGGCCCTGACGGGCTGGGCGACGCCGGCGGAGCCGCGGTCGGCGCCGCAGTCGGCGTCTGCGTCGGCGTCGATACCGGCTTCGGCTTCGGCGTGGGGGTGGGCTTCGGCCTGGGGGTCGCAGTCGAGGTCGTCGCGGCGACCGGCTGGATCGAGACGTAGCGGCCGTCCCACACCATGCGCACCGGCGGGTAGTACCAGGGCGTGAAGAAGCGCCGGAGCTGCGCCGGCGTGAGGCGCGTGTCGGGCGGCATGTCGTACCCGTTCTTGGACTGCAGGCCGTACAGCGGCCCCACGACCCGCACGCCCGTCACCGTGAAGTGCGACGTCACGGCCGGGTCCGCGGTGGCCGTGAAGCCGGTGATCAGCCAGGCGTGGTTGCCCCGGTCGACCGTGATGCCGACCGGCAGGTTCGTCCGCCGCAGATTGGTCACGGCAGAGCGCAGCGCGGCATCGAAGGTCGAGCTGGCGTACAGCCGGTACCGCCGGTCGACGAGGTGCTGGAACCCCTCGGCCCAGCCCTGGGCGTCGACCCCGCCCGAGAGCGGGATGCGGTACCGGTTGTGGGCCCGCATCCAGTCGAAGTAGCGCTGCTGGCCCGCGGACGTGTGGTCGTGCTGGCGGAACACGATGTTGCGCGTGATCTGGATGTCCGCGGCCGTGCACCACAGCCAGGTCTGCTGGGTGGTGAACGTGCCCGAGCGGTACAGGTCGATGCCGCCGTGCCAGGCGGCGAGGGCGGGCGCCGCGAGCGCCGGACCGGTCGGGGACGCCCTGTCGGCGCCGGCCGCCGAGGCGCCGACGGCCGGCGCGGCGAGCGCCGACAGCGGCAGCACGAGCAGCGCCCCCGCCAGCGCCCACTGCGCCAGCGCCCTGCCGAACCGCATGGCGCCATCCTGCGCCTTCCGGCGGAATCGCGCGTCGTGTCCCGGTGCTCAAGTCGCTGGCTCGTCTGCCGCCCGAGGCCCTCACGGCGTGATGGCGCCTGACTCCCGCTGTGGCCGCGCCAGCGCCGCCGGATGTGAACGCACCCAGAAACGCCGAGATTGCCGGAACTTCACCCGGCAGTTGCGGGATGGCAACACTCGGCGTGCAGCATGGCTCGCGGAGGTACGAAATGACCGAGCCCCAGGATGCCGGCGAGTTGATCCGCCGGCGCGCGCTCCTCGTCTGGCCGAGGCTCAACCCGGCCGCCCTGCGCCGTTGCGGCGGTGATCCGTACCGCGTCGCCGCGCTGGTGGGCCGGCGGTCCGGCCTCCCGGTCGAGGCGATCGTGGGCATCCTCACCATGCCGACCGTAACCGACGTCGAGACTCGAACCTGGTTCGGCTGAGCTGGCCGATCCCACCGTGCCGGCCACGTCCCGCCGGTCCGGCTGCAATCAGAAGGCCGGCGGTCCTCCCGCCGGCCTTCGTCGGTGCACCCGCGTGCGCGCCGGGGTCAGACGCTCGGTGCGGCCCAGAGCGCGTCCACTGACAGGTACCGCTCGCCGGTGTCGTAGCTGAAGGTCAGGATCCTCGACCCGTCGGGGACCGACGGGATGAGCTGCGCCACGGCCGCCAGCGAGGCACCCGACGAGATGCCGATCAGCAGCCCCTCCTCCTTCGCCGCTCGGCGGGTGTAGTCCATCGCGTCGGCCGGCTCCACCTGGAGGACGCCGTCGAGCAGGTCGGTCTTCATGACGCCCGGGATGAACCCGGCGCCGATGCCCTGGATCGGGTGCGGCCCCGGGGCGCCGCCCGAGAGGACCGGCGAGGCAGTGGGCTCCACCGCGTACACCTTGAGCCCGGGCCAGCGAGGCTTGAGCGCCTCGGCGACGCCCGTGATGTGGCCGCCGGTGCCGACACCGGTGACCAGGTAGTCGAGCCCGTCCGGGAAGTCGCGGGCGATCTCCTCGGCGGTCGTGGAGCGGTGGATGGCCGGGTTGGCAGGGTTGTCGAACTGCATGGGGATCCAGGAGTCCGGAGTCTCCGCGGCCAGCTCGTTCGCCCGGGCGATGGCGCCCTTCATGCCCAGCTCGCGCGGGGTCAGGTCCAGCTCGGCCCCGTAGGCCACCAGCAGCTTGCGCCGCTCGATCGACATCGACTCGGGCATGGTGAGGATCAACCGGTAGCCCTTGACCGCGCAGGCGAGGGCGAGGCCGATCCCGGTGTTGCCGGACGTGGGCTCGATCACCGTGGTCTTGCCCGGGGCGATGGCGCCGCGCCGCTCGGCGTCCTCGATCATGGACAGGCCGATGCGGTCCTTGATCGAACCGCCCGGGTTCGACCGCTCCAGCTTGGACCAGACGGTGACGCGCGGGTCGAAGAGCTTGTTGATCCGCAGGTGCGGGGTGTTGCCGATGAGCTCGAGGACGCTGTTGACGGGCATGTCGGGTTCCTTCCTTCGCTGGGACGCGGGCGCGCTGGGCGCTAGATGACGAAGTCGATGCCGTCGAACCCCTCGTCCGCCCGGCGGACGCGGGACCGGCTGGTCTGGTAGAGCACGGAGCCCGGGGCGATGGAGCTCGTGAGGAACACGTTGCCGCCCACGATGCTGTCGCTGCCGACGATCGTGTCGCCGCCGAGGACGGTGGCGTTGGCGTAGATCACCACCCGGTCGCCGATCGTCGGGTGGCGCTTGTGGCCGGCGAGCTCCTTGACCACCGAGAGCGCCCCGAGGGTGACGCCCTGGTAGAGCTTCACGCTGTTGCCGATGACGGCCGTCTCCCCCACCACGACGCCGGTGCCGTGGTCGATGCAGAAGCCGCGGCCGATGGTGGCGCCTGGGTGGATGTCGATGCCGGTCCGCGTGTGGGCCACCTCGGCGAGCAGGCGCGGCAGGATCGGGACCGCCAGCGCGTACAGCTCATGGGCGACGCGATGCGTGGCGATGGCGAGGAAGCCCGGGTAGGCGGCGACGACCTCGTCGAGCGACTCGGCCGCCGGGTCGCCGGCCAGGATCGCCTCGCCATCCTCGAGCAGGGCCGCGTGGACGCCCGGCAGTCGCTCGGCGAACGCGGCGATGACCCGGTCTGCGGTGGCGGGGTCGGTGAGCGGCTCGACGAGCCGCCGGAGGTCGCGCCGGACGAGCACGAGCCGGGCCGCGAGGTCGTCGGGCGTGGCCAGCGCGTCGTCGGAGAGCTGCGGGAAGAGGATCGCGAGCAGGGCGTCGGCGAACGCCGCCACGTCGCGCTTGAGGGGGTAGATGCGGCCGTGGACCGCACGGTCGCCGGCGAGGACCTTCGCGAACGCGTGGTCGCGGTCGTGGTCGATGGGGTTGGGCATGGCATCTCCCGGGTCAGGCGGGTGGATGACGGCGGACTGGACGGACGCGGGCACAGGGACCTCCGCACGGCGGCTGGTGGGATCGGGACGCGCCGTGCGCGCGGGCGGGGCCGCACGGCGCGGGTGGGACTCGCGAGGCCGGGGGGGCGGCGGCGGTCTAGCGGGCGACCGAGACCGGGCTCCCTGCCGGCACTCGCCGGGGACAGGAGCAACAGGCGCCGCGGGCAGGGCGGCGGGTGCGGGTCGTCATGGGGGCAGGATAGCGGTCCCGCGCCGAAACGTGCAGGAGGGCCCGCCGGCCGTGGGCGGCGTGCGGCGATCCCGCGCCCGACCCCCACGGAAGTGGGGGGTGCTGGCGACGCGCGTGAGGGGTCGGGCCAACGTCCGTTGCCGCCGACCACCCAGGTGAGGGGCCTAAGGCCACCCTCGTCGGGGCGATTCACCCCCGATGGGCGGCGAGTTGCGGCCGGCAGTGTCTGACGGGGCGACGACGAGTCGACCGACGATGACGAACGTCGGATCAGGATCCGACCGACATTCGGGAGTTGGGAGATGGTGGTCGAAGACCTGGGGACCAGACTGGGGGTGGCGTCCGATGTCGGTCGCTCGTGAACAGGTGCTCGGCACGACACGCGACGCGGCTCGCATCGACGTGATGCTGGCGATCGTCGACTTCCCCATGCTCAGCGCCGCGTTCCGCACCGTGATCGACCAGGAGCGGGACATGGCGGTGGTCGTCGAGGCGTCGAGCCACGAGGCCATCCTGTCCCAGGCGCGGGCGGCCAGCCCCGCCGTGATCATCCTCGAGTACGAGGTGCTCTCAGCAGCCGGCGTCGGCGCGGCCGAGGCCTTCGACGAGGTCCGTGACGTGGCTCCCGGCGCCAAGATCATCGCCCTCGACTGCCGCTGCGCCAACGAGCAGTTCGCCATCGCGCTCAAGGCGGGCGCCAATGGGTTCCTGACCCGCGAGGCGCTGGCCGATGACGTGGTCTCGGCCGTCCGCGCCGTGGCTGCCGGCCACACGTATGTCAGCCCCGCCATCGTCACCCGCATGGTCGACACCTACGTCCGCCGCACGCCCGAGGCCGCGGACGACCCGTACGAGCAGCTCACCGACCGCGAGCGCCAGATCCTGCTCCTGGCCGCCATGGGGCACACGAACCGCGACATCGCGCGCTCGCTGCAAGTGTCCGAGCAGACCGTCCACTACAACCGCGCCAACCTCATGGAGAAGCTCGGCCTGCACGACCGCGTTGAGCTCCTGCGGTACACGGTCCGGCGCGGCCTCCTGACTCCATCGGTCCTATGAGAACCAAGATCCGCCGCCTCTGGGCTTCCGTCCGGCCCCGCACGCGCCGGGCCAGGCTGATCGCCGCCGTCATCGTCCTGGGCGGCGCCGCCGCCCTCGCCGTCGCCATCTTCGCGGGCGCGGCCATGGCCTGGAACCCGTACCTCGACTTCGCCCTCCACCGCGACAGCAATGCCAAGCAGTGGGCAACCCTGGACATGAGCTTCGCCAGCTCGTCCGTGTGCGCCACCTGCCACACCACCGAGGCGACCAAGCTCGCGAGCGACTCGCATTCGGGGATCGGCTGCCAGAGCTGCCACGGCGCGCTGCTGGCCCACGTCGAGGCGGGCCAGAACGCGTCCAAGGCCGACGTCCTGATCAAGGTCCCCACCGACGAGGTGTGCATCCGCTGCCACGCGGCGGCCGAGGGGCGCCCGGCCGACTTCAAGACGATCGTCCCGGCCGACCACTACGTGGGCCAGTGCCTCCAGTGCCACGATCCGCACACCACCGCGGCGCAGCACCCGCCGGTCGTCTCCCATCCGCTCGACAACCTGCCGCCCTGCCTGACCTGCCACGGTCCCGACGGCTTCAAGGCGCGCAACGAGCGCCACCCATCTGGCCTGCTGACCGACCAGGAGTGCCTCGAGTGCCACGCCGCCGGGCGTGGCCCGGAGCAGCTGACGCTGCCTGGCATGAGCCTCGCGCCGACCGCGAGCCAGGCGGCGCCGAGCGGGGCAGTCCCGTGACCGGGCCGATCGATCCCGCCGCCGCCCCGGCCCCGGCTTCCGAGGGGCTGCCGTCCGCCGACGCCGCGCCCGCGGACGCGGTGCTCGTCCCGCTCGAGTCGATCGCCCCCCAGATCGAGCAGGCGTCCCTCACGCGGCGCGCCTTCCTGGGCTTCGGCCTCGCGCTCGCCGGGGGCGTCGCCGGAGCTGCCGTCCTCGGCCAGCTGTTCCCCGTGTTCGCCAGCGCGGAGGACACCGTCTCGCCGCTCATCCCCAACTACGACCCCCAGTCGAAGGCGTGGACGTTCGTCGTCGACACCGCCACCTGCATCGGGTGCGGGCTGTGCGTGGTGGCCTGCAAGGAGGAGAACCACGTCCCCGAGTCGTCCGAGTTCACCCGTACCTGGGTGGAGCGGCACACCACGATGACCGACGGGACGATGTACATGGATTCGCCCGACGCCGGCATCAACGGCTTCCCGGCCGCCTGCACCGCCCCCGGCTCGGAGGGCAAGGCCGTCAAGTCCGCGTTCTTCCAGCCGCGCCTGTGCATGCAGTGCGCCGACAGCCCGTGCACCTCGGTCTGCCCCGTCAGCGCCACCTACACGACCGAGGACGGGATCGTCCTCGTGGACGCCCGCCGCTGCATCGGCTGCGGATTCTGCGTGGTCTCCTGCCCGTACGGCGCCCGCTACATCACCCCGTCCGATGAGGACACGCCGGCCAGCATGCCGGGCGTCGCCGACAAGTGCACCTGGTGCTACCACCGGATCAACAAGGGCCAGAAGCCGGCCTGCGTCGAGATCTGCCCCGTGGGCGCCCGCCGCTTCGGCGACGCGAACGACCCCGGCGACGACATCCGCACGGCCGCCCTCGCCGCCGGCGCCAAGCCCCTCCACCCCGAGTACGGCACGCAGCCCCGCGTGCTGTACCTCGGCCCGACCCTCCAGGAGGCCTGAGCGATGCAGGTCATCGACAGCACGCTCTACCTCGGCAAGGTGGCCGTCCCCGCCACGCCCCGGGCCATGCGCAATGCGGTCGTCCGCGAGATCAGCTCGATGTCGGCCGCGACGCGCGTGTGGTACGCAATCCTCTCGGCCGGCCTCGCGATCGGCGCGGTCTCGGCGCTGCTCGCCCTGCCGCCCGGCTGGGAGGTGATGGGCACGTCCCCGTCCTTCGAGTGGGGCATGCTCATCGTCGGGTACGTCTTCTTCGCGATCATGACGAGCGGGCTCTGCCTGGCCTCGTCGCTGGGCACGGTGTTCGGGTTCGAGCGGTTCCTCCCGTTCGAGAAGCGCCACGCGATCCTCGCCCTGCTCTCGCTGACCACCGCATTCGGGATCATCGCGCTGGAGCTGCACTACCCCATCCGGATGGTGTTCGGCGCCGTGCTGGTGATCGCGCCCGCCTCGCCGATGTGGTGGATGGGCGTCTTCTACGGCGCCTACCTGATGGTGCTGATCGTCGAGGTGTGGACCCTGTTCACGCCCCACCCGACCGTCCACAAGTACGCCTGCACCGTGGCCGCCGGCATCGGCGTCTGCGCCCCAACCACGCTCGGCGCGGTGTTCGGGGTGCTGGCCGCCAAGCCGTTCTGGTACGGCATCTTCACGCCGATCCTGATGGTCGCTTCCGCGTTCGTGGGCGGGACCGCGCTGCTGGGCATCGTGTTCTGGGCGGTCAGCCGCTTCAAGCTGGCCGCCTGGGCCATCTCCGACGTGGCGCTCGCCTCGGTGCGGATCCTGCTCGCCGGCGGCCTGATCGTGGCCTCGGCCCTCCTGGCCCGCCAGGTCATCGACGGCCTGACCAGCGACCTGGCGGGCTTCCGGCCCGCGACCGAGGCACTGGTCGCCGGCCCGCTGGCGCCCACCTTCTGGGGCGTACGGGTGCTCGCTGGCATCCTGGTCCCGCTCGCCATCCTGGCCGTGCCGAGGCTGCGCACCCCGTCCTTCACCGGGCTGGCCTCGGTCCTCGCGCTCGCGGGCATCTTCGTGGACCGCACCCTGTTCGTCATCGCGGGCGAGACCGTGCCGCGGACGACGATGGCGGGCACGGTCGGCTACCCGTACGCGCAGTACACCCCGTCGCTCGTGGAGATCGGCATCCTCATCGGCGCCGCCTCGTTCATGGCGATGGCGTTCTCGCTGTGCGAGCGGTACCTGCCCATGGGCGAGGGCGACGTGCACGCCTTCTGGCCGTGGCCGTGGCTCAAGCACCACGACGACCACGACCACGACGAGGCGCCCGACGCCGCCCTGGCCTTGGCGGTCGCCGCGCCGGCCGAGGTCCTCGGAGCCGAGATGGTCGCGGCCCGGATCGAGGCCCTGATGCTCCCCCCGTCGGCACCGATCGCGGGCGACGGGGCCGCCCCAGACGCATTCCCCGATGCAACGACCGTGCCGTCCGAGCCGAGCGAGCCCGCGGCTGCGGCCGAACTGGCGGCCGAGCCCGCGGCTGAACCCGTGGCTGAGCCGGTGGCTGCACTCGAGCACGTGGCTGAGCCCGAGCCCGCCGCTGAGCGCGAGCCCGTGCCTGCCGACGAGCCCGTGGCCGCGCTGGAGCAGGTCGCCGCGCCCGAGCCGGACGAGGCGGCGCCTGGCGCGACCGACGAGCGCGAGGAGGCCCGCTGATGCTCCGCACCGCCGAGCGCATCGCCTTCCCGGCGACGTTCCTGGTGCTCCTCGTCGGGATCCTCGTCGTGGGCGTGTTCGTCGCGACGGTCGCGCTCCCCGGCATGACCACCACCTCGTCGGTCTCGGCACCGTCGGCGGGCAACGGGTCGGGCGGAACCGCCGCTGGGTCGCCTGCCCCGTCGGCGACCGCCAAGTCGGCCATGGCGCTGTCCCCGATCGGCATCGCGATGCCGCCGAACACCGACTGCAACGCGTGCCACACGTCGTCGACCGGCGGCATCGGCGTCAAGACCCCGCCGTACCTGGGCCACCCGCTCCAGGGGTTCGCGAACTGCACCGCGTGCCACAACCCGACCGGCCTCGTGAAGACCGCGCCCGGCCACTCGAGCCTGCACGCCAACGAGTGCCTGATCTGCCACCAGGAGAACCCCAACCTGACCTCGATGAGCCAGGCGCCGCTGCGGCCCCAGCACATGAGCGGCGAGGCCTGCACCAACTGCCACGGCGTCGACCAGCACGCGCCGCTGCCGTCGGCCATGGCGGGACGGGGCGACAACTGCTGGATCTGCCACAACGGCCCGGAGTTCCAGTACCTGTTCGCCACGGCGTCCCCGGCCGCGTCGCCGGCGCCCTCGGCCAGCCCCCAGCCGCCCACCTCATACGAGCTGCATCCGCCGGCCACCACGAGCCCGTAGCCGACAGCTGCCAGCCCGGGCCGGTCCCGCCGCGGCGTCAGCCCTCGACGCGGAGCGTCCGCTCGACCCCCTTGTCAGAGAGGTCGACGAGGAATCCGCGCAGGATCCCCATCGAGGACTCCGAGCCTGCGTTGAGGCACAGCGTGCTGCCGACCTTGCGCTCGCCGCCGGACTCGTGGATGTGGCCGTGGACGCCGAGCACGGGGTTCACCTTCTCGATCACGGCCCGCACGCCCTTCGACCCGACCGGGCCGCGGAGCAGATCGCCGGCGGACGCGGTCGGCCGCAGGTCGGGCGACAGCAGCGGGGCCGTGTCGAGCCCCGAGTCGAAGGGCGGGACGTGGGTCATGATCACGGTCTTGCGCGGGTCCTTGACACCCTGCAGCAGCCGCGACAGGCGGTCGAGGAACTCCTCCTCCGACAGCTCCCGCGGCGTTGACCAGGGCGTCGGCGACGACCAGCCCATCGACACGAGCTGGTGCCACGGCGTGAGGTCCACGACCCGCTCGTTGACGTCCTGGCAGTAGGCCGAGCGCTCGAGGATCGGGTCGATCTCGAAGTCGTCGTCGTTGCCGGGCATCAGGTAGACGGGCACGCCCGAGCCCTCGAGCCGGTCCGCTGCCAGCGCCATCCACTCCTCGACGCGGTGGGTGATCTTCTCGTGGAAGACCCGCTTGACGAGCGCCGGGTCCGCCTCCATCGCGGCACGCTCGTCCTCGGTCACCCGGACGGCGTAGTAGCCGATGTCCGCGATCGAGCGCTCGAGCTCGACGAGCTCCTCCTCGGTCCGCGCGACGCGCCTCTGCCCCATGACGGTCGCGGTCCACGCCTCTCCCCCGTCCTCGCCCTTGACGACCGCGATGAGTGCCTTGCCGGTCAGGTCGCCCGCGATCACGGCGGCGTCCACCTTGTAGACGTTGGCCTTCATCGCGTTGAGGAACTTGCGCCACGTCCGCTCCGATGCGTGGATGTCGCTGCAGACGTACAGGCGGAACGGCTTGGCCATCACGACTCCGAAGTGGCGTGGACGGGCGGCAGGCGGTGCGCCCAGGGGCGGGCGGCCTCGAGCTGGCCGGCGAGGCGATAGAGCGTCGCCTCGTCAGCGTAGCGGCCGGTGAGCAGCGAGCCCACGGGCAGGCCACCTGCCGACCAGGCCAGCGGCAGGGAGATCGCCGGCTGGCCCGTGACGTTGGCGATCGGGTTCCAGGGGTTGAACTGGCAGTCGAAGCGCCAGTACTCGACCGCGCCGCCCTGACTCTGATTGAGCACGCCCAGCGGCTCGGGCAGGCGGGCCAGCGTGGGCGTCAGCAGCACGTCGTAGCGCTCGAAGAAGCGGCCGATCTGCCTGGTGATCCCCGCGAGCTGCGCGAGCGCGTCGACGAGGTCGGCGGGGTCGAACCGGAGCGCGTAATCGCGCAGCTCGCGGGTGGTGATCTCGAGCTCGTCGTCGGCGACGGGCCGGCCGCGCTCCGCCTCGAGCGAGCGGACTGCCACCAGGTTCGAGGTGGCCCAGACCCGCGCCAGCGGCTCGATCAGCACCCGGCCGTCGAACGCGGGCGCGGCCTCCTCCACGTCGTGGCCGAGGGAGGCGAGCAGTTCGGCGGTCGCCCGCGCCGCGGCGGCGCACTCGGGATCCACCCGGGCCTCGATGGGCGGCGTCGTCGTCCACGCGATGCGCAGCCGCCCGGCGTCGGCGCCAACCTCGTCGCGGAACGGCCGGCTGGGCGGCGGTGCCGCATACGGGTCGCCGGGGACGCGCCCGGCGGTGGCGTCGAGGATGGCAGCCGAATCGCGGACCGTGCGGGTGAGCGCGTGCTCGACGGCCAGGCCCGCCATCGCGTCGCCGTCGGGCGCCCACGAGTTCCGCCCGCGGGTGGGCTTGAGCCCGACCGTGGCGCAGCACGACGACGGGATGCGGATCGAGCCCGCCCCGTCGTTGCCGTGGGCGGCCGGGACCATGCCCGACGCGACCGCGGCGGCTGACCCGCCCGACGAGCCGCCGGTGGTCCGCGACGTGTCCCACGGGTTCCGCGTCGGGCCCTGGCTCTCGGGTTCTGCCGTGGAGTGGTTGCCGAACTCGGGGGTGTTGGTCTTGCCCAGCACCAGGAGGCCCGCGGCACGGTACCGTCGCCCGAGCTCGGTGTCGGCGTCCGACACGCGTCCGACGGCGGCGCGGGAGCCGAGCCACTGGGGCGTCCCGGCGAGCGTGGCGCCCAGGTCCTTGAGCAGGAACGGCACACCGGCGAGGGGCGAGGACGGCAGTCCGCCGCGGTCCATCGCCGCGGCCTCGTCCCGGGCGGCCTCATAGCGGGTGGAGATCACCGCGTTGAGCCGGGGGTTGACACGCTCGATCCGCTCGACGGCCGCCTCGACGAGCTCGACGGCGGTGACCTCGCCGGCGCGGACCAGTGCAGCCTGGCCGAGCGCGTCGACCGTCGCGAGCTCGTCGCCGAGTCCCATGGCGTGCACCTCGATGGGGCCGGTTGCCGCGGCCGGCTCGAGAGACGTGTCTCTTCGCCGGGCGTGGCTCAGCCGGCAGGAATGGGCGTGGGGGCCGGCCGAGCGGCCCCCACGCCTGGTGCGCCGCCGGTCAGTCGGGCGGCAGCGCCTGGTACATCAGCTCGGTCTCGACGCCGGCGCGGCGGTTGCGGATCGCCTGGATCACGTACCAGGCGATCCCGATCACGAGGATCAGCCCCACCATCGAGGCACCGGAGCTGTTGAGGTACGCCAGGGCCTCCTCGCCGCCGGAAATCGAGTTGTAGATCGGCACGATCCCGGCGAACCAGTAGAGCATGACCGCGAAGATCAGCCACACGACGCCGAGGATCGGCAGCACCCTGATCCACGGCGCGTCCTTGACCAGGTCCGGCCGGGTGAACCGCGCAAGGATGGCATTGACCCCCGGCATGATCCAGGACAGGAACGAGATCAGCACCGTGAACCACGCCGAGGCGGCCAGGTTGAGCTTGCCGTCGAGGGCCGGGTCCGAGCTCGGGGCGAGCCCGCCGAGGCCGATCCACTTGAGGACGGGGAACGCCCACATGATCAGGAACACGACGCCCATGATCAACGTGGCGAAGATCGCGTTGGCCGGCGCGCGGAGCCGCTCGGACACCTCGCCGAACCACTCGGGCACCTGCCGGTCGAGGCTCCACGCCAGCGCCACGCGACTGATGAAGATCACGTAGACGGGCATCAGCAGGAACGGGAACAGCGTTGACGCGGCGCCGACGATGGTCCAGATGGGCCACAGCCCGGGCTGGCAGATCACGCCCATCAGCTGGAAGTAGTTGGGGTAGCCCATCGGCAGGGCGGCGCCGGTCTGGTCGTAGCCCCACCAGATGGCGCTCCACTGGATCTGCGCGTCGATGCCCAGCTTGCGCCCGAGCACCTCGGCGTAGATCGAGTTCATGAGCACAGCCAGCGCCAGCGCGCCGAGCACAGCGATCAGGATCCCGCGCTTGACGTTGCCGCGCACCTCGCCGGAGATGTAGGCCGAGTACTGGAACCCGATGAACTGGAACAGCATGATCCCGCCCATCAGGAAGAACGGCCACGTCGTCATGCCGCCGCCGCTGGGCGCAGCGGGACCGAAGGAGAAGCCGCTGTTGAGGCCGTTGGCCGCAGCTCCCTGGACCAGCTGGTCCACGGTGATGCCGTTGGCGTACTTCGGCAGGTTGGCGGCGAACGTCCCCTGGTCGAAGAAGAGCAGGCCGCAGAGGGCCATCAGCGCCCAGCCCGCAATGCCCAGGATCGTCAGGTACGTGACGATCTTGTGGAACCTGCGGGTCGGCTGGAGCACCACCCACCCGACGAACGCGAAGACCACCAGCGCAGCGATGAACCCGGGCACGCCGGTCACGTCGCCGGTGCTGCCGTCGGTGAACCAGGTCGCGGCGTTGTTGAAGAAGTCGATCCCGGTCCCGATCCCGATGATCTTGCCCTCGACCTGCGTGCTGCGGAGCATCTGCACGGTCTCGAACTGGAGCAGCGCGATCGAGGCGAACACGAGGCCCCACGACTCGAGCCAGCCGAGGAGCGGACCAACCTTGGGGACGATGCGGCTCGAGAACACGTAGTCGCCGCCCGAGCGGGGCATCACGCTCGTGAGCGAGGCGAAGATGAAGGCGAGCAGCACGCACAGGCCGCCGACGATGAACGCCACATACGACCAGTTGGTCAGCGGTCCGATGACCACGACCGGGATCCCGGCGAGGACGGCGATCTGGAATGCGCCGCCCAGTGTCCCCCCGATGAAGGCCGATGTGTTGAAGAACAGCGCGTTGACGACGCTGACCTCACGCACCAGTCCCGACGACTGGCGAGTGAACAGGGTTCGTCCGCCCGAACTCATCCAGGGAACCCTCCTTCACCAGTGCCCAGCCGGGCCCGGACGGGTCCGGTCCTCCACCCGCTCGGTTGAGCAGTCAACGGAGCGAGAGGCCCATGACTATACTCGCGAGCATGTCCGGGGATCAGGGCGTCGCGCCTGGGGACGAGGCGGCAGCGGCCGAGGGACCGGTGCTGGCCGAGGGTGGTCGCCCGCTCCCCGCGCCGGAGGTTGCGCTGCCGGAGGATCCCGGCGGGCCGACCAAGCGCGACCCGCTCGTCGAGGCGCTGCGGATCATCGGCCTGGCGGATGCCGCCGGCCTGCAGGTGCGGCTGATGGGCGGACTGGCATTCCACGCCCGCTGCCCGGAGTGGACCGCCCGCATCGACCGCGAGCGGCGCGACATCGACCTCGCCACCAGGTCCCGGGACAGCAAGGCGCTTCGCGAGCTGCTGAGCTCGCAGGGATACACAGGCGACAAGCAGTACAACGCGCTCTACGGGCACAAGCAGATGTACTTCGTGGACACGCTGCGCGGTCGGCCGGTCGACGTGCTGATCGACCGCATGGAGATGTCCCACCGGTTCGAGTTCGCGGACCGCCTTGCCGCGGACAGGCCGACCGTGCCGCTCGCCGAGATGCTCCTCTCCAAGCTGCAGATCGCGCGGATCAACCGCAAGGACATCCTCGACGCGCTCGCGCTGATGTCCGAGTACCCGCTCGGCAAGGGCGACGACGCAACGATCAATGTCGAGCGGATTCTCGCCTACACGTCGGCCGACTGGGGCTGGTGGCGCACCCTCACCGGCAACCTCGACAAGATGCGCCTGCTGTTCAACGCCGAGATCCAGCCGGGCGAGCTGGATTTCGGCCGGCCGCCCAAGCTCGATGTCGTCGAGCAGGTCGCGGCGCTGCGCAAGGTCGTGGACGACGCCCCCAAGTCGATGAAGTGGAAGATGCGCGCCCAGGTCGGCGAGCGGGTCCAGTGGTTCGAGGAGCCCGAGGAGGTCGGGCACGGGCGATAGCCGACGACCCGGGGCTGGCGGCTGATCAGGCCCGCCCGGGCGCTTGCACGTACCGCGCCGATCCCGGGGCCTAGGCTGGCGTCTCCTCCGGGGGCCGCAGCCGGCGGAACGACCGGTAGAGCAGCAGGTCGTACGCGATCTTGAGGCCGCCCGAGATGATGAACGGCGCCGACGCCAGCGACGCCGTGGCGAACAGGGGCCCCGCGATCAGCGGCGCGGCCGCCACGCCGAGCGAGCGCGCGATGCCCGTCACGCCCGCAGCCGCCGAGCGCTCGTCCGGGGCCACGATCGCCATCGTGTAGCTCTGGCGCGTGGGCACGTCCATCTGGCTGATCGCGAAGCGGGCGAGCAGCACCGCCACCGCCATCGGGAGCGTGGGCATCAGGGGGACCAGCGCCAGCAGCACGTTCGACGGCAGGTGTGTGAACACCATGGTGTTGACGAGGCCGAAGCGGGCGGCGAGGCGACCCGCGGCGAGCGCCGAGAAGCCCGCCAGGATGTTGGCCCCGGCCAGCACCGAGCCCAGGACGGCCGGGTCGACGCCGAACCGCTGGTGGAACCAGAAGGCGATGAAGCTCTGGATCGCGAACCCCCCGGCGAACGCGTCGAGCGCGAACAGCGCCGAGAGGCGCAGCACGACGCCCTTGGAGCGGTGGAGCCCCAGGCGGCTTGCGACGGTCCCGTCGCGCAGGCGGGCACGGTCCACCTCGACCCGCGGCGACACCAGCAGGAACAGCGCTCCGAGCAGCACGCCCACAAGCGCGTAGCCGGTGATCACCGTGCGGTACGCCTCGGCCGGCTGCGCGCCCGCGCTGATCGCGGCCTGCGCGACCGCGCCGCCGGCGAGCGTCCCGGCCGCGGTCGCGAACGAGCCCGCCAGCTGGTACCAGGCGAACAGCGACGTCCGCCGCGTGTCGGGGACGAGCTGCGAGAGCGACGCCTGCTCGACCGCGAGGAACGGCCCCACCTCGTTGCCCGACGGGCTGATGACGCCCAGCGTGGCCGCAACCAGCAGCACCGGCAGCAGTGTGGTGGCCGTGAACGCGATGCCCGCGCCCAGCATCAGCGCGGCGCCGGCGACGAGCACCCGGCGGCGCCCGATCCGGTCGGCGTGCGTCGTCAGCCACAGCGAGACCGCCGCGTCGCCGAGCAGCGTGAGGCCGAGCAGCAGGCCGGTCTCGACTCCCGAGAGCCCGATCGCCGACAGGTACAGCACGAGCACGACGGCGAGGAACCCGTAGCCGAACAGGCGCACGACGCGGGTCGCGAAGAGCAGGGCGATGTCGCGGCGGTCGGCTGCCGCCCCCGGCAGCGGTGGACCGGCGGGAGGCTCCGTCACGCCCGGCCGCGGACCATGTCGAGCAGGCGGCCGACCACGCGCTCGCCGTCGGCGCGCAGCCCGTTGTGGACGTACTCGTTGGTGATCCACGGGCGCAGGCCCCGGACGCCGCGCGCCGTCTCCTCGGCGAACGCGCGCTCCACGTAGACGTCGTCCACATAGATCGTCGCCGCCACCGGCACCTCGTTGACGGCCAGGCGGTCCGGGTCGTAGAGGCGCGGCCAGGGGTGCTCGGCGAGGAGCTCGGCGACCTCGCGGTGCGGGCGCAGGCCTGCGTAGTCCTCCCACATCCACGGGAAGACGTGCTCCGCGGTGAGCAGGTCCCCGCTGATCGCGTCCTCCGGCGCCAGGCGATGGGCGGACCAGCGCGTCGGGCCGCCATCCGCGTACGACGACTCGTGGAGGTCCGCGTAGATGGGGTTGCGCTCCCAGCCCGAGGCGGCCTGCGCGTCGTGCAGGAACGCCGGCGAGCCGAACGGCAGCTCCAGGACATGGTGCAGGCGCTCGAAGCCGGCGCTGTCGCCCAGCCACATGCCCATCTGGCGGAACCGGCGGGCCGTCATGCGGTCGCCGTCGGGGAGCCGGACGTCCTCGGTGTCGAGGCGGCGGAGGATCGACCACAGCCGGTCGCGGTCGCCCGGGTAGCGCGCGTGGTAGCGCTCGTTCGCATCGCGCACGCGCCGCCACGTCGCCGCGTAGACGTCGTCCACCGGACGCCCCGTGACCGGGGCGAGGCCGCCCGTGAGCAGCGCCTCCCGGAGCCCTTCGGGAGCGATCGAGAGGTAGGTGAGCGAGGTGAACCCGCCGAAGCTCTGGCCGAGCAGGCTCCAGCGCTCGACGCCCAGTTCGGTGCGGATGAGCTCGAGGTCGCGCACGATCGCATCGGCGCGGAAGTGCGTGAGGTACTCGGCCTGGTCGGCGGGGGCGTCGCCCGGGATCGGCCACCCGATCGGCGTCGAGCGGCCCGTCCCGCGCTGGTCGAGGAGCAGGACGCGGAAGTCGGCCAGCGCGCGGGCCATCCAGCCCGACGGGGGGCTCGTGGGGCGGGTGGCCTCCATGCCGGGACCGCCCTGGAGGAACACGAGGTAGGGCCGGTCGAGGCCGTCGGGCGCCGCCACCTCGCGCGTGAACACTGTGATGGTGCCGCGCGACGGGTCGGTGTGGACCAGGGGGACGGTGTGCTCGCGCTCGGTCAGGACCGCGCCGGGCACGCGGAAGGTCACGCTCATCAGGCCACGATACCCCTGCCCGCGGCCCGGAGGACGGGGCCGCCGTATCCTCGCCGCGGACGGCCGCCGGACGGCCGCGGACGGCCGAGCGATGAGGCGCGCATGGACTTCGACTACCGCCTGCCCGGGACCGACGAGCCCGCGATCACCATCCGCCGGACGCTCGCGGGGAGGGTGCAGCTCTTCGTGGACGGCGTGGCGGCCCAGGGCCGCCGGGGCGTCTTCGAGGTGCTGGATGCCGACGGCGGGGCCCACCTCGTCAAGGTCACCGGGGCGTGGGCGGGGCTGCGCGCGGTCGCCGACGGCTGGGACACACCGGTCGAGCCGGAGGTGCCCCTCTGGTCGCGGCTGCTCATCCTGCTGCCGCTCGTGCTCGTCATCGGCGGGCTCGTCGGCGCGCTGATGGGCGCGATCGGGACGGGGGTCAACGCCCTAATCGGGCGGAGTGCGGCGCAGGTGCCGATCCGGGCGGCCGCGATGGTGGTCGTGGCCGCGCTGGCCGCGGCGGGCTGGCTGGGCGCGGGCATGGTCCTGACCTCGTACGGCGGCACCCGAGTCTCGTATGCGACCGGCACCTGCCTCGACGGCATCGGGCCCGGCATCGACCTCGTCAGCCAGGCGCCGACCACCGTCGGCTGCGGCACCGCGCACGACGGCGAGGTGGTCGGCACCTACAACGTGGACGGCACCGGCACGTACCCCGGCGAGTCCAGCCTCCAGACCTCAGCGGCGAGCCAGTGCCCCACCCTGTTCGCCGGCTATGTCGGGATCGACTTCGGCTCGTCGCGCCTCGACATCCTGCCGGTCGTGCCCACCGAGATCGCATGGTCGGCGGGAACGCGCGAGATCTCGTGCGTCGCGCTGAGCACCGACGGGACCAAGCTCACGGGTTCGGTGAAGGGCTCGCGCCAATAGCCGACGCGGCCCGCCAGGAGCCGCGCTGCGCACCGTCGTGCGGCATCCGCCGCGGCGCGCGGCCTGCGAGCCGCTACCAGCGCTGGTGGACGAGTGGCCCGATCCGGGCGTCGTACAGCGCCTGGACGCGCTCCATCGTCGCCGGCGGCAAGGGAGCGAGGTCCGCAGCCGCCGCGTTGGCGACTGCCTGCTCCGGCGATTTCGCCCCCGGGATCGTCGCGGTCACCCCCTCGTGCATCAGGATCCAGCGCAGCGCCGTCTGGGCGAGGGTGGCGCCCTGCGGGACCAACTCGCGGAGCGCCTCGACCACGTCGAGGCCCGTCTCGTAGTCAACGCCGGCGAACGTCTCGCCGACATCGAACGACTCCCCGTGGCGGTTGAAGTTGCGGTGGTCGGACGCGTCGAATGCCGTGTCGCGGCGGAGCTTGCCCGTCAGGAGGCCGGACGCGAGCGGCACGCGTGCAAGCACACCGACGTCGCGCCTCGCCGCCTCGGCCAGGAACCGCTCGGCCGGGCGCTGGCGCAGCATGTTGAAGATGATCTGGACCGATGCGACGCCGGGGAACTCGATCGCCTTGAGGCCCTCCTCCACCTTCTCGACCGAGACGCCGTAGTTGCGGATCCGGCCCGCGGCGACCATCTCGTCGAGCGCGGCGAACACCTCGGGCGAGTAGAAGACCTGTGTTGGCGGGCAGTGGAGCTGCACGAGGTCCAGCGTGTCCAGGCCCAGGTTCTCCCGGCTCCGGTCGTTCCAGGCCAGGAACGCCTCGGGCTCGTAGTTCTCGAGCAGCTGCGGCACTCGGCGGCCCATCTTGGTCGCCACGAAGAACGTCTCGCCCGGCCGCTCCCGCAGGAACCGGCCGATCAGCTGCTCGCTGTGGCCGTCCCCGTAGACGTCAGCCGTGTCGATGAGGTCGACACCCGCATCCGCCGCGGCGTGCAACGCCCGGAGCGCGGCGGTGTCGTCCCGCTGGCCCCAGTCGCCACCCATCGCCCAGGCCCCGAAACCGATGACCGAAACCGTGCGGCCGGTCTTGCCGAGCCTCCGGTGCTCCATGGCACATTCCTCCCGGGTGGGGCTTCTGTCGCGGCGGCCTGTCGTTGGCGCCGACTTGTGGCGGCGGCGGCTTGTCGCGATCGCGGCGGGCTGTCGCGTGGCGGCGGGCTGTCGCGGTGGCGGCGGCCTGTCACGGTGGCGGCGGCCCGTCGTCGTCCCCGAGTGCGAGTGTAGCGGTGGTTGGGGTCAGGCCGGTCCGCGTTCGCGCCGCGGGCCGCGTCCCTCGCGTCCTGGCCCCGGGCGGCGCCGGTGGCCAGGATGTGCCGCCAGACGGCGGGGGCGCGGTGGTTCCGGACTCGCGGAACGGTCCCGGGGGCGCCGCGGGCCGCGTCCCTCGCGTCCTGGCCCCGGGCGGCGCCGGTGGCCAGGATGTGCCGCCAGACGGCGGGGGCGCGGTGGTTCCGGACTCGCGGAACGGTCCCGGGGGCGCCGCGGGTAGCGGAGTCTCGATGAGATTGTTCCGCGAAGTGCGAAGCATCTCGCAGGCACCACTTTCCGGAGATCCTGCCCGGGCGGCTCCGATCGACGGCTCGAAGATCAGGGCAGGCGGAGCGCGCGCCGACGCACCAGTGGAGTGGCAACGACGGGCGGCCGCCACGTAGTGGCGAGCGGCAGTGCAGGCGCGTGGAGCGGCAGTGCAGGTGACGTCCGAGCGCGTCGACCTCGCGCGACGCTGCCGGAGCGGGGTGGTCTGCGCGGCCGGTCGGCCCTGGCCGGCACGGGGGCCACGGGCGGGCACACGGGCGGGCACAGGGGCCGCTGGCGGGCACGGGCGCCGCAGGTTGGGCGCCCGGCGCAGGCGGGCGGGTTGTGACCAGTGGCCCTATCCCGGCAGCGAGCCTGCGTCCGACCATTCCGACTTCCGTTGTCGCCGGCGTGAGGCGGCTCCAGGAGGAAGATGCCCAGTGGCCGACCTGTCCACGCGCTTCACGGGGATCACCTTCGTCAACCCGTTCCTGCTCGCCTCGGCGCCCCCGACCGAGTCCGAGAGCAACATCGAGCGGGCCTTCGAGGCCGGCTGGGGCGGGGTGGTCACCAAGACCATCGGCCTCCACCCGGTCGTCAACGTGGCCGGGCCGAAGACGAAGTTCTTCCGGACCGACCCGTCGACCAACCGCACGTCGATGGCCAAGCGGGCCGACGCGACGCTGATGGCCTCGTGGAACTGGGAGCTCATCAGCGACAAGGCGCTCGACTGGTGGCTGCCGCGCATTGAGCGGATCAAGCGCAACTGGCCCGACCGCGTGCTCGTGGCGTCGATCATGGCCGGCTCCGGCGACGACAGGGAGTTCGACCACTGGCAGACGCTGACGAGAGGCGTCCAGGAGGCCGGCGCCGACGCGATCGAGCTCAACTTCAGCTGTCCGCACATGGACCGCGTCGACATGGGTGCCAACGTGGGCAAGGACCCGGTCCTGTGCTCCGTGTCGACGCAGGCGGTCAAGGCTGCTGCCAGCGTGCCGGTCTGGGTGAAGCTGACGCCGGCGACCGCGAACATCGTCGACGAGGCGCGAGCCACCTTCCTGGGCGGCGCCGACGCCATCGTGTCCTCGAACACGTTTCCGGCGCTGCCGCTCATCGACCCCGACACGCTCGAGTTCGAGGTCAACGTCGACGGCTACGTGTCGTCGGGCGGTCTCGGCGGCCCGGCCATCCTGCCGCTATCGCTGGCCAAGATGGCCGAGCTCGCCCAGGCGTTCCCCGACCGCGCGTTCAGCGGCATCGGGGGCATCTCCGGGTGGGCACAGGCGCTCGACTACATCCTGCTCGGATGCGGCACCGTCCAGGTGGCGACGGCGGCGATGCTCGACCACGCCATCGGCCCGAACGTCATCCGGGACCTCACGAACGGCATGTCGGCCTTCCTCGACCGCCACGCCGACCGCGGCTGGTCAACGCTCGACGATTTCCGCGGCCTGCGGCGCGATCGGATCGTGGCCCAGTCCGAGATCCGGCGCCCCGACGGCTCCGAATACCATCGCGGGCACGAGGAGGAGGCCGAGGGCTACGCCCCCGCGCACGTGCCCGCCTAGGGAGGGGAGGAGTGGGCGGGCCCGGTCGTCGCGAGGCGGCCGGGCCCGTTCTCGTTGATGTCCGGGATCTCGTTGCGCGAGGGCCGAACGGCCCGCCACGAGGTGCAGGATCGCCGAGACATTCGGCTATCGGCGGAGCACAATCCGGTGCCAAGGTCCACCGTCGGCCGCATGGCCGAGGGCCGAGGGCCGACTCGCGACGTCCAGTCGTCGAGGTCCGCGATCGTGCAAGGGTGAACGTGCACCAGGCACCGGCCGCCGAGCCTCCGCGCCGTCTCGACGCCCCCGTCGAGCGGATGCGCCCGCCCGACCCCTGCCAGGTGCAGCGCTGCCGCCCCCTCCCTGCCGATCACAGGGGACTCGATGCCTGACCCCAGGACGCGCCTCGCGCGTCCGCTCCCGGAGGTGCCCGCGTGAGGACACGGGCAGGAGGGCTCCGGGGCCACGGGGAGCTGGCCCGTCGCCTGTAGCAGGTGCGAGGCACCGGTCACATCCAGAGGGAGGCTCTATGACAGCAGCGTCGATGGAGCAGACCGTCCTGTCGGACGGCCGAATTGAGCTCAGCCCGGAGGTCGATGCCTCGCTGGGCGTGTCGCAGCTCCACAACGATGACTTGGCGCCGGTCCCGGTCGCGAAGCGCGTCTGGTCGACCTACAACTACCTCGCGCTGTGGGTCGGCATGGCCCACAACGTCGCCACATGGACGCTTGCGGCCGGCCTCGTCGCCCTCGGGATGGCGTGGTACCAGGCGATCCTGACGATCATGCTGGCCAACATCATCGTGCTAATCCCGATGCTGGCCAACAGCCATGCCGGCACCAAGTACGGGATCCCGTTTCCGGTGTTCGCCCGAGCGTCGTTCGGCGTCTTCGGCGCGAATATCCCCGCGCTCATCCGCGCCGGGGTTGCGTGCGGCTGGTTCGGCATCCAGACCTGGATCGGCGGCGGCGCGATCTTCGTGCTCATGGGCTCGATCCTGGGCGACGGCTGGACAAAGGCGTCGCCGCTCTCGATCGGCTTCGGCGAGTACGCGTCGCAGCCGATCACGATGTGGCTGTCGTTCCTGATCTTCTGGGCGATCAACATCTTCATCGTCATCCGGGGCATGAACTTCATCCGCCACTTCGAGAACTGGGCGGCCCCGTTCGTCATCGTGGTGGCGCTGTTCCTGCTGATCTGGATGACCATCCAGGCGGGTGGGTTCGGCCCCATCGTCAACGACGCCGGCACGCTCGGCTGGGGCGACAACTTCTGGCCCGTCTTCTGGCCCTCGCTCATGGGCATGATCGCGTTCTGGTCCACCCTGTCACTCAACATGCCGGACTTCACGAGGTTCGGCCGAAGCCAGCGTGACCAGGCTCTCGGCCAGACCCTCGGCCTGCCGACGACCATGACGGTCTTCCCGCTGATCGCGGTCCTCACGACCTCGGCCAGCCAGGTCGTCTACGGCAAGGCCATCTGGGATCCGGTCGAGCTGACCGGGCACTTCGACAACCCGATCGTCGTCGTCCTCGCGCTGTTCACCCTTGCCGTCGCGACCCTCTCGGCCAACGTGGCGGCGAACATCGTGAGCCCCTCCTACGACTTCTCCAACCTCGCGCCGAAGTGGATCAGCTTCCGCACTGGCGGCCTGATCACGGGCGTCATCGGCATCCTCATCCAGCCTTGGAACCTGTACAGCGATCCCCACGCCTACATCTTCACCTGGCTGGGCACCTACGGCGGCGCCACCGGCGCCATCGCGGGCGTGCTCATCGCCGACTACTGGTGGATCCGGCGGACGCACCTCCACCTCGCCGACCTCTATCGGAGCGACGGCCGGTACCGCTACGCAAGCGGCTGGAACTGGATCGCGGTGGTGTCGCTGCTCGTCGGCATCTTCTTCGCGATCGGCGGCTCCTACTCCGCGAGCGGCGCGCCGTTCCCCGTGGACGGCCTCATCCCGGCCATCAAGGGCCTCGCGGACTACAGCTGGGTCGTCGGCCTGGTCGTGTCGTTCGTCCTCTACGGCGCCCTCACCACCTTCGTCGGCAACAAGACCGCCACTGCCGAGGACTGACCCTCAGTCCCTTCGCCTCGGCGCGAAGCGAGGCCCCTCCGGCGACGGAGGGGCCTCGTCCTGTCTCGTGGGGCGTCGCGCGGCGCGTCGTCCAGGACGCTCGATCCGCCCCGCGGATCGGGCCTGACCTCGGCGGGTCATGCCGATCCATCCGATGGATGGGCACGACCGAACTGCGGCCAGGACGGTCCAAGTCAAGCCGATCCGATCCGCCCGGCGGATCGACCTGACCGGATGCGCGCGGAATCAATCCGCGCGGCGGATCAGCGGCGGACCAGCGGCGGACCAGCGGCGGACCGAACCCAGCACCCGCCTACCTCCCCAGCCGCCACTGCCAGCGGCGGGCGGCCTGGAGGCGCGCCACCAGCTCTGCCTCGGTGGCCTCGGTCACGCGCCGGATCCCGCTCGAGCGGTTGAGCTCGAGGTTCACGGCCCCGTACGAGAGCCCCGACCAGCGCGCGATGTCCTTGGCGGCCTCCGCGTTGGCGAGCCGGAGGCGGTCCTTCACCGCCCGCCGCGTCGCCCCGTCGAGCGCGAGCCCGGCCGGCGGGGCCGCGAGGGGCGGGGGTGGCCCGAGCTCAAGCTCGATCGTGGCGTCGGCTCCGTCGTCCCAGTCGGCCGGCAGCGGCTCGCTCCACGCCTCGCCGGTCGACGCGTCGCCCACCGCGACCGCGGACAGCGCCGCGAACAGCGAGAGCTGCTCGCCCGACGCGAGCTCGGCGGCCTGGGCGCGGCGCTCCGCATCTGGATCGTCCTCGTCAGCGCGGGCCGTGCGCCGCAGCGAGTGGCGGCGCTGCTCGGCGATCTCGGCAGCCCTGATCCGGAGCCGGGGATCGTCGGGGATGAACAGCCAGGCGCGCTGGTCGCGAATGCCGGGCACCCAGCGGACGAACCGCCCGACCGCCTGGCGGAAGAACAGGTCCGTCGTCACGGTGGTGGCGTACACGCCCACACGGAGGCGCGGGATGTCGACGCCCTCGCTGACCATCCGCACCGCGACCAGCCACGGGTCGCGGCCCGCGGCGAAGGCGGCGATGCGCTCCGACGCGTCGGGATCGTCCGAGGTGACCACGGTCGCCGGCGCGCCGATCTCGCGGCGCAGAAGCTGGGCGATCCCGCGCGCGTGGTCCTGGTCCATGGCGATGACGAGGCCGCCGGCATCGGGCTGGTGGCGGCGCACGGCCTCGAGGCGGGCGGCCGCGTCGCGCAGGACCGACGCCAGCCAGTCGCCCTCGAGCGAGAGGGCAGTCCGCAGCCGCTGGTTGGCGAGCTGGCTGGCGAGGGCGTCCTCGAAGGTTGCCTGGTGGACCGAGCCGTCGGGCGCGCTCCACTCCATCTCGCCGCCGGTCCGCGGGAAGTAGACGGGGCGCACGACGCGGCCGTCCCGCAGGGCGTCGCCGTAGCCGTACTCGAAGTCCGGCACGGCCTCGTCCGCCACGTAGCGCACGAAGGGGATCGCGCGGGTGTCGGAGCGGAACGGCGTGCCCGAGAGCGCGATGCGGCGGTGGGTGGGGCCGAACGCATGGCGGAGCGCGTCGCCCCACGCCTGCTCCTCGCCGGCGTGGTGGACCTCGTCGAGCACGACGTGGGCGCCCGCGGCCTGGGCGCGGATCGCGTCGGCCGAGAGCGCGACCTGCTGGTAGCTCGTGACCACGCCGTGCATGTCTGGCGGCATGGGACCGTCGGACGGCGTCCACGCCGGGTCGAGGTGCAGCCCCAGCCGCGCCGCCGCCGCGGCCCACTGGACCTTGAGGTGCGCGGTCGGCGCCACCACGACGACCCGCCCGGGCCGCTGCGCGAGCGCGATGCGCAGGGCGGCCAGCGCGAACGTCGTCTTGCCGGCGCCCGGCGTGGCGACGGCGAGGAAGTCGGGGTGCGACGAGGCGCTGAAGCGCGCGAGGGCGGCGTGCTGCCAGGGGCGGAGGCGGACGCTTCGGGACACGGTTCCCTGCGGGCGGGCTTGGGGCGAGCGGCCAGTGTCGCACGGGTTGTCGCCGCCGCGCAGGGCGTGGCCGCCGGACGCGGCCGGCGACCGCGCCGACCGTCGGTTGGACCCGGGCCTCTCGGCCCTTTTGGCCCGGCACGCGGGCGATATGCTGGGGCGCGGAGGTGACCCGCCCTTGAAGATCGCCCTGCCGAGCCCGGTCCGAGACCTCGTCGCGCTCCTCGTGGCGGCGCTCGCCTGCCCGGTCGCCGTGTTCGGCGGCGCGAACCTCGGTTGCGTGGGCCACACCGAATTCGCCGGCTCCTGCGCGGTCACGGTGATCTTCGTCTCACCGCTGGTCCTGTTCATCGGGGGTGCGATCGCTGCTGTCGTCACCCGCGGCTGGACCGGTCTGCTGGTGACGCTCGTGGGCATGGTGATCGGGATGCTCGCGATCCTGTTCCTCTCGGAGCTCGCCGGGCAGCCGGTGCCGCTCGACTGGTTCTCCGCGATGGTCGCAACCGGGTTCTTCGCCGGCCCGATCATCGTCGGGTACGGCGTCGGGCGCCTCCTGATGCGGGCAGTCGCCGCCCGCGCCAAGTAGCGGCAGGACGGGCAGCCGACGCGCTGCCCGGGGCGCGGCCGCTACGATGGCGGCCATGGATCCCGAGCCCACCGCCCCCGTCGGGCGGCCCAGCGTCATCACCGTCAACGGGCCGGTGGACCCCGCGCTGCTGGGCGTCGTCGACGCCCACGACCACCTGTTCCTCGACTCCCCTGCCCTTCGGGGCCAGTCGATCGACGACGTGGCCCGCGTGACGGCCGAGGTCGAGGAGGCGCGCGACTCGGGCATCGGCACGATCGTCGAGATGACGCCGATCGGGCTCGGGCGCCGCCCGGACCGGATGCGCGCCGTGAGCCTCGCGACCGGCGTGCGCGTCGTCGCCGCGTCGGGCTACCACCGCGACGCCCACTACCCGCCCGACCACTGGGTCCACACCGCCGGCGTCGAGCTCCTCGCCGACCGCATCCTCGCCGACCTCCGCACCGGCATGCACCCGGCCGACTGGCGCGATGACGCCCTGCCCCCCGACCCCGCCCGCGCAGGGGCGATCAAGGGCGGCGCCTCCTACCACCGGATCTCGCGCTCCGAGGCGCGCCGGCTGGAGGCGATCGGCGGCGCCTCGGCCGCGACCGGCGCGGCGGTCCTGGTCCACGCGGAGATCGGCACGATGGGCCACGAGATCGTGGATTTGCTCGAGGCGGCCGGGGCACGGCCGGACCGGATCGCCCTGGCGCACATGGACCGCAACCCCGACGCCGAGCTCCACGCCGAGCTCTGCGCCCGCGGGGTGGTGCTCGAGTACGACACGGTCGGCCGCACCAAGTACCACCCCGACAGCACGGTGCTCGACCTGATCGAGCGCGTCGTCGAGGCGGGTCACCTGCCGCGCCTGATGCTCGGCCTCGACCTCGGCCAGCGCGACTACCTGCGCGCCTACGAGGGCGGCCCGGGGCTGCGGTACCTCATGGCGGCGTTCGCGCCGCGCCTCCGCCGACGGCTCGGCGACGCCGCCGCGGACGCCATCCTGGTCGCGAACCCGGCGCGCTTCTACGCGTTCCCGTCGGGAGGACCAGCGTGAAGTCCGGGTACGACGTCGTCGTCGTGGGCGCGGGGTCGGCCGGCTCGTCTGCCGCGATCACCGCGGCGAGAGCGGGCGCATCGACCCTGCTCGTGGACCGCCTCGCCTTCATGGGCGGCACGTCCACCGCGGTGCTCGACACCTTCTACGCGTTCTACACGCCCGGCGACACGCCGCGCCGCGTGGTCGGGGGCCTCGGCTGGGAAGTGGCGACGCGGCTGACCGAGGCGGGCGTGGCGTTCGAGCGGCCGAACACGTACGGCGCCGGGACGGGCGTGACGTACGACGCGGAGGTGCTCAAGGTGCTCTGGGAGCGCCTGGCCGAGGAGGCGGGCGTGGACCTGCTGCTGCACGCCTGGGCAACCGGCGTCCGCGTGGACGGGGCCGACGGAGCCGACGAAGCGCGCCTCGGCACCACCGCCCGCCGGGTGACCGCCATCCGGCTGTGGTCCAAGGGCGGCGAGCGCTGGGTCGAGGCGTCGACGATCGTGGACGCCTCGGGCGACGCGGACCTGTGCCACCTCGCGGGCGCCGGCTACGACGATGCGCGGAGCACCGGCGGCGTCCAGTCGCTCTCCACGCTGTTCAAGGTGGCCAACGTGGACATCGCGCGGGCCGCGGCCGTGCCCAAGCGCGAGCTCTGGGCGCTGATGCGCGAGGCGGCCGAGTCGGGCGCCTACCGCCTGCCCCGGGTCGAGGGCTCGTGGCACCGCACGCCGCACGAGGGCGTGGCGCTGGTCCACATGACGCGCATCCCGGGCGTGGACCCCGTGGACCCGGAATCGCTCACCCGGGCCGAGGTGGAGGGCCGCCGCCAGGTCCAGGAGTACGCGCGGTTCCTGCGCGAGCGCGTGCCCGGCTTCGAGCGCTCGGCCGTGGTGGCGACCTCGCCCGCGATCGGCATCCGCGAGAGCCGGCGCGTCTTCGGCGACTACCGGCTGACCCGCGATGACGTGCTCGAGGCGCGCCGGTTCCCCGACGAGATCGCGCTCTGCGGCGCCCCGATCGAGGACCACCACGCAGGCGGCGACACGGCGTGGAGCTACGTCGCGGGGGGCGGCGTCTACGGCATCCCGTACCGGACGCTCCTGCCCGCGGGCATCGACGGGATCCTCGTGGCCGGCCGCTGCTTCTCCGCCACGCACGACGCCCACGCGTCCGCCCGCTCGATGGCCACCTGCATGGCGATGGGCGAGGCCGCGGGCACGGCGGCGGCGCTGGCAGCCGCGGGCGGCACGGTGCCTCAGAGAGGTGGACGTCGACGCCCTGCGCGCACGCCTGCTCGCCGACGGCGCGCTGCTCCAGCCCCTGCCGCCGACAATGCCGAGCGCCGCGCCGCAGGCGGCAGCACGATGAGCGACGCGCCGGTTCGAGGGCCGTGGCGTCCTCGTCACGGGCTCGACGGGGATGGGCGGCGCCGCTGCGCTGGCGCTCGCCGCCGAGGGCGCCAAGGTCCTCGTCGTCGCCCGCGACGCGGGACGTCTGGCCGACCTCGCGCACGCGGCCACTGCCGCCGGCAACCCGCTGGCCACGGTTGCCGCCGACCTGCGCGACGAGGCCGCGGTCGAGGCGGCGTTCAAGGCGTTCGACGCCCGGATCGGACGGCTGGACGCCTGCTACAGCGTGGCCGGCATCAGCGGGCGGCGGTTCGGCGACGGCCTCCTGCACGAGGCCACGCTGGAGGGCTGGGAGGCGGTGATGGGCGCGAACTCGACCTCGCAGTTCCTCGTCGCCCGGGCCGCCGTGCGCCGCATGCTCGGCCAGCCGCGCGACGGCGCCTGGGGCCGGGGAGCCATCCTGCTCATGTCCAGCCAGCTCGCCCGGCACCCCGCCAGCCGCCACTTCGGAACCCACGCGTACGCGGCGAGCAAGGGCGCGATCGAGGCGCTCGTGCGGGCGGCCGCGGCCGCGTACGCGCCCGAGGGCATCCGCGTCAACGCCATCGCGCCGTCGCTCGTGGCCACCCCGATGAGCCGGCGCGCCCAGTCGGACGAGGCGATCCTCGCCTACCTCGCCGAGAAGCAGCCGCTCGCCGGCGGTCCGATCGCGGCTGACGACGTGACCCCCGTGGCGCTCCACCTGCTCTCGCCGGAGGCGCGCATGGTGACCGGGCAGGTCGTGGCGGTCGACGGCGGGTGGAGCGTCAGCGAGCCGGGGGGCGGGCGCCAGGCATCGGGCGGGGATCCCGGCGCGTAATCGATATCGCCAGAGTACCCTTCGCGCGTGGCCACCCCGCCGTCCGACCGCCCCGCCGCCGTCCACAGCCGGTCCGCGGCGCTCGTCCTGCTGGCCACGCTCTCGGTCGTCTGGGGCGTCCACTGGGTGGTCGTGAAGCAGGGGCTCGCGTACTTCCCGCCCCTCACCTACGGGGCGCTTCGCCTGATCACCGGGCTGCTGACGATGCTCGCGATCATGGCGCCGGGCCGCCGCCTGCACCGGCCGCCGCGCGCCGACCTCCCGGTGATCCTCTCGGTGGGCCTGGTCCAGATGGCGATCAGCATCCTGATCATGAATTTCGCGCTCCAGGCCGTCCCGGCCGGCCGGTCGTCGGTGCTCGCCTACGCCATGCCGCTGTGGGTGGCGCTGCTGATGTGGCTGCTGTTCCGGGTGGTCCCGCGCCGCAGCGAGCTTGCGGGCATCGCCCTGGGCGTGACCGGGGTGGCGATCCTCGTGAACCCGACGGTCATCAACTGGGGCATCCCCGCCGAGCTCGCCGGCACGCTCGCGCTCGCCGCGTACGGCGTGATGTGGGCGGGGGTGACGATCCACATCCGGCGCCACCACTGGCACGCATCGCCGCTCGAGCTCCAGCCGTGGATGCTGCTGCTCGCGACGGTGGTGGTGGGCACGGCCGCGCTCCTGTTCGAGCCCGGTGCCAGGGTGGACTGGCAGCCGGCGGCGGTCCTGGCCCTCCTCTACAGCGGCCCGCTCGCGACGGCGTTCGCCTACTGGGCGAGCCAGTCGATCACGCGGTCGCTCGGCCCCTTGAGCTCCGCGATGGGCTTCCTCGCCACGCCGGTGGTCGGCCTGGTCGCGGGGGCGCTCATCCTGGGCGAGTCGCTCGGGCCCGCCGACCTCGCGGGCTTCGGGCTCGTGATCGCGGGCATCGCCGCTGCGTCCATCGTGCCGGCCCGGGCGGCGCCTCGCCAGGGCCGCGCGGGCGCGGAGCCCGAGGCCGCGTCCGTCTAGGCGGCGACGACGCCCCGCCCGGGCCGACCAGTCCGGCCCGGGCCCACACGGCCCCGATCAGGCCTCGGCCAGCACCTCTCGCAGCTTCGCCGCGAATTCTTCCGGCCTGCCAGCCTGGCCGTATTCGCCGCCGAGGAACCCGCCGTGATCGCCTGGGAAGCGGACGGGCGCGATGCCCAGGCGCTCCGCCGCGGCGAGACCGCCGCGGTGCGCGAGCTGTCCCTCGGACTCCTCGCCCACGCCGATCACGATCCGCGTCGGCGCGGCGCTGAGCGCCTCGAACGACGGCTCGTAGTGGGTGCTTGAGATGATGTTCTGGAACAGCAGCGCGTCGGTGCGGTTGCCGTCATCGGCGGCCGGCAGCCCGAACATCGCGGGGTCGGGGCCTGGTGCCGCCGCATCGTCCGCGCTGAACGGCCCACGATGCCCGACGAGGGCGATGAAGCGGGCCATGCCCCGGCCGAAGCCCTCGCGCTGATACGCGTCCGCGACCGCCTGCGTCGCCGCCAGGGCGGCCTCCCCGTCGGGAACGAGCCTGGCCAGGGGCGGCTCGTGCGCCACGAGGGTCCGGACCTCCTCCGGGTGCGCCGCGACAAGGGCGAGCGCGTTGACGGCCCCGCCGCTGCTCGCGAAGAGGTCAACAGGGCCGCCGCCGAGGGCCTCGATGATGGCGTGGATGTCCGCCGCGTGCTGCTGGGGCGTGGACTCGGTGGCCGGGTCGTCTTTTGCGCTGCGCTCCACGCCCCGCGGGTCGTAGGTGACGACCGTGCGGTCAGCGAAGTGCGAGGCGAGGGTGGCGAAGCCGGACGCGCCCATGGGCGAGCCGACGAGGAGCAGCGGGGGCTCGTGCGCGACCGCGTCGGCCTCCCGGACGTCGTAGGCGATCGTGGCGCCGGGCACGGCAAGCGTGCGGGCGGCCGACTGCATCGTCGTCATGCGGGGACTCCTTCCTCGAGGATGGCATCGATCTGGCCGACGGCCTCGGTCAGGCCCTGCTCCATGCCCATGCCCAGCAGGCGCTCCAGGGCTTCCGTGCTGGGGAACTGGCTCTGGATGGTCATCCGGGTCCGGCCAGGCGCGATGGGCTCGATCGTCACGTGGCCGTCGGTGCGCGGGAACGAGTCGTCCGGGATGCCGTCCTGGTTCGCGAACCCGTCGCGGAACACGAGGCGCCGGGGCGGATCGGCCTCGAGCACGTCCCAGAAGCCTCTTGGCTGGTCCCCGCTCGGGCCGGTCATGTGGTACTCGACGCGGCTGCCGGGTGTCAGGTCGTGGCGGGTGAAGGTGGCGGGATAGGCCGGCGGCCCCCACCAGCGCTCGAGCTGGCGCGGGTCGGCCCAGAGCTGCCAGATGCGCTCGGGCGTGGCGTCGAACTCGGCGGTGAGCGTCATCGTTAGGCGCTCGGGATCCTTCACAACGGCGGTCACGGTCATGGCTGGGTCTCCGTGCTGGCGGCGATGAGGTCGGTCATCCGGTCGACCCGGCCGCGCCACAACGCCTCGTACTCGTCGAGCAGACCGCGCGCCAGGAGCAGGGCCTCGATCTCGGTCTGGACCACCTTCCGGCGGCCGGCGCGACGCTTGCTGACCAGACCTGCCCGCTCGAGCACCGAGACGTGCTTCTGCACCGCCGCGAAGCTCATGGGGTAGTGGCTGGCCAACTCCGCCACCCCCTCGTGACCACTGAGCGCGCGCAACACGATGTCGCGCCGCGTGGCGTCGGCGAGGGCGGCGAAGATGAGGTCGGGCTGGGACGCTGCCTGCATTGATACAACCATATGGTTGTATCAATGCCCTGTCAAGTACGACGATTCGCCTTGAGGCGGCTGGCGCTACGCCTCCGTCTTCGCTGACTGCCGATTTCGTGGCAACCCTCTCGCCATTGGGGCTCAGTGGCAAGTCACCCCGCGAGCGGTCGGAGGGGCCAACCGTCGCTTGACGCCCACGCGCACGCGCTCGATGGAGCCGTTCAGCGCTCGATTCGCGCCCCCGCGCCGCGCATGACGGCCTCCACCTCGGCCCGCGTCGCCATCGAGGTGTCGCCAGGTGTCGTCATCGCGAGCGCACCGTGGGCGGCGCCGTATTCCACGGCCTCCGCGGGCCCGCGCCCGTCGAGCAGCCCGAAGATGAGGCCCGACGCGAACGAGTCACCCCCGCCGACGCGGTCGAGGACCTCGAGGGCCGGCCGCCGGGTCGCCTCGTGCAACTGCCCGTCCGCCCAGCAGACCGCGCCCCAGTCGTTGCGGGTGGCCGTCGTCGCGGCCCGGAGCGTAGTCGCCACGACGCGCAGGTTCGGGTGCGCCGCCACCACGTCCTCGATCATCGCGCCGAACCCGGCCGGGTCGAGCGCCGTGAGCCCGGGGTCGACGCCGGGCACCTCGAACCCGAGCGCCGCGGTGAAGTCCTCCTCGTTGCCCAGCAGCACGTCGACGAGGCCGACGAGCTCGCGGTTGACCTCGCGCGCACGGGCCGCGCCGCCGATCCCCGCCCACAGCGAGGGCCGGTAGTTCAGGTCATACGACACCACCACGCCATGGCGACGCGCCGCCAGCATCGCCTCGCGCGCCACCTGGGCGGTCGTCTCCGAGAGCCCGGCGAAGATGCCGCCGGCGTGGAACCAGCGCGCGCCCTCGCCGCCGAACAGCCCGTCCCAGTCCACCTCGCCGGGCCGCAGCTGGGAGGCCGCCGTGTGGCCCCGGTCGGACACGCCCAGCCCGGCCCGGATCCCGAAACCGCGCTCGGTGAAGTTGAGCCCGTTTCGGACCGTGCGGCCGATGCCGTCGAACGGCACCCAGCGGACGTGGCTTGCGTCAACGCCGCCCTGGCGGATCAAGTCCTCGACCAGCCGGCCGACGGCGTTGTCGGCGAACGCGGTCACGACCGTCGTCCGCAGGCCGAAGCAGCGCGCGAGGCCCCGGGCGACGTTGTACTCGCCGCCGCCCTCCCAGACGCGGAACTCGCGCGTCGTGGCGATGCGGCCCTCGCCCGGGTCCAGGCGGAGCATGACCTCGCCCAGGGCCACGAGGTCCCAGCGCGTGCCCTCGACCGGGCGCACCGCGAGCGCCATCTCGCCCGTCGCCTAGACCTTGCGGGCCGCTTCGCCCGAGGCGTCGAACGCCTCGTGCATCATCCCGAGCGAGGGGTCGGGTCCCTTGAAGCCGATGAGGTACTCGAGGCGGATCGGCGCGAACGCCTCGTAGAACACCACGTCCTCGTCGCCCAGCTGGCGGAAGGCGTGGACCCAGTTCGACGGGATGACGAGTAGCGAGCCCGGCCCGACCTCGCGCTCCTCGCCCGCCACCTTCGCCCACAGCCGGCCGGCCTCGACCAGCATGATCTGCTCGGCCTCGTGACTGTGCTCGGGGATGACCACGCCGTCGCGGTAGACGATGCGCGTCAGCATCACCTTCTCGCCCGAGACGGCCTGCCGGTAGACGCCCTTGACGTACTCGACGGTCGGGAACTCGTCCCAGGTCGTGATCTGGCTCATGCGGCTCCCTCCGGCGCCGGGCGGCGGTCGGCCCGCGCGTCGAGCCCGCGCAGGATCGCTTCCGGCGTGACGGGCAGGGTGTCGATCCGCACCCCGCACGCGTGGTAGATGGCGTTGACGATGGCCGGGATCGGCGAGTTGGCGGTCATCTCGCCGACGCCCTTGACGCCGTACGGCCCGTTGGCCGACGGGACCTCGAGCACCACCGAGTCGATGACGGGCAGCTCCGCGATGCCGGGCATCAGGTACCCCGCGAAGTCCTTGGGGCTGTGGTCGCGGCTCGGGTAGTAGGGCTCGGTCGTCTCGTAGAGCGCGTGGCTCATGCCCATCCACGCCCCGCCGGTGATCTGGCCTCGCACGAGCGCCGGGTTGACCTGGCGGCCCACCTCGTAGGCGCTCCGGATGCTGAGCACCGCCACTTCGCCCGTCTCAGTGTCCACCTCCACCTCGGCCACCGTGCAGGCGTAGGCCTGGGTGGAGTCGGGGTCCATGGCGCCGGTCTCCGGGTCCACCTCGCTCTTGGGCTTCATGTAGACGCCGCGGCCGGCGATCGTGCGCCCGTACTGGAACTGCGCCCGGGACGCGAGGTCCGCGATGTCCCGCCGCTTCTGGGGCGAGCCCGCGACGTGGATGCCGCCCTGCCCGTCGAGCACGAGGTCGTCGACCGCCACCTCGAGCTCCTCGGACGCGAGCGCGAGCACCGCCTCGCGGGCCTCGATGGCGGCCGCCTTGACCGCGTTGCCCACGCGGTGGGTGGCGCGGCTGGCGAACGTGCCCATGTCGTGCGGCCCGGTGTCGGTGTCGGCGGTCTGGATCACGATCTGGTCGTAGGTGACGCCGAGCGTCTCGGCGGCAATCTGCGCCATGACGGTCCGCAGCCCCTGGCCCAGGTCGGCCGCCGCGAGCACCACGTTGAACGAGCCGCTCGTGGTCGCGTGCACGAGCGCCTGCGACGGGTCGCCGCCGAGGTTCATGCCGGTGGGGTAGTTGACGGCGGCCATGCCCGTGCCACGCAGCCTCGCCATCTCAGCGGCCCCCTTCCTGCCCGGCGCGCGGGTCCTGCCCGGCGCGAGGGGCCGAGGTCATCGCCCGCAGCTCGGGCGGCAGCTCGTGGCCGACGAGCTCGGCGGCGGCCTGCATCGTCTCGACGAGCGTGCAGTCCGCCACGGCCTTGCGGTGGGGCTTGATGTCGCCGTTGCGGTGGGCGTTGCGGAAGCGGACGGTCCAGGGGTCGAGCCCGCAGACCTCCGCGATCTTGTCCATCTGCACCTCGACCGCGAACGACCCCATCGTGACGCCGAAGCCGCGCATCGCCGACGTCGGCGTGCGGTTGGTGTAGACGCAGTAGGCGTCGATCTTGACGTTCGGGATCCGGTAGGGGCCCGCGGCGTTGGCCGCGTGCTTGGTGAGCGCGTACGGCGTCTGGCGGCTGTACGCGCCGCAGTCGGCGTAGCTCGTCACCTGGCGGGCCACGAGCGTGCCGTCGGCCATGACGCCGTCCTTGATGCGGATCGTCCAGGGGCTGCGCGTGGAGCTGACCTGCATCTCCTCCTGGCGGTTGTAGACGTAGCGGACCGGCCGCCCGGTCTTCATCGCGCCGAGGGTGGCCAGCGGCTCGACGATGACGTCCACCTTGCCGCCGAACCCGCCGCCGACCGTGCCGCCCACGAAGTGGAGCCGGTTGGGCGCCACCTGGAGGATGATCGAGCTGTTGTCGAGGCTGAAGTACAGCGCCTGGGTGTTGGTGTAGACGGTGTAGCGGCCGTTGGGCTCCGGGACGGCGATGGCCCCGGTCGGCTCGAGCGCGGCGTGCTCGATGGGCGAGGTGCGGTACTCGCCCTCGACGATGTGGTCGGCCTGGGCGAAGCCGGCCTCCACGTCGCCGAACCGAACGCGCCGGCAATTGTGGCCCTCGAACATGAACGTGTTGTTGCCCCAGTGCGTCACCACGGGGGCGTCGGGTCGCAGGGCCTCGTCCGTGTCGAAGACCGCAGGCAGCTCCTCGAGGTCCAGGCGCACCCGCGCGACCGCCTCGTAGGCCGCGGCCTCGGTCTCGGCGAGGATCGCCACGATCGGCTCGCCGACGTAGCGCACGCGGTCGACGGCGAGGACGAACTCCTCCTCGGGCTCCACGCCGATGAGGCCCAGGATCGTGTACACGTTGTGCGGCACGTCCGCGTGCGTGAGCGCGCGCACGTAGCCCGGCACGCGCTCGGCCTCGGACAGGTCCACGCCCCGGACGCGCGCGTGGTGGAGCGGGCTGCGCACCATCTTGAGGTGGAGCATGCCCGGGAACGTCAGGTCGGCGCTGTACTTGGTCTGGCCGGTCACGTGGCCGGCGCCGTCGTAGCGCTCGATCGACTCGCCGACGATGTGGAGGTCCGCGGTCATCGGGCCGCCTCCCCGCGCGCGGCCGCCGCAGCGGCCCCGACGGCCGCGAGGATGGGCGCGTAGCCGGTGCACCGGCAGACGTTGCCCGACAGCGCGTCCGCGATGTCGTCGCGGCTGGGCGACGGGTTCCGGTCGAGCAGCGCCTTGGTCATGAGCTCCATGCCCGGCGTGCAGTAGCCGCACTGGAAGCCGTTGGCGTCGAGGAACGCACGCTGGACGTGCGTGAGGCCGTCCACCGGGGTGAGGTCCTCGAGGGTCGTGACGCTCCGGCCGGCGACGTCCTGGACGGGGAGCAGGCACGAGAGGACGGGCTCGCCGTCCAGCAGGACCGTGCACGACCCGCAGCCGCCCTGGCGGCAGCCGTCCCGGACGGACGTGTGGCCGAGCTGCGTGCGCAGCACCTGCTGGAGCGTGGCCAGCGGGCTGACCAGCACCTCCACCGGGCGGCCGGCGAGCTCGAATTCGACGATGACTGACGCCACGCTACGCACCCCTCTCCGCGGGCTGCGCGAGCTGCGACAGGGCCCGTTCCACCATCACCCCCACCATCCGCCGCCGGTACCACGCCGAGGCGACCGAATCGGAGAAGGGCTCGGCGTCGGCCATCGCGGCCGCGGCCGCCTCGGCGATCACCGCCTCCGTGAGCGGGCGGCCGGTCAGCGCCGCCTCCGCGCCGGCGGAGCGCAACGGGTGCGGACCCGCTGCGCCGAGCGCGACGCGCGCGTCGGCCACCACGTCGCCGTCCATCGCCGCCCGAGCGGCGACGGTCACCACCGCGGGCGTGTTGGCCGCCTTGCGCGCGAACTTGAGGAACGCCTGGCGGTCGGCGGTCATCGGGACGACCACGCGCACCACCAGCTCATCGGGCGCGAGCGCGGTCGTCATGAAGCCCGTCCAGAACCCCTCGAGCGGCAGGACGCGGATGCCCGCTGGGCCCACGACCTCGACCTGCGCGTCGAGCGCGAGCAGCGCCGTGGCCACGTCGCCGCCGGGCGACGGCGTGAACAGGTTGCCGCCGACCGTGCCCATGTTCCGCACCTGCCAGCTCGCGGTGTGGCGCGCCGCCTCGGCGAGCAGCGGCACGTGGGGCTGGGCGGTCAGCGCGGTCAGCGTGGCCGTGGCGCCCACCCACAGGCGGTCGCCCGAGGGCTCCACGCGGTCGATGCCCACCCCTCGGAGGCCCATCACCTTGGCGGGCAGCGAGATCCCCTCGTTGATCAGGGGCATCGCGACCGTGCCCCCGGCGATGACGAGGAGCTCGGGCCCGTGCTCGGCGAGCAGGGCGAGCGCCTCGGGCACCGAGGCCGGCTGGAAGTAGCTCGAGACCGTCACTCGTGGACCTCCGTGGCAAGGCGCCGGTCCAGGGCGGCGAGGCCCTGGCCGATCAGCGACTGGGCGAGGCGTTCTGCGATGCCGCCGTCGAGACGGGCGAGCGGGCCGCCGATCACGCCGGAGCCGCTGTAGGTCATGGCGGTGCCCGGCTCCGCGTCCGCGAGCTCGAAGCTCGCGCGGCCGGTGATCGTGCCCATCGGCCCCTCGACGCGGCCGTCGAGGCCGCAGCGCTCGGGCGGGTCGACGTCGACCAGGCGCACGTGCGTGCGGTAGCTGCCCACCGCGCCCGGCAGGCGGAGCGTGATACGGCCCTCGTACTCGTCGGGGGCCACCTGCTCCACCCCCTCGCAGCCGGGGATCACCGCGAGCAGCGTGCGCGGGTCCCGGATGGCCGCGAACACGCGCTCGCGAGCGGCGGCGAACTGGTGGCTGCCGCGGACGTTCATCGCCTGGCGCCCGGGGCCATCGCGCTCGCGAGCGCCGCCTCGACGTGGGCCAGGTGCGCCTCCATGGCCGCGGCAGCTGCCGCCGGGTCGTGGGCGCGCAGCGCGGCGAGGATCGCCTCGTGGTCCTTGAGCGCCCGCTTGCGGGCGGTCGCGGCGGCGCCGGTGCGTTCGCGGCTCACCTTGCCGAGCGTGTTGATCACCCGCATGAACTGGACGAGCAGGAAGTTGCCGGCCGCCTCGCACACCGCGTCGTGGAACGTGATGTCGAGCTCGGCGAAGCGCTCGGCGTCGTCGACGGCGCCGCGCAGGCGCTTGAGCAGCGCGGCGAGGTCGGCGAGCTCGTCGGGGGTGATCCGCTGGGCCGCGAGGCGCACGTTGCCCACCTCGAGGATCCGCCGGGTCTCGATGACCTGCGAGAGCGCGACCGGGTCCTTGGAGAACACGAACTCGAGGTGCGACACGAGCTGCTGCGGCTCCAGGGCCGTGATGTAGGTGCCCGCGCCCTGGCGGATCTCGACGACCTTCATGATCGAGAGCGCCCGCAGCGCCTCGCGCAGCACCGGGCGGCTCACGTGCATCTCCGCGGCGAGGTCGCGCTCGGCGGGGAGCTTGTCGCCCGGCCGGAGCTGCTCAGCCCGGATCAGGTCGAGCAGGCGCGCGGCGATCTCCTCGGGGAGCGTGCTCCGGTCGACGACCGCGAACCGCGGCCACGCCGGGAGCGACTCGCCGCCGCCGTCGGGCGTGGCACGGGCATCGGTGGTCACGGTGGTCCTCTCGCGGTGGGGGCTCGTGCGATGCTAGGCCCGGTCTGATAGAGTCGTCAACTGGTCAGACCAATTTCTGCAGCGGAGCCGCCGCCATGATCGAGCGCCACATCAGCTTCGCCGTTCTGCCCGACAAGACCGCCGACTTCGAGCGCTTCATCGCCGAGCAGTACCGGCCCCCCGTGCTCGAGATGCCGGGCCTGGTCGAGTGCAGCCTGCTGCGCGGGGCCGAGCACGCCGACCGGTACCAGCTCGTGTTCCGCTGGGAGACGGCCGACAACGCGGTCGCCTGGCGCGTGAGCGAGGTCCACCAGGGGCTCCAGCCGGCGCTCAACGCCCTGCACGCGGGCATGGAGATCGTCGCGTACCAGAAGGTCCTCTAGGGGCGGGCGGACCCTCCACCGCCCGCCCCAACCCCCCACTCCGGCAGCGCGAACGCGGAGGCCCCGATGCCCGACGAGCGGTTCCTGGTCACCGGCGGCACCGGCTGCATCGGCGCGTGGGTCGTCCGCGGCCTCGTGCAGGAGGGCGTGCCCGTCACGGTCGTCTCCGCGCGTGGCTCGGACGCGCGCCTGCGCCTGATCCTGACCGACGAGGAGCTGGCAGCGGTTGAGGTGGTGAGCGCCGACATCTGCGACCTCGAGGCGCTCGAGGCCGTGGCCCGCCGGGGCTCCGTCAACCGGATCATCCACCTCGCGGCGCTCCAGCTCCCGTTCTGCGCCGCCGACCCGATCGCGGGCGCCCGCGTCAACGTCCAGGGCACCGCGGTCATGTTCGAGCTGGCGCGGCGGCTCGAGGTGGGCCGCCTCGTCTACGCGAGCAGCGCCGCGGTCTTCGGGCCGAAGGCCTACTACACGGACGACGTCGTGGGCATGGACGCCGAGCTGCACCCGACCTCGCACTACGGCGTGTTCAAGGTGGCCAACGAGCAGGCGGCCCGGGTGTACTGGGACACCTGGGAGGTGGCGTCGACGGGTCTGCGGCCGCACTCCGCCTATGGGCCCGGCCGCGACCAGGGCGTCACCTCCAAGCCCACGGTCGCGATGATCGCGGCGGCGGCTGGGCGGCCGTACCACATCGACTTCGGCGGCGGCTGCCAGTTCCAGTTCGTGGAGGACGTGGCAGCGGCGTTCATCGCGGCGGCGCGGTCGGATCGGCCGGCCGCCGAGGTGTTCAGCATCGGCGGGCCGCGGATCGGCGTGGACGAGATCGTCGAGGTCGTCGCGCAGGTCGCGCCGGCCTCGCGCGGGACCATCAGCTTCGGCGACCGGATCCTGCCGTTCCCCGAGGCATTCGACGGCGCGCCGCTCGAGGCCGCGCTGGGCCCGCAGCCGGTCACGCCGCTGGCCGAGGGCGTCCAGCGGACCATCGCCACCTACCGCGACGCGATGGCCCGTGGCCGCGTGGACGCGGCCTTCCTCGACCGAGTGGTGGGAGGCTGACGATGCGCGTCGAGGCGCTGGCCGAGCGATTGGCCGAGCTCCGCGTGGTCCCTGTCGTGAGCATCGACGAGGCTGTCGACGCGGCCGGGCTTGCGGAGGCGCTGCGCGACGGGGGGCTGCCGATGCTGGAGGTGACCTTCCGGACGGCCGCCGCCGCCGACGCCATCGCCCGCATCCGGGCCGCCTGCCCGGACGTGCTGGTCGGCGCGGGGACGGTGCTGGACGCCGCCACGGTGGACCGCGCGGTCGATGCGGGCGCCGAGTTCGTCGTCGCGCCCGGGTTCGGGCCTGCCGTGGTGGCGCGAGCCGCCGTGCGCGGGGTAGCGATGCTGCCCGGGGTCGCCACGCCCACCGAGATCGAGATGGCGCTCGCCGCCGGCCTGCGACTCGTCAAGTTCTTCCCGGCCGAGGCGTCGGGCGGCGTGCGCTACATCAGGGCCCTGGCCGCACCGTACCGCGACGTGCGGTTCGTCCCGACTGGCGGCGTCACGGCTCCGAACCTCGCGGAGTACCTGGCCGTCCCGGCCGTCGTGGCCTGCGGCGGGACCTGGATCGCGCCCGCTGATGCGATCCGCGAGCACCGCTGGGAGGCCATCACCGCCGCTGCAGCTGAGGCGGTCGCGATCGGTCGGGCGGCGCGCGGCTGAAGCCAGGCGCCAGGACGAGCCGGACGGCCCGCCCGAGTTCATCGCGATCGGCCGGGCGGCGCGCGCCTTACGCCGTCGCCCACCTGACGCCCTGGCGAGCCGACCCGCGGGCTATTCGCGCAGCGTCTCTATCTTCGCGTCCGCCGCCGTTCCATTCGACTGCGGCATGAGCCAGCGCGGGAAAGGCCGCTGGCCGCGCGATCCCATGCCGCCGGCGAATGGGAATGCGCGCGACGCATCCGTTGGCACGCTGGACGAATAGCCGCCCGTCCCGCGCTTCGAGCGGTCGGTGCGCTGGACGGGCCCCGCCCGATAGCACTGAGCGCGCTCCTGCGATGTCGCCTGACCGATCCAGCCCGTCAGGCGGCCTCGACCCAAGTCGCCCCGCGCAGCACGCGCCGCACCCGCAGCTCGTCGTCCAGCTCCACGAGGTGCGCGAGCCGCCCCACCTCGAGACGCCCGCGGTCGTCGGCGTCGAGCAGCGCCGCCGGGTTGGCGGAGGCGGCCGCCACCGCGCGCGTCAGCGGCAGCCCCGCCCGGACGAGGTTCCGGACCGCCGAGTCCAGCGCGATCGTGGAGCCCGCGAGCGTGTCTGTGCCCAGCAGCGTCGCCCGCCCGGCGCGCACCTCGACCTCGAGCCCGCCGACTCGCGTGCGCCCGTCGCCCATGCCCGCGAGCGGCAGCGCGTCGCTGATCAGCACGAGGCGGTCCGCGGGCTTGGTGCGGGTGATAATCGGCCACAGCGCGGGGTGGACGTGGAAGCCGTCGGCGATCAGCTCGGCGTAGGCGTCGTCGTCGGTGAGCGCGACGACGGCCAGTCCGGGATTGCGGTGGTCCACGCCGGTCATCGCGTTGAACAGGTGCGTGGTGGTGGCGCGCCCGGCCGCAGCGGCGTACCCCGCCCGCGCCTCGTCGAGCGTGGCCGCCGAGTGGCCGATGGACGCCACGATCCCCCGCTCGGCCAGCCGCGCGATGAGCCCGAGCGAGCCGGGCAGCTCGGGCGCGATCGTCATGATCCGCAGGCCGTCGAGGACGCGGTCCACGACATCGGGGTCGAGGTCGGCGGGCGTCCGCAGCAGCGCCGGGTCGTGGGCGCCCTTGCGCGCGGGCGCGATGAACGGGCCCTCGAGGTTGAACCCGAGCGGCTCGGCGCCGTCGGCCGGCGCGGTCGGCATCCAGGCGCGGACGCGGCCGGCGAACCTCGGCAGCTCGTCGGCGGACAGGGTCGGCGCCGTGGGCAGGAACGAGGTGACGCCCCGCCGGAGCAGCGCCCGGGCCATGCCCGTCAGCGCGGCGGCGTCGCCGGTCGCGTCATGGCCGCCCCAGCCGTGGCAGTGGACGTCGATGAAGCCGGGGGCGATGTACGGGCCCGACGCCGCCGCCTCGTCCGGCTCGACGGCCGCGATCCGCCCGTCCTCAACCACGACCCGGCCGGGGACGAGCCCGTCGGCGAGTACGAGTCGGCCAGCGACGACCTCACGCATGGACAGGCCCCCACGCTCGGACCACCGCGTGCATCGCCAGGATGTTCTCGGGCGGCACGTTGGGCTGGATGTTGTGGACGGTCGCGAAGACGAAGCCGCCGCCGGGCGCGAGGTCATCGATCCGGCGCCGGACCTCGGCGCGGACCTCGTCGGGCGTCCCGCTGCCCAGGACGTGCTGCGTGTCGACGCCGCCGCCCCAGAACGCGAGGTCGCGCCCGTACTCGCGCTTGAGCTCGGCCGAGTCCATGCCGGCCGCGGACACCTGCACGGGGTTGAGCACGTCGACACCGATCTCGATCAGGTCGGGGATCAGCTCGCGCACCGATCCGCAGGTGTGGAAGAACACCCTCGCATCGGTGCGCGCGTGGAGGAAGTCGAGCAGCTCGCGGTGCAGCGGCTTCACGAGCGCGCGGTACGTGGCGGGCGAGAACAGCGGCCGCGTCTGGCCGCCCAGGTCGTCCGCCTCGCCCACGACGTCCACCGCGCCGCCCACCAGCGGCAGCACGCGCTCCCAGTACGCGAGCTTGATCTCGAGGATCCGCTCCATGATCCGCCGCGCCCGGGCGGGCTCGGCCGCGAGGTCCATGTACCCGTCCTCGAAGCCGCGCATCTTGAACAGGCCCTCGGTGAGCCCGCCGCAGATCGATCCCACGTGGACCGCGCGGCCCTCGTCGGCGTAGCGGCGGGCCTCGCCGGCCATGCCCTCGTAGCGGGCCGGGTCCCCAGGGTCCGGCCACGCGAACCCGTCGATCGCCGCATCGTCCGGCTCGCCGGCCAGCGGCGGCGCGAACGAGTCGTAGTACAGCCCGTCCCGGAGCGGGATCCGCCGCCCGACGCCCCACTCGTCGGTGAACCAGCGGTGCTCGCCGTCCTCGCGGAACTCGCGACGGTAGGTCGAGGCGGCCCGCGGGGCGACGTTGCGGACGTCACAGCCCAGCGCGTCGAGCACGTCGGGCTCCACCTCGGCGAGCTGCTGGGTGAGGTCGCCGACCTTCGGCTCGCGCGGCTCCAGCCCGAGGGCCGGGCGGAGGCGGCGGTAGGCGTTGACGTGGATGCCGGTGAGGCGCGTGCCGCCGAGGTCGAACGGCAGCCGGTCGGGTTCACGGTGGGCGAGGGTGGCGCGGATGCGCTCACGGCCGGTGGGCATCAGGACTCCTGGGTGGTGTCGGGCTCGACGTCGAACTGGACGTCGAGGGCATAGCGGTCGGCGGGATACCGGCTCTCGGTGGACTCCACACGGCGGCCGTGGGTGTCGGCGATGACGCGCTGCTCCACGAGCAGCGGATCGCCACGACGGACGGCGAACAGGCGGGCGTCCTCGGCCGTCGCCCCGGCCGCGCTGATGGTCGCCGTCCCGCGGCGCAGGTGCCAGCCGGCCTTCGCGAGCGCCTCGTGGAGCGAGCCCTGCTCAACGTCCGCGGCCAGCACGACGGCGGCGACCGGCGCGATCAGGACGGCGGTCTCGAGCGCAATCGGCTCGTCGTCGGCGCACCGCAGCCGGCGCACCACCACGACAGGCTCCGAGGCCCGGATCCCGAGCGACGCTGCCTCGGCGGGCGAGGACGGGCGGATCTCGCGCGCGAGCAGGCGCGATGACGGGTGGCGTCCGCGGCGGCGCATCTCGTGGCTGAAGGTGAGCAGGCGGTCGGCACGACGGTGGGCGGGCGGCTCGGCGACGTAGCTGCCGCGACCCGAGACGCGCACCACGAGGCCGTCGTCGACGAGCCGGGTCATCGCGTTGCGGGCTGTCATGCGGCTCACACCGAACTCGCGGCACAGGTCGGCGTCCGAGGGGAGCTCGTCGCCGGGCGCCAGGGCCCCGATGCGGTCCCGGAGCGCCAGCTCGATGCGACGCCAGTGCGGGACGGCGCTGCGCCCGGGAGCATGGCCATCTCGGGCGTCGCCGGCGGCCCGGCGGTCGAGGGCGTCCGTCACGCGAGGACCCTCATGGACTGCGTCATGCCGCTCCCTGTCGGCTGGCAGCTGCCCGGGTGGCCGGCGGCTGCGGCAGGGGCCGAAGGGCGCGGCACGACGTGGCTGGGCGGACCAGGGATCGCCCAACCAGTATAGACGGGTTGGACTGCCCGAACGAGCGGCGGTGGACGAAACAGCCGCGGTGGCGTATCCATGGGCCATGCCCGTCCGCGTCGCGCCCATCACGATCCCCGACGACTTCGACGTGTTCGCCGCGTCAGACCTGCACGGCCAGCTCGCCGCGACCGACCGCCTGCTGGCGCGAGCCGGGCTGACCGACGGCGCCGGGACCTGGACCGCCCCGGCCGGCACGGCGCTCGTGGTCACCGGCGACCTCGTCGACCGCGGGCCCGACAGCGTCGGCCTCGTCCGGCGGATGGCGTCGCTGCGCGTGCAGGCCCCGGGGCGAGGCGGCATGGTCGTGCTGCTCGAGGGCAATCACGAGATCCAGTTCCTCGGCGCGCTCGACGGGGTGCCCGACATCTTCCGCGCGTTCATGACCTTCGGCGGCGCCGCCACGCTGCTGTCGGCAGGCATGACCGAGGCCGACTGGCGCGGCGCGAGCGCGGGCGAGATCGCCGGCCGCTTCCTCGCCGCCGCGCCCGACGTACGCGACCTCGCCTGGTCGTTCGCGCCGTACGCGCGCTGGCGCGACGTGCTGCTGGTGCATGGCGGGCCGGTGCCGGGCCAGGACCTCGCCGCGTTCGAGGGCAGTGCGCAGCGGCTCTGGATCCGGCAGCGGTTCTTCAACGCCGAGGACGCCTTCCCGTCCGCGTCCGCGTGGTCCGTCTATCGACACGCGCGCATGGAGCGGGTCGTCTTCGGCCACACGCCGGTCGCCGCGCCGACGCTGTTCCACGGCGTCCACGCCCTCAACCTCGACACCTGGCGCGGCCAGACCGTGTCGCTGGCGCACCTCGCCGGCGACCGCCTCGACGATGCGGTGCTGTTCTCGGAACCCGTCCAGCCGCGTGCGATCGCCGACGCGCCGGTCACGCCCGAGGAGGTGCTGGTGATCGACGCCGCGCTGCCGCCGGTGGTCGACGACTGGTGGCTGCGCGCGAAGGGGCCGCTGCGGGCGGGGTGATCGGGAACGGCGCTCAGCGCGTTCCCGGATGATCCTGTAGGGGTCGATGATCCTGCGGCGGGCCGCCGAACCGCGGCGGGCGCATGGACCCGCTCGGAGCTATTCGCACAGCGCCTCCACGGGTGCGTCGCGCGTGATCTCATTCCACGGTGGGATGCATCCCGCCGGAGGAGCCGCCAGCCGCGGAATCCCATGCCACTGGAGAATGTGAACCCGCGTCATGCGTCCGTAGGCGCGCTGGGCGAATAGCGAGGAGGCTGCCCGGCCGGCCGAGAAGGGTCAGCAGATGTCGCCCTTCCCCTAGCGCAGAGCCGCCATCTGTTCGATAATCGATCATCGCTCGGCGCGTTGGCCGCTACCGCCGCGCGCAGACCACGCCGGAGGTGCCGACGCCGTGACCACCCTTCCCGCGACGATGCGGGCCCTCGTGCTCCAGGCCCCGAGCGTGCTCGAGATCCACGACGTGCCGGTGCCCGAGCCGGGCCGCAACGAGGTCCTCGCCCGCGTCCGTGCGGTGTCGATCTGCGGGACCGATGCCCACCTGATCCACGGCGACTACCCGGGCTTCTGGCCGCCGGCGTTCCCGTTCATCCCGGGCCACGAGTGGGCTGGCGAGATCGCGGCGCTGGGCCCGGGCGCCGAGGGCTACGGCTGGCAGGTCGGCGACCGCGTGGCCGGCACCTCCCACGACGCCTGCGGCGTGTGCCAGAAGTGCGTCGAGGGCCGCTACAACCTGTGCGAGAACTACGGCAAGCCGGGCCTCCACCGCCAGTACGGCCACAACTACCAGGGCGCCGACGCCACCTTCGTCGTCCAGGGGATCAAGACGATCTTCCGGCTGCCCGACGGCCTCTCGTTCGACGAGGGCGCCCTCGTCGACCCGGCGTCGATCGCGCTCCACGTGGCGGTGCGGGGCGGCGTCCGCCCGGGCGACACGGTGGCGATCACGGGCGCCGGGACGATCGGCCTGCTGGCCGCCGACGCGGCGCTCGCGATGGGCGCGGCCCGGGCGGTCGTGGTCGGACGGGGGTACCGGCTGGAGAAGGCGGCGGCGCTCGGCTTCGACACGGTCGACAGCACGACCGGCGACCCGGTCGCCGATGCCAGGAGCCGCAACGGAGGCCTCGGCGCGGACGTGGTCCTCGAGTGTGCCGGCGTCCCAGAGATGGTCAACGCCGCGCTCGCGATCGCCCGCCGCGGAGGCCGGGTGGCGGCGGTCGGGATCCCCACCGAGGGCGTCGCGATCAACCTGCAGCGCCTCGTCCTCGACGAGGTGGAGCTGGTGGGCTCGCGCGCGTCCGCGGGCGAGATGCGCCGCGTCCTGCCGCTCGTGGAGCAGGGCCGCGTCCGCGTCAAGGAGCTCATCACCCACCGCTTCCCGCTCGAGCAGTACCAGCAGGCGATCGACACGTTCAACGACCGCGCGAGCGGCGCCATCAAGATCATCGTCAACCCCTAGCCCCAGTCGCGGGCAAGGTCAGTTCGTAGGCGTCCCCATCGGGTTTCAGCCCGGCGACCGTCGGGCAGAAGGAGGCCGTATGGCGGCGAAGACCATCCTCTTGATCGGGACGCTGGACACCAAGGGTCGGGAGTACGCGTACGTGCGCGACCTGATCCGGGCGCGCGGCCACCGGGTCTTCATGCTCGACGCGGGCGTCCTGGGCGAGCCCGCGTTCGAGCCCGACAGCCCCTCTGCAAGAGCGGCGGAGGCGGGTGGCGGGAGCCTGGCCGAGCTGCGCGAGCGGCGCGACCGGGGGCATGCGCTGGAGATCATGGGCCTCGGCGCCCGCGCCCTGGCCCTCGAGATGCTGGCGGCCGACGGCTTCGACGCCGCCTTCGCGATGGGCGGATCGGGCGGGACCTCGATCGGCGCCACCGCCATGCAGGCGCTGCCGGTCGGGATGCCCAAGCTCATCGTCTCGACGATGGCGTCGGGCAACGTGGCGCCCTACGTCGACGTGAAGGACATCACGATGATGTACTCGGTCGTCGACGTGGCCGGCCTCAACCGCGTCTCCCGCCGCGTCCTGGCCAACGCCGCCGGCGCGATCTGCGGCATGGCCGAGCAGGAGGCCGGGACGGCCGAGGCGAAGCCGCTCGTCGCCGCCACGATGTTCGGCGTCACCACGCCGTGCGTCGACCGCGTCCGCGAGCGCATCGAGTCTGGCGGCTACGAGGTGCTCGTGTTCCACGCGACCGGCAGCGGCGGCCGCGCCATGGAGTCGCTGATCGCCGACGGGTTCGTGGCGGGCGTCGCCGACGTCACGACCACCGAGTGGTGCGACGAGTTGGTGGGCGGGGTCCTGTCCGCCGGCCCGACGCGTCTCGACGCCGCGGCGAAGGCGGGCATCCCCCAGGTGGTCTCGCTGGGCGCGCTCGACATGGTCAACTTCGGGCCCAAGGAGACCGTGCCTGAGCAGTTCCGGGACCGGAACATCTACGTCCACAACCCGCAGGTCACCCTGATGCGGACGACGCCCGAGGAGAACCGCCAGCTCGGCGAGATCATCGCCGGCAAGCTCAACGCGGCCACGGGCCCCACGGCGCTCTACATCCCGCTCAAGGGCGTCAGCATGATCGACGCCGAGGGCATGCCGTTCCACGACCCGGCCGCCGACGCCGCCCTGTTCGACGCGCTGCGCGCCAACCTCGACCGGTCTAAGGTCGACCTCGTCGAGATCGACGCCAACATCAACGACCCGGCCTTCGCGGACGCCCTGGCCGACCGCCTCCTGGGCATGCTCGCCAAGGCCTGAGCCCGGCCACTTCGAGGAGTCACACCATGCCGTTCATTCCGCGCGCCGAGCTCGAGCGCCGCCTGCGGGCCAACATCGAAGCGGGGATCCCGATCGTCGGCGCCGGCGCCGGCACGGGCATCAGCGCCAAGATGGCCGAGGCCGGCGGCGCCGACATGGCGATCATCTACAACAGCGGCCGCTACCGGATGGCCGGGCGCGGCTCCCTGGCGGGCCTGCTCGCCTATGGCGACGCGAACGCCATCGTCGTCGAGATGGCGGCCGAGGTCCTCCCCGTCGTCAAGAACATGGCCGTGCTCGCCGGCATCAACGGCACGGACCCGTTCCGGATGATGCGGGTGTTCCTCCGCCAACTGCACGAGCTGGGCTTCGACGGCGTCCAGAACTTCCCGACCGTGGGCCTGATCGATGGCGACTTCCGCAAGAACCTCGAGGCCACCGGGATGGGCTATGACAAGGAGGTGGCGGCCATCGCCGAGGCCCACGCCCAGGACATCTTCTGCTCGCCGTACGTGTTCGACCCCGACCAGGCCAAGGCGATGGTCGCGGCGGGCGCCGACCAGCTGGTCGCCCACGTGGGCCTGACGACCGCGGGCACGATCGGCGCGGGCGTGGCGTTCACGCTCGACCAGGCGATCGACAAGGTCATGGGGATGGCCGAGGCGGGCCGCAGCGTGCGCAAGGACGTCATCGTGCTCTGCCACGGCGGGCCGTTCGACGAGCCGGCCAACGTGGGCGAGGCGCTCCGGCGCATGCCCGGCGTGCACGGGTTCTTCGGCGCCTCGTCGGTGGAGCGGCTGCCCACCGAGCGCGCGATCCGCGGCCAGGTGGCCGAGTTCAAGCAGCTCGCGGTGGCCGGCCCGGCCTGAGGACTGCGATCCGGGATGCCCGCTGAGCGGTCAGGGCCCGTTCGGCGGTCATCCCGTTGCACGTGACCGGCCAGCGGGCGGGTCCACGCGCGAGACAGGTTGTGCCGCGCCGTCGCCGGCTGTCTCACGCGCCGAACCGCCCCCCTTGCGCGCCGATCCGCCCGCCCTGCGGGCTGGTGCGCGGGGATGCCCGCCAGGCGGTCGGCGGGGCTGGCGGCGAGGCCTCGTCCCTGCGCCCCCGTGCGCCCTGCGCGAGCTCGCGACTCGCGGCACGATGGCGCCATGCTGACGTCTCGAACCGCCTCCGGCCTCGACGATCTCCAAGCCGCAGGCAGCGTCCTGACGCGCGCGTGGCTCGCCGGGTCGCCGCGCGTGTCGGCGCTGCTCGGCGACCTCGCCTGGTGGCACGCCCAGGCGTGGCCCGCGGAGCTGGGCGACCGCCTTCGCCTCTGGCAGACGGAGGGTGAGGCGGCCGCCTGGAGCTGGTTCGACGGCGAGGGCCTCGACTACGGGATCTGGACCGGCGACGAGGCCGCTGACGAGGCGGTCGAACGGGCGATCCTCACCTCCGCGATCGAGGACGCGTCAGCGCGAGCAGGGCGCGGCGAGGGCGACGGGGCGGTCGAGGCGTGGGCCGCCGACGACGACCACCGCGCCCGTGCCCTCTTCGTCGAGTACGGCTTCGAGCGCATCCCGGGCGCCTCGAGCCCGCAGCGCCACACGCGGCTCTCGCACTTCGTGCGCACGGTCGCGGGCGACTCGCCCATCGACGACCGGCCCGTGCCCGAGGGTTACCGCATCCGGTCCCTCGCCGGACCGGAGGAGATCGGCATCCGGGTCGCGGCCCACCGCGCGGCGTTCGCCCCCTCGAAGATGCGTGCCGAGAAGTATGAGCGGCTGCTCGGGCTGCCCGGGTACCGGCTCGAGGACGACCTCGTGGTCGAGGCGCCCGACGGCACGATCGCGTCGTTCGCGATGGCCTGGTGGGACCCGATTGCACGGGTGGGCGAGTTCGAGCCGGTCGGGACGGACCCGCTCCACCAGCGCCGCGGCCTCTCGGCCGCCCTGCTCTGCCACGGGCTGCGGCGCTACCGCGAGTTCGGGGCGGACCTCGTCCAGGTGTTCTCGGACGCGGACAATCTCGCGTCGGAGGCCCTGTACCAGGCGGTGGGCTTCCGGCGGCGCGCGTTCCACGAGCGCTACCGACGGCCGGGCGGCTGACCAGCGTCCTCAGCCGGGCCGCCACCCGCCAGGTGCACGCCGCGCCACTTGGGCGTCGCTCCGGCGCCCCGCAGGCGACAGACCGACCGTGCCGGGGCCCGTCCGTGGGCTCGGCCGGCCGTCGCGTCGCCCAGCAGGCAACGCGCCGCCGCCGCGGTCCCGCGGCGGCGCCTGTCAGGTTACGCGTCGGCGCGAGGAGGCCTGAGCCCGCGCCCGAGCTGCGCCCCGCCGGCCCGTCAGGCGCGCCCGGCCGCGACCTCGTCGGCCCGGTTGCGGCCGGCGAGCAGGATCAGGTCCTCGTGGAGCTCGAACCACACGCCGTGGTACGAGTCCACGCGCGGTGAGGCGACGTACTTGCCGTTGCCGCCGGCGACGGCCTCGGCAGCGGCGGCGAGGCGGACGCCGTACTGCGCGAGGCGCGGCAGCCCGGCCACGGCCCCGTCCAGCCACGCCTCCACGTCGGCGTGCAGCGGCGCGAGGCTCGCCAGCACCCCGGCGTCGTAGTCGGCATCGGCGTGCGCGTTGGGCGCCCCGTCCTTGAGCTGCCACGCGGTGGCGAACGCCTTGACACGACGGTCGAGCACGATGAACGCGTCGAGCGCGGCGGCGGCGGGCCCGGCGCCCCAGGCGGCGGCATCCGACGCCAGGAGCTGCGCGCCGAGCGCCTTCCCGTCCGCGGTGAGCCTGAACGCTCCCGCCGACGGCTCGGCCAGCCCGCTCCCGACGAGCTCCCCGAGGACGGCCGTCGCGTCATCGGCGGGGCAACCGAGGGCCGCGGCCAGGCTCGCGGGGTCGCGGAAGTCGCGCACGACGAGCATCCGGAGCGCAGCGTCAGCCGACGCAGGTGCGCCGTCAGGCGGAGACGCGACGCCCGCGCCGGCCGGCGCGGGCGCGGTCCCCTCCGCATCGGGGACAATGCCGAGCTCGTGTGCCCAGCCCAGCAGCACCTTCGCCTCGGGCACGACCTCCTCGACACCTGCAGCCCGGCCCTCGAACACGTCGCCCGTGGACCCGTCGATGGAGATCAGCGTGCCGGCGGGATAGACCCGGCCCGCGATGGCGACTGTGCCGCCCGACGGATCCGGCGCCACCTCCGACGCGCCGACCACCGCGGGCTTGTTCCAGTCGCGCGCGACCACCGCCGCGTGTGATGCGAACCCGCCCGTGGCCGTGAGGATCCCGCAGGCGCGCGCCATCCCGTGGACGTCGTCGGGCGAGGTCTCCGCGCGGACGAGGATCACGTCGCGCCCGGCTTCGGCGCGGGCCGCCGCGTCCTCGGCCGTGAGCGCCACCTCGCCGCACACGACCCCCGGCGAGACGCCCAGGCCGGTTGTCAGCGGCACGCCAGCGTCGCCGGCCTGGACGACGTGCTTGGGCGGCTCGGCCAGGATCCGGGCCACACGCTGGACCGCCTGCTCGCGCGTGAGCGGGAAGGACGGGTCCTCGGCCATCTCCACCGCCATGCGCAGGGCGGCCGGGTCCGTCCGCTTCGCCGTCCGGTCCTGGAGCATCCAGAGCCGTCGGCGCTCGATCGTGAACTCGATGTCGCGGGCGTCGGCGTAGTGGTGCTCGAGCGCGGCCGCGTGGCGGTGCAGCTCCGCGGCCACCTCCGGCATGCGGTCGTCGAGGCACGAGACCGGGAGCGTGTCGTGGGTGCCGGCCACGACGTCCTCGCCCTGTCCCCCGAACACGATGTCGCCGTAGAGCTCGTGCTCGCCGGTCGCCGGGTTGCGCGTGAACAGCACGCCCGTGCCCGACTCGTCGCCGAGGTTGCCGAACACCATCGCCTGCACGACCACGCCCGTGCCCAGCGTCTCGCTGATCCCCTCGTGGCTGCGGTAGGTCTTCGCCTTCTCGCCGTTCCAGGAGCGGAAGACGGCCTCGATCGCGCCCCGAAGCTGGGCCCACGGGTCGGTCGGCACGGCCTCGACACCGACCACGTCGCGGTACAGGGCGTGGAAGCGGTCGTGGCAGTTGCGCGCGAAGTCGGGATCGCCCGACGCCGCCGCCAGCCCCCGCTCGGTGTCGGCGTTGAGCCCGAGGTTGAGGATCGTCTCCATCATCCCGGGCATCGACACCGGTGCGCCCGACCGCACCGAGACGAGCAGCGGGTCGGCCGCGTCGCCGAAGCGGCGCCCGACGATCGCCTCGAGCCGGGCCATGTGCTCGCGGACCGCCGCGTCGAGCCCGTCGGGCCAGCCGTCGGCGAGGAAGCGGTTGCACGCCTCGGTGGTCAGCGCGAACGCGGGCGGCACCGGGAGGCCGAGCCCGACGGCCATGGCATTGATGCCGGCAGCCTTGCCCCCGAGGAGCAGCTTGAGCTGGTCGAACGGGAGGTCGTGGCGGTGGTCGTACGCGTAGACGTAGGTCACGGGCCGGTCCTTTCGGGGGCTCGAGGTCGGTTCCAATGGTCCGCCGGGACGCCGGAGGACGCGCTCAGACGATGGCGACGGGGTCCACCATCGATGCGGTGGCGCCGCGGATCTTGACGGGCAGGGCGACGAACGCGAACTCGTACACCCTCTGGCGGGCGAGCTCCTCGAGGTCGAGGCTCTCCATGATGTACACGCCGCGCTCGATGAGCAGCGCAGTGTGCACGGGCTGGGGGTTGCCCTCAGGCCCCGGGTCGGGCGCGGGCTGGACCTCGAAGGTCTCGGTGTCCGAGCCGACGGCGATCACGCCGCGGTCCAGCATCCAGCGGGCCGCCGAGATGTCCGGGCCAGCGGTCTTGTGGGCGGCCATGCGCTCGGCGTCGGGCCACAGGCCCATGTAGCCGGTCCGGATCACGACGACGTCCCACGGCCGGACCTCGACGCCCTCCGCCCGGCAGACGGCCTCCATCTCGGCCGCGTCGATCGGAGAGCCCTTGGGCAGGCAGTCAACGCCCCGGAACGTGGGCGCGTCGACCAGCACGCCCCGGGTGAAGAACGGCGGCATCTTGGACGCGTCGCCGTGCACCGGGCCGAAGTCGGTGAGGTGCTCGTCCGCACGGCCGCCGCCGTACCAGTGCATGTCGTCGTCCACGGTCATGTGGGCCAGCGCGTCCATGTGCGCGCCCGAGTGGCTGGTGGCCATGACGTACTCGGCCATGTAGCCGAGGCCCGCGTCGTTGACCGGGCCCCACGGCTGGGCGCCCGTGACGCGGATCCCCCGCGGGGTGCGGTAGTTGAGCACCTGGAACGGCGGGTGCCCGGGGAACAGGGGCATGCCCGGGAACCGCGGGGCCGCGAGCGAGATCATGCGCCCCTCGCGGACCATCCTCGCCGCCGCCACCACCTGCGCGGCCGGCATGTCGCCGACCGGCCCGACCTCGACGTCCTCGCCCATCGTCATCCCTCCGCGTCGCCGGGCACCGGCCCGGCCTGCAGCGCTCGCCACACGCGCTCGGGCGAGAGCGGGAGGTCGCGGATCGCCACGCCGGTCGCGTCGCGGACGGCGGCGGCAACGGCGGGCGCCACGCACAGCAGCGCCCCCTCGCTCATGCCCTTGGACCCGTACGGGCCTGGACCGTCGGCGTTCTCGACGGCTGCGCTCTCGAGCTCGTGCGGCAGGTCCATCGAGGTGGGGATCCGGTAGTCGATGGCGCCGAGGTTCCGGATGCGCCCCGCCTCGTCGAAGATGTAGTGCTCCATGAGCGTGTGGCCGAGGCCCATGATCGCGGCGCCCTCGTCCTGCATGCGGACCTGGAGCGGGTTGATCGCCTTGCCCACGTCGCTCACCGTGACGTGGCGGTGGACCGTCACGTCGCCGGTGTCGCGGTCCACCTCGGCCTCGATCGCGGTGCAGTTGAACTCGAAGAACGCGGGCGCGCCGCCGAGCGGGTGGCCGGCCTCGGCCTCCTTGCGCGCCTCGCCCACCCCGGTGACCTCGCCGCCCAGCCGGCCGAGGCCGGGCTTGAGCACCTCGAGCGGCGTGAGCTCGCGGCCGTCGGGCAGCCGCACGACCCCGGCCTCGACGCTGACCGAGGCCTCGTCGACGCCGTGCAGCCGGGCGGCCATCGCCCGCAGCCTGCCCTGGATGTCGCGGCAGGCGTTGAGGACCGCGTTGCCCATCAGCACGGTCGAGCGCGATGCCGAGGTCTGCTGGTCGTACGGGACGACGGCGGTGTCGCCCATCACCACGGTGACCCAGCCGAGCGGGGCGCCGAGCTCGCTGGCGGCGATCTGGGCGAACACGGTCCGCGCGCCCTGGCCCATGTCGGACGTGCCCGCGTAGACCACCACCGAACCGTCCGCGAGCAGGCGCACGATCGAGTACGAGAGTCCCGTCGTGGGGCCGGACTTGATCCCGACGGCGATGCCGCGCCCACGGCCGGGCGGGCACGGGCGGTCCCAGCCGATCAGGTCCGCCGCGGTGCGGACGGCCTGCGCCCAGTCGCCGTCGCACGGCGTGTCGAACGGGATGAACCGGTCGCCGCGCCCGGCGAGGTTGCGCAGCCGCAGCTCGAGGGGATCGATCCCGAGCGCCCGCGCCCCCTCGTCGAGGTTCGACTCCACCGCCCAGTTGATCTGCGGGTAGCCGAACCCGCGGAAGGCCGTGGACGGCACGGTGTGGGAGAGGACCGAGTGGGCCACGATGCGGACCGCGGGCACGTTGTACGGCCCGGCGGCCGGGTAGGAGCCCTTGCCCACGACGCGGTCGGCGATGTCGGTGTAGGCGCCGATGAGGTAGTCGGCCTCGATGTCCTGGAACGCGATCCGCCCGTCCTGGGTGAAGCCCGTCCGCACCCGCAATTCGCACGCCGCGCGGCGGACCGCCTGGAACGTCTCCTCGAGGCTGAGCACCAGGCGTACCGGCTGCCGGAGGCGCAGCGCCGCGAACACGACCGCGGGCTCGTACTTCGCGTGCTGCTTGCCGCCGAACCCGCCGCCCGGGTCGGGGGCGTACACGCGCACCTTGGAGAGCGGCAGGCGGGTGAGGCCCGCGATCGTCTTCTGCAGCCAGTTCGGGTGCTGGATCGTGGACCACACGGCCACGCCGTCGCCGTCGGGGGCCGCCATGAACGCGTGGGGCTCGATGGCGAACTGGGTCACCATCGGGAACGAGTAGCGCCGCTCCACGATCGTCAGCCCGGGTGCGGCGGCCGCCGCCTCGAGGTCGCCCCAGCTGACCACGTGCTCGTTGAGGACGTTGCTCTCGCGGCGCGGGTCGCCGGGCCGGAGCGCGGGGTCCTGGACGAGCGGCGCGCCCGGCGCGAGGGCGCCGGCCACGGTGAACACCGCGGGCAGCTCCTCGTAGTCCACGCGGACCGCCGCCGCGCCCGCCTCCGCCCCGTCGCGCGTGTCGGCCACCACCAGCGCCACCGGATCGCCGTGGTACTTGGTCTCGCCGACGGCGAGCACCGGCCGGTCCGCGTTCTGCGGCCCGAACCGCGGCATGGGCTTCGGGAGGTCGTCCGCGGTCAGCACGAGGCGGACCCCGGGCAGCCCGAGCGCGGGCGCTGCGTCCACCGAGCGGATGCGCGCATGGGCGCAGGGCACGGTGACGAGCTTCGCGTGGAGCACGTCCGACACCTGCAGGTCGGCGAGGTACTGCTGGGCGCCGGTCACGCGGCCGATGCCGCCGACGCGGTTGGGGGAGCCGCCGACGCGGTCGTCGAGCGCGGTCACTGGTCAAGGCCCTCCGCGTTCGTGCGCCGCCCGGCTCGCGCTCCGGCGGCATCGACGTCCGGCCCGGCCACGCGCAGCGGCGCATCGCCCGCCGCGGCCTGCTCGACCGCCGCGAAGATCTGCTCGTAGCAGGCGCATCGGCAGAGGTTGCCGGCCAGGCCCTCCTCGATCTCGGTCCGGCTCGGGTGCGGCTGCTCGGCGAGCAGCGCGTGCGCCGCGACCAGCTGGCCCGGGATGCAGAAGCCGCACTGGACGCCGCCCTGGTCGAGGAACGCCTGCTGGAGCGCCGAGAGCCGGCCGTCGGGCGTCGCGAGGCCCTCCACGGTGAGCACGTCCGCCCCGTCGGCCTCGACGGCGAGCACGAGGCACGAGTCCACGCTGCGCCCGTCCACGATCACCGTGCAGGCGCCGCACTCCCCCACGAGGCAGCACTCCTTGGTGCCGGTCAGCGCGAGGTCGTCGCGCAGGACGTCGAGCAGCGTGTGGTGGGGCGCCACGTCGAGGCGCCGGCGCGTGCCGTTGACGGTGAGCTCGATCGGGACGGTGGTTGCGAGCATCGACCTCACTCCCCTGCCGCGAGGCGGTCGAGCGCCGTGGCGAGCGCTCGCCGGCCCAGGACGCGCAGCATCGCGAGCCGGTACTCGGGCCCGGCGCGCATTGAGCGGGCGGACGGGCTGGCGTCCGCGAAGACGGCCTCGAAGACCTCGGCCCGGGCGGCGTCGGTGGCGGCGGGGTCGGCGAGGACGCCCGCCGTGTCGACCCGCAGGAGCGGCCGCGGCCCGACACTGCCGAAGGCCACCCGCGTGGTGCCGGCGGCGTCCACGCCGCACGCCAGCGTGACCGACGCGAGGTCGTGCCCGCGGCGCCGGGTGCGCCGCTGGTGGGCGCTCGCGATCCTCGAGGCCGGGGCCGGGATCTCGACCGCCGTCACGAGCTCGCCGGGCGCCAGCGTGGTGACCCCGGAGCGGACGAAGAAGTCGTCGAGGGCGATGCGGCGCACCCCGGCCGGGCCGGCTGCCACGACCACGGCGCCGTGCACGAGCAGCGCCGGCGCCGTGTCCGCGGCCGGCGACGCGTTGCACAGGTTGCCGGCGAGCGTGGCCCGGTTGCGGATCTGGACGGAGCCCACCACGGCCGCCGCCTCGGCCAGCCCGGCCAGGTCGCGCCGGACCAGCGGGTGCCCGGCCAGTTCGGTCATCGTGGTGGTGGCGCCGATGACCAGCGTGCCGTCGTCGGCGACGCGGATCCCGGGCGCCAGCTCGGGCACGCCCTTCACGTCGACCACCACGGACGGGCGCACGGTCCCGTCGCGCAGCCGGATGATCAGGTCCGTGCCGCCCGCCAGCACGCGCGCGTCGGCTCCCCGCTCGACGAGCAGCGCCACGGCGCCGGCGAGGCTGTCGGGCCGGGCGTAGGTGAAGGGTCGCATGCTCCCGCCGGCTCTCCGCTACGCGAGGATCTTGTCGACCTCGTCCAGGAGCACCTGGGGGGTCGCCGCGCGGATGAAGTAGAACGGGCGCTCACAGAAGCTCGCCACGAAGTCGGCGCGCCGCGCGCGCAGCTCGTCATTGTCGAGCATCGGGATCACGTGCCCGGGCGCGAGCAGCTCGTTGGTCAGGAAGTAGTTCTGGAGCGAGTGCAGGAACTGGAACTGGGACTCGAACGGGATCAGCTGGTTGCTGGCGGGGTCGAAGTTCCCGTCGATCGCGGGCACGATGACGAGGTCCACGTTGGGCGGCTCGCCCTCGTACATGCCCCAGGTGGGCATGTTGCCCCAGAACTTCTCGACGCCCTTGTTGGGAGCGGCCTTGTCGGACCGCTCGGTGCCCTCGGTGCGCTTGACCAGGAACGGCTCCACCGAGCCCATGGCGGCCCGGCCGTCCCCGCTGATGACCGTGGTCTCCGATGCCACCTGGAGGGCGCCGCGGACGCCGGCCTCGATGAGGCCCATGCTCTTGCCGTGGTTGGACTCGCCGCCGAGGAACAGGAACGTCTTGCCCCGGTACTGCACCGCCGCGCTGTGCGAGGGGTGCAGGCCCACGTCCTCCATCCGGAGGGCGAGGACCGCCACGATGACCTTCTGGAGCGGGCCGGCGGGCCACGGTCCCGTGAACGTGACGGTCCGCCCGTCGTAGCGGACGGCCTTGTCGCCGTCCTGGTGCCACACGATGTCGGGGGCGGCCAGCGTGACCTGCGGCGAGATCCGGACGTCGGCGAGGCGGTAGTTGAGGAAGGTGAGGTCGTCGAGCACGTGCGCGCGCGGCTCGCCGCCGTACACGTCGACGCGCAGGCGCGCGGCCCCCGCCGAGAACTCCTCGGTCAGCTGGAGCGTTCCGTTCATCGTGTCCTTTCCGGTCTGGGTGCGGGGACGCCGGCAGGGGCGCTGGTGGCGGCAGGCGGCGCCCGGGCCGGAGCCCGAGCGCCGCCGTGCCGAGGTCGGTTCAGTCCGTGGTCTTGACGGCCGTGCCTGCTAGAGGATCGTCACCTCGCCGGCGTTGCCGTCGACGCGGATTCGGTCACCGGTCTTGATGCGATACGTGCCGACGGACGTCCCGACGACGGCGGGGATCTCGTACTCGCGGGCGAGGACGGCCGGGTGGGCGACCATGTCGCCCGCGTTCGTCACGACCGCGATGATCTTCCCGTACAGGACCTGCCAGGCCGGGTTGGTCATCTCGCACACGAGGATCTCGCCTGTGACCAGGCTGTCGAACTCATCGGTGGACATGACGACGCGCGCCACGCCCTCGACGACGCCCGGCGACCCGCCGATGCCGACGATCTTGTCGCCGTGCATCTCGCGCGGCCGGTTGAACTTGTCGGGGAAACCCCAGAGGTTGAGGTACGGGAACGCGAGCTGCGTCGCCGTGGCGGTGCCGACCCAGTCGAGCGGCCGGACCTTCTCGGCAGCATCGCGCTTGGCCCGCGCCGCCGCGACGATCGCGCGGCCGGAGGCGTCGTCCGGGGCGCCCAGGAACTCGCGCAGCGCGTTGTAGCGGAAGTAGATCGTGTCGTCGGCGCGGTCGAGCATGCCCATCTCGACGAGCTTCTCGCCGATGGCGACCAGCACGAGGCGGACGTGCGCGTTGGCACCCTGATCGATGTAGAAGTGGTGGTCCGGCGTGAGCGGCGCCATCTTGAGGTTGATGTCGTTGGCGGCGCGCATCTCCTCGAGCGCCTCGCCCTCGAGCCCCTCGAGGATCTCCCTCGACGCGGCCTCGATGTCGGCCTTGAGGGCCGCCACCTTGGACGGGTAGTCGTAGTCGGAGGTCACCTGGTCGCGGACGAGCTGGAGGATCGGGTTCATGTCCTCGCGGAACGAGGGGTAGACGAACTCGTGGCTCCAGACCGCGTGCCAGCCGAACTCCTTCTGGTACGGGATCACCTTCTCGTCGATGAAGCGCCTGCCCCGCTCCGTGGACCCGAGGGCGGCCGCGATCTCCGAGCCGCCGACCTTCTCGAAGGCGGCGGTCAGGACGGCGTCGCGCTTGACCTCCTCCTTCATCTCCCACAGGGCCCGGATCTTGTCCCAGTTCCGGTCGTCCGCGGAGTTCTGGAGCCTGCCGAGGAGGACCTGGTCCACCTTGCCGTGGGTCTTCTCCATGACCGCCCGGAGGTTGAGCGTCGCGCTGAGCTGCGCGAAGTTCAGCATCCAGTGGATCTTCCAGTGGCGGTCGTGCATGTCGATGGCGTCCTCCAGGAGGACGGCCAGCTCGGCAAGCGTCAGCTCGGCCTTGCGGTCGAGCATGCTCTCGATGTAGTCGAAGTTGCGCTGCATCTCGGGGACGAAGCGCGTGCGCCACCAGAAGGTGAAGTTGTTGCCGTAGACCGGCAGCACGAGCCCGAGGTAGGCGCCGATCTTGCCGGCGTAGTCGTCGTCCTGCGGGACGATCGGGTTGGTGCGGAGGTCGTACTCCTGCGTGTCGACGACGAGGCCCTTCTCAGCCGGGATCGCGGTCGTGTACAGGTAGCCGTTGATGTTCTTGTAGATCCAGTCGGTCGCGAACGGCGTCCCGAACCGGCGGAACATGTGGTCGCAGGAGAGCCACCAGCCGCCGATGTCCTCGTACATCGGGCTCAGCGGCTTCGGGCAGTGCAGATCGTCGAAGACCCAGAACAGGAGCTTCTCGGTCTCGGACGTCCAGTCGATCGGGAACGACTCGTCCCCGAGGACCTGGCCGAGAACCTCTTCCTTGAGCGGCACGTGTGCCTCCTTGTCCGGAGTGGTGGGGTGCAGCGCCGACCGTCCACGGTGCCGGCGACCGTCCTGCGTGGTCCCTGGTCTCGGCCTCCTGGCTTCAGATGGGCCGGCAGGTCCGGCCGTGCCCCTCGCTGCGCCCGCGAGCGGGTCCCACCTGACGCCGGGCCGGGACGGTGCAGCAGGGTTGCCGCAGGACGGCGTCCGGGTATTCGTCGATAATCGATTACTGATGGTAGGGACGTGACCGCAGGGCCGTCAAGGCCTCAACGGCCACTTGCGCCACCTTCCATCGATGATCGATGATTTGTGCAGCCTAGCCAGAATGGTCCCGGAGGTCCACCGATGTTCACCCGCATCACGCGCGAGGAGGCTGAGCAGCATCCCCTGCCCGGCCGCGTCTGGCACGCCTACTTCGGGCCGGGCAGCGGCGTGTCCGACCGGGTGTCCCTGGGCGCGTCGGTGTACCCCGCGGGTTCACGCCCCGCCGGCCACGTCCACCCCGCCGAGGAGGAGACGATCTACTGCACCGCGGGCCGGGGCAGGATCGTGACGCCGGACGGCACGGCCGAGGTGGCTCCGGGCGTGGTGGTGCACGTCGCGCCGGGCACCTTCCACGCCACCGAGGCGGACGGCCCCGAGCCGCTCGAGCTGCTGTGCATCTTCACGCCGCCCGTCGTCTCCGGCAGCTACGAGAAGAAGGACCCCGCATGAGCGACCCGGTCGCCACCATCGCCGCTCCCGACCTCGACGCCCTGCGCGAGGCTGCGCGCCGGATCCGGGTCGAGGTGGTGCGCACGGTCCACCACGCCAAGGCTGGCCACCTGGGCGGACCCCTGTCGGCCGCGGACATCCTGGCGGCGCTGTTCTTCCATGAGCTGCGGATCCGCCCGGACGAGCCGCGCTGGCCCGGTCGAGACCGCTTCGTCCTGTCCAAGGGCCACGCGTCTGTGGGGCTCTACGCGGCCATGGCGCTGCGCGGCTACTTCCCGGTCGAGGAGCTATTGACCTTCGACGGCGCCAACTCGCGCCTGCAGGGCCACCCGGACATGACGCGCCTCCCCGGCCTCGACATGTCCACGGGATCGCTGGGCATGGGGATCTCGGCGGCGATGGGCATGGCCCTCGGCGCCCGGCTGACTGGCCAGGACGTGCGCGCGTTCGTGATGCTCGGCGACGGCGAGTGCCAGGAGGGCGAGGTCTGGGAGGCGGCGATGGCCGCCCGTCGGTACGGGCTCGACAACCTCATCGCCATCGTCGACCACAACCGGCTCCAGCAGTACGGCTGGCCGGGCGACGGGCCGGACGGGCGGATCCCGCCCGAGGTCCCGGGCGAGCTGGTCGCCAAGTGGACCGCGTTCGGCTGGCGGGTGCTGGAGGTGGACGGGCACGACATGGCGGCGATCGTGGACGTCCTGGCGCAGGCGCGCACGGGCGACGGCCGGCCTGTCGCGATCATCGCGAACACGGTCAAGGGCAAGGGCGTGACGTACATGGAGGGCCACTGGTTCTGGCACACGCGCACCCTCAAGCCAGACGAGCTGGCCCAGGCCATGCGCGAGCTGGGCGAGCCCGAGCCCGCCGAGACGGAGGCCGTCCGATGACCACGGTGATGGGCCGGCCGCAGCGCGAGGTGTTCGGGGAGACGGTGGCGTCGATCGCGGACGCCGATCCCCGGGTCGTGATGGTCGACGGCGATGTGGGCTCCTCCACGCGAGCTGACATCTTCGAGAAGGCCCATCCGGACCGCTACCTGCAGATGGGCATCGCGGAGCAGAACATGCTGGGCGTGGCGGCCGGCCTGGCAACGATGGGCCTGGTCCCGTTCGTCAGCACGTTCGTCGCGTTCGCGGTCGTGCGGCCGCTCGACCAGGTGCGGGTGCTGATCGCGCAGCCGCGCGCCAACGTGAAGATCACGCCCAGCTACGGCGGGCTGTTCACCGGCCAGACCGGGATGAGCCACATCATCGTCGACGACATCGCGATCATGCGGTCGCTGCCGAACATGGTGACCGTGCTGCCCGCCGACGACACCGAGGCAGCCGCGGTGCTCCGCTGGGCCGCGGCGTACGACGGGCCCGTCTACGTCCGCCTCGGCCGTGACGCCACACCGCGGGTGTTCGGCCCCGAGCACGCCTTCCGCCTCGGCCAGGCCGACGTCCTCCGAGAGGGCACGGACGTGACGCTGGTCAGCACCGGCGCCCAGTCCGCGAGGACGCTCGAGGCCGCCGAGCTGCTGGCCGCGGACGGGATCTCGGCCCACGTCCTGCACATGGCCACGGTCAAGCCGCTCGACGTCGCGGCCGTGGTGGCCGCCGCCGACCGGACCGGCCGCGTGATCACGGTCGAGGAGGGCACGGTGATCGGCGGGCTCGGAGGCGCGGTCGCCGAGACGCTCGGCGAACACCGGCCGACGCGGGTGCAGCGGATCGGGCTCCAGGACTGCGACGTCCAGTCGGGCTCCAACGACGCCCTGCTCGACATCTACGGGCTGTCCGGCATGCGGGTCGCCGAGCAGGTGCGGGCGCTCCTGGCGGGCGGCTGACCGCCGGGCCGGCGCCTCAGCTGGCGGCGGCCTCCTCGGGCACCCCCCAGCCGGCCCGGAGCATGCCCGCCGCCTCGTCGAAGTGGTGGCGCAGGGCGTCCTGGACCGCGTCGGCGTCCCGCGCCCGGAGAGAGTCGAGGACCGAGCGGTGCAGGTGCGTGGTCCAGCCCGGGCCCTCCCTCGCCGACGCGATCGTGATGTACGTCCGCGAGAACGGCTCCACGGTCCCCCACGTCCGCTCGAGGGTCCTGCTGCCCGACTGCCTCATAAGCCGGGTGTGGAAGGCCGAGTCCGCACGGGCAGCCTCATGGCGGTCACCGGACCGGGCCGACGCCTCCATGACCGCCTGGAGCTCGGCGAACTCCGCGATGTCCGCCTCGGTGAGCCGGGGCACGGCCAGGCGGGCAGCCAGACACTCGAGCTCGCAGCGCACGACGAAGGCCTCCAGCAGCTCGCCCAGCGACGGATGCCGCACGCGAGCCCCCTGGAAGGGCGAGATGTCGACGAGCCCCAGCGCCTCGAGCGCGCGCAGCGCCTCGCGCACCGGCGCCTGGCTGACGCCCAGCTCCCGCGCCACGCGCGTCTCGACGATCCGGCTCTGCGGCGGGTATCGCCCGCTGAGGATGCCCTGGAGCAGGCGATCCTCCACCTGCTCCGCGAGAACGCTCCGCTGGATCGAGATGTCGTCAGGCATGGCCATTCAGGTTGGCGTTGACCGGATTTCGCCCGAAGTGTAGCCGCGCGGGCCGAGTCGTCGCGGGACGGCGACGACGATGGGGCCAGAAAGCGGATTGCGAAACGATCATCGGAAATCTATGATCGATTATGGCAGCGTCCAATGGAGGGCGCAGCTCGGCGGCGAACACGCTGCCGACCATCCGGAAACGGGGGCCCCTGCCCTGGCGCGCCGGGGGGCGGGTCCCGTTGGGAGGTTCGATCGCAGCCATGAAGGCGCTGCCGCTCTGGATCGCCGTCCCCATCACCGTCGTCATCAGCCTGCCATTCGGTCTCTGGTTGGGGGTGTGGTCGCTGCCCCTCTGGGCCTCGTTCATCGTGTGGGCGGAGTACTTCGAGCTCGGCGCGAAGCCGGCCGCCCTCAAGCTGATGGTGCCGGGCTTCATCGCCGGCGCCGTCGGGGCCGGATTCGTGTGCGTGGTCTCGCTCGCGATCAACAAGGTCGCGTCCGACCCGACCGCCGTGACCGCGGGCGACATCGGCTGGATCATCGGGATGCTGCTCGCATTCATCCCGGTGATCTACGTGATGAAGTACCTGCCGTTCACCTCCGGACAGGGCGGCCTGTGCTTCTTCAACGGCATCTCGATGGGCCTCGCCACGTTCTTCGTCGGGCTGTACGGGACCTACGGCGGCCTGTCGCTGTCGAGCGACATGGGGTACCTCACCCCCATCATCACCACGATCCCGGCGATCCTGGCCGGCCTGCTCGGGGCGTTCCTCGGCTGGTTCAACGTCGTGATCATGACTCCGTGGAGCAGGGAGGCCCAGCCGGCCGCCGCGCCCGCGAAGGCCTGACCCCGCGACATCCCAGCGGCCCGCCCCGCGCCACGTGCCGGGGCGGGCCTTCTGCTGTCCGGGCGGCGGCCCCGCCGCCGTCGCGACGGGGCTGTCGCGCCGTTGCCGTCGCGGCGCGGCTGCCTACAGGGCGGCGGCCTCGAGCAGGCTCGCCCTGAGGCGCTCACCCGACGCGCGGTCGAGGCCGAGGCCCTCCTCCACGTAGCGCGCCACGGTCCCATACCGCAGGGCAACCTCGTCGAGCCCGGCGCGCAGGTAGGAGGGCTGCACGGCGATGAGCGCATCGAGGTCGTCCGCCCCGCCGCCCTCGGCGACGTGGCGGTCGATCGCCGGCTGCAGCAGGGTGCGGATCGCCGCGTTGCCCGCGAGATAGTCGGCCATGACCGCGTCCTCGGGCACCCCGAGGAAGGCGAGCAGCACGGCGGCGGCCCAGCCGGTGCGGTCCTTGCCCGTGGAGCAGTGGAACACCGCCGGCAGGCCGTCTGGCGCCGACAGGGCCGCGAACAGCCGCCCGAACGCCCGCCGCGGTCCCTCGCCTCCAACGAAATCGCGGAACTTGGCCTCGAAGCCCGCCTCCGCGCGCCCGTTGCCGAACGCGGCCTGCCGCTCGGCAACGGTCTGCAGCGAACGGAGCTGCCACATCGGGCTCCTCGTGATGTTGCCGCCGTTGACGTCGACGACCAGGTACCTCGCGGTCGCCGGCAGCCGGTGCTCCTCGGGAGCCCGCTCGCGCTCCCATGCCGACCTGAGGTCGACCACCGTCCGCAGCCCGAGCCGCCCGAGCGTCGCGAGATCGCGCGGAGAGGCGCCCGCGAGGGCGGGCGCCCGGAAGACCCGGCCGCGGCGCACCAGCTGCCCGCCGGCGGTCCGGGCCCCGCCGATGTCGCGCAGGTTCGGCAGGTCGAAGTCGGGCAGGGTGGGCGCGACGTCGGCCGCAGGCGCGTCGGGGTCGTGCCCCACCTGATCGAGACGCCCGGGCCGGGTCACTCGCGAGGCGCCAGCCCGGCGAGGCTGCTGATCATGTGCCGCGAGGCCTCGTCGAAGTGGCGCACGAGCGCCGCCTCGACCGCGGCCGGATCGCGCTTCCGCAGCGCGGCCAGGATCGGCGGGTGGAGGCCGACGGTCCAGGCCGGGTCGGCGTTCGGGGCGACGAGGGTGATGTAGGTCCGCGACACCGGCTCGAGCGAGCGCCACACGCGCACCAGCATGGCGTTCCCTGCGAGCTGCAGCATCCGGGCGTGGAACGCGGCGTCGCGCTCGGCAAGGAGGTGGCGATCGCTCTGGACGGCCGCCGCCTGGAGCGCGTCGTGGAGCTCGGCGATCTCGGCCAGGTCGTCGTCGGTCATCCGGGGCACGCCCAGGCGGGCGCCGAGCGTCTCGAGCGTGGACCGGACCTGGTAGGCCTCCATCAGCTCCTCGGAGGACGGGCGCCGGACGCGCGCGCCCTTGAAGGGCAGGATGTCGACCACGCCCAGCGCCTCGAGCGCCCGGAGCGCCTCGCGCACCGGCGCCTGGCTGGTGCCCATGTCCTTGGCGACGCGCGTCTCGACGATCCGCGAATCGGGCGGAAACTGGCCGCTGAAGACGCCGCGCAGCAGGTAGTCGCGCACCTGGTCCGCCAGGACGTTGCGCGTGATCGAGGCCTCGTCGGTCATCGCCCCTCCGCGGAGCCCGCGGCGGCGGCCGGATCGTTGACCGGCTCCCGCGGGTCCTCTATTCTCGATCATCGATGATACGGCGCGTCACAAGTCCCGCGACGCGCTTCTGAAAGGATGCTGCATGAGCTATCTCGACGTGTTCAGCCTCGAAGGCCACGTCGCTCTGGTGCCGGGTGGCGGCGGTTCGATCGGGGCGGCGATCTCGCTGGCGCTGGCCGGTGCGGGTGCCCGCGTCGTGGTCGCGAACCACACGCTCGACAAGGCGGAGGCGGCCGCCGCGGCGGTGCGCGCGGCAGGCGGCGAGGCGATCGGGCTCGAGGCCGACGCCACGGTGGAGGACGACTGCGAGCGGGCGGTCGCGGCGGCGGTCGAGCACTACGGCAAGCTCGACCTGGTGGTCAACTGCGTTGGCGGCGGCGCCGGCAAGGTCCTCTTCGACGCGCAGGACTACCCGCGCGACGCCTGGGACTGGATCATGGAGCTCAACGTCCGGGCCGTCCTGGCCCCGACGCAGGCGGCGGCACGCCAGATGATCCGCCAGGGCGGCGGCGGCCGAATCGTGAACATCAGCTCCGTCCGGTCGCTGCTGGGGATCAACGCGGGCTACTCCGCGTATGTCGCCGCCAAGGGCGCCATCGAGTCGCTCACCCGCCAGTGGGCGACCGAGTGGGCCAAGCACGGCATCCGCGTGAACGGCATCCGCCCGACCTTCGTCGACACGCCCCAGGTGGCGATGCTGCTCGACGACCCGGCCTTCAAGGCAGGCATCGTCAGCAGGATCCCGCTGGGCCGCGTGGGCGACACCGACGACATCACGGGCGCGGTGGTGTTCCTCCTCTCCGACGCCTCAGCCTTCATCACCGGCCAGACCATCGGCCTCGACGGCGGATTGACCGCCACCCAGTAGCCAGCCAGGAGCCACCCACGATGCAGCAGGTCACCGACCGCATCTTCACCGACACGACGATCCGGGGCTGCAACCCCTCGTTCGTGACCACCTCCAGGGGTCCCGTCGTCATCGACACGCCGCAGCTGCCCAGCAAGGCGGTCGAGATGCGCAAGCTCGTCGAGGCGCACGGCACGATCCAGTACGTGATCAACACCGAGCACCACGTCGACCACATCTTCGGCAACTACTGGTTCCGTGGCGCCGGGCCGATCATCCACCACCAGGGCGTCCACGAGCGGTTCATGACCGTGTACCCGGAGCTCGACCCGTTCGCCTACGCGCTGGAGGCGCTGCCGACGGACGACCCGGAGGGCGCCGCGCTGGTCCCCGACCGCGAGACGTACTACGCGAACATGGGCACCGCCGACATCGTGTTCAGCGGCGACGTGACGCTCAAGGTGGGCGACCGCACGTTCAACCTGCTCCACACGCCGGGCCACACGCCGGGCCAAGTGGCGGTCTACGTGCCGGAGGAGCGGGCCGTGTTCACGGGCGACACCGTGTTCAGCGAGTGCACGACCTGGCTGATGACGTCCAACGTGGACCAGTGGATCACCGCCATCGACCGGGTGCGGGCGCTCGACATCGAGTGGGTCATCCCCGGCCACGGCCCCGTCCAGCACAAGGACTACCTGAACACGCAGGTGGCGTTCATGCTCGAGTGGGAGGCCGCGGTGGCCGCGGCGGTCGCCAAGGGCTGGAGCCGCGAGGAGACGATGCAGCGCGTGTCGTTCGCCGAGCGCTACCCGGTCGACGTGGGGCAGGAGTACATGATGGAGTACATCCAGACCCGGAACGCCGGCGCGCTGTGGGACAAGTACACGCGCGGGACCTCTACCGACTACCCGGCGAAGGAGCCGCCGGCCCGCTAGGGTCCCGGCCCGCTAAGGTCCCGGCCGCGAGGGGAGGCTGACCCGGCGGGCGGCGGGCGGCACCGGTCCGGCATGCGGCGCCGGTCCGACGGGCGGCGCCGGTCCGACGGGCGGCGACGGTCCGGCAGGCCAGTCCGGCGCGGGCTCCGGCGAGCCGGTTCGCTCGTGCCGTCGCGGGTTGCTGCCAGATAGCCAGAGGACGACTGTTCGTCCCCGCGCTGCTGCCAGACCGCATGCGTGGTGACTACGTGACAGGGGTCATCCCGACGCTGAGCACGCCTGCGGGGCCTCATGACCCGCGGCGCGTGACGAGTAGTCGTCCTTTGGCTGGCGGTCAGCAACGCCTGGGCCGGGCGGCCTGACGCGAGCCCCGCTGACCGGTGGGCGGTCATCCGGGCACAGCTGACCGTTCAGCGGTCAGCCTCGCGCATGAGCACCGCGCCGGAGGCCCCCGTTCGGCGATCCCGGCGCACAGCCGGCCCCCTGGGCGGTCACCTGCAACCGGACGACCGCTGGGCGGTCACGTGCAGAGTGTCCCGCTAGTAGCCCACCGACGGCATGTACGCGCCCTCGGGCTCCTGGTACAGCCCGCTCGTCATCATGTTGAGCACGAAGAACACCCGCAGGCCGCGGTCGAGGCACCAGCGGAACAGGTCGTTGTTCGATAGCGGCACGAGGAAGCCGGGCGTCCCGAAGTCGTCGGCCTCGCAGATCAGCGCGCGCATGTCGTCGTTGGTCTCGGCGACCGAGTGGGCGAAGTAGTTGACCCTGGTGGTGTAGCCCGTGATCCGGCCGAGGCGCTCCACGACCCGCGCCGATCCCGCGTCGATCGCCTCCGCCACCTCGCCGGCGCGCGCGTGGCCGTGCACCCGCAGGCACAGCGAGTTCATCGCGTACTCGTCGTCCTCGGTGGCGGCGCGGACGTCATAGCCGGCCATCGCCTCGCGGATGGGCGTCCCGTGCATCGCCGCGAACGCGCCGCGGACCTCCATGCCGAGCTTGGCGTACAGGCTCAGCGACCGGTTGTGGTACGCGATCTGGAGCAGCCGGACGCCGGGGGCGCGCTGGGCGTGGGCGCGGGCCAGGACCGCCTCCATGAGCAGCCGGCCGACGTGGTGGTCCTGCGCGGACGGGTCCACGCTGATCGGGCCGATGGCCGAGATGACCCCCCGCTCGTCGAGGAAGTTCGAGCCCACGACGCGCCCGTCCCGCTCGGCGACCACGGCGTAGACGTGCGGGTGGTTGATCAGCCAGCGGATCGGCTCGGCCGCCGCCGCGACCGACGGGAAGTCGTGCGGGAAGCCGTGCTGGTCGGCGAGCGTCGCGAACGCCTCGTAGCAGATGCGCCCCGCGTCCTCCCAGTCGGCGTCGACCGCCTCGCGGATCCGGATGCCCACCGCCTCGGGGGCCTCGACCGTCATCGTGCGTCCTCCTCGGCCGTCGCGGCCGGACCGCGCGGCGTGGGGTGGCTCACGACCCGGCGGCCACGGGCTCGGGCTCGACCGACGCCGACGCGTAGTGGCGGCGGTACTCGCCCGGCGACATGCCGCAGGAGCGCGAGAACACCTTGTAGAACTGGTGCAGGTTCGTGTAGCTGACCGAGCGGGCCACGTCGGCGACCGAGAGCTCGGTCCCCAGCAGCAGCCGTTTCGCCTCCGCGATGCGGACCTGGGTGACGTACTCCTTGAAGCTCACGCCGGTCACGTCCTTGAAGACGTGGCGAACGCGCGAGGGGCTCACGTGCACGAGGGCCGACACGTCCTCGAGGGTGATCCCCTCCCGGCAGTGGCGGTCCACGTAGGCGAGCACCGGGCGGATCTGCTCCCGGCGGTCGGCGGCCGCGCGGACGGCGTCCGGCGACGCGCCCGCGTCGGGGTCGCGGTTCACGAGGCCCAGCGCGAGCCGGAGCGTGGCGTCGATCACGTGGTGCTCGGCGGGGTCGTGGCGCTCCCAGGCGGCCCGCAGCCCCGCCAGCAGACCGCCGAGCCGGGCGGCGAGCGGCGTGCCGGCGCGCACCCGGGGCGAGCGCCCGTCCGCGCAGCGGAACGGGGCGAGGTAGCCGCGCTCCAGCTCCCGGCAGCCGGCCGGCGCGATGAGCTCGGGCCGGAACAGCACCAGCAGCAGGCGCATCGGCCCGCCGCGGTCGGCCAGCGCCACGTGCGGCTGGGAGTTGTCGATGAAGAACACGTCACCGGACTCGGCCTCGAGCGCCCGTCGGCCGAACATGAACACGCCCCTGCCCTCGAGCACGAGCACGATCTCGAAGTGGTCGTGCCAGTGCATGGGGTCCCGGTCGCCGCGCACCGCGTACTCGAGCACCGCGAGCGGGAAGTCGGGGTCCATCGCCTGCTGCCAGACATACACGGCCACGGGCGATAGGTTCGGGCGCCGCAGCCGGATCGGACAGGGCCGGTTGGAGCGATCCCGCAGGACAGGACGCCGTCCCGCGACCGCTTCTGCCACTCCTTCGACCGCTGCTGGCATTGCCCCGTCAGGCGTGCGGGTCGAGCATCGGTGCATCGACCGCGCCGGTTCGACAGGAGTCAGGCATGTCCTTCCCGCACCTGTTCAGCCCGCTCCAGCTGGGGCCGCTGACGCTCCCCAACCGCATCGTCCACGTCCCCACCGACATCAGCTCCTCCCACGCGGACGGCGAGGTGAGCGAGCGCGACATCCACCACCACTCGACCATCGCGAAGGGCGGCACGGGCTTCGTCATCGTCGGCGCCACCACGCCGGACATGAAGACCGGCCGGCCGACCGTGACGTGCCTCGTCGCCGACGGCGACAACTACGTGCCCGGCCTGGCGAGGCTCGCGGACTCGATGCACCGCTACGGCGCCAAGTGCGCCGTCCAGCTCCAGCACCCGGGCCGCCAGTGCGCCATCCCGCGCTACAACACGCTCGGTGCCACCGACCGCGTGCTCAAGCTGCCCTGGTCGGCGGGCCACGAGATCGTCTACGAGAACGCGGAGGAGAAGGGAAAGGAGATCCGCGAGGCGTCGATCCCCGAGATCCTCGAGCTCGTGGACCTCTTCTCCGAGGCGGCCTGGCGCGTCAAGCAGGCGGGCTTCGACGCGGTCGAGCTCCACGCGGCCCACGGGTACCTGCTCTCGGAGTTCATGAGCCCGTACCTCAACATGCGCACCGACCGGTTCGGCGGGTCGTTCGAGAACCGCATGCGCCTCCCGCTCGCGGTCATCGACTCGATCAAGAAGAAGTGCGGGCGCAACTACCCGGTGCTCGTGCGCTACTCGTTCGAGGAGTGGTGCGAGGGCGGCCGGGGCCTCGACGAGGGCCTCGAGACCGCGCGCGTGCTCGAGCGCGCCGGCGTCGCCGCCATCGACATCTCCCAGGGGATGCAGGAGAGCCCGGGCGCGGGCTTCGACCCGATGCACTACCCGCAGGGCTGGGCGACCTACGCGGCCGAGGGCGCCAAGAAGGTCGTCAAGATCCCGGTCATCACCTCGCACTCCCTGCGCGAGCCCGAGTACTGCGAGCAGATCCTCGCCGAGGGCAAGACCGACCTCGTGGGCCTCGCCCGCCAGCTGCTCGCCGACCCGTACTGGCCGGTCAAGGCCAAGTACGGGCGGACCAAGTCGATCCGCAAGTGCATCTCGTGCCTGGGCGGCTGCTGGCAGGAGTCGCTGATGGCCAAGCACGAGATCGCGTGCTCCATCAACGCGGCCTGCGGCCAGCCCGCGTACGACGAGATGGCCCGCACCGAGCGGCCGGTCAAGGTGGCGGTCGTGGGCGGCGGCCCGGCCGGCATGGAGGCGGCGCGCATCGCCACCGAGCGCGGCCACCTCGTGACGCTGTTCGAGCGGTCGGGCGAGCTGGGCGGGGCGATGAAGTACGTCTGCCTGGTGCCCGGCAAGGAGAAGATGCGCTGGTACCTCGACTGGGTCCGGGACCAGCTCCTCGACCTCAGCGTCGACGTCCGGCTGAACCACGCGCCCACGGTCGAGGAGTTGCGCGGCTACGACATCGTGCTCAACGCCACCGGCGCCGCGTCGTACGTGCCGCCGGTCGTGGGCGACGCGTCGAGGGTGGTGCCGTTCGAGGAGACGATGGCCTGCCCGAAGGTGGCCTGCGAGTGCCATCCCGGTGGCCGCAAGATGCGCAAGGTCGGCCAGAAGGTCCTGCTGTGGGGCGACTCCTACGCGGCCGTCGACACCGCTGCGTGGCTGGCCGACATCGGGCGCGAGGTCACCATCGTCACCGAGAACCGCGAGTTCGCGGCCGACTGCGAGGTCATCCACATGTACGTCGCCTGGAAGCGCTTCGCGCAGGGCGACGCGGAGGTCCTCCACTCCAAGCCGTACAAGTTCCCGGTGACGGTGCTGACCTCCACCACCGTGCACGAGATCCGCGACGGGTCCGTCGTGCTGCAGGACAAGGACTTCGCGCTCACCGAGCTCGCGGTCGACGATGTCGTCACCTGCCACACGCGGCCTGTGACCGGCCTGTTCGAGGAGCTCCGGGCGGCCGGGATCCCCGTCCTCAACGTCGGCGACTCGGTCGCCCCGCGGAACCTGTACCACGCGGTCAAGGAGGGATCGGCCTTCGGCCTTGCCGTGGACCAACACCTGCTCTTCAACTCCAACGGCGCGATCGTCGACAGCCTGCCGATCGACGTGCTGAGCCAGCTGACGCGCGAGGAGGGGCCGTCCTACACGGCCAAGCGGATGCTGGAGCTGGCGGGGGTCGTCGCCGAGGCATAGCCGCGGCAGCTCCCAGCTGCGCAATTCACGAGCCCGGGCGGCGAGTCCCCCCTCTCCCGCCCGGGCTTCCTCTTCGCCCGGGTTCGCCTCTTCGCCGGGGTTCGCCCGGGCCTCGCCTTGGCCCCGCCCTCAGCCCTCGGCGGCGCGCTCCGCCCCGTGGATGGCCGCGCCGATCGCGCCCGCCCACGTCCCGAGCTCCGCCGGCACCAGCTGCACCTTGTCCACCGACGTCGTGGTGACCCGGCGGGCGATCTCGGCGCGGATTGGCTCGAACAGCAGGTCGCCCGCCGCAGCCACCCCGCCGCCGAGCACGATCCTGTCGGGCGAGATCACGGTGACCATGTTGGCGATCCCGATGCCGAGATAGCGGCCCACGTCGGCCAGGCCGCGGAGCGCGCGCGGGTCGCCGGCACGCGCCTGGCTGACCGCCTCCTCGACCGTGGCCGTCCCGCACGCGGCGCAGATTTGGTCGGCGCGCGCGTACGCCTCCACGCAGCCGCGGTTGCCGCAGTTGCACCACGGCCCGTCGGGGTCGATCGTCTGGTGGCCGATCTCGCCGGCCGTCCCGTCATGGCCCTGGTGGACGCGGCCGTCGACCGCGATCACCCCGCCGACGCCGGTGCCGAGCGTCAGCCCGATCATGGATCTCGCCCCGCGCGCAGCGCCGAGGCGCAGCTCGGCGAGGCCGAACGCCCGGGCGTCGTTCACCAGGTGCGCGGGCAGCCCGGCCGCCGCGCCGACGGGGCCGGCCACGGGCAGCCCGGCCCACGGCCCGGGGATGTTGACCAGGAACCGCGTGCAGCCGGTGTCCGGATCGTAGAGCCCGGGAACGCCGATCCCGATGCTCGCGAGCGGCCCCCGCTCCGCTGCCAGCATGACGCCGAGCTCGGCGAGCTGGGCCACGATCCCCGCCGGCACGTCGGCCGCACCTGCGGCGTACCGGGTGGGGACCTGGCCGCGCGCCTCCGCCGACCAGGCGGTGCCGTCACGCTCGGCGACCGCCCACTTGACGTTGGTGCCGCCGAGGTCGAGCCCGAGGTGCCGGGACGCCGCCATGCTCAGGCCTCGGCCGTGACCCGCGTGTAGGCCGCGGCGACGAGGACCACGATCGAGCCGAACACGATCTGTCGCCACGGCTCGGGCAGGATGATGCTCAGGAAGCCGGCCAGCACGGTCAGGATCAGGGCGCCGACGATCGTGCCCGAGTAGCCGCCGCGGCCGCCCAGGATCGACGTCCCGCCGATGACCGCGGCGGCAACCGACGGCAGCAGGTAGGGCGTGACCAGCGTGACGCTCGCGGTGTTCGAGAGGCCCGACTGGAGCAACCCGGCGATGGCGGCGAGCAGGGAGGAGAGGACGTACAGCACGACGATCACCTGCCACGAGCGGACGCCGGACAGGCGGGCCGCAACCGGGTTGTCGCCGATTGCGTACAGCATCCGGCCGAAGCCCGTCCGCCGCAGCAGCAGGATCAGCACCACCGCCACCGGCACGAACACGACCAGGTCGTTGGGGATCACGTCCGCCGTCAGGCCGGTGCCGATGGTGCGCAGCTCGGGCGGCACGCCCGATCCGGTCTGGACGCTCTGGAGCTGCCAGACGTTGGAGAAGCCGAGCACGATCAGGCCCATGCCCAGGGTCATGATCAGCGGGTGCACGCGGAAGATGCCGGTGCCGATGCCGTTGACGAGGCCTGCGAGTGCCGACGCCCCGAGGGCGACCGCCACGCCGAGCGCCCAGCCGCCGGGCTGGTGGACGAACGTCGCGGTGACGAAGCCGGCCATGGACGCGACGTAGCCGACCGAGAGGTCGATGCCGCCCGTGAGCATGGTCAGCGTCTGGCAGGCGCCGAGGATCGCGAGCACGGCGGCCTGGCGCACGGTGAACGCGGCCCAGTTCACGCTGACCGTCCCGGGCCGCGACAGCTCGACGGTGGCCACGAGCAGGACGAGCAGGATGGTCAGGGGGATGAGCGGGCGGTCGCGCAGCAGGTTGCGCCACGCGGCGGGCGACAGCCGCGCCCGGTCGGGGGTCGGGTCGGTGGTCGCGGTCATGCGCGGCTCCTCCGCATCTGGATGAAGCTGCCGGCCACGAGCACCCCGATCAGGATGAAGCCCTGGGCGACCAGGCCGTAGTTGGGGTCCACGCGCATGAACGTCATGTCGTCGCGGATGAGCTGGAGCACGACCACCGCGACGATCGGTCCAAACACCCCGCCGACGCCGCCGGCGAGGCTCACCCCGCCGAGCACCACCGCGCCGATGCTGATCAGCACGTAGGTGGGCTCCGGGACGGGCGTCCCGATGCCGGTGCTGGCCGTCAGCGACAGGCCGGCGAACGCCGCCATCAGGCCGGTGAAGACGTACGAGATCACCTTCGTGCGGTTCACGGGCACGCCGCTGCGGAAGGCGGCCAGCGGGTTGCTGCCGATCGCGTACAGCGAGAGGCCGAGGCGCGAGCGCGAGAGCGGGATCCAGATGACCGCGACGACGACCACCAGGACGACGGCCGCCTTGGGCAGCAGGTCGACGCCGAGCGGGCCGATGACCAGGTCCTTGACCCACTTCGCGGCCGAGCCGCCGGGCGCCGGGCGGACCAGCAGGGCGAACCCGGCCCACACGAAGTACGTCGCCAGCGTGACGATGATGTCGGGCACCTTGGTCAGGACGACGAGGGCGCCGTTGACGGCCCCCAGGAGCAGCCCCAGCGCGAGCACCCCGAGGACGATGACCACCGCGGGTGCATCGCCCGGGTAGGCGGCCATCATCGTCGCCGCGACGCAGCTCGTGAGCGCCATCTGCGAGCTGATCGAGAGGTCGATGCCGCCGGAGATGACCACGATCGCCTGCGCCACGGCCGCGAGCGCGAGCGGCAGCACCGAGGTCGCGGTGCTCGCGAGGCTGTCGAGGCTGTAGTACGAGTTCACGACCTTGGTGAACGCGAGCAGGACGAGGAGGAACCCGAGCAGGCCCAGCGTCCACGCGTTGTTGCGGCCGAAGCGGGTGGCGGCGTCCGCGAGCGCGGGGCGGCGGCCGCCCATGGCGGTGGTGTTCGTCGTCACGGCTGGCCGCCTTGCATCTCCGCGGCCGCATCGACCGGGAACGGGGCTGCCGCGGGGCCGGCGGCTGCCGGCTCGGCGCCCGCCTTGAGGTTGTGCGCGGCGCGCAGCAGGGCAGCCTCGTCGGCCCCCGCAGCGGGCATCTCGGCGACGATCTGCCCGCCGAAGATCACGATCACCCTGTCGCAGGCCAGCTGGATCTCCTTGAGCTCTGAGGTGTAGAGCAGGATCGCGGCGCCCGCAGTGGCCAGATCCCGCAGCAGCACGTAGATCTGGTTCTTGGTCCGGATGTCGATGCCGCGCGTCGGGTCGAAGCAGAGGATCGTCTGCACGCCGGCCGCAACCCAGCGCGCGATCGTCACCTTCTGCTGGTTGCCGCCGGAGAGGCGGCGCACCTCGCTGCCGGCGCGGGCGTCGATCTGGAGGGTCTCGACCGCCTTGTCGACGGTCCGCCCCTCCCGGGCCAGGTTGATCCAGCCCCACGTCGTGAAGCGCGCCGAGAACGGGAGCGAGATGTTCTCGCGCACCGAGCGCTGCATCAGGAGCGCCTCGGCCCGGTCGGCGGGGATGTACACGACGCCGGCGCGGATGGCGTCGGCCGGGTGGTGGAACGACACGGGCTTGCCGTCGAGCAGCAGCGAGCCGCTGGCCGGGCGCTCGGCGCCCGACAGGATGGCGAACAGCTCGTCCTGGCCCTGGTCCTCGAGCGCGACCACGCCGAGGACTTCGCCGGGGTGCAGCTCGAAGCTCGCGTCGCGCAGCCGGCGGCCGTCGCTCAGCTGGCGCGCCCGGATCCGCGGCGTCTGCCCGTCGCGGTCGGGGCGCTCCGCCGCTGACTCCCGGCGCTGCCCGAGCGCGGCCGCGGCCTCGCCGAGCATGAGCTCGACGATCCGGTCCTCAGACCCCTGGGACACGTCGACGACGCCGACGGTCTCGCCGTTGCGGAGCACCGTCGCCCGGTTGCAGACGGCGGCGATCTCGATCATGCGGTGCGAGATGAAGATGACCGACCGGTCGGCCCCCTGCCGCCCCACCACGTCGAGCACGCGCTCGGTCAGGTCCGCCGGCAGGGCTGCGGTGATCTCGTCGAGCAGGAGCACGTCGGGCTCGATCGCGAGGGCGCGGGCCAGGTCGATGATCCGGCGGGTCGCCAGCGGCAGCCGGCGCGCGAGGCTCGCGAGGTTGAGGTTGTCCAGCCCCAGCTCTGCGACCCAGCGGCGGAACGGCTCGACCGGCGTCTGGGTCAGCCGCAGGTTGTCGCGGATGTCGAGGTCGGGGATGACGGCGGGCTCCTGGTACACCGAGACGAGCCCGTTGCGGCGCGCCTCGGCCGGCGAGTGCGATGCGCGCTCGCGACCGCGCACCACGATGCGCCCGGTGTCTGGCGTGACCGCGCCCGTGAGGATCTTGACCAGCGTGCTCTTGCCGGCGCCGTTGGCGCCCATCAGCGCGTGGACTTCGCCCGGTCGGACCGCGAGCGACGCGCGGTGCAGCGCGACCACGGCACCGTAGGTCTTGGAGACGTCGGTCGCCTCGAGCAGCAGGTCGGTCGTGACAGTCATTCGGCCCCTAGGCAAAGGCCGTGGGGACGCCGGCCGTGCCGGCGCCCCCACGAGAACAGATCGACGCTATGCGCCCTTGCAGGACGCCGGGACCCCGTTGGGATCGTAGTCGGTCCAGTTGGGAATGGACAGGCTCAGCGGCCAGAGCGGGTCCATGTTGGGGACCGAGATCCACTTCTGGAGGTCGGCCTTGCCCTGGTCGGTGGTGTTGTCGAGGATCTGCGGGTCGAGCAGGATCGTGTTCGGCCGCCCCGCGCCGGCGGTCTGGTTGACCGTCTGGCCGCTGAGCAGCTCGTAGGCGAGCTTGACGCCCGCGCCGCCGACGGACGCCGTGTTGGTCACGGCCGCGCCGACGAGGCCCGGATAGTCCTTGGTGTTGAGGAGCTGGGCGACGAACGCGCCGATGTCCGCGTCGGCGATCGGCACGAACTTCTTGTTGGCGGCCTTGATCGCGTCCACGATCTGCGCGCCCATGCCGGACGCCCAGATGCCCTGGATCTGGTCGTAGCCACCGCTGGCGATCTCGTCATTGGTGATCTGGGTGGCCGTCGCCGGGTCCCAGCCCGTGAACGTGCCGCCCGGGTTCTGGACCTTGATGTTCGGGTATTCCTTGAGCGCGTTGTTGAAGCCGATGTCGCGGTCGGAGTCGGCCGGGTGACCGGCGAGGCCGCGGGTGTACCACACGGTTCCCGTGCCGCCCATCTGCTTGAACAGCCACTCGGCGCCGAGCTGGGCGTACTTGACCTGGTTGTTGTAGAGGTTCCAGGTGTTCGGGTCGGTGACGTACGCGTCGACCGAGACCGTCACGATGCCCTTGGCGTGCGCCTCCTGGAGGGCCGGGTTGAGCGCGTCCGGGTCGTTCGGGTTGAACACGAGCGCGTTGACGTTCTGCGAGATCAGCGTGCGCAGGTCGGACAGCTGCCCGGCTGCGTCAGTGTTGCGGTGGATGACGGTGAGCGGGCTGTTGATCTTGCTCGTCCCGAGCGCGGTGGCCTCGGCCTTCGCCGTGCAGACCTGCTCCTCGCGGAAGCCGTTGCCCACGCCGCCACCGTTCGAGTACCCGATCGAGAACGGGCCCGTGGTGTTGGGCGTCGGGCTCGCCGAGCCGCTGCTGCACGCGCCGACGATCATCGCGGCCGCCGCAAGGGCGACCAGCGCGCGCCCCTTGGCAAATTGGGTCATCTAGTTGCTCCTCCTACCGGCGGCCGAGCGCTCCCTCGTGGAGCAGGTCCGCCGCGTACCGGGCTCCCCCGTAGGCCTGTCCTTGCGTCACTCACCTCCTTGCTGGTCGATCGCACGGGCGAGCCGCCGCGCATGCTCTCGATAGGCCTGGTCGAACAGCTCCCGCGACCGATCTGCTCCCACCACGCTCGCGCGGGTGATCACAGGGGGCATGGCTCCCCGCTGCACGAGCAGCTCGGCGGTCCGGGACTTGATGGCGTTGACGATGGCGACGGCGCCGATGGTCGACAAAGGGCCGACTGGACTCTCGAGGCCTGGAATGGCCACCGATGCGTCCGACGCAGGGCTGCACACGTCGAGCACGAGGTCGGCCTCGTCGAGCAGCCTGGCGCCTGCGGCCGGCTCGAGCTCGCCCGCGAGCGACTGCGCGACCGACGTCACCGCGATCACGCGCATGGCCCGGGCCCTCGCGCCGCGGGCCATCTCGACGGGGACCGCCGTGAGGCCGCTGGCCGAGAAGACCACCATGACGTCGCGGCGGCCGAACCGGAAGTTGGACAGGATGATCTCGGCGAGCCCGGGGGTCCGCTCGATGAACATGGCCTGGCGCTGCCCGTTGGCGCCCACGACCTGCGTGTGGAAGGTCATCGACAGCTCCACGATCGGGTTGAAGCCCGGGTATGAGCCGTAGCGCGGGAACATCTCCTCGACCGGGATCCGCGAGTGGCCGGTGCCGAACAGGTGGACCAGGCCGTCGGCCGCGATCGCGTCGGCGCACCACTGGCTGGCCGTCTCGATGGCGTCTGCCTGGGTGTCCGCGACGCGCGCGAGCACCGCTGCAGCGTCGGCGAGCCAGGCGGCAGCGGCCGTCACGAGGCGACGCCCTCGAGTGCGGGCGCCGGCGCCACCGGCTCCCACCGGCCGCTCTGGGCGGAGCGGTATGCGGCGTCGAGGATCGCGTTGACCGCGAAGCCGTCGCGGAACGTCTCCTGCGGCGCCCGGCCCTCCGCGAAGGCCCCCACCACATCGGCCATCATGAGGTCGTGACCGTGGACGCGCACCTCGTCCGGCACGGGGAAGATCCAGCCGGTCTCGGCGTCGGCCTTCTCCACCACGTACCCGGCCGGCCGCTCGACGAACGCCTTGAGCGAGCCGACGCTGATGTCGGTGATCAGGCGGCCCGCGTCGCCGTACGCCTCGAAGCGGCCCTCGAGCCCACCCTTGGACGACCAGGAGACGTCGATCGTCGCCGCCCTCCCATCGGCGAGGCGGAGCACGAGGATCGCGTTGTCCTCGCCACTCGTGCGCTCGCCGTGGACCAGGGTCGCCGCCCAGGCGAAGACCTCGGCCACGGGGGCGTCCTTGCCGAACAGGAACCGGGCGTACTCCACGCCGTGCGAGGCCATGTCGAGCATCGCGCCGCCACCGGCCAGATCAGCATTCCAGAAGTGGGCCGCATGCGGGCCGGAGTGGCCCTCGCGGGCGCGGACGGTCGTCAGCCGGCCGATCGAGCCGGCCCGACCATGTCCCGCATGCGGAGCAGGTCGGGGTTGAAGATGACGTTCTCGAGGTAGGCGTTGAACACGCCGGCCGCGTCGACGGCGCGCCAGCATGTCGCGCCGCCTCGACGGCGTTGCGGCCCAGCGGCTTGGTGCAGGCGACGCCCTTGCCGGCCGCGGCGATGCGCCAGCACAGCGTCACGGTGGAGGTGGTTGGGGACCGAGACGACCACGAGGTCCACCTCGGGGTCCGCGCACAGCTCGTCGAGCGTGGCGACGGGCCGGCAGCCGAAGCGGGCGGCGTAGGCATCGCGGCGGGCGGCGTCCGCGTCGCAGCCGACGACCAGCTGCGCCTCGCGCACATAGCGCAGGCCCAGGGCATGGAACTCGCCGATGAACCCGCAGCCGAGCATCCCGACGCGGACCGGGTTGGGCATCAGTAGCCGCCCTCGCTGCTGGACGACGCGACGCCGCGGCGGCGGACCCGGACTTGCGCGCCCGGAAGTCGAGGATGATCGCCTCGGTGGCGGTGGCGCCGATGCGGGTCACGCCGAGCTCCATGACCGCGAGCAGGGCGTCGAGCGTGCGCACGCCGCCGGCGGCCTTGACCCTGATGTGCGGCGACGTGCTCGCCCGCATCAGGCGCAGGTCGTCGTGGGTGGCGCCGGACGGCGCGAAGCCGGTGCTGACGTCTTGACGAAGTCGGCGCCTGCGGCCTCAGCGAGGCGGCAGGCCCGGACCTTCTCGTCGTCGGTCAGGTAGGCGTTCTCGAAGATGACCTTGACGATGGCGCCGGCCGCATGGGCGACCTCCACCACCGGCGGCGATGTCCGCCTGGACATCGGCGTCGCGGCCGGACTTGAGGGCGGCGATCTGGAGCACCATGTCGAGCTCCGTGGCCCCGTCCTCGAGCGCCCGGCGCGCCTCGGCCACCTTGGTCTCGGTCAGGTGGTTGCCGTGCGGGAACCCGATGGTCGAGCCCACCGCCACGTCGGTGCCGGCCAGCAGCGCCGCCGCCCGCCGGACGTCCGCCGGGCGGCAGCACACCGACGCCACGTCGTACTTGGCCGCCAGGGCGCAGCCCTCCTCGATCTGGCGGTCGTCCAGCTCCGGGCGCAGCAGGCTGTGGTCGATGGTCTTGGCGATGTCGCGCTCGGTGAGCGAGGCGATGTCGATGGTCATGGCGCTCCGGGTCAGACGAGGGGCTACGGCCCGGGAGACGAGGGCGGTTCGGCTGCACGGTGTCCTCGATAATCGATGATGGATGCTACGGGCGGCGCAACCCAGCGTCAACCTTCGACTGAGGGGCCGAGGGTCGCAATCAGTGGCAGTACGGGCGCAGGACGTCGCGGGCGATGAGGAAGCCCTGCTTGACCTTGGCGTCGGTCCCCTCGAACCGCCGGTCCTCGTGCTCGATGATGCAGTCGCCCTCGTAGCCGGCGCGGTACAGCGCGCCGATGGACGACGCCCCAGTCCACCTCGCCGAGACCGGGGATGCGCGGGATCTGCCAGCCCATGCCCATTGAGAAGATGCCGCTCTCGTAGAGGCCGTCGCGGTCGATCATCAGGTCCTTGGCCTGGTAGTGGAGGACGTGCGGCCCGAACTCCCGCAGGAACCGGCTGCGCGTCGATCATCTGGAGCACCAGGTGGCTCGGGTCGAAGTTGAGCCCGATCGTGCCGCCCCACTGCTCCAGGATCCGGCGCCACATCCGCGGCGTGGTGGCGATGTTGTGCCCGCCCGGCCACTCGTCGTAGCTGAACAGCATCGGGCAGTTCTCGAGCGTGATCCGCCGGCCGTGGTCCTGCGCGTAGCGCGACGATGTCCGGCCAGACGCGAAGCGCTTCCTCCCAGTTCTGGTCCTGGTTCTTGGCGCCGTCGCCGCCCATGAACGTGTTGACGAGCGGGACGTCCATCTTCTCGGCGGCGTCGATGACCTTGCGCAGGTGCGCGATGACCGCAGCGCGGTGCTCGGGGTCCGGGATGGAGCGGGTTCGGGTAGAAGCCGAGACCCGAGATGGCGAGGCCCTTGGCCGCGATCTCCGCGCGGATCTCCGTCGCCTGGCCCGCGGAGAGGCTCGCCACGTCGATGTGGCTGGTGCCCGCGTACCGGCGCGTCGGGCCCTCGCTCCTGGGCCAGCAGGCGATCTCGAGGACCTCGAAGCCCTCGGACGCGGCCCAGTCCGCGACCTCCATCAGCGGCGTCTCCGGAAACGGGGCGGTCAGGAAGCCGAGCTTCATCGCTGGTGCTCCTCCTGGACGTGAACGAGACAGTTGGTTGTGTGGGGGTCTGCCGATTCGGTCCGGGCGCCGATGGGCGCGGGTCACCGGGCCACCTCCGCCCAGCGCCCAGTCCGGGCGCTCTCGAGGACCGCGTCTCCGATGGCCATCTCCTCGTGGCCGGCGGCGAAGGTGGCGTAGCGCGGGTGATCGGGCGGGTGTCCCGCGGCCACATCCGCGTAGACGGCCGCGAACACGGCGCCGAACGTGTCGGCGAACCCCTCGACGTGCCCGCCCGGCAGGCGGGCCGCCGCAGCGCCGTCGGCGTTCATCAGCGCGGGACTGCGGAGCAGCTGCTCGTTGGGGCGGTCCCGGTGGCCGATCCACAGCTCGTCGGGCTGCGCCGAATCCCACGCGACGGCGGAGGAGGAGCCGTCGATCTGGTAGGTGAGGCTGTTCTTGCGCCCGGGCGACAGCTGGCTGATGTTGACCGCGCCGCGGCTGCCGCCCTCGTAGCGCAGGAGGATGGACGCGGTGTCCTCCGTGCGGATCTCGCACGGGGATGGTCTGTGCGGCACGCTCGGTCGAGAAGGTCACTACTGTGCCGGCCGGCTTGCGGCGGACCGGGATGAACGTGGTCAGGTCGGCCATGACGGCCGCGACGCGGAGACCTGTCAGGAAGCTGGTGAGGTCCAGCCAGTGGCTGCCGATGTCGCCGACCGCGCGGAGCGCGCCGCCCTGGTCGGTCTCGAGGCGCCAGTTCCAGTCTGTGTCGTACAGCAGCCAGTCCTGGAAGTAGCGGCCGGTGACGAGCCGGACGTCGCCCAGCTCGCCGTCAGCGATCATCGTCGCGACGTGCTGGTTGAGCGGGTACCAGCGGATGTTGAAGTTGACAGCGTTGACGAGGCCGCTCCGCCTAGCCAGGTCGACGAGCTCGCGGGACTCGGCCGAGGTGAGCGCAAGCGGCTTCTCGCACACCACGTGGCGGCCTGCGGCGAGGATCTCCTTGACCTGCGGGTAATGGAGCTCGTTGGGCGAGGTGACGTGGACCACCTGCACGGCGTCGTCGGCCAAGACCTCGGCGAGTGACCCGTAGGCGCGGGGCAGGCCGAGCTCCCCGGCCCGGAGGGCACCCAGCTCCGGCGACGCCTCGAGCAGCCCCACGACGCGGACGCCGATGCGCCGGAGCGCCTCGATGTGGACGGTGCCGATGAAGCCGCTGCCGATCACGGCGGTGCCGATGTCCGAGCGATGCTGCATGGGCGGCTGCTCCTCGAGAGGCGTGGAGTTGCAGGTAGAGAGCCCACCGGAGATGCGACCAGTCTATACGGGTCTGTCGAGCAGAGAAGTGCGATTCGGCCCGTGCGAAGACGGCCCATCCCGGACTTGTCGTGCACGGATTGGCGCCTCCCGTGCTTGTGTCGCCCCCTCCTGAGGCAGGAGCGACACACAACATCGTGCGCGGTTCGACCTTCACCGGGCGTGGTTTGACGATCGTGCAGCAAAAGTAGGTGACCTAAGGTGCCGGTCCGCCGCTATGATCGGGGCGTGGACGCCGTGTCGGGCCAGCCGGGGCCCTTGCCAGGACGAGGCGCTGGACGCCCTGGTCGCCGTGCTCGACGAGGTGCGGCTGGGGCGATCGCGCTCGAGGGCGGAGCTCGTGGCGCGGACGGGGCTCTCGCGCGGCGTTGTCGCCCAGCGCGTGTCGGAGCTGATCGACCGGGGCCTCGTGGTCGAGGGCGATCCCGGGCCGAGCACAGGCGGCCGGCCGCCACGACAGCTCTCGTTCCAGGCCCACGCCGGCCACCTGCTCGTCGCCGACCTCGGGGCGACCTCGATCGACGTCGCGGTCACCACGCTCGACGGCCGCATCCTCGGGCACCTCGACGAGCCGGCCGACATCGCCGCCGGGCCGGACGCGGTGCTCGACCGCGTCGACGAGCTGTTCGAGCGCCTCCGGACCGGGACCCGCGGTCTCGCCGGGCGGGCGTGGGCGATCGGGATCGGCGTGCCCGGACCGGTGGAGTTCCGGACCGGGCGGTCCGATCTCCCCGCCGATCATGCCGGGCTGGGACGGCTACCCGGTCCGAGAGCGGTTCGGCGCGCGGTTCGGGGCGCCCGTCTGGGTGGACAACGACGTCAACGTGCTGGCGCTCGGGGAGTGGCGATCGGGCGATCGCCGTCGGGCACGACAACGTCGTGGTTGTCAAGGTCGGGCACGGGAATCGGCGCCGGGATCATCTCCGACGGGCGGCTGCATCGCGGGGCGCAAGGTGCCGCGGGCGACGTCGGGCACATCCAGGTGGCCGGACGCCCGGGCCGTCGTCTGCCGGTGCGGCAACGCCGGCTGCCTCGAGGCGCTGGCAGGCGGCGCGGCGCTGGCCCGCGACGGCGAGGCGGCCGCGCGGTCAGGGCGCAGCCCGAGGCTCGCCGACGTCCTCGACCGCGCCGGCGCGGTCACGGCCGAGGACGTCGCGATCGCCGCCTCGTTCGGCGATCCAGTCGCGCTCGATCTGCTGCAGGGCGCCGGCCGGCAAGTCGGCGCGATGCTGGCGTCCGTCGTGAACTTCTTCAACCCCTCGCTGATCGTCATCGGCGGCGGGGTGGCGCGCAGCGGGGACTCGCTGCTGGCTGCCGTGCGCGAGACTGTCTACCGCCGATCGCTCCCGCTCGCGACACGCGACCTGCTGATCCAGCGTTCGTCGCTGGGCGCCCTGGCCGGGGTCATCGGCGCGGCGGCCATGGTGGCCGACGAGCTGTTCGCGCGCGACACCCTCGCTCGCTGGGTGGGAGCCGGGATCCCGGCCGCCGACGTGACCGCGACCAGCACCGCCACCTAGGCCGGGCTCGAGGCACCGCCCTGCCCTGACCGCTGCTGGCAGTCAGGTGCCGCGGGCTCGGCTGTCACGCGCCGGCGACCACGCGGTCGACGTAGTCGCCGGTCTTCGCATCCTTGAGGATCATCTTCACGCGGCCGTCGGGCAGGACCTCGCGCTTGATCACCGTGTGGCCCTCGTAGGTCTCGCCCTGCGCCGTGATCCGGGGCGTCGTGCCGCCCCGCCACTCGTACAGCTCGACCGGTTGCCAGACCCCGCTGCTCGCCGACCGATAGGCGGCGTCCATGATCGCGTTGACCACGTAGCCGTCGTAGAAGGTCTCGCGCGGGATGGAGCCGCCGTCGAGCGAGTCGAACATGTCCGTGAACATGTCCACGTACCCGAGCTCGGACACCTCGTCGCCGACCGGGAACAGCCAGCCGGCCGCCGTCTCGGCCTTCTCCGCCACGTAGCCCTTGCTGCCGCCCGCAGTGAACATCTCGAAGCCGGTCCGCAGGAAGTGGTTCAGCCAGATGGTGCCGCGCGTTCCGGCGACCTCGTCGCGCAGGTCCATCCCGCCGCGGAAGGTCCAGCTGACCTCGAACTGCCCGATGGCGCCCGACTCGAAGCGGATCAGGGCGATGGCGTTGTCCTCGTCGTCGATCGGGTGGACCAGCGTGTCCGTCGTGCACATGACGGACACGGGGCGGTTCCCCTTGCCCACGAAGTTGCGGATGATCTCGATGCAGTGGCAGCCGAGGTCGATGATCGCGCCGCCGCCGGTCAGCCGGCCGTCCCAGAACCAGGCGCTGTGCGGGCCCGGATGGGCCTCGCGTGAGCGGACCCAGGTGACGTCGCCGAGGGCTCCATCCTCAACCGACTTGATGGCCTTGAGCGTCTTGGGCGTGTAGCACAGGTCCTCGAGGTAGCCCGCGAAGACCCCGGCCTTCTCCACCGCCTCGAGCATCCGCCGCGCCTCGTCCGCATTGCGCCCGAGCGGCTTGGTGCAGAGCACCGCCTTGCCGGCCGCGGCCACGGCCTTGACCGCGTCCTCGTGGAGGTGATTCGGCAGGGCGACGATGACGAGGTCTGTCTCCGGGTGGCGGATGGCCGCCTCCATGTCGGTCGTGGATTCGCGAATGTTCCAGCGCTCGCTGAACGCCGTTCCACGGCCCTCGCTGCGCGAGTAGACGACGCGGACTCGATCCCGGCCGCGTTGCCCGTGGAGCGTCATCGTGTAGAAGTCGCCGATGAGGCCCGTGCCGAGCATCGTGATCGCGTGGTGCTGCATGGCGTGCTCCCTGGGAAGACGCTGAACAGCCGCGATTCTCAGGTCCGCCCCAGCGGCCCGAGGGGCACAGGTCGACGCCACCCGCCGCGGCGACCATCGCCCGTCGGCCCGGATTGGCCCGGCATGGCCCGCTAGCAGATCCGGGGCAGCTGCTCGCCCGACCAGCATGTCGACGATCCGCTCGCAGCCGACGATCGTGCGCATCGTGACCATGCCCGGGTGCTCGGCGACGACCTGCGCCGATCCGCGCGGCCTCGGCGCCCTCGGGCAGCGCACGCATCGCGGCCAGCACCGCGTCGGCGGACGCGGCCGGGACGATCGCGACGAGCTTGCCCTCGTTGGCCACGTGGAGCGGGTCCAGGCCGAGCAACTCGCACGCGGCCCGGACCGGGCCCGGGATCGGGATCGCCGGCTCGTCGAGCGACCATGCCCACGCTGGACGCCTGCGGCGATCTCGTTGAGCGCCGACGGCGAGGCCGCCGCGCGTGGGGTCGCGCAGCACGTGGACGTCGGGCTCGACCGCGAGCGATCGCCGCGACCAGGCCGTCGAGGGGCTGCGGTGTCCGAGGCGATCTCGACCTCGAACTCGAGCCCCTCGCGGACACTCATGATCGCCACGCCGTGGAGGCCGATCGGGCCGGACAGGATGACCGCGTCGCCCGGCCGGCGCGCGGTCCGCGGCCGAGGCGCACGCCGTCGCGGCACCACGCCGATGCCCGCGGTGTTCACGAACAGCCTGTCGGCGGCGCCCCGGCCGACGACCTTGGTGTCGCCGGTGACGATCTCGGCGCCCGCCTGCCGCCGCGGCCGCGGCCGCGGACGTCGTGATCGGCGCGCAGCTCCTCGAGCGGCAGCCCCTCCTCGATCACGTAGGCGAGGCAGAGCGCGGCGGGCTCGGCGCCCATCATCGCGAGGTCGTTGACCGTGCCGTTGACGGCCAGCTCGCCGATGTCGCCGCCCGGGAACACGCAGCGGGCGACACGACGAACGAGTCGGTGGTGAACGCCAGGCGCGCGCCGCCGACCTCGACGACGGCGGCGTCGTTGAGCGCGCCGCCCGGCGACGGCCGCTGCGAGCGCCGGGCCGATCACGTCGCGCATCAGCGCGGCCGACAGCTGGCCGCCGGAGCCGTGGCCCAGGATGCACGCGCTGGTCCTCGGGGATCGGCGCCGGGCAGGCGACGCCCTCGGCGTCGATGGTGACCATCGGCGTCGCGTTCGGTCGTCATCGGCCGGCCTCCGTGCGGCGCCAGCTGGATCAGCGGCAGGGCGGCGCTGAACCCCGCGCCCGCGTTGAGCCCCGGCCGGCCGAGTAGAACGCGGCGCAGGTGCCCTCGGACGCGACCATCGGCGCGCCCGAGCGGCTTCTGCGGGCGTGCACAGCGTCCCGTACGCCGTGCAGTCGAGCGGGAGCTTCTCGCCGGTCAGGATGGCGCCGGCGATGCACGCCGGGTGCTCGTTGGTGCGGATGTCGCCGACGTCGAACTTGCGCTCGGCGTCGAAGCGGGCGTACTCCGGGCGGAGGCGGTAGCCCGACGGCGGGATCTCGCCGACGCCGCGCCACTTGCGCGGTCGCCGACCTCGAACACGCTCGAGGATCTGCTTCTGCGCCAGCGGCACGCCCTCGCGCTTGACGGCGCGGGCGTACTGGTTCTCCACCTCGTGCCGTCCCTCCTCGAGCTGGCGGACGGCCATGAGGATGCCCTCGAGCAGATCGAGCGGCTCGAAGCCGGTGACCACGATCGGCACCTTGTACTTCTCGGCGATCGGCTCGTACTCGGTCCAGCCCATGACCGCGCAGACGTGGCCGGCGGCCAGGAACGCCTGGACCTGGTTGGTCGGCGAGTCGAGCAGCGCGGTCATCGCCGGCGGCACCAGCACGTGGCGACACGAGCACGCTGTAGTTGTCGATGCCCGGCGGGCCGCCTCGGCGACGGCCATCGCGTTGGCCGGCGCCGTGGTCTCGAAGCCGACGGCGAAGAACACGACCTGCCGGTCCGGGTTGGCCGCGCGCGATCTTCACCGCGTCGAGCGGGCTGTAGACGATGCGCACGTCGGCGCCGCGGGCCTTGAGCGCGAGCAGGTCGGTGGTGGAGCCGGGCACGCGCAGCATGTCGCCGTAGCTGGTGAAGATGACGTCCGGGCGGGCGGCGATGGCGCAGCGCCTTGTCGACCTGCTCGAGCGGCGTCACGCAGACCGGGCAGCCCGGGCCGTGGATCATCCGGACGCCGGCGGGCAGCGCCTCGTCGATGCCCTGCTTGACGATCGTGTGGGTCTGGCCGCCGCAGACCTCCATGAGGGTCCACGGGCGCGTGGTGATCCGGTGGATCTCGGCCAGCAGCTTCTTCGCGAGTACGGGGTCGCGGTACTCGTCGAGGTACTTCATGACGTCGGGCCGGCCATCGTCGAAGCGTGGCCGGGCAGGGTCGCAGACCATGATCGACGGGTCCCGTCGTCGCTGATGACGGCGGGCTCGTCCATGCCGGGGCCAAGGGTCATCAGCTCAGGCTCCATGACGCCCATCTCGTCGAGGATCTCGAGCGTCTTGAGCGCCTCCTCCTCGTCCACCTTGCTGATCGCGAAGCCGACGTGGACGATCACGTAGTCACCGAGCTGGACCTCCGGCAGGTAGGCGAGGCAGGCCTCCTTGCGCACGCCGCCGAAGTCGACCTTGCCCATCGGCCAGCCCGGCCGTCGTCGCGGATCTCCGTGACCGTGCCCGGGATTCCAAGGCACATCTCGTCAGCTCCTCCAGGGCCGGCGCTGCCGCGAGGCGCCGGCTGCGATTCGCGCCGCGGCGACCGCGGCCTGACCATAGCTGATCCCGCCGTCGTTGCACCGGGACCTGGCGGTTGATGTGCGACTCGAAGCCGTCCGACGCCAGCTCGCGCAGCAGCGTCGACGCCAGACGCCGATTCTGGAAGACGCCGCCGGAGAGGCACACCGTGCGCACGCCGGTGCGCGCGCGGGCGTCGGCGAGCAGCTCGCGCGTCACCTCGGCGATCGTCTCCTGGAACGCGGCCGCGAGCGCAGCCGGCGCCCGCCGCGGCGCCGCGACGTGAGCAGCGCGGCCAGCGTGGGCCGCGGGTCGTAGACCAGCAGGTCGTCCGAGAAGCGCAGGCGGTAGGGCAGCGAGTCGGCGCGGCGGTCGCCGGCGGCAAGCTCAAGGTCGATCGCGGCCTGGGCCTCGTACTCGGCCACGTCGCGGATGCCCAGCAGCGCTGCGACCGCGTCGAACAGCCGCCCGGCGGAGGAGGCGACCGGGGCGTTGAGCCGCGCGCGCCATCTGCGTCCGCACCAGCGCTGACCTCGCGCGGGTCGAGGCGGGCGAGCGAATGCGGCCGCTGCGCCCTCGGCCTCGGCCACGCCGCGGCACCTCGTCGTCGAACGGTCTCGCTGCCGAGCAGGTAGCCGAGGGCCATCCGGTACGGCCGCTTGACCGCGAGCGCCCCGCCGGGCAGCGGCGCGCGGGCGAAGCGCGCCAGCGCGGCGGTAGCCGCGCAGGTCGGCCGAGCAGGAGCTCGCCGCCCCAGAGCGTGCCGTCGTCGCCCATGCCCAGCCCGTCGTAGGCGACGCCGAGGAACGGGCCGGTGATGCCGTGCTCGGCCGCGCACGACGGCGACATGCGCGTGGTGGTGCTGGACGCCGATCCGCTTGTCGGCGGGGAGCCGCGCCACCGCGTACTTGGTGGAGAGGTACTCGGGGTGGAGGTCGTGGACGACGATCTCGGGCTCGAGCGCGAGCAGCCGCGAGCAGGTGGGCCAGGCCGTCGGTGAACGCGCGGTGCGTGGCCAGATCCTCGAGGTCGCCGTTGTGCGGGCGCGACATGGGCGCGCCGTCCGCGGGCGAGCGTGAACGTGTGCTTGAGCTCGGCGCCCACGGCGAGCAGCGGGACCGGCGCGGCGATCGGCAGCGGCATCGGCTCGGGCGCGTATCCGCGCGCCCGGCGCACGACGCTCTCCCGCCCGGCGACCACGCGCGTGACCGAGTCGTCGTAGCGGGCCCGGATCTCGCGGTCGTGGGCGAGGAACCCGTCGGCGAGACCGCGCGAGGCGGCTGAGCGCATCGTCGTCGTCCGTGGCGAGCGGCTCGTCGGTGAGGTTGCCGGAGGTGAGCACGAGCGGCCGGTCGAGCGTCGCGCGAGCAGCAGGTGGTGCAGCGGCGTGTAGGGCAGGAACACGCCGAGCCGGCGGTTGCCGGCTGCGACCGACCGGGCCAGCGCGTGCCGGGCCGCGGCGCGCGGCCTCGAGCAGCACGATCGGCCGCGCCGGCCCCGTCAGCAGCCGACGCTCGAGCGCGCCGACACGGCACAGCGCCTCCGCCGCGGCGAGGTCGCGCGACCATCACCGCGAATGGCTTCGCCCAGCGGCGCTTGCGATCGCGCAGCCGCCGGACGGCCGTCTCGTCGGTGGCATCGCAGGCGAGGTGGTAGCCGCCGAGGCCCTTGACCGCGACGATCCGCCCGGCGCGCAGCGCCGCTGACTGCGGTCGCAGAGGCGGCTTCGCCGTCGCCGACGCAGCCGGCGCGCCCGTGGCCGTCCACGCCAGGCGCGGGCCGCACGCCGGGCAGGCGACCGGCTCGGCGTGGAACCGGCGGTTCGCGGGGTCGCGGTACTCGCGCGCGCACGCCTCGCACAGCGGGAACTCGCGCATCGTCGTCTGCGCCCGGTCGTAGGGCAGCTCGTCGATGATCGTCGCGCGCGGGCCGCAGTTGGTGCAGTTGATGAACGGGTAGCGGTAGCGCCGGTCGCGCGGGGTCGAACAGCTCGGCACAGGCAGTCGTCGCAGGTGGCGATATCAGGCGGGAAGAGCCGGTCCTGCGCGGCGGACACGACGCTTTCGTCGATCTCGAACACGGCCGGCAGCAGTGCCGCCAACGCCGGGTCGAGCGTGAGGACGGTCACGCGCTCGACCCGGGCGCGAGGCGGGGCGTCCGTGCGCAGCCGGCGGGCGAATGCATCGAGCGCATCGGCGGATCCCGCCGCCTCAACCTCGACGCGGCCCGCGGCGTTGCGGACGCGTCCGGCCAGCCCGAGCTCCGAGGCCAGGCGCCAGACGAACGGGCGGAATCCGACGCCCTGCACCACGCCCTCGACGAGGAGGGCCCGGGCGGCATGGGGGGGGACGGCGGCCGGGACGCGCGCGTCCGAGTGGACGGTTGCAGCCATGCGGGTAGGGTCGTCTCGGGACGGCATCGCAAGATGTGCCGAACGGCCCGAAACCGCGTCCGGACGGGCGCACACTCGAGCAGATCGCGCGCCACAGCGTACCCTGCGGTCGCGGCTGCGCTGCAGGTGCCCCTTCCGCGGAGCCGTGGGGCCGCGGTCGTTCGCCCAGGGAGAGGGGGCGACCGGGCGTGTCTCAGCCGGCGCCTCCCGAGGCCAGCCACTCCTGGCCGTCCGACGAGATCGCGGCCAAGGCCTGCGGGCGGCTGATTCGCTCGCGGTTGACGAGCACGACGTCCCTCATGGTGGGCGCCCCGTCGCGGCCCGTGTAGCGGAACGCCACGTCGGTCATCGGGACGAACCACAACCAGCGACCGAGCGACGCCAGGGGGGCGGCGTTCGGCGACCTGTGCAGGTTGCCGATGACCTCGAATGGTCCGACCTGCATCCAGACGCGCTCGGGCACCGTTCGCATGCGCCGCGTGGGGTCGCCGCGATGGCCCTCGACCTCGATGAGGTGGAGCTCCTGGCGCTCGACTTCGAGCTCGTCCACCTCGACGCGGTGGCCGTCTTCGAGCGCCTCGAGGGTCGCGCCGAAGAAGGTCAGCAGCTCTATCTGGTTGACGTGGTCGCTGAGCCTCCCGTCACCGATGCTCACGTCCCCCCGGACGACGCAGTCGCCAGCCCAGGCGACCAGCTGCTCGCGCATGGCGATCTCCAACGGCCTGCGGCGGCAGATCGAACTGTCGAGCCGCAACTGCAGCATACGCTGATCGGCGAGGGGCGGAAACGGGCCGTCCGGGGAGGTTGCGCGGCGGCGCGCCCCCGAACGCGCAGGGGGCCCGTCAGGGCATCGCGGACGCGGCCTGGTCTGCGGTGCTCTGGTCCGAGGAGGTGATGACGATCACGGCCGAGCCGTCCACTCGAACGTAGCTCAAGGGTCCCTCGTCGCCGAGGTCGTACTTGGTCCACGCCTTGCCGCCAAGCTGGACGTCCGTGTGGGTGACGCCAGCGCCCGAGAGCTGGAACCAGTCAAGCACCATCGACTGCACCTTGGCCCCGTCGAGGCCGTTCACGGACATGGCGACGACGCTCACGTCGATCGTCTGTGTCTGGTCGTACGACTCGGCGAACTTGAGGTCGGCGGCCGTCTTGCCCTCGGCGCGCAGCGCCGCGGTCGCGGCCCGGCCGCCGGCGTCGGTGGTGAGGACCGCGCTGCCGAGCGCGCTGTCGACGGTCATGGTGACGCTGCCCACCTTTGACGGCAGGAGCTTCTCGAGCTCGGGAGCATCGTGGGTGGAGCCCGAGCCGTCATCCGAGGCGCCGGGGCTGGCCGACCCGAGGTCGCCCGAGGCGCTCGGCCCGGGCGTGGCGATGCTCCCGCCGTCGCCACCGAGTGCCTTGTCGTAGGCGGAGGCAATGGTCTCGATGTCCGTGGCGGTTGCGCCGCCGGATGCCGCGAGGTCCACGACGACGTCGCCGCGCCGGAACTCGAGGAAGATCGCGCCAGACACGTCCGTGGCCTCGAACCCGCCGTCGGAGAGGTCGTCCTTGGTGCTGACGACCTGCCCGAAGTCGCGCGCCGCAGCGGCGGCCCGCGCTACCGCATCGGCAGCCCCCTCGGGGAAGCACGTCACGGTGGCGAGCACGTTCGGCGCGCCCGAGCCGTCGCCCGGGTCCGCGCCCGCGAACTGCGTGGTGCGGCGGTTGGTGTCAAAGGTCGTGCCCTGCGGTGCCCACTGGTCGGGAAGCTCGTTGGCGGCGGGGACCGCGCTCCAGACGGTGTTCTGGCACGAGGCGGCGGTGGGGGCGAGGACCCGCCAGACGGTGAGGCCGAGCGCGATGCCCGCGATCACGATGGCCAGAGCGGCGAGCCGAGTGGCGGTCCGGGTCGAGGAGGCCAGCACCGCGCGTTCCTCGGACGCCCGTCGGCGGGGCGCCTTCGGGACCTGGTCCGGGGACGGGTACTGGGAGCTCGACGAGGAGCGGGATCCAGTCATCGCCCTACAGGATGCCCTGTTGGGCGGAAACCTGCGGGGCCAGCGTGAACCGGTGCCACCCGTCGATGGGCGCCGCTTGGAGTGCATCTCTGCCGAGGGCAGGAAGGCTTCCCCAGGGTTGGCCAGGGCCCCGATCACCCTGCTGCTACGATCCGGGGATGCTCGCGGCCGCCCGATGAAGCTTCTCGTCATCGCCTGCGACGTCGTCGCGCGGCCCGCCTACCTGTGCGCGGCGCGTTCTCCCCACGTGGTGGACCTGCGCCTGTTCGCGCGGGGCCTCCACAACGAGCCCACGAAGCTGCGCGACGTCCTGCAGCGCGAGATCGACGCGGTCGAGCCGGGCTACGACGCGATCGTGCTGGGCTACGGCCTGTGCGGCGGCGCGACGGCGGGCATCGTGGCCCGCGACACGCCGATAGTCCTGCCCCGGGCCCACGACTGCATCACGCTGTTCCTGGGCGCGCGAGAGCGGTACGCGGCGGAGTTCGACGCCTCGACCACCTACTGGTACGTGAACGACCAGGTGGAGCGCAACCAGGGGTACAACGCCACGTCGGTGGGCTTGGGCGTCACGGGCGACAGCGACGACGACATGGAGGCGATCCGCGCCGGGTACGTCGAGAGGTACGGCGAGGACAACGCCGAGTACCTGATGGAGGTCATGGGCGCCTGGAAGACGCACTACCAGCGGGCTGCGTTCGTGGGGATGGGCGTCGCCGACGAGTCGGCGTCGATCGCCTACGCCCGCGACCAGGCAGACCGGCGCGGCTGGGGGTTCGACCAGATGGAGGGCTCGATGGTCCTCCTGCGCAAGCTGATCGACGGCGACTGGGACGACGATGTGCTCGTTCTCCGGCCCGGCGAGCGGCTGGCGATGAGCTGGGACGAGGGAATCGTCAAGGCGGTGCCGGCGGGCTGAGGCCGAGCGGCGTGCGACTCGGTCCCTTGGACCACGGGCGGCCCGGCACGTGGCAGTCCTGTGCGAAATCGCGCGGGTGCCGGGCGACGCCGAGGACCGCCCTACGAATCGCCGCCCAGGCGACCCGCCCGGAACGCGGCCATGTACTCGGCGCCGTACGCGTCGCGGCCCAGCAGCAGGTCGCTCGCGAGGCGGTACGCCTCGGACTCGCGCGGCGCGCCGAAGGCTCGCCCGAGATCCGACGCCACCGGGTCCACGATCCCGCTGTCGATCCCCGCCTCGGCGGCGAGGTCAATGAACACGTCGTTGAGCACGCGTCGCGCCGGCATCCCGAAGGACACATTCGAGAGACCGCCCGTGAGGTGAATGTCCCACCCATACTCCGCGCGCAGCTGGTGCGCCGCCTCGAGGACGTGGGCAGGGGCGTCGGGCTCCACGGCCGCAGGCAGCACGAGCGGGTCCACGAAGCACGCCTCCGCGGGGATCTGCTTGGCCACCGCCAACTCGAAGATAGCGATGCCGTTGTGCACGCGGTCATCGGCCGAGGACGGCATCCCGCCCGGGCTGCTGCACGCCAGCACCACCGAGGTGCCGAACGTCTGCGCGATGTCGAGCACCTCCGGGCGCTCGAGCGACGCCGAGTTGAGCAGCAGCCGGCCCTGCGGCTGGCCCGACGCCGCGGCGCCGGCCGCCATCACCGCCACGTCGGACGAGTCGATGGCCACGGGCACCTTCGCCGTCGCCTCGACCGTGGTCACGAGCCAGGCGATCGCCAGCGCCCGCGTGGCTGAGTCGGCCGCCACCTCGTCGGCGTTGAGGTCCAGCCAGTCGGCGCCGGCTGCCTCCTGGCGCGCCGCCAGGGCGCGGATGTACGCCGCGGCCGTCTCGGCGTGCTCGCCAGCGTCGAGTCCCCAGCGGATCGCGCTGGCCACGTGCTTGATCTTGCCGCCGGCGAAGTCCCTGGCCGCAGCGAGCGCCGGGTGCACCGGCAGGACGACCTGTTCGTGGCCGTCCTCGAAGCCGATCCCGACGCTGCCGTCGGGCAGCTCCACCGCGTGGCGGCCGGACTTGCGCAGGACCCGTGTGGCGTGGATGTTCTCGCCGATGACGAGGAACGGCTGGCCGCGCCGGTCGAGCCTCACTTCGGGTCGTCCGGCTTGGGCGCCGCGGCCCTCTGGGCTGCGGCCGGGGCAGCCAAAGCCGGCTTGGGTGCCGAAGCCGGGGCCATCGGGAGCGTGGCGCGACCAAGCCGACGGGCGATGTGGTCGCGCTCGAGGAACGCGTTGCCCCAGGCGGACGACCGCGCGAGCGCGTTGTCCTGGATGACGGGCGCACGGTCGAGCAGCGTCAGCTCCTCGCCGTACGGCTTGAGCCGCTTGTAGGCGTCGGCCCAGATGCAGGTGTGGCCGGGGACCTCGCACAGGCCGTCGTGCGCCCCGCCGCAGGGCCCGTTGCGCTGGTTCTTCTGGCAGTGGCTCTCCGGGCACAGGTACGCGATGTCGGGCAGCGAGCAGTCGCCGCAGTCCCGGCAGTCGAACATCGGCACCTTGACCGCCTGCTCGAGGAGGTGGACGGGCTTGTCGAGCCGGTACTGCTCGACCTTCTCGTACACCTTCTTCCAGACGCCGAAGCCGGGCGAGTCCGGGTCGAACGCGCGCTCGTGGACGATCCGGCTGAACCGGTAGACCGGGTCGACCTTGGCGCGGGCCGCCTTGCGCGCCGCGGGGGTCAGCGAGCGGGCGTACGCTTTGGCGGGCTCGCCGGTCGGCAGGCCGTCGCCGTCGCGCTCGAACAACCCGAACGCGGCGGGCAGGGCCCACGAGACGTCCTTGATCAGCGCCTTCCAGTCGTCGGCCGGGTGCGCGTCGATCAGCTCGAAGACCCTGGCGATCTCGCCGGCGTTCCGATGCCCGGAGAAGTAGACACCCCGGAAGCCGAGGCCTCGCGCCACGATCGCCTGCTTGGCCGCGAACTCGAGGAAGAATGCGCGGCCCTTGTCGGCGGACTTCGCCTCGCGCTCAACCACGGCCAGCAGGTCGTCGGTGACGACGCAGCCCGGGACCTTGCCGGCGTTGAACGCCCGGGCCACCGGCCCGGCCAGGATGTACGCGTTGGCGACGGCGGGGATCCCCAGGCCGTCCCGCTTGATCACCGCCAGCAGCTCGGCCTGCTTGCGGGCGTCGTAGCCCACCTGGGCGATCGCGTAGTCAGCGCCGCTGCGCACCTTGAGCGCCAGCTTGAGGTACTGCGGGACGAGGTCGCGCTCGACGCGCTTGTAGGGGTCGATGGCGCAGCCGAGGAGGAAGCGGTGGGCATCCCGGTCCGCCTCGGCATCCGCGGCGACGGCCTTCGCCGCCGCCTCCTCGCCCAGCCCGCGGTACATGTGGAGCAGGGCCGCCGAGTCGATGTCGAACACCGGCCGCGACAGGCCCTCGTACCCCGATTCCGGGTAGTCGCCGGTGAGCGCGAGGACCGAGGTCAGCCCGCGGCTCAGCAGCTCCCAGCCCAGGCTCTGGAGCGCGTTGCGCGACCGGTCGCGGCAGGCGACGTGGACGATCGCGTCGTGGCCCAGTGCCTGGACCTGCTCGCCGAGGGTGGACGGGGAGAGCTTCGCGTGGCCGCCTGCGTTGTCGGTGATCGACATCGCCGTGATCCGCGGGTTGCCGGCGAGGTCCTGGGCCGCCTTGAGCTGCGAGGCGCCCTTGGCATCCACGAGCTCGCCCGCCCACGGCACCAGCTCCACGACGGTCGCGAAACCGGCAGGGTCGAGCAGCACCTTGCGCAGGGCGCCGGGGCCAGAGGGCAATGCTGCGGCCGATGCGGACGCGGGGTCGGCGGGCTTGCGCGTGGGGCTCATGGCAACAACCTCAGACAGCGATGGGTTCGAACAGGCAGCCGTCAGTGAACAGATCGAAGAAGTCGGGCTCGGACTCGAGCTCCACATGCTCGATGCGGCGGACCAGGTCGTCGAGGGCGGCCCGGCGTCCGCGGGAGAGGAGCACCGCGCGCGCGCCGGCGATGGACGCGTTGCCCGCCCGGATGATGCGCTCCGGCGGCGCATCCACCAAGAGCCCGATCTCGACCGCGGTGCGGATGTCGAGCGCGTTGGCGAAGCCGCCGGCGAGGTACACGCGGTCGAGGTCGTCGGGCCGAAGGCCCAGCCGGCGCAGCAGCACGCGCTGGCCAACGGCTGTCGCAGCCTTGGCGATCGAGAGGTGGCCCACGTCCGCCCGCGAGAACGTGATCCGCGGCTTGTCCACGATCCGGATCTCGGGCGCGCCGTTGGTGAACGAGCCGCGGTTGGTCATCCAGTCCGCTCGCCGCAGGACCGCGAGAAGGTCCACGAGGCCCGATCCGCAGATCCCTTCCGGCAGCGCGTCGCCGATGACGTCGATGCGGAACCGCGTGCCCTCGAGGCGCACCCGCTCGATGGCGCCGTCCGCGCCGGGCATCCCGTACCGGACGCCACCGCCCTCGAACGCCGGGCCTGCCGGGCTCGACGCGGCGAGGATGCGGTGCCCGTCCGACGCGATGATCTCGGTGTTCGTTCCGATGTCCACGAGCAGGAACGAGCCGCCCTTCTCGACCGCGTCGACCGCGACCAGGTCTGCGGCGGCGTCCGCCCCGACGTGGCACGCGATCAGCGGCCCGGCGACGACGCGCCCCTGCGGGTGCATCAGCAGCCCGAGCTCGTGGGCGCGGCGGGTGATCATCGTGCTCGGCGCCTCGTCGTTGCGCCATGCCGTCTCCGTGACGGAGCGGTAGGGCAGCCGGCCGATGGGAAGCACGTCGAGATTGAACGCGAGGTCGCGCATCGTGGGGTTGCCCACGACCACCATCTCGACGAGCTGCTTGCGGTGAAGGCCCAGCTCGGCGCACAGCCGCTTGAGCTCGTGGTTGAGCGCGCGGCGCAGCGCGAGGCGCAGCTCGCCCGGGACCTCCGCCTCGTATGTGATCCGGGTCATCACGTCGCTGCCGCCGAAGCGCTGCGGGTTCTCGATGGACGCGATGGCGAGCACGGCCCCGCTGCGCAGGTCAACGAGCTCGAGGACCACGGTCGTCGTGCCGAGGTCCACCGCGACACCGACAGGCGCCCCGCCGATCACCCCCAGATCGGTCCCTCGTCGGCGATGACGCGGCCGTCCACTTCTCGCACCGCCGGGTCGAGGTCGGGCTCCGACGCCAGGTCCTCGGGCGCGAGCAGGATCCGGAGACGCCGGCGCAGGACGCTGAACTCCACGTCGTGCTCGGTCGTGGCGACGCGCGCCTGGCAGGCCAGCCGGAACGACGCGCCCAGGAAGCCCTCCTCCGCGGTCGGCGGCGTCAGCTGGTCGGCGCCCGATCGGATCTCGACCACGCACTCGTGACAGCGGCCAGTCATCTTGCACGACGCGGGCACCACGACCGAGAGCTCGCCGGCCACGTCGAACAGCGACTGGCCGGGCACGAGCGGCCGGCGCTCGGACCCGTGGACGAAATCGGGCATGCCGAGAGTCTAGATTGGCGCCCTTGCACCCGGCCAGCCGAGCGGCCCACGGCGACGGGACCTTCCGCCCTATCACCTGAGGCCGCCCCGGCTGGACGCTCGCGGTACTTCCGCCCCGTCTCTCGAGGGGTCTGTGGTTCAGCGCACCCCGCAGCCGTCAGCGTCGCCCCAGCCGTCCTCGTTCCTTGCCGCGGATCAGGCCGTCCGCGGGTTCCGCGAGCGGTGGTATCCATCGCTTGTCGACTGGCAGGGCGAGCCGCCACCACGCGATGAGGAGCAAACCCGCCGGGTCAGGATGATCCAGGAGCACGCCCAACACGTCCCCGGGGCGGCGCCCCGACCCTGACCCAGAGTCCAGGCGACACCATCCCGCCGGCACCGGGCCGTCGGGCACCGGAGGAGACAACACAATGAGCGAGGAACTGTTCGCCCAGATGCGCCAGGCCGTCATCGACGGCGACACGGCCGCGGCGGCCGCCCTGGCCGAGCAGGCGCTCGCGGACGGCGTCCCGCCTCTGGATGCGATCGACAAGGGCTTCGTGCCGGGCCTGACCTACGTGGGCGAGCAGTTTGGCGCCGGCGAGCTCTATCTGCCCGACATGATGCTCGCCGCCCGCGCGATGCAGAAGGCGATCGGCATCCTCGAGCCGGAGATGAAGCGCCAGGCGACCCAGCGCCACGTGGCGGGCCGGGTGGTGCTGGGCACCGTCAAGGGCGACATCCACGAGATCGGCAAGAACCTCGTCGGCATGATGCTCGCCACGAGCGGCTTCGAGGTCCACGACCTGGGCGTCGACGTCGCCCCCGAGCGCTTCGTCGAGGCGGCCAAGGAGCACGACGCCGACATCGTCGGGGTGTCCGCCCTGCTGACCACCACGATGGCCGGGCAGCGCACCGTCGTCGAGCAGTTCGACGCCGCGGGCCTGCGACCGAAGTGCCGCGTTATCGTCGGCGGCGCGCCGGCCAGCTCAACGTGGGCCGCCGAGATCGGCGCCGACGGGTACAGCGAGGACGCGATCGGCGCGGTGGCTCTCGTGCGCCAGCTCGTCGGAGCCTGACGCGGACCGAACTTCCGGGCGCACCGGGCGCCCCACGCACACGGCTGCCGGGTCGCCAGCTCGACCCGGCCGGAGGCACACATGAACACGGCATCGGCAGCGGCTGCTGGCGTGCGCCCTCAGCTCGAGGTGCTCTCGCCCGCCGCGATTCGGCGCATCCACGAGGCCACCCTCGAGGTGATCGAGAAGGTCGGCGTGCGCTTCCCGTCCGAGCAGGCGCTCGACATCTGGGCGGGCCACGGGGCCGCCGTCGACCGCGCTACGAGCATCGTCAAGGTGCCCGCGCACATCATCGAGGCGGCCCTGCGGACGGCGCCGCCCGTGTACACCTTGGCCGCCCGCAACCCGGCCCAGGACCTGCCGCTCGACGGCCACCACGTGCACGTCGCCACCGACGGCTGCGGCATCGAGATCCTCGACCCGTGGACGCTCGAGGTTCGGCGGTCCACGCTCGCGGACGTGGGGGACATCGCCCGCGTCGCGGACGCGCTCGACCAGGTGGACTTCCACTGGGTGGCCGTGTCCGCCCAGGACACCGATCCTGCTACGCGAACCCTCGAGGAGCTGTTGGAGGTCTGGCGCAACTCCACCAAGCACGTCCAGACCGAGACCGTGGTCACGGCCGAGGACGCCCGCACCGCGATCGAGATGGCGGCCGTCGTGGCCGGCGGGCGCGCTGTCCTGCGCGAGCGGCCGGTGCTCTCGCTGATGCAGTGCACGATCAGCCCGCTCGCCCACGACGGCGGGCCGATCGAGGCGTCGCTCGTGGCGGCCGAGGCGGGCGTGCCGGTAGGCTTCATGACGATGGCGTCGTGCGCCTTCAGCGGACCGGCGACGATCGCAGGGTCGCTGATCGTGGGCAACGCCGAGGTGCTCACCGCCATGGCCCTGATGCAGCTCGCGTTCCCGGGCTCGCCCGTGTACTACGCGGCGGCACAGACGGCGATGGACCTCCGCTCCGGCGCGTACACGGGCGGCGGCCCCGAGGACTTCCTGTTCGGCGCAGCCACCAACGAGCTGGCCGACTTCTACAACGTGCCGCTCTCGATGGGCGCGTTCGCCACCGGCGACAAGCGCTCGGGCTGGCAGTCTGGTCTGGAGAACGGGCTCTCCGCGTTCATGGCGTCCGTCGCCGGCTCGGACATGCTGCTCGGCGTGGGGCTGCTCCACGGGTCGCGGATCTGGTCGTTCGAGCAGATGATCCTCGACGCGGAGATCGCGTCCATCGTGGAGGCGATGCTCCGGGGCATCCCGTTCGACGACGAAGCGCTCGCGCTCGAGGCCATCGCCGAGGTGGGGCCTGGGGGCGAGTACCTCACGCAGCCGCACACGCGCACGGCGATGAAGGGCCTCTGGAAGGCCACGTACATGGACCGGCGCACGTACGGCCAGTGGCTCGACGACCCCGACAAGTACCACCGCCAGGCGCTCGAGAAGGCGCGCTCGCTGATCAAGGACCACCGGCCCGAGCCGCTCGACCCCGCGGTCGACCGGGAGCTGGTGGGCCTCATCGAGCGTCACCGCAGGGCGGCCGTCGGTTCCTGACACCCTGCGTCGAACCCGTCGCCGCGGTTCTCGGCGCCCGGCCGCCTGCCCGGCCGGGCGCCAACCCCCACTCCCCGCCACTTCCGGAGACCCACATGCGACCCCGCTTCGAGCTCCTCGATCCAGCCCTGATCGACCGCGTCGTGGACGAGGCGCTGGCCCTGCTGCGCCGTCCCGGCGTCAAGGTGGAGGAGCCCGAGGCGATCCGCCTCCTGGTCGATGCCGGAGCCACGGCCGACGGCGACCGCGTGCTCATCCCGGACTCGATGGTGCACCGGGCCCTGGGCACCGTCCCCCACGCGTTCGACCTCTACACGCGCGGCGGCGAGCCGGCCGTCCGCTATGGATCGGGCGCCGTCCACTTCGACCCGGGCTCGTCCGGGGTGGCCGTGCTGGACCCGGACACGCTCGAGGAGCGCCCGTCGACGGCGGCCGACCTCACGCGGATCACGCGGGTGGCCGATGCGCTCCCCGCCTACGACGCCGTGTCCACCGCGATCGTCTGCCATGACGTGCCCACCGAGGTCGGCGACCTGTACCGGCTCTTCGTCTGCCTCGCGAACTCGGACAAGCCCATCGTCACCGGCGCGTTCACGCCGCGCGGCTCGGGCGTCATGGTCGACCTGCTGGCGCTCGACGCCGGCGGCCGGCAGGCGCTCGCCGACAGGCCGCGCGCTGTGTTCGACGTCTGCCCCTCGCCGCCGCTCACGTGGTCCGAGTTCGCCTGTCGCAACATCATGGACCTCGGCCGGGCGGGCATCCCCGCCGAGATGGTCTCGATGCCGCTCGCAGGCGTCGCCGCGCCGATCACGCTGATCGCGTGCATCGTTCAGCACGCGGCCGAGTGCCTCGCGGGCATCGTGCTCCACCAGTTGGCCGCCCCTGGCGCGCCGATCGTGTGGGGTGGGGCGCCTGCGATCGTCGATATGCGGACCGGCGCCACGCCGATGGGCGCGATCGAGACCGCGATGATCGACGGCGGATACGCGGCGGTCGGCCACCACCTCGGTTTGCCGACACACGCCTACATGGGCGCGACCGACTCGAAGGTCATCGACGCGCAGGCGGGGCTCGAGACGGGCATGACGGCACTCGTCGGCGCGCTTGCGGGCGTGGACCTGATCTCCGGGCCCGGGATGCTCGACTTCCTGCTCGCGCAATCGGCGGAGAAGCTCGTGATCGACGCCGAGGCGATCGGCATGGCGCAGCGGCTGCTCCGGGGCATCGGCACGCCGACCGCGACCCTGGCCACGGGGTCGTTCGTGGACGCCGGGCTCGAGGGCAGGTTCCTTGAGCTGCCCGAGACGCGGCGCCTGTTCAAGTCCGAGCAGTTCCTGCCGTCGAAGATCCTCGACCGGCAGTCGCGCCGGGCATGGCTCGACGCGGGCGGGCTCGACGCGTTCGGGCGTGCGCGCGTCCGAGTGGACGAGATCATCGCGACGCACCCGGTCCCCTCGATCGACGCCGAAATGGCGGCAGGCATGGTCGCGTGCGTGCGAGAGGCGGGGGCGCCGTTCGGGCTCGGCGATGCGCTGCCTGGCGTGCCGGAGGGCTTCGGCGGGAGCTGAGGTCGGGTTCGCGTGCTCGCCCCGGTCCCCCGGTGCGCGTCACGCTCTGCCCGACGGTGGCCCGCGGAATCATGACCGGGTCTCGGCGCCGATCACGGACGCGCTCCTCTGCATTGCCCTGACAGGCCCGACCGGGTCGTGGCCGACCACGCCATGCTCTGGGCCGAGGTCGCCGGCGGTCGGGCGCGGATCCTCGACGGATCCCCGCGCTTGGCCGGGCGATGACCCACCTCCTGCGAGTTGCTCCGCGGCAAGCTGCCAATGAGCGTGCGTGGCATCGCGGCCCGCGCCCCGTCGAACTCGATGCCGACCAGCGCACCAGCCCCATCGAAGTCGAGGTTGATGAGGCGCGTGCCCGCAGCCGGCCGGATCACGAGCGGCCCAGTTTGGGCGATCCTCCCGACGGCGATCGGGGCGAGGTCGACATAGCCCACGTCCGTCTCGGACTCGAGGGTCACGCGGTTCGTTCGCACGAGGCTCTTGCCTCGGCCGACGATCGCCGACGGCCGAGGCCTAACGACCCTCGAACCGCGGCGGGCGCTTCTCGACGAACGCCCGGAAGCCCTCGCGGCGGTCCTCGGATTGGACGACCACGTCGTACATCGCGTCCTCGGCCGCCTGGGCATCGCGCAGGGAGGCGTGCGCGGCGCGGATCGCGTGCTTCGCCTCGCGCAGGCCGAGAGGAGCCGCCGCCGCCATCTCCGCCGCGAGCCTCATGGCCCCCTCGAACGCCGCGCCGGCCTCGGTCACGCGGGACACGATCCCCCAGGCCTCGGCCTCGGCACCCGAGAGCCGTCGCCCGGTGAGGATCAGGTCACGGGCCCGGGGAGCGCCCACCGCCCATGTGAGCAGCCGCGCGGCGCCACCGCCCGGAAAGATCCCGACGTGGGTCTCGGGCAGGCCGAAGACGGCGTCGCGCGCCGCGACGATGAGGTCGCATGCGAGGGCGAGCTCGAACCCGCCGGCGAGGCAGAACCCCTCGACGGAGGCGATCGTCGGGATCGGCAGCTCGGTGAGGCCGGTCATCAGCGCGACGATCCGCTCGTGCTGGCCCGCCAGCTGCCCGTCGGAGAAGGCAGCCCGCTCGCGCAGGTCCATGCCCGCAGAGAATGCCGTGAGGCCCGCGCCCCGCAGGATGACGAGGCGGGCGGGACCGCCCGAGACAGGCGTGGCGAGGGCCCGGACCTCGGCCAGCAGGGCGTCGAGCAGCGCGTCGTCGATCGCGTTGCGCTCATCCGGCCGGTTGAGCGTCAGCACGACGGTGCCGTCTGGCCGCGAGCGGTCCCCGAGCAGCACGGGGGCGCTCATCCCGCGAGCTCCGCGCGGCGGTCGGCCACCAGGTGGCGGACTGCTTGCGGAGACGTCGAACGGCGCATCGAGCCTGATGCTAACAGCAGGCGAACACGCACCTCCCTGCCCGCGCCCGCCGATGCCTCGCGCCCGCCCGAGGCATACTGGCCGCGATCCGGCGGGCGTCGGGACACTGCGGAGTCTCACGAGCATGGCGCGGAGCATGAGCGGGCAGGCGGCGGACGACCCCGGGTTCCGCGCGATCCTCGACGGCTGGGAGGCACACCAGACCCAGCTGCTCGACTGCCTGCGGCCGCTCACAGCCGAGCAGCTCGCCCTCCGGCAGGACCCCGGCCACTGGGCGATCTGGCAGCTCGCGAGCAACATGGCGGGCGGGCGGGCGCACTGGTTCCACGACGTGCTCGGCGAGGGCGACGTCGCGATCCGGGACCGGTTCCACGTCGCGAGCACGACGGTGCCCGGCCTCCCGCTCGAGGATGCCGGCTGGGAGGACGACGAGACGAGCCCACGGTCCGCCGCGGAGCTCGTCATCGCGTTCGAGGCCACCTGGCGACTGATCGACGGCTGCCTGCGGCGCTGGACCTGCGACGACATGGCGGTCGAGTTCGTGCGCGAGTACGCCGGCCGGCGCCGGTTCGTCAGCCGCGGTTGGGTGGTCTGGCACCTCGTCGAGCACGAGCTCCAGCACGGGACTGAGATCGCGCTGATCCTGCGCGACCACGGGCTGCCGACACTGGACATCTGAGCCGACCGCCGCGCTGGTGGGCGCCGTCCGATCGCCAAGGATCGGCCCGTCCGAACCAGCGCCACGGTGCAACCCAATCACGCAAGGACCGGATGACGCCGCAGGTGGCGGATCAGGAGCGTCGCGATGACGAGCCCGCGACGCGGTGCCGGCGCCCTGAGGATCTGACTCGGCTCTCCGTCGGCCGCGCCAGCGCCGGCGACGTCGGGGCATGCTCGACCGGTGCGACACCGACGCGGTGACGGCCCTCCCGCCGGGTCAGGCCACCGCCGGCCGCGCGGCCGCGCGCAAGCCGTTCGCTCAGAGCGGCTTGAAGCGCGCCTGGAAGAACCGCAGGTACTTGGGCTCGTAGACCATCTCGAGGCCTTTCGCCTCGTCGCGGGCGTCGTAGCAGGCCTTCACCGACTCGGCCACAACGTCCATGTGCGCCTGCGTGTAGACGCGACGCGGGATCGTGAGACGGGTCAGCTCGAGTTTGGGGCGCTTGTGGTCGCCCGTCTTGGGGTCACGGCCGGCGGACACGATCCCGCGCTCCATCGAGCGGATGCCCGAGTCCAGGTAGAGCTCGGCGGCCAGCGTCTGGGCCGGGAACAGGTCCTGCGCGAGGTGCGGGTAGAACCGCTTCGCGTCGAGGAACACCGCGTGCCCGCCGATGGGCTGGACGATCGGGATCCCCCACTCGGTCAAGAGCTCGCCCAGGTACCGCACCTGACCAACGCGCGAGCGGACATGCTCGTCCTGGACCGCCTCGGCGATGCCCAGCGCGAGCGCCTCCATGTCGCGCCCGGCCATGCCGCCGTACGTGTGGAGGCCCTCGAACACCACGACGAGGTTGCGCAGCTCCTCGAACGCGTCCTGGTCGTTGACGGCCAGCCAGCCCCCGATGTTGACCAGGTTGTCCTTCTTGGCGGACATCCAGGCGCCGTCGGTGGAGGAGCAGAACTCGAGCAGGATGTCGGCGATCGGCGTGTCGGCGTAGCCGTCCTCGCGCTCCTGGATGAACAGCGCGTTCTCCACCATGCGGGTGGCGTCGAGCATGACCTTGATGCCGAGGGGCTCGCACAGCGCCCGGATGGCCTTGACGTTGGCCATGGAGACCGGCTGGCCGCCCGCCATGTTCACCGTGCCTGCGAGCGAGACGTACGGGATCTTGTCCGCGCCCACCTCGTCGATCAGGGCCTCGAGCTTCGCGAGGTCAACGTTGCCCTTGAACGGCAGCACCGCCGGCCGGGTCGTGCGCCTCGTCGATGATCACGTCGTGGAACGTGCCGCCCGCCATCTCCTGGTGCTCGCGGGTGGTGGTGAAGTACATGTTCCCGGGGATGTGGTCGCCGGGCTTGATCATGCACCTGGCTGATCAGGTGCTCGGCGCCCCGGCCCTGGTGCGTCGGGACGATGTGCTTGTAGCCGTAGTAGCGCCGGATCGCCTCCTCGAGGTGGTAGAAGTTCACGCTCCCGGCGTAGGACTCGTCGCCCAGCATCATCCCGGCCCACTGCCGGTCGCTCATGGCGGAGGTGCCCGAGTCGGTCAGCAGGTCGATGTACACGTCCTCGGACTTGAGCAGGAACGTGTTGTACCCGGCCTCGGCCGCGGCGGCCTCGCGGTGCTGGCGGGTCGTGGTCTTGAGCGGCTCGACCATCTTGATCTTCCAGGGCTCGGCCCAGCTGCGCCGGCCGTGCTGCTGGCCCATGGTGTGGAGCGACGAGGGGCGGTCGGGGGTCATCGGCGGTCTCCGGCTACGGCGGGATTCAGCGGGGTTTCGCGGTCAGGTCCGCGCGGACGGGATCTGCGGCGGCCTCGGGCCCGATGGGGAGGGCGGTGGTGCGCTTCACCTCGCGGACGACAAGGCTGGTCTGGATCCGCGCGATGCCCGGGATGGGCGAGAGGCGATCCACGAGGAAGCGCTCGAGGTCGCGGCGATTGCGGAGCGCGACGCGCAGGACGTAGTCGTGCTCGCCCGTGACGTGGTGGACCTCGAGCACCTCGGGCATGGACGTGACGGCGTCGCGGAAGCGCTCCACGTCGTCGTGGCCGTGGGCGCGGAGGCCCACGTTGACGAAGCACAGCAGGTCGAAGCCGGCCTGCTCGCGGTCCACGAGCGCGACGTACCTGCCGATGACGCCCTCGCGCTCGAGGCGGCGGACCCTGGCGTGGGTCGCCGCCTGTGAGAGGCCGATCCGGCGGGCCAGGTCGGCGTTGGCGAGCCGGCCGTCGGCCTGGAGCTCGCGCAGGATGGCGTCGTCGATCTCGTCACGGGCGGGGTGTACCACGGAGGTCCTCCGGTCTGCGGATTCCTTCTGGAGTCCCGCAACGATACCGAAGGTTCTTCGGCGCGGAGGCCGCCTGTGTTCCGAGTGTTCGGGGGAGCGGCCACCCGCTGGGAGCCCCCACGGCGCCGTTCCCTCCGGAGCGGCCGTCGCGCGGCCAGACTGCTGCCCGAGCCCGCGCGAGCCGGCTCCTCAGGCGCGTTCGCGGATCGCTGATCGAGCGATCCTCCGTTGATGGCCTCCAGACCCGGGTCCGGTTTTGCGCTGCGGGACTGGGCGCTGGCGCGCCGGCATCCGCTGCGCCGCTGGTCTACTCCTCCGGCGCCGCCTCGACCGTCACCGCCCGCTCGTCAGTGCCGCGGACCAGCCGCACCTCGAACGGGAACGCCGCGGCGGCCAGCGCCGCGTGGAGCTCGTCCACGTCCGGCGTGGGTGTTCCTCCCACCGCCACGACGAGATCGCCCTGGGCGATCCCCGCGCGCTCGGCAGGGCTGCCCGACTCGACCTCGCGGATCAGCACGCCCTCGCGGTCCGGCAGCCCCGTGGCGCGCCGCAGTCGACGGGCGACATGGGCGGGCGCGACGGCGATGCCCAGTCGCGGGCGCGACGGCGACTCGCCCCGGGCGAGCGCGTCAACCCGGGCGCGGAACGCAGCGTCGGTGGGCAGGGCGAGGTAGAAGCCCTCCCCGACGCGGTTGGTGTTGAGCCCCAGAAGCGCCCCGTCTGCGTCGAGCAGCGCGGAGCCGGACGAGCCCGGGGCCAGCGGCGCGGTGTGCTCGAGCGACCCGCCGATCGGCCGGCCGCCGGGTCCCCGGAAGGCCCGCTCCACCGACGACACGAAGCCGAAGGTGACGCGCGCCCCGCCGCCGGTGGCTGCGGCCGCGGCGAACACGGCGGTGCCGATTGCATGGCCGGCAGACGACCAGGCGAGGGCCGGGGCCCCGGACGTGTCGACGTCGAGGACCGCGAGGTCGCCGTCCCAGTCCACGCCGGCTGCGGTACCCCTGACCGTGCGCCCATCGGAGAAGCGCACCGTGACCTCCTCACCGCGGAGGTTGTGCGCGTTGGTGAGGACGCGGCCATCGGCGATCACGACGCCCGATCCGCGCGGCCGCGACCCGATGGCGACGACGGAGGGGCCGGCGGCCGCTGCGACGGCGGCGACGGCCTCGGAGAGCTCGGCGAGGACGGACATGGCGTGAGACTCCAAGGACAGGTTCGGTTGGTTGCTAGTCGCTTGCAAGTTGCAATCTACAAGCCTTTGACGCGGCGCGCAAGCCCCTCGCCTACCATGTGCGGATGACCACGCCCGGCCCCGACCTCTCGCTCACCGGCCTCGGCGCAGCGCTCGACCGCGTGGGCGACCGCTGGAGTCTCCAGGTGGTGGAGGCCCTCCTCGGAGGTCCCCTCCGCTACGGCGAGCTGGCCGCCGCGGTGTCCGGCATCGCGCCGAACATCCTGGCGGACCGCCTGCGGCGCCTCGAGCGGTCCGGGATCCTCGTGGGATCCCCCTACTCGCAGCGACCCGTGCGCCTCGAGTACGCGTTGACCGCGGACGGGCGGGAGCTTGCGGGTGCCCTGCGCCTGCTGGCCGACTGGGGCTCGCGTCGAGCGGGCATGGACGGCGAGCCGCTGCGCCACGCCGCGTGCGGGACACCGCTTGAGGCCCGCTGGCACTGCCCGACTTGCGGCGAGGCGGTCAGCGACACGGCGCCCGACAGTCTCACGCACCTCTAGCGCTGTCGCGCCTCACCGAGGGGCTGGGGTCCCCTGCGAGAGGATGTCGAAATCGCTCGTTCGGTCGGCCACGGCCTCCGCTCCGAGACGGACCGAGGGCAAGCCGAACGGCTGGTCGACAAGCCAGCGCCAGCCCTGGTCCTCCAGGCCCCGCAGCGTCGCGGCGGCTGCGGCGAGCGTGCGGTCGCGGTGCTCGGCGGCGAGGCCCGTCAGCGTCGGACGCGTCCGCGATGCGGCGATCGCCTGCGCGACGGCCAATGCGGCGCGCATGGCCGGCGAGCGGGCCGCGAACCCCGCCGACGCGCAGCACAGCAGCAGCCGCACATCCCCGGCGTCGGGCAGCATGCCGGCCACCAGCGCCATCCACTCATCGGCGGCCGCGCCGCTCGCGGACGGCTCGAGGAACGCGAGCGAGTGGGCAGCGAACAGCTCTCGGCGCAGCGCCACCTCGGCCAGGGCCCGGGAGGGGGCGTTCGGCTCGTCGGCAAGCCAGGAGGGCAGGGCGCCCACGACCACGCCGTCCACCGGGAGGCCGTCGGCCAGGGCCAGCTGCACGGCGAGCAGCTGGAGCGCCAGCGCCCTGCCGGACCGCGTCGCGGAATCCGAGGGCAGGCCCGCGGCCAGGTCGGCGGCCACCACGAGCGAGCCGGGCGGCACCAGCACGCGCGTCCCGCCGCGCGCGAGCAGCCGGTGGGCGAACCCGTGGTCGGCGATGGCGCGATCGGGGTCGACGCGGCCGCTGACGATCTCGCGCAGCGGATCCGCCACCACCATGTCGATCCGCTCGAACGCGGCGATCACTGCCTGGTCAGGCGCGGCAAGCGCCGGCGACTCGGTGACCAGGCGGACGTACCGGCCGTTGCGGGCACCCGCATCGTCGAGCGCGGAGCGGAGGACCGCCAGCGCCCGGCGTGATCCTGTTGGCGTGGGCGGGCCCGCCGGGTCGAAGACGTCCAGGCCGCCACGGGAGGAGGGCGCCGGCAGCCACGGCTCCACCGGCGACCCGGCGCGGGCTGAGAGGTCGGCGAGCTCGCGGCTAGGCGGGACCTGGACGCGGATCGCGGCCGCCCCCGCGGCCACCGCGGCGATCGCCTCGTCGAGCGCATCGATGATCGCCGGAGCCTCGAGCGTCACGCCCAGGAACGGCGGCCGGGGCTCGCCGAGCAGGGCGACGAGCTCCCGCCGCGCCGTCCGGTTCGCGTCGGCCCGCGCCAGCGCCGTCGCCGTCATCGCCCCGGCGGTCGCCACGGCGCGCGCACGCCGCACAGGGTCCTCGAGCAGGTCTGCCTCCAGCCCCAGATCGATGTGCCCGGCCGCGACCTCGAGCGCCACCTCCATGACGGGCAGGTCGTACTCGTCCATCGCGACGGCCATGGGCAGGGCGAGACCGCCGCCAAGCCGCCGAGGGTCGGGGGCGAGGAAGCGGTCCACGACCTCGGCGGCCAGCGGGCGCCCCTCGCGGTCCACGCCGGACACGCCGAGGAGGCGCAGGATGGCGCGCTCCTGCCCCACGGTCGTCGACGCGCGGGCGCTGGCGCCCCACGAGCGGGCCATCGCGGCCGCCCGCTCGGTCAACTCCTGGACCACGCTGCCCGGTGCCCCCTGCATGGCGCCAGTATGGCGGGCCGCGACCGTGGGGTCCCGGTCGTCGGGTGGCGGATCAGCCCTCATCCTCGGCGGCAGCTCGTGCCGGCGCGCCGATCCACACCCGGCCGTCGGCAAACCGCTCCGCCTTCCAGATCGGAGCCCGGGCCTTGGTCTCGTCGATCGCGAAGCGGGCGGCCGCGAAGGCGGCGTCTCTGTGGGGCGCCGCGGCGACCACGAGGATCGACGCCTCGCCCGGCGGGACGGCCCCAGTCCGGTGGACAATCGCCAGCCGCTCGACGCCGAACCGAGCCTCGATCTCGTCGGCGATCTGGCCCAGCACCTCGATCGCCATCGGCTCGAACGCCTCGTACTCGAGGCCCTCGACGCGGGCCCCCGCGTGCTTGGCCGCCTCGGACTCCTGACCAGGCGCCGGCGTCCCAGGGGTGACGCGCGTCCGGCCCAGGAATGTCACCAGCGCACCGTCCTCCGGCGTCGCCAAGCGATGCGCCAGCTCGTCGGCCAGCGTCGGCGTGAAGGGCTCGTCGTGGATCGAAAGGATCCGGACCCGGCCCGCCGACGCCGATTGGCCGTCCCGTCGCCGCCGCTCACTGGCGGGATCGCGGCCACCTCATCGCCGTCGACGACCGGCGCGCCCGTGTCGGCATACGCCCCGTTGACGGCGAAGCGCAGCGTCTCGCGGCCGGGCGCCAGGGCGGGGACGAGCCGCACCACCGCGTCCCACGCATCGGCGACCGTTGCGCCCTCGGCCACCTCCACGCCCAGCTCCCGGGTCGCGGCGGCCTCGCGCTGCATTGCGAACAGGCGAACGCGAACGTGCATGCGATGCCTCCTACACCAGCAGGCCGGCGCCGAAGTAGAGCCCGGCCGCGAGGATCGTCCCGGCGGCGATCGTGCCCACGTTGATGTACAGCAGGCCAGTGGCCAATTCCATCGACCGCGAACGAGCCGTCTTCAGGGCGGCCCACGAGACCACCAGCGGGAAGACGAGCCCGACCAGCAGGCGAAGCCAGACGAACATCGCCCACGGCCCCACGAGTGCCGCGAACGGGCCGCCCGATGCGCCGGGTCCGGCACCGGCGCCAACCCACAGGACGAACAGCAGCACCTGCAGGCCGACGACGCCGAGGAGCAGCCGGCTGACCAGCACCAGTGGCGCCTCGGGCAGGCGCGGCGTGACCAGGTACCAGTGGCCCAGGATCATCGCCGCGAACACACCGCCTGTGGCCGACGCGAGGATCAGCAACTGAACCCCCAGCATCACGGTCGCGATGACGCCGCCCGTGCCCCACGCCAGTGCCCCGAGGACGAGGGAGGCAGCGCCGGCGACCAGCCCGGCCGAAGCTGGCCAGACGCCGCGCCGCCCGCGGGCGATGGCGACCACGGTGACGAGGGCGAGGACGGCGAAGACCGCCATCGCAACCCGGCGCGGCACGTCGAAGGCGGGGTCAGAGATCACCGGCGACCCGGTCGCGGCCGGCGCGAGGCCGTCGTCGGAGAGCCACGCGAGCACCGCGAAGGCTGCCGCGGAGAACGCCGTGAACGCGAGGAACCCCTTGGTGGCAGGCGTCCGCAGGCGCGTCACGAAGACGACGGCAAACGAGCCGACCGCGAGGCCGGCGAGCACCGTCCAGTTGATGAGTGCCAGGTTCGAGGCGACTGGGACGCGAGCACGCCGGGAGTGTAGCCGGGGTGAACCGCCTCGGCCGCCGCAGGCGGATAATCCGCACCACGATTGGCTCGCCGCCGGGCGACGGCGGCCCCGGGCATGCACCAACGACACTCGGAGGCGCGCGATGTCGATAGGACGGGACACCACCTTCACGTGGCTCGGCCATGCGGCCGTCGAGATGCGGACGCCGGGCGGCAAGGTCGTCCTCTTCGACCCCTGGCTCGGCAACCCCAAGAGCCCCCGGCCGGCCGGCGCGGTCGACCGCTGCGACCTGCTGCTGGTGACGCACGGCCACGCCGACCACCTCGGCGACGCCGTCGCGATCGGCGCCCGGTGCCGGCCGGCCTGGCCGTGCATCCACGAGATGAGCCTCTGGCTCGCCCGCCAGCTCCCGGGCGGTGCCGACGCGCTGATCGGGATGAACAAGGGCGGCACGGTGGAGGCGGCGGGCCTGCGCGTGTCGATGACGCCTGCCCAGCACTCGGCTGGCGACTGGAACATGGACGCGGCCACGACGCTGTATCTCGGCGAGCCGGCGGGCTTCGTCGTGGAGCTTGAGAACGGGTTCCGCGTGTACCACGCGGGCGACACCGACGTGTTCGGCGACATGGCCTTGATCCGCGAGCGGTTCAAGCCCGACCTCGCGATGCTCCCGATCGGCGGCCACTACACGATGGACCCGGCCGGCGCCGCGATCGCCGCGGAGCTGCTGGGCGTCGAGCACGTCCTGCCGATCCACTGGGGCACGTTCCCGATCCTGGCGGGCACGCCCGCGGAGCTCGAGGCGGCCATCAGGGCGCGCGGCGGGACGGCCACGGTCCACCACTGGCAGCCGGGCGACACGATCAGCTGAGGCGATGCGCCCGCCGGGCGGTTCCGGACCCTCAGGGCGCGGAGTCGGAGTGAACCGTCAACCGGAACGCCACGAGGCCCAGAGCGAGGCCGATCAGCGCACCGAATTCGTTGTCGAACACGTCGCCCGACTGGCACGCGCGGCCCATAGCCACCACGGCCGCCTGTGTCGTCTCGATCGCCACCGGGAGCAGCAGCGCGGCGATTGCCAGCGCTAGTTTTGGACGCCCGGTCGGAAGCAGCCCGATGGCGAACCCGAGGGGCACGAAGACCGCGATGTTGAGGAACGGGTCGTCGAGGCGCGCATAGACCTGGAGGGGGGCCAACCCAATCCGGGAGAAGTCGCACGTGATGGGCCCGGTGATCGCAGCGGTCAGTGCCTCCCGGCTCGGAGCAATCGTGAGTGCGAGGATCACGCCAACGCTCGTCAGCAGGAGCCAGGCGACGCCTCGCTCCGTCCGGAGCCTTCGCGCCACAGGGTCACGCAGCAGCGTCGCCAGAATGACGCTGAGGATCCCGACCGGCAGCATGGTCGGATAGGCGAACTGGAGCAGGACGTCCGGCACGGGCATCGTGGGGTCAAGTTTGCCCGCGCCAGCGGAATGGTGCGTTCACCCTGCCGCGCTCGACAAGGACTGGCAGGCTTGGGCCGGGCGAGGCGCATGCGGGGGCAGGGCCAGGGTTTCGCGCCCGGCGGTGGTGCTCGTGCCGACCGAGCCCTCCGCAGCCCCGAACGATCATCGGGGTGCGCGACCTCGCTCGGGCGGTCGCTCAGTCTTGAACCGGCGTGTTCGCGGCGACCGGAGAGGTGAGCTGGAGCGGCTCGGGCGCGTTGCCCTGATCAGCCACCGCGCGAACCGCGGCCGCGGTGATGTTCACCGACTCGTCCCCGAAGGCCGCGCAGAACCGCGCGACGAAGTGCTCCGCCTGGACCTCACGCTCTGCCCGGAAGGCCGGATCCCGGGTCATCCGGCCGAGAACTGCCGCCAACTCGTCCGAGTCATGAGCATGTGGACAGCCCGCCAGCTCGATGAGATCGAGGTCGTGACCTGTCGGCTTCTGATCGGGGCTGAGGACCACCACCGGTTTGCGCTTGACCAGGGCGTCGCTGCCGAAGCCGCTCGCGCGCACCACGACGACGTCGGCTGCGGCCAGCGCTTCATCCACCGAAGTCCTCCCGTTCTCCACGAAGGAGACGGTCGGATGGCGGGCGATCATCGCCTGATAGGAGGCGAGGTCCTCCGACGGATGCAGTCGGACAACGCCCGCCACGTCCGGGAGCTGCTCAACGGCGCTGCAGAACGCCTCGGCGAGCTCAAATCGGATGCTCTCGGGGGAAGTCGCCAACATGGCCACCGATCCGTCGTGATCAATCCCGAGCCTCCGCCGCCCCTCGAACGATCGGCTGGGCAGCTCCCGACTGAGACGCGGGCAGCCGGCAACCATCACCCGGGATGACGCTTCGCCCGCGTCGACGAGCTTCGCTCGGTCGAGCTCCCCCCAGCAGAGGATGTGATCGGCGAGGACCGGAGAGAAGCCGAAGGCATCACGTTCAATGACCCCGTGGACCAGCGTCAACGTTGGGATCCCGATCTTCCGCGCAGCCAACACGAGGCAGGACCAGAGCGCGTTGCGATCGTATTCCGTGAGAATCGCAGAGGGTCCGTGAGCCTCCAGGAATTGCAGACAGCCGAGGACCCGCTGGCTGGCCACCATCAGCTCGAGGGACAGGAGTTCGAACGCCCCTTCCGGGAAGTCGTATCGCGCGCAGGCGTCCTTGATCGTGCGCTTCCATGATGGCCAGCACCTCTGGTACTCCCGTCTCCAGACCCGCGCGTCGAAGTCCATGACCTCCACGTAGGCGAGGTGAGGGATGCCGGCCGGCACGAGCTCCGCCACGCCGTCATGCCCATGGAGAACGGCGCACTCCTCCCCACCGAGCCGCTCGATGACCGGCAACAGCAAGCCGGCGTATCGGTGGCTGGGGATGCTCCAGGTCACGAGGACGCGCCCCCGAGGAAAGGTGGCCCCCGAGCTTCGGTGGATCTTGGGCCGGATCTGGTGCCGGAGATACAGCAGACGTCTGAGCCACTTCGCCCTGCGGCGACAGTCCTCGAGGCCGTCGACGAAGGCCGTGACGAAGCGGTCATTGAGAGTCGCGCCAAGGGGGATCCCGAAGAAGAGCGGATCCGACAGCGCGGCCTCCATCTCGCGGAGGGCCGATCGCGGAGACGCAGGGGCCCGAACGCCCTCCTGGCCCGCGGCGGTCCGGTCGTCGATCGCCGGGGTCTTGTTCATGAGTGAGGCTCTCGATCGGCGGCAACGATGCGCTTGTACTGCAGGGCGTGTCGACGAAGGATACCGGGGTTCCGGTTTGGCCTTCTGATCTCAGGAATGCGCATTAGCGTCACACGCCGACGAGGATTCGAGGCGACACCCGACCGCTGCCCTCGAGCGCAGCACCCGCCGTTGGCGCTGGCGCACTGCCGTTCACCTACGTCAAGAGGCCCGACCATCTGCCCCGCCGATGCCGCATGTGAGACGCCGCCGCGGGTGTCCAGTCGACGCATCAGATACCCTCAGGAACGCTGCTATCCGGCCGCGGCACCGACCACTTCGACGCAAGGATGAGACGTCGTTGACCGCAAGATCTCCCGCTCCTCTCGTCAGCATCATCACGCCGACGTATAACCACGCCCCCTACATCGGTCGATGCCTCGAGAGCGTACTTGCCCAAACCGAGCCGCGTTGGGAGCAGATCGTCATTGACGACGGCTCGACTGACGGAACGGCTGAGATCGTCACCCACTTCGCGGACGCACGGATCCGCCATGTCTCTCAAGGCCACCATGGGATCGCGGGTCTTGGAGGCGCGTACAACCTCGCACTCCGAATGGCGCGCGGGGAATTTGTCGCCATTCTCGAAGGAGATGACTTCTGGCCACGGGACAAGCTCGAGAGGCAACTCCCTGTATTCGAGGACCCTGAGGTCGTGCTCTCGTGGGGCCTGGCGACGGAGACCGATCCGGCGGGGAAAACCCGGCGCCTGCATCCTGAACTCGGCCAGCTCCGGAGGCACCAGCACAAGACCGCGGCCCAGACACTCCAGCTGCTGCTCGAGGTGAACTGCATCCCGGCGTGCACGGTGCTGTGCCGAAAGAGCGCTCTGCTTGCAGTCGGCGGCTTTCACCAGCCTGAGGGCCTCCCCAATGTCGACTATCCGACGTGGCTCCAGCTGTGCAGAGTCGGGAGGTTCGCACCGGTCAACCAGATCCTCGGGTTCTGGCGTCGCCACGACCAGCAGGTCTCCGCGACAATGGCGAAGGAGATGCTGGGCAACTTGGAGCTGGGACCGGCATTCGTCGGGTCACTGGACGTGCGCGAGAGGAAGGCTCTTGGCGTGTCTGTTGAGTCGGCGTGGCGGTTGGCGCGGCGAAGCAGGGCGGCAGTGGACTTCGCTGCGGGACGGGTCGCCTTGAGCGAAGGGCGGCGGAGAGCGGCGACGGCGTACTTCCGCCGCGCACTGCGCGAGGGCGGCACCGCAGCCCGGCTCCGCGCCGTCGTGGGCCTCGCGTCTGTCTACCTCGGCGCTGACTTGGACGGGATCTCAGGCGTGTATGGGCGCATCCGGCTTCGCCAGGAAAGAGATGAAATGGCGGCAGTGGAACGATCCGAACTGGAGACGCTGGATCTGCGGCCCGACCGCTGACCGTCAGTTCCTACCACCATGGATCGCGCCCGAGGTGACCTTCAAACGTCTACGGCAGATGCCCCCCGCGATTGGCATGCATCCCTGGTACCGCCGGTTTGCAGTCGGAGGTTGCGTTGAGGGTCCTCTTCATTAACGATTCGACGAGCAGCTCGAACTGGGGGGATCGGGCAGCAGCCTTCGCACTCAAGGCGATGGTTGCAGAAGCCGGCGCAAACGTCAGTGGAGTCATCACCGAGGAGGACCTTGCCCGGACGTCGTTCGGCGAACCTCCGAAGGATCTCGAATTCCTCCGTGCATGGGCGGCGAGCCATCCTGCGATCGATGGTTCCGCCGGTCATCCTCCTCGCGCGCCGCCGGGTCTTCAAAGGCGTGGATCTGACCGCAGACAACCGGGTCATCCCGGAGCGCTGGGAGGGCTTTGGTCGCGCTGCCGACCTTGTCATGGCCGCGCCGCACGGGCCATGGCCGTGGCTTCGCGCGACAATCCGAGAGGCGGATCTCGTGGTCATCCACGGCGATGGCGCCATGGTGGGCGACGGGATCATTCCGCGAACCGACCTCTTCTTGGCCTACCTGGCACGCGAGCGCCTGGACACGCCCGTCGTCCTCGTCAATCACAGCGCGGACTTCGACAGGCCGGAGCTGCAGCGGATGGCCGAGCACGTCTACCCGCTCTTCTCCGATGTGGTCTTCCGCGACCCGGTCTCGGCCGCCAAGTGGGGTCACCTTGGAGGTGGACGCTTCGCAGCTGACAGCGCGTTCTGGTTCGCGCCCGCGCCGCGAGACGCGTGGGTGACTCTTGCCCGACGCCCCACTTACTTCGACGTCTGGCCGGACACGGCGCCATTCGACCCGGCTGCCCCGTACCTTTGCCTGGGCGGTTCCTCGCTTCACGCCACCGATTGGCGCCCGCTGGAGCTTGCCCGCTCCTACGCGGCCCTCGTCGCCCACCTGCGCACCGTCTACGGGGGTCAGATCCTGCTGACGCTCTCCGGCCTCCATGAACTGGAGGCCTTCCGGCCGCTGGCCCGCGAGCTCAACCTGCCGCTTGTGGCGCCCACGACTCCCATCCAGCAGGCGGTGGACATCCTGGCCAATGCCGATGCCTACGTGGGGGGGCGCTGGCACAGCGCGATCTTCGCCCTGCGGGGTGGTGCGCCAGTGGTCCCGCTCTCCGCCAAGCAGGGCAAGATGGGGTCACTGATGCAGGCTGCGGAGCTGCCGGCGGCCGAGTTCGATGCGTTCGCGGTGGGCCGTGACGGCAAGGCCATCGCCGAAGCGGCGCGATCGCTGCTCGATGCCGGCGACGCGCTGCGCGGTCGCCTGCGAGCATGGGCCGATGGGATGGCTGTCAACTGCTGGGAAAACGTCACGTACATTCGCCGCCGGGTCGAAGACAACGGCGCGCCGCGGGAGGCCGAGCCATCAGGCTCCCGGTAGTGCGTCCTGCGGGATGCGGGGAGCGGCGCGAGGGGCCTGGCGTCGGTCCGGGCGCGGGAGCCCGCCCGCGGCCTGACCGCCGTCGCTATCTTGCCGCTCGCCCGCTGGAAGATGATCTGGAGCACCAACCGCTCGAGCGGGTCAACACGCAGGTGAAGCGCCGGGCCGACGTGGTCTGCATCTGCCCGACGGGCCGCCGTCGCGCGCCTCGTGGGAGTGGCCATGCTCGAGGTTCACGGCGAGTGGGCCGTCGCCGAGCGGCGCCACCTCGGCGAGGGCTCCATGGCGGTCTTTGATCCCGTCGCCGGATGGTGGCCGCGCGAAGGGGGTGGACGGAGGCAAGAGCCTGCTGCTGGCGTCCTGAGAGGCGCCCATGATCGGGTCGCTGCGGAGCACGACGGATCGCTCTGAGACCACTGCTCGGCGGCACACGACCCTCGCCCGTGCTCGGTCGCGCCGCCCGCCTTGGCTCGAACGCCAAACTCGGTCGCGGCTTCCGGGGCAGGCCGCCCGAATATTGCCCTCCAAGCGTGTCCGATGGACGGATAGGGAGAGTTACCTAGGCGCTCTGGCTGCCCCGGGTGGGAGCAGCGCACCCAGTTAGGAGAGGTGCGGTCGGGTTCGCGCGCGTGGCGTGCTGCGCCCACCACCATCGGGGTCGTACTAAGGTCTCCCTTTGCTTTCCACGACGCGCCCGGTAGGCTCGGCCCGCGTCCTGAGGCTGCCTAAATCGACTTGCATGGCGGGTCGCCTCCTCGATACCGCACACCCGTCGCGAGGCGGGGCCGCAAAGCCACGGGGCTCACGAAGTCAGCCGGGCTGCCGAAAGGAGCCTCCCTCGATGTTCTGGGATGGCACGCACTGGATCGATGAACGCGTTGACCGAGCCGAGCAGAACAGGCCCCAAGCACCCTCGAGGCGGCACTCACACCGTCTTCTGCCCATCGCGGTTGTGCTCATCGGGCTCGTCCTGGTGGGCGGCACATCGACCGTGGCGGCCACGGTCGGTCAGGCCCAGGTGGTCAGCGCGGCGGCCGCCGTTCCGTACTTCGCGCGCAACATCCAAGCGTCGGACGCGCGGGTCACGGCCGACGGCACCTGGCGGCTGGAGCGCAATAGCGGCTACCTTGCCGGGACGGCGTTGCGAAGTATCACCCGCGGCTCCCGGCTCATCGTCACGGTGACGGGCTCCGGCTTAGCGCTGATCGGCCCGCTGGGCCCGCACCGCGGCGAGCTGGCGGTGTTCATCGACGGTGACCGGGTCGCCACGGTCAACACCGCCCGGACCAACTTCAAGCCGCGAGCAACCCTGTTCCAGGTTGACTGGGGCAGGGAACAGACGCACACCATCACGGTCACGGCGATCACGGCCTCGGCGAGCGCGGCCGTCACCGTGGATGCGTTCTCCGTCCGGCATAGGATCGGCAAGGGTAACCTGCATTCGAAGCCGGTGCCAACCGCGACGCCGACCGCCACCCCGACGTCCGCGCCGGCGGCGACGCCCACCGCCGTTCCAACCGCGACGCCGACCGCCACCCCGACGTCCGCGCCGGCGGCGACGCCCACCGCCGTTCCAACCGCGACGCCGACCGCCACCCCGACGTCCGCGCCGGCGGCGACGCCGACCGCCGTTCCGACAGCGGCGCCGACCGCCACCCCGACGTCCGCGCCCACGGCGACGCCGACGCCCAGCGTCGCGCAGTTCCCGGGCAATGGACCGGCGACCGCGACCGCGCTCGTCGCGATGATGGCGAACACCAACATCTCCGTCATCGAGATCGCGGGCGGCACCTATGCCGGCTGGTACGCCTTCGTCAACATCGACCGCACGGCGGCGCATCCGCTGCTCGTCCGTCCGGCGCCGGGAGCCAATGTCGTCTGGGACGGCACGGGCCTCAACAACTCGCCTCCGTGGCGGATCGGGTGGGACAGCAAGGCGAGCTACATCACCTTCGATCCCGCGGGAACGGGCGGGTCCTTCACGATCCAGAACTACGTCATCGGCCTCGCCGGACTGGTCATGTCCCGCTACACCGATCACGTCACCTTCAACGGCGTGACGGTCCACGGCTGCTACGGGACAGTCAGTCCGCAGACCAGCCACACGGTCTACCTCGACACGGACGGCACGCACCGGAGCCAGTACTGGACGAGCAACAACTGGACCGTCATCGGCCCGGCCAACCGCTACCTCAACGGGTTCCAGACCGAGCACGGCCCGAACGCGGACCACGTCCGGGCTGACAACTGGGTCGTCACCTCCGTGCACCGCGCCGCCTACCTCTACGGCAACGCGACCGACGTTCACATCGACGGCTGGACGATCTCCAACAGCGACGGGACCATCGACAACCAGTACGGCGACGGCACGACCGGCGAGATCTCCAACTCCACGGCGACCAACTCCGGCCCGATGCAGCCGGGCCAGGGGTACTGGCTCAACAACGGCAGGGTCCTCGACGGCGGCGGCAATGCGGCCAACCCCTGACGGGCGGCGGGGCAGCCTGGGTGGGATCTCGTTCGAGGACGGGGCCCACGACCAGACGTGGGACGGCTTCGACTTCGCCGACACGGCCGCGCAGTGCACCGGGATCACCGAGGCCGGCGGGCACCCGCCCCGCCGGACGCCCTACAACATCACCGTCCGCGACACGACCACCACCTCGACGTGCACCGGCCGCGCTGGGACCGCGGACGGCTGCACGCGGGACCACGGCATGCGCGTCGCCCGCGCCGTCGGCGTCGGGCCACATGACATCCTCGTCGAGAGCCTCACCGTGGACGGACGCGGCAACCTCGCCGGCGCCGCCCGCTTCGACCACGGCGACGCCGCCAACCCGCCGGCCCGGAACGTGACCGTGGGCGGCCGCCACGTCACGAGCACCCAGCAGGCGATCATCCTCTGGAGCGGCGGCCTCCGGAGCGCCACCCTCGACGGCGCCGACACGGCCCACGGCGTCCGGTCCGAGTCCCGGGGCGCGTCGGGCGTCGTGCCCGAGGACATCACCTCGGTGAACCCGGGCTACAGCGGCTTCCGCAGCTCGATGGGCGCCAACCCGCCGGGGGTGGCGCTCCCGTACGACAGCTTCCGCTGATCGGGCGGGCCGTGCCCCGCGACGCGACCGGGACCGGCCGGGCTGTGCTACCGTGCGGCCGCGGAGCGCCCCGGCCCCCCTTGCGTGTCCTCGGAGGCGCATGCAGACGCTCGACACGACGTGCCGCGACTTGACCGGCGCTGGGCTACCATGCGGGGAGGAACGTCGCGCCAAGATGACCCCGCGATGGCGGGAACGTTGTCGTATTCGCGCGCAATTTGTGCGGTTCTGGAGCGCCCGCGGTCCTATTTGCTCGTCTCGTGTGGGATCATCTCGTGTTGGGCGTGGAAACGAGACAGCCCAGGAGCGTTGATCGTATTCCGAACTCCCGGAGTCTCGCCATCGCGAGAACGCGGCACCCGTCCGCTCGAGCGGGCTACGCGGGCTGCTCTGCCTACCCATCTGCTAAGTTGGCTTGCCCTAGGCCCTTCCAATCCGTGATTCGGACACGTTTCAAGACGCCGCAAGGGAGATGAGTATTGAAGGTCACGGTCATTGGCTCGGGCTATGTGGGTTTGGTAGTCGCAACGTGTCTGGCGGAGCAGGGCAACAATGTGTGTTGCCTCGATCTGGACCAGCGCAGGATCGACAACCTCAATTCCGGCGGCGTTCCCATATACGAGCCCGGCCTGAAGGACCTCATCGAGCGCAATCGCGCCGCGGGACGCATCAGGTTCTACAGTGATGCGGCGGCCTGCATCGCCGATGGCGATGTCATCTTCCTCGCGGTCGGCACGCCACCGGATCAGGACGGCGCGGCTGACCTCCAGTATGTACTGGCAGCGGCACGCGATGTCGGCCGCAACATCAATGGCTTCACAGCCGTGGTCAACAAGTCGACCGTGCCGGTCGGTACCGGTTCCAAGGTCCACGCCGTCATTCTTGAGGAGCTTCAAAGGCGCGGCGTGAAGCATGCCGATGAGATGTTCTCGGTCGTTTCGAATCCCGAGTTCCTGAAGGAAGGCGCCGCGATCGACGACTTCATGCGGCCGGACCGCATCGTCATTGGCTCCAACGATGATGCTCCCGGCCGGCGCGCCCAGTCCATGCTGAAGGCATTGTACGCGCCCTTCACGCGCAACCACGACCGCATCCTCTTCATGGACGTGGGCAGCGCCGAGTTCACCAAGTACGCTGCCAACGCCATGCTCGCGACCCGCATCTCGCTAATGAACGAGCTGGCCAACCTAGCTGACTGCCTGGGGGCCGACATCGAGCTGGTGCGCCAGGGCATAGGCTCGGACTCGCGGATCGGCTACGGCTTCTTGTACGCAGGCACTGGCTATGGGGGCTCCTGCCTGCCCAAGGACGTGCAGGCGCTCGTGCGCACCGCAGACGAATGCCTGTCGCCGCTGAATGTCTTGCGTGCAGTGCAATTGGTGAATAGCAGCCAGAAGCACATCCTGGTGAGCAAGATCCTCCAGGCCATGGGCGAGGACTTGTCGAACAAGACGTTCGGCATATGGGGCTTGCATTCAAGCCCAATACCGACGACATGCGTGAAGCTCCCAGCCGCGTCATCATCGCAGAGCTGCTCAAGCGGGGCGCCTCGATCCGAGTGTTCGATCCCGTCGCCACCGTGGAAGCCAAGCGGGTGCTGCAGACGGATCTCAGCCCTGAGGACTTTTCCCGGATCGCCTTCTGTAGCGACCAGATGGCAGCGCTGCATGCCTGCGATGCGCTAGTCATCGTGACCGAGTGGAAGGCCTTCCGAAGCCCGGATTTCGATCGGGTCAAGAGATTGCTCCACAACCCGATAATCTTCGACGGACGCAATCTGTATGAACCGCAAGCCATGCACGAACTGGGTTTCCGATACTTTCCCATCGGCCGCTCGTGAGGCAAGGATGCATGCCTGCAGCGACACGCGCATCTCTGCCGTATGCCCACCTCGGACGAACGTATCATGGCGCCACCGGTGACCACATCGACCGATCGGGGTCCACGACACAGAGCAGGAGATCGAGTGGGCGATACTGGGAGTGTCCTCTGGCCGGATGGCAAGTCGTTTGCCTTCACGGTGTTCGACGACACTGACAGGGCGACCCTGGAGAACACCCCCCCCATCTACGAGTTGCTGGCTGACCTTGGCTTCCGCACGACCAAGTCCGTCTGGGCGGTCGACCCTGAGGTCACCCCGCGGATCGGCGGTGCGACTTGCGACGACCCGGCCTACCGGGACTGGACGCTTCGCCTGCAGGCCGTCGGCTTCGAGATCGGTTCGCACGGTGCCAGTTCGGCAACCTCGAAGCGGGCGCTCGTCGCTCGTTCGCTCGCCCGCTTCCGGGAGATCTACGGTCACGACCCGGTCACGCTTGCGAACCACTCGGATTGCGCGGACTCGATCTACTGGGGCGAGCATCGGATCGGTGGAACCGCGCGGGTCGCCTACAACGTCATGACGGGGTTCCGACGGCGAGGGGTGTTCCGGGGTCACCAAGAGGGTGATCCGCTGTTCTGGGGCGACCTGTGTCAGGAGCACATTAGGTACGTCCGCAACTTCACCTTCATGGACATCAACACCCTTGCGGCGTGCCCGGTCATGCCCTACCACGACCCGCAGCGGCCATTTGTCCAGTCGTGGTTCGCCTCATCGGAGGGGGGCAATGTCGACGCCTACAATGCCTGCGTGTCGGAGGCCGCGCAGGACCGCCTCGAGGCGTCCGGTGGCGCCTGCATCATGTACACGCACTTCGCAAAGGGCTTCTATCGCGACGGCCGGATCGATCCGCGCTTCCGTGCCCTCATGGAGCGCCTTGCCGCAAAGAACGGCTGGTTCGTGCCAACCGGTGTCCTGCTGGACCACCTCGCGAATCAGCGGGGGATCGTCTCTCTAACCTCGCGGCAGCGCAGCAGCCTCGAACGACGCTGGCTCGCCAGCAAGGTGCGCATCGGCCAAAGTTAGGCTGGCCGCGCACGGGAGGCCTTCGGCATACAGGGGCGGACCCGCGGTTGCAGCGTCCGACTCTGGTCATCGGGAGGACATGTCCGAGGGGATCGCTGCCTCGACCTCTCTCCCGTGCCGACGCAGCTCTCTGGCATACCGCGATCTTCGCACTGCGTAGTGGTGCGCCGGTGGTCCCGCTCTCCGCCAAGCAGGGTGCACGGTGCGCAGGTTGGCGACCAGGGCCGTGCAGGAGCGGGGAAGGTCCAGCGGGCGCTGAGCGGTGCTCTGGAGCGAGCAACCCGCCTGGGCAGAGATGACGAGCCCCCGGGTCGAACGGCCCGTGTCCGGCACGACGTCGAACTAGTGGGCCTCCAGCCGGGGGCACGTGGGCATCCCGCCCGGCCGGCGTGAACTGGAACGCGCCGTCGACAGCGAAGCGTCCACCTCCAAGGTGCCCCCACCGCGTGGCCGAGACGGCGTCGCGGAAGACCACTTCTCGATTTCCCGGTTCGCGCTGCCGGTCGAGTGGCTGGTGAACAAGACCTTCAACCCACCCGCCGACAACAGCCCGGAGCCGCCAGGCATTCGTACCGATCGCGGGCTGGGCTACGGCGGTGACGTTCAAGGCTCTCCGCGGGGTACGATCCGTGGCACTGACCACGACCGCGTCAGTCAGCGGTCTCGTCGCAGATCCATTGGGTCCAAGGCTTCGGCTTGTTGCACCGCCGCCAGCAGATTCGCCTCCCCTACCTTCCGTGATCCCGTCAGGCTGATCAGTCGGACGCCAACACGAGGAACACGACCTCGGACTTGACCCGGCCCCATCTGCGGCATATGGTCCCAGCCCCGATCGACTTCGAGAACCAGCCTGAGTCGTTGATGCCGCACTGGCGACTGGACAGACCCGCTCCGTGGTTCGCCGTGCTGCGCTCGCGAAGGGCGCGCGGAGCACTCCTCGCCGTCGCGGCCTACGTCCTTCTGACCCCGTCCGCGCCGGCGGCGACGCCGACCGCCGTTCCGACCGCGGCGCCGACCGCCACCCCGACGTCCGCGCCCACGGCGACGCCGACGCCCAGCGTCGCGCAGTTCCCGGGCAATGGACCGGCGACCGCGACCGCGCTCGTCGCGATGATGGCGAACACCAACATCTCCGTCATCGAGATCGCGGGCGGCACCTATGCCGGCTGGTACGCCTTCGTCAACATCGACCGCACGGCGGCGCATCCGCTGCTCGTCCGTCCGGCGCCGGGAGCCAATGTCGTCTGGGACGGCACGGGCCTCAACAACTCGCCTCCGTGGCGGATCGGGTGGGACAGCAAGGCGAGCTACATCACCTTCGATCCCGCGGGAACGGGCGGGTCCTTCACGATCCAGAACTACGTCATCGGCCTCGCCGGACTGGTCATGTCCCGCTACACCGATCACGTCACCTTCAACGGCGTGACGGTCCACGGCTGCTACGGGACAGTCAGTCCGCAGACCAGCCACACGGTCTACCTCGACACGGACGGCACGCACCGGAGCCAGTACTGGACGAGCAACAACTGGACCGTCATCGGCCCGGCCAACCGCTACCTCAACGGGTTCCAGACCGAGCACGGCCCGAACGCGGACCACGTCCGGGCTGACAACTGGGTCGTCACCTCCGTGCACCGCGCCGCCTACCTCTACGGCAACGCGACCGACGTTCACATCGACGGCTGGACGATCTCCAACAGCGACGGGACCATCGACAACCAGTACGGCGACGGCACGACCGGCGAGATCTCCAACTCCACGGCGACCAACTCCGGCCCGATGCAGCCGGGCCAGGGGTACTGGCTCAACAACGGCAGGGTCCTCGACGGCGGCGGCAATGCGGCCAACCCCTGACGGGCGGCGGGGCAGCCTGGGTGGGATCTCGTTCGAGGACGGGGCCCACGACCAGACGTGGGACGGCTTTCGACTTCACCAACATGGGCGCGCAGTACACCGGGATCATCGAGGTCGGCGGGTACCCGCCCCGCCGGACGCCCTACAACATCACCGTTCGCAACATGACCATCACCTCGACGTGCACCGGCCGCGCTAGCACCGCGGACGGCAGCACGTGGGACCACGGCATGCACGTCGCCCACGCCGTCGGTGTCGGGCCACATGACATGCTCGTCGAGAACATCACGGTCGACGGCCGCGGCAACCTTGCCAGCGCCGTCCACTTCGATCACGGCGATGCCGCCAACCCGCCGGCCCGGAACGTGACCGTGGGCGGCCGCCACGTCACGAGCACCCAGCAGGCGATCATCCTCTGGAGCGGCGGCCTCCGGAGCGCCACCCTCGACGGCGCCGACACGGCCCACGGCGTCCGGTCCGAGTCCCGGGGCGCGTCGGGCGTCGTGCCCAAGGACATCACCTCGGTGAACTCGGGCTACAGCGGCTTCCGCAGCTCGATGGGCGCCAACCCGCCGGGGGTGGCGCTCCCGTACGACAGCTTCCGCTGATCGGGCGGGCCGTGCCCCGCGACGCGACCGGGACCGGCCGGGCTGTGCTACCGTGCGGCCGCGGAGCCGGTATCGACGCGCTGCCGCACCAGGAATCGCGGCCGGAGTACGAAGCCCCGATGCCTCCAGCCCAGAGCCACCCTCGCGACAAGGGAGGGACTCCGGTCGTCTGGTTCGTCAACCAGTACGCCGGTTCGCCGCAGCATGGGATGGAGTTCCGCCACTACGAGCTGGGGCGCCAGCTTGTCGAGCTTGGCGCTCGGGTCGTGGTGATTTCGGGGTCCTATTCCCATCTCTTTGCCCACCAGCCAGCGGTTCGGGCGACGTACCAGCTGGAGGATGTCGACGGTCTGACCTACTGCTGGGTGAGGGTGCCGCCCTACGACCGGGCGATCAGCGTGGGCCGGGTTCGCAACATGGTCGTGTTCATGCTGCGCCTCTTCCGCCTGCCGACTCGGCGGCTGCCGGCGCCGGATGCGATCGTCGTCTCGTCGCCGTCCCTCTTCCCCATCCTGCCCGCCAGCCTGTGGGCACGGAGGGCGGGCCGACGCCTGGTCTTCGAGGTCCGCGACGTGTGGCCCCTCACCCTCCAGGAGCTGGGCGGCTTGTCACGCCTGCATCCGCTGGTGGCCGTGATGGGCTGGTTCGAGCGCTTCGCCTACCGGGTCGCCGACACGGTGGTCTCGGTCTTTCCGGCTGCTGAGCCGCACTATCTCGCCCGGGGTATGGCGCCCCACAAACTGCGGGTCCTCCCCAACGGCGCCAGCCCGGATGCGTTCCTTGAGCCCGCCGAGCCGGCGCCGGAGCAGGTCCGGGCCGTCGCGGGATCCGGCGTCTTCACCGTCGGGTTCGTGGGCACTCTGGCGGTGGCGAACGCGATCGAGAACCTGGTCGCGGCCGCCCGCATCATCGCCGATGACGAGGTCCGATTCGTCATCGTCGGCCACGGCTCGGAGGATGGACGCCTTCGCACTCTGGCCGCCGACCTGCCCAACGTCACCTTCCTGGGGCCGGTCGACAAACGGGACGTGCCGGCCACGCTGCGGGCGTTCGACCTCTGCTACATCGGCTATCACCGCAGCCCGCTCTACCGGTTTGGTATCTCGTCGAACAAGGTCTTCGACTACATGGCCGCCTCGCGGCCGATCGTGCTAGCCGCGGAAGCGGCCAATGACTGGGTGCAGGCGGCAGGCTGCGGGATCACCGTTCCGCCTGACGATCCCGCGGCCCTGGCGACGGCAATCCGCACGATTTGGGGCATGACTGCAGCGGAGCGCAGCCGGCTGGGCGCCAACGGCAGGGAGTACGTGGAACGCGAGCACAGCTACGCGGTGCTGGCCCGGCGCTACCTCCCGATCCTCACCGGCGAGGACTGACCGCCAGCCCCTCGTATCCACGGCGGGTCGCTGCCGCGATCGCTGCCCATCCCCCCTCGGACGCCGCCAGAGCCACACGGTCGGCCGCGGCTGCGAGCAGGAGATCCGGGGCGCGTTCCAGGCCGTCGATCAGCGCACGGGCAAGCGCCGGACCTGTCACGTCCGTCGCGACCACCGCGGAGGTGAGTCGGCGCACCTGCTCGACCAAACCGTCCAGAGGCGTGATGATGCTCGGACGCCCCACGCCCGCCGCCGTCATGAGAGCCCCTGACTGCGAGATCCGTCGATACGGGAAGACCACCACCTGGGCGACGGCGTAGGAATCGAGCATCTGGGCAACCGAGACGTAACGGTCAACGATCCGCACTCTGGGCAGTGCCCGGAGGTGATCGAGCTCGGGCCGCACCGCCGCGTCGAGCACCTTTCCGACTACCAACAGCCGCGCCTCCGGATGCGCGCCCAGAACCTCGGGCCAGGCCTCCCCGAGGAGGTCCAGACCCTTGTATGGCCGCAGAAGGCCGAGGAACAGGACCGTCGGATCCGACGGCCAGTTCAGGCGCGCGGCGGCGTCCGCCCGGGCCGGGAGCGGCCGGTCGACGAACAGTGGGCCATGGGGGATCTCGACGATCGGCGTCCGTGTTCGGATCGTTGTCCGGAGCTCGCTGGCCACGTGTTCTGTATGGCCAATGATCAGGTGGGCGCAGTTCAGGTTCCGGCGCACGATCGCCGGATCCGCGTCGCCGTCGTCGTGGGGCAGCACGTTGTGAGCCGTGAACACCAGGCGCGCCCCTGCGCGATCGCAGCTGGTCCGAAGGAGGCGCATGCCCGCCGTCTGGCGATTATCGAGTGGCATCCATTGGACGTGGACGACGTCATAGTGGCGGCGGTTGATCCGCCACAGGAGGCGCAGCCCGTTGAGGGCGATCTCGATCGTCCGGGTAGCGAGGCGCAGGAACCTGGGCCGAGCCACGTGGACGGTCAGGTTGACGACCCACGGGGCGACCGGGTAGGCCGCTAGGAAGTCCGGCTCCAGGTAGAAGGCGGGGCTTGCCAGCTCGGCCAGAACGCCCTCCGCGCGCAACGCGGCGACCAGGGGACCGCAGTAGTACGGGGAGTTGCAGAGGAGATCCACGACCACGACGCGCGTCATGGCCAGCCGTCGCCCGGGTCAGCCAGGCCGTAGGCATCGAGCAGGTTCCCGCGGCGGCCCGAGAGAGCGAACCGCTCCGCCACCCGGTCGGCGGCCGCCGAGCCCATTGCCGTGACGGCTGACGGCTCCGCCCGCAGACTGGCCACCGCGGCCAGCAGCGACCCGAGGTCCCCCGCCGGGACGGTGACTCCCAGGCCGGGTTCGTCGAGCACCTCCGGGATGCCGCCGACGGCGTAGGCGAGGACGGCGCAGCCGGCCGCCAATCCCTCCAGCAGCGCATACGGGAGCCCCTCGTTGCGCGACGGCATGACCAGCACGTCCACCTGCCCCAGGAATGATCCGATATCTGTGACCAAGCCGCGGAAACGGATGCGTTCCGCGTGGGGGAGGGTTGCCACCTGGGCCGCCAGCCACGAGGCGTCCACGCCTTCGCCCGCGATGTCCAGGGTCGCCGGCGGACCGTCGGCCGTGATCGTCCGGGCGATCGCCGCCAGAGCGTGGGTGCCCTTCTCCGGGCTGAGGCGCCCCAGGAAGCCGAACCGCACGCCGTCACCGCCGGGCGGGCGGCGCGTCCGCGCGACGGCGCCCAGCGTGGCCAGATCGCTCGCGGTCAGGCCATTGGTGATGGTGATCGTCCGGGAACGCGGGCTCCCCGCTTGGAGCAGCGCCCGGTGGCCATGGGCGCTGACTGCGATCACCGACCTCGCAAGCCGGCCGGCGGCCAGGTCGACGATGCGGTAGACGACGTTGCGACGGTCGTGCAAGCCAAGGATGCCGTGCACGGTGGTGACGTAGCGGAAGCCCGGGGCCGCGAGCCGGAGGGCAATCGCCACGGCATTGCCGCGCCGGCCGTTCACGTGGACCACCGGCCTGCCGCGGCTGCGCCAGAGCCGGTGGAGGCCCCGAACGCCGCGACGCCAGGCGCGCGGTGGCACGGTCACGCGATGGAGCCTGACGCCGCGCTCGGCGCACCTGGCCGAGAGCCAGCACGCCGTCGCGTCGCACGCCTGAGGACACAGACACGCGATCTCGGCCATGGGGCCGAGCTCGGCGGCCACGTCCACGCAGTAGCGGGAGACGCCACCAGCATTCCCGCTCTCCGCGACCAGCAGCACGGCCGGGAGGCGCTTCGCCCGTGCCGCGTGCACCATCGCCCTCCCGCTCCTCGACCCGTCCCCGACCATCACATCCGGGCGAGGGCGGCTGAGCGCCTATGATGCAGCATCGGCCGCGACGATGGCCGGCTCGTGGAAGGGCCGGGCCCGGGCGGGTCGCAGGGAGTCACCATCCACGTGAGCGAGCAATCGGCCCAGCTCCGGAACGCGTCGCTGCCGGTCCGAGCGCGGCCCGGCGGGTTCGCCCTGCTCCCCCTCTTCGCCTTCGTCGCCTTGATTCCGGTCGAGGATGCGCTGTCGGTGGGCGGCGTGGGCACCTTCAGTCGCGGCGCGGCGGTCGTCTTCGCACTGCTGTACGCGGTCCCGCGCATCGGCCGGCTGACCGTCCGGGCGATGCCATTGGCGGGTTGGGCATACGTGGAATGGGCCGTCCTGAGCACGGTCTGGTCCATCAACGCCAACGCCGCCCTAAGCGAGCTGTCGACGCTCGTCCAGCTGTTCGCGATCGCGGTATTGGTCGCGGATGTCATCGTCCACGACCCCAGCCTCGTACGGCCGCTGCTGTGGACCTACAGCATCTCCGCTTCGGTCACGGCCGCGCTCGGGATGCTCGCATTCCTGGAGGGCAATCGGGTGGCGAACGACCGCGTCGCCGCCCTGCCGGGCCAGGATCCTGCCCACTTCGCCGCGCTCCTGCTGCCTGCCTTCATCTTCTGCACGTTCGAGCTCCTGCGCGGCCGACGGCAATACCTCAGCCTGCCGGTGGCGATGTTCAGCCTTGTCGGCATCATCCTCTCGGGCACCCGCGGAGCCTGGGTCAGCATCGTCGCCGTCCTCGCCCTCTTCGTCTTCCCGGCGCTGGAGCTGCGCCGCAAGATCGGCGCCGTCATCCTGCTGCTGGTGGCGTTCGGGGCTCTGCTGCAGATCCCGGGTGTGGGCAACCTGATCGTGGACCGGGTGGCGACCGCCGGGGCCACTGGGGGCGCGGGGAGGACCGACATCTGGTCGGTGGGCCTCGTCATCTTCGAGACCTCGCCGGTCATCGGGGTGGGCTACGCGAACTTCCCGATCGCCTACACCCCGCAGCTGGTGATGGAAGCCGGCGTCGGGTTCGGCCAGGGCGCCTACCGCGCTCCGCACAACCTCCTCATCTCGACCTCGGCGGAACTGGGCCTGGTGGGCTTGGGGCTCCTCAGTCTGCTCCTGGTGCCGCTGGTCGTGCGGCGAGGCTGGGGCCCGGACGCGCAGGCCGTCCAGGCCATCCTCGCGGCCTTCACCGTGGACGGGCTCTTCCTGGACCTCTTCGGCAACCGAAAGCAGGTCTGGCTGATCATCGGCATCGTTGCCGGGCTTGGCTACCTGGCCCGGCGGGCCGATGCGGCGGATGGACGAGTGGTCGCTCTGGCCGGCCGGCCTTCCCCGGACCGTCATCGCTCGCGTTTGCCGGGCGGCCGCCCTGGATCGACTGTCTCGTCGGGCCCGCTGCCCCGTGGCGATCCCTGATGCCCTCGCCGCTGCATCCGGCCCCGCGAAGCGAAGTGGGTCAATATACTGGCGCGGACGAGGCGACCCGCACGAAGTAGAGGCCGTCCGCGGCGATGTCACAACGACAGATGGAACTCCGCACGGCGGTGCGCGTGCTGCGCCACCGCTGGTGGCTGCTTGTGCTGATTGTCGCCGTCTGCGCGCTGCCGACCTACTTGGTCAGTCGCTCCCTCCCTAAGGTCTACGAGGCTCACACGACACTGCTGGTGGGGCTTGGGCTGCCCGGAACAAGCCCGGACTACCAGCAGCTCTTGGCCAGCGAGCAGCTCAGCCAGACCTATTCCAGCCTGGTCACCACCAGCCCGGTCCTCGAGGCGGTGAAGTCCGCGCTGAGGCTCGACACGGACATCAACGCCCTCCGCGAGTCGGTCAAGGCGACCGCGCCCATCAATTCCACCCTGATCACGATCACGGTCTCGAACGGCAATCCGGCCCTCGCAGCGCAGATCGCTGATGCGCTGGCCGAGGAGCTCATCTCGCGCAGCCCGGTCATCACCAGCAATGACCCAGCGGTGGAGCGGATCGTCAGCGACCTCTTGAATGGCGCCCTGCAAAGCGTTCAGCAGCAGATCTCCTCATCCCAACAGGAGATCACGCGACTGGCCGGGCTCAGCAGCCCCACCCCAGACGAAACCGCCCAACTGGCGACGCTGCGGGCCCAGGTTCTCAGTCTCCAGCAGGCCTATGCCACCGTCTTGGGCTATGCCAGCGGGAGCGGGACCAGCATCCTTACCGTCGTCGATCCCGCCCAGGTCCCGATCGAGCCCAGCAGCCCCCGAGTTGCCCTCAACACCCTGATCGTCGCAGTGCTGGCGCTGGTCAACGCAATCGCCCTGGCATTCCTCCTGGAGTACCTGGATGACACGCTGAAATCCGCGGACGACGTCGAGACACTGATCGGCCTGCCCACGATCGGCACGATCACGCCTATGCGGCTGGGCCGTGGGCGCAGCCCGAAGTACGGTCTGGCCACGCTGCTCTACCCGAGAGGAGCAGCCGCAGAGGCGTATCGAACCCTCCGCACCAACGTCGACTTCGCCAATGTTGATGACCCGATCCGGGCGATCCTTGTCACCAGTGCCGCGCCGAAGGAGGGCAAGACCACAACGGCCGCCAATCTGGCCGTGGCGATCGCCCAGACCGGGAGCAACACGATCCTCCTGGATGCCGACTTGCGCCGTCCGGGGGTGCACCAGATCTTCGACCTCCCCAACGACGAGGGCCTGACCTCCGTTCTCCGACCCGACGGCGCCACTGTGGAGCAAGTCGCCCAGTCGACTGAACAGGCGAACCTGCGCGTCATCACCGCCGGCCCACTGCCGCCCAACCCGGTGGAGGTGCTCGCGTCGCGGCGCATGGCACGTCTTCTCGAGGCGCTCAAGGAGCAGGTGGACGTCGTCGTTATCGACAGCCCGCCGCTCCAGGCCTTGTCCGATGCGGCAATCCTGTCCACCCTGGTCGACGGCACGATCATGGTCGTATCGGCCGGCCGCACTCGCCGCAATGCCGTTCGCGGCGCCGCCAGGACCCTCGCTGCCCGAGGCGGGCGAACGCTGGGCGTGGTCCTCAACCGGCTGAGCCATGGCGGCGCGCACGACGATGCGTACGAGCAGTACTACTACGCGTACCAGTTCGGCATGGACGAGACGGCGGCAGCGGTGGCCGGCGACGAGCACGCGACCAGGGGTTCCGGCCCCGGCGCCCTGCGGTCGGACCCGGGGGCGATCGGCCCGTCACCGGACGAAGCCCGCTGGTGAGCTCCCGCGGCGACCGGCGGCGCGGGAGCAGACGGTGAGCGCGACGTGAGGGCCCTGGTGACGGGCGGCGCCGGCTTCATCGGTCACCACCTGGTTCGGGGCCTCCTGGCGCGCGGCCACGAGGTGGCGGTCCTGGATGACTTCTCGACGGGTGTGCCGGAACGACTCTGGCCGCTGCGGGGCCGGATCAGGCTGGTCGAGGGAAGCATTCTTGACGCCGACGCGGTGGACAGTGCGATCGCTGGAAGTGACGTCGTCTTCCACTTGGCCGCGATCGCCTCGGTCGCCCGCTCCCTGCATGAGCCTCGCCTTACCCACGCCGTCAATGTCGAGGGCACGATCACCGTCGCACTGGCAGCCGCGCGCCATCGCCTGCGGCGGGTCATCCTGGCGGGCTCGTCGGCCGTCTATGGCGACGCCGTGACGCTGCCCTGCCACGAGGAGCAGCCGTCCGCGCCACGATCGCCGTACGGAGTCGACAAGCTTGCGGCCGAGCACTACCTCCACGTCTTGGGCGCCGCAGGTGGCATGGAGACCGTCGCGCTTCGTTACTTCAACGTGTTCGGGCCGGGCCAGGATCCCGCGTCCGAGTACGCGGCGGTGATCCCGCGCTTCATCACCGCTGCCCTGCGCGGGCAGCGCCCGACCATCAACGGCAGCGGCACGATCTCGCGCGACTTCGTCCACGTCGATGACGTGGTGGCGGCCAACGTGCTGGCAGCCACCGTGGCGGGCGTCGGCGGGCTCACCTGCAACATCGCCTCCGGCGCACCGACCACGCTGAACCAGCTGGTGGCGGCAGTGGGCGCCGCAACCGGTGTCCCGCTGGAACCCATCTATGGCCCGCCCCGGGTGGGCGACATCACGGCGTCCTGGGCGGACATCTCGCGAGCGCACGAGATCCTGGGTTACGCGGCTGCGGTCCCGTTTGAGACCGGAATTGCGCGGACCGTGGACTGGTTCCGAGCGCAGGCACCGGCATGATCGACGATGCCCGGACCGCCCGTGGTCCTAGCGGCGCGGGACCAGATGACCAGCCACCACTCGACGGACCGCCGTTCCCGCCGATCGAGCGACGCGCCGTCGCTCGCGCCGGGCGGCCATCCCGGCTCCCAGCACGTTCGTCCCCGGGGGGATGATGGCGAAGCGGCGCCGGCACAGCGAGAGCGGCCGGAGCCGCACCCAGCGACGCGAGCACGACCGGCAGGTCCGCGGACAGGAGGCCGAGCTCAGCAGCCCGTCGCACGCGGCGTAGCCAGCGCAGCTCGGGTGTCGTCCAGCAAGCGTTGCTCCGCCGCTTTCCGCGAAGCACCTGCCGGTATGCCTGCTCGTAGCGGTCAAGGAACGTTTCGACCGAGTAGTCGTTCTCGAACCTTCGGCTCGCGCGTCTCGCACATTCGAGCACAGCGGGCCGATCGCGGAGTGATTCCACGATGCCACTGGCGAGCGCCGCAGGTTCCGCGGGCGGAACAAGCCACCCGTCGCCGTGGGCGAGCGCCTCCGCGACCCCGCCCATCGTCGTCGCGGCGGCTGAACGAGTACCGACGACTGCTCCTCACGACCGGGTGATCGCCGAAGGCTGGACGGCGCCGACGATCGCGGCCAAGGCCAGGTAGTGAGCCGAGCGACCGGGTACAAGTGTGCCGCCGGTATCGGACAGATGCACTGCCGGGGTTCGCGGACTGCAGCTCCCGCCCGCATCGAAGGCCGCGCCTGACCTCACATCCCCTGGCGGTGGTGGACCAGATGACCAGCCACCACAGCCGCCGTCCGCAAAATCAGGCCCGCATCGGTCCAGGCCGACCGCCTGGCGAGGTAGTCCAGCTCCAGCTGCAACTTGGCCGGCATGATCGTGAGCCGGTATGTGGCCTCCCAGTCCTGGTCCTGCAGGAGCGACTCCTCGTCCGCGTACTCCAGGGCGGCGACGCCAGTGATGCCGGGCTTGACCGAGAGCACGCGCCGCTGCTCGTCGGTATAGAGCGCCACGTAGCTGGGATCCTCGGGACGGGGACCAACGATGCTCATCTCGCCGCGAAGAACGTTAAACAGCTGCGGCAGCTCGTCGAGCTTGAGCCGCCGCAACCGCCGGCCCAGCGGGGTGACCCGCGGGTCCGCCCAGACGGTCACCGACGAGCCGCCGGCAGGGACCATCGTCCGGAACTTGAAGAGGTGGAACTCGCGGCCGTGATGGCCCACACGGCGGGCCCGGTAGATCACCGGCGCCCCGTCGCGCATGCGCACGGCAGCGGCGATCGCGACCAGCAGCGGCGCCGCGATGGCGAGCCCGGCCAGGGCGAGAACGATGTCCGTCAGTCTTCTTGCCATCAGCCGGCGGTGTTCCCTGTGTCTTCCATGACCACCCGTCTGCCCGACGCGGGCCGCGTCAGGTGGGTCCCGGGAGCCCGCCTGCTAGGATGCGGGCTCGCGGAGTCGCGCGCGTCGCGAGTGGGGAGCGGATGGTTCGTGAGCACGATCCTGGTCACCGGCGGCGCCGGCTACGTCGGTTCGATGGTATCCCGCGAGCTCCTGGCCCGGGGTCACCGCGTCGTCGTGGCGGACGCGCTCCTCTTCGGCGGCGAGGCGCTGCTGGACCTGCTCTCCGGAGGGTGACTTCGTGAGCACGATCCTTGTCACCGACGGTGCCGCCAGCGACGGATTGGGCGGTCGGGGAGGTGGGCGGCCCACCTGCGGTACTCGGCGGAGCGGGGGATCCCGCGCCTCGCGCGGAGGCGCCAGACCGGGACGGCGCCATTGGCTCTCAACCGCTCAGGCTCTTCGTGCACGTGAGCGCCCCCGATTCTCGCTATGCGCGGAGCTCAACGGCGGCTTCGCCCAAGGCCGTCGCGAGGTCCTCGACCTGAGCTGCGAGCTCTGTCGCTCGTGTCGACGCGAGGTCTGGGCGTTGTCCCGCGCGCAAGGCTCTCCCGGCCGGCTTCGAGGACATACTTCTGCCACTTCGCGATCGGTGTCTGGCTCATGCCCAAGCGGCGCGCCGCCTCCGTCTGGGTCGTGTCGTCCTTGCGCAGCGAGAGCACGATACCGAGCTTCCCGTCGGGGCTCTTGGAACGGCTTCCGACCCACGGTGTCATCACCTCGTCAGACCCACCTCGGGCTCACACATCCGAGCGTCCAACTCAATCTGACGCTCCACACGTCGCCATCGCCTCAGACCGGAACGACCAACGAGGTAGTGCAATTCGCGGACACCGGCGAGCGCTAGGCGAGCACGGCCATCTTGGACGGCGCCCCCTGATCCTCGCCGACTCCACGTTTCAAGGCCCGTTCCCCAACGGCCGCTGGTGGTCACCGAGTTGTCCATCTCCATCGACGCGGACGCCGGCGGGTACGCCAACCCGCCTGGGAGGCACAACCCCCGACATCGTGAAGACGCGGGCCGGCGCGCCGCATCTCCATGCGCACACCTCGCACGCAGAGTCAACGCCAATGGGAGCAAAGGCGAGTCACAGATGAGAATGAGATGACTACGAGTCCCCTCTTTACGGTGGTGATGCCTACGTACAACCGGGCAGAACTCGCAATCCGCGCTTCCCGCAGTGTGCTCTCTCAGACGTGCGGCGATTTCGAGTTCATCGTGGTCGACGACTTCTCCACCGACGACACCGCGACGAAGCTGGCCGCCTTGAAAGATCCTCGACTTCGGGTGGTGACCAACGTCCGAAAGAAGGGCATTGCCGGGGCTCGAAACACCGGTATCGAACTTGCCTCGGGAACGTGGGTTTGCCAGATCGACTCCGACGACGAGTGGCAGTCCAACATGCTGGAGGAACTGGCGAGAGCCATAGCCAATGCACCGCCCGACGTCGGCATTGTCTATTGCAGTTTGGCCTTTGTTGATGCCAAGACAGACGAAGTCATTAGGACTAGACGAGCTGAGAAGGCTGGCTATGTACAAGCGGCATTCCTTGAAGAACACTTCATTCACCATTGCTCTGCCGCGCTAAGGACGAACCTTCTGCTATCAATCGATGGCTATGACGAGCAATTCCTATGCAGGTCCGACTCTGACCTTCTTCTCCGGCTGACAGCCAGATGCTCTGTACTACCCGTACCTGATCTTGTCTATCGCTACCGGGTGGGGGATGCGGGGCAAGTTACCAACAACCTACCGGTGTTCTTGCAGTCGTACGAGATGTACATGCAGAAGCATGCTGGCTTGTTTGCCGATCATCCGCGCGCACGCTATCGCCAACTCTCAAACCGACTCTACCTCTCCGTGATCGCACGCGAATGGCGATCCGCCTCTCGCATCTGGGCCCAGCTGTCGTCCTCCATCATCAGAGCTCCGGACCTCTTCCTTCTTTCCAACCGGGCTCTCGCTCAGGCTCTTGTTGAGAGTGCGAAAGAACAGCTGTTGTCAATTCACCTCGTCGCGCAGGTGCATGCCCGACGACGCAGATAGAGGCTCATGGGGAAGAGGGGATCGGGTCCTTCCGACCGTGTGGAAGCTTCGGGTGGGTCCATGTACGAATGGGAAATCCCAAGAAGAGGGTCGCGCAAATGGAGGGGGTGGTTGGCCGCCAAGTGCCCTCGAACCGCCCTGGACGACCGGGAGCCACCGCAGCGACCGCCTCAGCCCCGGTGGGCAACTGCCGACATCTGCGGGTTCTCGGCAGAGCGTCGGCGCTTCGCCACCAGTCAGTGAGAACCGCCGCGGGACGACCTGACGCCTTCGAGTGCTCACCCGCCGAGCGCGCAACGGCTCGATGTCGATCGTCAGGAAGACTCGGGATACGAGGTCAGCTGGGTCACCCGAACCCAGGCATCACCGCTCCAGGGGAACCGCGTGCCGGGCGCCCCGGGCGAACGCGTTCTCAGGGGCGACCCAGGGCTACCGGACGTCTCACAAGCCCAGCAGATTCGCTTGGTGATCGAAGCGCGGCACCGCATTTCGCACCTCCTCGAAGGTCCCCTCTGCCAGCAAGCGGCCTTGGTCGAGGTAGATGACCATATCTGCGCGGCGGATCGTAGCAAGCCTGTGCGCGATAGTGATGGTGGTCACATGCGACCCCAGGTCCTCGATCGTCTGCGTCACCAGGTTCTCGGTCTCCGCGTCAAGGGCACTAGTCGCCTCGTCCATCACGAGCAGCCTCGGGTCGGTGTACAGCGCGCGAGCAATCCCAAGTCGCTGCCTCTGGCCCCCGCTCATCTGCACGCCGCGCTCTCCGACCGGGGTGTCGAGCCCCTCTCGGGCGTCAGCCAGGTAGTCAGCGAGATGAGCTCGCTTCAAGGCAGCCCAGACTCGTTCATCGTTGATCTCATCCTGCGTGAGTCCGAGCGCCACGTTGTCCCGCACCGAGCCCGAGACCAGAGCCACGGACTGCGGAACGTACGCGACCAAGCCAGGATAGTGACGCACGACCTGCCCCGGAGACAGGCCGCCGATCCGGACAGAACCCGTCGAGGGCTGCACGACCCCGAGAATGGCATCTGCAAGCGTGGACTTGCCTCCCCCCGTAGGTCCGACGACCGCAAGAGCTCCCCCGGTGGCAGCGTGAAGGTGATCCCGTCCAGGGCTGGGGTATAGGAGCCCGGGTAGTCCACCTTCAGGTCCCGGACAGCGACTTCAGGGACCAGCTCGGGCCTGTCGGAAGGCCCGATGCCAACCTCCGTTGCGGGCGCCGCCAGGGGAGTGTTCTGCAGGGTAGCCGATGTCGAGCGCTCCCGGATGTGGTCCGCCATAGTGAAGGCGTAATCGGCCCGGGGCCCGAGGGACCGCAAGTTGATCCGGGAACCGTTGAGCCGGACCATGGAGGGCATGACACGGCTCGCGGCGACGAGGAACAGCGCGAGGGATCCTAGGGCGGATTCCACGGTGCCTAGCTGAAGCAAAGTGGCGACGAGCAGGACTGCGCCGACGACGAGGGCGATTTCCATCCCGTAGCGGGGCAACTGGCTGATGAACTGCTGGTCGGAGTAGGCTTCGGAGCCTGCCTGCCGGAGCGAGCGGAACCGGTCGATGTAGTACTGTCGACGATTCGCCACGGTGATCTCTCGATACGTCGCGATCCCGTCGTAAACGTTCAGGAAGAGCTCCACGTTGGTCTCAGCCATGACTTTGCCGGTTGAGTAGGCCCACCCCTTGAGGGTCTGATTCATGGCGATCCCGATCAGTCCGAAGTACCCAACGGCGAACAGCGTGATGAGGGGGTCGAGCAGCAGGAGGCCCCCGCCGAGGACGACAAGGAGGCTGAGCTCCACCCAGAGGACCATCGCGTTGGTGAGTGTGTCGACGATCGCCCCGGTAACGCCGTTTATCAGGGCGAAGGCTGACCATTGGCTTCCGAAGCGGTTGACGTCCACGATTGGAAGTGCGAAGAAATCCTCACACAACTGTGCCGAGACTCGCGTTGACGACCTCGTGAGAAACTTCGTGACCAAACGCAGGATCCACAGGTTGACAATGCTCTTGAGGACCAGCAGCACGGCTGCGATCCCCGCGAGGACAAGGGCCACCGTGTCTGCTGAGGCATCTGCCAGGCCGAACCAGGACAGCACCGTCTGGATCGAGTTCGGAATGGTGACTCCCTGGGTGGCGGACGAGGCGACGACCCCCACCATCCCGAACATCACCACGCCGGCCAGATCCAACAGGGATGTCGCCATCTGGAGCGACACGGCCACCCAGTAGGTGCGCCGCTCCCTGCCGGTGAGCATCGCAAGAGAACGTCTGATCTCACGACTGATCAGCAGGGCCACTCCGGCCTCCGAGTCGGCCGCCTGCGTCATGGGTCTTCACGCATGGGTTTCCTCGCGATCCTGCGACAAGTCGCTGCCCGCGGGACGAAAGGATGAGAGGGGCCACCCGGCGAGTTCTCCCCGACGAGCGATGAGCCCCACGGCGGCCTCACTCATGCGGGCCGACGACGTCACGTCCATCCCGTGCCGCGTAGCCCCCGGACTGAGCGAGCTCTGCCGGTGTGGCTGTCCAAAACAGTAGGAGCATCACACTTCTCGTCGATCCCCTAAGCACCATGCGCGACACGATCGCTTGACCGCCGCCGGCTCAGCGAGACGAGACACGTGAGCCTCGCCACGACACCACCGAACCCACGACGGCGCAACGGCGTCGTTCAGCTCGTGGGCGCCAAGCGTGCCCGAGCAGGTGGCATGCGTTGATCGCCGGGCTCGGGACGGTCGGGGCCAAGCCCGGTCCGCGCCGGGTCCCGGCAGTCTCGCCTGCTAGTATGCGGGCGCGTGGAGTCGCGCGGGTCGCGAGTGGGGGAGCGGATGGTTCGTGAGCACGATCCTGGTCACCGGCGGCGCCGGCTACGTCGGTTCGATGGTATCCCGCGAGCTCCTCGCCCGGGGCCACCGCGTCGTCGTGGCGGACGCGCTCCTCTTCGGCGGCGAGGCGCTGCTGGACCTGCTCTCCAACCCGGACTTCTCGTTCCGCAGGGTCGACATCTGCGTCCCTGCGGACCTCGAGGCGCTGTTCGCGGCCGCAGCGGTTCGATGCGGTGGTCCATCTCGCCTCGATCGTCGGCGATCCGGCCTGCAAGGCGCAGCCACGAGCTCGCCACCCGAACCATCTGGGAGGGCTCGCGGAACCTGCTTCGAGCTCAGCGATCGCCACGGCGTGGGCCATTTCCTGTTCGCCTCCACCTGCAGCAACTACGGCAAGATGGAGGGCGATGCCGTCGCTTGATGAGGAGGCGCCCCTCCGCCCGGTCAGCCTCTACGCGCAGCTCAAGGTCCGGTTCGAGGAGCTCCTCCTGGCCCGTTCCGTGGCCCTGGACTTCACCATCCTCCGCTTCGCCACCGTCTACGGCCTGTCCCTCCGGCCGCGCTTCGACCTGACCATCAACGAATTCGCCCGCGACGCCCTGCTCAAGGGCGAGCTGGAGGCTTCGGGCCGGAGTTCTGGCGTCCTTACTGCCACGTACGCGATATCGCCAACGCCGTGGCCATGATCATCGAGCAGGACCGGGGACGGGTGGCCGGGCGGGTATTCAACGTCGGCGCGGACGACGGAGAACTACCAGAAGCGCGCGATCGCGGAGGCGATCGCCGAGCAGATCCCGGTTCGTCTCCGGTACGTGGAACGGGCCGAGGACCCGCGGGACTACCGGGTGTCCTTCGAGCGCATCGCCGCCCTCGGCTTCGCGCCCCGGATGCGCCTGCGCGACGGCATCCGCGAGGTGGCGGAGCCATCGCGCTGGGCCTGATCGCCGACCCGTACGCGACCCGGTACCGCAACTCGTAGCGCGAGGACGCCCATGATCCCGCTGTCCGAGCCCTCCCTCGGTGGGCGCGAACTCGAGTACATCACGCGCTGCCTGGCCACTGGCTGGATCTCCGCGAACGGCGAGTTCGTGTGGGAGATGGAGAAGGTCCTGGCGTCCTATCTCGGCGTCAAGCACGTCGTCGCCTGCAACTCACGGCACCTCGGCCATCCACATCTCGCTCATGCTGTCCGGCGTCCAGCCCGACGACGAGGTGATCGTGCCCACGGTGACGTTCATCGCCCCGGTCAATGCGGTTCGCTACCTGCATGCCTGGCCGGTATTCGTCGACTGCGATGAGTACTGCAACATGGACGTCGAGGGCGTGCGGCGCTTCCTGGCCGAAGAGTGCACCGTGCGCGACGGGGTCCTGACCAACCGTACGACGGGCCGGCGCGTCTCGGCCATCTGCCGGTCCACGTCTTCGGCACCTCGGCAGACATGGACCCCATCCTGGCGCTGGCCGCCGAGTACGGCCTGGCGGTCGTGGAGGACGCCAGCGAGAGCTTGGGCTCGCGCTACAAGGGCCGCATGTGCGGCCGCCTGGCGCCCATCGGCTGTCTCAGCTTCAACGGCAACAAGATCGTGACCACCGGCGGCGGCGGGGCGATCATGACTGACGACGACGAGATCGCCCGCCAGGCCCGCTACCTCACGACCCAGGCCAAGGAGGACGGCATCGAGTACGTCCACAACAGCGTGGGCTACAACTACCGGATGAACAACGTCCTGGCCGCGATCGGCTTGGCCCAGCTTGAGAACCTCGACGAGCGGATCGCGATCAAGCGCGCCAACTTCGCCCGCTACCAGCGAGGCGCTCGGCCCGTCCCGCCTGCTGGGCCAGCCCGCCTGGAGCGAATCGAACCGCTGGTTCTACGCCCTCCTGTGCGACAGCGCCGACATGAAGCGCGAGCTCCTGGCGGCCTGTTCTGCGGCCGAGGTCCAGGTGCGCCCGCTCTGGTACCTCAATCACCTGCAGAAGCCGTATCGGGAGATGCAGGCGCACCGCATCACGCGTGCCCTCCGCTTCTACGACACCGTGCTCAACATGCCGTGCTCGCTCTCGCTGACGCCGGAGCAGATCGCGGACGTGGTCGCCCTGGTGCAGGCGGCCGTTCGGCGGCCACATGCGACGCGGGCGTAGACCTGCCGCCAGGTGCTCCGGCCGGACGTGGACCTGACTGCCTTCCCCGAGGCGACGCTGGTCGGTCGCGCGGCGATCGGCATCGCGGGCTGCCCGCTCATCGTGCGCCTCCAGGGCTGCGATGCGGTTCGTGAGAGGCGGTTCCGTGACGGCTCCGTGCGCGATCCGGTCGGGCGGTTGGACGTCTGGCGCCGGGCGACCGCTCGCCGGGAGGATAGTGCATGAGCGACGGCGGCGGAACGGTCGTGGTCCTCGGCGGGGGAGGCCATGCCAAGGTGCTCATCAGCGTCATCCGCAAGATGGCCCTGGACGATCGCCGGATACGTGGATCCGCGCGACCTCGGCCCTGTCCTCGGCGTTCCCCACGTCGGCGGCGACGACGTGCTGCCGGCCCTGCTGGCCGCGCACCCGGGCTGCGCGGCGGCCATGGGCGTCGGCAAGGTGGACGCGACGGCGCGCCGTGCCCGGATCCAGGCCGAAGCTGAGGCGCTGGGGTACCGCTTCCCCGCCATCGTCTCGCCCCACGCCGTGGTCAACGACGAGGTGGAGCTGGGGGCCGGCACGGCCGTCTTCGACGGGGCCATCGTCAACGCGGGCGTCGTCACCGGGCCCGGCTGCATCCTCAACACCAACGCCACCGTGGAGCACGACTGTCACCTCGGCGACGAACGTCCACGTCGGCGCCCGGCGCCACCGTGAGCGGCGGGGTCATGATCGGCGACCACACCTTCGTCGGCGCGGGCGCCGTGGTCATCCACGGCGTGCGCATCGCGGAGGGCTGCCTGGTCGGTGCCGGATCGGTGGTGACGCGACGACCTCACCGAGCCGGGCACATACGTCGGGCGCCCCGCCCGGAGGATCCGATGAGCGCGCGGCCGGCGCCTCGCGGTCATTCCCGCTCGGGGCGGCTCGCGGCGGGTCCCACGCAAGAACATCCGCGAGCTGCAGGGCCGGCCGCTGCTCGCCTACACGGTCGAGGCCGCGCTGCGAAGCGGGCTGTTCGCCCGTGTCGTGTGTCGACCGACGAGCCGAGATCGCCGCGATCGCCCGGGCCCTGGGCGCCGACGTGCCGTTTCTGCGGGCCCCCGCCCTGGCCGACGACGTGACGCCCGTCTCGCGGGCGACGATCGACGTCGTGGATCGCCTCGAGGGGTCCGGAGAGGCGTACCCGAGGTCTGCCAGCTGATGCCGAACTGCCCGCTGCGCACGGCCGACGACGTCGAGGGCCAGCCATCGAGCAGTTCACCGACCGGCCGGCCGAGGCGCAGATCTCGGTCGCCCGGTACGGCTGGCAGAGTCCCTGGTGGGCGATGCGCCTGGAGGCGGACGGCTTGCTGGATCCCCTCTTTCCGGATGCGATGCGACAGCGCAGCCAGGACCTTCCCGAGCTCGTCTGCCCCACGGGCGCGGTCTGGTGGGCCAGGGCGGACGCCTTGCGTCGCGCGGGAACATTCCACATTGCCGGCCGGACCGGCTGGGAGATCGCCTGGACGCAGGCGTCGACATCGACACCGAGGACGACTGGCGGCTGGCGGATGCGCTTGATGGGGCGCCCATGAGCGCGATCGCCCTGCTACACCGCCGTCTACCCCGGCGCCGCACGCTTCCTTGCCTCCTGGTACGCGTCGGTCCGGCGCAGACCGATCGCGACTTCGATCTCTGGATCGGCCTGGACGGGCTGACCGAGGCGGCGGTCGTGGCACAGCTGGGGATCGGCCGGCCGCGACCTTCGTCGTCGCCGAAACGGGGTCCACGCCCGCCCAGGTGCGCCAGCAGGCGCTGACCCGGATCGCCGATCGCCACGACGCCGTGGTGCTCGTGGACAGCGACGACCTCCTGCATCCCGATCGCGTCGCGGCGGCACGCGCATCGCTGGAGGGCGCCGATGTCGCCGCCTGCGGTCTGCGCCTGGTCGACGAGATGGGCAGCCCCTTGGGGTGTCGCTCGCGACTCCGGGCGGAGGGGGACCGGATCCGCTCTGCCCCGCACCAACGTCTTCGGGCTCTCCAACACGGCCTACCGGTCCGACGTGCTGCGGCGCTGCCTGCCGATCCCGGCCGAGGCCGCACTGGTGGACTGGTACCTGATCACGCGGGCCTGGCTGCAGGGCGCGCGGCTGGCCTTCGATCCGACGCCCGGATGGACTACCGCCAGCACGGACGCAAACATGGCGCGCATCCGGCCGCCGTTCACGGCGGAGCGCGTGCGGGCCGACACGGCGCTGCGTCCGCGAGCACTTCCGGCTGGTGCTGGACGGCCTCGGCGCGGGCGCTGCCGGCCCGAGCGGCGCGAGGTCCGAGAAGCGGCCGCCGATGTCGAGGCCTTCGACCAGCGCGTCGTCTCGAACGCGGCCGGACTCTCCAACTATGTGCGGGCGCTCAACGCGGCGCCTCCGCCTGTCCTCTGGTGGGCGTGCGTGGCCCACCCATCCCTGCGAGCATATGTGGAGCACCCGGAAGGAGCCAGCATGAAGACCGTCAACCTGGGGAATGTGGCCGTCGGCGAGCGACAACCCGCCCTACATCGTCGCCGAGGTCGGCTCCAACCACAACGGGGACATGGATCTCTGCCGGCGGCTGATCGACGCCGCCGCCGAGGCGGGCGCCAACGCGGTCAAGTTCCAGTCGTGGAGCGAATCGTCCCTCATCGCCGGCGAGGAGTACGAGCGCAATCCCGAGCTACGCCGACAAGAAGAAGCACTTCGGCTCGCTGCGCGAGATGGTGCGCGCGTACCAGTTCACGCCCGAGCAGCACGTCGAGGCCTCGCGATCACTGCCGGGAGCGCGGCATCGCCTTCTGCTCCAGCGCGTTCTCGCCCGGCGGAGGTCGACCTGCTGGCCGGACTCGACGTGCCCGTTCATCAAGATCGCCTCGATGGACATCACCAACCTGCCGCTGCTCGGTACGCGGCCCGGACGGGCAGCCCCGTGGTGATCTCGACGGGGATGGCGACCCTGGGCGAGATCGAGCGGGCCGTGGACACCGTGCGTGCCGAGGGCAACGAGCAGATCGTGCTGCTGCACTGCGTCTCCATCTACCCGCCGGAGCACGACGACCATCCACCTGCGCAACATGGCGACGCTGCGCGAGGCCTTCGACGTGCCCGTGGGGTTCAGCGACCACACGCTGGGAACGTCCATCCCGCTGGCGGCCATCGCTCTGGGCGCCTGCATCATCGAGAAGCACTTCACCCTCGACAAGGACATGGCCGGCTGGGACCACGCCATCTCGGCCGATCCCGCCGAGCTGCGGGCCATCGTCGAGCGAGGGCGCGCAACGTCTTCGAGGCGCTGGGCAGCGACCGCGCGCATCGGTGACCGAGGCCGAGATCGAGAAGCGCCAGCCAGTTCCGCCGCAGCCTGGTGCGCGCGCCGCCGCTGCCGGCCGGGCACGTCCTCGCCGAGGCACGACCTGGACGCCAAGCGTCCGGGCACCGGCATCGGCCCCGGACGAGCTCCGCTATGTCGTCGGCCGGAGACTTGCCGATGGATGTCGAAGAGGACCACGTGCTCCGCTGGGAGGACCTGCGGTAGATCAGTCCCCGCTGCCACGGAGGAGGCTGATGGCGCGGCACCGTCTACGTCGTCCACTGCATGGACACCGAAGGGCCGCTGCACGAATCGGTGGAGGCGACCTTCGAGCGGCTCAAGGCGATCTTCGGGCTGGAGCTCGAGCCGAGCGCGCGAGCTGCTCCGCCGGCTGCAGGCGGGCGAGGTCGACCTGGGCGGCATCGAGGCCGCCGTGCAGAAGGTGGTCGACCCGCACCTGCTGGCCTACAACGACACCTGGGACAAGGTCGACGCCATGCTCGCGCGAGTGCATGTCGCCGGGGTTCCGCGATCGGGTCGCTCGACTCCGACGGGCGGCGGCTGGGTCTACAACTGGTTCTGCGTGGACCACGTGGACTACGACGCTCAACCCGCGGCGGCGCGACATGGGCTACCACAACGTCTTCGACCACTACCGGGAGCGTCCTGCGCGAGACCGGCTCGTGCGCAGGACGGCGCTGCACTTCCACTACCACCCTCACAACTTCCGCCGCGAGGCCCACCGCTGCGCGACGCACTGGTGGGCGTCGTCGGACAGCCTCGGCCAGATCCTCTCCCGCCGGGTGATCGACCGCCGGTGGTTCCCCGCCGCCAACCGGCCCGGGTTCCACGTCATCCGGCCGGACAGCCATTGGTTCCTCGAGCAGTTCGTGCCCGTTCGACTTCTCCAGCCAGGCCATGGCGCCGCGGAGGCCGACGGATGCGCCCAGGCCGGCCTGGACGGCGGCCGCTGGGGCGACTGGCGGCGGGCGCCCGCCACCTGGGAGCCCTACCACCCGGCCCACGACGACTACCAGGACGCGGGGCGACTGCCGTCGCTGGATCGCCCGCTGCCTCAACGTCGGCACCCGGTACCGGCTGCTGACGAGAGCGACGTGCGCCAGGCCTTCGCGAGGCGCGCGAGGGCCGGCCCGTGGTGCTGGCCTTCACCGACCACGACTTCCGCGACATGCGGCCCGACATCGACGAGCGTGCGCGGCCTGCTGCGGCGTGGCCGCGACTACCCGGGCGTCCCGTTCCGCTTCAGCGAGGCCGTCGCGGCGATGCGCGGCGGCGCTGCAGCTCCCGCCGCAGCCCGCCTGCGCGCTCGAGGTCTGTCGCTCGGACGAGCGGCGACGGCACCCACGTCCTCGACGTCTGGTCGGACGTCCCGACCTTCGGTCCCCAGCCGTGGCTGGCTCTCAAGACGATGGCAGGCACGTACCACCACGACAACTTCGACATCGACGAGCCGTTCCACCGCTGGCGCTACGTGTTCGACGAGGAGACCTTCCCGCTCGGCGCCCTCGAGCGCCATCGGCGTGGCCGCCAACAACTCCTATGGCGTCACGACGGTCGTGACGGTGGATCCCGCGACGGCCACCGCAAGCCGCCGCGTCGCTCGACGATCCGTCGGCCGCCGTCGCGGCCGGGCACGTGGCCTGATCATGGACGACGAGCGACCGGAGGCGTCCTCGAGGCCGTCGTCGCGCCGCCGGAGCTCTCCATCGCCGAGGCCATCTCCCAACTGGACCAGGCCGGCACCGGCGGCGCTGGTCCTGTGCGACCGGACGGGCAGCGTCGCGGGGCTCCTCACCGACGGCGACATCCGCCGCGCCATCCTCCGCAAGGTGTCCGCTCGACGACCCGTGCGCACCATCGCTACCCCGGAGCCCGTCGTCGCGCGCGCGCCCATTCGGACCGGCCGAAGCGCTCAGGTCATGATCCAGCGCGACATCAACCACCTGCCGGTGGTCGACGAAGCGGCGATCCTGGTCGATTTCCTGCTGCGCAAGAACCTCGTGGTCGAGGCGCGCCGACCTCTCGGCCGTCATCATGGCCGGCGGCTTCGGCAAGCGCCTGCATGCCGCTGACGGAGCACGTTCCCAAGCCCATGCTGCCGGTGGGCGACCGGCCGCTGCTGGAGCGCACCATCGAGCAGCTGCGACGCTCGGGCATCCGCGACGTGCGCCTCACCACCCACTACCTGCCCGACAGCATCGTCAGCCACTTCGGCGACGGCGAGGCATTCGGCGTCAGCATCAGCTACACCAACGAGGACCAGCCGCTCGGCACGGCCGGCGGCCTCAAGCTGATGCCCGCCCGAGCGGGCCGTTCGTGGTCATCAACGGCGACATCCTCACTGGGGTCGCCTATCAGGACATGCTCCGCTTCCACCGGAAGCACGGGGCGACGACTCACGTGGGCGTGCGCGTCCACGAGATCAGGTGCCGTTCGGCGTGGTGGAGTGCGAACGACGTCCGGGTCATGGAGCTACGGGAGAAGCCGTCGCTGACCTCTTCATCAACGCGGGATCTACCTGCTCGAGCCGTCGGCCTAGGACCACATCCCGGACGGCCAGCATTTCGACATGACCGACCTCATCCGGCGCCTGCTCGACGAAGGCCACATGGTCGTCAGCTTCCCGATCATCGAGTACTGGCAGGACGTGGGCCGCCCCGAGGACTACAGCAGGCCCAGAACGATCTGCGCGATGGGCGGATCTGACGGATGGGGCCGCCCGCGCACGAACGTGACGGCCCCCCGACACTTCGACTCCGGCCCGGCCATGCACGCCCTGGCGGCGCGGCTCTTCCCGATCTGCCGGAGCATCACCGGCGACGGCGTGCGCGAGACGCTGCACATCCTCAGCGAGCACTTCCCGCTGACGGTGCACGAGGTGCCGACCGGCACGCGGGTGTTCGACTGGACGATGCCCCAGGAGTGGAACATCCGCGACGCCTACGTGCTCGACGAGCACGGCGAGCGGATCGTCGACTTCCGGCGAGAACAACCTGCACGTGGTCGGCTACTCGGTCCCGGTGGACGCGACGGTGCCGCTGGCGGAGCTGCAGCAGCATCTCCACTCGCTCGAGGGCCAGCCCGACGCCATCCCCTACGTCACCTCGTACTACAGCGGCGCTGGGGCTTCTGTCTGTCGCACAGCGCAGCGGCTGGGCCTGAAGGAGGGCGTGTACCGGGTAGTCGATCGACAGCGAGCTCAAGGACGGCTCGCTGACCTACGGCGAGCTGCTCATCCCGGGCGCATCGCAGCAGGAGGTGTTCCTCTCCACCTACATCTGCCACCCGTCGATGGCGAACAACGAGCTGTCGGGCCCCGTGGTGACCACGTTGCTGGCGAAGTGGATCGCGAGCCGGCCGCGCCGCTACACCTACCGCATCGTCTTCATCCCCGAGACGATCGGCTCGCTCACGTACCTGAGCCGCCACCTCGACGACCTCAAGGCGAACGTCGTGGCCGGCTTCAACGTGACCTGCGTCGGCGACGACCGGGCCTACTCGTACCTGCCCTCGCGAAACGGTGACACACTCGCCGACCGGGTGGCGCTCAACGTGCTGCGCGACGAGCACCCGGACTTCGTCCGCTACTCCTTCCTGGACCGGGGCAGCGACGAGCGCCAGTACTGCAGCCCGGGCGTCGACCTGCCGGTCGTCCTCGTGATGCGGTCCAAGTACCGCGAGTATCCCGAGTACCACACGTCGCTCGACGATCTGACGGTCGTCACGCCCGCCGGGCTGCAGGGTGGCTTCGACGTGCTGCGCGCCTGCCTCGAGCTCATCGAGCGCAACCCGTCTACCGAGGCGACCTGCCTCGGCGAGCCGCAACTCGGCGGGCGGGGCCTGTATCCGACGCTCGGCACCACGTCCATCCACGGATTGGTCCGGACGACCATGGACCTCCTCGCGTACGCGGACGGAACGCAGGACCTGGTCGAGATCAGCGACATCATCCGCGTGCCGGTCATGGAGCTCCGGCGCGTGGCTGAGCAGCTTGTGGAGCACGGGTTGCTGGCAGCTGTCTCGTAGCGCTTCACGCCGATCCGGCGCTGGAACTCGATCAGGTTGCGCGGGAACGGCCGGTCGGCTGGCATCTCCAGTCGACACTCCACGTAGGCGTTCCCCGAGGCAACCGCATAGACACAAGCCGTCGAATGCGCTGCAACGGCCGGACGCACCAGACATCCCGCCCCGTCGCGACGTCTGCCTCGGACCTGTTCGGGCGGATCGAATTGTGGACAACCGGCCAAATGGTGCGTGGACGCACCGCAATGGCGCCGTCTGTCACCTGAGAAGCAGCGGATTCGCTATTGCACAGGGGTACGAATGGGCTAGGGTTGAAATCGGTCCGCGGCGAGGGAAGTGGAGCCGCGGACCCTGGGGAGAGTTCAGCTGGTTTGGGTCGGGAGGCGCGTCGGCGCCTGCCCCGATCCGTCGGGGTATCTCATTGTCTGATCATCCGATCGCCAACCCGCGATTTGGGCGTGTTCCCGTATCGTTGGAGCGGGACCATGCCGACGCCGAGGCGCAGCGCGCCCGCAAGCGCAATGCGTTCCTGGTCCGCCTGGCAAACCGGTCGCGAGGGCCGTTCTTGTTTGCCATCGACTTGGCGGGGGTGGGCCTGGCGACCTACCTCGCGGTCGCACTCCGTTTCGACCGCATCAGTGGCCCCCTCCTAGTGCCCGCCTTCCCAATGGTGGCAGGGCTGCTGCTCGCCGTCCGCACGATCACTTGCCACACGGCCGGCCTCTACGCCCGCCGCTGGCGGCACGCGGGGGTCGCAGACCTAGAGCGGATCGTGGTTGCGGTCCTGCTCGGATCGCTAATCGCGATGACGATCTTCTACGGTGCTACCTATCTCGCTGGCACCAACTGGGCGGATGGCTTCCCGCGCTCATTCTGGGCGATCGAACTGCTGCTGAGCATGGCGATCCTGGGCGGCGTACGCTTTGGCATCCGGGCTGTCTATGACCTGATGCCCGAGGCCGCCCGCGGCACCGACGCGACCTCGAGCTCGACGCTCCTCTATGGCGCCGGCGAGACCGGTGTGCTGCTCGCCCGCTCGGCCAGGCGGAACGCCAGCGCCGGCGTGAGGCCAGTTGGCTTCCTCGATGACGACCCGGCGCTCGCCGGCAGCATCGTGGCTGGCGTCCGCGTGTACGGCGGCATCGAGGCGCTCGACCGCGCGCTCGCCGACACCGGCGCCCGCACGCTGCTGATCACGATGCCCAATGCCGAGGGCCGGGCGATCCGCCGCGTGGTCGATGCAGCCCTCGCCCGCAAACTCGAGGTGCGGACGGTGCCGCCCGTGTCGGACCTGCTCGACGGCACGATCGACGCCCATCGCGTGCGACAGGTTCGAGTGGAGGACCTCCTCCGGCGCCCGATGATCACCGAGCACGCCGAGGGCGTGGAGGAGATCATCCGTGGCCGCACGGTGATGATCACGGGCGGCGCCGGCTCGATCGGCTCCGAACTGGCGCGGCAGGTCTATGCGCTGGGTCCCAGGCGTCTGGTCCTGATCGACCGCGCCGAGAGCCCGCTCTACATGCTCGAGCGCGAGCTCGAGTCGCGTCGCCTTCATGATCGCGGCCGCGGCGAGCTGCGAATCCACCTCGCCAACGTGGCCAGCCGCCCTCAGATGCGGCGCGTCATCGAGGAGGAGGCGCCGAGCGTCATCTTCCACGCAGCGGCGTACAAGCACGTCCCGATGATGGAGGAGCACCCGTCCGACGCCGTCCACGTCAACGTGGCCGGCACGATGTCGGTGCTCGATGCCGCCGCCGACGCGGGCGTCGAGCGCTTCGTATTCGTGTCCACCGACAAGGCCGTGCGGCCGACCAGCATCATGGGCGCCAGCAAGCGGATCGCCGAGATGCTGGTGGCGGACACCGCGCGCCGCACCGGCCGACCCTACGTGTCGGTCCGCTTCGGCAATGTGCTGGGGTCGAACGGCAGCGTCATCCCCATCTTCCAGGAGCAGATGGAAAAGGGCCAGGCGCTGACGATCACGCATCCCGAGATGACCCGCTTCTTCATGACGATCCCGGAGGCATCCTGGCTGATCCTCGACGCCGCGAGCCTGGGCCGCGAGGGAGACCTGTTCGTCCTGGACATGGGCCAGCCGGTCAGGATCCTCGACCTCGCCCGGGACCTGATCCGCCTCTCCGGTCGGGATCCCGACAGCCAGCCCATCGACGTCGTCGGCTTGCGTCCGGGCGAGAAGCTGCACGAGGAGCTGTTCTACGACGCGGAGTCCGTCGAGCCGACGGACAGCCACAAGGTCCTTCGCGCCGTCGCCCCGCCGCCGCCGTGGGACATCCGCGAACGAGCGCTGCAACTGCGCGCCAACGCGACGGGGGACAACGATGCCGAGCTCCGTTCGATGGTCATGGATTGTGTCGCGACCCACGGCAGCGAGCCCCTCCAGCGCAGCGCGAGCCTGCACGAGGCCTTCATTGGGATCGGCGTGTTGAATAGCCCCGACACCTCCGTCGCACCGGGCTGGTGAGAGCGGGCTCACCGAAGCCCTCGTTGGGGTGCCGCGAAGCCGCCCCGGAGGGGCGTCAGCGGGCGCGCGGCCTGCAGGCTATCCTCGACGCCCCACCGGCAGCATCGAGCTCGGTGGCCCGAGTGGGCCTACCAGTACGCTGAGGACAGGGATCGAGTGGATGCTGCCGTACCACAACCCGTTGCCCTGGGTCGGGCCCGGGACGCTCATCGTCGCGATCGTCGGGATCTTCGTGAGCGGACCCGGTCGCACGCGCCCTGCGGACGCGTCGTATCGTCGCGTGGCTCTTCCTCGTGAGCTCGGCGGGGATCTTCTTCGCGACCCTGGTCCCGCTCCACGGCGTGTTCGAGGCGTCGCCGACGGGGACCATGGGCTGCAACCTGTCCACGCTGACGCCGGTCCGGCTGACCGACTTCCTCTCGAAGGACGATCGGGCGGCCAATGTGTTCCTGTTCATCCCGCTCGGCCTCTCCGTGGGCCTGCTGCCCCGGTCACGGCGGGCGTTGCTCCTGACGCTGGGGGCGTGCTCCTCCCAGTCTTCATCGAGGCGACGCAGGGAATGTTGCCGATCCTCCACCGCCCCTGCGAGAGCGGCGACGTCAACGACAATGTGACCGGGCTCCTCGTCGGCTGGGTCGGCGGGGTGGCGGCCGGGGTGGTCATCGCCCACGTCGCGGCGATGGCTGACGCGTCCCCCGCGAGCGCCTGAGTGCGGGGCCGGGCGTGTCGACCGCGATGACGGAGTCTGCGCCCGAACCCGAACCGGCCAGCGGATTCGGTGCATCCGGACACCGCGAATCGCTCACGTGGTGGTGTCGCTGCCGATCGAGCACCGATGATCGGCCCGACGTGGCGGTTGCGGCAACCAGATACGACGCCATTGCGCTGATATCGGTCCGGAGGGTGGCTATCCTGAACCCGCATCAGAGGAAGTCACAGAAGCGATGAACACCGAGATCGCGCTCGTCGTTATCGTCGTGCTCCTCTGGGGCCCGACAGCCCTGTGGTTGATCTTTCGCAGCACCCGGTCGCAACCCGAGAAGCCCACCTTCAAAGCGACCGAGATGCACCGCCAGCCTGCTGGGTCGAGCGCAGTCGTCACCACGCTGCTCGAGGGCGGCTACTGGGTCTGCCGGACGTGCCGGTCGATCAACCGACCCGATATGACGCGCTGCTACACCTGCCGCACCGAGGCAGGCGCCACTCCCGCTCCGCGAACGACTGACGCCGGGCGACCAATGGTCGCGGTGATGGCCCTCGGTCTCCAGGCACCTCCTGCGGACCCGGCGCAAGATGGGGCCGCACTCGTCGACATCACGGCCGCTTCCGCCAGCACCGAGGCCACAGCCGTGGGTGCGGTGCCGGGCGGGCCGCCGTCGAGGCCCGCACGTTCGGCACCTGCAGCCCTCCAGCGATCGAGCGTCGAAGCCGCGCCAATTGAGCCTGTGCAGAGCGCGGCACCCTCGGGAGTCGAGTCGGCAGGCGCTGGCCCGGATCGCGATGCTGCGGCAAGGCCGGACTCGCCGCTCACCGCGAGCAGCGGCGAGCGGGGGCCTGACCCTCGGCCGGCGACGGACTCGCATGCTGGACGCAAGCTGCCACCGGCGGGCGCGACGCCGGACATCCCGCCGGCGCTGGCGTGGCAGCCTCACGGCCCCGCGGATGATCGCACGAGCCGCTCGAATCCCACGGCCCTGTGGGCCGCCCCTTCAGAGCTTCACGTTGGGAACGGGCAGCATTCCGAGGCTCGCGTTGCGCCCTCGCGCGCGGACGCGGCTCCCGGTCGGGCGGCCGGAGTGCAGTCCGTGTGCCCCTATCTCGGGTTGAGGGACGACCGGTTCACGAGGTTCGATTTCCCCTTCGCAGGCAACGCCTGCCATGTCGGCCTTGGGGCGGGCGGCCGTGGGGAGGGCGGACGCCTGCGCAAGCTCGCGTTGCGCCTGGCCGGCCAGGGGCCCCAGCCGATCGGCCTGGATCACCAGGCGGCGCTGTGCCTCACGCGCGACCACGTGGCCTGCCCGCGCTATCCGCAGTCCACCGAATTCGTCACCGACGACCGTGGCGCCCGCCGCCACACTCGAAGCGGCGCCTCGTCCGTCCGTGTCGTCCGCAGCGTCCGCGACGCCGCGAATCCAGGCCGCACCCGCCAGCGTGCCCGCCGCGCCCCGCCCGCCCGCGGGCTCGTCGGCAGCCGAGGAAGCCCATCGCCCGCCGGCAGGCCCAGTCCCCGACGTGCCGCCGTCCGGAATGCGTCGACCGCCCCGAGGGCCATCGGCTGGGCCGACCACCCTGACATATCCGCCGACGCCTGCCGAGGAACCCCAGCCGACGGCCGGACCGATGCCGGCGGTCGGGGGTTCGGTGCCACCGAGTCGCGAACCCGGCCGCAGGCCCGCGGCGACGGTGGCGCAGACACGCGAGCCCGCCGCTGCCGGCAAGAAGGTTGCGGCAACCCGCGCCAAGGGGACAGCCGCGCCCGCAGCGGCTCCCGAACCCTCCAAAGCCTCCGCTCGGAAGGCGCCGGCATCGGCTCCAGTCCCCACGGCAAAGCCCACGGCCGGGCACCCGTCGCCTCGTCGCAGGACGGCGACAGCCGCCCCGGCGTCGGAGTCCGTTGCGGAACCGCAGGCGGCTCGACGTGACGACGCCAAACGCGGCGCCGGCCCGCGCGTCAACGCCTCCGCTGCCCCATCCACGCAGACCCTTCCTGGATCGCCGCCCGCGGCGATCCAGCCTCCTGAGGATCGGTCCGGAGCCGCGAGCCATCCGAGCAGCCCGCGCGGAGGTGCCGCCCGCGCACGGGCGACGGCAGCCAGCGCACCCGGCGGCACCTCGCGCAAGGACCCTGCGAGCGCTGGAGAGGCGGTGAAGGCGACGAGCCCAGGACCTGCCGCCGACGCGCCCGTCTCGCGGAAGTCCGGGCGGAGCATCCCGAAGGCCTGATCCAGCGAGGTCGCGATGGACTGGGGCCGCGGCCAGGGCGCTCACCGGACGCGGGCACGACGCCGGGAGCGCCCTGGCGGGCCGCTAGGGTGTGTACGCGACGGCCACCGCGACCTGATCGAGGTAGAACGAGCGGTTGTTCTTCGACGACACGTCGGTGATCCGGACGCGGAAGGTGGACACGCCCGTCTGGCCGAGCGTCCACGGTGCGTGGCCCCACGTGTCGGTCGCGCCGCCGAGCTGGTAGACCTTCAAGCTGGTGGAGGTGAGCGTCACCTCGTCGGGTGTCGTCCAAGTACCCCCCGAGTCCCACGACAACTGGACGCAGATGTCGTTGGTGCCGTTGGACGCGTTCAGCCCCGCCACCAACTGGACGGTGATGCCGTTGATCGAGCTCACTGAGGCCGGCAGACCGAGGCCATAGCCCCAGAAGTCGTGCCGATCCCGGCCCGGATCGGTACAGCTCATGTTGCCCTTCTTCCCGGAGCTGGCGTCGATGGCATACCGACCGTCTCGCCTGCACGCGTACTGCGGGTTGGTCTCGTACCCGTTGTTGTCTCCCGAGCCGACCGTCACCGGCGCGTTCTGCGTGCAGTCGACGAGACCCGTGTCGGTGCTACCGATCGTGACCGAGGCTTCGTTCGAGAGGTCGCTCGTCCAGCCGCCGAGGTACGTGTCCAGCACGTAGTACCAGACGCCGCTGCCCGGCGAGTCCGTCGTGGCGATGGCCGACACGGGCGTGACGGTCTTGACCTGCTCGTAGCCGGAGCCGGAGGTCGGGCTGCGAAGCAGCTGGTAGCCGGCGGCCGATGACGAGGTCGAGGCCGTCCACGTCAGGGATGCGGACGAGCCGCCGACGCCGGCGACGCCGGTCGGCGGCGTGAGGCTGCCCGCCGTGAAGGTGGCGGCGGCGTTCTTGGCGGTCGTGAACCTGGCCAGCGTGACCGGGGTTGAGACCGCGAGCGCGGCCAAGGCCGCGACGCCAACCAGAACGGCCAGCCGCCGGATCATCCGGGGACGCCTTCGGCCGCGGCGTCGATCGGGATGACGTCAAGCTGCGCAAGGCGGCGGCGGTAGCGCCATGCCCTCTGGTCCTCCTCGAGGCTCTCGAGGAGCCAGGCGCCCAGCAGCGTGACCAGGCCCACGGAGAGCAGGAACGCCACGCCCGCCAGCGAACTCATCAACTCGATGGGGTAACCCAGCAGCGGGATCCACGTCACGACGCGGCCCGTGATGTCGGTTGCGGGGATGATCGAGGGATCCGGTGTGGGGTTGGCGTCGCCCCGCGTCCGGATCCAGAGGGCACCGTCGCGGTCGACCATCTGCACGATGCGATGGGTGAACACGGCCCGCTGGGGGCCGACCTGGATGCTGACGAGTTTGCCGACCGCAATGTCGGACTCCGACGCCGGGGCGTCCACCACCACCGAGCCGAGCGGGATGGTGGGCTCCATCGAGCCGCCGCCCACGACGTACGTGGGCCCGCCGGTGATCACGGGCACGACGCGCGCCACGACCACGGAGGCGAGGACGGTCAGGATCAGTGCCACCAGGAGTAGGTCGAGGAGCCGGCGCAGGGTGGCCGTCAGGGCGATCGCGATGGTCATCGATCGGTGCTCCGGATTGACCGAGACGAATGAGCGTCCGAGGTGCCGCTCTCGGCCCGGCCGGCGAACCGGCCGGGCCGAGTCAGTCAGCGGCGGCAGGCCTAGTTGTTCTTCGTCTGCTCGGCGTCGAAGGTGAAGACGGTCGAGGTGGACGCGTTCTTGTAGCCGTTGCCCGAAGCGAGCGGGAATGTCCAGGCGAAGCAGAGGCTCTGGCTGCCGCCCGCGGCAACGTTCTGGTCGCCCGCGTCGGCGCCCTGGGCCGGGTTGCCGAACCCGGCGCCGTCGAGAGAGCCGCTGTACAGCTGGGTGCCGCTGCTGCCGCACGCGGCGGCGGTGACCACGAGCGTCATCTGGGCGGCGAGGCCCTTGCTGTCCGCGTTGTCGGACGAGGAGGTCATCGCGTAGCGGAGATCGCCGGTGCCGCTGTTCGAGACGACGATGGTCTGGCTGCCGGAGTCGCCCGGCATGATGCCCGTGGCCGTGAAGGCGGTCGTCGGCGAGACGCCGAGGGTGACCGTGCCGGCAGACCACGAGCCGTTCGCGGTCGCGCTGTCGGTGAACACCGCGAGACTCATCGCGCCGGCGCCGACGGTGGCGAGCGACGACGCGAGCAGCATCGCGACGAGCATGCGGCGCCGCCCGCGGCGGCGAGCCGGGGCGTAGTCCTGCGTGAACTGGTCCATGTGCGCAAACCCCACGATAACGGCGACGCGCCGAGATTGCGGTTCCCCAGTCGGGCCGGGTTCCCCCACCGCTCGCCTACCCACGGGCGATCGGCGTCGTCTTCGTTTGACGCATTCGACACCTGACGGCTGGTGGGCCGATACGGGACGGGGGGCCCATCCGTGGGGGTACGTTCGTCAGGTGCCCGGTGCTGGGACTCACCGTCCGATCGCGGGGTTCGTACCGACTGGTGCAGGGCCGCACCGGGCCATCCCGAGAGATCCCCAGGATCAGACGAACTCGCCCTCGAGCACGACGAGCGCGTCCACGGCGAGGGCGCCGCCCGGGTGGGCGATCACCGGGTTGAGGTCGATCTCCACGATCGCGGGGTCGTCGACCAGGACGCGCCCCACCGCAACCACGAGCCTGGCCAGCGCCGCGAGGTCGACGCTCGGCCGGCCACGGACGCCCTGGAGGATCGCCGCCCCTCGGAGTCGCTCCAACCGTCGGCCGACTTCCGCCTCGGCCGCCGGCGCCAGCAACACCGCCACGTCGTCGAGAACCTCGGCGAGGACGCCGCCCAGGCCGACCAGGACGGCGGGGCCGAAGACGGCATCGCGCCGCCCGCCGACGACGAGCTCGACGCCCGACGGTGCTATCGGCTCGACCAGCAGCCCGCGAAGCGTGGCCCCGGCGCGCTCGGCCGCCGCGATCAGCTCCGGCACCGCCGCGCGGATCGACGCCGCGTCGGCCAACCCCAGCCGCACGCCCCCAGCGTCGGTCTTGTGCACGAGGTCGATCGCGTCGAGCTTGACGGCAACCGGCCCGCCGCCGAGTGCACGCCAGGCGTTCTCGACCGCGTCGCCGTTCGCCGGGACGGACAGCGCGCGAGTGACCGGGATACCGGCCGCCGTCAGCCGCTCGAGGCTCTCGCGCTCCGGGAGGGCGACCCTCCGCCGCGACGCGGTCGAGCGCGTCAGCGGATCGATGACCTCGTCACCGCCCCACGCCGTCCGGTCAGCCGCGAGCGCCGGCCACTCCGCCCGCCACGGGCCGCGCCCCAGCCTGGCGGTCCGCCGCCGCTCCCATCCCGCGAGGCCCGCAAGCGCGCGGAGCGCCTCCACTGGCCCCGCGCAGCATCGGCATCCCGCCAGCCGCGTCAAGCGTCTCCTTGACCTGTCCTGAGAGGTCGCCCGAGGTCAGCGAGACGTACACGGGCAGCAGGTGCGGGCGGTCCGCGGTGGCGTTGACCAGCGCGATCGAGACGTCGCGCGCCACTTCCACCTCGGAGGGCAGGTCGCGGAAGGGGCTGTCGTGGACCACGGCGAGGACGTCATAGGCACCGGACTGCGGCGAGCGCCTCGAAGCGACGCCCTGTACGCGATCGGGGCGTCCGCCGCGCCCCACGGGTCGAGCGGGTTGCCGATGTAGCCCATCGTCGGCAGGTCGCGGAGGATGGCCGCGCGCGGCGGCTCGGGCACCGGCGGCAGGTCGACTCCCGTCCCGTCGGCCAAATCGGCCACGAGCGACGCCTCGCCGGTGGACACCGTGACCACGCCGGTGCGACCGAGCCCCACGCCGCGGCGGAGCCGGCCGGTGCCCGCCACCAGCTCGGCAGTCTCGATGAGTTCGTCGAGGTCGCGCGCAGCGGATCACGCCAGCCGCGTCGAGTGCGGCATCGGTCACGCGGTCCTCGCCCGCCAGGCTGCCGCGAGTGCGCAATCGCCGCCGCCTGCGCCTGCGTCGAGCGGCCCACCTTGACGGCCATGATCGGCTTGCCCAGCGCCAGCGCCCGGTCGCACAGCGCGAGGAACCGCTCGGGGCGCTTGAAGCCCTCGACGAACAGCATGACCGCGTGCGTCTCGGGGTCGTCGAGGCAGTACGCGAGGTAGTCGCAGAGGTCGAGGACGACCTCCGAGCCCCACCGACACGATGCGGCTGTAGCCGATCCGCGTCCCGGAGCGTGGATGAACGCGTCCGTCACGCTGCCCGACTGGGCCAGCGCCGCGACATGGCCGCGGGGCAGCCACGGGTTCACGTCGCCGATGTAGTTGGTGCTGTTGGTGGTCCAGTCCACCATTCCCATGCAGTTGGGTCCCAGGAGCGCGATGCCGTGGCGGGTCGCGATCTCGGCCACCTGGCGCTGCATCTCGGCGGCTGCCTCGCCGCCCTCCACCACGCCGCCGCCCGGGATGACCAGGCTGGGGATGCCGGCGTCGGCCGCCTCCTGCGTGAACCGCGTGGCGCGGAGGGGGTTGACCGCGAGGATCACTGTGTCCGGCCGCTCGGGGAGGTCCCCGAGCGTCGGGTAGCAGCGCTGGCCGCTGACCTCCTCGTACTTGGGGTTCACGAAGTAGCAGCGCGTCTCGCTGCCCATCGCCCGCAGGTTGTCCCGAACGGTGGCGCCGAGCCATCCGCGCGGGGTGGCGCCCACGACCGCGATGGACCGCGGCGCGAACAGCGGCCGCAGGTCGATGGCGGGCCGCACGGGGAGGCTGGGCTCGGCCATGGGACGCTTCAGACTCGCGCTCAGCCCACGACGGGGCCGACGCCGCGCTTCTCGAGCGCCCGTGCGATGACCACCCGCTGGATCTCAGACGTGCCCTCCCAGATACGGTCGACGCGCAGCTCGCGCAGGTACCGCTCGGCCGGGAACTCGCGCATGTAGCCGCGGCCGCCGAAGACCTGGACAACGCGGTCGGCGCACCGGAACGCGGCCTCGGACGCGAACAGCTTGGCGATGGACGCCTTCGCGTGGACGAGCTTGGGGTTCGCGTCCTCGGTCCATCAGCCAGGCCGTCTCGCGGGTCAGCAGCCTCGCCGCCGAGGCGTCCGCCGCCGAGTCCGCCAGCGGGAACGACACACCCTGGAAGTCGTAGATCCGCTGGTCGAACTGGACCCGGTGCGTGGCGTACTCGACGCCCAGGGTCAGCAGCCGCTCCATTGCGCCGGTGCAGCGCGCCCCGATGTGCAGCCGCTCCTCCACGAACCACTCGTTGGTCATGGCGTCCGCCTCGCCGATCCCGCCCAGGACCGCATCCGGCCTGACGCGCACGTCGCTCAGGCGGAACTGCGGGTGGCGGTCGGCGAAGGTGTGCGTGTAGTCGGGGTCGTGGATCTGAACCACGCCGGGCACGTCGTAGTCGACCAGGAAGAGTGTCGGAAGGCGCTCGCCGTCGCGCAGCAGGTGGCAGTGGAAGATCATGAAGTCGGTGTCGGCCGGCCCCGTCACGAACCACTTCTCGCCGTTGAGGACGTAATCGCCGGTCGGCGGCGTCCAGTTCGGCGGTGGCAGCGAGGGTGCGGGCGTCAGAGCCCTGGCCCGGCTCGGTGATGGCGTACGAGCCGTTGCGCTCGCCGCGGAGGCTCGGCTCGAGGTAGCCGCGGCGCTGCTCGGGCGGCAGTGGACCAGGGCGTTGTAGGCGCCCGGGATGAAGGCCCCACAGGCCGCCGGTCGACCTGGCCCAGCTGCTCGTGGACGAGGACCTGCTCCATCGCCGTCCAGCCCTGACCGCCGACATCGCGCGGCAGGCTGCCCCCGTGGAGCCGCAGCTCGATGGCGCGCTGCTTGACAGCGCGGGCGGTGTCGGCCGGGAGCTGGCCGTGGTTCCGCTCGAACGCGGCCTCGAGGGGCTGCAGGACGTGCCGGACGAGTTCCCGGGCGCGATCGCGGAGCTCCGCCTGGGCGGGGGTGAGCGTGAAGTCCATGCCCCGCAGTGTCCCCGACCGAGAGCCCGAGCGGACGAGGCGGTCGCGGGGCGCGGGACAGCGCCAGGCGGTCCTTCGCCCTAGGCCGTTGAATCGATCAGGTCGTCGAGGTACACGACCTCGAGGCCGCGCCGCGACCGGATCCGCCGGTCGTTCGTGAGGAAGGCTGTCGCGCCGGCGGCTCGGGCGCAGGCGAGGTGGACAGCGTCCGGCAGGCGCGCACCCGTCCGGCCACTGATCCACGCGGCGTCCTCCGCCGCCACGCGGTCGAGGACCGGGTTGCCGAAGCCGAGGTCGCGAAGGGCCGACGCCAGCATCTCGAACCCCACCGGATCGTCCTTGCGAGCCGGGCCGGCCAGCACCTCGGCCACGCCGATCGAGGCCAGCACGCCGGTCGAGCCGCTTGCAGCCAGATCGTCGATGACCGAGGCGACCGCCTCCGCCCGGGCGTCGCTCCGCTCGATCAGATAGATCAGGACGTTGCTGTCAAACGCGATCCGCCGGTGCCTCGTCGTCAGGTCCCGAGTCGAGTCGACGCGCTCGGTCACCGGCCATCTCCTCCCACTCGTCGCGCAGCCGCCGGACGAACACCACCGGATCGGGATCGAACCAGCCGCGCCCCGCCGCAAGCCCTCGCAGCCGGTCAGACGGGCGCTCCGGCGCGCGCCGCAAGACGATGGCGTCGCCGGCGATCTTCACGTCGAGGCGATCGCCCGCCTGGATACCGAGTTGCCGCCTAGCCTCGCTCGGCACCGCGATCTGGTACTTAGTGCTGACCTTGACGCTTAGCATGGTCGGTCATGCTAAGCCCGCACGGCCGGGGCGTCAACAGCGAAGGGTCGCCGCTCGGTGGCGGCTGCGGGTCGACGCGGGGTCGGCGATCACCGAGCGCGCCTGGCCCTCGCGCCGCACGACGGCGTGGCGCGACCACCCGGTGTGGGCTACTGGGGCCAGGCGAGCACCATGATCCGCAGCTCGGTCATGTCCTCGATCGCCCAGCGCAGGCCCTCGCGGCCCTGGCCCGAGTCCTTCACGCCGCCGTAGGGCATGTGGTCGATCCGGTAGGTCGGGACGTCGTTGATGATCACGCCGCCCACCTCGAGCTCGTTGAACGCCTGCCAGGCGTCGCCGATGTCGTTGGTGAAGACGCCCGTCTGCAGCCCGAAGTGCGAGTCGTTCACCCGGCGGATCGCCTCATCCATGGCGCGAACTTGAAGGCCACGACCAGCGGCGCGAACGCCTCGTTGCGAGCACACCTGGGCGGTGCGCGGCACGTCGGTCAGGATGGTCGGCGGGAAGAACGTCCCCTGGGCCTTGCCGCCGAGCAGCAGCTTGCCGCCCAGCTGGCACGGCCTCGTCCACCCAGCTCTCGGTCCGCTGGGCGGTCGCCCCGTCGACCATCGGCCCGACGTCCGTGGTCGGGGTCCAGCGGGTCGCCCACCTTGAGGGCGGGCGACGCCGCGGCGAAGCGCCCAGGAACTCGTCCCAGATCGCCTCGTGGACGAACATGCGCTGGACGCTGATGCAGACCTGGCCGGCGTAGGCGAAGGCGCCGATGACGGCGCGCGCTTGACCGCCCAGTCGAGGTCGGCGGACTTGTCGACGATGACGCCCGGCGTTGCCGCCCAGCTCGAGCACGACCTTCTTCTTGCCCGCCCGCGCCTTCATCCGCCAGCCCACCGCGGGCTGACCGGTGAAGGTCAGCAGCTTGAACCGGTCGTCGGCGACCATCTGGTCGCCCACGTCGCGGGTCATCGGCAGGATGCTGACCGCGCCCGCCGGCACGCCCGCCTGCTCGATGAACTCGGCGACGGTAGCATCGACAGCGGGTCTTCGACGGGGGCTTGAGCACGATCGGGTTGCCCGACGCGATGGCCGGCGCGAGCTTGTGCGCGGCGAGGTTGAGCGGGAAGTTGAACGGGCTGATCGCCGCGATCGGGCCGATCGGGAAGCGGCGCGTGATGCCCACCCGCCCCTTGGAGCTCGGCATGAGGTCGAGCGGGATACCTCGCCGCGCATGCGCTCGGCCTCCTCGGCGCCGAGCCGGAAGGTCAGGACCGCCCGGTCCACCTCCACCAGCGCGTCGCGGATGGGCTTGCCGGCCTCGGTGACGATGATGTCGGCCATCTCGTCGCGCGGTGCTCGGTGACCGGCGGAGAGCTCGCGCAGGATCGCGCCGCGCTCGTAGGCCGGCAGGCTGCGGGTGGTGTCGAACGCTGCACCGCGGCGCTGACGGCGTCCTCGTACTGCTCGGCCGTGGCGTTGTAGGTGCGGCCCGCCTGCTCGCCCGTCGGCCGGGTTGACCACCACCAGGACGTCCGGCGAGTCCACCCACGGCCGGCGAGGAAGATCTTGTGCGGGGTGGTTCCGACGGTCACGGTCATGGCGGGCTCCTGCGGGACGGCGGCTCGGCAGCGCTGGGCCGTGATTTACGGCGATCCTGCCAAACCCAAGATCGCGCTTCTTGATTGTCCTGCTGCGCGGCCCCCGGAGCCTCGCCCCGGCCGGGGTCAGCGACCCTTGCCGCCGCCGAGGATCCCGAACAGCCCGCGCAGCAGGTTCTGGCCCTCTCGCGAGCTCACGACCCGCCCCGCAGTCCGCATCGCCGTCTGCATGGTCCGCTGGCGCTCCCGCTCCGCCGCGGCGGCCGCCCTTGCCTGGGCACGCCGCTGGCGCTCGGCCTCCGTTGCCGCCTTCGCGGCTGCGCGCCGCTCCGCCTCGATCTCCCGGGCCTGCGCCCGGACCTGGCGGTCGATCTCGCGCTGCTGCTGGACGGCGGTCATCGAGGCCGGCGCCCCGACCACGGGGCCCTGGGTGGCGCCGGGCACGCCCGAGCCGGCAGCTGCCGCGTGCGCCGACGCGAGCCGCGCGGTGATGATCTCGTGCGCGCTCTGCGGATCGATCGCCTGCCCGTACTTAGCGGTGATCAGGGAGGCGTTCGCCGCCCGGGCCAGCTCGTCGGGCGGTGCAGCGGCCCCATGCGCGAATCGGGCGGCAGGAACTTCACGGCCGCCAGGGGCGTCGGCACGCCCTTCGGCGAGAGCACCGTCACGAGCGCCTCGCCGATGCCCAGGTGGTGATGGTCTTCTCGACGTCATAGTGGCTGGTCTCGGGAAACGTCCGCGCGGTCTTGCGCAGCGCCTCGTCATCGTCGGGCGTGAACGCGCGCAGGGCGTGCTGGACGCGGTTGCCCAGCTGCGAGAGCACGACGACGGCACGTCCGTTGGCGCCTGGGTGACGAAGTAGACACCGACGCCCTTGGACCGGATCAGGCGGGCCGTCCGCTCGATCTGGTCGAGGCAGGGCTGGCGACGCGTCCTTGAACAGCAGGTGCGCCTCGTCGAAGAAGAACGCCAGCCTCGGCTTGGGCTGGTCGCCTACCTCCGGCAACGCGTCGTAGAGTCGCGCCAGCATCCACAGCACAAATGTGGAGAACAGACGAGGGCGGTCCATCACGTCCGCCACCTCAAGCAGGCTGATCACGCCTTGGCCGTCAGGCGCCGTGCGGAGCATGTCATCCACGTCGAACTCGGGCTCGCCGAAGAACACCGCCGAGCCGTCCTGCTCGAGCATCACGATCGCCCGCAGGATCACGCCCAGCGTGGCCGGCGAAATGCCGCCGAGGTCGTCGAGCGCAGCCTTGCCGTCGTCCGAGCCGAGGTACTTGAGGGTCGTGCGGAGGTCGGCGAGGTCGAGTAGCGGGAGCTGCTGCTGGTCGCAGTAGTGGAACACGAGCGAGAGAACGCTGAGACCTGGGTGTCGTTGAGATCGAGAACCTTGCCCAGCAGCAGCGGGCCAAAGGAGGACACGCTCGCCCGCACGTGGGCGCCCGCCCTGCCCGAGAGCGACAGCACCTCGATCGGGTGGCCCCTGGCCTGATAGTCCCAGTGCATCGCGGCCACGCGCTTCGCGACCGGCGGGTTGGTCGGGTCACCCGGCGCGCCGATGCCCGAGAGGTCCCCCTTCACGTCCACCGCGAACACGGGCACGCCCGCCGTGGACAGCTGGCTCGCGAACAGCTGGAGAGTGGTGGTCTTGCCGGTGCCAGTCGCACCGGCGATCAGACCATGGCGGTTCACGCGCGACAGGGGCAGCTGGACGCGGACGTCAGCGGCCAGCTCGTCGCCGAGGATGGGCGCTCCGAAGACGATGCACGGCTCGTCGAACGTGTAGCCGGCCGCCATCTCCGCGCGGAACGCCTCGTCCATCCCTCGTCCTCCAATTCCCCGGCCCGGCATTGGGATCGCGGGCCATCATCGCACCTGTGATGGCGGCGGCGCTGGGGACCGTCTCGTCGCGTGCCGCAAGGGCACCCACATGGCCACGGTCGGCGAGGTCGAGGGCATCGGACCCGCGTACGCCGAGAAGCTCGCCGCGGCCGGCGTGGAGACGACCGACGACGTGCTGACTGCCGGCGCATCGGCCAGCGGCTGTGACAAGCTCGCCGAAGCCACAGGCGTCACGGGCAAGCTCATCCTCGAATGGATCAACCACGGCGACCCCCTGCCCCCCAAGGGCGTCGGCTCCGTGGTCGCCGACCTGCTCGAGGCTGCGGGCGTGGACTCGCCTGGGGAGCTCGCCCACTGCGATGCGGCAAACTTGGCGACCACGATCGGAGAGGTCACCGCAGGGCGGCCGAGCATCGTCCGCCCCTGACCACCGCAGTCGATGCTCGAGGACTGGATCGCCGAGGAGAAGGTCCTCGAGCGGGCCGTAAAGCACTGACCGGCGGCGCGGGACCGAACCGGGCGGTCTCTCGAACTCCAGCCGGTCCGCTCCCCTCCCGGGCCGGCTTCGTGTGCGTTTGCTCAGGCGCCGGCCGTCCGTCACCGACCCGAAAGGTCCGCAGGGCAGCGTGGTCCCAGGCGACCCGAGTGGGCGCCGCGAACGCGAAAGGAGCGTTGCTTGCGCAAGAACCTCATCGCATCCGGGGCCGTGGCCGGAGCTCTCCTCCTCGGGAGCGCCGGGGCGGCCCTGGTCCTCCCCTCCATCGCCTCGGCAGCTGACCCGAGCGCGGCCCCGGCCGCGAGCCCGTCGGCGTCGGGGGCGCCCTCGACCGACAACCACACCGGTCCCCGGATGTGCGGCACAACAGAGGCTGTCTCCGACGCCTCGGTGGTGGCCAAGGCCATCGGCATCACAGAGACCGACCTCGATACCGCCCTCTCGGGCGGCCAGACGATCGCCGCGGTGGCGAAGGCCCACAGCGTGGACGTCCAGAAGGTGATCGAGGCGCTCGTCGCTGACAAGAAGGACGAGGTTGCCGCGGCCCTCAAGGCCGGGATGATCACCCAGGCCCAGGCGGACCAGGAGCTCGCTGACGCGACCCAGTTCGCCACCGACCAGGCCAACGGGACCGGCTTCGGCCCTGGCGGCAAGGGCGGACCGGTCGGCCACGGCTTCGGCGGCGGCCGCAACGAGGCCGTCACCGACACCTCGGTCGCGGCGCAGGCACTCGGGATCCCGGAATCCGAGCTGACCACCGCCCTTCAGGGCGGCCAGTCGGTTGCCGCTGTCGCGAAGGCCCATAACGTCGATGTCCAGAAGGTCATCGACGCGCTGGTCCAGGACCAGAAGGACGAGATCGCCGCTGCCATCAAGGCGGGGACGATCACCCAGGCCCAGGCAGACCAGCAGCTCGCCAATGTGACCTCGTTCGTCACGGCCCAGGTCAACGGAACCGGCTTCGGCCCCGGCGGCCCGGGTGGCGGCGGGCACGGCCACGGCACGATGGGAGGTCAGGGCGCTGGCAACAGCACCCCGAGCGCCAGCCCGTCAGCCGGGACCGGCACCGGCAGCTGAGCCTCGGCCCAGCCGGGCACCCCGGGACGCGGCGGAACGCCCGCCCCGGGGCGCCTTCTCCCCAGCCTCGCGGCGGGCCAATACCGTTTCGCCCGGGCCCCCTGGACCACCGCAAGGTGACGTTTGGGGCAGCGACTCCGCGCGTCGCGAACGGCGCGGGCGACTGGCGCGCCACCATCGCTGCCCGCCCCGCGCTACTCCTCGGCGGCTCGCGGGTAGGTGCCCAGGATCCGGACCAGCTCGGTCTCCTCGGCCAGGGCCTCGAGGGCGGCCGCGCAGGCAGGCTCGCGGGGGTCGCCGTCGAGGTCCACCCAGAAGACGTACTCCCAGCGCGCCCCGCGCTCGGTCCAGGGCCGGGACTCCAGCCGCCACAGGTTGATCCCGCGCGTGGAGAACGCCCCCAGCGAGCGGTACAACGACCCGGGCACGTTGCGCACCGCGAAGACGAGCGACGTCCGCGGTGCGCCGGCGACCGCGCCGGGCGCAGCGGCCGACCGGACGGCCGCCTCCTCGCCGCGGCGGGCCAGCACCGCGAATCGCGTGCGGTTGTCGTCGCCGGTCTGGATGTCGTCGGCGATGACCTCGAGGCCGTAGAGCGGCGCCACCCGGGCGGAGGCGACGGCGGCGGCGCCGTGCTCCCCTCGGTCGGCGATCCCCTTCGCCGCGCCCGCGGTGTTGTAGGCGGTCTCGACCGTCCAGGGCCGCGACCGCAGGAACTCGTCCGCCTGGGCGAGGGCCGCCGAGATGGAGTAGACGCGCTCGATCGTCTCCACGCGCTCGCCGGGCAGGGCCAGCAGCGCCAGCCGGACGGGGACCGTGACCTCGCCCGTGATCGGCAGGTCGAACGCCCACAGCAGGTCGAGGTTCTCGCGGATGGTCCCCAGCAGGGAGCTCTCCACCGGCACGACACCAGCGAAGGCCGTCCCGTCACGGACCGCCTCGAACACCGCCCGGAACGAGGTCACGGGCAGCGGCTCGGACATGGCGAAGAACTGCAGGACCGCGTCCTCGGCGAAGGCGCCGGGCTCGCCCGCGTAGGCCACCCGCGCCCGACCGCTCACGGGCGCCGCCCCTGGACCACCTGCACGCTCACCGGGATCGCGTATGACCCGTCGAGGCGGCGGTGGACGGCGGCCAGCTCGTCGAACGCGGCGCGGATGCGCGCCCGCACCTCCGGGGGCTGGCGGGTGATGGTGGGCGGGATCCGCACGGCAGAGTCGAGGACACCCGACCAGAGCGTGTCGAGGTCGGGCACGGGCGCCTCGAACATCAGCCGCTGCAGGCCCACGGCCTCGAAGCCGGCCGTGGAGAACAGCCGCCGGAGCTCGTCGTCCGACCGGAAGTGCGATGGGCCTTCGGGAACGCCCGACGGGAGCGGCGCCGCGACCGCGGCCACGGCATCGGTGAACAGCCCCAGCACGCGGTTGCGGCGCGGCGCGTCCCACGCGGAGAGCGCGAGCATGCCGCCGGGCCGCAGCACCCGCCTCGCCTCGGCCAGTGCCGTCTCGGCCCGGCCGACGTGGTTGAGCACGAAGTTCCCGACGAGCGCATCGAACGCGGCGTCACCCCCGGGAAGGGCCTCGAACGAGCCGACTCGGAAGGGGATCGACGGGTGGGCCAGGGCCGCGCGGCGCACCATCGAGGGCGCCACGTCGATCCCCGCCGCGTCGGCGCCTGCCGCCGCGGCGGCGGCAGCGAGGTCGCCAGGGCCGCACCCGATGTCGAGGGCCTGGCACCCGGGGCCGACGCCCGCCGCGGCCAGCAGCGCGCTCACGGCGCGCGCCGTCAGGGGCCGCAGGAACTGGTACGAGTCGGCGCGGGCCTCCCAGCTCTCAACCTCGAACCGGTTGAACGCGTCGGGGTCCACGCCCGGCGTGCCGGGAGCCGCGGCCACCCCGTCGGTCAGCGGTTGAACCACGCCGTCGTGTCGATAGTGCGGCCGTGGAGGTACTCAGACTCGGCGGCGCCGGGATCAGTGTCGGATCCCGCCCCGAGCCGCTCCGCCGCGGCCTCCGCCGCGCCGGCCCACGCCCCCGCATCGAACATCGCGTTGAGCGCGGCCACGTACGCCTCGACCGAAGCCGCGACCGTGTTGGTGGACGCCACCTCCCCCGCGTACCGCCCGTCCGCCCGCTCGCCCTCGGCGCTCGGCGGGGGCGCGATGCGCACCGTCACCCTGCCCTCCGCGTCCGGCCCCTCGGCCAGGGCATGGACGTCGTAGGCGAGCAGCAGGGGCGCCCCGCCGAGCACGTCGGCGAGCGCGAGGTTGACGGCCCGGAGCAAGGCGTCGACCGCGCCGTTGCCCTCGGCCGACGCCTGCCAGTCGTGGTGGGCGGCGCGCAGCACCACGGCCGCTCGGCTGTTCACGTTGCTCCCCGAGGTCACCGTCCAGCGCAGCAGCCTGAGCGGTGCCGGGGTTCCGTCGCTCATCCCGCTCCTCCCTCCTCGTGGCCGTTGGTGGTGGTGAAGTGACGCTCGTCGCGCCGCCGCAGCTCGGCTCCCGACTTCCACACCGCGTACTCGAGCGAGTCGGCGAGCGCCTGCGCCGAGGCCGCGATGATGTTGGTGTCGCTCCCCATAGTGGACCAGGTCCGCGAACCGTCCTGGGAGTCGATCATGACGCGCGTCTTGGCGGCTGTTGCTGTCGCTCCGTCGAGGATGCGCACCTTGTAGTCCACAAGGTGTACGCCGTCGAGCACCGGGTAGAACGCCCCGAGCGCCTTGCGCAGCGCGCCGTCGAGCGCGTTGACGGGGCCGTTGCCCTCGCCGGCCGTGTGGAGGACCTCCCCCGCCACCTCGACCTTGACCGTGCACTCGGCCAGCAGCTCGCGCCCGGAGCGCTGCTCCACAAGGACCGTGTAGTCCACGATCCGGAACGGCGCCTCGTAGCCGGGCGAGTTGCGGTGGATCAACAGCTCGAACGACGCCTCGGCTCCCTCGAACGCGAGGCCGTCGTTCTCCAGCTGCTTGATGAGCCGGCTCAGGTCCTTGGGGTCCATGACGCCCGCGAGCTCGTGGCCAAGCTGGCGGGCGCGGATCTCCGTGTTCGCCCTGCCGCCCAGCTCGGACACGACGAGCCGGCCGGTGTTGCCCACGGCCGTCGGGTCCACGTGCTGGTAGGAGCGCTCCACCTTCGCCACGGCGGCGCCGTGGACGCCGCCCTTGTGGGCGAACGCCGAGCGGCCGACGTACGGCTGGTAGTCGTTGGGGTTGACGTTGGCGATCTCGGCCACCGAGCGCGACAGTTCGGTGAGCGCGGCAAGGTCGCCGCCGCCCACGGGCGTGAGCTCGTTGTCGGTCTTGAGCGCCAGGTTCGCCAGGATCGAGACCATGTTCGCGTTGCCGCAGCGCTCGCCGTAGCCGTTGATCGTCGCCTGGACATGGCGGACGCCGGCCTGGACGGCGGCGATCGAGTTGGCCACCGCAAGCTCGGCGTCGTTGTGGGTGTGGATGCCCCAGGTGACGGCGGGCGCGCTCGGGTCGGCCTCGAGCGAGACCCGCACGTCGCGCAGGATGCTGGTCAGCTGCCCGGTGAGCGTGCCGCCGTTCGTGTCGCACAGGACCAGCGTGCGGGCGCCGGCGTCGCGGGCCGCCCGCAGCGTCGCCAGCGCGTAGTCGCGGTCGGCGCGATAGCCGTCGAAGAAGTGCTCGGCGTCGTACACCGCCTCGCGGCCGTGGTCCACGATCCAGCCGATCGAGTCCGCGATCATGTCCAGGTTCTGCGCGGACGTCGCGCCCAGGACCTCGGTGACGTGGAGCAGCCAGCTCTTGCCGAAGACGGTGATGACGGGCGTCTCGGCCGCCACGAGCTCCTGGAGATTCGTGTCCTCGGCGGCCTTGTGCGACCGGTGGCGCGTGGACCCGAACGCGGCCAGCTTCCCGTGCTCCCAGCGCAGCTTGCGCGCCGCCGCGAAGAACTCGATGTCCTTGGGGTTGGACCCGGGCCAGCCGCCCTCGATGAACGGGAAGCCGTACTCGTCGAGCATCCGCGCAACGCGGAGCTTGTCCTGGAGCGAGAGCGTGATGTTCTCGCCCTGCGTGCCGTCGCGGAGGGTGGTGTCGTACAGGATGACGGGCTGGTCGGTCATGGCGGTGGGCTGCCTTCGTGCGCTGTCGGGGGGAGGGTCGTCGACGGGTCCGGCCGGCCACCCGCGTTGGCGGGCACCGGCCGTCAAATCGCGATCCGGGCCCCGATGACGCGCGCCATCTCGCGTGTGCCCACGAGGGTCAGCGCCGCCGACTCGGCCGCGTGGGCCGGCAGCAGGTCCTTGGTCCGGTAGCCGTCATCCAGCGCGCCGCTCACGGCCCCCTCGATCGCCGCCGCGGCCTCGGGCTGGCCCAGCGACCAGCGCAGCATCATCGCCGCGGACAGGATGGTGCCGAGCGGGTTGGCCAAGTCCTGCCCCGCGATGTCCGGCGCCGAGCCGTGGATGGGCTCGTAGAGGCCGTGGCGGCCGTGGGCCGTGACCCGCGCGCCGATGGACGCAGACGGGAGCATCCCAAGCGAGCCCGCGATGACGGCCGCCTCGTCGGACAGGATGTCGCCGAACAGGTTCTCGGTGACCAGGACGTCGAAGCCGGCCGGCCACGTGGCGAGCGTCATCGCCGCCGAGTCAACCAGCCGGTGCTCGAGCTCCACGTCGGGGAAGTCGGCGTGGACCTCGTCGGTGACCTTGCGCCACAGGCGGCTGGTCGCGAGCACGTTCGCCTTGTCCACCTGGGTCACCTTGCGGCGCCGGCCGCGCGCCATCTCGAACGCGAGCATGACGATGCGGCGGATCTCGCCCTCGGTGTACCAGAGCGTGTCGATGGCGGCCCGCCCCTCGGGCGTCTGGCGCTGCTCGGACGGCTTGCCGAAGTAGAGGCCGCTGGTGAGCTCGCGGACGATCAGGCAGTCCACCCCCTCGAGCAGCTCGGGCTTGAGCGGAGATGCCGCGATCAGCTGGGGTTGCACGGTGATCGGGCGCAGGTTGGCAAACAGCCCCAGACCTCCGCGGAGGGCGAACAGCGCCTGCTCCGGCCGGACCGCGGCGTCGGGGTTGTCCCACTTGGGCCCCCCCACCGCACCCAGGAGGACGGCATCGGCGGCTCGGCACGCCTCGACGTCCTCGGGGCGGATCGCGACGCCGTACGTGTCGATGCCGACGCCGCCGACGATCAGCTCCCGCCAGGCGAACCCGAAGCCGAAGCGGCGGCCCACCGCCTCGAGCACCGAGACCGCGCCCGCGGCGACCTCCGGCCCGACGCCGTCGCCGGCGATGAGCGCGATCTGATAGGTGCGCGACGCGTCGGCTGCGCTCGCGTCGGTCACGGCTGGTCCTCCACGGTCCGCCGCCCGACGAACGCCACCTCGACGCCGTTGATCTCGGCGCCGTGAAGCTTGTTCGCCGCCACGACGTACGCCTCGAGGGACGCCTCGATGATGTTCGTCGAGAGCCCATGGCCGGTTACCACAAGCGCGCCCGAGCCCTCGTCGGACGAGCGGCGGGCGCGGAGGAGCACCTGGCCCTGCGCGTCGCCGTCGCCGGAGACGGCCTTGATCTCGTACTCGGTGAGCACCGGGTTCCAGCCGAGGACGGGCCGGACAGCCTCGTCCACGGCCTTGAACAGCGCGTTCACGGGGCCGTTGCCAGTGCTGTTGCCGGCCTTCGCACTGCCGGCCACGACCAGGCTGGCGGAGCCGACCGAGTGGCCCCCCGACGACGAGGAGATGCTCCAGCCGAGCAGCTCGATGGAGCGCGGCACGTCGGCCATCTTCTGCTCGACCAGAGCGAGCAGGTCAGCGTCGGTGACCTCCTTCTTCGTGTCGGCCAGCTGGATCGCGGAGCGGTAGACCGCGTCGAGCTCCTCGCCCGCCACCTCCACGCCCAGCTCGCGGAGCTTGCCCTGGAGACCACGGCGTCCGGACAGCTTGCCGATCGACAGCGTGCTGCCGGACAGGCCTACCGACTGGGGGGTCATGATCTCGTAGGTGAGCGGGTTCTTGAGGACGCCGTCCTGGTGGATGCCGGACTCGTGGGCGAACGCGTTGGAGCCCACGATCGCCTTGTTGGGCTGGATCGTGAAGCCGGTGAGGTAGCTCACGAGGCGCGACGCCGCGGTGATCTGCTCGGTGGCCACCGACGACGCCAGGTCGGGGAACTGGGCCGGGCGCGTGCGCAGCGCCATCACCACCTCCTCGAGCGACGCGTTGCCCGCGCGCTCGCCGAGGCCGTTGATGGTCACCTCCACCTGGCGGGCGCCCGCCTGAACGGCGGCGAGCGTGTTCGCGGTGGCGAGGCCCAGGTCGTTGTGGCAGTGGACGCTGATCGTGGCGGCGTCGCCGATCCGGCCGCGCACCGCGGTCACCAGCCGGCCGAACTCGGACGGGATGGCGTAGCCGACGGTGTCGGGGATGTTGAGCGTGGAGGCGCCGGCCTCGGTGACGGCCTCGTAGACGTCGAGCAGGTAGGCCAGCTCGGTGCGGGAGGCGTCCTCGCCGGAGAACTCGATCTCGGCGTCGCGGCCTAGCGTCTGGCGGGCCCACTTCACCCAGCGCACAGACTCGGCGAGCGCCTCGTCGCGGGTCATGTGCAGTTTGTGCTTGAGGTGGATGTCGCTGGTGGCGATGAACAGGTGGAGGTGCGGGCGCTCGGCGACGCTGATCGCCTCAACCGCGCGCTGGGGATCCCCGTCGCGGCATCGGGCGAGGGCCGCCACGGCGATCCCGCCCTTCGTCTCCTGGGCGATCCGCCGGACCGCCTCGAAGTCGCCGGGCGAGGCGGCCGGGAAGCCCGCCTCGATGACATCCACCTTGAGCCGAGCGAGCTGGCGCGCCACCTCGAGCTTCTCCGCCGCCGTCAGGCCGGCGCCCGGCGCCTGCTCGCCGTCGCGGAGCGTGGTGTCGAAGATCCGGACCGCCCCGGCCGCGACGCCAGCGCCGAAGCGCGGGTTCGTTGACTCGAACGAGGTCACGTCTTGCTCCCTACCGAGCTGGTCGAGGCCTGGGCGGCACCCGCCTCGACCACGACCGGATTCAAGAACGGCATCTTCGCGCGCAGGTCGGCGCCAACCTGCTCGATCTGGTGGTTGCGGTCGCGGGCGCGCAGCTCCGCGAACTCGCCGCCGCCGGCATCCTGGACGGCGATCCAGCGGGTGGCGAACGCGCCCGACTGGATGTCCGAGAGGACGTCCTTCATGGCCGCCTTGGCGCCCTCGGTCACGCGCGGGCCGGACACGTAGTCGCCGTACTCGGCCGTGTCGCTGACGCTGAAGCGCATGTAGTTGAGGCCGCCCCGGTACATGAGGTCCACGATCAGCTTGAGCTCGTGCATCGTCTCGAAGTACGCGAGCTCGGGCTGGTAGCCCGCCTCGACGAGCGTCTCGAACGCGGCCTTGATGAGCGCCGACACGCCGCCGCACAGGAGCGCCTGCTCGCCGAACAGGTCGGTCTCGGTCTCCTCCTTGAACGTCGTCTCGAGCACGCCGGCACGGGTGTTGCCGTTGCCCTTCGCGTACGCGAGGGTTCGGGCCCGCCCTGTCCCGGTTGCGTCCTGCTCCACGGCGAACAGTGCGGGCACGCCGCCGCCCTGCTCGTAGACGGAGCGGACGAGGTGGCCGGGGCCCTTGGGGGCGACCATGCCCACGTCCACGCCCGTCGGCGGCTGGATCCGGCCGAAGCGGATGTTGAAGCCGTGGGCGAACATCAGCAGCTGGCCGTCGCGCAGGTTGGGGCCGATCTCGGCGTCGTAGACGGCCTTCTGCACGGTGTCGGGCAGGGCGACCATGATCACGTCGGCGGCCTTGACGGCCTCGGCAACGGTCCTGACCTCGAAGCCGGCGCCCTCGGCATGGTTCGGCTCTTGCTCCCCTCGGCCAGGCCGACGATCACCGCGACGCCGCTGTCGCGCAGGTTGGCGGCGTGGGCGTGGCCCTGCGACCCGTAGCCGAGGACCGCGACGGTCTGCCCCTCGAGCGCCGAAAGGTCGGCATCGGCGTCGTAGTACATCTTCGCGGTCACAGCTTGAGTGCCTCCTCGATCGATCCGGCACCGCGCAGCATCACGATGGCGCCGGTGCGGACCAGTTCCTTGATTCCGTAGCTGCGCATGAGCGCCACCAGGGCGTCGATCTCGTTCTCCGCGCCCGTCGCCTCGACGATGACGGACTCCGGGGCGATATCGACGATCCTGCCCTTGTACAGCTCGACGATCTTGATGACCTCGGCCCGGTTGGTATCGGACGCGCGCACCTTGATGAGCGCCAGCTCGTGCTCGACCACCTGCTCCGCGGTGACGTCCTGGACCTTGAGCACGTCGATGAGCTTGTAGAGCTGCTTGGTCGCCTGCTCCACCGCGACGTCGTCGCCGTGGAGGGTGAGCGTCATGCGGCTGATGTTCTCGCGGTCCGTGCGCGACACCGCGAGCGAGTCGATGTTGAAGTTGCGCGCTCGCATCAGGCTGGCGACGCGGTTCAGGACGCCCGGGCGGTCCATCACGAGGACCACGAGCGAGTGGCGGTGGGCATCGCCGGAGCCGGGGATGGCCCGGGGCGGCGGGGCGGCGTGGGGCGGGCGGTCTCGGGGGTCATTCCTCGGGCCCCCCCCAAGTCTCGATGAGGTCGGACAGGCCTTTGCCGGCGGGCATCATCGGGAGGACGTTCTGCTCCTCCTCGATCTCGAACCAGATCAGCGCGGGGCCGTCGACCGCCTGCGCGGCGCAGATGGCCCCGTCCACCTGCTCCGGGGAGGTCACCTTCCAGGACGGGATGCCGTACGCCTCTGCCAGCTTGCAGAAGTCGGGGCCCGGCAGATGGGAGCTGTGGTAGTTGCCGCCGTACACGATCTCCTGCCACTGGCGGATCATGCCCAGCTTCTTGTTGTCGAGGACCGCGATCTTGACCGGGATCCGATCCGCGGCGAGGGTCATGAGCTCCTGGCTGGTCATCTGGAAGCCGCCGTCGCCGGCGAGCGCCCAAGTCTCCGCGCCGGGGTTGCCCAGCGCGGCGCCCATCGCGGCTGGGAGCGCGAAGCCCATCGTGCCCAGACCGCCCGAGCTGATGTGGCTGTGCGGGCGCTTGAACTTGGTGTAGCGCGCCGTCCACATCTGGTTCTGGCCGACGTCGGCGACGTAGGTCGCCTCGTGGTTGGTCAGCTCGCCGATGCGCCCGACGACGAAGTCGGCCGTCATGACGCCCTCGCGCCAGCCGCCCGAGCCGTGCCAGGAGCTGGCCTCCGACTCGGCGCGCCACTCGGCCAGCTGGTCGAGGTACTCGGCCCGCTCGGAGCGGTCCACGGGCGGGACGGCCCTGGCCAGCGCCTCGAGGACGCGCTTGGCGTCGCCCACGATGGGGACCTCGACCGCGACGTTCTTGCCGATCTCGGCCGGGTCGATGTCGGCGTGGATGATGCGGGCGTAGGGCGCGTAGGTGGACACGCTGCCCGTCACGCGGTCGTCGAAGCGCATGCCGATGGCGATCAGCAGGTCCGCCGACTGGATGGCCCGGTTCACGTGCTTCCAGCCATGCATGCCCATGTAGCCGTAGGCGAGCGGGTGGTCCTCGTCCATCGCGCCGATGCCCAGGAGCGTCCAGGCAACCGGGATCTGGGTCTTCTCGGCGAACGCGCGGAGCTCGTCCCACGCCGAGGCGACCAAGACGCCGTGGCCGGCCAGGATCAGCGGGCGCTTGGCCGCCGCGATCTCCCTGGCCGCCGTCTTGATCTGCTTGGGGTGGCCCTCGATGGTGGGGCGGAAGCCCGGCAGGCCGGCGATGATCTCGTCCTCGCTCGGGTGCTCGGCCCGCGTCTCCTGCTGGAGCGCGTCCTTGGTGAAGTCGACGTGGACGGGACCGGGGCGGCCGTGGCTGGCGATGTAGAACGCCTCGGCGACGACCCGCGGGATGTCATCGGCGTGGCGGACCAGGTAGTTGTGCTTGGTCATCGGCAGGGTGATGCCGGTGATGTCGATCTCCTGGAACGCGTCCTTGCCCAGAAGCGGGCTGGCCACGTTGCCGGTGAGCGCGACGATCGGGATGGAGTCGAGCTGCGCGGTGCCGATGCCGGTGACGAGGTTGGTGGCACCGGGACCGCTGGTGCCCATGCAGACCCCGACCTTGCCGCTGGCCCGCGCGTAGCCGTCGGCGGCGTGGGCGCCGCCCTGCTCGTGCCGGACGAGGATGTGCCGGACCTCGGGATAGTCAGCGAGGATGTCGTAGATGGGCAGGATGACGCCGCCCGGGTAGCTGAACAGCGTGTCCACGCCCTGTCGGATCAGGGCCTCCATAAGGACGTCGGCACCGATGCGCGTCCGCTTCCTAGAGCGCGCGTCATGGAGCATCGCGCGGCGCGCCTCGTCGATCGCCGCCGCGGCCGCGGTGCCGTCGCCGGGCACGTGGCTGCGCCGTTCGGGCGCGCTCGCGGCGGTACCGCCTGCCGGCGGTTCGCCCTTCGTCACGGTCATCGCTAATCGGTCCCTTTCGTCGGCTCGGTCCCGCGACCGCCCAGACATGCAAAGACCCTCGCCTCCCGGCGAGGGTCCCTTCGGTTCTCGTTGGCTCGGGCGCTAACGGCGCCTGATCCTCCGCGATCCTCCGTTCTCCCGCCGGGAGCCCGTAATGAGGAGGCCAAGAAGGCCCTCAAGGCCCAGGAGGAGCGAGCGAAGAAGGTCAAGAGGTGATACGCCGAGCTGGAGGTCGCGCGTGGGCACGGTCACGCGGCGGCCATCCGTCGTCACGACGACGGCGACAGCGCGGCGGTCCCGATTCTCGAAGAAGCCCACACGAACTCCTGCACGCCCACCGCGTGGTGGGTCTGCGGAGTGTAACGGTCCCTTGCGCCAGCCGCAACCACCCCAATCGCAACCTTTGCAGGGAAACGGCGCCAGATGCGACGAGACCGCCGGCGTACGGCGGTCTCGTCGCTGAGCCGGCGGGCCGGCTCCGGCTACCAGCGGTGCCAGGACTCGATCATGTCGGTCGTGTCCCGGGACGGGGCGGCGGTCATGGGAACGTGAAGGGCATTCGCCTCGCGCACGGTCCACATGGCTCCTACCACCGCATCCAGGCGCCCGCCGACAGGGCCATGGCCGCCAGCAGGGCGACCGCCCATGTGAAGCGCGCCAGGTTCGCCTTCACGTGATGACTCCTTCCGAGTCTGTCGATGCCCGTGGCCCCGGCAACCGGGCGCTCTCCCGAGGGAGATCCCTGGCTTTGCGTCCCCGCCTCGCGACGGGTTTGCCCTGGACGTGGGTCGCGGTCGAGGGTGGCTCCCTCTTCGTGGACCATATCGGCGCTGAGCAGGTTTTCGATCCTCCCCAACAGTCATCCCCGGGCGAGGCGGTTGGGTCAGTGCGCAGACGCACCGCCGGCCGAGGCGGCCGCCGTGTCCACCCCCTCGCCAACGCGGGCTGGGCGGCGCATGTGGGCGACGATTACCACGGCCACGCCCATCCCGATGAGGACGTCGCCCACGCTGAATACGTTCGACAGCGGAAGCCAGGCCGGCAGGGCGAAGATGTCTGTAAGCGGCCAGACGGCGGGATCGACCACCGATGTGCTGTTGGAGTACGCGGCCGACAGGACCCGTCCCGCCGCGGCCAGCGCGGTCGGGGAGGCGGGCATGAACCCGCCATTGGCAAGCACGGCGGTCAAGTTGCAGAGGGCGCCGACGATCACGACGGGAAGGCCCGTCACGGCCCAGTTTCGGGCCATGGCGGCAATCACGACGAGCGTGGACAACACGTACAGCGGAGGACCGAGGGCGCCAACCCGCTCCGTCACCGGACCTGCGAACAGGACGACCTGAAACAGGAGGCCTCCCGCGATGGCGGCTTGCCAGTGGAGTCGAAGCGCGGCGAGGCCTGCAGACCGTCCTCCCGTGAGCGCCCCCACAACGATGCCGACCGCGACCGCGTACAAGATGAACATCAGCCGACCCCCGTCGCCGTCGCAAGCTCGGGCTGCCGCGCGGGCCGACGCCGCCGAACTGCGTCGTGCTGCGCGAACCATCGGGCCGCCGCGTCGGCGGGCATGGGCCGCGCGAACAGGAACCCCTGGCCAAGCTCGCAGCCGAAGCCGAGGAGCTGCTCCAGCTGCGCCGGCTCCTCGATCCCCTCGGCGACGATGCGGAGCCCAAGCGTCTGCCCGAGGGCGACGATCGCGTGGGCGAGCGCCCAGCCGTCTGGACCCACCCCGGTAGGCGCCACGAACTCCCGGGCGATCTTGAGGATGTCGACCGGGAACCGCCGCAGGTAGCCGAGCGACGAGTAGCCGGTGCCAAAGTCGTCGATCGCCACGCGGATGCCGAGGCTGCGCAGGGCGCCGAGGCGCGCGATGGTCGTCTGGGTGTCGTAGAACATCGCGGTCTCGGTCATCTCGAGCACGAGCCGGAGGGCTGGAGGCCCGTCGCCCTCAGGATGTCGACGACCTCGGCCACGAACGCGTCCTGGGCCAGCTGGGTTGCCGACAGGTTGACGGTCACCACCGGCGGCAGCGGCCCGGCCCGCCACGTCGCCGCCTCCCTGCAGGCCTCGAACAGAACCGCCCGGCCGAGCGCGACGATCGTGCCGCTCTCCTCGGCCAGCGGAATGAAGTCATCGGGACCGATGATCCCGCGCACGGGATGACGCCACCGCGCGAGCGCCTCTGCGCCATAGGGCTGACCGGTGGCGAGCGACACCACGGGCTGGTAGTACACCTCGATCTCGCCTTCGATGATCCCGCGATTTAGCTCGGTGGTGAGAGCGTGGCGCGCGACGATCGCAGCGTGCATGGTCGGCTCGAACACCGAGACGCGGTTCTTGCCCCCCTGCTTGGCCGTGTACATCGCCACGTCGGCGTTGCGGAGTAGCTCGTCGGAGAGCATGCCGCGGTTCTGGCAGGCCGCGACGCCGATGCTCGCGCTGACGCTCAGTTCCTGGCCCTGTATGGGGAAGGTCGGCGCCAAGCCCTCGATCAGTCGCGTCGCCACGCCCAAGGCGTCGCCGAGTTGCGGCCCGTCGAGCAGGAGGATCGCGAACTCGTCGCCGCCCAGGCGCGCCGCAATGTCGTCCTTGCGCAGGCAGGAGCGAAGGCGCTCGGCCACCGCGGCGAGGAGGCGATCGCCCGCAGCATGGCCGAGGCTGTCGTTGACGTCCTTGAAGTTGTCAAGGTCGAGGAAGAGCACGACGGGGACCGTCTGGCCGGTTGCAGCCGCCAAGGCCGCATCCACCTCCTCGGCGAACAGCATCCGGTTGGCGAGGCCCGTGAGCGGGTCGTGGTACGCCTGGTACCGCAACTCCTCCTTGAGCCGCGACAACTCGCTCAGCGACTGCTCCAGCTGGCCGTTCTCGAGCGCCACGGCTGCCTGGTTCGCGAGCGTCTCGAGGAGGCGCAGGTCGTCCTCGCCGAACGTGGTCCCCTCGGTAAGGCGGTTGACCACGATCATGGACCCGATGAGACCGGATTCTCCGAGAAGGGGCACTGCCATCGCCTGGCGCATGCCTGCCGCCTCGCGCCCGCTGCCGACGTGCAGGAAGGGATGACGCTCGCGCCCGACCCGGCCGTGCAGCGGGGCGGCGCCGCCGACGGCGGCGGGGACCATCGCGGAGGTCGGGCCATCATGCGCTGCGATCGTCAGCAGTCCGTCGTCAGCGTCGTCACGAGGCCACAACAGCAGCTCCGCCCGCTCCGCTCGGAACATCTCCCGAGCGTGTTCTAGCAGCGCTCCGAGTGTCGAGTCGAGTTCGGGCGAGTGCTGCAGGATCCGGCTGGACTGGTACAGGAGCTCGAGGCGTTGATGCTTCTCCTTCTCCGAGCCGTAGGCGCGGTAGGCGAGGAACACAGCCGCCAGGGGCACCACCAGGAGCGCAAGCAACTGAGGGTCGAGCCACAGGATGGACACGGCGAGCAGGCCGAGGCTGGTGTTCGCGACAGACACGAGCTGACCGAACTGCACCATCTCGGGGAGCTTCTGGAACTGCGACGCGCCGCCCGACATGGAGATGGCGGCGGCAATCGTGAGCGAGCTCAGGACGGCGGCCAGTGACGTGCCCAAGAACGCGCCGACCCAGCTCTTGACGTCGGGGTCGCCGACCGGTCCCCCGACCACGTAGAACACCGACATCATGGCTGCGCCCATGAACGCGAAGTTGGCGAGGTTGAAGGTGAGCTTCAGAGGGCCAGTTCGGACCCAAAGGAGGGCCGCCCCGAAACCGACCAGCATCGCGAGGAAGTAGTCGCCCGGGGCAAGGAGGTACATGCCCATGACGGCCGGCACCTCGCTCAGCGAGTACGAATGCTTCTCGCGGCGGAAGTGGACGTCCACGGTGCGAACCTCCGCCGCAGCGAACGCGACCCCGACCATCCACCACGGCACGCCGACGCTTGGGCTCGGCGGGCTCGTCTGGCCGGCGAGGAAGGCGGCGTACAGCGCCGCAGCCGCGGCGACGAGCACGGAGCTGAACAGGCCGACCCGCACGGGAGGCGGCACCCGGCGCAGGGCCGACCTCCACCCGACACGCGCACCAGGCGTCCCGGTCCCGGATGTTCCAGCTATGGACCGGGGGCCGGTCCGGGGGTCGGTCTCGGTCATTGGCACTCGATTCCCACGGCGTCAGACCGCGCGCTGGAGGCGCACGAGCGCGGCGTCTCGTGAGTTCTAGCGGGCGGTGCTATCAGGAACCACGGCCCAGAAGTACCACGGCCCGCGCGGTCGAGCGCCAGGCGCGGTGCCAGCGGAGGGCCGGTAGCGCAGTGGCGTTCGCTGCAGGAGGAGGGCGGACGCCCGCAACGGCGAGCAGTGAACGGCGGTCGAGGGAGCCACGGCCGCTGAGCGAACGACGCATTGGCGGTACGCTGTGCGCCCGCACCAGCACCACAGGACCGCACCATGACTGCACCGCGAACGCTCGTCGAGAAGATTTGGGACGACCACGTCGTCGCTCAGGACGAGGGCGCGCCAGCCCTGCTCGCGATCGACCTCCACCTCATCCACGAGGTTACGAGTCCCCAGGCGTTCACCGGCATCCGCGAGCGCGGCATCAGGGTCCGCCGCCCGGACAAGACCGTGGCCACGGCCGACCACTCGACGCCCACCACGCCGCGCGGCCTTCCGATCCTCGACCAGATGGGCGCCGCGCAGATCAAGCAGCTCGAGACCAACTGCGCGGAGTTCGGCGTGCCGATCCACGCCTACGGCAGCGACACGCAGGGCATCGTCCACGTCATCGGCCCGGAGCTCGGGCTCACGCAGCCGGGCATGACGATCGTCTGCGGCGACTCGCACACGGCGACGCACGGGGCGTTCGGGGCGCTCGCATTCGGCATCGGCACGAGCGAGGTCGAGATGGTCCTCGCCAGCCAGACGCTGCTCCAGCGCAAGCCCAAGACGTACGAGGTCCGTGTTGACGGCCGGCTCGGCCCGGGCGTCAGCGCCAAGGACATCATCCTCGCGCTGATCGCGAAGATCGGGACCGGCGGCGGGACCGGTCACGTCTTCGAGTTCACCGGCGAGGCTATCCGCGCGCTCAACATGGAGCAGCGGATGACCATCTGCAACATGAGCATCGAGGGTGGCGCCCGGGCCGGGCTCGTCGCCCCCGACGAGGTCACCTACGAGTACATCCGCGGCCGCCGCCACGCTCCCCAGGGCGCCGCCTGGGTCGAGGCCGTCGCACGCTGGCGCCAGCTCCCGAGTGATGAGGGCGCGGCCTACGACAAGACGATCACCCTCGACGCGTCCACCCTGGAGCCCATGGTCACCTACGGCACCAACCCGGGCATGGGCATCCCGGTCACCGGCCACGTCCCCACGCTCGACGAGATGCCCGACGACGCGGCCCGCCGCGGCCTCGAGCACAGCCTCGAGTACATGCACCTCACGCCCGGGCAGGCTATCGCGGGCCAGCCCGTAGACGTCGTGTTCATCGGCTCGTGCACCAACAGCCGGATCAGCGACCTGCGCCTGGCCGCGAGCGTGCTCAAGGGCCGCAAGGTCCACGAGGGCACCGCGTGATGATCGTGCCGGGCAGTCAGCAGGTGAAGGCGCAGGCCGAGCGAGAGGGCCTGCACGAGATTTTCCGCGCTGCCGGCGCAGAGTGGCGCGAGGCCGGCTGCTCGATGTGCCTGGCGATGAACGGCGACCAGCTCTCGCCGGGCCAGTACGCCGTCAGCACCTCCAACCGCAACTTCGAGGGCCGCCAGGGCAAGGGCGGCCGCACGCTGCTGGCGAGCCCGCTCACCGCGGCCGCCTCGGCGATCAACGGCGCCGTCACCGATCCCCGCACCCTGCCGGGCGTCGAGGATCTCGTGACCGTCGGAGGAGGGTATTGACCGTGTCCGAGCCGTTCCGCTCCTTCTCGAGCAAGGTCATTCCCATCCGCACCGAGAACATCGACACCGACCAGATCGTCCCGGCACGATACCTCAAGGTCACCAACAAGGACGGCCTGGCCGACGCCCTGTTCCACGACTGGCGCTACAAGGAGGACGGGTCGAAGAGGGACCCGGGCTTCATCGTCGACGAGCCGCGCTATGCGGGGTCGAAGATCCTCGTCGCGGGCGACAACTTCGGCAGCGGCTCCTCGCGCGAGCACGCGCCGTGGGCGCTGCGCGCCTGGGGCATCCAGGCCATCTTCTCGACCAGCTTCGCGGACATCTTCCGCAGCAACAGCCTCAAGAACGGCGTGCTGCCGATCGTGGTCGACCAGGCCACCCACGAGAAGCTCTTCGAGATGGCGGAGGCGAACCCCGACGCCGAGTTCCGCATCGACCTCGCCGAGCAGGGCGTCCTGCTCCCGGACGGCTCCACGCTGGACTTCGAGATCGACCCGTTCTCGAAGGTGATGCTGCTCGCCGGCCAGGACGAGATCGGCTACGTCCTCGGGCACGACGCCGAGATCGCCGCGTGGGAAGCCGCCCATCCCGCCCGGGTCGACACCCGGCTCGGGACCGCGCTCGCCGGCTGAGCCCCTGGCAGCCGACGCCGAAGCCGAGCGGGGCGGCGTGACGACGCCCGACGGCGAGCACCGTCCCGCGTCCCGCTGGCGGTTCCTGGGGATTGTGGCGCCGGGCCTCGACGCGCGCGCCGGGCTTCTCGGTATGCGCCACCGCCGGACGATGGCCGACGCCGAGGTGAACGCCTGCATGGCGATCCTGCGGTCGCTGCCCGAGGCGGTTGCGAAGTGGGGCGACGGCAACGTGGCGCTCGAGGCCGAGGTGGTCGTCGCCGACGGGCCCCTGACACGGCTGGCCCGCGTGGGCGGCGGCTGGTGGGCCGACCCGGGCGCCGCCGCTGATCTGGTGGGGCCCCATCTCGGGGCGCCACGCGACTCGGTCCTGCTGCTCTACCCCTCCGACGGCGACCCCAGTCTGCGCGGCGCATGGGGCTACACCTGGGGCGAGGTGGGGTTCCTCGGCGGCGCCGGCTTCTCGGCCATCGTGTCCGACCCGTGGCCGGGCTGGGCGACCATCGAGGACCCCGCCCACGGATTCGTCCACGAATGGCTGCACCAGGTCGAGGCGGTGTACCACCGGCTGGGCCTCTCCGAGGACGACCTGCCGAGCCTCCACGACGTGGCCGACCGGCGGACGACGCGGACCGACGCGCCCGACAGCCACGAGACGTACGTCGAGCACGAGCGGCGCACCGGCTCCTGGCGCCCCTGGTACCGCGACTTCATGACCGGCACCGTCGGGCCGAAGACCGGGGAGCAGCCGCGCTTGCGGGGCCTGACCCGGGAGCGCTGGCTCCGCCGAGCGAACCCGTCATGATGGCCCGGGAACCGATGCCCGACCGTTGGCGTCTGACGCTCGTGACACCGCGTCTCCGCCGCATCGCCGCGTGCCTCCTGCCTGCGCTCCTGCTCGCCGCGTGCACGGCCGGCCCAGGCGCGCCTGCCCCGTCCGCGTCGCCGTCCGCGCCCGCCCCGTCCGCGTCGCCCGCGCCCGTCGCGACGGCCTCGCCCGCACCCGTCCCGTCCGTCTCGCCCGCGCCCGTCGCGACGGCCTCGCCCGCGCCCGCCTCGCCGACCGAGGCCCCGAGCGGATCGGCCGGCGTCGTTGGCGGCAACCCCGGCATCACCCCTATCCCGGTCGGCCCCGGCTCGTCCATTGGGCCCGTCCCAGTCCAGCCGCCCACCGACGTCACGCCCGTCGCGAACCTGCTCAACGTCCACGACGTCCGCGCCGAGTCGGTGAGCACCACCGCGACTGACGGCCGGGTCACCGTCACCCTGGTCTGGTGGAGCGGCCCGACGCCCTGCAGCGTGCTGTCCGAGGTCCACGTGGCCAGGAGCGGCAGCGCGTTCACGCTGACGGTCCGCGAGGGGAGCCAGCAGCTCGGGATCGCCTGCCCCGCGATCGCGGTGCACAAGCAGGCGACTGTGGACCTCGGCGACCTGCCGGCGGGCAACTACAGCATGGCGGCGACCGGTGTCGACACTCCCGTCACGGTGACCGTGTCGGGTTGAGGCACGCCGCCCTGACCTCGCCCATACTCGCCGGGTGAACCTGTTCGACCTCCTCGCCGTCGTCGTGATCCTCGCGGCTGCCATCGCGGGCACGCGGACCGGCGCCCTGCCGCAGATCGGCGGCATCGGAGGCGCGGTCGGGGGGTTGCTGCTCAGCATCAACCTGGCGCCGTGGATGGTCAGCCAGACCGCCGGCCTGGAGCCCGTCCCGCGCGTCCTGGTGGTGCTGGGCGCCATCATCGCGGCCGTCCTGATCGGCGAGGCCATCGGGTCCGCGATCGGCCGCGCGTTCGGCGACCGGCTCGGGCAGGGTGTCCTGTCGGGGGTGGACCGCGGAGCGGGTGCGGGGATCGGTGCCGCCCAGGCGGTCCTGATCATCTGGCTCGCGGGCGGCCTGCTCGTCGTCGGCCCGTTCCCCACGGTCGGGCGCACGGCCTCGGAATCCTTCTCGATGCAGGTCATCGACGCCTACCTGCCGCCGCCCGCCAAGATCATCGGCCAGATCGCGGGGGCTCTCGATGCCTCGGGGCTGCCGTCGGTCTTCGTGGGCCTCGAGCCCGCGCCCCTTGCGCCCGTGGACCTCCCTGGCGCCACGGCGGCCCGACGCCTCGCGGCCGACGCCATCAGGGGGACGGCCCGCGTGGTCACGATCGCGTGCACCACGCAGGTCACCGGCACCGCGGAGCTGATCGCGCCCGGATACCTTGTCACCAACGCACACGTGGTGGCGGGCGCGCAGGTCATCAGCGTGGAGCTCGGCTCGCAGGACGTCGCCGCTGCGCCGGTCGCCTTCGACCCGGAGCTGGACGTCGCCGTGCTCTACGCGCCCGGGCTCAAGGGAACGGTGCTGCAGTTCGCGACCGTCACACCCGATCGCGGCGTCCAGGGCGCGGCAGTCGGCTACCCGGGCGGCGGGCCGATGGTCGTGATCCCGGCTGGCGTGACCGGGTCCTATCCGGCCACGGGGCGCGACATCTACAACAAGTCCGTCATCAACCGCACCATCATCGAGTTGCGCGCCGCGATCCAGCCCGGCAATTCCGGCGGTCCGCTCATCCTCCCCGACGGGACGATCGGCGGGCTCGTCTTCGCCCAGTCGCGCGAGGACGCAACGGTTGGCTACGCGCTGACGCCCACCTCGGTCGCGGTCGCGGTGCGGCCAGCAGTCGGGCGCACGAGCCCGGTCGACTTGGGGCCGTGCATCCACTAGGGCAAGGAGGGCGGCGATGACGACATCTCTCGAGGATCCCGGCGAGGCGAGCACGCGCGCGCAGCGCCTTGCCCAGCTTGCCGACGCCTACTGGGAGGCATCCATCGCCTTCGGGCCGGTCATGGCCACGGCAATCGGTGACCGCCGCTTCGACGATCGTATGCCGGACCCAACGCCGGGGGCCGCCGAGGCGCAGCGGGGGCGCCTGGCCGCACTGCTCAGCGACGTCGATGCGCTCGCCCCGGCCGACACACTGCCGGCCGCGGCGCGCCTGACCTGGGCCACGCTCCGCGAGGCCCTCCACGGCGACATCGCCGAGCTTGCGTCCGGCCTCCGCGACTGGAACGTTGACTCGCTCGAGGGCGTGCCCGCCGGCCTCCTGGTCATCCCCGACTTCCAGCGCGTGGACAACGCCGCGGCCGGCGAGGCGCTGCTCGCCCGGTGGCACGCGATGGCGGGCTTCGTGGACAAGCACGCCGCCACCCTCCGAGCGTCGCTCGCTGACGGGCGCGCGGCGGCGACGCCCACGGTGGACCGCACGCTCGCGCTGCTCGACGGCCTGCTGACCGAGCCGGTCGACCGCTGGCCACTGGTGCAGACGCCCCTGGCCTCGGCGGATGCCGCCGGGCAGGCATTCTCCTCCGCAGAGCGAGACCAGTTCGCCGCGGCGCTCGGGTCCGTGACCGCGGGCGAGATCCACCCGGCACTGGCCCGCCTCCGGGCGCTCCTCGCCGACGAGATCCGGCCCGCCGCGCGCCCGGACACCGCGCCAGGGATGGGTCACGTGCCCGGCGGCCCCGAGGGCTACCGCCGGCTGATCCGCTTCCACACGTCGCTCGATCTGGCGCCGGAGTCCTTTCACCAGACTGGCCTCGACGAGGTCGCGCGGATCGACGCCGAGCTCGAGGCGCTGGCAGGACGGGTCCTGGGCACACGCGGCCTCGCGGATGCGATCGACCGGCTCCGGTCCGACCCGGCGCTGGGGTTCGCCACCCGCGAGGAGGTCCTCGCCAGCGGCGTCAAGGCGTTGGCGCGCGCCAACGCCGCCATCCCCGCCTTCTTCGGCCGGCTGCCCAAGGCGCCGTGCGTCGTGGTCCCGATGGGGCCGCACGAGGAGGAGCACGGGACGATCGCCTACTACCGCGAGCCCGCCGCCGACGGCTCTCGACCGGGCCAGTTCTACCTCAACCTGTCCAGGCCCAAGACCCGACGCCGGTACGAGGCCGAGGCGCTGGCCCACCACGAGGCCGTCCCGGGGCACCACCTCCAGATCGCGATCATGCAGGAGCTCGACGACCTGCCCCTGTTCCGGCGCCACATGGGCGTGACCGCGTTCGTGGAGGGCTGGGGCCTGTACACGGAGCGCCTCGCGGACGAGATGGGCCTCTACTCGAGCGACCTCTCGCGTCTGGGCGTGCTCTCGTTCGACGCCTGGCGCGCGTCGCGGCTCGTGGTGGACACGGGCATGCACGCGCTGGGCTGGACGCGCGACCAGGCGATCGAGTACATGACCGAGCACACCGCGCTCGCGCCGAACAACATCGCCAACGAGATCGACCGCTACATCGCGCTGCCGGGCCAGGCGCTCGCGTACAAGACCGGCCAGCTGGAGATGCTCCGGCTGCGGGCGGCGGCCGAGCAGCGGCTCGGTGCCCGATTCGACATCCGCGGTTTCCACGACGTGCTGCTGGGGTCGGGCGCGGTGCCGCTCACAACGATGGCGGATCTCGTGGACGGCTGGGTGGAGGCGCGGCTCGCGGTCTAGCCGGGTTTGCCAAGGCCCGTGGTTTCGCCGCACGAGGGAAGGACTCTGCTGTCGGCGGCGACCCTTCCCCCGCCGGCGAAGCTTCGACATCGCAGCGGCCGGGTCAGCCGCGATCCGAGCCAAAACGTCCCCTCCCAGGCGAGAGTGCGACCTCGGCGGCCCAGAGCCTTCCCCTGGAGGAGCGTCGCAGGCCGGGCGGCAGCGGCAGGACCAGCGGACCGGCGGACCGGCGATCTGCGGCGGACATGCGTCGGGCGGTCGTTCGGCACGGCATTCGCGTCGGGTGTGCGCCCGGTGCATCCCTGACACGGAGGCCGATCGATCGTGGCGGTGCGGCGTGACGCGCACCCGCCAGGCGGATCCCATGACACGAACCCGGAGCCCCGAGCCCGCACCCGAACGCACGGGCTTTGAAGGAGCGCCGCGCGGGGCATACTTGACGGCGCAGATCCCTCCGCCGCACGCACGACCCGAGGAAGTCATGGCCGCCGACCGCCCGCTCCCGTACGACCGCCCCGCCGATCCCGGCAAGCGCCACAGCCACGCGCTCACCGACGGGCCGGACCGCGCGGCCGCCCGGGCGATGCTCAAGGCGGTTGGCTTCTCGGACGACGACCTCGCCCAGCCGATCATCGGCGTCGCCACGACCTGGATCGAGACGATGCCCTGCAACATCAACCAGCGGCGCCTGGCCGAGTTCGTCAAGGAGGGCATCCGCGCGGCGGGCGGCACGCCGATGGAGTTCAACACAATCTCCATCAGCGACGGGGTGTCCATGGGCACCGAGGGCATGAAGGCCAGCCTGATCAGCCGCGAGGTGATCGCGGACTCGATCGAGCTGGTGGCGCGCGGCCACCTGTTCGACGGCATCGTCTGCCTCGTCGGCTGTGACAAGACGATCCCCGCGGGCGCCATGGCGCTGGGCCGGCTCGACATCCCGGGCCTCATCCTCTACAACGGCACGATCCTGCCGGGCACCTACAAGGGCATGGACGCGGACATCGTCACGGTGTTCGAGGCGATCGGCGCGTACCGGGCGGGCACGATCACGCTCGAGGACCTGTACGAGGCCGAGAACGGCGCCTGCCCCGGGGCGGGCGCGTGCGGCGGCCAGTTCACCGCCAACACGATGTCGACCGTCCTCGAGTTCCTGGGCCTTTCGCCGGCGGGCCTCAACGGGATCCCGGCCGAGGACCCCAAGAAGGACCAGGCCGCGCGCCGCTGCGGCGAGCTCGTCATGACCCTTGTCCACCACGACATCCGTCCGTCGTCGATCGTCACGAAGCGCTCCATCGAGAATGCCATCGCGTCCGTGGCCGCCACCGGCGGCTCGACGAATGCGGTCCTGCACATTCCGGCGATTGCCGCCGAGTACGGCATCCCGCTGTCCATCGATGAGTTCACGACGGTGGCCGACCGCACGCCGCTCATCGCCGATATGCGGCCCGGCGGCCGCTACCTCGCGGCGGACATGTACAAGGCCGGCGGCGTCGGCATCGTCATGAAGGAGCTCCTCAAGGCGGGCCTCCTCCACGGCGACGAGAGGACGGTGGACGGCCGCACGATCGCGAAGATCGCCGAGGACTCGGTGGCCACCGAGGGCCAGGCGGTGGTCAAGCCCATCGAGACGCCGATCAAGCCGTTCGGCGGCCTGACGATCCTGAAGGGCTCGCTCGCCCCCGAGGGTTGCGTTGTCAAGCTGGCGGGCCACGAGCGCAAGACGCATCGCGGCCCGGCCCGCGTGTTCGACAACGAGAACGACTGCTACGCCGCCGTCCGCGACCGCAAGATCTCAAGGGCGATGTGGTCGTCATCCGCTACGAGGGCCCGGTCGGCGGGCCCGGGATGCAGGAGATGCTCTCAGTGACGGCGGCCATCCAGGGCCAGGGCCTGGGCGGCGACGTCGCTGCTGCTCACCGATGGCCGGTTCTCCGGCGGCACCCACGGGCTGATGATCGGCCACGTGGCGCCCGAGGCGGCGGTCGGCGGGCTGATCGCGCTCGTCGAGGAGGGCGACGTCATCAGCGTGGACGTGGACCGCAAGGTGCTCGACCTCGAGGTGGACGAGGCCGTCCTGGCCGAGCGGCGCGCCCGCTGGACGCCGCCCGCGCCGAGGTACACGACGGGCGCGTTCGCGAAGTACGCGGCGCTCGTGTCGTCCGCGTCCGAAGGCGCCATCACCAATGGCGCACCGCTGAAGCGGGCGCTCGACGCCCGGATGCACGGCTGAGGCCGACCGGCCGAAGCCCAAGGCAGACGCTCGAAACGAGGCGCCCGTGGGAGGGCGGAAGGGAGGACGAGGATGCCGTCGCACCCGACGCCGGGGCTCGCACCCCGCTCCATGACGCCGTTCCCGTCACTCCCGGCCCGACCCGGGCTGGTTGGCATCCGCATGTCCGCGACCGAGCAGATGGGCATGGACTTCACCCGGCTCGACGAGACCTGGGCGGCTGCTGGTGAGGAGCGAGCGGTCTCCGCCTGCTGGATATCGGACCACCTCTCCGACGCCTCGAGGGAGCGGAACGGACCGGCGTTCGAGGGCATGTCGCTGGCGGCCGCGCTGTCGCGGCGCGTGCCGGGCAAGTGGGTGGGGATCGCCGTGGTCTCGGCGACGTTCCGGCATCCGGCCGTCCTGGCCAAAGCGGCCACCGTCATCGACAACGTCACGCAGGGGCGCTTCATCCTCGGTGTCGGCGCGGGCTGGCACGTGGGCGAGCACGATGCGTTCGGCATCCCGCTGCCGCCGCCCAAGGAGCGTTTCGACCGGTTCGAGAGCACGCTCCGCGTCCTGCAGGCGCTGTTCTCCGAAACGGCCCGGCGCCGCCCCGGCGTCACGCTCGACGACCCCTTCTACCCGCTGCGCCGCGCCACGAACGAGCCTCCCCCGGTGCGCCACGGCGGACCGCTGGTCTGGGTGGGGGCGAGCAAGCCGCGCGGCCTGGCGCTGATGGCGCGCTACGCGTCGGGCTGGCCGATGCCGGGCAACCGTCCGGGCGACGTGGCGCTGTTCACCGAGACGCGCTCGAACATCCTGCGGGCGCTCGAGGCGGCGGGCCGGGACCCGTCAGCGTTCTCCTTCGCGGCCCAGCTCTCGTGCGGCAGCACGCCGGCCGACCGCCGCGCGGCCCTGGTCACGGCACGCCGGTTCGTCGCCGCCGGCGCTACCCATGTGATCCTGGGACTGCCGGCGAGAATCGCGCCCGACGGCATGACCGCCCTGACCGACGAGGTTGCGGAGCCGCTGCTCGGCGAGTAACGCATCGGCAGGCAGCGCGCCGGCGCCCGCCTGCCGGCGCTTCTGGCCCTGCACCGGGGGTTCGCCGACCGCATGCCGGGACCCCGCTAGACTGCCCCCGTGACCATCGACCTCAACGGCATCAAGCTCCGCAATCGGCTCCTCACCTCGGCAAGCCTGCTCGGCTACGGCGCCGTCGAAGAACAGGCTGATCCTGTACGGGCTCTCGCCCCATCGCCCAGTGGGTCCCCCTCGCGCGCTTCGGCGCCGTCACCACGCGGACGCTGACCCGGAGCCGCGCGCGGGGTCACTTCACCTCCAGGAGGACTGGGGCCTCGGCCGAGTTCCCGGAGATGCTCCGGCTGTACGGCATGGCGCTGCGCAAGGTGGACGGCGGTTGGCTCAACGCGTTCGGCTGGTCAACATCGGCCTCGCGCGCTACTTCGACGAGTACTTCGAGCGGACGGCGAGCCACAACCGCATCGTGAGCGTCGGCGGGTTCTCGGCGGAGCGAGCGTCGAGCAGCTCATCGAGACCGTCAACAGCCGGGCGAAGCCCGGCGAGATCGCCGCAGTCGAGTTCAACGCCTCGTGCCACAACGTCAACTTCCCGTTCGGCACCATCCTCGAGGAGGCGCTCCGCCGGGCGGTCCCGGAGTCACGCCACCCCGTCATCCTCAAGGTCTCGCCCCGACGAGGACTACCGCTGGCAGGCGGCGCCTGGCGGCCAGCTACGGCTGCGCCGCGATCACGGCGATCAACACGGTGAAGGGCCTTCGGCTCGACCCGGAGACCGGCGAGCCGTATCATCCGGAACCGCTACGGCGCGATCAGCGGGCGCGCGATCAAGCCGATCGGCCTGCGGGTCGTGGCCGAGCTGCGCGACGCCGGCTTCCGGCTGCCGATCATCGCCAACGGCGGCATCCGCGACTTCGACGACTGCCGCGAGTACTTCTGGGCGGGCGCCGACGCCGGTCAGCTTGGCTCGTCGGTCTGGCTGCAGCCGATGCCGCTGTACGCGCTCGGACCGCTGGAGGGGCTGCGGATCCGCCGACTGATCTCGCGGGTCGCCCGCTTCACGCCGCCCGACGCCGCCCCGCACTGGACGCCCCCGACCGACGGCGCTGCCGAACCTCTGTCAGCCGAACCCGCATCGCCGGTCCCGGCCGAGCCGATGCTCGTCCCGCCCGTGCTGGCATCGGGGGGCGACATCTCGACGGCTCGACGGCCGGCCGACCTCGCGTGACCCTGCCGCGGGTCGCCCTCGTCACCACTGGCGGCACGATCGACTCGCTTGGCGCCGACCGGCTCGACCTCGCGTCGTACCTCGAGACGGGACGGCGGATGGAGCCGGGCGCGCTGCTGGCGTCGGTTGCGCCCGAGCTCGCGGCGATCGCCCGCGTCACCGAGGTGCCGTACCGGCGCGTCGCGGCCCACGCGATGACCGACGCCTACCTCGCCGGGCTGCGCGATCTGGTGGCCGAGATCCTCGCGCGGGGCGAGGCCGACGGGGTCGTGCTCACCCATGGGACGAACACGCTCGAGGAGACGGCTTGGCTGCTGCACCTCACGGTGGCAACGGACGCGCCCGTCGTGCTCACCGGCGCGATGCGGCCGGCATCGGCGCTCTCGGGCGACGGTCCGCTCAACCTCGTCGAGGCCGTGCGCGTGGCAGCCTCGCCCGAGCGCGGGCTCGGCGTGCTGGTGGTCATGGACGACACGATCCACGGCGCGCGCGACGTCACCAAGACGAACACGCTGCGCGTGGACGCCTTCGCGAGCCCGATGACCGGGCCGCTGGGGCGCGTGGACGGCGACGGCCGGGTCGTGATCAGCTCGCGCCCGGCACGCGCGACCTCACTGCGCGGCGCCTATGCGGACCTGGACCTCAGGGCGCTCTCTCGGGTTGACGTGGTAGCGAGCTACCAGGGTGCGGACGGCGCGCTGATCGACGCGGCCGTGGCCGCCGGAGCGCGCGGCATCGTCAGCGCCGGCACCGGCGACGGCTACCCCACCCCGCGACAGGTCGAGGCGCTCGAGCGCGCATCGGCCGCAGCCGTCGCCGTCGTCGCGTCCTCGCGGGTCGGCTCCGGGCGCGTCCCGCCGCTGCAGGCGCTCCTCGCCCGCGGCTGGATCCCGGCGGACGACCTCGTTCCGTGGAAGGCGCGCATCCTGCTGCGCCTGGCCCTTGCCGCCGGCGAGGACCTCCCGACGATCCGCGCCCGCTTCGCCGCCGACTGACCGCTCGACGGACGCACCGGAGGGAGCCATGGATGATCCGACGGCGCGGCGCCTCGTGTTCGATCCGGGCAAGGACGCGCCCGTGGACCGGCGGCGCGTGGAGCTCGACCTGGGTGGCGGACGGAGCACCCAGGCGGTCGTCTACCGAGCGGCCGGCGCGGGTCTGGACAAGCCCCTGCCCGCCGTCCTGTTCATCCCGGCGACGCGCCTCGGCCTTCATTGACGGTCTGCTCGACTGGGGCCAGTACCAAGCCTGGGCGAAGCTGTTGCCGCCCGCGGATGGCGGCCGTGGTTGCCAAGCACGACTCCACCGACGACCTGCGCCGGGCCCGCGAGGTGGCGGCCGTCATCCGCGACACGCTGACCGCCGTTCGCCGGGATGCCTCCGCCCTCTTCCTCGACCCCGACCGCGTTGCCGTCTGGACCGCGTCGGGCGGCGCGTCGTACGGGGCGATCGCCGCGCTCGAGGCCGATCCCCCGGTCGCCGCGCTGGTCGTCTACTACGGCGTCCTCGACATCCGCGGCTGGGCGGCCCAGCTCGGCACGCTCGACGCCGAGTCGGCCGCGTCGGTGTCCGCGGCGGCGGTCGCGGAGCGCGTGACCAGCGTCCCGCCCACGCTCCTCGTCACAGCGGGCCAGGACAACCCGTCGCTCAACGCCACCGCGGAGCTGTTCGCCTATGCCATCGCGGGAAAAGGCGAGCTCACGCGCCTCCACCACCCAACGGGCCAGCACGCCTTCGACATCCTCGACAACGACGCCACGAGCGCCGAGATCATCGCCAAGACGCTCGACTACCTGGCGCAGCGCCTCCTCCTCGGCTGAGCCACAGGAGGCAGAATGGCCCCGTGACGACGCCGCCCGACACCCTGCCCTCGACCGCACTCGGCGCCGATGTCTGGGCCGCCGCCCACGACGAGCTTGTCGGCGTGCTCCGCGACCTCATCCGCATCCGGTCGATCAACCCGCCCGACCCGCCGGGCGCCGAGACCGAGGCCGCCCAGTACCTGGCCGGCCTGCTGCGCGCCGAGGGCCTCGAGCCCGAGGTCGTCGAGCCGGTGCCGGGACGCGGCGCGGTCCACGTCCGGCTTCGCGGCGACGGCACAGGCGGCGATCCGTTCCTCCTGCTCAGCCACCACGACGTCGTCCCGGTGACCCGCCGGCTGGACGTACCCGCCGTTCGACGCCGTGATCGCCGACGGCTACGTCTGGGGCCGGGGCGCCGTGGACATGAAGTCGATGGTCGCGATGGAGGCGATGGTCGTCGCCCTCCTCGCGCGCCGCGCGCAGGCCGCCGGACTCGACCCGGCGCGCGACCCGATTCCCGGCCTCCGCCGCGACGTGCTGTTCACGTGCACGGCCGACGAGGAGGCGGGCGGCACCGACGGCGCGAAGTGGGTGGTCGAGCACCGCCCCGAGTGGGTGCGCGCGGCCGGCGCAGTCAACGAGGCGGCGGCGTGTCGGTGGACCTGGCCGGGCGCCGCTTCTACCCGATCATGACCGCGGAGAAGGGCCGCGAGACGTATCGGATCAGCGTCCACGGCACGTGGGGCCACGGGTCGATGCCGCGCGACGACAACGCCGCGGTGATGGCGGCCGAGGCCGTGCGGCGCCTCTCGAGACCCGGAGAGCCGCGCATCACCGGGCCCATCCGCGCGCTGCTCGACGGGGTCGAGGCGACCCTGCCGCCCGACGCCGCCGCTCTCGCCCGCGCCATCTCGGACGACGATCCCCGGCGCGCCGACGCAGCGGTCAGCCGGCTGTGCGACGAGATGTACGCCCGTGCCCTGCGCGCGCTCCTGCGCGACACCATCAGCCCCGGCGTCCTCCACGCGGGGATCAAGTACAACGTGATCCCCGGTGAGGCGGTCATCGAGATCGACTGCCGGACGCTGCCGGGCACCACCGAAGGCGACATGCGGGAGGAGGTCATCGTGCGCCTCGGCAACCTCGCGTCGCGCTGCGACGTGGAGCACACGATCGGCGCACCGCCCGTCGAGTGGCCCACCTCGGGCGAGCTCTACGACCTCATGTGCGACACGATCGTCGCCCACGACCCCGACGGCGTGCCCGTCCCGGTCATGGCGCCGTTCGCCACGGACGGCAAGTGGACGCAGCTCCTCGGCACGCCCACGTACGGGTTCTCGCCCCTGCGCAACGAGCCGGGTGAGCGCTTCCTCGAGCGGTTCCACGGCCAGGACGAGCGGGTCTCGCTCGAGGCGATGCGCTGGGGGCTGCCCGTCCTGTACGACCTGACCTGTCGCTTCTGCGGGTAGGTGCGGCGGGGCGGGCCCAGCGGCTGGTGCGGCCCCCGAAGCCGCGCCGAGTGCTTAGCGGCGCGCCCGGCTGGGCGATGCGGCGTCAGCCGCGCTTCGGGTCGCGCGCTCGGGGGCCGGCGGAACCAGCCCGCCCGCGCCCCGGACCAGCCGCCCGCGTCGGGAGATCGCATGCGTTGCCAGGGCCGCCACGCCCATCGCGATCAGCGCGCGCTCACCACGGGGGAGCGGCCGGACCGCAGCCAGGAACTGCTCGGCACGGGCCCGGTCCACCATACGCAAGACCGCCTGCCCGCGTGCCGTGAGCCACACGGTCCGCAGTCGGCCGTCATCAACCTCCCGCCGGCGCTCGACAAGGCGCCGCCGGCTCGAGCCCGTCCACCAGCCGCGATGTGGCGGACGGCGAGCGGCCGATCGCCTCGGCGAGGTCCGCGATCGTGGTCGTCGCGCCCTCCGCGAGCACGTACAGCGCGGCGAGCTGCGTGAACCCGAGGTTGAGCTCGCCCAACTGGGAGGAGAACCCGACCACGAGCTCCCGCCACAGCGCCCGGCCCATCGCAACCCGCTCGGTGACCTGGCGCACGTTGGTGATCCGCGTGCCGGCGGCCACGACCGGGGCCGAGAGGTCCGCCTCGAACGTGCGGGCGATGACCTCCTTCGACGCCTTCGGCCGGCGCACCCGGGTGAGCTCCTCCGGGAGGGCGGGGCCTGCGGCCGGGTCGGACCGACGCGGGCGGCGAGAGATGGTGATGGTCGGGACCCGCGACGAGATGTCCGCGCGGGACGGCAGGTGCGGCGCCCGGGCCTGGAGATCGGCCACGCGGGTCGAGAGATCCGCGACGGCGTTGGACAGGTCCGGCACGCGGGCTTGGAGGTCTGCCACCGCGTTCGACAGGTCCGGCACCATGGCAGACAAGCCGGTCTTGGCGGGCTTCTTCTCGGGCTCGGGGGCTGTGGTCACCGGGGCATCCTTCACGCATGGAGGGTAGGCACCAAGCCCGATTCTTGCAACCCTGCACGGACTCCGCCGGGAACACGTCGGCACCCGAATACGCTGCGGGATGATGAGTCACCTCGCCTTCGTCTTCCCCGGGCAGGGCGCCAGGCCGTCGGCATGGGCCGAGGCCCTCGCCGAGACCTCGCCCGCGGCCGCCGCTGCGTTCGCGGCCGCCGACGACGCCCTCGGCGAGCTCGATCAGCCGGCTCGCCTGGGACGGTCCGGCGGAGGACGCTCGACCTGACCGAGAACGCCCAGCCCGCGCTGCTCGGCGACCTCGATCGCGATACCTCGCGGCAGTCCGCGAGCGCTGGGCGGCGGCTGGGGTTGCCGTCCCGGACCCCGCCTTCGCCGCCGGCCACTCGATGGGCCAGTACTCGGCGCTCGTCGCCGCCGGTGCCCTCGACCTCGCAGGACGCGCGTGCGCCTCGTCCGCGAGCGGGGCCGCCTGATGCAGGCCTCCGGCGCCGGGCGCGACGGGCGCCATGGCGGCGCTCATCGGTCTCGACGACGCCGAGCTGCCGGAGCTCATCGCACAGCGCTGCGGCCTGCGGGGTCTTCGTCGTCGCCAACCGCAATGCGCCGGGCCAGGTCGTGGTGTCCGGCGAGCGGCGCGGCGATCGAGGCGGCGCTCGAGCATCGCGAAGCGCCTCGGCGCCAAGCGCGCCATCGTGCTGCCGGTAGCGTCGCGGCGCACTCGCCGCTGATGGCGAGGCGGCCGAGGGGATGCGCGAGCGTCCTCGCCGGCGTCGCCTTCCGCGATCCGCACCCGCCGCTGCTCGCCAACGCGGACGCCGCGCCCTCGACGACCGCCGACGCCTGCCGGGCCGAGCTCGTCGACCACCTGACCACGGGCGTGGACTGGGTCGGGGCGTCGAGCGATGCGGGCTGCCGGCGTCACCACATTCATCGAGGTCGGCCCCGGCCGGGTCCTGACCGGCCTGGTCAAGCGGATCGCGGCCGACGCTGTCGTCAATCGCGCTCGACGACAGGGCCACCGCCGACCGCCTCGCCATCCCGTCGCCGACGCCGCCGCCGTCGACGACAACCCCGCTGCGGACCGATCGCCTGCGCGAACTCGCCACGGCCTCGGCCTGAAGCCGCAAACACCAAGAGGAACCCCGTGCGCAAGCCCGATTACTATCGCCGCGTCGCCGTCACCGGCCTCGGCGTCATCAGCCCTGTCGGCAACGACGTCGCGAGGCCGCCTGGTCCAACCTCGTCAACGGCGTGTCGGGGCTGGCGACCGATCACGCAGCTTCGACACCGACCCGTACGAGCACAAGGCTGGCGGGCGAGGTCCACGACTTCGACCCGCAAGAGTGGATGGACGCCAAGGCCGCCCGTCGCAGCGAGTCGGCCATGCATTTCGGCGTGGCGGCCGCCAAGCAGGCGGTGGCGGACGCCGGGCTCGAGATCACGGACGAGAACCGGACGGACGTCGGCGTGATGTTCGGCTCCGGCGCCGGCGGCCAGCAGCTGATGATCGACAACTGGCTCGCGCTGGACAGATGCGGCCCCGAACGCGTGGCGCCCACGTTCATCGCCAACGGCCTGGTCGACTGCTCCTCCGGGATGATCTCGATCGAGACCGGCGCAATCGGCCACAACATGTGCGTGGTGTCGGCGTGCTGCACGGGGACCCACAACGATCGGCGAGGCGGCCGAGGCGATCCGCCGTGGCGACTGCACGCGGTCGATCGCGGCTCCACCGAGATGCCGCTGCTCGAGGTGGCGCACGCGGGTTTCGGCAACATGCGCGGCCTCGGTGCGCCGCGGCCGGGCGGGCCGATCGCGGACATCTCGCGCCCGTTCGACCTCACCCGCGACGGCTTCGTCCTGGGCGAGGGGGCGGTTCGGTGATCCTCGAGGACCTCGAGATGGCCAGGGCGCGCGGCGCGCGCATCTACGCCGAGGTGGTGGGCTACGGCCGCGCGGCGGACGGCTGGGACATGATCCAGCCGATCGAGCGGGGCTCCGGCTCGGCCCGGGCGATGCAGAAGGCCCTGGAGCGCCGCGGGGTCCCAGCGGACGAGATCGACCTGATCAATCCGCACGGCACGTCGACAGTCGTGGGCGACAACCGCGAAGCGCAGGCGATCTGGGCGGTCTTCGGCGAGCGCGCCGCCGCGTCGGAGCGGTCGATCGCGATCAGCGGCACCAAGTCGATGACCGGCCACATGATGGGCGCTGCGGGCTCGTTCGAGGCGTTCGCCACCATCATGACCGTCGCCGAGCAGCTGGCGCCGCCCACGATCAACTACTCCGAGTTCGACCCGGAGTGCGACCTGTGGGTCACGACCGAAGCCACGGAAATGACCGTCCGGCACGCCCTGTCGAACAACATCGGCCTGGGCGGACACAACGGCGCGATCATCTTCAAGCGCTGGGACGGCCGCTGAGCGAGGGGCGCGCAGGGGCGACCGGCTACAATCCGGCGACAGCCCTTCCGCCCAACCATTCGAGGGTGAGTTGAACGTGCCCCCCTCCAGCGATCTCTCGCGCCGCGCCGTCGTCACGGGACTCGGTGCCGTCATGCCCATCGGCAACGACTTCGAGACCTACTGGCGCAACCTCCAGAACGCCGTGACCGGGACGCGCCTGATCCGGTCGTTCGACGCGTCCGGGTTCGAGGTCCGGATCGCGGCCGAGGTCCTCGACTTCGATCCCGCCAAGGCGATGGACCCCAAGATGGCCCGGCGCATGAGCCGGTTCATCCACTTGGCCATGGCGGCCGGCAAGGAGGCCGTGGCGTCATCGGGGATCGACTTCGCGGCGATGAGCCAGGAGGAGCGCGATCGGGTCGGCGTCGTCATGAATACCGGCGGCGGTGGCATCGAGGCGATCATCGACGGGACGCATGTGGCCGACACGAAGGGCCCGCGCTTCGTGTCGGCGTTCGCCGTGCCCGCCCTGTCGGGCTCGATGGCCGCCTGCATGATGTCGATGGAGTACGGGCTGACCGGCCCGGTCATGACCCAGGTCGCCGCCTGCGCCACCTCGGTGATCGCCTTCCACGACGCCCTGCGGCTGATCCAGACCGGCGAGTGCGACGTGGTCCTGACCGGCGGCTCCGAGGCGCCGGTGGTGCCGATGGGCGTGGCCGCGCTGTCCAACATGACCGCCTTGTCGAAGCGCAACGACTCGCCCGAGACCGCCTCGCGGCCCTTCGACGGCACGCGCGACGGCTTCGTCCTGGGCGAGGGCGCCGGCGTGATGGTCGTCGAGTCGGCCGAGCACGCCCTGACGCGTGGCGCCACGCCGCTCGCCGAGGTCATCGGCGGGGCCCTCACCGCGGACGCCTTCCACATCTCCGCTCCAGACCCCTCGGGGCGCGGGCAGGCGCGGGCGATGGACAAGGCGCTGCGCAACGCGGGCGTGGCCCCCGACGAGATCGATTGGATCGTGGCCCACGGCACGTCCACCTCGCTCAACGACTCCACCGAGACCAAGGCGATCAAGGTGGCGTACGGGTCGGCGGCGGCAACGCGCCAGATCTCGTCCCCCAAGTCGATGATCGGGCACCTCGTTGGCGCGGCCGGGATCGCCTCGGCGCTTGCGGCGGTGGGCGGGATCCGCGACGGGGTCATCTCCCCCACCGCCAACCTCCACACGCCCGACCCGGAGTGCGACCTCGACTACGTCCCGCTCGTGGCGCGCCACCAGAAGGTGGACACGGTGGCGGTCAACGGGTTCGGCTTCGGCGGCCAGAACGCGGTCGCGATCTTCCGGCGCTTCGAGGCGTAGCGGCCGGGGGCGGCACCCGCCCATCGCGCGGGCCGCCGAATGTGCACCGGGCGCGCCTAAGGCGGATCGCCGAGCGCCCGAGGCGCCAGATGTGCGCCCGGACCAACCGTTGGCGGCCCAAGATTGCGATCCGCCCGGGATGCGGCCAATTCCCCGACCTCGTCGCCGCCGACGGTGCACTCCCAGCACATCTGGGGGTTCGCGATGGCGGACGCTGGTACATGCGTCGCGGGCTGGTGGACCATGCGGCAGCGCCGGCAGGAAGGCGAGCCCAGGTGCCGCGGGCCGACCCGCCGGTGCCGTCAGGCGACGGCCGTCCCGACCATGTCCTGGACGTCCGCACAGGGGACTGCCGGTGACGTCGCCGACGACCTGCGCCCTCCAGCCCATCTGGGACAGAGGACCACCACTTTCAGTCCCGCAGCCGGCGCCCCTCGAACGCCTCCAGGCGCGCCACAGCCGCCTCGGGGATCGCCTGCGGGCGCGCCCGCTCGTAGTCGTACATCACCAGGACGTCGTCTGCGGTACCGACCAGGCGCGCCGGTCCACGGTCCGAGGCGGACGCGGTGATCCGGTGCTGCATCGTGAACGAACTGCGGCCGACACGGCCCGCGCGCGTCTCCACGGTGAGCGTCTCCCCGAACACCGCCGGCGAGCGGAACGCCACCCGCACCTCGGCGAGGATCAGCGACTCCTGCGCGCCGTGCGTGGCGAGCGCGAACGGCTCGCCGGTGGCCGCCTCCCAGTACGCGAGGCGCGCCGATTCCACGTAGGTGAGAAACCGCGAGTTGTTGGCATGGCCCATGGCGTCGGTGTCGCCGAAGCGGACGTCGACCGCATAGCGGTGGGGGAACGTGCCGCGCAGGTCGCGCGCGTCGGGCGGGACCTCGATCCGGGCGAAGCGGTCGGCGGGCGTGAGGGTGGGGGCGTCGGCGGGCTCCGGTTCCATGGTGACCGAGTGTACGCGGGCAAGACGCCGTAGCATCGCGCGATGGCCGCCGACCCCCGCGCCTTCGTCCTGCGCCACACGCGCCTGCGCCCCGTACCAGGCGCGGAGCACCTGCGCCTCCACCTCGCCGACGAGGTGCTGCCGCTCTGGCGGGCGACGCAGCTCGAGACGCACGACGAGGACGCGCCGCTCCCCTACTGGGCCTTCGCGTGGGCCGGCGGACTCGCGCTGGCGCGGTACCTGCGCGATCACCCCGAGCGCGTGTCGGGCAAGCGGGTGTTCGACGTGGCGTCAGGGTCCGGCCTGTGCGCGCTTGCGGCACTCGACGCAGGCGCGCAGGATGTGACCGCGACCGACATCGACCCGTTCAGCTGGGCGGCGATCACCCTCAACGCCAAGGCCTCGGGCCGACAAATCAGCGTCGTCAAGCGCGACGTCCTCGACGACGAGCCGCCCGACGCCGACGTCGTCCTCGCCGGCGACACCTGGTACGAGACCGGCTTCGCCGAGCGGATCTGGCCGTGGTTGCGCCGTTGCCACGCGACAGGCCAGGAGGTGCTGGTGGGCGACCCGGGCCGGGCCTACCTCCCGGCCGACGGACTCGTCGAACTGGCAACCTACGAGGTCCGCACGACGACCGAGCTGGAGGACCGCGCCCAGAAGACGGCTCGTGTGTTCGAGCTTGGGTAGCAGAGCGCCGCGCGAAAGCTCTGGCACGCGCGCGGCCGGACCCGACCGCAGTCGGACCCGGCCGGCACGCCTCCTCCTCGCCCGGCGAGCCAGGCTCCCGGGCGCCCCGCCAGACGTGGCGGGCGACGGCGGAGTTCCCGGCGGCGCTACGGCGTGACGACGAGGGTCCCCATGGCTGCGCCGATCCAGTCGGGCGAGCCGAGCGACGTCATGTAGATCCCCGGCTGTGAGATCGCGACGCGGATCCGCGAGGTCTGGCCGGGCCGGGTGAGCAGTTCCACGTTGGCCAGGCCGTCCGCCATCCAGGCCTGCACAGAGCCGCTCGTGTTCGCCAACTCGATCACGGTCAGCTGGCCGGCTTTCACGGTCATGGTGTTCGCGACCGAGACGGTCGGCAGCGCCGCGTCGACCGCCTGGTCCGCCGCGAGCACGCCGCCCGCGACGGCGAGGCCGATCAGGCCGATCGCGAGCAGGTACGCCCCGTCCCGCACGAGCCCGAGCGTCCCGCGCCGCATCGGCGTCAGCTGCCCCGGCCGCACGTCCACGCGCCGGAGCCGGAGCGAGTTCGACACCACGCTGACCGACGAGAGCGCCATCGCACCCGCAGCGAGCGCCGGGTTGATCGTCACGCCGAACGCGGGGTACAGCGCGCCCATCGCGATCGGGATCAGCAGCACGTTGTACGCGAATGCCCAGAACAGGTTCTGGCGGATGACCCGCAGCGTCCACTTCGAGAGCGCGATCGCCGAGCCCACCAGCCGGGGGTCGCCCCCGACCAGCGTCACGTCGGACGCCTCGATGGCCACGTCAGCGCCCGTCCCGATCGCCACGCCGAGGTCCGCCCGCGCCAGCGCCGGCGCGTCGTTGATTCCGTCGCCGACCATGGCCACTTTGTGGCCCTCGCCCTGGAGCCGCTCGATGACCGCGTCCTTCTCGCCCGGGAGCACCTCGGCGATCACGCGGTCTGCGGGGATGCCCACCGCTCGCGCGACGGCCTCGGCGGTCACGCGCGCGTCGCCGGTGAGCAGCCAGACATCCAGACCCGTGCCACGCAGACCCCGCACCGCCTCAGCCGCCTCGGCCTTCACCGGGTCCGAGATGGCGATGACGCCCGCTGCCGCGCCGTCCACCGCCGCGAACACGACCGTCGCGCCGTTCGCCTGCTGATCCGCGGCCGCCCGCTCGAGCAGGCTGGTGTCCACGCCCCGCTCCGCCAGCAGACGCCGGCTGCCGACGAGCACCCGGGCACCGTCGAGATCACCGCTGACGCCCCGCCCGACGATCGCCTCGAACGACGACGCCTTGCCGAAGCCGAGCTCAGTCTCGCGCGCCTTGCGCACGATCGCCTCGCCCAGCGGGTGCTCCGAGCCCTGTTCGAGCGATGCCGCCAGGTCCAGCACGCGCGAGACGTCGAAGCCCGGTGCGGGGACCACCTCGGCCACCGCGGGCCTGCCCAGGGTGAGGGTGCCGGTCTTGTCCATGACCACGGTGTCGATCCGGCCGCCGCCTCGAGCGCCTCGCCACCCCGGACGAGGATCCCGGCTGGGCGCCCTTGCCCGTGCCCACCATGATCGCGGTGGGTGTCGCGAGGCCCATGGCGCAGGGGCACGCGATGATCACGACGGCGATGAACGCCGATGAGCGCGAGCGTGAAGCGCGGCTCGGGGCCGAAGACCAGCCAGATGACGAATGTGGCGGCCGCGATCGCGAGGACGGTCGGCACGAAGACCGCGCTGATCTGGTCCGCCATGCGCTGGATCGGGGCCTTGCTGCCCTGCGCCCGCTGGACCAGGTCGCACGATGCGGGCGAGCGCGGTGTCCCGGCCGACGCGCGTGGTGCGCATCACGAACGAGCCCGTCGTGTTGAGCGTCGCGCCGATGACCTCGTCGCCGGGGTTCTTGGTGACGGGGATCGGCTCGCCGGTGAGCATGGACTCGTCCACCGCGGACATGCCTTCGATCACGACGCCGTCCACTGGCACCTTGTCGCCGGGCCGGACGCGCAGCAGGTCGCCCGGGACGACGACGGCGAGGTCCACGTCCTGCTCCACGCCATTGCGGATGCGCCGGGCGGTCCTGGCCTGCAGCCCCACGAGGCGGCGGATGGCGCCCGTCGTCCGGCCCTTCGCCCGTCCCTCGAGGTACTTCCCCAGCAGGATCAGCCCGATGATGATCGTGGCGGAGTCGAAGTAGGTCTCAGGCATGATGCCGGCGTTGCGGATCACGTCCGGCCACAGGGCGACGAACGCGGAGTACGCCCAGGCGACGGCCGTGCCCACCGCGACCAGCGTGTCCATCGTCGCGCCGCCGTGGCGGCCAGCCTTCCAGGCGGCGCGGTAGAAGCGGCTGCCCGCCCAGGCCACGATGAACGTGGCCGGCAGCAGGATCACTCTGTTGATGTCGGTCATCGACACCACGGTCTGGGGCCAGAACATCAGGACCATGACCACGACCGAGGCGGCGATGGCTGCGATCGACATCCGCAGCGTCTCGCGCAGGGCGCGGTCGCGCTCAAGGTCCTCGGAGGTGAGCTCCCCGTCGAGCGAGGCGGTGGTCGCATCCGCCGCGGTCGCCGCTTCGGGCCGCACGTCGTAGCCGGCCGCCTCGACGGCCTTGACCAGCTCGTCCCGGCCGGCGAGCGACGGGTCAACGAGGATCGTCGCCTTCTCTGTGGCGAGGTTGACCGCGGCCGTCGCCACGCCCGGCGTCTTGTTGAGGAACCGCTCGATACGGTTGACGCAGGACGCGCAGGTCATCCCCTCGATCGGGAGGATGATCTCGATGGGCTGGACGGTGAGGGCGGGAGGGGACGACGTCATACTGTGGGGGAGTATACCTCGTGGGTTCCGGGGGCCCGGGCAGGCCGAAGGTCACGAACTGCGCTGCCGTCGGACCGAGCCGCGTCGCGCGGTCTCAGCCCCCGACCGTCACGCGAGCCGTGGTCGAGAGGTTGCATCGGGCACCGTCGCACGTGGCCTCGGTGAACTGGGCCTGCGCCGTGACGTCCAGGTGCCGGCGGGGAGCTACTGCCCTGCGCCTGCATCAGCTGGCCGAGCCAGTTGTCGGACGGGTTCGCAGGGCCGTGGGCACAATCGCCCTTGTCGGGGGACGCGATGACCGGTGCCGCGGGCGAGATGTCATGTGGCGCGCAATCGGCCGTGGAGGGACCCATCAGGTGAATCGAGCCGCCAACCTCGAGGTAGCCGAACACCATCAGACCGCTGGCGACCCCGACGATGATCCCAGACGCCGAACCTGCGTACGACAGGGTCGCGGTACCGGTCATCGGCTCGCCGAGCTTCCACGCCAGCTTCGAGAGCTCCAGGCCGAGGCGGTAGTCGCCAACGGTCATGGTCGCGAATGGCGGTGCTGCCGGCGAGAGCGTTCTTCCGCGGTGGCCGGTTCCCGGCGCGGTACTGCGGCGCGGGTCTGATGGTCGGGCCGAAGGTCACCGTCCGAATGGCGGTCTGGACGGGCCGACCACCTGCGGCTGCTGGCACCCTGCGGGTCGAGGAGGCACGCGATGACCCTTCGGATGCGGTCCTGGAGCGATGACGACGACTACTGGGCGGCGCGCGAGCTCTCCGTCGGGCGATGCTTGCGAACCGCCGCCGCGAGCGCTCCTGGCACGTCGCACGCCTCGACTACTGGTGGTGGTTCGCGAACCCGGATCTCGAGCGTCTGGCACCCGACACGCACGTCGCGCTCTGGGAGGACGGGGCGAGACTCGTGGCGATGGCCTGTCCGGAGGGACCAGGCGAGGCATTTCTCAACGCGGACCCGGCTGCCCGAACGCCAGCGCTCGACGCCGAGATGGTCGTGGCGGCTGAGGCGCTGCTCGCCGTCGAGCGGGACGGACGTCGGGTAGTGCGGGTCTGGGCGGACGCAGCCGACGATGCGATGGCCGACCTGCTGACGGCCGCGGCTACCGTGTCGTCGACCGGGCCGGCGCGTGCGAGGTGCAGCATCGACGTGATCTCGGGGTGCCCCTCCCGGACGTCCCACCCGCGCCCGGCTACGAGATCCGCCCGATGCGCGACGGGCTGGAGCTCCTCGAGCGCTGCTACGCGTCGGGCCTCGGGTTCCACGATGACAACATTGCGGTGGCGCGCAACAACCGAGACCATCCGGAGTGGTACCACCACATCCAGACGGCCCCGCTGTACCGGCGTGATCTCGACATCGTGGCCGTGGCCGCGGACGGCTCGGTCGGGGCGTTCTGCACGGCCTGGTTCGACGACGTCACGCGCACCGCGTACCTGGAGCCCGTGGCCACGGTGCCTGCCCACCGGCGGCGGGGCCTGGCGCGGGCCGTCGTTCTCGAGGCGCTGCATCGGTTGGCGCGGATGGGCTGCCTGGTCGCCTTCGTCAGCGGCTACTCGGAGGCGGCGAACGCGCTGTACGAGTCGGTGATAGGCCCGAACCACGACATCAGCCAGCCCTGGGAGCGAGTGCTTCGAGCCGACGCCTGAAGCCCGCGGAACCTATCGCCGCGGCCACCCCTCGATCACGAGGCCGGCGCGGGCCTCGGAGGGTGCGATGCGGGCGGCGTTGGCCTCGTCGCTGCAGTGGACCCACTCGCGGCCGAGCATCGCGGTCGCGCAGACCGAACTCGACGAGCCGTTCGTTCGAGCGATGGAAGCCGTCCGTGGGGACGAGGGCGGCGGTCGCCGGCCCCAGCGCCGCGCAGATCGCCGCGGCCAGGGCGGACCTGCCGGCGCCCGGCGGCCCCCCGATGCCCAGCAAGCGCCGGTCGCCGACGGCGACCAGCGCCCGCGCCCGCTTCACGAGCTCCGGGAGCGGCGCCTCGCGGACCACCTCGGGCCGGGTCACGCGTCCCCGGGCTCCCCCGTCTGCCAGCCCAGCCACACGTCGGGGTCGATCCTCGGGCGCGCCACCCACGCTTGGCCGGCCCGCACCGCGATCTCGGGCGGCATCGGGTGCGAGAGGAACAGCGGCATCGACTCGGTGGCGCCGTACGCGCCAACGTCGAGCACCGCCATGAGGTCCCCGGGGTCCGGCAGCGCCATGACCGCCGCCTGCGCGAACACGTCGAGACCCGAGCACAGCGGACCGGCGACGGTCACCGGAAGGCGGTTCGGCCCGGCGCTCAAGCCCGCGCCCGCGCCCGTCAGCACGCGCACGCGGTGCTCCTGGCCCACGAGCGCCGGCCGAAGGACGTGATGTATCCCACCGTCCACGATGACGACGTAGTGGCCGCCCACCTGCTTGCGCTCGAGCACGCGGGTCAGGTACGCGCCCGCCGGGCCCACCAGGAACCGGCCCGGCTCGAGCAGCAGCCGCGTCTCGCGCGTTGCCGGGTCGTCGTCCATCCGGGTCGACAGGGCCGCCAGCTGGGCGCCCAGCGCGGCCACGTCGAGCTCGGCCTCGCTCGCCTCGTACGGGATGCCCAGCCCGCCGCCGGCGTCCACGAGCCGCAGTCCGAAGCCGGCCTCGCGCGCGAGGGCCTTCGACGTCTCCACGGCCGCCTCGACGTGCATCGCCAGCGCCGTGGCGTCGGTCACGTTGGACGCCCCGAAGGCGTGCAGGCCGATCGGGTCCAGCCAAGGCGAGGCCACCCCCTCGGCCGCGGCGATCCGCAGGTCCGCCATGTCCATGCCGAACTTGCCCGCGCCGTCGTCGCCCACGAGCCGGACGCGCTCGAGGCGCGCCGCGTCGGTGACCGCGGCCCGCAGCAGGATCGGCTGGCGGCGGCCCGCGCCCTCGGCGAGGCGGGCGAGACGGCGGAGCTCGCCGACGGACTCCACGGTGACCACGCGCACGCCGGTCGCCACCGCCGCGGACAGCTCCTCGTCCCGCTTGCCGGGGCCTGTCATCACCACACGCGACGGGTCGAAGCCCGCGCGCACGACGTGCCGCAACTCCCCGCCTGACGCCACGTCCGCGCCCAGGCCCATCGCCGCCAGATGCCGGAGCACCGCAAGGTTCGGGTTTGCCTTGACCGCGTACGCGAGATCGAAGCGGGCGGGCAGCGCGGCCCGGAGCGCCGCCACCTGTCTGCCGACAACGTCGAGGTCGTACACGTAGGCCGGCGTGCCGAACCACTCGGCGAGGTCCGCCGGGGCGAGGCCCGCCAGGCGCCCGTTGCGGCACACCTCGTTGCGGGCCGGCGGCCGGCCGCGGCGGGCCGCGAGCGCAGCCTGGTGCCCGGGCGGGGGCCCCGACTCGCGGACCGGACTCATCGCAGTGCGTCCTCCAGGGCGACCCGGGCGTCTGTCCCGCATCGCGGTCCTTCACCAGCAGGGCCACCGACATCGCGAGCCCGTGCTCGGCCGCGAAGTCGCCGCCCGCCGGTCGCGTCCCGGGCACCACCACGGCGCCCGGCGGGACGGCCAGCGGCTCGTCTGGCGTCCCGACGAGGACGCGGCCGCGGACCAGATCGTAGAGCCGGGACGTGCCCGTCAGCACGACCCCCGCGCCGAGAACCGCCCCGGCTCCGACGAGCACGCCCTCGAGCAGCGAGCAGCCAGCGCCGACGAACGCGCCGTCCTCGACGACGACCGGGCGCGCTCCGGCAGGCTCCAGCACGCCGCCGATACTCACGCCCGCTGAGAGGTGCACGCGCGCGCCGATCTGGGCGCACGAGCCCACCAGCACGTGCGAGTCCACCATCGCGTCCTCGCCGATCCACGCACCCACGTTCACGAACGAGGGCGGCATCACCACGACGCCCGGCCCGAGGTACACGCCGCCGCGGACGGAGGTCCCGCCCGGCACCACGCGCCACGCTCGGCCCGCCTCGGCTGCCGCAGTCGCCTCGGGCCCGTGGAGCAGGTCCTTCACCGGCAGGCCGATGCGGTCCTGGAACTGCAGCGCGCCGCCGAGGTTCCATGACGCGAGCGCCCGGTCGCGGAAGCAGGCGAGGATCGCCGCCTTGACCTCGGGGTCCGCGCGCCACCCGCCCGGGGCGGTCGGGTCCGGCACCGCGGCGCGGCGTCGGCCCGCGTCGAGGTCTGCGAGGATCGGGGCCGAGTCGGCCGGCGCACCCATCGACGGCGCGCCGGCCGTCCCGGTCGCGGGGGAAGCCATTGGTGTCGACGGGTCGCCCGCCCCCGTCATGCGGCCGCCTCGTCGGCCACCGGCGCGCCCGCCGTCTCGTCCTCGACCGCGACCGCCGGCATCCGTCCGCCGCCGTCGAGCAGGCCGAGCGCGCGGAGCAGCGACGTGAGCCGCTCGCGCGGCGCCTTGGCCAGCGGGAGGAGTGGCTGGCGCGTGGCGTCCGTCTCGAGCAGGCCCATCGCCAGCATCGCCGCCTTCGCCGGGACCGGGTTCGGGGCACCCTGGAAGTTCGCGCGGAGCAGGGGAAGCCAGCGGTCGTGGATGCGGCGCGCCTCGGCCCAGTCGCCGGTGTGCCATGCGCGGACGAGGGCGCTCATCTCGGCCGGGATCTGGTTGGACGCCACGGAGATCACCCCGTCACCGCCCATCGCGAGGATCGCGAGCGTGGCCGCGTCGTCGCCGGAGAGGACCGCGACGTCGCGCGGGCGGTCGCGGCAGATCACCGCGAGCTGCTCGATGTTGCCGCTGGCCTCCTTGACCGCCACCACGCGCGGGTGCTCGGCGAGCCGGAGGAACGTGTCCGCCTCGACGTTGGCGCCGGTGCGGCCGGGCACGTTGTAGACGACGATCGGCAGCCCGCCCTCGTCTGCGACGGCGCGGAAGTGCGCCTCGAGCATCCGCTGGTCGGGCTTGTTGTAGTAGGGCGTGACGATGAGCGCGGCGTCGGCGCCCAGGGCGGCGGCCCGGCGAGTCGCCTCGATGGAGCCCCGTGTGTCGTTGGAGCCGGTGCCCGCGATGACCGGGATCCGGCCGCCGGTGGACGGGCGCGCATCGGCGGTCTCGACGGCGATCGCGATGCAGCGGTCGCGCTCGGCGGCTGACAGCGTCGGCGACTCGCCGGTAGTGCCAACCGGGACCAGCCCGTCGATCCCGACGACCACCTGCCAGGCGACCAGCCGGCGGTAAGCGGCCTCGTCGAGCGTGCCGTCGGAGGTGAACGGGGTGACGAGCGCGGTGAAGGCGCCGCGGAGGCGGGGGGTGGCGTGGTGGGCGGAACGGGTGAGGCGGTCCATGTCGATCTCCTTTCGGGGTCCCTTGCTGGGGTGTCGGATCAGGCCGGGACGGCCACGGGCGCCTCGAGGAGGTCGTCCACGACAGCGTCAAACGGGTGAAGGCCAGCGGAGCGGGGTTCGGCGACGAGCCACCGCGCAGCCGCGAGGGCGCCGTCGGCATAGGCGGTGCGGTTGCGGGCCGTGAGCCGCAGCTCGATCGACTCGCCGGGCCCGTCGAAGGTCACCAGATGGGAGCCCGGCGCGGCGCCCGCACGGATGCCGGCCACTTCGAGCGCGGGACGCGCGTCCGCGAGATCGCCGGCCTCGTCTGGGCCGACCCAGCGCGGGTCGGCCGCCACGATCCGGCGGGCTATGGCGCGCGCCGTGCCCGACGGGCGGTCCGCCTTGCCGCGGCGGTGCCACTCGACGATCGACGGCTCGAAGGCGCCGGCCCGGGCGTACCAGGCGGCCGCGGTCTCCGTGAGGCGCAGGAACAGCGCGGCGCCGAGCGAGAGGTTGGTCGCCGCGACCGCGGCGGCGTCGTGCTCGGCGAGCATCGCCCGAACGCGGGGCTGGTCCGCATCCCAGCCAGTGGCGGCGAGGATGAGCGCCCGGTTGCCGCTCGCGAGCGCGTGGGCCACATTGGCAGAGACCGAGCCGCCGAGCGACGCGTCGACCACCACGTCCGCGGTGGGCGCAGCGGGACGGGCGCCGCGGGCCGCAGGGCGTCCGATCGAGGTCACAGTCCATCCCTGGTCCGTGGCGGCAGCCTCGATCGCGCCGCCGAGGCGTCCCGGGCCGTAGAGGAGGAGGTGCATACCGGACTTGTCCTTTCCGCTGGGATCGCCCGCGGTTCCGGAGGCCCGAAGAATCACAAAGGCCGCGTCCACCGTTGGGTGTTCGCGGCCCCTTCATCGCCTCCGGTCCCGGAGGCTCTGGGTTCGTCGCTCGCGCGCCTTCAGAGCCCCAGGGCCCGAGTCTCCCGACCAGGCCGCCAAGGCTTCTGCTTGGCGTCGAAGGCGAACATGATGTGCGACATGGCTCGGGCATCATGCCAGCACTCACTCAAGGATGCAACACTTCCAACCGTGAATATCTTCTATGCATTCTGTGTCGCTGCCGAGGTGCCATCAGCGTTCGGGCCGGTGCGCCTGGCGGCGACCGCTCGGGGCGTTGCGGCGCTGTCGCTGCTCTCCACGCCCGAGGGGTTCGCGGCCGCCCTAGCGCGCCGCGGGCTGGTGGTGTCGCCCGACGATGCCGGGACTGCGGCCGCGGCGCTGGCGCGCGACGCGTCAGGTGCAGTCGAGGCGATGCTGGCCGGCGAAGCCGTGGACCTCGGGGCGCTGCCTGTGGACCTCGGCGACCGGCCCGACTGGGACCGGCTGATCCTCGGGGTGGTTCGGGCGATCCCCCGCGGGACCACCCTGAGCTACGGCGAGGTCGCACGGCGGGCGGGTCGGCCGGGTGCCGCCCAGGCGACGGGCGGCGCCGTGGGGCGCAACCCGGTGGGCCTCATCGTCCCGTGCCACCGCGTGATCGCTGCCAACGGCACCCTCGGCGGGTACGGCGCGGCCGCCTGGGGCGGCTTTGAGGCGGCGCTGGACCTCAAGGCGGCTTTGCTGGCGCTCGAGGGCGTCCAAATCGGTCGCTGAGGCCGTCGTGTCACGCACACGACACGTGGGCCGTCGTCGGGAGCCTTGACCTCTGGCCGTTCAAGCCCCCAGAGTGCCCGCATCGCCAGCCAGCGAAGCGGTTTCGGAAGGGGTTTGGACGTGTCCCAGAAGCGGTCCGACGCGGACGAGTTCATCAAGCGCAACGCGGTGCCCGACGACGACGTCGAGGGGCACAGGCTCCGGCGTGACGAGGGCGACGGCCACGCCCGCCGCGGCGAGGGCGAGAGCGCCATCCGTCGGAACGCCATCCCTGATGACGGCGAGGACGTCGAAGGCCACTCGATGCTGCGCGGCGACGACGGGATCATCATGCGCGGCGGCGACGAGCTCGCCCGCCGCGTCGGCCCCGGCGAGGGCCACATCCGGCGCGACTGACCGCAAACACCTCGACGGCCGGCCCATGACGGGTCGGCCGTCGTCGATTCTGGCGCCCGTCGCCTCGGCCTGCCTGCCACAATCCTGCCCGTGACCGACGCCGCCGCGCCCCACGGCGCCACGCCAAGCTCCACCGCGGTCTTCCGCAAGCCCGACTTCGCGCTGCTGTGGCTTGCCCAGCTGGTGTCGACCGCCGGCTCGTCGCTGACCGACCTCGCCGCGGCCATCCTCGTCTACGAGCTGACCGGCTCGGCGTTCCTCGTCGGGGCCACCTTGATGGCTGCCGCGATCCCCACGGTGCTCGTCGGGATGGTCGCCGGCGTGTTCGTGGACCGCTGGGACAAGCGGCGCGTCATGGTGGGCACGAGCGTGCTCCAGACGGTCGCGGTCGCGCTGATCCCGCTGCTCGTCGGCGTCCACATTGCGTTCCTGTTCGCCGCGCTGCTCGTCAACGCGTCGCTGCGCCAGTTCTTCGACCCGGCCTACGAGAGCCTCGTCCCGGAGATAGCAGCCGACGACGAGCTCGCCGCCGCCAACGCGTACCTCTCGATCGCGTCGTTCGGGTCCACCGCCATCGGGTTCGCCGGGGCCGGGCTGCTCGCGTCCGCGCTCTCGGTGGACTGGGCGTTCTGGATCGACACCCTGACGTTCGTCTTCGCGGCCGCCTGCATCGTGCTCCTCCGGGTGCGCCTCCCGGCTGCGCAAGTGGACGAGTCCGCATCGGTTGGGGTGGTGGTGGCGAACCTGCGGGTGGGCATCTCGACCATCTGGACCACGCCGACCCTGCGGTCGCTGTTCATCGTCATCGCCCCGGCGTTCTTCGCCATCGGCCTGTGGAACGTGCTGCTGCTGCCGATGTCGATCCGCGAGCTGGGCGCCAGCGAGTTCGAGTACGGCGTCCAGGAGGGCCTGACGTCGATCGGCTTCGTCATCGGGAGCCTGCTGATGGCCCGCTGGAGCGATCGCCTGCCGACCGGCCTGTGGGTGTTCGTCGGCGCGGCCGGCATGGGCGTGGCGGGCCTCGGGTACGCAGGGTCGCCAGTGATGAGCGTGGCGATCGGCTTCGCGGTGCTGTCGGGCGCCTTCAACTCGCCGATGTCCGTGGCGCGCCAGACGCTGCTCCAGCGCCACACGCCGCGCGAGCTCCGGGGTCGCGTGTTCTCGGCCATGTTCGCCGCCCGCGATGTGGTGTTCCTGGCCGGGATGGCCTGCGCGGGACTCGCCGACGTGGTGAACGTGAGGATCCTGCTCGCGCTCGCCTCGATCCTGACACTGGGTGTCGGGCTCGCCGCGCTGGTGGCGCCGGGCATCGGCCGGCCGGCCGCAGAGTGGCGTCGGGGCCTGGCGGCCCTGCGCGCCGCCGAGGCGGGGGAGGGCGAGCGCGGACAAGGGGCCGTCGTTCCGAGCCGGGCCGCCACGCCCGCCGACTTCGATCGCCTGGCGGCCAGCATGCCGACGTTCGCGCGACTATCGGCGGCACAGAGGTCGGCGTTCACCGCCCGGGCCACCGTGCGCGATGTCGCCGCCGACACGCGCCTGGTGGCGCGCGGCGAAACCGCCTCGACGGCCGCGTTCATCCTCGGCGGCGAGGCGGCGGCGGGCATCGCGGAGGCGGACGGCTACCGGGTGCTCGCGGTCATGGGCCCCGGCGACGTGTTCGGCGAGATCGCGGCGCTGACCGGCAGCGCCCGCACGGCCGACGTGGTGGCGGTGGAGCCCACGACGCTGCTGGAGGTGCCGGGCGAGGCCCTTCGGGCCGTGATGGTGGTACCCGAGGTCAGCAGGCTTCTGCTGGCCACCCTCCGCGAGCGGCTGCTGCGGACCGACCAGACGGACCTGCCGCGCATCGCGAGCCTCGACCAGGCATCGCTTCGTGAGCTCCGGAGCGCGGTGCCGGCAAATGCGGATGCGGCGTAGCCTCGACCGGACCGTGCCGCGCCAGCGGCGTGCCTCGCGTGGTCGCGAACCTGTGGTTGATTGCGAACGGCCTCGTTCCTTGTCCGTCGTCGCGCTTGCCTGAGGCACGGTGACAGGCCGACCATGGGGAGGCAAGTCGGCGGCCGATTCCGATGTCGACCCTGGCGGACAGAAGAGCAAGACGGGCAGATTGATGATCCTCCCCAAGGTGCGGGACGCCCGGCTCATCGCCGTGCGTCGGGGCGGGACCGCGCCTGCAGAACGAGCGCGGGACGCGCGCGGAGACAGTCGGCTACCAGCCGTCAGCCGCGCGGCACCGGGCGCATCGGGTACACGCCCACAACGATCGGGGCACCTGGGTCGAGGCTGAGCTCATAGCCCACGTCGCCGCTGTTGATCAGCTCGCCCAGCATGCGGCCCTCGGCCGACGGGAGGCCCACGAAGACGGTCCCGTCCGCGGTTCGGACCGGTGTGACGTCGTCGTCGCCGCCGGCGATGCCGAAGCGGCGCCGGAGCTCGTGCATGGGGATCCACGGGCGGCTCTTGATGAACCGGCGCAGCTGCGCCTGGGTGCAGGTGGTGCGCAGGCCGTCCGCAACCCCGTCGCCGCCGACAGGTTCCGGGCCGGGCGCCGCCACGTTCGCGGGCGGCGCGGCGATGGCGGGCGACGCGGCGGTCTCGGGTGCGCTGGAGTCGCCGACAGGCTGGGGCGCGCCACGGACACGGCCGCTCTGCTCGCGGGCCTCGTGCATGGTGGCGGCCGCCGCAGCGTTGGGCTCACTGTGGGAGCCGAGGGGCATCGGCTCCCCGGCGAGGATCGGCGGCGAATGCCGAGTGTGCCGGCTGTGCCGGCTCATCAGCGCGGGTTCAGCGGGCTAGGCACCCGCGTGGTGGAGGTGGTCATCGTGGGCTCGTGTCGGCGGTCGAGGACTGCGACCGGTCTTCGGATCATACCCCGCAGGTGGCTGGACGCGGATGGCGGTTCCGAGCTCCGCCATTGCCTGGCGCACCGCGCGGCTCCACGAGCGCATCATCCACCGCGCGAGCCGCCCCGTGCCACATTCGCCGCCTTCGGGGGGCCGAGCGCACAACGCGAGTGTGCCAGCGGACCGCCCGCCGACCGAGCCGCCCGGGCCTGTCGCTCACATCGGCGTTGAGCGCTGGCCCGTGCAGGGCAGCAGGCGCCCGGCGACGTTCCAGTCGGTCTCGCCGCGGCGGACGGAGGTAGACGCGCGGCCGGGCCGCGTCACCCATGGACGACGAATAGCTCGCGGGCAAGCTCGTTGAGGACGATCGGGCCGTGCTCGCCGCAGACGACGATGTCCTCGATCCGGGCGCCGAACCGCCCCTCGAGGTAGATCCCCGGCTCCACGCTGAACGCGTTCGCAACTGCTAGCGGCTCGGCGTTCCCCGCCACCAGGTAGGGGTCCTCGTGCCCCTCGAGGCCGATGCCGTGCCCGGTGCGGTGGATGAAGTTGGGCCCGAAGCCCGCCGCCGTGATGGCCTTGCGCGCGACGGCGTCCACGGCCTCCGCCGGGATGCCGGGCCGGACCGCCGCCGTCGCCGCCGCCTGGGCGTCGCGGAGCACGGTGTACAGCCGCAGGAAGTCGGGGTGCGGGCCGAGCGCCGGGTCGCCGCCGTCGATCCACACCGTCCGCGTGATGTCCGACCCGTAGCCGCAGAGCATTCCGCCGATGTCGATGACCACAGGCTCGCCGACCCCGATGACCCGCTCGCCCGCGTCGTGGTGCGGGGAGGCGGAATTGGGGCCGGACGCGACGATCCAGAACTCGCTGTTGTCGTGGCCCTCGGCGACGAGCCGGTCGCGGACCTCGTGGGCGACGTCCGCCTCGGTACGGCCGACAAGCCTGCCGCCAGCGATCTGCGTCACGACGCGGTCCGCCGCGTGCGCCGCCTCGCGCAGCAGCGCGATCTCGTCCTCGTCCTTGCACATCCGCAGCCCGCGCAGCACGGCCGAGGCGAGGCTGAACCGGGCGCCGGGCAGCACGCGCTGGAGCCCGAGGACGAAGGCCGCGCGCATCCCGTCCGACACCGCCACGACGACCGGCCCGACCGCGCGGCGCCCGCTCGCGGCCTCCAGCACGGACGCGACGAGAAGCATCGGGTCCTCGGTCTCCTCCCACGTGGCCAAGGTGACCGCGCCGGTCGCAGCGGCGGGGCAGGACCGCGCTGGCGCGGCCTCCAGCCGGGGGGCGATGAGCGTCATGGCCGAGCCCGCGGCGGTGGGCACCACCAGGAGCGTGAGGCGCTCGAGCGGCATCGCGGCGTACCCGGCCAGGTACCGGAGGTCCGCCCCCACGCCGATCAGCAGGGCGTCGAGGCCGTCGTCGGCCGCGGCCGCCCTCGCCCGCTCCAGTCGCTCGGCATATCGCTCCGCCGGGATCGACACCCGGGTCACTGGCCCGCCTCTCCGCCCCGGAGCGCAGCGACCCATCCGCCCAGATCGCGGTCGCCGTGCTCGAACAGCGCGCGGTACGCGTACACCTTCGCGGCACCCGCCTCGCGCGCCGCCCGCCGCTCGTCGGCGTCGTCGTGCTGGCCCACGGCCACCGTGGGCACCTTGGCGGTCGCCGCGGCGATCACGGCGGCGATCCCGTCGTAGGAGCGCGCCGTGAGGTCCACGACACACCCGTCGAGCGTCGACAGGGCGGCCCGCAGCAGCGCCGAGGACGACAGGCCGACGGGCTCGCCGCCCGCGCGCCGCACGATCTCGGAGAGGCGCGTCGCCCAGATCAGGTCGTCCGCGAGGACCGCGACCCTGGGCGCGGTCGCCACAGTCCTCACCGGGCGGAGCGTCACCCCAGCGAGAGGACGAGGTGGCGGAAGATGTCGGCGGCGGCAACCACGCCGATCGGCCGGCCCTCCTCGACGATCGGGATGTGGCGGAACTCGCCGACGGCCATCTTGTGGATCGCCACGGCCAACGTGTCGTCATGGCGCAGCACCACGGGGTCTGGCGTCATGAAGTCGCGGACCTTGTACATTCCGAGGCGCTTGTCGGTCGCCTTCACCACCGCATCACGGTCGGTGAAGATGCCCACCAGCTGCTCGCCCTCCACCACCAGCAGGCAGTCGCCGCCGGACGCATGCATCTGGCGGATGGCATCGGCCACCGGGAGACCGGGGACCACGGTGACGGGCGACCCGATGCCGAGCCGGTCGAGGTGCTCGCCCAGGATGGTGTCCTGGTAGTCGAGCGCCGGCTGGGGCGTGTCAGCGTTGCCGAGGCCGGCGCCGCAGTTGGCGCAGGTGTCCTCGCCCTGGAAGTTGTCGAAGCGGCAGACAGGGCACAGCATCGGTCACTCCACCGTCCAGGTCTCGCCGGCTTGGAGCACCTTGCGCAGGTCGCCCGGGCCGGATTTGGCGATCGCCTCGGCGATCTGGTCGTCGATCAGCTCGGAGTAGGTCGGCCGCTCCACCTGGCGGAGGATGCCCACCGGCACCGGGAACTCTGGCCAGAACATCCGCGACAGGATGAGCGCGAGGTACGGGTCCTCGGCGTACTGGTCGTGGACCAGCGAGGTCGGCCTCGGTCACGCCATCCTCGCCGATCGTGACGACCTCGGGGTGGAGGCCGCGCAGGCGGATCCCCTTGTCGCGCTCCTTGCCGAAGATGAGGGGCTTGCCGTGCTCGAGCACCAGCATGCGGTCGTCGCGGACCTCACGGTCGGTGAACTCGCGCCACGCGCCGTCGTTGAAGATGTTGCAGTTCTGGAGGACCTCGACGAACGACGCCCCGTGGTGCCGGCCGGCGCGCCTCGAGCGTGCTCCTGCATGTGCTCCGTGGTGGTGTCCACGGTCCGCGCCACGAACGTCGCCTCGGCTGCCAGGGCGAGGGTCAGCGGCATGACCGGGCGGTCCACCGAGCCCATGCGGCGTGGACTTGGTGCGCTTGCCGAACTCCGAGGTGGGCGAGGTCTGGCCCTTGGTCAGCCCGTAGATCCGGTTGTTGAACATGACGATCGTTGATGTCCAGGTTCCTGCGCATCGAGTGCAGGAAGTGGTTGCCGCCGATGCGACAGCGCGTCGCCGTCGCCCGTGATCACCCAGACCATGAGGTCCGGGCGCGCGATCTTGAGGCCGGTGGCGAGCGTGGGGGCGCGGCCGTGGATCGAGTGGAAGCCGTACGTGTTCATGTAGTACGGGAAGCGGCCCGGAGCAGCCGATGCCCGAGATGAAGACGATGTTCTCCTGCGGGCACGCCGAAGTCGGGCATCACCTTCTGGGTCTGGGCCAGGATCGAGTAGTCCCCGCAGCCGGGGCACCAGCGGACTTCCTGGTCGGCGACGAAGTCCTTGCGGGTGAGCTGTGACGGCCTCCGCGGGGACGGTGGTCTGGTCGGTCATCGGTCGGTCACGTCCTGCTCCGCGAGGAGGCGCTCGGCCTCGTCCACGATCTCGGCGATCTGGAACGGCTTGCCGCGCACTCGCTCGTAGGCCGACGGCGTCCACGAGGTAGCGTCGCCGCGGATCACGAACGCAGAGCTGGCCGAGGTTGAGCTCGGGGACCAGCACCGTCCGGTAGCTGCCGCAGGACGTCACCCGTGTTGGCCGGGAACGGGTACAGGTGGCGCAGGTGCGCGTGGGCGACGGAGCGCCCGTGCGCCTGGAGGCTCTCGGCGGCGCTGCGGATCGCGCCGTAGGTGGAGCCCCAGCCCAGGATCAGCAGGTCGCCGCTGCTCGGGGCCGAAGACCTCGAGCGGCGGGATGTCGCTGGCGATCCCGGCGACCTTCGCGGCGCGCAGCTCGCATCATCTCGTGGTGGTTGTCGCGGGTCGTAGCTGACGTTGCCCGTGCCGTCGCGCCTTCTCGAGGCCGCCGATGCGGTGCTCGAGGCCCGGCGTGCCGGGCAGGGCCCACGGCCGCGCCAGCGTCTCGGGGTCGCGCTCGTAGGGCATGGAACGTCCCTCGGCCTCGGTCGACGTTTGGCACCGAGATGTCGGGCAGGTCGTCGATCTCCGGCACGCGCCAGGGCTCGGCGCCGTTGGCGAGGTAGCGCGTCGGACAGGTAGACCACCGGGGTCATGTACTTGAGCGCGATGCGCGACGGCCTCGATCGCCATCGTCGAAGCACTCGCCGGGCGTCGCCGGGGCGACGACCGGGATCGGCGATTCGCCGTTGCGGCCGTACATGGCCTGGAACAGGTCCGCCTGCTCGATCTTGGTGGGCAGCCCGGTCGAGGGGCCCGCCCGCTGCACGTTGACGATGACCACGGGCAGCTCGGTCATCACCGCGAGGCCCATCGCCTCGGTCTTGAGCGCCATGCCCGGGCCGGAGGTGCCGGTCAGCGGCGAGCGCGCCGCCGTAGGCCGCGCCGATGGCGGCGCCGATGGCGGCGATCTCGTCCTCGGCCTGGAAGGTCTTGACGCCGAAGTTCTTGTAGCGCGGAGAGCTGGTGGAGGATGTCCGAGGCCGGCGTGATCGGGTAGCGAGCCGTAGAACAGCGGCGCGCTTGGCGAGCTGCGACGCGGCGAGGAAGCCCAGCGCCGGTCGCCTCGTTGCCGGTGATGTTCCGGTACGTGCCCGGCGGCAGCTGGGCCTTCGGCACGCGGTAGGTGGTGTGGAACATCTCGGTGGTCTCGCCGAAGGCGTAGCCGGCCTTGAGGGCGCGGCGGTTGGCCTCCGCGACCACCGGGCGGGCCGCCGAACTTCTGTTCGATCCAGCGGAGCGTGGGCTCCAGGGACCGCTCGTAGAGCCAGAACATCAGGCCCAGCGCGAAGAAGTTCTTCGTGCAGGTCGATCTGCTTGCCGGTCATGCTCGAGGCCTTCGAGCGGCGCGCAGCGTTGAGCGTTGCTGATCGGAACCTCGAAGACCTTGTACTCCTTGAGCGAGCCGTCGCTCAGCGGGTTGGCCGCGTAGGCGGCCTTGGACAGGTTGGCTGCGGTGAACGCGTCCGCGTTGACGATGATCGCGCCGCCGGCGGGCAGGTCGCGCGAGGTTGGCCTTGAGGGCCGCCGGGTTCATGGCGACCAGCACGTCCGGGCGCGTCGCCCGGGGTGTGGATGTCGCGACGCCGAGAAGCTGATCTGGAAGCCCGAGACGCCGGGCAGCGAGCCCGCGGGGGCGCGGATCTCGGCCGGGTAGTCGGGGAAGGTGGCGATGTCGTTGCCGAAGACGGCCGCCGTGTCGCGTGAACTGGGTGCCGGTGAGCTGCATGCCGTCGCCGCGAGTCGCCGGCAAAGCGGATGGTGACCCGGTCGAGCTCGCGGACGTCGTGCTCGGGGCCTTCCGCTGTCGTCGTCATCCGCCTTCGGCCTGCTCCATGCGCTGATGCGGTCGGGGGGGGAGGTTGAGCAGCTCCTCGGGGAAGGTCTCCGCGAGGAACTTGAGGATGTCCACCTGGCGCACGACGCCTACCAGCCGCCGGTCGTCGTCAACCACTGGCACGTTCCGGTAGCGGCCCGACTGCATGAGCTCGAGCGCATCCCGCACCGTCTGCGACAACTGCAGCGTATGCGGGTCATTGGTCATGTACTGCTCGACGGGAGCGTCGAGGTCGACACCGGAGGCCACGTCGGGGCCGACGAGGCGGCCGAAAACGTCGCGCTCCGTGAGCACGCCATTGAGACGCCCGTCGGCGTCCGTGACGAACACGGAATCGCCGGTGCCGGTGCGCTGGATGGCGCGCAAGCATTCGCCGAGCGTCACACCCGGCGGCATCGCCACCGGCTGTCGCCGCCCGACCACCATGAGGGGTTGCGAGGCGAGAGAGGGAACGCGCGCCAGGACGGCGCGCTCACTGAGGTTTGCCACGGTCGAAGTGTACCGCCGCCGCCCCAGAAGACGGATGAGGCGGGTCGGCAGGGCCGCCGGGGGCCGGCTGGCCCATAGCGGAGATCGGCCGTCGCGGCGGGGGTGCAGCCGGTACCCTCGGCTCGGTGAACCGATCGCGGATGGTGGGCGTCGCACTCGTCGTCATCAGCGCCATCTCGTTCGGCTCCGGCGGCCTCTTCGCGCGGCCCGCCTACTCCGCCGGGATCGATTGGCTGACCCTGATGGCCTGGCGGTTCCTGCTCGCCGCCGGGCTCGCGTGGCTCGTCGTGCTGGTGAGCCCCTCGGCACGGCGCGCGCTCCGCACCATGCCCCGCCGGACCGTGCTGACGGCGATCGGTCTGGGGATCTACTACATCTCCAACACCGCCACGTACTTCGCGGGGATCACCACCACCCCGCTCTCCCTGGCGGCACTGATCGTCTACGTGTACCCGCCCATCGTGGCGGTGCTGGCGCTGCGCTTCGGGCGACCGCTCCAGGGACGGCGCGCGTGGACCGCTCTCGGCATCGCGGTTCTGGGGGTGGTGCTCGCGGTGGGCGGGATCGGCGCGGCCGGCATGCCGCCGGTGGGCGGGCTCCTGCTCGTGATGGCGGCGCCACTTCTGTACTCGGTCTGGATCATCCTGGCCGCCCGCCACGCTGGCGAGACGAGCGACGATGTCGGCAGCGCGGCGGAGGGCGCGGCCAACGCGACGGCGGTGGGCGCCGTGATGCTCAGTTCGACAGGCGTTGCCTACTGGCTGATCTGCTTCGTGCTGCGGCACCCGGTGTGGCCGGCTGACATTCCAGCGGGGGCGTGGTCCGGGATCGTGGGCGTCGGCGTGGTGGCGGGGTTCGTCGCGGTGCAGTTCTTCTATGCGGGGGCACAGCGCGTGGGCGCCGCCCAGGCATCGCTCCTGTCCACCGTGGAGCCGCTTTGGACGATCGCGGCCGCCGGGGTCCTGCTGGGCGAGCGCCTCGAGCCCGTCCAGCTGCTGGGCGGCATGCTGATCCTCGTAGGCGTCGTGCTCTCGCAGACGAGCCCCCGCGGCGAGCCGGCCGAGCTGCCGCAGCCCGCGGTGCACCTGGGCGAGGAGTAGGCCCTCCCGGGTCGCCCGCCATCCCCCAGGCGGCCGGCTGCGAGCCGTCAGCCGAGCGCCGCGCGCGCCGCGGCCGCCTGAGCCTTGGCGCCCGACGCGACCCAGCCCGCGTCCGAGCCCACGCCGAGGAACGAGAACCCGCGCTCGCGATACTCCGGCACGAACGAGGCGTCTGCCAGGAGGATCCCGGCCGACTTGCGGTGCGCCCGGCAGGCGGCGACCACGGCGTCGAGCGCGTCCGTGAACGCCGGCTCGGCGAACCGCCCGGGGATGCCCATGCTGTGCGACAGATCGGCCGGGCCCACGAACAGGACGTCCACCCCCACGATCGCAGCCAGGTCGCCCGCCGCCGCCACCGCCTCGGGTGACTCCACCTGGAACACGCCGACGATCTGATCGTTGACGGTCGCCGCGAGGTTGTCGTGGGTGCGCTCCAAGTACCCGTTACCGCGGTTGAGCAGCGCCACGCCGCGGATCCCGGCTGGCGGGAACCGCATCCAGCGCAGCGCATCTGTCGCGTCCGCGGGCCTGTCGCAGCGGGGCAGCACCAGCCCGTCCGCGCCAAGGTCGAGCGCTCGGCCGACCCGGAGGCGCTCGATGGAGGCCACGCGCACGAGCGCCGTCGTCGGGGTCCCCTGCACGGCAAGCAGCTGGGCGTGGATGTCCGCCTCGCTGCCCATGCCGTGCTCGAGGTCCAGCACGACCCAGTCATAGCCCGCACGGGCGACCATCTCGGCCGCGGCGAGCGAGCCCAGGTTGATCCAGGCGCCGATGGTGGGCTCGCCGGCGAGGATCCGGCGGCGCAGGCCACCGCGCGGCGGGAGGGGCGGGACGGCGGTCGGGGTCATGTCGCTCATGGGCGGATCATGCCCCAACCCGTCGGTTCTGGCAGCCTCGAGACGTCGCGCTGGCCACCGTTGCGCGTGCGCAACTGTGCCCATCAGCGGAGGCGTACCAGTACTTACGGGTCATTCCTTAAGGCGGACGTCTCGGGATACGTTCTGGGTCCGGGACTGCGGGAGGCCCATCCTGCGGCGGCAAGGACCAGTAGGGGCGTCATGATGAAGACAGTCAAGTGGTATGCCTACCGCGCGACGATGTTCCTCGGAACCATCGCCGCCGTCATCGGGATTTTCGGCCAGACGGCGAAGCGCTGGTGAGCCGCCGCTGGTGATCAGCGCCACCGCTGAGGTCGCTGACTTGACGCGGTGATTGCCCACCGCTCAAAGAGGGCCGCCGGAGAGCCTCCTCCCGGCGGCTCTTCGATTCTCCGGGCAGGCTCTCGGGCTGGCCGGGCGTCGCCGCGCCGAGCCGCGCTCCCCGCCTGCGCCCTACGACCTGCCGCGATCCCGCCACATGTTGCGCAGCAGGAACGAGACGTTCGCCGGGCGCTCCGCCAGCCGGCGCATGAAGTACGGGTACCACTGCCCGCCGAAGGGAACGTAGACGCGGACCCGCCAGCCGGCGCCGACGAGCTGCTCCTGGAGGTCGCGCCGGATGCCGTAGAGCATCTGGAACTCAAACGCATCGCGCGCGATCCCCTCGGCCTTGGCGACCTCGATCGCCCGCCTGATCAGCCGCACGTCGTGGGTCGCGATCGCCGGATACCGCCCACTGCGGATCAGGCGGAGCATTAGCCGCTCGTACGCCTCGTCCACCTCGTGCTTCTCGGCGTAGGCCACCGAGTGCGGCTCCTTGTACGCGCCCTTGCACAGGCGGACCCGGCCGCCGGCCTCGATCACCGCGTCCACGTCGCGGTCGCTGCGGCGCAGGGCAGCCTGGATCACGATGCCGACATCGGCCCCGCTCGTCCCCCGCTCGTGGGCGCCCACCGGCCGCACCGCGTGCCACAGGTCCAGCGTGTCGTCGGTGGTGGTGTGGTCCTCCATGTCGATGCGCACGAAGGCACCCGTCTCGATCGCCTTGGCCACGATCCGCCCGATGTTGTCGCGGGCGAGCGCCGCGTCTACGGCCAGGCCCATCTGGCTGGGCTTGAGCGAGACGTTGCGATCGAGGTCGGTGCCAGAGAGGGCGTCGAGCAGAGCGAGGTATCGGTCGGCGGCGGCGCGGGCGTCGGCCTCGGCCGTGATCGATTCCCCCAGGACGTCGACCGTCGTGCCCATCCCAGTGTCGTGCAGGCGGCGGATGGCGGGCAGGGCCTCGTCGAGGGTCTCGCCCGAGATGAACCGCCGGACCATCGGCCGGGTGACGGGGACCCGGGTGGCGAGCCGGCCCAGCGAGCGGCGGTGCGAGAGCGTGAGCAGCGTCGAGCGCATGGCGCGTTCGGCGAGGTCGTTGGCGGCGGTGCGACTGGGCATCGAAGACCTCGGGGTCAGCGAGAAGGCGGCTCGTTCTTCGGGCCGGAGGCGGCGTCGATCTCGGCGAGGAGGCGCCGCTCGTCATGGCGATCGAGGGTGCATCCGGCGGGCACGGGTGTGCGGCCTCGAGCCGGTGCGCCCCCGTCAGCGTGGGGCGCCGGGCCGTCGGCGGGAGGCGTGTCCATGGAGGCGAAGCATAGTGCGCGGGCGGGCGTGGGCGGGCAGGCGGTTCGACGGCTAAATTCCGGGCCATGCGGTCCCTCCGGACCGTGACGCCGAAGCGCCGGCCGGCGCGGCCGGGCCGGGGAGGACACGATGGCCGTCAACTACCAGCACATCCCGCATCCGCACATCGCGTTGCGCAGGAAGAGCGGCCCGCCGAAGGTGGGCGATCACCCCAGCGGGTTCAACGGCCGGCTGGCCGTTGGCCTGACCGCCATCGTGGGCAGCATGTGGTGCGCCTACGCGTTCGCGGTGCTGGCGCTCGTTGCGCTCCCGTCGGCAATCCAGCAGGGCAGCGTCCTGGCGCTGGTGACCTGGGTCAGCCAGACGTTCATCCAGCTCGTGATGCTCTCGGTGATCATGGTGGGCCAGGCCATCATGTCCAAGGCGTCCGACCAGCGGGCGGAGATGACGTACAAGGACGCCGACGCCACCTTCCACGAGTCCGAGCAGATCCAGGTGCACCTCAAGGCCCAAGATGAGGCCCTCGACTCGCTGCTGAACAAGGTGGCGGCGCTCGAGGCGTCCCTCGTGGCGGCACTCGCCGCGAAGGGGTAGGCGCCGCGACGCACTACGGCAGGTCGTCTGGCTGCGCTCGCAAGTCGCCGCCCGTGATGAGGCTGGCTCCGCTGGCCCACGAGCAGCCGTCCGCTCAGACACCAGCCGGCTCAGCACAAAGCGATCCGATCAGCCGGAATCTGCTCAACACGCGCCCCACGAGGGGTGACGGTTGTTGCGGACCCTTCAGCGCTCAGGCGATGGCCCAGCACTCGTCGGACGGGTTCATGAGCAACGTGCGAGCCCCCGGTTGACGGTCGTCGACTCCTCGGCACGCCTCCCCTTCCGGCTGTGCGGGTCACTGGCGTTTGCGGGGACCCCGCGTGGTCAAGGGCGTCTCCGCCTCCGCCCTCGGGGTGACTCAGCTGAAGCGCCGGGCGGGGGAGCGCGAGCTCTGCGCCCTACTGCCCTGGCTTGCCCCCGTTGGCGCCCAGCTGTGCCTCGAGCTGGTCGCCCAGCTCCACGGTGCGGCGGAAGGCGGCCCAGACGGCCTCGGAGAGGACGGTGCGCAGCCGCCCCGACTCGAGCTCGTGGAGCGCAGCAGCCGACGTGCCGCCTGGCGAGGTGACCATGTTCCGCAGCACGGCGGGGTGGTCGCCTGACTGCTTGGCGAAGCGCGTCGAGCCCTCGAGGGTCTCGATGACGAGGTCATGAGCGATATGGCGCGGGAAGCCGAGGTGGACCGCCGCGTCGATCAGAGCCTCCATCACGAGGAACACGTAGGCGGGCCCGGTGCCAGAGACGGCGGTCGCCATCGCGACCCACTTCTCGTCCTCCACCTCGAGCTCGGCGCCCAGCGCGGAAAGGAGCGCCTTCGCCTGCGCCCGCTGCTCATCAGTGGTGGCGGGCGTGGCGTACCAGACGGTCATGCCGGCGCCGATCCGGGCAGGCGTGTTGGGCATCGCGCGGACGACCTGATCGTGGCTGAGCGCCGACACAAGCGCAGCCGAGGTGGGGCCGGCGAGGACCGAGAGCACGACCTGTCCCTGGCGCAGGTGCGGCCCGATCTCGCGGCCCACCTTGGCGAGCATCTGCGGCTTGACCGCGAGGATGACGACGTCCGCGCCGGTGACCGCCTCCACGTTGGACGAGACGGTACGGATGCCGTGGGTCCCCGCGAGCGCGGCGCGGCGCTCTGGGCGTGGGTGGCTAGCCACAATCTGGTCGGGCTGGACAAGCTTGCCGTTGAGCAGCCCGAAGATCATCGCCTCGGCCATGACGCCGGAGCCGACGGTCGCGATCGTCTTGTTCGCGAGGGGGGGCATCGCGGCGCAGGATACCACCGCGAATGTGGGAATCAGCCGGCTCGCGCGGCCACGGTGAGGAAGAAGCGGCCGGTTGCGTTGACCGCGGTGCCGGTGAACCCCGCTCGAGCGAGGGCCGCCTCGATCACCTCCGGGTCGTGGTACGTCCACGAGATGCCCGGCGGCGGTCCGCCTGCCGCGTCCGGGCGCAGCTCGATCACCGCGAGCGCGGCACCGTCGCGGAGGCGTGCCCGCAGCGCGGCCGCTGCTGGGTCGAGGCCAGCCCCGCGCACGCGCCCGAGCAGGAACGAGGCGACGAGCGCGTCGAACCCGGGATCCTCGGTTCCCGGCCGCGCCCAGGGGTCGGCCACGTGCAGGTGGGCCCGGAGCCGATGCGCGACGAGGCGGGCGCGGGCGACGTCGAGCGCCGCGCCGTCGAGGTCCGAGGCGTGCAGCTCGCCGCGCTCGGCCAGGAGCGGCGAGAAGAAGCCGACGCCGGCCGCCGGCTCGAGGATGCGGCCCCCGAGCGGCTGCGCGTCGAGCCAGCGGGTGACCACGTCGAGCTCCGCGGCCCACGCCGTGTCGTGGATGGCGCCGTGCTCGAACGGGCCGTGGCGCAGGAACCAGCCGTCAGGGAGCGCCGGTGCGGGTCGGGCGGGCTTCGCCGGTGCGGCCGTTTGGGTCGTGCCAGACGGGGCGTGGCCTCCTTCGGGGGCCATCGCGGCACGCTCGGCCAGGGCCGTCCGGAGGCGCCCTCGGAGGAACGTGTTCGTCCCGACGCGCCCCAAGCACGTCGGGCAGAGCTGCGCCCAGCCCTCGAGCTCGTCCGGGCCGCGGACGGTCCACGCGTCGCCGCACCAAAGGCAGTCGAAGCGGGCGCGGTAGGACATGCCTTCGGCCCCGACGGCAGTCAGCCGACCTGGACGAAGCTGTCGTTCGGCGCCAGCCCGTCGAACGCCTTGGGGTCCGCGATCTCGGCCAGCACCTCGATGCCATCCACGATGCGCGGGCCGGGTCGCCAGAAGTAGGACGATCCGTCGACGGCGAAGACGCGGCCCCTGCGGACAGCCTGGAGGTCCGCCCAGCCGTCGGGCTTGGGCAGCGTCTCCCAGGCCGCCACCGTCGCCGGCAGGTCCAGGCCGGCCGGCATCAGCACGATGATGTCCGGATCCACCTCGCGCAGGGCTGCCCAGGAGGTGGGCGACGGCCGCTCTCGCTCGTGCCCCAGCAGTTCCCATCCACCGGCAAGGCGCGTCTGCTCGGGGATCCAGCGGCCAACCGCGATGGGCGGGTCGAGCCACTCGAGGGCGGCGATCCGCGGCGAGGCGAAGCCGTTATCCCGGCGCGCCACGACGATCGCATCGATGGCCTGGAGGCGTTCGCGCAGCCCCACCACCACGTCCATCGCCTCGTCCTCGGCCTCGGTCATCGCGCCCACAGTCTGAATGGCGTTGAGCACGCCCTCCACCGACACCGGGTCGAGGCTCAGGACCGCTACCTCCTCGTCGATCTCATCGGCGATCGCGCGCATCTCACGGGCGCCCACCGCGCAGACCCGGCTGGCGTCGGAGAGGATCAGGAGGTCGGGATCGGCCTCGTCAAGGGCGTCGCGGTCCAGCTCGAGCAGGGAGGGGCCGGGCCCGCCACCGGTCTCATCGACCGCCTGGCGCCGAGCGATGACGGGGACTCCCCGTGCCTCCGGGGGCCAGTCGCAGTAGGCCGTGACGCCCACCAGCTCCTCGCCGAGCCCGAGCGCGAAGACGATCTCGGTGGCCGCGGGATGGAGCGAGACGATGCGCACGGGCCCAGTCTACGGGCGGTCGCCCACGGAGGCCCGATGCGTGCCACCGATCCGCTGAGCGGCGGGCCGGAGCGCCCCGGGACGGCGCGGGACGCCACGGTCGACAGCCTGCCCGACCATCCGGGAATCGAGACGGCCCCGCAGCGCTGCGAGGCCGTGACGAGTGCGTGGCCGACGAGCCGGCCGGCGGGGTCAGGCGGGCTTGAGCGCGTCGAGGGCGGCCCGGGCCGCCGCCTTGTCGGTGAACCACTGGGCATTGATCGGCGTGTAGGCGGTCCACTCAGCCGGAACGCTCTCCTCGGGGAAGATCGCGTTGACCGGGCACTCGGGCTCGCAGGCGCCGCAGTCGATGCACTCGTTCGGGTCGATGTAGAGCATCCGGTCGGTGCCCTCGTCCAGGTGGATGCAGTCCACCGGGCACACCGACACGCATGCGGTATCCATCACGTCGACGCAGGGCTCGGCGATCACGTACGCCATGTGGGGTTGTCTCCTGATCGTGTCGCGGCTAATTCATCGGACGGGCCGAGGCCGGTGCGAAGCGTACCACCGCGCGAAACGCGCGGAGGCGCTCGCGCACGTGGGCGGCGGTTGGAGAGGGCGGGGCGCGCCGAGGCGCGGGGGCGCGCGGGCGGCCTCCGCGGCGGATCGGTTCGGCGTCTCCAGCGGCCGGGCGGCGGAGCGGGGCGCCCAGATGCTCATCCACCCGCCGGGCGAGTGCTTGGCGAGCCGGGTCCCCGACTTCTGCTCAGCCACCCATCGTGCGAGTGGTATCGCAGGGCTTCGCCGGGTCCGCGTGGCCCAAGCTCGCACAGCACCCACCCCATGGGTGGATGAGCAGGCGGGCGGGCCGACACGTGGCAGACGTTCCGCTTCGTCACGCTGCCGGTGATCCGGACGGCGCTGCTCGCGGTGGGCCTGCTGGCCTTCGCGCTCTCGTTCGACGAGGTCATCGTCACCACATCCACCGCCGGCACGCAGCAGACGCTGCCGATCTGGATCCTGGCCAACCTGCGGCTGCCGAACCAGCGCCCGCTGGTCAACGTGGCGGCCGTGCTGGTGATCCTGACGTCCGGGATCCCGGCGTACCTGTCACAGCGCCTCACGAACGAGAGCGGGCCCACGGGGCGCACGTAGACCGCCGGTTCCGGTCCGGTTACCAGCGCCGGCTGGCCGCCTCGCCACGGCGCAGGTCGTCCGCGCCGGCCATCAGCGCCACCGCTTGGCTGTCTCGGCGACGATCACCACGAGCGCCATCCAGGGCGCGAGCGCAGCCGCCGCACCCCGCACGCGATTCCGCATCGGAGCCTCCTCGCCCGAACGGCCGGGCCGAGCTGCCGCCGGCGATCGCTCCTCGGGTGCCCTCGATCTGGCCTGCGGACCACGGAGGCTACCCGGGCCCGCTTAACTGCGGCTTATGCGGCGCCCGGAAAAGTGAGCGGCGCCGGGGGCGAGCCGCCCGGCGCCGTCGTCATCCCTCGAGGGACGGGGTCACATCCCCTTGGGCTTGTAGTTCGGGTCGAGGTACATGGCCGGGTCGTCCTTGAACTCGAGCAGGCAGCCCTTGCCGCAGAACCAGTAGGTCTGGCCCTCGTGCTCGAGCGAGAGCTGGGACTTCTCGGTGTCAACGTCCATGCCGCAGACGGGATCTTTCACGATTGCCATGGCCAGTGCTCCTCGGTGGACGCCGGGGATTACGCCGGCCCGGCGGTCTGGTGCCCCCGAGGCTACCCCAGCCGGGAGTAGGATGCGGCAATGGACCCCACCGCCCTGGAGCTTGTCCGCGCTGCCCTGGTCGAGGAGCGCACGCGCCTCTCGGACGAACAGCGCGAGATGACCATCCAGGCGCCCGACCCGATGACCTACGGATCGCAGGCCGCGGCGGCCAGCCAGGTGTTCGCCCAGCAGCGTGACCTCGCGCTGCGGGACCACAACCAGCAACTGATCGAGGCGGTCGATGCCGCCCTGGCGCGCTTGGCCGCGGGCACCTACGGCACCTGCACGACGTGCGGCCAGCCGATCTCCGCGGCCCGGCTCGAGGCGCTGCCCTCGGCCGCCCACTGCATCGACTGCCAGAAGAAGGCGGGCGCTGGGCGGCGCCGGTTACCGTGACCGGGTCCGGGGACGCGCCGCGACTGGTCGATATCGAGGACATCCGCGCCGCGGCACGGGTGCTCGCCGGCATCGCACTCCACACCCCGCTCGTCCCGTTCGGCGCCCCGGAGCGGCGGCAATGGCTCAAGGCGGAGTCCCTCCAGCCGATCGGCGCGTTCAAGCTGCGCGGCGCCTACCACACGGCGGCGGTCCTCCCGCCCGACGAGCGCGCCCGCGGGCTGATCACCTATTCGTCAGGCAACCACGCTCAGGGCGTGGCGCGGGCGGCCAGGCTGTTCGGCGTCCCGGCCGTCATCGTCATGCCGTCGGACGCGCCCCCGCTCAAGAAGGCTCGGGTCGAGGCCGACGGGGCCGAGGTCGTGGTGGTGGGGACCGCGTCCGAGGAGCGCAAACGGGTGGCCGAGCAGATCGCCGCCGAGCGGGGGCTCGCGATCATCCCGCCCTACGACGACCGCCGGATCGTGGCGGGACAGGGGACGTGCGGCCTGGAGATCGCGGAGGACATGCCCGACGTGGCTGCGGTGCTGGTGCCGGTCGGCGGGGGCGGGCTCGCGAGCGGCGTGGCGGCGGCGATCCGCGCGCTGGCGCCCCGGGCGAGGGTGATCGGCGTGGAGCCCGAGCTGGCCGCAGACGGGCGCGAGTCCCTCGAGACGGGCCGCATCGTCCGCTGGGAGGCGGAGCGGGTCAGCCGCACGATCGCCGACGGCACGCGCACGCAGTCGCTCGGGCGGCTCAACTTCGCGCACCTGTCCACGCAGATGGACCGCGTGGTCACGATCTCCGAGGCCGAGATTGCAGCCGGCGTGCGCCTGGCCGCCGAGGAGGCGCGGCTCGTGGTCGAGCCGTCGGGCGCGCTGCCCGTGGCCGCGATGCGGTTCCATGCCCGCGAGCTTGGCCTCGACCCGGCCGACGGCCCGATCGTCGGCGTCGTGTCGGGCGGCAACGTGGACCCGGACCGCTACCGGGAGTACCTCGCCGCGTCGGTGCCACCGGAAGGCTGACCCCCGAGCAGCCGGCCGCGGGCAGCGTCGAGCCGGCGGTCCGCCCGCACCGCCCGCTGCTCCTCGTCGCGCATCCAGGCGATCACGAGCAGCATCACGATCACGATGAAGATCAGATCGCCGCCGACCCACATGATCCCGCCGGCGAGCTGCTGGTCCTGCAGCGCCGTCGAACCCCAAGTCCGCGCCGCGTTGACGTAATGCGGGTAGAGCGGCTCGGGCGCCATGAAGATCGCCAGGGCCAGGAATGTCATCTGGGGCATCTGGAGCCCCGTGTAGAGCACGCTCGCCGCCGGGCTGAGGCGCCAGGGCGCCGGGTTGCGGCCGACCACAGGGAGCCAGAACAGGAGTGCCGACACCAGGTACAGCAGGTGCTCGCCGTCGTGCACCCAGTTGTTCTCGAGGGACAGCTCATAGATTGGCGAGAAGTGCGTGCCCCACAGGACCGCGGCGAACATGATCCAGGCGACCGCCGGCCGCGAGAGCGCCCGCAGGATGCGCGAGTGGAGCATCGGCACGAGCCAGCGCCTCCGGATGTCGGCCGGCGCCGCCTGGAGCGCCAGGGTCACCGGCCCGCCGAGAAGAAGGAGCGGTGGGGCGATCAGGGTCAGGAGCAGGTGCTGGACCATGTGGACGCTCAGGAGCGTGTCGTCGTAGACGCCGATCGCTGAGTCGAGCGCAACCAGCACGACCGCGACGCCGGCCACGAACGCCGCCGTGCGAGCCGGTGCGACTCGGTGGCCCGGGTGCTCGCGGTTGACGTGCCGAACGCACGCCAGCCAGAGCGCCAGCGCGGCGAAATCCCGGAATCGGACCCGTCGGTGCTTCGGTCGTGGGTGCCGAGGGTCACGTTGCGGATAGGCCGTTCGGACCCCCTCTGGGCAGATGTCGATATCATGGGCGGCGGCTGCGGCCCGGCTCCCATCGAACCGACGGGGGCGCCAGCCGGACGGAGAGATGACGATGAGCGCCGACGCCGCCGCCCTGCCCGCCCCGGCGCGCCACGTGCAGCCGGCCAGCCACGCCGCACGCGGACTGGGCAACCCGGTCCTGGGCATGCTGCTGTTCATCACCTCCGAGGTGATGTTCTTCGCCGGGCTGTTCGCGGCCTACTTCTCCATCCGGGCCGGCCACACCGAGCTCGTCAACGGCGTGGCGACGCACGTCTGGCCGCCCGCCGCGGACGCGGGCATCCTCAACCCGTGGCGCCTGACCACCGAGTCGGGGGCGCTCAACGTCATCCTGCCAGCGACGATCATCCTGGTGCTGTCGTCGTTCGTGTGCCAGTTCGGCCTGCGGGCGATCCGGCGAGGCGACCAGCGGACATTCGTCCGCGCGATCAGCCTCACGCTCGTCATGGGTGTCGCCTTCCTGCTGCTCCAGGCGTACGACTACAGCGTCCTCATGAGCGAGGGCTTGACGATGGGCTCCGGCCCGTTCGGCACCACGTACTTCACCCTGACCGGCTTCCACGGCCTCCACGTGCTCGGCGGCACGCTGATGCTCGCCCTCGTGGCCTACCGGGGCCGCACGCGCCAGTTCAACAGCCGCCGCCACGACATGGTGGAGGCGGTTTCGCTGTACTGGCACTTCGTCGACGTGGTCTGGGTGGTCCTCTTCTCGGTGCTGTACTTGGTGTAGCGCACGAGGGGGCGCGCCGCCCCTGCTGCACGAGTGACCGGGAGCGTCCCTCCAGACCGAGGCCCCTACGCCTGCGGGCATGCCTGGAGGGCGTTTCGCGTGGCGTTCGACAACCGCGACAACCTTCCCCACAATCTGGAGATCCGCGACGCGGCCGGCAAGGTGCTGTTCAGGGGCGACATCGTCACCGGACCCATCGCCACGATCTGCGATCCTGTCCTCCCCGCAGGCCAGTCCCCGTTCGTCTGCACGGTTCACCCGGCGATGGCGAGAGCGCTGACCGTCAAGTAGGTATCGAGCCATTCGCCGTCTGCGCACCCTCCCCGCCGCGGTCCTCGCGATCGCGCTGCTTGTTGCCGCGTGCGGCAACACCTCCGGCCCCCTGCCCGCGGTTGACCACCAGGCGCCAGCCATCTCGGGCACCGCGCTCGACGGGTCAACCGTCAGCCTCGCGGACCTGCGGGGCCATCCGGTGGTGGTCAACTTCTGGGCGTCGTGGTGCATCCCGTGCCGCGACGAGTTCCCGATGTTCAGGGACAAGCTCGCGGCCCTCGGCCCCGGCGATGGGCTGGTGGTCCTGGGCGTCCTGTACAAGGACGAGGCCGACCTCGCCAAGTCGTTCGTGACCGACTTCGGCGCCACCTGGCCCACGGTCACCGACGCCGACGGGTCGATCGCAGGCGCGTACCGGATCACGGCTCCGCCCCAGACGTTCTTCATCGACAAGGACGGCGTCATCCGCGCGATCCAGATCGGGCAGATGACCGCGGACGTCTTCGACACCCAGTACGCGAAGGTCAAGCCGTGACCACGCCCGCCCCCGCCGAGGGCCCTGCGGTCCGCGTCAGCGACGTCCGCAAGTCGTACGGCGCCAGGCAGATCCTCGCTGGCGTGTCCTTCGAGGTTCGGCGAGGCGAGCTGCTCAGCCTGCTCGGGCCGAACGGCGCCGGCAAGACCACGACCGTCGAGATCCTCGAGGGCTACCGGAAGGCCGATGCCGGTGCCGTGCGGGTGCTGGGGCTCGACCCGGCGAAGGACGGCGACGCGCTGCGGCCGAGGATCGGCCTGATGCTCCAGGAGGGCGGCATCGACAACCGCTCCACCCCGCGCGAGGTGCTGCGGCTGTACGCCAGGTTCTACCGCGACCCGGAGAACCCCGACGCCCTGCTCGAGTCGGTGGACCTGGCGCGCGCTGCCACCACGCGGTACCGACGGCTCTCCGGCGGCGAGAAGCAGCGCCTGTCGCTCGCGATTGCGCTGCTCGGGCGGCCCGAGCTCCTGGTCCTCGACGAGCCCACCGCGGGCATGGACCCGGCCGCGAAACAGGCAACGCGCGAGCGCATTGCCGGGCTCCGCGCTGCCGGGACCACGATCCTGCTGACCACGCACGAGCTGGGCGACGTCGAGCGGCTGGCAGACCAAGTCGCCGTGCTGGACCGTGGGCGGATCGTGGCGTACGGCACGCCAGCCGAGCTGACCGGCGCCGGCGCGCCCCGGGTGCGCTTCCGGCTGTCGGAGGCACTGGCGGACGGCGACGGCGAATCGCTCGTCGTCGCCGCCACCGGTGGTCGCTCCCCGAACGCGCGGCTGACCGGCGCGGGCGCAGGCCACCACTACGAGCTTGAGGGTCTGGCGGACGCGCCCGACCCGGCGATGGTCGCCCGGCTCGCCGCCTGGTGCGCCGACCACGGGCTGCTGATCACGGAGCTGCGCCTGGGCGCGGCGAGCCTCGAGGAGCGCTACCTCGAGCTGGTGGGCGCGAATGCCGCGGCCGAGGCGGAGGGCGAGGCATGAGCATGGCGAACCGATCCCGGCTCCTCGGGACGGGAGCGCCAGCGCAGCCGGCATCCTGGGGCGCGAAGACGCTCGCGCTGACGCTCAACGAGCTGCGCCTTGCGATGCGCCGGGGAGAGAGCCTACTGATCACTTTCGTCATCCCGGCGGGCGTGCTGCTGGTGTTCTCGGCCTTCGACCTGTCCGGCGGCACCGCGACCGGCAAGCCGGTGGACCGGATGCTGCCCGGATCGATGTCGCTCGCGGTCCTCGCCGCTTCGATGGTGTCGCTCGCGATCGCAACTGGCTTCGAGCGCTCGTACGGGGTCATCAAGCGGCTCGGCGGGTCGCCCGCGGGCACGTCGGCGCTGGTGGCGTCCAAGACGGCCGCCGTGATCGTGGTCGAGGCCGTCCAGATGGTGCTGCTCGTGGTCATCGCGATTGCCCTGGGCTGGTCCGCCGGGTCCGCGGCGTCGCTGCCGCTGACCGTCGCGGGCCTGGTCCTGGGCACTGTCGCGCTCGCGGGCTTCGGCCTGCTGATGGCGGGCACGCTGCGCGCCGAGGCGACGCTGGCCCTCGCGAACCTGCTGTTCCTGGTGTCGCTGGTGATCGGCGGCGTGATCATGCCGCTCGACAAGCTGCCGGCGACCTTGGCCGCGGCGTCCGGGCTGCTGCCGCCCGCTGCGCTCACGAAGGTGCTCACGATCGGCCTCGGCGGCACCACCGGCGACGCGACCGAGTCCGTGGTCGTCCTCGCGGTGTGGGCGGTGCTGCTCGCCGGCCTCGCCGCCCGCAAGTTCCACTGGGACTGACCGTCAAGCCGCCCTTCGACCTGCTAAGCAGGCGTTTGCCTCACGAGGCTGTGGACCTGGTTCCGCCCGCGCACCCATCCGCCGCGGCGTCTGCCGCGAAAGGTGGGTGAACCCGCGACAAACTCAGAGGTACCCCTGTGCGCTCCGACACCGCCCGCCAAGCCGTCACAGTCCTGGCCTTCCTCGCCACGATCGCCCTCAACGCCGCCGCAACAACGATCCCTCTGGGCGGCCAGGCGACCAATGTGATCAGCGACAGCTTTCACGTCTACGTGATCCCCGCCGGCTACGTGTTCGCCATCTGGGGGCTGATCTACATGCTGCTTGGCGCGTTCACGGTCTGGCAGGCGCTGCCCAGCAACCGCGAGGAGGCGGTCCTCCGCGACCTCGGCTGGCTGCCGGCGCTGAGCGGCCTGCTCAACTCGGCCTGGATCATCCTGTTCCAGTACCGCGTCTTCGTGCTCACCGTGCCGGTCATCGTGGCCTTGCTGGTCACGCTGATCGCGATTCACTTCCGGCTGTGGGACCGCCGCACCGCGATGCGAGGGCGCACCTACTGGCTCGTCCGCGCACCGTGGTCGGTGTACCTGGGCTGGATCACCGTGGCCACCATCGCCAACATCGCCCAGACGCTCTCCTCGCTCGGCTTCGACGGCTTCGGCGTCGATCCCGTCCTGATCGCGGCCGGCGTTCTCCTCCTCGGGCTCGCGATCGCGGCCCGGTTCGTCGGGCGGTTCGGGGACGCGGCCTACGGCTGGGTGATCGTCTGGGCGTATTCGGGCATTGCGGTGAAGGAGTGGGCCACCCCGCTGGTGGCCGTCGCCGCGCTCGCGGGCGCCGTGCTCGTCATCGCGCTGGTCATGGCCGCGATCCTCGGCCGGCGATCCTCGGCCGGCCCGTTCCGCGGGGCGGCGACCGCCTGATGACCCCGTCCGGAGACAGCCCCCTAAGGCGAGGCAGCCCCGTGCGGGCGGGTTCCGGCACACCGCGCTAGGCTCAAGGTCATGACCTCGCGTACCTCGCGCCTCGCCCGGCTGGCGGTGACGCTCGCGGCCGCCACGATCGCGCTGGCCGGCTGTTCGGCCAGTGCCCCGGCGCCGTCGGTGATCATGCTCGACCCCAGCGCCACCCAGGGCGCCATGGGCGCCCGCGAAACGGCGTACAACCCGCCCAGGCCGGAGCCGCCGCTCCAGCTGACCGACCAGGACGGCCAGCCGTTCGACCTGACGTCGCTGCTGGGCACGCCGGTCTTCGTCTACTTCGGCTACACGCACTGCCCCGACGTCTGCCCCACGACGCTGGTGGACCTGCGGACCGCGATCGGCCAGGCGGGCCTGCCGGCGAAGGTCGTCTTCGTCACGGTTGACCCGGCGCGCGACACGGCGGCCGTGATGAAGTCGTACCTCAACGCGTACAAGGCCGGGTTCATCGGCCTGACCGGGACCGCGGACCAGATCGCCGCAGCGGCCGCGGCATGGGCCGTCCAGTACCACGCCGAGCCCGCCGACTCCAACGGCGACTACGCGATGTCCCACACCAGCGACGTGTTCCTCGTGGACCCGTCGGGGAAGCTGCGCAACCACATCTTCTTCGGCGCCGGCAGCCCGATGATCGCCGACCTCCTCAAGCAGGTCAGCGGCTGACGCGTCGGCGGTCGCAAGGCGAGCAGGCGACGGCCCCGGGAAAAGTCGAAACCCCCGGGTGGTCGAGTCCGGGGGTTTCAAGGGGAAGCGATTTGGTTGCGGGGAGGGGATTCGAACCCCTGACCTTCGGGTTATGAGCCCGACGAGCTGCCGCTGCTCCACCCCGCGATGGGACGCCTATCGTACCCGCGATCGGCGGAACCGTCAAAGGCGCGGACTGCGCCAGCCCTTAGATCCGATCGAGCAGCTCCTTCTTCTTGGCTTCGTACTCCTCGGCGGTGATGGCGCCCGTGTCGCGCAGGCCGGCGAGCGCGGTCAAGGTCCGGGCGACTTCCTCGCCGGAGGCGGCGGCACGGAAGGGCACAGCCGGAGCTGCCGCTGCGGGCCAGGCGGCACCGGTCGGAGCGGGAGCGGCTGCCACGGCAGTCGCAGACGCCGAGGGGCCCACGGTGCTGGGCCCGCGTACCCGGGCGTCCTTCGCCTCCAGGACCGCCTTCTTGAAGTCCACCGGGTCGCGCAACGCCAGCATTCGCTCGTCGGCCGACTCGTTCGCGGTCATGAGGACCAGATTTCCCCAGCCCATCATCCGGCCCAGGAATGGGATCTCGATCATCGCGTCCGAGAGGCTATCGAGCACGCTGTCGGACGACTGCTTGTTGACCACGCCGCGGACGTGGATCACCCGCTGGTTGGTCAGCACGTACTCCTGGGACCGCCAGCGTGCCACCGACCACGCGAAGCCGACCGCCGCGACGACAAGGGCGACGATCGCAACGAGGCTGAGCAAGCCCCCAATGAAGCCGGTGATGGCGCCGAAGATCCCGCCGCCGCCGGACGGGATGAGGATCCAGTTCACGAGGAAGCTGACAACGCCGACGGCGAACGCGATCGCGACCCACTTGCCCGCGATGTAGAACGGCAGGATCGGGTGCTGCTGCTCACGCCGGAGCACCGTCTCGCCCGACACCAGCAGCCCCTCGGCGTACCCCATCTCGCGCTCCAGCCTCCCTCGACCAGCCGGACGTCGGCCCCCACGCCCATCGCTGGTTCGATGCTCGCACCTCAGGCCTGCGAGTGCACGCCCCGATCTACCGCTGTGCGGCCGGCCGGGCCGCGCGGCCAACCACGCTCGACGCGCGCCCGAAGCGCCGCGTGCCACGTCTCGAGCGCGAGCGGCCACCACCGGTCGAGGTAGCGCGGCGAGCCGTACCAGTCGCGTCCGATCCCCTGGCCGTGGGCGGCGTCGTCGAAGACGAGCGACGTCGCGCCCGGCAACAGCGCCGAGGCCAGCGGGATCAGCCCGTCGCCCGCGATGACCGGCTCGCTGGAGCCGAAGAGCGCGTGGTAACCGCGCCACGTCCGGCGCTCCCCCAGCGTGCCCTCGCGTCGGCCCACACGGTGCCGCGAACCCACGGACACATAGCCGGTGCCGGGCGCGAAGAACGAGCCCGGGACATTCTCGTTGGCGAACAGCGCGTTCTCGGCGCCCATCGCGGGCCGTCCGGGTCCGGGCTCGGCCACCATGTGCGGGGTCCCAAGGGTGACGATCGCGCCGATCCGGCCCGACGCGTTGAGCGTGCGCCCGGTGAACGGCACCGGCGAGGTGAGCAGCCGCGCCGAGATGCCGCCTGCGGAGTGGCCCACCACGAGGACGGGCGCGCCGAGTGCGACCGCGTCGGATCGCGCAGACGCCTCGAGGAGCGCCCGGCCCGAGCGCGACAGGATGGGGCCCAGACCGCGACGCGCCGCGAGCAGCCAGTCCATCGTCCAGACGCGCGCCACGACCACGTCAGCAGCGCCACGCTCAAGCAGGTCCCCTGCGAAGGGGCGGTACATCGGCGGGGAGGTGATGAACCCGCCCAGGACCAGCACCACCGGGGCTGGCATCACGCCCTCGGCCACGGCAGCACGCCACCGGACGTCGTTCATGCGGCCGGCTCGGCCGCCCCCGGCTGACCCAGCGCCGAGTGCGGCTGGAGGGCGTCCCAGAGGACCCGACCGCCGATCGCGAGACCGGCGGCGAGCAGCACGAGCATCGCGAGGCCCATCGCGACGAACGGCAGCCGCAGGTCGACCGACGCCAGGTAGCCCGTGGCAACCGAGGCGACGATGGTGCCGCTCGTGCCAGCCGCGCCGAACAGGCCCTGCGCGGTGGAGCTCTTGCCGGAGGGCGCGGCGCGGGCCACGAGCGTGTACAGGGCCGGCGACGAGAACGAGGCGGCGGTTCCCTCTACCAGGCCCAGGCCGATCATCCACCACACGCTCGGGATCACCGGGTACGCGAGGCCGCACGCGGCGACGCCGATGCCCCCGAGCACGAGTGCCAAGAATCCGCCCTTCCGGTCCACGAAGCGGCCCGTGAACGGCGAGAGGATCAGCACCGGCAGCGAGAACGTAAAGAACGACACGCCGATCAGCGCGAAGCTCGCGCCCAGGCTGGTCATGTACACGCTCCAGACGACCTCGTACGTACCGCTCGCGAGGTAGGCGCCCACGTTCACGACCAGCGCCACCGCGAGTAGCCGGTTCAGCAGCCTGACCGGCTTTGCGCCACCCTCCGCGTCGACCGCGCCCGGCCCCCCAGGCGCCGGCGCTGGGCCGGTTTCGGCGTCGGGCTTGGGTCGGGCGCTGGCGCTGGGCCGTGCGAACCGCGCGCGTGCCTCCTCGGGCGAGAGGTCGGCGACGCGCACCAGGACCACGAGGGCCGACACCGCGTAGGCGAGGCCGAAGACCCAGAAGACGACCGTGGGCTCCCCCGTGATCGCCGCCGCGAGGCCGCCCACGGCCGGCCCCACCATGAAGCCGCCCATCTGGGCGGCGCTGTAGAGGCCGAAGGTCTCGCCCTGCCGCTCGGGCGGGTTGACGTCCATCAGGTAGCCGCGCGCGGCGGGGTCGTAGGCAGCAGCGCCGAGTCCCGCGATCGCGCGCAGCACGATGAACGCGAGCGTCCCGCTCACGGCCACGGGCAGCGCGACCGCGACCGCCGAGACCACCAGCGCCGCGACCATCATCCACTTGCGCGAGACTCGATCGGCGAGGCGCCCGAAGAGCGGCTCGCCAAACAGGCGGGCGGCCGGCCACGCCGCCACCACGATGCCCAGCTCGGGCAGGTCGACCCCGTGCTGCATGTAGAAGATCGAGAGGATGGGCAAGATCGCGCCGAAGCCGAGCGCGATGACCCCTTCAGCCGCCAGCAGCGGGAGAACCGGGCTCCAGCGGGCAAGCCAAGCGGAGAGGCTGGGTGACACGGAGGTTCCTCGAGGACGGGCGCCCATCCTAGCCGAGCCGACGGGCGTCGCCGAGGGCGGGCCCGCGGCTTGCGACTGGCCACGCGGCCTATGATGCCCCGGACATGAGCCCCGCCCTGATCCTGACATTCCTCCTGGCGGCCCTGCTGGCGATGCTGCCCGTGCGGCGGATGCACCAGGCGGGCTGGACCTCGGGCGCCCTGATGACGGCGTGGGTGACCTACGTGGCAATGATCCTCATCGGCATCGACGCCGGCACAGGATCTCGGTACCTGCTGCCGGTGCTCGTGGTGCTGTTCGTCCTGCCGTACGCGATCGGGCAGCCACGGCTCGAGAAGGTTGGCCGGCTGTTCGGGGCACGCCCGGCACCGGCGCCTCGTGTGATCAACGTGACGCCGCCCGGCGGGCCGGGCGTCTTGGAGCCCACGGCCAAGCCGGTTTCCAAGCACCGGGGCCGCAAGCCGCCGGTGGAGTACCGCTGAGAACGCTCGCGGGAGCATCGGGGGCGCCGTCGGCACCGAAGGGCGCTTCGTCGCCTTCCAGGGGCGGTATTCGGCGCCGGAAGACCGCTTCGTCGCCTCGCGGGGAGAAGGGGACGCGATCGAGGCTCGCCCGGGGACCGCATCGGGTCGAAACCTCTCCGCACGGGGACAATCTGAAGGGTGCGGTCTGAATGCTTCCCCCGGCAGGCGATGCGCGCAGGCCTCGATCTTCTGGCGCGCGTGGTCTATCGTCGGCATGTGGTCCGCCGCACGTTTGACCGCTCGCCATGGAGCCTCGATCCCGAAGTCTCCTACCTGAACCACGGGTCCTTCGGCGCGTGCCCGGCGCCCGTGCTCGAGGCGCAGCGCGCCTGGCGTGACCGCCTCGAGGCAGAGCCTGTCCGGTTCCTCGACCGCGAGCTCGAGCCGCTGCTCGATACCGTTCGGGTCGAGGTGGCGGCGTTCCTCAACGGCGACCCGGACGGCATCGCCTTCGTGCCCAACGCGACCACCGCCGTGTCGACCGTGCTCTCGTCGCTGCGGTTCTCGCCCGGCGACGAGCTGCTCGCCGGCGACCACGAGTACAACGCCACGCTCAACGCCCTCCGGGCGGCGGCCGAGCGCGACGGCGCCCGCGTCGTCATCTGCAGCATCCCGTTCCCCGTCCACGACCCGGCCCAGGCCGTCGAGGCGTACCTCGAGGCTGCGACCCCGAGGACCCGGTTCGCGCTCGTCAGCCAGGTCACCTCGCCCACGGCGCTCGTGCTGCCGGTGGCCGCGCTGGTCCGTGAGCTCGACCGCCGCGGCGTGCACACGCTCGTCGACGGGGCGCATGCGCCGGGCATGGTGCCGGTGGACCTCGACGCCATCGGAGCGGCATGGTGGACCGGCAATGGCCACAAGTGGCTGTGCGCGCCGAAAGGGGCGGCCGTGCTCCACGCCCGCGCCGACGTGCGCGACCAGCTGCGGCCGCTTGTGGTGTCGCACGGGTTCAACGACGAGCGTGCCGAGCGTCCGCCCTATCGGCGCCTGTTCGACTGGACCGGAACCGTGGACTACTCGCCGTACCTGTCGCTGTCAGCCGCGATCCGGTTCGTCGGCGCCCTGCACCCCGACGGCTGGCCCGGGCTCATGGCCGACAACGCGGCGCTCGCCCGCCAGGGCCGCGACCGCATTTGCGCGGCGCTCGGCGTGGCACCGCCGGCCCCGGACTCGATGCTGGGTGCGATGGCCGCGATCCCCCTGCCGGGCCTCGCCCCCACCCACGAGGCCGCGCGACGCCTCCAGCGCCAGCTGTTCGACGAGGAGCGGATCGAGGTGCCGATCATCCCGTTCCCCGTGCCGGCGGCGCTCGCCGCGGGCGCCGGGCCGACGGCTGCGCTCGTCCGGATCTCGGCGCAGCGCTACAACGAGGCGGACGAGTACGCGGCGCTGGCGTCAGCCCTGGCGGCGCGGCTTCTCGGGCCGGCGAAGCCGCGCTCGCTCCTGGGTCGGCTCCGGCACTGAGCGCCCGGGCGGAGGTCAGGCGCCGCCGACGGTGATCCGCTGCCCGTTGACCGATCCGGCGGCAGGCGAGGCGAGGTAGGCGAGCGTCTCGACGAGCTGCTCGGGCGGCGTGGCGGACGCCGGGCTGTCCTTCCCATCGGCGATTGCCCGGACCACGAGCACGTTTGCCGTGACGCCGGTCCCTGCCGCCTCGCGTGCGAGCGAGCGCAGGATCACCTCCTGGGCCGACTTGGCGATGGCGTACGAGGCACCGCGCGGGCCCGGGTTGGCCGCGACCGGCGAGGAGACGACCATGACGCGGCCGAAGCCGCGCTCGACCATGCCGGGGACGACCGCCTGCACGACGTTGAGCGTGGACCAGAGGTGCTGGTCGAGCATCCGCCGCACCTCGTCGGGGTCGACGTCGACGACGGCCGTCCCGCCAGCCCATCCTCCCACCGCGTGGAGCAGCACGTCGATTCGGCCGAAGCGGGCGGTCGCCTGATCGGCCATCGAACGGGCTGCATCCCGGTCGCGGAGGTCCGCGGCCACGAGGAGGTGCCGGTCCGGACTCAGCCCGGCACCCGCCGCGAGTGACTCCAGATGCCCGCGGTCGGTGCTGGCGAGGACCAGCCTCGCGCCGTCACGGCCGAAGCGCTCCGCAGCCGCGCGCCCGAGCGGGCCGGTGGCCCCGGTGATCAGGACGACGGGGACGTCGGTCACGCCTCGGGACCCGACTCCACGGACGGCGAGCTGCCAGCGGACGCCGAGCGGTCACGCCCGCGACGCGGGTAGACCATGAGCATCCGCCCCTCCGCGGGCCCCAGGCACTCGACGTCGTGCGGGATGGTGGGGTCCCATGCGAGGTAGTCGCCGGGGCCCAGCTCCTCGACGTGGTCGCCCTGCGTCATCCGCCAGCGACCGGCGAGGATCAGGTGGTGCTCGTCCCCCTGGTGCGCGTGGACGCCGGTGGAGCCGCCCGGGGGGACCTCCACCTCGAGGATGCACAGGTCGCGCGAGGTCCCGGCGTCCACCTCGGTGACCCGGCCACCCGCGGGCCCCTCCGAGCACGGTCGCTCGCTGGCGCGCACCACGCGCGGGGGCATCGACCCGTCGAGCAGCAGCCAGGCCGGCGGCACGTCGAGCGCGGCGGCGATCGCGGCGAGGGCCTCGAGCGACGGGACGGCCTTGTCGTTCTCGATCTGCGAGAGGTAGCCGATGTTGAGGCCACTGCGCTCGCCCACCTGCGCCAGCGTCAGCCCCCGGTCGCGTCGCCACCGCCGGGCCTCGCGGCCCACATTGAACCGGGGCGCGGGGGCATCACCGGCATCACCGGACGGGGCGGGCGTCGAGCGATATGTGGGTTTCTTCTCAGACAACCCTCTTGACCTCTAACAAACTCAGTGGCACAATTGCGCTGACAGCAATCTTGATTTGCCGACATCAAAGTGTCAAGGAAGGAACGGACATGAAGGTCGCAGTCATCGGAACCGGCAACGTTGGCGGAGCACTCGGCACGGCACTCTCCCGCGCCGGCCACGAGGTCGTATTCGCGGCCCGCGACGAAGCCAAGGTCGCCGACCTCGCCAACACGGCGCGCGCAGCCAGCGCGGCGAGCCCGTCCGAGGCTGTCGCGGCCGCCGACGTCGTCGTCCTCGCAATCCCGTTCACGGCCGTCGAGTCGGTCGCCTCGGAGATCGCCGGTGTCGTTGCGGGCAAGGTGGTCGTCGACACCACAAACCCGCTCAAGCCCGACTACTCGGGCCTCTCGACCGTCGGCGGGCCGTCCGGTGCCGAGCGCATCGCCGCCCTGCTCCCGGGCGCCGCGGTGGTCAAGGCGTTCAACACGATGTTCGCCAGCATCCAGGCGAACCCGACTGCCCACGGCCAGGTGCTCGACGCCCTGTTCGCCACCGACAGCGAGGCGGCTGCCGGCGTCGTCACCGAGCTCGCCGCGTCCATCGGCTTCCGCCCGGTGAAGGTCGGGCCGCTCGCCGCCGCCACCGAGCTCGAGGCCATGGCGTGGCTCAACATCCGCCTCCAGATGCTCGCCGACGGCGCGTGGAACACGGCCTACGTGCTGGTGTCCCCGCCCGCCGCCGCGGTCGCCTGACGCGCTCGCCGCGAACGCCGTGCCGGCCGTTGCGCCGCCAGGCGTTCGCGCTTACCGTTCGCCCTGTCGCCACCTGCCGTCGAGAGCCCCGCCGATGACCGACCTGCGTCCCGCCACCACCCCCGCACCCGACGACGCCGCGTCGCCCGGCCCGCTCCCGGCGCTCTACCTCGGCCACGGCGCCCCGCCCCTGCTCGACGACCCGCTCTGGATGGCCGAGCTCGCCGGCTGGTCGGCGTCGCTCCCGCGGCCCAAGGCCGTCCTCATCGTGAGCGCCCACTGGCAGACCGCGCCGATGGCCCTCGGCGCGACGCGGACGGTGCCGCTCGTCTACGACTTCTACGGCTTCCCGCAGCGCTACTACGAGCTGGAGTACCCGGCGCCGGGCGCGCCGGACCTTGCCGCCTCGGTCAAGGCCCGGATGCCGGCCACCGAGCCCGTCCTCGACCGCGAGACCCGCGGCCTGGACCACGGTGCTTGGGTCCCGCTCATGGCGATGTACCCCGACGCCGACGTCCCCGTCCTCCAGATGTCGATGCCGGACCTCGACCCCGAGCGCCTGTTCGAGGTGGGCCGCCGGCTCGCCCCCCTGCGCGACGAGGGCGTGCTGATCGTGGGCTCGGGGTTCATGACCCACGGCCTGCCGTTCATCGGCGAGTACTTCGCGGGCAAGCCGGGCGCGCCCCAGTGGTCACGCGACTTCGACGCGTGGGTCGCGGAGGCCCTCGCCGCCGGCGACCTCGACACCCTGTTCGCCTTCCGGGAGAAGGCGCCGGGCATGCCCTGGGCGCACCCCACCGTGGAGCACTTCGCGCCGCTGTTCGTCACGCTCGGCGCAGCGGCCAAGCCCGACGATGCCCCGAAGACGGCCATCGAGGGCTTCTTCGTGGGCCTCTCCAAACGCTCGATCGAGGCGCTCTGAGGGAGCGCTCACATGCCCCTGGTGAGCCCGCTGGGATTCGAACCCAGGACCAAGGGATTA
>CAVQKO010000005.1:0-62386 GCA_963713075.1 uncultured Chloroflexia bacterium
AGGGGGTCGCTCCTGCCATCCTCCCGTTCTGGAAGGTCATGGTCGGTGGCGACGCGGTGGAGGCCGGCCAGGCCTCGCCGTCTTGCCGCTCCCACATGGTGGTGTGGATCGAGCCGTTCACCGGGCTGGGCGATCACCCGGGCGTCGAACTGACGAGGACGACGGTCAGCCCGCCCGTCGCCCTTGCGCCTTCGTCCGGCGGCGGTCACCGTGCGGACCGCCAGCCGGCCCCTCGACGCTTGCGCGCCGAGAGGTAGGCCAACCGCGTGAAGTACGCCCGCCTGGCCGCGTCGGCGCGGCGGAGGCGCTCGCGCTCGGCGAGGCGGCGATCGGGGTCGACCTGGTCAACGAAGCGCTCGTTGAACGCGATCCGGGCGGCCCGGGTGGTCTCGCGCGGGTCGCGACGCGCGTGCAGCATGTAGGCGGCCATCCTGGCGCGCATCACACGCTCGCTCGGGGTCAGTGACTCGCGCCTCATCGGGCCGCCTCAGTGTCCACGATCACGAGACGCGGGACCGCGCCAGAAGGAGCGTCGGAGTGCCGCACCGGGCGGCCGGGACCGCCCGGCACAGGCGCGAGTGGAGTAACCCCGTAGGGGTGTCGCACTTCGGCCGCCCGCGCTCGCCACGAGCGGAACTGATGTCGCCCCCCTCGTCGTGCCCCGGTCGCGACCCGGTCGCGGCTGGTCCTGCGCGAGCTGCCGGGGACGCGACGAGAGGCGCGCGTGCCGTCCCCGCTCACATCGTGCCGCCCGCGAGCATCGGGATCGCCTGCAGGACGCGGTCGTCGAGGGCCTCGAGCGCCGAGGGGTCGGCGAGGTCGCCGGGCTGCAGGTACGGCCAGGGGTCGCCGGTCCAGTGGGACGCGAAGTCGACGACGCTGGCCACGGCCCCCTCCGGCGTGATCCACGCGGCGCCGTACGGGTCGGCCGCCAGGGCGGGCTCCACCACCACCCAGGCCGTGACGACCGAGCCGCCCGCCCCGCCCCCGCGCAGCCGGGCCCGGACCGAGGCGGCCCGCCGCCCGGAGTCGACCACGAACCCGACGTGGAGCGGGGCGCTCGCCGGGTGGCCGTGGAAGAGGCGGCGGTAGCGGCCGAGCTTGCCGGCCAGGACCGGGCCGCGCTCGGTGCCGAGGTCCCGCTCGACGACTAGCAGGACCGACGCGTCGCCGGCGCGGACCACCGCCAGGGCGTCCGGGCGGAGGCTCGCCTGCCAGGTCAGCCGGATCAGAGGGCGCTCGGGCACCCAGGCGGCGAGGCCAATGCCGCGCCCCGGGTCGCCCGCCCGGAGGAACGCCGCGAGGACGTCGTGGGTGGCGAGGCCGTGGATCACGGGCGACACGGCCTCGGGCACGCCGTCGGAGAGCGGGGGCCGGCCGCGCGGCCAGATCGAGCGCTCGAGGGCGGCCCGGACGGGCTTCGTGAGCGCGTAGGCGTACCGCCCGCGGGGCCGCTGGCGGTTGGCCGCCCAGGACCCCGAGAGGAGGCCGTACTCGACCAGCCGCGCCACCCGCCGTTGTGCGATGCGTCGGTGGCCGTACGCGAGCAGGCCCGCGAGCTCGGCCGTCACGACGTCGCCGTGGACGAGCCAGAGCAGCAGGGCCCGGTCGCGCTCGGGCAGCGCCGCCCAGGCCGCGATCCCCGGGCCCGGGCGGTGGGGAAGCCGCCGGGCCGAGGTCACGGCGCACCGCCCGGCGACGGGGCCGGCTCAGCAGAGCCGGACGCGAACGAGCCGCGACGCATGGGCGGTGTCGACCATCTGGCTGACAGTCATGCGAGCAGCCTCCCTTCAGGTGTCGGGTCGATCTGGCTCGACAGGGCGCTCGGATTCGGTCGATCCGGATCCACCCGATCAAGGTCGGTCGTTCTGCGCGGCAGCCCCTGCCGCTGGCGCCAGGTGCCGCGCAGAACGAGTCGAGATGCCGGCTCGCAGTCCATCTCCCTCATCGACGACATCGCGCGCGGCGGTGCCGGCCGCGTCATCGCCAGCGGCTCTGACAGCGGGGACCATCTCGAGTGGCCCACACTCAACGCGCGCGTGGTCGCGTGGGCAGAGAACGGCTTCTCCGTCGTCTTCGACCGCGCCGAGAATCGGCTCGTGCAGCTCCCCATTCCGGTTGGATGGAGCTCGAGCACCGCGACCGGCCCGCTCCTCGTGTGGTCGGAGACCGATGCCGTCAACTCGGAGCTGCAGCGCTGGCCCGACCGTCTCGTGGTCCTCGACACGGGATCCCTCCCGAAGAAGCCGGCGCGGCCAGGACGTGGATCACGACCCTCGTCGCCGAGCGGAGCATGAAGCCTGGCCTCACTTCGTTCACCGCCCTCCCGCGGATCTGCGCCTCGTCTGCCACATGCATCGCTCGAAGCTTGGTCACGGCCGTCCGACCGCAATCGAGCGTCGGCAGCCGCCGGTCTCGATGCGCGCGGGCGGGGTAGCCCACGCCCGCGTGGACCGACACCGGGAACCAGGTCCACGGGGCCCGGTGGGTCCCAGGGAGGTGCGGGGGGTCCAGCAGCAGCTCACGAGCAAGGGCTCGCACTCGCTCACCGCGGTCGTCCTCAACCCGACCGGCGACGGCGTCGTCCTGAGCACCGACTACGGCACCCAGTACGACGTCCGGGGCCATCTGGTGGCCGTTCCGTGAGGGTGTGGTTTGCCAGGCTGTGCGTCGCGCTCGCGCTGCTGGCGGGCACCAGGGCGTGCTCCTGGCTCGCGCCGGAGCGGAGCCGGACGAGCGTGACGTACACGCCGACCGTCGCGGGCGTCGTCGTTAGGACCATTGACTCTGCGGGAACGTGCGGAATCTGGTGAGCGTCGCAACACTAACGGAGCACGATCAGGGTTACCTGACCGATGTCGGACAGAGCACACCGTTCGACTCGCCTCAGCCTCGGGTCGACAAGGGCCACCGCAGGCTCCCTCTGATGCCCAGTTGCGCGCTGTCGCTACCGAGCGCAAGCGTGAGCATCGAATCGCACCGGTTCAGGTAGCTGCCGAACTCAGAGCACAAGGCTCGCGAAAGGGAGACTTGGAAGGCTGCCGCTCTGCCAGCTGAGCTACTCCCGCCCGGCCCGGACACGATAGCAGAGGGGCGCCGCGGCGCCGATCGGCGCGTCCAGCGGAATCGGACGCGGCCGATCCGGTCGGTCCGTTGGCAGGCTTCAGGCGGAGCCCGGTGCGCCGTGGCCTTTCACCTGGCCCACGAACGCGGCCACGACAGGGCTCATCGACCCCGTCCGCCGGACCAGCCCGACCCGGCGCCGCAGGCCCGGCCGCGTGCGGGCCACGACCGCGCCGGCGGCACGCGCCTGGTCGGCGACCCCGGGTGGCACGATCGCGGTGCCTGCGCCCGCGAGCACCAGCGGCAAGATCGCCTCGCGCTGGGCCGCCTCCACGGCGATGCGCGGAGCCTGACCGATGCGGCGCAGGGCCGCCTCCAGGGCTCGCCGCGTGGACGTCCCGGCCGGCGTGACGACCAGCGGCATGTCCGCGAGGCGCGCCAGCGGGACCTGGTCGCCGATCGCGGTGCCGGGCGGGCAGATCGCGACCAGCTCCTGCTCCAGCTCGAGCTCGACGACGAGGCCCGGCAGCGGCTGCGCGACCTCGGCGAGCCCGACATCGGCGCGCCCGACGCGCACGGACGCCGGGACCTCATCCGCGTCCTCCGCGTGCAGGAGGTGGACCGTCAGGCCCGGATAGGCCGCCCGGAATGCCCCCACCCACGGCACGAGCGGCTCGACCACGAGCGTGGGCAGCGCGATGACGGTGAGGTGGCCGGCACGCAGGGCGAGGACCTCGGTCGCCGCCTGCCTGGCGAAGTCCGCCTCGGCCAGCGCCCGCCGTGCGCCGGGCTCGAAGGCGCGCCCGGCAGCCGACACGCGGACGCCGCGCCCAACGCGCTCGAACAGCTCGACCGACAGCTCGGCCTCGAGCGTCCGGATGCCCTGGGAGAGCGTTGGCTGGGCGACGTGCAGGGCGTCCGCGGCCCGAGTGAAGCCGCCGTGGTCGATGACGCCGACGACGTACTCCAGCTGGCGCAGGTCCAAACGCGGTCTCCTTCGTACTGATAGGCGTCGCCTATCAGTAACCGGATAACAACCTATTTGACCGATCATACGTCAAGGGAGTCTGATCCACCTGTCACTCGTGATCGCCCTCAGTCACATGGAGGAACTCAACCCGGTGCTGATGACCGCGGACGTCGGGATCTTCGTCGTGTCGCTCCTCGCGGGCGTCATCGGCGCGCTCGCGGGCGTCGGCGGCGGCATCCTGGTGGTCCCGGCGCTGACCATCCTGTTCGGGATCGACATCCGGCTCGCGGTCGGGGCGAGCATCGTGAGCGTCATCGCCACGAGCTCGGGCGCGGCCGCCGCCTACGTCCGCGACGGCATGACCGACATGCGGGTGGGCATGTTCCTCGAGCTCGCGACGACGACAGGTGCCGTGGCCGGGGCCCTGCTCGCGGCGGTGGTCGCGCCCGGGGCGCTCTACATCCTGCTCGGGCTCGTGCTCCTGTTCTCGGCCGGCCAGCAGGTCCTCCGCCTGGGCGAGGAGCTGCCGCCGGTGGTCGAGGCCTCGCCGCTCGCCGCCCGGATACGCCTCGTCGGTGTGTACACGGACGCCCGGCTCGGGCGCGAGGTCCCGTACGCGGCCCAGCGGGTGCCGCTCGGCTTCGTGCTGATGGCGGGCGCGGGTGTCGTCTCGGGGCTGCTGGGCATCGGCTCGGGCGCGCTCAAGGTGCTCGCGATGGACGGGGCGATGCGGCTGCCGATGAAGGTGAGCTCGGCGACGAGCAATTTCATGATCGGCGTGACGGCCGCGGCCTCGGCCGGGATCTACCTGGGCCGGGGGGACGTCGACCCGACGCTCGCCACGCCAGTCGCCCTGGGCGTCCTCGCAGGCGCCACCCTCGGCGCTCGGGTCCTCCCCCGGCTCTCCAACCGCTCGGTCCGCCTGGTGTTCCTGCCAGTCCTGCTGGCGGTGGGCGTCGAGACGCTCCTCAAGGGCTTCGGAGCGGGCCTGTGAACGCCGAGCGCTTCCGCCTGCTGGTCTCGGGCGTCCTGATCGTGGGCGTCGTGACCGCGGCCGCCCTCATCGGCCTCGGCCTGGCCACGGCGCTGGTCGTCGGATGGGGCGGGTCGCTCTCGGGGGTGGCGGCCGACGGGGAGGCCGTGACCGCGTTCTCGGCGATGGGCCAGAACCTCGCCGCGCTGCGCCCGGTGGGGCTCGCGCAGCTGGGCCTGGTGGTGCTGCTGGCGACGCCGGTGGCGCGGGTCGGCGCCTCGGTGGTCGCCTTCGTCCTCGAGGGCGACCGCCTGTATGCCGCGATCACCCTGGCGGTCCTGCTCGTGCTGCTCACCAGCATCCTCGTCGTGCGCTGAGGCCCTCGGCGGGCGGCGGCCCGCTCTCACGGCCCCCGTCGGCGCAATCGGGCGCCAGATGGACCTGTCGGAACGCCGTGAGCTCACCCGAGAATGGTCGACGTGGCCGAGGGGATGATCCGCGCCGCCCCGCACCAGGCGCTGTCCGACGCCGGGCGTCCCCCTCTGTGGCGGATGGCGAGAACGAATCTGGTCCTCGCGGTGGTGGTTGTGGGCTGCTGGCTGCTGCTCGGCGGCGAGCGCGCGCTGCAGGCGGTGGCGGACCACTGGCAGGTCTCGCTGACCATGGTGGTCGGGTCGCTGGTCGGGGGCGGCACCTCGGAGGGCGGCGGCGCGGTGGGCTTTCCGGTGCTGACCAAGGCGCTCGCGGTGCCGGCGGACCAGGCCCGGCTGTTCAGCTTCGCGATCCAGAGCGTCGGCATGGGTGCCGCGAGCGCGAGCATCGTCTTCAACCGGGTGCCGATCGAGTGGCGCGCGATCCGGCTGGGCGGGCCCGCGGTGGTCGTCGGCGTCGTCGCCAGCTGCATCGCCCTGGCCCCCCGGGTCCAGCCCGCCGACGTCCGCCTGCTGTTCACGGCCATCCTCGCGAGCCTCGCCGTGGCGCTGTGGGTCAGCCGGCGCGCCGACCCGAGGCGCCGCGACTTCATCGTCCCGTTCGGGCGTGCCGAGGCTGCCGCCCTGCTCGCCGCCGGCCTGGCGGGCGGCCTGCTGTCGGGACTCGCGGCGGTGGGCGAGAACACGATCATGTTCGCGGTGCTCGTGCTGGGCTTCCGCGTCTGCGAGCGCGTGGTCACGCCGACCACCGTGGTGCTGCTGACCATCGCGACCTGGGCCGGGTTCGTGACCCACCTGGTCGTCCTCGGCGATTTCGGCGGGCCGGTCGTGGACATGTGGCTCGCCGCGGTCCCGGTCGTGGCGATCGGCGCGCCGACGGGGGCCCTGATCTGCACCCGCCTGTCGCGCGACACGATCGTCGCGATCCTGTACGTGCTGATCTCGATCGAGTTCGCGTCCACGCTGCTGCTCGTGCCGAGAACGGGCGCGCAGACGGCCTGGTTCGCGGCGGCGATCGTCGCGTTCTCGCTGGGCTGCCTCCGGATGGCGACGCTCCGGCGCTACCGGGTGCGGGAGGCGGTCTCGCTGCCTGCGGGGACGGCGCTCGTCACCTGACGCGCGGCCGCCCGGTCCTCAGGAGGCGAGCTCGCAGCCCGCCGCGGCGCAGTCCTCCGCGAACCGCGCGAGCGCTCCCTCGTCCGAGGCGGACGCCACGAGCAGCGTCATCACCCGGTCGACGCCCGCAGCAGCGTAGCCGCGGAGCAGCTCCACCCTGGGCCGGCCCGCTCGGTCCGACTGCGGCCGCCCGATGTTCACCGACAGCCGCAGCGTCCGGGGCGAGCGGCCGATCTCGTCGCAGCGCGAGTCGATGACCGGCCGCGCCTCGGCCACCTCCGAGGGCGTGAACCAGTCGAGGTTCAGCTCGTCGGCGTAGCGGGCTGCCAGGCGCCAGGTCCGGTTGGGCCCGTTGCCGCCCACCAGGATCGGCACGCGTGGCCGCTGGAGGCCGCGGGGCACGTTGACCGCGTCCTGGACGCGCGCCGTGGGCCCGACGTAGGTCGCCCGGTCAGGCCCCAGCATGCGCGTCGTGATCTCGAGCGCGTCCTCGAGCGCCGCCATCCGCTCGCGGAGGGGCGGGAATCCCCAGCCGTAGGCGGCGAACTCGTCCTCCTTCCAGCCGGCTCCGAGGCCCAGCTCCGCCCGGCCGCCGGACACGACGTCGAGCGTCGCGATCATCTTGGCGACCAGGGCCGGGTTCCGGTAGCCCGCGCACAGGACGAGGTGGCCGAGCCGCACGCGCGAGGTCTCGACGGCGAGGGCGGTCAGGCCGACGAACGCCTCGAAGGTGATCTCGTCGGTGGGCACCGGCTCGGTCTGGAGGTGGTCGAAGAGCCAGACGGAGTCGAACCCGAGCGCCTCGGCGTCGCGGGCCACGGCCACCGTGCGCGCCCAGGCGCGCGCCGGGTCCCAGCCGTCGTACTCGCCGGTCCAGCCTTGCGGAACGATGACCCCGACCCGCACCACGACACCTCCTTCGGCGACAGGGTAGCCGCCGGCGCGGGGTGCCGGAGCGCGATCAGGTGCAGTGGACGATGTGCACCGCCGGGTGCGAGGACTTGTAGGCGGCCGGCGTGGTGGCGATCCGGTCCGCCACGATGACGAGCTTCGGGTAGGTGAAGTTCGGCCCCTCGGAGGTCTGCAGCCACAGGTGCTCGGAGTGGATCCCGACCGCGCTCTGGACCGACTTCACGTGCCGCCGCACCTGGGTGATCTTGTACGTGTACATCTCGGAGTTGTTCGTGTACACGTAGACCAGCTTGCCGATCATCGCGGCGCCGTTGTTGACCTTCGAGGCGGTGAGCAGCGGCAGGAACATCCCTTTCCGGGCGTGCGCGAAGATGAACGCGATCCCGGGCTCGGTGGGCTGCCACAGCACCTTCTGGTACATCGCCACGTTGCAGTACGGGTAGCCGCTCGGGCCGGGCACCACCGCCAGGTCGATCCCGTAGTTGGGGATCCGGACCCGGGTGGCGTGGTAGTAGATCCAGTTGCCGCACTGGACCGAGCCGCCGGAGACGAAGCGGATGGCGATGGAGCCGGGCCGCGCGTAGTACCAGATCCGGTTCATGACCGAGTTGCTGATGTTGCGGGTCTGCGCCACGTTCCCCGACGAATCGGTCTTGAGGCCGTTGAACGACACGAGCCGCTTGCTGAGATGGGAGCACGTCCCGGCCCAGATCTGGCCCGTGTACGTCCAGCCGGGGCGCATCTTGGTGAGCTGGAGGTCGATCGTCCCCGTCCCGTCCGTGTAGCCCGTCATCATCTCCCGACCGTGCGCGGCACCTGCCGCGAGCGACGCTCTCCAGGTGCGCTGGACCACCTGCGAGGCGGCGACTGTGGTGGTCGCGACCATGAAGACGAGGACAACAGAGAACAGAGGCGCGAGGGCGCGTCGCATCGATAGGGGTACTCCAGACGGGGGGGTCGGCTGCCGCCCAAGGATGCCCGCTGGCGCCGGATCGGGCAACCGACCCCCTCCGCGGCTGCCCCGCTGAGGTGCTGACCGGGGCTGCCGACCGGTGCACGGGCGCACCACTTTTTCGGGCAGGGCCGACCCCGGGTGGCGGGGCCGGGAGGCGTCAGCGACGCTCGAGGATCGGGCGCGCCTTCTCGGGGTCGTCGACGACGAACGCGAACGTCGCGCGGTCGCTCCAGCGGCCGATGAACAGGTGGCCGAGCACGTTGATGCCGGCATCGGAGAGCTCGCGCGCGAGGCGCGCCATGCCGCCCGGCCGGTCGTCCACCTCGGCCAGGAGCGACTCCCCCTCGAGGAACGTCCAGCCTCCGTCCTCGAGGACTTGCCGCGCCGTCTCGTCGTCGGCGGTGGTCATGATGAAGTGCCCCGTCTCGCCGAGGCCGCCACCGCCGATCGCCCGCAGGTCGACGCTGCGCGCCGCGAGCTGCTCGGCCAGGCGGGCCATCTCGCCTGGCTTGTTGTCGACCTGGATGACGAACTGCTTCGGCATGCGGGGCCTCCGGGCGGCGCGATCGCCGCTGCGTGGGACGGGTGCGGCTCAGGGGAGTGTCGCACGCGGGCGGGGCGCGTGGCGAGGCCGTGGCGCCCGATTTCGGGACGCCGGTCGCCACAGGGCCCCGTCACGCGCGGCGCAGCGCGACCGCGCGCCGGTACGCCTCGAGGTACCGGGGCGCCGATCGCGTCCCCCAGCGGAAGTCGCAGGCCATCGCCCGATCCCCGAGCGCGGCCCACGCGGCGGCGTCGGCCCGGAGGCGCACGGCACGGCCGAGGGCCGCGGCCAGCGCTCCCGGGGTGGCCTCGTCGAACACGAAGCCAGTCCCCTCCCCGGGATGCTCGTCGACGTCCGCCACCGAGTCGGCCAGCCCCCCGGTGCGCCGGACCACGGGCGGGGTGCCGTAGCGCAGCGCGATCATCTGGCCCAGGCCGCAGGGCTCGAAGCGCGACGGCATCGCGAAGACGTCGACGCCTGCGTAGAGCCGCCGCGCCATCGCGCGGTCGAACCGCTCGATGAAGGCCACCCGGTCCGGCGCAGCTGCCGCGAGCGCGCGGAACGGCGCGGCCACCTCGGCGTGGCCGCTGCCCTGGACGACCATCCGGACACCGGCGTCAAGGAGCGCGGGGCCGGCGGCGGCGAGCAGGTCGAGGCCCTTCTGGGGGTCCAGCCGCCCGATGCAGCCCACCACCGGTCCGTCGTCCTCGGGGTCCATGCCGACGCGACGCAGCAGGTCGGCGCGGCAGGCCGCCTTCCCGGCCGTCTCGCCGCGGCGGTACCGGGCGGCGATGGTCGTGTCCGTGGCCGGGTCCCACACCTCGGGGTCGAGCCCGTTGAGGATCCCGAAGAACCGGTCCCCCTTGGCCATCAGGGCGCCGTCGAGCCCCATCCCGAAGGCCGGCGTCAACGCCTCGGCCGCGAAGCCAGGGGACACCGTGTTGGCCAGGTCCGCGCGCTCGATCGTGGCCAGCAGCAGGTCTAGCCCGAACGGGTTGTTGCTCGCGAGCGCGTCGCCGGCTGCGAGGCCGAGCTGCGCGAGCTCCGCCGACGGGACCCAGCCGTGGTAGGCCAGGTTGTGGAGCGTCACCAGGACCGCCATCCGCGCCAAGAACGGGTCCCCGGCGGCCTCGCCGCGCGCCCGCTCGAGCAGGGCGGGGCCGGTGTGCCAGTCGTGGACGTGCAGGACGTCGAGCGGCGTGCCGTCGCGGCGCAGGGCGGCGAGCGCCACCCGGCAGAAGACCGCGAACCGCCAGGCGTCGTCGGGGTGGTCGTAGAAGCCCTCGCGGTCGAAGGCCGCAGGGACGTCCACCAGGCGCAGCCGGTAGCCGGCGGCATCGACGTCGATCAGCCCCGCCGTGAGCTCTCCGCCCCCGGCCGGGTCCGGCACCCTGATCGGCGGCTCGGCCACCGCCGTCGGGGGCACGGGCACCGAGCGGTAGCGCGGCAGCAGCACGTCGACGGGGGCCGCGAGCTCGCCGCCGGCCTCGGGCAGCCGGCCCAGGGCGCGGGCGAGCGAGTCCACCACGTCGGCGAGGCCGCCCGTCTTGGCCCAGGGCTCGCACTCCGCGGCGAGCAGCGCGACTCGAAGGCTCATCAGGCGATCCTAGCGGAGCCCCGCCCGGTTCTCGGGCCGACCGCCTCCACTATCATGGGGCGCCCATGGAACCTCTTGTCGAAGTCCCGGTCGCCCCCGGCGCGTCCTTCACCCTGCCGCCCAAGCTCGAGGGCCTCCGCAGGATGGCCTACAACCTGTGGTGGAGCTGGCACCCGCGAGCGCGGGTCCTGTTCTCGCGCATCGACGCCGGCGCCTACGCGCGCTACCGCAACCCGGTCCCGGTCCTGGCCGGGCCCGTGGCCTGGTCGCAGCTGCTCGAGAACCCGGCGTTCATGGCCGAGTACACCTCCATCCTGCGCGAGTTCGACCTGTACATGGCCAACGGCGCCGACCACTGGTTCGCCCGTGAGCACGGCCGCCGCCTGGACGGGCCGATCGGCTACTTCTGCGCCGAGTACGGGTTCCACGAGTCGCTCGGCATCTACTCGGGCGGCCTGGGCGTGCTCGCCGGCGATCACATGAAGACCGCGTCCGACATGGCGCTGCCGCTGGTCGGCGTGGGCCTGCTCTACCGCAAGGGGTACTTCCGCCAGACGATCGACGCGGACGGCCACCAGGAGCACGCCTACCCCGACTACGACCCGGCCCAGCTGCCGATCCGGCGTGCGCTCGACCCGCTGGGCGCGCCGCTCACGGTCAGCGTGGAGCTGCTCGACCGCGAGCTGCAGGTGGCGGTGTGGGTCGTGCAGGTGGGCCGGGTGCCGGTGCTGCTGCTCGACACCGACATGCCCGACAACGACGACTCCGACCGCCCGATCACCCACATCCTCTACGTCCGCGGCCGCGAGATGCGCCTGCACCAGGAGCTTGTCCTGGGCGTGGGCGGCGTGCGGGCGCTGCGGGCGCTCGGCCTGGCGCCCGCGGTCTGGCACCTCAACGAGGGCCACTCCGCGTTCCTCCTCGCCGAGCGGGCGCGGGAGCTGGTCGCCGCCGGGGCCACGTTCGAGGATGCGCTCGCCGAGGTGCGCCGGAACTCGGTGTTCACGATCCACACGCCCGTCGCGGCCGGCAACGAGCGCTTCGATGCCGAGCTCGTGCGCCGCGTGGCCGGCCCGCTCCTCGAGGGCGACGGCCGGCCCGGCACGGGCGGCGTGCCCATGTCCCCGCTGCTGGAGCTGGGCCTCGGCGTCGAGCGGGACACGTCGCAGTTCGACATGACCGCCTTCTCGCTGCGGGTCACCAACGGCGCCAACGCCGTGAGCCAGCTCCACGGCCACACCGCCAACGCCACCTGGCAGGGCGTGGCGCCCCACGAGATCCTCGGCCTCACCAACGGCGTGCACACCCCGACCTGGCTCGGCCAGCCGATCCGCGACGTGATCGAGCGCCACACCGACGCCAACTTCGACGCGATGGACGACGCCCTCTCGGCAGACCGCTTCTGGGAGCACATCGACGCGGTCCCTGACGAGGACCTCTGGGAGGCGCACCAGCGCCAGAAGCTGGAGCTCTCGATCTTCGCCCGCGGGCGTCTGCGCAACCAGTTCGCGCGCCACGGCGAGGCGCCGGCGGCCCTGGAGGAGCTCGAGGAGGTGCTCGACCCGGGCGTGCTCACGATCGGCTTCGCCCGCCGCTTCGCCACCTACAAGCGGGCGTCGCTGCTGTTCAGCGACCTCGACCGCCTCGCCCGCATCGTGTGGAGCCAGGACCGCCCGCTGCAGGTCATCTTCGCCGGCAAGGCCCATCCCGCCGACCGTCCCGGCCAGGGCGTCATCCAGGACATCTTCGGCCGCTCACGCAGCCCCCAGCTCCGGGGCCGCGTGTTCATCATGGAGGACTACGACATCAGGATCGCCCGGTTCCTGGTCCAGGGCGTGGACGTGTGGCTGAACAACCCGCGCCGGCCGCTCGAGGCGTCGGGCACGTCGGGCATGAAGGCCGCCGCCAACGGCGTGCTCAACATGTCGGTGCTCGACGGCTGGTGGGACGAGGGCTGGACCGGCGACAACGGCTGGGCCATCGGCGGCCGCGAGACCAACCCCGACGAGGGCGCCCAGGACTGGGCGGACGCTCAGGACCTGTACCGGATCCTCGAGCAGGAGCTGATCCCCGCCTACTACGAGCGCGACCGGGACGGCGTCCCCGCGCGCTACGTCCAGCTGATGCGCAACTCGATCGCCAGCACCATCTGGCGGTTCTCCACGACCCGCATGCTCCACGAGTACGTGGAGCGGCTGTACCTGCCGGCGGCGGGGGCTGACGTCGCCGCGGCGGGCAGGCGCCAGGCCTGAGTCGAGTCCGGCCCCCGGCCATCACGGAGGACGACGTGGCCCCGCGGATCTCGCTCGCGCTGGCGATCCACAATCACCAGCCGGTGGGCAACTTCGGATGGGTGTTCGCCGAGGTCTACGACCAGGCGTACCTGCCGATGCTCGAGGCCCTCGAGCGCCATCCCGGCGTGCGCCTCTCGCTGCACTACACCGGGCCGCTGCTCGAGTGGCTCGCCGGGGAGCGGCCGCAGTTCCTCGAGCGGCTCGCCTCGCTCACGAGGCTCGGCCAGGTCGAGCTGCTCGGCGGCGGCCTCTACGAGCCCATCCTCGCGTCGCTGCCCGAGCACGACCGGATCGACCAGCTGACCCGGATGGCGGCGACGGTCGAGGGCATCGCCGGGGGGCGGCCGAAGGGCGCCTGGCTCGCTGAGCGCGTGTGGGAGCCCGACCTGCCCACCTCGCTCGTGAGCGCGGGCTACCAGTGGACGATCCTCGACGACCAGCACTTCCGGGCGGCGGCCATCCCCGAGGAGAACCTCTGGGGCGCCTACACGACCGAGGACCAGGGCCATCTGCTCACGGTCTTCGGCACCGAGCAGGGCCTGCGCTACCGGATCCCGTTCGGGACCGTGGAGTCGGTGATCGACTACCTGCGCGACCACGCCACCGAGGCCGGCGACCGGGTGGGCATGATGGGCGACGACGGCGAGAAGTTCGGCGCCTGGCCGACGACCTACGCCCACTGCTGGGGCGACGGGCGCTGGGTCGACCGGTTCTTCGACGCGCTCGAGGCCAACGCGTCCTGGCTGACCACGGTGACGCCCAGCGAGTGGCTGGAGCGCGAACCCCCCATCGGGCGCGTGTACCTGCCCACCTCCTCGTACATGGAGATGGGCGAGTGGGCCCTGCCGGCCGACGAAGCCGTCGTGTTCCACCGCCTGCTGCACGACGCGATCGATCGGCACAAGCCCGACGCACGCTGGCTGCGGGGCGGCTTCTGGCGCAACTTCCAGGTCAAGTACCGCGAGATCAACGACCTCCACAAGCAGATGCTGCGCACCTCGGCCAAGGTGGGCGCGATGCCCGCAGGGCCCGACAAGGCGGCAGCCCTCGACCACCTCCACCGCGGCCAGTCGAACGACTGCTACTGGCACGGCCTGTTCGGGGGGATCTACATCTCGCACATGCGCCTCGCCACGCTCGAGCACCTGATCGCGGCCGAGGACGCGGCTGACGCCGCGCTCGGCACGACCCGCGAGGCCAAGTTCGCGGACCTCGACATGGACGGCCGGGCCGAGGTCTACCTCGCCGATCAGGGTCAGGTGGTGACCGTGAAGCCCAACGAGGGCGGAGGCATCGGCGCCTGGGATGTCCGGGCGGCCCGCCACGCGCTCGCGGCCGTGCTGCGGCGCCGCCCGGAGGCCTACCACGAGACCCTCCGCATGCACGAGGCGCAGGCGACGGCGCTCCGGGCCGCGGAGGCGGCAGCGGACGAATCGGGGGCATCGGACGCGCCGGCGTCGATCCACGAGATCGTCATGGCCAAGGAGGCGGGCCTCGCCAAGCGCCTCCACTACGACGACCACGAGCGGCGCTCGGCGCTCGTCCGCTTCCTGGACCCGGCGGCCACCCCGGAGCAGTACGCGATCGCCGAGGAGCGCGAGATTGGCGACTTCCGCGACGGCGAGTTCAGGGTGGACCACCTGGCCCCGGGCCAGGTGTCCGTGTCCCGGGAGGGCAACGTCCTCGGCCAGCCGGTGACGCTGTCCAAGACGATCCGGCTAATCGGCGGCCGCCTGGACCCGGAGCTGATCGTGGAGCTGGAGCTGCACCACCGCGGGGCCGCCGCCGTCGAGGCGCGGCTGGGCGTGGAGCTGGGCGTCCACCTGCTGGGCGGCGGCGGCAACCCGTCGGCGTGGTACGAGGTCCGCGGCCGGCGCTCGGCCCACGACGGGACCGGGACGGCGAGCGGCCTCGACGCGATCGGCTACGGCAACGACTGGGTTGGCGCGGCCGTGACGGCGCGGCCGGAGCCGGCCGCCGACGCATGGTGGAGCCCGATCGAGACCGTCTCCAACTCGGAGTCCGGCTTCGAGCGCGTGTACCAGGGCTCGGCGCTGCTGCTCTCGTGGCAGGTCCGGCTCGAGCCCGGCTCGCAGCACCGGTTCGTCGTCCGCCAGACGGTGCAGGTCGCCCGGGACAGGGCCGTGGAGGAGCGGGCGAGCCGCGGCTGAGGCCCGGTCGCGGGGTCGCGGTGGAGCGGGCGGTCCCCGGCTGCGGTGGCGATGCGGCCGACACGCCGCCACCCGCGGGCGGTACCGTGTGCCGCAATGACCCGCGGCCGCCTCGTCGTCCACGCGCACTTCTATCAGCCCACCCGGATCGACCCGTTCACGGGCGAGCTGCCGGCTGACCAGTCGGCAGCGCCCTACCGCGACTGGAACGCCCGGATCACCGCGGAGTGCTACCGGCCCAACGCCGAGCACGGCTCCCTGGCCCATGCCTCGTGGGACCTCGGGCCGACGCTCTCGCACTACCTCGCCGACGCGGCGCCGGACGTGCTCGCCGGGTTCGCCGCCGCGGACGTCCGCGGCGGCGGGCGCGATGCCGGGCCCGGGATCGCCCAGGCGTTCCACCACTCGATCCTGCCCTATGCGCCGCTCCACGACCGGCGGACGGAGATCCACTGGGGCCTGCGCGACTTCGAGGTCCGGTTCGGCCGCCCCGCGTCCGCGATCTGGTTCCCTGAGACGGCCGTCGACCTCGCCACCCTGCGGGTCGCCGCGGAGATCGGCGTGCGGGGCACGGTGCTCGCGCCGTGGCAGGCCGACGCGCCGCACCTCGAGCCGCGCGCGTACCGCGTGGACCTCGGCGACGGGCACCACATGGCCGTGGCGTTCTACGACGGCGACCTGTCGGGCTCTGTCTCCTTCGACGCGTCGCTGACGTCTGACGCCGAATCGTTCGCGCACGACCGGATCGCGCCCCGTCTCGCCGCGCCGCTCCCGGACGGGTCGTCCCGCACGATCGTGATCGCGTCAGACGGGGAGCTGTACGGCCACCACCAGCGCTTCCGCGACCTCTTCCTCCGCGCCCTCGTGGCCCCCGGGCCGGGCAGGCCCGACCGAGGCTTCGACGTGGTGACCCTCGCGTCGATCCTCGCCGAGCCCGCCGGCCGCCCGCACCCGGAGATCCGCATCCGGGAGCGCACCTCGTGGAGCTGCCACCACGGCGTCCTGCGCTGGGGCGCCGAGTGCCCCGACGTCCCCGACGGCCGCTGGAAGGCGCCCCTCCGGGGCGCGCTGGACCGCCTCGCCGGAGCGATCGACACGGTGACCGAGGCGCTCGCCGCCGAGCTGCCCGGCCTCGAGGACGTGTGGGCGGCCCGGAACGGCTACGTGGACGTGGCGGTCGGGCTGGTGGGCGCCGATGACTACGCGGCGGCCGTCCTCGGCCAGGCCAGCTCGGCGGAGAGCCGACGCCGCCTGGCCGCGATCCTCGAGGCCCAGCGCTGGCGCCTCGCGATGTTCGCCTCCGACGGCTGGTACTGGGACGAGCCGACGCGCCCCGAGACGGCGCAGAACCTGCGCGCGGCCGCACGGGCGGTGCGGATCGTGGACGGCCTGGCCGGGACGCGCCTCGAGCAGCGCCTCGTGGCAGACCTCTCGACCATGCGCTCCCCGTCGCTGGGCATCGACGGCGCCACGATCTACCGGCACGCGCTGGCGGAGATCGGGCAGGCGCCCCCCGCGCCGTGACGTCGACGACGGGCCGCGGCGGCCGACAGGGCCGCCTTAACGCATCTGGCCCCCGGAGGACCGGGGGCCAGTCGTCTCGAACGGCGGAAGGAGGGGAGGGTCGACGTCCGGGACGATCGCGTGCGGTGGCGCTTGACGTTACGAGAGCGAGACGGGGTAGGCGGAACGGTGCGGATCGTCCGAGAGGTCTCGCGAGTCGACGCCGACCTCGGTGGCCAGCGCGGCGAAGACGCCGAGGAGCAACATGACGATGATCAGGAGTTCCACTTGTGCGCTCTCTTCTGGCCTGGCTGCGGGGCGTTGGTATAGTCAACTAGGCCAAGTACGAGGTTAGTTGGACTAGTCCACTATGTCAACGAGTCGAAACGGCCCGTCCCGGGCGACCGAACGGCCCGCAGCCACGGGACCCTCGGCCGCCGAGTCAGGACCGTCCGGACCCTCAAGTGCAACCTTCGCCCCGGCGATGTCCTCGTCCCGCCACGCACTCGACATCGAGCGCGACTCCGATGTGCCCATCTCGACCCAGATCTTCTGGCAGCTCGCCTACCAGATCGAGTCGGGGCGCCTCCAGCCCGGCACGCGGCTGCCGCCCGTCCGCGAGCTGGGTGCCGCCCTGCGCGTGAACCCCAACACGATCCGCGCGGTCTACCGGCGCCTCGCGGACGGCGGCTACGTGGAGGGCCGGCACGGCGCGGGCACGCGGGTGGTGGACCGCCCGCCCGTCCGGCGCGAGTCGGACGCGCTCGCGGGCATCGTCGCCGAGACCATCCGCCGCGCGGCCCAGCTCGGGTTCGCGCCCGACGAGGTGGCCCAGGCGATGTTCACGGCCGCCACCGAGCGCAAGCGGCCCGGCCCGCTCCTGCGCATGCTCTTCGCGGAGTGCACGACGGCCGACGCCAAGGTGGACGCAGACCGCATCGCCGAGGCGTTCCCCGAGCGGATCGAGGTCATCCCGATCCTGCTCGACGACCTGCCGGACCGCCTCGATCGCTACCACTACGACCTGGTCGCGACCACGACCTTCCACGCGGGCGAGGCGCAGGCGTACGTGGCCGGCCGCGTGCCGGTGGTGGCGATGCTGGTGGGTCCGGGCTACATGAGCCTGGTCCACGAGATCAGCCAGCTGCCGCCGGGCTCGAAGGTCGGCGTGGTCTGCGGGTCGCAGCGCGGCGCGGAGAACATCGCCGAGGTGCTCCAGCTCTCGAGCAGCGGCGACGTGCGGCTGCTCTCGGCGGTCGCCCACACGGAGGCCGAACTGGAGCTCGTCGACCGCGACGCGGACGTCATCCTGCTCTCGCGCGAGGCGATGGCCCTCGGCCTCGACAGCCGCTTCGAGCGCCCGGAGCGGCTGCGGGAGTGGACGTACGAGTTCGACCCGGCCGCGTTCGAGCTCCTCCGGCGCGCCATCGAGCGGGCGGCGGCCGAGCAGGCTCGGGCGCGGGTCGATTGACGCCGGGCCGGGCGGACCGGCGCCGTACCGTCGTCGCGGGTCGCAGCGGCGGCGATTGACAGGTCCGCGCGGGCGGGCCTACGGTGGTAGCGCCTTATCGTTCCAGCCGTCGTGCGACGCATCCCCGGTGACGCGGCGCGGGAGGGAGTTGTTGCCGTCGTCCGCTGGCCGCCCCCGCACTGCCTGCGCAACGTCCGCAGGTGTCGTCGCCCGTGCGGCGCGAGGACGTCGCCTCTGGCCACGGACCGCAGCGCTGGCCGGCGGCACCTCGAAGGCCCAGCCCGACCTGCCTGATCGAACTCGGTGAGCGCGCGGGCGACGCGCCGCGCCACCGCCGAATCGGTGGCCGGTCGGGGATCCGATCCGCACTGGTACAAGGACGCGGTCGTCTACGAGGTCCATGTCCGGGCCTTCTTCGACAGCGACGGCAACGGGATGGGGGACTTCCGCGGCCTGACCCAGAAGCTCGACTACCTCGCGGACCTCGGCGCCACCGCGATCTGGCTGCTGCCCTTCTACCCGTCGCCGGGGCGCGACGACGGGTACGACATCGCGGACTACCGGGGCGTGAACCCCGCCTACGGCACGCTCCAGGATGTGCGCGTGTTCGTCCGCGAGGCCCACCGCCGCGGCCTGCGCGTGATCACCGAGCTCGTGTGCAACCACACGTCCGACCAGCACCCGTGGTTCCAGCGCGCCCGGACGGCGCCGCCGGGCAGTGCGTGGCGGGACTTCTACGTCTGGAGCGACACCCCCGACCGCTATGCGGACGCGCGGATCATCTTCTCGGACACAGAGACGTCGAACTGGACGTGGGACGGGGTGGCAGGCGCCTACTACTGGCACCGGTTCTTCAGCCACCAGCCCGACCTCAACTTCGACAACCCGCGCGTCCACGAGGCGATCCTCTCGACGCTCGACTACTGGCTGGACATGGGCATCGACGGGCTGCGGCTCGACGCGATCCCGTACCTCTACGAGCGCGAGGGGACCAACGGCGAGAACCTCACCGAGACGCACGCCTTCCTGGCCAAGCTGCGGCGCCACGTCGACGAGCGCTACGGCGACCGCATGCTGCTGGCGGAGGCCAACCAGTGGCCCGAGGAGGCGGTCCAGTACCTGGGCACCGATGCGGACCCCGAGTGCCACATGGCGTTCCACTTCCCGGTCATGCCCCGGCTGTTCATGGGCGTTCGGATGGAGGACCGCTTCCCGATCGTCGACATCCTGAACCAGACGCCGCCGATCCCCGAGGCGGCGCAGTGGGCGATGTTCCTGCGCAACCACGACGAGCTGACGCTCGAGATGGTCACCGACGACGAGCGGGACTTCATGTACCGCGCCTATGCGAGCGACCCGCAGGCCCGCCTCAACCTCGGCATCCGGCGCCGGCTGGCGCCGCTCCTGGGCAACAACCGCCGCCGGATCGAGCTGCTCAACGGGCTGCTGTTCAGCCTGCCGGGCACGCCGGTCATCTACTACGGCGACGAGATCGGCATGGGGGACAACGTCTACCTCGGCGACCGCAACGGCGTGCGCACCCCGATGCAGTGGAGCCCCGACCGCAACGCCGGCTTCTCGACGGCCAACCGCCAGCGCCTCTACCTGCCGCCGATCGTCGACCCCGAGTACCACTACGAGGCGGTCAACGTCGACGCCCAGCTCGCCAACCCCCACTCGCTGCTGTGGTGGATGCGCCGGCTCATCGCGCTCCGGAAGCGGTACCCGGCGTTCGGACGGGGGACGCTCGAGGTCGTGGGCGCCGACAACCGCCGCATCCTCGCGTTCGTCCGGCGCTACAAGGACGAGACGCTGCTTGTCGTCGCCAACCTGTCGCGGTACGTCCAGTGGGGCTCGCTCGACCTGTCGGCCTTCCGGGGGATGACGCCCGTCGAGCTGTTCGGCTCGGTGGAGTTCCCGGTCGTCGAGGGCACCCCCTACCGGCTCACGCTCGGCCCCCACGCGTTCTACTGGTTCGAGCTGCGGGCGCCCGAGGCCGGTGGCGACGGGCGCGGGAGCCGGATCCGCACCCTCGAGCGTCCCCGGTCCCTCGAGGCGCTGGCACTGGGCGCCAAGTCGGGCGAGCTGGTCGCGGCCCTGACCGAGTGGATGGCCGAGCGGCGCTGGTACCACGGCCGCGGGCGCCGGGTCCGCTCAGCGCGGATCACCGACGCCCTGCCGGTCGCCGGGGCGGAGGGCCGGCTCGTCCTGGCCCTGCTCCAGGTCACCTACAGCGACGGCGAGCCCGAGACCTACAGCCTGCCGCTGGGCATCGTGGAGCCGACCGTCCGCGAGCCCGAGCCCAACGACACGGTCGCCTGGCTGAGCAACGGATCGGAGCCCGCCGGGGCGATCGTCGACGCGGCCGGCGACCCCGCCTTCGTCACGTGGCTGGTGGGCCTGCTGGCAGGCCGACGCAGGGTCGCCGGGCGCGGCGGCACGCTCATCGGGTCATCGACAGCGGCCGCGCCCGAGATCGCGGGCCCGCCCGGCGAGGCCCAGCCCGTCGACCGCTGGCGCGGCGAGCAGAGCAACACGTCCGTCCGCTGGGGCTCGTCAGGGATCCTCAAGCTCTACCGCGTGCTGGGCGGCGGCGAGAACCCCGAGATCGAGATGGGCCGCACGCTCACCCAGCGCGGATTCGCGCACGCGCCCGCGACGGCCGGCTGGGTGGAGTACCGGTCGCCGGAGGGCAGCACCTCGATCGCCGTGCTCCAGGCCTACATCCGGAACCAGGGCGACGCCTTCGACGTGGCGCAGCGCGCCATCGAGGGGTACCTCGAGTCCGCGATCGCCCAGGGCACGCGCCCGCCCGCGGTGTCCACCTCGGTGGCGAGCCTCCTCGCCCGTGCGCGCCAGGCGCCCGGGGAGTCGCCCACGTCCGACCTGGTCGGCTCCTTCCTGGGAACGGCCGAGCTCATCGGCCGCCGGACGGGCGAGCTCCACCGCGCCCTGGCGGCCAACGCGGACGACCCGGCGTTCGCCCCCGTCCGCATGACGTCGTTCCACCAGCGCTCGCTGTACCAGACCGTCCGCGGGTCGTCCGCCGAGGCCTTCCGCCTCCTGCGCTCGCGGCTCGACACGCTGCCGCCCGCGGTGCGGGCGCGGGCCGATGCCGTCCTGGCCCGCTCGGACCGTGTCGAGGGACGATTGCGGCGCCTGCTCGAGGTGCCCGCGGGCGGGCAGCTCATCCGGTGCCACGGCGACTTCCACGCCGAGCAGGTCCTGGTGACGACCGACGACGTGGTGATCACCGACTTCGAGGGCGAGCCCCTCCTGCCCACGAGCCAGCGGCGCCTCAAGCGCGTCCCGCTGGTGGACGTGGCCGGGATGGTGCGCTCCTTCGACTACGCTGCCAACGGGATCGTGGTGCAGCGCGGCGAGCCCGACGACTCCGACGTCGAGCGGTGGTCGCTGGCGTGGTACGCGGAATCCGCTGCGGCGTTCCTGCGCGGCTACTTCGCCGAGGTGGGCGGGACCGGCCTTGTGCCCGATCAGGGCGATCCGGCAACAGGTATCCTGCTCGACGTGCTCCTCCTGCAGAAGGCCACCTACGAGCTCACGTACGAGTTGAGCTCCCGGCCCAGTTGGGTGACCATCCCGCTCCGCGGCCTGGAGGCCATCCTCGACGACGACCCGGACCACGACGCCTGATGCGCACGCTGCCCTATTCGCGGACCGCCCGTCGCCGATTCCGCCTCGACGCCACCACCGCGCCCGGCGCCCCCGCCCCGGAGGCCTCGGCCACCCCGGCCAGGCGCCGGCTCGCCGCGAACCTGCCGACCGCCCGTCGCGTGGTCGCCGCGCTCAACGCCACGCTGCCGCCGGGTGCGCCATCCGCCCAGGCGGGTGAGCTCGCGGCCCTCGAGCTGCTCCACGAGATCTTCCACCTGCTCGTCGAGCGCGCGGCCGAGCTGGACCCGCCCGCGTCGATCGACCAGTCGGCCGTCGAGGTGGAGGCGGCGCTCGGCGACGAGGACTTCGCCGAGCTGCTCAACGCGGTGGGCGAGGAGTTCCCCGACGTGCTGGGCGCCGACGAGCCGGTCCGCCTCGAGGAGATGCTCCTGGTCCGCATCGCCAACGAGAACCCGGCGGCACGGCCGCTCGTGCCGCTCGTGGACGACGGTCCGCTCCCGCGCACGGAGCGGGACGTGTCGATGGGCGTGCTCGAGCGCTACTACGCCGCCCGCTCGCCGATCGGGCCCAACGGCGAGACCCTCGTGGAGCTGCTGCGCGCGCCGGCCCGCGCCCACCCGACCTCGCTCGCCGGCCAGCTCCGCTACGTCCGCGAGGCCTGGGCCGCGCTGCTCGGCGACAAGCTCACGGCGCTGCTCGACCGGATGCTGCTCACGCTCGACGTCATGGCGGAGGAGGAGCGCGGCCTCCACCTGCGGTTCGGCGGCGGGGCCGGCGACGCCGGCGGCAAGGGCGAGCGGCCGGACCTGAGCGGCCTCGACGCGGAGCCCGAGCGCTTCTCGAGCGACTCGGACTGGATGCCGCGCCTCGTGCTGATCGCCAAGAGCACCCACGTCTGGCTCGACCAGCTCAGCCGGGTCCACCAGCGCGAGATCCGGACGCTCGACGCGATCCCCGACGAGGAGCTCGACCGGCTCGCCCGCTGGGGAGTCACCGGCCTCTGGCTCATCGGCCTCTGGGAGCGAAGCCGGGCCAGCCAGCGGATCAAGGCATGGCGCGGCAACACCGACGCCGCGGCGTCCGCGTACTCGCTCGACGACTACCGCATCGCCGAAGACCTGGGCGGCGAGCCAGCCTGGGAGGCGCTGCGGCACAAGGCCTGGAAGCGCGGCATCCGGCTGGCCTCGGACATGGTGCCCAACCACATGGGCATCGACTCGCACTGGGTGGCCGACCACCCGGAGTGGTTCATCTCGCTCCCCCAGCCGCCCTACCCCGCCTACACCTACGGCGGCGAGAACCTGGCCGACTACGGGAAGGTCGAGGTCCGCATCGAGGACCACTACTGGGACAACTCGGACGCCGCGGTGACCTTCGAGTGGCGCGACCGGTGGAGCGGCGAGCGGCGCTACATCTACCACGGCAACGACGGCACGAGCTTCCCGTGGAACGACACGGCGCAGCTCGACTTCAGCCAGGCCGCGGTCCGCGAGCAGGTCATCGGGACGATCCTCGCAGTGGCCCGCCGTTTCCCGGTGATCCGGTTCGACGCCGCGATGGTGCTCGCGCGCAAGCACGTCCGGCGCCTGTGGTTCCCGGCCCCGGGCGAGGGCGGCGGCGCCATCCCGTCGCGGGCCGAGTTCGGGACGATGACGGCCGAGGAGTTCGAGGCCGCCATGCCCGCCGAGTTCTGGCGCGAGGTGGTGGACCGGGTGGCGGCCGAGGTCCCCGACACGCTGCTCCTAGCCGAGGCGTTCTGGCTGCTCGAAGGCTACTTCGTCCGGACCCTCGGCATGCACCGCGTCTACAACAGCGCGTTCATGCACATGCTCCGCGACGAGGACAACGCGGGCTACCGGCGGGTGCTCAAGGAGACCCTCGAGTTCGACCCCGAGATCCTCAAGCGCTATGTCAACTTCATGAACAACCCCGACGAGAAGACCGCCGTCGAGCAGTTCGGCAAGGGCGACAAGTACTTCGGCATCGCCACCCTGCTGGCCACGCTGCCGGGCCTGCCGATGATCGGCCACGGACAGTTCGAGGGCTTCGCCGAGAAGTACGGCATGGAATTCCGGCGGGCGAGCTGGAACGAGCGTGCCGACGAGGGGCTTGTCGCGCGCCACGAGCGCGAGCTCGCGCCCCTCCTCCACCGCCGGGGCGACTTCGCCGAGGCGCGCGACTTCCTCCTCTACGACGTGGAGCACGACTTCGGCGGCGTGGACGAGAACGTGTTCGCGTACTCGAACGGCGCGGGCGCGTCGCGCTCGCTGGTCGTCTACCACAACCGCTTCGGCGACACCTCGGGCTGGATCCGGACGTCGACCGCGTACGCGGTGAAGGACCCCGACGGCTCGAAGCGGCTGGTGCGGCGCACGCTGGTCGAGGGACTGGGGCTGGCCGACGGCGATGCCGCCAACCGCTGGGTCGCCCTCTCGGACCAGCGGACCGGGCTCGAGTACCTGCGGCCCCTGGACGAGCTGCGCGAGCGCGGCCTGCACGTCGCGCTGCACGCCTACGAGACCCGCGTGTACTGGGGCGTGCGGCTGCTGCACGACCCGTCGGGCGTCTGGGGGCGGCTGGCGGCGCGCCTCGACGGGCAGGGCGTCCCGTCCCTCGAGGCGGCGTTGCGCGACCTGCAGCTCGCGCCCGTGCACGACGCGGTCCGGGCCGCGATCGAGACGCCCACGCGGGAGGCGGTCGCACGCGTCGTGGCGACCGTTGCGGAGGCGACTGGCACGACCGGCGACCGCGATGCGGTCGTGGCGCGGGTCGTCGGGCGGTGGACGGGCGCCGACGCGGTGGCGGCCGGGCTCGAGGACCCCTCGCAGGCCGCGGCGCTGCGGGTGTGGACGCTGCTGGCGCCGCTGGGATCGCTGCCGGCGGGCGCGATGGCGGGCCCAACGTCACGCGCCTGGTACGACGAGCTGCGCCTGGCGCCGGTCGTCGCGGAGGGCCTGCGCCACCGCGGCCTCGACGAGGGCGCGGCCTGGTGGGCTGCCGAGCGCGTGCGGCTCCTGGTGGACCTGCCCGTCCCCTCGATGGTCCGCGGGGCCGCCGACGCCGTCCCGCTGCGCCTCGTCGACCGCTGGCTCTCGCATCCGGTCGCACGGCCGTTCCTGCGCGTGAACGACTGGGAGGGCGTCGCCTGGTTCCACGGCGAGTCGATGTCCGAGCTGTGCGCCTGGGCGTCGCGGCTCGAGGCGCTGGGCGCCGTGGCGGAGCGAGTCGGCATGGCCGAGCCCGACGCGGTGCTGGCGCAGATCGAGCGGGCGGCGACGCTCTCGGAGTTCCGTGTCGACCGGCTCCGCGACCAGCTCTTCGTGCCGGGCGCCGCCGAGCCCGAGCCCGGGCCCGAGGCGGAGCCGGCCGCCGCATCGACGCCCCGTCCGAGGCCGAGGAGCACGACCAAGACGCCGGCTCCCGAATCGGCACCCGCATCGCCGCCCGAGCCGACTGCGCAGGTGCCCGGTGCCGGGGAGTCCTCGGCCGACGGCGAGCCCGCACCGGCGGATCCCGAGCCGCCACTCGGGTCGGGCGCACAGGGCGGGCCCGAGATGGCCGCGCCCGCTGTGACCGCGGAGCCGGGGCCCGATGTCCGTGCCGCGACGTCAGTGCTCCGCCGGCGTGCGTCCGACCGGCCAGCTGGACCGCCCGTCCCACCGCTCCCCGACCTTGAGCCCGGGACCGCCCGCGCTCAGCGGCTTGATCCCCCGCCGCCGCCCCAGCCTGTCGCGTGGCCCAAGAAGGACAAGGTCAAGAAGGCGAAGGCCGGCAAGCCCAAGAAGGGCAAGGGCAAGGGCACGGCCTGAGCGGGGCGCCGGACCGCTCGCCTAGGCCATGGTCACGGCCGAGCCGGCGTCAGCCGTCGCCGAGCAGGATCCGCCGGAGCAGCGGGATCGTGGGCGCGCCGTGCGAGATGACGGCCTCGAGGTGCCCCCGCTCGTCGAAGCCGGACGTGGGCGGGTAGCCGCCCACGAGCTGCGGCGCGGGCACGCTGTCGCGCCCGGCCCCGGCGGCCTCGGCGGCCCGACGCCTCGCCTCGTCCTCGATGTCCCAGCAGCCCATCGAGCCCACGAAGTACGTCGAGAGCTGGGTGGCGGTGAGGCGGGCGCGCTCGTCCTTCGCCTCGGCCTCGCTGCGCTCCTGGAACGCCCCGTCGACCATGAGCGCGACCGCGTCCGCGCTGGTCATGCCGAAGCAGTGGATCCGCACGTCGAGGATCGTGTTGACGACGGCGCGCAGGTAGAACTTCCAGTGCTGGATCCACAGCGCCATGTCGTCGCCGGCGTAGCCGCGGTCGAGCATCACCTGGGTGACGTAGACCGCCCAGCCCTCGGCGAACAGGCCCGACGCGAACACGCGCCGCACGATGGACCCGCCCGACCGGTTCGAGTACGCGAACTGGAGGTAGTGCCCGGGGACGGCCTCGTGGATCGTGAGCAGCCGCAGCTGGCGGTCGTTGAACTCGCGCAGCCAGGACTCCACCTCGTCGGGTCCCCACTCCGGGCGGGCCGGCGTGATCGAGAAGAACGCCTTCTGACCGGCATCGAGCGGGCCCGGGGAATCGAGCATCGCGCCCGCGAACGAGCGCATGAACTCCGGCGTCCACTGCACCTCGAGCGGCTCGCTGGCCAGGCCGATGACGCCATGCTCTTGGCAGAACGCCTCGATGCCCGCGACGAGCCCGCGGCAGACGTCGACCAGGTCCTCCGCACGCGGATGCTCGACCGCGATCGCGTCGAGGACCGCCCGGACGAGCTCGCCCTCGTCGGCGGGCACCGCCTGGCCGCCGCACCACTGCGGCCACAGCACGCGGGCCAGCCGGACCATCTCGGCGCGCACCGCGCCGTACTCGCGCTCCGCACGCTCGAGGATCGCCTCGGGCGTCACCTGTGGGTCCGCCAGCGTGGAGCGCAGCTTCGCGGCGAACAGGTCGCGCCCGAGCTCGGGCGCGCCCGCGGCCCGCGCGACCACCTCGGTGCGCAGGTGCTGGCCGATCCCCTCGAGCGCCTCCCGCGCCGCAGCGTTCGCCGCCTGCAGGCGGGGCAGGAGCGCTGCCACCGCCGGGTCATCGGCGGCCGCCTCCGCCTGCGCGACCGCCCCGTCCCCCAGCGCCGCCACGCCCGCGATCCGCTCGCCCGCGATCCGCGCGTGCAGCTGCGACACGACGCGCGTCGGGTGCGTGCCCAGGACGGCCTGCGCGTCGGCGATGATCCGGGGGACGCCTTCGAGCCGACCCGCAAACGCCTCGAGGCGGGACGCCAGCGGCGCGAAGTCCCGCGACACCAGGCTGTGGAGCCCCGCGCCGATGAGGTACACCCAGCCCAGCGCGTCCCACGCGTCCTCGCGCAGAACCTCCTCGTGGAAGCGGTAGCGGGCCAGCTCGCCGAGCACGAGGTCGCGGTCGATCCGCTCGTCGGGCGTGAGGCCGGCTTCGTCGAGCGCCGCGAAGTCGCCGGACCAGCGCTCGTAGAGGGCGACGCGGTCGAGCCGCCCGCGGTCCGAGGTGTCCGGCCAGAGGCCGTCGAAGCGGTGGTCGCCGACCATGGTCGCGGTCACCGGGTCTGCTGCGAACAGATCGTCGAGGAATTGCGCGGCGAGGTCGTCGAAGGCGGTCACGGTGTCTCCCGGCGGCGGGTCGGTCGCCGGGAGTCTAGCCGGGGCGCCCTGGGCGGGCTACTCGTCGGGCGAGACGTGGTCCTGGATGCGGTGCATGAGCGAGATGTAGACGGCCAGCTCGCCGTCGCTGAGCGCGCTCATCCAGTCGCGCTCATGCTGGTGGATCAGCGTCCGGACGCGGGAGACCACATCGAGTCCGGCCGGCGTGAGCTCCACGATGACTCCCCGCCGGTCGCTCGGGTTCGGCGATCGGCGGACGTAGCCGCGCCGCTCGAGCGAGTCCACGACGCCCGTCACCGTGGCCCGGGTCACGATCAGCCGCTCGCCCAGCTCCGACGGCGACATCGCCCCGTGGTCGCGCAGCTGGCCCAGCACGAGACCCCCGGCCGAGCTCACGCCGAGCGGCCGCAGCAGCCGGCCGATCTGGTCGAACAGCAGGTCTGCGGTGCGGATCGTGTTCATCACGGCCTCGGTCGCGAGCCTGTTCCCCTCGGGCGTCTGCTCGTAGTAGTCGTCGGCGATGGTCACCTTTGGCATGGGGCGATGATATCAGTAATTAGGGTATTGACAATTCGGTGACGCACTATATTGTTAGGGACCTAAGCACCGGCGCCGCCGGGCTGAGCAGCCAACACCAAGGAGCGTCCCCAGATGGCCAAGGTGATCGTCCAGCACCATGTCGCCGACTACGACCGCTGGTTCGCGGTCTTCACCGAGCACGGCGAGGTGCGCCGCAGGCACGGGGCAACGGGCCACATCGTGACCCGCTCGATCGCGGATCCGAACTCCGTCGTGATCGTGAACGACTTCTCCACCCTCGCGGGGGCGCAGGCGTTCGCGGCCGATCCTTCCCTGCCCGAGGCGATGTCACGCGCCGGCGTGGACGGGGCGCCCCAGGTCTGGATCACCGAGGAGGCGAGCAGCGTCGCCTACTGAGCCGTCCATCGCCGCACTCGGAGCCCGTCGGCCCGGCAGCCGGCGGGCTTCGTCGTGCCCGGCCGCGCCGACTCGGCGACGGTGCCGACCGGCCTCGGGTGGCACCCGCTACGCCCACGAGGCGACGCGGGGTCCCGCCGCCGGGCGCCTGTCCTCGTGGCCGTCGGGATGGCGTGCCCCAGGCCGCGTTCGAGGATCGCCCTCGCAGCAGTCGCAGCTCGAAACGACGCCGCCGACGTCGCGGTGCTCGATCGGGACCTCCTCGCGCCCTCCGCGTCTGCAATCATCGGCAGCACATCGGTCGTACGCTGGACGGGAGCCACGTCGTCCACCGCTCGGAGGGAGCTGCATGAAGGGGATCGTCCTCGGCATCGCCGCCACAGCCATCGCGTTCGCGGTCCTCACGCTGCTGCTGCCGCAGGTGCACTGGGACAAGGACTGGGGGCACCTCATCATCATCGCCGCCCTGTTCGGCGTGGCGAACGGCCTCGTGAAGCCGGCCGTGAAGCTCCTCTCCTTCCCGATCAACCTGCTGACCATGGGCCTGTTCGGCTTCGTGGTCAACGTGGCGCTGTTCATGGGCGTGGCGTACGTGTCCGACAAGTTCCTCAAGTTCGGGTTCACGATCGCGGGCTGGCCCGGCCACGGCCTCACCTTCGACGTGATCGGCACCGCGCTCATCGCCTCGATCATTCTGGGCATCCTGACCGCGGTCATCGGCCAGTTCGTCAAGGACTGACGCGTGGGCGTCGTCGGCGCCGACGAAGCGGGCTCCAGCGTCGGACTCCCCGCCCCGGCCCAGCTGCTGCGCGCGGCGGCAGCCCGCTTCGGGACGCCGGTGGCGGTGACCGCGATGCAGGCGCTCGAGGCGGCCGCGACCGAGCTGCGCGCCGCCTTCCCGGATCCGTGGCTGCGCGCCTACTCGCTCAAGGCGAACGACGTGCCCGCCGTGGTCGAGCGCCTGGGCGCGATGGGCCTCGACGCGAACGTCGTCTCCCGGGGCGAGTGGGCGGTCGCGCGGCGGGCCGGCATCCCGAACGCGAGGACGACGCTCGAGGGGATCGGCAAGTCCGGCGGGGACCTCCGCGCTGCCGTCCGGGCAGCCGCCGACGGCGCGCCACTGCGCTGGGTGGCGGTGGAGAGCGGGGACGAGCTCGACGCGCTGGCGGCGCTGGCTGCGGGCGCGCGGCTCGGCACGTCCGGCCGCGCCCCGCTCGACGTGCTGCTCCGCCTCAACCCGGCGGTCACGCCCGAGACGCACGCGGGACTGGCGGTCGGCCACGAGGCGAGCAAGTTCGGCATGACCGAGACCGAGCTCACGACCGCGGTCGCGGCGCTGCCGGACGGCGGGCCCGTTCGCGTCCGCGGCGTGCACCTGCACGTCGGGTCGCAGCTGGGGGCCGTCGACGCGTGGCGGGACGCCGTGCGGCGCGGCCTCGCCCTGTTCGCGCTGCTCGCGGCCGCGAGGTCGGGGTTCGACACCCTCGACGTGGGCGGCGGGTTTCCCGTCGGCGAGCCGGGGGCCGTGCCGCCGCCGGGGCGGTTCGCCGAGGAGGCCGCCCGCCTGCTGGCGGCCCTGCCGGAAGACCGGCGGCCGGCGCGCCTCGCAACGGAGCCCGGGCGGTTCCTCGTGGCGCGCTCGGGGATGATCGTGGCGCGCGTGCTCCACGTGCGCGATCGGGCGGGATGGGGACGGGTGGTGGTGATCGACGCGGGGATGACCGAGCTCATCAGGCCGATGCTCTACGGGGCCCGCCACCGCGTGGTCGCCCTGACGTCCTTGGGCGCGCCGGTGGAGCACCTTGGTGCTGGCGGCACCCTCGCCGCCGATGGCCTCGCGCCGGCGAGGGTGGACGGGCCCGTCTGCGAGGCGACCGACACGTTCGGCGACGAGCTCCTGCCGCCCCTGCGCCGGGGGGACCTGGTCGTCATCGCGGACAGCGGCGCGTACGGCGCCTCGATGGGCATGGCCTACAACGGCCGCCCCGCGATCCCCCAGGTGCTCCTGGAGCGCGACGGCGCGCTCGTCCTGGGCCGGGCGCGGGGCCGCACAGCCCGAGGCTAGCCAGCACGCGCCAGCGGCCAGCGCGCGCAGCCCTCGTGGCGGCGTCAGGCGGGTCGGCGGGCGCAGCCCACCCGGGCAACCGGGCTTCGGCGCGCGCGTGGTGCCCCGGCGCCGCGCGATGACACGGGGCTGCGTCACGGCCTTGGCGGGGCGATCTGGGCGCCCGCGCTCCCAGGGGGCGCACTGTGCCCCCGCGTCGCTCGCCTCGCCCCGCCGGGGTATCGCCCACCCCGGTACACTCGGGGCCATGGGAGCCACTGACACCATGGAGATCTTCTTCGAGCTGCTGAATGGCGGCGACGTCAACGGCGCGGTCGCCCTGATGGACGAGCGCTGCGAGATGCGCGTCCACGTGGGCGAGAACTCGCGGACGCTGCGCGGCATCGAGCAGGTGAGCGGCTGGTTTCTGCGCGCCGACAAGGGCCTCAAGATGGTCCCGGGCGAGGTCCGCGACATGGGCAACACCTACCAGGCGGACCTGATCGTGGTCCGGCCCGGCGCGCCCAGCCAGGCGCTCGACGCCCAGTTCCGCGTCGAAGCGGGGAAGATCACCGCGATCAACCTCGCCCCCAGGACGCGCTGACCGGGTCAGCACCTGACCCGGCGGGCGCTCAGGGGGCGGCCGACGCCCCCTCGACCGCCGACGGCGACGCCCCGCTGACCGCGCCCGACGACGACGCCCCCGACGGGGCGGGGATCGTGATCTTGTCGCCGACCTTGATCGAATTGGCGTTCTTGATCTTGGGGTTGGCGGCGAGCAGCACCTTGAGGGTGGTGTTGAACCGCTGGGCGATGGCGCTGAGGGTGTCGCCCGACCTCACGGTGTAGACCTGGGCGGTGGGTGCCGGCGCCACGGTGGGAAGGGGCGTGTCGAGGGGCGCCGTCGAGGCGTCGGCCGAGGGCTGGCCCGAGGCGCCGGGCGTCGCGTTCTTGCCGAGGCCCAGGATCATGGGCGAGACGAAGAACAGGAAGGCGGCGGCGACGACCAGCGCGACGGCGGCGATCCCGAGCCGCGGGACGCCCCGCAGCGACGGCAGGCCGACCCGCGTCTTGAGCGTCGGGTAGGCCTCGTAGCGCCGCGGCCGCTCCCAAGCAGGACCGAACAGCTCGTTGGCGTCCCTCGCGCCCGGCCGCACGCTGTCGCGCGACGAGGGCGTGCCAGGCGGGCGCACGGGCCGACTCGGGGACGGCGCGCCGGCCGCCGACCGCGATCCGACGGGCTGCACCGCGTTCGACTGGGGACGGCTGGGCGGCACCGCCCCGGGCAGGGCGCCCCCGTACGGCACGTCGGCGTCCTCGTCGTCCTCGTCGCCCGCGAGCGGGGGCTCCCACGACGGGGTCGGCCGGGCCGGGGCGGGCAGGTCCCGGTCTGGACCGGCGAGGCGGGCGGCCGGGCTGTCGGCGAGGCCGCGCGAGGCATCGCCCCAGTCGTCGTGCCCGTGGGGTCGCGAGGCGGCGGGACCAGTCAGGGCCGCGCCAGCCGCGGCTCCGCCCCAGCCCGGGATCGCCCCGGGGGCCGCGCTGGCGGATTCGTCGAGCTCGTCCCCCGCGTCCTCGCCCACCCACGGCGGCGGCGCAGTCCAGTCGCGCGGGGGTGCCTTCCTCGAGGGCAACGGCTGCGCGGCACTGGCGGGGGCGTGGCGCGGCTCGCGCTCGGCGGGCGGCATCGGCACCAAGCCTGACGTGTCCTCTTCCCGGGCACGCGGCGCAGGCATCGGCGCGGAGGCCGCCGGGCGGGCAGCCGCCGCCTCCCGTCGCGCCCAGTCCTGGAAGGCCGGGCAGACCGCGAAGGATGGCGACAGGCAGTACGCGTTCTGGTGGGCGATCGCCCGTGGGGCCGGCACCGGCTCCGCAAAGCAGCGGTGCCGATGGTCGGGCGCAGTGGAGCGGGCGTCGCGATCGTCGTCGAAGGCGACGAACGGACAGGCCGGCGCGCTGTCGGCGCTCGGAATCGCTCGGTCGGTCATCGCGCCGATCATACCCGCCCGCAGCGGCGCGGTCCCGGCGCCGCGCCGCCTGTCCGCGGTGTCGGCCGGGACACCGCCTCCGCAATCGTCGCGCAACCCGGCCGTCCGCCTGCCGGGATGGACCGCTCGCCCCGCGGCCGGTACGCTGCGCGCCCGGGCGGTGCGTCCAACCCGCCGCAAGCGCTGACCCGAGGAGGGCGACCATGGCCAGGCCGACCATCGTGGTTCAGCCCGCACCCGCCGCCCGACACCTCCTGTGAGCCCCGCGGACGCCTCGTCGCGCGCGCCGTCCCGCGCCAGCGACGCCCGCGTCCGAGTCCTGGTGGCCGACGGGGACCCGGGCCGCGTGGGCGAGATCGTGCACGTGCTGGGCGAGGCCGGGATGGAGGCGGTCACCGCCTACCGGGGCGCCTCGGCCCTCGCCCGCGTCGCCGACGAGGCGCCCGACCTCGTCATCGTGGGCGACCGCCTCGGCGACGGCCCGGCGGTGGAGCTGATCCCGCGGATCCTCGGCCGGGTCCGCCTGCCGATCCTGGCGCTGTCCGCGCACCCGGACGACCGCGTGGTGGTGGCGCTCCTCGATGCAGGCGCGGACGACGTGATCAATGCCGCGTTCCGCCCGCCAGAGCTGCTGGCCCGGCTCCGGGCGCTCCTGCGGCGGGCCGGCGGGCCGAACCAGGCCCCGCCGACGGGCCCGCTCCCTGACGGCCTGGCGGTGGACCCCGGCCGACGTGAGGCCAGCGTCCGGGAGCAGCGGCTGGTCCTGACGCCCACCGAGTTCGAGCTGCTGGTGCTGATCGCCCTGCGCCGAGGCGACGTCGTGGACCACCGGACGCTCCTCCGCGCCGTCTGGCCGGGCCGCCCGGAGGCCGACGCCGACCTCCTGCGCACACACCTCACCCACCTCAACGCCAAGCTGATCGGCGCGGGGCACCCGGGGCTGCGGAACGTGCGCTCCACCGGCTACGCCCTGCGCGTCACCGGCGCCGACTCCTTCCGCTGACGGCGACGCCCCGGGCGGTCAGCCGTCGAACGCCGGCACCTCGGCGTCACGGCGCGCCAGGGACACGTTGAGGTAGCGCGGGTCGCCGGTGACCTCGCGCCAGTCGCCCAGCCAGCCCGGGAGCTCGACCGCCTCGTCCTCGGCCGCCAGTTCCACCTCGACCACGACGAGGCCGGCAGGCCGCTCGAACACGTCGATCTCGAGCGTCTGCCGGCCGTGCGCGGCCACATGGCGGGTCTTCCGGACCGGGCGCCGCTCCGGGTCCGCGCGCGCCATCGCCGCCGACCAGTCGGCCTCGGTGATGGCGTCCTCGACCTCGTCGAAGCTGAACGCGCCGACGCGGCGCTTCGTCGTCCGCCGGAAGGTCACGCTGCCGTCCGCGAGCTCCGTCCGCCGGACACGCTCCGCCTCGGGCGCGTCGTCCCCGCTGGCCACGGCCGGGTCGAGGCACAGGTATACCTGCTCGATGCGCCGCGCGACCGCGCCGTGGGCGGCCAGGGTGGCGGCGTCCGGCGCCGTCCGAAGCCGGAACTTGCGCTCGATCTCGATCCCGCGAGGACTCACGCCGATGATCGTAGCGAGCGCCACAATGGACGCGCGGTCCGGGCGCGCCCGAGGCCTGGGCCTGCGGGGATTCGGCGATGGAGGCGCGAGATCCGAGATGCCGATCGATCAGGTCGCGACGGTCGTCGACCTTGTCACCGACCTCCTGGGCGGGGCCGTGCTGGGGGCCTACCTGCACGGGTCGTCGACGATCGGGGGCCTCAGACCGACGAGCGACCTCGACCTCTTGGTCGTGACGAGCCGCAGGACGACCGCCGCCGAGCAGCGCGAGCTGATCGAGCGCCTCCTCCCGATCTCCGGGCCGGGCGACCCGACGGGCCGGGCGCGCTCGATCGACCTCGAGATCGTGGCGCAGCGCGACGTCCGCCCGTGGCGGTACCCGGGCCGGCTCGACCTCCAGTTCGGCGACTGGTACCGGCCCGAGTTCGCGAGCGGCAACCTCGCACCGTGGAACCCCGCGAACCCCGACCTGACGATCCTGCTCGCGATGGCCCTGCAGGCGGACCACCCGCTGGTCGGGCCGCGGCCCGCCGAGCTGTTCGGGCCGGTCCCGTGGGCCGACGTGTGCCGGGCGATGCTCGAGGGCATCCCCGACCTGCGCTCGTACCTCGCCGGCGACGAGCGGAATGTGGTCCTCACCTTCGCGCGCATCTGGGCCGCGCTCGCGACCGGCGAGTTCAACTCGAAGGACGGCGCGGCCGACTGGGCGGTCCCGCGCCTCCCGGCCCGGCACCGTGCCGTGCTCGCCCAAGCCCGCTCGCTCTATGTCCGAGGGGTCCCGACCGAGGACTGGGGCGATCTGCTGCCGCTGGTGCGGCCGTGTGTCGACCACATGGTCGGCGAGATCGAGCGCGTCGCCACGGACGCGGCGACGCCGTCGTGAGTCGGCTCCGGCGCAGCACCGTCCGTCGCCCGCCGCGGCCCCGCAGGCGGCGAACCCCGCGCTCGGTCGTGCACGTTTGACAGCCTCGCGGGCTCGCGCCGACACTTTTGGCGAAACTGTGGTGAAAATCGGCGCCCGGCGACGAAGCACGAGCGCCCAGCCCGGAGGTCGCCCCATGCTCCAGCGCATTCTTGCTCCCCGGACCACCGTCCACGCCCACTGCGACCTGCCGTGCGGCGTCTACGACCCCGAGCAGGCCCGCATCGAGGCCGAGTCCTGCTACCGGATCATCGAGAAGTACAACGCCAGCGAGGACGCGACGTTCCGCGCCCGCGCGCTGATCATCAAGGAGCGCCAGGCCGACCTGGTCAAGCACCACCTCGACGTCCTGTGGCACGACTACTTCAAGCCCGAGCACCTCGAGACCGTCCCGAACCTCCACCAGCTGTTCTGGGACGCCAACAAGCAGACGTCGAAGGTCAAGGCCTCGACGAGCGTCGACGACGCCAAGAAGCTGCTCGAGATGATCGACCAGGTCGATGCCGCCTGGAAGGCGACGGGCGGACTCGGCAAGACCCGCGTCGCCGGCCGCCCCGGCTGATCGCCCCCTCCCGCACCTGCATGGACGAGGCCCCGTCCCGATGACTGAGACGGGGCCTCGGCGCGTCCGGGGGGCGTGGCGCCCCGGCTCGGGCGGCCCACTGGGGCTGCGCGGGCTCCGCGGCCGCCTCGCCGGGCCCTGGCGGGTCGCGGTGGCCGAGGCGTCGATGTCGCCGTCGGTCCGCGAGGGCGACTGGCTCCTCGTCGATCCCACCGTGGGGCGGTGGCCGCGCCGCGGGACGGTGGTGGTCTTCCGCGAGCCGGGGGCGAGCATCCTGGCCATCAAGCGCGTGGCCGGGCGCCCCGGCGACTGGATCCCGTTCGCCGGAGCCTGGCTCCGCCTGGCCGATGACGAGGCGTGGCTCCTGTCCGACGCTGACGAGGCGGCGCTGGCCGAGGCCGGCGGCGGCCGACCCGTGGACTCGCGCAGCTACGGCCCGGTGAGCGTCGATGCGCTCGTGGGGCGCGCGTGGTTCCGCTACTGGCCGGTCCGGCGGATCGGGCGGCTGCCCAAGGCGCCGGACGTCCCGTTCCGACGAGGCCCGGGGCCCGCCCCAGCCGTGGAGGGCTGACGCCGGTCGTCGTCGCGGCCGGACCCGCTGCATCGCGCCACGTCGTCGCGTCCCGGAGGACGCCGCTCGACCCCGCGCTGACACGACGACTACCATCCGCTGATGAGCGATCAGCGGTCACCTCTCGGCGGTTTCGACCCCGACGCGCCCCTCCCGGCCGCCCCGGACCCGTGGGACGACATGCCCATGCCCGCACTGCGCGACGGCCCGCCCTGGGCCATGGCCGAGATGATCACGGCCCAGCCCGCGCTCGTCGAGCGAATCGGGCGGCGCCTCCTCGATGACGGCTCCGCAGCAGCGCTGGCGCAGGCCGTCCGCGAGGCGCTCGAGCACGGCCAGCCGGTGGTCTTCACCGGGTGCGGCACCTCCGAGCACGCGGCCCGCGGCGCGGCCGCCATCCTCCGCGAGGCGTGCGCCGGTGCCGGGCTGCCGGCCCCGGGCCCCCAGTCGGCGCAGGCGTTCGAGCTCTCGTGCGACCCGCCCCGCGGCCTTGTCATCGGCGTGAGCCACGAGGGCGGCACCGCCGCGACCATCGCCGCCCTGGCCGCCGCACGCGAGCGCGGCGCCCGCACCGCGCTGATCACCGCGAGCGCGCACTCCCCCGCCGCCGCGGGCTGCGACGTCGTCCTGGCCACGGTCGAGATGGACCGCAGCTGGTGCCACACGGTGGGCTACGTCTCGCCCCTCGCCGCCGCCTGCGCAACCTCCGGCCTGATCGCCGGGCACACACCCGACCCGTCGCAGCTCCGGCGTCGGATCGCCACCGGGCTCGACGCAGCGCGCGGCCGGCACGGCGCCATGGGCAACGTGTCGGCGCGCGCCCGCCAGCTGATCGTGATCGCGTCCGGCGCCGACCGGACCTCCGCCCGCGAGCTCGCCCTCAAGGTCGAGGAGGCGGCCTGGCTGCCCACCACGTACCGCAGCCTCGAGACCTTCCTCCACGGCCACATGCCAGCGACCGGGCCGGACACCTCGCTCGTGCTGCTGCTCTTGGAGCGCGAGGCGATCGAGCGCCGGGCCGCCCGGGCGCGCCAGGCGCTCGCCGCTGCCGCGGTCGTGGGCATGAAGCCCGCCGCGATCATCGGGGAGGAGGCGGCGCAGCTCATCCCCGACCGGCTCACGCCCGGCGGGCGGATCGTCGTGCCCGACCAGCCCGGGATGCCCAACGAGGCCGCGGCGCTGCTCGGCTCCGCGGCGCCGCTGCAGCTGCTGACGCTCGCGGTCGCAGCCGCCCGGGGGACGAACCCCGACCCGATCCGCCGCGACGACCCGCGCTACCTCCGTGCGGCCGAGGTGTCGGACGCGCCTGCCTGAGCCGAGGACCGCCCCGCACCCGCTCGGGTGGCGGCGCCGGCCGATACCCGGCTACAGCCAGTCCGGCCGGTCCAGGTCCACCGACACGTCGCCCACGCCGGGCACGTCGACCGTCGCGTGCACCTGCGTGTCGTCCACGGTGACCGTGCCGTCCCCGTAGGACGTGTGGACGCTGCCAGTCCCGGTGTCGCTCTGGGTGTTGACGTCCCAGGCAGCCGACGAGCCGCCCTGGGTGGACACGGCACCCGTCGTCTGCCCGGTGCCGGCGTCGTAGGACGCAGTCCCCGAGCCCAGGCCGGCCACATCGCCGGTCGCCGACCCCGACCCCGAGTTGTTGAACTGGATGTCGGCGCTGCCCCGGGCCGTCGAGACCGAGCCCTGGCCGCTCCCCGTGCTCGCGTCGTAGCCGCCCGACGCGCTCACGCTGCCCGTGGAGACCGCGCCCGAGCCCGCGCCCCGGCTCGCGTCATAGCTGCCGGTCGCCGCGACCCCGTTCGCTGTGACGGCGCCCTGTCCCGAGCCCGTCGACGCGTCGAACGACCCGCTCGCCGAGGCGTTGCCCAGGGTCCCCGAGCCCGACCCGGCCCCGGTCCTGGCGTCGTACTGCCCCGTGACGCTCGCGTCGCCGCTCGTCACCGATCCCGACGCGGTCCCGGTCGTCGCGTCCCACGAGCCCGAGGCGCTGCCCCGGCCGCTGCTCACCGCGCCTGACATGGAGCCGTTGGGATCCACGCTGCCGGACGCCGACCCGTACCGGCCGGTGACCGCTCCGCCGCCCGCGCCCGTGGACGGGTCGTACCAGCCGGAGCCCGTGCCGCTGCCGGTCGCGACCTGGCCCGCCACGGCGCCGGTCCGCGGGTCGTAGGTGCCGGCGGCGCTGCTCCCGCCCTCCGTCCCGGCGACGTTCACCACGCCCGTCGAGGCGTCGCGCGAGCCGCTCACGGACCCGCGCGGCGTCGTAATCTGGCCACTCGCCCCGCCCGTGGACGAGTCGTACGCGACATCGGCGCTGCTGCGGCCGAAGTGGACGCTGCCGCCCTGCGCGCTGCCGCCCGCGCCCCCTGTCGCCCCGGCCTCCGCGGCCCTCGCTGCCACCGCGCCCGACACCATGGCGCCGACGGCAGCGCCCTCGGCCGAATCGCCGGCCACCACGTGCGCCCCCGCTCCGGCGAAGCCGAGCGCCCGGCGGGTGCGCGGACCCACGATCCCGTCGGGGGCGAGGCCGGCCGCGGTCTGGAAGGAGATGACAGACGCCCGCGTGGCCGGCCCGTAGATGCCGTCCACGGCGAGCCCGGCCCCCTGCGCCACCAGGGCCCGCTGCAGCGCGGCGACCGCCTCGCCGGACGAGCCCTCCGCCAGGAGGCCGCTCCCGCCCGACCCCCGCACCATCTGGACCACGGCCGCGTTCCCGACGCTGCGCTGCAGCTCGAGGACCGAGCGCTGCACGAGGGTTCCCTCGGCATCGGCAGCGGGCGTCGGCGCTCCGCGCGAACCGCGCGCGACCTCGCGGTTGTCCTGCTGGAACAACGGGCGGGCGGCCATGGCTGCAGCCTAGGGCCGCCAGGGCGGGCACGCAGCCGCAACGGGTGCGACCGATCGGGCAGGCTCCGCTGCCCGATCGGGCAGCGGCGGCGTCCGGCGGACCGGCGCCAGGGCGCCCGGCCCGAGACCGGCCGTGCCGCGCACGACACCATGGCGAGTCGCCGGTCGCACGCAGATGGCGAAGCCGGAGCTCTCCCCCCGCGGAGTGTCCCGGGCGTCAGCCGAAGAGCACCTCGGCCGCGAGGTCGATCATCGACAGGTCGCGGGGCAGGAAGTCCTGCAGCACGAGCCGCTGCGCACCGCTCGCCTCGAACCGCGCCGCCTGCTCGCGCGCCTGCTGCGGCGTGCCGTAGACCCAGCGCGGCGTGCGCTCCCCGAGCCACGACCCGAACGCGTCACCGGCGTTGCCGAAGGCCGTTGCGAGGTCCGTCGTCCGCCGCTCCAGCTCGGCTGCGTCTCGCCCGATGAGCACGCCGGCCATCACCGATCGCGCGAGCGCCTTCGGATCGCGGCCTGCGGCCGTGCACGCCGCGTCGAGCAGCGCGAACCGCTCGACGGCTTCCTCCGGGCTCGACGAGGAGAGGTTGAACTCGTCGGCGTAGCGGGCGGCGATCCGATACCCGCGCGGCGTCCCGGTCCCGCCCGTGATCAGGTTCGGCCGCCCGCCCCTGCGGGCCGGCAGCGAGCCCGGCCTGGGCCGGAAGCGCGCGTCGGTCACCGTGTAGTGCCGGCCCTCGAAGGACCATCCGTCGGGGCCCTCCCAGAGCCCGTGGAGGATCTCGAGGGTCTCCTCGAGCCGGTCCGCGCGCTCGGCCATCGGCGGGAACGGGAAGCCGTGCCCCTCGTGCTCGTGCTCATGCCACCCGGCGCCGACCCCGACCTCGATCCGCCCGCCCGCCATCTCGTCGACCGTGGTGACGACCTTCGCGAGGTTGCCGGGCGCCCGGAACCCGACCGGCGAGACGAGCGCGCCGAGGCGGATCGTCGAGGTCTCACGGGCCAGTCCCGCCAGCACCGCCCACGCGTCGGTCGTCGGGTTGTCAGAGGCGCCGGGGAAGCTCTCGTAGTGGTCCGACCGGAACAGCGTCTCGAAGCCGAGCGACTCGGCGCGCCTGGCGACAGCCAGCTGCTCGAGGTAGCTCAGGCCCTGCTGCGGCTCGATCATCAGCGCGAAACGCATCCGCGAGTTCCTCCATGGCGCCACGGCCCTTGATGTTGACAGAACTATTCGTGTCGGGTAAATACTTCACTCGATGGCAACAACTGTCGAATCCGGTCCCTCGGCCGACCGGTGGCGCGCGGCGGAGTCGGTCCTCGCCGACCTCGCGCTCGCCGTCGGGTCGCTTCGGTGCGCGGCCTCGCAGCGTCTCGTCCGTCAGGGCGTCAGCATGACCCACTTCCACGTCCTCACGCTGCTCCGCCACAACGAGGCGATGCCCATGGGCCGTCTCGCCGACATCCTCGACGCGTCGATGTCCAACGCCACCGGGATCATCGACCGCATGGAGGAGCGCGGCCTCGTCGAGCGCCTGCGGGTGCCCGACGACCGGCGAGTCGTCCTCGTGCAGCCGACGCAGGCCGGCCTCGACCTCGTCGACGAGGTGGAGCTGGTCAAGAACGAGGTCATGATCCGCGCGCTCGCCCGTCTCGACGACGTCCAGCTGGAGCGCCTGTCGAGCGCCGTGGCCGACATCAGCGCCGCCCTCGCGCAGGAGCTGTCCGGGGAGGAGGGGTGCGCGGCCGACGCCCACCCGCACGCCCACCCGCACGCCCACCCGCACGCCCACTCCCCCCCGATCGACAACCCCGGCCCAGTGACGGGCCAGCGTCCCCACCCCCCGCAGGTGCCCATCCTGCGTGCGAAAGGAAGTCAACCGTGGAACCGTTGATGCTCGACGAGCCGGAGGTCCCGGACCTCGCCCACGACCCGGCGCTGGGCCTGCCCACGCGCACCAAGTTCGAGATCCTGGGCGCCATCCTGCTGGCGATGTTCCTGGGCGCGCTGGACCAGACGATCGTCGGGCCCGTGCTGCCGCGGATCGTCGGCGACCTCAACGGCGCCGACTACTACACCTGGGTCGTGACCGCCTACCTGCTGACCAGCACGGTGACCGTGCCGATCTACGGCAAGCTGTCGGACCTCTACGGGCGCCGGCCGATGCTGATGTTCGGCATTGCCGTGTTCATCATCGGCTCGGCCCTGTCCGGGCTCAGCCAGACCATGTGGCAGCTGATCCTGTTCCGTGGCCTCCAGGGCCTCGGCGCCGGGGCGCTGTTCCCGATCGCGCTCGCAGTCATCGGCGACCTGTTCACGCCGGCCGAGCGCGGCAAGTACCAGGGGCTCTTCGGTGCGGTCTTCGGGGTCGCGTTCCTGCTCGGCCCGGGTCTCGGCGGCTTCCTCACCGACACCCTGAGCTGGCACGCGATCTTCTACGTCAACGTCCCGATCGGCATCATCGCCCTGATCGTGATCGCCATCCTGCTCCCCAACGTCCGCAAGGAGGGCGCCCGGGTGCAGATCGACGTCCTCGGCACCGCCACGCTGGTGGGCGGGCTGGTGCCGATCCTGGTGGCCCTGACGGTCGCCGAGGACGGCAACTGGGCCAACCCCTGGGTGTGGGGCATGATCCTGCTCGGGGTGGTGCTGCTGGTGGTGTTCGTGCTCGCCGAGGCCCGGGCCGCCGAGCCGATCATCCCGCTCCACCTGTTCCGCAACCGGACCTTCAGCGCGTCGATGGTCGCGATCTTCCTGGCCACGTTCGGGTTCGGCGCGGCGATCATCTTCCTGCCCCTGTACTACCAGGTCGTCGAGGGCGCCTCGGCCACCGAGTCGGGCTACAAGCTGCTGCCGTTCCTGGCCGGCCTGATCTTCAGCTCGATCGTGTCCGGCCAGATCGTCGCCCGGACGGGGCGCTACAAGTGGATCCTGCTCGTGGGCATGGTCCTGCTGGCGGTCGGGCTCGGGCTCATGACCCAGCTGCGGTTCGACACGTCCGACACGGCCCTCTGGACCTGGATGTTCATCGCCGGCCTGGGCGTCGGACCCACGTTCGCGGTGTTCACGATCGTCGTCCAGAACGCAGTGCCCTTCCACGAGCTGGGCACTGCCACGAGCGACCTCACCCTGTTCCGCCAGATCGGCACCACCGTCGGCCTGACGATGGCGTTCACCCTGTTCCGCAACAACCTCTCCTGGGACCAGCTGCGCAACGAGATCATCGGCCGCGGCGCCCCGGCCCAGTTCGTCCCCACCACGGCGCCAGCCGGGTTCGACCCAGGCGCGCTCACCAACCCCGTCGGGGCGTCAAGCGCGCTCGGCTCCCTCGCCCAGCTGCCCGCCCAGCTGCAGGCGATCTTCCTCGAGGGCATCCACAGCGCGGTCACGATCGCGATCGCCAACAGCATGTGGCTCGGCGTCGGCGCCACGGTCGCCGCCCTCGGCGCGACGCTGTTCCTCCACGAGATCCCGCTGCGGGCGCACCACGGGCCGGCGCCGGCCGAGCGTGCTGCCGCCGAGGGCGCCGCAGCCTCTGGCGCAGCCGCCAGCCCGTCATCGCCCCCGGCGGGTGCGGCGGGCTCCAGCGCTCCATCGGCTGACGAGCCCGGCGGGCTCCGGAGCGGCGGCGCGAGCCCCGCCACGGACTGACCGGCGACCGCGCGACCCTCGGGATCGTGTCCGACATCCTCGCCTTCCCGCCGGAGCTCCTCGCGCCCGGGGCGGACCGCGCTGCGTTCGCCCCGGCGCTCCCGCTGGCGGACCTGCCGCCGGGCACGATGCGGCGGGTCACCTTCGACGACATCGACGTCCTGCTCGCGCACACGTCCGAGGGCATCGCCGCGGTCGACGACCGGTGCCCGCACATGGCGGCGCCACTCTCGATCGGCGAGCTCGACGGGTGCGTCGTGGGGTGCCCGCTCCACAGCGGCCGCTTCGACCTCGCGACCGGCGTCGTCGTCCAGATGCCCACGACCGGGGGCCTGCTGCCCGAGGGGACGTACGTCCCGACCTGGTCGCCGCCGGGCCGCGAGCCCAAGGACGACCCGCCGGGCAAGAAGAGCGACGCGCGCCGCCTGACCCGGGTGCGCCGGTTCCGCTACTACCCGGTCCGCGTGTCCGCCGGGGGCGTCCTCGAGGTGGCCGTCCCGCGCTGATCCCACGCCTCGACCATGTGGAAGCTCTCACGTCTGCCACAACGGCCTCCGAGCCGCCGCCCTGATGATGGCAACTGTCCGAACCGACAGGGCCTCCTCCCCCCGGGGCAGGACACAGTGGCAGCAGCCCGGGCTTCCGCAGAGCCCCGGCGCAGTGAAGACGACGCACCCCAATGCCTTCCCCGGGGTGCGTCGTCTTCCTGTCTGCGACGCCGTCAGGCGGAGCCGCCGCGCCCGGCCAGCCGGCCGCACCGCCATCGGCGACGTCAGCGGCTGAGCTCCGCGAGCAGGATCCCGCCGAGCACGAACGCCGCGCCGGCCAGCTGGACCGGCGTGAGCACCTCGCCCAGCAGCACCCAGGCCATCGCGGTGGCCATGATCGGCTCGGTCATGCCCACCACCGAGGCCTGCGAGGCGCGCAGGTGCTGCATGGAGAGCACGACGAACGAGAAGGGCACCACGGTTCCGAGGACCACGACGTAGCCGACCAGCAGCGGCATCGGCCACGCCGTGGCGCCGGTGCCCGCCACGAGCGCGGCGCCGCCCAGCGTGCCCCAGGGGTACGTCCACCACGGCTGCACGAACGCCCAGAAGAGCGCTGCGGCGCCCATCCCCCAGAGCGTCAGCGACACCGGGTCGCGCCCGTAGGGGCCGCGCACCTGGGCGTCGGCCGACAGGAAGTACATGACCAGCGCCAGCATGGCCGCCACGGCTGCGGCGACGCCGAGCGGGTCGAGGGTGAACCCCTCCCAGACCTGGGCCACGATGGCGAGGCCGGCGACGGCCACCACCAGGCCGACCCAGACGGCAGGCCGTGTGGCGTGGTGGAGCCCGAAGCGGAACCAGAGGGCGATCACCAGTGGCGCAGTGAACTCGATCAGCAGCGAGACGCTGATCGGGAGACGCGTGATCGAGAGGAAGTAGAGCGCCTGCGTGGCCGCCACGCCCAGCACGCCGTACACGACCAGCAGCGGGACCTCGCCGCGCCGGAGCCGCAGCGCCTGGGGGTTGGTCAGCGCCACGAACCCGAGCAGCACGAGGAAGGCGCCGCTGGTCCGCAGCTGCGAGAGCCGCCACACGTCCACGCCGTTGGCCATCACGGTCTTGGCGACCGTGCCGTTGAGCGCGAACAGGAAGGCCGCCACGAGGTACAGCGCGTAGCCGCGGAGCGGGCGGCTCCGCGCGGCGGCCGCGACCCCAAGGAGCGGCTCGGCGAGCTCGGTCACCCCTCGATGCCGTTGGCCGTCGCGTACGCCGAGATGATCGCCACCGCCTCGACGGGGTCGTCGGTGACGTGGAGCAGGTCGAGGTCGGCCTCCGCGATCGCACCCGCCGGCAGCTGGACGGCGCGCATCCACGCGAGCAGCCCGTCCCAGTAGGCGTGGCCCACCAGGACCACGGGGAAGTCGCGGATCTTGCCGGTCTGGATGAGGGTCAGGCTCTCGAACAGCTCGTCGAGGGTGCCGAAGCCGCCGGGCAGGATCACGAACGCGTCCGCGTACTTGACGAACATCGTCTTGCGGGCGAAGAAGTAGTGGAACTCGATCGAGAGGTCCACGTACGGGTTGAGGTGCTGCTCGTGGGGCAGCTCGATGTTGCAGCCGATCGAGAGGCCGCCCGCCTCGTGAGCGCCGCGGTTAGCCGCCTCCATGGTGCCCGGCCCGCCGCCGGTGATGACCGCGAAGCCCGCCTTCGCGAGCCCGGCGCCGATCGTCCGCGCCAGCTCGTAGGCCGGCGTCTCGGGGCCCATCCGGGCCGAGCCGAACACGGCAACCGCGGGCCCGAGGCCGGCCAGCGCCTCGAACCCCTCCACGAACTCGGACTGGATCCGCAGGACGCGCCAGGTGTCCTCCTCGAGGAAGTGCGGCCGGCCGGTGGATCGCGCTGTGAGGAGCTTCTCGTCCTCAGTCGCCCGCCGGCCGCCGAGCCGGGCAGCGGTCTCAGGGCGCATGGCCACCCGGCCGCTGCGGACGGTTCGGGGCGATGGGTGCGGGACGGTGCGGTCGGGGTCGTCGTCGGTGCTCACGGTCGTGGAGCATGCCACGCTGGGGCGCCTCCCGCTCGCGTCACGCGCTGTCACCGGCGGGCGTCCCTTTGCCCGGGCACGCGACCCTCGCGGACGGGAACCCGACGAGGACGCACAACGTCGCGGAGTGCCTGAAAGGTCAGCCTGATGCCCGCAGTCGACCGAGCCCGACGTCGCCCGCGCCAGATCGGCGCCCTCCTCCTCTGCACGCTCGTCGCGGGAGCCGCCTGCTCCCCCGGCCCGTCGCCCTCGCCCGCCGCGAGCCAGGGTGTCGTCGCGACCCCTGCAGGCTCCCCCGCCTCGGCCCCCTCGCCATCGAGCGCGGCGGCGGTCCCCACATCGAGCCCGACGCCGTCCCGGGGCCCGACGTCGGCACCGTCGCCGTCAGGCCCGCCGGCCGCCGAGCTCAAGGCCGGCCAGCTCGCGGTCACCGTCACCGACAGCGTGCGGGTCCGGTCGAAGCCGCGCGTGGCGAGCGACTCGCAGATGTACACACCGGTGCTTCCCACGGGCACCACGCTGATGATCGCGGGCGGGCCGGTGGTTGCGAGCGGCTACACGTGGGTCCAAGTCTCTGTGCTGTCGGCCACGCTCGACGGCGGCGTTGACGGCGGCTGGGTCGCCGTGGCCGACCACGACGGCACGCCCTGGGTCGCACTGGCGCCAGACGCAACGCCCGGCTACGAACTCGCGAGCGCGACGGTCGGCCGGACTTCCGGCACGCTCTCGGCGGCGAGACTCGAGGCGACGCAGGCCAACGCCTTCGGGATCGCGCTGTATCGCAAGCTCCTCGCCAGCCAGACGATCGCGAGCACCAAGGGGATGGTCTTCTCCCCCACGAGCATCGTCGATGCCCTGGCGATGGCCCGGGCCGGCGCCGCCGGAACGACCGCCGCCCAGATGGATGCCGTCCTGCACACCAGCGGCTGGAGCCAGCTGAGCCTGGGCATCGCGTCCCTCGACCAGCAGCTGGCCTCGCGGAACGGCGTCTGGACCGACCAGAACGACCAGGTCCACGCGCTGAGCCTCCGCCTCGCCAACACCGTCTTCGCCCAGCAGGGATTCCCCATCGAGTCCGCGTACCTCTCGCGAATGGGCGAGACCTTCGGCGCGGGGATCGCGCTGGTGGACTTCGTGGCCGACACCCAGGGCGCCATCGACGCGATCAACGGCTGGGTGAAGAACCAGACCGTGGGCAGGATCCCGGTGATCGTGAGCAAGAAGACGATCACGCCCGCGACCCGCCTGGCGCTAGTGAACGCCATCTACCTCAAGGCCAACTGGGCGCAGGAGTTCAGCGCGGGCGACACCCGCAGCCAGCCGTTCACCCTGCTGGGCGGCAAGACCGTCACCGTCCCGATGATGCGCCAGTGGGGCGGGCAGAGCATTGGGCTCGCCACGGGCCCGGGATGGAAGGCGACCGAGCTGTTCTACCAGGGCGTCGCGGGGGCGCCGCTCGAGATGACGCTCATCCTCCCGGACAACCTGCTCACCTTCGAGCAGTCGATGACTGCCACCACGCTGACCACCATCCAGTCCAGGATCGCCGCCGAGGAGGCCCGGATCAGCCACATCACGCCCAGTCGACAGGACCCCATGTGCAGCACCTACGCCTACCAGGTGCAACTGGGCCTGCCGAGGTTCGGCGTCGACACCGGGGCCCAGCTGGCCGCGCTGCTCGGCCAGATGGGGATGAAGGCTGCCATGACGGCGGGCCAGGCCGACTTCTCGGGGATCAACCCCGACGCCCCGCTGTTCATCGGGCAGGTCATCCACAAGGCCACGATCGACGTGGACGAGAAGGGCACGACAGCGGCGGCGGCGACGGTCGTGGGCATGGACACAACCGGCGGCTGCGGCCCCGCTCAGCCCCTCAAGACGATCAGCCTCACGTTCAACCACCCGTTCCTGTTCCTCATCCGGGATGTCAAGACGGGCGCGATCCTGTTCATCGGCCGGGTGACCGACCCGACCCAGCGCTAGCCGCAGCGGCGCCCCGCGGGGGGCGGGCTCCGCACGCATCGAACCCCGGGCCTGTCGCGGGGGCGGCGACCCGGGGTTCGCGTCACTCCCCTACCTCGGCCGGGCCAGCCAGGCCCGCCAGGCGTCCTCGGCCCTGCCCGCGGTCACGTCATCGCCGTAGCGGACCAGCGGCAGGCGCAGCAGGCGAACATCGGCGATGAGGCGCTGCGTGATCCCGGCCGCATCGGTCGAGAGGTACGAGAGGCCCTGCTCCCGGTACGGGCGGCTGTCGGTGTCCAGGCAGGCGGCCGCGCCGAGCCTGTCGGTGAAGCGGCGCAGCTCGCCCGGGGCGATCGGCTTCTTGCGCAGGTCGACGTAGTGCACCACGATCCGCCGCTCGCGGAAGAAGCGGAGTGCCGCCCTCGTGGCCTGCGAGTCGTCGAGCCCGAACACCTGGATGTTGGGCATCTTCTTGGTCGGCGTCTTGCCGAGCGGCGCGGGCATCGCGGGTCAGGCCTCCTCGACGTCGGGCCCGGCTGGCGCCAGGACGATCACGGGGATGCGTCGGCGGGTCATCGTCCGGTAGAGGTCGTAGCCCGGGTAGACGGCAGCAGCCAGGCCCCACAGGCGCTCGCGCTCGTCGCCCGTCGCCTCGTGCGCGTGCACGCGCGAGACGCGACGGCCCACGCGGAGCGTGGCGCGCGGGTCGGCGCGCAGGTTGCCCACCCAGGCGGGCTCGCGATCGCCGCCCGCGTTCGAGCCGATCACGACGTACCGGTCGCCGTCCGCCACGGCGTAGAGCGGCACCTCGCGCGTCCTGCCGGTCGTGCGGCCGGTCATCGCCACGACGACGTTCTGCACGCCGAAGTTGCGCCCGATCGGCCCCCGGCCACCCGTGGCCCGGTAGACGGGCGGGTGCAGCCGCGTGACGAGCCGGCTGGTCCCCACAACGCCGATCGCCCGGTACATCGCGTCCGGGAGCCGTCTCGCCATCAGCGCGTCACCATGGCAGCAGGGTAACGCGCTGCCCGCGTACCATGCGGGCAGGAGGTTCCCCGAATGTCCGTCTGGTTCACCGTGCAGCTTGACGACCGTCCCGGGGCGCTCGCGCGCGTGGCGCAAGCGCTGGCGGACCGCGCCGTCAACATCACCGGCATCGTCGGCGTGGCGGAGGACACCGATGGCGCGCTGATGCTCACCACCAGCGACGCCTCGGCCACGCGCGAGGCCTTCACCGCGCTCGGGATCGCCTTCGAGGACCACGACCCGACTGGCGCCGACCCGGGCAGCCTCTCGATCTCCGACATCGTCGCGGGCCGGGCCGGCTAGCCGGCATGCCGCGCCGCCAGCCCAACCCGCTGCCGCCGACGACCGCGGCGCGCCTCGAGGTCACCGACGAGCCCGGGGCAGTGGCCGCGATCGCTGGTGCCGTGGCGGCCGCCGGTGGACGCCTGCGCTCGCTCACGACGATGCGGCGGGCGGCGCCGCGCTCGGCGGAGGGCGGGCTCGGCCAGGCAGAGCTCGAGCTCGAGGTGGAGGACGCGGACGAGGCGACCCTCATCGCGGCGCTCCAGCCCCTGCGCGACGTGGTCGCGATCCACAAGACCCGGCCGATGGACAAGGTCTTCGGCAAGCGCGTGATCATCGTTGGCGGCGGCGCGCAGGTGGCCCAGGTGGCGCTGGGCGCGGTCACCGAGGCCGACCGCCACAACATCCGGGGCGAGAAGATCTCCGTCGACACCATCCCGCTCGTGGGCGAGGAGACCATCGCCGCAGCCGTGCGCGCCGTCATCGACCTGCCGCGCGCCCGGCTGCTCGTCCTGGCGGGCTCGATCATGGGCGGCGACATCAGCCGTGCCGCCGACGAGCTGCGCTCTGTGGGCATCCCGATCATCGCGCTCAACATGGTGGGCTCCATCACCGACCACGTGGACCTGGTGGTCAGCGACCCGGTCCAGGCGGGCACGATGGCGGTGATGGCGGTGGCCGACACGGCCACCTTCGAGCTGGCCCGGCAGCGCGGCCGGCGGCTCTAGCGGCGGGAGGGCGGCTCGATGCGCATCGCCACCTGGAACGTCAACTCGCTCAAGGCCCGCATGGAGGCCGTGGAGAAGTGGCTCGCCAAGGCGGAGCCCGACGTGCTCCTGATGCAGGAGACCAAGCTGTCCGACGCGGACGCCCCGATGATGCCGTTCGGGATGCTGGGCTATGAGCTCGTGCACCACGGCGAGGGGCGCTGGAATGGCGTGGCCATCCTGACGCGGCTGGGCGCCACGGACGTGGTGACGAACTTCGGCGACGGACCGGTGCGCGACTCGTCGTCGGGGGCGTCAGTGTCGCTGGCCGAGGACGACTTCGACCCGTTCCGCGAGGCGCGCATGGTGTCGGCCGTGTGCGGCGGTGTGCGCGTGGTGTCGCTGTACGCCCCGAACGGGCGCGAACTCGACTCCCCGTTCTACGAGGGCAAGCTGGCCTGGTTCGCGCGCCTGCGCCGCTGGCTCGACGAGACCCAGTCGCCGGAGCTGCCGATCGTGCTCGGCGGCGATTACAACGTGACGCCCGCCGACGAGGACGTCTGGAGCCCCGCCAAGGCCCACGGCGGGACTCACGTCTCCGAGCGCGAGCGGGCGGCGCTCGCGGTCCTGCGCGACTGGGGCCTGCGCGACACCTACCGCGAGCAGCGTCCAGAGCGCGGCAGGTTCTCCTGGTGGGACTACCGGGCGGGCATGTTCCACCGCAACGAGGGCATGCGGATCGACCTGCTGTACGGCTCGCCGCCATTTGCCTCACGGGTGGTCTGGGCGGAGATCGACCGCGAGGCGCGCAAGGGCCCGCCGACGCCGTCGGACCACGCGCCCGTCGTCATCGACCTCGACGCGCCCGGCAAGCCGTTCGACGCCGGCTGGGAGGGCGCCCTCGCGCGCATCGCCGCCCGCACGAAACCACGGGCCTGAGGCGGGGCGCGGGTCCAGCGACCATCCGGCGCACGACGCCCGGCCAGCGGTCATCCCATTGCACATGCCCGCCCAGCGGGCAGCCTGCCGCACGGCCCACGGCGATTCGGTCGGCTCCGGCGCACGACGCCCGCCCAGCGGTCATCCGGCGCGGGACGCCCGCCCAGCGGTCATCCGGCGCGGGACGCCCGCCCGCGGTCAAACCACGCCCGTGGCCGTCTGGGCGGGCTGACGTCCGAGGTCGCCGACCACTGTGGGTCGGACGCGGCGCCGCCGCGCGTGGGCCGGACGTTCCGGGCGCTGGCGCCGGTCCGGCCCCGAGCTACGCTCGGAGGAGCCTCGGCCGAGGCCGGAATCCGAACCAAGCAGCGCGCCCGCCCCTGGACCGGATCGCGCCCCTAGCCGACAGCTGCGGGCGGCCGGGCCCCAGATCCTCGGATCGGGTGGTGCGCCGCCGCCACGAGCGTGCCCGCCTCGCCGGCCAGCATCCGCTCCGCGTCACCGAGCTGGCCGATGACCGCGAAGCCGCTGTCGGCCTCGGCGAACCGCTTGGCGGCCGCCACCTTGGGCCCCATCGAGCCGGCGGCGAACGCCCGCGGGTCGAGGTCTTCGGGCGCGATCCGCCGGATCGGCGCCGCATGCGGCGTGCCCCATCCCGTGTAGGCGGCGTCGACGTCGGTCAGCATCAGGAACGCGTCGGCGTGGAGCGACCGGGCCAGCAGCGCTCCGGCGAAGTCCTTGTCGATGACCGCCTCCACGCCGCCGTAGCCGCCGTGCCCGGCCACCACGGGGATGCCGCCGCCGCCCGCGCAGATCACCAGCGTCCCGTCCTCCACCAGCCGCTCGATGACGGCGAGCTCGAGGATCCGGCGCGGATCGGGCGACGGCACCACGCGCCGCCACTTGGGGCCGTCGGGCGCGATCGTCCAGTCGCGCTCGGCTGCCAGGCGCTCGGCCTCCTCGCGCTCGTAGACCGGGCCGATGGGCTTGGTGGGGCGGACGAACGCCGGGTCGTCCCGGGCGACCTCGATCCGCGTGAGCAGCGTGGCCAGGCGACGCCCCGGCAGCAGGTTGCCGAGCTCCTGCTCGAGCAGGTAGCCGATCATCCCCTCGCTCTCGGCGTCGAGGATGTCGAGCGGGTAGGTCTCGTCCGGCCGGTACGCGGCATTCTGGAGCGCGAGCAGCCCGACTTGGGGCCCGTTGCCGTGGGTGAGGACGAGGTCGTGCTCGAGGGCAATCGGCAGCAGGGCACGGGCGGCGACCGCCATGTTCTCGCGCTGGTTGTCCGCGGTCAGCGGCTGGCCGCGCCGGAGGAGGGCATTGCCGCCCAGGGCGGCGACGACGCGCACCTAGCAGCCCCCGGGGCGGGCAAGCGTCGCCACCAGCACGGCCTTGATCGTGTGCATCCGGTTCTCAGCCTGGTCGAACACGACCGACGCCGGCGACTCGAAGACCTCGTCGGTGACCTCCATCGCGTCGAGGCCGTACCGCTCGTGCATCGCGCGGCCCACCTCGGTCTCGAGGTCGTGGAAGGCGGGCAGGCAGTGCATGAACACGACGTCGGGGTTGCCGGTGGCCCGGAGCATCGCCGCGTCCACCTGGTACGGGCGCAGCATCGCGACCCGCTCGTCCCAGACCGACTCCGGCTCCCCCATCGAGACCCAGACGTCGGTGTAGATGACGTCCGCCCCGCGGACGCCCTCGGCCACGTCCTCGGTGACCGTGATGCGGCCCCCGCTGCGGTCGGCGATCTTGAGTGCGGGCTGGAGGAAGTCGTCCCGCGGCCAGACCGCGAGCGGCGCCACGATCCGCAGGTCCATGCCCATGGTCGCCGCGCCGAGCAGCCACTCGTCGCCCATGTTGCTGTGCGCGTCGCCCACGTACGCCACGACGACGCGGCCGAGCGGCTTGGCGACGTGCTCGCGGATCGTGAGCAGGTCGGCGAGGATCTGGGTGGGGTGGTCCTCGTCGGTCAGGCCGTTGTAGACCGGCACCCCGGCGCAGCGGGCGAGCGTCTCCGCGTCGGCCTGGTGGAAGCCGCGGAACTCGATGGCGTCGTAGATCCGGCCGAGCACGCGGGCGGTGTCCTCGACCGACTCCTTCTTGCCGATATGGCTGCCCGACGGGCCGAAGTACGTGACGTGCATGCCCTGGTCGTAGGCGGCCACCTCGAAGCCGATCCGGGTCCGGGTCGAGTCCTTCTCGAAGATCAGCGCGATCGAGCGGCCGGCCAGGCGGCGCGTCTCGCGGCCCTCGCGCTTCTCCGCCTTGAGCGTGGCCGCGAGCGCCAGCAGGTCTTCAATCTCGGCCGCGGAGAAGTCGCGCAGGGTCAGGAATGAGCGGCCCGCAAGCGGGGACGAGTGGTCGTGGTCCATCGCCGGACTCCGGAACGTGCCACAGCCAACGCGGGCGCCGCGGGTGCGCCGTGGCGGCAACCCGCAGTGGTGTGCCCTCGAATGTGCGACGGCCGCGACCGGCCTGTCATGGTCGCTTCGGCCCGTTGCGGGCGGGAGGGTCGGGCCGGGCGAGGCGCCCGCGGGCCGCAGGCATGCGTCTCAGCCGTGCGCGGCGGTCGCCTTGGCCCGGGAGTTCCGGCGCGCGTCTGGGGATGCGGCGACGCCCGCCCCGACCAGGTCGGTGCCGGGCTTCGGCAGCGGCGTGTCGTACCGCTCTCGGATCGACTGCCTGCCCACGATCGATTCCCCCGCGTAGCGCGCCGCGACCATCAGGTCGAACGCCTGCACCGACGGCTCGTTGTTCGAGTACCGGCCGGCGACCCAGGACCGCGAGCCCGTCCCCCGCTGCTGCAGCTCGCAGACGTGCCAGTCCTGGCGGTTGGTGAGGTCCCAGAACGCGATCGGATCGGCCGGGTCGAAGTCCGGCCCGGCCATCGTCTCGGCCTCGAACAGCCAGTCGCAGACCACCCGCGTCCGGTCCGGCGCGATCGGCTCGAGGCGGTGCACGAGGAGATAGTCGGGGTGGATCGAGAGGAACGCGAGCGGCCACAGGACGTAGTAGTAGACCCGCGCCTCGTCCTCGGCGGTGATGCCGCACATCGGCGGGCGACCGTGCCGCGAGCCGTGGCCGCCGTCGAGCGCCATGGTCTCCGCGCCGCCCACGAGCTCCATCCAGCCGCCCTGCCAGGCGCCAGCGGGGTCGTAGTCGCCGCCCAGGTCGTACGGCGTCAGGCGGTTGAGCTGCGGGTGGACGCCGGGGCAGTGGTAGCACTCGCTGTAGTTCTCGGCGATGAACTTCCAGTTGGCGCCGACCTCATACACCTCCTGGTGCGCCGAGCGCAGCGTCCCGAAGTCGAAGCGGGCGAAGTGGTCGGCGAGGTCGCCCAGCTGCGCCTCGAGCGGCTCGACATCGCCGTCGGAGAGGTTGAGGAAGACGAAGCCCTGCCAGGTTGCCGCGTGGACCGGGACGAGCGAGTAGCCCTCGAAGCTGAAGTCCTCGAGGTCCTCGGTGTGCTTCGCCCGCGTCAGGCGCCCCTCCAGGTCGTAGATCCACGAGTGGTAGACGCACTGGAAGCGGACCGCCTTGCCGCACTCGCGCTCCTCGACGGCCGTGCCCCGGTGGCGGCACACGTTGTAGAAGGCGCGGACCACGCCGTCGCGGCCGCGGACGACGATGAGGTTCTCGCCGTCCACCTCCACGAGCTTGAAGCTCGTGGGCTCGGGGACGTCCTCCTCGCGGGCGACGAGGACCCAGTCGCGGCGGACGATGTTGTCGCGCTCCCAGGCCAGGATCTCGGGGTCGTGGTAGGTGCGGGCGGGGAGCAGCCGGGCGGCGCGGAACTCGCGGCGGACGCTGGCGAGCTCGGCCGGGGTGAGGATGGGGCCGTTCATGAGGACGCTCCTGTCGCCGGGGTGGACGGGGCCCGGCAGACCGATCTTCCCACGCCGGGCGCCGCGGCGCGGCGGCCTGTCCCTCCGGACGGGACGGCTCAGACGAGCTCGGGCTCCATCTCCTCGGCCGTCGGCGGGCGTCCGCGCGCCTGCGGCAGGGCCACGACGCCGATCGCCGCGGTGACCGCGATCGAGAGCGCGAACGCTGCTGCGACACCCGCGCTGACCACGAGGAAGTGGACCGGGATGTAGAAGGCGACCGTGCCGGGCAGCCCGATCAGCGCCCCCCGGAGGACGCCGATGGCGGCGGGCCGGCCGTCGCCGAGGAACGCGAACACGGTCAGCACCGACACGTAGACCGGGAACGTGGTCACGATCCCGGAGACCGTGGGGCCGAGCACCGGCGCGACCGTGGTGAGGCCGACGACCAGCGTCGTGCCCACGATGATCCTCGCCGGGAGGTCCCAGGACGGCTGGCGGCGCGACGACGGCCCCCCTGTCGAGGCCGGAAGGGCGCGCAGCGTGGCGAGGATCGCCAGGGCGACCAGGGCCGCGAGCAGCAGGTACGGCCAGCCGGCCACGGCCTGGAGCGCGAGCCCGGCCGCGATGTAGGCGGCCGTGGCGGCGGCAAGGGCGGCTGCGGGGCCACGGCTGGACGCGGCCGCGAAGGCGAGGCTGTAGGCCACGATGGCCCCCAGCCCGAGCGTCGTGCCCACCGCGGCGTCCGCAGCGAACGCGGGACCGTGGTCGAGCGCCACGAAGAACAGGACCGGCCCCGAGGTCAGCGGCAGCGCCACGATCCAGCCGGCGATGGCCGGGCCCCAGCGGCGGGCGGCGAGGCTGGCCCCACCGATGAGCAGCGGGGTCAGCGTGAGCTTCAGCAGGAGCAGCGGCACGGCCGCCACGATACCGGGGATGGGCCCGGCCCCGCGGCTGCCGACCGCGCCGACAGGTCGATGGCTGAGCCGCGACACGCCTCGCGGCGCCGGACGCATCGCTCGTCGTGGCGCCGCCGCTCGCCGACCACGTGGGCGCCTAGTCCAGCGACACCGTCTGCGCCCAGGCCGGGACGTCCACCGCGAGGCCCAGCGCTGCGACCTTGGGGGCCAGCGCCTGCTGGGCGGGCGGGTCGCCGTGGACCAGGTACACGTGCGAGGGGACGCCCGGGTCGCCGGGCTTGCGGCCGCGGATGAAGCCGCCGAGCCAGGCCAGGAGCTCGGGCTCGTCGGAGTGCGCCGAGAACCCGTCGAGGGTGCGGATCGTGGCCCGCACCGGCATCTCGCGGCCGTCGATGCGCGCGCTCTCCGTGCCGCGCACGAGGTGACCGCCCAGCGTGCCCTCGCCCTGGTAGCCCACGAACAGGACGGTCGCCGACGGGTCGTCGAGCAGCCGCGACGCATGGCCGACCGAACGGCCGCCGGTGAGCATCCCGTTGGACGCGATCACGACGTACGGCGGCGGTGTCCGCTCGATCCGCTCGGACTCCTGCGCGTTCCGGACGACGTGCTGGCCCGGGTAGTCGAGCGGCGCGTCGTGGGCGCGCAGGAGGGCCGCCGTCTCCTCGTCGTACGCCTCGGGGTGGTTGCGGTAGATGTCGGACGCGGCCTTGGCCATCGGCGAGTCGAGGAACAGCGGCAGCTGCGGGATGCGGCCCGCCTCGAGCAGCCGATGGAGCTCCCACACGAGCTCCTGGGTGCGCCCTATGGCGAACGAGGGGATGAGCAGGACGCCCTTGCGGGCGGCCGCCTCGCGCACCGTGCTCGCAAGCGTCTCGACGGAGGCCTCGGCCGCCTCGTGCTCGCGGCCGCCGTAGGTGCTCTCGCAGATCACGAAGTCGGCGGCGTCGAGCGGCGTGGGGTCGCGCAGGATCGGCGTGCCGGGCCGGCCCAGGTCGCCCGAGAACACCACGACCGTGTCCCGGCCGCCGGTCGACCGGGCGAGCCGCATCCGGACCATCCCCGAGCCCAGGATGTGCCCCGCGTCGAGGAGCGTGATGCGGACGCCCTGCGCCACCTCGGTCTCGGACCCGTACGGGATCGTCTGGAAGTGCGGCAGCGCCGCCTCGGCGTCGTCCTCGGTGTAGAGCGGCTCGTCGAAGTCGAGCTCCACCTCCGGCCCTGCGGCCCGGAGCATGTCCTCCGGATCGGGCCCGCCGGGGCTGGCCGCGCCTTCGGCCGCGAGCTCCGCCGCCTTGCTGTAGAGCTGCTCCTCGCGCCGCTCCTCGGCCGCGGCACGCTCGGGGTGGTGGCGGCCGCGGCGGGCGGCGCGCTTGGCGAACTCCACCTGCAGCTTGGCCGAGTCGAGCAGGACGAGGCGGGCGAGCTCGGCCGTGGCGGCGGTGCACACGATGCGGCCGCGGAACCCCTCGCGGACGAGCAGCGGGAGCAGCCCGCAGTGGTCGAGGTGCGCGTGGGTGAGCACGACCGCGTCGAGGCTCGCGGGGTCGACGCCCAGCGGGACCCGGTTGCGGACGCCCTCCGTGGGGCCGCCCTGGAACATCCCGCAGTCGATGAGCACTTTCGCGCGGCCCGTGTCGACGAGATGGCGGGAGCCGGTCACGGTCCGGGCGCCGCCGAGGAATGTCAGCTCCATGGCACGATCGTGACACAGTAGGCGGCATGGAGTGGGACGATGGGCGCATGAGGGAGGACGGGCGCACGGTGGCGGGCGAAGTCGCCGCGGTCGAGGCCGACTTCCTCGAGGCGCGCGACGCGCTCGACCGCGCCGACATCGTGCGGGCCTCCGACCTCGACGCCGATGTCGTCTCCCTCGATGCCGAGGCGGCGGCGCTCGCAGCGGGAGTCCGATCCGCGCTCGATGCCCTCTGGGACGGGGCCGACCTGCTCGACCCGGAGGATCGTCGGGCCGTGGCCGCGATGCGGGCCAGCCTCGACGCGCCCGGAGAGGCGTCGTCCCTGATCGCGCCGCCCGCGCCCGCCAGCGGCTGCACGGACGCCTGGGCGCTGGCAGCCGCGCTGGCCGAGGGTGGCGCCACCCTGCGGCGTCACGTGGAGGCCTGCTTCGCGTCGACCGCGGTCGGCCTGCGGATCGGGAGCGAGACGCTCAGCCGCCTGCAGATCCTGTCCCGGCTCGCGAGGGAGCCGGACGCCGCCGCTCGACGCCGCCTGTTCCTCGCGCTCGAGCCGCTGTGGCGCGTGGTTGACGGCGACGGCATCACCACCTCGCCCTACCGGGCGATGGTCCGGGAGGAGGCCGATGCATGGGCGGCCGGCGAGTCGCTGGTGGCCCGGAACGCGCGATCGCTCGGGGTGGCGCCCGGCGCGGTGGAGACGTGGGCGACGACGACGCTGGCCGCCTGGCGCACGGCCGTCGTGGAGCCGGCGCGCCAGATGGGTGAGGCGCCGGTCGAGCCGTGGGACTGGTGGTGGCGGGCCGGGTCGGCGAGCCGCGCGCTGGCGGACCTGCCGCTCGACGAGGTGCTCCGCCTGAACCGGCAGATCCACGCCGCGCTCGGCGCGGACCTCGACGAGCTGGGCGTCCAGCTCGACCTCACGGCCCGGGCCAGTCGCCCGCCGATCCCGATCGCGTTCACCGCGTTCGGCGCCCGGCCCCGCCAGCTCGCGGACGGATCATGGTCGCCGGGCCGGCCCACCGTGCTCGCGACCCTGGGTGACGGCGGCCTGTCCGAGCTCGAGGAGCTGGTCCACGAGACGGGGCACGCGATCCACATCGCCGGCATCCGGACGCGCCCCGCGTTCGCCGACTGGCCGGACTCGGACGCCTACACCGAGGCGCTCGCCGACCTCGTCTCGCTCGACCTCGCGGAGCCGGCGTGGCAGCGCCGCTGGATCCCCGGCGGGGCCTCGGTGCCCGAGATCCTCTCGATCCGGTGCCGCTACGCGGACGTCGCGCTCGACGCCGCGTGGACCCTGTTCGAGATCCGGCAGCGCCAGGACCCCGGGCGCCTCCCCAACGACACCTGGACCGAGATCACGTCCACCTGGCTCGGCATCGCCCGCCACCCCGAGTGGTCCTGGTGGGCCCTGCGCGGCCAGCTCGTCCAGGATCCCGGCAGCATGTCCGACTACGCCATCGGCGCCGTGATCACCGAGGCCCTGCGCGACGCGGTCCGCGCCGCGAGGGGCGATGTCCACGATGGCGACCCGGGCTGGTACCCGTGGGTCCGTGAGCACCTCTACCGGTTCGGGGCCAGCATCCCGGCGCGCGCCGTGCTGATCGGCTTCCTCGGCGGGCCGCCCACCGCGGACGCGCTCCTCGCGCAGATCGACCGCGGCGGCCGAGTCCGCTGACGCCGCGGCGGCCGAGTCCGCTGGGCCGCGCCGCGCGGCCCGCCGGCCAGGCCTAGAGGCGGACGGCCACCAGCGCGTCCACGGCTACCGCCGCGAACAGCAGGGTCAGATAGCTGATCGAGTACTTGTAGAGGCGGATCGACTGGGTGAGCGAGCCCTCGGGCGAGGCGCCCTGCTGCCACAGCACGTAGGCGCGCCACAGGAACACCGCGCCGAGGCCCACGGCCGCCACGAGGTAGACGACCCCCATCCCGGCGATCAGGTAGAAGGCCAGGCTGATGGCCACCAGGACGACGGTGTAGATGCCGATCTGGCGCGTGGTCTCGGGCACGCCCTTGACCACGGGGAGCATCGGCACGCGGGCCGCCTCGTAGTCCTTGCGGATTCGGAGCGCGAGCGCCCAGAAGTGCGGCGGCGTCCAGTAGAAGACCAGCAGGAACAGCACGATGGCCGGGACCTCGATGCGCCCCGTGACCGCGGCCCACCCGATGACCGGGGGCAGCGCGCCGGCCGCGCCGCCGATGACGATGTTCTGGGGCGTGGTCCGCTTGAGCATGATCGTGTAGACGACGACGTAGAACGCGATGGCGAGCAGCGTCAGGAAGGCCGCGACCAGGTTCACCGTCCAGGCCATGAGCGCCACCGAGATCACGCCGAGCGCGATCCCGAACACCATGGCGTTCTCGGGCGTGACCTGGTGGGCGGGCAGCGGGCGCTTGCGCGTGCGCGACATGAGCAGGTCGATGTCGCGGTCGAGGTACTGGTTGATCGCGTTGGCCGAGCCTGCCGCGAGCGTGCCGCAGGTGAGCGTCCAGAAGGCCAGGCGGAACCACTCGGGCATCGTCATGCCCGGCAGGTCGCGGGTGGCGAGGACCATCGCGGGGACCGTCGTGATCAGCAGCAGCTCGATGATCCGCGGCTTGGTGAGCGCGATGTACGCGCGGACCGTGTCGCCGGTCGAGGGCTTCGTCTTGGCGCCCCCGCCGCCGCTGGCGCCGACCGCAGGGCCGTCGGTCACGGGCACGCCGGCCACGCGCGCCTCGTAGTACGAGGCGACCGCGAGCGCCACGCTGAGCGCCCACACGAGGGCGCCGATGGCGACGTGGAGCGTCCGCGCCCACGGGGCGAGGACGGTGAACACGAGCAGGGCGCCGACGGCAACCTGCGCGAGGAACAGGGTGCCCATGCTCAGCGCGACCCGCACCAGGCCGGGGCGCTGGCGCTGGGTCCGCCACGCCACGGCGACCGTGATCAGGACGATGATCCCGACGACAGCGGCCACGTACCGGTGCAGGGCCTGGATCTGGTACAGCGCGGCGACCGCCGGCGCCAGGCCGGGTGCCGCAGCCGGGTCGATCCCGCCGTTCATCAGCGGCCAGTCGGTGAACACCGATCCCGCGTCGTTGGCCATCACGTTGGAGCCGAACAGCAGGAGGGCGTAGATGGCGGTGGCGGACAGCGTGGCGAGGAGCGTGAACCTCTGGCTGGCGCCCGGCCCGGCGATCCGGCCCGGGTAGCGGATCCGCACCGCGAGGTAGGTCAGCAGGCCGAGCAGGGCCATCGCGGTGGCCAGGTGGGCCAGCACCGACGGGCCGGAGTTGCCGAGGCGAACGGTCTCCTCGCCCAGGTACGCCTGGAAGCCCACGAGCACGACCGAGGCCAGCGTGGGCCACAGGATGGAACGGCGGTCGCGGAAGTGGCGGATCCCGAGGTACGCGAGGCCGAGGATCTCGAAGCCGATGACCATCGCGATGTCGCGGTGGAGCCACTCCAGCCACGCCTTGTAGTCGTCCCCGGCCGGGATCAGCTGCCCATGGCACAGCGGCCAGTCCGGACAGCCCATGCCGGAATCGGTGGCGCGGACGATCACCCCCACCGTCACGAGCAGGATCGTGGTGATGACGGTGGCGAGCGCAAGCTTCTGGTAGCGGGACACGGCGGGGTGCAGCAACCTCGGTCCGAGCGGGCTTGGGTGGATGGCGCCCATTCTACGCAGGCGGCCCGAGAGCGCATCGCGCGCGACCGCGCTAGGCTCAAGTCATGCGCCGCCTCCCTGTCGCCGCCCTGCTGGTCCTCGCCCTCGCCGTCGCCGCGTGCAAGCCCGTCGACCAGGGCGGGTTCGTGGTCACGTCCCAATCACCGGGGGCATCGGGCGGGCAGGCCAGCCAGGCCACCGCGTCGGTCACCCCGGTCATCATCAGCTCGCAGATCGCGGTCGGCGAGAACCGGGTGGTGTTCTCCTTCGTCGACCCGTCGAGCGGCCTGCCCATCGGCTCGCCGGACATGCCGGCGTCGATCTCGTTCATCGCACCGGGCACCACGCAGCCGACAGCCGCGGTCCAGGGCGAGTTCGTCTGGGCGATCCAGGGCTCGCGCGGCGAGTACATCGCCCACGCCACCTTCCCGGCGGCCGGCCAGTGGACCGCGGTCTTCGACGTCACGCCCAAGGGCGGCCAGAAGGAGTCGATCGGGCTCCCGTTCAACGTGCTCGCCAAGCCGACGGTGATCACGGTGGGCGACAAGGCGCCCGACACGAAGACGCCGATCCTGTCCGACGTGGGCGGCGACATCCGCCAGATCTCGTCCGACACGAGCCCCGACCCGGCCTTCTACCAGGTCTCGGTCGACACCGCGCTCGCCCGGCACACGCCGTTCATCCTGATCTTCGCGACGCCCGCGTTCTGCCGGAGCGCCCAGTGCGGCCCGACGCTCAACCAGGTCAAGGCCGCCGCCTCGACGGCCCCGTCCTCGGTGGCGTTCATCAACGTGGAGCCGTACAAGCTCACCTTCACCGACGGCCGGCTGCAGCCGGTCCTCGACGCCCAGAACAACCTGATCCCGACCGACGTGTCCAACGCCTGGGGCCTGCCCACCGAGCCGTGGATCTTCGCCGTCGACCGCAACGGGATCGTCCAGGGATCCTTCGAGGGGATCATCACGCCGCAGGAGCTCTCGGACGTGATCGCCAAGATCGCCGCTTCCTAGGCGGCCCGTCGGCGGGCGTCTCGGGGATCGCCCGCGGACGACGCGCTACGACGCGGCCGGGCTCTCCGGGGCCGTCGACCCGGCCGAGCCCGACGGCCCCGGCGACGCGGACGCGTCCTCGAGCCGGTACACCACCAGCTGCGGGCCGACGACGCGGAAGTAGACGCGCACGGGCTCGGACGACGCCACGTGCTCGGCGAGGTGGGCGGCCGGGAAGTCGAGCGCGTCCTCGAGCGTGCCCATGGTGAACAGCACCTCGCGGCCGCCGGTCAGCAGCGTGAAGTCGGTCACCTGCCCGAGCCCGGGCGAGTCCACGTGCAGGACGACCCCGACGGCCGGCGAGGCCAGCGCCGGCTGCGACGCGGCCGGCGCCCCCGAGGCGGGCGCGAGCGACGCTGTCGTGGCGGGCGCGCTCGAGCAGGAGGCAAGGGTCGCCGCCGCCAGGGCCGTGGCGACGATCGCCGCGGCAAGGGGCGATCGGACGGGAGGCCTCACGCGGGCGACAGGCCCGTGCCGCTCGACCCGGGCTTGACCGCGGGCTCGCCGGCAGCGCAACGCGGGCACGAGGCGGGGCCGGGCTCGTACGTCGGCAGGTCGAGCGTCCACAGCGAGCGCAGCGGGTAGACCCGTCCCGTGGCGGGCGAGGTCAGCGTCGCGGTGCCGCCCGAGCGGTCGACGATCACCGCGCACTCGATGACCTCGCCGCCCATCGCCTCGACCGCGGGGAGCATCGCCAGCAGCGAGCCGCCGGTGGTCAGGATGTCGTCCACGAGCAGGAGGCGCTCGCCGGGGCTGATCGTGAAGCCGCGGCGGAACTCGCGCCGCGGGCTGCCGCCCGGCGCGCCGGCGACCTCCTCGGCGAAGATCGCGCGCGTGCCCAGCTGGCGGCCGGTCTCGAACGCGAGCATCACGCCGCCCGTGGTCGGCCCGGCGACGAGGTCGACGATCGGCCTCCCGTCGCGGTCGCGGACGCTCGCCGCCCAGAAGCCGCACAGCTCGCTGGTGGCCGCCGGATCCTGGAGGACCGCGAACTTCTCGAGGTAGGCATCGCTGTGGCGGCCGCTCTTGAGCACGAAGTGGCCCTCGCGGAAAGCGCCGCTGGAGCGGAACAGGGCCTCCGTGCGGGCGGCGATGGCCCGTCGCGTGGCTTCGTCAAGGGTGCGTCGCAGGGTCGTCATCGTGGCGCGATTCTAGACCGCGGCGGCGGATCGCCTCGACGGCAGGCAGGCGCGCACAGCCCGCGCCATTCGCTGAGCGCACGTATCGATGCATTCCGGCCGATCCCATTCGGCCCACGAATGGGATCTGCACGCTTTGGACCAATCAGGTGTGATCCCATCCGCCTATGGCATCGGGCCGGGCCAGATGCGCCCATGTGCACGCTGGACGAATAGGCGGTTGACCGCGTCAGGACGGCGACGGCGAAGCCGACCTCCACGGTGGTGTCGGGACCGGGCCGGACTGGGCGCTCGCGGTGCCGTCCGGCG
>CAVQKO010000006.1:0-773375 GCA_963713075.1 uncultured Chloroflexia bacterium
CGTGAGCGGCTGGCCGTCGGCGGTCCGGAGGGCGAGGACGAGGTAGCCCTGGCCCATGAGGACGGCCGCCTGGGGACTCTCCGAGGGGCCGGCGGCAAGCCCGGTCTTGAGCGAGTTGGGGACGGCGACCACGTCGACCCGGGCGCCGGGCGCGAGGGCGGCGCCGACCGCCTGGCTGGGGTCGACCGGGAGGGCGAACGCGACCTGGCCCGCGGCGAGCGGGGCGCCGAACCCGAGCGCGCGCTCGCCGGGCGTGGACTCGAGCGCGCGGCGGTCGACGGCCTGCCCCGCGAGGATCGGCACCGCGGCGTACGAGCCGACCACCTCGACCGTCGACCCCGCGGCGTCGCCCGGAGCGTCGGCGGGGGCGACCCGGACGGTCTCGACCATGTCGGAGGTGACCAGCGTCATCACCGGGATGTCGACGGTGGCCCGGACGACCTCGACCCGCGGCTGGCCGAGCAGGTACACTCCGCCCGCGACCAGGCCCGCGAGCAGGAACACGACGACGTAGGGGGCTCTGCGGACGCGCACGGGCCTTCCTCCCCTCTCTGCTAGTGGCTCACGGCGGCGTAGACGACGGTGACGGGGACGTCGCCCGCGACTGACGTGTCGCGGACGGTGCCGTCGGCGTAGGTGGTGCGGAGCGCGAGGACCAGGTGCACGGGGTACGTGCCGGGCGCGTCCCACTGGACCGCGACCGGCGAGCGCGGGCGGGTATGACCCGGTCCGGGTCGCGTCCGAGGCGTCGTTGGTCCCGCGCTCGTAGCGGTACGAGAGGAGCACGGTCGTCCCGCCGCCGATCACGGTGCCGCCAGAGCGCATGACGCCCTCGGTCACGATGATCGGCCGGACGTAGACCAGGCAGTGGAGCCCGCGCGGCCACCACAGGGCGTCGTGCCCGGCGTCGTCGGGCGGCACCGCCGTCCCGCCGGGCAGCGTCCCCGACGGGCTCGCGCCCACCGTGACCACGGGCGCGATGTAGTCGACCGGCAGCGCCGACACCCCCGACGCGCTGTTGGTGATGTCGATCGCGAACGGCACGACCTGCTCGAACGGGTCGCCCGCGGGGGTGAAGAACGCGCCGTACGCCTCCCCGGTGACGTGCACGGTCACGGTGACGTCGAAGGTCCCGGGCTCGTAGGCGTGCGTCGTGGTGAGGCTGTCCGTGCCGTTGTCGGGGAAGACGCGGCTCGAGCCGTCGCCGAAGTCGACCGTCCAGCGGGCCTCGCGGACCGAGCCCGGGACCACGTACGCGCTGATCGCCTTGCCGAGGTACGCCTGCCATCCGGCCGTGAGCTGCGCGGTCCCGGTCCGGTCGGTCCGCGCGGGCGCGGTCGCCGGGTCCACCGCGACGTCGAGGTACAGGCTCATGTCGGCGAACCCGGCGCCGTCGAGCCCGGCAACGGACTGCGGGCCGCACACGGTCGTCGACTCGGGGTTGGCGGGGTTGACCATCGAGCCGTCGCTCGTCCGGTGGACGATGACCCAGTACGCGTGGCAGTACGGGCTCGGGCTGCCCTGGTCGCGCCACTCCGACCAGAACGCGGTCCGCACCGGCCTGCCCTTCGCCTGGGGCGGCGCCCAGTGCCCGTCGACCTGCACGCCGACGCAGCCGTGGCCCCTGTCGCTGTGCCAGGTCTGGAGCGACACGTCGAAGTTCGAGTCGTACGCGAGGGCCCGCGGGCGCGAGCAGCAGGAGGAGCGCCCGCTCTCCCCGTCAGCCCGCCGCCGTCGCGGCCCGGGCGCCGCCCGCGCGCCGGTACTCGCGGACGAACGCGGCGACCCCGGCCTCGTCCGCCGTTCCGAGGTCGAGCCCGGCGGCCGCGAACCAGGCGACCGCCCGGTGGAGCGAGCGCAGGCGCTCGAACTCGCGCGGGCTGACCAGGGTGGCCGCGAACCGCCCCGACGACACCACCGTCAGCGCCCGGCCGCCCGACACCTCCTCGAGGTGCGTGGCGAGCCGCTCGCGCAGGTCGGTGATCTGGACCGTCGCGATCGGGCCCAGGACCTCGCGGGGCTCGGCGTCGAGCGAGCGGACGGCGGCGCGGGTGGGGCGCAGCTCGCCCCGGACCGCCGCGCCCATCCGGGCCGTCCCCCCGACGAGCTCGGGGTACACCTCGAGCGCGTGGAGCGCGGACAGGGCCCGCTCGACGCGGCCCCAGCGCTCGGCCTCCTCGAACCGCAGCAGGACCGCGGCGGGCTCGCCGTGCTGCATGACCACGAGCGGCCCGGAGTCGGCCGTCCGCGCGACCACCGCCCGGATCCGCTCGCGCACCTCGCGCATGCCCAGGGCCTCGATCTCGCGCCCGAGGGTCATGCCAGCTCCTCCGCTTCGCCTTCGCCGATCGGGCACCCGTCGGGCACCGCGCACACCACCACCCCCAGCTCCCCGCCCCGCCAGGTCAGGCGGACCGGCGACCGGCGGGCCCGCAGCAGCCCCCGGCGGATGTCCTGGCGGAACGCCGTCACCGACGCCGCCCGGGCGCGCTCGCCCGCCTGCAGCGGGCGGAGCATCGCCCTGGGGTGGCCGTGGCGGAGGACGACGATGCTCTCGCCGCGAGCGGCGCGGTCCGCGTAGTCCGCGAGTTGGCGCCGGAGTGTCCTGACCGTCACGACCATGCCGTCAGGCTGACACCGAGGCGTCCGGATGTCAACGGGCATTGTGTACGTATTCGAGACTCCCATGCCGCCGTCCCGAGCCGGGGCCTAGCAGTCGTTCAAGTCTTGCGCCGCGGCATTGACGGCGCCACCGCCACGCGCGCAGCCACCGCGGCGCCGACCGGTTGAGAGGCTACGATCGCGGATGACAGCGTTGACGGCAAAGGCAGGGGGAGCATGGCTCGACTTACGGGCCTCTCCGCGGCGATGGCGCAGGCGAGCCGCGAGGGCGAGCGGCGGCGGCGGGCCGCCTTCCGGGCGCAGGCCCAGGCGATCCGAGCGCGAGAGCAGGCCGAGCGGGCGGCGATGCGAGCCCGCGCCGCGAACGACCGGGAGTCGAAGCGCCGGTACGCGGAGGCGAGGGCGGACGGGGCCCTCGCGCAGGAGGCCGAGCTCGCCGCCAAGCGCGACGCCCTCGAGGGCATCCTCGCCGCCACCCTCGGCGTCGACGACTTCATCGACCTCGACACCCTCAGGCAGAAGCCCGTCATCGCGCCGTTCAGCGCCGGCACGCCGGCCCAGCCCGCGGCGGCGACGGACCCGCAGTTCGTACGAACCCGCGCCGCTGACGTTCTCGCAGAAGCTCATCCCGGGCGCCAAGGGCAGGCTCGAGCGCGCCCAGGCCGAGGCCAGGACCAGGCTCGAGGCGGACACTGCCGCATGGCGCGCCGCCGAGGCGGGGCGCGGGCGCAGGCTGGAGGCCGCCAAGGCCGGGTACCTCGCCGAGGTCGCGCGGATCAAGGAAGCCGCCGCGACCCAGAACGCGGAGAAGGGCCGAGGTCGAGGCCAGCAAGCCGGATGCCGTGAAGGGCTATTTCGAGATGGTCCCTCGACGCCTCCTCATGGCCGGACGGCTTCCCGCACCGGTTCGTCCTCGCATACGACGCCGACAGTAGGCTCCTCGCGGTCGATGACCGAGTCCGGGATCTCCGGTGCACGCAGCCGAACGGCAGCGACCCGACGGCGTTCGCCCATGCGGTGTCGGACGCCAACTTCCTGGACATGATCGACCCGGCCCGAGATGGGGTAGGAGGCCGCCCAGTCACCGCTGACCTTTCCGGTGTCATTGGCGCACCCTCGCGGATCCCAGTGGGATTAGCCTTGCGAGGGACCGGCCGCGATGCGCCATGCTGGGGCCGGACGGAAGGGGTTGGCGGATGAGGGTGGTCCTGGCTGCGGCCCTGTCGGCAGTCGTGCTCGCGGGTTGCGTTCGCGGACCAGCGTCGCCTCCAGCCCCCACGCCGACCGTCCACGTCAGAGACTGCGGGGTACCCGATCCTGACCCCGTCTTCAACGCCTGGATGCAGGCGTGCGAGCGGGGCGATCCAGCGGCGGCCGGGGCGCCGTGGGGGACGCTTCCGCCGGGATACACCGCGATACCGCTGTCCGAGGGCAGCCCATACCGCTGGCCCTAGTCTGGGTCGCCGCCAGCGCTCCAAGGCGCCGCGCATAGGGCCGCATTCCTCCCGCGGTTGCTTTGGCCGGAGCAGGTGCGGCACCTCCAGAGGTCGAACATGAGCGGGGCGATGCCGCGGCCGTGCAGCTGCACGACGAGCGGGACGGGCCCTGCCGCGGCCAGCGGGAGATGGACGAGGCAGGGACGCTCGCGGCCGTCGTGGGACAGCGGGAGCCCGGAGGTTCGCTCGGGCAGCTGGTGACGTCGCGCCACGCGCCGGACCGTAGCACGCGTGATGCCTCGGCGCCTTCGTGCCCGACGGCTGGGCCGATCCGGAACACCAGGGCATCTCGGGGTGGCCGCGCTCGCCGGGCGAGATCGGACAGCGACGTCGAGGCGGCGGCTAGGATGGCGCCGTAGCAGCCCGCCCGAGGAGATCCGCGATGACCCGTCCCATGCTCGCCGACGCCTTCGCCCACCACGCCTGGGCGACGGACCGCATCCTCGAGGCCTGCGAGGCGCTCGACGCCGACCAGCTCGCGAGCACCGTGCCCGGGACGTACGGGTCGATCATCGAGACGCTCCGCCACACGGTCGGCGCTGACGCCGGGTACCTCGCGCTGCTGTCGGGCGGCAAGGTCTCGGAGATCGACGAGTTCACGCTGGACGTCCCCGCCCTGCGCGCGGCGATGTGCGGGCTCGGGCCCGTCTGGCAGGACCTGCTCGCGGGCGACCTCGACCCGGACCAGGTGATCGCCCGCCACCGCGAGGACGGCTCGACCAGCACGGCCCCGCTGGGCGTCCGCCTCGCGCAAGTGATCCACCACGGCACCGATCACCGCTCGCAGGTCTGCACCGCGCTCACCAACCTCGGCATCGAGCCGCCGGAGATCGACGTCTGGGCGTGGGCGTGGGCGCAGGGGACGCTGACCGAGACGCCCGCCGCGGGCGCCACCGACGGCTGATCTCACAACGTATGGCGTTGACGCATGAGATAGGCTGACCTACATGAAGGTGGCCCCAGTCACACGCGGCGGTCAGGTGTCGATCCCGGCCGACGTTCGGCATCGATGGCGCACCAACCGCGTCGTCATCTACGACCACGGCGCGTCGCTCGAGTTGCGCCCGCTGCCCGACGACCCGATCGCTGCTGTCCGCGGGTCGATGGCTGGCACCGGCCTGTCCACCGACGAGGTTCGCGCGCTGGAGCGGGAGGACGACGCGGCGCGCGAGTCGCGGAGAGCCGGGGGGTGACCGTCCTCGACTCGCAGGCCGTGTTGGCGTTTCTGGCCGACGAACCTGCAGCCGAGGACGTCGAGGCGATCCTGCGTGGGCGCGACGGCGTCGCGTCGGCGTCCGCGATCACCATCGCCGAGGTGATCGATGTCGGCGTTCGCCGCTATGGCCAGCGGGTCGAGATGATGGGTGACCGCGTGTCCGCGCTGATCGCCGGCGGGCTTGAGATCGTCCCTGCCAGCGAGGACATCGCTCGCCTCGCCGGGGCCTTGCGCGCCCGCCACTGGGACCGGGATCGGCGACCCGTGTCGCTGGCCGATTGCGTGGTCCTGGCCACGGGCATGGCCCTCGGCGACCAGCTCGCGACATCGGATGCTGCGCTGATTGCCGCTGCTCGCGACGAGGGCCATCCCGTCGTCGTGCTCCGGAACTCGAGCGGCCAGACCGCGACCTGAGTCGGCGAGAGCGCGCTGCGCTACGATCGCCCGCGATGCCCGACCACGTCGCGAGCCCCGCCGCGCCCAGCACTGCCGCGATCCTCAACCTCGGCTGCAAGGTCAACCAGTCCGAGATGGAGGCGGCCGCGCGCCTCCTGCGCGAGGGCGGGGTCCCGCTCGTCGACCCCGCCCGTGGCGCCGACCTCGTGATCGTCAACACCTGCACCGTCACCTCGGTCGCCGACGAGAAGAGCCGGCAGGCCGTCCGGCGCGCTCGCCGCGCGAACCCGGACGCGCGGGTGATCGTCACCGGCTGCTCGGTCCAGGTGGACCCGGACACGTACGCCCGCGTGGACCCGCAGGCCCGGCTGGTCGACAACGACGCGAAGCCAGCCTTCCTCGCCGAGCTCGAGGCGCTGCTCGCGATCGATCGCCGCGGTGCGCGCGACGGCGGCGCCGCGCCGCACGAGCCGCTGACCAGGGCGCTCCCGACGCTGTCGGGCGTCGAGGCGGCCAGCCCCATCGACGGCATCGCCGACGACCGCGCCTCGGTGGAGCGGACCCGGGCGTTCGTCAAGGTGCAGGACGGCTGCTCGTTCTTCTGCACCTACTGCATCATCCCGCGCGCCCGCGGCGCCGAGCGCAGCCTCGCCCCCGACATCGTCCTCGCCGACGTCCGCCGGGCCCTCGCCGCCGGCCACCGCGAGATCGTGCTGACCGGGATCAACATCGGCACGTACGACGGCGGCTGGTCCGAGCGCGGCGCCCGCGGCTCGCACGCCAGGAGCGTGCTCACGCTCGGCGGCCTCGTGCGCCGGCTCCTCGCCGAGACCGAGGTCGAGCGCATCCGCCTCTCCTCGATCGAGGTCCAGCACCTCGACGACGAGCTGCTCGCGGCGTGGGTCGACGGCGGGCCGCGCACGCTGCCGCACCTCCACCTGCCGCTGCAGTCGGGCGACGACGGCGTGCTGCGCCGCATGGGCCGCCGCTATGCCGCCGACGAGTACGCGACGGTGGTCGAGCGCGCGCGACGGGCGATCCCAGGCGTCGCGGTCCACGCCGACGTGATCGCCGGCTTCCCGACCGAGGACGATGCCGCCTTCGAGCGCTCGAAGGCGTTCCTGCGCGACCTCGACCTCGCCGGCCTCCACGTCTTCCGCTACTCCGCGCGCCCCGGCACCCCGGCCACGCGGATGGCGGGGCAGGTCGACGAGCGGACGAAGAAGGCGCGCGCGGCCGAGCTGCTCGCGATGGCGGCCGATGCGCGTGCGGCCTTCGCCCGCCGCGGGCTCGGGACCACGACGCGCGTCCTGATGGAGCAGCGCCTCCCCGACGGCCGCTGGACTGGCCACGCCGAGGACCACGTGGCCGTGGCCGTGACGCCGCGCCCGGGCGACCCCGGCGACCTCGAGCACGCGATCCTGACGGTGCGCCGGACGGCGGTCGATCCCGACAACCCCGAGCGGGTCACGGGCGAGGTCCTCGCGCTCGACCCGCGCCCGCGACCGGCCCGGCAGCCGCTCGTCGTCGTGCCGTCGGGCTGAGCCCCGGCCCCTGGTCACGGGCGTGGTGGGCCTCGCGCGGCCGGCCCCTGGGCGTGGCTCACGGCGCGGCGGGCCCGGAGCACAGATAGTTTCCTCATGTAAACTAGTTGCGTGAGGAGCGCTTCATGACCGCCAGGCCGACGCCGGATGCCGCCCTGCCCCTGCTCGAGCGGGTGGTGACGGGCTCGGTCGGCGTCACCGCCCGCGTCGTCGCTGACGGCGCACCGGAGCTGACCCTGCTCCAGTGGCGCGTGCTTGTGGTCCTGGCCGAGGCGCCCGACGGCGAGACCGTGTCCGAGCTCGCGTCGCGGATCGGGTCGCGGCTGCCGGCGACGAGCCGCCTGATCGGGCGGATGCGGCGGCGCGGCCTGGTCGAGACGCGCAAGGACCACCCGGACGCCCGCATCACCACGGTCCTGCTCGGGGCGGCCGGGCGAGAGCTGTGGCAGCGCGTCGTCGCCGGCCGCCGCACCGAACTCGCCGCGGTCCTCGACGCCGCCTCTCTGACCCCCGACGACCAGCCCGGCCTGGAGCGCCTGGCCCTTGCCATGGAGACCCACCTGTGACCTTCGCCTCGCTCCTGCGCGGTGCCCGCATCCGCATCCGCGAAGCCGACCACCTGCGCAAGTGGATCCTGCTGGGCGCGCTCATCGGCGTGATCGCCGGCCTCGGGGCGGCGGTCTTCTTCACCGCGCTCGACCTCGCGACCAAGGCGTTCCTCGGCGTCCTGGCCGGGTACTACCCGTCAACCCCGATCGGCGAGGGCGGAGCGCCGATGCTCAGCCCCGAGCGGCCCTGGGCGATCCCGCTCGTCGTGGGTCTGGGCGGGCTGATCTCCGGGATCATCGTGTTCCGCCTCGCGCCGGAGGCTGAGGGCCACGGCACCGACGCGGCGATCTCGGCGTTCCACCACGGCGCACGCCGGGTCCGCGGCCGGATCCCGCTGATCAAGCTCGTCAGCTCGGCGGTCACGATCGGCTCCGGCGGCTCCGGCGGACGCGAGGGCCCGACCGCCCAGATCGGCGCCGGCTTCGGCAGCTTCCTGGCCCGCTTCCTCGACCTCGACGCCCGCGACGCCAGGATCGCAGTGGCGACCGGCATGGGCGCGGGCATCGGCGCGATCTTCCGCGCGCCCCTGGGCGGGGCCGTCTTGGCGGCCGAGATCCCGTACCAGGACGACCTCGAGGCCGACGCGCTGGTGCCGGGCTTCGTCGCCTCGATCGTGGCCTTCTCGGTCTTCGGGGCGTTCGTCGGCTTCGCGCCCATCTTCGGCGACGTCCCCTCGTCGGGCTTCACGGATCCCCGCCAGCTCTTCTACTACGCGGGGATCGGGCTCGCGGCCGGCGTCGTCGGGCGCCTCTACATCAGCGGCTTCTACGGGGCCACGCGCTGGTTCAACCGCTGGACCCTGCCGCGCGAGGTGCGCCCCGCCATCGCCGGCCTCGCGGTCGGGTGCATCGGGCTCATCCTTCCCGGCGCGCTCGGCACCGGCTACGGCTGGGTGCAGGCGGGCCTCGACCGCCAGACCCTGCTCGACCTCCCGCTCTGGGTCGTGCTCGCCCTGCCCTTCGCCAAGATCCTGGCCACCTCGCTGTCCATCGGCTCGGGCGGCTCGGGCGGCATCTTCGGCCCGGGCATGGTCATCGGGGGCCTGCTCGGAGCCGGCGCCTGGCGGCTGCTCGAGGGCGTGGCCCCCGCCGTCCCGGCCGACCCCTCGGGCTTCGTCATCGTCGCAATGATGGCGCTGTTCGGGAGCATCGCGCACGCGCCGCTGGCGGTGATGCTCATGGTGGCCGAGATGACCGGCGACCTCTCGATGCTGGCGCCCGCGATGCTCGCGATCGGGGTCGCGATGATGGTGGTCGGTCCGCGGACGATCTACCGCTCGCAGCTGCGCAACCGCTCGGAGTCGCCCGCCCACCAGTTCCGGTTCGCGATGCCGCTCCTCTCGTCGATCCCCGCGGGTGACGCGGCCCGGGCGGCACGCCTGGTGCTCCACGCGTCCGACACGGTCAGCTCTGCGATCCAGCGGCTCACCGATGCCGACCTGCCCGGGGCGCCCGTCCTGGACCGGGCTGGCGCGCTGCGCGGCACTGTCGACCTCGACACGCTCGCGAAGCGGTCACCGAGCGCGAAGCTGGCCGACGTCGCGGACCCCACCACCTCGATCACGGTGGACGACTCGCTCGACGACGTGCTGGCGGCGCTGGCTGACGGCCACCGCACCTGGGTCCCGGTCGCCGGGCCCGACGGGCTGGCCGGGATCCTCTCGACCGGCGACGTTATGACGGCCTACCGGACGGCGCTGGCCGCCAACGTGCGCCGCGTGCGCTCGGTGTCGACGAGCGGGGCGATGATCGAGGCCGACGTGCCGCCCGCCTCGCCGCTCGCGGGGGTCACGGTCGCCGCCGCCGGATGGCCGCCCGACACGGTGCTGGTGACGATCGTCCGCGACGGCCGCACGATCGTGCCGCGCGGCGACGCGGTGCTCCAGGCCGGCGACCGGCTGACCGTGTTCAGCACCGAGGCGGGTCGGGCGCCCCTGGAGTCCATGCTGGCCAAGCCGTCCGTGCCGATCCCGACTGAGGCGTAGGGGCGGGTCCACGGCCAGACGCGGCCCGGGCGGCGTGGGGGCGTGGGGCGCTGGCGACAGCGGCCCGCCACCGGCGCGGCCTCCGACCGGCCGGGTCCGCGCCCGTCGCGCGACGTCCGGTCCTCGCATACCCTGAGGCCCACACGACGTCCGCTGGGAGCTGTGCCCGCCATGTCCGCCGACTGCCTGTTCTGCCGGATGGCCTCCGGCGAGATCCCCGTGCCCAAGGTGCACGAGGACGACCTGGTCTTCGCGATCCGCGACATCAACCCGCAGGCGCCCACGCACGTGCTCGTCCTGCCGGTGGCGCACATCGCGTCCGCGGCGTGCCTGACCGACGCCGACGCGCCCCTGCTGGCCCGGCTGTTCAGCGTGGCCCGCGAGGTCGCGGCGGCCGATGGGCTCGACGGCGGCTGGCGCCTCGTGGGCAACATCGGTCCCGACGGCGGCCAGACGGTGCCCCACCTGCACTTCCACGTGCTCGGCGGACGCCAGATGCACTGGCCGCCGGGATGACCGCCCCGTTGGCCGGGACGGCCGCGGCGGGACGCCCATGACCGGACCGGGCAGCGCCCGCGACGCGCCTGCTGGACGTCGCGCCGGCCCGCCGGCCTGGTTCGCCCTGCTCGCCGTCGCGGGGATCCTCTCGGGCCTCGCCATCGTCGTGCTCCAGGTCATGGGGATCGGGGTGGGCGTCGGCGTGACCGGCGTCAACACGTCACCCGCGCCGGCCGGGTCGGCCGCCGCCTTCACCCGCGACCGGGTGGCGCTGGCGCTCGGTGACGCCGGGTTCGCGGTGCAGGACCCGACCACGGACTTCCGGACCGGCGAGACGCCGACGCTGCTGGGCACGCCCCGCCGGCTGCTCCAGGCGGTCGTCCCGTCAGACCCGACCCACGGCTACATCGTGATCTACGAGTTCCCCGACGCCAACGCCGCGGACGCCGCGGGCCGCGAGTTCTCGGCGTACCTGCACTCGGGCACCGGCGCCATCGGCTACCCGCAGGACGAGCAGTTCGTGCTGCGGCGCATGGGCTCGACGCTCATCTTCTTCCCGTGGTCGCCCTCCATCTCGCCCGACCCCGCGATCGCCCGCCTCGCGTCCGTCCTCGAGGGCCTGGGCAACCCGCTCACCGGCCAGTCGCAACCCGCCCAGTCGTAGCGCCCCGCGCAAGGAGGCCCCACGTGCCGCCCGTCCGCTTCTCCGCCACGCTCTCACTCGAGAACAAGAACGCGACCGGCATCCACGTCCCGGCGGCCGCAGTCGAGGCGCTCGGCGGCGGCCGGCGGCCCGCGGTCGTGGCCACCGTCAACGGCTACACCTACCGGGCCACGGTCATGGGCTACGACCCCGCCGACCCGCTCATGCCGTTCAGCGCCGAGCACCGCGCCGCGTCCGGCCTCAAGGCCGGCGACGCGATCGAGGTGGAGCTCGTGCTCGACACCGCGCCACGCGACGTGGAGGTGCCCGACGACCTCGCGGCAGCCCTCGACGCCGACCCTGCCGCGAAGGCGTTCTTCGACGGCCTGTCGAACTCGAACAAGCGGGTGCACACGCTGTCGGTCGAGGGCGCCAAGACGCCCGAGACGCGGGCGCGCCGGGTCGAGAAGGCGGTCGCCCTGCTCCGCGAGGGCCGCGTCCGTTAGGCCTCGGAGACGGGCAGCGCCTGGTCGACCTCGGCCCACGCGCGGACGCGGTCGCGCTTCACCTTGAAGGTGTGCGTCCGCGGGAAGTCGGCCTCAGGCCACAGGCGCCAGCCGGCGATCCGCTGGTTCGGGCTGAGGGTCGCATTGGCCGACCTGACCGCAGCGTCGACCGCCGCCCGCACCTCACCCGGCGGCGGCGCCCCGTCGAGCGGCGAGACCGCTCCCGGGTCGCCTGGCACAGCGTGCGTGGCGGGCGCCAGGACCACCGCCTCGATGCGGCCCGGCCTCGTCTCGACCGCCACCGAATCGCGGACGCCAGCGATGCGCAGCGCGTTCTCGATGTCCTCGGGGAACACGTTGAAGCCGTTGGGTAGGACGATGATGTCCTTCTTGCGGCCGTGGAGGTGGAGCCGGCCGCGCTCGTCGAGGGCCCCGAGGTCGCCGGAGCGGTACCAGCCATCGGGCGTGAACGCGTCGGCGGTCGCATCCGGGTCCTGCCAGTAGCCCTTGAAGATGGTCGGCCCGGCGAACTGGATCTCCCCGTCGTCGGCGATCCGCATCTGGACCGGCTCAGGCGGCCACCCGACGCAGCCGAGCGGGTGGTCGTCCATCGTGGTGCAGCTGCCGGCCGCGGTCTCGGTGGCGCCGTACCCCTGGAGGACGATGACGCCCATGTCCTCCCAGGCCTGCTGCAGTGCGGGCGGCAGGAACGCGCCGGCCGTGGCGAACAGGCGGAGGCCGCCGCCGAGCTGCGCGTGGACGCGTCCGAAGAGGCGGCGCCGAAGGGGCATCGGCAGCCGCCGCGCGACGGCGCGCAGGTGGTTGAACGACGCGGTCCGGCCCTGCTTCTCCACCTCCCGCTCGACCGCGCTCCAGAACAGGTCGACCACCTGGGGCACGAGCAGCATCGTGGTAACACGGTGCTCTGTCAGCGCGCTGAAGATCACGCGCGGGTTGCGCGAGCGCACATAGAGGATGTCGGCGCCCACCTCGAGCGCGTAGAAGAGGCTCACGGCCTGCTCGAGCAGGTGCGACAGGGGCAGCAGCGAGACCAGCCGGTGCTCCATCGGGTTGATGATCTGGTGGAACGAGGCCACCCCGGCGAGCACGTTGTCGTGCGCGAGCATCACGCCCTTCGGATTGCCGGTGGTGCCCGAGGTGAAGATGAGCTCGAACACCTCGTCGTCGGCAGGCCGCCCCCAGGCGGCCTGCTGCGCCTCCCAGTCGGCCGGGAAGGTGGCGTCTGGCTCGGCCGAGAGGTCCTCGACCTGCGTCGTCGGGAACCGCTCGAGGCCCACCTCGCTCGGGTCGGGGGCGTCGCGCCCGGTGCCCAGGATCAGCCGCACGGCGCCAGACCGCTCCACGATCCGCGTGATCGTGTCGGGTGCCATCCGGGCGTCGAGCGGCACGAACACCAGCCGCGCGTACATCGCCCCGAAGTAGGCCGCGGGCAGCGCGGGGGTCGATGGCGACCAGGTCAGGACGCGGTCGCCCGGCTCGAGCCCGAGCGCCCGTAGCCGCCACGCGGCCAGCCGGCTCCGCCGCAGCAGCTCGGCGTACGACCAGTGGAACGCGGTGCCGTCGTCGCGCCGGAGGCCGAGCGCGTTCTTCGGCCCGTACGTCGCGGCGCTCGCCTCGAGCAGATCGAGCAGGGTGCCCATCGCGTGATCCTAGCGGTGCGGGCGCGCCGGCGTCCGGCGCCACCGGGACGACGTCGCAGCGGGATCATCGTGGCGGGCGTGGGCGCGCGGGCGCGTAGGTGAGACGAGGCCGCCGGGCCCTACTTCACGGCGATCTCGAGCTTCACGTGCTTGTCTGCTACCACGGTAACGTGGCCGCTGGCCACGACGGCGCGGTTTCCGTCGAGCAGCCTCACCGTCCAGCCGCCGATCTGGCACGGGATCTGGACGACGCTGCCGGGCGTGATGGCATACCCGACCATCTCGCCGCAGCTGCCCGGCCCGTCGCCGACGAAGTCCAGATCCCACCCTCCGGTCGGCACGGCGCCTCCGCCGGTCACGGTGACCGTCAGGTCGATGGTGCCGCGCGGCAGGAGCGCGGCGCCCGTGCCGTCCTCGGTCACCGCGAGCTCGTCGGCCGGGACGCCGTAGTGCGCGAGCGCCAGCGCCGGCGCGTCTGGGTTCGCGCTGGAGAGCTCGAGGAACGTGTGGTTGGCGACAACGTCGACGCCGATCGACATCGCGGCCGCCTTGATGCCCCGGAGCCAGTCGATATCGGAGGTGACGCGATCCTGGAGCGCCCGGAGGGCGGCCTCCGTGTAGGTGACTTGGCGCGTCACGAGCGGCGCAGCCTTGCCGAGCCGGTCGAGGATCGCCTGCCGGTGCCGCTCCGGATCCGCGGTGAAGAGGGCGACGACGTTGCCGCCCGGCTGGTCGAGGTACAGGCCGCCGAACTGGTCCGGGACGACCGTCGTCACGTAGGCCTGGACTGCCGCCACCACCTGGTCGAACGCGGCCTGGCGGGCGTCGAGCCACTGCTCCTCCTCGGGCAGGAGCGGGATGTCGAGCATGACCACGCGCGCGGTGGGGTCCGCGGCCACCTTCTCCACCCATGCGACGTCCGAGCGGAGGCCGAACTGCTGCCGCTGGTGCACCGCGTACGCGATGTCGGACGCGAGCGGGGCCGGTGCGGAGGGACTCGCCGACGCGGCCTCCGGCGACACGAGTACCGAAGTCTGCTCCGGCGGGGCCGCAAGCGACGCCGATGCGGGTGCCGACGGCCCTCGCCCCACCGTGGGCGCACCCGTCGAGGCGGCCGGGCCGCCGCCCGTACAGCCGATGGCCAGGACAGCCGTCAGCGCCGCCCCGATCCATGGCCGCCGCATCCCCCAGTGCATGGTCGCCATCGTCTCCCCTGCGCCGGCCGCGTCAAGAGGCGGGCGGCAAGGCCGCAGACGCGGACCCGGGCGCCTCGGTTTCGGACGCCGCGACGACGCGACGCCCGTCCCTACACCGCCGAGCGGCTCACGTGGCGCGTCTCGGGCAGGAGCGCGATGAACGGCAGCGCAAGCAGGGCCGCCCCGGCAGCGAGGATCAGCGCCGTCTGGAGGCCCATGGCCTGGCCCAGCGCCCCGACGACCACCGTGCCCACGGCACTCGTGAGCGTGATGACGAAGATGCTCAGGCCAACTGCGGTGCTCCGGTTGTCGGGCAGCAGCTCCTGCATGAGCACCAGCTCGACGGGCCCCGCGCTCAGCAGCACCACCCCCGCGATCGCGAGGACGGGGAGCACCATGATCCCCGCGGGCAGGGCCAGCGCCAGGATGAGCAGGGGCGAGCCGACGCCGGCGGCGATCGCGAGCATCGGCCGCCGTCCGATCCGGTCCGACACCGTGCCGCCGGAGAATGCCCCGATGGCGCCCCCGATCTCGAACACCGTGACCGCGGCGCCGGCCAGCACGAGCCCGGCCCCGGCGTCGGTGAGGTACGTCGGGATGAACACGAGCAGCCCGACCGTGGCCATCGACATCAGCGCGCTCGTCGCGGCGAGCATGATGAACGGGCGACGGGCCGCGCGGAGGCCCTCGCGGATCGAGCCTGCCGGGCGGCGGATGTGGACCTCGGGCCGGCGCGCGAGGCGCAGGACCAGGAGGCCGCTGATCAGAACGCCGGGGATCATCGCGATCCAGCTCCCTGCCAGCCCCACGGCGGACAGCACGAACGCGATCACGAGCGGGCCGAGCGCGCGCCCGGACTCGCCGCCGGTCATGAAGATCGAGGTGCCGCGGCCCCACTGGGTGCCCGCGGACCGGGTCACGAGCGCGGCCGCCGCCGGGTGGAACACGGCCGAGCTGAGGCCGGCGAGCACGAGCAGCAGGGCGACCACCAAGGGCGACGGCGCGAGGCCGAGCAGCGAGATGGCGATGGCCGTGGCGCCGGGCGTGAACGCGATCCAGTAGCGCGTGTCCGCGCGGTCCGCGATGTGGCCCAGGATCGGCTGGACGGCGGTGGCCACGCGGAACGTCGCAGCCAGCAGCCCCGCCACGGTGAGGCTGATCCCCAGCTGCGCGATCAGCAGCGGCAGCAGCACCCCGACGAAGGCCGGGTACGTGTCGTGGACGAGGTGCGCGCCCGACACGGCGACGATCGTGGGCGTGTCGAAGGCGGCCGGGGTCGTTGACTGGGGGTCGGGCGCGGCGGACGTGAGCGTCGGGCGGTCGGCGGCAGTTGCCATGGAGCGCCCATTGTCGCCCGGATCGGCTCCACGGCGCGACCGAGGGCGGCTGGGACCGGGGGCGCCGAGCCGCCCTATCATGCGGGCTCGGAGGGAGGGGACCCCATGACGTTCAATCCGAACGCGAAGCTCGACGCGAGCCAGGTCGAGGACGCGCGCGGCCGGCGCATCCCGGGCGGCGGGGTGGCGATGGGCGGCGGCGCCGGCGTCGTCGGCGTCGTCGTGCTTGTGCTCTACATGCTGCTCGGCGGCCAGGGCGCGAACCCGGACGACCTCAACGCGCTGCTCAACCAGGCGGCGGGTCAGGGCGCCGGGTCGGCGCCGGCCGGCTCGCCGCTCGCGGACGTGTGCAGGACCGGGGCCGACGCGAACGCGCGCCAGGACTGCGCGATCCTGGGCTACGTCAACAGCGTCCAGGCGTACTGGACCGAGGAGTTCGCCGCGTCCGGCCAGGCGTACACGCCCTCGCAGACCGTGTTCTTCAGCGGCTCGACCGCGACCGGCTGCGGGCCTGCCTCCACCGAGGTCGGCCCGTTCTACTGCCCCGGCGACAAGCTGGTCTGGATCGACCTCGGCTTCCTCGACGAGCTGCACACCAAGTTCGGCGCGCAGGGCGGGCCGGCGGCCCAGGCGTATGTCATCGCCCACGAGTACGGCCACCACGTCCAGGACCTGCTCGGCGACCTCGGCAGCGGCACCAGCCAGCAGGGCGCCACGGGCCAGTCGGTGCGGACCGAGCTCCAGGCCGACTGCTATGCGGGCGTGTGGGCCAAGCACGCTGCCGACACCGGCTACCTGCTGCCGCTCACCAAGGCGCAGATCGCCGACGCCCTCGACGCGGCCTCGGCGGTGGGCGACGACCGCATCCAGAAGGAGTTCCAGGGCCGCGTCAACCCCGAGTCCTGGACGCACGGCTCGTCCGCGCAGCGCCAGAAGTGGTTCGGCAACGGCTACAGCTCCGGCAGCCCTGCCAAGTGCGACACGTTCAGCGGCGGCATCTAGCGGATCTGCCGGACCAGGCCCCAGTCCGCCGCGTCCGCCGTCCTGCCTGACGGGCGTGATCCTGGCGGGGCTGTGCCAGGACCCGCGAACCGGAGTCGCGAATCGGCCCGCGCCCGCGCCCGTCGGCCCGCGACACCGCCCGGGGCGGTGCTATCGCGGCCGTCGAGCCGTACCACCGTCACGAGTGGTATGCGAGAGAGGTCCACGCACGCGGCCCGTCGCCCCCGCCTCATAACACCGGCCCGGGTGGTACGCGGGCCCGGCGGCGCCCGAGGTGGCGCCTGGGAACCCACCGGCGGAGAGGGGGTGGCGCCGCACGCCGAGGTTCCCGCAGATGACCGTGGTGCGGCCGCTATCACCGAGCCTGGCCGTCGCGCCGAGCCGTGCGTCCCTCCCGGAACGCGGGGCCGGCCGACGTTTCTCGCAGATGACCGTGGCGCGGCCCTTGTCCAAGAAGGTTCTGGACAGCGGCCGCTGGGCGGACATCTGCAAGAAGCTCGGCGCCAGCTCCAGTCGAATGTTCGCGGGGCGGCCATCCGGCGGAAACGGGCCAGGTACGGGCCGCGTGGCGAGCAAATGAGAGAAACGCGCGCAGCTGACGGAAATGCGCGAAGCGCGCGCAGCCCGAGCCCGATGGCACGCTCACAAGGGGGGCCGAACCAGCACCCCGGCCGTCCGGTGCTATCGTCCGGCCCATGGACCGCGACGACCTGGTGCGCCTCCGCCGCGCCCGCGACCAGATGGACCGCGAGCACGCGCGCCCCCTCGACGTCGAGGCCCTCGCCCGCACCGCCTGCATGTCGTCGGGCCACTTCTCGCGCAGCTTCCGCGCCGCGTACGGCGAGACCCCCTACAGCTACCTGATGACGCGCCGGATCGAGCGCGCCATGACCCTGCTGCGGCGCGGCGACATGTCGGTGACCGACGTCTGCTTCGAGGTCGGCTGCCAGTCGCTCGGCACGTTCAGCACCCGCTTCACCGAGCTCGTCGGCGAGCCGCCGAGCGCCTACCGCAATCGAGACCACTCCTGGTCCGAGCCGCTGCCGCCATGCCTGGTCAAGGCGGCGACGAGACCGGTCAGGAATAGAGAAGCGGTCAGGGCGGGACGCGACTAGAGTCGGGCCATGGACATCCAACTGCAGAACTGCTTCCTCCAGGTCGACGATCACGAGAAGGCGATCGCGTTCTACCGCGACGCGCTGGGCTGGGAGGTCCGCAACGACGTCAAGGCCTACGGCATGCGCTGGACCACGATGGGCTCGCCCACGCAGCCCGGCGTCAGCGTCGTGCTCGAGCCGCCGGCCGCCGACCCGGGCATCTCGGCGTCCGACCGCGAGGCGCTCAGCGACCTGCTCGCGAAGGGCCTGCTGGGCCGGCTGAACCTGATGACCGAGGACGTCGACGCGGCGTTCGACCACGTGCAGGCCACCGGCGCCGACGTGGTGCAGGAGCCGATGGACCAGCCCTACGGCGTCCGCGACTGCGCCTTCCGCGACCCGGCCGGCAACCTGATCCGGATCAACCAGCCCCGCGGCTGACCTCGCCACGACGCACCAGGCCGGGAGCTCCGCCCCGGCCCTGCTCGCGTTGGCACTCGTTCCGGACCTCGTCGGAAACGTGGCGCTCTCGCCCTCGGGGCGCACAGGGCCCCCGCCCGATTGGACGCCTCGCGCGCTCCCGCGTACACTCCGGCGGCCTGCCGACAGGCTTCGTGCGCCCGCGAGAGCGGGCACGCGGAACCCGCCGGGACGCCCCCCGCGCCGCTGGGCATCGCGCACGGGGAGCGGGTGCGAGATCCCTGCCCGAGGAGGTGAGCCGGGTTTGGCCGAAGTCCGAGTGGGCGAGAACGAGACGTTCGAAAGCGCCCTCCGCCGCTTCAACAAGAAGATCCAGCAGAGCGGGATCCTCGCCGAGGCTCGTCGTCGTGAGCACTACGAGAAGCCGTCGGTGAAGCGGAAGCGCAAGGAAGCGAAGCGCAAGAAGAACGCGCGAGCGAGCCAGGGCTGAGCCAGACCGGGTCCGCGGCCGACGGAGCGCGATGGACGCGCGACGTCCCGCGAGCCCGCGGCACCCCGCCGGGGCGCCTCACCCAGGAGGGTCCGATGACCCTGCGCGAACGACTCCATGACGACACGATCGCTGCGATGCGGTCGGGTGACACGCTGCGCCGCGACGTCCTGCGCATGGTCCAGGACGCCGCCTACAAGACCGAGAAGGCCAAGCGGGTGACCCTGTCCGAGGACGAGGTCCTCGGCGTCGTCATGAAAGAAGTGAAGACGCGGCGCGAGAGCGTGGAGGCCTTCCGCAAGGGCAACCGCGAGGACCTCGCCGCGAAGGAGGAGGCGGAGATCGCCATCCTCTCGGGCTACCTGCCCCAGCAGCTGACCGATGACGAGGTGCGCGCGCTCGTGCGCGATGGGATCGCGGCCACGCAGGCCGCGTCGCCCCGCGACCTCGGCAAGGTGATGGGCTGGCTTTCCCCGAAGGTCCGCGGCCGCGCCGACGGGAAGCTCGTGTCGGGCCTCGTCGCGCAGGCGCTGGCCCAGGCGGATCCCGCCGCGCCGGGGACCGGCCGCTAGGCACGCCATGCTCGCCTCGTCGGCCGACACCACGGCCACCTTCACCCGTCGGGATCTCGGGCGGCTGCTCGCGGCATCCGCGCTGGTGATCGCCGCTATGTCGGTCATCCTCGGCCTCGACGTGCTGCCCGCCCAGCCCAGCCTCGAGCTGGGCATGCCTGCCCCCACGGTGGTCCAGGCACCGCGGGCCCTCGTCTACACGAGCCAGGTCCTGACCGACCAGAAGCGCGCCGCTGCGAGCGCAGCCGTGGAGCCCCAGTACACCTACACCGCGGCCGGCGCGGCAGCCGTCGCTGCGCAGCAGGCGCGGGCGTTCGAGGAGCAGGCCCAGGTGGTCGACGCGGCCTTCGCGCCCGGCGTCACGCCGCTCGGGCGCCAGGCGATCCTCGCGAGCGCCCTAGGCACGATGTCGACGGCCGACCGCAACACGCTGATGGGCCTCACCTCCGAGCGCTGGACGGCGGTGCGCACCGAGGCCGCCCGCGTCCTCACCTCGCTCGAGACCGCCGAGCTGCGCGACAGCCAGCTGCCGCTCATCCAGGCGAACCTCGCCGACCGGATCGCCGGCGGACTCTCGCCCGACGAGGTGTCGCTGGCCGCCGCGATCGTCCGCCCGCTGCTGGTGCCGAACTCGTCGTTCTCGGAGCAGCTCACCGAGCAGGCGAAGGCGGCGGCCGCGGCCGGCGTGCCCGACCAGCAGCAGAGCTGGGCGCAGGGCGAGACGATCGTCGCCAACGGCGTCCGCATCGACGACGTCGCCTTCGAGGCGATCACCAAGTTCGGGCTGAACCAGGGTGGCCTCGACGTGGCCCGGCTGGTCGGGTTCTTCGTGCTCTCGATCCTCACGGTGGCGCTGCTGCTGGTGTGGACCTGGCGGTTCCGCCGGGAGTTCTGGCACCGCAACAACGTGCTGGTCCTGCTCAGCCTGATCCTGCTCGTGGCCGTGCTCGCGCTCAAGCTCACCGCGGGCCGCTACTGGCTGCCGTACGCGCTGCCCCTGAGCGCGGTGGGCATGCTGGTCACCGTCCTGCTCGACGGCGGCGCCGCGCTCGTGCTGACCTCGCTGCTCGCCATCCTCGCGGCCGCGGTCAATGGCGGCGGCTACGGCGGCGGGCTGGAGCTGGCGGCCTATGTGCTGCTCGGCGGGATCGCCGGCATCGTGGCGGTGCGCCGCGGCGACCGGCTCTCGGTCTTCGTCCGCTCGGGCGTGGCCGTGTTCTTCGTCCAGGCGGTGGTCATCGTCACGTTCGCGCTGCTGGGCCGCCAGGACGTGCGGGGCGTGGTCGAGCTGATCGGCGCGTCAGCCGTCTCGGCCGGCGGCGCCGCGGTGGCGACCGCGGGCTCCGTGGCCGTCGTCGGCTCGGTGTTCGGCATCCTGACCGTGTTCCAGCTGCTCGAGCTCGCGAACCCGAGCGCCCCGCTGCTCCGCCGGCTGCTCGTCGAGACGCCCGGCACGTACCACCACAGCCTGATGGTGGGCAACCTGGCCGAGCGGGCCGCCGAGTCGATCGGCGCCGACCCGCTGGTCGCCCGCGTCGCCGCCTATTACCACGACGTCGGCAAGCTCTCCAACCCCGCCGCCTTCATCGAGAACCAGGCGGGCGGCGACAACATCCACGATGAGCTCGACCCCGAGCAGTCGGCGCAGCTGCTCAAGAGCCACGTGTCCGAGGGGATCGACATCGCCTACGGCGCGGGCCTGCCCAAGCAGCTGATCGCGTTCATCCCGCAGCACCACGGCACCGGGGTGATGTCGTACTTCTACGCGCGGGCGAAGGAGCTCGCGGCGGCGCAGTACGGCGGGCTCGACACGCCCGAGGGGCGCAAGGCGGCCGACGCGGTCGACGTGCGCAAGTTCCGCCACGGCGGGCCGAAGCCCCAGTCCCGCGAGGCGGCGATCATCATGCTCGCCGACTCGGTCGAGGCCTCGGTCCGCTCGCTGTCCTCGCGCGACGAGGGCGCCATCCGGGCGATGGTGAGCCGCATCTTCGAGGAGCGCATCAGCGACAACCAGTTCGACGAGTGCGACCTCACCCTGCGCGACCTCGAGCGCATCCGGGAGGCCTTCGTGGGCCAGCTCCTGGGCATGTACCACCAGCGCATCGCCTACCCGCAGAACAAGGTGGTGGAGCTGGAGTCGCGCCGCGCCGCCTCGGGCGAGGAATAGGCGCAGGGCGATCGGCCACGGGCAGGGCCCCGCCCAAGCGCCGCGCCCCGCTGTTGACCATTGGCACCGGCCGGGGATTTGCCCCATTGACCCGGCCGCGGCGCGGCGCCACGATGCGTGCCACGGCGCCGGTCCCTCCCGCGCCCCAGAGTCCCATCCCGGATGCGAGGCGACGTCGCGATGCACACGGTGGTTCGGCGATTCGTGGCGGCGGCGGCCGCCCTGCTCGTCCTCTCAGCGTTCACGGCGCCGGCGGTGACGGCCGCAAGCCCCACCTGGAGCCATCGAGACGCCCGCGTGTGCAGCCGGGGCGGCGCCGACACCGCCGCCTGCGCCAGCATCGCCCGCGTCCTCTACCAGAACGGGCGGGCCTACCGCGCGGCATCAGCTCGTGACCTCGGCAGCGCGGCAAAGCCTGCCGCCTCGGTGTCGTACTCGGCCGTCGGCATCCGGACCGCCTACGGCATCACGGGCATGGGCGACCCCTCGCGCGTGATCGCGATCGTGGACGCCTATGACGACACGAACGCCGACGCCCACCTGTCCACCTACCGCAGCTCGATGGGGCTGCCGGCGGTCAGCAGCTGCTCGCTCGCCACGCTGACCGGCCTGTCCAGCTCCGCCTCGAGCCCCTGCTTCGCCAAGGTGAACCAGACGGGCGGCACTTCGCTGCCCACCGCGAATGCCGGCTGGGCCAACGAGGAGGACCTCGACCTCCAGGCCGCGTCCGCGGTCTGCCCGATGTGCAGCATCGTTCTGTTCGAGGCCTCGTCATCCTCGTTCGCCAACCTCGGGACGGCGGTGACCACCGCGTCCAACACCGCGCACGTGCTCGCCATCTCGAACAGCTACAGCTCCACCGGTGACGCCTCCGGCGCCAGCTATCCCGCCTGGGACAACGCCGCCAAGAAGGGCATCGCGGTGATGGCGTCGACCGGCGACAGCGGCTACGGCGTCGGCTTCCCGGCCACCGCCACCTACGTCCTCGGCGTCGGCGGCACCAACGTCGCGGTCAACGCCAGCGGCGCGCGCTCGTCCGAGACCGCGTGGTCGGGCGCCGGCAGCGGCTGCTCGACCTACAACGCCGCCCCGTCCTGGCAGGTGATCGCCGGCAGCCCGTGCGGGACCAAGAAGGCGATCGCCGACCTCTCCGCCGACGCTGACCCGAACTCGGGGCTGCAGGTGTACACGACCTACAACGGCAGCACCGGCTGGTACATCTTCGGCGGCACGAGCCTGAGCTCGCCGCTCGTCGGCGCCCTCTACGCGATGCAGGGCGGCTACGGCGCCGCGACCCTGGCCGGGCAGTACGCCTGGGCCGCGACCACGCCCTACTACGACGTCACGTCCGGCAGCAACGGCTCCTGCAGCACCGCCGTGCTGTGCCAGGCAGGTTCCGGCTGGGACGGACCCACCGGGCGCGGCAGCATCTCCTTCGCGACGGTCTCCCAGACCCTGACCTCGATCGCCGTCTCCCCGACGAGCGCGAGCGTCGCCGTCGGCGGCACCCAGACGTTCGCGGCCACGGCGCTCGACCAGAACGGCGCCCCGATGGCCTCGCAGCCCGCGTTCACGTGGTCGGTGGACGGCGGCGGGTCCATCAGCTCGGGCGGGGTGTTCACCGCCACCGCGGCGGGCGGGCCGTTCACCGTGACCGCGACGGGCGGCGGCCTGAGCGGCACGGCCAGTGTCACCGTGACGCAGCAGGCGGCCGGGGACTACGCCGTCTCGGCCACGCCGTCATCGCGGTCGGTCCGGCGCGGCGGCACGGCCAGCTACTCGATCGTGATCAGCCGGTCGAACGGGTTCGCCGGCAGCGTCTCGTTCAGCGTGACCGGGGCGCCGTCCGGGGCCAGGATCAGCTGGGCCTACAACCCGACGACGGGGAACAGCACCACGCTGACGGTCAGGACCGCGCGATCGACGTCCATCGCCACGTACACGCTCACGATCACCGGGACCAGCGGCAGCCTCAGCCACTCGACGGGCGTGACGCTCTCGGTGACCCGGTAGGGCCCCGCAGCCCGGGCTGATCCGCCGCCCCGCGGCGGCGGACGGCGGCGTGCAGCCCTGGGGTCAGGCCTCGCCGTCCTCCGCGCGGTGCCGCTCGTCGAGCTCCTCCTCGGTGATGATCTCCGCGCCCTCCGGCAGCGCGTCGATGTACAGCTCGCCGTGCAGGTGGTCGAACTCGTGCTGGATCGCGCGGGCGAGGTACCCGTGCCCGCTCACGGTGATCCGCCGCCCGTGGCGGTCCTGGCCCGTGATCACGGCGTGCTCGGCGCGCACCCGCCAGGCGCGGTAGCCCGGGACGGACAGGCACCCCTCCCAGGCGCCCTCCTCGCCCGAGAGGTGGACGATCTCGGGATTGGCCACCGCGAACAGGTCGTCGTCGACGCGGATCACGCACAGCTGCAGGTCGAGGCCGACCTGCTGTGCGGCGAGGCCGACGCCCGGTGCCGCGTCCATCGTCTCGATCATGTCGTCGATGAGGTCGCCCAGCGCCTGGTCGAACTTGACGACGGGCTGGCCGGCGAGGCGGAGGCGGGGGTCGCCGAGGGTCACGATCGGTCGGAGGGCCATGCCCGCGATGGTATCGCGCGGCGCGGGCGCCGGGCCGGCCGCCGTTCGCGCTACCGTGTCGGCGTGAGCGCGCACTACCTCTCCGGCTGGCGGATCGACGTCGAGCGGCGTGACGGCGTGCAGCGGCTCGTGCCCGCGACGGCGCTCGCGCGCGCCGTCGTCGCCGCCCTCGAGGCGGCAGGGGCGCCGAGGCCCGCGTCGATCGGCCTGATCCTCTCCGATGACGCCGAGCTGGGCGAACTCAACGCGACGCACATGGGCAAGGCGGGGCCGACGGACGTGCTCTCGTTCCCGCTGCTCCCGCGAGGAGCGTTCCCGGACCACCCGGGCAAGGGCGCGAGTGCCGCCGCGGACGCGGCCGGCGAGTTCGGGCGCTTCGCCCTCCCCCCGGGCGCCCGTCCCCACCTGGGCGACATCGTGGTGTCGGTGGAGCGTGCGGTCGACCAGGCGGAGGCCGGCCGCGGCGGGCAGACCGCCGACGTCCGCTGGGACGCGCGCGACGAGCTGCGCCTGCTCGTGACGCACGGCGCCCTGCACGTCTGCGGCTGGGACCACGCCGACCCGGTCGAGGAGGCGGCGATGCGGGAGCTCGAGCGCCGCCTCCTCGGCTGACCCCGGTCGCCGGTCAGCTGCCCGGGGCCGGGGACGCGATGGTGACGGTCTCGGCCGGCACCGTCAGGCCGGACGCCGGGGCGACCGTCGACTGGAGGACTGACGGCTCCCAGGTGTAGGTGCCCGCGGAGACCACGCGTGCCACGTACCGGAGCTTCTGGGTCGGGTGGAGGGGATCCCACCCGACCATGAACGCCACCCGCTGGCCGTCGACGAACGCGGGCGAGATGTCGGCAACCGGCGCCTCGGGGTCGCCGAGGGTGCCGAAGTAGGGGATCGGCGCGAGGCCCGACGGGACGTTCTCCACCACCTGCCACTCGCCGCCGCTCTCGTCGGGGGTCAGCGTGACCTCGAACTCGACGATGACGGTCTGGTCGGCTGCGACCTCGCCGCCCGGCGTGACCGTGCGCGTGAAGGACACGCCGTCGGGCGCGGTCAGCGACGACGGCTCGAGCGCGTCGTCCCACGTCTGGATCGCGAGCACCGAGCCGGAGACGGGCGCCAGCGTCGCCGACGCCGCCTGGGCCGGGGTGAGCGAGTACGCGGCGGCGTCGCCGGACGAGAGCGTCACGTCGGTGCGGACGCCGTCGACGGTGAGCGCGGCCTTGACCGGCGTGCTCGCCACCCGCAGCGCCCAGCCGCGAGCCGCGATGGCGCGCTCGAGGACGACGAGCGTCGACTTGGACGGGTGGGCGGCCACGTACTCGTCCATCTCCGCGGCGATGGGATCGCCGAGCGAGGCGGCGACGATCGCGAGCCGCGCGGTGACGACCGTGGTGTCCGCGTCGGCGCCGGCATCGAGGCGCACCTGGTGGCCGGAGCGGAAGCCGTGCTGCGTCAGCAGCTGCTGCTCGAGTCGGCCGGCGAGGGCCTCGTCTCCTGCCTCGAGCGCGGCGAGGGCGAGGTAGACCTGCTCCTCGACGCCCAGGTCGGTCTGGGCTGCGGCTGCGGCGATCCGGTCCTGCACGGGCTGGCCGAGGGCCGCGAGGCCGGCCAGGGCGAGCAGGCGCCGGGCCCGCGTCTCGCCGGCGTCGCCCGCGATGCTGGCCAGCATCGACGACGAGGGGTCCATGACGATGCGCGAGTCGCCCGCGATCGCCGCGAGCGCGGTGACGTCGAGCTGCGCCGAGCCCCAGGGCACGATCGAGACGTCACCGCCGCTGGCGTAGGCGTCGAGGCCGTTCGGGTCTGGCTCCGCGATGCCCTTGATGCCGAACTGCTCGGTCAGCACCCGCGTGGCGAGTGCGGAGGCCAGCACCTGGTCGGCCCGCACTCCGCCGGACGTGACGAGCTCCTCGAGCGCGGGCACCACGCGGCCGCGGCCGGCGTCGACGAGGACGACGTTCGTCATCCCCTGGCCGACCTCGACCCGCGCCGTGCCGCTAAGCGGGAGCCACGTGGTCCGCTGCTGCGTCGCCCGGCTGGCGACCACGCTGAACGTGCGGGTCATGGCGTCCTGGAGCGTCTGGCCGCCGACGACGGCACTGCCGGCGATGCGGATCCGCTGCGTGCCGAGCGAGAGCGCGGGGAGCGGGATGTACGCCGAGCCGAAGGCGTCGGCCGTGACCGTGGTGTCCGCCATCGGCAGCGTGTCGGAGCTCACGGTGAACGTCACCCTCGTCCCGGCCGCGAGCGCCGTCCCGTAGGAGCGCACGCGGAGGACGGGCTTGTCGGTCACGAGGTACTCGGGTGCCAGGACCGCGTCAACGAAGAACGGCAGCCCGACGGGCAGCTTGACCGTGCTCGCGCCGACGTCGAGGGCGGCGTCGACCGCCGTGGCCGCGACGCGCCAGGAGGTGAGGTCGTCAGAGAGGCGGACCGTGACGGTGGCGCGCCCGTCGGCGCCGGTGTGGACGAGCTTGGCCAGCAGCCAGTCCCGGAAGTCGGACCGGCCGCCGCCCCCGCCGCCGCCCGTCGTGTCGCCGCCCCCGCCGCCCATCTCCTGCGACGGCGCCTGGTGGGAGCGGGCGCTGCCGATGACGCCGTCGGGCACCAGGGCATAGAGCTGGGCGGCGGGATCCTCGTCGCCCGCGGCGCCGATCGCGTAGAGCTTCTCGTCGACGACCCGGACGAACACGCTGGCGGCGACGGGGTGCCCGCTGCGGTCCAGCGTGCGCACCGACAGGGTCGCCGTCTCGCCGGGCTGGTAGCGCGCCTTGTCCGCGGTGACGGTGACGGCCAGGTGCCGGTCCTGCGGGTCCAGCGCGGCCGTGTAGAGCCCGGGCGCCACGTCGTAGCCGGCGCCGTTGAAGCGCACGGCGCCGACGGCGATGTCCGGGACGCTGGCACTCGTGAAGGTGGCCTGGAACTCGGCGCTCCCGCTGACGCGGGCCGTCCGGAGCCCCTGCTGGAGCGTGACGTAGAGGTAGCGGCTCGCCGTGGTGCGGGTGGCGCCGCCACTGAACCGCACCCGGATCGTGTCGCCCACCGAGTAGGTGGCGGTGTCCTGGTGGCCGTCGACCGGCTGGAGCGACGGCACCGGGTCGCCGGAGTACGGCACCGCGCCGCTCGTCGAGGCCTCCCCCTCGATGGTGCGGCCGGCCTCGTCGGTGTATTCGGCCGTCATGTCGTAGGCGTAGGCGCTGTGCGTCGTCGCGAACGTGAGGCGGAACGATCCGTCGCTGCCGGTCTTGACGGTCCGCGCCGGGAGGGTGAACTCCTTCTGGGTCACCTCGTAGGTGGGTTGGACGCGCTTCGTGATGAAGTCGTACGAGCTCCCGGTCTGCCGCGTGACGGTGTAGAAGCCGGTGACCTTGACGCGCACCGTTGCGCCGGGCCGAGCCGCACCGCGCGGGTCGATCGACCAGAGGTCCGTGGTTGCGGCCTGGTCGAAGCGGTTCCAGGCAACCGTGTTGACGGCACCTGTCACGGTCACGGTCTTCGCGTTGGCGACGCCGTCGAGCGTCACGTAGGCGCTGCCCGCGAAGACCGCGACGTAGGCGTCGCCCTCGAGGCTCGCCTCCTCGGGCAGCGTCGGCGTGGCGCGGAGGGTCACCGTGTCGAACTCCGAGCCGCTGGTGGTGGGCCGCACGGTACCGGAGGCGTGGCCGGCCGGATCGGTGGTCACCGTGGTGACCGGGGCGTCCTCGGCGTTGTCGAGCTGCAGGCCGATCGTGGCGCCCGCCGTCGGGGTGCCGTCGAAGAAGGCCGCGTCGACGGCCGCCGTGAGCGGCTGGCCGCTGATGACGGCGCGGTGCGCCGGCGTGATGCTGACGGTGTAGGCGGGCTTGCGGATCGTCGCCACCTCGAACCACGCCTCGCCGATCGCGTCGCTGCCGGCGGTCGCCCGGACCAGGTACCCGCCCACGGGCAGTGCGGCGATCGGCAGGGTCGCGGTGTACATGCCCCGGCTGTCGGGCGTCACGGTCTTGGCCGTGATCGGGACGGCGCGGGTCGGGTCGTCGCCGCTGTACACGACGAGGCGCACGGCGGCCGGGACATCGCCCGACACCCGGTGCTTCACGATGCCCACGAGGTTGACCGTGTCGGTCTGGCGGTACTGGGTGCGGTCGGTGGTGAGCAGCGTCCACCAGCGGTCGGGCGCGATCAGGCCCACGCCGGCTCCCTTGCCGTCGCATCCGCCGCACACCGTGCCCCCGGCGATCGGCCGGAAGGTCGTGGCGCCCTGATAGCGGACGAGCAGCACCGGGCGGCTCACGCTCCCGCTCGCGACCTTGGCCGGCGTGGTCGCCAGCAGCAGGCCCTGCGAGCCGCTGGCGCCCGCCAGGGCTGTGCCATCGAGGGAGGCGACTGCCCCGACGGCCGCGAGGCCCGTCAGGAGGTTGTTGACCCAGACCGCGGTCCTGGTGGTGGTGACCAACGCGTAGGTGGCGGCGTCGGTGACCTGCAGGACCAGCTGGCGCGGCACGCCGCCGTAGGCGACGGTGACCAGGTACCAGCCGGCGGCAAGCGCCCGCGGGAGCTGGATCCAGTCGGTCCCGTCGGCGAGGTGCTGGATCCGCACCGTGGCCGAGAGCACGCGGGCAAGCGATGCGGTGCGGACGGCCTCATGCGCGCTCGCCAGGGTCCAGTCGGGGGCGTCGCTCACGGCCCTCCACGCCGTCATGGCGGCGTCGAGCCCGCCGAGGCGATGGACGGTCAGGGGCACGCTCTTCGGCTCCGCGCTGCCGTCCTGCACATCGGTCCAGAGCGTCATGGCGGCTCGCTCGCGCGGCGTCGCATCGACGAGGGCGTCCTGGAGCCAGACCCGCACGCCGGGCTCGCGGGTCGCGGCCGTCTCGAACCGGACGACAACGTCGTGCTCGAGGACCTCGCCGGTATTCGCCAGGGGCAGCCCGTGGGCGATGGTGACCGTGTACAGGGTCCCCTTCCGGAGCGGCTTGTCGGGTGCGAACGCGACCGACCTGCCCGAGACCTCGAAGTGGCCGCTCGCCGCGGGCGAGATCCGGAAGTGCGATGCCATCGCCGCGGCGGTCACCCCGGTCTGGTCGAAGGCGATCTCGATGCCCGCGTCGAGCGGCACGGCCGTGGCGGTGTCGCCGGGGACCGTGTCGGTCACGTGGAGCGGGCCTGCGGTCCGGGCCGTCCACGAGGCCTCGACCGTGCCGTCGGAGCGCACCAGCGAGAGGCGATAGCGCGTGGCGGCGGCGAGCGCGGCCGTGGGCTGGAGGACGGCCGCGCCCGTGCCGGACTGGGTCACGCGGAACGCCACCGCCGGGTCGGCCACGATCCGGTCCGCGAGGGAGGCGGCCGGCTGACCGTCGAGACTGGTGAGCAGGAACCCGGTCGTCCGCGCCACGGTGTCGGGGCCGGCCTTCGTCGGGACGAGGGTGGCGGCCTGCGGCAGCCCGGACGCCTGGACCGCGGTCCAGGCGCCGTCATCGGGCGACTGGGACGCCGTCCCGGCGGGCGGGGTCGCGGACGCGGCCGCAACGCTCGACGGCAGCGGCGTGGTGGTCGCGACGGGGGAGCCCGTCGGGGCTGGGCTCCCGCACCCGACGACGAGGATCAGCGCGGCCCCCAGGGCCGCCAGCCTGCCGACTGCTCCTCCGCGCCCGAACACAGCCATACGTCGCCCGCTGTGGACCCCACCCATCGCTCCCGCTCCCGGCCGTCGGCCCGTGTCGGGACCCTTGTGGACGGCCGGGGTTGTGACGCCCGGACCCCATGCCACGTGACACGGCCGCTTGCGCGGAGGCGCGGGCGGCTGGACCGTCACCGGGCGGGCGCTCGCGGCCGGCGGATCGGGCGTGCGGCGGTACCATGGCGCGACAGCCCCGTCGGACGCGGTCCCGGGGCCATTCGCCGTGCTTGAGGGAGAACGCGTCAGATCGTGAAGCTCGTCGTGGGCCTGGGCAACCCGGGCGGCCAGTATGCGGAGACGCGCCACAACATCGGCTGGATGGTGCTCGACCGGATCGCCGACCGGGCGGGGCGGTCCGGGCGCGGGCGCCACCGTGATGCGTCCGAGGTCCTCGAGCTGCGCTGGAAGGGGATGGACCTCATCCTCGCCGAGCCGCTCACGTACATGAACGACTCGGGCATCGCCGTGCGCAAGCTGATGGCGCGCAGCCACGTCCCGATGGTGGACATGCTCGTGGTGGCCGACGACTTCGCGCTGCCCTTCGGCAAGCTGCGCTTCCGCGAGGCCGGCAGCCACGGCGGCCACAACGGGCTGCGCTCGATCATCGACGAGCTGGGCTCGGAGAAGTTCAGCCGCCTGCGGGTAGGGATCGGGGAGCCTGGGCGCGGCGCGATCGACCACGTGCTCTCGCAATTCGCCGCCGACGAGCGCGCCTGCCTGCCGATCCTGCTCGACGCGGCCGCGGAGGCCGTCGAGGCCTGGGCGCGCGAGGGGACCTCGAAGGCGGCCAACCGATTCAACGCGTTCGACCTGCAGTGCAATCCGTCCGGCGCGGCCTCACCCGGCGGACCGGCCGCGCCCGCTCCGGGCGAGCCCGGCGGCCCGGCGGACGACCGCGGCGTGCGGCGTACCAAGACCGGCTGGCGGAGGATCCTGCCCGGCGGGGGCGATGCGGACACGGGCGGCCGCCGGTGACCGATCGGTATCGCGGGCGCTCCACCCGCGAGCGCAGGCTCGCCGACAAGGTCGCCCTCGAGTGGGCAGAGCGGCGGGCCGCCGCCGAGGCCGCCGAACGCGACGTCGACCTCGACCGCGCCTCGGCGGAGGCCGAGGCGGAGCTGCTCGACCCCGGCGCACGCGCCGCCGCGGACGAACCTGCCGCGCGCCGGACGACTCGGCCGCCGACGCGCCACCGGGGCGACGGACCCGCGCTGAGGGGCGCGGGGCGTCGGCTGCCGGACCTCTCGGTCCTGCCGCGGCTGCTGCACGACAGCGGCTCGTTCGCGTCGCTGCTCGAGCGGCTCGGCGGCGCGGCTCCGGGCATCCACGGGCGGCACGTCGGGCTGACATCGGTGCCCCACGGCGCGAAGTCGTACCTCGCCGCGGCGCTCGCGCTCGCCGAGGCCGGGGAGCGCATCTGCTGGATCGCCCGAGACGCGGAGATCGGCGACCGCGTGGCCGACGAGCTCGGGGCATGGCTGGGCGACGCATCGGCGGTCGCCGTGCTGGAACCGCGCACCGCGCTCGCATACGAGCGCTCGGAGCTCGTCCCCGACGAGACCGCTGCGCGCGTGGCGGCCCTCGCAGCGTGGCGCAGCGGCCGGGCCCGGATCCTTGTCGCCAGCGTCCAGGCCCTGCTCCAGGCGACGATTGCGCCCGACGACCTGCCGGAGCGGACGCGGGTGCTCAAGCCCGGGGTCCGCGTGGGCCTCGACGCGCTGCTCGCCGAGCTGTTCGACCTGGGCTATGCCCCCGTGCTCGAGGTGGCGGGCCGGGGCGAGTTCGCCCGGCGCGGCGGCATCCTGGACGTGTTCCCGCCGTCAGCCGCGCTGCCCGTGCGGATCGAGCTGTTCGGCGACGAGATCGATTCGATGCGCGCGTTCGACCCCACCGACCAGCGGAGCGTCGGCGAGGTGCGCGAGGTGGCACTGCTCCCCGCGACCGAGCTGCTGCTCCCCAAGGGCGGGCTCGACGAGCTCCGGGCGCGGCTGGGCAAGCTCGCGAGGGGCCTGCCCGAGCGGCTGGCGCTCGACCTCGCGCGGTTCTCGGGCGAGGCCGTCTCCGAGGGAGCCGGGACGGCGCTCGCTGGGCGGGCGCTCCAGGCCGGCGACGCGGCCGAGGTGTGGGCGCGGATCGTGGCTCCGGCGACCGCGCTCGACCACCTCCAGCCGGGCACGCTGCTCGTCCTCGACGAGCCCGGCGACCTCGCCGACGCGGCCGACTTCCTGTGGCGCCAGGCGGACGAGCGCCACCGCGAGCTGACCGAGCAGGGCGACCTGCCGCGCGACTGGCCCCCGACGTACCTGCCGCCCCGCGAGTGGAAGTCCCGGCTGCACGGCGCCCGCACGCTCGAGCTCACCTGGGAGTCCGATGCGTCCGACGCCGAGGGGATGGCCTACGCGTCCAAGGGCCTCACCAGCGGCGACCTCTTCGGCTGGCGCGAGCCGGTGCTGCCGCCTGGCCGCACCGAGCGGCTGGTGGACGGCGTCGAGCACTGGATCCTGGAGGGCGCCCGCGTCGTGCTCGCATCCGACCAGGCTCCGCGGCTCGCGGAACTGCTGGGCGAGGCGGGCCACGCGGTCGGCATCGTGTCGCGCATCTCGGCCGCGCCGCCGCCGGGGGCCGTCGCCCTGGTCGAGCGCAGCCTCAACGGCGGCTTCGTCGGCGGACCGGACGGGCTGGCCGTGGTCACGGACCGCGAGCTGTTCGGCTCGGTGCGCGTGCGCCGGCCCAAGGCGATGCGCCGGATCGTCCCCCGGGACATCCTCGAGCGCCTGACGCCCGGCGACCTCGTCGTCCACATCGACCACGGGATCGCGCGCTACGAGCAGATGCTGCGGCGCGGCAGCTCGGGCGAGGAGCGCGACTACCTCGAGCTCTCGTTCGCGGCCGGCGACCGGATCTTCGTGCCCGTGGAGCAGATCAACCGCGTGTCGCGCTACTCCGGTGGCGAGAGCCCGACGCTCTCGCGCCTCGGCGGCACCGAGTGGCTGCGGACCAAGCAGCGGGTCCGCAAGGCGGTCACCGACCTCGCCGACGAACTGCTGGCGCTCTACGCCAAGCGCGAGGCCGCCGAGGGCTTCGGCTACTCGCCGGACTCGCCGTGGCAGGCGGAGATGGAGGCGTCCTTCCCGTACGAGGAGACGCCGGACCAGCTCCGCGCCTCGGCCGAGGTCAAGGCGGACATGGAGACGCGGCGGCCGATGGACCGCCTGGTGGTCGGCGACGTGGGCTACGGCAAGACGGAGGTGGCGCTGCGGGCGGCGTTCAAGGCCACCCAGGACGGCAAGCAGGTGGCCGTGCTGGTGCCGACGACGGTGCTCGCGGGGCAGCACTTCACCACGTTCAGCCAGCGCTTCGCGGCCTTCCCGCTGACGGTCAAGCTGCTGTCGCGCTTCGTCTCCGCCCGGGAGCAGGACGCCACCGTGGCCGGGCTGACGGCGGGGACCGTGGACATCGTGATCGGGACGCACCGGTTGCTGTCCAAGGATGTCGCATTCCGCGACCTCGGCCTCGTGGTCGTGGACGAGGAGCAGCGCTTCGGGGTGGCCGCCAAGGAGCGGCTCAAGCACCTGCGGTCGTCGGTGGACGTGCTCACGATGTCCGCCACGCCGATCCCCCGGACCCTCAACCTGGCGCTGGCCGGCATCCGGGACCTCTCGGTCATCGAGACCCCGCCGGAGGATCGCCTGCCCATCCAGACGCGCGTGGCCGAGGCGTCGGCCGGCCTCGTCCGCGACGCGGTCCTGCGCGAGCTCGACCGCGGCGGCCAGGTGTTCTACGTGCACAACCGCGTCGAGACCATCGAGGCGCAGGCGGACCAGCTGCGGCGCCTCCTGCCGGGTGCGCGCATGGTCGTCGGCCACGGGCAGATGGCCGAGGGTGCGCTGGAGCGGGTGATGCTCACGTTCGCCGAGGGCGAGGCCGACGTGCTCGTGTGCACGACGATCATCGAGTCGGGGCTCGACATCCCCAACGCCAACACGATCGTCATCGACCGTGCGGATTCGCTCGGCCTCGCCCAGCTGTACCAGCTCCGCGGGCGCGTCGGCCGCTCGTCGCGCCGCGCGTACGCGTACCTGCTGTACCGGCGGCGTGAGCGCATGAGCGAGGAGGCGCGCAAGCGGCTCCAGGCGATCTTCAACGCGTCCGAGCTGGGTGCCGGGTTCCAGATCGCGCTCGCCGACCTCGAGATCCGCGGCGCCGGCAACATCCTCGGCGGCGAGCAGAGCGGGTTCATGGCGTCGGTGGGCTTCGACCTGTACTCGCGCCTGCTGGCCGAGGCGGTCGAGGAGGCCAAGGCGCGGCGGGAGCACCGGGAGCCGGTCCGCGATGTGCCCCAGGCGGTCGTGGACCTCCCGGTGGACGCGCACCTGCCCAATTCGTACGTGGCCGACGAGGCGCAGAAGCTCGAGCTCTACCGGCGGCTGGCCCGGGCGCGGACGACCGGCGACGTGGCGGCCTTCCGCCAGGAGGTCAGCGACCGGTTCGGGCCGATGCCGGCGCCGGTGCTGCGGCTCGTCGAGGTGGCCGAGCTGCGACTGTCGGCGGAGTCGGCCGGCGTGGCGAGCCTCGCGCGCGAGGAGGGCTGGCTGGTCGTGCGCTTCGGGGCGCAGCTGTCGCGGGCGACGGCGATGCAGCTCCTCGCACCGGGCGCCGCGGGCGGGGCGGCACCGCTCCCCGGCGTCCGGCCGGGCGACATGACGTTCGCGTCGAACCAGGTGCGGATCCGCCTGCCGCGCGAGCCGCTCAAGTCGTGGGTGCTCACCCAGGCGGTCGTGTCACGGCTGGTGGCCGCCGGGGGCGGCGGAGCCGTCGGATGAGCTGGAGGCGGCGGTTCCGGCGCCGGGCGGCGAGGGTGGTCCTCCTCGATCCCGACGGCCGCGTGCTCCTGCTGCGCCACGCCGACGCCGGACCCGCCGCCGGGCACGGCTCGTGGTACCTGCCGGGCGGCGGGATCCTGCCCTTCGAGTCAGTCGAGGCCGCCGCGCGGCGCGAGCTGCTCGAGGAGACGGGCGTGCGCGACGTGGCGATCGGCCCCGTGATCGGGGAGCGGCCGGACGTCTCGTTCGTCTTCCGCGGGCGGCGGATCATCCAGGACGAGTGGTACGTGGCCGGACGGGTGCCGACGGCGCACATCGGGACCGGGCGGCCCGGCGACGGCGAGCGGCGCGCGGTCGCGGCGCATCGCTGGTGGTCGCGCGACGAGCTCGCGTCGACGCCCGACGCGGTGTTCCCGCCCCAGCTCGCCGACCTCGTCACGCGCACGTCGGCCTGGGCTGCGGGCGGAGTCGCCGGCGACGGCTGAGCCGCACCTCGGAGGAGCACATGCCGACGAGCGTCGAGGCGAGGCCACGCCCCGCGGGCGGCCGAGGGCACGCCGAACCGGACGCGCTGCCGCGGGCCGTGCCCGAATCGCCCGGGGTGATGACGGGTCGGCTGCAGGCGACTACGCTGCGGTGATGGACGACCTCGCCGCCATCGATGCGTACATCGCCAAGCAACCAGCCGCACAGCAGGCGATGCTCTCCCAGGTGCGGTCCGAGGTCCGGGCGGTCTGCCCCGACGCCGTCGAGGTGATCGCGTACGCCATGCCTGGCTTCCGCCTCCACGGGAGACTGCTGCTTTCCTACGCGGGGTACCAACGCCACTGCGCCATCTACCCGGCCAGCGGCCGGGTGGTGGAGGCGCTCGGCGAGGAGCTGGCGCCGTTCGTGACCGAGAAGGCGACCATCCGGTTCACGCCGGCGCACCCGCTCCCGGACGGCCTCCTCCGGCGCTACGTGGCCGTCCGCATTGCCGAGGGCGCGGAATCGACGCGGCCCTAGCCTCCGAGCCGGCAGCCGATTGGCGGACCTCGTGCCCGCCCGCGGCGCGCCTCCTACAGCTTGCGGATCTCGTCGCCCACGCCCACCGCGCCGCCCTCGAGCACGCGCACGTACATCCCGCGCATCCGCGCAGCCTTGCCCTCCGGCGTGCTGATCCAGCGGAGGGCGTCGAGGCCGAAGCGGCTCGCGAACTTCGCGCAGCCCGTGTGCGGCCGCTCGGTGACCTCGACGAGCGCCCCGCCGACCCGCAGGCGCCTCCCCGGCGGCAGGTTGTCGACGCCGAGGTCGAAGTCGGCGTAGAGCTGGTCGCCGGCCAGCGGCCAGCGCGCTCGGTCGGGCTCCACCACCGCCAGGACCCGGGTGTTCATGATCGTGAGCTGGCTCAGCGGGTCCGGCGACCCGTCCGGCCGGGACGAGCTGCCGCGGGCACGCCAGCCGTCGCCGACGAGGCCCACGACCGGGTCCAGCCGCGCCTCGGCCACGACCTCGCGGGCGTCGCGCTCCGGGCGCCGCACGATGAGCTCGACGGTGGCCGCGTCGCGGGGCGCGGCGAGGACCCATTCGGTGTGCGCGCTGAGGTCGCGGTCGGGGGCGGAGGGCGTCGTGTCCATGGCGCAAGTGTCGCGCACCGCGAGTCGCGGCGCGACGGGTATCCTCCGCCGGTGGGTGATCCGCACGATGACCTCGATGCCCTGCGGGGCGAACTCCTCGGCCTCGAGTCTGCGCTCGCCCGGCGTCGGGCGGCCGACCTCCCGGGTGGCTACGAGGCGGTCCTGCACCCCGATTTCCATGAGACCGGCGCGAGCGGCCGATGGTGGAGCCGCGCCCAGACGATCGTGGCGCTCGAGGCCGCCGCTCCCGACGACATCGCCCTCGAGCGGTTCGAGGTTGCGGTCATCGGCCCGGGCGTCGTCCTCGCGACCTACGACACTGCCGGTGCCCGCCCGGCACGCCGCGCATCGATCTGGGTCCGCGACGGGCGGCGGTGGCGCATCCGCTTCCACCAGGGAACGCCCCTGTGACGGCTGCCGAAGGTCAGCGCCCGCCACGCTGACACGCCGGCGCCCGCCCACCACGCCCCAGGTGCCCGACCCGTGCCTCGCGGCCCGGCCCGCGCGGGGCCGCTAGTCCGCAGCTGGCGACGGCGAGACGCCCGGTGACGCCGGGGCGGCGTCGGGCGACCCGGAGGCGGCAGGTGACGCAGCACCGTCTGGCGATGCGGCAACGCTTGGCGATGCGGCAACGCCTGGCGACGCGGGGACGGCGTCCGGCGGCGGTGACGCGTCGGGAGCCAGCGACACCAGCGGCGACGGGTGGGGATTGAGGGCGCCGCTGTCGGGGTACACGCCGAGGATCTGGCCGGTCGCATCGTCGATGACCATGACGCCGGCCTGGGCCGATGCCGTGCACGCCTGGACCGCGAGGTCGCTGCCGGCCTGGTAGCCGTGCGACCAGGGGTGGTCGGTGAGGTTGAGGTAGTCGCCACGGCCCCGGGTGACCCACACGATCCCGGTGCCCATGCCGGTCGGGATGCAGCCGTCGAGCGCGGCAGCCTGGTCAGCGGCCACCGCCCACACCCCGGTGACGTAGGGCGCCACATGCTGGGCCGGATCGGGCAGCTGCAGCCGCATCCGGTTGAGGTAGCCGTACGTCACGTTCTCGGCGTCGGTCGGGGTCATCCGCGGCGCGAGGCCGGGGGCGATGTGTGCCGTGGATGTCAGCCTGTCGTACGTGTTGCCCGCCAGGTGCCACAGCTCGACGCCGCCCACCGCCCCGACGCCGACGAACAGCAGGAGACCGAGGAGCCCCACCAGTTTCCTCATGGCGCAAGAGACGCCATTTGGCGGCCGATTGTTTCGGTCCCCGAAGCGCTGCCTGCCGATCCGGGGCATGATCGAATCATGACGACACCCTGGTTCGGCCTCCACTGCCCCAGCTACACGCACCCCGACGCGACGCCGGCGGACCTGTTCGCCCGGACCGTGGCACAGGCGAAGGCCGCCGAGGCGGCCGGCTTCCGCCTGGTCACCGTGATGGACCACCTCAACCAGATTCCCGGCGTGGGCATCCCCACCGAGCCGATGCTCGAGGGCTGGTCTGTCCTCGCCGCGCTGGCGCGCGAGACCCGGACCGTCCGCCTGAGCACGCTCGTCACGGGCGTCACCTACCGCAACCCCGCGCTCCTCGCGAAGACGGCGACGACGCTGGACGTCATCTCCGGTGGCCGTGCCATGTTCGGCCTCGGCGCAGCCTGGTACGAGGCGGAGCACAACGCCTTCGGGTTCAGCTTCCCGCCGATCAAGGAGCGGATGGACCGCCTCGACGAGGCGCTGACGATCGTGCGCGGGATGTTCGCCAGCGAGCGGTCGAGCTTCGAGGGCAGCTTCTACCGCACGGTCGACGTCATCAACATCCCGCGCCCGGTCCAGCCGGGCGGGCCCAGGATCCTCGTCGGCGGGGGCGGCGAGCAGCGCACGCTGCGCATCGCGGCCAAGCACGCCGACCTGACGCACTGGTTCCCGCTCGGGATGGACGCGCTCAACCACAAGTCAGAGCTGCTGCGCCGCTACGCCGAGGAGATCGGCCGAGACCCCGCCGCGATCGAGCGGACGATGGCGGCCCCGGTCATCGCAGCCGCGGACGAGGCGAGCGCAAAGGCGATCCTCGGGCGCGTGCCGCCCGAGCGCCAGCCGTTCGTGTTCGCGGGGACGGCAGAGCAGGCCGCGAACGAGCTCAGGCCGTACCTCGACGCGGGGTTCACCGGCTTCACGTTCAACAACAACCACTACCGCTCGGTCGAGGAGATCGCCGCCCTGGAGCAGCTGCGGCAGCTGATCGGTGGCTGAGCCGAGCAGCGGCCGGTTGGCGCCGAGGCCGTTCCGCTTCCTGGCCGACCCGGGTGAGGTGGCCGACGGGCCGGCGCTCCGCGAAGTGGCCCGCCGCGCCGAGGCGATGGGCTATGCCGCGATGGTCTACCCGGACCACGTCGTGGCGCCGTTCGGGTTCGTGCCGCTGCTGGCGACCGTGGCCGCGGTCACCGAGCGCCTGCGGGTGGCGCCCTTCGTCGCCAACAACGACATGCGCCACCCGGCGCTGCTCGCGCAGGACCTCGCCACCATCGACGTCCTCTCCGGCGGACGCCTGGAGGTGGCGCTCGGCGCCGGCTGGAACACGCCCGAGTACGACGCGCTCGGGATGGCGTTCGACCCCGTCGGCGTTCGCGTCAGCCGCCTCGCCGAGGCCGTCACCGTGCTCAAGGGGTGCTTCGGGGAGGGGCCGTTCAGCTTCGCCGGCGAGCACTACACGATCGTCGACCACGAGGGCCTGCCCAAGCCCGTCCAGCGGCCCCACCCGCCGGTCTTCATCGGGGGCGGCGGCCGCAGGCTCCTGACGCTCGCCGGTCGAGAGGCCGACATCGTGGGGCTGGCGCCGCGGACGCTCCCAGCGGGCGACGGGACCGTCGTCCGGTCCGACCCGCGGTCCATCACGATCGCCGCGACCGAGGAGAAGATCGCCTGGGTGCGCGAGGCGGCGGGCGACCGGTTCTCGAGCCTCGAGCTCAACGTCTACCCGACCGGCATTCCCGCGACGGTCACCGACCATGCCCGCACGGTGGCCGGGGACACGCTCGACAAGATCCGCGCCCGGACCGGCGTGGAGGTCTCGGTCGACGACTGGCTGGCCTCGCCGAATGTGTGGGTCGGCACGGTCGACGCGCTCGTCGAGAAGGTCCGCGGGCTGCGCGAGCGGCTGGGCATCAGCAGCTTCATGTTCGGCGACGTCGATGCGCTGGCCCCGGTGGTTGAGCGGCTGGCCGGCAGCTGACGCGGCGTCCGGCGCGGGGCAACGAGCCGGCCCCCGGGCTCCCGAGCACGCGCGCCGCGTGACGCGAGTCAACGGATGTTCGGCGGCCCCCGGCCTCGCTATCGTGTACGCGTGCGTCACGGCCGAACGGCGGCCGGCCAGGTTACGGGGCCCAAACCGTGGACATCTCACTCGGTGAACCGCGCATCCTCGCCCTCCTGCCGCGCCTGGAGCGTGACGCGGCCCTCCACCGCGCCGACGAGAAGAAGGCCGGCGCGCTCGGGAGCGGGATCGGCGGGCTGCTCGCCCGGCCGAAGCCGGAGGATGTCGTCCTCGCGGTGACCCAGCGCCGCATGGAGCCGATCTGGCACGTGGTCTGCACCGCCCACTACAAGTACGACCGCACCCGCACCTACACGGTGCCCGCGAGCGCCCCGGACGTGCGTGGCGTGACCGTGCTGGGCGAGGGCTACCCTGTGGTCGCGTCGGGCAAGAACCCGCCCTCGTTCGCCATGCCCGTGCTCGAGCACTGCGCCGAGGACCTCCGCGAGGAGGTGTGGACCGACGGCCTCACGGGGGCGGGCGTGGGCAACGGGGCCACGCTCCTGGCCGGGCCGAGCACGGTGGTCGGCGATCCGGCGGCCCTGGCGGCCGACGACACCGTGGTGGTGCCGCCCGACCATCGCGCCTCGGCGATCGTGCGCCAGCTGCTGGCCAAGCTCATGGTGGCCCTCCAGGCGGACGAGATCTTCGAGGAGCAGCTGGCCGTGCCGACGCTCGAGCTCGCCTACCGGCCGATCTGGGCGTTCGAGTTCGAGCTGCCTGCCAAGGGCAAGCGGGGCGTGGTCGAGGTAGACGGCCTCACCGGCGAGACGAGGACCGCGACCTCGCTGCGGCTCCAGATCAACCGCCACGTCAGCCGCGACGCGCTGTTCGACATCGGCGCGGACACCATCGGCATGATCGTCCCCGGCAGCAACATCGCCCTCAAGCTCGCCCGCGCCGCGCTCGACCGCAACTATTGAGCCCGCCCGCCGCCACGGAGGTCCTGGCACCCGCGCGTGCGGGCGACCTGTTCGCGCCCGACTACCGGTGGCTGACCCTGGGCCTCGTGACGACGATCACGCTGATCGCCGTCGAGTCGCTCGCGATCGGCACGGTGATGCCGATCGTGGCGCGCGAGCTGGGCGACCAGGAGCTCTACGGCTGGGTCTACGCCGCGTTCTACCTGGGCAACATGCTGGGCACTGTGCTGGTGGGAACCGCGCTCGACCGGGTGCCGATCCGCCGGCCGTACGTCGTGGGCGTGGGGCTGTACGCGGTCGGCCTGCTGGTCGCGGGCGTCGCGCCGTCCATGCCCATCCTGATCGCCGCCCGGTTCGTCCAGGGCAGCGGCGGCGGGTCGCTCTCGCCGACCTCGTACGTCGCGATCGGCCGCAAGCTGCCCAGTCGCCTCCAGCCCCCGATGTTCGCGCTCATGTCGGCCGCCTGGGTGGTGCCGGGCGTGATCGGGCCGACGATCGCCGCGTTCATCGGTGCGACCGCGGGCTGGCGGTGGGTGTTCCTGGGCCTGCTGCCGCTGCTCGCGATCGCCGCGCTCGTGGCGTTCGAGGCGCTCGGCTCGGTGCCGCGGCCCGTCCCCGGACGGGGCGACGCCGAGCACGCGGCGATGTCGCGCCGGCTGCCCTCAGCGCTCCTCAGCCTCGTCGGCGCCGGGCTCGTGATCGCCGCGCTCACGGCGCCCGAGCCCGGGCTCATGGTGATCGGCGCGATGGTGGGCCTCGCGCTGCTCGTGCCCGCGTTCCGGCGCCTGACCCCGCCCGGCACGCTGCGGCTGGCGGCCGGCGTGCCCGCGGCGGTCCTGCTCCGCGGCGCCATGACGTTCGCCTTCTTCGCGGCCGACGGCTACGTGGCGCTGCTGCTCCAGACCTGGCGGGGCACCTCGCCAGTGCTGACCGGGATCGTCTTCACCGCGACGACCATCGCCTGGTCGGCGGCCACCTGGTTCCAGGCGAAGCGGATCGACCGCTGGGGCGTGGTGCCGTTCGTGCGCATCGGGTTCCTGCTGGTGCTGCTCGGGGCCGTGCTGTCGGTGCCCGCGGTGATGCCCGGCGTGCCGCCCGAGATCCTCGTCCTGACTTGGGCGCTGCCGGGCGTGGGCATGGGCGTCATGTACTCGGCGGCGACCCTGGTGGTGCTCCGGCGGAGCCGTGAATCCGAGCAGGGCGCCGCGACGGCAGCGCTGCAGCTGGCCGACATCCTCGGCACGGCCCTCGGCGTGGGCGCGGGCGGGGCGATCGCCGCTGCCGGCACGCGCGCCGGGGGCGACGGGCTGGGCTGGGCGCTTGCCGCGGTGTTCGCGCTGACCGCGGTGGTGGCGGGTCTGGGCGCCCTCGCGTCGAGGCGGCTGGGTGCCGCGCCGCCCACCGGGGACGCGGGTTCGGCTGCGGTAGACTAGCCGTCCGGCGCGGGCCAGCTAGCCCGAGGCGATCGCGCCACCTGCGGAGGTACCCCACCCGATGTCCGCCGAGACGCTTCGCGCGAAGATCCGCGAGATCCCCGACTTCCCGAAGCCCGGCATCCTGTTCTACGACATCACGACCCTGCTCAAGGACCCGGCCGCATACCGCGAGTCGATCGAGCTGATGCTCGAGCCGTACCGCGACGAGAAGGTGGACCTGGTGGTGGGCATGGAGTCGCGCGGCTTCATCTTCAGCTCGCCGATGGCGTTCCAGCTGGGGACGGGCCTGGTGCCGGTGCGCAAGCTGGGCAAGCTGCCCGCCGACACCCTCACCGTCGAGTACGCGCTCGAGTACGGCTCCAACACGCTCGAGATCCACCGCGACGCCATCCAGCCCGGCCAGCGGGTGCTGATCGTGGACGACCTGCTGGCCACGGGCGGCACGGTGCGCGGCACGATCGAGCTCGTCGAGCGGCTCAAGGGCGAGGTCGTGGGCCTGGCGTTCCTGGTCGAGCTCGAGTTCCTCAACGGCCGGGAGCGGCTCGAGGGGCGCAAGGTCACGAGCGTCGTCCGGTACTGACCCCGGAGCCAGCGGCGACCGTCCATCCGATGCCCGACGACGAGCCCGGCCCGCTCAGCCCGGCCGACCCCCATCGGCGGCGCTTCTTCCGACTGTTCGCCGGCGACGTCGCGAGCTCGGTCGGGTCGATGATCGGCGTCGCCCGCTCGCTGCAGGCCGAGTCCGCGTCGGCGGCCCAGGAGCTGCTCGGCGTGGGGGCGGCGGCGGCGCCGGCGACGGGCGGCGGCCCGTCGACCCCCGGCCAGCGCGCGCAGGGGCCGTACCTCGCCAGCACGGCCGGCTACCGGGCGCCGTTCCGCTTCGAGGACGACGCGGTGTTCGCGTGGGACCAGCGCCAGCTGCCCGACATCCTCCAGGAGATCGAGATCGCCGGCGCCGCGGACGGGGTCAACGCGATCACCGAGGGAGCCGTGATCGGCGCCGCCGTCCAGGCGCAGCTGGCCGCCGCGGTGGTGGCCCTCGTGGCCGCCAAGGCGTGGGATTCGCGGCCCTTCGCCCGCCGGGCGACGATCCGCGGCTCGGCCAACGCCTTCCGGATGAACCGGCCCGGCTCGGCGCAGATGGGGCTCGCGCTCGACCGGATGCTCGCGATCGTGGACGAGTTCCCGGTGGACGCCGACGGGAAGGTCCTCGCCGACGCCCTCCGCCGCGAGGCCGAGGACATCATCATCGAGGCCACTGAGGACCACGGCAAGATCGCCGAGCACGCCCCGGACGCGCTTCCGGGCGGGCCCGAGGCGGCGCTCCACGTGCTCACGGCCGGCAGCACCGGGGCGCTTGGCAGCGGCGTGTTCGGCACGGCGCTGGGCGTGATCACCAGCCGCCACCACGCGGGCCAGCGGATCCACGCCCTGGTCGCCGAGACGCGGCCGTGGCTGGCCGGGGCGCGCGTCGCGTGCTGGGAGCTGGGCCAGGCGGGCGTCCCCCACGCCCTGGTGACCGATGCCGCGGCGCCGGGCTGCATCGCCGCGGGCGAGGTCGAGGCGGTGCTGGTGGCGGCGGACCGCATCGCGGCCAACGGCGACATCGCGGCGCCCGTGGGGACGTACCCGCTGGCGCTGGCCGCGCGGGCGGCCGACGTGCCGCTCATCGTGTGCGTGGCGACAACGGCCGTGGACCTCGCGGTCGCGGAGGGCGACGACCTCACGATCGAGGATGCCCGCCCGTCGGCGGTCCTCACGATCCTGGGCCAGCGCATCGCGCACGAGGGGATCCACATCCGCAACCCGGTCACCGACGTGGTCCCGGCCGAGATGGTCGCCGCATTCGTGACGGACGAGGGGGTCCTGCGGCCGCCCTTCGGGCCTGCGCTCGCCGCAGCGGTCGACCGCTCGTCGGCCCGGCGCATGACGGCTCGGGGCTTCCGGGCGCTGACCGAGCAGCGGCAGCGGCAGGCCGACGAGGCCGCGGCGGCCGAGGCTGCGGCAGCCGATGCCGCCGGGGAGGAGGCTGGCCGGGCGGAGCGCGCCGCCGAGCAGGAGGCGCGACAGGCGGCGATCCGCGAGATGGCCAGCGGGCTGATCGCGGAAGCGCCAGCGCCTGGCGCAGACGACGAGCCCGGGACCGGGTCCGGGAGCCGCGCCGAGCCCTCTGCCGCCGCGGCGGGATCCGTCAGCGAGGGTGAGCGCCGCGAGGACGCACGATGACGGCCGTCGCGGCCGGCCGCACGATCGTCGCGCGCTCGACCACCGACCGCGCCGTGCTGCGGGTGTTCCTGGAGCGGGAGCGGCTGTTCGCCGCCTATGCGATCTGCGACCTCGACGAGCGCGAGTTCGGTCGCGCGCGCTGGGCCGTCGCCATGGCCGGCAACCAGCTCGTCGCGGCGGGCATGGAGTACACCGGGCCGACGCCCCAGTCCATGTTCGTGCTGGGCGGGAACGACGGCATCGCCGCGATCCTGCGCGATGTCCTGCGGCCGCGCGCCGCGTACATCTCGGCGGCTGCCGAGGCGCTGCCGGCCGTCGCCCAGTCCTACCGGATCGAGCCCGGGCCCGTGATGATCCGCATGCGGGTGGACCGCGCGCTGTTCCGGCCCTACCCGGCTCCCGTCGAGCGGCTGCTCCCCGTCGAGGTCGGCGAGCTCAATCGGCTCTACCAGCTGGGCTTCGCGGCGTGGCTGCCCGCGGGCGCGGTGGCGGAGGGCGTCTACTTCGGGATCCGCGCCGCCGGGCGGCTGGTGGCGGCGGCCGGCACGCACGTGGTCTCGCGCGAGGCGCGCATGGGCGTCGTCGGCAACGTGATGACCCAGACCGAGTACCGGAACCGCGGCCTCGCGAAGGCCGTGACGTCCGCGGTCACCGCGGAGCTGCTCCGGTACTGCGACGACGTGGTGCTCAACGTGCGTGCCGACAACCCGCCGGCCATCGCCGCCTACCGGACGCTGGGCTATGAGGAGCACTGCCGCTTCGAGGAGCGGCTGATCCGCCGCAACGCCCCGTCGTGGAGTTCGCTGGCCGGCCCGTTCCGCCGGTTCTTCGGGCCGCGCCCGGCCGAGGACGCCGGGCTGACCTACGATCAGGCGCACCCGATGCAGCAACCCGCGGAATCCTCCACCGACCCGACAAGCGACCCAACGCCCGACCCAGCCGCCGATCCAGCCGCCGATCACGGCGAGCCGCCCGCCGAGCAGCGTCCCGGCGATCCCCCCGAGGAGTCTCGATGACCGACAACGCAAGCCTCGTGCCCCACGACGTGACCGACCTCGCGCTCGCCGCCGAGGGCGTCCGCCGGATCGAGTGGGCCGAGCGCGAGATGCCCGTTCTGCGCCTCATCCGGGAGCGCTTCGAGCGCGAGCGCCCGCTCGACGGGCTGCGCATCGGCGCGTGCCTGCACGTGACCACCGAGACCGCGAACCTGATGCGGACCCTCAAGGCGGGCGGGGCCGTCGTCCACCTCGCGGCCTCGAACCCGCTGTCCACGCAGGACGCGACCGCGGCCGCGCTCGTCGCCGAGTACGGGATCGCCACGTACGCGCGCCGCGGGGAGGACCGCGACACCTACTACGCGCACCTCCGGTCGGTCGCGGACACCAGGCCGCAGCTCACCCAGGACGACGGGTGCGACCTCGTGACGCTGCTCCACAGTGAGCGCCGCGACCTGCTGCCGGGCGTCCTCGCGGGCACCGAGGAGACCACGACCGGCGTCATCCGCCTGCGCGCGATGGCCGCCGACGGCGCCCTCGCGTTCCCGGTCGTGGCGGTCAACGAGGCGCTGACCAAGCACCTGTTCGACAACCGCTACGGCACGGGCCAGTCGACGCTCGACGGGATCCTGCGGGCCACCAACATCCTGATCGCGGGGCGCAACGTGGTGGTGGCCGGGTACGGCTGGGTGGGCCGCGGGATCGCCAGCCGCATGGCGGGCCACGGCGCCCACGTCGCGGTGGTCGAGGTCGACCCGGTCCGCGCGCTCGAGGCGATGATGGACGGCTACCAGGTCATGACCGTGGGCGAGGCGGCGCCGTGGGGCGACCTGTTCGTCACCGCCACCGGCAACATCAATGTGTTCCGCCGCGAGCACTTCGCCGCCATGAAGGACGGCGCGCTGATGGCGAACTCTGGCCACTTCGACGCCGAGCTGGACCTGCCGGCGCTGCGCGAGATGGCCGAGGGCCACGTCCGCGAGGTGCGCGAGAACGTCCAGGAGTTCGACATCGGCGGCAAGCGGCTCAACCTGATCGCCGAAGGGCGGCTGGTCAACCTGAGCGCCGCCGAGGGCCACCCCGCGGCGGTCATGGACATGAGCTTCGCCAACCAGGCGCTCTCGGCCGAGTACGTCGCCAAGCACCATGCCGAGCTGTCGCCGCAGGTCTACGTGGTGCCGGAGGCGATCGACGCCGAGGTCGCCCGCCTCAAGCTCGCGGCGATCGGGATCACGCTCGACCCGATGACGCCCGAGCAGCTCGAGTACGTCTCCTCCTGGCAGCACGGCACCTAGCCCCGGGTGCCGCCCGTCCACCGCCGCGAACCCCGTCACTGAGGCACACCACGTTGGGCATGACCGCCGCGCCGTACGGCAGCTGGCACTCGCCGATCAGCGTCGAGCTGGTCGCGGGCTCGGCTGTCGCGATCGCCGAGCCGTGGGCTGGCGCAGACGACCTCTACTGGCTCGAGAGCCGCCCCACCGAGGGCGGTCGCCGGACCCTGCTCCGCCGGACGCCCGACGGCCTCACGCAGGAGCTCACGCCGGACCCGTTCCGGGTGGGCAACCGCGTGCACGAGTACGGCGGCGGGTCGTACGCCGCCGAGGGCGACGTGGTGGTCGTGTCGAGCCAGGCCGACGGCCGCCTCTACCGCCTCGCCCCCGACAGCGCGGCCGAACCCGTGCCGATCACGCCCGAGGGCCCGTGGCGCTATGCCGACCTGCGGCTCGACCCGGCGCGTCCGCGCCTCCTCGCCGTGCGCGAGACCCATGACGCGGCGCGGCCGAACGACCACCGGCTGGTGGTCAACGAGATCGTCGCCCTGGCCCTCGACGGGTCGGATGGCGCGGGCCGGGTCCTGGTCAGCGGCCCCGACCTGGTCTCGAGCCCCCGGTTGTCGCCGGACGGGCGCTGGCTCGCCTGGCTGGAGTGGGACCTGCCGTTCATGCCCTGGGACGCCTCGCGGCTCCGCCTGGCGCCAGTGGGCGGGGACGGCGCGCTCGGGGAGGCGCGCACGCTGGCGGGCGGCGACGGGGTCTCCGTCGCGCAGCCCGAGTGGTCCCCGGACGGGACCCTCCACGTGGTCTCGGACGAGAGCGGCTGGTGGAACCTGTACGCCTTCGAGGGCGACGCCGCGGCGCTCACGCCGGCGTCGAAGCGACCCCTGGCGCCAGGGCCGGCAGAGTACGCCGATCCCGCCTGGGTGTTCGGCCAGTCGTCGTACGCGTTCCTCCCGGGCGGGTCCATCCTCGCGGCGCCGCGCGCGGACGGGCGGGACCGCCTCGTGCGCATCGATCCCGACGGGACCGTCACCGAGCTCGACACGCCGTTCACGGAGTTCGACCGCCTGGTGGCCCGGGGCGACACCGCGCTGGCCGTGGCGGCCGGCCCGCGCGACGGCACGGCGCTGGTCCGGCTCGACGCTCGGACGGGCGAGCCGGCCGGCGTGCTGGCGCGGTCGCTGCCGTCCCCGCTCGACCCGGCCGTGGTCGCCGACGGCGAGGCCATCACGTTCCCGACGGCGGGCGGCGCGACGGCGCACGCCCTCTTCTTCGGGCCGGCGAACCGGCACGCCGAGGCGCCGGCCGGCGAGAAGCCGCCGCTGCTGGTCCTGATCCACGGCGGCCCAACCAGCTCGTCGTCCTCCGCGCTCTCGCTCGACCGTGCGTTCTTCACGTCGCGGGGGATCGCGGTGGTGGACGTGAACTACCGGGGCTCCGACGGCTACGGCCGCTCGTACCGCGACGCGCTGAACGGCGCATGGGGCGTGGCGGACGTGGACGATGCGACGGCGGCCGCCCGCTACCTCGCCGAGCGCGGCGACGTCGATCCGGCGCGCATGGCCATTCGGGGCGGGTCGGCGGGCGGCTTCACCACGCTCGCGTGCCTCGCGTTCCGGCCCGAGGTGTTCGCCGCCGGCATCAGCCTGTTCGGCATCGCGGACCTCGAGCTCATCCACGAGGACACCCACAAGTTCGAGTCGCGCTACGAGGAGCAGCTGGTCGCGTCCTGGGAGGACCGGGCCGTCTGGCGTCAGCGCTCCCCGATCCACGCGCTCGAGCACATGCGGGCGCCCCTGCTCCTGCTCCAGGGCCTCGACGACCGGGTCGTGCCGCCCTCGCAGCTCGACGTCATGGAGGCGGCGTTCCGCGCCAGCGGCCACCCGTACGTCGCGATCCGCTTCGAGGGCGAGGGCCACGGATTCCGCCGCGCCGAGACGCGACGCGCCGAGTACCGGGCGGAACTCGGCTTCCTGGGGCGCGTCTTCGGGTTCACGCCGGCGGACGGGATCGGGCCGCTCGAGGTCCCGGGGCTCGGCTGAGCCCAGGGGGCGAGGTCTCGCGTCTGGTGGGGTTTGCCGAGCGCATCGCCGGAGGCGGAAGATGCTGGGCGCCGAGCCGGTTCTCGGAAGGTGCGCTATGGCCGATGCGCCAGGGACACAAGAGGCGTAGCGTCGGCGCGTAGCGCACAGGGGGCTGATCAAGATGCGCACAGAGACCAGATACCGCCTGTTCGTCGCGGTTCTCGCGGTTGGCGCACTGCTCGCGGCCTGCCAGGGACCTGTCGCCCCGAGCAACGGCCTCGTCACGGTCCTCAACTCCAGCTCCATGACCGCGTCGTTTCACTGGCAGTCGTCAGGCGTCCTTGGGTCTGACCTGTTCGGCAGATCGGGCACCGAGCCCGTAGCGCCCTGCCAGCCCTACGTGCGTGGGTTCCCGCCGGGCACGCACCGGATCACCGTCGACGTCGGATCTGCCAGCGAGCACCTCGACCTCGACGCACCAGCCTCGGGCCAGGTGTCTCTGGTGATCGCGATCGACAAAGACGGCACGATCACGAGGCTGGAGGATGCGCCGGCTCCGTCCGCTGCCTGCGGGTGATTCGGCGGAACATCAAGAGGTGCTCACCGCCGCGGAGCCCGAGTCGTTGGACTTTGACTCGGCCTCTGAGGTGCGCCCACGAGGTGCCGACACCGATCCCGGCGAGGCGCTCGACCATCACCTACCCCCATTCCCGGTCTGTGGGAACACCGGCTCCACTCCTCTCGCCCGACCCGATCGGGTGCCGTCGGCTGGCGGGCCGCTCTGCTACGCTCGGCCCGCCACGCCTGCAGCACGCCCCGTTCGGGAGTCCCATGAGCATCGTCGACGCCCCGCAGTACCTGTTCACCTCCGAGTCGGTGACCGAGGGCCACCCGGACAAGATGTGCGACCAGATCTCGGACGCCATCCTCGACAGCATCCTCCGGGTCGATACCGGCGCCCGCGTGGCGTGCGAGACGGCCACGACCACCGGGCTCGTGCTCGTGTTCGGCGAAATCACCTGCGATGGGTACGTCGAGTTCCAGGACGTGGTCCGCGAGACGGTCTGCGACATCGGCTACACGCGCGCGGACTACGGGTTCGACTACCAGACCTGCGGCACGCTGGTGAGCGTCAAGGCGCAGTCGCCAGACATCGCGCAGGGCGTGGACCGCTCGTCGATCGACGACCAGGGCGCGGGCGACCAGGGGATGATGTTCGGGTTCGCCTGCAACGAGACGCCCGAGCGGATGCCGCTGCCCATCGCGCTCGCCCACCGGATGGCGCGCCGCCTCGCCGAGGTGCGCAAGGACCGCTCGATCCCGTACTTGCGCCCGGACGGCAAGACGCAGGTCACCGTCGAGTACGCGTACGGCAAGCCCGTCGCCGTGCGGACCGTGGTGGTGTCCACGCAGCACGACCCCGACGCCGCCCACGACCGAATCAAGCACGACGTGATCGAGCAGGTCATCCTGCCCTCGATCCCGGCCGAGCTCCGGCCGCAGGACCCGGTCATGCACGTCAACCCGACCGGGCGGTTCGTCATCGGCGGGCCGATGGGGGATGCCGGGCTCACCGGCCGCAAGATCATCGTGGACTCGTACGGCGGCATGGCGCGCCACGGCGGCGGCGCGTTCTCGGGCAAGGACCCGTCCAAGGTGGACCGCTCGGCGGCGTACGCCGCCCGGTGGGTGGCCAAGAACGTGGTGGCCGCCGGGCTCGCCGACCGGTTCGAGCTCGAGGTCGCCTACGGCATCGGCATCGCGAGGCCGATCTCCGTGTCGATCGAGACGTTCGGCACGGGCAAGGTCCCCGACGAGCGGATCTCGGCGCTCATCGACCGCCACTTCGACCTGCGGCCGGGCGCCATCATCCGCGACCTCGACCTCCTGCGGCCGATCTACCGGCAGACGGCCGCCTACGGGCACTTCGGCCGCACGGACATCGACCTGCCGTGGGAGCGCACCGACCGGGCCGCGGCGCTCGCGGCCGACGCCGGCCTGCCGGAGCCACTGGCCGATTGAGCTGACGGCGGGCCGCCGGCAGCACCCGAGGATCGGGATGGACGGGTCACTTGGGGATCTGGAGCAGGCGCTGGCCCTCGGCGGCCTGCAGGCAGTCTTCGACTCGAACATCATCGGCATCGCGATCTCCGACCCGGACGGACGGGTCGTCGCGGCCAACGACTCGTACCTCGCGACGCTCGGGTTCACGCGGGCCGACCTCGCGGCCGGCCGCGTCGACTGGCGCGTCGTCACGCCGCCCGAGCACGCGGACGTCGATGCGCGGGCCCTGACGGAGTACGCGGAGCTCGGCAAGTCGTCGGTCTACGAGAAGGCCTACGTCCACGGCGACGGCAGGCGAGTGCCGGTCGTCCTCGCCAGCGCCCGGATCCCCGCGACGGGCGGCATGGCCACCTTCGTCCTCGACATCAGCGGCCAGAAGTCGGCCGAGGACGCGCTGCGCCGGAGCGAGGAGCGCTACCGCGAGCTGTTCAACGCGGCGACGGACGCGACGTTCGTCATCGACCGCGAGACCCTGCGCATCCTGGACGCCAACCGCATGGCCACCACCGTGTACGGCTTCAGCCACGAGGAGCTGCTGGAGCGCACGAGCCCCGACCTCTCCGCCGAGCCGGAGGCCACCACCGCGTTCATCCGCGCCGCCATGGAGCACGACGGCGGCGAGCCGCACGTCGGCGAGCGTCTCCACCGGCGCAAGGACGGGTCGGTGTTCCCGGCCGAGTTCACCGCGCGCGTGCTCGTCCGGGACGGGCGCGACGTGATCCTGGTGAACTCGCGCGACCTCAGCGAGCGCCGCGCCGCCGAGGAGGCGGTCCGCCAGCGCGCCCTCATCCTCAACGTGGCGCCCTTCGGGTTCACCGTCAGGGCCCCCGACGGGCACTTGCTGTTCGCCAACCCGCGCGCGGCGGCGATGCACGGGTACACCGTGGACGAGCTGCTTGCCGCACCGCCCGGGGCGCTCGAGGCGCCTGAGGGCTCGCCCGGCTTCGCCGACCGGATCCGCGACGCCATCGAGCACGGGTCGGCCACCTTCGAGACGGTGCACGTCCGCAAGGACGGCTCGCTGCTGCCGGTCGAGGTCACGCTGGTCAGGACGCAGTGGAACGACGCCGAGGCGCTGCTCGCGATCACGCTCGACATCAGCGACCGCCGGCGGGCCCAGCAGGCGCTGCTCGAGAGCAAGACCGAGCTCGAGGAGGCGCAGCGTGTCGCCCACGTCGGCAGCTTCACGTGGGACCGGGCATCCGGGGCGCTCACGTGGTCGTCGGAGCTCCACCGGATCTTCGGGCTGGCCCCCGCGGGGACGCCCGGGACCATCGAGGCGGCGGCCGCGCTCTACGGGCCGGAGATGGCGGCCCGCCACGGCGACGCCGTTGCGCGGGCGTTGGCCGACGGCGAGCCGTACGAGCTTGATGCCGCGATCACGCTGCCCGACGGCAGGACCCGCCACGTGGTGGAGCGGGCCGAGGTGGTGCGCGACGGCGGCGCCCGCGTCACCGGGCTCCGGGGGACCGTGGCCGACGTGACCGAGCTGCGCCAGGCGCAGGCGGTGGTGGACCAGGCCCAGCGCGCCGAGATGGTGGGCCGGCTGGCCGGCGGCGTCGCCCACGACTTCAACAACCTGCTCACCGCCATCGGCGGCCACGCCGAGTTCATCAACGACACGCTGGGGCCCGATGATCCGCGGCGGCCCGACGTCACCTCCATCCTCGACTCGGCGGCCCGAGCGGCCGACCTCACGCGGCAGCTGCTCGCGATCGGCCGGCGCGAGGTCCTCAACCCGAGCGTCATCGTGCCCGGCGACCTCGTGGACCGGCTCCGGCCGATGCTCCGCAGCCTCGTCCCGGCCGACGTCGAGCTCGTCGTCCGGCTCGACCCCGCCCGCACCCCCGTCCGCGTCGACCGCGACCGCCTCGGCAACGCGGTCATCAACCTCGTCCTCAACGCCCGTGACGCGATGGCCGGCGGGGGCACCCTCACGATCGCGACCGACTCGGTCCGGCTCGAGGACGGGGACGATCGCCTCCGCGGCGGGGCCGCGCCGGGCGACTACGTGCGGCTGTCGGTGGGCGACACGGGGCAGGGGATCCCCGACGACCTCCTGCCGCACATCTTCGAGCCGTTCTTCACCACCAAGTCGCTGGGCCGCGGCTCCGGCCTGGGTCTGCCCTCGGTGGAGGGCTTCCTCGCCCAGTCCGGCGGCTGGGTCACCGTGGACACCGCGATCAGCGCCGGGTCCGTGTTCGCGCTGTACCTGGCGGTGGAGGCGGAGCCCGACGGCGGCCCGCGCCCGAGCGGTGCCCGGGTCGCGTCGGCCGGCGGGGGCGAGCGGATCCTGCTGGTGGACGACGAGAGCGCGGTCCGGGGCATCACGGCCAGGCTGCTCCGCCAGCTCGGCTACGTGGTGATCGAGGCGGCGGACGGGGACGAGGCGGTGGCCGTCTGCCGCCGCGAGGCCTTCGACGCGCTGCTGACCGATGTGGTCCTGCCGGGCCTGTCCGGGCCCGATCTCGCCGCGCGCTGCCAGGCCGTGCACCCCGGCCTGCCCGTGCTGCTGATGTCCGGCTACGCGCGCGAGTCGCTCCTCGACGAGGGGCGCTCGATCGCGGGGTCGGCCTTCCTCGCCAAGCCGTTCACCGTGGAGGTCCTCGGCCGCAGCCTGCGCGACCTGCTCGACGCCCGCGGCTAGGGGCCGCCCGCGCCCGGGTCCCGCCCGCGGCTGCTCGACGCCCGCGCCCGGGGGCGGCCCGCGACTACCCCTCGAGCATCCCGAGCGGCGTGCTGCCGCGATCGCCGGACGCCCGGGCCTGCCGCGTCAGGATCGCCTGGCCGACGACGAGGATGGTGAACGTCACGAGCAGCATCATGGCGGCGATGGCGTTGGTGAGCGGCGTGATCCCCTGGTGGATCTGGCCGAACACGAACAGCGGCAGGGTCTGGGTCCGCCCGTTCACGAATGACGAGATGACGTAGTCGTCGAAGCTGAACGTGAACGAGAGCAGGAAGCCCGCCACGATGGCCGGCAGCAGCTGCGGGAACGTCACCTGGCGGAAGGTCCGCCAGGGCGTGGCGAACAGGTCGTAGCTCGCGTCGACGAGCGTCCGGTCCATGCCCGACAGCCGGGCGCGGACGATGAGCAGCACGAGGCTCAGGTTGAACAGCACGTGGGCCGCGACGATCGACCACGGGCCGAGCGTGATCTGCGAGGTGTCGCCACCGGCGCCGGCGAAGTACGCGAGCCACGGGTTCGCCCAGTCGCGGAAGCCAGAGAACAGCACGAGCGACGCGAGCGCGATGACGATCTCCGGGATGATCACCGAGACGAACGTGAGGGCGTCGAAGAACAGTCGCAGGCGCTTTCCGACACGCTGCAGCCCAAGCGCGGCCATGGTGCCGAACGCGGTTGCGAGGATCGCGTTGATGAACGCGATCTGGAGGCTGTTCACCAGGGCCCGCTGCACGGTGAGGTCGGTGAGGGCCCGCTGGTACCACTTGACGCTGAAGCCCTCCCAGTCGGTCACGTACCTCGTCGTGCCGTTGAAGCTGAAGATGACCACGATCAAGATCGGCAGGAACAGGAACACGTAGACGACGAGCGCCTGGAGGCGGAACCAGCCCTCGACGACCGGCGCCCAGCGGTCGGTCGCAGGGCGCATCGGGCGGGCGGTCACCAGCCGGCCCTCGCTGCGTCGCCGCTCACAGGACGCTCACGTCGCGTCCGCTGCGGTCGCGGGTCGTGGTCCAGACGTAGAACGTCACGCTCACCAGCATGATGAGGATCAGGGTCACCGCCTTGGCCGAGCCGGCCGGCCAGTTGCGTGAGCCCAGGAAGTCGAGCTGCAGGACGTTGCCGATCAGGAACACCTTGCCCAGGCCGAGGATCGAGGGGATCACGTACTCGCCCATCAGCGGGATGAACACGAGGATGCTGCCCGTGATCAGGCCCGGCATCGTGATCGGCAGCGTGATCTGCCGGAACGTGGCCCACCGGCTCGCGCCGAGGTCCTTTGACGCCTCCAGCAGCGTCGGGTCGAGCCGCTCGAGTGTCACATAGAGCGGGAACACCATGAGCGGAAGGTAGTTATAGACGATGCCCAGCAGGATCGCCCAGGGTGAGCCCAGGATCGCCACGTCGACGCCCGTGACCGCCTGGATCCACCCCTCGACGCCGTCAGGCCCGAGGATGATCAGCCAGGCGATGGTCCGGATGAGGAAGCTCGTCCAGAACGGGATGACGAGCAGGACGAGCAGCAGGGTCTTGCGCCGGCCGGCCCGGGTCGCGAGGTAGTAGGCGAACGGATAGCCGATCAGGAGGCACGCGATCGTGCCCGTGACCGCGATCCACAGGCTCAGGATGAACGGGTCCGCGCGGGCGAACAGGGTCTGGTAGTTGTCGAGCACCAACGCCGGCGCGTAGCCGCCGTCCGGCCCGCGCACCCCGAAGCTGTACACGACCACGATCGCCAGCGGCAGGACCAGCAGGACGAGATACCAGAACGTTGCCGGGAGGAGCAGCGCGCTCGTGAGCAGGCGGCCGCCGGTCGCCCGCGGGCGGCGGGCGGCCGGTGCTGCCGGGGCGACGCTGGGCGCGCTCAGCGGGTCATCCCTGCTTGAACTCGGCCCAGATATCGGCCCGCTGCTGGTTGCCGCTCTGGTCGGTGGCCACCGACAGCAGACTCAGCTGGTTGTCGGGCACGTACACCGCCGGGTTGTTCACGAAGTCCGCCGGAAGCTGCCCCTTGGCCGCGTCGTTGCAGCTTGCGTAGCCCGCGTACAGGCTCTCGCTGACCTGCTGCTTGGGGTCCTGGATCCAGTTGAGGAAGGCGTAGGCGGCGTTGGGGTCGGGGGCCCCGGCGAGCATGACCCAGGTGTCCACCCAGAAGATCGTGCCCTCGGACGGGATCGCCCAGCCCGTGTCGTTGAACTTGCCTGACGGGTCGGACTGGAGCACGTAGGCCGAGCCGTTCCAGGCCAGGCCCAGGACGGCCGCCTCCTTCTCGAGCGTGGTCGAGTAGTTGTCGGAGTCGATCGACTGGAGGTGGGGCCGGAGCGCCATCAGCTCCTGGCGGGCGGTCTCGAGCTCGTTGTGGTCGGTGGTGTTGACGTCGAAGCCGTGGAGCCGGAGCGGCGCGACGAACACGTCGCCCGGCGAGTCCACCACGAACACCTTGCCCGAGTACTTGCCCTTCGCGAGGTCGAAGAATTCCTTCCAGGACGTCATCGGGTCGGTCATCTTGTTGCCGCGGTAGATGATCCCGGTCGTGCCCCAGTCCTTGGGCACGATGTAGTCGTCGTTGGGGTCGAAGGGCAGCGTGAGGAACCGCTGGTTCACGAGCGACAGGTTGGGGATGCGCCCCTTGTCGAGCTTCTGGAGGAAGCCCTGCTTGGCCAGCGTCGCCGAGAACTCGGCGGTGGGCACCGCGATGTCGTACTGGCCCTTGCCGCCCGCCTGGAGCTTGGCGAGCATCTCCTCGTTCGAGGCGAACGTGGTCTGCGTGAGCGTCAGGTTGAACTGGTCCTGAAACGCGGTCAGGTTGTCGGGGTTGAAGTAGTCGGACCAGTTGTACAGGTACAGGTTCTGCTCGAGCGAGTACGAGGGCACCGGTGTCGCGGTGGGGGCGGCGGTGGGGGCGGCGCTGGCGCTTGTCGCCGCGCTCGCGGGCGGCGCCGCTGACGGCGCGCTGGAGGCCGCCGCCTCGCTCGGCGGCGCGGTTGCCACCGACGGCGCGCAGGCGGCGAGGAACGCGGACACACCGGCCAGGGCAGCGCCGGTCATGAACCTCCGGCGGCTGATCGCCGCCCTCGCGATGTCGAGCTGGTACTGGCGCAGCGCCTCGTCCATCGAGCGTCCTCCTCTGGGATCACGCAGGTCCGGGGTGTCTCATGGCTGGTCCGGGCGTCAGGAGGTGAGCACGAGTGCCGCGTCCGTGTGCCACCAGACGTGAACGGCCTCGCCCGGGCCGTAGGCCCGTGTCGCCTGGCCGAGTGACTGCGCCTGGACCCGGGCGATGAGCTCGCCCATGCCGGGCACGTCCACGCGGTACTCGTTCTGGTCCCCCAGGTACGTGCCATTGAGCACGCGGCCGGGCAGGCCGGCCCACCCCGTGCCGCCAGCGGGCGGCGTCGCGGGCCCGCTGGCCAGCAGGACGCTCTCCGGCCGCAGGGCCAGCGTGACCTCCGAGCCGGCAGCCGGCCGGTGGTCATCGGTCAGCCGGCCGCTGAAGCTGAGTCCGCCGCTGGTCTCCACGCTCACGGTGCCGGCCGCGTCGGGCGCCCCGGTCGTCCGCGCGGTGATGAAGTTCGAGCTGCCGATGAACCCCGCCACGAAGCGGTTGATCGGGTTCTGGTAGAGCGACTCGGGCGCGCCCTGCTGCTGGATGCGGCCGTCGCGCATGACGACGATCACGTCGCTCATCGTCAGCGCCTCCTCCTGGTCGTGGGTGACGTAGATGAAGGTGACCTTCACCTCGTCCTGGATCTGCTTGAGCTCGATCTGCATCTCGTGCCGCAGCTTGCGGTCGAGGGCGCCGAGCGGTTCGTCGAGCAGCAGCACCGCGGGATGGTTGACGAGGGCCCGGGCGAGTGCCACGCGCTGCTGCTGGCCGCCCGACAGCTCCCACGTTCGGCGGTTCTCGTAGCCGGTCAGGCGGACCAGCTCGAGCGCCTCGCCCACCTGCCGCGCCTCGTCGGCCTTCGAGGTCTTCCTCTGGCGGAGGCCGTAGCCCACGTTGCGGGCGACGTTCATGTGTGGAAACAGGGCGTAGTTCTGGAAGACCGTGTTCACGTTGCGGTGGTAGGGCGGCACGCCGGCGACCGGGGCCCCCGCGAGGTAGATCTCGCCGGCCGTCGGCTGCTCGAAGCCCGCGATCATGCGAAGCGTCGTGGTCTTGCCGCAGCCGGACGGCCCGAGGAACGAGTAGAACTCGCCGCGCTGGACCGAGAGGTCCATCGCGTCGACCGCCGTGACGACGCCGAACCGCTTCGTGACCCCGTCGATCCTGACATCAGGAACCTCGCTGCCCGAGGCGGGAGCCGGACTGGCGGTGTCGGGCATCGGAGGGGGCGACCTCGGGGTGGCAGGCAGCAATTGGCCGGGCGGACCGGCCGACGGTTTGCGGATCGTACGAACACGCGTCGCCTCGCGTCAACGCTATCGGAGCGCATGGGCCGTGCGAACTTCGCACGTCCCGGTGTCCGGAACGGGCCGATTCGCACGGTGCGGCCCGCGCTGTCGGGGGCCTGCCGCCCGCCGGTCCTTCGTAGAATGCCGTTATGGACGTCGTGATCATGGCGGGAGGCGGCGGCACGCGCCTCCGGCCGCTCAGCACCGCCGCCCGCCCGAAGCCGTTCCTGCCGCTCCTCCCGGGCGGGCAGACGCTGCTGCAGCGGACCGTGGCCCGGCTTGACGGCCCAGAGCTCGGCGGCCACCCGGACATCCTGGTGGTGGCGTCGGCCGTCTGGGCCCCCTTGGTCGCGGCGCAGGTACCCAGCGCGCGGCTGATCGTCGAGCCCGAGGGGCGCAACACGGCCGCGGCGATCGCCCTCGCCGCGCTGGAGCCGGACTGCGACCCTGACGACGTGATGGCGGTCCTGCCGGCCGACCACCGGATCGATCCCGCCCGCGACGGTCTGTTCCGGAGCGTGCTTCGCGACGCCGGCGCGGCGCTGGCGACGGGTGCGTTCGGGATCGCGTCGCCCCTCGTGACGCTGGGCGTCGAGCCCACCCGCGCGGCGACCGAGTACGGGTACCTGCGCCCGGACGTCACCCGCCGGCAGCGGCTCCTCGGCCTCGACGCGTACCCGCTCGCGGCGTTCGAGGAGAAGCCCGGGCCCGAGCGCGCGCGCCAGCTGGTCGCGTTGCCCGGCGTGGCCTGGAACGCGGGCATGTTCCTGTGGCGCCGGCGCGCGATCGTCGATGCGCTCGAGCGCCACGCACCGCAGATCGTTGACGGCGTGCGGCGCGGCCTCGCTGGCGATCTGGCGGCGGCGTACGCGTTGCTGCCCAGCCCATCCATCGACTATGCCGTGATGGAGCCTGCAGCGGCCGCAGGCATCGTGGTGATGGCCGCGATGGATGTCGGCTGGACCGACGTCGGCACCTGGCCCGCGCTGCTCGAGGTGCTCGGCGCGCCGGGCATCGAGGGGGGCGTGGTCGAGCCCGGCGCCGAGGCCGTGGCGGGCAGCGGCGACCTCGTCGTGGAGCGGCTCGGCGGGCGGCTCGTCGTGCGCGAGGCCACGCCCGGGCTATTCCGGCCCGACGGCCCGACGGCGCTCCTCCGCCGGGCGTCGGGGGTGCGCTCGATCATCGAGCCGCTGCTCGAGCGGTGCACTGCCGCGGAGGCCGCCGGCTGACGTCGTGGTGGTCCGGCTGCGCCGCTCGAAGGTTCGGCGGTCATGGCGGCGGCAGCCGTTCAGGGGGGTGTCGAGGTGTCGCCGGGGGTGTAGGCTTGGTCCTGCGACCGTCATCACCGGCCCGGCGGACCCGGCCGGACGGCGGCCCTCGTGGACGCCCTCGCGCAGGGCGACTGGAGGTACTGCGACGATGCACTCCTCTCTCATCGGCAAGGTCGAGAAGGCGAATCGCTACGCTCGGGAACTGGACCGGATCTCGATCGAGCGGATCGCCCTGACGTTCCGTGGGGACAACGACACCCATCACGTCAGCCTCGACGCCGGCGTGTGGCACTGCACGTGCCACTACTTTGAGAGTTGGGGTTCGTGTGTCCACCTCCTCGCCCTCCAGAAGATCATGGGCGCGATGCTGCCCGAGGACGCGCAGACGTCCATCTTCAGCGCGACCGGGGCCGCCGCCATCGCCTGATCCGGGCGGGCCGGTCGCGCGGCCCGCAACTCCGGTTCGCCGCCTGGCCGCCGCCGGTCGCGCCCGCCGCGCCGGCGGCGCTGCGCGTCCGCTCCTCACGGCGTCACCGTGAGCCGCCAGTAGTAGGTGGCGTTGGCGCCAGGGCCGAACGAGGCCGTGACCCGGAGCGACCAGTCGCCAACGCCCGGAGGCGCGGTCACCGTGACGACGCCGCCTCCGGTCGAGCCGTCAGTGGGGGCGCCGGCGACGCCGTCGGCCACGCCGGCCCAGGCCGCAGTCCACGAGGCTGGAGCGGGGGCCGCGAGCGACACCGTCAGCGCCGAGCCCGCCCGCACGTCGCCCGCGACCCGGCCGACGATCCACGGCGCATCGGTGCCGCTGCCGCCCCAGGTGTAGGACCCGAGCGCGCCGCGGGCGGACGCGCCGCCGTCGAGGCCGCCGATGGTTGCCTCGGGCGGCGCGTCGGGCAGGCTCGGCACGGCGGACGGCGATGGGAATCCCCCGCTGGACGGCGAAGGCGACGCTGGCACGGCGGACGGCGAGTCGGGGGCGGGCGCTGTGCCGCCGGGCGCGGCGCTCGCGACGACGGAGCCGACCGCGCTGGCGGCGGGCGGGGGACTCGCCGCCCCCGTCGGGTCGGCCTGGGCGCCCGGGCCGCCCGAGCACCCGGCGAGCACCACAAGCAGGCCTACGGCAGCGCCGAGGCGAGCGGCTCGAGGCTGTCGAGCTGCCATCGCGAGGTCCCCCCTTCGTCGGTTGTGGACGCGCCCACGACATTCGGGCACGGCATCGTCGTGCAGGCGATGGTGACCCTGACCGTCGACGAGGTCGAGGCGCGGACGCCCTCACCCGACGGCTTGCGGAAGACAGCCCGGAAGTCCTGGGCGCTGCTCGGCGCGTAGGCGGCGGTGAACGTGCCGGCCGCGCTGCCCGCGGACATCGTGGCGAGGTCCGACCAGGACGAGCCCGACTTGCGCTGCAGCACGACGACGCGCCCGGACATCGGGTTGCCGTCGAGCCGGCCGCTGCCCGCGCTCTTGAGCGTGGCGGTGAACGTGGCCTTCGAGCCCAGCTTGACCGAGGTCGGCGAGACGGCGAGCACGAGGGTTGTCGGCACGTCGAGGCAGGTCGAGTACGGGGTGGTCCAGGATGCCACGTCGTACACCTGCTGGAGGGTGGCGACGTCGCAGCGTCCGAATGCGCTTGCGTTCCAGCCCACCTGCGGCCGTGCGTGGCTGTAGGTCTGCACGACGGCGTCTGTGTAGTCGCTGTCGTCGGGCAGGTTGGCGTGGTGGTCCAGCCCGGAGACGTGGCCGAGTTCGTCGATCGTGATGGTCTCCGCCCGGAAGCACCCGGTGGGGCTTCCGCTCATCTCGCACCAGCTGAGCGTGCCCCAGTCGTAGCGGTGCCCGTTCTCCCGGTACCACAGGTGCCAGTAGCGGTTCGCCGGGTCGCGGGAGAAGCAGGCGATGCCGTTGACGCCGCAGGGGTTGCTCGTGCCGTACGAGACGCCATTGGCAGCGCTGCTGCTGTAGGCGTACGAGGGCGCGCGGGAGCGTCTGCTCGCGTTGGCGTCCGCGGCCGCGGCAGTCACCGCGGTCTTCATGGCCGTCGGCGGCACGGCCCCCGAGGTCCAGCGGTAGGTGAGCGCGGTGTCGATGGGCCACGCCGGCGGGATCGTGGGGTCGGGGGTAGCAGCGAGCGCGAGCCCGGTCACCGATGCGAGGAGCCAGGCGGCCGCGGCGGCGGCGACGATGATCCGCGGGAGCGGGCGACCGGTCATGGGAGCACCTCCTCGGTCAACTGCAGGGCGGACGGGTCGAGGAACCGGATCGCCGACGGGTCGGTCACGCGGCCGCCCGGCGCGACCGCGATCTGGCCGCTCGGAGGCTCGGCGCCGGAATCGGCGGTCGAGGCGGCGAGGATCGGCGCCAGCCCGGACGTGTTCGGGATCCCGGTGTCGAGGCCGGGCCCGCCGAGCCGCAGGACGCCGAGCCCGCCGTCATCAGCCATCACCACCGTGCCGTGCGCATCTGGGGCGACGACCGCGGGCCCGTCGACGTCGTCGAGCGGCGTCGCGGCGCCGGAGGCGAGGTCGAACGACGCAAGCGTGCAGGGCAGCCCTTCGCAGGCATCGAGCGCGATCAGCCGCTCGCCGGCCAGCCCGACGGCGGGGCCGGTCCCGGCAACGGCGTCGGTTCGACCCGACGCGGGGTCCACGACACGTGTCCGGCACGCGCCGATCCCGCACGAGCTCACGACGAGGCGCCCATCGGGCGCGGCGAGCAGGCTGGTCGTGAACGTGGCGCCGTACCGCGCGTCATCGGGCAGGCCCGCCAGCAGCGCCGAGGCCTCTGCTGGCCCGGCCTCGGCATCGCGCTCCCAGACGCCCAGGTCGTGGCGCGTCGTCCGCTCGACGCGGTGCTCGTAGAGGCGGCCGCCCGGTGCGAGGACCGCGCTGCGGACGACGTCCGCGGTCGTGCCCACGTCCGACCAGCAGCCCCTCGCCGCATCGAGCGTGCGCAGGCGCGACCGCCGGCCGTCATCGTCGCCCACGAGCACCCGCCCGCCGACGGGTCCGGAGGCGAACGATTCCGGCGGCAGCGAGACCGACCAGATCACCCCGCCGCGGCCGACGGTGAGCCGCTGACCCGCCAGCGTGCCCCCTGCGTCGAGCACGGGCTCCAGGCGGTACCAGGCGCCGCCCGCAGCCCTGACCGCCCCCCGCTCCGCGACCGCGGCGCACGGGAGGCTGACGGGCGGGCTGGCGGCAGGCTCGGCCGGCGGCCTCGCAGCCTGGGCGCCGGGGGGCGCCGGCCGACCGAGGGTCGCCGCAACCGCGAGGGCCACTGGTGCCACGAGCGCGAGCCATCGGATCCGTCCAGCGAGCTCCATCGAGCCCCTCCTCCGGCGGGAGTGCGTTGTGGCGGGAGGAGGCGGTGCGGACATCCTCGCGCGGGGGGCTTATCGGCCCCTTACGCCTGCGGTCGTGGTGCTACGCTGTCGCGGTCAACGGGGCCATGCGCCCCTGCAGAACCGACGCGCCACGGTCGCGAAGCCGGTGTGAATCCGGCACAGTCCCGCTACGGTGACCGCCCTCGCGGGGGCGGAAGTCCGGTCGCCGGCCCGGCGTGCCGCTCGAGCCTTCGAGAGAAAGGTCAGGCGTACCGTGCGATCCACCGCCTGACCCCCGGCTTCCACCCCGAAGCCCGGGGGTCCGTCTTGTCTCCACCGTTCCGGAGTTCCCTGTGGACGCACGCCTCACAGCACCCCGCGTACGTCGCGCCGTCGCATCGCTCGCCTTCGCCGTCCTCCTCGGCGCGTGCAGCGCGGCACCGGCTGCGACGATCCCGCCGACAACGACCCCGCTGCCGTCGGCCCTGCCCACGGCCGCCCCCTCGCTCGCCCCGTCGGCGGTGCCCTCGGCGGCGCCCACCGCCACGCCCGTGCCGGCCACCTTCCCGGTGACCGTCACCGATGACGAGGGCACGCAGGTCACGATCCCCACGCAGCCGACCAGGATCGTGTCGCTCATGCCGGCCGTGACTGAAATCCTGTTCGCGCTCGGCGTGGGCGGTGACGTGGTCGGCAAGGCGCAGGACATCTTCCTGTACCCGCCCGAGGCCAGCGCCGTGCCGGACTTCGAGAAGTTCGACAACGGCGCGGTTGCCGTGGACGTCGAGAAGATCGTGGCAGCCAAGGCCGACCTCGTGATCGCGGGCGGCAACTACGGCACCCCGGCGGACACGATCAAGAGGCTCCGCGACCTGGGCATCCCGGTCATCGTCGTCTACGCCCCCAACGTGGCCGACGTCCTGGCCGACAACACGCTGATTGGGACCGCGGTGGGCGAGCCTGCGGCAGCCGCGACGGTCAACGCCCAGATGCAGGCCGCGTTCGACGCGGTCGAGGCCGCGGTCGCGAGCGGGACCAAGCCGACGGTGTACTACGAGATCGGCGAGGGCTACGCCCCGGCCGACAAGTCGTTCGCGGCCGAGATGATCACCGACGCCGGCGGCACGCCCGTCACCTCCGGCTCCACGACCGACTGGTCGCTGCCGGCCGAGAAGCTCATCGCGGCCAACCCGGACATCATCCTGCTCGCTGACGGCACCGCCGTCGCCGACGCGGTCAAGCGGCCGGGCTGGTCGACGATGAACGCGGTGAAGGACAACAGGGTCGCCGTGATCGACGACACGATGATCTCCCGACCCGGGCCGCGCCTGTTCCTCGGGCTCCAGCTCCTGGCCGCGGCCATCCACCCGGAGCTGACGATCCCGCAGTCGTCGCCGGTCCCCGCCGTCCCGTGACCTCGGGCGTCGTGACCGCGGGCGGCACCGGGGCACAGCTCCGCGCAGCCGTCCGCGGCCGCGAGCGCCGCTTCTGGCTCCTCGTCGGCGGGTCGGTGGCGCTGGTCGTGGGGGGCGTCCTCGGCGTCGCCTTCGGCAGCGTCAGCGTGCCGTTCGGAGACTCCGTGGCGATCGTCCTCGACAAGGTGCTGGGCACGCACCTCTCGACCGCCGACGCCGCGACCAAGGCGATCGTGTGGGACCTGCGCGTGCCGCGGGTCCTGCTCGCGATGACGGTCGGCACCGCGCTCGCGGTCGCGGGCGCGACGTTCCAGGGCCTGCTGCGCAACCCGCTCGCCGACCCGTATGTGCTGGGCACTGCCTCGGGCGCGGCGCTCGGGGCGGCGATCGGGCTCATGCTGCCCGTCCAGCTCTATGTCGTCGGCTTCGGCCTCCCGAACGTGCTCGCCTTCGTCGGCGCCACGGTGTCCATCACCGTCGTCTACCGCGTGGCGCGGGTGAGCGGGCTGGCCCCGCTCACGGGCCTGCTGCTGACCGGCTACGCCGTCGCCTCGCTGCTGGCGGCCGGCCTGACCATGGCCATGTACCTCTCGGGCGCCGCCCTGCGCCAGATCTTCAACTACCTGCTCGGCAGCTTCGAGCAGGCGTCCTGGGAGCGGCTCGCCGGCTCGCTGCCCATCGTCCTGGTGTGCTCGATCGTGATCGCCTCTCGCGCCCGCTCGCTCAACGGGCTGCTGCTCGGCGAGCATGCGGCCGCCCACCTCGGGGTGCACGTGGAGCGGGAGCGGCCACTCCTGCTGGGCCTTGCGTCGCTGGTCACGGCCGCCGCCGTCACCGTGTCGGGCCTGATCGGCTTCGTCGGCCTCGTGGTGCCGCACATCGTCCGGCTGCTCACCGGGCCGAACGCCCGGGCGGTGATCCCGATCTCGGCGTTGTGGGGCGCCGTCCTGCTCGTGTACGCGGACCTCGTGGCGCGGGTCGTGGGCGACATCCCGGTCGGCGTCGTGACCGCGATCATCGGCGCGCCGTTCTTCCTCGTCCTGCTGCGGCGGACGCGGACGGGGTACGAGCTGTGACCGCGGCGGTCTGGCTCGACGGCGTCACGGTCGAGGCGCGAGGCCGTGCCATCCTGCGCGACGTCTCGGTGCACGTGGAGCCGGGCGAGCGCGTGGCCCTGATCGGGCCCAACGGCGCGGGCAAGTCGACGCTGCTGCGCGTGGTCGCCGGCGTCCTGCACCCGGCCGCCGGGCGGGTGGAGCTGGCCGGGCAGCCCGTCGGCGGCATGGATCGCGGCGCCGTGGCGCGCCGCCTGGCGGTGGTCCCGCAGCAGACGGCGCTTCCGTTCGCGATGCGCGTGGAGGAGGTCGTGGCGCTTGGCCGGCTGCCGCACGAGGACGCCCTGCGCGGGATGCGCCCGGCCGACCGGGCGGCGGTGGCCTCGGCCATCGACCGCGTGGGCCTGGGCGGGCTGCTGGGGCGCGACGCGCGCGAGCTCTCGCTGGGCGAGCGCCAGCTGGTCCTGCTCGCCCTGGCGGTAGCGCAGGAGTCGCCGACCCTGCTGCTCGACGAGCCGACCGTGCACCTCGACCTGCGCCACCAGGTCGAGGCGATGGAGCTGATGCGCGACCTCAACGAGCACGACGGGACGACGCTGATCGCCGTGCTCCACGACCTCGCGCTGGCGGCGCACTTCTTCCCCCGGCTGGTGCTGCTCGACCACGGCCGGCTGGTCGCCGACGGGACGCCCGCGGAGGTGCTCACCGACGCCAGGATCCAGGACGTCTTCGGCGTGCCGCCGGCGCTGGTCCGGCTCGCGACGTCGACTGGCTGAGGCCCGTCGGGCTGCCGTCGTGCGCAGGCTCCGCGGAAGCGCGCCGGGCGCAGCGCGGGTACGCTTGCTCCATGAGACGCGCCACGGTCGCCTCGATCCTGCTCGCGGCCCTGCTCGCGGCCGCCTGCGGCGGAACGACACCGCCGGCCGACTCCGGGTCGGCGTCGGCTGCTGGAGGGACCCCGACAATTCCCGCCAGCGTGGCCTCGGCGGCCCCCAGCGACATCCCGTCGAGCATGGAGCCGTCTGCCGCATCGGACCCGTCCGTATCCCCGGAGGCGAGCCCGACGGACGCCGCCACCCCCGAGCCCACGTCGTCCGACGCCCCGTCCGACGCCCCGTCGCCCTCGGCGACCGCGACGCCCGCGAGTGGCGCGACGCCCTGCCAGCCCGAGGGGAACAACCCCAACTTCTGGCCGGGGATCGGCCAGTCGGTTAGCTGGTCCGCCTACTGCGCGGTCCTGCCCAAGGGCTGGAGCGTCACGACAGGCAAGTACCGGCTGGCCAACGGCGGCTGGCTCACGATCACCTACAAGGGGCCGGGCGGCGCGACCCTCGCGTTGTCCGAGGGCTCGTTCTGCACCGACGGCGGCGGCTGCGTCCCGTCGGGCAGCGAGGTCGGCGACGCGGCGTTCGGCTCCCTGGCGGGAAGGCTCGTCGCCACCGATGCGGGCGGGTTCGCGATCGTCGTGGCCCGCGGTCAGCAGCCGAGCTGGCTGCTGGTCACGAGCGGCGTCGACCAGGCCACGACGGTCGCGTTCGGGGCCGCCCTGGCGAAGGTCAGCGGCTGAGCGGGCGGGGCCCGACATCCGCAGGGCCCTGACTGCACGAATCTGACGCCGCCCGATGTGGCCGCGGCTCAACGCTTGGGGGCCGAGTCGCCCCTCGATCCGGCGACCTGCGGCCCGCAGCCGGGCCACCTCCGGCCCTCGGCCGCCCGCCCGGAGCGGCGGCATCCTGCCCGTGCGTCCGCAGATCGGAGCGATACCCCCATGCCCTCACGCGCGCCACGCCGCGCCCGCCTCGCCCTGCTGGCCGCCGCCGCGCTCGCCCTCGCAGCCTGCGGCGGGCCGCTCGGGTCGGCGACGCCCGTCCCGGCCGCGACCGGCAGCAAGACCGAAGCCCGGACCGTCGGGGCCTTCAGCGCGCTGTCCGTGGACGGCCCGCTCAACCTGGTGCTCGCGGCCGGCAGCGTCAGCTCCGTGCAGATCGAGGCGCCCTCCAACATCCTGCCCCTGGTCCAGACGACGGTCGTCGGCACCGAGCTCGACGTCAGCGTCGCTGCGCCCGGCTTCACCTCGACCAAGCCCGTCACCGTTCGAATCACCTCCTCGATGTTGGGTTCCGTCGCGCTCAGCGGCGGCGCGACCGGCACGGTGGACGTCATGCAGATGGCCATCACCGTGTCCGTTTCCGGCGGGGCGACGCTCAGGGGGATCGGCAGCGTGGCCCAGCTCACGGTCACCGCGCTCGGCAGCTCCACCGCTGAACTCGGCGATCTCACCACGGACACGGCGACGATCTCGGCGGCTGGCGGCGCGAAGGCCACCCTGCGGGCCGTCAGGCAGCTGACGGGCACGATCGACAGCGGCTCCGTCGTGACCCTGGCCGTCGCGCCCGCGGCCAAGTCGGTCACCGTGACCGGCGGGGCGCAGCTCGTCCTCCCGTAGTCGAGCGGCGGACCGCGCCGCCCGCGACTCGAGCCCTCGCTCAGGGGACTCGGGGCACCTCGGGCAGGCGGGCGAACGCGTCGACGAAGCGGGCCATCATCCTCGCGGCGTCCGCGAGGTCGTCGAGGCGGATGTTCTCGTCGGGCGCGTGGGCGCGGCAGTCGGCGCGGCCGGTGCCGAGGGAGACGCACGGCACGCGCTGACGCGCGCAGACCTGGGCCATCGGCACGGTGCCGGCCATCGAGACGCCCAGGGTGGTCTCCTGGCCCGCCACCTCGCTCGACACGGCGGCCGCCGTCGCGACGACCACGTGGTCGGGGGGCGTCCACCACGCGGGCTCGCCCTCCCGCGGCCGGATCTCGACGTCGGCGAAGCCGTGGTCGTCGAGGTGGCGTCGGACGGCGGCCAGCACCTCGACGGGGTCTTGGTCGGGGACGATCCGCACGTCGAGCCTGGCGTGCGCCTCGGCCGGCGTCACGGTCTTGGGCGTCGACTCGGTGTGGCCGGCCCACAGTCCCTGCAGGTTGAGCGTCGTCTCGAAGGTCAGCGCCTCCATCGCGGCCACGCCGTCGAGGCCGCCCAGGAAGCGGTCCACGGCCCAGTCCGCCCGGATGTCCGCGAGGTCCTGCTGGTCCTGCGCCGCGATGACCGAGAGCTGGGCCGGCGTCGGCGGCCGCTTGCCGGCATCGAGGCCCCGGATCGCCGGCCGGCCGTCGGCGTCCCAGAACGTCGCCAGCGCGGCCACGAGCCGGTGGGCGGCGTTGGGCAGGACCACCGAGAGGCTCGAGTGGGCGTCGTGCGCGAGGGTCCGCAGGGACAGCTCGAAGACCACGATGCCCTTGCCGCCGCCGACCACGCTGGGCCGGCCCGTGAGGTCCAGCCCGCCGCCCTCGATCAGCGCGGCGTCCGCCTCGCGCAGCCGGGGGGCCAGGTCCAGGAGCGCGTCGAGCCCGCCGGAGCCCGTCTCCTCCTGGCCCTCGACCAGGAACCGGACCCGGCAGGGGAGCGGGCCGATGGCGTCGCGGTATGCCTCGAGCGCCCAGAGCCGCGGCAGGAACTCGCCCTTGTTGTCGGTGGCGCCGCGCGCCCACACGCGGCCGTCGCGGACGTGGGGCGCGTAGGGCGGCGTCGTCCACAGCTCGACCGGGACCGCCGGCTGCACGTCGTAGTGCTGGACGCCGCTGAGCGTGCGCGGCCCGTCGCCCAGCTCGCCCACCACGAGCGGCGGCAGGCCCGCGAGCTCGAGCACCTCGACCGCTGCCCCGGCCGCCGCCAGGCGCGCTGCCGTCCAGTCGGCCGCCGCCCGCAGCGCGGCCGCGTCGCCGCCCTCGGAGGGGATCGCGAGGTACTCGACGAGCTCGCGGGTCCACTGCGGGAGGCGCGCCTCGACCAGGGCGTCGAAGGCGGCCCAGTCAGGAGGGCTGGCTGCCGCGCCCGCCGCGCTCACAGCCGCTTCCGCTGGAGGTCGAGGAAGGGCAGCTCGACGACCCGGGCCCCGACGCGCCCGCGGCGCCCCTCGACGGTCCACTCCACCTGGAGCCGCGTCCCGACGCGGTCGAGCCGCGCCGGCACCGAGGCGAGCGCGATGGCCTGCTTGAGGATGGGGCTCCAGCCGTGCGAGGTAGCCTTGCCGACGACGCGGCCGTCGGCGAACACCGGGATGGGCGACCGGTCCACGGTGGGCGAGATCGCCGGCGGCAGGCCCTGCGCGTCGAACAGCGCCTCGATGTCGTACCAGTCGAGCTGGAGGCCGACCAGCCGGCGCGCCGGCCCGCCCGACGCCTGCTCGGCCTGGAGCGCGCGCCGGCCGACGTAGTCCGCCTTGTCGAACGACACGAGCCGGCCGAGCCCGATCTCGAAGGGGCTGTAGTTCTGCTCGGGGTTCATCGCGTGGCGCGCCGAGGTGTAGTCCACCTCGAGCAGGATCAGGCCGGCCTCGAGCCGGACCACGTCGAGCGCCAGCATCCCGGCGGGGCGGATCGCCCAGGCGCCGCCCACCTCGAACAGGCGGTCCCAGACCTCCTCCGCGTGCTCGGCCGGGACCCAGAGCTCGTACCCGAGGTCGCCGGTGTAGCCGGTCCGGCTGACGTCGACGGCGACCCCGGCGACCGTTGTCGTGCGGCGCCCGAAGTAGCGCAGGTCGGCCCAGTCCTCGCCCGTGGCCGCCTCGAGCACCGCGCGGCTGAACGGGCCCTGGAGCGCGAGCGCGGCGACGGTCTCGGAGACGTCCTCGATCTGGACGTCGAGGCCCGCGGCGTTGAGCGACAGCCAGCGGTACTGCGGGTCGGCGGCAGTCCAGCGGAGCTCCTGCTCGCCCACCCGGTGGACCGTGCCGTCGTCGATGACCTTGCCGTGCTCGTCGCACCACGGCGTGTAGTAGACCTGACCGACCTTGAGCCTGGTCGCGTCGCGGGTGATCACCCGGTCGGCGAGCGCAATGGCGTCGGGGCCCGTGATCCGGTACTTGTAGAGCGGGCTGACGTCGATGACGGCCGCCGCCTCGCGGATCGCGTTGTACTCGATGTCGTGGAAGTCGGCGTAGACCGACGACGCCCAGTAGCCGGACCACTCGCGCCACTGCATCTTGCGGTTCAAGGCCGCGGCCCGGGGGTGGAACGGGGTGCCGACGCTCACACGCAACCTCCAGCACTGGTGACCGGGGAAGTATGCATGAGGATGATGCAGGCTGGATGGAACTGTCCGGTCCGCGCCGGGTGCCCGCGCCGTGGCCGTCACGGCGCAGCCGCAGCGGCCGTCGCAGCGGCTGCCGTGCCCACCCTCCGTCAGTCGCGCCCGTCATCCCGCTCCGGCCTCGTCGCGCTCGTCATCGCGCTGGCGGCGCTCTCAGTGGCCGACGTCCCGGCGCTCGGCTGGGGTCCGCCCGGGCACACCGAGGCTGAGCCGATCGGCCGGCCGGTGGCCACGGTCGTCAGCCACGGCCCCCGGGGCGGCAAGGACGTCGCGCTCACGTTTGACGACGGCTACGGCCCGAAGGTGTGCGGGGCGCTCGTGGACGTCCTGGTGCAGACGCAGACGCCGGCGACCTTCTTCCCGAACTCGGTCAACGTCGTGCACGCGCCTGCGCTGTGGCGGCGCATCGCGGGCCTCGGCTTCCCGATCGGCAACCACTCAGCCACCCACCCGTACATGCCGCGCCTGACCTACGTGGGGCAGTGGAACCAGATGTGGTCTGACCGGATGGCGCTCGAGGACGTCATCGGCCGTCGGTCGCTCTCGGTCTTCCGGCCGCCGTACGGCGCCTACAGCCCCGGCACGCTCATCGCCGCCCGCGCCACCGGCTACCCGGTGATCCTCAACTGGGACACCTCGTTCGCCGACTCGTCGCGGCGGCCGGACGGACGGCCCTGGCCGACATCGTCGTACGTGCGGGCGGCGACCAGGGGCAAGAACGGGTCGGTGATCCTGGGGCACTGCGGCAGCCCGATCGACGTGGCCGCGCTGCCGGCGGTGATCGCCTGGTACCGCGGGCACGGCTACACCTTCGTCACCGTGCCCGAGCTGCTCAGGCTGCCCGGCGCCGTGCCGATGCACTTCACGTCGCCGACCCCGCCCGCGGTGCTGCCGGTGCAGCGGCCGAGCAGCGCCATTCCCGTCTGAGAACTCGCGCGGGCAGCCCGTCTGCCACCATGGCGCGATGCGCGACAACCCGTTCCGCGGCCTCGAGCACCGGCGACCCGATGTCGACGCCGCCGAGGCTGCCCGGCTCCTGCGCGAGGCGTTCGCCGTCGAGGGGGAGCTCCTCGAGCTGTGGAGCCAGCAGGACCGCAACTACCGGGTGACGACGCCGGGCGGCGAGCGGTTCGTGTTCAAGGTGGCCCGCGAGGGGCTGGGGCGCCCGGCCCTGGAGGCGGAGAACGCCGCGATGCTCCGCGCCGCCGCAGCCGGCCTCCCGTTCGAGGTGCCCGTGCCCCAGCCCTCCCGTGACGGCTCGCTGGTCGTGCGGGCCCAGGCCGCCTCCGGCGCCGAGCACGACCTGCGGCTGGTCACCTGGCTTGACGGGGAGCCGATGCTCGAGGGCCACCTGCCCCCCTCCTACCTGCGCGCGCACGGCGCGATGGCGGCGCGGATCGCGCTCGCCATGGACGGCTTCGACCACCCGGCCCTCGACCGCTCGCTCCAGTGGGACGTGCGGCACGCGGGGTCGGTCGTCGCCGCGCTGGCGCCGTTCTCGAGTTCTGCCGAGCGTCGCGAGCTGCTGGCCTCGGCGATCCGCCTCGCCGAGGCAGCGCTCGCGCCGCTCGCCGCCGAGCTGCGCGTCCAGGCGCTCCACCAGGACGTCACCGACGTCAACACGCTCGTCCGGCGCGACGCCGCCGGGCGCCCGGTGCCGACCGGCCTGATCGACTTCGGCGACCTGTCCCGGACCTGGCTCGCCGCCGAGCTGGCGGTGACGATGGCCGCCGACGCCTACCACGCCCTCGAGGCGCCGCTCCAGGCCGCCCGGGACGTGGCGCGCGGGTTCCTGCCGCTGCTTCCGCTCACCGGGGTGGAGCTCGCGTCGCTGTGGCCGATGGTCGTGGCGCGGTCCGCCGCCGTGGCGATCAGCGGCGACCAGCAGCTGGCGCTCGACCCCGACAACGCCTACGTGGCGAGTGTGCGCGACGGCGAGTGGGCAGCACTGGAGGCGGTGGCGGCCGTCCCGATGGCGCTCGCCGAGCAGGTGTTCCGGACGGTGGCGGGCCTCGGGTCCAGGCGCGTGCACACGGTGCCGACGCGCCTTGTGCCGCTGGTCGCCGGCCTCGGCGAGGCGCCCATCCTCGACCTGTCCACGACCAGTGACGCGCTGGCGGCCGCCGCCACGGGGACGGCCGCCGTAAGCGCTGCGGCGATCAGATCCGCCGGCCCGCTCGCGATCGGGCGGTGGGGAGAGGCGCGGCTGGCCGACGCCACGCTCGATGCGATGGCCGAGCCCGAGACGATCCACCTCGGCGCCGACGTGTTCGCGCCCGTCGGCACCGCGGTCGTGGCGCCGGTCGCCGGGGTTCTCCACTGGCGACCAGGCGGCGCCAGGATCGCCGCCGACGGCTTCGACGTGCTCCTCGACGGCGTGGACGCGCATTCGGCTGGCGCGAGCGACGAGCGCGTCGCGGCGGGGGCACCCCTCGGTCGCGTCGTGGCCGCCGGCGTCGACGGCCTCTTGAGCGGTGTCCACGTCCAGCTCGTGGTGGAGCCGGGGCTCGAGCCCCCCCGGCGGGCGGTGCCGTCGCTCGCCGACGCCTGGCTGACGCTGTGCCCCGAACCCTCGCGGCTGCTCGGCCTCGCGCCAGGCTGTGCTGCCACGCCCCCGGACGACGCCGGTGCCCTGCTGGCCCGACGGGATCGCGTCGTCGCCGCCGTCCAGGAGCACTACTACGCCGCTCCGCCCCGGATCGAGCGCGGCTGGCGCCAGCACCTGGTGGACACGCGCGGCCGGGCCTACGTCGACATCGTCAACAACGTGGCCGTGCTCGGCCACTCCCACCCGGCCGTCGAGGAGGCGGTCCGTCGCCAGCTGGCGAGGCTCAACACCAACTCGCGGTTCCTCTACCGCGTCATGGTCGAGTTCGCGGAGGCGCTCGCCGCCCGCTTCCCGGCACCGCTCGACACGGTCTTCCTGGTGAGCACCGGGTCCGAGGCGAATGAGCTGGCGCTGCGCCTCGCGCGGACCGCGACGGGCCACGAGGACGTCCTGTGCGTCCGCGGCGCGTACCACGGCTGGACCGGCGCCGCCGACGCGATCACCACCTCCGCGATCGACAACCCGCGGGCGCTCGGCACGCGCCCGGGGTGGGTGCACGCGGTGGAGGCGCCGAACACCTACCGCGGCCGCCATCGCGGGGCCGATGCCGGGACCCGGTATGCGGACGACGTGCGCTCGACCCTGTCGCGGCTGGCCGCCGAGGGCCGCGCGCCGGCCGCGTTCATCGCCGAGCCGCTGTACGGCAACGCGGGCGGCCTCGTCCTGCCCGACGGCTACCTGCGCGAGGTGTATTCGGCGGTGCGGGGTGCGGGCGGGCTGGCCGTCGGCGACGAGGTCCAGACCGGGTACTCGCGGCTCGGCCACCACCAGTGGGCGTTCGAGCAGCAGGGCGTGGTGCCGGACATCGTCACCGTGGCCAAGGCGGCCGGCAACGGCATGGCCGTGGGCGCCGTGGTGACGACACGGGCGATCGCCGAGGCGTTCGCCGCCGAGGGGTCGTTCTTCTCCTCGGTGGGCGGGTCGCCCGTCTCGTGCGCGGCAGGGCTGGCGGTGCTCGAGACGATCGATCGGGAGGGGCTCCGGGAGAACGCCCGCGAGGTCGGCGGGCACCTCAAGGCGGGCCTTGAGCGCGTGGCCGACGCGCACCCGGAGATCGTGGGCGCGGTCCACGGCATGGGGCTGTACCTCGGGGTGGAGCTGGTGCGCGATCCCGTGACGCTCGAGCCCGCCGACGCCGAGGCGCTCGCCATCTGCGAGCGGATGCTCGAGCTGGGCGTCATCGTCCAGCCCACCGGCGACGGCAACAACGTGCTCAAGGTGAAGCCGCCCCTGTGCATCGACCGCAGCAGCGCCGATCTGGTGCTCGCCGCGCTCGAGCGCACGCTCCGCGAGGGCTGGTAGGGGGGCGTCCCGCCGGCTCGGCTGCCCTTCGCGCGGCGCGCAGTCGCTGCGCGCCCCGGTGCACCTACTCCGCCAACGCTGGATTCCGGGTCGTTCGCGAATCGCGGAGCTTCTCCGCCAGCGAAGAAGAAGCAGTCCAGACCCCGCCGTCCGCTGGTGGTTCTGCCATACGCGAACGACCCGGAATCGGCTGTCTGGCGGGGAGGGTCCCGCCAGCTCGGGCGCGCGCTCGGTCGGGGTCAGGCCAGGCCAGCACGCGTCGGACACGCGGCGAGCCGGCGTCGGCACCAATTCGGCTAGACTGCATCGATCCCATGCAGGTTGGATAGCGGCCCACGGGCCGCGCGTCCCAGACGGAGGGGTGGCGTGCCGCAGCGCTATGACGCGGTGATCATCGGCGGGGGGCACAACGGTCTGGTCTCCGCCGCGTACCTCGCGAGGGCGGGACTCAAGACGCTGGTCCTCGAGCGCCGCTACGTGCTCGGCGGCGCCGCCGTCACCGAGGAGATCGTGCCGGGGTTCCGGTTCTCGGTGGCGAGCTACGTCGTCAGCCTGCTCCGGCCGGAGATCATCCGGGACCTCAACCTGCCACGCTACGGCCTGGACATCCTGCCGCTCGACGGCACGTTCACCCCGCTCCGCAAGGGCGTCGACGCGACCCCCGCGGGCGGCGACTACCTGTGGCGCGTCAACGACCACGGGCGGACCATCCGCGAGCTGCGCCGCTGGTCCAAGGGCGACGCCGAGGCGTACGAGGAGTACGGCCAGCTCATGGTCGAGATGGCCCGGTTCATCAAGCCGATCCTCGGCATCGTCCCGGGCGACCCAACCGACAACGACCCGCGCCCGCTGCTGCCGATCGCGAGCCTGGCCCGCCGCTTCGGGCAGCTGCCGGAGCGCCAGCAGGCGGTCTTCGTCCAGCTGATGACGATGTCGGCCAAGGACTTCCTCGACCAGTGGTTCGAGACCGAGCCGCTCAAGGCCACGATGTCGGCGTCGGGGATCATCGGCACCTATCAGGGCATCAACTCGCCGGGCACTGCCTACGTGCTGCTCCACCACTACATGGGCGAGATCGACGGCGCGTTCCGTGCCTGGGGCATCCCCAAGGGCGGCACCGGCGGGGTCTCGTACGCGATCGCCCGGGCGGCCCAGGCGCTGGGCGCCGAGATCCGCACCGAGGCGCCCGTCGCGCGGATCGTGGTCAAGAACGGTCGGGCGACGGGCGTCGCGCTCGAGAGCGGCGAGGAGATCGAGGCCGCCGCGGTGCTCAGCTCCGCCGATGCCAAGGTGACGTTCCTCGACCTGCTCGAGCCCGGCTCGCTCGACCCGGCGTTCGAGCAGGAGGTGCGGCGGTTCAAGTTCCGCGGCAGCTCCGGCAAGGTGAACCTGGCAGTCGACCGGCTGCCCGACTTCACGTGCCTGCCCGGGCCCGGCGAGCACCTCCGCGGCGCGATCTCGTTCAGCCCGCACCCGACCGAGATGGAGCAGGCCTACGACGACGCCAAGTACGGCCACTTCAGCCGCCGTCCCTACATCGACATGATCATCCCGACGCTGGTGGACCCGCAGATGGCGCCCCCTGGCAAGCACGTGATCAGCTGCTTCGTCCAGTACGCGCCGTACAAGCTGGCACCCGAACTGGGCACCTGGGACGACCAGCGCGAGGCGTTCGGCGACGCGGTGATCGACCGGATCGCGGAGTTCGCGCCCAACATCCGCGACATCGTGATCGGCCGCCAGGTGCTCACGCCGCTCGACATCGAGCGGACCATCGGGCTCACCGAGGGCAACATCTTCCAGGGCGAGCTCAGCCTCGAGCAACTGTTCTTCAACCGACCGGTTCCCGGCTACGCAAGGTTCAGGACGCCGGTCCAGAACCTGTACCTCTCGGGCTCGTCGACGCACCCGGGCGGCGGCCTCATGGGCGCCAACGGGCGGCTCGCGGCGCTCGAGGTGCTGCGCGCCCGCGGCCTGAAGGCGGCCTGACATGGCGACCACCCCGACCATGTACGACGTCATCGTCGTCGGCGCCGGCCACAACGGGCTCGTCGCCGCGGCGTACCTCGCTCGGGCGGGTCAGCGCGTGCTGGTGCTCGAGGCGCGCGAGCGTGTCGGCGGCGCCGCGGTCACCGAGGAGATCGCGCCCGGCGTCCGCGTGCCCGCGCTCGCCCACACCGTGGGGCGGCTGCGGGCCTCGGTCGCCCGCGAACTGGACCTCGGCGGCTACGGCATGGCGCTCGTGTCGCCCGAGGTCCGCGTCTTCGCGCCCCAGCCCGACGGCCGCGCGGTGACGCTGTGGGCCGATCTGGGCAAGAGCGTGGAGTCGCTGCGCGCCTGGTCTGACGACGACGCCACGGCGTTCGTCGAGTTCGACCGGCGGGTGCGGGCGCTCTCGAAGTTCCTCGCCGACATCGGCGATGAGACGCCTCCGGACATCAAGGGCCCGGGCGCTGGGGATGCGCTGATGGGGCTGCGCCTCGCCCGCGCGTTCCGGGGCATGGGCCGCGACGACGGGCGGACCATCCTGCGGGTGCTCGCGATGGCGGTGGCGGACTTCGTGGGCGAGTCGTTCGCGACCGATCCCATCCGCGCGACCACGGCCTGGCGTGGCGTCCGCCACACGGCGATGGGCCCGTGGTCCGCCGGCTCGACCTCGGTCCTCCTCGCCGACGCGGCGGCCAACGACGGCGGCGGGGCGGGCGAGACCGTGTTCGCGAAGGGCGGCCCCTCCGCCGTGTCCGAGGCGCTCGCATCCGCGGCCCGGATCGCGGGTGCGGAGATCCGGACCGGCGCGCGCGTGGCGCGGATCGCCGCGGCCGACGGCGCTGTCACGGGCGTGGTGCTCGTCTCGGGCGAGGAGATCGCCGCGCCCGCGGTGGTGTCGGGCCTCGGGCCCAGGGCGCTGTTGACCGACCTCGTCGACCCGGTCACCGTCGGCCCGACGATGCGCTGGCGGGCGGGCAACATCCGCACCCCGGCCGTGTCGGCCAAGGTCAACCTCGCGCTCGACGGGCTGCCGGAGTTCCCGGCGGCCGCCGGCGATCCCCGGCTCCTGCGCGGCCGGATCCAGGTGGGGACCACCTCGATCGATGACGTCGAGCGCGCCTTCGACGCGTCCAAGTACGGGCGGTTCGCCGACCAGCCGGTCCTCGAGGCCACGATCCCCTCGCTCGTGGACCCGTCGCTCGTGGAGGGCGCCAAGGAGGGCACGCAGGTCATGAGCGTGCTCGCCCAGTGGATGCCGAACGGACTCGCTGCAGCCGACTGGGAGGCCCAGCGCGATGCGGTGGGGGACGCCGTGCTGCGCTCGCTCGAGACCGTTGCGCCGGGCATCTCGGCCCGCGTCACGGCGCGCCAGGTGCTCACGCCCGCCGACCTCGCGCGCGAGTACGGCCTCACGGGCGGCCACCCGATGCACGCGGAGCCGGCACTCGACTCGTTCTGGCTGTGGCGGCCGCTCCTGGGCTGGTCGCGCTACCGCATGCCGGTGAGCGGGCTGTACCTCGCGGGCTCGGGCGCGCACCCCGGCGGCGGCGTCACGGGCGCCCCGGGACGCAACGCGGCGCGCGAGGTCCTCGCCGACCGCCGGCGCTGGCGGCGCTAGAGGCGCGCGTCGGGTTACCGGCCCCCGATCCCCTGGGAGGCGGTCAGCCCTGCTTGCCCCCCAGCCCGCCGAGGATGTTCCCGAGCTGCCCGAGCGGGGAGCCGGGGCCGGCCGCCGCCGCCTCGCCGAGGCCCTGCAGCATGCCGCCGATGTCGAAACCGGACGCGGCATTGCCGCTCGGGACCTGGCCGTGTGGCGTCAGCGCGTCGACGATCGACGGCAGCGCCCCGGCGAGGATCGGCAGGAACTGCTCGACCGGCAGGCCACTCTGCTTCGCGAGGGCGCTCACCTTGTCCTGGCCGAGGGCGCTGGCGAGTGCCTGCGGCTCGACGTGGTGATTGGGGCCCGCGCCCACCCAAGAGCTCACGGCCTCGCCGAGGCCGCCCTGGCTCAGCTGGCCGATAAGCCCCTCGAGGCCGCCGTGTCCGCCGACGAGGCCGCTGATCGCGCCGACGAGATCGCCGCCCCCCGTGCCGCCCAGTCCGCCGAGCATCCCAGCAAGGTCGTTCATCGGGTTCCCTCCGTGGCCCGCGTCCCCATCGTCGCGGCGTTCGCCGATCATCGCCGATGGGCAGCCCCGACGCCAGCAGGTCGCCCGATGCTGGCAGGCGCCGCCGTGCTGCCGCCCGCCGCCTCCCGGCTGCCGCCGCGTCCGCCCTCGCGACGTCCGGCCTCGCGACGTCCGGCCTCGCCGCGTCCGGCCTCGCGACCTTCGGCCGCCTACCGCCGCTCGAGCTTCGTCTCCTCCGCGAAGCGCTCCTGCTCGAGCGGCGTGGGCCGCAGCTTCTCCGCCTCCTCGCCACTCGCCGCCGCCGAGACGTCGAGCGTCCAGTCCCATGACGGGAGCTCGCGCAGCAGGCGGCGCCCGGTCAGGTCGAGGTGCACCGGCGTGACCGACACGCGGCGGTTGACGATGGCGTGGAAGTCGGTGCCCGGCAAGGCGATACCCGAGGGGGGCGGGCCGCCGATCCAGTAGTAGGGCATGCCGCGCGGGTCGACGCGCCCGACGAGCCCGTCCTGGTAGATGCGCTTGCCGAGTCGGGTGACCTCGATCCCGCCGCACTCCTCGACGCTGACCGCCGGGACGTTGACGTTGAGCAGCTCGCTGTGCCGGAGGCCGTGCTCGAGGATGTTCCGCGCGACGATCGCGGCGGCGATCCCGGCGAGCGTGAAGTCCACGTGCTCCGAGTACTCCTGCGAGATCGCGAAGGCGGGCGTGCTGTTGATGATCGCCTCCATCGCGGCCGAGACCGTGCCCGAGTAGGTGAGGTCGTCGCCCAGGTTGGCGCCGTAGTTGATCCCGGACGCCACGAGGTCGAACCCCTCGTCGAAGAAGCCGAGCAGTCCCAGGCTCACCGCGTCTGTGGGGGAGCCGTCGATCGCATAGCCCGTGGACCCGTCGGGCATCGTCCGCTCGCGCACCCGAAGCGGCCGGGTGAGCGTCTTCTGGTGCCCCACGGCCGACTGGTTGGAGTCGGGCGCCACGACCACGACGTCGCCGATGGCGTCGAGCGCGCGCTTGAGCGCGACGATCCCGTGCGACTCGATGCCGTCGTCGTTGGTGACCAGGATGCGCGGACGCGTCGCCCACGCGTCGAGCGGGCGACCCATGCGCTTGAGCGCCCGCCTCCCGCCGCGGGCGCCAGCCAGCGGCTCGCCGCGCTCCTTGTCCACGTCGCGCCGCTCGGTGCGCGCGCGCTCCCGGGTCATCTCGGGACGGTCGGTGTCCTCGGCGCTCATCCCTCCGCCTCGGCCGACAGGGGCCCCGGCGCCGTGTCGCCCGTCGCGGCCGGGGCGGCCGGGGCCTCGGCAGACTCGGGGAGGGTCAGCCGGTGGGCCTGGCTCGTGGCGCTCGACCGCGCCCCGGAGGCGGCGGCCTCGACGCCGACCCGCCGTGCATCGCGGACCTCGTCCACGTCCTCGTCCAGCCCCGCGATGGGCTCCTGGGGACGCCGCACCGGGTGGCCCTCGCGCTCCTGGAGCCGCTTGGTGGCCCGGTCGGCCACGGAGCCGCCCTCGCGCGACCGCTCGAACCAGTGGAAGAAGAACGCCGACAGCACCGCGGCGATCGGGATGCCGAAGATCGCGCCCGGGATGCCGGCGACCTTCGACCCGACGACGACCGACCCGAGGACGACGATCGGGTGGATGCCCACGGCACCGGCCATCAGACGCGGCTGCAGCACGTTCATCGTGACGAACCAGCCGACGGCCATGATCCCGAGGACGACGAGCCAGACGGGGAACTGGGTGGCGAGGAGCGCCACGAGGACCGGCGGCAGCCAGGACAGGAACGGGCCGAAGAACGGGATGGCGTGCAGCACGCCTGCGGACACCGAGGTCAGGTCGCCGTACGGGAGCCCGAACACGACGTTGACGACCGCGGTCAGCAGGCCGAACACGACGCCCATCACGAGCTGGGTCCGGAGGAACCCGCCGAACGAGCGCGCCACGCTGATCTGGACCAGGCGCGCGGTGCTCGTCCGCCCCGGCGGCACCAGCCGGTACACGAAGGCCAGCGCGTCCTCGCGGTCCACCGCGAGGTAGACGGAGAGGATCACGACGATCAGGATGTTGCCCAGGACGCCGACGCTCGCGATCGCCACCTGCTGCAGCGGCCCGATGAGCTGGGTCGCCCAGGACTGGAGGTTGGCGATGATCACCGGGACCTGCCCGACGAGGTCCACCTGGAAGCCCACGGCCGCGAGGCGGTCCTGGACGTCCTTGAGCCACTTGATGAGCTCCGCGTTGTGCTGCGGGAGGTCGTTGACGAACTGGCCGATGGACGCCGCCAGGCCCGCCGAGATCTGGATGATCAGCGCGAGCAGCACCCCGACCACCGCCAGGTAGACCAGGATCACCGCCACGACGTCCGGCAGGGCGGGCACGAGCCGCTTGACGAGACTGATCAGCGGCAGGATCGCGAACGCGATCAGCCACGCCAGGAAGAACAGGAGCAGCACGTCGGCGAAGTAGGCGAGGACGCCCGCCACCTCGGTCACGACGACGAAGCCGAGCGCCACCACGGCGAGGACCAGGACGGTGTCGAGCAGCCGACGCTGCCGTTCCGAGAGCTCTACCGGCATAGCGACAGCCTACGACGCCTTGGTTAGCGCGCGCTCACCGCTTGCACGGCGTCAATCGGCCCATTGCGCGCCCGGGACGGTCCCGTCATCCTGCGCACGAACGTCCCGGTCGTGGGGTCGACGCGGGGTGCAGGGAGGTTGAGGGCTGATGGCGAGCGGCTGGGTGTGCGGTCGGTGTGCGGCCGTGAACGATGAGGCGGTGGTCGCCTGCCAGACGTGCGGGCTGATCCGCGGCGGCGAGGCGTCCACAGGCCAGGCCAGCCAGCCCGCTCCCTCGCCGGACCCGTGGGCCTCAGGCGCCGCGACCGGTCCCGCCGGCGCTACGCCCGTGCCGCCGGCCGGAACGCCGCCCGGCGCGCCGACGGTCCCGGGCGGCTGGTCAGCTGCGCCGCCCGCAGCGCCCGCGCCGGCCGCTCCGTCGTGGGGCGCCGCGCCCGGCCCGGCCCCGGACGCGTCTGGCACCGGGTTCGCGGCACCCCCGGCGATGCCCGGCTCGGCGGCGCCCGGCGGCTGGCCCGGCGCCACCTCGACCCTGCAGCCGGCGAGTGCCCAGAAGCAGGTCGCGAAGGGGCTCCTCTCCAGCATGGGCGCCCGGATCGCGGTGATCCTCGTGATCGTCGCCATCGGCGCCGTCGTCGCCTTCGTCACGAACGCCGGCCGCAACTCGAACGGCGAGATCGACAAGACGGGCGACCTCAAGCCCGCCGACCTCCGGGTGGGCGACTGCTTCGACCTGCAGGGCGACAGCACGTCCTTCGATCCCAGCACGACGATCGACACGACCACCGCGATGAACTGCTCGCAGACGCACCACTACGAGGTCTTCTACACCGGCATCCTGAGTGACAGCGGGTCGTACCCCACCGACGCCGAGCTGAACGCCTTCACCGACGCCAACTGCACGCCCGCCTTCGAGTCGTACGTCGGCGCGTCGATCGACACGAGCCAGTACACCTACTACTTCTTCTACCCGGATTCGGCGTCGTGGGAATCGGGCGACCGCGGCCTGCAGTGCTCGCTGGCCGACCCCAACCTGGCACCGCTCACGGGCACGGCCAAGGGCTCGAACAAGTAGGGTCTGAGCGTCCAGCGGGCTCGGCGCGTCCGGCGCCGGGGTCTGGTGCCGCAGGCGAGTGGGCTGCTGCCTAGCGCAGCCCCATCTTCGTGCGCACCTCGTCCATGGTGGCCTGCGCCATCGGGTTGAGCCGGTCGGCGCCCGCCTCGAGGATCCCGTCGATCTCGGCCGGGTGTGCCATCAGCTCGGCGAACCGCTCGCGGGCGGGTGCGTAGTGGTCGATGATCCGCTGCGCCAGCAGCTTCTTGGTGTCGACGCAGCCGGTCCGCGCGGTGCGCTCGCCGTCCTGGATCGCCTCCCAGTCGTCGCCGAAGAAGCGGTGGAGCTGGCAGACGTTGCACACCTCGGGGCGGCCGGGGTCCGTGCGCAGGATCCGCTTGGTGTCGGTCACCATCGACATGACCTGCTTGCGGATCTCGTCAGGCGAGGCAAGGATCTCGATCGTGTTGCCGACCGACTTGCTCATCTTCTTGACGCCGTCGGTGCCCAGGACCACCGGCGCCTCGGTGTAGACCGCCTCGGCCTCGGGGAACGTCGGGCCGTAGCGGTTGTTGAACGCCCGGACGATCTCGCGCGACAGCTCCAGATGCGCGGCCTGGTCCTTGCCCACCGGCACGAGGCCCGCCTTGTAGATCGCGATGTCGGCGGCCTGGAGGACCGGGTACGTCAGCAGCCCGTGGTTGACGTCGTCGGGCTGGTTCTGCTTCTTCTCCTTGTACGTCGGCGTCCGCTCCAGCCAGCTCACCGGCGTGACCGTGGCCAGGAGCCACATCAGCTCGGTGTGCTCGGGGCGGTGGCTCTGGACGAACAGCGTGCAGCGGTCCGGGTCCAGGCCGAGGGCGAGCAGGCTGGCCGCCATCTCGCGCGTCCGGCGGCGCAGTGCCTCGCCGTCGTGGGTGCTCGTGAGCGCGTGGTAGTCGACGATGCAGTAGATCGCCTCGTACTCCCACTGGAGCATCACGTAGTTGCGGATGGCGCCCAGGTCGTTGCCGAGATGCAGGATCCCGGACGGCTGGATGCCGGAGAAGATGCGCGGGCGCGGGGCGGGCGCGGCGACTGGGGCGGGGGCGGGCTCAAGCTCGACGGTCATTGGCGGGGAGTGTAACGGAGGGCGCCACCGCGGCGACGGGCGGACGCAAGCGCCCGGCGCCGTCCGCTCAGCCCGACGCCAGGAGGTCGTCGGTGAGGGGATCGGGCGCACCGGCGTAGTAGCGGTCGAGGACCTGCCGCCAGCGCGCCTCGTCGGGCGCGGCGCGCAGGAACAGGGTCATCGAGGAGCGCAGCTTGAGCGCGTCGATGCCGCCGAAGATCGACGCCGCGGTGGCATGGGGCGGGGCGGCGAGCACGAGGTCGGTGCACTCGCGCAGGCGGCTGCCCAGGACGGGGTGGTCGAGGTAGGCGCGCGCCTCGCGGAGCGTGCGGATCGCGTAGCGCCGGGACATGGTCGTCTGGCCGAGGCCGAGCACCTGGGGGAAGACGAACCACATCCAGTGGCTGGACTTGCGCGCCCCGCGCAGCTCGCCGACGACGTCGGCGTAGACGCCGCCCTGGGCCGCGACGAAGCGCTCGAGGTCGAAGGGGTCGTCGGGCTCCATGAGGCGATTGTGCGCCGCCCGGTGGCCGTGCGCCGCCAAATCGTTCGTGCGCGGGCGAGACGGCGGTCGCGGAGCAGCGCGCGCGTTCGCTACCATCGCCGCACGCCCAGCACCGCCCGGAGACCCACAGCTTGAGCACCCAGCCCCTGCGCGTCGGCGTGATCGGCGCCGGCACGGTCGGCCGCGAGGTCGTCCGCGCGTTCCTCGAGCGGTCGCCGCGCCTCGCCCCCGCCGACGGCCGGCCGCTCATCCTGGCGGGCGTCGCGGAGAAGTTCACCGATCGCGCGATCGCCGGCGGCATCCCCGCGGAGCTCCTGACCGACGACGCCTTCGCGCTGCTGGCCCGCGGTGACATCGACGTGGTCGTCGAGGCCATGGGCGGCGACGAGCCCGCCCACTCGCTGGTCCGCGCCGCGCTCGCGGCCGGGCGGAGTGTCGCCACCGCCAACAAGCACGTCATCGCCCACCACGGGCCGCAGCTCGAGCGGCTCGCCCGCGAGACGGGCGCCACGCTGCGGTTCGAGGCGGCGGTCGGCGGCGGCATCCCGCTCCTCGGCCCGATCGCGCAGGACCTCGCCGCTGACCGGATCGCCCGGGTGCGCGGGATCGTGAACGGCACGACGAACTACATGCTCACCGCGATGGCCCGGGAGGGCCGCGCGTACGCCGACGTCCTGCGCGAGGCGCAGGCGAAGGGCTACGCGGAGGCGGACCCGACCGCCGACGTCGAGGGCTTGGACGCGGTCAACAAGCTGGTCATCCTCGCGCGGTTGGCGTTCGGAGCGTGGATCTCGCCCGACGCCGTCTCGAATCGCCCGGGCACCACGTCTGGCCGGCCCGGGGCGCCGGGGATCACCGGCGTCACGGCCGACGACGTGGCGGCGCTGGCCGCCGAGGGCCGGACGCTCCGGCTGATCGCAACGACCCGCGTGGCCGAGGACGGCGCCGTCGAGGCGTCGGTCGTCCCGACCGCGGTCCCCGCCGGGTCGCCCTTCGGCCGCTGCGACGGCGTGCTCAACCGGATCGAAGTCGACGCGGAGCCGGTCGGGCGGGTCGCCTTCGAGGGGCCCGGTGCCGGCGGACCGGCCGCGGGCGCCGCGGTGCTCTCGGACCTGGTGTCGATCGCGCGCGGGCTGGGCTCCACGTGGGCCGGCGCCGTGTCCGCGGACGGGCGCGACCCCGTCGTCCGCCCCGTGGCCGGCGAGTGCCTCGCGGCGCCGTCGGGCGCCTGCTACCCGGTCGGGGACTAGACCGTGCCGCGCCCTTCGGTCGCCGGCCACTGGCAGACGCCGGGCGACTGGTCGCCGGTCCTGGGCCGGCGCCTTGTGGTGGACGTGCCCGCCTCGACCGCGAACCTCGGCGCCGGCTACGACTGCCTTGGGCTGGCGCTGGACCTGTGCAATCGCGTGACGGTCGAGGCCGCCCAGAACGACGGGGCCATCGAGCTCACCACGACCGGGGAGGGTGCCGGGGAGCTGGGCGGCGAACGGTCGAACCGGTTCGTGATGGGCCTCGAGTCGGCCATCGGCGCGCAGCTTGGGCCGCGCCCGCCCGCGATCGGCTGGCGCATCAGCGCGCACAACCGCATCCCGCTGTCGCGCGGGCTCGGCTCGTCCTCTGCGGCCGCCGTGGGCGGCGTGTGGGCCGGCAACGCGCTGGGCGGCGGGACGCTGACGATGCCCGCGATGCTGCGACTGGCGACCGAGATCGAGGGCCACCCGGACAACGCGGCGGCGGCGCTCATGGGCGGGTTCGTGGTGTCGGCACACCTGGGCGAGCGCGTGGAGGCGGTGCGGTTCGACGCGCCGCCCGGGTTGCGCGCCGTGCTGTTCATCCCCGACCGGCGGCTGTCCACCGCCGACATGCGCCGCGTGCTCCCGGCCGAGGTGCCGCTCCGCGACGCGGTGTCCAACATGAGCCGCATCGCGATCGGCGTGGCGGGGATCGCCTCCGGCCGCTACGAGCTGCTCGCAGACCTCACCGTGGACCGCATCCACGAGCCGTACCGCTCGGTGGCGTACCCGCAGCTGCCCCGGCTCACCGGCGCGGCGCGCGCGGCGGGCGCCCTCGGCGCCTTCCTGTCGGGCGCGGGCTCCACAGTGCTGGCCTTCGTGGCGCCGGGCGCGGACGCGGCGCCGGTCGAGGCGGCCCTGCGCGACGCGGCCGAGGGCGCCGGGCTGTCCGGCCGGACGGCCATCGTGGCGCCGCGCAACCGCGGGCCAGAGTTGATCGACGAGCCCTGACCCGGCGGAGCTCCCGGGCCTACCTGTTGCGCATCGTCGGCTGCGGCGTACCCGGCTGGACGAACTCGTCGGGCTCGGGCGCCCCGCGCACGGTCTGCACCGGGATGACGCCAGCCCACACCGGCCAGGTCTCGTCGCCCGGGTCGTCGTGGGCGCCCTCGTCGCGGACCTTCGCGGACGCCTCCCCAAGGTCCACGTACATCACGCCAGTCTCCTTGCGCTCCTTCTCCGATAGCGGGCGGAGCTGGGCCCAGCGACCCGGGTAGACCGATTCGATCAGGCCCCTTAGCGCGTGCTCGATCTCGCCCGCGTCGCTCAGCAGGCGTGCCGTCCCGAGGACGACGACGGAGCGGTAGTTGACCGAGTGGTTGGTCGCCGAGCGGGCGAGGACCATGCCGTCGAGGTGGAACAGCGTCACGCACACCGGGCTGCCGTCCGCCACGCGCAGCAGCCGGCTGCCCGCCGACGCGTGCCAGTAGAGCCGGTCGCCCTCGCGCCAGACGTTGGTCGGGATCCCGAACGGCTGGCCGTCGTGGACGAACGAGATCGTGCCGATCAGCGACGCGTCGATGATGGCGTCGATCGTGTCGCGGTCATGGCGCCCGCGCATCGGCTTGCGCCGGAGGCGGACGCGATCGCTGGCGGGCGGGGTGCCGTCGACGGGCTGGACGGGGCTCGGCGACGCGTCGCTCACCGGCGGTACAGGATCCAGAGCGACATGGCCACGGCGTACGAGGGAGCGCCGTAGCCGCCCTGCGGAGCCTGCATGCCCATCTGGGTGCCGACGCCGCCGATGTTCGCGATCCGCCAGCCGTCGGCAGCACGCCGCGAGGCGTCGGCCGCCACCCAGTCCCAGAGCGCGTCGCCCAGCGAGGTCTCGGCGGTCACCAGCAGCTGGTCCTCGCCGATCATCCGTTCCTTCATGGACCCCTCCTTGTGGGTGTGGGATGCGAGCCCGGGTGGTGTGGGATGCCAGCCTAGCGCGACGCGGGCCGGTTTTGGGCGCCGCCCGGCGTCAGACGGCCAGCAGCTCGTCGTCGGGCTCGGCCACCACGCCGATGCCGCCGAAGATCGTGCAGTGCCGGATCGACAGCACGGGGCCGTCGAAGCCCGGCTCGGGACGCGCCGCGCCGCTGCCGGCCCCGCCGAAGACCGCGACACCGTGCGAGTCCACGCGCCAGTCCTCCGGCACCTGGATCCGCATCCCGCCGTAGATGGTCCAGACGGCGAGCTCGGCCCCCGCCGGGTCGAGGTGCGCGCCGCGCAGGTCGAGCTCGGCGCCCGCGTACCAGCAGATCACCCGCCCCCCGCGGAACGCCGACGCCGTGGAGCGCAGCTGCCGCGAGCCGTAGATGGTGACGAGGTCGAGCTCGTCGTCCTCCGGCTCCGCGCGGTCCGGCAGGCGCGGCTTCATCACCGCGGCAGCCGCGGCGGAGGCCAGCCCCGCCCCCAGCGACAAGCCGAGGAATGCGAGGAAGAGTCGGGCCAAGATCTTGAGCACGCGCACGGGATCCTCCTCACGCTCGGTCTGCGGCGTCCTCGTCAGCCTTGCACGTCTGCGTCGCCCGCGCGCCGGTCCCCGCCCTGCGCGGGCGGCGTCCACTTGCGGTCCGCATAGCGCAGCTGGCGGGCAATGAGCTCGTCGGAGAGGCGCTCGGCGTCCTCGCGGAGCAGCTGGCGATCGCGCTCGGCGTCCTCGCGCTCCGCGGCCGCTTGGTCGACCGGCTCGCGGGTCGGCTCAGCCGACCCGCCGCCGAACACGCGCCGCAGGAAGCTCATCCGCGACTCACTTGGTCACGCCAATGAAGCCCAGCGCCTGGGCCCATGCGCGATCGCTCGCCGCGGCGAACTCCGCCGCCTTGCGGTCGAAGAAGCTGTGCGGGGCGCCCTCGTAGGTCTCGATGCAGTGCTCGACGCCCGCCTTCTCGAGCGCCGCCTCGAACTCGGCGACCACGGATCCCGTGATGTTCTCGTCCGCCCCGCCGAAGATGCCCAGCACCGGGCAGGTGAACGTGTCGGCCACGTCAGCGGGCGCCGGCGTGTCGTTGCGCGACCGGCCGGTCGGCCAGCCGTAGAAGCCGATGACTCCGGCCAGGTCGAGGTCCGCGAGCCCGGCCGTCAGGAACGAGAGCCGCCCGCCGAAACAGAACCCGGTGGTGTAGAGGCGATCGATCTCGGCGTTGGCGTGCAGGTGGGCCGCTGCTGCGCGGACGTCCGCGGTCAGCCCGGCATACGTGGTGGCGGCGACGTGGGGCATGTACTCGAAGCCCGGCCCGCGGTCGGTGAGGCCCGCGGTGCGGCCGAAGAAGTCGATCGCGATCGCGTCCACGCCGTGCTCCGCGTAGCGCTCGGCCAGCTCGCGGTAGTACGCGTGGAGCCCGCGGACGTCGGGGAGGATCACGATGCCCGCCCGCGTCGGCTGGGCGGCGCGCGCCATGTAGGCGGCGAAGCGGTTGCCGTCCGAGGCCTCGAGGACCACCTCGCTGGCATCGCGCATCCCCGACGGGTCGGGCACGATCGGCGGGCGTGAGTCGTGGTCGAAGCACATGGCGGGCCTCCGGGGCGGGACGCTGGCTCGGGCACGTCGATTGTCGCGCAGCGCAGCCTTTCAGGCTCGCGCGAACACTCCAGACGCCGAAATCGCCGAAATCGCGCGGACATGTGGCGATTCCGGGCGGCCAGGCTCTTGCAGATGACCGCCGGGAGAGCATCTGGCGGAATCGTCCCGGATACGGGCCGCCAGGCGGGGCAAATGCGGGAAACGTGGCGGGCGCCGCGAACGGCCGCCTGCGCAGGGCCCACCGACGGGAGCACCGCGCCGCACACGCCGCAACCCAACCGAAACAGCGGATGCCCCGGCCCGGCCCGCTAGAATTGCCGAGCAATGCCCACTCCCCTCGTCGTCATGAAGTTCGGCGGCTCGTCGGTCGCCGGTGCCGAGCGCATCAAGCGAGTGGCCCGCCGGATCGCCCGCGAGCGCGCCGCCGGCTCGAATCTGGTGGTCGTCGTCTCGGCGATGGGCGACACCACCGACGAGCTCCTCTCGCTCGCCGCGGCCATCACCGACGAGCCGGACGTCCGGGAGCTCGACGTGCTGCTGGCAACCGGCGAGCAGCAGAGCTCCACCCTTGTGTCGATGGCGCTGCACGCGATGAGCGTGCCGGCGATCTCGCTGACCGGCGCCCAGGCGGGCATCACCACGGACGGCACCTACGGCAAGGCGCGGATCGCCGGCATCGACCCGGTGCGGATCCGCCGCGAGCTCGACGAGCGCAAGGTCGTCATCGTGGCCGGCTTCCAGGGCCAGAGCGCCAAGGCGCTCGAGCTCGCCGAGACCACGACGCTGGGCCGGGGCGGCAGCGACACAACGGCCGTTGCGCTCGCCGCCGCCCTCGGCGCCGACCGCTGCCAGATCTTCACCGACGTCAAGGGCATCTTCACGGCCGACCCGCGGATCGCCCCCGACGCCCGCCAGCTGCCCGTCATCGGCTACGAGGAGATGATGGAGCTCGCGCACCAGGGCGCCCAGGTCATGCAGGTGCGCGCCGTGGAGCTCGGCTGGGTCAACGACGTCGTCATCGAGGTCCTCAGCTCGTTCGAGGACGCCCCCGGCACGCTCATCAAGGAGGACCCCCTCGTGGAGCAGCGGAACAAGGTCCGGGGCCTTGCCCACGACCGGAACGTCGCCAAGGTCACGCTCGTCGGCGTGCCGGACAAGCCCGGCGTCGCCCAGGGCGTGTTCGGCCCGCTCGCCGAAGCCGGTGTCGTGGTCGACATGATCGTCCAGAACGTGGGCCACGGCGGCGCCACCGACATCTCATTCACGATCCCGCGCGTGGAGCTCGCCAAGGCGAAGCGGATCCTCGAGCCGATCGTGCGCGAGCTGGGCTTCGCCGACATGACCACCGACAGCTCGGTGGCCAAGGTCTCGATCGTGGGGGCCGGCATCCAGAACGCCCCGGGCTATGCCGCGCGCATGTTCGGCACGCTCGCGGACGAGGGGATCAACATCGAGATGATCTCCACGTCCGAGATCCGCATCACCACGATCATCGCCGAGGACCGCGTGGAGCAGGCCGTCCGCGCGCTCCACGCCGCGTTCTCCCTCGAGCAGCCCGAGGCGGTCGAGGCGGCGGCGGCAGCCGGCTGAGCAGGTGACGGGGACCGACCCGACCGGCGCGATCCGCAGGCTCGAGCGCTTCGGCGCCGTCGGGTCCACCAACGACACCGTCCGAGCCTGGCTCGCCGCGGGCGAGCCCGAGGTCTGCGTGGCCGTGGCCGACGAGCAGACCGCCGGGCGGGGCCGCGAGGGCCGAGCCTGGACCGCGCCGCCGGGCGCCGCACTGCTGCTGTCCTGCGGGTTCCGGCCGTCGTGGCTGGCCGCCGACCGCGCGTGGCGGCTGGGCGCCGCCGTGTCGCTCGCGATGTGCGACGCGGCGGAGGAGGCCGCGGGCCTGCCGGTCGGCACGATCCGCCTCAAGTGGCCCAACGACCTCGTCGTGGTCACCGCCGGCCGCGGCGCACTCCTGACGGGCGCGGCCTCGGCCGCGGAGGCGTCGGCCCGGTTGTCCGCTCCCCTTGAGCTGCGCAAGCTGGCGGGCGTGCTGGGCGAGAGCACCGGCCTCGGCACCGCCGACCCGCAGCTGGTCGTGGGGGTCGGGATCAATGCGGACTGGAGCGCGGCCGACTTCCCGCCCGACCTCGCCACGACGATGACCAGCCTCCGGGAGGCCGCCTCGGGCCGGCCGATCGACCGCGCGGCGCTGCTCGACGGCTTCCTCGGCTTCCTCGAGGCACGGCTTGACGCCCTGCACGCCGGATTCTTCGACCTCGCGACGTGGGCGGAGCGCCAGGTCCTCACCGGCCACGTCGTGGACCTGGCGGGGCCTGCCGGGACCGAGGCGGGCGACTGGCTGGTCGACGGGGTCGACGGCGCGTCGGGGGCGCTGGTGGCCACCCCGGTCGGGAGCGGCGAGTCGCGCCTCCTGCACGCGGGCGAGGTGGTTCGCGTCCGCCTCGCCGCGGGGGTGTAACGACGTGGCGCGTCCGGTGTTTGGAAGGATCGAGCCGACGTCGGAGCGCGTCGTCGTCGTGCTCGACCGCGACCGGCCGCTCGTGGACGCGGCGCGCCGGGACCCAGCCCACTTCGACGCGCTCTACCGGAAGTACCTCGCCCAGGTGTACGCCTACGCCCTCTACGAGCTCGTCGACCACCATGCGGCCGAGGACGCCACCGAGCGGACCTTCCTGCGGGCGCTGGCGGCGCTCCCGCGGTTCCGCGAGCTGGCGCGCCCCGAGGACGGGCCGGAGGCGAGCACCTTCCGGGTCTGGCTGTTCCGGATCGCCCGCAACGTGGTCGCGAACGAGCGCCGCGCGATGCGCCGCAAGCCGACCGCCTCGCTCGACGCCATCCCCCTCGCCGGGCTGGCCGTCGCCGACGGCGTCGACCTCGAGGGCGATCTCGTCACCCGCGACGAGGCGGCCACCGCGCTGCGCGCCGTGCACGCCCTGCCCGACGACCGGCGGCGGGCCCTGCTGCTGCGCTTCGTGGACGAGATGAGCACCGCCGAGATCGCGGGCGTGCTCGGCCGCTCCGAGGGTGCGGTCCGGGTGCTCATCCACCGGGCACTGCGCTCGGTGGCCCGCGAGCTGGGCCACGACCGGCGGCCGGGCCGGTGAGGCGCCACCTGGCCGCCGACGCCGGTCGCGCGCGCCGGTCCCCCCGATGAGCCGGTCCCCCCGATGAGGCCGCCGCGCCCCCGTCCGCAGGACGCCGAGGCTGTCGACGCGCTGGTCACCGACCAGTACCTCGACGCCGTGCTGGCAGGCGGCGACAGGCCGGCTGTCGGGCCCCTCGGGACGACGGGCGGGGCCGGCGCCGACACTCCCGACGCTGCCCTGCGGCGCGCGGCGGAGGTGGCGAGGGCGGCCCTCGTGCGCGTCCACCCGTCCTTCCGCTTCGAGGAGCGGCTGGCGGGCCGTCTGGCCGCGCTGGCGGCGGCGGACAGCGCGCGCGCGACCGCCGCCGGACTGCGCCACGGCGACGTCATCCCGTTCCCGGGCACCACTGTTCCCGCCCTCGACGACCCGCTCCTCGCGGCGGTGCTCGAGGGCCGCCTCGACCCGGCCGACGAGGAGGCCGTCGCCCGTGCTGCCGGCGGCCGCTCCGCGGCCAGACCGCTCATCGTGGGCGGGGCGATCACGTCGGCCGCCATCTCGCTCGTCGGCGTGGCGTGGGTTGCCTGGCGCGCAGCACGGCCGGGTGGCTCTACCATGTCGCGCGCCGCCCGCGAGGCTCATGCCAGGCGCCTCGCCGACATCGCCGATCTGGCCACGAGCGTCCATGGAGGGCCTGCCTGAATGCCCGTCAAGTTCCCGGGCTTCCGGTCGCGCCGTGACACGTTCCCCGAGCAGCTCTGGACCCGCTGCCCGTCGTGCTCGGAGCAGCTGTTCAACAAGGCGCTCGAGAAGTCCCTCCGCGTCTGCCCGAATTGCGGCCACCACTTCCGCCTCTCGTCGGCCGACCGGCTCGAGCAGCTGCTCGACCCCGGCACGTTCGAGGAACGCGACCCGGGCCTGACGTCGCAGGACCCGCTCGGCTTCGTGGACCAGAAGCCGTACCCCGACCGCATCGCCGCCGCCAAGCTCGCGACCGGCCTCGCGGACGCCGCTGTGTGGGGCTTCGCCGAGATCGAGGATCAGCGGGTCGCGATCCTCGTGATGGACTTCGGGTTCATGGGCGGCTCGATGGGCGCCGTCGTGGGCGAGAAGGTCGCCCGGGCCGCCGAGGGGGCGCTGGCCGCGCGGGTGCCGCTGATCATCGTGTCGGCGTCCGGCGGGGCGCGGATGCAGGAGGGGACGCTGGCGCTGATGCAACTCGCCAAGACGATGGCGACGCTCGAGCGGCTGCGCGCGGCGCACGTGCCGTTCGTGTCGGTCATGAGCGACCCGACCACCGGGGGCGTGTTCGCGAGCTATGCGGCGATGGGCGACGTGAACCTCGCCGAGCCCAACGCTCTGATCGGCTTCGCGGGCGCCCGGGTGGGCGCCGGCACGATCGGCCAGGAGCTGCCGCCGGGCTTCCAGCGCTCCGAGTTCCTGTTCCGCCACGGCTTCGTGGACCGGGTCGTGGCCCGCGCCGACCTGCGGCGCGAGCTGGCCGGCCTGCTGCGGTACCTCGCCCCGGGCCCGCAGCCGGAGGCCGCCCGTGGTTGACCGCATCCTCGGCCGCGGCGCACGGCCGGGCGCCGAGCCTGCCGCCGAGCCCGGGGCGCACGTGTCCGGCGAGGACGAGAAGGCCGCCATCTGGGCGCGCGTCCAGCTGGCCCGCAACCTGCGCCGGCCGCGGACCCTCGAGCTGCTCGGCGTCATGGCCGACGAGGTCATCGAGCTGCACGGCGACCGCCTGTTCGGCGACGACGGGGCGATCGTGGCCGGCTTCGCGAAGATCGGCCCCCACCGGGTGGCGGTCGTGGGCCAGCAGAAGGGCACTGACACCGAGGAGAACATCCGGCGCAACTTCGGCATGCCCCACCCAGAGGGCTACCGCAAGGCGATGCGGGTCATGGAGCTGGCCGAGCGCTGCGGGCTCCCCATCGTCACCCTCGTGGACGTGCCTGGCGCGCACCCGGGACCAGAGTCCGAGGAGCGCGGCATCGCGGAGGCGATCGCCCGCTCGGTGGGCCTGATGACCCGGCTCCGCGTGCCCATCGTGAGCGTGATCACCGGCGAGGGCGGCTCCGGCGGCGCGCTCGCGATCGCGGTTGGCGACGTGGTGCTCGCGCTCGAGAACGCCGTCTACTCGGTGATCACGCCCGAGGGCTGCGCGAGCATCCTGTGGCGCACCAGCGACGAGGCGTCCACGGCGGCTGCGGCGATGAAGATGACCGCGGCCGAGCAGCAGGCGCTGGGCGTGGTCGACCAGGTCATCGCCGAGCCCGAGGGCGGCGCCCACACCGACCACGAGGAGACCGGCCGGCGCGTCAAGGCGGCCGTTGTGCGCGAACTGGACCGCCTGGCGGCGATCCCGGTGGACATCTTGGTGGAGCAGCGCTACCGCCGCTACCGTTCACTCGGCGCGTACACCGAGGTCGTGATCGAGGCCCCTGCGCCCGCCGCACCGCCCCGGAGCGGCCTCGCGGACCGCCTGCGCGGTCTCCTCGAGGCCGGGTCCCGGGCCATGCCGGCGCCGCTCCAGGTTGGCCGGCGCGACGAGCCACCCGCCCGCGAGGACGTCTAGCCGATGCCCGACCAGCCCCGACCCACCGACCGGACTGCGGCCCAGCGGGCCGCCGACCATGCTGGGATCGCGCGCCTCGCTGACGCGCTGGTGCCAGCACTGGTCGTCAAGCTCGGCACCGCGAACCTCGGCGAGGTGGAGATCCGCGAGGGCGACTGGCACGTCCGGGTCCGCCGGCCGGCGGGCGTCGGTCCGCGGCGCGAGCGGCCGCATCGGGCGCAGCTCCCGATCGTGGCCCCGTCGGGCCCGCCGGCGCCCGGGCCCGCTGAGGAGCCGGCCGACCCCGACGATCCCCGCCAAGAGGGCGCCGTCTCGCCCGCGGTCGGGATGTTCAAGCCGTCCGTGGCCGTCGGCACGCACGTCCGTGTCGGCGACCGCATCGCGACCGTCGACCTGCTGGGCATCGCGCTCGACGTCGTGGCGCCGGTCGACGGCACGGTCGTGGAGGTCTACCCGCAGGCGGGCGACGGGGTCGAGTACGGCGAGGAGGTGGCGCTGGTCGAGGCCGACGCGGTGACCGTCGACGGGGCGGGGGAGGGCTGACCGATGGTGAGCCGGGTCCTCATCGCCAACCGCGGCGAGATCGCCCTCCGCGTGCTCCGCGCCTGCCGGACGCTGGGGATCGAGGCGGTCGTCGCATACTCGGAGGCGGACCGGGCCTCGCTCCCGGCGCTCCTCGCGGACGAGGCCATCTGCATCGGCCCGGCCGACGCGAAGCGCTCGTACCTCTCGGCGCCCGCGATCATCTCGGCCGCGCTCGTGACGGGCTGCGACGCCATCCACCCCGGCTACGGCTTCCTGTCCGAGGACGACGCGTTCGCCGACGCGGTCCGCGCCCACGGGCTCACGTTCATCGGCCCGTCGTCGCAAGTGCTCGAGCGGTTCGCGTCCAAGGAGGAGGTGCGCCGCCTGCTCGCAGCGCACGGCCTGCCCACGATCCCCGGCTCCGGGCTGCTGGGCGACGAGGCGCACGCCCTCGAGGAGGCGGAGCGCGTCGGCTACCCGGTGCTCGTCAAACCGTCGGCGGGCGGCGGCGGCAAGGGCATGCGCATGGTGCGCTCGGCCCGGGAGCTGGCGGCCGTGCTTCCGATCTGCCGCTCCGAGGCGCGCGCCGCGTTCGGCGACGATGCGCTCTACCTCGAGCGGTGGCTCGAGGAGAACCGCCACGTGGAGGTCCAGGTGGCGGTCGACCGCTTCGGCCATGGCGTCCACCTCTGGGAGCGCGACTGCTCGATCCAGCGGCGCCACCAGAAGATCCTCGAGGAGTCGCCGTCGCCGGCCATGAGCGCGGCTGGCCGGCGCGAGCTCGCGGAGCGCGCGGTGAAGGCGGTCGTGGCCGCGGGCTACGAGAACGTGGGCACCCTCGAGTTCCTCGTGGACACCGACGGCAACGCCTACTTCATCGAGATCAACTGCCGCATCCAGGTGGAGCACCCGGTCACCGAGATGCTGACCGGGATCGACCTCGTGGCCACGCAGATCCGGATCGCCTCCGGCGAGCCCCTCGGGTTCACCCAGGAGGACGTGCACCAGGTGGGCCACGCCATCGAGTTCCGGATCAACGCGGAGGACCCGAACCACGACTTCCGGCCCGGCGCCGGCACGATCGAGCGGCTCAACACGCCCGGCGGTCCCGGCGTCCGCTTCGACAGCCACGCCTACGCCGGCTACGACGTCCCGCCCTATTACGACTCGCTGCTGGGCAAGCTGATCGTGTGGGGGCCCACGCGCGAGGCCGCCATCGCCCGCGGCCGGGCGGCGCTTGCCGAGCTCGTGATCGAGGGCGTCACCACCAACGTCGCGCTCCACCAGGCGCTGCTCGGCTCCGAGCCGTTCCTCGAGGGGCGGTTCACGACCAACCTCCTCGACCGCGTGGGGGCGGCCGCCTTCCTCGCGGGCGCCGAGCGCGCATGATGACCAGTGCCACGCGCCCGGTGCGTCACCGCCGCGCGTGCATCCCTGCACACACCCGGCCGCGTCAGGCCCGCCCCGAGACCTACGCTGCCGACGATCCCGCCAGGAGCCGCCCGTGACCGACCAAGCCGCCCCGCCCGCCGACGCGCCCGCAGCACGCGGGACCGTCCACTCCACGCGCGAGATCGAGTCGCTGATCCCGCACCGCTGGCCGTTCCTGCTCGTGGACCGCATCACCGAGTACGACCCAGAGGACAAGCGGATCGTGGGCATCAAGGCCGTGACCGCCACCGAGTGGTTCTTCGGGGGCCACTTCCCGGGGCTGCCGGTGATGCCCGGCGTGCTCCAGGTGGAGGCGCTCGCCCAGACCATGGCGGTCTACGTGGCCAAGCAGCCGGGCTTCGGCGACCGGATCGGGCTGTTCGCGGGCATCGACGGCGTGCGCTTCAAGCGGGTCGTCGTCCCGGGCGACACGCTCCGCCTCGAGGTGACGATGGAGAAGCTCGGCAGCCGCTTCGGCAAGGGCCGCGGCGTCGCCACGGTTGACGGCGAGGTCGCATGCGAGGGGCTGCTGTCGTTCATCATCCCGCCGGCGGGGGTGCTGCGATGACCCGCATCGCCGTCCTCTCCGACGTCCACGGCAACCTCGCCGCGCTCGAGGCGGTGGCCGCGGAGATCCGCCGCGAGAAGCCCGACGCGGTGCTGGTGGCGGGCGACCACGTCCTCAACGGCCCCGACCCCAACGGCTGCGTGGACGCCCTCCGCCACCTGGAGTCCGAGGGCGCGCTGATCGTGTCGGGCAACACCGACATCGCGGTCGGCGACTTCGACTACGGCGCGGCGTTCCCCCAGTACCAGGACGGCGTGCCCGAGGTGATCACCGCGGCGGCCGAGTGGGCCCACGACGAGCTGGGCGACGCCCAGCTCGACTGGCTGCGCCGGCTCCCCGCCGAGCGCCGGATGCGCGCCGACGGCGACACGCTGGTGCTCGTGGTGCACGCGTCGCCCGGCTCGCAGACGCGGGGTTTCGACCAGGTGCTCGACCCCAACGTCATCTTCGAGCGGGCGGCCGCCACCGACGCGCGGGTGATCTGCGTGGGCCACACGCACCTGCCCGAGGTGCGCGACCTGGGCTTCAAGGTGATCGTCAACGACGGTTCGGCCGGCTACGTGTTCGACGGCGACCCGACCGCTTCGTGGGCCATGGTCACCGTGGAGGACGGGACCGTGGACGCGGTGATCCGGCGGACCCCGTTCGACGTGCTGACGGTGGCCAACGCCATCTCCGCCCGCGGCCTGCCGGGCGACGTCTACCGCGCCGCGACGGTGCGCACGGGGAAGCTGGTCCGATGAGCTGGAGCTGGCCCGAGCATCCCCACCGCGTGGTGGTGACCGGCACCGGCATGGTCACGGCGCTCGGCAACGACGTGGCCTCGACCTGGGACGGCCTCGTGGCCGGGCGCTCGGGCATCGGGCTCGTCGACACCTTCGACACCTCGCGCCTGAACGTCAGGATCGCCGCCGCCGTCAAGGGCTTCGACCCGTCGGACGTGCTCGACCGCAAGGAGATCCGGCGCACCGACCGGTACATCCAGTTCGCGATGTACTGCGCCCACCAGGCGCAGGCGGCGGCCGGACTGCCGCCGCGCCTCGAGGGCGGCATCGCGGCCCGCACCGGCGTGATCATCGGCTCGGGCCTCGGCGGGGTCCACACCCTGTTCGACAACGTCCTGCTCATGGGCCAGCGCGGGCCCGACCGGATCTCGCCGTTCTTCATCCCGATGGGGATCGGCAATGTCGGTGCGGGCCAGGTGGCGATCTCGACCGGCGCGATCGGCCCCAACTTCTCCACGGTGTCAGCGTGCGCCACGGGCGGCCATGCGCTGGGCGAGGCCTGGGAGACGATCCGCCGCGGCGACGCCGACGTGATGCTCGCGGGCGGCGTGGAGGCTCCGATCCACGAGGCCACCCTCGGGGGGTTCGCGTCGATGAAGGCGCTCTCGACGCGCGCCGGGGACCCGGCCCTGGCGTCGCGCCCGTTCGACCGGGGACGTGACGGGTTCGTGGTCGGCGAGGGCTGCGGCGTGCTCGTGCTCGAGGCGCTCGATCACGCGGAGGCCCGGGGTGCCGAGCCGCTCGCCGAGCTGGTGGGCTACGGCGCCACCGCGGACGCCTCGCACATCACGCTGCCTGCGCCCGGCGGCATCGGTGCGGTGCGCGCGGCGCGCCGGGCCCTCGAGAAGGCGGGCATCGACCCCTCCGAGGTGGACCACGTCAACGCCCATGCCACGTCCACCCAGGAGGGCGACAAGGCCGAGCTGGCGGCGATCCGGACGATCTTCGGCGACCACGCCCCGCACGTCGCGGTGACCGCCAACAAGTCGATGCTCGGGCACACGCTCGGCGCCGCGGGCGCTGTGGAGGCGATCCTCACGATCGAGGCGCTCCGGCGCGGGACCGTGCCGCCCACCATCAACCTCGACGACCCGGACGACGCGGCGGCCGGGCTGGACCTGACCCCCAACACCGCCGCCCGGCGGGACCTGCGGGTTGCCCTCTCGAACTCGTTCGGGTTCGGCGGGCAGAACACGGCCCTCGTGTTCCGGCGGTGGGACGCATGAGCGAGGAGCCGACGATGCCTGACGACGCAGCGCCCGCGGCCGACCTCGCCGCGGCCGACATGGCCCGCCATCTGGGCAACGTGGTGCCGGTCGGCCCGGGCACCGACTCCACGTCCGGCGGGCGCTCGCGGCCCCGCGACGGCGACCTGATGTCGGCGCCCGGCGACGCGCCCGGCGCGCCCGCCGTTGCCGACGCTGGCGACGCGATGCTGCTCGGCCTGGTGGATCGGCTGGCCGCCGCGCTCGACCGGGGCGACCTCGCCGAGCTCGAGGTGCGCTCGGGCGACACGACGATCATCGTCCGCTCGCCGGCCGCCGTGGAGCGCCCGGTCGCGATGGGCGCCTTCGCGCCGCCGGTCGACCCCGGCCCGGCCTCCGCGCCGACGGCCGCCGCCCCCGCCTCGGCCGTCGCGGCGCCGCCCGTCGCGCGCCCGTCGGTGCAGGCGCCGCTGACCGGCATCTTCTACGGAGCCCCCTCGCCCGGCGCCACGCCCTACGTGTCGGTGGGCGACCACGTCTCGGTGGGCCAGATCATCGGGCTCATCGAGGCGATGAAGCTGTTCAACGAGATCAAGAGCGACCTCGCCGGGCGCGTCGTGAAGGTGTGCGCCGACAACGGCCAGCTCGTGAAGGCCAAGTCCCCCCTGATCGAGGTCGAGCCCGCATGACCCCCGCCGCGTCCCCGCGTTCTGTCCGCCTCACCGGCTGGGGCCGCTACGCACCCGCGCAGGTGCTCACTAACGCCGACCTCGAGCGGATGGTCGACACCTCCGACGAGTGGATCGTGACCCGGACCGGCATCCGCGAGCGGCGCGTCGCCGCCGCCCACGAGACCAGCGCCTCCATGGGCGCGGTGGCCGGCCTGCGGGCCATCCGCACGGCCGGGCTCGACGTGGACGACATCGACCTCATCGTCGTGGCCACCCTGACCCCGGACCACTGGATGCCCTCGACGGCGGCCCTCGTCAAAGAGGCGATCGGCAACACCGCCGCGGCGGCGTTCGACGTCGCAGCGGCCTGCTCGGGGTTCGTCTACGCGTACGCCACCGCGACGGCGTACATCACCGGCGGCCTGGCCACCAACGTCCTGGTGGTGGGCACCGAGCTGCTCACGAGGTTCCTCGACTACAGCGACCGCGGCACATGCATCCTGTTCGGCGACGGCGCGGGCGCGGTCGTCCTCTCGGCCAGCGACGAGCCGACCGCGCCCGTGGGCATCGAGCTCACCACCGACCCGCAGGGCGCCTACATGATCTGGCTGCCGGCGGGCGGCTCGAAGGCGCCGCCCTCGCCCGAGACGATCTCGCGCGGCCAGCACAAGATCCGGATGGAGGGCAAGGAGACCTATCGGTTCGCGACGCGGACGCTGGCCTCGACGGGCCTGGCGGCGGCGGCCAAGGCCGGCTGGGCCCAGGAGGACGTGGACCTGATCATCCCGCACCAGGCCAACATCCGGATCATCGAGGCCGTGGCCAAGGGCCTCGACCTGCCCATGGACCGGTTCTTCGTCAACGTCGAGCGCTACGGGAACACGTCCGCGGCGTCGGTGCCCATCGCGCTCGCGGAGGCGGTGAACTCGGGCCGCGTCAAGCCCGGCGACAAGCTCGTGTTCGTGGCGTTCGGAGCCGGGTTCACCTCCGGGGCCGTGGCCTTCGAATGGACCGCCGACCCCGCGCGCGGACCGCTGGGCGAGGCGTCGGTCAGCCCCGGGGACATCACGGTCCGCCAGCCGCTCGACTGGGACTCGGTCGACCCGATCCCGCCCGCCCTGGCCGAGGTGCTGGCCCGGCCGCTGCCCGGCCACCTCGACCTCTCCGACGTCGTGCCCGGCGAGCCCGCGCACGCGGCCCATCCCGTTTCCTGACGCGCGTCGCCGGCCGGCCCGAAGCCCAAGGAGGATCCCCGCATGCTCGACCTCTCCGGCAAGACAGCGCTGGTGACCGGCGGCTCGCGCGGCATCGGCCGGGCGATCGTCCTGCGCCTCGCCGCCCAGGGGGCCGATGTGGCGTTCAGCTACAAGGGCAACGCCGCGGCCGCGGCCGAGGTGGTGTCGGAGGTCGAGGCGCTGGGCCGCCGGGCGCTCTCGGTCCAGGCGGACGCCCAGAGCCAGGAGGGCGCGGAGGGCCTCGTCAGGGCGGCGCTCGAGGCGCTGGGCAAGATCGACATCCTGGTCAACAACGCCGGCATCACCCGCGACAACCTGATCATGCGGATGGGCCCCGACGAGTGGACCGACGTCCTCGAGACCAACCTGTCCGGCGCCTTCTACACGCTCAAGGCGGTGACCCGGCCGATGCTCAAGGCGCGCAGCGGCCGGATCATCAACATCAGCAGCGTGTCGGGCCAGGCGGGCCAGACGGGCCAGGCCAACTACAGCGCGGCGAAGGCGGGCCTGATCGGCCTGACCAAGGCGGCCGCCCGCGAGCTCGCCTCGCGCAGCATCACCGTGAACGCGGTGGCGCCGGGCTTCGTGCTCACCGAGCTCACCCAGGACCTGCCGCAGAACCTGATGGACGAGATCACGGCGCGGACGCCGCTCGGCCGCTTCGGAACCACCGAGGAGATCGCGAACGCGGTGGCGTTCCTCGCCTCGGACGAGGCGGCGTACATCACGGGCCAGGTGCTCGCCGTGGATGGCGGGCTGGTGATGATGTAGCGGTGCCGTTCACCGTCGAGCCCACCGCCATCCCCGAGGTCCTCATCGCCCGGCCCCGGACGTTCCCCGACGAGCGGGGCTGGTTCGCGGAGATCGTCCGCGTCGACAGCTTCGAGCCGCTCTGCCTGCCCACGCAGTTCGTCCAGGTGAACCAGTCGCGCTCTTCGCGTGGCGTCGTCCGCGGCCTGCACTTCCAGTGGGACCCGCCGCAGGGCAAGCTCATGCGCGTCATTTCCGGACGCGCCCTGATGGTCGCCGTGGACATCCGGCCGGGCTCGCCGACGCTGGGCCGGCACGTGGCGGTCGAGGCGTCGGCCGACGAGCCACTCCTGTTCTGGGCGCCAGCCCCGTTCGCGCGCGGGTTCTGCGCGCTCTCGGACGTGACCGAGGTGGAGTACTTCTGCACCGCCACCTACAACGCGGCCTGCGAGTCCGGCATCCGGCACGACGATCCCGACGTGGGCATCGCGTGGCCGGTCGCGGCGCCGCTGCTGTCCGCGAAGGACGCGGCCGCGGGGACGCTCGCGGACTGGCTCGCCCGGCCCGAATCGGCCCACTTCACGTGGCGCCCGGGGGCCTGAACCCCCAGCGTGCGCCATCGGTCACGCCACGCCGGCGTCGAGCGTCCCGGGCCGCCCGGTACTTCCGATGCATGTCGGTCCCTGTGAGGAATTGGCACGATCTGCAACGTGAAGCGCATCGCCCCCGCGCCCGGACCTGAGCTGGTGGGCACCTCGCGCCTGACGCATCCGCGCCTCCATGCGCTGGTGCTGCTCGGCGGCGTCGTCACGCTCGCCCTCGGGGTCGCCGCCTGGCTCAGCGGACCGCGGACGCTGGGCGAGCTCATCATGGTGGTCGACTTCACCGTCGGCGGCACGCTGCTCGCCACCGGCTCCCTCGTCGGCCGCGCACGCTCGGCCGAGGCGTACCGCAATGCGCAGCTGGCCGTGCTTGGGCAGGCCGCCCGGCGGATGAGCGTGGGGGTCGAGCCCGAAGACGTGGCCCTCGCGGTCGTCGAGGAGATCCGGCGGGTCATCCCGTACCACAACGCCCGCGTCTACCTGATCGAGGGCGAGGAGCTGGCGCCGGTCGCGTTCGAGGGCCGCTTCGGTGCGTACGAGCAGGTGGACGTCTCGATCCTGCGCACCAAGGTGGGCCTGGGCTTCAGCGGCTGGGTCGCCCAGCACGGGACGCCGCTGAAGGTGGACGACGCACGCAGCGACCCCCGCGGCATGACGATCCCCGGCACGCCCGAGGTCGACGAGTCGATGCTGGTTGTGCCGATGCGCCATGACGAGCGGCAGCTGGGCGTGATCACGCTGTCGCGCCTGGGGCTCCGCCGCTTCGACGACGACGAGCTGCGGCTCCTCCGCATCCTGGCCGACCAGGCGGCGACCGCGTTCGCGGGCGCGCAGTCGCTCGCCGAGACGCGCCGTCTGGCGGCCGAGCTGCGCCAGCTGCTCGACATGAGCGCCGCGCTGTCGCGCTCGCTGGACCCCAAGGACGTGGCGCAGCTGATGGCCGAGCACCTCGCGCGGGCGGTGGGCGCTGACAACGCCCAGATCAGCGACTGGGACCAGGCGGGCGAGCGGGTGCGCACCCTCGGCTGCTATCCGGCCGATTCGCGGAGCGCGATGGACGACTACTACCCGCTCGCCGACTTCCCGCTCACGGCGCAGGTGCTCAACGAGGGCGTCATCGCCACCGTGGACGCCGAGGACCCGGCGGCCGACCCGGCCGAGGCGGCCGAGCTCCGGCGCGAGGGCATGCGGGGGCTGATCATGCTGCCGCTCGTGGTCAAGGGGGCGGCGATCGGCATCGCGGAGATCATGTCGGCCGGCCGGCCCACCGACGACCCGGGCAGGATCACGCTCGCCCGCACGATGGCTCACGAGGCGGCGATGGCGCTGGAGAACGCCCGGGCGTACGAGGCGGCCCGGAACCTGGCCGACCGCGACCCGCTGACGGGCTTCTTCAACCACCGGTACCTCCACGAGCGGCTGTCCGAGGAGGTGGTCCGCGCGATCAGGACGCGGCGCCCGGTGTCGGTGGTGATGCTCGACCTCGACGACTTCAAGCTCGTCAACGACACCTTCGGCCACGTGTACGGCGACCGCGTCCTCGTCTACGTCGCGGAGATGATCCGGGCGAGCCTGCGGACCTCCGACGTTGCCGCCCGGTACGGCGGCGACGAGTTCGCGCTCATCCTGCCCGAGACGTCCGTCCTCGACGCCGCCGCCGTCGCGGGGCGGATCCTGGCGGCCTTCGCCGCCCACCCGTTCACGGCGGACGGGCGGACGCCCCTTCCGGTCGGCACCTCGATCGGCGTCGCCACGCACCCGTCCGACGGCCGGACCGCCACAGAGCTGATCGCAGCTGCGGATTCGGGGCTCTACGGGGCCAAGGCCGAGGGCGGCGGGCGCGTCCGCGTCGGCCTGCTCGGGCAGCCCGTCTCCGAGGTGGACCCGGCCTTCCGGCTGCACGGTGTCGCCCACCAGTCACGACCGCTGTCGCTGCGGGCAGTCGTCGGCAGTGGAGGCGGGTCGGGAGCGGTCTGACCCCGTACGAAAGTACTGGGACGCCAGTCGACGTCGGTACCACCCCAGGCGCTTGCGGCAAACCGCACGGACGTTCATGCTTGGGACCCAAGGTGAGTGCGCGGGGAGGTCTTCAAACCACAGGTCGGCTGCGCAGGGGTCTGCGGGCCGCGCCCCCCCGACCGCTCCCGCTCCTGCTGGCATCACTCGCCGGCGTGGAGCTGCTCCGCCTGGTGCTGGTGCGGGGCCCGCTCGATCTCCTCGTGCTCGCGCTCCTCATGGCCGCCTGGTTCTTCGTCGCGCGCGACACGGACGAGGTGCGCTCTGCGGAGGCGGCCCGCGAGACCGAGGCGGAGTCCTTCGCCCGGATCCTGCGCGGCCTGTCGCGCTCGGTGTCGCCCGACGCCATCGTCGGCGCCATCGTGGAGGAGCTGGGAGCCGGGACCGACGCAGACCACGTCTCGGTGGTGCGTCGCCGGCCGGAGTCGCGCAACCTCGAGGCGGTGCTCTCGCCCACGCGCCCGGGGGCGCCCACGTCGCGCACGTACCTGCCCCTGTCCGCGCTCGAGGACCCCGCCCTCGAGGCGGCCCGCGCCGACATCTCGCTCCTCGCCGCGCGCAGCCGGCGCTACACCGCGGTGCCCATCGAGCCCGACGCGGGCGGCGACCCCCAGCTGGCCGGGCTCGGCCTGACCCGGCCGCAGCCCGCGCTGAGCGAGGAATGGGGGCATGGCCCGGCCCGGTCGTCGGGGACGGCCGTGCTCGAGGCAGCGCCGGCGGCCCCCGCCCGGCGTCGGACCGAAGCCCCCCAGGCATCGCCCGCGCGCATCGGCGCCGAGCAGCGCATCGCCGACCGGATCGCTGACTGCCTGCGCGACGAGTACGGCCTGCGCAACGTGGTGGCGGCGCCGCTCCGGGTGGACGGCCGCGTGGAGGGGGCGATCGTCCTGTCGCGGCGCACCAGGGAGCCGTGGACGCCGCGCGCCCACCGGCTGCTCGCCGCAGCGGCATTCGAGGCGTCAGCCGCGCTCGCGCGGATGTACTCCCTGCGCGACGCGGAGCTGCGCGCGGCGACCGACGCCCTCACCGGCCTGCCGAACCGGCGCTACTTCGACGAGTACCTCGGGCTGCTCGCCCGGCGCCGCCGCGCCGATGACCGCGTCGGCGTGCTGATGGTTGACATCGACCGCTTCAAGCGGCTCAACGACACCTACGGCCATGCGGTCGGCGACCACGTCCTGCGCGAGGTGGCGCAGGCCATCGCCGGCGCCGTCCGCGAGGGCGACGTGCCGGCGCGGTTCGGCGGCGAGGAGTTCGTCGTCCTGCTGCGGAACCCCGGGCCGCGGGTGGCGGTCGAGGTGGGCGAGCGCGTCCGCCGTGCGGTGGCCGGCCTGGACCTCCGGCGGTTCGGCGTTCCCGGTGTGTCCGTGTCGGTGGGCGTTGCCGTGGCGGACCGCCCCGACGCCGAGCTCGACGAGGTCGTCGACGACGCGGACCGGGCCCTCTACCGGGCGAAGCGGGCGGGACGCGACCGCGTGGTGGCCGCGTAACGGTCTCGCCGGGTCGCCGAGCGGACGCCGTCGCGTCCGCACCTGCGAGGCCCACGCTCCGGCGTTTCCCGGACACCGCCGGGGGCGGTGGTAACGGGCTGACCCCCCCATTGAGTACCGCCCCTGGCGGTGCTGACAGCGATCCCGCCCCGTCGCACCGCCGGGGGCGGTGGCACTGCCGGAGCCCCGTGATGCCACCGCCCGCGGCGGTGTCGCGGGGGAACCGGGGCGGGGAGCGCCGCCCGGACACCGCGGGGCCGGCCCTCGTGCGCGCACCGTTCGCCTACCATGGCGCCCGTGCCCAACGACGACGTCCCCGACCTGCCCACCAACGGCGAGCTCGCCGCCGTCTTCCACGAGATCGGCGACCTGCTCGAGGTCAAGGGCGAGAACCCGTTCAAGACGGTCGCCTACCACCGCGCTGCCGACGCCATCGACAAGGCGCCCTTCGACGTCGCCGCGGCGTACGCTGCGGGCGATCGCCGGCCGATCGCGGGGGTGGGCGGGGCGATCGGCGACAAGATCGCCGAGCTCGCGACCACGGGTCGGATGGCCTTCCACGAGAGCCTGCGCGCCGAGATGCCCGCGACGCTGGTCGACATCCTCGCGATCCCCGGGGTCGGGCCCAAGACGGTGGCGATGGTCTGGAAGGGGCTGGGCATCGACACGGTGCCCGCGCTGCGGGAGGCGGCCGCCGCGGGCAGGCTGCGGACGCTCAAGGGGCTGTCGGCCACCACCGAGCAGCGCATCGTCGCCGAGATCGACGCCCTCGCGAGCCGCTCCACTCGGATGCACCTCGACCGGGCGCAGGCGATCTCCGACGGCCTCGTCGGGAACCTGCGGGACGCGCCCGGCGTGACGCGGATCGTCCAGGCGGGCTCGCTGCGCCGGCGGCGCGAGACCGTGGGCGACCTCGACCTGCTCGTGGAGACGGCCGACCCTGACCGGGTGGTCGCCCGCTTCACCACGCTCGAGGGGGTGGACCGGGTGCTCGGCGCCGGCCACGCGAAGGCGGCCGTGGTCCTGCGCGGCGGCCCGCAGGTGGACCTCATGGTCATGCCGCCGGGCGAGGCGGGCACGTACCTCGTCCACTTCACCGGCTCGGCCGCCCACAACGTCGCGCTGCGGGGCATCGCGCGCGACCGCGGCTGGTCGCTGTCCGAGAAGGGGTTCGTCCGGCTCGGCGACGACGGCGAGCCGCTCGCCGGCGACGCGGCCGAGCCGCGGACCTTCGCCGAGGAGGCCGACGTGTACCGGTTCCTCGACCTCGCGTTTGTGCCGCCCGAGCTGCGCGAGGACGCGGGCGAGATCGAGGCAGCGCGGGAGGGCCGCCTGCCCGACCTGGTCACCGCCGCCGACCTCCGCGGCGACCTCCACTCGCACTCGGACTGGAGCGACGGCGTCCACACGATCGAGCAGATGGCCGAGGCGGCCCGGCGCCGCGGCCACGCCTACCAGGTGCTCACCGACCACTCGCAGGGCCTCGGCATCGCCCACGGCCTCGAGCCGGGGCGCGTCGAGCTCCAGCGCTCGGTGATCGCGGCGCTCAACGCGCGCTTCGCGGCCGAGGACGCCGCCGGCGAGACACCCCCGGGCGCCGTGCCAGGCTTCCGCCTGCTCCACGGGTGCGAGCTCGAGATCCGCGCCGACGCGACGCTGGACTACGACGACGGCCTCCTGGCGCGGTTCGACCTCGTCGTGGCCTCCGTGCACGTGGCCCGGCGCCAGACCCGCGAGGAGCTGACGCGGCGGACGCTGGCGGCGATCCGGAGCCCGCACGTGGACGTGATCGCGCACCCGTCGGGGCGGATGATCGGCGGCCGCCCGGACCTGGACCTCGACTGGGACGCGGTGTTCGCCGAGGCGGCGCGGACCGGGACCGCGCTCGAGATCAACGGGTCGCCTCCCCGGCTCGACCTCGCGCCGGAGCGGGCCCGCAGGGCGGTGGCGGCCGGCTGCCTCCTGTCCATCGACTCCGACGCCCACCGCATCGAGGAGTTCGAGCACCTGCGCTGGGGTGTCGACCAGGCGCGCCGCGCCTGGGTGGAGGCGCGCCACGTGGTCAACACCCGGAGCCTCGAGGCGGTCCTCGCCTGGGCGGCCGCGAAACCGTCGCGCACCTAGCGCGCTGACGGCCGTTCGGGGCCGACCGCGTCCCGTACCATCGGCGCCGATGCACGCCCCGGCCCCCACCTCGCCCGCCGCCCGCCACGAGCTCGTGCTCGCGGCGACGCTCCTCGTCGGGCTGGCCGCCGTCGTGGACCCGGGTGACGCGTTCATCGTCGCCTGCCTGCTCCCGCTGGCCATGCTGCTGGCGGGGCTCGGCGTGCTCGGGCGGGGCGCGGCGCCTGAGCGCCCCGCCTACGTCTCGCTCCTGTTGCCGGCGACGCTCACCGGCGCGGCGGCGGCGGCCGTCCACCTCGTCCCCTCCGACGTGTGGCTCCTCGTCGCGCTGGCCGCCTTCGCGCTCGTGCTCGATCGGGTCGTCGCCCTCGAGATGGGCGTCCTCGCCCAGTCCAGCAGCCTCTCGGAGGCCGATCGCGCCCGCCTCCTCGCGATGGCGATCCTGGCCGCGTTCCTGGTCTTCACCGGGGTCGCGGCGCTGGTGCCCGGGGGCATGCCCGAGCCGGCGGGCTCGCCGACGGCGGGGGCCAGCGCGATGACCGAGGGCTGGCTCGTCGTCCTCGCGGTCGCCGATGCCCTGGCGGCGTTCGTGCTGGGCTGGCGGATCTCCGCGCTCCGGTTCGCCCAGCCGCTCGAGATCGCCCGGTCGGCCGTCACCTATGCCCTCGTCACCGCGATCTCGGCCGGCCTGATCCGCGCGATCGACCTGCCGCGCCTCGTCGGCCCCGCCGTCCTCACGCTCGTGTTCTACCTGTGGGACGCGCAGCACGGCGCGGCGCCGGCGCGGCGTCGCGAGCGCCGGTTCGTGTGGGAGATGGCGCTCCTCGGCGTCCTCGCCGTCCTCGTCGTGGTCTGGAACCTGAGCGTCCAGCAGTAGAGCGGCCGCGCCCGACGGGCGGCGCGAACCGACGTGCTCGTTTGACGGCGCGCGCGCCGGGTGCTAGAAACGCATGCCCGCGACCAGCGCGGTTTGCGTGTGCCTGCCTTCGGCGCGCCGACCCGCCGCGGCTCTGATGGACCCGAAAGGACGACCGCACCCGTGACGTTCCCCGAAGTCGACAGCGCTGCCCAGACGCCCGCCGGCCAGACGCGCCTCAAGCGCCAGCTCGCCGAGCAGGCGATCAAGCAGGCAACCGAGGCCGGCTGGGCCGACGCGGCGGAGACCAACCGCCGCCTCCTCGAGTTCGGCCCCGACTCCGAGGCCGAGAACCGCCTCGCCAAGGCCCTCTGGGAGCTGGGGGAGCTCGGCGACGCGCGCGAGCACTACGTGAAGGCGCTCCAGCTCGACCCCACCAACCGCATCGCCGAGCGCAACATCGAGCGGCTCAAGGTGCTCCTCGTCGAGGCGGGCGAGAAGACCGTGCCGGCCAACCCCGGCAGCAAGGCCCCGGTGAGCATCTTCGTCGAGGAGACCGGCAAGACTGGCTTCGCCCACCTGACCAACCTCGCCCGCCCGGCCGAGCTGGCGCAGGTGAACCCGGGCGACACCGTCGAGCTCACCCCGCAGGGCAACCGCCTCATCGCGATCAGCAACGGCGTCCGAATCGGCGTCGTCGAGCCGCGCGTGGCGGCGCGGCTGCTCAAGCTCATGGGCGACGGCAACAAGTACCTCGCCGGCGTCACGAGCCTGGGCGACAAGGACGTCCGCCTGATCATCCGCGAGGTCTTCCAGGACCCGCGCAACTACGGCAAGGTCAGCTTCCCCACCGCCGCCAAGTCCACGGACCTGCGCCCGTACACCAAGGGCACGCTGCTCCGGGAGGACGAGGAGCTGGAGGACGACCTCGAGGACGACATCGAGGACGAGGAGATCGAGAACCTCGACCGCGTGCTGCCGCCCGAGGAGACCACCGACGAGGCGTTCGTCGAGGAGACGGACGAGCTCGAGGAGCCGTAGACGGGACCGGCCGGACGGGGCCGAGCACGGCTCGTCCGCGTCGAGGCCAGCCCCGCCAGGGGTTCCTCCCGTCTGCGACAATCCCGCCATGGCGGGCCGATCCCTCCTCCTCCGCGCTGAACCGGGCTTCTCGCTCCCGGCCTGGGAGCGGCTGGCGCCGCCGCCGCCGCCCTCGCTCGTGGCTGCGCGCCTCGAGGCCGCGTCGGCGCCCGGGGACATCGTCCTCGACCCGTTCGGCCGGGGCGGCTGGATCGCGCGCGCCGCGATCGACCGCCAGCGCCGGGCCGTCAGCCTCGAGGGCACCGCGCTCGACAAGCTGCTCGCGGAGGTGGTCCTGCGCCCGCCGGACCTCCGCCACCTCGACGCCGCGGTGCAGGCGCTGGCCGCGTCGGCCCGCCGCGAGACCAGCCTCAAGGCGTGGATCACCAACCGCTTCGCGAGCCGCTGCGCCACCTGCGACCGGCCGGTCATCCTCGACGAGGTCACCTGGACCGCCGAGGGCACCGACGCGGACGGGCGGCCGGCGGGTCCGCGGCCCACGCGCAAGCACTACCGGTGCCCGGTCTGCCGGGACCAGCTCGGCGGCGGCGAGTCCCGCCAGGCGCCGCTCGACGCCGCCGACGTCGCCCGCGCGCTCGATCAGGACGACGACAATTCGCGCCCGATGCTCCGCGACCGCTTCCCGGCCCTCGACGGCGGCGAGGCCCTGGCCGACGAGCTGCTGGACCTGCACACCCCACGCCAGCTGGCGGCGCTCGCGGCCATCCTCGAGCGGGTGGACGGCGACCTCCGGGCCCGCTCGATCGAATCGGCGCTGCGCCTCGCGCTGCTGCAGGCCGTCGTCCCGTCGAGCCGCCTCGCCGTCTCGGGCGGCCGCGTCGCCCCCCTCCGGATCGCCTCGGGCCACGTGAAGGCGCCGGGCGGGACCACGTGGCGCGAGCGGAACCCGTGGGTGGCCTTCGAGGACGGCATCCGGACGGTGCGCGGCTTCGTCCAGCGCCTCGAGGGCGCGTCCTGGGGCCCGGTGGCCGCGCGCATGGGCGAGGACCTTCGCAGCCTCGACGAGGGGGCCGCGACGGCCGTGCTCCGCCAGGACACGCCAGCCGGGCTGGGCGCGATCTCGGTCGAGATGGAGCACCTTGCGGGGACGGGGATCCGGCCCCGGGTCAAGCTGGTGCTGGGCACGGTGCCGCGGCGCCCGGCCGCCGAGCGGCTCGCCTGGGCGTACCACAGCACGGCCTGGGCGCTGGGCCGCGACGCCGCCGCGACGCTGCCGCTCGAGCCGCTCTTCGGCCCCGCGGTCCGCCCCACCTGGTCGTGGCAGGCGGCCGCCATCACGCGCTCGCTGCGGGGGATCGGCCCCGCGCTCGCGAGGGACGCCCGGACGATCCTGCTGCTCGAGGCCGAGGGGGCGGAATCGCTCGTCGCCACCGCGCTCGGCGGGATCACCGCCGGCTACCGCCTGGTGTCCGCCCGACTGCCCGAGCCCGGCGGCGACATCGCAGGGGCGGTCGAGTTCTCGCCGCCAGGCTCCACCGCCACCGCGGGCGGGCCGCGCACCCGGGCGAACGTCGCGCTGGAGCCGGGCGATGCGCGGCGCGGCCCGGCCGCGCGCTCGGACCGGGCGGTCGCCCCGCCGGAGCGCTCGCCGTCGAGCGGGCCGTTCTCCGCCGAGGAGGCCGCACGGGCGGTGGTGGACGCCGCGGTCGACGTCCTGCGGCTGCGCGGCGAGCCCGTGAGCTTCGGCGGGCTCCTGGGCGAGATCCTGGTCGGCCTCGACCGGGCGGGCCACCTCCGTCGCCTCGTCCGGCCGCCGGCACTCGCCGCGCCCGCCGAGGAGGAGGCCGACGAGGGCCCGACCGACGAGCCGGAGCCCGACCAGGTCGACCGGCTGCTGGCGCTGGTCCGCGATGCGCTCGCGGGCACCGAGGGCCGCCGCCTCGTCAAGCTCGAGGACGAGCGCTGGTGGCTGGCCCAGCGGGCCGACCGCGATGCCGCCGCGGTGCCCCTCTCCGACCGGGTGGAGTGGGCGGTGTTCAGCCTGCTGTCCACCGCGGGCCCGATGTCCGAGGTCGCGTTCCTCGAGCGGGTCGGCGGGCTGTTCACCGGTCCGGACCTCCCCGACGAGGGCCTCGTGCGCGCCTGCCTCGAGAGCTACCGCAGCATCGCGAGCACACCCGACAACCTGGTGACCGTGGACGACCTCACCAAGCGCAGCCAGGAGCACACGCGGCTCGTGGCCGGGCTGGTTGACCTCGGCCACCGCCTGGGCTTCTCGTGCTGGATCGGGGCGCGGCAGCAGAGCCGGCGGATCGGCCGCGCGCCCCTTGCCGCCCGGATGGACTCGCGCGAGGCGGCGGGGCCCCCGTACCTCGGCCGGCTCCGCGCCGAGGAGCTCGAGGAGGTGGACGTCATCTGGTACGTCCGGGGCCGGATGGCGTTCCTCTGGGAGGTGGAGTGGACCGCGATGCTGGGCGACACCGTCCTGCGGCGCCACGCGCGCATGGCCCCCGACGAGCGCGTCGTGCGGTTCTGCGTGGTCCTGCCCGAGCGGGTTGAGCTCGTCCGCTACAAGCTCGAGCGGTCGCCGCTCCTGCGCGCCGAGCTCGAGGAGGGAGGCTGGCACCTCATGAAGGCCGACCACCTGCGCGAGTGGATGGGCCGCGAGAGCGTCGCCCTCGCCGACATGGAGCCGCTGCTCGGCCTCGATCCCGCGATCGAGCGGACCGGCGACCAGCTCTCGCTGTTCGGCGGGTAGGGCGCGCCCGGTACCATCGTCCGCATGCCCCGCGCCTCGCCCCGCGGCGCGTCCGCCGTGCGTCCCGACCGCCACGCCATGGAGACACCGTGACCGAACCCACCGCCACCGACGCTGTCGCCGACCGCTTCTGGGAGGACATGCTGGCCCTGGCGCCGACGATGGCGACGATGTACGGCGACCACCGGTTCGACGACCGGCTCGAGGACCCGTCGGCGGCCGGGCGGGCGGCCGTGACCGCCCGTGTCGACCTGGCCGCCACCGAGGCCGCCGCCCTGCCGGACGCCGGCCTCTCGGTCGAGGACCGAATCACCCGCGACATGCTCGCCATCGCCGCCGACCTCGCCAGGCGCGAGGAGGAGCTCGGGGTCTACGAGCTGCGCGCGGTGAACCACATGGACGGCCCGCAGCAGCTGCTGCCCCAGGTGCTGGGCTGGCAGCCGGCGGAGACGCCCGAGGCGCTCGAGGTGCTGCTCGCCCGGCTGCGCGCCTACCCCGCGTACATCGACGCGGTCGCAGGGCTCGCGCGCGAGGGCGTGGCCTCGGGCCTCACGGTGAGCCGGATCGTCGCCGCCCGCGCCGCGGAGCAGCTGCGCGGCCTGCTCAGCGCGCCGGTCGAGGAGTCGGTCGTCGTGGGCGCCGCCAGGGTTGCCGACGGCGCCGCCCGCGAGCAGGTCGTCGAGGCGGTCCGTGACGCGGTCCGGCCCGCGGAGCAGCGCTACCTCGAGATGCTCGAGACCGTGTACCTGCCCGCCACGCGCGAGGACGACCGACCGGGCCTCTGCCACATGCCCGCGGGCGGCAGCCTCTACCGGTACTTCGTCAAGGCGTGGACCACGCTCGAGCTCGGCGCCGAGGAGATCCACCGCATCGGGAACGAGGAGTACGACGCCATCGACGAGGAGCGGGTGGCGCTCGCCCGCGCCGAGGGCTTCGCCTCGGTGGACGACTACCGCGCCGCGCTCGTGGCCGATCCCGCCAACCGCGCAGCCACCCGCGAGGAGTTGGTCGCCCGGGCCACCGAGGACATCGGGCGCGCGATGGACGTCGCGCCGCGGGTGTTCGGACGGCTGCCCGAGAGCGGCTGCCAGGTCAAGCCGGTCGAGGAGTTCCGCGAGAAGGACATGGCGTTCGCGTTCTACTACCCGCCCGCGACCGACGGGACGCGGCCGGGCACGTACTACGTGAACACCTACGACCTGCCGAGCCGCACCTACCACAAGCTCGCGAGCACGACCTACCACGAGGCGGTCCCGGGGCACCACTTCCAGATCGCGCTCGAGATGGAGCACCCGAACCTCAACCGCTTCCGCCGCCTGGGCTCGCGGATCGTGGGCGGCGCCTACGTGGAGGGCTGGGGCCTCTACAGCGAGCGGCTCGCCGACGAGCTGGGGCTGTACCGCAACGCAGCCGAGCGGCTGGGCATGCTCGACGCGCAGGCGTGGCGGGCGTCCCGGCTGATCGTCGACTCCGGCATCCACGGCCTGGGCTGGACCCGCCAGCAGGGCATCGACCAGCTGCTCAAGACCGGGCTCTCGCAGACGGACGCGGTCATCGAGACCGACCGCTACATCTCGTGGCCCGGTCAGGCGCTGTGCTACATGCTGGGCCTGCGCGAGATCCGGCGGCTGCGCCGCGAGCTCGAGGCGCGCGACGGCGACCGGTTCGACCTCAAGATGTTCCACGACGAGGTGCTGGGCCACGGCTCGCTGCCGCTGGCGACGCTGGCGGCGCAGCTGCCCGGCTGGGTCAGGCCGCGGGCGTAGGGGCGGGACGGCCCTCGGCCGTCGGCGCCTGGTCACGGTCCCGGGACTGCACGCCGCTCCCCGGCTGCGGCTACGAGTCGAAGCCCACGCCCAGCGCGTCCATGGCGCGCAGGAAGATGCTGCGCCGACCGTCCTTCGCATCGGCACCGATCACCGCATCGCGCATCAGGCCCACCACCGGCGCCCGGACCGGCTCGGGCGGGATGGGCAGCGGCGCCGACCGGACGAACCGGAGCCGGAGCAGGTCGGACTGCGGGCGGAGCAGCTTGTCGCGCAGGATGCCCGCCGCCCAGCGCGAGGCGCCCACGCCCAGGCCGGTGTAGCCCAGCGCATAGTGGACGCGCCCGCCCATGACGTCGCCGAACGTGGCGCAGAAGCGCGTGGTCGTGTCGATGGCGCCGCCCCAGCGGTGCGTGAACCGCACGCCGTCGAGCTGGGGGAACGTGGCCGCGAAGTTGCGCTCCAGGACCTCGAACGTCTCCGGCCGCTGGTCGTGGGCCGGCACCACCCAATTCCCCGCGTGGTAGACGGCGTCGTAGCCGCCCCACAGGATCCGGTCGTCGGCTGAGAGGCGGAAGTAGTGGAACTGGTTGCCGCTGTCGGACATCCCGAACCGGTCCGCCCAGCCGATCGCCGCCCGCTGCCCGGGCGTGAGCGGCTCGGTCATGAGCACATAGTCGTAGACGGGGACGAACAGCGGGCTCAGGCGCCGGAGCCAGGCTGAGTACGCCGAGGTGGCGACGAGGACCTGCCCGGCCTCGACGACGCCGCCGCCGTCCACCCGGACCGTCACGCCGCCGGCGCGCCGGCGCAGGCCGCGGACGCGACTGTGCTCGAACACGCGCACGCCCCGCCGCTCGGCCGCCGTCGCCAGGCCCCAGGCCAGCTTCGCCGGGTTGACCAAGACACAGTGCCGGCTCGTGGCCCGCGCCCCGCCGAGCCAGCGGGGGGACGGCTGGAGCGCCTGCACGGCTGCCCGGTCGAGGAACGCCACATCGCCGCCGTGCTCGGCGCTGGCCGCCGCGTAGCGGCGCAGCTCGTCCACCTCGTGGGGCTGTGCGGCCACCAACAGCTGGCCGGTCGCCTCGAGCTCCGCGTCGATGCCCTCGGCGGCCACGAAGGCCACCAGCTCGGCGAGGTTGCGCCGGCCCTCGGCCTCGAGCAGGTCGATCTCGTCGCGGTAGTGCAGGAGCCCGTTCGAGAGCCCGTGCGTGAGGGAGGCCTCGCAGAACCCGCCGTTGCGGCCGCTGGCCCCCCAGCCGACGCGCTCGGCCTCGAGCACGGCGACCCGCAGCGACGGCTCCACGTCGAGCAGCGCGATCGCCGCCCAGAGCCCCGTGAAGCCGCCGCCGACGATCGCGACGTCCACCTCGAGCCGTCCGCGGGCGGGCAGGCGGGCGGGTCCCGGATCGCCGGTCGTCCACCAGAAGGAGCCGCCGGCAAGCGGTGTCGGAAGGTTCACCCCGGTCGTCATGGCTCCCCAACAGTACCTCGGATCGCCCCCGGATTCTGTTCAACACGTGCGATATCCGCGGCAGAACGCCCGTTCGCTGACGATATTCGTGTTGACGCTCGTCAAGGCCGTGTGGCACGATGCGGGACACCCGTTGCACAGCCCGCAACGCGCACCCGGCCTCGCCAGGTGCCGTGCGGGGCCCCGAGCGCCGTGCAGGTCCCCGTCGGCGCGGGCCGCCAGGCCCCCGGGGTCGACACCATGGAGGCATCATGACCGCCGGACCCACCACGCGCCCCGCCCCGAAGCTCGTCCGCGCCAAGCAGCTCGAGATGTACCACCGCGCAGCCAAGACCCTGCCCGGCGGTACCGACTCGAACTTCCGCGCCTGGGGCGAGGACACGATCTACGTCGATCGGGGCAAGGGCGGCACGGTCTGGGACATCGACGGCAACGAGTACATCGACCTGCGGATGGGCTACGGGCCCGTGATCCTCGGCCACGGCGACGACCGGGTGGACGACTTCGTCAACGAGCGGATGCGCCGGGGCGTGTCGTTCTCGCTCACCAGCGAGGACGAGGTCGTGGCCATGGAGACGGTCAAGGAGCTCAACCCGTGGCTGGGCAAGGTCCGCATGACCGTGTCCGGCACCGAGGCCACGATGCACGCGATGCGCATCGCGCGCGCCTACACCGGCAAGACCAAGATCGTGAAGTTCGAGGGCCAGTACCACGGCGTCCACGACTACGCCCTGATCAGCGTGGGCCCCAACAACATGGCCGAGCTCGGCGACGCCGACAACCCGGTCGCGCTGGCCTGGGGCCGCGGCATCCCGGGCGAGGTCGCCAACACGATCGTCCCGGCGCGCTTCAACAACCTCGAGTTCCTCCGCCGCCTGTTCGAGCGCGAAGCCGACCAGCTCGCGGCGGTCATCGTCGAGCCGGTCCTCGGCAACGCCGCCGGCATCCTGCCCCAGCCGGGCTTCCACAAGGCGCTGCGGGCCCTGACCGAGGAGTTCGGCATCCTGCTGATCTTCGACGAGGTCAAGACGGGCTTCCGCTTCGCGCGCGGCGGCGCCGCCGAGTACTTCGGGATCACGCCCGACCTCGCGACGTACGCCAAGGCGATGGGCAACGGCTACCCCACCGCCGCCTTCGGCGGGCGCGAGGACGTCATGAGCGTGCTGCCCGACAAGGTGAGCCACGGCGGCACCTATGCCGGCAACCGAGTCGCAGCGGCCGCCGCCCGCAAGACGCTCGAGATCCTGCGCGACACCGACGCGCTCGCGACCGTCCACGAGACAGGCCGCCGGGTGCAGGCGGGCGTCAAGCAGGTCATCGACGCCAAGGGGCTGCCGTTCCACTTCACCGGCCACGCGTCGATGTTCAGCGTGATGTTCTCCGAGCAGGTGGTCACCGAGTACCGCGACTGGGCGAACACCGACCACGAGCTCTACGACGCGGTGGCCGTGGGCATGCACGCCCGCGGCGCCATGCCCGAGCCCGACAGCCGCGAGCCCTGGTTCATGTGCGAGGCGCACGCCGGGGGCGACACGGTCGACCGCATCGTCTCGATCTTCGCCGATTCGCTCGGGGCGGCCCTCGACCTGCGCGCGCGGCACCAGCCGCTGCCGCACGAGAACGAGGTGGCCTACGGCGACCCCTCCGCGCACTGAGCCCTTCGTCACCACCTGGCATTGAGGAGGAGACGCTCGCATGACGCTCGACGGGAACGCCGTCCGGTCAGTTGACCGCGCGGCGGCCCTGCTGCTGGCGCTGGGGGACAGCACTGGCGAGGCCGGGGTGACCGAGCTGGCACGCCGGCTCGGACTCCACAAGTCCACCGCATCCCGCCTGCTCGCGACGCTGCAGAAGCGCGGCCTCGTGGAGCAGGACGAGGAGTCGGGCAAGTACCGGCTGGGACTCGTCGTCATCCGCCTCGCGGAGCGCGCCGAGTCCACGCTGGACCTGCGCGCCATCGCGATGCCGGAGCTCGACCGGCTGGCCCGGGCGACGCGCGAGACCACGGGCATCGGCGTGATGGCCGGCGACCTCATCATGACGGTCGCGCAGGCGGACGGCCCGAACCTGGTGGCGATGGGCGACTGGACCGGGCGCGGCGCGCCGCTCCACAGCGTCGCCGCCGGCAAGGTGCTGATGTCGTCGATGGCCGAGCGCGATGTGGTGCGCCTCGTCAAGCGCGGCCTCGACCGCTACACCGAGCGCACGATCACCCAGCTCGAGCCGCTCCTCGAGGAGCTGGCCCGCGTCCGCCGCCGCGGCTTCGCCACCGCGTTCGGCGAGTTCGACACGACGCTCAACGCCGTGGCCGCGCCCGTTCACGACGCGAGGGGCCAGGTGATCGCCGCGGTCGACGTCTGGGGGCCGACGTTCCGGGTGACCCCGGGCCGCGTCCCCGAGCTCGCCCAGGCGGCCCGCGAGGCGGCGGCCGCGGTCAGCGTCCGACTGGGGGCGACCCCGTCCTGAGCCGCCGGCCCCTCCTCGCCATCGCCGCCTGATCCGTCCCCGCCCGGCGTCCTTGGCTGGTCGCCGCGGTCGAGGCCGTGGCCCCAACTGACGCTACCCTGCAGCGATGACCATTCCGCGCGACGTGCAGAACTGGATCGACCACGACCTCGTGCCGTGGCTCTACGGCTTCGGCCGCGACGTCCTCGTGCCGGTCCTGCTGATTGTCGTCATCGCGCTGGTCCTGATCGTCCTCTCGCGTCGTGTCATCCACGGTCTGGTCAGGGCCTCGCTCGACCGCGAGACCAGTGAGGGCACCGCGCAGGAGCTCTCGGCGGTCGAGGTCAAGAAGCGGATGGACACGCTCGACACGCTGCTGACGACCGTGATCCGCGCGTTCATCGTGATCGTGGCGCTCGTGATGGTGCTGGGCGCGCTCGGGCTCAACATCGGGCCGGCCGTCGCCGGCCTCGGCATTGCCGGCATCGCCGTGGGCTTCGGCGCCCAGGCGCTCGTCAAGGACTACCTCAACGGCGCGCTGATCCTGCTCGAGAACCAGTACAGCAGGGGGGACGTGGTCACCATCGCTGGCGTCTCCGGCACGGTCGAGGACTTCAGCCTGCGGCGGACCACGCTGCGCGACCTCAACGGCGTGGTCCACACCGTCCCCAACGGCCTGATCGCCGTCGCCTCGAACCAGACCCGCACCTGGGCGCGGATCAACCAGGACGTGGTCGTCGCATACGGCACCGACATGGAGAAGGCGGCCGACGTCATCAACGGCGTGGGGCGCGACCTGGCGGCGGACCCGGCGTGGAAGCGCCGCGTGCTCGAGGCGCCGCACGTGGAGCGGATCTCCGAGCTGGGCGAGTACGGCGTGACGATCAAGATCCTGGGCCTCGTCCGCGCGACCGAGCAGTGGGCGGCGGCCGGCGAGCTGCGGAAGCGACTGCTGGCCGCATTCGCGGCCAACGGGATCGAGATCCCGCGGCCCCAGCGGGTGGTGCTGGCGCCGTCGGACGGGCCCGTCATCGACCGCGAGGGGCCGAGCCAGGAGGAGTTGTCCGCCGACGCCGACTGAGACGATGCCGTCCGGGCGGGTCGTCGCGGCGGACGGCCGGGGCCGGCCGGGGCGCAGCGTAGAATGGCGACCACGTAGTGCCACCGCCGGAGGGTTCCGTGAGCGACGCGTCCCAGGCCCAGGACGGGCCGGAGATCGAGAACCTCCTCCTCTTGTCCGGGAGCCGGTCCCTTCCGCCCGATCCGGCGTTCACCGGCGAGGCCAACCGCAAGGCGGAGGACTGATCGGATGCCGTTCGGGTTCCTGCGGCGCAAACCCGCCGAGGCCGCGAAGGCCGCGGCCAATTCGGCTGCCCTCGACCCGATGCATCGCGGCGCCCCGCGCGGCGTGGCGTTCACCGCCATCACCGAGGACTGGCGGCTCCGCGGTCGGATGCAGATCAGCGGCCGCCTGTCCGACGCGCTCAACAAGCGCGAGGCGATCCAGATCGCCGACGTGTCGTGGGGGGCGCCCGAGGCCGGCGCCGCGCTGGAGCCCGCGCCGGGACTCAAGAGCGTGGACCCGTACGATCTCATCCTGGTGACCGGCGGCGAGGACAGCCTCCCGCCGCTGTCGGACAGCGAGCGCGCCGCGCTCAAGCTCCACAAGGTGCCCTACACGGTCGGCCTCGAGGTGCCTCCGTTCCGCGTGCTCGGGACCGTGTACATGCACCCCGGGTCCGATCCCGAGCGGCTGCTCGACCGGTCCACCGAGATGTTCGTGCCCGTGGTCGACGCCCAGGCGCGGCTCGGGGACCGGCCGGTCAGCGAGGAGGGCCAGGAGGTCATCCTGGTCAACCGGTTCTACCTGCGCGGCGTCGGCCAGATCGACCAGGCCACGGGCGAGCCGCTCGAGGACCAGCCCGGGTCGTCGAGCGCAGGCCGAGAGTAGGAGGCCGCGGCCACACCCGCGCGGGCGTGACGCGCGGCGGTCACCCTGGAGCCGGGTTCGGGGGCCTCAGGCGCGGACGGCGACCTGACGGCCGAACAGGCGGATGCCCTGCTTGGTGGGCTCGGCGGTGTGCGGCACCCCGAGCACCGCGTCGGCCAGCGTCAGGAACTCCTGGGTGATCTTCTCGCGGGGCGCGAGCTCGACAAGCGTGCGGCCCTCGTTGAGCGCGCGCAGCACGAGCATGCCTCCGGAGCGGATCTGCCCGAAGCTCGGCAGGCCGATCGCCTTCTCGACGTCCTCCACGGCCACGCCGCTCTGGGCGCGGTTGACCACGAGCGAGAGCCGGTCGCGGACGCCGAGCTCGTCGGCCACCTCGACCAACTTGATCGCGGCCCGGATCGCGGGCAGGTCCGGCGTGACCGGGACCATGATCCGGTCGGCCATGTCGAACACGGCCCGGTTGAGCGGGCTGTACGAGGGGTGGAGGTCGACCATCACCACGTCGGCCGTCCGGCGCGCCTGGGCGAGGGCCTGCGAGACGCGCTCGGGCTCGAGGAGCTCGGTGTGGATGGGGCTCGAGGCGAGCGGCAGCACCTTGAGGCCGGACTGGTGCGACGACGCCTGCTCGTCGAACGTGAGGACCGGCCCGCCGTCGAGCTCGTCGCGCCACGCGTCGACCACGGTCCCGACGCCGTCCATCCCGAGCGAGCTCGGGATGTGGCCGGTCACGGTGTCCGCGTCCACGAGGAGCACGCGCTTGCCGCGGGCGGTCAGCGCGGCGGACAGGTTGACCGCGATCATCGTCTTGCCGACGCCGCCCTTGGGGTTGAACACCGCGGCCAGCTGGCCCCGCCGGGTCCAGTCGCCGTTCTCGAAATCGCCCGCGAGGATCGGGCCGCCGGCGTCCCCAGCGGTGGAGCGAATGACCATGGCCTCGACGCGCCAGCGGATCGACTCGGCGGAGTAGGGTCGGGTCAGGTACTCGTCGGACTCGTGGCCGGCCGCCTCCTCGTCGAGGCGGTCGAGCGTCTGGGGGTTCACGACGAGCAGCGAGGGGATGTCGCGCGTGGCGTGCAGGATCTCCCAGGCGCGGCCCGCGTCCTCCGAGTCGCCCTCGACGTCGACCACCGCGACGGCCACGTCGCGGCGGGTCGCCAGCAGGTCAGCGAGCGCGTTCGAGTCGTCGACCGTCAGCGGGTCGTAGCCGGCCCTGCGCAGCTCGTCGACGATCGGCGTCCGCTCGGCGGCCGGGAGCAGCAGGGCGATAGCAGGGCGGACGGGGGTCGGGGACATCGAGGCGTCAGCCCTCCGCCTCCGGATCATGGGCGGTCACGGAGACCACGCCATCGCCGGTGGCAACGACCCGCGCGGCGAACCCGGGCATGGTCGGGATGGCGTCGCGGAACGAGACGTCCGGACGATGGGTCACGTTGAAGATGAACTCGCCGTCGGGCCCGGACGCCACAGCAACCGCCGACACGCCGGAGAGGCGGCCGAGGTGACGCTTGAAGGACGCGATGCTGGCCACCGAGACGAGGCCGGTCACAACCACCTGGGTCGTCCGCGGCTCGCCGCTGGCGCTGCCCTCGGCATGGCCGGGGAGCAGGCTCGCAAGCCGGTCCTGGTACGACTCGGTGTCGAACCCGCCAGCGTCAACGCGGGCGGACAGGGCCGCCTGGGCCTCGGGATCCTGATCGTCGCGCGGGGAGGCTCGGCCCGCGAAGAGCTCGGCGGCCGTCTCGGCGACGTCCGCTGCGGCCTCGGCCGTCTCGGCGGATTCGGCGGCGGCCTCGGCAGCCACCACGGCCTCGGCGGCAGCCTCGAGGGCGGCCATGATGGAGCCGCGGTCGACGGGGTCGCCGCCCTCGCCGGCCGGGAACCCCTCAGGGGCCTCGCCGGCGGTCCAGCGGGGGACGTCGTCCGACGCGAACAGGGAATCGGCGGCGCTGGCCGTCTTCGGCTCAAGCTCCGGCTCGGGCTCCACGGCGTCGTCAGCCGTCGCCTCGACGCTTGGCGCGTCGTCAGCGAACCCGAGCACCTTGCCGATGCGGTCCTCGCTGACGACGATCTCGTCCTCGTCAGCAACCTCGGAACCGTCGGTGTCATCCTCGGCGATCGGCTCGGCGACGCCCACGGCATCGGCATCCGGCTCCGCTTCCGGCTCTGCCTCGCCCGCGGCTTCGTCGTCCGGCGCGTCCTGGACCACGGCCTCGGGCTCGGCTTCCTCGGTCGCCGCGCGGCGGGCCGCCGCGCCGTCGATCTCGAGGTCGTCGAGGTCGGAGAGGCCCGCGAGCGTCGGCGGCTCGGGCATGGACTCGGCCATGGTCGCCAGCCGCGCGGGATCGTCCTCGACATGCAGGCGCTCGAAGTAGGCGTTCATCGCCTCGCGGTAGCCGGCCACGGTGCTCTGGACCTCGCCGCAGCGGTCCTCGATGGCGGCCGCGTGGTCGGCGATCTCCTGCTCGAGGAGATGCTTGCGGTCGGCGATCTTGGCCTCGGACTGCTCCTTGATCCGCGCGATCTCGGCCTTGGCCCAGTCGCGGATCCCGGTGACGTCCTCGTCGGACTTGCGGCGGAGGGCGACAGCACCCTCGTCGCTCTGGGCCCGGATCACCTCGACGATGCCGTTGGCCTCAGCGTCGAGCTGGCTGAGCTGCTGGTCCCGGGCGGCCTCGGCTGTGGACCGGATCGCCGTGGCCAGGTCGGCCATCAGCTTGGTGGGCTTCCTGGGCGGCGCCGCGGGAGCGGGGGCGGGCTGCGCGGGGGTCACGTTCGTCGCCTCCTCGGGCGGTTCGGGGGCGTCGGCGGGACGCTGCTGGGCGGCCTGGAAGCCTGCACGGGACGAGACGTCGGACTCCGGCCATGCCACGTTGGGCTGCTCGGTCTCGACCTCCGACTCCGGGGTTCCGTCGCCGGCGACATGGAACGCGGTGTCGTCCTGCGACCGGTCCGAGCTCCACGGGAGCCGGAAGCCGGACTTGGTGTCGGTACTCGCCATCGGTCAGGTTCCTCTGCAAATCTCCGGGGCCTCCACGCACCATAGGCGCCGGTGTTGCCAGCGGGCAGCCGCTAGAGGTACCAGTGGTCCCGCCCCGGTGGTACCGGCAGGTGGAAAAGCCCGCTCGCCGGTGCGTGGAGGGACCCCGCACGACGGCGCTCGTTCCAGGGGCGCGTACCATGGGCCGGTGCAGTCGAGCGTCCCGCCCAGCCCCGCCGAGCCCGGAGACGAGGTCGCGTTCGTGCCGGCCGCCGATCTGCGCGCGCCAGGGGGTCAGCGGCCCGCGGTCTCGACCGAGTTCGACGGCCGGCCCGGCCTCGCGGACACGCGCGGGCGCGCGCTGCGCGACCTGCGGATCTCGGTCACCGACCGCTGCAACTTCCGGTGCCCCTACTGCATGCCCGCCGAGGTGTTCGGCCGCGACTTCGCGTTCCTCCCGCGGGAGCTGGTGCTGTCCTTCGAGGAGATCGCGCGGCTGGCGGCCATCTTCGTGGACCTCGGCGTGCACAAGCTGCGCCTCACCGGCGGGGAGCCGCTGTCACGCCGCGACCTGCCCGTCCTGGTGCGGTACCTGGCCGAGCTGCGAACGGTCGACGGGGGGCCGGTGGACCTCACGCTCACGACCAACGGGTCCGCGCTGCGGGCGCTGGCCGGTTCGCTCGCCGACGCGGGCCTGCAACGCATCACGGTCTCGCTCGATTCGCTCGACGACGAGGTCTTCGGGCGCATGAACGGGGTCGACTTCCCGGTCGCGCGGGTGCTCGACGGGATCGCTGCCGCGCGCTCGGCCGGCCTCGCGCCGATCAAGGTCAACACGGTCATCCGGCGCGGGATGAACGAGGCGTCGATCCTGCCGCTGGCGCGCTGGGCCCGCGACGAGGGGCTGATCCTGCGGTTCATCGAGTACATGGACGTGGGCCACACCAACGGCTGGCGCCTCGACGACGTGGTCCCGGCGGCGGAGGTCCTCGCGACCATCGACGCCGAGATCCCGCTCGAGCCCGCCGAGGCCGGCTACCGGGGCGAGGTGGCCGGCCGCTACCGCTACCGCGACGGCAGCGGCGAGGTGGGCGTCATCGCGTCGGTGACCCGGCCGTTCTGCGGCGACTGCACCCGCGCCCGGCTGTCGGCCGACGGCAGCCTCTACACGTGCCTGTTCGCTGTGTCGGGGACAGACCTCAAGTCGCCGATGCGCGCGGGCGCGACCGACGACGAGCTGCGCGATCTGGTCGGCGTCGTGTGGACCCGGCGCACCGACCGGTACTCGGAGCTGCGCTCGGCCGCGACGGCCGGCCTGCCCAAGGTGGAGATGCACGCGCTCGGGGGGTAGGGAGCGATGGCGTCGTCGCGCCCGTGCCGGGTGCTGTGCGCCGGTGCGGCCCGTGGGCCGGGCGCCGGTGCGGCCCGCGGGGACGCCCATGCGTCAAGCCGGCCGGTGCGCAGGCGCACCGCCCCGGGACCGCTCATTCGTCCAGTGCGCAGGTGCACCGCCCCGGCCCATCGGACCCGGCCCCTTCGCCCGGCCCCTTCGCCCGGCTCCTTGCCCCCGGCGTCGGGACCCTTGCCCCGGCTCCTTGCCCCCGGCCCCTTGCCCTGGGCGTTCGGCCCCTCGCCCTGAGCGTGCCTATTCGCCCAGCGCGCCCAAGGGATCAGATCGACCGGTCCCATGCCGGCCTCGAATGGGATCGCGTCCGGGCCGGCCCGCGGCGCCGATCCCCATGCGGCTTGCGCATGACATCGCGCGCCGCGCGACCGTAGGCGCGCTGGGCGAATAAGCCGAGGCGAAGTGGGGTTCGGCACACTCCCGTCATGACGGCCCGAGAGCGCACCCGGGACAAGGCGCGACGACGTGCGGACGCGACGCTCGACGAGATCGTCGGCGAGCTGCGCGGGCGCCGACAGCAGCTCGGGCTGAGTCAGGCGGTCGTCGCCGAGGCGGCGGGCGTCTCACAGCCGATGCTGAGCCGGATCGAGCGTGGGGAGCGGCGAAGCCCGTCGCTGGGGGACCTGTGGTCGATCGGCGCGGTCCTCGGGCTGGACCTGCGGCTGAGCGCGTACCCCGGTGGCGAGCCCGTCCACGACCACGTGCAGCTCCGCCTGCTCGAGGCGATCCGCGCCCGAACGAGCGGCGCCCATCCGTGGCTGCTGGAGGTGCCGCTGCCGATCGAGGGAGACCGTCGGGCCTGGGACTCGGTCTGGGCCGTTCCCGACGGCTGGACGGCCTTCGAGGCGGTGAGCCGTTTCGGCGCAGTCGACGCAACGGTCAGGGCCCTCCGCCAGAAGCAGCGTGACGACCCGCGGATCCGGCGCGTGGTCCTCGTGGTGGCGGACACATGGCGGAATCGAGCCGCCATCGACGCAGCGCGTCCGCTTCTGGCCCCCGAATTCCCGTTGCTGACGCGCGATGTGCTGCGGGATCTGGGCGCGGGTCGCGCACCGCGGGCCGACGGGATCGCGAGGCTCCGCCTGCCGTCGTCCCCGAAGCCGTGACGGCGGCGTCGCACCGCGGCCCGGCGCGGTGGCAATGGTGCCTAACGGGATCGCCAGGCTCGTCCGGGTTCCCCAATGCCGCGACGGCCGTGACGGCGGCGTCGCACCGCGGCCCGGCGCGGTGGCAGCTGGACGAACCGCACGAGGCCACCGGCACGGATCTGGACTGCCCCGACGCGCCAGTCATCCACAACTCGTCCACAGCGGTGGGAAACTCGTGGATGGCTCGACCGCAACGTCCCCGAATCTCGTGGACAACCCTGTTGGAGCCGGCGCGCGCGCCCCGTAGAGTAGGTCTTGCCCGAAGGGACCACCGGAGGCCAGGGACGGAGGCGACAACCTCAAGTCCGACCCGACTCGGCGGCGGAGATCACCTCAACGCCATCGAGGGGCCTGCCAGAGCGGAGGCGATCGCCTCAAGACCGCTCCAGCGACCGGCGGACGCCGAGATCACATCAAAGGCGGGGACCCCCGGACGGCCGGGTCTGCGATCACATCAAGGGCCGGGCCGGAAAGGGTCCGAGCTTCGGAGGCTTCGTTGCCGTTGGTGGGCAGCCCGCAAGGGCCAGCCGCCTCGGGCGCCCGGAGGGACGCGACCGGCATCCCGGTGTCGGTACTCCCTTCGGGCGTCGAAGCTCTAAAGGGCCCGAATCGCCCGTTGCGCGGGCGGCCCGTCCCTCTATGCTGCCGACGATGACCACGTCTGCTGCCGACCGCGCCCGCCCGATCCCCCCGGCTGACCAGCCAGCCCGCCTGGCCGCGCTGGCCGCTGCCGTCCGTGGCCGCACCGACGTCGTGCCGCGCGTCGGGCTGGTGCTCGGCTCGGGCCTGGGCGCCCTCGCCGACGCGATCGAGGACGCGGTCGCGATCCCGTTCGAGGACCTGCCCGGGTGGCCGGTCGCCACGGCCCCGGGCCACGCCGGCCGCCTGCTGCTCGGGAGGCTGGCAGGGGTCGCGGTCGTGGCGCTGCAGGGTCGCTTCCACCTGTACGAGGGCAACGACCCCGGGCTCGTGGTCCAGCCGGTGCTGCTGTTCCGGCGGCTCGGGGCGACCGTCGTGGTGCTGACCAACGCCGCCGGCGGCGTCAACCCGGCCTTCGGGCCTGGGACCATGATGGCCATCACCGACCACATCAACCTGACGGGTCGGTCGCCGCTGGTCGGCCAGAACGCCGACGAGCTCGGGCCGCGGTTCACGGACCTCACCCAGGTCTGGGCCCCGCACCTCCGCGAGCGGCTCCACACCGCCGCCGATGCCGAGGGGATCACGCTCGACGACGGTGTCTACGCGGGCCTGCTCGGGCCGAGCTACGAGACCCCAGCCGAGGTCCGGATGCTCCGGACGCTGGGCGCGGACGCCGTCGGCATGTCGACGGTGCTCGAGGCCATCGCCGCACGCTGGATCGGCCTGGAGGTGTGCGGGGTCTCGCTCGTGACCAACGCCGGCGCGGGATACTCGGGAATGCCGCTCACGCACGAGGAGGTCCTCGCGGCCGGCGCCGAGGCCGGGCCGCGGCTCGCCCGCGTGCTCCGCCGGTTCATCGCAGATCTGTAGGACACGGGGAGGGGGACGTGATCCCGGGCCGCGGATCGAGGATGCGGGGCGCGAGCGAGAGCCTGCGGACGCTGCGTCCTGACCCTGGACGGCGCCACCCGAGACGGCGCAGCTCGACCGGGCTCGCGATCGCTGCGGCGGTCGCCGTGACCGTGACTGCCGGCTGCCAGGTGCTGGCGTCGTTGGCCGACTTCCCGCTCGACGGCGGCGACAGCGCGTTCTCCGACTTCCCCGACAGCTGCGCCAGCGCCAGCCCCGCCCTGCCGCCCGCCTACACGCACGGCACGGCGACCGTGACGATCAGGGGAGCGACCCCCGACACGCTGCAGCTCACGCTGTCCAACGGCCAGTTCGTGCCGAGCGGGACCAGCGTCGACCCGCTCTGCGATGGAGGGGGATCGGACGCCACCTATCTCGACAATGCCGGCGCGTGGATGCTCGATGTCTACCTGCCCGCCAACGGCTCCGCGAGTCCGAGCGCGCCCACCGCAATGGTCGCCCTCGGCGACATGTCGAGTGCGGCGTTCGGGAAGATCGCGGAGTCCGACGCCTGCATCGCGTCCATCACATCCGCTGACGCGTCGCGGCTCGCGGGCACGCTCACGTGCACGGGGGTGCAGTGGATGCGCCTCGGACCGAGCAGTGGCCCGGCGCCCAGCGAGCCGCCGTTCGACATGACGGTGGCCTTCACGGCCGAACCGTGAGGCCGCCGCCAGTCGACGTCAGTCGACCGGCAGGTCCCGCCCAGCGGCCTTCGCGGCGGCCCGCTTCTCGGCCCAAGCCCCCAGGACCGCGTCTTTGTGCGGGCGGATCGGGCAGTGGCCGTCGCGGTTGTTGAACTCGTCGCAGTAGCCCATCGCCACGCACTTGGGCGCGAGGAACGACCCCAGGAACGGCGAGACCGTGAACACCTCGTGGCGGATGAGCTGGAACAGGCGGCGGATCTCCCACTGGGCCATCGTGCACAGCCGCAGGCCGCTCATGTGGATGAGCGCGCGCAGGTTCGTGGTCATCACCAGGTTGGTGCGGGTCGCGTTGGGGAAGACGAAGCGCGCGTCCTCGCCGGGGACGCCGGCCTCGAGCAGCTCCCCGTAGAGCCCGAGCGCCCCGTCCACCTGCTCCTCGAAGCGCTCGCGCAGTCCGGGGTCGCCGTCGGCGATGGTCCCGGGCAGCATCGTGGCGGCGCCCTTGAACTTCACGTAGCGCTGGCTCTGCTGGTCGAAGGCGACTCCCGCGCGGTGCCGGACGAGCTGGTGCGAGAGCGTGCGCGAGACGCCGCTGACCGCGAAGGTGAACACGATGTGCTCGATCGTGGAGCCGTGGCCCGACTCGATCACGTTGCTGATCAGCCGCTGCATCGAGGCTGCGTTCACCTCGCCCTCCACCGCCCGGCGGAAGATCTCCTGCGGCTCGAGCTCCGAGTAGCACGTGCGGCACGCGGTGTAGACCAGCGGCACGTAGTACCGCTCCACGATCTCGCGGTTCGGAAACAGGAGGGTCGCCGACATGCCCAGGTCGTGGCGCCCGGGGTTCTTGGGGATCGCGGTCTTCGCGCGCAGCTCGGGGACGTCAGCCATGCGCGAAGTCTAGCGGCCGCGTGGGGGAGTGGCGGGGGCGGATCCGCCCGGCAGGGGCGTCGGCCTGCCTACGGCGTCGCGGCCGTTCGCGCCGCCAGTCGACGCCGATCGATGGCATGGAACCAGAACCAGTAGATGGCCGTGCCCAGGGCGTAGAGCGCGATGACCGTGATGAAGTTGACGGTGTAGCCGGCATCGAACCCGAGTGACGCCTGGAGCCACGAGTACCACAGCCCGCCGATCACCCAGCCCAGCTGCCACAGCACGTTCGTCGCCGCGGACAGGGTCGCGCGCTCGGTCGGGTCCACGGTCTCCATCGCGAACGCGTTCGCGATGGGATTGCCCGCGTTCATCAGCGCGCCGCGCACCAGCATCGACACCACCACGGTCCACAGGAGCGGCGAGAAGCCCATGGCCACCAGGAACGGGATGCTGACGCTCTGGACGATGACCACGGACGACACCTGGCCGAACCGCCGCGCGAGCCGCGGCTGGACGAGGATGGCCGCCACGGTGCCGAGCGAAGTGAGCGCGAAGACCGCATTGAGCTCCGCGAGGTTCAAGCCGAACTTCCGCTGCACGAACACGTTGAGGAACGGGATGATCTGCCCGGCCCCGATCGAGATGAGCAACCCCGGCAGCACCAGGCGGGCGAACCGGCCGCGATCACGGATCGTGATGCCGAGGTGGGCGCGGGAGCGGCGCGGGTCGCGGGGGAAGGCGGCCGGCTCGCCGAGGCGCTGGAGCGCGGGCCCGGCCACCGCGCTCGGCCGGTCGTCGGCGAGGAACCGCATGCTGGCGAGGCCTGCCGCGAGCAGGATCGCCATGATCACCAGGATGACGAGGTAGACGCCGCGGCCGCCCGGGTCGATCCCGAGCCAGCCGGCAACCGCCACGGCCACGACGCCGCCCAAGACCGCTGCCACCACGCTGGTGACGTTCTGGACGGCCGACTGGAGCGCGAACAGCTCGTTGCGGTGCTCCGCCTCGGAGCGCTCCATGAGGAACGGCGGCACGACCACGCTGAACGCGTTGTTGGACGCGGACCACAGCATCGCGGCGACCGTGATCAAGGGCACCGAACTGCCCGCCACCACGAGGACGCCCAGGGCCACCAGCCCTGCGGCCAGCGCCGCCGCGAAGACCGCCCGTCGGCCGATCCGGTCCGAGGCGGCCGAGGCCGGGAACGCGATGATCGCTCCAGCGAGGCTGCCCAGTGTGCCGACGACGCCGATCTCGGCCGTGGACAGCCCGGTGGCCACGAGGTACAGGTTGAAGTCGATCCACCAGAGGCTGATGGCGGCGCCCGCGACGAGGCTCGTGACGAGGATCAGCCGGGCGTCACGGTGGTAGCGCCCCCAGGCGCGCCAGCGAAGCGACCCGGCCGAGCCGGGCGCGGTCACGCGTCGGTGAGGAGGTCGCGCAGGTCCGCGAGGTAGCCGGCCCAGTACCCCTCGTGATCGTTGCGCGCAGCATCGTCGAGGCCGGCCTCGGCCCACCCGTTGTGGACGAGCCGGATGGCGGCGCCCCCTGCGGCGGGTGCCACGGTCCAGGTCACCAGCGTGGTCTCGCCCTCGTCGGCGCCGTCCCAGTGCCAGCGGTGGACGAAGCGGCGGCCGGGCACGAGCTCGACGACCTCGCCGGAGACGATGCTGCCGTCCCCGAAGTCGAGCCGGTAGACGCTGCCCACAGGGCCGACGGGCGAGGCGTTCGTGAACCAGTCGATGACCCGGTCCGGGTCCGTGATCGCCCGCCAGGCGACCGACGTGTCCACGGGCAGCACCACCTCGAGGTCGATCGGCCGGATGCCGGGCCCGCGCCGCGAGTTGGTGCTCATGGGGCCATCGTACGCCCGGCGGGCCGCACCCCGGAGACCGGTCAGACGAGCCCGGCTACACGAGGTTCCTGGGGATCCGCTCGGACCAGGCGCGGGCGAAGAACGGCGCGCCGTCGAGGCGCACGTCGAGCTCGACCGCGACCTCGAATGCCGCCTCGTCCGACGCGATCGACCCGGTGGCGCGGATGTCGACCGCGAAGTCTGGGCCGGTCCAGCGGTACACGACCTCGCTGTCGAGGCTGGCCCGAGCCGGGTCGGGGTCCGAGGCACGCAGCACGAGGCGCTCGGAGCTGTACACGCGCGAGCCGTCCTCGAGCAGGCTGGCGCCGCCCTCGGCGATCGTGACGGCCACCTCGCCCCGCAGGACGTCCTCGGCCACCTCCCAGACGGCGCGATCGTCCTCGCTGGCGCCCACATCCCGGACGCCGGCGTCGGACGTATCGAAGGCGGGCGGCTCCAGGGTGGGCGCGTCGTCGGGGAGCACCGGCAGCACGAGTCGCGACGGCGCGGCGGGCCCGCGGTGGACGCGCAACTCGCCGGGGAGGGGCGACGGCCAGATGATCGGCCAGAGCGCGGTGTGGACGGAGAGGCGGATGCGGTGTCCGGGCGAGAACCGGTAGCCCGTGGCCCGGAGCGGGATGACCACCTCCTCGACCTGCCCGGGGACGAATGGCTCCGGGTGGGTGTCGGAGTGGCGGTGCGTGAGGTTCAGCACGCCGTGGGTGACCAGCGACGACACGCCCGACGGCGACACCTCCGACACGCGGACAGCGCAGGTGGCGACGGGCATGGTGGTCGAGAGGTGGAGGACCACCTCCGGCAGGCCGATGACCGAGACCGCGCGCTCGAGCGGCGCCGAGGTATAGGTCAGGCCTCTCGCCTCGTCGGGCCGGAGGTCGCGGGCGAGGCCGTTCGGCTCGCTGCCCGCGCCCCACGACAGGGGGCCGCTCGTGCCCACGGTGGCGCGGTGAGCGAGCGCGTCCACGACGACGTCGGGGTCTCCTTCGGCTCCGGCATCGGCATCGGCTCCGGCCCCGACTTCGGTCAGCGTCCGGTCGGCCAGGGTCAGTGTCCACGCCGTCGCGCCGGGCACCGGCACGGCGGACGCCGCCCGCCAGCGCCCCGGCCAGGCCTTCGGAAACGCCTCGGGCTCGGCCCACGCGTGCTCGAACCAGGTGATCGCCGGCTCGTCGCCCCAGCCCGAGTCGTCGCCGCGCAGGTGGGCGCCGAAGAAGCGCACCGCCTCGTGGAGCCAGTTGAGGTTCGGGCCGGGATAGGCATCGTCGGGATACGAGTGGACCCAGTTGCCCACCAGGGTCCGGATCTGCACGTTCCGGCATCGCTGCTGCATGCGGAACGCCGGGTCCACGTACGAGTCGTTCCAGCCAGCGATGTGGAAGACCGCGCAGTCGAGCCCGTCGTAGTCGGGCGCGAGCGACCCGTGTCGCCAATACGGTCCGTCGGTCTGCTCGCGGTGCCACGCGAACAGCCAGGGGGGCGTCCGCTCCAGGCGTTCGCGCCACTGTTCGCGCCACGGCCCGTCGCGCCAGCCCTCACCCCGGACGGCGGGCAGCGGCGGCATCGCGTTCATGCCCAGCTGGCTGACCGCGTACTGGCTCTTCTCGCTGGCGGTCACGCAGCCGCCGCGGACGTGGACGTCGTCGCGATAGCGGTCGTCCGTGGCGTACATGGGCATGATCGCGCGCAGGTGCGGCGGCCGGAGCATGGCCACCTGGATCGAGGTGAAGCCGCCCCAGCTGATGCCCCACATGCCCACGTTGCCGTTGCACCAGGGCTGCGCCGCGAGCCACTCGACAGCGTCGTAGCCGTCCTGCGTCTGGTCGGGCATGTACTCGTCGAGCGCGATCCCGGGTGAGCCGCCGGTCCCGCGCACGTCGAGCCGGCAGAGTGCGAAGCCGCGTGCCGCGAACCACTCGCCGCGCCCCGTGTCGGTGTTGTGGCGCCAGCTGTCCTTGCCGTACGGGATCATCTCGAGGATCGCCGGAAAGGTCTCGTCGCGGTCGTCGGGCCGGGGCGTCGGCAGCCACAGGTTGGCCGCGAGCTCCAGCCCGTCGCGCACGGGAATACGGACGTCCCAGCGGACCTCGTGGTCGTGGATGGCGGGATCGACGGGGCCGGGGCGCTCTCGGGTCACCGGCCGAGTCTAGGGGCTCGCTTAGGCGGGGCGGCAGCCGCGGACCATCTGGCACGCCAGCACCGGAATGGCGTCGGGCTTCCTGAGCCGCTCGCGGCGAGCCTGCGATGGCTGCTCCGGCGCTCTCGGCCGCGTGTCGGGCGGTTGGCGCTCGTGAGGTGGGGCCGTGTCGGCGGATAGCGGCGGGCTATTCCGCCAGCGCGCCTATGGTCGCGTCGTGTTGGATCTGATGCCGAGAGTGATAGGGGACCTGCGTGACGCGGCCGTCGTGGCCCGATCTCATTCGCGGCTCGCATAGGATCGATCCGATCGCGTCGTATGGCACGCAGCGCGAATAGAGGGCGACAGCCAGCGGGGACGAGGCGGCGGCGGGGTCAGGCGGGGACGAGGCGGCGGGGACGGCGAAACGGCTCCCGGAGGGTCCGGCTCCGGCGACGGCCGCGCGTTCGCTGCAGATGTCCACCCAGGGGGCCTTGTGTGCCATGGCCGGGCGGTCTGGCGCAGATGTCCCCCGGGTGGGCGCTAGAGCCCCGAAGACTGCGAAGCCGCCCTCCGAGCCCATCGTCGTGGCGCGCTCAGCTCGATCGTGCCCACCCGGCGGACATCTGGCAGGAGGGTGACCCCGGCCGGCCAGTGAACCGGCCTGGGACCTCCTCAGCCGCTCGACCCGCCCAGCGCCTCAGCGAAGAACGCGTTGAGCCTCGTCTCGTACCCGGCCGGGTCGGCGTAGTCGGCCTCGGTGTGCCCCGCGCCCGGCACCACGAAGACGTCGGCCACACGGGCACCGGCGGCCGCAGCGGCGTCGTGGTTCGTGGTCGCCATCGACGCGGGCAGCACGGGGTCATCCGCGCCGTGGGCGAAGGCGAGGTGGCGGCCCTGGTACTTGGCAATCTCGGTGACCGGGTCGAAGCGCAGGAAGTCGACGCCGTTCGCCCTCCCCCACAGCACGGCCCCGGGCATCAGGGTGTCCGAGACGGCGGCGAGCGGCGAGCCCTGCTGCGTGAGCTGGTCGTGCAGGAAGAGCGCCATGGCCTGGCTCGTGGTCGTGAACGACGAATCCGCCCAGACCGCCCGCACCGCCGGCTCCTCCCCGCCTGCGATGAGGACGACCGCGGATCCGAGCGAGAAGCCCACGATCCCGATCCTGTCGGCCGGCACGCCCTGGCTGCGGACCCAGTCCCAGCCCCCGAGGACGTCGAGGTACTCGACGCTGCCGCCCGCGATGCGGCGGTCCGCGCTGAAGCCCGAATCGCCGTGGTTGCGCATATCCATGACGAACACGGAGTAGCCGCCCTTGTGGAGCATGCCGGCGGCAACCAGGACCGAAGCCTCACGCCGACAGGACATGATCCCGTGGACGACGACGACGGCCGGCGCCGACGCGGCAGAGACCCCGTCGGCGGGGATCCACCAGGCGGCGAGGTTGATGTCGGCGGCCGTGGCGTCGCGCGGGTGGAAGACGACGTCCTCCGGCGTCGGCATCTGGTACGTGTCGGCCAGCCCGGCGCCCCACTTGGCGTCGACGATGAAGTGCTCGGGCGTGTTGGCCTTGGCGCTGTCCCAGCAGCCGCCCTTCGCCGTCGACATGCCGTCGAAGACCGCGTAGCTCACGCCGGCATAGGCGAGCACGAGCACCACCGCGACGAGGCCCGCGACCACCGCCAGCCACCTGCGCCAGCGTCGACGAGGACGACCGGCGATGCCCCCGAACAACGGCGCATCCCTCGTGGCCATGACCTTCTCCCCTTCACGCACCACCAGCGTGTCGCGCGGGCCTGTCGGCGGCCAGTGCCGACTCGCCCGCCGCTGCTGCATCTGAAACGCTTGAGCGCCCGTCCCGTGTCGCCGCTTGCCTTCGTCGCCCGCGCCGGTTACAAACAGGGGCGTGAGCAGCACCCCCGGGGCCGATGCCGACACGCCGCCCGTGCCCGTCGGACCGTGGCGTCGTCGCACCCGCCGCACCGTGTACAAGAATCCGTGGCTCGAGGTGTGGCACGACGAGGTGGATCGTCCCGACGGCGGGCCCGGCATCTACGGGGTGGTCCACTTCGCGAGTCGCGCCGTCGGGGTGGTCGCGGTCGGCGAGGACGGCCGCCTCCTGCTCGTCGGCCAGCACCGGTACACGCTCGACGAGTACAGCTGGGAGATCCCCGAGGGCGGCGTGGGCGTCGACGAGACGCTCGAGGCCGGCGCCCGCCGCGAGCTCCGCGAGGAGACCGGCTACGAGGCCGACACGTGGCGGCGCCTCTTCCGGTTCAGCACCTCCAACTCGGTCACCGACGAGACGGGCGAGATGTTCCTCGCCACGCTCCTCCACGCCGGCGAGCCGTCGCCCGACGCCACCGAGGAGCTGGCCACGCGCTGGGCGACGCTCGACGAGGTGCTCGCCGAGATCGCACGCGGCGAGATCCACGACCTGATGACGATCGCGGCGGTCCAGCACTACGCGCGAGAGGTCCGACCGGCATGACCGGGCTGCCGACGGGCGGGCTCCCGGTGGACCCGGGCCCCGACGCCGGGCCTGGGGAAGCCCCGGCCGGGCATCCCGCCGCGTTCCACGACGGCCCCGGCCACGTCATCCGCTGGGCCAACCCCCTGTTCCTCGCGATGTTCGGCCAGGAGGTCGTGGGGCTCCCGGCACGCGAGGCGATGACCGGCTTCGGCAGCGTGGGCTTCGAGCTGATGGACCGCGTTCGGCGCGAGGGACGGCCCCTCGCGCGGCCGGTCGCCACGCCCGCGGGCAGGTACCGGCTCGTCGTCGTGCCGCGCCGGGACATCGAGACCGGCGAGACCTACGGGGTCACGACCCACCTGCAAATCGCGGCGAAGCGGTGAATTCGCCGTCCCGCAGACCGGTTCGTGCCGCACGGCACCTATCGTGGCGTGCACCCTATGCAACAGTCTGCCCAGCCCGATCGAGGCACAAGGTAGGAGGAGACTTGATGCCCACGACGTTCCGCGCCCGCGCCGTGCGCGCGCTGGCGCCCATGGTCTTCGTCGTGTCGGTGCTGCTGCCGGCTGCGGCACCTGCGCCGGCCGCCGCGGCAGGCCCGGTCATCCTGCGCGTGGGGACACTGCAGCCCATCGGCGCCTCCAATCCCTGGAATGCGATCTTCTTCTCCGACTACGAGGCGTTCCAGCTCACCTACAACCTCCTGGTCGACTTCGGCCCGAATGCCGAGCCCGCCCCGGGCTTCGCCAATTCGTGGACCCGCTCGCCCGACAAGGTCACGTTCCACATCCGTACGGGCATGAAGTGGTCCGACGGCCAGCCGGCGACGTCGAAGGACGCCTGCTACTCGTGGGGCCTCGCGCTCGCGGCCTCGGCCGCAGGCGACTATGTCGGCTCGGGCTACCTCGACCCCACCGTGACCGACGCCGGGGTCACCAAGGTCGAGTGCCCCGACAATTCCACGTTCATCGCCTACACCACCGACCCGTCCGACCGCATCTTCCAGACGTACGTCCCGATCATCCCCGAGCACATCTGGGGCAAGGACGACTACAAGAAGATGACCAACGAGACGTTCGACCCGCCGCTCGTCGGGACCGGCCCGTACACGATGGTCGAGTGGAACCAGCAGTACGCGCGCTTCGTGCGCAACCCCTACTACTGGGGCACCAAGGGCTACGAGGACGAGGTCATCATCCAGTTCTTCAAGGACAACGTCGACGGGATGGCGCAGGCCCTCAAGACCGGCGAGATCGACTACGCGCGGAGCCTCACGGCCGACCAGATCAACGCCCTCAAGGGCAACCCGCTGTTCACCACGGTGGCCGGCCGCTCCAACGGCTGGAGCCAGCTGGCGTTCAACACCTACGGCACCGGCGGCAGCAAGCCGCTCAAGGCGGGCGAGGGCCCGTCCACCAAGGCGCTGCTCGACCCGGCCTTCCGCGACGCCCTGGGGTACGCCGTCGACAACAAGACGCTGGTCGACCGCGTCCTCGAGGGCTATGGCGAGCTGGGCAGCACGATCGTGCCGCCGGTCCTCTCGCAGTGGCATGTCGACCCCGACCACCCGCGGACCTTCAACATCGACCTCGCGAAGCAGAAGCTCGACGCGGCAGGCTACGTCCTCGACGGCAACAACCGTCGCCTGGACAAGGAGGGCAAGGAGATCACCCTCCGCCTGTACTACCCGAACACCGACTCGAACTACCCCAAGGTGGCCCAGTTCGTCCAGTCGTGGTACGGGCAGCTCGGGATCAACGTGGTCTCCCAGAGCATGGACGAGTCGGCCCTCGCCGACGTCATCTACCCGAGCTCGGGGGCCAAGTACGACATCGAGCTGTGGGGCTGGGGCGGCAGTCCCGACCCGTACGCCCTGCTGCAGATCTTCCTGTGCAGCGCCATCGACAGCACCTCTGACAGCCAGTACTGCAACCCGGCCTACGACGCGCTCTACAAGCAGCAGCTGACCGAGGTCGGCGACGCGCGCAAGGCGACGCTCGCCAAGATGCAGAACCTCATCTACGACGAGGCGCCCTACGACATCATCTACTACGACGACGCGCTCCACGCCTACCGCAACGACAAGTTCGCGGGCTGGCAGAACCAACCCCCCGACGGGACGCCGTTCTTCACCTACGGGACGCTCGACTACACGCTGCTGACCAACGCCGCGGCCCAGCCGTCGCCGACGGCCGCCGCACCGTCCTCGGCAGCGTCGGCAGGCGCCTCGACGGCGGCGACCAGCGCCCCGACGTCAGCACCCTCGGCAACGGCAGCGCCCGCGGACACCGGCTCGGCCAGCTCGAGCCTCCCGCTGCCGCTCATCGCACTCGTGGTGGTCGTGCTGGTCATCGTGGTGGTCGCCCTGCTGCTGGGACGCCGGCGGACCTCGACCGCTGGAGAGGACGAGTAGCGGCATCGTGGCGACAGCGGCTCCGGGGACGCGCATGACGCCGTCCCCGGACGCCTCCGGGGGTGACCGTCCGTGACCGGGAGCTACTTCCTCCGCAAGCTCGGGCAGGCGGTCGTGACCATCATCGCGATCGTCCTGCTCAACTTCGTCCTGTTCCGGATGATGCCCGGGTCGCCGGACCGCGCCACCCACAACCCCCACACCACGGCCGAGCAGCAGGCGCAGATGCGGGCCCGCTGGGGCCTCGACAAGCCGCTGGTTCCCGACCAGCTCATCGACTACGTCAAGGCCACCGTCACGGGCGACCTCGGCTACTCGATCCTGTACCGCGGCCAGCCCGTCACCGACGTGGTCGGCCAGACGGTCGGCCCGACGCTCCTCCTCGTCGGGCTGGGCGAGGTCATCGCGATCATGGTCGGGCTCGCCCTGGGCGCCATCTCGGGCTGGCGGCGGGGCGGGGCCGTGGACCGCGTGGGCAACGGGGCCAGCCTGGTCCTCTACTCGATGCCCTACTTCGTGATCGGCATGCCGCTGATCATCATCTTCGCGGCGGAGCTCCACCTGTTCCCGACCGGCGGCATGTCGACCGCCGGAGGGGATCCCGACCTCGTGTCCCAGGTGATCGACGTGGCCTGGCACCTCGCGCTGCCGCTGGCCGCCGTGTCGCTCGGCCTGATCGGCCAGTACTCGATCCTGATGCGGTCCGCGATCCTCGAGACGCGCTCGGAGGACTTCGTGACCACGGCGCGCGCGAAGGGCCTGACCGACGGGCGGATCCTGCGCACGCACGTGTTCCCGAACGCCCTGCTGCCGATGGTGACGCTGATCGCGATCAACCTCGGCTACGTGATCGCCGGCGCGATCACCGCCGAGATCGTGTTCAACTGGCCCGGCCTCGGCACGCTCACCGTCGCGGCGCTGAGCGCCCGCGACTACCCGCTGCTCCAGGCGATCTTCCTGCTGATCGCGGTGTCGGTCGTCATGGGCAACTTCCTCGCCGACCTCGTGTACGGCGCCCTCGACCCGCGGGTGCGCACGTGAGCGGGGCCGGCGTCGTGGGCACGCCGATCTCCTCGCGGCGCAGGGCGACGCTCCGGTCCGCGACCGAGTTCGGGGGCCGGTTCCTGTCGCGTGGCGACGGCCTGATCGGGGTGGCGATCCTGTTCGTGTTCGCCGTCCTCGCGCTGTTCCCGCAGCTGTTCGTGGGCCCGCTCGAGGACGTGACCACCGCCACGGGCGCGCCGCTGTCGGCGCCCAGCCTGGTCCACCTGTTCGGCACCGACGAGCTGGGCCGCGACATGGTCAACCTCACGGTCCACGGCGCACGGATCTCGATGACGATCGGGCTGATGGCCACGCTGATCACGATCTTCCTGGGCGCCGTGATCGGGATCTGGTCCGGCTTCGTGGGCGGCGTCGTGGACGTCGTGCTGATGCGGATCTCGGACTTCTTCCTCGTCCTGCCCACCGTCGTCCTGGCCATCATCCTGGCCCCGATCATCCTCGACGTGATCGGCGTGGGCGCCCAGCCCATGGGCATCCGCGCCACGCTCCTCGTGATCGTGGTGGTCATCGGCCTGACCAGCTGGGCCGCGACCGCGCGGGTCATCCGCTCGCAGGTGCTGTCGGTGCGGGAGCGGATGTTCGTCGACCGCGCGCGGGTCATCGGCGCGGGGCCGGGGCGGATCATGCGCCGCCACATCCTGCCCAACGTGATCAACCTGATCGTGGCCCAGGCCGTGCTCACCTTCGCCACGGCGGTGTTCACCGAGACCACGCTCTCGTTCATCGGCCTTGGCGACCCGACGGCGCCGTCGTGGGGCGAGATCCTCAACGCCGCGCAGTCGGCTGGCGCCCCGGGCCTCGGCGCCTGGTGGTACATCCTGCCGCCCGCCGCGTGCGTCGTGCTCGTCGTGCTCGCGTTCACGCTGGTCGGCAACGCGCTCGACGACGTGCTGAACCCCAAGTCCGGAGGCCGCCGGTGACCGCGCCGCAGGACGTCCGCCGCCGCCAGTGGCCACTGCCCAAGCAGGCCGTGCCGGGCGCGCCGCTGCTCGAGGTGGAGCACCTCTCAGTGCGGTTCAAGATGGCCTCCGGGCCGTCGGTGAAACCGGTCGACGACGTCAGCTTCCGGCTCGACGACGGCGAGGCGCTGGGCATCGCGGGCGAATCGGGCTGCGGGAAGACGACCACCGCGCTCTCGCTCGTGCGCCTGCTGCCCGCGAACGGGCGGATCAGCCAGGGCTCGATCAAGCTGTTCGGCATCGACCTCGTGCCCAAGACCGAGCGCCAGCTCGCCCGCTACCGGTGGCGGGAGGTCAGCATGGTCTTCCAGGGCGCGATGAACGCGCTCAACCCGGTCAAGCGCATCGGCGACCAGATCGCCGAGCCCATCGAGGTGCGCCTCGGCCAGCCGCGCGACGCCTCGCTCAAGCGCGCCGCGGAGCTGCTCGAGCTGGTCGGGATCCCGGGCAAGCGGGCGTCCGCGTACCCGCACGAGCTTTCTGGCGGCATGCGCCAGCGGGCGATGATCGCGATGGCGCTCGCCTGCGACCCGGCCATCGTGATCGGCGACGAGCCCACGACCGCGCTCGACGTCATGGTCCAGGCGCAGATCCTGGCGCTGCTCGAGCAGCTCCGAAAGGATCTCGGCCTGTCGCTGATCCTGATCACCCACGACCTCTCGGTGATCGCGGAGACCTGCGACCGCGTCATGGTCATGTACGCGGGCAAGGTCGCCGAGGAGGGGCCGGTCCGGCGCGTGTTCGAGGCCCCGCGGCACCCGTACACGGCCAAGCTGCTCTCGTCGTTCCCCAACATCCGCGCCGACCGCCGGACGCTCGATGTGATCCCCGGCCTGCCGCCCGACCTGCGCATCCCGCCGCCGGGCTGCCGGTTCGCGGCCCGCTGCGAGCGGGCCATGCCGCAGTGCACGACCGAGGTTCCGCCCGAGGTCCGCTTCGCCGACGGCGTCCGCGTCGCGTGCCACCTGTTCCCGCCCGGCTCGGAGGGCGCGCAGCCGGTGAGCCCGGCGATCGCGAGCGCCGCGGGGACCATCGTCGTGCCGCCGACCGTCGTGCCGCCGGCCGTCGTGCCGCCGGCCGGGGAGGGTGGCCGATGACGGACGAGCTCGTCCGCCTCGAGGGCCTCGAGGTCCACTTCCCGATCCGGGGCGGCCTCATGGACACGCTCCTGCGCCGGTCCCACGGGGTCGTGCGCGCCGTGGACGGGATCGACCTCGTCATCCGCCGCGGCGAGATCCTCGCGCTGGTGGGCGAGTCGGGATCGGGCAAGACGACCACCGGGCGCGTCGTGGTCAAGCTCACGCGGCAGACCGGCGGTCGGGTCGTGGTGGAGGGCAACGACGTCAGCGGCCTGTGGGGCACCAGGCGGCTCCGACCCTATCGGCGGCGCATCCAGCTGATCTTCCAGGACCCGTACGAGACGCTCAACCCCAAGCACACGGTGGGCGACTTCGTGGGCGAGCCGCTCGACGTCCACGGCATCGGCACGCGCGAGGAGCGGCGTCGGCGGGTGCTCGAGGCGCTCGACGCCTCCGGCCTGCGCCCCGCCGAGGACTTCGCGGCCCGCTATCCCCACGAGCTGTCCGGCGGCCAGCGCCAGCGCGTGGTGATCGCCGGGGCGCTCGTGATGGAGCCCGAGCTGATCGTGGCCGACGAGCCCGTCTCGATGCTCGACGTCTCGATCAGGACCGAATTGCTGCGGCTGATGCTCGACCTGCGCCACGAGCGGGGCCTGACCTACCTGTTCATCACCCACGACCTGTCGCTCGCCTGGGTGCTGGCGGACCGGATCGCGGTGATGTACCTGGGCAAGATCATGGAGATCGGCCCGGCCGAGGCGGTCATCCGCTCGCCCCGCAACCCCTACACCCAGGCGCTCGTGTCGGTCAGCCCCTCGACTGACCCCCCGGAGGACGGGGAGGCCGACACCCGGACGATCCTCGTGGGCGAGACGCCGGACGCCGCGCACGTGCCGGCCGGCTGCCGCTTCCACCCGCGCTGCCCGGTCGCGTTCGACCGCTGCCGGGTTGAGGAGCCACCGCTGTTCGACGTCGGTGGCGGCCAGCAGGCCGCCTGCTGGCTGGTTGAGGGCGCCCCGGTCGCGGCCGCCCCGCTGCCGCAGGACCGCGCGGGCGCCGCCGGCCGCTGACGCCGCGGCCCGACCCCGCGAACCGATCGCCGGCGCCCGCACCCACGTCGCGGCGCCCGCCCGTCGATCGCGGCGCCCGCGTTGGCACATGCCCCTCGGCCGCTCCGCGACCCGAATCGCGGCAGCGCCCCACAATGCGGGTGCCATGCTCGACCAGGCGTTCCTCGACTGGCTCAGGGCGACGACCGAGGCCCGCTGGGCCGACCCGTCGCTCCGCGATGCCGCGGCTGGTGGCCTGGGCGAGGTGGCCTGGCAGCCCGGGACGCGCTGGCGCGGCCCGATCTCTGCGTCAGACCTCGAGATCGTCGAGGCGATGTTCACCGTGACCCTGCCTGCCGCGTACCGGCGCTTCCTCGCCACGCTCCACACACCGGACCCCGCGATGGCGGCGACGCAGGCGCGAGCGGGGCGGCTCGTCCGCGTCGAGCGCAGGCTGTTCACGGACTGGACCGGCCCGACCACCCCGATCATCGCCGCCTTGGAGCGGCCCGTCGAGGGACTCCTCCGAGGGGTCGCCCTGGGGCGGTGGCACCCCTCGTGGGGCGACCGGCCCGACGACGCCCGGGAGCGGGAGCGCGTGGTGCGCCACCTCGCAGCGGAGGCGCCGAGGCTCATCCCCTTCGCGGGCCAGCGCTACCTCGTCGCTCTGCGCGGGGCGGATGACGGCCCGGTGATCGCGCTGCACGGGGCGGACGCGTCCGTCATCGCGCCCGACCTGCGGGGCGGCCTGCTGTGGGAGCTCGGCCTGGCGGACCCCGACCCGGACCCCGAGCCAGCGGGCGGCTGGCAGGCGGCGGGCGCGCGCGCAGACGCACGCGAGATCCCGTTCTGGTCCAGCCTGATCGGCGGCATCCGGTGGCAGCCGTTCGAGGCGCCCGCCCGGACATGACGATGCCCCCGGGCGGACCGGGGGCATCGGGGTGCGCCGGCAGCGCGAGTGTGATCGCGCACGCCCGCGCCGGCCGGGACGCACGCGCTGGTCACACGAGGTCGAAGCGGTCCAGGCGCATCACCTTGTCCCACGCCGCCACGAAATCGCGCACGAACATCGGGCGCGCGTCGTCACAGGCGTAGACCTCCGCGTACGCCCGCAGGATCGAGTTGGACCCGAAGACCAGGTCCGCCCGGCTGCCGGTCCACCGCAGCTCGTTCGACGCGCGGCTGCGCCCCTCGAACAGGTCCGCGGCCCCGGACGTCGCCGACCAGGTGGTGTCCATGTCGAGCAGGTTGACGAAGAAGTCGTTGGTGAGCACGCCCGGGCGGTCGGTGAACACGCCGTGGAGTGAACCGCCGTGATTCGCCCCCAGCACCCGCAGGCCGCCCACCAGGACGGTCATCTCGGGCCCGGTCAGGGTCAGCAGGGCGGCCCGGTCGACAAGCAGCTTCTCCGCCGGCGCCGACTGGCCTGCCGCGACGTAGTTGCGGAACCCGTCGGCCTTGGGCTCAAGGACGGCGAAGGACTCGCCGTCGGTCTGCTCGGCCGAGGCGTCCGTCCTCCCCGGTGCGAATGGGACCTCGATCGCCACCCCGGCCTCCCGGGCGGCCTGCTCCACCGCGGCACCGCCGCCCAGGACGATGAGGTCAGCGAGCGAGATCCGCTTGCCGCCAGCCTGCGCACCGTTGAAGTCAGCCTGGACACGTCCCAGGACCGCGAGCACCGCGGCGAGCTCGGCTGGGCTGTTGACCTCCCAGTCCTTCTGCGGGGAAAGCCGGATCCTCGCCCCGTTGGCCCCGCCGCGCCGATCGGTGCCGCGGAAGGATGCTGCGGATGCCCAGGCCGTGGACACGAGCTGGGCAACCGACAGGCCGGACCCGAGGATCGCGGCCTTGAGCGCGGCGATGTCGGCGGCATCGACGAGCTCGTGGTCCACCGCGGGGACGGGGTCCTGCCAGATCTGCGGCTCGGCGGGCACGAGCGGCCCGAGGTACCGTGAGACCGGGCCCATGTCACGGTGGGTCAGCTTGAACCACGCGCGGGCGAATGCGTCGGCGAACTCGTCGGGGTGCTCGTAGAACCGCCGGGAGATCCTCTCGTAGGCGGGGTCGAACCGCAGCGAGAGATCGGTGGTCAGCATCGTGGGCGCATGGCGCTTGGCCGGGTCGTGGGCGTCCGGGACGGTGCCCTCGCCGCCCTCGGCCACCCACTCGTAGGCGCCGGCGGGGCTCTTGATGAGTTTGTACTCGAAGCCGAACAGGTTCTCGAAGAAGTTGTTGCTCCACTGGGTCGGCGTCGTGGTCCAGGTGACCTCGATGCCGCTCGTGATCGCGTCGCCGCCCTTGCCCGAGCCGTAGCTGCTGATCCAGCCGAGGCCCTGCGACTCGATGGGGGCTGCCTCGGGCTCGGGGCCGACGTGCGTTGCCGGACCCGCCCCGTGCGTCTTGCCGAACGTGTGCCCGCCGGCGATCAGGGCCACGGTCTCCTCGTCGTTCATCGCCATGCGCGCGAACGTCTCACGGATGTCCCTGGCCGCCGCCACGGGGTCGGGGTTGCCGTTGGGGCCCTCCGGGTTCACGTAGATCAGGCCCATCTGGACGGCCGCCAGCGGGTTGGCGAGGTCGCGCTCGCCGCTGTAGCGCATGTCGCCGAGCCAGGTGTCCTCGGGGCCCCAGTCGATGTCCTCGGGCTCCCACGCGTCCTCGCGGCCGCCGCCGAACCCGAACGTCCGAAAGCCCATCGACTCGAGCGCGCAGTTGCCGGCGAAGACCATGAGGTCGGCCCAGGAGACAGCCTGGCCGTACTTCTGCTTGACGGGCCACAGCAGCCGACGGGCCTTGTCGAGGTTGGCGTTGTCGGGCCAGCTGTTGAGGGGCGCGAAGCGCTGCGTGCCGCGCGAGGCGCCACCGCGGCCGTCGTTGATGCGGTAGGTGCCGGCAGCGTGCCACGCCATCCGGATGATGAGCGGGCCATAGTGGCCGAAGTCGGCCGGCCACCAGTCCTGCGAGGTGGTCAGGGTGTCGATGATGTCGCGCTTGAGGGCGTCGAGGTCGAGGCTCTGGAACTCGTCCCGGTAGCGGAACCCGCTGCCCATGGGGTTCGCGAGGGGGCATCCCTGCTTCAGCGCTGCGAGGTTGAGCTGGTCGGGCCACCAGTCGCGGATGGACGTGCCGGCCGTCGGATCCATGGGAACCTTCCTTTGTGTCGCGGCGAGGTGCGAGGTGTACCAGCAGGGTATCTGGAAACGTTCAGCTGCGACCCTCGTGAGGTGTCGCCGGTGCCCGGGCCGCGCCTGCACCGCCCGGCCGACGAGGCGCGCCCCCGGAATCGCACGGCGTTGGAGAATGGTCCCGTGCATGACTCGGCGATCGACACCCGCGGCCTGCGGAAGGTGTATGGCGGCACGGTGGCGCTCGAGTCGCTCGACCTTCGCGTCGGGGCAGGCGAGGTGGTCGGCCTCCTCGGGCCCAACGGCGCGGGCAAGACCACGGCGGTCAAGCTCCTGCTCGGGCTGGTGCGCAAGTCGGGCGGCGACGGCGCCGTCCTCGGCCGGCCGCTCGGCGACCGGGGCGCCCGGTCGCGCATCGGCTACCTGCCCGAGCTCTTCCGCTACCAGGCCTGGCTGACCGCGGACGAGGTCCTCCGCCTCCACGCCGGCCTGGCCGGGCTCCCGTGGCCGCTCCAGCAGACCGAGATCCCCCGCGTGCTCGCGCTGGTGGGCCTCGCTGACCGCGCCGGTGACCGGGTCGGCGGCTTCTCCAAGGGGATGCAGCAGCGGCTCGGCCTGGCGGTGGCCCTGCTGGGCGACCCTGCGCTCGTCATCCTCGACGAGCCCACCTCGGCGCTGGACCCGGTGGGCCGCGACGACGTCCGCACCATCATCCGCGACGCTCGGGCGCGCGGCTCGGCCGTGCTGCTCAACTCGCACCTGCTCGGCGAGGTGGAGCGCCTGTGCGATCGCGCGGTGATCGTGAACCGGGGCCGCGTCGTGGCGGCCGGCACCCTGGGCGAGCTGCTCGGCGAGCCGGCCGTGCGCCTGCGCGTCACCGGGCTGCCAGCCGACCGCTCGCCGCTGGCCGCATTCGGCCCGCTCGGCGAGGAGGACGGCTGGCTCGTCATCCGGCCGGTGGACCTCGAGCGCATCCCGGACGTGGTGGCGACCGCGGTGGCGATGGGCGCCCGGGTCCACGCGGTCGACCCGGGACGCAGGAGCCTCGAGGAGCTGTTCCTCGACGTCGTGCGCGGCCAAGCGCCCCGGGGCCAGGCGTGAACCCGCGGATCGTGCTCGTCGTCGCGCGGCTGACCATCCGGGAGGTCACCCGGCGACGGATCCTGTGGGTGCTGGGCCTGCTCTCGGTGGCCAGCGTCGCGTTCGTCGGCTGGGGCGTCGACCGGCTCGTGGCCCAGGCCCGCGCGAACAGCGTCAACGCCTACGAGCTCGAGGTCGGCGTCTCGCAGATCCTGATCCTGATCGCGTTCATGTTCAGCTTCGTGCTCGCGATGTCCGCGGCCTTCCTCGCGGCGCCGGCGATCGCGTCGGACGTGGAGACGGGCACCGTGCTCGCGATGCTCGCCCGCCCGATGCACCGCGCCGACCTCGTCGTCGGGCGCTGGCTGGGGCTGGGGGTCATCGTCGCCGCCTACGCTGCGGGGTCCGGCCTGCTCGCGGTCGGGGTGGTCCGGCTCGTGTCCGGCTACTCGCCGCCGCTGATCGCGTTCGCGCTCGGGTACCTCGCCTTCCAGGCGGTCGCGGTGATGACGATCGCGCTCGCCCTCGGGACCCGGCTGCCGGGGATCGCCGCAGGCGCCGTCACGGTCGTGGTGTTCGGCCTCGCCTGGTTCCTGGGCGTCCTCGGCTCGCTGTCGAGCGCGTTCGGCGTGCAGGGGCTTGCCGGGGCCGGCGACCTCTTCCGCCTGCTGGTCCCGACCGACGGACTGTGGCGCGGGGTGATCTACGGCCTCGAGCCGCCGCAGGTCGTCTCGATCACGCAGCTCGGCGGCCCCGTCGCGGCGTCGAACCCGTTCTATGCCGACACGCCGCCCGAGACCCTGTTCACCCTCTGGTGCCTGGTCTGGCTGGCGGCCGTCCTGGCGATCGGCGCCTGGCTGTTCCGCCGCCGGGAGCTCTAGCCGCCAGCGCCGTCAAGGGAGCGGGCCGGCGTTGAACAGGTTCGAGAGCATCGCCGCGGTGCCGGCCGGCCGGTGGGCGTTGAACACGGCCCGGAACACGTCGCCCGAGACCCGCTTGGTGCCCGTCGTCCCGTAGATGATCACGCAGTAGAGGCGGCCGGACACCCCGCGGTGGGTCAGGTCCAGCTTCGTGACCGTGCCCACGCTCGTGCGGGAGTCGGCGCCCAGGATGGCATTGAGCTGGGCGTGGGTGAGCGCCGCCGTGTGCCACGTGAAGCCGGGCGCCGCCGCGTCGTACGCGGTGCCGCCGGGCGCCCGGTCGTCGTGGCCGCGGAGGTAGGGCAGCGGCGTCGACGAGATCACGCCGCTGGCCGGCACGAAGGCGTCCTCGTTGTTCTCGGTCCAGCCGCCCGCAGCCGAGCTGTAGAACGCGTTGACGATCCCAGTCCCGTAGAAGAGGACGGCGCCCGGCTGGGACGCGATGAGGGCTGTGACCGCCGCATTCTCGCCGCGCACCCCGCGGTAGACCTGCGAGCGCGAGTCGTCGTAGACGTCGTAGGAGGACGTCGTCGCGGAGCGGAGGTGCTTCGCGGTCCAGCTGCGCGCCACGATGGCCTGCGCCTTGAGCGCCTCGGTCGGCCACGACGCGGGCATCTCGGCGGGGACGACGCCCTTGAGGTAGTCGTCGATGCCCACCGTGTTCACCACGTTCACGTACGAGGTGTGGAAGAGGAGCGTGAGCCTGCCCCGGTACATGGTGTAGGTGGAGCCCTTGGAGTCGAGCTGGAGGAGGCTCGTCGGATCCGCCGGGCGGATGACCGCGCTCGAGCCGGCGGCCGCGCCGTCGTAGAGGACGGTAGTGCCGTCTGACGCCACCACGTGCAGGTGCCAGGTGACCTTGGTGACCCCGCTCACGACCGCGGAGGTGCGCCAGGCGGTGAGCGCGGCGTTCGACGGGAAGGTCCCGGTCACACCGTCGATGGTCCAGGCGCCGGAGCGGCCGTGGATCTTGAGCGGCTTGCTGGCGGCGGCCGAGAAGCTCGAGAGGAGCAGGACGCGCACCGCGTGGAGCGGGCTGATCGCGCCAACGCTCGTGCTGCTGAAGTACGCGGCGAGGATGTCCGACGACATCTGGCCGGCCAGCGCGCGGCCCCGCGCGCCCCATTGGCTCAGCCCCACGCCGTGGCCGCTGCCGCGGCCGTAGAAGCGGATCGAGGTGCCCACGGTGCTGACCGTCTTCGACCAGGCTGGCGTCGGGACGGGCGTGGGCGACGGCGTCGGGTCGGGTGTCGGCGATGCCGACGGATCCGGTGAGGGTGACGGCGTCGGTGAGGGTGACGGCGACGGCGTCGGGTCGGGCGGCGGCGCTGCTGTCGGCGCGACCGATGCGGCCGGCAGGATCGGCGCGCCGGCGGGATCCTTCAGCCCAGGCCCGTCGGTTGCCGAGCGGCTCGCCGCGGGCGGCGTGACGACGGCGAGCGCCGGGGTGACGGCCAGGGCGAGCATGAGCACCGCCAGCAGGCCCGCCCCGACGAGGCGGGCCGGACGGCGCGTCGGCGCGGCGAGGTCGAGTCTGGCGATCGGCATGCTCCCGAGTCTGGGTGGTGCGCCCTGCCACCAGCCATGGCCCGAACGGGACAGGCTGTCGCAACGCTGGTACCAGCATGGCACCGCCGGGGGTACCGTGCTCGCCATGGTGCAGGTCTGGCTGGCCCACGGTGCGTCGGGGACGCCCGCGTCCATGGCGCCGTGGGTCGACGGCCTTGTCGCGCGGGGCATCGACGCCGCCGCCGTGGCGCTGCCGCGGGGCAGCGCCGAGCGTGCCGTGAGGCGCTTCTCGGACCAGGTGCCTGACGCGCCGGGCATGGTCGTGGGCGGCCGCTCCTTCGGTGGTCGCGTGGCGAGCTTGCTCGCGGCGGGCGGCACGGGCGTGCCGCCGCGGGTGCACCCTGTCGCGGCGATTGTCGCGCTGTCGTACCCCCTCCACCGCCCGGGCCGGCCTGACCCGGGCCTGGCGCGGGCGGCCCACTGGCCCGCCCTCACGGCGCCCGTGCTGCTACTCTCCGGATCCGCCGACCCGTTCGCCGACCTCGCGCTGCTCCGGGCTGCTGCGGCCCACCTCCCGCGGGGCGAGCTCGTGCTCTACAAGGGCCTCGGCCATGACCTCGCGGCGGTCCGCGAGGACGTCCTCGACCGGATCGCGGCGTTCGTCGGCTCGCTCGACGGGCCCGGTGGCGGTCACGATGCCGCGCAGGGCGAGCGCGGCGCCGCCGCCGATGGGGCGTAGGCCGCCTGCAATGCGCTCGATGCCCGAGCACGGCGTGACGCGCCGCCGGTAGGGTCGGCCGCCCGCCGGTAGGGTCGCCCGCCCGCCCGTGGTCTGCCGCCCGCGTCCGTGCGCCGAGCCCGCGCCCGTGGGCCGGGTGGTGGCCCCATTGGCGCCCCCGATCGGCGGGCGGGCCGGCCAGAGGCCCGACTGACCGGCGGGCCGGGCCCTGGCGGTCGCGCGGGCCACGAGGCGGACCGGCTGCACGACGGCGCCGCCAGCAGGGCCGCCCGGCGGCCCGGCGTGACGCGCCGCCGGTGGGGTCGCCCGCACGCCCGTGGGCCGACCGCCTACGATGCGCTCGATGCCCGAGCACGACGAGCGCCACCGCTGCGCCTGGGGCGACCAGCCCGACCCGGACTACCGCGCCTACCACGACCTCGAGTGGGGCGTGCCGGTGCGCGACGAGCGCCACCTGTTCGAGCTGCTGGTCCTCGAGGGCGCCCAGGCCGGGCTGTCCTGGGCGACGATCCTCCACAAGCGCGACGGCTACCGCCGCGCGTTCGCCGGCTTCGACCCCGCGGCCGTCGCCGCGTTCGGGCCGGACGAGGTGGCCCGCCTGCTCGCCGACCCGGGCATCGTGCGCAACCGCGCCAAGGTGGCGGCGGCCATCGGCAACGCGCGAGCGGTTCTGGCACTCCACGAGGCGGGCACGACCCTGGTCGAGCACCTCTGGTCGTTCGTGGGCGGGCGGCCGGTCGTCAACCGGTGGGACGCGCTCGGCGCCGTGCCGGCCGAGACGGAGGCGTCGCGCGCGATGAGCCGCGACCTCCGGCGACGCGGCTTCCGCTTCGTGGGGCCCACGATCTGCTACGCGCTGATGCAGTCAGCGGGCCTGGTCAACGACCACGAGCTGGCGTGCTTCCGCTGGGCGGAGGTCCAGCAGCTGGGCTAGGGGCGCCGGGCCGCCCGCCGCGGCGTCTCAGCGGCGCGCGCGCCAGGCGTCGCGGAGCTTCATCCGGCCGCCGCTCGAGAGGACCGCCCCGCTGTACACGCGGGCGCCGGCCTCGAACAGCAGCCAGATCGAGACCGCCATGATCGCGACACTTCCGACGACCTCCCACGGCTCGGCGCTGCCCAGGGCCACGCGCAGCGGGACGACCATCGGCGCGGAGAGCGGGATGAACGTCATGACCCGGGCGAGCAGACCGCCCGGGTCCTGCGCGACGAGGACGAGCGACAGGATGTAGGCGACGGTCGCCGACATCGTCACGGGCATCGCGGCATTGTTGGCCTCCTCGGGTCGGGACGCCAGCGAGCCGAGCGCGCCCATGGCCGTCGCGTAGAACAGGAAGCCGAGCACGAACCACAGGACCAGCTGGGCGACCGCGCCGAGGGTCGTGGGCGGCAGCACGACGCGGCCCGAGACCTGCGAGGCGACGATGCCCACCCCGACCAGGACCGCGAGCTGGCCGACCGCGAGCGTCCCGATGCCCAGCACCTTGCCCACCAGCAGGTCGCGCGGGCGGACGGTGGACAGCACGACCTCGACCACCCGGCTCTGCTTCTCCTCGACGACCCCCGTCAGCACCCATGTGCCGTATGTGAAGATGCCGATGAACATCAGGATGATCCCCGCCTCGGCGAACACGATTGCGGCCGTGTCCGCGTCGCTCGGCGGCGCGATGATCGTCGTGTCCGGCGGCGCCGCCGTGCCGCCCGCGCGCAGGTACACGACCGCCGAGCTGCAGACCAGCTGGAGCCGCGAGTTCGCGGCGTCCTGGAAGTAGAGCGTTCCCGGCCCGGAGAGGTCGGCGGGGACCTCGAGCGCGGCGTCGACCTTCTTGGCCTTGAGCTCGTCCTCGGCCGTGGCGAGGTCGGCCACCGAGCTGATCTCGAGCTTGACGTCCTGGCCCGCGGCGATGGACGCGATCGCCGGCTCGAGCTGGGCTGGCGGCGTCCCGACCAGCGCGAGGTGCAGGGACCCGTTGTCGCTGACCAGCGACGGCACCACGAAGCCCAGCGCGAGCAGCGCCAGCGTGAACAGCATGCTGATCAGGTAGCCGCGGCTCCGCCCGCGCTCGATGATCTCGCGGCGCGCCACGAGCCACATGACCGTGGTCCGCCTCACCGCACGCCCTCGGGGTCGTCCGGCGCCCCGTCGCCGATCGCGTCCATGAACAGCTCGGAGAGCCTGGGCGGGCCGAACTCGAACCGGCGCACCTCGCCCGTCGCCTGGGCGGACGCGAGGAGGGCCGCCAGGTCCGCGTGCTGGTCGACGAGCAGGCGCACGCTATCGCCGTCGCGCGAGAGCACGGCCAGCGTCCCGTCGCCGTCCGGCCAGCGGTCGCCGCCCCCGGCGATCTCGACGTCGAGGTGGCGGCTTCCCGACGATGCCTTGAGCTCGTCGATGGCGCCCGAGGCGACCACCCGCCCCCGGGCGATGATCGCGACGTCCTCGCACACCTCCTCCACGAGGTCCAGCTGGTGGGAGCTGAACACCACCGCCACGCCCGCCGCAGCGCGCTCGCGCAGGACCTCGCTCATGGTGGCCACGCCGAGCGGGTCGAGGCCCGAGAACGGCTCGTCGAGCACGAGGAGCACCGGGTCGTGGACGAGCGCCGCCGCGAGCTGCACGCGCTGCTGGTTGCCGTGCGAGAGGCTCTCGAGCCGGTTCTTGGCGCGGTCGGCAAGCGCGAAGCGCTCGAGCAGCGCCTCGGCACGGCGCCCCGCGTCACCCGCCGAGAGCCCGTGGTGGCGGCCGAAGTAGACGAGCTGCTCGGCGACGCGCATCCGCGGGTAGAGCCCGCGCTGCTCGGGCATGTAGCCGAAGCGCAGCCGGGTCCTCGCGTCGATGGGCGCGCCCGACCAGCGCACGTCGCCGGCATCGGGGGTCGCGAGGCCGAAGATGCAGCGCATCGTCGTGGTCTTGCCCGCGCCATTGGGCCCCAGGAAGCCCAGGAGGCGGCCGGGCCGCGCCTCCAGTGTCGCGCCGTCGAGCGCGGTCACCGGACCGTAGCGCTTCGTGAGGCCGCTGATCTCGAGCATCGTCCTCCCCAGGTTGCCCGCCGCCTGCGGGCCGGGACCACGATAGCCGACGGGAGGGGTGACCAGTCCGGCCCCGCCCTCTAGACTCCGGTCGTGCACCCGCTCGGCGTCGCCCCTCTCAGCGTTCCCGCGCCCCCGCCGCGCACCGAGCCGCGCACCGAGCTGCTGCTCCGCGGCCCCACGCTCGAGGCGCTCCGCCTGCTCGGCGCCGATGGCGCCCTCGTCTACCTGGTGAACGACGATCGCACCGAGCTGCAGTTCGCGGCGGAGGCGAGCGCGGTCCGCCTGGCGCAGGACCACGCGATGCGCCGGATCCGCCTCCGCGTGGGGCAGGGCATCTTCGGCAGCGCGGTCGCGGCGCGCGAGATCGAGGTCACCGGCGACTACCTCGCCGACACGCGCTTTGCGCACGTTGAGCAGACCGACGCCTTCGCGCGGGAGACCGGCCTGCGCTCGTTCGTCGTGGCGCCGCTGCTCGCCGGCGACGAGGTGTTCGGTGCACTCGGCGTGTTCGACCGCCGGCCCGACGCCTTCGGGCCCCAGCAGGTGGCCCTCGTCCGGGCCCTCGCCGACCATGCCGCCCTGGCGATCGCGAATGCCCGGCTGATCGCCGAGCTCGACCGGGCCCGGGTCCTCACCGCACGCCAGGCCGACCTCGAGCGCTCGCTGCGCGAGCTCGGCACCCGCATCTCGGCCGAGGGCGACATGCCGTCGGTGGTGGGCGCCGTCGTCCGCGAGGCCGCACGCCTCACCGTCGGCGACGGCGGCCGCGTGGACATCCTCGACGGCGACGGGAAGGTGCTGCTCGGCGTGTATGCCACTGACCGCGAGAGCGAGCTCGGCGGCCACTGGCCGGAGGACCCCGACGACAGCGTCGAGGTGGGCGTGTCCGGGCGCGCGGTGCTCACGCGGTCGCCGGTGATGACGCCCGACTACCTCGATGACCCCTCCTTCGTCCACCGGGCCAGCCCGGACGGCTTCGTCCGGTCGATGGGCATCCGGGCGGTCCTGGCCGTGCCGCTGTTCGCCGACGAGGGGCCGATCGGCGCGCTCACGGTCTGGTCGCTGCGCGCCGCCGCGTTCGACGAGGACGACGTGGCGGTGCTCCAGACGATCGCTGGCCAGGCGGCCGTGGCCCTCGTGCGGGCCCGCCTGATCGACGAGCTCGGCCGGAGCCGCGCGGCCCTGGAGCGCCGCGCGGCCGAGGAGCGCGCCCTGCGCGACCTGGCCCGGCGCGCGATGACGTCGCTCGACCCGGCATCGGTGCTCGACGACGTGGCGGCCGAGGCGGCGCGCCTGCTCGGCCCGGCGGGCGTGATGATCGGGCTCCTCCGCCCTGCGCCGCGCAGCGGCGAGCGCCAGCGCGCGGTGGGCATCGGCGATGTCGACCTCGCGGCATGGCGGGAGGCGGCCGGCGACGACGCGGCGCGGACGTCCGTCGAGGAGCGCCGCACGGTCGTCGGGGAGGGGGCTGGGGCCATCCGCAGCTTCGCCATCGCGCCGCTCATCGGCGAGGGCGACGTGTTCGGCGCGCTGGCCGTCCTGTCGCCGCTGCCGGGGGCGTACGGCCCCGAGGAGACGAGCCTGCTGGGCTCGCTCGCAGACCACGCCGCGCTGGCGCTCGCCGGTGCCGACCTGATGGGCCGCCTCGAGGAGTCCGAGGCGCGCTACCGGAGTCTCGTGGACAGCCTGCCGGACCTCGTGTTCACGTGCGACGCGGAGGGCACCTTCACGTTCATGTCGGAGTCGGTCGAGGGCGTGCTCGGCTGGACGCCGGACGAGATCGTGGGTCGGCACTTTCGGGACTTCGTGGTCGGGCCCGGGGGCGCTCCCGTGCAGGGCGTCAGGTTCCAGGGGCTCGCGGAGCACCCGGGGCGCCCGCTGGTCACCCGCTTCGAGCTGAGGACCCGGTCGGGCGAGACCAAGCCGGTCGAGGTGGCCGCCGCCGCCGTCCTCCGCGACGGCGCGGTCGCGGGGGTCCACGGGTCGGCGCGCGACGTCAGCGGCCAGGAGCGCCTCGAGCGCGAACTCCGCGGGTCCGAGGCGCGCTACCGGTACCTCGTCGAGTCGTCGCCCGACCTCGTGTGGATGACCGACGCCACGGGCCAGCTCACGTTCGTCTCGGACCGCGCCCTGCCCGTCATCGGATGGAGCCCCGACGAGCTCATCGGGCGCTCGTTCGCCGACCTGGCGCCGCCCGAGGGACGCAAGGCGGCCGTCGCCCGCTTCACCTGGCTGCGCCGGCACCCCACGGAGGCGCACCGCTCGCGGTTCCGGGTGGTGGGCGCCGACGGGGCGGAGCGGCTCGTCGAGGTGACCGGGATCGGGATGATCGCCGACGGGGTGTTCGTCGGCGCACACGGCGCCGCACGGGACATCGGCGAGCTGGACCGCCTCGAGGCGGATCTCCGCCGCCAGGCGGCCGAGCTGGCGGCGTCCGAGGAGCGGGCCCACCTCGCGCGCGAGCTCCACGACTCCGTCACCCAGTCGCTGTTCTCGATGGCGCTCCAGTCGCGGAGCATCGAGCTCCTGTTCGCGCGCGATCCGGACCAGGTCCCGGGCAAGCTCGCCGAGCTCCGCGAGCTCCAGCGCGACGCCCTGGCCGAGATGCGCGCGCTGATCTTCGAGCTCCGCCCCGGCAACCTCCAGGACCAGGGCCTCGTCGCGGCGCTCCGGACGCACGCGGCACGGCTGTCCGGACGGATCGGCCTGCCGATCGTGGTGGACGCGGACCTCGGTGACCGACGGCCCTCGCCCGATGTCGAGGACGCGCTCTACCGTATCGCCCAGGAGGCGCTGCACAACATCGTGAAGCATGCGGGGGCGCGGCAGGCGAGCGTGGTGATCGGCCGGGATGCGGACGGCGTCCGCGTGCGGGTCGAGGACGACGGTCACGGCTTCGATCCGCTGGCCGTGCCCGACGGCCACCTCGGCCTGGCCGGCATGCGGGCGCGCGCGGAACGGCTCGGCGGGTGGTTCACGGTGAGGTCGGCCCTGGGCGATGGGACCGTGGTCGAGGCCGTGGTCCCCGAGAGCGCCACACGTGACATGAGCCTGATGGCCGGCACCCCCGGCCTCACTGGAGCGGCACGACGACGATGACGACCCCCGACCCCACGAACCCCGGCACCACCGGCGCGACCGGTCCGATCGGTGACACGGGCGCCGCCGGCGCCCCCGGAGACGCCGTCCCGCCGACGCCGCCGGCACAGGCCGAGGCGAACCCCGCCCAAACGGCCCCCGCCGGTGCGACGCCTGCACCCGGGGTCGTGCCGCCCCCGGCAGGCGCGACCCCCCCGCCCGCGTACGGCTCAGCCCCGCCCGCGTACGGCGTGCCGCCCGCGTACGGCGCGCCGCCCGCGTACGGCGCGCCGCCCGCGTGGTCGGGCTCCGCTCCTGCTTCTGACCGTCCGGAGCCGCGCCCCGCGGGCCTCGTGCTGGGGATCATCCTGATCGTCGTCGGCGCGCTGTTCCTGGCGCTGCGCATCGCCAACATCGAGCTCGGCGCGGACGCGTGGCCACTGTGGCTGATCGTCCCGGGCATCGCGATGCTGGCCGGCTCCCTGTTCATCCCGTTCCGCGGCGGCCTCGGCCTGGGCATCCCGGGCGCCATCATCGCCACCGTCGGGATCATCCTGTGGGTCCAGGCCGCCTACGACCTGTACGCCACCTGGGCATACGCCTGGGCACTGGTGGCGCCGACCGCCCCCGGCCTGGCGATGCTCGCCTACGGCGCCGTCCACCGGGAGGGCGATCTCGTCCGCGACGGCCTCGGGGCGACGGTCACCGGCCTCGGCCTGTTCGTGGGCTTCGGGATCTTCTTCGAGGGCGTGGTGGGCGTCTCGGGCCACCGGATCGAGCACATCGACCAGGTGCTGCCGTATGCCGCGATCGGCCTCGGCGTGGTCCTGATCGTGCTCGCGCTGGTCGACGGCGGCCGGCGGGACGCGTGGCGGGACCAGCGCCGCGCCGAGCGGCGGGCCGAGAGGGACCGGCGGCACGCCGAGCGCGCCGCCCGACGAGCCGCCCGCTGACGGGATCCTGCCGGGTCGCCGCCGCACCGGGCGGCCGGCGGTGCCGGCCTCCCGCGGACCGCTATTCGATCGCGAGCACCTTGTAGGCGATCCGGCCGCTCGGGGTGATGATCTCGACCCGGTCGCCGACGCGGCGGCCCATGAGCGCGCCGCCCACCGGCGACGCGGATGACACCCGGCCTTCGCGGATGTTGGCCTCGGCCGCCCCGACGACCGTGAGCTGCTCCTCCAGGCCGTCGACCTCCACCCGCACGTGCGAGCCGAGCTCCACCAACGCCCCTCGCTCGGTGGGCTCCAGGATCACCGCCACCTTGAGCTTCGCCTCGAGGGCGTTGATCCTGCCCTCGAGGAACCCCTGCTCCTCGCGGGCGGCGTGGTACTCGGCGTTCTCCTTGAGGTCGCCGTGCTCGCGGGCGGTGGCAATCCGCTTGACGACCCCCGGGCGCTGGCCCACGAGCTCCGCGTGCTCGGCCTGGAGGCGCCCGAGGCCCTCGGGCGAGACGTAGAGCGGCTCCACCGCCCTGCGTGGCGACCCCTGGGCGGCGTAGGCCGCCGCTGACGCGATCCGGCCCGCCCCGCGGCCCGGCGCCGGCCGACGGCCCCGCTTGGCCTCGTCGCGCGCCCCGTCGGCCTCGCCCGTCGGCAGCGTCACGATCCGCGTGACCGGCGGCGGGGCCGGCTCCTTGACCTCGGGCAGGAGCATGTTCGCGATGCCCGTCTGCTTGCGGGCGCCCGACGGCGACCGCAGCACGGCCCACGGCAGCACCGGCGCCGCGTCGGGCAGTGCGGCGCGATCGGCTTCGGGCACCCCGGCCGCGAACGAGTCGAGGAGGGCGTCCTCGTACTCCTCGGTGGCATCGGTTTCCGCCCACCACACCCGCAGCTCGCCCGGGGCGCGGAGCAGGTGCAGCAGCAGCCCCGAGCCGGCCGGGCGGCGATCGCCTGGGACCGTCTTGACGATCGCGTTGACGCGCGCTGCCACCGATCCGGTCGAGGAGCCGATGAACAGGACCTGCTGCGAGGGCAGCCAGAACCGGGCGAGCCGAGTCTGGACGTCCTTGCCGCCGGGTCGGCTGCCGTCGAGCCGGAGGTCGGGGACGTGCTCGATCCAGCGCCCGACGACCGCGAGGTCCACCGAGAGGGTGGCGACCGGCGCCTTGAGCTCGACGAGGTAGACGCCCGGGCCGCTGTGCCGGAGCGGCTTGCCCCAGAGGGCGGGTCCATCGGGCAGCAGGCCGACAGTGCGGAGGAGGGCGGCGGCGCTTCGATCGTCGGGCATGGGACTCCTGGGACGCGGTGCGGTGCGAGCGGGCGTGTGTGCCCGTCGGCGGTATCGTCTCACCCATGATGCCGAACGATCGAGCCGGGCGCGGCCGCGTGCTCCGCGGGGCCGCCGTCGGGATCGCGGGCATCGTGCTCGTAGTGCTCGCCGCCCTGGCCTTCGGCCCGCTCGCGAGCAGCTCGTCGTCGAGCCCGACGCCGCCCGCGGGCGGCACGCAGCCAGCGTCGAGTGCCGCCATCGTGGCGTCGGGCTCGCCTGCGCCGGTGGACACCCCGCCGCCGGACTCGCCCACGCCGTCCGGGTCGACGTCGCCGGCCCCCTCGAGCGGCGCGTCCGACTCGCCGGCGCCGCCCTCGGCGACCCCGACGCCAGCCCCGTCGCTGATCGCCTCGCGCCTGCAGCGGACGCTCGACCGGGTGCGCGCCCAGCTCTCCATCCCGGGCGCGTCGGTGGCGATCCTGTGGGACGACGGCCGCACGTGGGTCGGCGCGTCGGGCGTGCGCAACGTGGCGACCGGCGACCCCATGACCCCCGGCACCGCGTTCGCGCTCGCGTCCATCTCGAAGACGTTCACCGCGGCCGTCGTCATGGAGCTGGTCGAGGCGGGGAAGCTCACGCTCGACCAGCCCGTGGCGCCGCTGCTGCCGGCGTACAAGCTCGACCGGCGGATCACCGTGCGGATGCTCCTCGACCACACCAGCGGCCTGCCGGACTTCTTCTTCGGCAAGGGGATCGACGCGGCGCTGCAGGGCGCCAAGACGGCGGCCTGGACGCCGCTCCAGTCGTGGTCGTATGTGCCGAAGCCGCATGCGGTGCCCGGCAGGTCGTGGATCTACTCGAACACGAACTACCTGCTCCTGGGCGAGCTCGTCACGGCGGTCACGGGGAAGCCGATCGCGACCGAGATCAGGACGCGGCTGCTCGACCCCCTCGGCCTCACGACGGCGTACTACCAGGCCGTGGAGAAGCCCAGGGAGGCGGGCACGCTCGCCTACCAGCTGGTGGCCAAGGCCGGTGGCGGGTGGACCGCGCGGCGGGTCGCGCCGGCGTCCGACGTGATGCCCTTCCGCTCGGTGGTGACGGCGGCGGGCGGGGCCGGGTCGATCGCGGCGACGGCGCTCGACACGGCGCGCTGGATGCGGGCGTGGGCGGGCGGCCAGGTCCTCAGGGCGGACGTGCAGGCCCAGGTCCTCGCCGATGTCGCCCGGACCGTGAAGCTGCACGCGACGATCCCGTATGGGCTCGGGATCCAGCGCGTGACGCTCAACGGGTACACGGCGCTCGGCCACTCGGGGCGCTACCTCGGGTTCCGCAACGTGGCGCGCTACCTGCCCTCAGCCGGCGTCACGATCGTGGTCCTCACCAACCAGAGCACCTGGGACCCCAACCGGATCGCGAGCGCACTGCTCAACGTGATCCTGCCGACCCCGTCGCCGAGCGCCTCGGCCGGCGCCTCCCCGAGCGGATCCGCGCCGGGGGGCACATCCGCGCCGGGGGGCGCTCGCTCGCCCGGGGCTCCCTGACGCCCCCACGCCGGAGCTCAAGGCTCGTCAGCGCACCGAGAACGTCATCCCGCGGGCAGGCGGCGGGTGCGGAGACCGCCGCGCCGCGCCCTTGGCCCGCCGATCCGATGGGCGGACCGGAGCCCGTCGGCCCCTAGCGCCGCCGCGACGCTCCAGCCGCCACCCGGCTCCGACCCCTGCCGCCCCCCGACGTCGACCCACCGGCGCCCCGCGGCGCCCGGAGCGGCTGCGGCTCCGCCCGTCGGGGCGTGAACCCGTCGGCCACCTCCCAGGCGATCGCCTCCTGGATCAGCCGCTGGACCCCGCGCAGCAGGTCCGCCTCGTCGACGCACACCAGGCTGACCGCGTCGCCCGTGGCCCCGGCGCGACCCGTGCGGCCGATGCGGTGCACGTAGTCCTCCGGGTTCCACGGCAGCTCGAAGTTCACGACGTGGGGCAGGTCCTCGATGTCCAGGCCGCGCGCCGCCACGTCGGTGGCCACCAGCACGCGGATCTCGCCAGCCTTGAACCCGTCGAGCGCCTTGGTCCGGTCGGACTGCGCGCGGTCGGAATGGATGGCCGTGGCCGCGACGCCATTGCGGTCCAGCCAGGAGGCCAGGCGTGAGGCCGCCAGCTTGGTCCGGGTGAACACCAGCACCTGGTGCCAGTCGCCCTCGAGGATCAGATGCCGGAGCAGCTCCTCCTTGCGGTCGCGGTCCACCGGGTACACCAGCTGGCGCACGTTCTCGGCCGCCGTGCCGTGCCGCGAGACCTCGATCGTCACCGGGTCCGACAGGATCGACCCCGCCAGCCGCTTGATGTCGTCGGAGAACGTGGCCGAGAACAGGAGCGTCTGCTTGCGGTTGGGGAGGAGGTCCAGGATGCGCCGGATGTCGGGCATGAACCCCATGTCGAGCATCCGGTCCCCCTCGTCGAGGACGAGGATCTCGACCTGTGTCAGGTTCGCCGCCTTCTGGCCGACGAGGTCGAGCAGTCGGCCCGGCGTGGCGACCAGGATCTCGATCCCGGCCAGCAGCTCCTTGATCTGCGGGTCGAGGGGCACGCCGCCGTAGACGACCGAGGCCCGGAGCGGCACCTTCCGCCCGTAGGTCTGGATCGCCTCGGACACCTGGACCGCGAGCTCGCGGGTGGGGGTCAGGACCAGTGCCCGGACCGGATGGCGGGCGGGCGAGAACGAGGTGTTCGCGTAGGGCCGGAGGCGATCGAGGATGGGCAGGGTGAAGGCGGCGGTCTTGCCGGTGCCCGTCTGGGCCGCGGCGAGCACGTCCCTCCCCTGGAGCACCAGCGGGATGGCCCGTTCCTGGACGGGCGTCGGGGCTTCGTACCCCTCCTCCTCGACGGTCCTGAGGAGGTCTGGGGAGAGCCCCAGGTCGCTGAATTGCAAGTTGTCCGCGTTCCTCTCTGCAGCCGCAGGGCAGCGGCCGCCGTTCCAGCTCGGCGGGGCGCCCACGCGTCAGGGCCCAGTGCCCTCGACCCCCGGGGCGGCGACAGCCGTCGAACGCTCGGAGCATACCCGACAATGGGCCCATGGGCGCACAGGGCACCCGGGCGGTGGACGCGGCGAGGCGGGCGGGCATTCCGCATACCCTGCATGAATATGCGCACGAGGAGCGGGCGAGCCTCAAGGCGGGCGGCCGCGGGTACGCACTCGAGGCGGTCGAGGCGCTGGGCCTCGACGCGGCGCGCGTGTTCAAGACGATCGTCGTGCGCGTTGACGGCCGGCTCGGGCTCGTGGTCGTCCCCGCCGACGCCGAGGTGGACCTCAAGGCGGCCGCCGACGCCCTCGGGGGGCGTAAGGCCGCCATCGCCGACCCCGCCGACGCTGAGCGCGCCACGGGCTACGTCCTCGGCGGCATCTCGCCGCTGGGCACACGGCGCCCGATGCCGGTCGTCCTTGACGCGTCGGCAGCCGACCACCCGACGATCCACCTGTCGGCCGGCCGGCGCGGCCTGCAGATCGAGCTCGCGGCCGACGACCTGGTGCGGGCGACGAAGGCCCGCCTCGCGCCAGTCGCGCGGAGAGCCTAGCTCGCGCCAGTCGCGCGGAGGGCTGGCGGCCGCGCGGCGACCCCGGCGCCCCGGCCCTATCCGCTGATGTCGGCGCGCTCGGTCCAGAGGGCCGCGAAGCCGCTTGCCACGACCAGCCACGCGGCGACCACCACCACCGCGAGGTCGGGGTCGAGCCGGGTCGTCAACGCAGCGCCGCCCGTGCCGCTGACCGCGGACGAGCCGCCGGCCAGCATCGCGGAGGTTGCCGCGAACGGCGCCCACTTGATCACCTGGGGCACGAAGATGCCCAGGATCCCCTCACCGAAGTAGAGGCCGATGCCGGCGCCGATCCCCGCCAGCTGGCTCCGGGCCAGGGTCGCGATCGCGAAGCCGATCGAGACGTCCATCGCGATCGCGAGCGCGGCGCGCCCAAGCTGCCCCGCGAGCTCGCCTGCAGTCTTGGCGTCGATGATCGTGGCGCTCGTGATGTGGACGGCCGCTCCGCCGAAGAGTGCCGCCACGATCCCCGCCGCGTAGGCGATCAGCGTCCCGACCCACGCGAGCACCGTGGCCCCGGCGATCCCCGCGATGGCGTACCGCGCGCGGCTCTCGCCCCGGGCGACCGCCGTCTTGAGCGTGCCCCAGCTCCACTCGGAGCCCGCGATCGCCGCCCCGTAGGTGAGGGCCAGCATCCCGCCGATGCTGATGCCCATCGCGAGCGTGACCGTCCAGGCGCCTGGGAACGTCAGGATGAGCCGCGCGGCCAGCGCCGACTGGGCGTCCTCGGCCTGCTGCGAGGCCGCGGCGACCGCGAGGATGATGAGCAGCAGCAGCCCGGTCAGCAGCAGGTAGGTCACGAGCGTGGCCGGCCGCCGCACGAGGCGACGCACATTCGATCGGAACAGGCGCATCATGCACCGCCCGCGCGCAGGTCCGCGCCCGACCCGGTCACCTCGAGGAACAGCGATTCAAGGGTCGCGCCCGCCTCGATCCGGGAGGCGTACACCCCCGCGCCCGCGAGCGCCCGGTTGAGCTCGGCGGCCCGCCCTGGATCACAGCGTGCGACCAGCCAGTCGCGGCTGGGCGCGTCCGCGACACGGACGCTGCCCCCGCCCAGCAGCGCCTCCAGCGTGGCACCGGCCGTCGGCACCTCGGCCTCCGCCACCCTGATGCGCACCTCGCCCTCCTGCGCAAGCAGCTCCTCGACCGGGCCCTCCCGGACGAGCCGCCCGCGGGCAACGATCCCCACGACGTCGGCGAGCTGCTCCACCTCGGACAGGATGTGGCTCGACACGAGCACCGTCCGCCCCTGCGCGACCAGCGCCCGCAGCGTCTCGCGCATGCCCGCGATGCCGGCCGGGTCGAGGCCGTTGGCCGGCTCGTCGAGCAGGAGCAGCTTCGGGTCATTGAGCAGGGCCGCGGCGATGCCCAGCCGCTGGCGCATCCCCATCGAGTAGCCGGAGACGCGGTCGCCCGCCCGGTCGCGCAGGTTGACCAGCGTGAGCACCTCGTCGACGCGGCCCCTGGGCACCGGGGCCCCGGCAGCTGCCACGGCCCGCAGGTTCTCGCGGCCCGAGAGGAACGGATAGAAGGAGGGCGCCTCGATCAGCGCCCCGATGTCGAAGAGCACGCGCCGGTCGCCGCGACCGAACGGCCGCCCGAGCAGCTCGACCGTCCCCGAGTCCGGGCGGATGAGGCCGGTCAGGATCCGCATGGTCGTGGTCTTGCCGGCGCCGTTGGGCCCCAGGAACCCGTACACGGTGCCGCTCGGCACGCGCAGGTCGAGCCCGTCGAGGGCGACCTGGCGCCCATAGCGTTTTGCCAGCCCGCGAGCGACCAGGGCCGCGCCAGCCTCGACCATGTCGCCTCCTCGCCGCTGAACGGATGGTCCGGAACGCGGTTGAGACCGCCCGGAACGGCCGTAGGCGACTACCTTATCCCGGCCGCGGCGCGCGACCCACGGGTCATGCGACAGCCCTTGCGGGTCGTGCCATACTTCCGGCCACGCGGGCGTTTCGCCGCTCCGGCAGACAGGATCCCCAATCCCAAACCACCACGACGTCGTCGCTCCGGCAGGCACCTCGTCCGCTCCGGAAACTCCGCTCTCAAGCAGCCGCCGACGACACCACTCCCACCGTCGCCGCGAACCATGCGCGGTGTTCCGGCAGAGGGGAGGCAAGACGGTTGCCCCACCACAGTCTCGGCGCCCAGTGGGCGCCACTCCGGACGCTGCGGTCCGCCCTGATCGCCGTCATCGCCACTCTCGTAACGCTCGGCACGTTGACTGCCGTCGCTCCCGAGGCCCGCGCCGCGACCTACAAGGTCGTGATCGTGGTCGGGCCGGTCGGTTCGAGCACCGCCAACTACCGGTCGAACGCGGACATCCTCGCCAAGCAGGCAGCCAGCTACGGCGCCACGGTGGTCAAGATCTACACCCCCCATGCCACATGGTCGCGTGTCGCCGCGGCCGCGAAGGGGGCGAACGTCCTGATCTACCTCGGCCACGGCAATGGCTGGCCGAGCCCGTACCCGCCCTTCTCCACCACGCAGAAGGACGGCCTGGGGCTCAACCCGTCGCTGGGGACCAACAACACGACGACCAAGTACTACGGCGAGTACTACATGGCGCACCTCCACCTCGCGCCCAACGCGGTGGTGATCCTCAACCGCCTCTGCTACGCCTCTGGCGATTCGGAGTGGGGTTCGGCCAACCCGACCAAGGCCACCGCGATCAAGCGGGTCGACTACTACGGGTACGGCTTCCTGCACGGCGGGGCCAAGGCGGTCTTCGCGAGCGGCATCACCAGCGTCGGGTACGTCCTCAAGGGCCTCTTCCGGGGCTCGGCCGCGACGACGATGTCCCAGCTGTTCTGGTCGGACCCGGCCAGGACCAGCCAGTACAAGTTCGCCTTCACGGGCGTCCGGACCAAAGGGACGTCCGCTTGGATGGACCCCTATGCGCCGAGCCGCTACTACCGGTCGGTGATCGGTTGGCTCAAGAAGACTGTCGGCGATTGGCGCTCGGGCTGACGCCTCCTCCTCAGCCCGGGGCCACTTCGGACGGGCGGGGCCGGCAGCGATGCCGCCCCGCCCGTTCCGCTGTCCGCGGGGGCGGCCGCTGACCGTCCCGCAGTTCGGGCGCCGCGACCAGGCCCGACCGCTCGGCTGACGCGGGTGATGCCCCCGCCGGCGCGCCGTGGCGAATGCCGAGACCGCCCGCACGACCGGCGCCGCCGAGATCGCCCGGAAGGGGCGGGTGTCGCTCCGCCGCCCCCTCGCGACGGAGGGGTCAGTCGCGCGCGATCCGGCAGACGTGGAACACGCCGTCCGTCCCGGTCGAGCCGTAGAACCGGTCTTGGAGGTTCTCGCCCTCCCGCGCCACCAGATAGCCGTTGGGGTCGTACACGCCGCCGCGGCCCTGGTCCTCGCGCGCGGCATATCCGGCGGGCCACGCCACCGCGATGTCCGCCCCGCCGTTCGACGCGATCAGCGTGAGGGCGTCGCCGACCACGAGCAGGCGGGACGGCGGGATCACCTCGCCTCCGCAGACGGAGCCGGCGCCGGGAGCCGGGTCCGTCTGGATCGCCAGCGGGGTGCCCGGCAGCTCGCGCCGGCCGCCGACGTCGAGCACGAGATAGCCGACGACGGCCACCAGGACCACCGCGAGCAGGAGGGCGACGGCCAGCACCCGCCCCGACACGGGCCTCCCGCTCGTTGGCTCGTACCCGTCGCCCGACTCCGACACGCCGGCGGTTCCCGGCGCCTCCTGGTCGCCCGTCGCTGCTGCCCCCGCCCGTTCCCCGCCCGCACGCTCCGCCATCGGCGCCTCGGCGGCACCGAGCGCCGACCAGGTCGCCACTCGACCCGGCACCGCCGCCGTGCGCCGCGACCGCCATGCTGCCACGGACCGGGCTCGCGGGGCGCCGCGCCGCACCCGCTGGCGCGCGCACCCGCCACGACGGCGCGCTGCCAGGGGTCCCTTCGAGCTGTCTCACGGACCAATGAGGACGTCACGACAGCACATTGCGAGTTCGGACTTGACAAAATAGGAAGTGCGTTTTATAGATTCGCACATCAATACCAGCAACTGAGAGGACAATGTGGCGCACGACGTCATTGCGACCTGTCCCGTCTGCGCCCACGAGCTGGCCGTCACGCGCCTCCGCTGCGGGGAGTGCGGCACCACCATCGAGGGCGAATTCGGGGTTGGGCGGTTCGGCCGCCTGACCCGCGACCAGACGCAGGTCCTGGAGAGCTTTCTGCGCAGCCGCGGCAACCTGCGGGACATGGAGCGGGAGCTGGGCATCAGCTACCCGACCGTCCGGGGCCGCGTCGAGGCGCTCGTCCGGGCGCTGGGCTTCGGCCCCCGCGACGAGGCCGACGGCACGTCGTCGGCCTCGGCCGCCGCCGACACCGCTGACCAGATCCAGACAGGGCGACGCCAGATCCTCGAGCGGCTCGCCCGCCATGAGCTGAGCGCCGAGGATGCCGCGGAGGCCATCCGGACGCTCGGGAGGGACCCCCGATGACTGACACCCGCAGCGCCACCGACCCGACGGTGCGCGAACTTCCCCTCGCGGCCGGCGGCGACCTCGAGCTGCGGCTCGGCAGCAACCGGCTGCGCGTGCGCGTGACCGACGGCGACCGGGTGGTGATCCGCGGCCGGACCGACCACGACCTCGAGCGCGACGTGGAGATCACCTCGGGCGAGGGCTGGGTCCGCGTGACCGACGGCCCCGCCGGCTCGCTCCGCGTCGGGCCCGTGACCGTCCGCAGCGGCGGTCACACCCCGGACCTGGACGTGGACGTGCCGCGCAACGTGCGCATCAGCGCCCGCACCCTGTCGGGCGACATCGACGCGATCGGCATCGCCGGTCCCAGCCGCTGGCAGTCCGCGAGCGGCCGCGTCCGCGTCGGGGCCGAGAGCGGCCCGCTCTCGGTCGAGACCGTCTCGGGTGGCGTCCTCGTCGACGCCCGGAGCCCGCTCGCCGTCACGGCCCGGACCGTCTCGGGCTCGGTGCGGGTCGGCGCGCCGCGCCTCACCGCATCCGACGTGGCCACCACGAGCGGCGACATCACCCTCGACGCGGCCCTCGAGGCCGGCACCCGCCACGTGCTGACATCGGTGTCCGGCGACGTGCGCCTGATCACGGGCAGCGAGGTGACCGTCGAGCTGCAGTCGATCACCGGCGACATTCGCGCGACGCAGCCCCATCGCGTCGACGGCGTGCGCGGCCGCCGGACGGTGGTCGTGGGCTCCGGCCGCGTGCGCGTGGAGGTCCGGACCATGTCCGGCGACGTCGAGCTGTCGCCCGGCGCGCCCGACGACGCCACGGGCGCGCCGACCGAGGCGGCCGAGAACGCCGACCCCGAGCCGCGCACCTCGTTCTGGGCCGAGTTCAGCCGCGACTGGGCGGACGTCGGGCGCGACTGGGCCGAGTGGGCCAAGGACTGGGCGTCCTGGGGCTCGTCGTGGGCGGCCGGCAAGGGCTGGGCGGCGCCGCGCGGCCCGAAGGCACCCGCAGCACCGCGCCCGCCGGCGCATCCGGGCCGTCCCACCGCTCCGCAGATGGCGGACGCCGCAGCGTCGCCGGTCGCCGCGCCCGCAAGCGGCGCAACGGCTGCCGGGGCGCCCGAGGGAACCCCGGGCCCGGCTGACGCCGCTGGGACCACCGAGCCTGCGTCCCCGGTGGGTGCTGTGGCCGCCTTCGCCGCCCCCGGGCAGGCGGCGGACAGCGAGCCGGATCTCGACGAGACCGCGCCGGTCCCCGCGCTCAGTCCTGCCGACATCGAGGCAGCCCGCCTCGAGGTCCTGCGGCTCCTCGAGCGCGGCGAGCTCGACGTGGCGACTGCCGCGGAGCGTCTCGCCGCCCTCGAGGGCACGGCGCGGCACGAGGAGGCCTGAGCGATGGGGGAGGACCCGCTCGACATCGTGCTGGGCCTCGTCGCCGAGGGCCGGCTCACGGCCGGGGAGGCGGCGCCCATCCTGGCTGCGCTCGACGCGGCGCCCGGCCCGGTCGTCACCGGACCGGCTGCGCACACGGCGGAGGGCTCGGCCCCGGCCGCCGGGGACGAGCGCACCGACGGTGCCGGGCGCTCGCTCCGGATCGAGGTCCGCGACGAGGGCCGCACGGTCGTCAACCTCCGCCTGCCGCTCGCGCTGGGGCGCTACGCGCTCGACCGCATCCCGGGCCTGTCCGGCGACCAGGTCGACCGCGTCCGTGCCGCCCTGAGCTCGGGCATGACCGGGCCCGTCCTCATCGTCGACGACGACGACGATGGCGGCGTCCGGATCGCCATCGACTGAGCCACCCCACCGGAGGAGAGCGTCCCATGCTTCCTGTCATCGTCGCGCTCCAGGACGCCCGCGACCGCGAGTCCTCGCTCCGCCGCCGGGTCCTTCGCCCCCGGCCTGCTCGACTCGCGGCACATCCCACAACCCTGCGCCGCCGCGTCGGCGCCCGGCTCGTGCGGCTCGGCCGCGCCGTGGCCGGGCAGCCGGCGTCGGCCGCCAGGCCCGCCTGACCGCCGACTCCCGACTGCGAGGACACCGCATGACCATGCCCGCGCTTCCGTCTGAGGAGGCCCGCGCCGCCACGGGACGGCGACGGGGGCGCCTCCGCGGGCTCCGCATCTGGGACGCGGCGGGCGTCCGCGATTTCCGGCTCCTCTGGTCGAGCGAGGCCGTCTCGGTGCTCGGCGACCAGTTCCACGCGGTGGCGCTGTCGTGGCTGGTGATCACCCTGACCGGGTCAGGACTGGCGCTGAGCACGGTGCTGATCGCCATCTCGGTGCCGCGCGCGTTGCTGCTCCTGCCGATGGGCGTCGTGGCGGACCGACGCTCGCCGCGATCGCTGATGCTGTTCTCGCATCTCGCGCGGGCGGCCATCGTCGCGGTGATCGCGGCCCTCGCCGCATCCGGCAACGCCTCCATCCCCGCGCTGGCCGCCCTCGGGGTGCTGTTCGGCTGCGCCGACGCGGTGTTCCTGCCAGCGATGGAGGCCTTCGTGCCCCGGTCGGTCGGCCCCGAGCGGCTGGCCTCGGCCAACTCGCTCCTCCAGTCGACCCTCCAGCTCGTCGCGGTGGTGGGGCCGCCCGTCGCCGGGGTTGTCGTGGCTGCCGCGGGCACGGGGCTCGCGTTCGGCGTGGACGCGGCGTCATTCGTGATCGCCGCGGGCATCGTCGCCCTGATCGGCCGAGCGGCCGTGCGCACGGCAGCCGCCGGCCGGACAGATACATCGGCGGCCCCTGCTGCCGCGGCGCCGGCGCCACGGCCAGCGCCACCGGCTGCAGCCGACGCGCCCGGGGAATCGTTCTTCGCCTCATTGCGCGGCGGACTGCGCTACGTGCTCGCCGACCACGGCATCGCGGTGATGCTCGCGGTCTCGCTCGTGCTCAACTTCGCGCTCAACGGCCCGGCCGCGGTGGGCATGCCCTGGCTGGCCGAGCTGCGCTACCACGCGGGCGCCGCCGGGCTGGGGCTGCTGGCGGCCGGGTGGGCGGTGGGCAGCCTGGCCGGGACGCTGACCGCGGGCAGCGTGCGACTCGAGCGCCAGGGCCGCATCCTGCTGGCCGCGATCGCGGTCTCCGGCATCACGGTCGGCGGCGTCGGGCTCGCCGGCTCGATCCTGGTCGCCGCGCTCCTGTTCGCGCTCGGTGGCCTGTGCATCGGCTATGTCAACATCGTGGCCGTCTCGTGGCTCCAGGCGCGCGTCGAGATGGCCATGCTTGGCCGGGTCATGAGCCTGGTCATGCTGGTGGGCTTCGGCGTCTCCCCGCTCTCGATGGCCGTGGCAGGCGGGCTGCTCGACGTCAACGCAACCGCCTTGTTCGTGGGCGCGGGCGCGCTCGTCGTGGCCGCCACGGTGGCCGCCCTCCTGCTCGGCACCGTTGAGCTGTTCGACGGGCCGCGGCCGGCGTCACGGGAGGCGGCGGCCGGGTAGCGCGCCCGATGCGGCCTCCCGACGTCAGTCGGGCTCGGCAGGAGCTTCCGCCCCGGGCTCGACCGCGGGCAGGGTCACGGTGAACCGGGCGCCCGCCCCTTCTGGCGAGGCCACGCTGATCGTCCCCTGCATGGCGTCGGTGATGCGCCGGGCGATGGCGAGGCCGAGGCCCGTCCCGCCCGACCCGTGGCGGGTGGTCCCGTGGAGGCGCGTGAACGGCTCGAAGATGCGCTCGCGCTCGCCCGGCGGGATGCCGGGGCCCTGGTCCTCGACCTCGATCACGGCGCTCGGCCCGGCCCGGTGGACGCGCACCGTGACCGTGGTGCCCCTCGGCGAGTGGTCGACGGCGTTGTCGAAGAGGATCAGCAGCAGCTGGACGAGGCGGTCGCGGTCCGCGAGCGCGTAGACGGGCCCCGCCGCGTCGTGGGCGAGCGACACGCCGCGCTCGGCTGCGAGCGCGGTGGCACCGCGGACGGTGTCGGCGGCGAGCGACGCCGCGTCGAGGGTCACCGGCGCCACCGCGAGCTTGGTCTCGTCCCACGCGGCCAGCTGCAGCAGGTCGCCCACCAGCAGGCCCAGCCGATCGGCCTCGGCCACGATGTCCTCAACGAGCGGGCGGCCGTCATCGCCCACCAGCTCCTCGCGCTCGAGGACCTCGGCGTTCGCGCGGATCAGGGCAGCCGGCGTCCTCAGTTCGTGCGAGGCGTCGGCGACAAAGCGGCGCTGGGCCTCGAACCCCTCACGGACGGGCCGCAGGGCGCGATCCGTGACCAGCAGCGTGATCAGCGCCGCGCCGACGAGCCCCACCGCCCCGACCGCGGTGATGGCCAGGAGCAGCGTCTGCCCCAGGCTGTCGTGGAGGGTGAGGATGATGCCGCCCTGGACGAAACCCCGGGTGGTCCCGTCGTGGGTGATCGGCACCGTGTACAGGCGGACGGCACGCCCGCCAGCGGTGACCGTGCGCAGGTCGCTCCCGGACGCCGCGGCCCCGGCGACGGCATCGGCGTTGGGCAGGTCGGTCATCGGATAGTTGGACCGGTTCTCGACCACGCTGCCCTTCGCGTCGAGCACGAGGACGAAGGTGTCGGACTGGCCCGTTGGCCGGTCGGGGTCGGCGCCGGCGTCGGCGTCCACGGGCCCGTTGTCGCCACTGCTCTCGCCGAGCGCGGCGCCGGCCCGTCCCTGGACTGCGTCCTTGAGCGCGTGGTCCACATCGCTGTCGAGCACCTGCAGCGCCACCACGGCCGTCGCCGCCCCGACGCCCACGACGAGCAGCGCGAGCAGGGTCATGGTGACCGCGAACAGGCGGCGGCGCGTCCGTCGGAGGAGGCGCTCCGTGGTCCCGATGGGCACGCTCGGTCAGGCCGTCTTGAGCGAGTAGCCCACGCCGCGCACCGTCTTGAGGCGGTCGGCGCGATCCAGCTCGCCCAGCTTGCGGCGGAGGTAGGAGACGTAGAGGTCGACCACGTTGGAGTACACGTCGGGCTCGGCGCCCCAGACCTGGTCGAGGATCTGCTGGCGGGTCACCACCTGGTTCGCGTGGCGGATGAAGAAGCCCAGGAGCGCGAACTCGCGGGCCGAGAGGTCGACGGTCTGGTCGCCCACCTGCGCCACGTGCCGCTGCTCGTCGAGCACGATGTCGCCCGCGGACAGGCGAGCGTCGGCGGTCGGGGCCGGACGGCGGCCGAGGGCCCGGATCCGCGCGAGGAGCTCCGAGAACGCGAACGGCTTGGCCAGGTAGTCGTCCGCACCCGCGTCGAGGCCGGCCACGCGGTCGTCGACCGAGCCCAGCGCGGTCAGCAGCAGGACCGGCGACGTGACGCCCTTGGCCTTGAGCAGCCGCATCACGGTGACGCCGTCGATGTCGGGCAGGCCGCGGTCGAGCACGATCACGTCGTGCGGGCCGGTCTCGGCGAGGGCCATGGCCGCCACGCCGTCCGGCGCCAGGTCCACGACGTGGCGCTCGGCCACCAGCACGCGCTTGATCAGCGCGGCCATCTTGGGCTCGTCTTCGACCACCAGCACTCGCATCGGCACGATTGTGCGGCCGATCGTGCCGCCGGTCGAGGGCTCGGCGGCACGTCTGTGAGAAGTCTCACGCGGGTCTCAGCCGGTCCGGGCGGGGCACAGTTCATGCTCCAACTGTTCGCAACCCTTCGGGAGTCTTCCAACGCATGCTCACCCGCGTGGCACTCCTCGCCGCGTCGCTCACGGCCTCGGCCGTCCTGGCCGTGGGCCTCGCCCTCTTCGGTCTGGCCCCGGCATCACCGGCTGCCGGCCCCGTGATCATCGACCCGGCCGCCGCGACGGCGTCCGACCAGCCACCCCTGCCCGTCACCCAGGACGACACGGTCTACGTGGTGCCGGCCCCCACCCCCGACCCCACGCCCGCGCCGATCGTCATCCAGCGCGTGGTCACCACGCACGGCGGCGACGACGAGGGCGGAGGAGACGACTGATGACCGACCCCCGCATGCCCCGCTCGAGTCCCGGGCCGCAGCCGCTCCCGCGACCGGACTCCTACGCCCCGCACTTGAGCCTCCACCACAGCGCGCGCGCCGAGCTCGAGGCCCGACGACGTCGCGGCCTGGCGCAGTCGTCCGGCGTCCGGATGGTGCTCGGCCTCGCCGGCCTGGCGTCGGCGTCCGCGCTCGCGAGCGTGATGCTCCCGTCCATCCTTCCCCAGGCCACCGTGGTCACGACTGGCACCACATCGGCCGACGCGGTGACCACGGTCCAGCAGCCCGAGCCCTCGGTGATCCACGTGACCCATGTGATCACGCTCGCGCCCGGCCAGACGCTGCCGCCCGACGCGAGCGCCAACTGGACCCCGGGGCCGACGCCGCGGGCCACGCCCCGGCCGACGCCGCGGGTGATCATCCAGACGATCACCCGCCAGTCCGGCAAGCCGTGACCGACCTCGCCGTCCCGGCCGCTGCCGAGGCCCGCCGGCCCATGATGGGCGGCGAGGTGGCCGTGCACGCCACCGGCGACGTCCACCGGGCGCAGCTCGCGGCCGTGCTCGACCGGATCGACGCCTGGGCGTCCCGCCTGACGCGCTACGACCCGTCGTCCGAACTGATGCGCTGCAACGCGTCGCCGTCGGCCCGGGTCCGGATCGGCCCCACGCTGACCGCCGTGCTCGACTGGGCGCGCGCCGCGGAGGGCCTCAGTGACGGCCTCGTCGACGCGGCGATGCTCGACGCGCGGCTGGCCGCCGAGGCCGGCACCGGTGTGCGGCCGCCGCAGACCGCGAGCCGCCGCTGGTCGCTCGAGCGCGGGCCCCGCGCCAGCACGGTCCGGCGCGAGCCCGGCGTCCGCTTCGACCTCGACGGGGTCGCCAAGGGCTGGCTGGCCGACCGCGCGCTCGCGATCACGCCCGGCCGCTCGGCGCTCGTGGACGCGGACGGGGACATCGCGCTCCGCCTGGACGACGACGACACGTGGGGCCTGGGCGTCGCGGACCCGCGCGATGCCGACGACCTGCTCGCGGTGCTCCAGTTCCGCGGCGGGGCGGCACCGCGGTCGTTCGGCGTCGCCACCTCGGGCACCAGCGTCCACCGCTGGTCGCACCCGGACGGCGAGACGCACCACCTCATCGACCCGCGGACGTGGCGGCCCGCCGCCACCGACGTGATCCAGGCGACGGTCGTGGCCGGATCCGCCCGCGAGGCGGAGGTGCTCGCCAAGACGGCCGTCATCGCGGGCACGGGCCGGGCCTTCGCCCTCCTCGACCGGCCCGGCGTGCTCGGCGCGCTGCTCCTGACGGGTGAGGGCGCACTGCACGCGACCGAGGGGATGGTGCGATGGCTGGCGTGACGTACCGCGGGATGGACCCGCGCACAATGCTGATCCGCTTCGGCATGCCCGCGGTCGCGTCGGGGATCGTCCTGGGCGCCACGCTCCCGGGCGTCGCGTCCGGCCTGCTCAGCGTGCTCACCGACAACCCCTCGGCGCTGCCGTGGCTGTTCGAGCGGCTGTTCGCCTGGATGGCGTACATCGCGGTGACGCTGTCGGTGGTCTTCGGCCTGCTGCTCTCGAGCAAGGTGCTCGACGCGATCGCCCACCGGCCGGTCAACTTCACCCTCCACCAGGAGCTCGCCATCGCGGGCGTCGGCATGGCGGGCATCCACGGGATGCTGCTCGGGCTCGACGCGTCGATGCCGTTCTCGGTGACCCAGATCCTGGTGCCCGGCCAGGCGCCCTACGCGCCGCTCGCGGTCGGCGTCGGCCAGGTGGCGCTCTACCTCATGGCGCTCGTGACGGCCAGCTTCTACGTGCGGCGCCATATCGGGCAGCGCGCCTGGCGGGCGCTCCACTACCTCACGTTCCTCGCCTTCGCTGGCTCCACCGCCCACGGCATCGCGGCAGGGACCGACAGCGGCCAGGCCTGGGCGCAGTGGATCTACCTCGGCGCGATGACCGTGGTGGCGTTCCTGCTCGCCTACCGGATCGGCATCTCGGTCGCCGAGCGCGCGGCCCGCCGGTCACGCGCCGCGTCGATGGCGTAGCGGGGTCAGCGGCCGAGCCGGGCGGACACGCGCGAGTGTCGCCCCTAGCTTGCGCTGGGCTGCCGCTCTGCCAGGTGCTCGCCGAAGAACGCCAGCATGCGGGCCCAGGCGTCCTCGCTCGCCTCGGGATCGAACCCCACCGGCGACGGTCCGCGGCGCATCACCGCCGCCAGGATGCCCTCATGGCGGCTCATGAAGGAGTGCCCGGCGTCGGGGTAGGTCTTGACGTCGTGGGGGACCTGGGCCGCCTCGAGCGCCGCCTGCAGTCTGGGTCCGTTCTTGCTGAACGTCCGGTCTCGCCCGCCGTACGAGGCCACGACCGGGCAGATGTCGGGGATGACCGACATGTCCGCCGGCAGTGCCGCGTAGAACGGCGCCACGGCCCGCAGGTCGCGCCCGCCCGCCGCGGCGTACAGGATGGCGAAGCCGCCACCGGCGCAGAACCCGGCCATCCCGATCCGGTCCGCGTCCACCTGAGGCCGCACGGCCAGCCAGTCGTGGAACGCTCGCATCTCGCGGTGGGGGCGCCCGGTCGCACCCCGGCCCATGCCCCGGACGAAGCGCGCGATGCACAGCGGCTTGAAGCCGGCGCCGACCAGGTCCGGGGCGAGCGTCACGTAGCCGCTGTCCGCGAACCGGGTGGCGATCGCCCGGATGTCGTCGTTGAGACCCATGACCTCGTGCACGACGATGACCGCCGGGTGCGGCGGCAGGGGGGCCTGGGGATCGGCGCCGGCCGGGTGCTCGGGCTCCGCGTAGAACGCGGTCAGCGCGCGGCCGTTGCCGTGGAACGTGAAGTCGCGACGGATGGCCATCGGGTCAGGGTAGTGGAACCGCCGGCGGGCGGCGCGCGGCCTGAGGGACGCCGTGCCCGCACGACCGTCCCGCGAGGGGGCGGATCAAACGGACCTCGGTCAGGACGGGGCCACGTACCAGTCGACCCCGCAGCGGACGACGCTCTTGGCGGCGACCCCCGGCGTCGGCGTCTCCAGCTGCACCTCCGGCAGCCCGCTGGCGGTCGCGTGGAGGTGGACGGTGTCGAAGCCGACGTGTGCCGTCCAGCCCGAGAGGTCCGCCCGGAACCGCACGCCGAGGGCTTCCTCGAAACGGTCCGCGTAGGCCGCCGGGTCGGCCGTCGGCAGGATCAGCCGGCCGAGGCGGGCGGGCCCGAGACCCGGGTGGGCGAAGGCGCGTCGGGCGGCCAGGGCGTCGGGCCCCCACTCCGGCCCCGCCATCTCGTGCTCGATGAGGAAGGGCGGCCGGTCGGGGCCGATCTCCGGAAATGCGGTGACCCAACGGACAGTCTCGCCGTCGGCGCGGACGCGGGAGCCCGGCACAGGATCGCCGATCGGCGAGCCCTGCCGGCGCAGGCGGGCCACGTCGGCCGCGCAGTCGTCAACCGCGGCGGACCACGTCGCGAGGCCTTCCCGCCCCGCGTCGAGCAGGTCGAGCGCCGCCCGCCCGACCGCAGATCCGTGCGCCGAGCGCACGAGGGACGCGTCGAAGACGCCGATCAGCTCGAGGTACGTATCGCCGATGAAGGCGAGTCGGTTCCAGGTGCCCGCGGTGGCATGGCGGCCGCCGCCTGTGAAGGCGAGGCCGAGCTCGTGCTCGAGGTCTTCTGCGGCCGCGTCGGGGTTGCGGACGGCGATGACGAGATGGTCGATGCCGAGGATGGCCACGGGCCGATCGTAGCGGCTGACCGCCGACGTTGCACCGCGACGCCTGGCATCGCGTCGCCGAGGGCCGGCGCGGGCGGCACGCCGCCTGGCGGCGGTCGCGTAGGATTCGCCCATGCCCGACACCGTGACCTCCCTCCCGTTCACCGGCGTTCCCGAGGCCGATGCGCTGCTCGCGTCGAGTCCGCTCGCGCTCCTCATCGGCTTCGCGCTCGACCAGCAGGTCCCCGTCCAGAAGGCATTCTCTGGACCCCATGAGCTCGTCCGCCGCACGGGCGCGCTCGACGCGGCCGCCATCGCGGCCATGGAGCCCGAGGCGCTCGCGACGGTCTTCCGGACGCCGCCGGCGCTCCACCGCTTCCCCGGCATGATGGCCGGGCGCGTCCAGGAGCTGTGCTCGGCAGTGGCCACCGAGTACGGCAACGACGCCGCGCGGATCTGGACGGGCGCGACGGACGCCCGCGACCTCCGCGCGCGGCTCAAGGCGCTGCCGGGAATCGGGGAGGCGAAGTCGGCGACGATCATCGGCGTGCTGGCGCGCCGCTTCGGCGTGCGGCCGTCCGGCTGGGAGGCGCAGCTGCCCGCGGAGCCCACCCTGGCCGATGTCGACTCGGCCGAGGCGCTGGCCGCCTACCAGGCGGGCAAGCGCGCGCGCAAGGCGGAGGCGCGGGCCGCCGCGGCGAAATGAGCACCTCGGACGTCCTCGCGGTCCTGGCGACCATCGCCGGGCTGGCGATGGCGTTCTCGCCGACGCTCCAGATCCGCCGCATGCGGCGGACGCGGTCCTCGAACGACGTCTCGCTGCTCTACCTGGGCATGCTCTCGCTCGGCTTCGTGGTCTGGATCTCGTACGGCGTGTCGATCCCGAACTGGGTCGTGGTGGGCACGAACGCCGCGTCGCTCACGATCATGGCGGTCACGATCCTGGTGGCCCTGCGGTACCGGCGCGGCGGGGCGAAGCGGGCGGCCGCGGCCCTCGTGGCCGAGGCCGATGCGAAGACGCCGACGGCCCCGCAGGCGACGACGTCAGCCGCCGAGCGCTCGGGTCCTGACGCCGGCTGAGCAGGCCCTGCCTCAGCGCGCGACGAGCGTCCGGAACAGGTGCTCCAGGGTCGCGGCGGGATCGTCGCTCAGACCCGTGTGCACCTCCGAGGCCTGAATCACCGTCGACGACGGGGCGGCCAGCCAGTGCCAGCGCTCGGGGGCGGTCAGCAGGGCGATCGGGCCAGCGGCAGCGTCGCCCGCGGCGATCCGCTCGATCGTCGTGAGGTGGTCGCGGATCGTCTCGGGGTCGCAGTCGGGCGCCATCGCCACGAGCAGCGCCTCGTCGAGCAGCGTCCTCGCGCCCAGGAACCGGCCCACCCGCGAGTGCAGCACGATGCCGGCGTTGAACGCCTCGCCGCGCTCGACGCGCGGGACCACGCGCACGACGGCGTACTCGAACGGGTGGCGCTTGACGCGGCCGCGTCCCGCCGAGGCGTCAGGCGACCCGGGCACGCTCAGCCTCCTCGATGAACGACCGCCGGGCCTCGAGCCTGGTCAGCAGGTAGTCCACATAGGCGCGCCGGTGCGCGTCGGCGTCGGGCAGGCCGTCCTCGGCCGGCAGCCAGTCGTCGGGGATCCCGGCGGTGATCGCCTCGAGGACGCCGCGGTCGAGCTGCGGCGCCAGCCGCTCGTCGGCTGCCTCGATGGACGAGGCGAACGGGAGCAGCACGTGGTCGTGGACCTGTGGGAACGGGCGCCGCGCGTGCTCAGCCGGCTTCGCCCAGGTGTGGTGGATGTAGAGCGCCGAGCCGTGGTCGATCAGGTGCAGCCGCCGGTGCCACACGATCAGGTTGGGGTTGCGGGGCGTGCGGTCCACGTTGGTCGTGAGCGCGTCGAGCCACACGACGTCGGCGGCGAGTTCGGGGTCGGGCCTCGGGCCCACCGCCGGCGCGAACGCCAGCGCTCCGGGCAGGAAGTCGAGCCCGAAGTTGGTGCCCGCCGACCGCGCGAGCAGCTCGCGGATCTCGCCGTCGGGCTCGGCCTTGGCGAGGGCGCTGTCAAGCTCGACGAGGACGAGCTCGGGAACCGGCAGGCCGAGGTGCAGGCCGATCTCGCCGGTGATGAGCTCGGCGACGAGCGCCTTGCGCCCGTGGCCGGCGCCGAGCAGCTTGACCACGTACAGGCCGTCGTCGTCCGCCTCGACCAGGGCGGGCACCGACCCGCCCTCGCGCAGGGGCGTGACGTAGCGGGTGGCGGTGACGGTCCGGAGCATGCCGCTGAGTGTAGGGCCCGGCCCGCCCCCGAGGGCATCCGCGGTATCGTTGCACATGCAACAACACGCATGACCGGGCTCGAGCCCGGACCGAGAGAGAGCGTCCCATGGACCCCGCCATCCGCGCTGCGCTCGACCGCAGCCAGGTCATCGACCTCACCACCGTTGGCCGCCGGAGCGGTGAGCCGCGGCGGATCGAGGTCTTCCTCCACAACCTCGACGGCCGTCTGGTGATCAGCGGGCGGCCCGACCCGACCCGCACACGGGCATGGCTGCAGAACGTCGCCGCGGACCCCGCGGTCACCCTGCACCTCAAGCACGGAGTGGCGGCAGACGTGCCGGCGACAGCGCGCGTGGTCAGCGACCCGGCCGAGCGCCGCGCCCTGCTCGAGGGCGTGGCCCGCAACTGGGGGCGCACCGACCTCGACGTGATGCAGGCGCACAGCCCGCTGATCGAGCTCGATGTCGAGGGGCACCCGCCGGGGGCGGCCGACTGATGGTCCCGACCGGGGACGGGTCCCGGCGGGCGCGTCCCCGGACCGCACGGGATCGCGCACGCCGCCCTCGCCATGTCGCACGCCCGCCCATCGCCCGGCCCTCGCACGCCCGCCCTCGCACGCCGCTCGCCATTGAGTCGCCGGGCGATTGTTAGGCGGGCGGGGTCGGGTCCAGGGGGTCGGTGGGTGCCGTCTGTGGGCCGGATTCGCGCCATCCATTCGCCCGGTGCATGGATGGCGGGGAGCAGGAGACCGCGGACCGCCTACCAGTCACCGGGGGATTGGATGGCGATCAGGGGCGACCTCGAGTGCCGCCTCCGGGCGGCCGCGGGCCACCGCTCCCGCCCAGTGCTCAGGGGTTCTGGCCGGATGGCGCGCCGAGGCGCCCGGGGCGACCTCGGCCGCGGCCACCCAGCCGCCGGCGAGCGGCCCGCACTCAGGCGGGCTCGGCCTCGATGAGACCTCGGAGCCGCTCGAGCGCGCCGGGCAGGCCGGCCTCGAGCCGCCGCTCAACCTCGCGGGCGACGAAACCGAGGAACGGCGGTGTGTCGAGGTCGACCTCGACCGTGGCCTCGCTGCCGCCCCCGTCGGACGCCGTGAGCAGGACGCGCACGGCGACCCCCAGCGGTCCGCCGGCGCCGTTCATCACGAGCCGCCGCGGCGGGTCGAGCTCGGTGATGGCCGCCGTCACCTCCGCACCTGCGGCTGCCGATGACAACGTGAGCCTCGCCCGGCTGCCCACCGCAAGCTCGGGGTCCAGTCGTTCGGCGCCCACGACCTCCGGCATCCACCTGGGCAGGTCCTCGACCCGGGTGGCGACTTTCCAGACGCGCTCGGGCGGGTAGGGCAGCGCCACCGACGCGCTGATGCGCCCCATCAGCCGGCGTCGGGCGGGTAGGGGAGCGCCACCGACGCGCTGATGCGCCCCATCAGCCGGCGTCGCCCGGCTCGGTCAGCCGGTCCGCCAGGGCATCGAGCTCGTCCTCCCGCATGCCGCCGGAGCGCAGCAGCGCGCGGGCCCCGCCGTGGGCGCCGCGGAGGTGGTCCAGGGCCGAGGCCATGAACTCCGGCGGGCTGTCCACGACCAGCGGGTGGTGGCGCCAGTCGCCGGCCGGGATCGTGTGGTTGGGCGTGGCGAAGTAGCCGGCCGAGAGCGCGTAGTCCTCGATGACCAGGTCCTCGGGCACGCCCGCGAGCGAGAGCAGCACCGCGATCGTGATCCCCGTCCGGTCCTTGCCGGCCGCGCACCCGATGACCGCCGGCAGCCCCGCCGGCTCGAGCAGCGCCCGCGCCACGTCCACGAGCTGCGGCAGGCGCCGGTCGAGCACGTGCCGGTACATCCCCGCGAGGCCGGCGTGGGGCGTCGGGTCGTCCACGAGCAGCGCGATGTGGCGGTAGCGCACGATTCCGTCGTCGGCGAAGACGTTGGGCGAGAGCTCCAGCTCGTCGGGCCAGCGCAGGTCGATCACCTGGCGGATGCCGATGCGCCGGAGCTCGTCTGCCGCGTGGCCGGGGAGGCGGGTCAGCTCGTCGGAGCGCAGCAGCGTGCGCCAGCGCGTGCGCCGGCCGCCGGCGCACGGGTAGCCGCCGACGTCGCGGACGTTCCGGGTGCCGTCGATCGGCAGGTGGCGTCTCGGGTCGTCGGCGGGTCTCGGCCGGGACGGGTACGGCCGCGTCGCGTCGGCGGGGTCGAGGGGGGCGGAACGGGGCGGCCAGGTCATGACCGCAGCGTACCCGGCATCGACCGCCGATGCGGCGCCCGGCCAGTCCCATCGATACAGCCGACCGGTCTGGGGTCCCCCATCCGGTGGAGGGTCCTAGCCCATCTGACGGATTCCGCAGCCCGCGGACGGCGCGTACGGTGGATGCATCAAACGGACCGCCAACATACGGGTGAACTGGGGCGGCGCGTCGTACCTCCGGCGGGATGTCGGGCGGCGGCGGAGTCCCGAAGCTATCCTTCCAGGCGGTCCGTTTCCCTGTCTCCCGATCGACCCCGCCGCTCCGCGCCGTCCCGCGGCAGCGCCTCGCGTGCCGGGGGCCCTCAGCGTCGCGGCCGCCCCTCGAACGCCCGCTTGACCGCCTCGACGAGCTGCCGCACCGACAGGCCCGCCCCGAAGGTCGCGAGCATCTCGTGCAGGAGGCCGATCGGGAACGCGAGCGACGAGCGCAGCTCCACCTCGGCGCGCACCCGCGTTCCGGAGCCCCGGACGTCGAGCGTCAGGATCAGTGAACGCTCCATCGGCCCGTCACGCGCGACCCGCACTTGGCGGTGCGGCGGCCGGTGCTGCTCGAACTCCCAGTCGCGCGTCCGGGGGAACCCGAGCAGAGACGACTGCACCCGGTAGAGCGTGCCGACGTGGGCAGGGCCCGACGAGGTGACCGCCCGAACGCCCGGCAGCCACCGCGGCAGGCCCTCGAGGTCGTCGAGCAGCTGCCAGACCTCGTCCCGGGAGGCGCCAACGAGCGCCTCCGCCTCCACGCGTCGCATCGAGCCCAGTATCGCGCGCACGGGAACCGGCGCGAGCGCGGCGCGGCAGGCGCACCCGTGCGAACCGGCGCCGCGGATGCCCCCGTGCGAGCCCGGCGCCGCGGAAGCCACCGTGCGATGCCAGGGCACACGACCCGCCACGGGCCCGAACCGCAACCCAACCACCACCCCTGCGGACCCTGCCCTTCAACACTTCGGCCCGTATCGTCGGCGCCCCACTCGCCACGACGGAGGTCGCCCGGATGCCCCTGTCGCGCACGCTCTACGAGCCGTCCACCGAGCACGACGCGTGTGGGTTCGGCTTCGTGTGCGACATCGCGGGCAGGTCGTCCCACAGCATCGTGGCGGACGCGCTGACCGTCCTCGCCAACCTCGAGCACCGCGGCGCGACGGGCTCCGAGCGCAACACCGGCGACGGGGCGGGGATCCTCGTCGCGGTGCCGCATGCGTTCTTCGCGGCGGTTGCCCGCGACGCCGGGATCGCCCTGCCGACGCACCGGTTCGGCGTGGCCAGCCTGTTCCTGCCCCGCGACGCGCCGAGCCGCGATGCGGTGGTCGCCCTGTTCTCCACGACGCTCGCCTCGGAGGGCCTCCGGATCCTGGGCTGGCGCGATGTGCCGTTCGATCCGCACGGTCTGGGCGACGCAGCCGTCGCGTCGATGCCCGTCATGCGCCACGCCTTCATCGCCCGCCCTGACGACCTGCCCGAGGGCGAGGACGGCGACCTCGCATTCGACCGGCGGCTGTACGTGGCGCGCCGTCTGGTCGAGAAGGCCGTCCAGCGCAGCGCCCTGCCCGGGCGGGGCGAGTTCTACGTCCCATCGCTGTCGTGCCGGACCATCGTCTACAAGGGGATGCTCAACGCGTCCCAGCTGCTGACCTTCTACCCGGACCTGCTCGACGAGCGGCTCGCGTCGGCCGTCGCGCTGGTCCACTCGCGCTTCTCGACCAACACGTTCCCGTCCTGGGCGCGCGCCCACCCGTACCGCTACATCAGCCACAACGGCGAGATCAACACGCTGCGCGGCAACGTGAACTGGATGTTCGCGCGCCAGTCGGCGTTGCGCTCGAGCGTGTTCGGCGAGGACCTGCGCAAGGTGCTGCCGGCGATCGACGTCGACGGCAGCGACACCGCGATCTTCGACAACGTGCTCGAGCTGCTCCACCTCGGCGGGCGACCGCTCGCGCACGTCATGGCGATGATGGTCCCTGAGCCGTGGAGCCGCGACGACGCGATGCCGTCCGCCCGCAAGGCCTTCTACCAGTACCACTCGTGCCTCATGGAGCCGTGGGACGGGCCCGCCAGCCTCGCGTTCACCGACGGCGTGCGGATCGGCGCCACGCTCGACCGAAACGGCCTCCGCCCCGGCCGCTACTACGTGACCCGCGACGGGCGCGTGGTCATGGCCTCGGAGGCGGGCGTGCTCGACATCCCGCCCGCCGACGTCGTGGCGAAGGGCCGCCTCCGCCCCGGCCGGATGTTCCTCGTGGACACGGCGCAGGGCCGGATCATCACCGACGACGAGCTCAAGGACGAGCTCGCCCGCGCGCACCCCTACGAGGCGTGGGTCGGCGACGCGATGGTCCGGCTCGAGGACCTGCCGGAGCCCGCCAACGTCATCGGCCCCGACCACGAGACCGTCCTGCGGCGCCAGGAGGTGTTCGGCTACAGCGCCGAGGACGTGAAGCTGATCATCGACCCGATGGCGACCGACGCGGCCGACCCGGTGGGCTCGATGGGCAACGACGCCCCGCTCGCGGTGCTCTCGGACCGGCCGCAGCTGCTCTACGACTACTTCAAGCAGCTGTTCGCCCAGGTCACCAACCCTCCCGTGGACGCCATCCGCGAGGAGATCATCATGGCCACCGAGCGCTCGATCGGGCCGGAGGACAACCTGCTCGAGCCCGGCCCGGACGCTGCCCACCAGCTCTCGATCCCGGCGCCGGTGCTCTCCAACCGCGAGCTCGAGCAGATCAGGGGGCTCGACGGCGGCCCGGCGTCGCACGGCTTTCGGACGATTACGCTGCCGATCCTGTTCAAGGTCGCCGAGAACGGCGCCGGCCTGCGCCGCGCGATCGAGGACCTCCGCCGCCAGGCATCGGAGGCGATCGCCGAGGGCTACAACCAGGTCATCCTGTCGGACCGGGGCCACGACGAGACCGACGCGCCGATCCCCGCGCTGCTCGCGGTGGCGTCGGTCCACCACCACCTCGTCCGGGCGGGCACGCGCGGGCGCGCGGGCCTGGTGCTCGAGTCCGGCGAGCCGCGCGAGGCGCACCACTTCTGCCTCCTGATCGGCTACGGCGCGTCGGCGATCAACCCCTACCTCGCCTTCGAGACCATCGACGACCGGGTGCGGATGGGGATGATCCCGGGGCCCACCGCCGACGCCGAGAAGCGCTACCGCAAAGCCGTGGTCAAGGGTGTGATCAAGGCGATCAGCCGGATGGGCATCTCGACCGTCCACAGCTACCACGGCGCCCAGGTGTTCGAGGCGATCGGGCTCGGCCGCGACTTCGTGGACGAGTACTTCACCTGGACGCCCAGCCGGATCGGCGGCATCGGCATCGAGATGGTGGCGAAGGAGGTCGCCCTGCGGCAGGAGCGCGCCTACCCGCCCGAGCGGCCGATCGTGCACCGGCAGCTGGGCACCGGCGGCAAGTACAAGTGGCGCGCCGACGGCGAGCACCACCTGTTCAACCCGCTCACGGTCCACACGCTCCAGCGCGCGGTGCGGACCGGCGACTACAGCGCGTTCAAGGACTACACGAGCCTCGTCGACGACCAGTCGGCGCGCCTCGCGACCCTGCGGGGCCTGCTCGAGCTCAAGCCCGCCCTGCGCCCGGTGCCGATCGACGAGGTGGAGCCGGTCGACTCGATCGTGCGGCGGTTCAAGACCGGCGCCATGTCCTACGGCTCCATCTCGCAGGAGGCCCACGAGGCGCTGGCGATCGCGATGAACCGCATCGGCGGCAAGAGCAACACCGGCGAGGGCGGCGAGGACCCGGCCCGGTACGCCCCGCTCGAGAACGGCGACTCCAAGAACAGCGCGATCAAGCAGGTCGCGTCGGGCCGCTTCGGGGTCACCTCGGAATACCTGGTCAACGCGCGCGAGCTCCAGATCAAGATGGCCCAGGGCGCCAAGCCCGGCGAGGGCGGCCAGCTGCCGGGATCCAAGGTCTACCCCTGGATCGCCAAGACCCGCCACTCGACGCCCGGCGTCGGCCTGATCAGCCCGCCCCCGCACCACGACATCTACTCGATCGAGGACCTCGCGGAGCTCATCCACGACCTCAAGAACGCCAACCACCACGCGCGGATCAGCGTGAAGCTGGTCGCCGAGGTGGGCGTGGGCACCGTGGCGGCCGGCGTCGCCAAGGCGCACGCGGACGTGGTGCTGATCTCCGGCCACGACGGCGGCACGGGCGCCTCGCCGCTGACCTCGATCAAGCACGCGGGGATCCCCTGGGAGCTGGGCCTCGCGGAGGCGCACCAGGTGCTCGTGGCCAACGACCTGCGCAGCCGGATCACGGTCGAGGTGGACGGGCAGCTCAAGACCGGGCGCGACGTGGTGATCGGGGCGCTGCTCGGCGCCGAGGAGTTCGGCTTCGCCTCCGGGCCGCTGGTGTCGCTCGGCTGCGTGATGATGCGCGCCTGCCACCTCAACACGTGCCCGGTGGGCGTGGCCACCCAGGACCCCGTGCTGCGCGAGCGGTTCGCGGGCGACCCGCAGCACGTCGTGAACTTCATGACGTTCATCGCGCGCGAGGTCCGCGAGCACATGGCGCGCCTGGGCTTCCGCACGGTGGACGAGATGGTCGGCCGCTCCGACCGGCTCGAGCTCCGGCCTGCCCTCGACCACCCCAAGGCGCGCACGCTCGACTTCTCGCGCATCCTCGCCCAGCCCCGGGTGCCCGACGCGTACGGCCGCCGTCGGGCGATCGCCCAGGAGCACAACGTGGAGGCCTCGCTCGACGCGACCACGCTGGTCCCGCTCGCGGCCCCCGCGCTCACCGAGGGGCTGCCCGTCCGCGCGGCGCTGCCCATCCGCAACACCAACCGCGTGGTCGGCACGATGCTCGGCTCCGAGGTGACCCGGCGCTGGGGTCGCGACGGCCTGCCCGACGGGACGATCGCACTGCGCTTCACCGGGTCCGCGGGCCAGAGCTTCGGGGCGTTCATCCCGCGTGGTGTGGAGCTCGCGCTCACCGGCGACGCGAACGACTACACGGGCAAGGGCCTGTCCGGCGGACGCATCATCGTCATGCCCCACCCCGACGCCCCGTTCACCGCCCACGAGAACGTGATCGTCGGCAACGTGGTGCTCTACGGCGCCACCTCCGGCGAGGCGTTCATCCGGGGGACGGCCGGCGAGCAATTCGCGGTCCGCAACTCGGGCGCGACGGCGGTCGTGGAGGGTGTGGGCGACCACGGCTGCGAGTACATGACCGGGGGCCGGGTGGTGGTCCTGGGCCGCACCGGGCGCAACTTCGCCGCGGGGATGAGCGGCGGGATCGCGTGGGTCTACGACGAGGACGGCGGCTTCCGCGGCCGCGCCAACACCGAGCTGGTCGCGCTCGAGCGCCTCGACGACGACGACGCGGGCGAGCTCCGGGGCCTCGTCGAGCGCCACCTCGAGCTGACCGGCTCAGAGCGTGCCGCCCGGCTGCTGGCCGACTGGGACGCCGCCGCGGGGCGTTTCGTGCGCGTGATCCCGCGCGACTATCGCCGCGTGCTCGAGGCCCAGGCGCGGATGGTCGCGGCGGGCCTGCCGCCCGAGGAGGCCGAGATGGCCGCCTTCAGCGAGAACGCCGCAGACCTCGCGCGCGTCGGGGGCGCGTGATGGGCAAGCCGACCGGGTTCATCGAGCTCGCCCGCAAGGGGATGCCGTCTCGGCCGCCCCTCGAGCGGATCCGGGACTGGAGCGAGGAGCACCCCCACCTGGCCGAGGCCGACCTGCGCGACCAGGGCGCCCGGTGCATGGACTGCGGCATCCCGTACTGCCACACGGGCGCCCTGATCAGCGGCATGGCGTCGGGCTGCCCGCTCAACAACCTCATCCCCGAGTGGAACGACATGGTCTACCGGGGCCAGTGGCAGGAGGCGAGCATCCGCCTCCACTTCACCAACAACTTCCCCGAGTTCACCGGGCGGGTCTGCCCGGCCCCGTGCGAGGGCTCGTGCACGGTGGGCATCAACGGCGACCCGGTGGCCATCAAGGCCATCGAGGCCGAGATCGCCGACCGTGCCTGGGAGGCGGGCTGGATCACCCCCAACCCGCCGCTGGCGCGCACCGGGCGCGCGGTGGCGGTGATCGGCAGCGGCCCGGCCGGCCTCGCCGCCGCGGACCAGCTCAACCGCGCCGGCCACAAGGTCACCGTGTTCGAGCGCGCCGGCCGCGTCGGGGGGCTCCTGATGTACGGGATCCCGAACATGAAGCTCGACAAGGGGGTCGTCCGGCGGCGCGTGGAGCTGATGGAGGCCGAGGGCATCCATTTCGTCACGGGCACGACGGTCGGCGCCGACGTGAGCGCAGAGCGGCTGGTCTCGGACCACGACGCGGTCGTGATCGCGACCGGGGCGACGGTCGCGCGCGACCTTCCGGTTCCAGGCCGCGAGCTCGGCGGCATCCACTTCGCGATGAGCTACCTGCGGGGGAACACGCGCCGGCTGCTCGACGGCGGGTCGTCGGCCGAGGCGCCGATCGACGCCGCGGGCAAGCACGTGGTGGTCATCGGCGGCGGGGACACGGGCACCGACTGCGTGGGTACCGCCATCCGCCAGGGCGCCGCCTCGGTGCGCCAGCTCGAGATCCTCGCCCGGCCGCCCGACACGCGGCAGCCCGGCAACCCGTGGCCCGAGTGGCCCAAGGTCTACAAGCTCGACTACGGCCAGGAGGAGGCCCACGCGCTGTGGGGCGCGGACCCGCGCCGGTACCAGACCACCGCCCGCCGGTTCATCGGTCGCAGCGAGCACGTCACCGGCATCGAGATCGTGGACGTGGCCTGGCGGGTGGGCGGCGAGGGCCGCCCCGAGCTCCACGAGCAGCCCGGCACGGCCCAGACGATCCCGGCAGACCTGGTCCTGCTCGCCATGGGCTTCCTCGGCCCGGAGCCGACGCTGCCCAAGGCGTTCGGGTGCGAGCTCGACCCCCGCGGCAACGTGCGGACGGGCGCCGACCGGATGACCTCGGTCCCGGGCGTGTTCGCGGCCGGCGACTGCGTGCGCGGCCAGTCGCTCGTCGTGTGGGCGATCCGCGAGGGCCGGATGGCGGCCGAGGGCGTCGACCGCTACCTCATGGGCGGGGAGACGGTCCTCACGACGTAGGGCGATGCGCGCGGGCTGCGGGCATCGGGCGCCTCGAGGGCCCCGGGTCCCGCGGGCCCGGGCGTTGCCGCCCGACGCGTCAGCTGCCGGCGGACGGGGTGACGACGGGCAGGTTCTCGCCGATGCTCGCCGGGACGACCAGCGTCGACTGCGGGAACTCGCCGAGGCTGCCCTGGACCGCGAGCGAGAGCAGCAGCAGGTACTGCCCGTCAGCCGACGGCGACACGAGGTTGAGGTGCACGTCGGCCGTGCCGCCGGGGGCGCCCATCTCGCGCGGCAGCGGGTACAGCGCGCCGGGGACCACCGCGCCGCTGGCCGTGTCGATCCAGGTGGCGCTGAGGAACAGGACGTGCGAGAAGGGGCGGTCGAGCGCGGGATCGAGCGCCGGGTCGCTCCAGATCGTGGCGTAGAGCGGCGAGCCCCAGGCCTGGGTCCCGGTGTTGGCGAGCGACACGTCCACGCCGGTGAGGGTTCCGGGCTTGGCGGCCAGTGACGCCGGCGCGCTGATGCGCAGGTCGACCGGCTTGGGGACCACGACCGTGAACGGCCGCAGGAGCGCCTGCGTGGCGACGTCGTAGGGGGTCCCGTCCGAGGCCTCGAGGGTCATCAGCACCACGTACGTCCCGGGCGTTTCGGGCGTCGGCACCTGGAGGTTGAGCGAGCTGCCGGTGCGAGTGGCCGTGGCGGTCTGGACGACGTCGCCGCTCGACTCGCCCACGACCGGGCTGTCCGCATTCGAGGTGCTGTCGGGCGTCGATGGCGCCACGAGCGGCAGCCAGCGCACCCCGACGAGCATCGACGCGGGCAGCGCCGAGGCGTCACGGGTCACCGGCAGGCTGACCGACGCGCTGGTGCCGGGCGACACGGTCGCGCTGATCGTGGCGGTGCCGAACCTGGCGCCGGCCGATGCGAGCGACGGCGGCGGCAGGGGGATCGCCTCGATCGTGCCGACGGTGCTCGGGGTGACCACGGTCCGGCCGACCCGTCCCTGCGCCTGGACCATCGAGCGGTAGTAGCCGGAGCTGGCGGTGTCGGGGTCAAGGCTCACCGAGGCGCCCGCCGTGCGGGAGCTCGCGTACGTGCTCATGTGGCCGTGGCCCCAGTCGGCGCCCTTCCATGCCTGGGCCGCAGCCGCTGGGCCGCGGATGGCAGCGCTGATGAGCGAGGCCGGGTCCTGGTGGCCCTCGGCGATGACCAGCCCGGCGCCGGCGGTGAGGAAGCCGGCCGCGAAGTTGTCGACGCGGCTGAAGATGTCGCTGAACGTGCCGTCGGCGAGGCCCGGCTCCGTCGAGCCGCTGGCGTAGCACAGGTGGCTCAGCAGCACGACCGCGCCGGAGGCGAGGTGGAGCTTGGACACGAACGACTCGCCGAAGTACTGGTGGGCGACGCTGTCGACGCCGGCGACCGGGTTGAGCCCGAACCCGTCCATGGTGCCGGGCCGGAGCGCCGTGGAGTAGCGGCTGGGCCAGCCGTTCCCGTGGCCCAGGTACACCACGACCGAGGCGTTCGTGACGGCCGCCTTGACGGTCGGCCAGGTGGCGTTGGGGGTGTACACCTTGACCACATTGGGGGTGAGCGTCCTGGCGACAGCCACCGCGGCGTTGGCGGCGCGCAGGTAGCCCGGCGTTGCGGCCGAGCCGGCCGGGCCGACGATGATCGCGACCTTCGGCGCCGCAGCTGCGCTCGTGGCAGCCGGCACGATCGCGGCCAGCACGAGGGCGGCCGCCACGAGGGCCAGCAGCCGAGCCCTGCGCATGCGCCAGACACTCACGATGTGCGCCGACCTCCGATCTCCGGCGGCGCAGGCCGCCGCTTCACCTGCCGCGCAGCCGGTGATGGCCACAAGACTCCGATTCTCCGCCGTCGGCGTCAATGCCCCAGTTGGAGGAGAGTTGTGGGAACGCACCGTGCCGATCGGCACAGCCGCCGGGCGGACGGATCCGGACTACCCTGTGCGGGTGACCCCCGACCCCGACGTCCCGCCCGCCTCCGCGCCCGCCGAGCCCGCGGCGGCGGCTCCATCCGAGCCCGCCCCGGGCTTCGCGAGCCTCGGCCTCGACGACCGTCTCCTCGCGGCCCTCGCGAGCCTCGGCTACGAGGAGCCGACGCCCGTCCAGGAGGCGGCGATCCCGCCCCTCCTCGCGGGCCGCGACCTGCTCGCCGAGGCCCCCACGGGCACCGGCAAGACCGCCGCGTTCGCGCTGCCGATCCTCCAGTCCCTCGCCGCCCGCCTCGACGCGGCGCGCGCCGCCGGGGAGCGCGTCGACGGTCGCGGCGCGCCGCGGGATGGCCGCGCCAGCAGGCCGGCCGCGCTCGTGCTGGCGCCCACGCGCGAGCTCGCGATGCAGGTGGCCGAGGCCATCCACCGTTACGGCCGGGAGCTGGGCGTCCGCGTCGTGCCCGTGTACGGCGGCCAGCCGATCACGGCCCAGCTGGCCCGACTCGCCCGCGGCGTGGACGTGGTGGTCGCGACGCCCGGCCGCGCGGTGGACCACCTCGAGCGCGGCACGCTCCGGTTCGACGAGGTGGGGACGGTCATCCTCGACGAGGCCGACGAGATGCTCGACATGGGCTTCGCCGACGACCTCGACCGGATCCTCGGCGCGTTGCCGGGCCAGCGGCAGACGGCGCTCTTCTCGGCGACGATCGCCGGGCCGATCGCCGACCTGGCCGAGCGGCACCTGCACGACCCGGTGCGCGTGCGCGTCCGCCGCGAGGAGGCCCCCGCCGGCGAGCCGGCGCGCGTGCGGCAGGTGGCCTACGTGGTCCGCCGTCCGGACAAGCTGGCGGCCCTCGGCCGGATCCTCGACCTCGAGGACGGTGCCGCCACGCTCGTGTTCGCCCGCACGCGGGGCGAGGTGGACGACCTCGCGGAGGCCCTCTCGGGCCGCGGCCGGGACGCGGCTGCGCTGCACGGCGGGCTGGCCCAGGAGCAGCGGGACCGGATCATGGGCCGGTTCCGCGAGGGCGCGCTCGACGTGCTGGTGGCGACCGACGTCGCCGCCCGCGGCCTGGACATCGAGCACGTGACCCATGTCGTGAACTATGACGTGCCCTCCTCACCCGGCACGTATGTGCACCGGATCGGGCGGACCGGCCGGGCCGGGCGCGAGGGTGTGGCGATCACGCTCGTCGAGCCCCGCGAGCATCGCCTGCTGCGCGACATCGAGGCGGCCCTGGGCGCGCCGCTCGAGATCGCGGGCCTGCCCACCGTGGCGGACCTGCGCGAGAAGCGGCTGGAACTGCTGCGCGGCTCGCTGCGCGAGGCGCTGCTCGCGGGCGGCAATGACCGGTACCGCGCGGTGGTGGAGCCGCTGGCCGACGAGTTCGACCTCGTCGAGATCGCGCTGGCCGCGGTGGCCCAGGCCGATCGGGAGGCGCGCGGCGCCGAGGACACCGCCGAGCTCGCGCCGGCCTGGCTGCCCGCCGCCCCTCCCCGGGGGATGTCGCGCGGGGCGGGCCGGCGGCCACCGGTCCACGGCGAGGGCGCGGGTCGCAGCCTCCGGCCGCGCCCGGCGCCGGGGCCGCGGTTCGAGCACAGGGTGTTCGAGCCGCACGCGGCCGGCGCGACGGGCTCCAGGTCTGGGCCGGACCGCGACACGCCGGTCCGCCCCGGCCCGGCCCGGCCCGCGGCCTGGCAGGGTCAGACTGCGGCGAGGTCGCCGCAGCCGAAGGCCGGCCCGCGTGGCGTCCGGCCGTCCGGCTGGCAGACCCCCGACGGCCACGCCGTGCTGCGCCGGCCGCCGCGCGGCGGCTACGGCAGCGGCGTGACGCGGCTGTTTGTCGGGCTCGGCCGTGCCGGCGGGGTCAGGCCCGGCGATCTCGTCGGGGCCATCACCAATGAGGCCGGCCTGCCCGGCAGCGAGATCGGCGCCATCCAGATCGCCGACGGCTTCTCGCTCGTCGAGGTCCCCGAGGCGGCGGCGGACCGGGTGATCGCCGCGCTGCGCGGTGCCACCATCCGCGGCCAGGGCGTCGTCGTCCGTCGCGAGCGCTACTGATCCTCGGCCGGCTGGCGTCGACCGGCTCGGCCGGCTGGCGTCGACCGGCTCGGCCGGGCGTCAGCCGCGCGGGCCTGGCCCGTCGTCGGTGCGGCCCTCGCGGAGGAACCGCTCGATCTCGCCGATCAGGTCGTCGCCGGCCGGCTGGCGCTCCTCGTCGACCATCGCCTCGAGGCGCTCCACGTACGAGCGGGTGGTCTCGTCGGCGGCAACGGCGGCGTCGAGGCGGGTGCGGAGCCGCCCGGCCTCCTCGACGAGCTCACCCCGCGGCAGCTCGATCTCGAGGTGCTGCTCGAGGGTCCGCAGCAGCGCCACCGATGCCGGCGCGTAGCCGCCGGTCACGTAGTGGGGGATCTGGGCGTAGTAGCCGACGGCCGGCAGGCCCGCGTCCGCCGCGGCCATCTCCAGCACCGACAGGACCGCGGCGGGAACCCGGAGCAGCCCCGTGGGGCCGGCCGTCACCTGGCCCTTCAGCAGTCCCGGCCCCGACTCGGTGCCCAGGATCGGCACAGCCCGGGCATGCGGGACGGCAGCGGGGATCGCCCCGAGGCTGATCCACGCGCGCACGTCGAGGCGCCCGAGCAGCTCGAACAGGTCGGCCGAGAGCGTGTGCCAGCGGAAGTCCGGTTCGGGCCCCCCGAACAGGAGCAGGTCGCGGCCGCCGTGGCTCGCGTGGCGCAGGCGGAGCTCAGGCCACTCGAGCGTCGACGGGTGGCCGTCGCGGATGTCGAGCGTGGGGCGGCGGGCCCGGTAGTCGTAGAGCGCATCCGCATCGAACGTGGCGATCGTGGTCGCGCCGTCCGCGACCTGCGCGAGGGCCGAGGTCGCCGCCGCGCCCGCGTCGACCCAGCCGTCGAAGGCAGCCACGACGACAGGCCGGACGAGGCCGGGGAGCGGGTGCTCGAGTCGGTACAGGGACATCGCGCCGACAGGATACGGGCTCGCGCCGAATTGGAGGGGGCGCCCGGTCGGTGTCGACCGCGTCGCGCGGCGGGTCCCCGAGGGCGCTCGCCCCTGGTCCGCCCGACCACTACAGGGCCGCGGCGGCCTCCGCACCGGCGAGGTGGCGTGGCGCCGACAGCCGCGGCGCCGTGGCCACGATGGACGCCTCGGCGACCTCCACGAGCTCTGCTCCCCGCGCCCCGTCCTCGGGGAACACCGCCGCTCCGATCGCCACCCGGAGGCCGTCTCCGCCGGGCATGGCGGCGACGGCGCCACTGATCCGGGCGCCGAGCGCAGTCGCGGCCGGGGCACCGGCGTCCGCCGCAACGATGAGGATGCGGTCGTCGTCGTGGTGGCCAGCCACGTCGCCGCTGCGGAGCACGCCCAGGACCGCCGCTGCGGCGGCCCGCATCGTGGCGTCGGCGTGCTCGACCGCCGGCCCGGCGCAGTCGAGCTCGCAGAGCAGCACGGCCAGCCGACCGCCCGAGCGTGCTGCGCGCGCCACGAACGCCTCGAGCTCGGCGCCGACGGCCCGGCGGTTCAGCAGCCCGGTGGCCGGATCGACCGTCGCGTCACGCCGCATCCGCTCGAGCTCGTCTCTCGCCCTCGCGAGGCCGATCTGCCCTGCGAGGCCGTTGAGGAGCCTCACCGTGTCGCGGTCGGGGACGGTGTGGGTTGGCCAGAGGACGGGCAGCAGCCCGGCCCAGCGGCCCTCGGCCACGATCGGCACCAGGGTCACCGCGCTCGCCCAGTCGGGCAGGCCGAGCGTTGCGGTGACGACGGACCAGGGGTCGGTGACGAGCGTGACCGGCTCGCCGGCCTCGAGATGCGCCACGACCGTGTCGTCGTCGCCCATGGCGCGCCTCGCCTGGGCCGGGGTGAGGGACCGCTCCTCGGCCGACCGCCAGTGCACGAGCCGGAGGCCGCCGTCCTCCTCGCGCACGGCGATCGACCGGACGCGCGCACCGAGCGCGGCGTACAGGCGCCTGTCGAGGTGCTCGAGGGCGTCGGCCTGCCGCTCGTGGCGGACCAGCGCCGAGGTCAGGTTGACCATCGCCCTCAGGTGGTCGCGCCCGCGCCCGGCGAGGTGGGCGTACACGGCCATGAAGCCGCCGGTCATCGCGACGAGCGAGACCGCCCCGAGCGCCGACCGCAGCTCGATCGTGTGGCCGACCGCGATGTGGAGGACCAGCTGGGCGAGATACACCACCACCGAGAACATGGTCACCGCGAGCCCCGCCCAGACGCCGGTGATGATCGCGGCCTCGAGGGAGAGCAGCGGGTAGAAGTAGAAGCCGAGCCACTCGGCGTCGGCGGTGAAGTTGGTGCCGATGAGGTAGACGACGAGCATGTCCGCCGCCAGCAGCACCAGCGAGCGCCGGCGGAGCTCGCTGAGCGGACGCCCCGGCGCGAGGAGCCGCGTCTGCACGGCGATGACCACCCCCGCGAGGCCGACGGCCGCGCCGAGGAGGACCGGGCTGAGCATGGTGTAGAGCCAGCCCTGGGTCACGATGATCGCCACGCCCAGCAGCCGCAGCCAGAGCATCACCCGCTGGAAGTGCAGGAGGTCGTCGGCCTCGTCCTCCGCTGGCCGGTCGTGGGCGACGAACGCCGGGGTGTGCGCGAGCATCATGCGTGCGACCCGTCAGGGGCATGGCGGCGGACGCGCGACGGCGCGGAGAGGCGGGGCTCCCCGAGCGGGCTAGAGCATGGCAAGTCGAACATGCGCACGTTCCCCTCGGCGGTTGACGGCCCGAGTATCGGCGACCATTCAGGCTCCGTAGATTCCCCGGCAGGGGTCCCCGGACGAGGGGGGTCAGACGTCCTCTCGTGCGGGCTGCCCGGCGCCGGGCCGGCCGACGGCGCGTCGACCCGCGCCGGCCCCGCCCGCGGCGGCTCGACTCACGCGGCGGGCCGCCCGCTCGCTCAGGTAGTCGTGCCAGAGGATCCTGGCGGCGACGGCGCGCCACGGGCGCCACCCGTCGGCGATGCGGGCCATCTCCGCGGCGTCCGGGCGCCGAGCGCGGCCCTGGAGGTCGGCGACGGCCTGGGCGAGGGCGATGTCGTGCACCGGCCAGGCGTCCGGCCGGCCGAGGACCATGAGCCGGTAGATGGTCGCCGTCCACGGCCCGATTCCTGGGACCTGCGTGAGCTGCGCGTCGACGGCGTCGTCGTCGAGCTCCGGCAGCAATTCGAGGACCAGGCGACCGTCGAGTACCGCCCGCGCGAGCTCGCGCGCGTAGCGCGTCTTCTGGCGGCTGAAGCCGATCTCGAACAGCGCGCGGTCGTCGAGCTCGAGGAACCCGGCCGGGGTCAGCGGGTCGCGGGCGGCGCCGAGCCGGTCGAACGCCGCGTGCGCCGACGCGAGCGAGACCTGCTGCTCGAGGACGATGTGCACGAGGGTCGGGAAGCCGGGCTCGCGGGCCCACAGCGGCGGCCGCCCGTGGCGCGCGACAGACGCGCCGAGGACCGCGTCCCGGACGGCGAGCCAGTCCACGGCCGCGGCGAGGCTCGCCTCGGTCAGGGGAGCGCTCGCGTCGGGGTGCTCTGGCGCCCCGGCACGGGTCGGCTCGCGTCCATCCGGACCCGCTGCTCCGCGCATCGCCGCCCTCCCTGCCGGCCGGGCCGGTCCGTGGCCGGGCTCGCTCTCCATCATGCCGGGGCCGGCGGCGAGCCGGCCTTCGGATTCGTGAGACGGCGCCGTCGCGGCGGACGGCGCCTGCCGGTGAGAGCGGGGGCCGGGGGAACGCGGGCCCGGCCCCCGCCGGGTTGTGCAGCTTCGGCTACTTGATGGGGTTGCCGTCGGCGCCCAGGACATACCACTTGGTGCCGATGCCCTGGCCGTTGGTGTCACCGGCCGCCTTGTCGCCGCTGAAGTAGTAGAGGGGATGGCCGTGGAACGTGACCTGCGCCGTCCCGTCGCTCCGGGTGATGGTGCCGAAGTCCGACGCGCTGAGCCCCGTGCCCAGCGACGGCAGGGCGCCGGCGAGCGGCGGCCAGGTGGACGCGCACGAGCCCGTGCACGCCGAGCTCGTGCTCGAGTCCGGGGTGAACATGTAGAGCGTCAGCCCGCTCGGGCCGGCGAGGACGCTGCCGAGGCTGGTCTGGGCGAGCGCGATGCTCCCCGAGGCCGCGGCGGGCGGGGCGCTGGCCGACGCGCCGCCGCCGGAGCGGCTGTAGCCGTCCGAGGTGCTCGCCGAGGGGGCGGCCGACGGGGCCATCGACGCGGCCGCCGACGGCACGGTCGACGCCGGTGCCGCGGTGGGCGTCGCCCCGGCGCCGGAGCCGGTGCAGGCGGCGACTGCAGCCGCGAGCAGGACGGGAGCGAGTGCTCGACCGAGACGCATGTGGGTCCTCCTGGAGTCCATGGAACGCTGGACACGGGGCAGTACGCTCCGGCGGCGTTCCCGGTTTCGGATCCCTCCCGCGCCGCCAGCAATCCGTGACAAGACGCCGCCCGGCCGCCACACTGCGCCCATGACCACCCTGTCCCGCGCCGACGCCGTTGACCGGATCGGCGCCGCCCGCGCCGACTTCGCGTCGATCCGGCGCCGCGTCATCGCCGGCGGGCCGTGGCCGCTCGCCGACGACTTCGGGATCGGGCCCGAGGCGTCGTGGGGACCCCGGGAGTCGCTCGCCCACGTGGCCGAGATGCTCGCCTACTGGTACGGCCAGCACGGGCTCATCGTCGAGGCCGGGCGCGCCCCCGGTGATCCGGTCCCGTTCGGCCGCACCGCCGGCGACGAGGCCCGGCTGGTCGTCATCGGCCGGGATCGCGGCTTCCCGATCGGCGACCTGTTCGACCTGGTCGACGACGGGATCGCGCGTTGGGAGCGCCGCGCGGCCGCCACCTCGGACGCCCAGGGCGCGTGCGTCGGCCTCCACCCGCGGCACGGCGAGATGACCGCCGATGCGCTGCGCGACCGCATGGTCGTCACCCACCTCGAGGAGCACCTCGCCCAGCTCGAGGCCACGCTCGAGCGAGGCTGATGGGCGGCGCCAGGATGGGCGAACTCTCATCCGCCCTGTCATCGAGCCGAAAGGGTTCGGCCGCGAACATCGGGGTCATGAACACGACCGCCACGGCCCGCGAGGCACGATCCCGGAACCTCGCCCGGCTGCGCAAGCTGACCATCGGGATCGCTGCCCTCGGCATGGCCGCCACGAGCGGCTTCGGCTTCCTCGCCGCGGCTGCCTCCACGGGCGCCGCCGCGACGACGGCCACCACGGCCTACACGACGGCAGCGACCACCTCCTCGTCCTCGACCTCGAGCAGCACCACGACCTCCGCGCCCGCGGTGACCACCAGCACGGGCAGCGCCCACGTGTCGTCCGGGGGGTCGTGATCGTGCTCGCCACCGCTGAATGGCGCGCGATCGGCACGGGCGTCCGCCTGGTCGTCAACGACGGCGACCTGGCGGACGCCCGTGCGGCCGTGGAGCGGGTGCTCGCCGACGTCGACCTCGCCTACTCCCGGTTCCGCGCCGACTCCGAGCTCGTGGCCCTCAACGCCGCCCGCGGCACGCAGGTGCGCGTCTCGTCACTCCTCGCGCGGGCGCTCGCCGGCTCCCTCGAGGCGGCGCGGGCGACCGGCGGCGCCGTTGACCCCACCGTCGGCCGTGCGCTGCGGATCACCGGCTACGACGACGACTGGGACCGGATCGCCGGCACGAGCCGCCCGCTCCAGCTCACCCTGGCGCCCGTTCCGGGCTGGTCCGTGATCGCGTTCGACGCCGCGGCGCGGACGGTGCGCGTCCCGACCGATGTGGAGCTCGACCTGGGCTCCACCGGCAAGGGACTCGCCTCGGACCTCGGAGCCACGGCGGCGCTCGAGGCGGCCGGCGCCGGCGCGGGCGTGCTCGTCAGCCTCGGCGGCGACGTCGCCGTGGCGGGCCAAGCCCCGGAGGGCGGCTGGCGGATCCTGATGGCCGAGGACAGCCGCGCCGATCCCGACGGCCCGGGCGAGGTGGTCGCGATCGAGCGCGGCGGCCTCGCCACCTCGTCGACCACCGTCCGCCGCTGGTCCTCGGACACCGGCGTCACGGCCCACCACATCGTCGACCCGCGCACGGGCCTGCCGGCGGACACGCCGTGGCGGACCGCCACCGTGGTCGCCGCCACCTGCGAGGCCGCCAACGCGGCCTCCACCGCGTGCATCGTGCTCGGCCATGCCGCGCTCGACTGGCTCGCGTCGGCTGGACTGCCGGCGCGGCTGGTGGCGCAGGACGGCTCGGTCGTCCGCGTCGGCGGCTGGCCCGAGCCCGATGCCGAGCGGCCCGGATCCCAGCATGGGACACGGGAACCGGAGACCGGGGCCTGAGATGCGCGCAGCGTCCCGGAGATCCCGCGCCCCGCGCCCCGCACCCCGCGCCGTCCCGCGCCGTCCCGCGCCCCGCGCCCCGCGCCTGCACTCGGCGGCGCTTGGTCTCAGGAGCCAACCTTTCAGCCGCTGCCCGTCAATTCGTCGCCTCCCAGACCAACCCCCAACGGGAATCTTGGGCCCCCGAGCCCATCGGACGGTCGCTTCGTGGCGTCCGGAGCCAACATCCGACCAGCGTGGGCTGAACGTTCGGCTTCAGAGGCCAATCCTCGTCCAGCTGCCTTCCCGACGTAACCGGGCAGAAAGGTCGGCCCGCCGACACTCAAGCCAACGAACACCACCGCGGCGGCGCGGCATCTCCCCTCGCACCGCCGCCGCCCGCTCACCGGAGGAGCACCCGATGTCCGACCAGATCCTGTGGTTCGCGGCCCGTGGGGCCGGGATCGTCTCGCTGCTCATGCTCACCGCCAGCATCGCGTTCGGGCTGGTGACCGTGACCCGCTTCCAGGCGGCTGGCTGGCCCCGGTTCTTCAACTACGAGATGCACCGCCGCATCTCGCTGCTCTCGACGGCCTTCCTCGCGACCCACGTGATCGCCGCGATCATGGACCCCTACCTAGAGCTCGGCCTGAGCGCCGCGCTCGTCCCCTTCGCGTCCACTTGGAAGCCCGTCCCGGTGGCGCTCGGCGTCATCTCGCTCTACCTCGTCGTGGCGCTGATCGCCACGAGCCTGCTCCGGCGGCACCTCGGCCAGCGCGCCTGGCGCCTGGTCCACTGGACGAGCTACCTGATGTGGCCGCTCGCCTTCGCGCACACCCTCACCGCCGGCAGCGACGCCATGGCGCCGTGGATGCTGGGCGTCGAGGCGGTCACGCTCGCGGTCGTCGCGGGCGCGGTCACGTGGCGCTGGGCCGACCGGAGTGCGACGATGGTGCTCGGTTCGCGAGCACTCGCCCGCTGAGCCCGAAGCGAGCGAGGGAGCGAGGCGATGCGCGTCCTGGTGGCCGAGGACGACGAGGGGCTGCGTGATGTCCTCGTCCTCGGCCTCGCCGACGCCGGCTACCACGTCGACGCTGTGGACCGCGGCGACGACGCGATCGACCAGCTGCGCTGGTACGAGTACGACGTGGCGGTCATCGACTGGCGGATGCCCGGCGCCGAGGGCATCGACGTGGTGGCCTGGGCCCGGCGCCACGAGCGGCCGACCGCGCTGCTGATGCTCACCGCGCGCGACACGCCGGCCGACCGCATCCGCGGCCTCGACACCGGCGCCGACGACTACCTGGTCAAGCCCTTCGACTTCGGCGAATTGCTCGCCCGGGTGCGCGCCCTCCAGCGGCGGCCGCGGGGCGTGGACCAGCCGATCCTGCGCGCCGGCCGCCTCTCGCTCGACCCGGTGACCCACGTCGTCCGCGTCGACGCGCGCGATGCCTCGCTCACCGCCACCGAGTACCGGATCCTCGAGCTGCTGCTTCGGCGCTCGCCGTCGGTCGTCGACCGCAGGGCCATCGCCGAGCACGCCTGGGCCGACGAGACGGAGCCGCTCGGGTCCAATGCGATCGACGTCCAGATGTCGCGCCTCCGCTCCAAGCTCCCCGACGCCGACATCCGGATCGTGACGGTCCGCGGCTCGGGCTATCGCCTCGACGCCGGGTGACCATGGCCCACGTGCCCGCGGTCCGCCGCCAGTCGATCCGGGTCGCCCTCGCCGCGACCGGGGTGGTGGCCGTGGTGTACGTCGCGATCGCCGCGGGCGTGGTGGCGTTCGCGACCCGCGACCTCACCTCGCAGATCGACCAGCGGATCACGCAGACGTTTGGGAGGCTGCCGCCCGACAGCCAGTTCCCGATTGGGACCCCCAGCGGCGGGACCGGCAACGACGGGGCGCCGAACCTCGCGCGCGATCCCGGGCGGCCGTTCGGCGCGCCGATCCTGATCTGGACGGTGGCGGCGGACGGCACCGTCAGCGCCGTCGGCAGCCAGACGCCGACGCTCCCGGACGCGCTCAAGGCCGTCTCCTCCCCGCAGAACGCCACCATCGCCGGGACCGAGGTCCGGATCGCCGGCCAGCAGGTCGGCTCGCTCTACGTCATCGCCGCGCAGGACACCTCGCAGGTCGCCGACGCCCAGCAGACCGTCATCTTCGGCGTGCTGCTGATCGCGCCCTTCCTGCTCGGCTTCGTCTTCGCGGGCGCCACCATCGTGGGCCGCCGCGTCGCGGAGCCCATCGAGGCGGCCCACCGCCGTCAGCTCGAGTTCACCGCCGACGCATCGCACGAGCTGCGCACGCCGCTCTCGGTGATCGAGGCGCACACCTCGCTCGCGCTCTCGCAGGACCGGGAGCCCGGCTGGTACCGGACCGCGTTCACCAAGGTGGACCGCGAGAGCAAGCGCATGCGCAAGCTCCTCGAGGACATGCTGTGGCTCGCGCGGTTCGACGCGGCTGCGGCGCCGCCCGCCGCCGGCCCGATCGACCTGGGCGTGCTCGCCGCGCAGACGGCCGACCGCTTCAGCGCCGTGGCCGAGACGAGGCACCTCACGCTCGCCGTCCACCCCCCGTCGCAGCCGGTCGTGGTCGCGGCGTCGGCGGAGCTCGTGGACCGGCTGGTCGGCGTGCTCGTCGACAACGCCTGCAAGTACTCGCCCGAGGGCGGCACGGTCGACGTGACGGTCGGCGTGGAGGCGGGGCGGGCCTTCGTGGCCGTCGACGACGCCGGCCCGGGCATTCCCGAGGAGGAGCGGGCGCGGGTCCTCGACCGCTTCCACCGCTCCGTGACGACGTCAGCGGAGACGGGTGGCGCCGGCCTGGGGCTCGCCATCGGCGACGCGATCGTGCGCGCCACGGGCGGGCGCTGGGGGATCGGCACGTCGCCCGCTGGCGGCGCCCGGTTCACGGTCAGCTGGACCCGCGGCTCAGTCGGCTGAGAAGCGCCAGCGGGTGCGCCGGCTCAGTGCCGCGATGACGGCGCAGAGGAGGATGCCGAACACCAAGATCGCGATGACGTACGCGATGACCGACCCGTAGCCGCTGTTCGCCGGGTTCAGGAACGGGTAGGGGTACCAGCCGGCGGCGGGCCCGCGCAGCATCGTGAAGCTCAGCCACAGCACCGGGTACGCGAGCCAGACGAGCGAGGCGCTGAACGTGACCCGGGTCAGCGGTGGAAGCAGGATCCAGTCGAGGATCACCACCACGGGGAACACCTCGTGGACCACGGTGTTGACCCACGGGACGGCGGTGTCCACGTCGGTGCCCGAGAGGAGCAGCGCGAACACCACGAGCGTGACCGTCAGGTAGACGGTGGCCCCGCCGCGCAGCAGGTCGATGCTGGACCCGCCCCCTCGACGCCAGGCGGCGGCAGCGGTGACGAAGGCGGCCACCCCGATCAGGTTGCTCTGGATCGTGAAGTACGAGAAGAAGTTGATCGGGTTGAGCACGCCCCGGGTCGCGAGGTCGACCAGCTGGGCGGTGATCGCGACGAGGGTCAGGGCGGCGAAGCCGAGGCGGACGGTGGCGACGACGGCGCGGCGGTCCATCGGCGGATCGTAGGCCATCCCGAGGACAGCGGCATGGCGTAACGGGTTCGAAAGGGCCTGCCCCGGAGACTCCGGGCATGGAAACGCAGCTCGAATCCACCCCGCCCGCCCCCGTGCCGGTCCCGGCTGGCGATGGCCGCCAGGCCACGCTGGCCCGTCGCGCCGCCGGACGCCTCGGCCGCGAGCTCGCCGTGTTCGCGGCGATCGGCGTCGTGAGCACGGCCGCCTATGCGGTCCTGTACCTGCTCCTCCGCTCGGTCGCCGGGCCGACGGCCGCGAATGCCGCGGCCCTCGTCCTGACGGCCGTCGGCAACACGGCCGCGAACCGCCGGCTCACGTTCGGCGTCCGCGACCGGCGGTCGATGGTCCGCGACCAGCTGGGCGGCCTCGCGGCCCTGGCCGTGGTCCTCGCGATCACGACCGTGTCGGTGAACCTGCTCGGCGTCCTGGCGCCGCATGCCAGCCGCCTCGTCGAGCTGGCCGTCCTCGTCGTCGCCAACGCGCTCGCCACGGTCGCCCGGTTCGTCCTGCTCCGGAGCTGGATCACCGCCGACCGTCGGCGCCCGCCCGCCCCGGCCATCCCCTCGACCCATTCCCAGGAGTGACGCCATGACCGCCATCGCCCCGCCCAGCGCGGGAGACCGCCAATCCGCTCCACGGGCCGTCCCCGCCGGCCTGCAGCGCCTGCTCGCCCGGGACCGCGCCGCGAACCCCGTGTGGGTCCTGCCCGCGACCGCCGGCGTGATGGCCCTCACCGCGGTCCTGTACCTGGTCAACCTCACCGTCAGCGGGTACGCCAACGTCTTCTACAGCGGCGCCGCGTGGGCGGCGAGCCAGTCGTGGGCCGCATGGTTCATGGGTGCGGTGGACCCCGCCAGCTTCATCACGGTCGACAAGCCGCCGCTCGCCACGATGGTGATGGGCCTCTCGGTCCGCCTGTTCGGCCTGTCGTCAGCGTCGATCCTGCTGCCCGAGGCGCTCATGGGCGTCGCCACCGTCGCCCTCGTGATGGCGACCGTGCGCCGCACCTTCGGCGCGCCGGCGTCGATCATCGCGGGGCTGGTCACGGCCCTGACCCCGGCCGCCGTCCTGATCTTCCGCTACAACATACCCAAACCAGCTCGCCGTGCGTGAAACGGGGCTGTTGCAAGGGTTTCCGCATACATCGCGCATACGTCTGGCGTGCTAGGGTGGCATCCCCACAGGGGCGACAGGCCCGTCACCCCAGGGACCCAGGAGGGCGACATGCCCCGCACCAGGACCAGCCCCGCCACCGGGCGCCGCGTCTACGCCCCCATCGACGGCCTGGCCGTCGTCACCCGCGCGGACGGCCGCCTCCAGGTCATGGTCCCGGTGCCGGGCGGCGACCGCAAGGCGGTGAGCCGCACCGCCTACGGCGAGCTGGCGCTGGCGGTCAGGGCGATGCGCTCCATGACCCTGCGGGGCATCACGCCCCCGCCCCGGAACATCACGGTGGGGCAGTGGCTCACCCAGTGGATGGCCGAGTGCGTGGAGGGCGGCGACAACCCGCTGGCCGCCACCACGGCTCGGTCCTACCGCTCGGTGGTGGCGAACCACGTGCGCAAGAGCGACCTGGACCGCACGCCCCTGGCCGCCGTCCACCGCGCCGACGTACAGGCGTTCCAGGCGGCCATGCTGGCGAAGGGGCTGAAGCCCAGCTACGTGAACCAGGCCCGCACTGTGCTGATGTCCGCGTTCAACGAGGCGTGGAAGCGCGAGCTGCTGCTGGAGAACCCCATCCGGCGCTCGGACCCGGTGACCCGGCGCGCGGACGGCGGCGCGAAGCGCGTGGTGCACCTCACCCAGGCCGAGATCGAGGCCCTGATGGCCACCTTGGCGCCCGGCGACCGGCTGGCGCCCGTGATGTGGTTCCTGTTCGGGACCGGGCTGCGGTGGAGCGAGATGCTGGGCGTGCGCGACCAGGACATCGTGGACGGGCGCGTGGTGGTGCACGGCCAGAGGCTGAAGGACGGGCGGGGCGCCACGAAGACGATGGCCAGCGACCGCGTGGTCCCGCTCCAGGACATGGCCCTCCTGGGCGTGCGCCTGGCCCGCCGCCAACAGGCCGCCGACAAGCTGGCCCACGGGCCCTCGCGCTGGGCGCAGAACAACCCCGAGGGCTACGTGTTCACCCAGGCCAGCGGCAAGCCCATGAGCCACACCCAGGCCAGCAACGCCTTCCAGGCGCGCGTGGACAGGGCCGTCAAGGCCCAGGGCATCCCGCGCATCACGCCCCACGGCTGCCGCCACAGCTACGCCACCCTGCTGATGACCCAGGGCGAGGAGCTTGCCGTGATCAGCAAGCTGCTGGGCCACAGCTCGCTGAACATCACGCTGGCCATCTACGCCCACCTGGACCCGGCACGCGCGGACGCGGCCATCGCCCGCGTCAACCAGGCGATGCCCCAGTGGATGCGCGACGAGCTGCGCAAGGAGGCCACCGCCTAGGGCCCACGGGCCGCACACTGGCGCCGGGCGCCCCGTTCCCACGGGCCTGTGGGGGCGGGGCGCTTCCTCGTCCACGGCCAGCCCAGCACGGCCCAGGACGCCGCGCGCGGCGTTCAGCGGCCCCTGGGCCCGCTAGCCCTCGGCCAGCTCCAGCCGGGCCAGCGCGGCGGTGGCCTGGGGCAGGGTCGCGCACCCCAGCTTGTCCCTGGCCCGGTCCAGGTGGTGGCGCACCGTGTGCGGGCTGATGCCCAGGTCGGCGGCGATCTCGCGCCAGCCAGCCCCGGCGGCCACCCCGGCCAGGCACTGGCGCTCGCGGACGGTCAGGGCGACGGTGTGCACCACCGCGACATCATGCGCCAGGAGCGCCAGCGATCAGAGGTACGCCCGCAGCGTCTTGCCTAGCTGCTCCTGGACATGCGCGTAGTGGCGCCCGAGGTTGTCCATCTCCGCGTCCAGGCCCTCCGCTGTCACCTGCTCGTGGTAGACGGCCCTGGCGGCCTGGATCGACGCGGCGTGGCCGGAGACGGCGCCCAGGGCCTCCCGCAGCCCGTCGTCCTTCACCCGCTGCACGCGGTAGCCGAGCTGGCGGCCCGACTCGAAGATGTCGTCGCTCATCGGCTCGGGCAGGAGGGTGATGGCCCCATGCTCCCTGAGCGTCCGGGCGTCGAACATCAGCGCCACGGCCTCCGCGCGCATCCACACGGCCAGCGCCTCCTGAAGCTCCAGGAGGTTGGCACGCTGGAAGCTGTCGCGGTCGATCTGGCGGTTGTCCTCGCGCTTCTCGCGGTCCAGTCGGGCCTCCTTGTCAGCCCGCACACTCTCGGCGCGCACGGTGAACCAGCCGGTGATCGCGCCGCCCAGCAGCACGCCGATGAGGCCCCAGACGGCCGCGTCCACGGCGCCCTCCTTCCCTACGCCGACGTGTCTTGGCCGACCAGGGGGCTGAGTTGGCGGAAGCCGATCAGCCCGCGCTCGGGCGCCCCACCGGGCGTGATGGCGACCGCGAGCAGGTGCTCGTTCGGGACGAACCACTTCCTGCCGTCCGCGCCGTCCAGGATGAACACGCCCTCGCGGGCACGGCCCTTGTCGAACGCCAGGGCGAGCTGGGTTGTCACCATGCGCTCCAGCTTGTCCCGGTCGCCCAGGTCAGGCACATCGAACTCGTAGCGCCACTGGTCGCGGAGCATGTCCCGCTCGGCGTCCTCCGGGATCACGCACTCGATGTCGCCGACTCCGGCGACGACGACGCTGAACTTCATCGGCTCGGACATCACGGGTCCCCCAGGCTAGAACCTCACTGACGATGGCCCGCCGATCATAGTCGCCCGGCGCCCGGCCCGAGCCCCCTGGCGGGCACGGATACGCCCCAGGCGCTGGAGGGCCACCTGGGGCGTCGGGGGAGGCGGTGGCGCGGGTCAGGAGCCCTTCCAGGCGTCCTCGGTGATGATCTTGAGGCTCGGTGCCTTCTCGCCGGGGATGCGCCCCGTCCCGGCGCCGGGGCCAGGTCGGCTCTTGGGCACCGGGATCACCGGGGCGGGCCCGGCGGCCTCCTTGGCCGTCTTGATGGGGATGCTGTTGCCGTACTGGTCCTTGCCCGGCTTGAACGTGGCCATGGTGGTGCTGTCCTCGCTCTCAGTTGATCCGGCGGCCGTCGGCGTTGCGGACGATCCCGTCCCGCCGGTCCAGCTCCTCGTCGGTGATGGCGCCCAGCCGGATGATCTCGGCCAGCTCCTCGTCGGCGGCCTCGTCGTCCAGGGCCTGGAGGAAGGCGCCGGGGTCCGCGATGGCGTCCAGGGGGTCTGGGCGGTCGATGGTCTGCCCGGCGGGCAGGGGGATGCCCCGCTCGCGGAGCTGGCGCAGCCGCGCCTGTTGGGCCTGGTGGTGCTGCTCGGGCGTGTACTGGTCCTGGGCGGGCTGGGCGGCCTGGCGGCCCGGCTGGCGCCCGGCCTGGCGCCCGGCGGCTCGGGCAGCGGCGAGGGCGCGCAGCTCGTCCATGCGGTCGGCGTCGGTGCGGGTGGTCACGGTGTTCTCCTCGTTTGCTCACGCGGTGGGGCCCGGATCGTCCGGGTCGGGGATGAAGGCGTCCGGGAACAGGCGCACCAGCTCCTGGACGTGGGGGTCCCGGCTGTCGCGGACCTGGCCCGGCTGGGCCATCGCGATGCCGCGCACCACCAGGAGCCTGGTGGCGACCACCCGGCGCCCGCTGGGGATGGGCGACGGCCTGGGGCGCGCGGCCTCGCTCTCGCGGCCCGTCACGTCCCGCTCGTCGCTCAGGAGCAGGGCCGCGCGCGCCTGGCCGTACTCCTCTGTCGTGCCCCCCTGGGCCCTGAAGAACCGGGGGTTGAGCCGGACGCGCGGGTCGTCGGCGCGCAGCACGTCATGCTCGCGCACGACGCCCAGGCTGCTGATGTGGGACTCGATGGCCTCCACCATCCCGGAGGCGGCGGCGGTGTCGCTGGTCATGGGCGCTCCCTTGCGGCTCTGAAGATGCTGGCGGCCTCGGGGCCGCTCAGGACGGGGCTGTCGTGCAGCAGGACGCCCACGACGGCGAGGATGCCGGGCTCGTTCTCGGCGGCCAGGCGCCTGGCGTAGGCCCGCACCCACGCCAGGTACTGGTTGGCCTCCCGGCCCGCCAGCAGGAAGGCCATCGACCAGGCGCGAGAGTCGTCGTCCAGGCCGCCGGTCGCGGCCTCGGCGTCGTCCAGGGCGGCCCGCTCGCGGGCGTCCAGGGGCGACCTGACGACGGCCGGGCGGTCGGGCGGCAGCAACGTGCGCCCGGACGCGGGGCGCGGGCCCAGGAGGTCTGCGGCCTCGTTGCCCATGGTCACGTAGACGAGCATCCTGTCCGCGAACAGCCGCGCTTCAGCGGGCAGCCCGCCCAGGGGGTGGCGGCCGTCCAGCTCGCGGGACAGCGTGGCGTCGCGGGCGCGGCCGATGCGGGTGACGCCCAGGTGCGAGCGGCCCGGCGCGATGCTGATCGCGCCCGGCTCCCAGCCCGGCACGGCCAGGATGCCCGCCAGGTGCCCCGCTTCATGGATCGCGGTCCTGAGCAGACGGGCGTCCGGGGCCTCCCCGGCGCCCAGGGCATCGGAGCAGGAGCCATCCGCGCCTGGGCCGCCGGGGAGGCCCTGGACGCCCGCCTGGTCAGCGCGGGTCATGCGGGCCTCCCCACCAGATCGGGGAAACCCGTCCGCGCTCGCGCGTGTCTTGTCCGGGGTACTGGGCGGTCGGAAACGATCCGCGCGAGGGGTGCGCCCCCCTGGGTCGGGGCCGGTTGGTCCTCGACGCGAGTCGCCGCCCGGCGCGATGATCGGGTCGGCACCGTGTGAACAACGTCCGAAGGGGAGCGGCGACGATGGGCAGCGACGATGGCGAGGATCGCTGGCGCTGGCGCGAGGTGTCGCTGCGCCGCGTGGCCGGGACGATGATGATGATGTTGGGGTTCGTGGTGCTGGCCACGGACGCCGACCTCGCCTGGCAGCACGGAGAGGTATCGTCGGCCACCGTCGTCTGGGCCATGGCGGGTGCGCTCGCGTTCGTAGCCGGGTACATCCTGAAGTCCAGGGCATCGAGGCCAGGGCCGAGGGCCTGAGGCCCGCCCACGACGGCTCCGGTGCATGTGCACGCTCGTGCACGTGCACCGTGTGCACGAGGGGGGTTCCTAAAGGGGGGAGTGCACATGTGCACGCCTGTGCACGCTTGTGCACGACTTGTGCACGCGCTCACTGCTCGTCCCCCAGCGCCCTGGGGCCGAGCTGGTAGACGGCCTCGGCGCCGTCGCGGACGTTCACCAGGAGGCCCCGCTGGACGGCCGTCCCCAGGTACTTGTTGGCGGCCCTGAGCTTCACCCTGGCCCGCCCCATCAGCGCCTCGACCAGCTCCCGGCGCCGGATGGAGCCGCCAGCCTCGCGGACCAGGCGCACCGCGATCAGCTCGCCCGCGCCCACCGCCTGGGGCGAGGGCGCGACCAGGCCGTAGCCGCCCTCGGCCAGGACGATGCCCACGGCCGTGCCCATGACCGTGGACGACGGCGCGCGCACCTTCTCGAACACCAGCCGCCGCTGGGCGGGGACGCCCGGCACGGCCTCCAGCCGCAGGATGGTGCTGGGCCAGCCCTCGAACACCCAGGACCCGGCGGTGCGGAGCCCCGAGACGTTCGCGTGGTGGACCACGATCACGGCCTCCACCGCGCCCTCGTCCAGGAGCCGGTCGCACACGTCGAACAGCAAGCCCACCTGCTCGGGCTTGTCCGACGACTCCCCGGTGAACAGCCGGTACCAGGGGTCCAGGGCCACCACCTCGGCGCGCGTGGACGCGATCAGGGCGCGCAGGGCGGCCTCGCCGCCCGGCAGCTTCAGGTCGGTCATGCGCGCGAACAGCAGGTTGTCCGAGTCGTAGCCCGCGCCCACCAGCACCTGGGCGTGGGACGCCATCTCGGCCTGTGACAGCTCGCCCTGGACCACCAGGACGCGCCTGGGGCGGTCCACCGCGTACTGGCCCAGGAACGGCGTGCCCGCCGCCAGCGGCCCGGCGATGAAGTCCAGGAACGTGGTCTTGCCGACGCCCGAGCGGGCGTAGACGAGGAGCTTGCCGCCCCTGGTCAGGATGCCGTCCGCGATGATCGACTGCTCGTCGGCCGACTCCATCTCCGCGAGCTGGCGCACGGTCCAGGCGGCCGGGAGGGCACGAGGCGGCGCCTGGGCCGGGCGCGGCCCTGGCCCGGCCGGGTCGTGGCCGTTCTGGCGGAACGCTGCCTGGCCGCTGAAGTGCAGATCGTCGTGGGCGCCGCTGGCGGACAGCTCCGCGTCGTTCACGGCAGCGCGTCCCTGACGATCCGCAGGGCCTCGGCCACCGGCTCGCCCTGGGTGGACCAGTCGGCGGGCTCGCCCTCGTCGGACGCGGCCCAGCTGGCCTCGACGGCAAGGCCCAAAAGCGTGGCCAGGCGGTTCAGCATCACGACCGGCACCGGGACGGTGGGGGCGGCATCCGTGGGGGCGGCAGACGCCTCGCGGGTGTCAACCGCGATCACGGGCAGCCTCCTCGTCGTCGCGCACCGGCTGTCGGCGCCGTCTGGCCAGGGCGCGTGTGAGGATCACGGCGGCCTCGTCAGAGGTCGCGCGCCGCTCGGTGAGCGCACGCTGCCGGAGGCGGGCCGCCGTCTCGGGGTCGAGCGGCACGCGGATCGTCTCGTCCATGCCCGGAGCATCCGGCCCGGATGCCCGGCGAGATGCGCACCCGTGGGCGGTAACGCGGTCGAAGTCGCGCCGCTACAGGTAGTCGCTCAGGCGGCGCCCGTTGGCGCGCAGGAAGTAGCGGAGCTGGTCGTACGTGAAGGTGCCGGAGCTGGCGGCCACGCCCTCCAGGGTCACCCTGCGACCGGCCCGGACCATCGCGGCGACCGCTGCCTGGACGCCCGCGTCGGTCACCGGGGACCCCACCGGCCGCCCGACCTTGGGGGCGCCGACGATCTGCCGGGCGTCGGTCCACAGCCTGGCGATGTAGTCGGCGTTCCCGTCGAGGGGCAGCGTCACCCGGTCGCCCCGCACCTCCACGACGGCCCCGGTGGCCAGGTCGGTGATCGTAACCCCCACCACGGTCGGGGCCTCGCCCAGGCTGGGCGCCTCGATGATCTCCGCGACCGCGCTGTAGGCGTCACGAAGCCCTTCAGGGACGACCAGGCTGGCGCGGACCACGCCCCCGGAGCCGTCAGGACGCCAGACCAGCGCGGACGGCCGGGCCGCCTTGCGCCGGGTCACGCCCCACCCCGCCCCCGGACCCCGGCGATGGAGCGCACCGGCATCTCGGCCTCCGCAACAGACCAGACCGGCGGGGCGCGGTTGCGGCGCGCCCCGGCGGTCCTGCGGACGAGTCTAGCGCCCACCCGGATCGGCCCTGCCGGAACGGCCCCGCCGCATACATCCCGCATACGTAGGGCCTATCACCAGATGGCACCCGCCAGCACGGAACAGGATCAGCGGGACGGCCGTCCCACGCTCCGAGCGTGACGGGGTAGGTTCCGCTACAACAACCCCGACGCGCTGCTCACGCTGCTGTTCGCGGGCGGCGCCTACGCCCTGGTGCGCGCGCTCGAGACCGACCGCTTCCGCTGGCTGGTGCTGGCGGGCGCGCTCACGGGCCTCGCCTTCGAGACCAAGCTGCTGCAGGGCTTCCTGGTCCTGCCCGCGTTCGCGATCACGTACGCGATCGCCGGACGGGGCTCGTGGCGCCGCCGTCTGGCCGGCCTCATCGTGGCCGCCGTGTCGGTGATCGTGGCGTCGGCATGGTGGGTCGTGCCGATGACGCTCCTGCCCGCATCGTCGCGCGCGTTCGTGGGCGGCTCCAGCGACGGCACCGCGCTCAACCTGGTGCTCGGGTACGACGGCCTCGCCCGCCTCCTCGGGGGCAGCGCCGGCGGCGGCCAGGGCAACGGGGCCAACTTCTCGGGCACGCCCGGGCTCCTGCGCCTGTTCAACAGCGAGCTCGGCGGCCAGATCGGCTGGTTCCTGCCGATGTCGATCGTGGGCCTGGCGGCCGGGCTCGTCGCCCGACACCGCGCCCCCCGCACCGATCTCGCCCGCGCGGCGTTCCTGATGTGGGGCGTCTGGCTGGCCGTGAACGCGGTCGTGTTCAGCCTCATGTCGGGCACGATCCACAGCTACTACGTCGTGGCGATGGCACCGGCGGTCGGCGCGCTGGTCGGCGGCGGCATCGTGACCATGTGGCGTGCCCGCGAGCGGTTCGCGTGGGCGGGCGTCGTCCTGGGCCTCTCGCTGGTCGGCTCGGCCGGCATCGCGCTCATGCTGCTCGACCGCACGCCGTCGTTCGTGCCCGGGCTCGGGCTGGCGGTGCTCGCGGTGACCGCCCTGGCCGTCCCCGTGCTCGCGTTGCGCGCCAGCGCCCGGAACCACCGGTTCGGGGTGGCGGCGGCCGCGCTCGCGATCGCGATGCTGCTCGCCGGCCCGGCGGCGTACGCGGTCGACACGATGCAGACCGCCTACTCCGGCGGCGATCCCTCGGCCGGCCCGTCGGCGGGGCGCGACGGCGGTTTCGGCGGACCCGGCGGCCTCGGCGGGCCCGGCGGCGGCCAGACCGCCCAGGTGGGCGGCGGCCTGCCCGGCGGCCCGGGCGGCAGCGGGTCCGGCGCCGCGTTCGGCGGCGGCTCACCGGGCGGCGGCAGGGTCGGAAGCTCGCTCTCGAGCGACGTGATCGCCTACCTCGAGGCCAACCAGGGGAGCGCCACCTGGCTGCTCGCGGTGTCCGACGCCACCTCGGCCGGCCAGATCGAGCTCTCGACGGGTCGCGCGGTGATGTCCACCGGCGGCTTCACCGGCAGCGACAACGCCCTCACGCTGGCGCAACTCGAGGCGTATGCCTCCTCCGGCCAGCTGCGGTTCATCGAGATCGGCGGCCAGGGCGGCGGTCCGGGCGGGGGGAGCGCGTCGTCCGAGCTCACCGCCTGGGTCGAGCAGCACGGCACCGTGGTGACCGTGAACGGCGCCACGACCTCGATCTACGACCTCGCGGGAGCGGTCGCCACCGCCGAGGCGGCGATCAGCGACAGCTGACGCCAGCCTCGATTGGTCGCCGATCCGCGGTGCGCGGCGACCGATCCCGTGCGCCTCCGGCGTGGGATCGCGGGCGAGCCGGCCCGATCGCGCCGATCCCATGCCCGGAGCGCATGGATCCGACCGGCAAGCGCCCGACGGCGCGGCAGGCGCATAGCCGGCGGCGCAGCGGTGCGGGTCGGCGACGCAGCGGTGCGGGTGCCATCCCGCACGGGCGTCGTTCGCGGCCGGGTCGTGCACCGCTCGCGGACCCGGGTCGAGCACCGCGCTATTCGCTGAGCGCACCTACCGATGCGCGTCGGTCGATCCGATGCCTGTCCGGCATGGGATCGCGCGCGGATTGGCCAGATCATGCCGATCTGATGCCTGGCGCGCATGGATCGACGCCGAATGCGCCGTAATGCGCGGCTGGCGAATGGCCGGCGCGGCTAGCGACGCGCCGACGAGGAACCGGGCCGGCCGCCGACGGATCGGGACGGATCGACGACGCGCCGAGCGTGGCGGGCGACCACCCGGGCGAGCGGCGGCGAGCGGCGGATGGCGGAGAGCCGAAGGGCTGCAGAAAACGAAACCGGCCGCGTCGGTGACGACGCGGCCGGTCAAGTTGGGCGGCGAAGTGGGAGCCGCTAGGCGGCGAACTCGCGGAGCTTGCGGCTGCGAGACGGGTGGCGGAGCTTGCGCAGCGCCTGGACCTCGATCTGGCGGATGCGCTCGCGCGTCAGGCCGAACTCGCGCCCGACCTCCTCGAGCGTCCGGGCGTGCCCGTCGTCGAGGCCGAAGCGCAGGCGCAGGACGCGCTGCTCGCGCCGGTCGAGCGAGGCCAGCACGTGCTCGATCTGCTCGCGGCGCATGCGGTCCGCGACCACGTCGAGCGGGGACACGGCGTCCTCGTCGGGGATGAGCTCGCCCAGCTCGGCGTCGCCCTCGTCGCCCACCGGCGACTGGAGCGACACGGGCTCGCGGCCCAGCTTGCGGATCTCCTCGACCCGCTGCGGCGTCATGGATGGCGTCTCGTCCGGCAGGGCCGCGGCGATCTCCGTGTTGGTGGGCTCCCGGCCGAGCTGCGTCGAGAGCTCGCGCACCACGCGCGCGACGCGACCCATCGTCTCGACCATGTGGACCGGGATCCGGATGGTCCGGCTCTGGTCCGCGAGCCCGCGCTGGATCGCCTGCCGGATCCACCAGGTGGCGTACGTGCTGAACTTGAAGCCGCGCTCGTACTCGAACTTGTCGACGGCGCGGATCAGGCCGGCGTTGCCCTCCTGGACGAGGTCCAGCAGGCCCATGCCCGCCTGGTTGATGTACTTGCGGGCGATGGACACGACGAGCCGCAGGTTGGCCGACGTCAGGTGGTCGCGCGACTCCTTGGCCATCGCCTTGAGCGTCGCCTGCAGCTCCTCGAGCAGCTCGTCCGCGCGCCCGCTCTCGAGATGCCGCTGGATCGCCGGATAGGCGACCTCGCCGCGGGCCCAGTCGCGCAGGGCGCGGAGCGCGGGGATGGCCCGCACTTCGGCGTTCGGCCTTCCGAGCTCGCCCTCGATCCAGTCGAGGACCTCGGTGAACGATTCGACGTCAAGCCGCTCGTTGTAGACAGAGCGCAGGTCGCAGGCGCGGGTCAGCCGCTCCTTGACAACCTCGGTCTCGGCCTTCTTGAGGTCCTCGACGAGCCCCAGCGCCGGCATCGTCATGAGCAGGTCCATGGCGTCGTCGGAGTGCAGGGCCTCGGCCACGACGCGATGCGCCTCCGCCTCGAAGGGCAGGGCGTACTTGCGGTTCTTGGCCCGCCCGGTGGCCTCGGTGCTGTGCAGGGTCCACTCGTGGATCGAGAGGATGGCCTTCCAGGGCTCGTCCTTGGCCTGGGCGCCGAGCTCCATGCCCTTGGCGAGGATGACCTCCTCTTCGGCGGTGAGCAGCGGCACGCGGCCGATCTCGCGCAGGTAGAGGCGGACCGAATCGTCGGTGTCGAGCACCTCGGCCGACGTGTCGACCTCGGCTTCCTCGGGCGCGGCCGGCGCCGGCCGGGGCTCGGGCGTGGCCGGCAGCTCGGCGATGAGCTCCTCAGCCTCGAGCTCGGCCGCTGCAGGGTCGAGCTCGATCGAGGCGGCCGCCAACGCGGCCTCGGTCTCAGAGGCAGGGGAAGAGGTTTCGAATGAGATCACGTTGCTCCATTGCTTGGGCCGCGCCCACCCGCGCGACCCTTAAGAGAGAGTGCAGGAATACCGTTGGCCCGACGGTCAGTTCGAGCCCCATGCTGGGAACACGCCTTCCCAACATGCGTAGTGGCGTGTCAAATGACACGCCATTGGACCAGAAGTCTAGGCCATCGCCGAGGGCTTGACAACCCCCGAATCCTGTACGTCGCGCGGCACCCCGCAGATCTCGGCGCGGCCGCCCATCGGCCCCCGCGGCACGCCCCACCGCGGCACGCTGATCAGTTCACCAGCGTCTTGGGCACCTCGAACATCGTCCGTCCGCCGAACCGGCCGCGCAGGACGTCGTCGAGGTGGTCGGCGAGGTTTCCAAGCTGGACGCAGGCGAAGGCGATCTGCGCGGCGGTCATGCCGACCCCGGTGAGCTCCATCGACACCACGACCTCGCGGTCGGTCCAGAACACGCGCCCGAACAGGATGTGGCGGTTGATGTCGTTGAGCGAGTCGAGGAGCGCCGGCGTCAGGTCGACCCCGGACACGAGCGGTGCGAACACCTGGAGCAGCGGCGGGCGGCCGGCCACGGCGCGCACGAACATCAGGGCCGAGCCCACCCGGATCGGCAGGTCGCCGTCGCGGTCCGGCACGAGGTCGGCGCCCGCAATGAACTCCGCGAGGGCGGCCTGGAGCGACGCGGCGGCCTGGTCGGGCTCGGCGCTGGGGTGCGTCTGGCCGCCGACGACAGCGGCGGTCGGGTGGTCCGGGACCTGCCGATCCGGCGGGATGTCCAGGCCGGGCTCGGGAACCGGCCCGTGGTGGGCGGGGAAGCCGCCACTGCGGTACCGGAGATCATCGGGCGTCGCGGCGCCGTACACCTCGCGCAGCGTCCGGACCGCGACGGCGGCGACCTCGTCGAAGGGCACCGGCTCCGGCCAGTCCCGCACCCAGTTCCGTCCCTGCTCGGCCGGTCCCGGTCGGGCCCAGCCGAGGGCGGCGAGCCGCTCCTCCTGTGCGGGGCCGAGGCCGTGGCCGGGGGGCAGCCAGGTGTTGCCGGCCGCCTCGGCGCGGAACCCGAGGAGGCCGCCCTGGGCGAACTGGACATAGGCGCTCGCGCTGGCGCGCGGCTCGGCGGCCAGCGACACGACGAGATACGTCGCGTGCTCCATGGCGCGCAGGGCCCCGGTCAGGCGCTCCTCGAAGGCGGTCCAGCCGCCGCTCGGATCTGTGGTGGGATCGGTCATGCTCCTCCACCGCCGGCCGAACCACGCGGCCGGGACTCCTGCGCGAAGCCTACTCGCCGCAGCGGTTTGGCGACGGTCGCCGTCCGCTGCGCGCGGGGGACGAGGAGGGCGTCGCCGCGGCCAGTTGGGGCCGGGGGACGGCGCCCCAGCGGCATCGGCCCGACCGACGACCTGCGTGCAACGCGGGTGGCGTCAGGGCGCTGGGGGGTGGCGCCGATGCGGGGGGTGGCGCCAGGGCGGCCGACGTCGCCCGCACGGCGCGCACACGGAAGCGGGGGGACGCTCTCGGGAATCGGCCGCGGCGGCGGCTCCCGCCCTGCGGAGACGCGCGGCCGGGGGGAAGGCCGCGCGTCTCCGTACGGTGGGGGACGCGCTTCACGCTCAGGCTACCGGTCGCGTCAAGCGAGATTTGCCCAGATCGCCCGACGCGCCCGCGGACGCGACCGCGCCGGCGCGCGCACGCCCGCACCCGCCCCGCGCAACCGCGCCTCCCGCAGCTCAGTCGCGCGGCCTGAGCGTGATCCAGGTCGTCTTCGTCTCGGTGTACTGGTCGTGCGCGTGGACGCTCTTGTCGTGGCCGCCGAAGCCCGAGAGCTTGTACCCGCCGAAGGGCGTCGTGTTGTCGCCCTCCGCATAGGCGTTGACCCCGACGACGCCTGCCCGCAGGTCGCGCGCCACCCGGTGCGCCACGTGCAGGTCGCCGGTGTAGAGCGAGGCCGCGAGGCCGTACGGCGTGTCGTTGGCGATGGCCACCGCCTCGGCCTCGGTGTCGAACTCGATCACGGAGAGCACCGGGCCGAAGATCTCCTCGCGCGCCACGCGCATGTCGTTGCGCACGTTGTCGAGGATCGTGGGGCCCACGAAGTAGCCGCCCGTGTCGCGCAGGATCTGCTCGCCGCCGGTGACCACGCGGGCGCCCTCGCCCATGCCCGACTCCACGTAGTCGAGCACGGTCTCCATCTGGCCGCGGCTGATGAGGGGGCCCAGCCGGCTCGCCGGGTCGAGCGGGTCGCCCACGGGCCAGGTCTCGAGCTCCGCCTTGAGCGCCTCGAGCAGCGCGGCGCGCCGGGAGCGGTGGACGATCATCCGCGAGCCCGCCGAGCAGTTCTCGCCCATGTTCATGAAGATCGCGATCGCGGCGTTGGCCGCGACGTTGGCGAGGTCGGTCACGTCGGGGAAGACGATCTGCGGGCTCTTGCCGCCGAGCTCGAGCAGGACGCGCTTGAGGTTCGTGTCGGCGGAATAGTGGAGGAACCGGCGGCCGACCTCGGTGGAGCCCGTGAACGCCACGCAGTCGATGTCGGCATGGCGGCCGATGGCCTCGCCGACCGACCCGCCCGGCCCGGTGACGACGTTGAGCACGCCGTCGGGGATGCCCGCCTCGGTGGCGAGCTCGGCGATCCGCAGCAGCGAGAGCGCCGTGTACGAGGCCGGCTTGATGACCATCGTGTTGCCGGTGGCGAGGGCCGGGCCCATCTTCCAGGCGGCCATGAGCGCCGGGTAGTTCCACGGGATCACCGCGCCGACGACGCCCACCGGCTCGCGGGTGATGGTGGCGACGATCCCCTCCGGCGCCGGCGCGACCTGCCCGTACAGCTTGTCCACCGCCTCGGCGTGCCAGCGGATGCAGTTGGCGGTCTCGATGATGTCGACCGTCGCCGTGTCGCTGATCGGCTTGCCCGAGTCGAGCGTCTCGACCAGCGCCAGCTCCCGGTTGTGGGCCGCGATCAGGTCGGCCCACCTGATCAGCACGGCCTTGCGGTCGCCCGGGTTCATCCGCGACCAGCGCCCGTCGTCGGCGGCCCGCCGGGCGGCGGCCACCGCGATGTCGACGTCCTCCGGGCCGCCCTCCGCGACCTCGGCGATCCGCTGGCCCGTGGCCGGGTTCTCGGTGGCGAACCGCCCGCCGCCGCGCGCATCGGTGAACGCGCCGTCGATGTAGAGCCGCGTCCGGAGGGGGAGCGAGGGGATGGCGGCGAGCGAGTCGGCGCGGTTGGGGACGAGGGTGTCGGTCACGGCGGGCCTCCGGCGTGGACGGTTCAGGCTGGCGGGCTGGTGGGCGGGTGCGGCCCGGATCGCGGGAAGCGTAGTGCGCCCCGCGCCCCGCCGCCCGGGGCATCCCGTTCCGCGCTACCGTTGGGCCCCATGAGCGACGATCCGGACCGCGACGCCCTCGAGGCCGCCCTCGCCGGCCACGGGCCCTACGAGCTGTTCCCGTGCGACCCCGCCCTTGCCGACACGGCGGCGTTCTGCGCCCACTACGGGTTCGACCCCGCCGATTCCGCCAACACGATCGTCGTGGTGGGCAAGGGGGCCGAGCCGCTGTTCGCCGCCTGCGTGGTCCTGGCCACGCACCGCCTCGACGTCAACCGCGTCGTGAAGGGCCGGTTCGGCCGCAAGTCGTCGTTCGCGTCCGCGGACGAGACGCGGGCGCTGACCGGCCACGAGATCGGGGGCGTGACCGTGTTCGGGCTGCCCGGAGGGCTGCCGATCTGGGTCGACGCGGCGGTCATGGCTCGAGAGCGGATCGTGCTCGGCGGCGGGAGCCGCAGCTGGAAGGTGATCGCGGCGCCGGCGATCCTGCGCTCGCTGCCCGGCGTGGAGGTGGTTGAGGGCCTCGCGAACCCGGCTCCGCCGCGCGTCGACGCCTGAGGTCGCCGCCCCGAGCCTGACGCGGCTCGCCCGCGCCCCTACCATGGGCGCATGACGAACATGCAGCGGGTGGTCCTGGTCCTGGCGTTCATCTTCGCCGTCCTGCTCGGCATCCTGCTCGCCACGACCCTGTTCAGCGGCAACGGCGGCTCGTCCACGTCCACGCTGCCGCCCTCGTCCTCGCTGGCGGCCTCGACCCCGCCGTCGTCGGGCGCGCCGTCGTCTGAGACCCCGTCCAGCTCCGAGGCGCCGTCCGCCTCGGCGTCGCCGACGGCATCGCCCACCCCGTCGCCCACGGCCCCCGCGATCCCCGCCGCCACGATCCAGTTCGTGCAGCTCAAGCTCGACGCCGCCACCAGCGCCGGCGGCACGACGCGCACGTTCTCGTTCACGGGGCAGACGGGAACGGTTACGGTCAAGCTCAAGACCGAGTCCGGCGGGAACACCAAGGCCTGCCTGCTCGCGGACGGCAAGCAGCTGGGCTGCCGGACCGCGGTCAGCGGGACCCTGACCGGCTCGACGACCAAGAAGACCGCGAACTACCAGGTCACCCTGCGCGGGTCCGGGTCCGCCACGCCGGTCGTCGACGTCACCATCACGTTCCCGGCGGCGCGGCCCAAGGTCGTGGTCACCAATGCCCGCTTCGACGGCACCGCGAGTGCGCCCTACAACGGCCTCCAGGCCGTCGCCACCCCGCGGGCCGACGGCTACTACCACGTGACCGCGAACTGGGGCGGCCATCCGTTCCTGTACGAGGTGGACCTCATCGAGCAGGGCGGCCCCGGGCTCAAGACCGTGACGGCCGCGACCGGCTCCACCAACGTCAGCCAGGGGTTCGCCGTCACCAAGACGCACCCCTGGATGATCGTGCTCAAGAACAGCGAGACCGGGTTCGGGACGACCGCGCTCACCGCGACCTACACCTGGCCGTAGGCGCTGCGGGCGGGGCTGTCGATTCCGGCCGGCTCCGCTCGTCGCTCTCCTGACGGCGCCCGAGGGGTGCCGCGAAGGAGGCTCTGATGGCGAACTACCTGCTCGTCTACCACGGCGGCTCGATGCCCGAGGGCGAGGCCGAGACCGCCAAGGTCATGGAGGCCTGGGACGTGTGGTTCCACCAGCTCGGCGGCGCGCTCGTGGACGGCGGCAACCCGGCCTCGGGCACCAAGGTGCTCTCTCCGGACGGCGCGGTCGCCGACGGCGGCCCGAGCTCGCCCACCGGCTACTCGGTCATCCGGGCCGATGGCCACGACGCAGCGGTCGCCCTGGCGCGCGGCTGCCCCGTGCTCGCCGCGGGCGGCATGGTCGAGGTGGTCGAGACGTTCGCGGCGATGTAGCCGCCACGTGGCCGGCGCGGCCGCAGCGGGACCCCAGGGAACCGCCGCCGGGCGACGCCCGCCCCAGAAGGCTCAGGAGCACGTGTCGGCAGCGGCGCCCACCCGGTACACGGTCATGGGCCCCGCTGCCGCCGGGCTGCCGGCACCCGCCACCACGCTGAACGCCGCGGTCAGCGTGAATCGCGCGCGGACCGCCGCGAGCTCAGCGTCGTCCTTGGCGATCAGGAGGACCGGACGCCGGCACACGAGCGCCGCGATCCGCTCCTCGCGGGTGCCGCCCTGGTCGAAGGCGATGTTGGTCTCGTCCACGACCAGGACATCAGGCCGCTCGTGGGTGACGAGCTGCGCGTGCCACAGCGGCGTCGAGACTGCCCAGAACGAGAAGACCGCCGCATGCGGCGGCACCTGCTGCGCCATCGTGGCCGCGTACACGTCGCCGCTGCGGTCGCCGCTGCGGTCGGCGGCGGGCAGGGCGCCCATCGCCACCACCGCGGCGATCGCGAGCCCCGCAGCAGCGGCAGCGGGCCCGGCCGTCCGCCCGGCGACGCTCGGCAGGCGGTCCGAGCCGGCCCGCGCCACGGCCTCGAGCGCGACGGCCGCGCCCAGCCCGAGCACCAGGAACGGCACGAGCAGGTCGGGCTCGGGCTGTCCGCCGTTGGCCCATGCGTGCGCACCGGCCAGCAGGACCCCGCCCAGCGCGAGCGCGAGCGCTGGACGCCGGACGAGCACCACGGCGAGTCCGGCGACGCCTGCCACCGGGAGGAGCGCGGCCCCGCGGTCCAGCACGTGCCCGACCAGGGACGGCAGCGCGTCCAGGGTCGCCTGGAGGCCGGCCGCGCTGAGCGGTCCACCGCCCGGCCCCCGCTCAGCTGCGCCGGTGACGAGCGCCAGGAAGGCGTCGAGCGTGGTGGGGTGGTTGTACGCGAGTGGCGGGTCGAGGCGCGCCGCGAGCGGGATGTAGGCGTAGACGACCAGGCCGAGCGCCAGGGTGGCGATGGGCAGGAACAGGAGCAGCGGCTGCTCGGCGATCGCCTGCTTGCCGGACCACAGCGCGAACAGCGCGAGGAACGGCGCGACGAACAGTGTCAGCAGGACGTTGCCGAGCGCGAGCCCCGTGAGCAGCCCGCAGAGCGCGAGGTCCGCCGGGCGCGAGCGGTCGGCCCAGGCGAGGGAGCGGTCGAGCAGCAGCGCCATGAGCAGCAGGTGGAGCGGGCTCACGTCGGGCACCGTGGCCGACGCCCAGACGGTGCCCACGGCCCCGGTCGCGAGCGCGGCCCCGGCCGCGATGGCGGGCCGGACCCCGAGCCGAAGTGCGGTCCACGAGAGCGTTGCGAGCGCGAGCGCGGTCAGGACGGCCGAGAACAGGTTGGCGCGGTAGGCGACGCTGCCGAGCGGCAGCAGCTCGAACAGGCGCGCCGCGAGGACGTAGCTCGGGTAGCCGGTCGAGTGGGCGATGCCGAGGACCGCCGGGACCGTCTGCAGCTCGCCGCGGTCGCCGAACGCGAGGCCCGGCAGCAGCGTCCGCGCATACGCGGCCAGCGCCACGGCGAACACCGCGACGGGCGCCAGGCGCGCCCCGATCGTGGGCGGCACCGCGCGCTGCCAGACCGGGTCCCAGCCCTGCGCGCGGCCCAGCGACGGTCGCGGTCGGTCTCGGTCCATCGCCTCCCTCGTGACGCCCCCTCAGGCGCGATGGATCGTACTGCGCCCGGTGCAGGCGGCGAGGGCGGCCCGGTGCATCCGGCACCCACGCGGGGCAGCACCGGGCGCTGCAGGCCCGAATCGCAACCGCCGGCGGGCGTCTAGGACGTCGTCGGCGGCTTGCGGTCGGGGAGGCGGCCCGCGTCGGTGAGGGCGCGGCGCAGGATGAACTCGGCCTGGCCGTTGACCGAGCGGAGGTCGTCCGCGGCCCAGCGCCGGAGGGCCGCGAACGTCTCGGGGTCGAGGCGGAGCAGGAACGGCTTGCGCTCGACCATGGTGGTGGCTCCGCGTCCGGCATCGTCCCGCTCCGCGGTCGCCCGGCCGCCGTGCTACGCGTACAAGGTCCCCGTGTTCACGACGGGCTGCGTCTCGTGGTCCGAGCAGAGCACGACGAGCAGGTTGCTCACCATCTGGGCCTTGCGCTCCTCGTCGAGCGCGACGACCTGCTTGGTCGACAGCTGCTCGAGCGCCATCTCGACCATGCCCACAGCGCCCTCCACGATCCGCGTCCGGGCCGCGATCACGGCGTTGGCCTGCTGGCGGCGGAGCATCGCGTTGGCGATCTCTGGCGCGTAGGCGAGGTGGCTGATCCGAGCCTCGATGACTTGCACCCCGGCCTTCTCGAGCCGGTCCTGGATCTCGACCTTCAGCTGGTCGGCCACCTCGACCTGGTTGGCGCGGAGCGAGACCTGGTCGTCGTGCCCGTCGTACGGGTGCGTGGTGGCGAGGTTCCGCAGCGCGGACTCGGCCTGGACGGCCAGGAAGTTCTCGTAGTTGTCGACCTCGAACAGCGCCTCCGCGGTGTCGGTCACCTTCCACACCACGACCGCCGCGATCTCGATCGGGTTGCCGTCGTGATCGTTGACCTTGAGCTTGCCGGTCTCGAAGTTGCGGACGCGGACGCTGACCTTGGGCCGCCGCGTGAACGGGTTCACCCACGCCAGCCCCTGCTCGCGGAGGGTTCCGCGGTAGCGGCCGAACAGCACCACGGCGCGCGCCTCGTTGGGGTTGACCGGCGTCAACCCCGCCCAGCCGAGCAGGATCACGGTGTAGACGGAGGTCCAGACGAGGATCTCGAGGATCTCGAGGAAGCCGACCTGGTCGCCCATGGGCGCCAGGACCGCGACGATCCACCACACGAACGCCAGCGGCACGGCGACCGTGAGGATGAAGGTGCCGACCAGCATGGGAATGCCGGGCATCGAACTGGCAGTGCGTTCCCTGTTGTCCATCGTTTCTTCTCAGGCTCCTTGGCGCCAAGGTTCGGCGCGATCGAAATGATATCATATCGATAGTATTGGAGCAAACGGATTCGGCCGTCTCGAGCGACGCGTCCTGGGCGTGCCCGGGTCGACCCGGCGGACGTCGAGTCGGCGCGGCGGATACCATCGCCGCGCCGCACGGAGAACCACCATGGCCACATCGATCCAGCTCGTGTTCGACACCGCCGACCCGGACCGCATGGCGCACTTCTGGGCCGAGGCGCTCGGCTATGAACTCCAGGCGCCGCCGCCCGGCTACGAGACCTGGGAGGCGTTCCTGCGCGCCCAGGACGTGCCGGAAGAGCGCTGGAACGATGCGTCGGCGATCGTCGATCCGGACGGGCGGGGACCGCGGATCTTCTTCCAGCGCGTCCCGGAGCCGAAGACCGCGAAGAACCGCCTGCACATGGACCTCAACGTCTCGGGGCCACGGGGAACGGCCCTCGAGGAGCGCAAGGCCCGGGTCGGCGAGGAGGTCGCCCGCCTCACGGCGCTCGGCGCCTCCGACGGGCGCGGGCCGATGGAGAAGCTGGGCGAGTACTGGGTGCGGATGAACGACCCGGAGGGCAACGAGTTCTGCATCCAGTAGGGGCGCGGCCCCGCGCATGGCGTCCTGTCGGGACGCCTCCGATGCCCTGGCGTGGACCCTCAGCCGGGCCGGGCGCCCTGGGCGGGCTCGATGCGCGCGCTGCCCGACTTGGGGCGGATCTCGGTCACGTGCCCGTCGTCCCAGCGCACGCGGAAGTTCCGGCCGAATGGCGAGTCGGCCACCTCGAGGATCTCGCCGGCGCGGTCCGGCTGCCCGACCCGCTCCGATTCGACGATGATCCGGTCTCCAGGCCTCGCGTCCATGGGGCACCTCCTGCGGCGTACGGCGAGCATCCACCCGCGCGGGGGCCGAGGGCAACGGTCCAATCGCACCGATCGGAGGCGTCCAACCCGCTGGACCCAGCGGCCGCGCGCGACGCCCGCGGTACAGTGGCCGAGGATCCGAACGCACGCGAGGTGTCCGCATGATCAGCGAGCCGGTGAAGAAGCTGCTCGTGGCCCAGGTTGCACACGAGCTCGGCGCACACCAGACCTACATGGGCATCGCCCTCCACTTCGAGCGCGAGAGCCTGCGCGGCTGGGCGAAGTACTTCCACGGCCAGGCGACCGAGGAGGCCGGCCACGCGGCCAAGATCATGGCGTTCCTGATCGACAACGAGGTCGCGTTCGGCCTGCCGCCGGTGGGCGGTGCGCCGACGACGTACGAGAGCGCCCGGGCCGCCGTCGAGACGGCGCTCGCGAGCGAACGGCGGGTGACGAGCCAGTTCGACGCGATGGCCCAGGCGGCCCGCGACGCAGGTGACCACCGCAGCTTCCAGTTCCTCGGGTGGTTCATCGAGGAGCAGGTGGAGGAGGAGCGGACGATGGGCGCGCTCCTGGGCCTGATCGACTCCGGGATCAACCTGTTCCAGGCGGAGGCCCTGCTCGAGGAGGTCGTCGGGGAGTAGGCCGGCCCGCTCGCTCGCCTCTTCGGCAGGCCCGCCGATTTGCGGGCTTCGCATTCGCCGCGCACGGTGCCATGCTTGCGCGCACGTCGTGTTGTCCCTTGGCAGGAGTCGCGCCCCCATGACGATGGATGTCGTGCTCGTCGGGTTCATCGCCGGATTCATCTACGCCGGCTTCCGCACCGGGTTCCTGTGGCGCCTGCTCGGCATCTTGTTCATCGCCATCGCCGCGGTGGCCGGCGCCTACTTCCGCTATCCGGTGGGCGTGATCGCCAAGCAGGCGTTCCCGGACATCCCGGCCGACTACGCGAACCTCGTCGGGTACACGATCGCGTTCCCGGCCATCCTGGTCGGCCTCCACATCTTCGAGGCGGTGTTCCTCCACAAGGTGGAGCCGCAGCACGGGCTGTCGCGCGAGCTCGACCAGGCGCTGGGCGCGGTCTTCGGCGGGGTCGAGGCGATCCTGATCCTGTCGGTGCTCGTGGTGGTGGTGGACACCTACTTCGGGACGAACAGCAAGCTCGCAGCCGACATCCCGCCGGGCTTCCTCAAGTCGTTCACGGAGGCGTTCAACGGGGCGGAGACCGTCAAGCTGCTGCGCGGGACCACCGTGCCGGTGGCCCTCGCGGTCCTGACGCCGGTGCTGCCCAAGGACCTCACGACGCTGCTGCCGAACGGGCTGCCGACGCGGCTGCCCTTCCCGATCCCCTCGTTCAAGCCGTAGGGCCTCCCCGGGCCGCCAGGGCATCCGCATCCCGGGGCCGCCAGGGCATCCGGCATCCCGGGGCCGCCAGGGCATCCCGGGCCGCCAGGGCATCCCGGGGCCGCCAGGGCGTCCCGGGCCGCCAGGGCATCCCGGGGCCGCCAGGCGCCCGGCGCCCGGCCGACGGGCTCCCGGCCCGCGTGCGGGACCCGCACGGGCCGTCCATTGGGCCGCGTCGCGGCCCTATGGACCACGCCACCCTCCACTCGGGCCGCGCGGAGGCCCAGATGGCGCTTCGTGTGCCCTACGACGGTCGATCGGGCCGTGCCCCCGACCGATCGCGCCGCCGTCCGCCCGAAGGGCCGCGGTGTGGCCCGCGTTCGCGGCCCTGGCGGCTCCGGCGGACGCGCCGGCGATCCGGGAACGGCAACCGTTGAGCGTCTTGGGAGCCCCGACACTAGTTGCCGGCCAGGAGGCTCCTGCCCTCGAGCGGCTGACGCAGCGCCTCGACGGCGGTCCGGGCCGCGTCCATCTGCGCCGGCTCGTCGCGCGAGCCCAGCTCCACGCGGCAGTAGGCGAAGCGGCTGGGCAGCACGCGCTCCATCATCGCGCCCGTCCAGGCGGTGAGATCAGCGCGCGGCCCGGTGCGGCGCCGCGCATCCGGCGCGATGGCGTGGACCAGCACCAGCCGGCGCCGGCTGCGCTCGAGCCAGGGCCAGTACTGGAGCACGTTCTCGACCGGGTGGCTGTGCTTGCGCTCCACCTGGAGCGCGACCCAGGCGTCCTCGCCCGCCACGGCGAGCGCCCCCTCGGAGCCGCCGAGCTCGCCGAGGGGCTGGGCGTCGAAGTCCACGCCGAGCAGGCCGCCGAGGCGGCGAGCCGCCTTCGCGTCCGAGATGTCCGCCCAGTCCTGCTTCGCCACGTCGCTCCCTGTGCTGCCGCTTGGCTCCCCGGGACTCTAGCGGAGCCGCTTCGACCGCGCAGGCGAACCGGGGCGGCCCGAGTAGCAGGCATGCGCGGCCGCGGCTCGCGCCCGAGGCTCGCGGCGTAGGATCGAGGGACCGGCGCTGCCTGGTGTGGAGGGGCCCGATGGTGCGGTTGACGCCCAGCTGGTACGGGTCGACGGCGGCGTTCTTCCTGGGCGGCTGAGGACCAGGCCTGGCGCGGGAGCGCCGGACCGCATCAGCCCGTGGCGCGGACCCCGGCCAGCGCGTCCATCCGCTCGGCCATGCGGTGGGCACCCCAGGCGCGGTAGCTGGCGGCGGACTGCGCGAAGTGGGCGGCCGCCTCGGAGCGGTCACGCGCCTCGACCACCCGTCCGCGACGCTCCGCCGCGAGGGCTGCCCACTGCGGGGCGCCGTGCGCCACGGCCGCGGCGATGGCGGCGCCGAATGCCGCATCGGCCTCCGCGAGCCTGCCTTCCCGGGCGGCCAGCTCGCCCCGGATGAGCGCCGCCATGGCCTCGAAGTTCGCCGCGCTGTCCGCGGTCCATGCGTCGAGCGCGGCCAGCGCCCCCCGGACCTGGGCCAGGACCTCGTCGCGGGCTGCCGGCTCGTCGGGCAGCGCCGCCAGCCGCGCGAGGGCGCCCAGCGCCGCGAGTTCGCCCTGTCCGGGCTGGCCGACGAACGAGGGGAGCAGCGCCTCGGCCTGGCCCACCCACCGGCAGGCCCCGGCCGCGTCGCCATCGAGGTAGGCGAGGCGCGCCTTGGCGATGTGGTAGTACGCGGTCTGGTTGAAGTTGCTGGTGTGCGCCATCGCCGCGAGCTCCGCCTCGTCGAAGCGCTCGTCGGAGAGCGAGGTGAGCGCCGGCGTGCGCCCGGCGAGGGCCTTCGCCATCTGCGCCTCGAGGCGGCAGTGGAACGCCGCGGTCGCACTGCGCGCTCCGATGCGCTCGAGGCTGGCCTCGCCCATCGCGATGACCTCGTCGAGTTGCCCGCCGCTCGTGGCCAGGGCGGTGGTGGCGGCCGCGAGGTTGAACGAGCCGTAGAGGAGGTCGGGGCCGGCGAGCCCCGCATCCGCGCCGGCGAGCGCGATCGGGATGCCCGTCGCGAGCGGCTGGTGCCAGTGGTTGTTGAACCACACGTGCACGAACGCCACGACCGCCGCCAGGACGCCCCCGTTCGCCGCATCGACCGTGCGCGCCAGCTCGCTGAAGGCGAAGGCCGTGGCGCTGTCAGCGCCCAGCCCCCGCAGCACGACCGAGTACATCGCGTACACGCCCGGGGCCAGGATCCCGGCGCCGAACCGGAGGGTGAGGTTGAGGTTCCGAACCGCCATCAGCGCGAACAGTTCGGTCTGGAGGCTCTGGTGGGCCGACGGCATCGCCTGGAGGATGATGCCGATGCCCGCGCCGATCTCCGGGTCGACGAGCTCGGGCAGCCCGACGAGGTCGGCAGGGCTCCGGCCCGCCATCAGCCGGTCGATCTCGGCGAGCTCGCCCGGGAGCACCGCGCGGATCTTGGCGGGATCGGTCTCGAGGTCCACGCCCAGGACGCGCACCGCGCGGATCCCGTGGTCGACGGCCTCGCGCGGCATCCCGTGGGCCAGGCTGGCCACGGCGGCGCGCGTCAGGTAGGAGATCGCCTTCTCGCCGTTCTCGGCCCGCAGCCAGTGGTGGGCGAGCACCGGGTAGAGCGTGTCGCGCTCCTCCTCGGCCTCGTAGCACTCGGCCACCGCCCGGTGCAGGTCGCGCCGCTGGTCGCCCATCATCAGGCCGTACGCGACCTCGCGGGTCAGTGCGTGGTTGAAGTCGAACAGGCCCTCGCCGACCGGCCCAACCAGATTGCCGGCGCTCAGGTCGCTCAGGTCGCCGAGGATCCCCTCGAGCGGCCGGCCCGTCGGGTGGACGCGCGCCAGCAGCGCCGACTCGAACGGCGAGCCGATCACGGCCGCCACCTTGAGGGTCAGCTGCTGATCGGCGGTCAGGCCGTCGAGGCGGGCGGTGATCGCGCCGTGGACCGTGTCGGGCACCGCCACCTCGCCATCGCCCGCCAGGACCGCCTCGCCGTCGACGACCGTCAACGCGCCGCGCTGCACGAGGCCCTTCACGACCTCGACCGTGAAGAGTGGGTTGCCCTTGCACGTCTGGAGCAGGAGCGCCCGCACCCTCGCGTCCACGCGCTCCGCGCCGAGCTGCGAGCGGATGAGCTCGTCGACCTCGTCGTCGGACAGCGGCCGCAGGGCGATCCGCCGGACCTCGACGCCCGCGAGGTCGTCGAGCGAGCCGCGCGCCCGCGCCGGGTCCTCCGGGCGTGTCGTGGCCACCACGGTGACCCCGGGGTGGCGGACCGCCTCGTCGAGGAGGCCCCACGACGCCGAGTCGAACCAGTGGAGGTCCTCGAACAGCAGGTGGAGCCCGCCGCGACGCTCCACCTCGGCCCATAGCAGCTCGGTCAGGAACTCCCGCATGGCGGCGAGGCGCTGCTCGCCGCGAAGCCCGGAGGTCGCGTCGCTGTCCTCGATGTCGAGGCCGAGCACCGGCGAGAGGAGCGGCGCCCGCTGGCCGACGCGCTCGAGGAGCGCCGCCCTCGCCTGCTCGCGCTCGTCGAGGTCGACCTCGAGGATCGCGGAGAACACGGTGGACCACGCCTGGAAGGGCACCGAGCGCTCGAGCGGGTCGGCGTACCCGATCGCGACGCGCCTGCCCTCCGCCTGGAGCCGTGCCGCAACCGCCCCGAGCAGGCTCGACTTGCCCATGCCGGGGTCGGCCACGATCGCGACCAGGCGGCCGGTCCGGCCCGCCGGCTGACGGACGAGGACGTCGATGGCCTCGAGCTCCCCCTGGCGGCCGACCATGCGCCCGGCCGCGAGTCCCGCCCGCGCCACGCGCCGCTGGAGGCCGAACGCGGTCAGCAGCTCGGTCTTGCCCTTGATCCGCAGGGACACCGCGGTGTCGAACGTCCACTGGCCGCGGGCGGCCTGTGTTGTCGCCGACTCGCAGTAGATCGTCGTGCCGCCGGGCTTCGCCGAGGCCGTCGCGAGGCGCGCGGCGAGGTTGACCGCGTCGCTCAGCGCCGTGTACTCGCGGCGGACGTGGTCGCCCTTCGGGCCGCAGAATGCGCGCCCCGTGGCGACGCCGATCCCGTGCGGGCGGCCCAGCGGGGCCAGCGCGAGGTGCAGGGCCTGGGCCGCCGAGAGCGCCCGGTTGACGTCGTCCTCGTGCGCCTCGGGCGGCATCCCGAACGCCGCGACGAACGTGACGCCCTTCTCGTCGACGCCCGCGGTGAGGGTGCCCTCGTAGCGGAACGCCGCCTCCTGGATCGCGGAGACGGCCTGCTGCATCGCGTCGAGGTCGTCGGGCTGGCCGAGCTCGGCGGTGCGCACGAAGACCACGGTGAGGGTGCGGATCTCGGACAGGTACTCGTCCTGGCCCGCCTGGAGCCGCGCCACGACGGTGGCGGGCAGGTAGGGGACCAGTGCGGCCGGGTCGACGGCCCAGCCGTCCTCGCCGGCGCCGGCGGTGGCCTCGCCCGCGACGGCCGCGCGGTGCGCCCCGCCGGCCACGGCGACCACGCGGATCGTGCCGCCGTCAGCCGCGGTCTCGACGGCGGGTCCGGCCGCGCGGGCGAAGGCCTCGGTGGCGACGACGTGCCCGAGTTCCGCGCGGTCCTGGATGGCGGCCGCCTCGGCCGCTGCCCGACCGCCCGCGACCACGAGCCACCGGTCCGCGACACCGCCCACGGTGAACAGCGCGAGCTCGCCGACGGCCAGCCCGATCCGGATGCGGATGCGGCTGTCCGCGCCCGCGAGCCGGCGCTGCGCCTCGAGCCCGGCGGCCGCTGCACTCGCCGCCGCCTCGGCCGCGTTGGACGCGTTGGCCGCGTTGGCCGCGTTGGCCGCGTTGGCCGGCGCGCCGCCCCCGATCGCCGCCGCCCTGCTCGCGGCCTCGCCCGACCCGTTCGCGTCGCTCGGCCCGACCGGCCAGTAGGCGAGCAGCGAATCGCCCGCGAACCCGACGGTGTCGCCGCCCGCCTCGTCGATCGCGTCGACCAGCTCGCTGAAGCTGCGGTTCAGGATCGCGCTCAGCTCGCCGATGTCGGCGGGCGTGTCCTTGAGCGAGCCGACGAGCTGGGTGAAGCCGCTGATGTCGGCCGCGAGGACGACCGCCTCCCGCCGCTCCACGCCCGCGGCCGGCCCGGCACCGGCGCGAAGGCGGGCCCGGATGACCTTGGGGAGGAAGCTCAGGAGCGCGCTGCCCTGGTTCACGGCAGGGGCGGCGCGGGCGGCGGCGGCGCGTAGTCGTACGGGGGCATCTCGCTGGTGTCGATGGCGGCGACGATCACCTGCGGCACGCCCGTGTCCGCGCCGGCCAGGGCCTGGAGGAGGGCTGCCGCCGCGTCGTCGGGCGAGCTCACCTCGTAGGCCGTCGCGCCGAGGCCCCGCGCCGCCGCGGCGAGGTCGGTCCAGCCAAGCTTGTAGTAGTGGTCGTAGGTCGGGTCCTTCGTGATCGTCGCCATGCCCTGGCTGACCATCGCGAGGTCGTGGTCGGCGAGGACGACCCAGATCGCCCCGATCCCGTACTGGGCGGCGGTGGCCACCTCGCCCAGCTGCATCATGAACCCGCCGTCGCCCACCACCGCCACGCACGGGACGCTCGGCGCCGCCAGCCTCGCGCCGACCACGGCGCCCGTGGCGAAGCCCATCGGACCCATCGCGAGCGCGGTGTGGATCTGGGTGGGCGGGTCGACCACCATGTCGTGGAGGCTCCACCCGACGCAGTTGCCGGCGTCGACGAAGATGTGGGCCCCGGGCTCGAGGCCCGTGGAGACGATCCGCGCGAGCTCCTGCGGCTTGATGGGCGTGGTGCCGGCCGTCCGCTTCTCGGGGTCCTTGAAGGGCGAGGTCGCCTTGATCTGCGCCACGAACGCCCGCCGCTCGGCGGCCACGGCCGGGTCGACCGTCGCCTGCTTCGCCGCTGCCGAGAAGGCCGCGAGCGCGGCGCCGATCTCGCCCACGACGCCGCGGGTGATCTGGAAGGCGCGCCCGATCGCCCTCGGGTCGTTGTCGACCTGGATGAACGGGCCCTGGGGCACGAACGGCCCCTCCCAGGTGTTGGTGGCGAGCTCGCCGAGCGGCGAGCCGATGACCACGAGCGCGTCGTACGGGGCGCCGGGCTGGCCGGCGAGGTACTGCGGCGGCCAGGCGCAGCCCGCGATTCCGAAGTTCCGCAGCGAGAGCGCGTGCGTCTCGGGGAACAGGCCCTTGGCGTCGGGGTCGGTGATGACCGGGACCGAGAGGTGGTCGACGGCCGCCACGAACGCGGCGAGCGCGGCCGGGTCGGTGAGCGCCCGCCGGCAGCCGTCGCCGATCATCAGCAGGGGGCGCTTGGCGGCCGCGATCGCGTCCACGGCGGCCGTGACCCCGGCCACGTCCACGAAGCCGTTGGTCACCCGGTAGGTGGGGGGCGCGGTCGGGGTCACGGGCGGGGTCGGCGGCGTCATCGCCACGTCGCCGGGCAGGCTCAGGTGGGCGGCGCGGCCCGGCGGGCCGAAGGCATGCCGCAGCGCGGACTGCACGAGCTCCTGGGCGTTCTGCGGCGAGGTGATCATCTCGGAGTAGTCGATCGCGCTCCCGTAGAGGTCCACGACGTCGAGGTCGGCGTCGATGCCCTCCTGGAGGTAGCCGCGGCCGAAGAACGCCTCCTTGATCTCCCCGCTGATCACCAGCAGCGGCGTCCCCGAGGCGTCGGCGTTCACGGCCCCGGTGACCGCGTTCGTGGCGCCCGGGCCCGAGGTCACGAGCACGACGCCGAGCCCGCCGCTCACGCGCGCGTAGCCGTCCGCGATGTACGCGGCGCCCGTCTCCTGGCGGCACGTGTGGTACGTGACGGTCGGGTCCGCCCTGATCGCCTCGAGCATCCCGACGAGGGCGCCGCCGGGGATCCCGAACACGCGGCTCACGCCCTCGGCCTTGAGCATCTGGAGGAGGACCGACGCCGTCGTGGGCGGGGGCGTGGGGTCGCCGGACAGGGGTCCCTGCGGTTGCATCACGCCTCCTCGCCATCGGTGATCGCCCCGGAACGCTGTGGCCACCACGGATGACCGTGTGGGCGCCATGATGCGGCAAGGTCGGCCCGGGCACCAGCCCCTTCTGCCCGCGGCCGATACCGGTTACGCTCTGCGCCTTCGCCGGGGACCAGTCGACACCATGGAGGGGCGCTGTGGCGCAGGACGTGCTCGATGTCGCGATCGTGGGGGCCGGCGTGTCCGGCGTCTGGAGCGGCTGGCGCCTCACGGACCCGGCGCTCGGCCCGGTGCAGCGGCGGCGCGTCGGCGTCTTCGAGCTGAGCGACCGCATCGGCGGGCGGCTGCTCTCGGTCCACCTGCCGGGACGGCTCGACGTCGCATGCGAGCTCGGCGGCATGCGCTACCTCTCGTCGCAGCCGCTGGTGAAGCACCTCGTCGAGAAGGTGCTGGCGCTCACGCCGATCCCCGCCCCCGTGGGCGAGGACAAGAACCTCGCCTACCTCCGGGGCCTGCAGCTGCGCCTCGAGGACCTGGCGGATCCCGCCAAGGTCCCGTTCCGGCTGACGGCCGGCGAGGCGGCGCGGATCGAGACGCTGCTGCCCGACGCGATCGCCGCGATCGCGCCCACGACGGTCGGGCTCACCGGCGACGCGCTCCGGCGTGCGGTGGAGACCGCGGAGTACGGCGGCCGGCCGCTGTGGCAGCAGGGCTTCTGGAACCTGCTCGCGCAGAACATGAGCGGCGAGGCGTTCCGGTTCACGCAGCAGTCGAACGGCTACGACACCACCCAGCTCAACTGGAACGCCGCCGAGACGGTCGTGCTCAACAGCGACTTCGGGAAGACGATCACCTACAGCCGGATCAAGGAGGGCTACGAGCAGGTCCCGATCCAGCTCGCGGCCCGCTTCGAGGCCAACGGCGGCGAGGTCCACCTCCGGCACCAGGTGAAGTCGCTCGTGCCCAAGACGCTGCCCGACGGCACCACCGGCTTGGAGCTGCACGTCGAGGAGCTGGACGCGGGCCGGCGGTGCACCGTCCTCGCGCGGTCGGTGATCCTCTCGATGCCGCGGCGCTCGCTCGAGCTGCTCGACCCGACGGGCGCGGTCATGGGCGACCCGACGTTCCGCTCGCTGATGACCACCGTGACGCCGATCCCGCTGTTCAAGGCGTTCGTCGCCTATCACGAGCCCTGGTGGGTCGACGCGGGCGTGTCGAGCGGGCGGTCGGTGACCGACCTGCCGCTCCGGCAGGTCTACTACTGGACGACGGAGAAGGCGGGCAACTCGATCCTGCTCGCGACCTACGACGACACCGACGACGTGGGCTTCTGGCAGGGCCTCGCGACGGATCCGGCGAACTACCCGCTCCAGACCGCGGCCCTTCCCCCGGAGGCGCGGGCCGCCATCACCGACGACCTCTCGAACGACCGCTGGGAGGACTGGCAGGCGCCGACCGCGCTGGTCAACGAGGTGCACCGCGAGCTCGAGATCTTGCACGGCGTGCCGGGGGCGCCGCCGCCGTACGCCGCGGTCTACCACGACTGGATCGACGACCCGTTCGGGGGCGGCGTCAACTTCTGGAACATCGGCGTCCAGAGCTGGGTCGTCGGGCCCGCCATCGCCCATCCGGTGGCCGGGGCGCCGGTGTACGTCACGGGCGAGGCGTACTCGCGCGCCCAGGGCTGGGTCGAGGGGGCGCTCCAGACGGCCGAGCACGTGCTGACCACCTACTTCGGCCTGGCGCCCGCGCCGGTCGACCCGCCGGAGAACTGAGCCATGACGACGCCCGCGATCACCGGCACCGGCTCGGCCGTCCCGGCGGCGATCCGCAGGAACGACGACCCGATCTTCGACTACCTCCGCTCGAAGCACAAGGGCAAGGGGCTGTTCACCGGGTACAAGGAGCGGCGGGTGCTCGGCCCCGACGAGACGCTCGCGGGGCTGATGCAGGAGGCTGCCGCCGCGGCGCTCGCCGCCGCCGGCGTCGTCGCGGGTGACATCGACCTCGTGGTCGGCTATGCGTCGTTCGGCTCGTGGATGATGCCCAACGACCTGGCCACGATGGCGATCGCGCTCCACGTGCCGCCGAGTGCCGTGATCATGCCGGTCAACAGCGAGTACGCGAACTTCCCCCACGCGCTGCTCGTGGCGGAGGGCCTGCTCGCCACGGGCCGCGCGACCAACGCCCTGATCGTGGTCGGGGCGGACTGGACGCGCTTCGTCGACTACCACACCCAGCCCAGCATCAGCGCCGGCGACGGCGCGGGCGCGGCGGTCATGCAGCTGACCGACGACGCCTCCAGGTGGCGGGTCAAGGACCTCGCCGTCGCGGCCGGCTGGCAGTACTTCGGCGGCATGTACGTGGCGCCCGACCCTGAGCCCGTGGTGCCGCCGACGCCGCCCGTCGCGTCGCCGACGTTCGGCCCGCCGTACTTCCACATGACCGACGACCTCGGAATGAAGGCGTTCATCGACTTCGGGGTGCCGGAGCCGCCGAAGGTCGTCCTCGAGGTGCTTGCCCGGAACGGGCTGGCCCCGGCCCAGATCGCGCTGGTCTGCCACCAGACGTCAGCGACGCTGATCGATGCCTGGACCGCCGGCCTCCACCCGGGCGTCTTCGTCCAGACGCTCCAGACGTACGCCAACATGACCGCGGCGAGCATCCCGGTGAACTTCGACCAGTGCGCCAGCGAGTTCGCCGGCCTCGACCACGTGGTGCTGCTGGCGCTCGGGCCTGAGCCGTCGTGCACGGTGGTGCTGCTGGAGCGGAACGCGGCGGGCTGAGCGCGGCGGTGCGCAGCTGGTGGCGCGCCGCTGGCGGCGCGCCGCGGCGAGGCCGCGGCCCGGCCGCGGCCCCCTGGAACGCGGCCTCGTCGTGCGTTATCCAGTCACCGGGTGACTGCTCGGCGGGCGCGCCGCGCCGTCCATTCATGGGGCGCGTGCTATCGCTCGCCCACGGGCCCCATCGACGCGTCGCGCGCGCCAACCAGTCACCCCGTGCATCGTTGGTGACGGCCGCTCGCCTTGCAGCCGCCCGGCGCATGAATGGCGAGGACGGGGGTCAGCCCTCGGGCGCGGCCATCATCGGCGTGACGAGCTGGAAGTAGTTGCCGTCGGGATCGGACAGCGTCGCGATCCAGGAGCCGGGCATCTCCTCGAACTGGTACGGCTCGCGGACGACGATCGCGCCCGCCGCCTTGAGCTTCGCGAAGTCGCCCGCCACGTCGGTCGTCTCGAAGTTGAGGATGATCCGGCCGGGCTGCGCGTTCTGGCCGCTGACCTCGCTGTGCGGCCCGACGGTGAGGTACCCCGAGCCGATCATCCAGCCCGTGTAGCCGCCGTCGGCGAAGCCCGGCTCGCCGAGGAGCTTGGTGTAGTACGCAGCCAGCGCGGCGGGGTCCGCAGAACCGATGAGGACGCTGTTGAAGTTCATTCGGGTCTCCTGCTCGCGGGGACGTTCGATCCAGGACGCCGAAAGCGTACGCGCCCTGTCGAGTGGCCTCGTCGCGTCGATGCCACGCGGTCGGAATCCCGGGCCAGGAGCCGCCGTGCTCAGGCGCGCGCGGCCACGTCCCCGATGATCGCGGCGAGCTCGGCCGGGCGCGACCACATCGGCCAGTGGCTCGTGGGCAGGTCGACCCAGGTCGGGTTGCGCAGCTCGGGGATGCCGGCGAGGAAGCTCCACTCGGGGTGTGCGCCCGCGTAGGTCCAGTACTGCTCCGCGGCGTAGCCGGTGCAGACGAACGTGCTCGGGATGTCCCGCCGGGCGTCGTTGCGGAAGTCGAACCCGTCACGGAGGACGCGGCCGGGCACCGGGACCGCGCGCTCCCGGAAGGTGGCGATCTGGGCCGGCGTCAGCCCGTCGAGATTCTCCTCCGCCTCGATGTCGGCCCAGACCATCGGCTTCTCGACGCCGTCGAACGCCGGGTCGAGCGGCGGCTTGCCGGGAGCGGTGTCCACGTAGACCATCGCCGCGATCCGCTCGGGGATCCGGTCGCTCGCGGCATAGCCCGAGTAGCCGCTCGCGCTGTGGACCGCGAGCACGACGGGCCGGCCCGCCGCCTCGACCGCTGCGCAGATGGCGGCCACGTGGTCCTCGAAGGTGATCGACGACCGGTCGGCGTCGGCCGACTCCAGCCCGGGCAGCGTGATCGGCGTGACGTCGTGTCCGGCGGCGCGCAGGTCGCCGGCGACCTCGTCCCAGGCCCAGGCGCCGAGCCAGAACCCGGGGACGAGGATGATCGGTGCGGACGGCATGGCGGGACCCCTTCGCGTGGCGGTTGCTGAACCTATGGTGGACGAGCGCCGCGACACCTGCTGTCAGGTATCGCCGTCTGGGCGCGTGCTGGGCGCGCCCCGCAACCGGGCTTGCTCGCAACCGGGCTGCTCGCAACCCACTGGGTTGACACGATGCAGCCCCCCGGTCGGCTCGGAACCCGCTGGGTCCCGGTTTGACAGGAAACGCGCCCCGCAGCCCCGCCGAGCGATCAGTTCGTCGCCTGGCAGGTTCCAACGCGACGGCTCGGGTGCAGTACGTCCGCCTGGCAGGTTTCGACTCACCGCGGATCCTCGTGCTCGACACTCACCGCCGCGCGCCGTCCCTATCGCCGCGCCGTCCGACGCGCGGCATGCCACGCCCGATTGCCATCCATTCGTGGGGCGGCTCGTAGGCGACGAGCGTGGATCCCGCCGGGGACACTTCGTGCGCGGGGCCGGCGTCTGTCCGCGCCAACGATGCGCCCGGTGACTGGATGGCGAGGTTTCCGGCCTGCCGCCCGCCGAGCATGCGCCGGGCGACTGTATGGCGAGGATCGCGGCTGGGGCCGCGGCCCGCGCCGCGCGCCTGCACATTCCTGACCCAGCCTGACAGGAATAACCTGTGAGTATGTCCGGAGCGGTTACCACGCCGTCGTCATCGAGGAGGACTCCCATGGTGGTTCGCTTCAGCGTCGAGATCGACTGCGCCGATCCCGTCGCCCTGGCCCGCTTCTGGGCCGACGCGCTCGGCTATCCCGGCCTACCCGTCGACCTGCCCGACGGCGAGGACGTGATGCTCGAGGCGCCCGACGGCCTGCCCGACGTCTACTTCCAGCGCGTGCCCGAGGGCAAGGTGGTCAAGAACCGGATGCACCTCGACCTCGCGGTGGGCGGCAACGGCCCGCTCGAGGAGCGACGCGCGAGGATCGACGCCGAGGCTGCGCGCCTGGTCGCCCTGGGCGCCTCCGACGAGCGCGGCCCGATCGACGAGGGCGGCTCCTACTGGATGCGGATGCAGGACCCCGAGGGCAACGAGTTCTGCCTCGTGAGCGGCTGACCGCGGGCCGCCACGGCTGACCGCGTCCCGCCCCGGCGGGCGCCGTCTGCCCCGACGGGCGGTGCCGCTGCGGCGCCGCAACGCCGACGGGGGGTGCCCCGGCGGGCCTCGTCTGGAGAAGTGGGCGGTGCCGCCACGGCGGTAGGGATTGCCCCACCCCCAAGATGCCCGCTGCCCGGCTGGGCGAGGCCGCCGGCGCGCGGCACAGTCAGGCCATCGAATTCCATGCCGGTCGGCGCCTCGGCTCCACGGAGCGCTCGAGGGCCGCCACCGGCGCACGCGAGGGTTGGTGGCCATGACTGTCAGACGCGGTTCGTTCTACGTGGGGGTGTTCCTGATCGCGGCCGGTGCCGTGGCCGCGCTCGATGCCGTCGGGTTGCTCGACCCGGCCGCCGTGGCGGACGCCCTCGTGGTGCTGTGGCCGCTGGCTCTGGTCGCGATCGGCGTGGGCCTCGCCCTGCGCCGCTCCCCCGCGGCGCTCCCCGCCGGCATCCTCGCGGCAATGGTGCCCGGCCTGGCCCTGGGCGGCACCGTGGTCGCCGGTCCCCAGCTGCCGGGCGCCTGCACCGACCTGCGCCCCGCGACCACGTCCGTCGAAACGCACGACGGAGCCTTCGGGTCCGACGTGGCCGTGGACCTGACGCTCGACTGCGGCCGTCTGGACGTCACGACGCAGCCGGGCAACGCCTGGAGGCTCGACGCCCGGGAGGCCGCCGGCAACCACCGGACCGACATCGGGGCCGATGCCACGCGGCTGACCGCCGACTCGGGCACGAACGGGCACGCCGGCCTGCACACGGGACGGGTCGACTGGAACGTGGTGCTGCCCACCGGACCCGCGATGGACCTGCACGCGCAGCTCAACGCCGGCCAGGGATCGCTCGACCTCGGCCAGGCACACCTGGGCGACCTCGACCTCGCCGTCAATGCTGGCGACCTCGACGTCGACCTCACGGGTGCGACGCTCGACCGCCTCGCCCTGTCCGTGAACGCAGGCAAGGCGACGGTCACGCTCCCGGCGACCGCCTCATTCGGCGGCACGCTGGTCGCGAACGCCGGCGCGCTCACGGTGTGCGCGCCGAGCGAGCTCGGGCTCAGGGTCCGCTCGACCGCGACCCTCGGCTCCTCAACGGTCAACGGGCTCGTCCAGCGCGGCGACGCGTGGGTCACGCCCAACTACGACACCGCCCCGTACAAGGCCGACCTGGACGTCCACACGAGCGTCGGCAGCGTGGCGATCAACTCCCAGGGAGGGTGCAAGTGAACCCGCGTCGCCTCTATCGCAGCCGTGACCGACGCCTCGCCGGCGTTGCTGGCGGCATGGCGGAGTACCTCGACATCGATCCGACCGTCATGCGGATCCTCTGGGTCCTCGCGGGCCTACTGTCGGTGGGCTTCGCGATCCTGGCCTACATCCTGCTCGCGATCGTCATCCCCGACGCCCCCTGGTCGGCGGCCCCCGCCGGGGCGCCCGCCATGTGGGGCCAGGCTGGCCAGGGCGCGATGCCCGGCTGGGCGCAGCCCGGGCCCGCCTGGGCGCCGAGCCCGCCGAGCCCGCAGTGGGCGCCGAGCCCGCCGAGCCCGCAAAGCCCGCAGTGGCAGGCCGGCGCGCCCGCCCAGGCCCCCACGGCGTACGGGCCCGCCCAGGCTCCGGCGGCGTACGGGCCCGCCCAGACCGCTGGGTCGACCTCCGGCTGGGCCACCGCCAGCGCGCAGCCGAGCGGGTGGGGGACTGCTGGCGCGGCGTACCAGTCGCGCGAGCAGGGCCGCGGCATCGGAGTTGCCGGGGTCGTCGGCCTCGCCCTGATCGCCATCGGCGGGATCGCCCTGCTCAACGTGGTGATCCCCGGCTCGATCGTGCGGGCGGCCTCGGGCCCGCTGATCCTCATCCTGATCGGCGGTGCGTTCCTCGTGTCGGCGGTCCGGCGGACGCCGGCGGGCACCGCGGCAACGCTGGCCGAAGCCGGCGACGTGCCGGCTCCCGCGGCGGCTGCGGCCGACACCAATTCGGACGACACCGATTCGGACGACACCGCGGTGGTCGACTCGCCGCCCGCAGATGCATCCCCTGAGGCCGGCGGCTCCGCCCCGAGCTGAGCGGAACAGCCCTCGAAGCGAGGTCCGGGCGAAACCCGCGACCTCGCTTCCCGCATCGGCGGGCCGGCCGCCTCGGCAACCGCCGCCGGTGCGGACCTCACTAGCCGCGCTGGATCTGCCGCGTGATCGTCGGATCCTTGATCCTGGCGTCCCTGGCGAGCAGGAATGCCTTCGAGAGGATGACCGAGAGAGTCGGGTCGTCATCGAAGGGCAAGAACACCTGGTCGGACGCGCCGCCGCGCGCCGGGACGATGCACAGGTAGGCGTCGTTGGGCTCCATGAGGATGTTCCCGCTGCCGAGGTGGATCCGGTAGGTGCGCAGGTCACCGCGCACGCGGAGCCAGCGGTCGAGGAGCTCGAGGCGATCGGCGATGGCGAGGCCGGGCAGCATGCGCGCAAGCGCGTCGCGACGGACCTCGGACGTGGCGGTCAACGGGGCGTCCTGGTAGGTGCCCCAGTAGCGGCCGAACCGGTTGACGCCGCCAGGGCCGCCGTCCTGCCAGTTGCGGTCGGCGCCGATGGAGGTGACGGACACGAACAGGTCGACATCGCGCATCGTCTCGGAGAAGACGACGGCCGGGACGTCGACGAGCGGCACCACCTCCTCGGGGCGGCCCCGTCCGCCTGGCCGGAGGAAGCGCACCTGGTCGGTGGCGCAGTGCTCCGGGCCGGCCCCCCAGTTCTCGAGCTCATCCTCGATCGCGTCATGCCAGAACTCGGCGCGCAGCGCGTGGGCGGGGAAGTCGCGCTTGGCGATGCCGTTGTAGCCGCCGTCGTACGGCCCGAGGAAGTTGGAGCCCCAGCGACGTGCCGTCATCAGGGCGCGCGCCTGCGGGTAGCGCAGGATGTGGGCGGCGAAGCGGTTCGAGTAGGTCGCCGTCTCCTCCTCGGCCGGGGCGAGCCGGTAGACCTCGCGGAACGCCTGCTTGAACGGCTGGCGGATGCGGCGATCCATGAGCAGCGCGCGCCAGGCGGCGACGTCGGCCTCGGCGGCGTCGATGGGGTGCCAGAGGCGGATGCGGTCGCCGGCCCCGAGGTCGAAGGCCCGCCCGTCGGCGGTAACGGCGCCGCCCTCGAGCGCGATCACGGTGGCGACGTCGGCGCCATCGCGACGGACCCGCCAGACCAGCCGTCGGCCGATGCTGCCGGTGAGCGGGTGCTCGAGGTACCGCGCCCGCCAGTCGTCGATCGACCACTCGCGGTCCTCGGTGAGCAGGTCCTCGACGCGGCCGCGCTCCACGGCCAGCGACGCGCGCAGCTCCTTGGCCGCGCTCTTCGCCCTCGCCACGGCGGCCTTCTCGGCGTCGAACGCCACCGGCGGCCTCGCCGTCACCCGCCCGTCGGGCGCCCGCCACGTCAGCGAGACCTCGTCGCCCTCCAGGGCCAGGACCGCCGCGCCGCCGCCGATCGCGATCTCGCGGACGCCGCGCTCGTCGAGCCCCTCGCGGGAGATGGCCACCTCGAGGAGCTCCGAGCTCGTGATCCCGGCCTGCGTCGCCGCGGATTCGAGCGCCTTCGCGATCTGCTTGGAGACGTTGCGGTTGGTGACCTTCGCCTTGAGCCGCCCGAGCCCGGCGATGGCCGCCGGCGTCGCCTTGGCGCCGAGCGCGGCTGCGGCCGTGTTTCCCAGCCGCGCGTCGCGCGCCTCGTTGGACGACCCTCCCGACGTGCCGAAGTGGAGGCCGAGCGCGGTCAGCGACTCCACGACCCACGGCTCGTCGAGCGCCGCCGCCGCCCACATCGCGCCGCGGAGGATCGTCGCGTTGCCGTCGGTGACGGCCGGGTAGGGGATGGCGATGGTCTGGTCGCCGATCGTCATGTGACGCGCAAGCTTCATCGACGCCGACGTCGGAGCGTCCGCGAGCATGTCGCGCAGCAGCCCGCCGGCGCCGGGGGTCTTCGCCAGCTCGGCGGTCTTCTTGCGCCACGCCGCCGACGGCACCACCCCCGACGAGAGCGAGCACTGGACGAAGAGGCTGCGCTGGCCGGAGGTGAGCGAGTCGAGCTTCGCCCTCCAGGTCACGCCCCAGGTGTCGCCGGTGTCCACGATCGACGGCTCGAGGGGCGGACGGGCGTCATCGGCAGCCGTCGGGCCGGCCTGGAGCAGCGCGAGCAGGCGGAGCCGCTGTTTGGCCGCCTCGGTCAGGTCGTAGCTCTTGAAGGTGCCGAGCGCCTCGGCCAGCTCCCGGATGGGCGCCCGCAGCTCGCCGACGCCACCCGCCCTGACGGCCTGCTCGGCCGCCCGGACCGGCTGGCCTGCCAGCCTCGTCAGGCCCCAGCCCTCATGGTGGCCAGGCCTGGAGATGGCACGAGCGGCGAGGTGCAGGAGGAGGGCCGTGTCCTCCCGAGTGAACGGAGGTCGTCGACTCCCGAAGGCGCCCAGGCAGTTGCCGATGGCGAAGATCCTGCTGTGCGAGTGCGGGATGCCGAAGATGCCGGCGAGGCGCCCCCCGGGCGTGGACGCCGCCCGATCGATGAGCGTGATGACGATCGAGCGCTGCTCGTCCGGCGGCGCAGACGTCAGCTGGCGCACCTCCGGGATGTTCGCGCCGTCCCAGTAGCGGTTCTCGGCGGACGCGATCGCCCGGTCGACCCGCTCGCCGGCGATTCGGCGGTGCTCGGCGAGGCTCCGCGGCGCCGGCTCCCCCTGCGCGCCCACGCTCAGCCGCCCACCAGCGGCACCAGCCTCACGAACCCGACGTCGAGCTGGCCTGCGAGGCTGATCTCGGCGTCGAGGCTGGTCTCCTGCTTCCCGTTCACCATGACGAAGAAGCCGTTGCGCCCGAAGCTCTCGATGGCGATGTCGGCCTGGCGCTCCCAGTCGATCGGGCGCGGCTTCGACATCCAAAACCCGCGCGCAGCGGGCTCGGCGCCGTCGGGCCGCACGAGGCCGATGAACTCCGGCCCGGGGCTGAGGTTGTACCTCGCCACCTCTTCGCGCACGCGCAGTCGGATCAGGTCGCGGAGCGTGATGCGCTCGGGCACGTCCGGCAGGCTGATCGTCCCGACCGGTCGGCCGGTCGCCGTGCGGTCCTCGATCGTGAGCGTGGGCATGGGCTCCCTCCTGCACGGAGAGTAGCGCGGCAGGAGCCTCGTGGGGCCCGTTGGGAGCCTCCCAGTGGCCGCGTCAGCCGGGGCGCCCCAAGATGCGCGCCTTCCCCGGGCCGGCTCGGGTCGCGGCCAGCGCAGCCGCCGGGCTGGCTCCGATGCCCGCTTCGGCAGGGGTCGCGGCCGGCGCAGCCGCCGGCCTGGCTCCGATGCCCGCTTCGGCAGGGGTCTCGGCCCGTCGCTCGCCGCCGGGCCGGCCGGCTCCCCCTGGCCCGCCGCCGGGCCGGCTGGCGGCCCCATGGTCCGCTCGGTCCGCCGTTTGGGCCGGCCGGTGGCCCGATCGACCGCCAGCGACACGCGGCCGCGCCGGATGGGCAACGGATTGGCCCATCCGGAGGGCGGTGACGCCGATGGGGCCACGAGGCGGCCCGCCAACTCACTGCGAGCCTGCGGCCCGCGAGATGAGCGCAAACAGGAGGGTCCCCACGCCTGCGACTGCGAGCACCACCAGCAGCCCGCGGACCCACTCGGCGGTGGGGATCGCCAACGCCTCCCGCGGCGGAGGGATCACGAGATCCGAGTCGGCGAGCAGGACCGGAGGGTGGCGGCGATCCCACCAGCGGGAGGCCGCGATCGCGACCACCGCGACCCCGACCAAGACCGGGATCGCCAGCCCATTCGGCAGGTTCGCGCCAACGATCCAGGCGAGGCCGGCGGCCGCGAGCCAGGAGACGCGTCTCAGCACGACCACGTGGGGCGGCTCCGGTGCCCGCTTCGGCTGGGGTTTCGGCCCGCGCAGCCACGAGACGATGAGCCCGCCGGGGATGACGACCACGAGCGCCATCGTCCAGAGCAGCGAGGGCTGGCCCATCGAACCCCCTTGGCTTGTCGGCCCGATCGTCGGCGGCCGTTGCCAGCCGGTCAAGGTGCCGTTCGTCCCGACGCGCCGGCGCCATACACCTCGATCTCCCGCCAGGCCACCCACGATGGGCTCGCCGTGGTCTCGACCCGGATGACCCGGCATGTCGCGGCCGGCGTGAGGGCGATCGTGAGCACGTCCTGGTCGTGGGTGACGTCCGACCGGGTCGCCAGCAGGTGCATCGCGCCGCCCGCCGTCGCCGCGCAGCTGACCCGGTGCCGGGTGCTCCCCGCGGGGTACTGGCTCACCGTGAGCCGGATGCTGGCCACCCTGGCGGCGCGCCCCAGGTCCACCTCGATCCAGGCCGGCGGGCCGGTGCCCGCGCTCCAGAGCGTGTCGGGGTCGCCATCGACGGCCTGCCCGGGCCCGCTGCCCGCGATCGACGACGACGCGCGCGCCGGCCGCCCGAGCGCGAGGTTGACGGGGCCGCCGGGTGTCTGGGCGAGCGCGGCGTGGTCGTCGAGGTAGCGGTCGATCAGGGCGGTGAACGTGGACGGGTCGGTCTCGGGCAGGACGTGGTCGGGCTTGTCCATCCAGGACTGGAAGAGGACGTGGTCCGGCGGGCCGCCCGCGGCGCGCTCGTCGGCGAGGATCCGCTGACCCGCGAGCGCCGACCACGCGGCGTCGCTCGACGCCGAGCCGCCGTTGTAGATCATCCCCACCGGCACGCCGCGGCTGCCCGCGTCCGCCCGGACGGCTGCGTCGAGCGACGGCCAGCCAGCCCGCGACCAGTCCATGTCGAGGTGGAGGAAGGCCGCGGGCTCGCCGACGGCCGTGCGGTAGGCGTCGAGCCAGCCGGCGAGGTCGGCCGCGGACACCGGCGCGGGCATCGGCTCCGTGTCGCCCACCACGAGCCCGGGCCACTCGGCGCGCATCGCGCGCACGAAGTCGGCGACGCCCGACGCCACCTGCCCGACCGGCCAGTGGCAGGCGTTCGGCCCGTCGTACACGTGCGCGTAGAAGTAGGGCTCGTCCATGGCGACGATCTGGAGCGTGGCGCCGGCGTCGCGGATGCGCTGGCTGATGCGTCGGCCCTCGTCGATCCCGGCGAAGCTCTCGACCCCCCGGCCGCAGGCGTCGGTGGCGCTCAGCGGCCCCATCTCGACGGCGACGGCCATGCCGCGCCGGGCGATCGAGGCCAGCGCCGTCCGCAGCTCGTCAGCCGTCGCGTCGTAGGCGACCCACTCCCCGTACAGCTTGAACACGCCGACGTGCCCCGCCGCCTCGCCCCAGGCCGCGTCGGGCGCAAACAGCCCCATGAAGTCGTCCGACCCCGTGAACTCGCGACCGGGGCCGGTGGGCATCGGCGGCAGCGGCGCGAACCACACGAGTGGGCGTGCCGACAGGTCGGGCGGTGAGGCTGCGGACCCCGTGGGCGATGGCGCTGCCGACGCGGGCGCCGGGACGCTCGGCCCGGGCGTGAGCGGCGCGCCGGTCGAGGCCGCACCCGGCTCGACCGTTGCGCTCGGGGTGGCGGGCTGGGTGGTCGGCGGGTTGGCGGAGCAGGCGGCAAGGCTCAGCAGCGCGATGCCGACGATGACGCGACGCAGGGGCGAGACGCGCACAGCGCGCCGATCCTAGTTGATGCGGGCGAGGCCTACCGCTTGCCAAGCCCGACGAGCGCCCGCCGAGCGCGGCGCGAACGCCAATAGCCGGTCGCCGCGAGCCGCACGTGGTCCGAGATGTGCCAGGCCTCACGAGGTAAGCCACCGGCGAGTGCCACTCCGCAACATGGCCGAGTGATTGACCGATCGCGCGCCGCGTGTCAGAGTCGGACTGCACGATATGTGCAGTAACGTGCTCGAAGGTGACAGGATGCCTGGCGATCGGCCGACCCGCTTCAACGTCGTGCTCGATGAGGAACACGCGGCCAAGCTCTATCTCATGGCCGAGCGGCTGTACCTCCAGCCCGGGGCGCTCGCGCGGTCGCTCCTGTCGAGCGCGCTCGACACCGCGGAACCGGAGCCCAAGCGGATCACGGAGATCCTCGATGGGATCCCCGGCGCGTGGGAGGCCATCCAGGCGGGCGAGGCCGACTACGCGGCGGGCCGCCACATGCCGCTCGAAGACTTGAAGTAGCCGATGGCAACCGTTGTCGTCACGAGGAGTGCCGAAGCTCAGCTTCGACACCTTCAGGCGACGCGGTCGCTGCCGGCCTCGACACCGCTTCGCGTTGCGCAGGTCATCGAGCCGCTCAAGGACTACCCCAAGCTTGGCCGGCCGCTGAGTGGACGCTATTCGGGCTGGCGTCTCATCCCGGGGCCATGGCCATGGCTGCTGATCATCTACCGCATCGACGAGGCCGCCGATCGCGTCGTGGTCGTGGCGTTCCAGGACGCCCGAACATCGAGCGCATGGACATCCGACCGACAGCTGTGATCCGCGCGACCTCGCTGTAGCCTCCCCTCGACATTGTCGGTGTCGCTTCCGGTGCAGGCTGTCGCGCGCCGCCTCCGCGATCCCACCCCGCAGGCGGGGCCTACCCCTCGCCGAGCGCGTCGAGGACCCAGCGGGCGTGGCGCGCGGTCCGCCGGTCGTCCGACGCGGCCAGCGCGCGCAGATCCTCGCGCAGCGACGGCGAGTCGAGCCGGCGGGCGAGCCGGCAGTAGGCGCGGAACTCGCGCCGGTCGTAGCTCCCGACGACCGCCAGGACGACGCGCCGCAGCCTCGCCACCTCGGCCTCGCCGAGCTCCGACCGCGTCATGGAGCGGATGAGGTCGGCCTTGAGGTACCCGGACCCGAAGCAGTACACGTCGGCCTCGAGGAAGCGGATGAGCGTCTCGATCCGCGACGCGTCGCCGGACCGGAGGCGCTCGAGCGCGCCCCACACGGGTTCGTACAGCCCGATGGAGAGCTCGTGGAACCAGCCGACGCGCGCCAGGTGCTGCACCCGCTCGGGCGACGGCTTCCGGAGGCGCCAGTCGCCGGGGACCCCGTCCATCGCCGTCGCCAGGAGCCCGGCTCGCTCCCGCAGCTCCTCGACCGTCGGCGTCGCGTCGACGCTGCCGCGGCGGAACCGGGCGAGCTCCGGGTGGAGCTGCACCCAGTAGTCGGCGGCCGCCCGCTGCCAGGCGTCCCAGCCGTCGCGCGTGGGCGACTGTTCCATCGCACGCTCCGCCGCGAGCATGCGGTCGAGCGCAGCCCGCTGCGCGGCGTAGCCCATCGCTACGGAGCGGCCAGATGGCCGATGGACACACGCCCCAGCGCCAGGTCCGCGAGCAGCGCCACGTGGACGTCGAGCGCGTCGATGACCGCATAGCCGGGGTCGACCGAGCCGTCGAACGCGAGCCCGAGGTCCGTGCCCGCGAGCACGACCGCCTCGGCGCCCTGGTCGCGCACCATCGCCCGGCCGGCCTCGAGCAGCGTCGCCCGCTGCGCGTCGGTGCAGGCGCCGGCGACCGCGATGTCCTGGTAGACGCGTCCCAGCCCGACGAGGTCCGTGTCGGGCGCGACCGCCTCGGTCCGCTCGAGCTGCCCGTACAGCCGGGTGCGCATGACGATCTCGGTGCCGAGCAGCCCGACCCGCCGCAGCCCGAGCCCGGCGAAGTGGGCGTCGAGCGGCGCGACTGCGCTCACGAGGGGGAGCGACGAGACTGCCACGGTCTCGGGGAAGCAGAAGTGGCCGCCGATCGAGGTGATCGCCGCGCACTCGGCGCCCGCCGCCCGGAGCCGGTCGATCAGCCCCGCGTAGACGCGCGCCTGCTCCTCGCGGCGGTCCGCGGTGCCGTTGGCGATGAGCTCGTCGATGTCCGCTTGGACGATCGTGAGCTCGAGCCGCCCGCCGGCCGCGCGCACGGCCCGGGTGAGCCGGTCGTAGTAGACGATGGTCGCGGCGGGCCCGATGCCGCCGATCAGCCCGATGTGCATGGCGGCGATGATGGCACGGGACGGGCGCCTCCGCCCTGCTTCGGCCCGCCTTCGTCAGCGCGTTCCGCAACACCGCTGGCGTCAGTACTCCGCGGTTCGCGTCCGCGATCCACCGCTCCTTGTGGTGGGTCGGTACGCCCGCCGTCGGCGCACCGACACCTGTGGTCTCCTGGAACGTCGACGCGGCGGCTTCTAGTGGATGCGGATGCAGGACCCCGAGGGCAACGAGTTCTGCCTCGTCCGCGGGGAGCAGGATCGCGGCGAACCCGACGAGGCCAGGGACGGGGGCCGATGCCCGGCCGATGACGGCCCGTCATGACGCCGAGCCGCGGCCGACGCACGGTGGTGGGCATGGCCATGTCGCAAGCTCGTCGGCGCTCGCCTGCGCCGAACATCACGTGTGCCGGGCGGGTCCACCTCGACGGCCGGGTCCCCGGCACGATCGACCTGCAGGCGAAGTCCGGTCCAACGCGCGTCGGGCTGATCGAGGATGGGGTCGTGCTCTGCGCGTCGTGCGCGTTCGAGCTGAGTCGCGGCGAGGGACGCTGACCGCCGACCAGTCCCGCCGATCCTCCGCCATCGGATCCCTGCAGGCGAAGTCCGGTCCAACGCGCGAGGCGAGGCCGCCGCGCCGCCGAGCAGCCCGCGCAGGTACGGCAAGAGTTTCCCATTGACGAAGCCGAGGAAGGCGCCCATGGCACCATCGGTGAGGGCGCGGCGCTTCAGGCCCTCGGGGCCGCCCAGTCGCGCCCGCGGAACGGCGCCACGATCGACGGATGGAACGTGGCGCCGACCGCCTCCGCCTCCTCCGCCTCCAGCTGCTCGCGCTCGTCGAGGATCCGCAGGAACAGGATCCAGGACAGCTCCGGCACGTACTGGAGCGCGCCAGCGTAGTTCGCTCTCCGCATGACGTCGGCGATCTGCTTGATCGCGGCGTTGACCGAGGAGGGCGTCGCCAGTCGGCGCGGAGCGGGAAGGGCCACCCATGGAGAGAGCGGAGCAGCGGACGAGACAAGCGAGGGATAAGCGCCGGCGGACACGATCGCTGCACACACCGGCGCCTTGACATGGCTGTTGTGTGGGACACAATAGCGGGAGGACGTGGTGGGCGAGGCGGCGATCCTCCCCTCCGCACGCAAGCACGGGATCAGCGATCAACGCATGCTGCACGTCGTCCGGTCCTGTCCCCTGCCGCTCGAACACCCCGGGCGAGCCGGCCAGGTGCTCTTCCTCGGGCCGGACCAGCACGGCGTGCCGCTGGAGGTTGCGGCGATCGAAGACGAGAGCGGCAGACTGACCATCTTCCACGCGATGCGAATGCGGCCCTCCTATCGGAAGATACTCGAGGAGGTGATGCGGCAGTGGTTCTGAGAACGAAGAACGGCGAGGTGATCACCGATGCCGACCTCGACCGGATGGCCGAGGAGGCCGAGGCGGGCTACGACCTCTCAACCTGGGTGCCCCGCCGGGGACGCCCCCCTCTCGGAGGCTCCGCCTCGGGGGAGCACTCGCCGCGCCTCGTCACGCGCGTCCCGGCGGGACTCCGCGACGAGGTCGCCCGCCGCGCAGCTGCCGAGGGGAGGACGGTGAGCGAGGTGATGCGCGCGCTGCTCCAGGAGTACGTCGACCGGCGGCCGGCGAACACGAGGCGGAGCTGACGTCCCGCTAGGCAGCCTCAACGGTGGCGGCCGCAGCCGCCTCTTCAGGTCATCCGCCTGGCGCTTTCTTCCATGTCGCGCCCAGGTGGGTGGGCCGGCCCGCAGGGCTCGCGGCGCAGTTCCCCGCGGTAGCCGAAGATCGGTCCGAAGATCGGATGTGACATCTGGAACCAAACGCGGATCGAATCGGACGCCCTTCCGGTGGTCTCCTTCACGACGACCCTGACGCCGAGCCATCGCGGCAGCGCAACTCTCCTGTCTCCGACGCGCAGCCGGATCCCAGATGCCTCGATGCGTAACGCCCCATCCAGAAGGGCGACGTTCCATGGTGACTCGATCACGAGACCTGGCCCCACACGCTCCACGACCTGTAGGCGAACCGGGTCGGATGCGAGTACCGAGTCGAATCGGCACGTGATCGAACCAAAGGCGAACTCGCGCGTCCATCGCGCGGTGGTTCCATTGAGGGTCTTCCTCGGCGTGACGGTGAGCCTCGTTGGCACATCTCGGCCCGTCTCAGCAAACAGGATCCCGAGCAGCGACAGGAGCCGGAACGCCGGAGTGAGGAGGCGCCTTCTCCGCCAGACCTCGCTCTCGCCCCCTCCTCACGGCTGAGTCCTGCCAAGAGATAATATGCTACGTAAAAGTAGCATATTACTTGGAGGCCGGCCCCGGAAGTAGGGAACCGAGCAGTCGCCGCCGTTGGAATCGCAGAGCCCCCGGGCACGCCGGGGGCTCTGAACTGCGCTTGCCGACGCCTCAGCTGCAGCCCGAGGTGGACCCGCAGTTGAGGCACTTGTAGCAGGAGCCGTTGCGGACCATGATCGAGCCGCACTCGGCGCAGGACGGGGAGTCCGCCTGGGCCGAGAAGGTCACCTTGGGGCCGCCGCCCAGCGAGCCGCCGAGCGAGGCCGCAATGGCCGACAGCCCGCCGCCGTTCTTCGACGCGCCGTTGCCGTTGGCGCCGGAGCCGGTGGCGATGACCGCGAGCTCCTCCTTGACGACCGGAACCGGGATCGAGACGGCGGCCGGTGCGGGCGCCGAAGCCTTGGCGACCGAGCCCTTGGGCGTGTCGTCGGACGCCGGCGCGGGCTTGGGGGCCGGCACTGACACGGCCTCGGACTGGGCGGTCATGCCCTCGTCCGCCCGCGGCCGCAGGCTGCTGGCGTAGGGGGACGGCGCCTCGGCGACCACCTGCGAGCGGTCGATGAGCCCCAGGCTCGCCTTGTCCTCGTCGGGCAGGAACCGCGACCCCAGCCACCGGAAGATGTAGTCCACGAGGCTCTTCGCGATCGGGATCTCCGGGTTGCCGGTGAAGCCGCTGGGCTCGAACCGCACGTGGGCGAACTTGTTCACGACGTCCTTGAGCGGCACGCCGTACTGGAGCGCCAGGCTGACCGAGGTGGCCAGGGTGTCCATGAGGCCCGAGATCGTCGAGCCCTCCTTGGCCATCTTGAGGAAGATCTCGCCCGGCTGGCCGTCGGCGTACAGGCCGACCGTGATGTAGCCCTCGTGCCCGGCGATCTCGAACTTGTGGGTGAGCGCGGTGCGCTCCGACGGCAGCCGACGGCGGTGCGGCTTGACGGCCTCGACCTGCGCCGCCGCGAGCTGCTTGCGCAGGCTCTCGATCGTCGCCTTGTCCTCGACCGTGCCCTCGGCGCCCTCGTCCTTCTTCCTACCGGTGGACAGCGGCTGGCTGCGCTTGGAGCCGTCGCGGTAGATCGCGATGGCCTTGAGGCCCTGCTTCCAGCCCTCGAGGTAGACGGTCTCGATCTCCTCGGCGGTGGCCGCCTCGGGCATGTTGACGGTCTTGCTGATGGCGCCCGAGAGGAACGGCTGGACCGCGCCCATCATCCGGACGTGGCCCATGTAGTGGATGGACCGCTCGCCGTTCTGCGGCTTGAACGCGCAGTCGAAGACCGGCAGGTGCTCGCTGTGGAGCCCGGGCGCGCCCTCGATGGTCTCGCGCTCGTTGATGTAGGCGAGGATCTCCTCGACCTGGGCCGGGTCGTAGCCGAGCTTGCGCAGGGCGGCCGGCACCGTCTGGTTGACGATCTTGAGGTAGCCCTCGCCGACGAGCTTCTTGTACTTGATGAGCGCGATGTCGGGCTCGATGCCGGTGGTGTCGCAGTCCATCATGAACGCGATGGTCCCGGTGGGGGCGAGCACGGTGACCTGCGCGTTGCGGAAGCCGTGCTCGGTGCCCAGCGCCTCGACCTCGTCGTAGAGGCCCTGGACGTTGTCGAGCATCTCGGCCGGCACGCCCTTGGGCGCGATGGCGTACGCGGCGTCGCGGTGCTTGCGGATGACCCGCAGGAACGACTCGCGGTTCCTGTCGTACTCGACGAAGGCGCCGCCGTGGTCGCGGGCGATGACGCTGCTCTGGCGGTACGCCTCGCCGTGCATGAGCGCGGTGATGGCGGCCGCGTAGTTGCGCCCCTCGTCGCTGTCGTAGGCGAGGCCGCGGTTCATCAGCAGCGCGCCGAGGTTGGCGTAGCCCAGGCCGAGCGGCCGGTAGCGGTGGCTGTTCTCCTCGATCCTGACCGTCGGGTAGCTCGCGTTGTCGACCAGGATCTCCTGGGCGGTGATCGTCACCTTGGCGGCGAACCGGAAGGCGTCGACGTCGAACTCGCCGTCCTCGCGCACGAACTTCATGAGGTTCAGCGATGCGAGGTTGCACGCGGTGTCGTTGAGGAACATGTACTCGCTGCACGGGTTGGACGCGTAGATCCGGTCCGAGGCCGCGCTCGTGTGCCAGTCGTTGATCGTGGTGTCGTACTGGATGCCCGGGTCGCCGCACAGGTGGGCGGCGTCGGCCATCTTGCGGAAGATGTCGCGCGCCTTGTAGGTGCCGGCGGGCTGGCCGTCGGTGACCTCGTGGGTCTGCCACTCGGCGTCGCGCTCCACCGCGCGCATGAACTCGTCGGTCACGCGCACGCTGTGGTTTGCGTTCTGGAAGAAGACGCTGCCGTAGGCCTCGCCGGTGAAGGAGGGGTCGTAGCCCTGCTCGATGAGGGCCCAGGCCTTCTGCTCCTCCTTGGCCTTGGAATCGATGAAGTCGATGACGTCGGGGTGGTCGACGTCGAGGATGACCATCTTGGCCGCGCGGCGGGTCTTGCCGCCGGACTTGATGACGCCCGCGAATGCGTCGTAGCCGCGCATGAAGCTGACCGGGCCCGACGCGATGCCGCCGCCCGACATCTTGGCCTTGCTCGAGCGGATGGGGGAGAGGTTCACGCCCGCGCCCGAGCCGTACTTGAACAGCATGGCCTCGGTCTTGGCGAGGTCCATGATGCTGCTCATGTTGTCCTGGACCGAGTTGATGAAGCACGCCGAGCACTGCGGCTTCGCCTCGATCCCCACGTTGAACCAGACCGGCGAGTTGAAGCTCATCTTCTGGTGGACGAGCAGGTGGGTCAGCTCGGCCTGGAAGGCGGCGAGGTCCTCGTCGGTGGCGAAGTAGCGGTTGGTCTCCGCCCACGCGGCGATGCTGGTGACGACGCGGTCGATCAGCTGCTTGACGCTGTGCTCGCGCTCGGGCGTGCCCACGTGGCCGCGGAAGTACTTGCTGACCACGACGTTGGTGGCGAGCTGGGACCAGAACGCCGGGACCTCCACGTCCTTCTGCTCGAACACGGTCTTGCCGGTCTCGGAGCTGATGCCCGCGGTGCGGTACTCCCAGGCGATCTCGTCATAGGGGTGGACGCCCGGCCGCGTCCAGCGGCGCTCGAAGGTGAGGCCGCGCGTGCCCTCCCCGGAGAAGCTGGCCCCGTACGGGCCCCCGAGCCCGCTCCGGGCTGCGGCACCCCCGGCCGCGTGCTTCGCCTTCCTGCTGATCTTCGCGTCCATGACCGGGACAACCTCGCGTGCCTGTGCCATCTGATGCGTCTCCTCCGTTCCCGCCCGGGGTGCGGGACCTCCTTCTGGCGCCGACGCCACCGCTCGGGCCCTGACGCAGGTCCCGGATGCCGGCCGGGCCGTGCGCCGCGCTGGGCGCCGATCGGGTGGTGGCCCCGCGCTCACGGATGGGGGTGAGGCGTAGCTGCGAGGCCGTCCGTCGGGTCGGGCTGGGCCGGACAGTCTCCGGGTCCGTCCAGCAGCGTCTGCCGCTCTCCTGACGGGGCCCTTTGACGGTCGTCCGGCGTCAGGGCGACCCGTTGACTCTACGCTCTCGGGATGGCGGGGTCAAGCCCCAAACCACAAGATGTAGTGGTCCATGGGCGGTTCGCATCGCAACATGTGGTAACGAGCGGCTCCTGGCTGTCCCAAGCCGATCCACGCTCGAGGCCGCTCCGTCCACGCTGATCGGGGATTCGTCCCCGCCGCCCTGGCCTGGTTTCCACAGGGTCCGGCGCGGTTGTCCACGGAGTTGTCCACGGTAGCAGAACGAACGGGTGTTCGAAAGTGGCGTGTCGCGTGCTGGCTGCCCGGGTCGGCCGTTGGAGCCGGCATCTGCGTCGGCCGCGTCGGCCGTATGCGTCGTGGCTTCGTCGGCTTCGTCGGCCCTATGCGTCGTCGGCTGCGTCGGCCCTATGCGTCGTCGGCCGGATCGGCTGTGTCGGCGTCGTCGGACGCGGCGTCGTCGTCGGCTGCGTGACGGGGCGGCCGCGCCTCCTCCACCGCGACCAGGCCGCCGTCGAACGCCGGCCGCGGGCCCACGAGCTTGCGGAGCCTCGACTCCTCCACGGCCAGGGCGGCGTACCGGTCGGCCATGCCGGGCGACTCGGGGTCGGCGAAGATCGTGGCCTGGATGAGCTCGATGTAGCGCGACGTCGCGGGCGAGTCGGCGGCGGCCAGCGCGGCGAGGTGGGCTCGGACGTCGGGGAGGTGCTGGGCGGACCGCCGGTCGGTGTGGACCGCGACCAGCCGCTGGAGCTGCATGCCCTCGGCAAGCGCCCGCCACTCGACGCTCGGCCCGCCCGAGAGCTGGACGACGGCCTCGGGCCGGAACACGAGGAACAGCGCGAGGATGGTGAGGAGGAGGCCGTTCTCGACGCCGAACAGCTCTGGCTGGAGGGACAGGGCGAGCAGGACGACCGCGGCGACGACCACCGCCCGGGCGACGGGCCGCCCGCCGAGCTGTCCGACGACGCGCAGCTGGCGGGGGATCAGCCATGCCGCGAGCGCGATGCCGATGACGGCCAGGGCGACGTCGGCGAGGAGTCGTGCGGTGTCGTCGGAGAGCGTCACCCGCTAAGCATCGGGTATCCCGCCACGTCGCAACTAGCCATCCAGTCGTGGGGTGACTACTCGGCGGGCGACTTCGGCGGGCGTTTGCCATCTATTCATGGCATGCTTGCATGGCGACGAAATCGGCCTGCCGGGGGTCTGTGGGGGTGATCCGGCGCTCGCGCATCACCTTGGAGTCGCCCGGCGACTGTATGGCGTGCGAACGCGGTGGACTTGGTGGAACGCCGCCCGCCGCTGGCCCGCCGCGAGGAAGGTGAGCGCCCGGACGCAGCCGACTGGCTGGCGAAGCCAGGCTCGAAGTCGCGGGCCGCCATCGGGCAGCTTCCCGCGCAGCATGGAGTGGTGCGCCTCGACTCGCCGGCGGTTCGTCGCGCCCTCGGCCACCACGAGCCAGGCGCTGATGGAGGCCGGCGCCCACCCGCGCTCCCGGGCAATGGCCGGCGCGAGGCGGACCTTCCGGTCCAGCGTGCCGAGCGTCTCCTGCAGGTCCGCGAGCTCGGTCTTGATCTCGATGACGAGCAGGCTGCGCGTCGGTGCGTGCCAGGCGAGGATGTCGACGATCCCGCGCTCGCCGTAGACCGCGAAGCTGACCTCGGGCGTCGCGACCCACCCGGGCAGCTCGTCGAGGAGTCTGGCGAGGACCTCGTGCATCGCCGAGTGGCGCGCGCCGAGCAGGCGGTCCAGGTCCGCCGCCTGCCAGCGGATGCTCACGACCACCCGCGCCTCGAGCGCCTCCGCGACCCTGCGCAGGGTTCCGAGCGTGGCGTCGCTGATCGGCCCGCGCTCCAGGCGCGACACCGTGCACTGCGAGACGCCCGCCCGGGTGGCGACGTCCGATTGCCGGAGCCGCTTGCGAACACGGATGGCACGGAGGGCCCGCCCGACTTCGACGTCATCCATTTCGCGGCCATTGTGAGGTTGGCGACTTATCGGCGACTCACGCGGCGGATCCGCGGGCCGGGTGCCGGGCGGCGATCGCCGGTCGTCGCGAGTTCGCCACGAGCGCGTGCGGGTGCCGGGCGCAGTTCGCCTGGAGCGGGCTTGCGCCATGTCCGCCGTGCCGTGCGCGCCGCGCCCGCGCGCCAGTCGCCGCGCCCGCGCGCCCCATCGCCGCGCCCGCGCGCCCGCCGCGCCCGCGCGCCCGCGCGCCGCGCGCGCCGCGCCCGCGCGCCCCATACAGTCCTGCGGTGCATGGTATGCAGGGGGGACGGGTGACGGCTCCACCACCTACGCGCAGGACGCGTAGATGGCTCGGAAGGCGGCCCGAATCGGCCCGAATCGGCCCGTTAGCGGTCCGGTCGTCCGCCTAGCAGTCACCCGGCGACTGAATGGCGAGCCCGGCGGCGCGAGGAGGCCAGGGCGCAGCGGCGCGAGGGCGACTGGACGGCCCGGCGGCAAGAGGATGGCCCGGCGGCCGCGGCCCGCAGCGGCGGCGGCCCCAGGAGCCGGGAGCGCGGGCCAGGAGCCAGCCCGCGCCCGAGCCTACAGCCCGCTGTACGCGTGCAGCCCGGTGAACCAGAGCGAGCCCGAGTAGGTCACGAGCACCATCCCGAAGCCCACCACGAGCAGCAGCGCGGCCGGCCGGCCCGCCCAACGGCGCTGGTTGCGCGCGTGGAGGTAGATCGCGTACGTGAGCCACGTCACGAGCGCCGAGGTCTCCTTCGGGTCCCAGCTCCAGTAGGCGCTCCACGCGATGGACGCCCACCAGGACCCGAGCACGATCATCGTGGCGAAGATGGGGAATGCGATGATCACCGAGCGGTACGCGACCTCGTCGAGCGTGCGGTGCGAGGGCAGCCACGAGAAGCGGTCGCCGGTGCCCTGGACGAGGTACCCGACGCCGGCCCCGAACGCGGTGGCGAAGATGCCGTACGAGAGCACGGCCATCCCCACGTGGATCGTGAGCAGGGGGGCGTTCTGGAGCGCCGGCACGAGCGGCTCGACGTCGCCCGGCAGCGACGAGGCGTAGAGCAGCACCGCGAGCGATACGCCCACCGGGATGAACCCGATCTGGCGGATCGAGTAGCGCTGGCCCAGCAGCAGGTAGCCGCCCAGGATCGACGTCCCGAACGCCACGCTGAACTCGTACATGTTCCCGTACGGCCCCCGGCCCACGACGACGGCGCGGGTGACGAGCGACCCGATGAGCAGCGCCAGCGCGATGACGGCGGTGAGGGTCGCCGCGCGACTGAGCCCGGTGGGCGACGACGCGAGCGTCGGGCCGTCGGCCTCCCGCCCAACCCGCTCCGTGATGAAGGAGCCCGTGACGCCCGCGGCGGCGAGCGCCGGCTGGCGCGACACGACGGGGGCCAGGGCCGCGGCCAGCCGTCGACCGTTGGCGAGCAGCACGGCGTGGCCGACGTGCGCGGCGAAGGCGACCGCGACGGCGATGGTGCCGAGGATGAACAGCAGCGATGCGGCCTGTGCCATGGTTGCTTCCCGGGACGCTTGGGCCGCGGCGCCGGAGCGCGAGCGGCGGGGTAGGGGACGCTCAGCCGGGACGATGCCCGGCGCGGATGTCGATCAGGCGGCGGCGGCCCCGCCCGACGGCCGACTCGCGGCGCCGCTCGAGCGGGTGACGGGCTTGATGGTGAACGAGAGGCCGCAGTTGCCGCACGTGTCGCGGGCGGCGCTGCGGACGAGGCCGCACTTGGGGCAGGCCACCATGAGCGGCTCGCCCGAGGCGGAGAGCGTGGCCCCCGGCTCGTAGATCATCCGCTCGGCCGGGCTGTAGGGCTCGCCGACGGGGTAGATGGGATTGCCGTCCGCGTCGGGCTCGGCCGGGCGTCGGCTGTCGGCGATTGCCGCTCCCTTGCGGCGGGGCCGACGCACGCCGTACCGCAGCCACGCGAGTGCGAGCAGCGTCAGGAGCGGGCCGACCACCGCGATGAGCAGGAGCCCCGGGATGATGCCGATCAGCGAGCCCCAGTCCGGCGTGACGAACTGGGCGGTGAACTGGATGAGGCCCGTCCAGATCTGGTTGAGCTCGGTGATCACCGGCGCATGCTAACAGGATGGCTGGCGAGCGGCAGGATCCGCGTCAGACGCGCCAGCCGCCGTCGCGGCGTCGGCGGCCCGCAGGGTCGCCCGCGCGCCAGCCGCCGTCGCGGCGCCCGCCCTCCGCCATCGGCGCGCTCGCCCGCGGCGCCGACGGCCCTCAGGGATGCCGGGGGTGCCGCCGGTGGCGGGCCACCTTGTGGGGCGCGCCCGTCTTCGCGGTGGCGCCTCGCCCGGGACGCCATCCAGGGCGGTCCGCAGCCTCGTCGCGCGTCTCGCCGGGAGCCCAGCCGGCGGGCGGCCGGCCAGCGCCGAGGGTCGAGCGCCGACCACCAGGCCCGGGCGGCGCCGCCTGGACGCCGAGCCGACCCAGCAGCCAGGCGACCCCGGCCGTCCGGGCGCCGCGCACCGCGAGCGCGGTCCGGAGATCGCGGTCGTCGGTCACGACCAGCGTCCGGGCGGCGGCGACAGGCGAGGCCAGGCCGTCGCCCGCGAGCTCGAGGATCGCCTCGTCGCCGGTCCGGCGCCCGGAATAGCGCACGTGCATGTTCTGGGCGAGGCGCCCCGTCACGCCGTGGCCGACGCCGTCGAACACGAGCTCGATCGCGACCGCCACGGGCACCGAGGCCCGCAGACGGCCCACGAGGGTCGAGGGCGGCGTGTCCGGCCGGCCGAGCCGGTGGAGCAGGTTCGAGCCGTCGATGATAAGTCGGTCGGTGTCGTCGAGCGGGGAGCGGGGCGCCGGGGGCATGGGCAGACGGTAGCATCGGTTGATGCTGCTGCTCGTTGATCTCGACGGCGTCGTCTACCGCTCCAGCGAGCCGATCCCGGGCGTGGCCTCGTTGCTCTCGGCCCGCGCGGCGGCGGGCGACGACATCGTCTACGTCACGAACAACGCCACCGCCTACCACGCCGACTACGTGCCGAGGCTCACCGGGCACGGCGCCCCCGTCGCTGCCGACCGGGTGGTGACGTCCGCCCGAGGCAGCGCGCAGTGGATCCGCGACCGGCTGCCCGACGCGCACCGGGTGCTCGCCGTCGGCACGTCGGGGCTCGAGCGCGAGCTGCGCGAGGGCGGCTTCGAGGTCGTGTCGGTCGGCCACGCGGCCACGCGCATGCACCAGGAGGGCATCGACGGCTGGGCGGCGGCCGGGCACCCCGACGTCGTGGTGGTGGGCCTCGACCCGCAGATGAGCTACCTGCGCGTGGCCGCCGCGGCCGACTGCGTGCGCGCCGGCGCCACGCTGATCGCCACCAACCGCGACCCGGTGTTCCCCGTGGAGCGCGGGTTCTGGCCCGGCGCGGGTTCGGTGGTGGCGGCTGTCGCCACCGCGTCGCGGGCCGAGCCCAGCGTCGTCATCGGCAAGCCGGGCACGTACCTGCTCGAGCTCGGCGCGAGGACCGTGGGCGCCGACCTGCGGCAGGCGGTGATGATCGGCGACTCGGCGACCGACGTGGCCGCGGGCCGGGCGGCCGGCGCCCGGACGATCCTGATGCTCACGGGCGTGACCACGCGCGCGATGGCCGATGCGCTTCCCGACGACCAGCGGCCGACCCGGATCGCCGAGGACGCGGCCGCGCTCGAGACGGCGCTTGCGGAGCTCGCGGCAGCAGGATAAGGGGAGGCGCTGGCGGAGCTCGCGGCGGCGGGATAGACCCCCGCGACAGCGCGAGCTCTCCGGATCGCTCGGTCCCGGCGCCCGCCTCGCCGCGTCCCGCCGACTGGTGTGGTCGCGCCTTCCTAGGCCCCGGTTCCCGCCACCTCGGGCACGCTCACCGCCCAGCCGAGGAACTCGCCGCGCAGTCGGGCCCTCGTCGGCTCGTCGCAGAACGCCGCGTCGAGCGCCGCGAGGTCCATCGCCCAGAGCTCGGACACGGTCACCCCGATCCGCTCGACCGCCCGCAGGTACTCCTCGCTGAGCGTGACGTCGGACACGGTCAGCTCGTCGGTGCTCAGGGTCACGCGCACGCCCGCGAGCAGGAGTCTCCGCAGCGGGTGCGCCTCGATCGTCGGCGCGATGCCCGCCTGGACGTTGGACGTGGGGCACAGGTCGAGCCACGTGCCGCGCGCGACCAGCTCCGCCACGAGCGAGGGGTCGTCGATGGCGAGCGGGCCGTGCGCGATCCGCTCGGGCTCGAGCGCCAGCGCCCGCCGCACCTGCGCCGCGCCGCCCCACTCGCCGGCGTGCACCGTCACGTGGAGCCCGATCTCGCGCCCGAGCTCGATCGCGGCCCGGTGCCGCTCGAAGTCGGGGTAAGCGGCCTCCTGCCCGGCGAGGTCGACCGCGACCAGCCCGTCGGGGATCCCGTGGTCGGCCAGGTCCCGCACGAAGCCGAGGTTGCGCGCCGGGTCGTGCGAGCGCATCAGCGTGGCGATGAGCCGGACCTCGATGTCGCGCCCGGCCGCCGCCGCCGCCGACCCGCGCCAGGTCGCCTCGACCACCTGCCGGCCCGTCAGGCCCCGCTCGGTGTGGAGCAGCGGCGCCCAGCGCACCTCGGCGTAGCGGACGCGGTCGGCCGCCTTGTCGGCGACGAGCTCGGCGGCGATGCGCTCGATCGCCTCGGCGTCCTGCATCAGCGCGATCGGCAGGTCGAAGGCGAGCAGGAGCGACGCCTGGTCGGCGGCGTGCTCGGGCGCGACGAGCGCCGCCCGCATGCCCGCGAACGTGCGCGCGGCGTCCACGCCGCGAGTCCGCGCGATCTCCAGCGCCGTGTCCACGCGCAGCGAGCCGTCGAGGTGCAGGTGGAGCTCGGCCTTGGGCATCGACGCGATGAGGGCGCGCAGGGTCCGAGGGTCAAGCTTGGCGTCCGGCTCGCGCATGGGTCGATGGTAGGGCGGCGCGGGTGTCCCGGTTCGGCGAGAGTATCTTGCGCATTCGGAGTAGCATGTTTATCGGCGCCATCCACCGGCCCGCCCGCCGCGAACCGGAGGCGAGCGCCGCGCCGAGCACCGCGCACCGCGCACCATCACATCGGAGCCCCGCCCCCATGTCCACCGTCCTCGTCACCGGCGCCAACGGCTTCGTCGGCAGCCACGCGATCCCGGCCCTCCTCGACGCCGGCCACCGGGTCATCGCCCTCGTCCGCGACGACGACGGGGCCGAGGCGGTCATGCGCCGCCTGCCCGACGAGCGCCGCCCCAGCGTCGAGACCCGGCGCGGCGACGTCACCAGGCCGGACACGCTGCCGGCGGCCCTCGCCGGGGCCGACGCGGTTCTCCACCTGGCGGCCGTGCCCCGCGACTGGGACGGCGGCCAGACGCTGCGCCTCGTCAACACCGAGGGCACGCGCAACCTGGTCGCGGCCATGCGCGCCGCCGGCGTCGAGCGCATCGTCCACCTGGGCGGCCTCGGCGTGGCGGACGAGCCCGACCTGCACTTCGCGAGCTCCAAGGCCCGGGGCATGGCGATCGTGCGCGAGAGCGGGCTGCGCTGGACGATCCTGGCGCCCTCGCTCCTGTTCGGCCCGCGCGACGGGTTCTTCAACATCCTCGCGGGTCTCGTGCGGATGTCGCCCGGCATCGTGCCGATCACGGGCAGCGGCCAGGCGCGGTTCCAGCCGCTCGCGATCGAGGACCTGGCGCGCGCCGCGGCGATGGCCATCGGCGACGACGCCTACGCGGGTCGCGAGCTGCCGATGGGCGGGCCGCGCTACTGGACCTACCGCGAGATCATGGCGGAGGTGCTGCGCGGGATGGGCAAGCGCCGCCTGATGATGCCGATGCCGGTATCGCTGATCCGCCTCGTGGCCGGCGCCGCCGAGGCCGTGCGGCTGCCGTTCCCGGTGGCCACCGACCAGCTGCGCCAGCTCCGCATCGACAACATCGGCCCGCTCGACTCGGTGCGCACGGGGTTCGGCTTCGAGCCGCGCCCGATGGAGGGCGGCCTGACGCACCTCCGCCGCAAGCTCAGGGACCAGTAGCGCCAGCGCTTGCGGGGGGCCGCCTCGGGGCCGCGTTGCCGGGTCACCTGGCCGGGCAGCATCGCCGGGCCGCATCGCCGGGCCGCCCCGCCTCGCCGGGCCGCCTCGCCCCGCCTCGCGGGAGCCGCTTCGCCATACATGCATGGGGTGCGTGCTAGGCGGGCCGTCCGGCGTCGGGAGCGCAGTCTGCGCCCGAATTGGGCACCAGGCATGCACCCGAGGAATGAATGGCGAAGAAGGGCGGCGGAAGCCCACCTTGCAGTCGCCGGGTGCATGGATGGGGATTGGCCGGGCCGGGCAGGTCCGGGCACTTCCAGGCGCCGGGCAAGTCCGCGCAGTGCCGGACCGCGCAGTTCCGGGCAAGTCCGTGCGTGCCGCGTGCCGCCAGGTTGACTCGGCTGGCCGCATCTCCGGGGCGTCTCCCGAGGGCGCCGCGGGAGTCGAGGGGCTACGCTGCATGCCGTGACCCGGCTTCGTCGTCTGCTGATCGCGCTCGCGTGGCTCGCCGTGGCCATGCTGGTCGCGCTGGGCGGTTCAGGGATCGCCACCTCGCTCAACCACCCGCCCGCAACGGGCGCGCGGCCGGAGCTGACCTGGACCGGCGACAGCCAGGCCATCCCGGCGCTGAACGCGGCGACCGCAAAGCTGCAGTCGCTCTCCGATGCGGTGGACGCGCTCGGCAACGCCTCCAAATCGGCCCTGGCCAACCTCGTCGCGGGCAACGCAGCGGGCCTGACCGACACGCTCGACAAGGGGTCGGCGCAGCTCGCGAAGGTGGCGGCAGCGACGTCGGAGCTCCAGCTCGCGCTCACCGCAGTTCCGTTCACGGACGCCGATAGCGGACTCCGCGTGTCGGGCACGACGATCGCCCGCTACCAGCAGCTCTCGGGAACGCCGGCGCTCACCAGGAACCTCGAATCGGACTGGGCGGTCCTGTCCGCCCGCTCGATGGCCGCGTCGGCGGTCCCCGAGCTGCTCGCCACGCATGACCAGCAGACGGCGGCCGCGGCGAGGCAGGGCGAGGCCGGCCACTACCAGCAGGCGCTCGCGCTGCTCGACGCCCCCGACGCGACGATCGCCAAGGCGCGCACCCTGGCCGACAGCCTCGCCAAGACCGCGGACGTGACCACGCTGACCCAGTGGATCGACCGCCAGGCGACGTACGACACCGCCCTGCGGCAGCTCTACGGAGCGATGCTGGCCTCGAAGGGCAAGGTGACGAGCGCGGTGCGCGCCGCATTCGCCGCCGAGGAGGCCGCCAAGGCCGCGCTGCCCGCGAGCACCAAGGGCATCGTGGTGATCATGGGCGACATCGCCCGGGGCGGGCTGAACCAGGCGGTCATCGACATCGAGGTCGCCCGCGGCTCGCTGGCCGAGGCCTTGGCCGAGCAGCAGGCCGCGCCCTCCTCGGCCGGCGCGTCGCCTGGCGCCGGGCCGTCCAGTGCGCCGTCGGGCGAGCCGTCGCCGTCTGGCGGATCGGCGGCACCGGGCGCCTCGGCGGCCCCGGGCGCCACCGCCTCGCCGCCGCCGAGCCACACGGACGTGACGCCGCCGCCGTAGGCGAGCCGACGCCATCCCGCGGTCAAGGCGGACGCGATCCCGCGGTCAACGCGGGCGCGATCCCGCGACGCCCGGGAGCGACCTCGACCGGCGCTACACTCGGCAGCAATCAATCCCAACCGCCCGGCCCGTCGTCGCGCTGTGCGCCGTCGCGCCGGGACCGGAGGTCTTCTGTGCAGATTCGCGTCGTCGCTGCTCGTCCGTGGGAGGTGTCGGCCGACCTCCTGGTGGTGCCCGTGGTGGGGGAGCCCGCCTTCACCGACCAGCTCGGTGAGCTGGACCGCCGGTCCGGCGGCGAGCTGCGGGCCCTCGAGGCATTCGGCGAGCTGCGTCCCAAGACCTACGCCGCCGCCCTGGGTGCTCCCGGCGAGCTGCCGGTGCGACGCGTCCTGGCCGTGTCGGGCGGCAAGGCCGGCGAGTTCGACCGTGAGGTCGCCCGACGGCTCGCGGCCTCGGCGCTGCGGCGGCTGATCGGGCGGAATGTCGGCGCTGCGGCGGTCTGGCTGGGGCCGATCGCGACCGGCATGGGCGGCGACGCATCGCTGGCCGCCGAGCTGGTGGCGCGCGGCATCGTCGAGGGCGGCTTCGAGCCCAAGACGATCTACCGCGAGGACTCCGACGCGGCGCCGCCGAAGCTCGACGAGCTCGTGCTGATCGGCGACCCGGGCGCGGACGTGGCCGCGCTGACGGCGGCCGCCAACCGCGGCCAGGTCATCGGCGAGGGCGCCAACATCGCGCGCCGCCTGGCCAACCGCGCCGCCAACGACGTCACCCCGGTCGTGCTCGCCGACGAGGCGCGCGCGATCGCCGAGGCGCACGGGCTCGCCATCGACGTCATCGACGAGAAGCGGGCCGCCGAGCTGGGCATGGGCATGTTCCTCGCGGTGGGCCAGGGCAGCGACAACCCGCCCCGGATGATCGTGCTGCGCTCCGGTGAGGAGGGGGCGTCGGACAGCCTCGGCCGCCGGCTCGCCCTCGTGGGCAAGGGCGTCTGCTTCGACTCGGGCGGCATCAGCATCAAGCCGGCCGACCGGATGGAAGAGATGAAGATGGACAAGACCGGTGCCTGCACCGTGATCGCGGCCATCGCCACCGCGGCGCGCCTCGCCCCGGGACTGCCGCTGCTCGCGGTCGCCCCGGCCGTCGAGAACATGCCCGGCGGCCACGCCACCCGGCCGGGCGACGTGGTCAAGGCGCTCAACGGGACGTGGGTGGACATCACCAACACCGACGCCGAGGGCCGCCTGATCCTGGGCGACGCCATGACCTACGCCGAGCAGCTGGGCGCCACGCACCTCGTGGACGTCGCCACGCTGACCGGTGCCGTGGGCCGGGCCTTCGGCAACATGGTCACTGGCGGCTTCGCCTCGGACGACGCGTGGTGGGGCCAGGTGGCCGCCGCGGGCGAGCGGGCGGGCGAGCGCTACTGGCGCGTCCCGCTCGTCCCCGACTATGTCCCGGACATGGACTCCTGGTACGGCGACCTCACGAACTCCGGCACGGCCGACGGCTCGCTCGTCAAGAGCGGCATGTTCCTCGACCGCTTCCACACGGTGCCCTGGGCCCACCTCGACATCGGCGGCACGGGCTACTACCGCAAGGCCTTCCCGTTCGCGGCCCGGGGGGCCGGCGGCGTGACCCATGCGACGCTCGTGGAGCTCGCGCTCGCCGGCAGGGGCTGAGGCGGGCGGGGGCGGTCCAGGCGGGACCGCGCTGAACCATCGGGCCATCCGCGGCGCCGCCGGCACCCCGTAGACTCGCTGCGTGGTGATGCCGCTCGCGATCCTGTTCGCACTGGCCGGCGGGGCGTGGGGCCTGGTGTCGGACCGGATCGCGGTGCGCTGGCCCGAGCACGATGAGGAGGGCCTGCCGGCGGGCCGCGCCAGGGGCTGGAGGACGGCGGTCGCGGTGCTCGCGGGCGCCGTCGGCCTCGGGCTCGTCCCCGTCAGGTTCGGCCAGCCGGTCGAGGTCGCCGTCTTCGGCGGGTACGTCGTGGCGCTGACGCTGCTGCTGGCGACGGACCTCGACCAGCGGCTGCTGCCCGACGGGATCACGCTGCCGGCGATCCCGATCGCGCTCGTGTTCCTGCTCTCGGGGGCCAACCCGCTGGTGGCGCCGGGCGCGCTGGCGGTCACGGCCGCGGTCGCGGTGATCCTGCCGGTCCTGCTCCTGCTGTTCTCCATCCCGTTCGGCGCGGGCGCGTTCGGCCAGGGCGACGTGAAGCTGCTCGTCTCGGTCGGGCTCATGGTCGGCGCCTACCGGCTGCTCATCGGCGTCGTCTACGGGTTCCTGCTGGCGGGGGTCGTCATCGTGGTGCTGCTGGCCGCGCGGCGGATCTCGCTGCGGAGCTTCATCCCGATGGGGCCGTTCCTCATCATCGGCGCCTACTGGGCGGTGCTCGGCCCGGGCTGAAACCGGCGCTCGCCACCGGTCCGTTCTGCCAGCGCGCCGCTGACAGCCCGCGTCGTCCAGCCAGCGCCTGACAGGCCGCGTCTTCCGGCATGCCCGACGGGCCCTTGCGCCTTGCTGTAACTCGCCGGACGATACGCGCACGAGCGAGGGGGCAGAAGTGAAGACGGACGTCAACGCGGCGACGGACTTCGAGGTCATCGTCCGTCGCAATCTTGCGGATTGGCATCGTGACGCTCGGCTTCGTGGCCGTCGTCCTGGCCGCGGGCGCGCTCACGGGCGAACAGCAGTCGTGGACCCTCCTCGGGATGACGACCCTCATCGGCCTGGGCGAGCTGCTCGCGCTCCGCCTCATCCGGGCGGGCCGCTCCGATCCCGTCGCCTCCGAGCGGGACGAGCGGCGGTTCGAGGCGATGGCGGTCATCGTGGGCGTGGGCATGCCCCTTGCGGCCCTTCTTGCTGTGGCCGGGCTGGCCATCGCGCTCTTGCTCCGCTGACTGGCACCGCCCGTGGGGTCACGAGTTCCCGCGACAGTGCGTCGCCGGCGCTCACCAACTGGCTGAAGCCGCCAGATGTCCCACCGGAGGGCGTTAGGCGGGCGCGCTGGTCCGCGCCGGTCGCCGCGTGCGCGAAACGCAACGTTCAAGGTTCTTCGGCCCTCCGGGGGGACATCTGGCGCTTCTCGGGGTGGTCCCATCGGCCCCGGGCCGCCTAACGCCCCCCGGGGGGACATCTGCCGAGGTTCGCGGGCATTCCCGCCGGCGACGGGCCGCCTAACGCCCCCAGGGGGACATTTGCCGAGGTTCGGGTCCGGCGGGTGCACGGAGGAGCGAGATTCGCGCGACGCGGCTAACCGCGCGACGGCCGCCGCCACGCCCGACGGGCCGCCGCCACCGCCCGACGGGCCGCCGCCACACGCGACCTCGCCCACTCACGTCTCGCCCACCAGCGTTGCGCCCACCCGCGTTGCGCCCCGCGCGCCCACGCTCGTGCGGCCCCGTCTCGTGGCCCTCGGCCGCTGATAGGATCCTTCGATGGGACGCGCGCAGTACGACTTCGTCATCGTCGGGGGTGGCTCCGCGGGCTCGGTGCTCGCCAACCGGCTGAGTGCGGAGCCGGGCAACCGGGTGCTCGTGCTCGAGGCCGGCCGCCCCGACTACCTGTTCGACGTGTTCGTCCACATGCCGGCCGCCCTGACGTTCCCCATCGGCTCCACGTCCTACGACTGGAAGTACGAGTCGGAGCCCGAGCCGTTCATGCACGACCGCCGCGTCTACCACGCGCGCGGCAAGATCCTCGGTGGCTCCTCGTCCATCAACGGGATGATCTTCCAGCGCGGCAACCCGATGGACTACGAGCGCTGGGCAGGCGACCCGGGCATGGAGACGTGGGACTACGCCCACTGCCTGCCCTACTTCCGGCGCATGGAGTCGTGCACCGCGGCGGACCTGCGGGACCCCTGGCGCGGCCACTCGGGCCCGCTCCACCTCGAGCGCGGACCCGCCAGCAGCCCGCTGTTCGGCGCGTTCTTCGAGGCCGTGCAGCAGGCCGGCTACCAGCTGACCGACGACGTCAACGGCTACCGCCAGGAGGGCTTCGCCCCCTTCGACCGCAACATCCGCAACGCCCGCCGCCTGTCGGCGTCGCGCGCCTACCTGCACCCGGTGATGGATCGCAAGAACCTCACCGTCAAGACGCGAGCCTTCGTCACGAAGGTCCTGTTCGAGGGCACGCGCGCCGTTGGGGTCGAGTACGTGACCGGCAAGGGCGGCGACGAGCGCCACGTGGCCAAGGCGGGCACCGTGGTCCTGGCCGGCGGGTCGATCAACTCGCCGCAGCTGCTCCAGCTCTCGGGCGTGGGCAACGCCGACGAGCTCGGGGCGCTGGGCATCAGCCCCGTGGCGGACGTCAAGGGCGTCGGCGAGCACCTCCAGGACCATCTCGAGGTCTACGTCCAGTACGGCTCGAAGCTCCCGGTCTCGATGCAGCCCGCGCTCCAGACGTGGCGCCGCCCGTGGATCGGCTTCCAGTGGCTGTTCCTGCGCAAGGGACCGGGCGCCACGAACCACTTCGAGGGCGGCGGCTTCGTCCGCAGCAACGAGGACGTGGCCTACCCGAACCTGATGTTCCACTTCCTGCCCCTCGCGATCCGCTATGACGGCAGCAAGCCCGAGGGCGGCCACGGCTACCAGGTGCACGTTGGCCCGATGTACTCCGATTCGCGCGGCTCTGTGAAGATCACCTCCACCGACCCCACCGTCCACCCGGCGCTGCGCTTCAACTACCTGTCGACCGACCGGGACCGCCGGGAGTGGGTGGAGGCGATCCACGTCGCCCGCAACATCCTCAACCAGAAGGCGTTCGAGCCCTTCAACAAGGGCGAGACCTCGCCGGGCCCGAGCGTGCACACCGACGAGCAGATCCTCGACTGGGTGGCCCGCGACGGCGAGACGGCGCTCCACCCGTCGTGCACCGCGCGCATGGGCACCGACGACCTCTCGGTGCTCGACCCGCTCACGATGGGCGTCCACGGGGTCGAGGGCCTGCGGGTGGTGGACGCGTCCTCGATGCCCTACGTCACCAACGGCAACATCTACGCACCGGTGATGATGCTGGCCGAGAAGGCGGCCGACCTCATCCTCGGCAACACGCCGCTCGCCCCTGAGCGCGCCGAGTTCTACCGGCACACGCCCGCCTGAGCGGGCCACACGCGGGAGGCGGTATGGCGGCCGAGCCGAAGGCCATGTTCATCAACGGCGCGTGGTGCGCCGCCGAGTCCGGGGACACGTTCGAGGCGGTCAACCCCGGCACGGGCGAGGTGTTCGCGACGGTGCCGAGGGGCGGCCGTGCCGACGCGCGGCGCGCGATCGCGGCGGCGAAGGCGGGCCAGGTCGGGTGGGCGCGCCTCTCCGCGTTCGATCGGGCGGCCGCGATGGAGCGCATCGGCGCGCTCGTGGACGAGCGCCGCGAGGCGCTCGCCCAGGCCCTCACGCAGGACCAGGGCAAGCCGATCAGCGAGGCGCGCGAGGAGGTGGAGGAGCTCCTCGCCTACTTCAAGATGGCGGCCGCCGACGCCACCCGGCTCGAGGGCATGATCCTGCCCTCGTACGACGCGAACAAGCGCGTGCTCGTGTACCGCGTGCCGCGGGGCGTGGTGTCGGTGATCACGCCCTGGAACTGGCCGTACACCATGGCAGGCGAGCTCATCGCGCCCGCGCTCGCGGCGGGCAACGCCGTGGTGTGGAACCCGGCCTCGAACACGTCGGCCTGCTCGATCGAGATGGCGCGCTGCTTCGCCGACGCGGGCCTGCCCGCGGGCGTGTTCAACGTGGTCACAGGCCCCGGCCGCGAGGTGGGCGACGAGATCGCGGGCCACCCGGACGTGGGCTCGGTCGGGTTCGTGGGCTCGGTGGAGGCGGGCAAGAAGGTGGCCACCCGCGCGGCGGGCAAGGACCAGCTGCTCGAGCTCGGCGGCAACGGCCCGCTGGTGGTGCTCGACGACGCCGACCTCGACAAGGCGGTCGAGGCCACGCTCACCGCCTGCTTCCTCAACGCCGGCCAGAGCTGCACGGCGGGGGAGCGGATCCTCGTGCAGGCGGCGGTCCACGACGCGTACGTCGAGAAGCTCGCCGCGGCCGTGGCGTCGCGGGTCCGCCTCGGCCGCCCGCTGGACGAGGCCACGACCATGGGCCCGGTCAACAACGAGGCGCAGGCCGCCAAGACCGACGCCCACGTGCAGGACGCCGTCGGCAAGGGTGCTCGCGTGGTTGCGGGCGGCCGCCGCGCGAGCGGCTTTGCCACGGCGCTCTACTATGAGCCGACGGTGCTCGACGGCGTGACCGATACCATGGCGATCGCCCGCGACGAGACGTTCGGGCCGGTGGCACCGATCACTGTCATCGAATCCGAAGACGATGCGCTGAGGATCGTCAACGACTCGCCCTTCGGGCTGCTGGCCGCCGTGTTCACGCGCGACCTGGCCCGGGGGCTCCGGTTCGCGGAGTCGGTCAGAACCGGATGGGTCAACATCAACGAAGGCACCAACTACTGGGAATCGCACCTTCCGTTCGGCGGCGGTGCCGGGGCTGACAGCGGCGTGGGCCGCGTCGGCGGGCGCTTCTCGATGGAGCGGCTCACCGAATTGAAGACCGTCGTCGTCAACCTGGGCTAGAGGAGACCATGGCCAAGCAGCAGCGCGGAAGCAACCGCGCGCCCAACCGTCCCGCCGCGCCGGCCAAGTCGTCGAACCGGCCGTCGGGCCAGCGGCCCTCGACCCGGGGCTCGACCGGCACCTGGCAGCCCAACCGGGTCAGCACCGGCAAGCGGAGCGGCGGCCCCAACCGCACGCTCCTGTACACCATCGCCGCGTTGGTCGTGGGCCTCGCGATTGTCGGCTTCGTGGCACTCAAGCAACTTGGCTCGGCGCCAGCGTCGTCGACCGCCGCGATCGTCGCGCCCGGCGGCTCCACGCTGACCCCGTCCACGATCCCGTCCAACGGCCGCACGCTCGGCGACCCGAACGCGCCGGTCACGATCGACCTGTACGGCGACTTCCGCTGCTCGGCGTGCTTCGTGTTCACCGAGATGGGGACCGCCTCCCAGATCGACAACAACCTCGTCGCCACCGGCAAGGCGAAGGTCGTCTGGCACGACTTCACGATCATCGACCACAACGACGGTGCCCACGCCTCCCGCGACGCGGCAAACGCCGCGTGGTGCGCCGCCGACGAGAACAAGTTCTGGGTGATGCACGACTGGCTGTACGCCAACCAGTCGGCGACCGAGGCGCCCGACGCCTTCACGATCGACCGGCTGCTCCAGATCGGCCAGCAGGCGGGCATGGACATGGCCAAGTTCCAGCCCTGCGTCCAGAACGGCACCCACAACGCCGATATCGCCGCCGAGGAGGCCAGCCTGCCGTCCACCATCTCGGGCACGCCGACCACGTTCGTCAACGGCACGATGGTCGACGCCACCTACGATGCGGTCAAGGCGGCGGTCGACGCGGCGATCGGCACGGCGTCGCCGGCCGCCGGGAGTTCCGCGTCGCCCGCAGCATCGCCTGCAGCCGGGAGTTCCGCCTCGCCGTCGGCCGCCCCCAGCTGATCGGCGCTCTCTCGCGCCCACCGCGTCGCCGCCCGCGGGCCGCCCTCGCGCCCACCGCGTCGCCGCCCGCGGGCCGCCCTCGCGCCCACCGCGTCGCCGCCCGCGGGCCGCCCTCGCGCCCACCGCGTCGCCGCCCGCGGGCCGCCCTCGCGCCCACCGCGTCGCCGCCCGCGGGCCGCCCTCGCGCCCACCGCGTCGCCGCCCGCGGGCCGCCCTCGCGCCCACCGCGTCGCCGCCCGCGGGCCGCCGCGTGGCCCTACGGGCGGATGGGCGGTCAGGCGGGCCACCACCCGGCCCGCACGCCGTCTAGCGGGCGCGCGTGGCATCAAGCGGACTCCGTGGCGGCCCAATCGGCGGGCGGCGTCGCCCGTAGGGCCGCCGGGTGGCCCGCGGGCCGTCGGGGAGCGCCGCCTTGCCGCGGGCCGCTGCGCGGCCCCACGGGCGGATGGGCGGTCAGGCGGGCCGCCGCCCGGCCCGATCGCCGCCTCGCGGGCACGCGGGGCCTCATCCGGACCTCGTGGCGGCCCGATCGGCGGGCGGCGTCGCCCGTAGGGCCACCGGCTGGCCCGCGGGCCGTCGGGGAGCGCCGCCAGCACGCCGGGGAGTGCCGCCCTGGCCCGCCGCCGGGAGCGCCGCCCAGCACGCCGGGGAGCGCCGCCCTCGCCCGCCGCCGGGAAGCGCAGCCCGCCCCGCCGGGAAGCGCCGCCAGCCGGCCCCGGAGCGCCGCCCTGACCCGAGACGCGTGTGCCAGGGCGAGGGCCGCCGACCCAACGCCGCCTGCCGCCCGGCCGGCTCCGTCATACTCCCGTATGACAAAAGGAACTCGAGGAGGCACGATGGCCGGCCGGCCGCGGAACGAGGCCCAGCGAGCGGCCCAGCGGGAGCGCATCCTGTCCGCCGCCGAGGCGCTGCTGGTCAGCCATGGCGTCGAGCGAAGCCGTCTGCGGGACGTCGCGGAGGCGGCAGGCGTCTCGGTCGGGACGGTCCAGCACTACTTCGACACCCGTGATCGGCTGATCGCGGAGCTGTTCGACTGGTCGGCCGAGCGGCGCCTGCGCGCCTGGACCGAGGCGATGCCGAGCGAAGGGGACCCGTGGTCGAAGGTGGTGGCGCTGCTCTACGCCTCGCTGCCCGAGCCCGCGATGTGGCGCTCGCGCATCTGGATCGAGTTCTGCGCGATGGCCCGCGACGACGATCTGCGCGCCAAGCTCGACCGCTTCTACGACGCCTGGCGCCCGCCGTTCCGCCACGCGATCGAGGAGGGGATCGCGGCTGGCGCCTTCGACCCCGCGGCGCCGGTCGACGACATCGTCGACCTGTTCATCATCCTGGGCGACGGGGCGTCGGTTGGCACCGCGATCCAGGCGCCGGGACTGGACGCGGACCAGCTGCGGCGCCTGATGCTCGAGACGGCCCGCGCAGCGCTGCGCCCGAGGGACGGCCGGGGCCGCGACGACCGTTCGGGCGGACGGCTGCCGCACGCCGCGCAACCGCGGTGAATTCCTAATATCGCGGTGTTACGATTGCCGCCCGCGCTGGGCCGGCAGCCGTGACCGGCCGCGCGCACGAGGAGCGGGACACCATGACCGACGGGCCGGCTGCCCTCGACCTCCCGAAGCAGGCCCGCGTCGTCGTCATCGGCGGCGGCATCGTGGGCGCGAGCGTCCTGTTCCACCTGACCGAGCGCGGCTGGAAGGACGTCGTCCTCCTCGAGCGCAAGCGCCTCACCAGCGGCACCACGTGGCACGCCGCAGGCCTGGTCGGCCAGCTGCGCGCCACCTACAACATGACCGTGCTCGCGAGCTACGCGAAGGACCTGTTCCGCGAACTCGAGCGGCGGACCGGCGACAGCACGGGCTTCCTTCAGCACGGCTCGCTGCTCGTCGCGCACACGCCGGGCCGCTGGGACGAGATCCGGCGCAACGCGTCGATGGCCCGGCTCCAGAACGTGGACATGGAGTTCATCGGCCCCGAGCGCCTGGGCGAGATGTGGCCGCTGCTCAACACCGAGGGGATCATCGGTGCCGCGTTCATCCCCGGCGACGGCATGGCCAACCCCACCGACACGACGCTGGCCCTCGCGAAGGCCGCGAAGATGGCCGGCGCGCGCGTCCTCGAGAACACCAGGGTGACCCGCATCGTCCGTCGTGACGGCCGCGTCGCCGGCGTCGAGACCGAGCGCGGGACGATCGACTGCGAGTACGTGGTCAACTGCACGGGCATGTGGGCGCGCCAGCTCGCGGGACAGGACGACATCGTGGTCCCGCTCCACGCCGCGGAGCACTTCTACCTCGTCACCGAGCCGATCGAGGCGCTCACGCCGGACCTGCCCGCACTCCGCATGCCCGACGAGCAGGCGTACGCGCGCAACGAGGCCGGCAAGCTGATGGTCGGCTTCTTCGAGCCCGGCGCGAAGCCGTGGGCGACCGAGGGCATCCCCGCGGACGCCGAGTTCGTGACCCTGCCCCAGGACTGGGACCACCTCGAGCCCTACATCGTCAAGGCCGCCAACCGCATCCCGGTGTTCGGCCAGGTGGGCATCCAGCTGTTCTTCAACGGCCCCGAGAGCTTCACGCCCGACGACCGCTACATCCTGGGCGAGGCGCCGCAGCTCGGCGGCTACTTCGTCGCGGCCGGGTTCAACTCGGTCGGCTTCGCGTCTGGTGGCGGTGCTGGCCGGGCCGTCGCCGACTGGGTGGTGGACGGCCGCCCGCCGATGGACCTCTGGGAGGTGGACATCCGTCGGTTCATGCCGTTCCAGCGCAACCGCCGCTACCTGTATGAGCGGACGACCGAGACCCTCGGCCTCCTGTACGAGATGCACTGGCCGTTCCGCCAGGTCGAGACCGCGCGCGGCATCCGTCGCTCGCCCCTGCACGACCGGCTGGCGGCGCGCGGCGCCTGCTTCGGCGAGGTGTCGGGCTGGGAGCGCGCGAACTGGTACGCGCCCGAGGGCGTGGAGCCGCGCTACGCGTACAGCTACGGCCGCCAGAACTGGTTCGGGTCCTCCGCCGAGGAGCACCGCGCCACCCGCGAGGACGTGGCCCTGTTCGACCAGACCAGCTTCGGCAAGCTGCTCGTGGCGGGGCGTGACGCCGCGCGCGAGCTCAACCGCATCTGCACCGCGAACGTGGACGTGGAGCCCGGCCGCATCGTCTACACCCAGTGGTGCAACGAGCGCGGCGGCGTGGAGGCGGACGTGACGGTGACCCGCCTCGCGGAGGACCGCTTCCTGGTGGTCACCACCGGCACGCAGACGATGCGCGACCAGGACTGGCTGCGCCGGAACCTCGCGCCCGGGGCGCACGTGACCGTCGCCGACGTGACCTCCGGCGAGGCGGTGATCAGCGTCATGGGCCCCCGCTCGCGCGAGTTCCTCCAGAGCCTGACCGACGCGGACCTCTCGAACGCCGCGTTCCCGTTCGGGACCGCCCGCGAGATCGACCTCGGCTACGCCTTCGCGCGCGCCGCACGCACGACCTACGTGGGCGAGCTCGGCTGGGAGCTCTACGTCCCGAGCGAGTTCGCGACCCACGTCTACGACACGCTCGTCGAGGCGGGCGGCCCCTTCGGCCTGCGCCACGCCGGCTACCACGCGCTCAACAGCCTGCGCATCGAGAAGGCCTACCGTCACTGGGGCCACGACATGAGTGACGAGGACACGCTCGTCGAATCGGGCCTCGCCTTCACCGCGGCCTGGGACAAGCCCGGCGGCTTCATCGGCCGGGAGGCCCTGCTGCCGCAGCGCGAGGCCGGCGCGAACCGGCGGCTGACCGTGTTCGTCCTCGACGACCCCGAGCCGCTCCTCTACCACAACGAGCCGGTCTGGCGCGACGGCGAGCTGGTCGGCTGGATCACGTCCGCGATGTTCGGCCACACGGTCGGCCGGTCGATCGGCCTGGGCTACGTCCGACGCGAGGACGGCCCGGTGACCCCCGACTGGATCGCCGCCGGACGCTACGAGCTCGAGATCGGCACCGAGCGCTTTGCCGCGGGCGCCTCGCTGCGCGCCCCGTACGACCCGGCCAACGCCCGCATCCGCGCCTAGGAGCCAGCCGCTGAAGCCCCGGAGGCAGCGGGGCGAGGAGAGCCATCGTGCAGAGCCACGCACGCGTCGTCATCGTCGGGGGCGGGGTCATGGGCATCAGCCTGCTCTACGGGCTGGCGCTCGAGGGCTGGACCGACACCGTGCTCGTGGAGAAGGGCGAGCTGACCTCCGGCTCCACCTGGCACGCCGCCGGCCAGTGCCCCTCGTTCATCGCCAACTACACCCTCGCGAGGGTCCACGCCTACTCGAACGAGCTCTACGCGAAGCTCGAGGGCATGACCGGCGAGGTGACCGGCTGGCACGCGACGGGCGGCATCCGGTTCGCCACCAACGCGATGGAGCTCGACCACTTCCGGCGGGTCGAGGGCGTGGCCGCCCTGATGGGCTTCCGGATGCAGGTGATCGGCCCCGACGAGATCCGCCGCGTCAACCCGTTCGTCACCACCGAGGGCGTGCTCGCGGGCGCCTGGACGCTCGACGACGGCTACGTGGACCCGAGCTCCGCCTGCAACGCGATGGCCAAGCTGGCCCGCGGCATGGGCGCCACGATCGTCCGCCGCAACCGGGTCCTGGGCGTCGAGCAGCTGCCCACCGGCGAGTTCCGCATCCGCACCGAGCAGGGCGACATCACGGCCGAGCACCTCGTGAACGCCGCCGGCTGCTACGCGGACATGGTGTCGGGCTGGCTCGGCGTGTCCACGCAGTTCGCGAACATCAAGCACCAGTACGTGGTCACCGGGCCGGTCAAGGCCTTCGAGGAGCGCGGCGCCGAGATCCCGGTCATGCGCGACCCGTGGGCGTCCGCCTACTACCGCCAGGAGCAGACCTCAGGGCTGATCGGCCTCTACGAGGGCCGCGACACGGAGGAGGCCTGGGCCGGCGAGACGCCGCCGTGGACGTCGGACCACGAGCTGTTCGAGCCGCAGCTGGACCGGATCCTGCCCCACCTCGAGCGCGTGATGGAGCGGATGCCGGTCCTCGCCGACGCGGGCATCAAGCGGGTCGTCAACGGCGCCATCAGCCACACCCCCGACAGCAACCCGCTCGTCGGGCCCGCGGCGGGCGTGCGGAACTTCTGGCTGGCCACGGGCACCGGGATCGGCATCGCCCAGGGGCCGGGCTGCGGGCGGTACCTCGCCCAGCAGATGGTCCACGGCGACGCCGAGATCAACATGCTGGGCATGGACCCGCGCCGGTACGGCGACTTCGCGGACAAGGCCTGGGTGCAGGCGAAGGCGCATCGCGAGTACTGGGACATGTACCGGCTCATCCCGCCCGGCGAGGAGCGTCCCGAGGGTCGGCCGGCCAAGAAGTCGCCGCTGTACGAGACGCTGGCGGCCAAGGGCTGCGTGTTCACCGAGGGATTCGGCTGGGAGCGGCCGAAGTGGTTCAGCCTCGACGGGCGCGAGGAGGAGGCGACCGTCCGCCGCAGCAACGCGTGGGACGTGGTCGCCGCCGAGTGCCGGGCCGTCCGCGAGCGGGTCGGGGTCATGGAGCTGCCGTCGTTCGCGACGTACGGCGTCCACGGCGCGGACGCGGCGGCGCTCCTCGGGCGCGTCTACGCCAACCGGATGCCGCGCGTGGGCGGGATCGTGCTCGCCCACGCCCTCTCCGACAACGGCCGGTTCGCCACCGAGACCACGGTCACCCGGCTCGCCGACGACCGCTTCTTCCTGCTCTCGGGCGCCGTGGCCCACCAGCGCGACCTGGACCTGCTGCGCCAGGCCGTGCGACCGGGCGAGGACGTGACGATCACCGACCGCACGCGCGACGTCACGACGCTGATCGTGGCCGGGCCCCATTCGCGCGAGGTCTTGGCCGGGCTGACCGCAACCGACCTCTCAACGCCCGCGTTCCCGTGGCTGACGGGCCGCGAGATCGACGTGGCGGGCATCCCGGTCAAGGCGCTGCGGGTGAACTACGTCGGCGAGCTGGGCTGGGAGCTCCACGTGCCGATGGAGCACGCAGTGGCGCTGTACGACGCGGTCTGGGCGGCGGGCGCGCCGCTGGGCATCGCCGACTTCGGCCTGTACGCGATGAACAGCCTGCGCATGGAGAAGGCGTACAAGGGCTGGGGCGTCGAGCTCACCAACGAGGTCTCCCCGGTCGAGGCCGACACGATGCGCTTCGTGCGGCTCGACCACGACTTCCGGGGGCGGACGGCGCTCGAGGCGGTGCTCGCGGAGGGCGTCGGGACGCACCTCGTCTACCTCGATGTCGAGGCGCTCGACGTCGACGTGGCCGGGGGCGAGCCCGTGTTCGCCGCCAGTGCCGGAGCCGCCCGCCCGGTGGGCGTCACGACCTCGGGCGGGTACGGGCACCACACGGGCAGGAGCCTCGCCTTCGCGTACGTCGCGTCCGGGCACGAGGCGCCGGGCACGGCGCTCGAGGTGGCCCTGCTCGGCGAGCAGCGCCGGGCGACCGTGCTGGCGGCGCCGGTGTGGGACGCGGCCAACGCGAGGCTGCGGGCATGACGCCGGGCGGCCCGGGCGACCCCCGAGCGCCGAGCGCCGCTGCGCCAGGGGAGACGACATGAGCGGACTGCCGGCCCACGCCCGGGTGGTCATCATCGGCGCCGGCGTCGCCGGCAACGGCCTCGCCTGGCACCTCGCGCGCCTCGGCTGGCGCGACATCGTCCAGGTCGACAAGGGCCCGCTCCCGAACCCGGGCGGCTCGACCGGCCACGCCTCGTCCTTCTGCTTCCCGACCGACTACGGGCGCCAGATGACCGAGTGGTGCCTCGACGGCATCGCGCAGTACAGGGAGCTCGGCGTCTACACGGAGTGCGGCGGGATCGAGATCGCGCGGACCGGGGCCCGGATGCACGAGCTGCGCCGCAAGCTCTCGGCCGCCCACGCGTACGGCGTCGACGCGGAGCTGCTCACGCCCGCCGAGGTCAAGGACCTGATGCCCGACCTCGACGAGCGCCGGATCGTCGGCGGCTTCCACACGCCGATGGTCGGGGTCGCGGACGCCCTCTACGCGGGCACGCTGTGGCGGGAGCGGGCCGTGGAACTCGGGGCCCTGCAGACGTTCGCGAACACCGAGGTCACCGGGCTCGACGCCGCCGACGGACGGGTCACGGGCGTCCGCACCAGCCGCGGCGACATCGGGGCCGAGCTCGTCGTCGTGGCGGGCGGCGTCTGGGCGGCGAGGGTGGCGGAGATGGCGGGCGCCCGGATCCCGCTGATCCCGGGCGTCCACCAGATGGTCGACATCGGCCCTGTGCCCGAGTTCGAGCGCCTGCCGAGCGCGCTCGCGTACCCGGTCATCCGCGACATGGACGCGCTCATGTACGAGCGCCAGAACGGCAGCGACCTCGAGATCGGCTCGTATGCGCACCGGGCCATCCCGGTGCAGCCCGAGGCCATCCCGTCCGTCGCGGAGGCGGCCATGTCGCCGACCGAGCTGCCGTTCACGCCCGAGGACTTCGACCCCTACGTGGAGAAGGCGCTGGAGCTCTACCCCGCGATCGTGGGCAACGAGCGGGTGGGCATCAAGCACGCGATCAACGGGCTGATGTCGTTCACGGTCGACGGGCTGCCGCTCCTGGGCGAGACGCCCGAGGTGAAGGGCCTCTGGTCGTGCGCCGCGATGTTCATCAAGGAGGCGCCGAGCCTCACCCGGATGCTCGCGGAGTGGATGACCGACGGCCGGCCCGAGATGGACCCGGCAAGCGCCAACATCGCCCGCTTCTCCGACATGCAGAAGACGCCCTTCCACGTGGAGCAGCGGTTCATCGAGGCGTTCCCCAAGTTCTACGGGATCGTCCACCCGGCCGAGCAGTGGGCCTCCGACCGCGGCGTGCGGCTCGGCGCGGCGCACGCACGCCACGCGGCCCTGGGCGCGGCGTTCATCGAGATCGCCGGCTGGGAGCGGCCCAACTGGTACGCGGCCAACGCGCCGCTGCTCGCCGAGTTCGGCGACCGCGTGATGGACCGGAGCCACGAGTGGGACCGCCGCTGGTGGAGCCCCATCGTCAACGCCGAGCACCTGGCCCTGCGAGACCGCGTCGGCCTGATCGAGAACCCCGCCTTCGCGGAGTTCGACGTGTCGGGCCCGGGAGCGCTCGCGTGGCTCCAGCGCATGGTCGTGGGCCAGGTCGACGTCCCGGTCGGGCGGCTCGTGTACACGCAGCTGCTCAACGAGGCCGGCGGGATCAAGGCGGACGTCACCGTCATGCGACTCGCCCGCGACCTGTTCCGGATCGTGGACGCCGGGTTCGCCGGCAACGCGGACCGCGAGTGGCTGCTCGACCACCTGCCCGACGCGGGCGTCGCCTTCGCCGAAATCACGAGCGCCTCGACGATGATCGCGGTCTGGGGCCCGCGTGCGCGGGACGTGGTGGCGTCGGTGACCGCCGACGACGTCTCGGACGCCGCGCTGCCGTACGGGAGCTGCGTGCCGATCGCCATCGAGTCGGTGCGGGCGATCGCCGCCCGGATCAGCTATGTCGGCGAGCTGGGCTGGGAGCTCCACGTCCCGATGGAGCAGGGCGCGCACCTGTGGGACGTCCTCATGGCGGCCGGCACGCCGTTCGGAATCGTCCCGGTCGGCCTCGCCGCGTACGGCGGGACGCTGCGGGTCGAGAAGGGCTATCGGCTGATGGGCAGCGAGCTCGAGCTCGACCGCAACCTCGTCGAGGCCGGTCTCGCCCGGCCGCGGGTCAAGGACGCCGACTTCATCGGCAGGGCGGCCTACCTCGCGCTGCGCGCCGCCGGGCCGGCCAGCCTGCTGTGCACGCTCGCGGTGGAGGACCACCGCTCGGCATCCGGCGAGCGGCGCTACATGCTCGGGCGCGAGCCGGTCTGCCGGCCCGACGGCACGGTGCTCGTGGACCGGCGCGGCCGGCGCTCGTTCGTGACCACCGCGGCGTCTGGGCCGTCGGTCGGCAAGCACCTGCTGATGGCGTACCTGCCGGTCGAGGAGGCAGTGGTCGGGAACGGGCTCGCGGTCGAGTACATCGGCGAGCTGTACCCGGTCAGCGTCGCCGCGGTGGGCGCGACGCCGCTGTTCGACCCCGACAACGCGCGGATGCGGGGCTGAGCGGGTGACGCCCTGCGGCGCCACGGCCGCGGCGCGGCCGAGCCGATCGTCGCCTGTTGCGGAGGCACGCGGCACCCGCCGGAGTGGACTGTGTCCCGCGCCGCGGTGACCTTCCGCCATGGCGGCGGCACGCCTCGAGCCGGGATGCTGTCCCGTGCACGCGGGGCCCTAAGTCCGCCGGACACGGGCACCGCACGCGGGCCGAATGGCAAGCCCGGGCCATCGGCCGCACCGCCATCCGGTCGTCGGCCGACATGACCGGCGCCCGGGGCGAAAGGAGTCAGGTTCACAGATGAAGACGGTCCGCGACGTCATGACGAGACCTGTGGTCTCGGTCCCGCCGGACATGTCCATCAAGGAGGTGGCCCGGCTGCTGGTGGAGCGGCGGATCAGCGGCCTGCCCGTCGTCGGGGAGGACGGATCGGTCGTCGGGGTCGTCACCGAGGGTGACCTCCTCGTGAAGGAGCACGACCTCGGCTCGCTGCAGCGTCGCCCGCTCGCACGGATCTTCGGGGAGTCCCGCGACATGCGCAGCCTGCGGGCGAAGGCGGGGGCCCGGACCGCGGGCGAGGCGATGACCGCGCCGCCGATCACCATCCGCGCCGACGCGCCGATCCACGAGGCCGCGTCCGTGATGATCGAGCGCAAGGTGAACCGCCTCCCGGTCGTCGAGGACGACAAGCTCGTCGGGATCGTCGCCCGCGCGGACGTCGTGCGCACGCTCGTCCGGTCGGATGCGGACCTCGCGCACGACATCCGACGCGAGGCGCTGTGGAAGGCGCTGTGGATCGACCCGTCCACGTTCGAGGTCCAGGTGGACGATGGGGTCGCGACCATCTCGGGCAGCGTCACGCGCCGCTCGACCGCCGCGATCGTGGAGCGGATCGTGCGCTCCGTGCCGGGGATCGTCGACGTCGTGGCGCACATCACGTGGTCGGTCGACGATCGCGACGTGGCACCGTCGGAGCGGGCGCGGCCCGAGGGCAACCCCTAGGCGCTCGCCGCCCGGGAGCCGAGGCGCGGCCCTGGGCCGTCAGGCCCCGAAGCGGGCCGGGCTGAACGGCCGCAGCTCGGCCGGGTCCGACCCGTCGAGGATCATGTCGGCCAGCAGCGTCGACGTCCGCGGCGCCAGCGTGAGGCCGAGCATCGCGTGGCCCGTGGCCACGTAGCAGCGCTCGAACGGGGCGATGCGGCCGATGCAGGCGATCCCGTCGGGCATCATCGGCCGCAGGCCCGCCGACGGGGCCAGCGCCGGGGCGTCGGGGTCCCAGTCCCGGAAGTAGCGCCCCGGGGCGGTCTGGATCGCGCGCAGCCGGACGGCGCTGATCCGCTCGTCGAGCCGACCGAACTCCATCGTGCCGGCCACCCGGGTGCCGCCGTCGAGCGGGGTCACCGCCACGTGCGCCTCGGACAGCATCACGACCGGGCGCATGTCGAGCTGCGCCGGAACGTAGTCCACGCTGTAGCCCTTGCCGGGCCGGAGCGGCAGCCGTGCGCCGAGCAGCCGGGCCACCCTTCCGCTCCAAGCGCCCGCGGCGATGACGAGCGAGTCGGCGCGCTGCGATCCGAATGAGCCGCGCAGCTCCACGCCGCCGGAGGGGAGCGCCCAGGCGCCGGTCACGCGGCCGTGCACCTGCGCGGCGCCGAGCGCCCCGAGCCGCGCGACCAGCGCATCGACCACCGTCTGCGGCCGCACGTGGCGCTCGCCGGGAAAGCGGACGGCGCCCACGACCGCGTCGCCGAGCGCCGGGACCGCGCGGCGCGCCTCGTCGCCGGTGAGCGCCTCGGGGGCGAGGCCGACCCGCTCGTACCGGGGCAGGTCGGCCACGGCAGCGCGGTAGGCCGAGGGGTCGAGGTACGCGCGCAGCTCGCCGTCGGCGTGCATCTCGAAGGCCAGGCCGTCGGCGGCCCACGCGTCGAGCGCCTCCATCGTGCCCCGGGCCAGCGCCGCCGTGGCGTTGAAGGCCCGGTCGTACGCGGGTGCCGTGCACGCGCGGAGCATGCCGGCGAAGAACCGGGCGAACGAGCGGCTCAGCTCGGGCCGGACGTGCACCGGGCTGTCCGGCCGTGCCATCCAGCGCAGCGTCTGGAGCACGACGCCGGGGCCGGGCACGGGGCCGCTCTCGGCCGGGACGACCCAGCCGGCGTTGTTCGACGACGCGCCGGCGCCAGGGTCCCGGTCGCCGACCACGACGACCTCGGCGCCTCGGCGCGAGAGCTCATACGCGACGGCCAGGCCGATCAGGCCCGACCCCACGACCGCAACGCGCATCGTCTGGTACCTCCCCTTCGCGGCTCCGCTGCGGCCCGCTGGCGCAGCCTGGCCGTCAGGCGGCGGGGGCGGCCGCCTCAGGTGCGCCCGAACGCGGCTTCCAGAGCCGGTTGGCGGTCGAGGTGACGAGGCCCGCGAACCCGGCGGGCCGGAAGATCATGACCAGGACCAGGAGCAGCCCGTAGAGGACGAGCTCGAGCCCCGGCAGGCTCGCGAGCTGCGCCTGCAGCAGGCCGGTGATGACCAGGAGCGGGAACGCGATGACGGCCGGGCCCCACAGGCTGCCGCGCCCGCCGATGTACGCGACGGCGAGGACCTCCACCGTGTGGCTGGTGGCCAGCAGGTCGGGCGTGAGGATGCCGTAGTAGTGCGCGTAGAACCCGCCCAGCAGGCCCGCGAACGCGCACGACAGGGTGAAGTTGATGACGAGGTAGCGGGTGGGGTTGATGCCCGACGCCTTGGCGGCCGCCAGGTTCTGGCCGATCGCCCGGAACGCGAGGCCGATGCGGGAGCGGATCACCACCATCAGCACGGCCAGGGTCAGGAACATGATCCCGAGGATGATGTAGTAGTAGGGGAGGTTGTCGGACGTGTCGAGCAGCAGCGGCACGCTGAGCCCCAGGGAGCCGCGGGTGATGTCCGGCAGGTTCCGCACCAGGCCCATGAGCGCGAGGCCCACGAACCAGGCCATGACCGCAGCGTAGATGCCGCGGAGGCGAAGGGTCAGCATGCCGGTGAGCAGCCCCACGAAGCCTGCCACGAGCGCGCCGCACACCATGCCGATCCAAGGCGAGATGCCCGCGTCCACCGCGAGCAGGCCCGACGTGTAGGCGCCGAGCCCGACGAACGCGGCGAAGCCGAAGTTGACGATGTCGATGTAGCCGGCCGTGAAGTCGAACGCCACGGCATAGGCGGCCCACAGGGCGCCCGTGACGAGGAGCCGCTGGTAGTCCTGGGCGTTGAAGGGCGGGATCCAGGGCAGCACGAGCGCCACCAGGACGAGGATGGTCGCGAACACCATCCGGCGCCTGGCGAACGCCCGGGCCTCGTCCCGTGACGGGGTGGTCTTGTCGATCACGGTGGCCACTACTGCTCCCAGACGCCTTTCACTTCGCTGCCGAACAGGCCCGACGGCCGGAACAGCAGGATCAGGATGATGAACAGGGTCGGCAGGACGTCCACCCAGCCCACGCCGACGTAGTACACCGACAGCGTCTGGATCAGCGACACGATGAAGGCCCCGATGATGGCCCCCTGGACGTTGCCCAGGCCCGCGAGGATGACGACGTACCAGGCGAGGTAGAGCGGCTGGAGGCCCACGTCCGGGTACGAGGGGTACAGCCACAGCAGCGCGGCGCCCGCGAGGGCGGCCAGGCCGCACGACAGGCCCATCGTCAGCATGAAGATCCGGTTGAGGCTGATGCCCGCCATCTGGGCGCCGGCCTCGTCCTGGGCCACGGCGCGCATCGCGCGGCCGGTCCGGGTCCGCAGCAGGAACAGCGAGAACAGCGCGATCGTGACGAGCGCGATCACGAACACGGCCAGTCGGTCGACCGACACCGACACCCCGAAGACCTCGATCGGGTGCACGTCCCAGTAGCGCGTGATGCCGCGGAAGTCGTTGCCGAAGACGAGCCGGTCGCTGTTGATGAGGACGACCGAGACGCCGGCCGTGAGTAGGAAGGTGTTCATCACCCACTGGTCGCGGCTCCGCTTGCGCAGCGGCCGGAACAGGATCGCCTCCATCAGGACGCCCGCGCCGAACCCGACAACGGCCGCGAGGATCATCCCGGGGAACGGCGCGAAGATCTTGAGCAGCCCCGTCCCGCCGGGATCGCTGAGCATCGCGTCCTGGAGCGGCGAGAAGACGAAGAACGCCGTGAGCGAGCCGATCATGAAGAACTCGCCGTGGGCGAAGTTGGGGATGTTCATCACCCCGAACACGAGCGCGAGGCCGGCGGCCAGCAGGGCCCACATGCCGCCCGTGACGAGCGTGTCGACCACGATCGAGGGCTGGACGAACGCGTAGATGACCAGTATCAGGACCGCCAGCCCGATGGTGGCCCAGGTGAAGGTCATGAACCGCTTGATCAGGGGCACCCGACGCAGGTTGGTCGGTGCCGCCACGGGGGTCGTCGTCATCGGTCTGCCTCAGATCCCCAGGTACGCTTCCTGGACGTGGGTGTTGCCGAGCAGGTCTTGGCCGCTCCCCTCCAGGACGATCCGGCCCTGCTCGAGGACGTACGCCCGGTCCACGATCCTGAGCGTGGTGTTCACGTTCTGCTCCACCAGGAGGATCGTCATGCCGCGGTCGCGGAGCGTCTTGAGCGCGTCGAAGGTGGCCAGCGTGGGGATCGGCGCCAGGCCCAGGCTGGGCTCGTCCACGAGCAGCAGCGAGGGCCGGGGCATCAGCCCGCGCCCGATCGCGAGCATCTTGCGCTCGCCGCCCGAGAGCGTGCCCGCCAGCTGGTCCCTGCGCTCGAGCAGGCGGGGGAACAGCTCGAACACCGTGTCCATGGTCTCGGCGACCGCCTTCTTGTCCCTGACGGTGTAGGACCCCACGAGCAGGTTCTCGTAGATCGACATCGAGGGGAACAGGTTCAGGCTCTCGGAGACGTAGCCGATGCCGATCCGGCTGACCTCGTGGGGGAGCGTGCCGCGCAGCTCCTTGCCGCGGAAGGTGACGGAGCCGCGGATGGGGGGAACGAAGCCCGCGATCGAGCGCAGGGTCGTGGTCTTGCCGGCGCCGTTGGGCCCCAGGATGGCGACGAACTCGCCCTCCTCCACGTGGAGGTCCACGCCCCACAGGACCTGCAGGAGGTCGTAGCCGGATTCGACGGCGGTCAGCTTGAGCATGTGTCCACCTCGAGCCTCATCTGGCCGCTCACAGGATGAAATGGGCGCCGAGATAGGCCTCGCGGACCTTCTCGTCCTGGGCCACGGTCGCCGCGTCGCCGTGCGCGATCAGCTCGCCGTACTGGAGGACCGCGAGGTTCTCGCACAGGTCGAGGATCAGGCGCATGACGTGCTCGACCATCACGATCGTCACCCCGTCGGCGCGGACCTTGCGCAGCAGGACGGCGATGGTGGTGAGCTCCGACGGCGTGAGGCCGGAGGCGAACTCGTCGAGGAACACCAGCTTGGGATGGCTCGCCAGCGCGCGCGCGAGGTCGAGCCGCTTGAGCTGGACCGCGTTGAGGTGGCCGGCGATCGTGCTGACGGGCCGCGGGAAGTCGACGTACTGGAGCATCGCGAGGGCGCGGTCCGCGGCCATGCCCCGCTCGGCGTGGGGGTCGCCGAACGAGGCCGCGACGACCACGTTCTCAAGCGCGGACATCCGCGGGAAGGGGCGCGGAATCTGGAACGTGCGCCCGACGCCCAACCGGCACATCTTGTCGGCCGGCAGGCCGGTCGTGTCCCGGCCGTCGAAGCGGACGGTGCCCGCGTTGGGCCGCATGGCGCCCGCGAGGCAGTTGAGCAGCGTGGACTTGCCGGCGCCGTTCGGGCCGATCAGCCCGAAGATCTCGCCCTCCTCCACGCTGAAGGTGACGTTGTTGACGGCTGTCAGGCCGCCGAATCGCTTGGTGACGCCGTTGAGCTCAAGGAGCGACATGGAGCCTCGCTCTGGGTGGCAGGGGGGCCAGCCACAGGGCCGGCCCCCCCTTCACGAATTGCTCGGATGGCGTCAGGGCTTCGCTTCGAGCTTGCCCGCGGCCTGGTCGGCCGGCCAGACGACGGTCTGCTTGCCGCTGTGGTACTGGGTCACCGGGAAGATGTAGTGGCCCTTGCCCACGACCGGGTCGGGGATCGAGTCGGCGTTGAAGTCGTAGCTCGACATGATGATCCCGTCGGTATAGGTGAGCTGGCCGGTCCACAGCTTGTCCTGGACCTCCTTCATCAGCGTGTCGCTGGTGATGGAGCCCTGGTCGGTCAGGGTCGCCTGCATGACCTTGATGAAGAAGTTGGTCCAGTCGTAGGACAGGCCGGCCGCCGCCGCGCTCGGGTCGGTGCCGTACTTGGCCTTGTAGTCGGACTGGAACTTCTTGGCCTTGTCGGTCGCGAAGCCCGGGACCGAGTCGAGGACGTAGTCCGAGGACGAGCCGGTCATCTTGTACCAGTCGCCGAACCAGCCGAGGCCGTCGGCCACGATGAGCGACTTGAGCCCGGCGTCGTCAGCGGCCTTGATGAAGGAGGTGATGGATGCGGCCGCCGTGCTCGTGCCGGCGATCACCGGGATGTTGTTGCTCTTGTACCGCGACATCAGCGACGAGAAGTCGGTCTGGGTCGTCGGGAAGTAGTCCTCGCTGACGACGGTCCAGCCCGTCTGGGTGAAGTCGGTCTTGAGGCCGGCGCCGAACGAGCGGCCCCAGTCGGTGTCCTCGCCGTAGATGGCGACGTTCTTCGAGGCGGGGGTGTAGGTGCCGGCGGCGATGGCGTCGTTGATGGCGCCGACGTAGGCGGTCGTGAGCTTGACCGGGTCCGGCCAGCCCTTCGAGGTCCAGTAGCCGTACTTGGCCTTGTCGGAGGTGAACTTGGTGTTCACGTTGCCCGTGGCGCCCATCGCGAAGAACCACGGAACCTTGTACTTGGCGGTCAGCTCCATCTCGGCCACCGAGACCGAGCTGTTCCAGTTGAGGATGCCGGCGACGAGCTTCTGGCCCACGATGGCCTGCTCGAGCGCCGCGGTGCCCTTGGCCGGGTCGGCCTGGTCGTCGACGTAGACCGGGTTGATCTTGTAGTCCCCGACCTGCCAGTTGATGGCGTCGAAGGCCATGTCGGCGGCGTTCTTCATCTCGGTGCCGGTGAGCGCCGAGGTGCCGGTGAACGGTCCATCGATGCCGATGTTGATGGTCTGCGTGGCGGCGCTGCTGCTGCCGGCTGCCTCGCTGGCGGCCGGGGCGCTGGCCGACGGGCTCGAGCCAGTCGATCCGCTGCAGGCGCTCACCAGGAGCACGGCTGCGGCGGTCAGGCTGGCGATCCGGAACTTCGTCCCAGTGCGGATCACGATTACCTCTCCTCCAAGACGGGTTGTCTGAGGTCGACAATGACCTGGCGGGTGGCGAATCCTCCTTCTAAGCCGTGCCCCCCCTCGCATCGGGGGGGTTGTGGACGACCGTGCCCGTCGGGCTCGGCGCCGTGCCGGCGGGACGCAGCCGGGCGGTGCTCGAGCGGGAGTGACGTCACGGCGGCAGACAAGCCTCAGGCTCCTCGCCTGCGCCGGATCTCGGCGCTCAGCGCGGGGAGGACCTCGGCCATGTCGCCGATCACCGCGTAGTCCGCCGCGGTCATGATCGGCGCCTCGGGGTCCTTGTTGATCGCCAGGATCCGCTTGGCGCCCTTGGTCCCGGCGAGGTGCTGGGTGGCGCCGGAGATCCCGGCTGCGATGTAGAGCTCCGGCGCGATCTTGGTGCCGGTCTGGCCGACCTGCTCGGTGTGGGGGCGCCAGCCGGCGATCGTCACGGCGCGGGAGCAGCCGACGGCCGCCCCGAGCAGCGAGGCCAGCTCCACGACCGGGCCGAAGCCGTCAGCAGAGCCGGCGCCGCGGCCGCCGGACACGACCACCTTGGCGTCGGAGAGCGACACGCCGCCCGACGGGGCCGGGACGCGGCCAACGACGCGGACCGCGAGGTCGGCCTGGTCGAGCTCGGGGGTGAACGCCGTCACGGGCGCGGAGCCGCCGGTCTCGGCGGCCTCCACCACGTGGGCGGCGACGGTGAGGTAGGCGCGGTCGGCGAGGATCGAGGCCTCCTCGAGGAGGCTTCCGCCCCAGCGGCTGCGGGTGACGGTGATCGGCGAGCCGGGCGTCACCGCGGTGCAGTTGGCGGCGAACGGCAGGCCCGCGCGGGCGGCCGCGCGCGCGAGGACCGTGTTGCCCTCCTCAGTGCCAGGACCCACGACGATGTCCGCGCCGAGCGACTCCGCGAGGTCGTCGAGGATGCGGGCCGCCGCGTCGGGCGCCGGGGCGTCGAGCGAGGGGTGCTGGGCGAGGTGGACGTCGGTGGCGCCCCATGCGCCGAGGCCGGCGGCAGCGGCGCCGTCGCCGATCACGAGGGCGTGGACAGGGTCGCCCGCCGCGAGCTGGCGGGCGAGCGCGAGGGCCTGGAACGCCACCTTGTCGGCGGCGCCGTCGGCGGTGGTGACGAGGACGAGGGTCGTGGCCATGGCTCAGAGCACCCCCACGCTGGCGAGGAGCTCGACCACCGCGGGCGCGGCATCGGCGCCGCGACCCAGGACCTGCGCCTGCTTGGCCTCGGTCTCCGGGACGACCAGGCGTCGCAGCTCGAGACGCTGGGCGGGCCGGGCCGGGCTGGACGTGGCGATCGGCTTGGACTTGGCGCGCAGGCGCCCCGGGACCGACGGGTAGCGCGGCAGGTTGATGCCCTCGAGCACGGCGATCACCGCGGGCGTGCTGATCTCGAACACGTTGCGCCCGCCGGCGGCCTCCTGCTCGGCGCGGGCCACGCCGTCGGTGACGGACAGGGCCTTGATGCCGGTCACGGTCGGCCGGCCGAGCACACGCCCGATCCGGACGCCCACCTGGTAGCCGCCCGAGTCGGCCGCCTCGTTGCCCACGAGCACGATGTCGAAGGCGCCGCTGGCGGCCTCGTCCTCGCGGATCGCGTCCACGATGGCGGCCGCGGTGGACTCCGCGTCCCACTCCTCGCCGCCGCTGACGAGGTGGATCGCTCGCGCGGCGCCGATCGCCATCGCCTCGCGCAGCTGCTCGACCGCCTCGGCGGGGCCGAGCGTGAGCACGACGGCCTCGCCGCCGTGCGCCTCGACCAGCCGGACGGCCTCCTCGACCGCGCACTCCTCGTGGGGCCCCACCTGGAACCCCACGTACTTGGTGTCGATCGCCCGCTCATCGTCGGTGAGCGTGATCCGCCCGGCCACCGCCGGGACGCGCTTGACGCAGACGAGGACCCGCATCGCGTTACGCCTTGATCCGCTCGTTCTCGGGGTCGAACAGCGGCTGGGAGCCGACCCGCGCGACCGTGACCGGGTACAGGTCGCCGAAGTATTGGACGAAGAGCTTGGTGCCCTCGACCGCGTGCTCGGGCGGCAGGTAGCCCAGGATGAGGTACTTGCCCAGGGACGGGCCCATGCCCGCCGAGTTGGCGTACGACTGGCGCCCCTTGCGGTCGGTGATCGGGGCGCCGTCGGCGGTCACGATCGGCTGGCGGCCCAGCGGGAAGCGCTTCTCGCCGGTCCGCGGCGACGTGTGGTCGTCCACGGTGAGCGTGCAGCAGACCGCGGCCCGCTCCCCGCCCAGGGCCTGCTCGAGGGCGGCCTTGCCGATGAACTCCTGGGCCTTGAGCCGCGGCGTCAGCATGTCGGCCTCGACCGGGTTGTAGTCGTTGTCGAGCTCGGTGCCGAAGGCGCGGAAGGACTTCTCGAGCCGGCCGGTCCCCACGTAGACCGCGATGCCGCAGGCCGTGATGCCGAACTCCTGCCCGGCCGCCCAGAGCTCATCCCAGAGGCGCTGGCCCTGCTCCATCGGGACGTACAGCTCCCAGCCCAGGTCGCCGACGTAGCTGATGCGCGACGCCAGGACGAGCTGGCTGCCGATCTCGATGGTCTTGCAGGTGCCGAACTTGAACGCCGCGCTGCTCATGTCGGCGCGGGTCAGCTTCTGCACGATCTTCCGGGCGTTGGGGCCCCAGACGCCGATGGTCGTGTACATGTTGGTCAGGTCCACGAACGACGTGTTCGGCGCGCCGTTGTCCTTGAACCACTTGAGGTCGGACATGCCGTGGGCGGCGCCGGTGACCACGCGGAAGTGGTCCTTGGCGAGGCGCATGACGGTCAGGTCGGACTTGAAGCCGCCGGCCTCCGAGAGGACCGGCGTGTAGACCACCTTGCCGACCGCGACGTCCATCTGGCGCACGCAGACCTTCTGGACGGAGTCCAGGGCGCCCGCGCCCGCGACGTCGAAGATCGCGAAGGACGAGAGGTCGAATATGCCGGCCGACTCGCGCATGGCGAGGTGCTCGGCATTGATGATGGGGCTCCACCAGCGCGCGTCCCACTCGTTGGGGCGGGCCGCCACGCCGTACTTCTCGACGAGCGGGGCGTTGCAGCCGTACCACTGCGCGCGCTCCCAGCCGGCCACCTCGAAGAACTCCGCGCCGTGGGCCTTCTGCCACTCGTACATCGGGGTCGGGCGGAGCGGCCGGTCGGACAGGTACTGCTCGGACGGGTGGACGATGCCGTAGGTCTTGGGAAACGCCTCGTCCGCGCGGCGCTTGGTGTGCTGGCGGGTCTTCTGGTGGGCGTGGAAGCGGCTGATGTCGCTCTGGTTGCAGTCGATCTCGGTCTCGCCCTTGACCATCCACTCGGCGATGGACTTGCCGACCGCCGGGCCCTCCTTGACCCACACCGCGCAGGCGGACCAGAGGTTCTTGACCTCGGGCGTCTCGCCGAGCAGCGGCATGCCGTCGGGCGTGATCGAGATCAGGCCGTTGATCGCGTACTTCTGGCCGACCTTCTCGTCGCCGAGGATCTCCGGGAACAGCTCCAGCGCGTCCTCGAGCTGCGGGTCGAAGTCCTCCTGGGTGAAGGGGAACTCGGTGGGCGAGAGGAGGGCATGCTCGTTGGAGGGGATCGTCTCGGGGTCGTGCAGGATCGAGCGGTGGGCGTACGAGCCCACCTCGAAGCCGATGCCGTCCTGGCGCTCGTACATGAGGACGTCCATGTCGCGCACGATCGGGTACTCGATCGCCTTGGACGACTTCTCGAACAGCGGCACGGGCCCGTAGTCGGCCATCTGGTGGACCACCGGCGTGAGCGGGATGTAGGCGCCGGCCATCTCGGCGAGGAGCGGGGCCCAGACGCCGCACGCGATGACCACGTACTCGGCCTCGATCGTGCCGCGACTCGTGGTCACGCTCTTGATCTGGCCGTCCACGACGCCCATCGCCGTCACCTCGGTGCTGGCGAAGGAGGTCAGGGCGCCCATCGCCTCGGCCTTCTCGCGGCACAGGGTGCCGAACTGGAGCGAGTCGCAGACGCCGGTCTCGGGCGTGTAGAACCCGCCGACCAGGATCTCCTCGTTGATGAACGGCACGAGCTCCTTGATCTCGGCCGGGGTCACCATGTAGGCGTTGATGCCCCAGTTCTTGCCGGAGTCGACTTTGCGGCGGAGCTCTTCCATCCGCGTCTCGCTGCGGGCGACCTCGAGGCCGCCGCAGGTCGTGTAGACGTCCCACGCCTTGTACTGGCGCGCCGACTCGAGCGTGAGCTCGGCCATCTCCTTGTTGTGGTCAACGAGGTAGATGAAGTTCGAGGCGTGGCCCGTCGAGCCGCCCGGGTTCGGGAGCGGCCCCTTGTCGATGAGGACGATGTCCTTCCAGCCCAGATTCGCCAGGTGGTAGGCGATGCTGTTGCCGACGATGCCGGCGCCGATGATCACGACCTTGGCGCTGGACGGGAACGTGGCCATGAAGAGCTTGCTCCTTGGATGTGGGCGCAGGGGCAGCGCAGGCGCGCGCGGGATGGTGCGGGCTCCGACGGCGCGGGTCGCGCCGACTGCGCGGCCACGAGTCGAAGCCAAGGTCCGTTTGTCACGACTCGCCGCCAGAGCAGGGGGCGCACAGTCGCGCTGACGGGCGATGCCGGGACGCTAACTGTTGACAATCGTCCTGTCAACAGTCAATCTGCCCTTCCGAAGGCGGTCCGTCACATTGGGCCGAGCGAGGGGAGCCCATGGCCGCGATCGAGCACAAGCAGCTCTGGCAGGCCGTCGCGGACCAGCTGCGGGACGAGATCCTCGATGGGCGTCTGCCGGCGGGCTCGCGCCTCGTGGAGACCGAGCTCGCGGAGCGTTTCGGCGTGTCGCGCGGGCCCATCCGGGACGCACTCGCCGAGCTCGCCCGGTCGGGGCTCGCGGTGGACCTCCCGCGTCGGGGCACGTTCGTCCCGAGCCTCACCGAGGACGACCTCGCGGAGGTCTACGAGATCCGCCGGGCGATCGAGGAGGCGGCGGTCCGCCTGGCCATCGAGCGCGGCAGCGGGGCCGACATCGCAGCGATGTATGCGGCCCTCGACGAGACCGAGCGAGCCTACGCCGCCGGCGACCTGGCCTCGGCCTGGGAGGCGGACATGGCCTTCCACCGCTCCTACTGCCGGATGTCGGGCAACGGGCGGCTGCTGACGCTGTTCGACGAGCTCGCCTCGCAGACGGTGCTCCTGATGCGGACTGCCCTGGCCACCCACGCATCCCTGGGCTGGACGCCACCAGTCGAGTACCACCGGCACATCGCCGACGGGATCCGGGCGGGCGATCCCAAGGGGGCAGTCGCGGCCGTCGGCGCCCACTACCAGTACACGCAGGACCGGCTCAAGGCCGACGCCGCAGGCTGACCGGCGAGGGCCGTCTCGTCGCTCGGACGCCACCCCCGCAAGGTCGCCACCCCCGCAAGGACGCCGCACGCCGGCGCCGTCTCGCTGCCGACCCCCGTCAACTCGACGCGCGACGCCGTCGCGCGTCCTCGCGACGCCGTCGCACAACTGTCGGTAGTAGCGGCACGCATGCGCGGCCGCCGGGGGACCGCCTGGAGCCTCCGGCACGCCCGCCCGTCCTCGCGACGCCGTCGCACAACTGTCGGTGGTAGCGGCACGCAGACTACGCCGGCTGGGACGGCCTGAACCCTCCCTCACAACCAGCAGTTGTGCGGCGGTGCTCAGGAGCCCGAAGGGGGGCACCGGCACAACCACTGGTTGTGAGCAAAGGCCCGGACCCGCCGGCAGGACGCTCGCTACCACAGGTAGTTGTGCGCGTGTGCGCGAGGGCTGAGCACGGGCCGAAGCACGCGCGAGGCCGAGGCGCGGGCAAGGAGCCCCCGGAGCGCGGGCAAGGAGCCCCCGGAGCTGCGCTGACGCGCGCGCTGACGAGCTGCGCCGACGAGCGCGCACACGAGCGTGCCGGCCGGCGACCAGCCCCGACGACCGACGCCGCCATCGTGCGGAACGGCCTAGACACACATCGCCCCGGCGGAGTAAGGTCCGTTGCGCGTTCCGCAACTGGTTGCACGATCCGCGACAACTCAGGTCAGACGGCAGGAGCCCATGGGAACCGACGAGCAGGACCTCGACCTCAACGCGCTCAGCGACGAGGAGCTGGTCAGCCAGATGCACGACGACCTCTACGACGGCCTCGCGCCCGAGGTGGTCCAGGGCACGAACATCCTCCTTGGGCGCGGCTGGAGCGCCGAGAAGGTGCTCGCCCAGGCTCTGGTCGAGGGCATGCGGATCGTCGGGGTCGACTTCCGCGACGGCATCCTGTTCGTCCCCGAGGTGCTGCTGGCCGCCAACGCGATGAAGGCCGGCATGGCGATCCTCCGCCCGCTGCTGGCCGAGACCGGCGCCAAGCCCGTCGGCAAGGTGGTCATCGGGACGGTGAAGGGCGACATCCACGACATCGGCAAGAACCTCGTGGGCATGATGCTTGAGGGTGCCGGCTTCGAGGTCATCGACTTGGGCGTCAACACCGACGCCGACAAGTTCCTCGCCGCGCTCGAGGAGCACCAGCCCGACATCCTGGGCATGTCGGCGCTGCTGACCACGACGATGCCGTACATGAAGACGGTCATCCAGGCGCTCAAGGACAGGGGCCTTCGCGAGAAGTACGTGGTGCTCGTCGGCGGCGCGCCGCTGAACGAGGAGTTCGCCATGGCTGTCGGCGCGGACGCGTACTGCCGCGACGCCGCGATCGCCGCCGAGACGGCCCGCAAGTTCGTCGAATGACCGAGCGCGGGCGCCCGCGCCCCAACGCGTCGGAGAAGCGCCGCCGGCCCACTCTCGTGCTCGGCTGCGGCGCGCTCGCCCGCGAGCTGCTCGAGCTCGTGGCGGTCAACGGCCTGGCCGGGGCCGTCGACGTCCGCTGCCTGCCGGCGCCGCTCCACAACCGCCCCGAGCAGATCGGGCCGCTGCTCGACGCCAAGTTGGCCGAGCTCGCCCCGCACTACGACCGCGTGTTCGTCGCGTATGCGGACTGCGGGACGGGCGGCGCCGTGGACCGCGTGGTCGAGAAGTACGGCGTGGAGCGCCTGCCCGGTGCGCACTGCTACGCGTTCTACGCCGGGCTCGAGCAGTTCGCCGCGATCGCCGCCGAGGACCCCGGGACGTTCTACCTGACCGACTTCCTGGCCCGCAGCTTCGACGCGCTGGTCTGGAAGGGCCTGGGCCTCGACCGCTACCCGCGCCTGCGCGACGCGTACTTCGGCAACTACCATCGCCTGGTCTACCTCTCGCAGCACGACGACCCGGAGCTGCTCGCCATGGCGCACCGCGCCGCCGAGCGCATCGGCCTCGCCTTCGAGCACCGGCCGACCGGATACGGCGAGCTCGCGACCGCGGTGGCCGGCCTGGCGCGCGGCTCGGCGAGGACTGACGCCGCGCCGGCGAGGCCTACCACCGCGCCATCGAGGACTGAAACCGCGCCGGCGACGGTCGGGGGCGCCCGTGGCGAGACCCCAGATTCGGCCAGCCCAAGCACGACGAAGGACGAGGAGGCCGCCTGATGGCCGCGCTCACAGTGATCTTCTGGCGCGACATTCCGTCCCAGGTCACGGCCAAGGAGGGCCGCCAGACGGCCAAGGCCATGCTGCCGATGCGGTTCCAGGCCGCCATCGACAAGGCGGCCACCAAGGCCGGCAAGAAGGACATGGACGAGTACCTCGCCGAGTGGCGCCGCGTCGCGCGCCCGTGCGGCGAGGATCTCGACGCGGAGGTGGCCGCCGAGGTCGCCCGCCTCGAGGCCGAGTTCCCCCGGGCGCGCCTCACCGCGCTCATCGCGAGCCGCGGCCTCGCCGCCGCGCCATCAGCCCAGCCGACCGCGTCCCCGGCGCCAGACCCCTCGGAGGCCCCATGACCCGCACCGTGATCAGCTCCGCGACCCGCGAGGTGGTCATCGGCGGTGACCGCCCCTTCGTCGTGATCGGGGAGCGGATCAACCCCACCGGCCGCAAGCTGCTGGCCGAGGAGATGCGAAACGGCGACTTCAGCCGGGTCGAGCGCGACGTGGCGGCCCAGGTCGAGGCCGGCGCCCACATGCTCGACGTCAACGCCGGCATCCCGCTCGCCGACGAGCCGGCGATCCTGGCCCACACGGTCAGGCTCGTCCAGTCGCTCACCGACCTGCCGCTCTCGATCGACTCGTCGGTGATGGATGCGCTCGAGGCCGGGCTCTCGGTCTACCAGGGCAAGGCGCTCGTGAACTCGGTCACTGGCGAGGAGGAGCGCCTCGAGCGGGTGCTGCCGCTGGTCAAGAAGTACGGCGCCGCGGTGGTGGCCATCTCCAACGACGACACCGGCATCTCCGTCGACCCCGACGTCCGCTTCGCGGTGGCCAAGCGGATCGTCGAGCGCGCCGCCGACCACGGAATCCCCCGCGAGGACGTGGTGGTGGACCCCCTGGTCATGCCGATCGGCGCGATGCGAACCGCCGGGCGCCAGGTGTTCCGCCTGCTCAACCGGCTGCGCGACGAGCTCAAGGTGAACACCACCTGCGGCGCCTCGAACGTGAGCTTCGGCCTGCCGGCGCGCGAGGGGATCAACTCCGCGTTCCTCTCGATGGCCATCAGCAACGGCCTGACCTCGGCGATCACCAACCCGCTGCTGCCGGAGGTCCGCGGGGCGATCATGGCCGCCGACGTCCTGATGGGCAACGACGCCGACGCCGCGGCGTGGATCATGGCCCACCGCGACCCGGCAGCCGAGGCCGCGCAGGGGCGCGAGCGCCGCGTCAACCGGCGCCGCGCCGGGGTCGCCGGCTGAGCTCGCGGCGACCGTGGCCTCACCCGACCCGCTCCTGATCTTCACGCCCTCGGGCCGCCGGGGGCACTTCCCCGCGGGCACGACCGTGCTCGACGCCGCCCGCACGCTGGGCGTGGACATCGATTCGGTGTGCGGCGGGCGGGGCATCTGCGGCCGCTGCCAGGTGGAGCAGAGCGTGGGCTCGTTCCCCAAGCACGGCATCACCTCGGACCCCGGCCACATCTCGGCGCCCGACGCGGTGGAGGCGGACTACGCGGCGCGCAAGGGCCTCGCCCCCAAGCGCCGGCTCGCCTGCACCGCCACGCTGTCCGGCGACGCGGTGATCGACGTGCCGGCCTCCTCGCAGGTCCACCGCCAGGTGGTCCGCAAGGAGCTCGAGGTGCGGGCGTTCGACCTCGACCCGGTCACGCGGCTGTACTACGTCGAGGCGGACCAGCCCGACCTCGCGTCGCCCGCGTCGGACCTGCTGCGCGTGGAGGACGCCCTCGCGCGGGAGTGGGGCCTGCTCGGGCTCGACATGGATCTCGCGACCACGCGCTCGGTCCAGCACGCCGTGGCGGCGGGGCGGGGCAACGTCACCCTGGCCGTCCACGGTGGCCGCAGCATCATCGCCGCCTGGCCCGGCTTCCGTGACCGCGCGTTCGGCGTGGCGATCGACGTCGGGTCGACCACCATCGCCGGTCACCTCGCGAGTCTGCTCGACGGGACGGTCCTCGCCTCCGCGGGCGTGATGAACCCGCAGATCCGCTTCGGCGAGGACCTCATGAGCCGCGTGTCCTACGCGATGCTCCACGACCGGGGCGCGGCCGAGATGACCGCAGCCGTGCGGACCGCCCTCCGCGACCTCATCGGCAGCCTGGCCGAGGCGGGCGGCGTCGCCCGCGACGAGATCCTCGAGCTCGTGCTGGTGGGCAACCCGATCATGCACCACCTGGTGCTCGGCCTCGACCCGGTCCCGCTCGGCCAGGCGCCGTTCACCCTGGCCACCGAGCGCGCCGTCCACGCTAGCGCCGCCGAGCTCAGGCTGGGCGTCCACCCCGGCGCCCGGGTGTACGTGCTGCCGTGCATCGCGGGCCACGTCGGCGCCGACACGGCCGGGGTGATCCTGTCCGAGCAACCGCACCTGGCCGAGGCCGTCACGCTGATCGTGGACGTGGGCACCAACGCCGAGCTCGTGCTCGGCAACCGGCACCGGCTGCTCGCCGCGTCGAGCCCCACCGGGCCCGCCTTCGAGGGCGCCCAGATCAGCTCCGGGCAGCGTGCCGCGCCAGGGGCCATCGAGCGCGTCCGCATCGACCCGGCCACCCTCGAGCCGCGGTTCCGCGTCATCGGCTGCCCGCTGTGGTCCGACGAGCCCGGCTTCGGGGCGGCCACCGCCGACACCGGGATCACCGGCATCTGCGGCTCGGGGATCATCGAGGCGGTCGCCGAGCTGTTCCTGGCCGGGGTGATCACCGCGGACGGGATCGTCGAGGGGTCGCTGGCCGCACGCTCAGCGCGGGTCGTGGCGGACGGCCGAACGTTCAGCTACCTGCTGTCCGACGCCGAGCCGCGGATCATGGTCACCCAGAACGACGTCCGCGCCATCCAGCTCGCGAAGGCCGCGCTGTATGCCGGGGCGCGCCTCCTGATGGACGCCTACGGCGTGGACGCTGTCGACGAGGTGCGCCTCGCGGGCGCATTCGGCAGCCACATCGACCTTCGCCACGCGATGGTGCTGGGCCTCGTGCCCGACTGCGACCTCGAGCACGCGCGCTCGGTGGGCAATGCCGCCGGGGCCGGTGCGCTCATCGCGCTCCTGTCGGGCGCCGCGCGCCGTGAGATCGAGACGGTGGTCCGCGAGGTCACCAAGCTCGAGACCGCGATCGAGCCGCGCTTCCAGGAGCACTTCGTCGACGCGCTGGCCATCCCGCACCGCACCGCCCTCTACCCCAACCTCGGCCGCGTGGTGGCCCTGCCGGACCGGCCGGCCGGCGGCCGCGCGGGCCGGGACGAGCGAACCGAGCGACGCCGCCGTCGCGCCCCCGTGGCGGCCCAGGAGGAGATCTGATGACCGATGAGCTCCACGGCCGCCGCAGCGGCGGACGCGCCGGACGCCAGGCGGCCCGAGCGCACGCCCACGCCGCGCACGTCCCGTTCCTCACCCGCACGATGGCGCCGTTCGAGGTGCTCAGCGAGGAGGGCCTGGCGCTCATCGAGCACAACGCCGACGTGATCCTCCGGGAGGTCGGCCTGGAGTTCCACAACGACCCCGAGGCGATCCGGCTGCTCAAGGACGCCGGCGCGGACGTCGACGGCGAGCGGGTGCGGTTTCCCGCGGGCCTCGCCCGCTCGATCGTCCAGGCGACCGCGCCGCGGAGCTACGTGCAGCACGCGCGCAACCCCGAGCGGTCGGTGACGATCGGCGGGATGCACACGGTCTTCGCGCCCAACTACGGCTCGCCGTTCGTGCGCGACCTCGAGCGCGGCCGCCGTTACGCGACGCTCGAGGACTTCGGGAACTTCGTCAAGCTCGCCTATGCCTCGCCCCACCTCCACCACTCGGGCGGCACCGTGTGCGAGCCGACCGACGTGCCCGTGAACAAGCGGCACCTCGACATGGTCTATGCGCACATCCGCTACTCGGACAAGCCGTTCATGGGCTCCGTCACCGCGACCGAGCGGGCGCAGGACACGGTCGACATGGCGAAGCTCGTGTTCGGCGACGAGTTCGTGGAGCAGAACGCGGTCACGACCAGCCTGATCAACGCCGCCTCGCCGCTGGTCTGGGACGGCTCGATGCTGGGCGCACTGCGCACGTACGCCGCCCACAACCAGGCGTGCATCGTGACGCCGTTCATCCTGGCCGGCGCCATGGCCCCGGTGACCGCCGCCGGCGTGTGCGCGCAGACGCTCGCCGAGGCGCTGGGCGGGCTCGCGCTGACCCAGCTCGTGCGGCCCGGCGCGCCCGTCATCCTGGGCTCGTTCGCGAGCTCGATGTCGATGCAGTCGGGCGCGCCCACGTTCGGCACCCCCGAGCCCGCCCTCGTGCTCTACACGATGGCCGCCCTGGCCCGCCGCCTGGGCGTGCCGTTCCGCTCCGGCGGCTCGCTGACGGCGTCCAAGATCGAGGACGCGCAGGCCGCCTACGAGTCCGCGGCCACGCTCCAGCCCACGGTCCTCGGCGGCACGAACTTCGTGCTCCACGCCGCAGGCTGGCTCGAGGGCGGCCTGACGATCGGCTACGAGAAGTTCGTCATGGACGCGGACCAGTGCGGGATGATGGGCGTGTTCGTGAACGGCGTCGACCTGTCCGAGAACGGCCAGGCGCTCGACGCGATCCGCCAGAACGTCCCCGGCCAGCACTTCCTGGGCACCGCCCACACGCTCGCCAACTTCGAGACCGCGTTCTACCGCTCTGAGGTCGCCGACAACAACAGCTACGAGCAGTGGCTCGAGGAGGGCGAGCTCGACGAGCGGGCGCGGGCGAGCCGGGTGTGGAAGAAGATGCTCGCCGAGTACGAGGCGCCCGCGATCGACCCCGCGATCGACGAGGCGCTGCTCGACTTCATCGCCCGCAGGAAGGCGTCGATGCCCGACGCCGCGGAGTGACGATGGCCTGCGTCCCGGCCCCGTCCCCGTCGCGCCCTCGCCGCCGGATCCGCGCATGACCACGCTCCGCGCCGCCGATGCGCCCCCGCTCATCCAGTCGGTGGACCGCGCAGTCGACGTCCTCGAGTACCTCGCCGAGCGCGACGACGGGGCGGTGACCGACCTCGCCGCCGCGCTGGGCGTCCACAAGTCGACGGCCTTCCGCCTGCTGGCGGCGCTCGAGGCGCGCGGGCTCGTCGAGCAGGTCAGCGAGCGCGGGCGCTACCGGCTCGGGTTCGGCCTCGTGCGCCTGGCCGGGGCGGCGGCGTCCCGGCTCGACCTCGTGGAGCTGAGTCGGCCCGTCACCCGGCGCCTTGCCCTCGAGATCGGCGAGACGGTCAACGTGGCGCGCCTCGAGGGCGGGGCGGCGGTCAACGTGGACCAGGTGCTCGGCGGGGCCACCGTGGCGACGCAGAACTGGGTGGGCCAGCGGACCCCGCTCCACGCCACCTCGAGCGGCAAGGTGCTGCTGGCGGCGTCGACGGCCGATGAGCGTTCGCGGCTGCTGGCCGGGCCGCTCGAGCGGTTCACGCCCGCGACGGTCACCGACCGGGCCGCGCTCGAGGCCGAGCTCGACGGCGTCGTCACGGCCGGCTGGGCGGCCACCCGCGAGGAGCTGGAGGTCGGGCTCAACGCGATCGCGGCGCCGATCCGCGGGCGCGACGGGACGGTCATCGCCGCAGTGAGCGTGTCGGGGCCGACGTACCGCCTCGGCCCGGCGCGGTTCGACGCCGTCGCGGCCGCGGTCGTCGCCGCCGGGAGCGAGGTCGGCCGGCGGCTGGGCTGGCGTGGTTGAGTTGGTCGGCCGATGGACCGCGACTCGCCCTGGGGTCGAGCCGCTGACCTCCGAGCACACATCGCACGCGGGAGGGCCGGTTCGAAACATCCGCCACGCTCGCCGGAGGCACTCCAACCCTGCGCTGGGTTCATCGGCGTGACGGGCGGCGGGGCCGCGGGGCGCGGTGCACAACCGGGCGGCGCGCCGGGCGATTTGCGCCTACCCTGTCCACTTCGCAGCCGACCTGGGGTCGGCGCGCTGGAAGGAGGAGCCCGCCTCGTGGCCGCCGCCCGCACGCAACCCCACGCCCACCAAGGTCGCCGCGCATGACCTCGACGTTCCCCGCCCCCGGGCCCTTCGCGCAGGCGCGCCTCGCGCAGGGCCAGCACCCGGCCGACGACACCGCGATCTCGGTCAAGGGCCTGTGGAAGATCTTCGGCCCCGGCGAGCACAGGATCATCGGCACGCCACTGGCGGAGCTCGCGCGCGACGAGCTTCGGCTCGCCACCGGCTCCAACGTGGCCGTGCGGGACGTGAGCATCGATGTGCGGCCGGGCGAGGTGTTCGTGGTGATGGGCCTGTCCGGCTCGGGCAAGTCCACCCTCATCCGCTGCCTGACCCGGCTCATCGAGCCCACCGCGGGCGAGGTCCTGTTCGACGGCGAGGACATCGGCAAGGCCAGCCAGGCCCGGCTGCGCGAGCTGCGCCGCCACCGCTTCTCGATGGTGTTCCAGCACTTCGGGCTGCTACCCCACCGGCGCGTGATCGACAACGTGGCGTTCGGCCTCGAGGTCCGCGGCGAGCCGAGGAGGGCGCGCCGGGAGAAGGCGGCCCAGGTGCTCTCGCTCGTGGGGCTCGACGGCCAGGAGATGCGCTACCCGGACCAGCTCTCGGGCGGCATGCAGCAGCGCGTGGGCCTGGCCCGCGCGCTCGCGGTGGACCCGGACGTGATGCTGTTCGACGAGCCCTTCAGCGCGCTCGACCCGCTCATCCGCCGCGACATGCAGAACGAGGTCATCCGCCTCCACCACGAGGTGGGCAAGACGATGATCTTCATCACCCACGACCTCGCGGAGGCCCTGAAGCTGGGCGACCACGTCGCGATCATGCGGGCCGGCCAGATCGTCCAGACCGGCCGCCCGGAGGAGATCGTGGGCGCGCCCGCCGACGACTACGTCGCCGACTTCGTCCAGGACGTGCCCAAGTCGTACGTGCTGACCCTGGGCTGGATCATGCGCGAGGTCCGCCCCGACGATGCGCTCGACGGGCCGGAGTTCCCGTCGACGGCCGTCATCCGCACCGCCGTCCACGCGGCCGCCACCTCGGACCACCCGATCCGGATCGTGGACGACGGCAAGCTCGTGGGCATGGTCGACCGCGGCATGATCCTGTCGGCCATCGCCGGGACCGAGCCGGAGGAATGACCGCGGTCGCCGCGGCGGTCCGCCCCCGGGCCGGGATCCGCCTCTCGAAGACGCGCCAGGTCCTGCTGCTCCTCGCGGGGGCGGCCGTCGTGTGGGCGGTCTTCCAGCTCGCCTTCCCCACCGCGTTCACCCGCCCGTACGACCCCGATGCGGCGCTGTTCGGCTGGCTCAACGGCGTGCGCGACTGGGTTGAGAACCAGAACAACGGGCCGTTCTTCGTCTACTTCATCACCCCGATCCGCCAGATCCTCGACTGGCTGGTCCAGGTCGTCACCGGCCTCCTGAACGGAATCGGCTGGACCGGCGTCATCGCAATCGGCGCGGCGCTCGGCCTTGTCTTCGTGACCTGGCGCACGGCCATCGCGGTCGCGGCGGCGTTCCTGCTCATCGGCGTCATGGGCCTGTGGAGCGACACCATGATCACGCTCGGCCAGGTGGTCGTCGCGGTGGTGGCCGCCCTCGCCATCGGGGTCCCGCTCGGCATCGTCGCGGGAAAGAGCGACCGCTTCCTGGCGGTCGTGACGCCGATCCTCGACTTCATGCAGATCATGCCGACGTTCGCGTACCTGCCGCTCGTGGCCCTCTTCTTCCGCATCGGGAACGCGACGGCCGTCGTCGCCACGCTGATCTACGCGATGCCGCCGGCCATCCGCCTGACGTCGCTCGGGATCCGGGGCGTGGCGGCCGAGACGGTCGAGGCCGCCTCGTCGCTCGGCGCGACGGGGAGCCAGCTGCTGCGCAAGGTCCAGCTGCCGATGGCCCGCACCACGCTGGGCCTCGCGGTGAACCAGACCATCATGATGGCGCTCTCGATGGTGGTCATCACGGCCCTCGTCGGGGCGGGCGGCCTCGGCGACCAGATCATCAAGGGGCTCAAGACCCTCAACGTCGGGGCGCAGTTCAACGCCGGCCTCGCCATCGTGCTGCTGGCCATGATCCTCGACCGGCTCTCGGCGTCGGCGAGCCAGGTGTCCGACCGGCGGCTCACCGGCAAGGTGCCGTTCAGCCAGCGCTACTTCCGCCAGCTGGCGGTCAGCGGCGCGGTGCTCGCCGCGGTCGGCGTGGCGCTGGGACTGACGCTGCACGTCGCGAACGTCTTTCCCTCTGCATGGCACTTCTCGTTCGCGCAGCCGATCAACTCGCTGGTGGACTGGATCACCCAGAACCTCGTGTTCTTCACTGACGGCCTCAAGAACGTGGTCTCGTCGTGGCTGCTCGATCCGCTCGAGAACGCGCTCACCCTGGCGCCGTGGTGGCTCGTGGTGGTCGTCGCCGCCGGGCTCGCCCTGATCATCACGGGTCGGCGCGCCGCCGTCTGGGTCGCGATCGCCACGCTAGGCGTGCTGCTGCTCCAGGTGTGGCAGCCCTCGATGTCGACGATGGCGCAGGTGCTCATCGCGGTGGCGATGACCGTGCTCGTCGGCGTGGTGCTCGGCACCTGGGCCGCCCGCTCGGCCCGCGTGTCGGCGATCCTGCGGCCGATCAACGACGCGGCCCAGACGATGCCGTCGTTCGTGTACCTCGTGCCGGCGCTGGCGCTGTTCGCGCCGACCCGGTTCACCGCGATCGTCGCGGCCTTCATCTACGCGATCCCGGCCGTCATCCGCCTCACCGAGGACGGGGTCCGGGGCGTCTCGGCCACGGCCATCGAGGCGGCCGAATCGGCCGGCTCGACGTGGTTCCAGGTGGTCCGCAAGGTCCAGCTGCCCATGGCCCGCCGGTCGCTACTCGCCGCGACGAACCAGGGCGTCGTCCTGGTCCTCGCGATGGTCGTGATCGGCGGCCTGGTCGGCGGCGGCGGGCTCGGCTACCAGGTGGTGGCCGGGTTCTCACAGCGCAACAACTTCGGCAGCGGCATGGCGGCGGCGCTCGCCATCGTGCTGCTGGGCATCATGCTCGACCGCATCACCCAGGGCGCCGGCGCGCGCCGCGAGGTGCGGCGCGTCGAGGAGGAGTAGCGGTCACCGGACCGCCCGTGCGCGGATGGCCCGCGCACGGCATCATGCGTCGACCGGCCGGAGGAGGACTGGTCGGACCGGAAGGAAGGGAACCAGCTTGACTCTCGCAGACACCACCGTTCGACGGCTCGCCGCTGGCGCGGCCGTCATCGCGATCATCGTGTCGGGGTGCTCCAGCGGCAGCGCCGCCACGCCATCACCGACCGCGGCCACCTCCGCGGCCGCGTCCACCGCCCCGAGCCAGGCCGCGTCATCCGCTCCCAGCCAGGCGGCTGCGAGCATGGCGCCCTGCGGCACCGTGAACATCGCCGACAACGCGTGGGTCGGCTACGAGGCCGACGTGGCCGTCGTCGCCTACCTGCTCAAGAACGACCTCGGCTGCACCGTCAACATCAAGAACCTGAGCGAGCAGGTCTCCTGGCAGGGCTTCCCGACCGGCGAGATCGACGTGATCCTCGAGAACTGGGGCCACGAGGACCTGGCGGCCAAGTACATCACGCAGGACAAGACCGCGGTCGACCTGGGCTCGCAGGGCAACATCGGCATCATCGGCTGGTACCTGCCGAAGTACTATGCCGACGCCCACCCCGACCTGATGAATGCCTACCAGGCCGCCGACCCGGTCAAGGCCATCGCAACCGCGCTCAACGCCGTCGCCGGCGACTTCAAGACCTCCGAGTCGGGCGACAAGGGCCAGCTGCTCGACGGCGACCCGTCCTACGTGACCAACGACGAGGGCCTCGTCGCCGGCCTGGGGATCAACTTCAAGGTGGTCTACTCGGGCTCCGAGGCCGCCTCTGACACGGCCATCAAGGCCGCGATCACCGCCCAGAAGCCCATCCTGGCCTACTACTGGTCGCCGAACTGGTTCGACAGCCAGATCAACAACCAGATGGTGCAGCTCAAGCTCCCGCCGTACACCGCGGGCTGCGACAGCAACACCAAGAACATGACCTGCGACTACCCGCCGTACAACCTCAACAAGGTCGTGTCGGCGACATTCGCCTCCAGCGGGAGCCCCGCGTTCACGCTGATCAAGAACTTCAAGTGGACCAACGACGACCAGAACGCGGTCGCCACCGACATCTCGCTCAACCAGAAGAGCGACGACGACGCCGCCAAGACCTGGCTCGACGCCCACACTGACGTCTGGCACGCCTGGATGCAGGGCACGGGCTGGTCCGGCAGCTGATCGCCTGATCCGCCAAGGCCGACGGCCCCGGGACCCTCGCGGACCCGGGGCCGTTCCGCGTTCCGGGCTGCGGCCCGCGGGGCGGGCCGCCACGCGACCCCATCGACCGGCCGGGCGGCGGGCGGGCCGGTGGGCGACCCGTCCGGCGCGCCGCGCCCCCGAACGGCGCGTTTCGGCCGCCGCGGGGCCCGTCCGGCGGGGCGGCCGGTCGATGGGGCCACGCCCTGGCCCAGCGCCGGCCCGCAGTCGAGGGTCGCCCGCCGGCGGGGAGATGCGCGAACGGCCCCGTACGCTCACTCGATCGCCGCCGGCGACGGTGCAAGGCGGGCGCCCCCCCAGCACAGCAGGCGGAGCGGCACGCCGCCGGACGCGGGCGCGCGTTTGCATCGCGCTGCTACACTCCCAATCGAACGCCGGTTCAGGTCGTCTCGGGCGTGCCCTTCCGAGGCGGCGCCGTATCCGGCGAGCAGGTAGCCGCAGCCCGGCGCCCGGGGCGCCGACGATGACGGAGACAAGCTCGCACGAGATGAGGACGCCACTTCGTTGACCCGACAGGTCGCGCAGCACTTCCCCAGAGCGCCCCGCGGTCTCGGCCGCCGAACCATCACCGCCCTCCTGATCGTGCCCCTGCTGATGGGCACGCTGGCCGGCCACGTCACCGCGCCGTCGCCCGCGTGGGCCGACCAGCTGAGCGACGCCCAGGCCCAGCAGAAGGCGCTGGCGGCCAAGATCGCCAAGGAGAAGGCGCAGATCGCGTCGCTCAACGCGACGCAGGCGTCGCTGTCGGTCCAGATCGACCAGACCAAGACGCAGCTCGACGGCATCACGGCCAACCTGACGGCCACGCGCCAGCAGGTCAGCTCGATGACGGCCAACCTCAAGACCGTCCGGAGCCAGTACAGCTCGCTGGTCGCGAGCATGGGCGACCTCGATCAGCAGCTCGTGTCGATCGAGGCCCAGGAGGCAGCGACGCGCACCCAGCTGGGCCAGCACCAGGCCGAGCTCGCCGCGCGCATCCAGGTCGCCTACGAGGACCAGCGGACCTCCATGCTCGAGACCCTGCTCTCGGGCGCCTCGTTCACCGACATGCTCGCGGCGATGTCGACCCAGCTCGACGCGGCCGCGCAGGACCAGCAGCTCGCGGCGCAGGTCGCCGAGGACCAGGCGACGCTGGTCTCGCTCCACCAGACCGTCGCGGACACGCGCGACCAGACCGACACCATGCGCCAGCAGGTGGCGGTCCAGCGGCAGTCGCTCGACCGCAAGATCGCGGCCCTCGCGGCGGCCACCAAGCGGCTCAAGGCGCTCGAGGCCGCGGCGTCGGCAGCGCTCGCCGCGCAGCGGTCGCAGTACGCCTCGATGGCCGCCAACAAGTCCGCCCTGCAGTCGTCGATGGCCAAGGCCGCGGCAGCCCGCAAGAAGCTCCAGAAGAGGATCGACCAGCTCGTCGCCGCGCAGTCGAGCCACGGGAGCATCCCGAGCCAGTACAGCGGCACGCTCGCCTGGCCGATGTCGGGGGTGATCACCCAGGACTTCGGGTGCACGGGCGTGGTCTTCGAGCCGCCCTACGGCAACTGCGCGCACTACCACAACGGGATCGACATCGTGGCGCCGTACGGGACGCCGGTGCGGTCGTCCGGCGACGGCACCGTCGTCTACGTGGGCTGGAACTACGCCGACGGCGCCAACCCCGCTTGGATCGTGATCATCGCCCACAGCTCGTCGCTCGTGACGTGGTACGCGCACATGCAGGCCAAGTACCCGGTCCGCGCCGGCGACCACGTGAGCAAGGGCCAGATCATCGGCTACGAGGGGAGCACGGGGCACTCAACCGGGGCCCACCTCCACTGGATGGTCGAGTTCAACGGCACGTTCGTGAACCCGCGCCTGTTCACCTAGCCACCGGGCAGGGCGGCCCACCTCCCAGCAGCGCGGTGCTGGGCCGGGACGTCGTCCGCGCCGGTCCAGGAGGAGCGACATTGGTCAAGCCGGTCTTGGCGGTGATCCTCGCTGGCGGCGAGGGTGAGCGGCTCTCAATCCTGTCGTCTGTGCGTGCCAAGCCGGCCGTCCCGTTCGGCGGCAAGTACCGGATCATCGACTTCACGCTGTCGAACTGCGTCAACTCGGGGATCACCGACGTGCTGGTCCTCACGCAGTACAACCCCCGCTCGCTCAACGACCACATCGGCCTCGGCCGGCCGTGGGACCTCGACCGGAACACCGGCGGCGTCAAGATGCTCCAGCCGTACGTCAGGCGCGGGCGCGTCGCCGAGTGGTACCGCGGCACCGCCGACGCCGTGCTCCAGAACTTCAACGTCATCGAGCACGACGCGGGCGACACCTTGCTCGTCCTGGCCGGCGACCACATCTACAAGATGGACTACACGCCGTTCATCGCCGCCCACCGCCGTCACCGCGCGGACGTCACGATCGCGGTGCGCCGCGTGCCGCTGTCCGAGGCCACCCGCATGGGCATCCTCGGCATGGACGAGCAGGACCGCGTCACCGAGTGGCAGGAGAAGCCCAAGCAGCCCAAGAGCGACCTCGCCTCGATGGGCGTGTACGTGTTCAGCAAGCGGGCCCTCCGGCGCTTCCTGACCGACAAGCTCATCGACTTCGGCGGCCATGTGGTGCCGGCGATGATCGATGCGGGGGCGCGCGTGTACGGCTACCGCTTCGACGGCTACTGGCAGGACGTGGGCACGATCCAGTCGTTCTGGGAGGCCAACATGGCGCTCCTCGACGACAACCCCGAGCTCGACCTGTACGACCGCGAGTGGCTGATCCACACCAAGAGCGAGGAGCGGGCCCCGGCCAAGGTCGGGCCGACCGCCCAGGTGCACCGCAGCCTCATCTCGCACGGCTGCGTGATCAACGGGACCGTCGTCAACAGCGTGCTCTCGCCGGGCGTGCGCGTGGACGTGGGCGCCGTCGTGCGCGACTCGATCCTGATGTTCGACACGGTCGTCCGCAGCGGCGCCGTGGTGGACCGGGGGATCCTCGACAAGGAGGTCACCATCGGCCAGGGCGCGATCGTCGGCGACGGCCCCGACTTCGACACGCCGAACAAGATGGAGCCCGGCCGGCTCAACAGCGGCATCACGGTGGTCGGCAAGCAGTCGGTCGTCCCGCGCGGCGTCCGCCTGGGCCGCAACGTCAAGGTGGGCTACCAGGTGCGGTCGTCGGACTTCGCGTCGCGGACGATCCGGTCGGGGGGCACCGTGGAGCGGCGGCCCGAGAAGCGCCGCGACGAGGTCGAGGAGAGCGCGGTCGGCGGCTGACCGGCCCTCGACGGCCGCGCCGGGCCCGGGAGGCGGCGATCCCGCAAGGGCGTCGCGACCCGCCCGGCGGCTCTCGGCGCGCGTCCGACCCGACGGGGCGCTTCGGGTAGACTCGCCGCCATGCCGCTAGCACCGCGGGCGTCGGCGCTGGGCCCTGCGGACGTTGAGGCCTGGCTCGCCGAACTGGGCGCCACACCCCTCGAGCGCAGCGACCGCGAGGGCGTCACCTCCTGGGACATCGTCCTCGACGGGCGCCGGCGGGCGGCGCTGCGCATCACCCTGATCCTCGACCCGGGGCTCGCCCTCATCTGCTGGTGCCACTTCGCGCCGCCGATCAACGACAGCTTCCGCAAGTCCTACCGCAGGCTGCTGCGCTGGAACGACGAGCTGCCGTTCGTGAAGTTCTCGATCGGCGAGGACGAGCGTCCGCTGCTGCTCGCCGAGCTGCCGGCCGCGACGGCGTCGCGCGACGGACTGGGCCTCGCGCTCGCCCGCCAGGTGGCCCTCGCCGACCGGCTCCACGGCGAGGTCGGGGACTGGCTGCGGGCGGGCGGCTGGCGGACCGAACCGCCGGCGGACCCCGACGGGCCCGGCATGCGCCTGGTGGCGCGCTACTCGACCGAGCTCGCCGAGCTCCTCGCGGACGCCGGCGGGGCCGACGCGTGAGGTCGCCCGCGAGGCGCGCGTCGGGATCAGGCGCGCGCGTCGCGCGGGGTCCGCTCACGCGACTGCCGCAGCGCGCCGCGGCGCTCGTCCTCGCGGTCGGGGTGCTCGGGCTGCTCCTCGGCCCGCTGGGCACCCAGCTTGCGCCCACGGCCCGCGGCGCCACGACCGACCTCACGGTCGTGACCGCCACGCGGTACACCGTCCAGCCCGACCAGAAGCGCGTGCGCGTCGCGGTTGACGTCACGATCGCCAACCATCGCGCCGACACGAAGACCAACACCTACTTCTACGACCACGCGTTCCTCGCGGTCCAGCCGGGCGCCACGAGCCCGTCGGTCGTCTCGGGCAACAAGCGCGCGACGGTGACCGTCTCCTCGCGCTCGAGCGACGCCACGATCCTGCGCATCAACTTCGGCGCCAGGCTGTACGGCGGCCACACCGCGACCATGAGGTTCGCGTTCAACCTCGTGGACACCGGCAGCGCCGCGCGCCGGCTGATCCGGGTGGGCACCAGCCTCATCACCTTCCCGGTGTGGGCGTACGCCTCGGACGGCGCCACCGGCAGTCGCGTCACGGTGCGCTTCCCGAAGGGGTACGACGTCACCGTCGAGTCGGGCGCGTTCGCGTCGCGCACCAAGGCCTCGGACGGCGGCGTGGTCCTGGCCACGGGCACGCTCGCCGACCCGATCGGCTTCTTCGCGTACGTCTCCGCCCAGCAGCCCGCGACGTACCACACGTCGCGGGTGTCGGTGACGGTGCCCGACGGCGCGATCGCACTCACGATGAAGGCCTGGAAGGACGACCGGACGTGGGCGGGGCGGGTCGGGGCACTGTTCAGCCGGGCGCTGCCGGTCCTGCGCAAGGACATCGGGCTGCCCTGGCCGCACGACGCGCCGGTCGTGGTCCAGGAGGCGGTCAGCCGGAGCACGGGGGGCTTCGCCGGGCTCTACGACCCGAAGGCCGGCCAGATCCAGGTGGCGTACTGGGCGAGCTCCGCGGTGATCATCCACGAGGCGGCCCACGGGTGGTTCAACGGGACGCTCGTCGCCGACCGGTGGGCAGCCGAGGGCTTCGCGAGCCTGTACGCGCAGCGCGCCCTCGCCACCCTCAAGATCAAGGCCTCGGTCCCCAAGCTCACGGCCAAGCTCAAGGCGGCGGCCTACCCCCTCAACGCCTGGCCGGCGGAACCTGCGCCCGCCTCCGCCTCCGAATCCTACGGGTACGCAGCCTCGTACACGCTTGCGGCGCTGATCGCCAAGCGGGCCGGACCTGCTGCGCTCGCCCGTGTCTGGGCGGACGCGGAGGCGCAGATCGGCGCCTACCAGCCGCCCGCGGGGCAGGGGAGCGGTGTCCCCGAGACGATCGACGGCGCACCGGACTGGCGCGGCCTGCTCGATCTGCTCGAGACCGAGACCGGCAAGGACTTCACCGACCTCTGGCGGACCTGGGTGGTGCGCCCGTCCGAGGTCGCCCTGCTCGACCAGCGCGCCGCGGCACAGGCCGCCTACAGGGCCACGCTCGCAGTGGCCGGCGGCTGGGCGCTGCCCGGCGCGGTGCGCGATGCGTTGCGCGCCTGGAGGTTCGAGACCGCCGAGAGCCTCCTCGCCTCGGCGCGTCGGGTGCTGGCCGAGCGTGCATCGCTCGAATCGGACGCCAAGGCCGCCGGGCTCACGCTGCCGCCGACCGTGCGGGCCCTGTTCGAGGCGGGACAGCTGTCGGTCGCGCTCACCCAGGCCGAGGCGGAGCGGGCGGCGATCGCGGCGATCAGCGCGGCGGCAGCCGACCGCACCACGGCCGCCGACATCGTCACCGCCGTCGGCCTCCTGGGCGAGCACCCCGAGCAGCAGCTCGCCGCCGCCGAGCATGCGCTCGCCTCGGGCAACCCGGCAGGCGCCCTCGCCGCCGCCGACGCCGCCTCGCAGACCTGGACGGACGCCCATGGCGAGGGCAGGCGCCGCGTGCTGATGGCCGTCGGGCTCGCGCTGGCCGGCGGCGCGCTCGGCCTGTCGCTCGCGAGCCGGCTCCGCCGGTCGCGCCGGGCCCGACGACGGAGCGCGCCGCTCGTCGCCCCATGACGCCGGGAACGGGCGGGGCAGGGCGGAGGGCCGCGCTGTGCACGGCCGCCCTCGCCGTCTCGCTCCTGCTGTGCGCAGGCTCGGCCGTCCCCGGCCTGTCTCGGCCGGCGCCGACCGCCCGCGCGGCCGCGCCCGCGGTAGCGCTCGCCGTCGACCCGGCGGCAGGGTGCGCTGCCGGGGCCTCCGTACCGGCCTCCGCGGGCGCCGCGCCGCTCGCATTCACGGACCCCGCCCCGTCACCGGGCACGGGCGCCGCAGCGGCGCTCGGCCGCGCTCGGCCCGATCCGCCCGGCGCCCACCCAACCCCGGCGAGCCCCGCCCGGGCCGTCGACCGTGACGGTGCAGCCCGCGCGCCCGTCGTGCGGCCGGTCGTGGACGGCACGGCCCGTCCGACGCCGGCCACGGGCACAGGCGGTCCGGCCGCGGTCGACGGCCTCGACGTCGCCACCGCCGCCACGTACGTCCTCGACGCGGCCGCCCGCAGGGTCCGGGTGGACGTGGACATCACCGCCGTCAACCGGCTCAGCGACACGGCCGGGCTCCGCTACTACTACCCGGCGGTGAACCTCGCCATCCAGCCCGAGGCGGCCTCGATCACGGCCCAGCAGGCCGGCGCCCGGGACCGTGCCACCACCGAGCCCAGGTCCGGCTACCGGCTGCTGGCCATCGAGTTCCACACGCGGCTCTACGCCGGCCAGACCGCCCACGTCCATCTCGCCTACGTGCTGCCGGCCGGCGCCCCCCGCTCCACGAGCGGCGTCCGCGTCGGCGCGGCCTACTCCACCTTCGTGGCCTGGGCGTTCGGCGACCGCGGAACCGTGGAGGTGGACGTCCCGGGCAGCTACGAGGTCGGCACCTCCGGCGATCCCATGACCGTGTCGTCGGGCGGCACCGGCGGGCACGTGCTGACGTCCGCCGTGTCCGACCCGGGCGCCTGGTACGCCTGGATCGACGCCCGCAACGACGCCGCCCTCTCGAGCCAGGTGCTCGACCTCCCGGGGGGCGAGCAGGTGGTGGTGCGGGCATGGCCGGAGGACGCCGCGTGGCGGCGGCGCGTGGCCCAGACCCTCACCGCGGCGATCCCGGTGCTCGTCAAGAAGATCGGGCTGCCGTGGCCGGTCAGCGGTCGGCTCACCGTGCTCGAGGTGTCGGCGGCGCAGCTCGAGGGCTACGCCGGCTTCTACTCGGCGAGCGCCCACGAGATCACCGTGAGCGAGGACCTCGACCCGTTCACGATCGTCCACGAGGCCTCGCACGCGTGGTTCAACGAATCGCTGTTCACCAACCGCTGGATCACCGAGGGCCTGGCCAACGAGTACGCGTACCGGACCCTCCAGGCGATGGGCGCGTCGGTGGGCGGGCCCGGCGACGTCCGGACCTCGGCGCCGACCGCGTTCGCCCTCGACACCTGGGGGCCGCCTGCCGCGATCAAGACCCGGACGCAGGACGCCCGCGAGCAGTGGGCTTACGACGCCTCGTGGACGGTGGTCCGCGAGGTGGTGGCCGAGGTGGGCGAATCGGGCATGTCCACGGTGTTCGCCGCGGCCGCCGCGGGCACCACGGCGTACCCGGGAGGCGGCCCGCCCGAGAGGGCGGAGCTGCCGTCCGACTGGCGTCGGCTCGCGGACCTGGCCGAGCAGCTCGGCGGCGGGACGGGCATCGCCGAGATCATCGCTCCCTGGGCGCTGACCCCGGTCGAGCGCACCGAGCTCGGGCCGCGGGCCGCCGCCCTGGCCGCGTATCGGGGCCTGGTCGCAGCGGGCGGCGCCTGGGCCGCGCCGCTGGTGGTCCGCATGGACCTCGACGGATGGGACTTCGGGGCGGCCGAGGACGCGATCGCGGCCGCATCGACGGTGCTGCGCGAGCGCGACGCCGTCGCGGCGACCGCCGCCGCCGAGCGGCTCTCGGTGCCCGCCGGGCACGAGGCGTCCTACGAGGCGGCGACGACCGTCAGCGCGCTGGTGAGGGCCGGCGACGACGAGGCGAAGGCCGGCGATGCGCTCGACGCCGTGGCTGCCGCGGACCGGGCCGCCGACGCGCCCCGCGACGGACTCGTGTCGCTCGGCCTGCTCGGCTCCGACCCCGCGGCGTCGTTGGCCGCCGCCCGGGCCGCCTGGGAGGCCGGCGATCTGGCCGCGGCCCAGCAGGGGGCGTCGACGGTGGCCGGCCAGCTGGCCGTGGCCGCGGACGCCGGGCGGCTGCGCCTCGTGGCCATCGGGGCGGCCGTGCTCGCGCTCGTGCTGCTGGTGGCCGTGGCGAGGGCGGCACGGCGCCGCGCACGTCCGGCCCCGCACGCCGGTGACCCGCCGGGCCCCGGATCGGCGGCAGGAGACGGCCCGGACCCGTCGGCGAGGGGGCGGGCGGCCCCCGACCCGTCCCCTATACTCCCGGCCAGCGCCACGACCGGGAATCCGCGCGGTCCCCGGCCCGGAATCGAGGACGAGGGAGCGGAATGATCGCCATGGCCAGGGCCCGGGACAGGGCGAGCGCCTGATGGGCCTCGAGCGCATCCGCCCCTCCACCGAGATCCTGTCCGGCGCCACCGCCGACGTCTACTTCGCCCGGGCGAGCAGCATCCTCGACCGCGAGGGCATGGACCCCACCGTCACTATGGAGGTCTTCTGCCGCGAGGACGGGGTCCTGTGCGGGATCGGCGAGGCGGCCAACCTCCTGGGCCACGTCCTCGCCGACGAGCCCGGGGCGATCGTCGAGGCGATGCAGGACGGCGACCTGGTGACGCCCAAGGAGGTCGTCCTGCGGATCGAGGCCCGGTACCGCGCCTTCGCCCTGTACGAGACGGCGATGCTGGGCATGCTCTCGCAGTCCACCGGCTGGGCCACGGCGGCGCGACGCTGCGTGGAGGCGGCGGCGCCGCAGCCCGTGATCTCGTTCGGCGCCCGCCACGTGCACCCCGACATCACCGACGTCCTCGACTACGCGGCCATCGTCGGCGGCTGTGTCGGCGCCTCGACGCCGGCCGGCGCCAAGCTCGCCGGGCTCAACCCCACCGGCACCATGCCGCACTCGCTGGTCCTCATCTTCGGCGACACGGTCCGTGCGGCCGAGGCCTTCGACCGCGACATGCCCCCCGACGTGCCGCGCATCGTGCTCGTGGACACGTTCAAGGACGAGGCCGAGGAGGCCCTCCGCGTCGCCCACGCGCTCGGCGACCGCCTGTACGGCATCCGGCTCGACACCCCATCCGAGCGCGGCCGGGTCACGGCCGACCTGGTCACCGAGATCCGCGCCCGGCTCGACATGGAGGGCTTCGGCCACGTCACCATCGTCGTGTCGGGCGGCCTGAACCCCGACCGGATCCGGTACTTCAAGGACAGCGGCGCGCCCGTGGACTCGTTCGCCGTCGGCAGCTTCATCTCGGGCGCCGCGCCCATCGACTTCACGGGCGACATCAAGGAGATCGACGGGCAGCCGATCGCCAAGCGGGGCCGCATCCCCGGCCGGACCGAGAGCCCCCGCCTGCGCCGGCTCGACCTCGCCGCCTGGCGCGAGTAGGCGCCGCTGCCCCGCGCCGATTGGCGCTCCGACGCGGGCCGCGGACGGCCATCCGCCCCGGGTCGCCGCGAGGCGAACCCGGACCGTCACCGGCGTGCGGCGCCCGTCCGTGCGAGCATCACACCATGCAGGACGACGCGCCCCCGCCCAGCCAGCGTCCCGACCACGGTGACGACGCGGCGCCGCCCGCCGAGACAGCCGGCGAGCTCGCTGCGGGCTGGCAGCCGCAACCTGACGATCCCGAATCCGTGTACGAGCTCCTGCAGCGCGGTCGCGCGCTCATGCGGCAGCGTCACAACGCCCAGGCGGCCGTCGTGCTGGAGCGCGCGGCACGTCTCGAGCCCGGGCGCGGCTCCATCCTCGAGGCGCTGGGCCGCGCGGCATTCAACTCGGGCCAGCACGCGCGCGCCCACGAGGTCTTCGCGGCCCTGCTCGAGGTGGACCCGTCCTCCCACTACGGCCACTATGCGCTGGCGCAGAGCCTGCGCAAGCTCGGGCGGGCGTCCGAGGCTGTGACCCACCTGCGGCTCGCCTGCGCGCTGGATCCGGGATCCCCGCTCTACCGTGGCGCCCTCACGCGGGCGCTGGCGGCGCTGCCGGATCCCGCCGAGAGGCGCTGAGGACGCCTCAGGACCCCGACTGGGCGGGGTCGGTCGGGGCCGGAGTCTCGGTCGGGGCCGGGGAGACGGTCGGCGCGGGACTCTCGGTCGGGGCCGGACTCTCGGTCGGGGCGGCAGATCCGCTCGCCGACGGAGAGGGTGACGGCGTCGGCGTGGGGGTCGGGGTCGGCGTCGGCGTGGGGCTGACGGCGCCCGGGTTGTTGCCGTGCCGCCAGAGCCAGACGCGAGGCGGCAGGCCCGACCGGTGGATGGCGGCGGCCACCGTGCGGCCGTAGTAGCGGTAGTGCCACGGCTCGTAGCCGTAGCACACGCTCGACTGCTTGCCCCTCGGGTAGGACATCACGAAGCCGTACTTCCAGGCGTTCTTCGCCATCCAGGCGCCCGCCTTCGTCCTCGCCCAGTCGAATCCGCCGTACGACCACGGCACGCCGCCGCCATAGCTCCGGAAGTCGATCGCCGTCCCGAGCTGGTGCTCGGAGTGGCCGGCCCGGGCCGACCCGATCAGTGCGTGCGAGTAGCCGAACGCCCGGGACCAGTACGCGAACGTCGAGATCTGCGTCCGGTAGCTCCGGTAGGCGCTCTGGACGGCGAGCGGCGCCCCGGCCCTCCGGGCCGCCGTGGCCATCGCCCGCAGGTCGGGGATGATGATGGCCCGCACCGAGCCGCCGCCCGAGAGCCCGGCCCGGCTGACCGGCACGAGGTCCGTCGGGTGGTAGGTCGAGGGCAGGCGGAGGCTCCAGTCCACGAGCGTCCGTGCATAGTCGCGGGTGTGGGTGAAGGTCGTGATCCGATCGGCGACCCGGCAGGCAGGGGGGTTCGTGGAGGTGGTGAGGGGCGGTACCGTCGGGGCCGCGATGGCGGCTGGTGACGCCGAGACGTCCGCGATCGCCTGCGAGGCGGCCGCGGCGGCGGTGGACGAGGCGAGGACGATGACCACCGCGACAGCGAGCCGCACCATCGGCATCGTTCGGCGTCGCGTTGCACTCACGGCTCGACCGTAGGCCGGAAGAACGGTCCCAGCCATCCCCAGATCGTGGTGGTACTCGCCGTGCCTCCGAGGCATTCGCCCCTCCCGGTGTGCGGGCAGGCTCAGCTGGCGACGCGCGGCGCGGGCACCGTCCAGTGCGGCCACTCGACACCGAACCCGAAGCCGAGGTCTGTGTAGAGCGGCAGCGCCTCGGCATTCCGGCCCTCGACCGCGAGCACGACCCTCGCTGCCCCACGGTGCCGCAGCTCGGCCACGCCCCAGCTCGTCACCGCCCGGCCCAGCCCGCGGCCGCGCCACGACCGGTCGACGCCGAGGAGGCGGATCTCGCCCGACAGCACCCCGTCGGCGGAGGTGAACAGGTGGACGCGGCAGAAGGCGATCATCTCGCCCGACCCCTCGTCCTCGACGACGAGCACGGTGGTCGGGTCGAAGTCCGGCGTCGCGTGGACGCGGCGGACCTCGTCCACCGAGAGCGTGATGGGCGACGGATGGTCCAGGAAGATCCGGTTGACCAGTGCCACGAACGGCGGCTCGTCGGTGCCGACCCGCAGCGTCCGGATGACCGCGCTCGCGGGAAAGTCCGGTTCGGCCACCGCGGCCATGGCCTCGCCGGAAATGCGCATCTGCCACAGCGACGAGGTGTACTCGAGTCCGCACGCCGCCGCGAACGCCTCGGCTGCTGGCCGGTGGGGGACCCACAGGCGCAGCCGCTCGCGGCCGTCCGCCGCTGCGATGCCGCGTCCCGCCTCCACGAGCAACCGGCCGATCCCCCTCCGCCGGAACGCGGGCACCACTTTGAGGTCGTCGTCGGCCGGGATGACCCAGCCCGCCAGGCGGCCGTCCGCGACGGCCACGGCGCAGGTCCGGGGATTGGGCACCAGGCGCTCGGCGGCATGCTCGAGCTGGTAGCGGTGCATCCCCTCGTACTCGCCGCGCTCGACGGCCGCGAGCATCTCGGACAGGATGACCTGCTCATCGCCGGGCTCGAAGCCGCGGACCTCGGCGGCCGCCGGGCTGGCGCTCCGCGCGGCGGTGGTGTCGATCGTCATGTTCCCCCCACGTCGCGGCATCATCAGGAGGGTCGTCCGCTCCGGAGCCGATCCAGCCACAGGATGCCCAGGATGGACTTCGCGTCCACGATGCCCCCAGTCTCCACCAGCGAGAGCGCTTCGTCCACCGACATGTGACGCAGCTCGAGCGCCTCGTCCTCGTCGGGCGCCAGCCGGGAGTCGTCGGTCACCGGTGTCAAGCCGGTGGCGAGGAACAGGTGCATCAGCTCCGACGCGAACCCCGGCGCCGTCCAGAACTGGGCCAGCTTGCGCCACGACGCAGCCCGGTGGCCGGTCTCCTCCTCGAGCTCGCGCCGGGCGGCATCGGCCGGGTCCTCGGTCACGCCATCGTGGACATCGAGCGTGCCGGCCGGGATCTCGAGCAGCGCCGTGCCCGTGGCGACCCGCCACTGGCGCACGAGCAGCACACGATCCCGGTCGTCGACGGCGAGGACCGCGACTGCGCCGGGGTGCGCCACGAGGTCGCGCGTGCTGCGGCTGCCGTCGGCGCGCTCGACCGTGTCCACGTGGAACACCATGTACTTCCCGCGGTACACCACCTCCGAGGCGACCACGCGCTCGGCGAGCGGGTCGTCGCTGGGCGCTGGCTCGGGGTCGCGGGTCACGCCGTCCTCCCTGACACAGATCGGCCGGCCCGCCAGGGCGGGCCGGCCGATGTGGATGGGTCGCGTCCTCCGGTCAGGCGGCGGTCTTGGCGACGGCGTCGCCCGTCTCGACGTTGAACAGGTGGAGCTTGTCGGCCGGCAGCTTGAGGTTGACCACGTCGCCCGGGCGCACGCGGAACGAGGAGTCGACGATGGCGACGATCTCCTGCTCGCCGACGCTGACATGGAGGAGCTCCTCGTTGCCGAGGTACTCGACCACGTCCGCGACGCCCTGGGCGGTGCCCGCGACGTTGGCGATCTCGCCCAGCTCGAGGTGCTCGGGTCGGAAGCCCACGGTCACGGTGCGGCCCACGGTCTTGATGGAGTCCGCGTACATGTGGGGGACCAGGAAGCTGAATCCGCCGACGTTCAGGTCGCCGGTGCCCACGGGGACGTCGATGAAGTTCATGGACGGGCTGCCGATGAACCCCGCGACGAACTTGTTCTTCGGGCTGTCGTACAGATCCTGGGGCGTGCCGACCTGCTGGAGCAGGCCCGTCGACATGACCGAGATGCGCTGGCCCATCGTCATCGCCTCGACCTGGTCGTGGGTGACGTAGACCATCGTGGTGCCGAGGCGCTGGTGGAGGCGCGCGATCTCGGCCCGCGTCTGGACGCGCAGCTTGGCGTCGAGGTTGGACAGCGGCTCGTCCATGAGGAACACGGCGGGCTCACGCACGATGGCGCGCCCGAGCGCGACGCGCTGCCGCTGGCCGCCGGACAGCTCTTTGGGCTTGCGCTCGAGCAGCTTCTCGAGCTGGAGGATGCCCGCAGCCTCGTTGATCCGCTTCTCCTGGTCGGCCTTGGGCACCTTGCGCAGCTTGAGGCCGAACGCGAGGTTGTCCCGCACGGTCATGTGCGGGTAGAGCGCATAGCTCTGGAACACCATCGCGATGTCACGGTCCTTGGGGGCCACGTCATTGACGACGCGGTCGCCGATCCGGAGCTCGCCCTCGGTGATCTCCTCGAGGCCCGCGATCATGCGCAGGCTCGTGGTCTTGCCGCAACCCGAGGGGCCGACGAGCACCATGAACTCGCCGTCCTGGATCTCGAGGCTGAGGTCCGACACGGCGGTGACCTCGCCGTACCGCTTGAACACGTGATCGAACGTCACGGTCGCCATGCAGAGACCTCCTCCCGTCCAGGTCATCGCGGGCTCATGCATCCGGCCGCCGGAACAGGCTGGCGGACTCGGACGAGCCCCGTACGAGGCGCTGGTTCGGGCAGGGCCATCGTACGCCGCCGCGGGCACGACGTGCAACGGGCCGACGGGCGGCAGAGCGGCGCGCCGGGGCCGGTCTCGAGCCCGGCGCCGTCCCGTGCAGGGGGCCGTCATGGGGTGGCCGGGAACGGCGCGGGGGTTGACGGCAGCCGCCCAGAAGCAGATAACCCCACCATGCGCTGCAATGCGGTCGGCCGGCGCCGATCTGCGGGCGCGGTCGCGCTGACGCTCTGCGCCCTCATGGTGGATCTGGTCGCCGTCGCCCCCGTCGAAGCTGTGGGGGCGGGCGGGGTGGCGCCGCCGCGCATGTCCGCGGGGGTCGCGGTGGACCCGCCGCGCGGCCCGACCCGGGCCGCTGCCGCCGGCGACACGATCGCCGTCGGCCTGACCCAGGTCGCGACCGCCTACGACTCGGCGACGAACCAGGCCACCGTGCGCGTCACCCTCAGCGCCGCGGCCGCCACCGCGCCATTCAGCTACACGCTGGCGGTCCGCGGCGCCGTCATCGCATCGGGCAGCGCCAGCGGCCCCGTGACGGTGACCGCCACGAACCCCTGCTCGGTCTACACGGTGAGCCTCACGGCGTCCGTCGCCGACGCCAGGGGCGCGACCGGCAGCGCTGCCGCCACCCTGTCGCGGGCCCTCTGCCCGCCCCCGCCCGCGGTCGCCCACGCGCGCGACCGCATCGTCGCCGGCGCGACCGTGACCCAGGCGTCGTTCATCGACCAGCTCCGCGCCCGCGGTTCGCCCGCCCTCGCCCAGGGGGCGTCGATCTACACGGCGCTCGTGGCGGCGCGCATCAATCCGGCCTTCGCCCTCGGCCAGTTCCAGGCGGAGAGCGCATCGGGCACCCGCGGCTACGCGGTCACGACCCACAACTGGGGCAACATCCTCTACCACAGCTGGGAGGCGTCCTTCGGTGCCGTCCCGTACGCGCCCGGCAACGGCTACACCTACGCGAGCTACCCCGACTGGCTCAGCTCCGTCCGGGCGTACATCCAGCTGCTCACCTGGTACAACGCGGACGGCTATACGACGGTGAGCTCGGCGTCCGCCCACTGGCTCGGGACGACCGAGGGGTCCGCCCGCCACCTGACGTACCTGGGGAACATCACCGCGGTGATGTCGAGCCTGCCCGACGACGCCATCCCGGTCATGCGCGCGCTCTCCGCGCCGGCCCTGAGCCAGAGCCCGGTCACCGCGGCCTGGAGCGCGACCGACAACGTGCTCGTGGCCGGGTACCAGACGCGAACGAGGCTGGGAACCGGCGCGTGGAGTGCCGTGGCCGCCACGACCGCCACCCGCAAGGCGTTCAGCCTCGCTGACGGCGTCTGGACCATCGCCGTCCGCGCGGTCGACGACGCCGGCAACTGGTCGACGTGGCGCACGACGACCGTCAGGCTCGATTCGACTGCGCCCGTGATGCGCTCCCTCTCGCCGTCGGCGCACGTGGTCCGCTCGGTCGACGGCAAGGTGACCGTCCGCTGGTCGGCGACCGACGCCGCGGGCGTCACGGGCTACCAGCTGCGGACGCGCCAGGGGTCCAGCGGCGCCTGGTCGAGCCTGCGCGGGACCACGATCACCTCGCGCACCTACAGCTTCGCGCCGGGCACCTGGTACATCGACGTCCGGGCCCGCGACGCGGCGGGCAACCTGGGCGCGTGGCGCGAGACGAGCGTGGTCGTGCCGGTCGACGACCGGTCCTTCCACTTCAGCGCGGGAACGCGCCGCGGCACGTCCCGCTCCGACTACCGGGGCACCTACACGGCGACCTCGCGCGCGGGCGCGAAGCTCACGACCACCTTCACGGGAACCGGCCTCGTCATCGTCGGCCGGGCCGGCCCCGGCTACGGCCGGTTCAGGGTCACCGTGGACGGGCACTCGACGCTCGTCGACACGGGCTACTACGCGGGCCGGCGGGCGACCAGCCTCCACACCCGCGTGCTCCTCTTCTCGAAGAGCCTCTCGGACGGCAAGCACACCGTGACCATCACCAACATCGGCACGGCCGGGCGGCCCGCGATCGTGCTCGACGGCATCGGCTTCGTGCGCTGACACTCGCGGGGGCGCGGCGGCTCGATGGCTCGCGCGCGCCGGCTCGGCTCGGGCGCGCCACCCCGCCGCTGCTCAGCTCGGCTCGGGCGCGCCGCGGGGCCGCTGCTCAGCTCGGGCGCGCCGCTGACGCTCTTCGTCGGGGCCCACTCCCGGCACCCTCGGCGCTGCTTTCTGCCAGCGAGTCAGAGGACGACTGCTCGTCAGGCGAGACGGGCCGCGCGGGACGCGGGGTCGACCGCCATCCGGCGGCGAGTCAGAGGACGACTGGTCGTCAGGCGAGACGGGCCGCGCGGGACGCGGGGTCGACCGCCATCCGGCGGCGAGTCAGAGGACGACTGCTCGCCAGGTCCAGGCCGGCAGCCGCCCGCTGTGGCGACTGGCTGTCAGCGGTCGGCGGGCGTAACCGGACCGCCGGCGGCCTGGCGGCTGCGGACGCGGTGACGAGCAGTCGTCCTCTGACTCGCTGGCAGAAACAGGATGCCGGCAATCGCCGTCCGCGGCGCCTCGATCCAGCGACGGACGGCGACGGTGCGCGCGGGCAGCGCCGCGTTGAGCGTCGCCGCGTGGGCGGCAGCCCGCCGGCGCGCCGTCCGGTCGTCGGGCAGGACGACGATGCGCGAGACGGACGCGACGGGCCAACCGCGCGCCGCGGCGATCGACGGCGCCAGCCTCGCCTTCCGGTCGACGCCAGCGAGCAATGCTCCCATGTCCGGCACGACGGACTTCACCTCCACCACGAGGAGCGCTCGGTGCCCAGCGTGCCAGGCGAGGATGTCGATCGAGCCGCGCTCGCCGAATCGGCTGAACGTCGCCTCGGGGATGACCTCCCATCCGCGGGCCCGCAGCAGTCGGACCACCTCGTCCACGAGGCCTGCGTGTGCGGCATCGAGCAGCCGATCGAGCGCCTCGCCCTGCCACAGCAGCCGCACGTCGAGCCGGGCGCCGAGCGCATCGGCGACCGCGACGAGCACGCGCCCGGTCAGGTCCGCGGCGCGCCCCCGCTCGGCGCGCGAGACGGCCGCCTGCGAGACGCGCGCACGGCGGCCGAGCTCGGCCTGTGTCCAGCCCTGCCGGCGGCGGAGGGCGCGGAGGGAGCTGCCGAGCCGAACGCTGTCCATCGTGGCGGGGGTGGCTTAGCTGCCGCTTGCTTCCCGCCGCCTCGGGTACTGTTCAACGTGTCGCGTCCGCATCCGCTGCCCGAGGCCCCCGATGAGCCAGCACCCCCGCGCCGGCCAGCCCGCCCAAGCCGCCGACCTCGTGGACGTGCCCGCGCTGCTGCGGGCGTACGAGGAGCTGGCGCCCGACCCCGCCGAGCCCGCCCAGCGCGTGGCGTTCGGCACGTCGGGCCACCGCGGCTCGGCGTTCCGGCGAGCGTTCAACGAGGCGCACATCCTGGCCACCACCGAGGCGATCTGCCGATACCGGGCGATGCGCGGCTATACGGGGCCGCTGTTCATCGGCCGTGACACGCACGCGCTCTCCGAGCCCGCCTGGCGGACCGCGCTCGAGGTGCTGGTCGCCAACGGCGTGGACGTCCGGGTCGACGCCGAGGACGGCTTCACGCCGACGCCGGGCGTGTCGCACGCGATCCTGGTGGCGAATCGCGGACACCGTGCCGATTCCGGCCCCGCGGGCCTCGCCGACGGGATCGTCGTCACGCCGTCGCACAACCCGCCCGACGACGGCGGCTTCAAGTACAACCCGCCCAACGGCGGCCCGGCGGACACCGACGTCACCCGCTGGATCCAGGACGAGGCGAACAGGATCCTGTCTGCGACGGGCTCCGACGGGCTGGCCGGGGTCAAGCGGGTCCCGTTCGAGCGTGCCCGTGCCCAGGCGATCGGCTACGACTTCCGCGGCACGTACGTGGAGGACCTGGCCAACGTCATCGACATGGCCGCCATCGCCGCGTCGGGGCTGCGCCTCGGAGTCGACCCGCTCGGCGGCGCGTCGGTCGCCTACTGGGGCCTCATCGGCGAGCAGTACGGCCTCGACCTCACGGTGACCAACGAGCACGTGGACCCGGCGTTCGCGTTCATGACCCTCGACTGGGACGGGAAGATCCGCATGGACCCCTCGTCGCCGTTCGCGATGGCGGGCCTCGTGGGGCTCCGCGACCGCTTCGACATGGCGATGGGCAACGACGCCGACGCTGACCGCCACGGGATCGTGGTGCCCGGCGCCGGGCTGATGAACCCCAACCACGTGCTGGCGGCGGCGATCTCGTACCTGTTCGGCGGGGCGCGGGCGTGGGGGAGCGGCGTCGCGGTGGGCAAGACCCTCGTGTCCTCGTCGATCATCGACCGCGTGGTGGCGTCGCTCGGCCGCAGGCTCGTCGAGGTCCCCGTCGGCTTCAAGTGGTTCGTCGACGGGCTGGCGGACGGGTCGATCGGCTTCGGCGGCGAGGAGAGCGCGGGCGCCTCGTTCCTGCGCCGCGACGGCACGGTGTGGACCACCGACAAGGACGGCCTGATCGCCGACCTGCTCGCGGCCGAGCTGACCGCGAAGCTGGGCAAGAACCCCGCCGAGGTCTACGCGGGCCTGACGGGGCGCTTCGGGGCGCCTGCCTATCGCCGCGTCGACGCGCCCGCCACGCCCGCGGTCAAGGCGGCGCTCGGCCGGTTGGCCCCGGAGTCCGTCACGGCGACCACCCTCGCCGGCGACCCGATCACCGCCAGGCTGACCCGGGCGCCCGGCAACGACGCGCCGATCGGCGGGCTCAAGGTGACCACGGCATTCGGCTGGTTCGCCGCCCGCCCGTCGGGCACCGAGAACGTGACAAAGCTGTACGCGGAGTCATTCCGCGGCGAGGAGCACCTGGGGCGGATCCTGGAGGAGGCGGAGGCGATCGTCGCGGCCGCCTCGTAGGCCCGGAGCCCTGCGCCGCCCGGGCCCGCCCGCTGCCCGCGCGTGCCCCGCCCGCTGACCGCCCAGCGGTCATCCGGGCGCGCGTGACCGCCCAGCGGTCATCCCGGCGCCCGATCGGGTCAGCATGCGGGGTCGTGGCGGACCCCCGTGCGCCACCGTGACCGCCGGGCGGGCATCTGCGCCGGAACGACCGCGCAGCGGGCAACCTCGCCCCGGTTTGGCCGTCTGGACGAGAAGCTCACGAGCGGCGCCGGGGGCATCCGTGACGGCATCGACCGCGCCATCCGACCGTGCCTCCCGCCGGTGCTGCCAGGAACGTCGCGGCCCGTGTCGCACCCGCCCATCGCTCCCGCACGGCGGCACGCTCGGCCGCTACCGGACGTGAGCGAGCATCGTCTTCGCGATCGCGGTCTCGATCGCCAGGGCCTTGGCGGCCGTGTACAGCGCTGTCGGGAACGCCTGGAACTGGATCTCGAAGCCGGTCCCGCCGCGATACCAGATCAGCGTCTGGTCGGACGCGGTGAAGACCGCCTTGTCGCCGACCCCGCCGACGGTCCGCCCCGAGGCGAGCGCCTGGTCGAACAGGGTGTCCACCACCGAGCGGGAGGGTCCGGTGTAGACGTCCAGGGACACGGTCAGGAAGTAGGACTTGCCGCCCTTGATCGTTGACCCGAGGGCGTCGCACTTGGTCTCGCCCTTGGCCAGCGGCGGCGGCTTGGTGCCGCCGGTCTTGTACAGGTCGGTGTAGGGGGTGTACACGCCGGTCTTCCCGTACAGCGTCATGACCGAGACGAGCGAGGTGCAGCCATACGTTCGAGCGGCCGAGGCCGGCGGCGCGGACACCACAGCCGACGCAGTCGGCGAGGGGGCGGCCGACGCCACCGCCGACGCTGGCGCCGAAGCCGTCAGCGCGGACGACGGGATGGCGGCCGAGGTCCCGGGCGAGGCCGTGACGCCTGACGCCGCGACTGCCGGGCTCGCGCCCGAATCGCTCGCAGCGGACGATGGCGCAGCCGACGCCCCCTGCGACGTCCCGATGGGGGCAGACGACGGGGCCGCCGACGGCCCCTGCGACGGCCCCGACGAGCCGCACGCCGCGACGATGAGCCCCGCGATCAGGAATGCCCGGACCGGCAGCCGCCGCACTCGATCCACTGCGCCAACCCCCGAGCGGTCTCCGAGGAGCGGACGCTAGCAGGTCGGCCCCGGGCTGGCTAGACGGGATCGATGTGCCCGACGCCGCGACCGCTGCGCGGCGGCGAAGGCGCTGTCGTGCTACGCGCCGGTGACCGGCCCCGAGCCGGGCGACTCCTGGATCGTCGTCGGCGCGCCGTGGACCGCCGGGATCGTGCCGAGCCGGCCCGCCTGGTAGTCGCTGAACGCGGCGATGACCTCCTCGCGGGTGTTCATCACGAACGGGCCCATCCAGGCGATCGGCTCGCGGATCGGGCGGCCGCCCAGCAGCAGCACGTCGAACGTGGGCGCCCGGCTCTCCTGGACCGCGTCGGCCGCGAACGAGAGCGCGTTGCCCGGCCCGAAGACCGCCAGCTGGCCCATCCGGGCCGGTCGCCGCTCGTCGCCCACGGTGCCGTGCCCCGCGAGGATGTAGGCGAGCGCGTTGAAGTCGCTCCGCCAGGGGAGAGTGAGCTCCGCGCCGGGCGAGAGCGTGGCGTGGACGAGCGTGATCGGCGTGTACGTCGAGCCAGGGCCCTTGTGGCCGGCGACCTCGCCCGCGATGACCCGCACCAGCGCGCCGCCGTCGGGCGACGACGCCAGCGCCACCTCGCCCGCCCGGATGTCCTGGTAGCGCGGCGGCGCGAACTTCTGGTCGCGCGGGAGGTTGACCCACAGCTGGAAGCCGTGGAAGAGGCCGCCCTGGGCGACCAGCCACTCGGGCGGCCGCTCGATGTGGAGGATCCCCGCGCCAGCGGTCATCCACTGGGTGTCGCCGTTGGTGATCACGCCGCCGCCGCCGTTGCTGTCGTTGTGCTCGAACACGCCGTCGAGCATGTAGGTCACCGTCTCGAACCCGCGGTGCGGGTGCCACGGCGTGCCCTTCGCCTCGCCCGGCGCGTACTCGACCTCGCCCATCTGGTCGAGGTGGATGAACGGGTCGAGGTCCTCGAGGTAGGCGCCCGCGAAGGCCCGCCGGACGGGGAAGCCCTCGCCCTCGAAGCCCGACGGCGCGGTGGTCAGGCTGACCACGGCCCGGTGGCGCGCGGCCATCGGGTCGGAGGAGGGGATGCGGGGCAGGATGGTGATGTCTTCGACGCTGACGGCCGGCATGGGGACGCTCCTATGTTGTTGCACATGCAACTATCCTCCTGGCGGCCCGGGACGTCAAGGGGGATCCGCGAGGATGCCGCCCGGCGGCAGGATCCGACTACGGCGCGTAGGACGGCGTCTGGACGATCTCGAACTCGGGCAGCGGCCAGTAGCGCACGATCGCCCGGCCGACCACCGACGAGATCGCGACGGGCCCGAAGGCGCGGCTGTCCTCCGAGACCTGGCGGTGGTCGCCCATGACGAACAGGTCGCCCGCGGGCACGGTCCAGCTGGACTGGCCGGTGAGCGGGTCGGTGGGCTCGATCTGGCCGGTGTCGTCGCGGAAGAGGTAGGGCTCGTCGAGGGCGGTGCCGTTGACGTACACCGCGCCGTTCCGGATCGACACCGTGTCGCCCGCGACGCCGATGACGCGCTTGATGAACGGGTAGTCGCCGCTCTCGACGCCGGAGGGCGGCTGGAACACCACGACCTGGCCGCGCGTGTACGGGCTCCACGTGTGGGAGATCCGGTCGACGAGCACGTACTGGCCATCGAGGAAGGTGTCCTCCATCGACTGGCCGTCCACCTTGAACGGCTGAGCGATGAAGTTCTGGATGACCAGGAAGATGACGAGCGTCAGGGCGACCGTCTCGACGATCTCGATCATCCAGCTGCGGCCGGACCGGCCGGCCGCTGGGCCCGGCGCCGCGCCGTCAGGCCCGGCCTGCGCTGCCGAGATCTCGTCGTGCGGCGCCGTCATCTGGTCTCCCGTGCGGTTCCTGGGGGGCGCCGGTCGCGCCCGGCGATGGTCGGGCCGATCGTGCGCGGGGTCAAATGCCCGGGCACGGTTGGTCTGCGACGCCACGCGCCTCCGCCCGGCGTTGAGTGGGTACGCTGTCGGGGAGCCGCAGGAGGATCCGCCGATCACCGCCACGCTGCCGGGCCAAGCCCTGGACCCGGGCCGCCTCGCCGAGTTCACCGCGCGCCTCCGCCGGGCCATCGGCGGCGAGGTGAGGGACGACCGCGAGGTCCGCGCGCTCTACAGCTCGGACGCCTCGAACTACCGCGTGCTGCCGGCGGTGGTCGCCGCCCCCGCCACGGTGGACGAGCTGGCGGCGACCGTGGCGCTCGCGGCCGAGGCCCGCATGCCGCTGACGATGCGCGGGGCCGGGACCAGCATCGCGGGCAACGCGATCGGCACGGGGCTGGTCGTGGACGTGCGCCGGCACCTCGGCGGGATCCTCGAGCTGGACCCGGTCGCCATGACCGCGACCGTGCTGCCGGGCACGGTGCTCGATGCGGTCAACCTCGCGGCGGCAGCGCACGGCCTGCGGGTGGGCCCCGACCCCTCGACCCACGACCGCGCGACCGTGGGCGGCATGGTCGGCAACGACGCGTGCGGGTCCCACTCGGTGCGGTGGGGGACGACCGCCGAGAACGTGCTCGGCCTCGAGGTGGTCACGGTCGACGGCGCGCGCCGCCGCCTCGGAGCGCTGGGCCCAACAGCGCCCGGCGCGATTGACGGCCCGGGCCCGGCGATCGAGTCCCGCGTCCGCGAGCTCTACGCCCGCAGCGGCGAGCTCATCCGCCGCGAGCTGCCGCCCTGGCCCCGTCGGGTGAGCGGGTACGCGCTCGACTGGCTGCTGCCCGAGCGGGGGGCCGACGTGGCCCGGGCGCTCGTGGGGACGGAGGGCACCTGCGCCGTCGCCTCGGCGGTGACCCTGCGGCTGGTGCGGGCGCCCGTAGCAAGGGGGCTGCTCGTGCTGGCCTTTGCCGACGACGTGGCGGCCGCGAGCGCGGTGCCCGCCCTCCTCCCCGAGGCGCCGTTCACGGTCGAGAGCCTCACCGCCGACCTCCTCGGCGCCGATGCCGCCGCACTCGGACGCCGGCTGGGCGTGCCGGACGGGGGTGCATGGCTGCTGGTCGAGGCCGTCGGCGACGGTGCGGCCGAGCTCCGCGACCACGCCGCACGGCTCGCGGGCGCGGTTGGCACAGCGCCCGGGCGGCGGGACTGCGTGCTGCTCGAGGCGGCCCCGGCCCAGCGCGCCCTGTGGCAGGTCCGCGAGGACGGCGCCGGGCGGTCCGCTCGACTCCCCGACGGCACCCCCGCGTGGCCCGGCTTCGAGGACGCGGCCGTCCCGCCGGATCGCCTGGCCGGCTACCTCGGCGAGCTGCGCGGGCTGCTGCGGTCGCACGACCTGCGCGGCATCACGTACGGCCACTTCGGCGAGGGGTGCATCCACCTCCGGGTCGGCTTCGGTCTGGACAGGCCCGGCGGCACCGGGCGGTTCTCGACCTTCATGCGGGCCGCGGCCGACCTCGTGGTGGCCCACGGCGGCTCGCTGTCGGGCGAGCACGGCGACGGTCGGGCGCGCGGGGCGCTGCTGGAGCGCCAGTTCTCGCCCGGGCTGCTCGACGCCTTCCGCGCCTGGAAGACGGCCTGGGACCCGGCCGGCGTCCTCAACCCGGGGATCATCGTGGACCCGCTGCCGGTGGACGCGGACCTGCGCCGGCCCCGCCCGACGCTCCTGGCGCTCGACCCCGCGCAGGCGTTCGAGGCCGACGGCGGGGACCCGCGCTCGGCCATCGAGCGCTGCATCGGCATCGGCAAGTGCGTGTCGGACATCGGGTCGGGCCGCCTCTGCCCGAGCTACCGCGCCACGGGCGAGGAGCGCGAGTCCACCCGCGGCCGGGCGCGCCTCCTCCAGGAGATGGCCGCGGGCTCGCTCGCCGCCGAGGGCTGGCGGAGTCGCGAGGTGGTCGACGCGCTCGACCTGTGCCTGGGCTGCCGGGCGTGCCTCTCGGACTGCCCCACCGGCGTGGACATGGCGAGCCTCAAGGCCGAGTTCCTCGACCACCACTACCGCGGCCGGCATCGGCCCCGCGCCCATTACGTCCTCGGCCGGCTGCCGATGTGGCTGCGCCTGGCGCGTCGCGTCCCGGCGGGGCCGCAGCTCGTGAACGCGGTCGCTGCCTTCCCGCCGGCGCGGCGGCTCGCGTCGTGGATGGGCGGTCTGGCCGGGGAGCGGCGGATCCCGCCCCTCGCACCGCGGACGTTCGCGGCGGGGTTCCGCTCCCGGTCCGCCGGGTCGCCAACTCCAGCGCAGACGGCGTCATCGGCCCCGCCGGCCCCGCCCGTGTCGGCCCCGGCCCCGCCCGCTGGTCGCGTCGTCCTGTGGCCGGACACGTTCACCAACCACCTGGCGCCCGGCGTGGGCGACGCCGCGGTCCGGGTCCTCGAGGCGGCCGGGTTCGAGGTGGCGATCCCCACCGACGACGTCTGCTGCGGACTCACCTGGCACACGACCGGCCAGCTCGACGGCGCCCGGCGGGTGCTCCGGGCGGCCCTCGCAGCGCGCGGGCTGGAGGGCGGCGAGCCGGTGGTTGTCCTCGAGCCGTCGTGCGCGACGATGCTCCGGCGTGACCTCGTGGAGCTGCTCCCCGACGACCCGCGCGCCCACGCGCTCGCGGCACGGGTGGCGACGCTGGCCGAGGTGCTCGACGGCGTCGGCTGGCGACCGCCGGGAGCCGACGCGCTGCCGCCGGTCCACGCGGTCGTCCAGCCGCACTGCCACCAGCAGGCCGTCCTGGGCGACGACGCGGACCGCCGCCTGATGGCCGCGGCCGGCATCGAGGCGGACCAGGTCCTGACCGGCTGCTGCGGTCTCGCGGGCAACTTCGGCGCCGAGGCCGGCCACGAGCGGATCACCCGCCAGGTCGCGGAGCTCGGGCTGCTGCCCGCGCTCCGCGCTGCCGCCGACGACACCGCGATCCTCGCCGACGGGTTCTCGTGCCGGACGCAGGTGGCGTTCCTCGACGGCCGGCGGGCGCGGCACCTGGCCGAGGTCCTCGCCGAGCGCCTCGACGCCGCCGGAGCTGCGACGAGGCTGCCCTGACGCAGTGATCCCGCGGCGCCGAACGGGCGACGTGCGGCGCCGGAACGGGCCCCCGGCGGCGTCGGAGGGGCGAACCGGCGGCGCGAGCGGGCGACCGCGCTACAGCCGGTCGCGCGTGTTCGGCCAGTCGATCGGCGTGCCGCCCGCCAGCCAGCGCGTCTCGTGCGAGCTCTCGTCGGTGAGCACGACCGCCTTCGTGAGCGCCCGGTTGACGAGGAGCGTGTCGTGGCGCTCGCGCACGCTCTGCCAGCGGAACGAGTACTCCAGCACGGCCTCGGTGAGGGGCAGCCACGAGCGGTGCTCGGAGAACTTCACCGGGCTCTCGTAGGGCGGCGAGTGCAGGTAGCCGTGGACCACGTACGGCCCGGCGTAGACCGTGACCGGCGCCAGGATGGTCTGGATCCGCTTGACGTCCGACCCGCGCGGCCCGGACGCCACCGCGACCACGATCGCCTCGAGGTCGATCGTGCTCCCAGGGGACCGGCTCACCTGCGAGGTCGCCAGCGAGCGCGACCGCACATCCTGTGCCGCGATGGTGGACGCGCCGGTCAGCAGGTCGATCAGCCGATCGCCCTCGAAGTCGATCCGGGCGTGCACCACGTGGTGCGTGATGTCGTAGGCGAGGAAGTCGATCATGCTGCCCGCGGTCGTGACGTCCGATCCCCGAACCACAGGCCAACGGGGCGGGCGCAGCTCGGCAGGGAGGGGCCCCCGTCCGTTCCGACGCCCGGCCCCGATCGATGGGCCGGACTCGAGTGTGGCCGCCATCGTACAGTCTGGCGCGGGGCGCCCGAGGGACACAAGGCACCGCGCGGACGTGGGCCGGCATGCGCTCGAGGCGGTCCCGTGAGAGACTGGCCGAGCATGGGAGGCGTGGCGTGCCCATAGAGTCCGACTGGATGTTCTCGCGCCGCCTGGCAGGCGAAGCCCTCGCCCTGGGCGGGTCGCCCTACCCGCCGATCGCCGAGTACGCGTTCCTCTCGGACTGCGAGGTCACCGCCCTGGTCGCGCCGTCGGGCAACATCGAGTGGCTGTGCCTGCCGCGCATGGACTCGCCGAGCGTGTTCGGCGCCATCCTCGACCGCGACGCCGGCGGGTTCCGGTTCGGCCCCGCGGACGTCATGGTCCCGGCCGCCCGGCGCTACCTGCCGGGGACCATGGTGCTCGAGACCAGCTGGGGCACCTCGACCGGCTGGGCGATCGTGCGCGACGTGCTGCTCATCGGGCCGTGGACCAACGACGGCCGGGCGGCCTACTACCGGCGTTCGCCCACCGACTACGCGGCCGAGCACGTCCTGCTGCGGACGATCCGGTGTGTCAACGGCGAGGTGCAGCTCACCCTCGACTGCGAGCCCGTGTTCGCCTACGGCCAGACCCTCGGGCGCTGGCAGTTCGTCGGCGACGACTACCACCAGCTGCGCTGCGAGGCGCTGGCGGAGAAGGCGGAGCCCGGCTCGACCGAGCGCATGGCGGCCAACCAGCACGCCGCGGCGGCGAACCCCGCGGCGACCGGCCTCGCGTCGGGGCGCATCGGCATCGACCAGATGGCGCTCACGCTCACGAGCGACCTCAACCTCGGCTTCGAGGGGCCGCGCGCGATCGCGAGGACGCTGATCCGCGAGGGCGAATCCCGCTTCTGCGCGCTGTCGTGGACCGGCGCCACGCCGCCGGCGGACACCGAGGACGCCTATCGGCGGCTGGTCTGGACTGCGCACCACTGGCAGCACTGGCTGGCTCGCGGCCGCTTCCCCGACCACCCGTGGCGCACCTTCCTCCAGCGCTCGGCGCTCACCCTCAAGGGCCTCACCTACGCCCCGACCGGCGCCATCGTCGCGGCGGCCACCACCTCGCTGCCCGAGACCCCGGGCGGCGAGCGCAACTGGGACTACCGCTACACGTGGATCCGCGATTCCACGTTCGCGCTCTGGGCGCTCTACACGCTCGGCTTCGACTGGGAGGCGAACGACTTCCTGTACTTCATCTACGAGGCGGCGACCGACGGGCCGGCCAATTCGCGGCCCGACCGCGGCCTGCAGGTGATGTACGGCATCGGCGGCGAGCGGGAGCTCGCCGAGGAGACGCTCGACCACCTCCACGGGTACGAGGGCGCGACGCCCGTCCGGGTGGGCAACGGCGCCTTCAACCAGGTCCAGCACGACGTGTGGGGCGCGCTCCTCGACTCGGCGTACATCCACACCCGCTCCCGCGATCATCTCGACGAGCGCGTCTGGCCGATCCTGGTCCGCCAGGTCGAGGCGGCGCTCGCCCACTGGCGCGAGCCCGACCGCGGCATCTGGGAGGTGCGCGGCGAGCCCAGGCACTTCACCTCGTCTAAGGTCATGTGCTGGGTGGCGGCCGATCGGGGTGCCCGCCTGGCCGAGCTGCGGGACGAGCCGGAGCTCGTCGCCAAGTGGCAGGCCGCGGCCGACGAGATCAAGGCCGACATCCTCGACAACGCGCTCGACGAGCGCGGCGTGTTCACCCAGCACTACGACGGCATCGGTCTCGACGCGTCTCTGCTGCTGCTGCCACTGGTGCGGTTCCTGCCCCACGACGACGAGCGCCTGCGGCGCACGGTCCTGGCGATTGCGGACGAGCTGACCGAGGACGGGCTCGTGCGCCGCTACCGGAACCAGGAGACGGACGACGGGCTGGAGGGCGAGGAGGGGACTTTCACGATCTGCTCGTTCTGGCTTGTCTCGGCGCTGTGCGAGATCGGCGAGATCGACCGCGCTCGTCGGCTGTGCGAGCGGCTGCTGTCGTACGCGAGCGTGCTCGGCCTCTACGGCGAGGAGATCGACACCCAGACCGGGCGCCACCTCGGCAACTTCCCGCAGGCCTTCACCCACCTGGCGCTGATCAACGCGGTGATGCACGTCATCGAGGCGGAGCGGGCGCCGAGCGCGCACGAACCGCTCGAGCCGCACGCCCCCGACGATGCCGCTGGGCCGCCCGCGATCGACGGCGCCGGGGGAGGGGACGACGCCGCTGCTGACGGGCACAGCGGCGCCCCACGCGACGGGTCGCGCGCCGCGAGCGGGAACGACGGCAAGCCGTCCTGATCCTCGTCCCGCCGGTGCGGCCGCGGTCCGCCTGGTCTAGACGACCGATCGGAGGCGGCGCTCGATCGTCGGCCGCCAGACGAACGGCGCGTCGGCCGGCATCCCGGCGGCCACGGCCTCGGAGCGCGTCAGCCGGCTCACGAACACCACGCGCAGGCCGGGCACCGACGCCTCGAGGCGCTTGGCGAGCGCCGGCCCGTCGCCGTCCGGCAGCTCCACCGCCACGACCGCCAGGTCCGGGCAAACCCGAGTGCGAAGCGCCTCGCGGGCCGACTGCACGATCGTCGCGGCATAGCCCGACCGCTCGAGGACGCCCGAGATCTGCATCGCGGTGAGCGGCTCGGGGTAGACCACGATCGCGTCGCGCAAGATGCCCATCCGCGTGGCTGCGACGCCCGGATGACCCTGGACCTGGCCGCAGGCCCCGAGTCTATGCGGCGGACCGCCCCCGCCGAATCACAGGAGCGTGACAAGTCGGGTTGTCCGCCGGCGCCGTCCACAACCGCGTCGCGCGGGGCGCAAGTCGGGGACACGGATTACAGTTGGGCTGCCGCCCGCCCGAGGGCCGGCCATCCCGACGAGTCTCGACGAAGATCGCAATCCGATGAGCGGCCAGAACCGAGAACCCGGACGTTCCGTGCTCAGCAAGGGGTTCGCCATCCTCGGCGCCCTGAGGACGGCGGAGACGGGCCTGACTCGACCCCAGATCGCGAGGCGGACGGGCCTCCCCATGACGACGGTGCTGCGCATCGCGACCGAGCTGCGGGATGTGGGCGCGCTGGAGCTCGACGACCACGGGACCTATCGGCTGGGGGCCTGGCTGTGGGAGCTCGGCACCTTGGCGGCGAGTCGGACGACGCTGCGCGAGGTCGCCCTCCCCTACATGCAGGACCTGTACGAGACCACCCACGAGAACGTCCAGCTCGCGGTGCGCGACGGCTACGACGCCCTGTTCGTGGAGCGGATCCGGGGGCCGAGGTCGGTGGCCATCGCATCGCGGCCCGGAGGTCGACTGCCGCTCCACGCGACGGGCGTCGGCAAGGCGCTGCTCGCCTACGAGCCGCCGGCCGTCGTCGACGACGTGATCGCCCGCGGCCTGGCGCCGATGACCCCGTTCACGATTGTCGACGGGGATGCGCTGCGCCGCGATCTCGCGCTCGTCCGCCAGCGCGGCTACTCGATCACCGACGACGAGATGACCATCGGCGCGGCGTCGGTCGGCGCCGCCATCTTCGGCCCCGACGGGCAGGTGGTCGGCGCGGTGTCCCTCGTGGTTGCCAGCAAGGGCACCAACGCGGTCGCCTTCGCCGGGGCCGTTCGGGCCGTCGCCAGCGGGCTGACGCGCCGTGTCGGCGTCCTGTGGGCCTCCGCCGAGGCGAGCCGGTAGGCGGGCCCGGCGCGGAGCCGGGGCCGTCCAACCAGTGGACTCTCGCCTTGCCACGGTCGCGGCGTGCGGTTAGCGTCTGCGCGCGGCCTGCCGCGCACCGAGGTGTTGTCCCCTCTGCCTCGACTTCCGGGAGTACCCAGCCACTGTGGGCAATCCAGACGATTCTGTCGCCAGGGTCATCACCCCCCGAACGCTGGCCGTCGACCCGCCGCTCCTCTATCCGGACTATGTCGGATCGATCCTGCGCGCGCCGACGCGGACCTTCGGGCTCATCCCGAGGGGCATGACCGAGCTCACCGGCCCGGTGTTCGGCTCGAGCCGTGTTCGTCCGGGTGATGCGGACATGACGCGCCAGCACGACGCCGAGCCGCAGGGCGAGCGGATCATCGTCCTCGGCCGGGTCACCGACTCCGACGGCCGTCCGGTGCCGCAGACGCTGATCGAGGCCTGGCAGGCCAACGCCGCCGGCCGCTACGCGCACGAGGTGGACGATCACCCGGCGCCGCTCGACCCGAACTTCACCGGCCTGGGCCGGTGTCTCACCGCCGATGACGGCTCGTTCCGCTTCGTGTCGATCAAGCCGGGCGCCTATCCCTGGCGGAACCACCCCAATGCGTGGCGTCCGGCGCACATCCACTTCTCGCTGTTCGGCCAGAGGTTCGAGCAGCGGCTGGTGACGCAGATGTACTTCCCCGGCGACCCGCTGATCCCGTTCGACCCGATCCTCAACTCGGTGCCGGACCCGGCTGGCCGGGAACGGCTGATCTCGCGGCTGGACCTCGCGAGCACCATGCCCGGCCTAGCGCTGGCGTACCGGTTCGACATCGTCCTGCGCGGGCGCGCCGCGACGCCGTTCGAAGCCTCGCCCGACGACGACTGATCTGCGATGCGCTCGAGAACCCAGGTCGGGATCATCGGCGCGGGCCCGGCCGGCCTGTTCCTCTCGCACCTGCTCCACCTGGCGGGGATCGAGTCGATCGTCATCGAGAACCGGACCCGGGAGTACGTCGAGCAGCGGGTGCGTGCCGGCGTGCTGGAGCAGGGCACGGTCGACCTCATGCGGGAGGCGGGCCTCGCCGAGCGCATGGACCGCGTCGGGCTGGTCCACCGGGGGATCGAGATCAGGTTCGGCGGGCGACGGTTCCGCGTGCCGCTGGCGGACCTGGCCGGCGGCCGCACGATCACCATCTACGGCCAGCAGGAGGTGGTCAAGGACCTCCTCGCTGCCCGGCTCGCGGCGGGCGGCGACATCCGGTTCGAGGTCGACGACGTGCGGATCGACGGGATCGACGGCGACCGCCCATCGATCACCTACCGGCGCGACGGCGAGGAGGCGGTCATCGAGTGCGACTTCGTGGCCGGGTGTGACGGGTTCCACGGCGTGTCCCGCGGCCACGTCCCCGGCGGCGTCCTGACCGAGTACCACCACGAGTTCCCGTTCGCCTGGCTCGGGATCCTGGCGGCCGTGGCCCCTTCGACCGAGGAGCTGATCTACGCGCGGCACGAACTGGGGTTCGCCCTCCACAGCCTCCGCTCCCCGACGATCAGCCGTCTGTACATCCAGGTGGACCCGGCCGAGCGGATCGAGGACTGGTCGGACGACCGGATCTGGGAGCAGCTCCGGCTCCGCCTCGCGGCGGACGGGTGGGAGCTCCACGACGGGCCTGTCATCGAGAAGGGCATCGCGCTGATGCGGAGCTTCGTCGTGGAGCCGATGCAGTTCGGGCGCCTGTTCCTCGCCGGCGACGCCGCGCACATCGTGCCGGCGACGGGCGCGAAGGGCCTCAACCTCGCGGTCGCCGACGTCTTCGTCCTGACCCGCGCCCTGGCCGACTGGTACCAGACGGGGTCCCTCGACCTGCTCGACGCGTACTCGGCCACGTGCCTGCGGCGCGTGTGGGCGGCCCAGGACTTCTCGAACTCGATGAGCGCGATGCTCCACCGCTACCCGGGCGACGACGCCTTCCGGGACCGCCTCCAGCTGGCGCGGCTCGAGACCCTGACCGCCTCAGTCCCCGCGGCCCAGGCGCTCGCCGTGAACTACGTGGGTCTACCGCTCTCCTGACGCGGAGGACTCGTCCAGCGCGTCGAGCGCTGCCTGGGCGGCGGCGAACGCGGCGTTCCCGGCGGGCACGCCCGCGTAGACCGACACATGGAGCAGCACCTCGGCGATCTCCTCGCGGGTCAGCCCGTTGCCGATCGCGGCCCGGACGTGCATGGCGATCTCCCCCTCCGCCCGGAGGGCCGCCAGCACGGCCAGGGTGATCATGGACCGCGACCGGCGGTCGAGCCCGGGGCGGTCCCAGACGTCGCCCCACGCCGTGCGGGTGATGTACGACTGGAAGGGCTCGGTGAACGCGTCGGTCCGGGCGATCGCGCGGTCGACGTGGGCGTCGCCCAGGACCTCGCGCCGCACGCGCATCCCGGCGGCGTAGCGCTCCTCTTCGGACCGGGACACGTCTACCTCCCCAGGTGCTCGAGGATGGCCGCCGTGGTGGCGGCCGCACACTCCACGTTGAGCAGGTGCGCCGCGCCGTCGATGACCTCGACACGCGCGTCGGGCATCGCGGCCGCCATCTCGAGGGCGGTCGAATCGGGCGCCGCCGGATCGTCGCTGCCGGCGAGCAGCAGGGTGGGGGCGGCCACGAGCGGGAGCAGCGGGCGCAGGTCCATGGCCGCGATCGCCTCGCAGCATCCGGCATAGCCTGCAGGCGAGGTGGCGCGGAGCATGTCCCGCACCAGCTCGGCGACCTCGGGTGCCCGGTCGCGGTAGCCCCACCGCTCGACCACGAGGTCCGACACGGCCGCGGTCCCGCCGGCCAGGACGCGCTGCGCCCGATCCAGCCACGCGGAGGGCAGGGGCGGGACCGGGACCACGCAGGCGGCGACGAGGCGATCGACGCGCTCCGGCGCCCGCGCCGCCAGGGCCAGGCCCACCATGCCCCCGAGCGACAGCCCGCACACCGCCGCGCGCTCGACGGCGAGGCTGTCGAGGAGGGCGACCACGTCCGCCGCGAGTTCATCGATGGCGTACGGCCCTGCGGGAACGGGCGACCCTCCGTGCCCGCGAAGGTCGACCGAGACCACCCGACGGTCCCGGGCCAGGGTCGGGATCTGCGGTGCCCACATCCGCAGCGACGTCCCGATCGCGTGGATCAGCACCACGACCGGGGCCGCGTCGCGACCCTCGATCCGGTAGTTGAGCGCGATGTGCGCGGTCACCGGCCCGGCCTCGCGCGGTGGGCCCCCAGCGCCTGGTCCACCAGCTCGGGGGCCGCCCCCACACCGGTCGACGCCCCGGACCCGAGGTTCCTCGCCATCATCTCGGGGCGGACGACAAGGTGCTCGAGGCTGTCACGGAGCCAGCCCGCCGCGGACCCCGAGGTCACCATGAGCTGGCGCAGGGGCAGCCACTCCGCCTGCCAGCCGCCAGCACCCCGCTCGTGCTCCTGCGCCATCGACGCGAGCAGGCTCGCGACGAGCCCGACCGAGCGCTGCGCGCAGGCGACGGCCGAGACCGCGGCCACAGGGTTGCGCTTGTGGGCCATCGACGACGAGGCGCCGCGGCCCGCGACGCCCTCCTCGGCCTCGGCCACCTCGGTCTGGGCCAGGAGCGTGATGTCCCGCGCCGGCTTGGCGACCGCCCCCGCCGCCACGCCCAGCGACGCCGCCAGGTCCCCGATCCGGGTTCGCTCCGTGTGCCACGGCCCGACCGGGGCCGACAGGCCCAGTCGCGCCGCCATCAGGGCCGCCACGCGCTGCCCCTGGTCGCCGTAGGCCGCGAGGGTGCCCGCCGCGCCGCCCAGCTGGACCGCCAGGCCGGTTCGGCGGACCTCCCGCAAGCGGCTGGCGGCGCGGTCGAGGCCCAGCATCCAGTTCGCGGCCTTCAAGCCGAACGTGGTGGGGACCGCCTGCTGCAGCAGGGTCCGCCCCGCGATCGGCGTCGCGCGATGGCTGGCGGCGAGCTCGGCGGCGGCGTCCGACGCCCCGTCCAGGTCGTCGAGGATCACATCCAGGGTGGCCCCCGCGATGCACATCGTGGCGCTGTCGATGATGTCCTGGCTCGTGGCCCCCCAGTGGACCGACCCGGCCGCCTCCGGACCGGCGGCCGCGCGAAGCCGCTCGACCAGCGGCATGACCGGTGTCCCGGAGGCTGCGGCCTCGCGGGCGATGGCCGCCACGTCGAGCTCCAGGTCGCGGCCGATCGACTCGATCCGGCGCGCGGCCGACGGCGCGATGAGGCCGAGCGCGGCCGTTGCCTCGGCGAGCGCGAGCTCGACCTCCACCATGGCGCGGAGCCAGGCCCCGTCCGAGGCCGTGTCCACCGCCCGCCCTTGCGTCCACATCGCGTCGAGCGTGGTTCCCCGATCAGAGGTCAAAGAAGGCGGTCTCCCCGTCGCCCTGGAGGCGAATGTCGAAGCGGAACCCGTCGTCTGCGGGGCGCGCGATCATCGTGCTCCGTCCGGGCTCCGGCAGCGAGCCGAGCAGGGCGTCGGACGCGTTGGCCGGTTCGTCCGGAAAGTAGATGCGCGTGACGACGGCCCGGAGCAGCCCCCGCATCGTCACCGCGACGTCGATGTGCGGAGCCTGGAGCGCCCCGTCGGCGCCCGCGACGGGCCCGGGTCGCAGGGTGCGGATGCCGTACGCCCCGCGGGCATCGGTGGGGCTGCGGCCGAAGCCGCGGAACGCGGCGTCCGGGCGGTCGGGGAAGTGGCCCGACGGATCCGCCTGCCAGGTCTCGATCAGCGCATCCGGGACCGGGTTGCCGGCGCCGTCGGTCACGGTGCCCCGGATCCAGAACGCGCCGGGCGTGTCATCGCCCACCACGTAGGGGCCCCCGGGCCAGGGCAGCGCGATCGCGAAGTACGGTCCCACCGTCTGCGACGGCGTCGGCGGCAGCTCGGTTCGTTGGGCCATGGTGCCTCCCGGTCGACTGGAGCGTCACCGAACCGTAGTGCGGCCGGACCCCCCCCGCAAGGATGCCGTCCACTGGATGGACAGAGGCCTTGCATTGCCGTGTGGCCTTCCATAGGGTCCAAAGCGACCTCACCGGAAGTGACAAATGGCCCTTGTCGCATCGGCGTCACGGCAGTGTGACGGCAGGCCGCAGGCCGATCGATTCCCGGCGGGGGCTCGAGGAGGAACAGCGCCGATGTCCGAGCACGTGGTAAGCGAAGGCCCGCTGCTGCCTCGAAGGGCCGTGCTGAAAGCCGCTGCCGCAGGCGCGGTGGCGACCGGCATCGGGGCGTTCCTGGCAGCGTGCGGCGTGAAGACCTCCAGCCCCTCCGCGGCGGACACGGCGGCCGCGTCGGCCGCGGCATCGGCGGCGCCGGGCGGGGCCTCGAGCGTGACCCCGTCGGCGGCTGCCATCCCGTTCAAGATCGGGTTCGTGAGCCCGCAGACCGGCGGTGCCGCCGGCTTCGGGGAGCCGGACCCCTACATCATCGGCCTGGTCCAGGCCAAGCTGAACCAGGGGTTCGCCGCGGGTGGCAAGAACTACGCGGTGACCATCGTCCAGAAGGACAGCAAGTCCGATCCGGCAACCGCTGCCCAGGTCGCCAACGACCTCATCAACAGCGACAAGGTCGACCTCATCCTGGCGACCTCGACACCCGAGAACAACAACCCGGTCGCCGATGCCGCAGAGGCGGCAGGCGTGCCGTTCATCGGCGCCGTGGAGCCCTGGGAGTCCTTCGTCTTCCCCCGCCAGAAGGATCCGGCCAAGCCCGTCCCGTTCAAGTTCACGTACCTCTTCTGCTTCGGCGTCGCCGAGTTCGCCAAGACCTACATCTCGATGTGGGCCACGATCCCGACCAACAAGAAGGTCGGCGTCATGTGGCCCAACGACGCGGACGGGAACGCCATCCGGGCGCACCTGGGCCCCGAGCTCGTCAAGGCGGGCTACACAATCGTCGACCCCGGGCCGTACGAGGACGGCACCAACGACTTCTCGGCCCAGATCGCCAAGTTCAAGGCCGAGGACTGCCAGATCTTCAACACGTTCCCGCTGCCGCCCGACTTCACCACCTTCTGGAAGCAGGCGGCCCAGCAGGGCTACGTGCCCAAGATCGCGCAGATCGCCAAGACAGGGCTCTTCCCCTCGCAGATCGAGGCCCTCGGCGATCTGGGCATGGGCCTAGCCAGCGCCGCCTACTGGCACCCGACCTTCCCGTACGCGTCGGCCTTCCTCGGCACGTCGTCGGCGGACCTGGCCAGCGGCTACACCGCGAGCACCAGCCGCCAGTGGAACCAGGATCTCGGGACCACCGCGGCGCTGTTCGATCTCGCCACCGGTGCGATGAGCGCGGCCACCGACCCCAAGGACAAGGCCGCCCTGGCCGCGGCGATCGGCAAGCTCAACATCACGACGCCGGTCGGCAAGGTCGACTTCACCTCGGGCCCCTTCCCGAACGTCGCGGTGTCGCCGATCATCGGCGGCCAGTGGGAGAAGGATCCGACCGGGAAGTTCGCGGTCGACTTCCTGATCGTGGACCACGCGACGGATCCGAACGTGCCGATCGCGACCCAGCTGACCCCGTACCGACCCTAGGCAACCGTCCCTGGTGACCTCGCCGCCCCCTCTGGACACCGCCCCGATCCTGCAGGGCCGCACCATCCACAAGCGGTTCGGCGATCTGGTCGTGCTCGACGACGTCGACTTCTCCCTGGAGCGGGGCGTCGCGACCGGGATCGTGGGACCCAACGGCGCCGGCAAGACCACGCTGCTCGACGTGCTCGCCGGCGCCCAGCCGCCGACCAGCGGGACGATCTCGTTCCGCGGGTCGGACGTGACCGCGGCGACCGCGGCCGCCCGGTGCCGGATGGGGATCGGCCGCACCCACCAGGTGCCCCGGCCGTTCGCGGAGATGACCATCTTCGAGAACGCCTACGTCGGCGCGACGGCCGGCGGCGGGCTCCGGGGGGCGGCGGCCTACGAGCGCTGCCTGTCGGTCCTCGAGCTGACCGGGCTGCTGCCCCTGGCCAATCGCCGCGCGGCGGCCCTCGGCCTGCTGCATCGCAAGCGCCTTGAGCTGGCGCGGGCCCTGGCGGCGGGACCCGACGTGCTGCTGCTCGACGAGATCGGCGGGGGCCTGACCGACGCGGAGGCCGAGGAGCTGCTGGAGACGATCGTCCGCCTCCGCGGCCAGGGGATCACCATCGTGTGGATCGAGCACATCGTGCACATCCTGGCCCGGGGCGTCGATCGCCTGCTGTGCATGGATGCCGGGAAGGTCATCGCCGACGGCGCCCCGGACGAGGTCCTCAGCGACGCCAGGGTGATCGACGCCTACCTCGGGCGCAGCGAATGAGCCTGCTCGAGGTCGAGGGCGTCGTTGCCCGGCACGGGTCGCTGACGGCCGTCCGCGACGTCTCGCTCTCGGTGGACGAGGGGTCCACCCTCGCCCTGGTCGGCGCCAACGGCGCGGGCAAGACCACGCTCCTGCGAACGATCGCCGGCGCCCATCCTGCCGCCAGCGGTCGCGTCCGCTTCGAGGGCCGCGACGTCACGGACCTGTCCGCGCACGAGCGGAACCGACTGGGCATCGCCCTGGTGCCCGAGGGCCGTCGCCTGTTCCCGGACATGACGGTCGAGCAGAACCTGCGCGTCGGCGGCGGCCGTGGTCGCGCCGGGCCCTGGACGGTCGACGCGGTCCTCGACGCCTTCCCGATGCTCCGCCCGCTGGCCGGGCACCGCGCCTCGAGCCTGTCCGGCGGGGAGCAGCAGGCAACGGCCATCGGGCGGGCGCTGATGTCGAACCCCAGGCTGCTCATGCTCGACGAGGCATCGCTGGGCCTGGCCCCGCAGGCCGTGGACACCGTCTACCAGACGCTCGCGGCCCTGCTCGCGAGCGGCGCCAACACTGTGGTGCTGGTGGAGCAGGACCTGCGTCGGGCGATGTCGGTCGCGGGCTCGATCGCCTGCATGCTCGAGGGCCGGATCGTCCTGTCCGGCGCCCCGGGCGAGCTGAGCCGGGACCAGATCACCGACGCCTACTTCGGGCTCCACCGCGCCCGGCGGGCCAGCGCATGATCTGGGTCAACGCGCTCCTCCAGGGCATCCTGCTGGGCGGCCTGTACGCCCTGTTCGCGTGCGGCCTCTCGCTCATGTACGGCGTGATGCGGATCGTCAACCTCGCGCACGGCGACCTGGCGGTCCTCGGCGCATATCTGGTGTTCGTCCTGTCGGGGGCCCTTGGGATCTCCCCCTGGCTCGCGCTGCCGATCGCGGTCGTGGCCATGACACTCGTCGGCTACGTGCTCCAGCGGACCGTGCTCGACCGGAGCCTCCGCGCAGGGCCGCTGGTGCCGCTGCTCACCACCTTCGGGCTGGCGATCGTCGTGGAGAACCTGCTGCTGCAGGTGTTCACCCCCGACACGCGATCGCTCGACGCCGGGGCCCTGACCACCGCCAGCTGGCACATCACCGACCAGGTGAGCCTCCCGGTGCTCGGGATGGTCGTGTTCGCGACGGCGGTGGCGCTGCTGGGCGGGCTCCAGCTGTTCCTCAACCGGACCGGGGCCGGCCAGGCGATGCTCGCCACCGCCCAGGATCCCGACACGGCGGAGCTGATCGGGGTGGACGCCAAGCACGCCTACGCCCTCGCCACGGCGATCGCCCTGGGGACCGTGACCATCGCGGGCACGTTCTTCGGCATGCGCTCGAGCTTCGCGCCGTCGTCGGGGCCGACGCAGCTGATCTTCGCGTTCGAGACGGTCGTGATCGGCGGGATCGGGTCGCTCTGGGGCACGCTCGCGGGCGGGGTGACGCTCGGCGTGGCGCAGACCATCGGCGCGCAGATCGACCCGCAGGCGTCGATCCTCGCCGGCAACCTGGTCTTCCTCGCCGTCCTGCTCCTCCGCAACGGCCGCTCGCTGATCCCCAGGGTGCAGCGGTGAGCGCGCCCGCCGGCGTGCGCGTCGAGCGCTGGACCCGCGTCTCGGCGATCCGCACCGCGACCATCGGCCTGCTGATCCTGGGCCTGTTCACCGTCCCGACCGTGTTCGAACCGGACGTGACCCAGAAGCTGACCGGCCTGTGGATCCTGGTCCTGATGGCGGCGATGTGGAACGCGCTGGCCGGCTACGGCGGCCTCGTCTCGGTGGGGCAGCAGGCGTTCATCGGTGTCGGGGCCTACGCCACCATCTACCTGACCCACGCCGGGATCGAGGGCTACACGGCGATGGCCATCGCGGTCCTGGTCACGGGCGCCATCGCGTTCGCCACCTCGTTTCTCGTGCTGCGACTCCGGGGCGGCGAGTTCGCGATCGCCATGTGGGTGATCGCCGAGGTCTTCCGGCAGATCGTGTCGTTCGACTCCTCGGTCGGGGGAGGCACCGGGATCTCGTTGACCGCGCTGTCCGGGTACGGCCCCGACTACCAGCGGGCCTACACGTACTGGTGGGTGCTCGGCGCCACCGTCGGGGCGCTGCTCGTGCTCTTCGTCCTGCTGCGCTCGCGGTTCGGCGCGGCCCTGCAGGCGATCCGCGACGACGAACAGGCCGCAGCGTCGCTGGGCGTCCGGGTTGCGGCGAGCAAGCGCCTGATCTTCGTGCTCACCAGCGCGGGCTGCGGGGCCGCAGGCGCGGCCATCCTGGCCAACACCCTGTTCATTCAGCCCAATACGATCTACTCGATCCAGTGGACCGCCATGATGATCTTCATGGTTCTCGTGGGTGGCCTCGGGACGTTCGAGGGGCCGGTGCTGGGCGCGGTGATCCTGTTCGTGCTGCAGGACCAGTTCGGGAACGGCGGCGTGTGGTACTTCGTGGGCCTCGGCGCCGCCGCGGTCCTGTTCGCGCTGTTCCTGCCGCGCGGCATCTGGGGCACGATCACCGACCGGCTCCACATCCCGCTCGCCCCGATCGGCTACTGGGTGCGCGGCACGCCCGCGAGCACGGCCCCGCCCGAGACGGGCGACAGCGCAGCTGGCGAGGCGCCGGCATGACGACCACCCACGACACGATCCACCCGGCCGCGACCGACGCCAGATCGGGCGCTGCCACCGTACCCACTCGTCCGATGTTGCAGGCAGGAGGCCCGTCATGACGATGGCAGCAGGCACGACGCAGACCCACTACGGCCAGTACATCGGCGGCGCCTGGGTGCCGGCGCTGAGCGGCAGGACATTCCAGGACATGGCGCCCTACACGGGCGAGGTCCTGGGAACGGTGGCCGCGTCGGCGCGCGAGGACGCCAAGCGCGCCGTCGAGGCGGCATCCGCGGCCTTCCCGGCCTGGGCTGCGACCCTGCCTGCGGTCCGCCAGCGCATCTTCCTCGCCGCAGCCGACATCCTCGAGCGGCGGCAGGACGAGGTGGTCAGGCTTCTGGCGACCGAGACCGGGTGCACGTTCGGCTTCGCGATGTTCCAGATGGGCTTCGTCCCGGGGCTGTTCCGCCAGGCGGCCGGCCTCGCCTACAACCCGGTCGGCCAGGTGATCCCGTCCGACGTGCCCGGGACGTTCGCGATGGGCATCCGCCGCCCCGTCGGCGTCGTCGCCGCGATCGCCCCCTGGAATGCCGCCCTCATCCTGTCGGCCCGCTCGATCGCGTCGCCCCTGGTGGCCGGGAACACGGTCGTGCTCAAGCCCTCGCAGGACTCGCCGTTCGTCGGGGGCCTGCTCTGGGCGGAGGTCTTCGCGGAGGCCGGCCTGCCGGCCGGCGTGCTCAACGTGGTGACCCATGCGCCCGGCGACGGCTCCAAGATCGGCGACGAGTTCGCCGAGAACCCCAAGGTCCGCCGGATCAACTTCACGGGCTCGGCGGCCACGGGTCGCAGGATCGCCGAGGCGGCCGGCCGCAACCTCAAGCGCGTCGTGCTGGAGCTGGGCGGGCAGAACCCGCTGCTCGTCCTGCGCGACGCGGACCTCGACTACGCGGTCGACGCGGCCGCGTTCGGGGCCTACCTCCACCAGGGCCAGATCTGCATGTCCGCCCGCAAGATCATCGTCGAGGCGCCGATCGCGGCGCAGTTCGAGGCGCGCCTGGCCGCCAAGGTGGCGGGCCTCAAGATGGGCGACCCTCTCGAGCGGGACACGATCATCGGTCCGCTCATCAACCAGGACGCCCTTGACGTCGTGGCGCGCCGCGTCGACGGCGCGGTCAAGGGCGGCGCCCGGCTCCTCGCCGGCGGCCGGTCGGAGGGCCTGGTCTACGCGGCGACGCTGCTCGCCGATGTGCCGGCGTCGAGCGAACTCGCCCAGCACGAGACGTTCGGGCCGGTCGCGGCCCTCGAGGTCGTGGCCGACGAGGACGCTGCGATCGAACGGGCGAACGCCACGGCCTACGGCCTGTCCGCGGGGATCATCACCACCAGCACCGAGCGCGGGATGGCGATCGCCGACCGGATCGAGGCCGGCATCGTCCACATCAACGACCAGACGATCGGCGACGAGCCGCAGATGCCGTTCGGCGGCGTCAAGGACAGCGGCTGGGGCCGCTTCGGGGGCGCCGCGGCCCTCGACGAGTTCTCCGAGCTCAAGTGGGTGACCGTCCAGAACGGCAGCCACCCGTATCCGTTCTAGGGCGCCCGAGCGGCCGCCTCGAGGCCCAGCAGGCGTGCGGCGGTCCCACGCAGGATCCGGGGCCGCACGTCCTCGCGAATGTCGAGGTCGGCGAAGTCTGCCAGCCAGCGGTCGGGGGCGATGAGCGGGTAGTCAGATCCGAACATGACCTTGTCGGCCAGCAGCGTGCTCGCGTAGCGCACCAGCTGGGGCGGGAAGTACCGGGGCAGCCAGCCGGACAGGTCGATGTACACGTTGGCCTTGTGCAGGGCGACCGACAGCGCCTCGTCCTGCCACGGGAAGGACGGGTGGGCGAGCACGATCGGGAGGTCGGGGAAATCCGCCGCCACGTCGTCGAGGTCCATCGGGTGGCCGTAGCGGAGCCGGATGCCGCCGCCGCCCCGGAGCCCGGCGCCGATCCCGCTGTGCCCGGTGTGGACGATCACCGGCAACCGGGCAGCCTCGATCACCTCGTAGAGGGGGTAGGCCAGCCGGTCGTTCGAGGCGAACGCCTGGAGGGTGGGGTGCAGCTTGAACCCCCGCGCCCCGGCGGCGATGAGCCGCCGCGCCTCGACGATGGCGGACTTGCCGCGCCCCGGATCGACGCTGGCGAACGGGATGAGGACGTCGGGGTTGGCCCGGGCGGCCGCGAGCACCTCGTCGTTGGGGACGGGGGCCACGCCGGTCGTCCGCTCCGCATCCACGGCGAACAGGACCGCCGCCATCGACCGCGCCCGGTAGTAGGCGGCGATCTGGTCGGCCGTGGGCAGCGGCGCGTCGCGGCCGAAGTAGCGGTCGGCGCCGGCCCGGAGGGCGGGTCCAAGGCCGTCATGCCCCGAGGACGAGACCTCGAGGTGCACATGCATGTCGATGGCCGTGAGGGTGGCCGCGTTGACCTCCATGCGGCGAGAGTATCGCAACTCGCTTGATATGGCACCGGTCCGGGCCTGCATAATGGCCCGATGACATCGCCCGACCCGACGCCGCCGTCCGCGCAGCCTGTCCCGCCGCCGCGGGTGAGCTACCTCGTCGCCCGGCTGGACCGCCTCCTCCGCCTGTGGCTCGCGGAGACGCTGGCGCCGTTCGCGATCAGCCTGCCCGAGTACACGGCCCTGAGCATCCTGGGCCGCCGCGCCAGCCTCACCAACGCCCAGCTCGCCCGCCGGACGTACGTCAGCCCACAGGCGATGCAGCAGATCACGGAACGGCTGATCTCCCGCGGGCTGATCGCACGCGCCGCCGACCAGCGGCGCGGCCGGATCCTCCCGGCGACCCTCACGGACCGGGGCGTGGAGCTCCTGGCGCAGTGCGACGCGGCGGTCGACCGGCTCGAGGAGCGGATGATGCACGACCTCCGCCCCGGGGCCCGGCAGGCCTTCCGCGAGTCGCTGCTCGACTGCCTCGCCGGGCTCCGCCCGCCGGTTGCATCCTCAGGATTGACAATGGCGCACGATAACAAGTAGCTTGCGAAGGTGGAGGTACCGGCGCCTCTCTTCGCCGACGTCTCGGTGGCTCTCGACGAGCGGCCCGACGGCTCGATGCTGTTCCGGTCGACCCGGCCGCTGCCGCCGCCCGACCGATGTGTGGGCGTGTGGCTCGAACGCTGGGCCGACGAGGACCCCGCCCGCCCGTTCCTGATGGAGCGCGACCCGGCGGCGTCGACCTGGCGGGCGCTCACGTTCGGCGAGGCGCGAGCCCGCGTCCACGCGATCGCGACCTGGCTCCTCGGCCAGGACGTGTCGGCCACCCGCCCGATCATGGTGCTGTCCGGCAACTCGGTGCGGCACGCGCTCCTCGCCCTCGCGGCCATGCACATCGGCGTCCCGGTGTGCCCGGTGTCAACCGGGTGGTCGCTGCTGGCCCAGGACCATCGGAACCTGCGCGCGGCCCTCGCCCTGCTCAAGCCCGGCCTGGTCTTCGTCGAGGACCTGCACGAGTTCCGCGCGGCGGTGGTGGACACGGTCGACCTCCACGACGGCCGGGTCGTCGCGGCCGTGGGGGCGCACGGGACCGTCGTCGACTTCGCGGAGCTCGAAGGCCGCACCGACGAGGGCGCCGTGGACGCCGCGTTCCGGGCCGTGGGCCACGACACGGTGGCCAAGCTGCTGTTCACCTCGGGCTCGGTGGGCGTGCCCAAGGCCGTCATCACCACGCACCGGATGCTGGCCTCGAACATGGTGGCGAAGGGCGTCCTGTGGCCGTTCGTCGAGGAGGAGCCCCCCGTGTTCCTCGACTGGCTCCCGTGGAGCCACACCTTCGCGGGCAACCAGACCATGAACACCGTGCTCACGTTCGGGGGGACGCTGTACCTGGACACCGGCCGACCGACGCCCGGACTGTTCGAGGACACGATCCGCAACCTCCGCACCGTGTCGCCCACCATCTTCTCGTCGGTGCCGCGGGCCTACGAGCTGCTGGTGCCGCGCCTCCGCGACGACCCCGAGCTGCGCGCCAGCTTCTTCCGGCGGCTCCGGCTCATGCACTACGCGGGCGCCAGCCTCTCGAACCACCTGTTCGCCGAGCTCCGGTCCATCGCGCGGGCGTCCACTCCCAGGAACATCCCGCTCGTCTCGTCCTGGGGGTCGACCGAGACGGCGCCGATGGCCACCGACTGCCACTTCGAGGTGGAGCAGTCCGGCAACATCGGGGTGCCCATCCCCGGGACCGTGCTCAAGCTCGTGCCGTCGGCGGGCGGCCTCGAGGTCCGTGTGAGCGGGCCGAACGTCACGCCCGGCTACTGGCGCGCCCCGGAGACCACGGCGGCCGCCTTCGACGACGAGGGCTTCTACCGGATCGGTGACGCGGTCGCGTTCGTCGACCGGGCGCGGCCCGAGGCCGGCCTGTGGTACGACGGGCGCGTGGCCGAGGACTTCAAGCTCTCCACCGGGACCTGGGTTCGCGTCGGGCCGATGAAGGCCCGGGCCATCGCGGCGCTCTCGCCAGTGGCCTCGGACGTGGTGGTCGCGGGTGCCGGCCGGAAGGCGGCGGGCCTGCTGATCTTCCCCGACCCGGCGGGCTGCCGGCTGATCGCCGATCTGTCGCCCGAGACGCCGCTGGCCGTCGTGCTGGCGGACCCGGCGGTCAGGCGCCACATCGAGTGGGCCATGCGCCAGATGTCGAGCGCCGCTGGCTCGTCCATGTTCCCGACCCGCTGCATGCTCCTCGGGGGGCCGCCATCGGCCCAGGACGGGGAGGTGACAGACAAGGGCTACGTGAACCAGCGCATGGTGCTCGCCCGCCGCGCCGACCTCGTCGACGCGCTGTTCGCCGAGGCGCCCCCCGACGACGTCATCTCGCTCGAGCCGAGGACCCAGCCGTGACCCTGCCCCTTGTCGACCTCGACCTCGCCGCCCAGATCGCGACGATCACCCTGGCCCGGCCCGACAAGCGCAACGCGATCAGCGACGAGCTCCTGGCGGACCTCGAGCGCGCGCTGCTCGCCGTGCCCAGCGGGACCCGGGCGATCGTGCTGGCGGGTCGCGGCGGCCACTTCTGCGCGGGACTCGACCTCTCGGAGCTCGAGCAGCGGACGCCGGCCGAGGTGGTGGCGCACTCGCAGATGTGGCAGCGCGTGTTCACGAGGATCCAGCTGGGCGGGATCCCGGTCATCGCCGCGCTGCACGGCGGGGTGATCGGCGGGGGACTGGAACTGGCGGCGGCGACGCACATCCGCGTGGCCGAGCCTGACACCTTCTTCCAGTTGCCGGAGGGCCGGCACGGCATCTTCGTGGGTGGCGGCGCGTCCGTCCGCGTGGCCCGGATCATCGGCACCGGCCGGATGTGCGAGATGATGCTGACGAACCGGCGCCTCGACGTCGGCGAGGCCCAGGCGCTCGGGCTGGTGCACTACCTGGTGGGCGCCGGGGAGGGCCTCGCCGAGGCCCGGCGCCTCGCCGCGGTGGTCGCCGAGAACGCCCCCATCAGCAACTACGCGATCACCACGGTCCTGCCCCGGATCAGCAACATGGCCAGTGACGACGGCATGCTCGTCGAATCCCTCACCGCCGCCCTGACCTCGACCGACGATGTCGCGCGCGAGCGGATCGGCGCCTTCCTGCGCGAGCGCAAGCGGGACCTTCCCGGCCCGGCGGGGGCCTCGTCCTGATGCTGATCGAGGGCGCGGCATTCATCGTCACCGGCGGCGCGTCCGGGCTCGGGGCCGCCACCGTCCGCGCCCTTCGCGAGCGGGGCGCGGACGTCGGGATCGCCGACATTGCCGACGGTCCGGGCTCGCCCGATCCGGGGGTGCTGTACCGGCGGACCGACATCCGCGACGAGGTGCAGGTCGGGGCGCTTGTCAGCGAGGTCCTCGAGCGGTTCGGCCGGCTCGACGGGGTCGTCAACTGCGCCGGGATCGGCGTCTCGGCGAGGGTGCTCGGACGGGACGAGGTCCATTCGCTCGCCCTGTTCCAGCGCTGCATCGAGACGAACCTGGTCGGGACCTTCAACGTGATCCGGCTCGCTGCCGCGAGCCATGGCCGACGCCCTGCCGGGGCCCGGCGGGGAGCGGGGCGTCATCGTCAACACCGCCTCGGTCGCCGCCTTCGACGGCCAAGTCGGCCAGGCGGCCTACGCCGCATCCAAAGGGGGGATCGTGTCCATGACGCTGCCCCTCGCCCGCGAGTTCGCACGGATCGGCGTGCGCGTGGTCACGATCGCCCCGGGGCTGTTCGCGACGCCGATGGTTGGCCAGCTGCCCCCAGACGCCCAGCGGGCCCTCGGCGAATCCGTCCCGTTTCCGCGGCGCCTGGGCGAGCCCGACGAGTTCGCGGCCCTTGTGTGCCACATCATCGAGAACCCCATGCTCAACGGGGAGACGATCCGCCTCGACGGCGCCCTCAGGCTGCCGCCGCGGGCGAGCTGACGAGCTGTTGGCGGGTCGCGCGCCGAGGGCCTCCAAGACTTCGCGGCTCCCCGCCCCCGCGCGCCCTCGGCCGCGCTGTCGTCACGCTCCCGGAGCGCCCGGAGGTTCACCCCGGGCCCGATCGCCGGCGGCGATGCGGCGGACTCGCTAGCGGAAGCGGAAGGACGCGGCGATTGTTCGCGCGTCTGCGTCGGTGATCGGGCTGCCCGCCGGCACCGTGATGGCGAGGATGTAGCACATCGCCTCGGGGAGCAGACCCACGAGTCGCGTCCTGGCGATGCCGTAGCCGTAGACGACGGCCCCGGGCTCGCGCGGATCCGCCAGGACCTCGGCGCGGGCGGTTCCGACCGGCAGCCCGACCATCGTGGGCGGGGAGACGCGTTCGCCGTCGTAGAGCGGCTACGCGGGGCGCGCCCACGTGTCCATGGAGAAGTAGCAGGCGTCGGCAGGGAGTGAGTCGACCGCTCGGTCGCCAGTGCCAACCACCGTGACACCGATGACGGGCACGCCCGTGCCTGGGCGGCTCTGCTGCGCTCCGAGACGCCCCGGCCAGCGGTTGGTCCTTGCGGGCCCAGCCCAGGACGATGCCCCCGACCAGGGCAACCCAGAGCCCAAGGGCCGGGAAGGGCGTGATCACGATCGTGCCGACGCCGAACCCCGCCACGAGCGCAGCGAAGACCGTCTGCCAGCCGCCAGGGGACGAAGCACGGCCAGCGGAGTCGGGAACGGGCTCCATCGACACAGCTGGTGTCGGCGGCAGGGGCGACCGCGGACTGGAGTGGTCCATGGCGCCACGCTGGGGAAGGGGGAGCGCACCGTCAAGGACCGGTTGGGCGCCGCAGACCGGGGCGGCGGTTACGGCATGCGGCCCGTCGTTCTGTCCACTCCGGCGACCACCCGATGCGCGCCGCCGCCGCCCTGCTTCCTCGACGACGCTGGCACGAGGTTGACAGGCAACCCTGCGGCTCGAGGCGGGCGGCCGCGGTCAGAGGTGAATGGCCCGCGCGAGCCGTGCCGTCAAGGCTCCGCGGTGGCCCGGAGCATCCCGGTGGGCTCGCGCGAGTGTTGTGGGTGGACACGGGCATCGGAACCGCGCTCGCTGCCCGCCCACTGGGCCTCGGCACGCGTCAACCGCCCTCGACGCACAAGCCCAGCCACCGCCGCTGACAGCCTCGCAGTGAGCGGTGGCCGCCGGCTCGTCGGGGCTCCGGAGGGGGCGATGGTGGCGGGAGGCATGCGCGGAGCCTCGCGCCTCGGAAGTCCGCCGGATCAGAGCCTGTGAACGATTGCCGACCCTCCCCGGCCTTCTCCGCCTGGGCGATGTCGTGGTCGGGCTCTCGCACAAGCCCGCCTCCGATGGGCCGACCCCGCTCGCCGAGGCCGTCGCCGAGGCCTCGGCGCTCGCCGGGGAGGAGCGGGGACGGTATGAGCGGTGGCAGGCGCTCTTCTGGGGCGCCCTGGCGCTCGCCCTCGCCCGGGACGCCGACGGCGCCGGGGACCGCTACCGGGCGTTCGTGGCGTTCGCCTCGGAGTTCGGGGGGTCGGACCCGGCGTTCGGGGCGTTCGTGACTGGCCACATGGCGCTGGCGCGCGGCGACATCGAGTCTGCTGTGCGGGCCCTCGCGACGACCCACGAGTCCGTCACCGCGGGGAACCGGGCCACCTCGGGCTGGACCGGCGCTCCCCTCGCGCGGGCGCTCCTCGAGCTGGGCCACGATGCCCAGGCGTCGGCGGTCGTCGAGGGCTTCGCGGCGGATGCCTGGTCGGCGAGCGATCGCATCCGCGTGGCGACGCTGCGTGCCGCGCTCGCGGCGCGTGCCGGCGACGCGGAGTCGGCCGCCCGGCTGTCGCGCGAGGCGGCTGACATCGCGGAGGGCACGGACCTCCTGCCCGACCGTGCCTACGTCGCGCTCGACCGTGCCGAGGCCCTCCTCGCCGCAGGTCGAGATGACGACGCCCGCGATGCGGCGCAGGCCGCCCTTGAGATGTTCGAGCGCAAAGGGCTCGCGGCCGGCGTCCGGCACTCGCGGGCGTTCCTCGCCCGCCTGGGCACCTCGTCGCCGACAGCTGGCTGACTGCCAAATGACGGCCAAACGCGCCGGAGCTTGGCGGTGCGCGGCGGGCCTCGGGGACGTCGAGAGGCGCCGCGGACGTAGGTCCACGCACGAATCGTGCGGGGGGGTGGGGTGGCCTACGGGGCTCGAACCCGTGACCTTCGGAGCCACAATCCGATGCTCTGCCAACTGAGCTAAGGCCACCATGCCGGGGACTCGAGCCTCGCCGGCGGTGGTGCACCGGGTCACTGGCTGCGGAGAACGGCCGACGCATTCTAGCGGACGCCGGGCGGACGGACGACGTCGACGCCGACACGCGCTCGGCACCGGCCAGTCAGCCCAATCGGCGGGTGGTACGGCTGTCCCTCCCCGACGGGGACCTGTGGGTCGGTGAAGTGCGGCCGGGTGCGGTTCACGATGGATGGGCGCCGGCCCCCGACCGGCCCTGCACACGAGTTGTCATCGGCATGACGTTGTCCGCCCCCCGCACCGGCAACCTTCGCCGGCACAACCCCCGCCGCTTCGACCCCCGCCGGCTCGTGGCGATGCTCGCGGTCGTGTTCGCGGTCACCGCGGTGGAGCTGGCGGCCGTGCCCCCGGTCCTCGGATGGGGCGCCAACACCTTCGACTCCGGCTCCGAGAGCCAGCTGATCTCGCTCCAGAACCAGGCCCGGGCATCGGCCGGGCTGCGCTCGCTCAAGCTCGACACCGCGCTGCGGACGATCGCCCGCTGGCGCAGCCAGGACATGGTCAAGCGCAACTACTTCTCGCACACGATCCTGGGCACCAGCCACAACGTGTTCTGGTACATGCAGTACAAGTACGGGTACTGCTTCAACGTGGCTGGCGAGAACATCGGCACGGTGACCTGGCCCGGCGCCTCGACGGCCGACGCGACAAACTGGATCTTCCAGCAGTTCATGAACTCCTCGGGCCACCGCGCCAACATCCTGGGCAAGACCTGGGACGTGGTGGCCGTGGGCGCCTACAAGGGCACCGGCGACACGTTCATGTGGACCGTCCTGTTCGCCGACAAGTGCGGCTCGACCGCGCCGAAGCCCACGCCCAAGCCCACGCCCAAGCCCACGCGGAGGCCGACGCCGCGCCCGACCGTGCGCCCGACGCCGCACCCGACCACCCGCCCGACCACGAAGCCAACCGCCAAGGCGACTGCGAGGCCCACGGCGGCCCCGTCGCCCAGCCCGTCGCCGTCCCCGACCGCGTCACCCAGCCCCACGACCGGGCCGGACGTCGGCACGCTCGCGACGCCGGAGCCGGCCGGCTCCGAGCCGCCCGCCAGCCCGGCGCCGACGGCCACGCCCGTGCCGGCCGTTCCGCCGGGCGGGCTCCAGATCAAGGACCCACCGCCCGAGGGAGGCCTGGTGGAATCGATCATCCAGGCGATCTCCGCCCGGTTCTTCGGCGGGTGACGCCGGGCGCGGGTGGCGCGGCACCCGTCCCGCTACCGTATCCACGACAGCCATCCGTGCCTGCCCGGAGGCAGCCAGCCGCATGACGCTCCAGCCCCCGACCACCGCCGACGCGCCCGCTGCCGGGCGCACCGTCCTGCCGATCCTCGAGGCGCGGTCGCTGACCAAGCAGTACCGGATGACCGGCGAGATCGTGGAGGCCGTCCGCGGCGTCACGCTCTCGGTCCTGCCCGGCGAGTTCCTGGCCCTGATGGGGCCGTCGGGCTCTGGCAAGAGCACGCTGCTCCAGCTGCTCGGGGGGCTCGACCAGCCGACGTCGGGCGAGGTGCTGCTGGAGGGCGAGTCGATCGGGCGTCTCTCCGACTCCGACGCCACGCGCCTGCGCCGCGAGCGCACCGGCTTCGTGTTCCAGTCGTTCAACCTGGTGCCGCTGATGAACGTGGTGGAGAACGTGGGGCTGCCGTTCACGATCGCGGGCCAGGACCCGCGCTCCGGCGATCTCGCGACCAGGATCCGCGAGGCGATCGCGCTGGTCGACCTCACCGGCAAGGAGCGCCACCGGCCCGACCAGCTCTCCGCAGGGGAGCAGCAGCGCGTCGCGGTGGCGCGGGCGATCGTGACCCGGCCGGCGCTGCTGTTCGCCGACGAGCCCACGGGCAACCTCGACTTCCGGACCGGCATCGACATCCTCGACGCGCTGTGGCGCACGTGCGTGGAGCGCGGGCAGACGATCGTGCTCGTCACCCACGACGCCAAGGCGGCGGCCTATGCCGACCGGGTGCTGGTGGTCGGCGACGGCCTGATCCAGGACGAGATCGTGCTCGGCCGGCGCGAGGACCACGCTGCTGCCCCGCTGATCACGCGGCTCGCCCTGCTGGGGCTGTAGCGGCGTGGTCGGCCTCGTCCGCTACGCGTGGCGGGCGCTCGCGTTCCGTCGCGCCCGGACGCTGCTCACCGTCATCGGCATCGGCCTCGGTGTCGGGGTGCTCGTCGCCGCGCTGGGCGTGGACGCGGGCCTTGACGCCTCGATCGACCGTACGGTGGCCTCGATGGTCGGCCGCGCGGACCTGCGGGTCAGCGCGTTCGAGGAGACTGGGCTGTCGGCCGGGACGCTCGCGCAGCTCGCGGGCGTGCAGGGGATCGCGGTCACTGCCCCCGCGCTCGAGCGCAAGTCGTTCCTCGCCTCGCAGCCGGGCAGGCCTGTGGAGACCGCGCCGGTGACCGTGCTGGGCGTCGACCCGGCGGTTGAGCCCAGGGTGCGCGACATGCCCCTCGCCCGCGGGGCCCCGCTGGCGAGCGATTCCGCTGCGACCGCGCTGGTGACGGACACGCTCGCGCGGTCCGACGGCATCGACGTCGGCGACCAGCTCCAGATCCTCGGCGCGGGGGCGCCTGTCGCGGTCACGGTGAGCGGCGTCCTCACGGGCGACGGCCCGGAGCTCGGCTCGGCCGGGCGCACCGTGGTGCTGCCGATCCGGACGGCGCTGCTGCTCAACGTGCCCGACGGCGCCGCGGCACCGACCCAGCTCGACGGCGTCACCCGCGTGGACGTGGTCCTCGCCGCGGGCGCGCCCGTCGACCAGGTGGCGGCCGCGATCGGCGCCGCGCTCACGCTCCAGCCGTACGTGCTCTCGCAGCCACGGGACATCGCGGCCAGCCTCCAGGCGTCTACGCTCGATGTGCGCTCGACGATGGCGCTGCTCGCGGCGATCACGCTGTTCGCGGCGGCGATCATGATCCTCAACACGATGGCGATGACCGTCGTGGAGCGGATCCGCGAGCTCGGGCTGTTCCGGGCCGCCGGTGCGTCGCAGGGCCAGGTCGCCCGGATCGTGGGCAGCCAGGCGCTGCTGCTGGGTGTCGCCGGCTCCGCCCTCGGCATCGTGCTGGGCGTCGGGCTCGCGTCCGTGGCGGCGTCCTGGCTGCGGGCAACGGGGCGGCTCGCGATCGAGGGGCCGGTCATCACGGGCTGGTCGCTGCTGGCGGGCCTCGCGGCGGGCGTCGGCGTCACCCTCGTGGCGTCCATCGAGCCCGCGCGGCGGGCGGCCGGCGTCAGCCCGGTCGCGGTGCTCCGGGTCCGCGCGGACCTCCGGCCGTTGTTCCGCGCCCACACGCGGTGGCTCGTCGCGGTCGTCGTGGTCATCGGCGCGGTCGCGGTCCTGCTCGCGCCCGGCGGCGCCACCGACCTGGGCGTGCCGCTGCGCGCGATCGCCGTCTACATGCTGCTCCTCGTCGCGGTGCTGCTCACGCCGCCGGTGCTGGCGCCGCTCGCCCGGCTGGTCGGCCTGCCGTTCGCGGCCCTGCTCCGCCTCGAGGAGCGCCTCGCCCGGGCGTCGATCCGCCGCGACCCGAGCCGGACGGCGCTCACCGTCGGCGCCCTCGTCGTCGGCCTCGCGATGGTCGTGGCGCTCTCGTCGGTCGCCGGCACCGCGCGCGCCTCCGCCACGGCCTGGCTGTCCGACGTCGTGCCGGGCGACGAGGTTCTCACCGCGATCGCCCCGGCGCCCGTCGGCGACGGCGGCATCGACCAGCAGCTCTCGACCATCGACGGCGTGCAGCTCGCCACGCCGCTCGCGTCGTTCGACCTCGCCTACGCGGGCACGCGCCTCGACGCCGTGGCCATCAGGGGCGCCGACTTCCTCTCCGACGGGCGACTCGACTTCACCGCGGGCGACCGCGCTGCCGCCCTGACCGCGATCGACGCTGGCGGGGCGGCGATCCTGCCGGCGGCCCGGGCTGCGCGGCTGGGCGTGGGCCTCGGCGACACGATGGCCGTCGCCACCTCGCAGGGGCTCGTGAACCTCAAGGTGGTCGGCCTCGTCGCGCGCTCGTTCCCCGGCCGCACGGGCGATGCGGTGCTCGTGGGCTGGGACGACGCGGTGGCCAAGTTCGGCGTGGCGGGCGCGGACGCGTTCGCGGTGCGCTACGCCCCGGGCCGCCAGGCCGACGCGCAGCCGCAGGTCGACGCGCTGGCGCGCGAGCTGGCCCTGACGGCGGCGCCCATCTCGGCGGTGGCGGGCGCCGTGGGGGACGCGCTCGACCGGCTGTTCGGGCTGCTGGACCTGCTGGCCCTGGCGGCCGTGGTGATCGCCGCCCTGGGGATCGTCAACACGCTCTCGATGAACGCGATCGAGCGGGTTCGCGAGATCGGCATGCTCCGCGCCGCCGGCATGAGCCGCAGCCAGGTCTGGCGGAGCGTCCTGGTGGAGGCCGGCATCCTGGGGGCGATCGGCGGCCTCGTGGGCTCCGTCGCCGGGGTGCTCGTCGGGCTCCTGCTGGGCGGCGGGGCGGGGTCGGCCGACCCCGCAGCCGCGATCCCGTGGCCGACCGTGGGCCTGGCGCTGGTGCTCGGGGTCGCCCTCGCGATGCTCGCCGCGGCCCAGCCCGCGCGGATGGCCAGCCGCGTGTCGATCGTCGCCGCGGTGCGGGGCGAATAGCCCGACGCTGGTGCCACCCGGCACAGGGAGGCGTAGCGCGATTCGGGTAGACTCCGCGCAGCGCGGGCGAGGAAGCCCGCCTCGAGGAGCCGATGTCCTACGCCATCCCGTCCGTGACCCGGGTGCCCGCCGCCGAGCGGGGCCTCACGATCGCCGACTTCCTGGTGCCGGTCCGGGTGGGGGAGCGCGTCTCGCCGCGCGTGCGCGACGCGGGCCTCGTGCTCGCCGGGACCGCCCTGCTCGTCCTTAGCTCGCGGATCGCCATCCCCCTGCCGGGCAACCCCGTGCCGATCACCCTCCAGACGCTGGCAGTCCTGCTCGTCGGCGGCTCGCTCGGCCTGCGGCGCGGTGCCATGTCGGCGGGCCTGTTCGTGGTGCTGGGCCTGGTGGGCCTGCCCGTCTTCGCCGAATCGCGCAGCGGCCTCGCGGTCATCCTGGGCACGTCGGGCGGGTACCTCGTCGGGTTCATCGCCGCAGCGGCGCTCGTCGGCCGGCTGGCCGAGCTCGGCTGGGACCGCCACATCGGCGGGTCGGTCGGGATGAACCTGCTCGGGACGGTGCTCGTCTACATCGTCGGCGTGCCGTGGCTGGCGGTGGCCGCGGGCGTGCCGCTGGACCGGTCGGTCAGCCTCGGCCTCGTGCCGTTCCTGGCCGGCGACGTGCTCAAGCTGCTCGTGGCGGCGGGCGCGTTCCCGATCGCGTGGTGGGTGGTGGGGCGACGCCCGAGCGACCGCTAGGCGAGGCTGGCGGCACGGCCTCGAGAGACGTCGCGGCTCGCGCTGACGAAGACGGCCTGTACGGCCCTGCGTCCGAGGCCTGGCGCCTCAACCGCGAGGCTGCGCTCCTGCTGGGCGCCGGCCCGATGGCGGTCCTGCTGCAGATCGCGCACCCGCTGGTGGCCGAGGGCGTGGCGCAGCACTCCACGTTCACCACTGATCCGTGGGCGCGCCTCGTCGGGACGCTCCGCTCCTACCTGCGGATCGTGTACGGGTCAGGGCCGACCGCCCGCAGCGAGATCCGCCGACTCAACGGGCTGCACCGGTCCGTGGCGGGGCCAGTGTCCGACCCGGTGGCGGCGGCGCGGTTCGGCGGCGCCTACACGGCCCGCGATCCCGAGCTCTCGCTCTGGGTGCACGCGACGCTCGTCTGGGCGACCCTGGTCACCGTCGAGCGCTGGCTGGGCGCGGTCGGGCGTGAGGAGCGGGCGGGGTTCTACGGCGAGACGCTGGTCGTGGGGCGGCTGTTCGGCGTCCCCGACGCGCGGCTGCCCCCGGACGTCGAGGCGTTCGAGGCGTACATCGCGGCGATGCTGGGCCCGGACGGGCCGGTCCACCCGAGCGATGTCTCGCGCGACCTCGCCCGGGCGATCCTCCACCCGCCCCTGGCGCCGGTCGTGGAGCGGGGGGCGCTCGCGCGGCGGCTCGGGGCGGCGTCCCGACCCGCGGGCCGCGTGCTCCGACTGGCACCGCGCTCCGCGCTCACGCCGCTGCTGGTCCCGGCAGTGGGCCTGCTGCCGGCATCGCTGCGTGCCGAGTTCGGCCTGCCGTGGGGCCCGGCCGAGCGCGCCATCGACGCCTGGCTCACGACGGGGTGGCGCCTCTGGCGGCCAGTGTTCCCGCCGAGCGTCCGCTGGTTCCCGCAGGCGCTTGCCGCGGATGCGCGCGTGGCGTCGGGGCAGGGCTCCTAGCTCTGTTGCCCTTTCGGCGCCGCTGAGCGGCTGGACGGAACCTTGGCCGACGTGACCGGCCACCGCGGGGTGCCACGGCTTCGTCGAGCGCGGCCAGCTCGGCGAGCCGCAGACTGAACGACACAGCGGGGACGCCACGTCGAGAACTGGCGAGCCGATCCCCCCGTCTTATGAAGCATGGACGGAGAAGTGCGACCCGTGCCCCTCGCGCGGCCGGACCGACAGACCGCGGAGGCCGAGGCGTACGTCGACGCCTCGCGCCGCGTCCTCGCCCGCTCGTATCGGCTGGCCGGCCTGATCCTCGCCGACGCCGCGGAGGCCGAGGACGCTGTTCAGGACGCACTGCTCGCCGGGTGGCGCGGCTTCGGCGGCCTCCGCGACCGCGACCGCTTCGACGCCTGGTTCGACCGCATTCTCGTCAACATCTGCCGAGATCGGCTGCGCGCGCGGAAGGTGCGGCTGGTCCCCCTTGACACGGTCGGGCAGCCGATGAACAGCGATGCCTTCGCCGACGCGCTTCGCCACGACGACCTCCTCCGCTCGGTGGCGGACCTCCCGCTCGACGAGCGGGTCATCGTGCTCCTGCACTACTGGGCGGACGTGCCGCTCGACGAGGTGGCCGAGCGCCTCTCGACGCCCGCGGGGACCGTGAGATCCCGATTGCATCGCGCGCTGCAGCGGCTTCGTGCCGCCTCGGGCGAGCTGGAGGCTGGGCGATGAGCCAGCTGGAAACCGACCTGCGGACCCGGCTTCGGGCCCTCGACCTCCCCGACGTCCCGCCGACGCTGGACGCCCGACTGTCGGCCGTGGTGGCCTCGCGCTCGAATCGCCGGCTGCCACTGCTCGCCGTCGCGGCCGTGGCCGTGGTCGCGGTCATGCTCGCAGGCCTCGCGCTCGTGCGGCCATTCGGGGGCCCGAACGTGGGCGGGGTGGCCGCGCCACTCGTCCCGCCGCCGACGGGGTCCCAGCCGCCCGCCTTCGGCGCTTCGTCCACGCCGGGACAATCGGCGTCCGATGCCTCTGGCTACGCCTTTCCGGAGACCGTCGACGGCCTCCGGGTCCTCACGGTTGCGGAGCTCATCGATGCGCGCTCGACCCGCAAGCCCGGGCAGCCGTTCGCGCTCAAGGGCTTCTGGTCCGCCCCGGGCTTGGCGCACAGCTGCCCCGCGCCTATGTCGTCCAGCGGCATCACCTCGACGGGCGTCCTCGAGCTCTACTGCCATGACGGCGAGTTCGGCATCACGCAGGAGGACGCGCCGGTCGTCATCGTCAAGCACGTCGGCAACATGACCTACACCGAGCAAGGCACGAAGGGCCCGGTGCTGACGCCGTACGTCCCCGACGCGATGGGTCAGCAGCTCTACCTGCCCGCGACGAACGGCCAGGCGTACCCGCCCGTGCCCATCGTCGTCGTCGGCCACTTCGACGACCCGCTCGCCACCGAGTGCCGGCCCGAGGCGCGGCAGCTGTGCAAGGACCGCCTCGTCGTGGACAAGATCGCCCTGTTCGCGCTCGACGCCGTGCCGTCGCCGGGGATCACACCCGTGCCCACGCCGTATCAGCCCGCGCCGTCCGAGACGCCGCTCTTCGATCCTGAAAGTTGCTTCGCCGGGACCGTCGGCAAGCCGTCGACGCTCTCCTATGCCGGCTGGATGGATGGCGGCGACCTGAAACTGACGAGCGGCCTCGACTTGAGCGGGACCACTGTCTGGGTGGCCGTCACGAAGGACGCCGTGCCGCTGGGCGATTGGTTCCTGATGCCGGGCGACTCGCGGGAGTCGCTGGCGATGGGGCGGCTCGTCTGCTACGCCTTCGGCGGGGTGCCCGGAACACAAGGGGTCGCGCTGGACAGCCTCGCCGGCACGTTCTACCGCGTCTACCACGATGGATCGACATCGCGGCCGACGTCGGCGCCGTAAGCGCGGGTAGGTCTGCAGGGCGCACCGGTCGATCGCGAGATCTGGCGGGCCGGACCGGCCGGGCGGCGGAGAGCACGTTCGCCTACGACGTTTCACCGCCCGTGATCGCCCGCGCAAGCTCCGGCGTGCCCAGCAGGTCTGGCAGCGGGCGTATCGGGATGGGGTCAGCGCCGTCGGACGCCGGGAACAACTCGAGCTCGAAGAACTCGACGTCCCACCAGCGGCCGCTCTTCCAGCCGACGCCCTCGAACGCGCCCACCCGCTCGAACCCGAGCGCCTCGTGCAGCCCGGTCGACCCGGCATTGGGCGGCGTGACCCCTGCCACCACCATCCGGAAGCCCTGGAGCCGGACGACGCGCAGCACGGCCTCCATCGTGGCCCGGCCCAAGCCCGAGCGGTGCAGCGAGCGGTCCACGTACACCGTGGTCTCGCACGTCCAGTCGTACGCGGCGCGGTCGCGGAAGCGCCCGGCGTAGGCGTATGCCCGCACGACGCCGTCGACCTCGGCCACGATGTACGGCCCGCGCTCGAGCACCTTGGCGATCCGCCCGGCCATGACCTCGCCGGTGGGGGGCACGAGCTCGAACGAGATGGCGGTCTCGTTGACGTACGGCGCGTAGATGGCGGCGACGGCGTCGCCGTCGGCGGGCGTGGCGAGTCGGAGGGCGTGCGGCACGGTCATGCCGCGAACCCTAATACAGCGACGGGAAGCGGGACCGCCAGCGCGCCGCGAAGTCGATGGGCGAGGCGGCGTCGATGGCGTCGAGCAGCTGGCGGGTGTGCACGAGGCCGAACCGGTGCGCCGCGAGGTACCCGCGGATGGCCGCCCAGAACGCCGACGAGCCCATCGCACGGCGCGCGTCGTCGAGCAGGTTGCCGCCCTGAATGTAGATGTCCTCGTAGTAGCACGCTGAGCCATAGCGGTAGATCGAGAGGTCGAGGCGGGCGGTGGAGCACAGCGACGAGCGCCGCATGCCGAGCACGTTGCGCGCCGCCATGTCGGTCATCGCCTCGTCCGCGAACGGCTCGCGCGCCTGGTCGTTGCCGACCAGGCCGTAGAACCAGCCGTGGGCCACCTCGTGGGTCACCAGGTACCGGAGGTTCGAGGACGCGACGTGAGGCGGGATCCAGACGGTCTCCGGCCCCTCCATGCCGTAGCCGCCCGCGGACTCGGAGATCGTGAGCACCGGGTACGGGTACGGCCCGAGCCGCGCCTCGAGCTTGGTCAGCGCGTTGACCGCGTACGACATCACCGTCGATGACGGGAAGCCGCTGCGCCCGACGACGCGCACGAGCGTGCCGTTGACGGTCGCCTGGCGCGTGGTCGCGTCCCGGGTGGCCGTGACCGCGAAGTCGCGCACGTTGGCGGCGTCGAACACGGCGGTCTTGCCGTCGGCCGAGACGGAGGTCCGCGTGCCGGTCGTCGCCCAGCGCAGCGCCACGTCCGAGCGCATGGTGACACGCACCGACGGGCTCGCCGGCGTCACGAACGGGTCGCCGTAGTTGGGCCGGCTGAACGGCGTGGCGCGCGAGATCCAGGGGATCCAGCGGTAGAGGTCGGCGATGCCGTTGGCGCGCGCGAACAGCCACTGGGTGCCGCTCGTCGAGGTCCGCAGGGTGGCCGTGAAGCGCACGATCACGACGGCCGTCGCCCCGCTGGGCAGCACGCCGCCGAGCGGCAGCAGGATCGTCTGGTCGCTGACCCGCGGCGTGACGGTCCGGCCGTCCACGGTGCACGTGCCGAGGTGCAGGCGCCCGAGGGGGCCCATGACGGTGTTGAGCTCCAGCCGGTCGATGCCCGACGCCGATCGGTTGGTGGCGGTGATGGTCACGTGGCCGGCCAGCCGGCCCGAGCCCCAGTACAGCGTGGCACCGACGCTGTACCGCGCGCTGATCTGCATGCTGGAACGGTTGACCGAGCCCGGGACGATGGCGCTCGAGGCGCTGGCGACGGTCGGCGATGCAGCCGTTTGCGATGCCGACGGCGCGGCCGCGTCGGCGTCGATCGCCGGTGCCGCTGACGGTGCCGCCGACATCGGCGCGGCGGGGGGCGGCTCCGGGATGGCCGCGGACGCGGCGGGCGTCGCGCCCGCCAGGGCAGCGACTAGCAGCGCGAGGAGGACGGCGCGGGGGATCCGCATGGCGCGTGAATCCTACGCCCGCCGTCGATCGGCCCGACTTGCCATACTCCGCTGAGCATGGCCAACGAATCCGCGCCCGAGCCCCGACCCGTCCGCGGCGACGGTCCCGCCCTCCTCCGGGCGATCGCGGCCCGCCTGCCGAGCCTGCGCCTGCTCGCCGACCCCGTCGACCGCGAGTCCTACCGCCGCGACGAGACTGCCTACCTGCCCACCGGGCTGCCGCTCGCGGTGGCCCTGCCGGACACGACCGAGCAGGTGGCGGAGCTGGTCCGCCTGTGCGGCGCGTTCGACGTGCCGATCGTGCCCCGCGGCGCGGGCACCGGGCTGTCGGGCGGCGCGGCCGGCATCGAGGGCGCGCTGACGATCGCGTTCACGCGCATGAATCGCGTGCTCGAGATCGACCACGAGAACCTCGTGGTGGTCACGCAACCGGGCGTGGTGAACGCCGACCTCAAGAAGGCGGTGGCTGCGGAGGGGCTGTTCTACGCGCCGGACCCGGCGTCGTACGAGACGTGCACGATCGGCGGCAACCTGGGCACGAACGCCGGCGGCCTGTGCTGCGTGAAGTACGGCGTCACGCGCGACGCGGTGCTGGGCCTCGAGGTGGTCATGGCCGACGGGACCGTGATCCGCCTCGGCGGGCGCAACGTGAAGGACGTGGCCGGATACGGGCTCATCCCGCTGCTCGTCGGCAGCCAGGGGACGCTGGCCCTGGTGACCGAGGCGACGCTGCGGCTGCGTGCGGCGCCCCCGCCGCGCGCCACGCTCCTCGCGTTCTTCGGCACGCTCGAGGCGGCCGGCGAGGCGGTGGCGGGCATCACGCGCGCCGGCATCGTGCCCGTGACCCTCGAGCTGATGGACCAGGTCACGATCCGCGCGGTGGACGACGTGCACCGCCTCGGCCTCGACCGCGACGCGGCGGCCATGCTGCTCGTGGAGTCGGACCTCCCCGGGACCGCCGCCGTGGCCGAGGTGGACGCCGCCGAGCGGGCCTGCACCGCCGCGGGCGCCGGGCTGGTGGTCCGCGCCCAGGATGCAACCGAGGCCGAGTGGCTGCGCGAGGGGCGCCGCCTTGCCTTCCGCGCGCTCGAGGCGCAGGGCGTGGCGCGGATGGAGGACGTGGGCGTGCCGCGCAGTCGCGTGCCGGAGCTGCTGGCCGCCATCGAGGCCATCGCCGCCCGCCACGCGATCGTTGTCGGCACGTTCGGCCACGCCGGCGACGGCAACCTCCACCCGACCTTCGTGCTCGGCCGCGACGAGCCCGAGGCCGTCGCCGCGGCCCGGCTGCACGCCGCCCGCGCCGAGCTGTTCGAGGCCGCGCTGCAGCTCGGCGGGACCGTGACCGGCGAGCACGGCATCGGCGAGGTGCGGCGCGACTGGCTCGTCCGGCAGCGCGGCGAGCCCGCGGTCGAGGCGATGCGCGCGATCAAGCGCGCCCTCGACCCGGCGGGGATCCTCAATCCCGGACGGGTCCTCGCCTAGCCCGCCGCACGCGGCCGACCGCCGCCCGGCCCGCGTCTCCCGGGCCACCCGATCCGTGACCGATGGCCCGGTCCCTGCGGCCCGGGTCTTCGCCCTCGCCGGGCCCAGACGAGGGTCCCGACGGCCCTCCCGATGGGCGCCTCGCCGCGCCGACCATCCGAGCACAGCGAGGAGTCGTCCAGTGGTGAACCCCAAGCGCGTGCTCGTGGCGTTCTCCAGTCGCTCCGGATCCACGGCCGGGACGGCGGAGGAGATCGCGGCCGTCCTTCGAGCCGCGGGACTGTCGGTGGACTGCCGGGCCAAGGAGGAGGTCGGCGACGTCACGCCCTACCGGGCGGTCGTCCTCGGCAGCGGCATGTTCGTCGCCAGCCGGTCGTCCGACGGGGGAGCCTTCCTCGAGCACAACGCGGTCGCGCTGCGCGGCTGCGACCTGTGGCTGTACAGCTCCGGGCCGATCGGCGGGCACGCGATGGCCAACAGCGACGTGAGCGCGGTCGTGGCCGTGGCGCGAGCCGTCGGGGCCCGCGGCGTCGCGGCGTTCGGGGTCGCCGGCGAGGGTCCAGGCGACGACCCGGTCACCTCGCTCATGCCAGCCGACCGGCGCGAGGTCCGCGCCTGGGCGGCCCGGATCGCGGCGGACCTCGGGGTCCCCGTGGCTCCTGTCCGCGCTCGGCGCAACCGCTGCCACGGGGCCATGGCGGCAGGCTGACCGCCACCCGTCGAGCCGGGTCCGCACCCGGCCGGCCGCTCCCAGGCGCATCGCCGCCGCCACACCGGTACCGCCGGGGGGATGCGTGATTTGACGAAATGGTGGACCCTAGAGCCTGAGCGGCCTGGGATCGGGCGCTGAACCGCAGCTGGGATTGCATGCGCCGTCTCCTCACCGTCTTCCTCGCCCTCTTCGCCGTCGCACCCGTCGGGGCCATCCTCGCCTCCGGCACCGCGCTCGCGGCGGCCACCGGACCGGCCCTGGTGCCGGGCGCCATCGACGGCAGCGTCACCGTGAGGACCCCCGGGCTCGACGCTTCCGACCGCTGGATCGTCGTGCTCCGAGACGGCACAGCGAGCCCGACCACGACCCTCAACGCCGCCAGCGCGCGGGCCGGCGCCCTGGGCATCCGCCAGGACCACGTGTTCAAGGGCACCTTCCGCGGCTACTCCGCCCGGCTCACCAACGCGCAGATCGCGCTGCTCCGCGCGGACACCCGGGTCGAGGAGGTGGTCCCCGACGACATCCTCTCGCTGACCGGCCAGACGACCCCGACGGGCGTGTCCCGCGTGTACGGCCCGCTCAACCCGATCGCCCAGATCGACGGCCACGACACCCGCGTCGACGCCGACGTGGCGATCGTCGACACCGGGATCGACCCGCACCACGTGGACCTCAACGTCGCCGGCGGCTACAGCTGCTCCACGAGCAGCACCACCGCCTGGTCCGACCCCAACGGCCACGGCACGCACGTGGCGGGCATCGTGGGCGCCCTCGACAACGGCATCGGCGTGGTGGGCGTGGCGCCCGGCGTCCGCCTGTGGGCCGTCCGGATCCTCGACACCCAGGGCAACGGGCTGCTCTCGTGGTACGTGTGCGGCCTCGACTGGATCGCCGCCCAGAAGGACCCGAGCGATCCGACGCGGCCGATGTTCGAGGCCGTGAACATGTCGGTGGCCAAGCCCGGCCACGACGACGGGAACTGCGGCTACACCAACAGCGACGTGATGCACCGTGCCGTCTGCCGCGTGGTCAACGCGGGCATCACGGTGGTCGCCGCGGCCGGCAACAACTCCGGCTCGGCCGCGGGCTGGGTCCCTGCCGCGTACAACGAGGTCATCACGGTGTCCGCGCTCGCCGACACCGACGGCAAGCCGGGCGGGCTGGGCGGCCACGCCTGCTACTCCTGGAACAGCTACGACCAGGACGACACGTTCGCGGACTTCTCGAACCACGGCTCTGACGTGGACATCATCGCGCCCGGCAAGTGCATCCTCTCGACGCTGCCCGGCAACCAGTACGGCGTGAAGTCGGGGACGTCCATGGCCGCACCCCTCGTCACGGGCGCCGCCGCGCTCTACAAGTCGAGCCGGCCCAACGCCACGCCGGCCCAGGTCAAGCAGGCGCTCATCTCGATGGGCAGCTACAACTGGAAGACGTGGACCGACCCGGACAAGTGGCACGAACCGCTCCTGGACGTCTCGTGGATCGTCAACGCGGGCGACTTCGCCATGCGCTCGCTCCAGTCGGGCACCACCGTCAACGCCTCCGGCGCGACGCTCAAGATCCCGATGAACGTGGTGCGCGCCGAGGACTTCAACCTGCCGCTCGACCTCACGGCAACCGTGAACGGGCCGGTGACGGCCACGCTCTCGACCAGCCACTTCGAGCCGGCCGACCCGAACGGCCTCACGCTGACCGTGACGGTCCCGCCGACCACGCCCGACGGCGCGTACCCGGTGACCGTGACCGCAACCGACGGCAGCCGCCAGCGCTCGGCCACGTACCGCGTCCTCGTCGACACGTCGGTCCCGGTCGCCACCCCGGCGACGCTCGCCCCGACGGTCCGGACGGTCTTCAACACCTCGAGCTTCTCCGGCGCGGCCCGCTGGGCGGCTGCCACCGACGCCTACGGCGGCGTGACCGGCTATCAGGTCCGGTGGGCGGTCGACGGCCACTGGGGCTCGGTCTCGTCGCTCTCGTCGTCGGCGCGCGTCCTCGGCCGGACGTTCGTCGTCGGCCACACGTACGCGTTCCGCCTGCGCGCGCACGACGCCGCGGCGAACTGGAGCCCGTGGGTCTCGCAGCCCACCACCCGGGGCGCCGTGGTCCAGGACACGAGCCGCAGCATCAGCCGGTCGGGCAGCTGGCACCGGGTGCACACGCGGTTTGCGTCCGGCGGCACGTACCTGTACACCACGAGCGTGGGCGCCGCCTACTCGCTGCGGTTCACCGGCCGGGGCGTGGCGATCGTGGCGCCGTTCGGCCCGGGTCGTGGCACCTTCGACGTGTTCATCGACGGCACCAAGCAGGCGACGGTCGACGAGTACTCGTCGGGCTACCTCGCACGCCGGGTCATCTACGTCAAGACCGGGCTCGCGTCGGCGATCCACACGCTCAAGGTGGTCGTCAACGCGACACCGGGCCGCCAGCGGATGGACCTGGACGCGCTGCTGGTCCTCAAGTAGCGGGGCCCACCGCGGGCCGGCGAGGGCGACGCGCGAGCTAGAGCCGGCCGACGTCGACGGGCTGCCGGAGCAGGGTGCGCAGGCGTTGCGGGGCCGTCCGGCCGGGAACGCTCACGTAGAGCTCGTGGTGGCGGCCGCGCAGCGCCAGGCCGGCGTCGCGGGTGGCGGCGTGGAGCGCCTCGATCGTGGGCCGCTCGTCCGCGTACGGGCCCAGGTGGACCACCTGGGCGCAGCAGCCCTCCGCGAAGCGCTCGACGCGCAGGGAGGCGTCGAGCGGCGGTGCGAGCTTCGCGCGGCCGGCCGCGAGCGCGGTCGCGACCTCGTCGTCGGTCGCTGCGTCGGGCAGGCCGATCATGAGCGTCCAGCGCCAGGTCGACCGGTCGGCGCCCGGTCCGAGGATGGCGTCGAGGTCGGTGGCGCCGTCGGTCGTCCACCACAGGCCCTCGAGGAGGCCGACCTTCTCGACCACGCCGCGCCGCTTGAGCGCGAACCGCAGCGAGTATGCGGTGGTGTAGAGCCCGGGCATGCGGGGCGCGAACGCCGCCTCGCCCGCCGACCCCTCCCCGTCGATCATGACGAACCGGCGCTCGGGCAGCTCGACGAAGCGCACGATTCCGGGCTTGCCGCCGACCTGGTCGGCGATGGTGGCGGGCCGCTCGAACGTGGTCTGGGTCACGGTGATCCCTCCTGGCAGGTCGATGCTCCATGCTCAGGCGCGCGGCGGCCAGTCCCGAGCGGCGGGACGCAGCAGGCCCACAGGCCCTACGCTCCGCGTGGGAGCAGCAGCGCACGGGCGCGACGCCCGGTCGGCTGGCCCGTAGCGCCACGAGGGGGACGATGATGACCGAGACCGATGCCGAGGCGATCCCGATGGACGACTGCCTGCGCTGTCGCGGGCCGCTGGCCGACTGGGGCGTGATCGAGTTCCGGACCGGGGGAACCTCCGGCGGGGCCAAGCTGCTGTTCGGTGAGTGGGCCGAGCTGGGCGAGGAGAAGGTGCCGCTCCACCTCCGCTACTGCCCGGGCTGCGGGCAGGTCGACGTCCGGCTGCCGCCCAACGGCTGAGCGGGGCGCGCCCGGCGCTGCCCGTCCCTCGCCGGCGCCTGGCGCGGCGCGCCCGTCGCTGCGGTCCCTCTCCCGGCGCCCGGCGCGGCGCGCCCGCCTTCGATCGCCCGCGGCGAGCTCCAAGCTCCTAGCGCCAGGCGCCGACCGGCTCGCTGCGCAGCAGTGGCCCGCGGAAGAAGCCCAGCAGCGGCTCGCCGGTCGTCTGGCGCAGGACGGTGCGCGCCGCCAGCGGTCGACCGTCGTCGGGGGCCACCGCGGCCTCGAGCGCGACGTCGTCGCTGCCCGGGTGGTTCGGGTCGTAGACGCGGAGCCGCAACAGCTGTCCGCCCTCGCTGGCATCGTCTGAGCAGGCGAAGGCCAGCACCTGGTGGTTGCGCACCAGCGCGGACGGCCCCAGGCCGCCGACCCGGATGAGCTCGAGCAGGCACGGTCGGCCGGCCTCGAGCTCGGCCAGGACACATGGCCACTCGCGCGTGACGGTCGGGACGCTGACGGGGCCCCGTCCCAGCGGGCCGTGGAGGGCGCCGAGCAGCGCGTAGCGGAGGGGCACGCGCAGCCAGTCGAGCGACTGCACCTGGCGGCGGACCAGCGCGCGGAAGCGCCGGCTGCCGTTGGCCGGCGGCGCGGTGTCCTGCGGAGCCGCCACGCCTGCCGCCCAGAGGTCGCGCGCGGTCAGCGCCATCCCGCCGCACAGCCCGGCCGACGCGTCGCCGATGCCCAGGATCCGCGGGTCGAGCGGGCCCAGACGCAGCGTGGGCCCAGGCGGGAAGGCGTTCGCGAATTGGAGCCCGTGGACGCTGGGCAGGAACCTCGGCACGGCGCGCTCGTCCATGGACGCAGCGTAGCCCGGCGGCGCTCGGGGCGACGGGCGTGCCGCGCTGCCGACCGGGCGAGGGGGGAGGGGGATTGCTCGGGCCGCCACCCGCCGGCCCGCGTCCCGTTGGGCCGTCGTCTCGCCCGCCCCGTCCCGTTTGGGCCGCGGCCCGCGGACCGCGGTATGCAGCGTGCCGGGCCGCTGGCCCCGTGCCGTTTGGGCCGTCGTCCCGCCCGCCCGTCCCGACGGACCATCTGGTGGCCTCATGGACGCCGTCGGCCGCTGATCGGGCCGACCAGGGGCCCAGATGACGGGCGACATGCCCGCGAGCGGTCATACGGCCCCCGTGGAGGCCCGATCGGAGCGCGAGGGCGTCCATAGGGCCACGACACGGCCCGGGCGGAGGGGCACGGCGCGGCGCGGGCGGCGGGGCACGGCGCGGCGCGGGCGGGGGGCACGACGCGGGGGGCACGACGCGGCGGGCGTGCCGCACGAGGCGCGCGTGCGGGCAACGCCACCCTCGACGGCTGGAGTCGACCCCAGGGAGGCCCCGCGGCGCCCGACGCCGACCCGGCCGCCGAGCCCGGCCGCCGAGCCCGGCGATACCATCACGGGCATGGCCGATGGGGAGCAGCCCAGGGGGAGCGCCAACCGGCTCGCCGGCGAGACGAGCCCGTACCTGCTGGCCCACGCCCACAATCCCGTCGACTGGTATCCCTGGGGCCCCGAGGCGCTGTCGCGCGCGGCGGAGCTCGACCGGCCGATCTTCCTCTCGATCGGCTACGCCGCCTGCCACTGGTGCCATGTGATGGAGCGCGAGTCGTTCGAGGACGAGGCGCTCGCCGGCTACCTCAACGCCCACTTCGTCCCCGTCAAGGTCGACCGCGAGGAGCGGCCCGACCTCGACGGCGTCTACATGTCGGCGGTCCAGGCGATGACCGGCCAGGGTGGCTGGCCGCTGTCGGTGTTCCTCGCGCCCGACGGACACCCGTTCTTCGGCGGCACCTACTTCCCTCCGGTGCCGCGCCACGGCATGCCGGGCTTCGGGCAGGTGCTGGCCGGGGTCCACGAGGCGTGGCAGGAGCGGCGCAGCGCCGTCACCGAGACCGGTGCGGCCGTCGTCGCCCAGCTGCGCGACGTGCGCGCCATGGGGCGGCCGGCCGAGGAGCTGCCGCCGGCCGAGGTCCTGGCGGCGGCGGGCGCCGCCATCGATCGCGGCTTCGACGAGGTGAACGGCGGGTGGGGCCGGGCCCCGAAGTTCCCGCAGCCCATGGCGATCGAGTTCCTGCTGCGCCGACACGTCGTGACCGGCGACCCGCGCCCGCTCGCGATCGCGCGGCGCTCGCTCGACCGGATGGCCGACGGCGGGATCCGCGACCAGCTGGGCGGCGGGTTCCACCGCTACGCCACTGACGCGCGCTGGCTGGTGCCCCACTTCGAGCAGATGCTCTACGACAACGCGCAGCTCGCCCGTGCGTATCTGCACGCGTGGCAGCTGACTCGCGAGCCGAGCTACCGCGACGTGGCTGTCGGGGTCCTCGACTTCATGCTCCGCGAGCTCCGCACGCCGGGCGGCGGGCTCGCGGCCAGCCTCGACGCCGACACCGCGGGCGTGGAGGGCGGCACGTTCACCTGGCGGTCGGGCGAGGTGCACGAGCTGCTGGGCGAGTCGGCGCCGCTGTTCGGGGCGGCGTACGGGGTGACCGAGGAGGGGAACTGGGAGGGCGTCACGATCCTGTCCCGGGTCCGCTCCGACGCGGAGCTGGCAGACCGCTTCGGCCTCGAGCCGGCGATCGCCGCGCAGCGGCTCGCGGCCGCGCGCGCCAGCCTCCTTGCCGCCCGCGCCCGTCGGCCCCAGCCGGCCCGCGACGACAAGGTGCTCGCCGCGTGGAACGGGCTCGCGATCGCGGCGCTGGCGGACGCCGCGCGGGCGCTCGACGCCGGAGCGCCCGAGCTCGTGGAGCGCGCCGGCGTCTACCGGGCGGCAGCCGTGGCGGCGGCGGGCGACGTCCTGGCCGGGCTCCGCATGGCCCCGGGCCGGCTGCGTCGCTCGTGGAAGGACGGCCGCGCCACGGCCGAGGGCGTGCTGGAGGATTCGGCGGACCTGGCCGAAGGGCTGCTGGCCCTGTACGAGGCCACGAGCGATGAGCGCTGGTTCGCAGAGGCCGTCGACCTGGCCGAGGGCATCCTGACGCGCTTCGCCGATCCGGCCGGCGGCTTCCACGACACGGCGGCCGACGCCGAGGGCCTGGTGGTGCGGCCGCGCGACGTCCAGGACAACGCCACGCCGTCGGGCTCGTCGATGGCGACGTCGGTCCTGCTCCGCCTCGCGGCCCTGACGGGCGAGCCCCGGTACCGCGCCGCTGCCGAGCGCGCGCTGGCCGGGGTGGGGCCATACCTGGAGCGATACCCGACGGCGTTCGCGAACTGGCTGTGCGCGCTCGAGGCCGCTCACACCGGCATCGCCGAGGTCGCGATCGTGGGCGACCCGGAGGCGGCACGGCCGCTGCTCCGGGCGGCGTCGCGCGCGTACGGCCCGTTCCGGGTGCTCGCCGTGTCGGCGAGCCCCGCAACCTCGGCCGTCGCCCTCATGCACGACCGGTTCGCGCTCAACGGCCGCCCCACCGCGTTCGTGTGCCGCGACTTCGCGTGTCGCCAGCCCGTCCACGAGCCCGAGGCCCTCGACGCACTTCTGGCGGGAACGTGAACGGGTTCACGGTGCGAGAGGCCCGGCCCGAGGAGCTCGACGCCGCCGGCGAGCTCGTGGCCGGGGCGTACGCCGCGGCCGGTGCCGTGGGCGAGCACGACCGCTGGTACCTCGACACGATCCGCGACGCCCGCGGACGGGCGCGGCACTGCCCGATCCTGGTGGCCGTGGAGGAGGGGAGCGGCGCTCTGCTCGGCTGCGTGACCTACGTCCCCGGACCGGGCAACCCGTTCGCGGAGGCCCAGCGCGAGGATGAGGCCGGGTTCCGGATGCTGGGCGTGGCGCCGTCCGCGCAGCGGCGCGGCGCGGGGGAGGCCCTGGTCCGGGCGTGTGTCGACCGTGCGCGGAGCGCGGGCCGCCGCGGCCTCGCCATCTCGACCGGCGGCGACCTGCTGGCCGCGCAGCGGCTGTACGAGCGGCTGGGGTTCCTGCGGGCGCCCGACCGCGACTTCGACCCCGTGCCCGGCGTCCACCTCATCGCCTACACGTTGGACCTGTGACCGCGCCCCACCCGTCGATGCGCGCCCCGCGGCCCGCGTCGACGGTGGTCGTGCTGCGGCCCTCGCCCGGCGGCGCGGAGGTGCTCCTGACGCATCGGCCGTCGACGATGGCGTTCGGGCCCGGGCTCCACGTGTTCCCTGGCGGCGCCGTCGATCCCGCGGACCGCGACGTCGCGGCGGCCCGCCGCCTGGGCGTGGACGCGGAGCAGTGCGCGGCAGCCTGGGCGGGCGACCTCGCCCCGGCCGATGCGCTCGGCCACGCCGTCGCTGCCGTCCGCGAGCTGTACGAGGAGGCGGGCGTGCTGCTGGCCGAGCACGCCGACGGGTCCGCGCCCGATCCGCGCGAGGTGGAGGCCGGACACCGCGGCGGCGAGCCTCTGGCGGCGCTCGCGGAGCGGCTGGGCCTCCGCCTGCGGACGAGGCACCTCGTCCCGCTGTCGCACTGGGTCACGCCGCCGGTCGAGGTGACCCGCCGGTACGACGTCCGGTTCTTCGTGGCGGATGCCGCCGACGGCGCGGGCTTCCGGCTCGACGAGCGCGAGGTGGCGGGGCACGCGTGGCTGCGGCCGCAGGACGCGATCGGCGCGCTCCGGGCGGGCCGGATCGGCCTCTGGGCGCCCACCGCCACGACGCTCCGGTCGCTGCGGTCGGCACGCGACGCGGCCGAGGTGCGCGCCTGGCTCGCGCCCGCGGGACCCGTCGCGCCCCCCAGTGTCGAGCGCCTGTCCGCGGGCATCACGCGCGTGCGCAGCCAAGGGGGCGGCGGCCTGCCGGGCCGCTCGGTGTGCACCTACCTCGTCGGCCGGGAACAGGTGGTGGTCGTGGACCCCGGCGACCCGAACGAGCCCGCCTTCGAGGCCGTGATCCGGGCCGCGGCCTCGGCCGGCGGCCGAGTAGTCGCGGTGGCGCTCACGACGCCCGACCCGGCGCACGTCGGCGGCGTCGTGAGCCTTGCCCTGCAGGCGCGGGTCCCGGTGTTCGCGGGCCGGGGCGTCGGGCCCGAGGTGTTCGACGGCGTGCGGCCGTTGCGTGACGGGGCGCTGGTCGGGCTCGGGGACGTCGCGCTGCGGGCCCTCGAGACCCCCGGGATCGATGCCGCCCACCTCGCGTTCGACATCCCGTCAGAGGCGTCGGTGCTGGTCGGGGACCTGTTCGACGCTGGGCTTGCGGCGGCCGTGCCGGAGCCGGTGGACATCGATGCCCTGGAGCGTTCGCGGGCGCGGCTCGTGGCGCTCGGCCCGCGACGGCGTCTCGGCGCCCACGACGAGGACGGTGGTCGAGGCCCGACCCGCTGACCGCGCCAGGTGTTGGGCCGGTCAGGCGGGTGGCGTGCCGCCGGGCGTGCCGGGCGTGCCGGGGGTGCTGCCGGTGCCGCTCGTGCCGGTGCCCTCGTCGGGCTTCTTCTCCATGTCCGCCTTGATCTCGTTCATCTCGCGCCGTGCCTCCTTGACGCCCTGGCCGAACGCGCGGCCGATGAGCGGCAGGGTCTTCGGCCCACGCCAGATGATCACGATGACCAGGATGAGGATGAGGAGGAACAGGATGCGCTCAGGGCCCATGCCGCGATCGTAGCAGCGGGCGGCGTCGTCGTCGCCCCCTTTCGCCGATCTGGCACCTCGCGGCAGGAGCGAGCAGGCACGGAATCTGGGTGTATCTGGCAAGAGGTCCCGATTCTGGGGGCCGCACGCACCGGGACGTTCGGCGCAGGAAATGCAGGCCGAACGACCTGCAGCGTCACGAATTGTCGGGCCATCCCGCACGCGTCTGCGGCGACGGCCGTGCGAGAGACTGGCGCCAGCCCGATCGAGCGGGCCGACACAGACAGGGCAAGGGCACAACTCCTCTCCACAGCGTTCCGCGTCCCACCCCGAAATGGTCGGGGCCACGTCCCCCCGCGACCCCGACCAGCCCCTTCTCCACCCCGCACCCAGCACACCGCACGGTTGGCCCCCTGGTGGCTCTCCCCCTCCCGCGGAGGCCGACCGAGATCTCTGGGGCATCGAACCGGCGGGCCCTCTCCCGGCCCGCCGGTTCGGATTCTCGGCAACAGAACATCTGTACAATTCGGCGTCCGACCCCTATACTCGTCGTCCCGTGGTCGCGCGCACCCCCGATCCGCTCGCACCGTTCGGGCCCGCGGTGCGGGCCTGGTTCGCGGCGACGTTCGAGGCCCCCACCGACGCCCAGGCACGCGGCTGGGCCGCCATCGCCCGGGGCGAGCACACGCTGATCCACGCGCCCACCGGGTCGGGCAAGACCCTCGCCGCGTTCCTGTGGTGCCTCGAGCGGATCGCGCGCGAGCCGAGCTCGCCGCCGACGCGCGGCCAGCCGGGTACCGTCCGCACGCTCTACATCAGCCCGCTCAAGGCGCTCGCCTACGACGTGGAGCGCAACCTCCGGGCGCCCTTGGCCGGCATCGCGCTCGCGGCCCAGCGCCTGGGGACGGAGCCGCCCCGGATCACCATCGCGAGCCGCACCGGCGACACGCCCTCGGACGAGCGCCGCGACCTCGCCAGGCACCCGCCCGACATCCTTGTCACGACGCCAGAGAGCCTCTACCTGCTCCTCACGAGCCAGGCCCGCGAGATCCTCCGCGGCGTGGAGCAGGTCATCGTCGACGAGGTCCACGCGGTCGCCGGGACCAAGCGCGGCGCCCACCTGGCGCTGAGCCTCGAGCGGCTCGAGCGGCTGCGGGCGCCCGCTTCCAGGCCCCTCCAGCGCATCGGGCTCTCGGCCACGCAGCGCCCGCTCGAGACCATCGCCCGCTACCTCGGCGGGGTGGGGGAGGGCCGCGAGGTCACCATCGTGGACGCGGGCGCGAGGAAGCCCCTCGACCTGCGGGTCGTGGTCCCCGTCGAGGACATGTCACGCCTGGGCGAGGTCCTGCCGATGGACGAGCAGCCCGGCGGCCCGGTCGTCGGCGGCGAGCTGCGGACGAGCATCTGGCCCGCGATCCACCCGAGGATCCTGGAGCTCGTCCGCGAGCACCGCAGCACCATCGTCTTCACCAACAGCCGCCGCCTGGCCGAGCGCCTGGCGCAGCGCCTCAACGAGCTCGCCGGCGAGGAGCTCGTCCGGGCCCACCACGGCAGCATCGCCCGCGAGCAGCGCCTCGAGATCGAGGAGGAGCTCAAGGCCGGCCGCCTCCCCGCCCTCGTCGCGACCAGCTCGCTCGAGCTCGGGATCGACATGGGCTCGGTGGACCTGGTCATCCAGGTGGAGAGCCCGACGTCGGTCGCCCGCGGCCTCCAGCGCATCGGCAGGGCGGGCCACCAGGTGGGCGAGGCAAGCAAGGGCGTCATCTTCCCCAAGTACCGCGGCGACCTGCTCGAGACCGCAGTTGTCGTCCGCGGCATGCGCGACGGGGCCATCGAGCCCACGGTCTTGCCGCGGAACCCGCTCGACGTGCTCGCCCAGCAGATCGTGGCCTGGGCGCTCGCGGACCGGTTCACCGTCGACGAGCTCCTGGCCGCGGTCCGGCGCGCCGCGCCCTTCGAGACGCTGACCCGGGAGGCGCTCGAGGGCGTGCTGGGCATGCTCAGCGGCGCCTACCCGTCTGACGAGTTCGCCGAGCTCAAGCCGCGGATCACGTGGGACCGGCTGACCGACGAGGTCGCTGCGCGGACGGACGCCCGGACGGTGGCCGTCACCAGCGGCGGCACGATCCCGGACCGCGGGCTCTACCCGGTGTTCCTCGAGGGCAAGGCCGGGACGCCGGGCCGGCGGGTGGGCGAGCTCGACGAGGAGATGGTCTACGAGCTGCGGGCCGGGATGCACGGCGACGTGGTCGTGCTCGGCGCGTCCTCCTGGCGCGTGGCCGAGATCACGCCCAACCGCGTGCTCGTCACGCCCGCGCCGGGGGTGCCCGGCAAGCTGCCGTTCTGGAAGGGCGATGCCGTGGGGCGGCCGGTGGAGCTCGGGCGCGCCATCGGCGCCTTCACCCGCGAGGCGGAGGCGGACCTCGCGAAGGGCGCGCGGGGCCGGGCGCGGGCGGCCGAGCGGCTGCGGCGCGACCACGACCTCGACGGGCTGGCGGCGGAGAACCTGCTCGCCTACCTCGAGGACGAGCGTGCGGCAGCAGGCGCCCTGCCGACGGACCGGCGCATCGTCGTGGAGCGCTTCCGCGACGAGCTGGGCGACTGGCGGCTGGTGATCCTGACCCCGTTCGGGGGCCGGATCCACGCACCGTGGACGATGGCCATCGAGGCGCGCATCGCCGAGCGCCTGGGCATCGAGGTCCAGACCATCTGGTCCGACGACGGCATCGCCATCCGCCTGCCCGAGGGCGACGGCTCGGTGGCCGGCGTCGAGGAGCTGCTGTTCCCCGACCCTGACGAGGTGGAGGACCTGGTCGTCGGGCGCGTCGGGCAGTCGAGCCTGTTCGCCAGCCGCTTCCGCGAGAACGCCGCCCGCGCCCTGCTGCTGCCGCGCCGACGCCCCGGCACCCGCACCCCGCTCTGGCAGCAGCGCCAGCGGGCCGCCGACCTGCTCGCGGTCGCCAGCCGCTACGGGAGCTTCCCGATCCTCGTGGAGACGTACCGCGAGTGCCTCGCCGACGTGTTCGACCTGCCGGCGCTGCGCGAGGTGCTGGGCGGCGTGGCCCGCCGCGAGGTCGCCGTCCACGCTGTCGAGACCGCGCGGGCGTCCGCGTTCGCGAGCTCGCTCCTGTTCGACTACGTCGCGGCCTACATGTACGAGGGCGATGCCCCGCTTGCCGAGCGCCGTGCCCAGGCGCTGACCCTCGACCGCGACCTGCTGCGCGAGCTGCTGGGCCAGGAGGAGCTGCGCGAGCTGCTGGACCCCGACGCGCTCGCGGACCTCGAGCTCTCGCTCCAGCACCTGGCCGAGGAGCGCTGGGCGGAGACCCCGGACCAGGTGCACGACCTGCTGCGACGCCTGGGCGACCTCACCGCGGAGGAGGCCGGGGCCCGCACCGCCGGCGGGCGCGTCGAGGCGGCACTGCACCTCGCCGAGCTGGCAGCGTCGCGGCGGGCCGTGCGGGCGAGGATCGCCGGCGAGGAGCGCTGGATCGCGATGGAGGACGTGGCGCGGTTCCGCGACGGCGTGGGGGTCGCCCCGCCGCCCGGCGTGCCATCGGCGTTCCTGGCCCCGGCGGCCGCGGCGCTCGACGGGCTGCTCGCGCGCTACGCGCGGTCGCACGGGCCGTTCACCGCCGACGGGCCCGCGCGGCGCTGGGGCCTGCCGACCGGCGTGGTCGATGGCGCGCTCCACCGCCTGGCCGCCGCCGGCACCGTGCTCGCGGGCGAGTTCCGGCCGGGCGGCGCCACCCGCGAGTTCTGCGACCCGGACGTGCTGCGGTCGCTGCGCCGCCGCTCGCTCGCCAAGCTCCGCCACGAGGTGGAGCCGGTCGATCCCGTCACCCTCGCGCGGTTCCTGCCCGCGTGGCACGGCGTCGCGCCGGTAGCGGGCGGCGGCGACCAGCCCGCGTACCGCGGCGACGCGGCCCTCGAGCGCCTGGCGCAGGTCGTCGACCAGCTCGCCGGCCTGCCGATCCCGGCGTCGGTCCTCGAGCGCGACGTGCTGCCGGCCCGGATCCCCGGCTACCAGCCCCGCCTGCTCGACGAGCTGGGCGCGATGGGCGAGGTGGCCTGGGTTGGGCGCGGGAGCCTGGGCCGCGACGACGGCCGGGTCCTGCTCTACCGGCCGGGACGGGAGGCGCTCCGCCCGACGGGTCTGCCCGACGGCGTCAGCCGCCCCGACGGCCAGGTCCACGACCGGCTCCGGGCGCACCTCGCCCGGCGGGGCGCCTGCTTCTACCGCGAGCTGTTCACGGCCGCCCGGGGCCAGTCCGACCGCGAGGTCCTCGACGCGCTCTGGGACCTCGTGTGGGCCGGCGAGGTCACCAACGACACGGTGGCCCCGCTCCGCGCCCTGCGCTGGAAGCGCCCGGCCAAGGACCACCGGCCGCGCCCGGGGCGGCTGACCGCGCTCGGACCGCCCGAGGCCGCGGGGCGCTGGTCCCTGGTGGAGGCACCGTCCAGGCCAGGGGCGGATGGTGCGCCGACCGGCGAGAGGGTGACCGGCGCGGTCGACGCCGTCGGCCCCGACGGCGGTCCTGACGGCGACGGCGTCCGTGATGCCGGCCCGACGCGCACCGAGCGCCTCCACGCCCAGGCCATGTCCCTGCTCGAGCGGCACGGCGTGCTCACGCGGGAGGCCGTGGCGGGCGAGGCGGTCGACGGCGGGTTCTCGGCCGTCTACCCGGTGCTGCGGATGCTCGAGGAGGGTGGGCGGATCCGCCGCGGCTACTTCGTCGACGGGCTCGGCGCCGCCCAGTTCGCGCTGCCCGGCGCCGTGGACCGGCTGCGCGCCATGCGCGACCTGCCGGGCGACGCCGCGGGCGAGCACGGGCACGTCGTCCACCTGCTCGCCGCCGCGGACCCCGCGAACCCGTACGGGGCCGCCTTGCCCTGGCCCCGCCGCGACGACGCAGACCGGCGCCCCTTCCAGCGCGCGGCCGGAGCGTACGTGGTGCTCGTGGACGGCGAGGCCGCGCTGTACCTCGAGCGCGGCGGGACGTCCATCGCGACGTTCCCGGCCTCGGACTCCCCCGAGGTCATCGACGCGGCGCTCCGCGCGCTGGGCGCGCTCGTCGCCGACGGGCGGATCCGGGAGCTCGTGCTGACCCGCGTCGACGGCGAGCCGGTCGCCGCGTCGCCGCGCCGCGACGCGCTCCTCGGTGCCGGGTTCGCGGCGGGCTACCGGGGCCTCGTCCTGCGTGGCGCGGCCCGGCCGGAGCAGGCCCTCGTCCGGCCCGGCGCCGGCGTGTCGCGGCGATAGGGCGGCCGTGCCCGAGGGCGACACGCTGGCGCGCACGGCGGCGGGCCTCCGGCCGTGGCTGGTCGGGCGGCCGGTGCTCGCGGCGCGCACGGGCGGCCCGGGGGCGGTGCCGCGCGTGGAGCGCGTGGTGGGCGCGACGGTGACAGCGGTCGAATCGGCCGGCAAGAACCTCGTGATCCGGCTCGACAACGGGCTCGAGCTCCGGACACACCTGCGGATGCACGGGTCGTGGCACCGCTACCGACCCAGCGAGCGGTGGCGCCGGCCGCCGTCGCGGGCGAGGCTCGTGCTGGAGGTCGACGGCTCGGTCGCGGTCTGCTTCGACGCCCCGGTGGTGGAGCTGTTCGAGCAGCGGGCCGAGGGGCAGCACCCGGGCCTGGGCGCGCTGGGACCGGACCTGCTGGCCCCCGAGCCGGACCTCGACGAGGCGCTCCGCCGCCTCCGGAACCCGGGCCGCGCCGACACCGCCGTCGGCGAGGTGCTCCTCGACCAGCGCGCGCTTGCGGGCATCGGCAACGAGGTCAAGAACGAGGTCCTCTGGCAGGCCGCGGTGTCCCCGTGGTCGGCCGTTCGCGACCTGGACGACGGGACGCTGCGGCGCCTGGTCGAGCTCGGCCGCGACATCCTCCGCCAGGGGGCGGCGACCGGTCGCCGACCGCAGCACGTGTACCGCCGCGGCGCCCGTCCCTGCCCGCGATGCCGGACACCGATCCGCGTGCGCGACCAGGGCGCAGACTGGCCGAGGCGGACCTTCTGGTGTCCGGGCTGTCAGGGCTCGGGCCCGGAAGCCGGCTGACGGCCCCCGCGTCGCCGACGGCGACGGCGGCCCGTGCGACGCGGCAGGCATTCCGGCGCCCGCCAGGCACGATCAGAGCGGCCGACGACGCGGCGTATGCTGCAGCCGTGATCCGTCAGCCGCGTCCCTCGCGCCTCCGCTGGCTGGCCGTCCTCGTGCCCACGGTGGTCGTGGCGGTGCTCGAGGAGATCAGCGACACCTTCTGGGACCCGGCGTTGCCGTTCCCGCTCGACAATCTCCTGGTGACCGGCGCGGTGTTCATCCTGACCACGCTCACGGTGGCCTACGCCTTCCGCCGCATCGACCGCCTGACCGATGCCCTCCGGTCCCGGAACGCAGAGCTGGAGGCGGCCAGCGCCTCGACCCGCGCGCTCAACCGGGTGTCCGTGTCGATCGCGGCTGAGACCGGCCTCGACCACGTCCTCCACGCGGTGGTCTCGTATGCGCGCGAGCTGCTCGGCGCCGACGTGGCCGTGCTGCTCCTGGAGCGGCCGGACGGGCAGCTCGGGCTCCGTGCCTCGGCCGGGCTGCCCGACGATGCGGCCGTGACGCACGGGATCGCGGCCCCGGGGCCGGCCGACGCCGCGGACGCGGACGCCATCCTCGCCTTCGTCGAGCCGGGGCGGGCGGTCGCCCGGCTGTCCGCGCCCCTCCAGCGGGGCGGGTCGACCATCGGCGTGCTCGCCGTCGGCAGCCCGCTGGTCCGCGGGTTCGACGCGGACGAGGTGGAGACGCTCGCCTCGCTCGCCAGCCAGGCGGTGATCGCCATCGAGCATGACCGCCTCGAGGCGCGGCTCCGCGAGCTGGCCGTGGTGGACGAGCGCGAGCGCATCGCCCGCGAGCTGCACGACGGCATCGCGCAGGTCCTCGGCTACGTGAACACCAAGAGCCAGGCCGTTGACGGGTATCTCGAGGCGGGTCGGCTCGATGACGCGCGGGCCCAGCTGGCCGAGCTGGGATCGGCAGCGCGCGCGGTGTACGTGGACGTGCGCGAGTCGATCATCGGGCTGCGCGGCCCGATCGAGCCCGGCCAGGGCCTGGGCGCGGCGCTCGCGGCACACGCGCGGCGGGTGGCCGAGGCCTCGCGCTTCGGGCTGGAGCTCGCGATCGACCCGGCGACTGAGTCGCTGCGGCTGGACCCCGATGCGGAGGCGAACCTCTATCGGATCGTCCAGGAGGCGCTCACGAACGTGCGGAAGCACTCGGGGGCGGACCGGGTGCGGCTCGCGACGCGGATTGATGGCGGGCGACTCGCCGTCTCCGTGGCCGACGACGGCCGGGGACTGGCGGCGGGCGGCGCCGGCAGCAAGCCTGGCTATGGCCTGCGGGCGATGCGTGAGCGGGCGGCGCGGATCGGAGCGACCTTCCAGGCCATGAACCAGGTCGGCGGCGGCGTGCTGGTCCGGGTCTCGCTGCCTCTCGCCGGCCACGAGCCCGACGCGGTCGGGGCCCCTGCTGCGCCGTCCGCGCCGGTGGGCTCGGCGTCAGTGCCCACGCCCGGCGCCACGTCGTCCGCGCCGGGTTCGGCATCGCCGTCGGCCAAGCCCGGCGCCCCGTCAGCCGCGTTCGCCCCCGCGCCGGGTGCCCTGGCGTCCCCGCCAGGTCTCGGCAACGTCGTCTGCGAGCGGGTCCGCCTCAACCCCGGCCGGCGTGGGCTGACCGGTGCGCATCCTGCTGGCCGACGACCACGCACTCTTCCGCGACGGGGTCGCGTCGCTGCTCGGCGCCTGGGGGCACGACGTGGTCGGACAGGAGGCCGATGGCGCCGGCGCGGTGACGTCGGCCCTGCGACTCCATCCCGACCTCGTGCTGATGGACGTGGCGATGCCGGGCGGCGGCGGGCTGGCGGCAACGCGGCGCTTGGCCGCAGAGGCGCCCGAGGTCGCGATCGTCATGCTCACCGCGTCGGAGGACGTCGACGACCTGTTCGCGGCCATCAAGGCAGGCGCCCGCGGCTACCTGCTCAAGAACCTGGAGTCGGGTGAACTGCGCGGCATGCTCGACGCGATCGAGCGCGGCGAGGCGGCGATCACTCCGGCCATCGCCGCGCGGATCCTCGCCGAGCTGGCCCGCCCGGCGACTGCCCCGCCCGCTGACCCCGATCCCGACCACCTGACCGAGCGCGAGCTCGACGTCCTCCGGCTGGTGGTCCGCGGGCTGCGCAACAAGGAGATCGCGGCCCAGCTGGGCATCAGCGAGAACACCGCGAAGTTCCACTTGCGCAACATCCTCGACAAGCTGCACGCGCAGAGCCGCACGGAGGTGGTGGCGCGCGCGATGCGCGAGGGCCTGGTCGAGGACGCCTGACGCTTAGCCGGCCGAGCCGGCCCGCTCGGCGCGTGGGCGACGCGTCGCCCCGGAGGCGACGATTCCGGGTCCGGCCCGTCGACTCGTAGCCTGACAGGCGACGCACGGATGCCGCGGGGTCGCATCCGGCCCCGCGCGGCGTCGCGACGTGGCCCATGAGGCGACGGAGCGACGCCAGCGCCCCGAAACCGTCGCCTGCCCGGCGACGATTCTCGGCGACCTCGACCCTCCGGCCCGATCCGAACGGCCCCCCGGGCCTACCCGAAATGATGGGCACCCCGCCCACTCGGGTGGGCGTGGTGCGCGCGCCGCCCGCGATCGACGATCGCACCAGCCACAAGGAGGCGGCGTATGGGCTATCGCATCGACATCAACCACGCGGGCTGCATCACCTGCGGCATCTGCATGGACGTGTGCCCCGTCGAGGCACTCGACATGACGCGGCCCGACCACCCCGGCGTCGAGACCGGGCCCGTGGGCGGCAAGGCGCTGCCCTGGGCGATGGAGCGCCCGCTCCAAGTCGGCGAGTGCATCGGGTGCGGCATCTGCATCCGCGAGTGCCCGCCCGCGGTCATGACGCTCGTCGAGAAGCGGGGCGAGCAGATCCCGCTGGCCGCCCGGCAGGGGCCCATCGAGCGCCCGTCCCCCGTGGCGGCGGACCAGGCGTGGCTGCCGCTCTCCGAGGTGACCCGCGAGGCCCTCAAGCCCGTCCACCCGACCCCCTGGGGCGACCTGTTCCCGTGGGTCACCCGCAGCCGGCCGAAGCCGTGGCAGACGTGGATGACGATGGTGGACGAGGCGCCCGCCAACCCGATCGCGCCGTGCCAGGAGGCGTGCCCCGCCGGCACCGACGCCGGCCGCTATGTCGGTCTGGTGGCCCAGGGCCGCTACGACGAGGCGTATCAGGTGGCCGCCGAGGTCAACCCGTTCCCGTCGGTCTGCGGCTGGATCTGCACCGCCCCCTGCGAGAGCGCCTGCCGACGCGGCGTCCTCGACGAGCCCATCAGCATCCGCACCCTCAAGCGCTTCGCTGTCGAGAACGGCAAGCTCCCGGCCGCCCCCAAGCCGGCCGCGAAGCGGAACGAGAAGGTGGCCATCATCGGCGGCGGCCCCGCGGGCATGTCGGCCGCGTGGTACCTCGCCCGCCTCGGCTACCCGGTGACCGTGATGGAGGCCATGCCGATCCCGGGCGGCATGATGGCGATCGGCATCCCCGAGTACCGCCTCCCGCGCGAGGTGCTCCAGGCCGAGCTCAAGCGCATCATCGACGCGGGCGTGGAGCTCAAGCTCGACACCGCGATGGGCCGCGACTTCACGCTGCCCGATCTGGAGCGCCAGGGCTATCGGGCGATCTTCCTCGCCACGGGCGCATCGAAGTCTCGCCGCCTCGGCGTCCCCGGCGACGAGCAGCGGGGCATGATCCCCGCCACGCGGTTCCTCAAGGAGGTCAACCTCGGCGAGAACCCGCGCCTCACCGGCGACGTGATCGTCGTCGGCGGCGGCTCCACCGCGATGGACGCCGCGCGGTCGGCCAAGCGCTCCGGCGCCGCCACCGTGTCGATCGTCTACCGCCGCGGCCGCGCCGACATGCCGGCCCAGGAGGAGGAGATCGAGGCGGCCGAGCGCGAGGGCATCGCGATCCTCGAGGGCCTCGCCCCGAGCGAGGTCGCAGGCCGTGACGGCGCCGTCGTGGCGCTGCGCTGCGAGGTCACCGCCCCCACGGGCACGCCCGACGCCAGCGGCCGGACCTCCTGGACCCCAACGGGCCAGTCGCGGGAGCTCCCCGCCACGGCGATCCTCGTCGCCATCGGCGAGGAGCCCGACCCCTCGATCCTCCCCGAGGGCGCGGGCATCGAGGTCAGCGGCTGGGCCGGCATCGTGGCCGACCCGCACACGCTGGCCACGGGCCGTGCGGGCATCTTCGCCGGCGGCGACGTGGTGTCCGGGCCCAAGACGATCATCGAGGCCGTGGCGGCCGGACGGCGCGCCGCGGGCTCCATCCACGAGTACCTCTCGGGCGCCCGCAACGGCGAGGCCGAGATCATGAAGGCCGTCCGCGTGCGGACCCCGGCCGAGCCGACGCTCCGGCTCGACATCGGTAACCGGCCGCGCGTCCACGCGCCGCTGCCAATGGTCGAGACCGGCAACTTCAAGGCGACGCAGGAGGGCTTCTCCGAGGCGGCGGCCCAGAGCGAGGCGTCCCGCTGCTTCCGCTGCGACGCCGTCTACGGCTGTCCGTCCGTGCGGGTGGCCGCCGGCCGCGGCCCGGTCGACTCGAGGATCGGCGGCCCATCGGCCGGTGACGCCCCGGTTTCCGCACCCGGTCCGCTGACCCCCGCCACGCCCCCGTCCCGCCAGCTCAGCTCCGGAGGAGTTCAGTGAATCTCGATCAGGTCAACGGCTTCTTCGACGCTGGCGAGGGCTTCGTCGAAGGCACCATCGCCGCCGCCCTCGTGATCCTGTGGGTCCTCACGGTGGCCGTCCACCTCGCCCGGCCGTACATGGCCAAGACCACCGGCAAGTTCACGCTCCGGCTGGGCGCGGACCTGTGGTGGATCATCTACGTCGGCCTGCGCGACATCATGCTGCTGCAGGTCTTCCTCGGGTCGTTCATCTTCTTCTACCCCGACGTCGTGGGCGGCCAGGCGCTGCCCATCACCGGCGGCCTGGCGGCGGTCTGCGCGTTCGCGGCACTGCTCATCAAGCTGATGACCAAGGGCGATGCCGACCTCCGCGGGATGCAGGCCCAGACGATCCTCATCGGCCTCGGCGCCGTGCTGTACCTGACCCCGTACCTGTTCGGCCCGCAGACGCAGGCATTGACCGGCTCCCGCCTGCTCGACCTCTCGAACACGCTGACCTCGAGCCAGAACCCCGGCCTGGCACTGCCGCTCTGCTACATCTCCGCGGCGCTCACCGGCCTGCTCGGCATCGTCGCCGTCGGCTACAACATCCGGCTGTCGTACCGACAGCCCAAGGCCAACTGAGGGAGCCGCCCGATGCTTTCCCAAGACGACCTCGCCACGGCATTCGCCAGCCACGGCGGCAACTGGATGGTGCTGTCGGTCGCGGCAGTCCTGCCCATCCTCTGGGCGTTCACCCTCTCACTCCACTTCGCGCGGCCGTACGTCCTGCGGTTCCTGCAGAAGCTGACGCTCCGCTTCGGTGGCGACGTGTGGTGGCTGAGCTACGTGCTCACCCGCGACGCCCTCCTCGTCATCACGCTCTGCCTGTCGGTGATCTTCCTCTTCCCGAACTTCTATCTGCGCGGTGACGGCCTGGGCATCACGGCGCCGCTCGCCACGCTGGTCCTCGCCTGGGCCGCGCTGGTGAAGCTGTTCCGCGACCCGGACGACAACCCGGCCGACTTCCGCCTGCAGAGCTACCTGCTCGTGCTGGCGTCGGTGCTCTACATCATCCCGCAGGTGTATGGCATGGAGGCCGCGGACCAGGGCCTCTCGTGGTCAGGCGCGCTCATGTCGATGACCACAGTCACCCGCAACGGCGTGGACTTCACCGTCCCGCAGCCGTACGCGCCGGCGATCCTGTGGGCAACGTTCGCCCTGTTCGCCGTCACCGGCGGGCTCGTGTTCCTGCGGTTCTTCCTGCGGTTGGGCACCAAGGAGGCCGGCGAGGCCTCGTCGCTCGCGGAGGCCTGACCCGAGGCCTGACCGAACGCTGCCATCCCAGCGGCCGCTCCCCGGCGGCCGACCCGCGCTCCCCCGACGGCGCCACCGATCTCTCCCCGGTGGCGCCGTCGTTCTGCGTCCGGCGCGCGCTGCCCCGCTGACCACCCGATGGCCGCATGGTGCGCCGCCGGCACAGGTCGTCCACCTGGCGGCCGGACCGTGCGCCCCGGACGGGTTGTGCGGCCCCTGAGCGCACAAACCGGCCGATTGGCGGCTCGGGTGTGCGCTGACCGCACCATGGAGCCGCGGGATGACTGGCCGCGGGGTGACCGGCCGGGGCGTGACCGGCCGCGGGCGGCTCAGCCCCCCGTCGGCCCGCCGGGCGCACGCGGGGCCCACGGGACGCCTGCGCGGCGGAACGTGTCGGCCCGCCGGGCGCACCGTCACCGCGCCGGCCACGGACCGCTCCGGCCGCCCGCGTATCATTCGCGCCCTATGTGCGAGCAGTTCATCGCGCGGGCCAGAGAGCCGTTCCGCCTCGACGAGCTGTGGCCGTTCGCCGAGAAGCTCGAGCGGTTCGGCCTCGCGGGCTTCGGCTGGGGCGCGTCGTGGCTGGACGCGGCCGGCGGCCTCCGGACGTACCGCGACCTGCGCGCCTTCCGGGATGACTCAGGCCGCGATGCCGTCGGCCGCACCGAGACCACCGCGCTGCTCGTCCACCTGCGCCGCCCGTCGCGCCTGTCCACGCTCCAGCTGCCCGACACGCAGCCGTTCGAGGACCCGCGCGGCCGCTTCGTCTTCAGCCACAACGGCGACCTGCGCGACTACGGCGCCGCCCGGGCGCGCTACCGCCGTGAGGGCCGGATCCGCGGCCGCGCCGACAGCGAGGTCGGCCAGCGCTGGCTCGAGGACGCTTGGTCGGACGCGGAGCCGGTGGGCCACCTCCTCGGCGCCCTGCACGACACGTTCGGCGGCGAGGCCAACTTCGGGGTGCTCGTCCCCGAGGGCACGCCCTACCACTACGCGGGCAACCCGCAGAACCCCGTGTTCACGTTCCGGCTCGGACGGATCGGCGTCGTGGCCACGGCCCTCTACTCGATCGACCGCTCCCTGTTCCGCTTCTGCGCCCCGGGCGCCACGGACCGCGCGCTCGTCCGCATGCACGCCACGGTGGCGCTCGACGCGAACGGCCTCCCCGCCGAGGCCGCGTCGGGGCGCTGAGCCGCGAACACGAGCGCCGCGGCCGTCGCGACGTCGCCCGGGCGGGGCGGGGCGCGCGCCGCTCACGTCAAGGCCGCGCGACTGGCGCGATGCGCGCCGGCGTCAGTCGCCGATCTGCACCGACTTGCGCGTCCGCGCCGGCGCGCCTCGCCGCCGTGTGGGTGTCGGCGTCACCGGCGCCAGCCCCAGGTACCGCACCGTCGCGTGGCCGAACCGGTCCCGCGCCCGGACGGCCGTCGCGCCCGGCGCCTCGCGGAACGCCCGGCCCCACGCCCGGGCCCGCCGAGCGATCCGCGCCCGCCCAACCCGCCACGCGTTCGGGTGCAGGAACGCGAACGGGTGGTCGAGCCGCCACCACCAGGGCACGATCGACCAGACGAAGATCAGGTAGTCGGCGCGCACCGGGCGGCTCCCGAAGCCGAACAGCGCCTGGAGCTGGACGATCGTCAGCGGCAGCATGACGAGCGAGAGCAGCGCCGAGAGCCCCAGCCAGAGCAGGCCCCAGCCCCGGGCGCGCGCCGTCAGCGACGGCCAGACCAGGGCCGGCACCCACTTCATCCATGTCGCGAGGCCCCAGATCAGGCCCGCCACCCGCTCGTCGAGGAAGTGCGCGCCGAAGAGCGCGATCGCCAGCAGCAGGTTGATGTTCCCGGTGTCGATGTTGGCGCCGATGGGGATGTACAGGATGCCGATCAGGATCGCCGTGGGCAGCGGGCGGCGGGCGTACGCCCAGCGGATCGACCACAACAGCAGCAGGAGGCCGGCGCCGCGCCACGCGAACCACGCAACCTCCCACGGCAGCATCGCCCAGGGGACGAAGAAGGGGAGCATCCATGGCGCGTACACGTAGGGCAGGAACGGGCCCGTGGGGTGGTACGGGTCGCCCCCGTCGAGCCACAGCCGGACGGCCGCCCAGTATGCCCGCGCGTCGGCGCCGGCCACGTCGCCGCGGGCCCACATGCCCGCGATCGCGAGCCCGAACAGGACCGCCAGGATCGCCATCGCCGCCATCCGCCGGGGCTCGCGCATCCGGATCGTCTCGCGGCGGAGAGCGCGCCGGATCGTGCCTGCCCGACGGGCCTGGGCGTGGGAGACAGCCGATGCGGTGGTCATGCGCGGCCCATTCTCGCGCGTCGGACGCAAGTGCGGGGGCAGGCGGCGGGGCCCCTGCTAGACTGCCCGACCATGCCGCACGGAACCGTCATCGTCATCGGCGGCGCGGAGGACAAGGTCCGCGACCGGGTCATCCTCGGCCGGTTCGTCGCGCTGGCCGGCGGCGACACGGCCCGCATCGCGGTGATCTCGACGGCGTCCTCGCTCGGCCCCGAGGCAGGCGCCCGCTACCGGGACATCTTCCTGGACCTGGGCGCGGCCGAGGTCACGCCCATCCACACGATGACCCGCATCCAGGCCAACGACGAATCGGCAGCCGACGTGATCCGCCGGTGCACGGGCGTGTTCATGACCGGCGGCAACCAGCTCCGCCTCTCGTCGGCCATCGGCGGCACGCGGCTCGGGGAGGCGATCGCCGAGCGGTTCCGCGATGGGGCGGTGGTCGCCGGGACGTCCGCTGGCGCCTCGGCGGTCTCGAGCCACATGATCGCCTTCGGGGCGTCGGGCGCCACGCCCAAGCACCGCATGGCGCAGATCGCCGCCGGCCTCGGGCTGCTGCCGGGGGTCATCGTGGACCAGCACTTCCAGCAGCGGAACCGCCTCGGGCGGCTGCTCTCGCTGATCGCCCAGAACCCGTCCCTGCTGGGGCTCGGCGTGGACGAGGACACTGCGGGCGTCGTCGGGCCCGACCAGATCATGGAGGTGATCGGCCGCGGGTCCATCACGGTGATCGACGGCGCCGCATCCGACACCGACGCCTGGGAGGTGCGGGGGCACGCTCCGCTGATGATCAGCGGCGTCGTCCTGCACAGCTTCCCGGCGGGCTATCGGTTCGACCTCCGCCGGCGGACCCGCGTGGCCACGCCGAGCCTGACCGCCATCGACGGGGGTGCGATCGCCTCGTCCTGAGCTCAGTCCGCGGCGTGCGTGGGCGCCCGCCGCTCGATCCGCCTGGCGGATCACGCGTGCCCCCACACCGTCAGTTTGATCCTCGGGGCGGATCGGGGGCGCTCGCTAGGGCCGCCAGAACCGACGAGAAGCGTCGTTCTGAGTCGCCGCGCGGATCAGAACGCTTGCCGCGTCCGGGAGTGATACGCGCAGTGGATCCCCGTGCGGGCGGGCCAGACCGTGCAGCCGGCGGGCAGAACGCGGGCGGGCCAGAACCTCGGGCGGCGCGGATCAGGGTCGCGGCCGCGGCTGGCGGTTGGCGCCCGCACGCTGCCCGTTGACCGCGGCCCGCGTTTACACTCGGGGTCCCAGCGGCGGGCGAGGAGGGCGAAGTGGCGCAGTCGGACCCGGCACCCCGGAAGCGGACGCGGACGTCGGCGGCGAGCACGGGCGACGCCTCGGCCCAGGCGGCCGACGCCGACGCACCCACGGCACCGGGAGCGGGCGCGCAGCCGACGAGCGCGCGGGCCGACGCGCCGCGGGCGAGCAGGGCGAAGCCCGCCGCGGCGAAGCCGGCCGCGACGAAGCCGACGAGGCCCGCCGCGGCGAAGCCGGCCGCGACGAAGCCGACGAGGCCCGCCGCGGCGAAGCCGGCCGCGGCGAAGCCGAGCGCGAAGAGCGCGACCCCGAGCGCGGAGAGCGCCACCGGGGCCGACGCCGCTAAGCCGCCCACCACGCGTTCTCGGAGGCCTTCGCTGCCGAGGCCGACGCTCCGCCGCTCGAAGCCCGCCGCGGCGAAGCCGAGCGCGAAGAGCGCGACCCCGAGCGCGGAGAGCGCCACCGGGGCCGAAGGGGCCAAGCCGCCCACCACGCGTTCTCGGAGGCCTTCGCTGCCGAGGCCGACGCTCCGCCGCAGCAAGCGGGACGCCGCGCCGCCGCCGACGTCCGCCGAGCCGCGCCCGGAGCCCACGCTCCGCATCCTGGAGACGCGCGTCTACCGCGGCCCCAACTACTGGGCCCGCGAGCCCATGGTGCGCATGGTCGTGGACCTGGGCGTGCTCGAGGCGTTCCCGTCGAACACGATCCCGGGCTTCGTCGAGACGCTCGAGCGCCTCATCCCCACGCTCGACGACCATGCCTGCTCCCTCGGCCGACGCGGGGGCTTCGTCAGCAGGCTGCGCGAGGGGACATGGGCGGGCCACGTGGCCGAGCACGTCGCCCTCGAGCTCCAGAACCTCGCCGGCACGCTGGTCCGCCGCGGCAAGACGCGCAGCGCCGGCGACCACGGCCGCTACAACGTGCTGTTCGAGTACCGCGAGGAGCAGGTGGGCATCGAGGCCGGCCGCAAGGCCGTCCGCCTCGTCAACCACCTCGTCGCCCCCGACGACCCCGACCACGCCTTCGACTTCGACGCCGAGCTCGAGGACCTCATCCGCACGGCCGAGCGCCTTGCCTTCGGCCCGTCCACGCGGGCCCTGCTCGACGAGGCGGCCGTCCGCGACATCCCGTACATGCGGCTCGACCGCTACAGCCTGGTCCAGCTGGGCCAGGGCGTCTACCAGCAGCGCATCCGGGCCACGATGACCAGCCGGACGAGCGGGATCGCGGTCGACATCGCGTCCGACAAGAAGCTGACGAACCGCCTGCTCGACTCGGCCGGGCTGCCGGTGCCGCGGAGCGAGGTCGTGGACACCGAGGACGATGCGGTCGCCGCCGCTCGGCGCCTCGGCTATCCCGTGGTGGTCAAGCCGCTCGACGGCAACCACGGCCGGGGCGTCGCGCTGGACCTGCGGGACGAGACCGCCGTCCGCGCCGCCTTTCCCGAGGCGTACCGGCAGAGCCGCTCGCGCGACATCGTCGTGGAGACGTACATCACGGGGCGGGACTATCGCTGCCTCGTCATCGGCGGCAGGCTCGCCGCCATCGCCGAGCGCGTCCCGGCGAGCGTGACCGGCGACGGGAAGCGCACCGTCCGGGCGCTGGTTGACGAGACCAACGCGGACCCGCGCCGCGGCATCGGCCACGAGAAGGTCCTCACGCGCATCAAGCTCGACGCGAATGCGGAGGAGGTCCTCGCGGGCCAGGGCTACACGCCCGACGCGGTGCCCGACGCGGGCGCCTTCGTCAAGCTCGCGCTGACCGGCAACATGTCGACCGGCGGCACCTCCATCGACCGCACCTTCGAGGCCCACCCCGACAACGTGGAGATCGCGGAGACCGCGGCGAGCGTCGTCGGGCTCGACATCGCGGGAATCGACTTCGTCTGCCCCGACATCACCGAGCCCGTCCGCGAGACCGGCGGCGGCATCGTGGAGGTCAACGCGGCGCCCGGCTTCCGGATGCACACCCATCCCACCGAGGGCGAGCCGCAGTACGTGGCGAAGCCCGTGATCGACCTGCTGTTTCCGCAGGGCTCCGCGGCCCGAATCCCGATCATCGGGGTCACCGGGACCAACGGCAAGACGACGACCGTGCGGATGATCGCCCACATCCTCAAGCTCATGGGCCGGCGCGTCGGCGTGACCTCCACCGACGGCATCGTGGTCGACGGGCGGATCATGAAGCGCGGCGACATGTCCGGCCCCAAGTCGGCGCAGATGGTGCTGCAGAACCCCACCGTCGACACCGCCGTGTTCGAGGTCGCCCGCGGCGGCATTCTGCGCGAGGGCCTGGGCTACGACCGCAACGACGTGGCCGTGGTCACCAACGTCACCGCCGACCACCTAGGCCTCGGCGGCATCGACACCGTCGCCCAGCTCGCCAACGTCAAGGGCGTGCTCGTCGACGCCGTGCCGCGCTCGGGGACCGCGGTCCTCAACGCCGACGACCCCAACGTCTACCGGATGGGCCGCCACTGCGACGGGCGCGTCGTCCTGTTCACGATGCACAAGGTGAAGGGCGAGGACGGCTACGACCGCGCCGACGGCCACACCAACCGCGGCAACGCGGCGTTCTGCCTCGAGGACACGCCCCAGGGCGAGCTGATGGTCCTCAAGCACGGGCCGCGCAAGATGCCCGTGGTCTACACGCACCTCATCCCGGCCACCTTCAACGGGCGGGCCCGCTTCAACGTGGCCAACGCGCTCGCCGCGGCCGCAGCCGCCTGGGCCGCCGGCGCCCATCTCCACGACATCCGCCAGGGCCTGCGCACGTTCAACACCTCGTTCCTGCAGGCCCCAGGACGGCTCAACCTCGTCGAGGTGGCCGGAATCCGCGTGTTCATCGACTACTGCCACAACGTGGACGGCATGCGGGCGCTGGCCGACTTCGTGAACCGCATGATGGAGGAGCCGGCGCCGGGCGGGGGCGCCAGGACGGCGCGCCACGGCCGCGCGATCGGCGTCATCGGCATCCCGGGCGACCGGCGCGACCAGGACCAGCGCGACTACGGCGCCTGGGCCGCGACCGCGTTCGACGAGATCGTGATCCGCGAGGACCACAACCGGCGCGGCCGGGAGCCCGGCGCGTCGGCGGCGAACGTGGCCGAGGGGATCCACGCGAAGGTGGCCGGCAGGGAGGGCCGGACGACGCGGGTCGACAAGATCCTCGACGAGCCTGCCGCCGTGCACCGCGCGCTCCGCCAGGCGGTGCCGGGCGATCTCGTGGTCGTCTGTGCCGACGACACGGCCGGCGTCTACCGCGAGGCGATGTCCCTGGGGAGCGGGTCAGGGGTCACGGCCTACGCCGACCCGGGCGAACTCGAGTAGCCGGACCCGCAGCAGCGGGCCGCGCTCGCCGGCCCGGCAGCCGTCAGTGGGCGACGGCCTTGCGGCGCCGGTACAGGACCGCGGCGACGAGGAAGGGCTCCGCGACCAGGACGAGGACGAGCAGGACCAGCCCGACCTGCGCCGCCATCTGCCCGAGCACGAAGTAGAGCACCACGACGCCGAACATCATGAGCCCGCCGCCGACGAGGAAGGCCAGCAGCCAGGTGGCGGCCCACGTGGCGACGAAGTCGGCGGCGCCGCTGGAGCGGCGCTGCGTGTTGGCCACGAGCCACACCACCGCGATGACCACGATGGCGAGGATGACCCAGAGCGCGATGTCGAACGGCCGCATGTCCCGTGGTTCCCCATCTGACGGCCGCTGGGCGGCCGGGCGGAGCGCAATGGCAAGCAGCCGGGAAAGCCGGCGCACGCCGATGATCGGGCGCCTGCAGCCGTCCGCGGAAGGGTCAGTGGGCCACCCGGTTGCGGGCGCATGGGCCCGGTTCGGACAGGCCTAGCGGTCCCCAGCATGCGCCGGCCTGGGATCCAGCACCGGCGCGGCCCCCAGCCGCTCGAGCAGCGCGAACACCTCGTCGCGCTCCTGATGGCAGAACAGGACGATCACTCGCGGGCGCTCCGGCGCGGCGCGGGCGTCGGCGAGCTCGGCCTCGAGGGCCGAGACCTCGCCGTCCCGGACGGGAACGGCCGCGGGATCGGATCCGGCCGCCGCCACGCCCTCGCACAGGAGCATGACCACCGCCTCGGGCGCGCGGCCGCGGAGGTAGCGGCGGGTCTCCTTGACCACGACGCGGTCGGCCATCTCGCCCGCGAGCCGCCCGATGCCGACCAGGGTGTCGTCGGGGCGGTCGCCGGCCGCGCCGATGATCGCGGTGACCGGGGCTCCTGCCGCGAGGCCGCGGGCCACGTGGAGGATGGCCTCGGTGCCCGCCTCGTTGTGGGCGAAGTCGACCACGACGGTGGCGAGGCCGACGGTGAACAGGTTGAGCCGGCCCGGCGAGAGCTCCGGCGAGGGGAGGAAGTCCCGGAGTCCGGCCGCCACCTGCTCGGGGGTGGCGCCGAGGGCCCGTGCGCCAGCGGCGGCCGCCAGCGCGTTGGCGACGTTGTGGCGCGCGAGGCCGCCGAGGGTCACCGGCACGTCCGTGATTGCCACGAGCTGCCGCACGGCGCCATCCGCGTGCTCGACGATGACGCCGTCCTCCACGGTGTAGAGCCGCCCGGCCATCCGACTCGCTCCGGCTCGCACGGCCGGCATTCCCTCGAGGCTGAACCACGCGACCCGGGCCCGCACCCGGCGCGCCGCCGCCGTCGCGAGCGGATCGTCGGCATTGAGCACCGCCCAGCCGTCCTGACGGGTCACGCGGCAGACCGTGGCCTTCACCTCAGCCAGCTCGGCCAGGGTGTGGACACCGGCGAGGTCCAGGTGGTCCGCGCTGATGTTCGTCAGCACCGACGCGTCGTTGGACTCGTAGCCCAGGCCTCGCTGCACCAGGCCGCCGCGCGCGGTCTCGAGCACCGCCACGTCCACGTCGTCACGCTGCAGGATCGCGGCCGCGCCGCCAGGGCCAGTCCAGTCGCCGGGCTCGACCATGCGCTCGTCCACGAGGATCCCGTCGGAGGTCGTGGTCCCGACGCGGCGGCCCGCCACGCGCAGGATGTGGGTGATGAGCCGCGTCACGGTGGACTTGCCGTTGGTGCCGGTGATCGAGATGACGGGCACGTGCCGCGCGTCGTCGCGGATCCAGGCGGGCGGCGTGGCACGCGCAGCGTCGATCCGCTCGGTCCAGACCGCGAGCCGGCGCGCCTGCGTGTTCGTGAGGCGCACGCGCCGGGCAGGCGACGCGGAGCGCGACGCGAGGTCGAACGACGCCTCGGCGATGGTCCGGGCGCGCTCCGCGCCGAGGAACGGACAGCTCACGATCCAGCGGCCGGCGTCGGCCGCCCGATGGACGTGCACGGGGCCCGCGTCCTCGTCGTGCTCTGCCCGCAGCCGTCGTGACCAGGCGACGAGGTCCGTGAGCACGTCGGGCCACTCCCGCGCCGGCACGGCGCGCCCGAGCCGGGCCAGGCTGCCGTCGCCCGCCCGCGAGCCGTGCCATGCGTGCGTCCGCCCGACGGCGACCTCCACCTTGACGACCGGCTCGAGCCGGTACACCGACGGTCCGTCCAGGACGCGGATCTCGACGAGGCGCATTCCCGGCAGGATACGCTCGGCCGGTACTGGCGTTGGCGGCCAAGCCGCCCGTCGGGGACCGCGGCGAGGACGCGGGAGGCCCGGGCGGCTTGGCCGCCGCAGCTCGAGCGGCCGGCGCGCGGCTCATGGCGCGGGAGCGGTGGAGGCGCGGCGGGCGCCGCCGGTAGACTGCCCGTCCATGGAGCCCCTCGTCACCGACCACGAGCTCGCGGCGGTCCGCGAGCACCTCGACACCTCGTACCCCGACCTCCTCGCCGACCTCGAGCGCCTGGTCAACACCGACTGCGGCAGCTACAGCAAGCGCGGCGTGGACGCGATCGGCCGCTGGACGGCCGAACGGCTGCGCGAGCTGGGCGCCCGCGTGACCGTCCACCCCAACGACCTCGGCCTCGGCGACACGGTCATCGGGGAGTTCGCGGGCACCGACCCGGCTGGCCCGACGCTCCTGTGCATCGCGCACATGGACACCGTGTTCGACGAGGGCACCGTCGCCGAGCGCCCGTTCGCGATCGAGGGCGGGATCGCCACCGGTCCCGGCGTGACCGACATGAAGAGCGGGTTCCTGGCCGGGCTCTACGCCATCGGCGCGGTCCGCGCGGTGCTCGGCGGCCTGCCCATGGCGCGCCTGGTGTTCCTCGCCAACCCCGACGAGGAGATCGGCTCGCCCGCGTCCACGCCGCACGTGCAGCGGATCGCCGCCGAGGCCGACGCGTGCCTCGTGTTCGAGTGCGCCCGCGCGAACGGCGACATCGTGTCCAGCCGCAAGGGGACGATCGACGTCGCCATCACCGTGAACGGCAGGGCGTCGCACGCGGGCGTGGAGCCCGAGAAGGGACGCAGCGCGATCCTCGAGGCGGCTCGCCTCATCACCGACCTCCATGCGCTCAACGGACGCTGGCAGGGCGTCACCGTCAACGTGGGCGTGGTCGAGGGCGGCACCCGCCCGAACGTGGTGGCCGAACGCTGCCAGCTCCAGGTCGACGTGCGGTCGGTGACGCGCGAGGCGCTCGAGGCGACCGAGTCCGCGATCGCCGACCTGACCGAGGTCTCGCGCGCCGTGCCCGACGTGACGTTCACCGTCGAGGAGACGAGCCGCCACTGGCCGATGGAGAAGCTCGCGCGCTCGGGCCGGCTGGCCGACCATGCGATCGAGCTCGCGGCCTCGCTCGGCTTCGTGCTCAAGGACGCCGCCACCGGCGGCGCGTCGGACGCGAACACGACCGCGGGCATGGGCGTGCCGACGCTCGACGGCCTCGGCCCCATCGGCGGCCTCGACCACTCGCCGTCGGAGTACCTCGAGATCGCGTCGATCGTGCCGCGCACGACGCTCCTCGCCGGGCTGATCGCCGCGATCGGCCGCGACCCGGAGGCGCGTGCCTGGGCCGCCGAGCGGCGCGCGAAGCCGGCCGCGGCCGCGGGGTCGTGAGCCGCAGCCGGGCCTCGACCCGCACCCTGATCTCGTCGGGCGGCCCGTGGGAGGCGAAGGCGGGCTACTCCCGCGCGGTGGTCGAGGGCGACGTCTGCGAGGTCTCGGGCACGACCGACGCGGGGCCCGACGGCGCGTCGCTCCACCCGGGTGACGCGGGCGCCCAGGCGCGGGCGGCGCTCGACATCGTGGAGGCGGCGCTGCTCCAGGCTGGCCTCAGCCTCGACGACGTGGTCCGCACCCGCCTGTACCTCGTCGACGCCGGCGACATCGACGCCGTCCTCGCCGTCCACGGCGAGCGGTTCCGCGACGTCCGCCCGGCGGCCACGCTGGTGCTGGTTGCCGGGCTCATCCACCCGAGCCTGCGGGTCGAGGTGGAGGCGACGGCCCGGCGCGGCTGACGCGCAGGGGGCGGTCGGGCGGCCTACGCCGCCCCGGCGTACCGCGCCAGCGCGACGAGGGCCACGCCCACGACCAGGCCGAGCAGCAGGTTGCGCCGCCACGCCACGACCGCAAGGCAGGCGAGCACGCCCGCGAGCTCGATCCCCACGTGGAGCACCGGCGACCCGTCGGCGGCCTTCGCGACCAGCGTGTTCGCCGCGGCCAGCGACGCCAGGACGGCCGGGCCCACCAGGCGCAGGTAAAGCAGCGCGCGCGGCGGCAGCCGCTCGATGCCGGGCGCCAGGATCGGCAGGGCGCGCGAGGGATAGGTCGCCGCGAACATGAGGACCGCGAGGAGCACGAGCTGGGTGCTCACGGCCAGGGCCCCTGGCCCAGCGCGCCAACGTCGGCGATCGCCGCGTCAATCGCCACGGGCGTCCCCGCGATGTCCGAATCGGGCGAGGCTGGCGCCTCGGGAGGCGCCGGCACGGCCATCCCCAGCAGCGGTCCCAGCAGCCCGCCCACGATGATGCCGAGCGCCGGGCCGATGAGGAGCGACATGCCGGTCCCGATGATCGCGCCCGCCCCCGCCGCCACGAGTTCGCGCCGACCGGTCGTGAGCCCGACGGCGAGGCCGCCCATCGCCGCCGGGAACACGATGTCCAAGCCGAAGGTGGACGGGTCCGGGATGGCGCCGCCCAGCAGCACGCCGATGACCGTGGCGATGTTCCAGGGGACGAACACGCCCAGCACCGCCGCCAGCCAGTAGCCCGGGATGTCGAGTCGGCCGAGGCGGTGGAAGTGGGCCGCCGAGAGGGCGAACGCCTCGTCGGTGAGGACGTGGCTCATGACCACGCGCTGGGGGAGCGGGACCTCGCGGAGCCTGGGCGCGAGCGACGCCGAGTAGAGCACGTGGCGCGCGTTGAGGAAGAACGTGAGCACCACGATCGGCGCCCACGGCAGGCCGGCGGCGATGTACCCGGCCGCAGCGAACTGCGAGGCCCCGGCGAAGACGATGACGCTCGACGCGACGGCCTCGATCGGCGAGAACCCGGCGCTGCGCGCCGCGAGCCCGAAGACGAGGCCGAACGCCCCCACGGACACCGCGATCCCCACGATGTCGAGCAGCAGCCGCCGCCGCGCAGCCCGCAGGTCGGGGGCGGGGGAGGGGAGCGTGGCGGGAGCGGTCACGGGATCACGGCCGGGCCGCGCCGGCTACTTGAGGAAGGTCTTGCCGCAGGTCCCGTCGCACACGGTGTAGAGGGCGTGCTTCTCGGCAGCGTATCCGGCCACGTGGAGCAGGCCCCGGCAGCCCGTCGTCGGGCACTTGAAGACCCACCAGCGGTCATGGGCGTCGAGGGGGGTGGCCTCGGCCTTGAGCTTGTCGGCCAGGCCCTCGCGGTCGGCGACCAGCGACGCGACCGCGGCCATGCGCTCCGCATCGCTCTCGCTCGTGTAGGGGTAGTTCTGCCCGACGTTCGAGGTCACCTGCGCCTCCGCTCCACTGCCTGCCGCCGGGCCGTCTGCGCGCCGCCGGCCGCGGGGTCCGACGATACCACCGGGGCGCGGGGGCCCGGACGGCCCCGGGGTGCCGGCCAACGGCCCGCCTGCGGGAGCGGCATGGCGCCCTACCGGACGGCGGCGAGCCCGACGCTCCGCGGGTCCGCGATCGCGGCAAGGGAGCCGCCGGCGGCCGGGCCCCCGTCCACGAGCTCGATCCCGTGCTCATGGCCGAGCGAGCCGTCGAACGGGACCCGGGCAAGGCGGTGGCCGCGGGAGCGCAGGTCCTCCTCCACGCCGGGCGCGAGCTCGCCGTCGGCCTCGACCGCCACCGGTGGCGCGAGCCAGCCGTCGGGCTCGACCGTGACGCGCGGGGCGGCCACCGCGGTCGCGAGGTCGGCGAGGCCGTCGACGAGCGCCGACACCAGCTGGACGTGGATCTGCGGCTGGATGTCGCCGCCCATCGAGCCGGCGACCACCCAGGGGCGGCGATCGCCCTCGCGGAACAGCATGCCGGGCAGCAGCGAGTGGGCTGTGCGCCGTCCGGGCCGGAGCTGGTTCTGGTGTCCCGGCTGGAGGGAGAAGGACGCCCCCCGGTTCTGGAAGTGCACGCCCGTCGACGGGTCCACCACGCCCGACCCGAAGCCCGCGGCATTGGACTGGATGAGGCTCACCGCGTTGCCCTCGGCATCCACGGTCGCGAGGTAGATCGTGCCGCCCACGAGCCGGCGGACCGGCTCCGGCGCCTGGTCGGCGTGGCGCTGGTCGATGCGCGCTGCGAGCGTCTCGGCGTGGCGGTCCGAGAGCAGCGCCTCCACGGGCACCTCGCGGGCTGCCGGGTCGGTGAGGAACTGGTCGCGGTCGCGGTACGCGAGCTTCGCCGCCTCGAGCATGAGGTGGACCCAGCCCGCCGACGACCAGCCGCGGCCGTCGAACGTCGCGCCGGCCGGCGGGCCGAGGATCTCCAGGACGCGGAGCAGCAGCAGGGCGACGACCCCCGACGAGTTGGGCGGGTGCGTGGTCACGCGCACACCGCGGTACGTGGTCGCGATCGGCGTGCCCCAGTCCGAGCGGTGGTCCCGCAGGTCGGCGACGGTGTGCGGCCCGCCGGCGCCGGCCAGCGCGCTGGCGATCCGCTCGCCGAGCTCGCCGTCGTAGTAGGCGTCGAAGCCGTCGTCGGCCAGCGTGCGCAGCGTGGCGGCCAGCGCCGGCAGCCGGACGAGCTCGCCCGGTCGCCAGGGTCGGCCGGCCGGGCGCCACACGCGGGCGAAGCCCTCGGCCCACGGCTCGTCCGCGATCGCCGGCCACAGCCCCTCGACGGCGCGGACCAGGCCGTCCCAGGCGGGGAAGCCCGCGCCCGCCTGCTCGATCGCCGCCGCCAGCACCGCGTCCCGGGAGAGCCGGCCCCAGCGCCGGTGGGCGTCGGCCCACGAGCGCACGGCGCCCGGCACCGTGATCGCGAGCGGTCCGCGGAGCGGCACCCGGTCCATCCCCGCGTCGCGCAACTGCTCGGCGGAGATCGCCGCCGGCGCGCGCCCGGAGCCGTTGAGCGCAACCTGCTCGCCGGCGACCTCGTCCCAGACCAGCCAGAATGCGTCGCCGCCGATGCCGCACCCGTTGGGCATCACCACGCCGAGGACCGCGTTGGCGGCGATCGCGGCGTCCACGGCATGGCCCCCGGCCGCCAGCACGGCGAGGCCGGCCTGCGTTGCCAGGTGGTGCGGCGCCACGACCGCCCCGCGCGCACCGCGCGCCAGCCGAGCGGGGCCGAGCGCGGGCGCGGGGATGGGCACCTGCGTGGGGGTGGGCGCCTCAGGCATCGCCCGCCACCCCGCCCGTCGGCATCGAGACCGGCATCCGTCCCACCTCATGCTCGTAGCCGCGCAGATGGCCGAGCGGCACCAGGGCGATGGCCAGCAGACCCAGCGATGCGATGAAGATCCCGTCGAGGCCGGCGACCTGCGCGGCGACGCCCCCGACGAGGCTGCCCGTGATCTGGCCGAGGCCCAGGAAGACGCTGTAGAGGCCCATGATCGCCCCGCGGTCGTCGGGGTACGACTCGGTGACGTCGGCCAGCAGGCCCAGGGCGGCGGGCGTCGCGCCGGCGAGGACGAACAGTCCGGCGGCCACACCGGCCACTAGCGCGAGCGTGACCGGCAGCGGTGCGGTCGCCGCATGGTTGATCGCCATGCCGGCCGCGAGCAGCGCGAATCCGCCGCCGATGCCCCGGAAGATGATCGACGTGCGGCGCAGGTTCTTGAATCGCCCGCCCCAGTACAGCAGGCCGGCGAAGAACAGCAGCCCGCCGACGCCCAGCCCGAGGCTGACCGCCAGGGGTGAGAATCCGCCCATCAGCTGCTGGCCGGCGAAGCGGGGATCGGGCGCCCTGACCAGCTGGAACAAGGTCTGGCTGGTGTAGAGGCCGAGCGTCGCGTTGATGGCGATCCAAGTGGGGGCGAGCAGCCAGACCTGGCGGCTGCGCAGGATCCGGGCGTACCGGGCGAGCCCCTCGCCCTTGTCGTGCGCGGCCGCAGCCGGCTCGGGCTCGGCGTCCCGGCGCACGCCGTACCGGAAGATCGAGAACGACAGCAGGTAGAGCAGGGCGTTGAGCAGGAAGGCCGCCGGGCCGAAGACCTGGAAGAGCGGGCCCGCGAGCACCATCCCGGTCAGCAGCCCCGCGAGGGTGGCCGCCTCGAAGCGCGCGACCGCCCGGCCCCGCGCCAGTTCGTCGGCGGCCGTCGCGAACGCGATGAAGCCGAGGATCGAGGGCACCGAGGCGGCCGTCGAGCCGCCCTCGAGCAGCCGCGTGAGGCCGATCACCGGCAGGCTGACCGTCAACGCGGTGACCACCACGGCCACCGCGCCGAACGCGGGTCCGACGAGCATGATCCGACGGTGCCCGAGCCTGTCTGACAGCACGCCGAACGCGGGCGACCCGACCAGCTCGGACGCGTAGAAGAGGGCGCCCATCACGCCGACATGCCAGGGCTCGATGTGGATCCCGCCGTGGCGCTCGAACCTGCCGAAGTAGTAGGTGAGCATCGTGCCGGTGACGCCGGTCGCCATCCGGAGCGTGAATGTGCCCAGGACCACGGCGGCCACGGGGGTTCGGCCGGTGGCGATGCCGACCACGCCGCGCAGGGCGCGGCCGGGCAGCGACACCAGGGCCCCGGCGAAGGACGCAAGCGGCATGCCCGACAGGGTAGCCGGTCGACAGGCGCGCGACCGTGACCCAATGCGGCCACGACCGGTCGCCAGGTGGACCCGGGCGGCCCGCGCCGCGCCGAGATGTCACGACACGCGATGGACGGCCCGCGGCACGCCGGGGGTGCGGCACGCCGAACGGCCCGGCGCGGTCGGCCGCCGATCCGTATCCTTGGCGCCCTACGGGTGGTCGCGCCAGGCCCCGCGCCGCAGACCGCATGGAGGTGCCCGCCGTGTCGCGCGTCGCGATCGTCATCGACTCCGCCAGCGACATGCCGCCCGAGGTCGCCGCGAGGCAGGGGATCGTCATCGTCCCGCTCGAGGTCAGCTTCGGCGAGGAGCGCTTCCGGGCGCTGCTCGAGCTCACGACGGACCAGTTCTGGGAGCGGCTCCTCGCCCAGCCGCCGGACGCCCCGTTCCCGACCACGGCCGCCGCCTCGCCAGGGGAGTTCAAGGCGGCCTTCGAGGGCGCCTTCGAGGGCGGCGCGGACGGCGTCGTGTGCATCACCGTGTCGTCCGACCTGTCGGGAACCTACAAGTCGGCGATGCTCGGGGCGGGGATGCTCGAGGGGCGCGAGATCCACGTGATCAATTCGCGGACGGCGTCGATGGGCTTCGGGATGCTCGCCCAGGTTGCTGCGGAGCTGGCGGAGCAGGGGGTGTCGGCCCAGGAGATCGCGCGCGTGATCGACGAGCGCAAGGGCGACGTCGACCTGTACGTCACGCTCGACACGCTCGAGTACCTCAAGCGCGGCGGCCGGATCAGCGGCGCCAGTGCCGCGGTGGGCACGCTGCTCTCGATCAAGCCGATCATCACGGTGGTCGAGGGCGTGGTGAAGAAGGTCGACCAGGTGCGGACCAGCGGCAAGGCCCGGGAGCGGACGCTCGAGCTGCTCACCCGGCGGCCGCTGGAGCGGGCGACCATCCTGTACACGCCCGGGGCGGACATGGAGTCCTTCCGCGAGCAGTTCCAGCAGCGCAGCGGCCTCGACCCATCTCGGATCCAGACCATGACCGTCGGCCCGTCGGTCGGGCCGCACCTCGGGCCCGGCTGCGTCGGTGCCACGATCCTCCTCCGGCGCTGACAGGGCCTCGCCTGGCGTTCTCGGCCCCCCGCTCGAGGGGAGCCGCAGATGCGGGCGCAGGCGGCGCTCGCACCCCCGCGGCCACGCCGCGCACGCTCCAGCATCCCCCGAATTGGGGGTCGGCCAAGTGACGGATTGGTTGCGAGAGGGTGACGACCGGCAGGGGGTCGAAGCCGCCGCGCCGTTATACTTTGACCCGCAGAGGCGGCGCGCGACGTCTCGTGGAGGGCATGCCCCGCCCGGTCCGCCGCGCGCCCCCGTGGGGTCGTCCGGAAGACGACTCAATCGCATCGGGGCGGCGTCCACCGCTCCACCACGAGGACCATCCGTTCATGACGACGGAGAACGTTGCGGCGCCTATCAACGCCTGGCAGGTCGCGCAGCGCCAGTTCGATCTGGCCGCGGAGATGCTCAACCTCGACGCCGGCCTGCGCCGCGTCCTGCGCGAGCCGCGCCGCGAGCTGACAGTGCACTTCCCGGTCCACATGGACGACGGCAGCGTCCAGGTGTTCACCGGCTTCCGCGTCCAGCACAACCTGGGCCGCGGCCCCGCCAAGGGCGGCATCCGCTACCACCAGGAGGTCACCCTCGACGAGGTCAAGGCCCTCGCGATGTGGATGACCTGGAAGTGCGCGGTCGTCGGCATCCCGTACGGCGGCGGCAAGGGCGGCGTGATCGTCGACCCCAAGAAGCTCTCGCAGAAGGAGCTCGAGGGCCTGTCCCGCCGGTTCTTCACCGAGATCAGCGTGCTGATCGGCCCCGAGCGCGACATCCCCGCTCCGGATGTCAACACCACGCCCCAGATCATGGCGTGGTTCATGGACACCTACAGCATGCACGCCGGCTACACAGTCCCCGGCGTCGTCACCGGCAAGCCGATCAGCCTCGGCGGCTCCGAGGGCCGCAACGAGGCCACGGCGCGCGGCTGCGTGTTCACCGTCGTGAAGGCGGCCGAGCACCTGGGCATGGACCTCAAGACGGCCACGGTGGCGGTGCAGGGCTACGGCAACGCGGGCGCCATCGCCGCGCAGCTGATGCGCAAGGAAGGCAGCACCGTCGTCGCCGTCTCCGACTCGACCGGCGGCATCCGCAACATGGCCGGCCTCGACCCGGACCGCGTCCTCGCCTGGAAGAAGGAGCACGGCACCGTCCAGGGCTTCCCGGGCGCTGAGGACATCAGCAACGCCGAGCTGCTCGAGACCCAGTGCGACGTCCTGATCCCGGCCGCGTACGAGAACCAGATCACCACGCGCAACGCCGAGAACATCAAGGCCACGATCATCGCCGAGGCCGCCAACGGCCCGACGACGCCGGAGGCCGACGAGATCCTGTTCAAGAACGGCAAGTTCATGATCCCGGACATCCTCTGCAATGCCGGCGGCGTGACCGTCAGCTACTTCGAGTGGGTCCAGGACCTCAACCGCGACCAGTGGACCGAGGCCGAGGTCAACGCGAAGCTCAAGGTCATCATGGACAAGGCGTTCGCCGAGGTCCTGGCCCAGAGCCTCAAGCACGGTGTGAACATGCGCACCGGCGCGTACCTCAACGCCGTCCAGCGCGTGGCCGACGCCACCGCGATGCGCGGCCTGTATCCGTGATCGACCGCGGCCGGTGATCCGGCCGCAGCCCGACTGACGGCTCGAACGGCCCGGCGCGCGCCGGGCCGTTTCGATTCGCGGGACAACGGCTCGCCGGTCCGAAACGCGCCAGGGGGTAGGCTCGTCCAAGGCACCGCGATGGAGCGGGCCAGCGAGGGGACCACCGTGGACGACGAGCAGCCAAGCGCGGCCGCGCCGGCGATCAGCCGGCGCCGTCTGTTGGCAGCCGGGGCGCTGGCCGGCACGGCCGCGGCGCTGGCAGCCTGTGGGAACGGGTCCCCGCCCCGCGCGCCCGTCGCGACCGCCACCCACCTCCCGTCGGCCGCACCGGGGTCGTCCCCGGCCGGGTCGCCGCCGCCGTCGGCGTCGCCGGGCCGCACCTCGCCGCCGCCGTCGCTGCCGCCGGACCGCGACACGGGGATGCGGGCCGAGAACGCGCTCCGCGGCGACCCGCGCTGGGACCGGAGCCGCGTCGCGAGCCAGGCACGCGTCTACCTGGGCCTGGCGTCGGTGGGGCCGGGCGAGCCCCTCGCCCTGCGGGCGGCGGGGAGTGGGACCGTCAACGTGGAGTGGTACCGGCTGGGCTGGTACGACGGCATGGGCGCCCGGCTCCTCGGCACCAACCACGGCGTGAAGCTGCGCCACCAGCGCGGCGCGACGGTGGACCCGGTGACCGGCATGGTCGAGGCGCGCTGGACGCCGACGCTCCAGACCACGGCCCCCACGGGTGTCCGGAGCGGGATGCTGCTCGCCGTGCTGCGGACGCCGAAGGGCCACTCGATCGCCAACGTCCCGATCGTCCTGCGGCCCGACCCGACGTCCACCGTCGTCGCCCCGGTGCTGTTCGTGAGCGCCGCCTGCACGTGGCAGGCCTACAACACCTGGGGCGGTCTCGACCTCTACGCGAACAGCAGCGGCCGCAAGGTGCCGGCCACGAGCGACCGCCGCTCGGCGCAGGTCTCCTTCGATCGGCCGTACGGGCTCGACGCCGGCGCCGGCTACCTGCGCCGCTGGGAGCTCCAGTTCATCCGCTGGATGGAGCGCAACGACCGCGACGTCGAGTACATCGCCGACCTCGACCTCGAGCGCCACCCCGAGCTCGTCAGCGGCCGCCGCATGATCGTGATGGCCGGCCATCCGGAGTACTGGTCGCGGCCGATGCGGACGCGGCTTGAGGCGGCCATCGCCTCCGGGACCAACGTGGCGTTCCTCACCGGCAACGAGGTCTACTGGCAGACGCGCCTCGAGGACGGGCCCTCCGGACCCGCCACCAGGATCACCTGCTACAAGAGCCGGACGGCCGACCCGATCACCGCCACGGCGCCCGGCCTGACGACGTGCCGCTGGCGCGAGCCGCCGGTCAACGATCCGGAGGCGCCGCTCGTCGGCGAGATGTACGGCTCGATCGTCCGGCGGTCGGCCGACTGGGTCGTGGCCGGCCACGACCACTGGCTCTACGAGGGGACCGGCCTGCAGAACGGCGACGCCATCGCGAACCTCGTGGGCCAGGAGTTCGACACGTACTTCCCGGGCCTGGCGAACCCGGGCACCGTGGTGCTCGCCAACGGGCCGGTCAACGCGGAGCCGCGCCCGTCACTCGACCCGGGCGCCTATCCGAGCAAGCCGATCCACAACGCGACCGCCTACACCGCCCAGTCCGGCGCCACGGTCGTGGCCGCCGGGACCTTCCAGTGGTCGTGGGCGCTCGACGAGTACGGGGACCGCTCATACCTCGGCGTCAAGACGCCAGTGGACGACCGCGTCGGCCAGATGACGCGCAACCTGTTCGACCGCCTGGGCGACGGGCCGCTCGCGCCGTAGCGCGGCGCAGCGCGTCAGGCGCGGGCGAGCGCCTGGGCCACCACCCGGCGGAGCTCGCCCGCCGTCACGGGCTTGGTGATGAAGGCGTCCATGCCTGCCTCCGCGCACGCTGCCCCGTAGTCCTCGAGCGCGTTGCCGGTCATCGCGATGATGGGCACGCGCGGCGTGACGCCCTCGGCCTCGGCGGCCCGGATCCGGCGCGCGGCCTCAATGCCGTCGAGCCCGGGCATCTGGAGATCCATGAGCACGACATCGAGGCCGCGCGAGGCGGCCAGCGCCACGGCCTCGTGACCGCCGGTGGCCTCGACCACCTCCGCGCCGGACCGCCTGAGCATCGCGGTGGCGACCGCGCGGTTGAGGTCGTGGTCCTCGACGAGCAGGACGCGCAGGCCCGCGAGCGGGCGCTCACCCGCGGACTCGCCCCTGCCGGCGGCTGCAGCGGGAACCCCGGGCGGCTCAGCCTCCCGGGACCGCTCGGCCGTCGCCGCCAGCACGTCCGCCGGCACGCGCACGGTGAAGGTCGAGCCGCGTCCGACGAGGCTCGAGAGCTCGATGGTGCCGCCCAGCAGCTCGGCCAGCTGACGCGAGATCGCGAGGCCGAGGCCCGTGCCGCCGTACTCACGGCTGATCGACGCGTCGCCCTGGACGAATGGCTCGAACACGGCGTCGAGCAGCTCGGCGGGGATGCCGGGCCCGGTGTCGTCCACCGTGGCCACGATCGTGCCGGCCGGCGCCGCGTCGCCCGCCTCCCATGCCAGCGTCACGCGGACGCTGCCGGCCTCGGTGAACTTGAGCGCGTTGGCGGCCAGGTTCGCGATCACCTGCCGGAGGCGGACGCCGTCGGTCTCGACGAGCGCTGGCGTGCCGTCGGCCACCACCACATCGAATACCAGGCCGCGGTCCTCGGCAACCGGCTGGTAGAGGCTCTTGATGTCGTCGGCCAGCCGCCTGGGCACGACCGGCGCGGCGTCCAGCACCGCGTGGCCGGCCGCGAGCCGGGCGTGGTCGAGCATGGCGTTCACGAGCGTGGCCAGGCCTCGGGTGCTGGCGAGGAGCGCGTCCGCCAGCTGGCGCTGCTCGCCCGCGAGGTGCCCGTCAGCCAGGAGCTCGGCGCTGCCCGCGATCCCGGTCAGCGGGGTCCGGATCTCGTGCGTCAGGTTGGCGAAGAAGCGGTCCTTCGCCAAGGATGCCTCCACGGCCTCGTTCCGTGCCTCGTGCGCCTCGTCGAGGGCCGCGGCCAGGGCGGCGTTCTGCGTCTGCACCTCGGCCAGCAGCCCCACGCGAGAGCGGTAGACGAGCCAGGCCAGCACGCCGCACACGCACAGGACGCCGACGAGCGACATGACCATGATGAGGTCCGGATTGGGGAGGGTCGCCACGCTGCTGAGCAGGCCTGCCCAGGAGGCGATGGCGACGGCGGCGACCTCCGCCACCGTTGTGATCGCGCACAAGGTCGCCGCACGGCGCATCCCGAGCAGCATGACGGCCACGTTGGGAACGATGAACCAGATCGTGATCCCGTTGTCGACGTGGCCGATGAGCCCCAGCTCGAAGCCGAACAGCACGAGGGCGACGCCGACGGCCGCGTAGACCTGCGCGACCGGGTGGCGCCCCCTGTCGGCGGCCACGAGGGCCAGCAGCCCCGACCCGATGAGGTTGGGCGCGACGAACGCCGTGGGACCGGTCGCCAGGTAGAGGAGCGCGAAGACGGCTGCCGAGGCCGCCGAGAACAGCACCGCGCCGCGCACGGCGCGGCGGGCCGGATCGCTGCGCAGGTACGCCGGTGCCTCGGCGCCGTCCGAGGTCAGCGACCGGAGGAATGCGAGCATGCGACGGTGGCATCCATGGGCCTGCCCCAGAGGTTACTGGCCGCCGCCCGGATCACGAATGGTCCGGATAGGGGAGGCCGGGAGCCGGACGATCCCCACCAGTGGCGGGCCGCGCAGCAGGCCCCCTGCTACCATCCGGCCATGCTCGACCACGAGGAGAAGTTCCTCTTCAAGGAGGAGATCCTCCACCTCGCCAACGCCCTCAACGACCCGGGCAGCCTCGACAATGTCGAGGACCTCCTGACCGACGTCATCACCAGCCCGCGCTTCGACTCGGAGGTGTTCACGCTCGAGCGGAGCCTGCAGGTCATGCTCGGCGCCCGCGCCGGCACCACGCTCGTCGGGCTGCTCACCGTGGCGCCCGAGGTGTTCGAGGAGGTCGCGGAGGTCCGCATCCCGCCCGAGGTCCATGAGCGGCTGGTCGCCTGGCGTGCCCGGTTCGGCCTCGCGATCGACAACGCGCTCAACTTCCTCAACAACCCCGACGGCATCCAGGGCCACAACTTCGGCACGCAGGTGGCGCACATGGACGAGCGCCGCGTGCTCCAGGGCCGCCTGACGCTGGTCCGCTACAACAACGAGCCGCAGTTCTTCCTCGCCGACGCGGCCGTGTTCCTCGGGCTGGTCACCGACATCATGGAGCGCCTCGGCCCGCACCTCGAGCCCGACAGCGTGGACGAGGAGGGGCTGACGCGGCTCCGCGAGGCCGTTGCGCTGATCGAGCGCAAGACCGCACCCCGCGGCTGACGCCGCCCACCGCCCCAGAGCGGCGTCATGCGCCACCTGTACCTCGCCGCCACCGGCCAGAACCGCGGCAAGACCACGGCCAGCCTCGGGCTGCTCGACGGCTTCCGACGCCGCGGCCTGCACGCGGGGTTCATGAAGCCGGTGGGCCAGCGGACCCTGTTCGTCGACGGCGTGCCCGCCGACGAGGACGCCGTGCTCATGCGCGATGTGTTCGGGCTGTCCGAGCCGTTCGGGGTGATGAGCCCGGTCCACATCCCGCGCGGGTTCACCAAGGCGTACATCGCGGGGGAGGTGGTCGAGGACCTGGGCGCCCGCATCGACGCCGCGCACGCCACCTTCGCCGACCACGACGTGCTGCTGATCGAGGGCACGGGCCATGCGGGCGTCGGCGCCGTCATCGGCCTCTCGAACGCGGTTGTCGCCGGACGGCTCCACGCGCCCGCGGTCATCGTCTCCGAGGGCGGCGTCGGCCGGCCGATCGACGAGATCGTGCTCAACGCGTCGCACTTCGCGTCGTGCGGGGTCAAGGTGGCCGGCGCGATCGTCAACAAGGTGCGAATCGACGAGCAGCCCGGGATCGCACGGACCCTCGAGCGCGGGCTGGCGCGCCACGGGATCCCGCTGCTGGGCGTGCTGCCGTACCGGCCGGTGCTCTCCAACCCCACGCTCGAGATGGTGATCGAGGGCGTCGGCGCACAGGTCCTCAACCCCGGGCCCGACCTCGACCGGGTGATCGACGGCGTGGCCATCGGCGCCATGGAGCCGGGCCACATGCTCGAGCGGATCGGGCCCGGGACCCTGGTGATCCTGCCCGGCGACCGGGAGGACGCGATCCTCACGCTCGCCGCCGCCCACGTCGCCCACGTCGCGTGGCGCGTGCTGCCCTCGACGGTGGAGCAGATCGACGAGCTGGTGGTCCAGACGCCGGGCGCGGTGGACGCCGGGCCCGACGCGAAGGCGCTCGGGATCCTGCTGACCGGCGGGTACATGCCGCGCCCGGAGGTCCTCGACGCCGTCCAGCAGTCCGGGATGTTCGTGGCGGCCGTGCCCGACGACACCTACCCGGTGGCGTCCGCGGTGCACGACCTGCTGGTCAAGACCCACTCGGCCGACGCGGGCAAGATCGAGATGATCAAGTCGCTGGTGTGGGAGCACCTGTTCATCGACCGGTTCCTCGAGGCGGCCACCGAGGCCGGCCGACCCTGAGCACCGCCGCACCCCCGTCCGCGCCCGCCGCACCGGCGGAGGCCGAGCCGAGCGCCTCGCCGCTGGCGGTCGTGCTCACCTCCGGGGTCGCCTATGCGCTGTACTTCGGCGCGATCGGGGCGTGGAGCCCCTACTGGCCCGTCTACTTCAGCGCGCTCGGGGTCGGCCTCGCGGCGATCGGCCTGCTGACCGCGATCCCGGCGGCCGTGCAGGTGCTGGCCGCGCCCGCCTGGGGGCTGGTCGCCGACCGGCTCGGCGACGTACGGTTCCCGCTGGTGGCCGCGGCGGTCGTCTGCGTCAGCGCGGCGCTGCTGATGGCCGCCGGCCCGGCGACGCCCTGGCTGTTCCCCCTGGTCGCTCTCCTCGCGGTGGGCAGCAGCGCCTGGGCGCCCCTGGTGGACACCCGGACCGTGACTGCGCTCGGGGCGCACCGCGACCGCTACGGCCAGGCGCGCGGGATCGGCTCGGCCGGGTTCATCGTGGCGACAGTAGTCGTGGGCGTGGTGGCGGACGCGTTCGGCCCCCGCGCGCTGTTCGCCGCCTACGTGCCGCTCGTCGCGTTCGCGGGCTTCTGGGTCGCGACCCGGTTCGGGCGTGCCGGGACGCGCGGGCGGGTGGCCGGCGTCGGCCCGGTGGGCGCGCTCCGGCTGCTGCGCAACCGGTCGATGGCGCTCATGTTCGCGGGCTCGGTCGTGGTCTGGGCCGCCTGCAGCGGCGCCTCCGCGTTCTTCTCGCTGCGGCTGGTGTCGCAGGGTGCCGACGCGGGCCTGGTGGGGGTCGGCTGGGCGGTCAACGCGGTGGTCGAGATCCCGATGATGCTGCTGTTCCGGCGGCTGGCCGGCCGGGTCGGGGTGCCCCTGCTGATCGCGGTGGGGGCAGCGGTCCTCGCCCTCCGGAACCTCGGCTGGTCGGTCGCCGGGAATGACCTTGCGACCGTCGCCGTGGCGCTCCTCTCGGGCGTCGGCTTCGCGCTCTACCTGGTGGGCGTCACGACGTGGCTCGCCGACCGCGTGCCCGTGACGATGCGCGCGACGGCCCAGGCGCTGTTCCTCGGCACCGCCTACGCGATCGGGACGATCGTGGGCTCGCTCGGCGCCGGCTGGATCGCGGGCGCCTCGGGTCTCGACGCCATGTTCTACGCGGTCACAGCGCTGGCAGCGATGGGGGCCGCGGTCACCTGGCTGGCGGTCGGCCGGCCAGTCGCGCTCACGCGCGCCGCACCGCAGTCGATCTAGCCGACGAGCTCGTTGTCGATGAGGCGGACGCCCTCGATGCGCGCCGCGAGCGAGATGAGCGCACGCCCGCTGATCGCGTCGAGCTCCACGAGCGTGTCGGGGTCGGCCACCGACACGTAGTCGAGCTCGACCGCCGGCTCGTGCGCCAGGACCGCGCAGACGGCATCCCGGACGACCGCGCCCGACCGCCCGCCCGCCCGCCCGCCCGCCCGCACCTGCGCCGCCCCCACGGCGAGCGCGCGGTGCAGCACGGCCGCCCGCGCCCGCCCCTCGGCCGAGAGCCGCGCGTTGCGCGACGACATCGCGAGGCCGTCGGCTTCCCGCACCGTCGGGCAGGCGACAACCTCGGTGGGCAGCGCGAGGTCGAGCGCCATCCGCCGGATCACCGCGATCTGCTGGTAGTCCTTGAGCCCGAAGTAGGCGCGCTCGGCGCCGACCAGCGCGAACAGGATCGCGACGACGGTGGCGACCCCGTCGAAGTGGCCCGGGCGGGCCGCGCCCTCGAGCGGGCGGGCGATCGCGCCCACGCTCACCACCGTGTCGAAGCCGGGCGGGTAGACCTCGTCCACACCGGGCGCGAACACGATGTCCACGCCCGCGGCCTCGGCGCGCGCGAGGTCTCGCGCCTCGTTGCGCGGGTACTGCTCGAAGTCGCGCGCCTCGCCGAACTGGCGCGGGTTGACGAAGATCGACATGACCACGGTCGCGCTCTCGGCGCGCGCCCGCTCGACGAGCGAGACGTGGCCCGCGTGGAGCCAGCCCATCGTCGGCACCAGGCCGATCGGGCGGGGCGACACCGCCAGCGCCGCGCGAAGCTCGGCGCGCGTCCGGACGACCTGCATGCGGGCTTCGGGCTCGGGTCGTGGGCGGGCGGGTCGCGCGAGACGGGCGGCTAGAGGTCGCGGTCGAGCGGGATGCCGCCGGCCGGGACGTCCGCCCGGTCCGCGACGCCGCGGCCCAGCACCTCGTCGAGCACGCCCGGGTCCATGAGCACGGTCTCGGCCGGCCCGGGGAACGTGCCCGCCTCGGTGTCCGCCCGGTAGCCCTGGAGCGCCTCGAGGATCACGCGGTGCGTGTCCGCGTACGTGCGCGCGTGGCGCGGGGTCCACGTCCCGAGCCCGATCAGGTCGGTGATGACCTGGATCTGGCCCGAGCACCCGGCGCCGGCCCCGATGCCGATCGTGGGGATGCGGAGCCGCTCGGTGACGGCCTCGGCCAGCTGGCCCGGCAGCAGCTCGAGCACGATCGAGAAGGCGCCCGCCTCCTGGATGGCCAGGGCGTCGGCGAGCAGGGCCCGGGCCTGGTCGCGGCCCTTGCCCTGGACGCGGGTGCGGCCGATGGTGTTGATGGACTGGGGCGTGAGGCCGATGTGGCCCATCACCGGGATCCCGGCCTTGACCAGGGCCTCGATGGCCCGGGCGGAGCGGACCCCGCCCTCCACCTTGACGGCCTGGGCGCCCGCGTCGCGGAGGAACCGTCCCGCGTTCGCGAGTGCGTCCTGCGGGCTCGCGTAGGAGAGGAACGGCATGTCGGCCACGACGAGCGCCCGCTGCGAGCCTCGGACCACGGCCTTGGTGTGGTGGAGCATCTCCTCCATCGACACCCGGACCGTGCTGTCGTAGCCCAGCATCACCTGGCCGAGCGAATCGCCCACGAGGATGAGCGGGATGCCCGCCTCGTCGACGAGCTGTGCCGTCGGGTAGTCGTAGGCGGTGACCGTTGCGATCCGGACGCCGTCGGCGTAGAGCTTCGCGATGTCGACGACCGAGAGGCGGCGGACGGTTTCGGACTGGACGCTCATGGGTTCTCCGTGCTGGTCGCGCCAGTGTGCGCCCGGGCCGGACGGGCGGCAAGCGCAGCCGCCACGCGGTCGAGGAGGCGTTCGGCGACCTCGCGCTTGGGCAGGAGCGGCAGGTCGTCGCGCGACCCGTCGGCGCTCAGGATGACGACGCGGTTCGTGTCGGTGCCGAAGCCGGAGCCGGGCTCGGCGACGTCGTTGGCGACCAGCAGGTCCGCGCCCTTGCGGCGCAGCTTGTCGGGCGCCCGCTCGAGCGAGCCCGTCTCGGCCGCGAAGCCCACGATGACGGGCCGCGGGTCGAGCGCGCTGGCTTGGGCCGCCACCTCCGCGAGGATGTCCTCGGTGGGCTCGAGCTCGAGCGTGAGCGGCCCGCCCCGGACCAGCTTGTGGTCGGCTGCCCGGCGCGGCCGGAAGTCGGCGACGGCGGCGGCCATGACGAGCGCGTCGGCGCGGCGCCCGATGACGGCGTCGAGCACGGCGGCCCGCATGTCGGCGGTGGACTCGGCGCGGACCACCGTGGCGGCCGCCGGGAGCGCCACCTCCACGCGGCCGGCGACGATCGTGACGCGCGCGCCACGGTCGAGGGCGGCCTCGGCGATCGCGACGCCCATCCTGCCGGTGCTGCGGTTGCCGATGAACCGGACCGGGTCGATCGCCTCGGCGGTGCCGCCCGCAGAGACGACGATCGAGCGGCCCTCGAGGTCCGGCTCGCGCGGCGCGGGGAGCTCCGGCGGGCGGACGGCGGGGTCGGGCTGGCGGACCGGGCGCCCGCCGACGGCCGCCACCACCGCGTCCACGATGCCCGGCAGCTCGGCCAGGCGGCCCACGCCCGACTGGCCGGATGCGAGCTCGCCCGTGTCGGGCGGGACCAGCACGTAGCCGAAGTCGCGCTGCAGCCGCTCCACGTTGGCGCGCGTGGCCGGGTGCGTCCACATGTCGCCGTCCATGGCCGGGGCGAACACCACGGGCGCGGTCGTCGCGAGGCAGGCGGCGACGACCGCGTCGCTGGCGATCCCGCTGGCCATGGCGCCCAGCCAGCGCGCGGTCGCCGGGGCGATGACCACGGCGTCGGCCGTGTCGGCGACCACGATGTGCCCGATGCGCTCGTCGGGGAGGAGGCCCAGGACGTCCGTCTCGACAGCGTGGCGCGACAGCGCGGCGAGCGTGAGTGGCGCGACGAACTTGGCCGCCGACGGCGTGAGCATGACGACGACGTCCGCGCCCTCCCCGCGCAGGAGGCGGACGAGCTCGACGGCCTTGTACGCGGCGATCGACCCGCAGGCGCCCAGGGCGATCAGCCGCCCGGCGAGGCGCGGCGCGCCGGGCCTGACGGCCCCCTCGCTCATGACGCGTGGACCAGCGGCTCGCCGCCGGCCACCTCGGCGTGGAGGATCGCGAGGCCCTTGAGCGTGAGGTCGGGGTCGATGACGTCCACGCCGGCGACGCCACTGGCCCACGGCGCGGCGGACAGGCCCCCGGTGAGGATCGTGCGGACCTCGTCGGCCGGCACCCCGAGCAGCTCTGCCAGCTCCGTCCGGATGCGGCCCAGCAGCCCGGTCACGAGCGCCTGGTAGCCCAGGACGGTGCCCGACTGGATGGCGTGGACGGTGTCGCGCCCGATGGCCCGGTCCGGGGCGCGGAGCTCGATGCGCGGTAGCTTGGCGGTGCGCGCCGCGAGCGCCTCCATGCCCAGCACGAGACCGGGCGCGATCGCCCCGCCGAGGAACGCCCCGTCGGGCCCCACGCAGTCGAACGTGGTGGCGGTGCCCGCGTCCGCGATCACGGCGGGCGTGCCGTAGAGCCGCGCCGCGGCGAGCGCATTGACGACGCGGTCGGCGCCGACCTCGCCGGGGCGGTCGACGCGGATCGCCAGCGGGACCGTGCCCGGCGACGCCACCAGCACGCCGATCCCGCGCCGGGCGCCGAGGGCGGTGAGCCCCGCGGTCGCGGCCGGCACGACCGAGGCGAGTGCGATGGCGTCCACCGCGTCGAGGGTGCGCTCGTCGAGGCCCAGCAGGCCCGACACCAGCAGCTCCAGCTCGTCGGGCGTGGCGCCGTGCGGGGTGGCGGCGCGGCGTGGCGACGCGAGGGCACCTCGCTCGACGACCCCGATCGTGAGGTTCGTGTTCCCGACGTCGACGACGAGCAGCATGCAGGGATCATACGGTGCGCAACGGCCGCCACCGGGGCCCCGCCGTCTGCTAGGGTGCGCGCCCGATGCGTCCCGTCCTCGGCCACGTCCTGCGTCCCGGCCGTCCGCGCCTCACCGCGAGGCGGGCGGTCGGCCTGCTGGTCGGCGGGCCGCTGGCATGCCTCGTCGTGATCGTCGCCGGCGCCCACCTCGGCTGGGGCCCGCTGCACGGGACCACCGCGCTGCGCGACCGGCTCTTCGGCGCGGGCGGCCAGGTCGCGCTCATCGGAAGCTCTGTGCCCGGGGCGCAGGCCGGCGGCGGCTATGGGTCGCCGGCGTCGGCGGCCGGCTCGGGCGGGTCGACGGTCGTCGCGCAGGTGAAGAACCTCGACGACTACTTCGACCCGCAGGTGCTCCGCGTCGCGCCCGGCACAACCGTGGAGTTCCACAACGACGGCCGCAACCCGCACACCGTCACCGCGGACGACGGCTCCTACGACAGCGGCGTCCTCCAGGACGGCCAGGTGTTCAGCCACACGTACACGACACCCGGGATCTACCCGTTCAACTGCAAGCTCCACGGCGGGCCGGGCGGGATCGGGATGAGCGGGATCATCGTCGTGGGCGACGTCCCGCTGCCGCAGTCCGGCGGCCAGGGCGCGGTCGGCCCTGGCCGGGAGCCAGTCCCGACGTCACCCGGCAAGACCATCCACGTGCCGCTCGACCAGCCGACGATCCAGAAGGGCGTCGACGCGGCGTCCCCGGGCGACCTGGTGCTCGTGGCGCCCGGCGTCTACCACGAGGCCGTGCTCGTGCGCACGCCGTACGTCACGATCCGCGGCGAGGACCGCAACACCACGGTCCTCGACGGCGACTTCACGCGCCCGAACGGGATCCACGTCGTGGAGGCGGACGGCGTGGCGGTCGAGAACATGACCGCGCGCCATTACCAGCTCAACGGCTTCTACTGGGCCGGCGTCAACGGGTACCGCGGCTCGTACCTGACGGCCTACGGGAACGGCGACTACGGGATCTACGCGTTCGACTCGGTGTGGGGCAGGTTCGACCAGTCGTACGCGGCGGGCCAGCCCGACTCCGGCTTCTACATCGGCCAGTGCGACCCGTGCCACGCACTGGTCGACGATGTCGTGTCCACGCACAACGCGCTCGGCTACAGCGGCACCAATGCCGGTGGGGACCTCGTGCTCGCCAACAGCGAGTGGGTGGACAACCTCGCGGGCATCGTGCCCAACACGCTCGACTCGGAGAGGCTGGCGCCGCAGCACGCGATCACCATCGAGGGCAACTGGGTCCACGCCAACGCGGCCGTGGACGCGCCGACCAAGCGCCTCGAGTACCCCACGTACGGCATCGGCATCGTGGCCGCCGGCGGCCGCGACAACCTGATCGCGGGGAACCTGGTCGAGGACAACCCGACGTTCGGCATCGCCCTGCTGCCCAACCTCGACGACAACCTGTGGCTCACGCAGGGCAACGTGGTGCGCGACAACGTCGTCCGCGGCTCGGGTCGCGCGGACCTGGCGATGGGCGCGGTGAGCACCAGCGGCGACTGCTTCAGCGGCAACGCGTACACGACCTCGATGCCCCCGGCGATCGAGCTGTGGGCGGGCTGCGGCCACCGGTTCGCCGGCGGCGGCGAGGCGGGCGCGACGTTCTCGCTGCTCGCGCGGTTCGCCACGGCGCTGGGCGGCCACTGGACGGGCGGCGACTGGCGGACCGAGCCGCAGCCGCCCGACCAGGCGCAGATGCCGGGCGCGCTCACGGCCGCCCCGGTGCTCGCCGTGCCGGAGACGGCCGTGCCGGGGCCGGTCGCGGTCAGGACCATTGGGGAGCTCGAGGCGGCCGCGGCGGCCGGCACGAAGGCGGGCCCGTCGGCGAGTGCGCCGGCGCCGGCCGCGAGGGAGGTGATGATCTTGGGCATTCCGCTCGCGTCGGGCATGACGACCGTGCTCGGCCTGTACGGCTACATCCTGCCGTTCGTGCTCTACGCGGCCTGGGTGGCCATCTCGCTCTGGGACCTGGTGCGGCGCGAGGACATCACCGACCGCCGCCGCTACGCGTGGATGACGGCCACGCTGCTCGTGCCCTTTGCGGGGCCGGTGCTGTACCTGGTCGGGGGCGGCTCGGCCATCAAGCGCGGCGTGCGGCTGTACCTGGTGTTCGGCGCCATGGCCCTGTACCTGGTGATCGCCGCCGCGACGTTCCTGCTCGAGGCGCTGACGTAGGCTCGCCGCCGCGCGAACTTCACCCTCCCGCAACCTGCCGCGTCGGTTACGATCGGCGTGTGTCGGGCCGCACCCGGGAAGGCGGCGCGGCGAGCGCTCTTCCGCCCTCGAGCCTGCAGTCGTGGGAGCCACCGTGGCGAGCGATCCGCCCGCGAAGTTCTTCGTCAACTCGGGTCTCGTGACCAGCCGGATCGACATCCGGCACCTGCTCCGGCCCATCCAGAAGCAGACCGTCTCGTACCGCTACCTGCGGGGACGCGAGGTCGTCGCCCACGGCACCGGCTGGGTGGAGCGGATCGTGGTCGACGAGCCCCAGGTGTCGACGTACTTCACGCCCATCGCCATCACGATCAACGTGGACTCCTTCGAGCACCTGGAGTTCGAGACGCGCCCCGACCAACTCCTGGTCTACACGCTGGTGCAGGGCGATGAGCGCGTGGTGATCGAGTTCGTGCCCAGCGCCGTCGGCGAGGACGACGCCCGCTCGGCACCGCGCCAGCTGGAGCTGGACCCCGGGGGAGGGTTCGTCCAGATGGAGCTCCTGGGGTTGGAGGGGCCCGAGGAGTAGCACCGCGCCGGCGGCTTCGGACGCCGCCGGGTTGGGGGGCCTGGCACCCAATCACCGAGTGGGAGGAGAGGACATCGCATGAGCGCCGCATCGTCGGCCGCCCCGAAGCCCGCCACCGGCGGCGCCATCGGGGCCTACTTCAAGTTCGCCGAGCGGGGGACGTCGCTCGGCACCGAGACCCGTGCCGGCCTGACCACGTTCATGGTCATGGCCTACATCATCTTCCTGAACGGCAACATCATCGCCAAGCCGCTCGGACTCGATCCGGTCGCCGTCTCGGCAGGCACCGCCCTGGTCGCCGGAATCATGACGATCGCGATGGGCGTGGTGGGCAACTACCCGTTCGCGCTCGCGGCGGGCCTCGGCATCAACGCGATCGTGGCGTTCACGCTGACGGCCAAGGGCCTTGACGCGAAGGGCGCCATGGGCGTGATCGTGCTCGAGGGCGTCGCCATCACGATCCTCGTGGCCGTCGGCCTCCGCGAGGCGGTCATGAGCGCCGTGCCGATTGCGCTCAAGCGCGCGATCGGCGTGGGCATCGGCCTGTTCATCCTGTTCATCGGCTTCGCCAACGGCGGCCTGATCGTCTCGGGTTGCGCTCCGGACTCGGCGACGCTCGGATTCTGCGACGGGACGCTCGTCACGCTGTCGTTCCCGACCACGACCGGGCAGCTGGTCTTCATCGTCGGCCTCGTGATCACCTTCGTCCTGTGGGCGATGCGGATCCGCGCCGCGCTGGTCATCAGCATCCTCGTCACCACCGTCATCGCCATCCTGCTCGGGGTGCAGAAGGTCGAGGGGTCGCTCGTCGCGACGCCGAGCCTGGCCACGCTCGGCCTAGGCCTCGAGGACCCATTCCAGGTGTTCACCAAGCTGGGCGTGGTGACCGGCGTCCTAACCGTGTTCGCGCTCATGCTCAGTGACTTCTTCGACACGATGGGCACGGTCACCGGCATCGCGGCCGAGGCAGGTCTCGCCAACGCGGACGGCACCGTGCCGGGCATCGGCCGGGTCCTGATCGTCGACAGCCTCGCTGCCGTCGCGGGTGGATCTGCAGGCGTCTCGTCGAACACGACGTACATCGAGAGCGCTGCGGGTGTCGCCGAGGGTGGTCGGACCGGGTTCGCGTCGGTCGTCACCGGCGTCCTGTTCCTGCTGGCCGTCTTCCTGTCGCCGATCGCCGGGCTGATTCCCAACCAGGCAACCGCGCCCGCCCTCGTGCTGGTCGGCTACCTGATGTTCACCCTCGTCAAGGACATTCCCGTCGCCGATCTGGAGGAGGGCCTGCCCGCGCTGCTCACGATCATCCTGATGCCCCTGACGTACGACATCACGGTCGGCATCGGGGCCGGGTTCGTGAGCTGGGTCCTGCTCAAGGTGGTCAAGGGCAAGTTCAGCGCGATCCACCCGCTCATGTGGGGGGTCGCCATCGCCTTCGTCATCTACTTCGCGAACGTCTGGATCCAGTCGCTCATCAAGTAGAGCCCCGAGGCAATCGCGCAGCACCGGACCGGCGATCGCGAGGTCGCCGGTCCTCCGTTTCCGGCTACCATCGGCGGAGATGTTCCACTGCACCTCCCGACTCCCCGACGGGCCGCGCGTCATCTCCGCCAGGCTGCCGGCGTCGCGATCGGTGTCGATCGCCGCGTACGTGCTCGCCGGGTCGCGCCAGGAGGCCGCGGGCGAGATCGGCGTCGCCCACTTCATGGAGCACCTGACCTTCAAGGGGACGGCCGCCTACCCCTCGAGCCGGGTCATCTCCGAGGCGGTCGAGGGCGTGGGCGGCTCCGCCAACGCCGCGACCGACCGCGAGTCCACCGTCTACTGGGTGCGGGTCCCGCGCCGGCGCGCCGAGACCGCCATGCGCGTGGTCGGCGAGCTCATCGTCCGGCCGAACCTCTCGGACGCGGACATCGAGTCCGAGCGGGCCGTGATCGTCGAGGAGGTCCGCTCGTACCGCGACGACCCCGCCGAGTACTGCCAGCAGCTGATGAGCCAGGCGCTGTTCGGGACGGGCGCCCTCGGCCGCGAGATCTGCGGCGAGGAGGAGGACATCCGGGCGCTGCCGGCGTCGGCGATCCACGCGTTCTGGTCCTCGCGCTACCGGCCGTCCAACGTGGTGGTGGCCGTGGCGGGCGACCTCGAGCACGACGAGGCCGTGGCCCTCGCGGTCGACGCGTTCGGCACCGGCGACGGCGCGCTCGGCGGCTACGACCCGGCGCCGACCCTGCCCGCCGGCGACCGCGTCCTCACCGGCCGCCGTGCGACGTCGCAGGCGCAGCTGTCAATCGGGCTGCCCGCGCTTCGCCGCGACCACCCCGACAGCTGGGAGATGTCGCTGCTCAACGCGGTGCTGGGCGACGGCATGTCGAGCCGGCTGTTCCTCGGCGTCCGCGAGGAGAAGGGGCTCGCCTACGATGTGAGCTCGGGTCTCGTCGAGTACGCCGACGCTGGGGCGCTCGAGATCTCCGCGGGCGTCGACCCCGCCGAGCTGCCCGCCGCCATCGAGGCGATCCTGCTCGAGCTCGGGCGGATGGCGCAGGAGCCGGTCCCCGACGACGAGCTGGCGAAGGCGAAGGCGTACGTGGCGGGCGGACTCGAGCTGCGCATGGACGACACGCGCCACCTCGCGTCCTGGCTGGGCGGCCAGGAGGCGCTGCACGATCGTGTGTACACGCTCGACGAGGCGCTCGCGGCCGTGGAGGGCGTGACGTCCGAGGGGATCCTGCGCGTCGCGCGCGGGCTGGTCAGCGACGACGCCCTGCGCATGGCGGTCGTTGCGCCCGGGAAGTACCTGCGCGGCATCGAGAAGCATCTGCGGCTGCCGCGATGAGGTTCCTGCGACGCAGTCGGCCCGACGACGAGCTCCACGTGGAGCGTGAGGGCGGGCCGGTCGACGAGGCCGGCACCCGGGACGACGCGCACGACGCTGCCACGGGCGGGCCGCCGGACGAGCAGGACGCCATGGACGCTGGTGCTGCCGAGGCGGTTGATGCCGGCCCGGGCGCCGAGGATGCGGAGCTCGGCGGCCCGTCGGCCACCGAGGACACGCGTTCGGGCGGCGGCGCCGACGACGAGGCAGCCGCCGCGCTGCCGGTCAGCGCCGACGAGGCCGACGCCGACGACGCCGCCGACGCCGACGAAGCCGACGAAGCCGAGCGGCCCTCCGCGGATGGCGCTGGCGAGGCGGGGCCAGACATCGACGGCGCTGGCAAGGCCGACGAGGCCCTCGTGGCCGAGCAGGCGGCCGAGGCCGGCGAGGCCGGCGATGCCGCGCCAGACGCCGACGGCGCCGAAGCGGGTCCGGTTGTTCCGGAAGCTTCCCTGGATCCTGCGCCCAAGTCGGGGCCACCGGGCGGGATGATGCGCGCGCCCGACGCGCCCCCCGAGCCCGACACCGAGGGCCTCGCCGGCCTCGTCTCCGTCACCGTCCGTGCCGCGGCCGACCGCGAGCTGCCCGCCGTGACGCCACGCGACCTCGTACCGGTCATGGCCGACCGCTCGCAGCTGGCGACGACGCCCGCGGCCGGCGCCGACGCGGCCGCGGGCGTCGTCGGGGCCCCCGCCAGCCGAGGCGAGCGCGCAAGGCGGCCGCATCCCACACCGGAACCGGCACCGACGCCACGACTCGACTTCGGGCCGACGCGAGGGTCGGATCCGCTCGAGGGCGGTCGCCCGACGGCCCTCCGCATCGCGAGCCTCCACCTCCGGACGGGCCAGCATGCCCTGGCCCGTGCCCAGCTCGAGGCGCTCGCCGGCCGCGGCCGCCTCGACGAGGAGGCGCTGCTCGACCTGGCCGAGGTCCGGTGGCGGACGGGCGACCTGTCGGGAGCCGGCGATGCCGCGAATGCGCTGCTCGCCCGGGGCGGCGAGCCGGTGCTGGCGCTGGTCATCGCGGCTGAGGCCGTCGCTGCCGCCGGCCGCCCGGGCGAGGCGCGACGCCTCTCGACGCGGGCGCTGGAGCTCGCCACCAGCCCGCTCGACCCGCTGTTCGCGGGCATGCCCCGGGCGCTGGTCTGGCCGATGACGCCGGCGCCAGGCGGGACGGCCGCTGCACAGACGCGGCGCCGCAGCCGGCGCACAGGTCGCGAAGGCGAGGGCACGCCGTCGACCGCGGCCGAGGCGTTCGCCGGCGGGCGGGCGGCCCTGGCTCGAGGCGACACGGGTCGCGCCGCGCTGCTCCTGGGCGTGGCGATGCGGCTGGAGCCCGGGTTCGCCGAGGATGTGCTGCGTGCAGTGGCGGGCCGCGACGACCAGCCCCAGCTCGCCCTGGTGCGCGGCGATGCGCTGCGGCTTGTGGGCCGCGAGGCGGACGCGCTCCAGGCCTTCGACCGGGCGCGCGGCCGATCGTCAGAGGCTGCCGCCAATCCGTCGTCAGGGGGTCCTGGGCTGTTCGACGACGATCCCGCCATCTCCCGCGACGAGCGCTGACGCGCTGCGCGGGCCCGCGGGGCCCCATGCGGTCGCGCCGCCATCGACCGGCCTCGCCGGGGCGGTCGCGCACGCTATCCTCTTGCTCCCCGCGCCACGCCGGCTCGTCCGTCGTCGGCGACGCGTCCCGACACCCACCAGACGGCGGGCCGAGAGCGGCTCGCGCGACACGAGAGGCACACCCATCCCATGGCGGATCTCCAGCGCACCCTCCTCCTCGTCAAGCCCGACGGTGTCCAGCGCCAGCTGGTCGGCCGGGTGCTCACCCGCTTCGAGGAACGAGGCCTCAAGCTCGTCGGCCTCAAGCTCGTCCAGGTGGACCGGGCGCTCGCCGAGCAGCACTACGCGGTCCACCGCGAGAAGCCGTTCTTCAAGGGCCTCGTCGAGTTCATCACGTCTGGCCCGCTCGTCGCCGCCGCCCTCGAGGGGCCCAACGCCATCGCCGTCGTGCGCGCGATGAACGGCGCCACCCGGCCGCACGAGGCCGCGCCGGGCTCCATCCGCGGCGACTTCGCGGTCGAGACCTCGCAGAACCTCGTCCACGCCTCGGACAGTCCCGAGACCGCCGCCGCCGAGCTCGCGCTCTGGTTCCGGCCCGAGGAGCTGCTCGCGTACGTCCGCGAGATCGACCGCTGGGTGCTCGCCCCCGAGGACTGAACGCCCTGGCCGACGGCCACCGCCCGAACCACCCTGTCCGTGCCGAGGCGACGCGGGCATCCAGACGCTCGCCGGCAGCCGCGGCCCCAATCTCGAGATCAAGATCCCACCGGCCCCGCGGACCCTGTCGCCGAGGACCACGGGCGGGAGGCCGAGGCGCGGGAAGCGCGTCGTCACACCGCGGGAGGCTACGAGCTGCGGGCCTCCAGCGCAGCGTTGATCGCGCCGCGCCCGGACGCGTAGGTCCACCACCAGAGGTAGAGGAACGCCTTGCCGCCGCCGTCCAGGTAGGTCACGGTCGCCAGCGCGTCACCGCCGCCGACGGCGCTGGGCTCCGCGGGGAGGATGAGCGCCGCGGCGCACGGGACGTAGCCCTTCGGAGCGCCCGTGACCGTCCGGCAGTCGGTCATGTCCACGATCTCGACCGCGGCAGCCGGCATTCCGGCGGCGTCGAGGCCGGAGGCGGCCTCCACGGCCCGAACGGCGTCGCCGCAGACGTCCGCCGCCAGGGTGCACGTCACGGACGTGCCCGATCCCGCCTGGCCGGTCGATGGGAGGGCGGGGGGCGAGGCGACGGCAGCCGCCGACGGACCAGAGGGGGTCGGAGCGGTGACGGACGGGGCCGAGCGGGCTGCGCAGCCTCCGACGAGGGCGAGGGTGAGCACGAACGCGAGCCGCCTCATGGGCGCACGACGCCATGGCCATCGACGAGGTTCCCGGTGCGCGTCGCTGACGAGGAGTTCATGCTCATAGGTGCACGCGGGGGCACGCCGCGGCGCCCGGGGACCCCAGCGGGAGTCAGGCGCCAGCACGAAGCGGGGGCCCGGAAGGCACCTTGCGAGCGACGTGATGACCGGGTCGCCTAGTTCCCGCCGAGGACGACCCCCGCCACGGCCGGGGTGGGCTCGCCGGCCGCCTGTGCCACGCCGAACGAGCCGAAGGCCACCAGGGAGGCCAGCAGCGCGAGCGCGAGCACCGCGCCCGACAGCAGGCCGGTGCGGTGGCGCCTGACAGTCTCGGCGGCGCGCGCGGCCGCATCCGGGCGCGGGTCAGCCTCCCGGGCCCGCCGCGGGACGCCATCGTCGTTGCCCGTCACGGGCTCCTGCCCGCGCGAGCCGGCGCCGTCCCCGCCGCCCGCCAGTCCCGTGCGGCGTGTGGGCCGACCCGTGCCGGCCCTGGCCTCGGGCGCCGCCGGCGCCGACATCATCGTGGTGCCGCCGAGTCGCGCGGCGGCGCGCGTCCTCGCCGCGAGGCTGCTCGTCGAGCGTGCGGCGCGGGGCGGGACCGCGGCCTCGGCGACCGCCGCATCGGCCGGCCAATCGCCCCCGGCGGGCGTGCCCGGCTCCTCGTCGCTCCTCTCCTGCTCGACGGGGAGCGTGTCGGCGCTGCCGCGGCGCGGCGCGGGGATGGCGAGGCGCCGTGCGGGGAGCCGCGCCGCGTCGAGGCCGGCGAACTCGGGCACCGAGCGCTCGACGTGCGTGGTCGGGACCCCGATGCCGAGCCACAGCCAGCGCAGGTACGCGGGCAGGGTCAGCAGCGAGACCACCAGCACGACCGCGCTCCACGGGGCACCGGCCGCGTGGCCGGCCAGGTCGGTGCGGGCGGTCATCACGGCCCACCCCGGCAGCCCGTACGTCGCGAGCATGATCAGGAGCAGCGCCACCGCCAGCATGGGCGACGGCCGCATCCAGCCGCGCAGGTCGGGGACGGCGCGGGTCTCGAAGCGGTCCTCGACCACGACGGCCCACGCAGCCAGGGCCGTCTTCGTCACGGCGGCGGTGAGCAGCCAGACGCGTGCCGGGCCCCACAGCTCCTGGTCGAGGGCGGCAAGCACGAGGAGGACGAGGCCGAGGTCCGCGATCGTGAGGTACCCGACCGCGTGGCGCAGGTCGTCCTGGAGGAACGCGACCAGACAGGCGGCCAGCGTGGCGAGCAGGGTCGCGGCCACGATCAGCGCCTGCGCGGGGCCCACCGGCGGCGCGATCGGCGCCAGGACCCCCACCGCGATCCCGACCGCGACCGTGGCGAACGGCAGCGGCAGCCAGGCGGCGACGAGCGGCAGTGACCCCGACGGGGCGATGTCGGTGAGCGCGCTGACGCGCACGTGGTAGGGGATCCCGCCGAGCCGTGCCGCGAGCACCACGGCCATGGCCAGCAGCCCGAAGCTGACCGCGGCCACCGCGCCTGAGCCGCCCGACGCGCTGTCGGGGTCCGCGAGGACGAGGCGGGCGAGGACCGGGGTCAGGGACGCCACGGCGAGCACGATGAGGGCCGTGGCGACGGCGTTGCGGACCTCCCGTGCGGCGACGCCCGTCGCGGCGGAGCGCGGTGTGGCGAGCACGATCGGGATCGCGGCGAGACCCGTGGCGCCGCCGGCGACGACCCCGAGCGCCGGAGTCGCCGCGGCGAGCGCGACCGCGGCCCCGACGAGCGCGCTGAGCGAGGCGGGGAGCAGACCCCGAAGGCCGGCCGTCCCGCGCAGCAGCCAGGCAACCCCGACGAGCACGACCGAGCTCGCCGACCACAGCACGACCACGAGCCGCAGGTAGGCGCCGGGCACCAGCGCGCCGTTCCAGAGCGTTCCCGGCACGGAGCCCGCGTCGTCGGGGGTCAGCGAGGAGGGCGTGGGGGAGGCGGCTGCGAGGGCCGCGATCAGCACCAGCGCGAGCACGCCGCCAATCGCCCCGAGGCGGGCGGCCGTGCCGCCCCGGGCCAGCGCCCAGGCGGACCCGGCGGACGCCGCGACGCCGAGGACGAGCAGCAGGAGCAGGGTCACCGCGCGGACCCCGGGTGCGCGTCGTCGGCCGCGCGGTGGCGGACCGCGGGCTCGCGCGCGAGCACGTCGCGCAGGACGAGGTCGCCCCCGTTGCGGAGCATCGTCGCGGTGACCGCGGCCACGGTGGCCCCGAGCAGCGCCACCAGCACCGCGAGGGCGAGCTCGAGCGAATCATCCGGCACCGCGATCAGCGCGTCGCTGGCCAGGCCGGCGGCGGCGACCAGCAGCACCACCCCAAGCCCCAGCCGGAGGCCGTCGCGCGGCAGCACGACGGACGGGGCCGCGAGGACCGCGATCGCCACGGCCGCGGCGATGCCCGCCCTGCTCGCCAGCGAGCCGCCCGCGAGCACGCCCCCGGGGACATCGGGCACCGCGCTGCCCACGTGGGACGCCAGCGTCACCCCGAGGGCAGACGCCGCAAGCCAGCCGATCGCGAACGCGGCGGCGCCCACCCCCGCCCCGCCGGGCCAGCCCAGGGCCGACCGGGCGGTGCTCCGGGGCGCGGCACGCACCGCCATCCAGACGAGCCAGCCGCCGAGCAGCGCTCCCAGGGCGCGGGCGACGAGGGCCGTGCCGGACGGCAGCGGGTCTGACACGAGCGACGAGAGCAGCAGGGCGGCGAAGGCGCCGAGCGTGGCGTGTCGCGGATCGGGCGCGGCCACCGCGACGACGGTGGCGGCGACGGCCAGGGCCGCGAGGAGGACCAGGAGGGGCGTCAGCACCGGCGCGCGCGGGTCAGGGGGCCGCGGCCGGGACGCCCGGGTAGGACGGGGTCCCGATGATGCCGATCGTCGAGATGGGCCAGTAGCGCAGGAACGCCCTGCCGATGACGCTCGACTCCGGGATGGGCCCGAACGCGCGCGAGTCCGCCGACTTCTGGCGGTGGTCGCCCATCACGAACATGTCGCCCGCTGGCACCACCCAGGACGAGGTGTCGCCCAGCGGCACGGTGGGCTCGTTGATGCCCTGCGCGTTCTTGTAGGTGTACGGCTCGTCGAGCGCGACGCCGTTCACGTACACCTTGCCGTCGTCCTTGACCTCCACGTCGTCGCCGGGCAGGCCGATCACGCGCTTGATGAACGGCGTCGGGTCGGTGGTCCAGGTGGGCGGCGGGCTGAACACGACCACGTCGCCGCGCTTGTAGGGGTCCCAGCGCGGGGTGAGCTTGTCCACGAGCACGTATTGGCCTGGCTCGAGCGTCCGCTCCATCGAGTTCTGCTGGACCTGGTACGGCTGGGCGATGAAGTTCTGGATGACGAAGAAGATGACGAGGGTGAGGACGAGCGTCTCGACGATCTCGACCAGGCACCCGACACTGGACCGCTTATCCACCGGGGGAGCATACAGGCGGATCCGCACCGACGGCGGAGGGAAGGGCCAAGGGGCCTGCGCAGCGTCCGGCGGGGGACCGGAGTGCATGGCCCGCGAGATCGGGTGCATCCGATGCGCTCGGGGGCCGTATGGAGTTTGACCCGTGCATGGGCGCACGCATACACTCGCCGCGTTTGGCGACCGGGCTCCTGTGGTGTGCCGAGCCCCCGTCCGACCGCCCCGCCGCGCCGCCCGCGCAGTCCTCGTCCCCGGATCGGGCTGGCGCCCAGGCGAGCCGCACGATCGACGACGTTCCGGCAGCACGTGGGTAGGAGGCTCTGCGAAACCTGATGGCCGAAGCGCTCCAGTGGCTAATCCCGATCGCGGGGATCCTCGCGGTCCTATTCGCTCTCTACCTGGCGCGGGACGTGCTGTCCCGCGACAAGGGTCCGCAGGCGATGCAAGACGTCGGCGACACGATCCGCGAGGGCGCGGACGCCTTCGTCAAGCGCCAGTACTCGACGATCACCGTGCTCGCGCTCGTCGGGGCCGTCGTGATCTTCGCCGTCATCTCAGCGGTCGAGACCACCCAGACGGCCGACGTGCCGTCGCTGGCCGGCATGCCGATCGGGCTGCTGACAGCGTTCGCGTTCCTCGTCGGCGCCGCCTGCTCGATGGCCTCGGGCATCATCGGCATGACGATCAGCGTGCGCTCCAACGTGCGCACCGCGGCGGCCGCCCGCCGGAGCCTCGTCGAGGCCGTCCAGGTGGCCATGCGCGGCGGCGCCGTGTCGGGCTTCCTGGTCGTGTCCCTGTCGCTCCTCGGCGTGTGGGCGATCTTCAGCTCCTACCACGCGCTGATCGGGGACATCACGATCCAGCAGGCGCCGTTCGTGATCGTCGGCTTCGGCTTCGGCGCCAGCTTCGTCGCCCTGTTCGCCCAGCTGGGCGGCGGCATCTACACCAAGGCGGCCGACGTGGGCTCCGACCTCGTCGGCAAGATCGAGGCGGGCATCCCCGAGGACGACCCCCGCAACGCGGCCGTGATCGCGGACCTCGTGGGCGACAACGTGGGCGACTGCGCCGGCCGCGGTGCCGACCTGTTCGAGTCGACGGCGGCCGAGAACATCGGCGCCATGATCCTTGGCGTCGCGGTGTACTCCATCGCGAGCGGTGCGGGCTGGCCCCACCCCGAGGCCTGGATCTTCTTCCCGCTGGTCGTCCGCGCCTTCGGCCTGCTGGCCACCATCGTCGCGATCCAGTTCTTCATCCGCGGCCGCGAGGATGAGAACCCGATGAACATCCTCAACCGCGGCTATTGGGTCACGACGATCCTGTCGGTCGTCGGCCTCGCGATCACCACCTACGTGATGATGGACAGCGGCGGCGCCACGTCCAACGGCCTCCCCACCTGGGTCTGGTTCTTCGGCGCGGGCGTTGTGGGCCTGGCGACCTCGGTCGCGTTCGTCTACATCACCCAGTACTACACCGCCGGCTCGTACCGGCCGGTGCGCGAGATCGCCGAGGCGTCCAAGACGGGCCCCGCGACCAACATCATCAGCGGCACCGCGGTCGGCTTCGAGACCACCGCGGTCACCGCCATCTCGATCGGCATCGCGCTCATCGCGAGCCACTGGCTCGGCTCGCAGGCCGGCCTCACCGACGCCTCGGGCAAGGACGTGGGCGGCGTGTTCGGCACCGCGGTCGCGACGATGGGCATGCTCATGACGTGCGCCTACGTGCTGGCCATGGACACGTTCGGCCCGATCACGGACAACGCGGGCGGCGTGGCCGAGTTCTCGCGCGCCGAGGCCGGCGCCCGGGAGATCACCGACCGCCTCGACGCGGTTGGCAACACGACCAAGGCGCTGACCAAGGGCTACGCGATCGCGTCGGCGTCGCTGGCAGCGTTCCTGCTCTTCTCGGCATACATCGACAAGGTCAACCTGATCCTGGGCAACCAGATCAAGAGCGGCAAGCAGGGCGTCGTGCTCCTGACCTCGGTCAACCTGGCCGACGTGGGCGTCTTCGTGGCGGCCATGATGGGCGCGATGCTCGTCTACTTCTTCAGCAGCCTCGCCATCAGGGCGGTCGGCAAGACGGCCCAGGCCATCATCGTCGAGGTCCGCCGCCAGTTCCGCGAGATCCCGGGGATCATGGACTACACCGGCCGCCCGGACTACGCGCGGGTCGTGGACATCACCACCCGGGCCGCGCTGCGCGAGATGGTCGCCCCCGGCCTGGTCGCGGTGGCGGCGCCGATCGTGGTCGGCCTCCTGCTCGGCTACCAGGCCGTCGCGGGCATGCTGATGGTCGGCACCATCGCGGGCGTCCTGCTCGCCACCGTCCTCAACAACGGCGGCGGCGCGTGGGACAACGCCAAGAAGTACATCGAGTCGGGGAACCTCAAGGACGACCAGGGCAACGTGCTCGGCAAGGGCAGCGCTGCCCATGCCGCGGCGGTCGTGGGCGACACCGTGGGCGACCCGTTCAAGGACACGGCGGGCCCGTCGCTCCACGTGCTCGTGAAGCTCCTGGCCACGATCACGCTCGTCCTGGCGCCCCTCTTCATCCGCTAGCAGAGGTTTCCTCAGGCGGTCGGCGTTCGCGTCGGCCGCCTGAAGCCGTCCCATGGACCAACTGTTCCAAGCACTCGTCATGGGCATCGCACAGGGGCTCACGGAGTTCCTGCCGATCTCCTCGTCCGGCCACCTCATCCTCGTCCCGTACCTGTTCGGCTGGACGGACCCGTTCCTCACCTCGCTCGCGTTCGAGGTGGTCGTCAGCGCCGGGACCCTGGCCGCCCTGCTCGTCTACTTCCGCGACGACTGGATCCGGCTGACCCTGGCGTTCTTCGCGTCGCTGCGCGACCGCTCGCTGGCCGGCGACCCGGACCGGCGCCTCGTGTGGCTCATCGTGCTGGCCACGGTGCCGGCCGCGATCATCGCCTACTTCCTCAACGACTTCATCGACAAGAACGTGCGCAAGCCGGGCCTCGTCGCGATCATGCTCCTGCTCGCGGGCGGGGTCCTCTGGGTGGCCGACCGCTGGGGGTCGCGAACCCGCAAGATCGACGAGATGACGGCCCCCGCAGCGGTGGGCATCGGGCTCGCCCAGGCCCTGGCGCTGTTCAACGGCGTCTCGCGCTCGGGGATCTCGATCTCGGCTGGCCTGTTCGCCGGGCTCGACCGGGAGAGCGCGACCCGCTTCAGCTTCCTCATGGCAACGCCGATCACCTTCCTCGCGGTCGCCTACGAGACCGTCAAGCTCCTGCGCGGGGATGTGACCGGGGCCGAGCCCGGACCGCTGCTCGTCGGCGTCGTGGCCGCGTTCGTCTCGGGCGTGGCCGCCATCGAGGTGCTGCTCCGCTACGTGCGGACGCACTCGTTCAACGTCTTCGTCGCGTACCGCGTGATCCTCGCGGCCGTCGTCCTCGCGGTGTTCCTCACCCACTAGATGGGCAGGAGGCCACATGGAGGTCATGAAGCAGCTCCGCCAGCGGGCAATCCGCGACCTGGTGGAGCAGCGGCCGATCCGGACCCAGCAGGAGCTGGCGGCCGCCCTGCGCGACCGGGGCTTTCGGACCACCCAGGCGACGATCAGCCGCGACGTCGCCGAGCTCGGGCTCGTCAAGGCGAGCCGCGCCGGCATGCATGCCTACGCGCTGCCGCCGCGGCTGCGCGAGGCCGACGCGTCGGGCGAGGAGCGCATGCGGCTGCTCCTGCACGACATGCCAGTGGAGATCCGTGACGCGGGCAACCTGCTGGTCCTGCGCACGCTGCCCGGGTCTGCCCATCCGCTCGCCGCGGCGCTCGACCGTGCGCGCTGGCCCGAGGTGGTCGGCTCGATCGCGGGCGACGACACCGTGTTCGTGGCGTTCGCCGACCGCGGCGCCCTGGCGCGGGTGAGGCACCGCCTGGAGCACCTGGCCGAGCCAGTGGCGTAGGGCGATTCAGCGAGCCAGCCGGCGCGAACCGCGAGGACGCTCCAGACGGGCGGCCAGGCGGACCACCGTGGTCATCGGGCCTCCTCGGTGACCGCGGCGCTCGACGCGACCGCCTCGGCCTCATCCCGGTCCGGCTGCCCGTCGGTGCCGCCGGGCGCGCGCGTGGAGAGCGAGCCGCAGGCGACGGCCAGGGCCAGGGCCTCCCGCAGCGACCGCCCGCCGATCCACGCGGCCAGGAACCCGGCGTCGAACGAGTCGCCGGCGCCGGTCGTGTCGACCACGTCCACCGGTGTCGACCTCGCGCGCAGGACCGGCGAACCGGCCGGCCCGACGGCGAGGCCACCGGCGGCGCCGAGCTTCACCGCCACGATGCCGTGCCCCCGGCGAACGCGTCGCGACAGCGCCGAGGCAGCGTCGGCCGCGTCTTCCAGGCGGGCGAGGCCGGCCGCCTCCGCGGCGTTCGGCAGCAGCACGTCGGTCTCGGCCGCGGCGGCGTCGAAACCGCCGTCCCACCGCCCCGAGGGGTCCCAGTTGGGGTCGAGGCTCGTGGTGGCGCCAGCCTCGTGGGCCGCCCGGAACAGCGCCGACAGCCCGGCGGCCAGCTGCGGCTGGAGGTAGTACGACCCGACGTGAACGTGCCGCGCCCGCGCGAGCATCGATTCGGGCACGTCGGCGGCCCGCACGTCGGCGATCGTCCCGGTGGCGGTCAGGATCGCCCGGTCCGTGCGGTTGCCGAGGATCACCGACGCGCCGGTCGGCCGGCCGGGCGCGACGCGGCACGCCGAGACGTCCACGCCCCGCGCGGCCAGCCCGTCGAGCATGAACCTCCCGAGCGCGTCATCGCCCACCACGCCGACCATCGCAACCCGGAGTCCGAGCCGGGCCGCACCGCAGGCCGTGATCGCCGACGAGGACCCGATCACGAGTCGGATGCTCTCGACGACGCGCTCCGCCTGCCCGAAGACCGGGCGGGGATCGTCGTCGGTCACCACGACGTCGGGGTTGACCTCGCCCACCACGAGCAGGTCGACGTCGCGGGACCCGGCGCCCGGTGCGCGCATCGTCAGCGTCGCTCGGACCAGCCCGGCCGACCCGTGCCGGGGAGCCGGGCCATGGGCACGCAGCCGCCGATCGACGCGAGCCGACCGGGTGTCTCGCCAGCGCGCCCGCGGATCGCTCCGAGCAGGTGGGCCATCCGCGAATAGTAGTCGGCCCGCCTGACAATGCGCAAGGCGGTGCGCGTATCCCGCATGAGCGCGCACAATTGTGCGCAGGCTATTGACGATACGCGCGCAAGGTGCGCAGAATGCGCGCATGCGAGACCGAGACCGACGGGCGCGTCTGCTCGAGCTGCTGCGGGACGAAGGACAGGCGAGCGTCGCGGCGCTCGCCGCGGCCCTGGGCGTGACGCCGTCGACCATCCGGCGGGACCTCGATCGCCTGGCACGCGAGGGTCGCGTCGTGCGCACCCACGGCGGCGCGTCGCTCACCGGAAGCGGTCCCGTCCGCTCGGCCGACCCGCAGCTCGAGGCGAAGCGCGCCATCGCGCGCGCGGCTGCCGGGCTCGTCGCGGACCACACCACGATCGCGATCGGCAGCGGCAGCACCGCGCTCGCCTTCGCGGAGGCGATCGCCGAGCGCTGGCTGACGGTCATCACCAATGCCCTCGACGTCGCCAACGCCCTCGTCGACCGCGACCACATCGAGCTGATCATTCTGGGCGGCGTCGTGCGGCCCCGCATGCACTCGATGCTCGGCCACCTCGCGGAGCTGGCCTCCACCGAGCTGCGCGCGGACACCCTGTTCATGGGCATCGGGGCGATCAGCGTTGAGCAGGGGCTGATGAACGACTCCGTGCCGGAGATCCTCACGGACCGAGCCCTTCGACGGATGTCCCGCACAACCGTGGTGCTCGCCGACGCAACCAAGTTCGATCTGGTGGCGCCTGGATTCGTGATGGGGCTGGAGGAGGTGGACGTGCTGGTCACAGACGACGGCGCCCCGGCGGCGACGCTGGAGCAGGTCGCGGAGAGGGGCGTGCGCGTCGTCGTGGCGTCGCGTCGTGGCGCCGACCAGGGCGCCGACCAGGGCGGGGACCGGCCCGCGGTGGCGGGCGAGGCCGGCCGATGATCAAGGGCACGGTTCCCGACGAGATCCGCGATGGCCCGGGGGCCATCCGCGCCACGGTTGGCTCCTCACGAGCGTCCGCGCAGGCCGTGGCATCCGCCTGGCGCGACGCGGGCATCCGCCGCGTGCACGTCATCGGCAACGGCACCAGCTGGCACTCGAGCCTGGCGTCGGCACAGCTCTACCGCCGTCTTGCAGGGCCGGACGACCCGAGCGTCGTCCCGCTCACGGCCGCTGAATTCCTGACCTACCCGTACCGTCTCGGGCCGGGCGACGCGATCGTGGGCATCTCCTCGTCGGGCGAGTTCAGGGATGTGGTGGCGGTCGCGGAGCGGGTGCGGGGACGGCACCCCATGGCGGGCATTGTCCACGTCCCCGGCTCGACGCTGACCCAGGTGGCCTCTGACCTGGTCTTCTCGGGTGGCGGCCCGTCCACCGTGCCGGTGATGACCAAGACGTTCTCCTCGACCCTCGTGGCGTGCGAGCTGCTGCTGCTCGAGCTGCTGGGGGCCGAACGCGCCGAGACGGCCGTGGCCGGGATCCTGGCCGCCGCCGATGCAGCCGAGGCGGCGATCGCCGCGGCCGAGCCGCTCGTCGAGCCGCTGGCGGCAAGTCTCCGCGACGCGGGGCACGTGTTCGTGACCGGGGGCGGGCTTGGCTACCCGGCCGCGCTCGAGGCGGCGCTCAAGCTCAAGGAGATGGCGCTGGTCCACGCCGAGGGCAGTGAGGTGTGGGAGATGGAGAGCGGCGCGGCCACGATGCTCGGGCCCGACTCGGTCGTCATCGCGCTCGCGCCCGACGGCCCGGCCCGCCCCGCCATCGCGCGGCTGCTCGCCCATGCGGCGGAGTGGGGGGCTCGGACGATCGAGGTCGGCCCGGACCGGCTGCAGCCGGGTTCGGACCTGCTGCCGCTCCCCGTCGGCGCCGACGAGCAGTACGCGCCGCTGTCAGCCGTCCCGCCGGTCGCGATGCTCGCGTTCGCACTGGCCCGCGCCCGTGGCGCCAACCCCGACCGCCCGGGGTGGATCGAGCGGTACCACGCGCAGGGCCTGCGCCACATCCTGGTCGGGGAGGCGCCGACATGACCCGCATCGTGCTCGTTGGGGCGGGCAGCGTTGAGTTCACGCGCAACCTGTTGGGCGACATCCTCACCTACCCGGACCTCCGGGAGGCGGAGCTCGTCCTCCACGACATCGACGCCGACCGGCTCCGGACGGCCGAGCGGATGGCCCGCTGGACCGCGGAGGCGCTGGGGGCCACGCCCACGATCCGGGGCAGCCTCGACCGCCGGGAGGCGCTCGAGGGGGCGGACTTCGTCATCAACACGATCCAGGTCGGTGGCGCCCGCGCCACGCAGCTGGACTTCGACATCCCCGCCCGCTACGGGCTGCGCTACACGATCAACGACACCATCAACATCGGCGGCGTGCTGCGCGGCCTGCGCACCATCCCCGTGGTCCTGGGCATCGCCGCGGACATGACCGAGGTCTGCCCAGACGCCCTGTTCCTCAACTACACCAACCCGATGGGGATGCTCGTCCGTGCCGCGGACGAGGCCGTCGGCATCCCGACCGTGGGGCTCTGCCACTCGGTCTACTGGACGGTCCACACCCTCGCGGGCTACCTCGACGTGCCATTCGGCGAGGTGATCGCGGAATCGGCCGGTGTCAACCACATGGCCTGGGTCACCCGCCTGGAGCACCGCGGCACGGACCTGTATCCGGCACTGGAGGCGTTCGTGGCCTCGGGCCGGGCGCCCGACGACGACCTCGTCCGGGCCGACTTGTTCGGCAGGTTCGGGCTGTATCCCACCGAGTCGTCAGAGCACCACGCCGAGTACAACCCGTGGTTCATCCCCAAGGACGGCCTCGTCGAGCGCTTCCACATCCCGATCGGGGAGTACCTGGACCGCGTTGCGCACAACCTCGACGAGTACGCCGAGACCCGGCGACGGCTCGACGCGGGCGAACCGTTCGAGATCGAGCGCAGCGGCGAGTACGCAGCCGTGATCGTCCACTCGATGCTCACCGGCGAGCCGGCCCGGATCGTGGCCAACGTGCCCAACGGCGGCGGCCGGCTGATCCCGAACCTCGCCGGCGACGCCTGCGTCGAGGTGCCGGCGCTGGTGGACGGCCTGGGGGTCCACCCCGTCGCCGTGGACCCGCTGCCGCCCCAGTGCGCGGCCTACACCCGCCCGGCCGTCGACGCGCAGGAGCTCACCGTCCGCGCCGCGCTCGACGAGGAGCGGGACCTCGTCTACCACGCGGTGCTCACCGACCCGCAGATCCAGGCCCGGCTCTCGCTCGACGAGGCCTGGAGCCTGACCGACGAGCTCATCGCCGCCGAGGCGGAGTGGCTGCCCGGCTGGCTGGGCGGGACGGCCCCGGACTGGCGGTCCTGAGGCAGGAGGAGGAGACGTGACCACGTTGCGAGCTACCCGTCGCCATCAGCGCCTCGTGGCGATGGTGGCGACGGCGGTCCTGGTCGGCGCCTGCGGCGGCGCCGCACCGTCGCCCACCGCCGCTCCCCCGGCCGCGTCGCCCGCGGCGACGACCGCGGCCTCTGCCGCACCCGCCACCTCCGCTGCCCCGTCGGCATCAGCGGCCACGGCGGCATGCGGCACGTACGCTGGCCCGCCGGTGACGATCACCTACGCGATGTGGGGCGACACCACCGAGCTCGCCAACCAGCAGAAGATCGTGGACGCGTTCCACGAGGTGAACCCGAATATCACCGTCAAGGTCTCGGTGGCGGACTGGGACTCCTACTGGCCCAAGCTCCAGACCGACCTCGCGGGCGGCAACGCCCCGGACGTGTTCCTGATGGACGGGCCCCTGTATCCCGACTACCAGACCCGTGACCAGCTGCTCGACCTCAGCCCGTACATCGCCAAGGACGGGTTCGACACCGGCGGGCTCGTCGACCTCGCGGTCCAGGACTTCACGGCGCCTGACGGCCACCTCTACGGGCTGCCGCGCGACCTGAACACGATCGCCCTCTTCTACAACAAGACCATGTTCGACGCGGCGGGCATCGCGTATCCGGACGCCACCTGGGACTGGGCCAAGCTCGCGGCTGTCGCCAAGCAGCTGACCAAGACGGTCAGCGGCGCTCCCCAGTGGGGCTTCTACACCGAGACCTCGGACATGGAGAACTACTGGTCGTCGCTGGTATGGCAGGCGGGGGGCGACATCCTCAGCGCCGACAAGAAGACCGTGGTCATCGATTCCGACCAGGCCGCGACCGGAATCCAGTTCCTCCAGGACCTGATCTACAAGGACAAGGTCATGGCGCAGCCGGTGGCAGGCGGCGTCGGCGACATGTTCGAGAACGGCCAGGCTGCCCTGGAAGCGGACGGCTCGTGGCTCGTGCCCACGCACCAGGCGGCCGGCATCAACTTCGGCGTGGCGCCCCTGCCGACCGGGCCCGCCGGCCAGGCGACCTCGGTCAACCCGAGCGGGGTCGTGGCGTACAAGGGCTCCAAGGCCCCCGACGCCGCCTGGGAGTTCATCAAGTGCTACACGGGCCCGCAGCTGCAGGCGATGGTCGCGTCCCTCAAGGCGTCCATGCCGGCCAACAAGCAGGTCCTGACCGGCCAGTACGCCACCTCGTTCGACGGCGGCAAGGTGTTCGCCGACGCGCTCTCGTACGCCCACCTCAAGCCGTCGTTCAAGGGCTATGACGAGTTCGCGACGACGCTGCAGGACGAGTTGGACAGCAAGGTCTTCAATGACAACTCCCTGACCGCCAAGGCTGCCCTCGACGAGGTCACGCCCAAGCTCCAGCAGCTCCTGGGGCAGTGACCGTTCCCTGCCGCCCGCGGGGCTGGGCAGCGATGACGTCCGCCGAGGGCGCCCGTGATCGGGCTCGGGCGGGCCGCCTCCGGGCCAGACCCGGGTCGGCCCGCCGCGGTCCGAGGAGCAGCGAGGGCCGGTGGGTCCTGCTGTTCCTCGGACCCTCGCTGATCGGGCTCGCGGTCCTGTCGGCCGGCCCGATCCTGGCGACGCTCGGGATCAGCCTGACCAAGTGGGACATGCTCACGCCGCCGCAGTTCGTGGGGATCGACAACTACGCCTCGCTGCTGGGCGACGACCGGTTCCTCACCGCGCTCCGCAACACGACCTTCTACACCGTGGTGTCGGTCCCGGTGGGCATGGTCCTGGCCCTGGCGCTGGCCTCGGCGCTCAACCAGCAGATCCGTGGGATCGCCTGGATCCGGACGGCCTACTTCCTGCCGCTGGTCACCTCGGCCACGGCGATCGCCCTCGTCTGGCTGTGGATCTACAGCCCGACCGGACTGCTCAACCACGCCCTGTCGATCTTCGGGATCCCGCCCCAGCGGTGGGTCGCCGACCCGACGCTGGCGATGCCCTCGATCATCGCCATGAGCATCTGGCAGGGGCTGCCGGCGAACGTGATCATCTTCCTGGCCGGCCTCCAGGGCATCCCGTCCGAGTACTACGACGCCGCGAGCGTCGACGGCGCCGGCCGCTGGAGCCGCTACCGGTCGGTCACCCTGCCGCTGCTCACGCCCTCGATCTTCTTCACCGGCGTCCTGTCGCTGATCGGCGCCTTCCAGGTGTTCGACCAGGTGTACGTGATGGCCAACCCCGGCAAGCCGGGGTCCGCGACGATCACCCTGGTCTACTTCATCTACGAGGCGGGCTTCCGCAATTTCAAGATGGGGTACGCCGCGGGGGCCTCGTGGATCATGTTCCTGATCGTGGCCGTGGCGACGCTCGTCTACTTCCGGACCCAGGACCGGTGGGTGCACTACCAGTGAGGCGGCGGCCATGAGCGCGGGCCACCCGGCAGAGTCACCCCGCCCGCGCACCGGGCGACGGCGGGCGAGGCGGCGTGTCCGGACCGGGCTCGTCTACCTCGGCCTCATCGCCGGCGGGCTGGTGATGATGATCCCGTTCCTGTGGATGCTGACCACCTCGCTCAAGACGCGCTCGGAGGTGTTCTCCAGCCCGCCGCTCTCGTTCCCGACGGGGCTCCACTGGGAGAACTACACGACGATGTGGTTCGGGCTGCCCGGCGTGACCTTCGGGACGTTCTTCCAGAACTCGATCGTCATCGCGTCGCTGGCCACCCTCGGCCAGCTGGTGACCTGTGCCATGGCCGGCTACGCGTTCGCCGTGTTCAAGTTCCGGCTCAAGCGCGTCCTGTTCGCCCTGATCCTGGCCACGCTGATCATCCCGTTCCAGATCGTGCTCGTGCCCAACTTCATCCTCTACCGGTACCTGCCGTGGCCGCTCTCCGAGAGCGGCAACTGGATCGGGACCAACCTGCCGCTGTGGGTCTGGGCGTTCTTCGGCGGCGCCTTCGGCACCTTCCTGATGCGCCAGTTCTTCCTCACCATCCCGCGCGAGCTGGCCGACGCGGCGCGCGTCGACGGGGCAAACCCCTGGCAGATCTTCCTCAAGGTCTACGTGCCCCTGGCCATGCCGGCGCTGGCCACGCTGGCGATCTTCCAGTTCATGTGGAGCTGGAACGACCTGCTCGACCCGCTGATCTACCTGCGCGACCTGCCCTCGTACACGACCACCGTGGGGCTGGCGTTCTTCCAGGGCCAGTTCGTGGGCAAGTGGCCGGAGATGATGGCCGGCGCGCTGGTGAGCCTGCTGCCGATGATCATCCTGTTCCTGATCGCCCAGAAGTACTTCGTGCGCGGCATCGCGCTCTCGGGCCTCAAGGGGTGAGCGGCGGCTCCCTCCCGCTCGAGGCCTTCGTCCCGCGGCAGATGCTGCGCACGCGGGAGCACCGCGTCCCCCGGCCGAGCCTCCCAGTCATCGACGCGCACAACCACCTCGGCGTCCCGTTCGGGAGCGAGTGGCCGAGGCGGACCGCGGCGGAGCTGGCGGCCGTCCTGGACGCGGCAGGCGTCGAGCGGCTGGTGGACCTCGACGGGTCGTGGGGCGACCAGCTGCGCCGCGAGATCGAGCACTGGCAGGGGGCCCTGGCGGGGCGTGTGGCCGTGTTCGCCGGCCTGGACTACGCGGGCTGGGCAGGGGACCGGGTGTTTGGCGAGACCGAGACCACCCGGCTGCGCAATTCGGTCGCCGCGGGCGCGCGGGGCCTCAAGGTGTGGAAGCTGCTCGGCCTTCGCGCCCGCGACCCCGCCGGCCGGCTCGTCGCCGTCGACGACGCCCGTCTCGACCCGCTCTGGGCGGCAGCCGGCGAGCTCGGCGTCCCGGTCACGATCCACGTCGCGGACCCGATCGCGTTCTTCGAGCCGCTCGACGGACGCAACGAGCGCTGGGAGGAGCTCCACGCCCACCCGGACTGGCACTTCTGGCCGACCCGGCCGCGGGGCCGCCCGGACATCGAGGGCTTCCCGCCATTCGACGAGCTGATCGACGGCCTCGAGGCGGTGGTGGTGCGCCACCCGCGGACGACGTTCATCGGCGCGCACGTCGGCTGCGCGGCCGAGGACCTCGCACGGGTGTCGGCGATCCTCGAGCGGGCCCCGAACTTCCACGTCGACCTGGCCGCACGGATCGCCGAGCTGGGGCGCCAGCCGTACGCGGCGCGGTCGTTCATCGAGCGCTGGGCGGACCGCGTCCTGTTCGGCACGGACATGGCGCCCGACCCCGCCTGGTGGGCCGTCTACTACCGCTTCCTCGAGACGCGCGACGAGAGCTTCCCCTACGACGTGGAGGGCGACGACGCGCCGCCGAGCCAGGGCCGCTGGCGCATCCACGGCCTGGGCCTGGGCGACGACGTGCTCAGGCGCGTCTACTTCGAGAACGCCGCGCGGCTGATCCGGTTCTGAAGCCTGCCGCAGGCGCGGGGACGGCCAACACCCGAGCGCGGCGTCCCGGCCCATGGTGGGCACCCAGGCGACGAGGCTGCCGTCGGCGTCGCCTCTGGGCTCCCCGAGGTCGCCGGCCCGCTCCTGCCCGCGGCCCGAGCGATCCGCGGGCACGCGTCGCCAAGGCCCGGCTTTGACGGATTCGGCGCACGCCGATACCATTCCGCGCGATCCGTGAACCTCCGCGGCGCCCTTCGCGCCTCGGGGTTCTTTTGTTCAAACCGACCGAGCGGCGGCGCACTCCGCGCCGGTCCCGCGCCTCGGGGGTCCTGCCCGCGTGAACACCAAGACCACATACATCAGCAAGGACGGGCTCGACAAGCTCCGCGCGGAGCTCGACGAGATGCTCTCCGTCCGGCGCCCGGAGATCGCGCAGCGGATCCACGACGCGAAAGAGCACGGCGACCTGTCCGAGAACGCCGAGTACGAGGACGCCAAGAACGAGCAGGCGTTCGTCGAGGGGCGGATCGCCGCGCTCGAGGCGATGATCAAGAACGCCACCCTGATCGACGAGCACGCCGCCACCGACCACGTCGGCATCGGCTCGACGGTGACCGTCGCGATCGACGGCGAGACCGAGACGTTCACGATCGTCGGGTCCGCCGAGGCGAAGCCCACCGACGGCAAGATCTCCAACGAGTCGCCGGTCGGCCGGGCGCTGCTGGGCCGCAGGAAGGGCGACAAGGTGGTCGTGAAGGTCCCGGCCGGGGACTTCACCTACACGATCACGAGGATCGGCTAGGCCGGCGCGTTCGCGTCCCCGGACGACGCCATCGAGAAGGGGAGCGCAAGGGTGGACTGGGCGGACGAGCTGGCGGCGAGCGTTGACGGGCCGCAGGTCGTCAACGACTCGAAGACGCCGTCGGGGACCGTCCACGTCGGCAGCCTTCGGGGGCCGGTCATCCTCGACGTCATCACCCGTGCCCTGCGCGCCCGGGGCCTGCCGACCACGCTCCTCTACGGCGTGGACGACCTCGACCCGATGGACGCCCAGGCGCTGCTCTCGCCCGACGCCATCGAGCGCGAGATGGGCCGCCCGCTGGCCCACGTGCCGGACCCGGCGGGCGACTGCCACGCGAGCTATGCCCGCCACTTCGCGGGCATCTTCATCGACACCTTCGCCGGGCTCGGCATCCACCCCGACCGCTACTACTGGATGAGCGACATCTACCCGACCGGGCAGATGGACCCCTTCATCGCCACGGCGCTCGACCGCGCCGGGGTGGTCCGCGACGTGTACCGCCGCGTGGCCAACGTCCGCCACCCCGACCACTGGCTGCCGCTGGGCGTGATCTGCCCCAACTGCGGCAAGGTGGGGACGACGATCGCGTCGGACTGGGACGGCCAGACCGTGGCCGTGACGTGCCAGCCCGATCTGGTGGCCTGGGCGGTGGGCTGCGGCTGGACGGGTCGTGTCGCGCCGTTCGGCGGGGCGGCCAAGCTGCCCTGGAACCTCGAGTGGGCGGCGCAGTGGAGCCTGTTCGGCGTCACGATCGAGCCCAACGGCAAGGACCTCGCCACGGCCGGCGGCTCGCGCGACCGGTCCAACGCGATCGCCCGCGAGGTGTATGAGCGCGAGCCCCCGCTCAACTTCCCGTACGAGTTCCTCAACATCGGCGGCAAGAAGATGAGCACCTCCAAGGGCCGCGGCGCCGCCGCCCACACGATCACTACGGTCGTGCCGCCCGAGCAGCTGCGCTTCCTGTTCGTCCGCTCGCGGCCGGAGAGCGCGATCGAGTTCGACCCGGAGGGCACCGACGCCATCCCGCGCCTGTTCGACGAGTTCGACCGGCTGGCCGACGCCACCGCAGGCAAGGAGGTCCGGGGCGAGCTGCCGTCGGGCTACGAGAACATCTTCCGCTTCTCGCTGCTCGACGCGTCCGCGGACGTGACGAGCGTCGCCGACGCCTACCGGGCGCCGTTCGCGCACCTCGCGCTGCTCGCCCAGGTCCCGGGCGTCGACGCCCTGGCCAGGGTGGAGGCGGAGAAGGGCGCCCCGCTCACCGACCCTGAGCGCGCCGAGTACGACACGCGCCTCGCTTCGGTCGGCCGCTGGCTCGAGGCCTATGCGCCCGAGCGCGCGCGCCTCGAGATCCGCCGCGACGGGCTGCCCGCCGAGGCCGAGCTCCTCCGCCCCGAGCAGCGCGGCTTCCTGCGGGCGATGGCCGTGGCCGCGCACGGCGACGCCCCGGCCACCGGCGAGCAGTGGCAGGCGGCCATCTTCGCGGTGGCGGCCGAGCACGGGATCGACGCCAGGGCCGCGTTCAACGCCGTCTACCTCACGTTCCTCGGCCGCGGCAACGGGCCCCGGGCCGGCTGGCTGCTGGCCAGCCTCGAGCGCGACTTCGTGATCGCCCGCCTCGGCGAGGCGGGCGCTGCGGCAGGTGAGGAGGCCACCGCATGAGCGTCGGCGTCCAGCGGCTCCGTGACGAGCCGGAGCGCATCCGCCAGGGGGCCATCGACAAGCGCGAGGACCCGGGCCTGGTCGACCAGGCGATCGAGGTCGACGCCCGTCGGCGCCATCTCCAGGCCGAGTCGGACGCGCTCAAGGCCGAGCGCAACGCCGTCAGCAAGCAGGTGGGCGAGGCGATCCGCGGCGGGGCGAGGCCGGACGGCCCCGACGTCGCCGGGCTCAAGGCCCGGAGCACCGCGGCCGGCGCCCGCATCAGCGAGATCGACGCCGAGCTCGCCGCCGCCGAGCAGCAGCTCGAGGACCTGCTGCTCCGCATCCCGAACCCGGCCGACCCCGAGGTGCCTGTGGGCGGCGAGGAGGCCAACGTCACCGTCCGGACGTGGGGCCAGAACGCCACGCGCGTCGTGCACGCGGCGGACGGCAGCAGCTGGGAGCGGCGGCCCCACTGGGAGGTCGGCGAGGCGCTCGACATCATCGACAACCCGCGCGGCGCCAAGATCGCCGGGTCGGGCTTCCCCGTGTACAAGGGTTCGGGCTCGCGGCTCCAGCGCTCGCTGATCAGCTGGTTCCTCGACGTGCACACGACCGAGCACGGCTTCACCGAGGTCTGGCCGCCGGCCGTGGTCAACGCCGCCTCGGCGCGCGGCACGGGGCAGATCCCCGACAAGGAAGACCAGATGTACGTCGTCACGCGCGACGAGCTGTACCTGGTCCCCACGGCCGAGGTCCCGGTCACCAACCTCCACCGCGACGAGATCCTCGAGGCCGACCAGCTGCCGATCCGGTACGCGGCGTACACGCCCTGCTTCCGGCGCGAGGCGGGCGCCGCCGGCAAGGACACCCGGGGCATCCTGCGCGTCCACCAGTTCGACAAGGTCGAGATGGTGCTGTTCGAGAAGCCCGACGACTCGCCGGCGGCCCTCGAGTGGATGACGGCGCGCGCCGAGGTCCTCCTCCAGCGGCTGGGACTGCCGTACCGGGTGCTCCTGATGAGCACCGGCGAGATGGGCTTCGTCCAGCGCAAGAAGTACGACCTCGAGGTGTGGGCGCCCGGCGTGGAGCGCTGGCTCGAGGTGAGCTCCTGCTCCAACTTCGGCGACTACCAGGCGCGCCGCATGCAGATCCGGTACCGCCCGGAGAAGGGCGCCAAGCCCGAGCTCGTGCACACGCTCAACGGCTCCGGCCTGGCGCTCGCGCGGATCGTGGCGGCGATCCTCGAGGCCTACCAGCAGCCCGACGGCTCGGTCCTGGTGCCGGACGTGCTCCGGCCCTACCTCGGGACCGATAGGATTGGCGGCGCGGCCGGAGCGTGAGGGCGCGTCCCTGGAGGCCGCGGGGACCGTCAAGAGGGAGTTCGCCATGTCTGCCCCGCAGCCGCCCCAGTACCAGCCCGGCCCGCCCCAGTACCAGCCTGCCCCGCAATACCAGTACGCCCCGGTGCCGCCCGTGGGCCCAGCCCCCGGCGTCCGCTACGGGACGTGGCTCGGGCGGTTCGTCGCGTACCTGATCGACGGGTTGATCACCGGCGTCGTCGTCTGGGCGTTCTACATCGTCGGGTTCATCGTGCTCGCGGGCGGCGCCAGGGTCGGCGACTCGAGCGGGGCGGCCCTCGGGGCGGGCGTCGGGATCGGCCTGGTCTTCGTGCTCGTCGGCGCCGTCGTGGGCTTCCTGTGGAAGCCGTACTTCTGGTCCCACGGCGGCCAGACGCCCGGGTACAAGCTGCTGGGCATGCGCGTCGTCCGCGCGCGCGACGGCGGGCCCGTGAGCTTCGGCACCGGGATCCTGCGGATGATCGGCTACATCATCAACGACATCGTGTTCGGCATCCCGCTCGGGTTCATCTGGGCCGCGTTCGACAGCGCCAAGCAGGGCTGGCACGACAAGATCGCCGGCACGGTCGTCATCCAGGCCTGATCCGCGGGGCCGAGCACCCAGCGTCGAGCGCCTCGACCCGGCCGGCGCCCGACGCCACGCAGGGGGACACGCCATGGCCGCCTCGCTGCCGCCCGGACCGCCGCCTCCGCGGCCGCCCACTGCCCCGATCGCGGCGCCCGGCGGTGCGTGGGCGCCGCCGAGGCCCGTCGGCCCGGCGCCGGGCGTGGTCTACGCGAGCCACGGCGCTCGGCTGATCGCCTTCATCATCGACAGCCTCCTGGTCGGGCTTGTGTTCGTCGCGCTGTTCGCCGTCGGCGTGCTCGGCATGCTCGGAAGCCAGTCGTTGGTGGGCTTCTTCGCCCTGCTGCCGCTGCTGCTCATCGGCCAGTACCTGCTGCCGGGCCTCTACTTCGGCTACTTCTGGTGGCGTCAGGGCGCCACACCCGGCATGCGCGCCGTGCACATCCGCGTCGTCCGGGCGGCCGACGGCGGCCCGATCACCGGGCAGCAGGCCTTCCTCCGGGCGGTCGGCTACTGGGTCTCCTCCGCCGTGTTCTACCTCGGCTACATCTGGATCCTGTTCGACGACCGCCACCAGGGCTGGCACGACAAGATCGCCGAGACGTACGTGATCGAGGCGCGGTAGGGCTCGCCGCCCAATTCGGGGGCCGCGGCCGGGGCGTGCGCAGGGCGGCGAGAGACGCCATCGGCCGGCTGCGAAGACGCATGCAGTCGCCCGGCACGCAACACGCCATACAGTCGCCCGGCGCATGCAAGGCGACCGGCGGGCGGTGAATGGCAACCCCCGAGGGCGTTACCAGTCACCGGGTGCATGGATGGCGAGGATCGCCCGCTTCGCCGCGCATACCACGCGCCCCATGCATGGATGGCAATTCAGGACCCGAGCGACGCGCCATGACCCCTGCGACCCGGACTGACCCCGCGTTATGCTCCCGGGCGGAGCGGTGGCCGAGTGGTTGATGGCAGCGGTCTTGAAAACCGCCGGGCGCAAGCCTCGTGGGTTCGAATCCCACCCGCTCCGCCAGCTTTTCCAGTGGCAGCCGCTGACCGGCGGCCGGGAAGCCTCGGCCGCGACGTCGCCGGCGTGGCGCCCCCGGGGCGTGGCGCCCGAACGGCGTGTCGTCCGAACGGCGTGTCGTCCGGGCGCCCCACCCGGCAATGTTGGTTCAGGCCTGCTCGGGCACCACCGCTGCAGCGGGCGCCCCGGCGTCCGCCGTGAGGGGCGCGTCGGCCCGCGCGTGCTCCTGGATGTTCTCCTTGGGCTTGGCGATGAGGAGCCAGGCCAGCCCGATGAGCGCGACGATCGCGGCGCTGACCGGGACCAGCCACTTGTCGAGGAAGTCGTCGGTGGCCGCCGGCGTCTTGATCGACAGGACGACGATCGCCGTCACGCCGTAGACCAGCGCCAGCACGTTGACCGCCATGCCCCAGCCGCCCAGGGTGAACGCGCCGCTCGGCCGCCAGCCGCGGCGGCGCGCGATGATCGACGCCAGGACGACGCTCTGGAAGCCGATGTAGATGCCGATGACCGCGAACGTGATGATCTTCGCCACGGTCGCCGAGGGGAGCAGCGTGATGACCGCCGGGATGATCGTCGCGACGAGGACGGCTCCCGGCGGCATGTGGAAGCGCGGGTTGACGCGCGAGAGGACCCGCGCGCCCGGGATCATGCCGTCGCGGGCGAACGAGTAGACGAGCCGGATCGAGGCGCCCTGGATGGCGATCGTGCAGGACACGAAGGCGAACAGGATCATCGCGAGCGCGATCTTCGAGCCGACGTCGCCGAACTGGGCGGCCAGGATCGCGTCGATGGGCGCCGCGTCGGCGCCGCTGATGATGGCCCCGATGTCCGGCACGGCGACCAGCAGCGCGAACACGAGGTAGATCGACACGGCGCCGCCCACGCCCAGCGTCCAGATCATCGCCCGCGGGACCTTCTTCGACGGGTTCACGACCTCCTCGGCGATGTCGCCGCAGGCCTCGAAGCCGTAGAAGACCCAGACCGCAGCGAGGGCGGCGGCCAGGAATGCCCCGAGGTAGTCGTCGGCGCCGGCCCCGCCGGTCTGGAAGATGACGTCGATGCCGTTGTTGCGGGTCGTGAGCAGCAGCCACGTCGCGAGGCCCACGGTCCCGGCGATCTCGACCGCCACGCCCACCCGGGCCAGGAACGCGAGGCGGCGGATGCCGAGCATGTTCAGGATGCCGCCCAGGACGATGACGACGACGGCCGCCAGGATCGTCGTGGTGTCGTTGACCTCGTAGCCGAACAGGGGCGCGGCGTAGGTGTTCGCGGCGTACGCCACCGCCGCCACGGTGATCAGCAGCGCCATCGTGTACATCCAGCCGGACATGAACGCGTAGCGCGGGCCGACGAGGCGCTTCGACCACTGGAAGATGCCGCCCGCGAGCGGGTACTGCGAGGCGACCTCGCCGAACGTGAACACCACGAAGAACTGACCCACCAGGACGATCGGGTACGACCAGATGTAGGCGGGCCCGGCGGTCGCGACGCCGAACGCGAACAGCGTGTACACGCCGACGATCGGGGACAGGTAGGTGAACCCGACCGCGAAGTTCGACAGCAGACCGAGCGAGCGGCTCAGCTGCTGCCGGTAGCCCAGCGCGGCGAGCTGCTGCTCGTCGGCCCCCTGGGTCGTCACCGCATTGGACGCGGACGCCATCAGAACCCTCCTCCCAGACCTGGACCAACCTGGACGAGACGCGGGATCGCGAGGACGAGCGCACGAGCGCTGCAGGACGACGGCGCCGACCCGGCGCCGAGCCGAGGCGGGAGAGTCTAGGCGGGCGGGGGGCGCGCGCCTAGACTCTATCTACGCCTGTGGGACAGGGGCCGTCGGCGGCGCTCGGCTGGACGCCAGTCGGCCCGCCGAGCGCGTCCGGTGGGGCAACGCGGTCAGGCCCGGAGGCCCTTCGCGCGACCCGGCGCAGCCGCCACGATCCTCGTCATGCCGACCGCCGCCGTCGTCTACTGCAGCGCAACCTGGACCACCGCGGGCCTGGGCGAGGACATCGCGCGCGTGCTCGCCGAGCGCGGCATCGAGACGCGCGTCGCCGCCATCGGCGAGATCGGGACGGCCGGCCTCGCCGAGGTGGACTACCTGTTCCTCGGCTGCTGGACCCACGGCTGGTTCGTCGTGAACCAGCATCCCGAGCAGGCGTGGACGGACTGGACGCGCGAGCTGCCGCGGCTCGACCGGCCCAGGACCGCGCTGTTCACCACCTACAAGCTGCGCACCGGGTCGATGTTCCCGCGGATGCGCCGGGCGCTGGCCGACAAGGCGCCGCGGATCGAGCTCGAGCTCAAGGCGAAGGGGCGCGCCCTGACGGCCGACGGCCGGCGCGCGCTCGACGCCTTCCTGGACGGTCCCGACGGACCGGCAGGCGGCCGATGACGACCCCGCCGCCGGACGTTCGGCCGCGCCGCCCCAGCCCGCTGCGCCTCGTCCTCCTCTCCGTGGCTGTGTCGCTCGTGGCGACCTGGCTGACGAGGACGGTCGCGGCGCGGCTCGACGCCGGCCGCGGCGCCATGACCCGCGGCGAGCGCCTCGCCCTGGTCCTCCACCGCGAGTCGGACCGGCGCCTGTCGCGGCTGGGCGTGTGGGTGATGCGCCGCACCCGCGGCTCGCTCGCGCGCCTCTACCACGTCGAGGCGCTCGTCCTGACCACCACCGGGCGCCGCTCGGGCCGGCGACGGAGCGTGGTCCTCCAGAGCTTCGCCGACGGCGAGGCGCGGCTGGTCGTGGCCACCAACGACGGCGGCGACAAGCCGCCCGCCTGGTACCTCAACCTCGCGGCCGACCCGGTGGTCGAGGTCGAGCTTGGGGGCCGGCGCTTCCCGGCCCGGGCGGTCGAGCTGGACGCCGAGGAGGCGGCGGTGTGGTGGCAGCGCATCCTGGAGCGTGCGCCCGACTACGAGCGCTATGCGCGGGCCACCAGCCGGGCATTCCCGGTCGTGCGCCTTGAGCCGATGACCAGCTGAGCTCGATACCGTCAGCGTGAGCGCGGCACGCCGCCACGGGGCGGTGGCACGTCCCTGCCGTGCGCGGCCGACGACCGGTCCGCCGCGCGATTGGCGCCGCGCCCCTCCCCTGTGCGCTCGACGGCCAGCACACCACCGCCAGTTGTAGCGCGCCCCCTCCCGGCGCGGCCGACGACCGGTCCACCAGTGGCACTTGTGCGAGTGACGTCAGAAGCCTTTCTGAGACGGGCTGCACAACCCTGGCTGGTGGGCCCGGACTCAGGGACGAGGCTGCCGAGGAATCCGCGTCCCGCTACCAGTGCCAGTTGTGCGCCCGCCGCCGGGCCCGTCGACGCGCCGCTACCAGTGCCAGTTGTTCGCCCGCCGCCCGGCCCCTCGCCGCGCCCGGGTGAGTGCCAGGGTGCCGCCGACGCCCCCGACGCAGCGTCACCCGACCGAAAGGTTGCCCGCACAGGATGGCCAGGTTGCCACCACCTGCATCGGTCCGCGGGCCCGTCCCAGCCCGCGCCCGGGCGCCACTGCGGAGCGCATTGCGCATGAACCTCAAGCCTCTTGCGGCCATCGGCCTCGTCGCCGTGGGCGTGGGCGCCGTCGGCGTCAGCGTCCTCGGCCTCGGCGCCTCCCCGGGCTCGTCTGCGGTCACCTACCGCACCTCGACCGCGAGCACCACCACCGTCGAGCAGACCACGGCCGCGAGCGGCACGCTCGTCGCCGCGACGGTTTACAACCTCGCATTCGGCCAGACGCCCGTCGCCACCAGCGGCACGTCCGCCTCGTCGTCGTCGCCCTCTGGCACGACGACCGCCAGCGCCTCGTCGAGCGCCGCGTCAGCCTCCTCGGCCAACAACAGCGGCGGCACCTCGGTGTCGGTGACCTGGCCCGTCACCGAGGTCAACGTCAAGGTCGGCGACATCGTCACCGAGGGCACGGTGCTCGCCGCCGCCGACACCACGTCGGCCGAGCTGGCCGTCCGGCTGGCGACGGCGAACCTGTCGGCCGCCAACACGCAGAAGAAGACGGACCTCGCCGGAGGCACGTCCAGCTCCAAGGCGGACGCGAAGGCGCAGGTCACCTCGGCGCAGACCCAGCTGTCCAACGCGCAGGCCTCGTACAGCTCCACGGTCTCCCAGAGCAACTTCTCGATCAAGAAGGCGAAGGCGGCGGTCACCCAGGCGAAGGCGCAGTACACCGCCGACGTCAAGGCCAAGGCCCCCTCCCAGACCCTCTCGCAGGACAAGACTGCGATCACGAACGCCGAGGACAACGTGACCCAGACCTACCTGCAGGTCGCGTCCTCGAACCGCCAGGCCGCGAGCCAGGTCACGAGCGCCAAGCAGAGCCTCACCTCGGCGAAGCGGGCGTACTCGACCTCGACCGCCAAGGCCTCCACCGCCACCCTCGTCGCCGACGACGTGGCGATCGCGAATGCGCAGGCAGCCCTCGACAGCGCGAAGACGGCCCTCGCCGCGGCCACCCTCACCGCCCCGATCGACGGCCGCGTCACCGCGGTCAACGTCACGGTGGGCGACGACGCGTCCGGGACCGCGATCGAGCTCCAGTCGACGCAGCTCGCCATGTCGGTGAGCGTGTCGGAGGACGACATCCTCTCGCTCAAGGTGGGCCAGGCGGCCACGGTCTCGATCAGCGCCACCGGCGCCACGGCCACGGGCACGGTCACCTCGATCGACCCGGTGGCCGCCACGTCGGGCAGCTCGTCGGTGGTCACCTACACAGTCGTGGTGACGCTCGCCGACACGCGTGCTGCCGCCACGCCCGCCACCTCGACGTCGGCGAACGCGACCGCGGCGTCCGCCTCGGCCTCGCCGTCCACGACGGGTTCGGCGTCCGCGACGGGCTCGCCTAGCGCCTCGGCCTCGACGTCGGCGAACGCGACCGCGGCGTCCGCCTCTCCGTCCGCCGCGGCCTCCGGCTCTCCGTCCGACTTGGCATCGGCGTCCGCCCCGGCATCGCCGTCCGCCTCGGCCTCGCCGTCCGCCTCGGCCTCGCCGTCCGCCACTGCATCGACCACCACGGCCGCGCCCCTGCCCGGCATGTCCGCCGACATCACGATCGTCATCGCCCAGGCCGACAATGCGGTGGCCGTGCCGGCCATCGCCCTGTCCGGGACCGCCGGCAGCTACGCGGTCCGCGTGCTCAACAGCGACGGCTCGGTCGAGACGCGGTCGGTCGAGGTTGGCCTCGTCACCAGCGCCCTCGCCCAGATCACGAGCGGCATCACCGCCGGCGAGACGGTGGTGACCGGCACATCGGCCGACAAGACCTCGACGGCGAGCACGAACAGCGCCTCGAACGGCAACCGCGGCGGCTTCGACAACGGCCTGTCGGGTGTCGGCGGGTTCCCGCAGCCGCCCAACGGCGCATTCCCGGGCGGCCAGCCGTGAGCGCCTGGTTCAGGCCTGCACCCGAGCCCGCGGAGGCCGGCGCCCCGACGCTGTCGGCGGCCCCCAGGGCGATCATCGACCTCGCCGCCGCGACCCGCGTCTACGACCTCGGCCGTGTCCAGGTGCAGGCGCTCGCCGGCGCCACGCTCCGCGTGGACGAGGGCGAGTTCGTGGCGATCATCGGCCCGTCGGGCTCGGGCAAGTCCACCCTCATGAACATCCTCGGCTGCCTCGACCGGCCGACCAGCGGCACCTACGTCCTCGACGGCGTGCCGGTCGAGGAGCTCGACGACGACGGCCTCGCGCTCGTGCGGAGCCGGATGATCGGCTTCGTGTTCCAGAACTACAACCTGCTGCCGCGCACGTCCGCGCTCGAGAACGTGGCCGCGCCGCTGCTGTACCAGGGCGTCGGCCGCAAGGAGCGCCACGCCCGGGCGAAGGTCGCGCTCGAGCGGATGGGCCTCGGCGACCGCCTCGACCACGAGCCGTCCGAGCTCTCCGGCGGCCAGCAGCAGCGGGTGGCGATCGCCCGGGCGCTGGTCACCGAGCCGCGCCTGATCCTCGCCGACGAGCCGACGGGCAACCTGGACTCGCACACGGGCGAGGAGGTGCTGCAGCTGTTCCATGAGCTCAACGACCAGGGCGCAACGATCGTGCTCATCACCCACGACAGCGATGTCGCGGTGCGGGCGGGCCGCCAGGTCCACGTCCTCGACGGGAGGATCGCGGCATGAGGCTCCTCGAGCTCGTCCGCCTCGCGGTCTCGCGCCTGGGGACGTCGCGCGTCCGGTCCGCGCTCACGATGCTGGGGATCATCATCGGCGTCGCCTCGGTGGTCGCGCTCGTGGCCGTGGGCCAGGGAGCATCGTCGGGGATCACCAGCCGGATCAGCAGCCTGGGGACCAACCTGCTGACGATCAACGCGGGCGCCTCGTTCAGCGGCTTCACCCGCGGCGCGGCCGGTTCCGCCACCACGCTCACCCTCGACGACGCCACCGCCGTGTCCGCGCTCACGGGCGTGGCCGCCGTGTCGCCCGAGCTCTCCACCTCCAAGTTCGTGGTCAACGGGTCCGAGAACACCACCACGACGATCCTCGGCACCAACCAGAACTACGCCGAGGTCCGTGCATACGCGATCTGGCAGGGCCGGATGCTCACCGACACGTCGGTGGAGCAGGCCCTCCGGGTGGCCGTGGTGGGCTCCACGACCGCCGACGACCTGGGTCTCGACGCGTCCTCCATCGGCAAGGACATCACCATCGGCGGGATCCCGTTCCAGGTGGTCGGGATCCTCCAGTCCAAGGGGTCGACGACCAGCACCTCCGCCGACGACCAGATCCTGATCCCGGTCAGCACCCTCAAGAAGTACTTCACGGGCTCGTCGTCATCGGGCGTCCGCTCGATCGGCGTGTCGGTCGCGTCCGCCGACGGGATGGAGACTGTCAAGGCCGAGGTCACGACCCTGCTCGAGGACCGCCACAACATCGCGTCCACGGCGTCGGACGACTTCACCGTCGCCGACCAGACGCAGTTGCTCTCGACCGCGACCTCGGTCTACAGCCTGCTCACCGTGCTGCTCGCGGGCGTGGCGTCGATCAGCCTGGTCGTGGGCGGGATCGGGATCATGAACATCATGCTGGTCTCGGTCCGGGAGCGGACCCGCGAGATCGGAATCCGCAAGGCCATCGGCGCCAAGAACCGCGACATCCTGCTCCAGTTCCTGGTCGAGGCGCTCGTGCTCTCGATCCTCGGCGGCCTGATCGGCATCGTCATCGGCCTCGTCGCGTCGGCCCTCATCGGGCAGATCGCCGGCTGGGGCTTCGTGTTCAACCCCGTCACCCTCCTCGCCGCGACGCTGTTCAGCCTCGTCGTCGGCGTCGTCTTCGGCGTCTGGCCCGCGCGGCAGGCCGCCAAGCTCAACCCCATCGCCGCGCTGCGCTTCGAGTGAGGACCCCCCGATGACCGAACCGAACACCCCCACGCCCGTCGTGCCCGTCGTCCCGGCGCCGATCGTCGCTCCCAAGAAGAAGGGCGGCGGGGCGACGAACCTGATCCTCGTGATCGGCGCGCTCGTGGCCGTGGGCGGGCTCGCCTTCGCGGGGGGCCGCGCAACCGCGCCGGCCGCCTCGACGGGCGGGCTCGGCGGCAACGCCAACTTCCCCGGCGGCAACGGGTACTTCCCGACCGGCTCGTTCACGCCCGGGGACGGTGCTTTCGTCGGCCGCGGCGGCACAGTCAGCGGGACGGTCACGGCCGTGGACGGGTCGAAGCTGACGATCACCACATCGTCGGGGAGCACGGTGGAGGTTGACACCTCGTCCGCCACCTACCACGCGCAGGCGGCGGCCACTGCGTCGGACGTCACGACCGGGACCACGGTGCAGGTGTCGGTCTCGGGCGGCGGGTTCCCGGGCGGCGCGCCCGGCGGACCGAACGCCTCCGGCGCCCCGGCGGCCTCGGGCGCCCCGGCGCCTGCAGCCTCGTCCGGCACGGGAACGACCACGCTCACGGCCTCCGACGTGACGATCACCGCGAAGTAGCCTGCCCCTGCGCGCGTCTCAACGCCCCGGGTGGCGTCCGATTCCGGCGGACGCACCCGGGGCGTTCCGCGCAGTCCGCCCGCGCCGTGGGCTCAGTGCCCGGCGAATGCCGGGCGTCATCGCGACCGGATGCCGAGAGACCCTTGCTGATCCCTGATGGACGGCTATCCTCAGCGCACTGCATCGTGGCTGTCGGGGGGCGAGATGGATCAGTGGATCGGCCGCTCCGCAATGGCGGCCGCAACGGTGATCCTCGGCGCGCTGTGTGGGCTCCTCCTCCAGGGGTGCCTCGCCCTGAACCCAGGGCCCGTCGCGCACGCGGACCTGGTCCTCCGCGTCGTCAACCGGTCGGCGGATCCGGTCGTCGCGGACTGGACGGCCGGCGGCCGCACCAGCACGATGACGATCCGGCCCTGCTCGGAGAGCGCGCAGGGCGTTGACGCCGGAACGTACGGGGTGGTGGTCACATCCACGTCCTCCCGGGCGACGGCGACCGTCACGGCCGTCGCGACCACCGGGAGCGGGAAGACGTGGACGGCGCTGGTCGCTCCGGACGGCTCGATCCAGCCGGACGCCCCCCAGTCGAGCGAGGTCGGCGCCTGCGCCGCACCGGCCTCGTAGGGCCCTGGGCCCTCTTGGCTCGTGGGGGCCGTCCGGCCGGCCGCGCTTGACGCCCCGCCCGCACAGGGGGGGAGGCTCGGCGACGGGTCGTGAGCGGTGATCCGGTGAGGCGCGTGCAGACGCCCGATCACATAGGGCCAGCTGGCAGAGGGGGACGCGTGCCTGGGGTTGGCTTCGTCGCAATAGGCGCATCGCGTCTGCGGAGAGGGCTGCTGGTCTTGGCCGCTATCCTGCTTTCAGTTGCGCCACCGGTCGCCGGTCACGGTTCAGGCTCTTCGGCCCTTGCGGATGTCAAGGTCCTTATCGTCCGATCTGGTCTTGCGGGCGTTACCGCATATGTTCTCGATGCTGCGCCGCGAGTGGGTTGCGACGTCTTGGGATTGAGCGGGGGGCGACGTGAAAGCTCAAGTACTGCTCCTAGTCGCTTGTGTCGGCCTGCTGGGTATCGTCTTTCCCCAAGCGGCGACCGCCTCCGCCAATTCGGTCCCCAACCCCAAGTGGTTCTGGGATCTCGGCAACAACGGGACACCTGACGCCAATGTGGCGGTTTCCCCGGACGGCGCTGGTTGGACTTCCGCGGCCCTGGGTCGCCTAGAGGACGCGATTGCCGAGTGGTCGTCCAAGACCTCGTTTCAGCCCTACTACGCGTCGTCGGGCTACTACCACGTCTACCGCGACGGGACGGCCCCGCCAGCGCGTGGCTTCTTCCCGGATGACGTGATGGTCACCTCCACCTGGGCTGACTTCCGCGGCACCTACTGGGATATCTACCGCTCCCACACATACGCCAAGACGGACCTGGACTTGCCATACCCCATGAACCGCTTCTGGGATGGCTCGTCGCACAGCGGCCTTTCGACCGACGTCGACTTCCAGGGCGTTCTCACCCACGAGCTCGGCCACTGGGTTCTACTGGACGATCTCGGCCCCAGCTACGGCACCGACTGCAACTACGGCGCCGGCATGTACACGATGTGCGGCGAACTGCGAGATCCGGGGTTCGACGACGACTCGTGGCGGCAGCGCACCCTCACGACTAATGACATCGACTCCGCGAATGCCGTCTACTGAACTGGAGACACCGTGCGACACGCCCGATTGCTGCTCCTGATCGTCCTCTCGACAGCTGCCCTCTTGGCTTGTTCGACCACGGCTGGCGGGCCGGCCGGCCCGAGCGCAGGGTCGCCAGCTTCGCCGCCCTCCGCAGCTGCTCCGGCGAGCCAATCGGCTGCGTCGGGTCAGTCTCCCGAGCCCGGACGACTGGTGAGTGCCGACCTACTCCAGGTCGCCGTCACGGACGATCCCTTGACGCGGCTCGCTGAACGGCTCTCGGCTTCCGGAGGCTCGTGCTTCGTCCTGACGCACGCGACGAAGCTTGTCGACCGCGAGGGGCTGGACCGCCGGATCGCTGCAGCAGGCGGACCCGGCACGTTCCTCAGTGAGCGGGAGTGGGCGGCTACGCCGAACGCGACCTTTGCCGATGCGGCTCGCGCGTTCAACGCGATGTGGGCCGGGGCTCGCGATGCCTCGGGGTTGGACGGCTGGATCGAGGTCAGTGTCGACGAACGAGCGGCGGGCGTGGAGCTGCAGGCGTACACGACGCCGCTCGGCCATACGGTCTGGCTCCAGGTGTCGACGGTGGCGCACGGTTCGTGCGACGGGAACAACTGAAGTCCTAACATGGACGAACAACGCCCACACCGACTGCTGGCGCTCGGCGCGCTGTGTGGGCTCCTCCTCCAGGGGTGCCTCGCCCTGAACCCAGGGCCCGTCGCGCACGCGGACCTGGTCCTCCGCGTCGTCAACCGGTCGGCGGATCCGGTCGTCGCGGACTGGACGGCCGGCGGCCGCACCAGCACGATGACGATCCGGCCCTGCTCCGAGAGCGCGCAGGGGGTTGACGCCGGAGCGTACGGGGTGGTGGTCGCCTCCACGTCCTCCCGGGCGACGGCGACCGTCACGGCCGTCGCGACCACCGGGAGCGGCATGACCTGGACGGCGCTGGTCGCTCCGGACGGCTCGATCGAGCCGGACGCTCCCCAGTCGAGCGAGGTCGGCGCCTGCGTCGCTCCGGCCTCGTAGGGCCCTGGGCCCTCTTGGCTCGTGGGGGCCGTCCGGCCGGCCGTCCGGCCGGCCGCGCGTCCGGCCGGCCGCGCTTGACGCCCCGCCGCCAGCGACCGATACTCCGGCTCCACAACTGAAGACGAGGCATCGATCGGGACGAGTACCCGTCGAGCGCCACTCCAGAGACCCGGCGGTCGGTGCGAGCCGGGGTGGCAACGGCGGCGAATGGACCCGGGAGCCCCCGGACCGAACGCGGGGCGCAGGTCGAGGACGCGAAGGCGGCCAGGGACGGCGCGGACGACCAGTAGGCTCCGGCGCAGAGCGCCAGCGTTACAGGGCAGCGCCGGTCGAGGCGGCCGCGGGCAACCGCAGCGCACCTCCGCCGGTCAGAGAGCGGCACACGCCGAACACGGGTGGCACCGCGGAAGGACCTACGACCTTTCGTCCCGACAGGACGAACCAGGTCGTTTCCGATTCTCAAGGACCGACGCCATGACCGACCCGCTGAGCCTCGGCGAAGCCAAGCGCCTCGTCAGCACCGCCGACACGATCCTCCTGCGCGCCACGCGCACGGCGGACCTCGAGACGCCCATCGGCGCCTTCCTGCGGCTCGACGACGGGGTGACGCCCGCCTACCTGCTCGAGTCGGTCGAGGGCGGCGAACGGCTGGGCCGGTACAGCTTCCTCGGCGTGGGCCCGCGGCGCCTGCTCGAGGTGCGCGACGGGGAGGCCCGCACGACCACCCGCGCGGTGGGCGTCACCGACTACGCGCCCGACCTGCCGGTGACGACGACCGCCGTCCCGGACCCCCTGACCGCCCTGCGCGCCTTCGTCCCGCGCCGCCGCGTCGTCCCGGTCGACGGCATGCCGCGGTTCACCGGCGGGGCCGTGGGCGCGCTCGCCTATGACGCCATCTCGACCTTCGAGCCGTCGGTGCCGCGTCCGGAGCGCGATCCGGTGGGCGTGCCGCTCGCGAGCTACATCGAGACCGACCTCGTCATCGTCTTCGACCACCTCACGCACCAGCTGTCGGCCATCGCCTCGCTGCACACCGAGGCGCCCGACCTCGAGGGCCGGTACCGCATCGCCGAGCGCGCGATCTTCGAGGCGCTCGAGCGGACGGCACGCCCGTCGGCCGCCGAGATGGCGGCGCCCGCGGGCCGATCCCAGGGTGCGTCCGAACCGGACGCCGCCGGCCTCGCCGAGATCGAGACCAGCCTCGGGCGCGACCAGTACATGCGCGCGGTCGAGCGGGCGAAGGACGCGATTGCCGCCGGCGAGGCGATCCAGGTGGTCCTGGCCCGTCGCCAGAGCTTCGAGCTCCCGGTCGGGCCGGGCGGCGCCCGACTCGACGGCATCGGGCTCTACCGCGCCCTCCGCCGGGTCAACCCCTCGCCGTACCTGTTCTTCACGCGGACACCCGCGTTCGAGGTGGTGGGCGCCAGCCCGGAGCTGCTCGTCCAGGTCGTGGGCGACCGGATGAGCACCCACCCGATCGCGGGCACTCGGCCCCGCGGCGCCACGCCCGCCGACGACGACCGCCTCGCCGACGAGCTGCGCAACGACCCCAAGGAGCGCGCCGAGCACGTGATGCTCGTTGACCTCGGGCGCAACGACCTCGGGCGCGTGGCCCGCCCGGGCACGGTGAGCACAAGCCAGTACATGGAGGTCGAGCGCTACAGCCACGTGCTGCACCTGGTGAGCCACGTGGAGGCGCGGCTGCGGCCGGAGCTCGACGCGCTCGACGCGCTGCGCTCGGTGTTCCCGGCGGGCACGCTCTCGGGCGCCCCGAAGATCCGCGCGATGCAGCTGATCAGCGCGGCCGAGGGCGAGCAGCGCGGGCTGTACGGCGGCGCCGTGGGCTACCTGGGCTACGACGGCAACCTCGACACGGCGATCACGATCCGCAGCGCCGTGCTCAAGGACGGCATCGCGCACGTCCACACGGGCGCCGGCATCGTGGCCAAGAGCGTCCCCGAGAGCGAGTTCGAGGAGACCGAGCACAAGGCCGCGGCGCTCCGCCGGGCGATCGAGCTGGCCGCCGCGCCGGCCGCACCTCGCCGGCCCGCCGATGCCGAGCCAGCGGCCGCCGGGGAGGGGGCCGCCTCGTGATCCTGATGATCGACAACTACGACTCGTTCACGTTCAACCTGGTGCAGGCGCTCCAGGCGGCGGGCGCGGACGTGCGGGTCGTGCGCAACGACGCGATCACCGCGGCCGAGATCGAGGCGCTCGCGGACGACCCCGGGGCGCACCTGCGGGGGATCATCGTCTCGCCCGGTCCCGGCAACCCCGACGAGGCGGGCGTCTCGATGGACGCCATCAGGGTGGCCGCCGACCGCCAGATCCCGCTCCTGGGCGTGTGCCTGGGCATGCAGTCGATGGGGCAGGCGTTTGGCGCCTCGGTGGTCCGGGCGCCCACGCTCGTCCACGGCGAGGCATCGGCGGTCAGCCACGACGGCGGCGGGCTCCTCGCCGGCATGCCCGAGGGCTTTCCGGCCGCGCGCTACCACTCGCTGTGCGTGGATCCGGCCACGCTTCCATCCGACTTCTACGTCACCGCCACCAGCCCCGAGGACGGCGTGGTCATGGGCATCCGCCACCGCACGCTGCCCCTCGAGGGCGTCCAGTTCCACCCCGAATCCGTGCTCACGCCCGACGGGCCGCACCTGCTCGCGAACTTCCTCCGGCAAGCCTCGGAGGGCGAGGCCGCGCGCCTCGACGCGGCGGTGGGCTCGTTCGCCACCCGGGGCATGGACGTCCCGGAGGCCGACGGCCCGACCCCGTCCGGCTCGGCCCCCGCCAGAGCGGCTGCGGCCGCGGAGATCGCGGCTGCGTCCGCGACGGCCCAGGAGGCCACCCGATGAGCGACCAGGTCCGCGCGGCCCTCTCGACGATCGTCGAGGGCGGCACCCTCACGATGGACCAGGCGGCGGCGGCGATGGGCGCCGTGATGGACGGCGAGGCCACGCCCAGCCAGCTCGCTGCGCTGCTGATGGGCCTCCGGATGCGCGGCGAGACGGTCGACGAGCTGGCGGGCTTCGCCTCCGCGATGCGCGAGCGCGTCCTGCGCGTGACCGCGCCCGACGACGCGATCGACGTCGTGGGCACCGGCGGCGACGGGTCGAACACGTTCAACATCTCCACGACCTCCGCCCTGGTCGTCGCCGCCACGGGCGTGCCGGTGGCCAAGCACGGCAACCGCGCGATCACCTCGCGGTCTGGCTCGGCCGACGTCCTCGACGCGCTGGGCGTCCGGATCGACCACGACGCCGAGTCCGCCTCGGCCTCGATCCGCGACCTCGGGTTCGTGTTCATGTCGGCCCAGCTGTTCCACCCGGCGATGAAGTACGCGGGCCCGACGCGGCGCGAGATCGGCGTCCGGACCGCGTTCAACCTGCTCGGCCCGCTCACCAACCCGGCCGGGGCGAACCGGGCGCTGATCGGGGTGGGGGACCCATCCGCCGCGTCCAAGATGGCCGAGGTCGCCGCGCGCCTGGGCACCGAGCGCACGTTCATCATCCACGGCGACGGCGTGGACGAGCTGCCGCTCGACGGCTCGGGCGTGCTCTACCACGTGGGGCCCGAGGGCGTGGTCCGCCACGCGATCGTGGCCGCGCAGCTGGGCCTCCCGGCGGTGCCCACCAAGCGCCTCGTCGGCGGCACGGCCGAGGAGAACGCCCGGATCACCGAGGCGGTGCTCCACGGCGAGCCCGGCGCCCGCCGCGACGTGGTCCTGCTCAACGCCGGCGCGGCGCTGCTGGTGGCGGGCGCGGTCGAGCGGCTGGAGGACGGCATCGACAGGGCCGCGCTGACCATCGACGCCGGCCTCGCGGCGGAGCTGCTCGAGCGGCTGCGCGCCGACCGCCGCGCGCACGAGGCGGCCGTGGCGGCCGAGGCGAGGGCGTGACCGCGACGGCCCCCCGCCCCGCCACGGGCGCTCGCGGCGGGGTGGTGGCGGAGATCGCCGCCCGGCGCGCGGGAGACGTCGCGGCCGAGCTCGACGCGCTGGGCCGCGACGGCCTCCGGAGGGCGGTCAGCGAGGCGCCTGCGCCGCGCCCCGTCGCGGAGGCCCTCGCGGCGCCCGGGCTCCACCTGCTCGCGGAGGTCAAGCGCCGCTCGCCCTCGGCCGGCGAGATCGCGCCCGCCGACGATGCGGTGGGCCGCGCCCGCGCCTACGCCTCGGGCGGTGCCGCCGCCATCTCGGTCCTGTGCGAGCCCCACTGGTTCGGCGGCTCGCTCGCCGACCTGCGGGCGGTCCGCGCCGCCGTGTCGGTGCCCGTGCTCGCCAAGGAGTTCGTGGTCGACCCGCGGCAGCTGGAGCTCGTCCGCGCCGCCGGAGCCGACATCGTGCTGCTGCTGGCGGTGCTCCACCCGCGCGCCCGGCTGGCGCGGCTCGTCGCACAGGCGCGCGACCTGGGCCTCGAGCCGCTCGTGGAGGCGCACGACGCCCGCGAGCTGGACGCGGCGTTGGCGTCCGGCGCCCGCGTGATCGGCGTGAACAACCGCGACCTGCGCACGCTCGAGGTGGACCCGGAGCGCGCGGTCCGGCTGCGCGAGCTGATCCCCGGCGACCGGATCGCGATCGCCGAGAGCGGCGTGCGCGACACGGCCACGATCGCCCGCTGGCGCGCGAGCGGCTTCGACGCCGCGCTCGTCGGCGAGGCGCTGATGCGCTCGCCCGACCCGGCGGCCGCCGCCCGGGCGTTCGTGTCGGCTGGTGCCTACCCGCGCGACATCGCCGCGGCCGCACGCCAGCCGATGGTCAAGATCTGCGGCGTCACCGACGAGGCCGGACTCCTCGCCGCGGCCCGCTCCGGCGCCGACGCGATCGGGCTCAACTTCGCGCCGGGCACGCCCCGCGAGCTGGCGATCGAGGAGGGGATCGCCCTCGCGCGCCTGGCCCGCGCCGCCCGGCCCGGCATGCAGGTCGTCCTCGTCACCGCCAACCTGCCGGCCTCGACGCTGGCGCGGGTCGTGGCGGCAGTCGACCCCGACGTCGTCCAGCTCAACGGCGACGAGCCCGCCTCCGCGGTCGCCCGTGTCGGCCGGGCGACCTGGAAGGCGCTGCGCGTCGGCGCGGACGCCCGGCCAGACGACGTCGTCTCCACGGCGCGCGCCTTCCTCGCGGCGGGCGCCGAGCGGATCCTGCTCGACGCGGCAGGCGGCCCGCACCCGGGCGGCACCGGCGTGCGGGTGGGCGAGCAGCTGGCCGCGGCCGTCGCCCGCGAGGTGCCCATCGTGCTCGCCGGCGGGCTCCATCCCGCCAACGTGGGCGAGGCCCTCCTGGCCGTGCCTGCGGTCGGCGTCGACGTGGCGTCGGGCACGGAGTTCCCGCGCGTGCCCGGCCAGCGTCCGCGCAAGGACCCGCTGCGCGTCGCGCTGTTCACCAAGCGCGCGCTCGACGCCCGCCGCCATCGCCCCAACGCGCACTCCGGCCCCGCGCCCGTCCACGCCGGACTGGTCGAGGCCGACGGCGCCGGCCGCTGGGGGATGGAGCGCGACTTCGGCGGGCGCTATGTCCCCGAGACGCTCATGGGCGCCCTCCAGCAGCTCGAGAGCGCCTACGCGGCCCTCCGCCACGACCCGCGCTTCTGGGCCGAGCTCGACGAGCTGCTCGCCCGGTTCGCCGGCCGGCCCACGCCGCTCTACCGGGCGGACCGGCTGGCGGGCGCTGCCGCAGCAGAGGGCGCCCGTCTGCGCGCAGATGCTCTCGCCCGCGGCCGGCGCGGCCTGCCGCCGGTCCCGCAGCAGCTCCGCCTCTACCTCAAGCGCGAGGACGTGGCCCACACCGGCGCCCACAAGATCAACAACGCGCTGGGCCAGGCGCTCCTCACCCGGCGCCTCGGCAAGTCGCGCGTGATCGCCGAGACCGGCGCCGGCCAGCACGGCGTGGCGACCGCCACGGCGTGCGCGCTGCTCGGGCTGCCGTGCGTCGTGTTCATGGGCGAGGAGGACATCCGGCGCCAGGCGCCCAACGTGCTCCGGATGCGCGCGCTCGGCGCCGAGGTGCGGAGCGTCACGTCCGGCACGGCCACGCTCAAGGACGCGGTCAACGAGGCGATGCGCGACTGGGTGACCAACGTCGAGACCACGCACTACGTGCTCGGCTCGGCGATGGGCCCGCACCCGTACCCCACGATCGTGCGCGACTTCCAGCGGCGGATCGGCGACGAGGCGGCGGCCCAGCTGCGGGCGGTCGAGGGCCGGTCGCCGGACCTCGCCCTCGCGTGCGTCGGCGGCGGGTCGAACGCCATCGGGCTCCTCGCCCGGTTCATCGGCGAGCCGTCGGTGCGCCTCGCGGTGGCCGAGGCCGCGGGCGACGGCATCGAGACCGGGCGCCACGCCGCGGCGATCGCGGGCGGCACGCCGGGGATCCTCCACGGCAGCCGGAGCCTCATGCTCCAGGACCGCGACGGCCAGGTGGTCGAGGCGGTGTCGGCGTCGGCCGGCCTGGACTATCCGGGCGTCGGGCCCCAGCTCGCGGCCCTCGCCGAGGCCGGGCGCATGGAGGTGGGCACCGCCACCGACCGCGAGGCGATCGCGGCGATGAAGTCGGTCACCCGCCTCGAGGGGATCCTGCCCGCGCTCGAGACCTCCCACGCGGTGGCGGCGCTGCCGAAGCTGCTGGCCGGGATCGAGGGGTCGGGCGCACCCGTCGCCGACGATTCGGTGGTGCTCATCGGCTTCTCCGGCCGCGGCGACAAGGACATGGCCGCGCTCGAGCGCTTCGCCGACGTCGAGCCGTGGGAGGCGGCGCGATGACCGGGTCCGCTGGCGCGCTCGCCGCCCCGCACACGAACGCGACCGCCGGAGCCCAGCGGATCGCGGCCGCCTTCGACAAGGCCCGCGCTGCGGGTCGCGCGGCACTCATCCCGTACATCGTCGCGGGCTACCCGGACGCCGACGGCTCGTTCGACGCCGCCTGCGCGGTGGTCGACGCGGGCGCCGACCTGCTCGAGGTCGGCCTGCCGTACTCGGACCCGCTCGCCGACGGGGCCACGCTCCAGCGGGCCTCGCAGGCCGCGCTCCGCGCCGGCGCGACGTTCGAGGCGAGCCTCGCGCTCGTCGGCCGGATCGCCGCCGCGCGGCCCCGCCGTGCCGGTGGTGGCGATGGGCTACGCGAACCAGCTGATCGGGGGTGGCGACGGGCGGGACCGGGCGTTCGCGCTGGCCGCGGCGGGGGTCGCGGGCGTCATCGTGGCCGACCTCACGCCCGACGAGGGTGCGCCGTTCGAGGCCGCGGCCGCCGAGGCGGGGATCGCGGTGGTGTACCTCGTTGCGCCGACCACGTCGCCGCAGCGGCGGGCCGCGGTGGCGGCGCGCAGCGGTGGATTCCTCTACTGCGTCTCGCTTGTCGGCGTCACCGGCGCCCGGGCGTCGCTGCCGCCGTCGGTCGCCCGGCTCGTCCGGGAGGTCACCGCCGTCTCGCCGGTGCCGGTCGCGGTCGGCTTCGGCGTCTCGAAGCCGGCCCACGTGCGTGCGCTCGCGCGCGCTGGGGCGGCCGGCATCATCACGGCGTCGGCGCTCGTGGACGCGCTCGGGCCGGACGGGCGGGACATCGGCTCGCTCGCGGCGCTCGTCGGGAGGCTTCGGGCCGCGACAGCGCGGTAGCCGCGGAGGGCCGCATCGGCGGAGGCCGCTGGCATGCGGCTCGCGCGCGGGACGTGCGGGCACGACCGGTGTCCGGCGGCCGGTGGTGGTGCCTGCCCACCAAACCGCGGCGCACCTGTGCGAACCCCAGCCCTGCACGGTGGCCCCCTGCCACCGTGCAGGGCTGTTCGGTGGTGCCTGGCCACCGAACCGCGTGGTTGGGCGCCATCGGGGGCGGGTTTGGCGGTGTCGGCCCAACGCCCCCGCGCTGACCGCGTGGTGTCGGACGACTGTCGAGCGCACGACGCCCCCTGGTGCATGGCAGCCCCGCGCCGGGGACGTGCATACTCATGGGCGTGGGGGTGCGTCTGCCGATCCGACCGCTGGGGCTCGCTGTCGCTGGCCTGGTCCTGCTGGCGGTCGTCGCCGTCGCGGTGGTGGTGCTCCTCGGCGGCCAGGTCTCCACCGGGACCAGGCTGGTCCCGCGGACGATCTACGACATGGGCGTCAACTGGGACGTGGCCTGCACCACGGCCTCGCCCAACGACGACCCCGCCGGATGCTCGACCCCGCTTCCCTCGCTCGAGCCTGCCGCCGTTGCAGCCGCGGTCCCGCTCGAGGTCGCGGCGCTCGACGTCCCGATCACGAGGACCGGGCCGATGGAGGTCTTCCTCGGGAGCGCGACGCTCGCCAATGGCGTCCTCCACGAGGCGTCGTTCCACCTCGAGGGCATCGAACCGGGCGTGCAGGTACTGCCGTCGGGCCTCGAGGTCGCCGACACCATCCGCCTCGAGGTCCGGCCCTCGGATCCCTCGCGGCCCCCGTTCGGCAACGGGTATGCCCGCGGCTGGCACCCCGGCGTGGAGGTGGCGAAGGCGTTCCTCGTGCTGGACGTGACCGGGTTCGATCCGGGAACCATGCTCAGGATCCGCGACGTCCTCGTGCGGTAGCCGGGCAGAATCCGAACCGAACCGCGCCGTCCCGCCACCTACCGCCATGGAGGCCGCCCTCGAGGTCATGACCGCGGACGAGCGATCCCCGAGCGAGCTGGTTGCGGCGGCGCGTGCCGGCGACCAGGTGGCGTTCGGCCGGCTCGTGGAGCCGTGGCTGTCGCCGGCGCTCGGCGCGTCGATCACCATCACCCGCTCGCACGCCGACGGCGCCGATGCCGTCCAGGACGCGCTCCTCGCTGCCTGGCAACGGCTCGACCACCTGCGCGACGCCGTGGCCTTCCCCGCCTGGTTCCGCACCCTCGTCGTGCGGGCCGCGCTGCGGGTGGCCAGGCGGCGCGGCCAGGTGGTACCGCTCGACGTCGTGGACCCGGCCGGGGCGCCCGACGGCGGGCTCGACGGCTCGCTCGACCGCCGTCTCCTCGGGCTCGCATTCGACCGGCTCGTGGCCGAGGACCGCGCTCTGCTCACCCTGCGCTACCTGTGGGACCTGCCCGTTGCCGAGGCCGCGGACGCGCTGGGCGTGCCGCCCGGCACCGTGAAGTCCCGCACCCACGCCGCCCTGGGCCGCCTCCGCGCGGCCTTCGACGCGGAGGCACGCCGATGACACCCGACGACCGCGACAACCCCGACCTCCGCGAGCTGCTCGCCAAGCGCGCGATGGTGCGCGACGAGGAGGTCGACGCGCTGCGCGAGTTCGTGCGGACCCTGCCGCCGCGACGGCGTCGGCCGCGCGGTCTCGGCGTGCTCGCCGCCGCCGCCGGCATCGTCGTGCTGCTCGGCCTCGGGATCGTGGTCGTGAACCTGCCGCTCGGCGTGTCGGGGGCCGCGCCATGGCCGCCGAACCCAGCCTACTTCGCGAACGATCCGCGCCTCGCCGTCTGCAACGCGACCGCCGATGACGCGACCGCCATCTTCGAGCTGCAGCACGTCTCCGACTACGCCGCGCAGCTGCCGAACGCGTATCCGCTGGTCGGCCTCCAGGCGGACCCGGCGGCGCCCGCGCTGGTCATCGTCCGCAAGGGCCCCGGCACGCCCCAGCGCGACGGCGAGACCCCCGCGCCCGGCTCACACGACCTCTGCCTCGTGGTCGGCGCCGATGCCGCGCACTGGACGCCGATCGCCGTCGTTGACGTGGACACCGACGGCCTCGAGGCATTCAAGCCCGAGCCCACCGGGACGCCGATCGCCGCCGACGAGCTGCCCTGGGTGAACCGGTGCGGCGGGGTCGAGGCGGGGATCCTCAGGGTGATCCAGCTCGCGCACGGGACCGACGCGCTGACGCTCAACTCCGTCTTTGTGCCGGCCTCGGCGGTCACCGACGCGCCCACCACGATCGTCGTCTACGACTCGGTCCACCCGTTTGCGCCCCAAGGCACGGCCCCGCCGTCAGGCGTCACGTTCGCGCCGCGCGAGTCGCCAGGCCCAGGCCAGCACGACCTGTGCATCCTCGCCGGTTCGGACCCCGCGACCGCCACCCGGACCATCGTCGAGACCGGCGGCGCGATGCCCCTGGCACCGGGCATCCGCGTGCCGTCCGCTTCCGCCGAGCCGAACGGATCGGCGACGCCGAGCTCGAGTCTGCAGCCCCAGATCAGTCGCGCCGACTGTGCCGCGCTCGGGTTCAGCGACCGGCGGTGCGAGGCCGTGGTCGACCAGGCGATGCGCGACGCGGGCCTCGACTGGGCCAGCGTCGCCGCCGTTCTGATCGCCCGGCCGGCACCCGACGCGATCCTCGGGTCGGTGGCCGTCGCGGCGGTCACCTTCACGCTGACCGACGGCACGACCAGCCCGGGCGTCGTCGTCCGGTGCGGACTGGGAGCAAGCCAGCACTCGCCCGTCTGCACGGATCACCCGACGCTCCTCCTCGAGACGCCGATGGGCGGCTACCACGACGTCCCCTGCGGTCCCGGGCCGGGCGGCGAGCCGGGCTCGTCGTGCGCGACCCCGCTGCCGACCATCAACCCGAAGGCGGAGTCGGCGCCGCTGCGCATCGCGTCGCGGGACTTCCCGCTCGCCGTCGGGCACCAGGAGATCCTGGTCGGGCAGGCGACGCTGCCGAATGGGATCCTCTCGCACGCGACGTTCTCGCTCGCCGACCCCACGACACAGGCGTTCACGGTCGCCGAGGGCATCCAGATGGTCATCCGGTCGACCGATCCGAATCGTCCGCCGTTCGACAACGCCTACCAGCACGGCTGGCACCCCGGCAGCGAGGTCGTCAACGTCTACCTCGTGCTCGACGTCACGTCGCTCACGCCGGGCGCCACGCTCCAGGTCCGCAACCTCGTCGTCCGCTGAGTCGGGCCCGACACCAGCCGGCTGGGGCCGGCGCGGTCAGCTCGGCGGCGGCGTAGAGGGCTCGGTCGGCGACTCGTCGGGCGTCGATGCGGCATCGGCAGGCGGCGGTGCAGAGGTCGACGAGCCGGCATCGGGCGGCGGCGTGGGGGCCGGTGGGGTCGGGCTCGGCGTGACCGGCGACCAGCCGGTCTGGGGCGCCGGCGTCCAGCCTGCCGAGGGGGCCGGCTGCCACGAGGACGGCCCAGGCGACCAGGCGGGCTGCTGGGGAACGGGACCCCATGGGACCAGCGGCGGCGGGGTGCCGGGTGCGGCAGGCACGGGCTGGATTGCCCCGGGCGCCGGTGGCGGCGCAGCGGTGGACGGGGGCGTTGACGGCGCCGCGGGCGGCGCGGAGGAGTCGGCCGCTGACGGCGGATAGGCGCTCTGGCCCGGGTAGGCGCTCTGGGTCGGGTAGGCGGGCGTGCCCTGCGGCGGATGCCCGGGAGCGGCCGGATACGCCGGCTGCCCTGGATACGCCGGATACGCGCCGGGCGCCAGGTACCCCGGATACGCGCCGTACCCAGGGTAGCCGCCCGGCGCCGGATACCCGCCCGAGGGATACCCCGGGTACCCGTACCCCGGCTGGCCGTTCGCGGGCGGCATCTTGATCCAGCGCTGGCTCTCGTAGAGCACCGCTCCGCCGAACAGCATGAACACGGCGTAGATACCTGTGATCAGCGAGTTCAGGAAGACGCCGACGGCCGGGACCGCGAAGAACGGCAGCTGTGCCATGCCGGCCGCGACGCTCACCACCAACTGCACCAGCGCGAACGCGATGCCCCAGCCCAGCATGCGCAGCACGGCCCCAGTGCTGAACTCCCACGACGCGCGGAATGCCTCGAGGATGCCGGCACCGTCGAAGACCGCGAGGTTCCAGAAGAACAGCCGGATCGCGACATAGACCGCGGCCGGGATCAGCACGAGCAGCCCGAGCAGGGCGATGCCGCCCGTCACGAGGACGAGCACGGCGAAGGCGGCCCAGCATGCGAGGCCGACGAGCCCGATCAGGATCGAGCCCGCCAGCGACCGCAGCCCCGCGCCCAGAACCCAGGCGGCCGTGATGGGCCGCCCCCGCAGACCCCGGATGGCGATCGCCGTGTAGTACCAGCTGATGACGAGGCCCGTGACGGCCAGCACGAGGCCGGCCCCGAGGAACGGCACGACGAAGTCCGCCACCTCGCGGAACTGCTCGGAGCGCGGCAGGTAGCGGAAGCCGGAGTCGAACCCCGAATAGAACGCGGTGTTGGCGGCCAGGGCGCTCACGACCACGCTCGCGATGGCCAGGGCCACGACCGGGCCGATCCACAGCGCCCAGGTGGCCACCAGGTATCGGGCGGCCATGTTCTCGCCGTTGCCGAGCGTGACGGTCGCCGGGTGGCGGTCGAAGCGAATCGTGTCCATCGCCTTTCCCCTCAGTTCAGGGCTCGCAGCAAGCCCGCTGCAAGGGTACGCGCGGGCGGGAGCCGCCATACTCCAGTCATGACCGCGCTCCGAATCCTTGTCGAGGCCACTCCCAAGAAGGTGTTCGCGTCCGCGCTCGACTGGCCGGGCCTCGCCCGGAGCGGTCGAGACGAGTCAGCCGCCCTCATCGCGCTGGCCGCCGCCATGCCCCGCTACGCGCCGGTTGCCGAGCTGGCGGGCGAGGCGTTCGACCCCGCGGCCGCCTTCGAGGTGGTCGAGCGCGCCGAGGGCGACGCGTCCACCTCGTTCGGGGTGCCGGCCAAGGTGGCCGAAGCCGACCGCATACCGACTGACGCGGCCGAGGCGCAGCGGCTGGCAGCCCTGGTCGAGGCCGCGTGGCGGACGTTCGACGCGGTCGCGGCCGCTGCTCCGGAGGAGCTCCGCAAAGGCCCGCGCGGCGGTGGGCGGGACCGGTCCAAGATCATCGGCCACATCAATGACGCCGACGCGGGGTACGCGAGCGTGCTCGGCCGCCACCACCGGCCCGTCGACCGCGACGCCGTCGCTGCGATGCGCGCCGACCTGCTCGCGATCCTCCGCGAGCCGTCCGACGGGAGCCCGGTGGCCGGGCGCCGATGGCCGCCCCGCTATGCCGCGAGGCGCATCGCCTGGCACGCGCTCGACCACGCCTGGGAGATCGAGGACCGGACGGACCGCGCCTGACGCGATCGCCGTCCTGATCCGGCCGGCACGCGAGCCCGGGCCCCACGGGCCGTTCGGCCGTCGAGGCGCCACGTCCGGGTCCCGACGCCTTCGGGCCGTTGGGCCGTGCAGCGCCGCCCCCTCCAGCCCGCACAATCGGCGCGCTGGCACCCGGCCGGCACGACCCCGACCGCATGCGAGGAGCCCGACTTGGCCACCACCCGACGCGCGCCCACACGCGTCGAGCCCGTCCCCGACCCGCCCGCCGACGACGGCGTCCCGCGCCACGATTCGGGCACGGTGACCGACCCCTGGGTGGGGCGCATGGCCGCGAGCGAGGGCATGTTCGTCACCGACGACCGCCAGCGGATCGTGGCCTGGTCGAGCGCGGCGCAGCGGCTGCTCGGCTTCTCGCCCGAAGAGGCCATCGGCCGCACGTGCTACCAGGTCGTGATGGGCCGCGAGCCTGACGGCCACCCGGTCTGCGGCCGCAACTGCTCGGTCACCCGGAACGCCCGCCGCCTGCGCGGCACGGCGAGCTACGAGGTGGTGGCGCACGCGCGCGACGGCGGCCTCAAGTGCCTCGCCAACACCGTGCTCGTGATCGAGGGCCCCGATGGTGCGTTCCACGTGGTCCACCTGCTCCGCGAGACCCCGATGGCGGCGCCCGCCGTCCGCCGCGTCGAGCCGCCCCCGAAGGCCGACGAGGCGCTGGTCGAGACGCTCACCCGCCGGGAGCTCGAGGTCCTCCGCCTCCTCGCGCAGGGCGCCACGATCGACGAGATCGCCACGAGCCTCACGATCAGCGTCCTGACCGCGCGCAACCACACCGCGAACATCGCCCGCAAGCTCGGCGCCCACAGCCGGCTCGAGACCGTGCTGCTCGCGATGCGCCACGGGCTCGTCTAGGCCGTAGCACGCCAGTCGGCCCGCGCCCGGGGCGCCGAGGGCCCTCGAAAATGGTGCGAGCGCACCATGAATCGGCGGGCGCCGCAGGCACGATACAAGGCAGGTTGGCCGGAGCCTCGATTGGCATGCCGCGCCTGGATGCTTCGGACAGAGATCGAGCCGCGAGGGGCTCGGGAGGATGAGGACCGCCTGTGGACCCGCTGATGCTGTCCCGATGGCAATTCGGGATCACCACCGTCTACCACTTCCTGTTCGTCCCACTGACGATCGGGATGGCCTTCACCACTGCGGGATTCCACGCCGCGTGGTACCGGACCGGCAAGGAGCACTACCTGCGCCTGACCCGCTTCTTCGGTGAGCTGTTCCTGATCAACTTCGCGCTGGGGGTCGTCACCGGCATCGTCCAGGAGTTCCAGTTCGGCATGAACTGGAGCAGCTACAGCCGGTTCGTGGGCGACATCTTCGGGGCGCCGCTGGCCATCGAGGGCCTGCTGGCGTTCTTCCTCGAGTCCACGTTCCTGGGCCTGTGGATCTTCGGCTGGGGCCGCCTCTCGAAGGGCGTGCACCTCGCCACGATCTGGATCGCCGCCATCGGCACCGCGATCTCGGCCTACATCATCCTGGCGGCGAACGCCTGGATGCAGCACCCGGTGGGCTACGAGGTCAACGCCGCCGCCGGGCGCGCGGAGCTCAAGGACTTCTTCGCGGTGGTCACCAACGTGACCGCCCTGATCACCTTCCCGCACACCATCGCCGCGGCGTTCATGACCACGGGCGCGCTGGTGGCCGGCGTCGCGATGTGGCGCCTGCTCCGCCACCGGGGCGAGGACGAGGGCGCCTTCCGCGCCGCCGCCAAGGCCGGCACGGTGATGCTCCTCGTGGCCGGGATCGCGGTGGCGATCACCGGCGACATCCAGGGCAAGATCATGACCGACCAGCAGCCGATGAAGATGGCCGCGGCGGAGGCGCTCTACCAGACCGAGCAGCCGGCCTCGTTCTCGCTGTTCACCATCGGGACGCTCGACGGGAGCCAGGAGGTCTGGTCGCTCCGCGTCCCCAACGTCCTCTCCTTCCTGGCCACCGGCGACTTCAACGGCAAGGTCGAGGGCATCAACGACATCCAGAGCCAGTACGACGCCACGTACGGCACCGGCGACTACACGCCCAACATCCCGGTCACCTACTGGACCTTCCGCCTCATGATCGGCGCCGGTGCCCTCGCGGCCCTCGCGGCGCTGTGGTTCCTGTTCCGGATGCGCAAGGGGGGCGTGCCCGGCCGGGGCGCGATCGCGACGGCCGTCCTGCTGCCGTTCCTCCCGCTGGCCGCGAACTCGCTGGCCTGGATCTTCACCGAGATGGGCCGCCAGCCCTGGATCGTGTTCGGGCTGATGGAGACCTCCAACGCGGTCTCGCCCACCTCGTCCACCCTCGAGGTGCTGATCACGCTGGTCGGGTTCACGCTCCTCTACGGGGCGCTCGCGGTGGTCATGGTCGGCCTGATGGTCCGCCGCGTGAAGGCGGGCCTGCCGGAGGCAAACGCCGAGCAGGGCTTTGGACATGAGGCCGAGGCTGACCTCGGCTTCGGGTACTAGGGGTTACGGAGATGGAGCTCACCACCATCTGGTTCGCCCTCATCGCCGTCCTGTGGATCGGCTACTTCGTCCTCGAGGGCTTCGACTTCGGCGTCGGCATCCTGCTGCCGTTCCTGGGCCGCAACGAGCCCGAGCGGCGCGCGATCCTGCGCACCATCGGCCCGGTCTGGGACGGCAACGAGGTCTGGGTCCTGGTCGCGGGCGGCGCGACGTTCGCCGCATTCCCCGAGTGGTACGCGACGCTGTTCTCGGGCTTCTACCTGGCGCTGTTCCTCATCCTCGTGGCGCTCATCACGCGGGGCGTGGGGATCGAGTACCGCAACAAGCGCAGCTCGATCGTCTGGCGCACGCGCTGGGACATGCTGATCGCGGTGTCCAGCTTCCTGCCGGCGCTCCTGTGGGGCGTCGCATTCGCCAACATCGTGGCCGGCGTGCCGATCGACGCCGACAAGAACTTCACGGGCAACCTGCTCACGCTGCTCAACCCGTTCGGGCTGCTCGGCGGGCTCGTCACCCTCACCCTGTTCCTGACCCACGGCCTCGTGTTCCTCGCGCTCAAGACGGAGGGCGAGCTGCGTGAGCGCGCCAACCGGCTCGTGACGCCCGTGGGCCTGGTCACCGCGGTCATCGCGGTCCTGTTCCTCGCCTGGGCCAACGTCCAGACGGGCACCGCCTTCTCGGCGGCCACCTCGGTGGTCGCGGCGCTCGCCTTCGTTGGCGCGCTGCTCGCCAATCGCGTCAAGCGCGAGGGCTGGGCGTTCGTGGGCTCGGCCGTGACGATCGCGCTGGCGGTGGTCAGCCTGTTCCTCGCCCTGTTCCCCGACGTGATGCCCTCGACCACCGACCCGGCGTTCAGCCTCACCACGACTAACGCCTCGTCCACGCCGTATACCCTCACGATCATGACCGTGGTGGCCGTGATCTTCACGCCCATCGTCCTGATCTACCAGGGGTGGACCTATTACGTGTTCCGCAAGCGGGTCTCGGTGCAGGGGCCGTCGAAGTCCTGACGGCGGCACGCCGGCAGGACGGAACCGGCCGACCCTGACCCAGCACCCGCGCGTCCCGCACCGGCCCGCGTCCCCGGCCCGATGAAACTGCACCGACGCCTCCTCTCGTCGGGGGGAACCGCGACCGCCGCGCTCGCCGCGGCGGTCGCGCTCGGTCTGCTCGGGGCCGCGCTGGCGGTCGCGCAGGCGTGGCTCCTCGCGCACGCCATCGCGTCCGCGTTCCAGGGCGGCGCGGGAGTGGCGCCGCTGGCCGACACCCTCGCCCTGCTCGCGCTCGTCCTGGGCGGCCGCGCCGCCCTGTCCTGGGCGGCCGAGCTCGTCGCCGTGCGCATCAGCGGCCGCGTCAAGGCCGACCTGCGGGCGCGCGTGCTCGCGGCCGCCGTGGCGCAGGGGCCGCGGCTCGCCGCCGAGCGGTCCACGGCCCGGACCGCGCTCCTGGTGACGCGCGGCCTCGACGCGCTCGACGGCTACTACGCGCGCTACGTCCCGCAGCTGGTCCTGGCCGCCATCGTCCCGCTGGCCGTCGTCGTGTGCCTGGTGTTCGTGGACGTGGTGGCCGCGCTCACCGTGGCCCTCACCGTCCCGCTGATCCCGGTGTTCATGGTGCTGATCGGCCGGATGTCCGCCGCGTACCGGGACCGGCGCTGGGCCGCGCTCGGCCGGCTGGCCCACCGGTTCGCGGACGTCGTCGCGGGCCTGCCGACCCTGCGGGCGTTCGGGCGCGCCGAGGCCCAGGTGGCGACGCTGCGGCGGGTCACCGACGCCTACCGCGCGTCCACGATCGCCACGCTGCGGGTGGCGTTCCTCTCGGCGATGGTCCTCGAGCTGCTCGCGACGATCTCGGTGGCCCTCGTGGCGGTCGGCGTCGGGCTCCGGCTCGTCGACGGCAGCCTGGGGCTCGAGGTGGGGCTGTTCGCGCTGGTGCTCGCGCCCGAGGCGTACCTGCCGCTGCGGCGGCTGGGCTCCGAGTTCCACGCCGCCGAGGAGGGCGTGGCCGCGGCGCGCGATGCGTTCGCGCTGCTCGACGCCACCGCCGGTCCGGTGGCCGCGCCCGGCGCGATCCCGACTGCGGCGGCGCCCGGCGTGATCCCTGCGGCGGCGCCCGGCGCGATGCCCCCCGCGGTGATCGCGGCCCTGCGCGTGGAGGCCGTGTCGGTGGAGCAGCCCGGGCGCGAGGTCGCGGCACCCGCGGGTGCGAGCCTCGCGGTCGCGCCGGGCGAGGTGGTGGCGGTCACGGGACCGAGCGGCGCCGGCAAGAGCACGCTGCTCGCCGCGATCCTGCGCTTCGCCGCGCCGGCGTCTGGGCGCGTGGCCGTCGTCGGGGCGGACGGCGTGGCCATCGACGTCGCCGCGCTCGACGCGACGGCCTGGCGCGGGCGCATCGCCTGGGTGCCCCAGGTGCCGTACCTCGCGCCGGGGACGGTGGCCGAGAACGTGCGGCTCGGCTCGCCGGACGCCAGCGATGCGGAGATCACGGCGGCGCTCGAGGCCGTCGGGCTGGGCGACGTGGCGCCCGACCGCACCGTGGGCGAGCGGGGGAGGGGCCTCTCGGGCGGCCAGCGGCGGCGGGTGGGCGTGGCGCGGGCGCTGGTCCGGCGGGCGCCGCTGCTCCTGCTCGACGAGCCCACCGCCGGCCTCGACGCCGCGGCCGAGGCGCTGGTCCTCGCGGCCGTGCGGGCGGAGGCGGCGCGCGGCGCCGCCGTGCTGCTCGTGGCGCACCGGCCGGGCGCGGTGGCGGAGGCGGACCGGACGGTCGAGGTGCACTGGGCGGCGCTCGCCGACGGGGCAGAGGCACCCGTGGACGCGGTCCTGCCCGCGGAGGTGCCCGCGTGAGCGCGCTCGTCGCGGTGCTGCGCTTCGGGCGCCCCGTCACCGCGCGCCTGCTCCTCGCGGTTCTCGCCGGGGTGGGCGCGGCCGGCTGCGCCATCGGGCTCTCCGCCACCTCGGCCTGGCTGATCTCGAGGGCGGCGGAGCAGCCGCCGATGTTCGCGCTGCTGCTCGCCATCACCGGCGTGCGGGCCTTCGGCATCGGGCGCGGCGTGCTGCGCTACGCAGAGCGGCTGGCAGCCCACGACGCGGCCTTCCGCGTCCTGGGCGAGCTGCGGGCGGCCACCTACGCGAGGCTCGCGCGGCTGGCGCCGGGCGGCCTTGCGGAGCTGCGCTCGGGCGACCTGCTCGCGCGCCTCGTGGGCGACGTCGACGGCCTCGCGGACCTCTGGCTGCGCGTGCTGCTGCCCGGGGCGTCGGCCGGGATCGCGGCGCTCGGGGCGGTGCTCCTCGTCGGCTCCCTGCTGCCGGTGGCCGGCCTCGTGCTCGCGGCCAGCGTGGTCGTCACGGCCGCGGGCGGCCCGCTCGCCGCGGGTGCGGTGGCGCGGCGGGCGGAGCGGGCGCTGGCGCCGGCCCGGGGCGCGCTGGCCGAGGCGGCGCTCGAGACCCTGCGCGGCGCGCCCGAGCTGCTCGCGCTGGGCGCCGCGCCGAGCGCCCTGGCCTCGGTCGCCGCCGCGGACGCGCGCCTCGCGGCCGCGGAGCGGCGCTCGGCGCTCGGGGCCGGGACGGGCGCGCTCGTCGCCGGGCTCGCCTCGGGCGCCGCGGTCTGGATCTCGCTCCTGGCCGGGATCGTCGCCGTCCGCGACGGCAGCCTCGCCGGCGTGGCCCTCGCGGTGGTGGCGCTCACGCCGATCGCGGTGCACGAGGTGGTGTCGCCGCTGGCCCCGGCCGCGCGCCTGCTGCCCGGCCTGGCCGCGTCGGCCGGACGGGTGGCCGACCTGCTGTCCCGCCCCGAGCCGGTCCGCGAGCCGGCAGTCCCCGTCGCCGTGCCCGCCGGCCCGCTCGGCGTGGCGGCACGCGGCCTGCGCGTCCGGTATCCGGGTGCTGCCGATGACGCGCTCGGGCCCCTCGACCTCGACGTGCCGGCGGGCGCGCGCGTCGTCCTCACGGGCCCGAGCGGCAGCGGCAAGTCGACGCTCGCGGCGGCGTGCCTGCGGTTCGTCGAGATTGCCGGCGGCTCGCTGGCGCTGGTCGGTGCCGACGGGGTCGCCGCGGACCTGGCCACGCTCGCCGGCGACGACGTCCGGCGCGCGGTGGGCCTGTGCGAGCAGGACCCGCACGTGTTCGACGGGACGCTGGGCGACAACGTGCGGCTGGCGCGCCCCGCAGCCGCCGACGACGAGCTCGACGCCGCCCTCGACGCCGCCGGGCTGCTCGGCTTCGTCCGCTCGCTGCCCGCGGGGCTCGCCACGCCGGTCGGGGAGCACGGGGCGCGACTCTCGGGCGGCCAGCGCCAGCGCCTCGCGCTTGCCCGGGCGCTGCTCGCCGACGTGCGCGTGCTCGTGCTCGACGAGCCCACCGAGCACCTCGACGAGCCCGCCGCCCGCGCCTTCGTCTCGGACCTGCCCGACGCGGCCGCCGGGCGCACCGTGCTCGTGCTCACGCACCGTCCGGAGCTGTTCGCCGACGGCGCCTGGACGCGCGGCCCGGACCTCGGGCCCGACCTCGGCCCTTTCCTCGGCCCGGCGGGAACGTAGACTCGGGCGCGATGGACGACGGCGCGCTCTGCTTCCGCTCGGTCACGGAGCTTGCCCGGCTGGTCCGCGCAGGCGGGGCCAGCTCGGCCGAGGTCGTCGAGTCGTGCCTCGCGCGGATCGCGGAGGTCAACGGGGCCGTCAACGCGGTGGTCGCGCTCGCGCCCGACGCGCTCGACCGGGCGCGGGCCGCCGACGAGGCGCTCGCCCGGGGCCAGTCCGTCGGGCCGCTCCACGGCGTGCCCTTCACCGCCAAGGACTCGCTCGACACCGCCGGCGTGGCCACGACCGCGGGCACGATCGGCTGGCGCGACCGGGTGCCGTCGCGCGACGCCACGGTCGTCGCCCGCCTGCGCGCCGCGGGCGGCATCCTGCTGGGCAAGACCAACACCCCCGAGTTCACCTGGTCCGACGAGACCGACAACGACGTCTACGGCCGGACGAACAATCCCTACGACCTCGGGCGCACGCCCGGCGGCTCGTCGGGAGGGCCGGCGGCCATCGTCGCCGCGGCCGGCTCGCCGCTCGACATCGGCAGCGACACCGGCGACTCGATCCGCCAGCCGTCGCACGTCTGCGGGATCGCCGGCATCAAGCCCACCAGCGGCCGCGTGCCGCGCACCGGACACTGGCCCGACTACCGAGGGATCCTGGGCCCGCTCACGCAGCTGGGGCCGATGGCGAGGCGGGTGGACGACCTCGCGCTCGTGCTCCCGCTCATCGCCGGTCCCGACGGCGAGGACCCGCAGGTGCCACCGGTGCCGATGCCCGACCTCTCCCGCGCGGACGTCGCGGGCCTGCAGGTGGTCGCGTTCACCGACAACGGGCTCCGGACGCCCACGCCGGCCACGGTCTTGGCGGTCGAGGCTGCGATCGACGCGCTGGCTGACGGCGGGGCGCTCGTCCGCCGCGAGGTCCCGCCGGGCCTCGGCGAGGCGTGGCGCGCCTGGGACGCGCTGATCCGCGCCGACGGCTGGGCGTGGCTGCAGCGGCTGATCAGCGCGGCCGGGACGCCGGGCATGGGCTCGTACGCCGCGAAGCGGCTGGCTGACCCCCGCGGCAGCGCTCCCGGGCGCGGAGCTGACCGCGCTCCTCGAGCGGGCGGACGCGATCCGCGCCGGGTTCCGCCGCTGGCTCGCGGACGCGGCCGTGGACGCGATCGTGTGTCCGGCGATGCCGCAGGCAGCGATCCGCCACGGCGAGAGCAACGCCGCCTGGTTCGGGGACACGTACAGCGACGTCCACAACCTCACCGGGCTGCCGGCCGTGGTCGTCCGCGGCGGGTCGACCGACGACGGCCTGCCGATCGGCGTCCAGCTGCTGGCGCCGCCCTGGCGCGAGGACCTCGCGCTCGCCGCGGCCCGCGTGGTGGAGGCGGCGTCGGGCGGCTGGCAGCGGCCCCCGCTCTGAGGCCCGCTCGGCCGGCTTGACCTTCGGTGCGGGTCCCGTTACTATACCGTCCAGACGGTCTAGTAACTCCGGAGTCCATCGTGTCTCGCCCCGCCCGCCGCGAACAGCTCCTCGCCGCCGCCGAGCGCATCGTCCGGCGGGACGGCGTGGGGCGGCTCACGCTCGACGCGGTCGCCGTTGAGGCCGGGACCAGCAAGGGCGGGCTGCTGTACCACTTCGCGTCGCGGGAGGCGCTCATCACGGCGATGGTCGAGCGCCACGTGGCCGCCTTCAACGCGTCGCTCGAGGCGGAGATGGCCGAGGACGCCGTGCCCAGAGGCCGCTGGACCCGCTCCTACCTCCGCGCGACTGCGCCGCTCGGCGGCCCGAGCGACGGCGCCACGGCGACGGGCCTGCTGGCCGCGATGGCCTCGAACCCGGCGCTGGCCGACCCGCTGCGCGAGCGGTACGCCGCCTGGCGCGAGCAGATGGCCGCCGACGGACTGCCCGAGGCGGACGCGATGATCGTCGGGCTCGCCGCGGACGGCCTGTGGATGGCCGACCTGCTCGGCTTCGCCGCCCCGACGGGCGCACAGCGCCGGCGGATCCTCGCGCGGCTGCTCGAGCTCGCGGGCTCGCCCGCGGCCCCTTCCCAAGCCACCCATCGGGCCGACCAGCCCGCCCGCACCCGGAGATGAAACCCCATGCACGCGTTCAGGACGCTCGCCACCCTCATCAGCCGCCTCGCGGCGCTCCTCGTGGGCGCTCCCGCGGAGCACCGCCCGCTGACCGAGGACGACATCGCGACCGACCAGTACCTCCGCCGCCACCAGGCGGGCTCGAGGGCCTCGCGCCGGACCGCGTCCCTCTAGCCCGAACGGCGCCGGGGGCCGGGGGGAGCCGGGCTCGACGACATTTGCGCCCGGCCGGGGGTCAGCCCACGAACTGAAGGCCGAGATGCTCCGGACGGATCGGCCCGGCGCCGTCCTGCAGCCCGGCCAGCCGCGCCGCCTGCCCGAACAGCTCGGCCGGCGTCGCGCCCGCGTCGAGCATCTCGCGCACCGCGGTGTCGCGCTCGGCCTTGGAGAGCTTCTGGCCGGACACGCGGCGGACCAGCGGGTGGTGCAGGAATGCCGGCGGCGCATCGCGGCCCAGCAGCCGTGCCAGCCGCAGTTGGACGGGCGTGGCGTCGAGCAGGTCGCGACCGCGGACCACCAGGTCGATGCCCTCCGCGAGGTCGTCCACGACCACGCAGAACCCGTACGTCCAGTTGCCCACCCGGTCGCGGACCAGCAGGTCGCCCGCCGCCGCGGGCTCGTCGGCCATCGGCCCGGCCAGCAGGTCGACCCAGCGCTCGGAGCCGGCCCCCACGGCCACACGGAGGCCGAGGCCGGGGGCGGCGGGGCTCGCCGCCCACGCCGACGCCTCGTCGAGCCCGGCCTCGCGACACCCGCCCGGGCAGCCGATCCCGGTCCACGGCCGGCCGTGCGCCGCCTCCCACTCGGCGAAGGTCGTTCGCGTGCACGCGCACGCGTAGACGAGGCCGTCGGCGCGGAGCCGGTCGAGTGCGGCCCGGTAGGCGGCGCCGTTGTCCGACTGGCGATACGAGGTCGGGCCGGCGCGGAATGCGCCGATGGGCGGCTCGTCTGGCGCGAGGCCGAGGCGCTCGAGGTCGTCGAGGATGGCGGCCTCGTACTCGGGCCGCGAGCGCTGGCGGTCGTGGTCCTCGACGCGCAGCACCACCCGGCCCGCGGTCGCCTGGGCGATCCCCCACACGTAGACCGCGTTGACGAGGTGGCCCAGGTGGAGGTGGCCGGTCGGGGCCGGCGCGAAGCGGGTCACGGGCGACGCCGGCAGCACGCGCGGGTCGGGCCGCGCCGAGCCCGTTGCCGCCGGGACGAACAGCTCGCCGCCGGCGTCAGCCGGCGTCGGGTCGCCGGTCACGGTCGCGGTGCTCGACGCCCCGGGTGGCGGCCACGATCCGCCGGTAGATCGAGAGCAGCTCGGCCTGGCTCAGCGGCCCGGCATTGGCCATCGCCACGCGGAGGAGGACCTCGCGCTCGCGCTCGGGGTCGTGCACCGCCCGCCGTCCGGCGAGCGACTTCGCGTGCCCGGCCGAGCGGCCCAGCCCGGCGCGGCGGTTGAGGAGGCTCACGATCTCGCGGTCGAGCGCGTCGATCTCGTCGCGGATGCGCGACAGCTCGGCGGCCGCGTCCTCGCGCTCGGCGGCCGTGGGCCGGCGGTGTCCGTCCTGACGCCCGCCGCGGCCGTCCGCCCGCCTGCCGCCGCCGTCCTGACGCCCGCCGCGGCCGTCCGCCCGCCCGTCGCCGCTCATGTGCCGCCCCCGTACCGCGCCGCGATCTGCTCGAGCGCCTCGGTGTAGCCGCGGGCGCCCAGGCCGGCGATGGTGGCGGCGGCGATGTCGTGGAGGAAGTTGACCTTGCGGAACTCGTCGCGCGCCCAGGGGTCCGAGAGGTGGACCTCCCAGAACGGCCGCTCGACCGCGAGCAGGGCGTCGCGCAGGGCCACCGAGGTGTGCGTGTAGCCCGCGGCGTTGACGATCGCGACGTCGAAGTCGCGCTCCTGGAGGCGGTCGATCAGCGCCCCCTCGTGGTTGGACTGGAAGAACGCGATCTCGAGCCCGAGCTCGGCGGCCCGCGCGGCCAGACCCGCGTGGATCGCCTCGAGCGTGTCGCGGCCGTAGATCTCCGGCTGGCGGGTTCCGAGCAGGTTCAGGTTCGGCCCCTGGAGCACGAGCACCCGGGTCACGCCGCTGCCCCCGCGGGCGATCCCGCCACCACGCCCGCCACCACGGCTGCGACGGCATCGGCGGACACGTCGTCGCGGACCACGACGCCGTCCGCGGTGGGCAGCACCCAGCGCAGCCGCCCGCCCGCGTGCTTCTTGTCCGTCCCTGTGGCCTCGACGACCGCGTCGGGAGGGCAGGGGAGCGGCGCGCGCCCGAGGTCGAGCCCGTCGAGCAGCCGCTCGATCCGCGCCGCACGCGCGGCCGGGGTCACGCCCACCGCCACGCCGACCCGGGCCGCGGCGCGCAGCCCGTACGCCACCGCCTCGCCGTGGAGCAGGGTCGCGTACCCGTCCACCGCCTCGAGCGCGTGGGCCACGGTGTGGCCGAGGTTGAGCGTGATCCGCCCGCCGGCGGCGCCCTGCTCGCGCTCGTCGGCGAGCACCACCTCGACCTTCGCCCACGCGGCGCGCTCCACCACCTCGGCCAGGGCCCCGCGCTCGAACGCCGCGGCTTCGCCGCGCGCGATCGCCGCGCCGTCGGCCTCGAGCGCGGCGAACAGCGATTCGTCCCCGAGCGCGGCCATCTTGACGATCTCACCCATCGCGGCCCGCAGCTGTCGCTCGGGGAGCGAGCGCAGGAGCGCCACGTCGAGGACGATCGCCGTCGGCTGGTGGAACGCGCCCAGCAGGTTCTTGCCCTCGGGCAGGTCGACGCCGGTCTTGCCGCCGATCGAGCTGTCGACCTGGGCGACGAGGGTCGTGGGGACCTGGATCCACGGGACGCCCCGGTTGTAGGTGGCGGCGAGGAAGCCTGCTGGGTCGCCGAGCGCGCCGCCGCCCACGGCGACGAGCGGCTCGCGGCGCTCGAGGCGCAGGCGCGCGAGCTGGCGGGCGGCGTCCTCGATGACGCCGAGCCGCTTGGCGTCCTCGCCTGCGGGGAGCATGACCGTCTCGACCGGCCAGCCGGCCGCGCCCAGTCCGTCGGCCAGCGCCGCGCCGGCCGCCGCCCAGGCGCCCGGCTCGGACACGAGCACGGCCCGTCGCGCGCCCAGGCGGCGCAGCGTCCCGTCCACCGCGCCCGCCGCCACGCCCTCGCCGAGCACCAGCTCGCCGATGGCCGTGGTCGTGTGCAGCAGCGTGGTCCCGGTCGGCGGGCCCGCCGAGCAGCGCCTCCACCTGCGCCACGACCCGTGCGACCTCGGCCACGCCGTTGATGTGCGCCCCGGCGCCGTAGTAGCGCTCCCGCGCCGCGGCCAGCGAGCGGATCCTGCCCAGCGGGTCGGGGCCGTGGACGAGCGGCCGGACCACCGGCGAGCGCCGGAGCCGCTGGGCGAGGACCTCGGGCCGCACGTCGAGCCACGCCACGCGCCGGCCGCGGTACAGGCGCCAGCGGTTGCGCGGGTCCACCACGGCGCCGCCGCCCGGCGAGATGACGCGGCGCAGGCGGGCGCCGGCGTCGGCCGGGCCGAGCGCCTCCACGGCATCCCGCTCGCGGCGGCGGAACCCGGCCTCGCCCTCGTCCGCGAAGATCTCGGGGACGGACCGGCCAGCCGCCGCCTCGATCTCCGCGTCGAGGTCAATGAACGCGGCGCCGTGGCGACCGGCAACCCGCCGCCCGCAGGCCGACTTGCCGCTGCCGGGCAGCCCGACGAGGACGAGGTCCACCCCGCTACGCCTCGGCGGCGTGCCCGCCCGAGCCGTCACCGGGCACGGGCGGCACGGGCTGGGCGGCGACGCGCTCGCGGTACCGGCGCAGGTTGTCGACCACCTCGGCCATCGAATCGCCGCCCGTCTTCTCGAGGACGAAGCGGGCGAGGGTGAGCATGACCATCGCCTCGCCGACGACGCCCGCCGCCGGCACCACCGAGATGTCGCTGCGCTCGTAGTGGGCGCGGTCGACGGGCTCGCCGGAGATGAGGTCCGAGGTGGGCAGCGGGCGGGCGAGCGTGGAGATCGGCTTCACCGCGCCCCGGACCACGATCGGCTCGCCGTTGGTGACCCCGCCGGTGAGCCCGCCCGCGTTGTTGCTGCGGTGGACCCAGGTCCCGTCCGGGCGGCGCCCGTCGATCGGGTCGTGGACCTGCGAGCCGAGCCGCCGCGTCTGCTCGAACCCGAGGCCGATCTCGACGCCCTTGACGATCTGGATGCTCATCACCGCGGCGGCGAGCGCGGCGTCGAGGCGGCGGTCCCAGTGCGTGTAGCTGCCGAGGCCGATCGGCGCGCCGTGGACGACCACCTCGAACACGCCGCCCACGGTGTCGCCCTGGCTGCGGGCCTCGTCGATGCGGGCGGTCATCGCCAGCTCCGCGTCCGGGTCCGGGCAGCGCAGCGGCGACGCCTCCGCCTCGTCGCGCGAGCGGGTGCAGCGGGCCGGGTCCACCGCCACGCCGCCCACCTCGGCCGTGAACGACCAGACGTCGACCCCGAGCTCGCGCAGGAACGCGCGCGCGATGCCGCCCGCCGCCACCCGCGCCGCGGTCTCGCGCGCCGAGGAGCGCTCGAGCACGTTGCGGACGTCGTTGAAGTTGTACTTGACCGCGCCCGCGAGGTCGGCATGGCCGGGGCGCACGCGCGTGATCGGCTGGGCGCGCTTGTTGCCGCCCTCGGCGAGGGCCGCGAGCTCGGCGGCGTCCTCCTCGGACAGTGGCGCCACCTGCATCACGCGCGTCCAGTTCGCCCAGTCGCGGTTCGCGACCTCGAGCAGGATCGGCGAGCCCAGCGTCCGGCCGTGGCGCACGCCCGCCAGGATCGTCGCGTGGTCCTGCTCGATCGTCTGCCGGGCGCCGCGCCCGTACCCGCGCTGGCGCCGTGCGAGGTCCACCTCGAGCTCGGCCTCGGTCAGCGCGAGGCCGGCGGGCACGCCCTCCACGACGGCGCCCAGCGACGGCCCGTGGCTCTCGCCGGCGGTGAGGAAGCGGAAGCGGTCCACGCCCTGGTTCCTGTGACCCGTCAGCCGGCCGGCGCGGTGGCGCCCGGCTCGCCCTCGGTCGAGGTCACGCCGTCCGCCCGGGCCGCTCGCAGCGCCTCGTCCATCACCTCGAGCGGCGCCGGCTGGCCCGTCCACAGCGTGAAGGCCGCGCCGCCCTGGTGGAGCAGCATCAGCTCGCCGTCCGAGGTCTGGCAGCCCGCCGCGGCCGCGTCGCGCAGCAGCTGCGTCCGCTTGTAGATCAGGTCCAGGACCAGCAGCTCGGGCGTCAGGATCTCGGCGGGGAGCGGGGAGCTGTCGTCGCCCAGGCCGATCGAGGTGGCGTTGACGAGCACCTTGGCCTTGGTGAGCTCCGCCTCGATGATCGACTCGTGCCAGGGCATGGCGCGCAGGTCCATGTGCGACGCCGACCGGCCGAAGTGCTTCACCAGCTGCTCCCCGCGGTGGAGGTGGCGGTTGAACACGACCACGCGCTGGAACCCCTCGCGGATCAAGCCGTAGACGACGGCCCGGGCGCCGCCGCCCGCGCCCAGCACCACGGCCTGGCGGGGCATCTTCTGGCGGCCCACCAGCTTGTCGAGCGCCACCTTGAAGCCCGCCACGTCGGTGTTGTGCCCGACGAGCTTGCGGCCCTCCTTGGTGAGCGTGTTGACCGCGCCGGTCGCATGCGCCTCCTCGGTCTGGCGGTCCACGACCGGCACCACCCGCTCCTTGTGCGGGATCGTGATGTTGGCGCCCAGGAAGTCATCGGTGCGCAGCTCCGCGATCGCGTCGGCCAGCTCGGCGGGCGCGCGGTCCCAGAGCTCGTAGGCGGCGTCGATGCCGAGGTGGTCGAACGCCGCCTGCTGCATCGCCGCGGACAGCGAGTGGGCCACCGGATGGCCGATGAGGACGACTCGCTTCGTCATGCTCGCACCCCTTCGAGTTCGCGGAAGAAGCCGGGATACGAGATCGCCGCCGACCCGGGTCGGAGCACGGTCGTCTCGCCTTCGGCGATGAGGCCCGCGACGGCGAACGTCATCGCGAGCCGGTGATCGTCAAGCGTGTCGGTGACGGCACCCGTGAGACGCCGGCCGCCGTCGATCTCGATGTCGTCGCCCGCGACGCGGACGCGCGCGCCCAGGGCGGTGAGCCCGTCCGCGACCCCGGCGATCCGGTCGGACTCCTTGTGCCGCAACTCCCCGGCGCCGCGGATTCTGGTCGTCCCGTCCGCGGCCGCCGCGGCCAGGCACAGCACCGGGATCTCGTCGATCGCGGCCGCCACCTCCGAGGGGCCGAGGTCGATGCTCCGGAGCCGGCTCGACCGCACCACCAGATCCGCGAGGGGCTCGCCGCCCGGGCCGCCGGGCGCCGGGCGGTTGTGCTCCTCGATGTCGGCGCCCATGCGCCGCAGGATGTCGATGATGGCACGCCGCGTCGGGTTCGTGCTGACCCCTTCGAGGCGCAGTTCCGCGTCGGGGTGGATCGCCGCGGCCACGAGCCAGAACGCCGCGGCCGACGGGTCGGCGGGCACGGCCTCGTCGATGGCGCGAACGCTGGCCGGGCCCTCGACGCTGACGGTGTGGCGGCCATCCGCGGCGGTCGCCTCGGCCACGGAAACGCCCCGGGCGCGGAGCATGCGCTCGGTGTGGTCGCGGGTGGGCACCGCCTCGCTCACGCGGGTCGTCCCGGCCGCGGCGAGGCCCGCGAGCAGGATCGCCGACTTCACCTGGGCGCTGGGCACCGGGGTCGCGTGGTCGATGGGCTCGAGCACCGCGCGGCCGGTCACCGCGAGCGGCAGGAGCGTGGCGCCGCGCCGGCCGGCGAATGCCGCACCCATGGCCCGCAGCGGCTCCACGACGCGGGCCATCGGCCGGCGCCGCAGCGACGCGTCCCCGTCGAGCACCGCGAACAGCGGGCGGCCGGCCAGCAGGCCGGCGACCAGCCGGGTGGTGGTCCCGGAGTTGCCGCAGTCGAGGACGCCCTCGGGCTCGGCGAGGGCCGCCCCGCCGGGCGAGGCCACGCGGTAGTCCACGCGCCCGTCGCGCTCCGCCACCCGGTCGACGGTCGCGCCGAGCGCGCGCACGACGCCCGCTGTGGAGCGGATGTCCTCGCCGTCGCCCGCTCCGAGGATCCGGCTCTCGCCCTCGGCGAGGAGCGCGAGCAGCAGCGCCCGGTGCGAGACCGACTTGTCGCCGGGCAGGGCGGGACAGCCGCGCAGGCGCGCGGCGGGGCGCACGACGAGGTCGTCCACGGGCTCAGCCCTGCCCGTCGCCGGGGGGCGCCGCGCGCAGCAGGTCGCCGTGGAGGTCGCGGACGTGCTCGTGGACCGCGATGACCGCGGCCATCATCGCGTCGAACCCCGCGAAGTCGAGCTGCTGCTCGGCGTCGGACAGCGCCTCGTCCGGTCGCGGGTGCACCTCGACCATGATCCCGTCGGCGCCCACCGCCGTCCCGGCGATCGCGAGCGGCTTCACGAGCCAGCGCTTCCCGGTGGCGTGCGAGGGGTCCACGATGATCGGCAGGTGGGTCAGGTGGTGCATCAGCGGCACCGCGGTCAGGTCGAGCGTGTTGCGGGTGCTGCTGTCGAAGGTCCGGATGCCGCGCTCGCACAGGATCACCTGGCTGTTGCCCGCCGACGCGATGTACTCGGCGGCCATGAGCCACTCCTCGATGGTGTTGCCGAAGCCGCGCTTGAGCATCACCGGGCGGCCCGCGCGCCCGCACGCGAGCAGCAGCGAGAAGTTCTGCATGTTCCGGGTGCCGACCTGGAGGATGTCCGCGTACTCGGCGACGATGTCGACCTGGTTGGGCTCCATCACCTCGGTGACGACCGGCAGGCCGGTCCGCCCGCGCGCCTCGGCGAGGTACCGGAGGCCCTCAACGCCCAGGCCCTGGAACGAGTACGGGCTGGTGCGCGGCTTGAACGCGCCGCCCCGGATGATCGTGGCGCCGTGGGCCGCGACGTGGTCGACCGTCTCGAACAGCTGGTCGCGGCTCTCCACCGAGCAGGGGCCCGCCATGACGGTGAGGGCCCCGCCGCCGACCGCCGTGTCGAGGACCTCGATGACCGTGTCCTCGGGGTGGAACTCGCGCGAGACGAGCTTGTACGGCTTCGAGATCGCGGTGACCTGCGCCACGCCCGGCAGGGCCTCGAGGCGGCTCTTGAGCTGCTCGCGCCGCTTGCCGATCTCGCCCACGACCGCGATGGCCGTCCGGTCGGCGCCCGCGTTCTCGAACGGCGTCAGGCCCTCGGCGAGGATCAGGCCCTTCACGCCGTTGACCTCGGCCTCGCCGGCTCCGGCCCGCATCACCACGAACATCTCGACTCAGGTTCCTTGCGCTGGTGGGGGAGTGCGTCGCGGGAAAGAAAAAAGCAGAGGTCCTGGACCTCTGCTCCACCCGGCACGACCCGCGGACCCGGGCCTAGGCTCGGGGAACGGTCATGCCGGGCAGGTAAAGAGATAGATGGCGCGCATCGGTGCCGCCGACGGTATCGGAGGGCCGCCCCGCCGTCAACCCGCGCCCCGCACGGCAGGCACGGACGGCCGACGCCGCGGCCAGCCGCTCGGTACGATTGCCAGAGCGCCATCCGCCTGATGCCGCAGCCGCGCAAGCTCGAGCTGCCCCCGCCGATGCCCGACCCCGAGCCGACCCGAGCGTTCGAGCTCATCGAGCGCAGCCCGCTCCCGACCCTGCTCGTCGATGTCAATTCACGGGAGATCCTCGCGGTCAGCGCGGCCGCGGCGGAGCTCTACGGCCAGCCGGCGTCGGCGCTCGTCGGCGCCTCGATCGAGCACCTCGACCCGGACCTCGCGAGCTTGCCGGGGCCGCTCGGCGGTCCCGTCCCCGTCGTGCTGCTCCGGCGCGAGCACGTGCTGAGCGGCGGGCACCGGCAGCCCGTGGACGTCGTGTCCGAGCGGGTGCTCGTGGACGGCCGGCGAGCCGTCCGCGCCACGATCAGGCCGGTGGGCGACGCGGGCGAGAACCCAGTGGACCTGACCCGCATCCACCAGGCCATGGCCGAGGTCAACCGGTCCGCCCTTGCCGCCGACGGCGAGGAGGCGGTGTGGGACGAGGCGTGCCGGATCGTCACCGAGACGGCCGGCTACCGCATGGCCAGCATCGCCACCCCGCGGAGCGACGGGATCCTCCAGGTCCGCATCGCCCGGGGCGAAGTCGGCGACTACCTGCTCGACCGGCGTGTCGACTTCTCCGACCCGGATGCGACGCCCACCGGCCGGGCAGCCGCCGACCGCCGGACGGTGGTGGTCGAGGACCTCACCGACCTGCCGGCCGCCAACCCGAACAAGTCAGCCGCCCTCCGCAACGGCTATCGCAGCGTGTGCATCATCCCGCTGCTCGACGCCGAGGAGGTCTTCGGCATCCTCGCGGTGTTCGCGGGCGCGCCCAGCGCGTTCGACGCCGGTCATGTCGCCCTCCTCGAGCAGCTGGCCGGCGACCTCGGCCTCGTCCACGCCGTCCGGCGCCAGGCGAGCGCCCGGCGGGCCACCGAGGAGCGCTACCGCCTGCTGGTCGAGCGGGCGGTCGACGGGATCACGCTCCACGCCCCTGATGGCCGGATCCTCGACGCCAACCCCGCCGCGTGCGAGTTCGTTGGCGTCGCGCGCGGGGAGCTGCTCGACCGGCGGCTCGAGGATTTCACCGACGGTCTCGACGTCGCCTGGACCGAGCGTCACTGGGAGGACCTGCAGACGGGGGATTCGGTCAGCCTGGAGCAGCGCGTGCGCCGCCCCGACGGCCGCCTCCTGACCCTCGACGTCCGGGCCCGCCTGCTGCCCGATGGCGTCATCGAGGCGGTCATCCGCGACGTGACGGCGCAGCGCGAGCTCGAGGCGCAGCTGGCCCAGGCGGCCAAGATGGAGGCGGTGGGCCAGCTGGCCGGGGGGATCGCCCACGACTTCAACAACATCCTGACCGTGATCGGCGGCTATGCGTCGATGCTCCGCTCCGGCCTGCCCGAGGGCAGCCCGCTGCTCGCCGACGTCGGCGCGATCCTCGGGGCCACCTCACGGGCGCAGTCGCTCACCAGCCAGCTGCTCGCGTTCGGCCGGCGCTCACTGCTCGAGCCGCAGCTCGTGGACGTGCGGTCCGTCGTGGCCGAGATCGAGCCGATGCTCCGGCGGCTCATCGGCGAGGACGTGACGCTCGAGACCGACCTCGGCGAGCAGCGGGTCCCGGTCTCGGTGGACTCCGGCCGGCTCGAGCACGCGCTCGTCAACCTCGCGGTCAACGCCCGGAACGCGATGCCGGAGGGCGGCCGGCTGCGGATCGCGGTGCGCGCGGAGCCGGCCGCCGAGACCGAGCCCCGAGACGAGTCCTGGGCGCTCATCACCGTCGAGGACTCCGGCGTCGGGATGACGCCAGAGGTGGCGGCCCGCGTCTTCGAGCCCTTCTACACGACGCGCCCGGGCGGGGAGGGGACGGGCCTCGGCCTGGCCATGGTCCACGGCTTCCTGCGCCAGTCCGGCGGCGGGGTCCGCGTGGCGTCCTCTCCCGGCCACGGCACCACGTTCTCCCTGTGGCTGCCGCTCGCGACCGGCGGCGAGATGACGACCCCGGCGGGTGATCCGAGGGTGACGCCTGATCGGGCCGTGCCGCGTCCACCCGCCGGGCGCACGGTGCTCGTGGTGGAGGACGAGCCGGTCCTGCTCCGGCTGGCCCAGCGCGTGCTCCACGAGGACGGGCTCGAGGTGCTGCTCGCAGCGGACGGCGACGAGGCCCTCCGGGTCGCGACGGCCCACCGCGGGCCGATCGACCTGCTGCTCTCGGACGTGGTCATGCCCGGCATGCGCGGGCCGGCCCTCGCGGAGGCGCTGCGCGTCCAGCGGCCGGGCCTGCGCGTGCTGCTGACCTCCGGCTACACCGAGGACGACGTGGAGCGGCAAGGGGTCTCGGCGGGGTACGACGGGTTCCTCGCCAAGCCTTACACGCCCGACCAGCTGCGGGCCTTCGTGGCCGCTGCGCTGGCCCTCCCCTGACCTCGTTTTCCACCGCCCCCCTACCATGGTCCTGTATCCAGAAGTGCCCCGGCGCACCACCATATCGGGCACACATCGCCGGGGGGCGAACCCACTCTGAACGTCCGAGGAAGAGCGAGCCGATGACCATGGCGGAGCCCAAGGGACCCGACACCGGCGGCCTTCCCGAACCGAGCGGCTGGACCGATTCGCTGACCGGGCTCGAGGGGCCGGAGTTCTGGCGGAAGCTGGTCATCACCGAGGTCGCCAGGGCCACGCGCTACAAGCGTCCGATGACCGTGATCCTGCTCGACATCGACGGGATGGACCGGATCATCCGGGTCTGGGGCGAGGAGGTCGCCTACCACACGCTGCGCGAGACCGCGCAGTGCCTGCGCCGCATGGCGCGGACCAGCGACCACCTGACGCGGATCGCCCCGTCGCGCTTCGGGATCCTGCTGACCGAGACCGACGAGATCGCGGCGATCAACTTCATCGAGCGGATCCGGACCGCCGCCCCGAAAGCCGTGCCGCGGACCGCGGACCTGCTCCACCTCGTCTTCGGCTGGGCCAGCCCCAAGGGGGGCGAGCCGCCCGAGGCGGTCGTGCGGCGCGCCGACGACCGGCTCGCGCTCGACCGCGACTGACCTGTCGCCGCGACCGCGACTGAGCCCCTGGCCGGGCGACCAGCGCGGGCTGCGGGGAGCTTCCCGGCCGCGCCCGGATGCTATGATCGCCCGCGCTGCGGAGAGGTCGCATAGTGGCCTAGTGCAGCGGTTTGCTAAACCGCCGAGTGGGGTAACCTGCTCCGAGGGTTCGAATCCCTCCCTCTCCGCCAGTCAACGCGTGCGCCCGTAGCTCAGTGGATAGAGCGTCAGGTTGCGGACCTGAAGGCCGTGAGTTCGAGTCTCGCCGGGCGCGCCACCCCTCCTACACGCAGCCCCCTGCATGGCCGTGGCCCGCCTCGCCGCTGGCCTGCCGCCGGTCAGGGCATGAGCGGCGCTGGCGGGGCGCTCGGCAGCAGCTTGCGCCTGATCCTGGACCACCGAGATGTCGCCAAGGCGCGCCCGGGCCCTGCCTAGGTGCCGATCACCGACAGCCAGGGGCCGAGGAGGACTGCGCGGTCGGACTCGGACAGGTCGTCGCGGTACAAGAGGGCGACGGCGGCATCCAGAACCGTTGGCGCTGCGGCCTTGCGGACATCGGCCAGCATGAGGTCCGCGAGGCCACTGCCCGCCTCGTCGCCCACGATCGCACCGAGTCTCGTCGCCCATGCCGCCACCTCGTGGCGCAGACGATCCAGATCCCGGCCATCGTCGCGTGCCGCTGCACCCTCGACGGCCCTCCACGCGGCACGGCGGGCGACCCGGTCCCGACGTTGAGCGCCGGCGAGCGCGAGAAGTCCACCGCGGTCGAGGTACGGCAGTTCCTCGAGCAGGTCGGCCACCTCGTCCATCCGGGTCCCGGTCATGTCGCCACCCCAACGCCGCTCGGCCCACGCCGCGGCTCTGTCCGATCGTCACTGGGGGCCCAGCGCCCGGTCAAGGGCCGGAATGACCGGTGACTCGGTGGCCGCGCGACGCACGTCCGGGCACAGCTCCGGGGTGCCCGCGACCTCGCGCACCCGCTGCCGGGAACCGCCGCCGTGCCACTACGCCGGCTGGTCGGCCGTCCAGCGGAGGATGTCGCCCGGTTGGCAGTCGAGCACGCGGCAGATCGCTTCCAGAGTGGAGAAGCGGATCGCGCGCGCACGCCCGTTCTTCAGGACGGCGACGTTCGCCGGGGTGATGCCGACCGCGTCGGCGAAGTCGCCCACCGACATCTTGCGTCGGGCGAGCAGGACGTCGAGCTCGACGATGAGGGCCAATCAGATCACCCCGTCGAGCTCGCTGCGGTCGGCGATGGCCGACTCGAGCAGGCCGCGCATGACGACCATGAGCAGGACGAAGGCGACGCCGCCGGCAAGGCCGGCGGCCAGCCAGAGGATGAGCGGTCCGCCGACGCCGACGACGAAGAGGAGATGGACCATCGGGCCTGCGCCCAGGACCGTTGCGGCCGCCGCGCACACCGTGATGACGTCGACCCAGCGCAGGGCGCGGCGGGTGAAGATGGCCCCGCGGCCGATCATCGTCAGCAGTCGCCAGGTGACGAGCAGCGCAACCTGGCCGCACGCGATGGCGAGGATGCCGGCCGCCGAGTACGGGACCACTAGGTACGCGAGCTCCGGGTAGATCCTGCCCTCCTCGGACCCGAACACGGGCAGCAGCAGCTGGGCGAGGACGGATCCGAGCAGGAGTGCTGCCAGGGCGATTGGGAGAAGGCGTCGCGCGAGCTGCATGATCTATCGACTATCGATCGCTTTCGATCGAGTGTCAATAGGCCGTTCGGGCGCATCTGTGAACTTGTGCGCCGGGCTGCTGCGGGCGTGGCGGAGCCCGCGACGAGGCGCCGCCCGCGTCAGCCCAGGCAGGTGCGCAGGTCGTAGGCCCAGAACGCGAGCACCTCGCGGCCGATCAGCAGCGGCATCTCGCTGATGAACCGCGGATCGCGCGCGGGGACGGTCAGGACGTCGATCCCGGCCGAGGCGAAGGCCAGCTGCACGCGGGGCAGGTGGTACGCCTGGCTGACCGCGACGAGCCGGCCCCTCGGGAGGCCGACCCGGCCCGAGGCCACGAGCTGCGCCATGTCCGCCACGGTCGCCTCGGTGGAGACGCCACTGCCGTCCACCACGACGGCGCCGGCGGGGACGCCCTCGTCGATCGCCACCTGGCGCATGACGGCCGCCTCGTTGTAGCCGTCCGCGCCGTCGCCGCCAGACATCACGAGCACGGGCACGAGCCCGGCCCGGTACAGCCCGACCGCGGTGTCGATGCGGTCCTGCAGCAGCTGCGACGGGAGCCCGCTCGCGTACACCCGGGCGCCGAAGACCACTGCGGCGTCAGCCGGCCGCCGGTAGTCGGTGGTGCCGAAGAACAGCATCTGCGCCAACGGGAAGGCCACGGCCCAGGCGCCGACGGCGATGGCCAGGCCGACAGCGCTGGCGCGGGCGCCCGGCTGCGCCGCTGGGCGGCCCGTCGCGATCCCGACCGCGAGCGCACCGAAGCCGACGGCGAGCACCGCGGACAGGGGCACGGGGACGAAGGGCGCCACCCCGCCGCCGCTGACGGCGGACACGAACGTGAGCACGTCCCGGGCGGCGAGGACTGCGATGCCGCCACTGCCCGCGACCGTGGCCCAGCGCCGTGCGCGGCCGGCGGCGGGCGCGATCGCCCAGGCGCCGAGGAGGACCGCCGCGACACCGAGCCCGAGGAGGCGGGCCGGGGCGGCGACGTCGTGGAGGTCGAGGAGCCACAGGCTCGGGTCGAGCGTCCGCCCCCGCACCTCGCCCACGATGCCCACCACGAGGAACAGTGCGACGAAGAGGCCGAATCCGCGGAGGGCGATTCCTCCCGCCAGCCCCACCTTCGCGCGCACGGCGGCCAGACGCCCAAGCGTCGGCGGGTGTGATGCCGCGCCGGTGACGAGGGGCACCGCACTGGCACCTTTGGCGGGCCGCCGAGTACCTCTGGGGGCGACACCCGAGCTCGTCCCTGCCCAGCCCGGTGCAACCTTCCGCGGCCAGCCTGCCTCAGGGGGGTGTGACTAGTGACCCCTCCGCGGGGTCCGCCGAGCCCGCCGTCCCATGTTGCCGGCGCACGGAGGAACGCACGCCCATGACCATGAGCCATCTTCGACGGCTGGCCGCCGTCCTCGCCCTCGCGCTCGCGGGCCTCATCGCCCTGCCGGGCATGGCGTTCGCGGCGACCAACCCCCAGATCGCCTCGACCGGAGGCATGACCGCCACACTGCCAATCCTCGGCGGCGGCGTCAGCGTCACGGTCGCCCTCGACCCTGCCGGGAACGTCTCCGGCGTCACGGTGAGCAATTCGTCGCTCGCCCAGTCGAGCTCGAACAGCGGGTTCGTCAAATTCGCGACCGCTGACGGCAAGACCAAGGTCGTCGTGAAGGCCCTGGGCAGCAGGCTGTCAATCAACGCCAAGGTCACCACGCTCGCCGACCTCGTCGGCACGGGCACCTGGTCCGCGAACGTGTTCGGCAACGGGGTCTCCTCCGCGCAGTACACGATCGGCGACGACGGCAGCGGCAACCCCACGGTCACGCTGGCCGATCCGAGCCCGCTCGCATCGGGCGTGACCTGGAAGGCCAGGACGGCCAAGACCTCGCACCACGAGGGCGAGTCGATGGCCGTCGCGGGCGGGACCTTCTCGTACCAGGGCTTCACCAAGACCCTGCGCATCGCCGTCTCCGTCGAGGGCGGCAAGAACGGCGAGCCCGCCAGCGCGTCGCTGCGGATCACGCTCACCGGTCGTGACGTCCAGGTCCTGACGGGCACGCTCGCCGACCTGGCCGCCGCCGGCACGCGAAGCTGGTCCGGCTACCTGTGCGACGGGACCACCAAGGTCACCGTCAGCTACCACGTCAACGCCGACGGCACGATCGCGTTCGACAGCGCCACCGGCGGCACCGCCGTCCAGCGCAGCTTCAAGAACGGCCTCTTCGTCCGGTTCCAGGGGACCAACGTGGGCTTCTTCGCCCGCCTCAGGGACAACAAGGACGGCACGTACACGCTCCAGGCCAACGGCATGTCCGGATACTGCGGCGCGAGCCACCACTTCCGGCATACCGAGAAGGGCCACTCGTCGAAGGACGGTGGCCAGCAGGCCGTCCAGACCTCAATGCGCAGCGGGACGAGCTCGCACGACCGCCGCAGCGGCTCGTACGGCAGCCGTGACGGCTCCCGCAGCGTACGCCATTGAGCACGTTGCTCCCCCACACCTTGAGCGTCGCAGCCTGATGCTCGACGCTCCGCGGCCCCGGCGCACTGCCGGGGCCGCCTTCCTGCGCGCTGCCCTGGCCGCGGTCGTCGTCCTGATCGCGGCCTGCAGCCCCGCCTCCTCGCCCAACACCACGTCGCCAGCAGCGCTGTCCCCGGGATCGCCCTCGTCCTCGACGACGGCGTCGTCGCCGGCCGCCTCCGCGACCTCGTCCCCTGAGGACCGGCTCGCGGCTGCCTTCGCAGCGATGGACGGCGGCTACACGTACACCGCGACCGTCACCGTGGGCACGACCGCCGTGTCGACGGCGAAGGGCCGATCGGTCGGCGGGAAGAGCGAGTTCGAGCTGACCGCCAACGGCTCGTCGGTCACCTACAGGGCGATCCCGCCCAAGGCATGGGTCAAGCAGGCTGGCAAGGCCTGGGTGGCGGTCAGCGGCAAGGTGCCCGCTGGCAGCCCGATCGCGGCACTCCAGAGCCCGACGTCGATGAGCGTGGTCTCCGATGACGCCAACGGCCTCACGGTGGACGCGACCTTTCCGCCGGCTGCCCTCGGGCTGACTGGGACAGACCCGACCCCGGTGCGCCTCGTCGTCGCACCCGACGGCACCGTGACGGCGATGTACCAGACCACGGTCGGATCGGACGCGGCAGCCTCGACGAGCGTGTTCACGCCCAAATCGGGCCTCTCGCCGATCGCCGCGCCCTCGACCTGACGGCCTAGGGATCGTCCCGCCCCGGCGCGCCGGCCGCGCCCGAGGACTCCGGCGGGAGTCCGGCGCCATGACACGGGCGGGGATCCCGGGGCGGCACGCGGCGAGCGGCCTGTGAACCGGGCCACTAGACTCCGCAGCACAGACAGGCCGAACGCGCAGCGAGGGACAGGGTTGGGGCATCGTCGTGTCGCGCTCGTGCTGCTCGTGGCCGGGGCCGCGCTCAGCGCATGCGGCGGCAACACCGCCAGTCCGTCGAGCACGGTCGCCGCATCCGCGTCGGCTGCCCCGTCGGCGTCCCCGTCGCCGACGGCGTCGCCATCGCCGTCACCGACGGCCAGCCCCAGCCCGACGCCCGTCGGGAAGGTCGACCCGTGCAAGGTCGTCACGGCCAGCGACATCACCAAGGTCCTCGGCGCCAAGGCCAAGCAGTCGTCGGACAAGCAGCGATCCACATCCACGGTGCACGGCGGGACGTGCACGTACGGCGCCGGCGCCGTGGGCTCCGCGTCCGTCACGGTCCAGGTGTTCCTGACCGCCGCCGCCGCCGACTCCGGCTGGACGGCCGCCTCAGCGTCAGCCGCCAAGACCGGGGCGCCGACCGACGTCAGCGGCGTGGGGACCGCCGCCGTGATCGCGAGGAGCGGGTACGGCACCACATACCGGACGGTGCTGACCGCGCGGTCTGGCAACACGGTCGTGTTCTTCAATGTCAGCCGACAGGGCACCCCGGTCGCGGACAGCGACGTGGGGGCTGCCGCGAGCCGAGCGCTGGCCCGCCTCGGGGGATGACCGCCCGGCGGTGACCGCCCGGGGGTGACCGTTCGCATGGCGGCTCAGGTTTGCGGGTCGAGCGCGGGCCGGGGATGGCATCCTTTGGCCGAGGCCCGCCGGGGAGGTCGCTGTCGGGGTGTCGGGCCCGCCGCGTCGGGGCGCCTGCCGGGCGGTACGGCCGGCGACGTGATTAGCCGGGTACCGAGTCGGCGTCGGCCGCGGGCGTCGCGCCAACTCCGCTGGCGCGGTCGGCGGCAGCCGTCCCCGACGCCACATGCCGTCGGAGGCGCACGCCGGCCCATGCGATCGACCCGGCGAGGATCGCCTGCCAGACGGTGAGCAGGCCGGCGAGCGCGATGCCGCCCACGGCGAGCGACATGGTCCCGCGGGCGTCGGCGAACCCGGCGAACGTGCCCGCCAGCTCGGCGAACTGCGAGCGCATGTCGCGGATCTGCTGGGCGACCCGAGTGACGTCAGTCACGTTCTCGTCCACGTTGGCGGCCACCGTGACCGTGTTGTTCTGCACGACGCGCAGCTGGGCCTCGAGCGTCCGCAGGCTCGTGACCGCGCCCGTGAAGGGCTGCTGGCCGGCGATGGTGACATCGAGTGCGGTGGCGAGCGAGCCCACGCTGTCGGCCGCGTCGCCGATCGAAGTAGCGGCCGCGGCCACGCCGTCCCGGCCCGCCCCGAGCGTCGTCGAGGCGTTGTCGACGCTCTGCGCGATGCCGTCGATCGTGATCGTCAGCCGGGTCAGGGAGGCGCCCATCTGGCTCTCGGTCGTGGCGATCCGGGCGTCGAGGTCGCGAACAGCGGCCACGCCCGCCACGAGGGTGCCGCCAACGATCGCCGCCAGGACCAGGCCCACGATGCCGAAGACGAGCATCGCGGTCCCCAGCCGATGTCGATCGACGCCCAGCCATTCCATGGCGGCGATGGTATGGCCACTCCCTCGGGGTGTTACCTGTGCCACGAGCACCGACTTGCGGCGCCGCTTGTACCCTCTTCTGGCGGATACATGGAGGCGCGAATGGAACGGATCGGATTCTGCGGGCTGGGCACGATGGGCCAGCACATGGCGGGCAACCTGCGCAAGGCCGGGTTCGAGGTGGCGGTCTGGAACCGCACGCCGGGCCGGGCTGCGGACCTGGTCGCGCTCGGCTGCCGCGAGGCGGACACGCCGGCCGAGGTCGGCCGCAGTGCCGACATCGTGGTCACCTGCGTGTCGGACACGCCCGACGTCGAGGCCGTCCTCTTCGGCGACCAAGGCGTCGCCTCCGGCCTCTCGTCGGGCGCCATGGTGGTCGACTGCTCGACCATCTCCCCCGACGCCACCCGCGCCTTCGCGGCGCGCCTCGCGCATCAGGGCGTGGGCTGGGTCGACGCGCCCGTGTCCGGCGGCTCCGAGGGCGCCAAGAACGCCACGCTGACGATCATGGTCGGCGGCTCGGACGAGGACGTCGAACGGGCGCGCCCGGTGCTCTCCGCGATGGGCAAGACGATCACCCACTTCGGGCCGGCCGGCAGCGGACAGGCCGTCAAGGCCGTCAACCAGGTCGTCATCTCGGGCGTGTACCTCGCGGTCGCCGAGGGCATGGTGCTGTCCATGAAGGCGGGGCTCGACCCGTCGGCCGTCGTGACCGCCCTCGGCGGTGGGGTGGCCGGGTCCTGGATCCTCGCGAACCGCTCGGCCAAGATGGTCAACAACGACTACCCGCTCGGGTTCAAGACCTCGCTCCACCTCAAGGACCTGGGCATTGCGCTGGAGATGGCCCGCCAGCTTGGCGTCACGCTCCCCGTCACCAGTCTGGCGGCCCAGCTCGAGGCTGGCCTCGTCGCCCGCGGCTATGGCGACGAGGACATGTCGAACCTCGCGCGCCCGATTCGCCAGCTCTCGGGCATGGAGGGATAGGGCGAGGGGCGGCAGTCACAACCCAGCTGCTGCCGGGCGGCGACGACGACGGCGGCCCTGCGGCCCCGCCCCGGCGCCCGCAGCGGCCCAAGGCGCCCCCCGCGGTCGCGCTCCCTGCGGCCCCCGCGCCCCCGGCGGCCGCTACCCCGGCACTCACGCGGCCGCGGCGGCCGCGCCCTGCGGTCCGGCGGCCCCGCGCCCCCGGCTCCCGGCAGTCCCGCGGCCGGGCGGTCGCCATTTAGCCGCGGGGTGACTGCTAGGCGGGCTTCTGGCCTCATTTCGCGCCAAACATGCATGGGGAGCATGGCGAGGCCCGGATCTGGCGAATCAGCGCCCGGCGAGACGCCTTATAGCAGCCAGGTGCATGTATGGCGCATAACGGCGCGCGTCCCGACGGCGCGGCGCCCGGCGGCGCGCGGCTCGACGGCGGTGATGGCTGCGGCCGGCACGGAGGAACGAGCTCCCGCGGAATCGACGCGACCGCGCAGCCCGCGCCGGCTCGAGTCGCTTCCGCGTGGCGGGGCCCGGCCCCCCCGGGACCATCGTTCAGTCGGTGACCGGTCCCAGCGACGGCGTGAGGAGCACCGGGGTGCCGAGTTTGTGGGCGTAGACCGGGCGGAACCGGTTGGCGTCCCACTGGTCGGACTGGACGCGGCGCGGCGGCTTGGCCGTCTCGGCCAGCGACACGTGGGCGTACTTGCCGTCACGGATCGCGGTCATGCGGCCGCCGATCCCGTCGGCGATGAGGTCCATCGCAACGTTGGCGTACGTGGAGGCGACCATCGAGTCGAACATGTCCGGCTCGCCCGAGCGCAGGTCGTAGGTCAGCTCGGAGGCCACGGCCTCGATCCCGGTCCGGGCCTTGAGCTCGCTTGCGAGCACCTCGCCGATGTTGGCCTTGTGCTTGTGGCCGAACGCGTCGGCCTCCCCGACGTCCTGCAGCTGGGCGCCCTGCCAGACCGCTCCCTCCGCGGTGATCACGATCGCGTACCGGCTGGGGTTGTTGCGCTGGTCATCCTTGAGGAGCGCGGCCAGCGCGTCGAGGTCGTAGGCGAACTCGGGCACCACGCATCGCGTCGAGGTCACGTATGCCGTGTACAGCGACGTGAAGCCGGCGTCGCGGCCGAAGATGCGGAACACCCCCACCCGCTCGTGGCTGCCCAGCGTCGAGCGCTGGCGGTTGACGAGCTCCTTGGCCCGCGTGATCGCCGACGAGAACCCGATGCAGTACTCGGTGCCGTTGACGTCGTTGTCCATCGTCTTGGGGATGGCCACGAGCGGCAGGCCGCGCGAGTAGAGGACCGACGAGAAGGACAGCGTGTCGTCGCCGCCGATCGTGACGAGGTGCGTCAGCCCCAGGTGCGAGATCGTGTCGAGGACGTGGTCGGTGAGGTCGTAGACGCCATCCGAGGTCTGCTTGGCGGCGACCGTCTTGGGATCGAGCCACGCCGGCAGGTTCTGGGCGCGCATCTTCCTCGGGTTGGTGCGCGACGAGTGCAGGATCGTGCCGCCGGTCCGGTCGATGGTCCGGGTGTTGATGCGGTCGAGGACCCGCACGTACTCCGGGTCGAGCTCGGACGTCCGGCGCTGGTGGGTCAGGCCCTCCCAGCCGCGACGGATCCCCAGGACCTCGTAGCCGAGGTCGGTCGCCCGGTAGACGACGCTCTTGATGACCGCGTTGAGGCCGGGGACGTCGCCGCCGCCGGTCAGGATGCCGATCCGTCGAGGTGCTGCCATGAGTGCGGCTCCAGTGATGGCCGGTCGGCGCGCGGCCGACGCGAAGCTCGAGGTGGGCGCAGCGCAGCGCGGAGCGCCGGGCCGGTCGCCCCACGCCCGGGCGGTCACAGTCCTCGGCCATCCTACCGTGGCCACAGGTCGTTATGATCGATTGCATGAACTACGAGCTGTTCATGGGCGAGGCGCTTGCGGAGGCTCGGGCGGCCGCGTCGCGGGGTCGCCCCGCGGTCGGCGCGATCGCCGTCATGGACGAGGCGATGGTCGCCCGGGGCTCCTACCGGGTCGACGATGCCGATGACCCGACCGCGCACCCGGTCATGACCGCGCTGCGCGAGACCGCCCGGCGGCTGGGCACCACTCGGCTCTCCGACCTCACCGTGTTCACCACGCTCGAGCCGTGCGCGATGTGCGTCGGGGCACTCCTCGCCTGCGATGCCGCGGCGCTCGTGTACGCGGTCCCGAATCCCGTGGACGGAGCGGCCGGCTCGGTGCTCCAGCTCGCCCAGCACCCCTCGCTCGGGCGTCGGCTCCAGGTCGTCTCGGGCATCCGGCGCGAGGAGGCCGAGGACCTCGCGGGCGTGCCCACGGGCGAGCCCACCGGCGCCTGACGCCCGAGTCGGCGGCCGACACCACGTCCCGGGTCGGCGACCCCGGACCATCGTCGCATCTGCGCCTCCGCGCGCCTTTGCTATCCTCTCGCGCGGAGAGGTGTCCGAGTGGTTGATGGTGCCGCTCTCGAAAAGCGGTGTGCGAAAGCACCGTGGGTTCGAATCCCACCCTCTCCGCCACGCACGGCGACAACGACCCGACGGTGACCCCGTCGGGTCTTGCTATGCTCGCCGGTGGAGAGGTCGCCTAGAGGCCTAGGGCGCCGCACTGGAAATGCGGTATGGGGCAACCCATCGCGGGTTCGAATCCCGCCCTCTCCGCCAGCCTCCCCGGGCCCAGCTTCCAGGCCGCAGGTCATGCCGGAACCCGTCGATTTCGCGGGCCGACCCGCCGCGTCAGGCACCCGTCGTGCCGCCGCCGTCGGGCTGACCGTCCTAGCATTCATCGCGCTCGCGGTCGCGAAGCCGTGGGACGCCGCGCCCGCCCACGCATCGCCCTCGCCGGCCCCGTCGGCTCCTCTGGCCGCCTCGCATGCCAGCGCGGGCGTCCCGTCCCCGTCGACGGCCCGTCCGACGCCGGTGCAGGTCGCCGACATCTCGACCTTCCGCGTCGGCGCGCCGCCAACCGGTCCGTGGGCGAGGCTCGTCTGGACCGAGATCGACCCTCGGCTGCCGCTGGCGCTCGTCCGGTCGGTCGTCCGGTGGCAGGGCGGGTTCGTGGCGCTGGGTTCGGACGGCACGGGCGACAGCCCGGTCTGGACCAGCGGTGACGGCGCCGACTGGCAGCCGCTGCCGATGGGCACCTCCCAGACGTTCTGGCCCCGCATGCGGGTGGTGGCGCTCGTCCCCTTCCGGGGCGGCCTCTGGGGCCTGACGACGGAACAGCCGTCCCCGCCGTCGACCGGGCCCTCCGCCTCCGACCCGACGGTGCTCGTCTCCTGGGCGTCCCGCGACGCCCGGTCATGGCTGCCGTTGCCGGGCCTGATCCCCACGCCTGTTGGCTTGAGCGGGCCGGTGCTGGTCGCGGCGTCCGCGGATCGGCTCGTGCTCGCCTGGAACGAGACCACGCCTGACGGCTCGGCCCTCGCCCGCCTCTGGTGGAGCGCGGACGGCTCGCGCTGGCAGCAGGTGCCACGATCGATGCTTCCTCCGGCGTTCCTCGTCACGGCCCTGCAGCCCTCGCCGGACGGCGGCTTCCTCAGCGGCGGACTGCGTTCCGGCGAGGGGTACGGCGCGGCGGTGCTGCTGCATTCCGCGGATGGGGCCAGTTGGGCAGCCGAGCCACTGCCGTCCCACCAGCTCGACGCCTCCGGCTCGCGCGCGATCGCAGTCCTGGCGGTGCTCCCGGGCGCATCGGGAGTCCTGGCGGACGGCTCGACCGACGACAACCTCGGCAGCGAGCTGTGGTGGCGCTCGTCCGACGGCCGGCGATGGTCGGAGGACGTTGCGTTCGCCCCGCTCGGGGAGCGCCCGTGCCCAGCTGGCGGCGGCACACCCGGCGGCAACGAGCGCTGCGGCAGCCACCCGGACGGCCTGGTCGCCGCCGACGGCACGCGGCTGGCCGCCGTGTCATCCGAGGGTGGCTCCGTCTGGACCTCGAGCGACGCCGCGGCCTGGCTGCCGCTGCGGCTCGACCCGGGCGCCCGGCCCCAGGCGATCGACGGCGCGGTGCTGTTCCCGGGCGGCGTGCTCGCGACCGCGGGCGCCGAGACGTGGTGGGGCCAGGCGGCCTCGGACTGACCGCCCCGACCGCACAGCTAGCCCCCGATGAGCGCCCGCCGGAGGGGCACGTCGAGCCGCGCGAGCTCCGCGTCGCTTCGCTGACTGTCGGAGAGCCGCAGGACCACCGTTGGCAGCGGGTCGGGCAGCGCCCCCGCGAAGGCCGTGCGGACGGGCAGGATCGGGTGCGTGGCGTCGAGCTCCGTCCCTCCGCGGGCCGCCCCGCGGACGAGCCGTCGCCGCTCCTTGGGCGGCAGCTCGAAGCCCACTGTCCCGCACGCCGCCTGGCCCTCCGCGCGCGGTCCTCCTCGCCGCACAACCGGGGCTTGTGTCGGGACGCGGTTCCGGCAGTCGGCCCATCGCGAGGCGCGCCCGCACAATCGCCGGTTGTGGCCGGGGCGCCAAGTCTGTCGCTGGTGCTCCCCCGCACAACCGGCGGTTGTGCGACCGGCGCGGGGCGCCCCACGGCCGCTGGAAGCGGCGCCCGCTACAACCGGCGGTTGTGCGACCGGCGCGGGGCGCCCCCCGGCCGCTGGAAGCGGCGCCCGCTACTACCCGCAGTTGTGCGACCCGCTCGGGGCGCCCCCGGGCCGCCCGCCGCGGCGCGCGCGACCACCCGCGGTTGTGCGACCCGCTCGGGGGAGCCAACCGAGCACGGCCCTTGTGCCTGTTGCATCGAGAGCCGCGTGCCGTCACCCGGAGAGGAGACGGGCAACGCCCGGCCACGCGGCGACATCGAACCGGGGTGGGCCCGTCGGCGAACCCGCCGGCGACGGGCCGGGCCCCTGCTATCATCCCCCGTGCCGTGCTAGGCGGGGAACTAGCGGTGCCCTGTACCTGCAATCCGCTCTAGCAGGGCTGAATTCCCTCCCGAGGTCGGCGCTCTCGAGAGCCGACGGCGTTCGCGACGATGAGGGCCGGGTCCCGCGCAGCGGAGACTCGTGAACCGTGTCAGGTCCGGAAGGAAGCAGCACTCAGCGATGAGCTCCGGGTGCCGCGGAACGGCCTGGTCCGAGCCGCGATCGCTCGCTGGGCGCGGGGGCGTCCGTATCGACGGAGGGTGCACGGCGCTATCTTCCGATTCCCGGCGCGCCTGACGCGCACCGCCCGCCGCAGGAGGCGCGTTGACCGAAGGGACCGCCCACCAGGCGCTGTACCGCCGCTGGCGGGCCCAGACGTTCTCCGAGATCGTCGGGCAGGAGGCGGTCGTCCAGACGCTGCGCAACGCTGTCACCACAGGGCGGGTCGCGCACGCGGTCCTGTTCACCGGGCCGCGCGGGACCGGCAAGACCTCGCTCGCGCGGATCCTCGCCAAGGCGGTCAACTGCTCGGACGTGGCGCCCAACGGGGACCCCTGCGACCGCTGCGCCTCCTGTGTCGCCATCCGCGAGGGGAGGGCGCTGGACCTGGTCGAGATCGATGCCGCCTCGAACCGCGGCATCGACAGCATCCGCGACCTCCGGGAGCGCCTGGCGTACGCGCCGCAGGACCTCCGGCGCAAGGTGTACATCCTCGACGAGGCGCACCAGATCACCCGCGACGGCTGGAATGCGCTCCTCAAGTCGCTCGAGGAGCCGCCGGAGTTCGTCACCTTCATGTTCGCGTCCACCCACCCGCAGGACTTTCCGCCGGCGATCCTCTCGCGCGTGCAGCGCTTCGACGTCCGGCGCCTGACGGTCGCCGAGATCACGGGCAAGCTCGACCGCATCCTGGCCGCCGACGGCCGCGAAGTGGACCCCGAAGCCGTCCGGCTCATCGCGCGGCTGGCAGCGGGCGGCATGCGCGACGCGGAGTCGATCCTCGACCAGCTCCTGAGCTCCACGCCCGGGCGGATCGACGCCGAGGCCGTGCGCGACCTGCTCGGCCTGGCCGACGCGGAGGCCGTGCGCGGCTACCTCGTCGCGCTCGTTGGCGACGACCCGGCGGCGGGCATCGCCATCCTCGACGGGCTCGAGGAGCGCGGCCGCGACCTCCGGGTCTTCCTGGACCAGGCGGTCGAGTCGCTCCGCGAGCGCATGCTCGCCGACATCGGGCAGGGGCAGCCAGTCGATCCGGCCGTCGTCGCCGCGGCCCGGCGGCTGGCGGCGATCGACACCGCGCGCCTGGGCGCCGGCGGCCTGCGCCTCCAGCTCGAGCTCGCGCTGCTCGACCCCGGGACCCTCGTGGCGCCCATCGCCGTGTCGGCCGCCCCGCCGGTCGGGCCGCCGCCCTCCGCCGTCCCGCCCCAGCAGGTCGAGGCTGCCGCTCCCGGTCCGAGGGCGGCACGGGCCGCCAAGGATCCACCCCGCGCGACGACACCCGGACCGGCCGCGGAGGCGCCACAGCCTGCGGAGCCGTCCGAGGCCGCTCCGGCTCCGAGCGCACCCTCTCCGCCGGCTGACGGCGAGCCGGGCGGCGACCTGGACCGGCTTCGCCACGGCTGGCCGCAGGTGATCTCGATCATCGGCTCCAACCCGTCGCTCCGGCCGCTCATCCTCGACTGCCGACCGATCGGCGTGGAGGGCAACGTCGTGACGCTCGCGTTCCCCGAGGAGAAGGCGTTCTTCAAGGACATCGCCGAGCGCCGTCGAACGAACCTCGAGTCGGGCCTCGCCCAGTTCCTGGGCCATGATGTGGGCGTCCGCTGCATCGCCACCAACTTCGAGCTGATCCCGCCGCTCCCGTCCGACGTCGACGAGTCGAGGATCCTCGAGGAGGCGCACCGGATCTTCGCCGAGGACCTCGCCGCGGACGTCCCCGAGATCACCTGACGCCCTGGCCAGCCAGCGCGATGGCGCCCGCATGGGCCAGACTGGCACCGGCCGCCAACCCGACGACACGAAAGGACCGACACCGATGGGCATGAACCCGCAGAAGATGCTGCAGCAGGTGCAGCTGATGCAGCAGCAGATGCAGAAGGCCCAGGAGGAGCTCGAGACGGCCACGGTCGAGGGCTCGGCCGGCGGCGGCGTGGTCAAGGCGGTCGTGACCGGCAAGCAGGTGCTCCAGTCGCTCAAGATCGACGCGTCGGCCGTGGATCCCGATGACGTCGAGATGCTGCAGGACCTGGTGATGGCGGCCGTCAACGAGGCGCTCAAGGCCAGCCAGCAGATGGCCGAGCAGAAGATGGGCGCGATCACCTCGGGCGTGCGGATCCCCGGCCTCCTCTGACCGCCCGTGGCCAGCCCCCTCATCGAGCCCGTCGCGCGCCTCATCGAGGCGTTCTCCCGGCTGCCCGGGATCGGCCCCAAGACGGCGCAGCGCCTGACCTACCACCTCCTCCGCGCGCCGGACGCCGAGGCTCGGGCGCTCGCGCGAGCGCTCGTGGCCGTGCGCGACGAGGTGGTGTTCTGCGACCGCTGCTTCAACATCAGCGACGCGCCGCTGTGCCCGATCTGCCGCGACCCGGGGCGCGACGAGGCGCACCTGTGCGTCGTGGAGGAGCCGCTCGACGTGCTCGCCATCGAGCGCACGGGCGAGTTCCGCGGCCGCTACCACGTCCTCCACGGGGCGATCAGCCCCATCGATGGAATCGGCCCCGACCGGCTCAAGATCCGCGAGCTCCTCGAACGCGTCGACGAGGCGGTCAGTGCCGGGGCGCAAATCGAGGAGGTGATCATCGCGACCAACCCGACGCTCGAGGGCGAGGCGACCGCGATGTACCTGGGCGAGCGCCTCGAGGGGCGGGTGGGCTCGGTGACGCGGATCGCGCGCGGCCTGCCGGTGGGAGGCGACCTCGAGTACGCCGACGACGTGACCCTCATCCGGGCGCTCCAAGGCAGGCGGGCCCTCTAGATGCGCGAGCTGGTCTTCGAGCTGCTGCTCCGCCTCATCAAGCCCGTCCTCGCGGGGGTGATCGGCCTCGTGGCGTGGCTCATCGCCACGGGCCCGGGCGGAGCCGCAGGCTCGGCCGAGCTCGCGCTGGTCTGCTTCGTCGTCGGCGGGATCGTGGTCCTGCTCGTCGCGGAGGGCCCGATCTGAGAGGGCCCGATGTGACGAGCTGACGCCCGCAGGAGGGCGCCCGACACGGCGTCGGGAGACCCCCTCGAACAGGTCGTTTGACAGCGCTCCGAGACCCACCGTAATATCCCGCCTCGCGCCTCACGAACCCGAGGTCGCCGGTCTCCCGGCCCCCTAGGCCGGGTCCCCCGCCCCGTTTGACACGGGGGGTGAACTGCGCCACAATGGGCAGTCCGCGCCCCGGGCGGTACAGGCCGGGTGCTGCACCTTAACAACTGAAGAGTGGTAGGAACTTCAGCACGAAGAACGTGCCTGGATAAGCTCTTTTGAGATATGGCTCAATCGCGAGATTGAGTTTTCACGGAGAGTTTGATCCTGGCTCAGGATAAACGCTGGCGGCGTGCATGAGACATGCAAGTCGAACGAACGAGCTTGCTCGTTAGTGGCGAACGGCTGAGTAACGCGTGGGTGACCTGCCCTGAAGTGGGGGATAACGGCCCGAAAGGGTTGCTAATACCGCATGTGGCGACATCTTCATTGGTGTCATCAAAGCCGCGAGGCGCTTCAGGAGGGGCCTGCGTCCGATTAGCTCGTTGGTGGGGTAATGGCTCACCAAGGCGACGATCGGTAGGTGGTCTGAGAGGACGATCACCCAGACTGGGACTGAGACACGGCCCAGACTCCTACGGGAGGCAGCAGTCGGGAATTTTGCTCAATGGGCGAAAGCCTGAAGCAGCAACGCCGCGTGCGGGATGAAGGCCTTCGGGTTGTAAACCGCTTTTTTCAGGGACGATGATGACGGTACCTGGAGAATAAGTCACGGCTAACTACGTGCCAGCAGCCGCGGTAATACGTAGGTGACCAGCGTTGTCCGGATTTACTGGGCGTAAAGAGCGCGCAGGCGGTCGTTCAAGTCGAGTGTGAAAGCCCCCGGCTCAACTGGGGAGGGTCACTCGATACTGATCGACTCGAAGGCAGGAGAGGGAAGCGGAATTCCCGGTGTAGTGGTGAAATGCGTAGATATCGGGAGGAACACCAGTGGCGAAGGCGGCTTCCTGGCCTGTTCTTGACGCTGAGGCGCGAAAGCTAGGGGAGCAAACGGGATTAGATACCCCGGTAGTCCTAGCCGTAAACGATGGACACTAGGTGTTGGTGGTATCAACCCCACCAGTGCCGAAGCTAACGCATTAAGTGTCCCGCCTGGGGAGTACGGCCGCAAGGCTAAAACTCAAAGGAATTGACGGGGCCCCGCACAAGCAGCGGAGCGTGGGGTTTAATTCGATGCAACGCGAAGAACCTTACCAGGGCTTGACATGACCAGGAATCCGGCGGAAACGTCGGCGCCCCGCAAGGGGCCTGGCCACAGGTGTTGCATGGCTGTCGTCAGCTCGTGTCGTGAGATGTTGGGTTAAGTCCCGCAACGAGCGCAACCCCTACCGTGTGTTGTATCACTCACACGGGACTGCCGAGAGAAACTCGGAGGAAGGCGGGGATGACGTCAAGTCAGCATGGCCCTTACGTCCTGGGCTACACCCACGCTACAATGGCCGGTACAACGGGCGGCGAAACCGCGAGGTGGAGCAAATCCCTTAAAGCCGGTCTCAGTTCGGATTGTAGGCTGCAACTCGCCTGCATGAAGCCGGAGTTGCTAGTAACCGCCGGTCAGCATACGGCGGTGAATATGTTCCCGGGGCTTGTACACACCGCCCGTCACGTCATGAAAGCTGGCAACACCCGAAGCCGGTGGGCCAACCCGCAAGGGAGGTAGCCGTCGAAGGTGGGGTCGGTGATTGGGACGAAGTCGTAACAAGGTAGCCGTACCGGAAGGTGCGGCTGGATCACCTCCTTTCTAGGGAGATCCGAGTCATGGCCATACGGTGAGGCCATGGCGTTGATGGCTCCCAGGTTGATCGCGCGATCGCTTGCACCTCTAGCCGAGTGGGGTGCGCCGGCGCAAGCCGGAGATCGGCCGCGACTCGGTGAGACACCGTAAACCGGGCATGTTCCCACGGCCCTGTTCCTACCACTCTTCAAGGGTTATCGGTGCAGCCGCCCTGCGGCCGGCTATCGGGGCGCATAGCTCAGCTGGTTAGAGCGCGGCCCTGATAAGGCCGAGGTCCCTGGTTCGAGTCCAGGTGCGCCCACCACTCCCCGGTCCGCCGGAGCCAACGGGGACGTAGCTCAGTTGGCAGAGCATCTCCTTTGCAAGGAGAGGGTCAGGAGTTCGAGTCTCCTCGTCTCCACCACCCCGCCCTTCGGCAAGCCCTCGGGAGGCCCATCCTCAAGTCGAATACAGACAGCCGGGCGCGCGTCAGCGCTGCTCGGGTTCACGATCCTCTGATCCGTGCGCTCACGAAGGTGAGCCCACCGACCAGCGGAGTCGCTGGACGGCCGGCCGCGCCGGCTCGGAACCGCCGCCGTGGCGGTGCACCTTAACAACTGGATAGATGACGGCAGTAAAGAGCGATCGATCCGGTCGATGTGACCGGAGTGATCAGTATTCGCCGTGATAATTGGAGAACCCGATCGACCACACCTGACACTGACCGCCTGGTCAGATGCTGGGTGGAGGTCAAGCTACACAGGGCACGAGGTGGATGCCTTGGCGCCAAGAGCCGATGAAGGACGTGGCAGGCTGCGTTAAGCCCCGGGGAGTCGCGAGCAGACGTTGATCCGAGGATGTCCGAATGGGGAAACCCGGCTGGGGTCATGCCCAGTCACCCATGGCTGAACACATAGGCCATGAGGAGGTAAGCCAGCGAACTGAAACATCTCAGTAGCTGGAGGAAAAGAGATCATTCCCTTAGTAGTGGCGAGCGAAACGGGAATAGCCCAAACCAGCGCAGCGCGATAGGCGGCAGCCGTTTCTGGGCTGGGGTTGTAGGAGTCGATCACTGGAGCCCTGCCGGGCACCTGCAGAGTTACAAAACCGGACGCTAGTCGAACTCACCTGGAACGGTGGGCCAGAGCGGGTGACAGCCCCGTAGGCGAAAGCGTACCGGCCTCTGGATTGACCACCTGAGTACCACGTGGAAGGTCTCTCATGTGGGAAACTGGGCGGACCACCGTCCAAGGCTAAATACTCTTGGCGACCGATAGCGAACGAGTACCGTGAGGGAAAGGTGAAAAGCACCCCGGAAGGGGAGTGAAATAGTACCTGAAACCACGTGCCCACAAGCAGTCAAAGGATGTTGCCGGTGTCACAGCCGGTAGTCTGATGGCGTGCCTTTTGAAGAATGAGCCGACGAGTTACTTGTGTGTGGCAAGGTTAAGTCCGAGAAGGACGCAGCCGGAGCGAAAGCGAGTCTGAATAGGGCGCGAGTCGCACGCAGTAGACCCGAAACCGAGTGACCTACCCATGGGCAGGGTGAAGCGGGAGTAATGTCCCGTGGAGGCCCGAACTCACCAGCGTTGAAAAGCTGGGGGATGACCTGTGGATAGAGGTGAAATGCCAATCGAACTCGGAGATAGCTGGTTCTCCCCGAAATAGCTTTAGGGCTAGCCTCAGGCGTTCAATCGCGGGGGTAGAGCACTGGATGGGCTAGGGGGCTTCCCGCTTACCAACCCCAACCAAACTCCGAATCCCGCGATTCCAGAGCCTGGGAGTCAGACTGCGAGGGCTAAGCTTCGTGGTCAAAAGGGAAACAGCCCAGACCGTCAGCTAAGGTCCCTAAGTCCATGCTAAGTGGTAAAGGATGTGGATTCGCATAAACAACCAGGATGTTGGCTTAGAAGCAGCCATCATTGAAAGAGTGCGTAACAGCTCACTGGTCAAGTGGATCTGCGCCGAAAATTCAACGGGGCTCAAGCATGGCACCGAAGCTACGGACTTGCCGCAAGGCGAGTGGTAGGGGAGCGTTCTGCAGGCAGTGAAGGTCGACCGTGAGGACGGCTGGAGCGTGCAGAAGTGCGAATGTCGGCATTAGTAGCGAGATGTGGGTGAGAATCCCACACGCCGTAAGCCTAAGGTTTCCTGAGGAAGGCTCGTCCGCTCAGGGTTAGTCGGGCCTAAGCCGAGGACGAACGTCGTAGGCGATGGACATCCGGTTGATATTCCGGAACCACCAAAGGATCGTTTGCACCGTAAGGTGTCGCCCCGGGGTAGGAACTTGGGGGTTGGCCGGCACAGCCGGTCGAACCCAGGAGCTGATCCGGGGTGAGAGCAAGGGCATGACACGGCACGGTAGCTCGAGCGCGTTTTGGCTATACGCGTCTAAGCCGGTAGGGGGAGTGGACAGGCAAATCCGTCCGCTCATTCAAACCCCGAGCAGCGAATGAAAGGGCATCAGCCCGATTCGAGTGAGCCGAGCTGGCGAGAAAAGTGTCTAGCGAGATCCCAGGTGCCCGTACCGCAATCCGACACAGGTAGGCGGGTAGAGAATACCAAGGCGATCGGGAGAACCCTCGTTAAGGAACTCGGCAAAATGGCCCCGTAACTTCGGGAGAAGGGGCGCTTCGCAGCTGCTGCTTGCAGCGGCTGATCGAAGCCGCAGTGAAATGGCCCAGGCGACTGTTTAGCAAAAACACAGGTCTCTGCGAAAGCGAAAGCTGACGTATAGGGGCTGACGCCTGCCCAGTGCCGGAAGGTTAAGAGGAGGGGTGCAAGCTCTGAATCGAAGCCCCGGTAAACGGCGGCCGTAACTATAACGGTCCTAAGGTAGCGAAATTCCTTGTCGGGTAAGTTCCGACCCGCACGAATGGCGTAACGGTCTGGGCGCTGTCTCAACGAGGGATCCGGCGAAGTTGAAGTACCTGTGAAGATGCAGGTTACCCGCGCTAGGGCAAAAAGACCCCGTGGAGCTTTACTGCACCCTGACATTGGATTGGGATTCAGTTTGTGTAGGATAGGTGGGAGGCTGAGAAGCTGGGGCGCTAGCCTCGGTGGAGCCAACGTTGAAATACCACCCTGGTTGGATTTCGGTTCTAACCACGACCCGTAAGCCGGGCGTGGAACAGTGTCAGGCGGGCAGTTTGACTGGGGCGGTCGCCTCCTAAAGTGTAACGGAGGCGCCCAAAGGTTCCCTCAGGCTGAATGGAAACCAGCCGAAGAGTGCAAAGGCATAAGGGAGCTTGACTGCGAGACCCACAAGTCGAGCAGAGACGAAAGTCGGGCTTAGTGATCTGGTACCTCCGAGTGGAAGGGGTATCACTCAACGGATAAAAGCTACCCCGGGGATAACAGGCTGATGGTGCCCAAGAGTTCACATCGACGGCACCGTTTGGCACCTCGATGTCGGCTCGTGGCATCCTGGGGCGGAAGTACGTCCCAAGGGTTCGGCTGTTCGCCGATTAAAGCCGCACGCGAGCTGGGTTCAGAACGTCGTGAGACAGTTCGGTCTCTATCCAGCGTGGGCGCAGGGAACTTGAGAGGAGCTGCTCCTAGTACGAGAGGACCGGAGTGGACGAACCGCTGGTGTGCCAGTTGTCCCGCCAGGGGCATCGCTGGGTAGCTATGTTCGGTTGGGATAAGCGCTGAAAGCATCTAAGTGCGAAGCTCGCCTCGAGATAAGGTTCCCCACCGGGTTAACCGGGTAAGACCGCAGAGAGACCATCTGCTCGATAGGCGGCATGTGGAAGCCCCGTGAGGGGTGAAGCTGAGCCGTACTAATGGTCGAGGGCTTGACCTCTATTCTCAGCACCTGACCAGGGGTCAGCGTGCATGGGAGATCAGGTCTCCACCACGCGAACCTGATCCATCGATGGCGCCCGCGTCGGGCACGACGCAGGCTGCTGCCGTCATCTACCAGATGCAGACAATCCCGGTGACTCTAGCGGAGAGGCCACACCCGTTCCCATCCCGAACACGGAAGTTAAGCTCTCCAGCGCCGAAGATACTGAGAGGGCAGCCTTTCGGGAAAATAGGTCGTCGCCGGGATTGTTGCATTTAAGCTGGCCGGTGTTCGGGCGCGCCGCCAGCGCGAAGGGGCTCGCCTTGGCGGGGTATCCTCGGGCCGATGAGTGCGAGTCCTGAGACCCAGGTGGAGACCGGGCCCGTCGTGACGCGGCAGGGTGCTGCAAGGCCTGCCCTCGACCTCGAGCACGGACTGCCGGGCTGCCCGTTCCTGCGCTCGGCTGACGGCGCCTGGTCGAGCGCGTATCCGGCGAAGGACCTGCGCTGCTGGGCCGTCCATCCGACAGCACTGCCGACGGTCCAGAAGCAGCGCCAGCTGTGCGTGTCGGCGCGACACACGACATGCGCCACCTTCGTGGCGGCAGGTGCCGACTCGCCGGTCGCGCGGGACCCCGACGGGATCGACCTCTGGCCTGACGCCGCTCCCGCGCCCGTGGCCCTCGAGAGCGTGCGTGGCCGAGCCGGGTCGGGATTTCGGGCACCGAGGCTCGGCGGCCAGCTCGTGCTCGCGGGCGTGCTTCTGGTCGCCCTCGTTGTCGTCCTCGTCGCGAACGTGAATCCCCTGGGCGGGGCGGGCGCCAGCACCCCGCCAGCCGCGTCGCCGTCCGCCGCCTCCGCCGTGGTCGGCGGCTCGCCGGCCGTCACCCTGGCGCCAACCCCAACCGCCATCATCACGCCGTCGCCGGCCGCGCCGACGCCGACCGTGGCCCCCACGCGGACGCCCCGCCCTACCGCCTCGCCGCGAACCTACAAGGTCAAGCCGGGCGACACGATCGCGGGCATCGCTGCCAAGCTCCACAGCACGGTCAAGGCCATCGTGACCGCGAACAACATCGTGGATCCGCGAACCATCCGCCCGGGCCAGATCCTGATCGTGCCCTGAAGCGACGGACGCGGCGCGTCGACCGGGGCGCTGGCACGGCCCGCTGGCCTCGGTCCTCAGCGCTGGCAGGTCCGGCAGTAGCCCGTGGGAAACCCGCCGGCCGAGACCTGCGTGAGACGGGCACCGCACCTCGGGCACGGGCCGTCTCCCTTGCCGTGCACCGCCAGGTGGTCGCGGACCTGCTTCTCGAAGGTCGGCGGGACGCGCTCGCGCAGCAGCGCGACCGAGGCCGCCAGCGTGGCGCGCATCGCCGCGTAGAGCGCGTCCACCTCCTCGGGCGCCAGTGTCGAGCGCTTGCGGAACGGGGCCAGGCGGGCCGCGAACAGGACCTCGTCGGAGTAGGCGTTGCCCATCCCGGCGACGAACGCCTGGTTGCGAAGCAGGTTCTTCAGCTCGCCCGGGTGCTTGCGGATCCGGTCGCGCCAGACATCGAGGGTGAGATCGGGGGCGAGCGCATCTGGTCCCTGCTCGCCCCTGCCGCGGCCGGGCACCGGCCGGTCCACGCCGGCGGGGAGCAGGTACACCTTTCCCATCTGGGTCGGGTCGCGGTAGCGCAGGAACGGCTCCGCCGCGTCTGCGGGCAGCCATGGGCTCCCCTGCGTCCATGGGGCCGCGTCCCGCGGCGGTCCGCCGGCCCGTGCGCCGAATTGCAGCTCGACCGCCACGCCGCTCGGCGCCTTCTCGCCCCGGGCGGCCAGCTGGAAGCGGCCTGTCAGCATCGGGTTCACGACCACGCGGTCTGTGCCGAAGTCAAGGTCGAGGAATTTGCCCGCGCGCGACGCGCGTACGAGTGGCTGGCCGACGAGCGATGCCAGCTCGGCCGGGGTCCCGCGAACCGTGAGCGGCATGGGCGCGCGGGCCGCGGTCACCGGTCGTCCGGCGAGGGCCGCATGGAGGGCGTCGGCGACGACGTCGAGATCGGGCAGTTCGGGCACGGGCCGCGATTGTACCGGTGCTGCCGGGGTGCTAGACTCTCCGGGCCCATCGGGCGCGCACAGTTGAAGAGCCTTGCCCTCACGTCGTCCCAGCGAAGGAGCGGACCGCCGGCCAACCCGATCCACGATCCAACTCCGACAGCAAGACGGCCCCGGGCGACAGGCACGGAGGCCGTTCGTGATTCCGGTGGCCGAATCCACCCAAGGAGACAGGATCACCTTGATCGAAGAGCAGCAGGGCGGGACCGCGCCGGAGCCGGAGGCGGTCGCCTCCGTCGAGACCCCGGCGCCCGAAGAGACCGTCGCGACCGCGGTCGCCGACGAGCCCGCCACCACCGAGGCCGCCCCCGAGCCCCCCGCGCCCGCGGTCGCCGACGAGCCCGCCACCACCGAGGCCGCCCCCGAGCCCCCCGCGCCCGTCGACGTCGACGCAGCCGATGCGCCGCCAGCCGCCGACGAGGACGAGGAGGACGTGGCCGTCGTCCCCGCGCGCCCTGTCGGTCCCGAGCCGACCACGATGGAGGAGCTGCTCGCAGAGCAGAACGCCGACATCAAGAGCTTCAAGCACGGGGACGTCGTGGAGGGCACGGTCGTTCGGATCGACAAGGACGAGATCCTGGTCGATATCGGCGCCAAGTCCGAGGGCGTGGTCAGCAACCGCGAGCTCTTCGGTCGCCATGCCGAATCCGCGCCGCAGCTCGCCATCGGCGACGTGGTCCTGGTGTACGTGCTGCAGCCGGAGTCGCCCGAGGGCCACGTGGTCCTCTCGCTCCGCCGCGCCGGCCTCGAGCGCAAGTGGCGCGCGATGCAGGAGCAGTTCGAGGCGGGGATCATCATCGACGCCCCGGTGATCGACCACAACAAGGGCGGCCTGATCGTCGACTGCGGCATCCGCGGCTTCGTGCCGATCAGCCAGATCGTGGACTTCCCGCGCCGGCCGCAGAACGAGCAGCCCAGGGACGCCGCGCAGGAGATCGCCGAGAAGCTGCAGCCGTACATCGGCCGCAAGCTCCGCCTCAAGATCCTCGAGGTCAACCGCAAGGCCAACCGGCTCATCCTGTCCGAGAAGGTCGCCCTGTACGAGGAGCGCCGCGAGAAGCGCGACGAGCTGTTCAGCAGCCTCCTGGTCGGCCAGAAGGTCACCGGCAACGTCCGCTCGATTGCGCCGTTCGGCATCTTCATCGACCTCGGCGGGATCGACGGCCTCGTCCACAAGAGCGAGCTCTCGTGGAACAAGGTCAACAACCCCGAATCCGGCTACAAGGTCGGCGACGAGGTCGAGGCCGAGGTCATCGACATCAATCACGAGCGGGGCCGGATCAGCCTCTCGATCCGCCGGCTGCAGCCCGATCCGTGGGAGTCGACGGTCGCGGACTTCAAGGTCGGCGACGTGATCGACGGCACGGTCACCAAGCTCGTCAACTTCGGCGCCTTCGTGCGCGTCCGTGAGGGCCTCGAGGGCCTGATCCACATCAGCGAGCTGAGCCACCAGCGCGTTGCCCACCCGGGCGACGTGGTCCACGAGGGCCAGGTGCTCAAGCTCAAGATCATCAGCCTCGATTCCGAGCGCCACCGTCTGGGCCTGAGCCTCAAGCAGGCCGAGGAGCCGCCGGCCAGGCCGGCGCCCGAGCCGGGCGTGGTGCCGTCGCCGATGCCGTCGGGCGAGCGCCGGGAGCGCCGCGAGCGCCGCGAGCGTCCCGACCGCGGTTACGCTCCGTCCGACACGCACGCCGAGCCCGAGGGCGGTATCGACACCACCCTGGCCAACGCGTTCGCCCAGGTCCGGGCGCAGCTTGCCGCCGCCGAGGCCGAGCAGGCCAAGGGGCCGCAGCCTGCGGGTCCGACCGCTGATGCAGCGCCGGCCGCGGAGGCGGCCGCGCCCGCCGACGCGGAACCCGCTGCGGAGGCGGCTCCGGCCGACGCCGAGCCGGCCGCTGCCGCTGAGCCCGCCGAGGCCGTCGCGCCGACGGAAGAGGCCGCGCCCGCCGACGCCGAGCCCGCTGCGGAGGCCGCTCCGGCCGACGCCGAGCCCGCCGCGGAGGCGGCTCCGGCCGACGCCGAGCCGGCCGCCGACGCGGAGCCCGCCGAGGCTGTCGCGCTGACGGAGGAGGCCCCTGCCGCCGACGCCGTGGCGCCGACGGAGGCGGCCCCGGCCCCCGACGCCGAGCCCGCCGAGGCGGTGGCAGCGGCGGAGGAAGCTCCTGCGGCCGAGGAACCCACTGCGGCCGAGGACCCGGCGGTCGCGGCCGAGGACGCCTGACCGCCGGTCAGCCTGCTGACGCGCGCAGCCCGACACAACTGCGGCCCGCCGGTCCCCGGCGGGCCGCTCGATTCCCCAGGGACCGATCGTCTCCCGCCCGCTGGCGAAACCACCCGGCCCGCGGCGGCGAAGCACGTTCGGTGGGGCGACAGGGCCAGCGCCGCGCCGGGGCGGTGGTGCTAGGATGGCCTGCAGGTCGGCGTCCCCCGCGTCCGACGCTAGAGCAAGGCACCGCGAATGGACCGCTTCGACAAGTTCACCGACCGAGCACGCAAGGTCCTGACGCTGGCGCAGGACGAGGCGCAGCGGTTCAACCACAACTACATCGGCACTGAGCACCTGCTGCTCGGGCTCGTCCGCGAGGGCGAGGGTGTGGCTGCGCGCGTGCTCGAGAACATGAACGTCGAGCTCCCGAAGGTCAGGACCGCGGTGGAGTTCATCATCGGGCGGGGCGATCGGCCGGTCGTGGGCGAGGTGGGGCTCACGCCGCGCGCCAAGCGCGTCATCGAGCTGGCGATCGACGAGGCCCGGCGTCTCGGCCACAACTACATCGGCACCGAGCACCTGCTGCTCGGGCTCGTCCGCGAGGGCGAGGGGATCGCCGCCGGCGTGCTCGAGAGCCTTGGCGTCAATCTGGACAAGGTCCGCCACGAGGTGATCCGCGTCCTGTCGCAGAGCTCGTCCGCCGGGCCCGCGCAGGAGACCAAGCGCGCCAGCAAGACCCCGACCGTCGACGCGCTGGGCATCAACCTGACCGAGGCCGCCCGCGCCGACAAGCTCGACCCGGTCATCGGCCGCGAGAAGGAGATCGAGCGGGTCATCCAGATCCTCGGCCGCAAGACCAAGAACAATCCCGCGCTGATCGGCGAGCCGGGCGTCGGCAAGACCGCGATCGCCGAGGGCCTCGCCCACCGGATCGTGTCGGGCGACGTCCCCGACATCCTGCTCAACAAGCGGGTGCTGACGCTCGACATCGGCTCGCTCGTCGCGGGCACGAAGTACCGCGGCGAGTTCGAGGAGCGGCTCAAGAAGATCATCGAGGAGCTGCGCAACACCAACGACGCGATCCTGTTCATCGACGAGCTCCACACGCTCGTCGGCGCGGGCGCGGCCGAGGGCGCGATCGACGCGGCGAACATCCTCAAGCCGCCGCTGTCACGGGGCGAGCTCCAGTGCATCGGCGCGACCACGCTCGACGAGTACCGCAAGTACATCGAGAAGGACGCGGCCCTTGAGCGGCGCTTCCAGCCGGTCATGGTGGAGGAGCCCACGCTCGAGCAGACGATCGAGATCCTCAAGGGAATCCGCGAGCGCTACGAGCAGCACCACAAGGTCACGATCACCGACGCCGCGGTCCAGGCCGCCGCCGACCTCTCGATCCGGTACATCACCGACCGCCACCTGCCCGACAAGGCGATCGACCTCATCGACGAGGCGTCCAGCCGCGTCCGCCTGCGCCACTCGTCGCAGCCGCCCGACCTGCGCGCCGCCCAGAAAGAGCTGGACCGCATCACCAAGGAGAAGGACGCGGCGATCAGTGCCCAGGAGTACGAGCAGGCGGCCATGCTCCGCGAGCAGGAGGCCACCAGCCGCGAGACCGTGGACGCGCTCCGCGCGGCCTGGCAGCAGACCCAGTCGGGCGAGCCGCCGAAGGTCGACGACGAGGAGATCGCCCAGGTCGTGGCGATGTGGACCGGGATCCCGGTGACGCGCATCGCGCAGGAGGAATCCGAGCGCCTGCTCAAGATGGAGGAGGTGCTCCACAACCGCCTCATCGGCCAGGAGGAGGCGATCGAGACCGTCTCACGCGCCGTCCGCCGCGCCCGGGCCGGCCTGAAGGACCCGAAGCGCCCGATCGGTTCGTTCGTCTTCCTGGGCCCCACGGGTGTCGGCAAGACGGAGCTCGCCAAGGCCCTCGCCGAATTCATGTTCGGCTCCGAGGACACGCTCATCAAGATCGACATGAGCGAGTTCATGGAGCGCCACAACGTGAGCCGCCTCGTGGGGGCGCCGCCAGGCTACGTCGGGTTCGACGAGGGCGGCCAGCTCACGGAGGCCGTCCGGCGCAAGAGCTACGCGGTGATCCTGCTCGACGAGATCGAGAAGGCCCACGCGGAGGTGTTCAACATCCTGCTCCAGATCCTGGAGGACGGGCACCTCACCGACGCCAAGGGCCGGCGCGTCGACTTCCGCAACACGATCATCATCATGACCTCGAACCTCGGGGCCGCGAAGATCCAGACCAACTCGTCGCTGGGCTTCCGCCAGCAGGGCGACACCGTCGAGAGCCGCGCCGCCGCGTCCTACGACCTGATGAAGGAGAAGGTCCAGGCGGAGCTCAAGCAGAACTTCCGCCCCGAGTTCCTCAACCGGATCGATGCCACGGTCGTCTTCCGGAGCCTGACCGTCGAGGAGATCGGCCTGATCGTCGACCTGATGCTCAGGCGCGTCCGGGACCAGCTCAAGGCCCAGGGCATGACGCTCGAGGTGATGCAGGCCGCCAAGGAGCACGTGATCAAGCTGGGCTACGACCAGGCGTACGGGGCGCGGCCGCTGCGCCGGACGATCCAGAACCTGATCGAGGACCCGCTCGCCGAGCACCTCCTGCTGGGCCGCTACCACGAGGGCGACACGATCACGGTCGACCTCGACCCCGACGGCAAGGGGCTGGTGATCGCGGTGGTCGAGGCGAAGACGCCCGTCGAAGCCTGACGCCGGCGCGGATCGCTGCCCGTGGCCCGCGCCCAGAGCCGGTACGTCTGCCAGTCCTGCGGGGCGTCCGTTCTGCGCTGGGAGGGTCAGTGTCGCACGTGCGGTGAGTGGAACACACTCGTCGAGACGGTCGTCCGCGAGGCGCCCCGGCCGCGTGGGACGTCCCCGGCCGCACTCGGGCCCGGCGCCGCGCCCGTCCCGCTCTCGCACGCAGACGAGGCGGCGCCCATCCGGACGCCCGTCGGCATCGGCGAGTTCGACCGGGTCCTCGGCGGGGGCCTGGTGGCGGGCTCGGTCGTCCTGCTCGGCGGCGAGCCGGGCATCGGCAAGTCGACGCTGCTGCTGCAGGTGGCGGCGGGCATCGCCGACCGCGCCGGCGTGCTCTACGCGACCGGCGAGGAATCGCCCGGCCAGGTGCGGCTGCGCGCCCACCGCCTCGGCCTGACCACGGGGCGCGTGGGGGACGCCGTGCGCGTGGTCGCCGAGACCGGCGTCGGCCGGATCGTGGACCTCGCGCGCGACGAGCGGCCTGGGCTGCTGGTGGTGGACTCGGTCCAGACCGTGGGGTCCGAGGAGCTCGACGGCGCCCCCGGGAGCGTGGGCCAGGTGCGCGAGGTGGCGCTCCGCATGATGGAGCTCGCGAAGGGCGAGGGCATTCCCGTGGTCCTCGTCGGCCACGTGACCAAGGACGGCACCCTCGCCGGGCCGAAGACGCTCGAGCACCTCGTGGACGTCGTGCTGTCCATCGAGGGAGACCGGAGCGGCGCCCTGCGACTGCTGCGCGCGGCGAAGAACCGTTTCGGGTCCACCGAGGAAGTGGGCGTGTTCGAGATGGGCGAGCGCGGTCTCGCCGAGGTGTCCGACCCGGCGCGCGCGTTCCTCGGCGAGCACGACGGACCCGCTCCCGGCTCCGTGCCGGCGCCCATCCTCGAGGGCTCGCGGCCGCTGATGGTCGAGGTGCAGGCGCTCGTGGCGCCCACCGGCGCGCCATCCCCGCGCCGCACCGCGTCGGGCGTCGACCCCAACCGCCTGGCGCTGCTCGTCGCCGTCCTCGGGCGGCGGGCTGGCATCGGGCTTGCGGGCCATGACGTCTACGCGAACCTCGCCGGCGGGCTCTCGGTGGCCGAGCCCGGCCTCGACCTGCCGCTCGCGCTCGCGCTCGCCTCGTCGTTCCGGGACCGGCCCCTCGTGCCCGGCACGGTGGCCATCGGCGAGGTCGGCCTGCTCGGGGAGCTGCGGTCGGTCAGCGGTCTCGAGCGTCGCCTGCGGGAGGCTGCGCGACTCGGGTTCAACCGCGCCATCGTGCCGCGCGCCGGCGGGCGGGCGCCCGGCCGTGTCGAGGGCCTCGAGGTCGTGACGACCGGCTCGCTCGCAGACGCGATCCGCGTGGCGCTCGCCGACGGCCCGGCGTCCCGCCCCGATGGTCCCGGCGCGCCGGGACGGGGCCGCTGACCGGCACACGTGCGGTGCCCGGGATGAGCGTCCGCTGCGCTCGCCTGGCGTGGGGAGCGGAGCGCGGCCACCCCTGACCTTCGGTTCGTGCAACCCCGCTTGCGGGCGTGCTAGGCTCGCCCTCCGGTCGCCGGGACGGGCGACGTGAGTACCTCTCGAGGTTGGCGTGATCCGCACGATTCGAGTCCTGGGCGCGGCGTTGGGGGCCCTCGTCGGCCTCGTGCTCGTCGCCGGCTCGTCCGAGCTGGAGCGCTCGTCCTACGGGGGGTTCATCGTGGCCGCGTGGACCAGCGCCTGGCTCGTCGTGGGCTTCGGCGTGCTGCCCTACCTCACGATCGTCCCCGCGCAGTGGCTCGTCGCGCACGTCCAGGAGCTGTCGACGGCCGAGTTTGTGACCGCTGTGCTCGGCTTGTTCATCGGCCTCCTGCTCGGCCTCCTGCTGAGCCTTCCGCTGGCGCAGCTGTCGGGCCCGCTCGGGACGTGGCTGCCGCTGGGCATCAGCCTGTTCATGGGCCTCGGCATGATGGGGCTCACGGTGGCCAAGCGGAACGACCTGATCGCGGCCGCCGAGGGCGCCGGGCTGATCCGCCGGCCGAAGAGCGAATCCGGCCCCGTCGAGGGCGAGCCTCGGATCATCGTGGACACCAGCGTGCTCATCGACGGCCGGATCGCCGAGATCGTGGAGTCGGGCTTCGTCTACGGCACGCTGGTCGTGCCGCACTTCGTGCTCGAGGAGCTGCAGCACATCGCGGACAGCTCTGACAGCCTCCGCCGCAATCGCGGCCGCCGGGGCCTCGAGATCCTGTCCCGGATGCAGCGCGAGGCCCGCACGCCGATCGAGATCGTCTCTGACGAGACCCCCGGCGTCACCGAGGTCGATGCGCGCCTGGTGGAGCTGGCGAAGCGGCGGAGCCGGGTCGTCCTCACCAATGACTTCAACCTCAACCGCGTGGCCGAGCTCCAGGGCGTCCGGGTCATGAACATCAACTCGCTCGCGAACGCGGTCAAGCCCGCGGTGCTGCCAGGCGAGGAGCTCCACGTCCGCGTGATCCAGGAGGGCAAGGAGCCCGGCCAGGGCGTCGGCTTCCTCGACGACGGCACGATGGTCGTGGTCGAGGGCGGCGCCAAGCTGATGGACACCGACCTCGAGGTGAGCGTGACCCGCGTGCTCCAGACGGTCGCGGGCCGGATGATCTTCGCCCAGCCGCGCCTCTCCTGACACGGCCGGGGGGCCGGTCGCCGAGGGCGCCGCCTGCGCGCCGCGGCGCTGCGCGCAGGCACGGGGGGATCGACGGGCAGGATCGAGCGCCGACGGCCTGTACCATTCCCCTCCATGCGATCCCCGGCAACCCGCACGACCCTCCCGTGACCGCGCCTGACGCGGCGACCCGCCCCCAGCAGGCGCCTGTACAGCCGCGGGCGCGCGTCGGCTTCGGCCACGACAGCCACCCGTTCGGCCCGGGCACCGGTCTCCGTCTCGGCGGGATCGAGATCGCCGGCGCACCCCGGCTCGCGGGCCACTCGGACGGCGACGTGGCCCTCCACGCCGTCGCCGACGCGCTGCTCGGCGCCGCGGGCCAGGGCGACCTCGGCCGCATCTTCCCGGCCGACGCCCGGACGCCGCAGGGGGTGGCCAGCGCGGACCTGCTGCGCGAGGTGGTGGCGCGGCTCGCCGCGGCGGGCCTCCGTCCGGCATCGGTCGACATCGTCGTCATCGGGGCGCGCCCGCGCCTCGGCGGCCGCCTCGACGAGATGCGCGCCGCGATCGCCGGCCTGCTGGGGCTGCCGGCAGCCGCCGTCAACGTGAAGGCCTCAACGGGCAACCTCGCTGGCGACGAGGGCGCCGGCCGGTCGATCTCAGCCCGCGCCGTCGCCACCGTCGAGGGAGCCGCATGACCATCCGCCTCGGAGACACGCTGACCGGCGAGGTCCGCCCGCTCGAGCCGCTCGAGCCCGGGCACGTCCGCGTCTACTCCTGCGGGCCGACGGTCTACGGCCCTGCGCACATCGGCAACTTCCGCTCGTTCCTGTTCGCGGACCTCCTCATCCGCTACCTGCGCTACCGGGGCCTGCGCGTGACATGGGTCATGAACCTGACCGACATCGACGACAAGATCATCCGCGGCGCCGCGGCCGAGGGGATCTCCACCGGCGCGCTCGCGGACCGCTATGCCGCGCGCTTCCTCGCCGATGCGGCGGCGCTGGGGATGACCCCCCCGACGTCCTGCCGCGCGCCACCGAGCACATCGCGCAGATCGCCGATCTCATCGGCCTGCTGCGCGACGGCGGGCACGCCTACCAGACCGACGACGGGTCGTGGTTCTTCCGGATCGCCTCATGGCCGGCGTACGGGCGGCTGGCCCGGCTCGACCCCGACGCCATGCGCGTGGGCGAGCGCGTGGAGTCCGACGAGTACGGCAAGGACGACGTTCGCGACTTCGCCCTGTGGAAGGGCCCAAAACCCGGTGAGCCGTCGTGGGAGACGCCGATCGGGCCCGGCCGCCCGGGCTGGCACATCGAGTGCTCGGCGATGAGCATGACCCACCTCGGCGCGTCCTTCGACATCCACACCGGCGGCGTGGACCTGGTCTTCCCGCACCACGAGGACGAGATCGCGCAGTCGGAGGCCGCGACCGGCCAGCCGTTCGTGCGCACATGGATGCACTGCGCGCACCTGCGCCTCGGCGGCGAGAAGATGGCGAAGTCGAAGGGCAACATCGAGCGGGTGGCCGACCTGCTGGCGGCCGGCGTGTCGCCGCGCGCGCTGCGGTACGCCCTGACCTCGGTCAACTACCGGGCGCCGCTCAACTACACCGACGAGTCGCTGCCCGCCGCGGCCGCCGCGGTGGAGCGCCTCGACGCCCTGCTGGCCGCCCTCGAGGCGTACCGCGAGGACCGCGCCGACGACCCCGGCCTGCCCGACCTCCTGCGTGGCGTCCGCGAGGGGTTCGAGGCCGGCCTCGATGACGACCTCAACATCTCCGAGGCGCTCGGCGCACTGTTCGAGGGCGTCCGCGAGCTCAACCGCCGCCTCGCCGACCGCGCGCTGTCGACGGCCGACGCGAGCCGCGCGGTGGCCTTCCTGCGAGAGCTCGACGCGGTGCTCGGGATCGCCGCGCCGCCCGCGGACGACCTCGAGCCTGAGCTGGCGGCGATCCTCGCCGCGCGCGCCGCAGCCCGGGCCGCCAAGGAGTGGGCCGAGTCGGACCGCCTGCGGGACGAGCTCGCAGCCCGCGGCATCGCGGTCGAGGACACGCGCGACGGCCAGCGCTGGCGCCGAACGGTGGCGACCGGTGGCTGATCGCCCGCGCGACGGCGGCAAGCAGGGTGGGGGGGACGGCGGACGCGCCCGGGACGACCGCGGGGCCTCGCGGCCTGGCGGGCGTCGCGAGTTCCCCGCGCGCTCGTCCGGGGGGCCGCGTCCGGGCCCGGCACCGTGGCGGGCGGGCGGTCAGCGCCGGCCGGGGGGAGGCGCCCCCCGGGGACCGCGGCCGTGGGAGGGCGATCCGCGCAGGCAGGCGGGCCCGCCGCCGTCGGATGCCACTGGGCATGCACCGGACACTGGCCCGTGGCACGGGAAGGGCTCGCCAGACGCGCAGGGCTCGTCGTTCGGGAGGGGGCCCTCGCGCGGCAAGGGGCCGGGCGGTGGCGGGCCTCGTCAAGCGCCGGGGCCGCGGCCGTGGGAGTCAGAACCGGGGCATCCGCGGGGATCGCGTTCCTCGATGCCGCCGCCGGGCGGCCGGTCCCGCGATGCGGCCGGAGGGCGACCCGGAGCCGGCTGGCGGCCCTGGGACCAGGCTGCTGCCCGGGACGATGAGCGCGAGCAGCGACTCCCGCCCCAGCGCTCCGACGATGCCGCGGCCCCTCGCGCCCCGCACCCTCCCGCGGGTCCGTCTCCCTGGTCCTCGGATCGTCCGCGCCCCATGGGGCGACCGCGCGGGCCCGAGGACCGCCGTGGCCCGCGTCCGCCCGCCCGTCCCGGTCCCGACCGGCGCCCGTACGTCCCGCTCCGACCCGCCGTCGCCGCCGACCCGACCCTGGCGCTCGCCGATGACGAGGAGCTGGTGGCGGGGCGCCGACCCGTGGAGGAGGCGTTCGTGGCGCGCCGCGAGGCGAAGCGCCTGTACGTCGTCCCGCAGCGGCGCCAGGCGCTCGAGAAGCTCGTCCTCCACGCCACCAGCCTGCGGATCCCGGTGATCGAGGTCGAGGGCGGCACGATCACGGCCATCGCCGGGTTCGACGGGCACCAGGGGATCGCGCTGGTGGTCGCCCCGCGGCGGTGGTCGTCGCTCGAGGACATCCTCGCCGTGGCCGGGTCGCGGACCGAGCCTCCGCTCGTGCTCGTGCTCGACTCGCTCGAGGACCCGCAGAACGTGGGCACGCTGCTGCGCACCGCGGAGGCGTCCGGCGTGCACGGTGCCGTCTTCCCGACCCGACACCAGGCGCCCCTCAGCCCGTCCGCCGTCAAGGCGTCGGCAGGCGCGGTGGAGCACCTGGCCCTCGCCCCGGTGGACGACCTGCCCGGCGCCCTGTCGGACCTGCACGCACGGGGCGTGCGGATCGTGGGGGCCGACGGCGAGGCGCCGCTGAGCGCACGCGACGCGGACCTGCGGGGGTCGATCGCGATCGTGGTGGGCAGCGAGGGCAAGGGCCTCGGCCCCGCGATCCGGCGACGCTGCGACCTGCTCGTCCGGATCCCGATGCACGGCCGGATCGAGTCGCTCAACGCGGCCGTGGCCGGCTCGATCCTGCTCTACGAGGCAGCGGCGCAGCGACGCCTCGCGGCCGGCGCCGCAGCAACGGTGGAGCCGCGCGGCGACGGGCATGCGACGGGCGGGCACGAAGCCGCGCCCGAGACGGCGGCCGAGGACGCTGCGGCCGATGGCGCTGCGGCCGATGGCGCGCCGACGGCCGCGGGCAACGCCGACGCTGCCGCCCCCGATGCTGGGGTTCGCGATGTCGCCACCGTCGAGCCCGGGCCGGAGGCCGAGACCGGGGCCGCGCAACCGGCTCCCGCAGCAGCGCCCGAATCGGCACCGGGCGAGGCCCCGGACGCCGGCCAGCCCGTCCCGCCCAAGGCCCCGCGCGCTCGACGCGCGAAGCCGGCGCACGTTGGCGATCCGCCCGCAGTCGCTGCCGACGACCTGCTGCCCGACGGCCCCGCCCCACCGCTCCCGGAGGTTTGACGCCCCGTCCCGCGAGCCGTATCATTCCTCGGCTCGCGGAGTCCGACTCCTGTTTGACGCTGCGCGCGTGCCGACGTAGCTCAATTGGCAGAGCAGCGGTTTTGTAAACCGCCGGTTCCGGGTTCGAGTCCCGTCGTCGGCTCCATCAGCAAGGCAAGCGCCCGTGGGGCGCCCCGGTAGCGTTGTCCCCGCCGGGCCCAGATAGCTCAGCCGGTAGAGCACATCCTTGGTAAGGATGAGGTCACGGGTTCGAATCCCGTTCTGGGCTCCACCCATCGCATCAAGCGGCCCGTCCGCGGCGGCCACCACCGCCCCAGCAGTGGAGTGAGATAGGTCCTGTGGCCAAGAAGAAGTTCGAGCGCACGAAGCCGCACGTCAACGTCGGCACGATCGGCCACATCGACCACGGCAAGACGACGCTCACGGCCGCCATCACCAAGTACCTCGCGCTGCGGGGCGGCGCCGAGTACCGCGCGTTCGACACGATCGACAACGCCCCCGAGGAGCGCGAGCGCGGGATCACGATCGCGATCGCCCACGTCGAGTACGAGACGGCGCACCGCCACTACGCCCACGTGGACTGCCCCGGGCACGCCGACTACATCAAGAACATGATCACCGGCGCCGCCCAGATGGACGGCGCGATCCTGGTGGTCGCCGCCACCGACGGCCCGATGCCCCAGACCCGCGAGCACATCCTGCTCGCCCGCCAGGTCGAGGTGCCGTACATGGTGGTGTTCCTCAACAAGTGCGACGCGGTCGACGACCCCGAGCTGCTCGACCTCGTCGAGCTCGAGGTCCGCGAGCTGCTGACCAAGAACAACTTCCCGGGCGACGACCTGCCGGTCGTCCGCGGCTCGGCCCTCAGGGCCCTCGAGGCCCCCGACGACCCCTCCGACCCGGCCTACGCCTGCATCCAGGAGCTCATGGACGCGGTCGACTCCTACATCCCCGACCCGGTCCGGGCGGTGGACAGGCCGTTCCTCATGCCGGTCGAGGACGTGTTCGGCATCAAGGGCCGGGGCACCGTGGCCACCGGGCGCATCGAGCGCGGCGTGGTCCGGGTGGGCGACGAGGTCGAGATGGTCGGCATCCACGCCCAGACCCGCAAGGTCGTGGTCACCGGCGTCGAGATGTTCAAGAAGCTGCTCGACCAGGGCCAGGCCGGCGACAACGTGGGCTGCCTGCTGCGGGGCATCGAGCGCGACGACATCGAGCGCGGCCAGGTGCTCGCCAAGGCGGGCTCGGTCACCCCCCACACCCGGTTCGTCGCCCGCGTCTACGTGCTGACCAAGGAGGAGGGCGGCCGCCACACCCCGTTCTACAACGGGTACCGGCCGCAGTTCTACCTGCGCACCACCGACGTCACGGGCTCGATCGGGCTGCCCGACGGGGCCGAGATGGTGATGCCCGGCGACAACGTGGACATGACCGTCGAGCTGATCACCCCGATCGCCCTCGAGGTCGGCCAGCGCTTCGCCATCCGCGAGGGCGGCCGCACCGTCGGCGCCGGCGCGGTCACCACCATCATCGCGTAAGAGAGTTCCATGGCCAGAGTCGAGGCGCGTCCGGTGATCCAGCTCGCTTGCACCGAGTGCAAGCAGCGGAACTACACGACGCGCAAGAACAAGAAGAATGATCCAAGCCGGATCGAGCTGCAGAAGTACTGTCCCCGGGAGCGGCGCCACACGCTGCACCGGGAGGCCAAGTAGCCCGGTCCGGATCCTCGCAGGGGTGTAGCTCAATTGGCAGAGCAGCGGTCTCCAAAACCGCAGGTTGTAGGTTCGAGTCCTATCGCCCCTGCCACAACCATCGTCCGCTAGCAAGGCTTCCGTGAACCGTATCCGCCGCTTCATCAACGAGTCGTGGTCCGAGCTCAAGAAGGTCTCGTGGCCCAACCGCATGCAGGTGCGGGACCTCACCGTGCTCGTGTTCCTCGTGTCCTTCGTGGTGGGCCTGTACATCACCATCGCCGACGCCATGTTCCTGCAGGTGGTCGGGTTCATCACGGGCTCCGGGGCATGACCGAGCAGCTGGCCCCCACGCGCACCGAGAAGCGCTGGTACGTGATCCACACCTACTCGGGCTATGAGAACAAGGTCAAGGCGAACCTCGAGCACCGCATCGAGTCGATGGGCATGGAGGACAAGATCTTCCAGGTCCTGGTCCCGATGGAGGACGAGATCGAGATCCGCCAGGGCCAGCGGCACACCGTCCAGAAGAAGGTCTACCCGGGCTACGTGCTCGTCGAGATGATCCTCGACCCCGAGTCCTGGTTCGTCGTCCGGAACACGCCCGGCGTCACGAGCTTCGTCGGCAGCGGCAACATCCCCGGGATGCGCAGCGAGCCGATCCCGCTCGACGAGACCGAGGTCAAGCAGATCCTCCGGCACATGGGCGTCGAGACGCCGAAGTACCGGGTCGCGTTCACCAAGGGCCAGAGCGTGCGCGTCACCGACGGCCCGTTCGCGGAGTTCATCGGCACCGTGGACGAGGTCAACCCGGAGCGCAACAAGCTGAAGGTTCTGGTGAGCATCTTCGGCCGGGAGACGCCGGTCGAGCTCGACTTCCTGCAAGTCGAGAAACTCTAGCCAGGCAGGGAGCGAGCAACCACCGTGGCCAAGAAGATCCGTATCGTCCTGACGCTGCAGCTGCCGGCCGGCAAGGCGACGCCCGCGCCGCCCGTCGGCACCGCGCTGGGCCCGCACGGCATCAACATCGTCGAGTTCACCAAGAGCTACAACGAGAAGACTGCCGACAAGCCCGGCCAGATCATCCCGGCCCAGATCACCGTGTTCGAGGACCGCTCGTTCACGTTCGTCCTCAAGACGCCGCCCGCGCCGGACCTCCTGCGCAAGGCAGCCGGGGTCGACAAGGGCTCGCAGACGCCGAAGCGCGCCGTCGCCGGCCGTGTCACCCGTGACCAGGTCCGCGCCATCGCCGAGCAGAAGATGCCCGACCTCAACGCGAACGACATCGAGGCCGGCATGAAGGTCATCGAGGGCACCGCCCGGAGCATGGGCATCGAGGTCGTCGGCTAGACCGGCGGCGTCGCGCGGGAGCCACCCCGGCCCGCGCGGACGAGAGCGGGGCAGGTCCAGCGGGACCGAAGGAGCACGCACCATGGCCGATCACGGCAAGCGCTACCAGGACGCCGCGAAGCTCGTGGACCACACCAAGGTCTACCTGCCGGACGAGGCCGTCACCATCGTCAAGGAGACGTCCACCGTCAAGTTCGACGCGTCCGTGGAGGCGCACCTGCGCCTGGGCGTCGACCCGCGCCACGCCGACCAGATGGTCCGCGGCACGGTCGTCCTCCCGCACGGCACGGGCAAGATTGTCCGGGTCGCGGTGTTCGCCCAGGGCGAGAAGGCCCAGGAGGCGCTCGCGGCGGGTGCCGACGAGGTCGGCGCCGAGGACCTCGTGAAGAAGATCGAGGCGGGCTGGCTCGAGTTCGACGTGGCCATCGCCGCCCCGGACACCATGGGCCAGGTGGGCCGCCTCGGGCGTATCCTCGGCCGCCGCGGCCTGATGCCCAACCCGAAGGCAGGCACCGTGACCTTCGACATCGAGCGCGCGGTCAAGGAGGTCAAGGCGGGCCGCGTCGAGTTCAAGGTCGACAAGGGCGCCATCATCCATGTGCCGTTCGGCAAGGTGAGCTTCGAGGCCGCCCAGCTGGCGGAGAACTTGGTCGTGCTCGTGGACGCGGTCAACCGCGCGAAGCCGTCAGGCGCCAAGGGCCAGTACCTGCGGACGCTGTCGATCACGAGCACGATGGGCCCGGGCCTCCGCGTCGACATCCCCGCCGTCCTGGCCAGCGCCTAGCGCCCCTCGGAGCGGACGCCGGAGCGGCGAGCCGCGGTTCGGGACCAGCTGGCGGGCAGGCGCCCGCCCACCACATGCGCGACGCCGCCGAGAGGCGAGCGCCGAGTGAATCAAGACGGATCGCCGCAGACAGCCTGCGCCCGCGGACGCCGCCCGTTCGAGAGGACGGCCTGACGCCCAGGGCTTGATCCGCCGGACCGGACCGGACCTTCCCCGAGAGGGAGGAGGCCCAGGGGACGACGGCGAGCACGCCGAGGCAGAGCTCGAGCCACCTTCCCAGGTGGGTCGCCCCTGCGTCGCCGAGTGGCCCGTCGCAGGGAGGACCGGCTGGACGCCGGGAGACCCGCCGCCGCGCGCCGGCTGCGCGCAGGAGCAAGGAGGTCACAGAGGCTCGATGCCGACCGAGGCCAAGCGCGAGACGATCGATGCGCTTCGTGTGGAGCTCAGCGAGCACCGCACGATGATCGTGTCCGAGTACCGCGGCCTCAAGGTGAAGGAGATCAGCGAGATCCGGCGCGCGCTGCGCAAGAGCAGCGTGAGCTACCGGGTCGTCAAGAACCGCCTGATGCGGATCGCGGCGCAGGAGAACGACGCCGCGGCCGCCATCTCGCCCCTCCTCGTGGGCCCGACGGCGATTGCCTTCGGCAACGACGAGGCGGCGACCGCGAAGGCGGTGCTCGACGCCGTGCGACCGTACGCGAGGATCGTGAAGATCACCGGCGGTGTGCTCGGCTCAAGCCGGATCGACGCGGACGGCGTCGCGCGGCTCGCCACGCTGCCATCGCGCGAGGTGCTCCTCAGCGAGGCGCTGGGCGCGATCGCGGCGCCGATGTCCACGGTCGCCGGCCTGTTCGACGCCCCGCTGCGGGACGTCGCGGGCCTCGTCGAGGCGCTGGTCAGCCAGCGCCGCGGCGCCGCGGCCTAGCCCTTCACCCAAGAGACCATTCCGCGCCCAGCCGGGCGCCAACCTAGGAGAACTGCACTCCCATGGCCACACTGACCACCCCCCAGCTCCTCGAGGCGTTCGAGTCGATGACCGTCCTCGAGCTGTCCGAGTTCAAGAAGGCGTTCGAGGAGAAGTTCGGCGTCACCGCCGCCGCTCCCGTCGCCATCGCCGCCGCCCCCGCGGCCGGCGCCGCCGCCCCGGCCGCCGAGGTCGAGGAGCAGACCGAGTTCACCGCCGTCCTGACCGAGATCGGCCCGAACAAGATCCCGGTCATCAAGGTCGTCCGCGAGCTCACCGGCCTGGGCCTCAAGGAGGCCAAGGACCTCGTCGACGCGGCTCCCAAGCCGGTCAAGGAGGGCGTGGCCAAGGACGAGGCCGAGAAGATCAAGGCCGCCCTCGAGGAGCAGGGCGCCAAGGTCGAGATCAAGTAGCACCGCGCGACGAAGGCGCCAGCTCGCGGCTCGCCGCCAGCTGGCGCCTTCGCGTATCCGGGCCATGCCCTCCCGCCCCCCGACCAGCGGCGAACCCGCCGGCGCCAGGCTCGTCCGGCTGCCACTCCGTGGGGAGTGGACCGCCGTCCGCTCGCCCGCGACCCGGGTGCCGAGCCACGGCACAGACCTGCTTGGCCAGCGGTACGCGTTCGACTTCGCCCGCCCCGTCCAGCCGGCCGGCGAGCGTCCGCGGCCGGTCGGCGGCCTCGCCGGGGTGCTGCTCGGCGTGCGGACGCGGGACTGGCCCGGCTGGGGCGAGCTCGTCGTCGCCCCGCTGGACGGCGACATCGTCGCGGCTGTCGACGGGGTGGGGGAGCGGTCGCGCGTCCACCCGCTGCGCGAGGCCGCGATCGCCCTCTGGACGACCCTGACGTTCCGCCCAACGGCTGAGGGCGTGCGCCGGCTGGTGGGCAACCATGTCGTCGTGCGCCACGGGGACGTGTGGTCGGTGGCCGCACACCTCGCTCCGGGGAGCGTCGCCGTGCGTCCCGGGCAGCACGTCCTGTCCGGCGCACCGCTCGGGCGCGTCGGACACTCGGGCAACTCGACGGCGCCCCACCTCCACTTCCAGCTGATGGACAGCGCCGACCCGATCGCGGCGCATGGCGTGCCCTGCGTCTTCGAGGCGTACGAGGTGGAGCGGGGCGGGCAGTGGCTGCGGGTCGAGGGCGGCGTCCCCGGCGCAGCCGACCGTATCCGGGCCGCGCCGGGGGAGGTGCCGCGGTGACCCGCCTGGAGGGTCGAGGCCGCGTGGTCCCCCGCCGCCGCACGCCCGCCGCCACGCAACCGCAACCATCCCGTGGTTGACAGCATTCCTGATCGCGGTATCCTAGACGGTCTGTGACCTTGCCTCTCCCTGTCCTCCACACTCCGTAAGGAGCGGCCTTTTATGCTGTCTGCCCCGTCGACGTCCCTTCCGATCACGCCGTCCGGCCGCCTCTCGTACGCCCGGATCGCCGAGGTCCGTGATGGGGTCAGCGACGACAAGTTCGCGGTGCCCAACCTGATCGAGCTCCAGCTCGAGTCGTTCAAGTGGTTCATCGACAAGGGCCTCCGCGACCTGTTCGACGAGATCAGTCCCATCGAGGACTTCACCAAGAAGGTGATGGAGCTGCGGTTCCTGGACTACGAGTTCGGGGACCCGAAGTACTCCGAGGAGGAGTGCCGCACCAAGGACCTGACGTTCAGCCGCCCGCTGTACGTCCAGGTGGAACTCCTGATCAAGGAGACGGGCGAGATCCAGCGCCAGCGCGTCTACATGGGCGATTACCCGTGGATGACCGACATGGGCACGTTCGTCATCAACGGCGCCGAGCGCGTGGTGGTGAGCCAGCTGGTCCGCTCGCCGGGCGTCTACTACAGCGAGCTCGAGGACCCGAGCAGCGGCCGCATGCTGTTCAGCGCCAAGGTCATTCCCAACCGCGGCGCGTGGCTCGAGTTCGAGACCAACAACAAGGACCAGCTCTGGGTCAAGGTCGACCGCAAGCGCAAGCTCGCGGCGACGACCCTGCTGCGCGCCGTGGGCTTCGAGACCAACGACGAGATCACGAGCCTGTTCACGACCGTCGACACGGACCTCGAGCACCAGTACATCGCCAACACGCTCGACAAGGACCTCACCAAGACGCCCAGCGAGGCGCTGATCGAGGTCTACAAGAAGCTGCGCCCCGGTGACCCGCCGACCGGCGACAACGCGCGCCAGCTGGTCGAGAGCCTGTTCTTCAACTTCCGCCGCTACGACCTGGGCCGCGTCGGCCGCTACAAGTTCAACAAGAAGCTGGACGACGTGGCGGCCCGCATGGGCATCGAGCTCCCGCGCGAGCAGCGGACGATCACCCGCGAGGACATCGCGGCCATCGTCGGCTACCTCATCGAGGCCAACCGCGGCCAGCACCCCAAGGACGACATCGACCACCTCGGCAACCGCCGCATCCGGGCCAACGGCGAGCTGATCCAGAACGCCTTCCGGATCGGCCTGCTGCGCATGGAGCGCGTCGTGCGCGAGCGCATGACGATCCAGGAGATCGACAAGGCCACGCCCAACGCCCTCATCAACATCCGCCCGGTCGTGGCGGCGATGAAAGAGTTCTTCGGCGGCAGCCAGCTCAGCCAGTTCATGGACCAGACCAACCCCCTGGCCGAGCTGACCTCCAAGCGCCGCCTCTCGGCCCTCGGGCCCGGCGGCCTGTCCCGCGAGCGCGCCGGGTTCGACGTCCGCGACGTCCACCACAGCCACTACGGCCGGATCTGCCCGATCGAGACGCCCGAGGGCCCGAACATCGGCCTGATCGGCTCGCTCGCGACCTACGGCCGGATCAACGCCTACGGGTTCATCGAGACGCCCTACCGGAAGGTCAAGCGCTCGGTCGCCCACGATGACCCGGCGCTGCTCGAGTACGAGGCCGGCGCCGACGTCACGGCGAAGGACGGCAAGGTGGTGCTCAAGAAGGGCGAGCGGTTCACCGCCGATGCCCACAAGGAGCTCGCCCGCCAGAAGGCGCTCGCGTTCCCCATCCGGCCGCTGGTGACCGACGACATCGACTACCTGCCGGCCGACGAGGAGGAGGAGCACGTCGTCGCCCAGGCGAACGCCCCGCTCGACGCCCAGGGCCACTTCGCCGCGGACCGCGTGCCGAGCCGCTTCCGGGACACGTTCCCCGAGGCGCGGCCCGACCAGATCGAGTACATGGACGTCAGCCCCAAGCAGGTCGTCTCCGTGGCCACGGCGCTGATCCCGTTCCTCGAGCACGACGACGCCAACCGCGCCCTCATGGGCTCGAACATGCAGCGCCAGGCCGTGCCGCTCCTCGAGCCGGAGAGCCCCATCGTGGGCACCGGCATGGAGGCCCGCGCGGCGCGCGACTCGGGCCAGGTCGTCATCGCCCGCCGGCCCGGCGTCGTGATCAGCGTCACCGCTGAGCGGGCGCTGGTCGACGCCGACGAGGGCGGCGCGCCCGACGAGTACAAGCTGCTCAAGTTCGTCCGCAGCAACCAGGGCACCTGCATCAACCAGCGGCCGATCGTGACGGTCGGGCAGCGGGTTGCGCAGGGCGACCCGATCGCGGACTCGTCGTCCACCCAGGGCGGCGAGCTGGCGCTCGGCCGGAACGTGCTCTGCGCGTTCATGAGCTGGGAGGGCGGCAACTACGAGGACGCCATCGTGATCAGCGAGCGGCTCGTCCGCGACGACCTGTTCACGAGCATCCACATCGAGAAGCACGAGATCGAGTCCCGGGACACCAAGCTCGGGCCCGAGGAGATCACCCGCGACATCCCCAACGTCGGCGAGGAGGCCCTCAAGGACCTCGACGAGGAGGGGATCGTCTACATCGGCGCCGAGGTCCGCCCCGGCGACATCCTGGTGGGCAAGATCACGCCCAAGGGCGAGACCGAGCTCACCGCGGAGGAGCGCTTGCTGCGCGCGATCTTCGGCGAGAAGGCCCGCGAGGTGAAGGACTCCTCGCTGCGCCTCCCCCACGGCGAACGCGGCAAGGTGGTGGAGATCCGCGAGTTCCGCCGCGAGTGGAACGACGACCTCCAGCCCGGCGTGAACCGCCTGGTCCGGGTCAGCGTCGCCCAGAAGCGCAAGGTGTCGGTCGGCGACAAGATGGCCGGCCGCCACGGCAACAAGGGCGTCATCGCCAAGGTGCTCCCGGTCGAGGACATGCCGTACCTGCCCGATGGCACCCCGGTCGACATCGTCCTCAACCCGCTCGGCGTGCCGAGCCGCATGAACATCGGCCAGATCCTCGAGACGCACCTCGGCTGGGCGCTCGGGACCATGGGCTACAAGGCCGCGACCCCCGTCTTCGACGGCGCCACCGAGGAGCAGATCCGCGCGGCGCTGATCGAGGCCAAGGTCGACTGGCCCGGCCACGACCATCTGCCCGAGGACGGCAAGATCGAGCTGCGCGACGGGCGCACCGGCGAGCTCTTCGACCGTACGATCACCGTGGGCCAGATCTACATGCTCAAGCTCCACCACCTGGTCGAGGACAAGATCCACGCCCGGTCCACCGGCCCCTACAGCCTGATCACCCAGCAGCCGCTGGGCGGCAAGGCGCAGTTCGGCGGCCAGCGGTTCGGCGAGATGGAGGTCTGGGCGCTCGAGGCCTACGGCGCGGCGAACATCCTCCAGGAACTGCTCACCGTGAAGTCGGACGACGTCCTGGGGCGCGTCCAGACGTACGAGGCCATCGTCAAGGGCGAGGAGATCCAGCCGCCGCGCGTCCCCGAGTCGTTCAAGGTCCTCATCAAGGAGCTCCGGAGCCTCGGGCTCAACGCGGAGATCCTCGACCCGAACGACGAGGAGATCCCGCTCGCCGAGGACGATGCCTCGGGCTATCTGCTCCCCGATCTCGGCGGGATCAACCTCGCCGGGTTCGAGGACTAGCAACCCTGTAACACCGCTCCGAGGGGGATCGGCGTCCGGCCGGCCCGGTCCCTCCTCGCACTCACCGGAACAATCGCGCCGCCAGGGCCGCGGCGGCGCGGAGGAGACCGATGCTCGAGGTCAACAACTTCTCGGCGATCCGCATTTCGCTCGCCAGCCCGGACCAGATCCGGGAATGGTCGAAGGGCGAGGTGACGAAGCCCGAGACCATCAACTACCGCACGCTCAAGCCGGAGAAGGACGGACTCTTCGACGAGCGCATCTTCGGTCCCACGCGGGACTGGGAGTGCTACTGCGGGAAGTACAAGCGCATCCGCTACAAGGGCATCATCTGCGACAAGTGCGGCGTCGAGGTCACCCGCTCGAAGGTCCGCCGCGAGCGCATGGGCCATATCCAGCTGGCCAGCCCCGTCAGCCACATCTGGTACTTCAAGGGCACCCCGAGCCGGCTCGGGATCCTGCTCGACATCAGCCCCCGCAACCTCGAGCGCATCCTCTACTTCGCGCTGTACATCGTCACCCACATCGACGAGGAGGCGCGCCAGCGCGCCCTGCGCGCGCTCGAGGAGCAGGCTGAAGGCCGTGGCGGCCCGGGCTCTGAGGAACTGGCCGAGCTCGAGGCCAACCTCAAGGCCGACATCAGCCGCGGCTCCGCGGAGCTTCGCGCCGCCCTCGCCGCCACGCGCGAGGAGGTCGAGGCCAAGCGCGTCGCGGACACCGACAACGCGTCCGCGGAGGCCAGCCGCATCGAGGCCGCACTCAGCGCCCTCGGCAGCGGGGCCGCCGAGGAAACGGTTGCCTTCGCCCCCACGGGCGAGGTGATCGTGGCCGCCGGCGACAAGGGCGGCAAGGAGGCCCTCGCCCGCCTGCGCAAGCTGGCGACCGCCGAGATCGAGCGCATCAGCGCCGCCGCCTCCGAGCGGCTCGCGCGCGAGGAGACTGCGACCGAGCAGAAGATCGCGGACCTCGGCTCGTCGATGGAGGACACCCTCGCCCACAAGCGCGAGGAGCTGGCCAAGGCGGCCCAGGGGCAGAAGGACGAGCTGCGCAAGCAGCGCGAGGAGATCGAGTCGCTCAAGCCGCTCATGACGATCGGCGAGATGGAGTTCCGCCAGCTCGACGAGAAGTACGGCTCCGGCGCCCGCACCGGGCGCATCTTCTGGGCCGGCATGGGCGCCGAGGCGGTCCGCGACATCATCGTCCGGATGGAGCTCGAGGAGCTGGGCCGCGCGCTCCACGCCGAGGTCCGCACGAGCTCCGGCCAGCGCCGCAAGAAGGCCATCAAGCGGCTCCGCCTCATCGAGGCGTTCCGCCGCTCGGGCAACCGGCCCGAGTGGATGATCCTCTCGGTGCTGCCGGTCATCCCGCCCGACCTGCGCCCCATGGTCCAGCTCGACGGCGGCCGGTTCGCCACCTCTGACCTCAACGACCTCTACCGGCGCGTGATCAACCGGAACAACCGGCTCAAGCGGCTGCTCGAGCTGGGCGCTCCCGAGATCATCATCCGCAACGAGAAGCGGATGCTCCAGGAGGCGTGCGACGCCCTGATCGACAACGGGCGCCGCGGGCGGGCGATCGCCGGCACCGGCAACCACCGCCTCAAGAGCCTCTCCGACATGCTCAAGGGCAAGCAGGGCCGGTTCCGTCAGAACCTGCTCGGCAAGCGCGTGGACTACTCGGGCCGCTCGGTCATCGTGGTCGGCCCGGACCTCAAGCTCCACCAGTGCGGCCTGCCCAAGAAGATGGCGCTCGAGCTGTTCAAGCCGTTCGTCATGCGCCAGCTCGTCGAGAAGGGCTTCGCCCACAACATCAAGAGCGCCAAGCGCATCGTGGAGCGGGTGCGGCCCGAGGTCTGGGACGTGCTCGAGGAGGTCATCAAGGACCACCCGGTCCTGCTGAACCGCGCTCCCACGCTGCACCGGCTCGGCATCCAGGCGTTCATGCCGGTGCTCGTCGAGGGCTCGGCGATCCAGATCCACCCGCTCGTCTGCACCGCGTTCAACGCCGACTTCGACGGCGACCAGATGGCCGTCCACGTGCCGCTCTCCACGGCCGCGCAGGAGGAGGCGCGGACGATGATGCTCTCGACCTCGAACCTGCTCTCGCCCGCGGACGGCTCGCCGGTCGTGTCGCCGACGCAGGACATGGTCCTGGGCAACTACTACCTCACCATGGACGACCGCTCGGGCACGGCCTGGGACGAGGCGAACCTCAAGCGGTTCGCCACCGAGGACGACGCGGTCACCGCGTACGACCTCTCGGCCCGCGGCCTCGACATCGCGTCGCGCTCCACGGTCGTGGAGGACGACGAGCGCAGGGGCGGCTTCCTCACGCTCCACGAGCCCATCTGGGCCGAGATCCTCAAGTGGGACGCCGAGGCCGGCGCCCTGGTGGAGGGCCGCGAGCGCACCACGGTCGGCCGGATCATGTTCAACCGGATCCTGCCCGAGCCGCTGCGCTACGTGAACCAGGCGATGAAGCGGTCGGACCTCAAGACCCTCGTGGACCGGTGCTACCGCGAGCTCGGGCCGGTCGAGACCGCCCACCTCGTGGACGGCATCAAGACGATCGGCTTCCGGTTCGCCACGCGGGGCGGCATGACGATCGGCCTCTGGGACATCGTCGTCCCCGTCCAGAAGAAGGAGCTGCTGGCCGACGCCGACCGCCAGGTCACCAAGATCGACCAGCAGTTCCAGCGCGGCCTGATCACCGACGACGAGCGGTACCAGGGCGTGGTGGACCTGTGGCAGGACGTGACCAAGAAGGTCTCGGACCAGATGATGGCCGCCCTCGGCGACGCCAACCCGGTCCGGATGATGACCGACTCCGGAGCCCGCGGCAACAAGGGCAACATCGGCCAGCTGGGCGCCATGCGCGGCCTGATGGCCGATCCGTCGGGGCGGATCATCGACGTGCCCGTGCGGAGCAACTTCCGCGAGGGCATGACCGTCCTCGAGTACTTCATCAGCACCCACGGCGCCCGCAAGGGCCTCGCGGACACCGCCCTCCGGACCGCCGACTCGGGCTACCTGACCCGGCGCCTGGTGGACGTTGCGCAGGACGTCATCACCCGCGAGGACGACTGCAACACGCTGGACGGGAGCTGGATCACCCGTGCCGAGTCCCCGGACGAGGCCGGCGCGTTCCAGAAGCGCCTGGTCGGCCGCCTGGCGGCCGCGGACCTGGCCGACCCGACCGCCAAGGTCAAGAAGGGCCAGGCCGCGCCGCTCCTCGCCGAGCGCAACCAGATGATCGACGAGGCGCTGGCAACGGCCATCGACGAGTCCGGCATCGACGAGGTGCTGGTCCGCTCGCCGCTCGCCTGCGAGTCACGCTACGGCGTCTGCCGCCACTGCTACGGCCGCAACCTCGCCACCGGCGGGATGATCGGCATCGGCGAGGCGGTCGGCATCATCGCGGCCCAGTCGATCGGCGAGCCGGGCACGCAGCTGACCATGCGGACGTTCCACACCGGCGGCGTTGCCGGCCAGGACATCACGCAGGGCCTGCCGCGCGTCGAGGAGCTGTTCGAGGCCCGCGTCCCCAAGGGCAAGGCCGAGATCAGCCACATCGACGGCGCCGTCGAGGTCATCGAGAGCGACACCAGCCGCAAGGTCAAGGTCACCAGCCGCGAGGCGTTCGACACGCCGATCGAGCTGCCGGCCGACGGCGAGCTGCTGGCCGCCGCAGGCGACCTCGTCGAGGTCGGCCAGGTCATCGCCAAGTCTCCGACGGGCGACGTCACCTCGCCGGTCAAGGGCTTCCTCGCCCGAACGGACGAGGGGCTCGTGGTCCGCGCCGAGGACATCGTGGAGCGGGAGTACCTGATCCCCCACAGCGCCAAGCTGGCCAGGCACCCCGTTACCGGCGACGAGATCCGCAGCGGCGACATGCTGCGCGCCGGTGACGCGATCACCGACGGCCCGATCAACCCGCAGGAGTACCTCGAGACGCGCGGCAAGGACGACGTCCAGCGCTACCTCGTCGCCGAGGTCCAGCGGGTGTACCGCAGCCAGGGCGTGACGATCAACGACAAGCACATCGAGATCATCGTCCGCCAGATGCTCAAGAAGGTCCGGATCGACCAGCCGGGCGACTGCGAGCAGCTGCCGACCGAGCTCGTCGACCGCCTCGACTTCGAGGAGGCCAACAACAAGGTCCTCGCCGAGGGCGGCGAGCCCGCCACGGCGCAGACGGTGCTGCTCGGCGTCACCAAGGCGTCCCTCAACACCAGCTCGTTCCTGGCGGCGGCCTCCTTCCAGGAGACCACCCGGGTGCTCACCGAGGCGGCCATCAACGGCGCCAAGGACCACCTGATCGGCCTCAAGGAGAACGTGATCATCGGCAAGCTCATCCCGGCCGGGACGGGTGCGCCGCAGAACATCGCCGCGCTCAAGGAGCGCCAGCGCCGGGCCGCCCTCGAGGCGCTCGCCGGCGAGGAGCTCGCGGGCTTCGGCGAGCCGGAGTTCAACCCGTTCCTCGACGACGGCGTCCGAGGCCCCGACGAGGAGACGTCCGGCCTTGCGCTCGCGGCGACCATCGCCGGGGCGGGGGAGGACGAGGCGGAGCCCGAAGAGGAAGCGGAGGGCTTCAACCCGTTCCTCGACGAGGACGCCGAGCCGGCGGCGCGCGAGGAGAGCGCGGACTTCAACCCGTTCCTCGCCGACGCCTCCGAGGAGGGCTGAGCGCCTCGAACGAACCAGGACGATGCACGCAACGCCCCCTGGCGGACCCCGTCGGGGGGCGGTTGACACTCGATCGAGCGCCTTGCTACACTCCGCGCTCGTGGCCTCAAAGGGCCCCGGTGCCCATGCGCGCCGGAATGCCCTGACAGACCCGACTGGTCCCCGCCCGGACCCCCGGCACGGGTAGACCCGCCGGACCGACCACGACCAACGACACAGACATTCGAAAGGAGCCGCGTCTCCGTGCCGACCATCAGCCAGCTCGTGCGCCACGGGCGGAAGCCGAAGATCGAGAAGGTCAAGGCGCCTGCCCTGCGCAAGAACTGGAACAGCCTGCGGCAGCGCCAGGTGCCGATCCCCGGTGCCCCCCAGAAGCGGGGCGTGTGCCTGCAGGTCCGGACGATGACCCCGAAGAAGCCGAACTCGGCCCTTCGGAAGATCGCGCGCGTGCGGCTCACGAACCAGATGGAGGTCACGGCCTACATCCCGGGCATCGGCCACAACCTGCAGGAGCACTCGGTGGTGCTCGTGCGCGGCGGCCGCGTGAAGGACCTCCCGTCGGTCAAGTACCACATCATCCGCGGCACGCTCGACGCCGCGGGCGTCAAGGACCGCAAGCAGGGCCGAAGCAAGTACGGGGCCAAGGTCAGCCAGGCGCCCGGGAAGAAGTAGAAAGATGCCCCGTCGTCAGTCGATCCCCCGCAAGGCCAAGTACCAGGGCGACCAGAAGCGTGTCACGGACCACTTCCGCGCCAAGCTGATGCGCGACGGCAAGAAGACGCTGTCCGACCGCATCCTGCGCCAGGCGCTCGCCCGCGCCGAGTTCCAGGCCAAGCGCCCGGGGCTCGAGGTGCTCGAGGCCGCGCTCCGCAACGCAACGCCGATCATCGAGGTCAAGCCGCGACGCGTCGGCGGCGCCACCTACCAGGTCCCGGTCGAGATCCGGGGCGACCGCCGGCTGTCGCTCGGCGTCCGCTGGCTCGTCCAGTCGGCGCGCAAGCGGTCGGGCAAGAGCATGTCTGAGAAGCTCGCCGCCGAGTTCGTCGACGCCATGAATGGCCTCGGCGCCGCGGTGAAGCGCCGAGAGGACACCCACAAGATGGCCGACGCGAACAAGGCGTTCAGCCACTTCAAGTGGTAGTCCGAGCCCAGTAGGAGCACGTCGAATCGTGGCACGCGCCGTTCCGCTCGCACGAACGCGGAACATCGGAATCATCGCCCATATCGATGCGGGCAAGACCACCGTCACCGAGCGGATCCTCTTCTACACCAAGAAGATCTACAAGCTCGGCGAGGTCCATGAGGGCGCGGCCACCATGGACTGGATGCCCCAGGAGCAGGAGCGCGGCATTACGATTACTGCCGCGGCGACGACCTGCTCGTGGAACGACCACCGCATCAACATTATCGATACGCCCGGGCACGTGGACTTCACCGTCGAGGTGGAGCGCAGCCTGCGGGTGCTCGACGGCGCGGTGGTGGTCTTCGACGGCGTCGCCGGTGTCGAGCCGCAGTCCGAGACGGTGTGGCGGCAGGCGGACCGCTACGGCGTGCCGCGGATCTGCTTCATCAACAAGCTCGACCGGACGGGCGCCGACTTCTGGCGCGACGTCGAGATGATCCAGGACCGCCTCGGCGTGAGGCCCGTGCCGATCCAGATCCCGATCGGCGCCGAGGACCGCTTCCAGGGCGTGGTGGACCTCGTCCGCATGAAGGCCCTGATCTGGCGCGACGACCTGGGCAACACGTTCGACACGACCGACATCCCGGCGGACCTCGTCGCCGAGGCGGCCAAGCACCGCGAGCACCTCCTCGAGGCGTGCGCGGACGTCGACGACGACCTCGCCCACAAGTACCTCGAGGGCGAGGGGCTCACCGAGGACGAGATCAAGCACGGCATCCGCCTGGCCACGCTCGGCTACAAGTGGGTCCCGGTGCTCACCGGGTCAGCGCTCAAGAACAAGGGCGTCCAGCCCATGCTCGACGCGGTGGTGGACTACCTGCCCTCGCCGCTCGACGTGCCGCCGATCCACGGCGTCAGGCCGCACTCCGATGTCGAGATCCCGGTCAGCCCGGACGACAGCGCCCACTTCAGCGCCCTCGCGTTCAAGATCGCCGCCGACCCGTTCGTCGGCAAGCTCGCGTTCTTCCGCGTCTATGCCGGCACCCTCAAGTCCGGCTCGTACGTGCTGAACGCCACCAAGGGCAAGAAGGAGCGCATCGGCCGGATCCTGCAGATGCACGCGAACCACCGCGAGGAGATCGACACGGTCTACGCGGGCGACATCGCGGCGGCCGTGGGCCTCAAGGACACCTTCACCGGCGACACCCTCTCGGATCCCGACCACCCGGTGATCCTGGAGTCGATGACCTTCCCCGAGCCGGTCATCGAGGTCGCCATCGAGCCCAAGACCAAGGCCGACCAGGACAAGCTGGGCATTGCGCTCCAGCGCCTCGCCGAGGAGGACCCGACCTTCCGCGTCAAGACCGACGAGGAGTCGGGCCAGACGCTGATCGCGGGCATGGGCGAGCTCCACCTCGACGTCCTCGTGGACCGGATGGTCCGCGAGTTCAGGGTGGCCGCCAACGTTGGCAAGCCGCAGGTGGCCTACCGGGAGACGATCCGCAGGCCCGCGGCCGGCAACGGCCGCTTCGTCCGCCAGACCGGCGGCAAGGGCCAGTACGGCCACGCGGTCATCCACGTCGAGCCCAACACCAAGGGCGCGGGCTACGAGTTCATCGACAAGATCGTCGGCGGCACCATCCCGAGGGAGTACATCAAGCCCATCGACCAGGGGATCCGCGAGACGCTCGACACGGGCATCTACGCGAACGTGCCGATGGTCGACGTCAAGGTGACCCTCGTCGACGGCTCCTACCACGAGGTGGACTCGTCGGAGATGGCGTTCAAGATCGCCGGCTCCATGGCCATCAAAGACGCCGTCATGAAGGCCAGTCCCGTCATCCTCGAGCCGATGATGCAGGTCGAGGTCACGATGCCCGAGGAGTTCATGGGCGACGTGATCGGCGACCTCAACAGCCGGCGCGGGCAGATCGAGGGCATGGACCCCCGCGGCTCCACCCAGGTGGTGCGCGCGGCGGTGCCGCTCGCCCAGATGTTCGGGTACGCCACAGACCTGCGGTCGATGACCCAGGGTCGCGCCAGCTACTCCATGGAGCTCAGCCACTACGCCGAGGTTCCCCCGAACCTGGCGGCCGAGCTCGTCGCCAAGTCGAAGGTCTAGAGGAGTCTGCCCGCCAAATCGCGGGCGTGCAGCAGGAGTCCAAGCGGACATGGCCAAGAAGAAGTTCGAGCGCACGAAGCCGCACGTCAACGTCGGCACGATCGGCCACATCGACCACGGCAAGACGACGCTCACGGCCGCCATCACCAAGTACCTCGCGCTGCGGGGCGGCGCCGAGTACCGCGCGTTCGACACGATCGACAACGCCCCCGAGGAGCGCGAGCGCGGGATCACGATCGCGATCGCCCACGTCGAGTACGAGACGGCGCACCGCCACTACGCCCACGTGGACTGCCCCGGGCACGCCGACTACATCAAGAACATGATCACCGGCGCCGCCCAGATGGACGGCGCGATCCTGGTGGTCGCCGCCACCGACGGCCCGATGCCCCAGACCCGCGAGCACATCCTGCTCGCCCGCCAGGTCGAGGTGCCGTACATGGTGGTGTTCCTCAACAAGTGCGACGCGGTCGACGACCCCGAGCTGCTCGACCTCGTCGAGCTCGAGGTCCGCGAGCTGCTGACCAAGAACAACTTCCCGGGCGACGACCTGCCGGTCGTCCGCGGCTCGGCCCTCAGGGCCCTCGAGGCCCCCGACGACCCCTCCGACCCGGCCTACGCCTGCATCCAGGAGCTCATGGACGCGGTCGACTCCTACATCCCCGACCCGGTCCGGGCGGTGGACAGGCCGTTCCTCATGCCGGTCGAGGACGTGTTCGGCATCAAGGGCCGGGGCACCGTGGCCACCGGGCGCATCGAGCGCGGCGTGGTCCGGGTGGGCGACGAGGTCGAGATGGTCGGCATCCACGCCCAGACCCGCAAGGTCGTGGTCACCGGCGTCGAGATGTTCAAGAAGCTGCTCGACCAGGGCCAGGCCGGCGACAACGTGGGCTGCCTGCTGCGGGGCATCGAGCGCGACGACATCGAGCGCGGCCAGGTGCTCGCCAAGGCGGGCTCGGTCACCCCCCACACCCGGTTCGTCGCCCGCGTCTACGTGCTGACCAAGGAGGAGGGCGGCCGCCACACCCCGTTCTACAACGGGTACCGGCCGCAGTTCTACCTGCGCACCACCGACGTCACGGGCTCGATCGGGCTGCCCGACGGGGCCGAGATGGTGATGCCCGGCGACAACGTGGACATGACCGTCGAGCTGATCACCCCGATCGCCCTCGAGGTCGGCCAGCGCTTCGCCATCCGCGAGGGCGGCCGCACCGTCGGCGCCGGCGCGGTCACCACCATCATCGCGTAAGGATCGAACGATGGCGAAGCAGCGGATCCGGATCCGCCTCAAGGCCTACGACCACCGGCTGCTCGACCAGTCGGCAGCCCAGATCGTGGAGACCGCGCAGCGCACGGGCGCTGACGTCGTCGGCCCCGTTCCGCTGCCGACCCGGATCGAGAAGTTCACGGTCCTGCGCTCACCGTTCATCGACAAGGACTCCCGGGAGCAGTTCGAGATCCGCACCCACAAGCGGCTCATCGACATCCTGGACCCCTCGTCGAAGACGGTGGACGCCCTGATGCGGCTCTCGCTTGCGGCGGGCGTCGACATCGAGATCAAGATGTGATGAGCCAGCACACGATCGGCCTGATCGGCCGCAAGGTGGGCATGACCCAAGTCTTCCAGCCGGACGGCACCATGGTCGCCGTCTCGGTCGTGCAGGTGACCCCCAACACGGTTACCCGGCTCCGCACCGACGACCGCGACGGCTACACCGCCGTCCAGCTCGGCGCTGGGGAGCGGCGCCGGCTCACCAAGCCTGTTGCCGGCCAGCTCAAGGACCTGCCGCGGGTGCGCACCATCCGCGAGTTCCGGCTCGACGACGTCGACGGCTACGCGGTGGGCCAGCAGCTGTCGGTGAGCGAGGTGTTCGCCGAGGGCGAGCTCGTGGACGTGACGGGCGTCTCGAAGGGCCAGGGCTTCGCGGGCACCGTGAAGCGCCACCACTTCAGCCGCGGCCCGAAGACCCACGGGTCCGACAACTACCGCAGGCCGGGCTCCATCGGCCCCGGCACGACACCCGGTCGCGTCTACAAGGGCGTCCGCATGGGCGGCCACATGGGCAGCGAGCGGGTCACGATCAAGAAGCTGCGCGTGGTCCGCGTGGACGCCGAGCGGAACCTGATCCTGGTCAAGGGGTCGGTCCCGGGCGCCCCCGGTGCGCTCACCTTCGTCCGGAAGGCCTGACCGATGCCGCAGACCACGCTCTATGACCGCACCGGCGCCTCCCTCGGGAGCGTCGACCTCGCCGACGCGCTGTTCGCGGCGCCGGTGAACGAGGCCGTGCTCCACCAGGCGGTGGTGGCCCAGCTCGCCGGGCGCCGGATTGGCACCCACGACACACGCACCCGCGGCGAGGTCCGCGGCGGCGGCCGGAAGCCGTACCGGCAGAAGGGCACCGGCCGCGCCCGCCAGGGCTCGCGCACCGCGCCGCACTACCGCGGCGGCGGCGTCGTGTTCGGCCCGCACCCGCGCTCGTACGACCAGAAGCTGCCCAAGAAGATGCGGCGCCTCGCGCTGCGCTCGGCGCTGTCGGCCAAGTTCACCGACGACGCGATCAAGGTGGTCCAGGCGTTCGGCATGGCGGACGAGCCCAAGACCAAGGCGTTCGTCGGGGTCCTCGAGGCCCTGGGCGCGGGCGACGGCCACGAGCGCCGCGTCCTCGTCGTCGCCCCGGCCAAGGACGAGCCGCTCCTGCGGTCGGCGCAGAACCTGCCGTCAGTCACGGTGATCCTCGCCGACTCGCTCAACGTCGTGGACCTGCTCAACGCGGACGCGGTGCTCATCGAGCAGCCGGCGCTCGCCCGGATCGAGGAGGTGTACGCGTGAGCGAGCTGACCGCCGCCGACATCATCCTGCGCCCCGTCATCTCGGAGAAGTCGATCGACGAGTCGGGCCGCGGGAAGTACACGTTCGCGGTCCACCACGACGCCAACAAGATCCAGATCAAGGCCGCCATCGAGGAGCTCTACAAGAAGGAGAAGGTCACGGTCGTGGCCGTGAACGTCCTCACCTCGAAGGCAAAGGAGAAGCGCCGCGGCACCAAGCGCGGCCGCGTCACGGGCCACACCTCCGCCTGGCGGAAGGCCATCGTGACGCTCGCCCCCGGCCAGAAGATCGAATTCTTCGAGGGGGTTTGACGATGCCGCTCCGAAGCTACAAGGCAACCTCGGCCGGCCGCCGGTGGATGACCCGCTCGACGTTCGAGGAGATCACCACCGACAAGCCGCACAAGCCGCTCCTCGAGCCGATGAGGCGCACCAACGGCCGGAACAACCAAGGCCGGCTGACCGTGCGCCACCGCGGCGGCGGGGAGAAGACCCACTACCGGCGGATCGACTTCAAGCGCGACAAGTTCGGCGTGCCCGCGCGTCTGGCGACGATCGAGTACGACCCGAACCGCTCGGCGCGGATCGGCCTGCTCCACTACCGCGACGGCGAGAAGCGCTACATGATCCTGCCGCACGGCCTCAAGGTGGGCGACGTCGTCGTGTCCGGGCCGGACGTCGAGGCGCGCGTGGGCAACGCCCTGCCGCTCGCCAGCATCCCGCTCGGCACCACGGTGCACAACATCGAGCTGGTGCCCGGCAAGGGCGGCCAGATCGTCCGCTCCGCCGGCACGTCGGCCCAGCTGCTCGCCAAGGAGGGCGACTTCGCGACCCTCCGCCTGCCCTCGGGCGAGATGCGACGCGTGCCGCTCAGGTGCATCGCGACCGTGGGCCAGGTGAGCAACCTCGACCACGAGAACCAGAGCCTCGGCAAGGCCGGGCGCGCGCGCCACATGGGCGAGCGTCCGGAGGTCCGCGGCGTGGCCATGACCCCGCGCGACCACCCCCACGGTGGCGGCGAGGGCAAGAGCCCGACCGGCATGCCGCCCAAGACTCCGTGGGGCAAGCCGGCCATGGGCTACCGGACGCGGCGCGGCAAGGCGACCAACCGCCTGATCGTCCGCAGCCGGCACCGCAAGTCGTAAGAGGAGCCAGAGATGTCGCGATCGGTCAAGAAGGGACCGTTCGTCCAGCCCCGGCTTCTCGCCAGGGTCCAGGACATGAACAAGCGGAACGAGCGGAAGGTCCTCAAGACCTGGTCCCGCGCGTCCGTGGTCTTCCCCGACTTCATCGGCCACACGATTGCCGTCTACAACGGCAAGAAGCACGTGCCGGTGTACGTCACCGAGAACATGGTCGGCCACCGACTCGGCGAGTTCGCGCCCACCCGCACGTACCGCGGGCACGGCAAGAACGCCGACCGGTCCGCCGGGCTGCGGTAGGGAGGCGAGCACGATGCGCGTTTCCGCGACCGCCAAGTACCTGCGGGGCTCCACCCGGAAGGCCCGCCTCGTCACCGAGGCGATCAAGGGCAAGCCGGTCGAGGAGGCCACGGCGCTGCTGCAGTTCATGCCGCAGAAGGCCGCCAAGGACGTCGCGCGCGTTCTCAAGAGCGCTGCGTCCAACGCCGAGAACAACCTGTCGCTGTCGGCCGACGAGCTCTTCGTCGCCGACGCGATCGCAAACGAGGGCCCGACGATCAAGCGGTGGCGCCCACGGGCCCAGGGTCGGGCCTTCCCGATCCACAAGCCCATGACGCACATCACGGTCGTCGTGGCGGATCGGGAGGCCTAGGCATGGGACACAAGGTCCATCCGTACGGCTACCGCCTGGGCTACACCCGCACGTGGACGGCCAAGTGGTACGCCGACAAGGACTACACCGCGCTCCTCAAGGAGGACATCGCCATCCGGCGGCTCCTTGACCGGCGCCTTGCGAACGCCAGCGTGAGCGGCGTGGAGATCGAGCGCGGCATCAACCACGTCACGGTCGCCATCCACACCGCGAAGCCCGGCATCGTGATCGGGCGCGGCGGCCAGAACGTCGAGATCCTGCGCAAGGAGATCGGCGAGCTGACCAAGCGCAAGGTCAAGCTGGAGATCAGGGAGATCCGCCAGCCGGAGCTCGACGCCTACCTCGTCGCGCTCAACATCGCCCAGCAGCTCACCCGCCGCGTCGCCTACAAGAAGGCGATGAAGCAGTCGGTGCAGCGGTCGATGAAGGCCGGCGCCAAGGGCGTCAAGATCGCGCTCGCCGGCCGCCTCGGCGGCTCGGAGATGGGCCGCCGGGAGTGGGACCGCGAGGGCCGCATCCCGCTCGGCACACTGCGCGCCGACATCAGCTACGGCCAGGTCCACGCCCACACGACCTACGGGCGCATCGGCGTCAAGGTCTGGATCTACAAGGGCGAGATCCCGGTCGAGCGCCGGCGCCGCGAGGCCGCCGCCGCCACCGCCAGTGCCGCGGCGGCCGCCGCGCAGGGGGCCTGAGCCATGCTGATGCCCCGACGCGTGAAGCACCGCAAGGTCATGCGAGGCCGCATGTCCGGCGCCACCAAGGGCGGCGCGACCGTCGCCTTCGGCGAGTACGGGCTCGCGACCCTCGAGCCGGCGTGGATCACCGCCCGCCAGATCGAGGCCGCCCGGCGCGCGATGACCCGCTCGGTCAAGCGAGGCGGCAAGATCTGGATCCGCATCTTCCCGGACAAGCCCGCCACCAAGAAGCCCGCCGAGACCCGCATGGGCTCCGGCAAGGGCGCGCCCGACCACTGGGTCGCGGTCGTCCGCCCCGGCCGGATCCTGTTCGAGATGGCCGGCGTCGAGCGCGAGGCGGCCGTCGAGGCCATGCGCCTCGCGGCCCACAAGCTCCCGGTCGCGACGAGAGTCGTCGTCCGCGAGACTGCGCAGGAGGTCACCGATGGAGATCGGTGAGGTCCGGAAGCTCACGGATCGCGAGCTGGACGATCGGCTCAAGGAGGCCAAGCAGGAGCTGTGGCAGGCCCGCTTCGCCCTCTCGACCCGCCAGCTGAAGGACTACAGCCAGATCCCGGCGACGCGGCGCACGATCGCCCGGATCCTCACCGTCCAGCGCGAGCGCGCGACCGCGCCTCGCGTGGCCGAGTAGGAGCGTCGGGATGCCCACCGCAGGAGCCAGCAACCCCGTGAAGGGTCAGCGCAAGACGAAAGTCGGGCGCGTGGTCAGCGACAAGATGGACAAGACGATCGTCGTGTCCGTCGAGCGCCTGACCCGCCACCCGCTCTACAAGCGCGTCATGAAGGCCTCGACCAAGTTCGCCGCCCACGACGAGCGCAACGAGGCGAAGATCGGCGACACCGTCCTCATCGAGGAATCCCGCCCCCTGTCCGCGACCAAGCGCTGGCGCCTCGTGTCCGTGCTCTCGCGCGCGGGCGAGGAGCGGGCGGCCGAGGTGATCCCGGTCGAGGAGGCCGAGACCACCGAGGCGATCCACGGCGCGGCGCACCCGGGCAGGCATGCCGAGGGTGAGGAGGCCGAGGCGTGATCCAGGTCCAGACCCGCCTGCGGGTCGCCGACAACACCGGCGCCCGCACGATCCAGTGCATCCGGATCATGGGCCGCTCGCGGAAGACCACTGCCGGCATCGGCGACGTGATCATCGCGAGCGTCAAGTCCGCGATCCCGAATGCCCCGGTCAAGAAGGGCGACGTGGTGCGCGCGGTGATCGTGCGCACGTCCAAGGAGTTCGGCCGCCCCGACGGCAGCTACATCCGCTTCGACGAGAACGCGGCCGTGCTCATCAACAACCAGGGCAACCCCCGCGGCACCCGGATCTTCGGTCCGGTGGCGCGCGAGCTGCGGGACCGCAACTACATGAAGATCGTCTCGCTCGCCCCGGAGGTGCTCTGATGGCCGCACGGTCGATCGAGCACCAGACCAAGGTGCCCGAGATCCGCAAGGGCGACACCGTCGTCGTGCTCGCCGGCAAGGACGCCGGCAAGCGGGGCAAGGTGGAGCGCGTGATCCGCGAGGACCAGTCGCCGACCTCGATCCGGTCCGGCTACCGCCGGACGTCGGCCCGAGGCGGCGTCACGCTGGTCGTCGACGGGATCAACATCGCCCGCAAGCACACCAAGCCGCGCCAGCGGAACACCGGCAGCACGATCGGCGGCGGCGTGCCCGCCATGGACCCGGGCGGCATCCTCGACCACGCGATGCCGCTCCCGGCGAGCAAGGTCATGGTGGTCTGCGGCCACTGCGACCGGCCCACCCGCATCGGCCACCGCACGCTCGACAACGGCAGCCGGGTGCGGGCCTGCCGGCACTGCGGTGAGCCCCTGGAGGTGAAGGCGTGAGCGGGCAGCTTCGGGACCGCTACCTGAGCGAGGCGGTGTCGGCGATGCAGAAGCAGTTCGGGTACAAGAACCCGAACCAGGTGCCGCGCCTCGAGAAGATCGTTGTCAACGTGGGCCTGGGCGAGGCCCTCCAGAACGCGAAGGCCGTCGACGCGGCGGTCGGCGACATCGCGGCCATCACCGGCCAGAAGCCGATCGTCACCCGGGCCAAGCGCTCGATCGCCCAGTTCCGCGTCCGCACGGGCAACCCCATCGGCGTGAAGGTCACCCTTCGCGGCGAGCGGATGTGGGACTTCCTGGAGCGCCTCACCCGGCTCGCGCTGCCGCGCATCCGGGACTTCCGGGGCGTGCCGGGCAAGTCGTTCGACGGCCGGGGCAACTACTCGCTGGGCCTCCGCGAGCAGCTGGCCTTCCCTGAGATCGACTACGACAAAGTGGACCGTCTCCGCGGGCTGGAGATCAGCATCGTGACGACGGCGAAGACCGACGAGGAGAGCAAGAAACTGCTTGAACTCCTCGGCATGCCCTTCGCCGGCTAGGGCGCGGGGAGGAGTCCAGATGGCCAAGAAGTCGATGATCGCGAAGGCGAACCGCAAGCCGAAGCACCCTGTGCAGGGGTACAACCGCTGCTACGTGTGCGGTCGGCCCCGTGCGTACATGCGCCGCTTCGCGCTCTGCCGCATCTGCTTCCGCGAGCGAGCGCTCGTGGGCGAGCTGCCCGGCGTCACGAAGTCGAGCTGGTAAGAAGATGAACGTCTCCGACCCGATCGCGGACATGCTCACACGTGTCCGCAACGCGTCCCGGGCGCGCCACACCGAGGTGGTCGTGCCCGCCTCGCGGACCAAGCGCCAGATCGCCCGAATCCTCAAGGAGGAGGGCTTCATCGCCGACGTCCGCGAGGAGCGCGACGGACCTGCCCAGGTGCTCTACCTGGAGCTCAAATACGTCGACGGCAAGGTGCCCGTCGTCTCGGGCCTCAAGCGGATCAGCAAGCCCGGCCTGCGCGTGTACGCGCGCAAGACGGACATCCCGCGGGTGCTCGGCGGCCTGGGCGTCGTGATCGTCAGCACGTCCAAGGGGATCATGACCGGCACGCAGGCCCGCAAGGCCGAGCTGGGCGGCGAGATCCTCGCCTACGTCTGGTAGCGCGATGTCCCGAATCGGTCGTCTCCCCATCCCCGTGCCGGCCGGCGTCGACGTGACGCTGGACGGGCGCGTCATCACCGTCACGGGCCCCAAGGGCACGCTGACCCGCCAGCTCCCGCCGCGCATCGAGCTCGAGCGCGAGGGGGACATGATCCTCGTGACCCGGCCCACCGAGAACAAGCTCGACAAGTCGCTCCACGGCCTGACGCGCACGCTCGTCAACAACATGGTCGTGGGCGTCACCACCGGGTACCGCAAGGGCCTCGAGATCATCGGCGTCGGCTACCGCGCCCAGAAGGTCGGCAACAACCTCCAGCTGGCGCTCGGGTACAGCCACCCGGTCGAGATCGAGCCCCCCGAGGGGATCAGCTTCGAGCTCGAGACGCCGCTCAAGCTGGCGGTCGTGGGCATCGACAAGGAGCTCGTCGGCCAGGTGGCCGCCAAGGTCCGCGCGACCCGCAAGCCCGAGCCGTACAAGGGCAAGGGCGTCCGCTACGCGGGCGAGAAGGTCCGCCGGAAGGCTGGCAAGGCCGGCAAGATCGGCGGGAAGAAGTAAGCCATGAGCCACCTCGACAGCCGCTCGGCCCAGCGCGTCAAGCGCCACGAGCGCCTCCGCCTCCGCATGACGGGCAGCCCTGAGCGGCCCCGCCTCGCGGTGTTCCGCAGCCTGAACCACATCTACGCCCAGGTCATCGACGACTCCAGCGGCAAGACCCTTGCCGCGGCGTCCTCACTGGAGCCCACCCTCCGCACCGCCGACGGCACCAAGAGCGAGGACGCCAAGCGCGTCGGCAAGCTCGTCGCCGAGCGCGCCAAGGCGGCGGGCGTGGACAGGGTGGTCTTCGACCGGGCCGGCTTCCAGTACCACGGGCGGGTTCGCTCGCTCGCCGAGGCGGCGCGCGAAGCCGGCCTCGACTTCTAAAGAGGACTGCCTGTGGCCCGCATCGACCCGAACAAGCTCGCGCTCGAGGAGCGCGTCGTCCAGATCAACCGCGTCGCCAAGGTGCACAAGGGCGGCCGGCGCTTCAGCTTCTCGGCGGTCATCGTCGTGGGCGACGGCAACGGCCATGTCGGCGTCGGCCTCGGCAAGGCCGGCGACGTGCCCGAGTCCATCCGCAAGGGCGTCGAGGACGCGAAGAAGCACATCGTCCAGATCCCGATGATCGGGACGACGATCCCGTACGAGGTCCGCGAGGAGTACTGCGCCGCGCGCGTGATGCTCAAGCCCGCCTCCAAGGGGACCGGCGTCATTGCCGGCGGCGCCGTGCGCGCCGTCGTCGAGGCCGCGGGCGTCCGCGACATCCTCGCCAAGGTCCACGGCTCCACCAACCCGGTGAACGTGACCCGGGCGACCCTCAACGCACTGCGGAGCCTGCGCTCGGTGGACGAGCTCAGCCGCCAGCGCGGCGTCCCGCTCCGCCTGGTCGTCCCCGGCCAGGAGGCGGCGGCGCGCCAGGAGTCGGCCGATGCCCGGTAAGCTCCGCGTGACCCAGACCAAGAGCACGATCAGCCACATCGCCCGGAACCGGGCGACGATCCGGGCCCTCGGCCTGCACGGCATCGGCAGCTCGTCGATCCTGCCGGACAACGACGCCGTCCGCGGCATGTGCCGCCAGGTCCGCTTCCTCGTGACCGTCGAGGAGCTCCCCGAGGGCGCCGACACGACCCCGGAGGCCAAGTAGATGAAGATCCACGACCTGCACCCCGCCCCGGGGTCGGTCACCAAGAAGACCCGCGTGGGCCGCGGCATCGCGGCCGGCAAGGGCAAGACGGCCGGTCGCGGCACGAAGGGCCAGCGCGCTCGCGCCGGCGCCTCGATCCCGGCCTGGTTCGAGGGCGGCCAGACGCCAATCCACGTCCGGATCCCCAAGCTCCGCGGCTTCCGCAACATCAACGACATCGAGTACGAGGTCGTCAACGTCGGCGCGATCAGCGCCGCCGTCGGGGCGGGCAGGCTGGTGGCTGAGGGCAAGGCCCCGGTGACGGTCAACGCCGACACCCTCAAGGAGGCCGGCCTCGTCCGTCGCGACCGCCTGCCGCTCAAGATCCTCGGCCACGGCGACGTGACCGCCAAGCTCTTCGTGCTCGCCGACGCGTTCACCAAGTCGGCCCGGGAGAAGATCGAGGCCGCGGGCGGCACCGCCCAGGTCATCGAGATCCCCAGCGAGCCGACAGCGGCGCTCGGGGTCGAGCCCGCCGCCGACAACGGCTAGACCCCCGTGTTCGAGGGACTGCTCAACGCCTTCCGCGCGCCGGACCTCCGGCGCCGGATCCTCTTCGTCGCCGGTGCGATCCTGGTCTTCCGGCTGCTGGCCCACGTCCCGGTCCCTGGCGTCGACAAGACCCAGCTCGGCAACTTCCTCAACAACAACGCGATCTTCGGCCTGCTGGACCTGTTCTCCGGGGGCGGCCTGACCAACTTCTCGGTCGTGGCCCTCGGCGTGAACCCGTACATCAACGCCTCGATCATCATGCAGCTCATGACCGGGGTGGTCCCCTCGCTCCAGGCGCTGCAGCGCGAGGGCGAGTACGGCCGCACCAAGATCAACCAGTACACCCGCTACCTGTCGTTGCCGATGGCGCTGCTCCAGGCGTACGGGTTCCTGGCCCTGCTCAATTCCTCCGGCGCCCTCAAGACGCCCTTCGACCTGGGCAGCTGGGAGACGGTGACGCAGATCATCACGCTGACCGCGGGGTCCGTGGCCCTGATGTGGATCGGCGAGTTGATCACCGAGAAGGGCATCGGCAACGGCGTCAGCTTCATCATCTTCGCGGGCATCGTGAGCCGCGTGCCCGGCGCGCTCGGCGGGTTCCTCAGCAACCCCGACCTGACCCAGCTCGGCCTCCTGGGGATCATGGCGATCGCCGCCGTCGCGGTGATCATCTACATCCAGGAGGGGCAGCGCCGGATCCCGATCCAGTACGCCTCACGCGTGCGCGGCCGGCGAATGTACCAGGGCGGCCAGACGTTCCTGCCGCTCCGCGTCAACCAGGCGGGCGTCATCCCGATCATCTTCGCGGTGAGCATCCTGCTGTTCCCGGTCCAGATCGCGAGCTACTTCACGACCTCGCCCGGCGTGGTCGGCAGCATCGCCCAGACGGTCGTCGGCTGGCTGTCGCGGGGGTCCCTGCTGTACGTCGCGCTCTACTTCCTGCTGACCGTCGGCTTCACGTACTTCTACACGGCGTTCACGTTCAAGCCGGACGAGACCGCCGAGGAGCTGCGCAAGAACGGCGGCTTCATCCCCGGCATCCGGCCGGGACGTCCCACGCAGGACTACCTGGCCAGGATCGTGACCCGGATCACCGTGGCCGGCGCCCTCTTCCTGGGCATCGTCGCGGCGGCGCCGCCGTTCATCGCCTACATCCAGCCGTCACTCCAGAACCTGGCACTGGGTGGCACGGGCATCCTGATCGTGGTCTCCGTCGTCGTCGAGACGATGAAGCAGCTCGAGGCCCAGCTGCTCATCCGCCAATACGAGGGCTTTATCCGGTGAACGTGGTCGTCCTGCTCGGCGCCCCTGGCGCCGGGAAGGGCACCCAGGCTCCGTTGCTCGCGGCTCGCCTCGGGATCCCGGTCGTGGCAACCGGCGACCTGTTCCGGGCCGCGGTTCGGGACGGCACGCCGTTGGGTATCCAGGCGCGCAGATACATGGATGCGGGGCAGCTGGTCCCCGACGAGATCACCGTGCGCCTCCTGCTCGAGCGGCTCGGGCGGCCCGATGCGGCCGCCGGGGTCATCCTCGACGGGTTCCCGCGCACGGGCGTGCAGGCGGAGGCGCTCGACGCCGCGCTGGCCGACCGCGGCACGGACGTGGCCGCCGCGGTGCTCGTGGACGTCCCGGCCGACGAGCTGGTCCGGCGCCTGTCCGGCCGGTGGATCTGCCGGGCCGCCGGCCATCCCTACCACGAGGTCTCCAGTCCGCCGCACGTCGCCGGGGTCTGCGACCTCGACGGCTCGGAGCTCTACCAGCGGGCCGACGACCAGCCGGCCACCATCCGCGCCCGGATGGACCAGCAGCTCGGAGCACTCGCCGAGGTCATCGAGCACTACCGCACCTCCGGCGTCCTCCGGACGGTCGACGGCCTCCAGCCGATCGACGAGGTGTCGTCGTCCATCGACGCCATGCTCGCCGATGCCGGCGTGACGCCGCCGGGCTGATGGAGATCACCCGCAAGTCCGCCGCGGAGCTCGAGAAGATGCGGGTGGCGGGCCGCATCGTGGCCGAGGTCCTCGCCCTGGTGGAGGAGACCCTCGCCCCGGGCATCTCCACCCTGGAGATCGACCGGCTCGCTGAGCAGCACATCCGCGCGTCGGGCGGCATCCCGTCGTTCCTCGGCTACCTCGGTGGCCGGCGCTACGACATCAGCCACCCCCACGCGTACAAGGCCACGACCTGCATCTCGATCGACCACGAGATCGTCCACGGCATCCCGGGCAACCGGGAGATCAAGCGGGGCGCCCTGGTGTCGGTCGATGTGGGCGTGATCTACGACGGGTGGAACGGCGACGGGGCGCGGACATTCGTCTGCGGCGGCCGGGAGGCGGGCACGCCGGAGGGCCTCGCGCTCATCGACGCCACGCGCCTGGCGCTCATGGCGGGCATCGCCGCCGCCCAGCCCGGGCACCGCGTGGCGGACATCGGGGCGGCCGTCGAGGCCATCGGCCACGAGGGCGGCTACGGCATCGTCCGCGGCTACGGCGGGCACGGCATCGGGCGGCTGATGCACGAGGACCCGTCGGTGCTCAATTTCGCCACCGACTACCCGGACGCCCGGGTGCGGCTCGAGCCCGGTATGTGCCTCGCGATCGAGCCGATGTTCATGACCGGGGGCGAGAAGACCAAGACCCTCAAGGACGGCTGGACGGTGGTCACCGCCGACCGCTCGCTGGCCGCCCACTTCGAGCACACGATCACGATCCACGAGGAGGGTCCCGAGATCCTCACCAAGGTCTAGGGCCGGTGTTGTCGGATCGCGCCGTGTTTGGTATCCTCACCATTCGTGTGTCGGCCCGGCCGGGCCGACACTCGTGCTGAAAAGGACACGGGAGCTAGCTTGGCGAAGAAGGACGCGATCGAAGTTGAAGGGACCGTCATCGAGCCGCTGCCGAACACGATGTTCGCTGTGGAGCTCGAGAACGGTCATCGCGTCCTCGCGCACATCAGCGGCAAGCTCCGGATGAACTTCATCCGGATCCTGCCCGGGGACCGGGTCCGCGTCGAGCTGTCTCCGTACGACCTCACGCGGGGTCGGATCACGTACCGCCTGAAGTAAGTCGAGGAACCCGGTGAAGGTCAGAGCGTCCGTCAAGACGCGTTGCGACAACTGCAAGATCATCCGGCGCCACGGCACCGTGATGGTCATCTGCAGCAATCCGAAGCACAAGCAGCGGCAGGGCTGACGCGATGGCACGAATTGCGGGCATCGACATTCCGCGCGAGAAGCGCGTCGAGGTTGCGCTCACCTACATCTACGGGGTCGGGCTGAGCACCAGCCAGAAGATCCTCAAGCAGACCAGCATCAATCCCGACACGCGCGTGCGGGACCTCACGGACGACCAGGTCAACCGGCTCCGCGAGGTGATCGACCGCTCCGCCAAGGTCGAGGGCGACCTCCGCCGCGAGGTGGCGCTGAACATCAAGCGCCTCATCGAGATCGGGTCGTACCGCGGCATGCGGCACCGCCGCAACCTCCCCGTGCGCGGGCAGCGCACCAAGACGAACGCCCGCGCGCGTCGCGGACCGAAGAAGACGGTCGGCGCCCGGAAGAAGACGAAGTGACGAGGAACTCCTAACGCATGGCCGATCGGAAGCGCGCCGTCAAGCAGCGGCGCCGGGAGCGCAAGAACGTCCCCCAGGGGCACGTCCACATCCAGGCGAGCTTCAACAACACCATCGTGACCATCACGGACCTCACGGGGAACGTGATCTCGTGGGGTTCCGCAGGCGTCGCCGGGTTCAAGGGCTCCCGGAAGAGCACGCCGTACGCCGCCGCGCTCGCCGCGGACGGGGCGGCTCGCCGCGCCATGGAGCACGGCATGCGCCAGGTCGAGGTCTACGTGAAGGGCCCCGGCGCCGGCCGCGAGCAGGCGATCCGATCGCTCCAGGCCGCCGGCCTCGAGGTGAGCGCGATCACCGACGTCACGCCCATCCCGCACAACGGATGCCGCCCGCCCAAGCGGCGCCGCGTCTGAGCCCAGGTAGGTCATGGCCCGCTACATCGATCCCGTCTGCCGGCTGTGCCGCCGTGAGGGGCTGAAGCTGTTCCTCAAGGGCGGCCGCTGCTACACCAAGAAGTGCTCGTTCGAGCGCCGGCCCACCCCGCCCGGCCAGCATGGCGTCCGCCGCCGCAAGGTCGGCGACTACGGCCTGCAGCTGCGCGAGAAGCAGAAGGTCCGCCGCGTGTACGGCGTCCTCGAGAAGCAGTTCCGCAACTACTTCATCGAGGCGACCCGCCACTCCGGCGTGACCGGCGAGGCGCTCCTGCAGTCGCTCGAGCTGCGCCTCGACAACGTCGTGTTCCGGCTCGGCTACGCGCCCTCTCGGGCCGCCGCCCGCCAGATGGTCGCCCACGGCCACTTCGCCGTGAACGGCGTGGCGACCAACATCCCGTCGTACCGCCTCAAGGTGGGCGACCAGGTCGAAGTCCGCGAGTCCCACAAGGAGCGCGAGCTGTTCAAGACCGTCAAGGAGACCCTCCGTTCGCACCAGGCGCCGGAGTGGCTGAGCCTGGACCCGGCCAAGATGGCCGGGTCGGTCCTCGCCGTCCCGCGTCGCGACCAGATGCCGCCCGAGTTCAACGAGCAGCTCGTGGTCGAGTACTACTCGAGGTAGCCGCCTTCCATGATTGAACTCGAGACCCCGCAGATCGAGCCGGTCGCGGAAGCCGGCACGTACGCCAAGTACGAGGCGGGTCCGCTTCAGGCGGGCTACGGCGTCACGCTGGGCAACGCGCTCCGGCGGGTGCTTCTGTCGTCCCTCGAAGGGGCGGCGGTGACCTCCATCCAGATCCGCGACGTGTACCAGGAGTTCTCGACGATCCCCGGCGTCAAGGAGGACGTCACCCAGATCGTCCTGAACGTCAAGAAGCTCCGCCTCAAGAGCTTCGCCGCCCACCCGGTCCAGCTCCGCCTGCTCAAGAGCGGCGCTGGTCCCGTCATCGCGGCGGACGTCGCCGAGTCGGCGGACGTCGAGATCGTCAATCCGGAGCTGGTCCTCATGACCATCGACTCCGACGACACGACGATCGAGATGGACCTCACCGTGGAGCGCGGCGTCGGCTACCTGTCGGCCGAGCGCTCTGACGCGCTGCCGATCGGTGTCATCGCGGTGGACGCCATCTTCACGCCGGTCCGCAAGGTCAACTACTGGGTGGAGAGCACCCGGGTCGGCCAGATGACCAACTTCGACAAGCTCACGATCGAGATCGAGACCGACGGCACGATCACCCCGGAGGAGGCGCTCTCGCGCTCCGCCGACATCCTCGTCCGCCAGTTCCAGCCGTTCGTGACCGTCGGCGTCCAGGCTCCGCCCGCGGACCGCGCGACGCCGGGCGTGCCGCAGCTTCCCTCGAACATGCTCGACATGCCGATCGAGGAGCTGGACCTGCCGATGCGGGCCTACAACTCGCTCAAGCGCAACAACATCGTCAAGGTCGGCCAGCTGCTCCAGCTCAAGGACGACGACCTCCTCCGCATGCGCAACTTCGGCAAGAAGTCGCTCGACGAGATGAAGGAGCGCCTCCGCATGCGCGGCTTCATCCTGCCCGAGACCGAATCGGACGCCGCCTTCGACGAGGACCCGGACGAGTCCTTCGACGGCGACGAGGAGGCCTGAGCGATGTCGTCCCATCGAGTCGACGGGCGCAAGCTCTCGCGCAAGCGCGGGCCCCGCCTCGCCCTCTACAAGAACCTCACGGTCTCGGTCCTCCGCTACGAGCGGGTGCAGACCACCGAGGCCAAGGCCAAGGAGATCCGCGGTCGGGTCGAGCGGATGATCACGCTCGCCAAGCGCGGTGACCTGGCTGCCCGCCGGACGGTCGTGTCGGAGTTCCCGAACGAGCCGCTGGTCGTGGCCAAGCTGTTCGACGTGATCGCCCCCAAGTACGCCGACCGCCAGTCCGGGTTCACCCGTCTGGTGCATGTCGGCCAGCGCAAGGGCGACGCCGCCGAAATCGTTCAGATCGAACTGGTCTAGGGGGCGCCGCTGATACGGCTCACTGCCGCGTTGCCGGACTGCGCGGGCTCGCTCACGCACTGCCAAGTGCGCTCGCTCGCCTGCTCGCCGGCGCCTTGCATTGAGCTCGTCTGAGCGGCGCGTCGCAGAGCCAGAAGCAGAAGGGATCCGAGAGGACCCGCCGGTGCGGTACCGCGCAACGGTCGAATACGACGGAACGGACTTCGCCGGGTTCCAGCTCCAGCTGAACGCCCGGACGGTCCAGGGAGAGCTCGAGGCCGCGCTGGCCCGCCTCAACAGAGGCGAGCGGGTGGTGGTCGACGGGGCGGGACGCACCGATGCCGGAGTCCACGCCACCGGGCAGGTGATCGCCTTCACCTACGCCGGGAGCGTGCCGGTGCCGGGGCTCCAGCGGGCGGTCAACGCCCTGCTCCCGCGGGACGTCGCGATCCGCGACCTTCGGCGGGCGCCTGCAGGGCTCCACCCACGCTACGCGGCGCGGTATCGGGAGTACCGCTACACCGTCTGGAACGGGCCGCGCAGCCCGCTCCGCGAGCGCACGGCGCTCGGTGTGCGGGCCCCGCTGGACGTCGCCGCGATGGCGGACGCCGGGTCGGTCCTTGTGGGCCGACACGACTTCTCGTCGTTCGGCGCCGCGGAAGACCGGTCCCCGGTTCGCACCGTGCAAGCGGTGCGGGTCCGGAAGGAGGGCCGCCTGGTGACGATCGATGTCAGGGCGGACGCCTTCCTGCGGGGGCAGGTGCGCCGAATGGTGGCCGCCCTCCTCGAGGTCGGCCACGGCAAGATGGACGAAGTGGAGCTCGCGGCGGCGCTGGCCGCCCGGGAGCCGGCACTCAACGGGGCAGCCGCCCCGGCGAAGGGGCTCTGCCTCCGGCACGTCGCTCTGGGGCGGCGGCCGGTGGACGACAAGGAAGACGAGGAATGAGCGCGAAGACCTATACGCCTCGAGAGAGCGAGATCGAGCGACGCTGGTACGTCGTCGACGCGACGGACGAGACGCTCGGCCGCCTCGCGACGCGGATTGCGCGCGTCCTCGAGGGCAAGAACAAGCCCAGCTATGCCGCCCACCTGGACACGGGCGACCACGTCATCGTGCTGAACGCGGCCAAGATCAACGTGACGCGCGACAAGCTCACGTCCAAGGTCTATGTCCGCCACAGCGGCTATCCCCAGGGCCTCAAGGAGGAGACCCTCGGCCACCTCCTGGCCCGCCGGCCGGAGGAGCCCATCCGCCGCGCCGTGAAGGGGATGCTGCCGCACAACCGTCTCGGAGCCCAGATGCTGCGCAAGCTGAAGGTCTATGCGGGGGCAGAGCACCCGCACCAGGCCCAGAAGCCCGAGCCGCTCGCCTGATCGAGGAGCGCTGATGTCGACGCCCGCGTTCTACTGGGGCACCGGCCGCCGCAAGACCGCGGTGGCCAGGGTGCGCCTCATCCCCGGTGAGGGGTCCATGGTCATCAACGGCCGCACGCCCGAGGAGCACTTCGGCGGCGTGCTGGCCGAGTCCGCGCTGTTCCTGCCGTTCCGGGTGACCGGGACCGAGGGCCGCTTCAACGTCACGATCAAGGTGGAGGGCGGCGGGGTGACCGGCCAGGCGGGCGCGATCCGCCACGGCGTGGCCCGCGCGCTGCTCCAGATCGACCCCGAGGCGAACCGGCTGCCCCTGCGCCAAGCCGGCCTCCTGACCCGCGATCCGCGGATGAAGGAGCGCAAGAAGTACGGCCTCAAGCGCGCCCGCAAGGCTCCGCAGTACACCAAGCGGTAGCGCGTCTCCGCTGACGCCGAGCAGCAACAGCGCCCGTCCCGGGCCGCCCGGGGCGGGCGTTCGCATTCCTCCGCCGCCGGCGCGCCGGATGCTCGCGGGCCGGCAGGCCGCCATACTCATGCGATGCACCGCAGCGAGGTCGCCGAGGCGCTGGCGTACCTGTACTGGGCGCGCGACCGGATCGTCAGTGCGGCGGGCGCCCTGTCCGACGAGGAATTCCGGAAAGGCGAGCCCGCGGCCACGCGGAGCCTCAGGTCGACGCTCGCGCACCAGGTCGAGAACGAGTGGGCCTGGCGAGTCCGCCTGAGCCAAGGCGCCTTCCCAGCCGGCGACATCGCCCCCGGCGACTACCCCACGCTGAGCGCGCTGATGGAGCGCTGGCGCCACGAGGAGCGGGAGCTGCTCGCCTGGGTCGACGGCCTGTCCGAGGGCGACCTTGCGGCGACGCCGCCCGGAACGGACAACCTCCCAGCGACGTGGCGCTGCCTCCTCTACGTCGTCAACCACGGCACCCAGCAGTTCACCGAGGCGGCACTGGTGCTCACGTGGCTCGGCCGCTCGCCGGGCGACATCGGCTATCTCGCGTTCTGCTCCGGGCGGTCGGACGCCCCGCCCCCGCCGGAACGCCCGTGATCGAGGCCTCTGGTGGTTTCGGCGTGCCGCGCGGCCCCCGGACGCGCTACGGTGTCGGGATGACAGACGCATCGCTCGCCGGACGCGACCTGATCTCGGCCGCCGACCTCTCGGCCCCGGAGATCGCCCAGCTCTTCGCGCGGGCCGCCGAGCTCAAGGCCGAGTACCGCGCCGAGCGACGCCACGCCAGCCCGCCCCTCGAGCGTCGCACGCTGGCAATGCTGTTCCAGAAGCCGAGCCTGCGGACCCGGGTCACGTTCGAGGCCGGCATGACCCAGCTGGGCGGCCACGCGATCTACCTCGAGGAGAAGATCGTGCTCGGCGGCCGCGAGACGGTGGGCGACGTCGCGCGGAACCTGGAGAACTTCGTCGACGCCATCATGGCCCGCACCGGGCCGCACGAGGTGGTGGCGGAGCTGGCCGCGCGCGCCTCGATCCCGGTGATCAACGGCCTCACGATCCGCGAGCACCCGTGCCAGGCGCTTGCCGACCTGTTCACGCTCCACGAGCGGTTCGGCGAGCTGCGCGGCCGAACACTCGCATTCGTCGGCGACGGCAACAACGTCTACCACTCGCTGGCGCTCATGGGCGCCACCCTCGGCATGCACATCCGGCTGGCGCACCCGGTGGGCTACGGCCCGAACGGCAAGGTGGTCGAGCGCGCGGCCGCCGTGGCCGCCGGCAGCGGCGGCTCGATGGCCTTCACCCAGGAGCCGCTTGAGGCGGTCCAGGGCGCCGATGCCGTGTACACCGATGCCTGGACCTCGATGGGCCAGGAAGCCGAGGCGGAGGAGCGCCGCGACGCGTTCGCGCCCTACCAGGTCAACGAGGCGCTGATCGCGGCCTCGCCCGACGCCGTCGTGATGCACTGCCTGCCGGCCCACCGCGGCGAGGAGATCACATCGGCGGTAATGGACGGCCCAAGGAGCATCATCTTCGAGCAGTCGGAGAACCGGCTGCACGCCCAGAAGGCGCTCCTGGTCGAGCTCCTCGCGGGCTGACGGACGGCGGCAGGACGAGGACGTGAGCAGCGAGGCCCTCTACGAGCGGTACAAGGACGCGCTCAAGCGCGGCCACGTCGCCTCGCTCCGCGGCCACATCGACGAGGCCCTCCTCGCGTACGCGGAGGCCGCCCGGATCGCGCCGGAGCGTGCGACGCCCCACGCGTCTGCCGGCACCGCCCTGCTCCGCCGTCGACGGCCGGCCGAGGCGCTGCAGCACTACGAGGTCGCGCTCGCGATGGCGCCCCGCGAGGAGTCGGCGCTGCTCGGCCGGGCCCAGGCGCTGATGGCGCTCGACCGGAGGGGCGAGGCGGCCGACGCCTACGACACGCTCGCCGAGGTTCAGGCGGCGAACGGGCGCCTCGGCGATGCGGTCGACGCGGCGCGCCGCGGGCTGGAGCTCGCCGAGGGCCGGGAGCGGCGGCGAACCCTCGAGCAGCTCATCGCGCGCCTGCGGGCGAGCCAGCCCGGAGAACCTGGCCGGCAGGCCCTCGAGCGCGCCCTGCTCGTCCTCGACGGATCGGCGGGGCAGGGCGCGGACGCACCGTCGGCGTCGGGTGCCAGAGCCGAGCCGCCGCGCCGCGCCGCCGGCGCCAGGGCGGGCAGGGCGGCCGTCACTCCCGCCGGTTCGGACCCGACATCCCGTGCCGAGGCGGCCGCCAGTGCAGGACCGCCGGCCGGCCAGGTCGAGACCGCGCAGGTGGCGCCGGCAGGCGCATCCGAGGCGGCCGCCGAGCCCCACGAGGCGCCGACCCCCAACGCGGCTCCGGAATCGCCTGCCACGACCGACGCGGAACCCGGCGTTGGGGCTGCCGATGCGTTTGAGCTCGGGGAGGCGGCGCCGGAGCCGGGACCCGACACGCCGTCAGCCGCGCCCGGCCGCGCGCCGCGCGTGCTGCCCGACGGGGCGACGACCGCCGAGCTCGAGGCGCGGGCCGAGGCGGCCGCGGACGCCGGGGTGCCAGGGCCCGCGGTCGACACGCTGCTCGACCTCGCCGCGCTCCACGCACGTGACGGTCGCGTCGCGGCGGCCCTCGAGGCGTGCTACACGGCCGTGTCGTTCGACCCGGGCAACTTCGCCCTGCACCTCGCCCTGGTCGAGCTCTACGCGGGATGCGGATGGGACGCGCTGGCGGGGGACAAGCTCGACCTGCTCGAGCGTCTCGCCCGCCTCGACGGTGACGAGGGCGCGATCGCCGACATCGCAGGCGTGCGCGCGGCACGCAGCCCGGGGCCCGGGAGGCACCCGGGGCCGGTGTAGACTCCCCAGAAGATGCTCGCGTTCCTGGAATCGCTGGCCCGGCAGATCACGCCCAATGCACTGCTGGACATCGGCATCACCGCCCTGTTCATCTACTGGCTGTTCAGCCTGATCCGGGGAACGCGGGCCGTGACGCTGGTGATCGGCGTCTCGGTGCTGCTCGCGATCTACGCCCTGGCGCAGTTCCTCGAGCTGCGCATGTTCACGCAGCTGCTCCAGGCGGGCGCCTTCGTGGGCGTCTTCGCCCTGGTGGTCATCTTCCAGCCCGAGCTGCGCCGTGCCCTGGAGCGGATCGGCCGCGTGGGCACGTTCGGCTGGCTCGTCCCGGCCTCGTCGCACCGGCGCGTGGAGCACGTGGCGAGCACCATCGCCAAGGCGGCCGCCGCCCTGTCGGCCGAGGGCCATGGCGCGCTCATCGTGATCGAGCGCGAGACCGGGCTCGAGGACACCGCCGAGACGGGCGTGATGCTCCACGCGGACCTCACGACCGAGCTGCTGCTGACGATCTTCATGCCGCGCACCGCGCTCCACGACGGCGCCGTCGTCGTCCGGGGCGAGAAGGTGCTCGCCGCCGGTGCGCTCCTGCCGCTCACCGAGCAGCACCTGTCCGAGCGGTTCGGCACCCGCCACCGGGCGGCGCTCGGGATCACCGAGGACACCGACGCGGTGGCGGTGGTGGTCTCCGAGGAGAACCGCCAGATGAGCGTGGTGGAGCGGGCGAGGATCGTCCGCGTCCCCACCGAGGGCCAGCTGGAGCGGGCGCTCGCCGGCCTGCTCGAGACGCACGACGTCGGCACTGAGCTCGGGCTCGGGCGTCGCGGTGCCGCCGCCCAGCGGCGTGCGGGGACGCGCCTCCGCATCGCGCGTCGCCCCTCGGCGCGCGTCGAGCCGCTGGCGCTGGAGGCGGCGACGAGCACAGCAGGTTCGTCTGGCGGGCAGCCCGCGGGTGACGTCCAGACGGACCCCGACCCGGCCCATCGCGCAGGACTCGGTGAGTCTCACGAGGCGGCCGACGGCGTCGACGGGCCTGAAGCCCCGGGGGCCGCGCCGTGACGCTCAGCCGAGCCGCGCGGCGCCTGCTCCGCTCGATCGTCCACAACTGGCCGCTCAAGGTCGCCGCCCTGGTGCTGGCGATGCTCCTCTACGTGGGCCTGGTCGCCACCCAGGACAGCACGACCTACCCTGGCCCCGTCCGCGTGGACGCGATCAACCTGCCGCCCAACACCGTGGTCACCAATCAGCTCAAGACCCTCGACGAGGTCAAGTACTTCGCCCCGGCGGACCTCGGCCGGCTGACCGCCCAGGACTTCCGCGCCACGGTCGACCTCTCCAGCGTCGCGCCGACGGGGACCAGCACCAGCGTCCGCGTGGTCGTGGAGGCCATCGACCCGCGGGTCAACATCCTCGACTGGGTGCCGCGCAGCATCCCGGTGACCCTCGACAAGAGCCTCACCAGCACGGTGCCGGTCCGCGTCAACCGGGGCACGGCGCCGCCCGGGGTCGACCTCGGCCCCACGACGTACGCGCCCGGGCAGGTGAGCGTCACGGGCGCCGCCACCGCCGTGAAGCGCGTGGTCGCGGTCGAGGTCAACGTCTCGCTGGACTCGAGCGGCATCAACGTGGACCGCGAGGTGGAGGGCACGCCGATCGACGCGTCCGGGACGGCGGTCACCGGCGTCAACGTGTCGCCCCAGACGATCCACGTCACGATCCCGGTCTACACCAACAAGCAGTCCAAGACCGTCCCGGTCAACCCCGTGATCGACGGGACGCCGGCGCCCGGGTTCCGGGTCGCGAGCATCGACGTCAACCCGCTCACCGCCACCCTCGAGGGCAACGCCAGCCAGCTCGCCGCGCTCGTCTCGGCGGACACCGCGCCCATCGAGATCGGCGGGGCCACGCGGGCCGTCCGCGAGACGGTCGCGCTGGCGCTGCCCACGGGCGTGAGCGCCGTCGACGCCACATCGGTGGACGTGACCGTGCAGATCGAGGCGGTCACCGAGACCCGGACGTTCACCGCCGGCCTGCGGATCGACGGCGGCAGCCCGACCATGACCTACTCGCTCTCCACGCAGGGTGTGCTCATGACCGTCTACGGGTCGACCGCGGACCTCGACCGCCTGAGCTCGGCGGCCATCACTGTCGGGCTGGACGTCTCGGGCCTGGCGCCGGGCGTGCACCAGCTCACCGTCGTCCCGACGCTGCCGTCGGGCGTCTCGGTCATCTCGCTCGATCCGCAGACCGTCACGGTGACCATCCTCGCCCCGTCCACCTCGGGCGGCGCGGGCTCACCGTCAGCGGCGCCATCGCCCAGCTGAGCCGCGCCGCCCCCGGACGAGCGCGCTTCGGCCACCCACCGCACGAGGACCTCCATGACCCGCCTGTTCGGCACCGACGGCATCCGCGGCGTCGCCAATGTGGACCTCCGCCCATCGCTCGCAACCGCGCTCGGCCGGGCGACCGCCCACCGCGTCGTCGGGGCCGGCGGCTCCCTCGTCGTCGGCCAGGACACCCGGCGCTCGGGCGACATGTTCGTCGCCGCGATCACCGCGGGCGCCACGAGCATGGGCGTGGACGTGCACAGCGTGGGCGTCGTGCCCACGCCGGCGCTCGCGTTCCTCGCGGGCAACCGCGAGTTCGCGGCCGGGATCATGGTCTCGGCCTCGCACAACCCGGCCGAGGACAACGGGCTCAAGGTCCTCGATCCCGACGGCCTCAAGCTCGACGACAGCCTCGAGGACGAGCTCGAGACGCTGGTCCTCCGCGCCGAGGAGCTCCCCGGGGTGGAGGCGGCGCGCCTCGGACGCGCGGTGGACGCGAGCGCGCTCCTGGCCGAGTACGTCGCCCACCGGACGGCACTCGCCTCGGCGGTGCACGCGAGCGGGATGCACATCGTGCTCGACACCGCGAACGGCGCGGCCCATGGCGTGGCGCCGGCCATCCTGCGCGCCACCGGCGCACGGGTGACCGTGATCCACGACGAGCCCGACGGCGACAACATCAACCTCGGCTGCGGCGCCACGGCACCCGAATCGCTCATGGCCGCGGTGCGCGAGCTCGGCGCCGACGTGGGCTTCGCGCTCGACGGCGATGCCGACCGCTGCGTGGCGGTGGACGGGCACGGCCGGCTGGTCGACGGCGACCAGGTCCTGGGGGTCCTCGCGCTCGAGCGGCTTGCGCGGGGCGCGCTCGACCGGCACAGCCTCGTCGTGTCGGTCCTGTCCAACGGGGGGCTCCAGGGGGCGGTCGAGGCGGCAGGCGGGCGGGTCGTCCGCACGCCCGTCGGGGACAAGCACATCCTGGCCGCGATGCTCGTCTCGGGCGCGGGGCTGGGCGGCGAGAAGAGCGGCCATGTGATCGTCCGCGAGCACGCGACCTCGGGCGACGGCATCGTCACCGCCACCGAGCTGCTGCGGGTGATGACCGCGGCGGGGGCGGGCATCGACGAGCTGGCCACCCAGATCACGCTCCTGCCCCAGCAGCAGCGCGCGATCCGGGTCCGCCACCGCGACCAGTGGGACGCCGACGAGGTGCTCGCCCGGGCGATCGCCGACGCCTCCGGGCGGCTGGCGCCCCACGGACGGATCCTGGTGCGTCCATCGGGCACCGAACCCGTGCTGCGGGTGATGGTGGAGGGCGATGACGCGGCGCTGGTCAGCGATGTGGCCGAGGCGATCGCGGCCCTCGCGGAGGAGCGTCTAAACTAGCCCGGCTGCGGCACGCCGCGGCGACCCCACCAAGGAGACCCAGCGCGGATGTGCGGCATCGTCGGCTACACCGGTCCCCGTGCGGCCGGCCCCATCCTCATCGAGGGGCTGCGCCGCCTCGAATACCGCGGCTACGATTCCGCGGGCATCGCGCTCGTGGACGAGTCCGGCGCCCTGTTCGTCGAGAAGAAGGCGGGCAAGCTCGCAAACCTCCAGACCGCGATCGCCGACCGCACCCCCAACGCGGCCATCGGCCTCGCCCACACCCGCTGGGCCACGCACGGGCGCCCCAACGACCTCAACGCCCATCCCCACCAGGACTGCACGGGCGAGATCACCGTCATCCACAACGGGATCATCGAGAACTTCCGGGAACTGCGCGACGGGCTCGAGGCGCGCGGACACACGCTCGCGTCGGAGACCGACACCGAGGCCATCGCCCACCTCATCGAGGAGTGCTACCGGGGCGACCTTGCCCAGGCTGTCCGCGACGCGCTCGCCCAGTGCGAGGGCGCCTACGCGGTGGCGGTCATGCACCGCGGCGAGCCGGACCGGCTCGTGGGCGCGCGCGAGAACGTGCCGCTCGTGGTGGGCCTGGGCGACGGCGAGGCCTTCCTCGCGAGCGACGTCGCGGCGATCCTCGCCCACACCCGCCGGGTCGTGTTCCTCGAGGAGGGCGACGTGGTGGACCTGCGGCCCTGGGGCGCCACCATCACCGGCGTGGACGGCGCTCCCCGCGACCGCGCGGAGACGCTCGTGGACTGGTCGCCCGAGGCCGCCGAGAAGGGCGGCTACGACCACTTCATGCTCAAGGAGATCAACGAGCAGCCGACCGCGCTCCGCCAGTCGCTGGCCGGCCGCGTGTCGCGGAGCGGCCGGATCCAGGCGCCCGAGGTGGCCGGACTGGCCGAGGCGTTCCGCCGCGTCACCAGGGTCGAGCTCGTGGCGTGCGGCACGGCCTCGTACGCGAGCCTCGTGGGCGCTGCCGCGATCCAGGACTGGACCGGGCTGCCCGCGCGCGTGACCGTCGGCTCCGAGTTCCGCTACTCGCCCCCGCCGCTCGACCAGAACACGCTCGTCATCGCGGTCACGCAGTCCGGGGAGACGGCCGACACGATCGCCCCCACGCGCTGGGCGAAGGAGCAGGGCAGCCCGATCGTGGCGGTGACCAACACGGTGGGGTCCGCGATCACCCGCGAGGCCCACGCGGTCATGTTCCTCCAGGCCGGCCCGGAGATCGCGGTCGCGGCGTCCAAGACGTTCGTCACGCAGGTGACGACGCTGATCGTGCTGGCGGCCGCCATCGCCAAGGCGCGCGGATCACTCGGGCTCGAGCAGGAGCTGGAGCTGGGCCAGGCGCTGCGGGCGCTGCCCGAGGCGGCGGCGCGGACACTCGAGCTGTCGGCCGGGGTGCCGGACCTCGCCAAGCGCTACCTCGGGGCCCGCGGCTTCATGTTCATCGGGCGCGGCTACACCCTGCCGGCGGCGCTCGAGGGGGCGCTCAAGCTCAAGGAGGTCAGCTACATCCACGCCGAGGGGTATGCCGCGGGCGAGCTCAAGCACGGCCCGATCTCGCTGCTCGACGCGGAGTGCCCGCTCGTCGCGGTCGCCACCAAGTCCCGCGTGTACGACAAGCTGATCAGCAACGTCATGGAGGGTCGCGCGCGCGACGCCAAGGTGATCGCGGTGGGGACCGAGGGCGACCAGGGAATCGGCCGGTTCGCCGACGACGTGGTCTGGGTGCCCGAGACCCACGAGGCGCTGGGCCCCGTCCTCGCGGTCATCCCGCTCCAGCTGTTCGCGTACCACACCGCGGTCGCCCGCGGCACCGACGTGGACCAGCCGCGCAACCTCGCCAAGTCGGTGACGGTGGAGTAGGCGATGCCCGGCGTCGGCACGGACGGCGACCCGCGCCTCCCCCCGGGCCTCGTCCCCGAGGGCACCACCGAGCTGGGCATCGACATCATCAAGGTCGAGCGCATCCGGACCGCGCTCGAGCGGTTCGGCGAGCGCTTCTCACGACGCGTCCTGACCGAGCAGGAGCGGCGGTACGTGCGGGACCGGCCTGAGACCTTCGCGGGCAGGTGGGCGGCCAAGGAGGCGGTCTCGAAGGTGCTCGGGCTGGGCGTCCGCGGCATCGGCTGGCGTGACATCGAGGTCCAGCGCCTGCCGACGGGGCAGCCGTCCGTCCGCCTCCACGGCCGCGCCGCCCAGCGCGCCGAGCAGCTGGGCATGGGCCGGGTCGCGATCTCGATCACCCACGAGTCCGACTATGCGGTCGCCGTGGCGTTCGGGGTCCGGACGGCGGGCGGGCGGTACGTCTTCCCGCTCGACATCGACGAGCGCCTCGACGAGCGCGAGCGCAAGATCCTGGCGCGGATGGAGCGGCTGAGCGCGATGCATGCGGCGAACGTGCACGCCGACGTGGTGGCCGCCGCGACGGGCCAGGATCGCGAGGACGGTCGCGACGGGGAGGAGGAGGCGGCCGGTGGCTGACCGGGCCGTCGGGTTCGGGCGGCGCCCCGACGGGGGAGCGACCGCGCCCGCTGGCACGCCCAAGCTCGACGACGAGTCCATGGCCCGGCTGCTGCCCGAACGGGCGAAGCGCGGCCACAAGGGGACGTTCGGCAAGCTGCTCGTCATCGCCGGGTCACTGGACTACGCGGGCGCGGGCCTGCTCGTCTGCCGGGCGTCGGGGCGCGCCGGCGCGGGCCTCGTGACCCTCGCGGTGCCGGAGTCGCTGCAGCCGCTGTTCGCGTCCAAGGTGGTCGAGGCCACCACGATGGCGCTCCCCGAGGACGACGTCGAGGAGGTCGATCCCGAGCCCGCCCTGGCCAAGATCCTCGACCACGAGCACGATGCGATCGTGATCGGCCCCGGGCTGCGGCCGTCGCTCGCGGCGGCCGACCTGCTGCGGCTCATCCTGACCTCGCCCGAAGAGGGCGGGAACCCGCCGGCGGTGCTCGACGCGGAGGCGCTCCGGACCCTCGCATCGGTGGGGGAGTGGTGGACCGGCGTCACCCGCCCATGCGTCCTGACGCCGCACGCGGGCGAGTTCGCGCGGCTGCGGGCAGGCAGCGGCCACGAGCCGGCCGAGGACGGCGACCTCAACGAGGACGACGATGCGCGGGTGCGCGCGGCCATCGCCGCCGCCGCCGAATGGGGCCACGTCGTGGTCCTCAAGGGCGCCAACACCGTCATCGCGGGCCCGGACGGCGCCACCGCGATGGCCCCGTTCGAGAATCCGGCGATGGCGACCGGAGGCACCGGCGACGTCCTGTCCGGGACGATCGGCGGGCTCCTCGCCCAGGGGCTCGCCCCGTTCGACGCCGCGCGCCTGGGCGTGTACCTCCACGGCCTCGCCGGCGAGCTCGTCCGGGAGCGGCTCGGGGACGCGGGCCTGCTCGCGGGCGACCTGCCCGACGCGCTGCCCGTCGTGCGCAAGCGCCTCGCCGGGATCGCCGAGCGGCTGCGCACGGGTCGGCGGCTCGGGTTCGGGGCGCGTCCCTCGAACGGCGAGGACGACGGTCCGTCGGACAGCGACGACTGACGGGGCCATGACGGCCGCGACCCCCGCCTCGCGCGCCCCCATCGAGCAGCGGCTGCGCGAGGCCGGCCTGCCGGCGCTGGCCCGCCTGAGCTGGCTCGAGATCGACCTCGACGCACTGCGGGGCAATCTGGCCGCACTACGGGCCGCCGTGGGCCCGGGAGTGCGCGTGGAGCCCGTCGTCAAGGCCGACGCCTATGGGCACGGGTCGGTGCCGGTCGCCCGTGCCCTCGAGGCCGCCGGCGTGGACGGGCTGTCCATCGCCACGCTGGACGAGGCGGTCGAGCTGCGGGACGCGGGCATCAGGGCTCCGCTGCTGGTGCTCTATCCGGTGCCGGTCGACTGGCTGGCCGAGGCAGCCCGCCGCAGGATCGCTGTGGCGCTGGGCGCCGGCGAGGCGGGCGCCGAGGCGCTCGCCTCGCTGCGCGCGGCATCGTCAGGGGGGCCCGACCTCGAGGTGCACGTGGAGGTGGAGACCGGCCTCGGCCGGGGAGGCGTGCTGCCCGATGACGCCGCTGCGGCGGTCGCGGCGGTCCGGGAGACGCCCGGGGCCCGGCTGGGCGGCGTGTGGACGCACCTGGCGGCAGCCGACGACGCGTCGCTCAGCGTGGAGCAGAACCGCCGGTTCGCCGGCGCCCTGGCGCCGATCGCGGACGCGGTGGCCTGGGGCGGGGCTGCGGGCGTCGGAGCGCGGCGGCACACCTCGGGGAGCGGCGGCGTGCTGGGCGACGCGATCCCGCGCTGGGAGGCGGTGCGCACGGGGATCGCCGTCTACGGCCTGGTCCCCGACGCGCTCGTCCCGCCAGCCACGACCGCCGCGGCCGCTGGCGCCCTGCGCCCGGTCATGGCGGCGTACGCGCGCCCGGTCCGCGTGATCGAGCTGCCGGAGGGCCACGGCGTCTCGTACGGCCCCACCTACGTCACGACGCGGCCGTCGCGGATCGCCACCCTCGCGTTCGGCTATGCAGACGGATGGCGGCGGTTCCTCTCCGACCGCGCGGTCGCCCTCGTCCGGGGCACCCGGGTGCCGCTGGTGGGCCGGGTGGCGATGGACGCCGTCATGGCCGACGTGACCGACGTGCCGGGCGAACCGGTGACCGAACGCGACGAATTCGTGCTCCTCGGTGCGCAGGGCGAGGAGCGGATCACCGCCTTCGAGCTTGCGGCGACGGGCGGGACGATCTCCTATGAGGTGGTGGCGGGGATGTCCCGTCGGGTGGCCCGGGTGTACCATGCCGCCGGTTCGCCCGTCGGGGTCCGAACCCTCTCCTAGGAGGCCAGGTGGCCAAGATCGAGCTCTGGAACGGGGACATCTGCGACCTCGAGGTTGACGCCATCGTCAGCCCGGCCGCCACCTCGCTGTGGATGAGCACGGGGATTGCAGGTGAGATCAAGCGGACAGGAGGCGACGTGATCGAATTCGCCGCCGTCCGCCAGGGGCCCGCTCGGCTCGGGGACGCCATCGTCACGCCGGCGGGCAAGCTGGCGGCGCGCGTCGTCATCCACGCCGTCTCCCTCGAGCGCGACCGGCGGACCAGCGGTCCGGCCATCGACGCGGCGGCCCGCAGCGCGATGCGCCGCGCCCGCGAGCTGTCGCTTTCCAGCATCGCCTTCCCCGCGCTCGGCACGGGCATCGGCGGGTTCCCGCTTGACGAGGCGGCCAGGATCGCCGTCGAGGCCATCCGCGACGAGCTCGCCGAGTCCTCGACGGTGGAGCACGTGGTGTTCGCGCTGCGCGGCGCGACGGCCTACGAGGCGTTCGCGAAGGCGCTCACCGCCACCGAGCCGGTCGCGACGCGATCGCTGCTGGAACCGCGCACGAACGGCGTGCCCGGCTCCGACGGTGACCCGAGGTGAGCTTCAATCTCGAACCGATGGACGAGCGGCGCGAAGCCCTCGTCGAGGCCGTCGCGCGCGAGATCCGCCTCCGCGGCCTCACCGGGCCGGCCGTCCACTTCCTCGAGGCCAGCCGGCCGTACCGGCCGCTCGGGGCGCCGGCGATGCTGTTCTTCGACCCGGTGCTGCGCGAGCTGTTCGGCGGGCAGATGCCGTCGGCGTCGGAGCTGCTGCGCGACGATGTCGGTATCGAGGCGCTGATCGACCGGCTCGAGGATCTTGACGACTCCGACGCCTGGGACGCCTGAGGGCGAGCTGAAAAGTCCGGCTGGCGGCTGATCCGCCGCCATCGCGGCGTTGCCGCCTGCGGTGCTCGCTCACGCACCCTCCGAGTGCGCTCGCTCCGCTCCTCGGCGCCGCCTTGCGCTGCCGGCGGCTGAGCCGCCGAACGCGCGAGCTCCCGGGCACCAGCGTGTTCTTCGATCTCGGGCTGTCCCTCTGGGCGGACGCGACCGCCGAGGATCCTCGAGAGGTCCACGTCGAGGCGATCCTCGTTCGACGGCCGGAGCCCTGCCCGCTGGACTGATCCCTGTCGGCCGAGGGCAGAAGCCTCGTTCCCCGCTCCGTGCCGCCAGGGGCGCGCCGCCGATCCGGCGAGGCTCGGGGGTCGGGAAGGTCGGCTGGCGGCCGATCCGCCGCGCAGCAGCGCGAGCCCGCCGCCGGCACGTCCGATGGGCTTGGACCAGTGACGCGCTGCCGTCGCTGATAGCATCGGCCGGGTGAGCAACCCCACGCGCGTCATCGCCACGGTTGACCGTGGCACGGCCACGACGGCGGTCGCGCTGATCGGCCGGGCGGGGAGTCGATTCAGGCTGCTGGGCTCGACGGCGGGACCGTCGGCCGTTCCCACCGCGGCGCTGCTCGAGCGGGTGCGGCGTCGGGTCGCTGCGAGCGACAACGCCCTTGCGAAGTCGCTGCGGATCGATCGGGCCGGATCGGCGCTGGACATCCCGCGGCTCGCCTGTGGGACCGCCCCCGCGCCCCAGCTGGCCGTGATCGCGGCCACGGAGCGGGTGCTGCAGCCGCTGGTCGCGGTCGCCGAGACGGCTGGCTGGCACGTCCGGCCCCTCGTGATCGACGGCGCCGACATCCTCAGCGTCGCGTCGTCGCTGGCGGACCGTCGCGTGGACGCCATCCTGGCGGGGGCCGCCGAGCCGCCTGGCGCCGACGAACGGAGCCTGCTCGCGGAGCTGGTGACGCTCGTCGCGGCGACGACCGAGCGACGGCCCGACCTCGTCACGGTGCTGGCCGGCGGCCTGGCGGCGCCTGGCGGGCGGACCGACGCGACGTTCCGGCCCGATCGCCCCGGGCCAACCGTCCTCGCTCCGTCGGCGCTCGCGGAGGGCGGCGAGCCGCTGCGGGCGCTGCTCGACTCGCTTCGCGGGGGGACGGGTGACGCCCGCCGCGCACTCGCCCTGTCGGCCGGGTCGCTGGCGCGCGTCCTGCGGCGGCGGATCGAGGTGCTCGAGATCGGCCAGAATGGCGGATCGCGCACGCTGGCCGGCTGGCAGCCCGGTGTGGAGACGTCGCCGCGGACGGCGTCGGTGGCGCGCGCGGCGCTGCTCCCTCGACCCTTCACCGACGCGGACCTCGACGATGTCATCGGCTGGCTCCCGATCGCCCTCGACCGGCTGCGCACGCGTGACCGCCTGCGCGAGATGGCGACCGCCCCGTGGGGCGACGCGACGGGCGACGGGGCCATCCTGCGCCTCGCCGCTGTGCGTGCGGCCGTGGGGCGGCTGCTGGAGCAGACGCCGGCCTTCGACGAGCTGCCGGCGCCGGACCTCGTGGTGGCGTCCGGGGGCGCCTGGCTGGCCGGTCCCCCGACCGCCGCCGCGCTCGCCGTGGCCGACGTCGCGCGCCGCCCCGGTTCACGGGCCATCGGCCTCGACCACGCCAGGGTGCTGGCCCCGATCGGGACGATCGCGGACGAGGAGGAGCGCGTCCAGCTGCTCGCCGACCTCCGCGACGATGTCCTGGTGCCGCTGGGCACGGTGGTGATGGCGGCCGGCCTGCGCTCGACGAAGTCGGCCGGCGCGCTCACGCTCCGCGGAGCCGGCGGCGCGGTCGAGGCCGAGCTGGTGCCAGGCGGCGTGGAGCTCGTGGACGTGCCGCCGGGCGAGCAGGCGACGGTCGAGCTGCGCTTCCGCGACCCCGTCGACGTCGGTGTGCGGGCGCGCCATCTCGCGCTCGAGGTCACCGGCGGGCTGGGCGGGCTGCTCGTCGACCTGCGGGACGTGCCGATGCGGCTGCCTGAGCGACTCGAGCCGCGCCGCGACCTCCTCGCCAGCTGGCAGTCCGCGGTCTGGCCGGGGCTGGACCAGTGACCACGACCGCGGCGCCGGGCTGGCTCGACGAGGTGCCCCGGCGGCGACTGGCGGAGCCGGGCCTCGAGACGAGCATCCCGCTGCCGCCCGGAGACCGTCCGCTGGTCGAGCCCGGCGCGGCCGTGCTGCCCGGCGACCTCCTGCTCGAGCACATTCGAGACCGGCGCATCGACGAGGTGGACGTGCGCGCCCACGAGGGCGAGCGGCCGCTCGCCGGCAGCCGCTGGGCCCCGATCCCGGGCCGGCGCCGGCGCCCGGACCGCGCGTCCGACGGCGAGCTCCTCGCCCCGGTCCCCGGCCGCGGGAACCGATGGCGGCTGGTCACGGGCGAGCACCGGGCGCACACGACCGCGTGGGTCGCGGGGATCGTCGTCGAGGTGCGGCCCGGCGCGATGATCCGGCTTCGCATCGAGGGCCTCGCCATCCGTGGCGCCTTCGCGGCCGGCGCCCCCGCGCGCGGCCGCCTCGAGCTGGCGACCGACCCGTTCGGCGAGCTGCGCCCCGGCGGGATCGACGTGGGGCGCACCGGCAGCATCCTGGTCGTGGGCTCGCGCATCGACGCTGAGGCGCTCACGCGCGCCCGGGCGATGGGCGTGCACGGCATCGTGGCCGCCTCGGTCGCCGGCAAGGAGCTGCGCGACTTCCAGGCGTCCGAGCATCGGCAGCGGGCGGCGCTCCACGCCCCCGAGCCGTTCGGCGTGCTCGCCCTCGACGGGGCCATCAAGCGGCCGATCGCGACACCGGTCGCCGCACTCCTCGAGCGCCTCGCGGGCCACGAGGTGGCGCTGCTCGTCGACCCGCCCGCGCTGGTGTTCGACGGGACGGGGATCGACCTCCCGCACGTCGCGCCGGACTGGGTCCGGGTCCGCTCGGGCCCGCACGTTGGCGCCGAGGGGCGCCTCGTCGAGCTCGTGGGGCTGCGCCGGTTCGCGGGCGGCGTGCACCTGGAGGCCGCGCGCGTGGAGCTCGACGGCGAGCCGGTCGAGCTGCCGCTGGGCGACCTCGAGCGGCTGGGCTGACGGTGACTCCGCGCCGGGTCGGCGCACCGCGGGGCGGGTTCGGCTACCCTCGGGCGTGATGCCCGACCTCGCCGTCCGCGAGCGTGTCCTCGTGACGCGTGATCCCGCGGCAACCCGCGACCTCGCCTCCCGACTCGCCGCCGCCGCCCGGCCGGGCGATCTCATCTGCCTCGTGGGCGACCTCGGCGCCGGCAAGACCCAGTTCGCGAAGGGCTTCGCAGTGGGCCTGGGCATCGACGACGTCGTCAGTTCGCCCACGTTCGTGCTGATGAGCGAGTACGCGGGCCGGGTGCCGATGTTCCACATCGACCTGTACCGCCTGGCCGACGCGGCCGAGGCGCTGGCCGGCGGGCTGATCGACGAGCGCCAGCTCGAGGGCGTCGCGCTCGTGGAGTGGGCGGAGCGCCTGGGCGATGCGCTCCCGGCCGGGCGCCTGGACGTGCTCATCGACGGGACGGGCGACGAGGACCGCCGCATCACGCTGCGCGCGGGCTCGGACGACTACGCGCGGTACCTCGAGGCGGCCGCGTGACGGCGGGCGGCCCGATCCTGCTCATCGACACGGCGACCACGCGCGCGGTCATCGCCCTCGGCGAGGGCGGCGGTGCCCTGCTCGAGGAGCGCGGGTGGACGGCCGGCTACCGCCACGGCGAAGAGCTCCTCGAGCGCATCGACGCCCTCCTCCGGGACGCCGGCGTGGCGCTGGCCGACCTCGGCGCGATCGCCGTGGGGACGGGACCCGGCGCGTTCACGGGCCTCCGGGTGGGCATCGCCACGGCGAAGGGCCTGGCCCATGCACTGTCGGTGCCGATCGTGGGCGTCCCGACGGGGACGGCGCTCCTCGACGCGGCCGGGGCCGCGGCTCGAGCGGACCGGCTTGTCCTCCTCCAGCCAGCCGGCCCCAACGACCGCGTGCTCGTCCGGCGCGGCGAGGCGGCCCGCATCGTGCCGGGCGGCGCGGAACCCGAGCTGGCAGACGACGAGCGCCAGGTCGCGGTCGACCTCGCCGGCCGGGCGCCCGAGGAGGCCTCGGCGCTGGGCGCGGCGGCGATCGACGGCCTGGCGGCCGCCATGCTCGCCACGGCGGGGCGGCGCCTGGCGGCGGACGATGCCGACGACCTGGCAGCGCTCGTGCCCGAGTACGTGACGCTCCCGCGCGGCGTGCGCATGCCCCCGCCGGACGAGGGGGTCTCGGTGAGCGGGGCGGCGTCGAGTGGTGCCAAGCCGTGAGCGCGGCGCAGGCGCCCGTGCTGCTGATCCGGCCCATGCGCGTCGCGGACCTGGCCACGGTCCAGCTCATCGAGCGGGCGTCGTTCATGACGCCCTGGCCCAGCCAGGCGTACCGCCAGGAGATCGAGACGAACCGGCTCGCGATGTACCTCGTGGCGCTGATGGGCGAGACGATCGTGGCGTACGGCGGCATCTGGCTCATGGTCGACGAGGCGCACATCACCACGTTCGCCGTTCATCCGAGCTACCGCCGCCGGCGCATCGGGGAGCGGCTGCTGCTGGCGCTGCTCGACCTCGCCCGCGAGCGGTTGGCGCGCGAGGCGACGCTCGAGGTCCGCCTGTCCAACCTGCCGGCCCGGCGCCTGTACGAGAAGTACGGCTTCCGGCCCGTTGGGATCCGGCCCCGCTACTACAGCGACAACAGCGAGGATGCGCTCATCATGACGACCGAGCCGCTCGACCTGCCCGCGATGCGGGAGCGGATCGACCGGCTGCGGGCCCAGCTCGACGCCTCGCCGGCCCCGTCTACGATCCCCGGCGAGCTGGTGCCCGGGGAGCCGCTGCGATGAGCGGCCCGCTCCTGCTCGCGGTCGAGTCGTCGTGCGACGAGACGGGGATCGCCCTGGTCGAGGACGGCCGGCGGATCCACAGCAACGTGGTCGCGAGCCAGGTGGCCCTCCACGCCCCGACCGGCGGCATCGTCCCGGAGGTCGCCGCGCGTGCCCACCTGCGCTGGATCGTGCCGGTGCTCGACGAGGCGCTGGCGACGGCCGGCGTGACGATGCGCGACGTGGACGGCGTGGCGGTGACCTACGGGCCGGGACTGGCGGGCTCCCTGCTCGTGGGGGTCAACTTCGCCAAGGCGCTCGCCTGGGCGCACGGCAAGCCGCTCGTCCCGGTGAACCACCTCGAGGGCCACGTGTACGCGGGCTGGCTCCTGGACCCGGGCGAGGCCGAGCGCGGGTCCCCAGCGTTCCCGCTCGTCGCGCTCGTGGTCTCCGGCGGCCACACGTTCCTCGTCGAGATGCGCGACCACCTCGACTACCGGTACCTCGGCGGCACGGTCGACGATGCGGCGGGCGAGGCCTTCGACAAGGTGGGCCGGCTGCTCGGCCTGGGCTACCCGGGCGGCCCGGCGATCTCCCGCGAGGCGGCCAAGGCCACGGCGCACGACCGCGTCTTCCCCCGCGCCTGGCTGGGCGACTCCTACGACATGAGCTTCTCGGGGCTCAAGACGGCCGCCCGCCGCATCGTCGCGCAGGCGCGTGCCGACGAGCGCCTGCCCGCCGACGAGCGCGAGGGCAGCCTCGCCGAGGCCACGGTGGCCGAGCTGGCATGGGGGTTCGAGGACAGCGTCGTCGAGGTGCTGGCGACCAAGACGATCCGCGCCGCGGAGGAGATCGGCGCGCAGGGCATCGTCCTCGGCGGCGGCGTGGCCGCGAACAGCGCCCTGCGGACCAGGATCCGCGGCGAGGCGGACGCACGCGGGATCGCGCTCGTGATCCCGCGCCCGGGGCTGTGCACCGACAACGGCGCGATGATCGGCGCCGCTGGCGCCCGGCGGCTTGCCGCCGGCGTGCGGGCGGGCCTCGACCTCGACGCCCGGCCGTCGCTGCCGCTGGCGAGGCCGGCAGCCGTGGGCTCCTGACGGACGGCCCCGTGACCGAGCTCCACCTCGATCCCCGGCACGTGCGGCGCCTCCTGTCCGGCGCCGGCCTCCACGCGCGCCACAGCCTCTCGCAGAACTTCCTCGCCGACGTGGACGTGCTCGAGCGGATCCTCGCCGAGGCGGCACCGCGCGCCGGCCGAGGCGTCCTCGAGATCGGGCCCGGGCTCGGCTTTCTCACGGGCGGCCTGCTCGCCGGCGGGGCGGCGGTCACCGCCGTGGAGCTCGACCGCGGGTTGGCGGCGCTCCTGCGGGACGAGTACGCGGCAGAGCTCGACGCTGGCCAGCTGCGCCTCGTCGAGGGCGATGCGCTCGACCAGCACCTCGTGCGGCTCGTCGAGCCGCCGTATGACGTGGTCGCGAACCTCCCCTACCACATCACGAGCCCGATCCTCCACCGCCTGCTCGGCGAGCCGCCGCGCGCCGAGCGCCTCGTCCTGATGGTCCAGCGCGAGGTCGCCGAGCGGATCGCCGCGGCGCCCGGGGCGATGAGCTACCTCTCGGTCTTCGTCCAGTACCACGCCCGCGCGCATGTCGCGTTCCGCGTGCCCCGCGAGGCGTTCGAGCCCGCACCCAAGGTGGAGTCCGCGGTGCTGGTCCTCGAGCCGTACGCCGGCGACGACCGGCTCGACGCCGCCGCAGAGGACCAGCTGTGGCGCCTGGTCCAGGCGGGCTTCCGGGAGCGCCGCAAGATGCTCCACAACGTGCTCAGGCGCCAGCTGCCGATCGAGGCCGAGCGTGTCGACGCGGCGCTCGCGGCCGTCGGGATCGCGCCGGACCGCCGCCCCCAGACGGTGGCGGTGGGGGAGTGGATGGCGCTGTCCGAGGCGATCGGGCCCATTCCCGACGGACGCTAGCGGCGTCGAGGCCGCTGGGCCGGACGCGCCCGAGCGGCCCATCGTACGCGGCGGCCGCGCCCGCGGCGGCCGCCGCGTACGATGGGCCGGTGCCTGATCCCACAGGAGCCATCGTGACGGACGCCCTCATCGAGACCCGCGGCCTCGTCAAGCGCTTCGGTGCCAAGCTCGCCGTCAACAATGTCAGCTTCGAGGTCCGGAGCGGCGAGGTGTTCGGCTTTCTGGGGCCCAACGGCGCCGGCAAGACCACCACGATCAAGATGCTCGTCGGGCTCCTGCAGCCGACGTCCGGGGCCGTGCGGATTGCCGGCCACGACGTCCAGGCGGAGCCGCTCGGGGCGAAGGCGGCCAGCGGCTACGTGCCGGACACCCCCAACCTGTACGCGAAGCTGAGCGCGCGCGAGCTGCTCCGCTTCGTGGGCGACCTGTACGGGCTCGACCGCGGCCGGGCCGCGCGGCGGATCGACGAGCTGCTCCGGACGTTCGACCTGGCGGAGGTCGCCGACGACACGATCGACTCCTACAGCCACGGGATGCAGCAGAAGACGTCGCTGGCCGCGGCCCTGATGCACGATCCCCGGGTGCTCGTGCTCGACGAGCCCACCGTGGGCCTCGACCCGAGGTCGGCCCGCCTGATCAAGGACATCCTGCGCCAGATGGCGGACCGCGGAGCCGCCGTGATGCTCTCCACGCACATTCTCGAGATCGCCGAGCGCATGTGCGACCGCGTGGGGATCATCGACCGGGGCGAGCTGATCGCGGTGGGCACCATGGACGAGCTCCGGGCCAGGGATTCCTTGGGCGAGGCGAGCCTGGAGGACATCTTCCTTGGCCTCACCGGGGGCGCCGAGGTGGCCGAGCTCGCGCACATCCTGCAGTGAGCAGCCAATCCGCCGCGGCGCCCGAGCACCAGCCTGACGGCCGCACGCTGCCCGCGGCCTGGAAGCTGCTGCGATTGCGCGTGCGGATCACGGTCAACGGGCTGCGCCGGACGAAGGGCCGCGCCCGCCTCGGCGCCGTGGTCGTGGCGGTGCTGCTCGCCGCCTTCGCCGTCTTCCTGCTCGCGATGAGCTGGCTCCTGCTGTCGTTCCTGCAGTCTCCCGAGCTGGGCCGGCACCTCTCGGTCGACCCGGCCCGGATCGTCGCCACCATCCCCGTCCTCGTGCTGACCGGCCTGTTCCTGATCGTCCTGCTGATGACCTTCGGCAGCCTCCTCCAGGCGCTCTACCTCGTAGGGGACATGGACTTCCTCCTCGCCGCGCCCGTGCCCATCCGGGCCGTGTTCGTCGCCAAGGTGGTGCAGGCGGTGGCGCCGGTGTTCGGCCTCGCCTCGCTGTTCGCGCTGCCCGTGCTCGTGGGCCTCGGGCTGGCCAGCGGGTACGTGCCGGTGTACTACCCGCTGGTGGTCGTGGCGATGGTGGCGCTCGCCCTGGCGGCGAGCGGGCTGTCCGCGCTGCTGGTCATGCTCGTCGTGCGGGTGGTCCCGCCACGACGAGCGGCGGAGATCCTCGCCTTCGTCGGCGCGATCCTCGCGGTGTCGGTGTCGCAGGCGGGCAGCGTCGGCAACGCGCTGGGCGGTGGGGGCGGCGGCGGGCCGTCGGGGTCGGCGGTGAGCGGCCTCCTGCTGCTGGCGAGCGCGCCGTGGCTGCCGCTCAACTGGGCGGGCGAGGGCCTGGTCGAGCTGGGCGAGGGCCACTGGCTCACCGGCCTGCCGCTCGCCGCACTGGCCCTGGGGCTGGCGTTCGCCGCCTTCTGGGGCGCCGTGGTGACCGCGGAGCGCTGGTACTACTCGGGCTGGGCCGGCATGCAGGTGGTCGAGCGCCGGGCACGCAAGGCGCCGGCCGCAGGACGGGTCGGCGAGACGGGGTCGGCCGTATCCTGGCTGGCGCGCCGCGTGTCGCAGCCCGTGTGGGCGCTCGTGTGGCGCGACGCGCTGACGCTCCGGCGCGACCTGCGGAACCTCTCGCAGCTGGTGACCCCGCTGATCCTGGGGATCGTGTATACCCTGCTGCTGTTCCGGGGCAGCGGACCCGGCCAGCCGGGGAGCGCGGGACAGCCCGGAGGGCTCAGCGGGCCGCTCGCCGAGCTGTTCGGCTTCAGCAGCGTCGGCATGTCACTGTTCGTCGGCTGGATGCTGCTGGCGAGGCTCGCAACCACCGCGTTCTCGCGTGAGGGCCGGTCCTACTGGCTCGTCAAGACGGCTCCGATCAGTTCCGACCAGCTCCTCGTGGCCAAGTTCGCGATTGCGTACGTGCCCGTGTTCGCGCTGAGCCTCGCGTTCAACGTGGTCATCGCGATCCTGCGCGGGATGGCCGCTGGCCAGTTCCTCTACAGCGTGGTCGCGTCGGGGATGTGCCTGGCCGGCATGACCGGCATCCTGCTGGCCTTCGGGGTGCTCGGCGCCAGGTTCGACTGGGACGACCCGCGGCGCATGACCAGCGGGGCGATGGGCTGCGCCGGGCAGGTCTGGGCCGTCGTCTACGTCGTGGTCGCCTTCGGCCTGTTCGTCGGGCCGGTCATCGTGGCCGCATGGCTCGGCCTCCCATCCGGCGTCGCGTACCTGGCGGGCCTCGCGCTCGGCTCGGCTGCGGCGCTGGGCGCCGCCTACCTGCCCCTTCGGCAGGTGCGTCGCCGGGTCGCCACCCTCGACGAGCCGGCAAACGGCGCGGCGGCCCCTTGGCCCGCCACGACGGCGCAGGGAGCAGGCCGATGACCAGCCCGACGGACCCCTCGCGCCGCCTGGCGCCCGTCGTGCGCCTCGCGCCGGCCAAGGTGAACCTCACGCTCGCGGTGCTGGGCGTCCGCGCCGATGGCTTCCACGAGCTGCACAGCGTGATGTGCCCCACGGGCCTCGCCGACCGCCTGTCGCTGGCAGTGCTGCCGCCCGGGGGCGAGGACTCGCTCCACGTGGCGGGCTTCGACACGGGCACGACCGCGGACAACCTCGTCCTGCGGGCGTTCGCCGCCGCCCGCCGCGCCGCCCGGGACGCCGGGTTCGGGCCCGACGCTCCGCCGCCGCTGGCCGCCCGCCTCGAGAAGCGGATCCCCGTGGCGGCGGGCCTGGGCGGCGGCTCGTCCGACGCGGCCGCGGCGCTCGAGGCGGCGCTCGAGGCCTGGGGTGTCGAGCTCGCCCCGGAGGCGCGCCTGCGCGTCGCGGCCGGCATCGGCTCCGACGTCCCGTTCTTCCTCGTGGGCGGCCCCGCACTCGTCGAGGGGCGCGGCGAGCGCCTGACGCCGCTGCCGTGGCTGCGCGACGCGCCCGGCTGGCCCGACCGGCCGGGGCTCCTGCTCGTGACGCCCGCGATCGCCCTGCGCACGCCCGAGGTGTTCCGGGCCTGGGACGCCGGCGCGCGCGGCATCGGCGGCGCGGCGCGCCTCGCCTCCGCGCACCTGGCGGACGAGCTCCAGCGGGGCAAGCTCGCCTCGGACATGCTCCTCGCGAGGGCATCGGTGCTCGCCGCCGCCAACGACCTCGCACCCGCCGCGCTGGCTGTCGCCCCCGAGCTCGTCGCGTTCAAGCGGTCCCTGCTGCGGCTGCTCGGGCTCCCCGTCGGCCTGTCGGGCTCGGGCCCGACGCACTGGGCGCTCTATCCTTCGCTTGCCGAGGCCCAGGAGGCGGCCGCGCAACTCCGTGCCTCGGTGGCGTCGGGCGCGCTCGTCGCCCCCGGTCCGCGGCCGCCGTTCATCGAAGCCACCGTGATCACCGCCCCTGCGCCCGCATCGGAGAGCCAGCCATGACCCGAGAGGCCATCAAGACCGGCGACGCCCCCGCCGCCATCGGCCCGTACAGCCAGGCCATCGCCGTCGACGGCCTGCTGTTCTGCAGCGGCCAGCTGGGCCTCGACCCGGCCACGGGCAACCTCCTCGAGGGCGTGGAGGCGCAGGCCGAGCGCGTCATGCTCAACCTGCGCGCGGTGCTCGACGCGGCCGGCGTCACGTTCGAGGACGTCGTGAAGACCACGATCTTCCTCGCCGACATCGACGACTTCGCGGTCGTCAACGCCGTCTACGGCCGGTTCATGCCCGACCCGCCGCCTGCCCGCTCCACGGTCCAGGTTGCGGCGCTGCCCAAGGGCGGGCGGGTGGAGATCGAGCTGATCGCCCGGCACGGCTAGCCGCGAGCCAGGGCGAACGTCGCGGTGACAGCGTGCACCGCGAGCTGAGGGTCGCGTGCGGTCTCGGGTTGTGGCTCGGGCGCCCATGGGGCCCGGGAGCGCGTCTGTCACCGCCGCTCGAGGGGCACGTCCGCGCGTACCCGACCGACGGCTCCGATCCCGACCACGGCGACCGCCACGAGGAGCTCAACGGGCTCACCATCTCCTGAGTGGCCGAGTCCCGAGCGGCGTCACCAGCTGCGACGCCGTCCCAGCTGCCGTGTGGGACCCGACGCCGCTGGGCGGCCGGCGGGCGATTGTACGGGGCCGTTGGCCGGATCACGGGGATGCCAGGTGGCGATTCCAGCCAGACGACGCCCGGCCCGGGCGCTGCGCCCGCGTCGCTGCACCCGGCCGAGCTGGGTGCCCGGCCCGCGGTCAGCTGGTGGGCTCGGGGCCCCGCCTGGGCTCCCCGGTGGCGGGATCGACCTCGTCGTCGTCCAGCGTGCCCGTGAGGTCCAGGGCGCGCGACGCCTGCGGCCGCGGCACGCGCGGCGCCTCCCAGGGAAAGGCGATGCCCTCCTCCTCGACGGCCTTGAGCGAGGTGGCCAGGGTACGGTTGACCAGCAGCGTGTCGGCGGCGTCCGTGACGGCGTCGTGCCCCCGGTGATAGCTGACCTCGGCGTCCGTGAGCGGCAGCCACGCCGCCCGGCGGATGGCGGTGAACAGCGGATCGGACGCAGGCGTGCCGTGCGCCAGGCCCACGACGGTGTAGGGGCCGAGCTTCACGACGACCCGCGTCGCGTGCGTCCGGATGCGTCGTGCTGGTTCGCCTCGAGGGCCGCTGGCCACCACGGCGTAGAGCTCGTCGGTGGTGACCGTGACCTCGCCCGCCTCCACCAGGTGGCCGTCCTCGAGGCTCTCCAGGCGGGCGTCCTCGATGCGCAGCTCCGTGGCGGCGTTGAGCTCGTCGGTCAGGCGGCGTTCCCCCAGGTCGACGCGACCGAAGAGGCGGCAGTCGGCGGCATAGGCGTCGAGTTCGAGCACCGGCTCATCATATGAGACGAGCCAGCCCCGGCGGACTCCCCCAGGATGCGGTGCCGCCGCGGCCGATGGTCCTCCCGGCACGGCCGGGAGGCCAGGGGGGCAGCGGCGCCCGTCCGCTGGTGCCGGGCCCGGCCGGGCGGCCGGCGCGGTCGCCGGGGATCGCGGGCCGAGCCCGGGAGGCAGGATGCGGAATGCCCCATCGGCACCTGCTCCACCGTCGGCCGGCAGCCGGGCCGTCCTCCACGGCGCCGGGGGGACTGGGGGAGCGCGTCGACCGTTGGCGCCCTGCGGCCGCCGTGGTGGCGCCCTGCGGCCGCTGCGGCGGCGCTCCCTCGGGTCGGGCGGGTGGGCCAGCGGCGGCGTGCGGCGCTCGGCCGACTCGCGCCAGTTTGACACCCCCCGCCCGCGCCCCACAGAATCGCGCAGCCCGACATGACAGACTCCAACACACCCCAGGGCGACGACGCCGCCAGACCGGCTGGCGCCGGACCGCGGCCTGCGCGGCGCCCGAACCCGTGACCGACCCGACCCCCGGCGCCCCCGTGCGCCACCCAGTCGCGATCGTGATGGCGGCCGGCCTCGGCACGCGCATGAAGTCCACGACCCCCAAGGTCCTGCACCGGATCTGCGGGCGGCCGATCGTGGAGTGGGTGATCGAGGCCGCCGTCAACGCGACGGGCGCCATGCCGCTGGTCGTCTACTCGCCCGCCACCGACGCCGTCCGCGAGGCCGTCGACGGGCTGGCCCAGCCCGTCCTCCAGGAGGTCCCCCTGGGCACGGGCGACGCCGTCCGCTCGGCGATCGCGGCAGTGCCCGACGACGCCGACGAGGTGCTGGTGCTCAATGGCGACGTCCCGCTGATGCGCGCCGAGCTGCTCTCCACGCTGATCGATGCCCGGCGGATGGACCAGGCGGCGCTCGCGCTCGTCGCTGTGGACGCCATCGACCCCGCGCGCCTCGGGCGCGTCGTCCGCAACGAGGCCGGCACCGTCGAGCGGATCGTCGAGGCCAAGGACGCCACCGAGGAGGAGCTCGGGATCACCGAGATCAACGCCGGGCTGTACGCGTTCGATGCGGCCTGGCTACGGCGCCGGATCGGCGACCTCCGCCCGTCGCCCGCGAGCGGCGAGCTGTACCTGACCGAGCTCGTGGGGCTGGCCCGCGCCGACGGCCGCCTGGTGGCCGCGCTCGACGTGGAGGACGACGGCCGGCTGCTGGGCATCAACGACCGCGCCGAGCTGGCCCACGCCGAGTGGGACATGCGGGTGGAGATCAACGACCGCTGGATGCGAGCCGGCGTCACGATGCAAGACCCGTCCACCGCGTACATCGACCACGGCGTGGAGCTGGCCGAGGACGTCACCATCGAGCCCAACGTGATCCTGCGCGGCAGGACGACGATCGGGCGCGGCACGCGGATCGGCGCGGGCTCGCAGATCTTCGACTCGACGATCGGCGAGGGCTGCGCCGTCTGGGCGAGCATCGTCGAGCGCTCGACGATCGAGGACGCGGTCACCGTCGGGCCGATGTCGCACCTGCGGCCGGGCGCCCACGTCGGGACGCGCTCTGAGGTCGGCAACTTCGCCGAGATCAAGAACAGCCGCCTCGGCGAGCACGTCCGCCAGCACCACAACAGCTACCTGGGCGATGCCGACGTGGGCGCCGACACGAACGTCGGCGCAGGCACCATCACGGCCAACTACGACGGCGTCCGCAAGCACCGCACGACGATCGGCGAGGGCGTGTTCCTGGGCGTCGACACGATGCTCCGCGCGCCCGTGACCCTGGGCGACGGGTCGAAGACCGGGGCAGGCGCCGTGGTGACCAAGGACGTGCCCGCGGGCAAGCTCGCGGTGGGCGTGCCAGCCAGGATCCGCGAGATCCGCAGGCCCGACGACGCCGACAGCACGCGCACGGACGATGCCACCGGGGACGGTGCCGCGGGGTGAGCGCGCCCATCCCCGAAATCCTGCTGCTGATCGTCCTCACGTTCCTCGAGGGCTTCTTCGTCGCGGGGGAGATCGCGCTGGTGTCCATCCGGCGCAGCCGCGTGGACCAGCTGGTCGACGAGAACCGCTCCGGCGCCAAGCGCGTGCGCAGCCTGCTCGACGACCCCGGCCGCTTCCTCGCCGTCTGCCAGATCGGCCTGACGTTCATCGGCTTCCTGGCGTCGGCGTTCGCCGCTGTGAGCCTCAGCTCGGAGCTGTCCGCGTTCCTCCAGACGACGGGGATGGGCCAGTCGACGGCGGACACGATCAGCCTGGTCATCGTGACCGTCATCCTGGCGCTGTTCACCATCGTCTTCGCGGAGCTGGTGCCCAAGACCATTGCGCTTGCCTATGCCGAGCGGTTCGCCCTCGCGCTCGCGGTCCCGCTCGACTTCCTCGGCCGCATCCTGTCGCCGGTCGTGGCGGTCCTCACCGGGCTCACGCGTGCCGTCACGAAGCCCTTCGGCGCCAACGTGAACTCGGAGGCCCAGATCACCGCCGAGGAGCTGCGGCTGATCGTGGAGCGGGGCGGGGAGCAGGGGATCCTCGAGGCGGAGGAGGAGCAGATGATCAACGCGGTCATCGAGCTCGGCGACCGGCGCCTGCACCAGGTCATGGTGCCGCGGGTGGACATCATCGGCCTCCGCGCCGACGCGACGTTCGACGTCGCGATCGACCTCATCGTCGACGGCGGACACTCGCGCGTGCCCGTCTACGAGACGTCCGTGGACGAGGTGGTGGGCATCCTCTACGCGAAGGACCTGCTGCCGTTCCTCAAGTCCGACGCGGTCGAGCGGCCGCCACTGCGGACCCTGCTGCGGGCGCCGGTGTTCGTCCCGGAATCGCTCTCGATCGACGACCTGCTCCACGAGTTCCAGCGGCGCAAGGTCCACATGGCGATCGTGCTCGACGAGTACGGCGGGACGGCCGGCGTGGTGACCATCGAGGACCTCCTCGAGGAGATCGTCGGCGAGATCCAGGACGAGTACGACGTCGAGGAGCCGATCGTCGAGACCATCGACGCGGACCACGCCCGCGTCGACGGCCGCGCGTCGATCGACGACCTCCTCGAGATCTGGGACATGAGGATGGAGCTCGAGGACGAGGACGAGTACGACACGGTCGGCGGCCTCGTGTACCACCGCATCGGCGGGATCCCGCAGCCGGGCGACGAGGTCCGCCTCAACGGGCTCCACCTCACCGTGGAGACCACCGACGGGCGGCGCGTGTCGAAGGTGCTCGTGGAGCGCGTCCACGAGGTGCAGGACGAGTCCGCCGACGACGACGAGGGCTAGGTCGGGCCGGACGGGTTCGCCCGCCGCTCCTGGCGCCGGCACGACGCCCGGCTTCCGCAACACCGCCACCGGCGGTGTTGCGGGACCGATGGGGTGGAACAGCGCGATAGCACCGCCGCCGGCGGTGTTGCGGGACCGATGGGGTGGAACGGCGCCGCGGTTGGTGGCCAGCGAGCGGAGGGGCGGACCAGGCGCGGCAGCGACGCTGCGTGGACCGCCGGCTGCCCCTGAGCGAGCCTAGGCGCTGATCACCGAGTGGATGATCCCCGCCAGCTTCTCGCGCGCCGCAGGCTCCACCACGGACAGGCCGTCGAGCTCGGCGAGGGCGGCATCGCGGTGGCGACGGGCCTCCGAGCGGGTGAAGGCGTCGGCGCCGGCCCGCTCGAGGATCGCCACGATCTCGGCGACCTGCTCGTCGGTGGGCGAGGGCAGCGCGTGCAGCCTGACGAGGCGCCCGCGATCGTCCGGCGTGGCGTGCTCGAACGCGTACAGGAGCGGCAGGGTCTTTTTGTGGCGGACCACGTCCGTGGGCACCTTGCCCGTCTTCTGCTCCTGCCCCCAGATGCCGAGCAGGTCGTCGTTGAGCTGGAAGGCGAGGCCGAGGCTCCAGCCGAAGCGCCGGTACCGGGCGATCACGTCGTCGTCGTCGGTCGCGAGCAGGGCGCCAGCCTCGATGGACGCGGCAATGAGCGCCGCCGTCTTGCGGCCGATCATGTCGAAGTACAGCTCGACGGTCATCGGCTCGTCCCGCTCGGATGTGGCGATGTCGATGTACTGGCCCTCGCACAGCAGCACGCAGGTCTCGTCGTAGAGGCGCATGAGGCGCAGGACCTTGGCGTCCGGGAACCCGATGTCCGAGAGCCGGTGCAGCGCGACCCGGGACAGGCTGAAGACGAGGTCGCCGGTGTTGATCGCCTGCGGCACGCCGTGGACCGCCCACAGGGTGGGCCGGTGGCGCCGCTCGACGTCGCCGTCCTCGATGTCGTCGTGGACGAGGCTGAAGTTGTGCCCCAGCTCCACCGCGGCTGCGCCGGGCAGGGCGGCCGTGTGCTCGCCCGCGATCGAGGCGTACGCGAGGAGGCCCAGCAGCGGCCGCATCCGCTTGCCGCGCGGCCCGGCCGACCCGTCGAGCCCGAGGTGGTAGCGGATCATCTCGTAGACGCCTGCCGTCGCCTCGTCGCGGTTGCCGACCACGCGGAGGATCTCCTCCTCGGTGTCGGCGAGCATCTGGGCGAGGTCGATGTCGTTCGTCACGGTCATGGTGGCGCTCAGTGTACCGGCAGCGGTGATAAACGTGTCCGCCAAAGGTAGCCTGTTGACGCGCTGTTGCAAAGGGGGCAGAAGCGGCGGTCAGCGCGCCGATCCCGGGGCCGCGATCGCGTCGGCCAGGCGCTCGACGCCGTAGCCGAAGGCGGCCTCGACGTCGCCGCCGAGGCGGAATGCGCCCGCGAGCTCCATCGACACGAAGCCGCTCGCCCAGGCCACGACCGTCCGGGCCGCCTCGAGGACGTGATCCGGGCCGGCGAGCGCCGCGACCGTCCGGAAGAGCGCGTCCAGGGCCCCGCTGCCGGCGTCGGGCCGGAGCCGCCAGGCGTCCGGGAGGCGGGCGAACAGGAGCGCGAAGCCGCCCGGGTGGCGATGGGCCCAGTCGCGGAAGGCGATCGCGATCGCGCCCAGGTCCGCCCGCGCGTCGCCCGAGGCCGCCGACCCGTTCAGGGTGGCGCCGAGGTCCTCGACCACGTCGGCGGCGATCAGCCGCACGAGGGCGTCGCGGTCGCGGACCCGCTTGTAGAGCGACGGCGCCCGGACGCCGACGCCGGCCGCCACCCGCTGCATCGTCAGCGCGTCGAGCCCCTCGGTGTCGAGGATCGTGCGGCCCACGCGGACGATGTCCGCGAGCGAGGTGCGCGGCGGGGTGGGCATCGAGCCGCCTCCTGCGTGGTCCTGCGCCAAAGGCTATTGACAGTAGCGATGATGGCTATGTACAGTAGCCACCACACGCATCCTACGCCATGGCCGCCCCGGCGGCAAGGAGATCCGTCCCATGCTCCTCCTCCTCGCGACCCGGTTCCTCGTCGAGCTCGTCGGCGTCGCCTCGCTCGCCTATGTCGGTGCCGTGGTGCCCGGCGACGTGCCCGTGCGCGTCGCGCTCGGCATCGGCCTGCCGCTCGCGCTGATCGCGCTCTGGGCGCTGGTCGTCGCGCCCCAGGCCGCCAACCGCATCCCGCGCCGCGTGCGCGAGCTGATCGGGACGACGCTCCTGGTGCTCGTGGCGGGCGGCCTCGTCGTCGCGGGCCAGCCGGGGTGGGGGATCGCCCTCGCGGCCGTCGTGGTCGCGGACCAGGCGCTGCTCCTCCTCCTCCGGACGGGGCACGGCGCTGCCAGCACAGCCCGCATCGCGGGCCAGGGGAGGATCTGATGCAGATCGCGCCGCGGATCCACCGTGTCGGTCCGGACAGCATCGTCAACTCGTACCTCGTTGAGGATTCGGGCGAGGTCACGATCATCGACGCAGGCGCGCCGGGACTGTGGAACCTGGTGCCGGCCGAGCTCGCGGCGATGGGCCGCTCGCTCGAGGACGTGCGCGCCATCGTGCTCACGCACGGCCACACCGACCACGTGGGCTTCGCCGAGCGGGCCCGGCGCGAGCGCGGCTGGCCTGTGCTTGTCCACGAGGCCGACGAGGCGCTCGCGAAGCACGAGGTCCCCAACCCGGCCAGGCAGGGCAGGATGCGCATCGCGCCCTTCGCGGGCTTCCTGTGGTGGAGCGTCCGCCGCGGCCTGCTGCGGGTGCCCGCGATGACCGAGGTGGCGACCTTCCGCGACGGCGCGACGCTCGACGTGCCGGGCTCCCCGCGCGTCGTCCTGGTCCCCGGCCACACGCCGGGCTCTGCGGTGCTCCACCTTCCGTCACACGATGCGCTCTTCGTCGGCGACGCGATGGCGACGTACGCCGTCACGACCGGGGAGCGGGGCCCGCGGATCGCGCCCTTCACCGCGGACGCCGACCAGGCCCTCGCCTCACTCGCCCGACTCGAGGCGCTCGATGCGCGACTCGTCCTGCCGGGACACGGCGAGGCGTTCGCGGGCGGCGCGGCGGAGGCGGTGCGACTCGTCCGCGAGGCCGCCGCCGCGGGCTGACCCGGGCACCGTGCGCACCGCGCTCGCTCTCGCGCCATTCGCCTGGCGCACCTAAGGTGACGGGGCGTCGATTCCCATCCGCCGGCGGCATGGGATCACGCAGGGCAAGCCCCTTCGCGTGCATCCCCATGCCCGACGTGCATGAGCCGGCGCTCGCCGCGTCCACCCATGCGCCTGGCGAATAGGGGCGGTCGACGGGGACAAGGACCCCGAGCACAGGGCCGGCCGCGGGCTGACCCGGCGGCGCGGGAGTGCTACCGTCGGGGCGTGCCCGTCCCGCGACGCTACGTGACCGACGCGATCGTCCTCTCCCGGTTCGACCTGGGCGAGGCCGATCGCGTGCTCACGCTGATCACCCCCGACCACGGCAAGCTCAGGGCGATCGCGAAGGGCATCCGCCGGCCGGCGTCGCGCCTCGGCGGCAGCCTCGAGCCGTTCGCCGAGCTCACGGTCGCCCTCGCGCGCGGCCGCACCTTCGACGTCGTCACCGAGGTCCGCGTCGGCCACGCGTGGCTGCGCCTGCGCGACTCCCTCGAGAGCGCGGCCACGGCCTGGTACCTCGCCGAGCTCGCCGACCGCAGCCTCGAGGAGCGCCACGCCGCGGAGCCGCTCTACGCGCTGCTCCACCGCGCCTACGAGCTGCTCGATGCGGGCATGGCCCCGGGCCGCGTCGCGCGCTGGTACGAGATGCACCTCGCCGACGAGTTGGGCCAGCGACCCGAGGTCGACCGCTGCGTGGAGTGTGACCGGATGCTCGAGCCGAGCGAGCAGTTCCGCTGGGTGCCGCCCCTGGGCGGCGTCCTGTGCGTCCGCTGCCCGGGCCCGTCGGCCGCCAACACGGGCCTGAGCCTCGAGGCGCTCAAGGTGCTCAAGGCGTACCAGCGGCTCGACATCGAGGCCATCGCCGGGCTCCGCCTGCACGAGGACACCGAGCGCGAGGTCGAGGCCGCCATGCGCGAGTTCATGCGGATCGCCCTCGAGCGGGACGCCCGCTCGCTCGCCTTCCTCGACGAGGTCCGGGCCCACCCGGCCCACGGCGCGTCCCCCGCCGTCGGCGCGGCCGCCGCCCCCGCGCCCACGGCGCCGGGCGCGACAGTGACGCCGCCCGTCTAGCCCTGAAGTCCCGCCCACCGCCAGCCGCCCAGCACAGAAGGGACCCTCGATGATCTTCGACTCCGGAAGCGAGCACGACCAGCGCGCGCTCGAGCGGCTCGCGACCGAGCCGGTCGCCTGGCTCACGACCGTCACCCCCGACGGGCAGCCGCAGACGGTGCCGGTCTGGTTCCTGTGGACCGACGGCACGATCCTCGTCTACGGCGACAACCGGGCCCAGCGCAACCGCAACATCGCCGCCAACCCCAAGGTGTCGTTCCACTTCAACGACGCTGACGGCAGCGAGGTCGTGTTCGTCGAGGGCGAGGCGTCGGTCGACCCGAGCGTCGGCCCGATCGAGCAGCACACGGCCTACATCGCCAAGTACGCAGACCGGATCGCGGCGAGCTACCACTCGCCGGAACGCTATGCCGAGCGCTACAACGTGCCGATCGTGATCCGGCCCACGCGCGGCCGGGCGCCCTACTGATCGGCATGGGTGCTCGCCGGATCCTCGCCCTGGCGGCCGGCGGCGTCGCCGTCTCGGCCGCCGCCGTCGCACGGCCGGCGCTCGACGCGTTCGCCGCCCGGGCCGAGGCGCGGATGAACCCGGTCACGCCGGGCCCGTGGCCCGCGCCGTCCGAGCGGGCCCTCGCCCTGCACGCCACGCTGCGGATCGCCGACCTCCACGCCGATTCGCTGCTGTTCGGCCGCGACCTCGTCCGGCGCTCGGCCCGCGGCCACGTGGACGTCCCGAGGATGCAGGCCGGCAACGTGGCGCTGCAGGTCTTCTCGATGCCGACCAAGACGCCGCGGCACATGAACATCGAGCGCAACGACAATTCGAGCGACGAGATCATGACGCTCGCTCTGGCCAAGCGCTGGCCGCCGGCCACCTGGCGGAGCCTGACCGCTCGCGTGCTCAACTTCGCGGCGTCCGCTGACCGCTTCGCGTCGCGCTCCGACGGCGCGTTCCGCCTCGTCCGCACCCGCGACGACCTCTTCGCCTATCTCGCGGACCGGGCCGAGAACCCGTCGCTGACCGCTGGCCTGCTCTCGATCGAGGGCGCCCACGCGCTCGACGACGACCCGGCGAACGTGGACGTGGTCTACGACGCCGGCGTCCGGATGATCTCGCCCTCGCACTTCTTCGACACCGCGTTCGGCGGCTCCGCGCACGGGGTCGAGCAGGGCGGCCTCACCGCGAAGGGCCGCGAGATGGTCGGGCGCATGGAGGCGAAGGGGATCGTCCTCGACCTCGCCCACGCGTCGGCGGCCACGATCGACGACGCACTCGCGATCGCCACCCGGCCCGTCGTCGCCTCGCACACGGGCGTCAAGGGCGTCTGCGACAACAGCCGGAACCTGCGCGACGAGCACCTCGACGGGATCGCCGCGACCGGAGGCGTGGTGGGTATCGGCTTCTGGGACACGGCGTCGGGCGGCAAGGGCCCGGAGTGGATTGCCCGGAGCATCGCCTATGCCGTCGAGCGCATCGGCGCCGAGCACGTCGGCCTCGGCTCCGACTGGGACGGCGCGGTCGAGGTGCCGTTCGACGCCGCGAATCTCGTGATCCTCACCGAGCAGCTGCTCCAGGCGGGCCTCGACGAGGGGGCGATCCGCCTGGTCATGGGCGAGAACGTGCTGCGGCTCCTGGGCGCGGTGCTGCCAGAGGGCTGAGGGCGCCTCCACGTGCGGGGCGGCGCCCGCCGGGGTGCGCTCGGCGGCCCGCGCCCGGCCGGCCCGCGCACGGCCGGCCCGCGCACGGCCGGCCCGCGCACGGCCGGCCCGCGCTCGCGGCGTCAGCCGGTCGCGGTGTCCCGCGGCGTGCCGATCTTGCGCTCAGTGCCGGCCAGGAGGCGCGCGATGTTGTCGTGGTGGAAGGCGAAGATCAGGATCGGGCCGCCGATCGCGTACGCGTACAGCCACGGGTCGAGCGGCATCACCGCGGTCGCCACGGCGAGCAGCACGCCGGCGCCGGCCGTCCCGGTCAGCGAGCCGAGCGACGAGTACCTCGTGATCAGGATGACCCCGGCGAACAGCGGGATGATCACGATCGCGATCCACCACTGGAGCACCAGCAGCGCGCCCCACGACGGCGCGACGCCGCGGCCGCCGTGGAACCCCATGAAGATCGAGCGGCTGTGGCCGATGACGGCCGCCATCGCCGCGAAGGCCGCGAGCCCGGGCCCGCCCCCGACGGCGAACGCGAGGAGCACGGCCACGGAGCCCTTGGCCGCGTCGAGGAGCCCCGAGAGGAGCGCCCACCGCGGCCCCATGGCCCGCATCATGTTGGAGCCGCCGGTGCGCCCGCTGCCGATCGTGCGGGGATCCGGCCCGCCCGCCACCCGCGCGACGATCACGCCCCATGGAATGCCGCCCACCACATAGGCGACGGCGACGACGACGAGGTCGCGGAGCAGGGAGGGGGCGTCCACGAGGGCCGAGTATACGATCGTGGGCGGCGGATCAGGCCCTCGAGGCCCAGGAGACGGCCGTGTCCCGCAGGGCGGGCGGGTTGTGCCTCCAGCGGTCGCCCGCAGCCGGGTCGGCTGCCATCTCCTCCACGAGGGAGGCGAGCGCCGCGTTGACGGGCACCGCCAGGCCCAGGCGTGCGCCGGCTGCCGCCACCGCCCCGTTGAGCCAAGGTGCCTCGGTGGGCCCCGTCCCGCCGCCCCGTAGCCGGATCTGCAGCGACGGCGGCTTGCCGCCGCGCGCCCGGCCGATCGCGAAGGCGGTCACGGGGCGGGCCGCGAATGCCGGAAACCGCAGGCCGAGCAGGAGCGCGCCGACCTCGCCGCCGGGCAGCGACACGACGCGCAGGCCCTGGGCGTGCATGACGGCGACGGCCTCGCGGAGCTGGCGGCGCTCGAGGTCGAAGCCAGCTGGGTCGGCCCAGACGGCGCCGGCCTCCATGTCCAGCAGCCCGCTCGTGGCGTTGGCGACGAGGTTCGCCAGGAGCTTGGACCACTTCATCGCGGCGGCGTCGGGGCAGGCCATCGTCGGCAGGCCGCCGTCCGCGAAGGCGTCCGCGAGCTCGTGGCGGATGGCGGCCGTGTCGCCGCGGACCGGGGCGATCCCGAGCCCGCCCGCCCGACGTCGGGCCACCCCCTCGCCGGTCGGCTCCACGGCGGTCGTCAGCGAGAGCGCGATCAGCGGCGACGTGCGAGCCGCTGCCGCCTGCTCCTCGGCGCCGACACCGTTCTGCACGGTGGCCAGCGGGGCGTCGGGCCAGCGCGCGGCCGCCTCGAGGGCCGCCGGGAGGTCGAACATCTTGACCGCGACGATCACCACGTCGGGCGCGTCCGGCGCCGCCGCCGGCGAGCCGACGCGCCGCACCGGGGCGCTGGCGCGCCGCCGCCTCGGCCCCTCGATGACGAGTGGGGTGGTCGACCCGTCGCCCGTGCCGTGGCGGCGCAGGAGCGTCACGTCCCAGCCTGCGACCGCGAGCGTCCCGCCGAGGAACGAGCCGACCGCGCCGCCGCCGACCACGACCGCGATGCGCGGCGGGACCGCCTCGCGCGAAGGGTGCGCGGCGCGGGCGGGCTCGGGTGGAACCGCCGGCCGGTCGGTCACGCGTCCTCGACCCAGTCGAACGTGCGGGTCACCGCCTTCTTCCACGCCGCGTACTCGCGGTCGCGGCGGGCCGGGTCCATCGCCGGCTCCCAGCGCCGACCCTCCTGCCAGTTCGCGCGGAGGTCCTCCTTGTCGCGCCAGTAGCCGACGGCGAGGCCGGCGGCGTAGGCGGCGCCGAGCGCCGTGGTCTCGGCCACCATCGGGCGCACGACCGGCACGCCCACAACGTCCGCCTGGAACTGCATCAGCAGCTCGTTGCCCACCATCCCGCCGTCCACCTTGAGCGTCTGCAGCGGCACCCCCGAATCCGCGTTCATGGCGTCGAGCACCTCGCGCGTCTGCCAGGCGACCGCCTCGAGCGCCGCGCGGGCGAGGTGGCCCTTCGTGGCGAAGCGCGTGAGGCCGGCGATGACGCCGCGCGCGTCCGAGCGCCAGTACGGCGCGAACAGGCCCGAGAACGCGGGCACGAAGTAGACCCCGCCGTTGTCGTCCACGGTCTTCGCGAGCGCCTCGACCTCGGCCGCCGAGGTGATCATGCCGAGGTTGTCGCGCAGCCACTGAATGAGCGCGCCCGCGATCGCGATCGACCCCTCGAGCGCATACACGGGCGCCTTCTCGCCGATGCGGTATGCGACCGTCGTCAGCAAGCCTCGCTCAGAGGGGACGACGCGCTCGCCGGTGTTGAGCAGCATGAAGCAGCCGGTGCCGTAGGTGTTCTTCGCCTCGCCCGCGGCGAAGCAGGTCTGGCCGAAGAGCGCCGCCTGCTGGTCGCCCAGGTCGCCCGCCACGGGGACGCCGGCGAGCGCGCCCGCGGCATTGGCGTAGACCTCCGACGAGGACCGGATCTGCGGGAGCATCGACGCCGGGATGCCCATCGCGTCGAGCGTGGCCGGGTCCCAGGCCAGCGTCCGCAGGTCCATGAGCATCGTCCGGCAGGCGTTGGTCACGTCCGTCAGGTGCACGCCGCCGTCGGGGCCGCCGGTCAGGTTCCAGATGACCCACGTGTCCGGCGTGCCGAACAGCAGGTCGCCAGCCTCCGCCCGCTCGCGCGCGCCGGGGACGTTGTCGAGCATCCAGCGGACCTTGGGCCCCGAGAAGTATGTCGCGAGCGGAAGGCCGCACGAGGCGCGGAAGCGGTTCGGCCCGAGCGGGCTCTCGGCGGCCCAGCGCTTGATCAGGGTGTCGGTCCTGGTGTCCTGCCACACGATGGCGTTGCCGACCGCCTTGCCGGTGTGCCGGTCCCAGACGATCGCGGTCTCGCGCTGGTTCGTGACGCCCACCGCGGCCATGTCGGCCGCGGCCAGCCCCGCGTGGTCGAGCGCCCCCTCGATCACCTCGCGGGTCCGCGCCCAGATCTCGGCCGGGTCGTGCTCCACCCACCCGGGGCGCGGGAAGATCTGCTCGTGCTCCTTCTGGTGGATCGCCACCACGCCCCCCGCGTGGTCGAAGATCATGAACCGGGTGCTCGTGGTGCCCTGGTCGATGGCGCCGACGAACTTGCTCATCGCGTGCGCCTCCGGTGCGCTGGCGTCGGTGCCTCGAGTATGGCGCGTCCGACACCCGCCGGGCGCGCCAATGCAACCTTGTCCGTCTGCTGCTGGTCTCTCTACCGTGCCTCGTCCCGGCATCCATGCTTGACGGCTTCTGGCCGCCGGACGCCAATGGCGCTTCGATGAAGCCGAGGGGCCCTGACGCCTATGCGTCAACGCCCCTCACTCGCCGATCGCCTTGCGGACAAGCTCTGCGATGACCTTCTCGTCGGCCGGCGAGAGCTCGGTGATGGCGTAGGACGTGGGCCACATCGTGCCCTCGTCGAGTTGCGCCGACCCGAAGAACGCGAGGCTGCCGTAGCGAGCCTTGAACCTCGCGCGCTCCTGGTAGAACAGCACGGGCTTGCCGTCCGGGTCGGCGTAGGCGGGGCTGCCATAGAGCAGCTTCGGCGCCAGCGACGGTGCGATCCGGGTGACGATTGCGTGGATGCGCTCAGCGTTCGTCCTGTCCGGCTCGTCCAGCCTGGCGATCTTGTCCAGGACCGACGTCAGCGCCGCCGCGGCAGCCTCTTGCGCCTTGCGTTCCTTGGCAGCCTGACGCGCGGCGGCGCGCTCACCGGCTGTCGCCTGGGGGCCGGACTTCTTGGCTTGTGCCATTGTGTTCCTCCCGCGCGAGTCGTGTGGGACGACCCTTAGCCATCAGGCCGCCTCTGTTCGGGGCGATCACGTGGGTGGGGGTCTGGTCATCCCGCGGTGAGCCGCTTCAGCAGGGCGTCGAGGCTCGCCAAGCCGCTGATCGCCCCCTTCTCCGCGCCGTAGGCGACGGCGCCGTCCCGCTCCTGGGTCGTGTCGAACCTCGAGGTGATGGCGAGGCGCGTCCCATCGCCGACCCGCTCCAGCTCGATCGTCTGGGTGATCGGCTTGCCGTACGTGCCCTCCATCCAGAAGGTCTGGACAAGGCGCTCCGGCGGGCTGACCTCGAGGAAGTCGCCGCTGACGGCACGCTGCTGATCGGTGCCGGGGTTCACGATGAACCGCCAGCTGCCGCCAACCCGGAGATCGAAGCGATCGACCACCATGCCCTGGCCCCACCACCGCGGGAGCAGGGCGGGATCGGTATAGGCGGCCCAGACGCGATCGATCGGATGATCGAAGGTCCGCTCGACCCGGAAGTCGAGATCGCCTGGCTTCGTGAACCTGACGGCGTGCGGGCTGTGCTGGTCGACGGTCACTGCGGGTCTCTTTTGGTGCGGTCAAGCACGTCCCCGAACCGATCGAGCTGTTCATCCAGCATCTGCCGGTAGGTCTCGACCCACAGCTGGATGTCGTCGAGCCGCCGCGGACCGAGGCGGCACAGCCGCGTCCGGCCAACCTTCGCGGTGGCGACGAGCTGGACCTCCTCGAGGACCCGGACGTGCTTCTTCATCCCCGTCAGCGACATCGCGAACGGCTGGGCGAGCTCGCTGATCGTGGCGCTCCCGTTGCCGAGCCGCTCGAGGACCAGGCGCCGGGTGGGATCCGCGACGGCGGCGAAGGTGCGATCGACCGGCGAATATTGAACCATCAGGTTCAGTATCAACGTTCCGCGGGCCGCGTCAAGCCCGATCCCACACCGCGGCCGCGGATCTCCTGCGGGACCCGTCGCAGCCGGAGGCTCGATCGCCCGACGCGGGTGACACGCGGTCGACTCAGATCGACCGCGGCCCCCCCCGGCCGACCCGTGGCGCCCCCTTGCGAGCGGCCGCCGCAGCGGGCCTCCCGACCTGCCCGCTGATGTCGACCTTCGGGTTCCAGCGGGAGCGCCGTCCCCGTCTGCTAGGATCGCGCGGCGTCCCGCCCTTCCGCATCCCGCTCGCGTGTCCCTGCCACGGCCGCGCGACCCTCCGGAGCCCCCGTGACCCCCGACCAGCCCGACCCGAACGCCGTCGCACCCGCCGTCGCCAACCTCGAGACCATCGTCTCGCTGAGCAAGCGCCGCGGCTTCGTCTTCCCGTCCTCCGAGATCTACGGCGGCATCAACGCCGTGTGGGACTACGGGCCCCTGGGCGTCGAGCTCAAGAACAACGTCAAGCGCGCCTGGTGGCGGGCGATGGTCCAGGACCGCAACGACATCGTGGGCCTCGATGCGGGGATCCTGATGCATCCGCAGGTGTGGGTCACCTCCGGGCATGTCGGCTCCTTCAGCGACCCGCTGGTGGAGTGCGGAACCTGCCGCCGCCGCTACCGCCTCGACGAGCTGCCCGGCGCGGAGGACCTGTCGGCGACGGACCTGCGCGACGAGACGATCGTCACCCGGCTCGGCCTCGTCTGCCCCAACGATGGCGGGCCGCTGTCCGCGCCGCGCCGGTTCAACCTGATGTTCACCTCGCACATGGGCCCCGTCGAGGACGAGGGCTCGATCGTCTACTTCCGGCCCGAGACCGCCCAAGGCTCGTACGTCAACTTCAAGAACGTCCAGCAGAGCTCGCGCAAGAAGATCCCGTTCGGGATCGCGCAGATCGGCAAGTCGTTCCGCAACGAGATCAGCCCCGGCAACTTCGTCTTCCGGATGCGCGAGTTCGAGCAGATGGAGATGCAGTTCTTCGTGCGGCCCGAGGAGGGCGCCGCCGAGGCGTTTGAGATGTGGCTTCCCAGGCGCCGCGCCTGGTACGAGGCCTACGGCGTCATGCCCGAGCGACTGCGCTTCCGCGAGCACGCGCCCGACGAGCTGGCCCACTACGCCAAGAAGGCGATCGACGTCGAGTACCGCTTCCCGTTCGGCTGGAAGGAGCTCGAGGGCGTCCACAACCGCGGCGACTTCGACCTGGGCAACCACGCCCGGGCCTCGGGCGAGAACCTCGAGTACTTCGACCAGGCCTCGGGCGAGCACTTCATCCCGTGGATCGTGGAGACGGCCGCAGGCGCCGACCGGGCGGCGTTCACGTTCCTCATCGACGCCTACCGCGAAGAGGAGGTCCGCGGCGAGACTCGCGTGGTGCTGGGCCTGCACCCGGACCTCGCGCCGTACAAGGTGGCCGTGCTGCCGCTGCTCAAGAAGCGCCCTGAGATCGTCGAGCTGTGCCACAAGCTGCTGAGCGACCTCAAACGCGACCTCATGGCCGTGTACGACGACACGGCGGCGATCGGCAAGCTGTACCGGCGCCAGGACGAGATCGGCACGCCGTGGTGCGTGACGGTCGACGTCGACTCGCTCGACGACGGCGCGGTGACGGTGCGCGACCGCGATTCCATGACCCAGGAGCGGGTGCCGGTCGAGGGCGTCAAGCGACTGATCCTCGACCGCATGGCGGCCGTCAGGCCGTAGAAGAAGGAAGCGCAGCATGGCCATCTCGGGCGGGGCGCAACGGGGGCCGAGCATGGCCGCTGTGCTCGGGCTGGCGCTGGGGCTCGCTGCCCTGGCCGCCTGCATCACGCTCATGTTCCTGGCGATGCGCGCGGTGATGGGCGTCGGCGGGACCTGCGCCGAGGGCGGGCCGTACGTCATCGAGACGCCCTGCCCCACCGGCTCGACCGCCGCCCTGCTGATCGGGCTGTTCGGGCTGTTCGGGGCGTGGGCGGTCGCGTCGGTCTTCGGCCTGCGCGTGGGCGGGATCTGGGCGGCCACGCCCATCTTCGGCTGGTCCGGCCTGTTCATCGCGCTCGGCTGGAACTTCCTCGAAGGCGGGCTCCGGGCGGAGGGCGGGATGGACATCACGGGGCTGCTGCTCGGCGCGATGTTCTGGGCGATGGGCGGGATCCCGCTGGTCGTCACACTCCTCGGCACGCGGAAGCGCGGCCCCGCGCTGACCGGTGCGCCCGGGAGCACCGCGCGAACCGCCACCCTGTCCGGCCCCGGGTTCACGTCGTACGGGATCGCGCCCGACGAGGGTCGAAGCGCCGCGCGGCCTGCGACCGCTGCCAGCCAGGCCGTGCGGAGCGAGCTGCTGGGCGCGATCGCCCGGGACCTCGACGCTGCGGGATCCCGCTCGGCTGCGGGCTCCGCGAGCACGCCCGGCCAGGCGGCGGACAGCGCCCACGACGGCGAGGCCCTGGTGGCGCATCTGGAGCGGCTGGCGGACATGCACGAGAGAGGCCTGCTCGACGATGCCGAGTACGAGACGGCGAAGGCGCCGATCGTCAAGGCGCTGGAGGCCATGCGATGAGCGGAGCTCGGCTCCTGATCCACGCGGTCATGGTGGTCGCGATCGCGCTTGGCGCGCTCCTGGGCGCCCAGATCTACCGGCTGCTCGGGGGCGGCTGAGAGCCGCCCGCGCTGGCTGCCGGTTCGCCCCGCACGGCCCGCCGCGCCACATCCCCAGATCGTCCTCGGCGCACCGCATCGGACCACTCGCCGACTGGGGCGTACGCGGGTCCGGTGCGCGCCATCACCGCCCGGGACTCCCGGGTCATGGCGCGGTGCCGGCTGACCCCCGAGTATCCGTTCTCAGGGTCGCGGTCGTCGCGCACGAAGCGCTGGCGGCCGCGCCCGACCACATCTGGGAGCTGCAGATGCTGGCGCGGCGACTGGCGGGCGTCATCGCGACGGTCGGTCTTCTCGTGCCGCTGGCGCTCCCGGCGCCGCCGTCCGTCCTCGCGGCCGGCCCGAGGGACCACGAGCTGCTCGGCCTGCGCCTCGCCGTGGCAGGTGGCCGCGCGGGGCGAACCGGCAGCGGCTCTGGGGCCACCGGGCCAGGACCTCGGCCAGTCGTCGGGCACGTGCCCGCGGCCGACAGCCCCGGCCCCACGCCAGGCAGCCGCGGCTCGGGCGGCGCCTCGACGCCGATGGTCGGCGGCTGCCAGGTCTTCCCCGCCTCCAACGTCTGGAACCAGCGGGTGGACGGCCTGCCCGTCGCGGCGGCGAGCACGACCTACGTCGCGAGCATCGGGGCCCGCACCGGCTTCCACATGGACTTCGGGTCGTACGCGGGCTATGGCATCCCGTACCAGGTGGTGGACGCGAGCACGCCGGGCACGACCGTGGCCTTCGACTACGCCGACGAGTCGGATCCGGGGCCGTACCCCATCCCCTCGAACCCGCTGGTCGAGGGCGGCTCTGACCGCCACATCCTGGTCGTCGACCGCAGCACCTGCCGCCTCTACGAGCTGTGGGACGCGCGCCAGACGGCCGGCGGCAGCTGGAGGGCCGGCTCGGGCGCCGAGTGGTCGCTGTCCTCCAACGCGCTCCGGCCCGCGGGGTGGACCAGCGCCGACGCCGCCGGCCTGCCGATCCTGCCCGGGCTGGTCCGCTACGACGAGGTGGCGGCCGGCGTGATCGCCCACGCCCTCCGCTTCACCGCCCCCGAGACGCGCAAGGCGTACATCTACCCGGCGCGCCACGACGCCTCGTCATCAACCGACGCGTCGCTGCCGCCCATGGGCCTGCGCCTGCGCCTCAAGGCGTCGGCGAACCTGTCGGGGCTCTCGCACGACGCCTACGTGATCGCCGTCGCGCTCCAGCGCTACGGGATGATCCTGGCCGACAACGGCTCCCCCTGGTACGTGTCGGGGATGAGCGACCCCCGGTTCGACGACGACGTCCTCCACGAGCTCGGCCGGTTCACCGGGTCGGACCTCGAGGTCGTGGACACGAGCGGCCTCGTCAACGGTCCGTAGGACCCAGGCGCCGCCCATCGCCCGCCCCGGAATCGAACGGCGGGCGACGCGTCCGCCGCCCGCCGGTTCGGGAATTGAGAAGCAGGAGCGGTCAGCCGGCCGCGACCGCCGCCTCCTTCTCGGGCTTCTTCGCGTTGAGCTCTGGCGCCGGCGGCCACTCGCCGGAGAGCCAGCTGTTGATCGCCGCCGCCGACCGCTTGCCGTCGCCCATGGCGAGGATCACGGTGGCCGCGCCGCGGACGATGTCGCCGCCGGCGAACACGCCCGGCATGCTCGTCATGCCGTAGTCGTCGGTGGTGAGGTAGCCCCACTCGTTGACGTTGAGCTCGGGCGCCGAGCCGGTCAGCAGGGGGTTGGCCTTGGTCCCGATCGCCACGACCACCAGGTCGCAGTCGATCGTGAACTCGGAGTCCGGGATGGGCTTGGGGCGGCGGCGGCCGGAGGCGTCGGGCTCGCCCAGCTCCATCCGGACGCACTTGAGGCCGGTCACCCAGCGGTTCTCGTCGGCGAGGACCTCGGTCGGGGCGACCAGGAACTCGAACTTGACGCCCTCGTCCTTCGCGTGGTGGACCTCCTCCGCGCGGGCGGGGAGCTCGTTCGCGGACCGGCGGTAGACGATCGTCGCCTCCTCGGCGCCGAGGCGCCGGGCGGTGCGGACCGCGTCCATGGCCACGTTGCCGCCGCCGACCACCGCGACGCGCTGGCCGTGGAGGATCGGGGTCTGGGAGTCGGGGCTCCAGGCGCCCATGAGGTTGACGCGGGTCAGGTACTCGTTGGCCGAGTAGACGCCCTTGTAGTTCTCGCCCGGCACGTTCATGAACACCGGCAGGCCGGCGCCGACGGCGAGGAACAGCGCGTCGAACTCCTCGCGGAGCTCGGGGATCGTGTAGGTGCGGCCGATGATCGAGTCGAGCTCGAGCTTGACGCCCTCGCTCACGAGGCGGTCGACCTCGGCCTGGACGATGTCCTTGGGCAGTCGGAACTCGGGGATGCCGTAGAGGAGCACGCCACCCGGCGCGTGGAACGCCTCGAACACCGTCACGTCGTGGCCGAGCTTGACGAGCTCGCCGGCGGCGGTGAGGCCGGCCGGGCCGGAGCCCACGATGCCCACCTTCTTGCCGGTTGTTGCGGGCTCCGCCTTGGGCAGCTGGTCGAGGTTGGCCTGCGCCCAGTCCGCCACGTAGCGCTCGAGGTAGCCGATCGCGACCGGATTGCCCTTCTTGGTCCGGATGCAGACCTGCTCGCACTGCGTCTCCTGCGGGCAGACCCGACCCGTGACGCAGGGGAGGGCGTTGTCGGACAGGAGGCTCTCGGCCGCCTGGGCGATCTCGCCGTCGCGCAGGAACTTGATGAAGCGCGGGATGTCGACGCGGACCGGGCAGCCGTCCACGCAGAACGGCTTGGGGCACTGGATGCAGCGCTCGGCCTCCAGCATCGCCAGCTGGTAGGTGAGGCCCTGGTTGACCTCGCCGAAGTTGTGGGCCCGGACCTGGCCAGGCTGCTCGGGCATGGCCACACGCTCGATGGCCATGCGCTCCTTGTTGCTCATCGGCTTGGGCGGCTGGGCGTCTCCGCCCTCCGCCGGCACCGGGGACGCGGTGTCGGTCACGACTTCACCTCGGTAGTTGCGCAGGCGCCCAGCTTGTCGAGGGCCTGCTGCTCAAACGGGCGGTAGGTGGTCAGGCGGTCGGCGAGCTCACCGAAGTTCACCTTGTGGGCGTCGAACTCCGGGCCGTCCACGCAGGCGTACTTCGTCTGGCCGTCGATCGTCACGCGGCAGCCGCCGCACATGCCCGTGCCGTCGACCATGATCGCGTTGAGCGATACGGTGGTCGGCACGCTGTAGGGGAGGGTCATGTTGGACACGGCCTTCATCATCGGCACCGGGCCGATGGCGTAGACGGCATCCACGCCACCCGCGTCGAGCAGGTCCTTGAGCGCCTCAGTCACGAAGCCGTGGCGGCCGTAGGACCCGTCGTCGGTGCAGGTGACGACGTCGCCCAGCTCGCTCAGCTCCTTCTCGAGGATGACCCACTCCTTCGACCGCCCGCCGATCACGCTCGTCACGTGGACGCCGGCGTCGGAGAGGGCGCGGACGATGGGCAGCAGGACCGCGGTGCCCACGCCGCCGCCCACGCACACGGCGTGGCCGGATGCGAGCAGGTGGGTCTCGCTGCCGAGGGGGCCGGCGACGTCCTGGATCGCCTCGCCGACCTGCATGTTGGTGAGATCGGTGGTGCTGGCGCCGATGGCCTGGATCATCAGCGTGATCGTGCCAGCGCCCGTGTCGTTGTCGGCGATGGTGAGCGGGATGCGTTCCGCGCCCGGGCCCTTCCGGACGATGACGAACTGGCCGGGACGCCGAACCTTCGCGATCCGAGGCGCCTCGACGACGAGGCGGACGACGTTCGGGGAGAGCTGCTCTCGCTCGACGATGGGGTGCAAGACAACCTCAATGGTGATCAGGGGCGGGACGCGAGGATCAACCCTTGATGGGCGATGACCGCAGGATGGCTGATGGGCTCGCGCGCACGACACCTGCCCTTGGCCCCGCGCTGCGGTCCAATGGTCACAAGAGGGTAGTCCGTTGCGGCACGTTCGGCAGTCCGGCCGGCCCGCAGCGGGCCGTCGCTCGCGAGGCCGCGAGCTTCGCCGGCGGTGGTCACGCTCCGCCGGCCCAGGTCAACGGGGGGGTTCGCGATCCATCCAACCGCTGGGCGAATGCTCGGCGGGCTGCTGACCGGTGACCTGCCCTCCAGAGCCGCTCGTCGGTCGCACCCGTCGCCAGCCACGCACCCCGCGCATGGATGGCGCGAAACGGCTCGGACGGCCTCCCGTGCAGTCACCCCATGCGTGTGTGGCAAGCGGAGCGGGTGCCCTGCGCCGGCTCGCTCGATCCAGAACCAGCGCGGAGGAGGTCCAGGAACCGCTCGACGAGCTCATTGAGCCCAGGTGGGCGGCCGGGAGGCGGGCAGGGGAGCCGGCATCGGCCACCAGGAGCGCAGCGGACCATCGGGCGAAATGACCGCCGCGAGCGGCAGGGTCAGCCGGGTCAGCCAGCAGGCGCGGGCGCCTTGCCCTTCGGCCAGTAGAGCTCCTTCTTCACGTGGAACTCGGGGAAGCCGCGGTCCATCAGGGTGCGCTCGGCGTTGAGGATCATCTCGGGGTTGCCGCAGATGTAGACGACGGTCTTGTCGGGCTTGAGCCCGAACTCCCTGCAGGTCTCGGTGATGATCTGCTCGGCGCGGCCCGTTCGACCGGTCCAGCCGGCGTTGCGCGGGTCGGCCGGGCGCGAGATCGTGGGCACGTAGGTGAGCCGGTACGCCGGGTCCTGCTCCCACGCCTCGAGCTCCTCGCGGTAGCCGAGCTCGTCCGCGAACGAGCAGCCGTTGATCAGGACGGTCTTGCGCGCCTTGTCCTGGGCCATGGTCTCGCGGATCATCGAGAGGAACGGCGCGATGCCGGTCCCCGTGGACACGTACAGGTGCGTCCGCGCGTCGTCGGGCTCGAGCATGAACTTGCCCTTGGGGCCGATCATCCGCATCCGGTGTCCCACCCGGAGGCGCCAGAGCGCGGTGGTGAACCGCACGATCGGCACGTGGCGCACGAAGAGCTCGTAGCCGGTGGTGTCCGCGGTGGACGGGGCCGAGGCGATCGAGTAGGGGCGCTGGAGCATCTTGCCGTCGGCGACGACGCCCGCGGTCATGTACTGGCCGGGCGTGAACGGCGTGGCCGGGCCGTCGACCTTGACGCGGAAGTAGGCGAGGTCCGAGGTCAGGTCCGCTCGGTGCACGAGGGTGGCATTGTAGACATCGGCGAAGATGTCGATGACTCGGCTGTCCTCAGCGATGGGGTCGGTCACGGGGATGCTCCTGGGGCTCGCCTTCAGATACGGGGGGCGCACGGGGCTCATCCTGAGTGTACCGCCGGGTCGCCCCTGCCCCGTGGACCGCAGGCCGACGCCGAATGGCCCGTTTCGGCGGGACCGCCGGCCTTCGCGGGCGGTCCGAGGGTTCGCCGGGTGCTTCGTGCGAGCGTCGTACAATTCCAGTTGATCCCGAAAGGTGACCTCCCGCGGGCCCCGTGCCTCATGGGCCCGTTTCCACGCACAAGGAGCCCATGCAGCATGGCTGACAGCCAGACCACGTCCGAGCGTCCGCACGTCGCCTCCAAGCGCTACATCTACGCCTGGGGCGGCGGCACGGCCGAGGGCAACGGCAACATGAAGGACCTGCTCGGCGGCAAGGGCGCGGGCCTCGCCGAGATGACGCTCGCGGGGCTGCCCACCCCGCCCGGCTTCACGATCACCACCGTCGCCTGCAACGACTACTTCGCGAGCGGCAAGCAGCTGCCCGACGGCCTGTGGCAGGACGTCCTCGAGGCGATGAGGGAGGTCGAGGCGCGCTCCGGCAAGGGCTTCGGCGACCCCAAGAACCCGCTGCTCGTCTCGGTCCGCTCGGGCGCCAAGTTCACGATGCCGGGCATGATGGACACGGTCCTCAACCTCGGGCTCAACGAGGAGACCCTGGCCGGCCTCATCGCCCTGTCGGGCAGCGAGCGCTTCGGCTGGGACGCCTACCGCCGGTTCATCGGCATGTTCGGTCGCATCGTCATGGACGTGAGGGCCGAGCGCTTCGACGAACCGCTCGAGCAGGCCAAGGCCAAGCACGGCCCCGACGCCAAGGACACCGACCTCGATGTCGCCGACCTCAAGGCGCTGGTCGACGAGTTCAAGCGGGTCGTCCGCGAGGACACCGGCCGCGACTTCCCGACCGACGTCTACGAGCAGCTCGACCTCGCGATCAAGGCGGTCTTCGCCTCCTGGTTCGGCAAGCGCGCCAACGACTACCGCAACAGCCAGAAGATCGCCCACGACCTCGGCACCGCCGTGAACATCGTCACGATGGTGTTCGGCAACATGGGCGACACGTCGGGCACGGGCGTCGCGTTCACGCGCAACACCTTCGACGGCACCAACGAGCTCTACGGCGAGTACCTCGTCAACGCCCAGGGCGAGGACGTCGTGGCCGGCATCCGGACGCCGTCCAAGATCGCCACGCTCAAGGACGACATGCCCGAGGCGTACGACGAATTCGTCAAGATCGGCCAGAAGCTCGAGGCGCACTACAAGGACGTCCAGGACCTCGAGTTCACGATCGAGCGCGGCAAGCTCTACATGCTCCAGACGCGCATCGCGAAGCGGACCGCCGAGGCGGCCGTGAAGATCGCGGTCCAGATGGTGAACGAGGGCGTCATCACCAAGAAGGAAGCCGTCGAGCGCATCGAGCCCGCGCAGGTCGACCAGCTCCTCCGCCCCCAGTTCGAGCGCACGGCGCTGGCCGCCGCGAAGGCCATCAACACCGAGGGCCTCAACGCCTCGCCCGGTGCGGCCGTCGGCAAGGCGGTCTTCGACGCGGACCTCGCGGTCGAGTGGCAGGCCAAGGGCGAGAAGGTCGTCCTCGTGCGCGTCGAGACGAGCCCGGACGACTTCCACGGCATGGCCATCGCCGAGGGCATCCTCACCGCCCGCGGCGGCGCCACCAGCCACGCCGCGGTCGTCGCGCGCCAGATCGGCAAGCCGTGCGTCGCCGGCGTCAGCGAGCTGAACGTCAGCTACGCCACGCGGACCGCAACCTCCTCGAAGACCGGCCTGGGCTTCAAGGAGGGCGACTGGATCTCGGTCGACGGCAACACCGGCCGGGTCTACGCCGGCGCGCTCCCGGTCGTGGACGCCAAGTTCGAGGACCAGCCCGAGCTCCAGACAATCCTTGGCTGGGCGGACGGCTTCGCCCGCATGGCCGTGTGGACCAACGCCGACAAGCCCGAGGAAGCCGCGCAGGCGCGCGCCTGGGGCGCGCACGGCATCGGCCTCTGCCGCACCGAGCACATGTTCCGCGAGGGCGATCGCCTGGCGATGGTCCGCAGCGCCATCCTCGTGGCCAACGTGGCCACCCGCGCCAAGGCCAAGGCCGCGTCCGGCGACGCGCTCAACGCCGACGAGGCCGAGGCGGTCGCCACGTTCGACGCCGCGATGGCCAAGCTGGAGAAGCTCCAGCAGGGCGACTTCGAGGGCATCTTCAAGGCGATGGACGGCCTGCCGGTCGTCGTGCGCCTGATCGACCCGCCGCTCCACGAGTTCCTCCCGAACCTCGAGGAGCAGCTCGTCAAGGTCACCAAGGCCGAGGAGCACGGCGGCGCGTCCGAGGAGGACAAGGTCCTGCTCGCGACGATCAAGTCGATGCACGAGCAGAACCCGATGCTGGGGCTCCGCGGCTGCCGCCTCGGGATCATGATCCCGGACTTCGTGAAGATCCAGACGCGGGCGATCCTCAACGCCCAGATCGCGGTCCGCAAGGCCGGCGGGAACCCGATCGCCAAGATCATGATCCCGCTCGTCGGCCACGTGAACGAGCTGCAGGGCCACCCGCACCCTGCTCGCAGCCGAGGCCGACAAGATCGTCGCCGCCGCTGGCGGCGTCAGCGTCGACTACAAGTTCGGCACCATGATCGAGATCCCGCGCGGCGCCCTCACCGCCGACGAGATCGCGACCGAGGCCAGCTTCTTCAGCTTCGGCACCAACGACCTCACCCAGATGACCTTCGGCTACAGCCGCGACGACGCCGAGGGCGGGTTCCTGCTCAAGTACGTCGAGGACAAGATCCTGCCGGTCAACCCGTTCCAGACCCTCGACGATGCCGTGGCTGGCCTGATGAAGATCGCCGTGGACAAGGGCCGGAGCACCCGCCCGGACCTCGAGCTCGGCATCTGCGGCGAGCACGGCGGCGACCCCGAGTCGATCCACAAGTGCGAGAAGATCGGCCTCGACTACGTGTCCTGCTCGCCGTTCCGCGTCCCCGTGGCGCGGCTCGCGGCGGCACAGGCGGTGCTCGCCACGCAGCACGACAAGTAGGCTGCTGCCGGACTCAGCCGGCCGGACAGGACAAATGGCGAAGGCGCTCCCCCCACGATCGGGGGGGAGCGCCTTCGCTTCTCTGCAGGGAACAATCGAACCACCGGGGTGACGGAGGGACCCGACACCCGACGGGGTTTTGCGGAGCGCATGGCCAAGCTGTCCGACGCACGACGGAGTCGACGATCCAGGGATGCGATCGTCTTGGCGTACGCGGCCATCGGCATCGGCTGGATCCTCGTTTCCGACGCGGTCGTCGGTGCGCTGCCGCCCTCGATCGGGGGGCCGATCGCGACCGCCAAGGGCGTGATCTATGTCGTGGTCACGGGCGTCCTGCTGTGGGTCGCCCTGTTCGCGCGCGATGCGCTCCTTGATCACGGTCGCGACGCGCTGGCGACCAGCGAGGAGCGATACCGGCTGCTGGCCGAGCACCAGCAGGACGTGGTCTACCGGTTCCGGCTGGGGCCGGTGCCGGGGTTCGAGTACGTCAGCCCGTCGATCGAGGCGATCACCGGCCACACGCCCGAGGAGCACTACGCCGATCCGGAGCTCGGCCACGACCTCATCCACCCCGAGGACCTGCCGCTCCTCGCGAAGGCGTCGACGGGCGACGGCGGGCCGGTCCTCATCCGCTGGCGCGGCCGTGACGGCGCCATGCTCACCACCGAGCACCGCCTGGCGCCGGTCCGGGACGCCGCCGGGAACCTCGTCGCCGTGGAGGGCGTGGCCCGCGACGTGACCGCGCGGACCATCGCCGATGAGCGCAGCCGGCGGCTGACCAGCGCCATCGCGGCAACGCCGGTCGGCGTGGCCGTGCTGACCCGGCGCGGCGACGCGTACGAGGTTGCCTACGCGAACCCCGCGCTGGCCGCCATCGCGGGCATCGACGCCGTCGAGCTCGTCGGCCGTGACGCGCTGGGCGATTTCCCGCTCGTCGACAACGTGACCGCGCATGAGCTCCGCGAGCTGGTCAGCACCTCGACCCCGTTCGAGCTGTCGTCCGTCCTCACGCGGCCAGACGGAGGCCGCGTGCCCGTGGGGATCCTGGTCTCGCCGATCGCCGCGGCCGAGGGAGCGGTCGACAGCGCCGTGGTCATCGTCGTCGACCGCGGCGAGTCGGTGGCCCGCCAGGCCGCCGAGGCCCGCCTGGGGCTCGTGCTCGGCGCGAGCCCGGCGCCCATCGTGGTCACCGACGCCGACGGCATCGTCACCGAGTGGAACCCGGCCGCCGAGCGGGTCTTCGGCTGGTCGGCCGCCGAGGCCGTGGGCGTGCGCCTGCGGATCGTCGCCGATGACGCCCGCGGCGCCTTCGCCGACCTGCGGGATCGGCTGATGCGCGGCGAGGTGCCGGCCGCGGCCGAGATGCCTCTGGTCCGGCGCGACGGGCGGCGCATCCCGTGCCGCATCCAGGCGGCACTCGTCCCGGCTGGCGCGGCCACCGGCCTCGGCATGGTCAGCGTGATCGAGGACCTCAGCGCCCAGATCGAGCAGCAGCACGCGCAGGCGCGGCTCGCGAGCGCGATCGACGCGGCGGGCGAGGCGATCCTGATCACGAACCTCGACGGCGCGATCACCTACGTCAACCCCGCCTTCGAGCGCGTGAGCGGGTACACGCGCGACGAGCTCATCGGCGAGAACCCGCGCATCCTCCAGAGCGGGCTCACCTCGGCATCGATCTACGCCGACCTCTGGCAGCGGCTCAGCTCCGGCCAGGTCTGGCGCGGCGTGCTGTTCAACCGCCGCAAGGACGGATCGCTGTTCGAGGAGGAGGCCACCCTGTCGCCCGTCTTCGGGTCGGACGGCAAGCCGATCGCCTATGTCGGCGTCAAGCGGGACCTCACCCTCGAGCGGACGCTCGCCGCCGGCCTGGCGAGCGAGCTCAACGACCGCGCGGCCGTTCAGGAGACCATGGCGCGCCTCGAGCTGGGCGAGACGCCCGAGGAGACGGCGCAGCTCCTGTGCGATGCGCTCGCGAGCTACCCGGACGTGGACGAGACGCTGCTCGTCCACCTCGCCCCGCCCGACGAGCCGGCCGTGCTCCTGGGCCTCGGCGGCGCCCCGGACCCCGCGCAGCGGATCGGCCACCTCCTCGACCCGGGGCTCTCGGCCGCGATCCGGGTGCGGGCCTCCGGCGGCGCGTGGACGAGCCAGCAGCCCGGCGTGCCCGGCCTGCCCCGCCCGGCGGGCGAGGACACCGCGGGGCTCACGGCCGTCGCGGCGCCGGTGCGGCATCGCGGGCGTCCGGTGGCCGTGCTCTACCTCGTCTCGCAGACCGACGCGCCCGACGCCTGGATCGCACGCTACCTGCGCATCGCGTCCGAGCTGGCGGCCCACGTGGGGCCGATGATCGGTCCCCAGCTCGCCCGGCGGGACAGCGCCACCACCTCGCACGAGGAGATGCTGCGCATCATCGGCGACGCCAGGTTCACGCCCTTCTTCCAGCCCATCTGCGATCTCCGCACGGGCGTCCCCGTGGGCTGGGAGTCGCTCACCCGCTTCGCGGACGGCGCGCCCCCGGCGCGGCGGTTCGCGGACGCCAACCTGCTCGGGCTGGGCGCGGAGCTCGAGCTCGCCTGCGGGACGCGCGCGGTGGAGGCGTTCCGCGGCCTTGGCCGCGACGGCTGGCTGTCGGTGAACCTCGCGCCGTCGCTGGTGCTCAGCGGCCGCGCCGCCGGGATCGTGGCGGCTGCCGACCGGCCGGTCGTCCTCGAGCTCACCGAGGCCATCGCCCCGGCGGACTACCTGCGCCTCCGCGACATGCTGGCCCTGCTTGGCGCCCCCGCGATGATCGCCGTCGACGACACCGGGGCCGGCTACACGAGCCTGCGGCAGGTGCTCGACCTGCGGCCCGACTTCCTCAAGCTCGACCTCGGCCTCGTCCACGAGATCGACCGCGACACGGCGCGCCAGGCGCTCGTCGCGGGGATGGTCCACTACGCCTCGCAGACGGGCACGCACCTCGTCGCCGAGGGCGTGGAGACCGAGGCCGAGCGGCGGGTCCTCATCCGCCTCGGGATCGAGTACGGCCAGGGCCTGCTCCTCGGCGCGCCGTCCGTCGACGGCGCCGCGGCGCGCTCCGGTGCGGCGGCCCCGCCGGATCCTGCCGCCCCCGCCTCGGACGCAACCGCGTCCTGACGGCGCCCGGGCCTGCCGCCCGCACCTCTGTCGGGCAGGTCCGGCGACCGGCTGCCAGGTGCCCGTCGGGATCGGGCACATTCCGGGGTGGACCCGCGCCCAACGGAGTGGCACGATAGGCGTCCTCCAGCCCGCCCTCGGGGGCAGCTGGATCTGCCCTGGGGAGCGTCCATTGCCGCCTGGCCGTGACGGTGGGTTCCGTCCCGCCCCCGCCGACCGCGAGCCCTTGCCGGCCGTCGTGCCGGCAAAGGTGCGCGCCCCGTTGCTCGACGCCCTGCCGCGCGACCGTCTCGATGCCGTGCTCGCCGGCGCGGCCGGCCGTCGGCTGGCGCTCGTGATCGCGCCCGCCGGCTCGGGCAAGACGACCCTCCTCGCGGGCTTCGCGGCGGCCAGCGGCCATCCCGTCGCCTGGTATCGGGCCGAGGCGCTCGACCGCGACGAGTCAGCCCTCGTCCGCCACCTCGAGGCTGCGCTGGTCCCGGTCCTGCCGGGCCTGCGCGGGGGGTGGTCTGGCGTGGACGACGTCATCCGGGCGCTCGAGGCGCGCCCGGTCGGCCGTGCGCTGCTGGTCGTGGACGACTTCCACGCACTCGAGGGATCCGCCGCCGAGGCCGCGTTCGGCCGGCTCGTGGACTACGCGCCGGGCTCGCTCACGATCCTGGTGGGCGGCCGGGTCACGCCCGGGTTCAACCTGCCCCGCCTCCGGGTCTCGGGCGACCTGCTCGAGATCGGGCCAGAGGACCTGCGCTTCCGCTCGTGGGAGGTGGAGCAGCTCTACCGGGACGTCTATCGCGACCCGGTGGCGCCGGGGATCCTGGCCGAGCTCACCCGGCGGACCGAGGGCTGGGCCGCGGGCCTCCAGCTGTTCCACCTCGCGTCGGCCGGCAAGCCCGCCGACGAGCGGCGCCGGCTGCTCGCGAGCGTGGGCAGCCAGAGCCGGATGGTGCGGGAGTACCTGGCCCGCAACGTGCTCGCGGAGCTGCCCGCCGAGCTCGGAGACTTCCTGCGCGAGACGTGCGTGCTGGGCCGCCTCTCGGGACCGCTCTGCGACCGCCTCCGCGGCACCACGGGCAGCGAGGCGATCCTCGAGGAGCTGGTCCGGCGCGGCGTGTTCACCGTGCCGGTGGAGGGCTCCGACGGCACGTACCGCTACCACGAGGTGCTCCGCTCCTACCTCGACCGGCGGCTGGTGGGTGACCTGGGCGAGGATGGCGCCCGGGCGCGCTACGCGAGGGCCGCCGCGCTGATGGAGGCCGACGGCGCGCTCACCGAGGCGCTGACCGCCTGGTCGCGCGCCGAGGACTGGACGGCCGTCGACCGGCTGCTCCGCGGACGCGGGGAGCGGCTCGCCGCCAGCGGGCACGGCTGGCTGGAGCGGCTGCCGCCCGCCCTGGTCCGGCACGAGCCGTGGCTCATGCTCGCGGCCGCCCGTCAGGCCCGTGCGGAGGGCCGCTGGGCGGCGGCACTCGAGTGGTACGACCGCGCCGAGGGTGGCTTCGGGGCGGCGTCGCCCGCATACCTCTGCCGCCAGGAGCGCACGGCGCTGACCGCCTGGCTCGACCCTGCCGCACCCGTGCCGGCCCACTGGACGGCGACGCTGCGGTCAGGGCTGGCACGAGACCCGGCTGGGGCCGCCAGGGACGCGGCTGCGGTCGACGAGACGCACCGCCCGCTCGTGCGCGGTCTCCTGTGGCTCGCCGCCGGCCACCTGCGTGAGGCCTCGCGCTGGTTCCAGGCGGCCCGGGAAGTCCCGGACCTCGACCCGGCGCTCGACGCGGCTGCGGCGCTCGGCCTCGCCAGCGCCCAGCTTCTCGCCGACGAGCCGGGCGGCCTGGCGAGCCTGGCCGGTGCCGTCGAGCTCGCAGAGCGGGCCGGGGCAAGCTGGCTGGCGGCGATCGGGCGCCAATTGGCACAGCGCCGCACCCGCGTCAGCCCGGCGGCGGATCGGCCCGACCATGACGTCGAGCCGGCGCAAGACCAGCCCGACGACCCGTGGGGGGCCGCCATCGACTCGCTCGCGGCAGCTTGGTTCGGCGCCGGGGACGACGCCGACGCCCTCGATCCGCCCGACGGTCCCGGGGCTGCGGAGCCGCGACTCCTGGCGGCCGAGGCGGCGGCGGCGGCCTTCCGGCGGTTGGGCGCCGGCGTCCTGGAGTCCTGGGCCCGGGCGCTGGTCGCGCTCGCGACCGTCGCAGGCGATCCCGAGGGCGCACGCGACGCCGCCCTCGGCGCGGTGGCGATGGCCAGGTCCTCCGGCGCCACCGGCGGCCGGCTGCCCGCGTACCGTGCGCTGGGGCTGGCGGACCCGTCGCGGGCCGATGAGTACTGCCAATTGGCAGCGGACGTCGAGGCGGAGACCGGGCTGGCCCTGCCGGGCTGGCGCGGGAGGGAGAATCGGCGGGCGCCGCTGTCCGGCGACGGCGAAGGCCAGCGCGAGGCGCGCGCGATCCGCATCACGACGCTCGGCGGGTACGCGATCACGGTCGACGGGCAGCCGCTCGACCTGTCGATCCTCAAGCCCAGGGCGCGGGCCCTGCTGCACCTCCTGACGGTCCACGCTCCGGCCGCGGTCCACCGTGAGGTGCTACAGGACGCCCTGTGGCCATCCGGCGATGCTGCGACAAGCGCGCGGAGCCTGCAGGTCTGCGTGTCGTCCATCCGCGGCGTCCTGGCGGCATCGCCGGAGCTCGGCGTCGTCCGTGACGGCGACGCCTATCGCCTCGCGGCTCCCGAGGGGTCGATCGACCTGCGGGAGATCGAGCGCGCGGCTGCAGAGGCGCGCGACGCCGAGGCGCGGGGCGCGCCCGTCACGGCCCTCCACCTCGCGGTGGTCGAGCGGCTGGACGTCGAGCTCCTGCCGGAAGACGGCCCGGCGGACTGGGCGGTCGAGCGCCGCGAGCAGCTGCGCGCTCTCGGGGTCTCGGCCGCCGTCGCGGCGGCGAAGGCGGCGCTCGGCGAGGGCGGCCTCGAGGCCGTCGTGCGGGCCTGTCGCGCGGGTCTGGCCGTGGACCGCTACCACGATCCGCTGTGGCGCCTGCTCATTGACGCCCACGACCGCGCGGGCGACGCCGGTGCCGCCACCCGGGACCGTCGCCAATATGAGGCGGTGCTGGCCGGCCTCGGCATGGGCGACGAGGTCCATCCCGGCCGCTGACCTCGCGGCACGGCCAGCCGTCGGCAGCCGGGTCGGGTCGGTCGGGTCGGTCGGGCGAGGCGCCCTCGGGTGCCGCGTGCGTGCCTCGCGACGCCAGCGGCCGACGAGACCGTCCCGGAACATCGGCCGGACGTCAGTCCTTCGCGAAGACCTCGATCTCGGAGATGACGAGCGGCTGGTTCGCCGGGCCGTTCGTCGCGACCACCGTGATCACGAAGCTCGAGATCCCGCTCTTGTCCACGTTGATCGTCTGCGGTGCGTTGTCGTCCTTGAGGTTGATCGTGGTGGACGAGCCGTCGGGGAAGGTGAGGAGCAGCTGTGACGGCCGGCGCGTGGCGACGAAGTTGTCGGACGCGCCCGAGTGCACGATCAGGGCGCCGAGGTCGAACTTGTGGTCGAAGGTGACCGTGGCCGACGGCTCCTGGCCGCTGGCCCGCCAGTCGGTGTTCGAGAACTTGTCGAACATCTGCGAGACCGGGTGGCCTGCCATCTGGTCGCTCGTGGTCACCGAGACCGGACGGATCGGGTCGAGTTTCGGGTTGATGATGTGCTGGATCTGGCCCGTGACGGTCGACATGGCCGAGTTGATCGCCTGCTTCACCGGCGGCACCGCCAGGTACAGGACCGGCGTGACGACGATGGCGAGCAGGACGATGACCTGCACGAACCGCCTGACCCGCGACACGGCGCTCGGGCTCGGGCCGGCAGCCATGGTCCTGGTCCGCTCGCCGGCCGCGTACTGTTTCGGCTGCCGCCGGAACAGACGGCGCCACCACGAGACCTTGACCGTCTCGGTGACGATCTGGGCGTTCACGAGCGTCGTGCCGCATCGGCGGCAGAACTTGCGCGCGGCGTCGTTCGCCTCGCCGCAGTTGGGGCAGATGCGATCGCCCGGCTGTGCCACCCGGGTGGAGACGGTCGCCGCCGGCTTCGGTCGCTGCACGGCCCCGGCGGTGGGGAGACGGGCCGCGGGCTCGGAGCCCGGTGCCGTCGTCTGGGGCGGCCGGGCAGCGGGCTCCACGCGGGCGGGAGTGGCCTGGGCGCCGGGCTGGACCGGCGCGGGTCCGGGCGGCCGGGCCGACGGCTGGACGACGCGCGGCTGGCTCGGGGCGGGCTGGACGGCGGCCGATGGCGCGGACGGCGTCGACGGCGGGGGGACCCAGCCGGGCGGTGGGGGCGGCGCTGGCAGCGGCGCGGCCGGTGTCGGTGATGTGGCCGGTGTCGGTGATGTGGCCGGTACTGACCGAGCCGCGCCAGGGGCGGCGGCCGCCGGCTGGCCCCACAGGGCGGAGGAGGGCGCGGCGGGCGTGCGGGGCGCGACTGTCGAGCCGGACGAAGCCCCCGGAACGCCGGGGAACGGCGACGCGGCGGGCGAGGGGCCTGTCGGCATCGGCGGCGTTGTGCCGAGACGGCTGCCCGTCGAGCCCAGCGTGACGGACGCGGTCTTCGACGGGCCGCCTCGACGTGCGGCGGGTGGCGCCGGAAGGACAGGCTTCGGCTCGAACGACGTGATCGTCTCGCCGATCGGTGCGGCAGGGATGGCAGGATCGGGCCGTCGTTCGGGCGGAAGCTCCGGCATGGGCTCGGGGATCGGCGCCGTCGAAGCAGTGGGCTCCGGGCCGGGGGTCGGCCCGGCGACGCCGAACGGCGCGTGATCGGGTGCCAGCCCGGGCGTTGGTGCCGGCTCGGTTGCAGCAGCGGCCACCGACAGCGGCTCGGGCTGGGCCGCCGACAGCGGCTCGGGCTGGGCCGCCGACAGCGGCTCGGGCGCGGTCTCGCCCGCCGCCTCCGGCGCGGCAAGCGGTCCTTCAGTCGCCGCCTCCTGCTCAGCTCCAGGCGAACCCGCGACAGCCGGCTCCGGGACGGGCTCGGCCTCGGCGGCCATGCTGGGCTCGGCCGCAACGGTCGGCTCCGGCTCCGCCGGCACCGGTAGCGGCTCTGCTGGCGTCAGCATGGGTGCGGACTCGGCCGCAGGTTCCACGATGCCAAGCGACCCGGCAGCCGCCGGTTCACGGCCGGCTTCGGGCTCGGGCTCGGCTGCGGCTTCGGGCTCGGCTGCGGCTGCGGCTTCCGGCTCCGCCACGGCTGCGGCTTCCGGCTCGGCCACGGCTGCGGCTTCCGGCTCGGGCTCGGGCTCGGCTGCGGCTTCCGGCTCGGTCACGGCTGCGGCTTCCGGCTCGGGCTCGGGCTCGGGCTCGGGCTCCGCTGCGGCTTCCGGCTCGGCTGCGGCTTCCGGCTCGGGCTCCGGCTCGGCCACGGCTTCGGGCTCGGCCACGGCTTCGGGCTCGGCCACGGCTTCGGGCTCTGGCGTCGGACCGGCGACCGGCTCGACCGTGCCGAACGGTGCTGGCCAGCCAGGCGAGGACGGCGCGGATTGCGCGGCATCGGGCCCGGCTGCGCGCTCCGGCATCGACCAGCCTGCCGGCTCCGGCGGGGCGTCGGGAGCGGTGACCGCGTCCGGTGCCGCGGTCTCGGACGCAGCAGGAGGAACTGGCTGTGTCTCGGCCGGCTCGGCCGGCTCGGCCTGCGATGGCCAGGGTGGTGTCGCTGCGGGCCACATCGGGGCGGCATCGGCCGCCGGCGGCGCGGGCTCAGCGGCCGCCCCGGGCTCCGGCGCTGCTGGCGCCGCCTCGGGCTCCGGCTCCGCGACCACGTCCGCCGCCGCCCGCGCCGCCTCGGGCTCGGGCACCATCTCGGCCTCCGGCGCCGCAGCCGCCGGCTCAGGCTCGGGCTCGGGTACTGCTGGCGCCGCCGCCTCGGGCACCGCCTCGGCCTCCGGCGCCGCGGCCGCCGGCTCGGGCTCGGGCACCGGCGCCGGCTCTGGCTCAGGCGAGTCCACCACGACAACGCGGTCGCTCGACCAGCCGCCACGTCCGGCTCGGCCCGTCGTCGGGCGCGCGCCGGCGCTGTCCGGTGACGTCTCGCCAGGCGACGGGGCGCTCGCCGCGCCACCCTGCGCGGTCCACTCGAGGAACTGGCCGCAGTTCCCGCAGAACGCGTCCGTCGCATCGTTCTGGTGGCCGCAGTTCCCGCAGACGATCACCTTGCAAACCCCAGCGCACAGGAGTGGGTCGCCAGAGGATAGCCGTGTCGCGGGCTCGGCGACGCCGCGTTGTGTGCGAACCGGGGGCCGGAGGCGGACGCGACGCGGGACAGGGTCGACACCGTCAGCCCTTCGCGGGGCCCTTGACGATCTCGATCCGGTGCAGCACGTGGGCCGGCTTCGCCGCCATGACGAGCGCGTCGAGCCGTTGGCCGTCAATCGCCTTCGGGTCGGGCACCGTCACCCGGACCACGACCAGCGGGTCGGCCGTCCCGGGCAGGTCGCCGCCCGGGTCCACGGACCAGCTCGTCGCGCCGTTCTCGATGATCTCCACCGACCCGCCGGTCTGGATCTCGACCTGGGCAGCCAGGCTCGCGGCCGTGCCGCGCATGCGGTACAGCTCGGCGGCTCGCGCGACGACGGCCCGACGGCGCGGCTCGTCCCAGGTGTCGTCGAGCGTGACGCCGACCCAGCCTGCCAGCCAGCGGAGGAAGTCGGGCGGCGTCGTCCAGGGGTCGAGGTAGGCGTCGAGGTTGTCGAGCGTCGAGAAGATGGGCGCGAGGACCTCGTCGAGGCCGCCGAGCATCCGCTGGGCGAAGCCGTCCTCCTGGTACAGCGCGGGCAGCGTCGGCCCGAGCGGGTGGGGCGAGGGCAGCCCATCGATGAGGCCGCGCATCACGATCCCTCGACGAGCACTTGGTGCTCGTAGCTGAACACGAGGGCGTGAGGCTCGACGTCGAGCCGCTGCGTCTGCTGGCCGCGCTGCCCGGTGACCGGGTCGGCGCCGAACAGGCGGGCGTCCTCGACGAGCTCGGTGCCCGGCAGCGCCTGGAGGACCGAGTACACCTCGCCCACGTTGACGGGCCGCCCGAAGGGCCAGCCGCCCCCGTCGGGGCCCCCGGTGATCGGGTGGAAGTACGCGTAGAGGGCCGTCAGCGCCTCCTCCTGGAGGCGCGTGGGGTTGATGCGCGAGCGCGCCCGCAGGCGTGCGACCACGGTGACGCCCCGGTACACCGGGGGCTCGACCAGCGCGCGGGTCCCGATGATCCGCGATTCCTCGAGCCGGTCGGTGATCCGCTGGAGGGTCTCCGGGCTGGGCACCAGCTGCTCGAACCGGAGGCGCCCCTGGTCGCTGTCCGCGGTGGGCACCACCAGCACGCGCACGCCGCCGGCGTCGGCGCCGTCGCCGGCCGCCACCGCGTGGACGCGCGCGACCTCGGGGGCGGCCTCGCGGGACAGCTGCTCGTAGTCCTCGGTGGTCACCGCGCGGCTGCGGGCCCGGAGCCGGATGGGCCCCCGGACCTTGGCGCTCTCGATGTCCTCGCCGTCCACGCCGCCGCGGCCCGGCTTGCGGTTCTCCACTTTCGACACGAACGGCATGGCCGACTTGAGGACGCTCACCGCGCGGGCCGCGACGTTGCCGCGCCGGCCGCCGCCGGTCCGGTACTCGCGGAGCCGGAGGTGGGCACCCTTGGCGGGCACCGCGCCGTACTGGCGCAGGGTGCCGTCGGCCAGCCGCACGGCCGGGCCCAGCCGGACATCGCCGCTCGACGGGTCGAGCACGAAGTGGTGGTCGTCAGGCAGGCTGTCGGAGAAGTCGTCCACCGCGGTCCAGGGCGCCCAGCCCTCGCCCTCGGTGACCTCCAGCACGGGCGGCTCATCGCCCGGGACGATCGGCCCGCGCTTGAGCGTGAACCGCTGCCCGGGCACGCCCTCGGACTCGCCGATCTCCTCGCCCTGGACGCGCTCGGCGTTGACCGCGTCGGCGGTGCCGCCCACCGTCACGGCCGTGAGCGTGGTGATCCGCGGGCTGGCGCTGTAGGCGGGCTGGCCCTCGACGAGCGGCGTGACCCGAGCCCGGAGCCAGCCCGCCCGCTGCTTGGCGATCAGCGACGCGACATGGCCCCGCGGCAGGTGGAGCACGACGTCGCCGTCGCGGTTGAGGCCGCCCGTCGAGTCGCTGTCGAGCTCGCAGGGCTCCCAGTCGTCGCCGGTCCACGCCTCCCAGGCGAGCGGCGGATCGTTGGGGTCCACGCCCACGCCGTCGATCGACGCGGCGACGCGGAGCCGGACGGCGTTCGACGGCGCCGCCTCGGAGAGGCCCACGTACAGCGCGTCGCCGGGCACCGGGACCTCCTGGAAGGGGAACACGCCCGTGCCCTTGCCGAGGTCCTCGCCGTGGTCGCGGTACGTCTTGCCGTCGATCATGGAGCCCAGCAGGCCGAGCGAGACCGGGATGATCGCGAGGTCCTCGGTCGTGGCGAACACGATCGCCTCGACGGTGTCGGTCCGGATGGTCGCCGCCTGCGTGCCGGCAGGGATCGTCTTGGTGTCCGGCTGGGGCGCAGACAGCCAGAACGTGATCGGCGAGCGGGCGGCGGTGGGCGGGAACAGGGTCACCCCGATCAGCTCGAGGAACTTGACGTAGTTGCGGTCGGGCACGCGGTTGAGCCGGTAGACGACCTGGTCGGTCATCCACGCGAACAGCTCGATCAGCGTCACCCCCGGATCCGACACGTTGTGGTCGGTCCACTCGGGGCAGCGCTGCTGGACCAGGCGCTTGGACTCGTCGACCAGGTCCTGGAAGCGTCGGTCGTCGAGATTGGGGACCGGCAGGGCCATCGTCAGTCTCCTCCCGGGATCGTGTAGAACGGGAACACGAGGTTGCGGCGGTCGTTCGTCCGCCGGATCACGTAGCGGACGTCGATGTAGAGCAGGGCGGCGTCCCGCGCGTCGAACGACACGATCACGTCCTCGACGTCGATGCGCGGCTCCCACTGGCGGAGCGCCGCCTTGACGTCGGCGCGGATGGCCGCGGCGGTGGCGCCGTCGGCAGGCGCGAAGATGTGGTCGTGGATGCGGCAGCCGAACTCGGGGCGCATCGGCCGCTCGCCGGGCGAGGTGCCCAGGATGATCCGGATCGCCTCCTCGATCTCGCGCTCGCGCGAGACCAGCGCCACGCTGCCGGTGGCGTCTGTGTGCAGCGGGAACGCCCAGCCGCGGCCGATGAACTCCTCGCCCACGCCCGCCTCCTCTAGTTGATCCCGACCGTCTGGCCCTTGATGGCGGTCTGGGCCTGGCCCTGGACCGTCACGTTCTGGGCCGTGACCTTGAAGTCGCCCTGCGCGGTGAGCTCGATGTTCTTGGTCCCCTCCACCTTGATGTCGCCGTCGGCGTAGATGTGGAGGGTGCCCTTGGTCTCGTTGAGCGAGATCCGGAACTTGTTGCCCGCCGAGATCAGCGCGATGCCGGACTCGCCCGAGTCGTCGAAGAACACGAGCTTGTGGCCGGTCCGCGAGATGAAGCCCGCCCGCTTGACCTTGCCCGACGCGGTGATGTCGTCGCCGAGCGGGGCGCTGTCCTGCCCGTTCCACAGGCCGCCGAGCACGTACGGGTGGTCGATCGCCCCGTGGTCGAACGCGACGAGGACCTCGTCGCCCACCTGGGGCACCCAGACCTGCCCGTAGTCGGGGCCCGCGCCCGGGGCCGCCACCCGGGCCCACCACGTCTCGGCGTCGTCGCTCAGCCACGGCAGACTGACCTTGACCCGGCCGATCTTGTCGGGGTCATCGTTGTCGGTGACCACGGCCACGGCGACGCCGGTCATCCGGCGGGCTGGCGATGCGCTGCCGCCGCCCTGCGTGACGAGGCCGTGGAGCGAGCGGTCCTGGGTGCCGCCGAACTCGAGGCCCACGCGATAGGCGCCGTCCCCGAACTCGTGGTTGGCGGCCGCCACGGTCCACTTGCCGGCCAGTGCGGGGTCGACGCCGTTGATGCTCACGGCCGTCCCGGCCCGCAGGTCCGGCGTCCCCACGACCACCGCCGTCGCCTCGAAGCCGGCGCTGCCGATCTGCTCCGCCCGCGATGTCGCGAGCGCATCGGCGGCGTCCTGGGTCAGGACCGGGTGGTCCGTCACGGTGTACGTCTGGCCGCCGGCCTTCTGGGCGAGCTCGTCGACGCTGGTGTTGAGCGAGACGTTGCTGGCGCTGGCCTGGGCCTTGCCGATCACGGCCTGCTTCTGGCCGGGGTCCCAGCCGCGGACCTCCACGCTCGCGACCTGGGCGACCGAGCTCATCCGCCCGCGGAACTCGAGCAGGTCGGCGCCCCACCAGAGCTGGACCGGGTTGGTGCCGCTGATGTCGCCGGCGCCCGGCCCGCTCGACGAGGGGGTCGCCTCCTTGAACTCGAGGGTCGTGCCCACCACCCGCAGCACCCGGTTCGCGAGCCCGGCCAGGCGGTAGAGGAAGTCGAGGTCCGATTCGCTGGCCTGGAACAGGTGGTCGAACACCCCGTCGGTCTCGTCGATGTCGGGCGTCAGGCTCGCGTTGCCGGCCAGCTGCTGGGCCACGTCGCTGTACTTGACGTTCTGGTAGGTGGCGGTCTTGCGCCCGGACATCAGGCGGTGCGACCGGTCGTAGCCGCGGACCACTGCCCGCGCCCCGAGGGCGTCGTACTCCGCCTCAATCGAGGTCACCTCGCCATCGAACAGCAGGGCGGGCGTGTCCGAGCGGACCGAGGTGGCCGAGACCTTGAGGGCTGCGCCGATCTGGAGGCCCGCCCTCGAGAGCACGTCGTACGTCGGGTCGCGGAACGCGAGCCAGGCCATGTCGGGCATCGCGAGCCGGTGCCGCACCGTGCCGCGCTCGAGCTGCGCGGAGACGTCGGCCGAGAGCTCCGAGCCCTCGACCTCGATCTTGTGGCGGACCGACTGCGTTGCCGTGGCCATGGCCGCCTCAGGACAGGCGCGCGGCGTCGGCCGGCGTGGGCACGATCACCGTCTGGCCGGGCACGAGCCGCAGCGGGTCGTCGATCCGGTTGAGCTCCGCGATCGCCCGCCAGTACGCGGCCTTGCCCAGCTCGCGGTAGGCGATCGACTGCAGCGAGTCGCCGTCGAGGACCGTGTGCACGCGACGGCTGTCGATCGCGTGGGACGTGGGGTTCTGGCTGCCGAACTGCTCGTCCTGGCCCGCGATCGTGATGTCCACCCTGGCCTGGACCGGCGTGCCGTCGCGCCGGAACACCGTGTAGTTGACCGTGACGTTGGTCAGGAACCCCGAGAAGCTGTCGAGCTGCGGGTTGCCGCCCCAGCGGAAGGCCACCAGCGGCGGGCAGGGTCCGCTGTCGCGGGAGCTGTCGGTGGGCTTGGTCCAGGTGAGCAGGGTCGTGATCTTGGGCGTCACGTTGCCCTTCGCCGACGCGAAGTCGTCGAAGAACAGCTGCACCGTGAGCGTCATGTGGTCGGTGCCCGCGTACTGCGCGGTGCCGCCGGGCGTGCCCGTCGAGTGGTTGCGGGTCACCGACAGCGTCTGGGTGAGGCGGTACTCGGTCGGGTTGAACATGCACTCGATCGAGGTGTCGCCCGAGGGCAGGTTGCTGCCGACGCAGACGAGCTTCGCCTTGGCGGGCTTGGTCAGCCCAAGCGCCCCGCCGATGTCGCCGGCGATCGAGCCGGCCGCGCTCGCGATCTCGTCCATGGCAGCCCGGCCTCAGAAGGACACGCCGAGGTCGGCCGCGCCAGTGAGCGCTCCGGCCAGCGCGGCGCCGAGCCCGCCGAGGCCGAGGATCTCCTGGTAGGTGACCTCGAGCGTCTCGGTGGCCACGTTGTTGGTCATGACGTCGAGCGTCGGCCCGGTCCACTTCACGGGCACGACGTTGGTCATGCTCCAGGTGGTGATGGTGTTGCCCGCGGCGTCCATCGCCTCGACGGACATCGTCTGGGGGATCACCTTCACGAGGTTGCTCTGGAGCCAGAGCATCAGCATGTCGGAGGTGCTGTCGACCGGTCGGCTGAGGCGCAGGTTGGTGTACTTGCTGGGCCCGATGATCTTGTGCATGTACCCGTTGGTGCCGCCCTCGCGGTACTCGGTGACCTGGAACTCGAAGCCGAGCCCCTCGACCTTGGTCCACAGCCCGAGCGGCATCATCCCGTCGATCGTGACCTTGTAGCAGACGCTGATGGCGGGATCGCCCATCGGAGCTCCTCGCTAGAACGCGTCGAACGGGAGGCCGCGGGCCTCCCGGTCGTGGAGGACGTCGGTCCGGAGCTGGTTCCGGATCCGGCCGAAGAGGGAGCGTGCGAGCTCGTCGAGCTCGGCCTCGGAGCGCTCCGCGGGTGCTGACGGGGCACTCGGGGCCGCTCCGTCCACGCGCTGGACGACCGGGGTGGCCGTGACCGCGAGCGGCGACGCGCCCGTGGCGCGCGAAGCCTGGACCACCGGAGCCCCGGATGCCGCCGGGCCCGCCACGATGCCCACCGGCTGGGGCGCCGAGGCGGCCTGGGACCACGCGACCGCCGGGCCGCCTTGCGCCGCCGGCGTGAACGCCGGGCGGGGCCGGGCGAGCGACAGGCCGGGGTCGGCCGCCGCGGCGCGCGAGGGGCCGGCCGCCGACCGCTGGACCTCGAACGGGGGCGCCACGGGGGCGGACGCCCAGCCGGGCAACTCGGACGCGGGCTCCCGCGGCGGGAAGACGATCTCGTTGGCCGGCGGAGCCCCAGGGGCCGCGGCCGTCGCGGAGCGTGCGGCAGCCGGGCTCGCGGCCGCGACCGACGCGTCGGCAGGGGGCACCGCGGTGATCAGGGCGGGCAGGGAGGGGGCGGGCGCCCACCGCGCGGTCACGGGGGCGTCGGCGGCAGGCCCGTCCGGCGATGCGGTCGAGGCGGCGCCGGCCGGCGGCGTGACGGGTACCAGCGGGGCGATCGCCGGCCGCAGCGGGTGTGCCCCGGTCGTGTCGCGCGGGACGGCGCGCTGCACGGGGGCGGCCGCGCGGACCGGGCGGGCGCCGCCCAGCGGCGCGGGGCGGGGGAGCTCGGCCGAGGGCATGACGGGGCCCGATCCCCCGGCCGACGGCGGCGCTGCCGCGGTCGCCGGGGACGTGCCCGGGGCGCCGACCGCGGTTGTCGGGAACGCAGGCGTGCTCTCCGCCGCCGAGCGGCGGCTGACCACGGGCAGCGTGGGCAGGGGACGGGCGGCCGGCGGCTCCGGGGCAGACGCGGGCTCGGGCGCCGGCGCCAGCGCGGTGTCCGGGGTGCTGGGGGCTGGCGGGGCGGACTGGGCGCCCCGGCGGGCCGCGACGCGGCTCAGGGACGGGCTGCTCGAGGGTGCGGCATCGGCGGCCTGCCGCTGCGCCACGGCACTGGGCGGGGCCGACGGAAGCGGCGCTCCCAGGCCAGGTCGCCGGACAGGCGGGCCGGCGGGCGTGCCGGGCGTCGCCGCGGGCATGGCGTCCGGCGTCGTGCGGCTCGGCGTCTCGGACCACCGTGGCGCCGCGCCGGTGGCCGGCGACTCGGCAGCCGAGGAGGCCGCGCGCTGCACGGGCGGTTCCGGGAACCCGGCGGGCGCGGACGTCTTGCGCCGTCCGCCCAGCGCCGTCAGGTGGGGCGGTGCCGCGGTCAGCGGCTGCGGCGACGGGGTGACGGTCGCGGCCGGGCTCACCGCCGGCAGGCGGCGAAGCGGGGCATCGGCAGCTCCGTCGCCGGCGCCGGCAGGGGCGGCGGGGACCTGCGTCGATCCCGGCTCCGCGCCCGCGTCCTCCGCGGCGCCGGATGCCTGGGCGGACAGCGTGGCGTTGCCCGCGGCCTGGCGCTGGACATGCCGCGGGGTGAGCGGGGCGCTCGACGTCAGGGCCGGCACCGCCACGGCGTGCGCCGCGACGAGGCCCGGCGGGGCCGTCGGCCCGGTGTCGTGGCCAAGCCGGCCGACGACCGGCGGCAGGGCCCGGTGCCCCGGGACGTCCGCGAGGAACGGGGCGCTCGGCGCGACGAGCGGCGGGTCGCCGCTGGCGCGCTCGATGGGCGGGAGCGTGGCCCAGGCGCCGGTGGGCGGTGCCACAGCATCGGCGCGGCTCGCATCAGGCTCGACCGGGACAGCGGTCCGCGTATCGTCCGAGTCGGCCCCGTGGGACGACGGTCCGTCAGGCGCCGGGCGGCGGCCGAGCGGCCAGGGCAGGCGCACGGCTCAGCCCTCCTCGGACAGGCGCTGGTTGATCCGGCCGATCTCCTCGACGAACCGGAGGCGGAGGGGGTGCTCCAGGTCGAGGATCGTGTCCATCGGCCAGTGGAAGTGGTAGGCGACGTACGCGATCTCCTCGAACAGCCGGTCGGTCGCGTACGTCACGATTCCCCCAGGCGCTGCTCACCCGCCACGTCGACGGTGAAGCCGTGCCCGCAGGCGGGGCACGTGACCGCCGCCTGCGTGTGGCCCTCCTGGTTCACTCGACGGTAGAGGTCCTGGAGGAACGCCAGGTCGGAGGCGAACAGGCCCTCGATCACGCCGGTGTGCACCTGCGGGAGCGTGCCGAGGCGGGTCACGACCCGCGAGAGCAGCAGGATCGTCAGGTACGCCTCGTTCTCGCGGACGCGCGGATCCCGCTGCGGGATGATCTCGTCGCGCGCCGTGGCCAGGCGCATGACGCCCTCGCGGTGCACCGCGCCCGAGCCGTCGACGTAGCCGCGGGGGAGCACGAACGCGTACTCGGTCCGCAGGGCGTCCGACACGCCCGCGCCCCCTCGCTCGGCCGCCGACCCGGGCGGTGCCGTGATCGTCATGGCCGTCCTAGCCCTTGACGAGGGTTTCGCAGGCCAGGGTGGCCTCTTCGATCTGGACGCCGCTGGCGGTGGCGCCGCCCTCGGAGAGGCTGATCTTGGAGACCATGGCGTTGGTGAAGTTGTAGCGCAGGACCTCCTCGCCGAGGGTGTTCATCAGGATCACCGAGCCGTTGCGGCGGTCCGGCGTGCCCTGCATCACCTTGACGTGCCAGTCCCAGATGTCGGTCGCGCCGGTCAGGCCCCGCTTGAGGGTGATCGTGGGCGTCTTGGGCTTGCCCGGCAGCTTCCCGATGGTGACCTTGCCCTGGGCGTTGACGTGGGGGTGGTCCACGATCTCCACCTCGCTCGAGACGCCCGAGACCGAGGTGAAGTTCGCGACGACGCCCAGGCCGTCGATGTCCAGCAGTACGTTGCCTTGCAGGAGCGGATCGGTGGTCGGCATGCGTGCCTCCGTGGCGGCTGGTCAGGCGGGGGTGGTCACTCGGCGTCCGGGGAGCCCGAGAACTGCGCGATCCGGAACACCACGAACTCGGCCGGCTTCACGGGGGCGATGCCGATGTCGATGATCAGCTGCCCCGCGTCGCGGGTCTCGGGCGGGTTGTTGGACTCGTCGCACTTGACGAAGAACGCCTGCTCCGGGGTCGCCCCGAACAGGGCGCCGTCCCGCCACACGCGCAGCAGGAACGCGTTGATGGTCCGCTTCACGCGGCCCCAGAGGCGGATGTCGTTGGGCTCGAAGACCACCCACTGGGTGCCCTCGAAGATCGACTCCTCGACGTAGTTGAACAGCCGCCGCACGTTGAGGTAGCGCCAGGCGGGGTCGCTCGAGACCGTCCGCGCGCCCCACACCCGGATGCCCCGGCCGGGGAACGCCCGGATGCAGTTGATCCCGTTGGGGTTGAGCTGGTCGTGCTCGGCCTTGGTGATGTTGAGCTCGAGGCTGATCGCGCCCCGGACGACCTCGTTGGCGGGCGCCTTGTGGACGCCGCGGGTGTCGTCGTTGCGCGCCCAGATCCCGGCCATGTGGCCGGACGGCGGCACGAACTTGGCCTGGCCCGAGAGCGGGTCGAAGACCTTGACCCACGGCCAGTACAGCGTGGCGTACTTGCTGTCGTAGCCGGCCTTGTCGACGCGCCACTCCTTGACCTGCTGGGCGTTGAGCCCTGGCGGCGCGTCGAGGATCGCGACCCGGTCGCCCATCAGCTCACAGTGCGCGAGCATCGCGAGCTGGACGGCCTTGAGGCCCTCCATGTCGATCATGCCCTGCTCGTAGACCGTCATCAGGTCGGGCACCGAGAGCATGGTGATGTCGTCCACCGCCTCGAGGCCGGCGAACCCGGTCCGGTCAGACGAGTTGCCCACGTAGTCGTCGGGCGTCAGCCGCGCCGGGACCGACGCGCCGCCGCCCGCGAGCGCCACCGTGCCGGGCGCCGGGGCCGCGAGCGTGCCCACCTCCTCGATCGTGATGACCTTGGACTGCGCCTTGACCACCGTGGCGACGTTCTGCTTGCCCTTGCCGGTGGTCAGGTTGTCGAAGGTCTCGACGGGCTTGCCGCCCTGCTTCACGACGAGTCGGAAGCTGCCCTCCTCGCCCGCCGTCTCGACGTCCACGCTGACGTCGTTGCCGGCCGGGCCGGCGTCGAGCGCCTGGACCCCGAAAGCGGGCTTGCCCTTGTCGGCCGCGCTCGGCAGCTGCGCGCTTGCCCGCGGCATCGTGGCGTCGGCGCCGACGCGCACGACGTAGGCGGCGCCGCCGCCGTTGAGGAAGTAGCCGTAGACGGCGTGTGCGAGGTACGAGCCCTCGATGAACTCGCCGAACGTGGAGGTGAACTGGTTCCAGTTGGTCACCAGGGTCGGCGCGTTGGCCGGGCCCCGGGCGGCGAGGCCGACGAAGGCCGCGACCGCTGTCCCGACGCCCTCGATGGGACGCGACCCGGCCTCCACCTCTTCGACGTAGACGCCGGGCGACAGGTAATTCGGCATGCGAGGCCCTCTCCCGCTGGTATGGGATCTGATGCACCGCACGCTCCCACCGCGGACGCTCGGGAACAAGGACCGTCGGGGCGCGCGCCGGGGCGGCTGCGCGTGCCCGAAGGGGCAGCCAAGGCTGCCCCCAGCAGTGCCCTCGCCCGGCTGGCGGCTCGCGGGGGCGCGCAGGACGATCCGGGGCGATGATCCACGACGTCGACCAGCTCCTCGACCGGCTCGTCCGCCGCGACGCGCTCAACGGGTCCTCGGTGGACCTGCTGTTCGACGCGCCGACCAAGGACTGGGTCGCCCGCCGCAGCGGGCCCTGCGTCGACCTCTACCTCTACGACATCCGAGAGGACATCGCGCGGCGAGTGCCCACCTGGGAGGACGTCCGGGGCGCCGACGGCCAGGTCACCGGCCGCATCCAGCCGCACCGCAGGTTCCGGCTCGCGTACCTCGTGACGGCGTGGACCCAGCGCCCCGAGGATGAGCATCGCCTCCTGTCCTCGCTGCTCCTGTGCTTCCTGCGCAACGCGATGCTCAAGCCGGGCGAGCTCGGCGGCAGCCTCGACGAGGCCGACCTGCCGCTCTACATCGACGTCGGCGGGCCCGAGCCCGAGGAGCGGTCGCTCGCGGACATCTGGACCGCGCTGGGCGGCGAGCTGAAGCCGTCACTCGACGTCGTGGTGACGGCGCCGGTGGTGGTGGGCCGCACGACGCCGTTCGGCGCACCGATCCTCGAGACGCCCACGATCGCCGTGGCGCGGCCCGACGCGATGGACGCTGCCGCGGCCGCGGTCGCCGGCGCGCCCGTCCCCGAGCGCCTCCTCGAGCAGCGCGGGCCACGGCGCCCGGCGGCCGCCGCGCCGTCGCGGTCCCAGGCCGCCGATGAGCGGGGCCACGGGTCCCGGCGCTGAGCCCGTGGCCGCCACCGTCCCGTCCGCCGACGTCGCCGATCCGGGCGAAGACCCCTCGCTCGCCTACCTGCACGCACGCCTGCGGCTGCTCGACGCCCGCGTCCGCGCGGCCGTGGACCGCCGTCGGGCCGTCGATGCCGACCCCGACGACCGCTTCCGGGGCCTGTACGTGTCTGACGCGCAGGTTGACGCCCTGCTCGAGGGGCCGTCCGGGCCGCTCGTCCCGCCGGAGGCGGCCGCTGACGAGGCGCCCGGCCGGGCCGAGGTCGAAGCCGACGCCGACGTCTGGGAGGCCGCCGGCGGCACGGTCCGGCTGCGCGGGCTCGCCCGGTCCTTCGGGCTGGCGCCCATCGACGTCGATCTGCTGCTGGTGGCCCTGGCGCCCGACCTGGACCCCCGCTTCGAGCGGCTGTACGGGTACCTCCACGACGACATCTCGCGCCGCCGCGCGAGCGTGGGCCTCGCCATCGAGCTGGCGGCCGCGGCTCCCCGGCCGGGCGTCCACCCTGCGCGCCACCGCCTGTCGCCGAGCGCCCCGCTCGTGGCGCGCGGCCTGCTGCTGGTCGAGGACCCGGACCGCCCGTCGCTGACGCGCTCGCTGCGCGTCCCGGACCGGATCACCGCCCACCTGCTGGGCGACGACGCGCCGGACCCGCTCGTGGAGGGCCTGCTCGCCGAGGCCGTGGACCTGCCGGGCGCCGAGGCGGAGGTCATGGCGCGCGGCCTGGCGGGTGGCGTCCGCCTCGTCTACATCCGGGAGCGCCCGGGCTCCTCGGGCCGATCCCTGGCGCGATCGGCATTCGCGCTCGACGGACGGTCCAGCCTCGCGCTGGACCTCGCTCGGCTGGGCCCCGGCGACGACGTCGTCGCGGTGGCGCGGGCGGCGGCACGGGAGGCGTCGCTGCGCGGGGCGGGGCTCATCGCGGGCCCCGTCGAGGCGGTGCTCGACCGCGGGCCGGGCGCCGTGCGGGCGTTCACCGAGGCGCCCACGACGGTTGCCCTCGTCGGCGGCCGGCTGTTCGACCCCGTGTGGTCGCGCGACGTCCCGCTCGTCCTCGACGCGCCGGCGCTCTCGGTGGCCCAGCGGCACGAGCTGTGGGTGGGCTCGGTCGGCGACCACGCCCCGGTCTCGTTCGACCCGGCCGTGGTGACCCTCGCGTTCCGGCTCGGGCCCGAGCACATCGTCCGCGCCGCCCGGTCCGCGGTGTACGCGTCGATCGCGGCCGGGCGCCCGCCCACCACGGCCGACATCGCGAGCGGCGCCCGCGCGCAGAACGCGGCAGGTCTCGAGCGCCTCGCCCGCCGCATCGTTCCGGGCTACCGCTGGGCAGACCTGGTCCTGCCGCCGCTCGTCGGCGCGCAGCTCCGCGAGATCACCGCCCGCGCCCGGCACCGCGACCGGGTCGTGGGCCAGTGGGGCATCGGCCAGCGGTCGGGACGGTCGCTGGGCATCACCGCCCTGTTCGCCGGCGACTCGGGCACGGGCAAGACGATGTCGGCCGAGGTGCTCGCGGGCGACCTCGGGTTCGACCTCTATGTCATCGACCTGTCCACGGTCGTGGACAAGTACATCGGCGAGACCGAGAAGAACCTCGACCGCATCTTCACCGAGGCCGACCGGGTCAACGGCGTGCTGCTGTTCGACGAGGCCGACGCGCTGTTCGGCAAGCGCTCGGAGGTCAAGGACGCCCGCGACCGCTACGCCAACGTGGAGGTGGCGTACCTGCTCCAGCGGATGGAGTCGTTCGACGGCATCGCCATCCTCACGACCAACCTGCGGGCCAACCTCGACGAGGCGTTCACGCGCCGGATCGATGCCATCGTGGACTTCCCGCTGCCCGAGGAGGAGTACCGAGAGGCGCTCTGGCGGCGGAACCTTCCGGAGTCGGTCCCCCAAGACCCGGACATCGACCTGGGGTTCCTCGCCCGCCGCTTCAAGCTGGCCGGCGGCGACATCCGGAACATCTGCGTCGCCGCCGCATACCTCGCGGCGACGGTCGACCGCCCGGTCTCGATGGGCGACCTCATCCGGGCCACCGAGCGCGAGTACCGCAAGCTCGGCCGCCTGATGACCGAATCCGAGTTCGGCGCGTACTTCCACCTCATCGCGGGCTGAGCGGTGGCTGTCCGGACCGAGGCCGAGGCGCAAGGGCGATCGGACCGCGACCGGCGGCTCCGCGACTACGCGGCCCCCGATTCGGCCCCCGGGCAGGAGCGGTCCAGACCCGCGCGCGGGCACGCCGCCGTGCCGGCACCCGTCCTGCCGGACGATGCGGCGGCCCCCGCTCCCGACAGCCGTCCCAGGGCCGCCGAGGTCGTGGCCATGCAGGCGGCCGCGGATCCCGTCCGGGCATCGGAGGGGCTCTCGCGGCTCCCGGCCGCGACGCGCTCGGACGCTGCCCGGGTGCTCCAGGCACACGGCGGCAACGGCTCCGTCCAGCGCCTCGCTGCCGCGACGGCGGTTGGCCCGCCTCGGTCGGCGGATCGCGAGGGCGGGGCCGACGCCGCGCTTGGCGAGCCGGGAGCCGCCTCTGCCCCCGGTGCCGCTGGGCAGGCCGTCGTCCCCGACGCGGGGGGCGCGTCGGGCGTCGACCCGCCCCCGCCGTCGGGCTCGGGTGACTCAGCGGGCGGCGCGCCGTCCGGCAGCAGCGCCCCGCCGGGGTCACGGGCGACGCCGTCTGGCCGGAAGAACGCCAGCCCCCCGCCTCCGCCCCCGGGGCGAGAGGTGCAGGGTCGCGCCACGGGCGGCATGCGGGTGGTCCAGCGGCACCCCGACCCACCTGAGCACCCGCATCCCCACCCTGCGTCGACGGACGACGCCTCCGCGCCCCTGATCCCGTATGAGCCGGCCGACGACGTCATCCGCGAGATCGACACCCTCGACCTGATGTTCTACATGGTGTCCCAGCTGCACTGGGACGACACCGGGCGGCGGCTCGGGAACCCTGAGGAGATCTTCACGCCACGGATCGCCTGGCTGATGACCCGGAACCAGATCGTCGTCACCGACCCAAGTGGCACTCCGCTCAGCATGACCGCGAGCAACGACATCGTGCCCGTCGACGCCGGGTCTGCGTTCCTGGTCCAACTGACGACGGGCCGCGGCTGGGAGCTGATGACCCGCCTGGGCGCCGTCGACCAGGCGCGCAGCGGTGCCCAGACGATGCCCCTCCGCGACCATCCGGAGATCACCGCGCAGGACGCGATCCTCGCCATCTACATGCCCACCGTCACGGTGTCGCCCGAGGAGGAGCGCGAGATCCGGTCGCGGATCGCGGGCGGCGAGGTCGCTCGTCGGCGCGCGGCCGGGCCGCCAGCGTGGACCCGGGCGCAGGCAGGCCGCGTCCAGGCCCGCGTGCGCGATCGCGCACGGGCGCGCGCTGCCGCGGCCGGCAGCCCGGCGACGGGCAGCGGGGACGCGGGCACGGGCCCGGGGGCCGGCGAGCACGGTCATGGTGCCGGAAGCGGTGCGACCTCAGCTGGGCCCGGGACCACGACCGGGCATGCTGGCACCCCGTCGACGCCGCCTGCCCCGACGCCGCCGCAGCAGACGGGTGCCGATGCGGTGCACGCCGGGGTCAATCACCACGGCGACCCCACCCTGACAGTCCACGCGGACGGCGCGACCACGACCATCCCGGCGCACTCGGGCGAGTCGGACGATGGGGCCCTCGCGCGCGCCGACGCGGCCGCCGACGCCTTGCGCCGAGACCGCGCCGGGAGCTCGAGTGTCCGCCTCCAGGGCGGCGTCACGCAGACCGGCTTCGTGCCGCCGCCTCCCGGCACCGGCAATGGTCACCCTGTCAGCGCCGACGACGCCCGACAACAGGCCGAGGCGAACCGCGGCGCGACGCCCGGTGAGCGCCGGACGGGCACTGGCGACGCGAACACGCCCGCCTATCCCTCCTCCATCCACTCGTATGGGATGCAGCCGGCGGAGGCGCCGATCACCGTCCGCGGCGCCACCAACGACTTCACGATGGAGATCGACCGGGGCCCCAACGCCGACGTTTTCGCCTACCTCCAGGAGATCCACTTCTACTGGGAGCTGATCCGCATGGACCGGGTCACGCCCCAGGCGCTCGCAACGGCCCAGCAGGGCGCCGGCCCGCCCGGCCAGCACGTGAGCGCCCTCAGCGGAGACTGGGAGGACATCGTCCGGACGCACCACAACATCGCCGAGGACTGGCACAACTCGAGCTGGCCCGAGATCGCCGCGGAGTGGTCGATCATCGGGATCTCGTCGGCAGTGCGGTCCCTGGGGTCAGTCGTGGCCGGCTTCTTCGCCGCCATGACGCGCCCCCTCAATGAGCAAGCGATCGGGTTCGACGACGAGGGCGACTACATCCTGCGCTGCGTCGCCACGCCGATCGTGGACCGCGACTGGCTCGAGGCGCACGGCGTGCCACGGGACCGCCAGCTGATCCGCGCCTCGAGCGTCGCGGTGCTGCCGATCCGCGTGGAGAGCATCGAGCGCAGGGCCACCGAGGGGAACCGTGGCGAGGCGGACCAGCTCGAGGCGGCGCGTGCGCGCCTCACCGCGGCCAGGGCCGCGCTCGCCGCCGCCTCGACGGATCGGGCGCGCGCCGACGCCCAGGAGCAGGTGGACCAGTGCGAGCGCGAGCTGGCCCTGCTGGTCAGCCGCCAAGCGCAGGACGAGATCGGCCACCTGCGCTCCACGATCGAGGACCTGGACCACCAGAGGACGCTCCTCGACCAGCTTGATGCCGCCGAGCAGATGAACGTCCCCCTGGAGTCCCGGCCTGTCGAGCTGCTCGAGTTCGACGTCGGCCTGCGGATCCAGAACATCAGCCGCGCCGACTACCGCACCCAGCTGGTCGCATCCCTGGCAATGCGTCGGCAGCAGGCCGAGACCGCCACGTCGTGGTCCATCGGCTACCGCCGCCAGTTCCGCCCGCGGGTCACCTTCGCGTCGGAGGTGACTGGGCAGACCATCATCATGGAGATGGTCCTAGGCGAGGACCACGACTCGCGCCAGGACGGCGGCGCGGCCCACTGGGTGCTCGCGGACGTTTCCTCGCCGAGCACCCGGCAGCGCTACGACGGACACTCGAGCGCGGCCGGCGCCCAGGGCGACGTCGACGCGATCCGGGCGGCATTCGTCAACTTCCGGGAGAACGGCGAGTACGGCCGCGGCACCATCGCCATCACCCTGCCGCCGGAGCTCACCACGGTCGTCCCCGTCTCGATCGAGCCGACGATGCGGGCCGCCCCGGGATCCGCGGGCCGCGCCTCCCAGCGCCTGTCCGATCTTGTGAAGGCGGCCATGATCGCGGGCCTGGTCGTCAGCGGGCCGGCGGGGCTCGCCATCGGGGCGATCGGCGGCGTGGCGGGCGGGGTCGTCGCCTTCGACCGCATGGTCCGGCGCGCCCACGGCGACCGCCTGCACCTGGACTGGGAGACGTTCGGCGACGTCCTCGACATCGTGGGTGGCGTCGTCGGAGTCCTGTCCGGGGCGTTGGAGGTGGCGGGCTCGATCGCTCGCGAGGGGGCGGCGGCCGCGCGCGCGGGCGCCAGCGTCGTCGATCTGCGGCGCGCCGCCTCGTCCTTCGCCTGGGTCCAGCGGATCGAGATGGCCCAGCAGGGGCTGCACATCTTCGGGCTCATCCAGAACGTGCCGGCGGTCATCATGCTCGGGCACGGGCTCATCGAGCAGCTGGAGGCGATCGACCGCGACCCGAACCTCTCGCCCGGCCGCCGGCGTGCCCGCACGGCGCTGGCCATGGCCCAGGCCCTGCAGTCGGGCGTGATCACGGTGATCACGCTCCACCAGATGCTGAGCCACGGCATGCCCGAGGTGACGCCCGACAGCGTGGTCTGGGACCGGCTCGCGGAGGCGACAGCGCCCGCACCGTCCACGCCACCGGCGGAGACGACCGCCCCGCCGCCCGCCGCCTCGGGCGGCAGTGGGGCGTCGGCAGGCCCGAGCGGTTCGATCGCGCACGGCGGCCCCGATGCGCCGGCCCGCGAGTCCGGGGGGACGCCGACGGTGGTCGGCGTCGACCCGCCCCCGGTGCCAGGGGAGCCCGACACGGCGGGCGGAGCGCCATCGGGCGAGCACGGGACGACGACTGGGGACACGGCTGGGCGCCCCGCCGACCATGCGGGCGGAGCGGGCGCGTCCACGGTCCGAGAACCCGGTCGCGTCGCGGATGGCGCGGGTCCGGCGGTTCACGCCGACGCACCCAGGCCTTCCGGCGAGGGCAGCCACGGCGGAGGAGGCGGCATGTCAGCCTCCGGCGTGCTCGCCGCCGCCAATCGGATCATCAACGGCCAGCGGTCCGAGCTGCCGCCCGCGGGGCGGATCCGATACGTCCCCGAGGCCGAGTTCGCGCCCCTCGCGGGCCCTGGCGACCACGTCGTCGGGCATCTCGACGCCGAGGGGAACCTCCTCATCTCCACCGAGCGCGCCCAGGCTGCCGGCCTGCCGTCGCGGCTGCGTGCGCTGGTCGCGAGCCGGCGCAGCCAGCTCTCGGGACGTCACCTCGGCGACCGGCTCGCCGAAGCACTGACGGCGCGCATGACGGCCGACGTGCTCGTCGGCGACCCGGTGGCTGCGGAGCGGCCGCTCGGCGATGCCCTGGTCGATCCCCTTGCCGGGGCGGTCGGGATGCGCGCGCTGATGGAAGGGCTCGTCCACGGGGATCTCGGTGGCATCCGGGACGCGCTCCGCTCCCGCTTCGGCAACGCGCGCGCCGAGGCGATCCTGGCCGCTGCGCGTGCCGACTCCCTGTCGACGATGACCAGCCTGCTCCGCGAGCCGGGGACGGGGTTCGCGGACCGGTATGGCGTTGCCAGCGCTGCCGTTGGCGACCTGGTCACGTCCGACCTCGGCGGCACGCCCCGTGATCGGTCCCGCCTCGAGCTGGCCCGCGCGCTCGCGGATGTCGTCGGCGGCGCGGACCTGCGGGAGGCGTACGCATCGGGTGATCCCTCCCGGATCGACGCGGCGCTCGAGGGCTCCCTCGGCAGCAGCGGCGCCCAGGAGGTACGCCGGGCGCTCCAGCAGGGACGGGTGGGAGACGCTCTGACGGCGCTGCGCGGTGCCCGCGAGGGGCCGGCGCTCGAGGGCCCGGTGCCAAACCAGCCCGCGGACAGCGAGGCTGGCGCGCGACACGAGGCGCCGCCCGCTCGAGAGGGGGCAACGGCCCCTTCCGCCTCCGACAGCCGGACCACGGCTCCAGGTGAACCCGCAGCGACCGGCGAAGGCGCCGGGAGCACCCCCTCCGAACCCGTTCACGGCGCCGGACCCGGGACGGCCGAGCCCGCCCGCCATGGACAGGGTGGACCGGCCGACGTGCCGGAGGCTGCCCGGCAGGCCGTCTCCGAGTTCGTGGCGGCGCTGGGCGGACCCGAGGCGACGCTCGCCGAGCTCAGCCGCCACGTCATCGAGCGCATCCGCGACTTCCGGCTGCTAAGGCGTCTGGTCGAGGGCGGCGCGATCGGGGCGCCGGAGCAGCGCGATGCCGTCAAGAGCGCGATCCAGGACGCGCGCAACCGGGTGACCAATCAGGCTCTGGATTCCGTCCGGGCCTCGATCGAGCGGCGGCTGCCGGGTATCGAGGTCCGGCTGCAGGACCTGGGGACGCCGGGGTTCGGCAGCGATCGCGATGTGACCCTCCGAGCGCAGCCGCGTGAGGGCGCCAGTCCGACGGCCAACCAGCTGGTCGAGGCCAGCACCGAGGCCGTGGGGGAGGCCTACCAGGCGCTCCGTGATGCGGGCCTGGAGCCGGACTTGATGCTGGACACCAACTTCTACACCGAGCTGCACGAGGGAGAGGTGGCACCGGCCAATGCCGGCGAGCGAATGGCCATCTCAGCAGACCAATCGATCGTGAGCCTCACCGAGATGCGCATGGGCATGAGCGACGCGCAGTGGCGGGCCCACCAGGAGGCGCAACTCCGCTCGATCGACCACTCGGGAGCACCGGCTGCCGCCCGACGCGAGATGCGCGCCAGCATGGAGCGCCAGTTCGCCGCAGCGGACGAGCGCGCTGCACGACTGGGTCGTGGCGAGGCGGCACTCCAGACGGCCCGCGAGCGGCTGCTCGCCGCGCTCCGCCGGGCTGCACCGCCTGCCGGCGCGGTCGAACTGCGATCGCTGATGGCCGACGTCAAACTGCTCGAGCCCGACGCGTACGGGACGAGGGCCGCCGTCGAGGGGGTCGTCTACGGCCAGCAGGGGATGGCCAGGGCCAGCACGGAGGGGGATCGGTCGGGGGCGTGGGAGCACATGGGGCCGATCGGCCGTGAGGGCACGTTGCCCGAGCAGATCGCCTCGCGCGCACAGCAGGCCGAGGCGGCCCTGGCCCACTTCTGGAGCCACTTCCCAGAGAGCGGCGTGCCCACTCCGGCCGACGCCCGCTCGCTGGCCAAGCAGCTCGGCCGTGTCTCCCACGCCTTCGGCGAGGCCGGTCTGTCGATCCGCAGCCGGCTCGTGGACGAGGCGGGGGCGGTCGTCGGCGCAAAGGCGGAGACCGATACGGACGCGGCGACGATGCGCGAGATCCGCGGCTGGGCCGAGGACTCCGGGATCCGGGGAAGCGACGAGCACATCCTGGCCGCGTGGGCCCGCGAGGCGTCGCATCTGGCGACCGACATGTCCACACGCTTGCGCACGTCCCAGGAACTCGCCCGCGTGGCGCATCCCGAGGGCGACCGCGGGTACACGCCGCCCACACCCGCGGGGCCGCCGGGCACGGGCGGAGGTGGTCCGGGATCGGCGGGCGGCGGATCGACAACGCTGCCCGGGGCGCATCCGGGCGGCGGTCCCGGCGCGACGGAGGGCGGCCCTCCGCGGCCGACAACCACCACCGCGACCCCAGGCGAGGGCGGCGCACGGGCCACCGAGGGCGCTGGCAGGAGGGTCGGTCCGCCGGCGTCGGGTGAGACGGGGGCGTCGTCGTCTGCCGGGGCAGGCGACGGGAGCGGGGCGCCCGGCACGGCCGCCCGCCCGGTGCCGGCCGACGCGGGGCTCGGAGGGCCAGCGGCACGACCCGCGGGCGGGGCCGTCGACACGCACGACCCTTCGGCGCAGGCCTCGCTCCACGACGCGCTGGCTCGGTCCGCCTTCGAGGGCGATCCGGTCTGGGGCCGCTACACGTCCGCGGTGCTGGCGAGCTATGAGCGCGCGGGCACCGTCAGCCTCCACGCGGGCGCCGGCGGCACGGACGGGGTGACCGGATCGCGGCGCGTCGACTTCCTCCGCGGGATCGATGCCGGGACAGCGAACCCGACCGGGGCGGCACTCTTCCGGGAGCACCTGCGGTGGGCCCGCGCCTCGGGTGGTGACGGACCCGCTGCAAGCCGCGGCGACCTGATCTGGATCGACGCCGCGAGCGGCGAAACCCTGGCGGATCACCGGCATGGCGCGGTCCCGTGGCCAGCTGAGCCGGGCGGCGGCCCGTGGCACGTCGACCACGCGCTCGAGCCGCGGCACGGGGGCGCCGACAGTCCGGCCAACTACATCGCCGTGCCGGAGCGGATGCAGGCCGCCAAGCACGCCGCCCTGGACGACTGGTCGAGCCACACCTTAGCTGCAGCCGCAGAACCGGCGCAGGCCACCGAGAGCGGAGGCGCCGCGCCCCCGCCGAGCGGGTCCGGTTCGTCATCGTCCGCCGAGGGCCCGTCGGTTCCCGCGACCGGTGCGCCTGACACCGGGGTCGGCCACGGCGGCCCAGGCGCGAGCGGCGGCTCCGGCGGCTTCGGAGGCGGCGGCGCTTCGGGCCGGTCCCTCCGTGACCGCCTCACGGGGCGCCCGGACGTGCGGGCGCGGTTCGTCGAGGCCGAGGCCCGATTCCGCGATGACGGCGGGCAGGGCCCGAGCGTCGGGGAGCAGTTCGACGCCGTCGTCCAGGCACTTGAGCAGGTCGGGATGCGGGAAGAGGGGCACCGCATGGTCGAGTCGCTCTTCGCGCCGGGGCAGGGCCAGGCGGAGTTGAGCCCGAGCCGGTTCCGCCGGGCGCTCGAGACGCTCCGGCTGATGGTGGAGCTGGTGCACCAACGCCCCGACCTCACCGAGGCGCACGGCCTCGCCCAGTACCAGGGCGACGTCGAGAGCGTCGCCCGGAGCGTCACCGGGGCCTACGAGGCCGGCCGGACGCTCGACGGCCACCCTCTGCCCGAGCCCCGGCCCCAGCACCTGGTCGACGCGATGAACGCGATGAACGACGCGCTCGGCGCGTACCGTGCCGCCCCGCCGTCCGACCCCATCGCGCGGCTGTACGCCCTGCTCCGCCTCCGGGACACGGTCATGCGGACAGGCGAGACCCTGCGGGTCTTCGCGCCGGACGTCGAATCGTCGACGACGCCGGGCGCCACCTCGGCGTCCGGACTCTTGTCGGGCGTCCCGCAGCAGGACATCACCGTGACCGCAAGCGGGCAGGTCAGCGAGCCGCTTGCCCGCGATCTGCCCGGCGCGGGCCTCGAGGAGTACGCCCTCACGCCTGGAGACCTCGCCGACCTGCCGACGCAGCCGCCCGGATTGGCGGGGCGCCTCTACCGGTTGCTCCGGGGCTGGCACCGTGCCCACCTCGTCGGGCCCGGCATGGGGGCGGAGCTCTGGGAGGGGCTCATGCTCGCCCCCGAGCAGGTGAACCTCCAGGTCCAGAACGAGGGCGTCGAGCGCTTCATCCGCTCGGCGGCCGCGGCGGGAGTAGACGTCCACGTGACCGCGGTCGCCCAGGGTCGGCGCCTGGCCGTCCCCCTCGAAGGGGGACGGGTCGAGACCGTCGACGTGCTGGCGGGGGTGACGTACACGATCACCGGCTCGGTCGGCGGCGGCGACCCCGTGAGCTACCGGGTCCGGATCACGGTCGGGGCGCCGCCCGCGGGCGAGGTCGCCGTGGTCGAGAGCGACATCCCGACCGGCCTCGAGCGACCGGACGTCGCAGGCGTCGAGACTCCGGGCACCGCTGTCCTCGAGGCGTTCCGACACCCGGCCCGCGCCGGGTCCCGCTGACCGCCCGCAGCGTCGCGCCCGCCGGCTCTGCCCGTTGGGGCAGATCTGGGGGCTCGGCGCCGTCGGCCATTGCGGCACGGCGGCGGGTGCGGGATGCTGGGTGCAACAGGAGGCATCGATGCACGATCACGAGCGGCGGCTCAACCCCGACCACCCCGCCCCGCGGTCCGGGCCGTCGAGGGCGGGCGAGCACCCTGTGCCGGTCTCCCGCTCGCCGGCACTCGACACGGCGGCCGTCCTCCACCTCCAGCGGACCGCCGGCAACCAGAGCGTCGTGCAGCTCCTGGCCGCCGAGGACGAGACGCCCTCGCCCGTCCATGAGGTGGTCGGCAGCGGCGGCGGGGCCCCGCTCGACGGGGGCACCCGGGCGACGATGGAGTCGGCCTTCGGCGCCTCGTTCGATGGCGTGCGCGTCCACACCGACGCACAGGCCTCCCGGTCGGCCGAATCCGTGGGCGCCAACGCCTACACCGTCGGCTCCGACGTCGTGTTCCGGAGCGGCCAGTACGACCCAGGGTCGGCCGCCGGGCAGAAGACCCTCGCCCACGAGCTCGCCCACGTCGTCCAGCAGTCGCGGGGACCCGTGGACGGCGCCGAGGCGCCGGGCGGCATCAAGGTGAGCAACCCGTCGGACCGGTTCGAGCGGGCAGCCGACCAGACGGCCGACCACGTGCTGGGCGCGGTGGGCGCCGGGAGTGCGCCCGCTCCGTCGGGCGGGGGAGGCGTGGCCCAGCTCGAGCGCGACGATCAGGCGCCCGCAGCCGTGCAGCGCGCCGTCCCCACCGACGAGGAGGAGCAGCAGGGCTAGGCCCGGCCAGCTGGGCTTAGGCTGGCCAGCCGAGCCGGTTCGCCATCGGAGTCGCGCCCGGGCGCGGTCTGCGCGGTTGGCCTGCTGGACGAGCCCCCCGCGCTGGATGAGCCCCTCGCGCTAGATGAGCCCCTCGCGGATCGCGTAGGCGACCGCGTGCACCCGGTTGCGGAGCTCGAGGCGTGCGGTGACGTCGTGGATGATGTTCTTCACCGTCCGCTCCGAGTAGAACAGGCGGTGGCCGACCTCGGCGGTGTCGCACCCCTCGGCAAGCAGGCGCAGCACGGCCGCCTCCCGCTCGGTCAGGCCCGAGAACGTGAGGCCCCGTGGCGAGAGGACCTGCCGCTGGAGCTGCCCGACCTGGCGCAGCAGCCGGCCCAGCAGGTCCGGCGGGAGCGTGCCCTCGCCGGCCGCTGCCGCGCGGATCGCCGCGAGGAGGTTGCCGGGCGTCGCGTCCGAGCGCCGCACCACGCCGCTCACCCCCGCCTCGGCCGCGGCGAGGAGGGTCCGGTCGTCGACGTGCGAGATGAGCAGGACGACCCGCCTCACGCCACGCCCCTTGAGCGAGCGCAGCTCCGAGAGCGCCGCGGGATCGAGCTCGTCGGCCACCACGAGGCCGACGGCATCCTCGGGCACGTCGCCTTCGGCGACGATCGAGAACGCCGTCGCCCGCCGTAGCTGGCTGATGATCCCGGTCCGCGACAGGGGGTCGGCGGCGCTCACCAGGACCGGGATCCGCGACTTGAAGGGAATCGGCTCTGCGACCATCAGGCCCTCCGGATGGCACCCGGTCGGGACGAACGGGAGAGCCCGGGTGCCGGGCGCACCCTACGCATCGGCGCTCTCCGGGCGCGCAACGCCGGCTCAACGCGCACGCAGGGACTGCCCAAAGGGGCAGCAGATGGCACCCGGAGATTTGCATCGCCCCCCTGTGCGCGGATCGGGCGCCTCGCTAGACTTCGGGCCGTGGGAGTCTCCGTCACACTCGTTACGCCTGCCGTCGCGGTGGAGCCCGGCCAGTCCGTGGCCATCGAGGTCCGGATCAAGAACACGGGCACCGTCGTCGACGAGTTCACGATCGACGTCCTGGGTGACGCGGCCGGCTGGGCCGCCGTTGACCCGCCGACGGTGTCGCTGTTCCCCGGCGCCGACGCCACGACCCGCGCCGTGTTCTCGCCGCCGCGCCTCGCGTCGACGCCGGCCGGCCAGTACCCGTTCGGCCTCCGCGTCCGGTCCAAGGAGGACCCTGCCGGCTCGGCGGTGGAGGAGGGGAGCGTCCAGGTCGGCGCGTTCATGGAGCCGCACGCCGAGCTGGTGCCGCGGACCTCGCGCGGGTCCTCGTCGGCCTCCCACGACCTAGCGCTCGACAACCGCGGGAACACTAGGCTGTCGGCCGACATCGAGGCCGCCGACGCCGACCGCCAGCTGCGCTTTGACGTCAAGCCGCCGGCGGTCGTGGTCGACCCCGGCATGGCCGGGTTCGCGCGGGTCAGGGTCCGGCCCGCCAAGCGGTTCTGGCGAGGCCAACCGAAGACCCGGCCGTTCCAGCTCTACGTCAAGCCGGCAGGCGGCCTGCCAATCGCGCTCGACGGCACGCTGGTCCAGGAGTCGATCCTGCCGCCCTGGTTCATGCGCGCGCTGCTGGCCCTCCTCGTGGCGGCGATCCTGCTCGCGGTCCTGTGGCTGACGCTCCTCAAGCCCACGATCCAGTCCGCGGCTGCTGACGCGCTGGCCTCGCCGCTGGCCAGCCTCAAGAACGACGTCAACCAGGCGCTCGGCAATGCCGGCCTGCCGACGATGCCCGCGAATGGGGGTGGCGGAGGCGGCGGCGCGAGCCCGACCCCGTCGCCGACCACGGCCTCCGGTGGCGGCGGCTCCCCGACGCCCGCAGCGCCGACACCGACCCCGGGCGTGGTGATCGCCGGCCTGGGAACCCCGGTCGACGGCCGGCTGGACAACGCCAACAAGTCGTTCACGTCCACGGGCACGCTGTTCGTGACCGACTTCGTGTTCTCCAACCCCAACGGCGCCGCCGGAGCGCTGGTCATCATGCGGAACACCACGCCGCTGCTCCAGCTGCGGCTGGAGAACTTCCGCGACTACGACCTCCACTTCGTGACGCCCATCGTGATCACCACCGGCCAGCAGCTCAACCTCTCGCTGGCGTGCACGAGCTCCCCGTGCGATCCCGCCGTCTTCTACTCCGGCTACCAGCGGCCCTGAGGCGCCGCGGCGGGCCGCGGCGCCTGCTGCGCACGGGGGCGGCGGCCCTCGTGGCGGCCTCGCTCGCGCTGGGCAGCCCGCTAGCGGCACCTGCGGCGGGCGTCGCGGCTGCCGGCAACGGCGCCGGGGCCGGTCCCGCGCCGGCGGTCGGCTCGGTGGCCCGCGACGAGGCGCCGACAGCCGGGCTGACGGCGGGCGACCCCGCAGCCCGCGGCACCGGGCCCGCGGACCCAGCCGTCCCTGCGGCGCCAGCCGCCCTGCCGCAGCCGCCGGGCACCACCTCGCTCGTCTCGGTGAGCACCGCACGCGGCTTCCCGAACGGCGTGTCCGGGAGCCCGACCATCTCGTCCTCCGGCCGCTACGTAGCCTTCTCGTCGGGGGCCTCGAACCTCGTGTCGGGCGGCATCCCGGGCTCGATCGCGGTGTACCTGCGCGACCGGAGCAAGGGCACCACGATCGAGCTGCCGCTCCCCGGCGGCGGGCGCGTGCCCTCGGGCGGCCAGGCGACGGCGCCGTCGATCTCGGCCGACGGCTCCGTGGTCGCGTTCGTCTACCAGGGCCCGCCGGGCCTGGTCGCCTCGCCGGTGTCGGTGCTGATCTGGGACCGCGCCACGGGCAAGACCTCGGGGATCAACACCATCGCCATCCACGGCGCCGTCGACCAGAGCCGCCAGCCCGCGGTGTCGGGCAACGGCCGGTACGTCGCCTACACCTCGGACGACAGCAACCTCGTCCCCAGCGACTTCAACCGGGCCCAGGACGTCTTCCGCTATGACCGCCAGAGCGGCCAGATCGACCTCGTCAGCGTCTCGCTCAAGGGCGGCAGCGCCGCCGGCGGCAGCTACACCCCCTCGATCTCCGGTGACGGGTCCAAGGTGGCGTTCACCTCGCTCGGCGGCTCCACCCTCGTGCCGCTGGACCTGGGGACCTCCATGGCCGAGGTGTACGTGCGCGACATGAACGCCGGGGTGACCACGCTCGTGAGCGCGCCCGCGAGCGGGAGCGTGCCGGACGGCGCCTCGGGCGAGCCGTCGATCTCGGACAACGGCCAGTTCGTGGCGTTCTCCTCGCAGGCGACCAACCTCGTGGCCGGCCTTGTCACGGTCGAGAGCGCCCCGTACGAGGTCTACCGGCGCGACCTCAACGCCGGGAAGACCGCGCTGGTCTCCGCGCAGACCGACGGGAGCCCCAACATGACGGCGTCGGCGGAGCCCGGGATCTCGCGCGACGGACGGATGGTCGCGTACGCGCAGCTCGGCTCCATCGTCTCGATTGCCACCAGCCAGCGCACGGCCACTTCGATCCTGCTCCGCGACATGGTGGCGAGCGCCACGGTGCTGATCACCGTGAACCTGTCGGGCGCGCCCAGCATCTCGCTGAGCATCTACCCCAAGGTGGGCGGCCTCGGGCGCTACGTCACGTTCGCCTCCAACGCCACCGACCTCGTCGCAAGCGACCTCAACGATCAGCCCGACGTGTTCATCCGGGACCTGCCGCCGGTGCCCCGGCTGGCGCCGACGGCCATCAACTTCGGCAACAGCGCGGTGGGCCTCGCGGCGCCGCCCGCGGCAGGCGTGCTGTCGAACGCCGGCTGGGGCCCGATGACCGTGCAGGCGGCGACGATCGGGGGCACGAACCCGGCCGACTTCAGCGTGCTCAACGACGGCTGCGTCGGCACGACGCTCTACCGCGGCTCGGCCTGCACCGTGACCGTGGGCTTCACGCCGCTCAAGCGCGGCTCGCGAACGGCGATCCTCCAGATCCCGGAGAACGCGCCCGGGTCGCCGAGGACGGCGCGACTCGCCGGCGTGGCATCGAAGGCGCAGGTCGTCCTGGACCCGCCGGTCGGCGACCAGGGGATCGTGACGGTGGCGACGGGCGACGGCTTCCCGCCCGGCGCCCAGGTCCACCTCTCCTGGAGCCTCGGCATCACCCCGACGCTGCCCATCGTCAAGGCCGACGCCAACGGGCACTGGCAGCTCCAGGTGCTCGTGTTCCACAACGACGTCACCGGGTCGCGCAACCTCGTGGCCGAATGGGCCGGCGGGCCGCAGTTCCCGACCGTCCAGGTGCCCATGCTGGTCACGATCCGCTCCGCCACGCCGCCGGGCTTCGGCGTCGGCCCGGCCGACAGCCCGCTGAAGCTGCTGTTCAGGGGCTGATGCGATGACCTCCGACCAGACCGTCGTCTGCTCGCGGTGCGGGTTCGCGAACGTGCCGGGCGACCAGTTCTGCGGCTCGTGCGGGGCGTTCCTGGAGTGGGAGGGCACGCCGGCCACGCCGGCCACGCCGGCGGCGGCCGCCGGGCCCCTCGCCGCCGGACCGCCAGCGGCAGGACCTCCTTCCGGCGGCTCGCCGCGAGGCCCCGCGACACAAGCCGCCCCGACGGTTCCGCCCGGTCCGCAGGCCGCGACGTCTGGCCAGGCTGCGCCGCCGCCGCTCCCGCTCCCCGTAGCAGGCGCGGAGGCCCTCGTCCGCTGCCCCTCCTGCGGCATCGCCAACCCCTCGTCGCGGACCTTCTGCCAGACGTGCGGCGCCAAGCTGCTGCCGGCCGCGGTCGTGGCCCCGCGCTCGCGCGAGGAGATCGCGGCGGCCGTCGCCGCGGCGGCGGCGCAACCGAGGCCGGTCACGCAGGGGCCGCTGAGTGCCGGACCGTCGGCGCGCGGCTCCGCCAGCAGCGGTCGCCGTCTGCCGGGCTGGGTGCTCGCCGTGGTCGTGCTCGGCATCCTCGTGGGCTTCGGTGCCGTGGCGGGCTCGCAGCTGATCAAGGGCGGCGGGCCGGCCTCGATCGCGTCGGCCGCACCGACGTCGAGCGGTGCCGTCGCGGCCTCCGCGGCTGTCGGCGGGTCGGGCGGGCCGTCCGCGTCGATCGCCTCGCCGCCGGCCTCCGGCCCCACTGCCTCGGCGGTCGCGGGCAAGCCGCTCAAGCTCACGAGCGCGAGCGCCTCGTCGATCCTCGGGGGCAACACCGGCAAGTACGGCCCCCAGAACGCCATCGACGGCAGCCTCAAGACCAGCTGGCAGGAGGGCGCCGCGGCCGAGCAGGGCCAGTGGATCGAGGTGGGATTCGCCGCGGCCGCGGTAGACGGGATCGTCATCCGCAACGGCTTCCAGGCGTCGACCGCGCTGTACAAGGGCAACCTGCGGCTCAAGGCGATCGAGGTGTCGGTCGACGGCGGGACGCCGGTGCCGTTGACGCTCAAGGACACGACCTCCGCCCAGCGGTTCGGCCTGCCGGCGGTGGCCAACGCGACACGCGTCCGGATCACCATCGTGTCCACCTACCCGTCGGTGAAAACCTCGGTCAGCGGGTCGCCGTTCAAGGATGCCGCGGTCAGCGAGGTCAGCGTGCTCGGGGTGACCGGCGGATGAACGAACGTCCGGGGCGGGCTCGCCCCGAGTTCGTCGTATGCTGCGGGCCGACATGGCCCGGGTGATGCGTCCTGCCCAGGGTGACCGCCGATGAGCGCCATCGGCTCCTGGTTCGCGCGCGCCCTCGCGGCCTTCGGCGGGCCGCAGGTGGCGGGGATCGTGCTGCTGGCCGGGATCATCGCCGGCGGCGTGGGCGGCGTCATCGTCAGCTCGGGCAGCGGCTCGAGCGGCGGGACCATCGACGTCTACGCGTGCCCCAACCAGGGGCCCGCGCTCGCGGCCGCGGCCAACGGCCAGCAGCTGCTGGTGACCGGGCGGACGGCCGACAACGCCTGGCTCCGGATCCACCTGCCGGCGCCGGGACGGACCGAGGGCTGGGTCGAGGCCGGACCGCTCACGGTCAGCGGCTCGCTCGATTCGGTGCCCGTCGCCACCTGCAGCGCGATCGCCGCCGCCGCGCCGCCGCTGATCGCCGCGGAGCCCTCGCTGACGGCGATCGTGAACGCCACGCCGTCGCCCGCGCCAAGCCCGACCCCGTCGCCCACGGCCTCGCCGACGAGCACCCCGGCGCTCGCGAAGCTGAACCTGACGGCCTCCGCCAAGACGATCAGCTACGACCAGGGCTCGTACTGCCCCACCGCGGCCAAGTCGGTGACGATCTCGGTCAACGCGACCGACTCGGCTGGCGTCGCCTCGGTGACGCTCTACTGGCGCGCACCGGGCGCGGCCACGTACGCGTCGACCGCGATGAGCCTCAAGTCGGGGACGGACACGAGCGGGACCTGGCAGGCGACCATGAGCACGAGCGGCAACTCGATCACGCATGCCGGTTCGCTCGCGTACTACGCGGTCGCATCGGTCTCGGGCGGCAGGTCCAGCAAGATCCCGGCGAAGGGCGCGAGCTACCTCTCGGTCGCCGTATGCGCGAACACCGGGCCCACGATCACGCAGCTGGCGTCGAGCTCTGGCTCCTCACTGTTCTGGGATCCGCTCGGCGTGGCCACGTGCCAGACCGCCACGAACATCACCGCCGCCGTCGCGGACGTCGACGGCGTGAAGTCGGTCACCCTCTACTACCGCCGTCCGGGCGCCTCCGCGTGGTCGTCCAAGTCGATGAACAACCAGACGATCGCCGGGAAGTGGTACGCGAACCTCGATTCGCTCGGCGACAAGATCTCGATCCCGAAGCCGCCGACCGGCGCGCTGAGCTGGTACATCAAGGCGGCCGACGGCAAGAACGCGACCAGCCAGTCGAAGACGTCATCGATCACGGTCCGACGGTGCGATTCGAGGCGGGTTCCGACGAGGATGCAGACCACGGACACCGAACCTACGGCACGACTGTGCTCGCCAGACGGCGACCACCAGATCTTCGCCTAAGCCGGTGATCCGGACGGCATCGCCCGAGGACGCGCTAAGGTCGTCGTCTACACGGACACGTTGATGACGATCGAAGCACGACAGAAGACGGCCACGGCAACCACGACGATGACTGATTCATCGCCAAGGACTCATCGAGTACTGGGTCACGATCCAGCCGAACACACGGGCAGACCTTCTCGGCGCATCGCCATGACGCTCACGGTACTATGCGAACGACGGACCGAGGTACGGCGGCAGCGGGCAAGAGCCCGCAGCGCGCCCACGGCTCGATCCGATGCAGGTCTGCTGAGATGACCCGTATCGCGTCGCTCCTCCCCAAGGTCCTGCTCTTCGCCGTCTCGGCGCTCGTGAGCGGCCTCGTCGCGTCGGTCATCGTCAGCGCATCGGCCAACAACACCCCGGTCTCGACGGTGGGCAGCGCTCCTGCCTACCTGCTGGCCGGCCCCGACACCCCCTCGGGCAGCAACGCGCCCGTCGCGCTGGCCGCGCCCGTCGCGTTCAACATGACGCCCAGCGGGTCCCCCGCACCGCTGCCGACGCTCGCGCCGGACCAGCTGGCCGCGGCCGCCAAGGCGCTCGTCGGGGCCAAGCCCGCCAAGTGGGTCAACCCCACGGGCTTCCCGCGGATCACGCCCATCACGCAGTTCGACGGCGGCCCGCTCCAGAACTTCAACTGCACGATGGCGTCAGGCGCCATGCTCGCCCGGCTCGGCTCGGGAATCGTCACCGACGGCTCCACGCTCCGCTCGCTCCAGGCCAAACAGGTGGGCGGAACCAGCCTCAACGACCTCGCCGCGGCACTGTGGCACGGCTACGGCGTCAGCTACCACTTCGGCCTCATCAAGCTCGATTCGCTCAAGTCGCTGCTCAAGGCGGGCTACGGCGCCGTCGCGCAGGGCGTCTACGGCCAGGTCCCGGCGGCGCTCCGCCTCCAGAAGGACTTCACCGGCGGCCACGCGATCTACCTCGACGGCTACTACCCGGGCGATCCAGCGCACAAGATCCCCGAGGCCTACTTCGTCGTCGACCCGCTCGGGCGGCCGTGGGCGGGCTACGAGGGCGACTGGTGGCCGGCCGCAGTCGTGGACCAGTTCCTCGTCGCGTTCTCCGGCGGCAGCCGCGCCTCGGCGATGTGGGCCTACCCGCCCGGCGGCTCGCCGCCTGCGGTGGTCAACCCCGACGTGCTGCCGATGCCGCCCGACCCGCCGGCCTCAGCCACGCCATCGCCGTCGGGCTCGGCCTCGCCGTCGGAATCGGCATCGACGGAACCGTCGCCCTCAGAGTCGGCGACGGCCTCGCCCTCAGGCTCGGCGGGCGGCACAATCCCGCCGTACGTCGGGCCGATCTTCGCCGGCGACCAGGCCGTGTCGCAGGTCCTGCTCCAGGAGATCCAGCAGCCGCAGTCCGGCGGCGTGATCGTGCACCCCGTGTTCGACCTGTGCCTCCACGACCCGAAACCGCCGGGCTGCCCCACCGGGATCCCGGCCACCGTGACGCTCCACATCCAGCCTGCCGCGCTCGCCCCGCCGGGGCCGAGCATCAGCGTGCTGTTCGTTGACTCGCCGACCTCGAACCTCGCGATCGTCGGCTACACGGTGGACCCGGCCGCCACCTCGGACGTCCGCTTCTGGGAGGTCGGCCTCAGCCCGGGCTCGGTGCACTCGGCGTCCGCGATGAGCACCGCGCAGATCAACGGCCAGACGGTGGTGCTGGCGAGGCTCGACGTGAACGCGGGCACGCACTACCAGTTCCAGGTGGTGGCGGGCAGCGGCGCGAGCGCCGCCCAGAGCCCGATCGGCGACTTCACCACCGGCGCGGGCGTGGCGCAGTTCGACGTGACCGTGGGCTCGGCGCCGTCGCCGAGCCTGGGCCTCGGCACCGGGTTCTCGCCGTACTTCCACGTTCCCCAGGGGGGCATGGCGCCGCCGATCATCCCGCTCGCGTCGGCGGGCGGCTCGTGCGCGACCACGGGCGACTTCAACGGCGTGGCCTTTTGCCTCGACCCGATCACCACCCTGACCCTCGCGACCTGCACGAAGGCGACCGTGACCTACACGCTCGTCGGCCTCGACGCGGCGGGCGTCGTCGTCCGCGCCTACCCGCAGGGCGGCGGCGGGGGCGTGGGCGGCGTCGTGGAGGCGACGGGCCCCACGCCGTCGGGGTCGCTCGACGTCGGCTGCCTCGCGTCGGGGCTCACCTACACGGTGGCGCTCTCGGCGCAGGGCGACGACCACGGCATCCTGGCCCAGCGGACGGTCAGCGTCCCGTAGCGCCTGCGGCGGGCTCCGGCCGCCTCAGAACATGATCATCTGGCGGGCCGCGGCGCCGGCGCGGAGCCGGTCGAAGGCGTCCTCGAGCCCGCCCAGCGCAATGCGCCGGTCGATCAGCTTCTCGATCGGCAGGCGGCCGGCGAGGTACGCCTCCGCGTATCGCGGGAAGTCGATCGCGGCCACCGCCGACCCGTAGTTGGAGCCGAGGATCCGCCGCCCGCCGTCCACGAACGGGAACGCCTCGAACGACGCCTGCTGGCGGAAGCGGGTCAGCCCGACGAGCACCGCCGTGCCGCCGGGCGGCAGCGCCGCCACCGCCTGCGAGATCGTGGCCGGGCTGCCGATGGCCTCGAACACGAAGTCGGGGCCGCCGTCGCCAGCGGCCGTCTTGATGCCCTCGAGGGTGGCCTCGGGCTTCGCGGGGTCGGCCTGCACCCAGTGCGTGGCCCCGAGCGTGCCGGCGAGCTCGATCTTGGCGCGGCTGATGTCCACCGCGACGATGCGGCGGGCGCCGGCCAGCACCGCGCCCATGACGCACGAGAGCCCCACCCCGCCGAGCCCGATCACCGCGACGGTGTCACCCGGTCTCACCTCGGCGGTCTTCACCACGGCGCCGACGCCGGTGGACACGCCGCAGCCGATGAGCGCGGCCACCTCGGGCGGCACGCCGTCGGGCATCGGCACGACCGCCGTCGCCGGCACCACCTGAGCGGTGGACATCGTGCCGATCGAAAGGTACGAGAGGACGGGCGAACCGTCGGCGCGCGACACGCGGGGCGTGCCGTCGAGCCCCGCGTGGCGATAGGCGGGCGAACCCTGGCAGAGCCACTGGCGGCCGCGCTGGCACTCGCGGCAGCGCAGGCACGGCGCAAGCCAGTTGAGCGCGACGGCGCGGCCGACCGCCCCCGGGTCGATCCCGGCGCCCACCTCCTCGATGACGCCGGCGCCCTCGTGGCCCATGACCACCGGGCCCTCGCGCTCCCAGTCGCCGTCGCGGACGTGGAGGTCCGAGTGGCACACGCCGGCGCACGTCATCCGGACGAGGACCTCGCCCGGGCCGGGGCCGTCGAGCTGGAGCGTTTCGATCGTCACGGGCATGCCCGATCGCTCGATGACGGCTCCGGTGATCTCGCGCATCCCGCCTCCTCGTTGTCCGGCGCCCGGCGGCGCACCGCCATGGTGCCGTGCTTCGGGCGCGCGTGCGGGACGGGCGCGTCGCGGGCGTGCTTGGGGCGCGCGTGCGGGGCCCGCGTCAGCCGGTGTTCTGGAGGCCGGCCGCCACGCCGTTGATCGTGGCGCCGATCACCGAGCGCAGCGCCGCCGCGTCGGCGGGCGTCACGTCGTCGCGGCGCAGCCGCGCCAGCAGCTCCACCTGGAGCGCCGAGAGGGCGTCGACGTACGGGTTGCGCAGGTCGATCGCCCGCGCGAGGGACGGGTGGTCGGCCAGCAGCCGGTCCCGGCCGGTCACGAGCGCGAGCAGCCGGACCGAGCGGGCGTGCTCCGCCTCGATCATCGCCCGGATGGCCGTGGCGTCCGGCCCGGGGGCCAGGTCGGCGAACCGCCGGAAGGTGCCGATGTCGGCCTTGGCGAGTGAGAGCTCCGCGTTGTCGAGCACCGAGCGGAAGAACGGCCAGCTGCGGTAGACGTCGGCGAGGTGGTCCACCATCTCGCGCCCGCCGCGGGCCGCCACCGCCTCGAGCGCGGTGCCGAGGCCGTACCAGCCGGGCAGGTTGGCGCGCGCCTGGGACCACGCGAACACCCAGGGGATCGCGCGCAGCGAGGCCAGCTCGTCGCCCGGCGGCCTCGCCCCCGCGTCGCCGCTCGGCCGGGACGACGGCCGCGACCCGAGGCCCAGGCCTGCGATCAGGTCGATCGGCGTGGCGGCCCGGAAGAACGCCGGGAAGGCCGGCAGATCCACCAGCGCCCGATACGCGGCCCGCGAGATCGCCGCCAGCTCGGCCATCGTCGCCGCGCCCCGCTCGGCCGCCGCCCGGGTCGCGCGCTCGTGCTCGCGGGTGGAGGCGAGCAGCACGGCGGCCGTCACCTGCTCGAGGTGCCGCTGTGCGATCGCCGGGTCGGCGTAGTGCGCCGCGATCACCTCGCCCTGCTCGGTGAACTTGAGGCGGCCGTCCACCGAGCCCGGCGCCTGGGCGAGGATGCCCCGGTTCGCCGGGCCGCCGCCGCGCCCGATCGCGCCGCCGCGGCCGTGGAACAGCGTGAGCGTGACCCCGTGCCTTCGGGCGACGGCCACGAGCAATTCCTGCGCCCGGTACAGGAGCCAGTTGGCCGCGAGGAACCCGCTCTCCTTGGAGGAGTCGGAGTAGCCGAGCATCACCTCCTGGGCATCGCCGCGCGACCGCAGGTGCTCGCGGTAGGCGGGGTCCGCGAGGAGGGCGTCGAGGAGCGGCCCCGCCCCCTCGAGCGCCTCGGCCGACTCCAGGAGCGGCACCACGTCGATGACGGGCACGATGGCGGGCAGCTCGGCGAGCGCGGGTGCCGGCACGCCGAACGGGTCGGCCTCGGCCGCCTGTCGGGCGAGGTCCAGGACGCGGCGGACGTCGTCGGGGCTGGTGGTGAACGAGATGACATAGCGGCGGCAGGCCTCGACGCCCACGCGCGCCTGGAGCCGCGCCATGGCGCGGAACGTCGCGAGGACCTCCTCGGCGGTGACGCCGGCCGTGACCTCGGTGTCGGGCGACGCGCCCCGGTCCAGGGCCGCCGACAGGGCGCGGTGCACGTCCGCGTGCTGGCGGACCTCGAGCGAGGCGAGGTGGAAGCCGAACGTCGCCAGCTGCGAGCGCAGGTCGGCGATCTCGCCCCAGGCGACGCGCCCGAGACCGTCGGCGACGAGGGCGTCGGCGAGCGCGCTCAGCTCGGCGTCGAGCGCCCTCGGGTCCGGGTAGCCGCCGGTCCGGGGCGCCGTCTCGCCGGTGAGCGCCGCGCGGGTCCGGCGCAGCCGCTCGGCGATCACGCCCATCCGCACCCGGTACGGCTCGTCGGGGAAGCGTCGCCGCAGCGCGCGCACGGTCTCGGTCAGCTCCTCGGCGTCGCGGGCGAGCTGGCTGTCCACGGCCCGGTCGAGGCGCTCGGCGGGCACGCGCGCCGCGAGCATCCCCATGAGGCGCGTCGCCACCGCCTCGTAGCCCCGCAGCAGGTGCTCGACCTGGAGCCGGGCGGCCTGGAGCGTCACGTCGGCGGTCACGCCCGGGTGCCCGTCGCGGTCCGCCCCGATCCACGATCCGAACTGCAGGATCGCCGACACCGCCGGCGGCCGGGCGCCGGTCCGGCCCGCGTCGGAGGCAGGCGCGTCGGGACTCGCCGGCGGCGTCCCGGGCGCCGGGTCGAGGGCGCGGTCCGCCGCCCGCTGGAAGCGCGGCACGCTCGTGAACAGCACGTCGTCGAAGATCGCCAGCGCCGAGCGGACCTCGTCGAGCGGTGACGGGCGCACCGTGCGCAGGTCCGCGGTGTGCCACAGCAGCGCGATCTCCTCGCGCAGGCGCCGGCGCACGTCGGCGTCCTCGTCGGGGGTGATGAGCGGGTCGTCGAGCGCGTCGAGCAGCCGCTTCACGCGCCGCTGCGCCTGGAGCAGCGTGCGGCGGCGGGCCTCGGTCGGATGCGCCGTGAGCACCGAGTGGACCACGGTCCGGCCGAGGATCGCGCTCACCTCGTCGGGCGCGTGCTCGGCGCGCAGGAGCTCCACGGCCTCGCGCAGCGAGCCGTCGATGCCACGGCCCCTGGCGCGACGGGCCCGCGACCGCAGGACGCGGATCCGCTGGCGCTCCTCGGCGAGGTTGACCAGCTGGAAGTACAGGGTGAACGCCTTCGCGACCGCGGCGGCCGCGGTGGTGTCGAGGGCGCCGAGGTCGGCGGTCAGGAGGGCGCGCTCCGCCGCGTGCGCATCGGGCGTGAGCGGATCGCCGCGCCGCAGCGCGATCGTCCTGCGCCGCAGCCGCTCGACGGTCGCGAACAGCTCGGGGCCCACCTGCTCGGCGATGACCTGGCCGAGCAGCGCGCCCAGCAGGCGGACCTCGCGCGTCAGCGGGTCGCGGGCGCGCCCGAGCCCGGGACCCGGCGGCTCCGCCGCGACGGCGACGAACCGGGCCTCCGGGGCGCGCGAGTCGGGGGACCGCGGATCGCGGGCGGCTCGAGGAGGCACGACGCACAGGATATGGCCCCGCGTCGCGCGCTCCAACGCCCGCTGGGTTACGGTTCGACTGCAAGGGCACCGTCGCGCTACCGGGCCGAAACCGACGACGGTAGCGGCGGCGCATAGGCTTGCACCGAGATGGCGAAGACGACCAGCGACGCGCGCCCCCCGGCTGGCGCCACGGACCCGAACGGGTCGGCGGCCGGTTCGCTGCAGGCGTCGGGCCTCCTCCACGGCCCGTCGGTCGAGCCCCTGAGCGTCGCGCAGCCAGGTGACAGCCCGGCGGCCGAGCCCCTGCCCGCGTCAGGCCCGCCGCACGGCCCCGTGCCCATCCCGCCGACCGCGCCCCGCGACCCCGTGGCCGAGCTGCGCTTCCTCCACGAGATCCTGCGCCTCGCCACCACGGCCCGGACCTGGGAGGAGCTGCTCGAGACCGTGGTCGACGGCACGCGCGACGCGCTCCACGCGTCGGTGTCGAGCCTGTACCTGCTCGACCGCGACGGCGAGATGCTGACCCTCGCGGCCACCAACGGCCTCGACCGCCACCACATCGGCCGGACGAAGATCAGGCTCGGGGAGGGGATCACCGGGCGTGTCGTTGCCAGCCGCCAGCCGATCGCGATCCCCGAGGTCCGCGCCGACCCCCGCTTCCTCTGGGTGCGCGGCCTCGACCAGCGCCGGTTCATCACGTCCATGCTCTCGGTGCCGCTCACGTGGCGCGACCAGGTCGTGGGCGCGCTCAGCGTCCAGACCGAGCTGCGCCGCGAGTTCGACGACGACGACATCGCGCAGCTGTCGGCCATCGCGGACCTGCTGGCGGGGATCGTCGAGAAGGGCCGCCTCCAGCGCGAGGCCGAGGCGCAGGTCGCCCAGCTCCAGGCGCTCGACCACGCCCGCTCGGAACTGATCGCCCTCGTCACCCACGAGCTGCGCACGCCCCTCGCCGTCGTCCGCGCGTACACGGACCTGCTCTCGGAGGAGCCGTCGCTCGACGGCCGGACATCCCGCGACCCGATGCGCCGCTCCACCCGCGCCGCCTGGCACTCGGGGACGCTCGAGCAGATCGAGCGGCTCGACCGGCTCGTCGGCGCGATCCTCGAGTCGGTCCGCGTGGTGCCCGACCAGCCCGCCGAGCTCGGGACGATCGACCTCCACGGCCTGGTCGGCGAGATGCTCGCGGACATGGCGCCGCTGCTCCACCGGCACCCGACCGTGCTGGGCACCACCCGCCCGCTGTCGGTCACCGCCGACGCCACGCGCCTGCGCCAGGTGCTCGAGCACCTGCTGGAGAACGCGGTCAAGTACGCTCCCCCCGAGACCCGGATCGAGCTCGACTGGTCGCTCGTGGAGGGCGTGGCCCGAATCGGCGTGTCCGATGAGGGTCCCGGCATCCCGCCCGAGTGGCGGGAGAAGATCTTCGAACCCTATGCCCGTCGCGAGACGAGCACCGCGCGCGGGTCCGGCATCGGGCTCTACGCGGCGCGCCGCCTCGCGGAATCGATGGGCGGTCGACTGTGGTGCGAGCCCGCAGCCACCGGCGGGGCGAGGTTCGTCCTCGCGCTGCCGGCCGCAGCCGCCGCCTGAGGAAGGAAGGACCACGTGATCGGAACACGACCCCTGCGGATCCTCGTCGTGGACGACGACCCGGCAATGGTGGGGGCCATCACCGCGCTGGTGGGCACCGAGGGCCACCAGGTCATCACCGCGTACGACGGCCTGACCGCGGTCAAGCGGTTCCGCGAGGAGCGGCCGGACCTCGTCCTGCTCGACCTCGCGATGCCCGGGCCGGACGGCTTCACGGTCATCGGCCAGCTGCGCGCGTCGGGAAACGTGCCAGTGCTCGTGGTGTCGGGCGAGAGCGCCGAGACCGCCAAGGTCAAGGCTCTCGGCATCGGCGCCGACGACTACCTCGTCAAGCCGTTCGGCAAGCAGGAGCTGCTCGCGCGGATCGCCGCGGTCATGCGCCGCGTGGACCTCGCCGGGGCGGGGCGCGGGTCCGGCGACGGATCGCAGGGCCTGCTGACCGCGGGCTCACTCACCCTCGAGCCGGCGCGCCACGAGGCGCGGGTCGGCGCGATCACCCTGGGGCTGACCCCGACCGAGTTCCGCCTGCTCGAGGCGCTCGTCCGCGCCGGCGGCGACCTCGTCCCGCACCACCGCCTGGCGCGAGCCGGCTGGCCGGCCGAGCCCGACCCCGACCTGCTCTGGCTGAAGCCGCACTTGGCGCGCCTGCGTTCGAAGCTCGAGGCGGTGGGCGGGCCGCGGATCGTGGCCGTGCGCTCGGTCGGGTACCGCATCGAGGCCGACGAGCGCGCCTGAGGGCCTGGCCCTCCGGGGCGGACGGCGTTCGCGTACCGGCAGCGCCGACACGCCGGAAGCGCCGGGAGCGCCGGCAGCGCCGCAGGCACCGGCGGCGCGACAGGCGCCGGCAGGCACCCGCGGCGCCGGGAGCTCCGTCAGCGCCGTCAGCGCCGGCAGTGCGGTGTCGTCAGCGCCGTCAGCTCCGGCGGCGCCGGCAGCTCCCGCACGCGGTGCCGGCAGCGCGAGGTCGTCCGCGCCATCCCAGCGACGTCGCGCTGCGCGTCACCCGGCGCCATCCCGTGCGGGTCCCTCGCACATGCCCGCCCCGGACTTGTCGCACATGCCCGCCCCGGGGCCCTTATCCGGGCCTGGCACGTCGGCACGCCTGTCGCGCGAGCGTGACAGCCGGCGCGAGGGGCTGTGGATTCCGCCAGATGTCCTCACGGCGGTCCGTAGACGAGGACTTCTTGGCCAAGGTCCGCTCGGTGGCCAAATGGCGGAATCTGCAGCCGACCTCACGCACGGCGGGCAGTCAGCAGGGGACAACGGCCTGAATAGCGTCCTCCCGGCGGTCATCTGCAACGAACGCACGGCGGCCAGCCGCGACCAACGCGGCTGTAGGCGGAGGCCCGAGGCCGCGGAAGCCCTGGGAATCGAAACGGCCCCGGGGCGTGACCGGGGCCGTGTCGTTGCTGAGAGCGGGGGGCGCTAGGCGGCGACCAGCGCGCGCCCCTGGCTGTCGTGCGCCTCGTTCGCGCAGTCGACCTTGCAGCCGCGGGCATCGCGGCCGCCCATCGGCGCGAAGTGGTACCAGGCGGAGACGCCGTCGACATTGCCGCGCTCGAGGCGGCAGCCGCAGCTGGTGCAGGTGACCGGGCCGCCGACGCTGCGGCCGGAGGCACCGCTGGACTCGAAGACCGGGTATGTCATGTTGGGCGCTTCCTTCCCGTGCCTGCCGGGCGGCGTCGCCGGGAACCGCGACTGCCAGCCCGTTGTGGTGATGCCGTGCTTCGTGGAGCATCGTGCCCCGGGTGTGTTGAGGGGGCGGCACCGCGGGGGCAACAGGGCGGTTGCGTTTCGGTTGCACCCCGCAGAGGGGGCGAGGGCCGATTGGCCGAGCTCGCCGCCCGTGTGCGCGGCTGCAATTGCCGAGGTCTGCGGTCGCAGGCCTGGAGGCGGAGCGTGCGGCCGGCGCTACTCCCGCAGCGGGTCCGGCACCGGCGGCACCGGCGCCAGCACCCCAGAGCGCCGCACGATCCAGCCAGCCGAGGTGCCCTGCAGCAGCAGCGTCACCAGGACCACGCCGTAGACGCCGCCAGCGATCAGGTCGTGCTGCGGCAGGTCCGGCGGCAGGGAGAGCACGAGCGCGATGGCGATGGCGCCGCGCAGCCCCGCCCAGAACATCACGTGGAGGTACCCCGCCGAGACCGCCGGGCGGCCGCCGCGGGACAGGAGGCGGCTGCCCGCCCCGATGAGCCCGTAGACCACCGCCGCGCGCGCCGCCGTGATCCCGACGAACCCGGCCGCGATCACCGGCAGTGCAACCGAGAGCTCCGCGGGCGTGATGACGATGCCGATCAGCAGGAACAGGACCGCGGTGAGCAGGAACGCGATCGTCTCCCAGACGTTGTCGAGCGCCTCGGTCGTCTGCGTCGGGAGCGTGAACCGCCCGCCGGCGTTGCCGATCACGATCCCCGCCACGACGGTGGCGATGATGCCCGACTGGTTGATGGCGTCCGCGGCGAGGTAGGTGCCGTAGGCGGCGACCAGCGACACCATGACCTGCACGGTGTGGTCGCGGGCAAGGTGCATGGTGCGCACCGCGACGAGGCCCGCGAGCGCCCCGATCACCGCGCTCACGGTCAGCTCCGCGACGAAGCGGATGACGCCGTCGACCGGCGAGACGGGTGTGGACACCGCCGTGAGGGCGATCGTGAACAGCACGACACCCGTGCCGTCGTTGAGCAGGCTCTCGGCCTCGACCACCGTGGCCAGGGCGCGCGGTGCGCGCAGCTGCTTGAACACGGCCACGGTGGCCACCGGGTCGGTGGCGCAGACGATCGCGCCGAGCAGGAAGGCGAGGCTGTGGTCGAGCCCGGTCGTGAGCGTGACCACCTCGGCGACGAAGGCGGCGGTGATCACGACGCCCGGCGCCGCGAGGATGGCGACCGCGGCGAACGACTGCCGCAGGTGCCCCACGTCGATGTGGTAGGCCGCCTCGAACACGAGGCCCGGGATGAAGACCGCCAGGATCAGGTCGGGCGTGATCCCGGCCCCGCGGATCGGCTGGGTGACCGAGAGCACGAAGCCCGCGATGACCAGCGCCACCGAGAACGGGATCGACAGCCGCTGCGTGACCAGCGCCACCGCAACCGCGATGGCGACCAGCACCACGAACAGCCCGACGATGACCTCGCTGCCCATCGACCTCCTTGCGACGATGCCGCCCGCCCCGGTCGAGCGTACCCGAACCTGGCCCCGGTTGGCGCCACCGATCGTCGTCCGGCGATACGCTGGCCGCCCACGACAGCGGAGGATCGGATGGACCTCGGACTCGCCGGGCGACGCGCTCTCGTCGGCGCGGGCGCCTCGGGCATCGGCAACGGGATCGCCTCGGCGCTGGCGGCCGAAGGGGCGCGCGTGGCGCTGATCGGCCGGACCGCTGACCGGGTCCGCGCGGAGTCGGAGCGGCTTGGCGGCGTGCCGGTGGTGGCCGACCTCTCGACAGCCGACGGGCCGTCGGGCGCGGTCGCGACCGCGGTGGGCGCCCTCGGCGGGCTCGACCTGTTGGTGGCCTGCACGGGCGGGCCCCCGGGCGGCACGTTCGAGGCGATCGACGAGGCCGGCTGGGAGACGGCGATCAACGGCACGCTCCAGTCGGTGCTGCGCCTGCTCCGCGCCGGCCTGCCGCACCTGCGGGCGGGCGCGGACCCGTCGATCCTGATCGTGCTCTCGTCGTCGGTCCGCGAGCCGATCCCGGGCCTCGTGACGTCCAACGTGCTGCGGCCGGGGCTCGCCGGCCTGATCAAGACCCTGACCACGGAGATCGCGCCGGTCCGGATCAACGGCCTCGCCCCGGGGCGGATCGCCACCGACCGCGTCGCGCACCTCGACGGCGTGCGGGCGGAGGCCGCCGGCGTGAGCCGCGAGGAGATCGCGCGCCGCTCGCAGGCGGCGATCCCGCTCGGCCGCTACGGCGACACCGCCGAGATCGGGCGTGTCGGCGCCTTCCTCCTGTCGCCCGCCGCGTCGTACGTCACCGGCGCCATCGTGCCGGTCGACGGGGGAATGATCCGCTCGCTGCCCTAGGCCTGATCTCCCGAGACGTTGTTGACAGCGTCGAGGGGTGACCGCCCGCCGATGGAGACCCGCCATCGCATGCGGCTGCCGCTCCGGACCAGGATCGGCCCGAAGCTTCCTCAGCCCGCCAGCAGCTCCGACAGCACCGAGCCCGCCGCGAGGTGCCGGTCCAGCCCGACGCGCCGCAGGATGTCCTCGAGGTCGGCGATCGTGCCCGGGTCGGCCGCCACGCCCGGGGCCCGGACCGTCGCGTCCGCGATGGCGCCGCGGCGCTCGTAGACGTACTTGCGGATCGGCAGGTTGAGCAGCGCCTGGTTCTCGAACCGGATCAGGGTCGCGAAGCGGTCGAACACCGCGGCGGCGCCGGCGCGGTCGCGATCGAACCACCGCCGCACGATCGCCACCAGCACCTCGGGGAACCCGAATCCGGTCATCGTCCCGTGGGTGCCGCGGCCCAGCTCCTCGAGCAGCATCGCGCCACCGAGCCCGCCGAGCACCCGGAGCTCCGACGACCCGGCGACGAGCCGCCCGGCCTTCGGCGGGGTCGGCTCCTCCTCGAGCTTCACGACTCCGCACGCCGGCGCCTCGGCCGCGAGCGCCAGCAGGAACTCGACGCTCATCGGGACGCCCGAGGAGGCAGGGTGGTCCTGAACGACGATCGGCAGGTCCACGGCCTCGGCCACCGCGAGGTAGTGGCGGCGCAGGGCGGCGTCCGTCGGACGCGCCAGCGGCGGCGGGGCCAGCATGACGCTGTGCGCGCCGGCAGCCTGGGCGTCCCGCGCGTACGCGACCGCCCGGTCGGTGGCCGCGTGCGAGACGCCGACGCAGACCGGGATCGAGCCGTCCGCCGCCTCGAGCACCGCCCCGAGCACCGTCGACCGCTCCCCGTCGCCCAGCCGGCCGGCCTCGCCGAGCACGCCCAGGATGGTCAGGCCGTCCACGCCGGTCGCCCGCACGAAGGACACGAGCGTGGGGAGGGAGGCGGTGTCGAGGGCGCCGTCAGGCGTGAACGGGGTCGGGACGATGTTCCACACGCCGTGGAGTGCCGCGATGTCGCCCATGCCGCCTCCGTGCCGATCGACCGGTAGACGACGAGGCTACACGACCCTCGCGCACACAAAGATCGTCGGCGAACCGTTGGCGGGGGAGACGGGCCGACGGTTCGCCGACGAAGGCGGAGATCCCAGCGGAGGGAAGGGAAAGGGCTCCGTCTGGGTGCGCACCACCGCGGGGACCGACCCACCGTGCTGCCCCACCATGCTGCGGCGCCCGGCGGGCGCCCACAACCCTCGAATCTGTCCCCGGGCCACCCCCCGTTCGTGGGGGTGGCCTACCCGCCGAGCGAGATGTCGTGCGCGAGGCCGGCCATCCCGGGTCCGCCCACTTCGCCCCTGCGCCCCCTTCGCCCCTGCGCTGTTCGCGGCGGCGTGGCGCCGCGCCTCGAGGCGATGCTGTTCGCCGCGGCTCAGGGCCGCCGGATGCGCAGATCGTCGACCGCGGCCTCGACCAGGCTGTCCGGCCCGCCGTCAGTCGCCGCCACGACGATGCGGATCGTCTGCCCCGCGAACTGCGAGATCGACACCCAGCCCGACGCCCAGGCGGCGTTGCGATTGGCCGCGCTGCCCTTGACGGTGAACACCGGCGTCCGCGTCCCGTCCTGCGTCTGCACGAGGACCTGGAGCGAGTCGGCGGAGGTCGACCGTGCGTCGTGCGCGAAGACGTACCGGAACGTCAGCGGCCCGACGCGCGCCGGGTCCGCGGGCAGCGTGACCGCCGTGCTCGTGACCGACGTGGTGCCGCCGTCGACGTCGTTGGCGTTCGCGCTCGAGCCCGCGGCGAGCCCGGTCGCGAGGACGCTGCGTCCCGAGATCCTCGTCGCGAGCTGCTTCGCGCCCTTGGCGTCCTTGGTGGCCTTGGGCGGGCCGATCTGCCACAGTCCGCTGGTCGCGGTGTCGGTGCCGTCGGAGTTGCGCGTCCAGCCGCGGTTGATCTCGAAGTCGTCGTACATCGGCCCGCAATCGGCCCGCACGTAGCTCGCGCCGAGGTCGGCGTAGGTGCAGCCGGCCCGGTAGATCAGCCGCAGCAGGGCGGTCTTGTTGCGCTCGGTCGCCGCGGCGATGTGGGAGTCGTCGGGGTAGAAGTCGCCGAGGACCGTGTTGAGCTCGCGCGGGTAGAGCTCGAACGTGTACGAGAAGATCCGGTACCGCCCGTACATCCAGTCCATCTCGTCGCCGTCGGTGACGTACAGCGCCGAGGACTGCTCCGCCTTGTAGCCGTTGAGCCTCGCCATGCCGTTGGCCATCGCGACGAGCGCGGCGTGGTCAAGGCGGCTCATGTCCGTCGGGATCGCCGTCCGCGTCCACCCGTACGGGTAGAGGACGAGCTGGCCGTTGGTGTGCAGGGTCACATGCGTCTTGATGCGCTGGACGCCGTCGATCACGCGGCTGGCGACGAAGTCGCGGATCGCCTGCGTCTCGGGCGCCGAGAAGGCCGAGCGGCCGCGGTAGGTGATCGAGGCCGGGTTGCCCGACGAGCCGCTGCAGCAGCCCCAGTGGTAGTTGTAGTTGCGGTTGAGGTCGGTCCCGACCGCGGTCGGGCCGGCGTTCGGCTGGCGGTTCTTGCGCCAGCCGCGGAACGGGCTGCCCGTCAGGTCGTAGCGCATCCCGTCGGGGTTGACCGCGAACACGATCCACACCACCCGCGTGTTCATCAGGCTCGTGACCGTCGCGTCGTGCCCGTACCCGGTGGTGAGCCACCGCAGGACCGCGAGCGCCTGCTCGGTGGCCAGGTGCTCGCGGGCGTGGTGGAGCGCGTCGATGAGGACCTCGGGGTAGCCGTGGTCGGTGGCCACGTCGTTGCTGACCTTGGCGATCCAGATGTCGCGGCCCTGGTAGCTCTTGCCGATCGACGAGATCTGCACCAGGTTCGGGTAGTCGACGGCGGCCTGCTGGATCTCGGCCTCCATCTCGGGCAGGTTGTGGTAGCCGCTGTCGTAGGACGGGAAGTTGGGCTCCGCGGCCGCCGCGGGCGTCGGGCGGACCGCAGTCCCGGACCAGCCCATGCTGGCCGCGACGACGGCGGCGAGCAGGAGGCGGAGGAGGGGAGCCGGGGCGCGTCGCTGGCTGGACATGCCCACAGGGTGCCAGACGGCGCGGCTCGCGGATAGCCCCCCGAGGTCGTTCGACCGGCCGGCCGAGCGGTCGCTTGCAGCCGGCGCCCGTGCCGGGCGGAAACGCCTCGAGACCCCTTGACGCTCTAGCGGATGGGCGTCATCATGCTCATGTAATCGATTGCCGAGCACGAAGGAAGACTGGATGACCTCTGTTCCCACGGTCGGCAACCCTGCTCCTGCCATCGATCCCCCGGGGGCCGCGCGGCATCTCCTCCGCCGCGCGGCCCGCCCGGACGCCAACGGCGTCATCAGCCACGTCGATCCCGACAGCGCGGGCTGGGACTGGGTGACCGTCACGGTCCACCGCCTGGCCCCCGGCGAGACGGTCACCAGTGCGGCCGACGACCAGGAGCGCCTCGTCCTGGTGCTCGAGGGGTCCGCGGCCGTGACCGCGGGCGCACTGTCCCTCGACCGCGTCGGCTCGCGCGACAGCGTCTTCGACGGCCCGGCATCGCCCGTCATCCTGGTCGCCCCCGGCGACGCGGTCCGCGTGACCGCGGCAACAGACGCGCTGGTTGTCGTGGCCGCGGCGCCCGGCGGCGAGGTCCGGAGCACCCGCTACATCGCCCCCGAGGACGTCCTCGTCGAGGCGCGAGGGGAGGGGAACACCGCCCGCCGGATCCACCACCTGATGGACCCGCAGATGGAGGCGGGCCGCCTGATCGCGTTCGAGGTGTACACGCCGGGCGGCAACTGGAGCAGCTACCCGCCCCACAAGCACGACACCGAGAACCCGCCGGTCGAGGCCTATCTCGAGGAGCTGTACTTCTACCGCTTCGCCAAGCCCGGCGCCTTCGGCTTCCAGCGGGTCTACACCGCCGACCGCTCGCTCGACCAGTCCATGGCCGTCGGCGACCTCGACATGGTCCTCGTCCCCGAGGGCTACCACCCGTTCGGCGCCCCCGCGGGCTACGACGCCTACTACCTCAACATCATGGCCGGGCCGAACCGCGCCTGGCACTTCACGATCGACCCGGACCACGCCTGGCTGATGAACTGGTCCCCGGCGGCGCCGGCCGCCGCTCAGGGCTGACGGCTTGTCAGACTGGCAATCGATGATCGATGATCTGAGGGCAAGAGCTGCCCGCCGATGGAGGCCCCATGACGATGACCGTTGCGACCGCCGCCAGCCCGCTCGCGAGGATGGTCGAGACCACCCCGACCGACTTCTGGAACGACTCGTGCGCCGTCGCTGAGCTGGAGTACGCGGTCGCCCGCGGCGGCACTGGCGCCACCTCCAACCCGACGATCGTCGGCGAGGTGATGAAGAAGGAGAAGGACCACTGGGTCCCGCGGGTGCGCGAGATCGCCGCCGCGAACCCCAACTGGTCCGAGGTGGAGATCACCTGGCAGCTGATCGAGGAGATGGGCGTCCGGGGCGCCTCGATCCTGCAGCCGGTGTTCGAGGCCCACGACCGCAGGAAGGGCCGCCTGTCGCTCCAGACGAATCCCGCCAACTACCGGACGCCCGACCGCATGGTCGAGCAAGCGGTCCGCTTCAGCACCCTCGCGCCAAACATCCAGGTCAAGTTCCCGTGCACGGCCGAGGGCCTGGTGGCGGTGGAGGAGGCCACCGCGCAGGGCGTGGTCGCCAACATCACGGTGGTGTTCACCGTGCCGCAGTGCATCGCCGCGGCCGAGGCGGTCGAGCGGGGGATCCGGCAGTTCGAGGCCGCCGGCGGCGACTCGAGCCGGATGTCGCCCGTCTGCTCGCTCATGGTCGGCCGCCTCGACGACTGGATGAAGGTCCTCGTCGAGCGCGACTCCATCGCGCTCGACCCCGCCGCCTCGAGCTGGGCCGGCGTGGCCGCATTCAAGCGGGCCTACGGCATCTACCAGGAGCGCGGCTACCGCACCCGGCTGCTCGCCGCGGCCTACCGGCACCGTCTGCACTGGACCGAGCTCGTGGGTGCCGACGTCGTGCTCACGATGCCCTACGCCTGGCAGGTCCGGTTCAACGCCTCCGGCATCGACCCGACGCCGCGCATCGACGTCCCGGTCGAGCAGGCCCTGATCGACGACCTGCTCGAGCGGGTCCCGGACTTCCGGCGCGCCTACGAGCCGGATGGCCTGACCCCTGCTGAATTCGTGACATACGGCGCCACCGCGCGGACCTTGCGCGGCTTCGTGGCCTCATATCACGATCTCGTCGGCGCGGTCAGGGATATCGTTCTACCCAACCCGGACGCCAAGGCAGGCTGAGCCGCCGCTCGCGTCCCGCAAACAACAAACGCTGTACTGGAGGCACCTGGTGGCCATCGACACCCCCAACGAGGCGGCTGTCCTGCCGATCCTCAGTCACTACATCAACGGCACCGCGGTCGAGGTCCTCCCCGACGCCACCGGTCCGGTCTACAACCCGGCGACGGGCAAGGTGATCGCCCGCGTGCCGCGCGGCGGCCAGACCGAGGTCGATGCCGCCGTCGAGGCCGCGAAGGCCGCCTTCCCGGCGTGGGCGAGCATGCCGCTCATCGCCCGCAGCAACATCTTCTTCAACTTCCGCGCGCTCATGTACGAGAACCGCGAGGAGCTGGCCCGCCTGATCACCCGCGACCACGGCAAGACGTTCCCCGACGCCCTCGCCGAGGTCCTCCGCGGCATCGAGACCATCGACTTCTGCTGCGGCCTGCCGCTCCACCTCTCCGGCATGAACACGCCGAACGTCTCCACCAAGGTCGACACGTTCACCATGCGGGCCCCGCTCGGCGTGGTGGCGGCGGTCACGCCGTTCAACTTCCCGGTCATGGTCCCGACCTGGATCTACCCGGTCGCGCTCGCGGCCGGCAACACCGTCATCCTCAAGCCGTCCTCCCACACCCCGGGCGCCACGCAGCTTCAGGCCGAGCTGTGGAGCCAGGCCGGCGGCCCCGCCGGCACGTTCAACATCGTCTACGGCGGCAAGGAGGCCGTGAAGGCGATCGTCGAGCACCCCGACATCAAGGCGATCCAGTTCGTCGGGTCCACCGCGGTCGGCCGCTACGTGTTCGAGGAGGGCACCCGCCACGGCAAGCGGGTCGGGTCCTACACCTCGGCCAAGAACGCGATGCTCGTCCTGCCCGACGCGGACCTCGACCTCGTCGCTGACGCGGCGGTCGCGGCGGGCTTCGGCTCGGCGGGCGAGCGCTGCATGGCCCAGACACTGATGGTCGCGGTGGGCGACACCGGCGAGAAGCTCCGCCCCAAGATCCTCGAGCGGATCGCCAACCTCAAGATCACCGACGGCATGGAGCCGGGCGCCGACATGGGCCCGATCTACTCCGCCGAGCACCGCGAGTCGGTGGTCAAGTGGATCGGCGTCGGCGAGGCCGAGGGCGCCGAGCTGGTGGTCGACGGCCGCACGTTCGTCGGCCCCAATCCCGACGGCTACTTCCTGGGCGTCTCGCTGTTCGACAACGTCACCCCGGACATGAAGATCTACCAGGAGGAGATCTTCGGCCCGGTGTTCGGCATCGTCCACGCCGCGACGTTCGACGAGGGCCTCAAGCTCATCAACGACCACAAGTACGCCAACGGCACCGCGGTCTTCACCACCGACGGCGGCGCCGCGCGGCGCTTCAAGCTCGAGGTCGATGTCCCGATGATCGGCGTCAACGTGCCGATCCCGGTGCCGGCCGGCTTCATGAGCTTCTCCGGCTCCAAGGAGTCCGCGATCGGCGACCTCCCGATGCGCGGCGAGGACGGCATCCGTTTCTGGACCCAGCAGAAGATGGTCACCGAGCGCTGGCCCGAGCCCGGCAAGCAGGGCCCGCTCTCGCTCGTCTTCCCCGGCAACTCCTAGACCGATCGGCGGCCGGCGCGCCCATAACTCCGGGGCGCGCCCGGCTCACCGTCGCTTCGTGAAGGCGCCGTCCTCGGACGGCGCCTTCTGCATGCGCGAGGCCTTCGCCGGGGTGCCCCCCAGGGGCGTCGCGACCGCGCCCCCGCGGGCTAGCCTCGGGGCCCCCGCCCGGCTTGTTCCACCGGGCGCGACCGCGCCCCCGAGGGCCTGCCTCGGGCCCCCGCCCGGCTTGTTCCACCGGGCGCGACCGCGCCCCCGAGGGCCTGCCTCGGGCCCCCGCCCGGCTTGTTCCACCGGGCGCGACCGCGCCCCCGAGGGCCTGCCTCGGCGCCACCGTCCACCGGGTGGGTGAACGGTGCGCTGCCCGCACATTCGGCCCACCTGGCGGGTGGCCGGTGCGGTGCCGGGCGCTGAGATGACCCGCGAATGCACAGTCGAACCGCCCGGCGGCCGATGCGTGCGCCGCCCGCACCGTTTAGCCGCTGGGTGGCTGCCGGGCAACATCCCCGGCACCGCGCCGCGGCGGCCCGGGAGGATGGCTGGCCTCCCCCATGGCCGGCCCAGTCTGCTTCCGCGATTCGCGAACGACCCGGAAAGCGCCCGAATCCCGCGATGTTGCCCGCGGCCCGGGACCCCGGCCGGCCCGATCCCCCCAGGGCCGGCCCAGTCTGCTTCCGCGATTCGCGAACGACCCGGAAAGCGCCCGATTCCCGCGATGTTGCCGCGCGGCCCGTGAGGATGGCCGGCCCGATCCCTCCTGGCCGATCCGGCCCGATCCGCTTCCGCGTTTCGCGAACGACCCGGAAAGCGCCCGAATCCCGCGATGTCGCCCCGACGCGCCGGCCGGGCCGAGCCCCGCGATGTCGCCCCGACGCGCCGGCCGAGCCGGGCCCCGCCCTCACCCCTCGCCCGAGGCGATCTCGGCGATCGAGACCCGGCGGCCATCGCGCGCGCTCAGAACCGCGGCGTCGACGATCCGCTGGTTGGCCAGGCCGTCGGCGAGGTCGGGCTTGACGGGCTGACCCGCTGCCACGGCCGAAACGAATGCCCGGCCCTGGGTCTCCTGGTGTCGGAAGACGTGCTTGTAGGTCGCGTGGACGTCATCGCGTGGCGCGCCGCCCCAGCAGCGGTCGGGGATCGGGAGGTCGTGCACGGCGGCCTCGTCAGCTCGCGCCCCGCTGACGACCTGGAGCCGGTTCCAGTCGTTGACGTGGTGGAGGGTGCCGGCCGAGCCGTGGAGCTCGACGGCCTGGAGCTGGTTGAACGAGGACGGCTCGTGCGCCAGCGACGACACGTGGAGGTTCCCGGTGGCGCCATTCACGAACCGCAGGAGGATGACTGCGGCATCCTCGCCTCGCGGGTAGTCGGTGCCGTCGGGACGGGCGGCTCTCGGGACGCTCACGCCGAACTCGGCCGTCACCGCCTCCACCTCTCCGAAGTACCACGATGCGTAGTAGGCGAGGTGCGATCCGAGGTCACCCGCGAGCGCCGCTCCGGCCACGTCGAGGTCGAACCGCCACATGTAATCGCCGCGCCGGCCGTAGCCGGCGAAGTACCGCATGTTGAGGTGGTACGGCTGCCCGAGGTATCCCTCCTCGACGAGCTCCTTGAGGTACCGCATCCCGGGCATGTTCTTGTAGGTGAACGGCACCATCGTGGTGAGGCCCCTGGCTGCGGCGAGGTCGGCCAGCTGCCGCGCCTCGCGTGACGACATCCCAACCGGCTTCTCGCACAGGACGTGGAGCCCGCGTTCGAGCGCTGCGTGAGCGATGGGATAGTGGGACCGGTTGGGCGTGGCGACGATCAGCGCGTCGAGCCGCTCGCGCTCGAGCATCTCCTCGACCGTGTCGTACGGCTTGCCGATGCCCCACTTGGCCGCGAACTCGCGGGTGTGCTCGGGCCGAGTGCCAGCAACCGCACGCAGGTCCGCCAGCGGATGGGTCGCGATCGCCGGCAGGTACATCGAGTCGGCCCACCAGCTGGTGCCCGCGATGCCGATCCTGACCTTGTCAGCCATGTCGCCTCCTCGCGCTCAGCCGGAACCGTGTCACGTCGGACGACCCGCGGTCCACCCGGCGCGTCGAGCATCGCCCCAATGCCACGGCTCAGGAATTTATCGAGGAACCCGAACTGCCGCCGCGGAGCCCGACGGCCCCGCCCGTCGGCGCCATACAGTCGCCGGGCGCATGCAAGGCGGGCCGGGCTGGCCGAGGGAAGGCGGTCGACGCCGAATCGACGCCTGATCTCTGCCTCCTACGCCCCGAGACTGGATGGCGCGGAAACGGCCGCCGGTTCCCGCCGAGCAGTCGTCCCACGACTGGATGGCGCACCCGCGGCGCGGACACCCGGCGCGTCGACGGATCCGCGGCGCGGCCGCCCGGCGAGGGTTCCGCCCCGCGTCGAGCGAACGGCCACCCGCCCCGCGTCGAGGGCGCGGCCGCCCGGCGAGGGATCCGCCCCCGCGCCCCGGGGAACCGCCACTCCGTCGCTAGACCCCGATCGACCGCAGGTACTCCCGGTTGCGCCGGGCGCTCTCGCGCGGGTTGCCCATTCCCGGAAGCACGTCCTGCTCGACGACAATCCAGCCCCCGTAGTCGATGTCCGCGAGCGCCGTGAGCATGCCCGGGAAGTCCACGGAGCCCTTGCCCAGCTCGCAGAACACCCCGCGGCCCACGGACTCGGGTCCGCTGAGCTCGTCGGAGCGCGAGGCGGCCATGATGGCCGGGTCGGCGTCCTTGAAGTGGACGTGCCACACGCGGTCGCGGAACTCGCGCACGGCCGCCACCGGGTCGCCGCCGGCGCCGAAGGTCCAGTGGCCGGTGTCGAGGCACAGGCCCAGCACCGACGGGTCGGTCATGTCGAACAGCTTGCGGGCCTCGGCCTCGGTCTCGATCCAGGTCCCGATGTGCTGGTGGACGACCGTCCGGATCCCGGCCTCGTCCCACACGCGTTTGGCGACGTAGTTGGCGCCGTCGGCGAGGACCTTGAACTGCTCGTCGGTGAGGGCGTCCTCTGGCCGGACCCGGCCGGCGATCGTGGTCCGGCACGGATCGCCGTAGGGGTCGTTGCCGAGCACGACGACCGCGTCCTTGCCGCCGACGCGGGCGAGCTGCTTGCCCGTCCGCACGGCGTCGTCGGCCGAGCTCTGGTGCCTCGAGCGGTCGTGCAGCCAGACGCTGACCCAGGAGCCCACGAGCGCGAGTCCGCGCGCGTCGAGCTCGCCCCGGAGCTGGTCGGGGTCGGTGGGCATGAAGCCCCAGTCGCCGAGCTCGGTGCCGGCGTAGCCGGTCTCGGCCATCTCGTCGATGACCTTCACGTAGCCGGCGGTCTCTCCGTCGATGCCCTCGATCACGCCCCACGAGCAGGGCGCGTTGGCGATGCGAACCATCTGCTGTCTCCGATGAACTCGCCGGCTTTCGTGCCGGCACGGTGTCTGGTGGCCGCCGGTGGCGACAGGGCGTCAGGCCCGGGCGCCTCCTGGGGCGACTGGGCCGGTGGACTCGCGAACCTGCAGCACCATCGGGACGCGGATGGTCTCGGGGGCGATGCCGCCCTCACCGGCGTCGAGCATCGTCAGCAGGCGCTCGACGGCCATTCGGCCCATCTCCGCCTTCTGCTGCGCGACGGTGGTGAGGGACGGCACGATCCAGGATGCGGCGGCGATGTCGTCGCAGCCGACGACGCTGATGTCGTCGGGGACGCGGATCCCGGCGGCCCGGAGCGCCCGCATCGCCCCGATCGCCGTGATGTCGTTGTGGCACGCGATCGCTGTGACGTCGGTCCCCGCGGCGAGCAGCTCGGCCACGGCCTGCTCGCCGCCCTCGAAGAGCGCGTCGCCGTGCAGTTCGACGATCGCGGACGCCGCAATTCCCGCGGCCTCGCAGGCGGCCCGGAAGCCCTCGATCCGCGGCACGTCCGCTGTGATGCCGTCGAGGGCGCGGATGTAGGCCAGGCGCCGGTGACCGAGACCGATGAGGTGCTCGGCCACCATGCGCATGCCGGTGCGGTTGTCGCTCGTGATGACGGTGATGGGCACACTGGCGGGCTCGGCGTTGACGACCACGACGGGCACGGGGCTCTCGGCCAGCCATCGCCAGCTCTCGTCCGACACCTGGCTCGAGGCCACGATCATCCCGTCGACGCGCCGATCGGCCATCAGGTCGAGGTAGTGGACGGCGCGGTGCTCGTCGAAGGCAGCCGAGCCGAGCAGGATCGAGTAGCCCACGTGGCGGGCAGCGTCGTCGGCGGCCCTGACCAGCTCCGGGAAGAACGGGTTCTGGATGTCGGTGACGATCAGCCCGAAGGTGTGGGTCCGGCGCATCCGCAGGGACCGGGCCACGGCCGACGGGCGATAGTCGAGCGCCTCGACGGCGGCCATGACCGCGTCGGCCGTCTCCGTCTTGGGGTTCCCGATTCCGGCGAGGACTCGGCTCACCGTCGCGGTGGAGACGCCCGCCATCCGCGCGACGTCGCGGATGGTTGCGGGTCCGCCGCGCTCCCTCATGCCCGGGTCACCTCGCGGCAGCCATCGGCTTCGACCGGCCGGCTGCCTGCCGCATCGCCCGTGGTTCCCGTGCGCCGCATCAGAATTCCCTCCGGAGCCTCCGCGGCCTCCGCCATGCGTCGGCCGTTCTCCAATGTCGTGCGAGCGTAATCGATTTCGCAGCCTAGTGGACGCGGTGGCGCGGCGTCAAGGCGACAACATCACAATTGTCGACAACATCACAATCGCCTCGAGCGGTGTCGCGCGATGGCTGCAACCGCATGCGCCTTCGCCCCGCCCGCGCTCCTCGGAGCCCCAGACGGCTCGCCCATCTCGCGACCTGGCCGGCAGTCGGCGGTCTGACCCATCTCCCGACGTGGCCTGCCCTCGGGGGACCAGGCCTCAGCCGACCTTGACCACCCGGCCGGTCGCGACGCTCTCGTTCGCCGCCTCGGCGAGGACCAGGGCGGCCCGGCCGTCGGCGAACCCGACCGACGGGGCGCGGTCCGCCTTGACCGCCGAGACGAACTCGTCGAGCTCGGCCCTGAACGCCGGCATGTACCGCTCGAGGAAGAAGTTGAGGATCGGGCCCGCGGCCTCGGTCCGGGTCGCGCTGGCCGCCCGGACGGTCGTGGCGGTCCAGTTGCCGGCCTCGAGCGAGCCCAGGTCGCCGAACGCCTCGAGCCGCTGGTCGTAGCCGTACGCGCAGGAGCGGCTGTTGACGATGGTGCACAGGGCGCCCGACGCCGCCCGCATCGTCAACATCGCCTGCGCGTGGTCACCGGCCTCCCTGAACGCGTCGAGGCCATTGTCCGACGCGACCGCGGACACCTCGACGATGTCGCCCAGCTGGAAGCGGGCCATGTCGAAGTCGTGGATGGTCATGTCCTTGAACATGCCGCCCGACACGCCCAGGTACGCGGCGGGCGGGGGCTGGGGGTCGCGCGACGTGATGCGCAGCGCCCGGACGATGCCGATCTCGCCCTGCTCGACACGCGCCTTGACCTCCCGGTACGACGGGTCGAACCGGCGGCAGAAGCCGAGCATCACGAACGGCGCCCTGGGCGCGATCTCGGCCCACGCGGCGTCGACCTCGGCCAGGTCGAGGTCGATCGGCTTCTCGAGCAGGATCTTCTTGCCCGAGTCGACCGCGCGGCGGAGCATGTCGATGTGGGTGTTGGTCGGCGTGCCGATCACGACCGCGTCGATCGAGGCGTCGCTGAAGGCGTCCTCAGGATCGAGACTCCACGTCGCGCCGTGCTTGGCGCCGAGCGCCGAGGCGGCCGACTCGATCGGATCGACGACCAGGGCCAGCTCGGCCTCTGGGTTCTGGCTGATCGAGGTCGCGTGGACCTGGCCGACCCGGCCAGCCCCCAACATCGCGATGCGGAGCATGTGCGGTGCCTCCTGGTGAACCTCGTCGGGGCGCAGCGCAGACGTGCCGCTGCCGGGTCGGAGTTGACGAACTGGCCACGATCCGAGCCCCGCCGCCACCCGGCGGAATCCGCGCGAGGGTTGCGCCCGAGGGTCCGATCGGTCTAGAGTGTAAACGATTACCGACGCTAGTGCACCCCTGTTGTCCGGCGCTGACCCGCCTGGGCTCCAACCTCCGCGGTTCCTTGAGAGGAGGCTCCCGTTGTCCACCATCCGGCTGACGGTCGGACAGGCGATCGTGCAATTCCTGGCCGCCCAGTACGTCGAGCGCGACGGCGTCGAGAACCGCTTCATCGCGGGCGTGTGGGGCATCTTCGGGCACGGCAACGTGGCGGGCCTCGGCCAGGCCCTCGAGGAGCTGGGCGCGGAGTACGAGATGCCGTACTACCGGCCGCAGAACGAGCAGGCCCAGGTCCACCTCGCGTCGGCCTACGCCAAGCACAAGAACCGGCTCCAGACCTTCGCCTGCATCAGCTCGATCGGGCCCGGCGCCACGAACATGGTCACCGGCGCCGCGCAGGCCACCGTCAACCGCCTGCCAGTCCTGCTGTTCCCGTCGGACTACTTCGCGAACCGCCTCCCCGACCCGGTGCTCCAGCAGGTCGAGCACCCGGTCGAGCACGACGTGTCGGCCAACGACGCGTTCCGCCCGGTCAGCCGCTATTTCGACCGGATCAGCCGCCCGGAGCAGCTCCTCTCCTCGCTCCCCGAGGCCTTCCGCGTGCTGACCGACCCCGCCGAGACCGGAGCCGTCACGGTCGCCCTGCCCGAGGACGTCCAGGCCGAGCCCTACGACTGGCCGGAGCGCTTCTTCGAGAAGCGCGTGTGGCACGTCCGCCGGCCGGTGCCCGAGCCGGCCATCCTGGCCGAGGTCGCGGACCTGGTCCGCGCCGCGAAGAAGCCGCTGATCGTCGCCGGCGGCGGCGCCATCTACTCGGGCGCCGAGATGGCCCTCGGCGCCTTCGCCACCACGTACGGCATCCCGGTCAGCGAGAGCCAGGCTGGCAAGGGCGTGCTGCCCTGGAACCACCCGATGAACGTGGGTCCGGTGGGCGCGGCCGGCGGCCTGGCCGCGAACCGCCTCGCCAAGGAGGCGGACCTGGTCATTGGCATCGGCACCCGGATGGGCGACTTCGTCACCGCGTCCAAGACCGCCTTCCAGAACGAGGACGCTGCCTTCGTCGGCATCAACCTCAACGGCTTCGACGCCCACAAGCTCCGGGCGGTGGCCCTCGTCGCCGATGCCCGCGAGGCGCTCCTGTCGCTCACGGCGGCCCTGGCCGACCACCCCGGCACCGACCAGGCGTACCGCGACCGGATCGGCGACCTCAAGGAGGAGTGGGACGCCCGGGTCACCTTCCACCGCACGCCGAGCGGTGAGCCGGGCGACCTGGCCCAGCCCGAGGTGATCGGCATCGTCAACGACGCGGTGGGCGGCCACGCCACCGTCGTCTGCGCGGCCGGCAGCCTGCCCGGCGACCTGCTCAAGCTGTGGCGGCCCGAGGACTCGAAGGCCTACCACCTCGAGTACGGCTACTCCTGCATGGGCTACGAGATCCCGGCCGGCATCGGGGTCAAGATGGCCGAGCCCGAGCGCGAGGTGGTGGTCGCCATCGGCGACGGCACCTACCTGATGCTCAACTCTGAGATCGTCACCGCGGTCGCCGAGGGCATCAAGATCACCGTGGTCGTGTTCGACAACCACGGCTACCAGTGCATCAAGGACCTCGCCTGGAGCTGCGGCGTGCCCCAGTTCGGCAACGAGCTCCGCTTCCGCGAGGCCGGCACAGGGCGCCTGACCGGCGGCTACATCCCGGTGGACTTCGCCAAGCACGGCGAGGCCATGGGGGCCATCGGCGTCACGGCGCACACCGAGCAGGAGATCCGCGACGCGCTCGCCGCCGCCCGCAACGCCGACCGCCCGACCGTCATCCACGTGCTGGTCTCGCCCGACAAGCGCGCCCCCGGCTACGAGAGCTGGTGGGACGTGCCGCCGGCCCAGGTCAGCGGCTCGGACCTCGTCGTCGCGGCCCGCGCCCGCTACGAGCAGGCCGCAACACTCCAGCGAGAGGAACTCGCCTAGTCCGTGTCCCGCCGTCCCGAACCAGGAGGAGCTGGCGTGAGGATCGCGACCGCGGTCGTCAACTGGAACAACCCGGACATCCCGGATGTGTTCCCGTGGATGCCCTACGGCGAGGCGCTCGACCACATGGTCGAGGCCGGCTACGACGCCACCGAGTGGGGCCCGTCGATGCCGACCGACCCCGAGGAGCTGCGCGAGGCATTGGGCTCACGCGGGCTCGACCTGGTGGGCGCGTTCGTCGGGCTCGGCTTCCGGGACCGCGATCGCTGGGAGGCCGAGCTCGAGCGGGCCCTCGGCATCGCGGACTTCCTCGCCGCGAACGGCGGCAGGGTGCTGATCGCGGCGGAGGCCGGCGACGACCGCCGCCGGGGCGAGGCGGGCCACGTGGACGAGTCCCGTGGCCTGACCGGCGCGCAGTGGCGCAACCTGGGCGAGGGCCTCGAGACGCTGGCCCGCAGGGTCGGCGGGCTGGGCATGACCCTCGCCTTCCACAACCACGTGGGGACATACGTCGAGACGCCCGGCGAGACCGCGCGCCTGCTCGAGGAGACCGACCCCGCGCTCGTCGGCTGGTGCCTCGACATCGGCCACCTCGCGTTCGGCGGCGGGCGCGCGGTCGACCTGCTGCCGCGCTACGCTGGGCGCGTCAGGCACGTGCACGTCAAGGACGTGGACGCCGCGGTTCTGGCCAAGGCGACGAGCGACCGGTGGTCATTCGGGCAGGCGCTCGCGCACTTCATCTTCCCGCCGCTGGGCGAGGGGATGGCCCAGATCCCGGCCGTTGTCGACGCCCTGCAGAGCGTCGGCTACGACGGCTGGTACGTCATCGAGCAGGACACCGCGCCTGACCCGACGTCCACCGCTACCGCCAACCGCATCTATCTGGAGGGACTGCTCGGGATCTGATCGTTGTGGCGCACCGGTCTGCGAAACCGCTTGAACTTCCATGGTTGACAGGCGGCTTCGACACGACTAACGTCTGCAATCGATTACGCGACGTTCGCGACCTCGCTATGGGACCCGCTTGGAGGGCGGCAGCAGGCGCGCTCGGAGGTGATCGACCAGGCCTTTAGCTCACGGAGGAGTGGAGACAACATGGCCATCAATCGTGTGCTGCGGATCGCTGGCGCCCTGCTCGCCAGCGCCGCCATCGTGGTCGGCTGCTCGTCGAGTTCGTCGCCGAGTCCGGCCGCCAGCGGCGGCACCGGCTCCGGCACCGCTTCCGGGTGCCCGTACAAGTTCGCGGTCATTACCCACGGCGACACCGGCAGCTTCTGGAGTGTCGTCTACAAGGGCGCCCAGGACGCCTCCAAGGACACGGGCTGCACGCTGACCGAGGTCTACGGGTCGCAGCAGCAGGGCCAGGCGCAGCCTGACGACAACGCCGAGAACCAGGCGATCCAGGATGCCATCAACCAGAAGGTCGACGGCCTCGCCGTCTCCGACCACAACCCGAGCCTGATGAACCCGACCCTCGCCGGGGCCGTGAAGGCCGGCATCCCGGTCGTCCTGATCAACGCCGGCTGTGACGACGCCGACATCGCGGCCTCCGGCGCCATGACGTGCGTCGGCCAGCCGGAGTCGCTCGCGGGCAAGCAGGCTGGCGCCCGGTTCATGTCCGAGAACGCCAACAACGTCCTGTGCGTGATCCACCAGAGCGGCCAGAACCTGCTCGACCGCTGCAACGGCATCGCGCAGGCGCTTGGCACCGGTGACACCTGCTCGACGGGCGACGCCCCGGCCTCCGGCCCGGCGTGCACTGAGCTCACCCTGAGCACGCCGAACGCGGCGTCCAACCCGAGCGCCTCGGCCCAGCAGGTCACCGCGTACCTGCAGGCCCACCCGGGCATCAACGCCGTCATGACCCTCAACAACGCCATCGCGCAGGGCGTCCAGGCGGCGCTCCCGAGCGGCAGCACGATCAAGCTCGCGACCTTCGACCTCAACAGCTGGGCCATCTCAGCGGTCAAGGCCGGCACGCTCGACTTCATCGTCGACCAGCAGCAGTACCTGCAGGGCTACCTGCCGATCGTCTTCCTCCAGCTCTACAAGGCCCACTACGGGGCGAGCGTCGGCGGCGGCACCACCGTCGCGACCGGACCGCTCCTCGTGGACAAGACGAACGTCTCCAACGTGGAGGCCGGGGCCGCCGCCGGCGAGTCCTGAGCCGCCGCACTCCCAGCAACGCACCAGGTTCTGCCCCGGGCGGGGATCCCCCGCCCGGGGCAGTGAGTAGCGAGGAGGCGGGCGACTCTGCCATGGACGTGCCCAATCCGACCAAGCCGGCCGAGCCCGCCGGCCAGACTGAACGCGTTGTCGCTGCGCGGGTCGTGACCCGCGTCTTCCGGCGGCCCGAGGTCGGGGCGGCGCTCGCCGCTGTCGCCATCTTCCTCATCTTCGCCCTCAACCCCACCTCGAACCCACTCTGGGTCTCGCAGGCCGGCTTTGTCGGATGGCTCACCCAGGCGTGGCAGTTCGGGATCATGGCCGTGCCCGTCGGCCTGCTGATGATCGGCGGCGAGTTCGACCTGTCCGCTGGCGTCATGACCGGTTCGACGGCCATCGTGATCGGCCTGCTGGCCAACGGGTTCGGCTGGAACATCTGGCTGTGCATCGCGGTGTCCGCGGTGTTCGCTCTCCTGGTGGGGCTGTTCAACGGCCTCCTCGTCGTCCGGACCAAGCTGCCGAGCTTCATCGTCACGCTGGCCACGTTCTTCATCCTCCGAGGCACGTCGGTCGGCCTCGTCGAGGCGCTCAACGCCAACAGCACGGTCGTCACGGTGCTCAACCCGCCCGCCGGCTCGGATGTGGCCAAGGCCATCTTCGGCGGCACGGTGGGGGCCGCCCCGGCCTTCCCGGTCGCCCTGTTCTGGTGGCTCGGGGTGACCATCCTCGGGATGGTCGTCCTCTCGCGGACCACCGTCGGCAACTGGATCTTCGCGGCCGGCGGCGAGCCCAATGCCGCCCGCAACGTCGGCGTTCCCGTCGGCAGCACCAAGATCCTGCTGTTCGTCTTCACCGCGCTCGCCGCCTGGCTCGTCGGCACGATCGAGTTCACCGCCGGCATGTCGGCGGTCTCCGAGCAGGGCGTCGGCTACGAGCTCTACTACATCGTCGCGGCGGTCGTCGGCGGCTGCCTGCTGACCGGCGGGTACGGGTCCGTGCTGGGCGCCTCGATCGGTGCCGCGATCATCGGCATGGCCCTCCAGGGGGTGATCTACGCACGCTGGCCCAGCCAGTGGGGGTTCGCCTTCCTCGGGATCCTGCTGCTGTTCGGGGTGATCGTGAACGCCGTGACGTTCCGTCAGGCACAGAGGGCACGTCGATGACCGGGAACAACGCTCCCGCCACCCAGGCGCCGGATGGGCGGCCGGCCGCCGGCGCCGTCCCCGTGCTCGAGGCGCGCCACGTCAGCAAGTACTTCGGCAGCGTCATCGCGCTCCATGACGTGTCGCTCCAGGTCAAGGCCGGCGAGGTGACCTGCGTCCTGGGGGACAACGGCGCCGGCAAGTCGTCGCTCATCAAGATGCTGTCCGGCGTGTTCCAGCCCGACGAGGGCGAGATCCTCGTTGACGGCACCCCGATCCGGTTCTCCGGGCCGCGCGAGGCCCGGGCACACGGCATCGCGACCGTGTTCCAGGACCTCGCCACGGTGCCGATGATGTCGGTCTGGCGGAACTTCTTCCTCGGCCAGGAGCCGACCCGGTCGTTCGGCCCCATCCGGTTCCTCGACCAGGGCCACGCCAAGGACATCATGAAGGTCGAGATGGCCAAGATGGGCATCAACGTCTCCGACCCGAACCAGTACGTGGGGACGCTGTCGGGCGGCGAGCGGCAGGCCGTCGCCATCTCCCGTGCGGTGTACTTCGGGGCCCGGGTGCTCATCCTCGACGAGCCGACCTCGGCCCTCGGCGTGCGCCAGTCGGGCATCGTGCTCCGCTATGTCGTCCAGGCTCGCGACATGGGCCGGGCCGTGATCCTCATCACGCACAACCCGCACCACGCCTACCCGGTCGGCGACCGCTTCGTGCTCCTCAAGCTGGGCAAGGTGATGGGGTCGTTCACCAAGGACCAGATCACCGTCGCCGAGCTGACCCAGATGATGGCCGGCGGCGAGGAGCTCGCCCAGCTCAGCCACGAGCTGCAGCGGTTGGGGGGCGACGAGCCGTCGCTCCGCGAGGTCGCCCAGGAGCTCGCCGAGGACGCCGCCGCGAACCCCTGAGGCGCCACCCCGGCGACGGGCCACCGCGCCGTCGCGGGGCAGGTGCCCTCGCTACGGCCGGGCCGCGGGCTCGGCCGCCCAGGGGTCGATCACGACCTTGAGCGAGGTCGGGGCGATCGCGGTCGTCACCGCCTCCTCGACACGGTCGAGCGGGAAGCGGTGGGACACGAACTCCCGCCACGGGTACTCGTCGAGGGTGCGCGCCATCTGGCGCATCGAGGGGCCGTAGGCGCCTGCCTCCTGGCCCGGGATGCCGATCATCCGGATCCCCTTGCTGCACAGGTGCCGGTTGGGCGAGATCTCGACCGTGCCCAGGTCGCTGAAGTTGCCGGCCTCGACGTACACGCCGCCCGGCCGCAGGAGCTCGAGCGACTCGGGAACGGCCGCCGGGACGCCGGCGCACTCGACCACGACGTCGGCGCCGCGTCCGTGGGTGAGGTCGCGCACGAACGAGAGCAGGTCCGCGGCCGACACCGCCGTCCGGTCGACGGCGTGGTCGGCGCCGAGACGCCGCGCGAAGTCGAGGCGCATCCGCGAGAGGTCCACCGCGATCACCACGCCGGCGCCGAGCATCCGCGCCTTGGCGACGTGGCACAGCCCGAGCGGCCCCGTCCCGAACACGACCACCGTGTCCCCGAACTGGAAGCCCTCGCCCGGGAAGGAGCCGTACTGCTTGGCCCGGTCGAGGCCGATCGTGACCGCGATCACCTCCGCCAGGACCGCCACCTCGGACGGCAGGTCGTCGGGGACCCGGAAGATCTTGCTCCCCGGCAGCGCGTAGAGGTAGTGGGCCCAGCCGCCGAACAGGTGGGGCGGGTCGGCGGCCGAGATGGTGTTGCCGTAGTCGAGGATGTTCTCGCACAGCGTGTACGGCATGTCGTGGGTGCACGAGTAGCAGGTTCCGCAGACCAGGTTCGGGCTGACCACGACGCGGTCGCCGACGGCCAGCTCCTCACCGTCGAAGTCGAGGACCCTGCCGCCGATCGCGGCCACCGTGCCGACGTTCTCGTGGCCCTGGATGATGGGGAACGGCGTCGACGAGGGCTTGGCGGCGCCCGTGTACTGCGACACGTAGCCCTCGAACGTGTGCTTGTCGGTGCCGCAGATGCCCGACAGCTCGTTCCGCACCAGGACGGCGCCCGGCCCGGGCTCGGGGACCGGAAACTCGTGCACCTCGTAGCGGCGCGGTTCAACCAGCAGCGCGGCCCGTGCGCCCATTGCTCTCCCTCCGGATGCGATTGGTTGGCCGGCGCGGGCGCCGGCTGTCGACGGCCCGCGACGACGCGCCGCGCACCACCGACAGCCGTCAGTCCGGCGGCGGCGCGGTCGAACGCCGCACGACCAGCGTGCAGGCGGTGGTGATGGCGCTCCTGTCCTGGTCGCCCCCGATCATGGCCAGCAGCCGCTCGACGGCCAGCCGGCCCATCTCCAGGCGGGGCTGGGCCATGGTCGTGAGCGGCGGCGTGACCAGCTGCGCGAGCTCGAGATCATCGAAGCCCGCGATGCTGAGCTGCTCGGGGACCCGGATGCCGCGGTCGAGGATGGCGCGCAGACCCCCGATCGCCGCGAGGTCGTTGTAGAAGAAGATCGCGGTCGGCCGATGGGGGAGCAGCAGCTGCACGCCCTCGGCGCCGGCGTCGGCCGCCTCGCGAGCCCGGGGCGCGGCCACGAGCGCCGCGTCGACCTCGATCCCGGCCTGGCTGAGCGCCCGCTCGTAGCCGGCCTGGCGCGCCCCGCTCGCCAGCGACGCGCGGCCGATCGCCACGTAGCCGATGCGACGGTGGCCGAGGCCGATCAGGTGCTCGGTGATCGCCATCGCGCCGGCCGCATCGTCGACCGCCACGGAGCTCGCAAGCGGCCGGTCGGGCACCAGCTCGGACCGCTCGGCGACGAACACGACCGGGATCCTCGGGTCGAGGAGGGCGTGGTTCTCGGCGAGGTTGGACGCCACGATGATCATCCCGTCGACACGGCGCTGCTGGAACATCCGGGCGACGTCGAACTCGCGCACGTCCGAATCGCGGGTGCTCGCGACAAGCAGGTGGTAGCCGGCCCTGACGGCTGCGCCCTCGATGCCGCGCATGAGGAGCCCGTTGTACGGGTCGGCGTAGTCGCGGACGATCAGCCCGAGCGTCAGCGTGCGCCGCGTGGCCAGGCTCTGAGCCGCGGCATTGGGGGTGAAGCCGGCCTCCCGGGCGAGCTCCTGGACGCGCGCCCGGGTCGCCGCGCTGATCCGGGGGTCGTCGCGGAGCGCCTTCGACACGGTCGACGGAGCGACACCGGCTCGTCGAGCCAGCTCGTAGATGGAGTCCACGGTACCTCTGGCGGAATGGCCGCTCGACGCCTTGCCCCGGGCAGGTGGGCCAAACTATACTCCGCGAAACCGGTTGAAATGCGACCGGAGACCCCGTCGAGGACGGTGGCGCCAGGCCCCGACCTCGCACCGAATCGCAGCTGTGGCCGGTGACGCGGAAGGGCGCAAACGTGGCTGATCGGACAATCAGGGTCGCCGTCGTCGGGGCCGGCATGGCGGGCAGGGCCCACGCGGCCGGCTACCGGAGCCTCCGCTCGCTCTATGGCGACGCCGTGCCCGGGGTCGAGCTGGTCGCGGTCGTCGACGCCAACCGGACGCTCGCCGACGACCTCGCGGACAAGTTTGGATTCGGGCGGGTGGAGACCAGATGGGAGGCCGTCGCCGAGGCCGACGACATCGATGCGGTGAGCGTCGTCCTCCCCAACAGCGAGCACCGGGCGGCCGTGGCCGGCCTCGTGTCGCGCGGCAAGGCGATCCTGTGCGAGAAGCCGGCCGCGCGGACGGCCGCCGAGGCCATGGCGATGGAGGCGGCTGTCGCGAAGGCGGGCGTCATCGCCAGCGTGGCCTTCACCCACCGGTTCGCGCCGCCGGTTGCCGCGGTCAAGCACCTCATCGACGAGGGCCGGCTCGGCGCGCCGCGCCAGCTGATGAGCCGGTACCTCTCCGACGGCGGACGCGACGCCGACGTCCCGTTCACGTGGCGCCACGACCTGGCGCTGGCGGGCGGCGGATCGCTGGTGGACCTCGGCGCCCACAACCTCGAGGCCGCCCGGTTCATGCTCGGCGACGTCGCGGCGATCCGCGGCGCCGTCCTCTCGATCCGGGTCCCGGAGCGCCACCTCGCCCTCGGCGCCACGAGGGGCCACGAGAAGGCCGCCCTCTCGGACGAGGCGCGCCGCGTGACCACCGACGACGAGGCGATGTTCCTCGCCGAGTTCGAGAACGGGTGCGTCGGCGTGTTCACGACCTCGCGGGTGGCCACCGGCTTCAAGAACGCGACGGGGTTCGTCCTCGTCGGCTCCGAGGCCTCGGCCTCGTTCGACTGGGAGCGCCTGTCCGAGTTCGGCTGGGCCGACGGGTCGGCCGACCACTACACTGAGGGCTGGACCCGAGTCCTTCTCGGCGGCCAGCACCCGTATCTCGCCGAGGGCCTCGTGATGCCGGTCGCCGGCGTCGGCTTCGGCCTCGGCGACGCCTTCATCTTCCAGGCGGCCGACTTCGTGACGGCCGTCGCCACCGATACGCCCAGTCGAATCGCGTCCTCGTTCGCTGATGGCGTCGCCAACGCGCTGGTCCTCGACGCGGTGAAGCGCTCCGCCGCGGCCGGGGGGACAGCTGTCCTGATCGCCGACGAGCGCGAGCGCGCTGCCGCCGACTTGGCGGCGGAAGGAGCTGCCTGATGCCCGCCGACCTCGCCGCCCTCACCGCCGCCGTGGAGGCCGGCGACCGCACCGCCGCCGCCGCGCTCACGCAGCAGGCGCTCGACGGCGGCGTCCCGCCCAAGGCGGTCCTCGACGCGATGACCGCCGCCATGGACGCGGTGGGCCGGCGGTTCCAGGAGGGCGAGCTCTTCGTCCCCGAGATGCTCATCAGCGCGCGGGCCATGAAGGCGGGCACCGCGATCCTCGAGCCCGCCCTGGTGGCGGCCGGGGTGGTGCCCGAGTTCACCGCGGTCGTGGGCACCGTCGAGGGCGACCTCCACGACATCGGCAAGAACCTCGTGGGCATGATGTGGAAGGGCGCCGGGTTCGAGGTCGTTGACCTCGGGGTCAACGTCCCCGCCGCCCGGTTCGCCGAGGCGGCCCGGGAGCGGGGCGCCCACATCGTCGGCGTCTCGGCGCTGCTCACCACCACGATGCCCGGCATGCGCGGCGTGGTCGAGGCCGTCCGCGCGGCCGGGCTCACCGCGAGGGTCGTCGTCGGCGGCGCCCCCACCACCCCCGAGTTCGCCGCCCAGATCGGCGCCGACGGCCACGCCCCCGACGCCGGGGCCGCGGTGGACCTCGCCCGGCGCCTCCTGGCGGGCTGAGGACGGCCGGGCGATGTCCGGGGCCACGACGTCGACGGGCACCCCGATCGCGGGCTCGACCGCCGGCCTGCAGGATGTGGAGTGGGCGATCACGCCCGACGAGCGCACGTACCTCCGCGAGCTCGCCGGGCGCCAGGCCGAGTACGCCGCGCTGCCGGTGATGGCCGAGCGGCGCCGGCAGTGGCTCGACCTCAACGACGGCAGGCCGAACGTCCGTCCGCCGTTCATCCTCGAGGCCTCGAACTTCATGTTCGAGCTGCTGCCGGACCGGCGCTACCACTGCCGGTCCGCGGCGGCCCAGGCCATCGAGAAGGAGCTCGTCCGGTACACGCGGCCGCACGAGGTGTGGCAGGACGACCGGGTGGTGCCCGGTGTGCTCGACTTCAGCTGGTTCCTCGACATCGACGAGTTCGGCCCCGACGTGCGGGTCGGCCTCGAGATGGCCGCCGACGCCGAGGGCAACGAGGTGGGCTACGGGTTCCAGCACCCGATCACGGACCTCGAGGCGGACCTGCCCAGGCTCCGGCCGGCACGGGTCGCGCTCCACCGGGAGCGCTCGCTCGCCTGGAGGGCCTTCGTGGAGGAGGTCCTGGGCGACGTCCTCCCCGTCCGCCTCGTCGTGGTCTGGAACGACGCAAACACGCTCGCCCAGCGCCTCGTGCACCTCATGGGCATGGAGGCCTTCTTCATCGCCTGCTACGAGCAGCCCGACGCGGTCCACGCCGTCATGGCGTACCTGCGCGACAACGCACTCTCGATCATGCGCCAGGAGGACGAGCTCGGAATCCTCGGCCTCAACAACGACCACCAGGAGGTCTGGTGGTCGGGCCACAACTACACGAGCCTGCTCCCCGGGCCCGGCTTCGACCCGGGGCACGTGACGTGGAGGGACCGCTGGCAGGCGACCAACCTCCAGGAGGCGACCGGCATGCGGCCATCGATGGCGTCGGAGTTCCTCCACCCCTACGTCCACGAGATCGCCCAGCCCGTGGGCCTCCTCTACTACGGCTGCTGCGAGGCGGTCCACCAGAGCTGGGACGACATCCGCACGCTCCCGAACCTGCGGAAGGTCTCGATCAGCCAGTGGACCGACGAGGCGTTCATGGGCGAGGCCCTGCGCGGCACGGACCTCGTCTACTCGCGCAAGCCCAACCCGAACTACCTCTCGCTCGACGAGGTCCTCGACGGCGATGCATGGGCCGCCCACATCCGCACGACCCTCGAGGCGACGCGCGGCTGCTCGGTGGAGTTCCTCGTGCGCGACGTCTACACCCTGCACCGCAACCTCGACAATGCACGCCGTGCCGCGTCGATTGCCGAAGAGGTGATCGACCGCCACTGGGGCGCGTAGCGCGCGCAGGAGCCCGGCGATGCCCAGCGATCCGACCTACCCGAGCCTGCTCCTCGGCACCGCGCCCGACAGCTGGGGCGTGTGGAACCCGTCGGGCGACCCGCTCCAGACGCCCTGGGAGCGCTACCTCGACGAGGTGCAGCGGGCCGGCTACCGGTACAGCGAGCTCGGGCCCTTCGGGTACGTCCCCGCGGACCCCGGCGTTGTGCGCGAGGAGTACGCCAAGCGGGGGCTCACCCTCACGGGCGGCACCGTCTTCGCGGCGCTCCACAAGGGCAAGGACGCGCTCGCGAAGGCCAAGGCGGCGTGCGACGCCGAGATGGCCGTCATCGGGCCCAACGGCGCCCGGCACCTCGTCATCCTGCCCGAGGGTTACACCGACATGGACGGCAACGTCACCGGACCGACGACGCTCGCCGGCGACGAGTGGGCGAGCCTCACCGGCGGCATGAGCGAGCTCGGCCGGTACCTGGCCGGCGAGCACGGCGCCGCGCTCGTGTTCCACAGCCACGCCGACAGCCACGTCGGCACCCAGGCCGAGATCGAGCGCTTCCTCGACGCCACCGACCCCGATGCCGTGGGGTTCTGCCTCGACACCGGGCACGTCGCCTACTGCGGCGCCGACAGCCTCAGGATCGTCGCCGACTACCCCGACCGCGTGCAGTACATCCACCTCAAGCAGGTGGACACGGCGATCCTCGCCCGCGTCCGCGGAGAGGGGCTCGGCTTCGCCCCGGCGGTGCGCCTCGGCGCCATGGTCGAGCCGCCGCTCGGCGGGCCCGACATGCCGAGCCTGCTCGCCGCGCTGGCCGGCCTCGGCCGCGAGCTGTACTGCATCGTCGAGCAGGACATGTACCCGTGCGCGTTCGACCGGCCGCTGCCGATCGCGCGTCGCACCTACGACTACTTCAGGACCCGCAGGATGCGGGTCGCTTAGGGTGGGGGAGCGTGCCCGCTCGCCAGGCCGCGACGACGGCCCGCTTCGCGCGCTGAACGCCAAGCCCCGCGGCACCGCGACCGTCACGCGGCGTAGGCCACCGCCACCACCGGGATCAGCACCAGCGTCGCGATCGTCGCCACCGACAGCGTGTCGGTCACGTAGGCGCGCTCGCCATCGTCCGCGCGCGGTCCCAGGTACAGCGGCAGGACGAACGGCGGCGGCAGCACGGCCATCGTCATCACGGCTGCGCCGAACAGCCGGTCGAGGCCCAGCAGCCCCTCCACCACCAGCCGGTCGAACGCGAGCGCGAGCACGATCCACAGCGCGAGCCGGACCGCGATCGTCGCGCCCGGCCGGGTCAGCCCACCCGGCCGCAGGGACGTCGTGTAGCCGATGACGACCGCGATGAGCGGCGTCGTGCACGCGCCGAGCAGCCCGAGCGCCGCGGGGACGGCGCCCAGGATGGGGGAGCCGGCGAGCACGTCGCCGAGGCCCACGAGCCGTCCGGCGACACCGCCCAGGATGGCCAGGATCACGGGTGTCGTGATGAAGGTGCGCGCCGTTGCGCCCAGACCCGGCCGGACGCCGGTCGACCGGCGGACGACCACGGTCGCGAGCACGAAGAACACGAACAGGACCTGGCCGAGGTCGATGATCCCGAAGCGGTACAGCTGGTCCTGCCCGAAGATCCCGCCGTAGATCGCGTAGCCCAGCATGCCCGCCTCGAAGCCTGTCAGCAGCGGGGCGCCATAGGGCGACCGCTCGCCGACCGGCCGCAGCAGCATCCCCCCGACGGCGAGGACGGCCACGGAACTCAGGAAGACCGCGGCCACGACCGGCAGGTAGCGCGCTTGGAGGTCGACGTGGAGGAATGTGAGGAACAGTGCTGAGGGCAGCGTGATCGTCAGCACCAGACGCCGGAGGTCGGCCACCGTGGACGCCGAGAGCCATGCCCGCCGGCGGAGCAGCCAGCCGAGGGCGAACAGCAGCAGGATCGGCAGGACCCGGCCGAGTGCGTCGAGGATCAGGCCCATGGCGGCGGAGCGCACGGCCGGCCGTGGCCGACCCCGCGACCACTCGACCTGCTAGAAGAGGCCGACGACGTTGCCGTCGGCGTCGATGTCGATGCGCTCGCCGCCGGGGCGGGAGTTGAGGCCGGGCATCGTGCGCATGTCGCCCAGGATCGGGGTGATGAAGCCCGCGCCCGCGTAGAGGCGGACCTCGCGGACGGGGATGCGGAAGCCGGACGGCGCTCCGAGCAGCTTCGCGTCGTGGCTCAGCGAGTACTGCGTCTTGGCCATGCAGACCGGGAGGCCCGCGTAGCCCATCGCCTCGAACTGGGCGAGCTGCTTGTTGGCGGCCGGGCTGTAGTCCACGCCGTCGGCGCCGTAGATCTTGGTCGCGATGGCCTCGATCTTGCCCTTGAGCGGCATGTCGTCGGGGTACAGGAGGTGGAAGTCGGGCGAGCCCTCCTCGGCGGCGGCCCAGACGGCCTGCGCCAGGTCCTCGGCGCCGGCCCCGCCGTCGGTGAAGTGGCGCGCCTCGACCGCGTCGCGAGCGCCGGCCGCGAGGGCGGCCTCGCGGATCGCGGCGATCTCCTCGGCCGTGTCGGTCGGGAAGATGTTGATCGCCACGACCACGGGCACGCCATAGGAGCGGACGTTCTCGATCTGCTTTCGGAGGTTCGCCGCGCCCCGCCGCACGCCCTCGGGGTTGTTCTCGAGCAGCGCCGGGTCGAGCGGCTTGCCGGCCACGATCCTGCCCACGCCGCCGTGCATCTTGAGCGCGCGGACCGTGGCCACGATCACGGCCGCGTCGCAGCGCAGGCCCGACGCGCGGCACTTGATGTCGAAGAACTTCTCGGCGCCCATGTCGGCCCCGAAGCCGGCCTCGGTCACCAGCACGTCCGAGCCGGCGAGCGCCGCGCGGTCCGCGATGATGCTGTTGTTGCCGTGGGCGATGTTGGCGAACGGGCCGCAGTGGACGAACGCGGGGCCGCCCTCGAGGGTCTGCATGAGGTTGGGCTTGAGCGCGTCCTTGAGCAGGACCGCCATCGAGCCCGCCACCCTGAGGTCCTCGGCGGTGATGGGCGTGCCGTCGCGCCTGGTGGCCAGGACGATCCGGCCGAGGCGGGCGCGCAGGTCCCGCAGGTCCTTGGCCAGGGCGAGGATCGCCATGACCTCGGACGCGACGGTGATCACGAACGACGTCTGGCGGGGGTAGCCGTTGTCCTTGCCGCCGAGGCCCACCACGATGTCGCGCAGGGCGCGGTCGCTGATGTCCACGACGCGCGGCCAGAGGATGTCGTTGGCGTCGATGCCGAGCTCGTTGCCGTGGTGGACGTGGTTGTCGATGAACGCGGCCGCGAGGTTGTGCGCCGCGCCGATCGCGTGCGTGTCGCCGGTCAGGTGGAGGTTGAAGTCCTCCATCGGGATGACCTGGCTGTAGCCGCCGCCGGCCGCGCCGCCCTTGATCCCGAACACCGGGCCGAGCGACGGCTGGCGGAGCGCCACGGTGGCCTTCTTGCCGATCCGGTTGAGACCCTGGGCGAGGCCGACCGTCGTGGTGCTCTTGCCCTCGCCCAGCGGGGTGGGGGAGATGGCCGTCACCAGCACGTACTTGCCCCGCGGGCGTTCGCGCTCAAGCCGCTCGATGCCCGCGACGGTGATCTTGGCCTTCGTGCTCCCGTAGAGCTCGACCTCGTCGTCGTGGTACCCCAGCTCGTGGGCCACCTCGACGATGGGCCGGGGCTTGACCGAGCGGGCGATCTCAAGGTCGGACGGGAACGACATCTACTTGGCCTCCAGAACAGGGACTGCAAGGGAGTGGGCGCCCAGCGGGATCGTGCCTGTGGCCTTCGCCCGGGCCGCCTGGACCAGGTGCGTGAGCAGGATGGCGTTGGTGAGCGGTCCGACGCCGCCGGGGACTGGGGTGATCGCGAAGGCCACGCGCGCCGCGCTCTCGAAGTGGACGTCGCCGACGAGCTTGCCGTCGACGACGTTGATGCCGACGTCCACGACGACGGCGCCGGGCTTGAGCATGTCGCCGGTGATGAAGTTCGCCTTGCCGATGGCGACGATGACGATGTCCGCCGTGGCGAGGATGGCCGGCAGGTCCTGCGTCTTGCTGTGGCAGACGGTCACAGTGGCGTTCTCGCGCAGCATGAGCATCGCCGCCGGCTTGCCGATCACGTTGGAGCGCCCCACGACCACGCAGTGCTTGCCCGCGATGGGGATCCCCGAGTGCTTGAGGATCTCGACGCTCGCGTGCGCGGTGGCCGGCAGGAACCCGTCGTAGCCGAGCGAGAGGAGCCCCGCGTTGAGCGGGTGGATGCCGTCGATGTCGCGCGTCGGGTCGAGCGTGTCGATCACCGCCCGCAGGCCGATCCCCTTGGGCAGGGGCTGCTGGACGATGATGCCGGCGACCGTGGGGTCGGCCTGGAGGTCCTCGAGGGCCCGGCTGACGTCGGCCTCCGTCGAGTCCGCGGGGAGCTCCACGAGCCGGTCGCCGATGCCCACTAGGCGGCAGCCGTCGAGGATCTTGTGCAGGTAGACGAGCGAGGGCGCGTCGGCGCCGACGACCAGCACCGCGAGCGTGGGCTGGAAGCCGAAGTCGCCCTTGAACGCGGCCACGTCCGCCGCCACCTGCTCGCGGATGGCGGTCGCCACCGGGCCTCCCCGCAGCAGCCGCGGGCCTTCGTCCATCAAGCCGGTCATGCGTCCCTCGTCGGTTCCGCCCGGGGTCGGCCCGGCGCCGGGCGCCCAGTGTCGCACCGGACGGCCCGGTCGAGCCGAGCCATCCGGCAGGTTGTTGACAGTTTACCGTCCCCGCCAGCGGACACGCCGGCTATCGCGCCACGCGGTAGCGGAGGTAGACGACCTTCGAGTTGAAGGTGCGGGTCTCCACGAGTTCCAGATCCACTCCCCGCCCGCGCTGCGGGAAGTACGGGGTGCCGCCGCCAGCGAGCACCGGGTAGACCCTGAGCCGGTACTCGTCGACGAGGCCCAACGCGGCTGCCTCGGCGGCGAGCGTCGCGCCGCCGATCGCGATGTCGCCCTCGCCCGGCTCCGCTCGCAGGCGCTCGATCTCCTCCGCGAGGCCGCCGGAGGCCAGGCGGGCATTGCCCTGCACCGCGGACAGCGTGGTGGAGAACACCACCTTCGGCAGCGCCTTCCAGATCGCGGCCCACTCGAGTTCTGCAGAGTCGAATGGTGGATCCTGGTCAGTCGTCTCCCAGTACAGCATCGTCTCGTACAGCCGTCGCCCCAGCAGGTGGGCGCTGACCCCTCGGATCTCGTCGGTCACGAAGCGGAAGACCTCCTCGTCGGGCGGCGGCGCAGTGATCTCGCCGTCCGGCCCGACGATGTAGCCGTCGAGCGAGACGCCCATCGAAAAGGTCACGCTGCGCATCTGATGTCCTCCTTGGTAACGGGCTCGACAATACTGCCGGGCCCGCAGGATTCATCCTGACCGCGTACCGGGCGGGCGAGCTCGGCGGCGACTGGGCCCCATCGATCCAGCGCGGTCGCCGGCCCGGGGGCGGTCCCGTCAGGCGGGCGGCGCGCCGCCTCGGCCGACGGGCGGCGGTGGAGCGGCGAGGGCTCCCGACGGCGTGGGCGGCACCGGCGGGATCGTCGTGGCGGGCGGGAGGAGCGGCATCAGCGGCTGCGGCGAAACGAGCCGGGGTGGTGGCGGCGGGCCGAGGGTCCCGGTCGCGCGGAGGGCGATGAGCCAGTCGGGGGGCGGCGGCGGCATGACCGGGCGACTCCCCGCGTGGACCATGACCCGGATCGGCGCGCTTGCCACGGGCGCGGCCGTGCCGTCCGGCCCCGCCCCGGGCCCCGACACGAGCGCGGCGAGACGCCGGCGCGGCCGCCGCCGGACCCGCGAGACGACCACGAGGCCCACGATGACCGCGAGGTTGAACAGCACGATCGACCCGAGCGCCAGGCGGTTCTCGCCCTCGACCTCGTAACGGGCGAGCTCGGCCCGCAGGTGGGCGGCCGCCGCCTCGGCTGCAGCCGGGTTTCCGGCGCCGACCGCCGCCTCGGCCTCGGCCAGGGTGGGCGACTTGGACCCGAGCGAGCCCAGCCATGCGACGAAGCCGAGCGGGCTCTGGAGCGGCGCGATCGCCGCAGCCACGTCGCGCGCCGCGTCGAGCTGGGCCCGGGCCATCGCGAGGACCGCGTCGAGGTCGTCGGGTGTCGCCGCCGCCTGCCACTCCGCCCGGAGGGGCCCCGACGTGGTGTTCGATCCGGGGACAAGCCGCCCCGCCTGGACGACATCGTCGTACGCCTCCTTGGCCGTCGCGATGGCTGCCTGCGCCTGCGTGAACTGCCATGCGGAGAGCGGGTTGCGCACCGCCATCGGCACCGTCCACGGCGCGGTGTGGCCGATGAGGTCGTGGTACGCGGAGCGGGCCACAAGGCGCGCCTGCAGCGTGGCGGTGTCGCTCGTGACGCCGTACCTGAGCAGCAGGCTCCCTGCCAGCGCGTCGGGGCCGTGCTGCGGGTAGACCCCGAGCTCGTCGAACGCGTCGAGCCAGGCCTGCCACGTCGCGGCCCCGGTTCGGCTGGACTGGCTGGCCCCGTACGGGTCGCGATGGTCGAACAGGGCGGCGAGGGCGGCCCGGGTCCCGTCGGGCCCGGCCGCACGGGCAACGAGCGTCACCACGTTGCACGCGGTGTCGTACTCGTCCCACGCCGCTTGCTGCTGCGCCGGCGTGTATCCGGGGTCGAGGTACGTCCATGTGCGCAGGGTCTGCTTGCCGGCGCCTGGCGGCACGGTGAGGCAGGGCGGCTCATCGGGGACCACCGACCGGGCTGCCCACTCCGCCGACCCCTCGTACAGCCAGACCGGCAGCTCCGTCTTGGCGTTGAACCAGGCGTGGGAGAGCTCGTGGGCGACGGTGGTGCCGCTGTCGGCGGGGGTGTCGGTCGTGAGGAACTCGCTGAGCGCGATCTCGTTGGCGGCGGCCCCGTACTGGCCCTCGTAGCCGGGCGGCACGAACGCCTCGCGCACCGTCAGGCCGAGGATGTTGGGCAGCGGCCGCCCGATGAGGGTGACGAGGGAGGGGATGGAGGTCTGGAGGGCGGCAGTGACGCGCGACTCCCATTCGGTGTCGCCCGGCCAGGAGCGCAGCGTCACCGCGCCGCCACCGGTGGAGATGACAGCGACCCGGTCCTGTCCGGGGTCGATGAGGTAGAGGCACGTGCTCCAGGTGTCCGGTGATGGCAGGACGCCACTGCGCAGGACGAGTTGGTCGCCGTCGGTCGACGGGCTGAACGGCTGAAGGCTGCTGAATGCCCGGTCGAGCCGGTAGCGGTCCGGGGCGACGACGTCGACCTCGCCGTCCGTCTGGCCGGACCCGTGGACGCAGAGGTGGATCGCGTCGGCGAGCACCCGGGTGGAGGCCTCGGAGCGGATGCCGCCATCGGGGAGCGTGTACGTCACCTTGACGCGGCGCAGCGCGGCGGCGCGGTATGCCGGCACGTCGACGCTGATCTGGTGGTACCCGAGGGGATCGAGGACCGGGGTGTCCGGCGGCGCCCAGTCCAGCGTGGTCGACCCGAACGCCGCATGGACGTCGGTCGCGGTGTTCTCGACCCACAGGTCCACCTTCTCGGCGCGGACGCTGGCCTGCTTGGCCGACCCAGGGTCACTGAACACCTCGGCGGCCGCCTCGGGAACGAGGTCGACGAGGACGGCCACCTGGCGGTGCTCCGGGTCAACGGTATACGTGGTGATCGACCGGTAGCCTGCCGACACCGCTGCGGCCGGGACGGGCAAGCCGGGAGCGAGCGCGAGCGCGGCGAGCAGGAGCGCGCCTCCCACTCCAGCCAGCACCGACCGCATCGACACGCACGGACCCCCACTGCGACGCCCATCGGCGTCACCCGCCACCATAGCCGCCACCACGCGCGCCTGCCCATCCCCGATGATGCGGGGAACCGCACCCGGGAGTCCGCCGATGCTCGACACTGACCAGACCACCAGCCCCGGCCTCGAAGCCGCGATCGCACGCGGCCGTGAGACGGCCGAGCGCGAGGAACGCGCCCGGGCAGCCGCCCGCGCGCGACGCTTCGACACGATCGCCGTCCACGGCCTCTACGACCACCTCGCGGCGGCCGCCAACCAGGGCGCGATCATCGAGCCCGCCTACCTCGCCCCCGCCCAGCACTTCGCCGACAGCGACGAGCTCGAGGCGGCGCTCGGCTACCTGATGCCCGCCTGGGGCTACACGCGGATCGCGAACCCCACGACCCACTACCTCGAGGAGACGCTCGCCCTGCTCGAGGCGTACGGCACGGGTCTCACCGCCTCCACGGCCACGACCGGGTCCGGCATGGCGGCGGTCCACCTGGCGACCAGCGCCCTGCTGGCCGCGGACCCCGCACGGCCGGGCTCGGTGCCCAACCTGGTGGCGTCCGCGAAGTGCTACGGCGGCACGTTCATGCTGTTCACGCGCTACGCGACCGAGCGGGGGATCGGCGTGCGCTGGATCGCGGACCCGCTCGACGCGGACGCGTGGGCAGCGTCGATCGACGAGGACACCCGGTTCCTCTACGCGGAGGTGCCATCGAACCCGGCGGTCGCGGTGGCCGACATCCCGGCGCTCGCCGCGCTGGCCCACGGGCACGGCATCCCGCTGCTCGTGGACTCGACCGTCGCCACGCCGGCCTGCCTCCGGCCGCTCGGCCTCGGTGCGGACGCCGTGATCCACTCGCTCTCCAAGGCGATCGGCGGGTCGGGGCTGGCGATCGCCGGGGCGGTGACGGCGCGCCACGACATCCCGGTGCGCGTGGGCCCGGACGAGCTGCGCGCGGACTTCGCGACGCACCTCAAGCTGCTCCCGGGACGGGACCTCGGGGCGGCGCTCTCGCCGTTGTCCGCGCTCGTGCTGCTGTCCGACCTGCGCACGCTGCGCACCCGGATGGACCGCTGGAGCCGGTCAACCCACACGGTGTCAGAGTTCCTCGAGGCGCATCCGGCGGTGGCGCGCGTCTGGTACCCGGGCCTGGCGTCGCACCCGGGGCACGTCGTCGCGGCACGCGACTTCTCGCTCGCGGACGGGGACGCCGATGGGCGGCCGGCCGCCCGGTACGGGTCGCTGCTCGCGTTCGGGCTCAAGGGCGGGTTGCCAGCGGCGCGCCGCATGTACGACCGGCTGGAGCTGGTCTTCCGCGCCACGGATCTCGGCCGGGTCAAGAGCGTCGCCACGATCCCGTCCATCTCCACGCACCAGCAGCAGGGGGACGCAGGGCGCGCGACGGCCGACATCGACCCGGGCCTGGTGCGGCTCTCGGTCGGCGGCGAGCACCCTGACGACGTGATCGCGGACCTCGCCCAGGCGCTCGAGCCTCGCTAGGGCTGGTGCCCGGCGCTGAGCCACTGGCGGTCAGCTCGGCAGCGGGTTCTCTGATCCATCCGGCCCTACGGCGCCGAGACGTGGTCTGCCCAGTGGTGGGCCGGGGCGTAGCCGAGCACCTGTCGCGCCCGGTCGATCGAGAGCAGGGTCTCGCGGCCATGGAGCTCGCGGCGCACGGGCACGGCCGGGAACACCTCGGCCATCAGGTCCGCCGAGTCGCGGGTCATCACCGTGTCGTCCGCGGCCACGATGCAGACCTCCGCCCCGACGACGTCAGCCGAGAGGCCGAGCCGGCACGCCTGGGCGACGTCCCGGGCGTCGACATACCCCCACAGGTTCCACTTCCGCAGCTGTGCGTCGGCCCAGTACGCGGGGAACGCGGCGTAGTCATCGGGCTCCATGATGTTCGAGATCCGCAGGCCCACATGCGGGACGCCCGTCCGCCGCGCGAACTGCGCGGCCATCGTCTCGCTCGCGAGCTTCGACAGCGCGTACGAGCTCTCCGGCCGCGGCTCGATCGTCTCGTCGACCGGTGCGAAGAGCGGCGGGGTGTCGAACGGGAGGCCCAGCACCGTCTCGCTCGATGCCCAGACGACGCGACCCAGCCCGTTCGCCTCGGCGGCCGCGAACACGTTGTAGGTCGACGTGGCGTTGATCCGGAACGTGTCTGCGGCGGGCCGGATGCCCGGGGCTGGGATGGCGGCCAGGTGGACGACGGCGTCGGCGCCGGCCAGCACCTCGACCGCCTGGCCGTAGTCGGTCAGGTCCGCGATCCTGCACCGGTCGTCCCACTCCCACGGGTCGTGCCGCAGATCCACGGACAGGACGCTGTGCCCGTGCTCGCGCAGGTCGCGCACGACCCATCGACCCGCCTTGCCGTTGCCGCCGGTGACCGCGATCCGCATTCCGAGCCTCCTACCGCTGCTGCACGGACATTGTGGGCCGGGCGGGAAATGGAGCGGCGGGCGGGGCACGAGGCCCGACACCCGCCGCTCACCCGGAGAGGGATGGCTCAGCCGATGAGGAACGACACCTGCACGTCGATCGTGACGTCGGTCGAGCCCGCCTGGACGGGCGTCGCGGCCTTGTCGGGGACGGCGCCCGCGGCCGCGTTGGCGTATGACGGGGCGTACCAGACCGGCGTGGAGACCTGCTCGGAGACCGCCGAGACGCCGGTGATCGCGAGGCCGAGCGTCTTCGCGTAGACATCGGCCTTGGCGCGCGCGTCCTTGGCGGCCGCCTCGCGGGCCTGCGCCTCGATCGACGTCCGATCGGCGACATCAAAGCTGATGCCGTCGACGGTGGTGGCGCCAGCGGCCACGGCGTTGTCGACGACATCGGACAGCTTGCTCAGGTCGCGCACGGTGACCGCGACCTGGTTGGTCAGCTGGTAGCCGCGCAGGACGGCGCTCGCGTTGGGCGGGTAGTCGTAGACCGCGTTGAGCGACACCTGTGTCGTCTTGACGTCCTTGTCGTCGATGCCCAGCTTCTTGAGCGCGGCGACGACGTTCGTCATCGCGGTTGCCGCCGCGTCGCGGGCCGCCTTGGCCGTGGGCTTCTGGATCTGCACGCCGAGCTGCACGTGGGCGAGGTCCGGCGTGACGGTGACCTTGCCCTCGCCGCCGACGGTGATCAGGTGCTCGGGCGCGGTCGTGTCGCCGGCGGCGGCGGCGGGCGTCGCGTACTGCCGCGGCGCGGCCACGTTCGCGAGCACCGGGCCTGCGATCAGCCCGACCGCCAGTGCCGCCACGGCGACGACGGCGAAACGGATCCCGGTGGAGCGGCCGCCGCCGCCAGTGGTCGTGGTGTCCATTCGGTGTTGTCCCTGTGCAGTCGGCCCCGGTTCGGCAGACCGGCGGGGCCGCGTCCGGTCGTGCTGGCCACAGACGCTGCGACCCCCGATCCGGTTTCGCGTCCCGCTCGACCGTGCGCCACCCGCCGCAGGAGGCCTCCTTTTGGTAGGGTCCGACGTGTCGGGCCCAGGCCGCATCCACGGCGGCCCCGAGCCGGCCGCTCCTGGGGACTGCATGCGGGATCCGGCGGAGGCACTCGTCGAGGAGCGGGTCGGCGCCGCGCTGCCTGTGGACGCCCGCGCCCACGCGAACGTCCGGATCCTCGCCCGCACCCGGGCCACGGGTCCGGCCCACGACGGCGAGGCCGACCTGGTGGTGCTCCAGCCCGACCACGGGCTCCTCGTGATCGAGGTCAAGGGCGGCGAGCCCGGCCGCGACGCCCAGGGCCGCTGGTACGCGGGCGGCCGCCGGCTCGACCGGTCGCCGTTCGCCCAGGCCGAGGCGGCCAAGCACGACCTGGTCCGGGCCGTGGAGGGCCTGCCCGAGTGGCCACCCGGGCGATCGATGCGGGCGGGCCACGCGGTGGCCTTCCCGCACGCGGACCTGGCCAGCCTGCCCCGCGGCCACGTGCTCCTCGGGCCGGATGCCGACCGCTCGATCGTGCTCGACGCAGCGGCCCTCGAATCGCCAGCCGCGACGCGCGCCGCGCTGGAGCGGATCTGGGAGTTCTGGACAGGGGACGGATCGAAGGGCAGCCCGCTTGAGCCCCCGCTCTTCGCTGCGGTGGACGCATACCTCTCGCCGACGGTCGCGCTCCGCCGGCTCGTTCGCCGCGATGTGGAGGACGCGAAGGCGCGCCTGGTCGCGGCGTCGAATGCCCAGCTCTACGTGCTCAACCTGGCGCGCTCGCTCCGGCGGGTCGCGGTGGTCGGGCCGGCCGGCAGCGGCAAGAGCCTGGTGGCCGTCGAGAAGGCGCGGCGACTGGCGCGCGAGGGCTTCCGGACGCTCTACCTGTGCTTCAACGCCCCGCTCGCAACGAGCGTGCTGCGGGAGGTCGCGGAGGATGACCGTCCCGTCGGCCTGCGACCTGTGGTGCACACGTTCCATGGTCTGTGCGAGACGCTGGGGCGCGCCGCGGGGACGCTGCCCCCGAAGCCGCCGGGCTCGGGCGAGGCGCTGTCGGCATGGTTCGCCAGCCTGCCCGCCGCGCTCGACGCGGCGATCGCCCGGCTGCCCGGCGAGCGGTTCCACGCGATCGTGGTCGACGAGGGGCAGGACTTCGAGGCTGGCTGGCTGCAGTCGCTCGAGTTCCTGTTCCGGACGCCCGAGGACGGGGTCCTGTGGGTCTTCCACGACCCCGGGCAGGCGCTGTACCGCGACGATCAGGTGGACCGGCTCACCGCCCTCACGACGCTGTCGATGCCGGAGGACTTCCGCTCGCCCGCACCGGTGGCCGAGCTCGCGGCGCACTTCTACCACGGGCCCGAGCCGCCGCTGCCGTACGGCCAGGGCGGCTCCGAGCCGGTCATCGAGGCGGTCGCCCCCGGCCCGCCGACGGTCGATGCCGTCCGACGCCACCTCCACCGGCTCGTCCACGACGAGGGCGTGCGCGCGTGGGACGTGGCCGTCCTGAGCGGGACGTCGTCGGCCAAGAGCCTCGTCTGGCGACAGCGGCGGTTCGGCAACCTCGAACTCTGGAACGGCGCGGTGGACGCGGACGGCGTGTCGCTGGGGTACGCGGCGGAGGACGTGCCCGACGAGCCCAAAGACGACGGCGTGGTGCTGTTCGAGACGGTGCGCCGGTTCAAGGGCCTGGAGCGGCCGGTGGTCATCCTGTGCGAGCTGCCCGAGGAGGGGCGCCGCGTCGACGAGCTCGTGTACACGGCCCTGACGCGCTCGACGGCCCACCTCGTGGTCATCGCCCCCGCGGCGCTCGCGGCCCGCCTCACGGGCGCGCGGCCCGGGGGCGCGGCGCCCGTGACACGCAAGCTGGCACGCGGATGGCGATGATGGGCGGCAGATGAGCCGTGCCGTCCTCGCCCCCGCCGCCCAGACGCCGCCGCCGACCGCGGAGCAGCGGCGGATCATCGAGGCGCTGGACGGCCCCCTGGTGGTGGTCGCCGGCGCCGGCACGGGCAAGACGCGGGTTGTCGCGGAGCGGGTCAGATGGCTCCTCGAGACCCGCGGGCGACGAGCGGCTGGCACCGGCGCCTGGATCGCGGCAGCGCCGGAGGAGCGCCACGGCAGCCCGTTCGACGGGCCGCTCGTCCCGGAGCAGCTGCTGGTCCTGACGTACAACGTCAAGGCCGCCGCAGAGCTCGCCGAGCGGCTGGACGCTGTCGTGGGACCCACCACGCGCGCGCGGATGACGGTCAGCAACTTCCACAGCTTCTGCCAGCACGTCCTGAGCGTGAGTGCCGCGGACGCCGGCCTGCCGTCGATCCCCGACGTCCTCGACGGGCCGGGCCAGCTGCTCCTGCTGGGGGACCTGCGCCCGGACCTGGGGCTGCGCTACTACAACGAGTTCTCGTACAAGTCGCTCGTCGACTTCATCAACCGGGCGAAGGACGAACTGGTCACGCCCGCGGAGGTCGTGGGCTTCGCGGACGCTGAGCGTGCGGCGTACGAGCGCCGATACGGTGGCCGGTACGCGGACGCCGAGGCGCGGCTACTCGCCGCGGGGAGCCTCGACCCGCTGCGCGCCGTGCAGCGGGCCTACGCGGGGACGCGCTCGGCCGAGCGCGCCGACGCGCTCGGCCTGCCGCCTCGCAGGTCCGGGCCAGACGATCCTGGGCGGATCGCGGAGCGCGAGGCCCGCCGCACCATGGCCGGCGACGGCTCGGCGCGGGCCATGTTCCAGTTCCCCGCGGAGGAGGTCCCCCGGATCCTCGCCCTGGCGGAGACCTATGAACGTGACGGCGCCGCGCTCGAGGTGCGGCGCCTCCGGGAGCTCGCAACCGTCTACGCGGCGTACCAGGCGGAGCTCGCGCGGCGCAACGCCCTGGACTTCGGCGAGCAGATCGCGCTGGTCGCCCGCCTGTTCAAGCAGCGCCCCAACGTGCTGCGCCGCTGGCAGCGCCAGTACCGCTACATCCTGGTGGACGAGTTCCAGGACGCGAACATCGCGCAGATCGAGCTGGTGGAGCTGCTGGGCCGCACACCCGACCGCCCGGACAACGTCATGGTGGTCGGCGACGACGACCAGTCGATCTACCGCTTCCGCGGTGCCAGCTTCGCGGCGTTCAGCGAGTTCACCGACCGCTTCGCCCGCCCGCCCCTCCACGCTCCCGGTGCGCCGCCGCCCGGGCCGCCGCCGGTCCTGCGACTGCAGCGCAACTTCCGCTCGACAGATCGGGTCCTCACCCTCGCCAACCGCCTGATCGCCTGCAACGCCACGCGGTTCGACCCCGGCAAGCAGCTGTTCGCGGAGCGCGCGGCCGGGGCGCCCGCGGTCCTCCACGTCTGCGCCAACGAGGAGGACCAGGCGGTCGCGATCATCGACGCCGTGAAGGGGCTTGCCGGGCCTGCCGCCGGACCTGCGGGACGACCCTGGCGCGACGTGGCGGTCCTGTACCGCAAGCACAAGCACCGCGACGCCATCGTCGACCGGCTCAGGGCGGAGGACATCCCGTACACCGTGGTCGGCGGGCTGGCCCTGTTCGAGACACCCGAGATCCGCGACCTGGAGGCGGCCATGCGCGCCATTGCGGACCCGGAGGATGACGCGGCGCTGCTGCGCGTGCTCACGGCCGGCCCGTGGCGGCTCGATGCGCTCGAGGTCCTGGCCGTCACGAGGGACGCCAACTTCGACCGGTCGCGCGTTGTGTCCGCGATCGAACGGCTCGTGCGGACCGGTGAGGCGATGCGCGACGTGCTCGCGGCCGACGCGCCGGCGCCGGACCACGCGTCCACCCACGAGCGGGAGCCCTCTCGTGTGGCGCCGGGCCTGCGCGCCAAGCTGCGTCGTGTCCAGGGCGTGCTCGACGAGTTGAACCCGCTCACCTGGCGCGAGGGCCCCTACACCGTCGTGGCGCGGTACCTCGAGCGCACCGGCACGGTGCTCGACCTGCTCTCGACGGGCACGCTCGAGGCCCGGCGCGCGGTGGTCAACATCGCGAGCTTCCTGCGGTTCGCCGCCGCGTGGCAGGAGGCGAACCCGCAGCGGTCGCTCGCGGACTTCGCCGGCTACCTCGACGCGTACAAGGCGGCCGGCGGCGAGCTGCCCACGAGCGTCGAGCTCTCGGAGGACACCGAGGGCGTGCGGCTGATGACGCTGTACCAGGCCAAGGGCCTCGAGTTCCCGGTCGTGGTGGTGCCGAACCTCGTCGAGGGGGAGTGGCCGGTCAAGGAGCAGGGCGGGGGTCTGTTCCCGCGCGAGCTGCTGCGCGAGCAGCCGCCAGCGGGCGACCTCCACCTCGACGAGGAGCGGCGGCTGCTCTACGTGGCCATCACGAGGGCCCAGGAGCGGCTGGTCCTGACCACGCACGACCAGGACGGGGCGCGCCGTCCGTCGGTGTTCCTCGACGAGTTGTCCGCCGGAGCGGGCGATGAGCTGGCCGTGGTCGACCGGACCCGTCGTGCTGCCGCCGAGGGCACCGAATCCGTCGAACCCGTCGAACTCGCCGTGGCCGCCGAGCGCGACGAGCGCGACGAGGCGGAGCCGGACGAATGGGCGGCCCCCGAGGACGAGGCAGGTCTGGTGTCAGCGATCGCCGAGGCGCGGCGGGTCCTGCCCCTGCCCACGGCCCGCGAGCGCCGCCTCGCGCTCCGGCTCCGGGCCGCCGAGCTCGTGGGCCTGCTCGAGGGGACGGCGGCGGGCGACCCCGAGTCGAGCGGCGCCCGCGAGGCGTTCACCTCGCGCCTCGCAGATGTCGGCCGGAGCGCCACGCTGCGCGCGGACGAGGCCCGGTCGGCCGGGCTCGATCCGCTCACGTTCCGGGACCTCGCCCTCGATTCGGGCGCCGGCGCGAGCCTGTTCGAGGTGGCGCCCCTGCCGCCCCGGTTCTCGTACTCGTCCCTCGATACCTACGAGCGCTGCCCGCTCCAGTACGCCTTCGCCTACGTCTATCGCGTCCCGGAGCCCGCCCGGCCGCGGGCCCCGCTCGCCTTCGGCTCGACCGCCCACGAGGCGTTCGAGGCGTTCACGCGGGAGCGGCGCGAGCGGCTGGCGCGAGGTGAACCCGGGCCCACGCGTGCCGATCTCGAGCAGATGTTCCGCACGCGCTGGCGGCCGCAGGCGTTCGGCGATCGGGAGACCGAGACGGCGTTCGGGCGCAAGGTCGGCCAGCTGCTCGAGAACTTCTGGACCGGCGAGGTCGCCGCCGTGTCGGAGGCGCTGGCCGAGGAGGCGGAGTTCACGCTCGTCCTGGACCCGGCCGACGGCACGCCGGCCGTGCGCATCTACGGCGAGATCGACCGGATCGACCGGCTGCCCTCGGGCGGCATCGAGGTCATCGACTACAAGACCGGCAGCCCGCACTCGCAGAAGGGCGTCCACGACAACCTGCAGCTGACGATCTACGCCCTCGCGTGCCGCGACGCGCTCGGCCTCGGCACGCCTGAGCGGGTGACGCTCTACTACACGGAGCTGGGCCAGCGGATGTCGACGACCCGGACCGACGAGCAGCTCGATGCGGCGCGCGAAGAGCTCGTGGAGCGCGTCCGGCCGATCCGGGCGGGGGTGTTCCACGCGACGCCCGGCGTCGCGTGCCGCAGGTGCGATTTCAGGACGATGTGCCCGGAGCGGGTGCTCTGATCGCCTGCGCGTCCGGGGTCGCAGGCGGCGCCGGCGGCTCCAGCGGACGGTGCAGCGCGGCGAGCCGCTCGCGGACGACGCCCTCGATGCGGGTGGCGGCCTCCACCGCGATCGCGTGCTCCCAGAACCGCAGCACGGTCCAGCCCTCGGCCGCCAGGAGCGCGTCCGTCTCGGCATCACGCGCCGCGTTGGCGGCGATCTTCGGGCCCCAGTAGTCGGGATTCGTGGCCGGCATGTGGAAGTGCTCGGGGCAGCCGTGCCAGAAGCAGCCGTCGAGGAACACCGCGACGCGGGCCCGTGTGAAGACCAGGTCGGCCGACCGCCGGACGGTCCGCACCGGCCGCACCGCGACCCGATACCGCAGGCCGCGCGCGTGGACGGCCGAGCGCACCGCGAGCTCTGGCCGCGTGTCTCGTGAGCGGTTCGCCTGCATGGTCTTGCGGTTGGCCGCCGACGACGCCCACGAGCCCGCCGGCGGCTCGTAGCCGACGGGGCTGCTGCTGGCGGGCTTCGGCCTGGCGCGTCGCTTGGACACGTCCACAGGGTAGGGGAGTGGCGGTCCCCGCCGCGCGCGTCAGCGCCCCCCGTAACGCTCGGCCTCCTCCGTGTCGAAGTTGATCGCCGCGTCGCACTCGAGGCACACGGGCGGGTCCCAGTCACCCGCCTCGGGCAGGTCCGTCCGTCCGCACGTGGCACACACGAATGGCGCCCCGGCACCAGCATCGTCGTCGGCCGGATGGGCCATGCGCGGCGGCCACGGCGGAGGTTCCGCACCGTCGGCCTGGCGCGAGAAGGGCCATCGCATGGGCACATCCTCGACGGGCCGCGTGACAGCTTGGGTGTCACGGTTCGGGCGGTCCCCGGGCCGCGAGCGTCCCACGCACCTCAGCGCAGGCTCATGGGCCGCTCGCGGGGCCCCGCTCGCGCTTCGCTGCCCAGCGCCGCCATCGGGCCTAGACTCGGGAGCATGCGATACGTCGAAACGGACGGTCTGCGGGTGTCGCGGATCGGGCTCGGGACCTGGCAGTTCGGGTCCCGCGAGTGGGGCTACGGCGAGCAGTACGCGACCGAGACGGCGCCCGCGCTGCTCCGCCGCGCGATTGAGCTCGGCATCACGATGTTCGACACCGCCGAGGCGTACGGCCCCGGCCGCTCCGAGGCGATCATCGGTGACGAGTTCGGCGGCCTCGAGGACGGCCAGCGCGCCGGGCTCACGGTGGCGACAAAGCTGATGCCCCTGGCCCCGGCCGAGGTGATCGTCGCGAAGCAGTGCGCCGGCAGCCGGCGGCGTCTGAGGATGGACCGGCTCGACCTCTACTACGTCCACTGGCCGAACTCGTTCGTCTCGCCGCGGCGCGTGGGCCAGGCGGTGCGGCCGCTGCTCGAGGCCGGCCTCGTCCGCCGCTTCGGCGTGAGCAACCACTCGGTGGCACAGTGGCAGGTGTTCGAGCGCGGGCTCCGCGCCAAGGCGGTCGCGAACCAGGTGCGGTTCAGCCTGATCTCGCCGCAGCCCGCCGACGAGCTGGTCCCGTACGCGCACGAGCAGGACCGCCTGATCGTGGCCTACTCGCCGATCGGGCAGGGCGTGCTGGCCGGCCGCTCGCCGCGATCGCTGCCGTGGATCCGCCGAGGCGGGCCGCTGATGGCGCGCGTCGGCGGGCGGTCGAGCGTGGACCAGCTCCAGCAGGCGCTCGCCGAGGTCGCGATCGCCAACGGGGCGACGCCGGCGCAGGTCGCCCTCGCCTGGGTCGTGTCGCACCCCAACACGGTGGCCATCCCGGGCGCGAGGACGCTCGAGCAGCTCGAGCAGAATGCCGCGGCCGCCGACCTGGTGCTCGCCGACGACCAGCTGGCGCGCCTGACCGAGGTGTCGCGAGCCTTCGCGCGCTGAGGGCACCCCTCCGCGGCGAGCGATCCTGCCCGAGCCCGCGCCCGCCAGCCCGCGGACAACCCTGCGGTGAGCCGCCGCTGCTAGCCTTCGCCCGTGCCCCGACTCGACCCCGACGCCCTGCTCGCCGACCTCGACCCCGAGCAGCGAGAGGCCGTCCTGGCCACCTCCGGCCCGGTCGCGATCCTCGCTGGCGCGGGCTCGGGCAAGACCCGCGTCATCAGCCGCCGGACCGCCTACGCGATTGCCACGGCCGTCGTCCGCCCCGAGCAGGTGCTGGTGGTCACGTTCACCGACCGGGCGGCCGGGGAGATGGTCGAGCGGCTCCGCGGCCTCGGGCTGCCGGGCGTCACCGCCCGCACGTTCCACGCCCAGGCGCTCAGCCAGCTTCGCCACTTCTGGCCGGCCCGCCACGACGGCGAGCCGCTGCCCGAGCTGCTCGCCTCCAAGCTGCCCATCCTCGGCCGGCTGGCGCGGCAGCTGCCCGGCCACTACCGGTTCACCCCGGCCAAGGACCTCGCCGACGAGGTCGAGTGGGCGAAGTCACGGCGCATCGCGGCGCGAGCCTACGAGGCCGCCGCCGAGGCAGCGGGCCGCGAGCCGCCGCTCCCTGCCGACCTGTTCATCCGCGTGTACGAGGGCTACGAGCGCGCGAAGGCGCGGGCCGGGCGGATGGACTTCGACGACCTGCTGCTCGAGACCGTCGGGCTGCTCGAGGACGATGGGGCGGCTGCAGACGTCGTTCGCGCCCGCAAGTCCTGGTTCAGCGTCGACGAGTACCAGGACACGAATCCGCTCCAGCAGCGGCTGCTCGAGCTGTGGCTGGGCGATCGGCAGGACCTGTGCGTCGTGGGCGACGAGGACCAGACGATCTACACCTTCACCGGCGCCAGCTCGTCGTTCCTGACGTCGTTCGCCGAGCGGTGGCCAGGAGCCCGCGAGGTGGCCCTCGTCCGCAACTACCGCTCCACCCCGCAGGTGCTGGCGATGGCGAACCGACTGCTGGCCGCCGACGGCCGCGGCAAACGGCTCGTCGCGACGCGACCCGGCGGCGCCGAGCCCATGATCGCCCGCCACCGCTCGGCCCAGGACGAACTCGACGCGCTGACCGCCTGGGTCGGCGCGCGGATCCGGTCCGGCACCGCCCCCGCCGAGATCGCCGTGCTGGTCCGCATGAACGCCCAGCTCGTCCCGCTGGAGGCGGCGCTGACGCGCGCCGGGATCGCCTACCAGGTGCGCGGCGTCCCGTTTTACGCGCGGCCCGAGGTCCGCGGCGCCCTGGCGGTCCTGCGGCGCATGGCGGGCTCACCCGGCAGCGCGGCTCGCACGCGTGGCACCGAGCTGGCGTCCGAGGTCGAGGCCCGGTGGCGCCGAGACCTCGGGCTCGAGGACGACGAGGCGGCGGGCCGGGAGCGCGGAGACGAGGCGCGCGAGCGCCAGGCGTCGCTCGACACGCTGCTCGCGATCGTGGAGGCGGCGGTGGCCGCGGACCCGGCTGCGGACGCTGCCCTGGTGCTTGCGGAACTCGAGGCGCGGGCTGCCGCCGAGCGCGAGGGCGCCGCCGACGGCGTGAACCTGCTCACCTACCACCGGGCCAAGGGCCTCGAGTGGGACGCCGTGGCGCTGCCGTCGCTCGAGGAGGGGCTGCTGCCGATCCGCCAGGCGGGCGAGGACCCGGCCGCGCTCGCGGAGGAGCAGCGGCTCCTGTACGTGGGGATCACGCGCGCCCGGGAGCATCTGCTGATCTCGTGGAGCGAGACCCGGCCGGGCCGGGGCGGGGCCGAGGGGCGCCGGCGCCCGAGCCGGTTCCTGGCTGGTCTGCGGCCGCCGACCGCTGCAGGCGCCGGAATAACCCGGGCCCCAGGCCGCCCGGTGGCCCGCACGGGTCCTCGGGGAGTAGGCGCGTCGTCGGCGTCGGACGGCCATGCCACCGCCGACCCGCTGTTCGACGCGCTGCGCGCCTGGCGGGCCGAGAAGGCGCGCGAGCTCCGCCTGCCGCCGTACGTCATCGCGCACGACACGACCCTCGCCGCCATCGCAGCGGCCCGCCCGGGCTCGGTCGAGGCGCTGTGGCGGGTCAAGGGCATCGGGCCGGCGAAGGCCGACCGGTACGGGCCCGAGATCCTCGATGTCGTCGGCCGCGCCCTGGCGACGGACGGGGAGGACGCGGACCCCCGGACGTGACGACGCCGCCGGCGCGGCCGGCGGCGTCGCCGAGGAGGGGGTGTCGTGTCTAGCGGAGCACGATGAAGGCGTCGAGCGTGGTGCGCTTGCCTGACTGCCCGTTGACGATCTTGATCGTCCGGGTGCCGGAACCGCTCCACAGGCCGCGGTAGATCACCTGTCCGTAGGCGATCGAGCTGCGGTAGAGCGAGAACTTGCCCTTGAAGACGCCGTTCACGTAAACCCGGACGTAGCCGCCCGTCGACATCTTGGGGGCGACGTAGGCCACCTGCATCCCGGTGAACTTGAGCTGCGCGTACTTGCCGTACACGGTGTCGAGCTTGTAGCCGCTGCCCGACGACGCCGAGGCGCTGCGGTATGTCCACGTGCCCGTGTAGGTCACCGACTTCGACGTCTCCTGGTAGGCCGCGAGCGAGTGCGTGGTCGTCGTGGCCCAGCCGGAGGTGTTGCCGATGCCGTCAGTGGCCCGGACGCGCCAGGCCAGGGCGGTGCTGAAGTGGTACGTCTTGATGATCGAGGTGGCGGCGCCCGTGTAGATCGTGGTCCAGGCGCCGGTGCCCACTCTGGCCTGAACCTGGTAGGAGGCCACGCCTGTCTCGGCGTCGGAACCTGACCACGAGATCTGGATCGTGGCGGCCTCGTTGACCGCGGCGCTGCCGAGGGTCAGCGTCGGCACGCCCACGACGGGCGGGGTGACGTCGGCGCTGACCGTGACGTCCATCGTGGCCGTGTTGGAGTCGAGCGACCCGTCGTTCGCCTTGAAGGTGAAGCTGTCGGCGCCGGCGAACGTGCCGTTCTCGGGCATGTACGTCCATGACCCGTCATCGTTGACCACGGCGGTCCCGTGCGCCGCCTGGTCCACCAGCGTGTAGGTCAGGTCGGGGCTGTCCACGTCGGTGCAGGCGAGCGTGCCCGACTGCACGGCGCCCACGCGACCGAGCGAGGTGACTGGGCTCGCGCACACCGGGGCGTCGTTCACCGCGCTGACGGTCAGGTTCATCGTCGCCGTGTTGGAATCGAGCGACCCGTCGTTCGCCTTGAACGTGAAGCTGTCAGGCCCGTTGTAGTTGGCGGCCGGCGTGTAGGTCCACGAGCCGTCCGCGTTGACGACGGCCGTGCCGTGGCTGGCCTGCGCCACGCGTGCGTACGAGAGGTTGGCGCTGTCCACGTCGGTGCAGGCGAGCGTGCCCGACTGCTGCGTGTCCTCGTTGCCGCTCGAGGTGAGCGGCGTGGCGCACACCGGCGCGTCGTTGACGGCGGTGACGCTCACGTAGAGGTGCCCCTGGACGACGTTGCTGCCGTCGCTCACGTTGAACCACGTGGACGCCGACCCGCTGGCGTTTGCCGCCGGCGTGAACGTCACGTCGCCCGTGGCCGAGGTGAAGGTCAGGTTGCCGAACGAGGGGGCGAAGTTCGCGAACGAGATGATGCTGAGGGTGTCCTCCTCGGGGTCCGTGGCGCCCGTGAGGAGGTTGCCGTCGAGCGGCGTGTCCTCGAGGGTCGTCAGGTGGACGTCCGGGACGGTGGGCGCCGATCCGCTTGCCACCGCCGCGCCTGGGCTGAACATGGCTGCCACCAGGGCCGCTCCCACCACGGCCGGGACCACCCCTCGCCTGGTTCGAGTGCCGCGCTCGACTCTGTGCACGGGGACTCCTCTTCCCTGGGCGGGAGCACCTCGCCGCCGCCCCTCTGCTCCATCGTCCGGTGAGCCGGACGGCTCTGGGCCCGCTGGAGCCGTGTCTGAGGCACGGCACGCGTCCCGGTTCGGTCGCTGAGGGACGGCCACTGGCGGTCTGGCATGATCCGCGCAGGGAAGCGAACGACCCGCCGCGCTCGGGCGTCGGGCGTATCGTCACCGGTCCGCGGCGCCCCGGCCAGAGCCAGAAGGTCCTCCCCCATTCGGGGGGTTCGCCGAGGCCGCGCCGGGCCCCGGCGGGGCGACCGGCCCGGCTGCGGTGCGTCCTCAGGCGGCGAGATCGCGACGACGGAAGGCCCACAGCGCGGCCAGCCAGCCCGCGAGTGCGACGAGCGCGAACAGCGCGAGGTCGCCGACCGGGACCACGCCCTGGTCGATGAGCTCGGTCGTCCGGAAGTGGTCCCAGGCCGACAGCGGGGCGACCCACGCCCAGTCCTTCGAGATCTGGGTGACGACGAAGACCGCGTACATCGCGAACACCACGCCGCCCACGATCCCCGATGCGCGGCCCCGGCTCAGCGTGGCCACCGAGAGCAGGGTGGTCGGGCCCGCGATGGCGCACGCGAACGCGAACGAGAGCAGGCCCGCGAGCGCGTATCCGCCCAGGTCGAACACGGTCCCGCCGACGGCGGCCGCGATCCACAGCCCCGCCACCGCCGCCGTCGCGAGCCCAGCCATGACGAGGGCCTGGACGATGATGTTCGTGGCCAGGTACCGGGTGCGCGAGAGCGGTGTTGACAGCGGCAGGTCGAGGAAGCCGCGATCGAGGTCGACCGCCACCGCCCGGGTGCCGAGCAGGAGTGCCGCAGCGGTGGCGATGATCGGCCACAGCCAGCTCGAGATGTAGGTGGTGTAGAAGACCCCCGGGTCGGAGAGGACGCCAGTCATCCCGAAGGCGGCGAGGAACTCCTTGGGCAGGGTGTTGACGTACTGGGTCATCAGATCGTCGTTGGCCTTGAGGACCGGGTACATCGCGCCCATGATCACGCCGTACACGGCGACCGAGACGGCCAGCCAGACGCCGAGCGACCGGCTTCGCCGCAGCTCGAGGCGGAACGCGTTCATGCCGTCACCCCCTCGTCGCGGGCATCGCGCGGCGCGTCCGGTGCGGGGTCGTCGCCGCGGTAGAGCCGCAGGAACAGGTCCTCGACGTCGGGCGTGGTGATGGCGATGTCGTCAACGCGGTGCGTCGCGATGCGCGCCAGGAGCGCGTTGACGTCGCCACGGACCATCAGGTGGACCTCGCGCCCGGTCATCGCCACGACCTCGACATTGGGCAGCTCGAACGCGTCGCGCGGCGCCGGCGATGCAAGCACGAGACTGATCGACCGCCAGTGCGCACCCATGAGGTCGCCCACCGCGCTGACGTCGACGATCCGGCCGTCGCGGATGATCGCCACGCGGTCGCAGGCGCGCTCCACCTCGATGAGGTTGTGGCTGGAGAGGAACATCGTCCTTCCCTGGGCACGCGCCTCGGCGGCCAGGGCGAGGAACTCGCGCTGCATGAGCGGGTCGAGGCCGCTCGTCGGCTCGTCGAGCACCAGCAGCGGCTCGTGGCCCATGAACGCGGCGATGACGCCGATCTTCTGCCGGTTGCCCCGCGAGAGGCGCTTGATGCGCATCGTGGGGTCGAGCTCAAGGCGCTCCGCGAGGGGCGCCCAGGCGCGACGCCCGAGGCCGCGCAGGCGGCCCAGGTACTCGAGCTGCTCGGCCGCGGTCAGCTCCCCGAGGAACCCCGGGTCGGAGCCGAGGTAGCTGATCCCGGCGTGGATCGCCGGCGCGTCGGTGAATGCGTCCTTGCCGAACACGCGCACGGCGCCGCTCGTCGGCCGCAGGAAGCCCAGCGCGAGCCGGATGGTCGTCGTCTTGCCGGCCCCGTTGGGCCCGAGGAATCCGAAGGCCTCGCCCTCGACGACGCTGAACGTGACGTCCACGACGCCGCGCTGGCGCCCGTACCGCTTGGTGAGGCCGGCAGCCTCGATCACGGGTGTGGTCATGGGCGTGTCTCCCACGGCTCTCGTCGCGACGCCGCGCTGCGTCGCCCGCTGCGCCCGTCGTCCGGCGCGGGATGCACCGACGGGCACACGCACGCGCCAGTCGTGGATCACGCCGATCGTCCGACCCTCGGCGCGCGCGATGAAGGGACCTCCGGCTCGATCGGAGCGTCGCGCGGTCCTATTCGGCCGCGTCGACGAGCGGCCGGGACGCGGCCGGGACGCGAACCGCCCCGCCGGCGGGGCCGGCGGGGCGGGGGAGCGACGCGTGGAGCCGGGCCCTTACGCCACGGGCTCGAGCGCCTCCTCGAACTGGCTCGCGTAGAGCTCGTGGTAGAAGCCGCGCGCGGCGAGGAGCTCGTCGTGCGTGCCCTTCTCGACGATCCGCCCGTCGCGCATCACCAGGATCACGTCCGCGTCGCGGATCGTGGACAGGCGGTGGGCGATGACGAACGACGTCCGTCCCTGCATCAACCGGGCCATCGCCCGCTGGATGAGGACCTCGGTCCTGGTGTCCACAGACGAGGTGGCCTCGTCGAGGATCAGGACCGGCGGGTCGGCGAGGAATGCCCGGGCGATCGTGAGCAGCTGCTTCTCGCCCGCTGACGTGTTCGTGGCGTCGTCGTCGAGGACCGTCTCGTAGCCGTCGGGCAGGGTCTTGACGAAGTGGTCCACGTGGGCGGCCTCGACCGCCTCCTGGAACCGCTCCTCGGGGACCTCGCCCTCGACGCCGTAGGCGATGTTCTCGCGGATCGTCCCCTTGAACAGCCAGGTGTCCTGGAGGACCATCCCGAACGTCTTGCGCAGGTTGTCGCGCGTGAGCGTCCGCGTGTCCAGGCCGTCGACCGTGATCCGCCCCTCGTCAATGTCGTAGAACCGCATGAGCAGGTTCACGAGCGTGGTCTTGCCGGCACCCGTCGGGCCGACGATGGCCACGGTCTGGCCGGGCTCGACCGCGAGGTCGAGATCTTCGATCAGGGGCTTGTCGGGCAGGTACCGGAAGGCGACGCCCTCGAAGGCCACACGCCCATCGGCGGGCTCCCGCAGGACGGCGGGCTTCACCGGGTCCGGGATCTCCTCCTCCTCGTCGAGCAGCTCGAAGACACGCTCAGCGGAGGCCACCGCACTCTGGAGCACGTTGGCGATCGAGGCCGCCTGGATGATCGGGAAGGTGAACTGGCGCGAGTACTGGATGAACGCGGTGATGTCGCCGAGGGTCATCTGGCCGTTGGCCACCCGGATGCCGCCGATGACGGCGATCGCCACGTAGTTGAGGTTGGACACGAACTGCATCGTGGGCTGGATCAGGCCCGAGATGAACTGCGCCCTCCAGGACGCGTCGTAGAGCTGCTGGTTGCGGTCGTCGAAGACCTCCACAGCCTCGTGCTGGCGCCCGAAGAGCTTGACGATCGCGTGGCCCGTGTGCATCTCCTCGACGTGGCCGTTGAGGGTGCCGGTGCGCTCCCACTGGGCCGCGAACTGCACCTGGGAGCGCCGCGCGATGATCACGGTGACGACCATCGAGACCGGCACGACCAGCACCGAGATGACGGCCAGCTCCCAGCTGATCGTGAGCATCATGATCAGCATGCCGACCACGGTCAGCACCGAGGTGATGAGCTGGGTCAGACTCTGCTGGAGCGTCTGGCTGATGTTGTCGATGTCGTTGGTGACGCGGGACAGGATGTCCCCGCGCGACTCGCGGTCGTAGTAGCTGAGCGGCAGGGTGCCGAGCTTCTCGGACACGCGCGCCCGCATCCGGTACACGGTCCGCTGCGTGACGCCGGCCATGATGTACGCCTGGCCCCACGAGAAGATCGCGCTGACCACGTAGATCACGACCAGGGCGCCGAGGATGCTGCCCAGCATGCCGAAGTCGATCCCCACGCCGGGCAGGATGCTCGGATACGCCTTGAGCTGGTCGACGATGCTCTGGCTGGCGCCATTCGCCTGGACGGCCGCCACCAGCTGATCGTGCGTCATGCCCGCGGACTGCGGGAACTGCTGGCCGATCAGCTTGCCCATGAAGCCGGACGTCACCGCGTCGAACGCGTTGCCCATGATCTTGGGCCCGATCACCGAGAGGGTGACGCTGACGACAGCCAGGACGATCACCCCGATGATCTTGGGCGCCTCAGGGCGGAGCTCGGCCAACAGCCGCCGGAATGACGGGCCGAAGTTCTTGGACTTCGCGCCGCCCATGTTCATGCCCATGCCCATCGGGCCGCCGCCCCGGCCGGGACCACCGCGGCCGGGGCCGAACGCCGGGCTGCCGGGTCGGCCGCCCGTGCCCGCGCCGGCGGGGGCGCCGCCGGGTCGCTGATGCGGGCCGCTCATGCCGCCTCCTCCTCGGTGACCTGGGACAGCACGATCTCGCGATACGTCTCGCAGGTGACCATCAACTCCTGGTGGGTGCCGATGCCGGCCACCCGCCCCTCGTCGAGGACCACAATCCGGTCCGCGTGGAGGATGGTGCCGACCCGTTGCGCGACGATGAGCACGGTCGCGTGCCCGAGCTCCCGCGCGAGCGCCGCCCGGAGCCGGGCGTCGGTGCGGAAGTCGAGCGCGGAGAAGCTGTCGTCGAAGACATAGATGTCGGGGTTGTGGACCAGGGCGCGCGCGATGGCGAGCCGCTGGCGCTGCCCCCCGGACACGTTGGTGCCGCCCTGCGAGATCGGGGACTCGAGGCCCTCCTCCATCTCGCTCACGAAGTCCTTGCCCTGGGCGATCTCCAGCGCCTTCCACAGCGCCTCGTCGCTCGCGTGCTGGTCGCCGTAGCGCAGGTTCGACGCGATCGTGCCGCCGAAGAGGTAGGCCTTCTGCGGGATCATGCCGATCCGCCTCCAGAGGTCCTGGCGGTCGAACTGGCGCACGTCGACGCCGTCCACGAGGACCGTGCCGTCGCTCGCGTCGTACAGACGCGGGATCAGGTTGATCAGGGTGGACTTGCCGGCGCCCGTGGAGCCGACGATCGCGGTCGTCTCGCCCGGGCTCGCCTCGAAGCTGACGTTGCGCAGCACCGGCTCCTCGGCGCCCGGGTACCGGAACGTGACGTCGCGGAACTCGATGCGCCCCTGCCGGCTGGGCGAGGCGGGGTCCTTGGGGTCCTCGATCGACGGCACCGTGTCGAGCACCTCGTTGATGCGGCCCGCGGACACCTGGGCGCGCGGGACCATGATCAGCATCAGCGTGGCGCCGAGGACCGAGAACAGGACCAGCATGATGTACTGGAGGAAGGCCATCAGGTTGCCGAGCTGCATGTCGCCGGCGTCCACCCGGTAGGAGCCCAGGTAGATGACCGCGATCTGGCTCACGTTCATGATCAGGAAGATCGTGGGCATGGTGATCGCGAACAGCCGGTTCACCGACAGGGCCGTGCCCATCAGGTCGACATTCGCGTCGTCGAAGCGTCGCTCCTCGTGGCGGGTCCGCACGAACGCGCGGATGACCCGCACCCCGGACAGCGTCTCGCGCATGACGAGGTTGATCTGGTCGAGCTTGCGCTGCATCGCCCGGAACAGCGGGATCGCGCGCGACATGACGATCCCGACCACGATCAGCAGGATGGGCGTGATGACGACCAGGATCCCGGTCAGGGGCACGTCCTGGCGGAGCGCCATGATGACGCCGCCGATGATCATCATCGGCGCCGACAGCATCATGACCATCACCATCAGCGCGACCTGCTGCACCTGTTGCACGTCGTTGGTGTTGCGGGTGATGAGGCTCGCCGCGCCGAAGTGGTTGACCTCGACCTGGCTGAAGGTCTCGACCTTGCGGAAGATCGCGTCGCGGATGTCGCGGCCGAGCCCCATCGCGACGCGCGCGGCGAGGAATACGAGGGCGTACGAGCCGAGCATCAGCCCGAACGTGACGAGGAGCATGAACGCGCCCGTCCCCAGGATGTAGCCGGTGTCACCCTTCACGACGCCGTTGTTGATGATGTCCGCCTGGAGTTCGGGCAGGTACAGGTTGCCGAGCGACTGCCCCAGGAGGAGCAGCATGACGAGCAGCACCGGCCACTTGTAGGGGCCGAGGCTCCGTCGCAGGAGTGCGATCAACGGGGTGCCTCCGAGTTGGCGATGGGCATGGACGGGTTCTGGTCGAAGAGGGCCTGACGCGCGCGCCGCATGGCCTGCAGGCCCCGAAGCAGCGCGCTCGCGTCGTCCTCCGGCAGGGCGTCGAGCAGGCGGGCGAGGTGGTCGCGGCGCTCGGCCGCGATGCCGGCGATGAGCGCCTCGCCGGGCGCCGAGAGGACGACCCGGACGACGCGGCGGTCGTCCTCGTCGCGCTCGCGCGAGACCAGCCCGCGCTGCTCCATGCGGTCGACGATCCCGGTGGCGCTTGCCTGCGAGACGTCGAGGAGCTCAGCGAGCCGGTTCATCGGGAGCGGGCCCTCCTCCGAGAGGACGAACAGGACGTTGAGGTGGACGAGGCTCATCCGGCCCCCGGGCCAATGGCGCAGCAGGTGCATCTGGCGTGCCGGGGCATAGGCCGTGAGCTCCTCGATGAGTGCGTTGCGGAGGTCGGCGTGGGAGGGAGCGGGGTTGGGCGCGGACATGGTGCGGTGTGGTGGCCCTTCGTTGGGTGTGGATGATCATCGTGATCGAGATGATCAATGCGGCATGAAGCATATTCGGCCCGGCCCCGGCTGTCCACTGGCCGGCTCCCGCGGTCGTCGAGGTCAGGATGGGCGGGAGTTGTGCGCATCCTGTGCGCACGGCGTGGAGGTCCCGCGCGGGCACGGCCCCGGACCCATCAGCTCATTGCGCACGGCCGCGCCGCCAGCCTCAGCGCGCCTTGCGCACCTTCCAGATCTCCTCGACGGGCCACTTGGTGGCCCACTCGGACCCGCCTGGGAAGTGGCGCGAGGTCAGTCCCGGCGCCGCCTGTGGTTCCAGCAGCTCGAGGATCTCGAACCCGGCCGACCGGAACAGCCGGACCCACTCGCCGTGGCTGGGGTGGAACTCCACCGACCCGTCGTCGGGCCAGACCATGCGGCTGGTGCCGAACAGCGGGCGCTGCAGGGCCTCGGTCTGGGGCGCGTCCTCGTCGTCGAGCGCGGTCAGGTGGACGAGGATGCTGTTCGTGAGGACGTGGAGCCTGCCGCCGCGGCGCAGCACGCGCGACGCCTCCGGCACCCACGCCTCGGGGTCGGCCCAGAGGACGGCGCCGTACTCGCTGATCGCGAAGTCGAACGAGGCGTCGGGGAACGGCAGCTGCTCGGCGTTGCCGTGGACGAGGGGGAACGCCATGCCGTGCTCCCGTTGCAGGCGCGCCGCGGTCTCGAGCTGTTTGGCGGAGTTGTCGATGCCCACGACGCGGGCGCCGCGCCGGGTCATCCACGCGGACACATACCCGGTTCCGCAGCCGAGCTCGATGGCGTCCCTGCCCTCCAGGTCATCGGGCAGCATGCGCAGGTCCGCCTCGGGGAACCCGAAGATCCCCCACGTCTCCTCACCCGGTTGCTGCCGCCAGTTGCGCTCCCCGGACTCCACCCACGCCGGCGCGTAGGCGTCCCAGTAGGCGCGGTTGGCGGCGACGTGCTGCGGCAGTGCCGGCTGCCCTGCGGTGGACTCCTCAGCCACCGTCGCCTCCGCGATGCTTGGCGGCGGCCGCCGCGAGCACATCCACCAGCTGTGTCGTGGTGGGCCGCAGGTCCACCTGGACGTGGCCGACGCCAAGGTCGCGCCAGGCGTCGAGGGCGCGAGCCACGGCGTCGACGTCGGGGGGCAGCGCGTTCTCGGCCATGGGACGGCCCTCCCGGGGTGCCTCCGCGTCGATCGTGAGGCCGGCGGTGACGTCGACCGTCGCCGGATCGCGGCCCTCCGCCTCGCAGGCGCGGACGAGGTCCGACCGCCGCTGGTGGAACCGCTCGCTCGGGAGGCCGAACCAGGCGGCGTTCCACGCGTCGGCGTGGCGGGCGACGAGCCGGAGCATCCGGTCGCCCTTGCCGGCGATCAGGATCGGCATCCGGCCGGGCAGACGGGCCCCGCGCGGCGCGGGCGGCAGCAGCACCGCGTCCTGCGCCTGGTGCCACCGGCCGTCGTGGGTCACGTGCTCCCCGCGCAGCAGCGGCAGCGCGACGGCCAGGAACTCCTCGAACCGGCCGACCCGATGGTCGAACGGGTAGCCGAATGCCGCGTACTCGGGCTCGTGCCAGCCGGCCCCGAGTCCTAGGATCAGGCGTCCGTCCGACACCTCGTCGATCGCGGCCGCCATCTTGGCGGTGATGCCCGGCGCGCGGAACCCGGTGCCGAGCACGATCGTGCCCAGCGCCACGCGGCTCGTCACCGCGGCCACGGCGGCGAGCATCGCGAGCGGATCGTGGGGCCCGCCGTCGTCCTCGCCCGGCAGGCGGAACAACAGGTGGTCGTACACCCACACGCTGTCGAGGCCCGCCTGTTCGGCGATGACCGCGATGCCCCGGATGGCAGGCCAGCGCGATCCCTCCGGGCCGTCGAGATCGCTCAGGGGAAGCATGGCGCCGATCTTCATCGCGCCATGCTACGGGACCAGCGGCCCGTCCCATCCACGACAATGGCGCGATGAGCGCCCGCACCGGTCCCGCCGCCCGCCGCCCCGACCTGCCGCTGGCCGCCGCGGTGGTGCTGGCCGTGGCGATGTGGGTGCTGGTCATCGCGTGGTCCAACCCCACGGTCCAGGCGCCTGACGTCTGGAATGGCCAGCCCGTGACCGCCCAGGACGCCCGCTCCTACTACAACTTCGACTACGCGGACCTGTATGCGGGCCGCACCGACTGGAACGCGATCGCGGCCTACCCGTACTCGCCCGCGTTCGCCCAGGCCCTGTTCCCCCTCAACCTGCTGCCGTGGCCGCTGTTCGTGGCCGTCTGGACGGCCATCCTCATCGCGGCGGTCTGGCTCCTCACGGGGCCCGAGTTCTTCCTGCTGGGCCTGGTCGTCGGGGCCATGGAGATCGCGGGCGGGAACGTCTCGCTCCTGCTGGCGCTCGCGATCGTCGCGGGCTTCCGGCATCCGTGGGCCTGGGCGTTCGCCCTGCTGACCAAGATCACGCCCGGCGTGGGGCTGCTGTGGTTCGCGCTGCGGCGGGAGTGGCGGGCACTGGGGATCGCGCTCGGCGCCACGGCTGCCGTCGTCGCGGTCTCCTACCTGCTGACACCGCAGGCGTGGCACGACTGGATCGACCTGCTGCTGGCGAACACCAGCAAGGGCGGGACATGGGCGGCCATCCCCGTCCCGCTGCTCGTGCGCGGCCCGATCGGGGCCGTGCTGATCGCCTGGGGCGCCCGGCGGAACCAGCGCTGGACGGTGCCCGTGGGGGCGATGCTCGCCCTGCCCGCCCTGTGGTACGGATCGCTCTCGATGCTGCTCGCGGTCATCCCGCTCACCACGCGCGAGGAGCGCGCCCGGGCGTGGGCGCGCCTAAGCCGAACTTCCAGCCCGGATCGGGCCTGATCTGGCGCTGAGGCGACCCTCTCTGATCTCAGCTCTGCGTGTGCGGCTGGCTGTCTCACGTGTCGCGATGTAGTCAGTAATACACTTGACATCGCGCCTCGGACGTGCATGCTTCCGGCATGGTGACGCCGAAGACCCCGGCCATGCACGTAGTCAGGGTGGTGAGCCGCCAGCGTGGCCACGAGTACACGAGCACACTGCTCCGCAACTCGTACCGCGAGGATGGCAAGGTCAAGAAGCAGACCCTCGCCAACCTGTCCCACCTGCCCGAGCCCCTGATCGAGCTCATCCGGTCCTGGCTCGCCGGCGAGCGCTTCCTGCCCGCGGACGAGGCGCTCTCGATCCGCCGCAGCCTGCCCCACGGACATGTCGCGGCGGTGCTCGGGATGACCCGCACCCTGGGGCTGCCCGCGATCCTCGACCGCCGGCCGTCGCGCGCCAGGGACCTCGCGATCGCCCTCGTCGCGGGCCGCCTGATCGCGCCCGCCTCCAAGCTCGCCACGGCGGCGCTGCTCGGCCAGAGCACGCTCGGGGCGGCCTGCGGCGTGGAGGGGGCCGACGAGAACGAGCTGTACGGGGCGATGGACTGGCTGCTCGAGAGGCAGCCACGCGTCGAGCGCGCGCTCGCGGCCCGCCACCTGGGATCGGGCTCGCTTGTGCTGTACGACCTCACGTCGGTGTACGTCGAGGGCAGCCACTGCCCCCTCGCACGCCATGGCCACTCCCGCGACCACCGTCCCGACCGGCCGCAGATCGAGTTCGGCCTGCTCACCGATGCGCGGGGCTGCCCGGTCGCGGTCGAGGCGTTCCCGGGCAACACCGCGGACCCCGCCACCATCGAGGCCCAGGTCGAGAAGCTGCGGGCCCGCTTCGGGCTCACGGACATCGTCCTCGTGGGCGACCGGGGGATGCTCACCTCCGCCCGGATCGAGCGCCTGCGCGAGACGGGCGGGATCGGCTGGGTGAGCTGCCTGCGGGCGCCCGCGATCCGCCGTCTCGTCGATGGCGGCGACCTCCAGCTCTCCCTGTTCGACGAGCGCAACCTGGCCGAGATCACGAGCCCGCAGTTCCCGGGCGAGCGCCTGGTCGTGTGCCGCAACCCGGCCCTCGCGATCGAGCGTGCCCGCAAGCGCGAGGCGCTCCTCGCCGCGACCGGGGACGCCCTCGCGAAGGTGGCCGCGGCCGTCGCGGCGGGCAGGCTGCGGACCGCGGCCGCGATCGGCCTGCGCGCCGGGCGGGCGGTGAACGGAAGGAAGATGGCCAAGCACTTCGAGCTCGACATCGCCGAGGGGGTGTTCACGTACCGGCGGCGGACCGCCGAGATCGCAGCCGAGGCGGCCCTCGACGGGCTGTACGCGGTGCGCACGAGCGTCGGAGCGGAGCGGCTCGACAGCGCCGCGGTCGTCGAGACGTACAAGCGCCTGAGTGCGGTCGAGCGCGACTTCCGGGCCATGAAGGGCGACGACCTCGCGGTCCGGCCGATCTTCCACTGGCGCGAGGACCGGGTGCGGGCGCACCTGCTCCTGTGCTTCCTTGCCGCCTACGTGCGCTGGCACCTCGAGGCGGCCTGGGCGCCGCTCCTGTTCCGCGACGAGGCGCCGCCCGCGCGGACCGATCCCGTCGCGCCGCCCGAGCGCTCCGCCTCGGTCCTCGCCAGGGAGCGCGACCACGCGACGCCCGACGGCCTGCGGGCCGGCAGCTTCGCGACCCTGCTGGCCGAGCTCGCCACCCTCACCCGCAACCGGGTCGTGCCTGCGGGCGCGGACGAGCGGGCAGCGTTCGAGCTGCTGTCCGAGCCCACGCCGCTGCAGGCCCGGGCGTTCGACCTGATCGGGGTCGCTCCCGCCTCCGTGTAGTCAGAGCGCCGCAGCCCGTCGGGGACGATCCACGTTCAGATCAGCACAATTGCGGCTGGAAGTTCGGGCTAAGGAGGCGTTCGGGGCAGGCCCAGCCGTCGTAGCCCGCTCGGCGGGCGGCGCCACCCGCGCCCGGCGCAGTCTTCGCGGCTTGGACCCCGCCAGCCGCCTCCGCCCGGTGCTCCGCCGCGACGACGGCTCGGCATCGGCGGTGTCGAGCCTCTCGCTGCTGGTCAGCGTCGACCTTGTCAGGCGCCCGCGGCGACCACAGCCCCCAGCGCGTCCGCGAACGTGCCGAGGTTGTCGGGCGTGAAGCCGGCCACGTTGATGCGGCCCTTGCCGACGACGTAGACGCCGTGCTCGTCCTTGAGCCGCGCCACTTGGTGCGCGCTGAGACCGAGCAGCGCGAACATGCCGCGCTGGGTGGCGATGCCGCCCCAGTCGCCCGGGATGTGCCGCTCCCCGAGCGCCGCGACGAGTGCCCGCCGGTTGTCCTTGATCCGGGCGCGCATGGCGGCGAGCTCGATCTCCCACTGGGGCCGCAGCTCGGCGTCGCCCAGGATGGTCCGGACGATGTCGGCGCCGTGCGCGGGCGGGTTCGAGTAGTTGGTGCGGATCGCCGCCTTCACGTGCGACTGCGCCGCGTTGGCGTCGGCCGCTGAGCGGGCGATCACGATCATCGCGCCGACCCGCTCGGAGTACAGCGAGAACGTCTTCGAGAACGAGGTGGAGACGAGCAGCTCCGCGCCCGGCCGGACCAGCTCGCGGAGGCCCGCGGCGTCCTCGACCAGCCCGTCCCCGAACCCCTGGTAGGCGAGGTCGACGAGCGGCAGCAGGCGGCGCTCCTCGATCAGGTCGCCGACCTTGCGCCACAGCTCGTGCGACGGGTCCACGCCGGTGGGGTTGTGGCACGCACCGTGGAGCAGCACGACATCGCCCGGGCTCGCCTCGCCCAAAGCGGCCAGCATCGCCTCCTCGTCGATCTTGCGCCCGGTGGCGTCGGTGTAGGGGTAGCTGCGGAGCTTGAAGCCGGCGGCGTGGAACAGCTGCGGATGGTTGGGCCACGTCGGCTCGCTCATCCAGAGCGTCTCGGAGGCGCCCGTCTGACGCAGGAAGTCGGCCGCCACGCGCAGGCCGCCGGTGCCGCCCGGGGTCTGGGTGGCGAGGGCGCGACCGGAGGTCACCGCCTCGTGGCCGCCGCCCAGCGCCAGCTCGCGCACCGCGTTGCGGTAGGCCACCTCGCCGTCGATCGGGCGGTAGAGCTTGGTGGCCGCCGCGGCCGCGAGCCGGCGCTCCGCCTCGACGACCGTCTTGAGCATCGGGGTCGTGCCGGTCTCATCCACGAAGACGCCCGCCGACAGGTTGACCTTGTTCGGGCGGGTGTCGTTGCGATACGCCTCGGCCAGGCCGAGGATGGCATCGGGCGGGGCGGGTACGCGGGCGAGCGACGGGAGCGACACGGGAGGACCTCGACGCTGGAGTGAGCGGGGCGCCACCCGGACTCTACACGGCGCTGCGGGTTGCGGGCCGGTTGCGGCCACGATCAGCCGACCGATGCCCCCAGCAGCGAGCCAATCCCGTACGTGACGATGGCGGCGGCGAGGCCCAAGCCGGCCTGGCGCGCCCCGACCAGGAGCGGCGGGCGGTGGGTCAGCACCGAGACGGCCGCGCCGACGGCGAACAGGGCGGCCACCGACACGAGGAGTGACCCCCAGAACGCCACGCCCCCGACGGCGATGAGGTACGGGACGACCGGCACGATGGCGCCCAGCGAGAAGGCCAGGAACGAGCTGGACGACGCGGCCAGCGGTGAGCCCATCGTCTGCTCGGACAGACCGATCTCCTCGCGCACGAACGTCTCGACCGCCGTGTCGTGGTCGGCCATCACCCGGCCCACGATCAGGTCGGCCTCGGCCCACGAGAGGCCGCGGGAGCGGTAGATGTCGCGCAGGATGACCGCCTCGGCCGCCGGGTCGTCGCGGAGCTGGGCCTGCTGGAGGCGGACCTGGTAGTCGAGCACCTCGCGCTGGCTGCGGACGCTGATGTACTCGCCCACGGCCATGGAAAAGGCGCCCGCGAGCAGTCCCGCGATGCCCGCGATGAGGACGGTGTGGCTGTCGTTCGCGGCAGCCGCGCCGACGCCCATGATCAGCGCGAGGTTGCTCACCAGCCCGTCGGACGCGCCGAAGACCACCGGCCGGACGATCGAGGCGCCCGGCGTGTCGTGAGGCCCGGCGGGCGAGGCGAGGCTGGACCATTGGGCCCGGAGCGAGGCGAGATGCGGCACCAGTGACCTCCAGCGTGGCGAAGACGCATTACCGATTGTGCCGCGGCGCCGGCCGGGCGCTCCGGTCCGTCCGGCACTCCGCCCGATGACCAGGCTGGGCGAGAATGGGGCCCGTGGCCTCCCATCCCGTCGCGCACCCGCCCACGCTCACCGTCTATGGCGCCGACTGGTGCGGCGACTGCCGTCGCTCCAAGCGCCTCATCGACGCCCGTGGCATCGCCTACGACTGGGTGGACGTCGCCGAGCAGCCCGAGGTCCGGGCCGAGCTCACCGCGAACGGGTACCCCGCCATCCCGGTCATCGTGCTGCCGGACGGCTCGATCCTGATGGAGCCGTCGGACGACGAGTTGGCCGCCGCGCTCGACGCCTCCGCCACAGCTCCCGGCTGACGCGACGCTCGTGCGGCGCTTGCGGAGCCGTCGCGCGACCGGTCAACCGCCCTCGGCCGCGTCGAGCTCGAGCAGCAGGTCGTAGGCGGCGTCGCCGAGGAAGGCCCGCACGGCGGCCTCCGTCTCGGCAGTGACGTCGACCGGAGCGCTCTCTTCCTCCTCGTCCGACTCCACATCACCGCCTGCCAGGACGCTCATCACGCGCGAGGGCGTGGGCTCGACCGGCCATTCCTCGCCCGACTCGGGGTCGACGTCGAAGAACGACACGGCGTCGATCTCGTAGATCGCGCCATCGGGCTTGGCCAGCGTGCACGCCCACGAATCGTCGTCATCGTCGACGGGGCGGATGGTCAGCGACAGCCCGAGCGAGCGGAAGAGCTCGCTCAGGTTGGCGGGGGATTCAGACATCGGGAGCGTCCTCGGGGCGGTGGTGTCGGGGGTGAGCCTACCGCGTGCCGCCCGCGGCTGTCCCCTCGGCGTGACGGGCCGGCCGGAGGTTGCATTCGCGCCGCGGCCTCCCGGTATCCTTGGGCCATGACGCACGACTCCCGCCTGGCCGTGATCGGCCTCGGTTACGTTGGCCTGCCGCTCGCCATCGCGTTCGCGGAGGCGGGCCTCGATGTCGAGGGCGTGGACGCCTCGGCCCGGCGGATCGCCGAGCTCGCGGAGCGCCACTCGCCGATTGACGACATCACCGACGAGCGGCTGTCAGCCGCGCTCGACGGGCGCCTGCGGGTGGCCGGGCCCGAGCAGGCGTCGCTCGCCGACGCGGACGCCGTGTTCGTCTGCGTCCCGACGCCGATCACCGGGACCAAGGACCCGGACCTCGCGCCGGTCATCTCGGCAGCGGAGATGATCCGCGACCACCTCCGCGCCGGGCAGCTGATCATCCTGCAGTCCACCACCTTCCCCGGCACCACGACCGGTCCGTTCCAGGAGGTCCTGGAGGCATCGGGCCTGCGGGCAGGGGTCGACTTCGACCTCGCCTTCGCTCCCGAGCGCGTCAACCCGGGCGACCCCGCGTCGGCATCGCGCTCCACCCCGCGTCTGGTCGGCGGCTCGACCCCCGCGGCCACCGCGCGGGCCGCCGCCCTCCTGCGCAACATCAACGACCGGGTGGTCGAGCTGTCCTCGCCCGACGCGGCCGAGATGGCGAAGCTCCTCGAGAACACGTTCCGCAACGTCAACATCGCCTTCGTGAACCAGCTCGCGCTGCTGTGCGAGCGGATGGGCCTCGACGTCTGGGAGGTCATCGACGCGGCGTCGACCAAGCCGTTCGGGTTCATGAAGTTCACGCCGGGCCCGGGCGTCGGCGGCCACTGCATCCCGGTGGACCCCTACTACCTTGCGTGGCGGGCGCGCGAGTTCGACTTCACCGACCGGTTCATCGAGCTCGCCGGCGACATCAACTTCGAGATGCCGCGCCACGTCGTCTCGCTCACCGCCGAGGCGCTCAACGACCGCAGCAAGGCGCTCAAGGGCTCGCGCGTCGGCGTGATCGGCGTGGCGTTCAAGCCGGACGTCCAGGATCCGCGCAACTCGCCGGCAGCGGCCGTGCTGGCGCTGCTCGCCGAGCGGGGCGCCGAGGTCCGCTACCACGACCCCTACGTCGCCCAGTTCCGCGACGATGCGGGCACCGTGCACACGGGCGTTGGGCTGGACGCACTGCTCCACTGGGCGGACGTGATCGTCGTGGTCACCGCGCACAAGATCGTCGAGTGGGACCACCTCTACGCGAACGCCGAGCTGGTGGTGGACACGGTCAACTCCGCGCGCGGTCGGGCGTCGAGGCCCAGGCAGGTGCTGCGCCTTGGCGCGGGGTGGTCCGCGGGCTGATCCGCCGAACCCCCGCTCAGGCCGGGTCGCGGCGCTGCGGACGGGCGACGCGCCGTTCGCGGGCCGTTCGCGGACGGCGGGCCCGCCCGCGGCCCTACGGACCGACGACGCGGCAATCGGGCCCGCCCGCGGCCCTACGGACCGACGGCGCCCCGCGCGGACGGCGGGCCGGCTCGCGCCTACGGACCGACGGCGCCCCGCGCGGACGGCGGGCCGGCTCGCGGCCCTACGGACCGGCGGCGCGCCGTTCGGGCCCACCCACGGCCCAGACGACCGCCGGCAGCGTTCGCGCCGGGCGCGCGGGCCGGCTGCTGGCCCGGGTGCCGCCCGGTGCGGTCCATAGGGCCGCCCACAGGCCCGCGAGCCCGCGCGCGACCAGACCCTGCTGCACGCCTCGCGCGCGAACCGGCCCGCCGCCCGCGGCCCGACCCGGCCGCCGCAGCCCTGTCGGCTGACCCGTTGCCAGCGCTGAGACGCTCCACGCCCGGCTGAGCGGCGAGCGTACATTCGACGCGATGACCGACTACCGACGCATCTCCTACTGGCTCGAGACGGCTGACGACGACCTGACGCCCCGCCCGCCGCTCGACGGCCCGACCGAGGCGGACGTCGCGATCCTCGGCGCCGGCATGACCGGCCTGTGGACCGCGTACTACCTCCACCGCGCGGACCCGTCGCTGCGGATCGTGGTCCTCGAGCGCGACATCGCCGGCTTCGGCGCGTCCGGGCGCAACGGCGCCTGGTGCGCGCCCGACCTCAACATCTCGATGAGCCGCCTCGCGAAGCTCCACGGCGAGGACGCCGCGCGCCGCATGCAGCAGGCGACGTATGACGCGGTGGATGAGGTCGGGCGCGCCACGGCGGCCGAGGGCATCGACGCCGGCTTCCACAAGGGCGGCGAGGTCATCGTCGCGCGCGGGCCGCAGGGGGTGCCGTCGCTGGAGGAGAGCCTCGAGGAGTACCGGCGCTTCGGCTTCGGCGACCGATACCGCCTCATCGGCGGCGAGGAGCTCAAGCCGCGGATCTGGATCGCGGGCGCCACGCGCGCGCTCGTGTCCGACGACGCGGCAGTCATCCACCCCGGGCGCCTCACCCGTGGGCTCGCCCGCCTGCTCGAGCGCGAGGGCGTGGCGATCCACGAGCAGACGGCGGTGACCGGCTTCAAGCCGAAGGACGGCAGCGGCAGGGCGACGCTCGTCACGCCGCTCGGCGACGTCCGCGCGCCGGTCGTCGTGCTCGCGGGCGAGGCATACCTCTCGGAGCTCAGGGCGCTCCACCGCCAGCTCGTCCCGCTGTGGTCGCTGATCGTCCTCACCGAGCCCGTCAGCGATGAGGCGTGGGCCGAGATCGGCTGGCAGGGCAGGGAGGTGCTGGCCTCGACCCGCCTCTCGATCGACTACCTCTCGCGCACCGAGGACGGCCGGGTCCTGTTCGGCGGGCGGGGCGCCCCGTATCGGCTCGGCTCGCCGATCAAGCTCGCATACGATCGGCACGATGCCACGCACGAGCGGCTGCGCGGCTTCGTCCGCGAGTGGTTCCCGGCGCTGCGGGATGTGCGGTTCACGCATGCTTGGGGCGGGCCGCTGGGCATGCCGCGCGACTGGCACCCCACGATGTCGTTCGACCCCGCAACGGGGATCGCCACTTCGCGCGGGTACATCGGCCACGGGGTGTCCACCACGAACCTCGGCGGCCGCGTCCTCACCGACCTCATCCTGGGCCGGACCACGCCGCTGACCGCGCTGCCGCTGGTCAACCACCGCTCGCGCGACTGGGAGCCCGAGCCGTTCCGCTACGCGGGCGTGCGCTACGCGCAGTGGGCGCTCGGGCGGCTCGACGACAAGATCGCGCGCACCGGGGTGCCGCCGAGCGGCCGGAGCCTCGCCGAGCGGATCGCCTCGCACTGAGGCTGCGGGCCGGCCCCGCGATGCAGGCGAGGACCTAGCGCAGCAGCTCCGAGATCATCCGGTGGTCGGCCCGGCGCACGAGCCGGTCCGCCGATTCGCCCGCGACCGGGCTCGCCCAGCCGAACGAGAGCCGGAGGCCCGCGCCGTTCATCGGCAGCCGCGGCAGGACGCCCTCGCGGACGCGCTCGACGTAGTTGATCGCCGCGACCTCGTCGGTCTCGGGGAGGAGCGCGCCGAACCGCGTCACGCCGACGCGGTACAGGGTGTCGGTCGTTCGGGACTCGCGGCGGAGCGCCTGGGCCGCCTCGTGCAGGATGTGCCGGCCGACCTCCTCGCCGAGGTCCTCGCCCAGCTCCATGACGCCCTCGATCTCGAGGACGACGACGGTCATCGCGCGGCTGTAGCGCGTGGACCGCGCCACCTCGGCCACGAGCGCGCTCTGCCAGGCGTCCGGGCCGTCGAGGCCGGTCAACGGGTCATGCCAGCCGGCCGGCTCCGGAATCCCGCGGATCTCCACGACGCATGTGCCCCTTGTCGCTCTCGCCACGCCCGGCGCCCCACGGCGCCGACCAGCCCGCCTGCACGGGTCCTCCAGATCGTCGGGCCGAGTGGGGCGTCCTGTCACCGGCCGGTTGGTGGGGGGCGAACCCTTACGATCGTCCTGCAGCGCCGGCGGCCGGGTGCGAACCTTGGCGCCGGCGGGGGTTCGATGCCGGCCTGGACCGCCGGCGGCGGGTTCGACGTGAGGAGGGTCGGTTGGCGAGGCTGCGGGCGATCGGGGCCGACGGGTGTCGGGCCGGCTGGGTCGTGGCCGCCGGCGACGTGGACCCGCGCGGCAATCCCGGCACGGTGACGATCTCGGTGGTACCCGACTTCGCGGCGGTCGTGGCGCAGCGAGCGGACCGCATCGTCGTGGACATGCCCATCGGGCTGCCCGACGCCTGGGCGCCCGGCGGTCGCGTGTGCGACGTGGAGGCGAGGGCGCTGCTCGGGCCGGGGCGCGGCTCGTCGGTGTTCCCGGGCCCACCACGGCCATCGCTCGAGCTCGACTCGTTCGACGACCCGCGTCGCGAGCACCTCGGCCTGACGCTCCAGTCGTGGCTGATCCTGCCGCGCATCCGCGAGGTGGACGAGATCGTCACGCCCGAGCTGCAGGACCCGGGAGGCAAGGCGCGGCCGGTGATCCTCGAGGGCCACCCCGAGCTGATCTTCGCCGATCTCGCCGGCGGCCGACCGGTCGAGGGCTCGAAGCGCTCGGCGGAGGGTCGCCTGCTCCGGCGGGCGCTGCTCGAGGACGCGTACGGCCGGCCGATCCCGGTGGTGGTGCCGCACGGCGCCGACGAGGACGACGTGCTCGACGCCCTGGCCTGCCTGTGGGTGGCGGCGGGCCCGCGTCCGTCGCTGTCCGCGGTGCCCCGCGGCTTCGTCCCGCGCGACGGGCGTGGCCTGGCGATGCGGATCTGGCGCCGCGATGCGGCGGGCGACGCGCCCGCGCGACAGCCGTCCGACGAGGCGACGCTGCTCGACCGCGTGCTCGAGGCGCTCGGGCCGGCCCCGGGCGTGAAGTTGCGGCGCCGCTCGGGGGCCGGCGTCCACGGCCACGGCATGACGCTCGAGCATGCGCGGGCGCGCGTGGTGGTCGAGGTGGACAGGACGATGGGGCTCGAGCGGCTGGCGCACCACTGGGCGGAGTTGCGCGAAGCGAATGACGGACGGCGGTTCCTGCTCGTGCACCTCGTCCGGTCGAGGGGGGCCAGCGGCGACGCCGAGCGGGCAGGGGAGTGGGAGTTCCTGGCCGCGCGCATGGAGGAGGACCTCGCGCGGCTCGGGCGGCGACGCCCGCGGGGCTGGGACGCCGTGCGGCTCGAGTGGGGTCACGACGCCGTCGAGCAGCCGGTCGAGGTGGCGGCGGGCCACCTCCGGCGGGTCCTCGACCTCGACGCCCCGCCCGACAACCTCCCCCCGGCCGCCGCTGGCGGCGATCGCACTCGGCGGGCGCGCGGCACGACGTGAGCCAGTGCCGCCCGCGGCGGCGGCGGGCGCTAGGTCGCCGCGGCCATCCTGGCGGCCGTCCGGTGGGCGAGCGCCATGAGGCTCAGCATCGGGTTCACGCCCGACGCGGTGGGCATCGCCGACGCGTCGGTCACCCACACGCCGGGCGTGCCGTGCACCTGGCCGTCGGGATCGGCCACCGACGACCGGGGGTCCGTCCCGATCCGGCAGCTCGACATCTGGTGCGCACTGAACAGCAGGATCCGGTTGGCCGAGATGGACCGGCGGCCGAGGACCTCGAGCCACGGGTCGAAGGGCTGGCCGTCGCGCCAGGTGTGGGGTGGCGTCACGAGCGGGATGACCTGGCGGGCGCCGGCCGCACGGTGGACCCTGGCCAGCTCCACCGAGGCCCGCCGCAGCAGCTCCCGCTCGGGCGCACCCGGGGCGTACGCGATGCTCGTCCCGCCGTCGCGGGCGATCGAGACGCGCCCGACGCTGCGGTCGCGGACGATGCCCAGGAACGCGGCCACGTGGTCGCACTGGGTCATGACCTCGCGGTGGTCGGCGCTGTCCCACCACGGGAACCCGGAGGCGATCAGCCCCGGGTGCGTGGGGGCCGCCTCCATGCGGAAGCCCCAGGTCCCGTCCGCCTCGCCGAAGGCGTCGCTCATGACGCTCTGGGGGACCCCCGACCAGGGTGAGAGCGAGTCCTCGTAGATGCCGGCGATCGCCGCCACCGGGTGCATGTGCAGCGTGCGGCCGGCGGTCCCGGTCGCGATCCCCGAGCGGAGCAGCACCACCGGCGAGAGGATCGACCCGCCGGCCAGCGCCACCTGCGGCGCCCGGACGGTGATCTCGCCGTCGGGGACGCGGGCGACGACGCCGGCGGCACGACCGCCCTCGAGCAGGACGCGGACGGCCTCCGCGCGGTCGAGCACCTCGGCGCCGTGCGCGCACGCGTCCGCGAGGAACGTCCGCAGCACCGACTGCTTGGCGCCCCGCCGGCAGCCCACGGCGCACGGGCCGCAGTCGCCGCAGCCGCGGACGTTGCGCGGGATGAGCTGCCAGGGGTGGCCGAGCGCCTCGAGCCCCGCGGCGAGCCGCTCATTCGGCCCGTTGCGCTCGCTCTCGGCCGTGGTGACGCCCAGCGCGGTCTCGATCGCGGCGTAGTGCACCTCGAGGTCATCGCCGACACCGGCCGCGCGCCACTCCTCGCGCACGGCGGCGGGCGCCCGCAGCGACGAGCTCCAGTTGACCACCGTCCCGCCGCCGACCGCCGAGCCCGCGCGGATGGCGATCCAGCGGTCCGTGGTCGCGGCCAGGCCGCGGTCGAGGAACAGCGCCGCGAGGCCATCGAGCTCCGGCCCGCCGAACTCGGCCTCCTCGACCATCGCGGCGCGCTCGAGCACGACGACCTTCCGCCCGGCCGCGGCCAGCACGCCGGCCGCCACGCCGCCGCCGGCCCCCGAGCCGATCACCACCACGTCGGCCTCGACCACCTCGCCCGCGCGCGGCGTGCGGACGTGGAGGCTGCTGGGGCTCGGCGGGTCCGGGACGGGCGGCACGAAGCCGGTCCGCGCCCGCCACGGGGAGTCCTCGATGCCGTAGGTGAGCAGCAGCGTGAGGCGCTTGAGGTCCTGGAAGGCCGTCCGCTTCATGGCGATCGGGGAATCGCCGAGGCTCCGCAGCCACGCCTCCCGCGCCGTCTGGTCCATCGCGCTGATCGCCTTGGGCCTGCCGGAGAGGAGCAGGTTGCCGAGGCCCGAATCGGCCACGCGGAGCAGCAGGTCCAGCTGCTGGCGCAGGGACGGGCGGTGGAGCGCGTCGACCTCGGCGAGGATCCGCCGGTGCACGCCCAGCTGGCTGGCCGACGGCAGCCCGTCGTGCGCGGGCACGAAGGCGTCGACGATCGCGGCGAGGGCCTGGTCGCGCGAGCTCATGGTCGCGAGCCTAGCGCGTTGCCGTCGGCGACGGCGGCCGGTCCCGCATCGGCCCCCGCGCAGGCCATCGGCATGTCGCGTCGCGCTGCGCCCAACTGCCAAGCACCGGTGCCGGGCGGCTTCTATGCTCCGGGCACATGGATGCGTCGGGCGAGTTCGAACTGGGCGACGATGCCGAGCTGACGGCGACGCAGGCGCCGATGGGCGACGAGGCGATCGCCGACTCCGAGGCGGCTGCTCGGGTCGGGCTCTCGATCGCGTCCGACCACGACCCGTCCGGGGCGCCGATGCATCGGGGCTGGGCGCCCGTGGGCTCCCACCACCGCTGGATGGCGCCGTTCGTGCTCGCGATCCTGGCCGGCGGCTCGGCCCACGGCTACGCGATCCTGGGCGAGCTCCAGCAGCTCGGCATCACGACCGGGTCGGTCGACGTGGGCCAGGTCTACCGCACCCTCCGCGACCTCGAGGTCGGGGGACAGGTGCGCAGCGCGTGGGCGACGGGCACCGGGCCGGCACGGCGCGACTACGAGCTGACCGACGTCGGGTTCGCCGCGCTCGACGAGTGGGCCGCGGTCATGCAGGAGCGCGGCCGCCTGGTGGCGGAGTTCGACGCGCGGTACCTCGAGTGGCTGTCCGGCCGATCGCGGCGGCCGAAGGGCTGAGGGAGGCGGGGGATGACGCGCCTGGTGCATCGGCGGCGGGTCGGGCCAGCGGCAACCGAGCCCGGGGGGCCGGGCGCGACGGTCGGCCCGATTGTGCGGCGCCTCATCGCGCCGCTGACGTCCCTGGGCTGGCTGTCCGTTGCGGGCACGATCGCGCTGCTGGTCATCGCCGTCTGGCCAAACATCGTCGAGGGCCGGCCGATCGGCGACAACGGCGAACCGACCTACGGTGTCGTCCTGCGGCTGGCCGCCGCTCTGCCGGTAGCGCTGCCGGCGGCGATCGAGATCGGCTTTCCGGGAGTCGGCCTGCGCAACCGTCGCCTGTACGCGGGCTTGGTCATGCTGGCCGTTGTCTCGTTCCTCACCCCGCCCGTGCGCTACGTCCTCGGGTTGGTCCTCGAATCACTCCCGGCGGGCTCACCCGGGGATGACGCTGTCACCATCCTGCAGTTGCTGGGCGAGGTCGTCGGGCTGCTGTTCGCAGTCGCCTTGGTGATCGCGTGGTTGGCCCTGTTGTCCGGCCTCGATGTGGCTGGGGCGCTGCCGCGCGCGGCTGTTCTGGCTCCCCTCGTCGCAGCGGTCGTGGTGGTCGTCGGTGCCGCCGACGTCGTCGCAATCGCGCCCGCCGTCGACCTGGCCGGGCTCGGTGTGGACCCGATGGTGGTCCTCTCGATCGTGGCGGCAATCGCCCGGGCAGGCGCGTCGACTGCAGTGGCGATGGCCCTGCTCGTCGGCGCGTGGCGCGGCCTGTTGCCACGGCGGGCCTGGTGGATTGGCGCGTTGGCCGGGATCGCGCTGCTGACCGGGCTCGGGACTGACGTTCTGCAGGCGGTGCTGCACCCGCTGACCACGGGCGGGTCGACCGACGTCACCCTGCTGGTGGCGGGCAATCTGCTCGAGGGCGGCGCTGTGTGGCTGCTGCTGATTGTCGCGTGTGCGCTCGGCCTTGGACGCGGCAGCAACGATCGGTTCGGCGCCGTGCCGGGCGGCTGGCGATTCATCGTGCGTGGCGGGCAGCGGCTCGTCCGGCCCCGGACGGGACTGGCCCGCTGAGTGCGACGCCGACGCCCGCCGCCGACCTCGGTCAGATATGCGCACCAGGACTGTTAGCACCGCTGGCCCAGCTGCCGATGCCGGGAAACCGGCGATTTCGCCGTCAGGCATGCACAGGAGGCATCCCTGACGCGAATTCGGCTCTGGGAGGCGGCTAACAGTCCTCCCACGCATAGGTGACTGGGCGCGACGTGCCGGTGACTGGGCGCGACGTGCCGGTGACTGGGCGCGACGTGCCGTTGGCGGATGTCCGCGGAGGCGTCGAGCGTCAGGGGTACGACGAGACCTCGACGTGGCCCGTCGACACCACGACCGAGATCCGGACGCCGCGCGGCGCCGAGCCGCTGGTGTCCACGTACTCCACGAGCCAGTGCTGCACGCCGAAGTCGGTCGCCCGGCTGGTGGTGTGCGGGGCGCCCGCGAAGGACGGGTAGGACAGGCGGATGATCGTGGCGGCCGACGCCTCAGCCGCGGCCTGGGTCACGGGCGCCGGCGGGTGGTAGGCGGCCTGGAGCTCGTCGGCCGCCGTGGACACCGGCGTGCCCAGCGCGAGGACCAGGGCGAATCCGGCCACCAGGAGCACGGCCCAGACCGCCGCGACGAACGGGAAGCGCTGCATCACGGCCTCCCCAGGTAGACCATGTAGTGGAGCGTCTTGAGGGTGATCTGGGCCGAGTCGATGTCGCCCTCCTTGACCAGCTCGTCGATCGCCTTCGCGGTCCCCACCTTGGCCGCCTGGAAGGCGTCGATCGGGGTCATCCCGCTCGCGACGGCCTTCCAGAACAGGACCTCGAAGCCGGTCCGCCCCGACGGCGTGTCCGAGAGACCGAGCGGCACGCTGTAGGAGAGGTGGGTGTCGGCGATGTACGCCCGCGTGCCCGATTTGAGGTAGTGGAGCGCGAGGTCGTTGTCGGCGGTCTTGTGCTGCGGGGCCTCGGTCGTGTCGAGCGTCCAGGCGCCATAGCAGGCGCCGACCTGGACGACGCCGTGGCTGGTCGGGTTGGAGCCCACCGTCACGCTGTCCACCTGCGAGCTGTCGGTCACCGACCACTCGGCGTCGAGCGGGTGGTTCTGGTCCGACGGCGTCCAGGCCACGGTGTTGGTGGCCCACGAGTCTGTCGCGACGCCGATCCCGTGGAGCAGCACGTACAGGTAGCGCGAATTCGCCGCGGCCGGGTTCTTGCCGAACGCATCGCCCTGCGTGGGCGGCGAGTACTCGAGCTGCACCTTGGCCATCGAGCCGATCGCGTTGAGCACGATGCCGGCCTGCGACCTGCGCTCCTGGTTGATGAGCGCGAAGGCCCCGCCGTCGGGCGGGACGATGTCGGACAGCTGGGTCAGCAGCAGGTCCGCGTCGTCGGACGAGGGGATCCGGGCCACCGCGAGGTCCGGGATGCCGTACTGGTCGCCGTCGAGGTCGGTGTAGAAGTTGTCGGACGGGACCCAGTCGGCCGGCAGCTCCCAGTCGGCGAGCGCGCTCTCCTCGGAGCTCGCGAGCGGGTTCTTGAGGTGCACGTAGGGGACCGCGTCGTCGTTGCCCAGGATCAGCAGGTACTTGTAGTGGCCGGCCCGGAGCAGCCGCTGTGTCTCGGCGACGGTCGCGTCGGGCGTGTCGCGCGTCACGCCGTCGGCCTCGAGGTCGTGCAGGTCGCCCACGCGCTTCGCCGCCGCCAGCACCTCGTCGGTCCGCGAGCCGAGGTGCTCGCGCAGCACCGACTGCCGGGTCACGACCAGGACGTCGGCCGGGCTGGCGTAGGGGATGGGCCCGCTCTGGGTGCCGCTGCCCACCGCCTCGTCGAACTGGCTGCCACCGCCCACCGTGAACGGCACCACCTCGTCGGGCACGCCGTTGTAGTCCACCTCGACCGTGTAGCTGCCGTCGGGGAACCCGTCGCTCGTGTGGAAGCTGTAGACGAAGCCCGCGCCGTCCTCCTCGCCGCTGCCCGACTCGTTGACCACGGTGTGCGAGGTCTCGAAGACGAACCGGTCGCCCTGGAACAGCCGGAGCCTGAGCTCGGTGCCGGCCGTGACGTACTGCCAGCCGAGGAGCCCGAAGATGGTCTGGGTGCCGCTGGCGAACTGGGTGTCCTGGCCGACCGGGTTGCCCGCCGCGTCGATGTCGGTGGCCAGCTGCAGGTGGAACAGGATCGACTGGCCGACCGACGGCGGCAGGGCCGGCGCCTCCACGGTTCCGCCCGCCCCGGACCCGGCGGTGCCGCCGGAGGTGTTGCCGGTGGTCGAACTGCCGCCGACGGCGCGAGCGGTCGCGCCCGCCCCGCCGATCAGGGTCGTGGCCGTCGGCTCGGGCGAACCCCCGCACCCGGCCAGGGCGACCGCGAGCAGGAGCAGCCCCAGGCGCCGCCTCATCGCGCCGCCTCCGGCGCGTCGTTGAGCGACCGGATGCGTTCCCGCAGCGAATCGCCGCGCGCCGGGTCGGGCCGGTTAGCGGCCGTCCGTCGGCGCAGGTGCCACTTGTGGAACGCGAGCTCCCCCTCGGCCGCGTAGCGCTGGCGGAGCCGCACGACGGGCGCGAGCCCGCCCGAGCGGAGCAGCACGGCCTGGCGCCGGAGCCGGCCGCCGAACGAGGTCAGCGTGTCGTAGTCGGCCGGCGGGACGACGCCCGCCGCCACCTCGTCGTGCAGCTCCGCCCGCAGGATGCGCGCCTCCCGCCGCCAGGCGAGGACGACGGTCACCGCGACGGCGAGGATGCCGAGCCAGTTCACCACGTCGGCGAGCAGCCGCACGGCCGAGCCGGCCGCCGCCTCGGGCCGGCCGAGCACGTGCGCGAGGATCAGCGGCAGCGTGTCGTGGAAGGCCTGGAGCCACGCCGCGGTCGCGATGGCGAGGACGGTCGCGGTCCAGCGCTGCCACGCGACGACGTCTCGGGCCCAGCCCAAGACGGCGCCGATGACCGCACCGTAGAACGCGTGGTTGAGCCCCGCGACCAGCAGCTCGACCACCGTGATCGTCGAGAGCTGGCCGGTCCCGCCGAGCGCGTACAGGAAGCTCTCCGCCGCGCCGAAGCCGGCGCCCACCGCGGCCCCGTAGATCACGCCGTCGAGCACGTCGTCGAACTCCTGGCGCACCGACCGGGTGATCGCGACGATCACGGCGCCCACGACGATGGCCTCGACCACCCCGATCAGGGCGTCGGGCGAGCGGCCGGGCGCGAAGGCCGGCGGCAGGTCAGCCGGTCGGCCGGCCGCGACGAGCAGCGCCATGCTGACCGCCGGGGCGATGATCGCGCCCGCCACCAGGCACGCGATCAGGATCGTCCAGGGTTCCTTCTCGTATCGGTCGATCAGGTTCAGGACGAACAGGTAGACGAGCGACGGGACGAGCGCGAGCAGCAGCGCGGCAACGATCGTCATCGGATCGGGCATTGGGCTGGCTCCGGTTCGGGACGAGGTGCCGGGAAGGGTACAGGCCCGGGGGCGGCGCGCGAAGCCGGATTCGGCGCTCGTCCCGCCAGCCACCGCCGCCGGCGGTGCTATCGACCTTCATTACCCCTCGGCGAGCGTGGCCGACTCCGCCCTACCGCCACCATCGGTCAGGCGGCCCGGTTCGCTCGATACCACCGCGGCCGGCGGTATTGCGGAAGCCGACGATGACGACCAGGTCCGACCGATGCGCCGGCCCGGACGATCCTGCTGCAACACCCACCGGGCGGGCACAGCGCGACCTCGCCTGACGCAGGAGGCTGCGCTCGTCGCCGCTCGCGACCGCCCTCAGTCGAACGCGCGCCGCCACCAGGGGCTCGGCGGGTAGATCCTCCGCAGGCCCTCGCGCGGCACGCTGGCGCGCACGCCCGATCCCGCCACCGAGAACGCGATGGGCACGTTGCCGGTGCCGAGCAGCTCGACGGTGACCTCGCCCGGTCGCTCGCCTGCGCCCACGACGCGCCCCCTGGCACCGCTGGGGAAACCCGTGATCGGAGAGGTCCGCACCTCGCCCAGCAGCTCGACCACCTCGCCCGGCGACAGCGCCCGCCTCGGCAGCCGCAGGGCGGCCACCTCAGGCCTCCTCGGAATCCAGGTAGGCGAGCACCGCCAGCACCCGCCGGTGGTCGTTGCGCGAATCGGGCAGGTCGAGCTTGCCGATGATGCTCGTGATGTGCTTCTCGGCCGCGCCCTCGGTGATGACCAGGGCGGCAGCGATCCCCGCATTCGTGCGCCCCTCGGCCATCAGCGCCAGCACCTCGTGCTCGCGCGGCGTCAGCGCGGCGAGCCGGTCGTCCACCCGCCGGCGGACCATGAGCTGCGCCACCACCTCGGGGTCGAGCGCGGTGCCCCCGGCCGCCACCCGCCCGAGCGCGTCGAGGAAGTCGCGCACGTCGGCAACCCGGTCCTTGAGCAGGTAGCCCACGCCCCCGCCCCGGTCGGCGAGCAGCTCCGACGCGTACTGGCGCTCGACGTACTGGCTGAGCACCAGGATCGGCGTGCCCGGGACGCGGCGCCGCGCCTCGAGCGCCGCCCGCAGCCCCTCGTCGCGCTGGGTGGGCGGCATCCGGACGTCCACCACCGACACGTCCGGCCGATGGGCCACGCACGCCTCGACGAACGAGGGGCCGTCCCCGACCTTGGCGACCACGGTCCCGCCGCCCGCCTCGATCAGCTTCGCCACACCCTCGCGCAGGAGGACCGAGTCCTCGGCGATGACGACCCGCAGGCCCTTGGCGTCCATGGCGCGATGATGCCGCATGCGGGACCGGGCTGACACGCCACCCGCGATCGCGCGAAGATCTCGGGGCACGCCGGCGCAGCCGGCAGCGGGAGGAGTCCGGGATGGCACTGCGAGTCGCCGCGAGCGCGAACGGTCGGATCGGACATGCGCTCCGGCGCGGAGGACGGACCGCGGCGCTCCTCGGCGCCATCGCGCTCGCCCTGGTCCTCACCGAATCCGCGCTCGCCTTCGACCTGCCGCCCTCGCAGGCTGGAAAGTCGGTCTACGACTTCGCCGGCATCTGGAGCAGCGCGACCATCGACTCGGCCCAGCAGACCGCCGACCGCCTGCGCAGCCAGACCGGCGTCCAGATGGCGATCGTGTCGATCCCGACCGGCGAGTCCGACGTGACCGGGGCCGAGGCGGAGCAGACCGCCAAGGACATCATGGACGCCTGGGGCGTCGGCCAGGCCGGCGTGGACAACGGCATCGTGGTCCTGTTCGACATGAACGACACGCTGAGGCACGGCCAGATCTACGTCTACGGCGGCCGCGGGGTCCTCAGCCGCTACCTCTCCGCGGCGGCGGCCCAGCACGTCGCCAACGACATGATCGCCAAGGCGAAGGCGGGCGACCTCGACGGGGCGCTCGCCCAGGGCATGAGCGAGATCGCGGGTGCGGTGGACACCCCGGGCTCGAGGCTCGAATCGGCCCCCCTCATCACCTGGCCGGCCATCGTGATCGCGCTCGTCAACGGGCTGGTGCTGGCGGTGATGCTGGCGATCTGGTGGCGCGACGGCCGCGACCCGCCGATCCCCCTGATCGACAATTCCGTGCTGCTGCCCGCCCCGCCTCCGGGGCTCACGCCGCCGATGGCGGCGCTGCTCCGAGACGGCATCGCCACCAAGAACGCCCCGGCCGCGGCGATCGTCGATCTCGCGTCGCGGAACCTGCTCGCGATGCGCGAGGGCTCGACGTTCCTGGGCATCGGGCACAAGCCCATCGACTACATTGTCTCGAACCCGTCCGACGACCGCGTCGTGCACGCCCAGGCGCAGGTCGGCGCGCCGGAACGGCTGATCCTCGACTCGCTGCGGAGCATCTCGAGCAACGGCGTCGTCGAGCACAAGGAGCTCCGCCGGCTGACGAACCTCCAGTCGAAGTTCGCGGCCGCCCTCGGCAAGGTCGCGGCCGCCACGCCGTGGTTCCGGAGCGACCCCAACCAGGCCATGAGCCGGGTGGGTGTGCTCGCGATCATCCCGTTCCTCGCGCTGGGCGGGATGTTCATCCTCGCGCAGGACCAGGTCGAGGGCCTGTCCGCATTCGTGATGGTCGGGACCAGCGGCCTCGTCATCGCGCTCGGCGCCCTCATCGCCAGGGCGATGGCCGCCCGGACCAAGGAGGGGTCATGGGTGCTGGGCATGGCGCTCGCGTACCGCAACACGCTGCGCCACGAGATGGGCGCGGCGCCGGGCGTCATCACGGCCCACGAACGCGTGAAGCTCAAGCTGCCGTGGCTCGAGACGCCCGACGCGCTGATCGTCTGGGCCGTGGCGCTGGGCCTCGCCGACGAGGTGGGCCACCTGATCAGCCGCAGCGTCAACGACCCTGCCAGCGTCAACTGGCAGCCCGTGTGGTACTCGGGGAGTGCCGCGTCCTTCGCGTCGTTCGGTTCCTCGATCTCCTCGATCAACGTCACCGCGGCCTCGTCCACCGGCAGCGGCTACGGCGGCGGCTCCTCCGGGGGCGGCGGCGGGGGTGGCGGCGGGTTCTGAGGCCACGCCCGGAAGCCGCGAGGCGACACCTGCTACGGCGCGCCCGACGCCATTCGCGGCTTCGGGGGCAAGATACGCGCAGATCAGCGCCGCCGGCCGGGGAGAGGAAGCGTCGCGTGCGTTTGCGTCCCGCCCGCCTCGAGACTCCGCAGCACCACGCCGCCCAGGCGCCGCGCCGTCGGGCCTTCGCGGCCGCGCTCATGTGCGCGTCGGTCATCGTGTCGCTCGGGCTCGCCCCGCTCGCGCTCGCCTTCGACCTGCCGCCCTCGCAGCCCGGCGTGTCGGTCTACGACTTCGCCGACATCTGGAGCGGCGACACGATCGCGTCGGCCCAGCAGACCGCCGACCGGCTGCGCGGCCAGACCGGCGTCCAGATGGCGATCGTGTCGATCCCGACCGGCGAGTCCGACGTGTCCGCGGCCGAGGCGCAGCAGACTGCGAAGGACGCCATGGACGCCTGGGGCGTCGGCCAGGCCGGCGCCAACAACGGCATCGTGGTCCTGTTCGACATGAACGACACCCTCGCCCACGGCCAGATCACGATCTACGCCGGTGCGGGGATCACCGGGACGTATCTGTCGGTCGGGGCGGCGCGGAACATCGTGGCCGACATGCTCATCGACGCCCAGAACGGCGATCTCGACAGCGCGCTGGCCCGAGGCATGGGCGAGATCGCCGCTGCCGTGGACAACCCCGGCTCAAGGCTCGAGGCCGAGGCGCCCTTCCCGTGGCCGGCCTACGTCGCCCTCGCTGTCGACGCAGCGTTCCTCCTGCTGATGGCCGGCCTCTGGGTGGCCGTGGGCCGCGACCCGGCGATCCCGTCCATCGACGATTCGGTGCTGCTGCCGGCACCGCCACCGGGCCTCACGCCGTCCATGGCCGCGTTGCTGCGCGAGGGCACGGTCAGCCGGAACGCCCTGGCCGGCGCCTTCGTCGACCTCGCCAGCCGCAACCTGCTCTCGATGCGCGATGCGGACGGGTCTGGCGGCAAGCTCGACTACGTCCTGGCGGATCCCGCGGACCCCGGCGTCGCCGCGGCGGAGAAGGGGATCGACGATCCCGAGCGGCTGATCCTCGCGACGCTGCGCAGGATCGCGACCGACCGCGTAGTCCGGCATGCCGACATGGCGAAGGCCCCGGGCCTCGTCACCGCGTTCGGGAAAGCGCTGGGCAGGGTGGCCGCCGCATCGGACTGGTTCCGCTCGGACCCGACCAGGGCGATCAACCGGTTCGGGGCGCTGCTGTTCATCCCGATCGCCGCGTGGGTCGTGCCGTTCGTCATCTGGCTCGTCCAGAACGGCGACACGCTCGACACACCGACGGTCCTCGTCACCCTCGTCCCCTCGATGGTCGTGTTCTTCGTGGGGGCCCTCATCAACTTCCGCATGGCCTCGCGCAGCAGGGCCGGCTCGTCGGTACTCGCGATGGCACTCGCCTACCGCAACACGATCAGCCACGAGATCGGCGAGGCGCCCGGCGTCGTGGCGGCGCAGCGCAAGGCGAAGCTCAAGATGCCGTGGCTCGAGACGCCCGACGCGCTGATCGTCTGGGCCGTGGCGCTCGGGCTCGCCAAGGAAGTCGGGCAGCTCGTGACGGAGAGCGGCGACGACGCGGCCAGCGCGGGCTGGCACCCTGCCTGGTACGCGGGGTCTGCTGCGGCGTTCGGCTCCTTCGCGTCGTTCGGATCGTCGCTCACCTCGATCACGGCCACCTCGGGCGCCGGGGGCGGGTACGGCGGCGGCGTGTCGGTGGGTGGCGGCGGCGCGAGCGGGGGGTTCTGAGCAAGCCGGCTGGCGCGCCTGCCTGCAGGACCAGTCGGAGGCGGCCGGGGAGAGGCGGATGCCCGCGGCCCGCGATGGTGGGGATCGCCCCACCCCCAAGATGCCCGCTGCCCGGCTGGGAGCGCGCCGCCGTGCGGCCCACAGTGGCGCCAGAGCGGCGCCCCGGACAGGCGCCGAGGAAGGACGGCATCGCGATGGACACCCCCGGGGTGGTAGGGTCGAGCCCGATGAGCGCGCCCGCGGATCCCCGTCCGTCAGCCCCGCCGCGCCGGGGGCGCAGCCCGCTGGCGGCGTTCGTGCTCTCGCCCATCAGCCCGTCGAGCTGGAAGGCCCTCGCGGCCGTGCTGCTCGGCTTCGTCTTCTCGCTCACCGCCTTCGTGCTCGTCTCGTCGCTGCTGTCGGCGGGCGCGAGCCTGCTGATCGTGCTGGTCGGCATCCCGCTGATCGCGCTGGCGGTGGAGGCGGCCAGGCTGTTCGCCCGGATCGAGATCTGGCGGATGAGCCTCGTGGACGACCGCCCGCTGATCCAGCGGCCCCACCGCCCGCTCGAGCCGCTCGACGGCGGCCCGATCGAGGCCCGCATCCGCGGCTGGTTCGAGGCGATCTTCCTCGACGGTGCCCGCTGGCTCGACATGGCCTATGTCGCGGTCAGCTTCCCGCTGGCCATCATCGAGTTCACGGTGGCGGTCCTGCTCTGGGCGCTCGCCGTATCCCTGACCCTCGTCCCGGCGCTGATCGTCGTCGCCCGGGCGGCAGGCGCGAACACCTCAACCGTGTGGGGCAGCCTCAACCCGTATGTCGTCCTCGCCACGATCTTCGCGATCGGACTCGTGCTGCTGCCGGTCGCCGCCTCCGCCACCCGGGGCATGGCGATCCTCCACCGGTACGTCGTGGAGGGCCTCCTGTGCATCAGCCCGTCCGAGGCGCTCCGCCGCGAGAACGTGCAGCTCCGCCAGAGCCGGTCAGCGGCCGTGGAGCTCGAGGCGAGCGAGCTCCGCCGGATCGAGCGGGACCTGCACGACGGCGCGCAGCAACGGCTCGTGATGCTCGCGATCGACCTGTCGCTCGCCGAGGACAAGGTGGACGAGGACCCGGCAGCGGCCAAGACGCTCATCGTCGGCGCGCGCGACCAGGCCCGCCAGGCACTGGCCGAGATCCGCGAAGTGGTCCGCGGCACGGCCCCCGCCATCCTGCTCGACCGCGGCCTCGTGGCGGCACTGGGCGCGGTGGCCGGTCGAAGCACGGTGCCCGTCTACCTCGACTGCGACCTGCCGGCGGGGGAGCGCCTGCCGCATGCGGTGGAGCGGGCCGGCTACTACGTGGTGAGCGAGGCGCTCGCGAACGTGGCGAAGCACGGGGGCGCGACGCGCGTGGAGGTCACGCTCCGGCGTCAGCCGATGCAGCTGGGCATCTGGGTCCGCGACAACGGCCGCGGCGGCGCCGCGATGGTGCCCGGCGGCGGCCTCGCGGGGCTCCGCGATCGCGTGGCCGCCCTCGACGGCACGATGCTGCTGCACAGTCCGGCGGGCGGGCCCACGGTCCTCCACGTCGTGCTGCCCCTCGGGGCGCCGGTTGCAGGGCAGGGCTGGGCGTCGCCCGCTTGGTACGAACCGGCCCCGACCGCCTTGTGGAATTCGGCGCCGACGGCACCCGCGGTGCCCGTGGCGGCACCGGTGGCGTACGGCGCTGCTGCGCCGAGCGGTGAGCCCGCCGCCGAGCCGCCGGGTCCGTCAGCTCCGTACGGCGGGGGGTAGCGCGACCCTTCCCGACGCGGCCGCCGCGATCGGGACAGCGGGACCGAGCGAGCGACAGGAGCCCGAGCTCGCCGGTGCGGCCGGCCGCCGCGTCGACGAGCGTCCCGACCGCGGTCAGGCGGCGCGCGACGCAGGTCGCGTCCGGGCAGCGAGCGACACGGCGAGGCCAGTGGCCACGAGGATGGCGGCCCCGACCAGATACGGCGTCAGGTCCGGGCCGACGCATTCGGAGACCAGGTCTGGTGTGGCGACGTTCGTTGCGGCGCATCGCGCGTTGGCGAGCAGGAGCAGGCCCGCCGCGCCGGCGCCCATGCCCGTGATCAGGCCGCCCAGGCCCACCGGTCGCCACCGCTCGCTCGCTGCCCACACGATGGCCGGTCCGATCAGGAGCGCGGCGAACACGCCGCCGGCGAGCGCCGCCCCGCCCGCGAGCGCCCCGAGGACCAGACCCAGCGCCCAAGACACGCGTCGCGTAGCCACACCTCCCTGCTCGAGCCGACGACGACTGTCCATCGGCGGCGCCCCGCGGTCAAGATCGGAGGCCTGTCCACGCTCGGCCGCGACGACAGACGGTTCCAGGTGGGTGGGCCTGCGACAATGCGAGCCGCAACATGAAGCTAGGAGGCTCCGTTGGCCCGCTACCGCATCCTCGCCTGGAAGGACATCCCGGCCCAGGTCCAGGCGACGGACGACACCGGCGCCAAGGTCAACCGCAAGCTGCCGGCCTGGTTCGGCGCCGAGATCGACCGGGTCGCCATGCGAGACGGCCTCGCGGGGACCGACGACTACCTCGAGAAGTTCGCGTGGTCGGCCGAGACGGAGCGCCCCGGCACGGCCGACGAGGTGGCCGACGCCGTCGTGGCCGAGCTGGTCGCCGTGTGGGGCAAGCCCGCCTGAGGAGAAACGTCCGGGCCGCGAGTCGCGGTCTCGGCCGGCGCGTAGAGTGGACGCGATGACCCAGCCCGCCTCGCACGATCGCGCCGCCGCGTTCGCGTTCGCGGCCGTCGCCCCCCACGGCGAGCTCGCGATCCCCGAGGCCTGCGCCCCCGAGCACGCTTCCACGGCCCTCGCGACGCAGGCCGGGATGGCGGAGCTGGCGCGGCGGTTCGAGGCGGCCCAGCCCGATGTGGTCATCGTGCTGACGCCGCACGGCCTCCACGTTGAGCGCCACTTCGCAGTGGTGGTCGCGGGGCGGGTGGCGGGTGCCCTCGAGGAGGCGCCGGCCGTCGCGCTCGACCTTGCCACCGACCGCCAGCTCGCCGCGGCCGTCGTCGGGGAGATGCGCCGCGCGGGGCTGCCCGTCGTGGGCGCGAGCTTCGGCGGCAACGACCCGGCCGAGGCGACGATGCCGCTCGACTGGGGCAGCCTGATCCCGCTCTGGTACCTGGGCGGGCGGCAGCGCCCGCCGCTGCCCATCGTGCTGGTCGCGCCGGCCCGTGAGCTTGCGCCCGCCCTGCACGTTGAGGCCGGCGTGTCGATCGCCCGCGCGGCATCCGCGAGCGGCCGGCGGGTCGCGGTCATCGCGAGCGCCGACCAGGCGCACACCCACGCGGCCGACGGCCCGTACGGCTTCGACCCCGCTGCGCGGGTGTTCGACGAGCTGGTCGCGGCGCGCGTCCGCGACGGCCGCCTCGGCGAGCTCGCCGACATCGACCCAGCGCTCATCGCGGCCGCCATGCCCGACAGCTGGTGGCAGCTGCTGATGCTCGCGGGCGCGATCGGCGATGCGTGGCGGCCGGAGCTGCTCTCGTACGAGGCGCCGACCTACTACGGGATGCTCTGCGCTGCCTTCGAGCCGCCGCGCTGACTCCGGTCTGGCGCAAGCCGCGCGATCGGCCCTCCCGATACGATGGGGGCGTCCGTTCCGACCCGCACAGGGGCACTGATGACCGACATCGATTGGGCCAACCCGGCGGAGGCCACCCTCGCGCTCGGACGCATCGTCAACAGCTGGCGCTCGCACGCCGAGCGGGCGACATCGAGCCGTGACCGCGCCGCCGAGCTCCGGGCGAGCGGCACGCCGCCGCCGGCCGGGGTGACCGCTGATGACTGGAGCCGCTTCCCCGATCTGCTCGACGTGCAGGCCGGCGACTGGGACCGGGCAGTGGCCGAGGATGCGAGCGAGTTCCGCGCGGCTGTCGAGCAGGCGGTCGCCGGCGGCCGGTTGACGCGCGCCCAGGCGGCCCAGCTGACCTCGGCCGCCTCGCTCGACGAGGCGGAGGACGCCGTCGCCTCGATCAAGCGCGACCTGTTCTGAGTCCGGCGGCGACCGTCGCGTGCCGCTCGGGGGCGGCCCCGGACGGGCGCAATGGCACCACAGCCCGGGGCCGTCGCGTCGGCCCCACGGAGGGGCACAGCGTGGAGGACGCTGACGGACCGTAGAACGATCAGCGCCGCGGGCCAAGCAGGGCACTTGCCCTATCGGGGCGCCTAGCAGAAACGGGCTGGTGGTCAGCTGGCGATGCCCCGCATGGCGAGCTCGACATGGGCGCGGATGAACGGCGCCACGTCGTCCCGCCCGAGGATGTCGCCCGCCAGGTAGATCATCAGCGCGACGGCCGCCACCGAGAACACGAGCATCGCGGCCTGGCCCGGGTCGACGTCGCCCCGGACCGCGCCGCGCGCGCGGAGGCTCTCGAGCACGGCGGCGAGGTGGGCCAGGGCCAGTTCGTCGCGCGACTCGAACTCGGCCGCCAACGCGCGCCGCGACGGGTTGAAGCTCGCGCCGAACACCTCGGCCGCGAGGACGCGGTCCAGCTCGAGCATCGGCGTGAGGTAGCCCAGCACGACCGCCATCGCCGCGTCGAGCGGCGTCGTCCGGGCCAACTCGAGCCCGGCAACCGCGGCGGCGAGGTCGTCGGTCGAGCGGACCATGGTGACCGCGAGCAGGACGGCGCTCTTGGTGCCGAAGTGGTTGTAGACGGTGCCGGGCGACACGCCGGCCGCCGCCGCGATCTCCTCGACCGTGGTCTCCGCGTACCCAGCCGCCTCGAACAGCCGGGCCGCCGCCGAGGCGATCCGGCTGAACGTCGTGAGGCGGTTCTGGGCACGACGCCCGGGGGTGGTTGCGCTCATTTCTTGTAGTGACTACAATAATCCATAGCCGCTCCCGCGCCAACCGGTCGAGCCCCAATGAGGAACACCGTGAGCCAGCCCCTCGTCATCGCCCAGGACCTCACCAAGATCTACGGCGAGGGGGACGCGGCCATCCGCGCCCTCGACCACGTCTCATTCTCGATCGACCCAGGCGAGTTCGTCGTCCTGCTCGGCCCGTCCGGCTCGGGCAAGACGACGCTGCTCAACCAGGTCGGCGCGCTCGAGCCCGCGACGTCGGGCAGCCTGCTGGTCAACGGCGTCGACATCGCCGCGATGTCGCCCGCCGAGCAGACGGAGTACCGCCGCTCCACCGTGGGCTTCGTGTTCCAGTTCTACAACCTCGTGCCCACCCTGACCGCGCTCGAGAACGTGGCGCTGATCGCCGAGATCACCGGGACCGATGCCGAGACCCGCGCCCACGACCGGCTGGCCGAAGTCGGCCTCGCCGACCGCGCGGACCACTTCCCGGGCCAGATGTCGGGCGGCCAGATGCAGCGGGTGGCGATCGCGCGGGGCGTCGTCAAGGACCCGCCGCTGCTGCTGTGCGACGAGCCGACAGGCGCTCTGGACCTCGAGACGGGGCGCAGCATCCTGGCGCTCCTTCGGTCCAGCACCGCTGGCGGCCGCCGCACGGTGCTGCTCGTCACGCACAACTCCACGATCGCGGAGATGGCCGACCGCGTCCTCCACCTGCGTGACGGCCGGATCGTCGGCGACGAGCACAACCCGAGCCCCGTCCTGCCCGAAGCGCTCGCGTGGTGACCGCATCGTGGTGAACTACCTCGCCCGCAAGCGCCGCCGCGACATCGCCCGCCAGCGCTGGCAGTTCCTCGCGGTCGGCGCCACCGTGATGCTCGGCGTGCTCATGTTCGCGGCCACGTACGACTCGTACCAGAACTTGACCGCGAGCTACCAGCAGACCTACCAGCGGCTCTCGTTCGCCGACATGACGGTCACCGGGGGCGCCGACGGCCTGCCGGCCACGCTGCGGGCCGTCCCGGGCGTCGCGGTGGTGGAGGTGCGGCACACCGCGGACCTGCCCGTCCAGATCGGCTCGGCCACCCTTGTGGGGCGACTGGTCGGGATGCCGGTCGCCAACCCGCCGGCCATCGACAAGATCGAGGTCACCAGCGGCCGCCGCCTGCAGACGCCCGGCGCCGACGACGCCGTGGCCGAGGTGCACGTGGCGCGGACGTTCCACCTCGCCCCGGGCGACACGTTCACCGTCCGGGCCGGCGGCCAGGCGGCGTTCACCGTGGTCGGCGTGGCGGCGTCGGCCGAGTACATCTGGCCTGCCGCCAGCACCCAGGAGATCTTCCCCGACCCCAACCAGTTCGGGGTGTTCTTCGTGGACGAGTCGCTCGTGGCCCAGCTGCCGCCGAGCGAGGCGGTGCGCGAGACGCTGGTGCGCTACGACCCGGGCGCCGACGTGGCGGCCACCGACGCGCTGGTGCGGAAGGCGGCGCTGGCCGCTGGCGCCACCGGGATCCTCACGCAGGCCGACCACCCGTCGAAGTCCACGCTCCAGCTCGACGTCGAGGGCTTCGGCGAGATGGCGGTCGCCTTCCCGTTCCTGTTCCTCACCGCCGCGGCGATGGCCGTGTACGTCCTGCTGACCCGGATCGTCGCGACCCAGCGCGCGCTGATCGGCACGCTGCGGGCCTCGGGCGTGGGCGCACCGGCGATCCGGTCGCACTACCTCGGCTTCGGCCTGCTCGTGGGCGGGATCGGCGCGGCCCTCGGCGTGGCCCTGGGCGTGGTGACCGGCGCGCTCATGACCTCGGCCTACACGGGCTTCCTCGACATCCCGGACACCGTGGTCGAGTTCCGGCCGCTCACCCTGGCCATCGGACTCGCCTTCGGCATCGTGGCAGGACTGCTCGCGGCCTGGGTGCCGGCACGCGCGGCCTACCGGACGCAGCCGGCCGAGGCGATGCGCGGCACGTCGCCGCTCGTGCCCGGCGGCCGCAGCCTCGCCGAGCGGCTGGTGCCGGCGCTCTCGCGGCTGCCGGTCCGCGCCCGCATGACGCTGCGGGGGATCGGGCGGGCCAAGCAGCGCAGCCTCTCCACGATGGTCGTGGTCGTGCTCGCGCTCGTGATGGTGCTCGCGGCGGGCGGCATGATCGACACCATCGTCAGCGCGATCAACCGCCAGTTCAACGATGTCCAGCTCCAGGACGCGAACGCCTTCGCGTCGCAGCCTGTGGACGCCTCGCTCGTGGCGGCGGTCGGCGGGGTGCCCGGCGTGACGCGCGCGGAGCCCGTGGCCACGCTGACGGCATCGGTTTCGCAGGACGGCACGACCATCTCCACCGTCCTCCAGGGGTACCAGCCGGACACGCGGATGCACGGCTGGACCAACCCCGGCGCGTCACTGCCCGCGAGCGGCGTGCTGGTGACCAAGTCCATGGCGGCCAAGCTCGACCTCAAGGTCGGCGACACGATCGACATCGCGCTGCCGACACTGGGCACCTCGATCTCGATGCCGGTTGCCGGGATGGTGGACGAGACGCTCGGGATGCCGCTGTACGCGGCGACCGGCGCGGTCTCGGCGGCGCTGTCCTCGGCGGGCGTCAGCGATCCCGGGACCGCGCTTGCCGCCCCGACCGTGACCTCGGTCCAGGTCCTGTTCGGGCCGGGCGCCGACCGGGCGTCGGTGCTGCACGCGATCGGGGGCGTGCCGGGCATCCTCGCGGCCGAGGACGCCCGCAGCCTCTACAACTCGTTCGAGCAGTACCTCGGGCTGTTCTACCTGTTCACCGGGATCATGCTCGCCTTCGGCGGGGTGATGGCCCTCGCGCTCATGTTCAACACGATCTCGGTCAACATCGCGGAGCGCTCGGGCGAGTTCGCGACGCTCAAGGCGAACGGCATGGCCGACCGCACGATCGCGGTCATGATCATGGGCGAGAACCTGCTCCTGACGGTGCTCGGGATCGTCCCGGGCCTCGTGCTGGGCACCCTGGCCGCCTACGAGTTCATCCTCTCGTTCAACAACGACTCGTTCTCCTTCGGCCTCTCGATCGAGCCGCTCACGTACGTGGTGGCGGCCGCGGCGATGGTCGTGGTCGCGCTCCTCTCGATGGTCCCGGGGATCCGGTCCGTGCGGCGGCTGGACATCGGCGCGGTGGTCCGCGAGCGCTCCGTGTAGCGAGGCCGACGGCGGGGCGCTGCCAGCCTCGCCCGCCGTGCCGCGGGTCACGGTCTGCGGCGCCATGCCGGCGAGATCCCGTTCCGGTCAGGCATTCCTGGCAGGACTGGTAGCCGCGGGCTCGGGCCGCGCCGCGGCGCTCGGCGGCCCCGATCGCAGCATTCGACCCGCACGCATTCACCAGGTGCATGTCCGGCGGACGCTGCGGCAACGGCCGCGGCTATGAGTCCTGGTGGGCATAGGTGGTGCCCCCTCCGCGCGGGCGATCCGACGCAGCTGAAGCGCCGGGCGCTCCTCTCCCGAGCCGGCAGCCGACGGTCGCGGTCCGTCGGACGAGGGGGCGGTCCGGGGGCTTGCGCTCCGACGGCGGAGCGTGCAGGGTTCGAAGCACCAAGTCGTCCCACCTCGTGGAGCCCGAGCATGGCCCAACGCCCCGACGTCGAGGTGCCCGAGCACCTCGAGCACCGCATCACCCTGCCCGACGGCCGCACGTTCGCCGTGGCCGAGTGGGGCGACCCCGCGGGGATCCCGTGCTTCATGGTCCACGGCACGCCGGGCGGCCGGATCGGCTGGTGGCAGGACCCCACGATCTACGCCCGGTACGGCATGCGCCGCCTCACCGTGGACCGCCCGGGGTACGGCGAGTCGACGCGCCAGCGGGGCCGCATCGTCGCCGACTTCGTTGCCGACATCACAGCGGCGGCCGACGCGCTCGGGATTAACCGGTTTGTGGCCACCGGCGGCTCGGGCGGCGGGCCGCACGCCCTGGCGCTCGGGGCGATGCTGCCGGACCGCGTGATCCGCGTCATGGCCTCGGTGTCGGTCGCCCCCGCGGACGCCGAGGGGCTCGACTGGATGGCCGGCCAGACCGAGGGCAACGTCATGGAGTTCACGGCCGCGCGCGAGGGGGAGGACGCGATCCGCGAGCTGCTGACCCGGCTTCGGGCCGAGACCCTGGGGCGGCTCGCGGAGAACCGCCTCGACTGGATGGGCGACGACTACGAGCTCTCCGAGGCTGACATGGCGCAGATGCGGCGCCACTTGGAGCGCGCCAAGGCGCACATCCTCAACGCGCTCGCGCCCGGTGTGGACGGCTGGGTGGACGACGACATCGCGTTCACCAAGCCGTGGGGCTTCAGCGTCGCCGACATCCGCGTCCCGGTCGTCCTGACCTATGGCCGGACCGACACCCTCGTGCCGCCGGCCCACGGCGACTGGCTGGCGGCACACATTCCCGCCGCCGAGGCGTGGGTCGACGAGGGGGCCGGGCACCTCGGCGACGACAGCACGATCGACCGGGACATGGCTTGGCTCGCGGCGCCCGATCCGCTCGGATAGGCGGCCCCGACGATGCGACGCGCGGACGCCCGGCGGAGGAGAGGCGCTCGATAGCGGTGTCGCGCCCCGCCGGATCCGCGGATCCGAAGATCCGGCTGCCGTCCTACCGGCCGACGAACGCCAGCTTGAGCTGGCTCGGCCTCCCCTCGACGCGGTCTCGGATGCCGAGCATCTGGCGGCGCACCATCACGAACACGCCGAAACCGAGCAGCTTGCGCCCGATCTCCCCGACCCGAGCCGGCTGGCCTGACGTGGAGGCCGGCGGCTCCATCCGGACCCGGAAGCGCTCGATCAGCCGCGTGCCCTCGCCGCGCGGCTCGAGCACGAACGCCCAGCTCGCGGCGAAGTCGCCCGAGACCGCCTTGTCCAGGTAGGCGCCCGTCGCCCGCACGTTGGCCGACGCCGCCTCGATCCCGGGTTCGGTCGGCGCCTCTGCCTCGGTCGGCGCCTCGGCGTCGGCCACGGGGGCGCCCTTGTGGCCGCGCTGCGCCTCCACCATCGGCCGGTCGACGTAGGCGACGAGCGCGTGGGCGGGCTCGACCACCTTCACCTCGAACCCGCCGCCCGGGTCGGTGGGCAGCACGTCGCCCACCCCGAGCGCCTGGTACTCGGGCAGGATCCGGTCCGCGCTGGGGTGGTTCATGTCCAGCTGGTCGTAGCTGTACCAGCCCGCGCGCCCGTAGCCCATCTGGACGAGCCACGGCCACACCTTGTCCGGCGGCGCGGCGATGTCGATGCCGCGCGTGTCGCTGGCCTGCGCGTCGGCGACCAGCTCGTCGCCCGGCAGGGCGTCGGCAGCCTCACCCGGCTCGATGCCCCAGCGGCGCCACGACTCCCGCGCGGTCAGCGCGCCGTACACCGCCGCCGCCCCCGCGATCCCCGCTCCCACGATGAACAGCTTCCTGAGCATGCTGGACCTCCCGTGCCGGGGATCGTGGGAGGTGCCCCTGTCGGCGACCAGTGCCGTCGGTCGTGGCGGGCCGGGCACCGCGGCGGGCACCACGTGCCACGGACGGATGCATGGCGAGGACGGGTCCCGCGCCGGCACGACGTAAGGCCTGCTTGGCAATCTGCCAAGTGGACTTGACATCGAACAGCGCGTCCATGAAACTCGTGTCATGAGCTCCGCACCTTCCGACCGACTCGCGAACCGCCTGCGCATCGCACGCGCGGAGCGGGGACTCTCGCAGACGGAGCTCGCGCAGCTGGCGGGCGTGAGCCGCCAGACGATCAGCTCGATCGAGACCGCCGAGTACACCCCCTCCGCGCTGCTGGCGTTCAAGCTGGCGGCCGTGCTCGGGGCGCCGGTGGATCAGCTCTTCTGGCTCGAAGGAGGCAACCGATGACCGCCCTGTGGACGCGCGATGAGCGGGAGCGGAGCGCGGACGACCGCGCCGACCACTGGGCGTACCTGGCCCTGTCGTTCGGGCTGCTCGCCCTCGTGGCGTATCGCAGCCTCGTCGACGGCGTCGCGTCGTGGGAGCTGCTCGGCCTCGTCGTCGGTGCCGGCCTCGTCGGGGCGGCCTATCGCGTCCGGGCGCGGGCGGCGTCGCGCCAGTGGAGCGCGCTCGCGATCGCGTCGCTCATCGTCGGGGCCGTCGTCGCGGTCGTCGCCGGGGTCCTGTTGCGCGGCTGAGGCGCGGGCTCGGTCAGGATCTGCCCAGCGATCCAACCCGGGGCCAAGGAGGTCAGGCAGGGTCCCAGGCCTATCGCGTGGAGCTCCGCACGGTCGACGGCGGGCCGACCGCCCTCGGCTCGGCAGGGCCGTTTACCCTCGTGGCGGACCGGCCCGCACCGGCGGGCGGCGGGCTCGGGTTCAACGGCGGCCAGCTGCTGTACCTCGCGGTGGCGGCCTGCATCTCGAACGACCTCTACCGCGAGGCACCCGCCCTGGGCGTCGAGCTGCGCGGGGTCCGCGTGACCGTGGACGGCGACTTCGAGGGCCGGGGCGTGGCCTCGACGCCGATCGAGGTGGTGGTCGAGCTCGAGACCGATTCGCCCGTGGACGCCGTCAGCGCCCTGCTGGCCGAGGTGGACCGGGTGGCCGAGATCCCGCGAAGCCTGCGCGAGGGGACCGAGGTCAGGCTCCGGCTCGCGCCGCGCTGAGCCCGCGTCGGGCCGGCCGGCGCACCTCGATCAGCCGCTCGGCAGCCGACGCACGCCGTCGCGGAGGCGCCGCAGATCCTCCACGTCGAGCGAGAGCAGCTCCGGCGGCGCCGTGTACATGCGGCGCAGCATCTCGTCGCGGATCGCCACCCCGGCCGGCGTGAGCGAGGCCAGCCTGACCCGTCGGTCGGTCGGGTGGGACCGCCGTTCAGCCAGGCCGCGTCGCTCGAGCCGGTCGATGACCCAGGTGGCCGTCGACGCGTCGCACGACCACTCGTCGGCGAGCGTTCGCATCGTCCGCCCGGTCTCCGCATCAAGGCTGCCCAGCGCCCGGCTGTCGGTGATCGTCAGCCCGAGGTCGGCGAGGTGCCGGGTCCGCTGCGGTGCGGTCGCGGTGATGAAGTCGAAGATGGCGCGCCAGGCCTCGGCCGCCAGGCCCGGCCGCGGATCGCGGTTGGTCATGAGGCGCAGCATAGCGCCGCGCGCAAGGTGGTTGGAGCGGTCAAATGATTTGACTAATCAAACTATATGTGGGACGGTACGCCGACAGTCAACCGCAGCGGCGAGGAGCGTCCCGTGATCACGTCGAGCTGGCCCCTACGGACGAGGTGCGGGTGAGATGCGCCTCGCCCTGCACCTCAACGAGATGGGATGGAATGACAGCGGGCGGTCGCTCGGCGCGACGCTGGGCGCGGTCGTCGAGGCCGCGGAGGCCGTCGGCTTCGACACCATCGCCTTCGCCGACCACCTGTGGCTCAGCCCGTGGGTCGGGGGCCCGCTCGGGAACCACCTCGAGGCGTACACCTCACTCGGGTTCATCGCCGCGCGCACGAGCCGGGTCCGGCTGCTCACCCTGGCCACCGCGGCCACCTATCGGCAGGCCGGACTGCTCGCGAAGATCGTGACCACGCTCGACGTGCTCTCGGACGGGCGGGCGATGCTCGGCATCGGCGCGGGCGACTACGGCGAGGAGGCGGCGGGACTCGGCCTGCCGTACCCGGAGCGGCTGGGTGAGCGGTTCGACGTGCTCGAGGAGACCATCCGCGCCTGCCTCGAGATGTGGTCGGGCGACACGGGGAGCGGACGAGCGTTCGAGGGCGGGCACGTGCGGCTCGGGCGGGCCCTCAACGTCCCGCAGGCTGTGCAGCGGCCGCACCCGCCGGTCCTGATCGCGGGCGGCGGCGTGCGCCGGACCCTGCCGCTCGTCGCTCGGTACGCGGCCGCCTGCAACCTCCCGCCGTCGCCCGAGATCCCGCGCAAGCTCGACCTGTTGCGCGCGCTGTGCGAGCGCGAGGGCCGCGACTACGACGCGATCGAGAAGACCGCGCCGTTCCGGTTCGACGTCGGGCCCGGCGGCTCCAAGGTGGCGGAGCTCCTGGAACAGCTGCACTGGCTCGACGGCATGGGGATCGAGACGGTCTTCGGCTACGTCGTGGGCGCCGAGCGGATCGAGCCGCTCGAGGTGATGGGCCGCGAGGTGATCCCGGCCGTCGCGATGTTCTGAGCCGCCGCTGTCGGCACGCTCCTTCGGCCGCGTGCAGACTCACCGGGTGAGCACCGCTCGTCTGGACACCGCCGAGCTGCCGTGGCTCGACGGCGCCGCCCTCTTCGGGTCCGGACGGGATGCGCTCGCGGCGCTCGTGCGCTGGGGTGTGCGGCGCCACGGCTGGCGTCGCGTCTGGCTGCCGAGCTACAACTGCCCCGAGGTGCCGACGGCCCTGCTCGCCTCGGTCGGGGAGGGGGCCGAGCTGTGCGCGTACCCGGATGCTGTGCTTGACGCGCCGGCGGCCCTCGACAGCGTGCCGGCAGGGCCGTGCGATGTGGTGGTGGTGCTCAACCAGCTCGGGATCCGGCCCCGGCCCGACATCGCCCGGGTGCGCAGCCGCGGGGCGGTCGTCGTGGAGGACCACTCGCACGATCTCGCGTCGTCATGGGCGCTGCAGAGCGCGGCCGACTTCGCGTTCGGGTCGCTGCGCAAGACGCTGCCCGTGCCCGACGGCGGGGCCGTGTGGTCGCCGCTGGGCCTCGAGCTGCCGCCCGAGCCGCCTCGATCGGGGTCGGGCCACCCGCGCCTGGCCGCGGCGCTGGCGGCTCGCGCCAGGTCGACGTCGCCCGGCGCCCCGCTGCGGTACCGGTCCCTGGCCCGCGCCTCGGCGGGTCCGGGCGAGCCGAGGCCCGGCGCCGCCATCTCGCCCGTGTCGCGGGCGCTGCTCCGCGCAGATGCCCGTGCGCGCGTGGCGCGAGCGGCGGCGGCAGAACCTCGAGGTCCTGGCGGGCGCGCTCGCATCGGTCGTGTCCGCGCAGGGCATGCGGGTGCTCGGCGCGCCTGCGGGCGGGGTGGCGTTCGCGCTCACGCTCGTCTTCGAGGACGCGGCGGCCCGCGCGGCGGCGCAGGAGGCCCTCATCGCGCGGGCCGTGGTGCCGGCGGTCCTGTGGCCCCTCGACCCGGCCCGCGACTGGGGCGCGAGCCCCGAGGACGCGAACCTGTCGAGCCGGCTCCTCTCGCTCCACGGCGACCAGCGGTTCGATGCCGACGACATGCACCGCCTGGCTGCCGTCCTGCGCGAGGCGCTGGGCGGCTGAGCGCGCGGGGACGGCGCCCGCCGAACGCCGGGTCACCAGGCGCCTTGACCGGCCTCGGCCTCCCGGCGACGATGGAGCCCTCGCGGCGCCGGGGCAGACCGTGGAGCCGCAGCGGCAAGTGCAGCGGGGGATGGCGCGATGACGGCGGCCGGGGAAGCGCGGTCCTTCACGACCATCAACCTGGCCATGTGGGGAGCGGCGGCACTTGTCGGCGTCGCCGTGGCCCTGCTGTCGAAGGCCGGATACGAGACGACACTCACCCTGATGGCGGCCGCAGGCCTTCTCGGCTTCGGGGCGGGCTGGCTGTGGAACCGGCGCCGCCACCGCGCCGCGCGCCGCCGGCGCAGCGCCTCGGCAACCGAGATCGGGGGCGGGCGGTGAGTGCCGCGAGCGGCAGGGCGTGGCCCAGGAGGACGCGGGCAGAGATCGCGCTCGTCCAGTACGGACCGGTTGCCGCGAGCCTCGCCCTGCTCGCCTCCCTCATCGCGCAGTTCGCACTCGGCCTGCCGGCCGCCGTGGCGCTGCGGATCGCCGCCGCGACGGTGTTCGCCGCCGCCGGCTGGATGTCGGTGAGGACGAGGGGCGCCGCGCGGATCCCCGCTGCCCTGTTGTTCGCCGTGCCGCTCGCCGTCGCCGTCGCGGCCCCGCTCGTGCGGCTCGCCGAAGGCGGCGCGGACCGACCCGTCGGGGTCGTCGGGGCTCTGGCGCTCGTCGCCCTCGTCGTGCCGTGGCTGGCCTCGGACGGCGCGGTTGCGCTCCTACCGCGGGACCCGGCGTTCGAGGTCCTGCGCCGCGTCGAGGCCGCCCGCGCGTTCGCGGCCTCGATGGAGGTCGAGGAGTACGGGCACCACGCCGACGAGATCCTGGCGCTGCTGGCCGAGGCGGAGCCGTACCGGCGCCCCGACACCGCAGAGTACCTGGACCTCACGGTGGCCCGATGGCGGGAGTACCTCGGCGCCGGACCGGCGCTACCGGATCCGGGGGCTGCAGCCGAGCGGTGGGCGCAGATCCACCTCGCCCTGGGCCGTCGGTTTCGGCCCTACAACGCGTGGGCCGGGGCCCGCCCGCCAGGCAGCTCGGGCGCGTCGCGCTGACGCCACGGCGCCGGTGCGCCGCCCCGGAACGCGAAGAGGGCGACGTTGTCCTCGTCCTGGGACGGTTCCCAAGGCGGTCTGGCGCTCGCGCGGCCAACTCCGCGGGGACATGCCACTGTCCGGCGTCGTCTCACGGCGCCATTCGGCTGATTGCTCGCGCCCGCTGATCTGGTAGTCGCAGGTGAGCTGTTCGACCTCGCGGATTGGCGCCGCCGCCAGCTGTGGATGCGACACGCCAACGGCCTTGGCTCACCCGCTGTCCGCCTCGAGGGTGTGACGTCCGGTGAGTCCGCCTGATGGTGTCTCGCGCAGCGGCCCTCAGTTCTCAGGTTCTGTCATCGGGATCGCGCGGTCTGCGCCGACGGGGACAGGGGGCACTGGAGGGATCAGGCCTCCGCCGCGACGCCGAACACCGCGCCGGCCTCAAGGACCAACTCGCACGCATCCGGATCCGCGAGCTCCTTGAGCAGATAGGGCCGGACGCGCTCGTCGTGGCGGACCGCAAGACCGAAGATCGCCTCGGTCCGCGTCGCGTAGTGGGGATCGTCAAGCCGTGCGTAGAGGGCCTCGCGAGTCTCCTGGTCGTCGCCCTCGTTGCGACTGCCGAGCCCGAACGTTGCCCAGTCGCGGACGTCCTCGTCCTCGTCGCGCGAGAGGTCGCGGAGTGCCCTGAGCGCCGCCTCATCCACGATCCAGCGATCATCGACAGCCTTGCCGCCGACGGACGGCAGCGAGCCGGCGACCGCATGTCGGACGAGCGCGTCGGGGTGGCGCGCGAAGGCCATGATCGCGTCCCGTGACTCGAGATCGTCCTTGTTCCCGAGCTTCACGATCGCGGCCGAGATCGGCCCCGGCTCCGTGTCGGCGAGAAGACGCCGGAGGGGCGGGAGGGCACGCTCCCGGAGTGCGTCGTCGATCTCGGCGGCGGTGCCGATGATGTCCGCGCCGAGCTCTCGGCGATCAGGATCGTCGGAGTCGAGGAGCTCTACGCCTGCGTCGAGCGCGGCGGACGGATCGCGCCGGACGAGCGCGCTCAGACGATCGAAGACCTCATCGTCGTCGCGCCGACGATCCGCTGCGAATGCGATGAGCGACTCGATCTCGTCCCGCAACGACTTCTCGACCGCCATTCGGCAATGGTCCGTGCGATCCGCAGGCCGGTCAAGAGCCGCCCTCGAGGCGTGGGGGCCGGCGGCCTGGGCGGCGTCATCGCTAGGCGTCGAGCTCTGGCCGCTTCTCGACGAGCGGCAGCGCGCCGCCGAAGAGCTCCTTCGCGACGTCGTCACGCTGCGCCTCGTGGACGCACTTCCGTGAGACCTTCACACAAGGGCCCACCGGCCCATGGACGCCTCTTGACAGACCTCGACTTGTCAAGCCCTTGACACGGGGGTACAGTCCCGTGCCACGCGGCTTGTCAAGACTTGACAAGCCCGTACGTGTATCCGCCGGGTGCCCCGGCGGAGACGGACAGGAGCAGCGGTTGGCCGTCGGCGTCGTGGCCGAGATCAAGGGCCGGCTCCCCGTCGCGGACGTGGTGGGGGAGACCGTCCAGCTCAAGAAGGCCGGCACGACCTTCAAGGGTCTGTGCCCGTTCCACGGCGAGAAGACCGCCTCCTTCGTCGTCACGCCCGCCCGCGACACGTGGCACTGCTTCGGCTGCGGGAAGCACGGCGACATCTTCACGTTCGTGATGGAGCGCGATGGGGTCGCGTTTCCTGAGGCCCTGACCCAGCTCGCCGCGCGCGCCGGCGTGGAGCTCGACGAGCGCACCAAGCGCGAGGACGCCCGCAATGCGCGCCTGCGCGAGGTCATGGAGGCCGCCATCGCCTTCTACCACGCGGTCCTGCTGAACTCCAAGCAGGGCGGCCCGGCACTCGAGTACCTCCGCGGCCGCGGCTTCAGCGACGAGGTGATCGAGCGCCAGCAGCTCGGCTGGGCGCCGGGCGGCTGGGACACCCTCGCCCGCACCCTCGCGCGCAAGCGCCAGGTGACGCCCCAGGAGCTGCTCGACTGCGGCCTCGCCAGCCCGCGCCAGCGCGGCGGCGGCGTGTACGACCGCTTCCGCGAGCGCGTGATCTTCCCGATCCGCGACCAGAACGGCCACGCCGTGGGCCTCGGCGGCCGGATCCTGGGCAAGGAGGGCCAGAGCGAGGACGGCCGCGACCACGGGCCCAAGTACCTGAACTCCCCGGCGACGCCCATCTTCGACAAGAGCCGCACGCTGTACCTCATCGACCGCGCGAAGTCGGCCATCCGCAAGTCGGGCCAAGCCGTGATCGTCGAGGGCTACACCGACGCGCTCATGGCCCACCAGGCCGGCTTCGAGAACGTGGTCGCGAGCCTGGGCACCGCCCTCACGCCCCAGCAGGTGGCGCTGATCACGCGCTACGCGAAGCGCATCGCCCTGGCCTACGACGTCGACGCGGCGGGCGAGAAGGCCGGCACCTTCGGCGCCACCGCGCTCGAGGAGGTGATCCGCCAGCTGGCCCGCGACGACTCGGGCGTGGAGCTCGACGACGTGCGCGTGGTCCAGCTGCCCGAGGGCAAGGACCCCGACGAGGTGGTCCGCGACGAGCCCGACCGCTGGCGCGAGGAGGTCCGCACCGCCCGCCCGATCGTCGACCACCTCATCGACGTCCACGCGCGCGCCCACGACCTGCGCACGCCCGGCGGCCAGGCCCGCTTCGTCGACGCGGTGCTGCCGATCATCCGCAACCTGCCCAACCCGGTGATGCGCGACGCCTACCTCGCCCGCGTCCGCCAGGCGAGCGGCGTCGAGGAGCGGACGCTGCTCGAGGCGATGCACCGCCGGCCGGATCCGGCCAGGGGCGGCCAGGCCGGCGGCCACGACCGCTTCACCGCCGAGGCGGTCACCCGCGCGCCCGACGCGCTGCCCGTCACCGAGATCCTGCGCGGCGTGTCGCGCACCGAGCAGGAGCTGCTGCGGCTCGCCCTGCTCGTCCCCGAGGCGCACGACCAGGTGCTCGACGGCGTCGGCCCCGACCGCCTGCCCAGCCAGCTCGCGCGCGAGCTGTTCCGCGCGGTCATCGTGGCCCGTGCCCCCGACGACCACGGCATCCGCCCGCCGTGGTCGCTGTCCAAGGTCCTCGATGCCGCCGACGAGGAGAGCCGCGCGCTCGGCCAGGCGCTCGTCAGCCGCGAGGGCCCCAATCCGCGCGACCTCTCGGACCGCTCTCTCGCCTACGAGGTGGAGCGCCTCGTCCTCGAGCTCGACGACGTCGAGTGGCACGAGCGCTCGGCCTACAACCGCGACGCCACGGCCGAGGCGGAGCGCGACGGCGACCGCGAGACCGTCGACCGGCTCCTCCTCGAGCGCCGCCTCCTCAACGAGCAGCGCCGTTCGCTCGACCGGCGGCGCAATGACACCCGACTCCTCGGCCGGGCGGAGGTGCCAGCCCGATGACCCGGCCCTCGCCCGCCCGCCACCCACTTCCTGAACCCTCCAGCGAACAGCAGCGTCCCCACAGCGTCACCGACGGAGGTCCGCGGCCATGACCGATCCCCTGGACAAGCAGCTCGTCGAGGCGGTGCTCGCCCGCCCGCTCCGGAGCAAGCAGGAGCTCGCCGAGGCGCGTCTTGCATCCGCGCGCCCGAAGGCGGGCGCACCCGCGGCGGACCCGGACGCCGAGGCCGAGGACCTGGGCGAGGACGAGGACCTCGAGGTCGACCTCGACGCGGACATCGAGATCAGCGCGGTCGACATCGAGGCGGGCGGCGGCGAGCTCTCGATCGAGCTCGTGGGCGCCGAGGCGGTCGAGGGCGTGCCGGTCCCGGCCGGCGTCGACGCCCCGGCGCAGCTGTCCCCGGCCGAGGTGGAGGAGCCCTCGGCGGAGGAGCTCGAGGCGCTCAACGCCGACATGATCGGGATCGACGACCCGGTCCGGATGTACCTCAAGGAGATCGGCAAGGTCGCGCTGCTGACCGCCGAGGAGGAGGTGGTCCTGGCCAAGGCCATCGAGCTCGGCGAGCAGATCATCGTGGAGCCCTGGAAGGCGGTCGTCTCGCTCCACGAGTGGACGCTCCACGAGACCGAGCGCAAGACGCGCACTGCCAAGCCGCAGCACCGGCTGCCGTTCGGCCCCGAGACGCACAAGATGGTGTCGGAGGCCATGACCGCCCCCGAGGCTGCCGACCTGCTGGTCGCACCGCCCGACTTCCACCTCATCAAGGCCGGCAAGGACGCCCAGTCGGAGGGGACGCACGCCCTGCTCAAGGAGGCCCGCTCGCTCGTCTCGGGCTACATCGACGCGCCCACGCCGGAGCGGTTCGTGGGGCTCCTCGACTGGTCGTACCTCTCGGTCCACAACGGCGACCTCGACTCGCGCGACAACCCGGGCCTGCGGGCGATCTACGACTGGACGCGCGACGAGGTGGCGTTCCCCGCGGTCCAGCGCTGGGTGGAGGCCGGGCAGGACGCGGACCTGCTCCGCCGGATGGGCTTCGACCCCGAGGTGCCGCCGCAGACCAAGATGCGCGACCGCAAGGGCGAGGTCGTCCGGATCGGGCGCGACGCGCGCGAGCAGCTGACCTCGGCCAACCTTCGGCTCGTCGTGTCCATCGCGAAGAAGTACATCGGCCGTGGGATGTCGTTCCTGGACCTCATCCAGGAGGGCAACATCGGCCTCATCCGGGCGGTCGAGAAGTTCGACTTCGAGAAGGGGTTCAAGTTCTCGACCTACGCCACCTGGTGGATCCGCCAGGCCATCACCCGGGCGATCGCCGACCAGGCCCGCACGATCCGGATCCCGGTCCACATGGTTGAGACGATCAACCGGCTGATCCGGGTGTCGCGTCAGCTGCTCCAGGACCTCGGCCGCGAGCCCACGGTCGAGGAGATCGCGATGGCGATGACCCTGGGCTCGGAGAACGCGAACAAGATCTTCGCCGCGGTCGGCGGGCGCGACAACATCTTGTCGTTCGAGGTCCGGGGCGACAAGAACCCCAGCCTGCGCCTCGGCCTCGGCGACGCGACCAAGGTGTTCATCGCGGAGCTGCTCGAGGAGGGCTTCGTGATCGAGCAGCACGGCCGCGACCTCGACATCGAGATGCCCAAGAAGAAGGAGAAGGAGTCCGACGCGGTCGTGGTGGTCACGCCGGAGAAGGTCCGCGAGATCATCAAGGTCAGCCAGGAGCCGGTGTCGCTCGAGACCCCGATCGGCGAGGAGGAGGACTCGCACCTGGGCGACTTCATCGAGGACCGCGGCGCGCTCGCCCCGGCCGAGGCGGCCAGCCACCAGCTGCTCAAGGAGCAGGTGGAGGCGGTGCTCGACTCGCTGACCGGCCGGGAGCGGCGGGTGCTCCAGCTCCGCTTCGGCCTCGAGGACGGCCGCGCCCGGACCCTCGAGGAGGTGGGCAAGGAGTTCAACGTCACCCGCGAGCGGATCCGTCAGATCGAGGCCAAGGCGCTGCGCAAGCTGCGCCACCCGTCTCGCAGCCGCAAGCTCAAGGACTACCTGGAGTAGCGCGTGGGGGAGGAGCGGGCGCTGCCTCGGCAACCGTGAGCTGGCTGAGTAGGCCTCGGGTGGCAGGCGGCCCTCGCGCCGAGCAGGCGCGCGCCGCGTTCGCGGGTGGATCGGTACCCTCAGGGGCATGACGCCCGGACTCGCCCTGTTCCTCACCTTCACGCTGATCGACATCGTGCTCGGCATCCTCGCCACGCGCCTGGTGGCGCGCGTCGCGGGCGGGCCGAGGCAGCTGCTCGCGCACGCGATCCCGGTCCTCACCGGCTTCGCGGCGCTGGGGATCCTGGGCCACTCGATGGGCGCGCACATCGGGCCCCTCGTGCCGCTCTACGGGTTCGACGTGGCGCTGTTCGGCGACATGGCGATCGGCTTCGCCTTCGCGCTCGTCGGCGCGCTCGCGCAGGCCGCCGTGGTGCGCGTCGTTCGACGCCGCTCCTCGGCCGCCTGACCCGGGCTCGCCCCGGCAGGGAGGCTCCACGCCGTTCGCGGCTGTGCTGATCGGCACTTGCGAGCCGCGCCCAACCGGGGACGATGCCGCAGTGGGCGGGCAAGTCCGCCCATCGAGAGGGGGTCGAGATGCCGCGCGTCGGCTGGTTCGTGGTCGGGTTCCTGCTGATCGCCGCCGTCGTCGGCGGGTGGCTCAACGCACGCGGCCCGTTCGACACCCATCCCGCGCTCGCCTACGACCAGTTCCTCGCCGACTTCGGGGCGGGCAGGGTCGAGCAGATCGTCCAGTGGCGGGACCAGCTCGAGGTCACCGAGCAGGGGGCGCTCCGGTCGGTCGTCGTCCCCGCTGACCGCGACCTTCCTGCGGACCTCTCCCAGGCGCGCGCCACGGGCGGTGTCGGCATCACCTACGCCGGCCTGCCGGACGCGTGGCTCGGCTCCATGACGCCGTGGATCCCGGGGCTGATGGCGCTCGCCGCGCTGCTGATCTGGGTCACGGCGATCGTGCGGAGCCGTCGCTCGACGACCGGGTCCGCGCCTCAGGTCGGCAGCGACCCCGGCTCGTCGCCGGTCGCCACCGGCATTCCCGAGCGCGACCAGTCGCTGTACGAGCCCTCGTAGAGCAGCGGGTCGGGCAGGCCCGCCACCCGCATCGCGAGCGCGTTGTGGCAGGCGTTCACGCCGCTGCCGCACGCCACCACCACGGGCTCGCCGAGCGGGGAGAACCGCTCATACAGCACGGCCCGGGCGAGGAACCGCCCGTCGGCGCCGAGGTTGCCCGGCAGCGGCAGGTTCACCGCTGTGGGGATGTGGCCCGGATACGCGTCCACCGGCTCGGTGTCGCCGCGGTACCGCTCGGGAGCCCGTGCGTCGACGAGCGCGACCCTGCCCAGGCGCGCCACCAGGCCGTCGCGGTCGATCACCCGGCTCCAGTGGTCGGCGAGGCTGAGCGATCCCCGCTGCGCGGGCGCGGGGACCTCGGTCGTCATCGGAAGCCCGGCTGCCGCCCAGGCGGCGTACCCGCCGTCGAGCACGCGAACCGACCGGTGGCCGAGGTCGTCGAGCATCCACCACAGTCGTGCCGCGATCGTTCCGCCGACGTCGTCGTAGGCCACGACGTCGCTCGCGTCGTCCACGCCGAGCTCGCGCATGCGCGCCGCGAAGGCGGCCGGCTGGGGGAGGGGGTGGCGGCCCGGGCCCTCGGGCGCGGTGAGATCGGTGTCGAGGTCCACCCAGACCGCGCCCGGCAGGTGCCCCGCGAGGTAGTCGCGGTGGCCGCGCCCGGGCTCGGTGAGCCACCAGCGCACGTCGAGCAGGCGGAGGCGGGGGTCCTCGAGGCGTCCCACGAGCTCCTCGGGGGCCACAAGGGGGGAGATCAGGGCCATGCCCGGCAGGATACTTGGCCCCTCGCCGGTGCGCGGCGGCCCCTGCTATAGTCTCGCCCCGGCGCCGCGAGGCGTCATCGCTCCGGCGTAGCTCAGTTGGTAGAGCGGGTGACTGTTAATCACTTGGTCGTAGGTTCGAGTCCTACCGCCGGAGCCAAGACCTGTCGTTGACTTCCTAAGTACAATAGAGGATGTGAACGACAACGTCGCCGCACCTGACCATGGTGCGCTCTTCGCGACCGCGAACGCCCAGGCCGGCTACTTCACCGCCTCGCAGGCGGCTGCGCACGGCTTCGGCTCGGCCCTCCTGACCCACCACGTCAAGACCGGGCGGTTCGTGCGCGTTGTTCGGGGCCTCTACCGCCTCCGCGACTACCCCACGCAGCCGGGCGAGGCGGTGGTCGCCGCCTGGCTCCGGCAGGCCCCGCACGCCGTCGTGTCGCACGAGTCGGCCCTCGAGCTCCTCGGCCTCTCGGACGTCATCGCGGAGCAGGTGCACCTCTCCGTCCCGCGGAGCCGTCGGCGCCTTGCCCCTCAGCCTGGCGTCGTCATCCACACGACGACGCGCCCCCTCGGGGATGCGGACGTGGTCTCGCGCCGTGGGGTCCGTCTCACCGTGCCGGCGCGGACGATCGTCGACGTGGCCGAGACGGGGGTGGCGCCAGACCAGGTCGCAGCGGCCGTCCGCACGGCCGTCGCGAGGGGGGTCACGACCGCCGCCCTGCTCCGCGAGGCGGCGCGCGGGCGCGGGTCGCGTGTCCGGCGCCTAGTCGAGACCGCGCTCTCCACGCGCGGATGAGGTACTCGTCCGCGGCGGCCTTCCGCCAGGCGCTGGAGGCGCGCCTCCTCGATCAGAGCCGGATCGGCGGGCGGGGGCAGGCCCGCCTGCGCAAGGAGGTCGTGTTCGACCGGCTGCTGGCCCGCCTGCTGGCGGCTGCCCCCGACCGGTGGCTGCTGAAGGGCGCGCTCGCGCTCGACTACCGGTTCGGCGATCGCGCCCGGACGACGCGGGACGTCGACCTCGCCACGGCCGGTGACGAGTCCTCGGCGACGACCGACCTGCTCGCGGCCCAGGCCGTGGACCTCGGGGACTTCTTCGCCTTCGCCGTCGAGCGCACGACCGACCCCGACGAGGGCCGCGGCGGCGCCTCGGTCCGCTACCACGTCACCGCCGAGCTGGCCGGCCGTACCTTCGACGAGTTCGTGCTCGACGTGGGCTTCGACGCCCCGTCCGGCGCCGAGGTCGACCTGCTGCGGGGACCGGACCTCCTGGCATTCGCCGGCATCCCGCCGGTCGACGTTCCGACCGTCCCGATCGAGTTCCAGGCCGCGGAGAAGGTCCACGCCTACACGCGCGCCTACGGCGAGCGGTCGCTCGCGAGCACCCGCGTCAAGGACCTCGTCGACCTGGCGCTGATCGCCGCCGAAGGCGCGCCAAACGCGACCCGCCTGCGGCTCGCGCTCGAGGACACCTTCCGCCGCCGGGCGACCCACGGCCTGCCCGCCACGCTGCCCCGCCCGCCCGCCGACTGGCGGGTCGCGTACGGCCGGATGGCGCGCGAGATCGGCCTCGACGCGGACCTCGGGGCGGGCCACGCGGCCGCGTCCGGCATGCTGGACCCCGTCCTCGCGGGCGGGGTCCAGTCCGGGGCCTGGGACGCCGACAGCGGGCGCTGGAAGCCGTGACCCCCGAGCGAGTCGACGCGGCCATCGCCGCCGTCGGCCGGCACGACCCGCAACTGGCGGACTGGATGCGCATCGCCGCAGACGGCCTGACGGCCGGCGAGGGCGAGGAGGTCATCAGCCAGGCCGGTCTCCAGGCCTTCGTCTGGTACGAACTCCCCAGGAGGTATCCGGCAGACGCGTGGCGGCCGGTGGCGGAGGCGACCGCGGTCCTGCTGACGCTGCTCGGGTTCGACCGCTACGCCGCCATCGCGCGGTCGCCCACGACGATGGCGGTCCTCGACGCGTGGGACGGATCGCCAGCGAAGGGGTTCGCGAGGTCCCGGGCGGCGCGGTCTGTGTCGGGCGTCGAGCCGCCGGACACAGACCTCCTGGCGTGGGGCGGCGTCTTCGGCCTCGGGGAGGCCCTGGCGCGCCAGGCGGTCGAGCAGGGCCTGGAGCGCGCGATCACCACGGGCGGGCTCCAGCCCGGACGGGGCGGGTGGCGGCGCGCCGCCGACGGCGTGTGCGTCCGAACGCTCCTCGCGCCCGCCGGCGACGGGTCGGGGCGGAACGTCGTCGAGGCGATCCTCGACGAGCGCGTGGGCACCTGGGTCCAGCTCGCGCATCCGGCGACCCTCCGGGCCTGGCGCGAGCGGGCGCGGGACCAGGCGATCCGCGATGTCTCGCCGTCGGACGTCGAGGCGGCGGTCGCGCCGATGCGCTGGCTCCTCGAGGCCTGCGCGCCGGGCGTCTCGCTGACCCAGGCGGGCTACCTGCCGCCGGCGATCGTGCGGGAAGCCGCCCGGCGGTTCGGCTGGTGGGAGTGGCCGGAGCAGCCGCGGACCGAGGCCGACGTCCACCAGGTCGGCGTCCTCCGCCAGACTGCCGGTGCGTTCGGAGCCAGGCAAATCCGCCGCCCGCTGTCCCCGGAATCGCACGGCGCGTCCGACCGCAGTCGAACGCGCCGAGCTGGGAAGAGTCGGTTGGATGAACTACCGATTGGCTCCGGACGCGAGCAGCTCCTGGGACTGGCCGGATGACTCCCGCGGCTCATGGGGATCGATGGCGCCCAGGTTCTTGATGATCCGGAAGCTACCGTTCTGCGCCTGGGCGATGTACATGTTGAGGCGAAGGTGATGCTCGCCCGGGACCATCTCGGCTGATCCGCCCGGACCCTCGGCGAGCTTCGCGTGGTCCAGGGCCGCGATGACCGCGTCCTGGTCGAGCGAACCCGCTTCGATAATCGCGCCAGCCCACAACTTCAGCGCCCGGTAGTGGCCCGTGCACCCGCTGCCCGCCGTGAAGGCGGCGCTGCCCGGGAAGCGCTCGTTGTACCGGGCCAGCAGCTCGACGCTGAACGGATCGCTGACGCACTGGTAGTAGTCGAGGCAGCTATAGAGCCCCTCCACCTGCTCGGCCGGGACGAGGTTGAGGAAGTTCTCGTCGAAGTATGTGCAGATGATTTTCCCGCCGCGCTTGGTGAAGCCGGCGTCGTGCAGCTGCTGGAGGAAGGGTGTGAGGCCGGGCGGAACGATCGTGTTGAACACCACGTCCGCGCCGCTCGACATGATCGCCTCGACCGTGGCGTGGTAGTCGGCGTGGTCGAGTGGGAAGTACTCCTCCCCGACGATCGTCCCGCCGTTCGCGGTGACGACGCGGCGCACGCTGTCGTTGAGGACGTGAGGCCAGATGTAGTCCGCGGACGGCAGGTAGAAGGACTTCGCGCCCGTCTCCGCCATGAGCCACGGAATGAGGGGCTCCACCTGCTGTGCGGGCACCGGGCCGGTGCAGAAGATCAGCGGGTTGCGCTCCTGGCCCTCGTACTGCTCGGGGTACAGGTAGAGCTTCCGGCCCTTGGTGACGGCCGAACGGGTGATCGCCTGACGCGTGGAGCTGTAGACCCCGCCGAAGATCACGTCGACCTGATCCTCGTCCACGAGCTTGGCCGCCTTTGCCTCGGCGGTTGCGTCGTCGGTGGCGCCGTCCTCGACGTGGAGCTCGAGCTGCCGGCCGAGGAGGCCGCCGTTGGCGTTGATGTCGTCGATGACCATGCGGGTCACGTTGGCGTCAGCGATGCCCATGAACGAGAGGGGGCCGGTCAGCTCTGCGATGAGCCCAACCTTAATGGGGGACGTCATGTTGTTGCGCTCCTTGGTGCTTGTCTGTGCGATTGGTGGTGACTCGCCTACGCCGTCACGGTGACGCGCGGCTGGATGGGCGTGAGCACGGGGGCGCGATCCTCGATGGCCTGGGCGGCATCCAGCAGGAGGTCCTCGCGGAAGCGGCCGCCGATCAGCTGCACGCCCTGCGGGAGGCCCTCATCAGCGCCGACGGGCACCGCGCAGCCCGGAAGGCCCAGGATGTTGACCGGCAGGACCATCCGCATCGAGTTCGCGATCTCGCCGACGCGGGTGATGTCGTCGCCCACGGGCCACGGACGCTCGCAGGAGACCGGGGAGAGCACGATCGGGTGCTGCTCGAGGAACTGGCCCCACGCCGCCCCGAGCTGGTAGATGGCGATCCAGGCCGCCAGCTGTGCCGCCTGATCGACAGGCTTGAACACACCCGTCGCCCGGCACGCGTCGATGAACGCGCGGACGCCGTCGCCCGCGATGGGCTCCATATGCGGCCAGATCGTGTTGACGTCGGCGTAGATCGACTGCACCCAGGCGGCGGTTGCCTCGCCGATCTGCGGCGGCTCCGCGTCAACCACCTCGTAGCCGGCGTCCGAGAGCCAGCCCGCGGCACGGTCGACCCCGGCGACGACGTGCGGGTCGGTCCCGGCGCCAAGGGGGTCGCGGACCACGGCAACACGGATGGGGCCATCAACGACCGGGCCGTCCAGCGGGGCCGGGACCCAGCGCGGGTCTCGGGCATCCGGTGCGCTCAGGATCCCGAGGGCCAGCCGCAGATCAGCGACACGACGGGCCATCGGGCCTGCGACCATCGTGGCCTGGATCGAGAGGGGCTGGACCGCTGGCTCGGTGCCCGCGCCCTCGGCGACGCGCCCGCGGGACGGCTTGATCGCGGTGATCCCGCACATCTGGGCCGGGATCCGCAGGGAGCCGCCAAGGTCGTTGCCCAGGCCGAGCGGCGTCATCCCCGTCGCAAGGGCAACCGCCTCACCGCCCGACGAGCCGCCTGGCGTGCGGGCGGGGTCCCACGGGTTACGCGTGTGGCCGGCTCGGCTGCTCTCGGTGTGCCACCGGAAGGCGAAGTCCGGGAGGTTGGTGCGAGCGAGCGGGATCGCCCCAGCCTCGCGCAGGCGGGCGACCATCGGCGCGTCCGTCGAGGCGATCTGCCCCGCGAGCGCAGCCACGCCCCAGGTCGTGGCCGAGCCCGCGACGTCGATGTTCTCCTTGACGGTGAACGGGACGCCGGCGAGTGGCCCCAGCGGCCTGCCCGCCGCCACCGAGCGGTCGACCGCCCCCGCCGCCGCGCGCGCGTCATCGGCCAGCGTCACGGTGATCGCGTTGACGTCCTGGTTCACCTCGGCGATCCGCGCGAGGTGGGCCTCGACAACCTCGGTCGACGTCACCTCACCCGCGGCGATCATCCGCGCCAGCTCTCCGGCACCCTTGCCCAACAAGTCGTTCACGGCGCTCTCCCTGCTGTGGTGGATCGGTACCTGTAAGGTTGTGAGGCCGGGTGCCGGCCAACATCGGGAGGACACCCCATTTCTGCGTCCCCGCTCCGACTGGGAGAGCTCGTCGCGACGTTGGCCCTGGCGCAGGACAACGCGTTCGGCCAGCCGTTCGACTCGCAGCTGCGGTCGTGCCTGCTCGCGATGGACCTCTGCGACGAGGCGGGCTTCGACGAAGAGCTGCGGCGGACCACGTACTGGGTGTCGCTGCTCCGCTACGTCGGCTGCACCGGGCACGCCCACGAGGTGGCGTCCGTGTTCGGGGACGACATCGCGATCCTCGGCGAGACCCTGGTCATGGATGCCGCCGATCCGGCCGACGTCGGACGCACGATGGTTGCAGCTGCCACCGCCGGCCACCCGCCCGACGAGCATCCCGAGATCATCCGGGCGCTCCAGGCAGGCGCCCACGACTGGGCCGTCCACAACTTCGCGACCGGCTGCGAGGTGGGCGACATGCTCATCTCTCGGCTGGACCTGGGACCGGACGTGCGGGCCGCGTTCGGGTTCACCTACGAGCGCTGGAACGGCAACGGCTACCCGACGCACGCCAAAGGCGACCAGATCCCGCTGGCGACGCGGGTCGTCCACCTCACCCACGACATGGAGGCGATCAGCCGCCGGTCCTCGCCCGCCGAGGCGATCGCCGCGGCGCGCGACCGCCGCGACCGGACCTACGATCCGGAGCTCGCGGACCTGTTCGTCGCCCACGGCAGCCGCTGGCTCGAGCACGTTGACGCCCTCGATCCGTGGGAGGCGGTGCTGGCCCTCGAGCCGGACCCCCGCCGGACGCTCGCCGGCCCTGGCCTGGATGCAGCGCTCACGGTCGCGGCCGACTTCATCGACCTGAAGTCGCCCTACCGGGCGGGCCACAGCCGCCGCTGCGCGCAGCTCGTCACGGACGCCGCCCGGGTGCACGGGGCCACGGAGCAGGAGATCAGCACGGTGCGCCAAGCGGCCCTGCTGCACGAGTTCGGCACCACCGCGATCCCCAACTCCATCCTCGACAAGAAGGGTCCGCTGACCCGCGCGGAGGTGGATCGCGTGAGGGTCCACACGATGCTCACGGAGCAGATGCTCAGCCGATCGCCCGCCTTCGCCGCCCTCAACGCGGCCGCGGCCGCCCACCACGAGATGGCGGACGGGTCGGGCTACCACAAGGGCCTGCGGGCGGACGCGACGGGTCGCGCGGGTCGCCTGCTCGCTGCCTCGGACGTCTATGTCGGCCTCACGACCGACCGGAGCGACCGCCCCGCGTTCACCGCCGACGCGGCCGCCGCCGAGCTGCGCGGCCTGGCCTCACGCGGCATGCTCGAGCCGGCGGTTGCGGACGCGGTGCTCACGGCGGCCGGCCATCAGCGCGCCACCGTCACGGCGCCTCGGGTCAGGGGCCCGGCCGGGCTGTCCCGGCGCGAAGTCGAGGTGCTCCGCCTCGCAGCGCGGGGACTCACGACCCGCGAGATCGCGGACCATCTGTTCATCTCGGCGAAGACAGCCGATCACCACGTCCAGCACGTCTACACGAAGATCAACGTCTCGACCCGGGCCGCCGCGGCCCTGTGGGCGATGGAGCACGAGCTCGTCAACTAGCCGTCGTCTTCAGGTGCATCCGCGTGAGGCGGGCAGCGACGGCGATCGCGTGGGCGGCCTCGCATGGGCCCGCCGCCCGATCAGGTCGTCGCCTGCGCGGCAAGCTGCGGCTCGGCGACGACCTTGATCTGCTTCGGCATCGCGTCGGGCGCCTTCGGCCAGGATGAGCGTCAGGACGCCGTCCTCGAGCCTCTGCACTTGCGTCACTCAAGCGCCAAGCGGGCAAGGACGCGCGACTCACGGGAGACCGCGCCCTCCCATAGTCCCGTCACGGCTCCGCGTTATCGATCCGAGCGATCGTCAGACACTCCGCAGCCACTCGCACGGCTCGGCGGCTCGGCGAGCCGCATCGTGTGCCTAGTCATGGCTTCCCCAGTTTATCTCTTGTGCAATGGCACGCCAGCCAGCGATGAACTCATCATCCTGTCCGGCTGGGACCTCGAAGACGTTGAAGAGGACCACGGCCACGAATCGGCCTCCCTTCCGCTCGTCGTGTTGGCGCAATCGCAGTAATCGCTGCGATGCCATCAATCGCCGAGGTCCTGCGGTTCGGGATTCAGGTGCTCGGGCTCTGAGTCCTGAAGCAGCTGGCGTGCATTTCGAGCGCGGCGAACCGCCACGGCGCTTCTTGTTGCCTTGAGCGCCCTGCGGCATTGAACACAATGGCGTTGGACGGGCGATTGCCGCTCCACGACCTGGTGGCACGAGGCGCACTCGAGCAGCGCCGCCTCGAGCCACCCGCGCGAGCGGGCGGGGTGGGGGAGCGGGACCTCGCTCGCTTCGGTGCCTCGCCGATTCAGCACACGGGAGGCGCCGGCCCGCCGGAGCCAGCTACCGCTAGGTAGCACGTTTCCAGTGCCCGATCTGAGCACGAATCCGCTGATTCGTCGCGACAATGCCGCGCTCGCGGGTGTTAGGTTCGATCCGCTTCCGTCGTGGCTGATGCCCGATACGGGCTGGGCCGGCCCCGATCCTGTACCTGCTGATGGTCACCTGCGGAGCGGGGGGTCGCGGGGGTGACTCCGGTCAGCCGATCGGGGCAGGGTGGAAGAGGCCGAACGTCGCCTCGTCTGGGTCGCGGAGCACTGCAACCCGACCTGTGCCGGGGACGTCCAGGGGTCCCAGCACCACCGTCCCCCCGAGCTCCTCGGCGCGGCGAGCGGCCGCGTCGACGTCGTCGCAGGCGAAGTAGCCGACCCAGTGGCCCGCGGGGCCGCCCGACGGCCACACGTCGCTGTCCGGGCGCGGGCCGGTCAGGCCACCGACAGGACGATCGCCTGCGAGCAGCAGGCGGTATGCATCGGGGCCGTCGCCCAGGCGCTGGACGCGCAGGCCGGCCACGGATTCGTAGAAGCGCTCGGAGCTGTCGGGGTCGCGCGACATCAGCTCATGCCAGATGAACGCCTGCGACTCCGTGGGATCCATGTTCAGCTCCCCGCGCTACAACTACCGTCGTGACTGAACGGGGCGACCTTGGTGCTGGTCGCGGAGCGCGCGATCGTCCCGATCCTGCCCGCGATCGTCTCGCAGCGCCGAGACCGCCAATAGGGCCGAACCGACTGTCCGTCGCCCAGCGGAGGCCGGCGTCGCCGTGCGGCCGCCATCTGGAGACGGAGGGAGGCCCCTGCGCGGCGGACGCGAGGGTTCATCCGGATGGGTTGACTTCCCCGGTTCTCGTTGTGCTGCGGCCTCTCCCCAGCGCTCGTTGCGCCGGTATCGGGCGTTGCGGCCCTTGATGCGGACGGGCCGAACTCGCCCAATGACCGCGCGCCCCACCGGCGCCGCCCGGTCGGCAGGACTGAACAAAGAGGATTGCGGAGTGCAGGTCGAGGAAATCGCTGGGACTCGGCGACTGGCAGCGACGCTGCTGGCAGTGCTCGTGGCCGCAGGGTGCGTGTCGTCGAGCCCGAGCGCTACGTTGCCGACCCCGACCCGGGCCACGCCGCCGACGACGAGCGCCGAGCCCTCTCCTAGCTCGAGTGCGGAGTCGAGCCGCCAGCTGTCGCTGGGCGGGAGGCCGATGACCGACTGCGCGATCGGCAGCGGGCTGTCCGCGCTGTGTGGGACGCTCGAGGTGCCCGAGGATCCTGCCCGTCCATCCGGGCGCAAGATCGGCCTCCGCATTGTCGTGATCGCGGCCCAGGCGGCGACGGCCGCGGCGGACCCGGTGTTCGGCCTGGCGGGCGGACCCGGGGGCGCCGGAACCACGCTCCTGACCTGGATGCCCGGCACGTTCAACGGGATCCACGCCACGCGAGACATCGTGCTCATCGACCAGCGCGGGACGGGCGGCTCGAACCAGGTCCTGATGCCCGCGTCGCCGGTGACGGCCGGCCTCTCCCGCGCCGACGCGGACGCCCGCTGGTCCGCCTGGGCGCGCGACCTCCTCGGCCCGCTCGACGCGGACCCGCGGCTGTACACGAGCTCGATGGCCGCCGACGACATCGACGCCGTCCGAGCGGCGCTCGGGTACGAGAGGATCGATCTCTACGGCCCCTCGTACGGCGCGACGCTGGGGCTCTACTACCTGCGCCAGCACGGCGATCGCGTTCGCGTCGCGGTGCTCGACGGCGGGACCCCGCTCGACGTGCCCATCTTCGAGCGGGTCGCCCCCAACAGCCAGCGAGCCCTCGACCTCCTGCTCGCTCGCTGCTCGGCCGATGCCGGATGCAAGGCAGCCTTCCCCGACATCAAGGCCGAGCTCGCTGAGGTCCTCCAGCGGTTCAAGACGCCGGTGACGACGACGATCACCGACCCGGCGACCGGCAAGCCGGGGGTCCTCACGAAGGACGACATCACGTCTGGCATCCACAGCCTGCTGGTGAACTCGTCCAGCGCGGCCGTGGTCCCCCTCGCCATCCACCTCGTCCACGAGAGCGACTGGGAGGCGATCGCCAAGCTCCAAGCATCGCTCAGCGGCGACTCGGGCAGGAACCCGCTCATGTCGCAGGTGATCCGCTGCTCGGAGGCCTGGGCGCGCTACGACCCCGACGAGGTCGCGCGCGCTGGAACGGGCAGCTACTACCGCGACACGGAGGTCGCCATGGCGCGGGACCAGGCGACCCTCTGCCGCTACATCCCCAAGGGCGTCGTCGCGGCGAACGACGCGGATCCCGTGCGCACCGACGTCCCGGTCCTGTGGACGGTCGGCGACGCCGACCCGCAGGACCCGCCGCCGAACCTCACGGCCGTCCCGGGCCAGATGCCCAACAGCCGCATCGTCGTCGTGCCGGGGCAGGGCCACACCGTCGGCCACCTCGCGTGCATGCCCGAGATCATCGCGGCGTTCGTCGAGCGCGCCAACGCGTCTGCCGTCGACGTCTCGTGCATCGCCCGGGGGGAGGTGCCCGTCCCGCCGTTCATGCTGCCGTAGGCCCCGCAGCAGCGCCCACCCTGCGCAACGACGCTGAACCGTGGGGTGCCGGGCACGGGCGAACCGCGTCCAGTGGGCCCTTGTCCGGGCGTCGGCAAGGCGCCTAGGCTCGGATCCCCTCGGCGTCCCACCGTGCCCCTTGGAGACGCCAGTGAGCCTCTTGATCGCGACCGGCCATCTCGCCCCTACCTGCCTCGCGGGCAAGGTCGCCATCGTCACGGGCGGCGGGCGCAGCATCGGGCTCGAGGCGAGCCGGGCGCTGCTCTGGCTGGGATGCCGAGTGGTCCTCGCCGAGATCGACCGCGAGGCCTCGGCGTCGGCCGAGTCCGCGCTTGCGGGCGAGTGGGGCGCAGGCCGCGTCCGAGCCGTCCCGACCGACGTGGCCGACGAGGGGGCCGTCGCCCGCCTGCTCGAGACCGTCAGCAGCATGTTCGGCGCCGTCGACGTGGTGCTCAACAACGCCACGGCGGCCCCCACCGGCGACGCGGCGTGGGAGACGGCGATCGAGGACTGGGACCGCAGCTACGCCGTCAACCTGCGCGGCCCGGCCCTGCTCGCGCGGGCCTGCCTCCCCGGGATGGTCGAGCGGAAGTCGGGCGTGTTCGTCTGCGTGTCCTCGGCCGGCGGCCCCTACCAGGCGGCGTACGAGTCCCTCAAGGCCGCCCAGGTCGCGCTCGCGAGCTCGCTCGAGGCCGAGCTCTCCGGGACCGGCGTCATTTCCTTCACCATCGGCCCCGGGCTCGTCCCCACCGAGACCGCGGTCGCCGCCGTCGGGCGCCTGCTCCCGCGCCTGGGACTGTCCGGGGCGGAGTTCCTCAGGCTCACCCGCCCGACCCTCATCTCGGTCGAGGCGGCCGGCGCCGGGTTCGCGGCGGCCGTCGCGATGGCGGACCGCTACGCCGGCCAGGAGATCAGTTCCACGCAGGCGCTGGTGGATGCGGGGATCGCGCTCCCGGAGGCGCCGGCCTTCCCGCTGGCTGGCACTGAACCCGGCCTGCCGGCGCTCGACGCTGCCCCGGCCTTGGCCAAGCCGGAGGAGCTCGCGGCGCGCTGCCGCCAGGTGCGAAGCACGCTCAGCGAGCAGGCCGAGGGATGGCGTCGGCGATCCTTCTTCGAGCGCCAGTGGATGGTGCGCGACTTCAAGCAGCGAGCCGGGATGCCCGCCGAGCGGTGGGTCGAGGTCCTCGACGGGCTGGAGCGCGCGCTCGGAGCGGGCGAGGTCGGGCCGCTGGTCGACCACCGGGAGCAGCTCGCGACGCTGGCGGGGTTCTACGCCCACCTCGGGGACCTGGCGCGCGGCTACGTGAAGGACCCGCTGGAGCGCGAGGCGCAGCTCGAGGCCGTCGAGGGGTGGGAGGCGGAGGTGCGCGACCTCATCGCCGGCGTTCGAGCCTGACGAGCGGCCCGTGACTCGGCGGGCTCGCGAGGTCTCGCGCTCCCGTGCGAGGTCGACCGAACGCCGCGCGGGCACCCCGGCGACCCTGCGCGCCCGCCTGCCGGACGCGGATCGTGGTGCCCCGATGACGGACGGCCTATCGGAGAGATGGCCCGGGCGGCACGGTGATGAAGCCGTCGGTCACCTGCGTTGCCTGAGGCTCCCTGAGCGTCTCAATGGAGAGCGTGCGATCGTGCGCGTCATCCCGGACCTGGTCCGACGACACCAGCTGGTGGCCTTCTTCGTGCTCGCGTACGGGATCGGCGCCGCGGCGTTCCTGGCCTACATCCCGAACGCCTCCTGGCTGCCATATGGGCCGTTCTGGCTCGTGGGCGTGGCGAGCCCGACGCTCGCGGCCATCGCAGTCTCCTGGGCCATCGGGGGCCGACCGGAGGTGGGGCGGCTCCTCTCGGGGTTCACCCGCTGGAGGATCGGCTGGCGCTGGTACCTGGCCTCCGCCGTCCTCCTCCTGGGCGGCCTTGGCCTGACCGCGGCGTACGTGCTGCTCGGCAACGACGTCGCCGGGCCCGAGCCCGGGATGACGCTCCCCGTGCTCCTCGGGTGGCTCGCGTTCACCCTCGCCTCGGGGCCCCTGTCCGAGGAGGCCGGCTGGCGCGGGTTCGCCCTGCCCAGGATGCAGACGACGTCCGGCGCGCTCGGGGCGAGCACCCTGCTGGGCGTCCTGTGGGCGCTCTGGCACCTCCCCCAGTACGGGCTCCCGGGGAACACGCCCCTCCCGCTGCCGATCCTGGTCCCGCAGATCGTCGGCCTCGCGATCGTGTTCACCTGGATCTACAACAGCACCGGCGGCAGCCTGGTCGCGACCGTCGTCGCGCACTTCGGGTTCAACTTCTGCGGGGCCTTCATCACCGGGCAACCTCGGCCTCATGGCGCCGATGTGGCTCTACATCGGCGGCAGCGCGCTGTCCGCGGTCCTGGTCGTCGCCGTGGTCGTGGTCGCGGGGCCGCGGTTCCTGTCGCGGAAGCCGGTCGACGAGCTGCCCATTCGGCGGGTCGCCCTGGTCGCCCCGCCGATCTGAGCGAATTTCGGCAGACTCGCCACCGACTCAAAGGGCGACGGCGCGGGGGCCTACACGGTTGTCGGGTTGGCCGCAAGGCGACCCTCCCGGCAATTGGCGGCGGCACCGCCCGACCGGGGCATGGCGCCTGCGGTGATCGAGGCGCCACATCGCTGGGCATGAGGGTCCGTCCATCCGGATGGCGAGCCGATCGGCGGGTGGAGCGTGCCCGCCGAGATGCCCGCCGCGAGAACATCCTGTACCGCGATGGCCGGGGACCGGAGCCATCGCCGCTGCGCCGACCAGTGCCGAGCTTGCTCGCTGAGGGGCTCGTTTCTGACTGCCAGGAGCGACTCAGCGGTGAGCCTCGAGAAGCTCGGCCCCCCAACCCTCTCCGCTCGCCCGGCCACGCGTCTCGACCCAGTCCCTCCGCGTGGCGACGACCCAGACGGCGACGGCCCCGTAGAGGAGCAGCGGGACGAGGCCCGACTCGCCCGCCAGGAGGTCGAGAGAGCCGGAGGGGCGCGTGGCGAGGCTGCGCAGCTGGTCCCACGAGGCGTTGTGCGCACCGTGGAGGATCGTGGACGGCCAGGAGCTGCCCGATGCCACCCTCATCTCGTTGCTGATGAAGGTGATCGCCACGACCGTGGCCGTGAAGAGCGCCAGGAACGGGAGGTCTGCGCCTCCATGGTAGGCCCCGCTGATGAGGATGAGCGGGTAGTGCCAGGCGGCCCACAGCAGGCCCATGGCGAGGCCCGCTCGGACACGCCCGAGCGGG
>CAVQKO010000007.1:0-265709 GCA_963713075.1 uncultured Chloroflexia bacterium
CGCCGCTAGACTCCCCCCGATGCCCCACGAGTCGCTGACCGTCGTCCTGCCCGCCTACAACGAGGAGGCGCGGCTGGGGCCTGCCCTCGACGAGCTGTTCGCGTGGCTGCACGGCCCGGGGCGCGAGGCGCTGGCGCTCACGACGCACGTGATGGTGGTGGACGACGGCTCGGCCGACGGCACGACGGCGCTCGTGCGCGCCCGGCCGGAGCTGGCGGCGGGCGAGCTCTCGCTGCTGCCGGTGCCGCACGGCGGCAAGGGGGCGGCGGTGCGCGCCGGGATGCTCCACGCGCCGGGCGACCTGCTCGTGTTCGCCGACGCGGACATGGCCACCCCGCCCGACCAGCTGGTGCCGCTGGTGGCGGCGCTCGAGACCGCGGACGCGGCGTACGGCTCGCGGATCCAGCCCGACGGCTCGGACATGCGGGCCTCGCAGCCGGCCTGGCGCCGGGCGCTGGGCAAGGCGTTCCACCTGCTCGCGTCGCTCTGGGTGGTGGGCCCGGTCCAGGACACCCAGTGCGGCTTCAAGGGCTTCCGCCGCGAGGTGGCCCGGGACGTGTTCGCCCGCCAGAAGGTCACGAGCATCGTGTTCGACGTGGAGGTGATCTTCCTGGTCCGCCGGCGCGGCTACTCGTTCGCGGTGGTGCCCATCCGCTGGACCGACGTCCACGGCTCCCGCATGCACCCGGGGTTCCGCCTGGCGCTGCGGGTGGCCTGGGACCTGTTCCGCACGCCGCTCGTCCACCGCGATGTCCGCCGCGCCGCCCACAGCAGCCAGGGCGCCTGAGCCCGGCGGGGCCGCCGCCCGGCTGGCCGAGGCGCTCGCCCGCCTGCTGCCGCTGTTCGCGATCGCCGCCGCGGCGGTCTTCCTCGGCGCCACGCTCGCGGTGGCCGGGGACACGCTGGGCTACGACTTCCGCGCGTACTGGGCGGCGGGCTCGCGCCTGCTCGCGGGCCAGCCCGCCTACGACACCTCGTTCGAGGCTGCCGGGGGCTTCGGCCTCTTCTACTACCCGCCCACGTTCATCCCGCTGGTCCTGCCGTTCGCCCTGCTGCCGGAGTCCGCCGCGGTCTGGGCGTGGACCGCGCTCCTGGTGGCGGCGCTGTCCGGCGGGATCGCCCTCCTGCCGGTGTCGGCCCGCCTCCGCTGGCTGGTGGCGCTGCTCGCTGCGCTGTCGTGGCCGGTCCTGTACGCGGTGAAGCTCGGCCAGGTGGGCCCGCTGCTGCTGCTGCTGTTCGCGGCGGGCTGGCGGTGGCTCGAGCGGCCGGGTGCGGTGGGGGTGTCCGGCGGCCTGGGCGCGGCCGTCAAGATGCAGCCGGGTCTCGTGCTGGTGTGGGCGCTCCTGCGGCGGCGCTGGCTCGACGTGGGCGCCGGCGTGGCGGTGCTGGCGGTGCTGGCGGCGGCGGCGACGCTGGCCGCCGGACTGTCGTCGTGGTCCGACTTCCTGACGCTCATCGGCCGGGTGAGCGACCCGATCACCACGCCCCACAACTTCACCGTGGGCGCGGTGGCGTACCAGGCGGGGCTGTCGCGCGACGCCGCGTCGGCGCTGCAGTGGGCCTCGATGGCGGCGGTGGCGGTCATCACGGTTGCCGCCGCGCTCCGGCTGCCCGCGGTGCCCGGGTACCTGGTGGCGCTGGTGGCGAGCCAGCTGCTCTCGCCCATCCTGTGGGACCACTACGCGCTGCTGCTGCTGGTGCCCGTCGCGTGGCTGCTCTCGCGCCGGCAGTGGTGGGCGGCGCTCATCCCGCTCGCCACCTCGGTGGTGCTCGTGGGGGTGATCCCGCCGGCCGCCTACCCGGCGGCGTTCTGGTTGGCGCTGGCGGCGGTGGTCCTCGTCGGGTTCCAGGAGGACGCTGCCGCCCCGGCGTGACCCGCCATGTCAGTCGCGCTCAGATGTGGCGGCAGACACGGCGCGTGCGTCGTGGACCGCATCGACCGTCACGGTGTCGGTGCGCTCGTCGTACTGGTACACGAGGAGCATCCACGGCCACGGGCCCAGGATGACGCGGAAGCCGCGCCAGCGCCCGGTCAGCCTCCTGCCGGCGAGCGGGAAGGTCTCGAGCTGCGAGAGCGATCGGCGGACGCGGTCCCGCGCGTCATCGGGCAGGTGGCGGGTGGCGATGAGGCCGCTGAGGTCCGAACTCGCGCGCCGCGTCGCGACGACCCTCGCCACGGCGCGTCAGAGCTCGGAGAGCGGGACGACGCGGCCAGCCTTGGCGTCAGCGACGCCTTCCATGGTCCGCTCCCATGCGCCGGGGATCGCGTCGAGCAGGGCCGTGATCGTCGCCGCCTCGGGGTCCACCTGGTCCAGCGCCGTGGACAGCAGCGAGCGAGCGACCGTCCCGGGCTGGACGTAGAGCCGCGCTGCGACCTCGTTCAGCCTGGCCGCGTGCTCCTCGTCGAGCACCACGTTGATCCGCTTCCCCTGCTCTGTGGCCAACTCAGGAGGCCTCCTTGGCAATGGGCTACACGTGCCGTGCACTTCAGACTACTCGAGTGTTGGCATGCGTCAAGTCGCACCGGATTGGAACCTTGGGATCGTGAAGCGATGCGACACGCGCGAGGCAAATACTCTTGACAAGATCGCCAGTTGGTGTAAATAGTATTTGCCATGGGACGATCTGCCCGGAGCCTCTTCCCGGCCACCCTGCGGCGTGCCGTGGCGCTCGGCGAGCGGCTTCGGTCCGCCCGGCTGCGGCGCCGCATGAGCGAGGCCGAAATGGCCGAGCGCGCGTTCGTGTCGCGCCCGACGCTGCGCAAGCTGGAGGCGGGTGACCTCACCGTCAGCGCAGCGGTCCTGGCCCGCGTGCTCGAGGTACTGGCACTCGACGCCGACCTGGACCTGCTTGCCGCCGACGACGAGGTCGGGCGGCGGCTGGTCGACGCCCGAACACCACTTCCCCACCGCACAGGCCCGAAGTCCTGATGGCTGGCGACCACGAGCGGCTCCGGGTCGTCCTCGACACCCCCGAGCTGGGTCCGCGTACCCTCGTCGGCACGCTGACACGCTGGGCAGCGACGGGGTCCCGTCGCCCGGTGTCGTTCGCCTACGACCCCGCGTGGCTGGCGAATGGCAACGCGTTCGCCCTGGACCCGCGGACTCCGCTGTTCGCCGGCGAGCAGCAGCTGGGTGCCGACGCGCTCCCGCCGTCGCTGCTCGACACGACGCCTGATGCCTGGGGCCAGATGCTCCTCGCCCGGGAACAGGGGAGGCGGCTGGGCGCCTGGGACCTCCTCGTCGGCGTGTCCGACCTGACGCGGATGGGCGGGCTGCGGGTCGTCCCGGCACAGGGGGGCCCGTTCCTCCGCGCTGGCGATCCGGCGGTTCCGCTCATGACATCGCTTCGCGAGCTGCAGGACCTGGCGCGGCGGGTCGAGGAGGACCCTGACGCGGAGATCGAGAGTTCCAGGCTTCGCGACCTCGTTGCGCCCGGCTCGTCGCTCGGTGGCGCGCGCCCGAAGGCGAGCGTTCGGGACGCCGGGGGCGACCTGTGGATCGCCAAGTTCCCGTCGCGCGAGGACCGCCGTCTCGACATCGGAGCATGGGAGTTCGTGTTCGCCAACATCGCCCAGCGCAGCGGGATCGAGGTCGCCGACCATCGGCTCCTTGCCGTCAACGGTCCCGGTCGCGGCCGCACCTTCCTGGTGCGCCGATTCGATCGTGGGGCATCCGCTGATCGGCGTCTCTACATCTCTGCCATGACCCTGACCGACCATCGGGACGGTGAGGCCGCGTCCTACACGGACATCGCCCAGGCGATCAGTCGCTTCGGCGCGCCAGGCCACGTCAAGGACGACCTGGCGCAGCTCTTCCGGCGGCTGCTCTTCAACGTCATGGCAGGGAGCCGCGACGACCACCTGCGCAATCACGGGTTCTTGCGCACGAAGGAGGGATGGCGGCTGTCGCCGGCGTTCGACATGAACCCGGCGCGCGCCGCCCACCCGCACAGCCTCTCGCTCGACGGTCTGACGCAAGCGCAGGACGTGCGGGCCGCGTTCGCGACCCACCGCCTGTACGCGCTCGGGATGGCGGACGCCCGGCGAATCCTCGCCGAGGTGACCGCGGCGGTATCGGGCTGGGAGGCGGAGGCGGAGGAGGTCGGGATCAGCCCTGCTGAGCGCCGCGTCGTCGCCGACTCCTTCGCCCTGCTGGGCGAAGGGCGGGACCTGGCCGGTCAGTAGGGGCAGTGCGGTCTCGTCGCCACCCTCGGTAGACTTGCCCGGCCTCCCGGGCGCGCGCCCGGTCCACGCTTCCGGGTGACGAGTGCAGCAGAACGGGTCGCGAACGGCGTACACGGTGGCGGTCGGCGTCGGCCTCGTCGTGGCGTCGTTCTTCGTCTTCTGGCTGTCCAACATGAACTTCAGCGCGGGCCGCGCCGACTTCATGTACCTCGCGGACGCGTTCCTCCACGGGCGGGTGTGGATCCCGCTCGGCCTCTCGCCCAACGCCCCGGTGACGGGCGAGAACGACGTGATCATCCGCGCCGGGCACATCTTCGTGCCGTTCGCCCCGTTCCCGGCGATCGCGCTGATGCCGCTCGTGGCGCTCATCGGCCCGGTCAACGCGGACCACTGGGAGACCGGGATCAACGCCGCGCTGGCGGCGGCGGTGGTGGGCCTCGCCTACTGGGTGCCCGGGCGGATCGGGGTACGGCCGGTCATGGGCAGGCTGTTCCTGGCGGTCTTGCTGGGCTTCTCCACCCAGATCTGGTGGGTGACCACGCGGGGCGGGGTGTGGCACACCGGGCACCTGGTGGCCACGATCCTCGTGTTGCTGCTGATCGCCGAGATGTTCGGCCGGCAGCGGGCGCTGCTCATGGGGTTCCTCGTGGGCCTCGGGTTCCTGACCCGGGCGCCACTGGCGTTCGCCGGGCCGGGCCTGGCGCTGTGGGCGCTCGACAGTGCCGGGGTGCTCGACCGCGGCCTCACCCTGCGCGAACGGGCGGCGAGGTTCCCTTGGCGCGACTGGACGGGGCTCGTCGCGGGCTTCCTGCCCAGTCTGGCGTTCTTCTTCTGGTACAACGACGCGCGCTTCGGCTCGGTCCTCGAATCCGGCTACGCCCTCGCCACCCTGCCCGGATGGCTCGAGGCGCTGCGCCAGGAGGGCCTGTTCTCGCCGGTCCACGTGGGGATGAACCTCGAGTACCTGTTCTGGAAGCTGCCGCGGCTCACGGGCACGTTCCCCTGGTTCCAGCCCGACGGCCTCGGCATGTCGGTGCTGTTCACGAGCCCGGCGCTGTTCATCGGCCTCCTGGCACCGTGGCGCGACCGGCGGACGTGGATCCTGCTCGCCACCGCGGTGCTGGTGCTCATCCCCACGCTGCTCTACTACGGCGGCGGCTGGCTCCAGTACGGGTACCGCTACTTCCTCGACTCCATCCCGTTCGTGTGGGCGATGGTGGCGCTCTTCGGGGTCAAGCGGCGCGGCGGCTTCCCGTGGTGGGCGTGGGTGGTCCTGGGCTGGGGCGTGTTGATCGGCGCGGCCGGCGTCTACTGGGCCTACCATCTCTAGCTCGATGGCCCTGAGTCGGACAGTCGTGCAGGACGTGATCGGGCCGGGTCGGGCGACGTGGCCATCGCGCCGCAGCTGGACGGCCTTCGCGTTGATGGCGATCGGCGCCGTCGTCTTCTGGCAGCTGGTTGGGAGCGGGCTGACCTTCACCGCCGACGACTGGATCATCCTGGCCGATCGCAGCCTCACGCTGGACTCGCTGCTTCGTCCCCACAACGAGCACCTCTCGGCGGTCCCGATCGCGATCTTCGTCGTCCTGCGGGACGCGGTCGGCCTAGGCCCGCACTGGCTCTACCTGCTCGTGCTCGACCTCGCGCACGTCGTCGCGGCGGCGGGCGTCCTCGTCCTCGCGTTGCGCCGGGTCCGCCCGGTGGTGGCGCTCGCCGGGGTAGCCCTGCTGCTGTTCCTTGGCGCCGCGTCCGACGTGATGACTTGGATGATCATGGTGAGCGTCGTGGTCTCCACGGCCGCCGGCGTCTGGGCCCTGGTGCTCCTCGATGGGCCGCGTTCGCGGCCGGTGCTCGCCGCGGCCCTCGTTGCGCTGGGCCTTGCGTCGTCCTCGTTCGGCATCGCGATTGCGGGCGCCGTCGGGGTCTTCGCCCTCCTCCGGCGAGACTGGAGGGCGGTGCTGGCCCTGGCGCCTGTTGCCGCCGGGTACCTGGCGTGGTACGGGGCCTACCACATGACGGGCCCGTCGGTGTGCCCGCCGGTGTCCGCCGCCACCTGGGCGACCAGCTCGGTGCCCCTCTCGCTGACGACCCTGGTCTACGCGGTCGGGGCGCCGCTCGGGGTGGGGTTGACCACGGAACCACTCGTCTCGATGGCAGCCGCGGCGGCGGGACTGTGGGTCGTGACGCTCGCCTACGCCGCCCGAAGCCGAGCCGCGGTTGAGCTTGCCGCAGCCGCCTTGGCGGGGATCGTGGTGGTCGGCGTGCTGATCGCGGGGAGCCGCGCGTGCCTCGGGCCCCAGGTCACGGGCGCATCACGGTACGTCTACACGACCGGCTACCTGGCGATGGTCGGGCTGCTTGCCACTCCCCCCGTCGGGCCCATCGGGCATCTGGTCCGCAACCGTCCGCCGCTGGCCGTTGGGCTGTGGTCGGGGGTCGCCCTCGTTCTCAGCGCGTTGACCCTGATCCTCTCGTTTCCTGGGCTAACGTCCACCTCGCAGATCAGCCGCGCGGTGGTCGACGTCGCCTTCTCGCCCGACGGCCTGTCGTGCCACACGCAGCAGGCACAGGACGACCCCGTGACCTTCGTGATGGAGATGATGCCGACGACGGCACGCATCCGGGACCTGGTGGAAGCGCCCGGCGCGCTGGACCCGCCCGCCTGGTCGCCCGTCGGGCCTGTCGATCCGGCGCTGCTCGCCCAGGTGCGCCATCTCATGTGCGAGACGCCACCGGTCATGAGCCCGTAGGGCTCGCGGACGTGCCGTTGCGCACAGCCTCTCGTGAGTGCCGCCCTCGCGCCCGCCGAGGCTCCGGAGGCGGCCGCGGGTTGCTGGCCGTACCATCTCAGGTCCCATGCCGATGACGCCGCTTCGAGGGGGACGGGCAGCCGTGCCGATCTGGCCGCTGCTCCTGCTGTTCGTGCTCTCGGGCGCGGCGGGCCTGATCTACGAGGTGGTCTGGGCGCGCCAGCTGGTGCTGGTGTTCGGCAACACGAGCCAGGCCACGGCCACGATCCTGACCGGGTTCTTCGGCGGGCTCGCGGTGGGCGGGGCCGTGGGCGGGCGGGTGGCCGACCGGGTGGCCCGGCCGCTGCGGCTGTACGGGGCGCTCGAGCTCGTGGTCGTGGTCGTCGTGCTCGTCACGCCCTTCAGCTTCGGCCTGGTGGGCGACGGCTACCGCGGCGCGTACGAGGGGCTCTCGCAGAACCCGGTGGCGCTGGCGCTCGTGCGGTTCGCGTTCTCGATCCTGGCCCTCGCGCCCGCCACCCTGCTGATGGGCGCCACGCTGCCCACGCTCACCCGGTTCCTCGCGCACGGACCCCGCGGCCTGGCGGGCGCCTTCCAGCGGCTGTACGCGGCCAACACGATCGGCGCGATCGGCGGGACCGTCCTGGCGGGCTTCGTGCTGATCGAGCTGCTGGGGCTGTCGGGTGGGCTGCGCGTGGGCGCGGTCTGCTCGGCGACCGCGGGGATCGTCGCGCTGCTGCTCGACTGGCGATGGGGGCGGGCCGAGGGGGCGGCCGACGAGGCGGCGACAGCCACGGACGAGACGGAGCCGGCGCAAGCCTCGAAGCCGACGCCGGCCGACCGGTCGCCCGAGCCCGCCCGCCGCCGGCTGGCGCTGGGCCTCGCGTTCGTGTCGGGGCTCACCTCGCTCGGCTACCAGGTCGTCTGGAACCGGATGCTGGGCGCGGGGACCGGCAGCTCCACCTACGTGTTCACGATCATCCTGGCGCTGTTCCTCGTCGGCATCGCGACCGGGGCCGTCGTGCTGGGCGTGATCCGGCCGCGGCGGGCCCACGCCCCCGCGCTCATCGGGCTCGCGCAGGTTGCCACCGCGGTCCTCGTGGTTGGCGGCGCCGCGGTCCTCGCGTCACCGTCCAAGCCGTTCAACGGCTCGGCGCCCGACTTCATGGACGCGCTCCAGTCGTTCGCCTGGGCGGCCGCGGTGGTGGTGCTGCCGCCCACGGTGGCGATGGGGATCACGTTCCCGGCCACCGCCGGGCTGCTGGCCGACGAGGCCGGCGCCGAGGGCTCGGCCAGCGGCGCGCTGCTCGCGGTCAACACCGCCGGGTCGATCGCCGCCACGTTCCTGCTGCCGTTCTTCGTGATCCCGCTCATCGGCTCGCCGGCCACCCTCGCGGGCCTCGCGCTCGTCAACGCGGCCGTGGGAGCGTGGCTCCTGGCGCGGACGGCGCCCGCGCGACGGGCATTCCGCTGGGCCGGCGGCGCGGCGGGCGCCGCGGCCGCGGTGCTGGTGGCGGTAGCCGTGGTGTCGGGCTCGGCCTTCCGCAACCCCACCACGACGCTGCTCGCCCAGGAGCACGGCACCGTGTTCGCGGCCACCGAGGACGAGATCGCCTCGGTGGTGGCGGGCGAGCACAACGGGGCCAAGCAGCTGTGGGTCAATGGCACCTCGATGACGCTGATCACGGTGGACACCAAGTTCATGCCGCTGCTGCCCCTGATGCTCCGGCCGGACACCACGCGCGGGTTGGCCATCGCCTTCGGCATGGGCACCGCGTTCCGGACCTCGCTCCGGGCCGGCGTCCAGACCGATGTGGTGGAGCTGGTGCCGTCGGTGCCCGGGATGTTCCACTGGTACTACCCCGACGCCGCGCAGGTGCTGGCCGACCCCAAGGGCCGGGTGATCGTCGCCGACGGCCGCAATGACGTGGAGCTGACCAGCGCGACCTACGACTTCGTGATCGTGGACCCGCCGCCGCCGATCGAGAGCTCGGGCGTCTCGGTGATCTCCTCGCTCGAGTTCTACCAGGCGTCCAAGGCGCGCCTCAACCCGGGCGGGGTGATGGTCCAGTGGGTGCCGTACGGCCAGACGCTCGACGACTTCCTGGCCCACGTGCGCACGTTCCTGGCCGTGTTCGCGAACGTGCGCGTCATCGCGGGGGCGGGCGGCTACGGCTTCTACATGATCGGCTCCGACGGATCCGTGGACCTCACCTCGGCCGGCATCGCCGCGGTGCTCAACCGGCCGGGCGTGCTCGCGGACGTCAACGACGCGCCGGACTCGCGCCAGCGCACGGTGCAGCAGTGGACCGACACGCTGCTCGGACTCACCTGGGCCGCGGGCGACCAGCTGCGCGCCGCGGTGGGCCCGGGGCCGCTCGTCACCGATGACCACCCACTGCCCGAGTACTTCCTGCTCCGACGCCTGGCGAACCCGCACGCGACGATGCTGTCGCTGGGCGCGCTGCGGGCGCTCCTGCACTGAGGAGACAAGGGGCCAAGCCGGAGCAAGCACGGCGACCCCGACACCGTTGGTGCACTTCGTTCTGCCCGATCGTCTAGCCGATTGGGCCTTGCATGCGGAGGCCGACGAGCGGAGCGTCTGGGTCGGCGGTGGCCCAGGGAGCGCGCCAAGACGGCTCGCACGCTGCGACTGGCGGGCGCGACCACATCGGTCGTCCGGGCCCCGTCAACTGCTCTCAGTCGGAGCTTCGCGATGGATCGGTTGTCCCGCCGCCCCGGCCCCGACCGGGAGCCGGCGCGATCGGCTGACCCGCGCGTGGTCCGGGCCGCGCCAGCCCCGGACATCCAGCTGCTGCTCGATCTCCAGCGGGATGCGGGAAACGCGGCCGCCACCAGACTGATGCGGCGTGGGCGATGGGAGCCGAAGGCCGCGACTCGGCCGATGGTCGTGCAGCGCGCCGTCGTGTACGACAGGAGCGGACAGGCCGCTGAGTACGCCGACTCCGAGATCCTCTACGACGCGGACGCAGGGCGGTGGGAGACGCCGCGAGGCGACCTGCTGAAGCGGAACGCCGACGGCTCCTACTCGCCCATTGACGCGACGCCCGCGGCCACCGCGTCGGGTGCGACGTCGTCCGGGACCGGCACAACGAGTGCCCCACGGACCGCGGGGAACCAGTCTCCACCGCCCGCCCCGATGGTCGTGAGCCCCGACTCCTACAAGAAGGGGTACGAGGCCGGTCGAGCCGGGAACGACAGCAATCCCGGGCCCATGGATCCCGCGGATCTGCTCGTTTACAAGCAGGGCTACGCCGACGGGACCAAGGAGGCCGACCGGACCAAGACGTCGGCCGGCCCCTCGACTTCCGGGGGTCAGGACCGCAGCGACCGGCCTCCGGCGGAGACGGGCCCGGGGGCGCTTGATGGTGTCCTGGCCTGGAAGCCCACCCGGACCGTCGTGGTCTACGACGCCTCCGGGGCGGCCACCGACGTCCCGGAGGACCAGCTCACCTTCGAGGCGCCGACCGGCCAGTACATCGGTCCGAAGGGCGAGCGTCTGGTCCTAAACGAGGACGGCTCCTACGCGCCCGCCCCTGGAACCTCGTCGGCCTCGCCCAAGGAATTCAGAGTCGCGGGTTCGAGGCCCCAGGGAGAACCCTGACAACACGTACGAGGGCGTCGACGAGCAGGGCCGGCCGTACACAACTGGGAAGTTCGGCCGCGACTACACCCAGGAGAAGACCGCCGGGGAGCTGGCACAGGAGAGGCTGGCCGGCGAGCTGGCCGAGGAGAAGACGGCCGGCGAGGTGGCAGAGGAGGTCATTGTCGAGAAGCTCACGGAGCTCGCGATCGAGAAAGGGCTCGGTGTCGCGGGGCGAGCCTCGATGATCGCCCAGCTCACAGGTCTCGCCGACACGGGGGAATTGACCAAGGCGTTCGAGGCAGCAGAGAAGTTTGCCGGCGGTGGCCTGCTCGAGGGTGTCTTCTCCGAGGGGGCGGCCAGTTGGGTGGCGCTCGGCACAGGTTTGTCCCCGATGGCGGTCTACCTCTTCCTGGGCAAGGTGCTGGGGATCGGCTCGTTTCCTGACGAGGCGATCGGACCCTGCCCGTCGCACACCTGCCCGGTGGACAGCGCCAAGGCCGGCATGTCGGGCGGGGACTTCCCGTGCGTCCAGAAGTGGGGCCACCCGGACGAGCACCGCTGCGGCAACGGCCACGTGTGGGCCGACAAGTGGAATACGGCTTGGACAAAGGGCTGGAATTCGCCGGAGTAGCATCGCCGAGCCTCTTCCGGACCCGGTGCTATGCTCGCGCCCGTGCCCCCCTCCACCACTGCTGACGAGCCTGCCTGTCCTCCGACGGCGGCGCTGCGACCGATCCGGCGGGCATTCGACGAGGTGGACCCGGCCGCCTGGGACGCGCTCGCGGCGGCCAACCCCTGGGCCACGCCCTTCTCGTCGTGGGCGTTCCACCGCGCCTGGTGGGACGCGTACGGGGCCAACGCCCACGAGGAGACGGTGGTCATGGTGCCGGCCGACGCGCCCGACGGGGCCGCGCCCGTCGCGATCGTCCCGCTGATGCACCGCCACGAGGTGGAGCCGCGCGACCTGCAGCTGCACACCACGCTCCGCCAGTCCGCGGGCCGCACGCTCACCGCGGTGCCGGCCGACGCGAAGGCGCTGTTCTTCGGCGCGAGCTACCACGCCGACTACGCCACGATCCTCGCCGCGCCCGAGCACATGGCCGCCGCCGCCGAGGCCCTCGCCGAGTACTGCGCGTCCGCCGGCGACCCCGGCCACCCGCAGCCGTGGGACGCGGTGGACCTGCGCCGCCTGCGCACGGGCGACCCCGCGCTCGCCGCCCTCGCCGACGCGTTCGGGCGCCGCGAGATGGCGGAGGGGTGGACGCTCAACGTCGAGGACGAGGAGGTCTGCCCGGTGGCCACGCTGCCCGCGGGCGCCACGATCGACGAGTACCTCGCGGGCCTGGGCAAGAAGGAGCGCCACGAGATCCGGCGCAAGGTGCGCCGCGCCGAGGCGGCGGGCGAGGTGCGGCTGGACGCCTCGGCCGACCCGCTCGCGGACCTGCCCGCGTTCATCGAGCTCCACCAGCGCCGCTGGGGCGACGACGGCCTCTTCCCCGACACCGAGGGCGGCGCCCAGAGCCGGGTGTTCTTCGCGCGGCTGTTCGAGCTGCTCGGCGCCGACGGGCCGCTGCGGCTCGCGTTCCTCACCGTCGACGGCCGCCGGATCGCCGCCTGCGTGTCGTTCGACACGGGCGACGCCTGCCTCTACTACAACGCGGGCGTCGACCCGGACGCGCGCGAGCTGTCGCCCGGCGTGGTGATGATCGAGCGCCTGGTCCGCCGGGCGCTGGAGCGCGGCGCCCGCCGGATCGACTTCCTGCGCGGCGACGAGCCGTACAAGTACGAGTGGGGGGCGGTGGACGAGCCAATCCAGCGGCTGCTCGTCCGCCGAATGATGGTCAGATGACGAGACCGCTCCCCTCCGACCCCTGCATCGCCCCGATGGTCCACCTGCCCGTGCCCGGCCGGCAGCGCGTGCGCGTGGTCGAGGTGATGGCCACCGGCACCAACGGCGGCGCCCAGGAGCACGTGTTCAACCTCGTCAACCGGCTCGACCCCGACTTCTACGACGTGTCGGTCGTGTCGCTCTCGCCGGGCTCCGCGGTGCGCAAGCTCCAGCGGGCAGGCTTCGAGGTCACGGTGCTCGACGAGCCCGACGACGTGATCGCCACCGCCACCCTCGCCGCGCACCTCGCCGAGGCCCGCCCCGACGTGGTCCACAACCACATGTTCCGGGCGGAGATCGTGGGCACCAAGGCCTCGATCGCGATCGCCACCGCGGGCCACCGGCGGCCCTGGATCATCTCGACCGTCCACTCCTCGCGGGTCCGCTCGGGCGAGGACCAGGAGCAGCTGCGGCGCCTGACGCCCTCGATCGACCGCCTGGTCATGGTGTCGCGCGCCATCGAGCGCAAGGTGCTCGACGAGGGGCGCCTGGGCGCCGAGCGGGTGCTCATCTACAACGGCGTGGACCTCGACCGGCTCGACCACCAGGAGCCCTGCTGCACGCTCCGCGAGGAGTACGGCATGGACCCCGACGCCGCGATCGTGGGCGTCGTGGGCCGGCTCGAGCTCGAGAAGGGCCACCCGACGCTGCTCGAGGCGTGGCCGCTCGTGCTCGGGCGGGTGCCCAGCGCGTACCTGCTGATCGTGGGCGAGGGCAGCCGCCAGGATGCGCTGCGCGAGATCGCCCGCGAGCAGGGGGTTGAGCGCCACGTCATCTTCACCGGCCGCCGCGACGACATCGCGGCCGTCACCGCGGCGCTCGACGTGGCCGTGCTGCCCTCCTACCGGGAGGCGCAAGGGCTCACCATCCTCGAGGCCATGGCCATGTCGCGCCCCGTGGTGGCGTCCAACGTGGGCGGCATCCCCGAGATGATCGAGGACGGGGTGACGGGCCTGCTCGTGCCGCCGCACGACCCGCCCGCCCTCGCGTCGGCCATCAGCCGCCTGCTGCTCGACCACCCGTACGCGGACACCTTGGCCCGCGCCGGCCACCAGCTGGTCCACGACCGCTTCTGCGTCCAGCGGATGGTCAACGCGGTCCAGGAGCTCTATGACGAGGGCGCCCGGGCGGTGCGGCCGCGAGAGGTGTCGACGGCCGCCGGCTGAGCGAGCGGACCCGGACGATCGGGCGATAACGCTTGGGTGGCCGGGAAGTAGGATCGCAGGAGCCGTCTTCACTGGAGTCGGATCTCTTGCGACGAACGCCCGATGGCGACCTACACGCCCCCGACCACCACTCGGACAGCGGACGTCTCGTCTGGCTGGACGGTCTGCGGGGCATCGCTGCAGGTATGGTCTTCGTCGACCATGCGGGTCCCGGCACATGGCTGGGCGGACTCGACGCCGGAGTCCTCGTCTTCTTCACCCTTTCGGGCTACTTGCTGTACCGGCCATTCCTCGAGCAGCGCGTGGACCTCTGGGGGTACGCGGTGCGGCGGCTATTTCGGATCGCTCCGGCGTACCTCGTCGCCAGCTTCGCCATTGGGTGGCTCTACGGCGTGCCGCTCGACCTGTGGGGGATCCTCACCATGGAGCACACGCCCGTGATAGTGGCGTGGACGCTGCAGATCGAGGTGGTGTTCTACGCAGCTCTGCCGCTGATCGCTTTCGTCGCCCGCGGCCGGCGGTCCATCCTGTGGCTGGTGGCCGCCGCTTCGCTCGCGGCTGGCGGGACGACCCTCGCGCTCACCCGGGTTGTTCCCCTCGGCTTCATTGCGTGGGCGTGGGCCTTTGTCCCCGGCATGGTGCTTGCCCAGCTAACCCGACGGCGTCAGCTTCCGGCCGGCTCCGCGCTCGCCGTCGCCGGCATGGCCCTGCTCGCGACATCGATCCTCCCCAACATCGCCTACCCGGACGTCCCTGCTGCTGCCGGATCGGCACTGGTCGTCGCCTGGCTGCTCACCCTCCCGAAGCCAGGACCCCGTCTGGGCAGAGGGCTGGCTGTGGCCGGCGCGCTCTCCTATTCCTTCTACCTGTGGCACGAGGCCGTCCGTGACCTTGTCGGGCCGGCCACCTACACGAATGCGGTCGTCGCCCTGCTGCTGACGACCGCGGTTTCAGCTGCCGTCTACGCAACGATCGAGTTGCCCGCCCTCCGCCTGGGTCGCGAGATCGCGGCCGCCCCGCTCTGGAGGGCATGGCCTCACCGACAACCGACCACGTCTGACTGACTGGGCCGGAGCCAGCAGGGCTGGGTGCCTGACCGGACGATCGGGCGATAACGGCTCGCATCGGTGATGTGATGATGGTGCGGTGCCGGTGACGCCGCCCCAATTCATGAGCCTCCGATACATCCCGTCGTGGGACCGGTTCGGTGTGCTCGCGCTGACGATGGTTGGGGTGATCGTTGGGATTGCCCAGGTGCTTGGCGTGGCACCCCTTCCAGGTGATGCCGGGTTCTACTGGCTGGTCGAGCCCGGCCACTACGCCGTTGGCGAATACGTCTACCCCCCCGTCTTGGCCCAGCTGATCCTGCCGCTCCGAGCGACCGACTGGTGGTGGCTCTACGTGATCGCCTGGACCACGATCTGCTGTGCCTCGCTCGGGTACGTGCTCGGACGCTGGGCGCCGATCGTGCTGGCCCTCGCGTTCTTGCCCGTCCCCTCGTCGCCCATCGCGGACTTGGTCAAGGGACCGAGCGCGGCCGTCTTCCTCGGCAATGTGACGATGCCGATGGTGGCCGCGATCGTCGCCGGGATGCGTCACCCGGCTTGGTGGTCCGTGCCACTGCTCACGAAGATGACGACCGGCATCGGCGTGCTCTGGTTCGCATTCCGTGGTGAGTGGCGACGGTTCGCGATTGCGGCCGGCACGACAGTGCTCATCGCTGTCGGGTCCTTCGTGCTTGCGCCCGGGTGGTGGACCTCGTTCGCTGAGTTCGCGACCGCGAACATGGGTGCGACCCAGAATGGCCCCCGGATCGTCGGGCCGCCGCTCATCGCCCGTCTGCTCGCCGCCTCCGTGATGGTCGCCGTGGCCGCGCGCCAGGGCTGGCCGCGACTGGTCCCAATCGCGTGCGCAATCTCGGTCATCGGGCTGTACCAGCTGGGCACCCTCAGCTCCATCGCCGTCGCGGCGCTCTCGCCGCATCTCGACCGCAGCCTCTTCGCCCCTGCGACGGCGAGCGCCAGGATCGCGACGACGGCCAGGGTGCCTCAGCTCGATGGCTGACCGCCGCGCCCGGCTGGTCGTGGTGCGGCTCGCCCGCGACGGCTACCTCGGCCTCGTTGTCGCGTTCCTGGCCCTGCGGCTGTTCCAGGTGAAGCCGTGGGACCAGAGCGTGGACGCGTACGCGTACTGGTCGACCGCGCACGGCGCCATGTACGGCCAGGCCGCCGGCCGCCTCGGCGCCTACCTCTACTCGCCCGCCTTCGCCCAGGTGTTGACGCCGGTAACGATCCTGCCGTGGCCGATCTTCGTGACTCTCTGGACTGGCCTCAATTTCGCGGCGCTCTGGTACCTCCTGGGCCGCTGGTCGCTGCCGTCGATGCTGTTCCTGCCGATCCCGTTCGAGATCGTCTCGGGCAACGTCCACCTGCTCTACGCGGCAGCCATCGTGCTCGGGTTCCGGGCGTCGGCCTCGTGGGTGCTCATGCTCCTCACCAAGGTCACCCCCGGCGTGGGCCTCGCGTGGTTCGTGGTCCGCCGGCAGTGGCGGGCGCTCGCGGTGGCGCTCGGGGCCGCGGCAGCCATCGCGGCCGCGTCGTACCTGCTCGACCCCGGCGCCTGGCAGGCCTGGCTCGAGATCCTGCGGACCAGCTCCTCCACGCCGGAGACCCCGGGCTGGTTCCTGCCGGTGCCGCTCCTGCTCCGCCTGCCGGTCGCGCTGGCCGTGGTCGCTGCGGGCGCGGCGATCCGACGGCCCTGGCTGGTCCCGATCGGGGTGGTCATCGCGATGCCCGTGATCTGGCTCAACTCGCTCGCGGTGCTGGCGGCGTGCCCGCCCCTGTGGCGGCGAGGCGCCGTGGCAGGCGGTGCCGCGCCCGCGGACGCGGACGCATGACCCTCACGCGCGTCTGGCTGGCGGTGGCGCTCGCCCTGCCCGCGCTGGTGGCGCTGCTGGTCCCGCTGCCCGCGGTGGACCTCGCCTACCAGGTGCGGACGGGCGATCTGATCCTCTCGGCGGGCTCCCTCCCGACGACCGACAGCTTCACCTTCACGGTGTACGGCCAGCCCTGGACCGACCAGCAGTGGCTGGCGCAGGTGCTGCTCTCCTTGGGCCACAGGGCGGGCGGCTGGGAGCTGCTGGCGGTCCTGCGGGCAGCCCTCGTGGTCGCGATGACCGGGCTGCTCGTGGTGGCCGGGCGGCTGCGCGGCGCGGGACTGCGGACGGCATCGGTCCTCGCGCTCCTGGCCTTCCTCGTCACGGCGCCGGCCCTGGCGCTCCGGCCGCAGCTGTTCGCGATCGCGGTGTTCGCGGCGATGCTCGTGCTCGTGGCGGGGCGGGAGCGCTATCCGCGCGCCTACCTCGCGGCCCCGCTGCTCGTGGTCGCGTGGGCGAACCTCCACGGCAGCTTCGTCTTGGCGCCGCTGCTGCTGGGCTACGCGTGGCTGGAGGACGTGGTCCGGCACCGGCCGTGGCGGCGGTCGCTGGGCGTGCTCGTCGCGGGGACCGCCGCCACCTGCGTGACCCCGTTCGGGCCGGGCGTGTGGGCGTACGCGGCCGGGATCGGCGCCGACCCCCTGATCGCCCAGCGGGTGTCCGAGTGGCAGCGCACGAGCCCGCTCTCGGTCACCGGCGGCCTGTTCTACGCGTCCGTCGTCGGCGCCGCCGCGGTCGCGTGGCGCGGCCGGGCGAGGCTGGTCTGGCCCGATGCGCTCTGGCTGGCCGGACTGGCGGCCATGGGCGTCTGGGCGGTGCGCGGGGCGGCATGGTGGCCGGCGGGCGTCGTGCTCGTGGTGGCCGCGGCGCTCGCGGCGCCCGCAGCGCCCGCGGACGGGCCGAGACCGGTGCGCGGGCAGACCAGGACCGCGCGGAGGCTCAATGCCCTCGTCACGGCCGTCCTGGCGGTCGCTGTGCTCGCGGCGCTGCCGTGGTGGCGCCCGGCAGACGCTCATGGCCGGCCGGACGGGACTGCTCGCCTACGCTCCACCGGGTCTGGCTGCCTGGGTCCGCGACCATGCGCAGCCCGGCGCCCGCGTCTTCGTCCCGCAGGTCTGGGGCTCGTGGTTCGAGTGGGCGGCGCCGGAGCAGCGCTACCTCGCGGACTCGCGCTTCGAGTTGTTCCCCGCGGACGTGTGGGCCGACAACGACGCGATCGCCGCTGGCGGGCCCGGTGCGCAGGCGGCCCTTGAGCGGCGCGGGGTCGGTGTCGTGGTGCTCGCACCCGACTGGCCCGATCCGTCGGGTCCGTGGACCGTCGCCTACCGGGATGGGGACGGGCGCGTGCTCGTCGGCGCGCCAGCCCACTGATCCCCGGGGGTACTTCGGAGCGGGTCGACGGGCGGGAGCCGTTTGCTACAGTCGGCAGCAGGCGCAGGGGAGAGAGATGGACGAGACGGCCCGACACGGCGACACCACCGCAAGGCCCAGCGCTCGACGTGGCCGTCCTCGGCGGCGGCGGTCACGTCGGCCTGCCCTTGAGCCTCTCCCTGGCCGAGTCCGGGCTCCGTGTGGGCATCTTCGACATCCACCAGCCCACGCTTGACGCGATTACCGCCGGCCGGATGCCCTTTCTTGAGAATGGCGCCGACGAGCTCCTCTCCCGCGTGATCCAGACTGACCGCCTGGAGCTGGGGAGCGATCCGGAGATGCTCGGCCGGGCCGACGCGGTAGTCATGGTGATCGGCACACCCGTCGACGAGTTCCTCGGCCCGTCCACGCGGGTCTTCGAGCGGGCGGTGGACCAGATCGCCCCGTACATCCGCGACGGCGCCCTGGTGGTCCTGCGGAGCACGGTCTACCCGGGCACCACGGCGTACGTGGCGCAGGAGCTGGAGCGCCGCGATTGCCATGTGGATGTGGCCTTCTGCCCCGAGCGCATCGCCGAGGGCCACGCCCTCGAGGAGCTCCACTCGCTTCCCCAGATCATCGGCGCCGACACGCCCGGGGCCGGCGACCGCGCGGAGGCGCTGTTCCGCCACCTGACCGCCCAGACGGTCCGGACCTCCACCAAGGAGGCCGAGCTCGCCAAGCTGTTCACCAACACCTGGCGGTACATGAAGTTCGCGATCGCCAACCAGTTCCTCGCGATCTCGGACCAGGCGGGCGTGGACTACACCAACGTCCTGCGCGCGGTGCGGGAGGACTACCCCCGGGCCAAGGACCTGCCGGGGCCCGGCTTCGCCGCGGGGCCGTGCCTGTTCAAGGACACGATGCAGCTGGCCGCGTTCACGTCGGACCACTTCCCGATGGGCCAGGCGGCGATGCAGATCAATGAGGGCATGCCCGCCTACATCGTGTCCGCGCTGGAGCGCCGCCACGGCACGCTGCGTGGCAAGACCGTGGGCATCCTGGGCATGGCGTTCAAGGCCGAGTCCGACGACATCCGCGCCTCGCTCTCGTTCAAGCTGCGCAAGCTGTTGGGCTGGGCCGGGGCGACGGTGCTCGCCACCGACCCGTACGTCGCCGACGAGCGCCTCGTCCCGCTCGAGGACGTCCTCGCCCAGAGCGACATCCTCGTGATCGGCGCCCCGCACCGCGCCTACCGTGGACTCGACCTGTCGGGCCACGAGGTGGTGGACATCTGGAACGCGGCGGGCGAGGGGATCCGGCTCTGATGAAGGTCCTGGTCACTGGCGCCGCCGGGTTCATCTGCGGCTATCTGGTCGAGGAGCTGCTCGCCGCCGGCCACGAGGTGGTGGGCCTCGACAACTTCAGCAAGTACGGCCGGGTCGCGAAGAGCTACGACGCCAACCCGCGGTACCGGTTCGTCGAGGGCGACGCGAAGGACGGCGCGCTGCTGGCCGAGCTCGCATCCGACGTGGACCAGGTGGTGGCGGCGGCCGCGATGATCGGCGGCATCAGCTACTTCCACGAGTTCGCGTTCGACCTGCTCGCGGAGAACGAGCGGATCCTCGCGGCCACCTTCGAGGCGGCGATCAAGGCCCACAAGGCGGGTACCCTCCAGCGGATCGTCGTCCTGTCGAGCTCGATGGTGTTCGAGAGCACGGCGCAGTTCCCGACGCCCGAGGGCGCCGAGCGCACCTCGCCGCCGCCGGTGTCCACGTACGGCTTCCAGAAGCTCGCGTCCGAGTACTTCGCCCGGGGCGCCTGGGAGCAGTACCGGCTGCCGTACACGATCCTGCGCCCGTTCAACTGCGTGGGGATCGGGGAGCGGCGGGCGGTGCGCGACACCGACGTGATGAGCGGCAACGTGAAGCTCGCGCTGAGCCACGTGGTGCCCGACCTCGTCCAGAAGGTGCTCAAGGGCCAGGACCCGCTCCACATCCTGGGCGACGGCAGCCAGGTCCGCCACTACACGTACGGCGGCGACCTCGCGCACGGGATCCGGATGGCGATGGAGTCGGACAGGGCGCTCAACGAGGACTTCAACCTGTCCACGGCGGCGTCAACCACGGTGCTCGAGTTGGCGCAGGCGGTGTGGGACAAGGTCCATGGCGACGGGCGCCCCTTCCGCTTCGTGTCGGACCCGCCCTTCGAGCACGACGTCCAGCTCCGCGTCCCCGACGTGCGCAAGGCGCGCGAAGTGCTCGGCTTCGAGGCCGCGACATCGCTGTCGCAGATGCTCGACGAGGTGATCCCCTGGATCCGCGGCGAGCTGGAGGCGGGGCGCCTGTGACCGGCGGCGGGCTCGAGCTCTCGATCGTCGTGCCCGTGTTCAAGGAGGGCGAGGCGGTCGCGCCCGTGCTGCGCAGGCTCACCGCTGGTGTGACGACGCCGCACGAGATCCTCGTGGTCTACGACTTCGACGAGGACCCGACGGTCCCCGTCATCGAGCGCCTGCACGCCGAGCTGCCCGCCATCCGAGGCCTGCGCAACGGCCTCGGGCGGGGCGTGCTCAACGCGATGAAGGCCGGCATTGCGGCCTCCAGCGGCGAGTACGTCCTGATCTCCATGGCCGACGGCTCCGACGAGCCGCAGGCCGTCGACCCGATGGTCGCCGTCGCGTACGACGGTGCGGACGTGGTCGCCGCCTCGCGCTACATGCGGGGCGGCCGGCAGGTCGGCGGGCCGCCCCTCAAGAGGCTGATGAGCCGGACGGCGGGCCTGACCCTGCACTGGTTCGGCGGCATCGCCACCCACGACCCCACCAACAACTTCAAGCTCTACTCGCGCCGCTTCCTCGACGCCACGCCCATCGAGTCTCGGGCGGGCTTCGAGCTCGCGCTCGAGCTCACGGTCAAGGCGACCCTGGCCGGGCGACGCGTGGCCGAGGTGCCCACGACCTGGCGCGACCGCACCGCGGGCCAGAGCAACTTCAGGCTCCGCAAGTGGCTGCCGCACTACCTCCACTGGTACAGGGTGGCCATGGTCGGCCGGCTGGGCCGTGGGTGACGCCGTGGTGACGGCGACGAGGGCGACCAGGCGACCGCTCGACCGGCGTGCCCTCCTTCGCGCACTCGTCGTGATCCTGACCGTGATCGGCGGCGCGTGGGCGGTCGCCTTCGCGGTGGTCGCGGCGTCGGACCAGTTCGTGTACGACGCCCACGCGTACTGGGCGGTCAACCCCCAGACCGCCTACCTGCTGCCGGAGGGCGATCCCGACGCGATGCTCTACGCGCCGCCGGTGATGCTCCTGTTCTCGCTCTTCGGCCATGTCCCGTGGCCCGTGTTCGCCACCGTGTGGTCGGTCCTGATCGCGCTCGCGATTGCGTTCGCTGCCGGGCCGTTCACGCTCCCGCTCATGCTCACCAACCCGATCGCGAGCGAGGTCACCCTCGGCAACATCCACGCCTTCACGGGCCTGGTGGTGATCGCGGGCTTCAAGAAGCCGGCCGTCTGGGCGCTCGTCCTGCTCACCAAGGTCACCCCCGGGGTGGGCCTGCTCTGGTTCGTCTTCCGGCGCGAGTGGCGCAGTCTGGGCATCGCGCTGGGAGCCACGGCGATCATCGTCATCCCCACGCTCGTCCTGGCCCCGGAGCTCTGGGTCCGCTGGGTTCAGGCGCTCGTCAACGCGGGCCACGCGAAGGAGTACGCGAGCGGCATCCTCACGGTCCCGCTCTGGGTGCGCCTGCCCGCCGCCGTCGTGATCCTCTGGGTGGGCGCCCGGCGCGACTGGGCATGGGTGGTGCCGATTGCCGTGACGCTCGGGCTGCCGGTGCTCTGGGATCACGGCCTCGCCATCGCGCTCGCGTCCATCTGGCTGGCGATGCACTCCGACTGGGTGCCGAAGCGCTCGAGCGCCGCGACGCCTCAGGCTGCGGACTCGTCCTCGTCGTCCTCGTCGTCGCTCTCGCCCGGCGCGGGCTCCGCCGCCTGAGGAGACGCTGCCCGCGAGGCATCGTCCTCCGGCCGCCCCTCGCCGCGCCACGTCCAGCGGATCGCGGCCACAGCCACCGCGGTGATCACCAGCGCGCCCGCGATGCTCACCAGGCCGCCCGCGGGCAGGCTGACCCCGGGCGGCGGCACCGAGTACACGAGGTCGAGCGCGAAGGCCACGGCGAACGCGGCCCACGCCGCCACCACCTCGCGCCGCGGCCAGCCGAGCAGCAGGAACACGAGCGCCGGGTACGCGTAGCGCTCGTGCATGGTCGTGAGCGTGACGAACGCGCCCAGCGCGATCGCCGCGAGGCCCATCGCGAGGTTCTGCGCGCTCGGCCGCCGGTACACGCCGGCGAACACCACCAGCGCTGCGAGCCCGGCGCCCGCCAGCCCGACGAGCCGGAACGTCACCGGGCCCGCGACCGCCGTTCGGTCCGGCACGAAGCCGCCGCCCGCGCCCAGCTCCTGGAGCAGCCACCACGGGTTCCAGGCCCGGAGCGAGAGCACCGAGAAGATCGCGTCCTGGTACTCGCCCAGGTTGCCCAGGTACTTCACCGGGCCGCCGGCCGCGAGGAACGGGACCCACGCCGCCACCGCCACGCCGGCCCCGACGAGCGCCGCCCGCACGGCGCCGCGCCAGCCGCCGGTGGCCAGGAACCACGCGGCGAACGGCACCGCGAGCGGCAGCGCCTGGGGCTTGGTCATCAGGCCCACCGCGAGCAGGGCGGCGGCGAGGCCCGGCCGGTGCGCCCGCGCGGCGAGCAGCGCCAGCAGCACCGGCAGCACGTAGATCGGCTCGTACTGGCCCCACCACGCGGAGATGTACCAGGTGGCCGGCCACAGCAGGACCGCGGCGGCCGCCCCGACGGCGAGCCGCGGCCGGTCGCGGAACCAGTACCCGACGCCGACGGCCAGGCCCATGTCGGCGAGGCTGGCCGGGACCTTCATGAGCGCCCGGATCGCGGGGTCGGACGCGTCGGCCACGGTGGCGAACGCGGGCTGGACGAGCGCGAGGGCGCCCCACACCCACGCCATGACCGCCGGGAACGAGAGGTTCTGGTCGTACGCGCCGGGCCAGCCCCCCACGGCGATGCCGTGGACCCAGGCCACGAACTGGTCGAGGTCGCCGGCGAACCCGGGCTGGGGCAGCAGGACGACGCGGACGGCGACGCCGAGCACGGCCGCGACGGCGAGCGCGCCGACGGCACCCGCCGACCACCCTCGCGCGGCCACGCGGATCAGGCCTGCGTCGTGACCCAGTAGCGCTCGGCGGCGCCGTTGGGGACCGACCCGATGTCGGCCACCCGCGCGGCGTACGAGCGCACGGCGTCGGCCATCGCCGGCACCCCGCCGAACAGCCGCTCCATCTGGCTCTCGTACAGCGCGATGCCCCGGACCTTGCGCTCGAGCATGTCGGACACGTCGGAGAACTCGGCCTGGAGCGACACGTTGGCGGGCATCGCGGCGAACGCGCTCGGCGGCAGGTCCTCCAGGCGCCCGAAGTCCTCCCAGTGGGCGTACGGGAAGTCCTCGTAGAAGACGAGGCGCCCGGCGTACGAGGGGAACGGCATGATCCACGACGGCTGGTCGGCCAGGAGCTCGACGCCCGCGTTGCGCGCGAGCTGGTGGTCGACGTGCCCGCCGATGCCCATCGGCACGTACACCCGCGACGGCTCCAGCCGCGCGATCTCGCGGCGGAGCAGGTCCGCGGGCACCGGGTCGTCGGCGCGGGGCGAGCCGAGCAGCTGGTCGTCGCCCTCGTAGCCGCGGAACACGGCATCGGGCAGGTCCAGGAACACGGTCGAGACCTCGGCGAAGGCGGCGTACCGCTCGTCCTCCAGCCGGCGCCGGGCCATCGTCTCGCCCGCGGCGGCCGCGTCGACCCGCTCCTGGGTGAGGACCGCGCCCTGCGTGGCCTGGTCGTCGATGAGCGGCTGGCCGGCCTGCGGCCGGTTGTGGACGCTGGCGCGCCGGTACCACGACGAGCGCTGCCAGAAGCGCTTGGCGGAGGCGTCGGCGTCCGCCTGGGTGGCCTCGAGGCCCGCGGCGCCCGCCTCCCACGGGGCCGCCGCCGCGTCCTCGGGGAAGTCCGACGCCAGATTCGCCCGGTTGAACGCCTCGGAGGCCGGCCACACGGTCTTGCTGCCGAACCCGAGGGCCTCGCGCTGGTAGGGCGTCAGGCGCTCGGCGCTGCCGGTGCCCGAGTACAGCGTCAGGATGGTGACGTTCTGGCCGAGCTCGCGGAGGCTCGCGATCAGGCCGCCGCAGCTGAGCGCGGCGTCGTCGGGGTGCGGTGCGACGAAGACGTGGGTCATGGCCCGCGAGTATAACCGCGCGGGTCGCCGGTCAGGACGCCCGGCCCGGACGCCCGGTCCGGCGCGGGGGCCGGGCGGCCCGTGCGCCCCCGCGAGCCCGGTCCGGCGTCGATGCACCTGCCCGGCTCAGGCGCCCAGCCGCAGCACCCCCGCGACCACGCCGTAGCCGCAGAACGCCACGCTCAGCGCGACGAGGACCTGCTCGAGCCGGCCGAAGCGCGCCCGCACCGCCAGGGCCACCGGGACCAGCAGGAACGGCGTGGCGTCGAGGAAGTAGCGGTAGCCGTAGGTCTCCCAGCCGCCTCCCCCGTAGTACGCGAGCAGCGCCACGGTCACGAGCAGCGCCGCGGCGCCCATCACCTGCACGGTCCGCTCGCGCCACGGCGCGCGGACGGCGGCGAGCAGGGCCGGCGTCGTGAGCAGGATCGACTGGCCCCAGTTCGACGGCACGAGCCACGGCGGCGCGGCCCGGACCCCGAAGCCGCCGGCCACCAGCGTGGCCAGGTTCGGGCCGATGTGGCGCCAGCTGAAGACCCCTTGGCTGCGCAGCGCCGCGAGCGCCATGTTGTCCAGCTGCGCGATCGCGTAGCCGCTCTGGAGCGGCGAGCCGAACCGGGCCGCGTTCCACACGGCCATCGCCACGAGGCCAGCCGCGACCGGAAACGCCATGGCCGCCGCGGCCCGGAGCCGCCCGCGCGACTCCCAGACGAGCCAGCCGCCGATCGGGAGGAGGGCCAGCAGGACCGTCGGCCGCGCCAGGGCGGCGAGTGCGAGGGCGCCCGCCACCACGGGCCCGCGTCGACGGCCCTGCCACTCGATCAGCGCGACCATCGTGGCGGCCATCGCCTCAGCGTGGGCGAGGTAGTACATGTCGCCCCGGACGCTGAGCGGGAAGACGAGGGTGCCGAACGCGACGAGGGCGGCGAACCAGACGCGGCGTGCCCCGGCCAGCCCGTACGCTCCGGCCAGCGGCCAGGCGAGCGAGCCTGCCAGCACGCCGAACGCGAGCGACACGATCCAGTGCGCGTCTGCGTACAGGGTGCGGAAGGGGACGAGCAGCAGGTACGGCAGGACCGGCCCGAGGCTGATCACGTGGTACGTGGCGCCGGCCCGCGTCACGGTGTCGTTGGCGCCGGGGGCGAAGCCGATCGACGGCGTGCCGGTCCGCAGCAGGTCGCTCGCGATGGTCATCGCGGGGTCGACGTGCGCGGGGCTGCCCCACGCCGTGGCCACGGCGGCGAGCGTGTAGACGAGGCCGACGACCGCCACCCACGCCACCGCGGGGCGAGGCCAGCTCGCAGGCCCGATGCGGGTCAAGACACGAGGCAAAGCCCCGTGACCGTAGCCGATCCTGGCCGGGCGCGCGTGAATCGGGCCCGGCGATGCCGGCCGGGCGCTCCGGCCCTGCTAGGCGACGGCGGCGCGCTGCGCGAGGACGGCGCCCGCGAGGTCGACGGCGCCGGGACGGTCGCAGACAGTGATCTCGCGCACGAGGTGGCGGTTGAGGATCACGGTGTCGGTGCGCCCGCCGAAGACGATCCGGCCGCTACGTCGGACCACGGGCTCCGTGACGGGGATGAACACGCCGCTGGCGTGCTGGCCCACGGCCGTCGGGTCAGCGCCGGCGAAGACGTGGACACTCCCCTCGATGCGGTAGAGGCCGGCATCGATCGTCACCGGGAACGCGAGCTTCCGCCGATGGCGAGCCCTGACCCACGGCGCGTCGGGGAGCGGGCGCGTGACAGCGACGTCGATCTCGAAGGGGTCGAGCAGGACCTCGGGCTCGACGTGGGCGTCCCCGGTCGGCGCCCCGAGCTCGAGGACGTGGGCGTCGACGACGTGGACGGCCTGCGAGCTGTTGAGCAGGTCGAGGAGGCGCGCTGCACCGGAGACGGTGCCCGTGATGGCGTGGGTCGGCGTCAGGATCCGCACCGGGTACCCGGTGAGCGGAAACGACGGCACCCCGGACGCCGAGAAGGGCGCCACGGGCGGGCGGGGCGACACCTGGGGCGGCACGACGGGCACAGCGGACGCGGAGGCTGGCAGCAGTGTGCCTCCGGAATGTCGCGCTCCGGGACGGCGGAACGACAGGGCCACGGGGGGGCTCCTCAACGGGCACGGGGTCGGTCCGCGCCTGCCGTCATGATCGCTGCTCGGACGCACCGGCTTGAGTCCCCGCATGAGGAGCCTGGCGGTGCGGGCCGGGCGTGGTGGCCAGAACGTACGCGCCCGGCGCGCTGGGGTACGGGTGTGCCCTGAGGTCGCCCCGGGCGCCGATCAGCTCGCGGACGGCGAGGGCGCGCTCGAGGTGGGTGCAGCCGGCGACGCTGCGGGAGCCGACCCGGTCGCTGCAGGCGATGACGACGCTGCAGCCGATGACGACGCTGCAGCCGACGGCGAGGCGCCGGTGCTGCTCGAGGGCGCAGCCGACGACGAGGGGGCCGCCGACGACGAGGGGGCCACCGACGAGGACGGCGCCGAGCTCGGCGCGGACGAGGCTGAGAGCGACGGCGACTCGGTCACCACTGGCGTGGGCGTGGGGAACAGCCCGGTGATGAAGCCCGAGTGGCCGAGGAAGATGGCGTTCGCGAAGATCAGGCCGAACAGCACGAGGATCGCGATGACGTACCAGGCGGAGAAGCGATCGTCGACCTTGACGGCACGCTCTGCCGCGGTGAGTGGTGCGGCGCCGGTCCTCGGCTCGGTCCGGAGGCGTCGCCGCCCCGCAGCCGGGACGGCGGTTGCGGAAGCCGACGGCGCGATCGGGACGACTCCAGCGTCGTCCTCGTCCTCGTCGTACTCCTCGTCGTCCTCGAGCTCGTCCGATTCGTCTAGCTCGTCGAACCCCTCGTCGTCTGCGGCGCCCTCGGCGCCCTCGGCGGCCGCAGCGTCGCGCTCCTCATCGGTCATGTGGGTGATCGGTCTCCTGTTCGCGGGCGGCAGGCCAGCCGCGACACGCGCGGCCGACAGTGTACCGAAGCCCGACCGCACTGCGGACCCCGCGGCACGCTACGCCTCGCGGACGGACCGCACGAACAGGCCGCCCAGGCCCGCGGCGATCGAGAGCACACCGCCGATCGCGATCACGGTCCCGACCTCCAGCGGGCCGATGAGCAGGCCGCCGAGGCCCATGGCAATCGACATCCCGCCGAACACGAGCGCGAAGCGGAGGCTCACCACGCGGCCCATGAGCGCGGGCGGCGTCCGCTCCTGGAACAGCGTCTGGCTCGGGATCACGAACGCCATGTTGGCCACGCCGACGCCGAACAGCAGCGACAACACCACGGGGATCGCCTGCGCGAGGCCGACGAGCACCAGCAGCACGCCGAACGCGGCGTACGCCACGGCCACCATCAGGCCCTTCCGCGCCCGCCCGGCCACCAGCCCGATGGCGAACCCGCCGACCAGGTTGCCCAGGCCGATCGACGCCTCCATGAACGCCCAGGTGCCGCGGTACTCGTCGCCCTGGCCCGGGGTGATGGCCGCGGCCAGGATGATCGCGCCCACCGTGAGGAACCCGATCGCGAACTGGCCGGCCGCGCCCTGGAGCGTGTTGGCGAGGAGCACGGTCTCGTGGCGCAGGAACGCCCAGCCCTCGCGCAGGTCCTCGCCGAGCGTGGCGGCGGCGGGCGGCTCGTCGGGCTGCTCGCCCGCGCTTGCGTGGGCCTCGGTCGCGCCCGCGCCCGTCGCCGGCACCTCGGCCTTCGCCTGGCGCAGGAGCGGCGGCACGATCATCGTGGCCAGCAGCGCGGCTGACGCGAGGTACGTGGCGGCGTCGAACCAGAACGCCAGCGGCAGCGACGACGCCAGGAACACGGTGAACAGCCCGGCCAGCGCATAGCTCGGGATGTCCGCAAGCGTCTCGCCGACCCACAAGGCGGAGTTGGCGGCCAGCAACTCGTCGTCGATCACGACGCGCGGCAGGACGGCCTGGCGCGCGGGCCGGAAGAAGATCGACACCGTGGTCACCGCGAACACCAGCGGGTACGCCAGCCAGATGTTGAGCAGCACCGCCACCGGGATCAGCAGCACGAACGCGGCGCGCAGGATGTCCGACACGACCAGCACCTGCTTCTGGTCCCAGCGGTCCACGTACACGCCCGCGAACGGCGAGAACAGCAGGTTGGGGATCGCGCCCACCAGGAACGTCAGCGCTACCGCGAGCGGGGAGTCGGTCACCTCGTAGACGAAGGCGCCCAGCGCGATCTGGTTGACGCGGTCGCCGAACAGGCTGATCAGCTGGCCGACCCAGAGCGCGGAGAACGTTCCGTTCAGCGCGAGGTGGAAATAGGGGTGGCCGCGGACGCGCTCGAGGACTGCCGGGCGGGCCCGCGGGACCGGGATCGCACCCGCGTCGAGGCCCGCCAGCCCGGCGGCCCCTGCCGCGGCCAGCTCCGGCGCACGCTCCGGCGCCATCGTGATCGACGACGGGCCCGCCAGGCCGATGCCGCCGCCGCCGAGGAGTCGCGGCCGCTCGAGGGCCGCCGTGGCCGAGAACGCGGACGAGAGGCCGGACTCCGGCGAGACCGGGAGGCCGTCGACGCCGAAGTCGGTGCCGGGCCTCGGCGCGTGGCTTCCTGCGATTCGCGCGATCCGCGCCTCGATGAGGGCGCGCTGGATCTCTTCCGGCGCCCGGAGGAGCGTCGCGAACAGGAAGATCGCGAGGCCGGCGGAGAGGAACATGTCGCCCACCGACGCCACGTTCTGGAGTGGCCAGACCGGCAGCGGCACCACGTCCGAGAGCGGCCCGAGTCGGCTGAAGAAGTCGGCCGCCGTGCCCGGGTTGAGGATGACGTGGAGCGGGGAGTCGACGCTGGAGGTGGGCAGGCCCGACGCCCGGAGGGCCGGCAGCCAGACCGGCATGTAGCCGAGGTTCCAGGCGATGACGATCCCGTTGGCCGCGATCCCTACGAACGCGAGCGCGAGGCCCGGGTAGCCGCGGTTGTGCCACAGCGTGAACAGGAGGAGCGCATACGCCGTGACCAGCAGCGGCAGCCGCATCGTGTCCACGATGTCCACGCCGGCGGTGATGAGGAGCTCGGTGAAGAACCGCAGCAGCACCGCGATGGACAGCAGCCCGACGTAGCGCAGGCGCACCTCGCCAAGGCGATCCAGGCGTCCCCCGAGCACCAGGCCCAGGATCAGGCCGAGTGCGATACCGCCGATCAGCATCCCGAGATTCTGGGCTCCTCGCGGGGGTGCCTGCTGGCCCCGACGTCAGACGGGGCGGGCAGTCGTCTGGCTCGCCGACGCCGTCGGCTGGACCGCCGGAACCTCGCCCGCCAACTGCGCCGCGTGCTGCGCGATCAGCGGGATCGGCCGAGGCGGCGACGGGCGGCCGGGGTCCGGCACGCCCTCCACCCACTTGGTCTTCACGAACGCGTCCACCACGTGCGGGTCGAACTGGATACCGGCGAACTTGCGCAGCTCACCCAACGCCTGCTCGGGCGTCAGCGGGACCATGCGGTACGGGCGCTGGGCCGTCATGGCCTCGAATGCATCGGCCACGTGGAGGATGCGGGCGAGCAGCGGGATCTCGTCGCCGATGAGCCGGTCGGGGTAGCCCGAGCCGTTGTACCACTCGTGGTGGTTGCGGATGATCGGCAGCTCCCGGGAGAGCCGCGTGACCGGGGCGATGATCTCGGCCCCGAGCACCGGATGCGAGTTCATCGACATCCGCTCCTCCTTGGTGAGACGCTCCTGCTTGAGCAGCACCGCATCGGGAACCCCGATCTTCCCGACGTCGTGAAGGAGGCCACCCCACTCAAGGGCCTCAAGGTCATCTTCACCGAGGCGCATCTGTCGCCCGATGTCACCAGCGATCTTCTTGACGTTCCACGAGTGCTTGCTGGTAAACGGATCCCGCTTGTCCACCGCACCAGCAAGCGCGGTGATCGTCTGTGTGAACATCTCGCGGATTTCGGTGTAGTTCTGAGTAGGAACGCCGAGTCGTGTACAAGGGGATAGCGAAGATCAAACTTGCCCACCAAACCACCTGGTACATCTCAGCTATCAACCAGCCGATGGGCGCAAGGCCCACGAAGTTGACGGCCGATCCGCGGATGTCGCCGAGAAGAACGTCGCGCACGCGCTGGTCCGTACGCAGCGCTGCGAGGCCCGCCGCGAAGGCGATATTGCAGGCGGAGAAGACCAGTGCACCGGCCATGACGACCATGAAGGTCAACGGGTTGGGAAGACTCGGTTGGACAACCGTCGCCATGACGAGACCGGCCGCGATGGCTGGGAGGACGAACCCGGCGTGGTTCGCGAGGGTGCCGTACCAGGGGATCCGACCACGCAGCTCGCGCATCTCGGTGACGCCAATCAAGGCGACCCAAGCGCCGGCCGCCGGTCCGCCGAGCACGATTGCCGCGATGATGGGGGCAGTGTTCACGGAGAACAGGCTGCCGCGCGGCATTCGAACAGGCAGCGCAGACGCCCCCATCGTGAGGGCACACCAAAACACCAAGCCCGCGTAAGGCGCCTTGTCAGCACCGAAGACGCCGAACCCGAGCCCGAGCGTAGGTTGGATCGGGAAAAAGTGGGCCGTGGCGATGAGTGCAAGAACACTCATCGCCACGACCCCTGCGATGTAGAGCTTCAGGTTTCGCGTCATCTGACCTCAGCGAGCTCGGCCAACCGGACTCTAGCCCCTTCTCACCGCTGGCGAGAAGGGGACATTACGCTGAGCGGACGTGTCGCCTAGAAACCCCTAAGGGATGCCCCCCCGGCGAGTGCCAGTGCGGCTACTGCACCGAGGGCGGCTGCCAGACGCACGAGGCGATCCTTCATCGGTCGATCCTCGTTTCTGGCCTACCAGCCCTTAGACGACCCTTGGACGGTGCCACGCTCGTACCTCCTCGCGGCTTCCGTGTCTCGATGTGCCCGAGAACACGAAAACCGACCTGACTCGAAAGTCGGTCGGTTGCACTACTCACTCCGCCTCCACCCTAAGTGCCCAGTTCAGGTGGGGGCATCAGCGCGTCCGAGCGTTCCTTGGATTGCCCAGTACCTAAGTACCAGTGCGGGGCGGACTATAGGGGTGGCGGACCGCACCGGTCAATACGCAACCCTACCTATGTTCACCGGGTACAGTGGCTCAGAGTCTGGCCTAGAGGTCCTCGATGTCAGGCGGTTCGATGCCCAATTGCTGGCGCATCGCGGCCGCGTAGTGGGCGTACTGCTCGCGAGCTGCAGCAGTGGCACTGGTCGATCTGTACAGACTGATGACGTGGGCCTCAATCGTGTCTGCCTCAGGGTCGACTTGGAGGGCTTGTTGGCCAACCCAAAGGCGCCATCGCACGTCTCCCGCGCTCGTCTTGCCTGCGACAGCCGGTTCGACCGCCCCCAGATACAAGGCGTGCAGCCGATCGCGGAACGGTGCGGCCCACTCTTCGTAGGTGAAGTCCGCGGCGAATCGGCCTCGGTACGCCGCGACCAGCTCGTTGACGCGTTCTGCGGGCCAGTCGCGCCCAGACAGGAGGCGCATGCACTGCCAGCTTCGGCTGTCGACGAGTTCCTGATCCAGCCAGACCATGTCCGAGTCAAAGTGCAGATACTCGGGAGAGACACCCGCTCGATAGTTGGGCTCAACGACTCTCCGCAGGACGTAGATGGTCTGATGGACTGAGTTCAGCGCGGCATCTGGATCGAGCTCGGTCCAAAGCGCCTCGATCAATTGATCGGGTGTCGCGGCGCCGCCGGGCTGGCTAATCAGGAATAAGCAGCAACGCGAGCGCTTTGCGACGAATGGACCGCCCGTCGATGGCTCGTGCACCGACCCGCAGGCTCGCCAAACCCAGGTCCTCGACCCATAGTCTTGGCGCTAGGCGACGAGCCAGCGTGTCGCCCCATCGTTCTCCCGTCCGCTTCCACCGTTTGGCGGCGTCTCGTAGGAGATCGACGTCCGTGGCATCGCCAATACCCTCGAGAAGCGACGCTGCTCGAGCTGATGAGACGCGGCCGCCCTCGACCAGCGGAAGCCTCAGGAAGGATCGCCAACGGTCAGGGTGCGAGTCTGCAGCTCGGGCAACAGTCTCGAACGCAGGCTTTGTCAGGTCACCGATCCCAGCAGAGATCTCGCGGGCGAGTACTCCCAAGATCGGGTCGTCGCCTGAAGTCAAGGCAGCCACGGTTGACGATGCTTCATTCCACCCGCGCAACAGCGCGGCGAGGAGCTCCGTGAGCCTTCGCTCGACCGGCGATGCTTGAGCAGACGCCACGGCCCTAGCCTCAGTAAGGGCCGTCTGGGCCGCCTCCCCGTCGCCGAGGTGCGCAAAGGCTCGCGCCCGGGCAAGATGCCATCGGAAGGCAGACCCTGCTTCGAAAGAGTCAGGAGGCCTGCCATTGAGTAGGGGAAGGAGCCGTTCGACTTCCGAGCTGTCGGCAGCCTCCCATAGCTCCGCGACATGCCAGTGAAGGCGCCAGTTCACTGGAAGCCTCTCCATCTGCACCCGTCGCAGCAACTCCTCGGCCCGGCCGGCTGGTCCAAACCAAGCCGCCAGCCACGCGGCCTCGAGAACCGCTTCCGCATGGCCTTCGGGATGCTCAACGCTCATGGCGGCGGCGGCGAGGGCCTCCGCTTTGGGCCAGTTGCCGAGTAGCGCATGCGCGTGCGCCCTGGCAAGGGTCACCGACACCTGCTCGTAGCCATGCGACGATCGCTCGAGGAGCTCGTCAGCTCGCGCGCAGAGATGGAGGGCATCCTCTGCCCGATCGAGCCATAGGTACACGAGGGCGAGGTTCAACGCGCTGATGGCCTCGTAGTGCTCATGGCGGCCCCTTTGATGAGAGGCGAGCAACCGCTCGAGTCTCAGGGCAAGGGCAGGGAGATTACCCGTGCCGCCGATCGACACGAGGTCCACCTGTACTTCGGCGAGTCTGCGATCCGCCGACGTCGAGGCTGCCTGGGCGGCTCGCCGCGCAAAGGCCGATGCCATCTCATAGTCGTGGATGCCAATGGCGACCGAAGCGGCGCTTCGCAGCGCGGATCCTACCTGCCCTGGGTCGCGCTCTTCCGCGACCCGAACGGCTCGCTGTGCTGCCTCAAGGGCGTCGACGCCAGCGCCCATCTGAAGCAGAGATCTCGCGCGCAAGATCTCGGCCACCGCTCTGTCCTCGGCCGCATCTGCTAACAGGTCAAGCGCCGTGCGGTAGGAGCCGGAGCCGAGGACATCCTCGAGGGAGTCGGCGACCAATCGAACAACGTCGTCATCGGATCCCGCCACGGCGTAGTGACTGGCTGCAATCCTCCAGTTCTCGCCGTCGAAGTGTCGCGCGACCGCGAGATGCAGGTCGCGAACGTACCGTCTGCCACGAGTCTGCTCGAGGTGCGCTCCAAGGAATTCTCGGACAAGAGGGGCAAAACGCCATCGGTCGGCGCCGGCGACCCGCTGGAGCACTCCGAGGCGTTCAGCTGTTCGGAGCTGCTCGGATACACCCTCGGAGCGAGCAAGCACCACGGTGGCGGCTTCGACGGTTAGGTCTTGGAGTATCGAAAGGTGGGTCAGGAAGTCCGCCAGATCAGGTGGTGCTTGGTCGAGGACCTCTTCGGCGAGGAAGTCGTAGAGGTCGCCTTGGGTGGCACTCAGCTGGGCGACGAGCGCGCGCGGGTCGGGGTTCGGGCGCTCCTCGAGGCGGGTGCGCACCAGGCTGAGCAGCGCAGCCCAGCCCTCCGTGCGGGCGACGAGCTCCACCGCCACGTCGTGCTCGAGGGGGATGTGGTAGGCGTCGCTGAACAGCGCCTCCGTCTCCGGGACGTCGAAGCGGAGCTGGTCATCGTGGAGCCGGTGGACGGCATTGCGCCCGCGGAGCCGGAAGGCGGGGAGCGCGGGGTCGGTCCGCGCCGCGATGATCAGCGAGAAGCCCTGGCCGGTGGCCTCGAGGAGCTCCGCGATGACCGGATCAGTCTCCTCGCTCCGCTCGATCGCGTGGTAGTCGTCGAGGATCACCGAGAAGCCGTGCGGCTGCGTGGCCCCGTACGTCGCCATGTCGCGCGCCAGGGCGGCGGTCAGCTCGGCCTGGGTGGGACCGCCCGGGCCCATCTGGCGCAGGAGCTCGTACGTCTCGGGGGCGAAGCCCTCGTCGACCTCGCGGCCGCCGGCCACCAAGTGGCGGATGAGGGTGAGCCAGTCCCGGTCGTCGTGCTCGAGCCGGTACCAGGACGTCTTGCGCCGCGTGAGGCCCGACCAGTCCGAGAGCAGTGTGGTCTTGCCGAAGCCGGCCTCGCCGATGATGATCGCGAGCCGTCCTCGCGCGGCGCGGTCCAGCCAGCCGTTGAGGCGCTGCCGCGACAGGGTGTCCGACCGCTGCAAGGGGGCCTGGATCTTGGTCGCCCGGACCGGCAGCGGGTTCATCGGCCGCAGGCTGAGGGCGCCGAAGCGCAGCGACGGCACGGCCATGCCTGGACCAACCGCCACAAGCTCATGCCCATCGTGCCCGTGCGGGATCGACGGGGCGGACCAGGTTTGGTTGGGCGCGGTCGCAGGTCCGTCGGTGGTCGCTGACGATACGGATTGGAGGACCCCAGCGTCAACCACAGGCGCAGCGGCGGGTGGCTCAGCCGCCTGGCGCCGGCCTCGGGTCCGTGTCGAACGGCCGGTGGACATGGGCATGGTCGGCATGGTGCCGACCGCGGCTCAACGCAGCCTTATCTGCGACGGAGTCCTCACCGATGGGGGCGGCAGCGCCGCGCCGACCTTCAGCCCTCGTACTCGAATCCGAGCTTGAGCTCCACCTGGTACTCGACGATCTCGCCGTCCTCGACCCTCGCGGTGGACTTCACGACCTCGATCGTCCGGATGTTGCGCACGGTCTTCGACGCCGTGGCCACGGCCTGGCGGGCTGCGTCGCTCCATGACCGGGAGCTGGTCCCGACCATCTCGCGGATGATGATGATGCCCACGGAGTCCTCCTCTCAGGATCGCCAGCATAGGGGGCGACGCGAGAGCGCGCGCTATGCGCCTCGACGGGCGGGCGCGAGTGTCAGGCCTGGGCTTGGGCGGCCGTCTCCGCGCGCACGCGGTCGAAGCAGCTGCTGCAGTAGACGGGGCGGTCGTTCCGCGGCAGGAACGGCACCATGGCCTGCCCGCCGCACCCGTTGCACACGGCAGCGTGGTACTCGCGCCCGCCCGACGGCGAGGCTGCCCGGGCGCGCTTGGCCGCGGCTCGGCAGTTGACGCAGCGCTGCGGGTCGTTGGTGAGGCCCTTGCTGGCGAAGAAGGCCTGTTCGCCTGACGAGAACACGAAGGTCTCGCGGCAGTCGCGACACGTCAGGGTCCGGTCCTCGAACACCCCTCGTCCCTCCCTGGTCAGCCGTGTGTCCGGGCCGGCGGCAGGGCGAGCGCTTGGGCTGGCTGGGCGATCGTGCGCGACGGCCTTCGGGCTGATTTCTCCCGTTTGGAGCGGACGATACGCGCGCTGTCAAGCCTCGCGGAGGTGGCAGACGGGGTCGGGCCGGGAGCGCTCGGCGTTCAGCCCACCGCCTCGTAGCGCTCGCCCGCGTAGTTGACGAAGCGCGTCTGCGCCTTCCTGAACCACAGGTCGATCTCGCCCGTCGGGCCGTTGCGGTGCTTGGCGAGCTTGAGCTTCACCACCTCGCCCTCGGTCTGCTGGTCGTCCGAGCCCCGATCCTTCTCGCGGTAGAGGAACATCACCAGGTCCGCGTCCTGCTCGATCGAGCCCGACTCGCGCAGGTCGGACAGGCGGGGCTCCTTGGACTCGCGCATCTCGGGTTGGCGGGAGAGCTGGCTGAGGGCGAGGACGGGCACCTTGAGCTCCCGGGCGAGCGCCTTGAGCCCGCGCGAGATCTCCGAGACCTCCTGGACGCGGTTCGCGTCGCGCGTGGTGGTGGACGACTGCATCAGCTGGAGGTAGTCCACGATCACGAGGTCGAGCCCGGCCTCCGCCTGGAGTCGGCGCGCCTTGGTCCGCAGCTCCATCGTGGTGATGTTCGGCGTGTCATCGATGTAGATGGGCGCCTCGGACAGGGCGTTCATGGCGGGCGCGATGCGGGCGAAGTCCAACTCCTCGAGGAAGCCCGACCGCAGCCGCTGCGAATCGATGCCCGAGACCGACGAGAGCAGGCGCAGCACCAGCTGCTCCTTGCTCATCTCGAGGCTGAAGATGCCCACGCTCTGCTTGTCGCGGACGGCGGCGTGCTCCGCGATGTTGAGCGCGAAGCTGGTCTTGCCCACCGACGGGCGGGCCGCGAGGATGACGAGGTCGCTCTTCTGGAGGCCGGTGGTGAGCGTGTCGAGGTCGCCGAAGCCGCTGCGCACGCCGCTGATCTCGCCGCGGTGGGCATGGAGGTAGTCCAGCCGGTCGTACGCGTCGTGGAGCAGGCTGCGCAGGACCGAGAAGCCGGCGGACACGCGCCGCTCGCTGACCGCGAACAGCTCCGCCTCCGCCCGGTCGATCGCCTCGCTGACCTCAGCCGGGTCCTCGTACCCGATGCCCGCGATCTTGCCTGCCGCCCCGATCAGGTTGCGCAGGACCGCTTTGCGCTCGACGATCCGCGCGTACTGGGCGGCGTGCACCGCGGTGGGCGTCTGGTTCGAGAGGGTGCCCAGATACGCCCGCCCGCCGATCGCCTCGAGGTCGCCGCTGCGCTCCAGCAATTCCGAGACGGTCACGATGTCGATGGGCTCCCGCCGCTCCGAGAGGTCCAGCATCGCCGCGTAGACACGGGCGTGGGCCTGGCGGTAGAAGTCCTCCGGCTTGAGGAAGTCCGCGATCTCGATGATGGCGTCGCGGTCGATGAGGACCGCGCCGAGCACGGACTGCTCGGCCTCGATGGACTGCGGCGGAAGTCGGTCGATCATGCGGTCTGTACAGTGCCCCTCGGCTGTGACAGCAGTGCGTCACAGGGTGCTCGCCGCCGGCGGCGACGCGTCATTCCATGGTGCATCCGGGCGGCCGCCGGTCCTCCACGAGGTTGTCCCCTGCCCGCCGCGGCCGTCCACGGTTTTGGCGGGTGTGGACCGGCTGTGGACAGCCGGTGTGGAGAGTGGCCCGCGCACCCGGTGTTCACCGCCTCGGGCACAGCCGGTCCGTCGCCGAGGGGCAGCAGGCCCGATGCGTACGGCTCGATCAGCGGGTAGCGGTCACCGGTCGCGCCCAATGGTTCAGTCGACTTCCACCGGGACCGCGACGATGTGCAGGGAGAACGGCTGGGGCGGGATCACAATGACGGGCGCTGCCGCGAGCCGCGACTTCAGCCGTAGGACGGGCCGCTCCAGGAAGCGGTAGCTCACTTCCGCGACAACGAATGTCATCGGCACGGCAAGCGGCCCAAGCAGGATCGTGAGGGGCCAGTTCCAAAGGTAGAGCCCGTAGGCCCGTCGACCGATCGGTGCCAGCCGGCCCAATCCGCGCACGCTCGATGCGAGCACCGGGATGGTCGCCGCCGTCGCCAAGGGAACGGTGACCTCGTGGGAGAAGTTCGCCAAACCGAGGCCGACGAGCACGGCGAGACCTGTTGCGCCCAGCCACTCCGGAGCCGTTGCGCCAGAGATCGCGAGCAGGCAACCTGCCATCAACGAGCCTCCACGGGTCAGCGTGGAGAAGTAATCGGCGTTCCCGGAGCTGATGAGAAGCAGGGCTGTGCCGGCAGCCATCCCGCCAGCAGCAACGGGCCACGCCCGACGCCCGGCGAGCGCGATCAGCAGCGGCCACGTCAGGTAGAACTGCTCCTCGATGGCGAGCGACCACGTGTGGCCGAACGGGTCGATGTTGATCCCTGCCGCCTGCGCCCAGTTGGACACGTAGAACGCCGACGAGACCGCACCGAGCTGCCACGCTCCCGGCCACGAGACGACCAGCGAAAGGACGGCGACGCTGACGATCAACAGCGACAGCGCAGGTCCGAGTCGCAGCGCCCGGCGTGCGAAGAACCTGGGCAGCGAGACGCGCCCGGTGCGGTCGCGCTCATCGAGCAGCAGCGACGTGATGAGGAAGCCGGACAGCACGAAGAACGCCGTCACGCCGACGTCGCCGCCGTTGTTGTTCCATGGGATGTGCGCGTGGGTCAGGATGACGAGGACGACTGCGACGGCCCGCAGCCCGTCGAGATCCGACCGGTAGCCGTCGAGACGCTTCCTCACGCGCGGACCGTAGGCTCTTGCGGCCCCGGAGCGCAATCCCCCGAATCAGCGCGTCAGTCGAGGCGCCGGATGACGCCGATGAGCTTCCCCTGGATGCGCACCGACGGGTAGAACTGCGGCGCGTAGTTCTGGTTGGCGGGCTGCAGGCGCACGCGGTCCTTCTCGCGGAAGAAGCGCTTGAGGGTGACCGCGTTCTCCTCCACCTGGGCGACCACGATGTCGCCGTCCCGCGCGGTCTCCTGGGGGCGGATCACCACGTAGTCCCCGTCCGCGATGTGCGCCTCGATCATCGAATCCCCGCGCACACGAAGGACGTACGCGTCCCCGCCGGCGGCCAGCACGTCTGGGACCGCGAGCGTCTCCGACGCGTCGTGGTACGCCTCGATCGGCCCGCCGGCCGCGATCTCGCCGATCACCGGCAGGGCGAACGACTCGCTGGGCATGGACTGGGGCGTCAGCTCGCTCGAGAGGCCCAGCAACAGCGCGGCCGTGGGTGTCAGACGGATGGCGCGCGACTGGGCGGCGCCGCGCTCCAGGTACCCCTCCTTCTCGAGGATCTGGAGGTGGTGGTGGACCGCGGACGTGGATGCGAGGCCGACCGCCTTGGCGATCTCGCGGACGGACGGCGGGTAGCCGCGAGCACGGATGGTGGCCGCGATCACGTCCAGGATCTTTCGCTTGCGTTCGGCGTCGTGCCGGGTCACGGGCGTCTCCTTCGAGTTGACGCCACTATACCGAACGGACGTTCGATGTCAACTCCGGGCCTCCGATCACCGCGCTGTCCCGCGCGTCCTCACTCCGTGGGGCAGACTGGGCGTCGTGGAGGGGATCGCCGCGTCACGCCTGGGCCAGCCGCAGTTCGACGACCTCGCCCGGCGCCATCGGCTCGAGGTGGAGCTCCACTGCTACCGGATGCTGGGCTCGGCGCACGACGCGGAGGATGCCGTGCAGGAGGCGCTCCTCCGCGCGTGGCGCAGTCGCGGCCAGCTCAGCGACCGGGCGCGGTTCCGGCCCTGGCTCTACCGCATCGCGACCAACGTGTGCCTGCGCGCGCTCGAGCGGCGGGCCGCCGGCGAGCAATTCCTGCCGCAGCAGCTCGCCCCCGCCATCGGGTTTGAGCCGCTCGGCGCAGCGGCCGGTGGCGCGGGCTGGCTCGAGCCGTTCCCGGTCTCCGCGCTCGACCTGGTCCGCGATGCGTCGCCGGGCCCGGCAGCTCGCGTCGAGGCCCGGGAGTCGGTCCGCCTCGCCTTCGTCGCCGCGATCCAGCTCCTGCCGCCGCGCCAGCGCGCCATCCTGCTGCTGCGCGACGTGCTGGGCCTGACCGCCGCCGAGGCCGCGGAGGCGCTCGGCACCACGCCGGCCGCGGCCAACAGCGCCCTCGAGCGCGCCCGGCAGGCGCTCGGGGCGACGCGTCGCGCCTTGGGGACCGAGCCCCGGCCGGCGCTCGAGGCGGATCAGCGCGCCCTGCTCGATCAGTTCGTGCGCGCGTGGGAGGCCGCCGACGTCGACGGTCTCGTGGCGATGCTCGCCGACGATGCCGCGTGGTCGATGCCGCCGTGGCCGCAGTGGTACCTGGGGCGCTCGCCGATCGCCGCGTTCCTCCGCTGGGCATGGCGCGACGGCCCGGGCACCGCGCGCCTCCTGCCCGCCTGGGCGAACGGCCAGCCGGCGTTCGGCTACTACCGCCGGGGACACGCCGAGTCCGCCTGGCGGCCGTTCGCGATCGTGGTGCCCGACCTCGCAGGCACCTCGGTGGGCGCCATCGCCAGCTTCGTCGATCCGAGCCTGTTCGCGCGGTTCGGCCTCCCGGAGCAGCCCGGCCCACACGTCGACCGATGAATTCGGGCGGGCGCGCGGATCACATCGGGTAGCGCGGCCCGCCCGGGCCGTGACGCATCGAGGAGTCGTCCATGACCCGCACCGTCGTCACCGGCAGCCCCGGCTTCATCTCGATCGCCGTGACCGACGTCGAGCGCTCCGCCGCGTTCTACGAGCGATATCTCGGCGCCGTCCGCGACACCTTCGACTGGGGGCCGCAGTCGGCCGTCTTCGTCGGCTGGCCCACCGTTGCCCTCAGCGGCGCGCGTCGCCCGGGCCAGCCGGGCCCGTCCCCGTCGACCACCAGCATCGCGCTGTGGTGGCGCGCCAGCGACGCGCAGGCGCTGTACGAGGCGGCGGCCGAGGCGGGCGTGCCCATCCCGCAGGAGCCGTTCGACGGTCCGTTCGGCCGGACGTTCGCCATGGCCGATCCGGACGGCTACCAGATCACGGTCTACGAGCGCGACCAGCCCCTCTTCTGGCCGCCGATGGGCTGAGCTGGCGCGCCCGGCCCGAGGCCGCGGCGCCGACGAGCGAGAGGCCGCGGCCGGGCGGCCCCGCTGCCGGTCCGCGCGCCTGAGCGATGCAGGCCTGGTGCTACCATCCCTACTCCCCGGTCCCGCGCAGCGGCGCCGCGGGTTTTCGTGTGAGGAGCAGGGTGGCTCGAGCGTCGCGGGAGGACCGCGAGACCCGGCACAACGGTCGGTCAGGCGGCAGCGGGCACATGGGCGCCCGGCGCCTGCTCGGCTGGGCGGCACTGCTGCCCATCGCCAGCCGGGCGCCGCAGTACGGCCGGCTGTTCCTGGACCTGCTGCTCGACGACCGCACGCCGATGCCGCGCAAGGCGGCCCTGGCGATCGCGGCCGGCTACCTGGTCGTCGGTCGCGACCTGATCCCCGACGACCTGCCGGTGGTCGGTGGGCTCGACGACCTGATCGTCGTGGTCCTGGCCATCGACCTGTTCCTCGACGGCGTCCCGGAGGAGGTCCTGGACGAGAAGCTCGATGAGTTCGGCGTGGACCGCCGGGCCTTCGAGGAGGACGTCCGGCGAATCCGGCGCTTCACGCCGGCGCCGTTGCGGCGTATCGTTCGCCGCCTGCCGGATGCCGTGTCGTTTGCAGGCGACGCCCTGCACCACAGCCAGCTCGGGCCGCGGCTCCGGGGCTGGATCAACAACTAGGAGGACTCGATCGCGTGAAGGTGATCCTGACGAAGGACGTCGCGAAGCTCGGCAAGACGGGCGAGATGAAGAACGTCGCGGACGGGTACGCCCAGAACTTCCTCATCCCGCAGAAGCTTGCCGTGTCTGCGTCCGGCGGCGCCTTCCGCGCGTACCAGCACGACATCGCGTCGCGCGAGGAGAAGCGCCAGCGCGAGCGCGCCGACGCGGAGATCGCCGCGACCCGGATCGGCTCCACGACGCTCACGATGGGCGTGAAGGTGGGCGAGGGCGGCAAGCTCTACGGCTCCATCAACAACCAGGACATCGCCGAGGCGCTCGGCCGCCGCGGCATCGTCGTCGACAAGCACAAGATCGAGCTCGAGAGCCCGATCAAGTCGCTGGGCACCTACAAGGTGGCGGTGAAGGTGTTCGCGGGCATGACGCCCGAGGTCACGATCGTCGTCGAGCCCAAGGGCTGACGGCCCGGGCGGGCCCCGAACCGCCTGCGCGAGCTCAGCTGCGCCCCGGTGGGACTCCCCGCCGGGGCGTCTCGATTCCCGGGCGGTGGCGAGCGGCACCGCCCGGGACGCCCGCATCGCCGCAGGCGCGGCGTGGCGCGCGATCCGGGCAGCATGGCTGTCGACTGACCCCATACAGTCACGCGGCGACTGCAAGGCGGCTTTACTTGCGTCGGGGACGCTCTGCGAGCGTGGATCCTGCGCCAGATACGCACGGGGGGCGTACGTGGTTGGGATGGCCGTCCGACGCCCGCCTAGTAGTCGTCCGATGCGTGAATGGCGCACGCGCCGGGCCGGGCCGAGCCGCGCCGCGCTGGTCGCGCACCCGCGCCGGGCCGGGCGCGGCCGCGCCGCCCTGCTCGCCCTCGGGCAGCACCCGGGCCGGGCCGCGACACGCTGATCGCCCTCGCGCCGGGCATCCGGGCCGGGCCGCGCCGCGCTGATCGCAGCAGGCCAGCCGCCCCTGCCCTTGTCGCCGTTCCGTACGCTTACGCCCGATGGACTTGGCGGGCCGCGAGGGGATCGTCGAGGCGGCGCGGACCGCGCTCGCCGCGGACGGCGGCGCCCGGGGAGTCGTGCTCGAGGGCGAGGCGGGCATCGGCAAGACCTCGGTGTGGGGAGCCGTCGTCGACGACCTCGATGCGGCCGGCTGGCGCGTGCTGCGCACACGGCCCTCGGAGCCCGACGCGTCGCTCGCGCTGATCGGCCTGTTCGACCTGTTCGACTCGGTGGCGGACGAGGTCCTCGCCGTGCTGCCGCCGCCGCTCGCGGGGGCCCTCGCCGTCGCGCTCCGCCGCGCGGAGCCGGGACCCGAGCCCATCGAATCGGGCACCGTGGCGGTGGCGGTCCTGGCCGCGCTGCGCGTGCTGTCCGCTCAGCGCCGCACCCTGCTGGCCATCGACGACGCGCAGTGGCTCGACCCGTCAACCACGCTCGTGCTCGGATCGGCCCTGCGGCGCCTGCGCCCGGAGCCCGTCGCCGTCCTCGCGGCCCGCCGATCCGGGTTCGCGGCCGCGCAGGGGCTCGATCTCGCAGGCGCGCTCGAGCCGACCCTGCGCCTTGTCCTGCCACCCTTGTCGGTGGGCGCCCTGCACCACGCGATCGGCGCCCGGCTGGGCGTGTCGCTCTCGCGGCCGAACCTGGTCCGCCTCCACGAGGTCTCCGCCGGCAACCCGTACTTCGCGCTCGAGCTCGCGGCAGCCGTCGCGTCGGGCCGTCTCGGCCCGGGCCTGGCGGAGCCCGGGCTGCCGGCGACGCTGGCCGGTCTGCTGGGCCGGCGCTTCGAGCCACTCCCGCCTGACGTCCGCCGCTACGCGACCGTGGCCGCCCTCGCCGCCCGCCCGTCGCCGCAGCTCATGGCGCGTGCCCTGGGGCTCAAACCCGCCGACGCGACGGCCCGCCTCGACGCGCTCCGGGAGGCCGGGATCCTGGCCGAGCGCGCCGGCGCGCTCGCCTTCGGCCACCCGATGCTCGCCATGGTGGCGGCGTCGCTGGCGGGCGAGACCGAGGCCCGCGCGATCCATCAGCGCCTGGCCGGCATCGTGGACGACGATGAGGCCCGCGCCCACCACCTGGCGAGGTCGAGGACCGAGCCCGACGAGGGGGTGGCGTCGAGGCTCGAGGCCATCGCGCAGGCTGCTGCCGGGCGCGGCGCGACCCTCCGGGCGATCGAGCTGCTCGAGCACGCCGTGGAGCTGACGCCACCAGGGAGCGCCGACGGGCTGGCCCTGCGACGGACGCGCCTGGCGGACGCGTTGCTGCTGGCCGGGGACGCGCCCCGCTCGCGGGCGCTGCTCGAGGCGGTGCTCGACGGGACGCCGCCGACCGACGTCCGCCTCGACGCGACGCTGCTCTTGGCCACGCTCACCTGGTTCGACGGCGATTCGCGCGACGGCACGCGGCTCGCCGAGGCGGCCCTCGCCACCACCGACGACCCGGAGTGGCAGGGCCGCTACCACAGTCGCCTGTCCTGGATGTACGAGCACGACGTGGCCAGGGCCGCCGAGCACGCGCGGGCGGCGATGGCCGTGATCGATCCCGGGCGGGCGCCTGCCCGGTACGCCTTCGCGCTCATGAACGCGGCCTCGGGCGAGCTCCAGCTGGGGATCTCGGCCCACCACGACTGGATGGCCCGCGGCGAGGAGCTCCAGAAGCAGGGTGTCGGCCTCGAGTTCAGCACGCTGCCCGCGAACTGGGCGAAGTTCTTCGACCGCTTCGACCGCGCGCGGGAGCTCGTCGCCGAGTACCGCTCGGCCGCCGGGGACAGCGGCGACGACGGGTCGGTGCCCCCGTGGACCACGTTCCAGGCCGAGATCGAGGCGTGGACCGGCAACCTGGCCCTCGCCCGCGAGATGGTCGCCGAGGGCCTCTCGCTCGCCGAGCAGACCCAGCAGCCCGCGTTCGTGTCGGCCACCCTCGCTCGCCGATCGTGGATCCGGGCGGTCACGGGCGAGCTCGCCGCCGCGCGGGACGACGCGGCCGCGGCCCTCGAGATCGGCGAGGCCAGCCGGAGCGCGCCGCTCATCGCCCTCGCGCTGGCAGCGCTCGGGTTCGTCGCCCTGTGCGAGGACGACGCGGCGTCCGCCGACACGGCGTTCACCCGCGCCGACGAGGTTCTCACCGCGACCGGCGACCGCACGCAGCCCGCCCACCGCTTCCAGGCCGACCACATCGAGGCGGTGATCCGGCTCGGCCAGCTCGAGCGGGCGGAGGCGCTGCTGGAGGCGCACGAGGCGCGTGGACGGCTCGGCCCGAGGCCGTGGGCGGTGGCCACGGCGCTCCGCTGCCGCGCGCTCCTCGCGGGCGCCCGCGGCGAGGGGGAGGTCGGGCTGGCGGCGGCCGAGGCGGCGCTCGAGGCGTTCCGCGACCTGCCCCTCCCGTTCGAGCGGGCGCGCACGCTGCTCGTCCGCGGCCAGCTCCAGCGCCGGCTGCGGCAGCGACGCGCAGCGTCGACCTCGTTCGAGGCTGCGGCCGAGCTGTTCCGGGCGCTGGGCGCCGTGCGCTGGGCCGAGCGGGCGGCGGGCGAGTCCGAGCGACTCGGGCTCCAGCGCTCCGACGAGGACGAGCTCACGCCCAGCGAGGCCCGGATCGCCCGGCTGGCAGCGTCGGGCATGACCAACCGCGAGGTGGCGGCCAGGCTGTTGATCAGCCCCAAGACGGTCGAGGCGAACCTCGTCCGCGTGTACGCGAAGCTCGGCATCCGGTCGCGGGCGGAGCTGGGCGCCGCGGCAGATCGGCTCGGGGACGAGCCGCGCTGAATGCGCCCGGCTCGTCGGGGGCCGAGGCGGATAGGGAAACGCCCGATGCGGCCCCCGTCGGCGTGGCCCAGCATCGCCCCATGCCGACCCAGACCTTCCTGATCGAGGCCTACGCGTCACGGTTCGACGGTGCCGCGGAGGGGCGGCTGCGGGCCGGCTGCGAGGCGGCCGCCGCGGACGGTGTGGCGTTCCTCGGCGCCGTCCACGTGCCGGCCGACGAGATGACGCTGAGCCTCGTGGCGGCGCCCGACGAGACCAGGCTGCTCCAGGTCCTCGAGGCGGCGTCGGTGGGCTACGACCGGATCGTCCCCGCCGAGGCGCGCCACCTGGCACGGGTCCGCCCGAGGGGCTGAGCAGCCCTCCGGTCAGCATCGGGCTGGCTCGGGCCGCCGTCCCGCGGGAGGGCGCGGCGGCGCCTCGTGTGCGGACTAGACTCCCGATCATGGCCAGCGCCGCCCCGCCCGACCCGATGCTGCGGCGCGCGGCCTTCCGACTTCCGGCACCGTCAGCCGGGCTGCGCGAGGCCGTCTGGCTGTGGCTCCTGCTCCGGGTGGGCCTCGGCCTGCTGGCCGTGTTCTTCTGGGCCCAGATGGCCATCGCGACGCCCTGCCACTTCGAGCTCGCCATGGAGGGCTGGGGTCCCGCCCCGCCGCTGGCCAGCCAGATGCCCGAGTTCCCGCTGGTGGGCGTCTGGCAGCGCTGGGACGCCTGCTGGTACTCGAAGGTCGCCTATTACGGCTACCAGCCCGGCACCGATTCGGCGAACTTCTGGCCGCTGACGCCGATGGCGATGCGCCTGGTCTCGACGGTCCTCGGTGACGACGTGGCCCTGGCGGGGCTGGTCGTGGCGGGGGTCGGCTACGTGATCGCGGTCACCGGGCTCCTCCGGCTGGTGCGGCGCGACTTCGACGAGCCGCTCGCACGCAGGACCGTCCTGTTCATCTCGCTGGCGCCCGCGGCGTTCTTCCTGTTCGCGCCGTTCACCGAGGCGCCGTTCCTCGCGGCGTCGGTGTGGGCCGTGATCGGCGCCCGGGAGCGGCGCTGGTGGCTGGCCGCGCTCGCGGCACTCCTGGCCGGCCTGGCCCGGATCCAGGGGGTGTTCCTCGTGCTGCCGCTCGCGTGGGAGGCGCTGTCGGGCGTGGCGCGAGCGGTCGGGGTGGCGCGAGCGGTCGGGCTCGGGGATCGGCGCTGCTGGAGCGGTCGTGGGGTCTCGTGCCGCCCGCGCCCGGTTCCAGGCCGCGGCGGGCCCGCTCGCGGCGATCGCGGCGCCCCTGGTGGCCTTCGGCGCGTTCCTGGCGTTCACGAACGCGGTCATGGGCACGACGCCGCTCCAGACCCAGGCGATCTGGGGCGGCAACGGCTTCCATCCGCCCTGGGAGGTGGTCGACGCGGCGCTGCGCTGGACGATCGACCACCATGACGCCCTGGAGGCGCTCAACCTGTTCGCGCTCCTCCTGTTCAGCGTCGCGGTCGTCGCCGGCCTTCGGCTGCTGCCGCTCTCGTACTCGCTGCTGGCCCTGCCGCAGGTCGCGCTGATCGCGGTCCGCATCCAGCCCACGCCGCTCACGTCCACCACGCGCCTCCTCGAGGTCGTGTTCCCCGCGTTCGTCGTGTTCGCGATCTGGATGAACGGCCGGCGTCGCGAGGTCTCGTGGGCGGCCCTCTCGACCGTGCTGCTGGCCGCCCTTGTGTGGCTGTTCGTCAAGGGCGACTGGGTGGCCTGACGGCGCGCGCGGCCCGGAGCGGCTCGCGATCTCCGGAGCGGCTCGCGACCTCGAGGCCGTCCTCCTCGGGCCGTCGTGCTGGGCCCGTGCCACGCAGTCGTCACGCGCGGGCGGAGAATCGCGGGCGTGGGCACCCGCACGATCCTGCACGTGGACCTCGACGCGTTCTTCGCGGCGGTGGAGCAGCGCGACCGCCCCGAGCTGCGCGGCAAGCCGGTCATCGTCGGCGGCGGAAGCCCGGACCAGCGCGGCGTGGTCAGCACCGCCAGCTACGAGGCCCGCAAGTTCGGCGTCCACTCCGCGATGCCCCTCCGGACGGCCGGCCGGCTCTGCCCGCACGGGATCTTCCTGCCGGTCGACGGCCGCAAGTACCAGGCCGAGAGCCGCAGGGTCATGGCGATCCTGCGGCGGTTCACGCCCCAGGTGCAGCCCGTCTCCATCGACGAGGCGTTCCTCGACGTGACGGCGTCGCGGGCGCTGTTCGGCGACGGCGAGGCGATCGCGCGGGCGATCAAGTCGACCGTCCACGGCGAGGTGGGCCTCACGATCTCGGTCGGCGTCGCCACGACCAAGCTCGTGGCCAAGGTGGCGTCGGACCTGCGCAAACCCGACGGCCTGGTGGTCGTGCCGCCGGGCGAGGAGGCCTCGTTCCTCGCGCCGCTGGCCATCTCGCGCCTGTGGGGCGTCGGCGAGAAGACGGCGGCGGTGCTCGCCGAGTACGGGGTCCGGACGATCGGCGACCTGGCGGCGCTGCCGCCCGACGCCCTCGAGCGGCGGCTGGGCAAGCACGGGGGCTCGCTGGTGGCGCGGGCCCACGGCGTGGACCCCGATCCGGTCGCCGGCGGCGAGCCCGCCAAGTCGATCGGCCACGAGCACACGTTCGACCGCGACACCGCCGACCGCGAGGTGATCGAGCGCACTCTCCTCGGCATGGCCGACGGCGTGGCGGGCAGGCTCCGGGCGTCGGGGATCCGGGCCGTGACCATCACCCTCAAGCTGCGCGACTCCGCGTTCACGACGATCACCCGGCAGACCAGCCTCGAGACGCCGGCCGACCTGACCGAGCCGATCTTCGAGGCCGCGGTGACGCTGCTCCGGCGCGAGCTGCACGGGCAGAAGGTCAGGCTCGTGGGCGTCACCGCGTCGAACTTCCGGGACCGCGAGCAGCTCGCGATGTTCGACGCGGCCGAGGACCCGAGGCGCCACGCCGCCGCCGAGGCGCTCGACCGGATCCGGTCCAAGTACGGGAGCCGGGCGGTGACGCGGGCGCGGCTCGTCCGGGCCCACGTGCCCGAGCCGTTCGAGCGGGACCCGATGAAGGCGGTCCACGTGGCCGACCCGGACCCGGATCCCCGCTCGAGCCCCGACGGCGACCGTGACATCGAACCTGTCACAGACCTCGACGAGGATCCCCTCGACGACGCTTGACATCGAACACCTGTTCGGTCTAGTGTCGCACTAACGAACATCCGTTCGCATCCGGCGTGCCCCGGGTGACGACGATCCCGCCGAAGTCGAAGGAGACACCACGATGGCGATGGTTCGCGTCGCACCGGTCCAGGTCCAGGTGCGCACCGGTTGGTTCAACGGCCTGCCCGTGGAGATCACGTGGGGCCAGGAGCGCCTCCCCGTGACGCGGCTCGTGGCCGTCCGCGACGAGCGGCGCGCCTACCCGGCGATCACCGGGCCCCGCACTGTGTTCGAGGTGGACACGCCCGGCCTGCGTGTCGCGCTGACATTCGCGCACCGCTCCCGCCGCTGGACGATCGAGGCGCTGGACGCCCTCCAGCTGGCGGCCTGATCCGCCGACCACACACGGGGGCCGAGACTCCTCCTCGCGCGTCCCCCGGCCGACTGCGGGGCGGGCGCACGAGCGCTCGCCCCGCGGGCCACTCGACGGGGGGAGCGGCCCCGTCCGCGACCGTTCTCGGCCGAATGGCCTGTCGATCAAGGTCGCCGCCTCCCTACAATCGGACCGTGCATACGAACGCGCGCTTTCGGGACCAGACCGTCGACCAGTTCATTGCAGCCTTGGCCTCGGGGGAGCCGACACCCGGCGGAGGCGCGGCCGCGGCGATCGCCGGCAGCCTCGGCGGTGCACTCGTTGCGATGGTCGCCTCCCTGTCGGAGGGCCGCCCCAAGTACGCGGACCACCAGGCGCTGCTCGTCGAGGCGAAGACCGCCGGCGCGAAGCTCGCTGACCGCCTCCTCGCGCTCGCGGACGAGGACGCGGAGGCGTTCGACGGCTTCGGGGCGGCGATGAAGTTGCCCCGCGAGACCGATGAGGAGAAGGCGGCGCGCACGACGGCGCTCCGGGCTGCGGCCCGGGCCGCCACCGAGGCGCCCTTCAAGACGGTCCAGGCGTGCCTGGAGGTGGCCGTGATGGCGGAGGCCATGGCCGGCCGGAGCAACAGGAACGCCTCGTCGGACCTGGAGGTGGCCGGGCTCATGGCCGTGGCTGCTGCCAGGGCCGCCGCCGCGAATGTGTTCGTGAACCTGCCGGCCATCGGTGACGAGGTCGCGGCCAACGACCTGCTCTCGCGCACCGAGGCCTTCGTCGACGATGTGGAGCGCCTGTCGGCGCGCACCCGCGAGGTCGTCCGGAGTGGCGAGGCGCGGCCCCCGCTGAGCGGCGGCGCCGCCTGACCTGTGCCGGCGGCCCGTCGCGGTCGGGCGTGGCGACTCGTCTGCGGGGCAGCCCGGCCGACGCTCGCGCCGCCGATCAGCGGACCGCGATCACCGACGACAGGTACGCGCGGCCGGTCTCGCCGCCAACCAGGTAGGCTGTCGACCCGACCACGGCCGCGCCCGCATCGGCCAGGGCCACGGGCAGGCGCCCGGCGGCACGGGTGCGGCCCGACACGGGGTCGTAGGCGAGGATCGCGGACGTGGGCCGCCCGGCGCGCATCCCGCCAGCGATGAGCAGCCGCCCGCCGAGGACGAACGCCGTCGCCTCGGAGACGGCAGCGGGGAGACGGCCGACGACGGTCACGGCGCCCGTCGCGACGTCGATCCGCTGGATCGCGTCGCTGTCGCCGCTCGCGGCGCTGCCGCCGAAGACGTAGACCGCGTCCCCGACCGCGGCCACCGCCCCGTAGCGGACCGGCACCGCGAGGCGCCCCAGCCGAGTGAAGTGGACGCCGTCGCGGGTTGCCAGCACGCTGCTGTCCGGCACCCCGCCGCGGCCCCCGCCGACCAGCAGGACCCGCCCGCCCGCAGCCACGGCGGCGCCGTCCGCGCGCGCCGCGGGCAGCGACCCCACGACCGGCGCCGTCGCGGCCGCCCCGCCCGGCGTCACCCGCTGGACGCTGGTGACGGCCACCGTCCTTCCACCGCCGAGCACCAGCCAGGCGCCGCCCAGCGGCGCGCCCGCCGCATCGTGCACGGGGCTCGCCAGCCGGCCGGCCCGGGTCACGGCGCCGGCCGAGGGGTCGAGGCGAAGGATGGCGCCGGTCGTCCCGCTCGCGCCGAGCCCGCCGATCACCAGGACGGCACCGCCGTCCGCGGCGACCACGGCCCGGCTCACCGGGGATGGCAGCCGGACGCCGAGGAGCGTGGCGGTGACCGCCGCGCCCGCAGTGGAGCCCCGGGGTGGGGGCGTGGCGGAGGGGTCGGAGGACGTGCCCGACGCCACTCCCACGGCGGCCGGTGACGCCGAGGGTGCACCTGGCGTGGCCGCCGTGGTCCCGAGCGGCTGCCCGGATGCCGGGACGGACGGCGGCGTGGTGGCGCCGCACCCGGCGACCACGAGGGCGATGGCCGCAAGCGCCGCCGCGAGCGGCCCGGCGGCGCGTCTGCGGACCGCGGGCGCCAGCCGGTCAGAAGACGGCGTTCGCTCAGAAGACGGCATTGGCGGGGATGGGCTCGTTCCCGTCCGGGTCCGACAGCCGCCCGGCTGCGGTGCCCGGCGTGTCGGTCCGGCCGTACTGCCAGACGATCCGGCCGGTGCGCGGGTCGAGCACGATCACGCGGTCGCGGGCGTCGTCGTTGATCACGACATCGCCGTTCGGCATCGGCGTGCCCAGGCTCGGGTGGTCCATCCGGAGCCTCCCCGTCGTCGGGCTCCAGCGCCACAGGACGGTGCCCCTCGGCGTGATGCTCACGACCGATCCCGGGTTGCTGTAGTCGACCACGATGACGTTGCCGTGGCGGTCGAGCTGGGCGTCCGACGCATACGCCACAGGCACGTGGATGTCGAAGAGGACCCGGCCCGATGACGAGACCCGGACGACCCGCGACCCGTGGATCTCGGTGATCAGCAGCCCGCCGTCGGGCAGCGGCGTGTCGCCGTTGGGGTCGCCGTAGGTGGCGGGGGCGCTGTCCGCGCAGACCCCGGTCTGGCCGAGCGTGCGGACGATGTGCTTGTCGGGGGCGATCTCGATGATCCGGCAGTTGACGATGTCCGCAACGACGACGTCGCCGTTCGCGAGCGGGTACGCGTCGTCGGGGTTGTGGAGGTAGCCGGGCGCCGAGCCCGGGACGCCGAAGTGCCCGTACTGCCAGACCACCCGCCGGGTCCGGATGTCGATGCGGTAGATCACCTGGTGGTACTCGTCGTTGGCCACGATCGTCTTCCCGTCCGGCGCCACGAAGGCGTCATCGGCCGCGAACGGCAGCCCGCTCGGCAGGCTGCCCGTGACCGGGAACCGCCAGAACACGTGCCCGGCGTTGTTCACGGCGAGGATCCGGCCGTTGCCGCGGTCGGCGATCAGCAGCCCGTGCGGGAACGGCCCGACCGCGGCGGCGTTGACGCTGCCCGAGGCGGGCGCGGTGCTGGACGCCGGGCCGCCGGCGGCGATGGCCACGGGGGAGGGGATCACGCTCGGAGCGCTCGACGGCGGGTCGGCGGAGGCGGCGAGCCCTGTCGTCGTGTCGGCGCCGCCGACGGGCGCGGTCAGCAGGGCAACCGACATGGACGCCGCCGCGGCCGCCGCGGCCAGGGCGACGAGCCAGACCCCGGGTCGGCGGCGGCGGCGGTCGATCGGACGGGCATGCCGCCGCGGGACGCTGGAGGACATCGCGGGTGACGCTAACAGCGGTCGGCCAGTGGCCCAGGCCTTCGTTCAGAAACGTTTACCCGGACTCGATCTGCTCACAGAAACGGGCTTTCCGCGTCTCGCGCGCGGGGGGCGCCATCCCGAGCGGGGCCAGCGTCCGGGGCCGCAAGGTCTCGTTCCTAGGCGCCGAAGTTGAACCCCGTCGCGGCCACGAACCCGGCCGTGACCACGAGCGCTACGAGGACGCCCAGCACGCCCACGGACCACATCGTCCAGTCGATGCCGTCGAGCGTGTCGGCCTGGCCGTGCTCGTCGTGGCCGTGGCCGTCGTCGTGCCCGGTGCCGTGGGCGGGGGCGGCGCTGCCTGTGCCGTGGTCGTTGTCGCTCATCGCTGCTCTCGTCTGACCTCCGGCCGCCATTCTCGCATTCCCGCCCGCCCTATTCTTCACCTCGATGCTGACGCTCGTCCTCACCCGCCACGGCCTGACCGACCGCTCGATCCCCGAGCAGCACCTCGGCCAGAACATCGACATCTCCATCAACGACGCCGGCCGCCGCCAGGCGGACGCGCTGCGGCGGCGCCTGGCGGGGACCTCGTTCGAGCGCGTGGTCACGAGCTCGCTGTTCCGCGCCCGCGAGACCGCGGAGATCGTCGCCGGCCGCGGCGCCCGCATCGACGCGGACCCGCGGCTCGAGGAGATGGACTACGGGGCCTGGGAGGGGCGGACGTACGCGGAGCTCGACGAGGCCGACGGCGACAACCGGCGTGCCTGGCTGCTGCGTCCTGACGAGCTCCGGTGCCCGGGCGGCGAATCGGGCAACGACGTGGCACGGCGGGTGACCTCGTTCCTCGAGGACCTGCTCGACGAGCACCGGCAGTGGGTCGCCCGCGCCTCGTTCCGCGCGGCGACCGCCACCGGCGGGCCCATGAGCGCGGCTGGCGTGGACCATCGTGTGCTCGTGGTCGCCCACGGGAGCCTCAACCGCATCCTGCTGTGCGTGGCGCTCGACGCCGACGTCCGGCACTTCCGGCGGCGATTCCTCCAGAGCCAGTGCAACCTGACGGTCTTGGCCTTCGCGGACGACGCCACTGCGCGGCAGGGAACGCTGCGCCTCGCGAACGACACGACGCACCTCCGCGGGCCGAACGACCTGCCCTGGGGCTAGAGGCGACGGGCTTCGCGCCGTCTGGCTCGCCTGGCCGCGGTCCAGCGGGCGCAAGGGCGTGGCGTCGGTCGGTGCAGCAGTCAGGAGCGGAAGGCGCGGGCGAGGCGCGAGCAGGACGACACCGGCGGTCGGTCGCGGCTGTCAGCCGGTCGCGGTCCCCGCGTCCTTCTTCGGCCAGCCCGGCCGGCCCAGGCGCATCCACAGCAGCAGCACGAGCAGGGCCACCACCACCACCGCGATCAGCATGTCGAACGGCTGCAGCGCGTGGCGGATGTCCTCCCAGTGGGCGCCCAGCTGCGTCCCGGCGAACACCAGCGCGATGCTCCACGGGACGGCCCCGGCGGTCGAGTAGGCGATGAACTTGCCCAGCGGCATCCGCGTCACGCCGGCCGGGAACGAGATGAACGTCCGGACCACCGGCAGCAGGCGGCCGAAGAACACGGTGGCCGCGCCGTGGTCGGCGAAGAACCGGTCCGCGATGTCGATCTCGTGCTCGCGGATCAGCAGGTACTTGCCGTAGCGCTCGAGGAACGGCCGCCCGCCGTAGGCGCCGATGGCGTAGGCGATCAGCGAGCCCGCGGTGTTCCCGATCACCGCCACCACGACGACGATCCAGAAGTTCCAGGGCGCGTTGGTGATCGGCTCGACCTGGCTCGGGTCCGAGATCATGAACCCCGCGAACGGCAGGATCAGCTCCGAGGGCAGCGGGATCATCGCCGACTCGATCGCCATCGCGAACAGCACGCCCAGGTAGCCGACGGCCCCGTACAGGCTGGTCAGGAACGGGATGGCGATGGTGTCGATGAAGGCGAGCACGTGCGCGGCAGCTCCAGGCTGGGATCGCCGGCGTGCGACCGACCGGCACGGGGCCGAGGATAGCCGACTATCCTCGGCACGGTGAGCGATCCCCACTTCACCCCGAGCCACGTCCCCGCGCCGCGACCCGACCACGTCATCCTGACCGGCGCCGACCTCACGGTGGCGGACGTCGAGGCGGTGGCCCGCCACGGGGCGTCGGTGGCCCTCGATGTCCACGCCCGCGAGCGCATGGCCGAGGCGCGCGCCGTGATCGACACGCTTGTCGCGCAGGGCCAGGTGGTGTACGGGGTCACGACCGGGTTCGGCGACCTCGCCTCGACCTTCATCCCGCCCGCCGACGCCGCTCGCCTGCAGGAGAACCTCATCGCCTCGCACGCGGCGGGCGTCGGCCCCGCGTTCCCCCGCGACGTCGTCCGGGCCATGCTGCTGCTCCGGGCGAACACGCTCGCGCTCGGGCACTCCGGGGCCCGCCCCGAGGTGGTGGACCGGCTGTTGCGGTTCCTGGAGCTCGGCATCCACCCGGTCGTGCCCGAGCAGGGCAGCGTCGGCGCCTCGGGGGACCTCGCGCCGTTGGCCCACCTCGCGCTCCCGATGGTCGGCCGCGGCGAGGTGGAGCTGGGCGGGGTGGTCTTGCCGGCGCTAGTCGCGCTCCGGGAGGCCGGGCTCGAACCGCTCGAGCTGGCGCCCAAGGAGGGGCTCGCCCTGCTCAACGGGACGCAGCTGATGAGCTCGCTCGGGGCGCTGCTCCTGGCCGATGCCGACCGGCTCGCTCGGACGGCGTCGGTGGCGGCCGCGATGACGCTCGAGGCGATGCTCGGCACCGAGGTGGCGTTTGCCGCCCCGTACCAGCTGGCGCGGCCGCATCCGGGTCAGATCGCCGTGGCCGCCGAGGTGCGCGGCCTGCTGCGTGGCTCCGGCTTCCAGACGGCCCACCACGGCTCGGCGCACAAGGTGCAGGACCCGTACTCGCTGCGCTGCGTGCCGCAGGTGCACGGGGCGGTCCGCGATGCGCTCGACCACCTGCGGCGCGTGCTCGACGTCGAGCTCAACTCGGCCACCGACAACCCGCTGGTGTTCCCGTCGGGCGGCGAGGTGCCGGCCGACGCACTGGCGACCGGCGGCGGCCTCGTGATCTCCGGCGGCAACTTCCACGGCGAGCCGATCGCGCTCGCGCTGGACTTCGCCAAGCTGGCGATCGCCGAGCTCGGGTCCATCTCGGAGCGCCGGGTCGCGCTGATGCTCGACCCGCGGCTCAACGGCGGGCTGCCCGCGTTCCTGACGCCCGACCCCGGCCGCAACAGCGGCCTCATGATCGTCCAGTACACGGCGGCGGCCCTCGCGTCCGAGAACAAGGTGCTGGCGCATCCGTCGTCGGCGGACTCGATCCCGACGTCCGCCAACCAGGAGGACCACGTCTCGATGGGCGCCGGGGCGGCCCGGCACGCGCGGACCGTCCTCGCCCACGTCGAGCAGATCGTGGCGATCGAGGTCCTCGCTGCGGCCCAGGCGCTGGAGCTGCGCCGGGCGGCGATGGGCGCCGACGCGCCGATGCCGGGCGAGGGTGTCGTGCAGGCACTCGAGGTCGTCCGGCGCGAGGTCCCGCCGCTCGTGGCCGACCGCGAGCCAGGGCCGGACATGGCGGCCGTCCTCCGGATCGTCCGGAGCGGGGAGCTGGCGACGCTCGTCGGGTAGGCCGACGACGGGGTGGCCGGCAGGGGCGGCCCTGCCCCGCATCGCCCGGGCCCCTTCCCCCGCCTGCTTCGCCCTGGAGCGCGTCGCCCACCTGGCTGTTCTCTGGCCGCCTCGTACTGCCGCCATTCGCTCAGCGTGCTTATCGGCGCGCCACTCGCGATCCCATCCGCCGCGCGAATGGGACCGCGCGGCAGGCTGCCGTCCGCTCGCGATCTCATGCCATACCCGAATGGGATCGCGCGGCGCGCGTCCCTAGGTGCGCTGGGCGAATAACGAGCCCGGGCGGCGCCGGGTGCAGCGTCAGCGCCGTCAGCGCCGTCAGCGCCGTCAGCGGCGTCTGCGCGCCCCGCCTCGCCCTACACTGCCGGCATGGCCATCCGCATCGTGGACGTGACCGACGACGCGACCTTCGCCCTCGTGCCGCCGTGCGCCGACAACGGCTTCGACCATCGCAGCTGCGACTACTGGGAGGATGCCGCTCGGGGCTCGAAGGCAGCCCGCGCGAGCTGGCTGAGCGCCGCCGCGCCGCAACCGGCGCCGAGGCGGAGGCCGCACAACCCGTTCGGCGAGGACGACGACGAACCGGCCTTCAACCCCTTCGCTGCGGCCGGCGGCGGCCCGACGCTCAATCCGTTCGCCGTGGACGACGACGCGCCGTTCAACCCCTTCGCGCCCCAGCCCAAGGCCGCGCCGGCCGTGGGCGGCGACGCGCCGCCGAAGCTGCGGCTCCTCGCGCGCGGGTCGGCCGTGTTCGGCTCGTACGCCAAGGTGCTGCTCGTGGACGACGAGCCGGCCGCGTACATCCAGTTCGGGCCGCTCTCGGCCTACCCGCGCGCGATCCACACCCGCGACCTCTACCCGCGGCTGCCGCAGTCGCCGCTGCCCGCGGTCATCACGTGCATCGCCACCACCCCGGCGGCACGCGCCCAGGGCCACGCCGCCGAGTTGGTCGAGGCCGTCTGCGACGACCTGGCGCGGCGCGGCTTCTCGGCGGTGGAGGCATATCCCGAGGTGGGCGCCGAACCCGATGCGACGAGCGCCGCCCAGCCGGTGTTCTGGACTGGCCTCGGCTTCACGGTGGCCGCCGCCGACGCTCGCTTCCCCGTCCTCCGGCGGGAGCTCGCGTGACGGGTCGGACCTGGCCTGCGCTGGTCCTCGCGACCGCGCTGCTCCTCGCCGGGTGCGCCGACCAGCCCGCCAGTCCGCCGGCCTCGGCCCTGCCGTCGGTCGGCGTGCCGGCCGCGTCGTCGGGCGGGGCCCAGGGCACGCCATCGATCGGCGCGCCGACGCCGCCGGCGTCGGCCGGGCCGTCCCGGACCGCGGCAGCCACCACGTGCTCGCTGCCCGCGGGCGCTGCCGCCCCCGCGCTCGACCCGAGCCTGATGTCGGTCCTGCCGTCCGCGGTCGGGGGGATCGCGGTGACCCAGGAACCCAACTCGTTTGGCGAGGCCGTCGCCGACCCGTGCTTCGTGGCCAACGTGGACCGGGCCGTCTTCCCGATCGCGGTCTCGGGCAACGACCTGGCATCGGGCGTCGTGGCCCACCTCCGGCCCGGCGTGTACTCGGACGCGTTCTACGCCGACTGGCGCGCCACCTACGACGCGGGCGCCTGCGCCCAGGCGAGCGGCGTGGCGGGCGAGGCGAACCAGTCGCTCGGCGGGCGGACGATCTACGTCACCACGTGCGGCGGCGGACTCCGCGTCTACCATGCCTACCTGGCCCGCAAGGGCGTCATCGTCTCGCTGCTCTCGACCGGGCCCGCGGGGCTGGGCGAGCAGCTGATGGGCCGGCTCCAGGGCTGACGCGGCCCGCGCTGCAGGTCGAGCGGACGGTGGGCCGCCTCCAGGGCTGACCGCCGGGGCCCGTGCGTCGGTCGAGCGGCCCGTGGCCAGCTCCAGGGCTGACCCGGCCCGCGGAGTCGCATCGGCGCACGCCGCGCCTCCGCACTCGCCCCGTTCGCGGCGGCGCAGAGGGATAGACTCCGGCGCCATGAGCACCGAGATCAGCGGCACCGCACCCGCCGGCCCGCGCCCCGTCCGCGCCCCGCGCGGCACCACCCTGTCGACACGCGGCTGGCAGCAGGAGGCCGCGCTGCGGATGCTCATGAACAACCTCGACCCGGACGTGGCCGAGGACCCCGACAGGCTGGTCGTGTACGGCGGCACCGGGCGCGCCGCCCGCAGCTGGGACGCCTTCGACGCCATCGTCCGGGAACTGCGCAGCCTCGGCGACGACGAGACGCTCCTGGTCCAGAGCGGCAAGCCGGTCGCGGTGTTCCGGACGCACGAGTGGGCGCCGCGGGTCCTGATCGCGAACTCGAACCTGGTCGGCAAGTGGGCGAACTGGGAGCACTTCCGCGAGCTCGAGCGGAAGGGCCTCATGATGTACGGCCAGATGACCGCGGGGTCGTGGATCTACATCGGGACCCAGGGCATCCTCCAGGGCACGTACGAGACGTTCGCCGAATGCGCACGCCAGCACTTCGGGGGGACGCTCCGCGGCACCGTCACGCTCACGGCGGGCCTGGGGGGGATGGGCGGCGCGCAGCCGCTCGCGGTCACGATGAACGAGGGCGTCTGCCTCGCCATCGAGGTGGACGAGAACCGCGCCGCGCGCCGCCACGAGATCGGCTACGTGGACCGCCTGACCCACGAGCCCGCCGAGGCCCTCCGGCTCGCGCGCGAGGCGGCGGCAGAGGGCCGGGCGCTCTCGATCGCCCTGGTCGGCAACGCCGCCGAGATCGAGCCCATGTGGGCGAAGGCGGGCGAGCGCTTCGACGTCGTCACCGACCAGACCTCGGCGCACGACGCGCTGGGCGGCTATGTCCCGGCCGAGATCAGCCTGGCCGACGCGCTCGCCCTCCGCGCGGCCCAGCCCGACGTCTACGAGGCGCGTGCGAAGCGCTCGATGGCGGACCACGTCCGGGCCATCCTCGCGTTCAAGGCGGCGGGCGCGATCGCGTTCGATTACGGCAACAACCTGCGCGCCCAGGCGCAGGAGGCGGGCGTCGAGAACGCCTTCGACTACCCGGGCTTCGTGCCCGCGTTCATCCGGCCGCAGTTCTGCGAGGGCCGCGGCCCCTTCCGGTGGGTTGCGCTCTCCGGCGACCCGGCCGACATCCTGCGCACCGACCGCGCGATCCTCGAGCTGTTCCCCGAGGACGAGGGGCTGCGGCGCTGGATCGAGATGGCCGAGGCGCAGGTGCCGTTCCAGGGCCTGCCGGCGCGAATCTGCTGGCTCGGGTACGGCGAGCGCCACAAGGCCGGCCTCGCGTTCAACGAGCTGGTCCGCAGCGGAGAGGTGAGCGCCCCGATCGTCATCGGCCGCGACCACCTCGACTCGGGTTCCGTCGCCAGCCCCAACCGCGAGACCGAGGCGATGGCCGACGGCACCGACGCGGTCGCCGACTGGCCGCTGCTCAACGCGATGGTCAACATCGCGGCCGGCGCCACGTGGGTCTCGATCCACCACGGCGGTGGCGTGGGCATCGGGTACAGCCAGCACGCGGGCATGGTCGTGGTTGCTGACGGCACCGAGCTCGCGGCGCAGAAGCTCTCGCGCGTCCTGGTGACCGACCCGGGCATGGGCGTCGTCCGCCACGTGGACGCGGGCTACGAGCGGGCCGCCGAGGTGGCCCGGGAGCGCGGCGTGCACGTCCCGATGCTCGACAGCTGACACCGCCCCGGATGCTGTCGTCGGCGCGCCCCGGCCCGACGCCGGGCCGCCCCTTGAATTCGGCTACCCCGGACCGGCACGCCGCCGGCCCTGACAGTGCCTGACCAGGGGGTGACGTCCGGGTGGTTCCCTCTCACGACCGCGAGGTGGACGATCTGCGCGACGACCGAAGGGCCCAAGCAGGCTGTCGGCAAGGTGGTCGGGGATGGGAATCGCAAGAGGCATCGCCAGTCGCGTCGACGAGCTCCTGTTGCGCCAGGCCCGCGCGGATGCCCACCGCGCGCGGGTCGACTATCTGCGGGCGGACTGGCTGGACCAGGACGTCGACCTGCCTGCGCGTCGGGTCGCAGATGCCACCGCCCGCGTCGAGCGCTTGGAGGCCGCGCTCGGACGCGGCCAGCGGCCCCACTAGGCGCGACCGCGCCTGAATGCATCGGCTGGCGTCTGCAGTCCCCGCACCACCGTCCGCGTCCAGCGTGGCGTCCGCGTCGCCCCTCCCGCCGGCTCGCGGTTCTTGCAGGTGACCATGCTGCGGCCCCTATTCGGGCGTGTTCTTGCAGATGACCGGGGTGAGGTCACGGCGACGGGATCTCGGGCCTCGGAACTTGCAGATGGTCGCCCCGCGGCCCCTATCCGGAATGTTGTTGGATAGCGCTCACTGGACGGTCATTTGAAAGAATCCCCGGGCACCGGCCGTGCGTGGTTGCCGGGCTGAGTTCGACCAATGATGGCGGAGGCGCGAGCGGAGGACCGCACCCGGGTCATTTGAGGGAAGCGCGGCGCCGACGGCGGCGGGTCTCGGCAGCGCCGCCGGAGGGGAAACGCGCCGCCGGCGGGGGAGACGCGGCGCGCCGCCCGGTCCACCACACCGGCCCTCGATCGCCCGAGGCGCGGGTCAGGCGTCCGCGACGTCGACCTCGACCTGCGCCACCGCCTCGGCGGTCAGCAGCTCGTCCACGCGCTCCAGGGTCGGCGGCCTGCCGGGCGCCGCTGGCCGGCCCGGCGCCGCAGGCCCATCGGGCGCCGCAGGCCCATCGGGCGCCGGCCCGTCGTCGCCCGACGTGGGCATCTCGCGGATCGAGCGCACCGACGAGAACGTCACCGGCAGGAACGCCACAAGCCCCCCGATCGCCGCCACCCAGATCGTCTGGTGCAGGCCGATCAGGCTGCCCAGCGCGCCGCCCGAGATGGAGCCGATCGGGATCGTCCCCCACACGATGAACCGCATCGACGCGTTCATCCGGCCCTGCATCCGCTGCGGCGTGATCGCCTGCCGGAGCGACACCTGGTTGATGTTCCAGGACACGCCCGAGAACCCCATGAGGAACCCGGAGGCCGCCACGGCGGGCAGGATGACCGCGTCCGGCGCCGCCGGGATGAGCAGCCCGGCCACCGAGAAGCCGAACGCCGACACGACGAGCATCCTGCCCACACCCAGCCGCCGCGTGATCGCGCTCGTCGCCAGGGCGGCCAGCAGGACCCCGATCGAGCCCACCGAGAAGGTGAGGCCGATCTGCTCGGCCGACAGCCCGCGCTCCCGGACGAGGTACAGCACCAGGATCGCGCCGCTGATGCCGGTGAACAGGTTCGAGAGTCCGGTCGTGGCTGCGATCGACCGGAGCCAGCGGTGCCCCACGACATACCGCAGGCCGGCGGCCATCTCCGAGCGCATCGATGGCTTCGGGCCGTGGACGGCCTCGTCGTGGGGTTCGACCGGCGGCTCCGCCCGGCGGATCCACCAGACGAACGCCACACTCCACAGGTAGCTGAGCGCATCGAGCACCATGGCGAACGGCGCCCGCAGGATGCCGATGAGGATGCCCGCCATGCCCGGCCCGAGGATCTGGGACGCCGACCGCGTGATCTCCAGCTTGCCGTTGCCGTCCACGAGCTGATCCCGCTCGACGATCGAGGGCAGGTAGCTCTGGTAGGCGACGTCGAAGAACACGGTGAAGCAGCCGACCACCGCGCCCACCAGGTACAGCTGCCAGATCGTGAGGGCGTTGAGCGCGAACGCGAGCGGGATGGTGGCGATGGCCAGCGCCCGGCCGAGGTCGGCCACGATCAGGATCGGCCGGCGTCGAAGGCGGTCCACCCACACGCCCGCCGGCAAACTGAGCAGGATGAACGGCAGCAGCTCCACGGTGTTGAGCAGGCCGAACTCGAACGCGGTCACGTTGAGCACCGTGGCGGCGATCAGCGGCACGGCGAGCTGGGTCACCTGCGAGCCGAAGACCGAGACGGTCTCGCCGACCCACAGCTTGAGGAAGTCGGGATGGCGCAGCAGGCTGGGACGCGGATCGGGCATCGCGCGAGTGTAGCGGGCCAATTTGCCGGGCCGGCAGGCGCCCTGCGGGCCGATCTCCCGGCTGCCCGCAGCGACCTGTAGGATCGGCCCCATGCTGGTCGAGAGCGTCCCCAACGTCTCCGAGGGCCGCCGCCTCGACGTGATCGAGCGGCTGGTGAACGCCCTCACGTCGGTCCCCGGCGTGTATCTGCTCGACCGCACGTCGGACGGCAGCCACAACCGCTCGGTGTTCACGGTCGCGGGCGAGCACGACGCCGTGGCGGACGGCCTCGACCGGCTGGTGGCCACCGCGGTCGACGAGATCGACATGGACGAGCAGCTGGGCGAGCACCCGCGGATCGGGGCGGTCGACGTGGTGCCGTTCGTGCCGCTCGGCGACACCACGCTCGACGATTGCATCGAGCTCGCGCGGGACTTCGGCGCGCGCATCGCCGCCCGCTACCGGCTGCCCGTGTACCTCTATGCCTCCGCCGCCAGCCGGTCGGACCGCGTCAAGCTGGCCGACGTCCGCCGCGGGCAGTACGAGGGCCTCAAGCTCGAGATCACGCAGAACGGGCGCCAGCCGGACTTCGGCCCGGCCCACATGCACCCGCGTGCGGGGGCGACCGCCGTCGGCGCCCGGCCGTTCCTCATCGCGTGGAACATCAACCTCGACTCCGACGACGTCGAGCTGGCCAAGCGCATCGCCCGCCGCGTCCGCGAATCGGGCGGCGGGCTGGCCCGCCTCCAGGGCAACGGCTTCCGCGTCGAGGAGCCGGATCGCGGCCATCCCTCGCGCGCCCAGGTGTCCATGAACCTGCTCGACTTCCGGGTGACGCCGCTGTGGCGGGCATGGGAGGCGGTGGAGGAGCTGGCGGCCGAGGACGGTATCGCCCTCGCCGAGTCCGAGCTGGTCGGCCTGGCGCCGATCGCTGCCTTCCTCGACGTCGCCGACCACGCCGGCGTGCCGGCCGACGAGCCGGTCGAAACGCGCCTCGCCGCGGCGGCGGCCGCGATCCGTCTTCGCGACTTCAACCCGCTCATGGCCCTCGAGCTGCGCCTCGCCGACGCCCGCGGCCGGAAATGAGCCTGCGGCTGATCGAGGGCGGCCGCAGCCAGAGCGACGCCCCCGGGCTCCTGGTCCACGGCGCGTCGCAGATCGCCACCCTCGCAGGCGGCCTGCGGCGTGGGCCGATGCAGGGCGACCTGGCGCTCCTCGACGCTGCGGCTGCGGGCGGGCCGGAGGCGCCGTCGGCGCCGGTGCTCGCCTGCTGGGAGGGCCGCGTCGTCGGCGTCGGCCCGCGCGACGGGGTGGAGGCCGGCCTCGAGGCGAACGGGTACCCGCTCGCCCGCTTCGCCCGGCTCGACGCCGGCGGCGGCGTGGTGACGCCGGGCCTCGTGGACCCGCACACCCACCTGCTGTTCGCCGGCAGCCGCGAGCGCGAGCTCGTCCTCCGCCAGCAGGGGGCCGGCTACCTCGAGATCCTCCAGGCAGGCGGCGGCATCCTGTCCACCGTGGCCGCCACGCGGGCCGCCGACGCGGAGGCGCTCGCGGCCCACGGCCGCCGCTGGCTCGACGAGATGGTCCGCCACGGCGTCACCACGGTGGAGGCGAAGTCGGGCTACGGGCTGGACCTGCCCACCGAGCTGCGTCTGCTCGACGTGGCGTTCGGGCTCGGCAAGGAGGGCCCGGTTGACGTGGTGCCCACGTTCCTCGGCGCCCACGCCGTCCCGCCGGAGTTCCGCTCCCGCCCTGACGGCGCGGAGGCCTACGTCCGCCACGTGATCGAGGAGCAGCTGCCGGGCGTGGCGGCACAGGGCCGGGCACGGTCCTGCGACGTCTTCTGCGAGCAGGGCGTCTTCACCGCGGACCAGAGCCGTCGCATCCTCCGGGCGGCGATGGGCTATGGCCTCGCGGTCCGGCTCCACGCCGACGAGCTCGCCCCGTCCGGTGGCGCCGAGCTGGCGGCAGAGCTCGGCGCGCTGTCGGCCGACCACCTCCACGTGCCGTCCGACGAGGGGCTGGCGGCGCTCGCCATTGCCGCCGGGGGACCGAGCCCCACGGTTGCCACCCTGCTCCCCGCGACGACGTGGTTCCTGATGGCCGAGGAGGCGGCGCCCGCCCGGCGGTTCATCGACGCCGGCGTCCCGGTGGCCCTCGGGACGGACTTCAACCCGGGGACCTCGCCCACGCCCAACCTGCCGCTGGTGATGACGGTGGCGTGCCTGGAGATGCGGTTGTCGCCCGCGGAGGCCCTGGCCGCCGTGACGGTCAACGCCGCGTACGCGGTGGGGGTCGCCGACGACGTGGGCTCGCTCGAGCCCGGCAAGGCCGCGGACATCGTGGTCTGGCGTGCGTCCGACGTCGGCCAGCTCCCCTACTGGATGGGGGCGGACCTGGTCGATGTGGTCGTCAAGCGCGGCCGGGTCGTGTACCGGCGGGGTGCCTGAGTCCGGCCCCGCTCACACGCCCAGCAGCGCGACGACGAGGCAGGCCTGGGCGGCGTGGTACGTCGTGATCACGCCGAGCCGCAGGCGCGGCCCGCCGCGGTGCGCCCCGTCCGACGTTGCCGCCGCCACGAACTCGCCCCAGCCGAGCATGGCGTCCGAGGCCACGAACAGCCACGCGCCGAGGACCGCGGCCGGGATGAGCGTGCGGGTGGCGGTCACTGCCATCAGCAGGATCACCAGCAGGTAGGCGGCGACCGGCATTGCGAGGCCCGCGGGCCGCGCCGCCTGCACGATGTCCCGACCCACGAACGCGATCACCGCGAACGCGGCGGTCGAACCCGCCACGGTCGCCCAGTCGGAGCCGCCCAGTTGCAGGAACGCCGCGGTGTACGCGAGGTGCGCGCCCAGGAACGCGACCAGGCCGAACGCCAGCCGGCCCGGCGGCAGCAGCAGCACGTCGCCCGCGAGCGATGCGGCGAGTGCCACGACGAGCCACGGCCGCAGAGCGGGAACCGCCGGCGGCGTCACGACCGCGACCGCGATCAGGGCCAGCAGCGTCGCGGGCTTGGCGACCCGCTCGACCGCCCGGGCGCGTGGGGTCGCCGTCCAGACGGCCCACCAGTCGACGGCGGCGGCGCCCGCCGCCACCCCCAGCAGGACCCAGCCGAGTGGCGTCACGGGCTAGGCCTTGCCGCGCGACTCCAGGAGGACGGTGGTCGTCTCCGACGGCAGGCCCGACGGGGACACGGAGAGCTTGGGCTGGACCGACGGCTGGGCGCCCATCTCGTGGAGGAACTTCCTCATCGCGTCGTCGCAGTCTGCCTCCTCCTCGCAGACGGGCATCGGGACGACGATCTTGGGGTCGAGCTGGGCCACGAGCGCCGCGGCCGCCGTGGCCGACAGGGCACCGCCGATCGGCACGCATGCGATGTCCACCGGGCCGATGTCGGCGAGCTTCTCCTGCGTCAGCTCGTGGCCGATGTCGCCGAGGTGGATCGTGTGGAGCCCGTCGAGCTCGGTGACGAACGCGGTCTGCTTGCCCCGCTTCCCGCCACGCTCGCCGTCGCGGTACGTGCGGACGCCGGTGATCAGGACGTCGTGGACCTCGTACTCGCCCGGCCCGTCGAGGACGAACGACGGCTCGAGGCTGGTGGGGATCGCGGTCCCGCCGTCCCGGGAGGTCTTGACCGGCTTCTTGCCCAGCCCCGCGTCGTCGGGGTGGCTGAAGGTGATGACGTCGCCGGTGATTCCGCGGCCCGTGGGCCCGACGATCGACGGGTAGGCATCGTTGACGACGACGGCGTCCCGGCCCTTGAGCCGGATGCAGGTCCTTCCGTACCAGGTGAGCTCCATGCCGCGATTCTGGCATAGGTGGCTCACTGCGGGCTTCGCCGCGGCGCGGGGCTGTCGCATCGAGCCCGCTCGGCCGGCACGGGCCTCGGCGCCGTGCTCCGGGCAGCGAGCCGCCGTTAACGGGAAGGACCGGAGATGCCTGCCCAATTGGCATCTCCGGTCCCGAGGGAGGGAGGATGGAACCTGAGGGGGTGTTCCGCCACGAACCATAGGCCGGGCCCGATTCAGCCCCGGGCCGCCGAACGGTTAAGAAAGGAACATTCGTCGTCGGTGCCACAGCTGCGTGCGGATGGCATGATCGGGGTCATGACATCGCACCGCCCCCGAGGGATCCGCCTGGCCGCGGTCCTCGCGCTCGTCCTGGCCGCCGGCTGCGGCAGCACCGGTCCCACGGGATCGCCGTCCGCCTCCGAGCTCGCCAGCAGTGGGCCGTCGTCCACCGCGACGGCCGGGCCCTCGGCCGCCGCCTCGACCACACCGGCACCCAGCGCCGTCCCCACGGCGAGCACCAGCTGCTCGGACACGACCGCCGAGGCGAGCTTCTCGCCGCGGCCGATCGGCCCCGACGACCCGAGCGCCGCGCTGCTGAGCGGCATCGAGAGCGCCGTGCAGACGATCCGCGGCATCACCGCCGACCGCCAGGTGCCGCGCAACACGCTCGACCAGGCCGGCCTGTGCGCGTTCCTGCGCCAGTCGATGAACCGCGACAACCCGCCGGAGCTGGTCGCGGCCACGGAGAGGCTCTACAAGCAGCTGGGCCTGATGCCGGCGGGCGGCTCCCTGGCGGCCATCTACCTGAACCTGCTCACGAGCCAGGTGGTCGGCTTCTACGACGAGCACACCAAGGCGATGTACGTCATCTCGTCGAGCGGGGAGATCGGGCCGGTCGAGCAGATCACCTACGCCCACGAGTTCGACCACGCACTCCAGGACCAGAAGTTCAACCTCCAGGCGATCGTGGGCACCGCCAAGGACCAGGGCGACCGCACCCTCGCCCGCACAGCGCTCGTCGAGGGCGATGCGACGCTGCTCATGAGCCTGTGGGCGCAGCAGAACCTCACGCCGGCCCAGCTGGTCCAGGTGGCCGGTTCCACCGATCCCGCCTCGCAGGCCGCGCTCGACGCGGCGCCGCCGATCCTCAAGGACACGCTGCTGTGGCCGTACACGCAGGGCCTCTCGCTGACGCTCGGGGCGTACCAGACGAGCGCAAGCTTCGCTGGCGTGGACGCGCTGTGGCAGGACCCGCCCGACACCACCGAGCAGCTCATCCACGCGGACAAGCTCGCCTCGCGCGAGCCGGCGGTCGCCGTGTCGTTCCCGACGGACTTCGCGAAGCGGCTCGGGGCGGGCTGGTCCGTGGCGCTCCAGGACACCCTGGGCGAGCTCCAGCTCAACATCGTGATGCGGACGGGCAACCCCAAGGCCGGCAACGACCCCGCAGCCGGATGGGGCGGCGATCGCGTGGCGCTCGTGGCGGGACCGAACGGCGCGACGGCGGCGGTCGTCGACACGACCTGGGACACCGCGGCTGCGGCGAGCAGCGCGCTCGGCCAGCTGCAGCAGCTGGTCACCGTGCTCAAGGGCGACGGCGAGCACGCCCAGGTGCTGCAGCCGTCGGGACAGCGCGTGGTGCTGATCTCGGCCGATTCGGACGCGAGCCTCGGTGCCGTGGCGAGCGCGCTCGGGCTGGCGGGCTGACCCCGGCGCGCCTACATCTGCTCGGGCGCCGAGATCCCCAGGAGGCCCAGCGCGTTCGCGAGCGTGGTCATGGTCGCCATGGCCAGGGCCAGGCGCCGCGCCGACCGCTCGGGTTCGGCCTCGTCGACGACCCGCGCGTCGCGGTAGAAGGCGTGGAACTGCGTGGCGAGCTCGGTGCAGTAGGCGGTGACGCCCTGCGCCTCCTCGGCGACCACGGCGTCCTCCACGACCTCGGGCAGCCGCGACACCACGCGCGCCAGCGCCGACTCCGGCTCGCCCGCGAGCAGCCCCTCGATCGACGCAGCGGGCGCCAGCCCGGCCGCCTCGGCCTTGCGCAGGATCGACGCGATCCGTGCGTGGGCGTACTGGACGTAATACACGGGGTTCTCGGCCGACTGCTTCTTGGCGAGCTCGATGTCGAAGTCGATCTCGACGTGCGCCGCGCGCGAGGCGAAGAACCAGCGCGCAGCATCGGTGCCCACCGCGTCGAGCAGGTCGTCAAGCGTCACGAACGTCCCGGCGCGCTTGGACATCGACACCTCGACGCCGTCCACCACGAACCGGACCCAGCCGATCAGGATGACCTTGTAGCGGTCCGGGTCGTAGCCCAGCACCTGGGCCGCGTTCTTGTTCCGGGCGACCGTCCCGTGGTGGTCGACCCCCCAGATGTAGATGAGCTGGTCGAAGCCGCGCGTGAACTTGTCGAGGGTGTAGCCGGTGTCGCTCGTGAAGTAGGTCGGCGAGCCGTCCGACTTGTAGATGACGCGGTCCTTGTCATCGCCGTACTTGGCGGAGCGGAACCACGTGGCGCCGTCCTGGTCGTACACCTCGCCCGCATCGCGCAGCCTGGCGACCGCGCGATCGACCCAGCCGTCCGCGTACAGGCTGGCCTCGCTCTTCCAGACGTCGAAGTGGACGCCCAGCCGGGCCAGGCTCGCCTCGATCATGGCGCGCACCCGCTGCGACGCCCACGCCCCGAGCACGGCGGACTCGTCGGCGCCGTCGGCCGCCGCCGCCGCCCAGACGTCGTCGGGCACCTCGGCCGCGAGCGCCTCCACGTAGGCTCCCTTGTAGCCGTCCTCCGGCACGGCCTGGCCGCGGCGCAGGGCGGCAACCGACGCGCCGAGGTGGTTGACCTGGACCCCGGAGTCATTGAAGTAGTACTCGCGCGTCACCGTCTGCCCGCCCGCCTCGAGGACCCGGCACAGGAGATCGCCCACGAAGGCGCCTCGCGCATTGCCAACGGTCAGGGGGCCAGTGGGGTTGGCGGACACGAACTCCACGTTCACCCTGCGCGCATTGACGGCCGGGATCCGGCCCCACCGCTCCGGCGCGGCCAGGACTCCCGCCACGAGCAATTCGTAGGCGGCGTCCGCGACGCGGAAGTTGAGGAACCCGGGCCGGGCCACCTCGACCGAGGCGAAGAGGGCGGCGTCGACGCCCTCTCGCAGGGCCCCGGCCAGCGCGTCGGCGATCTCGAGCGGCGGGCGCCGCAGCGGGCGGGCGAGCTTCATGGCCAGGTTCGTCGCGAAGTCGCCGAACGCGGCGTTCGCGGGCCGCTCCACCTCGACACCCGGGGCCGAGGCGGGATCGTCGACGCGCGGCAGTGCGCCCGCCTCCGTCGCGGCGCGCCATCCACGCTCGATCGCGGCGCGGACGGCCGCGCGGATGGCGGCGGGGGCGGCGGGTTCGTCGGCGCTCGACACGGGGGCTCCTGGTAGTGCGGTGGGGGCAGGCCGCCATCGTAGCGGCTCGCGTGTCACCGGCCCCCGATAGGACCGATGGGCCATGACGCGCGTTGACCTCGGGCACCGCTATCTCCGCATGCAGTGCACAGCACGTCACCAAACACCACCATTCATCACGGCGCCCTCGTACTAGGACCCCTTGTATCGCAACCGCCGCGACGGTCACGATGGGACGGACGCCTTGGATGCGAGGCGCGCCCGGGCCTTCGGCGTCCTGGCGTTCACCAGTCATTGACGGCGTATGCCGTCGGTAGTTCGGGGAGGTCGCAGATGCGACACCACAAGAGCCTCAGGGCGGCGGGCTGGCTCGCCGCCGTTGGGCTGGTCGCCGCGGCGCTGTTCGCGCCGGCGGCGGTTTCTGCACACACGCCGACGGTCACTCTGACCTGCTCGCACGGCAGTCCAGTCCTGTCCATCCAGCTGCTCTACTACGAGGCGAGCGCGACCGACAACAACACGGTCGCAGCGTCGATCGATGGCACCACCGTGCTGCCGACGACGAACTTCCAGCAGTCGTACACGCACACGTTCGCGGCAGGCAGCCCGTTCGTCGGGCACACGGCGCACGTCGACGTCTACGCCTGGGACGACCCGACCGGCGCCCATGGGTACACGACGACGTTCGATCTGTCGGTGAATGCCTGCCAGCAGCCGACCCCGACCCCGACCCCGACGCCGACCCCGACCCCGACCCCGACCCCGACGCCGACCCCGACCCCGACCCCGACCCCGACGCCGACGCCGACCCCCACCCCGACGCCGACCCCGACGGTCGCGCCGACCCCCACCCCGACCCCCACCTACTGCATCGCGGTTCACAAGTACAACCAGAATGAGGCCGTCCTCAGCGGTGCCGGGTTCACGCTCTTCTCGAGCGACGTGCAGATCGGCCAGGAGCTGTTCACCAACAGCGACGGCTACGCCGAGTGGTGCGATCTGACGGCCGGTTCGTACACGCTCGTCGAGACGACCGCCCCTGCCGGCTACGCGCCGGTCGAGGACCAGACCGTCTCCGTCCCGGGTGACTGTCAGGTGGCGCCGGCCGTCGTCCAGGATCCCGTTTGCACGGTCGACCTGTCGCTCGTCGATGATCCCCAGCAGACCCCCACGCCGACGCCGACGGCCACGCCGACGCCGACGCCGACCGCCACGCCGTCCGGCAGCGTGCTGGCCGAAACGGGGACGCCCCAGATCACCCCGCCCGCCACGGATGCCGCAAGCGCCACGGGTGGCAGCACCGGCTCCGGGTTGCCGGTCGTGCTCGGTGCCCTAGCTGTGCTGATGTTCGCGCTCATGGTCCTGATGCCGGTCCGGCGGCGCTCGGACCGCTAACCACAGCGGCCGCAAGGCCCGGCCCAGTCAGTCGAAGCGCGGAACCGCGCTCACGCGAGCTCCTCAGCTCGACCAGCCGGCAATGCCGGACCTGAGATGAAGCGGACGGGATGCACCCGGCGGTGCGTCCCGTCCCGCACTGTCTGGGGCCCAGCTCCTAGCGCGGCCGGACCGAGCGGCGCGCTGCCGGAGGACCGAGGCGCGGGGACTTCGCGCACCGGCCGAAGCGCGGTGTCTTGCTATGGCGTGGTCGAGTGAGGTCTTGTGCAGTACCTTTACCGCCTAGCGGGTAGTACTGTAGAACGACCGCCTCACGCGTGCGAGCGCGCGAGCCCGGACCATAGAGTCCCCGAGACCCGGACGGGACGACAAAGCCTGAGCGCGTCCCGTCCGTCCCCTCCTCGCGGATCCCGGCCCAGTCGACGATGCTGGGCCAGAGCAGGGGACGAGGGGACCCCAGACGGGGAGACCAAGCGGCGGGTCGCACAGGCAGCGTCCCAGCGGACGACCGCGCGCCGCCAGGCAGACGTAGGAGACCTGGAGACCATGAACAGCTGCAGATCAGCGCCTCGCTGGCGGCGAGCGCGCTGGTCTGTCGGCTCGTCGATCCGTCCGGCGGCTCGGTGGTCTGGTGCCGCCTTGACCGCAACCCGTTAGGCCCGCAGCCGCGTCTCGGGCCGGCCGATCGTCCTGGGACCCCCCGGTGACGCGTTTCACCGAGAACCTCCCCACACGCAGCCGGTGAGCACGGGATACGGAGTACCAATCGGTCAAAACGCCGCTTGCCGATTGTGGGTGCACGGACGCACCATTGCAGCACGTCCTTTCGAGGCGTGACGGGGCTCGAATGGGTCCCGGGTCTCAAATCATCGGCGGCATATGCCGCTCAATCGCCCAGGAGGCCACCCTTGCGACACCATCGAGCCTTGAGATCGGCGGGATGGCTGGCGGCCATGGCCATGGTCGCCCTCGCCTTCCTTGTGCCCGCCACCGTGATGGCTTGGACGCCACCCACCATCACCCCCCTCTGCGCTCCTGACGCGAACAGCTACGCGTTCACCGTCAACTTGGACACCAACACCTGGGACAACAGCGGGTACCAGTTCGAGTGGGCCTTCGGCAGCAAGATGCCGGACGCCGGCTGGACGGGTGTCGTGGGCAACGTCGGCGACAACAGCCTCGTGACGCCACGCGGCACCGGCAAGTTGTGGGTCCGCTGGACCGTTGACCACTCCAGCTTCGCCAGCGCCACGCCCAACGGGGATAACTGCGCGTCGCCGAGCCCGAGTGAGAGCGCGTCGCCGAGCCCGAGCCCGAGCCCGAGCCCGAGCGAGAGCCCGAGCCCGAGCGCGTCGCCGAGCCCGAGCCCGAGCGAGAGCGCGTCGCCGAGCCCGAGCCCGAGCGAGAGCCCGAGCCCGAGCGAGAGCGCGTCGCCGAGCCCGAGCCCGAGCGCGAGCCAACCGGTCCAGAGCGAGTCGCTCCCGCCCAGCCACGATCCGTCGACCTCTCCCAGCTCGAAGCCGTCCGGCAGCGTCTTGGCCGAGACGGGCACGCCGCAGCTGACCCCGCCGGCGACCGACACTGTCGGCGCGGCGCCAGGCTCAGGCGGCAGCGGGCTGCCGATGCTCCTCGCGGCCGCGACGATCCTGCTCCTCGCCGTCTTCGCTGCGACACCGTCGCGGAAGCAAACCCGCCGCTAGCGCGAAACCAGGCCCGTCGCCCTCGGGCGACCCGCTGAGACGAGAGCCGGGGCTTCGGCCCCGGTTCTCGATTCCCGAAACAGCACCTGATGGACTGCCTTCTGAGCTGAACCCGCGCGCGAGCCGCAGGCTGGGTACCTGCGTCCCATGGCCTCGGTGCGGGACGACACCAGCGTCGATGCGATTCCGAGCCGCCGAAGCTAGAGGTCGAGCTCCGACCCGGGCCAGACGAACTCGACCGGACCGTCCCATCGCGCTCCGATCGACGCGATCGTCGCGTCGAGATCCCGGCCCGCCAGGACGTGCGTCAGTAGGACCCGGCCGGGCTTCGCCGCCGCCGCCAGCTCGCCGACGGCTGGCCCGTCGAGGTGGAGGACGCCCGGCGGCACCGGTCCCGGCCCGAAGGCCACCTCGGTGAGGAGCGCGTCCCCGGGCCTGATCAGCGGCACGAGGTCCAGAGCACGCCCGCAGTCGCCGCTGTACACGAGGCCCGGCCCGTCGGACCCGGCGAGCCGCATCCCGTAGCTCTCGTCGGTGTGCGTGACCAGATGGCCCTCGAGCGCCAGATCGCCGATCTGCCGGAGCTCGGTGCCGAGCACCTCGCAGTCGAGCGACGCCTCGGCGAAGCCGGGCTCGGCATGGAGGGCGTCCAGCCGCCCGCCCAGGCCCGACGGCCCGATGACGCGCGCATGGCGGGGCGGGTCGAACTCGTAGCGCAGGTAGTGGCGCAGCGGCACGAGGTCGATGAAGTGGTCGGGGTGGAGGTGGCTCACCACGACCGCGTCAAGCCGGGTCGGGTCGAGGTGGCGGAAGAGCCGCGGGAAGCTGCCCTGCCCGAGGTCGAGCAGCACGCTCGTCCCGCCCAGGGTCACGAGGTAGGCCGCCCCGCTCGCGTCCTGGCGATCGGTGTACGCCGGCCCCGCGCCGAGCACGCTCAGTCGCACGGGTCAACCTCGATCGGCATCGGCGGATCGTAGCGCGCGCCACGCCGCGCGCATAGGTGTCCCCTTGGCGCACGGTCAGGAGCGCTCGGCTCGGGTCGTCGGAGCTCCCGCGGATGGCGCGGCCCGCCGCGGACGATGGCGGCACGTGGCCCGGCGCCCGACACCAACCGACGCGGCTCGGGCCGGGCGCAGGCGGGCCACCCGCCGGATGGGGGACCGTCAGGGCTGGCCCGACGGCGACGGGCTCTCAGTGCCGCCCGCCCTCGGCGATGCCGCCGGCTTGGGCGTGTGCGCCGGCTTGGGCGTGTGCGCGGGCTTGGGGGTGGCGGTCGGGCCAGGCGTTGCGCCGTTCCGGCTGCCGTGGCCATGCTGGCCGCCGCTCCCGTTGCCGCCGCCCTGGCCGCCGCCGCTCTGGCCACCGGACCCGGCGCCACTGCCGTTGCCGCCGCCCTGGCCGCCGCCGCTGCCGGGTCCGTTCCCGTTGCCAGCACCGTTCCCGCTGCCGTTCTGGCCGCCACCCGGGGTGCTCCCGCCGCTGCCGTTCTGGCTGCCACCGGCGTTCTGGCTGCCGCTGTTGATCGTGAGCCGCTGGATCGCCTTGTCGCTGCTCGAGAGCGCCTGGTCGAGGCCGGGCATCGCGGCAGCCGGCGCATGCTCGACCAGCGAGAGCAGCACGGCGCGATGCTGCTGGATGGCCGCAATCGCCTGGTCCGCCGATGGTCCGGTGGTGGCGGCGAGCTCGCTGGCCTCCTGGGTGTAGGCGCGGAGGGCGGCCGCCAGAGCGCCCGCGTCTCCGCGGGCCTCGGCATCGTAGGCCTCGGCGAGCCGCACCTGGGCATTGGCGATCTGGGCCTGGAAGCGGGCGGCCGGGTCGGTCGGCAGCATCGCGTCCTCGACGGCGACCCTGGCGTCATAGAGGGGCCCGCCGGCCCGAGAGGCCGCGAAGACGGACGAGCCGATGAGCAGGCCGGCGAAGACGGCTGCGGACGCCGCCAACGCCACACGGCGGCCGCTCCAGCGCGTGAACGGGATGGGCCACCGGCGGCTGGCGGGCTCGGCCGCGATCCTCGAGCGCCATGCCGCCTCCATGACCGTGCTCCGGGCACGCCTCACGTGGGCGGGGCCGGGCTCCAGCCGCACCCGGGCGTAGCGCGCCATCACCCGCTCGAGCTCGTCGCCCGCGCGGGGCTCCAATGCCTGCATCGTCTCCCAGTCCGACGGATGGTCCCAGCTCATCGGGTCGTCCCCGACGCCTCGGGCAGGTCGTCCGCCTCGATCCCGAGCTCTCGTCTGAGCGCCGCGATGGCCCGGAACTGGAGGCCACGCACCGTGCCCTCCTGGCGGCCCATGGCCACCGCCGCCTCCCTCGCGGACAGCCCAGCGAAGAACCGCAGCTCGATGGCCTCGCGCTGCTCCGGCGTCAGCCGCCGCAGCGCGTGCGACACGCTGTCCATCTCCTGGCGGAGGACCGCCAGGTCGTCAGGCCCCGCCTCCTCGGCCGTCTGCTCGGCCACCAGATCCAGCGTGGCGTGCTCGCGGCGGGTCCTGACGTGATCGATCACCACATTCCGGGCCAGCCGGAAGAGCCAGCCCCCGAAGGGGACGCCCCGCGCCTCGAAGCGTGGCAGCGCCTCCAGGGCCTTGACGAAGACGAGCTGCGCAAGGTCCTCCGCGTCGCTCGGGCGGCTGACGCGGGCGGCGACGAAGCGGAACACGGGAACGTAGTAGCGGTCGAACAGGGATCCGAACGCGTCGGGATCGCCGCCCTGCGCCGCGGCCACGAGTCCGTCGATCGTCTCGTCGTCGATGCTCATAACGATGCGCGGTCCCCCGTGTTAGGCCCCGTGTTATACCCCATCGCCGACGCGGGGGACACGGCCCGACAGGCCGCTACGCGATAGCGGTGCCAGCAGGCACCGGCACCCAGACACGGTCGCCGCCCCGCCGGAAGGCGAGCTCCCCGACGCCAAGCCGCCTCGCCATCGCGTACGCCTCGCCCAGGCCGTAGCCGAACCACTCCATGCGGTGGGCGTCGGAGCCGACGGTCACCGCCCGCCCGCCGAGCGCGAGGTACCGGGACACGATCGCCACCGTCGGATAGGTCTCCCTGGGAAGCTGCCGCAGTCCCGAGGTGTTCACCTCCAGGGCCGTTCCCGTCTCGACGAGGGCAGCCAGGGCGGGCTCGTACAGCTCCGGCTGGGCCGCGAGCGCGTCGGGCATCACATGTGGGACCAGCCAGCGCTTGACCACGTCGAGGTGGCCCAGCGTGTCGAACAGCCCCGACCGGGCCGCCGCCACGACCTCGTCGAAGTAGGGGGCGGTGACGTCCGCGAGCGGCTTCCCGGCGACGAACGCCTCGACCCGGCCGGGCTCGTAGAGCGAGGCCGGCCCGCTGTGGACGCTGCCGATCACGAAGTCGTGCGGGTGGCGGCGCAGCCAGGCGCGGATGTCGTCCTCGTACCGCTGCTCGTAGGTGACCTCCACGCCGAACCGGATCGCCAGCCCGTGCGGCGCCCAGCGCTCGGCGGCCTCCCGGACGCTCCGCTCGCGCGCCTCGAACGTGCTGAAGGCGTAGGCCGGCGCGAGCGGGTCGAAGTCGACGTGGTCGGTGACGGCGAGCTCGCCGATGTCCCGCTCGAGCGCGACGCCGCAGTAGGCGTCGAGCAGCGCGTCCGGCTCGGCGTCGGGCGAGAGGACGGTGTGCAGGTGGCTGTCGAGCGGGAGGTGGCGGACCTCGCCGAGCCCGGCGGCCAGTCCCGCCTCGAAGACGTCGCGCTCGATCGCCCTCCGGGCGCGCCGCGCCGCCGTGTCGACCCCCGCGAGTGCCGGGTGGGTCAAGCCGCGCCTCAGCCGCTGATCACGCCGAGCTCGTGCCCGACGCGGTCGAACGCCGCGAGCGCCTCGTCGAGCAGCTCGTCGGTGTGGGCGGCGGTCACGATCGTCCGGATGCGCGCCCGGTCCAGGGCGACCGTGGGGAAGACCACCGACGTCCCGAACACGCCCTCCTCGAACAGGCGGTTGCTGAACCGGATGGTCGTCTCGCTGTCGCCCAGCATGACCGGCGTGATCGGCGTCTCGGAGCGGCCGGTGTCGAAGCCGAGCCGCGTGAGCTCCGCCTTGAACCGCCTGGTGTTGGCCCACAGCCGCTCGATCAGCTCGGGCTCCTCCTGCATGATCCGGATCGCCTCGAGGCAGGCCGCTGCGACGGCGGGCGGGGCGCTCGTCGAGAACAGGAAGGGCCTCGCCCGCTGGACCAGGACGTCGCGCAGGTGCTGGCTGCCGGCGACGTAGCCGCCCAGCACGCCCACCGCCTTCGAGAGGGTGCCGACCTGCACGGCCACGCGCCCCTCGAGCCCGAAGTGGCTGACCGACCCCCGGCCGTCCTTGCCGAGCACCCCGCTCGCGTGGGCGTCGTCCACGAAGACCGCCGCGCCATACGCCTCGGCCGCCTCGACGATCCCCGGCAGCGGCGCGATGTCGCCGTCCATGGAGAACACGCCGTCGGTGGCGACCAGGATCAGCCGGTACGGGGCGCCCTGGCCGTCGCGGCCCTTCTCGACCGCCTCGGCGAGCACCGCCCGGAGGCTCTCGACGTCGGCGTGCCTGAACACCACGCGGGGCGCCTTGGACAGGCGCATGCCGTCGATGATCGAGGCGTGGTTGAGCTCGTCGGAGACGATCAGGTCGGTCTCGCCCGTGATCGTGGGGATCACCCCCGTGTTGGCGGTGAAGCCCGACTGGAAGGTGAGCACGGCCTCGGTGTGCTTGAAGCGCGCCAGCTCCGCCTCGAGCTCCTCGTGGAGGGTCATGGTGCCGGCGATCGTCCGCACCGCGCCGGAGCCGGCGCCGTACTGCTCGACGGCCCGCAGCGCCGCCTGCTTCATCCGAGGGTGGTGGGTGAGGCCGAGGTAGTCGTTCGAGGACAGGCTGATGACCCGCCGGTCGTCGAGCGACACGATCGGCCCCTGCGCGGAGCTCATCACGCGAAGCGGACGGTAGAGGTGGCGCTCGCGGAGGGCGGCCAGCTCGTCGCCCAGGAACGCGAGCGGATCGGGGCGCGATGCCGTTCCCATGGTGCTCTCCTTGCGCCTCACGCCGTCCAGTCGAGGATGACCTTGCCAGAATCGCCCGAGCGCGCGGTGGCGAAGGCGGCCTCGAAGTCGCGGAAGCCGAAGCGGTGGGTGATGGCCGGCGCGATGTCCAGGCCCGACTGGAGCATCACCGTCATCTTGTACCAGGTCTCGTACATCTCCCGGCCGTAGATCCCCCGGACCGTCAGCAGCTTGAACACGATCTCGTTGACGTCGATGCTGATGTCCTGGGTGGGGATGCCCAGGATCGCGATCGAGCCGCCGTGGGCCATGTTGTCCATCGCGGCCCGGATCGCGGCCGGGGCGCCCGACATCTCGAGCGCCACGTCGAACCCCTCCACCATGCCCAGCTCGCGCTGCACGTCGGCGAGGTCGCGCTCGCGGGGGTCGACGGCGAGGGTGGCGCCCATGCGCTCGGCGAGGGCGCGGCGGACCGGGTTGGGCTCGGAGACCACGACGAAGCGGGCGCCGGCGTGGCGGACGACCGCGGTCGCCATCAGGCCGATCGGCCCGGCTCCGGTGATCAGCACGTCCTCGCCCAGCACCGGGAAGGCGAGCGCCGTGTGCACCGCGTTGCCGAAGGGGTCGAAGATCGCGGCCACGTCCTCGTCGATCCCCGGCCAGTGGTGCCAGACGTTGGTCATCGGGAGGGCCACGAATTCGGCGAACGCGCCGTCGCGCCCCACCCCGAGGCCGACCGTCGACGCGCACAGGTGGCGCCGGCCGGCCATGCAGTGGCGGCAGCGGCCGCAGGTGACGTGGCCCTCGCCCGAGACGATGTCGCCCGGCCGGAAGTCGTTGACGTTGGCTCCCACCTCGACGATCTCGCCCACGAACTCGTGGCCGGCCACGAGCGGGGGGTGGATGTTCTTGGCCGCCCAAGGATCCCAGGACTCGATGTGCAGGTCGGTGCCGCAGATGCCGCTCTTGCGGACGCGGATCAGCACGTCGTTGATGCCGATGGCCGGGTCGGGGACCTCGGTCAGGGCGAGCCCCGGGCCGGGGGCGGTCTTCACGAGGGCGAGCATGCGCGCCTCCAGTTCGTCGCAGCCGTGGGGCCTCGGGGCCCCGGTTGGCGTCTGGGCCTCAGACGCCCTGGCGGGGGTCCTCGGTCCAGTCCACGATGGGGTTCTCGACGCTGCCGATCCCCTCGATCTCGCAGCGCACCCGGTCCCCGGGACGCAGGAAGACCGGCGGGTCGCGGAACACGCCCACGCCGGCCGGGGTGCCGGTGATGATCAGGTCGCCGGGCTCGAGCGTGACCTCCTGACTGATCAGGCTGACCAGGTGGGGGACATCGATCAGGAGGTCGCCCGTTGTGCCGTCCTGCATCGGGATCTCGGCGCCGTCGCGGATGATCCACGACCGCAGCCGGAGGCCCCTCGCCGGGTCCAGCTCGTCGGGTGTCACGAGCACGGGGCCCACCGGGAGGAAGGTGTCGCTGCCCTTCGCCCGCAGCCACTGCCCGTCGCCCTTCTGACCCTCGGCGAGCGCCTTGGGGTTGCCCTGCCAGTCGCGGGCGCTCACGTCATTGACAACGACATAGCCGCCCACGGAGCCCATGGCCGCCTCGGGGGCCACGCGCCGCGCGCGGTCCTTGATCACGACCCCAAGCTCCACCTCGAGGTCGAGGGCCTGGGTGCCCGGCGGGCGCACGATCGACTCGCCGTCAGCGATGATCGTGTTGGCGAACTTGGCGAACATCACCGGCCGGGCGGGGATGTCGCGGCCCCCCTCGCGCACGTGCTCGGCGTAGTTGTGCCCGATGCACACGATCTTCTGCGGCTCCCAGATGGCGGGCAGGCGGTAGCGCCCCGACGGCTTGCGCAGCGGCGCGCCGGCCCGCTGTGCCCTCCTCGCCGCGCGCTCGACGTCGGCGCGGCGACCCGCATCGAGCACCACCGAGCACGGGTCCGAGAAGGTCCGGAGTGGCACCCGCAGGTACCGCTCCAGCTGCCCACCGGTCAGGAGCCCGCCGTCGGTCAGGACGCCCGTCCGCGCCGCACCGTACTTGTCCGCATACGAGAACAGCCGCATGACGCCTCCTCAACCCCCCGATGCACTCGGCGACACGGTCGGCGCGGGGGTCGGGGACGGGGCCGTGCACTGCGGCTCGGGCGGCGCGACCCAGGTCCCGTCGCTCGCGAGGCGCTCGCCATACCGCAGGAAGAACTGGTCGATGGTGTTCGTGTCGAGCGTGTCGAGGTAGAGCGCGCGGTCCCAGAGCAGGGCCGCATACCTCGTCGGCATCTGCTCGAAGCGCGCCACGACGGGACCGATCCGCCCCGGGGGAATCTGGCAGACCGGGCTGGTCGGGAACTGGCTCGTGAACGCCTGCAGCGCCGCCAGGGAGGACGAGTCGCAGGCGCCCTTGTCGCAGGAGTAGAGCAGCACCAGGCCGCCGTGCTCGAGGTTGTGCACCCAGCTGTTGGGCACCGCCTTGTCGTCGGGCCCGTAGACCTTCGGCGGGATCGGCCCCTGGCCCGTCACGTTGATGTGCTTGCCCGAGGCGGGCGGGCACACCGGGTAGGTGACGTGGTCGCCCGGCTGCACATGCTGGTTCCCCTGGTCGGCCTGGACCTGGCCGAGCTCGCCGGCCGCCGGCGACTTCACCGTGTCGACGACCCCGCAGGCGTAGACCGGCTGTGCCGCCTGGGTGACCACGATCAGGCCGACGGCCGTGATGACGAACACGACGAACGAGACGAGGAACGGCTTGCGGAGCCGGTCGATCGTCGTCGGCGTGGCCGGCTGCGGCGGTCGGTGCCGCTCCATCTCGCGACGCCCGGCACGCGAGGAGCCGCTCGGGCTGTGCGAGCCGGCGGGACGGGCGGCGCTGCCGGGCGCAGATCCCGGCCCGGCTCCCGACGTGCCCTGACGGCGGCCGGATGTGGCCCGACGTTGGCGATCGCTCACGCGCTGGTGCTCCGTGCGGGTGCGTGCGCGGGGACGCCGCGCCGCCGGCTAGCGTGGCCGCACTGGCGACGCCACCGCTCGAAGCGTAGCGCGGGTGGACGGCGACGTGCCGTGGCGAGCGCGTCGGCCGGTCAGGGCTCGCTGAGCCAGAGCCGCACGGCCGGCCGGCTCAGCCCGAGGAACAGGGCCGCCGCGAGCACCGCGGCGAACAGGGCCAGCAGCGGCTGCGCCCCCAGCAGACCGAGGACGATCGCCGGAATCGTGAGCGTCGAGAGCAGGCGGGCCATCGTGAGCGAGGCCTCCTTGCGCTGGAGCACCAGCGTGGTCGTGAAGATCGTGAACGCCAGCAGGCACATGTCCACGATCCCGAGCGGGGACACCGGCGCGTCGATCGCCTGGTCGATGACCCAGCGCAGGGAGACGCCGATCACGGCCAGGATGAGGAACGCGTAGCCGAGGAAGACGCGGACGCCGGCCGGCATGGCGAGGAAGTCGCGGAGCATGGCGTGATCATGCCAGCCCGGGCGGCGCCCGGTGCTGGAGCCAGAACCGGACGGCCCGGGGCGGCGGACGGCACGGCGGCAGGGCGACGCGTCGCGGGCCCTGTCCCAGCACCGGGGCCGGCGGCCGGCGCCTCGGTCCGCGCGGGTCGTGGCTCGCCGAACGCCGGTCGCCGACCGGCCAGCACGGCCCCGACCGCCACTGAGCGACAAAGTGCTTGACATCGACCGGGCCGCTTCTCTACCCTGCCTAAACCGGTTTGCTAAACCGGTTTTTCGTTGGACCGTCGCAGTCCCAGCGCGGGCACCGCACGGCGGCACCCCAGCCGTCCGGGGCCACGGAGAACGCGCCTGACTGCCCAGCGAGGAGGCCGTGGAGGAGCGGACCCCGCGTCGGCCGCGGATCGCCGATGTCGCCCGCGAGGCGGGCGTCTCGAAGACCGCCGTGTCGTTCGCCTTCAATAGCCCGGACCGGCTGGCGCCCGACACGGCCAGCCGGATCCTCGATGTGGCCGAGACGCTCGGGTACCGCCCGCATCCGGTGGCACGGATGCTCACCCAGCGCCAGACGCACACCATCGGCGTGCTCACGCCGCAGGCGCTCTCGGTGATCTTCAGCAACCCCTTCTTCGGCGCGTTCAACGAGGGTGTGGCGCTGGCCGCCGAGCAGGAGGGCTACGCGCTCCACTTCATCAGCCCGCTGCGCGGGTCGCTGGCGCGGGCGATGAACCGGGCCACGGTCGACGGGGTGGTCGCGGTGGGCCTCTCGGCCGACCACCCCGAGGTGGAGCAGATCCGGGCAGCCGGGGTGCCGCTCGTGATGGTCGACTCGAGCGCACTGCCCGACCAGCCGAATGTGGAGATCGACGACGAGGGCGGAGCGCGAGCCGCCGCGGAGCACCTCGTGGCCCTGGGCCACCGGGACATCATGATCGTCGCGGTGGAGCCGCCGCCGCCGGCCCTCGAGCTGGAGCCCAAGGGCGTGATGGGCCGCCGCCTGCGCGGCTACGCGGCGGGGCTGACCGCCAAGGGGATCGAGCTCGGTCCCGAGTCGGTCGTGGTCGCGCCGGCCACGATCGAGGGCGGGCTCGTGGCCCTGCACCGAGCGTGGGGAGACGGGCTCCGGCCGACCGGCGTGCTGGTGATGTCGGACGTCATGGCGATCGGCGTCCTGCGGGCCGCCCGCGAGCTGGGACTGCGGATCCCCGAGGACCTCTCGGTTGTGGGCTTCGACGACATCGACATGAGCCAGCACGTCAACCCGCCGCTCACCACCGTGCACCAGCCGATCCGCCGCAAGGGCGAGAGCGCGGTGCACCTTCTCCTGTCCGTCGTCCAACGACGGGATCGTGCCCCCGAGCAGCTCCGTCTCGAGACCCGGCTCGTCATCCGGGGATCGACCGGACCGGCGCCGCGCAGGCGGCAGGAGGTGGACCGGGTCCGAGGCTGAACCGTCGCCCGAAGGCGGGCGGCTCACCGCTGACGGCGTTCGCCGCGCGCGTGGCACGCCGCAGGCCGTCGCCGCGACCGATCAACGGAACCCGACCACCTGGCCGACACAGCGTCGTCGCCACGCATGGTCAGGGACCGCAGTGTGGAGGAGAGCGAAACGGTGAAGAGACACCTCAGATTGGCGTCGCTCGTCGGCGCCGTCACGATCATCGTGACGGCCTGCTCGGGCAGCAGCGCCACCCCGTCGCCGTCCGCGGCGGCCCCCAGCACGCCCGAGTCGATGGCCCCGAGCATGGCCCCCAGCACGCCCGAGTCGATGGCCCCGAGCGTGGCGCCGTCGGCCGGCTCGGCGAGCCTCGTGATCTGGGCCGACGACCTGCGGTCGGCGGCCATCAAGCCGCTCGCCCAGGCGTGGGCCCAGCAGAACGGCGTCACGGTTGACGTCGAGGACATCTCCAAGGACATCACCACCAAGTTCAAGACCGCCAGCCAGCAGGGCACCGGCCCCGACATCGTGGTCTGGGCGGCCGACGCCATCGGCGACTTCGTCCAGAACGGCGCCATCGACCCGATCCAGATGTCGGACACGTCGATGTTCGACCCGCTGGCGGTCAAGGGCATGACGTTCAACGGCCAGCTCTACGGCATCCCGTACTCGGTCGAGAACATCGCCCTGATCCGCAACACGGACCTGGCGCCGACGGCGCCCGCGACGATGGAGGACCTGATCTCGGCCGGCAAGGCGCTCGTCAAGGCCGGCAAGGTCAAGAACATCATGGCCCTCCAGGTTGGCCAGCAGGGCGACGCGTACCACATCTACCCGCTGTTCACCTCGGGCGGCGGCTCGTTCTTCGGCGTGACGGCCAACGGCGACCCCGATCCGTCCAACGTGACGGTCGACTCGGCCGGCTCGATCGCCGCCGGACAGAAGCTGCACGACCTCGGCGAGAAGGGCGTCGGCGCGCTCACCCGCTCGATCGACGGCCAGAACGCCATCCCGACCTTCACCGGCAAGAAGACCGCCTTCCTCGTCTCCGGCCCATGGGCCATCCCGGACGTCAAGAAGGCCGGCTTCAACTACGACATCTCGGCGGTCCCGCCGTTCGCGAGCGGGCAGCCGGCGTCGGTGTTCATCGGCACCAACGGCTTCTACCTCGCCAGCAAGGGCAAGAACAAGGCGCTCGCCGAGGAGTTCCTGACCACGGTCGTGCCCACCCTGGACTTCCAGATGGGCCTGTACAACGCCGACCCGCGCCGCCCGGCCATGACGGCCGCGTCGGCCCAGGTCACGGCCAGCGACCCCAACATCCCCAAGTTCGCGGCCGCTGCCCAGAACGGGACGATCCTGCCTGCCATCCCGGCGATGGGCCAGGTGTGGGCTCCGTTCGGCACCGCCGAGGCGAACATCGTCGGCGGCGCTGATCCCGCAACCGCTCTCACGGCGGCGGCGAAGGCCATCCGCGACGGGATCGCCTCGCAGTAGCCTGCCCATCCAACTGGTGCCGGACCAGACCCTGGCCCGGCACCAGCCACCCCGGCCGGCCGAGGGAGGAACGCACCCGTGACGGCGAAATCAGGATCCCCGAAGTGGGGGCTGGCCGCGGGCTCGACACAGGGGCTGATCGCGAAGATCGTCGTCCTCGCCGTCGTCGCCGCACTCGCGGTGGCGATGGCGGTCCCGCTGGTGGCAAGCAACAACTGGCTGCTGCTCGGCGTGCTCGTGCTCGCCACGCTGGCCCTGTTCGCGATCTATCTCCAGCCATGGCACATCCCGGCCAAGTACATCGTGCCGGGAACCATCTTCCTCATCATGTTCCAGGTCATCCCCGTCCTGGCCACGGCGACGACCTCGTTCAGCAACTCCGCTGACGGGCACCTCGGCACCAAGCAAGACGCGATCACCGCCATCCAGACCGCGTCGATCCAACAGGTGCCGGGCTCCACGGAATACGTCCTCACGATCGCCACCACGGGCAGCCCCGTCACGGGCCCCATCACGTTCCTCGTCTACGACCCCAAGGCCAAGACGGTGGAGAAAGGCGACGCTTCCGGACTCAGCCCGTGCCCTGACTGTGTGGCCACCTCGGTCGGAAAGGTCACCTCGGCACCGGGGCTGACCATCCTCAACCTCGGCCAGGCCGCCAACCGTTCCGCCGACATCACCACGATGCGGATCCCGACTGAGAACGGCGCGATCCGCTCGTCGGGGATCAGCAAGGCCTACGAGGGCAAGGCGACCGCGGTCTACGACGCCGGCTGCGACTGCATCAAGGACTCGTCCACCGGGATCACCTGGACGGCCGACAACGCGAAGGGCTCATTCGTCGATTCGTCGACCGGCAAGGCACTGGCGCAGGGCTGGCAGGTCGGCGTCGGCCTCGACAACTTCGTCCGCGCCTTCACGGACCCGTCGATCTCGGGGCCGTTCCTGGGCATTCTCGCCTGGAACTTCGCCTTCGCGATCCTGTCGGTCCTGACCACCTTCGTGGCCGGCCTGCTGGTCGCGGTGGCCCTCAACTCGCCGCGGCTCCGGGCGCTGCGCTTCTACCGCGTGATGATCCTGCTGCCGTATGCGATGCCGTCGTTCGCCATGCTGCTGGTCTGGCGCGACATGTTCAACGCCGACTTCGGCCTGATCAACGCCATCACCGGCCAGCACATCAACTGGTACGGCGACGTCTGGACCGCCCGACTCGCGATCCTGATCATCCAGTTCTGGCTCGGCTACCCGTACATGTTCCTCGTCAGCCTCGGTGCGCTGCAGTCCATCCCGCCCGACATGACCGAGGCCGCAGCCGTCGACGGCGCCCGGCCGTTCCAGGCGTTCCGGTGGGTCGTGTTCCCGCTGCTCCTGGTGGCGGTGGCGCCGCTGCTCATCAGCTCGTTCGCGTTCAACTTCAACAACTTCAACGTGATCCAGCTGACCACCGCCGGCGCCCCGTTCCCAGCAGACAACCCCAAAGCCGGCGGCACTGACATCCTCGTGAGCTACACCTACCGGCTCGCGTTCGCCGCGGGCGGCGCCCAGTACGGGTTCGCCGCCGCCGTGTCGGTGCTGATCTTCCTGATCGTGGCGGGGGTGTCGATCATCAGCTTCCGCAGGACGGCCAGCCTTGAGGAGATCAACCGATGACCGGACGCCGCTGGTTCTGGGCAGTGGGCTGGCGCCACCTCGTGGCGCTCATCGCCTGCGTGTGGGCACTGTTTCCGATCGTGTTCGTGGTCTCCGCGGCGCTGAACCCGCTGGGGACCCTGAGCTCCACCGAGCTCATCCCGCAGGGCGCATCGTTCGCCAACTTCACGAACTTGTTCACGACCACGGACTTCGGCTGGTGGTTCTTCAACTCGATCCTGATCTCGGGCTGCGCGTCGATCCTCTCGCTGGCCATGTCGACCACCGCCGCGTACGCCTTCTCGCGCTTCCGGTTCCGCGGGCGGCGGCCGGGACTGCTGTTCCTGCTGATCGTGCAGATGTTCCCGGCCTTCCTCGCGGTCGTGGTCCTGTACCTCATCTTCACGAACATCACCGACCTGTACCCGGTGGTCGGCTTCAACACGCCGTGGAGCCTCGTGCTGATCTACATGGGCGGCGCGCTCGGCGTGAACACCTGGCTGATCAAGGGGTTCTTCGACACGGTGCCCAAGGAGCTCGACGACTCCGCGAAGGTTGACGGCGCCTCCCACTTCCGGACCTTCTGGTCGATCATCCTGCCGCTGGTGGTGCCGATCCTGGTGGTCGTCGCCCTGCTCGGCTTCATCGCGGCCATCAACGAGGTGCTCCTCGCGTCGGTGTTCCTGACCCAGAGCACGACCAAGACGCTCGCGGTCGGCCTCTACGGCATGCTCGAGGGCCGGCGGGACGCGAACTTCGGGATGTTCGCGGCGGGCACCCTGCTCACCGCCATCCCGACCGTGATCCTGTTCTACTCCACCCAGAAGTACATCGCCGGCGGCCTCACCGCGGGGGCCGTGAAGGGTTGACGGGGCCCGCGTCCCGGGCGGGCGCGCCCGGCCAGCCGCCGAGCGCGCTCGATTCGGTCCACCACGACGGCTCGGCGCGCTACGTGCGGCGGACGGACGGCCGGCCCGCGGTCGGCCTCCGGCTGGGCGACGAGGTCACGATCCGCCTGCGCGCCGGGCTCGACGCGCCGGTCGAGCGCGTCTTCCTGCGCGCCACGCCCGATGGCGAGCAGCGCTTCGCGGAGCTGGCCGAGACGGCGGCGGGCCCCGCGTGCCGCTGGTGGGAGACGACGATCCGGCTCGAGATGCCGGTCACGCAGTACCGCTTCCTGCTGCTCGTGGACGGCGTGGCGTGGTGGTGCAACGGGTCGGGGCTGCACCGCGGCACCCCGACCGATCACGAGGACTTCCGCCTCGTGGCCGGGCTCGATACGCCAGCCTGGCTCCGCGACCGCGTCTTCTACCAGATCTTCCCGGACCGGTTCGAGAACGGGGACTCCGGCAACGACGTGGCCGACGGCGCGTGGACCTATCGCGGCCACACGGCGCGGCACCGGGCCTGGGGCGAGCCGCCCCGGCATGACCCGTCCGCCATCGTGGACTTCTACGGCGGCGACCTCGCCGGCGTCGAGGCCCGGCTCGACCATCTGCTCGATCTGGGCGTCAACGCGATCTACCTGAACCCCGTCTTCGAGAGCCGCTCCTACCACGGCTACGACACCATCGACTTCGACCACGTGGCGGCACACCTGGGCGGCGACGCCGCCCTCGCCTCGCTGCGGCGTGCGACGCGCGAGCGGGGCATCCGCCTCGTGCTCGACATCGTGCCCAACCACACCGGCGCCGAGCATCCCTGGTTCACCGCCGCACGACGCGATCCGTCGGCGCCCACAGCGGGCTACTACCTGTTCCGCCAGCGGCCCGACGACTACGAGTCGTGGCTCGGGTTCGGCAACCTGCCCAAGCTCGACTACCGCGACCCCGGGCTCCGGACCGCCATGTACGGGCCCGACGGCGTGCTGCGACGCTGGCTCAGGCCGCCGTTCGAGATCGACGGCTGGCGGATCGACGTGGCGAACATGCTCGGACGCCTCGGCGCCCACCAGCTGGGCCACGACGTCGCGCGGGGGATGCGCGCCGCGGTCAAGGCCGAGAACCCCGACGCCTACCTGTTCGGCGAGCACTCGTACGACGCCACCGACCAGCTGGCGGGCGACGAGTGGGACGGCGTGATGAACTACGCCGGGTTCGCGGACCCGGTCAGCCGCTGGCTTGCCGGCGGTCAGTACTGGGCTCCCGAAGGGCAGGTCATGGTGCGGACCGCCCCCTCCTCGACGGCCGACATGGTGGCGACCATGGCCGCGTTCCGGGCGCCGATCCCCTGGACGCTCGCCGCGAGCCAGTACAACCTCCTCGGCAGCCACGACCAGGCGCGGATCCGCAGCGTCGTGCAGGGCGATCCCGGCCGACTCCGGGCCGGCCTCGGCCTGCTGCTGACCTACGTCGGGATTCCGGCCATCCTCTACGGCGACGAGGTTGGCCTCGAGGGCACGGACTCGACGGCGGCGCGCCGGACGATGCCCTGGGAGCGCGACGCCTGGGACCTCGACCTGCTCGCCGACGTGCGTGCGCTGGTCCGGCTCCGGACCGGGTCGCCAGCGCTGCAGGCGGGTGGGTACCAGGTCCTCGAGGTCCGCGAGGACAGCCTCGCCTGGCTGCGCGACACCGACGAGGAGCAGGTCATCGTGCTCGCGGTCCGCGGACCGGGGGCACGGCCGTCAGGTCCGCTGCCGGTCGCCCACGGCGCTGTCGGCGACGGGACCGAGTTCGTCGAGCTGCTCACCGGTGCGCGGCAGCGTGTCGCCGGTGGGCACCTGCCCGTGCCCGTCACCCCGCCGGGCGTCGCCGTGTGGCGGTCCCTCCCACTTGCCGACGGGGCCAGCTAGATGTGCGCCGAGGACGCGCCCGGACCGCGCCCCGAGGTGTCGGCCGACTTCGTGTTCGGGACCCTCTCCACAGACGCCCTGCGCATCTCCCAGCTCCGCGCCGCATCGACCGGCGTCCGGCACGACCACGACCTGGACCCGGCTGACCCGCTTCCGGGCGATCCGATCACGGTCCGGGTGACGGTGGGGCAGGGCGCCCGAGCGGACCACGCGACCTGCTACTGGTCGCCCGACGACGACGACCCGACGGGCGACCGGGGGGTGGCGGCGCGGGGACACGCGCTGGGGCTGCACCGTGCAGGGGTCCGCTGGGACACCCTCGCCTGGACGTATGTCGAGGTCTGGGACGGCCAGATCCCGCCCCAGCCCGACGGCACGCTCGTCCGCTACCGCATCCAGGCCTGGTCGGCGGACGGCGGGCCGGCGGCGTGGGCGACCGAGGCGGCGGGGGTGGTCGCCGGCGAGCCGCCGCCCGGATCGGGCGAAAACGACCGGCTGCACGTGGACCCGGCCGGCCCGGCGCTGTGGCGCGTTCCCCGCACCGGCGCCTTCGCGGTGCACGTCGACCGGGAGCACGTTCCCGCCTGGCTCCGGGATGCAGTGGTCTACCAGGTCTTCGTCGACCGCTTCGCCACGCCTGGCGGCCGCCCGTTCGCCCGGCCCCCGACACCGGCCGGCTTCTACGGCGGGACGCTCCGGGGCGTGATCGAGCGCATCGACCACATCGCGCGGCTGGGCGCCACCTGCATCTGGCTCTCGCCCATCTTCCCCAGCCCGTCGCACCACGGCTACGACGCCACCGACTACACGGCTGTCGAGCCGAGGCTGGGCTCGGAGGCGGACCTGCGCGAGCTCCTCGACGCCGCCCACGCGCGCGGCATGCGAGTCATCCTGGACTTCGTCGCAAACCACGTCTCGTCGGCCCACCCGGCCTTCCAGGCGGCGGTCGCCGACGAGGAGCGGCCCGAGGCCCGCTGGTTCACGTTCACACGCTGGCCGGACCAGTACCTCGCGTTCTTCGGCGTCCGGGACCACCCGCAGCTCGACGCCGACGACCCGGGCGCACGCGCCTACCTCGTCGACGCGGCACGCCACTGGCTGGAACTGGGGGTCGACGGGTTCCGGTGCGACTACGCGAACGGCCCGTCCCATGCGTTCTGGAGCGCGTTCCGCGCCGCCACGCGCGCCGCCAGGCCGGACTCGGTGACGGTGGGCGAGGTCGTCGAGACCCCGGCCCTCCAGCGCTCCTACACGGGCCGACTCGACGGCTGCCTCGACTTCCTGCTGATGCAGGCCCTGCGGCGGTGCTTCGCGTCGGGCGAACTGAGCGTCCCCGACTTCGACGCCTTCCTGGGCCGCCACCTCGCGTACTTCGGCGACGACCTGGTCCTGCCGTCGTTCCTCGACAACCACGACATGAATCGCTTCCTGTGGGCCGCCCGCGGCGATGTGCGCCGGCTCCGCCTCGCCGCGCTCTGCCAGTTCACGCTGCCCAACCCGCCGATCGTGTACTACGGCACCGAGGTGGGCCTGTCCCAAGTGCGCGACGTGCGGGACGCCGACGGGAACGGCCACCCGGAGGAGTCGCGGCTGCCGATGCCCTGGGACGAGCGGCGCGACGAGCAGCTGTTCGCGTTCTACCGCGCCCTGGTCGCCGTCCGTCGTGCGCGGCCCGCGATCTGGCGAGGGGGGCGCCGGACCTTGGCGGCCACCGCCGAGGGCGCCTACGTCTACGAGTGCACGGCCGACGGCGAAACCCTTGTGGTGGCACTCAACACGGGGCCGGCGCCTCAGCGCGTTGACCTTCCCGACCCAGGCCCGTGGCGCCCGATCCTCGCGACTGACGCCGCCGTGGCGACAGCCGGTCCTGCCCTGCACCTGCCCTCCCATGGTGGCGCAATCGTGGCCCGTGTCGGGCCGACGGACCCTGTCTGATGTTTGAGGGGCGAGCATAGAATCGGGGCGAGGTCACGAGACGATGTCTGATCTGCTCACCAACTGTGCCGTCTGCCTCGCGACGATCGTCCTGCTCGTCGTCGCGGCCGAGCGGTTCATGACGCCGGCGCGACTCATGGGGCTCACGCTGTTCCGCCCGTGGCGCGGCGACGGCTGGCCGGTCGGCGTCCAGGAGGACGACGACGCGCGGTTCAACTGGGCGACGGGAGTCACGCCCGCGCAGCCGACGCGAGCGGAGCCGCGGTCTGATCGGCGCGTCACGTCGCCAGCGGCAGCGCTGGAGCACGGCCTGGCCATCGAGGAGCCAGTCGGCGAGGGCGAGGTGACGGTCAGCCTCTCGCGTGTCGAGGTGCACGCCCGAGCCCGGTGATCGCCGCTCGTCGGCGATCTGATGCGGCCACCTGGCGCCCTCGAGTGAGCCGACCGGCGGCCCCGACTGCCGGGGCCGCCGACCGGTCAGACGATCAGTACGATGTGTACTTGATCGATGAGCAGACGGTTGTAGCGCCCGTCGTCACCGCGCACGCCTTGAACGTCCAGGCGCCCGGCGCCGCATACATGTACGTCTGCCGGGCCGTCCCGGCGACCGTAGCCGTCGTCTTTGAGCCCGACGATGGCGTGCCGGTAATGGTGAAGGACGTGGGGTTGTATGAGGAGTTCCAGCTCACGCTCACCTGGTGCGTCGCCGGGTTGGACACCGTGACGAACAGGCCCGTGGGGGCCAGGAACACCGGCGAGATGTACTGGTGCACGTATTGCCCCGAGCCGGTGGACGAGCCCACGGCCGACTTGACGGTGTACTTCACGGCCTTGCTCGACTTGACCCACTGTGTGCCCGAGCCGGTCCCGTTCATGTCGCCGCCGACCACCGTGACCGTCCCGCTGCCCACCGAGACCACGACGGACACGTGCACCGTGGTGCCTGACCCGTCGACGAAGGTAACAGCATCGCCGACGTGCGGCGTGCTCGAGGCGGTGCCGTGCGTTGCCCCGTACGTGTCGAAGCTGCGCGCGTATGTGTCGATGCCCGCCACGTCGACGCGCGCGTCCGCATGGTCCCACACCCAGCCCGCGAAGATTGAGCACCAGTAGTAGCTGCAGCCGGAGAAGCCGTTGACGCTGAAGCTCGAGCACCCCTTGCCGACGTTGTCATTCGCCTTGGCGGCGATGGCCGTCCCAACGGACGACGGTACCGCCGCGGCCGCTGGGCCCGGCAGCACTGCCGCGGCAGAGAACATCAGGGCGGCTGCGGCCCCCGCAACCAGCGTTCGGCGGAGGCTCCCTCGGCCCCGCAGGCGCCAATCGGCTCGAGATCGCAGGACGGGGGTCGCGATACCAGGATTCGGGTTCACTGTGCATCCCTCGTGGACGGAACCTGCCCCATTGGGCGTCAGTCGCAAGATCCGGGTCGTGACGGCGGCTCTCTAGGCACCACCTCCTGCCCGCACGGACTCCCGCCGTGCGCTGGATCGATGGGGGCCTTGAGCAGGGTTGGGCGCCTCGCGCCCGGGGATCGAGGACCGGGGCCAACTGCCCACGCCGGTAGGGCACACGGCCTCAGGGCGCGCTGCCCTGCTGCGCGCGCGCCGCTGGCCGCGTCGACCAGGCCGGATCACTGCAGCGAACGCGCACATCACGTGGACCCCCCATTGCGCCCGGCCTCCGAGGAGTGGCCTATGGGCTTGCGATCGCTCCTGCCGTGCCTGGTGGACAAGCCTGTCCGGGACCCACCGTTGCGGCGTCGGCAGTGCGGATTGAAACTTCGTGACCAGCGGCTCGAGCGAAGAGCCCGGCTGACCGGTGTGCCGTGGCCCCGGGCGGCGTCCCCGATGCTCCGGACGAGGCGTCTGCCAGGAAAAGGGCGGACCGCGGACGGTCGCCCGTAGACTCTGCGGATGCCGATCGACACGCCCGACTGGGTCCGCGACGCCGTCTTCTACCAGGTCTTCCCGGACCGCTTCGCGCGCTCCGGCCGGGTGCCGGCGCCGGGTCCGCTGGAGCCGTGGGACGAGCCTCCGACGCACCACGGGTACAAGGGCGGCGACCTGCTGGGCGTGGCCGACCGGCTGCCGTACCTGCAGGACCTGGGCGTCACGGCACTGTACCTCAACCCGGTCTTCGCCTCGGCGTCCAACCACCGCTACCACACGTACGACTACCTCGCGGTGGACCCGCTGCTGGGCGGCGACGACGCGCTGCGCGTGCTGCTCGACGAGGCGCACGCGCGCGGCATCCGCGTCGTGCTCGACGGGGTGTTCAACCACACCGGACGTGGCTTCTGGCCGTTCCACCACGTGCTCGAGAGCGGCGCGACCTCGCCGTACGTGGACTGGTTCCACTTCCACCCCGCCGCGCTCCACGGGAGGCGGCCCTTCCGCCCCTACCCGTGGCACGGCGACCACGACGAGTGGCCGGTGGACCCGGCGTTCGAGCCGACCTGGGACGAGCGGGGCGACGACTCGTTTCGGCGGCTGGGCTACCGCGCCTGGTGGGGGCTGCCCGCGCTGCCCAAGCTCAACACGGACAACCCGGTCGTCCGCGAGTACCTGATGGGCGTTGCCGAGCACTGGCTCAGGTTCGGGATCGACGGCTGGCGCCTCGACGTCCCGCAGGAGATCCGCACCGACGGCTTCTGGGAGGAGTTCCGCCGTCGCGTGCGCGCTGTCAACCCGGAGGCCTACATCGTGGGCGAGATCTGGCATGAGTGCCGCGACTGGCTCGCCGGGGACCGCTTCGACGCGGTGATGAACTACCCGCTCGCGTTCGCGATCCTCGGGTACTCGGCACAGGAGCACCTCGACCGCGTGGTGGTCGGCCGCCAGCACGAGTACGCCGGCAACACGGTCGTCCGGGACGGCGCGAGCCTGGCCGACGAGCTCACCCGGCTGATGGCGCTCTACGACCCCGACGTGACCCACGTGCAGCTGAACCTGCTCGACAGCCACGACACCCCGCGGTTCCGCACCATGGCCGGTGGCGACGCCGGCGCCTGGCGGCTCGCCACGCTGCTGCTGGCGACGCTGCCCGGTGCACCATGCATCTACTACGGCGACGAGGTCGGTGTCGAGGGCGACCATGACCCGGACTGCCGCCGGGCGCTCTCCTGGGACGAGTCGCGCTGGGACCACGAGGGCCTCGCCTGGACGAGGGCCGTCCTGCGCCTGCGCCACGAGACGCCGATCCTCCGCCGCGGCTCGTTCCGGACGGTTGGCGCAAGGGACCTCGCGATGGGCTTCGTGCGGAGCGGGGGCGCCGGGGCGGTCGCCGTCGTCGCCGTCAACGCCGGCGAGCGGGCGGCCCCGCTCCCGCTGGCGGTTCCCGAGGCGGCCGGCCGGAGGCTGGTGCCTGCGGCGCTGCCGGGGGTCCACGCCGAGGCCGTCGAGGTGGGCGCCGACGGCTCGCTGCTGCTCTTGGTGCCGCCGCGCACCGGCGTCGTCCTGGTGGCGGCCGACTGAGTGTCGGTCGCCCGGCTTACAGCCTGCGACGTCACGGTCGCGCGGCTCCGCGGATCGACCGCTCCGCGTATGCTCGGCACACGTGGCTGACCTTCCGTTCGACCTGCCCGCCTCGTTGGCCCAGCGTCTCCGAACGGCCGCTGACACAGAGGGCAAGATCGTCCGGGCACTGGACGCCCTTGGCCCCCTCTCCGGCCGGGACGTGGCGCTGATCGACGTGCCCGAGGGTCCCCTGCGCACGCGGATCCTCGAGACCACGGCGCGACCGCGGGACACGCCGGTGGGCGATCCGCTCCGCCTGGACCTGCCCGACGCGAGCGTCGACACTGTGGTGGCCCTGTGGAGCGGATTCCGGGGCGTGCGGCGAGCCGACCTCGACGAGGCGGACCGCGTCCTGCGCCCGGGTGGCCGGCTGCTCGTCGTCCACGACTACGGCCGCGACGACGTGTCCGCCCTGGCCGACGCCAGCGGCCCGCAGTACAGCGAGTGGAGCCATCGCTCGGGCCCGTTCCTGCGGGATGGCGGATTCAGGATCCGCGTGATCCACTGCTTCTGGACGTTCCCGTCGGTTGACGAGGCCCAGGGCTTCCTGGCGGATGCGTTCGGGCCGCGGGGCGAGCAGCTCGGCGCCACCATGAAGCGGCCGAGGCTGCGCTGGAACGTGGCGGTGTACCACCGCTGGCGGCAGGGGCGGGCGCCCGATGGCGAGCCCGCGGACCGCGACGGTGACCGCGAAGCGGGCTGACGCCAGGCGGCGAACACCCGGCCGCCCGGACGGCCCGTCCCCGTCACCCCTGCTACGCTCGGGGTCATGACCCGCAACCAGCGCGCACCGCGACGGCGCGCGGCGACGCCTCGGCCGCCGTCGCCGGATCGCCGCGGCCCGCAGCTCGGTCCCGTGCGCATCACCCCGCTGCGGGTGACCCTGACGGTCGCACTCGCGGGCGGGCTCGCGTTCCTCGCCTGGTCGATCTTCGTGCGCGACGCCAACCAGGTGCCGATGATGGCCACCGGGTTCGCCGTGTGCGGGATCGTGTTCGCGGTCGTCGCGCTGTTGTCGGTCGGCCGGATCGTCGCGGCGGGGCGGGAGGGCCGCGACGGGACGGCGGTGCTGACGGCGCTCGTCGGGGGCCTCGTCGCGCTGGCCGCGATGATGCTGCTCGCCGGCGCGGTGATCATGAGCCTCATCTGGAGCGGCACGAGGTCGGGCTGAAGCCGCGGGCACCCCGTTTGCTACACTCGGCCGGCCCCTCGGCCGGCGCGTGCCCCCATCGTCTAGAGGCCTAGGACGCCGCCCTTTCAAGGCGGAGATCACCGGTTCGAATCCGGTTGGGGGTACCACTTCTGGCGGCAGCCCTGGTCGCTGGCGGCCGGGCCGGCACTCGGTCCCGGACGAGCCACCGCCGCCGGCGCTGGACGGGCACCGCGCCCCGACCGGCCGCGAGTTGCGGCATCCTTGGCTCGTGGCCATCGTCGCATTCGGTCCCCGGCACGTCGATGCCGCCGCGCGCCTCGTGGCGGGCGAGGTCGCCCTCCTCCGCCGCGCGGTCCCCGAGGTGCCCGACGGATGGGAGGACCCGCAGTCGGTCGCCGCGGCGGTCGCCCGCCTCGCCGAGCGGGGCGCCGGCCTCGCCGTCGAGGACGACGGCGAGCTCGTGGCGTTCCAGGCGGCGGTTCTGCTCGACGGGCACGGTGGGCGCTGGGCGTACACGCCCGACGTGGGCCACGCCGCGACGGGACCGGTCGCCGTCCGCCTGCGGGAGCGCCTCTACGCGCGGCTGGCCGACGAGTGGATCCGGGCCGCCTGTCCGGAGCACGCCATCACGGTCCTGGCCCATGACCTGGCGACCCAGACGGCCATGGCGCGGCTCGGCTTCGGCCAGTACGTCATCGACCTCGTGGGGCGGCTCGACCCGATCGCGGCCGGTCCCCTCCCGCAGGGCGTGAGCGTCCGGCGCGCCGGACCCGACGATGCCCCAGCGGTCGCCGAGCTCGACGCCGCCCTGTGGCGCCACCTCGAGGCGTCGCCGACCTTCCTGCGCTCCGGGCGCGCCGCCTCCCCCGAGGTGCTGCGCCGCGAGCTCGGCGAGGCCGCGACGGCCGTCATGCTCGCTGAGCGCGACGGGCGCGCCGTCGCCCACGTGCGCATCGGGCCCTGCGCGACCGATGTGGCGATGGTCGTGCGCGACGCGTCGACAGCCAGCGTGACGGCGGCGTTCACACGGGACGAGCTGCGCGGGACGTCGATCGCATCGCACCTCCTCGACGCGGCGATCGCCTGGGCTCGCGAGGCGGGCTACGCCCGCTGGGCGGTGGACCACGAGTCGGCCAACCGCGAGGGGGGACGGTTCTGGGCGCGCCACGCGACAACCGTCGCGGTGTCGATGTCCAGGCGCCTCCCGCCCGGCCTGCTGGGCTGAGTCGAGGCCCGTGCCGAGCCGCGCGACTGGTATCCTCCGGGGCGATGGAGATCATGGGCGTGACGATCCGCACGGTCGTCAGCGACAACATCGCCAAGCGGTGCGACGGCTGCCGAGAGGTGATCAGCGGCACGCCGTGGCGGGTGAGCATCCTCGACGTCGTGGCGCCCGAGGTGCCCGCCGGCTGGGCGGAGGCCGCGCCGATCAATCCCGGCCCCCACCAGTTCCACGGCGACCCGGCCTGCGTCCGGCGCTGGATGGCCGAGCGCGGCTACCGCCTCTGCCGGCGGGGCGAGGTCCGCGAGATCATGCGCCCCATCGCGCTCCCGACCGAGCCGCGGTCGTACGGGCTGTGCGACGGGATCCACCGCGACGACCACGAGTTCGTCCCCGCCTGACCTCCCGGAGCCTGACCCGGCGGCCGTCACGCACGGTCTGCCCGCCGCGCATTCCGAGTGGTACACTCGCGCCCGGTGAGCGGCCCCCATGCCCAGATTTACCCAGATTGTTGACCGCCACGCTGCACCGGGCGTCCCACCGGGAGAGACCGTGACGAGTGATCGGCAGCCAGGAGAGCGCCCGCAGCCGGAGCGCCTCCCACTCGGGGCCGCCAGCCGCCTGCTGGGCGTGGACCCGGACACTCTCCGGCGCTGGGCGGACGAGGGGCGGGTGCCCGCGTTCACGACGCCCGGCGGTCACCGCCGCTTCGAGCGCAAGGCGCTCGAGCGCCTCATGGCCGCGCGGCGCACCGGCCCGGAGCACGGGCTGGCGTCGCTCGGCTCCAACGCGGACCGGCTGTCGGCCGCGTACCGACGCCGGTACAGCGAGCAGCACGGCTCGGGACTCGACCCGCGCACGCGGGTGCCCGCGGCCGACCGCGACTCGTTCCGCGAGATCGGCCGCCAGCTCGTGGACGCGCTCGTCCGCCATCTCGACGAGACGGGCCAGGGGCGCGCGCTGGCCGAGCGCGAGGCGATCGACCTCGCGGCGAGCCTGGGAGAGCGCCTCGGGCTGTACGGCGTGCCGCTCGCCGACGGCGTCTCGATGTTCGTCTCCGCCCGCCGGCCCTTCCTGGCCGAGCTCAGCGTGGTCGCCCGGCGCCGGGGCGTGGACGCGGCGCGCGTCGGCGACCTGTTCGACGCCTCGACCTGGCTCCTCGACCGGCTGCTGCTCGCGTTCGTCGCCGGCCACGAGGTCGTGGCCCGCGAGACAGCTGCGTCGCGGCGCCGCGCGGCCGCCGCGTCAGGTGCAGGATTGGAGCCGCGCAGTCCCGGCGGGACCGGTCCCGCCACCGACGATGACGAGAGGTCGCCCGAACTACCGTGACCATCGCGATCCCGGCGCTGACGGCGATCCTCGCGGCCGTCTTCACCCTGCTCCTCGTCGACCAGTGGCGTGAGCGCCGCCACGCATTCCAGCTGGCGTGGGCGGTGGGCACGCTGTGCTACACGCTGGGATCCGGTGCCGAGGCCATCGCCGCAGCCAGCGGCTGGAGCGAGCCGCTCTACCGCACTTGGTACCTGGCCGGCGGCGTCATGACCGCGGCGTGGCTGGGCCTCGGAACCGGGTTCCTGCTCGCCCGGACCCGGTTCGGCTACACGTATGGCGCGCTGTTCCTGCTCGCCGGCTTCGTGGCCCTGATGAGCGGGATCAGCCCCAAGAACGCCGGGGCCGGACCGCTGCCGTTCGTGTACGCGGTCGGTGCGTTCGCAACGGCCGTCGCGGTGTTCCTGCTCTCGTACTTCGCGAGCGAACGCTGGGCCACGGTCGCGGCGGCCTTCGTGGGCGCCCTCACGCTGGTGGGCATCGCCATCACCCTGGCCATGCCGCCCCTGCCGGCGCCCGGATATGTCCTCAACGACGCCCAGCAGCCGATCGGCGATGCCATGCCGGCCTACCTCCACCTGCTGGCGCCGGTCATGAACATCCCCGGCGGCATGGCCCTGCTGCTCGGTGCCGTCTTCTCCGCGTACGTGTTCATGCCCAAGCGACGTGTGCTGCCGTACTCGCTCGATCCCACCCAGCCCGGCGACCAGTTCCTGTTCAACCTGCTGATCGCGGTTCCGGCCATCGCCGTGAACTTCGCCGCGTCGCTGCCCGGCGCCACCCGCGAGCTGTTCGCCGGCCGCCTGCACTCCCGCGTGCCGGCCACCCTGCTCATCGCCGCCGGCGCACTGGTGCCCCTGGCGACCGACTCCCTGAGCGTCGCCGGCTCGACCGCGATCAGCTCCGTGGGCAAGCTGGCCGGGATCGTCCTGCTCCTGGCCGGCTTCCTCGTCTCCACCGAGGTCTTCCGCGAGGTCCGGGTGCCGTTCACCTCGATCCGCTTCGCCACCGCGAGTCGGGAGCGGGCCCGACAGCGCGACGCGGTGGCCGCCGCCGCAGCGACGCCCGACCCGGCCGCCACCGCCGATCGGGCCTGACCCGGCCGCCACCGCCGATCGGGCCTGACCCGGCCGCCGCCCCAGCGGGGACTGCGCGTATCCTGTTGCCGATGCGCAACGACGGCGACGAGGGGCACGCGCGCGGCGGAGCGGCGGGCGGCCGCATCCGCGTCCTCATCGTGGACGACCACACCGTAGTCCGCCGCGGGCTGCGCGGATTCTTCGACCTGCTCGACGACATCGACGTCGTGGGCGAGGCCGGGGACGGCCACGGCGCCGTCGCGATGACCGGTGCGCTGCTTCCCGACGTGGTGCTCATGGACATCGTGATGCCTGCCATGGACGGCATCTCGGCCATCGCGGCGATCAAGGACCGCCACCCCGAGATCGAGGTCGTGGCGCTGACGAGCTTCATCGACGAGGATCGAGTCACGGCGGCACTGGAGGCCGGCGCGTCGGGCTACCTGCTCAAGGACGCCGAGGCGGACGATGTGGCCGCAGCTGTGCGCCGGGCCCATGCGGGCGAGGTCCACCTCGACCCGCAGGTCGCGCGGCTGCTGGCCGAGCGCGTCCGCAACCCGCTGCCCGACCACGAGCCCCTCACCGAGCGCGAGCGCGAGGTGCTGCGCCTGGTGGCCCGCGGCCACTCGAACAAGGAGATCGCGGCGCTGCTCGACATCACCGAGCGGACCGCGCGCACGCATGTGTCCAACATCCTGGGCAAGCTGGACCTCGCGAGCCGGACCCAGGCCGCGCTGTGGGCGATCGAGCACCGGGCGGTCTGACGACGCCGACGCCAGAGCGGGCATGGACCGTCCTCGGTCCGCCCGACGCGCCGGCGATCGTCTTCGTCCACGGCACGCGGCTGACCCGGGCGCAGTGGGCGCCCCAGATGCGGCGCCTGTCCCGCCGCTACCGGTGCATCGCGCTGGACCTCCCCGGCCACGGCGCCCTCGCCGGCGTGCCGTTCACGCGGGAGGCCGCGGCCGAGGCCGTGGCGGGCGCCATCGCCGCCGAGCGCCCCGACGGCCGGGCCGTGGTCGTGGGCCTGTCGCTGGGGGGCTACGTCGCGATCGACGCGGCGGAGCGCTTTCCAGACCGCATCGCCGGCCTGGTGCTGTGCGGGTGCTCGGCCGAGCCGTCAGGTCCGCTCGCGATCCTGTTGCGGCTGCTGGCATGGCTGCTGACAGCGGTGCCGGGCAGCATGCTCGACACGCTCAATCGCAGGTTCTTCCGGGCACGCTACCCCGCGTATCTGGCGGATCCGATCATCGATGCCGGGTTCTGGTCTGCGGGCGGCGCCGCGGCGCTGCGCCAGATCGCCGGGACGCCGTACCTCGAGCGCCTGTCGCGGCTGTGGACGCCGGTACTGCTGGTGAACGGTGCCCTCGACCCAGTCTTCGGGCCGGGCGGGGAGGCCTGGGCGCACGCCTGCCGGGCCGGGCGCCACGCGGTGATCGGGCGGGCCATGCACCTCGTGCCGCTGGACCGCCCACGTGCGTTCGCCGCGCTCGTCGGCCGCTTCATCGACGGTCTGGGCCACGGCTGACGGCGCCGGGTACCCCCGGAGGCACGGGTATACTGGCGGCCACGCCACGCCCGCTGCCGAGAGGTTTGATGCGCGTCCGCAAAGCAGTGTTCCCGGCCGCCGGATGGGGAACCCGCTTCCTTCCGGCGACCAAGGCGCAGCCCAAAGAGATGCTGCCCCTGGTCGACAAGCCGATCATCCAGTACGCCGTCGAGGAGGCCGTCGCCGCCGGCATCGAGCAGGTGATCATCGTCACCTCGAGCCAGAAGCGCGCGATCGAGGACCACTTCGACCTCAACTTCGAGCTCGAGCACATGCTCGAGGAGAAGGGGGACATCGAGCGGCTGCGCCAGGTCCGCCACATCACGGACCTCGCCCAGGTCGCCTACGTCCGCCAGAAGGAGCAGCTCGGCCTCGGGCACGCGGTGCTGATGGCCAAGGACCTCATCGGCCACGAGCCGTTCGCGGTGATCCTTCCCGACGACGTCGTCGTGGGCGACCGGCCGTGCATCGGCCAGCTCATCCACGCCTACCACCAGCACCACGGGTCAGTCGTGGCCGTGATGGAGGTCCCCGAGGACGAGACCTGGCGCTACGGCGTGATCGGCGGGGAGCGCGTGGGCGGCGACTCCGACGGCGACCGCACCTACCAGATCACAGCGCTCGTGGAGAAGCCGGCGCCCGGGACCGCGCCGTCGAACCTGGCCGTGATCGGGCGGTACGTGCTCACCCCCAAGATCTTCGACAAGCTCGAGCAGACGCAGCGCGGTGCCGGCGGCGAGATCCAGCTGACCGATGCCATCCACGCCCTGATGGACGAGCAGAGCGTCTTCGGCTACGCGTTCGAGGGGACGCGCTACGACGCCGGCACCACGATGGGCTGGCTCCAGGCGTCTGTGGAGCTGGCGCTCGCCCGTCCGGAGTTCGGCACCGAGTTCCGCTCGTTCCTCCACTCGCTCGACATCTGACCGGCCAGCCCAGGCCCGCGCCAGCAGGAGATCGCCACACGTGACCGAGATCGGCAGCATCCTCGGCGGCCGCTACCGCCTCCTGGAGCTCCTGGGCCAGGGCGGCATGGCCACGATCTACAGGGCCCGAGACGCGCAGCTCGAGCGCGACGTAGCGGTCAAGGTGCTACGGCCCGAGATCGGGCAGGACCCCGACTTCGTGGCCCGCTTCCGCGACGAGGCGCGGGCTGCCGCGTCGCTGAGCCACCCCAACATCGTGGCCGTGTTCGACTTCGGCCAGGAGGCCGGGGGCGACCAGTACATCGTGATGGAGCTGGTGGACGGCCAGGACCTGGCCTCGATCCTGCGCGAGAACGGCCCGCTGGCCCCGCGGCAGGCCGCCCGGGTCGGCGCCGACGTCGCCAAGGCGCTCCACGCGGCGCACACGCGGGGAATCGTCCACCGCGACATCAAGCCGTCGAACATCCTGATCAGCCGCGACGGCCGCGTGAAGGTTGCCGACTTCGGCATCGCCCGCGCGCTCGACGACGCGCAGGTGACCCTGCCCGGGGTGACGATGGGCTCGGTCCACTACTTCGCGCCCGAGCAGGCGCGCGGGGAGCTCGCGACGGCGGCGTCCGACACCTACGCGCTGGGCATCGTCCTCTTCGAGATGCTTACCGCGCAGCGCCCGTTCTCGGGCGACGGCGCGGCCGCGGTGGCCCTCGCCCGCCTCTCGACCCCGCCGCCGCGCCCGTCATCGCTGCGCGCGTCGGTGCCGCCCGCCCTCGACGCGATCGTCGTCCGGGCGATGGCCCTCGACCCGCTCGACCGCTATCCGTCGGCGGCCGCGATGGGCGGCGCGCTCGACGGCTTCCTCGGCGACGGGCAGCCCTCGCCCGGCATCGCGGCCAGCGCCGCGGCGGCTGCGGGCGCCGGTGCCGCTACCCGCCCCAATGTGAACTACCCGCCCGAGGCGTACGCGCGCTCGGCGTCGCCGGTCCCAGTGTCGACGCGCAGCACGCCGCCCCCGCCGCCCGGCTCCGTGCCGGCTCCGGCTCCCGCTCCCAGCCGCTACGAGGAGGAGCCCGAGGACGAGGGGAGCGGGCCGTGGGCCTGGATCGCCGGCCTGCTCGGCATCGGCATCCTGATCGTGGTCGCGATCCTGCTGTTCAAGCTGATCTCGGGCGGTGGCGCCGCCCCGTCAGCGTCGCCCGCCGCCAGCGCCTCCGGTGCCATGGTGACCGTGCCGAACCTCGTGAACTCGCTCTACTCCGATGCGGCCGCCCAGGCGGCGGCCCAGGGGCTCGCGACCCAGCGCTCGGCGACGCAGCAGAGCACGACCGTCGCGGCCGACACCGTCCTCGCTCAGGACCCGCCCGCCGGCGCCTCGGTCCCGGCCGGCACCACGATCAACCTCACGGTGGCCGTGGGCCCGTCGGCAGCCCCGGTGCCGGACCTCCGGAACCTCAGCCTCAGCGACGCCGCCAACACCCTCGCTGCGGCCGGCCTCAGGCTCGGGACCGGAACCGAGGCCTACGACCCGACGGTGCCTGCCGGCCAGATCATCAGCCAGGACCCCTCGCCAGGCGTGCAGCTGGCCCCGGGCGGCGCCGTGAACTACACGATCTCCAAGGGCCCCGAGCCCACGCCCACCCCGACCCCGGCGCCCACCCCGACCCCGACGCCGACCCCGGCGCCCACCCCGACGCCGACCCCCGCGCCCACGCCCACGCCCACCCCGGCGCCCGTGAACGTCGGCAACTACATGTGCATGACGTCGGACCAGGCAGCGGCCGCCATTGCGGGCGACAACCTGACCGTCGGGACCGAATCCAGCGACCCGAGCGGGGTGACCCCCATCCCGAGCACATGGGTGGTGAGCGTCCAGGACCCGACGCCGGGCAAGAAGGTTGCCGCGCAGAGCAAGGTCAACCTGACCTTCAAGGACCCGACGACCTTCACCTGCACGCCGTAGCGCGGGAGCGCCGGGGCACGATCGCCGCAGCCGGTACCTGGCCGCGCGGGACGCTCAGGCGTCCAGGTCGCCCCAGAGGGACCAGCGGGCCGGGCTGCCACCGCCGCTCGCTGGCGCTGACGCCGCCGCCGCCTCGTCGCCCCGCGCGCGGAGCTCGTCCACGGGAACGAACGTTCTGTGAGCGCGCCCGTCGTCGCCCCGCAGCGAGCGGCCGGCCGGCTCGGGGACCGGAGGCCGCTCGTCCGGCGTCGGCATCGCCTCCCAGCAGGGACGCACCTCCGTGCCGCGGAGCGCCATCCGGCCCGGCTGCCGACCGCACAGGCCGAGCCCGCCAGCGACGCCCCGGCGGTAGTGGCGGCAGGCGGCGCACGTGGTCGTGGAGCGACCGCACAGCCAGCACCGGGAGCTCTCCGGTTGCGGGGTCGCACAGTGCGGGCAGCGCCAGAGCGGCATGCGTGGATCGTAGCTGCGCCGGCAACGACTGTCGATAGCCTCTGTGCAGGCGTCGAACACCGGTTCGCCATGACGGCCGCTTTGGCAGAGTCGTCCGGTCGCGGCACGCACCGGGGAACGCAGGCCCGGCCGACGGCCCGCGGCGGCCCGTCAGCGGACCGTGAGCACCGCGCGGCCGGTCGTCGTCTGGGTCCCTGACGGCATCGTGATCAGGACGGTCGCCAGCCCCGAGCCCGCCGTGGCCCCCTTCGGAATGGTGGTCGAGAACTTGGCCGTGCCGTTCGCGTCGGTCTTGACCGGCGAGGACACGAGCGCCTGGAGGCCCGGGACGCTCACCGTGAACAGGGCAGTCGCCCCTGCCACCCGTTTGCCGTCCGCCCCGACGACCACGGCGGAGAACGTCACGTTGGTGGGCAGCGACTTGGTGTTGAACTGGTAGACGGTGCCCGAGAGCGTCACCTTGAGCGAGCCCGTGCCCTTGCTGACGGTGATCGTGGCCGTGTTGCCGTTGCCCGCCGGGTCCGTCACCGTGATCGTGATGCGGTTGGGGCCGGCGGCGATCGCGATCGCGGCGGAGAACACCCCGGTGTCGTCGGCGGTGGTGTTGGCGGTCGCCCCGTTCGCGTCGTTCTGGAGGCGCACGTCCGATGCCGCCTGCGTCTTGCCCTTGACCGTGATGCTCGTGCCCTTGACGCTGGACCCGCTCTTGGGCGAGCTGATCGTGATCTTGGGCTTCGACACGTCGAGCGTCTCCGTCACCGGCTTCGACGGCGTGCTCTCGCCGGCCGGGCCCACGACCGTGGCGGTGAACGTGTTGCTCCCCTTCGCGAGGGCGACGCCTGAGAACACGAGCGTCGCCGTGCCGCCGACCGGCGACTCGGTGACGACCGCCGGCTGGCTGCCCGGCACCGTCACGTAGAGCTTGCAGGTGTAGCCCTGGAGGCCCACCACCGCGATCGGGACGTGGACGGTCAGGTCCACGCTCGCCACGTTGGTCGTGGCGGAGTCCGGCGGGTCGATGACCGGTGCAACGCTCACGGCGCCGATGGCGCTCGGCGTGGGCGAGCCGACGAGCGTGGTCAACGAGCCCACCATCGTCCCGAATCCCTTGGCCAGCGACGAGACGGCCGGCCCCAGCAGGCCGAGGCCGATCATCAGGCAGAACCACCCCAGCACCACGACCGCCGCGGCCATCGCCACCTTGGCGACCAGCGGCATGCCCTGCCGGCGGTCAATGGTGCGGTGCCGCGAGAGCCGGCTGGGCGACGGTGCAGCCGGTCGAATCCGCCCGCGCGCAGGTGCTGCTGCGGTGGGTCGGGGGCGAACCTGCGAGGGCCGGCCCCCACGCCGGGCTTCCATCTCGTCGATTGTCGCACGAAGCGGGCGCCCGCCCGCATTCCGGTCGCTGCGACCTCGGTCGGGATCCGCGGTGGTACGCTGCGGGCAGCGCACGGACCCCGAGGGAGCGGGGATCGGCGCCCGGGAAGAGGGACGGGATTGGAGGCAAGAGACCGGCGGCCGATGCGCCCGGCGCCCGGCGACCGCAGTGGCTGGAGCCACGGACCGATCGCACGCGTGTCGGCACGCCCGGCTCCGCCCGCGGCCTCGGCCCCTCCGGCGCCCGCCCCCCCGGCCTCGGCCCAGCCCGGTCGCCCCTCCGCTCCGGGGTTCCGCCCGCTGCCGCCGCTCCCGCCCCGCGGCGGCGTCCGCGTGCCGATCAGCGCCCGGCCGGGCCCCTCGCTGCCGACCCGCCCCACCACCGTGGCGGGACTGCTCCCGCCCACCGCGCGCCCCGGTGCGCTGCCCCCGGCCCGCCACGGCTTCGGCCTCCCGAGCCTTCGCCGCAACGTGTGCCCGCACTTCTACATGACGGGCTCGCGGGGGGCGATCCCGATCCAGGCGCCCCACCTCCTCAAGGGCCTGCTGCGCCAGCCGAGCAACATCTCCCGCTGCCAGCTCCGGGGCGGCGTCCACCTCGACGAGGGCTACGTCAACGACGTGTGCCTGACGCCACGCTTCAACCAGTGCGTCTTCTACGAGGACGAACTGACTCGCGAGTGAGCACCGCCGAGCCGACCTATGCGGCGGCCCTCGCCGCGCTCGAGGATCGGGGCCGCTTCGGCATCCACCTCGGGCTGGGGCGGGTTCGTGCGCTGCTGCGCGCGATCGGCGACCCGCAGGCGAGTGTGCGGGGGGCGCTGGTGGCCGGGACCAACGGCAAGGGCAGCGTGATCGCGCTTGCCGGGTCGGCGCTCCGGGCGGCGGGGTACCGCATCGGCGAGACGCCCAAGCCGCACCTCGTGACCTACCGGGAGCGGATCGTCGTCGACGGCCGGCCGATCCCGGCCGCCGACTTCACGCGCCTCGTCGCCTCCGTGGTCCCGGTGGCCGACAGCCTGCCTCGCCGACTGGGCCCGCCAACCGAGTTCGAGCTGCTGACGGCGATGATGTTCCGCCACTTCGCCGACGCCGCCCTCGACCTCGCGCTGGTCGAGGTGGGCCTGGGCGGCCGTCTTGACGCCACGAACGCGTGGGACGGCGGGGTGGCCGCCCTCACGAACGTCGCCCTCGACCACACCGACCGGCTGGGGTCCACGATCGGCGCGATCGCCCGCGAGAAGGTCCCGATCGTGAAGCGCGGCGACTGGGCCGTCACCGGGGCGGACGGCGAGGCGCTCGCGATCCTGCGGCGCCGCTGCGCGCGGCTGGGCGTGCCCCTCGCGGTCGCCGAGCCCGCGCCACTCCTGGGCTGGACCCGCGACGCGCTCACGGTGGACCTGCCGCGGCTCGGCCCGACCGAGGTCGGCCTCCGCGGCCGGCACCAGGCCGCCAATGTGGCGGTCGCCGATGCGGTGCTCGACGCGCTGGGCGAGTCGGGGATCGCCGAGGTTCCCGACGACGCCCGCCGGCGCGGCTACCGGGCCGCCAGCTGGCCGGGGCGCCTGGAGCTGGTCGAGGTGCGCGGTCCGCGCGGGACGCGCGAGGTCCTGCTCGACGGGGCGCACAACCCCGCGGGCGCGGCCGCCCTGGCGTCCGCCCTCGACGACCTCCGCCCGCTGATGGCCGGCGGGGACGAGGACCCGGCGCCGCCGCTCGTGCTCGTGTGGGCTGCGATGGCGGACAAGGACGTGGCGGGCACGATCGCCGCCGTCTCGCGCTCGAGCGCGCTGGGGAGTGCGACGGTGATCTGCACCGCGCCCGACCTGCCGCGCGCGATGGCGCCCGATGCGCTCGCCGCGGCGTGGTCGCGGGCCGGGGCGCCCGGCCTCCTCGTGCGGACCGCGGCGTCCCCCGAGGCGGCGCTCGACCTGGCCCTCGGACAGCCGGGGGGCCCGGTGGTCGTCGCGGGATCGCTGTACCTCGTCGGCGCGGCTCGGGCCAGACTGGTGGACGACCCTGACCTGCGGGATCCGGCCGCGTGAGCGCCGACGACCGCACGCCCGCAGACCGCGACCTCCCCGAGGAGCACGGCGTGATGGCGGCGCGTCCCGACCTCGGCGGCGGCGCGTCCACCCCGTCGTTCGCCCTGCCGGCCGATGCCGCGCCCGGGCTGCCCGGCGCGCCGGCGCCCCTGGCGATCGGACCGCGCACGTTCGCCTGGGGCCAACGCACCTACCTCATGGGGATCGTCAACGTCACGCCCGACTCGTTCTCGGGCGACGGCCTCCTGGCCGCCGCCGACCCGGTCGAGGCGGCCGTGGCGCAGGCGCGCCGCATGGTCGACGACGGCGCCGACCTGCTGGACGTCGGCGGCGCCTCCTCGCGGCCCGGGCACGCCGAGCTGGGCGTGGACGAGGAGACCGCCCGGGTCGTGCCGGTGATCCGCGCTCTGGCAGCCGCCCTGCCGGGCACGCCGATCTCGGTCGACACCACGAGCCCGGGCGTGGCGGCCGCAGCCGTCGACGCCGGCGCCCGGCTGCTCAACGACGTCTGGGGCGTGGCCGACGACCCGGGCATGCTCCGCCTGGCGGCCGAGCGGGGCGTCCCGATCGTGCTCATGCACAACCGCGGCGAGCCGCGCTACCGCAACCTCCTCGCCGAGGTCGTCGCGGACCTCTGGCGCGCGCTCGAGCGGGCGCTGGACGCCGGCGTGCCGTGGGAGCACCTGATCGTCGATCCCGGCTTCGGCTTCGGCAAGACGCCCGACCACAACCTTTCGCTGCTGGCGGGGCTCTCCTCGCTCCGGGTCCTCGGCCGGCCCGTGCTGCTGGGGACCTCCCGCAAGTCGACGCTGGGCAAGGTCCTCGACCTGCCGCCCGGTCAGCGGGTGGAGGCGACGGCCGCCACGACCGTCCTGGGCGTCGCGGCCGGGGCAGCGGACATCGTCCGCGTCCACGACGTGCTCGAGAACGCCCGCGCAGCGCGCACCGCCGACGCCGTGGTGCGCGGCTGGCGGCCGACGGGCTGGGGCGGGCCGGGGTGAGCGACCGCGTCCTGATCGAGGGGATGGTCTTCGAAGGCACCCACGGCGTGCACCCCGAGGAGCAGGTCACGCCGCAGCCGTTCGAGGTGGACGTGGAGCTGTCGCTCAACCTCCAGCCGGCCGGCCTGTCGGACGACCTCGCGCTGACCGCGGACTACGCACGCGTGTACGACGTGTGCCGCCAGGTGGTGGAGTCGACGCGGTTCAACCTGCTCGAGGCGCTGGCCGAGGCCATCACCGAGGAGCTGCTCGCCGGCTTTCCGGCGGTCGACGCAATCGCCGTTCGCATCCGCAAGCCGAAGGTGGACCTGGGCGGCCCGTTCCGGAGCGCCGGGATCGAGATTCACCGCCGCCGAAGGTCGCTGTAGGCCCGGCGCACCTCTGGCGGCCGACCGCTCGCCGGGGCCGAGCGCGGAAGCGGCATCCCGAGCGGCGGCGCCTCGCCCGGGGGGAGAGGCGAGGCGCCGTGCGCTCGGCGCGGACGGTGGGGTGCTTGCCCTCAGCCCGCCGTCACTGGAGACCGTTGGGCCGGACCCCGAGGGTGACCGGCACGGTGATCGTCCGCCCGTTGCGGAGCACCGTCAGCTGGACGGTGTCGCTCGGCGAGAACTGGACGAGGAGCAGGTTGAGCGGGTGCTCCTGGTCCACCGCGATCCCGTTGATCGCGGTGATGACGTCGCCGTCCTGCAGGCCGGCGGCCGAGGCCGGGCTGCCGGGCGTGATCGCCGAGCCGCCGCCGGTGCTGTCGTTGATGATCAGCGCCCCGTTGTCCACCGAGAGGTTCTGGTCGGCCTTGACCTTCTGGTCGATCGACTCGAAGCGGATGCCGATGAACGGGCGCTGGAGCTGCAGGCCCTTCATGGCCTCGGCCATGATCGGCTTGGCGATGTCGATCGGGATCGCGAAGCCGATGCCGCTCGAGCCGTCGGCCATGGCCGTGTTGACGCCCACGACCATGCCGTCGGCGTCCGCGAGCGGGCCGCCCGAGTTGCCGGGGTTGATGGCCGCGTCGGTCTGGATCAGGTTCGAGATCGTCGAGCCGTCGCTGAGCACGATCGAGCGCCCCTTGCCGGACACGATGCCGCTGGTGACCGAGAACGAGTAGGTCCCGAGGGGGCTCCCGACGGCGACCACTAGCTGGCCCACCTTGAGCGCGTCCGAGCTGCCCAGGGTGGCGGCCGGCAGGCCCGTGGCGTCCACCTTGACGATGGCGAGGTCGGTCAGCGTGTCGATCCCGTACACGGTGCCCGAGAACGATCGGCCGTCCTTGAGCTCCACCTGCATCGTGTCGGCGCCGGTGACCACGTGGTGGTTGGTGAGGATCCAGCCGTTGGCGTCGTAAATGATCCCCGAGCCCACGCCGTCGGTCTGGTTGCCGCTGAACGGGTCGCTCGAGGCACCGCTCGTGGTGATCTTGACGACCGCGGGGCTCACCTTCGCCGCCGAGCTGATGACCGCCGACGACTCGTCGGTGACACCACTGGTCGGGCCGCCGGTGGCCTGCCCGGCGGTGGCCGTGGCGGGCGGGATCGCCGCGGCGTGGCGCTCGAATGCGCCGCCTGCATCGAGGGCGAGGGCCGTTCCCGTCGAGGCGAGCACTGCCGACAGGAGCGCGACGGCGGCGACGGTGCCCACGCCGGGTCCCGAGCGGCGGGCCACGGCCGGGCCCGAGGCGACTGGCGGCGACCAGGCTGCGGCCGGAGACAAGGGGGCGTGCGAGGCGGCGGTCGTCCTCCAGGATGCGGTCGATGCCGACGCGGGCGCCGCCCAAGCACTCGCTGCCTCGGGCGACGGGCTGCCCCACATCGGGGGCACGCTACCGCTCTGTGCTGACGAGGCCGGGCCCGACGATCCCCGCGTGTCGGGCGGCGACGCCCACGCCCAGCGCGTGTCGGGACGCGGGTCCGGGGCGGGGGCGTACCGCGGCACGTCGACCGGCCGCGTCTCGTCGAGCTGGTCCGTGTCTCCGCCGGGTATCGCCGCCGGCTGATCAGCGTCCTGGGTCATCGCGCGATGGTCTTCCGTCCTCGACAGGGGCGGGGCATGTCGAACCGCGCCCTGATAGTCACAGCGTGCCGCATGCCAATTCAGGCGTGCTCTGCACCGGGTGAAGAATCATCCACCTTCTGCTGAGATTCCGCTGAACGGCGGCCCGGGGCCCCGCCAGCCGCGCTCGGATCGCGCGGGAGGACGACGACAAACCGCGCTCCGCGGCCGAGGCGGCTCTCGACCTCGATGATGCCGTGGTGCATGTCGACGATCGACTTCACGATCGAGAGGCCCAGCCCAGATCCTGTGCTGCGCGCCTCGTTCGCCTGCGATCCGCGATAGAAGCGCTCGAAGATCCGGGGCAGCTCGTCGGGGCGGATCCCGACGCCCGTGTCCGCGACCTCGATCCGCACGCCGCCGTCGGCCTCACGCGTGGCCGCGACGCGCACCTGGCCGCCCCGCGCCGTGAACTTGAGCGCGTTCGCGACCAGATTCCCCACCACCTGCCCGATCCGCGGCGCGTCATGGCTGATCCGGAGCGGGCGGTCCGGGAGTGACGTGGTCATCGCGATGCCCTTGCGCTCCGCGGTCGCCAGGTGCTGCTCCACCGCGGACTCGATCGTGCCGCGAACGTCGTTCGGGTGCAGGTCCAGGAGCACGAGCCCCGAATCGAGTTTCGACAGCTCCAGGAGGTTCTGCGCCAGCCAGTCGAGCCGGTCGAGCTGCGCCGCCGACGAATCGAGGAACTCCAGTCGCGCGGCCGGGTCCGTGCCGGCCGGGCCCTGGAGGAGCTCGATGAAGGTGTGCATGGCGGCAATCGGCGTGCGCAGCTCGTGCGAGACGTCGGCGAGGAAGTCGCGGCTCCGGTCCCGGTCGCGCCGGATGATCTCGACGCTCTGCTCGAGCCGGCCGGCCATCGTGTTGAACTGCTCGGAGAGCGCCTGGAGCTCGACGGTCCCGGATTCGGACTCGATGTTCACCCGCGCCGTGAGGTCACCCTCGGCGACGCGCCGCGAGGCCTCCGTGAGCCGCATCACCGGCGTGGCGAAGCGGTGGGCCACGAAGGACGCCACGAGGATGGCCACGGCAACCGCGACCAGGGCCATGATCAGCAGCAGCCCCGTGATCGCGGCCAGCGTGGAGGCGCGGCCGGTGAAGGGGTTCGACAGCTGCACCTCGAGGCCCCACGGGGCGGGCGTCGGCCGGGCGAGCATCTGGGTCGCCGGGGTGATCGCCGCGTCGCGCGCCTGCCCGCGGTCGGGAGCGCGCGTGAACATCGCGGTGTACGTGAGGCTCGGGTCGGGACTCGGCACGAGCACGCCTGTCGCGTCGGAGTAGGCGGCGCCGAAGGTCACCGTCACGTCCGCCTGGGCGATGTCGTTGGCCGCCAGCTGGAGAATGCCCCGGTCCCGGAGCATGGCCACCACCTCGGGGTTGAGCTGGGACTTGCCGTCCACGCTGGCCACCACGGCCCCCGTTGCCACCTCGTCGGTGATCCACCGCGCCAGGACCTCGGCGGTGGCGTACGCGTGGAGCCGGAGGCCCTGCTCCTCCTGCTGGCGGAAGTAGTCGTCGAGGCGGTTGATGATCACCGGCGAGATCAGCCCGAGGGTCACCGCCACGATCGCCACGAACGCGAAGGTCAGCCGGCTCTGGAAGGAGCGGGGGACCGAGGGACGCGGCGGGTGGACATCCCACCGGCGCTGCTCGTGCGCCGGCGCGTCGTCGGGAGCCCGGCCCGGGCGCACCGACTCGGCGTCCGGCCGAGGCGACTGGCGCCCGTCCACGTCAGCGCTCCGCGAACTGGTAGCCCGCACCCCTCACGGTCAGCACGAAGCGCGGCAGCGACGGGTCGTCCTCGATCTTCTCGCGCAAGTGGCTGACGTGGACGTTGATCGTCTTCTCGTCCTGGTCGAGGGCCTCGTAGTCGCGCAGCAGCTCGAGCAGCTCGCGCCGCGAGAAGACGCGGCCCGGCCGACTGGCGAGGTGGCGCAGGATCTCGAACTCGGTGGCCGTGAGCGGGATGCGCCGGTTGCCGCGCTGGACGCGCCGCCGCTCGAGGTCGATGACCAGGTCGTCGTGCCGGATCACTCGCCCGCCGGCCGCGTTCGCGAGGTCGCCGTACGCGCGTCGCAGGAGCGCCCGGATCCGGCTCATCAGCTCGCGCAGGGCGAACGGCTTGGTCACGTAGTCGTCGGCGCCGAGTTCGAGGCCGACCACCTTGTCGAACTCGTCGCCGCGCGCGGTGAGGAACAGCACCGGGGCCTTCGACCCCGTGCCGCGCAGGCGCCGCAGCACCTCAAAGCCGTCGATCCCGGGCAGCCGCACGTCGAGCACGATCAGGTCGGGCGCCTGGCTCGTCGCGAACTCGAGCCCCTCCTCGCCGGAGCGGGCGACGGTGACCTCGTACCCCTCCTGCTGGAGGGCGTACTGGATGCCCCGCGCAACGGCGAACTCGTCCTCGACGATCAGGATGGTGGAGGCCACGGCCGGGATGCTACACCGGGCCGCCGTTCGACCGCCCGCTCCGGCCCTGTTCGGCCGGCGGCGCCGGCGCGCAACGAGTGCTAGGCTCGACCGAGATGGTGATCGACGGGTGCCCGCCCGTCTCCCTGACAGCGGCAGCCCGACCGGCGTCGGGCGCACAGCGAGGAGGGCGAACGTGTCCGACCGACCGCGTCTCGAGGCGACGACGCGCAGCGATTCCGGGAAGTCCGCAGCGGCACGCCTGCGACGCGACGGCCGGCTCCCGGCTGTGCTGTTCGGCCACGGGCTGGACAGCCAGTCCCTCTCGGTGGATGCCCACGACCTCTCCGTGCTCCGTCGGCAAGCGGGCGCGACCACGCTCGTCGACCTCACCGTGGACGGCCACAAGCCGCAGGCCGTGCTGATCCACGGCATCCAGGTCCACAAGGTGAGCCACCGGCCGCTCCACGTCGACCTGTTCGCCGTGACGATGACCGAGGAGCTCACCGCCGAGGTGCCGCTCATCGGCGACGGCTTCGCGCCGGCCACCGAGATCGGCGGCACCCTCGTCCACCCGACGAGCACGGTCAAGGTGCGGGCGCTTCCCGCCGACCTGCCCGAGAGCATCCACTACGACCTCTCGTCCCTGACGGACTTCGACCGCGTGATCACGGTCGGGGACCTCGTGGCCCCGCGCGGGGTCACGATCCACGCCGAGGCGGTCGAGCTGATCGCCCGCGTGCTCGCGCCGCGCGTCGAGGAGGCGCCGATGCAGGCCGCCGCCGAGGCCCTGGATGCCGAGTCGCCGGCGCCGACCGCCGAGGAGGCGCCTGCCGCCGAGGGCTGAGCGCCGGGGGCGGCGACCCGATGCTAGAGCCGGACGCCGCTCGCGTACACGATCGGCAGCTCGAGGCGAAGGTCGTCGCGGGTCAGGCGTCGCAGGCGGTCGAGCAGGTCGGCCGCGAGCGCCTCGCGGGCCCCGGGCTCGAGGCCCAGGACCATGTCGCCGTCGTCGAACCGGGTGACGAAGGCGGCATAGGCCTCGGGCGTGAACTGGTGGACCAGGCGGTCCTCTCGCGCCGTGACGCGGGACAGGCCCGCCGCCCGCAGCTGCGCCGCGGCCGCCGACGGGGAGGCGAGGTCGTCGTGGCCGCCGGGCGATTCCCGATCGATCCCCGCGGCGTCGAGCGCAGCGTCCCAGGCGGCGTCGGCGGCGAACGGCAGCGCGCCCGCCAGCCACCCCACATACGCCAGTCGTCCCCCGCGCCGGAGGACGCGCCGCATCTCCCGCAGCGCCCGGGGCCGGGACGGGACCAGCTGCAGGACGAACGCCGCGAGCGCGAGGTCAGCGGAGCCGCCGGGGAACGGCAGCCCGTCTGCGGGTGCCCGCGTCAGGTGGACGCGGTGGCCGCCGGGTCTGGCTGCGGCCACTGCCCGTGCCGCCAGCGCGAGCATCCCCGCCGAGATGTCGGTCGCCTCCACCTCGACCTCGGCCCAGCGGGTCACGGCGTCCACGGCGAGGGCCCCGGTGCCGCAGCCCACGTCGACGATCCGGCGGCCGCCGGCGGCGATGTCAGGGGCCACCTCGTCGAGCAGCTTCAGGGTGGCGGCGCGGTGCACGGGCGACCAGTAGGTCGCGTAGCCCTCGGCGATGCGGTCATAGCGGGTTTCCTGGCCTGTCACACCTCGAATCCTGCCATGTCCTTATCGGGTCCTATGGCCCCCCGGCGCGTGGCCCGCAGCCGATACCCGTCGTCAACGGGTGCGTCCATGCTGCCAGAGGTTGCAGACACGGGCCGCGAGACGGCCGCGCTCGGCGCGGCCCCGCCGCTCGAAAGGGAGCCGGACATGAAGAAGATCCTTCTCGCCTACGACGGGGGCGAGCCGGCGCGCAAGGCGCTGGAGATGACCATCACCTTTGCCAAGTCGTTCGGCGCCGAGGTCGGCGTGGTCAGCGTGGTCCCGGTCCACCCGGGTCGGGCCCCGGTGGACCCCTGGGACGATCGCACCGTCCACGCCGAGGAGCTGCTGGAGGCGCGCAAGGCCCTGCGCGAGTCGGGCATCGAGGCGACGCTGATCGAGCCCGGTGGGGATCCTGCCAAGACGATCGAGCGGATCGCCGAGGAGCGAGACTACGACACCATCGTGATCGGCTCCCGCGGCCTGGGCGCCGTCGCCCGGACCCTCCAGGGCAGCGTGTCGGAGCACGTTGCCGCAAATGCGCACGCGACGGTGGTCGTCGCACGCTGATGCCGGGAGCGCACCCGGCAGACCGCACCTCTCCGCCGCCCCCGCTCCGCGCGGGGGCGGCGGCATGTCCGCGCCCCTGAGGGAGGCCCCGATGACCTTCAACACGCCGTCTGGCGTCACTGCAACCGCCCGCTCGACGCGTCGGGCGCTGGAATCCCTCAGGACCGGGTCCGGGCCCATCCCCGTCGCGGAGCGCGGCCTCGCCCTGCTCGCCGACCGCGTCCTCAACAAGGACGCCGCGTTCACCGAGGGCGAGCGCGACGCGCTCGGCCTGCGCGGCCTCCTCCCGTCGCGGGTCGTGGACATCGAGACGCAGGTGAGCCTCGAGCTCGAGCACGTCCGGCGGAAGGGCGACGACCTCGAGAAGTACATCGGCCTCGCCGCCCTCCAGGACCGCAACGAGACGCTGTTCCACCGCGTCCTGCTCGACCACCTCGAGGAGCTCCTGCCTATCGTCTACACGCCCACCGTGGGCCGGGCGTGCCAGGAGTTCAGCCACCACTACCGCCGGACGCGCGGCGTCTGGATCACGCCCGACGACGTCGACCGGGTCCCCGACCTGCTGCGCAACGCCGCGCGCGCCGAGGTGCGCCTGATCGTGGTCACCGACAACGAGCGGATCCTGGGCCTCGGCGACCAGGGCGCGGGCGGCATGGGCATCCCGGTGGGCAAGCTCGCCATCTACTCGGCGGCGGCCGGGCTCCACCCGTCGAACACACTTGCGGTGTCGCTCGACGTGGGCACCGACCGGGCCGAGCTGCTCGGCGACCCGCTGTACGTCGGCTGGCGGCACCCGCGCCTGCGCGGCGCGGCCTACGACGAGGTCGTCGAGGCCTTCGTCGCGGGCGTCCGCGAGGTCCACCCGCGGGCGGTGCTCCAGTGGGAGGACTTCAAGCAGCACAACGCGATCCGGCTGCTCGACCGCTACCGCAACTGGGTCTGCTCGTTCAACGACGACATCCAGGGCACGGCGGTGATCTCGGTGGCCACGATCCTGTCCGCGCTGCGCATGGGCCGCCAGACGCTGGCCGACGCCCGGATCGTGCTGGCGGGCGCCGGCGCGGCCGGCACGGGCATCGCACGGCTGCTGCGCCTCGCGATGACCGAGGAGGGCATGTCCGACGCCGAGGCGGGCGTCCGCATCGCCGTCCTCGACTCGCACGGGCTGGTTGTGGAGGGCCGCTCCGGCCTCGACGCCGACAAGGTCGACGCGGCGCTGCCGCGCGACGTCGTGGCGGGCCTGGGGCTGGACCCCGACCGGCCGCAGGGCCTGCTCGACGTGGTGACGGCCTTCCGGCCCAACATCCTGCTCGGCACGACCGGCCTGGGCGGTGCGTTCACCGAGGCCGTCGTCCGGGCGGTGGCGGCCGCCACGGAGCGGCCGGTCATCCTGCCCATGTCCAACCCGACCGCGAACACCGAGGCCGTCCCCGACGACATCCTGGCCTGGACGGACGGGCGCGCGATCGTCGCGACCGGCAGCCCGTTCCCGCCGGTCTCGTACGGCGGCGTCAGCCGCCGGGTGCCGCAGGCGAACAACGCGTACGTGTTCCCGGGCATCGGCCTCGGCGCGATCGTGTCGGAGGCGCGGATCCTGCCCGAGTCGGCGTTCCTCGTGGCAGCGCGCCGCCTCGCGGCCCTCACCACCCCGGAGATGCTCGCCCGTGGCGAGCTGTTCCCGCCGATCGCGGACCTGCGCGTCGTGGCCTGCGAGCTCGCGATCGCCGTCGTCGCCCACTTGGGCGGCCTCGGCGTGGGCCGCCGCTACCAGCCCGAGGCCATCCCGGCGGCGGTCACCGCGGCGATGTGGCGACCGAACTACGTGCCGTACGAGGCCGGCTGAGCGAAGCCACCGCGCCGGCGCGGCCCGAGCCTCGGCCCCGCTGCGCCGCAACACACGCGAAGATCCGCCCGTCTCCGGGCCGGCCGCGCTGACGGCCCCGGCACCCACCTCGCGCCCCGTGCCGGACCCCGAACCGTGCACCGGAGGCCCGCATGCCGCGCGCGACTGCAGCCCGGATCCTCGTCCTCGCCCTGGCCGGTGGCGTCCTGTTCGACATCATCGTGCCGGGCAACGCGCCCGGCATCGGCATGACCGCCCTGATGCTGGCCCTGCTGACCGCCGCGGCGGCCGTGGCGGGCAGCAGGCGGATCCGCCGGATGGACCCCGCCGACGCCTGGTTCGCGCCGGTCGCGGTGCTGCTCGCCGCGTGCACCGCGGTGCGCTCGGAGGTCTGGCTGGCGACGGCGGACCTCCTCCTTGCCGCGGCCGCGGCCTCGGCCGCAATCCTCGCCCTCTCGGGCGTCAGGATCACCCGGGGGCTCGTCCCGGACGTCGTCGAGGCCGCGCTCCGGGCCGTGGCTGCCGTCGTCGCGGGCGCGCCGGACGTGATCGTCGACGCGCGCCCGCAACGACCCCACGACGTCGCGGTCGTCGCCGGATCCCGCGAGGCGGCCGGGCATCTCGCCCCCGTCGCTCGCGGCCTCGTCATCGCCGTGCCGCTCGTGGCCATCTTCGCCGCGCTCTTCGCGTCCGCCGACGCGGTGTTCGCCAGCATCGCGCGGACCGTGGTCGACTGGCGGCCGGATGTCGACGCGGCGGCCCTCGCGGGCCACGCCGCCGTCGTGTCGGCGGCGGCGTGGGGAGCCGCGGGCCTGCTCGCGCTGGGCGCCGGGTTCGCGCCGCGCCTGCTTGACGGCGACGCTCCTGGGCGGCTGGACGGCCGGGCCGACGGCGCCGGGCCCCCGCCGCCGGGCTCCACGCCGATGTGGGCGGGTGGCCCCCTGCCCGCGGCGGCACCGCTGCCGCGCCTCGGGTCCGTGGAGGCGAGCACGGTCCTCGTCCTGCTCGATGCGCTCTTCGCGGGCTTCGTCGCGCTGCAGGTCGAGTACCTGTTCGGCGGCCGCGACACGCTCGCGGCGGCCGGGATCAGCTATGCGGACTACGCGCGCCGCGGCTTCTTCGAGCTCGTGGCGGTGGCCGTCGTCGCGGGCCTCGTGATCGTGGTTCTGGACGTGGTCGTCGCTCGGCGGTCACGAGCACAGCTGGTGCTGTCCCTCGGGCTGCTGGCCCTCACGGCCGTCGTGCTCGTCTCGGCGCTGGCCCGCCTCCGGCTCTACCAGGACGCCTACGGCTGGACCGAGCTGCGGTTCGTGGTGCTGGTGGCGATCGGCTGGCTGGGTGCGGGCATCGCGGCGGCGGGCTGGCTCCTCGCGAAGCGGCAGACGCGGTGGATGCTCCACGTGCTCGGGGTGGTCACGGTCGTGGCGCTGGTCGGGATCAACGTGGTCGGTCCGGGCGGGTTCGTGGCCGAGCGGAACCTTGCTCGCGCCGAGGATCCCGCGGTGGTGCCGCCCGACGGCAGCTCGCGCCTTGACCCCGGATACCTGCTCGCCCTCGGCGACGCGGCGGTGCCGGCGACGGTCGCGGCCCTGCCGGGGCTCTCCCCTGCCGACCGCGCGGCGGCCGAGGTGCTGCTCCAGTCCCGTGCCTCTGCCCTCTCGCTCAACTCGGCGCTCCAGGGCTGGCCGTCGTGGAACCTCGACCGGCAGCGCGCGCGGGACGCGATCGCGTCCTGGCGGGGGAGCGTCAGCCGCTGACCGTGTCCACCACCCGGCGGGACGCAGCCGGGACGGGGACCGCCCGTCCCGGCCGTTCCGCGATCGCGGCCGCGCGGCTCGTCACGCCTCCGGCGGCGTGCCGCCGGTCCAGCCGGCGACTGGTCCGGCAGGGGGCGTGCTGACCTTGGGCAGGATGCGCCGCCCGATCCGCCAGGCGACGAGGAGCACGACCAGCATGACGGCGAGGATCGGGACCCACACGATCCCGAGCCAGATCGCCCCGCTCACCAGGCGCTGCCCGAGGCTGATCATCGCGGCGGTGGCGCCGTCGACGTCGGCTGCGGGGTCCCAGCCCTTGGCGGCAGTCTGGACCTGCTGGACCTCGAGCCCGAAGGTCGTCACGAGCGTGCCGAAGGCCACCTGGTCCTGGAGCCGCTTGAGCTGTGCGTCGAGCTGCTCGATCTGCCCGCGCACGTCGGTCAGCTGCGCCTGGACCTCGAGCAGGTCGCTCACCTTGGCGGTGTTCTGGGCGATACCCTGCAGCGCCGCCTCGGACGCGCGCAGGTTGGCGATCCGCGCCTGCAGGTCCACCACCTGGCCGCCCACCTCCTGCGCCTGGGTCTGCTCTGACACGACCTTGGTGGCCAGGCCGCGCAGCTGGCCGATCACGCCTTCCCACCTGCTGGCCGGGATGCGGTACGTGATCACGGCGGTGGGCTGGTCGCTGGCGTTCGATTCCTCCGAGGCGCCGATGTAGCCGCCCCCAGCCTCGACCGCCGTCTTCGCCTTGGCGAGCGCCTGCGTGACGTCGGCGACCACGAGCTGCAGCGAGCCCGTGTAGACGATCTGGAGGTTGTTGTCGAGCTGCGCCGGGTCGGTGCCCGACTGCCCGCCGTTGTCCGACGAGGCCATGCTGGGGGCGGCACTCGCCGCGGGATAGGCGCCGGGGTAGGCCTCCGAGGTGTTCTGGTCGGTGACTGGCGCCTCGGCGCCCCCGAATGCCGGGCCTGCTGTCGCCGCCGAGCTGCCGGCACACGCGGCGAGGGCGGTCGCCGCCACGGCGATGAGCATGAGGCGGGCGCCGGTCCCGCGTCCGAGCAGTCTGAGCATCGCGTTCCCCTTCGTGGGCCGCCCTGCGCGGCGCCCGTCGGACGCGGCCGGCCGCACTGCGGTTCCCCGGGAGGAATCCGACAGGTCGCCCGGGCGCGCTCGACCGCTCGACCGGCGCGGTATCGTGCCGCCATGCGCCTTCCGTTCGAGCCGCCCGTCGAGCCCATGCTGGCCAAGCCGTCCTCCGGCCTCCCCGACGGGGAGGGCTGGCTGTACGAGCCCAAGTGGGACGGCTTCCGCGCGCTCGTCTTCCGCGACGGCGATGAGACGTACATCCAGAGCCGGGACCTCAAGCCGCTCGACCGCTACTTCCCCGAGCTCGCCGAGCCGCTGCGCGCCCAGCTCCCCGAGCGGTGCGTCCTCGACGGCGAGGTGGTGATCGCGCGCGACGGGGCGCTCGACTTCGAGGCGCTGCTGCTGCGTATCCACCCTGCCGAGTCGCGGGTGCGCATGCTCGCGGCTGAGACGCCGGCCTCGTACGTGGCCTGGGACGTGCTCGCGCTCGGCGACGAGGACCTCCGCGGCGTGCCCCAGGGCGAGCGTCGTGCTCGCCTCGAGGCCGCGCTCGGCGGCGTGGTGCCGCCCATCCACCTGACGCCCGCCACGAGCGACCGTGCACTGGCCGCGGCCTGGTTCGACCGGTTCGAGGGGGCGGGGCTCGACGGCGTGGTCGCCAAGCGGCTCGACGGCGCCTACCAGCCCGGCAAGCGCGCCATGACCAAGATCAAGCACGAGCGGACCGCCGACTGCGTGGTGGCCGGGTTCCGCTGGCACAAGAACGGCCCCGGCACCCACATCGGGTCGCTGCTGCTGGGCCTGTTCGACGCGGACGGGCGCCTGCACCACGTGGGCGTGACGTCGTCGTTCAGCTGGGAGCGGCGGGCGGCGCTGGTCGAGGAGCTGCAGCCGCTGCGGGCCGACGCGATGGCCGAGCACCCGTGGCGTGAGTGGGCCGAGTGGGCGGATGCGTGGGCCGCCGACAACCCGGGCCAGCGGATGCCGGGCGCGGGCTCGCGCTGGAACCGCGGCAAGGACCTGAGCTGGGAGCCGCTCCGCTGCGAGCGCGTGGCCGAGGTGGCCTACGACCACCTCCAGGGCGACCGCTTCCGCCACGCCACCACCTTCCGGCGCTGGCGACCGGACAAGCCCGTCGACGCCTGCCGGTACGACCAGCTGGAGACGACCGCACCGTTCGAGCTGGAGCGGATCTTCGGCCGCTGACGTCCGCCCCGCGTCGCCGGGTGACAGTCGTCACGGCGGGATCCGGACGTGGATGACTTCGCGCGACGGGGCGCCGCGGCGATGCTTGCGCCATGAACACGACTGCGTCCCTTCCCACCCCCACGGCCGCCCCCTCGGCGGTCGCCTTCACCGGCGTCTCGCGCCAGTTCGGGGACACCACCGCCCTCGACGGCGTCGACCTCCACATCGGCGTCGGCGAGACCGTCGCCCTGCTCGGCCCCAACGGGGCCGGCAAGTCGACCGCCATCTCGATCATGCTCGGCCTGCTTGCACCCAGCAGCGGCCAGGCGCGAACCCTGGGCCTGACGCCTCCCGACGCCGTCCGCTCCGGGCGCGTCGGCGCGATGCTCCAGTCGGCGACGCTGCCGGCCGGCGCCCGCGTCGGCGAGCTCGTGGACATGGCCCGGGCCCTCTACCCGTCGCCGGCGCCGCGTGGCGCCATCCTGGGCCGTGCTGGACTGGCCGCACTCGCCGACCGTCGCGCCGACACGCTCTCGGGCGGCGAGACCCAGCGCGTCCGGTTCGCGCTCGCGATCGCGGGGGACCCGGACCTCGTCTTCCTCGACGAGCCCACCGTCGCGATGGACGTGGAGGCGCGACGCTCCTTCTGGGTGGACATGCGCCAGGCCGCCTCAGAGGGCAGGACCGTGCTGTTCGCCACCCACTACCTCGAGGAGGCCGACAGTGTCTCCGACCGGATCATCGTGCTCGACCGCGGGCGCGTCGTGGCCGCCGGATCGCCCTCGGAGCTCAAGGCCGGCGTCGCCGAGCGCACGGTGAGCTTCGCCTGGCCCGGTGACGGCACCGCCGACGGCGTCCTGCGGGCGCTGCCGGGCGTTGCCGCGCTCGACCGCCGGGGCGAAACCGTCTCGCTCACCTGCGGGGACGCCGACGCGGCGGTCCGCGCCCTCGTCGGGACCGGGATCGAATTCCGGCACCTCGAGGTGACCGGCGCCGACCTCGACACCGTCTTCCTCGCCCTCACCGGTGGCGCTGCCCGCCCCGCCGCTGCCTGACCCCACACCTGCCACGACCCGAGGAGAACCCCTGTGATCGCGTCCCGCGCCCTGACCGCCGCGGCCCCGGCCGCCTCGCCCTTCATCGCCTACCTGCGGCTGGAGGTCCGACGGACCCTCCGCAACCGCCGTTACCTGATGTTCACGATCGTGTTCCCGGTCCTGCTCTACGTCATGTACACGGCGGTGCTCAACCGCGGAGACGCCACCACCGTGCTCGACGGACTCACCTGGCCGGCCTACTTCATGGTCTCCATGGCGTCCTACGGCGCCATCGGCGCGGCGATGAGCCAGGCCGCGCCGATCGCGATCGAGCGCCGCGGCGGCTGGGTCCGCCAGCTGCGGGTGACCCCGCTGCCCGGGTTCGCCTACGTCGCCGCCAAGATCGCGTCATCTGTGGTGCTGACGGTGCCGGCACTTGCCCTGGTGGCGATGGCCGGCTTGCTCATCAATCACGTCCAGATGAGCCCTGGCGGGCTCGTCCTGACGATCGCGGCGCTCGCGCTCGGCAGCATCCCGTTCGCGGCGCTGGGCCTGCTGATCGGATACCTGCTCGACGCCGACAGCGCGCAGGGCGGCACGGTCCTCTCGTACTTCACGCTGGCCATCTTGGGCGGCCTGTTCGCGCCCCTCTCGGCATTCCCGGACTGGCTCGCTACGATTGGCGACGTGCTGCCGTCATCCCACCTCGCCAGTCTCGGCCGCGCCGTCGCCGCGGGTCGCGTCCCGGACGCCACCGATGTCGCGGTCCTCGCCGCCTGGGCGGTGGGGCTGGGCGCCGTTGCGGCCTGGCGCTACGTGCGCGACGAGCGGTCGGGGCGGGCCTGACCTCCATGACACCCGATGAACGCCCCCGGCGCGGCTCGGCCCAGCCGGGCGCGTTCATGGTCGATCTCGGCCAGCGACGGCCGAGGGTGCGCCAGGCGTTCATCGCCATCGCCCTGTTCTTCGCCATCTGGCCGTTCGTCTCGGTCCTGCAGTCGCGCCCAGCGCCGATCCCGCTGGCACTCCTCCTCGCGGCGTGGGCGATCTTCGGGGTCGTCCTGCTCCAACTCTTCCGGTTCCCGCCGATCGGGCGCGTGCAAGACGGGCCGATCCTGCTGCCGGCCGTGGCGGCGCTGACCGCGATCGGGGCGGTGACGACGACCGTGTTCGGGGTCGACTCGGCCCCGGCGCTCTTCTACTACGCTGGCGTCTCCTCGGCCCGGCTCATCCCCCAGTCATGGGCCCTGCGAGCCATCACGGCCATCTCGCTGGTCGCGGTCGCCAGCGTCTCGATCCACGCCGGCGATGCTTCGGCGGGCGTCCCCATCGGCGTCACGGTGGGCACGATCAGCCTGGCGTCCGCGTCCCTGTCGGCGCTCGCGCGGACGAACCGCGAGCTTCTGGCGGCGCGCCACGAGCTGGCCGAGGCGGCGGTCGCCGAGGAGCGCGCCAGGATCGCGCGCGACCTCCACGACACCCTCGGCCACAGCCTCTCGGTCATCGCCCTCAAGAGCGAGCTCGCCAGACGGCTGCTGCCCGACGACCCGGTCCGTGCCGCCGCGGAGATCGGCGACGTGGAGCGGACAGCGCGCGACGCGATGGCCTCCGTCCGCGAGACCGTCAGCGGCTACCGCCAGCCGACCCTCGCCATGGAGCTCGCCGGCGCCCGCGAGGCGCTGCGCGTGGCCGGGATCCGCGGCACGGTGGAGCCCGCGCCCGAAGGGCTGCCGCGCGACGTCGACGCGCTGCTCGGCTGGGCGGTGCGCGAGGGCGTGACGAACGTCCTGCGCCACAGCGACGCGCACTCGGCCACGATCCGCGTGATCGCAGACGGCAGCCGCCACGGTGTCGAGATCGTCGACGACGGCAGCGGGTCGGGCGCCGACGAGCACGAGCCTGGTGCCGGGCACGGGCTGACGGGCCTCCGCGAGCGGGCCTCGCGGCTCGGCGGCGGCGTCGAGGCCGGGGCGGTGGCCGGCCATGGGTTCCGGCTTGCGGTGACCGTCCCGGCGGCCGCGTCGTGACCCGCGTCGTGACCGCCGCCGTGACCCGCGTCCTGCTCGCCGAGGACCAGGCACTGGTACGCGGGGCCCTGGCGGCGCTGCTGGCGCTCGAGGCGGACCTCGAGGTGGTGGCCGACGTGGGGCGCGGCGACGAGGTGGTGCCCGCAGCCCTCGTGGCACGCCCCGATGTCGCGCTGCTGGACATCGAGATGCCCGGCATCGACGGGCTGGCCGCTGCCGCCCAGCTGCGGGCCGCCGTGCCCGGCTGCCGAGTGGTGATGCTCACGACCTTCGGCCGGCCCGGCTACCTGCGCCGGGCGATGGAGGCAGGCGCGAGCGGGTTCCTGCTCAAGGACACGCCGGCCTCCGAGCTGGCCGACGCCGTCCGCCGGGTCGCGCGCGGCCAGCGCGTCGTGGACCCCGCCCTCGCCCTCGCCGCGCTGTCGGAGGGCGCCAACCCGCTGTCCGAGCGCGAGCGCGAGGCGCTGGCACTGGTGGCCACCAACGGCACGATCGCCGACATCGCCGCGGCGCTGGGGCTGTCCGAGGGGACGGTGCGCAACCACCTCTCCGCGGCGATCCAGAAGGTCGGGGCGCGCAACCGCGCCGAGGCGGCCCGCATGGCCGCCGAGAAGGGCTGGCTCGAGCCGGTCTCGAGCTGAGGCGCGACGGGCGGCCGAGCCGAGCCGCAGCCCCGGGGTCCTCAGCGACCCAGCGGCACGCTTGCAGCGCACGGTACCCTCCGCAAGCGAGGCGCCTCGATCGCGGCGAGGGAGGAACAGCCTGATGCAAGCTCGATCTGATCGAGTCCGGCGCCCAATGCGCGGACTCCTCGTCTCGGCGGCGCTCCTGGCGGTAGCCGGATGCGGGGCCTCGGCCTCGCCGTCGCCGACGTTGGCGCCCACGGCATCGCCCGCCGACACGCCGGTCGCGACGGTTGCCGCCAGCCCGAGCGCCGCCCCGTCGACGGCGCCGTCCCCGGCCAGCTCCGGCGCCGGCTCGGGGATCCACATCGACCTGCCGTCGGGCTGGCAGCAGGTGCAGCTGACCGAGCAGGCGCTGACGGCCGAGATCGGCGCCATCGCCTCGGCGAACCCCGACCAGGCCGCGACGCTGCAGCAGCTGCTCAGCTCGGGCGCGTTCAAGAACTTCCTGTTCTACGCGATGGACTACGACGGCCTCACCAACATGGGCAATCTCAACGTCACGACCCTCCAGCTGGGCGGGATGTCGCTCGACGCCGCGCAGCCGGTGATCCAGGGCGAGTTCCAGCAGCTCGGCGCCACCGGCGTGACCTTCAACCACTCGACCGTCAACGGCGTCGATTCGCTCGTCATCGACTACCAGCTGAGCCTCAATACCGCGGCGGGGGCGAGAACGATGACCGGTCGCGGCTACTACATCCCCAGCGGCGACGCGACCTACAACGTGACCACCACGTGCTACGGCGCCGACACCGCGTCGTGCCTCGCTGACGGCGACACGATGGCGAACGGCATGACGTTCGCGGCGCCCTGAGCGGCGCCGCCTGATCGCGCACGGCCGCCGCGCCGCCGCGTCCACCCAGGGCCGGCGCCCGGGTCATCGACCTCGGGCCGGCCTCAATCGGATCCCGGGCCGCCACGTCGACGGGCGGCGCCCCGCTGCGCCATCGCCGCCTCCCAGGCGGCGCGCTCCTCGGGGGTAATGCTCGCCCAGGGGTCGTAGTCGGGGTCGAGCGGCTCCTGCGGCGGGCGCAACGCCTCGGGCACGTGGATCAGGTTGACGCGCAGGCGATACCAGAGCGACGAGCGGCCGCGCATGCCGTCGGTCAGGACGTCAGCGGGCTCGAGGTGTGCCGCCGCCTCCGGATGGCGCTCCGTCCAGCGCTCGAACCCCGCCTGCACCTCCGCCTTTGACGCGGCCCGCGCGATCTCGATCACGGGGATCGAGGAGCGGCGACGGCCCGTGGGTGTCGGCCGGGTGCCCACCCAGTCCTGCGGCAGGCCGGCGTTCCGGTCGCCCGCCACCACCGCGGCGGCGCGTTCCGCCTGGACCTCTGGCGGCGGGCCGCCAGCCACGCCCCGGCCCGCGCCGTACGCGCTGTCGGGACGGCGCTTGCGCGACGGCTGGACCCGCGGCGGCTCGCCCTCCTGCTTGGCGTAGTTGGGCGGCCACGGCGCGTCGCCCAGCCCCTCGGCCTCGTGGCGGGCGGAGAGCTCGAGCAGCGCCTCGAGCGAGCCCACGGCCGCCTCGATCCCAGCGCCCGCGTCGCCGCGCCCGGCGAAGATCGCGGGCACCGTCGCCAGCGTGAAGTCCTCGGCCTCCACCGTCGGCACCTCGGGCCAGCGCAGCGGGAAGGACACCCGGGCGTCGGGCAGCGGCCGCACGGAGTAGGCGGAGGCGACGGTGCGGTCCTTCGCGTTCTGGTTGTAGTCGAGGAAGACGCCGTGCCGCTCCTCCTTCCACCACTTCGAGGTGGCGATGGAGGGCGCCCGCCGCTCGACGTCCCGTGCCAGCGCCAGCGCCGCCCGCCGCACCTGCGGGTACGTCCAGCGGGGCTCGATGCGCACGTTGACGTGGATGCCCCGCGAGCCCGAGGTCTTCGGCCAGCCCACCAGGCCGAGGTCCGCCAGTGCTTCCTGCACCACCATCGCCACATCGCGGATCTGCGACCACGGCACGCCGGGCACGGGATCGAGGTCGACGCGCAGCTCGTCGGGGTGCTCGAGGTCCTCCGCGCGGACCGGGTGCGGGTTCAGGTCGAGGCAGCCCAGGTTCGCGACCCACGCCAGGCCCGCCGCCTCGTCGACGACGATCTCGTCCGCCGTGCGCCCAGACGGGAAGGTGAGGGTGGCCACGCGCATCCAGTCGGGCCGGTTCTCGGGCGCGCGCTTCTGGAAGAACGGCTCCGACTCGGCACCGTCGACGAAGCGCTTGAGCGCCATCGGCCGCCCGCGGATCCCGACGAGGGCGCCGTCGGCCACGGCGAGGAAGTAGCGCACAAGGTCGAGCTTGGTATGCCCGGCCTTCGGGAAGTAGACCTTGTCCGGGTTGGTGATCGTGACCTCGCGGCCGCCGATCGCGAGGACTTCCTTGCGGGACGCCATGCCCTCATGCTCGCATGCGCGGGCAACCCGCGCGGGACTGCTGCGGCTCGCCGCGGGATCGCGCGCCTCCGCCTAGGGCGGCGCGTCGCCCGCGGGCGCGATGTTGTGGTTCACGTGGAACACGTTGTCGGGGTCCCACGTTCGCTTGAGCCGCGCGAGGCGGGCGACCTTCGCGTCGCCGTAGATCCGCCGGGTCTCGCTGGGCCCGACGTCGGCGTCGCCGTTGGCGTACGCGCCCAGTGTCGCGCCGGGCTCGACCACCGCCATCGTCCGCCGCACCCAGTCCCGGTTCGCCTCGTCGAGCGCCCGGTCCTCCCACACGCAGTCGGCGCTCAGGTCGAAGGCGGCGGCGCGGCCCGCGTACGCGGTGGCCTCCTCGGGAACGCGGCCGATCGCGCCGCCGAGCGCGGTCACGGAGAAGGACATCTCTCCTGGGGCGGACGCGACGAGCTCAGTCAGCTCGTCGAGCGCCTCGGAACTGACCTCGTTCGCGTTGAACCCCTTGATGAACGACCGGTGGCCACCGGCGAACACGAGGTCGTGCGCGGTCTGGACCTCGAGGTACGGCCGCCTGCCGAGGGTGGACGAGAGCGGTCGCGGCCCGGCGTGGAGACCCGCCGTGTCCCGCTCGACATCGTCTGCTGCGCCGCTGTGGTTGTAGGCGATGTAGACGATCGGCCGGCCCACGAGCTCGTCCGGGCAGCCGGCATCCGGCCCCGCGCGGTCGATGCCCAGGATGACCGAGACGGCGTCCGGCGCCTGCGGGGCGTATGCGCTGAACGTGGCCCAGGCCTCCCGCGCCTGGCTCGCCGGAAACACCATGACGCCGCGGTGGAGGTCGGGGCCGAACGGCTGGAGCCGGAACTCGAATGCGGTGGCGATGCCGAAGTTCCAGCCCGCGCCGCGCAGGCCCCAGAAGAGCTCGGGCTCGTCGTGCACGGTGGCGCGCACAAGCTGGCCGTCGGCCGTGACGACCTCGACCGCGACGAAATTGTCGATGGTCAGGCCGAACTGCCGCTGGAGGCGACCGACGCCGCCCCCGAGCGTCAGCCCCGCGACGCCGGTGTGGCCGATGACGCCGACCGGGCACACCAGGCCGTGCGCCTGCGCGGCGACGTCGAGCTCACCGAGGAGTGCGCCGCCGTTCACCCGGGCAACGCGCTTCTTCGGGTCCACCTCGACGCCGCCCATCGTGGACAGGTCCACCACCAGGCCGCCGTCGAGGCCGGTGAGGCCCGCAAGGCTGTGGCCGCCGGACCGGACGGCGATCTCGAGCCCGCGGTCGCGCCCGAAGCGGACCGCGGTCGCGACCTCGGCGGCGCTCGTGGGGCGGACGATCGCGGCCGGCCGCCGATCGTGGATGGCGTTCCACAACCGGCGCGCGTCGTCGTAGCCGGCGTCGGTCGGCGTGATGATGTCGCCGCCGAATGACCGGCGCAGCTGGTCGAGCGCGCGAGGCGGGAGCGCCGCGGCTGCGTCAACCATCGTGCCTCCCTCCAGAACGCCTGTCCTGTCTGCGCCCGTCCATGCCCAACCCGGGCGCGACGGTCTCGACCGTCTCGTCCACCGGGCGACGAGCCGGTCGTCAGGTGCAGGTTGCCAGAAACACTCGAGCCAGCTCTGTCGGATCGTCCGCCTGGAACACGAAGTCGGCCATGCCGCCCTGCCGCACCGGCAGCACACGCGACGCTGTCGCGAGCCTGAGCGGCGTGCCGTGGGCGTCGAGGATGGAGATGGTCATCGAGGCGTGCGTGGGACAGCCGCGCGCGGTCCTGAGCTGGGCCTCCCAGCATGAGCTGAAGTAGGACTGGCAGTTGGCCTCCGTGGACGGCACAAGCCGCCACTCCGTGGACGGATCGCCGGCCAGCGCGCTGAAGGAGCCCACGTGCGATGGCACGGTCGGGACGGCTGTCGGCGGATGGAGCGCGGGTTTCCAGGACGGGCACGTCTTGAAGGCCAGCGTGACGACCAGGCCGACCACCGTCTCGGCATCCGCAGGCAGCTCTCGGCCGCCGCGGCGGGCCACCGCGTCGAGCCCGACGGCGATGAGCTTCGTGACGACGTCATCGAGGTGGGGCGTGTCGAGGGCTTCGCAGAACGCGTCCCTCTGGAGCCCGGCCGGCAGCGTGTGCCGCTCGACCGGCGTCCAGTCGATGGCGCCCCGGTTCTCGACGACGATCGTGCCCGCCAGCAGGCTGTCGAGCCGATCCCGCATCAGCGATGACGCGACCGAGTTCATGTCCGGCGGCGTGGCGGTCGGCCGGGGCGCGGACGGTTGCCGGCTCGTCGGCGACGCCCCTCCGCTGGCGCAGGAGACGAGCGTGAGGCAGGCGGTCAGCGCGATGAGTGGTGCCAGGCCACGAGCAATGGGGCGCAGCGACTTCATACCGCAGGGACCTCGTGGGCGTTCTGAAGCTGCACCACGGTTATATGGACCCTGTCAAGGGGCGGGGCGCGCATCCGCCTGCGCCCAGCAAGGCGACGGCTGACGCCCACGGCCGTAGAATCCGAGGACGCCCAACAACCGGCGGCGGTCGATCCGGCAGCGAAGGAGGACGTGGTTGCCCGTGCCCGAGCGGCTCGTCGTCGTGTCGAACCGACTCCCGCTGACACTGCGCCTGACCGCCGGGCGCTGGGTCGCGGAGATGAGCAGTGGAGGCTTGGTTGCCGCGCTCGACCCGGTCGTCGGCCAGGGAAGCGGGCTGTGGATCGGGTGGCCCGGCGCGGCCGCCACGGCAGATCGCGCCGGCAGGGCCGCCCTCCTGGCGGCGTGGGAGCGCGATCGCGGTCTGGTTGCGGTGGAGCTGCCAGAGCAGGTGAGCCACGCCTTCTATGACGGGTTCGCCAACGACACGCTGTGGCCGCTGCTCCACGGATTCCCGTCGCGCGTCGCCTTCGACCACGCGACCTTCCTGGCCTACCGCGACGCAAACCAGCGGTTCGCCGATGCCGTCGTGGCGCGTGCCCGTCCCGACGACCTGATCTGGATCCAGGACTACCAGCTGATGCTCGCCCCCGCGATGATCCGCCGGGAGCGCCCGCAGCTGCGGATCGGGTTCTTCCTCCACGTGCCGTTCCCCTCGCCGGAGCTGTTCCGAGTGCTGCCTCAGCGGGAGGAGCTGCTTGAGGGGCTGCTCGGGGCCGACATGATCGGCTTCCAGACCTACGAGCATCTCGGCGCCTTCCGGCGCGCCCTGATGCAGGTGCTGGGTATCGAGAGCCGCATGGACGCGGTGGACCCTGGAGGCCGTGCAGTGGCCCTCCACGCGCGGCCCATCGGGATCGTCGCCGACGAGTGGGACAGGCTCACTGACGGTGATCCGGCCGTGGGCCGGCGGATCCGCGAACTCCGCCAACGCCATGCCGGCCATCGCCTGGTGCTCGCGGTGGATCGGCTCGACTACACCAAGGGGATCCCGGAGCGCCTCCGTGCATTCCGCCACCTGCTCACCGAGCGGCCGGAATGGCGCGGCGCCGTCACCCTCGTCCAGGTGGCGGTCCCGTCCCGCGAGCGAGTGCCGCGCTATGCCGCCCTGCGGCGCGAGGTCAACGAGCTGGTGGGCGAGATCAACGGGCGCCACGGCACCGCCGACTGGACTCCGGTGATCTACCTGCGCCGGTCGGTGCCGCGGACCGAGCTGGCGGCGCTCTACGGCGCGGCCAACGTCGCGTGGATCGGATCGCTCCGCGACGGCATGAACCTCGTCGCCAAGGAGTTCGTCGCCTGCCAGCGCGACGATCCCGGCGTCCTGCTGCTGAGCGAGTTCGCCGGCGCCGCGAGCGAGATGGGCGAGGCAATCCGGATCAACCCGTACGACGCGCCCGGCACGGCCGACGCGCTGGCCCGCGCGCTCGAGATGCCGGAATCGGAGCGGGCCGAGCGCCTCGTCGCCCTCGCCGACCGGGTCCGGCGCAACGACGCGGCCAGCTGGGCGCGCCGCTCGGTCGAGGACCTCGTCGCGGCGACGCGGGAGCGCTCCACGGTGATCGCGAAGGTCGGCGAGCCCCCGGTCGCGGAGCTGCTCCGCGCCTTCGGGGCGGCGCCCAGACACCTGTGCGCGCTCGACTATGACGGCACCCTCGTGCCGCTGGTCGGGCGTCCCTCGGAGAGCTGGCCGTCGAGCGACCTGCTGGACATCCTCGACCGGCTGAGCCGCCAGCCCGAGACGAACCTCGTCATCGTGTCGGGGCGCTCGCGCCACGATCTGGGCCAGCGGTTCGGCGCACTGGACCGCATCTGGCTGGCAGCCGAGCACGGGGCCCTGATCCGGGAGCCCGGCGACACGCGGTGGCGCGCGCTCCGACAGGGCGTCGAGCGCGACTGGATGCCGGGCGTCCGCGCGATCCTCGACCACTACCTCGCCCGGGTCCCGGGCAGCTCGGTGGAGATCAAGGAGCACGCCCTCGCGTGGCACTTCCGGCAGGTCGAGCCCGAGTTCGGCGAGTGGATCGCGAACGAGGTGGCGGCCACGCTCGCCGAGCGCCTGGGGGGGACGGAGCTGGCCGTCCTGCGCGGCTCGAAGGTGATTGAGGTCCGGTATGCGTGGGCCAACAAGGGCGAGCTCGTCTCGCACCTGCGCTCGCTGATCGGCTTGACGGCGTTCGAGCTGGCGGCCGGCGATGACACGACCGACGAGGACATGTTCGCGCGCCTGCCGCCCGAGTCCTGGACCATCCGCGTGGGGCCTGGCCCCACGACGGCCCGCCATCGCGTCTCCGGGCCGTCTGCCATGGTCGCCCTCCTCGCCGCGCTTGCCGAAGTCGGTACCCGGGGCCAGGACGCCGAGGCGGAGGGCCACCGGGAGCGCTGACCCGCTGTCGATCCTCTCCGGCCCGATTCGTCGCTACGATGACGGCCCCGCCCGGCGGGCCAGACGGAGAGGAGCTGCGATGCGCTACCTGCTGCTGATCTACGGCGAGGAGACGGGGGACGCGATGACCCCCGAGGCGTGGACCGCCATGATGGCCGAGTACGGCGCGTACACGGGCTGGCTGCGCGAGCAGGGCATGTACATCGGCGGCGAGGCGCTCAAGGACTCGGCCGACGCTACGACCGTCCGGGTCCGCGACGGCCGCCGCATCGTCACCGACGGGCCGTACGCCGAGACCAAGGAGGTGCTCGGCGGGTACTTCCTGGTCAACGCCACGGACCTCGACGCGGCGATCGAGGCGGCGGGGCGGATCCCCGGGGCGAGGCTCGGCTCGATCGAGATCCGCCCGATCGTGGACACGGACATCTAGCCGCGTGGCTCCGGGGGCGCCCGCCGACGTCGTCGCCCGGGTGTTCCGCGAGGAGCACGGCCGGGCCATCGCGACGCTGATCCGCGTCCTCGGCGACTTCGACCTCGCAGAGGAGGCCGTCGCCGACGCCTACGTGGCGGCGCTCGAGCACTGGCCGTCCGACGGCGTGCCGGCGAACCCGGGCGCGTGGATCACCACCACGGCGCGCAATCGTGCGATCGACCGGGCGCGGCGGGCGACGACGTTCGCCGAGAAGGCCGCCCGGCTGGCCCGCGACGCCGCGTTCGATGCGGCCGCGCGAGCCGGGGCGCTCCAGGCTGCGGCGGAGGACGAGATGCACCCCATCGGGGACGACCAGCTCCGACTCATCTTCACCTGCTGCCACCCGGCGCTCGCGCCCGAGGCCGCGGTGGCGCTGACCCTGCGCACGCTGGGGGGCCTGACCACGCCCGAGATCGCCCGGGCATTCCTGGTGCCCGAGGCGACGCTCGCCCAGCGGCTGGTGCGCGCGAAGAGGAAGATCCGCGAGGCGGGGATCGCCTACGAGGTCCCGACGGGCGACCGCCTCGCGGAGAGGCTGGACGCCGTGCTGCGCGTGCTGTACCTCGTGTTCAACGAGGGGTACGAGGCGTCGTCGGGCGACGTGCTGGTCCGCCGCGAGCTGTGCGCCGAGGCCATCCGGATGGCGCGCGTGCTGGCATCGCTCCTGTCCTCCGAGCCCGAGGCGCTGGGGCTGCTCGCCCTGATGCTGCTCACCGATGCGCGCCGTCCGGCCCGCGAGGGGCCCGAGGGCGAGCTCGTGCTGCTCGAGGACCAGGACCGCGGCCGCTGGGACCGCGGAGAGATCGAGGAGGGGCGTGCCCTCGTGGAGCGGGCGCTCCGCGCGGGTCGGGTCGGCCCCTACCAGCTGCAGGCCGCCATCGCCGCGGTCCACGACGAGGCCGCCAGCCCCGACGCCACCGATTGGGCGCAGATCCTGGGCCTGTACGAGGTCCTGGCCAGGATCGCGCCGTCGCCCGTGGTGGCGCTCAACCGCGGCGTCGCGGTGGCCCACGTCGCGGGTCCCGAGGCGGGCCTGGCCGCGATCGACGCGCTCGATGGCGTCCCGGCCCTGGCCGACTACCGGTTCTTCCACGCGGCGAGGGCCGAACTGCTGCGCCGGCTGTCCCGCCCGGCAGAGGCGATCGCCGCCTACGACCGGGCGCTGGCGCTTGAGCCCAACCGGGCCGAGGAGGCGTTCCTCCGGGCCCGCCGGCAGGCGGCGATCGCGGCTGCCACCGCGGGCTGACGGGCGCGCCCGATCGTCCCCACTCCGTCGGGGCGGCCCGTGCGTCAGCCGCCCGACGGCACCTCGCTCATCAGCGCCACGTTGTTGCCGTCCGGATCTTTCGAGAAGCACATCCAGGTCTGCTGCGACCCGTCGTCGTAGATCATGTGCGGCCGGTCCGAGAACATGACGCCGCGCGCCTCGAGCGCCGCGACGGCGGCGTGGATGTCGGGGACGCGGAAGTAGATCGTGGCGCGGCCGTCGAAGCCCGCCTCCTCCGGTCCGGCCAGGTACAGGCGAACGCCATCGGCGTCGAGGAACGCCATGCCGGGGAAGGCGAACAGGAACCGGATGCCGAGCACGTCTCGGTACCATGCTGTGGCCGCCTCCACGTCGGTCACGGGGATCAGGACCTGGCCGATCGCGCCAAGCCCGAACGGGGTGGTGTCAGGGACGCTCACGGGTCACTCCTTTGCGGTGGCTTCCAGCTGCTCCAGGACGTCGAGCGCGCGGGCGAGGTCGGCAAGGCCGGCCGGGTCGATCACCGCGAGCTCGCCCGCCAGGCGCTCAATCCGCCGTGCCCGGCCGCGCTCCATGAGCTCGCGGCCCGCGTCGGTGGCGGCCAGCCGGACCGCCCTCCGGTCCCCCTCGACAGGCGACCGGCCGACGAGGCCGTCCCTGACGAGGGCATCGACGATGCGGGTCATGGTGGGGGCGGCCACCCGCTCGCGCCGGGCGAGACCGCCCAGGGTCTGCGGCCCGCCGTAGACGAGCACGCTCAGTGCGGACAGACGGGCGCCCGTCACCCCGTCCACCCCGTCGTCGCGGGCGATCCGGCGCAGCAGGTGGACCGCGGCCGAGTTCAGGCGGTTGGCCAGCTCCACGCTCGGGTGGGGCGGCCCGGCGTGGGCGAGGACGGCCGGCAGCGGACGGCGGGGCACGGGACGGAGACCTCTCGGTAGTCGGGCTAACTGATAGCAATGCTATGCATCGAGCGCCGTGTGTCAAGCCCCACTGGCGTCCGCCAGCCACGGCCCGGCCGACTCGGCTCCGGACGCCTCTGCGCCAGACCCGCTCGCCCCTTGGTCGCCTCGCGCCCGGCCGCCTTGCCCAGCGGCCCCGCCCCTCGGTCACCTCAGCCCGCGCTGGGCAGGAAGCTCGTGACCGCGAGCGTCACCGACAACAGGATCAGCACGGCTGTGGAGCCCCAGCCGATGACGCGCAGGAACCGGCCGCTCGCGAGCGGGCCCATGAGCTCCCTGTCGGTCGCCAGGAGCATGACGAACACGAGGACGAACGGCAGGAGCAGCGCGTTGAGCACCTGCGCCGAGAACATCACGGTGATCAGCGGCAGCCCGGGGATCATGACGAACAGCGCCGCGAACCCGATGAAGAAGGCGAGCAGGCCGTAGAAGGCGGGCGCCTCGCGCCAGTTCCAGTCAACGCCGGTCTCCCAGCCGAACGCCTCGCACGTGGTGTAGGCCGAGCTGAGCGGCACGACCCCGAGCCCGAGGAACGACGCGCCGAGGAGCCCGACGGCGAAGACGACGGCGGCGGCCTGGCCGGCGATGGGCTCGAGCGCCCGCGCGGCGTCCGCGGCCGTGTTGATCTGGATGCCCTCGGGATGGAGCGTCGCCGCACAGGCGATGAGGATGAAGCCCGCGATCACGTTGGTGATCAGGGCGCCGGCGAAGACGTCCGCGCGGCTGCCCCGCAGGTCTTCGGGCCGGAGGCCCTTGTCGGCCACGTAGCTCTGGATGAACGCCTGGCCCCACGGGGTGATCGTGGTGCCGACCGTGCCCACGACCGCGAGCCAGTACACAGGTGACGACGACAACTGCGGCCGGATCAGGTTGGACGCCGCCGCGGCCCAGTCCGGGTTGGACGCGGTGGCCGAGTAGATGTAGGCGCCCGACACCAGCACGCCGATGCCGACGAACAGGTACTGCACCCGACTGTACGAGCCGAGCGCGATGAACCCCACGACCACGAACGCGGCGACGGCCGCGCTGATCTGCGTCGGCACGCCGAAGATGCCGAGCGCCGACCCGATGCCCGCGAACTCGGCGACGATGGAGCCCAGGTTCGCGGCCAGCATCAGCAGCGCGGCGAACACGGTCCAGCGCACGCCCCAGCGCTCGCGGATCAGGCTGATCAGCCCCTTGCCGGTGGCCAGGCCGAGCCGCGCGCCCACCTCCTGGGTGAAGAACAGGACGATCTGGCTCGCGAGGATCACCCACAGCAGCGTGTAGCCCCAGTTGGCCCCGGCCAGCGAGTACGTCGTGATGCCGCCCGCGTCGTTGTCGGCGAAGCCGCTGACGAGGCCCGGGCCGAGGACGGCCAGCGCCGCGATCAGCCGGACGCGCCACTGCGGGAGCCTCGGGAACGGCCGGACGACGCGGGGGCGGCGTCGGCGCCGGCCGCGCTCGGCGGGATCCTTGGGGCGCGCGTCGGGGCGCGCGCGCAGGCCGGCCACGCCCTACCCCAGCCGGCTGAAGACGCGGGGGAGCCGCTTCTTCCAGGCGGTGGGGATGACCGTGTCGAGCGCGTCGTCCACCGTGACGATGCCCATCATCACGCCGTCGTCGTCCACCACCGGGACCGCCAGCAGGTTGTAGTGCGCGACGACCTCGGCCACCTCGTCCTGGTCCGCGTTGACGTTCACCGCCTTGGGCTCGCGGATCATCACCTCGTGGATCGGCGCGTCCGGCCGCGCGACGATCAGGTCGCGCAGGGAGAGCACGCCCACGAGCCGGCCGTCCTCGTCGAGCACGTACACGTAGTAGATGGTCTCGGCGTCGGGCTCGAGCTCGCGCAGCCGGTCGATCGCGCCGCCGGCGGTCAGCCGCTCCTCGACGCCGATGAACTCGGTGGTCATCAGGCCGCCCGCCGAGTCCTCGTCGTAGCCCAGCAGCTCCTGGACCTCGTCGGCCTCGTCCTTCTCCATGAAGGCGAGGATCTCGTCGCGGGTCTCCTGGTCCAGGTCCGCCACAAGGTCGGCCGCGTCGTCGGGGCTCATCTCCTCGAGGATGTCGGCCGCGCGCTCGGGGCTCAGGTCCTCCATCACGTCGACCTGCGTCTCGGGCTCCATCTCCTCCACGACATCGGCCAGCGCCTCGTCGTCGAGGGCGGCCAGGACGCCGACGCGGTCGCGCGGGGCGAGGTCCTCGATGATGTTCGCCAGGTCCGCGGGGTGGAGCTCGGCCAGCTTCGCGTGGGGGACGCGGAGCTTGACGCTGGCGATGATGGAGTCGAGGGGGTCCACGTCCTCCCAGTCGATGTAGCGCTCGGGGATCGTGGTGTTGAGGCGCCGGGCCAGCCGGCGGAGCGGGCCCTCGGCCCCGAGCCGCCGGAGCAGCCCGGCCGCGCCCACGTCGACTGCGACGAGCCGGAGTCGGCCGTCCACGTTGTCGAGGCTCACGTCGTTGACCCGGATGACCTTGCGGCCCTCGATGTCGACGATCTGCTTGTCGAGCAGGTTCGCCTTGAGCAGGATCTCGTTCTGCCGCTGGCGGAACTTGCCGATGTCGATCGTGCGCAGGCGGAGGTGGGCGCCGTCGTCGTCGAGGGCGTCCACGTCGGACCAGGGGATGAAGATGCGGCGCTGATCGGTGCGCACGACCAGCCCGGTGACCGGCGGGTACTTGCCCCCGATGGCCACGATCAGGTCGGCGATCGTGCCGAGGGGCTCACCGGACGGGTCGCGCACCGGCAGGCCGATGCAGCGGCTCAGGAAGCGCATGGTGGCCACCTTGCTCTGACGGGTCCGTCCGCCAGCGGTGGCCAGGCCGGCGCGAGTCCGGCGGGGCCGTCAGGAGGCGGGGCGGACCTTGCGGGCGCCGGCACGCTGGCCGGCTGGACTAGGTCCGTTCTCCACGGGGGAGGCAATCCTCTTGCGGCGCGTTGACGCCCAACGCGGGACGGCGTCGGGGCATGCGGAGCGTAGCCCGCGGAACCGGGGCGGGTCAAACGGTTGTTCGCATCGCGGAGCGGCGTGGGGCGGTGGCGGGCGTGCGCCCTCGATCCGGCGGCCGGCTCGCTGGCGCACGCCCCTGATGCCGCCGGGCTGCAGGGGCCGGCCGGACGGGCGGGGCGGCGCTCGCCCCGGCCCGGACCCGTTCGGCTCTGACCCTCGACGCCGCGTCCTCGTACCATCACCGCCATGCGCACGATGCGAGTGGCCCTCGTCCAGTTCGAGGCGGGCGACGATGTCGCCGACAACCTCAGCCGCGCGGCCGCCATGGCCGCCGAGGCCGCGGTCGACAGCGACCTCGTGATCCTCCCCGAGTACGTGCAGTACCGCGGCCGGGCCGCGGGCTACCGGGCCTCGGCGGCGGCCGTTCCCGGGCCGACCACGGCGCCCTTCGCCGAGGTCGCCCGCGAGCACGGCTGCTGGGTCCTCGCGGGCTCGCACGCCGAGGCGTCGGGCGATCCCCAGCGCCCCTACAACACGGCGGCGCTGTTCGACCGGTCCGGGGCCCTCGCGGCGCGGTACCGCAAGCTCCACCTGTTCGACGTCTCGGTCGACGACGGCCCCTCGGACCAGGAGTCGGCCCGGGTGACGCCAGGCGATCGCGCGGTGGTGGCGCGCGTGGACGGCGTGGGGCTCGGCCTCTCGATCTGCTACGACCTGCGCTTCCCGGAGCTCTACCGCGCGCTCGCGTCGGCAGGCGCGACGCTGCTCGCGGTGCCCGCGGTGTTCACCGAGCGCACGGGCCGCGACCACTGGGAGCCGCTGCTCCGCGCCCGCGCGATCGAGAACGGCGCCTGGGTGCTCGCCGCGGCCGCGTGCGGCCACGGTGGGCAGGGCGCGATCCCGGCCTGGGGCCACTCCATGGTGGTGGACCCGTGGGGCCGCGTGATCGCCACCGCCGGCTCGGGCGAGGGCATCGTCAGGGCCGAGATCGACCTGGGTCTCGCCGATGCGGCGCGTCGTCAGATTCCAAACCTGGAGAACCGCCGGACCGATGCGCTGCCGCCGGCCCGCGAGGTTGACATCGCCGGCGGCTGATGGGAGGGGAGCAATCGGTGGGGCCGCGGCGCCACAAGTTCGCATGGTCCCTCGTGGCCTGGACGGCGGTGCTCTCGCTGCTCGCCGTGGGCCTCGCGGTCTGGTGCATGGCGAGCCTCTACGCGGCGCAGCAGCGGTGCTACTTCGACTACCCGGTCGTGCCGTGCCCGACCAACGACGACCCCGCCGTGACCGCGCTGGCGATCGCCTTCTTCGGGCTGCCCGGCCTGTGGCTCGCCGGCTTGGCCGTCGCGATCGGGCTCCGCATGCGGCGGCAGAAACATGCGGCTTGACGGGAGCATGTTTCTTTGCCACGATATGCGCTACCTACAAGTAGCACGTATCTCTGGAGGCGGCCATGGCCCGCTTCGCGGTCACCGGCGCCCACGGGTTCTCCGGACGCCACATCACCCAGCGGCTGCTGGCGCGCGGCGACGAGGTCGTGAGCCTCACCAACCATCCGGGGCGTCCTGACCCATTCCGCGGCCGGGTCGCGGAGCGGCCCCTCGACTTCGCTCGGCCCGCGGACCTCGAGACCGCGCTGCGCGGCGCGGACACGCTGGTGAACACCTACTGGGTCCGGTTCCCGAGGGCGGGCGCCACGCACGCCGATGCGGTGCGCAACTCGCGCACGCTGTTCGAGGCGGCCGCGGCTGCCGGGGTCCAGCGCATCGTCCACGTCAGCATCGCCAACCCGTCACCGACCTCGCGCCAGTCCTACTACCGCGGCAAGGCCCAGGTCGAGGCCGCACTCGCCGCAACCGGCGTCTCGCACGCGATCCTTCGGCCGACGGTCCTGTTCGGCGACGAGCCGATCCTCGTCAACTCGATCGCCTGGCTGCTTCGGCGCCTTCCCGTCTTCGCCGTGCCGGGCGACGGGCGGTACGGCGTCCAGCCGGTGGCGGTCGAGGACCTCGCCGACCTGGTCCTCGCCGCCGCTGACGAGGCCGACGAGGTGGTCTGGGACGCGGCCGGGCCGGAGGTCTACTCCTTCGAGGAGCTCGTCGCGGCCATCCGCGCGGCCGTGGGGTCGCGGGCGAGGGTCGTCCACGTGCCCGGCCCGGTGGCGCTGGCCGCAGCCGGGCTCGTCGGGCGGGTGGTCGGGGACGTGCTGCTGACCCGCGAGGAGCTCGAGTCGCTCGCCTCGGGCGTGCTCGTCAGCCGCGAGCTGCCCCGGGGCCGCCGGCTGTTCTCGGACTGGCTGGCCGCGAACCGGGCCGGCCTCGGGCGATCGTACCTGCCTGAGGTCGCCCGCCACTACGCGCCGCCGGGCGAGGCGCGGAGGGGGCCATCGCCCACTGCGGCGGGCTGACGGCGCCGGGCGCCAGGGTCGCCGTCCCGGGCGGCGCAAGGCCGGGCTAAGCGGCGGATGGGGGAGCGGTAAGGGCCGCCGTTCACGATCCCTGCCATGAACGAGCGAGAGCGGCGACGAGCCAAGCGCCGGCGGCGGGCCGGCAAGGACTACCCGGCCGACGACCTCGGCAACGGGATCGAGGTGGCGACCGCCGAGGCGGTCATGCGGGCGATGGGATCACTGCCGCAGGACCTCGGCTGGGACGAGCTCGCCCCGTCGGTCATCCCGGTGCTGCCGAGACGGCGGCCGATGCCGCCGATGGCCGGCGAGGCGTTGCGGGTGACGCTGCCGCCGGGGATCCCCACCGGCTTCGGCATCGACATCGGGCCGGCATTCCTCGTGGTCGGCGAGGCATTGCTCGCGGGCTGGCCGATCGGTCCGGCCGATCTGGTGGCTCGGGCCCTGGCGAACCTGCGGGACCGGACGCGGAGCGTCCGCGGACGCGACCTGGTCAGCCTCGATGTGGAGGGCGTGCCCGCCCGGGTGCTCCAGACCGGGCTCGGATGCGCGTCGGCACTCGTGCTGGCGCCCGATGAGCTGCGACGGATCCTGGGCGAGCAGCCGCAGTGCCTGCTGGCGCCCATGCGGGACGTGCTGGTGTCGCTGCCCCTCGACGTGGACCGCGAGCTGGCGGGCTGGCTCAACGACGAGCTGTCGACGATGGACCCGAACGGCCTTGCGCTCGACGCCTTCCTGCTCGATGGGGACGGCCTCCGCTATGAGCGGCTGCCGCGGACGCGCCGCGGCGTCTCGGACATCGGCGTCGGCGACGTCCACTGGCCCTGAGCCGGTGGCGCTCCGCGTGGCGGAGCCTCCTGACGCCGGCTGCCCCCGTGGGCGCGGGTCAGGGCGCGACCGTCACCACCTTGGACGCTGACGCCGTGGCCCCGCCCGGCGACACCGCTGTGAGGGTGACCGCATAGCTGCCCGCGGCCGCGTAGGTGTGCGAGGGGTTGCGCGCGGTCGAGGTGCTGCCGTCACCGAAGTCCCACGTCCACGTGGCGCCGTTCTTGGTGGCGTTGTGGAACGAGGCCTTGAGCCCCGACACCGAGAACGAGAAGCCCACCGTCGGCGGCCTGGGCGTGGCGGTCGGCGTCGGCGTCGCTGACGGCGTCGGCGTCGGCGTCGTGGGCGTGGGGGCCGGTGTCGGTGTGGGCGCGGGGGACGGCGTCGGCCTGGGGGCCGGTGTCGGTGTGGGCGTGGGGGACGGCGTCGGCCTGGGGGTCGGCGTGGACGTGGGCGCCTCGGTCGGCCGGGTCGAGGGCGCCGGTGTCCAGAGCGGCGTGGGCGTCGCACCCCCGGTCAACGGAGGCGTCGCGCCCGGCGGGACGCCCACGAGGCCACCGCTGCCGCCGCCCGACGCGCCCGACCCGCCCGAGGCGGACCCCCCGGATCCGTCGCCCGGTCCGCCGCGGCCCGCAGAGCCCGCAGCGGTCGGCGTCGCACCGCCGGATGCGGGACCGGTCGCGGGTACAGAGGCCGAGACGACTGCCGGCGTCCCGGGCGCCCCATTGCCGATGCCGCCGGGCGTCGATGTCGCGCTGAGCGCGCGCTGGTCGCCGCCGCTCGCTCCGGGCAGGCCGAGCGACGGACCCGCGCTGAGCTGGAGCCCGAGGCCGGCCAGGATGGCCGCGACGCCCGCCGTTCCCGCCAGCAGGAGCCACACCCGGCGGTTGTGCCGCAGCGGCCTGTGCCGTCGTGACGGCCAACGACGGGCGGAGGCCGCGATGCCGTCCTCGACGCTTCCGGCCTGGCGGGCGCGGTCCTGCATGGCTGGCGAGGTGGACACGGGCACCCGCGTGGTGATCTCGGGAACGGCACCGACGAGCCGCCTTGACCACGCCGACGGGCCGGCATCGCGGCTGATGGTCTGCCACTCGGGGGTTGGGGCGGCACTCGGGACTGGCCATGCTGGATCGGCATCGGCCCGGGCGGGCCAATTCGGCGCGGCAGCCGGCGAACGCTCGCCTCCGGGCTGTCCGCGCGTCCGGCCAGCCCTCGCCCGCCGCCCCGCGAGGACGCCGACCATGGCCGCGAGGACGACCGCCAGCAGCGCTGCGCCGAAGATCACCAGGTCCAGCCCGAGCGGCATGCCCTGTCGTCACTCTCCCCGTGCCGTTGACGTGAGCGTATCAGAACAGGTGATCGACGGCCGGCTTCATCGGCCACGTTCAGGTGGAGCCCCGATCCGGGCCACGCGCATAGCTGCGCGGACGGCGGCGCGCCGTTTCGCCGCGTGCCCGACACTAGCGGAATGCCAGCGTCCGTCCGGGGCATCCACGCGTGACCGCCGGCCCTGCGCCCCGTCGGCGGCTCGGCAGCCTGGTCGTCGACCCGGCCCCGCTCCGCCTCGACCGCGACTTCCGCCTGCTGTGGGCGGGCCAGGCGGTCAGCTCGGTGGGGCGGATGGTCACCTCGGTGGTCCTGCCCTACCAGGTCTACGTCCTGACCGGCGACCTGCTGATGCTGGGCGCCCTCTCGCTCGTCCAGCTGGTGCCGATCCTGGCGTTCGCGCTCGGCGGTGGTGCCGTCGCCGATGCGGTGGACCGGCGGCGCCTGCTCCTGGTCACCCAGGTCGGCCTCGCGGTGGCCAGTGCCGCCCTGATGCTGCTCGCGCTGCTGCCGGACCCTTCTATCCCCGCGATCTTCGCCGTGGCGTTCCTGGCGGCGGGGATCGGCGCCGTGGACCAGCCCGCCCGCTCGTCGGCCATACCCCGATTGGTCCCGCCGGAGCGCCTCCCGGCCGCGATCTCGCTCAACCAGATCACGTTCAACGGGGCCGCCGTGATCGGCCCGGCCTTCGGCGGCATCCTGCTGGCGCTCACCAACGTGGCAGCGTGCTACTTCGTCGACGTGGCGACGTTCGGGGCGGCGATTGCCGCGGTGCTCGCGATCGCGCCCGTCCCGCCGCACCCGGGCGCGGTCCGGCCCAGCGTGGGCGCCGTCGTCGAGGGCCTCCGCTTCGCCCGCCGCCGCCGCCCCGTCCTGGCGACCTTCATCGTGGACATCAACGCCATGGTCTTCGGGTCGCCGCGCTCGCTCTTCCCGCCCCTCGCGCTGGACGTGTTCCGGGTGGGCGCGGCCGGCGTGGGCCTGATGTCGTCGGCGTTCGGCTTCGGCGCCTTCGTCGCCGCCGTCTTCTCGGGCTGGACCACGCGCGTGCGCCGTCCTGGCCGCGCCGTGCTGGTGGCGGTGGCGTTCTGGAGCATCGGCGTCGTGGGCTTCGGCCTGTGCACCTTCTCGTTCCCGCTCGCACTGGTGTTCCTCGCGATCGCGGCCGGCGCCGACGTGTTCAGCGCGGTCCTGCGCAGCTCCATCGTCCAGCTGCTCACCCCGGACGCCCTGCGCGGACGTGTGAGCTCCATCCACATCCTGGTCGTGACCGGCGGGCCGCGCGTGGGCGACGCCGAGGCCAGCGTCGCGGCGGCACTGGTCGGGACGCAGTGGTCGGTCGTGTCGGGCGGTGTGCTCTCGCTGGTCGGCGTCGGCCTGCTGTCGCTGCTGATGCCCGAGTTCGCCCGGCTCCAGATGGCCGAGGCCCGCGATGCCGCCGAGCGCGACCTGGCCGCCGCGGGGCAGGCGGCCGCCGCGGGGCAGGCGGCCGTCGAGGCGGTCGGCGAGCTCGAGGAGGTCTCCGAGTAGCGCGGGCCCGGGCGACGGCCGGGGCCAGGCCCACTGAGGTCAGTGCTCGCTGGGCACGAGCGCGGTCGTCTCCACGTCGGCGGCGGCCCCCATGTCGGACGGGTCGCCCGAATTCGCGCGCTGGCGCCACAGGGCCGCGATCCCGGAGCCCGCGGCGCCGACGGCGATGGCTAGGCCGAGGACCAGGATGGGGAAGGAGGCGACCGGGACCGGATCTGCCGAGGTCACGGCCGGCCACTGGCCAGCCGCCTTGGCGGCCGACTCGGCCGCGGGCGTCCAGCCGGGCACGGTTCCCATGAGCAGCCCGGTGGCCGCGATCAGCACGCCCGAGAAGAAGGCCACCAGGCGCTTGGCGGGGCCCGGGTACCGCCGGACCGCGGCCGAGATGTTGTCGAGGGCGTCCGGCTCGAGGTCCTCGCGCCCGTTGTGCTCCCAGAGCCGCGCGGCGTTCGCGATCGCGCCGATGGCCACCCCGAGGCCGAGGACCAGGAGGGGCACGTTGACGAATAGGCCGGCGGGCGACGTGGCCCCGGTCCACTCGGTCCGCGCCCCGGCCACGAACGCGAGCGCCGCCGCGACGATGCCGGCGACCACCACGGCCGCGTGGCCGAGGACCATCGGGCGGAGCGAGCGATGGCCGACCTTCGGGCCGCGCACCGGCTGCGACGAGAGCAGGCGAAGCCATGCGCGGGCGATCAGGGCCAGGAACAGCAGCACGAGAGCGAGCAGCAGCAGCGGGATCAGGCCCACCAGCTGACCCCAGTCCGGTGTGACGAGGGGCGCCAGCAGGGAGAGGACGCCGTTCCAGAAGCTGTCCAGCGGGCTCATCAGAGTGCCTCGGGGTCCATGTCCAGGCTGCGGAAGACGGTGGCGCCGGCGAACAGCACGAAGCCGATGGGCACCGACACCAGGATGGTGATCAGGATTCCGTCGACCAGGCCGGGCCGGGCCTGGACGATGATGCCGAAGCTGCCGGAGCGGTGGATCGAGCAGCTGAACACGCTCGCGATCGGCGACGTCGCGTCGATCGAGATGCTCTGGCCCGCCTTGATCAGCCAGCTGCCCAGGGTGTGGGTCACGACGTCCTGGTTGATGATGATCAGGTGGTCGTCCTGGTCGAGGATGACCTGCGCGGGGAGGGCACTCGCCTGGCCTGCGGCGAGCAGTGCCGCCGTGCCGCGTGGGATCACGAGCCGCACGTCGCGCGGCGGCGCCATCAGGTCGGCGCCGAATGCGAACCACGCCACTGCGACCAGGACCGCGCCCATCGCGAAGCCGGCGGCCATGGACCCGGCCAGGACCCGCCACGCGAACCAGCCGGGCACCCGGTCTCGCACCCGCTCGCGCAGGCGGCGCGGGCGTGCGGGGCCGACCGTCGCGAGGGGCAGCTCGGCCGAGGTCACAGCAGGTAGAGCACCGGGAACACGATCACGAGCCACATCACGTCGACGAAGGTCCAGTACCGGACCACCGCGGTCACGCCCCAGTGGTCACCCGGGCCGAACTGGCCCTTGCGCAGCAGGTTGGCGACGAGCAGCAGTCCTGCGAGGCCCGTGATCAGGTGGAACACGTGGAGGCCGGTCATCGCGAAGAAGGCGGTGCCGAACGGCGTCGCTTGCGGCGGACCGGGCGGGTTGAGCGCCGCCCCGAAGGACGCGGTGCTCCACTCCACGCCCACACCGCCGATGAACACCACGCCCAGCAGGCTCGCCAGCAGCAGCGAGCGGATCGCCTTGCCGCGGTTGCCCGCCGAGATGGCGCCCGTGGCCTGGTAGCCCAGCCAGGAGGAGCCGAGCAGGATGAACGTCAGCACGACGCCGAGCGCCAGGTTGACCTCGCCCTTGTCGAACCCGTTGAGGTAGAAGCGGGCGGCGGACATGGCCACGAACAGCATCGACTCGGAGGCCATGAACAGCCACAGCCCCATCCGGTTGATGCCCGGCCGGTCGTGCTCCTCCTCGTGCGCCGCGGCGTGCGCCTCGGCGTGGGGCTCGAGATCGACGTGGAGCGCCGGCTCCTCGGCGACCAGCGGCATCGTCGTCACGCGATCACCTCCTCTTCGGACGCGCCGGCGAGGCCGAACACCGCGTGCGGGCGGCCGCCCGTGCCGTAGCCGTAGGGGGACCCGACCACGATCGGCGTGGCGGGGAAGTTCTCGACCGGGGGCGGCGACGGCACGAGCCACTCGAGGGTCCGGGCCTTCCACGGGTTCGCCGCAGCCCGCGGCGCCCTCCCGGACAGCAGCGCCCAGAGCACGTTGATCGTGAACACGAGGAAGCTCGAGCCCAGCAGGAACGCGTTGATCGAGATCCACAGGTTGACCGCGGCCAAGTCGTTCTGGTAGGTGGCGATGCGCCGGTTCATGCCGTGGAGGCCGGCCCAGAACATGGGCAGGAACGTCGTGTTGAAGAAGATGAACATCATCCAGAAGTTGATCTTGCCCAGGCGTTCGGAGAGCATCCGCCCGGTCATCTTCGGGAACCAGAAGTAGAACGCGGCGAACAGGCTGAAGATCTCGCCGCCGATGATCGTGTAGTGGAAGTGCGCCACCACGAAGTACGTGTCGTGGAGGCTCACGTCGGTGGGCACGTCGGCGAGGAAGATGCCGGTCACGCCGCCGATCAGGAAGTTGAACGTGAAGCCCAGCGCGAACAGCATCGGCGTCGTGAGCCACAGGCGGCCCATCCAGATCGTGCCGAGCGCGGACAGGAACACGAGCCCGGTGGGGATCGAGATCAGCTCGGTCGTGACCAGGAACGGGCCGAGCAGCGCATTGGGCATGCCCGACACGAACATGTGGTGCGCCCACACGATGCCCGACAGGCCCAGGATGCCGATGAAGCCGGCCACGGTCCAGCGGTAGGCGAACAGCGGCTTGCGCGACAGGTGGGCGAGCACCTCGAGCGCCATGCCGAAGCCCGGCAGCACGAAGATGTACACGGCCGGGTGCGAGTAGAACCAGAACGTGTGCTCGTAGAGGAGCGGGGCGCCGCCCTGGCCGACGAAGAAGTTGGTGCCCACGATCCGGTCGAGCAGCACCATCGTGAGGCTCGCGGCGAAGAACTGCGTGAAGAACGTGGCGATGAACGCCGCGCAGAACACCGACCACACGAAGATCGGCAGGCGGCCCCAGCCCATGCCCGGCGCGCGCATCTTGACCGTGGTCACGATGAAGTTGATGCCGCCCAGGATCGACGACAGGCCGAACGTGATGATCGCGAGGTTGAACATGATCTGGCCGGAGGCGTTCTTGGCCGACAGCGGCGGGTAGGCGGTCCAGCCGGAATCCCAGCCGCCGAGGAGCTCTGACAGGAACAGGCTCACGATGACCACCGGGATCAGCCAGAAGCTGAGCGCGTTGAGGCGGGGGAACGCCATGTCCCGGGCGCCGATCATGATCGGCACGAGGTAGTTGCCGAACGAGCCCATGACCGCGGCCACGGCCACCGAGATCATCGCGATGCCGTGGAAGCTCATCACGCGGTTGTAGATGTCGGGTGTCAGGAACTGGTTGTCCGGCTGCGAGAGCTGGATGCGCATCAGCATCGCGCCCACGCCCGCGGTCAGCAGCACCACCACGAACGTGGCGAGGTACTGCAGGCCGATGACCTTGTGGTCCTCGGAGGTCGTCAGGTAGCGCCGCCAGTCGGTCACGATCGGCTTGGGCTTGTAGCCGAACCACGGACGGATCACCGTCTCGAGGAAGCCCACGCCGATCAGCCAGGCCGGCACGGCGAACAGGAAGCCGAGGGTGACGATCTGCTCGGTCGGCGGATTGGTGTTCGAGCTCAGCTGGGCCGAGTGCTCGTTGGGGTTCCAGGCCGGGGCGCCGGTGGCCGTGCGGATGGCCATCGCCAGCAGGGCGCCGATCACGAACGCGATGACGGCGAACACCAGGCCGCGGATGATGGGCCAGAAGCCGCTGATCACGGATGGGCGGGGAGCCGGCATGGCGCCGGCGGCAGCAGCGGTCATCGTCACTTCACCACCAGGGTGCCGGTCATGGTCGTTGGGTGGGCCTGACACAGGAACTGGTACGTGCCGGGCGGGAGCGGGGCAATCGTCAGCTGCTCCTGGGCGGGTCCGGGCTTGAAGTCCGTGGCCCCGACCACCTTGCCGTTCTGCTCGATGGCGAAGTTGTGGACGGTGCCCGGGTCGTTGTTGGCGAAGTTCACCGTGATGTTCTCGGTCGAGTTGGCGGTGAGCTGGGTCGTGTCGAAGCCCTTGGTCGCCGCACCAGCGCTCGCGCTGATCGCGAGCTTCTGGCCGCTGCCGGGCGTGATGTGCGGGGTGTTGGCGGTCAGCCACGTCTGGAAGTCGGCCTCGGACACCACTTTGACCGGGAGCTCCATCGCGGCGTGGCCGGTGCCGCACAGCTGTGAGCACTGCAGGCGCAGCCCGCTGTCGGTGTTGTAGTCGCCGGTCGAGGTCGGCGTGAACGACATGTAGGTGGTCAGGCCGGGCACCGCGTCGATGCGCATCCGGAAGGCCGGGATCCAGACGGAGTGGATGACGTCGATCGAGCTGATCTCGAATCCGATCTTCTTGTCCACCGGCAGCACGAGTTCGCTGTTGCTCTTGGCGCCCGACGCCGGGTAGTCGACGCTCCACTGCCACTGCTGGCCCTGGATGCGGACGATGACGTCAGGGCTGGCATCGAGATGGACGACGTTGGGGAGCTCGGTGAGCCCGGGGTAGAGCATCACGCCCAGCGCCATGGCCGAGGTCACCACGAACCAGGCCATCGGCAGCGGGCCGCGGCCGGTGAGCGGCACGCCGTCCCCGTCGGGCTCGCCGCGATGCCGGAACACGATCGCGCTGTAGCCCAGTGCCGCGATCACGAACGTGAACACCGGGACGGACATCAGGAGCAGGATCCTGAAGGTGTCGTCGATCATCTGGCCCTTGTCAGAGACGACGGCGGGCTCGAAGGGGACCTGGGCGAGCAGCAGACCCGCGAAGGTCAAGACCACCCAGATCAGCCCGACGATCGCGATGTGGCGCCTCACGAGCGCGCAACCTCCTCCCGGAACCCGCCAGGGGCTCGTGGCGATGCGTGGGGGAACCCGACCGGCCGCCCCCTCAGGCGGCCACCGGAGCCCGCTGTCTACGAAGCGTCCCAGGACATTCGGCATGTCCGAATGGCCCGCCGCGGATATTACCTCCGGCCCGCGAAATGCGGAAAGTGGAATGGGGCGGGAATCAGCGCGAAGTGAGTGCAACGGTGCACAGCGGGCCGCTGCGTCGCCCGATCGTTTCGCCACGCGGTCCTGGTGCGGCGTCGAGACGCGCCGCAAACCGGCTCATGGTTTGCCTCTGGACGGCCGATACCCCCTTCGATGAGCACGGTCGCAGGCGCCTCCGCGATGTCCATGTCCAGCCTCTACGCGATGCTCGGCCTGGCCATGCCCTCGGGCGCGGCCGCGACGGGGGCGGGCTCGACGATCGAGCTGGCGATGCTCAGCGCGTCGAATGAGACGGCGTCGGCCGAGATCGGCGCGCTCGTCTCGGGGCTGTCAGGCGGCAGCGCTCCCTCGACCGGTGCCGCGGACCTCACCTCGGCGCTCCTCGGCCTGGCGAACCTCGACCCGACGGTCGAGCTCGAGCGCCTGCAGGGGGCCGTCGGCGGTCAGCTCGCTGACGCGGCGTCGAGCGCGACGTGAACGACACCGCCAACGACGTGGCGGCCGGCGGCTGACGCCCCGGCCCGAGGACGCGCCGGGGCGACGCGATCCGACGGTGGTGGACGCGGGGACGGAGCCAACGCCGCGCAGCGGGCCGAAGGCCGTCGCGCCCGACCCCCCGGCAGGCGCGCGACGTTCGCTACGCGCTGGGGTGGATCGAGGGTGGATCGGCCTCCGGTGCCGTGGCATCCGCGGCGGCCGGTGCGGCCGGGGCCGGCGCGGGCTGCGGTGCGACCGGCGCCACGGGGGCGGGGGCCGCAGCGGGCTCGGCCGGAGGCGGGGCGGCCGCGACCGGCGCCACGGGCGCCGCCTGGGTCGGGGCGGGCGTCGCCACCGGAGCCGACGGGACCTGCGCGGGCGCCGCCGGCGCCGCGGGCGCGGGCGCCGCCGGCTGGGTGGGATCGTCAGATGCCGCGCGACGGAACTCGCGGATGCTCTTGCCGATGGCGCCGCCCACCTCGGGCAGCTTGCCGGGCCCGACCACGATCAGCGCGATCGCCAGGATCAGGATGACGTGGATCGGTGAGAGTCCTTCGAGCATGGGCCACCTCCTTCTGCCGGACCCGCGGGCGTGGCTCGGCAGGTCGCCTGTATGGCGCAGGATACTGACCGCGCCAACGGCCTGCGTCGGCCGCGCGGTCACGACCCTTCGTGACAATGGGCCCCGTCTCGCCGCGACTCGTGCCTGCGGGGAGTGCACCGTCGTGTCGCCGGGCGCCTCCGCGGCGTGCCTTGACAGCATAGTTAGTAGTCACTAACATAAGCCCATGACCGCTGCCTCCGCGTCCGCCCACCCCCGCGTCGCCACCCGACTCCCCGCTGCGGAGCGCCGCGCCGAGGTGGTGGAGGCGGCGATCCGCGCCTTCGCCGTCGGCGGGTACGCGGGGACCTCGACCGAGGAGATCGCCCGGCTGGCCGGCGTCTCCCAGCCGTACGTGTTCCGGCTGTTCGGCTCCAAGCAGGCGCTGTTCATGGCCGCCGTCGGCAGGGCCTTCGAGCGCGTCCGCACCGAGTTCACCGACGCTGCGCGGCACCCGCTCGCGGTGACCGACTTCCATCCGGTCCTCGCCGCGATCGCGGCCCGCTACTCGCTGATGCTCCGCGACCTGACCCTGCTGCGCCTCCAGCTCCACGCCTATGCCGCCTCGAGCGACCCCGTCATCCGCGACTTCGTCCGGGGCGAGTTCGCCCGGCTGATCGCCACGGTGTCCGAGCTCTCGGGCGTGCCGGCATCGGAGCTCCGGGAGTTCTTCGCCGAGGGCATGCTGATGAACCTCGCCGCCGCCCTCGAGCTGAGCGAGGCCCAGGTGGCCTGGCAGATGATGTGTGAGGGAGGGGTGACGCTCGGTTGACCGCCACACCCCCCTTTTTTGCGCCCCGAAGATAGTGAGTACTAACTAGTTACGCGCCTGAACGGAGACGAAGGAGAACTGCGTCCATGCTCGACCGACGCCGAACGCTGCTGACGTTCCTCGCCACATCGATCGCCCTGTTCATGGTCTCGCTCGACAACCTGGTGGTCACGACCGCCCTGCCGGTCATCCGCGCCGACCTCCACGCGAACCTCGCGCAGCTCGAGTGGACCGTCAACGCCTACACGCTCACGTTCGCCGTCCTGCTGCTCACCGGTGCCGCGCTCGGCGACCGGTTCGGGCGCAAGCGGCTGTTCACGATCGGCGTGGCCGTCTTCACCACCGGCTCTGCCCTGGCCGCGCTGTCGCCCAACGGGGACGTGCTGGTCATGGCCCGCGCCATCCAGGGCCTGGGCGCAGCGATCGTCATGCCCCTCACGCTCACGATCCTGTCCTCGGCGGTCCCCGCCGAGCGCCGCGGCCTCGCCCTGGGCCTGTGGGGCGGCATCTCCGGGCTCGCCATCGCGGTCGGCCCGCTCGTCGGCGGGGCCATCGTCGACGGGCTCGACTGGCACTGGATCTTCTGGCTCAACGTGCCGGTCGGGATCGTGCTCGTGCCGTTCGCCATCCTCGCGCTGCGCGAGAGCCGCGGAGCCGACGCCGCCCTCGACCTGCCAGGCCTCGCGCTCGTGTCGGGCGGCCTGTTCGCCCTCGTCTGGGCGCTGATCCACGGCAACGGCGACGGCTGGACCTCGACCGGCATCCTGGGGGCCTTCGCCGCCGCGGCCGTCCTGCTCCCGCTGTTCCTCGTGCGCCAGGCGAGGGCCGCCCAGCCGATGCTCCCGCTCCGCTTCTTCCGCAGCCGGGCATTCTCGGCCGCCAACGGGGTCAGCTTCCTCATGTCGTTCGGCGTCTTCGGCGCCATCTTCCTGCTCGCCCAGTTCTTCCAGCTCGTCCAGGGCTACTCGCCCTTCGACGCCGGCCTGCGCACGCTGCCCTGGACCGGCATGCCGATCCTCGTCGCCCCGCTCGCCGGCATCCTGTCCGACCGCATCGGCAGCCGCCCCCCGCTCGTGGCTGGCATGGCGCTGATGGCGGCCGGCCTGGGCTGGTTCGCGGCCGCCTCGTCGCCCACGACGCCGTACCTGGAGCTGGTGCCGGCGCTGGTCATCTCCGGCGTGGGCATGTCGCTGTTCTTCGCCCCCACCGCCAACCTCGTCCTCTCGTCGGTGCGGCCGGAGGAGGAGGGCCTCGCCTCGGGCGCCAACAACACCATCCGAGAGGTGGGCGGCGTCTTCGGCGTCGCGATCCTCGCCTCGGTCTTCTCGGCCAACGGCGGCTATGCCACCCCGCAGTCGTTCGTCGACGGGCTGACGCCGGCGCTCTGGCTGGGCGCCGCCGTCGTTGCCGCGGGCGCCGTGCTCGCCCTGGCCATCCCCGGCCGGCGGCGCCCGGTGATCGCGCTCGACCTGCCGGCGCGTCCCTCGCTGGGCGAGCCCGCCTACGTGCGCGAGGCGGTGGACCCGGGCCGCTGACGACCCGGTGCGGCGGGACGCTGCGCTGAGCCCCCGTCCCGCCGCACGCCCCAGCCACGAGCAGGGCGTCCGCGCGCCACCCCTGTCGGTGGGACAGCCGCGCCGAGCGGCTCTCCCGCACACCGCCTGCCGCGCGGGCGCACTCGGTGACCCGCCGGTGTGCAACGCTTGCGCGGGTCGTCGGAGGGGCAGCTGGCGGCCTCCCGCTGGCGATCGAGGGAGGCGGAGGTGGCGCTGGGACAGTCGGGCGGGACCGCACGATCCGCCGGGCGCGGCCGGGCGGGCAGCCGCGTCGCGGTGGCGGCGAGTGCGGCACTCCTCGCGACGGGCCTGGCCTTCCTCTGGCTGCGGATCGAGCTGCCGGGCGAGGCCGCGCGGATCTCGTCCGACGCGTGGCCCTGGAGCGCCCAGGGCGTCGAGGTCATCCCGATCGGCCAGGCCGGGCCCTTCCGCGACGGCGACGTCGTGACGGCCATCGGCGGCGTGCAGCTCGAGGACCGGCTTGGCGCCCTGCCATCCCCCTCCCCGTTGCGGCCGACGCCCGAGACGCTGGCGTTCGACGTGGTCCGGGCGGGCGCAGTCGTGCACCTCGAGGCGGCGCTCGGGCCCCAGCCGGTCGGCGGTCTGCTCGCCAACGGGCTGCCGCTGCTCGGGTACACCCTCGTCCAGATGCTGGTCGCCGTCCTGGCCTGGCTGCGACGGCCGTTCGAGGGCTGGCGACGCGGCTTCCTTGTCGGCTCGGCGGCGAACATCGCGAGCGCCCTGATCTGGGAGCTGGGGCTGCGCGCGTCGGACCTCGTCCGTCCCGAGCCGATGCTGCCGCTGTTCCTCCTTGCCGCGCCGATGCACCTGCTGTTCTGGTCGTCGGTCGTCCACGTGCTCGTGTCCTGGCCGCGCCGGTGGGAGGCGATCGCGGGCCGACGCCGGGTCGTCGCCGCGCTGTATGCGCTCCCCCAGCTGGCGCTGCTCGCGGGGATGGCGGTGACGCGGGTCGTGACCCCTGCCTCCGCGGAATGGGTCGGTGCCTGGAACCGCGTTCTGGCGCTGGTGATCGCGGCCATGATCGGCCTCGTGCTCGTCGCGCTCGCCCGTGCCTACCTGCGGACGCCCGCCGGGCGTGACGCCTGGCTGCGCGTCGTGGCCGCGGCCTGCCTTGCGGTGGCGCTCGCGGTCGGCGGCCTGACAGTGCTGCCAACCCTCCTCCTCGGGCAGCCCGTGTTCGGCCGGTCGGCGGTGGCGGCACTCGGCCTCCCGCTGGCGGTGGTGCTGATCGTGGGCGTGCTCCGGAGCCGCCTGTTCGAGGTCGATGTGCTGCTTGCATCCCGACGCCGCCTGGTCGTCGCGCGGGAGGAGGAGCGGCGACGCATCCGCCGGGACCTCCACGACGGCATCGGGCCGATGCTCGCCGCGATGACGCTCAAGGCGGACCTCGCCCGTGACGCCCTGCAGGGGGACCCCGCGGCGGCCGACCGCGTGCTCGAGGGACTCAAGGCCGACACGCAGGCGGCGCTCGCCGAGATCCGGCGCCTCACCCGAGAGCTCCGGCCGACCGCGCTCGACGAGCTCGGGATCGTGGAGGCGATCCGTCAGCGGGCCGTCGAGCTCTCCGTGGGGGCGGGCGAGGGCCGCGTCGCGATCGAGGTTGCAGCGGACGACCTCCCGCCGCTCGACGCGGCGGTGGAGGCGGCGGCCTACCGCATCGCGGTCGAGGCGATGGCCAACGTGGTCCGCCACGCCGGGGCGAAGCGCTGCGCGGTCCGGGTCAGCGGCAACGGAGTCCTCGTGGTGGAGGTCTCAGACGACGGCGTCGGGTTTGCGGCGGGACGGGGAGCGGGCGTCGGCATGACCTCGATGCGCGAGCGGTGCGCCGAGCTGGGGGGCTCGCTGTCGGTGGAGCGCACGCCCGACGGCCGGACGATCGTCCGCGCCGTCCTGCCCGTGACGCCCTAGCTCGCCGGGCTGAGCTCGACGAGAGCCCAGGGCCGCTCGAACGCGGGTCTCGTGCGGGAGCCTTCGGCCATCACGGGCAGCGGCAGCCCGCCACGGGCGCGGGCCACGGTGCGCTCGAGGTCGTTGAGCCACGCCGTCAGCGCGGTGGGGTCGAACGGCTTGGGCAGGAAGCGGTCGAACACGGCCGGATCCACGCCCAGCGAATCTCGGAGTCGTTCGGCGGGATAGCCGCTCGCCAGCGCAAGGGCCAGCCGCGGGCGCCTTGCGAGCAGCCGTTGCTGGGTCAGGCGGGGAGACACGACATCCTCCGGTTGGAGCACGACGACGTCGAACGGCACCTCGCGGTCCGCATCGAGCAGGTCCACGTGCCGTGGGAAGGAACGGCACGTGTGCCCAGACCGCTCGATGATGCGCACCGCCAGCTGCCGGATCAGCGCTGTGTCATCAACCCACCCGACCCGCAACGGCATGACCGGATGCTGCGCCTGCCGCCGGTTGCGGGCAACTGCGGCGGGTTCCCTATTCGCCCGCGTGCACCGGCGGTGGGGGTTTGCCCCTATGCGGAGCCGAGCCCCGCATCGCGCGCCCGCACGATCGCCTGGCCGCGGTCCGCCACCTGGAGCTTGTTGAGGATGCTCGAGACGTGGTTGCGGACGGTCTTGTCCGAGAGCCCGAACCGCTGGGCGATGACCGGGTTCGGGTCTCCCCGGGCGATGCGCTCGAGGATCTCACGCTCGCGATCGGTCAACTCGGGGAAGGCCGCCGAGGCGGGCGACGGCATCTGGCCCGCGAAGAAGGCCATCACGCGGCGGGCGATCGCCGCCCCGAAGATCACCTCGCCCTGGACCACGGCGCGCAGCGCCGAGAGCAGCTCGTCGCGGTCGGCGCCCTTGAGCAGGTAGCCGCGCGCCCCGGCGCGCATCGCCGCGAAGATGGAGTCGTCGTCCTCAAGCATCGAGACCACGACGACCTTCGGGGCAGTACCGATGGCGGCGATCCGGCGGGTGGCCTCGATCCCGCTCATGCCCGGCAGCCGCAGGTCCATGAGTACAACGTCAGGGCTCAGCCGCGCGATCGACGCGAGGGCGGTCTCCGCGTCCCCCGCCGAGCCGACGGGCTCGAAGTCGCGCGATGCCGCGAGCGTGAGCGCGAGGCCCTCGCGGTACATCGGGTGGTCGTCGACCACGAACACGCGATGGCGTGGCGGCGCGTCGCCGGGGTCGACGGGGTGGGCGTCCATCAGCGGCCATCGTAGGCCGCCGCACCGGTTCCGGCGCCGCCGTTCCGCGTGAGGCGGCGCGATCCATCCCGGGCAACTTCCCTGGCCGCCGGGACGCCCGCCCCATGCGCCCGGGACGGCCCCGGCCGTACACCACCGCTGAGGCCGGGGCACGACCCTCGACCCGCAGCGGAAGGATGGACAGGACCGTGACCGCCCTCGCCAGCCCGTGCAAGTCCGGCCAGCCGGCCCCGGCCCGACTGGCCCCGGTCCCGGACGCGGGCCTCGCCTACAACGCCTACCGTGACCGCCTGTACGCGAGCGTCCTGCGCTCGACGCGCGACCAGGACCTGGCGGAGGACATCGTCCAGGAGGCGTTCCTCGAGCTCCTGCGCGCCGGCCAGCGTGGCGAGCTGCCGGAGAACGAGCTGGCCTGGCTGCACCGCGTGGCCGCGAACCGGGTCATCGACTGGTCGCGCAAGCGCGCCCGCTGGGCGGGCCATGTGCCGCCGTGCGAGGATACCGAGGAGGCGCCGGAGCGCGCCGTGCTGCGCCGCGAGGACCAGCGCCTGCTCCACGCCGCCCTGCGCGAGTTGCCCGACGACACGCGGCGCGCGCTCCTCCTCGAGGGCCAGGGTTACCAGCCGGCCGAGATTGCGCAGCTGATCGGCAGGACCGGCCAGGCAACGCGCACACTGCTGTGCAGGGCGCGCCGGCGCCTCCGTGACAGCCTCGTGCTCCAGCCCGCGCGATCCGCAGGATGAGGGGAGGTCGGACGATGACCGCCGAGGCGGCAGTTCTCGTGCAACCGGCCGTCGAGCAGGAACTGGGGCGGCCGTCTGGCCGCCTGTCGGCCGGCGCGCTGATCCGAATCAGCTTCTACTGGCTCGGGCTGTCCGCGGTGTTCATCGGGCTCAACCAGATCCTGACCGGGCGCATGGAGGCCGGTCTGCTCGGCCCCGACGTGAAGCGCGAGGTGGGCGGCACCCTGTTCCGGCTGACCGCCGCCGGCTCCGTCATCGCCGCGCTCGTGCAGCCCACCGTGGGGACGCTGTCCGACTACACGGCCACGCGCTGGGGCCGCCGCAAGCCGTTCATCGTCATCGGGTCGGCGCTCGACCTGGTGTTCCTGGCCGGGATCGCGCTCTCGAACAGCCTGGTCGCGATCGCCGCGTTCATCATGCTGCTGCAGATCTCCGCGAATTTCGCGCAGGGCCCGTTCCAGGGCTACATCCCCGACCTCGTGCCCGAGCGCCAGACCGGGACCGCGTCGTCGCTGGTCGGGCTGTTCAGCGTGCTCGGCCAGGTGAGCGGCTTCGGCATCGCCGCGGCGGCGATCGCGAGCGGCTCGTTCGTGCTCGGGACGATCGCGCTCGGCGTCCTCGAGTTCGCCACCATGTTCTCGGTGGTCCTGCGCGTCCCAGCCGGGCCGCCGGCGCGCGACCGGGCGGGGCGCCCGTGGGCCGCGATCGCCCGCGAGGCGTGGGGCACGGACGTCCTGCGACAGCGCAGCTTCGTGCTGATCGTGCTGTCGCGCCTGCTCATCCTCATGGGCGGCACGATGCTCGTGAACTTCTCGACGCTGTACCTGATCCGCACGATGGGCATCGCGCGCGAGTCGACCTTCGCGCCCAACATCACCCTGCTGATCGTGGTCATCGCCGGCAATGTGCTCGCCGTGATCCCTGCCGGCAGGATCGGCGACCGGATCGGGCGGCGGCCCGTGGTGTGGGCGGCGTGCCTGATGGCCGCGGTGGGCATGGGCCTTGTCGCGACCGCCTCCGGGCCGGGCGGCGAGCTGCCGCCGCTGGCCGTCCTGGGTGCCGGCCTGTTCGGCACCGGGCTGGGCTCGTTCCTCTCGGTGGACTGGGCGCTGCTGACCTCGGTCGTGCCGGGCGCGTCGGGCGGCCGGTACATGGGCATCAGCAACGTCGCCACGGCCTTGGCAGGCACTCTCGGCATCGCCACTGGCGGACCGCTGATCGACGCGGTCGACGCGGCCTCGTACGGCAACGGGACGCGCGCGGCATTCGTGCTCGCGGTGGTCTACCTGCTGGCGGGGATGCTGCCGCTGCTCGGGGTCAAGGAGCCGCGCAGGCGGGCAGCGGTCGCTTGACCCGGCACGGGCGCGAAGCGAGCCCCGGCCCGAGCGCGAAGCGAGGCCCCGGCATCAGCCGGGGCCTCGTCGCTCGTTGCGGAAGCCTTGCGCGGCGCCGGCCGCAGTTCCGGCACCAGATAGGCGTGTCCCGGGTCAGGCGCCCCCACCTGAGGGGTGCATCTCCGGTGTCGCAGGGTGGCTCGGGAGCGATCCTGGCGCCCATGGCGTCCCGAGGACGGGCAGGAGCACGCGGTCGAGGCCGTAGTAGCCGGCCACCTTCCAGGCGAGGATCACGCCGATCGCGAGGGTGAACAGGACCGGGTTCGTCGAGGCGCTGCCCGCGAGCAGGTACGACATGTTCATGAACGCGCCGAAGAACGCGGCGATGCCGGTCAGTGCGCCCAGGATGAGCCCGATCCCGACCAGGATCTCGCCGTACGTGATCAGCGGCGCGAACCAGGAGTAGTGGCCGCCGTTGAGCAGGGTCGTGATGAAGTCGCGGTACCAGTCGTACGTGATCGGGCCCTTGCCCGTGTCGGACACCGCGATCGCCGCGGTCCAGTAGCCCTTCAGGGCCGCCCCGCCGTCCACCCAGCCGGTGCCCGTGGCCTTGTGGATCCCGGCCTCGAGCCAGGTGAAGCCCAGGAACACGCGGATCGGGAGCCACACGAACGCGGCCCGGGAGTTGCTGAACAGGAAGCGGGCGAACGCCGGCCCCTCGGTCTCCACCGAGCCCGACTGCGGGTCGCCGCGGGCGTCGAGGTACAGGATCACGACGAGCACGATCGAGAGGAGCCAGAACACCCAGGTGACGATCGCGGACAGGCCGTCCGGGACCGCGATCCATGGGTTCACCATCCACACGAGCAGGATGGTCGCGACGGCCCCGATGGCGGCCGCCAGCGAGCGAGACTGGGACATGAATGCCCTCCCCGTCCCATGGCCGAACAGCGCCGACGCCGGTGGGACGCTTCCGGCGGTGGCGTTCGCGGCGGCGGGGAGGTCCCGCGTGATGCCGTGCGCGTCAGTTGTAGCCCCGCTGGCGCCAGCGGGCAAACGTTCTCAGCCGGGCGGGGCCCGCCTCCCGAGCGAATCGGGGCGAATCTCCGGATCAGCGAGGTGACGGGTGTCAGGCCCGCGGATGCTGCGTCACGACCAGGTTCTCGGCAGCCTCGCGGGCGGCCTCGACGTCCGCCTCGACCGCGCGGACCGCCCGATCCTGGGCGACCCGCCGATCCAGGCCGGGCCCGATGGACGCGAGCCGCGGGTGGCGACGCGCGGCGTGCACAGTGGCGACGGTCGCGGCCGCGAGGACCGCGGCCACGAGGAGCATCGTCCACTCCATGTCCGCACTCCCGAGGGACGTCTGGCGCCCCTCCGCCGACCGCCGGACTAGCCGGCCGCCGGCCTTGATCCGGTGAACCCCAGGACGAAGCGCATGCACTTGTGCCCGAAGTCAGCTTTCTCGCCGTACATCAGGGGGCAGGCGCCGGCGATCACGGTCAGCCCCGCGGCGCGACCCGCCGATGCGGCACCGTCGTCAACGCTGCCGCCGCCGAACGAGCGGTGCATCCAGACCCGGCGGATGCCCAGCCGGACGCAGTCGTCCACGACGCCGGCCGTGGCCGACGGGTTGGTCGCGATCACCACGCCGTCGACGCCGCCGGGGATGTCCCCGAGCGTGTGGTAGCAGGGGTCGCCCTCGACCGTGTCGGCGTTCGGGTTGACAGCGAACACTTCGTAGCCGCGCTTCTTGAGCGTGGTGTAGACGAAGTTGCCCCCGTGGCCAGCGGCCTGCCGCGAGACGCCGGCAACGGCGATCCGCCGCTGGGCGAGGAAGTCGGTCGCGGCCTCGGCGACGGTTGTCATCCTGATGGTCCTCCTGGCGGATCGGGCGCCGCCCTCCTCATGGCACCGTAGGGGCGCGGGACGTCCGCGGACAGGGCCGAGGGGCCCGAGCCGCGAGCCCGCACGGCCGGGCCGGACCGGGCGAGGTGGGCCGTCCCTCCCACAACGATCGACGACGCCCGCAGCCGGGCGTCGGGGCAGTCCCGGCTACGCGAGCGCGGCCTCGACGGGCTCGGGCCCGGGATCGCTCCGCGGCGTCGTCCGGCGGGTGGCCAGGACCGAGCCCGCGATGACGAGCGCGAAGCCCGCGGCCATCGCCGGCGTGAACGGCTCGGCCAGGACCACGACGCCCAGCACCGCCGCCACGGCCGGGTTGATGTACGTGATCACGGTGGCACGGACGGGGCCGACCGCCGCGATGAGCTCCGCGAAAAGCACGAACGCGAGCGCGGTGCAGACGAGCCCGAGGATGACGATCGACCCGAGCGCCTGCGGGCTGGGCGCGGTCGTCGGCCACTGCACGATCGCGACCGGCAGGTACAGCAGCGCTGACAGCGCGAGCGACGGCGCCATGACGCCGAGCGACGGCACGCCGCTGAGCTTGTGGGCCAGGATCCACGGCCCCGTGGCGTAGCCGATCACGACCAGGGCGATCGCCCCGATCGCGGCGGCGTTCTCCGCGTCGAGGTCGGTGCCGGCGATGGCGGCGACGCCGATCAGGCCGAGCAGCAACCCGCCGAGGCTGCTGGCGCTGACGTGCCGGTCGCGACCGGTGATCACCGCGATCACCGTTCCGACGAGTGGCACGCCGGCCACCAGGAGGCCCGCGAGCGAGCTCGTGACGTGCTGCTCGGCCCAGCCGAGCAGGACCCACGGCCCCGCGATCTCCACCAGCGCGAAGGCGACCACCCAGGGCCAGTGGCGCAGGGTGGGTCGCAGGTCGACGCGGGCGGCGGCGAGCGGCAGCAGCACGAGGGTGCCGACAGTCGTCCGGGCGAACACGAGGACCGGCGGCGAGACCTCCGTGACCGCGACGCGGATCAGGAGGTACGGGATGCCCCAGATCACCGCCATCGCGGCGAACAGGGCGACGGCCCGGCGGCTCATTGGCGGTTCGCCGAGGCGTGCCCGGCTCCGGCGGCAACTCCGGCCGTGGGCGCGTGGTCGAAGACGGGGAGACGCAGCCGGGCGGTGCACGAGGCTCGATGGGTCATGGCGCGATTGTCAGGCAGGCTGGGGCGGCTGTCAGGCGAGCCACCGCCCGTTGCGCATGATCGTGCCGCCCAGGTGCTCCTCGTACCCCCGGTAGGCCTGGATGCGGCGGGGCGTCAGGACGAAGTAGTCCCATCGGCCGGGCTCGTCGGCGGGGTCCCAGCCCATGGCCGCGGTGAACTCCGCCCCGAGGTCGCCGGCGTCCGGCCCGGACGCGCGGCGCTCGGCGACCGCGAGGTCCAGGATCACGGCGTCGTCGGGCGCGCCGAGCGCGAGCCGCGCCGCCCCGGTTGCGGCGAGGTTGCGGGCCGTGACGCTGTCGCCCCGCGTCGCGAGCAGGATGGCATCGCCGGTCCAGTGCACGGACACGGCGATCAGGTGGGCGCCGCCGTCCGGCGACGCGGTGGCCAGCCAGCCAGAGCCGTTGCGGGCGAGGAGCGCGCGGGTGTCGGCGATACGCTGGACCGTCGTTCGATGTTCGCTCATGGATCCAGTCTGGCAGTGAGAGTGGCCCATGCAAAGGTCCAATTCGTGACTGTTTGACTGGGCCACCTTCTGGTAGCCTCGCCCGGTGGAGCTGCACCTCGAGCCGGCGGATTGGGGAGACCTCGCCGCGCGGGTGTATCGCGCGCTGCGCGACGCGGCCGAGGACGGGCGCCTCGGGGCGGGGGACCGCCTGCCATCGACTCGCGAGCTCGCCCGTGACCTCGGCATCGCCCGCAACACGGTCGCGGCCGCGTACGACGCGCTCGTGGCGGAGGGCTACGCCGAGGGCCGCCCCGGATCTGGCACGTACGTCGTCGGGCTGGCGCGGGTGGCGGGCGCCGCGCCCGCCGGGTCGAGGCCCGAGTCGTCCGCGCCGGCCGCGAGCAGCGCTGCCCCCGAGTTCGACCTCCGGCTGGGACTGCCCGACACCCGGAACTTCCCGGCCGCGGCCTGGCGTCGCGCCCTGGCCGACGCGGTCGACCAGGCCGTTCGGGTCGCGCCGGGCTACGGCGACCCCGCGGGCGACCCGGGGCTGCGGGCGTCCATCGCCCGGCACGTCGGCGTGTCGCGCGGCGTCCGGGCGCATGCCGGCGCGGTGCTCGTGACCGCTGGCGCCCAGGGTGCCTTCGACCTCGTCGCCCATCGATTCGTCCGGCCCGGCGACGTGGTGGTTGTCGAGGACCCGGGCTACGCGCCGGCGCGCGACGCCTTCGCCGCGGCCGGTGCTCGGGTGGCTGGCGTGCCCGTCGACGCCCACGGGCTCGTCACCGATGCGCTGCCGCCGACGGCTCGCGTGGCGATCGTGACGCCCGCCCACCAGATGCCCCTCGGCGTGACCATGTCGGCGCCGCGTCGGGCTGCCCTGCTCGCCTGGGCGGGGCACACGGGCGCGATCATCGTCGAGGACGACTACGACAGCGAGTTCCGCTACCTCGCGCGACCGCTCGAGCCGCTGCAGCGCCTCGATCGCTCGGGGCGCGTCGTGTACGTGGGCTCGTTCTCGAAGACGCTGCTGCCGATGCTCCGCCTGGGGTTCCTCGTCGCGCCGGATAGCCTGGTCCCGGGCCTGCGGGATGCGCGCCGCCTCGCCGGCTGGCATGCCGACGCCACCTCCCAGCTCGCGCTGCGCCGCCTGATCGACGAGGGCACCCTCGGGCGGCACCTCCGGCGGGCGCGCCGGCTCTACCTGGCTCGCCACGACCGGCTGGCGGCGGCGGTCGGCCGCGATCTGGCGGCATGGCTCCAGCCCAATCCCGCGGCGGCAGGCCTCCACCTCGCAGCCCTCGCGGTGGACGGGGTCGACCTGGCGCTGGTCCGTCGGGCCGTGGCGCTCGCGGCCGCCCACGGCGTTGCGGTGGAGCCGCTCGCCACCTACGCGGTCTCGCCCAGCTCGGCCCGGGCGGGCATCGCGCTCGGCTTCGGCGTCATCGAGGTGAGCGCCATCGACGAGGCCGTCCGGCGGCTCGCCGCCGCCTTCGCCGCGGCCTAGCCTCGCGTCAGCGGAGCCAGCCCGGAGCGCCGCCCTCCTCGAGCCCTGGCAGCGCGGCCAGGTACCGCATCACGGGCAGCGACGCCGCGAGGTCCGACGCGATCCGCCTGGGGAGGTCGGGCGCCAGCGCCTCGGTGTCGCGGATCGGGTGGCCGAAGATGACGTCCCGGAGCCTGAGCAGCTCGATGTCCGGGTCGGCCGGGTCGAAGCCCGCCGGCGCCTTCTTGAGCGCCGATTCGGCCGACACCTTGCCATAGGCCTTCACGAAGGCCGTGTCGTCGAGCGCCGCGTGCACGCCGGCGCGGTCATTGACCACCGCGCTGCGCCAGGCGGCCAAGCGCGCGGGCGACGGGTGGTACATGCCGCCGCCGGTGAACGACTCCCCCGGCGAGAGGTGGAGGTAGCCGCCGACCCCACCGCCCTCGCCGGTCCACGGGAAGCTGGCGCCGAGGTTGGTCTTGTACGGCGCCTTGTCCTTCGAGAACCGGACATCGCGGTAGATGCGGAATGGCGAGCGCTCGTCAGCCCGCATGGGCACGCCCCGCTTCTGGAACTCCTCGCCCAGGGCCACACAGAACGCCTCGAGCGGTGCCTTGAGCAGCGCCTCGTACTCGGCCTTGCGCGGCTGGAACCACGCCCGGTCGTTGTTGAGGCCCAGGGCGATGAGGAAGTCGAGAGCCTCCTGCCGGAAGCCCGTGAACCCGGACGCCATCGACCGCCCTCCCATGTTGCCGAGCCGGCGCTCGCCGACCGTTCCGCGACAATACTGCGCGCCGCTTCTGCGCGGCTTCGGGCGGCCTGCGGAACCAGCGTCGCGGCCGGTGCTGCCCTCGCGCGGACTGGTGGTCGCGCCCGTCCGCCGCCCCTCCGGGGCATTGCGTCGCGGGCCGCCACGTCCTCGATCGGTACCGGCTGGTCAGTGCCATGGTCCCCAGGCGCCGCCCCCTCTCAGACGAACCGAAGGCGCGCGGGCCAAGGTCACGCGGTCAGTCCCGCGTCTCGAGGGGAGCCTCCGCTCATGTCCGCGTCCCGCAATTCGGGCGGGCGCTCGCGCCTTCCGATCGCCCTCGTCGTCGCTGTGGGGGCCGTGCTCGCGCTCGGCATCGGCGGCGTCGTCTACATGTTCAGCGGCTCGGCACCGGCCGCCGTGTCGCTCGACGCCTCAGCCGGGTCGGCCCTGCCCACGGCGGCCGCAGCGGCATCGACCGTCCCGTCGACCGTGTCCCTGGCGGCCCCCTCGTCCTCGTTCGGCGCCGCGCCGTCGGCCGCGGCGGGATCGGCCGCCCCTGGCGGCGCGCTGGACGGGACGTGGATCGTCGACACCTCGATCGGCTCGTTCTCCGACTTCAGCGACAGCTTCGTCGGCTACCGCGTCAACGAGAACCTGGCGCAGGTCGGGTCGGCGACCGCCGTCGGGCGGACACCCAAGGTCTCGGGATCGCTGACGTTCGCGGGCAGCACGGTCACGGCGGCGACCATCACCGCCGACCTGACGGCCCTCCAGAGCGACAAGTCGATGCGCGACGGCCAGCTCCGCCAGCAGGCGCTTGAGACGGACCAGTACCCGACGGCGACCTTCACGCTCACGGCGCCGCTCCAGCTGCCCACCACACCCGCCGACGGCCAGCCGCTCACCGTGACCGCCCAGGGCAACCTGACGCTCCACGGCGTCACCAAGGGCGTGTCGATCCCGCTCCAGGCCGAGCTGTCCGGGAATGTGGTGACCGTGGTGGGGTCGCTCCCGATCACGTTCGCCGACTACAGTATGTCGCCGCCGCACTCGATGATGGTCCTCGCGGTGGACGACCACGGCACGATGGAGCTGCAGCTGCACTTCACGAAAGGCTGAGACTCGGCGGACGGTCGGCACCGCTCGCCGCCCACCGCAGCAGCGAACGTCCGGCGGCCGGGCCTCTCGCAGGGCCCCGACCCGGCGTAGAGTCGTCGCCGCGGACGGGAGGGGGCGTCAGGTGCGAAGGTTCTGGACGGGTGGCAGGGGGTTCTCGGCGGGCCTCGGGCGGCTGTACCGGATCGCATCGTCAGGCTGGCAGTCCGCAGGCTCGCGATTGCGGCTCCGGTTGCCGCGCCATCCCATCCTGACAGCGCTCCACACTCGGCAGCGCCGACTCGCCGCGGCGCTGCGGGACCGGACGACGGGTGTCCGCTTCGCCGAGCGGCAGGCGGCGGACCTCCTCCCCGTCGTGGTCGCCCGCCATGCATCGCCGCTCCGCCGGCGACTCCTGGGCACCGACCCCCGCCTCCAGGAGACCAAGATCGTCAACCTCCGGCTGGCGGCCGCGTCGTTGGACCGGCTGGTGCTCGAGCCGGGGGAGACGGCGTCGTTCTGGCACCGCGTCGGACGCCCGACCGCGGCGCGCGGCTTCCGCGAGGGGGTCGTCCTCATGGTCGACGGGCAGGCAGGCGCGGGAATCGGCGGTGGGCTCTGCCAGCTGTCGAACCTGCTGTACTGGCTGGCGCTCCACGGCGACCTCGAGGTCACCGAGCGCCACCACCACACCGTGGATGCCTTCCCCGACGACCGGCGCGCGCTGCCGTTCGGGACCGGCGCCTCGGTCGCGTACGACTTGGTCGACTTCCGGTTGCGGAACCCGACCGCCCAGCCGTATCAGCTCGAGGTGGGCGTGGACGGCGAGGACCTGACGGGGGCGATCCGCACGACGCAGGCGCCGCCGGTCCGGTACGAGGTGTTCGAGCTCGACCACCGGTTCGAGCGCGAGGGTGGCCTCGTGTTCCGCTGCAACGAGGTCCGGCGGCGACGGCTGGACACGCAGACCGGCGCGGCCCTTGGCGAGGAGACGCTCATGCGGAACCGCGCACGGGTGGTCTATCCCGTTGACGAGGAGCTGATCGTGCGCAACGGGAGGTCGACTGCGGCGCCGGACGGGTAGGGGCGCCGACGAGGCCAGAGGCTCTTGACACTCATGCCACCGTCACTACCATGCGAGACATGGAACTTGGCAACGAGTCTCGTGGAAGTGCCCTGACCGAACTCCGGCGCGGGGTGCTGCAGCACTGCGTCCTCGCGATCGCCCGTGACGAGGAGGTCTACGCCTTCGAGCTTGTGCGAAGCCTGAGCGACGCAGGTGGCCTGATGACCAGCGAGGGAACGATCTACCCGCTGCTCGCTCGTCTTCGTCGCGAGGGGTTGGTCGAGACGACCTGGCGCGAGTCGGCCGCCGGGCCGCCGCGTCGCTACTACCGGACGACGGCGGCGGGCGAGCGGGCACTTGCCGCGTTCCACGCGGACTGGGCCGCGTTTCGCGATGCTGTGGACGGCCTCCTCGGAGCCCATGGGGGACAGGGATGAACGGCACGGACCTGGTCGATCGCTATCTCGCCGACCTCGCATCGGCGGCCGCGGACCTGCCGCCGACCCGACGCGCAGAGCTGCTTGATGACGTCCGCGAGCACATCGCCAGTGCCCTCGAGGTCGGCGACCCGTTCGACAGGGTCAGCGTCCGGAATGTGCTCGAGCGCCTGGGCTCGCCTGCTGAGATCGTCGCGGCCGAGTGGACCGCCGCGGGGACGGCGCCCGAGCGCGTCGCCGCCGCTGCGCGCGGTCGAAGCCTGCCGCCTGCGCCGCCGTCGGCCCTGCCGCCGGCACCGCCGCCCGCGCCCGCCGTGGCAGCTGCGTCGCCGTCGGAGCCCGTGACGCGTCGGCCGCGTCCGTTCCCGGTCGGACTGGTGGGCCTCGTCGGGCTCATGGCGGTCGGCGCGACCATCACGATGCAGGATGGGCCCGAGCTGGGGGCCCAGGTCGTCCTCCTGTCGTCGCCGATCGCCGTCCTGCTGCTCCTCTACGACGTGTACCGCAGTCGAGCGTGGAACAGCCGCGACCGCCGGCCGGTCGCGCCCGAGACCATGGGCTTCCTGGCCGTCGTGGCGGTGCTCGTGGGCATCCTGGTCGCCGGCGGGCCGTGGCTCGCCGCGACGACATCGCTGATCTTCCTGCCCGTGCTCGGCCTGCTGCTCGTCACGAGCGCGCTCCGCGGCCGTCGGGCCTGAGCCCGGCGCAGACGGTTCGGCGGCGGCTCCGACCCCGGCCGAGCCGGGCCTGGCGTCAGTCGAGCTTCTTGTAGGCGACGGCCACCCCGCCGACCCTGGCCTCCAGGCTCCGGAGCTGCTCCACCTGGGCATCGGTGAGCGGGTAGGGGGTGAGTGGCAGCGACGCCGGCATGTCGCGGCGGGGATCGCCCGGCGCGTACACGACCACGAAGTCGGCACCGATGGCGCGCTCCGTCTCCTCGACGAGCGCCAGGTGGGCGGGATCGAGCCTCGCCCACGTCCAGGTCTGTCCGGTCATGGCGTCCTCCAGCGCGTGGTGGCGCCATCGTACGCCGGACCCCGCGACGCGCCAGATTCGCCCCTACGATCACGAGGTGGACATCACGCCGATCCAGGCCCTGGCGCTGCTGGGCGTGGGCGTCGTGGGCGGCGTGGTCAGCATCCTGGTCAGCCTGGCCTCGCTCGTGACGTACCCGGCGCTGCTCGCGCTCGGCCTGCCCCCGGTGGCCGCCAACGTCACGAACACGGTGTCGCTCGTGCTCAACGCCGCGGGTGCCGGCGTCGGTGCGCGGGGCGAGCTCCGCGGCCAGCGGCCCACGCTGGCCCGCCTGGCTGTCGTGGCGATCGCCGGCGGCGCGACCGGGGCGCTGCTGCTGCTCGTGCTGCCGTCGCGGTGGTTCGAGCTCGTGGCGCCGGCCCTGATCGGAGGCGCCTCCGCGCTGATCCTGGTCCAGCCGTGGCTGGCCAGCCACGCCCGGTTCCACCCCCAGGGGATCACCCCGGTCACAGCCGCAGCGTACTTCGCGAGCTGCGTGTACACGGGCTACTTCGGCGCCGCGGGCGGGATCATCGCCATCGTGGTGCTCTCGTCGATCATCGACCGCCCGCTCGTCCACGTGAACGCGGCCAAGGCCATCCTCGCCGGAGCCGCGAACGGGGCGGCGGCGCTCGGCTTCGCGTTCTTCGGGCCGGTGGGCTGGTCGTTCGTGGTGCCGCTCGCGGCCGGGCTGTTCCTGGGCGGGCTGATCGGGCCGTGGCTGGCTCGGCGGCTTGCGCCGGGCGTGTTCCGCGGCTTGATCGGCGTGTGCGGGCTGGGCGTCGCGGGGCTGCTCGCCTGGCAGACGTACCTCGCTGGCTGACGTCCGGGGTCTGCAGATGCGCGCCGCGGTCGCGGTCAGTGGCGCCGATCTGCGAGTGGCGCGAGTCACCGACTGCCCTTCGCCATCCAGTCACCCCAGCGATGCTCGGCGGGCAGGGCACCTCCTCGGACCGGGATGACTGCCCTTGGGGCCCAGGGTGACCCTAGATCGGTTGCCAGCCAGTCACCCGAGGCGTATCTGGTGACAGGCCGGCCCAAGGCGTCTGCCGAGCAGTCGTGGGATGACTGGATGGTGCGCCGAGGCCGGGAAGTCGACGCGCTGCACGGCGGGCGGATCGCCTGGCACGAACGGACGCCTGCCTACAGCCAGGGGTCGTGCCACCTCCCGTGGCCCTCGGTGATCCGGAGCCCGGCGTCGGGGCCCCACGAGCCGGGCGCGTACGGCTGCACCGGGGTCGGGTGGTCGAGCAGCGGCTGGAAGATGCGCCACGCCTCCTCCACCTGGTCCTGGCGCGTGAACCGCAGGCTGTCGCCCTCGAGCGCCGCCGTGAGCAGCACCTCGTAGGGCGTGGGGCCCTCGCCGCCCTGCTCGGCGAACAGTGCGTCGAGGTTCACCAGGCCGGTCTTGCGGGTGTCGGCGCGCCAGGCGTCGAGCTCCACGCGGACGCCGGTGCCCGGGTCGAGGCGGATGACGATCTGGTCGGGCGACGACTGGCGGTCGAAGCCCGGCAGGCCCAGGTGCGGCGCCGCCTTCATCACCACCCGGAGCTCGGTCTCGGTGGCGGCCAGCCGCTTGCCGGCCCGGATGTAGAACGGCACGCCCGACCAGCGCCAGTTCTCGATGTCGAGCCGAAGGGCCGCATAGGTCTCGGTGGTCGAGCCGGGCGCCACGCCATCGACCGCCAGATAGCCGTCGTACTGCCCGCGGACGTAGTGGGCCGGGTCCGCGTCGCGCGTCGCCCGGAACACGTTGACGACCGCGTCCTTGAGCGAGTTGGGGTGCCCGCCGGCGGGCGGCTCCATCGCCGCCGCGCCGACCACCTGGAGCAGGTGGTTCACCACGACGTCGCGCAGGGCGCCCACCGGGTCGTAGAAGCGCCCCCGGTCCTCGACGCCGAAGTCCTCGGCCATCGTGATCTGCACGCTCTCGACGTGGTTCCGGTTCCACACCGGCTCGAGCAGGGTGTTGGCGAACCGCAGGTACTGGATCTCCTGGACGCCCATCTTGCCCAGGTAGTGGTCGACCCGGTACAGCCTCGGCTCGTCGATCCAGCGGTGGAGCTTGTCGGCGAGGTCCTGTGCCGACGCGAGGTCCGACCCGAAGGGCTTCTCGACCACCACGCGGCCGGTCTTGGTCAGGCCCGCCTCGCCCAGCCCGGCCACCACGGCCTCGAACAGCCCGGGCGGGATCTCGAGGTAGAACACCGGGCACGACGCCGAGCCCAGCTTCTGGGCCAGCGCCTGGAACGTCGCGGGCTCCAGATCGCCAACCACGACGGAGAGGCGGTCCGCGAACCGCTTGAACACCTGCTCGTCGATGGTCTCGCCGGTGCCGGTGATGGACTCGCGGGCTCGGTCGAGCAGCTTCTCGCGCGTCCAGTCGCCACGGACGATGCCGATGACCGGGACGCTCAGCTCACCGCGCCGCTCGAGCCGGTAGAGGGAGCGGAACGTCATCACCTTGGCGAGGTCGCCCGTGATCCCGAAGATGACGAGGGCGTCGCCCTTCTCGTTGCCGCCAGCGCGTCGGCTGTCCATGCGCACGCCCTCCAGACGCAGATCCCTGCGCGGCCGCCCCGAATCGCCGTGACGACGCGAAGTCCACAACCCGATTACCGTTGCGCCACAGGATGCCCCACGCCGCGGAAACCGGCTGGAGGCGACGGACGGGCGACGGCACCAGCGGGTTCGGGGAGGGTTGATGGCGGGCACGGGTCGGACGTCGACATCGCGCGGCGCCGCGGGACGTGCGGAGCGTGCGCGGCTGGCCGAGGCGCGCGACGGGCGCGCCCCGTGGCGCCAGTGGGGCCCGTACCTCTCGGAGCGCCAGTGGGGCACCGTCCGCGAGGACTACAGCGCCGACGGCGACGCCTGGGCGTACTTCAGCCATGACCAGGCCAGATCGCGCGCCTACCGATGGGGCGAGGACGGCCTGGCGGGCCTGTCCGACGACCGGCAGCGCCTGTGCTTCGCGCTGGCCCTCTGGAACGGGCAGGACCCGATTCTCAAGGAGCGCCTGTTCGGCCTCACCAACCGCGAGGGCAACCACGGCGAGGACGTCAAGGAGTACTACTTCTACCTCGACGCGACGCCGACCAGCTCCTACCTGCGCTACCTCTACAAGTACCCGCAGGCGGCCTACCCGTACGACGACCTCGTCACCACCAACCGCGCGCGCAGCCGCCACGAGTTCGAGTACGAGCTGGTCGACACCGGCGTCTTCGACGACGACCGCTACTTCGATGTCGAGGTGGAGTACGCCAAGGCGTCGCCGTCCGACATCGGCATCCGGATCACGGCCCACAACCGGGGCGACCGCCCGGCGCCGCTCCACCTGCTGCCCACGCTGTGGTTCCGCAACACGTGGTCGTGGGGCGACGACACCGACCGGCCGTCGCTGGTGTGCACGCAGGACGGGGCGTCGATCGAGTCGCGCCACCCCGAGCTCGGCGCGTGGCGGCTGGAGCCCGAGGCGGGCTCAGAGCTGCTGTTCACCGAGAACGAGACCAACCTCGACCGCCTCGCGGGCGCGCGAAACCGCACGCCCTACGTCAAGGACGCGTTCCACAACCTGCTCGTCCACGGCATGCACGACGCGGTCAACCCGGCCGCCACCGGCACGAAGGCCGCGGCGCACTACCTGGTGACCGTGCCGGCCGGCGGCGTGACCTCGATCCGCCTGCGGCTCCGGGCGGTCGGCTCGGACGGTGGCGGCCCGCCCGAGGCCCGGGCCGATCTCCCCGCTGCCGTGGACGCGCTGATCCTGCAGCGGCGCGCCGAGGCCGACGGCTTCTACGCCGGCGTCATCCCGCCGTCGCTCACCGACGACGAGGCGCTCGTCATGCGCCAGGCCCTCGCGGGGATGCTGTGGACCAAGCAGGTCTACCACTACGACGTCCGCCGCTGGCTCGACGAGCGCGGCGCCGACCCCGACGTCCCCGACACGGCGGACAGCCGCAACAAGCACTGGCAGCACATGGTCGACTGTGACGTCATCTCCATGCCCGACAAGTGGGAGTACCCCTGGTTCGCGGCCTGGGACCTCGCGTTCCACGTCCTGCCGCTCACGCTCGTCGACGAGGACTTCGCCAAGGACCAGCTGGAGCTGATCCTGCGCGAGCGGTACCTGCACCCCAGCGGCCAGCTGCCCGCCTACGAGTGGAACTTCGGCGACGTCAATCCGCCCGTCCACGCCTGGGCGACGATCTTCACGTACCGCCTCGAGGAGGCGGCCCGGGGCAGGGGCGACCTCGACTGGCTGGAGCGGGTCTTCCACAAGCTGCTGCTCAACTTCACGTGGTGGGTGAATCGCAAGGACGAGGAGGGGAACAACCTGTTCGAGGGCGGGTTCCTCGGCCTCGACAACATCGGGGTGTTCGACCGCAGCGCGCCGCTGCCAACCGGCGGCACGCTCGAGCAGGCCGACGGCACCGCGTGGATGGCGCTCTTCTGCCAGAACATGCTCGAGATCTCGAGCGTCCTCGCGCTCCACCGGCCCGCCTACACGGACCTCGCGCTCAAGTTCATCGAGCACTTCCTGTGGATCGCCAACTCGATGATGCGCAGCGGCGGCGCGGGCATGTGGGACGAGGAGGACGGCTTCTTCTACGACGTGCTGCGCCACACCGACGGCACCAGCGACCGCCTCCGGGTGCGCTCGTTCGTGGGCCTCCTGCCGATCTGCGCGGTGACCAGCTTCGACAGCGCCGTGCTGGAGAGGTACCCGGAGTACGGGCAGCGGATGCTCGAGTTCCTGGGCCGGCGCCCGGACCTGCGCGAGAACATCCACGACCCGCTCGCGGTCGGCGTGGGCGGGAGGCGCCTGGCGTCGATGGTGTCCGAGGACAAGCTGCGGCGGGTCCTCTCCCGGATGCTCGACGAGGCCGAGTTCCTGGGCCCGTACGGGATCCGGTCGGTGTCCAAGTACCACGACGAGCACCCGTACACGTTCACCGCGGCGGGCCAGGACTACACGGTGCGCTACCAGCCGGCCGAGAGCGACAGCGCCATGTTCGGCGGCAACTCCAACTGGCGCGGCCCGGTGTGGATGCCGGTGCAGGCGCTGATCGTGCGGGCGCTGCTCCAGTACCACGCCTTCTACGGTGACGACTTCAGCGTGGAGTGCCCGACCGGATCGGGCCACGAGGTGAACCTCTTCGAGGTGGCCCGGGAGATCAGCCGGCGGTCCAGCTCGCTCTTCCTGCGCGGCGAGGACGGCCGACGGCCAGTGTTCGGCGGGACGGAGAAGTTCCAGGAGGATCCCCACTGGCGGGACCTGCTGCTGTTCTACGAGTACTTCCACGGCGACAACGGGGCCGGTCTGGGCGCCAGCCACCAGACGGGCTGGACCGGGGTCGTCGCGCGTGCGCTGCACCTGTTCGCGCCGCGGTCGTCCGAGGCGGAGGCCGAGGCCGAGGCCGAGGCCGAGTTCGGGGCCTGAGCGGGTGGGCGACGGCTTTCCCACGCTCTACCAGCTCAACACGCGCGTCCACCTCACGACCCGTTCGCGCGCCCTGGGCAGGGCGACGACGCTCGACGACATCGCGGACGCGGAGCTGGACCAGCTCGCTGCGCGGGGCTTCGACTGGGTCTGGCTCCTGTCGGTCTGGCACACGGGCGAGGCGTCGCGGGCCGTGTCGCTGGCGGATCCGGACCTGCGCCGCGTCTTCGAGGCGACGCTGCCCGACCTCACCGACGCCGACATCGGCGGTTCGGGCTTCGCCATCGCCGGCTACGAGGTGTCGCCCGCGCTGGGCGGCGACGCGGCGCTGGCCCGGCTGCGGGAGCGGATGGCGGCTCGGGGCCTGCGCCTGATGCTCGACTTCGTGCCCAACCACACCGCGCTCGACCACCCGTGGGTCGCGTCGCACCCCGAGCGGTATGTCCGGGGGACGGAGGCCGACCTGCGCGCGGCCCCCGGCAACTGGACGACCGTGACGGCGGCCGCTGGCGAAGAGCTCGTGCTCGCCCATGGGCGCGACCCGTACTTCCCGGGCTGGACGGACACGCTGCAGCTCGACTACGGCGACCCTGACACCGTCGAGGCGATGACGGCCGAGCTGGCCTCCATCGCGCGACGCTGCGACGGCGTCCGCTGCGACATGGCGATGCTGCTGCTGCCCGACGTCTTCGAGCGGACGTGGGGCCACGCCGCCCTGCCGTTCTGGCCCGGCGCGATCGAGCGCGCCAGGGCGGTCCACCCGGGCTTCACGCTCATGGCGGAGGTCTACTGGGACCTCGAGTCGACGATGCTCGGCCTCGGCTTCGACCTCGCCTACGACAAGCGGCTCTACGACCGGCTGGTCGCGGGGCCGGCCGCGCCGGTCCGCGCGCACCTCGAGGCCGACCTCGACTACCAGGCGCACCTCGCCAGGTTCCTCGAGAACCACGACGAGCCGCGCGCCGCGGCGACCTTCCCGCCCGATCGCCACGAGGCGGCCGCGCTGGTCACCTTCCTGTCGCCCGGCCTGCGGTTCCTCCACGATGGCCAGCTCGAGGGGTTCCGGGTGCGGATCTCGCCGCACCTGGTCCGCGGCCCCGACGAGCCGGTGGACCGCCGGATCGCCCGCTTCTACGGCGCGCTGCTGGCGCTGCTCCGCGACCCGCTGGTGCGGGAGGGCACGTGGCGGCTGCTCGAGGTGGGACCGGCCTGGGACGGCAATCCCACCTGGGACGGGTTCGTGGCGTTCGCCTGGAGGCTGGGCGAGCGGCGGCTCGTGGTGGCGGTCAACCTCGGCGGGACGCAGGGCCAGTGCTACGTCCGCGCGCCGCTCGACGAGCTGCGGGCGGCCGACGTCCGGCTGGTCGACCGCCTGGCGGGCATGGTCTTCGAGCGCGACGCAGACGACCTGGCGGCGCGGGGGCTGTACGTGGACCTGCCGGCGTCCGGACACCACGTCCTGGAGGCGTCGGTGCGGGCGGAGCTGCCCGCCTGAGCCCTGCCTGCCAGGCGCACGGCGGTGCCTGACGGCTCTGGTGGACGGATCCCGCCTGCCCCGATGCTGGCGACCCGAGTCGGCAGTCCGCCGACGGACCGAGGGAGGTCGCGCATGGCGCCGATGGTCGGGCGGCTGGTCCTGATCGCGAGCGGTCTCGGGTTCCCGCTGACGCAGCTCGCCCTGGTGCGGTTCGGCCGGCGGGGGGCTGTGCTCGTGGAGGGCGTGACGACGGCCCTCCTGCTCCGGGACGCGGCGCTCGTGGCCGCCGGTGCCCAAGGGCGGCTCCACCGGGGTCCCGCCCTGCTGCTCTGCGCGGAGACCGCGATCGCCGTTGCAGCGTCGGCGAGCAGCCTGCCGCTGGTCGTCAGCCCTGGCGCCCGCGCACGCGTGGCGGAGCCGTCATGGACCGGCAGGGAGGCGCTGCGCCGGATCGTCATCGGCACCCTGTTCGGACTCCACACGCTTCGCTTCCACATCTACCTGCAGCCCGGCCAGGGCCTGCGCGGACAGTCTGCCGCTGCCTGACGAGGGCGCCGGCCGCTCTTCACTGGTGCCCCGAGACGAGTGTGCGCGCCAGGCCGATCCAGGCGACAGCCGTCCACAGGACCAGGCCCGTGACGACGAGGCCGCCGACGAGGACCGGCAGGCCCGACTGGGATGCCGAGAGCGCGACCGCGACCGGCAGCAGCAGCACCCACAGCGCGAAGCCGACGAGGTCCGGCAGCCCGGCGAGCCAACCCCACGCATCGGCCGCGAGGTGCCCGCCGCCCAGGAGATCGAGCAGCGCGCCCGCCCACAGCACCAGGAACGCGAGCGACGCCCAGACGCCCAGGCCCAGGCGCAGCCGTCGGCTGGCGGACGCGCCCACGCTCAGCGCGCCCCGGCCGGGACCTGCAGCGCCGCGGCGAGCTCGTCCGCCCAGGCGTCGATCGCAGGCCAGTCGCGGAAGTCGCCCTTGGGCAGGGCGTCGCGGCCGGCCGGCAGGACGCGCATGAAGTGCTCGGCCATGCCGATGGGCTTCGCGTCCGGATCGACCGCCCCGAAGAACACCTTCTCGCCGCGCGGGCGGACCAGCTCGCTCAGGCGCGGGAACTCCCTCGGGATCGTGGTCTTGAAGACGTCGCGGCCGTCCTTGTCGACGAGGTCGGTGCCGATCGGCCCGCTGGAGAACAGCCAGGTCGGGCGGAGGGCCAGCACAGCGCGATTGCGCTCGACGAACTTGGTGGCGTCGCCGAGCCAGTGGAACATGTACGCCGCGCCGCCGACGACGAAGGCGTCGTAGCGGTCGGCGTCGCGGACCTCGGCGGCGGGTCGCGCGTCGGCCTCCAGGCCGTGCGTCCGCATGCGGTCGGCGATGCGCTCGGCGATCCCGCGGGTCGCGCCGTGGCGCGTGGCATAGGCGACGAGAACGTGCATGACAGGCTCCTCGTTGGGACGCCGGAGTGAGCGTGTTGGGGGTCGGTGGCGCCCGCAAGGGCCGGACCGTCCGGTTCAGCCTGGCGGCGACGTGCCGGCCGGTCCGGCCGCGCGGCCCGCGCGGAGGGTCCCGACGATCACCGTCGGGACCCTCGTGGTGCGCGACCTGACTGGGCGTCCGGCGGTGGCGCCGCCGTGCAGAGGGGCGCCGCTCCGGTCAGCCCACGGTCGGGACGGTCCCGGTCCAGCCGGTGGGGCCGGCCGGGGTCACCGTCGCTGCGACCGGCGTCTCGGGCCGGAACCCCGACCAGGCGGCGAGGACCACCCCGCCGACGCCGAACAGCGTCGCGATGGCCCCAACGAAGGGCAGGATCCCGGCCAGGGCGAGGACCACCACGCCCAGGACCGCCGCCTTGTACGGGTGCTCGGCCTCGTAGGTGCCGCGCTGGCCGAGGAGCCAGTCGCCCACCCACACCGCTGCCACCAGCCAGCCGATGAAGGCGAGCAGCGGCAGGCCGACCAGCAGCATCGCGAGCCCGACCGGGGCGCCGATCACGGTCACCGTGACCAGCCCGAACAGGATGGGCAGGGCGATCGTCGCGATCAGGCCGGCGGCCAGCGTCTGGCCGGGCTTGCGGGTGATGAGCGCCTCGGCGGCGCGGGTCTGCCGGGCGCCGAACGCAGCCAGTGCGAGGCCCGCGACGACCATGGCGACGTACACGCCGACCCAGATCACGATGAGGACCGGGATCAGGGCGAACGCCAGCGCGGCAAGGTTGGTGTCGAGCGTGGTGGTGCGGCCGGTGACGACCGCGGACGCGTCGCGCAGCACGTCCCCGCGCAGGGTGGTGATGTCGCCGCTGACCGTGGTTCCCGGCCCGAGGTTGGCGGTGCCGTCCACGACCAGCAGGTGCTGGGCCGTGGCTCCGGTCAGGGTGGCTGTGCCGCGGATCACGACGATCGAGTTCACCGTGCCCTCGATGGTCGCAGTGCCGTTGACGATGACGACGCCGTCGACCGTCTGGCCGGCCGGGACGTCCACCGTGCCGTCGATGCTGATGATCGCGCCCCGACCGGTCCAGCTGACCGTGTCGGCCGCGAGCGCGGCGGGCGCGAGGGCGAGGATGAGGATCGCGACCGTGGCCGCGACCGCGAACAGGCGGCGCATTGTGGGCTCCTTCCCTCCGGGGGCAGGTGCGGTTGTTGACGCTCCTCACGGTAGGCGGGCCGGCGCGGCGCTCCCAGCCGGGCAGCGGGCATCTTGAGGGTGGGGCTATCCCCACCCCGCGGGCGCGGCGTGCCGCCGCCTCCGCCGCCTCCGCCCGCCCCGCGCGGACGGTCCCACCTCGAGTGGCAGGGAGGCGGCCCATTCGGGCCATCGGCGGGATCCGGCGGGATCGCTATGCTCGCGCAGACCGCTACGGGGTCACTGCCCAGCCTCCAGGAGCCCATGCCCGAGCACCCGCGCCTCGCGAAGCCCTCGCCGCCGCGCCTTGCGGGCCTGATGGCACCGCTCGCAGCCCTGCTCCTGCCCGACCCTGCCGGGCCGCTGGCGCCTGCGGGCCCGCGGGCGAGTGGCCTCCACTACGCGCGGCTGGGGCTGCTGGTCGCGATCGTCTCGGTGGTCGGCTTCGTCCCCTCGATGCCGATCTCTGGCGTGCCCGAGTCGCTGTGGCTGCCGTTCGGCGCCGCCACGTTCGTGACCACCGTGGTCGTGGCGGGCGGGATCATGCTGCCCCGGCCCGGCTCGTGGCTGGCGGTGGCCGGAGCGGCAGCCGCGGCCTCGGCCATCGCGCTGCTCGACGGCTTCGTCGACCAGTACTACCACCTCGCGCTGCTCATCTTCGTGGTGGTGGTCCTCGTGGACGCCATCGTCGCGGGGTTCCGGGCCTCGCTTGCGATGGTGGCGATCGGGTCGCTGGTCATGCCGTTCATCGCCGACCCGGGCTCGACCCCGACGGCGGCCGACTTCGGCTTCTCGTTCGTCTACCTGCTGTTCCTGACGGCGATGGTGTGGGCCTACCGCGAGTTCCAGCGCCGCGCCGCCTCGGCACTCGAGCAGAGCGAGGCGCGCTATCGGGACCTCGTGGAGCGCATGCCAGGCGTGGTCTACGAGGCCGCGCCGGGGATCCACGGCGCCTGGACGTACATCAGCCCACGGATCGAGCAGCTGCTCGGGTTCCGGCCCGAGCGGTTCATCACGGACCCCGGGTTCTGGTGGAGCCGCATCCACCCCGATGACCGCGAGGGCATCGCCGCGCAGGAGGCCGCCCTCGAGGCGGGGGCAGGCAGCGAGCGGAGCGTGAGCGAGTACCGGCTGCTCGACGCCGATGGCGGGGTGCGGTGGATCAGTGACGAGGCGACGCTGCTCCGCGAGCCCGGCGCCGAGGGCGTCACCTGGCGCGGGATCCTGATCGACATCACCGCCGAGAAGGAGCTCGAGGCGCGGCTCCGCAGCGCGCAGCGCATGGAGGCCGTGGGCAAGCTCGCGGGCGGCATCGCGCACGACTTCAACAACCTGCTCACCGTGATCCGCGGGTACGGCGGTCTCATCCAGGCCGATGCGGTGGCCCGCGGCGCGTCGACCGAGGACGCCGAGGAGCTCATCCGCGCGGCGGACCGCGCCACGGCCCTGACCGGCCAGCTGCTCACGTTCAGCCGCCGCCAGGTGCTCCAGCCGCGGGTCCTCGAGCCGGCTGCGGTCGTGAGCGACCTCACCCCGATGCTCCGCCGCCTCCTCGGCGACCACGTGACGCTGGGCGCCGTCGGGCCCGCGCGAGCGGTCCACGTGCGCATGGACCGCTCCCAGCTGGAGCAGGTGATCGTCAACCTGGCCGTCAACGCCCGCGACGCCATGCCCGACGGAGGCCGCCTCACGATCGCGGTCGAGCGGATCGACGCAACGGAGCGCGTTGGGGAGGCCGTCGCGCGCATCGTGGTCGCGGACACCGGCATGGGCATGGACGAGGCGGTGCGCAGCCAGATCTTCGAGCCGTTCTTCACCACCAAGCTGCTCGGCGCCGGCACGGGCCTCGGCCTGCCGACCGTGCTCGGGATCGTCACCGAGGCTGGCGGCCGGATCGGCTGCGTATCGGCGCCCGGCCGGGGCTCGACCTTCCAGATCGACCTGCCCGCAGTCGAATCCCCGGACCCGGCGCCCGAGCCGCCGTCCAACGTGGCGACGCCGGGCGGGATGGGCCGAGTGCTGCTCGTCGAGGACCAGCCGGCCGTCCGCCAGGTGACCTCGCGGATGCTGGCGTCGCTCGGGTACGCGGTGGCCGAGGCCGGCAGCGGCTCCGAGGCGCTTGCCGAGCTCGAGCGGCATCCCTCCCTGGCACTGCTCGTCACCGACGTGACGATGCCCGGGATGCTCGGCCCGGAGCTCGCCCGCCGCGCCGTGGACCGCTGTCCGGGCCTGCCGGTCCTCCTGATCACCGGGTACGCCGGCGAGGGGCGGACGGCCGTCGACGAGGGATCCTTCCCGGTGCTCGGCAAGCCGTTCGACCTGGGCGCGCTGGCGCGTGCCGCACGGGCGGCGATCGACGGCGTGGCGGCAGCGGTGGACTGAGGCCGTCGCGTGCGTTCGCGCCCCGGCGCGGCGCGCGGCATCATGGCCGGGCGATCCCGCCGCTCCGCTCGATGGGAGGTCCCGTGCGCCGTCCGCTCCGCTTCGGCCTGTTCGTGCCCCAGGGCTGGATCCTCGACCTCGTCGCGATCGAGGACCCGGTGGACCAGTTCGAGGCGCTCGTCCGGGTCGCCCGGCGCGCCGAGGCGCTCGGCTTCGACTCGGTCTGGCTGTTCGACCACTTCCACACGTACTTCAAGCCCGTGCTCGAGACCACGTTCGAGGCGTGGACGACCACCGCGGCGCTGGCCCGCGAGACGAGCCGGGTCCGGATCGGCCAGATGGTCACGGGAAACGGCTATCGCAACCCCGCCCTGCTCGCGAAGATGGCGTCCACCGTGGACGTGCTCAGCCATGGCCGGCTGGACTTCGGCATCGGCGCGGGCTGGTACGAGCACGAGTACCGCGCCTACGGCTACGACTTCCCCGACACGCCGACCCGCCTGCGGATGCTGGGCGAGGCGCTCGAGGTGGTCCACGCGATGTGGCGCGAGCCCTACGCCACCTTCGAGGGCCGTCACTACAGCATCCACGGCGCGATCAACGAGCCCAAGGGCGTGCAGACGCCGCATCCGCCAGTGTGGGTGGGCGGCGCCGGCGAGCAGGTGACGCTCAAGCTCGCGGCCCGGTTCGGTGACGCCACCAACTTCGGCGGCCACCTCGCAGAGCCTGCATGGTTCGCGCACAAGTTCGACGTGATCCGGCGCCACTGTGAGGCCATCGGGCGTGACGCCGACGCGCTGATCCGCTCCTCGAACGTCGAGACCACGCTCATCCGCGCCGGCGACGACCCCGAGGTCCTCACGCGGACGTACCGCCGGGACCAGACGCTCGCGCAGTACCGCGAGCACGCGGTGGTCGGCGGGCCCCAGGAGGTGATCGACACGTACGGCCGGCTGGTCGACACGGGCGTGGACTACATCATCATCTCGGACGTGCCGGGCCTTGCGACCGGCGACGTCCTCGAGTCGCTGGCCGCCGACGTGCTGCCGGCGTTCGCGGACCTCCGGGCGGGCTGACGGAGGCGACCGGGCCGAGCCCACGAAGGGGACGAAGGAGGCGGCAGATGGCGCGGTGGCGGACGATGGCGGCCCTGGCCGGCGCCGGGGCGCTCGCGGCGGTGGCCGCGCGCGGCCGGCTGCACGGCGGCCGCCAGGCGCACGAGCTCGAGGACGGGGTCGTGATGGGCGACGCCGCGCGCTACGACACGTGGTCTGCACGGCTCCTCGGCGGCTTCTACGGCTCGGTCGCGGCGGACGTGGCGGCGTCGGCGCCGACCGGCGCCCGGGCGCTCGAGCTGGGCTGTGGTCCGGGGCACCTGGCCGTGCGCCTGGTCCGCGACCACGGGCTCGACGTCGTGGGGCTCGACCTCGACCCCGCGATGATCGCGCGGGCCCGGCTCGGCGCCGAGCGGCTGCCGGCCGCCGCCCGGCCTGCCTTCGTCGTGGGCAACGCCGCGGCCCTGCCGTTCGGCGACGCCGAGTTCGACATCGTTGTGAGCACGCTCTCGCTCCACCACTGGACCGATCCGGCGGCCGCGAGCGCCGAGATCGCGCGCGTGCTCCGCCCGGCCGGCCGGGTCCTAATGTGGGACATCCTGCCGGGACGGATGCCGATGCACCGCCACGCGCCAGACCCGGCGCGATCGCTCGACCACGCGAGGCTGGCCCCCGTCTCGGCGACTCCGTGGCGCTGGCCGTGGCGGGTGGCGCTGATGCAGCGGCTGGAGCTGGTGCGGGCTGATCCGGCGGGCTGACGAGGCGCCCGATCGGCAGGGCGACACGGCCGTGTCAAACTGCCCATTGACGAAGCCTTCGGTTGCCGAAACAATCCCGCCCAACCGGCCGCTGCGAACGCCGAGTCAGAGGGCTCGACGGCGGCTCCCGGCCGCTGGGGGTTCGATGGCGATGCGCGTCCCGATGCGCCGCTCGGCGGCGGTCCTCGTCCTTGCGTCCGTCCTCGCGGCCTGCGGGGCGAGTCCCACACCCACGCCAGGCGGCAGTGCGGCGCCCGGCGCCACCGGCGGCGCGGCTGCGCTCCAGAAGGGGCCGGTCGACCCGAGCGTCGTCGCGTCGTGGCGGCCGCAGGTGGCCCTCGACTCCCAGGCGATCGGCAAGGAGGCGGCCGCGCTCGAGGCCGACCTCGCCAAGCTGGTCGACGCCGCCGGCACGTACGGCCCGACGGCGACCGACGAGCAGACGGCCCTTGACCAGGCGGAGGCGCAGGCGCTCTCGAAGCTGCGCGATCAGCTCCAGGCGAAGCTCGGCAGCGCGGCGATCCCGAACGCTGCACTCGCGTCCTACCGGGTCCCCGGCGGCGCCCCCACGGTCCATCCAGCGCAAGGGCTCCTGGCCACGAGCTGGCTATTCGTCCTCCTGCTGAGCACGCTCGCGATCGGGACGTTCGATCCACAACTCGACGACGTCCCGGAGATCACCCTCAGCCAGCCCCTCGACGCCACCAACGCGCACGGCTCGCTGTCCGGGGATGCCACATTGACGTACAGCACCGCGGGCGGCGTCGTCTCGGCGAAGCTGGACCTCACGGGGTCGATCACGGCCACGGTCGCGTCGTCGGGCCGTCAGGTCACCACCTCGGGGCAGTCGACCTACGCGTTCACGATCAACCCGTGTCCGGATCCCGGCGGCGGCGTCAGCGGGGCCGTGGACATCACTGACCGCGAGACCACCACCTCGCCGGGGCGGCTGACGCTGGGCTGGAACATCACCGGGCACACGGACTACGCCGCCCAGGTCAACGACCAGGCGGAAGTCGCGTCGATGACTGCCAAGGCGACCTGGGACGAACAGCTGACGCGGACGATCAACCAGGCGCACGAGTCCGACCTCGGCTTCTCCGACAGCCTCACGATCGGTCCAGAGGGGCAGGTGGCCCAGGGCGGGAACGTTTTCAGCATCACCAGCATCGACGGCACCGTCACCGGCGACCAGGCGCGAGCCTCGGCGGGCATGATGGTCCTCCTGGGGGAGCTCACGCCCTACATGCTCGTGCTCTACGCGTCGGACGTGTGGAAGGGCGGCAAGTGCTTCGAGGTGCGCCCCGACCCGAAGTCGGCGGAGGTGGACCCCGGCAGCCAGACGCCGGTCAAGGTCACGGTCTACCACTGGGTCGACAAGGCGGACGTCCAGCTCCCGGTTCGCGCGACCCTCAGCGGCCCAAAGCAGATCGACCCGTCCGGCCAGCCCGTGACCTCGCCCACCACGTTCACGTACACGGCCGGCGGTCCGGGCACGACCGGCACCGTCGCGTTCAACGTGGTCTCGCGGCGGGGGATCGCCAGTGCGACTGGCACCTACCACGTCAAGGGCAATCTGAAGGTCAACATCTCCGGCACGCTCAAGATGAACTCCGCGGGGGTCTGGTCCTACAACCTCACGGTCAAGGCGACCGCGATCGAGCTGACCGCAGCCGACGACGGGACCATCAGCGCCACCGGCCAGGTCACCGTCAAGGGGACTGCGAAGGCGCTCATCGAGCCATGCTCCGCCACCATCAACGAGAGGATCGGCGTCCAGGCGCGCGGCCAGCTCCAGGGTCCACCCGATGCCCAGTTCTGGCATGTCCAGTTCGGGCCGACCTCGGAGAACAACCTCGGCCAGGTGACGAAGTGCCCGTCCATCTCGGTGCCCAGCAGCCAGGGCGACTACTTCGGGCAGTGGTCCACGACGCTCGGGTACGTTGACATCCCGGCTGCGGGCGGGACGGTCAGTCGGTCGGGCTCCACCAGCGGCCTCCTGTCGAGGCAGGCCACGGGCACGTTCGTCGCCACGACACACTGACCAGCGAGCCGGGGCGGCGGCGGGCTCGCGCTGCTGGCCACTGGACGGCTGCCAACGCATCCGCGTCGTGGCTCCCCGAGTGTCAGATGACCCTATCTAGGTAGCATCACCCCATACAGAGCTCGGCGGTGCCCGCCCGGGCACCATCAAGCCGGACAGCCGAAGCGCGGCGGCCCGACCGCCTTCGTCGTGAGCAATCCCTCGGCCGATCTCCGCACACCGCGCGCCCCTCGGAGCCACGCGCCCACGAACTCCGGGGCTCTTGGTGGTTCACCCCCGAAAGCATCCATCGCGGTCAGATGACGACCTGGCGAGCGATCAAGTTCGCGGGCAGGCAGGCGTGGGCCGGGATGACGAACGCGAGGTCGCCCACCCGGAGGCGGCCGAGCACCTCCGGAGAGCAGCGGAGCACGCCGTGCTCCTGCGAGAGGGCGCGGACGGACCCAGCCTCGGCCGGAAGCAGCCGCCACCCGTCGGCGTCGACGACGGCCAGACGGCCGAAGCTCTCGCCGCCGCCCGGCCCGGGCGCAGTGTCGCGCGAAAGCTGGACCGAGCCCCCGTGCACGACCGCCTCGCCGCGCGCGGGGTACACCGCCACGATGGGGCAGGCGATCGCGAGGGCGAGGTCGGCCTCGGTGCAGGCGCCCACCGCCAGCTGCTGGAGGTCGAAGAACACGAAGTTGCCGGGCCGCACCTCGTCCACGCCGTCGAGGCGGGGTGCCACGCTGCAGCCGGGCGTGTCGCCGACGGAGATCTCGAGCCCGCGTCTCCCGGTGGCGGCCGAGAGGACATCTCGCGCCTGCGCGAGGCGCGCCGCCGTCTCGGCCCAGACCGCCTCGATGGCCGCCCGGCTCGGCGCGTGGTACGTCTGCCCGGAGTGGGTGAGCACGCCCCGCAGCCGGTGCCCTGGGAGTCGTTCCACGGCGGATCCCACGGCCGCGAGGCCCTCGGGGTCATCCCAGGCGACGCCCGACCGGCCGTAGCCCGCGTCCACGTCCACCCAGACGTCGACCGGCGCCTCGACGCCGGCGAGTGCGGCAGCGGTCTCGGGACTGTCGAGCAGCACGCCGAGCCGGACGCGCTCGGCCAGCCCGCGGATCGTCGGCAGCGCCCGAGTCACCATCGGGAAGGCGATCGTGATGTCGTCCCAGCCCGCGTCCGCGAACGTGACGGCGTGCTCCACCGAGGACACCGTGATGGCGGTGGTGCCGGCAGCACGGAACCACTCGCCGATCTCGACCCGGTTGTGGGTCTTGAAGTGCGGCCGGAAGCGGACGCCGCTCGCCGCGGCCTTGGCGCTCATCGCGGCGATGTTCCGCTCCGCGCGGGCACGGTCGACCACGAGTGTGGGCCGGTCGACCGCGCGAAAGCGGTCCGGTGCGGCGGGCGGGTGGTAGGGCGGCTCGTCGCTGGGCATGCCGGAACGGTACAGGACTGCGCGCGGGAGGCTCCGCCCGCGCGCCATCGGCTAGGCTTCGGGCATGCTCGGCGTGTGGCGGCTCCAGCTCCTGCGCGAGGTCGGCCGGCGCGGCACGATCCGGGCGGCCGCGGACGCGCTCTCGATCACCCCGTCGGCGGTCAGCCAGCAGCTGCGCATCCTCGAGGCGGAGGCCGGCGTCACGCTGCTCGAGCCTGCGGGGCGAAGGATCCGGCTCACCGACGCGGGCCAGATGCTGGTCCGCCACGCCGACTCGATCACGGCCGCGATCGACGCAGCCGAGGCCGAGCTGGCAGCCAGCCGCGACGAGATCACAGGCACACTGCGGATCGCGGCGTTCCCCACGGCGGCACGGGCCATCCTGCCCGGCGCCATCGCCCAGCTGGGCCTCGACCACCCGCGCCTGAACGTGACGCTGCGCGACCTCGAGGCGGCGGAGAGCCTCTCGGCACTGCGCCTGGACGAGGTGGACCTGGCGATCGTGGACATCTACGACGACGCCACGAAGATCGCGGAGCCGACGATCGAACTGGTGGAGCTCGGCGCGGATCCCCTGTACCTCGCGATGCCCGGCGCGCCCAGCGCGGCCGCGGGAGCGGTCGCGCTGCGGGACCTCGCCGACCACCCGTGGATCATGGACACCGAGACCAGCAACATCCGGGGTGCCGTCGAGCGCGCGTGCGCCAGAGCCGGCTTCGAGCCGAAGGTTCGCTCCGCCTGCCGCGACTACAGCGTGATCATCGCGCTTGTCGAGGCGGGGCTGGGCGTCGCCATCCTGCCGGGCCTCGCACTCCGCGACCGGCGCGTACGGGCGCGCATCGCGCCCCTGCGCCCCGCGATGACGCGTCGCGTCCTGCTGGCGGTGAAGCCTGGGCGACGCGCGCACCCGGCGATCGCCGCCACGCTCGAGGCGCTGCGCTGGCCAGCCGAGTGACCAGTCGATCGATTGGCCGCGGCGACGCCGCAATCGTGTAGCGAAGCTGAACAATCATCCAAGCAGGTCGCGCTGGACGCTTTCGGCTTGCGGTGGGATGGTGGACGCCTCAACGACTCGCCAGGAGATCGATCCATGCAGCTCGCCTCCCGCATGGCGTCCATCGGCACCGAGACCGCATTCGAGGCCGCCGCCCGGGCGCGCGCCCTCGAGGCCACCGGCCGCAGCATCGTCCACCTCGAGATCGGAGAGCCCGACTTCGACACCCCGGCCAACGTCCGCGAGGCGGCGAAGCGAGCGATCGACAATGGCAGGACGCACTACCCGCCGTTCTCCGGCATCCCGGAGCTGCGCGACGCCATCGCCGCCGACACGGCGCAGCGCCGCGGCTTCGCCCCCGATCCGCAGAACGTGTTCGTCACCGTCGGCGGCAAGGGGGTCATGTACTACGCGATCCTCGCGCTGGTCGACCCCGGCGACGAGGTGATCGTCCCGGACCCCGGCTATCCGATCTACGAATCGGTCACGCGGTTCGTCGGCGGGACGCCCGTCCCCATCGCCATCCGCCAGGAGAACGAGTTCCGCCTCGACCCCGACGAGCTCGCCTCGCTGGTCACCCCGCGCACCAAGCTGATCGTCATCAACTCGCCGGCCAACCCCACCGGCGGCGTGCTGACCCGCGGCGACCTCGAGAAGATCGCCGCCATCGCCATCGAGCATGACATCGCAGTCCTGTCTGACGAGATCTACTCGCGGATCCTGTACGAGGGCGCGCACGTCTCGATCGCGTCGCTGCCGGGGATGGCCGAGCGGACGATCGTCCTCGACGGCTTCTCCAAGACCTACGCGATGACCGGCTGGCGCCTCGGCTACGCGATCATCCCGTCGTGGCTCGGCCACGGCTTCGGCCGCCTGATCATCAACTCGGTCTCGGGCGCGACGACGTTCGCGCAGGTGGGCGCGGTGGAGGCGATCGCCGGGCCCCAGGACGAGGTCGACCGGATGGTCGCGGAGTTCAAGGCCCGCCGGGACCTCGTGGTCGACGGCCTCAACGCGATCCCGGGCGTCCACTGTCTCCGGCCCTCGGGCGCCTTCTACGTCTTTCCCGAGATCTCCGGCACCGGGCTCACCGGCGTGGAGCTGGCGGGCCGCCTGCTGAACGAGGCCGGTGTGTCAGTCCTGGCGGGGACGGCCTTCGGCGAGGTCGGCGTCAACCACATCCGGCTGTCCTACGCCAACTCGCGCGAGAACATCGCCGAGGCGCTGCGCCGGATGCACGCCTTCATCGAGCCGCTCGTCGCGGCAGGGGCGGCCCGGTGACCTCGCCCGTGTCCACGCCTGCGCCGGCCAGCGAGGTCGACGCCCTCTTCGCCGCCGCCGAGGCGGACTTCGAGCGCTGGGAGCTGGTCAAGGACGTGGTCGACGAGTGCCTCGACCTGGCGCTCAACGACCGCCAGAGCGGGCACCCCGGAGGCTCGCACTCCAAGGTGCACATGCTGCTGGCGCTCATGCTCTCGGGCGCCATGCGCTGGGACATCCGCCAGCCCTGGCTCCGCTTCGCGGACCGGTTCGTGCTCTCGGCGGGCCACACGGTGCCCGTCGTCTACACGCTGCTGGCCGTGCTCTCGGACAGCCTCCGACAGCGGGCCGCACTCGACGGCGACGACCGCTTCGCGCTGCCCGATGACGGCCGCTGGACCGTCCTCCCCGAGGACCTCCTCACGCTGCGCCGCCGCGACGGGCTGCCGGGCCACGCCGAGATGGCGGGCAAGACGCTGTTCTTCAAGGCGAACACCGGGCCGTCGGGACACGGGATGCCCGTGGCCGCGGGCGAGGCGCTCGCGCTCAAGATCGCCGGCGTCGACGACGTCCGCGTCTTCGTGGTCGAGGGCGAGGGCGGGCTGACGCCGGGCGCCACGCACGAGGTCAAGAACTCGGCGTGGGGCCTGGGCCTGTCCAACCTCGTGTTCCTCGTCGACTGGAACGACTTCGGCATCGACGGTCGGCCGGCCTCCTCGGTCGTCCCGGGCGGGCCCGACGACTGGTTCGCGCCCTACGGATGGCGGGTCACCGGCACCGAGGACGGCATGCACTGGGAGCCTGTGGCCCGGACGCTGCTCGAGGTCACGCACGGCGACAATTCGGCCAACGTGCCGTCGATCGCCTGGTTCAAGACCCGCAAGGGTCGCGGCTACGGCAAGTTCGACGCCGCCTCCCACGGCACCCCGTGGCCGCGCCACGCGCCCGAGTTCTGGGCCGTCCGCAAGGACTTCATGGCGCGCTACGGTGTGGCCTACGAGGGCGTGGACGAGTCCGCCCCGGCCGACGCGGCCACCCGCACGAAGCAGGCCGCGCACAACCTCGACGTGGCGATGTCCGTGCTGCGGCGCGACCCGGCCCTGATCCGCTGGCTGTCCGACCGCCTGCTCGCGGTGGCGGCCACGGTGCCGTCCGACGAGCCCGGGCTGCGCCTGGGCGATGGCGGCCGCGTCTTCGACGACGTGCGCCTGTTCGACACCGCCGCCTACCCGGCCGCCATGTGGAAGCAGCCCGGAGACAGCGCGCCGAACCGCGCAGGCCTTGCCGCCTGGGCGGGCTGGGTCAACGCAACCTGCCTGCGCGACCATGGCCGCCCGCTGTTCATCGCGGCCTCTGCCGACCTCGCCGAATCGACCAACCTCGCCGGCTTCGCCCACGGCTTCGGCGGCGAGACGGGCGGCGGCTGGTACGAGCGCGACACCAATCCCACGGGCTCCCTGCTGCCCACCGAGATCACCGAGTTCACCAACGCCGGCATGATGGCCGGCCTCGCGTCGGTGAACCTCGCCGCCGACCCGTTCGCCTCGTTCGACGGGTTCTGGGGCGCGATGAGCACCTACGGCTCGTTCAGCTACCTCAAGTACGGCCCGCTGCGCCTGTTCAGCCAGCTAGCCCAGGACACGGAGCTGCGGCTGGGACGCCTCCTGTACGTCGCCGGCCACTCGGGGCCAGAGACCGCCGAGGACTCGCGGACGCACTTCGGCGTGTTCGCGCCGGGTGTGATGCAGCTGTTCCCGAGGGGCCATGTCGTCGAGCTCCACCCGTGGGAGTACAACGAGGTGCCCGTGATGCTCGCGGCGGCGTTCCGCACGGATGCGCCGATCGTGGTGCTGCACCTCACGCGCCCGCCGATCACGCTGCCGGACCGCGTGGCGCTCGGCATGCCCTCGCACCTCGAGGCGGCCCGCGGCGCGTACGTCCTCCGCGCGTGGCGCGCCGACCAGCCGAGGGGAGGCACGGTCTTCGTGCGCGGCACGATGTCCACCCAGAACCTAGTGTCGCTGTTCCCCGAGCTCGACGCCCGCGGGCTCAACGTCCGCGTCGTGGCGGCCCAGAGCGAGGAGCTCTTCCGGCGCCAGGACGCGGCCTACCGCGAGTCGATCGCGTCGGAGGCCCACCGGCTCGACGCGATGGTCGTGACCAACGGCGCCGTGAAGCTGATGCGCGACTGGGCGTCAGGCCCGGTCGCCGAGGCGTACTCGATCGGCGCCGACTGGGACGACCGGTGGCGGACCGGCGGCGCCCTCGACGAGGTGATCGAGGAGGCGCACCTGGACCCGGCGCACATCCTTGCCGGCATCGAGCGGTTCGTGCGCGAGCGCGATTCGCGGCTGGGCCGGGTGCGCGCCGCGCTCGAGGCCGCCTCCAGCTAAAGAGATCCCCCGCCCCTCCACGACGCGACGAAGCCCGGCCTCTCCGGCCGGGCTTCTCGCTGCGGCGGCCGACGCAGCGTCGGCGCGATCGGCACCCGCCTCGCCGCGCACCGGCCCCGGCCACTCCCCGGCCACGCGTCTGGCGCCCGATGACAGATATGCGTGGAGCGGGTACTCGTCACATCGGTTCTCGCAATTCGGCTGGATCCAGTGTCAGGCATGCGCCGGGCGGGTGGCAGGCACGGAATCCCTGCCGAATACCCGGAGCCGGCATATCTGGCGCGCACCCCTGCGCGCACCTGTCAGCCGGCGGCGGCCACCTCCGCGGCTTTCGTGTCGATCCGCTCGAGGAGCGAGTTCCACGACTTCACGAACGCCTCGGCGCCCTTGCTCTGGAGGTCGGCGCCCAGCGCCTCGACGTCGACGCCGGCGCCCGCGTACCGGGCCAGCGCCTCGTCCGCGCCCGCCGGGTTGGGCGCGAGCACCGCCGGCACCGCGCCGTGGTCGGCGAAGTGGTGGAGCGTCTCCTCGGGCATGGTGTTCACGGTGTACGGGGCGGCCAGGCCCGCGACGTACAGCACGTCCGACGCGGCCGGGTCCTTGGTGCCCGTGGAGGCGAACAGCAGGCGCTGCGGGCGCGCGCCCTCGTTGAGGAGCCGCCCCCAGCGGTCGGACGCGAAGTACGCGCGATAGTCGGCGTAGGCCTTGGCGCCGATCGCGAGCCCGAGCCCGTTCTTGAGCTCGGCCGGGATCCAGGAGGCGATGGCCGCGTCCCAGCGCGACACGAAGAACGAGGCCACCGACGGCACGTACGGCGGCAGGCCCGCCGCCACGCGCCGCTCGACGCCGCGGGTGTAGGCATCCATGCAGGCCGCGTACTGCGCCGGGCTGAACAGCAGCGTCACGTTGACCGGCACACCGTTCGCGATCGAGTCCTCGATCGCCGGCAGGCCCTCAGGGGTGCCGGGGATCTTGATGAACAGGTTGGGGCGGCCGCCCGTGGCGTGGAGCCGGGCCGCCCAGGCGGTGGTCGCAGCGGCGTCGTACGCCAGCAGCGGCGACACCTCGAGCGAGACGAAGCCGTCGACGCCGAGCGTCCGGTCGAACACGGGGCGGAACAGGTCAGCCGCACGGGTGAGGTCGTCGAGCGCCAGCTCGAAGAAGGTCGCCTCGGCCGACAGGCCGCGGTCGTGCGCGGCGCGGACGGCGGCGTCATAGGAGGGCGAGCCGCCGATCGCCTTGTCGTAGATCGTGGGGTTGGACGTCAGGCCCGTGACCGACAGCTCCGCGATGTAGCGGGCCAGCGTGCCGGACTCGAGCAGGTCGCGGGTGATGTTGTCGAGCCACAGGCTCTGGCCGAGCGCGTGCAGCTGGGCGGGGGCGTTCATCGGGCTGGTGGACCTCCTTGGTTGACGTTAAGCGTCGGCCACCGGCGCGATCCGCGCAACCGTGCGAGCCGGCCAGCCCGCCGGCCGCCTGCACGGACGGCGCCCGAAGGCGCGGACACGGGTCCGCAAGCGCCATCAGGGCCGCGTTCGGGGTCCGGGACGTCTAGGTCAGGTAGTCCTGCCGTTCGATGACAAGGCGCCTTGACGAGTCGGTGCAACACTGCCTACACTCGGCTCCCGCACTGCTCCGTCCCCCATCGCAGCCGGAGGCGTCCCCCGTGCTTCCCACGTTCGTGATCGGCCTGCGCGAGGGCCTGGAGGCCGCCCTGATCGTCGGGATCATCGCGGCCTTCCTGCGCCAGCGCGGTCGAGCCGACGCCCTCCGATTCGTGGCGCTGGGGGTGGCGCTCGCGATCGCGGCCTGTGTCGCCTGGGCCGTCGCCCTGCAGGTCTGGTCATCGGGCCTCCCGCAGATCCAGCAGGAGGCACTCGAGACCATCGTCGGCGGGGCGGCGGTCGCGATGGTGAGCTACATGATCCTGTGGATGCGGACCAGCGCGCGCGGGCTCAAGCGCGACCTCGAGGCGTCCGCGGCGTCTGCGCTGGTCGCCGGCACCGCGTGGGCGCTCGTGGTGATGGCGGTGCTGGCCGTGCTGCGCGAGGGCTTCGAGACGTCCGTCTTCCTGCTGGCGGCGGTCACGGCATCCGGCGCGCCGCTCGCCGCCGGGCTCGGGGCGCTCCTGGGCATCGTCACCGCCATCGGCCTCGGCGTCGCGGTCTACCGCGGCGGCGTGCGCATCGACCTCGGCCGCTTCTTCAAGGCCACCGGGGTGGTGCTCGTGTTCGTCGCCGCGGGCCTGCTCGCCACGTCGGTCCACACCGCGCACGAGGCGGGCTGGCTCGGCGTCGGCCAGGCGCAGCTCGTGGACCTCGGCTGGCTGATCCGGCCCGACTCGCTCGCCGAGGCCCTCGTCACCGGCGTCCTCGGCATCCAGCCCCAGCCGACGGTGATCGAGGGTGCCGTGTGGCTGCTGTACCTCGTGCCGATGCTGGCGCTCGTCCTGCGGCCGCCCGGCCGGCGGGTCAGCGCCGTGACCCGGTCGGATCCCGCCCCCGCGACTGCGACCGAGGCGTAGCCGCGCTCCCGCCCTCGCCCGCGAGCCGGGCGACCTGGTCCCACAGCGCCCGCCGGTCCTCGGCCGACAGGCGCGTCGACGGCAGGCGGTCGAAGGGGCGGACGCGCCGGTCGAGGTAGAGGCGTCCCGAGGCCAGCCGCTCGCGCGGTGCCGCTGCCAGCCACAGCAGCGTGTCCACGCCCTCCGCCGGCGTCCGCAGCTGCGGGCCGAGCCGCTCGCGGAAGCCCGGCAGCGACGTCGCGAGCCCCGGCGTGTCGGCCCAGCCCGGGTGCATTGCCGCCACGAGCACGCCCTGGCCGCGCAGGCGCCGCGCCCGCTCGCGCATGAGCGCCACCTGCGCGCGCTTCGCCCGCGCGTAGGCCCGCGAGCCCTCGTAGCGCCCGCGCTCGAACATCAGGTCGTCGAGCGGCAGCGCCTGCGTGTACATGCCGCCGGAGGTGACCGATACCACCCGTGCGTCGGGGCTCTCGGCGAGGCGCGCGGCGAGCCGTGCGAGGAGCACGAACGGGCCGAGCACCATCGTGGCGAACGACCGCTCGAAGCCCTCGGGGGTCTCCTGCCGCTCGGGGAACATCGCGCCAGCGTTGTCCACCAGGACGTCGATCCGCGGCTCGCTCTCGAGGATCCGGTCCGCGGCCGCGCGAACCGACGCGAGCGACGACATGTCCGCGACGACCGTGACGATCGCCTCGTTGCCCGCGATCGCCGCCAGGTCGTCGCGCGTGCGCTCCAGCCGCCCCGGGTCACGGCCCACGAGCACCAGCCGGGCGCCCATGGCCGCGAACGACCGCGCCGCCTCCAGCCCGAGTCCCGACGAGGGGCCGGTGACGACGACGGTCCGGCCCGCGAGCGACCACTCGGCGGGGTCGTCCCAGCCGAACAGCCGGCGGCGGATGGCGTAGCCGGTCCGGGCGAAGCTCGGGACGACGAGGACTTCGAGCAGGTTGTCGATGAGGGTCTGCGGGGCGATCACGCCATCTCTTCGCACCGGGCACCCGTCCGGATCGCAGGGTCGTGCGAAGAAGGGGCAGAAGGGTCCCCGAGCTGGACCCGCCAGGAGCACCGAGCCTATGCCCCGCCTGCACGAGACCATCGACACGACCCTGGCCCACGACGACGCCTTCGCGTTCGTCGCGGACTTCGCCAACGCTCAGCAGTGGGATCCGGGCGTCGCCTCCTCGGAGCGCCTCGACGCCGGGCCCGTGGCCCTGGGCGCCCGCTACCGGCTGGGGATCCGGATGCGCGGCAGGGTGGTCCCGATGGAGTACCGGATCACGGCGTACGAGCCGTCTCGGCGGGTCGTGCTCACCGGCGTCGGTTCGGGCGTGTCGGCCGTCGACGAGATCCGCTTCGAGCCCACCGCCTCCGGGACGCGCATCGACTACACCGCCGACATCCGCCTCGGCGGCTGGATGCGCCTGGTCGAGCCGTTCGCCGGCGGCGCGTTCCGCAAGATCGCCACCGACGCCCTGGGCGGGATGCAGCGGGCCCTCGACGCCCGTGCGGCAGCCAGGGCTGGCGCCCGATGAGGATCGCCGTCGTCGGGGCCGGCGTCAGCGGCCTGACCGCCTCCTACGCGCTCCACCGCGCCGGCCACGACGTCACGCTCTACGAGGGCGAGGCGACGCCGGGCGGCCACGTCGCGACGGTCACGGTCGACACCCCCGCCGGCCCACTCAACGTGGAGACCGGCTTCATCGTCCACAACGAGCCCACGTATCCGCGGCTCGTCGGGCTGTTCAACGAGCTCGGCGTCGAGACGCAGCGCAGCGACATGTCATTCGGGTCGGCCTGCGAGGCCTGCAGCGTCGAGTTCGGCTCGCGCGGGCTCGGAGGCTTCTTCGCCCAGCGCAGCCTCGCGGTGCGCCCCTCGTACCTCGGGCTGTTCCCCGACATCCTGCGGTTCTACCGCGACGCGCGAGCGGTCCTCGACGCGTCCTCCGAGACCGGCATGACCCTCGGCGAGTACGTCGACGACCGCGGCTTCGGCGCCGCCTTCCGCGACCACTACCTGGTCCCGATCACGGCCGCCGTCTGGTCCACGGCCCCCGGCCGCGCGCTCGAGTACCCGGTGGACTACCTGCTCCGCTTCCTGGACAACCACGGGCTCATCGGCATCGGCCGAGCGCTCCCGTGGCGAACGGTGACTGGCGGATCGCGGTCGTACGTCGACAGGCTGATCGCCGCGCTGCCGGCCGGCACCGTCCGGTCCGGTGACCCCGTGTCGGAGGTCGCGCGCCACGACGCCGGCGCCGTCGTCCGCACCCGGGGCGGCGCCCACGACCGCTTCGACGCCGTCGTGATGGCGACCCACGCCGACGACGCGCTCGGGCTGCTGCGCGACGCCGACCCGGCCGAGCGCGCCGCCCTCGCGGGCTTCGAGTACAACCGCAACGAGGTCGTCCTCCACACCGACGCGTCCGTCATGCCCAGGCGCCCGGGCGCGTGGGCCAGCTGGAACGTGCACCAGGCCGCGTGCGACCCGCCCGGCGGCGCGGTCACCATGACCTACCACATGAACCGGCTGCAGTCCCTGCCGGGACCGACGCAGTACTTCGTGTCCGTCAACCCGGGCGACGCCGTCCGCGACGAGCACGTCATCCTCGCCCGCGAGTTCAGCCACCCGCTCTACACGCAGCGCTTCTTGGCGTCCCAGCGGGCGGTGGCCGGCCTCCAGGGCCACCGGGCGACCTACTACGCTGGCGCCCACCTCGGCTGGGGGTTCCACGAGGACGGCTGCCGGTCCGGCTACGAGGCCGCGGAGCTGGTGGGCGCCGAGCAGGACAGCGAGCTCGCGGCATGAGGTCCCATCTGGTCGAGGGCGCGGTCCGCCACCGTCGGGCGCGCCAGGTCGAGTACGCGCTCGAGCATGACGTCTTCTACCTCGCGCTCGACCTTGACGAGCTCGACGAGGTGGCGCGCCGGATCCGGCTGATCGGCCGCAACCGGCGCAACGTGCTGGAGTTCCGCGACGCGGACCACTGGCCGGAGCCCGCCGATGACCTGCGGGAGACGGTCCTGGCGCATCTGCGCGCCGAGGGCGAGGACCCGGCCGGCTGGCACATCACGCTCGTCACGAGCCCGCGCGTGCTGGGCTATGTGTTCAACCCGGCCAGCTTCTACCTATGCCGCGACGCGGCCCGTGTGCTGCGGGTGGTCATCGTGGAGGTGCACAACACCCCCCACCTCGAGCGCCACCTCTACACGCTGCGCCCGCGCGAGCCCGGCCCGCGCTTCGTCGCCTCGATGGACAAGGACTTCTACGTCTCGCCGTTCATCGACATCGACGGCCGCTACACCGTCCACGTCCAGGACGAGCCGTCGCGACTGCGGATCGCGATCAATCTGCGGCAGGACGGCCTGCCGCTGCTGGCGACGAGCCTGGTGCTCACCCGCCGTCGGCTGACCAATCGCAGCGTGCTGCGGATGCTGCTGCGGCACCCGCTGTCCACGCAGCGGACGATCGGCCTGATCTACATCCACGCGTGGCGGCTGTGGCGCAACGGCCTAACCTTCCACCGACACGGGGCCGCCGGGCCCGGGACGGAGGAGCGGAGGGCATCGTCTGCCCGCCCGGCGGCCGTCGAAGGGAGGGCTGTCTCGTGAGCATCGAGGCCTCCGCGCCGCGGGTCGCGGCACGCTCGTCACGGACGCTCAGCGCCGCGGCCGAGCGGATCCTCCTGGGCGCCGCCGCCCGGATCCGGATCGGCTGCCTCACCGTGGTCATGCCCGACGGCCGGCGCCGCGTCCTCGGGGACCGCACCGCAGATCGGCGGGCCGAGATCCACGTCCACGACCGGGCCGCGGCCGTCCGACTGCTGCTCCACGGCGAGACCGGTGCCGGCGAGGCGTACATGGACGGCCAGTGGTCGTCGCCGGACCTCGAGGCGCTGATCGAGCTCGCCGCGCTCAACCGCTCAGCACTCGCGATGAGCGGCGGATGGTGGCGCCGCCCGTTCGACCTCCCGCGCCGCCTCGCGCACCGCGCCCGGCGCAACTCGCGGGGCCAGGCCCGGCGGAACATCGCGGCGCACTACGACCTGGGCAACGACTTCTACCGCCTGTTCCTCGACGAGACGCTCACCTACTCGTGTGCCGTGTTCGAGTCGCCCGGCCAGACGCTCGCCGACGCCCAGCGCGCCAAGTACCGGCGGATCGCCGAGGGCGCCGGGCTCCGGTCCGGCATGCACGTCCTCGAGATCGGGTCGGGCTGGGGCGGGTTCGCGCTCTACGCCGCGGGCGAGCTCGGCTGCCGGGTCACCTCGATCACGATCTCGCGGGAACAGCACGCGCTCGCCCGTGAGCGGGTCCGCGAGGCCGGGCTCGAGCACCTAGTCGACGTCGAGCTGCGCGACTACCGAGACGTGACCGGCCAGTACGACGCCGTGGTCTCCATCGAGATGCTCGAGGCGGTGGGCGCCGAGTTCTACACGACGTACTTCGAGGCCGTCGACCGGGTCCTTCGGCCCGGCGGGCGGTTCAGCCTCCAGGTCATCACCTTCCCCGACGTCGCCTACGAGGCGCAGCGCCGCGGCGCCAACTGGATCCAGACGTACATCTTCCCGGGCGGCCTGTGCCCCTCGCTCGCGGTCGTCGAGCGCTCGCTCCACGGCACGCGGCTCCTGCTGCGCGAGGCACGCGATATCGGCCCCCACTACGCCACGACGCTCCGCGCATGGCGGACGCGGTTCATGACGAACCTCGACGCGGTCCGTGCCCAGGGCTTCGACGAGCGGTTCATCCGGATGTGGGAGTACTACCTCGCGCTCTCCGAGGGCGGCTTCGCGACGGGGCTCACGCAGGACCACCAGATCGTGCTGGAGAAGGCGCGGGGCGTCGCCGCCTGACCGCCAAGCCGGCGCCCGCGTGACGGGCAGGTGGTGCCCCGGCGCACCACAGGATCCGGCCCGGGGCAGCTCGACGCCCGGCCGCATGGGCCGGGCGTCGACCCCGTCAGGCGAGGGGTTGCGGGGCCGCTAGAAGTTGATCGAGCGGCCCCGGACGGCCATGGCCGCCTCGCCCAGCACCTCGGACAGGGTCGGGTGGGGGTGGGTGGCGGCGGCGACCTGGTCCACCGTCGCGCCCAGCGCCGTGGCGAGCGAGGCCTCGGCGATGAGCTCGGTGGCGTGCGGGCCGATGACGTGGACGCCCAGGACGGCACCGGTCTCGGCGTTTGCGATGACCTTGGCGAAGCCCTCGCGGGAGCCCCCGATCAGCGCCTTGGCGATCGCCTGGAAGGGCACCCTGCCGACCACCACCGGCAGGCCGCGGTCGGTGCACTGCTGTTCGGTCAGGCCGACGCTGGCGATCTCGGGCCGGGTGTAGGTCGCCCGCGGCTGGCCCGTGTAGTCCATCGGGTGGACGTCCCGCTCGCCCGCGATCATGTGCGCCGCGATCAGGCCCTCGTGGGCGGCGGTGTGCGCGAGCAGCAGCCCGCCCACCAGGTCGCCGATCGCCCAGAGGTGGGGCTCTGCCGTGCGCATCAGGCCGTCGACCCGCACGAAGCCGCGGTCGAGGGCCGCCTGCGTGGTCTCGAGGCCGATGTCCTCGGCGTTGGGCGCGCGCCCGGTGGCCACGAGGATGGCATCGGCGGTCAGCTCGGCCGCCTCGCCGTCCTCCGGGCCCACCGTGATGCGCACGCCGTCGTCGCCGGCCGCCACGGACGCCGGGTCGAAGCGCGCGTTCACCATGACGGCGATGCCGCGACGCTCGAACGAGCGCTGCAGCTCGCGGCCCACCTCCGCGTCCTCGAGCGGGACGAGCGAGGGGAGGTACTCGAGCAGCGTGACCTTCACGCCGAGGTCGTGGAACGCCGAGGCGAACTCGGCCCCCACGGCGCCCGCCCCGATGACGACGAGGCTCGCCGGCAGCTCGGTCCAGCGCAGCACGTCGTCCGAGCTGACGATGCGCTTCCCGTCGGGCACGAGGCCCGGCAGGCTCTTCACGCGCGAGCCCGTGGCGAGCACGACGTCGTTCGCGGCGAGCGTCCGCACGCCGCCGCCCTCGAGCGTGACCACCACGCGCGACGGCCCGTCGAGCCGCCCCCGCCCGGCGACCCACTCGACCGCGTTCTTGCCGACGAGCGACTTGAGGCCGGTCCACATCCGCTTGACGACCGCGTCCTTGTTGGCGGCCGTGGCGGCGTAGTCGAGCCGGACGCCCTCGGCCACCACGCCGAGCGACGCGCCCTGCTCGCGGACGCGGTGGGCGAGGTCCGCCGCCTCGAGGATCGCCTTGGTCGGGATGCAGCCGCGGTGGAGGCACGTCCCACCGATCTTGTCGGAGTCCACGAGCGCCACCTTGAGCCCCAGCTGCGCCGCGCGGAACGCGGCGGCGTAGCCGCCCGTGCCGGCGCCCAGCACCACGACGTCGAACCAGTCGGGGTCGTCCGGGAAGCGCTCGCGGGCGGGCTCGGCCGGGGTCGCGGCGCCGAGCCGGAATGCGTCGGCGGCCTCGAGGCGGCCCTGGAGCGCGCGCATGAACTCGGCGCCCATCGCCCCGTCGACGAGCCGGTGGTCGGCCGAGAGCGTGAGCCGCATGACCGGGCGCACCTCGACCCGGCCGTCCACGGCCACCGGCGTCGGGAGCGCGGCCGAGACCGCGAGGATCGCGGCCTCGCCCGGGTTGATGATCGCGCTGAACTCCTCCACCCCGTACATGCCCAGGTTCGACACCGTGAACGTCGAGCCCGCCAGGTCGTCGGGTGTCGCCGTGCCCGCGCGGGCGGACGCGGCGAGGGCGGCGGCCCGCTCGTGGATCTCGGCGACGGTCAGCGTTTCCGCGTCGCGGATCACCGGCACCACGAGGCCGTTGGGCACCGACACCGCCATGCCCAGCTGGACGCCCCGCCGCGGCCACACCGACGCGCCGTCGGTCCGGGCGTTGACGTCGGGGAACTCGGCGAGCGTGTCCGCGGTGGCGGCGAGCACGAAGTCGGTGACGGTGAGGGCCGCCCCCGCGGCCTTGAGCTCCGCGCGCAGGGCCATGAGCCGCGTGGCGTCGACCGCCACCGTGACCGTGAAGTGCGGCGTGGTGGTCCACGATGCCGTGAGGCGCTCCGCGATGACGCGGCGCATGCGCGACATCGGCCGGGGCGCCCCCTCGCCGGGCCGGGGCGCTGCCGCAGCGGCCGCCGCGGGCTGCGCGGCGCCGGCGGCGATCGCCGCCTGCACGTCGCGCTCGACGACGCGCCCGCCCGGACCGGTGCCCCGGACCGCCGACGGGTCGACGCCCGCGGCTGCGGCCAGGCGTCGTGCGCGCGGGCTGATCCTGACGTCCGCCGACGTGGCGGGCGGCGCCGCAGTGGTCGATGCCACCGGCTCCGGGGCGACCGCGGGCGGCGCGGCCAGAGTCTCGGGTGCCGGCTGCGGCGCCGCGACGCCGGCAGTCGGGCCGGCAGTCGGGCCGGCGGCGGGGATGGCCTCCCCGGGCTGGCCGATCCAGCCGCAGACCGCGTTGACCGGGACGGTCTCCCCCTCGGCCACGACCTGCGCGAGCAGGACGCCCTCCTCGAAGGTCTCCACCTCCATCGCGCTCTTGTCGGTCTCGATCTCGAACAGGACGTCGCCCTTGTGGACCGCGTCACCGACCTGCTTGCGCCACAGCAGCAGCGTGCACTCCTCGGTCATCTGGCCCGGCTTGGGCATGCGGATCGGCTGGGCCATCGCGTCGGCCTCCTTCGCGGCTCGGGGGCGGGTCAGACGATGGCCGTGACGGCGGCCACGATGTCGTCGGCGGTGGGCAGGAACGCCCGCTCGAGGCTCTCCGCCTGCGGGCTGATGCCCGGGGCGGCGCCGACCCGGCCGACCGGCCCGTCGAGGTCGTCGAACGCCTCGGCCTGGATCCGCGCGACGACCTCGTTGACGAACGAGCCCGTGATGATCGCCTGGGCGGCGACCACGGCGCGGCCGGTCTTGCGGACGGACGCGAGCACGGTCTCCATGTCCAGCGGCACGAGGCTGCGCAGGTCGATGACCTCGGCCGAGAGCCCGTGCTCGGCGGCCAGCGCGTCCGCCGCCGCCAGGGCGTCGGGCACGGCTGGCCCCCAGGCCACGATCGTGGCGTCGGTGCCCTCGCGGGCGACCCGCGCCACCCCGATCGGCGTCGTGTAGTCGCCCTCGGGCACCACGCCCTTGGTGGAGTACAGCCCCTGGCTCTCGACGAACACGACCGGGTTGTTCGTGCGGATCGCGCTCTTGAGCAGGCCCTTGGCGTCCTCGGCCGTCGCCGGGTAGAGGACGTACAGGCCCGGGATGTGGGTGAACAGCGATTCGAGGCTCTGGCTGTGCTGGCCGCCGTAGCCCTTGCCCGCGCCCACCGAGCAGCGGTACACGACCGGGACCTCCACCTGGCCGCCGGACATGTAGTGCCACTTGGCGGCCTGGTTGGCGATCTGGTCCGAGCTCATGAGCGCGAAGTCCATGTACATCAGCTCGACGACGGGCCGCAGGCCCACGATGCCCGCGCCCACGGCGGTGCCGCAGATGCACGCCTCGGAGATGGGCGTGTTGAACACGCGCCGGCGCCCGAACGCCTCCATGAGCCCCTTGGTGAGCTTGAACGCGCCGCCGTAGTCGGCGACGTCCTCGCCATAGAAGATGACCCGGTTGTCGCGGAGCATCTCCTCGACCAGGGCCTCGCGCAGCGCGTCGCGGTACAGGATCCGGCCCTCCGCGTCGCGCTTGGCGACCGGCGGCTCGGCGGCCAGCACCACCGACGCCGCCTCGGCCGGGACGACATCGGAGCTGCCGTCGGTGTACAGCAGGTCGAGCAGGCTCTCGGGCGCGGGGTCCGTGGCGGCGGCCGCGCGCCGGGCTGCCCGGGCGTTGCGGGCGACGGCCTCGGCGGCCACGGCCGCGACCTCGTCGGCTGTCGCGGCGCCCGAGGACACGAGCTGCGCCTTGAAGTTCTCGATCGGGTCAACGGCCCGCCAGGCCGCCTCCTCCTCGCGCGTCCGGTACTCGTTGCGCGGGTCGGACAGCGAGTGGCCGTAGTAGCGGTAGGTGGACGCCTCGATGAGCACCGGGCCCTCGCCGCGGCGGCACAGCTCGGCCGCCCGGGCGACGGCGTCGCGCACCGCCAGCACGTCCATCCCGTTGACCACCTCGGCGTGCATGCTGCCGTCGGCGAAGCCCGCGGCCCGCCGCGCCAGGTGCGCCACGCCCATGACCTCGTCGTCGGTGCGGTGGGTCATGCCGTAGTGGTTGTTCTGGATGAAGTAGATGACCGGCAGCCCGAACGGCTTGTCGCCCGCGTAGTGGTTGGTCCACTGGTACTGCGCCGCCCAGTTGAGCGACTCGAGCACCACGCCGTTCGCGTAGGCGCCGTCGCCCGCGAAGCAGCACACGATGCTGTCGCCCTCCTCGTACCGGCGCGCCATCGCGGCGCCCGTGGCGATCGGCACCGACCCGCCGACGATCGCGTTGGCGCCCAGGTTGCCCGTCGCGAAGTCGCCGATGTGCATGCCGCCGCCGCGGCCGCGGCAGTAGCCCTCGTCCTTGCCGAACAGCTCGGCGATCACCCGGTAGACGTGGCCCTCGAGGGCGACCGGGAGGAGCTCCTCGCGGGTCCCGGCCCGGCCGAGGCGCGCCCCCAGCTGCTCGGCCGTCATCTTGCGCAGGCCCGAGAAGCCCTTCGCGATGGCGTCGCCGTGGCCGCGGTGCGAGCTCGTGACGTTGTCGGCGAGGCGGAGCACCGAGCTCGCGCCCACGGCCGACGCCTCCTGCCCGATCGAGACGTGCGTGGGGCCGCGGTAGTCGTACGCGGGGAGGGGCTCGTAGCCGCCGCCGCCCCGCAGCCGCACGATCATCTCCTCCATCTCGCGGATGGCGAGCATGTCATCGAGCAGCGCGAGCGCCGCCTCCCGGTCCAGGCTCCCGGCCGACAGCTCGGACGCGAGGTCGCCCGTGTACCCGAATCCGCGGATCGAGCCCAGGTCGGCCTCGAACGGCGCGAAGTCCGGGCGAGCGTCGCTCCTATAGACGATGGTGGGGTCGGGCCTGACGTCGGTGGTCACGGGTTGGGGTCTCCTGGGGGGCGATCGGGCGCCAGCTCGTCACTGGCCGCCCGACGCGGGCGATGGCTGGGGGTGGGTTGGGCGGATGATGGTCTTGAGGCCGGCGCGCTCCGCGGCGTACCGCATGGCGTCGGCGGCAGCGGCGATCTCGAACTCGGCGGAGACGAACTCCTCGGGGCGGAGCTGGCCGGCGAGGGCGATGGCCTCAGGGTAGACGCGGTTCATGCGGCGCGCGAAGCGCAGGTCGAGGCCCTTGCGGCGCGCCGCCGACACGGGCAGTCGCACGGTCTCACCGGGCGGGATCCCCGCCACGACGACGCGCGAGCCGGGCTTCACGAGCTCCACCGCCGCCGCGATGGCGTCGTCGTCGCCGGCGATCTCGACCGCGGTGTCGAGGAGCCGGCCGCCCAGGGCCGCCCGCAGGGCGTCCCGCTCCGCCCCGCCGTCGACCCGGGCCGCAGCCGCTCCGGCGCCGCGCGCCGCCTCGACGCGGTGGGCGAGGCGGTCAGTGGCCACGACCTGCGACGCGCCCGACGCGAGCGCGAGCCGGATCAGCAGCAGCCCGATGGGCCCGGCGCCGAACACGCCCACCGTGTCGCCCGGCCGCAGCCGGGCCAGCCGGAGTGCGTGGATCGCGACGCCGATCGGCTCGAGCATGGCCCCGGCGACATCGCTCACCGCGTCGGGCAGGGGCACGAGGTTGTGCTCGGGCCAGGCGAGCCGCTCGCGCATGGCGCCGTCGGTGACGCTGTGCCCGAGGAACCGCACATCGGGGCAGAGGTGCTGCAGGCCGCGCGTGCACGTGTCGCAGCGGCCGCACGGCAGGTTCGGGTCGATCGCCACGCGCTGCCCGGCCCGGGGCCCCGATTCGATCACGCCCGCGGCCTCGTGCCCGAGCACCAGCGGGCGCATGAGCGCCGCGTCGCCGATCGCGGACTCCTCGAACCAGTGGAGGTCGGAGCCGCAGATCCCGACCGCGGTCACGCGCACGAGGGCCTCGCCCGCGACGGGCTCGGGGATCGGCTCGTCGGCGACCCGGATGTCGCCGGGGCCGTGCAGGCGGGCGACCTGCATCACGCCGACCCCGCCACGGTCAGGAGGGCCTCCTCGGCGGACTCGGTCCAGCGGCCGTCGTCGAGTCGTGCGGCCACCGCGGGGAGCGCTTCCCCGAGGTCCGCGAGCCGCACCATGCCCAGGTCGTGCAGCGCCGGGTAGACGACGATCTTGCCGCCCGAGGTGCGGGCCTCGACCGCGGCCAGCGCGTCGGCGACGCCCTCCATGCCGCTCACCGCGTCGACCGAGACGTTCGTGTCGAGCTGGCCCGCCTCGAGCCGGCCGAGCACCGCGCGCATGTCGCGGATCTCCGAGCCGCTGGTGCCGAACAGGTAGAGGCCCCTCGCGACGACCACGTCGAGGTCGAGCGGCGCGCGGGTCCCCTTCGCGAAGCCCGCGAACAGGTTGAGGCGCGCCCCCGGGGCGGCCATCCCGACCGCCTGCACGACCAGCGCGGGCGCCGGCACCATCACCCCGACGTAGCTGAAGGCCCCGTCCTCGGGCGGCGTGACGCGGCTGTTCGCGAACACCGCGTCCACCCCGTTGGCCTCCGCGAGGGGCCCGGCGATCGCCGCGAGGTGGGCGAGTCGCGCGTCGTCGATGTCGATCGCGGCGAGGCGGATCCCGGCGAAGCCCAGCGAGACCGCACGGATCACGTGCATGAAGCCCATCGGGCCCGCTGCGCCCACGATGGCGACGCGGTCGCCGTCGCGCAGCTCGCCGTCGGCGGGGATCCTCGCGTAGCCCTCGGCGGCGGACGTGCCGGTCGTGCCGGTGTACCGGATCGGGTCGTAGTGGACCCGGCCGACGTCCACGGCGACCGGCTGGCCGATGGCGGCGCCGCCGAGCACGAGGTCCATGACCCCGCCCGGCGCCAGCAGATCCTGGAGCGCCTCGATCCGGCGGGCGTCGGCGCCCGCGTAGACGATGTCGTCGAACCGGTCGCCAAGCCCGGCCAGGCCGTCGGCCGTGACCGGGTCGAGGCGGACCACCTCGCGCGGCGGCCCGGCGTCGAGGAGCGGCTCGAGGCCCTCGAGGCGCGCGCCGTCCTCCACCGCCACGAGCAGCCGGCCGCCCGCCCGGAGCGCGCGGCGCTCGGGCGTCGCGTAGGACTTCTCGACGCACGCCCACGGCTCGAGCAGGGCCACCGCCGAGCCCGACGGCGCCTCCCCGACCGGGATCAGGAAGCGCTCGCCCGTCTCGGGGTCGAGGATCATCCGCTCGTCGAGCAGCACGTACTCCTGGAGGCCGCCCTCGAAGTTGTAGCCGAACGCGGCATTCGAGCCCGCGGTCAGCAGGTGGCGGTAGTCGGTCTGGACGAGGACGCGCTCGCCGACCCGGTGGTGGCGGACCTCCGCGCCCACCGCGACGATCCGGGCGCAGCACTCGTGGCCCGGGACGCCCGGCAGCGTGCCCGGCGTGTACGAGGCGATCTCGGCGAGGACCTCCGGCGGCAGCCCGCTGAGCACCGGCCCCTTGCGGAGGTGGTCGTCGAAGGCGTGGAGCAGCTTGGTGTCCGAGAAGCAGAGCCCGACCGCCTCCACCTTGAGCACCAGCTGCGTCGGGCCCGGCACCGGGACCGGCTTGGCCCGGTTGTGCACGAGCTCGCCCGGCGCGGTGAACTGGATCGCGTGCTGGGCGGCGGGCAGGTCGGTCACGGGCAACGTCCTTCGGGTGCGTCCGGTGGTCAGGAGAGCATGACCTGTCCGCCCGTGACGGGCAGCGCCTGGCCGGTCTCGTACTGCTGGGCGATCAGGTAGAAGAGGGCCTCGAGCACGTCCGCGGGGGTGCAGCCGCGGCCCATCGGCACCTTCGCCTCGTAGGCGTGCCGGACGTCGTCGACGGTCTGCGCCCCGGGCACCTTGCCCTCGCGCAGGTACTGGACGAACAGCCCGCTCTCCGGGTCGCTCCACAACGGTCCGTCGAGGTAGTTGCCGGGGCAGACGGCGTTGACCTTGATCCCGTCGCCGACGAGCTCGAGCGCGAACGACTGGGTCAGCCCGATGCCCCCGAACTTGGACCCCGCGTACGCCGCGTTGCGCGACGAGCCCGCGAGGCCCGACTTGGAGTTGATCTCCACGATATCGCCCCACCAGGCGCGGTTGGCCGCGTGCTGGCGCGCCATGACCGGGGCGGTGTGCTTGACGAGCAGGAAGTAGCCGCGGTAGTTGACGCGCGTCACGAGGTCGAACTCGGCCGCCGGCTGGGACGTCACGGCGCCCGCCCGCAGCACGCCGGCGTTGGACACCACCACATCGAGGCCGCCGTACTGGCGGACGGCGGCGGCCACCCCGGCGGCGACGCTCGCCTCGTCGGTCACGTCCATCGCCACGGCGAGCGCCCGGCCCGCACCGTAGCTCGCCTCGAGCCGCTCGGCGTTCGCCCGCGCGAGCGGGGCGTTGAGGTCGGCGAGGACGACGTGGGCGCCCTGGGCGACGAGGCCCTCGGCGATGCCCAGGCCGAACCCCTGGGCGGCTCCCGTGACGAGCGCGATCCGCCCCGACACGCGGCCGCCGGCCCCGGACCCCGCCGCGACCTTCTTGCGGTAGTCCTCGGCCTCCCAGTCCTCGATGAACCGCCGCTCGGCGTCGGCGAGGTGGTGGATCCCGCCCAGGTGCTGGGCCCCCTCGGCCACGCGCAGCATGTCGAGGTACACGTGGCGGGCGGTGTCGGCCTGGGCCCAGGAGTCGCCCACGGCGAACAGGCCCAGACCGGGGACGACGACCACGATGGGCGGCGTGCCCGACGACGCCTCGTGCTCGGCGACACGGGCCAGCGCGTGCGCACCCAGCTCATCCGTCGGCACGCCCGCGATGTCGAGCAGCAGCGGCCACGAGCCCGTGTAGACGATCTGGTCGGGGATCAGCGGGCCGCCCTCGACGAACCCGCGGCCCGCCGCGGTGGCGGTGAACACCGCGGCGAGGGGGTCGTCGTCGAAGACGACCATGCGTCGGCGGGCCGGCGAGAGGCCGGCGCGCAGGGCAGGGGCCAAGGCCGCCACCGCCGCCTCGGCCGCCTCGGGCCCCAGCCCCGCCGGTGCGGGCCCGGGCCCGGGCGACGCGGCCAGGGCCTCGGCGATGACCCCGGTCAGCCAGGCGGTCTGCGCCTCGATCGCGGCAGTGGTCTCGCCCGCCACGATCAGCCCGTGGTTGGCGAGCAGCGTGATCGACGGGGCCGTCGCCCCGGTCCGCGCCTCGTGTGCGCCCCGCGCCTCGAGCACGGCGTGGGCGAGCGGGAGGCCCGGGTCTGTGTACGGCACCCACACGACGCGGTCGCCGAACAGGCGGGCTGCGAGCGCCGCGCCGTCGGCACTGCAGGTCACCGCGTTGATCGCGATCGGGTGCGTGTGCAGGACGTAGCGCTCGGGGATCAGGGCGTGGAACAGCAGCTCCACGCTCGGGCGGCGGCCCTTGGCGTGCCCGAGCCGCGCCTCCGCCGCGGCGGCCATCACCGGATCGCCCTCGGGCGGCAGCGACGCGGGGTCCTGCGCGAGCAGCTGGAGCAGGACGGCCCGGTCGAGCGGCACGAGGTCCTCGGCGCCCAGCGTGGCGAGCGGCACGCCCGACGGCTTGATCCACAGGACGTCGCCGTCCTTCACCGACGCGTTGCCGCCGCCGGCGCGCGAGAAGGCCGGGTCGGCGCCGAACCGGTTGGACAGGCCGATCAGGTCGGCGACCCGGCCGGCGTCGGGCTGGAGCGCGGGGAAGGGGGCGATGGGAGGGTTCACGCGACTGGGCTCCTCGACTCGATGACCGCCGCGCCGATCTCGGCGAACCGCCGGATCCACGCGGTGCGGTCGCCGGATCCCGGGCGGCCCTCCGGGTCCACGAAGCCGGGCCGGCCGGCAGCCCGCTCGGCCTGGTGGCCCGCCACGACGCAGGCGCCCTCGTAGAACGCGGCGGTCGCCTCCCCGGACAGCGCCGCGCCGCCCTTGGCGCGGGGCTCGAGCGGGATCCGCTCAGGCGTGTTGTGCTCGGTCCCCGCGGTCACCACGATGCCCGCCCGCCCGAATGCGCGGACGTAGGCGTCGACGACCGCGGGCGCATTGCGGACAGGGATCAGCTCGGCGGCGTGGATGCCCAGGTCGCGCAGCCGGCCCGCGAGGTCGTCGGGCGTGTCCTCGAACGGGCAGACCGGCGACGCGCCGTCGCCGAGCGTCGGATAGCACGGGATGCCGCCCCAGTCGAGGACAAGCCGGACGCCGTCCTCGAACGAGAGCGCCGTCTCCTCCACGAACGCGGGCCCGCCCGCCTTGAGCAGCCGCGAGCGGATCTCGCCCTGCGTCGCGACCGCGTCGTCGGGGGCGGCCGCCGGTGCCGCGCCGTACACGGCTGCCAGCCGCGCTGCCCGGTCCCCGGCAGGCACCGCGGCGAACAGTGCGCGCTGGAAGGCCATCGCCAGGTGCCGCTCCTGGAGCACGACCCAGTCGGACGGGACCCCTGCCCGCGCGGCCACGTCGGCCGCGATCGCCATGTCGTCGAGGGAGGTGGGCACGCCGCCGGCGCTGAACCGCTCGCGGAGCAGGCTGGTCATCCGGGCCGCCCGCTCGCGGTTTGCCGCGCGGGCCGCCGCGTCGATCCGGGCCGCCGTCGCGGTGGGCTGGCCGAACGGGCTCACGCCCTTGCCGCACAGGTACATGCGCCCGGGGTTGGCCGGGTCGTTGACGCGCGTCCCCGAGGCGCGGAGCGGCTCCACGACCGTGATGAACTCGAGCCCGAATAGCGCCACGACGTCTGCGGACGCCGCGGCCTCGGCGAAGCGCCGGTACACGCGGTGGTCGTGGAAGTTCGATGCGCCCACCACGCGCACCCCCTCGCGAACGGCCGTCGCCACCACGTCCTCCGCGTCGTCGAAGGCGGAGAAGTTGGGCGGCACGTGGACGTGGACGTTGGCCACGGGTCGCCGGCCCGCCTCGCCCACCACGGTCGTGCTCATGCCAGGTCCGTCTCGATGCTGAACGCCTCGACCACCGCGCGCAGCTCTGGGTCGGTCAGGCGCTGGCCGCGGCCGCCCGCCACGAGGTCCATGTACTCGTACCGGGCGCCGGCCTCAGCGTACTCGATCCGGTCCACCGCCCTGGTCACCGAGATGTCCGAGCGCGCCATGACGCCGTGCTTGGCCCAGACGTCGATGCGGTGCCCCCGCAGGCTCTCCACGTTGGCGGCCATGAGCGCCTGCGAGCCCGGGATCATGAACGGCAGGACGCCGACGCCGCGCGGCAGCTGGACGATCGTCTCGGGCTCCCAGCGCATCACCCGGGCGTTGAAGTACGCCTCGTCCTGGTAGGCGGGAATGTGCGAGAGGTACGTGATGTGGGGCGGCTGGGCGTGGACCACCGCGTGGAAGTTGGTGCCCGAGCGCGCGACCACGTCCTCGTGGACGGCGAGGTGGCTGTTCCACTCGGAGGTGAGGCGCTCGAAGAGGCGCGTGGGCGCGGTGTGCAGCGTCCCGGTGGCGCCGTCGGCGTTGACCACGACCGCGCCGAGGGCCGCGGTGGGGTTGGCCGCGAGGTCGCGCAGCCGGCGGCCGGACCCGGTGACGACCACGGTGCGGCCCGCGAGGTGCGGCGCCGGCACCGGCAGCTCGATCGGCTCGGCGACCGGGAAGCGGCGGCGGACCTCGACCGGCCAGCCGATGCACACGCTGATGTTGCCGGCAGCGCCCTCGCCCGCGTCGATGAGGGCGATCCGGCGCCCGCCCTCGCCGATCGAGTCGAGGATCTCCCCGAGGCCGGGGAACGGCTCGCTCAGCGGCATCTCGCCCTCACCAGCTGGCGGCGGTGCCGCCGACGCGGGCGGCGTACTTCGCCTCCTCCTCGCCCGAGGCGAGGTAGGCGCGGTACGGGTCGGCAGGCAGGCCGCGGCGCGTCCGCAGCTCGGCGAGCAGGGGCCGGACGTCGGTGTTGAACGCCTCCCACAGGCACCCGTTGGCCTCGAGCACGTCGCCCGCCGCCTGGGCGGCCACCAGCCGATCGCGGTCGACCAGCAGCGCCTTGGCGACGGTCTCCTGGAGGTTCATGACCGAGCGGATCATGGCGGGCACCTTGGGCTCGATGTTGTGGCACTGGTCGAGCATGTAGGTGGTGCCGTTGGCGGTCGCCTGCGCCACCGGGTCCGCGTCGTCGCGCATCGCGTTGACGAGCTCGTGGGCGATCCGGAACAGCTGGTACGGGTCGATCGAGCCGACCATCAGGTCGTCGTCGCCGTACTTCTTGTCGTTGAGGTCGAAGGCGAACAGCTTCCCCTCGGCGAGCAGCAGGGCCACGATCTGCTCGATGTTCACGCCCATCGCGTGATGGCCCGTGTCCACGCACACGCCGGCGCGGTCGCCCAGCTGGCGGACCACGTTGAGGCTCTGGCCCCAGTCCTGGACGTCGGTGGCGTACAGGGCGGGCTCGTAGAGCTTGTACTCGAGGTACATGCGCGCCTTGGCCGGCAGGTGGGCATACGCCTCCTGGAGGCCGGCCACGAGGCGGCGGTGCCGGCCGCGGAGGTCGTCCTGGCCCGGGTAGTTCGTGCCGTCGCCCAGCCACACCTTGACGGCCTGGGCATCGAGCGCGGTCGCGATGTCGCAGCACGCCACGATGGCCGCGACCGCCTTGGCGCGCACCGCCGCGTCGGGGTGGCACACCGAGCCCAGCTTGTAGTCGAGGTCCTGGAACGTGTTGGCGTTGATGCCGCCGAAGACGAGGCCGCGCTCCCGGGCGAACGCGCCCAGTGCCGTCCAGTCCTCCACCATGTCCCACGGGATGTGGAGGCTGACCGAGCGCGCGACCCCCGTGTAGCGGTTGACGGTCGCGGCGTCCTCGATCTTCTCGAACACGGTGCGCGGCACGCCGTGCTGGGGAAACACGCGGAAGCGCGTGCCGGTGTTGACGAACCCCCAGGAGGGGATCTCGATGTTGAGCCCGTCCACGGCCCACTCGACCCGCTCGATGGCCGGGGCGGAGGCTGGCTTGGCGACGGCGGCGACAGTGGCCATGGCGGATCTCCTCAGCGTGGCGTGGCGCGGGTGACGGCGGCGAAGCGCGCGCGGGCCCCGGTCCAGTCGCCCTCGGGTTCGTAGGCGGTCATCGGGAAGGAGCGGGCGACGAGGTCGCGCCCCTCGGCGAGCGAGCCGAGCCGGCCGGTCGCGATCGCCTGGAGCACGAGGTTGCCGACGGCGGTCGCCTCGACCGGCCCGGCGGTGACCGGCAGCCCGGTCGAGCCGGCCGTCAGCCGGTTGAGCAGCGTGTTGTTGGACCCGCCGCCCACGATGTGCACGCCGTCCGGGACGACGCCCGACACGGCCGCGAGCTGGTCGAGCGTGTCCGCGTACCGGAGCGCGAGGCTCTCGAGGATGACCCGCAGCAGCGTGCCGTGGTCGCCGGGCACCGGCTGGCCCGTCTCGGCGCAGGAGGCGCGGATGTGCCCGGGCAGGTCGCCCGGGTGGAGGAACCGCTCGTCGTCGGGGTTGATGAAGGCCGTGAAGGCGGGCGCCGCCTCCGCCATCGCGGTGATCTCCGCGTAGGTCGGCGCCCCGCCGGCCGGCCACAGGGCACGGCGGCACTCCTGGACCAGCCACAGTCCCGTCACGTTGCGCAGGAGGCGGATCGTGCCCGCCACGCCGCCCTCGTTGGTGAGGTTGGCGGCGGACGACGCCTCGGTGATGATCGGCCCCGGCATCTCGAGGCCCAGCAGCGACCAGGTGCCCGACGAGAGGTAGGCGGTCCGCGGCGACGCGAGCGGTGTGCCGGCGACGGCAGACGCGGTGTCGTGGGAGCCCGCGAGGACGACCTGCGTCCCGCCGAGGCCCGTCGCCCCGGCGAGCTCGGGGAGGAGCGGTCCGAGCCGGGTGCCGGGAGCGACGACCTCGGGCAGGATGGCGGCGGGGATCCCGAGCCGCTCCAGCATCGGCCTGGCCCAGTCGCGGGCACGGGCGTCGAGGCACTGCGTCGTGGTGGCGTTGGTGTACTCGCCGGCTTGGACGCCCGAGAGCAGCCAGGTGAACAGGTCGGCCATGAGCAGGAGCCGATGCGAGCGCTCCAGCACGGGGTCGTGGTCCAGCGCCATCGAGGCCAGCTGGTAGAGCGTGTTGATCGCCATGACCTGGATGCCGGTCGTGGCATAGACCTCGTCGCGCGGCACGAGCGCGAAGACCCGCTCCGGGATGCCGTCGGTGCGCCGGTCGCGGTAGTGGACCGGGTTCGAGACCAGCCGGCCGCGCTCGTCGAGCAGCCCGAAGTCGACGCCCCAGCTGTCCACCGCGACCGAGGCGACCGGCCCCGCTGCCCCGGCCTTGCGCAGCCCTGCGTCGATCTCGCTCCACAGCCGCAGGGCGTCCCAGTGCAGCGTCCCGCCGACGCGCACGGGGCCGTTCGGGAATCGGTGGACCTCCTCGAGCACGAGGCGGTCGCCGTCGAAGGTGCCGACCAGCAGGCGGCCGCTCTCGGCCCCCAGGTCGGCGGCGGCCAGCCGCAGCGGATGCTCCTCAGTCAAGGCGGAAGATCTCCTCGAGCCGCCGGTGGAACCCGGTGGCCGGGTCGGTGCAGGGGTCGATGAGCCGAGCCATGCCGGCCTGCCAGCGGTCGTTGACCTCCTGGGCGGCCATGTGGGCGCGGAACCCGTCGAAGTCCTCGACGTCGAAGATGCCGATCAGGCGGTCGTCGAGCAGGTAGATGGAGTAGTCCGAGGCGCCGGCGGCCTTGAGCGCGGCGAGCATCTCGGGCCAGACGTGCGCGTGGCGCTCCCGGTACTCGGCCTCGGCGCCGGGCAGGAGGCGCATGGTGAAGGCGACACGTTCCACGGGAAGGGTGGTCCTAGGGGGGTGTGCACCCCGGCGGGCTCGATGAGCCCGCCGGGGTCACAGGAGGAGTGGGGGACTAGAAGCCGAAGGACGTCACGTACTGGTCGATGTTGTCCTTGTTGAACACGAATGGCGGGCCGAGGACGACGACGCTGTCCTTGCCGATCGTGTACGGCTGGCCGTTGTTGAGGCTGGGCACAGTGAAGGTCTCGCCCTCGTTGCCCTTGATGGTGCCATTGGCCAGGTCGTTGGCGACCGCGTAGGCGAGGTAGCCGAGGTCGGTCACGTTCCAGAGCGCGAACTCGGGAGCCTCGCCGCCCTTGACGTAGTCGACCATGCCCTTGGGGGTGCCGAGCCCGGTCACGAAGACCGAGCCGGTCTTCTTGGCGGCGCGCACGACCTGGGCGGCGGCCACGATGCCGACGGTGGTCGGGGCGACGATGACCTTGAGGTTCGGGTGCGCCTGCAGCAGCGCCTGGGCCTGCTGGGTGCTGACCTGCGGGTCGTCGTTGCCGTAGACAACGCCGTCCCAGACCAGGTTCGCGTACTTGGAGTCCTTCATGGTGTCCTGCATCGCCGCGATCCAGGCGTTCTGGTTCGTGGCGGACTGGGCGGCGGAGAGGACCGCGATCTCGCCGGTGCAGGACGGGGCGAGGTCGCAGGCCATGTCGGCGAGGCCCTTGCCGATGCCGGCCGTGTCAGCCTGGTTGACGAACACGTTGTAGGCGCCGACGGCGGGGCTGGAGTCGTAGCCGACCACCGGGATGCCCGCCGCCATGGCGGCCTTGAGGGCCGGCGCGACTGCGGTGGCGTCGTCGGCCGAGATGATGATCGCGCCCACCTTCTGGGTGGTGGCGGTCTGGATGAAGGGGACCTGCTGCGTGGCGTCTGCCGCGCTCGGGCCCACCTGCGAGACCGACCCGCCGAGGTCGGCGGCGGCGGTCTGGGCGCCCTTGAAGGCGACGTCGAAGTACGGATTGTTGACCTGCTTGGGGATCACGACCGCGGTCACGCCGCCGGTGGCGGCCTGCGACGCGGGGGCGGCGGACTCAGCCGCCATGGATGCGGGGGCGGAGGACTCAGCCGCCATGGAGGCGGGGGCGGAGCTCGCCGGCGCCGTGGTGGGGGTCGCGCTCGGGGTCGAGGACCCGCAGGCAGCAACCACCATGGCCGCCGCCGCCAGCCCGACGAAGAAGCGTCGAGTTGAACTGTTCATGTGTCCGGGTTTCCTCCTACCAGTTATGCGGTTACCTCGCCGGAGGCGATCGGGCCGGCCGGCGGGCGCCGGCTCTTGCGTGCCCGTTCGACAACCCCTCTGGTTTGGCGAGCGAGTTGGGGGACGATGACCGAGAAGACCAGGAGCAGCCCGACGGCGATGCCCTGGTACTCGCTCGAGACACCGGCGAGCCGCAGGATGTTCTGCAGCAGCGCAAGGATGAAGACGGCCAGCACCACCCCGGGGATGGAGCCCTTGCCGCCGTTGATGTCGACCCCGCCGAGCAGCACGACGGTCACCACCGTCAATGTCATGCCCGTGCCGTTGTCGTTGCGGGCGGAGGAGAAGCGGGCGGTCAGGATGATCCCGGCCAGGGCCGCGACGATGCCGCTGACGACGAACAGCCAGTTCCGCGTCGAGGCGACGCGGACGCCCGAGTAGCGCGAGGCGTGGGCGTTCCTGCCGATCGCGTAGACCTGGCGGCCGAGCCACGTGCCGTGGGTCACCGCCCAGAACACGATGACGAGGACCGCGAAGACGACGAGGGTGTAGGGGATCGGCGACCCGGCGATCGTGCCGAAGCCGAACTCGGTGAACCAGTCGGGCCAGACGCTGATGACGGTCGGCCCGAGGACGACATTGGCGAGGCCGCGGAACAGGGCGAGGGTGCCGAGCGTGACCACCAGGGCCGGCAGCCCGGCGCGGGTGACGAGCAGCCCGTTGAGCAGGCCGCCCAGGGCGCCCACCACGAGCACCATGGGGATCGCGAGGGGCAGCGGGAGGCCGGCCACCATCAGCGTGCCGAGCACGGCACCGGCGAGGCCGACCATCGACTCGACCGACAGGTCGATGTCCGCGGTGATGATGATCAGCGTCATCGGCAGGGCCATGATCGCGATCTCCATCACCGAGCTGGTCAGGTTGGCGAAGTTGAGCCCGCTCAGGAAGACCGGGGACATGTTGTTCCCCACGATCACCAGGCCGAGCAGCATGATCACCAGCAGCGTCTCCCAGCGCGCGAGCGCGCCGAGGCGGAGCGCGGGTCGCGCGGCCGTCTGGGTCGCCGCGGTCATCGGCGCACCTCCTCGGCAGCGAGCCGGCGCTGGCGCCGGATGAGCAGCGCGTCGGCGCTCACCGCGACGAGGATCACCGCGCCGTAGATCGCCTGGAGCAGCTCCTGCGGCAGCTGCAGCACGAGCAGCGCGTTGTTGATCAGGGCCAGGAACAGGGCGCCGAGCGCCGCGCCCACGACGGTGCCCGCGCCGCCCGAGATGGTCACGCCGCCGACCACGACCGCGGCCACGATCTGGAGCACGATGCCGCTCGCCGAGGTGGCGTAGATGGTCCCGAAGTAGATCCCCCACATCACGCCCGCCACGCCGCCCAGCACGCCGCACAGGGCGAACACCGAGAACGTCACCGTCCGCGACCGGATGCCCATGATCGCGGCCGCCTCCTCGTTGCTGCCGACGGCGTAGATCTGGCGCCCGAACTTGGTCTTCCCGAGGAACAGCCCGACCAGCGCGACGATCACGACGGCCACGAGCACGAACACCGGGATCCCGAGCACGGTGTCGGTGGCGAGGTTGGCGTAGCCGGGCGGCAGGTCGACGAGGTTGACCTCCTTGCCGCCCGCGAGGATGAACACGAGGCCGCGGAAGATCGACAGCGTGCCCAGGGTGACCACGATCGAGGGGATGCGGAACAGGGTGATGACTGCCCCGTTCACGACGCCGAGCAGCAGCCCGACCGCGATCCCGACCAGCCATGCCACCGGGACCGGCAGGTCGCCCTGGCGCAGGATCACGCCGACGAGGAAGGCGACCAGCCCGATCGTGGACTCCACCGAGAGGTCGATGTTCTTGGTCATCACGACCATCGCCTCGCCGACCCCGGCGATCGCGATGATCGCGGCCAGCGCGGTGACCTGGTCGAGGTTGGAGATCGAGATGAACTGGGGCGCGCCGAGCGTGACGAGGGCGGTCATCACGAGCATGAGGGCGACGAGCGTCAGCTCCCGCGACCGCCCGAGGAGGCCCACGACCCGTCCGACCGGTCCGCGCCTCGGGGCGTGGACGAGCACCTCAGCGGACACCGGACACCTCCGCACCGGCGGCCGCGGCGTCGCGGGCGGCCGAGGGGCCGTGCCCGGTCGCGGCGAGCATCACCCGCTCCTCGGTGGCGTCCGCGCGCGCGATCTCGCCGGAGATGCGGCCCTCGTGGAGGACCACGATCCGGTCGCTCATCGCGAGGACCTCGGGCAGGTCCGACGAGATCATGATGATGGCGAGCCCCGACGCGGCGAGCTCGGACACGATCCGGTGCACCTCCACCTTGGCCCCGATGTCCACGCCTCGCGTCGGCTCGTCGAGGATCAGCACGCGGGGCTTGGTGGCCAGCCACTTGGCGATGACCACCTTCTGCTGGTTGCCGCCCGACAGCGACTTCACCGCCTGGTCCACGCCCGTCATGCGGACGCGCAGCCGCTCCGAGATGCCCGACGCCACCTCGGCCTCCATGCGGTGGTGGATGAACAGGCGGGGGAAGAGCCGGCCCAGGATCGGCAGCGTGATGTTGTTCGCGATCGAGAAGTCGAGGACGAGGCCGTCCTGGTGGCGGTCCTCGGGCACGTAGGCGATACCCGCCCGGAGCGCCTCCGACGGTGATGCGAAGGTCACCGGCCTGCCCGCGAGGAGGACCTCGCCGGACGTCCGGGGCTCGATGCCGAACAGGACTCGGGCGATCTCGGTGCGTCCGGCACCGACGAGCCCCGCCAGGCCGAGGATCTCGCCGGACCGGACCGTGAACGAGACGTCGCGGAAGCCGCCCGCGTCGGACAGGTTGCGGACCTCGAGCATCGGCTCGCCGAGCGTCGTCGCCTCCTTGGGGAAGAGCGACACCTCGCGGCCCACCATGTGCCGGACGAGCAAAGCGGTCGTGAGCTCCGAGGTCGGCGCCGTGATCACGTAGCGCCCGTCGCGGAAGACGGTGGCGCGGTCGCACAGGGCGAACACCTCGTCGAGGCGGTGGCTGACGAACAGGACCGCCACGCCGCGCTCCCTCGTCCGCCGGACGATGGTGAACAGCCGCTCCACCTCGTGGGTGGACAGCGACGCCGTGGGCTCGTCGAGGATCAGCACCCGCGCCTCGACCGACATCGCCTTCGCGATCTCGACCAGCTGCTGGTCGGCCATGGAGAGGCCGCGGACGGGCGCCGCGACGTTCATCCGGACGTCCAGCTGCTCGAACAGGGCGGCGGCCCGGCGGCGCATGTCGCTCCAGGCGATCGTGTGGAACCGGTCCGTCGGCGGCGCGACGAGGAAGATGTTCTCGGCCACCGACAGGTCGGGGAACAGGCGCGGCTCCTGGTGGACGACGGCGATGCCCATCGCCCGGGCGGCTGCCGGGTTCGGGATGGTGACCAGCTCGCCGTCGAGCCGGATCTGGCCCGCGTCGGGCTGGTGGACGCCGGCCAGCGTCTTGACGAGCGTGCTCTTGCCGGCACCGTTCTCGCCGACCAGGGCGTGGACCTCGCCCGGCAGGAGCTCGAGCGAGACGTCGGTCAGGGCGGCGGTCGCCCCGAACCGCTTGGTGAGCCCGGTGAGCTGGATGCGCGGGGTGGTCATGGACGCCCGCCCGCGACGATGACGTTGACGCCGCCCCTGCGCAGGTCGGCCACCATGTCCTCGGGCGCCTCGGGGTCGGTCACGACCGCGGTCAGCCCGTCGATCCGGCAGAACGTGGCGGCGGCGGTGCGGCCCCACTTGGTGTGGTCCACCAGGGCGTACACCTCCCGGGCGGCGGTCACCATCGACCGCTTGATCTGCGCCTCCTCCTCCATCGCGTCGGTCAGGCCCACGTCGAGCCGCAGCCCCACCGCCCCGACGAACGCCTTCTGCACGTTGACCCGGCGGAACACGCCGTCGCCGAGCGGGCCCACGACCGAGAGCGCCTCCGAGCGGACGCGGCCGCCGAGCATCACGACTGTGACCCCGGCCTTGCCCGCCAGCTCGAGCGCGATGCGGATGCTGTTGGTCAGGACCGTCAGGTGGTGCCAGTCCCGGGCGAGGATCTGGCGGGCGACATAGAGCGCTGTGGTGCTCGCGTCGAACGCGATGCTCTCGCCGTCCTCGATCAGGGTCCCGGCCACTGCGCCGATCGCCACCTTCTGGTCGAACTGCAGGCGTTCACGGATCCCGAAGTCGGGCTCGGCCGCGCCTGCGGCGCGGAGTGCGATCGCGCCGCCGTGGGTCCGCGAGAGCCGCGCCTCGGCCTCGAGCAGGGCGAGGTCCTTGCGGATGGTGACCGTGGACACGCCGAAGCGCGCCGCGAGGTCGGTGACCCGGACCCGACCGTGCTCCGCGAGCAGGGCGACGATGTGCTCCTGCCGCTCCTGGGCGAAGACCGCTGCGCTTGTGCCGCCAGTCGGGGCGATGGCCACTGCTGCTCCAAATCGAAACGTTTTCGACTGAAATCGAAACTTCGATTACTTTCGAGTGCTTGCGGATTGTGGATGGCTGCCGCGTCGCCTGTCAAGTCGAATCGATGGCGCGGCGGGCTGGCCAGGCCTTGACCCGACGGCCGCGTCGACGCACGATCGGCGCATGCCCCGCCGGCACCGCCGCCTTGTCGCTGGCCTCGTGGTCGTCCTGGCGCTCCTCGTGGCCGGACTGGCCCGGCTGAGCCCGATGTGGCCCGGCCCGTCGCTCCCGACGGGCGCCACGCCCCTCGCGCTCGCGACCGAGCCGGCGCACCTGCTCCCCGCGATGGGCTGTCAGTTGGCCCTGCTCGCACCTGCCCGGATCGCCGTCGCCGACGACGCGCTGGTCCTGGTGCCGCCGGAGGGCGGCAGCGCGATCAGCGTGGTCTGGCCGACCGGCTGGGCCGCCTGGCGGCGCGCGGGGCGCGCGGAGCTCGTCGACCGTGACGGCACCGTGGTCGGGCGCGAGGGCGACGTCGTGTCGGGCTTCGGGGGCGGCACCGGGACCGACGACGCCTTCCACGTCTGCGTCATCGGCGGCTGACCGCGGCAGCGGGGCGCCGAGGGCGTCAGCGGGCGATCGGCAGCGGGAGGCCCTCCGCCAGCACCTCGAACGTGGCGTTCGTGACCTCGCCCGCGGGGGTGAGGTCGAACGTGTTGCGCTGGAGCCGCCTGTCGACGACCAGGGTGCGCTCGACGTGGAACCCGTCCTTGGTCCGCGTTGCCCGCGGCGCCACCTCGGGAGGGTTCTCGAGGAGGTCTGTCCGGGCTGCCTCCTCCTGGTCCGAGCCGGGACGCCACGGGAGCCCGTCGAGCGCATCGACCGGCTGGACGATGACCATCGCGCCGCGGGTGATCTCGAGGTAGGCGTCGACGTACGCGCGCGCCTGGCCCTCATCGGCGAGGTGGATGCCGACGGCCGCGATGAGCGACGCCCAGGCCGGCTGGTCGGCGGTGAGCACCCGGACGCTGCCATCCGGCCAGGCGCCGACATAGCGCTGCCAGGGGTGCGGGCCCGACTCGCCCCGGACGCGCCACACGACGGTCGGGGCGACGCCCGGCACGGCCACCGGCGAGAGCTTGGCGTCGCCGTCGAGCAGCTGCCCGCCCAGCGGCTCGCCAAGGGCGATGGCGACGGCCGTCGGGTCGATGTCGGCGGTGCTCATTTGCCCGGCTTCTTGTGCACGTCGTCCCACTGCTTGCCGTAGAAGTCGGCGTACGGATTGTGGTCGGTCGAGGTCACGAACGTCCCGTCATAGAACCACTTGGTGACCTCTCCATCACGGGTCGAGGTGCGACAGATGGCATTCACCTCGGCGGTGCTCATCGCCGGGTTGGCCTTGTTGAGCTCGTCGCGCTTCTTGTAGAACGCCGTGAGGTAGCGCTGCTTGAGGGCGTCGTCGATCGGCGAGCCGGACATGTCCGCGCCAAGGCCCTCGGTCACGGCCAGCCCCTCGACCTGGCGGACGACCGCCTCCGCCTCGTCGGCGATCGAGAGCTTGACGTACGCGGCGCGGTCGAGCTTGGACCGGTCTGCGGACGTGCCCGTCTTGTACGTGTTGGCGTGCTGCGCCTCGTGCATCAGCGTCAGCGCCGCCGCCCCGACGCCCAGCGTCTTGTTGATGAAGATCTTGCCGCCCCGCTGGAACGAGCCCTCGCCGCCGTACTCCCAGTCGATCGGGATCTTCCACTTGTCCACGATGGAGAGGGCCCACGTGCCCGTGTTGCTGGCGCGGAGCACGTCCTCGATGGCCTTCTTGCGGACGTCGCCCTTCAGACCCTTGCCAACCGACCCGGTCGTGCCCGTCCCGACGCCGGGCTGGCTGGTGGTCTCGGCGCCGGCGGGGGAGGCCGACTCCTGGCCGGTCGTGTCCTGTTCCGCCGTGTCCGCCGCACCCGCCTCCGGCGCCGCGCCCGCGATGGCCTCCTCGCCTGCCGCGGACTCGGTCGGCACGGCACCGACCTCGCCCGGTTGCGCCTGTCCGGCGGCTGCCTCGGCCTCCTCGTCGGTCGTCGGGCCCTCGTGGCGCTGCACGACGAGCTGGCCCACCAGGCCGGACACCGCCTGGTTGCCGGCAGCGCGCTGCAGGGCGAGCAGCTGGCCCGGGGCATCGTTGCGCGCGAGGCGTTCGGGTGCGTCGGCAGCGACGTTGAGCTGCACCGCAGGCGTGGCGCGCTTGTGCCCGGCCCGCGGCAGCGCGTCGGCCGGCACGTCGCGATCCCGCATCCGATTGGCGAAGTGGGTCATCGCCTCCCTATTGTGGCCGCCCGGGCGCGATTGCCACCAGAACCGGACGTGCGCCGCGGGTGCCCGAAGGGGCAGACATGGGGCGGACATCAGGCGCCGCGCAGGTCCGCCGGCCGGACCGGCGTGTGGCGGAGCCGGATCCCCGTCGCGTCGCCGTCCTGCTCCTGATCACGTACCTGCTCGTCAGCACCGCCACCGGCACCGTCGTCGTGCGCGGGAACGCCAGCGGCCAGATCGTCATGACCTTCACCGGCGTCGCCGGCAATGTCGCCAAGACCGAGCTCAACCAGGCGATCGGCATCCCGCCGGGCCAGCCGGGGCCGGAGATGATCCAGACGCTGGCGCTCGACCAGCACGCCGCCGAGATGAACCAGCTCCGTCATCTGGTCGCTCGTTGCGCTGGGGATCATGGCCATGACCTCGGTCGGCGTCGGCTGGCTGGTGGCCGGTCGGGTGCTGGCGCCGATCCGCACCATGACCGCGGACGTCCGCGACGTCTCGGCCGCCAGCCTGCACCGACGGCTCGTGCTGGACGGCCCGGACGACGAGCTCGACGAGCTGGGCGCCACGTTCAACGACCTGCTGGAGCGCCTCGAGCGCTCGTTCGACGCCCAGCGCCAGTTCGTCGCCAACGCCTCGCACGAGCTGCGCACGCCGCGCGCGAGGCAGCGGACCGTGCTCCAGGTGGCCATCGCGGACCCCGACGCCACCGTGGACTCGCTGCGTGCCGCCGCCGAGCGGGCCGTGGTCGCCGGGCAGCAGCAGGAGCGGCTCGTCGAGGCGCTGCTCACCCTGGCCCGCGGCGAGCGTGGCGCCGAGCGGTTCGACGCCGTCGACCTCTCCGGGATTGCGGCTGGCGCCATCGAGAGCCGGCGCGGCGATGCCGATGCCCGCAGCCTCCGGGTCGAGACGGCCCTCGAGGAGGCGACGGTCCTCGGTGATCCGCGCCTGCTGGACCAGCTCGCGGGGAACCTCGTCGACAACGCCGTCCGCCACAACCGGCCCGGCGGCCAGCTGCGGATCGCGACCTCGGTCGCTGACGGCTGGGCTGTCCTGACGGTCGCGAATGACGGGGCCCCGGTGCCGCCGGCTGAGGTCGCCCGCCTGTTCGAGCCGTTCCAGCGGCTCGGCACCGAGCGCACCGGCCGCGGGGACGGCTGGGGCCTGGGCCTCTCGATCGTCCGTGCGATCGCGTCGGCGCACGGCGCGTCCATCACGGCGCGTGCGCGCCCGGAGGGCGGGCTGGACGTCCGCGTCCAGTTCCCGTTGCCGCCTGCCGCCTCGCCCTCGCCGCGCGCCTGAACCCCTCGGGCTCCCGACGCCCGCTTATCCGGCGCGGGCTTCGGTCTGCCCGAGCCTGCCCGGGGCCCACCCGCTCCGCCCGGCCGGCCGTGGCCGCGTGCTGGCCTCATGGGCGGCGCGGCCCGCCCGCCGGGCCGGGACGGGGTCCGGCCGACCAAGGGCCGGGCCGTCGGCGGTCGCCTCGGCCGCGCGCGGGCCCGGCCGGCGGGCCGTCCGGTCCGTAGGGCCGCGTGTCGGCCCCGCTCGGCGGTCGCCTGGGTCGCGCGAGACGCGCGCATGCCCCGGTCCCGCGTGCCGGCCCCGCTCGGCGTCGCGCGAGACGCGCGCGCGCCACAGTCCCGTGCGCCCCAGCTCCTCGGCTTCGCCCGAGCCGGCAATTCGCAGCCCGGCCCCCGGGTCAGTCGAGGTGCCGGATCGTGGGCCAGGCCAAGAGCCACGGCCTGCTGACCCTCGGGCAGACCCACACGCCCACGCCCTGCTCCTGGTTGTCCAGGCCGAGCCCGTTGTCGACTGCCGCCACGCGCTCGCAGGCGCCCAGGCCCCAGTACGTCCCGAAGTCGGCCGTGGTCGCGTGCGTGACCACGATCGCGACCGTGCGGTCGTCGGGCGGCGGGCCCCACCGGGAGTACGCGTTGTGGCCGGAGTAGACCGGCGGAAGGCCGGTGCCCAGCAGCTCCAGCGCGCCGGCCTCGCCGTAGTTGTCGGTCAGGATCGCGGCCCGAGCGCGCTGGTCGGCGGACAGGGCATCGGCGGTCGTGGCGACGGTGGCGACGAGTTGAGGCCAGCCCAACTGCTCGGCCGACTCGGCGTAGATGCCCGGGATCGGCGACGCTGCAAGCACCTCCGACGGCAGGACCGGCAGGACCAGGACGGCGACGACCGCGAACGAGAGGCCGCCCGCGGTGAGGGCGACCGCCGGGCGGAGCGACGAGCCGGCACCGCGGCGCAGCCAGTGGTCGAGGCTGATCGCGCCTGCGGCCATGAGCGGCGGGAAGATGCCCGCCGCGTAGTAGCTCTTGCCCCCGGTCGCGAGCACGAGCGCGAGCAGGAGCAGCACCGCGACGCCCATCGACCGCCACGGGCGCGACCCCTCGTCGCGCAGCAGCCGCCACTCGCCGGCGATCGCCACGGGGAACAGCAACGGGCCCGCGAGCAGGAGCAGCTCAGGGATGACCCTGATCCGGTTGTCGGCCGCGCCGCCGATCCGGCTCGCCATCTGGAGCTGCGGGAAGCCGTTGGCGGCCTGCCAGGCGAGGTTCGGGGCCCAGATCACGATCGCGATCGCGAGGCCGGCCCAGGCCCACCGCGACCGCAGGATGTCCCAGCGCCGGGCCAGCAGCAGCCCGCCGATGAGCGAGGCCCCCAGGAACAGCAGGATGAACTTGTTCTCGAGTCCGATGCCCACGGTGACGCCGACCAGCACCCAGAGCCGCGGATCGGCCCCGCGGAGCAGGCGTGCGGTCAGCCACAGGACGATGGACCAGGCGAGGAGGTCGAAGGTGGTCGTCGAGTCGAGGTGGCCGGCGGCAAGGTAGCCGGACACGGCCACGACCCCCGCCGCGATCACCTGGGCCCGGCGCGTCCCGCCCAGGTCCCGGGCCAGCAGGGCGGTGATGACGACGCAGGCGCCGATCGCGAGCGCCGGCAGGACGCGCACTGCCGTCGGCGAGAGGCCGAACAGCGCCACCGCCGCGGCGGACAAGATCGGCGTGAGCGGGCCCTGGTCGTCGTAGCCCCAGGCCGGGTGCTGCCCCGCCACGATGAAGTACAGCTCGTCGCGGTGGAACCCGTAGAGCGGTGAGAGGAGCAGCAGGCCCAGCACCACCAGCCCCGCGATCAGGAGCACCGGCCCGGGCGCGAACACGTCGGTGCTGCCGCCGCGGCCGCCTTCGGACCCGGCGGTGGTGTCGGGCGCCGTCACCGCGCGGCGCGCAAGGCCGTGAAGGTGGGCCAGCCCCAGGCCACAGACGCGGCCGCGATGCCCAGCCCGACCAGGAAGAACGTCGGGTGCAGGAAGCTCAGCTCGCGGATGACGGCGAGCTCGACCATGATCCACACCATCTGCGCGCAGCCGATCGCGAATGCCAGGAACGGCGCAGGCCGGGCGTGCGCGAGCCCCATCGCCACGGCGGCGAGCGAGCCGATCCCGAACAGGCCGCCGAGGATCAGGCCGGGGACCAGGAAGTCGCTGAACGGGCTGCCCGCGAGCAGCCCGGTGTCGAAGTGCATGACGCTGCCGTCCGGCTGCACCACGAGGGCGGCGCCTCCGGCGAGGGCGCCGAGGCCCAGGAGGGCCAGCAGGCCGATCGCCGTCTTTCCGGCGGCGTGGAGCTCGGGTCGGGGGACGTCCGCGCGGGCGTGCGTGAGGGTGCCAGATGCCATCGTCGTGCCTCGTTCGTCGGCAGGGCGGACGCACGACGCATCATCGGCAGCCGCGGGCGTCGGGCAAGGGTCCGTGGTCGCGTTCGGCCTGGCTGAAGGACCCGGGGAATGGTGCACTCGATGCTGTTGCGAGCGGCGTGGCTCAGGCGTCGTCGCGCCCCAGTGTCGCGACCCGCTCGGTCCAGGCCCGCTCGTCGGCGAGCGTCGCCACCGATCCCACGGCGAACTCGATCTGGCGCATGCAGGTGGCGCGCCAGACACCGCCCTCGATGAACGCCCGGTGGCCGGCCTCGGTCGAGAGGTCCAGGTCGAGCAGCGCCCGGCAGGACGTCGCGCCGAACTCGCGCTCGAACGACGCCATGGCCTCCTGGGTCAGCCGCCTCGCCACGCGTTTCGCCTCGACGTGATCGGCGATGCGGGCTGCGGCGAGGCGCCCAACGGCCATGGCGGCACCGGTGACCGCTCCGCAGGTCGACCCGCTGTAGGCGATCCCGCCGTTGAGGGCCATCGCCGGCGACGAATCCTCCGCGTCCGGCAGGCCGAAGGCCGTCGCGAGCGCCACCAGGGTCGACTCGGCACAGCCGTGCACGTTGGCGTCGTCGAGGAACAGCGCGCGCGCTCGCGCGCGAGCGGCAGAAGCGTGGTCTCGAGACTGAGGACCGGTCATTGCGCCTCGGGCCCTGGGCTGCCCTCTCGATCCCCGGCCCCGTCAGCCGGGGATTCCGGACGGCGACCGATGATGCGCTGCTGCCCCATGCGCCGGTCAAGGGCTGGGCGGCCTCGGTCGGGACGCCGTCAGCTGCTGATGGCCGGGCCGCCTCGGCTGTCCGCGGCCACGGCTGGCGAGCGCGATCAGTACTCGTGCTTGATGACGAAGTACGAGCCGCGGATCGTCCCGGCGAGCTTCGACTTCTGCCGCGCGAACTTGAACGAGCTGAGCTCGGCGGGCACGTCCATCCCGTCCGAGAGCTTGATGCCGACCGCCCGCTTCCCGGCGTCGTCGACCGTGTACAGCACATTGAGCGCCAGGCCGCTCTGGTAGAAGACATAGGTCCAGCGGATGTTCTCGACCTGGAAGGACGTCACCTCGAGCGGGCGCGACGCGATGACGAGGTTGCGCTCCTCCTTGAGCACGCGCTCGACATAGGCGAGCGTCTCCTTCGCCTCGGTGGCCGGTTCCGTCGTGAAGTCGTGGCCGTACTTGTTCTTGAAGTAGCGGGCCTCGTTCGCCCGGAGCCCGGCGAGCGCCGTCGCCACCGGCGAGGACTCGAGGCCGGTGGTGGACACGTTGGTGAAGTCGACGGCGTAGGCCATGGCGCGCTCCTGGTGGCTCGTGGGGAGCCCCCGACTCCGGCGTCCGCCTGTGCGGTCCCGGGGAGCGGAGGCGCCGGCCGCCGGTCTTGCTGACGACGACGCAGGACGGCCGAGCACGGTGAATGTACCCGTCGACCGCGCAGGCCGCTTCTCAATTCCTGACGCGACGGCAGCGGCGGCCGGGTCAGCGCAGCGAGTAGTCGAGGTCGAGGATCGCCGACCGGTGCTCTGAGCGCCCGCCGGCCGAGTTGCGCACGTAGAGCCGGATCGTGACGGTGTTCGCGCTGGTGACGTCGTTGACCTCGGGCAGCGCGACGTCGTCGGTCTGCCACGCGCTGCTGGCGCATGAGACGGGCGACCCGGCCGAGCCGTGGGTCCCGATCAGCGTCGCGCCGCTGTAGACCTCGAGGTAGTAGCAGGTGGTGCCGCCGGCGGCCGACCGGTAGGTGTGGTGGAAGGTGGCGCCCGCCACCACCGAGCCAGCCGGGACGTACGGCGGGAAGGCCAGGTCCAGGTGGCGGGCAGCGCTGAAGGCCGTAGCCCAGCCCGAATCGGAGATGTACGCGGTGCTGCCCACCGTGATCGTCACCGTGGCCGGCCCGGACGTCAGGCCGCTCCCGTCGACGGCGCGGTAGGTGAACGAGTCGGTGCCCGTGAAGCCCGGATCGGGCTGGTAGCTGAACGAGCCGTCGGCGTTGAGGGTGAGCGTGCCGTGCGCCGGGGCCGTCTCCGGCCGCGGGGAGGCGACGGTCGGGCTGCCCGACGCGGCCGTGTCGTTGGCGAGCACGCCCGGCGCGGCGACGGCAAGCGCGTTGTCCTGGCTCACCGTGTAGCTGTCGTCCGCCGCGGTCGGCGGCATCCGGATGTCCACGTTGTCGAACGTGGCCGTGCTCAGCGCGCCGGCGTTGTGGGACGTGACGACGAGCCCGACCAGCACGGTCGCGCCCATCGCGATGGTCTGGGTCGCGCCCACCTGGGTCCACGTGGTGCCGTCCGCGGAGCTGTACGCGGTGAACGTGTTGCCGGACCGCACGAGGCGCACCCAGTACGGCGCGGCGGGGCCCGTGACGTTGACGTTGCTGCTGGGGCCGTCGGTTGTCGGCCGCCACTGGAAGGCCACCCCGTTGCCGGGCGTGATCACGACCATCGCGTGGCGGCTGCCGGCGGCGGTCGTGTCCCGCATCATGACGCCGGCCTTAGCCCACGCGTTCGTGTCGCCCACCGAGGTCACCCGGGCCGTGATCACGCCGTCGCCCGTGAGGGCCCGGTACAGGTCGTGGAACTGGTCGGCGTTGTTCCAGATGTCGGCGCCCGCGCCCTGGAGGGTGTACGTCCCGCCTGCCGCGTAGCCGAAGCCGGCGAGCGCCGGGCCGCCGATGTCGGCGTCGTCGGTGAAGATGCCGAGGCCGCGGGGCCGCCCGACGGCGAACTCCCCGAACGAGGCGAGGCCGGTCGCCTGGGTCGAGGTGGCCGTCGTGGCGCCCGCCCCCGTGGCGGCCCACGACCCGGACGCATACCGGGCGGCCCGGAACAGGCTCGGGTCGGCGCCCGCGTCGAGGTCGGCGGGGACGAAGGTGAAGGTCGCGCTGGCGGAGGTGAACGTCAGGCTCGAGGCCAGCGACCACCACCGGTTCGCGTCCGCGGCGCCGTCGATCGGCGCGCTGGCGATGGCGGCGTGCTCGCCCGCGGTGGTGGACGCCGCGAGGTCGCCGGGCGCCGTGACGCTCGCGAAGGAGATGCTGACGGGGAGGTAGCCGCTCGCGTCGCCGATCTCGAAGGTCACCGAGGGCGACCCGGCCGCGACGTACTTGCGCAGGCTGCCCACGACGTAGCCCGCGGTCCGCGCCACGCCCCCGCCGGAGGCGATGTACAGGTCGGCGCCGCCCGTGGTGATGTTGCCCGCTGCCAGGGTGAGCGTGCCGCCCACCGTGGCAGCGCCGGCGAGCGCCGCGCCGCTCGGATTGTTCATCCGGAGGCCGCCGTAGGTGAGGGCGCTGATGGTCTGGGCCGCGCTGCCCGCGTACTCCACGGTCAGGCCCGCGAGCGTCCGGTTGGCGATGGGGTACTGGTCCACGAAGCCGGCCGTGGCTGCAGTCCGCGTCACGCGGACCGTCCCGGTGCCGGTGAGCGTCCCTGTGCCGCCGATGAGCTCCGCGGCCGCGGGCGTGAAGGTTGCGCCGGCGCCGACCGCGAACGTGCCGGCGACGGTGAAGCTGCCGACGCCGGTCGCGCTCGCGCCCGCGGCGACCGTGAGGCCCTGCAGGGCGAGGGTGCCGCTGTTGGCGATCGACGCGCCGTTCGTGAGGGTGATCGTGCCGCCGGACGGGGCGAGCGTGGTGGCCGCGTTCACGGTGAGGGCGCCGCCGACCGCGAAGCTCGCCGACGGCTGTGCGGCAGGGGTCCCGGCGACGGTCAGGCCCGCGAACGCGAGCGTCCCGCTGTTCGCGATCGTCCAGGCGGTGCCCGTGAGGGTCACCGTGCCCGCAGTCGGGGCGAGGGTCGCGCCGGCGTTCACGGTCAGGGCTCCGGCCACCCCGAAGCTGGCCGCGGGCTGGGCGGTCGGCGTCCCGGCAACGGTGAGCCCGCGGAACGTGAGCGTGCCCGCGTTGGCGAGCGTCCAGCCCGTGCCGCTCATCGTGATCGTGCCCGCCGACGGCTGGAATGTCGCGCCCGCCCCGACCGACAGCGCGCCGAGCACGCTGAAGCCCGAGGCCGTCGCGACGGTGCCGCCGGCCGCGATCGAGAGGCCGCGGAAGGCGAGGGTGCCCGAGTTGGCGATTGTGGAGCCGTTGGTCATCGTGGCAGTGCCGCCGGCGGGCGCGAACGTCGCCCCGGTGTTGACCGTGAGCGAGGTCACGACGCCGAAGTCGGCCGTGCCCGTGGTGACGTTGCCGGTGACGACCAGCTGCCCGTAGCGCTGGCCGCTGTTGAGCGCGGCGACGGCGCCGGTGCCCGCGTACTCCACGGTGCTCGTCGCACCGATGGCATGGGTCGCGTAGTTGGCGGGCAGGGTGCCCGTTCCGGCAATCCGCAGTGCGGCGCCGTTGGCGATGGTGAGAATGCCGCCCGCCGAGCCGCGGTTCGCCGTGTAGGCGCCGAGGTCGAGCGTCCCGCCGGTGATCGCGAGGCTGCCGTTGACCGTGACGCTCGCTGCCAGCGTGAGGGTGCCGCTGGGCTTGGCCACGGTCAGGTTGTTCACGGTCGTGGGCAGGCCGCTCCCCGGCACCTGGGCGCCGGCGCCGTCGTACGTGTAGTTGGCCGCCGTCGAGTAGCTGCGCGTCCCGGTGACCTGGACGTTGCCCGTTGCGCCGGATCCGGTGATGCCCGCCGGGCTCGTGATGCCGAGGGTGCCTCCGGCGGCGAGGGTGAAGGTGCCGCTGCCGCTGACCGCGGTCGTCCCGGTGGCCATCTGGAGCGTGGCGCCGGACGCGACGGTGAACCCGACCGCGCCGCTGACGGTGGCGCCCGAGGTGTAGGTCTGGGGCGCGGTGCCGTTGAACACGACATCGCCGCCCGCGGTGCCGGTCTTCGACAGCGTCCCGGCCGTGACCGAGAAGTCGCCCGCGACGTTGAAGGTCGTCGCGGCGTCGTTCGCGCCGTTGAGGTCGAGCGTTCCGCTGGTCAGCACGACCGCGCCGCCGACAGTGATCGTGCGCGCCGCGCCGTTCGCCTGGCTGTAGTTGCCGCGCAGCGTGCCGCCGCTGACGACGAGGTTGCCGCCGATGGTGGTGTCGCCCGACCCGGTGCCGCCGAACGCGATGGAGGCGCTGCCCGTGCTCGCCACGGTGAGGGTGCCGCGAATCGTGGACAGCGTGCCCGCGAACGACAGCGACGCTGTCTGCCCGGTCGAGTTCCAGGTCACGTTGCCGAACGCCTGGTCGAAGCCGAGGGGCGGGTTGTCGGTCGCGCTGGTCCAGCCGGTGACCTCGAGCGTGGACGCCGGGTCCCAGGTCGCCGTCGGGATCGTGCCGCCGTTGAGGGCGTCACGGTACGTGCCGCCCGCGTTGACCGCCATGGAGCCGGTGGCGTTGAGCGCTCCGCTGACCTCGAGCGTCCCGCTGACGGCCAGCGCGCCGGTGGCCGTGAGCGTCCCGGTGACCGTCATCGTGCCGTTGACGGTGACGTCGGCCGGGGCGCTGTTGATCGTGAGCGTCCGGCCCGAGTTGACGATCAGCGTGGCGCCGGCGTCCACGGTCAGGGACGTCGTGCGGGTGCTGCCCGTGTTCGCGGTGACTGTGACCGGGTTCCCCGCGGTGATCTCCACCGTGTCGTAGGCCGTGGTGCTGCCCGGCACCCGCCCGCAGCTCCAGGTCGCGGCCAGGTTCCAGCGCCCGCCGCCGCCCTGCGAACTGCAGGCCGCGGCCAGCTGGTAGGTCCCGCCCCCGGACCCGGAGCCCGTGCCGCTGCCGGTGCCGGGCGTGACGCTGTCGGTGGACGTGTCGGCCCAGGCTGCGGCCAGGTCGAGCCTCCCCGCGCCGGTCTGCGCCTTCGTGCCCACGGGAACGGCCGTGCCGAGCAGTCGGCCCACGACCACGTCATTGGCGAGTGCCGGCTCACGGGCGCGCAGGAGGGCCGCCGCAGCCGCAACGTGCGCGGCCGCGGCCGAGCTGCCGCTGATGGCCCCGTAGCCGCCGCCCGGGACGGTGGTCAGGATGTCGCTTCCCGGCGCCGCCATCGCGACGTCGGAACCGCGGTTGCTCGACGCCCAGGGCTGGTCGTTGCGATCGGTCGCTGCCACGCCGAGGACGTCCGGGTCGCCCGCCGGGTAGGTCACGGTGTCGACGCCGGCATTGCCCACCGCCGCCACCACGACCGTGCCGCGGCTCCAGGCGTAGTCGATTGCCGCGCGCAGCGCCGCCGAGTCAGCGCCGCTCGAGAAGGCCATCAGCACCACGTCGGCCCCGTGGTCAGCGGCGTACACGACGCCAGCGACGATGTCGCTGTCGCGGCCGCCGCCCGCGGCGTCCATGACGGTGACCGGCAGGATCGAGACGCCGGCATAGCCGACGCCGGCGATGCCGATGCCGTTGTCGGTGGCAGCCGCCACGATGCCGGCCATCTCGGTGCCGTGGCCGTTGGGGTCCTGTCCCGGCTGCTCACCGTCGACAAAGCTCACCCCGGGCAGCACCTTGCCGGCAAGGTCGGGATGGGCCGAGTCCACGCCGGTGTCGAGGACTGCGACCACCGCGTTCCCGGCCGGCGCCCCCTGGTCGTGCACCTGCGGCCAGCCGATCACGGGCAGCGCCCACTGGTCGGCGACGTGGGGATCGCCGGGGGCCGCGTCGACGGACCGAAGCTCGTCCGCCTCCACGCGCGCGACGCCCGGCGCCGCCCGCAGCGCGGCCACGAGGGGGCCGGCACCGTCGGCGGGCAGATCGACCGAGCTCAGCAGCAGGACCGGGATGGCGCGGGTCTCAGTGGCTCCCAGCGTCGCGTAGAGGTCGCCGCGGGTCGCGAACGCGGACGCCGACGAGAACACCACGATGAAGGGCGACATCACCACGGGCGCTGCGCTTGGCGTGGACGCCGGGCTGGGCGCCGCGGTCGGCGCCGGCTCGACGGTGGGGCTCGGCTCGACGGGCGCGCTGGGCTCCGCGACCGGCGAGGCCTGGTCGCCGGGGGCCGGGGTCGTCGGCGCTGCCGTCGGGTCGGCGGTCGCTGATGCGTCAGGCGCTGGCGTGGCGTCCGGAGCCGGCTGTGTGCTGGGCGCAGGGTCTGGCTCGACGATCGTGGACGCCGTCGGGGCGGGCGTCTCGAGGGGTGTCGGCTCAACCGTCGGCTTGAGCGTCGGCTTGAGCGTGGGATCCGGGGCGATGGTCGCCGTGGCCGCGGGCGCTGCCGTGGCCGGCGCCGCCGTGGCCGCGGGCGGTGCCGTGGGCGCGGGCGTGGCGGCGGCATCGGCGGTCGCCCCGGGTTCAACCGCGGCACTCATCGGCAGTGGCCAGAGCGTGCTCGCCAACATGACTGCCGCCAGGCCCACGACGAGGCGGCGTCGCACGCGGAGAGCGCCAACGAGGTGGCGACGATCGGACATCGCGGGGCTACGCACGCGCCAGCCCCCACGGGATCGTCTCGACGCCGCCGGCGAACACGTCGCGGGTCAGGACTGGGTAGAGGGTGAACGCGGCGTACGTCGTGCCCGAGACCGTCACCTGGTCGATCCGCGCCGCCGCGCCGCTGCTGCTGCGGCCGTACAGCCGGACCGTGACGTCGTTGGCTAGGTCGCTCGACGTCAGCTCCGGCAGCGGGAGGACCGTCGTCGTGAAGGCGGTGCCCGTGACGCACGCGAGGGGGCTGCCGGCGCTGCCGTGGGTGGCGACCACGGATCCATCGGACGTCCGCACCACGGCCGCGTACCAGCACGCGGTCGAGCCCGCGACATCGCTCGCGAGCGTGACCGTGAGCTGCACGCCGGTCGTTGCGAGGGCGCCGGGGAGCGGATGGCTGAGGGCCGCGTCGAACAGGCGAGCGCTGTCGAAGGCGGTCGGCCACAGATGGGTCACAACCCACCGGCCGTCGCCAGCGTAGGCGACGGGGCTCGAGCGGTCGACGGTCGCGCCGGAGGAGCTGTCCGCGACGCTGAATGCGGGCGTCACGCGGTGGCCCGGGAAGATCCGGCCCGTCGTGGCCTGCCCGGTCACGGCCTTCGTGGACGTGAACACCGCCCCGGTCCAGGCGCTGCCCGTGTAGACGGCCAGCAGCGCGACCGCGAGCAGGGTGAGGACTGACAGCGCCCGACGACCATTCCAACGGCGCGACTGCGAACGCGGAAACCGCTGGCTTGGTGCACGCCGCTTGAACAAGTTGCGCCCCTTCGAGTGCGTCTGGCACCCGTGACGTCGGTGCCACCCGCGGATGCAGGACGCCGCGGATCCGAGGTCAAGGAGACACCGGAGTGGTGCGTCCTGACACTGCACTGAACTCCCGACTCGTGGGGGTACGTTGGTCCTAGTCGCGGGTTGTGTGGGGCGAGATCGAGCGAGCGGGTCAGCCCCCCGTGGGCCCGGGTGATCGGTGCTGTTGCACCCGGTCAACGTCTGGAGGGCCAGATGGGCTGGCCCATTCGGGGCCCGCCTGCCGTTCGGCCGCCGGACGTCACGCCCAGGGGGCGGCTCCGCTGCGGACCGACGTCCGCCGCATGGCCGCTGGCCTGTGAACCGTGATGCCGCGCCTCGCTGTGCCGCTGCGCGTGGCTCAGCCCTGGAGGTGCGCCTCGAGGACGGCGAGGTACCTGTCAGCGCAGCGGGTGACCTCGATGAACAGGTCCGACGTGCCCTGGTCGCCGAGCCGGTCCGTCTCGCCGATCGCCCGCCGGGTGGCGTTGGTGAAGGCGCCCAGGCGGTCGGCGACGGCCCGCACGTAGTCCATGCTGTCGGTGATGGCGGGCGGGAACTCCGGCAGGGCGCTGACCGCGGCCGCCATGCGGACCGCGCCGTCCGCGTAGCCGCCCAGGGCGGTCACCCGCTCGGCGACCTCGTCGACCCGCTCGGCGGCCGCTCGGCGACCTCGTCGAAGACTGTGGAGTTGCCAGAAGTCGCTGCCCGTGACGTTCCAGTGCTCCTGCTTCACCTGGCTGCGGAGGTCGAAGGCGTCGGCGAGGTGCCGGTCGAGGATCCGGACGACTCGCGCCCGGGCACCGGCGGCCATCTTCGTGGCCATGGTGGTCCTCCATGTCATGACCGCGATCGGTCACGGTCGGCAACGGGCGCGGGCGGGCGGGTCAAGACCCCGATGCGGGCCGACGAGTCGACGGGCTCGGCCCGGGGCGCCGGGGGCGCGTCGGGAGGACCCGCGGACTGCATCAGCGCCGAAGGATCTTGTCCGCCTTGCGGACGATCCTCTTCTCCTCCGCACGGGTGATGGCCCCTCGTCCTCCTGCTGTGCCGCGCGCGCCTTCGCATTCCGCGCATGCGACTGGTCGGGCATCGGGTACTTGCGCTCATCGGGCAGGCCGAACGCCTTGTCCGGCAGCCTGTCGCGCTGCTCCTCGGTGAGTCTGGCCACGGGGCACCTCCTTGGAACGCAGGCCGTCGACGCCGTCCGGGCGGACGGCGTCGACGGGGGAGTCGAGTGCGCTCTTGAGACAGCGGTCGGGGCGCATCCGGCTCGCCGTGTGTGACGTCCCGCCTGATCGCTCAGCGTTCCTCGCTCCGCCGAGATCCTCGCCCAAGGGCTCTTGCCGGCGCACGCGGCTCCGGCGCGGCGCCCTTGCAGGCGCATCGCGGCTGCTGCGAGTCCGGTCTCGCCGAACGGGCTCCGGGCAGGCCTCCCTTGCCCTGAGCCGCCGCGACGGTCGGCTCGTCGGGAACCCGCCCACCGTGGATCACGCCCATCACCGCGACCGCGAGGAGCGCCCCGAGAACCGGTCCGCACACGTAGATCCAGATGTCGTTCAGGCGTCCGTTCACGAGGGCGGGTGCCAGCGACCGAGCCGGGTTCATCGATGCCCCGTCGAGCGGCAGGGCAATCAGGCCGCACACGAGATCGTGGTCCCAACCGCCACCGCTGCGTTCGGCCCCACGACGCGGGCCCGGTCCGCCGTCCCGATGACGACGGCCACCAGGAGCAGGGTGAGGATGGTCTCGAGGACGAGGGCGCTCGCCGCCGGCACGTTGGGCGAAAACACGCCGGCGGCAGCCGGGGCACCGAACAGCAGTCGGAGCAGCGCCGCCGCCGCCACGGCGCCGGCTCCCTGGGCAGACCAGTAGGCCGGCAGCCAGCCGGCGGGAAACAGCCCCTTGATGGCGAACGCGAGGCTCACAGCAGGGTTGAAGTGGGCGCCCGACACGTCGCCGAGCGCGTAGACGAGTGCGAGGACGACGAGGCCGGGGGCGACCGCCCTGGCGGCGGCCGAGACGGCCCCGTCGCTCACGCGCGCCATCGTGTCCGCCCCCGCCGCCACGAAGACCAGGGCGAACGCCCCGAACGCCTCAGCCGCGAGGCGGCGACCGAACGCGGGCTCGGCCGTGGCCACCCCCTCCGGGCGAGCGGGCGCTCCGGATACCGGGCCGCGCCGCGGATCCCCCGACGTTGTCACCACGCGCGGATCAGTCGTCACCACGTGCCGATCATCAGGGGTCGGGCGCCCGGGGCCATGCCAGTGCGCGGCCCCGGGCCCTCGCATCGGCATTGCAGTCGATTGGCCCCACGGGGGTCTCCGGGCTGCAGCCCGCCGACATGCCCGTCCTGCAACGGGGCCGCAACGCGCCCGATCCAGCGGACGCTGCGGCCCGCAATGGCCCCCTCCGCATGCTGCGGCCACGAGCCCCTGCCGGGGGCAGCACTGCGAGCAGGAGGTCCACCATGGACGACGTCAAGCGCGATGCCCGAGAAGCAGTCGACGACGCCAAGAAGGCCTGGCGGAAGAGTGACGGCGAGGACCTCGGCGACAAGGCCGCGAACCTCGGCGACGACATCCGCCGGAACGCGGCGAACGCCGGCAATGACCTCCGCCACGCGGCCGACGATGTCCGTCACGATGGCGAGGGACTCGTCCACGACGTCCGGCACGGCCGGGACGAGAGCGAGCCGGCGGGGTCGCGCGACGTGCCGCGGTAGCGCCCCGGGCGGGTGCCGCCGTCCGGCTATCGGCCGGCAGCATCCCGCCGGCCTTGGGCTGATCGCCGGGCCGCGGCCGCGAGATCTCGCGGCCGCGGCCCGCTGCGCTCAGCGCGGGCGGGTGCCGCCCGTGGTCCACTGCTTCGCGTACTCCTCGGTGTGCTCGACGCGATCCTGGGCGGCCGTCGCCGACATCACGCGGAGGATCTCGTCGACCGGCTTGGAGTTCTCGACGGCAACGTCTCGGAGGTCCTCGTAGGTGAGGTTGTTGCCCATCTTCTCGTGGGCGTCACCGCATCCGCAGGTCAGGCACATGTGCATTGCCTCCAAAGCTTGGGGCGAGGCCGGCGCGGCCCCACCGTGGCTGGCGCGCGGAGTCGGCGGCGAGCGCCGAGCCCTCAGAGCGCGCGAGGCCGCCATTCTTCGCTGCCCCGCCGGTGCGACCCGGATGCACATCGCGGCCGTTGCCTTGCAGGACCGTGCCAGTCGGCGACGGCTCGGTGGCGGCGTGCGGCGCTCGCAGACCGCGGTCGTACAGCCTGGCCCCGCAACGAGGACGAAACCCCGCCCGGGCGGGATCGGATGCCCCGGACGGCCGCTGGGCGTGACAGTTGCAGCCTGGAGGTGTCGTAATGCCGCAGGAGTCATGGTCGCCCAAGCGGGAGCGCCAGTTCGAACACATCAAGGACAACGAGCTCGACCGCGGCCGTTCTGAGGACCGGGCCGAGGAGATCGCTGCCCGTACCGTCAACAAGCAGCGGGCGGAGCATGGCGAGACGAAGGCTGCCCGCAGCCCGCGTCGGGGGAAGCGCTCCTGATCGGGGAACGCCTCGCTCGTGATGGGGGCAGGCACCGGAAGCCCGCCTGAGGTGTCCCGGCGGCGCGCTCGATGACACGGCGCACGCTCATCACCTCCGGCGGCGCCACCTCTGCTGGAGGCCTGCGGGAGCGCGTGCCGGCTCGGCTGGCACGGGTGGCATGACCGGCTGACGGACGGCGGGCCACCGCGCGAGGACGTCGGCCGGCGCCGTGGCATCGGCGACCCGCCGGTCCTCGACCTCGGCGATCCTCGCGAACTCGCGCTCGTGGGCGCTGAGGTCCTCCTCGCTCGCGTGGTCGAGGGTCACGAACTCGGTCCGTGCGTCGGAGTGGGCCCGGAGCAGCTCGTCCAGCTTGAGCTGTGTGGCCCTCGCCTGGCGATTGGCGCTGTTCTGGATCACGAACACCATCCAGAAGGTCACCACCGTGGTCGAGGTGTTGATCACCAGCTGCCAGGTGTCGGAGAAGTTGAAGACCGGCCCGGTGACGGCCCAGGCCAGGACCAGAACGATCGAGCCGATGAGAGCGGGCAGGGAGCCCGACGCGGTCGTCAGGCGGTCGGCGAGGGCGTTGAAGCGCTCCCGGACGCCACCTGGTCGTGATGCAGCCATGCTGGCAAGTCTTCGCCGCCCAGGTTGCAGCAGCGTTCAGCGGGCGTTGCGGGCGTTTCGGCTGTGCGGCAACCGCCCACCGGGCCCACCCGCTCCTGCCCGTGCCGGATCGGGCGCCGGACGGCCGACGCTCGGGCGCCCGCTGAAACGGGGGTGCAAGGTCCCTGCCAGCCCGACGGGCCTCCGCGCAGGCCCAGTCGGGCCAGCATGGTCGCATGATCCAGACGCACCAACGCCCCGTTGGCCAGGCCCGGGCCGGAGACCCACGCCGGCCCGGGCCGGCGGAGGGTGTTCGCATCGACCGGATCCGAGCGTCCGCGTACCGGATCCCCACCGACCAGCCGGAATCCGACGGGACCCTCGCCTGGGACCACACCACGCTGGTCGTGGCCGAGGCGTCGGCGGCCGGCACGACGGGCCTCGGCTACACGTACGCGGACGCCGCCGCGGCCCGCCTCATCGCCGAGGTGCTGGCCGATCGCGTCGTCGGCCGGTCGGCCTTCGAGATCCCCGCGATGTGGCTCGCCATGGTCGGGACGGTTCGCAACATCGGGCTCCCCGGCATCGGCGCGACCGCCGTCTCGGCGCTCGACACGGCGCTCTGGGACCTCAAGGCAAGGCTGCTCGACCTGTCCCTCGCCGACCTGCTTGGCACCGTCCGGGACCGGACCATGGCGTATGGGAGCGGCGGATTCACCAGCTACTCGGACCGGCAGCTCGTCGACCAGCTCGGGGCCTGGGCAGCCGACGGCTTCGGGGCGGTCAAGATGAAGGTGGGGCGTGAGCCGGGACGAGACCCGGACCGTGTCGCCGCTGCTCGGCGCGCCATCGGCCCGCAGACGCGCCTGTTCGTCGACGCCAACGGCGCCTACGATCGGCGGACGGCTGTCGGCATGGCCTCCGCGTTCGACGACGGCGGCGTCGAGTGGTTCGAGGAGCCCGTCAGCTCGGACGATATCGCGGGTCTGCGCTTCGTCCGCGAACACGTGCCTGCCGGCATCGCCGTCGCAGCCGGCGAGTACGCCTGGCGCGCGGACGACCTCAGGGGCCTGCTTGTCGGCGAGGCGGTGGACGTGCTCCAGGCCGATGGCACGCGCTGCCTCGGCACGACCGGCTTCATGGCCGCGGCCGCGCTCGCCGAGGCGTTCCACGTCCCGCTGTCCGCGCACTGCGCGCCGTCGCTGCACACAACGCTCATGGCGGCCGCGCGGCCGGGCATCCACCTCGAGTGGTTCCACGACCACGTGCGGCTCGAGCAGATGCTGTTCGACGGGGCGCCCGCGGCGGTCGACGGGATGGTGGGCCCCGACCTGTCGGCTCCCGGCCTCGGCCTCGCGCTCAAGGCGGACGACGCGGCCGGGTTCCTCGTCTGGAGGACGCCATGAAGAGTGTCGCCGGAGCCTCCCGCAGCGGGGCGCCGCGCCAGGTGCCCACCTGGAGCGCCCCCTTCGTCAACGTCGTGAGCGGGCGCTCGCCCCGTCGCCTGGGCAGCCAGGAGCGGCTCGCGGTCGATCTGCTCAATACGGTCAAGGGCGAGGTTCGCTTCGACTCGGGCAGCCGGGCGCTGTACTCGACCGACAGCTCGAACTACCGGCAGGTCCCGATCGGGGTGGTCGTCCCCCGCGACGTCGACGACGTCGTCGCGACCGTCGAGGTCTGCCGCTCGCACGGAATCCCCATCGTCTCGCGCGGCGGGGGGACCAGCCTCGCGGGCCAGGCCTGCAATGCGGCGGTCGTCATCGACCACTCCAAGTTCAACAACGACCTGCTCGAGATCAACCCCGAGCAAGGCTGGGCGCGTGTTCGGCCCGGCCTCGTCCTCGACGAGCTGCGCAACGCCGCCGAGCGCTTCGGCCTGACGTTCGGGCCGGACCCGGCGACCCACAGCCACAACACGCTCGGCGGGATGCTCGGCAACGACTCGTGCGGGGTGCACTCGGTGATGGCGGGGCGAACGGTCGACAACACCATCGAGCTCGACGTCCTCGCCTACGACGGGACGCGCCTCCGCGTGGGCAGGACCGCCGACGACGAGCTCGTCCGGCTGGCCGGGGCGCCCGGCCGCGTCGGCGAGCTGTACCGGGGGATGCGCCGCATCCGCGACGAGCAGGCGGGCGAGATCCGCCGCCGGTATCCCCCGATCCCTCGCCGCGTGTCCGGCTACAACCTCCCGCAGCTGCTGCCGGAGAACGGCTTCGATGTCGCGCGCGCCCTGGTCGGCTCAGAGTCCACGCTGGTCACCATCCTGGAGGCGAAGCTGCGGCTCGTTCCGAGCCCGCCCGGCAGGACGCTCGTCGCCGTGGGCTACCCGGACATCTTCGCCGCCGCCGACGACGTGCCGCACGTCATGGAGTCGGGCTGCATCGCGTGCGAGGGCATGGACGACAAGCTCGTCCGTGACGTGCGGTCCCGCGGCATCCACCCCGATTCACTGCAGCTGCTGCCCGAGGGGCGCGGTTGGCTGCTCGTCGAGTTCGGCGGTCGGGACCGGCGCGAGTCGGACGAGCGCGCGCGCGAGTTCGAGGACGCGCTGCGCCGTCGCCAGCCCGCCGCCCGCACACGGCTCTATGACGACCCGGCGGACGAGCGGAAGCTGTGGCGGGTCCGCGAGTCGGGCCTCGGCGCGACCGCGAAGGTGCCGGCCAAGCCGGCGACCCACCCCGGCTGGGAGGACTCGGCCGTCCCGCCGGAGCGCCTGGGCGAGTACCTCCGCAAGATCGAGCAGCTGTGGGGCCGGTACGGCTACGACGCCGACATGTACGGCCACTTCGGCCAGGGCGTGCTCCACTGTCGGATCGATTTCGACCTCGCCACCGCCGCTGGGCTCGACGCGTTCCGACGCTACCTCGACGACGCGGCCCGCCTGGTGGTCGACCTGGGCGGCTCGCTGTCCGGCGAGCACGGTGACGGGCAGGCCAGGGGCGAGTTGCTGCCGCTGATGTTCGGCGAGAGGCTCGTCGGCGCGTTCGAGCAGTTCAAGGACCTCTGGGACCCGGACGGAAGGATGAACCCGGGCAAGGTGGTCCGGGCGAACCACGCCGTGGCCGACCTGCGCCTCGGCACGGCGCACAACCCGCCGCTGACCCGGACCTGGTTCCGCTATCCGGATGACGACCACGCGTTCGGGCACGCTGCCAACCGGTGCGTCGGCGTCGGGGAGTGCCGGCGCCACGAGGGCGGCACGATGTGCCCGAGCTACCTCGTGACGCGCGACGAGAAGCACTCCACGCGGGGTCGCGCCCGGCTCCTGTTCGAGCTGTTCAACGGTCGGGAGCTGCCCGGCGGATGGCGCAATCGCGAGGTCGAGGAGGCGCTCGACCTGTGCCTCGCCTGCAAGGGCTGCAAGGGCGACTGCCCGGTCAACGTGGACATGGCGACGTACAAGGCCGAGTACCGCGCCCACTATTACGCGGGACGGCTGCGACCGCGCGCCGCCTACTCGATGGGGCTCATCCACTGGTGGGCGAAGCTCGCGTCGCGGGCTCCCCGGCTGGTGAACGCCCTGTCGGGCGCGCCCGTCCTCGGCGGGCTGGCGAAGGCCATCGGCGGCATCGCCCCGCAGCGCTCGGTGCCCCGCTTCGCCCAGCAGACGTTCCGGGCCCGTCACGCGTCGCGCGTCGGCGCCGCGGGCGAGACGCACGCCGCGAGCGGCTCCAGGAGCTCCGGCGATCGCCGGGTGATCCTCTGGGTCGACACGTTCACCGACCACTTCCACCCCGACGTTGCCGAGGCGGCGGTCAGGGTCCTCGAGGACGCGGGGTGCTCGGTCGTCGTGCCCGAGGCGACCCTGTGCTGCGGCCGGCCGCTGTACGACTGGGGCTTCCTCGGCCAGGCGAAGGCGCTCCTTCGCCACGTGCTGCGCGATCTCCGCGCCGAGATCCGCGCCGGCGTCCCGGTCATCGGCCTCGAGCCGTCCTGCGTGTCGGTCTTCCGCGACGAGGCGACGAACCTGCTCGCAGGCGATGAGGACGCCCGCCGGCTGGCTGCCCAGACGCGGACGCTCACGGAGTACCTCGCGGCCCTGCCCGGCTACCGACCGCCGCGCATCGAGGGCCGGGCCCTCGTCCACGGCCACTGCCATCACAAGAGCGTGCTCGACTTCGATGCCGAGCTGGATCTGCTGCGAGCGACCGGTCTCGCGCTCGACACGCCGGAGAGCGGCTGCTGCGGCATGGCCGGCGCCTTCGGCTTCGAGCGCGGCACCCACTACGACGTGTCGATGGCGGCCGGGGAGCGGGTGCTGCTGCCCGCGGTCCGGGCTGCCGACGAGCGCACGTTCATCGTGACCGGCGGCTTCAGCTGCCGCGAGCAGATCGAGCAGGCCACGGGGCGCGAGGTGCTGCACCCCGCGCAGCTGCTGGCGCTCGGCCTCCCTCGCGGGACCACCGCCGCAGGTTCGTCGACGACGGCCGCTGGCCGCACGAGCGACGACCGTGCACACCGCACCAGGACACCGGCCGAGCGCCAGGACGCCCGCGACGGGGTCACCGCGTGACGCAGGCCGTCCGGGCGCACCGCGCGCCTATGCCCACCCACCCACCACCCCTTGGAGGCTGCCCATGACACGCACTGCTGCTGATCTGCTCATCGAGACGCTCATCGAGTGGGACGTCGACGTCGTCTTCGGACTGCCCGGCGACGGCATCAACGGGATCATGGAGTCGCTGCGGACGCACCGGGACCAGATCCGGTTCGTCCAGGTCCGCCACGAGGAGTCGGCGGCCTTCGCGGCGACGGCCTACTCGAAGTTCACAGGCCGCCTCGGCGTCTGCCTCGCCACCTCGGGGCCGGGCGGCCTGCACCTGGTCAACGGCCTCTATGACGCCAAGCTCGACGGGGCGTCGGTGCTGGCGATCACCGGCCACCACTTCAGCGACCTGATCGACACCTATGCCCAGCAGGACGTGGACCTCACGCGGGTCCTCGAGGACGTCGCCGTCTACAACACCCGCGTCATGAACCCGGCCCACGTCGGGAGCGTCGCGCCGCTGGCCTGCCGGGCCGCCCTGACCCGCCACGGCGTGGCGCACATCTGCTTCCCCACCGACCTGCAGGAGGAGTCGGTCGACGAGGGGCCGCGGGCGCCGCGCGACCGCCGCGGGCACGCCGGCATGGCGTGGGCGGCATCGGGCGGCCAGCCGGACGAGTCGGACCTGCGCGGCGCGGCCGAGATCCTCAACGAGGGCTGCAAGGTCGCGATCATGGCCGGAGCCGGCGCCCTCGGGGCGCGCGAGGAGCTGCTGGCCGTCGCGGAGCTCCTGGGCGCCCCCATCGTCAAGCCCCTGCTGGGCAAGGGGGTCGTCCCCGACGAGCACCCGTACGTGACGGGATCCATCGGCTTGCTCGGGACGGCGCCGTCCCAGGAGGCCCTCGAGACCTGCGACACGCTGCTCATCGTGGGCTCTTCGTTCCCCTACATCGAGTTCTACCCGAAGCCCGGCGAGGCGCGGGCAGTCCAGATCGACCGCGACGGGGCCAGGATCGGCCTGCGCTATCCGGTCGACGTCGGCCTGGTCGGCGACAGCGGGCCGACGCTCGCGCGCTTGCGCCCCCTGCTCGCGCGCCACGAGGACCGATCGTTCATCGAGCATGCCCAGGCGGGGATGCGCGAGTGGTGGAGCCTCATGGACGAGCGGTCCACGCGGGCGGACGAGCCGATGAAGCCGCAGGTCGTGGCTGCCGCCGTCGGCCGCCACCTGCGCGACGACGCGATCGTGGTCTCCGATTCGGGCACCATCACGACCTGGTTCGCGCGCCACATCCGGGCCCGGGGCGATCAGCGGTTCTCGCTGTCCGGCAACCTGGCCACGATGGCCTGCGGGCTCCCCTATGCGATCGGCGCCCAGGTCGCCCACCCGGACCGACAGGTCGTCGCCATCGTCGGCGACGGTGGCTTCAGCATGCTGATGGCCGATTTCGCCACCGCGGTGAAGCACCGGCTGCCGATCAAGGTCGTCGTCCTCAAGAACGACGTGCTCGGCCAGATCAAGTGGGAGCAGATGGTGTTCCTCGGCAACCCGGAGTTCGGCGTCCAGCTCGAGCCGATCGACTTCGTCAAGGTTGCCGAGGCCTGTGGCGGCACGGGCGTGCGGATCGAGCACCCCGCCGACTGCCCGGACCAGATCGCCGATGCGCTCGCAACCCCGGGGCCGGTGCTGGTGGAGGCCGTGGTCGATCCCCTCGAGGCGCCGATGCCCCCGAAGGTCAGCCTCGAGCAGGCGGCCAACTTCGCGCTCTCGCTCGCCCGCGGAGAGCCGGACCGCGGCGCGATCGCCCGGACGGCGATCGGCGAGCGGATCCGGGAGCTCGTGTGATGGGCGCCACGGTCCACCACCCCGGGGTGGCACCGGTCCGAGGTCAGGCCAAGGGGCAGGGCGGGCACGCCGCTGACGTCTCCAGCGGCCGATCGGGAGTGCCCGACGACGAGAAGCAGCAGCGCAAGCAGCAGGTCCTCACGAAGGGTCGCGCCTCGATCGTCGGGAGCATCGCAGATGCCATCGTCGCCAAGAACGGCGAGCCGTACTTCCTGTGCCAGCCGGACGGCCAGATCCCGATCGGCAGGCAGCACGGGTACGGGTTCTACCACCACGACACGCGGTTTCTGGGCGGGTATGAGCTGACCCTCGGCGGCAAGCCCCTCAACACCCTCGCATCGGCCGGGCCCGGCTCCGGGGACATCGTCCTCGAGCTGACCAACCCCAGCCTCCCCGAGTGCACCCCCCCGGTTGCCGAGGAGCAGCTCGGGATCACCTGGCGGCGGAGCGTCGAGCGCGACGGTCCCGCGCTGCGCGACGAGCTCGAGCTCCGCAACTTCGGAGCCGACCCTGTCGAGCTCCCCTGCCGCGTCCGCTTCGAGGCCGGATTCGAAGACGTGTTCGTGATCCGCGGCCTGCTCCATGGCGTGCCCGGCACGGTCCACGACCCTGCGTGGCGGGACCGCGACCTGGTCTTCGGCTACTCGGGCAGCGACGGGGTCGACCGGGAGGCACGGGTCTCCTTCGATCCGCCGCCGGCCGATCGCAACAGCGACGGCGCGGTCTTCGGCGTCAAGATCGGGCCCCGTCAATGCGCGCGACTGCGCGTCCGGGTCGAGCTCGTCGAGCGGGTCCGGGAGGGCGCCCAGCCCATCGAGGGGCGAAGCTCACCCGAAGAGCGGCCCCGTTCGCGCAGCGACGAGAAGGGCTCGACGACCCAGCGCCCGCATGAGGGCGACTGGATCGGGGAGGGCACCTGGCCCACGACGCTGCGGACGAGCTCTCTCGCGCTGCGCTCGGGCATGATCCGCTCGCTCGACGATCTCGCCGAGCTGCGCGGACGTCTCGACGGGCTGCGCTACTACGAGGCCGGGATCCCGTGGTTCGCCACGCTGTTCGGGCGCGACTCGCTGATCAGCGCCTACCAGACGCTCGCCTTCGACCCTGCGATCGCCGCCGACACGCTCCGCCTGTTCGCGAGCAAGCAGGGCACGACGGACGACGCCTGGCGCGACGAGCAGCCCGGCAAGATCCTCCACGAGCTGCGGATCGGTGAGCTGGCCCGAACGCGCCAGATCCCCCACACGCCCTACTACGGGACAGTCGACGCCACGCCCCTATTCCTGATCCTGCTGGGCCGGCAAGCAGCGTGGACCGGGTCGCTGGACCTGTTCAACGAGCTGCACGGAGCGGTGGACGCCGCGCTCGGCTGGATCGACCGCGCCGTGCATGACGGCGGGGGGTTCGTGGCCTACTGGAGCGATACGGACCACGGGCTCGTCAACCAGGGCTGGAAGGATTCGGGCGACGGGATCGTCAATGCGAGTGGCGCTATCGCGCAGCCTCCCATCGCCCTTGTCGAGGTCCAGGGCTACGCGTTCCGTGCATGGCGCGAGATCGCGGCCCTGTTCGAGCAGTCCGGCGACGCGAGTCGGGCGGACAGCCTCCGCAGGCGGGCGGAGGACATGCGCCAGCGCTTCGAGGACGCGTTCTGGTCGAACGACCTGGGCACGTACGTCCTCGCGCTCGCCAGCGGCGAACCGTGCGAGGTCGTGACGTCCAACGCCGGCCAGGTGACGTGGACGGGCATCTCTGGCCCGGAACGCGCACGCCGGGTGGCGGATCGGCTCCTGCGCCCGGACATGTTCAACGGCTGGGGCGTGCGGACCCTGTCGTCCGACGCCACCGCCTACCGCCCCATCGGCTATCACCTGGGCACGGTCTGGCCGCACGACAACAGCCTGATCGCGGCCGGCTTCCGCCAGTACGGCCTCGACGAGCCCGCGGAGCGGATCTTCCTCTCGATCCTCGAGGCCGCCCAGGACTTCCCGCACGCGCGACTGCCGGAGTGCTTCGCAGGCTTTGAGCGCGATCGATTCGGCGTGCCCGTGCGCTACCCGGTCGCCTGCCACCCGCAGGCCTGGGCGGCCGGCTCCATCCCCGAGCTGCTCCGCTCGAACCTCGGTCTCGAGCCCGACGGGTTCAGCCACCGGCTCCGCGTCCTGCGACCCAGGTTGCCCGAGGGGGTGCGGACCGTGGAGATCCGGGACCTCGCCGTGGGCGGCGGGCGTGCGCATCTTCGCTTCACGCGGGGGGATGGCACGGCGCGCGTCGAGGTGCTGGGCGTGAGCGGTGACCTCGACGTGGTTGTCGGCGATGCTGAACCGGTGCCGGTGGGGCCTGGTGAACCGGTGGCCAGCTGATGGCGACCCATCCGCGGCATCGCCATCTGGCGGTGCCCGGTCACGACCGCAGCTGGACCCGGGCGCCCGGCGGGCCATCGGCCTGGAGCCGCCGCCTGCCGACCGCTGCGCTCGCCGCTGCGGGACTCGCGATCGCGACCTATCTCGCCGCGTTCCAGGTCGGTGCCATCGGTCCACCCCCGGAGCCGTTCTTCGGTGACGGCAGCCGTCGGGTGCTGACCTCGTCGCTGTCGCGAGCGCTGCCGGTGCCCGACTCCGCGATCGGAGCCGTCGGCTACCTGGCGGACATCGGCCTCGCCCTCGCCGGGGGGAGCGACCGGTGGCGGCGCCGCCCGTGGACGGTGTTCGCGTTCGGGGCTGTCGCTGCGGGCATGGCCGCCGGGAGCGTGGTGCTGGTGTTCATCCAGATCGTGCTGCTGGGCGCCGCCTGCACCCTGTGCCTCGCGTCGGCGGGCATCTCCATCGCCATCGCCCTGCTCGCATGGCGCGAGGGCGAGGTTGCCGCGGCGGTCGAGCACGCACGCCCCCGGCTCGAGTCGGGGGAAGGGCTCGTCGACGTGCTCCTGGGACGAGACGAGCCGGAAGGAGACAGATCATGGGAGTCGTAGTGATCACGGGCGCCTCGGCAGGCGTCGGCAGAGCCGCTGTCCGCGAGTTCGCGCGCCACGGGTACGACGTCGCCTGCCTGGCCCGCGGCGAGGCGGGTCTGCGGGCCGCGGTCCAGGAGGTCGAGGCCGCCGGCGGCCGGGGTCTGGCGATCCCGGTCGACGTCGCGGACGCGGACGCGGTCGATGCCGCGGCGGAGCAGGTGGAGCGCGACCTCGGGCCGATCGACGTCTGGGTGAACGACGCGATGGTGTCGGTGTTCGCGCCGGTCGCGGAGATGCGCCCGGAGGAGTACCGCCGGGTCACCGAGGTCACCTATCTCGGCTTCGTCCATGGGACCCTCGCCGCATACCGGCGGATGCGGCCGCGCGACCGCGGCGTGATCGTCCAGGTCGGCTCGGCCCTCGCCTACCGCTCGATCCCGCTCCAGTCGGCGTATTGCGCGGCGAAGCACGCCATGATCGGCTTCACGGACTCGCTGCGCTGCGAGCTCCACCACGACACGAGCCGCGTGCGCGTGACGGTCGTGAACATGCCCGCCCTCAACACCCCGCAGTTCGGCTGGGTCCGCAGCCGGCTGCCCGGGAAGGGCCAGCCGGTGCCGCCCATCTTCGAGCCGGAAGTGGCCGCCCGCGCGATCCGCAATGCGGCCGAGCACCCGCGGCGCGAGCTGCAGGTGGGCCGGTCCACGTACCTTGCAGTGTGGGGCCAGAAACTCGTGCCCGGCCTCTTGGACCGGTATCTCGGCCGGACGGGCTACGCCGCGCAGCAGACCGCCGAGCCCGAGGAACCCGATCGGCCCGACAACCTCCTGCGGCCGCTCGACGACGCCGAGGATCACGGGGCCCACGGTCGGTTCGACGACCGCTCCGGCGACTGGAGCCCGTCGCTGGAGCTGACGCTGCACCGCGGCCTGCTGGTGGGCGGCCTCGGCCTGCTCGGGACCGCGCTCGTCTCCGGCCTCGCGGTCCGGCCGCGGCTTCGTCGATCGCCCGCCCGCTGACGATCGGCCGCGGCGCGGGCCCGGGCTGCCCGGACAGCGGACGCAAGCCGCCTGCAACCTCGCGGCAGGCCCAGGACCGGGAGCCGCAAGCGGTCGGAGTTGATCGTTGGGAGGTCAACAACCAGCATGCTTGGAGGCGTCCGTGCCGATCGAGCCCGACACCGAAGCGGCGTCACGGGGCACCGCGGGTCCGCCCCTCTTCCCCGGGCTCGCCGACCCGCGTCCCTTCCCCGGGCCTGCGGACACCTCGCCCTCCCCGGCGAGTTCCGTCCCAGGCACGGCCGCCGCTCCTCCTCCGCCCGCCTCGGCGGCTCCGATCCCGAGCCTGCCCGGTCCACCCGACGCCGTCCAGAGCGCGCCCAGCGCTCCGCCCCCTGCTGCACCGACGCCTCCCCGCCCGCCTGCGGCGATGCCTACCCCCCCTGGCGCACCGCTGCCTCCCCGCCCGGAAGCTCCCGCCGCCATGGACGCGCCACGTGCGCCCGGTGCCGATGCTCCCGTGTCCAGCAGCGCGGTCCCGATCCCCGCGCCAGCGCCCGACCGCGCCGCGGTCCAGGGCGACGCCGCGACCGCTCGCGACGCCGCGCCCGTCCCGCCCGGCGCGCCCGTCCCGCCCGGCGCCGCGGCGGCGGTCATGACCGGTGTCGGCCGCACGTTCAGCGAGGTCGTCGCGCTCGAGCACCTCGACCTCGAGCTCCCGCGCGGTGCCCTCGTCGGGCTGATCGGGCCGAGCGGCGCCGGCAAGACGACCGCGATCCGGCTGCTCACCGGTGCACTCGAGGCGACCGCGGGCACGGTCCGCGTCCTCGGCGAGGATCCCACCAGGTTCCACGCCGACACACGCTCGAGGCTCGGGTTCATGCCCCAGCAGGACTCGCTCTACGACGAGCTGACCGCAGCCGAGAACCTGGACTTCGCGGGATGCCTCCACGGCATGCTGTGGCCCCGTCGACGACGGCGCATCCGCGAGCTGCTCGCATGGCTCGAGCTCGCCGGCGCCCGCTCGAGGCGCGCCGACAGGCTCTCGGGCGGGATGCGCCGACGACTCCAGCTGGCCGCGGCACTTGTGCACGAGCCCGAGCTTGTCCTCCTCGACGAGCCGACGGCAGGCATCGACCCGCTCGTTCGCCGGACGATCTGGGAGGGGCTCCGCAGCTTGCGCGACCGCGGGGGCACCCTCCTCGTGACCACCCAGTACGTCGCCGAGGCGGAGCAGTGCGACGCCGTCGCGCTGATCGCAGGCGGGCGGCTGGTGGCCTACGCGTCGCCCGCGGAGCTGCGGCGGCGCGCGTTCGGCGGCGAGGTGCTCGAGGTGGCGACATCGGCGCCGGTGGATGGCGGCGCGATCGAGGACCGCCCCGCCGCCAGGCGTGTCCGACAGCTGAGCCCGTCGCGCATGCTCGTCACGGCGCCCGACATCAGCGCCGCCACGCGGCACATCGTCGCGGCGGTCGAGGCGCAGGGCGCCGCCGTGACCTCGCTCGATGCGGCCCAGCCGTCGTTCGACGAGGTGTTCGCGCGCCTGGTCGTGGCTGCGGGGGAGGCGGCCGGAGGCGGGACAGGCGCGCCGGGGCCGCAGGACGGCTCGGGTGCGGCGGCCGGGGCCGACTCCGCTGGGTGGCACGCGCGATGAGCCTCCTCCGCCGCATGCTCCGGATCCTGGGGGTCGCGGGCAAGGAGATCGTCGAGATCGTCCGCCGCCCGAGCGCGCTCGGGAGCACGGTCGCGGGCCCGGTGCTGATCCTCGCCGCGTTCGGGCTCGGCTATGTCGGCCAGCCGTCGCTGCGCGCGATCGTCGTCGTCCCGCCCGGGGCGGGCCTGCCCACCGACACCGCGGCGTACCAGTCGGTCGCCTCGGACAAGGCGAGCGTGATCGGCGTCACCACCGACCCGGCTGCTGCCCTCGCCCGACTGCGGGACGGCGCCACCGACCTGGTGGTCCAGCTCCAGCAAGGCTGGCGCCAGCAGATCGCCGCCGGCCAGCAGGCGACGATCGACGTCTCGTTCAACAGCGTCAGCCCGTACCAGCAGTTCATCGCCCACACCGCGGCCGACCAGATCGTCGCAGGCGTTAACCGCGCGCTCATCGCGGGCGTGGCACAGGAGGCCTACCGGCAGTCGGGCCAGCAGCTGCCCCGGGGCCTGACGCCAACGGTCATCGCGGCGCCCACGCGCGCCGCCGTCTCGGACGCGGCCCCCAGCGAGCCGAGCATCATCGCGTTCTACGGGTTGATGGTCCTCGCGCTGATCGTCCAGCACACCGCGATCACCGTGAGCGCGCTCTCGGTGCTGCGCGAGCGACGGCGGGGGACGCTCGACCTGTTCCGCCTCTCGCCGATCGGGGCCGGCGAGATGCTGGTCGGCAAGTTCACGGCCCTCGTGCTCCTGGGCGCGGCGATGGCCTTCGCCATCCTCGGGTTCCTCGTCCTCGGCCTGGGCGTGCCATTCCTGTCAGCGCCTGGCCCCGTTGCGGTGTGCATCCTCCTGCTCCTGCTCACCTCGATCGGGATCGGCATCGTGGTGGCGCTGGTCTCGGGCTCCGATCGCCAGGCCGCGAACATCTCGCTGCTGATCCTGCTCGCATCGGTGTTCTTCAGCGGGCTCGCGCTCGACCTCGACCAGTTCTCGGCACCGGTGCGGATCGCCGGCCAGATCCTGCCGGTGACCCAGGCCGCCCGCCTGCTCCAGGACCTGATGCTGCGCGGCGCGACAATGGACGCGTGGCGCTACGGGATCCTCGCCGCGCTCGCGGTCGCCCTGTTCGGCACGGGTTGGCTCCTGCTGTCGCGGCAGCTTCGACGGCCGGCCTGACCTGATCGGCCCGCGGGGCCCGCCTGGCATCCCAGATGCTGGGCGCGTCCCGGGCCCGGACCCCAGGCTCCAACGTGGAGCGCCAACGTACAGCGCCAACGTACAGCGCCGGTTCGTCCATTGTTCGGGGTCCGAAGGACCCTCGCGACGGCCCAGCTCGAGGGCGTATGCCACGGGCAACACGCGGCGGGGCACTGAATGACCCCGCCCCATCTGCATGCCCCGGCGGCGCGTTGACCCGCCTGCGGGGCGGAGGGACCCGATGCAAGGGCTCGACACCGGCAACACCGGCTTCATGCTGCTGTGCACCAGCCTGGTCATGCTGATGACGCCGGGGCTGGCGTTCTTCTACGGCGGCCTCGTGGGCCGGAAGAACGTGCTCGCGATCATGATCCAGAGCTTCGTGTCGATGGGATGGACCACAGTCGTCTGGTTCGCGGTCGGCTACTCGCTGTGCTTCTCGGGCGATGTGGGCGGCGTCATCGGCAACCTGGACAAGGCGTTCCTCAACGGCGTGTCGCTCGACAGCGCCTCGCCGCTCAACCCCTCGATCCCCGAGCTGGTGTTCTTCGGCTACCAGATGATGTTCGCCATCATCACGCCGGCGCTGATCACGGGCGCCTTCGCCAACCGGGTCACGTTCAAGGCGTACATGGCCTTCCTCACGGCCTGGCTGCTGTTCGTCTACTTCCCGTTCGTCCACATGGTCTGGGGCGGCGGACTCCTCGCGAAGTGGGGCGTGCTCGACTTCGCGGGCGGCATCGTGGTGCACAACATCGCGGGCCTCGCGGCCCTGGCCAGCGTCCTGTACGTCGGCAAGCGCCACTCCGAGGACAGGGGTCCCCATAGCATTCCGCTCGTCGCCCTCGGCACGGGCCTGCTGTGGTTCGGCTGGTACGGCTTCAACGCGGGCAGCGAGTTCAAGGTCGACGCCACGACGGCCGTGGCCTTCGTCAACACCGACGTGGCCGCGTCGTTCGCCGCGGTCGCGTGGCTCGTGGTGGCGTGGCTTACGGAGAAGCGGCCGAGCTTCCTCGGCCTGCTGACCGGTGCTGTCGCCGGCCTCGCGACAATCACCCCGGCGGCCGGTTACGTCTCGCCGTCGGCGGCCGCGCTCATCGGCATCATCGCGGGCGTCGTGTGCTACGGAGCGGTGACGCTCAAGAACCGCCTCCACTGGGACGACGCGCTTGACGTGTGGGGCGTCCACGGCGTGGGCGGCTTCCTCGGGGTCGTGCTGCTGGGCGTGTTCGCCACGACCGCGTTCAACCCCAACGGCGTCAACGGGCTGCTCGGCGGCGACGCGACGTTCCTGGCCAAGCAGCTCGTCGCCGTGGCGCTGTCGTCGGTCTGGGCGTTCGGGTTCACCTACGGCATGCTCTGGCTGATCAACCGGGTGACCCCCGTGCGCGTGTCCGACGCCGCCGAGGCCGAGGGCCTCGACTTCTCGCTGCACCACGAGGAGGCGTACGTCGGCCTCGGCTGACGGACAGCTCGGCTGGCTCCCGGAAGCCCCGCTGAGAACGATGCTGCCATCGCGGCTACTCGATCGGTGCCGCCGCCACGCCGCGGCCGCACCGGCCGCTGACCAGCCCGCTGCGATCGCGCGATGAGCTGCGCTTGTCACAGAGCCAAGATAGGCGCGGCGCCCAGGGACCGGACGGTGGCGCCGGCAGGGAGGGCTCGGCATGGCTGACGGTGGGTCGGCGAACGCGCAGGCGCTCGGGTTCGGCGTCCACTCCGAGGTGGGCAGGCTCCGGCGCGTCATGCTCCACCGGCCGGACCTCGAGCTCAAGCGGCTCACCCCGGCCAACCACGACGAGCTGCTCTTCGACGACGTCCTGTGGGTCCGCCGCGCGCGCCAGCAGCACGACGCGTTCGGCGGTCTGCTGCGCGACCGCGGCGTCGAGGTCTGGTACCTCGAGGAGCTCCTCGCCGAGGCCCTGGAACTGCCAGACGCCCGCACGTGGGTGCTGGACCGCGCCGTCACGCCCTTCACGGTGGGCGCGGGCATGTGCGACGAGATCCGCGCCTACCTCGCGCAGGTGGATGCGGTCACGCTCGCCGACCACCTCATCGGCGGGCTGACGGTGCGCGAGGCCGGCGAGCTGCTGGCGGGCCGGGCGGGCAACCTCGCCTCGAGCGAGGTCCTGCGCGGCTCGCTGGTGGTGGCCTCGTCGGAGCCCGACCACTTCGTCCTGCGCCCGCTGCCCAACACCTACTTCACCCGCGACTCGAGTGCGTGGATCTACGGCGGCGTCGTCGTGAACCCGATGTACTGGCCGGCGCGCCGCCTCGAGGCGCTCAACGTGGAGGCGGTGTACCGCTTCCATCCGCGCTTCAGCGGAGCGGACTTCGAGTTCTGGTATTCCCGCGAGCAGGAGGGCGAGTCATTCGGGCGGGCCAGCTCCGAGGGCGGGGACATCATGCCGCTCGGCCGGCGCACGGTCGCCATCGGCATGAGCGAGCGGACCACGGCGCAGATGATCGAGCGGATCGCGCTCGCGCTGTTCGCGAAGGGCGCGGCGGACCGGGTGATCGCGGCCGCGATGTCCCGGGACCGCTCCCACATGCACCTCGACACGGTGTTCACCCTCGTGGACCGCGACTGCGCCACGATGTTCCCCAGCGTGGTCGAGGCGATCACCGCCTACTCGCTGCGGCCGGCCGATCGCGAGGGCGAGCTGGACGTGCGCCGGGAGCCGTCGTTCGTCGCGGCCGTCGAGGACGCGCTCGGCCTGCCTCGGCTGCGGATCGTAGGCACCGGCGGTGACGCGTGGCAGGCGGAGCGCGAGCAGTGGGACGACGGCAACAACCTCGTCGCGCTCGAGCCCGGCGTCGTGGTCGCCTATGAGCGGAACGAGTCCACGAACACGCTGCTGCGCAAGGCGGGGATCGAGGTCCTCACGATCGACGGCTCGGAGATCGGCAAGGGCCGCGGCGGCGGTCACTGCATGACCTGCCCGCTGGTGCGGGACCCGGCCTGACGCCGCCCCGGGGCCGAGCTCGCGGGTGGGTCAGGACCGAAAGTCCACGAGCGAGCCCAGGCAGCGTCCGATCGTCGAACGCCGCCGCTCCCAGCGCCTAGGCGGCTGGCGTCGCGAGGGACGACCGGAACCGGCGTGGTCGGCGACCGAGGAGCGCGGCCCCGAGCGCGACCGAGGCCATGACCGCGCCCGCGGCCAGCGGCCGGGGACCGCCGCCCACCAGGAGGCCGATCGCGATGCCGGCGGCGAGCGAGGCCCCGACGAGGACGTCGTCGTCCGGCGCGGCCGCGACGGCCGACGTCACGGTGCTCACGGCCTCTCGCGCGCCATCGAGATCGCGCGGCATGTGACGGGGGATGCTGGCAGCCAGAGCCATGACGGTTGCGCCGCCGTCCCCGGCAGGGGCTTCGGTTTCGGTCGCGTCGGTCGGTGCGTCGTGCGTGCGGGTCGTCATCAGTTGTACCTCGTGTCTGTGTGGACTGGGTCCGGGCAGCAGGGTCCCCCGGACGTCGATTCCTGCGGCCGCCAGCCACTGAATCGTGGGAGCGAAGCCGCCCGATCGTCGCGACGGTCTGCCGCATGCCAGGCCGTTGCTCCCCGCCGGTGCGCGGCCGTGACGTCTGCCCCCATCGTCAGGGGACGGGCGGGGCGGCAGCACCCCATGCCGGAATGGCTGTGTTGCGCATCCATTGCAGCTTGCGGGGCACCGCGAGTTGCGACGCGGCTGCAAGCACGCGTCGCCTCCGGCGCAGGTCCCGGGGGCCTGGTCAAGCGCCACGCTGCGGATCCAGCCAGGCGTGCGGGAGCGGCCCGCGCCGCCAGCGGGTGGCACCGTTCGGGGAGGCCTCGATGACCACCATACGCCACCGGTTCTCGACATCGGGACTCGCGGAGGCGCCCACCAGCCGAGTCTTCGGCGGTCGTGCGTGCCGGACTGTCCGGGCATGAGCGTCCTTCGCATTGCCCTGCTGGCCCCGCCCTCGGAGCCGGTCCCGCCGCCGGGCTACGGCGGCACCGAGCGGATCGTGGCGGAGCTCGCCACCGGCCTCCTGCGGCGCGGCCACCAGGTGACGGTCTTCTGCTCCGGCGACTCGACGGTCGGCGGCCAGCGCGTGGTCACCGCGCCCGCCGCGCTGCGGCCCGCGGGCATCCCGGACAGCGAGCCCTGGAAGGTCGCGACGGCGACGATGGCGGTCGCGCACGCTCGAGCGGGCGAGTTCGACATCGTCCACGGGCATCTCGACCTCACCACGCTCCTGATCGCCCCGGCCTGCGCGGTGCCGGTCGTGGCAACCTTCCACGGGCGGATCGACCACCCGGCCGTCGGCATCGCCATGCGGGGCTCGCCCGCGCATCTCGTCGCCATCAGCGCGCACCAGGCTGGCACCCGTCCGGAGGCGGACTGGGCGGCCGTCATCCACAACGGGCTGGCGCTGGACCGCGCACCGTCTCAGCTCCGGCGCGACGACGCGCTGGTGTTCACGGGCCGCGTCGCTCCCGAGAAGGGGATCATCGAGGCGATCGAAGTTGCGAAGAGGGCCGGACGGCCGTTGCGGATCATCGCCAAGACCGGCACCGAGCCGGACGAGGCGGCGTACGCACGGGACGTCTTCGAGCCCGCGCTGGCGGCAGCCGGCAGCGACGTCGAGTACCTGGGCGAGCTCGCCGGAGCGGAGCGCGATCGGGTGGTCGCACAGAGCTTCGCGACCATCATGCCCAGCGCGTGGCCGGAGCCCTTCGGCCTCGCGGCGATCGAATCGCTCGCCTGCGGCACCCCGGTGATCACCCGCCGCGTGGGCGGGCTGCCCGAGATCGTCCGCGACGGCGTGGACGGGTTCTTCGGCGATGACGTGGCGCACCTCGCGAGGCTCGTGGACCGCGTGACCGAGCTCGACCGCGAGGCCGTGCGGGCCTCGGCTATCGCGAGCTTCAGTGCCGACCGCATGACCGACGCCTACGAGGCGCTCATGCTCCGCTTGGCGAACGGCGAGCGGCGTGACGGTCCGCGACGCCTCCGCGTCGCGGCATCGCGCACAAACGAGGGCAGCGCCATGGGCGTCACCCCGCCCGCGGTTCCCGCGCCCGCGCTCCCGGAGCGGCCACCCGCGGGCATCGATCCGGGGACCGGCGCGGAGGCCCTCGTCCGGTAGCGAGGGTCGGCGTCAGCCCGGTGTGCGGACGTCATCCTGCAGCGTGCCTGGCTCGAGTTCGAGGACCAGCGGCAGGTGATCCGGCGCGCGCGCGAGCAGCGCGGGGTCCGCTCCGCCGAGATCGCACCGCAACGCCTCGGCCGCGAGGTCCGGGCCTAGCAGGAAGTAGTCCAGCCGGACGGTCGGCCGGTCGCTCGGCAGCGTGGCCCCGGGGTCCTCGGGGTGGTGGGCTCGGAACGCGTCGACGATGGCCGCAGCGTCGTCGAGATGCCGAGCACTCCGGAGCAGCTCGCGCCACACGTTCGCGAGCGGTTCGTCACGACGACCCGCGGCGACCACGACGGACTCGAGCCCGAGCCTGGGGGACGGGTCACGCGCGGCCACAGCCCGCCCTCCGGTCAGCCGAGATCCAGGGACGGCGCGGGACGGCCATCGGGCGGCAGAGGGAGCGCCGCGACGTCGGCCAGGGCCGCCTGGCGGCCCGTGCCATCGCCGGTCGGCGTCAGCGCCGTCGCCTCGAGCCCGCGGTCTGGCGCGGCACCCGGCTCGAGGTCGGCGCTATCGTCGTCGTCGCGGACCGCCCGCATCGTGGTGAAGGAGTCGCTTCGGATCAGCAGCCAGGCGCCGAGGGCGAGCACCACGCACACGGCGACGAGGAGCGCGGGCCCGACCCGCCGTGACCGGCGGCGACCTCGGGTGGCGCGATCCACGACGTCCCCCACGGCTGCGGCCGCGCTGTCCCTGCCGACCTCCACCAGGTGGGGGACGTCGGCGCTCTTGGCGAACTCGTGGGTTCCGTCGCGAGCGCGATCGCGGACGCGTCGTCCGAACGCTGCCGCGTCATCGACCGGGCCTTTCGAGCGGATGCGCACGGCTGGGGTCATCTCGACACTCCTTCTCGCTGCGACGGCCGGCCCCTGCCACGAACGACAGGCTCGGGCGTGGCCGTCGCCCCCCCGGCCGAGCACTCGACGGCAGCCGCCGACCGGTCCAGCGCCGGCGCGGGAGACGGCGACGCGGGTCACCGGTCGCGCCTCGGCTGCGCCGACGCCAGGCAGGTCCCGGTCGGCCCGGGATCGTGATGCCACGCTACCGGGGCGCCCCATGCCGCGGCCTGACCAGCGGTGGGGCTGCCCTTGCAGGGGCGTCGCAGCCCGGCTGACGTGGGCCCCCTGGCCCGACCACGAGCAGGTGCAGGGCGCCGGCCGAGAGCTGGTGCCGGCCGTGGTTTGCGATGCCGCCGAGAGGCGAACGGGATCGCGGAGCGCTGCCCCCGTAGGCGTTGGCGGCCACGCTTCACCCATGTCCCGTGCGACCCGCGCCACCGCGTCCGGCCCGACCCCTGCCCGCGGGGAGGCCACCGCCTGGTTCGGCCGGGGCGCCGCAGCCACGACCGGGGCCCTGGTTGTCGTGGCCCTCGCATCGGTCGCTCAGGCCGCCGGGCGGGCGATCCTCCTGGTGTTCCTCGCGCTGCTCCTCGCCGCGGCCCTGGACCCGATCGTGGAGCGCATCAGGGCCCTGCGCGTGCCGCGCACGGCCGCAGTCCTGGTCGTGTATGCGGTGTTCTTCGCCTCTGCAGCGGCGTTCCTCCTCGTCATCGTGCCGGGAACGATCAACCAGGCCGGCGAGCTGGCGTCCGCGGCACCCGGCGCACTCGACCGAATGGACTCGTGGGCGCGTGGCCTCGAGCCCGCGGTCGTCAGCTCGGGCGCCACCGCGCTCGCCGCGGCCGCCCGGGCTGCCCTCCGTGCCGGGCCGCCGGCGGCGGGCGACATCGTCGCCGCCGGCCTGTCCATGGCGGACGCGGTGGTCGAGTTCGCGACACTGCTGACCCTCGTGTTCTTCTGGATGACCGAGCGCGCCCGCCTCCAGCGGTTCGCACTGAGCTTCGTGCCCGCCTCCCGGCGGGCCGCCTCGCGGGCGGGGTGGAACAGCATCGAGCGCCGTCTCGGTGGCTGGGTCCGCGGCCAGCTGATCCTCATGGGGGCCATCGGGGTGATGACGGGAACGGCGTGCCTCGTGCTCGGGCTTCCGTCCCCGCTGCTCCTCGGCATCCTCGCAGGCCTCGCCGAGAGCATCCCGATCGCCGGCCCCGCTCTCGGGACGGTGCCGGCTCTAGTCGTGGCCGTCGCGCTGCGCCCGGAGGCGCTCATCCCCCTGCTCGTCGCGTACGTGGTGATCCACCTGGTCGAGGGCAATGTCCTGGTGCCCGGCGTGATGGGGAACGCCGTCGGCATCTCACCGTTCCTCGTGATCGCGAGCCTGCTGATCGGGGGATCCGTGGGCGGCCTCCTCGGCGCGCTGATCGCGATCCCGGTGGCGGCGGCGGCCGAGGTCGTGCTCGAGCACCTGCAGGCGCGACGCCATGCGGTCACCCCGACCTCCGATGTGGCCTCGCCGCTTGAGGGCCAGACGGGGGTGACCGACGAGACGGGTACGCTGGAGGAACCGGACGGGCAGGAGGGCTCACGGGGCCGCGGTGGATCTCGTGAGCTGCCCCCGGGGCTCGCGCAGGACCCACCTGACCCGCCGCCGACGCGGTCACGGCGCCGTGACCGAGCCGTCCACCCTGGCGACGCCCCCCATTCACCGGGTGCGGGAGCCGCCTCTGAATCGGCGTGGACCCGCCCCTAACCGGCGAGGACCCGGGAGATCGTCGGCCGCAGCCGTCACTCCGCCATGGCCGCCGGCACGCCCGCGGGCGCGTCGACACGAGCCCCGACCGCGACGGCGGCGAGCGCGTCCTTCGTCCCGATGCGTGCCGGCCCATCGACGCTGAGGACATAGCCGATGCCCTGGAACGTGGTGATGGGGCCCGGCTCCCCCGGTGCGGCGCCGAGCTTCCGTCGGATCCGGCTCACCCAGACGCGCAGGTACTGCATGTCGTCGCGGTACTCGGGACCCCAGACCTTGGTCAGCAGCTCGCTGTGGAGCACGACCTTCCCGGCGTTCGCCGCGAGGTGCTGGAGCAGCAGCCACTCGGTCCGGCTCATCGCGACGGACTGGCCGCCGCGCGTCACGCTGCGCCGCTCGAGATCGACCTCCACGTCGCCGATGCGGACCACGCCGGTCCCGGGCGCCAGCCCGGCAGCGCGACGGAGCACAGCCCTGACACGCGCCGCCAGCTCGTCAGGGTGGAACGGCTTGGCGACGTAGTCGTCGGCACCGAGGTCCAGGCCACGCGCCTTGTCCGCGGTCGATCCCTTGGCCGAGAGCAGGATGACCGGCACTCGGCGCCATTCGCGGAGCTGGCTCATGACCTCGATCCCGTCCAGGTCCGTCATGACGATGTCCAGGAGGACCGCGTCGGGCCGGAACTCCTCGGCCATCCTGAGCGCCTCTTCGCCGCCGCTTGCGGTGATCACGCGAAAGCCCTCATCGGCGAGTGCAACCGCGACCAGCCTCGTGATCCTCGGTTCGTCGTCCGCCACAAGAAGGAGCGGCTGGTTCTTCATGGAACCTCCTACGGGGACTGAGCCATGGTCACGACGCGGCGGACACCACGCCGACCAGGCTCCGACCAGGCTTCGACCAGGCTCCGACCCAGCCGATCGTGGGCAGACCGCACCGCGATCCGCCGCCCGTGGGCTGCCGGGACTATTACGGATGCCTTGCGAATGGCGCAGCCGAGCATGCGGCCGGCTGGCCGAGTCCCCGCGACCGCGCCGTCCTCGGGTCACGCATCAATCGGTGGCGCCGGTCAGGGCCGTGACGCGCCCGGGACCCGGCGGGGGTCGGAGCACTGGCCAGCCGAGCTTGCGGGGTCGGGATCAGCCCGCTCGTTGGCGGGCGCCGGAGGCCGTCCAACAGGGACTGGGTCGTCTCCCGTCGAGCTCGCGGAGCCGCCTACCGCCGGCCGACGCGCCGGCCAGCGCGCTGGCCGGCGCCCTTCACGAGCTGCTGGTACTGCTCGCGCAGGAGGTCGACCTCGCGCTGGAGGTCGCGCCCCTCGCGGCTGTTCGGGTCGACCTCGCGGAGCTGCCGCTCGGCCGCCCGCCATTCGGAGAGGACGTCGCCGATCCGGAAGACTCTGGCTGCGACGTTCGTGGTCGGCCTCTCGATCGTGTAGAACAGCGCGCGGAACCGGCCGTCGGGCTCCTCGAGGATGGCCGTCCTGATGCGGACCAGCTCGCCGTCAGTCCGTCGGACGGCACCCTCGGCGATCACGCCCTCGGCCCGCGAGGCGAAGTAGGCCTTGCGCCATGCATCCTGCTCCTCGGGGTCGGGCGGGACGGCCGCGAATACGGCCGGCGACATCGTGCGGAACTCCTCGACCGAGGCCACTCCGAGCAGCTCGAGCGCGGCGTCGTCCGCGTCGAGGTACCGGCCCTCGCGGTCGAGGATGACGGTGGCGGCGCGCCTCCAGGGCACTTCCATCCTCCCTCTTGTGTGGCCGCGCCGATCTTAGGCGGAATGCGCAATACCGCCCGCGCTGTGGCCGGGGCCCGGCGTCCCGGGGGCCCCGCCGGGTTGCGGTCCCGCGCTCGGGTTGCCGTCGGTCGCCCGCACGCGAAGGGCCCCGGAGCCGAGCTCCGGGGCCCTTCGCGTCAGGCTGTCTCGGCGCCCGGAGTCAGCCTCCGGGGCCCTGGTCGCGTCAGGCGGCGATGGCCTGCCCGATCTCGTACGAGCGGCGCTGGAGCGCCTGGACCGGGGCCGGCTGGAAGCCCTTGAAGGTGAGGTAGAGGCCGAGGAACGCCTCCCAGATGACCTCGGGGCCCGTGAGGACCCCCTGCACCGCGCCGAACTGGGGGATGAGGCCGAGCAAGACCGCGATCCCCGACGCGGTGAGCATCGTGCCGCCGACCAGGCCGAGCAGGCCCATGCGCCGGCCCACGAGGCCCGAGCGCCACATCAGGTAGCCCAGGATCATCCCGGTGCCGATGCCGTCCGCGAGGCCCGGGCCGAGCAGGAAGGTCCAGTTGTGGATGGCGAGCAGCGCGGTGCCCATCAGGGAGAGCGAGCCCGCATCGGCAGCCGCCGAGTCGTGGCGCAGGGACGCCATGCCGAGCATGGTCAGCATGCCGACCAGGATGAACGTGCACTCGACGATCCGCGCGGCCACGTAGCCCAGCGCGAGCGCCTCGTTCTGGCGCTTGAGGAACGGGACGAGGACCAGGGCGCAGCCGATGTTGGTGACGATGAGCATCAGCTCGAGGAACGCCCCGAAGAGGACGGGAGCGTCGGGGCCGTGACCGGTGATGTAGGCGGGGTCGCTCAGGGCGGGACCGTAGGCGAACACGGCCCCGATCGAGGTGATGAAGGTGAGGATGAACAGGATGCCGACGGCGAGGGCGGACTTGCGGGCGAAGGTCATGGCGGGTTTCCTTCCAGATGGTGGGGGACGCTGGGAAGCCAGCGGGATGGGGGAACGGGCGGGCCCCGTCAGGTGACGGGCGGATCGGGTTCGACGCGGGTGACCGAGATCAGCGGCAGGCCCGCGTCGCGGACCTTGCCGAGCACGCCGTGGAGGGCGGCCTGGTCGGTAATCGGGCCCGCGATGACGGTGGTGCCGTCGCTGGCGCGACGGACGCTCAGCCCGTCGAACCATGCGACCCACCGGTCGCCCAGGTGACCCGCGACGCGGATCTCGTACTCCCCGGGCTCGTGGCGGTCGCGACGGCTGCTCATTGCGCTCCTTGTGCTGGGACCGGTGGCGGGCCGCTGGCTGGGCCGCGGTGCCCGGGTGCCATCACAAGGTCGGCGCGCGCATGGTGAGCGCGCATCACCACATCTGGTGATTTCGCGGCGTGATCCGCGCGGGGTCAGCGCCGGCTGCGCGAGAGCAGGTCGAGCTCAGCGGCGCGGCTGACGGCCTCGCGCCGGCTGTTGACGCCGAGCTTGGCGTAGATGTTCTTGGTGTGGGTGCGGACCGTGTTCAGCGACACGACGAGCTCGCGCGCGATGTCGGGGCCGTCGAGGTCGGACGCGAGGAGCCGGAGGACCTCGAGCTCGCGCTCGCTGAGCGGCTCAAGCAGCGGCTGGCGCGCGGTCGCGCCCGGCTTCGCCTCCCCCGGCGCTCCCAGCAGGCGGCGGGCGTACGCCCGGACGCTGTCGCGCTTGGCGGCTGCCTCGAGCAGCGCCGCCATCTCCGGGCCTTCGCCCACGAAGACGCGCAGCCAGCCCTCGGGCTCGGCCAGCACGAGCGCGCGCTCGAGTGCGACCAGCGCGCCCCGATGGTCGCCGGTCGCCCGCAGCCCCAGCGCCTGGAGGGCGAGGATCTCGATGACGCTCGCGGTCCGGCCACCGGCCTCGGCCGACCGCAGCAGGCGCTCGAGGAGGTCGAGCGCCGTCGGCCTCGATCCCTCGCGTGGCCCGACCGCCGCGAGGAGTGCCCGGGCGAGCGTGACGTGCTCGAACTCGTGCACGTAGTCGGGCTCGTCGTCGGCCGCGAGGCCGCGGTCGCGCGCCCAGGCGAGGGCTTCGCCGGCCCGTCCCTGGGCCACCAGGAGGCGTGCCCTCATCGCCCCGACAGGCCGGACGTCGGGAGAGAAGTCGCCGACGTAGCGGCGCTCCGCCTCCGCCATCAGCTCGAGCGCGCCGGCCAGATCCCCCTCGGCCCGCCGGACGGCGGCCCGCGCCGCCAGCACGCGGTACGGGTTCTGCGGGAGGCCGTTCTCCTCTCCCAGGTCGTCGGCGGCCGCGAGCGCCTGCCGGGCGCCCTCGAGGTCGCCGCGCTCGAGACGCACCCCGCTGATGCCCACGTGCATGTCCGCGGCGCCCCGCAGCACGAAGGCGCCCCTGCCCGTGGCGAGCGCCAGGCCCCGCTCGAAGATGCGCAGCGCCTCGCCCAGCCGCCCCTGGGCCAGGCGGATGTCGGCCAGCGCGAGCCCGCAGCCGATCACGTCCGAGAAGTGCCCCGCCTGCTCCAGGCTCGCCATGGCCTCGCCATACCAGCTGGCGGCGTCCTCGAGGTCGCCGGCGGTCCACGCGGCGAGCGCCAGCAGGCCTGCCGCGCCGCCGCGCGAGCGGTGGTCGTCCTCGGCCACGAGCTCGAGCGCGCGCCGGGCGTGGGTCACGGTCCCGGCGGCATCGCCGAGGATCAGCGACTGGCCGGCGCGGTGCACGGCCACCGATCCCGCGAGCTGGCGGAATGCCACTTCGTCCACGACGACCATCCCGGCCGCCCGCCCGGCGGCAAGGTCCGCACCCCCGTCGGTCACGCCGAGCCACCGCTCCGCGTCCCGTAGCCGCGGCTCGACCCCGTCCACGACGCCCCTGACCAGGAACGAGCCCGCTGACTCGTTGGCCAGGACGGGCCTGACCCGCAGCACGTCGTCCGGGAGCGCCTCGAGCCAGGCGCGGACGGTGGCCTCCTGGCGATTCCTCCCCATCGCCGGGCTCGCGAGCTCCACGAGGTCCGCGGCGCGCTCCAGGTCCCCGCCGGCCATCGCGTGGCGGATCGCCTCGGAGGTGTCCCCGGACTGCTCATACCAGCTGCTCGCGCGTCGGTGGAGGGCGGCCACCTCGCCAGGCACCTCGTCGAGCAGGCGCGCCCGCAGCACGTCCGCGAAAAGGTGGTGGTAGCGGTACCACTGGCGACGGTCGTCGAGCGGCACGACGAACAGGTTCCTGCGGTCCAGCACCTCGAGCATCGCCCGGCCACCCTCGTGGCCGGTGACGGCGTCGCACAGGGGACCGCTGAGCAGGCGCAGGATCGAGGTCTGGAGCAGGAACGCCCGGACATCGCCGGGCTGGCGGTGCAGGACCTCCTCCGCCAGGTAGTCCACGATGTAGCGGTCGTCGCCCGAGAACCCCGCGATGAAGCCCGTCGCGTCGTCGCGGCCCTGGATCGAGAGCGCCGCGAGCTGCAGGGCGGCGATCCAGCCCTCGGTGCGGCCCTCGAGGGCGGCGACGTCGCCGCCGGTGAGGCCGAGGTCCATCGCGCCGTTGAGGTAGGCGTCGGCCTCGTCGGCCGTGAACCGCAGATCGGCCGCGCGGATCTCGGTCAGCTCGCCGCGGGCGCGGAGGCGGGCGAGGGGCAGCGGCGGATCGGCTCGCGTGAGGATCACGACGCGCAGCTGCGGGGGGAGGTGGTCCAGCAGGAACGCCATCGCCGCGTGGACCTCGGGCGCCTCGATGACGTGGTAGTCGTCGAGCACCAGGATCGTGCCGCGGGGCGCCGCAGCGAGCTCGTTGATCAGCTGCGCGAGCACGGTCTCGATCGGCGGAGGCTGGGGCGCCTCGAGCTGGGCCAGGGCGCTGGCGCCGATGCCCGGCACGACACGCTGCAGCGCATGGATCACGTAGGTCCAGAGGGACGCGGCCTGGCTGTCTGTCGAATCGAGCGACAGCCACGCAGCCGACGTCTCGGGGTCGGGGCGCGCCGCCAGCCACTCGGCGACGAGCGTCGTCTTGCCGAACCCCGCCGGTGCGGAGATCAGCGTCAACCGCGACTCGACGCCGCGGCTCAGCCGCTCGCGCAGCCTTCCGCGCGCCACAATCCCCCGACGGGGCCGGGGGACGAAGAGCTTGGTCTCGAGCAGCGGGCTGGCCATGGCACGGCCCAACGTAACAGCCCGCCCGAGCGAGCGGTACAGGTCCGCGTCATCGGAGGCTGTCCTCCGATTGACCGTATGCTGCCGCGGTGGGCAGCGCCGAGAACAGGCCGCTCCGGGTGGCGCCGAGCAGAACCGTGGACGGATCATGGAAGCTGTGCGGGCCGCTGTCGCCGAGCGGGGCCTCGATGTGCCCTCAAGGACGTAGCCGGGCGCGCCAGGGTCGGCATCGCCACCCTGGATCAGTCGCACGATCGATGAACCAGGGAGCACCCCATGACCCTCGCGTCCCCAGCGACCCCCACAGAGCCGGGGGAGCCCACTTCAGGCGACGGCTACCAGCCGGGAACCTGCAACATCGGGCCGGCCGAGATCGCCCGGCGACGCCGCGCGGGGCACGTTGGGCTCGGTGCCACGACCGTCCTGCTCGCCGGGCTCGTGGCGGTCGGGGCCCCGCGCATGAGCCGGGCGCTGGTCGCGCTGCCGGCAGCGGTGGCGGCGTCCGGATACCTCCAGGCTCGGCTCCGCTTCTGTGCCGGCTTCGGGTCGCGTGGCATCTACAACTTCGGCGAGCTCGGCCAGACGCATCAGGTCGAGGACGACGACGCCCGGCGCCGCGACCGCGCCCGCTCGAACCAGATCGGCCTTGCCAGCCTCGCGACCGGCGTGGCCGTCGGCGTCCTGGCAGTCGCCCTCCCGCTGTGACCGGCGAGGAGCACCGTGATCCGACCGGCCGGGCTGTCACCGATCCGCTCGACGAGGTCGCGACCTCCCTCCGGGCCCACAACATCGAGGCGATCGTCGTCGAGACCGGTGCCGAGGCGCGGGATGTTGTCCTGGGGATGATCCCCGAGGGCGCGGAGGTCCATTCGGGCAAGTCCAAGACGCTCGAGGACGTCGGCCTCTACGTGGCGCTCATGGAGTCCGGCCGCTACGAGGCCATCCGGCCGCGCATGATGGCGCTGGACCGGGTCACGCAGGCCCGTGAGATCCGCAAGCTGTCCGCAGCCCCGGACTTCATGCTGGGCAGCGTCGCCGCGGTCACCGCGGACGGGACGCTCGTCGCCGCGTCGGCCACGGGCAGCCAGCTCGGTCCCTATGCCGCGGGAGCGGGACGCCTGGTCCTCGTCGTCGGCAGCCAGAAGCTCGTGGCGGACCTCGACGCCGCGATCCGGCGGATCCGCGAGGTCGTGTTCCCCTGGGAGAACGACCGGGTCCGGGAGCGGATGGGCGTCGACACCGCCCTCGAGAAGGTCCTCCTCGTCCTCGGCGAGTGGCGGGCCGGACGCACCACGGTCGTGCTCGTCCGCGAGCCCGTCGGCGTCTGAGCGCAGGCCCCGGAGTTGGCGGGGCTGCGTGCAGGGCGAGGAGCCGGCCAGTGGCGGCACGTGTCAGCGCGCCCTTCGCGCGAAGAGGAGTGCCGCGGCGCCGGCCGCCCCCGCCGCCAGCCAAAGGACCTCCTCGATCAGGGGGAACCCCACCGGCCCGCGCACGGTCGTCGGCGTCAGCGCCCGCGCCGCGGCTGCGGTGCGCTCCGCGGCCGCCTCGGCCACCTGGGCCTGGTAGAGGATCTTCTCGAGGTCCGCCGCGGCGCTCGGGTCGTCCGATGTCGCCGTGGGCCAGGCCGGGAGCTGGGCGGACTGCCCGGGCGGCACCGACGTCGCCGTTGCCGTGAAGTCGACGAAGGCTGACGGGAGGAAGGCGACCCCCAGCGCGAGGAACAGCACCGAGGCCCGCATGAGCGAGGCCCTGGCGCCGATCGCGGTGTTGATCCAGTCGACGAATCCGTTCGTGTAGGCGTTCGCGTTGGGCCACACGTGCCCGGAGGGCGAGATCTTCGTCGTTGGGTGCGTGTCCGTGATGAAGCCGGCGTATCCGACGGCGAACGCGACGGCGCCGCCGAGAAACAGGGCGGGGATGAGGCCGCGCGCCGGCAGCGGCCGGCTCGCGGCCGCGTAGACCAGCGCGAGGACGCCCGTGTACAAGGTCACCACGGCACCCGAGGCCGTGATGACGAGCTGGGGCAGACCGTCGGCGTGCTCGAGCGCTCCCTTGGCGACGTCGCGGACCGACTCGTGGAACCCGCGCACGAGCGCCACGTCGGTCTGGGCGAGCAGGGCGTCCTGGGCGGCCGCGGCGTCCTCCGCGCTGGTTGCGCGCTTCAGGCGGACGTCGTACGCGGCCTTCGCGAGGTCGCCGCGCACCGCGTCCGTCGGGGGGTACGAGGGCAGGTCGGGCAGGTCCAGCGGCGTCCCGGAGGCCCGCGCAGCCGCGATCTCGTCGACCCTCGCCTGGAGGACGACCTGCTGGAGGGGGACGTGCGCCGCGTCGTCCTCGGGCAGCGGCCACTCCGGGGGCGTCGTCACGGCTCGTCCCTCCACGCGCCGGTGAGGCGCCGCACGTCGACCTCGCCGAGCGGCGCGGCGTCAATCGCCGCCAGATGGTCCGTGCCGTGGACCTCCACGTTCAGAGGCTGGCCGTTGGCCGCGAGGTGGGGAGGCTCGACCCAGTGGACGAGGTCACCCCCGATCTCCCTGAAGTCGCCGTGGGGGTACCACCCCGGCTCATAGGAGCAGTGGACCGTCAGCGCCATCGCGCCCCTCCCTTCGCTGCTGCCGCACCGCGGCTCACGTCCTCATCAGGATCGCCGCCTCGTCTAGAGCGTTCTCCACGTCACCGAAGCGGTGCGAGCGCTCCCGCTCAGCGTCTGGCTCGGGGGCTGGTTCAATCGCGGGCCGACCCGGCTCGCCCCATCCCGCTCCGCCGGCTGTCCGGATCAGGGGTCCCCTGGCCGTCCGGGCTCCTGCCGGGCCCTCGCCCGACGGTGCTCCCGGTCATGCCTTGTCGGTCGGCCCTTGTCGGCGCCCAGCACTAGTCCAGGATGGCGCTGGCGCCGGTGGCGGAGGACGGCGACGCGGGGACGGCTTGCCCGGTCCCCGGCCGCACGCGTCGCGGATGCGGCGCCAAGCCATCCGCGCGGCCGCCGCCACCGAAGAGACAGTTGACCCCGAACACTGGAGAGCCAGAGCATGACCGCCCCGCCCCGCGACGCCGGAACCATTCCCGCCCACGACAGCCGCCCTGCCATCCCGGAGGATCGAGCGAGGTCGCTTCGCCGCTGGAACCGCTTCCTCAGCGTTGCCCACTTCGGCCAGTTCCTGCTGATGGTCCTGGTCTCCAGCACGACGGCCCTGTTCGAGCCCGTGGTTCCGACCGTCAAGCCGATCATCGAGAACGGCACGTTCAAGGGCGTCGAGCAGACCTCGGTCCTGCTGTTCTCGGTGCCGCTCGCCTACGTGATCGCGACGTTCTTCCTGATGAGCTCAATCGCCCATGCGTCCGCCGGATGGCCCCTGCGCGGCCGCTACGAGGCGTACCTCGCCCGAGGGATGAACCCGCTGCGCTGGATCGAGTACGCCTTCTCGTCGACTGTGATGATCGTCGCCATCGCGTACATCAGCTACATCACGGACTTCCCGGCGCTCGTGGCCATCGCCGGCTGCAACATCGCGATGATCCTGTTCGGCTGGTCGATGGAGGCGGCGAACGAGGGCCGCGAGCATCCCGACTGGAAGCACTTCATCTTCGGCTGCATCGCGGGCATCATCCCGTGGCTCGCCATCTTCTCCATCGTCCTGGCCTACGGCGCCCAGGAGGGCCTCCCGGCGGACGCGCAGATCCCGCCGTTCGTGCTGGTCATCATCGGCAGCCTGTTCGTCGCCTTCAACGTGTTCGCGATCACAATGGTGCTCCAGTACCGGAAGGTCGGGCGCTGGCGCGACTACCTCTACGGCGAGAAGACCTACATGGTCCTGAGTCTGGTGGCGAAGTCCCTGCTGGCCTGGCAGGTCTGGTCGGGAACGCTCCGCCCCGGCTGAGCATCGGGGCGCCCGCTCGGCGGTCGGCTCAGGCGGCGCCGGTCCCGAGGGCGCCGGCCGCGACGGCGCGAACCCGCTCGCGCCATGTGGCCTCGTCCGCCTGGGGGCGAGCGAGCCCGCGATCAGCAGGCAGCCGAAGCCGACGGACTACCATCGCCCGAGGCCTTCGCGGCGGGCGGACGGCGTCGCGCAACGGGAGAGAGTGCACATGGCCCAGTTCGACCTTCCGCTCGCGGAGCTGCGGGCGTATGAGCCTGCCCTCTCCGAGCCCGCCGACCTCGACGCGTTCTGGGCCGCCACGCTCGCCGAAGCCGCCTCCCACCCCCTCGACGCCACGTTCACGCCCGTCGACAGCGGGCTGACCGAGGTCGTCAGCTATGACGTGACCTACGCGGGCTTCGGCGGGGCGCCCATCTCGGGCTGGCTCCACCTCCCGGCGCACGGCGCAGGCCAGCTGCCGGCGGTCGTCGAGTACGTGGGGTACGGCGGCGGCCGAGGCCTTCCCCACGAGCGGGTGCTCTGGGCGACAGCCGGGTACGCCCACTTCGTCATGGACACCCGCGGCCAGGGCTCGACGTGGTCCGTCGGCGACACCGCCGACCCGGGCGCGGCCGGCGGCCCGTCGCATCCGGGGTTCATGACCCGCGGGATCCTGGACCCGGCTCGCTACTACTTCCGGCGCGTCTTCGCAGACGCCGTCCGGGCGGTCGAGGCCGCGCGCCTCCACCCCCGGATCGACCCGGCCCGCGTGGCGGTCACCGGGCACAGCCAGGGCGGCGGGATCAGCGTCGCCGCGGCCGCCCTCGTCGACGGCCTGGTCGGGGTCATGCCGGACGTGCCGTTCCTGAGCGACTTCCCTCGGGCCGTCACGCTCACGGACAGCGATCCGTACGCCGAGATCGCTCGGTATCTGCGTGCCCACCGCGATCACGTCGAGGCGGCGATGGCGACGCTCGCCTACTTCGACATCTCGATCCTCGGTCGGCGAGCAACGGCCCCGGCCCTGTTCTCGGTCGCCCTCATGGACCAGACGAGCCCGCCGTCGACGGTCTATGCGGCCTACAACGGGTATGGCGGCCCGCGGGAGATCCGCGAGTACCCGTTCAACGACCACGAGGGCGGTGAGGGCTTCCACCGGGTGGTCCAGCTGCGCTGGCTGCGGGATCGTGTCGGCGAGGCAGGCTAGCGGCTCGCGACGCCGATGCTCGCGGCCGCGGACGGGAGCGTCGCGACCCAGGACGCGATCTCGGCCCGGCTGGCCGGATGGAGGCCCTCCGGCCAGGACACTCGCCGACCGAGTTGCGGGCGCCGTCCCAGTCGTCCAGCCCCGAGGTGGCCAGCGTGGTCTTCAACCGCCCGCCGGGCAGCAAGAAGCCCGCCCTTCCAGGCGGGCTTCACGTCTAGATCGATGGAGCCGACACTCGGATTTGAACCGAGGACCTGCTGTTTACGAAACAGCTGCTCTA
>CAVQKO010000008.1:0-509224 GCA_963713075.1 uncultured Chloroflexia bacterium
CTCTCCCGCGCACGAATTTGCCGAGCGAAGGCCCCTCGATTATCGTGGTGTTCGCCGACAGGAACCGCCACCAGATGGACGACCTGGGCCCCAACCAGCGTCGATCCGGTCCCTCGTGGACGGCCGCTGCGGCCTAGGGAACCCGTCCCGGCCGGCTCACGGCAACAACCGACGCCTAGAATGCTGTGGATCGGCGGGCCGCTGGACGGCCATCGCTATCAGGGATTGCTGGACGACCGAGGGAATATGGTGGAGGGCGGCGCGACCACTAGCGACCCGATCCAGCCCGGCTACGGTTACGCCGACCTGCGTCTGCGGTTGATCGTGGCCCGCGATGCGCTTTGGGCTCGGACCCAAGACTCTGATCTCCGCATCTGGGCTACCCACTGGGAGATCGGTCTGGAGATGCTCGACCCTGTGGCATCCGCTGCGCGAGCGGCCAGCGTTCGGGCGTGGGAGTGGACGACGAGATCAGGACCAGTAGACCCTGGCGGGCCGGCGGCGATGACTGGCGAGGATCGGGAGGCCGCCCTCGCGTCGTTTCGGTTGAGCGACATCGAGCAATTTCTCGAGCTCAGCCTCATCGCGCTGAGCCAACCGTACTTGGAAGCACTCGCGGTCGCGTACCTCGGGGCAGTCAGGCAAGCGGACGGGTACGAGCCAGGCCACCGCGTCAGGCGTTCATGGGAGGCACTCCTCGTTCGGCTAGAGGCGCAGGCAGATCCAGCCGGTTCAAGCCCGCCTGTGTTACGTGCCGCACGAGAGGTTCAGGTGTCGCTCATCAGCGCCCGAGATCGACTGGTGGCGCATGTTGCGCCCGGATCGGTGTCAGCCGGTCCGTTGCGGAATCGCGACGGATCCGCGGTGTGGGCCGGAAGGATCTTCTGGGAGTCCGGCCCGCACAAGGAGGCGGCGTTTCAGGAGCTCCTACAGCTCCGCGACGAGGTGCCAGATGCAATCCGTCCAGATGCCTCTGGCATTAATGAAACGGGTCCCGCGCTGATGCGCGTAGCAGGCCAGATGCCTAACAGTTGGGGCCAGAGACTCAACGATCTCGGAATCGCCGCTGGTCTTCAGCTCGACTTCCGGTGGGCGGCGACATGTCTAGTCCAGCTCGTCGAAGCCGTTGCTGCGGAACCGACATGGCCGTTGCCATCTGCTCCAGTGATCGGCCCGGTTTCCGGCCAGCCCGCAGCGCGGAAGACCCGAGCCGGCGGCGTTCATCGCTGAGGACGCCATCCGTTCTCAGCTGCACCCAACGCGTCTGGCGTCGGCTCTATGCGCACGCTGACAGCTCTCGAAGGGTGACTCTGGCCCGGCGCCAGGAAAGTGGCACCGATGACCAGACAATGGGATTTGAGATCGAATCGGGAGTCCTCCAGACGCTCCGAAAGGGAAGATCTCGAGGAACGCGTCCTTGCTGCGATCGCCGCGCTCGAACGACACGCACGAGCCGAGCGGAAAGGAGGTCCTTTGGGGAGGGCCTCTGCGCCGCGTGGCCGCGAGTAGTGTTGTGGCGTCACCGGGCGGGGCGAACGAGCGACTGTACTGGTGGCCAGCTGACAGGGGTGGCGAGTGAACGAGTCCGACATGCTAAGCGTGATCGTCGTGTCCGCGCTGACGGCCAGCGCCACCGACCTGGCCAGCGCACCGCTCGCCGGCGTGGCCGACGCCGTCCGGGACCGAATGAAGGCGCGGACGCTCCGCCTCCTCGACCGCGCGAAGCAGAAGGCGGGCGATCGGCCGCTTGACCCATCCGACCGCGTGTCAGCGAAGGTCCTCGGCGAGGCCCTCTGGGTTGACGACTCGGTGACAGTCGACTACTTGGCGGGCGTCCTCACAGCGTCGAGCCAGGAGGACGACGCAGCGGCCGTCGTGGCGCTGATCGGCCGCCTGTCCGCCGCGCAATTGCGGATGCACTTCGTGATCTACCGCGAACTCCGGCGGCTGGCTCTGGGGTCCGCGACCAACCTGTACGTGACCGCGGAGGCGAGATTCCGTCGGTATCAGGATCCCGGTCGTGGACCTGGTCGCCGTCTTTCCTGGTCGTTGACTTCGTGGATCTCGTAGCTCCGCTGGCGAGGGAGGGCCTGGTCTCCGACCACTGGGAGATGACTGAGGAGCGTCCGCTTCATGACGTCGGCCAGGCGCACCCGCTCGCGTTCAGCCTGCGGATCTACCCGACGAGCCTCGGCGCCGAGCTCTTCGTCTGGGGGTCCGGCAGTCGAGCACCTGGCGCACGGGCGTTGTTCAGTGAAGGGGACATGGCCGGCTTCCTTCCCGAGATCCCGGAGACCCCTTGCGCCTCTCTGCTGAGCGAGTCATACGAACTGACGCGCCCGGCCCACCCGCACCCGAACGCTGAGCGCGTGGCCCGGGGGACCGCATGGCCGAGGGCGATCCTGCGCTGATGTTGTCGTTGCCGCCGCCTAGCCCCGAATGCCGGGACAGACCACTGGCGACGGAAAGGCGGTCTTTCGGACGTCGCGCGCAGAGGCGTAGGTGAGGTCGCCTTCCCTTCGCACCGGCCGCCTCGTGGGTGCGCTCCGTCCCCAACCACTGACGCAAGGTGGTCGAGAGCCCGAAACACGCGCAGGAACGTCGTGCAACATGTTTGTTGTATCGCTGGCGGTATCGAGACAAGCTCACAGTGCCGCCCAGAACCTGACCATTTCGGGCCCGCCCGCTCGGTTTAGAGACGAGGCCTCTCCGAGGCGGCTACACCGCCTTGGTGACCGAGACCGACCGGCGAATTGCATACCGCCAGCCCGATGGGCGATCGTGCCGCCGGCGCTCGGGTTGGTCATCTCCACTCGGTCACCGTACCGGATCACGTGCCGGCCGTCTCGAGCGACACCTCTGCGATGTCTCCGGGCAGCCAGTTGTGCAGGTAGACGCATCGGAGGTGGCGACTCGGCATCGTCGGCAGCTGCCCTCGAGTGAGCAGGTCGTACATGAACGCCTCGCCGGGCCATCGATACCCAGTCTGGTCGGGGCCTCCGATCGTGATGAGCAGTTCCTCGTTCTCGACGCGGTCTTTGTCGAGAATCGTCCGCCAAAGCTGCTCGAGCAGCTGGCTCCGCCGAACGATGGTCGAGTGCGCCAGGCCGAGCTCGAAGCCGTGACGCGCTGCGAAGCGCGATGACGATCGCGACAGGTTTGGCGGAATGCCCAGGATCTGGTAGCGCCGCGTCGTCAGCACCGGGCTGGGAAGCTCGATCGCCGCGGGAAGCCCTTGCCCGTCGGGCGTCGTAGCGACGTGCTCCGCGGGTCGGAGCGCGGAAATGATCGAGGCAATCTCATCGGCGTGCCCATCGAGGAAATCCGGCACCCCCAGATCATCAGCCGCGAGAAGGATCTGCCACCCTTCAAGCGCCGGAAGGGGGTTCCCGGTCCGATCGATCGCTGCCTCGACGAGGCCGAGGCGAGCGGTGGATCGCCTCCGATCGGGCAGCGCTAGCTGGGTCAGTTCCAGGGCCACTTCGCGTCCATCGCGGGACACGACAAGGTCGGGCGGATTGCCGCCTGGGCCCGGCATTCCCCATGATCGGCGGCCACTGATTCGCTCCTCATCCGCCGCGAACTTGGCGAATGTCCACTGCTCAACGGCGGTCCGCGAGAGATACGAGAGCGCCCACTCATCGATCCTCGTCTCGGAGGCGATCAGCAGCGCGGGCTCACCCGAGGAGGTCGTCCCAGCGAAGCCCATTGCGATGGGGATGCCCGGTTGATCACTCTGCTGCAGCAGCACGCGGTCCACGGTCAGCGGCTCGGTGACCATCAGTGGAACCAGCGGGATCGGTCGTTCCATCAGGACCCCGCTCCAGGCAGGATCGTTGGTATCGACGGCAACGCCGCCCCCAAGAGGCAAACCGCCGCGAGGACGGCGGCGACAATGACAAGCTCGCTCCGACTCGATAGCAGCGCTGCGAGAACGGCAGCGCCGAGCAAACCGTCGAATGTCCGTAGCCTTCCGCGCACGTCCGCATCATGCACGATCCCGCGAGCCAGCTGACCGACGACGAGAAGTCCGCGCTGTTCCGATCGCGGAGTCCATGCTCAGGCATGGTGCTGCACTTCGAGGCAGCGAAAGTGCCACTCCGAACCCCCTTGACCCATCGGGCGTCCCGGCGCGCGCTGGTCGCGGGGCCTCGCCGTGCCGTCGCGGGTTCGTGCCGGCCGGGGCGTGGCCGATGGCGCCGGACCATCGTGCGGACCACCGCTTACACCCGGCTGCGGGCCGGCGTCGGGGGCTAGACTGCCGGCAAGGGGAAGGGGTGGTCCATGGCGTTTCTGAAGCGACTGTTCGGCAGGGCGGCGGCCACGGAGCGTGCGACGGGCGGCGAATGGGCCGGCGCTCAGTACTTCGACACGCCGGAGCGGGCCGGCCGGTCGGAGGTCGCCGGCGCGCTCCACCACAAGGAGGCCTTCCAGCGCGCCTTCGGCTTCGGCGCGGACGGCGGGTCGCGCGGCGACTGGGCCGAACTGATCCCGCGAGCCCGACAACCAGTTCGATCGAAACGCGGTCAGGGTCGTGATCCGTGGTCAGCACCTCGGGTACATTCCACGAGACCTCGCGCCGGTGTGGAGCGCGTACCTCGCCCGAATGGAGGTCGAGGGCTGGCGCATCCGCGCGTGGGTCGAGGTGTGGGGCCGGAAGGGCGCCCAGTACGCGACGCCGCTGCTCGGCGCGGACGGCGCCCGGCTTTGCATCGGGGACGTGCCGCGGACGCCGGCCGAGTGGGACGCGATCCGCGCGGAGGCCGGGCGCGCCGCGGCCGAGCGGGCTGCGGCCAAGGCCGCCAAGGAGGCCAAGCGCGCCGACGCCGAACGCGACCGCGCAGGCCGCGCCGCGCACCGCGCCCGCTCGGACGAGCGCAAGGCGGCCGGGCTGTGCGTCGACTGCGGCGGGGCCATCGAGCGGCAGGCTGGCGTGCGTGGTCGGCCCTCGATCCGGTGCGCGTCCTGCCGAGCGTCGGCGGCCGAGTCGTGAGAGGGCCGCTGGAGGGACTCGGGATGACGATCCGGCGGCTCCTGGGTTTCGACCATCGTCGCCGTCTCGTCCTGGTGAGCGCGCCGATCACGCCCGCACCGCGCCTCGGGGCCCACTACCGCGGGACCGCCGGCTCCATGGCTCCTCGGGCACCATCGCCGGCGCCGTCGGGCGGCTGAGCGGCCGAGCCCCACCAAGACGCACGAGACGCGGCGGGGCCCCGGCCTGGGGGTGGCAGGCCGTCAATCGGGGGCACTAATAGGACCTCCATCCGGAGCGAGACCACAGACCTGACACTCCCACCGGTTTGCCACCTCCGCACGACATTGGCTTTTTGGAGCAGCCTATCTCGGCGGCCTCGCGTGCCCAACCTAGACAGGGCGCGCCGGGCCGAAGAGACTTCACCTCCCGCGACATCATGGGGCCGCCTCGCGGGATCGCTTCTCAAAGAGAGCGCGATGCCCCGGTCCACATAGCAAATTGAGGAAGGCCAGTGCCATCGTCTCCGCTACGCTCCGACATCGATGACCTCGAGGAGTTCATCAGACTCCTCGCCTTGGTGCCGATCGGCGATCGGGCCGAGGCCACCGAACTAGAAGCAGCCGTCGCGGCCGCTCGCATGGTCGTCCGGTTCATCCGGGAAGGCGACGCGTCCGACGAGCTAAGTCCCAACCAGGAGTTCCCCGAGACGGAGGCCGGCAACCTCGCGAGGCAGTGGCTTGCGCTCTCTGGGCCCAAATGGGCAATCCTCGGCAAGAACTGGGGCTGGCAGCGCCGCGAGCTGATCTGCCGCACCATTGTCCAGCTCCTCGGATACCTGCTCAAGGTCGCGACGGCCGGCGTTCTGGACGAGGCCCTGCTCCTTGCCGCCGCCAATCTGGGCTGCGCGGGCGTCGCCGATCTCCTCGAGAAGATCCGCCGCAAGATCAAGGGGGAGTAGGGCATCGCGAAGCTCGACGGCACCAAGTCCCGTTCCGGTCCGCCAGACCTAGCAGGCGCCCGAAACGGAGTTCCCAGCGCCAACCGAGCGAAAGGCTCGCCCAACGGGCGTTCCAGTAGCCATCGCGGCGGTCGAGCCTGGCACTGAGGCCCAGGGCGACGAGCTCACCGGCGGCTAGCCAGTGCCTCATGCCGCAACGGTCGGGGTCAGATGGTGGACCTCGGCGTTGAACCGCAAGGCTTGGCGGGGCGTGCGTCGCGGTTGTACCAGCGGAGGTGGGCGTGGATGGCCCGGTCCTGCTCGGCGTGCTGCTCCGCGCTCGTCCGGTACGTGGCGATCGTCCGGGGGCTGACGCGCCGCGCCGCCAGGGAGCGGCGCCACGAGGGGAGCAGGGCGGCGATGCCGCCCGCTGTGCTATCTTCCGTCGCGCTGGCCGGGCTGGTCACCATCGGTCCGATGCCTGTGCTAGGGGTCCTGAAGACGTCCTGGCATGCGGTATTCGAGCGGTGAAGGCAAGCCGGCCGGCACGAGAACAGCAAGGCATGCGGCCTTCCTGAACTCGAACACAGGGGCGATTAGCTCAGCTGGTTAGAGCGCATGCTTGACATGCATGAGGTCACTGGTTCGAGTCCAGTATCGCCCACCACACAGCGTCGACCGGGACACGCCCGGTCCCGCACCCGCCAGAGAGGCGCGACCGGCGGCTGAGAGTCGCGCCAGGGGCCACGGGACCACGGCACCACCCGCGAGCGGCCGGCGAACCGGCCCGGGATCCGCCCGTTAGCGCGGCACGAGAGAGCGCAGCGGCAGCTTCTTGGGCCGTTGCGAAGGCGGGTGGAACCGCGGGAGGTCGAGACCTCTCGTCCTGTCGGGACGAGAGGTTTGTGATTCTCCGGGAGGACCGACGATGGCAGACGACAGGGCGCAGGACCACGAACACGAGGAGCAGGACGACCAGGCCCTCGAGGCCCCGATCCGCGGATCCGCGGACGAGCTGCTCGACGCGGGCGCCCACGCGCCCATCGACGCGATGCGCCACAGCGCGGCGCACGTGATGGCCGAGGCCGTCCTCGACCTGTTCCCGGGCGCCAGGCTCGGCATCGGCCCCGCGGTCGAGAACGGCTTCTACTACGACTTCGACCTGCCCCGCGCGCTCACGCCCGACGACCTCGCCGCCATCGAGGCGCGCATGGCGGAGAGCGTCCGGGCCGACCATGCCTTCGTGCGCCGCGAGGTCCCCTTCGACGAGGGCCGCGCGGTCGAGGAGCAGGCGGGCCAGCCGTTCAAGGTGGAGATCCTCGACGACCTCGCCCGCAAGGCGGCCGACGCGGGCACGCCGATGCCCCCGGTGTCGTTCTACGAGCACGGCCCGTTCCGCGACCTGTGCAAGGGCCCGCACGTCGAGTCCACGGGCAGGATCGGCCCGTTCCGGCTGCTCTCGGTGGCCGGCGCCTACTGGCGCGGCGACGAGAAGCGCCCGATGCTCCAGCGGATCTACGGCACGGTCTGGGAGACGCAGGAAGAGCTCGACCAGTACCTGTGGCGACGCGAGGAGGCCAAGAAGCGCGACCACCGGCGCCTGGGCCGCGAGCTCGACCTGTTCAGCTTCCACGACGTGTCGCCCGGCGCCGCCTTCTGGCACCCCAAGGGCCAGCGGATCTGGCGCACGCTCGAGGCGGCGGTGCGCGAGGTCCAGGACCGCCGCGGGTACACCGAGGTCTCGACGCCGATGGTCGTGTCCCAGCGGCTGTGGGAGGCGTCCGGCCACTGGGCGCTGTACAAGGAGAACATGTACCTGATCGAGAGCGAGGGGCAGACGTTCTCGCTCAAGCCGATGAACTGCCCTGAGTCCACGATCATCTACAAGACGCACCTGCGCTCCTACCGCGACCTGCCGCTGCGCTTGAGCGAGTTCGGCCGGCTGCACCGCAACGAGCGCTCGGGCACGCTCTCTGGCCTCACGCGCGTCCGCCAGTTCATCCAGGACGACGGCCACACGTACGTGCGTCCCGACCAGCTCGGCGACGAGATCGCCGCGCTGCTCGGCGAGGTGGACGAGATCTACGGCTGGTTCGGCCTGCGGCCCGAGCTCAAGTTCGGCACCAAGCCGGACAAGGCGCTGGGCGACCCCGCGCTCTGGGACAGGGCCGAGGCGCTCATCCGCGAGGCGCTCGACCGCGCGGGCCTGCCGTGGACGCTCAAGCCCAAGGACGGCGCGTTCTACGCCCCCAAGATCGACATCCACATCGAGGACGCGCTCGGGCGGAGCTGGCAGACGGCCACGATCCAGGTGGACCTCACGATGCTGCCCGAGCGGTTCGACCTCACGTACATCGACGAGCACGGCCAGGCGGTCCGGCCGATTGCCATCCACCGCGCGATCTACGGGTCGCTCGAGCGGTTCATCGGGATCCTGGTCGAGCACTTCGCGGGTGCGTTCCCGCTCTGGATTGCGCCCGTGCAGGCGGTCGTCATCCCGATCGCGGACCGGCACGTCCCGGCGGCGCGCGAGCTCGCCGCCGAGCTCCGTGCGGCGGGGGTGCGCTTCGTCGAGGTGGACGACTCCGACAACCGGATGCAGAACAAGATCCGCCTGGCGCAGGGCCAGAAGGTGCCGTACATGCTCATCCTGGGCGACCGCGAGGTCGAGGCGCGCTCGGCGGCGGTCCGCAAGCGCGGCGCCGCCAAGGACGAGCCGCAGGAGGTCCTCCCGTGGGGCGAGGTGGCCTGGCGCCTGGGCGAGGAGATCCGCGAGAAGCGCCTGGGGTAGGGCCGGGCCCGTGCCGGCGACCGGTCGGCACCCGCCCCGACGAGCCGCCTGCGGACGCCCCGCCGCTCGTCGTCACGGAGGGGACAATTCGGGCCCGGCTCGGTCGGTCCGTCCCCTCGGCCGGCGCCCCGCCGGCGCGCGGTGCGGCCGCCTCGTCGCCACCAGCCCCGCGCGTTGCCTCGCCTCGAACCCCTGTGCTATCCTCCCGCGGCGACCGCGCCCTTGGCCGTATGCCCTGACGCGCCGCGATTCCACGCATACTCGAGCAAAGGGAAATTCGCCATCAGCCGAGACCTGCGCATCAACCAGACGATCCGTGTCCCACAGGTGCGGGTTGTCGATGAGGACGGGCAGCAGCTTGGCGTCATGCCGACGCATCAAGCGCTGGCCATGGCGCAGGACCGCGGCCTCGACCTCGTAGAGGTTGCACCGATGGCGGCGCCGCCCGTCGTCCGATTTCTCGACTACGGTCAGTACAAGTACGAGCTGACCAAGCGCGAGAAGGAGGCGAAGCGCAAGCAGCGGGCGGTGGAGTTCAAGGAGGTCCGCCTCACGCCGAAGATCGGCACCGGCGACTTCGAGACCAAGGTCCATCGCGCGATCGAGTTCCTCGAGGACGGCGACCGGATCAAGGTCACGGTCCGCTTCCGCGGCCGTGAGCTCACCCACCCTGACATCGGCCGGGGCCTGCTCGCCAGGTTCGGCGACGCGGTCAAGGACCACGGCACGGTGGACCGGGCCCCTGCGCTCGAGGGCAAGTCGATGTTCATGACGCTCGCCTCGGTCCACAAGCCGAGGGTCCACGAGCACCGCAAGACTGATGGCGACGTCGGCCAGGAGCCTGAGGCCCCGGGGACAACGCCGCCGCCGCCCCCGGTCGCACCCGCGCCAGCGGAGGCTCCGGCGCCGCAAGCAGGAGAGTGAGGCCAGCGTGCCGAAGATGAAGACCCACAAGGGGGCCCAGAAGCGCGTCGGGGTCACCGGGTCGGGCAAGTACTATCGCGTGAAGTCGTGGCGCGGGCACCACCTCGAGCTCAAGTCGTCACGCCGGACCCGCCGCTACGCGGGCAAGTCGATCGTGGGCCCGGAGCACACCGACCAGCTCCGCCGGCTCCTGCCGTACCTCTAGGAGCCGCTGCGACATGGCACGCGTCAAGCGGGGCGTCACCGCCCACAAGCGCCACAAGCGCCTGTTCAACGAGGCCGAGGGCCGCAAGGGCACCCGCCGCAAGCTCGTCAAGGCGGCCCGCGAGGCCCAGCTCCATGCCCTCGCCTACGCCACCCGAGACCGCAAGCAGCGCAAGCGAGACATGCGGGAGCTGTGGATCATCCGGATCAACGCAGCCGCACGCCTCAACGGGATCACGTACGGCCGGCTCATCGCGGGTCTCAAGAAGGCCGACGTGGTGCTGGACCGCAAGATCCTCGCGGACATCGCTGTCCGCGATGCCGCGACCTTCGGCCACATCGCCGAGGTCGCCAAGGGCGCCTGACCTCCAGGGTCGCCCTGCCCGGACCCTCGACGTCGTCGACGCTCGAGGGTTCGTGATTCTCGGGGCCGGGCCGTCGCAACCCACCCACCCACCAGGATCGGATTGCCAGCCGACATGGACCTCGCCCAGCTGACATCGGACCTCGAGGCGCTCCGCGCCAGGGCGACGGCCGCCGCCGCCGCCGCGCCGGACACGGGCGCGCTCGACGCGCTCGACGTGGACGTGCTCGGCAAGAAGGGCGGCCTCACGGCCATCCTGCGCAGCATCGGCGCGCTGCCCCCGGAGGACCGCCCGAGGCTCGGCGCCGTGGGCAACGAGGTCCGCGCCGCCGTCGAGTCGGCGATCGGCGAGGCGCGGGCCCGCCTCTCGGCCTCCGAGCTGGCGGCGCGGCTGGCGGCGGAGGCCGTGGACGTCACGACGCCGGGGAGAACGGTCCGGCGAGGCAGCCTCCACCCGATCATGGAGACCGCCCGCGAGATCGCCGACGTCTTCGCCCAGTTCGGCTTCGTGGTCTACGAGGGCCCCGAAGTCGAGGACGACATCACCAACTTCCAGATGCTGAACATCCCGCCCGACCACCCGGCGCGGGACCTGTGGGACACGCTGTACCTCGACATCGAGGGCCGGCTGCTCCGGACGCACACGAGCCCTGGGCAGATCCGCGTCATGCACCAGGAGCGGCCGCCGATTCGCGCGCTCCTGCCGGGACGCTGCTTCCGCTACGAGGCGGTGGACGCGAGCCACGCGTCGGAGTTCTTCCAGGTGGAGGGGCTCATGGTGGACGAGGGCACGTCCATGGCCGACCTGCGGGGCCTGCTCGACCAGTTCGCCCACGCGATGTTCGGCGCGGAGCGGCCCACCCGCTTCCGGCCCGGCTACTACCCCTTCACCGAGCCGTCGGTGGCCTTCGACATCCTGTGCGTCATCTGCAACGGGGCCAAGTGCCCGGCCTGCTCGCGCACCGGCTGGATGACGATCCTCGGCGCGGGCATGGTCCACCCGGTGGTCCTGCGCTACGGGGGCATCGACCCCGAGCGGTACCAGGGCTTCGCCTTCGGCATGGGCGTCGAGCGCATCGCGAACCTGCGCCACCACGTGGTCGACCTGCGCCAGTACATGGAGGACGACCTCCGCTTCCTCGGAGCATTCCGGTGAGAGTCCCGCTTTCCTGGCTCCGCGAGTTCGTCGACATCGGGCTCACGCCCGAGCAGCTGGCCGAGCGCCTGACGCTGCTCGGCATGGAGGTCAGCCACATCGAGCGCTGGGGCGAGGACTGGCAGCGCGTCGTGACCGGCGAGCTGCTCACGGTCGAGAAGCACCCCCGCGCGGACAGGCTCCACCTCACGACGGTGAGGGTGGGCGACGACACGCTCTCGATCGTGTGCGGCGCGGACAACATCGCCCCCGGCCAGCGGATCCCCGTGGCGCTGCCCGGCGCGGTCCTGCCCGGCGACCGCCACATCGAGCGGACCGAGAAGATGGGCGTGGTGTCCAACGGCATGCTGTGCTCGGGCGACGAGCTCCGGCTGACCGGGGACGCCGACGGGATCCTGATCCTGCCGGCCGACACGCCGCTGGGCGTCCCGCTCGCTGACCTCTACGGCGACGTGGTGCTCGACGTGGACGTCAAGCCCAACCGAGGCGACGCCCTCTCGATCCTGGGCCTCGCCCGCGAGGTGGCCGCGGCCACCCGCCAGCAGGTGCGCCAGCCGGCGCTCAGGGTGGAGGAGGGGAGCGGCCCGTCCGCGGCCGAGCGCTTCGCGGTCGACATCCGCGACCCCGAGCTGTGCACCCGCTTCGTGGGGCGCTGGGTCAGCGGCCTCACGGTGGGCCCGTCGCCCGACTGGGTCCAGATGCGCCTCCTCGCCGCCGGACAGCGGCCGATCAGCAACGTGGTCGACGCGTCCAACTACGTGATGCTCGAGCTGGGCAAGCCCATCCACACCTTCGACGCGGCGGCGGTGTCCGCGGGGCCCGACGGCCGGCCCGCGATCGTGGTCCGTCGCGCCGTCGAGGGCGAGCGCCTCGAGACGCTCGACCACGTCGACCGCGAGCTCGGTGCCGAGACCCTGCTGATCGCCGACAGCCGCGGCCCGATCGGCATCGCGGGCGTCATGGGCGGCGCCAACTCCGAGGTCTCCGGGGCCACCACCGACGTCGTGGTCGAGTCGGCGGTCTTCGACCCGGTCAGCGTCCGGCGCACGGCCTTCCGCCTCGCGCTCCGGTCCGAGGCGTCGAGCCGCTTCGAGAAGGGCCAGGAGGCCCGCCTGGCGCGCATCGGCGCCGACCGCACGGCGCAGCTCCTCCACGAGTGGGCGGGCGGCGTGATCGCCCCCGGCCGCGTGGACACGGCCCCCGACGAGCCGGGACGGCCCCGCGTGACCTTCCGGCCGGCGAGGATCAACCGGCTGCTCGGCACCGAGCTCGCGGTCGACGAGCAGCGCGAGCTCCTCGCGCGCGTGGGCGTGGAGACAGAGCCGGCCGCCCAGGGCGATCAGGTGGCCATCGCCCTCACGCCGGAACGGCTGTCGGTCGTGCCCGAGCAGGGGACCGCAGTCACGGCGCTGGTCCCCACGTGGCGCCGGGACATCGCGGTGGAGGCCGACGTCGCCGAGGAGATCGCCCGCGTCCGCGGCTACGAGCTCGTGCCGTCGGTCACCCCGGACACGCTGATGCCCGCCTTCCGCGCCTCTCCGCTCGAGGTCCGCGAGCTCGTCCGCCAGACGCTGGCGGGCGCCGGCCTGACCGAGGTCGTCACGACCGCGCTGGTGTCGCCGCGGCACCTCGAGGCGTTCGCGCTGGTTCGCCCGGTCCCCTCGGTCGGCGACGAGGACCAGCCCGGCGGCGACCCGATCGGGACCACCAACCCGCTCTCCCGCGACCACTCGCTGCTGCGCGCGAACCTGCTCGGCAGCCTCCTCGACGTGGTGGCCGTGAACCTGCGCCACGGGACGCCCGACGTGGCCGTGTTCGAGATCGGCAAGGGCTACGCCCGCACCGGGGACACGCCGCGCGAGTGGTGGCGCCTCGGCATCGCACTCACGGGCGCCGCCGAGGCGCCGGCCTGGAACCGGCCCGCCCGGCCGTACGACCTCGACGACGCCAAGGGCCTCCTGGAGCTGCTCGCGCGGCGGACCGGCCTGCCCGGCCCCGCCTACGAGGCGGAGACGGCAGAGCCCGTGTTCCACCCCGGCCGGACGGCTCGCGCCGCTGCCGGCGACGGGCTGTACGCGATCGTGGGCGAGCTGCACCCCGGGGTCGCGGACGCCTGGGGGCTCCGGTCGAGCCAGCGCGTGGTGGTGGCCGAGGTCGCCCTCCGGGGCCTCGCCGCCGGCCGGCTCGAGCCCGAGCGGGCAGGCGCCGTGGCACGGTTCCCCGAGGTGGACCGGGACCTCGCGATCATCGTCGCGGAGGCGATCCCCGCGGCGACGGTCGAGGGCGTGATCCGGCGGACCGCGGGCGCGCTCCTCCGCGACGTCGCCCTGTTCGACATCTACCGCGGCGTCCCGCTGGCGGGCCACGAGAAGAGCCTCGCCTACCGTCTCCGGCTCGGGGCCGGCGACCGGACGCTGACCGAGCCCGAGGTGGACGCCGCCGTCGAGGCCGTGGTCGCCGCACTGCCGGCCATCGGAGGCCGACTGCGGGCCTGACCGCCGAACGGGGCATCCGAAGGTCCGGGTCGGAGAGCATTGCCGGGCTCAACGGCACGCTGCTACGCTTGTTGTTCGGGGAGAGAGGCGCCAGGCGCGCATTCGCCAGACGCCGCGTGGGAGGACATCGGTGGACATCGCGGGCTTCTTCGCGAACGTGAGCCTGACGGACCTGGTGGTCGTCGTCTACCTGTTCGGCTGGTTCGTGCTCGGCTTCGCGCAGGGCGCCGTGCGCCGCATCGTCGGCGTGCTGACCATCAGCTTCTCGTTTTTCCTCGCCGCCCAGCTCAACGAGTACCTCGGCCCGTTCCTCGCCAGCCACTGGACGCAGTTCCCCAACGGCTACGCGGCGATGGTGGGCTTCGGCACGCTGTTCGTCGCCGGGGTGATCGCCTTCGCGCTGATCGTCCAGGGCACGTACAAGCGGGTCGCGGTGTTCGCCGCCCACCCGATCGTCGACGAGGCCGTCGGCGGCCTGATGGGCCTCATCCAGGGCTTCCTGCTGCTGATGTACGTGGTCATCATCCTCGACCAGTTCTTCCGCAACGCGTCGCCGGCCGGCGACCCGTCGGAACTGCCGCTGCTGCGGCCGCTGTGGGATGCCCTCAACACGTCGGCCACCGGCCGGCTGCTCCACGACCAGCTCATCCCGAGCTTCATGACCATCACGGGCTTCCTGCTGCCCGGCTCGGTGCGCGCTCTGTACGGACGGTGACGCGCCCACCTCCGGAGCGTCCGTTTCCGAGGGACCTGCTCGCCGCCGACTCGCTGTCGGCCGCCCGGGCCCTGCTCGGCGCCCGGCTCGTGCGGCTGGCCGACGCGCAGGCCGGCGAGCGGCGCGTCGGCCGCATCGTGGAGCTCGAGGCCTACATCGGGCCCGGGGACCGCGCCTCGCACGCGCGGATGGGCCCCACGCCGCGCAACCGCGTCATGTTCGGGCCGCCCGGCATCGCCTACGTGTACCTTGTCTACGGCATGCACCACTGTCTCAACGTCGTCACCGAGGCTGACGGACGCCCGGCGGCCCTGCTCGTCCGCGCCGTCGCCCCGGAGGCGGGGCTGGACGCGATGCGGGCTGCGCGCGGGCGGCCAGCCCTTCCCGACCACAGGCTCGCGGCGGGGCCGGGGAGCGTCGGGGCGGCCTTCAGCCTCGACCGCTCGTTCACCGGGATGGACCTGTGCGACGCCGCGTCGCTGCTGCACCTCGAGGCGGCCCCGGAGGACGAGCCGGCACCCGTCATCGCGAGCGGCCCGCGCATCGGCATCGCCTACGCGGGCGAGCCCTGGACGAGCCTGCCATGGCGGCTGGCGGTGGCCGGCAGCCGCTCGCTCAGCCGTCGGATCGGCTGACGTGGACGCGCGCTCCATCGCCCTGCTTGAGTTCCCGCAGGTCCGCGACCGGCTGGCCGAGCGGACGTCGTTCGACCCCTCGCGGCGGCTGGCCGAGGCCCTCGTACCGTCCGGGGACCCGGTCATCGTCACCCGCGGCCTCGACGAGACCGACCAGGCGCGGGCGCTGCTGTCCGAACGGCCCGGCGCGGGGATCGGCGGGGCAAAGGACATCGAGCCGCTCGTGGGCCGCGCCGTGCGCGGCGGGCGCCTCGAACCGCTCCAGTTCATCGACATGGTCGACACACTCGACGCCGTGGTGCGGCTGCAGACCGCGATCGCCGACGACCGCCGGCCCCTGATCCGCGACGTCGGACGCCGCCTGCACCCGCTGCCCGCGCTGCGGTCGACGCTCGCGCGCAGCTTCGACCCGGCGGGCGAGCTGCTCGACACCGCGTCGCCGCGCCTCGGCGCGCTCCGGGCCAGCGTGCGGATCGCCTACGACCGGCTCAGGCGGCGCCTCGACTCACTCGTCGGCTCCGAGCTCGGCAGCGCCCTCCAGGAGCCCATCGTGACGCTCCGCAACGGGCGCTACGTGGTGCCGATCCGAGCCGAGGCCCGCAGCCGGGTCAAGGGCATCGTCCACGACGCCTCGGGGAGCGGCGCCACGCTGTTCGTCGAGCCGCTCGTGATCGTGGAGCTCGGCAATGCCTGGCGCGAGGCGCAGGCGGCGGTCGAGGAGGAGGAGGGGCGCATCCTCGACGAGCTCTCGGCGCTCGTCGCCGCCAACGCGACCATGCTCCGAGAGACGCTCGAGGCGCTCGCCCAGTTCGACTTCTGGGCCGCCAAGGCGCAGCTCGCGAGCGAGATGGACGGCGTGCGCGCCGAGACCGCCGAGCGGACCGAGGTGGTGCTCCTCTCGGCGCGGCACCCGGGGCTGACCGGTCGCGTCGTGCCGATCGACATCCGCCTCGGCGACGGCTACACGGCGCTCGTGATCACCGGCCCCAACACGGGCGGCAAGACGGTCACGCTGCGGACCCTGGGCCTCCTCTCGCTCATGCACCAGGCCGGGCTGCACATCCCGGCCGCGGCGGGCTCGCGCCTGCCTGTCCTCCGCGACGTGTTCGCCGACATCGGCGACGAGCAGTCGATCGCCCAGTCGCTGTCCACGTTCTCGGGCCACCTGCGCTCGATCATCCGGATCGTCGAGCACGCCGGTCCGGGCACCCTGGTGCTCCTCGACGAGCTGGGCGCGGGCACCGACCCCACGGAGGGCTCGGCACTCGCCCAGGCGCTGCTCGACCACTTCATCCGCTCCGGCGCCCTCGTCGCCGCCACGACGCACTACGCCGAGATCAAGGTGTACGCCCACGAGACGCCGCAGGCGCGCAACGCGTCGGTGGCGTTCGACCTCGAGACGCTCTCGCCGACGTACCGGCTCACGATCGGCCTGCCCGGGGGCAGCCAGGCGTTCGCCATCGCCGAGCGGCTGGGCCTGCCCGAGGCGATCGTGGCGGACGCGAGGGGCCGGCTGAGCGAGAACCAGCGCGCGTTCGAGTCGACCCTGGCCTCGATCCGCCGCCAGGAGGACGAGATCGCCGTGGCCGTGGAGCGGGCGCGCGCCGCCGAGGCGAAGGCCGCCGACGCGCTGCGCACCGCCGAGGAGGAGCGCCGGCGGGCGCGACGGGAGCGCGACGAGGCCGTCAAGGCGGCCCGCGGGGAGGCGGAGCGCCTCGTCGACCAGCTCCGGGACGACGTGGCGGCGATGCGGCGCAAACTCGAGCGCGAGACCGTCACGGCGCCCGCGATCGACGCCGCCCTCGCTCGCGCGGACAGGACCCTCGAGCGCCTGCCGGAGGCGGCGCCGCAGGAGCGGCAGGCCGCCGCGGCGTCCCCGCCGCGCACGTGGCGGCTCGGCGAGCGGGCCCGCAGCCGGAGTGGCGGCTGGGAGGGCCGGATCGCGGCGCTCGAGCGGGGCGGGACGCGGGCGACGCTCGAGGCGGGCGGCATGCGCGTCTCGGTGGCGGTCGACGACCTCGAGCCGGCCGTGGGACCCGGGGGCGGCCGGGCCGTCGGGGCGCCGTCCGGCACCCCAGGCGCGCGGCGCGGCCCGGACGGGGGTCAGGACGCCGCCTCGGGGATCACCTCGATGCGCCTCCAGCGCGCGCGCTCGGTAGCGTCGTCGCTCGACCTGCGCGGAGCGCGGGTGGACGAAGCGCTCGACGCGCTGTCGCGCTACCTCGACGACGCGTCGCTCGCGGGCCTGGAGCAGGTCACCGTGATCCACGGCCTCGGCACGGGGGCGCTGCGCGACGCCGTGCGCGAGCTGGCGGGCTCGCACCCACTGGTGCGCACCTTCCGCGCCGGCGAGCGGGGCGAGGGCGGGGACGGCGCCACGATCGTGCGCCTGTAGGGCAGGGGAGCCCGGCGACTCAGGCCGGACCGGCCGCTACGGCTTGCCCTTGCTTGGCGCGGGCGTGGGGAGCGGCGTCGGCCCCGGCGGCTGGTCCGACGGGCACGGCTGGGCCGGGTCGGTCGAGACGCACTGCGTGGGCGGCGGCGTCACCGGCACGACCGTGCAGCGCCTCGTCGGGGCGAACGAGCCGCCCCACGATGTCCCGAACGGGAAGAACGCGGGATAGCCCCCGTAGAAGTACGAGGTCCGGGTGCCCTTGGGGCCGCCGGCCACGCCGGCGCCGCGAGCCGCGCGCGCCTGCCAGTTGATGTCCGCCTTCTGCCAGGCGGGAAAGGCGGACTCGATCCGGCTGTAGTCGATGTACGAGCGCGTGACCTGCGGGCCGGCGCAGCCAGCCTGCCACAGGAGGCCGGTGGCGGCGTCGACCTGGCGGGTGGTGTAGAACTTGCCCGATGAGGTGGGCGCCGTGCCCGGCAGGTACAGCTCCTTGATCGTCTTGCGGGTCCCCGAGCCTGCCTTCATGCCCGTGTGCGCGTCGACCGTGGCGGTCACGAGGCCCGACGGCTTGACGCGGCTGAACGACTCGATGGGCATGCCCTTCGAGACCTCCGACATGATGGCCGACCACAGCGGGGCCGAGCTGTCGAGCGAGAGCGAGCCCGTGGGCGAGTTATCGGAGTTGCCCATCCAGACGCCGACCACGAGGCCCGGCAGCTTGGGGTTCGACGGCGGCGCGAGGAAGCCGTCGGCGAGGACGTCGCGCGTGTCCTCGGTGGTGCCGGTCTTGTAGGCGGCGGGGCGGACCTTGCTGCTCGTGACGCCGTCGGTGATCCGCCACTTGGCCCAGAACGGGTTCACGCTCGTGATCGTGTTGCCGGCCAGGATGTCGGTGACGATGTAGGCGGTCTGCTTGGAGATCACCCGCTTGCCCGCGAGGCTGACGCCCGGCTGCGGCCAGACCTGCTCGCCGTTGGGCCCGACGACCTTGAGGATCGTGTGGCGCGGCATGAGCACGCCGCCGTCCGCGATGGCGCCGAACGCGCTGATCATGTCGATCGGGTGGACCAGCAGCGTCCCGATGCTCTCGGACGGCACCGCGTAGGTGTTCGCGGGATAGACGAGGCCGAAGTCCTTGGTCCGCTGGAGCTGGTGGTCGAGGCCGTTGATGAACCCGGCCTTGATGGCGGGGATGTTGAGCGAGAACTCCAGCGCCTCGCGCAGGCGCACGGGGCCCCGCTCCACGTGGTCCGCCTGCGTGGGCAGGTAGGCCGCCTGGCCCGAGCCCGCGAAGTTGGTCACGACGTCCATGAACACGGTCGAGGCCGTCATGGTCTTGTCGTCGATGCCGATGCTGTAGTCGATCGGCTTGATGGAGGACCCGGGCTGCCGGAACCCGTCGCTCAGCACGTCGAACTGGGGCTGGAACTTGCGGTTCCCCTTGGTGATGTTCTGGTTCGCCGAGCCGGCGTAGGCCAGGACCTCCCCGGTGCGGTAGTCCATGACCCCCGCCGCGGCGTTGTGGATGTTGTCCTTCACCAGGCCCCGGATCCAGCCCCACTCCGTGGACGGGACCTTGTGCAGCTTGAGCAGGGAGGTCGCGCTCGAGGAGTTCGGGATGACCGCCGCCGCGTAGACCCACTTCTCGACCGTCTGCTGCATCGACCAGTTGAGCGTGGTGTAGACGGTGTAGCCGCCGGTGTCGATCTTGTCGCAGGTGGTGGAGCCGCAGACCAGCTGGGATAGCTCGTCGCGCACCTGCAGCACGAACTGGGGCGCCTTCCAGGACGGGTTTGTCTGCGGGGCGAGGATCACCGGCTCCTGCTGCGCGGCGGCGATCTCGTCGGGCGTGTAGTGGCCGAGGCTGGCGTTGGTCAGCATCAGCTGGAGGATGTAGTTGCGCCGCTGGACGATGGGGCGGTCGGGCGGCACGACGAGCTGGGTGAGCTCGTTCTGCCCGCTCATCTTGGGCTTGCCCTTGGAGTCGAGGATCGGCTCCTCGACCGCGTTCTTCACCAGGTCGTACGCGGTGGGCGACTGCGGGATGCCCGCGAGCAGGGCCATCTCGGCGAGCGTGAACTTCTTGGCCTGCGCGGGGTTGGTGAGGTCGATGCCGAAGTAGCTCTTGGCGGCCGCTGCGACGCCGTAGCTGCGGTTGCCGTAGAAGTTCTGGTTGAGGTAGTCCTGCATGATCGTCTGCTTGCCGGTGATGCCCGGGTAGGCCTGCGTCAAGCGGATCGACTGGATGATCTCCTTGGCCTTGCGGATGTACCGGTCGCCGTCGAGCACGTCCTGCGGCAGCAGGCGCGCGCGCACCAGCTGCTGGGTGATCGTGGAGCCGCCGCGGTCATTGCCGCTGATCGTGTCGAGCGTGGCGGAGACGAAGCCGCCGATGTCGAAGCCCGGGTTCTGCCAGAAGGTGTGGTCCTCGATCGAGGTCGTCGCGTCGATCAGGCCGATCGGGATGTCCTTGAACTGGATCACCGAGCGCCGGTCGGTGCCGAGCTTGCCGAGCTCGACCTTGCCGGAGCGGTCGTAGACGACGGTCTGCGAGCTGAAGGTGATGTCGTCGAGCGCGGAGCTCGGGTCCGGCAGGCCCTGCGAGAGCCACTGGTAGGTGCCCACCGAGGCGACCGCCGCACCCGCGCCGATGAGCAGCAGGATGCCGAAGAGGAAGATCGGGATGGCGACGAGGGTGCCTTGCAGCACGCCGTTGCCGCGCGGCCGACGCGCGCCCTGGCGGCGGTGGCGCTGCCGCCGGGCGAGGCTGTTTCGCATAGCGGGTGGACGATACCATGCAGGAGGTTGACGCCCGAACCCCGGGTTCGGGCCGGAGCCCAGACGCCCCCCGTGCCCGAGTTGTGACGTGCCCCTGACCCAGCAGCGCGAACCCGCCCCCGGCCTGCCCGGCCTCCTCGACGAGCTCGAGTGGCGCGGAATCCTGCACGCGACCACGCCCGGCGTGGCCGCGCGCCTCGCCACGGGGCGCACGATCTCGGCCTACATCGGGTTCGACCCGACCGCCGATTCCCTCCACGTCGGGCACCTCATCCCGATCTTCGGGCTCATCCGCCTGCAGCAACGCGGCGGCAAGCCGGTCGCCCTCGTCGGCGGGGGGACCGGGATGATCGGCGACCCGTCCGAGCGCTCGACGGAGCGGAGCATGCTCGACGAGGCGACCCTCGCGCGCAACGTGGCGGGCATCCACGCCCAGCTCGAGCGGTTCCTGGACTTCACCCCGGGCCCGGCCCAGGCCGTGATGGCCAACAACTACGACTGGCTCGGCAGGATCTCGCTGATCGACTACCTGCGCGATGTCGGCAAGCACTTCACCGTGCCCTACATGCTGGCCAAGGACTCGGTCCAGCAGCGCATGGACCGCGGGCTCTCGTTCACCGAGTTCAGCTACATGACCCTCCAGGCGTTCGACTTCGCCACGCTGTACCGCGAGTACGGCGTCGAGCTGCAGATGGGCGGCGCCGACCAGTGGGGCAACATCACGGCCGGCCTGGAGCTGATCCGTCGGACCACCGCTCCCGGCAGCGAGGAGAGCCCCGCCCACGGGATCGCCTACAAGCTGCTCCTCGCGCCGTCGGGCACCAAGTTCGGCAAGAGCGAGGCGGGCGACTCGGTGTGGCTCGACCCGGCGCGGACGACGCCCTACGCCCTCTACCAGTACTGGTTCAACCTCGACGACCGGGACGTGCCAACGTACCTGCGCTGGTTCACCCTCTGGCCGCACGACCGGATCGCGGCCCTCGAGGCGGCCCTGGCCGAGCGGCCCGACGCGCGCGAGGCCCAGCGCGAGCTCGCGTTCGACGTGACGGCGCGGGTCCACGGCGATGCCGAGGCGCGGTCGGCGGTCGACGTGTCGTCGGCGCTCTTCCAGCGCGAGCCCGTGGCCGACCCGGCGCTGCTCGCGCGCATCCACGCCGCCACGAGCGGCCCCACCGTGACGCCGGAGGTCATCGCGGGGGGCGTGGCCGTCCTGCTCGCGGAGACGGGCCTTGCCACCTCGCGCGGCGAGGCCCGCCGGCTGATCTCGGGGGGCGCCATCACCGTCAACGGCGAGCGCATCACCGACCAGGCGGCTCCGGTGCCGGCCGCGGTCGGCGACGCCTGGCTCGAGGTCCGCGTCGGCAAGCGCCACCGCGCCGTGGTCCGGGTGGAGCGAGGCTGACGGGCAGCGCGATGGGCGAGATCAGCGTGCGCCCGGCATCGCTCGACCGCTGGCACGACGTGGTGGCGTGCCTCGGCGGGGACGGGGAGCGCGGCTGCTGGTGCCAGTCGTGGCGGGGGACGCCGCGGTCGCTCGGGCGGGATCCCCGCGAGGCGCGGCCGGCAGACGCTGCGCTGGCAGCTCGGCGCAGCGGCGGTGCCGCCGGGCTTCCTCGCCTACCTCGACGGGCAGCCGGCCGGCTGGTGCGGGGTCGCGCTGCGGTCGGAGGCGCCCCGCCTGCAAGAGTCGCGGACGCTGCCCGCCATCGACGACGCGCCCGTCTGGGCGATCGGCTGCTTCCGGATCCGGCCCGGCTTCCGGCGCCGGGGCGTCGCGACGGCGCTCCTCGACGGCGTCGTGGCGGCGGCGCGCGCGGCCGGCGCCCCGGGCGTGGAGGCGTACCCGGTGGACCCTGGCGGCCGGCGCATCGACACCTCGTTCGGCTACGTCGGGCTGGCCTCGATGTTCGACGCGGCGGGGTTCCGGCGGGTCGTCGAGACGGGCGGGCACTCGGCGGGCCTGCCGCGCATCCTCGTGCGCCTGGACTTCGCCCCCGCGCCGGCGGGCGGACGCCCCTAGTCCGAGATCTCCCAGCAGTGGCCGGCGGGGTCGGCGAAGGTCACCGTGCGCGGGCCCCAGGGGCGGTCGAGCGGGCCGTTGAGGATCCGCACGCCCAGGGCGCGCAGGTGCCCGGCGAAGCCGTCGACGTCGTCGACCTGGAGCGTGAGCATCATCCGCGCGGGCGTCCCGGCCGGGCCGACGGGCGCGGGCGCGATCAGCTCCGGCGCGGCGGTGCCCACCAGCAGGTTGACGACCAAGTTCGGGAAGCGGTAGGCGACCGAGTCCCGGTCCTTGTGGACGAGCGGCATGCCGAACACCTCGTGGTAGAAGCGCTCGACTGCCTCGAGGTCCTCCACGAACAGCGTGACCGCGAAGACCTGCTTCGCGCGGGCGCTGGGCGAGATCGCGTCGTTGCCGGGCATCAGTCGACTCCCTTCAGCGGCCGCCCGGGCGTCCATGGCGCTCCCGGAGGACCGCGATGACGTCGGCGGGGGCGAGGCCCCGCTCGGCGAGCAGCACGAGGGCATGGTAGGCGAGGTCCGCGGCCTCGCCAGCGAGCAGACGGCCTGTTTCACGACGGTCGAGGCCCGCCCGCTCGGCCGCCTCGTCGTTCTTGGCGGCGAGGAGGACCTCGGTGGCCTCCTCGGCGACCTTGCGCCCCGCGAGGTCCACGCCGCCCTCGAGCAGCCTCGTCGTGTAGGAGCCGGGCGGACGGTCCGCCGCACGCGACGCGATGGTCGACCACAGCGCCTCCAGCCACGCGAACCCCTGGACCGCTGGCGCCGCTGCCGGGGCGCCGTCGGCGTCGAAGCAGGACCGGGCGCCGCGGTGGCAGGTCGGCCCGGCGGGCTCCACGCCGAGCAGGAGCGCGTCGCCGTCGCAGTCGAGCGCGAGCGACCGCAGCCGCAGCACGTTGCCCGAGGTCTCGCCCTTGCGCCACAGCCGCGCGCGAGTCCGCGAGTGGAAGTGCACCTCGCCCGTGGCGAGCGTGGCCGCGAGCGCCTCCGCGTCGAGCCAGCCGACCATCAGGACCCGGCCGTCGGCCGCGTCCTGGACCACGCCCGCGACCAGCCCGTCGGCGCCCCACGCCACGCCGCCGGGCGCGAGGCCCGCCGAGAGGTCCACCGGCCCCGGCACGACCCCGCCCGCCTCGCCCGTCATCTCGCCTCCGTCTCGTCCGGCACGACGCGGACCGGGATCCCGGCCGCGGCCATCGCCGCCTTGACCGCCGCGATCGACCACTCGCCGCGGTGGAAGATCCCGGCCGCCAGCACGGCGTCGACGCCGCCATCCCGCACCGCGGCGACGAAGTCGTCGGGGCCCGCGGCGCCGCCCGACGCGATGACCGGGACCCTGACGAGGTCCGAGACGGCGCGCAGCTGCTCGGTGTCGAAGCCGGACTTCGTGCCGTCGCGGTCGATCGAGGTCACCAGGAGCTCGCCGGCGCCCAGCTCGACCGCGCGCTGCGCCCAGGCGAGCGCGTCGAGGGCGACCGGCTCCCGGCCGCCCCTGACCACCACCTCGAAGCCGGACGGGATCGTCTCGCTGGCCGCCGTCCGGCGGGCGTCGATCGCGACGACCACGGCCTGGCTGCCGAAACGCGCCGCACAGCGGGCGATGAGCTCCGGGTCCTCGACCGCGCGCGTGTTGAGGCTGACCTTGTCGGCCCCCGCCCGCAGCACCGCGCGCATGTCCTCGACGCTCCGGACGCCGCCGCCCACGGTGAGCGGGATGAACGCCCGCCTGGCGGTGCGCTCCACGATGTCGAGCAGCGTGCCCCGGCCCTCGGGCGCGGCGGAGATGTCGAGGAAGACGAGCTCGTCGGCCCCCTCGCGCGCATAGCGCTCGGCGAGCTCGGGCGGGTCGCCCTCGTCGCGGAGGTCCGCGAAGCGCGTGCCCTTGACGACGCGGCCGTCGGCGACGTCGAGGCAGGGGATGACCCGGCGGCGGAGCATCTACGCCGCCTCCCCGGCGATGCGGACGACGTTGGCCACGAGCCGCAGGCCGTCCGAGCCGGAGCGCTCGGGGTGGAACTGGACGCCGAGCAGGTTGCCGCGGGCCACCGCCGAGACGAACCGGGTGCCGTGCGCGGTCTCGGCCAGCACGACCTCCTCGTCGTCGGGCGCGCCCGCATACGAGTGCACGAAGTAGAAGTCCGCGTCGGGCGCGATGCCCGCGAACGCCCGGTGGTGCCGGCGCCGCTCCACCTGGTTCCAGCCGATGTGCGGCAGCGTGGGCGCGCCCTCGAGCCGCACCGTGTGGCCGCGCAGGACGCCGAACGTCCGCGCCTGGTCCTCGTTGCTCGTCTCGAACAGCAGCTGCAGGCCGAGGCAGATCCCCAGGAACGGGCGGTCCGCCGCGATCCAGTCGAGGATCGCCCGCTCGAACCCGCCGGCGCGCAGGCGCTCCATGGCGGGCGCGGCCGCGCCCACGCCGGGCACCACGAGCAGCGCCGGGTCGCCGATCCGGTCCGCGCGCTCCACGCGGCGGACGACGGCCCCCGCAGTCGTGAGCGCCTGCTCGATCGAGACCAGGTTGCCGGCGCCGTAGTCGACGACCGTCACCGGCACGCGGACGGTGTCAGGCAGCGATGTCATCCGGTCAGCCCAGCGCGCCCTTGGTGGACGCGATGCCGGCCCGCCGCGGGTCGGGCTCGCACGCCGCGCGCATGGCGCGCGCGAGCGCCTTGAACGCGGCCTCGGCGAGGTGGTGGTCGTTGCGCCCGGAGCCTCGGAGGTGGATCGTGGCGCCGGCCGTCCGCGCGAACGACTCGAGCGCGTGCTCCACGAGCTGCGTCGGCAGCTGGCCGACCCGCTCCCCGTGGAACGGGAGGTCGATGACGGCGTACGGGCGGCCCGAGAGGTCCACGACCGCGGTGGCGAGCGACTCGTCCATGGGCACCGACGCGTCGCCGAAGCGGCTGATGCCCGCCTTGTCGCCGAGCGCCTGGGCGAACGCCGCGCCGAGCACGAGGGCCACGTCCTCGACCGTGTGGTGCTCGTCCACCTCGAGGTCGCCCTCGGCGCGGAGCGTCAGGTCGAACAGGCCGTGGTGGGCGAACGAGGTCAGGAGGTGGTCGTAGAAGCCGATCCCGGTCTGCACCTCGGCGCTGCCGGTGCCGGCGAGGAGCAGCTCGACCTTGATCGTCGTCTCGCGCGTCTGCCGCGTGAGGACGACTGCGCCACCGGCGGTGCGGGCGGCGGCGACGCTGCCGAGGGGCGTGGTCATGCGGGCACCTCCGGGGCGATCTGCGCGATCGCCTCGATGAGTCGTGTGTTCTCCTCGGGGGCGCGGACGGTCAGGCGCAGGCAGCTGCCCGCCGGGTGGCCGGCCGGGAAGGTCCGCGCCACGAGGCCCCGGCGCAGGAGGTGTTCGGCCACGTGGGCGGAGCGCCCGGGCGAGCCCAGGTCCACGAGGAGGAAGCAGGCGACCGACGGGTAGGCGGTCCAGCCGGCGGCCTCGACGGCGGCGACCAGGCGAGGGCGCTCCGCCGCCACGCGGGCGACGTTGGCGAGCATCGCGGTGGGGTCGCCGAGCGCGCGCGTCACGACCGTCTCGGAGATCGTCCCGATCGAGCCCGGCGGCCGGAAGTGGGCGACCCGGGCCAGCGTTGCCGGCGCGGCGACCGCGAACCCCACCCGCAGCCCGGCCAGCGCGTAGGCCTTCGACGCGGTGCGCACCACGACCAGGTTCGCGAAGCGGCGCCGGAGGGGGATCACGGTGCGGCCGGTGAACTCGGCGTAGGCCTCGTCGACCACCACGGCGGGCGATCGGCGCCCGGCGGCCTCGGCGTCGGCCGCGATGCCCTCGAGGAGCGCCTCGATCGCGCCCTCGGGCTCCTCGGCGCCGGTGGGGTTGTTCGGGTTGCACAGCCAGACCACGTCCGCGGCGCGGGCGGCGTCGCGAACACCCGGGAGGTCGAGCGCGAACCCCCGGTCGGCACCGAGGCGCGGAACCGAGACGACCGTCCCGCCGCGCTGCTCGGTCACGACGCGGTACATCGCGTACGTGGGGGAGGGGACCACGGCCCGTCCGCCGGCCGGCAGGAAGGCCTTCACGCACATGTCGAGGACCTCGTCCGCACCGGCGCCCGGCACCACCTCGTCGCGCTCCACCCCGTAGCGGGCCGCGGCGGCCTCGACGAGGCGCCGGTAGTCGCCGGGCGGGTATTCGGAGAGGCTGGTCTCGAAGCGGCCGACGGCGAGCATCTCGCCCAGCAGGGCCGGTGGTGCGGGCGAGGTGTTGAGGTCGAACCGGACCACCTGCTCGACCGGCAGCCCGTAGCGGAAGGCGACCTCCTCGTCGGTGGCCTCCCAGCTGTAGCTCGCCGACGTGCTCGGGTCGGTGGCGGTGTGCGGCGACGGGCTCACGGCAGGATCTTCTCGATCGGCAGGATGAGGATGCCGGACGCGCCGGCGGCCTTGAGGCGGGGGAGCAGCCCCCAGACCTCGTCAGCCCCGACGACGGCGTGGATCGCGATCATCCCGGCGTGGGCTAGGGGGATGACCGAGGGCGACTCGAGGCCGGGCAGCAGGGCCTCGAGCTCGGCGAGGTGCGATGCGGGAGCGTTCATCATCAGGTACTTGCGGTCGCGCGCGGCGATCACCGAGCCGAGCATCAGCACGATCCCGTCGAGCTCGCCCGGCCGCTCCTCCTGCGCGGTGGGGCCTGCGACGAGGACGGCCTCCGACGCGAGGATGTCGCCGATCGCGCGCAGGCCGTTCATCTGGAGCGTCGAGCCGGTCGAGACGAGGTCGACGATGGCGTCGGCCAGGCCGAGGCGGGGCGCCACCTCGACGGCGCCCGAGAGGGGCACGACCTCGACCGGGATCCTGCGGTCGGCGAAGAAGCGGCGTGTGACCTGCGGGTGCGAGGTGGCGACGCGCTGCCCGGCCAGGTCGTCGACGGCGCGGGCCGGGGCGTCGGAGGGGACCGCGGCGGCGAGCCGGCAGCGGCCGTAGCCCAGGCGCGCGATCACCGGCAGGTCGCGGCCGACCTCGGCAAGGATGTCCGCGCCCGTGATCCCCACTTCGGCGACCCCGTCCGCGACGAACTCCACGACGTCGCCGGTGCGCACGAACAGGATGTCGAGCGGCTGGTTGGCGACCCGCGCGACGAGGCTGCGGTCGTGCTCCTCGAAGACGAGGCCAGACGCGTGGAGGAGCTGGAGAGTGGGGTCGACGAGGCGGCCCTTGTTGGGGACCGCGAGCCGGAGGCGGTCCCTCATCCCTCGGCCGCCAGGGGGTAGGCGCTGCCGTTCTCGGCTCTGAGGCGCGCGAGCTGCGCCCGATAGCCGCCCTCGCCGTGGTGGAGCCACGAGGCGATCCGGGTGATGGTCGCGGTGCTGGCGCCGGTCTGCCGCGAGATCTCCGCGTAGTGGAGGCCGGCGTCGAGCATCCGGACCACCGCCCAGCGCTGGGCGAGGTCGTGGAGCTCGCCGACCGTGCACAGGTCGCGGAGGAAGCGCAGCGCCTCGTCCCGATCGTCGAGGTGCAGGATGACGTCGAGCAGGGCATCGAGGTCGGGGGTCCGCCATTCGCTTGCCACGGGTGCGATCCTCCCGGTGATGCATCGACAAGGCCGGTCCTTGCCGCTCTGGTAGCATGATAGCGTAGTAGCGTACTACTACGCTAGGAGGGAGGTTCCGTGGCCGGGTTCGCGATCCTGCCGGCGATCGACCTCGAGGGCGGGCGGGTGGTGCGGCTCGTCCAGGGCGACTTCGACCGCGAGACCGTGTACGAGGACGATCCGGTCGGCGTCGCACGGGCGTTCGCGGACGCCGGCGCCACCTGGCTCCACGTGGTGGACCTCGACGGGGCGCGGCTGGGGGAGCCGTGCCAGCTGCGGCTGGTCGCCGAGATCGTTGCCGAGGTCCACGGCCGTGTCCGCGTGGAGGTGAGCGGCGGCCTGCGCACCGCCGAGGCCGTGGCCGGGGCACTGGGCACCGGCGCCAACCGAGTGGCCATCGGCACCGCAGCGCTGCGCGACCCGGAGTTCGCCCTTGGCCTCGTGGCGCGCTACGGGCCGGCCAGGATCGTCGGCTCGCTCGACATCCGCGGCGGCCTGGCGCTCGGGGAGGGCTGGCGGCCGGGCGCCGAGGGCGTGGCGGCGGACGGCGCTATGGAGCGGCTGTCCGCAGCCGGGATCGACACCTTCGAGGTCACCGCCATCGATCGCGACGGCCTCATGGGCGGACCCGACATCGCGCTCCTGCGGTCGCTCGTCCGCCTCGGGCGCGGGCGGGTCATCGCGTCGGGCGGGATCTCGTCGCTCGAGGACGTCGTCGCGGTCCAGGCGGTCGGCTGCAGCGGGGCGATCATCGGGCGCGCACTCTACGAGGGGCGCGTGACCATCCGCGAGATCGTCACGGCCATCGAGGGCCACGACCTCCGCCCCTGATCACCCGCGGCGGGACCCACGGCCCGCCACGGGCCGGGAAGCGAGCCGGCCCGAGAATCGAGACGCGGCGCCGGAGGCCGGCCCGAGAATCGAGACGCGGCGCCGGAGGCCGGCGCCGCGTCAGGGCCCAGGACGCGGCCTCAGTGGCCCTCGTCCTTGTGGTCCTTCCTGTTGCTCTCGATGATCTTCTCGGCGAGGTTGCCCGGCACGTCCTCGTAGTGGTCGAGAACCGCGGCGAACGTGCCCCGCCCGCCGGTCAGCGAGCGCAGCTCGGTCGCGTACGAGAACAGCTCCGCCTGGGGCACATGCGCCGAGATGACTTGCATCCCGTCCGCGGTGTCCATGCCCAGCACCCGGCCACGCCGGCCGTTGAGGTCGCGGTTGACCTCGCCCATGTACTGCTCGGGGACGTGGATCTCAACCGACATGATCGGCTCGAGGAGGACCGGCCTCGCCTGCATGACGCCGTCCTTGAGCGCCATCGACGCGGCGATCTTGAACGAGAGCTCGTTGGAGTCGACCGGGTGGAACGACCCGTCGTACAGCGTGGCCTTGAAGTCGATCAGCGGGAAGCCGGCGAGCACGCCCTCGGCGGCGGTCTCGCGGACGCCCTTCTCGACGCCCGGGAAGTAGCCGCGCGGGACCGAGCCGCCGACCACCTTCTCGGTGAACTCGACGCCCGCGGCAGGGTTGGGCTCGAGCTCGAGCCACACGTCACCGAACATGCCGTGGCCACCGGTCTGCTTCTTGTACCGGCCGTGGACCTGCGTCTTGCCGCGGATGGTCTCGCGGTAGGGGACCGTGGGCGTGCGGGTCACGATCGCGGCGCCGAACTTGCGCTTGAGGCGCTCGCAGATCACCGCCACGTGCGCCTCGCCGATGGCGCGCAGGATCTGCTCGCCGGTCTCGGAGCGCTCGACGCGCGCGGTGGGCTCCTCCTCGAGCATCCGCTGCAGCGCCGGGCCCATCTTGTCGAGATCGCCCTTCGACTGCGGCTCGATGGCCACCTGGAGCGTCGGGTCCGGGAACGCCATGTCGCCGAGGCGCAGCGCCGCCTCGCGCGAGGTCAGCGTGTCGCCGGTCTCGGTCACGCCCAGCTTGGCGATGGCCCCGATCTCGCCCGCGCGCAGCTCGCCCGCCGGCTCCTGCTCCTTGCCGTGCAGGTAGAGCAGCTGGCCGATCCGCTCGTCCTCGCCCTTGCCGCTGTTGAACACCGAGCTCTGGCTCTTGAGCGTGCCCGCGAGCACGCGCAGGTACGTGAGGCGCCCGACGAACGGGTCGGCCGCGGTCTTGAACACGCGCACGAGCAGCTGGCCGCTCGTGGCGTCGACCTCGACGTCCTTGCCCGCCTTGTCCGCGGCGGGGAAGGGGCCCTCCTCCTGGGGCGAGGGGAGGTACCGGACGATCGCGTCGAGCAGGGCGCCGAGGGCGATGCCCTTGTTGGCCGAGGCCACGAGGACCGGGGCCAGGATCGACTCGCGGACACCCTTGTGGAGGCAGGCGTCGAGCTCGGCGTCCGAGATCTCCACTTCGCCGAGGTACTTCTCGAACACGTCGTCGTCGGCCTCTGCCGCCGCCTCGAGCAGCTGGTCGCGCCGCAGCGCCACCTCGTCGGCGAGCTCGGCCGGGACGGGGATCTCGACCTCCTTGCCGTCCTCGAGCCGGTAGGCCTTGCGGTGGACCAGGTCGACGTAGCCGCTGAACGTGTCGGCGGTGCCGATCGCGATCTGCAGCGGCGCCACCTTGGTCCCGAACGCGGCGCGCAGCGCGTCCAGGGCAGCCGAGGGGTTCGCGTTCTCGCGGTCGCACTTGTTGATGACGAAGCAGGCCGCGGTCTTGGTCGCGCGGCCCACCTTGACGGCGTTCTCGAGGCCCGCCTCGACGTTGCCCGAGGCGTCCATGACGAAGAGCGCGGCGTCCGCCGCGTGGAAGCCCTCGATCACCTCGGCCACGAAGTCCGGGTAGCCGGGCGTGTCGACCACGGTCACCTCGTGCTCGCCGTGCTCGAACGTGCCGACGGCCAGCGACAGCGAGCGGTGCTGCCGCTGCTCCTCGGGCTCGTAGTCGAGGTGGGCGGTGCCGTCGTCCACCCGGCCGAGCCGGGGGATCGCGCCGGCGCGGAACAGCAGCTGCTCGGCCAGTGTTGTCTTGCCCCCGCCGGCATGGCCGGCGAGGACGACACTCCTGATGTGGGCGAGGTCGTGGCTCTTGAGGGTCATCGCGCGCGGTTCCTCTCGGTGTAGCGCCCGTGTCTCGGGCCGTACCCGGACACGGCGGGGTGCGGTGGGCGCAGGGCTGCGCTCGGATGCGATGCCAAGTCCGCTTCCCGGGGCCGCGGGACGCGAGATCGTCGGAAGCCGGACCCGTTGCCCCGATGATAGTCGGTATACTCGCGCCCGATGTCCGGACATTCCAAATGGTCGACGATCAAGCGCCAGAAGGGCGTCAATGACGCCAAGCGCGGCGCCATGTTCACCAAGGTCGCGCGCGAGATCATGGTCGCCGCGCGCGCGGGCGGGGGCGACCCCGACGCCAACTACCGCCTCCGCCTGGCCATGGACAAGGCGCGGTCGATCAACATGCCCGCGGACAACGTCAAGCGGGCGATCGAGAAGGCGACCGGTGCCGGCGGCGACGTCGAGTACGAGGAGATCACATACGAGGGCTACGGCCCTGGCGGCGTGGCGGTCCTCGTCGAGACGGCCACGGACAACCGCAACCGCACCGCGGCCGAGGTCCGGTCGATCTTCACCAAGGCCGGCGGCCAGCTGGCCGGCTCCGGTGCCGTGGCCTGGCAGTTCGAGATCCGCGGCCTGATCACGGTGGACCGCGAGGGTGCGGACCCCGATGAGGTGGCCCTCGCGGCCATCGACGCGGGCGCGGCCGACGTGGACATCGAGACGGATCCGATCGAGATCTACACGGAACCGGCCGAGCTCGAGGCGGTCCGCAAGGCCCTCGAGGCGGCCGGCGTCAGGGTGGACGACGCCGAGAACGCGATGATCCCCAAGCAGACCACCACCGTGGACGCGGAGCACGTCCGCCAGGTGCTGCGGCTGATCGACCTGCTCGAGGACATCGAGGACGTCCAGCGCGTGACCTCCAACGCCGAGATCTCCGACGAGCTCATGGACGAGTACGCCGGGTGATCGTCCTGGGGATCGACCCCGGGACCGCGGCGCTCGGCTATGGCGTCGTCGAGCGCACCGGAGGCAGCCTCCGCGCCGTGGACTACGGGCTGGTCGCCACGTCCCCCGACGAGCCCCTGCCGGTGCGCCTCCTGCACATCCACGACGCGCTCACCGAGCTCATCGAGACGCACCGGCCGGACCTCGTGGGCGTCGAGCGGCTGTTCTTCTCCAAGAACGCGCAGACGGCGTTCGGGGTGGGCCAGGCGCGCGGCGTCGTGCTGCTCGCGGCGGCCCAGCACGGGGTGCCGGTCCGAGAGGCCACGCCCAACGAGATCAAGGTGGGGGTGACCGGCTTCGGCGGGGCCGACAAGGAGCAGGTCGGCCGGATGGTCGCGGTCATCCTGCGCCTGGACAGCCCGCCCACCCCCGACGATGCGGCCGATGCGCTCGCCTGCGCCATCACGATCGCCAACGCGGAGCCGCCGAGCGACCGGGTCAACGCGGGCGCGGCCTCCTCGGCGGTCCTCGACCGGGCAGCGGTCGCCCCGATCACACGCGGCGAGACCCCCTACGAACGGGCGGTGCGCGAGGCGCTCGCGGGCGAGGCGGCGGCGAAGACGCGGAAGCCGAAGCCGGTGAGGGGCGCGACGCCGGCACCGGGGCCCGCTTCGCCCCGGAAGCCCTAGGGCGCGGGAGCGGCCCGTGATCGCGTCGGTCGAGGGCGTCGTCGGGGCGATCGCTGCCGATTCGCTCGTCATCGAGGTCGTCGGGATCGGCTATCGCGTGTTCGCCGCGCCGTCGGTCCTGGCCTCGGCCGCGCCCGGGTCCAAGCTCAAGCTGCACACGTACCACCTCGTCCGCGAGGACCAGCAGGCGCTGTTCGGCTTCCGCACCGCCGAGGAGCTCGGGTTCTTCAACCTGCTCCTCACCGTCACGGGCGTCGGGCCGAAGGTGGCGATGGCGATCGTCGGCTCGCGGCCCGCCGCGGACCTCCAGCTCGCGATCCTCCAGCAGGACCAGGCCGTGCTGACCTCGATCCCGGGGATCGGCAAGAAGCTCGCCGAGCGGATCATCTTCGAGCTCAAGGAGAAGGTGTCCGCCGCGGGCGTCGCCGCGGGCTCTGCGGCCGCGGTGGCCACGGCGTCCGAGAACGAGGTGGTGGCGGCGCTGCAGGCCCTGGGCTACTCGCTGGGTGAGGCGCGCGAGGCGTCGCGGCTGGCGGTGTCGGACGCGGCGGTGGGCGCGGGCCTGGAGGAGCGCGTGAAGGCGGCACTGCGGACGCTGCTCCGGGACTGACCGGGGGCGGGGCGCTCACCGGGGGGCGGGGCGCTCACCGGGGGGCGCGGCGCTCACCGGGGGGCGGGGCGCCCTGGGCGCGCGGCGCTCACCGGAGTCGACGGTCGGCGGACCCGCGGGCGCGGTTCGGTAGGTGCCCGCACCCGACCCTTGGCGACGGCGGGGCGCCTTCGTGCCAGATATGCGCCAGGCGACTGTTCGTCAGGCGTCAGGGTGCCTCTCGAGTCGGAAACGGGCCGAATCGCGGTCAGCCATGCGGGCGGCGCATGGTTGGCACGGATCCGCTGACGAACACCCGCGGGGGGCATATCTGACGGAAGACGGACGACAGAAGGCGGACCACGGGACGGACGGCTGCCGGAAGACCGACGACGCGGTGACGAGCCCGGCCCCAGACACCTAGATCGCGGAGCCGCCGCGCTCGCCCGTCCGGATGCGGATCGTCTCCTCGAGCGGGAGCACGAAGATCTTGCCGTCGCCCACGGACCCGCTGCCGTGCCGGGCGCCCCGCAGGATCGCCTCGATCGTGGGCTCGACGAAGGCGTCGTTGACGCCGATCTCCAGGCGCACCTTGGGCAGCAGCGGGGGCGCCACCTCCTGGCCACGGTAGAGCTCCGGGTCCTCCTGCTGGCCGTGGCCCGTGACGCGGCTGACCGTGATCCGGAAGATCTCGTTGGCGATCAGCGCCTGGTGGACCTCCTCGAGCTTGTCGGGCTGGATGACCGCGACGATGAGCTTCATGCCGTTCCTCCAGCTCTCCGTCAGTTGAGGTTGAGCAGGCCGTAGCCGTGCTCGCCGTGGAGCTCGTGGTCCATGCCCGCCATCTCGCCCGCGGTCCCGAGCCGCAACCCGAGCGTCCGGTCGATGAGCACGATGAGGACCAGGGTGGCGAGGCCGCAGTATAGGAGCGTGGCCACGACGCCGGTCACCTGGACGCCCAGCTGCTCGATCACTGCCCGCCCCTGCGGCATCTCGCCGGCGCGGATGAAGAGCGCGAGCAGGATCGCGCCCGCCATGCCTGCCGTCCCGTGCACGCCGAACACGTCGAGCGTGTCGTCGTAGCCGAGTCGGCTCTTGAGCAGGATCGCGCCGTAGCACAGGCCCGATGCCGCGAAGCCGAGCGCGACGGCGCCCGCGGGCTGGACGACGCCAGCGGCCGGGGTGATGACCACGAGGCCGGCCAGGATCCCCGACGCCACCCCGAGGCTGGTCGCCTTGTGGTGGTGGACGGCCTCGATGCAGATCCAGGCGAGGGCTCCGGCAGCCGCGGCCGCCTGGGTCGCCGTGAGCGCCTGCGCCGTCTTGAGCCCGCTGGTGAGCGAAGAACCGGCATTGAACCCGAACCAGCCGACCCACAGCAGGCCCACACCGATCAGGGTCATCACGAGGTTGTTGGGGTGCATGGCCGTGCGCGGGTAGCCGCGCCGGGCGCCGAGGTACAGGGCGGCCACCAGGCCCGACACGCCCGCGGAGATGTGGACGACCGTCCCGCCCGCGAAGTCGATCGCGCCCAGCTGGTAGAGCCAGCCGTCGGACGCCCACACCCAGTGGCAGAGCGGCGCGTACACGAGCAGGCTCCAGAGGGCGATGAACACCGCGTAGCCGCGGAAGCGGACCCGCTCGGCGAACGCGCCGGCGATCAGGGCCGGGGTGATGATCGCGAACTTGCCCTGGAACATCGCGAACACGAGGTCCGGCACGCCGCCGCTGCCGACGGTGCCGTCGATGTCCCGCAGGAATACGTGGCCCGGGTCCCAGCCGACAAACCCCCCGAGCGTGTTCGGCCCGAACGCAAGCGCGAAGCCGACGACCACCCACAGCACCCCGATGATCGCCATGGCCGCGAAGCTGTGCATCATCGTGCCCAGCACGTTCTTGGTCCGGACGAGGCCCCCGTAGAACATCGCGAGTCCGGGCACCATCAGCAGGACGAGCGCGGTCGACACGAGCATCCAGGCGGTCGCCCCGGAGTCCACGGGCGGCTGCGGCGGCAGCGGTGTCGCGCTCGTGTCCGACCACGCCACGACGGCCGTGGCCGCGAGGACGACCAGCAGGCCGACGGCGGGCACGACAGCGCGGGCGGGGAGCCGTAGCGTCGCGGGGCTGGGCTGCTGGGCCAGCATCGGGCGGTCCTCCTGGCGCGATCGGCGGTCCGTTGGAGGCGCACGCGGACGGGGGTCGACTGGACCCTCGACCACGCCCGCCGCGCGGTAGCCGCGATCGTATGAGGAGAAGCAGGCGACCGCGTGAAGTTCCCGGTTGCGGTCGGGCGACTATTTCGTGCCGCTTCGGCACGGCCAGCGGCTGACGGCGCGGGCCAGGCGCCAGCTAGAGGAGCGCCTCACGCACGAACGGGGCCCCGTTGAGGTGCTCGTTGAGGAACGAGAGGACCGTCCCGTACCACAGCCGGGCGTTCTGGGGCTTGAGCACCCAGTGGTTCTCGTCGGGGAAGTACAGGAACCGGCCCGGGATCCCCAGGCGCTGCATGTCGGTCCACAGGGTGAGCGCCTCGCTGATGGGCACTCGGGCGTCGAGCTCGCCGTGGATCACCAGCATCGGCGTCTTGTGACGCGCCATGTCGGCGAGACGCTCGCGCGGCGACCAGCTGGTGTAGCCGCTCCGGTCCGCGTACACGTCGCCCATCTCGTGCTCCCACGCCGGGCCGTGGTCGGTGGTGCCGTGGAAGCCCACGAGCTCGTAGAGCGACGCGTGGGTGACGATGCACCCGAATCGGTCGGTCTGGCCGGCCACCCAGTTGGCCATGTAGCCGCCGTACGAGCCGCCCATCAGCGCCACGCGCGACCCGTCGAGGTCGTCGCGGGCGAGCGCCGCGTCGGTCAGGAGCATGACGTCGGTGTACGGCGTGCCGCCCCACTGGCCCCAGCCGCGGTCGAGCATGTGCTGGCCGTAGCCGGTGGACAGCGCCGGGTCGGGCAGCAGCACGGCGAAGCCGGCGGCCGCGAGGATGTTCGGGTTCCAGCGCCAGTGCCAGCCGTTCCACGACGACAGCGGGCCACCGTGGACGAGCACCACGAGCGGCGCCATCGCCGCCGCCGAGGCCGACGACGGCAGCACGAGCCAGGCGCCGAGCTCGGTCCCGTCGGCCGCCCTGGCCCGCACGCGCTCCACCACGCTGTCGAGCGCGAGGTCGCCCTCGGGGACCGAGTTCGCCAGCTCGACCGGCACCTGGTCGGGCGTGTGCGCGTCGAGGCGCACGATCCGCGGCGGCGCGGCGATGCCCGACATCAGCGCGTACACGGTCGAGCCGTCGGGGGCCGTGCACAGGTCGGACACGTGGCCGGCGGCTGTCAGGCGGGTGACGCGGCCCTCGGGCAGGTCGATGCGGTAGGCCGAGTGCAGCCCGGCGTCGTCGGAATCGAAGAACAGGGTCGACGCGTCGGGCCCCCAGGTCGGCGCCTCCGGCCGCCGGTCCAGCTCGCCCGCGATCTCGCGCTGCGACCCGGTCTCGAGGTCGATCAGGACCAGCGAGTAGCGCTCGGGCTCGGTCGGGGTCGCGTAGCTGAACCGGGTCGCTGCGACCGTCTGGCCGTCTGGCGAGATCGCGCAGTCGATGTACGCCGCCTCGTGGCTCGTCAGCTGGCGCGCCGCGCCGGTCGCGGTGTCGTACACGACCACGTCGTCCCACGTCTCGGGGAAGCCGCCGGGGATGCGGCGCACGGCCACGACGAACGAGCCGTCGGGCGCGATGTCCATCGCGCCGTCCTCGAAGGTGAAGCCGCCTGCCTCGGGCTCGAGGTCGAGCGGCGTCGCCGCCTGCGCTTCCCCCTCTGGCACGACCGCGCTGAACAGCCGCCGGTGGCGGGGCCCGAGGTAGTGGTCCCAGTGGCGGATCGGGTAGCCGTCGAACAGCAGCGCCTTCACGCCCGCGTCGCGGCGCGCCTTCTCCTTCGCCTCGTCGGCCGGGAGGTCCCCCGCGCCGCGGTGGACCATGGCGCCGAAGGCGATCGCGCGCGACGAGCGGGCCGTGGCGATCCCGTCCACGCCGCCGTCGGGGCTCGCGACCGGCCGCGCCTCGCCGCCGTCGGCAGGGAGCAGCCACAGCGCCCGGATCGGGTGCGCGTCGTCGGCCGAGGGCGCCTTGACGTCCGGGTCCGGCCGGGACGAGGCGAACAACAGCGACCCGTCGGGCAGGAACGCGTGGCCGCCCGACTCGCCAGCCACTGAGCGGGTGAGGCGCCGTGCGGGGGCGCGGCCGTCGGCGTCGACCTGCCAGAGCGCGGTCGCCATCTTCTTGCCGTCGGGCGCCACCGTGCCGACGGCCACCACGAGGTGGCGGCCGTCAGGGCTCAGCTGCAGCGACGAGAGGCGGGGGAGCGCCAGCATGCGGTCGATCGTGAAGGGTTCTCTCATGGGGCCATGATGCCCCGAAAACCGGCATCCGCGGTGTCGCTCCGGCGACGACCCCTCCCCGGCGCGGCACCGCCGGCGCACGGGTGCGCGCCGCCGCCGCATGGCCTCTTGCGCAACTAGAACATCTGTGCGAAACCGGGGCCGACCTGCTAGACTCCGCGGCGATGACCGACGACGCCCTGAGCCTGCTGGCGGCCGGCGCCTCCGAGCCCGGCGAGCTCGCCGTGGAGGGGTCGCTGCGCCCCCGGACGCTCGACGAGTACATCGGCCAGCGGGAGGTCAAGGCCAGCCTCAGCGTGCTGCTCCAGGCGGCCAAGGGGAGGGGCGAGGCCGCGGACCACGTGCTGCTATACGGCCCTCCGGGCCTCGGCAAGACCACGCTCGCCACGATCATCGCGCGCGAGCTCGGCGTGAACGTGCGGTACACGAGCGGCCCCGCGGTCGAGCGGGCGGGGGACCTGGCGGCCATCCTGACGGCCCTCGACGAGCGGGACGTGCTGTTCATCGACGAGATCCACCGCCTCAACCGCGCGGTCGAGGAGATCCTCTACCCGGCGATGGAGGACTTCGCGCTCGACGTGATGATCGGCAAGGGGCCGAGCGCGCGGAGCCTGCGCCTTTCGCTCAAGCCGTTCACGGTCGTGGGCGCCACCACCCGCGCGGGGCGGATCAGCGGGCCCCTCCGCGACCGGTTCGGCATGACGTACCGCCTCGACTTCTACGGCGAGGACGACCTGACCTCGATCGTGCAGCGGTCAGCGGGGATCCTCGGCGTGGAGGTGGACGCGGACGCGGCCCGCCTCATCGCCAAGCGCGGCCGCGGCACGCCCCGCATCGTCAACCGGCTGCTGCGGCGGGTCCGCGACCACGCGGAGGTCCACGGCGACGGCTCGGTCCACGAGCAGGCCGTGCGCGAGGCGATGACCGTCCTCGACATCGACGACCTGGGCCTCGACACGACCGACCGCAAGCTGCTCGCCGCCATCGTCCAGAAGTTCGGCTCGGGGCCGGTGGGCGTCCAGGCGCTGGCGGCGGTCCTGGCCGAGGAGGCCGACACGATCGAGGACGTGTACGAGCCGTACCTGCTCCGGCTCGGCTTCCTCGACCGCACGCCGCAGGGCCGGATCGCCACCGAGTCCGCCCGCCAGCACCTCGCGGCGCAGGGCTTCGAGATCCCGGCGCCACGGCGCCCAGAGCCCGACATGCCGGCGCTCTGGGACGACCTGCCCAAGGGGTGACCGCCGTCGTGGAGCCGATCGGCGCGATCGTCCCGCGCCGGGTCGCGCCGTCGGCCGCGCTCCCGGTCATCGGGCGCCGCTGACACGTGCCCGGCGCGTCCCGCTTCGAGGTCCTCGTCCCGCCGCCCGGCGACGCCTCCACGCGCGCCCGCCTCGGCCGCCTGCGCCTGCCGCACGGCGACGTGGAGACGCCGCAGTTCATGCCCGTGGGCACGAACGCGACCGTCAAGGCGCTCCACCCCGACGAGGTCCGCGCCGCGGGCGCGAGCATCATTCTTGCCAATACCTACCACCTGTACCTGCGGCCCGGCCACGAGCGGATCGAGCGCCTCGGCGGCCTCCACGCGTTCATGGGCTGGGACGGCCCGATCCTCACCGACTCCGGCGGCTTCCAGGTGGTGAGCCTGGGCGACCTGCGGGTCATCGACGACGGCGGGGTCACCTTCAAGAGCCACCTCGACGGGACGGTGCACCGGTTCACCCCCGAGCACTCGATCGAGGTCCAGCAGGCCCTGGGCCCGGACATCGCCGTGGCGTTCGACCACCCGGTGTTCCCGAGCTCGCCGCGTCCGGTCGTCGAGGACGCGATGCGGCGCACGCACCTCTGGGCCGAGCGATCGCTGGCGGCGCACACGCGATCGGACCAGGCGCTGTTCGGCATCGTGCAGGGAGGCCTGGACCCCGAGCTGCGCGAGGAGAGCGCCCGGTTCATCGCCGGGCTGCCGTTCGACGGCATCAACATCGGCGGGCTCGCCGGCGACGAGACGCCCGAGCAGCGCAGCGCCACGCTGGACGTCACCGTGCGGTTCCTCGAAGGCGACCCGCGGCCGCGCTACCTGATGGGACTGGGCTCGCCGCTGGACCTGCTCGAGGCCGTCCACCGGGGCATCGACCTGTTCGACTCGGTGCTGCCGGCGCGCGTCGCCCGCAACGGCCAGCTGTGGGTCCCGGGCGGTCGGCTGAACCTCCGCAACGAGCAGTTCAAGGACGATCCGCGGCCGGTCCAGGACGGCTGCCCGTGCCCGCTGTGCACCCGTTTCTCACGCGCGTATCTGAGCCACCTCTTCCGGGCCAAGGAGATGCTCGCGTACCGTCTCGCGACTTGTCACAACCTGACCTTCACCCTAGACTTCATGGCCGGGATCCGGGCCGCCTTGCGCGCTGGAACCTTCCCCGCGGACATGCCGGAAATGCGCCGACGCGCGGTCCGGATGAGTGGCGGCGAAGGGGCCGCAAAGCCCGCGTGAAGTCCCTGTCGGTATCGTCGCGAGACGTGGAGGCGCGCTATGGGCTCGAGGGATCGCCCCCACAAGGAAGTCAAGAAGAAGCCGAAGGACAAGTCGGCCTCGCCGAACCTTGCGCCCCTGTCGGAGCCGCCCCAGCAGGCGGAGCTGATCCGGAAACCGCGCAAGCCCCGGCGGGACGAGGAGTCAGAGGGCTGACGTACCGGCCGGGCGGGCAAGCCCCGCTCCGTCGGGCAGGCTGAAGCCGCCAGGAGCGAGGACACGATGACGACCGGCAGGGATCTGGACGCACGCAGCGGGGAGAAGGCGGCCGCCGAGCGGGGCCGCGCGGTGGACGCCGCCATCCTCGCGATCGAGAAGCAGTTCGGCCGCGGCTCGATCATGAAGCTCGGCTCGGCCGAGCGCCAGCAGGTTGACGTCATCCCCACCGGCTCCATCGCGCTCGACCTCGCGCTCGGCGTCGGCGGCATCCCGCGCGGGCGCATCGTCGAGGTCTTCGGGCCCGAGTCCTCGGGCAAGACCACGCTCTGCCAGCACGTCATCGCCGAGGCCCAGCGCAAGGGCGGGATCGCCGCGTTCATCGACGTGGAGCACGCGCTCGACCCCGGGTATGCACGCGCCTGCGGCGTGAACGTGGACGAGTTGCTCGTCTCCCAGCCGGACACCGGCGAGCAGGCCCTCGAGATCACCGAGACCCTGATCCGCTCGGGCGGCGTCGACATCGTGGTCCTTGACTCCGTGGCGGCGCTCGTGCCGCGGGCGGAGATCGAGGGCGAGATGGGCGACAGCTTCGTCGGCATCCAGGCCCGGCTCATGAGCCAGGCCCTGCGCAAGCTGACCGGCGCTGTCTCCCGCTCCAACACGGCGCTCGTGTTCACCAACCAGCTGCGCGAGAAGATCGGGGTCATGTTCGGCAACCCCGAGACCACGCCCGGCGGCCGCGCCCTCAAGTTCTACGCGACGGTCCGCCTCGACATCCGCCGCGTCGAGACGATCAAGAGCGGGACGGAGTCGGTGGGCAACCGGGTCCGCGTGAAGGTCGTGAAGAACAAGGTCTCGCCGCCGTTCCGCGTCGCCGAGTTCGACGTGATGTACGGCGAGGGGATCAGCAAGGAGGGCGGCCTGCTCGACGTCGGGGTGGCGATGGACGTCGTGACCAAGACGGGCGCCTGGTTCAACTTCGCGGACACGCGCCTGGGCCAGGGCCGAGAGGCCGCCAAGGAGTTCCTCAAGATCAACGTCGACGTGGCGACCGAGATCGAACGGCGCATCCGCGCCAAGATGAACGACGTGGCGCTGCCGGTGGAGGGCATCGAGGAGGCCGAGTAGGGGCACCCTCGTGAGCGATCAGCACGCCGGCCGGCCGCCGCGCCCGCGCAAGCCCACGCCCGCCGAGCGGCGCGAGGAGCGGTCGCGCTCGGACGACCCGGCCCAGGTGCTCGACGCCGCCGCGAGGTTCCTCGAGGCGCGTCCCCGCTCGGAGGACGAGGTCCGGCGCAAGCTGCTGCGCCTGGGCTACCGGACCGAGCTGGTCGACGAGGCGGTCGCGAGGCTGCTCTCGGTCGGCTACCTCGACGACGCGGCGTTCGCGCAGGCCTGGGTCGAGTCGCGTGACCGCGCGCACCCGCGCGGGGAGCACGCGCTGCGCCAGGAGCTGCGGCTCAAGGGGGTCGACCGCCAGATCGCGGACGCCGTCCTCGCTGGTCGGCGCGAGGCGCGAGGGCAGGATGCCGACGGTCTCGGCGGATCGGGCGATCAAGGGACAGGTCCGGACCATGCGGGGGCGGACCGGCTGCTCGAACGCCGGTCGGCGACGTTGTTGCGCGAGCCTGACCCTCGTCGCCGGCGGGCGCGAGCGTATGCCCTGCTGGCGCGCAACGGGTTCGACCCCGAGACGGCATCGCTCGCGGCGGCCCGCTTCGTCGCGGGCCACGAGCCCGCCGATGAGGACTGACCGGGGGCGAATCCGCCTTTGGGTTCACCGGCACCGGGTGTGCGGGACCCCGGGCTCAGGATCTGTGACCGCGGATTGAAGAGATCGATCCGCGGGATGGCTCATACGAGGTGAGCCCCCAGCTAGCGGTCTTGATCCGCCGGTCGGTGAGCCCGGACCAGAGCAGCGTCCCGGGGGATGTTCCATCGAACCGCCCTCCTCGAACGAGGCGCGTCGTCGCGCGCAGTGGAGGACGATGACATGCGACGCATCCTGGTGATCTTGGCCGCCGTCGGGTTGGCGGCAACGCTCGCGGCCCCGGCGGTGCTCGCCACCACGAACCGCAACGCGTTCTCGTGCACGACTGTCCTGGTCGTCGAGCAAACCGGCCGCCAGTGGTGGACCGGCAGCACGCTCCACGAGCGTGGCTGGCTCGGCATCTACACCGCGACCGGCAGCCCGATCTGCGCCGGGACCACGACGGTGGTTGTCGACTACCAGCTCGACACGGCAACCGGGACCGGGTCGCTGACGTTCCGGTATGACGAGCAGCTCGCGTCGGGCACAGGCGGCATTGCCGGCCTCGGGGTCGCCAAGTTCGACTTCGTCGATGTGGTGTGGAAGGGCTCCACCGTTGGTCACGGCTACGGCGAGCTTGACGGGCTGCAGACTCGAGGGTCGATCGTGGAGCAGTTCGGCGGCGACGTCGTCGAGACCGGGGTCGCGTTCTATCCGGGCCACTGATCGGCGAACGGGTCGGCTCTGGGGCGCGATAGGTCGCGGCCGTTCACTTGACAGCCGAGCGGGCATGACCCGTGAGCGCTGCGCGCCCGACGTGGGCGCGCAGCCGCGGGCGGCCTCCAGGCAGCGCGTGCTCGTGGCCCGCCTGGCCGCCGACCCCGTGGCGCCGGGGCACCGTCGAGCGCACACGCCCACCAGGAGCGTTCGGACGGCTCTGGCGCCGACTGCCGCCGCCAAGATTGAATGATCCGCAGCCGCAGCAGACTCATGAGAGGGTGAGCGCTGCAGGGTGCGGCGCGAAACGGGAGTGGCCCAATGCGGCGCGACCTCGTCGAGCGGGCGCAGCGCGGCGACGCGGCGGCATTCCGAGACCTCGTCAACGAGGCCGGGCACCGGCTGCACGGAATCGCGTACCGGATCCTCCGGGACTCGGACCGCGCGGAGGACGCGCTCCAGCAGGCGCTCATCCAGATCTGGGACGGTCTTCCGGGCCTCCGCGATCCCGACCGCTTTGACGCCTGGTCCTACCGGCTCGTCGTGCACGCGAGCTACCGGGAGGCCAAGCGCGAGGGGCGGTGGAGCTCGATGATCCGGGAGATTCGCGTGGACCTGGCCGACGAGGATCGGCTGAGTGATGTGGCGGACCGTGACGAAGTCGCGCAGAGCTTCCTTCGCCTCACCCCCGAGCACAGGGCGGTGCTGGTCCTCCACCACTACCTCGGCCTGTCGATCGACGAGATCGCCGCCGTTATAGGCGTCCCGTCCGGCACGGCCGCATCCCGCCTGCACTACGCCACCCGGAGCTTCCGGGCGGCGTTCGAGGCCGACGTGAGGGGGAGCGTCGCGTGGAGGACCACGGCGTGACACGCGAGGAGTGGCTCGACGACCAGGTCGCGGCTTGGCTCGAAGCCGGACCGAACACGGTCCCTGCCCGGGCCATCGAGCGCGCGGTCGCCCACGCGAGCGCCCATCCCCGCAGGTGGCAGAGCCTCGTCGGCGCCCGGAGGAGTGCCCTGAACCGCGCCCGTCTCGCCGAGCTCCACCGGCCGCCGTCGCTCCGAAGCGCGTTCGCGGCGCTCACCGCCGTTGCGGCCGTCCTCGTTGTGGCGGTCGCGGGCGTGCTGCTCGCCTTCGGCGCGACTCCGAACAGCATCTCCGTCGCGCCCGCGCTGCCGACTCCGACCGCATCAGCGACACCGACAGCGCCTGCCCCCACGCCGTCTGTCGTTCCGCTCGCCACGCCACCCGTCGAGGTCGCGGCGCGGCTCGCGTGCGCAACCATCGCGAGCGGCCCGTCGACCGGCCACGGCGACGTGATGCAGTATCGCGGCGTCGTCCTCCGGTGCAGCAGCACCTGGTCGCCCGCCGACCCGCGCGTCGATGGCATCTTCACCACGCTGGTCAGCGCCGACGAGCGCGCCGACGAGAGCGCCGACATCTGGGGCACGAGCACGCTCCAGAACGACGGCGGGTCCTGGTCTGGCGCCTGGCGCGGCACGGTCGACGTCGGCTACACGACGCACCACATCCAGGGCGTCTTCGTCGGGTCGGGCGCGTACGCGGGGCTCCGGCTCCGCTACACCTTGACGGGCGCCGGGAACCCCACCTACTGGTTGACCGGGACGATCGAGGACGCCGCCGCGCTGCCGCCCGACGGCGTTGTCGCCGTCTACGGCCACACCTGCGCCACGACGAACCCGGGCACCGTCAGCCAGGCCCACGGCGTGACGCACATCCAGGGTGTCCGCCTTGCCTGCGAGGGCGACCCGTCCGACCAGCGACTGGACGGCGCGATGAACCTGACCGTGGACGTCACCGAGCAGGCGGACGAGAGCGCGACGCTGCAGGGGACGATGGTCATCGACGGCTCGGGCGGCGGCTGGAGCGGCCCCTTCAGCGGCACGGTCGACCCTGGCTATACGACTCAGCGGATCAATGCGGTGGCCGTCGGCACGGGCGGCTATGCCGGGCTCACCTGGTCGTTCACGCTGATCGGGACGACCGAGACCCTGTACGTGGCAACTGGGCCCATCACTGTGGCCCTGTAGGCGCTCGGCGGGGCGCCAGCGGCCGAAGCGCAGCGCCCGCCAGATGCGCACCCTGGAGCGGCCCCTTCAGCGGCGAAGGCGCCTCCCGCACGCACGGGCCACGCCCCGAACCCCGGATTCGGGCCCGCGCCCCGCACGCCGCCGCGCCCGGCGACTCCGGCGGGAGTCGGGTGCTGGCAGGTGGCGAGGGCCTCGGGCGGCACCCAGCGAGCGGCTTGAGGACCGGCTAGTTCGCGCCCAGCTGTGCGTGCACCTCGCGGGCGATCCGCGCGACGAGCGACGGACCGGCAACGCGCTCGTCCAGCCCCTCGGTGAGGACGACGAGCGCGTACGGCGGCGCCCCGGCGGGGTAGACGACGCCGGCGTCGTGGTAGAGGAGCGGGATCGAGCCCGTCTTGTGGGCGACGCGGGTGCCGGCCGGCAGGCCCGCGGGGATCCCCTCGTTGAACGCCTGCGCGGCGAGGACCTCGAGCATCGCGGCGCAGGCGTCGGGCGGGGCAGCCGTGCCGTCCGCGATCCGCTCGAGGAGTCGCGCCAGGCCGCGCGCGGTGGTCGTGTTGTTGAGCCCCGCACCGGACGCCGCGTGGTCCTCGACGCCGCGCAGGACGTGGACGCCCTCGATGCCGAGCCTCTCGAGGGTCGCCTGCACCGCCGGCCCGCCGCCGAGACGGTCGACGAGCAGGTTCGTGGCGAGGTTGCTGCTCACGGTGACCATCCGCAGGGCCAACTCCCGCACGGACACCGCCTCGCCGACCCGCTCATAGAGGTCAGACTCGCTGTCGTCTGCCGGATCGAGCGTGTACGGCGACCCGTCGAGCAGGCTCCGGAAGCGGTTCCGCACGGGCAGCAGGTCGTCGAGCGAATCGGTCCCGGCCCAGGCCCGCCGGTACAGCTCCACGAGGACCGCGACCTTCATCGTGGAGGCCGCGTGGAACACCGCGTCGGGGTCCACGAGCACGCGCCGGGCGGCCCCGACCGGCCCGGCGACAACAGCCGCCCGCGATGCACCGGACGCCGCGATCAGCCGCGTGATCGCCGCCTGAAGCCCGTCCACCGCGACACCATACCTATACCGCGAGGGTTGCGAGCCGGTTCCGGTCGGACGCGGTAGGCTACGTGCACCGGTCGCGGACCTTCGGGCCGCCCGGGCGAGCCGCAGCATCGACTGAGGCCGGACTAGAGCCGAGTGGCTCCCGGCCCCCGTGCCCAACGCGAGAGGTCGACGCTCCGGGCCCGATCGACTCGTCAAACGCCCTCGGCCCATTCACCCGGCCGCGGGGGAGGATCCGAATATGGAATGGGTTGGTGTCGCCGCGACAGCGGTGATCGCTGGCGTGGTCGGCGTCGGCGTCGGCTTCGTGGTACGCGGCGTCCTGGCCAGCCAGGCGATCAAGTCGGCCAACGATCGTGCGGCGCGGATCGTGTCTGATGCCCGCTCCCAGCAGAAGGACATGATCCTCGAGGCCAAGGACGAGAAGCTGCGCCTGCAGCGCGAGGCCGAGGACGAGGCGCGGGCCAAGCGGGCCGAGCTCCAGGGGCTCGAGCGGCGGCTCCTGTCCCGCGACGAGCAGCTCGACCAGCGGGCCGACATGCTCGAGGAGAAGGCGCGCAAGATCGGCGACCGCGAGCGCGAGGTGGAGCTCCAGCGGGACCAGCTGGGCAAGCTCAACCAGGAGCGTGTCGAGGCGCTCGAGAAGGTCTCCAGCCTGTCCGCCGAGGAAGCCAAGGCGATGCTCCTCGAGGCGATTCGCGAGGAGGCCGAGCACGATGCCGTCAAGCTCGCCCGCTCCATCGAGCGGCGCGCCCGCGACGAGGCGCAGGACAAGGCCCGCGAGATCATCGTCACCGCGATGCAGCGCGTGGCGGCCGACCACACGGCGGAGCACACGGTCACGGTGGTCCACCTGCCCAGCGACGAGATGAAGGGGCGGATCATCGGCCGCGAGGGCCGCAACATCCGCGCCCTCGAGCAGGCCACCGGGGTCGACCTGATCATCGACGACACCCCCGAGACGGTCGTGCTCTCGGGCTTCGACCCCGTCCGCCGCGAGGTGGCGCGCCTGGCGCTCACCAAGCTCATCGCCGACGGCCGGATCCACCCGGGGCGAATCGAGGAGGTCGTCAACAAGGCCCGCGCCGAGGTGGACCTGATCATCCGCCAGGCTGGCGAGCAGGCGGTCTACGACGCGGGCGTCCCGGGCCTCCCGCCCGAACTCGTCAAGATCATCGGCCGGCTCAAGTACCGCACCTCGTACGGGCAGAACGTGCTCGTCCACTCGGTGGAGACGAGCCACCTCGCGGCGATCATCGCAGCCGAGCTGGGCGCCGACGTCCAGGCCGCCAAGATCGGCGGCCTGCTCCACGACATGGGCAAGGCCGTGGACCACGAGGTGGAGGGCCCGCACGCGGGGATCGGGGCCAACATCGCCCAGAAGCACAACCTGCCGTTCAAGGTGGTCAACGCCATCGCCGCCCACCACCAGGAGGTCGAGTACGCCTGCATCGAGGCGCCCATCGTCCAGATCGCCGACGCGATCAGCGCGTCCCGGCCGGGCGCCCGCGGCGAGACGATGGAGACCTACGTCAAGCGGCTCGAGGACCTCCAGGCGATCGCCGAGAGCTTCGAGGGCGTCGAGCGCTCGTTCGCGGTCCAGGCGGGCCGCGAGGTGCGGATCCTCGTCCGGCCCGAGGAGATCGACGACCTGTCCGCCACCCGGCTCGCCCGCGACATCGTCAAGAAGATCGAGGACAACCTCACCTACCCGGGCCAGATCAAGGTCACGGTGATCCGCGAGACGCGCGCCACCGAGTACGCGAAGTAGGGCCCGCGGCGCGCTCCCTTCGAGGGGGGCGGGTCCGAGGCGACGTCCACCGGCGATGCGCCTCGCGACGCGCGCTGGCGATGTGATCCGCGACCGGCCGGCGCCATGGTGGTGCATCACGAGCGCCAGATCCGAGCCCTGGCAGCGGCCGGGCCCCCTCGATGGGGCCACAGACCCGCGGCTCACACGTGTGCGGCGCTCCAGAGTGCACTTCGGTGCATGGGACACACCGAATGTGCCTCGCGCGCCGCGCTTGACCCGACGGTCGCGGACGGATCGTGGATTTGGTGCGTCGCCTGCACCACTGGCCGCCGGATAGCTGCCCGGGGCGGGCCCGCCTCGCGCCTTCCGGGAATCACCCAGGCATGACGAGGGATATGAGCGTCACCCGGCCCTCGAGTATCTGGACCTCAGCCTCCGGCGTCGTGCGCCCGGACAGTCTCGCCGATACGAAGCACACACCGGGCGGCAGGGCGCGGACGAAGACGCCCGTCGGGCCCGTTAGACTTGCATGCTCGAGCCCGGTGCAAGGTTCACCCGAGGCCGTCCGATCGAGAACCACTGCGCCCGCGATCGGCATCCCCGTGGTGGTCAGAACGCGGCCCGCCACCCCCGTGGGGCGCAGCCGGTCGCCGATGATGTCGTGCGGGTCGACGACTTGGCTGCTCCCGTCAGGCAGCAGGATGCGCCAAGTCCCGTCCGCGGATATCTCGATCGCCGCATATGGGTCGAGCGACATGAGAGGCGACGCTGCGAACGATTGTTGGGACGGCTCTGGCACCCAAGCTGTCGGGCCCAGAGCCGCTGGCGCCGACGCTGCGTGCGTGCATCCAGTGGCCGCCAGGAGCAGGGCAACAGCGATGCTCGCGTTCCGGCGCTCCGTGAAAGGTCGCATAGTCGTCAGTCACGCGCAGCGACGAGGAAATCGTAAACCCTGAGCGGGCAAGGGCTGGAGGTCGACCCGTGTCATCGGTTCGGTCCCGTCCGGCGAAAGTGGGATTCGACCAAGTGCGGCCCTCGCTCGCTGGGCGGCCACAGAGACGACCTCGACGCTGCCGTCGCGACCGATGCGGATCATGTCGAATGGATCAAGCGTGGCGGCGAGGGCCCGGACCTCGCCAGCGGAGGGCCATGCCGGTGCGGCGTCTGGTCCGCCCGCCTGCGCGGGAACGACGGGCCCAGCGAGGCCCGCTGCGGCAAGCACACCGATGAGGGTGCTTCATTACTCGCCCCCTCCGCTCCGAATCTGCGCGACCCCGCCTGCTCGCCCACCGTTCCCGTCACGATGTCGCAGAGACCGAGTTTCGCCCGCGAGCATACTCATGTCGGTTGGCAACAACAGTGCCGAATGCCTTAGCCGACCGGCCCGTGCGGGCCGCCAACGTTGACAGGCGGGCGGGGCGTCGGCGATGCCGGCGGCGTGCGAGGCCCAGCCGCGCTCAGCACGCCCAAACCGGTCGGGACGCATCGGTCGCCAGATGGACGCCCGGAGCCGACCCACAATCACGCCGCCCACCTGCTGGTCGATGGTGTCGTGTATAGCCACATGTCGGCAGGAAGCAGGCTACGCTCCGCCGAGGGCCAGGGCGTTCATAGCCGATAGACTGGCCCTCCATCAAGACCGTCTTGGGAGCACCGTTCGACTTCGATGGCCGCCCGTAGTGAGCGAGCCGGGCTCGGCAACCCGTCCAACGGCAACGCCCCGAGGCCGTCGGGCGCGTGCCGCGTCCTCATGATCGGCGACGTGATCGGCAAGCCCGGCCGCGTGGCCGTCGAGCAGCTGCTGCACGGGCTGCGCGACGAGCGCGGCATCGACTTCGTGACCGCCAACGGGGAGAACCTCGCCGGCGGGATGGGGCTGACGGCATCGACCGCGGACGCGCTGTTCGAGGCCGGCGTCGACGTGATCACGAGTGGCAACCACATCTGGGACAAGCGCGAGATCTACGAGGCGCTCGACCGCAACGACCGGATCCTGCGGCCCCTCAACTACGGCACCCACAACGTGCCCGGCCGAGGCTGGGGCGCGTACACCGCGCTCGACGGCAGCGAGCTCGTGGTGGTCAACCTCCAGGGCCGCACCTACATGCAGCCGATCGACAACCCGTTCACCGACGCCGACCGCCTGCTCGACGAGGCGGCGGACCCGCTGCCGCCGATCCGCCTCGTGGACTTCCACTGCGAGATCACGTCCGAGAAGAACGCCCTCGGGCTGTACCTCGACGGGCGGGTGTCGGTGGTCGTCGGCACGCACACCCATGTCGTCACCGGCGACGAGCGGATCCTGCCGCGGGGCACGGCGTACCTCACCGACCTGGGCATGACCGGGCCGCTGTGGAGCGTCATCGGCTTCAACCCGGCCACGGTCCTGCCGCGGTTCATCAATGCCCTGCCGACGCGGTTCGAGGTGGGGGAGGGCCCGGTGGTGTTCAACGCCTGCCAGGTGGACATCGACCCGGCGACCGGGCAGGCGCTCCAGATCGAGCGCGTCCAGCGCCTGGTCGAGCCCTAGCCCGTGGCGGTCCGACACGCCCGCCCCGACACGCCGCCCACCACACCCGGCACGGCCGAGGCCGACTTCCACACCCACACGACCCGGTCCGACGGCGTGCTGGAGCCCGCCGAGCTCGCCCGCCAGGCGCGGGAGGCCGGTGTGCGCGTCCTGGGCGTCGCCGACCACGACAACCTCGCGGGCTACCGCGACCTGACGGCCCCCGGCGCGGCTCCGCTGCCCGACGGCCTGCGGATCGTCCCCGCCGTGGAGATCAACTCGGTCGCGGGCGGGTTCGCGGGCCAGCTGCCCGAGGGCGAGCTGCACATCCTCGGCATCGGCGTCGATCCCGGCGACACGGCGTTCGAGGCGGCGCTCGCGGCACAGCGCGGCGCCCGCCGCGTGCGCTTCCACGCGATGGTCGAGCGGCTGCGGGAGCTCGGCACGCCGATCGACGCCCAGGTGGCGGCCCTCGACCTGTCGAGCGACGACGCGCTGGGGCGGCCGACGATCGCCCGGGCGCTGATGGCCGCCGGCCACGCGGTGGACGTCCAGGACGCCTTCTCGCGGATGATCGGCCACGGCTGCCCGGCGTACGTGCCGCGCGGCGGGCTCGACCCGGTCGCGGCCATCGGGGCGATCCGGGCGGCCGGCGGCCTCGCGTCGCTCGCGCACTTCGGCGAGGCGCCCGCCCGGGAACTGCTGATCCGCCGGCTGATGAATGCCGGGCTCAACGGGCTCGAGACCCACCACCGCTCGTTCGACGAGGAGACGCGCACCGCCATGTCCGGGCTAGCTCGACGCCTCGGCCTCGTCGAGACCGGCGGCACCGACTACCACGGCGACCACGGGCCGTATGCCGAGAGCCACGCCGCGCTCGTGATGCCCGAGTGGCTGGTCGACGGCGTGCTGGAGGCGCTCGCGGCGGGGTCCTCGGGCTGATCGGGGCACCGGTGGCCGCTGCGGCCCCCGGACTCGGTACCATGGCACCGGTCATGACGTCCCGGTCCCTGCCCATCCTCGAGCTCGCCCCGCCGACGACCGGTCCGGCGGGCCCGCGCACGCCCGCCGAGCCGGAGGACGCGCGCCTCGCCGAGTTCCGCCCCGAGCCGCGCGCGCTGCCGTCGTTCTTCGTCTGGACGCTGGGCTGCCAGATGAACCGCAGCGACTCCGAGGAGATGGCCGGGCGCCTGCTCGCGTCGGGCTGCGCCGAGGCGCCGTCGATGGAGGCGGCCGAGCTCGTGGTGATCAACACCTGCGCCATCCGCGAGGCGGCCGAGGCCAAGGTGATCGGCCGCCAGGGCGCGCTGCGCCGGCTCAAGGAGGCGAACCCCGGGCTGCGCGTCGTCCTGACGGGCTGCAGCGTCCGTGAGTCGAACCGCGCCGGGCTGGCGCGCCGCTACCCGGCGGTCGACCTGTTCCTGCGGCCCGACGAGGAGCCCGAGCTCGTCGACCGGCTCGGCCTGGCGTCCGCGCAGGCGCCCGTCGGCGCGGTGGCCGCCACCGCCGCCACCACGCTCGTCAAGGGCGACCGCGTGTCGGACGCGACGCACCTCGTCCGCGCCCGTTCCGACGCCATCGCAGGCGGCGCCGTGAGCCGCGGCTCCGCGATCAGCGCCTGGCTGCCGATCATCTACGGCTGCGACAAGACGTGCACGTACTGCATCGTGCCGTTCAGCCGCGGCCCCGAGCGCAGCCGCCCGTTCGACGAGGTCGTCGACGAGGCCCGGGCGCTCGCCGCCGCCGGCTACCGCGAGGTCACGCTGCTGGGCCAGAACGTCAACTCGTACGGCCACGACCTGCCGTCTGAGGCGCGCTTCGGCCACATCCACACGCAGCGGACCGTGGGCCGCCACCAGGACCGCGAGGCGCGCCCGGACCTCGCCGAACTGATCCGCGCCATCGACGCCATCCGCGCCGCCGACGGCGCGCCCGCCATTCCGCGGCTGCGCTTCGTCACCTCGCACCCGTGGGACCTCTCGGACCGCCTCGTCGACGCGATGCGCGACTGCCCGTCGGTGTGCGAGGCGCTGCACCTGCCGGTCCAGTCGGGCAGCGACACGATGCTGCGGCGGATGGGCCGCCAGTACACGATCGACCACTACCGCGAGCGCCTCGAGCGGATCCGCGAGGCCGTGCCCGGCATCTCGCTCTCGACCGACGTGATAGCCGGCTTCTGCGGCGAGACCGAGGCCGAGTACGAGGCGACGCTCGACCTGCTGCGCGCCGTCCGCTACGACCAGGTCTTCGCGGCCGCCTACAGCGAGCGGCCGGGCACCCCCGCGACGCACCTCGCCGACGACGTCCCGGCCGCCGAGAAGCGCCGCCGCCTCGTCGAGCTGCTCGCCGTCCAGGAGCAGATCGGCCTCGAGCGCAACCGCGCCTGGCTCGGCCGCACGACCGAGGTGCTGGTCGACGCCATCGTGCCGCCGCGCGCGCACGACCATGACGAAGACGAGGAGGAGGCCGCCGGAACGCCGGGCGCTCGCGACGCGTTCCGCGACCTGCCCGACGGCGCCGCGCACCTGGTCGGCCGCTCGCGCGAGAACAAGCTGGTCCACGTGGCCGGCTCGCCGGCGCTGCTGGGCGAGCTCGTGGAGGTGCAGGTCGAGCACGCCGGGCCGTACGCCCTGCGCGGCCGCACCGGGAGCTGGGGCGCGGCTCGCCGCATTCTGACGTGAGGCCCTTGTCCTCCGCTCAGGCGAGCCCTAGTGTCGCGACCGGCTCGACCGTCTCGTCCTCGCGCAAGGGCCTCACTGAGGAGGGTGGCGATGCAACGGTTCCGGTGCCGAAAGGCGCGATGACCTCCGCGCGGACGGCCGGTTCGTCCTTGCTCGTGGCGCTTGCCATCCTGGGATGTACGTCTTCCGGGTCGGCGCCCGCGCCTTCAGGCGCCGTCACGTCGTCACCACGGCCCGACGCAAGCACGGCTCCAGCGGCCACGGCGATCGCCACGGCGACGTGGGAGCCGGCCCCAACGCCACCGGGCCAGCTGCCGGTCGACCTGTCGCTCACTCCTGTCTCGCGATCTGCCCCCACCGCGGCCGCATCAGCCGCCATGGCCGCATGCGGCAGCGCTGAGAAGACGTCGGTCCAGTTGAGCCGGATGGCCCAGGTCGGCAGGCTGGCGGACATTGGCGCATACGCGCCAATTCCCACGTCTGCGCCCCAGATCAGCGCGCATCTGTCTGACGCCGGGTGGGTCCTCGCGTTCACGGGCGAGTGGCCCCAGCTCAACACCGGAGAGGGCTGGATCGACCCGATGTGTGTTGTCGTCGGGGACGACCCCGTCCTGTATGCGGTCGGGCCCCGTCGAGACCTCCGGAGCGGCCGCATCACCCGAGGCTACTTCGCGGCAACCTCGGCCCCGACGCTGGCCCTGCCGACGCTAGCCCCTTGAGGCGGCCCGGCCAAACGGCTGGTGCCGGGCCAATCCCGTGATGGGGGCAGCGGTCATGGCGCCCCTGGTCGTCCTCGGCGGCGCCACCGCCACCGGCAAGACGGGCCTCGCCATCGCCCTCGCGGAGCGGCTCCTGGCCCGCGGCGTCCCCGCCGAGGTCATCTCGGCCGACTCGCGACAGGTGTACCGCGGGCTCGACATCGGCACGGCCAAGGCCACGCCCGAGGAACGCGGTCGCGTCGTCCACCACGGCCTGGACCGCGTCGACCCCGACCAGCCGTACTCGGTCGCCGACTTCCGCGCCCACGCGCTCGGCGTCTTGGCATCGCTGGGCGAGCGGGGCGGCGTCGGCATCCTCGCGGGCGGCACGGGCTTCTGGCTGCGCGCGGTCATGGCGGGCCTCGACACCGACGCCCTGCCCTCCGACGCCGCGGTCCGGGCCGGGATCGAGGCGGACCTCGCGAACGCGGGCGTCGAGCGCCTCGCGGCTCGGCTCACCACCCTCGCCCCGGGCCTCGCCACCCGCACCGACCTGCACAACCCCCGCCGCGTCGTGCGCGCGCTCGAGATCGCGACGCTCCAGGGCGACGCGCCGCTGCCGGAGCCGCTGGGCTACCCCGCCCCGGCGCTGGGCCTGCAACTCCGGGTTGAGCCGCACGAACACCGGCGCCGCATCGCGGCCCGCGCCCGGGCGCAGTTCGACGCTGGGCTCGTCGAGGAGGCGCGCACCCTGCGCGAGCGGTGGGACCCGTCGCTGCCGTGCTTCACCGCGATCGGCTACCGCGAGAGCTGGGCATACCTCGACGGCGCGTGTTCGCTCGGGGAGGCGGTCGCGCTCGACGCCCAGCGCAACGTGGCGTTCGCGAAGCGCCAGGCGACCTGGTTCCGCGCCGAGCGGGCGCTCGAGGTCCTCGACGCCACGGGCGACCCGCTGCCGGCCGCGTTCGCACGGCTCGACGCGTTCGCCGAGGCGGTGCCCGGATAGCCGCCGGACCGCCGCGAGCGGCGCTCGCAGGTTGCGGCGGCCGGGTACCGTACGCCAATGACCGACAAACCCCTGGGCTTCAACCTCAACGACCTGGGCAAGGTGCTCGAGGGCGCCGTCACGCCCAAGACGCGCCGCCGGACCACCACCAGCCGCAGCTCCACCTCCTCGAGCAGCATGGACGCCGCGCTCCGGCGGGCCGTCCGCGTGGAGCTCGAGGACACCAACCGCGCGATCAAGGACCTCACGGCCGAGGTCGAGCGGCTGCGCACGTCCAACGAGGACCTGCTCGCCAAGCTGGCCAAGCTCGCCAGGGGCTGATCGGCCGGCGCGCGAGGGGCACCCGGTAGACTTGCGCGCGATGAGCCCGCGCGACGCGATCGACCTCGCACCCCCCGTCGAGAAGGCCTTCCTCGTCGCCGTCGACACCGGCGACGATCCCGGCTGGTCGGCCGAGGACAGCCTCAACGAGCTCGCGGCCCTGGCGGGCACCGCGGGCGCCGACGTCGTGGGCGCCGAGTGGCAGAACCGTCGCCACGTGGACCCCAACTGGTACGTGGGCAAGGGCAAGGCCGAGGAGCTGCTCCAGGCCAAGAGCGAGACCGGCTTCGACATCCTGGTCGCCGACGACGAGCTCAGCCCGGTCCAGCAGAAGAGCCTCGAGAGCCTGCTCAACGTCAAGGTCATCGATCGCAGCCGGCTGATCCTCGACATCTTCGCGCTCCACGCCCAGACCCACGAGGGGCGCCTCCAGGTGGAGCTGGCCCAGCTCGAGTACCAGCTGCCGCGCCTGACGCGCCTCTGGACGCACCTCTCGCGCACCGGCGGCGGCATCGGGACGCGGGGGCCCGGCGAGTCCCAGCTCGAGACCGACCGCCGCCTGATCCGGGAGCGGATCAAGAAGATGAAGGAGCGGGTCGAGGCGGTCCGCCAGCAGCGCGAGACGACGGCGCGCGGCCGGGACCGCCGCCTGTTCGCGACGGTCGCCATCGTCGGGTACACGAACGCGGGCAAGTCCACGCTCCTCAACGCGCTCGTCGGGACCGAGGTCGCCAGGGCCGAGGACAAGCTGTTCGCGACGCTCGACCCCACCTCGCGCCAGGTCAAGCTGGGCGACGGCCAGACCGCGATCGTCACCGACACCGTCGGCTTCATCCACAAGCTGCCCCACCAGCTCGTCGACGCCTTCCGCGCCACGCTCGAGGAGGTCACCCGCGCCGACGTCCTGGTCGAGGTCGTCGACGCCGCGGACGGCCACGCCGCCGAGCACCGCGAGACCGTGCAGGCGGTCCTCGACGAGCTGGGCGCCGGCGACAAGCCCCGCCTGACCGCGTTCAACAAGGCGGACCTGCTGTACCCGGGCAGCGACGGCTCGCGGCCGGCGCCGGCGGTGTCGGGCAGCGTGCTCGTGTCGGCCACCACCGGGTTCGGGCTCGACACCCTGCGGGCCGAGATCGCGGCCCTGCTCGCCTCGCTCTGGGAGGACGTGGACGTCGCCGTCCCGTACGCGGCGGGCGAGCTGCTCGCGCGGGTGCGGGAGCGGGGTACCGTGGACCTCGAGTACGGCGAGCGCGACGTGCGCGTCGTCGGGCGCATGGCGCCGAGCCTGGCCGGCGAGCTCCGCGCCGTGGCCGGGCGGTGGGCCGAGTCCCTCGCAGAGGGGAGCGCCGCGCCCTGAGCCCTGCCGGTCACGTGCGGCGCGGCGGCACCGCGAGCCTGCCGGGCGGTCGACATCTGGTCTGGACCGTCGCGGCGGGCGCCAAGGGCCGCCGCTGGCGCTCGGTCACCACCCACGGCGACGGCCGGATGGAGGCGTCGCTGCTCGTGGAGACGACGCCCGGCGGGCGCCTCGTCAAGCTGGAGCTGGCGACGGGGGAGGGGCTGCTCACGCTCCACCCCGGCGGCGACCCCGTGCGGCTGCACGGCAACGTGGTCCGTGCGTCGGGCGTGGAGCACATCGCGCTGCCCTGGACCGCGGGCCACGCGCTGCTGGCCGGGGCGTCGCCGGTGACCGCGGCGATCGCCGTCGAGGGCGCGGCCCGCGGCATCGGGGTGGGGGAGGGGGCGAACGTGCCGGCCGTCGAGGTGGGGATCGACCTGCGGCCGCGGCCGGCCACCTGGCACGTCGCGCGCGTGTCTGACCGCCGCTGGCGCCTGCTCGCGGCCGACGGCGGGCCGTCGCTGCTCCTCGAGACCGACGCCGACGGGCTGCCGACCGCGGTCGACGGTCGATCCTGGCCCCTCGAGCTCGACGAGCCCGCCGAGTAGGGGAGGCCCCCGTGCCCGAGTGGACCCCTGAGGTCGAGCTCGACGAGGCGCTGGTGCGGTCGCTGCTCGCGGCGCAGTTCCCCCACCTGGCGCTCGACGCCCTCCGCCGTTTCGCCGAGGGCTGGGACAACGCGCTCTGGGCGGTCGGCGACGGCCTCGTGTTCCGGTTCCCGCGCCGAGCGATCGCGGTCCCGGGCGTCGAGCGCGAGATCCGCCTCCTGGGCCGGCTGGCGCCCCGCCTGCCGCTCCCGATCCCGGACCCCATCCACGTCGGCGTGCCGTCGGACGCGTTCCCGTGGCCGTTCTCCGGGGCGCGGCTGCTGCCGGGCAGGGAGATCGCGCACGCCGGGCGCCCGGGCGCCGCGGCGCCGTCCGCGTTCGGCGCCTCGCTCGGCGCGTTCCTGCGGGCGCTCCACGCGCCCGCGCTCGCCGACGAGCTGGGCGAGGGCCTCGCGGACGACCCGATGGGCCGTGCCGACATGGCCGTCCGCGTGCCGCGCACCCGCGACCGCCTGGCGCAGCTGGCGGCCGCCGGCCTGTGGATCGCCCCGCCGCCGGTCGAGCCGATCCTCGCGGCCGCCCTCGAGCTGCCGCCGGCTTCCGCGTCGTCGCTCGTCCACGGCGACCTGCACGTCCGCCACGTCCTCGTCGACGAGCAGCGCCTTCCCGCGGCCGTCATCGACTGGGGAGACGCCTGCCTCGCCGACCCGTCGGTCGACCTGGCCCTGTACTGGAGCCTGCTCGACGACGATGGCCGGGCCGCGTTCCGCGCCGCCTACGGCGATGCCGGGCTCACGCCGGGGCGGCTGCTGCGGGCGAGGGTGCTCGCGCTCTTCCTCGACGCGGTCCTGGCCCTGTACGCGCTCGACACCGGCGACGAGGCACTGCGGCGCCAGGCGCTCGCCGGGCTTGACCGCACGCTGACCGGCTGACACGCTCGGGGTCGGCGTGCGTCTACGGGCCGGGAGGCGGCGATGGCGGCGACGCGAGCGGGGCCGGGGTGGGTGGCGCGGTGCCTGGCGGCGGGCGGGCCGGTGGTGCTCCTCGTCGTGGCGCTGGTCCCCGGGCTGCGTCCGGCGGGCGCCGCGCTCCTCCTCGTCGTGTGGGCGCCGCTCCGCGCGCTGCGCCACCCGGCCGCGACCGCGTGGGCTGCCGTCCTGCCGGTGGGCCTCGTGCTGCCGTGGCCCTGGCTGCTCGGCTCGGACGCGCCGCTCGGTGAACCCGGCTGCGCGGACCCGGCCTCGGCCATCGCGGTCCGCCGCGTGGCCGTCGCCGCATTCGGGCTCCTCGTGGTGGCCGGGCTCGCGCTCGCGGAGCGGTCGAGCCCCGTCGAGCTCGGCCTGCGCCGCCCGCGGCGGCTCGAGGCGGCGGTGGCGCTGGGCGCCGTCGCGGTGCTCTCGATCGGGGGCCTCTGGATCGGGCCCTGGCTCGCCCGCCCGTTCTTCGGCGAGCTCGACTTCCCGCGGCCCGCGGGCGCGCTCGTGCCCGCCGTGGCGTTCGGCATCGCCAACGGCGTGCTCGAGGAGGTGGGCTACCGCGGCGCGATGCAGGCCTGGCTGGCCCGCGCGATGCCGCTCGCCGCGGCGATCGGGCTGCAGGGCCTGGTGTTCGGCATCGTCCACGCCGGCGCCGACGTCGTCGCCCTGCTGCCGGTCCACATCGCGATCATGAGCGCCGTCGGCGTCGCCGGCGGCGTTGCACGCGCGAGGCTCGGCTCGCTGTGGGTGCCGATCGGCGTCCACGTCGGCGCCGACATCGCGCTCTATGTCGGGCTCGCGTGCCGGGCCGCGACGTGAAGCTTCGGCAGGGGAGGCCGGGCGGGAGGGGAGGCCCGAAGCCCGCCCTGGGGGCGGCGGCCCGCTCCGGCGCCCTCCTCAGGCGGCGAGCGCGACCCCAGCGGCGCGGCGCGATGTGGCGCCCTACACTGGCGATGCGTCCGACAGCATCGACGACGGAGCGCCCCACCATGAGCGAGACGACGGGCACCTGGGACCCGGCCCTGGCCACCCGGCAGACGCGCTGCGAGCGCTGCGGCACGACCTTCGGCTGCCGCAACCTGGGCGAGACGGGCTCCTGCTGGTGCTCCATGGAGGCGTTCCGGCTGCCGCTGCCGCTGCCCGAGGGCGTTGGCCCCTTCGAGGACTGCCTCTGCCCGTCGTGCCTGCGAGAGATCGCGGCGGAACTCAAGGCGAGGGGCTTGGGTCCCAGGCCCTGACGTGGACCGGCCGCGGCCGACCCGTGACCGCTAGGCGGTCATCCTGACGCACGTGGCCGGGTGGTCACTGCGAGCCACGGGCGGCGTCATTCCGGGCCAGCGGAACCACCATCGTGCACCAGGCTGCCCGCTCAGAGGTCATCTGCGCTGGGATGCCCGCTGAGCGGGCACGACTCCGCCCGCCGCTGACACCGGCGAATGCGCCGTCAGCGACGCCACTCAGGCAGAGGCCCGCAACCTGGGTGCGCGAGGTCCTCCGCTACCAATGGTACTTCCGATAAGGCGAGTTATGTTACGTTGCGACGCACAATGGCCAGTGTCGCTCGGGATGGCGATGGCCGCGACGATCGCAACCTCGCTGGTCGGGAGCCCGAGCAGCCAGACCACGGCCCTGATCGTGGTCGTTCCCGGCTGGCCATGGGCGGCGGGCACCGCGGCGACTCGGTTCGCCTGGCTCACCAATCGCCGCCCGCCTGTGCCAGCGGGAAAAGCGGGCCGTCCTCTCGCCGCGAGGTGGTGCCTATTCAGCAGCAGTGGGCTTGGCAGACGCTGTCAGTGGTCCGAAATGCGGTGTGTCCTTGAGCTCGCCGAGGGCGTGTGGGCGCCTGACCGCCCTTGCGGGAACGACGGGCGGGAGCATCCTCGAATCGGATCCGGGTGATCGACGGTCGCGGTGCACGAACGACGGGGGTGGTTGATGGCTGAAGACTGGTTTCAGAACGACGCGGAGGGCGTGTCGCGCCTCCTCCGCACGGGATCCGACCCCAACGCCGCCGACCGGGCTGGCCTCACGCAATTGTTTCGATGACGTCGGGGTGATCGCGACGCACCTCCGGAGCTGGCGCGAGTGAACCGACGCGACGCTTCGTCTACGCTCAGTCGATGACCAGGTACGTGGTGCTCCTGCGCGGGATCAACGTCGGCGGCAAGAACCCGGTGCCCATGGCGCGGCTGCGCGAGGTGCTGGGCGAGCTCGGCTACGCGGACGTCGTCACGTACATCGCGAGCGGCAACGTCATCCTGCGCTCCGACCGGGGCCCGGACCGGATTAAGGGGGAGATCGAGGCGGCCCTGCCCAAGGCGTTCAAGCTCCACAGCGAGCTCGTCGGCGTCCTGGTCCTCACGGCGGCCCAGCTACAGGCCATCGTCGCGAACCGGCCGAACGGCTTTGGCGACGAGCCCGGCAGGTACCACAGCGACGCGATCTTCCTGATGGGGATCGACGCGACCCAGGCGATGGAGGCGTTCGACCCGCGCGATGGCGTCGACACCGTCTGGGCCGGCGATGGCGTCATCTACTCGCAGCGGCTGAGCGCCCAGCGCACGAAGAGCCGACTGAGCAAGGTGATGGCCAGCCCGCTGTACAGGTCGATGACGGTCCGCAGCTGGGCGACGACGTCGAGGCTCGCGGAGCTCGTCGCGGACTGAGCTCTGTGCCCGTGGGCATCCTCGCGCTACCAGATGACCTCGACGTCGCGAGCGCGCGCGGCGTAGTCCCGCAAACGGTGATCCTTGCTGACCAGCGGCACCCTGAGGTCCAGCGCGGTCGCATAGAGCAGGCGGTCGATCGGGTCGCCCGGGAACGTGTCGCCCAGGGTCCCGGCCCACATCGCCGCCTCCGGGCTGAGGACCGCCGCCGCGATCCGCTCCCCGCGGAACAGGTCCCGGGCCCAGGCCGCGGGCTCTCGGTCGAGCTGCAGCCGCCCGAGCCGGTGGAGGGTGGCCAGCTCCCAGCACGAGAGCGGGCTCACGAGCACGGTGTCCGCCCGCTCGATCGCACGGGTCGCCGGCCTCGACAGGCGGTCCCCGCCAGCCTGCCACCAGGCGAGCACGTGGGTGTCCAGCAGGACCGTCATCGCCGGCGCGGTTCGGCGTCCCACGCCTCCCCGGTGGAGTAGTAGGGCTCGTCCTCTTCCGCCACGAGGCGGACGCTGTCCATCGTCGGCCGGGGACCGTCTGCCTCCTCGAGCGGGACGACGCGCGCGATCGGCCGGCCGTGCTTGGTCACGGTCACCGTGATCTTCATCCGCTCCACCTGGTCGAGCACGGCGAGGCATTCGGCCTTGAATCGGCTGGCCATCATGGTGCGGTCGTCGGTCACGCTGTGGTAGCCTCCTGTGACCAGTGACTATAGTCACTGGTCACAGGAGCGTCAAGGCGCGACCTCAGCCGGTTGCACGCAGCAGGGAGGCATCCGTGAAGCTGCTCCTCACGTCCGGGGGCGTCACGAACGCGAGCATCCGCGACGCACTGGTCGGCCTGCTCGGCAAGCCGATCGGCGACGCCACGGCGCTCTGCATCCCGACCGCGCAGTGGGGCCACCCGATGTGCGGACCGACCTCCGCGCGGGGCTTCGTCAGCGGGCTGCCCCCGTGGGGCGGCATGACCTCCCTCGGGTGGAGGTCGCTGGGCCTCCTCGAGCTGACCGCCCTGCCCACGATCGGCGCGGAGCGCTGGGTGCCATGGGTCCGAGATGCGGATGCTCTGCTGGTGGACGGCGGCGACGCGACCTACCTGTGCCACTGGATGCGAGCGTCCGGGCTCGCGGACCTCCTGCCGTCGCTGCCCGGCACGACCTGGGTGGGCGTGAGCGCCGGGAGCATGGTGATGACCCCGCGGATCGGCGACTTCTTCGTGGAGTGGCCGTCGGCGCCTGACGACCGCACGCTGGGGATCGTCGACTTCGCGATCTTCCCGCACCTGGACGTCTTCCCGACGACCACCCTCGCGGCGGCGAAGCGCTGGGCGGCCGGCATCGGCGGCCCCGCGTACGCGATCGACGACCAAACGGCCATCCGGGTCGTCGACGGCCGGGTCGACGTCGTCTCCGAGGGGACCTGGAGGCTGCTCGGGACCTAGGCGTCGCGGGCCATCCGGTTGCTGGACCGTGGGGCCTCCCCTACCCCATGCTGTCCGCGAGGATGTGCACGATCGACGGCACCGCGAGGTTGCGCGTCCGCTCGAAGATCACCCCGAATGCGAGCCCGACGACCGCCTGGTTGACGATGGTGCTCGCGACCGCCGGCAGGAGGCCGGCGTTGCCCGTGTTGGCGAACCCGAGCCCGAGGTGCCAGACGCCGAACACGAGCGCCTGGACGACCACCGCCCAGGCCGGGGTCCAGAGCCGCCGGAACCGCGTCTGCAACGCCCCCCGGAACAGGAACTCCTCCATGATCCCGTTCTGCATGAAGTTCGACACGAAGCGTCCGAAGATCCGGCCGAACGTGAGCTGCCCGGAGACGAGCGCGACGGCGAAGAACGCAAGCGGGATCGAGCCCCACAGCAGGAGCACGCGTCCCATGCGGTGGCCGCGCCCGAAGCCCAGCGACCGCGGGCGCGCCCCCGCCAGGAGCAGCACGACCAGTGGGAGCCCGACGTAGGTCACCGGGTTCGTGACCCACGTTGCTGCGCCGAACCAGGCGTCGCCCAGGCGCCCGAGCGCGTCGACGAGCGGGGTCCACAGGGGAATGGTCCCCGCCACGACGTCGTGGAACACGATGCCGCTCCAGGCGGTGAGGACCACGAAGAGCAGGACCAGCCCCGCCTGGAGGCGGAGGCGCGGGCGCTCGGCCGCCGCCGCCGGGGCCGGCGCCTCGGGCCGCGTGAGCAGCACGGTCACCAGGCTCAACGGCAGGAACACGGCGGCGAGGACCAGGCTGTCGAGCGGGAAGCCCTGGCCCGACACCGTGAGCGTCAGGGCCGCCGCGATCCAGGCAGCGGCGAACAGCCAGGCGGCGCGCGACGCCGCGACATAGGCGAGGGTGTGGCCCAGCGCGGCGCGGACGCCGGGCGACTCGCCGCTCCCCGCCTGGCGCGTGATAGTCATGGTGCGTCCGGTGGTCACGGCAGCTGCCCACACGAGGGGTCGGAACGCGGGCTCGCGAAGCTCACGTGCTGGGCGCCGGCGAGGGTGATCACCTCGCCTGTGCTCGCGCTGCCGCTGTAGCAGCCGGCGGGCAGTGCCTCTCCGTTGACGGTGACGTCACCGGCGTCGAAGCGCAGCACGACCTGTGCGTCGTGGCTGAACGTCCAGGTCGCGCTCAGGCTGGCCGCGTCCAGCGTGTACTGGTCGCCGAGCGAGTTCTGGGCCATTCCGACTGCCGACTCGTTGCTGGTGTCGAACGGGCGCGGTGTGAATCCGATGGCCGCAACAGCGGTGACGATGATGATCATGACGGCGGCGACAGCGGCGATGGCCGCGAGAACGGTGCGCATCGGTCTCCTCTTGGCGAGCAAGCCGTCAACGCCACACACGCCCGTCCGGGCGTGCCACGAGGCAGACGGCGGGGGTGTTTGGGATCGAGGCGGTTCGGCCCGGCCAGGTTGCGGCTGGTGCCCCCACGGCGCCTCGACTGAGTCACCAGTCTCCCAACCGAGCGCTGGCCGAGGCAACAGCCGACTTTCCCGCGGCTGGGTACCCACCCGTCACGATCGGTGCACGCCGATGGTTCCCACCGCACCGGGTTGCGCCTGCCAGGTTCCGCGCCGGTCGGCGCCGGCGCGAAGGGGGCCCCTCGCCTTCCTGAGGTCGCGGAACGGAGGCGTCGTGGGTGCCGCCTCGGGTCAGGAGGACGCGAACGGGTTCACGACCTGGAGCGCCCCGAAGCTTCGACCCGCCTCGAAGTCCTCGGACGCCAGCCGGTCGGCGCCGGCGCGAAGTGCGGCCTCGAGGATCAGGCAGTCCCACCAGGCGAGGGCATCGCGCTCGTGGCGTTCCATCGCCGCGGCCAGCATCGGCACATCCGCCTCGACGACGCGCCACGTGCCGTAGAGGAGCGCGATCTCGCGGGCATCGGCAGGCGGCATCCCGAGCTTCCGCGTCGCGACGCTGTAGAACTCAGCCAACACCTGGGTGCTCAGGACCCCGGCCCCGTCTGCCCAGAGCCGGCGGAGCAACCCCGCGGCGCGGGCGTGCCGGTCTGGGTCCGCAGCGTCGTGCGCATAGACCAGCACATTCGTGTCGACGAAGGTCAGCAGCTCGCTCACCGCTCGTGGAGCTCGTCACGCGTCCAGCCGGGCACGCCGCGAGATGCCGCTGTGGCCATCAGGCCCAACGCCCGCAGGCGGGCCGCCTCGTAGCGCTCGTCCTCGTCGACCAAGCGGTCGAGCGTCCGCGCCACGAGCGCGCTCACCGAGGTGCCGCGACGCGCTGCGAGGACCTTCGCGCGCAGCACCGTCTCGACCTCCAGCTGGACGGTCAGATTGGTCTTCGCCATGGTGCAGCCCCCATACCACAGGTGGTCTCGTGGAGCACAGTCTATCACGTGGTCGCGTATGGCCGGACTGGCGGGGTACGATGCCGACCATGGCCGACGAGCTGCGGATGATCCTCGAGGTTGGCAAAGGCGGCCGGCGGGTCGTCGCGGGCGCCACCGACTGGCCGGGCCTCGATCGCTGGGGTAGGTCCGAGGAGGCAGCCCTCGACACCGTCACGGCGTATGCCGACCGGTACGCGGGCGTCGCCGCGCGTGCGGGCATGGCCGAGGAGTTCGCGCGACAGGCGCCCCATGTCGTGGTCGTCGAGCGGGTGCCGGGCTCCAGCTCCACCGACTTCTGGGGCATCGCGCACGTGCCGTCGGTCCTCGAGGGCGAGGGCGTCCCCGCGGGCGAGCTTGATCGTCGGCTCCGCCTGCTCGAGGCGTGCTGGGCGTACTTCGACCAGGCCGTGCGGGGTGCATCAGCGGAGCTCCGGCCGACGCCGCGCGGCGGCGGCTGGCCACGTGACGTGATCGAGCGCCACGTGTACGTCAACGAGCCCGAGCAGTTCACGCGCAAGGTCGAGGTGCGGACGCCCCGCGACATGGTCCTCGACCCGGCCGGCCGGGCGCTCCACCGACAGCACACGCTCGACGCGATCCGCGCCTATGCCGCCGCCGGCCGCCAGGCACGGACGTGGCCGCTCCCGTTCCTGATCCGTCGCATCGCGCATCACGTCATGGACCATGCCTGGGAGCTCGAGGACCGCTCGATCCGGCCTGGCGCGTAAGAGCCGCCCGCTGCAAATAGCGCCCCAGCGAATGGAGGTGGGGGCGCGGGCCGAGGTCAGAAAGGCGGGGGAAGGGGCCTGGCAAGGGGCTGAGGGCCGGCCCGCCGGTGCGGGTCCGCCGGCGTCAGGTGCCCAGGCCGAGCCGCGCGAGCCCCGCGTGGGCCGGCGGGCAGCCGTCGGCGTCGGCCGCGATCGCGTCCCGATAGGCGGCCGCCGCCGAGACCCGGTCGCCCCGCTCCTCGCTCGCCTCCCCGATCGCGACCAGCAGATCCACGTACCGGGACCGCAGCGCCGCGCGCTTTGACTCGACGAACGCGCTGTCGCCGTAGAAGGGGCAGTCGTCGAGGTAGTCGCCGCGGTACAGCGAGCGGGCGTCCTGGAGCATGGCGAGCGCGGCGTCCGGATCAGTCGCGCGCCCCGCCTCGTCGAGACGGGCGCTGAAGGCCGCCACGTCGGACCAGTCGATGATGGAGGCGTCGAGGCGGTAGCGGTCGTTCTGGTGGCGGATGATGTCCCGGCCGCCGCCGTGCCGGTCGAGCGTGTGGCGCAGGCCGCCGAGCGTCCGGTGGAAGGCGAGGTCGGCCCGCGAGAGGTCGACGTCGGGCCAGATGAGCTCGAGCGCCTCGTCCTTGGCCAGGCCGCGCTCGCCGCGGTCGAACAGGAAGGCGAATAGCGCCTCGGCCTGCCGTGTGCCGGCCTTCTCGCCGCCCCAGCGCAGGATCTGGCCGTCCTCGCGGTCCACCCGGAGGGGACCCAGCGCCCGCACCTCCAGCCCAGGCGCGGACGAGCTCCGGCGCACGAGCGCCGCGTGCAGCACCGACGCGGTGGAGTCCAGGTCGGCACGCTGCTCGGCGAGGTTCCGGAGCACCTCGACCTGCTCGTCCTCGATCCGCCCGGCGCGCAGCGCGGACGCGACGTAGCGGGCCGACAGGCGCAGCAGCTCCTCGTCCCGCAGCGGCAGCGGCCGGCCCGAACGCGTCCCGGCGATGCGGAGCTCGCCCACCAGCTCGTCCTCGACGACGAGCGGGATCGGCGCCGCCGCGCCCACGCTCGCGAGTTCCGGCGACACCGGGCCCTCGGCCGCGAGGACCCGGCCGTCCGCGGCGACCACCGAGGCCCCCGAGAGGTCGAGCGCGTTGGCCAGGCGCGCGAGGGCGGGCCGGACGCCCGCATTGGCCGGCTGCGCCGTGAACCGCGGCTGGCCGACCGCCCGCATCAGGTCCTGCCGCGCGGCGGCCTGCGGCGACCGCTCGGAGAGGAGGCGCTGCAGCCAGCGAGCGACGGGCTCGTACAGGGCGATCACGACGACGAACGACAGGGCGGCGACCAGCGGGGCGTCCACGCCGAGCACCGCCCTGGCGCCCTCGTCGACGGCGACGAACAGGGCCACGAGCCCGAAGGCGATGAGGCCCAGGAGCAGCGTCTCCCGGAACGCCCGCCCGGCCACGCCCGACGCGAAGAACACGCCGCCCGAGAACACGACATAGGCGGCGATGACCACAGCGAGTGTGATGAACGAGACCCCGATCCACGGGTCGCTCTGGCCGATGACCGGCAGGATGCGTATGCCGCCACCAATCGTGGCCGCCGCCACCATCGCCAGCAGCGCGCGGAGGTGGCGCCGGCGGTCCGAGTCGATGCCCGGGCGCCGGAGCGCCTGCAGCGCCCAGGCGAGCGCGATCAGGATCGCCCCGAACCGGACGACAGCCCAGCCGGCGTAGAAGTCGATCCCCGGGATCGGCCCGAGGCTGAAGTTCGGCGCCGCCATCCGGATCGGATGGCTCGGATCGACGACCGCCGGGATCGTGACCGCGACGTTGAGCACGTAGAGGGCCGCGATCAGCCAGCCCTGCCGACGCGACACCTGGCCCTCGGTCGAGATGGCGAGCACGAGGTGCGCGAGCAGCGGCGTCGCGAGGCTGCTCGCGAGCTCCTCGACGGCGTTCCCGGCCCGGACGACGACGCTGTTGTCCGAGAGGCGCTCGATGACGACAGCACCGCTCCAGGTGGCGATGGCCAGGGTCAGCAGCGCGAAGAGGACCCCGTTGGGCGTCCGCGACCGCGTGACGAGCGTGAGGCCGAGCCACACGCCGAGGACGGCCGTCAGCGAGTGCGCGGCGACCTCGAGCAGTTGAGGCAAAGGCACCTGTCCATTCCCTTCGTGGTGATCGCCGGCCACTGCAGAGCGTATCCCGTCCGGCGACGGTTCGGCACGCGAACCGCCGCAGTCTCGCCGCAGTCTGCCCGTAGTGGTCCCGCAGGGGCGGTCGGGCAAGGTGTGAGTGCGCAGTCCCGCAGCATGGACCGACCGGTCGGGGGAAGCCGTAGGCGACCGGGTCACCGAGGGCGGGTCCGCCAGGGGGAAACGTCAACCGGGCGCCGCAGTCACTGCGGCGCCCGGTGCGTGTCCGGCGGCAAGTTCGATCGGCTCAACCACGGCAGCGACCGCCCATGCGTGGGGGGAAACGCACGGGCGGTCAGCGGCAGCATAGCCGACGCGATAGTGCCCCGCGAGGCCCCGAAACGCGTCGTGATCGACGGCCACGACGCGTGGCCGCCCGCCCTCACTCGGTCGACTCGCCCCCGCCGCCCGGCGCGAACCAGTCGAGCACCCGCATCGCGCGCAGGGTGTTCCAGCGGCTCGGCTCGCCGTCGGGCCCCTCGAGCTCGAAGTGGACCTGCCCCTCGTAGACGTGCTCACGGGGCCAGCGGCCGTCGGGACCGCGCTTGGCGCGAACGGCCTCGACCGCCTCGACCACGTTGTCGTCCGGCGCCGCCCCCGCGTCGCGGAGGTAGTCGAGGCCGCGCAGCACGTCGTAGTGCCACCAGTGCGGGAACGAGAACCGCAGCCAGTCGGGATCGATCACCTCCCCAGTGGACCTGCGGCGGAACAGCCGCCGCTCGAGCAGGTACTGCTCGCCGCGCCGCCTCGCCTCCCCCACCCTGGCCGACCCGCCGATGGCACGCTCGTGGCCCAGGAGCCCCTCGAGGACGTTGATCGTGGTCCCGAACGAGGAGACGGTGGCGCCGTTCTCGACCTCGCAGTTCCAGCCCCCGTCCGGCAGCTGCTCGCCCAGCAGCCGCTCGACGAGGGGCGTCATGTCGACCCCGAAGTACGAGCCGGTCGCGACGACGTTGCCGTTGATGCACGGCTCGACCTCGCCCTCGAAGAACCGGTGGTCGTCCCACGGCGTTGGCACCGGGGCGCCGCCCCGCCAGACGACGTTGGCGCTGACGAGATCGACGGCGCGCCGAGCCTGCCCGCTCGCCGGGTCGAGCCCGAAGTGGCGCAGCAGCTCGAGCACGTGGAACGTGTCGGTGTAGTCGAGCGACCACGGCCGCCCGCCCCAGCGGCCGTCGGGCGCCTGGAGCGCGAGCAGCCGCGCACCCCACCCATCGGTCGCGACCCTCGCGCGCTCCGCAGCGACCGCCTCGTCGGGCGCGTGCGCCAGGTCGCGGAGCACCTGCCAGCGGATGGCGGGATCCGAGTCGAGCAGCCAGTCGATCGTGCGCATGCCGTCCATCGTGCCGCCGAATCGTGACACCTGCCGTCAGGATCCTCTGTCAGTGCGCGGGGCAGACGGCCGAGCCGCCCGTCAGCCGAGGGCGCCGGCCATGACCGCCTCGTGGACCAGGCGCCCGGGCGCCCAGGCGCCGTCCTCCATGTTGGACAGAATGACGACTGAGAGGTCGCGCCCGGGATAGTGCCGGAGGATCCCGCTCACGCCCGGGTTCGCGCCCTCCTTCTCGAGGTACAGCACCGAGCCGTCCGCCTCCACCCGGAACCACGGGCCGAACCCGAACCGCTGCGTCCAGCCATCCCGCGCCCGGTAGTCGACCTGCGGCGCCAGGAACGCGGCCGTCGTGTCCGGCGCCAGGAGCCTTCCCTCCCCCATCGCCCGCAGGAACCGCTCGAGGTCGGCAGCCGTGGTGACGGCGCCGCCGTCAGGCGAGCCGATGGGCGGGAAGGCGTAGATGTTGCGCCGCCAGCCCGCGATCGCGCCGCGCTCGTCGCGGACGGGGTCCGCCCCCTCGGCGATCCGCTCCCCGACGAGGTCGAGCCGCGGGAACCCGGTGTCCGTCATGCCCGCGGGCCCGAAGACGTCACGCGAGACCGCGTCGCGGTACGGCCGCCCGGTCGCCCGCTCCACCATCAGCCCGAGCAGGACGTAGCCGCAGTTGTTGTAGCGGCAGCCGGTGCCGGGGGCGAAGTTGGGAGCCCGGTGGGCGAACTGCGGCAGGAAGTCCGCCGTCTCGCGGATGGCGTAGTTGGGGCGGTCGCGGTACACGTCAGCGTAGGCCTCGCCCGCCTCCTCGTCGGCGTCGTCGCCGATGCCCGAGGTGTGCGTGAGCAGGTGGCGGACGGTCACCCTCGGGTCGATCGTCGTGCCCTCGAGCCCGAGGTACGGCGTCACCGGCTCGTCGAGGGCGAACCGGCCGGCGTCGACCTGCTGGAGCGTGGCGACAGCGGTGAACAGCTTGGTGATCGAGGCCGTGTCGAAGCGCGTGTCCGCCGAGACGGGCACGCGCCACGCGCGGCTCGCCCAGCCGTACGCCGCGACGAACCGCTCGGCGCGGGCCACGGTGACCCGGACGACGCCCGAGAACGCGTCGGCGGCGGCGAGCTCGCGGAGGTGCCGGTCGAGGTCGGGCGCGCGCATCGCGGCGAGTGTTCCACGCGGACGCCGTCGGGGCAATCGGCCACGGTGCAGGGCCGCGGGCTGGGCCGCCCGTCGGCGCGGTGCGCTAGATGGCGGGCCCCCGGGGCTCCCGGAGCTCGTCGCGCGGCCGAGGCAGCACTTCGGCGCCGATCGAGAAGGTGTCCGTCCTGGGCATGCGGCCCACGCGGAGGACCTCGTCCGGGCGACGGCGCCGGTCGCGGCGCGACGCGACCGCTCCCGTGGCTGCGGGAAGCAGCGGCGAGCGGCGGCGCGGATGGAGCATCTTGAACGGACCTCTGGGTGGCGGGACGACAGGGGCAGGTTCGTTCGCGGTGCGTGCGCGCGCCACCACCCGAAGGGACCGGGGCCCAGGTACGGGTGGGCCATCGAGCCCGGTTTCCAGCCCTCCGCCGCCCTCGCCGGACCCGCGCCGGCTCGTCTGGGCCTGCGGCCGCAGGCCATTCGGCCCGTGCTCAATGCGTCACTCGTCAGCCGAGGAGGCCACCTCTGACTTTCGGGGCGCCACCCGCATCGGCCTATGATCCCGACGTGCACCGCGTCCACGTCCCCAAGAACTCGCTGATGCTGATCGCCGGCGTCGTCTGGTGCATCGCGGGAACGATGGTCACCATGGTCGGCCTGCCGCTGCTGTTCAGGCTCGAGCCCGTCGATCCCGTCCTGCTCCCGCTCGCGGCCGTCATCTTCGCGGTCTTCTACGTGTTCATCTTCTCGCGCCTCGTGCGCAAGCACGCCTCCCGGATCCAGGCGCGCGAGGAGGAGCGGCTCCCGTTCTGGCACTTCTTCAACGCGTCGTCGTGGATCGTGATGTTCGTGATGATGGGCGGCGGCATGGCCCTCCGGCTGTCGCACACGGCGCCCGACTGGTTCATCGCGTTCTTCTACAGCGGCCTGGGCGTCGCCCTGTTCCTGTGCGGCCTCCGCTTCGTGGGCGTCTTCGCCCGCAAGGACGTCCTGGTCCCCGTCAGCCTCGACGACTGAGGCCCGGCTGCGGCGGGGGCGCCAGGTCCCGCTGGGCCACACCCACCCCGCACCCTCGGCGCACCCACCGCGGCGCGCGCGGCGCACGCGCGGCGAACGCGGGCGGGTAGGACCATTGGCCGCCGTCGCCCAACGATCGTCCGCGTTGTGAAACCCAGCGGCACCTTCGCAGACTCATAGGGCTGGGAAGGCGCCCGCTGCGGCGATTCCCTGCAAACAACGCACCCGGAGTCGACATGCCCCACTGGCGTCCCCTGGCGACCGCTGCGACCGCCACCGCGCTCGCTGCGTTCCTCGCCATCGGCAGCACCGGCGGCCACTCCCCGTTCGCCGTGCCGTCCCCAGCGGCCACGCCGGCCGCCGATGACATCGCCGGCGTGACCGCATCCCCCGACGCGGAGGCCGCGATCGCGGACGGCGCGCTCGACGCCTCCCCGTCCCCGACCGAGGAGGCCCGCGCGACCTCCGCCCCGACTGCGCGGGCGACGGCGCGACCGCGGGGCCCGAGCTCCACCGTGACCTCGGGGTCCGGCTCCGCTCCTGCGCCTGCCGGTCACGCCGTGACGCCCACGCCGAGGCCAAAGCCGCGGCCCACGCCCAGGCCCACGCCGCGGCCCACGCCCAGGCCCACACCGCGGCCCACGTCCCAGAGCGGCACGCTCAGGGTCGGCGAGGGCGACCGCGGGCCGGTGCTCAGCTGGACGCAGTGCAGCGCGTCCAACTTCGCCGCCTACGCGGTCGTGCGCTCGCTCGACAACGAGATCCACTACCCGGCCGAGGACAAGGACACCGTGGTCGGCCTGGTGACGTCTCGCACGACCACCTCGCTGACCGACACGGGTGCCCCCAACTCGAGGGTCTACTACGCCGTGTGGTGCCTGAGCCGCACGGACGGCGAGTACCGCACCATCTGGAAGACCCCCGTGGTCTCGTACGCGCCGTGAACGATCGACGACCCGACGGGCGCCCGCCCGAGGACCTGACCGCTGACGAGATCGCCGACATTGCCGCCGCGCTGACGGCCCGCGCCGTCGCCGCACAGGGCTCCGCGCCGGGCCCCGTGGTCACCCACACCGGGCCCGCCGGGGGGCCGCCGTGGATCCCGCCGACCGCCTCCGACGGCCGGGCGCCCGACGGCCAGGCGGCCGACGCCCACGTCTGGGCCCCAAGCCCGCTCCCCCGCCCGCGGGTCGTGCCGGTCGCGGCGACAGTCGCGGCCACCCGCGACGCGGCGCTGAGCGGCCGACCGCCCTCGCCCGCGCGCCGCCGCGCGGATGCGCTGCCCACGCGCGCCCTTGCGGCCGCGGCCGGCGTCGCCGCGACGCTCGGCCTCGTGGTGGTGCTCGTCCCGCCCGACACGCTGGTCGCCAACGGCAACGCGGCGACAGACGCCATGGGGACCGATCCCGGAACCTCGCTCGACGCCTCGGGCCTCAGCGGCGACGCCGTCTCACCGTCCGACGTCGTGGAGACGCCGGCCCCGTCGCCCACGCCGCTCTCGACGAAGGCCGGCAAGTCCAAGGCCACCGCGAAGCCTGCCGGCGGCCATGCAACCGCGAAGCCGGCGGCGACGGCTGCCGGCGGCAGCAAGGGCGGCACGGCGGCCACGCCGAAGCCGGCGGCCAAGGCCACCCCGAAGCCGACGGCCAAGGCCACCCCGAAGCCCACGCCGAGGCCCACCCCGAGGCCGACGCCGAGGCCCACCCCCAAGCCCACGCCCGTCCCCACCGCGGCGAGCGGCAAGCCGTGATCCAGGGCTATGCCCGCCGACGCTCGATGGGCGGCTGGATCTCGGCCGTGCTCGGCGGCGCGGGCGACGCCGCGGCGATGGCCCTCCTCGACCGCGTGACGGCGTGGAGCCTGCGGCTCTCGCGCCACGAGCCGGACTCGGACCTCTCCCGCCTCAACGCCGACCCGGCGCGGGCTGTCGAGGTCCGGCCGACGCTCGCGGCCGCCCTGCACGCCGCCGCCTCCGCGCGACGACTCTCCGAGGGCCTCGTCGACGTGGGCGTCCTCGAGGCACGGCGGCGCGTGGAGGCCGGCGAGCCCGCCGTCCCCGCCGGCCGCTGGTCGATCCGCGGGCGAACCGCGACGCGTCCCGCCCGGACCGGGCTCGATCTGTCGGGGACCGCCAAGGGCTGGCTCGCCGAGCGGGCGCTCGGCCTGCCCGACGTCATGGCGCTGCCGGTGGCGCTCGTGGAGTGCGACGGGGACATCGCCGTCCGCTCCGACGGGTCGATCCCGTTCGCGATCGAGATCGAGGACCCGCGCGCCGACGACCCGGGCACGCTTGCGCCCATCACCACGCTGTCGCTGCCGTACGGGCAGGCCGTGCGTGTCGGGATCGCCACCTCGGGAACGTACCGCCACGCCTGGCGGGGCCGCGGCCACATCGTGGACCCCGCAACGGGCGAGCCCGCCAGCGCCGGCGTCGTGTCGGCCACCGTGGTGGCCCCCGACGCGATCGCCGCCGAGGCGCTCGCCAAGGTGGTGGTCCTGCGCGGGCGCGACGCCGCCCCGATGCTCGCGGCCCACGGGGCGACGGCCATCGCGCTCACCGATCGAGACACCCAGCTGCGCTTCCCGGGGATCGAGCGATGGATCGCCTGATGGGCCCCGCGGCGCCGGCCCCGTCGGCCGCCCCGCGCCGCACCCAGCGCGAGATCGGCTTCGGCCTCGCGCTGCTCGCCCTCGGCCTGGGCATCGGCATCGCCGCCGGTCCCGCGTCCGACGCGCTGGGCCGGATCGCGCCCGAGAAGGCGTACTGGACCGCGTCGCGGCTGACGGCGTTCCTGGCCTACCTGGCGTTCGCCGGCTCCACGGCGTACGGGCTCGGGATGTCGTCGGGGCTGATCGACGCGGTCGCCGGCCGGCCCGTGTCCCTCGCGCTCCACCGCGACCTCGCCTGGGTCGGCATGGCCCTCGCGGCGGCCCACATCTTCCTGCTGCTCGGCGACAGCTACATCGGGTTCACCCTGCCCACCCTGCTCGTGCCGGGCGAGTCCCCGTACTTGCCCGTGCCCGTCGCCGTCGGCCAGGTCGCAGCGTGGGCCGCCCTGTTCACGACCCTCTCGTACTACGCGCGCTCCCGCATGGGCGTCCGCGTGTGGCGCGGGATCCACAGCCTGTCAGCCGTCGTGGTCATGCTCGCCACGGCCCACGGCATGCTCGCGGGCAGCAATTCCAAGCAGGACGTGGTCTGGTGGCTGTACGTGGGCGTGGGCCTGGTGACCCTGTTCCTGCTGGTGTACCGGCTCTCGAGCCTGGGCTCGGACACGGTCAGCCCGCGACGCGCGGGCCTTTAGGCGCGCTCCGGCGCCCGTAGGCGCGCTCCGGCGCCGCCGCGGCGCGTGGGCCTCTGGACGCGACCCAGCGGCCGCGACGCGCTCAGGCGCCGGCGAGCTCGTCGCCGAAGCGGATCACCGCGTCCACGAGCTCGGCCACCTCGCGCTCGGTCGTCCGCGGGTTGATGAAGCACGGCCGGATCGCGAACCGGCCGTCGATCTGCGTGCCCGAGGGCGCCACGGTGGTGACGCGCCGCAGCCGGTCGAGGATCGCGCGGTTCAGCTCGTCAGCGTCCACGCCGGGCCCCGGCCGGTACCGGTAGCAGACCACCGAGAGCTGCGGCTCCATCAGCAGCTCCAGCCGCGGATGCGCCCGGGCGCGGTCGGCAATCTGCGCGGCGAAGGCCACGTGGCGCTCCACCCGGGCGACCACCCCGGCCCGACCGATCTCGCGGAGCACCGCCCAGACCGCAACGCCGCGCGGCGGCGCGGACAGCTCGAGTGACTGGTCGCCCCACGGCCCGCCCATCGCGTCGAACTGCGAGTGCGCCTGGGCCAGGTCCTCGCGGAACGAGCCCTCGAGATAGGCGGCCTCCCCCTCGGCGAACGCCCGGGTGAGCACGCCCTCGTCGCGGACGAAGGTCGCCCCGATGCCGACGCCCGTGGCCAGCCACTTGTGCGGGTCGACGATCCAGGAATCCGCGTCCTCGATGCCGGCGAACAGCGGCCGCAGCCGTGGCGACGCGTTGGCGACGAGGCCGTAGGCGCCGTCCACGTGCAGCCAGGCGCCGTGGCGGCGGGCGATCGCGCCGAGGCGGTCGATGCGGTCCACCGTGCCGGTGTCCGTGGCGCCTGCGCAGGCGACCACCGCGACGGGCACGATGCCGGCCCGCGCATCGGCGGCGAGCGCCGCCTCCAGCTCGTCCTCACGGGTGCGGCCCTCGCTGTCGACCGGGATCGGGACCACCGACCCTCGCCCGAGGCCCAGCACGGCCGCCGAGCGGTGCACGGTCCGGTGGGCCAGCGCCGAGGCGTAGATCCGGCCCGGCCGCCCGTCGGGCGCTCCGTCCTCGGCCACGTTGCGCCCCAGCCGCTCATAGGCCGCCTGGCGCGCCGTGCCCAGGGCGATGAGGTTGGCCGACGAGCCGCCGCTCGAGTAGACGCCGGCCACCCCCTCGGGCAGACCGCACAGGTCGGCGAGCCAGCGCAGGCTCGTGTGCTCGATGGCGTTGAACGCGTGGAGGGTGTAGCGCTGCCCGCCCGCGAATGCGGCGGCCGTCAGCGCGGCCGCGCCCGACGTGGAGGCGCCGGTCGTGATGAAGCCGACGAACCCGGGCGCGCTGATCCGACTTCCCCAGCGGACCACCGCGGCGAGCTCGTCGATGGTGGCGTCCAGCCCGGCGCCATCCTCCGGCAGCGGACCCTGCCCGGGGTCGTCAGGCGACGGGCGGTAGGGCGGGAACGGCGCCGCCGCGTGGTCGGCGGCGAACGAATCGAGGGCCGGGGCCAGCCGCGCGAGGGCCTCGCCGAAGCGCTCGGTCTCGGCGGGCTCCGGCGGGTACGCCGTCGGGCGGCCGGTGGTGACGGGGTTCGGGCTCATCGGGACGCTCTCCGGCGGTGGCTGGGGTGGACAGCATAGCCGCGCCGCGCCAGGGGTCTGCAGAGCGGGGCCGCGCGGCCGGGACGGACGTGCAACCATCGTCGGCGGAACGACGCTCCGGAAGCGCGAGGCGAGGACGATGACGACCCGGGAAGTGGACCGCGACGAGGCCGCGGGGCTGGGGGCCGCGGCGATCGCACAAGTCGAGGCGCACGCGGCCCACAACTACCACCCGCTGCCGGTCGTGCTCGCCCGGGGCGAGGGGGCCTGGGTCTGGGACGCCGACGGCCGCCGCTACCTCGACATGCTGGCCGGCTACAGCGCGCTCAACTTCGGCCACCGCCATCCGCGCCTGGTCGCCGCCGCGGAGGCGCAGCTCGGCCGCCTGACGCTCACCAGCCGCGCCTTCCACAACGACCTGCTGGGCACGTTCGCCGCCGAGCTCACGGCCCTGTGCGGCATGGACGCGATGCTGCCGATGAACACCGGCGCCGAGGCCGTGGAGACCGCGCTCAAGATGGCCCGCAAGTGGGGCTACGAGCGCAAGGGCGTCCCCGACGGGCGCGCCAAGGTCGTCGTCATGGGCGGCAACTTCCACGGCCGCACCACCACGATCGTCGGGTTCTCCGACGACCCGTCCGCGCGCGACGGCTTCGGGCCGTTCACGCCGGGCTTCGTCCGCGTCCCGTACGGCGACGCCGCCGCGCTGGCCGATGCGGTCGACGACGAGACGGTCGCGGTCCTCCTCGAGCCCATCCAGGGCGAGGGCGGCGTGGTGATCCCGCCCGAGGGATACCTGCGGGCGGTCCGCGCCATCTGCACGGAGCGCAATGTACTGATGCTCGCCGACGAGATCCAGTCGGGGCTCGGGCGCACCGGCCGGACGTTCGCCTGCGACCACGAGGACGTCGTGCCCGACGCCTACATCCTGGGCAAGGCGCTGGGCGGCGGGATCCTCCCGGTGTCCGCCGTCGTCGCCCGCCGCGAGGTCATGGACGTGTTCCGGCCCGGCGAGCACGGCAGCACCTTCGGCGGCAACCCGCTCGCGTGCGCGGTCGGCATCGAGGTCGTCCGGATGATCGGCACCGGCGAGTTCCAGGCGCGCGCGGCGGAGCTGGGCGGGGTGCTGGCCGACCGATTGGCTGCGCTGCCCGCCGACCGCGTGGCCGCCGTGCGCGTCCGCGGGCTGTGGGCCGGGATCGACCTGGTCGACCGGAGCGGCCGCGACGTCTGCGAGGGGCTGATGCGCCGGGGCGTCCTGGCCAAGGACACCCACGGGCGCACCATCCGGCTCGCTCCTCCCCTCGTCATCGAGCGAGAAGAGCTCGAGTGGGCGGTCGACCAGCTTCGCGACGAGCTGGCCTAGGCTTCTCGGGCTCACGGTCGAGCGGATCGTCGAGGGGGACCCGCGTCGCCCCGGGCCGCGCCACGGAATGACGCAGCCCCGGCGTGCCCGTCGGTCAGTGGATGTGCGTGCCGACCGACGAGCTGAAGCGGTTCGTGGACAGGCCGCTCGCGGTGACCGGGCCCGAGCGGTCGATCCCGACGTCCTCGTGGCAGGACGCGTTGCGCGACGGCAGCGTGGTGCCGCAGTCCTCCCTGTTGTTGCGCGACACGTTGAACCTGACCGAGTTGGGGCGACCGACGAGATGCCCGGAGCCGCGCCAAGCGGGGGATCGCCAATCGCTGCTGGATGGGGCATCATTCGCGGCGCCGCGCTCGAGCCCGCGCCACGGCTCGCTGCCCCACGCCCGATGACCGAGACGCCCGACCCCAGCGAGTCAACCGAGCCGAGCCCACCGCCAGCCGATCCGGCCGCCGATGCCGCCGTTGTCGAGCCGGCGCCCGTCGCGGTGGCCAGCGGAAGCGGGGATCCGGTCCCCTCCCCCGCCCCGCGGCGCCGCCGCCGGCGCATCGCGCTGTTCCTGGCTGCGTTCGTGTTCGGCCTGGCGGCCGTGGTCGCGGTCTCGGGCGCGGGCCTGGCCGCCTGGGACGCGGGCTACCAGGAGCGCGTGCTGCCGGGCGTCCACGTCGGCCCGGTCGACCTCTCGGGCCTCGACCGCGCCGGGGCCACGGCCGCGCTCGAGGCCGCGTTCCCGTACGGACAGGGCAGCCTCGTCCTGCGCACGCCCGGCGGCGACATCTCGATCCCGTACAGCGCCTTCGGCCGCCGCGCCGACGTCGACGCCCTCGTCGACGCCGCCCTGCAGTCGGGCCGCGGCGGCGACGTCGCCACCCGCCTCGTCAACCAGCTCGGCCAGGCCGTCCACGGCGTGTCGCTCACGCCCAGCGTGGTGCTCGACCCGTCGGCGCTGGCGGCGGCGGTGACCGCGGCGCTGGAGCCGCTCGCGAGCAGCCCGGTGAATGCGACCATCGCGGCGGCCGGTGGCGCCTTCGTCACCACCGCCGCCCGGCCCGGCAGCACGATCGACCCGGCCCCCGTGATCACGGCGGCCCTGGCCGCGGTGACGCCCGCCGACGCGCCGGCCGAGGTGGTCGTCCCGGTCACCACCACCGCGATTCCGGCCTCGGTCGGGGACCGCGATGTCCAGACGGCCGCCAGCCGCGCCGACCTCGCGGTCGGGGACCTCACGATCGTGTTCGGCAAGCGCACCTGGACGATCAAGGCCTCGACGGTGCGGACGTGGATCACGTTCGCGACGGCCGCCGACGGCTCGATCCAGCCGAGCGTGGACACCACCAAGATCCCGAAGTCGCTCAAGAGCATCGCCAAGGCCGCCCTGACGCCGGCCAAGTCGGCGGTCTTCCTGCGGGCCAAGAGCGGCAAGATCGTCGGCGTCGCCGCGTCTGCCGACGGCAAGCAGCTCGACGTCGCCGCGACATCGCAGCGCATCGCCGACGAGCTCATGGCGCGGATCTCGAGCGGCGCCTCGACGCCGGTCAAGATCGCGCTCGCGCCCGTGGCGCCCAAGCTGACCACCGCGCAGGCCGCCCTCAAGGCGCCGGTGCTCTCGCTGCTCGGCGCGTGGACCACGTACTTCCCGATCAGCGACCACAACTACTTCGGCGCCAACATCTGGATCCCGGCCAAGGTCATCAACGGCACGGTGCTGGCGCCGGGCCAGACCTTCGACTGGTGGAACACCGTCGGCGCCGTCACCCCGTCACGCGGCTACGGCCCCGGCGGCATCATCAAGGGCAACCACACCGACCCGACCGGCGCGCTCGGCGGCGGCATGTGCTCGAGCTCCACGACCCTGTTCAACGCCGCGCTGCGGGCGGGCCTGCGGATGGGCGCCCGAGCGAACCACCGCTACTACATCGACCGCTACCCGCTGGGCCTCGACGCCACGGTGTGGAAGATCGGCGGCGCCGTCCAGGACATGTCGTTCACCAACGACACGAGCCACCCGATCCTGATCCTGGGCATCAAGACGGTCGGCAGCGGCGGGCGCGGCTACGTGACCTACCAGCTGTGGGGAATCCCCGACGGCCGCACGGTGTCGCTCTCCGCGCCGTCGGTGGGCAACGTGGTCAGGGCGACCACGAACACCGTGCAGGTGAGCACGCTCCCCCACGGCGTCCGGCAGCAGACCGAGTACCCCTCGAACCAGATGGACGTGTCGGTGACGCGGGTCGTCCGCGACCGGAGCGGCCGTGTCATCCACTCCGAGGTGTGGCGCTCGCACTACGTCCTCTGGAACGGGCTGATCCAGGTCGGGCGATAGCGTGGACGTCTCGGCCGCCGTGCCGATCAGCTCCGCGGCCGAGTTCGACGCCTGGCTGCGCGCGAACGGCGGCACCCACCGAGAGGTGGTCCTCGCAATCCACAAGCGCACCTCGCCGCTCGCCAGCGTCGGCCTGCCGGAGCTGCAGGAGGCGGCCCTCTGCCACGGATGGGTGGACGTCCGCACCCAGCGCATCGACGACCGGCGCTATGCGATCCGGTTCACGCCGCGCCGGAACGGGTCCAACTGGACGGAGGGAAACCGGGCGCTGGCGCGCCGCCTGGTGGCCGAGGGCCGGGTCACTGCAGCGGGCCTCGCGGTCCTTCCAGCGGACCTCTGACGCGGCGCCGCTCCCGCCGTCACCGGCCCGCGGCGGCCCGCCGGTACGAAATGCTGGTGCCCGGCCAGTCCCAATGGACGTTGCGGAACACCGCCCAGAGCGCCGACGGGTCTAGTATCGGACCAAGTCGGCGCTGGCCCAGGCGCCGCAGCCGTCCAGGAGACGAAGGGTTGTCTGCTGGCATGACCGCCGCCGTCCTCCGCCGCCCCATCATCGCGCTCGCCGTCGCCCTCGGAGCCCTGGTGGTCCCGCTGCCGGTCCTCCACGCCGTCGCATGGGCCGCGGACCCGAGCGCCTCGGACGCCCCGTCGGCCGCTGCCGATCCGAGCACGCCGGCGCCGACGGCCACCCCGTCGGCCGCTGCCGACCCGAGCACCGCGGCGCCGTCCGCCGCTCCCCAGCCCACACCCGCCCTGTCGTCCCCCGAACCGAGCCCCTCCGCGTCCCCGAGCCCCTCGGCGCCGGCGTCCCCCTCCCCCGCCCCGTCGGCGTCGGGCTCGCCGCCGCCCAGCCCGTCAGGGTCGCCGCCCCCGGGCCCGTCGCCCTCGCCCGACCCCAGCCCGACGCCGACCCCGTCGCCCACACCAACGGTCCCGCGCACGCTCAACCTCTACTCGTCGCGCGGGTTCCGCTACCAGGACCCCAACTACAGCGCCTGCACGGCCACCTCCGCGCAGGACATGCTCAACTTCATCGCCCTGGCCGGCAGCGGCGGCGACGGGTTCCGGTGGCACATCACGCTGTCCGGCACGGTGCGGGACACGATCCTGCGGTTCGAGCGGTCGCACGACACCCTCACCAACACCGCCCGGGGAACGGACCCGCACGGCTGGCGCAACGCCCTCAACTACTACGGGTGGGGCGCAGGCGCCCTCCAGTCCAGCCAGCAGGTCTACAAGGACGTCTCGTACAGCTCGTACAGCGCAGCGATCCACGCGGCGGTGCGCCAGCTGATCCTGACCCGCAAGCCGGTGGGCATCCTCGGCTGGGCCGGGCAGCACGCCCAGATGCTGACCGGCTACGACGGCCTGGTCGGCAACCCGCTCGCGAAGAACCCCGACGGCAGCTGGGCGGACCGGTTCAGCGTGGCCGTGCTCTACATCACCGACCCGCTGCGCGCCGACGCCACGCTCAACCGGCGGGTGGGCTACGCCACGCTCGCCACGACGTCCAACCTCCGGCTGCGATTCCGCGCCTACACGCAGTACGACAGCCGCTACGACGACACGTACACACCCGGCTGGCGCGTCGCCCGGCTCGAGTGGTACCGGAGGTTCACGCTGCTCCTGCCGGTGCGCTGACGTCCGCCCGCGGCGGACCGGCTCCGCCGGCGCGAGCGCGGGTCAGCCCGGCCCGATCGCCCCGTCTGCATGGGCATTGGGCTGCGCCGGCCTGGGGCCGCCCTCCGGGTCGCGGGTCCCGGTAGCGTCGCCCGCCCCTGACCGTGGCGCACTGCCGGGAACCTCCATCGCCGGATCCCCAAGCTGCGCCGCGGGCATCGTCCTGAACGCCATCAGGAGGGCGGCGGCGGCGGCCGCGGCCATGAGCCAGTAGACCACCTGGAGCCCGGCCTCGAGCGCTTCGCGCCCCGAGGCGAGCTGCGCCGGCGACAGCTGCTCGCGCCCGATCGGGTCGAGGATCGCCGACGACGCGGCGCCCACGAACGCCGCCAGGATCCCGCCCATCACGCCCACGCCCACCGACCCGCCGATGGTCCGGCTGAACTGGACGAGGCCGGTGGCGGTGGCCCGGCGCTGCCACGGCACGGCGCCCTGGATCATGATCAGCAGCACGGTCGACGAGAAGCCCATCCCGAGGCCGACCACGCCGCAGGCGGCCGTCGCGTAGGCCAGCGAATCGATCCTGGTCGCCTGGGTCGTGGCCAGCGCGCCGAGCAGGATCAGCACTGAGCCGAGGAGCACGAACGGCCGCGCCCCGACGCGGTGCAGCGTCCGTCCTGACACGATCGACCCCACCGGCCAGCCGATCGACATCGCGGCCACGACCGCGCCCGCCTCGACCGCCGTCCCGCCCTGCACGCCCTGGACCAGCGGCGGCACGAATGTCGTCACCCCGAACATCACGATGCCGGCCAGCGTGCCGATCCAGAGCCCAGCCCGGATCAGCGGGACCGTGAGCAGGTCGAGGTCCACGAGCGGCTCGGCCACGCGCCGGGAGTGGCGCACGAAGAGCCAGAACAGGGCCGCCGCGCCAGCGAGCATGGCGGCGAAGGGCGGCGACACCCAGCCGAAGAGCTGGCCGCCCTCGGACACGGCGAACAGGAGCAGGACCACCGAGCCCGAGAGGAGCGCGGCGCCCGACCAGTCGATGCGGTGCGGCCGGCGCTCGAAGCGCTCGTCGAGCCGCAGGCCGATGATGGCCGCCGCCAGCAGGCCGACCGGGATGTTGAGCTCGAACACCCACGGCCAGCCGACCGTGGACGTGATCAGGCCCCCGATGGCCGGGCCGATGATGGCGGCCACGCCCCAGACGCCAGAGAAGAAGCCCTGCATCCGCGCCCGCTGCCGGGGCTCGAAGATGTCCCCGGCGATCGTGAACGAGATGGGCTGCACCGCCCCAGCGCCCAGGCCCTGGACCGTCCTGAACACGATGAGCATGAGCATCGAGCTCGACAGGCCGCACAGCGCAGAGCCCGCCACGAACAGGGCGAGGCCGAACAGGAAGATGGGCTTGCGGCCGTGGATGTCGGCGAGCTTGGCGTACAGGGGCACGGTGGTGGTCGACGCCAGCAGGTACGCGGAGAACACCCACGCGTACTCGGACAGGCCGCCGAGCTGGCCGATGATCGTGGGCATGGCCGTCCCGACCACCGTCGAATCGAGCGCGGCCACCGCGAGCGCGGCCATGAGGCCGACCGTGATCAGCCGCTGCTCGCGGGTGATCGGCGGCAGGGGCGACTGGGCGGCAGCCATGGAAGGCCGAGTCTACTGGCAGCCGGGCCAAGGGGCCGCCGGGGCGGGTCGCGCGATGGAGTGCCGGCGGCCGCCCGGCCTCAGGGATGCCCGGTGGCCGGGGCGCCGGCTACGGCAGCGGCCGCCACAGCCGCCCGAGGAGCAGGCCGAGCGCGGTCAGCAGCCCCGCGGCCGCCGCGAACCCGGCGCCCACCTCGATCGTCTCGTGCTTGACCACCAGCGACATCGGCAGGTTCGCGAACACCTGCTCGAGGTCGCCCGCGCTCTCGGCCGGGTAGTACTTGCCCCCGGTCAGCTGGGCGATCTGCTGCAGCGTCGCCTCGTCGATGCCGCGCCGGAACCCGCCCTGGCCGCCGCCGAAGCCGCCGCCGAAGTTGCCACCGCCCCCGAAGCCGCCGAAGTTGGGCTCGCGGCCCAGGAACTGCTCGGCGCACTGCGGCTCCAGCCCGCCGCCGCTCGCGGTGCCGAAGCCGATCGTGTAGACGCGCAGGCCCCGGTCGGCCGCCTCCTGCGCCGCGGAGAGCGGATCGGGTCCGGTGTTGCTGGCGCCGTCGGTGAGGAGCACCACGATGTCGGGGGCATAGGCGCCGGGCGCCACCGGGACCGGGCCCTGGGCGCCGATGGGCGTCGAGGGGGCCACCGCGCTGTCGATGGTCGACACCGCGTCGATCGCGGCCAGCAGCCCGCTGCCGATCGCGGTCCGGCGCCCCACCGCCAGCGAGTGCAGCGAGTTGAGGAGCTCGGTCTGGTCGCTGGTGGGCGCCTGCACGAGCTCGGCGAACCCGGAGAACGCCACGATCCCGATCTGGGTCGACGCGCTCTGGTGCGTGATGAAGTCCGACGCCGCCGACTCGGCGGCCTGGAGCCGCGTCGGCGGGATGTCGGTGGAGCACATCGAGCCCGACACGTCGATGGTCAGCAGGACCGTCGTCCGGTTCGTGGGCACGGCCGCCACCGCGACCGGCCGGGCGAGCGCCACGGTCAGGAGGCCGACCGCGGCCAGCACGAGGAGGAACGGGAGGTGGCGTCGGCGGGACGCGCGCGGCAGGGCCTCGCGGACGAGCGAGAGGCTCGAGTACCGGACCGCAGCCGGCCGTCGCCGGCGCAGCGCGAGAAGGTAGAACGCCGCCAGGAGCGGCAGCAGGACCAGGAGCAGCAGGAAGCCGGGCCACAGCAGCTGCATCAGGGAAGCCTCCCCAGGAACGCGAGCGACGCCATGGCGCCGAGCACGACCAGCGCCATCGACGCCCCGGCCGCCAGCGCGGTCAGCTCGATGGTCTGGTTCTGGATCGTCACCTTCGGCGAGATGGCGCTGTACACGTCGGTCAGCTGGGCGCTCGCGTCCGGCCCGAAATACGTCCCGGCGGTGGTCGTGGCGATCTGCTGGAGGAGCGCCTCGTCGAGCTGGGAGTGGACGTGGAAGCCGTCGAGGTTGAGGTCCGCGCCGGCCGGGGTCCCGATCGCCACCGTGTCCACGCGGATGCCGAGGTTCGCCGCATCCTGCGCCACCGTGAGCGGGTCGGGCCGCTCGTTGTTCTCGCCATCGGTCAGCAGCACGATGGCCGCCGAGGCGTGGCTGCCGGGAGGCACGGGCGCCGGCGTCGGGGTCGGCGCGGGCGACGGGCCGGGCGAGGCCTGCGTGTAGTAGTCCACCGACGAGCCCGCCTCGGTGATCGCGATCAGGTTGAGCGCCGCGTCGAGGCCCTGCCCGAGGGCCGTCCCCTTCTGCGGCGAGAGCTGCTTGATCGCCCCCAGGACCTCCGCCTGGTCGGTCGAGGGCGGCTGCACCGTGATGCCCGAGTCGCTGAACGCCACGACGCCGATCGCGATGCCCGGCGGCTGGTGCTGCACGAAGTCGCTCGCGATGCTCTTGGCCGCGTCCATGCGGGTCGGGCTCTGGTCCGTGGCGCTCATGCTGTCCGACACGTCGAAGGCGAGGACCACGATCCCCTGCCCCACCGGCAGCGCGACCGTGCCCTGGGGTCGGGCGATCGCCACGATCATGGCCACGAGGGCGAGCAGGAACAGGATCCCCGGCAGCGCCGTCCGCACGCGCGCCGCCGAACCCGTCTCGACACGCCCGGGCAGCGCGAGCGCGCCCGCCCGCCGCGCGCGACGCTCGCCGATGGCGCGGTGGGCGAGCCACCCGAGCGGGATGAGGACGAGCAGCAGGAGCGCGAGCGGCCACGCGAAGGACATCACGCCCTCCGCCGGTGCCGGAGCGCGGCCATCCGCACGATGGCGCGCACGAGATCGTCGTCGGTGGCGAGCGGCAGCGCGTCGACGCCCGCGCGGCGGAACGCCGTGGCGATGCCCTCCTCGCGGCGCCGCGCCGCGGCCTCGAACCGCTCGCGGAACGCCCGGTCGCCGGTGTCCACGTACAGCTGCTCGCCGGTCTCGGCGTCCTGGAGGACCAGCGGCCCGGCGTCGGGCAGCGCCGTCTCGCGCGGGTCGTGGAGCCGCACGGCGACCACCTCGTGGCGCCGCGTGAGCAGGTTGAGCGGCTTCTCCCAGCCCGGCTCGCTGATGAAGTCGGACACGATGAACACGAGCGAGCGGCGCTTGATCCCGGCGCCGGCCGCCGCGAGCATCGGTGCGAGGTCGGTCATCGGCGCGCGCTCGGGCGGCTCGTCGGCCATCAGGTCGCGGACCAGGCGCAGCACCTGGCGCCGGCCGCCGCCCACCGGGATCGTCCGGTCCGCGGTCCCGCCGTAGAGCACCGCGCCCACGCGGTTGCCGCGCCGCGTGAGCAGGCGCGCCATCGTGGCGACGAAGTCCACGAGCACCGTGCGCTTCACGCGCTCGTCCTCGACGGTGCCGAAGTCCACCGACGGGCTGACGTCGAGCAGGAACCAGGCCGTGAGGTCGCGGTCCTCGTGGTAGTCGCGGACCCACGGCTCGTCGAGGCGCGCGGTCACGTTCCAGTCGATGTACCGAACGTCGTCGCCGGGCTGGTACGGGCGGAGACCGGCCAGGTCGATGCCGTTGCCGACGAAGAGGCTCCGGTAGTCGCCCTGGAGCAGGCCGTCCAGGCGGCGGACGACCTTCCAGTCGAGGCGTTCGAGGATGCGCTCAGGCGCTGATTCGACCGTTGGACGACTCCCGCATGGGCACCACCGGTGCCTGGACCCGAAGCATCAGCGCCTCGAGGATCTGGTCGCTGGTGACGTTGTCGGCCAACGCCTCGAAGGAGAGGACGAGCCGGTGGCGCATCACGTCGAGCGCCATGTCCTTGACGTCCTGGGGCAGGACGAAGTCCCGGCCGCGGATGTGCGCGAGCGCCTTGGCGGTGAGGACCATGTTGATCGAGGCGCGGGGGCTGGCGCCGAAGGTGATGTACTTCTGCGCCTCGGGCAGGCCGGCCTTCTGGGGCGCCCGGGTGGCCTCGGCGAGGCGCACCGCGTAGTCCATCACCGCCGGGTCGACGTAGATCCTGTCGACCTCGCGCTGGAGCTCGACGAGCTGGGCCGTGGTGATGACCTCGCCCACCGGCTCCTGCGGCCCGGTCTGGCGCTCGACGATCACGAACTCCTCGGTGCGGCTCGGGTAGCCCACCAGGACCTTGAGCATGAACCGGTCGACCTGGGCCTCGGGCAGCGCGTAGGTGCCCTCCGTCTCGATGGGGTTCTGGGTGGCGAGCACGAGGAACGGGTCCGGCACCTTGTGCGTGTCGTGGCCGATCGTCACCTGGTGCTCCTGCATCACCTCGAGCAGCGCGCTCTGGACCTTGGCCGGCGCCCGGTTGATCTCGTCGGCGAGGAGCAGGTTGGTGAAGACGGGGCCGAGCGAGGTGCTGAACTCGCCGGTCTTCTGGCTGTAGATGCGCGTCCCGATCAGGTCGGCAGGGACGAGGTCGGGCGTGAACTGGATCCGCTTGAAGTCGCCGCCGATCGACGAGGCGAGCGTCTTGATCGCCATCGTCTTGGCGAGGCCGGGCACGCCCTCAACGAGCAGGTGGCCGCGCGCGAGCAGCGCGACGATCATCCGCTCGAGCAGGTGGTCCTGCCCGACGATCACCTTCTTGACCTCGTAGAGCACGCGCTCCATCGGGGTCGTGCCCACGCCGGGTGCCTGCGCCACTGGGTTCACCGCCTGCCCTCCCTAGTACTGGGGCAGGCCGGCCGCGCCGCCCGCCACGTCGATGGGGACCGCGAGGCCGACGCCCACGAACACGTCCTGTGACGTCGGGTTGATCAGCGCCTCCACGATCCCCACCACCTGTCCATCACGGTTGATCAGCGGTCCCCCGGAGTTGCCCGGATTGACCGCGGCGTCGGTCTGGATGAGCCCGGTCAGCTCCTGGCCGCCGGGCACCTTGAACGAGCGGCCGAGCGCGGAGACCACGCCCGCGCTCATCGAGTCCGCAAGCCCGAAGGGGCTGCCGACCGCGAACACCTCGCTGCCGACCTGCAGACCACCCGGGTTGCCCAGGGTGGCCGGCTGGACGCCCGAGGGGATGGAGGCCGGCGCGAGCACCGCGAGGTCGAGCTCGGGATGCGTCTGGATGACGACCGCCTGGGCCGTCGAGCCGTCAATGAAGGTGACGGTCACCGAGCTCGCGCCGTCCACCACGTGGAGCGCGGTCATGATGTCGCCCTGGTCGTCCACGACGACGCCGCTGCCGAGGGCCGTCCCGCTCTCCGCTCCGCCGCTGCCGCCGGGCACCGCACTGCCCCCTGGCGCCGGGGTGGCGGGGGTCCGCGTGCCGGCCGGGGCCGGGCTGCCCGAGGGGGCCGTGCCCCTCGTGGCCTGGACGACGACCACCGACGGCGCGATCTGCTGCCACGCCGTCTCGGAGAAGGCCGGCGGCGGGGTGACCGACGCGAGCGCCGACGCGATGGCGTCGTTGACCTGGGCCTGGCTGAGGGGCTTGGCCGCGGGGAATGCCGCTGACCAGATGGCGACCGCGACGAGCGCCGCCACCACGCCCGCGGCAAACGGCGCGCCGCGCGCGGCCCGAGCCCGCCAGCGGCGAGGCTGCGGAGCGGGCGCGCGTTCGTCAGCCGGTGTGTCCGAGCGGCGGGACAGGTCCGTCGGTCTGGTCTCCTGCAGCCATGGCACGGGACCGTGGCCACCGGCCACGGCGGTACCGAGCATGCGCGCGCATTCTGAGGGTTGCCTGAGGTCCGGGCCGCGCGCTGCGGCCCCGAGCGTGCCGGGGTGCCAGTCTGCGCCCCCATCCGCACCTTCGTCGACACGGGCTGACCGCTGGCCGGTCAGCTGCGCCCCGATGACCGCCCAGCGGTCAGCCCTTCGGACCGGCGACGAGCAATCGCGGCGTGCCTCGTCAGCGGGAGCGCCGCGGGGCGCCGCCGGTGGCGACTAGCCCAGTGCGTCGCCCTCGGGCGAAACGGCCGGACCGCCGAAGCGCAGCGTCCTGAACGCAGAGACCCTGGCATCGGCGTCGCGCCAGGCACCGTGCGGTAGCCCGGCCTTGCGCGTGGCGATGTCGAGCATCGCGACACGGTCGAGCCCGTTCTCGGCGGCCACCTCCGGCAGCAGGAGTCCTCGTCGCCCGCCAAGCTGGACGACGATGCCGTCGATGCCGAGGCGCCACGCGAGCGGGTCGTTCAGCTCGACCATCGGCCCCAGCACCGAGACGTCCACCTCGAGGCGCGGCAGCTCATCGGGCGCCACTGGCCGGAAGCGCGGATCGGTCCGCGTGGCGCATGCGGCGGCCTCGGCGACCGCGTCGTGCACGGGCCGGTCCGGGTCGAGGATGCCCATGCACCCCCGGAGCTCGCCGTCCTCGGTCAGCGTCACGAACGCCGAGGCGTGCAGGTCGGTCAGCGACGCCTCGTGCATCGCTGCGTCCAGGGCAGGCGCCGGCTCGGTCCGGCTCGCCACGGCGACCGCCATCCGGGCCAGGGCGAGCAGCTGGACGCGCGCCCCCTCATCCACCTCAACGGGGCCGGGCAGGCCCACGGGCCACTCGGTCTGCGGAAGCTCGGTTGTCATGGCATTCCACCTCCTCGCCCGCCGGATCGTGCGCCGATCGAGGTCCCGTTGCGCAGGGCGGGATGGCCCGAATCCGGCCGGGCGGCCCTTCCGGCGCCCCGCGATCCTGCGGCAGACTGGCGCGAGGAGGTCGACCCGTGCCCAGCCCACTCGCCCGCGCCCCCGCCGTTGAGCCCGTGGCCAGCCTGCTGGCCGTGGCCCAGGCGGACGGCGCCGTGCGGTGCAACGTCTGCGCGCACCGCTGCCTTGTGCGGCCGGGACGGCGCGGGATCTGCGGGGTCCGGGAGAACCGAGACGGCACCCTGCTGGCGACCGCCTACGGCCTGGTCGTGGCCGACGCGCTCGACCCCATCGAGAAGAAGCCGCTGTTCCACGTGGCGCCCGGCTCCACTGCCTGGTCGATCGCCACGCCGGGCTGTCCGTTCCACTGCACCTTCTGCCAGAACTGGGAGATCGCGCAGGGTCCGCGGCTCGGGCTCGACCTGCCAGTGCGACGGATGGCGCCCGAACGCGTTGTCCGCGAGGCCCTGGCGCTGCGCGCCGGTTCCATCGCGTACACCTACGTCGAGCCCACGGTGTTCCTCGAGTTCGCGCTCGACACGGGCCGCATCGCCCGGGCAGCTGGCCTGCGGAACCTGTGGATCACCGACGGCTACGCGACCCCGGAGGCGGTGGAGCTGCTGGCCACCTTCGTCGACGCCGCGAACGTTGACCTCAAGAGCTTCGACGAGCGCTTCTACCGTCGGCTCTGCGGCGCCCGGCTCGCGCCCGTCCTCGAGGCGATCGAGGCCATGCACGCCGCGGGCATCTGGCTCGAGATCACCACGCTCGTCATCCCGGGCCACAACGACGGCGCGGCCGAGCTGGCCGCGATCGCCGACTGGATCGCGGGGCACGTGGGCCCGGAGACGCCCTGGCACATCAGCCGGTTCCACCCCGACTTCAAGATGGCCGGCGTGCCGCCGACGCCGCTCCAGACGCTGGAGCTTGCCGCCCGGCTCGGCCGCGAGGCCGGGCTGGCCCACGTCTACGTGGGCAATGCGCCGGGCGTCGGCCAGGAGGACACGCACTGCGCGGGCTGCGGCGCCCTGCTCGTCGAGCGCGGCGGCTACCACGCCCGCTCGCACCTGACCGCTGCCGGGGGCTGCCCGGCCTGCGGCCGGCCGATGGCGGGGATCGCGCTCGGCGAGGCGCGGCGATGAGCGCCGACCGCGGGGCGGTCCGCGAGCCGGCCGTCGCCGGGTCGTTCTACCCGGCCGGGGCCGAGGGCGTCCGCCAGGCCGTGGCGGCCTTGCTTGCGCGGGCCGTGATGCCGGCGAGCGGCGGTGCGCCCGTCGGGGTGCTCGTGCCCCACGCGGGCCTCACCTACTCGGGCGCGGTGGCGGCGGCCGGCTGGCGCGCGCTGCTCGACGGCGCGGGCCGCTCGCCGACGGTCGTGATCCTGGGCACCAACCACAGTGCCTGGTTCGCGGGTGTGGCGGTCTATGGCGCGGGCGCCTGGCGCACGCCCGGCGCGGACGTGCCCGTGGACGAGGCCGTGGCCGTCGAGATCCTCGATCTCGGCGACCCGTTCACGGCGGACCGGCTGGCGCACCGCGACGAGCACTCCATCGAGGTGCAGCTTCCCGTGATCCACGCCCTCCGGCCCGGCGCCCGGATCGTGCCGTGCTCCGTGGCCACCGGGGCGGGGTATGCGTCGGTGGAGGCCGGCGATCGGCTCGGCACGCGCCTGGCCGAGCTGCGGGCCAATGGCCGCGAGGTCCTCCTCGCGATCAGCACCGACATGGCGCACTACCCGGCCCACGAGGAGGCCGAGCGCGTGACCTCGAGGCTCGCGCCGTCGATCACGGCGCTGGACCCGGTCGCCCTGGCGGCCCTCGAGCGCGCAGAGGCACGCTCGACCGCGCCGGGCATGGCGTGCGGGATGTGCGGCATCCAGCCCGCCGTCCTGGGGCTGGCGGCGCTCCGGGCCATGGGCGCGGCAGAAGGCTCCGTCGTCGCCTCGGCCACCTCGGCCGATGCCGGCGGCGACCCGAACCGGACGGTGGGCTACCTGGCCGTGGCGTTCGCCTGATGCGGGCCCGCCCTCGGGCTCACGATGCGGGCACGCTCCCGGCGACGAACCGGCTGAACAGGTCGGTGAACGCGGGAAGCCCGCGCTCGTAGCCGATCGCCCAGAAGCCGGCGCCGGCGAGGCCACGGGACTCGCCGAGGCCCAGCTTCGCCTCCAGCGTCGCGGGCGAATCGATGTAGACCGCCGTCCAGGTCACGCCCGGCGTCGTGGCCGGAGCGCTCGTCACGCTCGCGGGTGGCACGCTCGGGAACCCGCTCGACCACGGCGCGCTCGGCGGCGGGCTTGCCGTCGGCACGGCCAGGCTCCCGTCCGATCCGAGGAAGTAGACGTCGACCGCCTCGAGCGGGTCCGTCTGGGGCACCGCCAACGTGTTCGTCAGCAGGTCGAGGTGCTGCCGCAGGATCCACACGCTCCCCTGCCCGGTCGACGGTGCGCCGATGACGGGACCGGCCACCGGCCAGGCCATGCCATAGAGCGGCAGCCCCAGCAGCAGCCTCTGGGGCGGGATCCCGGCGTCCGCGAAGAGGTCGAGCGACCACGTGAGCGACCGTCCGGCGTCGTCGCGCAGCACCGGCGACACCGCGCCCGGCGACGAGCCCGCCACCCGGTAGTCGTAGCCCATGAGGAAGACCCGGTCGGCGCCCGCCGCCACGGCCGCCGACGCCATCGCGGCGCCGGTCGGGCCGGCCGACGCCGCCACCGACACCGTGGCCCCCGGGCTCGCCGCCACGAGCGCAGCGCGGAGCTGGCCGACGAAGGCGCCGTACTCGGGCACGAGGCCCGCGTCGAGGCTTTCCACGTCGACGTCCACTCCGTCGACCCCCAGGCTGCGGACCAGCGCCACGAGCGACGTGATCGTGGCCGCCTGCAGCGCGGTCTTGCTGAACAGCGAGGTGTTGCGCGAGGCGCCGAAGCTGGTGAACACGAGCTCGACGCGCGTGCCCCGCTTGTGGGCCGCCGCGATCATCGCCTCGCCCACAGGTCCCGTGATCCGCTTGTAGCCGGGCGGGCTCTTGCTGATCGCGCCCGTCGAGGTGTTCGTGACGCTGAACAGGGCGACGGTGCTCAGGGGCGTCGCCGCGATGTCCGCCACGATCGTGTCGTCCATCTCCCAGTACGGCACGAACCCGTAGAGCTCGTGGCCCGGCGCCGGCACAGGGGTGATGATCGGCACGGGGGCGCCCGACGCCGAGGGCACGGTCCCGTCAAGCACCGCGGGGGCGGCGCTGGACGGCGGCGTGGGCGTCGAGGGCGAGCCGCAGGACGCCAGCAGCGCGACCACCAGTGCGGTCATCGCCGACGACCGCACGCCACCCGGCAGGTGCATCACACCGAGAGGGTGCCCCCGCCGCCCGCCGCCGGTCAACCGGAACGGGGGGGCTGGTTGGTTGAGAAAACTTCGCCCCAAGCCCCTTGAACCTGACGGTGACGGCGAGCAATCTGCTCGCTACCGAAGGAGGTGGTTCGGTGGCGACTATCGAGCTCGCGCGGAGCGGCTCGGTCAGGAGCGACGGGATCGGCGCCCTCGAGCGTCGAGCCCTGGCCCTCTGGCCCCGCCTCGACCGCGCAGCGCTCCGCCGTTGCCGCAGCGACGCGCACCGCATCGCTGCCCTGGTGGCCCGGCGCACCACGATGCCGCCCGAGGCGATCTTCAATGTCCTGACGATGCCGAGCGTCGGCGACGACGACATCGGCACCTGGTTCGGCTAGGCCTCGAGCGTCCCTACAGTCGGGGGGACACCGCTCGCCGCCATGCACCTGCGGCCCCGGCGAGGCGGTCCATCGGCCTGCTTGCAGCTGCACCCACCGCGGGCGCCGATCAGGCACGCGCTGCCGACATGATTGCGGCGAGCACGAGCGCCAGGAAGGTCGCCGCGGCAGCGCCCACGATCGCAAGGGCGGCCCAGCCCGGCACGATCAGCGGCGAGAGGGCCGCGGCGTTCCAGACCGTGAGGCCCGCCGCCACCCCGGCCACGCCCGTCAGCGCCCCGGCCACCGCCAGCGCCACGTCAACGCGCCCCAACGTCGTCGCCCGGTAGGAGGTGCGCGGGACGCCGGCACCGTAGCCCCGCGCCTCCATCGCGATGGCGAGCCGCCCGACCCGCTCGAACGCGCCGACGAACACCGGCACCATCGCGGGCACGATCGCCCGCAGGCCGGTCGCGCGCATGCCCCGCGCCCGCTGCGCGTCGAGGACGGTCGCCAGTTCACGCGCCAGGAGGGGCACGAGATCCATGGTCGTGGCGAGCACCAGCGCGACCGCGTGGGGCACGCGGAGCCGGCGCAGGGCCCCGAACAGGTCGGCCGGCCGCGTGGTCACGAGCACCACCACGCCCGCCGAGGCCATCGCCAGCAGTCGCGCCACGTAGCCAATTCCGCGCGCCAGCGCCTCTCCCGTGACCGTCAGCGGCCCCAGGGTCGCCAGGGGCGTGCAGCCGCCCGAGCACGACATCGGCGCCGCCACCTGGAGCACGATGATCGAGGCCGCGAGCGGCCCCAGCACGCGCATGGCCCGCCACGTCGGCCGGCCCACCCCCGCCCACACGGCGACAACACAGGCGATGGCGGTGACGCCCAGGAGCGGAAGCGGCTGCAGGGTGACCAGCGCGAAGGCGAGCGCGGCGGCGAGCCAGGCGAGCTTCGGCACCGGACTGAGCCGGTGCAGCGGAGAACTGCCGGGGGCGTACGCGAACGGCGGCGCGGGCAGGGTCACGGCACGCTCCCCTCCCCGCCCGGCCCGGAGCGGCGCTCCAGGACGCTCACCGCCTCCTCGACCGAGACCGGGGGCCACGGCTCAGGCCCGTGCCTGCCAACCGCGAGCGCCAGGCGCGTCGCGCCCGGCGGCTCCAGGCCGGCGATGGCCAGCAGCGGCAGGTCCGCGAACACCCGCCGCGTCGGCGCGTCCGCCACGAGCCGCCCGCCGTCGACCACGAGCAGCCGCGAGGCGACCCGCCCGAGGAGCGCCATGTCGTGGCTCGCCACCAGGACCGCGCATCCCGCGGCGGCGGCCAGCCGGACCTGCGCCTCGATGATCGCGGCCAGCCGCAGGTCGGCGCCCGTCGTGGGCTCGTCGAGGACCAGGACCCGGGGATCCATCGCGAGGACGGCCGCCAGTGCGACCAGCTTGCGCTCGGCTCGGCCGAGGTGGAGGGGATGGCGGCCCAGCATCTCGGCGATTCCCAGGGCGTCGGCGAGCTCCCGGACGCGCTCGCCGATCCACGCCTCCGGCCGCCCGAGCGCTCGTGGGCCCATTGACACCTCGTCGGCGACCGTGCTCGCGAACAGCTGCTGGCGCGGCTCCTGGAACACCGATCCGACGTGGCCCGCCAGTGCCTGCACCGGGTGGCGGGCCGTGTCGAGGCCGTCCACGACGACCACGCCGGCACGCGGCCTGAGCAGGCCGTTCACCAGCCGGCCCAGCGTCGACTTGCCGCTGCCATTGGGGCCCACGATGCCCACGACCTCGCCCGGCGCGACGTCGAAGCCCACCCCCGCGACGGCAGGACCGGCCCCGCCCGGGTAGCGGAACGTGACGTCGCGAACGCTCACGAGGGCGTCGGATGTCGGGGGCGCGCTCGCGTCCCCGGCAACGACGTGCGCGGCGTCGCCGGCCGCGAGGGCACGATCGGCCGCGGTGCGGGACAGCCTGGGGACGGTGCCCGCCCCCGCGTCCCGCTCGGCCACGCGCGCTCGAGCGCGCAGCTGGACGGCGACGGCGTCGACCGCGGTCGGCACCGGCGTCGCAACGCCAAGCCGCTCGGCCACGGCCGCGGCCTCCGTGGACCGCACGCCCTCCCGACGCAGCCGCGTGGGCTGGCCGAGGACGGCCCGCGGCGTCCCGTCGGCCACGACCCGCCCGGCCGCCAGGACGACCACCCGCGTCGCGTCGGCCGCGATCCCCTCGACGTCCTGGTCCGCCACCAGCACCGTCACGCCGTGCTCGCGGTTGAGCCGCCGCAGGATCCCGTACAGGGCGCGCCGCCCCGCAGGGTCGAGGTTGGCGGACGGCTCGTCGAGGACCAGGATCGAGGGGCCCGTCACCAGCGTGCACGCGATCGCCAGGCGCTGCTGCTCGCCGCCCGACATGGCCGCGGGCACGCGCGCCTCGAAGCCACCGAGGCCCACCGACGCGAGCGCCACGGCGATCCGCGCGTCCATCTCGCCGCTCGGCACACCGAGGTTCTCCAGCCCGAACGCCACCTCGTCGGCGACGGTCGCCTGCGTCGCGGCCAGCTCCGGGTCGTCGAACACCAGGCCCACGTCGCGGGCCCACTCCCGGACGGGCACAACCTGCGGGTCGCGGCCGAGGACGGCCACCGTGCCGACCGCGTCGCCGCGCACCAGCTGCGGGACGACGCCGTCGAGCGCCGTCAGGAGGGTCGAGACCCCGGCCCCGGCGGCGCCGAGCACCGCCACGTACTCGCCCGCGTCGACATCCAGCGTGACGTCCTCGAGCGCCCGGCCCTCGGCGCCCGCATGGCGGAAGCCGAAGCCCGCAAGGGCGATGACCGGAGCGGCAAGGGTGGTCACGTGCCTCCGGTCCGCGTCAGCCCGACTGCGGCCAGAGCACCACGAACGCGACGGCGAAGCCGATCCCGATCAGGACGCCCGATGCGGCCGTGCCCAGCAGCCCCAGCCGCGTCCGGTCGGGCAGCCGGACGCCCGCCAGGTATCCGGCGGGCAGCGCCCGGATCAGGGCGAGGCCGATCGACGCCGCGATCAGCTTGTCGGCGGAGTTGCTGACGAGGTTCGACGCGAAGACCGACACACCCTGGTCGAGCCCGACCAGCTCGAAGAAGAAGGTGAGCGCGTCCGACGCGCTGCCGGTGGCGCCGCCGAACACCCAGAGCACGATCGGCGAGGCGACGATGGCCGAGACCACGGCGACCACGATCCCGAGCCCGAAGAACGCCGGGGCGGACCTGCCGAGGCCGAGCCGCCGCAGGCCGTAGCCCCACAGGAGCGCGACGACGATGCTCACGACCGCGAACGGCCACGTCCCGGGGTCGAAGGTGAGCGAGGCGGCCGCGTTGTAGGTGGCGCCGGCCGCCGCGCCCCACCACGGCCCGAGGATCACGGCGCCCACGAAGGTGCCGACGGTGTCGAGGTAGACGACCGGGATCGCCAGCGTCTTGGCGGCGAATCCGCCCAGCACGTTGATGGCGGCGCACAGGGCCACGATCATCACGGCCTGGGTGGCGCTCACGTTCCCAGGCAGGCGGGGCGAGGCTGCCCGTGCCAACTCCGAACCTCCCTGCGACGGACCGGCCCGCGGTCCCACCACCCGGGCGCTCGGCGCACACGATACCGGCTCCTCGCCCGGCGGTGGAGGCCCGGGGGCGGTTCCGGAGGGGCGCGCCGGCCCGAGTGGCGAGAACGCAGACGGAGGGGCCCTTGCGCCCGGGGTCGATAATGGAGGCATCCGAACCTCCTCCGTGCATGGGCGTTCCGGGAGGCAGCGGGAACATGACGATGCGAACGGCTCCAGGCCTGGGCTCGCGACGGCGCTTCACTACGATGTGCCGGCTGACTGCGAGCGAAGACGCATCGCGCGGTGTCTCGAATCCGGTCAGCCGCCCACGTGCGGGCAACATCTCGAGCGATACCCGAGCTGGCAGTTGAGGCGGTCCGGGGCGAGACCCGAGCCGCCATCTCCAGGAGGGGCCGTGCCGCTGAGGCCCGGTCCCCCACTCGGCAACATCGCGGGCCGCCGTCCACGGACATGGCGGCCCGTTGTTTGTGCTCAGTGGAGCGTTCCCCCGCCCGGTGGCCGGCCGGCAGGCAGCCGCGGCTAGAATCGGGTCATGCGCCCAGCCGCCGGCCCTGACGAGCCCGACGTCCGACCCGCCAGACCCGACGAGGCGGCCGACCCGGCGCGGATGCACGCCGCCAACCGGATCGCTTGGGACGAGGCCGCCGAAGACTACGAGCGCCGCCTCGCGGGGTCAGTCGAGCGCCTGCGGTCTGGCCGATCCTCGCTGCTGCCGGTGGAGCTGGACCTGATCGGCGACCTGCGCGATCGCTGCGAACACGCGCTCCACGTGCAGTGCGCGGGCGGCGAGGACACGCTGTCGCTGTGGCTCGCCGGCGCGCGTCGCGTGACCGGCGTGGATTTCAGCCCTCGGATGCTCGACCTCGCGCGAAGGCTGGCGGACGCGCTCGGCGCGCCGGCGACCTGGGTGGAGGCGGACGTGGTCGACCTCCCCGCATCGCTCGACGGCACAGCCGACCTCGTCTACACCGGCCGCGGCTCGATCATGTGGGTCCAGGACCTCGACGCGTGGGCGGCAGGGCTCGCCCGCGTGCCACGGCCGGGCGGGCGCGTGGTCGTCTTCGAGGGGCACCCCGCCGAGTGGCTGTTCGACGGCGACGGGCAGGGCGGCTGGATGCTCACCGACTACGACTACTTCGCCGGCCCCGAGGCCTCGCGCGGCTGGTCGTCCGCGTACATCGCGCGCCTCTCGCTGCCGGACCGCGAGCAGGCCTGGAAGTTCGCGCGGGCCTGGACGCTGGGCGAGGTGGTGACCGCGCTGCTCGGCTCGGGCCTCCGGGTCGAGACCGTGACCGAGCACCCGGTGGACTGGTACGCCGGCCACCGCGACGTGCACCCGGCCGAGCGCGGGCGCCTGCCCCTCTCGTTCTCGGTGACCGCGACCCGTCCCTGAGGCACCCCTACGGCCGGGCCGGCAGCGGGTGCAGGCGCGATGGCGACAGCACCCACGCCATCGGCAGCATCGTGGCGGCGAGCGCGAGCAGGAGCCACAGGCTCAGCGCGAACGACCCGGTCGCGTCGCGGACCGCGCCGAGCACGAATGGCGACGCCGAGGCGATGAGATAGCCGACGAGCAGCATGAGTGCCGAGACGTCGCCCGCCCCCTGGGCGTCACTCGCCACATCGGTGGGCAGTGTCAGGACGATGGTGAACAGGAGGCCGAGTCCGGCGCCGAGGACCACCGCCCAGACCCAGGCGAGCAGCGGCAGCAGCACGACGCCCGCGATCCCCGCCACGGCCGCCGCCGCCGCGGCGGCGAGCAGCTCGCGGCGCTCCAGGCCCCGACGCGACGCGAGCGGCGCCGCCACGATCGACGCGAGGCCCGCGAAGTTGGAGGCCGACAGGAGGGCGGCGGCCGTGGCCGCGTCCCAGCCTCGCTCGACGTAGAAGCTGGGCAGCCAGGCGTTCGTCCCGTAGAAGACCGCCGACTGGACGCCGAACAGCACGCCGAGCGCCCAGACGATCGGTCGCCCCACCGGGAGGTGCAGACGGGTCGCGGTCGCCGGGCGCTCGTCTCCCACCGGCCGGTGCAAGCTCGCGGGCCCGCCATGCCGCGACCGTGCGGCCGTCATCGCGAGCCAGGCGAGGACGCCCAGCCCGGACGCCGCCGACACCAGCCCGAGCGAGCCCCGCCACCCGCCCAGAACGACGGCTGCCGGGACCGCCACGCCCGCGGCGATCGCCTGGCCCAGCGTCGTCCCCGCCGCGTACGCCGCCGTGCCTGCCACGCGGTGGTCGGGCAGGTCGCCCCGGACGAACATGGCGAGCATCGGCCCGGACACCGCCGTGCCGACGCCGATCGCGAACGTCAGCGCGAGGATCGACGGCTCGCCCGGCGCCACGGCCCGGACGACGCCGGCCGCCGCCACGCCGCCCGACGCCAGGGCGATCGCCCCGCGCGCGCCGAGCCGGGCGGCGAGCGCCGGGCCGAGCGGCGCGAACAGGCCCATGCACACGATCGGGATCGTGGTCAGCAGGCCGACGAACGCGTGGCTGACGTCCAGGTCGTCGATGATCCGCCCCGACAGCGGCCCAATCAGGGCCAGCTGCGGCCGGAGCGCGAGCGACACGAGCACAAGCGCCGCCAGGACGGCGGCGGGGACAGCGCCGTCAGGGGTCCGGCGGGGGTCGGGCACGTGGCACAGCATGCCAGAGGTGGGCCGCGGTGCGCCGCCCTCCCCTTGACGCTGCCCCGCGTCGGGCCCAGCATCCGCGCCGTGGACGACGACCCTGATCTCGATCCGCGCGAGGCCGCCCGCGTACGGCGTCGTGATCACGAGGCCGAGGCGGATCGGCGCGACCTCATGCGCCCCGGCATGGGCAAGGTGTTCAAGCAGATCACCGACGTGTGGGAGCGCGACGCCACGCGCCCGCCCAAGCCCGCCAAGCCCAGGCACCGCGGAGACTGATCGAGCGGAGACCGAGCGCGCGAGGCCCTCGCGGCGCGGCGGGTGATAGCGTCGAAGGGTGCACCCCGACCGCCTGCCCACCTCGTACCGCGCTGTCCTCCGCATCCCGACGATGGGGCGCGTGCTGCTGGGCATGGTGGTCGGCCGCGTCGCATCGGGGATGCTTGGCGTGGCGCTCGTGCTGTTCACGCTCCAGCGGTTCGGCTCGCCTGAGCTCGCGGGCATCGCCACGTTCGCGAGTGTCACGCCCGGGCTGCTGATCGGGCCGATTGTCGGGGCGCTGCTCGACCGCCACGGCCGCGCGCGCCTGATCATCTTCGACCAGGCCGTGGCGTTCTGCTCGCTCGTGGCCATCGCGATCCTCGCCCTGGCCGGCGCACTGACACCGCTGCTCCTGGTCCTGATCATCGGGATCGCCGGGCTCACCAGCCCGCTCTCGAACGTCGGGCTCCGCACGCTCTTCCCGCTGATGGTGCCCCGGCACCTGTGGGAGCGCGTCAACGCCCTCGACTCGAACGGCTATGTGGTCGCCACCCTCATCGGGCCGCCGGCCGCGGGCGTGCTGGTCGAGACGATCGGGGGCGCGTGGACCCTGGTCGCGATCGCGTCCCTGTACGCCGTGGCGGCCGTGGTGATCGTCGGCGTCAAGGACCCGCCGGGCTCCACCGAGGCCGGCGGCCGCCTGCTCGTCAACGCCTGGCTCGGCCTTCGCTACACCGTGGCGAACCGGACGCTGCTCGGCCTCGGCGTGGCGATGTCGGTGCTCAACGTCGGCAGCGGCATCGTCTCGATCGTGCTGCCGGTGCTGCTGCTCTCCCACCTGCACCTCGGCGGCGGCGTCGTGGGCGGCGTGTGGGCCGTGATGGGCGTGACCGGCGGGATCGGCGCCCTCGTCGCCGGTCGCTGGAGGATCGGCGGGCTCGAGCGGACGATCCTCACGTGGGCGATGCTCGGCTACGCAGCGGCGATCGCCATCGTGCTGGCGTCGCCGACCCTCCTCGTCGTGTTGCTCGCGGTGGCCCTGCAGGGCTTCGTGAACGGCCCGATGGACGTCGCGATGTTCACGCTCCGCCAGCGTCGCACGGACCCCGCCTGGCTCGGGCGGGCGTTCGCGGTGTCGATGTCGTTCAACTTCTTCGGCTACCCAGTGGGCGCCGCGGTGGGCGGCCAGCTCGCGGGCGTCGGGATCGACCTCGCGATCGCCGTGTCGGTGGCGATCACGGCCGTGTCGGCGCTGCTCGCCTGGTGGCTCATCCCCCGCGACGCGCCGACATTCGACACCGGTCGGTAGCGCTAGTTCCCGGCCTCGATCTCGGCGATCCCGGAGAACGTGCCGTCTGCCGCGCGGACCATGCGCCGGACGGCCGTCACCGCCGCCGGGTCGACGGTCCCGTAGATGTGCGGGAACCGCCGCTCCGGGTCGTCGAACCGCCATGGGCTGCCGGTGGCCTCGAGGTCCACCGTCAGGACAACGAACGGGCGCGGGTCCGCGAGGTAGAAGCGGTTGGCCGTCGCCACCATGCCCGCGTCGCCGTCGGTGCAGTGGATGAAGCCCTCGGACGCGAACGCCGCCGGGGCGTAGGGCGTCGCCGCGTCGTGCGACGCCCAGACCTCGGCCGGCAGCATGTGGAGCGTCGGCCGCGTCACGCCTCGTCCACGGCCGGCTGATCGACGCTCACCCAGCGACGGTCGAGCAGCACGTGGATCAGCGTGGGCCCGGCGGCGGCCAGCGCGGTGCGGAGCGCCTGCTCGAACGCCGCGTCGGTCTCCACGCGCACCCCCCGCGCCCCGCAGGCCCTCGCCGCTGCGGCGAAGTCGAGCGGCCCGAGGTCCGTGCCGGGCGAGGCCAGGCTGCCCCGCCGGTCCTGGTGGTCCCGGATCATGCCGTAGCGCTCGTTGTCGAACACGACCGCCACGATGTGCGCGCTCTCGCGCACTGCCGTCTCGAGCTCGGCGAGGGTCATGCCCATGCCGCCATCGCCAACCAGCGCGACGACACGCCGCTCGCGGTGGACGACCGCGGCCGCGAGGGCGGCTGGCAGGCCGTACCCCATCGCGCCCGAGGTGGGCCCGAGGAAGGTGCCCGGCCGCCGGAACCGGAAGCCGCGCGCCGCCCAACCGGCGAAGGCGCCAGCGTCCGTGGTGACGATGGCGTCCTCCGGCAGGAGCCGACGCAGGTCGGCGACGATCTTGCCCGGGTTGACCCCCGGGCCGGACCACGGGTGCTCGTCCACCACGCTGGCCGCTTCGTAGGCGGCGCGGTCGGCGGCGTTGTTCGCGTCGCGGACGGCGAGCGGCTCGGCAAGCAGGACCGCGTCCTTGAGCTTGGCGGTGGCCGCGCGGAGGAACGCGCGGGCGTCGGCGCGGATGGACATCACGGGCGCCGGCGTCGTGCCGACGGCATCGGTCCGCGGCTCCACGTCGATGTGGATCCACCGCTGGCCGGGGGCCGGCAGGGTGTAGCCCGCGGTGGTGGGCTCCGACAGGCGGGAGCCCACGACGACGAGCACGTCGGCCGCGGCAATCCGCTCTCGGACGCTCGCCGGGCTGCCGAAGCCGGTCATGCCGAGGTACAGGGGGTGGTCGTTGGGGATCACGTCGCCGCGGCGCCAGCTGGCCACGACCGGGACGTGGAGCAGCTCCGCCAGCCGCACGAGGTCGTTCGAGCAGCGGGCGCGGAGGACGCCTGCCCCGGCGAGGATCACCGGGCGCTCGGCGCCGGCGAGCGCGTGGAGCACCGCCCGGACGTCGGACGGCGACGGGGCCTCGGGATGGGGCCGCACCACAGGCGCCCGGGTTCCCTCGGGCAGCGGCAGGTCGAGCACGTCCTCGGGCATCGCGAGCAGGGCCGGGCCCGGTCGGCCCTCGAGCACGGCGCGGGCGGCCGCCTCGAGGGTGGCCGCCGCCGTCTCCGCGTCCTCGAGCCGCCCCGCCCACTTGGCGAGCCGGCCGACGCTCTCGACGAGGTCGACTTCCTGGAACGCCTCGCGGCCGCGGATTGAGCTGTGGATATCGCCGACGAGCACGAAGAGCGGCGTGGAATCGGCCGTCGCGGTGTGCACGCCGATCGCGAGGTTGGCGGCTCCGACCGCGCGCGTGCCGAGACACGCCGCGGGCCGGCCCGTCAGCTGGCCGTACGCCTCCGCCGCCATGGCGGCTGCGCCCTCGTGGCGGGTCGCCACGACCCGGATGCCGGCGGCATGGAGCGCGTCAAGCACCGGGAGGAAGCTCTCGCCCGGCACGGTGAAGGCCAGCCGCACGCCCGCGGCGCGCAGCGTGGCGGCCACCAGCTCGGCGACAGTGGTCGGGACCGACGGGGCGGATGGCTCGTCGGGGGCCTCTGCGTCCGCCTCGTCCGCGCTGGCGGTCGCGTCGGGGTCGGGTTCCTCCGCCTCGGAGGGGGTGCCCGTGGACGGGGCCTCGACCGCCTCAGCGGGGGTGCCGGGCACGGCATCGTCCGCCGATTCGTCCAGCACGGCCTCTGCGTCCGGAACGGGCTCGGCGTCCTGCGCGTCCTCGGCGTCCGGCGCCGCCTCGGCGTCCGGAATGGGCCAGGCGTCCTGCCCTCCTGCCTCGGCGGCAGCGGGGCCCGCATCGTGGGCGCCGGCCGCGTCCTCAACCGCCGCCCCGGCCTGTTCCGCAACGGGCTCCCGCTCGCCTGCGACCTCCGTGGCAGCCGCCTCGCCTGATGCGCCCGCCTCGTCCGCCGACTCGCCTGATGGTCCAGCGCCCTCGTCTGCCAATTCGGCTGCTGCGCCTTCGAGCTGGCTCCCGATCGTCATGTCGTCCCCTGCAGGGGCTCCGTCACCCTCGCCGACTGGCGTCCCGGCTGAGGGGCTGGCGGCTGCCTCCGTGGGCAGCTGCCCGTCGACCTGGCCTTCGATGTCCGGCATCTCGACCTCCTGTCCGGCGGGGACGGCGGTCCGTCCGGCGCCGGGGCTGTGACCGCGGCTGCTACCGCGTGGGAAGGGTTCCCGCCCCGAGCATCATGGTGGCGATAAGCCCCGCGATCACGATGACCGCGACGACGATCATCACCGTCCGGGCGGACTTGGCTCCCGGCATCGGGACCCTCCTAGCGGTAGTTCTCGAACTGGAGCGGCACGGACTCGTCGAGCTCCCGGAGGCGCCCGATCACCCGCTGCAGCTCGTCCTTGCTCTTGCCCGCGACGCGGACGGCATCGCCCTGGACGCGCGGCTGGACCTTCGGGTACTCGTCCCGGATGAGCTTCACGATCTTGCGCGCGAGCTCGTCGGAGAGCCCGCGGCGCAGGCCGATCTCCTGGCGGACCTTGCTGCCGCCCGCCGGCAGCACCTCGCCCCAGTCGAAGATCTTGAGCGAGAGGTTGCGACGCACCGCCTTGGACTCGATCAGGTCGCGCACGGCCTTGGCGTGCATGTCGCTGTCGGTCACGAGGACCAGGCGCGCCTTCTCCTGGGTCAGATCGACGTGGGCACCCTTGAGGTCGTAGCGCTGCACCACCTCGCGCCGGACCTGGTCCAGCGCGTTGCGGAGCTCCTGCTCGTCGAAGTCCGACACCACGTCGAACGTGACTTCGCCCGCCATCGGCGCTCCCTTCAGCCCGCGAGGTGCTCGCGGGTCACTGTCCACAGCCGGAGGCGCCCGATGCGCCCGTCCCCTCCAACCTCGGCGGAGAGGAAGCCTGCCTGCCGGACCTTCGCCTCGTCGGCACGCCGTGTCCAGCTGGCGTGCCACGCGGCGAGAACCGTGGCGCCCGACACCCAGTGGCGCTCAATCGCCACGTCGTACCAGTGCTCGGCGTCCGCCGTCTCGAGCAAGTATGCCCGCAGGGCATTGTGTCCGGACAGCGGTGACGCGAACGGGTCCAGGCTGACCTCGGCTTCCGGTGCGAACAGGTCGGTCAGCGCGTCGCCGTCATGGGCGGTCCGGGCGCGCACGAGCGCGTCGAGCAGGTCGTGGGCGGCAGCGTAGGTCAGCGTCATCGGGACTGCAGGGCCTCGAGCAGCAGCTCGCCGATCCGGTACGAGCGGCCGCCGCCCATCACCAGCACCACGTCGCCCGCGCGGACCTCGCGGGCAAGCCAGGCCGCTGTGGCCTCGACCGAGCCCGGGGCGGCCACGGGAATCTTTGCGTTGCGGCGGGTCACCGCGTCCGCGAGCCCGGCGGCCGAGGCCACCGTGGTGTCCGGGTCGCGCCCGGCCCAGATGTCCGCGACTGCGACCGCGTCCGCGGTGCCCAGGGCGTCGGCGAACTGGTCGAGCATCGCCGCCGTGCGGTGGAACGTGAGCGGCTCGTAGACCGCCCACACCCGGCGGTCAGGGGCGCGCTGACGGACGGCCGCCAGCGTCTCGCGGATCGCGGTCGGGTGGTGGCCGTAGTCGTCGTACACCACCACGCCCGCCGCCTCGCCCTTGCACTCGAGCCGCCGGCCGACGCCGGGGAACGTCGCCATGGCAGCGAGGATCGCGTCGAAGTCGTGCCCCGCTGCCAGGCACGCGCCGATGACGCCCAGCGCGTTGGAGACGTTGTGCCGACCAGCGGTGGGCAGTCGCACGGTGCCGACCGGCCCATCGGTGGACACCATCAGGCGTGTGCCGTCAGGGTCTGCCTCGAGGATGGCGGCGACGACGCAAGGCTGGACAATGGTGCCCGGTCGAGGGTCCACGACGGTGCGGATGATGCGACCCGGCCAATCGGCGAGCCTGCGCACCAGCTCGGCCGCACCCGCGTCGCCGACGTTCGCCACCAGGACAGGCTGCCCCGCCCCCGCTCCCCTGCCCTCGGCGGCACGGCGAATCCAGGCCTCGAATGCGACGATCACCGCCTCGCCATCCGCGAAGACGTCGGGGTGGTCCCACTCGGCGGAGGTGAGGACGATGATGTCGGGGCGGTACGGGTCGAAGTTGCCCGCGTATTCGTCCGCCTCGACCACGAATGGCTCCCCCGCCCCCTTGCGCGCCGTGGCCGCCACGCCGATCCCCGTCTCGCCCGCGGGCAGCAGCGCGCCCACGAAGGCGCCGGGGTCCGCGTCGAGACCGATCAGCGTGTGCACGAGCCAGCCCGCGGTGGTGCTCTTGCCGTGCGTCCCGGCCACGCCGATGAGGCGTCGCCCGTGGGCGGCGTCCGCCACGACCTGCTGCCAGGGCTCGAGGGGGATGCCGGCGTCGCGGGCGGCGTGGAGCTCAGGGTTGTCGGGGTCGATGGCCGTGAGCGCCTTGGTCACCGCCAGCCGGGCCGGGCGCCGCGGGCCGAGGACGTGCGCGGCATCGTGCACCGGGGCCACGGGCACACCCACAGCATCGAGCGCCGCCGCGTATTGGCCGGGCCCGCCGGGATCGCACCCGTCGACATCCGCGCCCGCCCACGCCGCGAGCACCGCTGCCGCAGAGGCGCCGGCGCCCTGGGCCCCCACGATGTGGATCCGCTCCCCCGCCGCGATGGGGCGCGACGGCCGGGCGGGCGCCAGGCCGGCGCCGATCTCGGCCTTGTCGCGGACGGTCACCCAGGGCCCTCCACGGCCTCGAGCAGCATGCGCAGCACTGCCTCCGCGCTCGCGCGCTTGTTCCCCTCGCGGTCGTGGGGCCAGAGGAAGCGCTGGACGACCGGCGTCGGGCCCCCGGCGACCGCGACGTACACGAGGCCGACGGGCTTCGCGTCCGTGCCGCCGTCGGGTCCGGCGATCCCTGTGACGCCCGCTCCCACATCCGCGCCGACGCGGGCGCGCACGCCCTCGGCCATGGCGACCGCCACCTGTGCCGAGACCGCCCCGTGGGCACGCAGCGCCTCCTCCGGCACGCCGAGCAGGTCGAGCTTCACGTCGTCGCTGTACGCCACGACGCCGCCACGGAAGTAGGCCGACGAGCCGGGCACCTCAGTGATCAGGTGGGCCACCAGCCCGCCCGTGCACGACTCGGCGGCGGCCACGGTGCGGCCCCGCTCGAGGCAGGCGTCCTGGAGCCGGCGGGCGTGCTCGACCAGCGGGTCGGCCACGTCAGGTGCGGTTCGTCTTCTGCGGCGGGTTCGGGGGCGCGAACAGCCACGTCTCGGGGTTGCCGGCGCTCGACATGTGGCCGAGATTCTGCCCGTTGACGGTGAAGTAGGTTGCGCTGGACTTGCCGGTCCGGACCTCGATCGTGTGCTGGCCCGTGAACGTGAGCACCTTGCCCGGGTCGTACACGACGCCGCCCGCGCCGGTCACCGGCGAGATCGTGCCGTCCACCCAGACCTTGAGCCACGCGCGCGCGCCCTTGACCGAGATCACCACGTTGACGCCCTGGTACTGGATGGACACATGGCGGACCTGGGTGTTGGTCTTGCCGTCTGCCGAGACCGCGGTGACGATGACCTCCCAGTTGCCCGTGGAGAGGTTGAGCGGCGCCTCGAACGAGCCGTCAGCGCCCACGTCCACCGATACGGGGCCGACGTCGGGCGAGCTCGCCGGCGTCGGCGCGGAGGTCGCCGAGGCGCCCGGCGCCGGCGTCGGGGCAGGCTTGGCCGAGGCGGCGGCCGCCGAGATGCGGTTCGCGGACACGGTCACCTTGGCGGCGTTCGCGGTCGCGCCGTTGACCGGGATCGCCCCGTTCGAGAACTGCGAGCCGTCCGCGGGCGAGCTGAGCGTGAGCTGCGGCGCCTCGAGCACCGTGACCGGCACCGTGATGAACAGCTTCACCGTGGCGTCCGAGGTCTTCCCGGTCTGCGGGTCCACCGCGTTGACGTCGAACTCGTTGCGGCCGCGGCGCAGCTGGACGTCCGCGGTCCAGTGCCCGGTGTCGTCCGCGTTGACCCGGTACGGCTGCTCGAGGCCGGGGTCGGTGATCGTGATCGACGCGCCGGCGATCGAGGTGCCGTGCAAGGTGTACGAGGTCGTCCCGTCCGCGACCGAGATCACGGCCTGGGCGGGGTCGGTGACTGCGATCGTCGGCGGCTTGGCGTAGCGCAGCAGCTGGACGCCGATGTAGACCCCGAACGCCGCGATCAGCACGACCAGGAGGCCCGCCACCACGAGCACGGGCGAGATGCTGACGCCCTGTCGCGGCGCCTCGATCGGGCGCGGCACGTTGAGCACGGGCTCGGCAGGGATCGAGAGGTCGCCCCGCTCACGCTTCCACTGGCGCGTCACGTCCTCCGGGTCGAGGCCGAGGTACAGCGCGTAGTTGCGCAGGAACCCCTTCGTGTACACCGCGCCCGGCAGGTCGGCGTAGTCCCCCGCCTCGAGCGCCGCGAGGTAGCGGGCGCGGATCTTGGTCTCCCGCTCGGCGCGCAGCAGGTCGACGCCCTTGTGCTCGCGGGCCTCCACCAGGCGCTGCGGCAGCGAGGGCCCGGCCTCGGGCGCGTAGGCGCGCTCGACATCGCGTGCGTCAGCGCGCCGTCGTCGTGCCTCGTCCCGAGCCGTCATCCACCGTCCTCGTCAGCGGCGGTCGCCCCGTCATCGCGGCGGAGGACCATCCGGGCGTTCGAGCCGTCGAACGCCCCCACGTAGCCGCGCGCCTCCAGCTGGTCGATGATCCGGGCGGCGCGCGCATACCCGACCTTGAGGCGCCGCTGCAGCAGGGACGCCGAGGCACGATCGTACTCCCGGATCACCGAAACGGCATCGGGCAGCAGGCGGTCCGCCTCCTCGTCGGCGAGGTCGTCCACCGAGCCCGTGGACTCGTCGTCCGACGTGACGATCGCGAGGTCGTAGCGCGGCTCGCCGTCGATCTGGTCGCGCCAGTGCCCGGTGATGCGCCCGATCTCCGCGTCGGACACGAACACGCCCTGGAGCCGCATCGGGCGCGGCAGGTCGGACGGCTGGTAGAGCATGTCGCCCCGGCCGATGAGGTCCTCCGCGCCCGGCGCATCGAGGATGGTCCGGCTGTCGATCTGGCTCGCCATCGCGAACGCGATCCGGCTCGGGAAGTTCGCCTTGATCAGGCCGGTCACGACGTTCACCGACGGGCGCTGCGTCGCGAGCACCATGTGGATGCCGGTGGCGCGCGCCTTCTGGGCGAGCCGGACGATCGGGTCCTCGATGTTCTTGCCCTCGCGCATCATGAGGTCGGCCAGCTCGTCGATGACGATCACGATGTAGGGCAGGCGGTCGGCCGGGTCCGCGCGCGTCTCGTTGTAGCCCTTGATGTTGCGCGCCGTGGCGCCGGCGAAGCGCCGGTATCGCGCCTCCATCTCGTTGACGGCCCACTTGAGGGCGGACTTCGCGCGCTCCGGCTCGGTGATCACCGGCACGTACAGGTGCGGCAGCCCGTTGTAGCCGGCGAGCTCGACACGCTTGAGGTCCATCAGGATCATCCGGACCTCGGTGGGCTCGGCCTTGCACAGCAGGCTCGTGATCAGCGCGTTGACCATCACGCTCTTGCCGGAGCCGGTGGCGCCGGCGATCAGGAGGTGCGGCATCCGCGCGAGGTCGACCGCCGTCGCCTTGCCCGCGACGTCCCGGCCGAGCGCGAACATCAGCTTCGAGCCGCTCGCGGTGAAGTCCACCTCGTCGAAGATCCGCCGCAGCGAGACGACGTTGAACTCGGCGTTGGGGATCTCGATCCCGACGGCGCTCTTGCCGGGGATCGGCGCCTCGATGCGGATGCTGCGCGCCGCCAGCGCCATCGCGAGGTCGTCGGACAGCGCCTCGATCCGGCTCACCTTGACGTGCGGCGCCGGCTCCACCTCGTACTGGGTGACCACCGGGCCCGCGTTGCGGCCGACGATGCTCGCCTCGATCCCGAAGCTGCTCAGCTTCTCGACGATCCGCACCTCGTTGTGGCGGTGGACCGCCTCGCGGCTCGCGCCGTCAGCCGGCGTGGCGATGCGGTCCAGCTCGAGCAGTTCCGGGCCCGGCAGGACCCAGTCGACGCCGGCCCGCGAGGCCGGGGCATCGCCCGCCTCGATCACGCCGTCACCGTCGCGGTCGAGCGGGCGCGGCTCGGCCGCCGACGGCTTCGCGTCGGGGGCCGTCTCGCCCGCATCGGCGCCGCGCGCGCGCTGGGGTGCGATCGTCGCGGAGATCGGCGGCGGAGTGGCGATCGCGGGCGGCACCGCCGCTGCGTCCCCTCCCCAGGCGCCGGTCTGGCCGGGTGCCTCGCCCGGTGCCATCCGCGGGGCGCGGCCGCGCCGCGCTGTGGACCCGGCGTCGTCGCCGTTGCCGCCGCCCGGCCCGAGCTGCGGCTGGCCCGCATGGCGCACCGTGGCAGCCGGCTCGGCCCCCGGCGCGGTGGCGCGCGCCTGGAGCGAGGCGCCCGCGGCCCTCGCCGCTCGGGTAGCGGGCGACAGGAGCGCGTGGAGGGGCTGGTCGAACGCCACGAGGAGGCCCGCGATCGTCACCGCGAGCAGCACCACGAATGCGCCCGGGGCCGTGAGCAGCGGCTCCAGACCCTCGAAGAGGAAGGTCCCGATGCGGCCGCCGGACCCCGCCACCGCCTGGACGAGGCCGAGGAACCCGACGTACGCGACGGCGATCCCGGCCAGCGTGCGGGCCCAGGGCGAGTCCGGGTGGCGGCCCGGGCCCCACTCGAGGTACCACCCGGCGACCAGCAGCACGAGCGGCAGCAGGTACCGGGCGGCCCCGAAGAACGGCACCACGAGGTTGCGCACGTAGTCGGTCAGCCGGCCCTCCCCGGGCAGCAGCATCGCGACCATCAGGATCGCGCCGAGGACCAGGAGCACGAGGCCCACGAGCGACCGCGCCACCGCCGGGGAGACGCCCAGCCGGGGCAGGCCCGGGGTCGGCAGCGCGCCACCCTTGCGGGCGGTCGAGCGCCGGCTCCGTGAGGAGCTCGTGCTGCGGGTGGACCGTCGGCGCTGGGCCACGCTAGACCTCGACCACCACGGGGAAGACCATCGGGCGCCGCTTGGTCTGCTCGTAGAGGAAGCGGGAGAGGCTGTCCTTGATCTGGCTCTTGAGCAGAGCCACCTCGGAGATGCGATCGCTCGGGTTGTCCACGGCCTCGCGGATCCGGCGGATCGCCTCGTCGATGATCGGGTCCTCCTCGTTCCCGTGGACGAAGCCGCGGGTGATGATCTCGGGCCGCCCGACCATGTGCCCCGTCTGCTTGTCCACGGCCACGACCACCATGAACATGCCGTCGTTGGCGAGGGCGCGTCGATCGCGCAGGACGACGTCGCCCACCTCGCCCACCGACAGGCCGTCGACGAACACGTAGCCCGCGGCGACCGGCTGGCCGCGCCGCGCCGAGCCGTCGGGCAGGATCTCGATCGGCGTCCCGTTCTCGATGATGAAGACGTTCTCGGGCTTCACGCCCGTCTCGATGGCGAGGCGGCCGTGCTGGACCAGCATCCGGAACTCGCCGTGCATCGGGATGAAGTTGGTGGGCTTGGTGAGCCCGAGCATCAGCTTGAGCTCCTCCTGGCTCGCGTGCCCGGAGACGTGCGCCCGCTTGATCGTGTGGTAGAAGACGTTGGCGCCCGCCTTGAACAGGTTGTCGATCGTCCGGGCGACGTACTCCTCGTTGCCGGGGATGGGACTGGCGGACACGATCACGGTGTCGCCCGGCTGGATCTCGACGAACCGGTGGTCGCGGTTCGCCATGCGGGCGAGGCCGGACATGGGCTCGCCCTGTGCCCCGGTGGTCGCGATCACCGTCCGGTGTGCGGGGTGATCACCGATCTTGTCCTTGGCCAGCAGCTGCGACGGCGGGTACGTCAGGTAGCCGAGGTCGGTGGCGATCCGGGTGTTCTGCTCCATCGAGCGCCCGACCACCGCGACCTGGCGGTTGAACGTGGCGGCCGCGTCGAACACCTGCTGGATCCGGGCGATGTTGGAGGCGAAGGTGGCCACGATCACCCGGCCGTCGAGACCCTCCATGATCTCGCGGAAGGCCTCGCCGACCGTCCGCTCCGAGGGCGTGTAGCCGGGGTTCTCGGCGCGGGTCGAGTCCGACAGCAGCGCGACGACACCCTCCTCGCCGAGGCGGGCGAGGATGTGGAAGTCCGAAAGCTTGCCGTCCACCGGGGTGTGGTCGAACTTGAAGTCGCCGGTGTGGACCACGATCCCCACCGGCGTGCGCAGCGCGATGCCCATCGCGTCCGGGATGGAGTGGCCGATCCGGAACGGGACCGCCGTGAACGGCCCGATCTCGATCTCGTCGCCTGGCTCCAGCGAGATCATGGGGTTGTTGTGGAGCTTGTGCTCCTTGATCTTGTTGCCGAGCAGGCCGCGCGCAAGCGTGCTGGCATACACGGGCACGCCGGGAAACTCGGGCAGCACATAGGGCAGCCCGCCCACGTGGTCCTCGTGGGCGTGCGTGATCAGGAACGCCCTGACGTTCTCGCGGTGCTCCTTGAGGTACGTCACGTCGGGCACGACGAGGTCGATGCCGAACATCTCCTCGTCGGGGAACATCAGCCCGCAGTCGATGACGACGATGTCGTCGCCGTACTCGAAGACGTAGCAGTTCTTGCCGATTTCACCCACCCCGCCCAGCGGGATGATGCGCAGCGGTGTGTTCGGGTCAGGCATCGGTCGTCCGTCTAGCTCCGGGGGTCAGAACAGCGTGAGCTGGGACGCGTCGTCCGCGGGCGCGGGCGACTCGACCGGCGACGCAGGCGCGCTCGCCTCCGCCGGTTGGGCGGCGGGCGCGGGGACGGGGGCAGCGGGGGGCGCGGGGGCGGCGGGGGGCGCGGGGGCGGCGGTTTCGGCCGGGCCGGCTCCGGGAGCGGAGTCGGCGGGCGGCGAGGGGGCCTCCGTCTCTGCAGCGGCCTGCGGGTGAGCCGAGGCGTCCGCAGGCGCGGAGCCCTCGCGGCGCTCCCGCGAGCGCCGGAGCACCCCCGGCACGCGTGCGACGTCCTCGTAGCTCTCGCGCTCGAGGGCGGGCGTGCGCAGGGCGGCGGCCGGGTGGTACATCGCGAACGCCAGCGCGTCCCGGGCGCCGGTCGCCGGGTCGACCGGCGACGTGGTCCCGTGCACCTGGCCGATCCGCGCACCGGGCATGAAGGTCCCCATCGAGTAGCGGCCGAGCGTGACCACGACCGCAGGGTCGAGGACCTCGAGCTGTCGACGCAGGTACGGCGCGCACGCGGCGATCTCGTCGGGCTGGGGGTCGCGGTTGTCGGGCGGCCGGCACTTCACCACGTTGGTGATGAACACATCCTCGCGCCGCCAGCCGATGCTCGCCAGGAGCCGCACGAGCAGGCCGCCGGCGCGGCCGACGAACGGACGCCCCTCGCGGTCCTCGTTGAAGCCCGGGCCCTCTCCCACGAAGACGACCTCGGTGTCCGGGTCGCCCTCACCGGGCACGGCACGGTTCCGCCCCTCGCTGAGGCGGCAGGCGGAGCAGGCCCGGACCTCGTTCGCGATCTGCTCGAGCGCCGCGCGGCGCTCGTCGCGGGTCACGCCGGCGTTCCCCCGGCGACGGCCGCGCGATCGCTCGCCTTGCGGACCCAGCCGCGCGCAACGAGCACTTCCGCGATCTCGACGGCGTTCGACGCGGCGCCCTTGCGCAGGTTGTCGCTGACCACCCAGAACGCGAGGCCCTTGTTGTCGGGGATGGACGGGTCCTGGCGGACGCGCCCGACGTAGACCTGGTCGGACCCCGCGGCGTGCTCCGCGAGCGGGTAGACCTTGTTCGCCGGGTCGTCCTGGACCACCACGCCCTCCACCCTGGCGAACAGCTCGCGTGCCTCGGCCGGCGTGATCGGCGCCCGGGTCTCGATGTGGACGGCCTCCGAGTGGCTCATGAAGACCGGGACGCGGACGGCGGTGCACGAGACGCGCAGGTCCGGCAGGTGCAGGATCTTGCGGCTCTCGGTGACGACCTTCCACTCCTCCTTGGTGTACCCGTTGTCGAGGAACACGTCGATGTGGGGCAGGGCGTTGAACCCGATCGGGTACGGGTAGACGCTCGCGACCTTGGGACGGCCCTCGGCATGCGCCCTGACCTGCTCCTCGAGCTCGACGATCGCCTTGTGCCCGGTGCCTGACACCGCCTGGTAGGTGTCGACCACCATCCGCTCGATGCCCACGGCGTCGCGCAGGGCCATCAGCGGCGGCATCAGCTGCATGGTGGAGCAGTTGGGGTTGGCGATGATCCCCTCGTGCCAGGCCAGGTCGTCCGGGTTGACCTGGCTGACCACGAGCGGGATGTCGGGATCCATCCGCCACGCGGACGAGTTGTCGATCACGGTGCAGCCGCGCTTCGCGGCCTCCGGGGCCAGCTCCTTGCTGGTGCCGCCGCCGGCGCTGAACAGCGCGATGTCGATGCCCTCGAACGCGTCCGGGGTGGCGAGCTCCACCGTGATGTCGCCCCACCCCTCGACGGTCAGGGAACGGCCCGCAGAGCGCTCTGACGCGAGCAGGCGCAGCCCGGTCATCGGGAACTGCTTCTCGAGCAGCACCGTGGTCATGGTGCGGCCCACGGCGCCGGTGGCGCCGACGACGGCGACGGTGAGCTTGGCGGGGCTGGTTCCGGGCACGGTCCGACCTTCTAGCGACTGGTTGTCGGGCACGCGCGGGAGTATATCAGCGGGCCCCCTCCGCACCCCGCCCCGGGAGCCAGGCATCATGCGTGCGGGCGCTCCGTCCGCCGCTCCACCGCGAGGTCCGCGCACACCGCGCGGGCGATCTCGATGAACGCGAGGGTGGCCGGCGAGCGGTACCGGTCACGATGCCAGACGAGCGCGATCCGGCGCGGCTCGAGGTCTGTGGGGATGACGCGGATCGCAGGATCGGCCGGGTCAACGGTGAGCTGCGGCACAAGCGCCACGCCGAGCCCGGCCGCGGCCATGGCCTGCACGATCCCGTTGTCCTCGGAGCGCAGGACGAATTCCGGCTCGCGGCCCGTCTCCCGGAGGCGCTCCTCCGCCCACCGCGTGCTGCGGCAGGAGCGGAACCCGACCAGCTTCTGCGCCGCGATCAGCTCGAGCGGGGGCGGACCGGACAGCTTCGCGAGCGGCGAGTCCGGCCGTGTCACCAGCACGAACGGGTCGCGCATGAGCTCCACGCCCTCGAAGGGCCCTGGCGCGAGCGGCAGCACGCCGAACGCGAGCTCGAGGGCGCCGGACGCCAGGAGGCCGAGGCCCCCCTCGTCGCTGAGCACCTCGGTGAGCCGCACGTCGATGCCCGGCCACGCCTGCCCGAAGCGCCCGATGATCGCGGGCAGCGCGCGGGCGCCGACGCTCTGGTAGACGCCGACGCGCAGCGTGCCCGTCTCGCCGCGCGCGTACGCCTGCAGGTCCGCCCGGGCGGCCTGCAGCCGGTCCGCGATCGGGCCGACGTGGCGGAGCAGGAGCTCCCCGGCTTCGGTCAGCGCGACGGTGCGGCGTCCCCTGCCCCGATCGAACAGCCGCACGCCCAGCGACGCCTCCAGCGCGGCGACATGCTGGCTGACCGCCGACTGGGTGTAGTCCACGACCTCCGCAGCCCCGTGGAAGGACCCCTGCTCTGCGACCGCGCGGAACGAGAGCAGCTGCCGCAGGCTCAGGTCCGACAACGAATCCCCCAGCACGCTCAGCGCCGCGGGCGGCGATGTCGGCACGTTGGCCAATTGATCAGCTGTCATGATCTTTCATTTGACCATACGCGCTTGCTCTTATCAACCCCGCGCCTAGGATTCGATCCATGGAACTCCTGCTCCCCCTCCTGCTGTTCCTCCTCGTCGCCATCCTCGCCCAGGCCGTCGGCTGCGACAGCCGCGATCTGGACCCCAACGGCCATCCTGCCGCCTGACGTCGGCAAGGGTGATCGCCCCCGGTGCTGCCAGCCCGGGGGCGTCCCGATTTGGCGGGATCGCCGACGGCGCGCGGAACGTCAGCTCGGGCCGGGCCGGAGCATCCAGCGCTCGGGGCGGTCGAGCGGCGTGAACCCGAACTGCGTGTAGAAGTCGGGCGAGCTGGTCGCGAGGACCATGCGCCTGAGCCCCGAGAGCCGCGGGTCGAGCACGACGGCCTCCATCAGGCGCCGCCCGATCCCCTCGCCCCGTCGACCGTCCTCGACGAACACGTCGCACACCCAGGCGAACGTCGCCTGGTCGGAGACGACCCGCGCGAAGCCCACCTGCCGGTCGCCGTCGAACGCGGCGAAGCACAGCGAGTGCTCGATCGAGCGCTCGACCGTCTCGCGACTGCGGCCCAGGGCCCAGTACGCCCGCTCGGAGAGCGCGGCGTGGAGCCAGTCGAGGTCGATCTCGGACGGGTCCGTGGAGATCCGGATGGTGGCGCCCATGGGCGTAGCGTACGACGCCGGAATCGAGAGGCCCGGCGTTGCCGCCGGGCCTCTCGCGTGTGTCGTCCTGCCGGGCGGTGCTACTTCGCCAGGTGGCGCTGCATCGCGGCCTTGCGGGACAGGTTGACCCGGCCCTGGCGGTCGATCTCGGTGACCACCACCATGACCTCGTCGCCCACCGACACGACGTCCTCGACGGACGGCACGTGGTAGTCGGCGAGCTCGCCGATCCGGACGAGGCCCTCCTTGCCCGGCAGGATCTCGACGAACGCGCCGAAGTTCATCAGCCGGGTGACCTTGCCCAGGTAGAGCGATCCGACCTCGACCTCGCGGGTCAGGCTCTCGATCCACTGGATGGCCTTGCGGGAGTTCTCGCCCGAGACGGCCGCGATCTCCACCGAGCCGTCGTCCTCGACGTTGATCTCGGTGCCGGTCTCCTCCTGGATCTTGCGGATCATCGAGCCGCCCTTGCCGATGATGTCGCGGATCTTCTCAGGGTTGATCTTGATCGTGATGATGCGCGGCGCGAAGTCGCTCATCTCCTCGCGGGCGGCAGGCAGCACGGCGGTCATCTTGTCGAGGATGAACAGGCGCGCGGCCAGGGCCTTGCGGAGGCCCTCGCGGATCACGCGCTCGTCGATGCCCTTGACCTTGATGTCCATCTGGAGGGCTGTGATTCCCTCCGTCGTGCCGGTGACCTTGAAGTCCATGTCACCGATCGAGTCCTCCTTGCCGAGGATGTCGGTGAGGACGACGAAGTTGCCGGTGTCCCCGTCGAGCACGAGGCCCATCGCCGCGCCCGCGACCGGCGCCTTGATCGGCACGCCCGCGTCCATCAGGGCGAGGGTGCTGCCGCAGGTCGACGCCATCGAGGTGGAGCCGTTGCCGGCCACGACCTCGGAGACGAGGCGGATGACGTACGGGAACTCCTCCTGAGTCGGGAGGACCGGCAGCAGCGCCCGGCCGGCGAGGTTGCCGTGGCCGATGTCGCGCCGGGACGGCCCGCGCATCGGCTTGTTCTCGCCGGTGCTGTAGGGCGGGAAGTTGTAGTGGTGGAGGTACCGCTTCTCCGTCTCGGGGCTGATCGTGTCGATCCGCTGGACGTCCGAGGACGGGCCGAGCGTGGCGATGGTCAGCGCCTGCGTCTGGCCGCGGGTGAACAGGCCCGAGCCGTGCGTGCGCGGCAGGAGGCCCACCTCGACCGAGATCGGGCGGATCTCGTCGAGGCCGCGCCCGTCCATGCGCAGGCTCTCGGCGAGGACGAGCTTGCGGACCGTCTTCTTGTGCACGAGGTTGAACAGGCCCTTGGACACGCGTGCGGCGCGGCGGGCCGCGTCGAGCCGCTTTGCCGACTCGTCCGGATCGGCCTTGACCACGCGGATGGCGTCCGCGATGTCCGCGCCCAGTGCATCGAGGCGGCCGGGCAGGTCGTTGGCGAACCAGATGAGCAGCTCGGCGGTCGCCTTCGCGTCGGGCATGGCGCGGTGCGCCTGGGCCAGCTCGATGCCGAAGAACGCGGCCAGCGTGCCCAGCTTGTAGTTCTCGAGGTCGGGGTACCCCTCGCGTGCGATCACGAACGTGTCGAGGTACCTGCCCGGCTCGACGCGGGTGCCGTCGCCGAGGGCCGCCTCGATGAACCCGATGTCGAAGCCCACTGAGTGGCCGACGAAGGGCGCGTCGCCGACGAAGTCGAGCACCTTGCGCGCGGCCTCGGCCGGGCTCGGGGCGCCCTTGACGTCCTTGTCGGTCAGGCCGTGCATCTGGTTGCCGACGATCGGGCGGCCGGGGTTGACGAGCGTGGAGAACTCGCCGACGACCTTGCCGCCCTTCACGCGGACGGCGGCCACCTCGACGAGGTCCGCGGACTTGGGGTCGGTGCCCGTCGTCTCGACGTCCACGACCACGAACTCGCCGCCCGCCCTGGCCCGCTCGACGAACGCGGCGACCGAGTCGGTCTGCGGCTCGAGGTACGGGATGCGCTTGGGCTTGCCGACGAGCTCGCGGAGCTTCTCCTGGACCTCGACGATCGGCTGCAGGGCGCGGTGGCCGAACAGGATGGCCTCGGCCATCACGTCCTCAGGCAGGATCTTCACGCCCGCCTCGACCATCATGATCGCGTCGCGCGTGCCGGAGACCACGAGGTCGAGCTCGGACTCGGCGAGCTGGCTGATCGTGGGGTTGACCACGAACTCGCCGTCGATGCGGCCGATGCGGACCGCGCCGACCGGACCCTGGAACGGGATCTCGCTGATCGAGAGGGCGGACGACGCGGCGATGGTGCCGAGGACGTCCGGGTCGTTCTCCTGGTCCGTCGAGAGGACGGTGATCACGATCTGGATGTCGTCCTTGTAGCCGGCGGGAAAGAGCGGGCGGATGGGGCGGTCCGTCAAGCGAGCGGCGAGGATCGCCTGCTCGGACGCGCGGCCCTCGCGCTTGATGAACCCGCCGGGGATCTTGCCGGCGGCATACATCCGCTCCTCGAAGTCCACGGTGAGCGGGAAGAAGTCCAGGCCGGGGCGCGGCTCTGAACGGTTGGCGGTGCCGAGGACGAGCGAGTCGCCGTAGCGGACGGTAACGGCACCTCCAGCGAGCCCGGCGAGCTTGCCGGTCTCGAGCGTGAGGGTGCGGCCGCCGAGCTCGATCTCGAGCGTGGTGGGCGTGGGCACGGGTCTACGACCTCCTTGGTCGTCGGGCCAGGAGAGGGTCCCTTGGCGGGTGGGCCGGGCTGGACGCTGGCGAACGCCGGGTAACGAACGGCCCCGGGACAAGACCCGGGGCCGGGTGGGCGATGGCTAGCGGCGGAGCCCGAGCGAGCCGATGACGGCCCGGTAGCGCGTGGCGTCCTTCTTGATGAGGTACGCGAGCAGGCGCCTGCGCTGACCCACGAGCTTGAGGAGGCCGCGGCGCGAGTGGTTGTCCTTCGGGAAGCGGCGGAGGTGCTCGTTCAGGTCGCGGATGCGCTCGGTCAGGAGCGCGATCTGGACCTCGGGCGAGCCGGTGTCGCCGTCCTTGACGGCGTACTCGGCGATGACCTCTTGCTTCTTCTCCCGCGCGAGCGGCACTCGATCCTCCGACACGAACGATGGCGTGGCTAAACAGTGTCTACTTCTTCGACCGGCGGAGGATAGCAGGCGACCGTCGGATCGCACAAATGCCGCACCCTCAGGGTGCCGGCTCCTCGACGAGCGATCCGGCGTCGCGGCGCGCGAGGACGACGCGGTCGGCGGGCGTGGACAGCCACGGGCCCCACGCGCCGTCGGGCCACTGGACGCGGACCTCGGCCGTCGCGTCACCGCCCAGGCCGAAGTGGGTCGGGCCGAGCTCGCCGCTGATGTGCCCGCCGCCGACGACCACCTCCCGGCGGAGGTCCGTGCTCACGCTCCGCACCTCGATGACGGCGCCCACGGCGTCGACGTTGCCCCCGCCCTGCTGCAGGTCGACCCCTAGCCAGTGGCCCATCGGCGCCGGCGCAGACGCCGAGCCGCTGCCGACATTGCGGAACACGCGGACCGGCGCGTTCACCATGACCTCCACCAGATCGAGCAGGCCGTCGCCGTTGAGGTCCACCACGGCCGCCCCGCGCGTGTGGTCGTAGTTCACGATCCCAGCGGCGGCCGCCTGCTCGGTGAACGTGCCTCCCGGCTGGCCGATGTAGAGGTTGCTGGGATCGAGGCTCGCGGAGTCGGGCACCTGGTCGATGTTGCCCTTCGAGACGTAGAGGTCCATCAGCCCGTCGTTATTGACGTCCTCGAACTGCGGGTGCCAGGCGGTCGACTGGAGCGGGTCGCCGCCGTTGACCGGGTGCGTCCCGAGCACGCCGCTCCGCAGGGCGATGTCGGTGTAGGTGGGGTGCGCCGGGCCATCGGCCAGCGTCTGGAGCTTGTTGTCCGCCTGGCTCGTGATGTAGACCTCGGGCAGCCCGTCGCCGTTGAGGTCCTGGCTCGCGATCCCCATCCCCCACACCTGGAGCTGCTTCCAGCCGTCGGCCGCGGTGTAGGCGCGCGGCGCCTCGCCGGGGGCCACCCGCCACAGCTGCTCGCCGCCGACATCGGCGAAGTGGGCGTCGTAGTAGTGGCGGTCGTTGGCGATCCGGAGGTCGCGCCGGCCTGACCCGTCCCAGTCGCTGAACAGCATCGACAGCGGGCAATAGCCGGGCGAGAGCGCGATCGGCGCACCGTAGGCGGCGGCGGCAACCGGCCGATACAGCTCGCCGGGGGCGCAGGTGTAGGTCGCGTCGCCGTTCGCGTCGAGGCCGACGTAGGTGCCGAACGCGAGCGTGGGCGCGGCATTGGCCCCCTCCCAGGTGGCGCTGAACGCCGTCTCCCAGCCCGTCGGGGGGATGAACGACCACTGGGCGTTGGCGGGGGCGAAGCGGCAGCCGCCGAGGCCCCGCAGCAGGTCGACCCCGCCAACACGCAGCACGACGAGGTCCGCGTTGCCGTCGCCGTCGATGTCGATCGGGTAGGCGCCGGTCGCGCCGCGGATCTCGGTGGCCGGATCGTGCAGTGCCGTGAACGCCAGGGCTCCGCCATGCGCCGAGACGTTTCGGAACAGCGCCGACGGGTTGTCGCCGCCGGCGACGAAGATGTCCGGCCGGCCGTCCTTGTCGCAGTCGAGGACGGCCATCCCGCCACCGAGCATGGCGGTGTCGCCCCCGCCGTAGACGTGGTCCAGGCCCGACGACGACGTCTCGTCCACGAACAGCGGGGCGCCCTGTGCGCTGGACCCCTGGGGCCCGATCCCCGGGAGGCCGCCGCCCACCGCCGCCCAGCCTGCCAGAGCGAGCGCCGCAACGAGCAGCGCCGCAACGAGCAGGCGCGCGCGGGGCACGGCGCGGCGGGCCGTCCCGGGGCTGGGTGCTGGCTCCTCGATGGCCGACGGCGGGCCCGCGGGCGCCCCCGACGCCTGGCCGGGCGCCGCCGTCGCGCCCTCGCGGGCGGGCGGGCTCGTGCGCGCATGCATTTCAGGGCGATCGTACGCCGACCGGCGGCTGCGGGGCTCAGCCCTCGCCCGCAGCGAACAGCCGCTCGATCACCCGCAGGTTGGCGACCGCGTCCGCGGGAGGAACCGGGACCGGGGTCTTGTCCAGGATTGCTGCGGCGAACGCGTCCGCCTCGACGCCGTACGGGTCGGCGGCCTCGAACGAGAGCCGCTCGGTTGCCGGGGCGACGGGCGGGTCGCCGCCGGCCACCACCGAGATCCAGGTGGGCCGGTCGGGCGGGATGTTGAACGGGATGTCGATCGAGATCCGGCCGTCGGTGCCGTAGACGTGGACTTGCTGGTCGGGCTCGGCGCGGGTCGAGCACGCGAAGCTGGCCACGCCGTCGGCGAACTCGAGGATGCCGCTGGCGAGGACGTCGACGCCCGAGGCCGGGTCGCGGACGACGGCCCCGGAGACACGGGCGGGCTCGCCGCCGAAGAGCATGCGCGAGAGGTTCACCGAGTAGCACCCGATGTCGTAGAGGGCCCCGCCGCCGGCCTCGCGGATGTTGCGGATGTTCGCCGGGTCCTCGTTGCGGTACGAGAACCAGCTGTTGACCGCCCGAAGACGCCCGATCCGCCCCGACGCCACCAACTCCCGCACGGCCACCCATGAGGGGTGGTGCCGGTACATGAAGCCCTCCATCAGCAGCACGCCGGCCGCTTCGCAGGCATGGACCATCTCCTCGGCGTCGGCCGCTGTCAGCGCCAGCGGCTTCTCGCACAGGACGTGCTTGCCGGCGCGGGCGGCGGCGATCGTCCACGGCGCGTGGAGGTGGTTGGGGAGCGGGATGTAGACGGCGTCGACGTCGGGGTCCGCGAGCAGCGCCTCGTACGAGCCGTACGCGCGTGGGATGCCGTGCGCCGTCGCCGCCGCCTGGGCGCGATCCCCGTCGCGGGAGGCGATGGCGAGCACCTCCACGCGCCCCGCCCGCCGCATGCCCGGGACCACCTTGCCCAGCGCGATGTCAGCGGTGGAGAGGATCCCGAAGCGAACCTTTGCCATGACGCCGCAGCCTCCGGAAACGTGGGCCCGCGGCGTGTCCCGGCGCATCCGGCGGCGCTGACTTGACAGCGCCGGGGTCCGTGTAGGACAGTCTTGCACAAGTTTGCAAGAGAGGTGCACAAACGTTGCCGCTCGGGCGGGTGGACATTGGTCAGCGAAGTGAAACCGTCCACCGGGCGAACCTGAGCGCCATCGTCCGGGGGCTCCACGAGCGCGGCCCGCTGTCGCGCTCAGAGCTGGTGGCCGGGACTGGCCTGACGCGGAGCGCGATCCGCGCGCTCGTGGGCGAGCTCGTGGACGCCGGACTCGCGATCGAGGAGCCCGCCGTCCGACTCGGCACGCCAGGTCGACCGTCCCCCATCGTCCGCGCGAATGAAGCGCATGCCGCCGTCCTCGGCATCGAGATCATGGTCGACTCGATCGCGGTCAGCATCGTCGGCCTGGGCGGCGCATCGCTCGCCGAGACCCGTGTCGAGCGGGAGCGCGGTCGCCTGTCAGCGGATCGCGTCGTGGCCGACATCGCCCAGCTGGCGAATGAGCTGCTGGCCCGAGTCGACGTCCCGGTCATCGGCGTCGGGGTGGCCGTGGCGGGGGTCGTGCGTCGCAGCGACGGGCTGGTCCGGACCGCCCCCAACCTCGGCTGGGTCGAGGTGCCGCTCGGGGAGCTCCTGGCCGCCGCCCTGGACCTGGGCGTGCCCATCGCGATCGCCAACGACGCCGACATGGGCCTCCTGGCGGAGCACCGCTGCGGGGCGGCTGTCGGCGTGCAGGACGTCGTCTACGTGTCGGGCGAGGTCGGCGTCGGCGGCGGCGTCATCATCGGGGGCCAGCCGCTCACGGGCCACGCGGGCTACGGAGGGGAGATCGGGCACATGCCCGTCAACCCCGGCGGCATCCCGTGCCGGTGCGGCTCGACCGGGTGCTGGGAGACCGAGGTCGGCGAGGGCGCGCTGCTCGCGCTGGCAGGCCTGCCGCCCGACGCCGGCCGCGACGGCGTCGAGACCGTCCTGCGCGACGCCGCCGGCGGTGCGGCGTCTGCCATTGCCGCGCTCGACCACGTCGGCCGCTGGCTGGGCATCGGTCTCGCAGGGCTGACCAACGTGTTCAATCCGCAGCTGGTCGTCCTGGGGGCCATGCACGCCCGGATCTTCCCCGCCGTCCGACCCGCCCTGGAGCGTGAGCTCGACCGCCGGGCCCTCGGGGCTGCCCGCAGCTGCGTCCGCGTCGTTCCCGCCGCCATCGGGATCGGGGCTCCGGCGCGCGGTGCGGCCGAGCTCGCGTTCGAACCGCTCTTGGCCGATCCCGCCGCGTCCTTCGGGACCATCACCATGCCGCCCCAGCTGGCGAGCGCGTGACGATGCTCGCCGACCCATCCATCGTCAATCGGCCATGCAGGCCCATGCGAAAGGGGCTCGCCTAGGGATGTAGGCTAGAAGGCGTGTCTGTTCATCAGACCAGGAGGAGGATCGGAGTGCACATTCGCAAGACCGCCGCGCTGATGGCGGCAGCCGTCATGCTCGTCACGGCATGTTCCAACACCACGTCGTCGTCCAGCGCGGCGCCCGCCAGCGAGGCGGCGCAGAGCATGGCGGCGCAGAGTCCGGCTGGCGCCGGCTGCACGGTCGGCGTGTCCTGGAACAACTTCCAGCAGCCGCGTTGGGCGGCCCATGACAAGCCGGCCATCCAGAAGACGATCACCGATGCTGGCGGCACGTACATCGACAAGGACGCCAACCTCAGCACCGAACAGCAGGCCACCGACATCGACACGATGGTCCAGCAGGGTGCGAAGGTCCTGATCGTTCTGGCCCAGGACACGAAGCTCGTGATCCCGGCGGTCCAGAAGGCCGAGCAGGCGGGCGTCAAGGTCATCGCGTATGACCGCCTCATCGAGGACCCGACCGCGCTGTACATCACGTTCGACAACGTCGCCGTGGGCAAGGCCGAAGCAGACGCGATCATCAAGAAGGTGCCGCAGGGCAACTACGTCCTGATCACGGGCGACCCGGGCGACCCGAACGCCTCGACCTTCCTGCCCCAGGGCTGGGATCAGGCCGGGCTCAAGGACGCCGTGACCGCCGGCAAGATCAAGATCCTGAACGGGCCCGCCGGCACCCCGACGGACGCCTGGAAGACCGAGAAGGCCCAGTCGAACATGGAAGCCATCATCGACAAGGCCAACGCGGACGGGAACAAGATCGACGCCATCCTGGCGGAGAACGACAGCACGGCCCTGGGCGTCGTCGGCGCCCTGACGGCCAAGTCCTACGGCTTCCCGCCCCTCAGCGGTCAGGACGGCGACCCCGCCAACCTGAACAATGTGGCGCTCGGCAAGCAGTACGTCGACGTCTGGAAGAACGCCAATGAGCTCGGCAAGACCGCTGGTGCCGCTGCACTCGCGCTCTGCGCCGGTGGCGACATGGCGACCCTCAAGCTCCAGGACGGCCTCATCGACCCGAAGGTCGCGCCGGTTGCCGGACTCACCGCCCAGCCGTTCACGACCCCGGGCAACAACAAGGTCAGCTCCTTCATCCTTCAGCCCACGCCGCTCACCGCTGACAACCTGCAGCTGGCGATCGACGGCGGCCAGATCTCGAAGGCTGACCTCTGCAAGGGTGTCGATGCCGCGACGGCACCGGCGGCCTGCAAGTAGCCAGCCGGCCTGAACTGCGAATGACGCTGCGCCCCCGGGACCCCCGGGGGCGCAGCTCCCTTTCAGCGTCCTGACCAAGGAGAGCCACCATGGCGAACGTGGCTGGCGCCGCGCCAGCGCCCGGTCAGTCGCAGGCGCAGCCGCCGTCTCGCGCGTCTACCGGCAACGCGCTGGGTCGGCTCGGCGCGCTGTTCGCGCAGACCGAGATCGACCTGCGTCTGTTCGGCATGCTCGTCGCCCTCGCCGCGATCCTGATCGGCTTCAACTTCATGAGTGGCGGCAAGCTCATCGCACCCGGGCCCATGATCACGATGGCTGTCCAGGCGACGGGCATCGCGATCCTGGCCACCGGCATGGTGCTGATCATCGTGTCGCGGAACATCGACCTCTCCGTCGGCTCCCTGGTGGGCATCATCTCGATGTCCTATGCGCTCCTGATGAGCGACTGGTTCCCGCACGTGTTCGGCATCGCGCCCGGAGCCCCGTTCCAGTGGGCGCTCGCGATCGCGATCGGCGTCGTGATCGGCGCCCTGTTCGGCGCCCTCCAGGGCTACATCGTCGCCTACATCGGCGTGCCGTCATTCATCGTCACGCTGGGCGGCCTGTTCTGGATCCGCGGCATCGTGTGGTTCCAGTCGCAGGGCGCCGCCGTCAGCGGGATCGACCCGACCTTCCAGCTGATCGGCGGCGGCGACCTCGGGTCGGCGGGCGAGACGCTGACCTGGGTCATCGCGGTCGCTGGCTGCCTCGCGGTCGTCGCCATGCTCTACGCGGGGCGACGGCAGCGCCGGCGGTACGACTTCCCGGTTCGACCGATGTGGGCCGAGGGGCTGCTCGTCGTCATCGGGTCAGTGGCCTGCCTCGGCATCGCCTGGTTCGCCAACCACAGCTTCTGGCCGCAGGGGCTCGTGGCGCGGTACGCGACGGAACACGGCATCAGCCCTGACGGGCTCCAGATCGCCGACGGGCTCCCGTTCCCGGTCCTGATCCTGGTCGGCGTCACGATCGTGATGGCGTGGCTGGCAACCCGCCGACGCTTCGGCCGCTACGTATACGCGTTCGGCGGCAACCCGGACGCAGCCGAGCTGGCCGGCATCAACACCCGCCGGGTGGTCATGCAGACCTTCATCCTGATGGGGATCCTGTGCGCCTTGGCCGCCGCGGTCTCGACGGCCCGCCTGAACGGCTCGACGCTGGACATCGGCGTCGGCTACGAGCTGTATGTCATCGCCGCGGCCGTCATCGGCGGGACCTCGTTTTCCGGCGGCATCGGCACGATCCCGGGCGCCGTGATCGGCGCGTTCGTGATGCAGGCGCTCCAGTACGGCCTGGCCTTCAACAACGTGAACTCCGCGGGACAGAACATCGTCCTCGGCATCGTGCTGATCGTCGCGGTCGGCTTGGACACCCTGAACCGCAAGCGCGGTTCGTGAGCGGACGGAAGGTACGGCCATGACCGTCTCGGAGCGCAAGCCGCTCGTCCGGATGCAGCACATCAGCGTCGCCTTCGGCGGCGTCCACGCCGTGCGCGACGTCTCGATCACCCTCCACGCCGGCGAGGTCGTCGGCCTCGTCGGCGGCAACGGCGCGGGAAAGTCGACGCTCATGCGCGTGCTGTCGGGGGCCCACCCCGCCGATTCCGGCGACATCCTCATCGAGGAGAAGCCGGTCACGATCAGGAGCCCTCGCGACGCCAAGGCCTACAACATCGAGACCATCTACCAGACGCTCGCGCTGGCTGACAACATCGACGCGCCCGGGAACCTGTTCCTCGGCCGCGAGCACACCAGCCGCACCGGTGGGCTCAACGACTCCAGCATGGAGGCCGAGACCCGCAAGATCATGGGCCGCCTGAACCCCAACTTCACGCGGTTCAAGATGGCCGTCAAGTCGCTGTCGGGTGGCCAGCGCCAGGCGGTCGCGATCGCCCGGGCGGTCTACTTCAACGCCAGGATCCTGATCATGGACGAGCCGACCGCGGCGCTCGGGCCGGCCGAGACGGCGCAGGTCCGCAACCTCGTCCGGCAGCTCAAGCAGGACGGGATCGGCATCTTCCTGATCAGCCACGACATCCACGACGTGTTCGACCTGTCCGACCGGATCAGCGTGATGTACCACGGCGAGATCGTGGACACGGTCGACAAGAACACGGTCACGGCCGACGACGTGCTGGGCATGATCATCCTGGGCAAGAGGCCGGACGAGGTCACCGAGACCGACCGGGCCGCCATCGAGCTGCGCGGGTAGGCTGCCGCTCGCAGGGCCAGTAGCGACCCCCCGGGGCGGGAGCGGGCTGCTGTTCAGCGCCGGGCCGCCAGAGCGGCAAGCCGGCCGCCGGCGCTCGGGCCGGCTCGCCCCTACAGGGCGTGAAACGTGGGGGCCAGGGCCGGGTACAGCTCGCGGTAGCGGGCGTGGGCGTCCGTGTACGCGGCCGCGCCCGGTCCGGGCTCCGCCACGGGCGTGGCCCGCACGAGCGCGTCCGCCGCCGCCTCGACCGACGCGAACCAGCCGGCGCCGACCGCGGCGAGGACCGCCGCCCCGTACGCTGCGCCCTCGGTGGTGGTCGGCGTCGCGATAGCCGCGCCGAGCACGTCCGCGAGGATCTGCCGCCACACCGGGCTGGCCGTGCCGCCGCCGGAGCCGAGGATCTGCGACGGCCGCTGCATGCCGGCCGCGACCATCAGGTCGAGCCCGTCGCGGAGGCCGAACGCCACGCCCTCCATGACGGCACGGGTCAGGTGGCGCCGGTCGTGCGCGAGGGTGAGGCCGACGAAGGCGCCGCGCGCCAGCGGGTCCGGGTGCGGCGAGCGCTCGCCAGAGAGGTACGGCAGGAACAGGAGGCCGTCCGAACCAGGAGCCACCTCCCCCGCCGCGGCCGCCAGGTCGCCGAACGCAGCGCCGGGCGCGAGCGTGTCGCGGAACCAGCGCAGCGAGCCTGCCGCCGAGAGCATCACGCTCATCAGGTGCCACCGCCCGGGCACCGCGTGGCAGAACGCGTGGACGCGGCCCGCAGGCTCGTACAGCGGCGCGTCGGTGGTGGCGAAGGTGACCCCGGAGGTGCCCACGGACATCGCCACCCGGCCCGGCACCACGGCGCCGACCCCGACGGCGTTGGCGGCCTGGTCGCCGCCGCCCGCGACCACCGGCGTTCCCGGACGCAGCCCGGTGGCCGCCGCAGCGGCGGCTGTCACCGCGCCCGTCACCTCCGGGCCCTCGAACGTCGGGGGCATCCACGCGGGGTTGATCCCGAGCGCCGCGAGCATCTCCGGCGACCAGCCCCGTGCCGCGAGGTCGAACAGGATGGTCCCGGAGCCGCCCGCCTTGTCCATCGCGTGGACGCCGGTGAGCCTCAGCCGGACGTAGTCCTTGGGCAGGAGCACGTGCGCGGCGCGCGCCCAGTTGTCGGGCTCGTGCGCGCGCACCCAGGCCAGCTTGGGCGCGGTGAACCCGGTCAGCGCGTCGTTGCCGGTGACCTCGACCAGGTGCGCCGGGCCAAGTGCCGCCCGGATCGCGTCGCACTCGGCGGCGGTCCGCTGGTCGTTCCACAGGATGGCGGGGCGGATCACCTCGTCCGCCCCGTCGAGCAGCACGAGCCCGTGCATCTGGCCGGTGAGGCCCACCGCCACGACGTCCGCGCCGGTCAGCCGGGCCGCGGCGAGCGCGCGCGGGATCGCGACCTGCGCGGCTGCCCACCAGAGCGCCGGGTCCTGCTCGGACCACAGCGGCCGCGGGACCTCGAAGCCGTACTCGGACGAGGCGATCCCCACGACCGCGCCCGCCCCATCGACGAGGATCGCCTTGGTCGCAGTGGTGGAGACGTCGACCCCGAGGACGGCGCCCATCGCGTCAGGCCCCCCGGCCGGCGGACCAGACGCTGCGGTTGACGAGGTTCTCGAGGCGCTCCTGGCCGCCCGAGCGCCGGACCGGGCTGAGCCCCCCCGCGGCGACCCTCGCCTCGAGGTCCGCGAGCGAGGCGCCCCCGCCCAGGATCGAGCGGCCCAGCTCGCCGTCCCAGCCGGCGTACCGCGCCTCGACCCCCGCCGCCAGCTCGCCCCGCTCGACCAGGTCCGCGGCGGCGAGCAGCGCCATGGCGATGGTGTCGAGCCCGCCGACGTGGGCGTGGAACAGGTCGGCCCGGTCGGTGGACTGGCGCCGCAGCTTCGCGTCGAAGTTGAAGCCGCCCCTGCCGAGGCCGCCCGCCCGGAGGATCTCGTACACGGGCAGCACGAGGTCGTCCACCGAGTTCGGGAACTGGTCGGTGTCCCAGCCGTTCTGCGGGTCGCCCCGGTTGGCGTCGACCGAGCCCATCATCCCGTTGGCGCACGCGTAGGCGACCTCGTGGTGGAACGAGTGCCCCGCGAGCGTGGCGTGGTTGGCCTCGATGTTGAGCCGGTACTCGCCCTCGAGCCCGTGGCGGGCGAGGAACCCGTGCACGGCCTGGCCGTCGTAGTCGTACTGGTGCTTGGTGGGCTCCTGCGGCTTGGGCTCGATCAGCAGCTGCCCGGCGAAGCCGATCCGCTCCCTGTGCTCGGCGACCAGGTGCAGGAACCGGGCGAGCTGCTCGCCCTCCCGCCGCAGGTCGGTGTTGAGCAGCGTGTCGTAGCCCTCGCGGCCGCCCCACAGGACGTAGTTCTCGCCGCCGAGGCGCTGGGTCACCTCGAGCATGTGCTTGACCTGGGCGGCGGCGTACGCGAACACCTCGGGGTCCGGGTTGGTGGCCGCGCCCGCCTGGTAGCGCGGGTGCGTGAACAGGTTGGCGGTGCCCCAGAGGAGCCTGACGCCGGTCCGCTCCTGGTGCCCGGCCGCCTCGTCGGCCAGGGCGTCGAGGTTGTCGCGGAACTCGGCGAAGCCCGCCCCCTCGGGCGCCACGTCGCGGTCGTGGAAGCAGTAGTAGGGCGTGCCGAGCTTGGCGAAGAACTCGAACGCGGCGGCGAGGCGCTCGCGGGCCCCCGCCATGTCGTCCGCCCCGGCCAGCCACGGGCGGTCGAGCGTGCCGACCCCGAACATGTCGCGGCCGTCCCAGCTGAACGAGTGCCAGACGCACACGCCCGGGCGCAGCCAGTCGACCATGCGGCGGCCCAGGACCACCCGATCCGGCTGCCAGACCTTGAACTCGAGCGGGTCGGTGGAGTCCGGCCCGCCGTACCGGATCGGCTCGCCCACCGCAGAGAAGAACCCCTCGCCCACGCCCCGACCTCCCGCCAACTCCTGATTTTGTAGAAGGATATCACTAACTCGTTGCGATCAACGCCTGCGCACGACCGCTCCGGCTCAGGCCGCGCCGCCACATGATCCACCCGAGTCCCGGCGCGTGCGGACCACTGCAGGGGTCGCGCGCGGCCGCAACGGCGTGCAGCTCGGCTGCGCGAGGTTCAGGCGCCGGCGGGTGCCCGGCGCAGGAACGAGACGCGCGTGCGGCCGGTGCGAGGCCCCCCCGGCACATGCACCTGTCCTGCGTGGATCTCGACGGGCGCGAACTCGGCGACCCCGTCCGTCTCGACCATCGCCTCCCAGCGGCCGTCGGGGGGCAACGCCACCGGCAGCGCGAACAGGAGGGCGCTCCCCGCCCCCGCCGGGTCTGCGGGACGGCTCGGGACGGCCTCGCCGACAACCGTGTGGCTGCGGCCGAGGAGCTCCGCCGCCAGGTCGAGGTCGCCGGCGGCGATCGCGGCCCGCACCTCGGTGCTCCGGACCGGCTTCCCGTCGAGCTCGAACGGCGGTACGACGACCACGTCGAACCCCTGCTCGCGGCCGAGCGCCGCGAGCGCCTCCGGCGTGCCAGCGCGCTGGTAGCCGAACGCGGCGTCGGGCGTCATGAGGAAGCCTGCGAGCGGGCCGCGCGCCGCCAGTTGGGCCACGAAGGCGTCGTAGGTCGTCTCGCGCATCCTCTGGTCGAAGTGGACGACCACCACCGTCTCCACGCCGGCCTCGTCCATCCGCGCGAAGCGCTCGTCCGGGTCGCACAGGAGGGGTGGCGCCGACCCGGTGATGATCTCGTCGGGATGGTGGTCGAAGGTGAGGACCATCGGCCGGGCGTTGCGCGCGGCGGCCTGCTCGACCAGATGGCTGAGCAGGTACTGGTGCCCGCGGTGCAGCCCGTCGAACACGCCGACCACCACGAACGCCGGGTGCTCGGAGGCGTGCAGGCCGCCAAGGCCGCGGGCGATGCGCACTGTCACGCCGAGATGCGCGCGCGGGGGCGACCGTCGGTGGCGGGTCGCGGTGCCAGGACCTTGCCCGGGTAGAGGACGCCGTTCACCGCGCGGCAGACCGCCGCGATGCCGCCATCGGGCGCAACCGCGAACACGAGATCGGCGGTGCGCTCGTCGAACGGCGCCTTGGGCCCGGTCGGCAGCCCCTCGCCGAGCCGGCGGACCTCGTCGGCGGTGACCCGGACATGGGGCACGTCCTCGAGCCCCGCGTCCACGGGGCGGAGGACACGGAGGATGCCGTCCGGGCCGTCCGCGACGTGCTCGCGCAGCGTCTCGAACGACACCGCGTCGTCGAGGTGGAAGCGGCCGGACTCCGTGCGCACCAGCGCCCCGAGGTAGGCGCCGGTGCCGAGGCCGGCGCCGAGGTCCCGCGCCAGCGCCCGCACGTAGGTGCCCGCCGAGCAGCGGACGTCGACGACGGCGATCGGCCGGGCCGGGTCGCGATCGTCCCACTCGAGCAGGTCCAGTCCGTGGATCACCACGTCGCGCGGGGCGAGCTCGACCTCCTCGCCGGCGCGAGCGATCTGGTACGCGCGGCGGCCGGCGATCTGCACGGCGCTGTACACCGGCGGCACCTGGCGGATCGGTCCGGTCAGCCCGCGCAGGCCGGCCTCCACAGCGCTCCGCGGGACCGGAGGCCCCTCGATCGGCGTCCGCTCGCCGTCGATGTCGTCGGTGGTGGACGTCTCTCCGAAGCAGATCGTGGCCGTGTACCGCTTGGGGTGCCCGAGGTGGTATTCGACGAGGCGGGTCGCCCGGCCCAGGAAGACCGGCAGGACGCCGGCGGCGAACGGGTCGAGCGTGCCGCCGTGGCCCACGCGCCGCGTCCCCGACAGCCGTCGCACCAGGCCCACCACGTCGTGCGAGGTGGGGCCTGACGGCTTGGCGACGACGAGGATGCCGTCGAGGCCGCCGGAGCGGTCTCGGCTCACCGCTGAACCGCCACGGCGAGCCGGCGGGCCTCGTCGCGCGCCGCGGCCACCGCCTCCGCGAGCCCGAGCGGCATCGTGGCGCCGGCGGCGCGGGTGTGGCCGCCCCCGCCCCAGGTCCCGCACAGCCCGGTCGCGTCCACGCCGCCGGGCTTGGTCCGCACCGAGAGCCGCGTGGTGCCGTCGCGGCCCTCCTTGAGCAGCATCGCCACCTCGGCGGTCTCCGACTGCGCGAGCAGGTCGATGATCCCCTCGGAGTGGGCGCCGATCGAGCCCGTCTCGGCGAGGTCCGCCTCCAGGAGCGTGGACCAGATGACGAGGCGGTCGGGCGTCGTCTCGAGGCGGTCGAGGACCCGGCCGAAGAGCCGCAGCTGGGCGTCGGGCTTGGTCCGGTACAGCCGGCGCGAGATGTCCGAGAGCGGCGCGCCCGCCCCCACCAGCTCGGCCGAGACCGCGAGCGTGCGCGGGGTCGCGTTGGGGTGCGCGAAGGTGGCCGTGTCCATGACGATGCCCGCCATGAGGGCGGCTGCGAGCGCGCCCCGGTCGGTCGTGAGCGGCACGCCGAGGCGCACCGCAAGCAGCGTCACCAGCTCGCAGGTGGCCGCGGCGCCCGGGTCGATCCAGTCGGCGACGCCGGCGGCCGAGTTGCTCGCGTGGTGGTCCACCACCAGGAGCGGCAGGTCCGAGAACAGCGCCGGGTGCCGCACCGCCACAGCGCCCACGCGCTCGGCGGACGCGCAGTCGGCGAGCACGACCAGGTCGTACGCCGCGCCGGGCTCGGGGTCCTGGCGGAAGCGCTCCACGCCGTCAAGGAACGCGTACAGGGGCGGCACGGGATCGGAGCACAGCGCCGTCGCGCGCGCGCCAAGCGCCTCGACCAGCCGACAGATCGCGATCACGGCCCCGATCGTGTCCGCGTCGGGGTTCTCATGGCTGACCGCGAGCACCGAGCGGGCGCCGCGCAGCCGCTCGACCAGGGCGTCGGGCACCGCCTCGGCCGCCAGCGCCGCGAGGTCCACGCCGTCGCCGCTCACGGGCGGGTTCCCGGTTTACGCGGGCGCTGGCCGCCCGTGCGCGCCTTGCCCGGCGCGGACCCGGCGGCCCGGCGCGAGCGCCGGCGTGCCGCGGAGGCCGCCTCTGCCTCTGCCGCAGCCGCGGCGAGCGGGTCGTCGGCGTCGCCATCGTGGGGAAGCCGGTGCACCGGCGTCGGCAGCGACTCGTTCAGGGGCCCGATCGCGTCGGGCTCGACGCCAGCCTCAAGCTCATGGAGCACGTGCAGCACGCGCGTCCCGCGCTCGGCCGAATCGTCGAGCCGGACGTGGAGGTCGGGGATCCGCCTGATCCGCAGGCGCCGTCCGAGCTCGTGGCGGATGAACGGCATCGCATCCTCGAGCGCGCGCAGCGTTCCGTCGCGGTCGGCCTTCTGGCCGATCACGCTGACCCACACCTTGGCATGCCGCAGGTCCGGCGATGTCTCAACGTCGGTGATGGTCGCGAACCCGATCCGCGGGTCCGCGACCTCCTTGGCGAGGAGCGAGCCGATCTCCTGGCGGAGCAGCTCGTCGACGCGGTCGGTGCGCTGGCTCATGGGGGCGCCTTCGTGGGGGGACCGCTCAGGCGCCGGCCCGGCTGCGCGCCTGCTGCGTGAAGCACTCGATGATGTCGCCATCGACCAGATCGTTGTACCCGGCGAGGCTGATGCCGCACTCGAAGTTCTGGGCCACCTCGCGGACGTCGTCCTTGAAGCGGCGCAGGCCCTCGATCTTGTCGGTCGCCACCACCTTGCCGCCTCGCCACACGCGCGCCTGCCCGTTGCGGACGATGCGCCCGTCGGTGACGTAGCAGCCGGCGATCACGGTGGACTTGCCCACCTTGAACAGCTGGCGGACCTCCGCGCGGCCCTCCACCACCTCCACGATCTCCGGCTCGAGCATGCCCTTGAGGGCGGCGTCGATGTCGTCGGTGAGCTTGTAGATGATGTCGTAGAGCCGGACGTCCACGCCCTCGGACTCGGCGGCGCGGCGGGCGGTCTCAGTGATGCCGGTGTTGAACCCGACCACGATCGCGTTGCTCGCGGTGGCGAGCATGATGTCGTTGTCGGTGATGTCGCCGGCCGCCTCGAGCAGGACGTTGATCTTGACCTCGTCGGTGGACAGCTGCCCCAGGGCGTGGTCGATCGCGCCCAGCGAGCCCGAGACGTCGCCCTTGAGGATGATGCGCAGCTCCTTGGCCTGGCCGGCCTGGATCTGGCGGTAGAGGTCCTCGAGGGTCGCCCGGCCGCTGCCGCCGCCCTGGGCGGCCGCGGCCGCGGTCTTGCGGGCCTCGACCTGGTCGCGCGCGACTGTCACGTCCTTGACCACGCGGAGCACGTCACCGGCTTCGGGGACGTCGGAGAGGCCGAGCACCACCGCGGCGGACGCGGGGCCCGCCTTCGGGATGCGCTTGCCGGCCGAGTTCTCGAGCGCCTTGATCTTGCCGAAGGTGTTGCCCGCCACCACGACGTCGCCGACGCGCAGCGTGCCCGTCTGGACGATCAGGGTGGCCACCGGCCCGCGGCCCTTGTCGAGCCTGGCCTCGATGATCGTGCCCACCGCGTCGCGCTTGGGGTTGGCCTTGAGCTCCAGGAGGTCGGCGACCAGCAGGATGATCTCGAGCAGCTCGTCGAGGCCGGTTCGCGCCTTCGCGGACACCGGCACGAGCGGCGTGTCGCCGCCGTACTCCTCGATGACCACACCCGCCTCGGCGAGCTCGGTCTTGAGGCGGTCCGGGTTGGCGTCCGGCTTGTCGATCTTGTTCATCGCGATGACGAGCGGGACCTTGGCCGCCTTCGCGTGGCTGATCGCCTCGAGCGTCTGGGGCATGACGCCGTCGTCGGCCGCCACCACGATGACCGCGATGTCGGTCACCCTCGCCCCGCGGGCCCGCATGGCGGTGAACGCCTCGTGGCCCGGCGTGTCGAGGAAGACGACCCGCTTGCCGTCCTTGGTCGTGATCTCGGACGCGCCGATGTGCTGGGTGATGCCGCCGCGCTCGCCCGCCGCCACGGTGGTGGAGCGGATGGCGTCGAGCAGGCTCGTCTTGCCGTGGTCGACGTGGCCCATGACGGTCACGATCGGCGCCCGCGAGACGAGATCCTTCTCGTCCTCGGCCGCCTCGTCCCACAGCTGCTCCTTGGCCGCCTCGGCGGGGGCGCCCTCGCCCTCCTCCTCGTCGGAGGATGCTGCCGCCTGGGGCTCGGCCACCGCGTAGCCCAGCTCCTCGGCGACCAGGGACGCCGTGTCCCGGTCGATCAGCTGGTTGATGGTCGCGAAGATGCCGCTCTTGATGAGCTCGCGGATGATGTCCGCCGGGCTGACGCCGAGCAGCTCGGCGAGCTCCTTGACGGTGATCGTGCCCGGCAGCTCGATCGCGCCGCGCTCGCTCGGGTCGATCGTGGCGACGCCGCCCGCGACGAAGCCGCCGGTGCGCCGCTGGGGCTTGCGGGGGCCACGACGGCCGCGGGTGCCGCTCCTACTCCTGGCCATGGGCTCCTCCTTCGATGGTCGTGTGGTGCAGGGTGTCGTGTGGCGGGCCGTCGGCCCGCGTGGTTTGCGTGGTGGCAGCGGCCACGCCGGCTGGGCCGGCCGCGATCAGGTGTTCGACATCGGCCGGGATCTCTGTCCGGAGGGCGTGCCCGAGGGCTCGGCGTCGGCCCGCCCGGTCGAAGCACGCGGCATCGCGGCAGAGGTACGCGCCGCGCCCCGGCAGCCGGCCCGTCTCGTCCACGGCGACGGTCCCGTCAGGGCGCCGGACCACGCGCACGAGCTCGCGCTTGGCGCGCGGCGTGCGGCAGGCGACGCAGGTCCGCGTGGGGACCCTGCGCGCCTCGGCGGGCCGGGATCGACCGGCACTCGCCGCGCCTACGACGACACCTCCCCGGACGCCTTCTTGCGCGACTTCCTGGCGGGCGCGGCTGCGGCCGGCTCCGGCGTCGCGGCGGCAGGCTCCGCAGCAGCGACGGCGGCTGGATCGGCCGCGCCGACGGCATCGGCCGCGCCGGCCCCGGCCTCGGCCAGGGCGTCGACCGCGACCGAGGCGGCCTCAGCCTTCGGCGCGCTGTCGTCGGTCGGCGCCGCCTCGGGGGCAGGGTCGGCCTCCGCCGCGGCCGGGGCGTCGACCGCGTCCGAGGCGGCCTTGTCGTCCTTCACCGGGGCCGGCGCCTCAACGGCCGGCTGGTCGCTCCTGATGTCGATCCGCCAGCCGGTCAGGCGCGCCGCCAGCCGCGCATTCTGGCCCTCTCGGCCGATCGCCAGCGAGAGCATCCGCTCGGGCACTGTCACGCTCGCGATCCGGTGCTCCTCGTCGATGGCCACGCCGAGCACCTGGGCGGGCGAGAGCCCGTTGGCCACGAAGACGCTCGGGTCCTCGCTCCACGGGATGACGTCGATCTTCTCGCCGGCGAGCTCGGCGACAACCGCCTGGACCCGCGCCCCGCGCTGGCCCACCGTGGCGCCGACGGGGTCGAGGCCCTCCTGCCGCGACGCCACGGCCACCTTGCTGCGGCTGCCGGCCTCGCGGGCGATCTGCTTGATCTCGACCGTGCCGTTGTGGATCTCCGGCACCTCCAGCTCGAACAGGCGGCGCAGGAAGCCCTTGTGCGTCCGCGAGACCATGATCTGCGGACCGCGGGCCGAGCGCTTGACCTCGAGCACGAACGCCTTGACGGGCTGGCCGATGCGGTAGTGCTCGAGCGGGCTCTGCTCCGTGGTGGCGAGGATGGCCTCCACGCCCTTGCCCACATCGAGCACGATCGCCCGGGGCTCAACGCGGCTGACAGAGCCCGTGATCAGCTCGCCCTCGCGGCTGGCGAACTGGTCGAACACCTGATCGCGCTCCACCTCGCGGATGCGCTGGAGGATGATCTGCTTGGCGGTCTGGGCGCCGATGCGGCCGAAGTGCTCGCCGTCGAGCTGCTCGGTCAGCAGCACCTCGCCCGCATGCGCGTCGGGCTTGGTCTTGCGGGCGTCCTCGACGCTCACCTCGAGCTCCGGGTCCTCCACGTCGTCGACCACGTGCCGGCCGCGGTACACGTCAATCCGGCCGCTCTCCGGCTCGACGCTGACGAAGATGTCCTCCTCGCCGGCGACGCGGCGGTACGCCTGCTGGATCCCGTCCTCCAGGGCGTGCACGAGCGCATCCCGGGAAACCTGCTTCTCGGCGTTGAGCTGGAGGAGCGCACCGACGAAGTCGCGACTCACCTGGCGCTTCCCTCCTCTGCCCATGCGGGAGGGCCGCCTCGACACAAAGAAACGTGGGTTGGTCACCCACGTTCGGTGGCGGCCCTCAATAGTTGCCGGAAGTATACACCCGGGGCCGTGGACCGCCATCCTTGCGGAGCCCCACAGGAGGTCCTGCCGCGCTCGGCCGGGGGCTCCGGGAGGGCGCCCGAGGAGGCACCCCGCCAAGGTGCCGCCGAGCCCTCCCAGGAGCGCGGGCGCCCCGGTCGCGCTGAGCCGCCGCCGCCGGCCTCGCCGCGCATCGCGCAGCAGACAGCGCCCTGGCGACGCGGCCATCGACCTGGACGAAGCGGCTCGAGGTCTGCTGCGCCCCGGGCGCCGCCGGCCGTGGCGCACGCCGAGGCCCATTCGAGCGTGTTTGACGGTGCGGTGCTAGGCTCCGCGGCCTCGGCGTCCCGTTCGGGCGATGTGCCCGAGCCTCGTTGGCCGAGGTAGCGTTCTGGGGGCCTGAATGCGTCGGTCTCGTCTCCTCGTCGCACCCCTGCTGTCCCTCGTCGTGGCCGCCTGCGGCGGCTCCGCCGCCTCGTCCCCGCCCGCCGCGGCCAGCTCCGCCGCCTCACTGGCGCCCGCAGCGAGCGCGAGCATGGCACCGTCGGCGGCTCCGAGCGCCGCGTCCATGGCTCCGTCCGCCGCGCCGTCCGCAGCGCCGTCCGGCGGCGACAACAGCGGGCCCACGGCAGCCCCGACCGCGCTCGACCCCGCTACGCTGGTCTCGCAGGACGAGGCCACCGCCCTCGCGGGCGGCCCCGTGAGCGCCTGCGCGGCTACGACCGCCGACAACCGCAAGACCTGCACCTACAGCGGAGCCGGCGTGCAGGTGTCCGTGACCGTCATCCAGGCGCCGAGCCAGGCCGCCCTCGACGCCGGCAAGGCAGCCGTGCTGGCGGACCTCCAGAAGGCCGCCGCCAACGGGCTCAAGACCACGCGGATCTCCGGCATCGGCGACGACGCCGCCCTCCTCTCGGGCAGCCACACGACCGCCGGCATCGCGCTCAAGGGCATCGGCGTCTACGCCGTGAAGGGGCTCACCTTCGTTGCCGTCGTCGTCATCGGCATCGGGCACGACGTCCCGGACGCCAAGACCATCGAGGCCCAGGCGACGACAACCATGGGCCGCGTGCCCTGACAGACGCGCGAAGTAGCCCGCCAAGAGGCGTTGACCGGACGCACCATGCGACATTGAGGGGATAGCCGTGCTCGTGATGGCGACTGGCGAAACCAGCGGGCCGGCTCAGGCGTCTGACGCCAGATGGACGCTCGGATCCGACCCTCCGCGTTGCTCTCGGTGGTCATCGCGCTCGCTGCCGCTTGTTCCCCCGCGCCGACGGTTCCCCCTTCAGCCAGCGCCGCGCAGACGCCGTCGCCGACGCTCCCTTCCGCTTCGCCTTCGGCTGCCGCGGCTGTCAGCGATGCCGCAAACGGGATCTCGTTCACCCGCCCGGCATCGTGGACCCGATGGCTCCCCAATGCACATGACCCGATCAACGACGGCCCGCTGATCTACCTGAGCACGGATCCGCTCCTGCCGACCTGCGCGACGACCCCGCAGGCGACGCCGAGCCCCGCAGACGCTCGGGGCCGCGCCTGCGACTGGCCGCTCGGGGAACTCGCGCCGAACGGGGTGCTCGTGACCTGGCTCACCACGCGGATCCTCGCTCCACTGCCCAGCACCGGCGACGCGGTGGAGGTGAACGGGGCGCCTGGGCGGCTCCAGGTCGAGAAGCCTGGGTCATGTTCAGCTATCGGCGCGGACGAAACGCTCGATGTTCTCGTGCCCATCGGGCAGCCGAAGCCCTGGTCCAACATCGCCATGGTCGCCTGCCTGCGTGGACCGGACCTGGCTGAGGGTGAAGCGCAGGTGCGGGCGATGCTGGCCTCGGCCCTGGTCTCGCCGTAGGGAAGGGGCGGACCGCACTCAAGTCGAGGGTTGGCGAACGTTCCTGCCCGACGAGATGGCGTTCTCGCCCGTGACTTGCCGGCCTGCTTCAGCCGCTCGGGCGTGCTCGATGACACCTCGCATGGCACAGAGGTCCCGGGTGGTGCGTCCGGTAAACCCCTGCCGTCGCGCCGCGCTGACGGCGTGGACCCGTGAGGGCCCGAGGATAGGGAAACACCCGATGCGGGCTGCGGCACCCTCGCCGTAGGGTCTGCCCTGCGGGCGTTGGCCCGCCGCGCAGCGTTCCGCCAGCGAGGTGTCCATGCGTCCCGGGCTTCGCGGTCGTGCTCCCGTTGCCCCCGTGACGCTCGTGCTGGCGGTCGTGATCGTGGCTGCGTGCGGGTCGTCTCCAGCGTCAGCGGGGGTCGAGGGCGCCGGGACGCCGCTCGCCACTGCCGTCACCTCGGCGTCGACGGGAACGTTCGCGCCCACCGCCACACCGGAGCTCACGCCCGACGAGGCGCTCGCCGCCTACGGCCAGGGCGCCACCCCGGACCCGTCGATCACCTACCAGCCCGACGTGGTGTTCGTCGGCGGCGGGCCGTCGGCCATCCACTGGGCGAGCGGCGACGGCCTCACCTGGGCCATCGACCGCAGGGCGCCCGGCGCGGCCGATCTCCGGGTGGGCTCGGTCATGCTGGCCACGAGCGTCGCCTCGGGGCGGGTGATGGCCATCGACGACCAGGGCGACAGCCGCGTCGTCACGCTCGCCCCCGTCGACATCACCGAGATCGTGAAGGACGGGCACCTCGCGGTCAGCCAGGACGTCGACCTCGGCAGCGCCGTGTTCCGGACCCTGCCCGCCGACTTCCCCGCCGACGCGCCCGACCTCGTCCTCGCGTCGCCCAGCCCGAGCGCGAGTGCTGTCAGCCAGGCGCCCGACGGCACGCTGGTCGTCTCGCTGCCGGCGATGCGCCTGGCCGCCGCCCGCCTGCCATCAACCGTTGGCGCACCGCTGAGCGCGCCGTCCGACGGCGGCGACTCCAGCCGGCTCTCGTGGCCGGTGAAGCTCTGCCCCGAGGTCGGCGTCGGCGCGTTCTCCGTCAAGGCCTGCCTCCAGAGCGACGGCATCACCGTCAACGTCGACGCGAAGCCGTCGGCCAAGCTCAAGGTCGGCTTCGTCATCAAGCTCTACGCCACCAAGCTGCACGCGCAGGCCGGCACGGTCATCGCGAACGGCCAGGTGGTCGATTCTGGCGGGATCCTCGACGGGTTCGACCGCGTGTCGGTCAAGGTGTACGGCGGTGTGCAGGACGGCGCCCAGGACAACGTCAAGGTCAAGTTCGAGGTGCCGCTCGACACCCAGTTCCAGACCGCGCCCATCGCTGGCGTGCCGACCCGGGCGCTCATCGAGACCAAGTTCACCCTCGAGACGGCGTTCTCGGGCAGGAACTCGACGATGAGCTCGTCCGCCGAATACGCGATCAACGGCCCGATCGGCTTCGAGAACAACCAGGAGATGGCCCCGAAGGTGACGGTCATCGAGAGCATCCTCGACAACCTCTCGGGGATCGCGATCGGGCCGAGCGGCGTGATCTTCGGCGTCCGGGTCAAGTTCCAGTGGGGGCCCGGGCTGCCCGGGTTCATCTCGGGGCCGTACGGCGCCGTGGCGCTGGTGCTGAGCCTGGGCCGCGGGTCCGTCATCGGGGCGCCGCTCGCCGACTGCGAGGGCGCCACCCTCCAGGTCTACTTCGCCGCGGGCGCCGGCCTGCAGCTGGACCCCTCCAAGCTGGCCTGGCTCGCGGGCAAGGACAGCATCTTCAAGAGCCTGAAGGCAAAGGTCGAGGAGGACATCATGAAGATCAAGCTCGTGGACCTCAAGGCCGTCCGGCCGGACAGCCCCATCTGCAATGGCTGAGCGCCTGACTCGCCGAAGCGCCAGGCCCACCGCCGCTCCCCTCCTCGCCGCCGCGCTGCTGGTCGGCGCCGTCGTTTCCGCGTGCGGAGGCGCGACACCCTCGACGGGGGCCGCGACGACGGCTGCCGTGCCGTCGGCCACCGCCGTCCCGCCGTCGCCGTCGCTGGCCGCCTCGCGTGCGCCCTCGCTCGAGCCCTCGGACATCCCCTCCGACCCGCCCTCGGCGGCCCCGCTCGACCCGTGCTCGCTGATCACGCGGGCCGAGGCGAACGCGGTCACCGGCGTCAAGACGCTCGCCCCGGAGGCCGCAGGCGATCCGCCGACACGCTGCGTCTGGGCCACGCCGACCACGGGCGCGGTGGGCCAGGTGGAGATCGACGTGGGCGACGGGGCCAAGAAGGCGTACGACATCGACGCCACGGTGCTCAAGCACGCGTTCACCCCGATCGCCGGGCTCGGCGACGAGGGCTACGCAGAGGTCGGCGCGGTGTTCTTCCGGGCCGGGACCACCTGGGCGGCGATCCACGTCACCCGCCTCGACGACCCCAAGACGTGGATGCCCAAGCTGGTCGCGCTGGCCAAGGTGGTCGCCGGTCGCCTCTAGCCCGAGCTGTCGACGGGGACGTCGGGGTCAGCGCTCGCGGTAGCGCCACGGTGCTGGCTCGTCGCGCGGGCCTCGGTAGATCCGGACCATCCACACGAGTCCGACCAGGCCGAGCGCCACGCCGACTGCCGGGCCGAGGACGTCGAGAGGAGGGCCGAACACGCGTTGGGCCAGCACGGCCGGCAGGGCCCAGACGATGTCGGCGGCGACCGCGACGATGCCCGTCGCGAGCAGGATCCGCGTCGGCCAGTAGGCCGCCGTCCGTCGCCCGGCGACAGGCGGGCGCCACGGCAGCGAGTCGTCCGCCATCGCCAGTCGGTATCCGATCACGATCCCGACCGCGACCAGGGCCATGAAGCCGATCGCGATGGCGCCGATCGGTCCGAGCGGGAGGCTCAGGACGGCGTGCCTCCAGCCCCACGGCAGCAGCGCGCGGACGCCCAGGACCAGACCGGCCAGCACCGCCACCCCGCCCAGGATCGCGAGGAGGGTGACGACGGTGTTCACCGCCCGCGTGGCCCGGCCGTGTCCGTGGTCCGCGTAGCGCCAGGGCGGCGCCTCGTCGGCCCCGCTGCGGCCGATCCGGATCATCCAGCCAACTCCCGCAAGGAAGAGGCCGATGCCGATCAGGCTAATTGCCACGCCCCACGGAAGGCCGAGGATCGAGATCTGATCGTTGAACATCGGCGTCATTTGCGCCGGCCAGAGCACGACCGTGGCAAGCAGCAGCCCCAGACCGACGGCCAAGATCGCGAGCGCAAGCGGGATCCACGTCGATCGGCCGCCGGGCGTCCTGTCGGGTCTCACGCGATCATGCTACGCGCCAATGAAAGGCGCCCGCGACCCGGGGCCCGGAGCGGCGCGGCATCCGAGATCGTGGTCTGGCCGGGCTGCCATTCGCAACTACCGCGACTGGACTCCCAGGCCCACCGGGCAGGCGACGCCGGTCGCCGTGTGGCAGTCGTAGCCGTTGGGGTTCTTCGCTAGGTACTGCTGGTGGTCGTCCTCCGCGAAGAAGAACTCGCCCGCGGGGGTGATCTCGGTGGTGATCGCGCCGTAGCCCGCCTTCGAGAGCTCGCGCTGGTAGAGGTCGCGCGAGGCTACGGCCGCCGCCAGCTGCTCGGCGCCGTGGGCGTAGATGGCCGACCGGTACTGCGTGCCGAGGTCGTTCCCCTGGCGCATCCCCTGGGTGGGGTCGTGGTGCTCCCAGAACACCTTGAGCAGCTGGTCGTACGAGATGACCGCCGGGTCGAACACCACGCGGACGGTCTCGGCGTGGCCCGTCCGGCCCGTGCACAATTCGCGGTAGGTCGGGTTCGGCGTGGCCCCGCCCTCGAACCCGACAGCCGTGGCCCAGACGCCCGGCAGGGGCCAGAACTTCTTCTCGGCGCCCCAGTAGCAGCCCATGGCGAAGTCGGCGACCTGGAACCCGTCGGGGTACGGCCCGCCGATGGGGTTGCCGTTCACGAAGTGGGTCCCCGGGACCATGATCGGCTGGTCGCGCCCGGGGAGCACCTCGGACGGGCGGGGCATGGACGGCTGGGCAAAGGCGAAGCGCATGGGATGGGGACCTCCGTAGGCCCCAATTCTACGTGGGCGCCGTGACGCCACGGTGACGCCGGCGGACGCAGGGACGCTCCAGGCGGGGCCATTGGTCCCTTGACGTATCAGTCACGACTGAGATATCTACCTTCTCGTCCAGTCCTCCCTCGAGGCGCACCCATGTCCGTCATGCCCCCGCCGCGACCCCGACGCGACCTCGTCGCGCCCGATGTCGCCGATGCCGTCGCCGTCGCGCAGCTTCTGGGCGACCGGGCCCGCGCGGCGATTCTCGCGATGCTGGCCGACGGGCCGCACTGCGTGTGCGAGTTCGCCTCGGCCCTCGGCGCCCGCGAGAACAACGTGTCCAACCACCTCGCCCGCCTCCGGGAGGCGGGTCTGGTCAGCGCGACCCGGCACGAGGCGAACGGCCGGCTGCTGATCTACGAGCGCGACGAGGCAGCGGTCGCAGCTGCCCGGACCGCGCTGTCCAACCTCCTCCGCTGACCCATTCCTGGAGCACCTCCCATGGCCAGCCGACGACCTGCCGACACCGCCCGCGACACCGGGAGCAAGGCAACCCGTGCGGAGCGCCGCGCTGCTGCCCGCCACGACTCGCGCAGCCGGCCCGCGCCTCGGGCCGCCTGGGAGTCGGCCGCCGTGCGCCTCGGGCGCCGCTGGTTCGTGCCCGGCGTCGTGGTGGTGGCGGTGATCGCGGCGGCCGGGATCGTGGTCGCCGGGCTGATGGCGCCGCCTGCCCCGGTCGCAAACGTCGTCCGGCCGGTGGAGGGCGCGGCCGCGGCACCGGTGACCGTGGCCGAGTACTCGGACTACCAGTGCGACTACTGCGGCCGCTGGGCGCGCGGCGTCGAGGCCACCTTCCGCTCGACCTTCATCACCACGGGCCAAGTCCGCTTCGAGTGGCACGACGATGCCTGGGAGGGCCAGGAATCGATCGACGCCGCCAACGCCGCACGGTGCGCGGGGGACCAGGGCCAGTTCTGGCCGATGCACGACCTGCTCTACAACTCGCAGGGCACCACGCCAAACACGGGCGCGTTCACCAAGGACAAGCTCAAGGGCTTGGGCGCCACGCTCGGCCTGGACACCAGCTCCTTCAACGCGTGCGTCGACGCCGGGACGTACAACCGGGCGGTCCAGACCGACACGACGGCGGCGACCACAGCCGGCTTCACCGGCACGCCCGCGTTCAGCGTGAACGGCCAGGCGCTGATGGGCTACCAGACGATGGACCAGCTCAGTGCGGCGATCACGGCCGCGGCCTCGGCCGCCCCGTCCGGGTCCGCGGCGCCGTGACGCGCGGCGATCGGGCGATGGGCGCCGGCTGAGATGGTCGAGCTCCTCGTCGCCTTCGTCGGGGGCGTGCTCTCGCTGCTCTCGCCCTGCTCGGCCCTGCTGCTGCCGGCCTTCTTCGCGTACGCCTTCCCCTCCCCTGCCCGCCTCGCCTCCCGGACGGTGGTCTTCTACGCGGGCATGCTGACGCTCCTGGTCCCGCTGGGCGTCGGCGCGGGCGCGCTCGGGTCCGCCCTCGCGGCGCAGCGGGGCACGCTCATGGTGCTCGCGGGAGGGGTCCTGGTCGTGATCGGGGTGGCCCAGTTCGCACGCGGCGGGTTCGAGCTGCCGAGCTCGGGCAGCGGCCCGCTCCGGCCGATGACCGCGGAGCGCGCGGCGAGCACCTACGCGCTCGGCCTCGGCTTCGGCTTGGGCGGCTTCTGCGCCGGGCCGATCCTGGGCGGCGTCCTCACGATCGCCGCCTCGTCGGGCGGGGCCCTCTCGGGCGCGGCGCTGCTTGCCGCGTACGCCGCCGGCATGGCGTTCCCCCTGTTCCTCCTCGCGCTGCTGTGGGAGCGGCTCGGCGCGGCGGGCCGGGGCGCGCTCCGGGGCCGCCAGGTCCGCATCCTCGGGCTCGAGCGCCACGTGACGGTGGTGGTCTCGAGTGCGATGTTCGTCGTGCTCGGCGTCGTGTTCATCGCGCTCGAGGGCGCGAACCCGGCGGCCGGCCTCTACGACGCGATCGGTTTGGCCGACCTCTCGATCGCGCTCCAGACCACCCTGCTTGACGTGACCGCGGGCTTGTCGCCGATCGTGCCGGCGGGCCTGGCGGTGGTCGCTGCCGGTGTGGCCGCGACCGTGCTGGTGCGCCGCCGCCGGAACCGGGCGGCCGGCTGAGAGACCGGGCGCCGGCCGCGGCGTTGGCGGCCGCCCGCGGGCGCCGCGTCGCGTGCCTCCCAGGTTGCCGCCAGTCCCCAGCTCCTCGCGTCCTGCTGACCGGCATGCGGCGCCGCCGCGGCTACTCCCCCGCCCCGCCCTCTGGGGCTCGGAGGCTGACCTCGGGCCGCGCCCGCTCGTCGCCGTCGGCGGCGAACATCGCCATCGGCTGCCAGCCGAACAGGCCGGCCACCAGGCTCGCGGGCACCTGCGCGATCCGCGTGTTGTAGCGGAACACCTGGTCGTTGTAGAGCTCGCGCCGGTCGGCGATCAGGTTCTCGAGCCGCGCGATCTCCGCCTGGAGCGACGACACGTTCCCCGCCGACTTCACCTCCGGGTACCGCTCGACCACCGCGAACAGGTGCCGGACGGCGGCCGACGTCGCCTCGCTCGTGGCGGCCTGCCGCGGGATCGGCTCGCGGTCCGAGTAGGCCGCGCGCGCCTCGGTGACCTCGGTGAGCACACCCTGCTCGTAGGCCATGACGTCCCGGACGGCCGTGACCAGGTTCGGCAGCTCGTCGTGGCGCTGCTTGAGCACGACGTCGATGTTGGCCCACGCCTTGGTCGTCCGGTTGCGGAGGGCGACGACGTCGTTGTACGTGGCCACGGCGAGGAAGCCGACGACGACGAGGACGACGGCGGCGGCGAACAGCGCGGCGAGGGTCAGCAGCGGCATGCTGGGCACATCATGGGCCACGGCGTGGCGCGCCGCCGCACGCCCGCGACCCGCGCGACGACCCCGGCCTCGACCACCTGCCGCACCCGAGCTCAGTGCGCCGTGAGCAGGGCCGCGCCCGCCGCGGCCGAGACGATCGCCACCACCGCCCCGAGCAGCCCGGTGAGGAATCGCGCCTGGTCGCGCGCCACGGCCTCGCCCGGCGCGCCCGAGACGATGAGCAGCGGGGCATCGGCGGCCGAGGCCAGGACGAGCAGGTCGGGCGCGATGTCGAAGGCCTGCTCGATCCTGGCGGCCTCGGCGGCCGTCGCGAACGTCGGGTGGTGCGCCGCCGGGTCGAGCACGGGCTCGCTCACGGGGCGGTCGATCCCGAATCCGGGGATCAGGGCGTTGCCCCACGCCTGCTCGCGCGTGGTGAGCGTGCCGGCCTCGCGGGCGGCCTCGAGGTCGGCGGCGATCTCCGGGTCGTCGAGTGCCGCCAGCGGGTCGGCCGAGCCGTCGAGGGCGTCGGCCGTGGCCGGGTCCTCGATCTCGCTGAACGGCCGCGCGCTCCCGACGATCGTGATCGTGTCCCCGGGCTCGATCCGCGCCTCGTGGTAGCGGCGGCTCGAGCCGCGGGTGGTCATCGCGGCCGCGGCCAGGCCGGACCCATCCTCGATCGGCTCGGGCTGGTGGACGGTCAGCAGCTCGGCGACGGCAGCCTCGCGCGACATCGTGCCCGGGGCGGCCATCAGGGTCTCGTGGCGTGGCGACAGCCCCACCGGCGGCCCGCCGAACATCCCGGTGTGCTCGTCGTACTGGTCCGGCACGTCGATCCGCGCACCCCGCGGGAATACGCGGATGGTGCCGCTCGGGTCACGGACGCGGAACCCGATGCCGCGCTCCTCGTGGAACGACGGGCCGCCCTCGCGGTCCGACGAGCTGACGCCCGCGCGGTACCACACGCAGTCGCGGTCCTGGAGCGGCGACTTCAGCAGCGCCTCGGCCGCCTCGACGGTCCCGCTCACCCGGACCTCGCCCGCGGCGAGGGTGGCGATCCGCGACGACGCCGTCCCCTCGATCAGCGCCCCGGCGCGGTAGCCCGCGAACCCGCGGACGAGCGCCGCCAGCCCGCCGACCAGCCCGACGCCGCACAGGCCGAGGTAGAAGGACGTCGGGTCGCTCACCCGCTCGCGCCCGGGTCGGCCACGTCGGGCACCGACGGCGCCTGCGCCGCCTCGCGCTCGCGTCGGCGTCGCTGGGCTCGCCGCTCCACCTCGTCGGCGTCGAGGTCGCGCGCGCGGTCGAGCGCCCCGTCCGCCTCCCGCTCCCGCGCCTGGCGGAGCTCCTCACGCTTGGCGATCGATCGCGACTGGTCCGGCTGCCACACCACGCCAGGATCCCCCTTGTGTGCCTCGGTCGTTCCGTAGGCCATAGCGTACCGCCGGTCTGCGTCGTTCTCGGGCAGGTCGATGGCCTCACCCGCGATGCGGTCGCCCCCGCCGGTCACATCCGCGGGTCGTCTGCCGTCTGGACCGTCGGCCGCGAACGCGTCCGTGACTCGGATGCCGCGACGACTACCATGGCAGGGGCGCCGCACGTCGGCGGACAACAGGGGGCGGCAGCATGCATCTCGCCGGAGGGCCTCGACTCGGCCTGATCACGGTCGCCCTCGTGGGCCTCGTCGGCGGGTGCGGCGCGAACCCCACGACGCCGCCAGTGGTCTCCGTGGCGTCGACGCTGCCCTCGCCGACCCCGCTCGTCTCACTGCGCGACACGCCTGCCATCACGTCGGCCGCGCCCTCCGCCAGCCCCGCACCGGCGTCGGCGTCGGCCTCCGCACCCGCGGCTGGGCCCTCGCCGACTCCGTCCCCCACGCTCGCCCCGGCGGCGGCGGTCCTGGCCGTCCACCCGCCGATCGTCGGCTTCCGGCTCGGCAGGGGCGTCGGGACCGTCGCCCCAATTGAGGTCGGGTTCCTCATCACGCACCCGGAGCTGAGCGACCCGCTCGGGCCGCCATCGTCCTTCCGCCTCGAGGTGAGCCGCGACGGCGGGCCGTTCACGTCCGCGTTGTCGGCCTCCGGGATGGGCTACTCGGTCGGTGATCCGCGCCTGCCCACGATCCCGGGCCTCCCGGCGCCGTGGCCCTCCGCGAGCACCGGCGACTGGTTCCAGACCGGCCGCACGGCGGCGCTCGCGGGCACCTACCGGTACCGCGCCCGGGCGCAGTACCCAGGCGTGCCCGGCGGGTGGAGCGCCTGGGCCGACGGGCCGACGATCCGCGTCCGCGCCCTGTCCGAGACCAGCCCCGTCTGGCAGTACTCGGCCGGCTGGTCGCCGACGACGGGCGCCCGGCTGGTGGGCGGCGGCGCGGAGCAGGCGTCGGCGGCCGGGGCGGTGGCCACGGCCACGTTCAGCGGCAGCTCGATCGCCTGGGTCTCGCGGCGCTGGCCCGGAGGCGGCTCGGCCGAGGTCCGGGTGGACGGCGAGCTCATGGCGACGGCCAGCCTCTACAGCACCGCCTCGCCCCAGGGCAGCGGGCCGATCATCGTCTTCGCCCACACGTGGCCGGCACCCGGGACGCACACGCTCTCGATCACCGTCCTGGGCACGCCCGGCCATCCCGGCGTCACGATCGACGAGCTGCTCGACATCCGCTGATGTGCGTCACGCCGACTCCCTAAGCGCGCGCGTACCGCCGGTCGACGTACTCCTCGAGCAGGTCGATGAACTCGGCCACGATGTGGTCACCCCGCAGCGTCCGGTCGAGCTTGCCGTCGACGAAGACCGGCGCCACCGGCGCCTCGAACGTGCCGGGGAGCGAGATCCCGATGTCTGCGTGCTTGGACTCGCCGGGGCCGTTGACGACGCAGCCCATCACGGCCACGCGCATCTCCTCGACCCCCGGGTGCGTCTCGCGCCACTCGGGCATCCGCGCCCGCAGATGCCCCGTGATCTGCTGGGCCATCTCCTGGAAGAACGTGGAGGTGGTCCGGCCGCAGCCGGGACAGGCGGAGACCTGGGGCAGGAACGAGCGCAGGCCCATCGACTGGAGCACCTGCTGGGCGACCTCCACCTCGAGCTCCCGCCCGGCGCCCGGCTCCGGCGTGAGCGAGACGCGGATCGTGTCGCCGATGCCCTCGTTGAGCAGGACCGCCAGCCCGGCCGTGGAGGCGACGATGCCCTTCATGCCCATCCCCGCCTCGGTGAGCCCCAGGTGGAGCGGGTAGTCCGAGCGGGGCGCCAGTCGCCGGTACGTGTCCACCAGGTCGCGCACGCCCGACACCTTGGCCGAGAGGATGATCCGGTCGTGGCGCATGCCGACCTGCTCGGCGAGCTCCGCCGAGCGCATGGCCGACTCGACCATCGCGTCGATCATGACGTCGCGGGCATCGCGGGGCTCGGCGGCAGCCGCGTTGGCCTCCATCAACGAGGTCAGGAGGTCCTGGTCGAGCGATCCCCAGTTGACGCCGATCCTGACCGGCTTGTCGTTCTCGACGGCCACCCGGACGATCGTCGAGAAGTTCTCGTCGTGGTGCTTGCCGCCGACGTTGCCCGGGTTGATCCGGTACTTCGCCAGCAGGCGGGCGGCCTCCGGGTACGCCACGAGCAGCTTGTGGCCGTTGTAGTGGAAGTCGCCGATGACCGGCACGTCCACGCCCAGCCCGTCGCGCAGCTTGCGCATCATCTCGGGGACCGCCGCCGCGGCCTGCTCGGTGTTCACGGTCACGCGCACGAGCTGGGAGCCCGCGTGCGCGAGGCGGGCCACCTGGAGCGCGGTCGCGTCGGGGTCCGCGGTGTCGGTGTTGGTCATCGACTGCACGACGACCGGGTGGGCCGAGCCCACGATCACACCGCCGACGTCGACCGAGACGGTGGGACGGCGGACCGGGCGGAGGGCCTCGGGCGAGCTCATCGTCAGCCTCCCGCGCCGATGCCCCGGGCGATGTCGAAGAACGTGACCCAGATGATGAAGCCGAACAGGGCGAGGAACCCGATCGCGTACGTCGCCTGCTCGGCGCGCAGGCTGATCCGCCGCCCGAAGCGCGGGATCGCCTTGAGCGCGATCACGAGCATCCGGCCGCCGTCGAGGGGCGGGAACGGCAGCACGTTCACGAGCGCGAGGTTGGCCGACAGGATCCCGGCCACGTAGAGCGTCATGATCGGGCCCTGGTCGCGGAACGTCTGGCCGAGCTCGCCTGCGATCCCCACCGGGCCGGACACGGGCGGCGCCTCGGTCGGGTGGTTGACGATCGAGCTGCCCAGCTGGCCCAGCGCGTCCACGATGGCGCCGAACCAGCGTGTGGTCTCCTGCCAGCCGATGGACGCCGAGTCGCCGAGCGGCCGGCCCGTGGTCCCGGGCAGGATCACCGGCTGGAACCCGGCCGAGCCCGCGCGGATCCCGAGCGCGCCCTGGCCGGCGGCGACCTCGGACGGCGCGCGCAGGCTCACCGCGAGCGTCGCGGGGCTCCCGTCGGAGCGGACCACGCCCAGCTGGACGGTCTGGCCGGCGTCAGCCCGGATGTGGTCGAGGATGTTCCCGTCGCCGTAGATCCCGCTGTAGAAGTCGAACTGCTGGCCGTTGATCGAGACGATCGTGTCGCCGACCACGAGCCCGGCCGCCGCGGCGGGCGAGCCCGCGTCCACCACGTCGAACTTGATGCCGACGTGCGGGGCGCCGAAGAACGCGATCCCGCCAAAGATCAGCACCGAGAGCACCAGGTTCATCACCACGCCCATCAGCAGGATGAGCAGCTTCTTCCACAGCGGCGCGCGGCCGAAAGAGCGCGGGTCGTTGAGCTGATCGCCGTCCTCGCCCTCGAGCTTGACGAAGCCGCCGATGGGCAGCCAGTTGAGGGTGTACTGCATGCCCGCAGGGCGCGGCTGCGCCTCGACGAGCTCGATCTGCTCAAGGTCGTCTCCGGCCCGGGCCAGGTCCTCCGCATGCCTGCGCTCCCAGCGCGCGAGGATGTCGGGGTCCACCGGCCGCTCGTGGAGCACCTTCGCCCGGGGCGGGAAGCCGAAGCCGAACTCGAGCACCCGGACGCCTGACAGGCGGGCAGTGAGGAAGTGGCCGGCCTCGTGGAACAGCACGAGCACGCCGAGCACGACGATGAACAGGACGATCGCCGTGGCGGCGTCGAAAAGGCCGCTCATGCGGTCACCTCCCCGGTTGCGAACGCGGCGCGCACCTCGCCGTCGAGGGCGAGCAGGGCGGCAACGTCGGGCGTCTGGTCGGGTCCCTCCCCGAACCGCCGCACCGCCGCCTCGAGCAGGCGGGGGATGCCGGGGAAGTCGAGCGTGCCGTCGAGGAACCGGGCGACGGCCACGTCGTCAGCGGCGATCAGGGCCGCCGAGGCACGACTGCCGATCCGGCCGGCCTCGCGGGCGACCCGCAGCGCCGGGAACCGCGCCTCGTCGGGCGCCCGGAAGTCGAGCCGGGCCGCCGCCACGAGGTCGGGCGGGGCGGACGGCGACGGGAGGCGCTCGGGGTGCGTGAGCGCGTACTGGATCGGGAGGCGCATGTCGGGGGTGCCAAGCTGGGCTTTGAGGGAGCCGTCGACGAACAGGACGGCGGAGTGGACGACGCTCTGCGGGTGGATGACGACGTCGATCGCGTCGTAGCCCACATCGTAGAGCCAACGCGCCTCGATGACCTCCAGGCCCTTGTTCGCGAGGGTTGCGGAGTCGATCGTGATCTTGGCGCCCATGCTCCAGTTGGGGTGCTTGAGCGCCCGCTCGGGGGTGGCGGTGGCGATCTCCTCGGGCGACGCGTCCCGGAAGGGCCCGCCTGACGCGGTGAGCACGAGCCGGGCGATCGCGCCGGCGGCCTCGCCGACCAGGCACTGCCAGATGGCCGAGTGCTCCGAGTCGATGGGCCGCAGCCATGCGAGCGGCGTCGCGAGCGGGTCGCGCGGGTCCGCGGCCGCGCGCGCACGGGCCCGGGCGCGCGCCGCGGCCATGACCAGGTGCCCGCCCGCCACGAGCGTCTCCTTGTTGGCGGTCGCCACCCGCTTGCCGGCCCGCAGGGCGGCGAGCACGGGTCGGAGCGCGACGATGCCGCCCGTGGCCACGATCACGAGGTCGACATCGTCGCGGACCGCCATCTGCTCGAGCGCCTCGTCGCCGCGCCAGCGCTCGGTGCCGGCCGGCAGGTCCAGCGGCGCGCCGTCGTCGGCCACGGACGCCGCGGCGGGCCGGAGCCGGCGTGCCTGCGCCTCGAGCTCGCGGATGTTGCGGCCCGCGGCGATCGCGCGGACGGCGAACCGGTCGCGGTGCGCCTCGAGCACCTCGACCGCCTGTCGGCCGATGCTCCCAGTCGAGCCCAGCAGGGCCACCCCGACCGGGCGCAGCTCAGTGGACGAGGGCAAGGACGTAGAGGGCCACAACGGGCCCCGCGAACAGGAAGGAGTCGATCCGGTCGAGGATGCCGCCGTGGCCCGGGATCAGCGTCCCGGAATCCTTGGCGCCGGCCGCGCGCTTGAGCATGGACTCGGCGAGGTCGCCGGCCTGGGCAGCGAGCCCGATCAGCGGTCCGAGCGCGAGCCCGCCGAGCGGGTTCTGGCCGAGCGCGGCGAGAAGCCCGATCGTGACGGCGCTGGTCGCGACGAGTCCGCCGACCACGCCCTCCACGGTCTTACTGGGCGAGATGTGGGTCAGGAACCGGTGTCGGCCGATCTGCCGCCCGACGAGGTACGCGCCCGTGTCGAAGCTCCACACGCCCAGGACGAGCAGCAGGATCCAGCCCTGTGCCGCGGACACGACGTGGAGGGGGGCGTCCGGGGGGACGGCCGGGGCGTCGTTGGCGACCTGGAGGACGAAGGCGATGAGGCCGACGTAGACGCCGCCGAACACGGTGGCCACCCAGGCGACCAGCCCGTCGCGCGGGTCCTTGCGCCCGAACGCCCCGACCCCGGCGAGCACCATCCCCACGGCCACGAGGAGCAGGCCCTTCTCGCCGCCCGGGGCCAGCGCCGCCTCGAGCACGAGCGCCACCGCGAGCGCGGTCCCGAACAGGGGCAGCGACGGGTAGCCCGCCTGCTCAAGCAGCCGGAACACCTCGAGCGCGCCGAGTGCCGCTGCGACGACCAGCACCGCGGCGATCGCGGGCACGCCGAGCAGGAGGGCCACGACGAGCGGCGGGACGAGGATGAGCGCCGAGAGGGCTCGGGTGCGGAGCACGACGGCCTAGCGCCCGAAGCGACGCGTGCGCCGGGCGAACTCGAGGAGCGCGGCGTCGAACTCGGCAGGCCCGAAGTCGGGCCACAGGCAGTCGGTGAAGACGAGCTCGGCGTAGGCGGCCTGCCAGATCAGGAAGTTGCTCACGCGCTGCTCCTTGCCGGTCCGGATGAGCAGGTCCGGGTCCGGCAGACCCGCGGTGTAGAGCGCGTCGCTGACCGTGTGCTCGTCGATCGACTCGGGGCTGGCGCCCGACGCCACGATGCGGCGCACAGCGTCGACAAGCTCGGTGCGCCCCGCGTAGTTCCAGGCGATGTTGAGGTGGAGCCGCGTGCCGTCCGCCGTGCGCGCGAGGGCCTCGCCGATCGAGGCGCGCGTCTCGTCGGGCAGCTCCTCGAGCCGGCCGATCACCGCGACGTGGACGCCCTGGGCCCGGAGTGCCTCGGTCTCGTCGGACAGGGCGCGGCCGAGGAGGTCGAACAGCCCGCTGACCTCGTCGTCGGAGCGCGCCCAGTTCTCGCGGCTGAACGCGTACAGGGTGAGCATCTTGACGCCGCGCCTGACCGCGTGCTGGAGGACGCCGCGGATGGCCTCCATGCCAGCCGCGTGCCCCTCGAAGTCGGTCACGCCGTGGGCGCGCGCCCAGCGGCGGTTGCCGTCCATGATGATCGCCACGTGGCGCGGCATCTCGTCGGGAGCCGGGAACGCCTCGTCGAGAGGCGAGGCGGCGGGGGCGGGCTGGGTCCCCGCATTGTGGGCGAGCGGAGGCGCGTCCGTGGGGCGTGTGATCGGTCGATCGGGCGGCGCCTGGGCCACTAGACCTCGAGGACCTCCTGCTCCTTGACACCGCCGAGGCGGTCCACGTCGGCGATCACCCGGTCGGTGATCTTCTGGAGCTGGTCCTGCTCGCGGCGGGACTCGTCCGCGCCCAGCGTGCCGTCGCGCTCCTCCTTCTTGAGGGCGTCCGCCGCCTCGCGCCGGAGGTTGCGGATCTCGACACGGGCCTCTTCCATCCGCTTGTGGACGCTCTTGACGATGTCCTTGCGACGCTCCTCGGTGAGGGTGGGGATGTTGAGGCGCACCACCGTGCCGTCGACATTGGGCATGAGGCCGATGTCGGACTTCATGATCGCCTTCTCGATGGCGCCCAGGACGCCCCGGTCCCAGGGCTGGATCACGATCTGGTGCGGTTCGGGCACGCTGATCGAGGCGAGCTGGTTGAGCGGCGTCGGCGTGCCGTAGTACTCGACGTGGATCCGCTCCACGAGGGCGGTCGAGGCGCGACCGGTCCGCAGCCCGGCGAAGTCGCGCTCCATCGCCTCCACGGCGCGGACCATCTTGTGCTCCGCGCTGACTAGGACTTCGCTGGTCATCCGGTGACTCCTCCGGTCTCGCCGGCGATGAGGGTCCCGACGGGCTCGCCACGGGCCACCCTCGTGATGTTCTCCGGCTTGTTGAGGTCGAACACGACGATCGGCAGGTCGTTCTCCTGGCAGAGGGAGACCGCCGCCCCGTCGAGCACCTTGAGCTGGTCGCGCAGGACGTCGAGGTAGCCCAGGCGCTCGTAGCGCGTCGCGGTCGGGACCGTCATCGGGTCCGCGTTGTACACGCCGTCCACCTTGGTGGCCTTGAGCAGCACCTCGGCGTCGATCTCCACGGCGCGAAGGGCCGCCGCGGTGTCAGTGGTGAAGTAGGGATTGCCGGTGCCGGCGACGAAGACCACGACGCGGCCCTTCTCGAGGTGGCGGACCGCGCGGCGCCGGATGTAGGGCTCCGCGACCTCGTTCATCGCGATCGCTGACATCACGCGGACCGGGACCCCCACGCGCTCGATGGCGTCCTGGAGGGCGAGGCCGTTCATGACCGTCGCCAGCATGCCGATGTAGTCGCCGGTCGCGCGGTCCATGCCCCGGGCCGCTGCAGCCAGGCCGCGGAAGATGTTGCCGCCCCCGACGACGACCCCCACCTCGACGCCCATCGCCACGACGTCGGCGACCTGCTGGGCGATGAACGCGCAGAAGGCCGGGTCGACGCCGTACTGGCGGTCTCCGAGGAGTGCCTCGCCGGACAGCTTGAGCAGGATCCGTCGGTAGCGGAGCGGGTTGGGGCCGGGGGCCGTCACGGCCTCGGTCCCGCCGTCGCCGCGACCGGGCTCGGTCACATCTCCTCCCCGAGGCCGAAGCGGACGAACCGGCGGACGCGGATGTTCTCGCCGATGGTCGAGATCTTCTCGTTCACCAGGTCGCGCACGGTCCGGTCCTCGTCACGGAACGGCTGCTCAAGCAGGACAACCTCCTTGTACCACTTGTTGAGCTGCCCCTCCACGATCTTCGGGCGGATCGCCTCGGGCTTGCTCTGTACGGACTCGTCGGCGAGCAGCGCGGCCTTCTTGGCCTCGAGCTCGGCCGCCGGGATCCGATCCACGTCCACGTACCGCGGCGCCAGGCCGGCGACCTGCATCGCGAGGTCGCGGACGAGCTTCTGGAACTCATCGGTGCGGGCCACGAAGTCGGTTTCGCAGTTGACCTCGATCAGCACGCCGACGCGGCCGCCGGTGTGGATGTAGCTCGAGACGAGGCCCTCGCGGGCGTCGCGGTCGGCCTTCTTCGCGGCCGCCGCGAGACCGCGCTCGCGCAGCAGCGCGACCGCCTTCTCCATGTCGCCGCCGGTCTCCTCGAGCGCGCGCTTGCAGTCCATCATGCCCGCGCCCGTGCGCTCGCGAAGCTCCTTGACGGCCTCGGCCGTGATCGCCATGTGGATGGTGCTCCTGTCGTGCTGGTCGGCGGGCACGCCCGCCATGGTTCGTTGCGGGGAGGGCCCGGCCCCGGGCCTGGATCCCGCCGGGCGGGCGGGATCGGCCCGCTCCGGCATCGCCGCTATTCGCTGGCAGGGGCCGCCGGGGCCGCCGGGGCCGCGGGGGCGGCGGGGGCCGGAGCCGCGGGGGCAGCGGGGGCCGGAGCTGCGGAGGCCGCCGGAGCGGCCGGAGCCGCCGGGGCGCCGGGCAGCAGGTCGTCGTCCTCGGGGTCGAACGACAGCGTGCCGCCGGCCGCGAGCTGTGCGACGAGGTCGGCCGCGGCGTTCTCGTCAAACTCGGGCTGATCGACGGCCGCCGACTCAACGGGCTCGGGCTCCGCGGCGGCGTGGGCTGCACGCAGCCGGGCGCCCTCGATCGCGGCGTCTGCCACGAGCTGGCAGAGCAGCCGGATCGAGCGGATCGCGTCGTCGTTGGCCGGGATGATGAAGTCGAGCTCGTCGGGGTCGACATTCGTGTCACCGGTGCCGACGACCGGGATCTCGAGCTTGTTCGCCTCGGTGACCGCGATGCGCTCGCGGTGGGGATCGACGATGAAGATCGTCCCCGGAAGGCGCTTCATCTTGCGGATGCCGCCAAGCGTGGCCTGGAGCTTGTTCAGCTCCTCCATGTGCTTGGCCGCCTCCTTCTTCGTCATCCGGTCGAAGTCGCCGGCCATTTGCCGCGCCTCGAGCTGATCCATCAGGCCGATGCGCTTCTTGATGGTGACGAAGTTGGTGAGCATGCCGCCCAGCCAGCGCTTGGTGACGTACGGCTGCCCGGCTCGGACGGCCTCCTGCATCACCGGTTCCTGGGCCTGCTTCTTGGTGCCCACGAAGAGCACGCTGTCGCCGCGGGCCACGGTGTCGGTGACGTACGCGAGCGCGAGGTCGAGGCGCTTGACCGTCTGCGCCAGGTCGATGATGTGGATGCCGTTGCGCTCCGCGAAGATGTAGGGCTTCATCTTCGGGTTCCAGCGCCGGGTCTGGTGTCCGAAGTGGACACCAGCCTCGAGGAGCTGGCGCATCGAGACAGTGGGCACGCGTGACCTCCTGCGGTTCAATCCTCCGCGGACCGCCTGCGGGGACCGCGCCAGGAGCTTCGCCTGGCGACGGCACCGTCCCGTCAGGGAGCTGTCCGCGTGTGGGCTCCGACCGGCGTCCGCCGGACGGGCATCAGCAATCGCCGCGGGGTGCCGCGGCGGGCGGGAGTGTAGCACACGCCTCCCGGCCGGACGGGCAGGGTCCGGCCGTGGCTGTCGCGCTTGGCGCAGGCGCCGCGCAGTTCCAAGGCCCGAAGCGCCGGGTGCCCAGGGCCGGCGCGGCTGCCCGGCCGGCTAGGCTTCGATCCCCTGGTGGTGCCGCAGCGATGGTCGGCCGTCGGGTCCCCGGTCGATCGCGATCAGGTCGATGCGCACCGGCAGTGGGGGCAGCCGCCGGCCGTCGGGAAGGCACCCGCGGGCGGCCAGCTCGCCTGCCGCGCGCCGGAGGGCGGCCCGCTTGCGGTAGTCGACCGTCTCCTCGGCCAGCCCGAAATCGCGCCGGTTCCGGCGCCGGACCTCCACCACGACGAGCGTCGGCGGGTCCGACGGGTCGATGGCGAGCAGGTCCACCTCGGCGCGACTCACGCGCAGGTTGCGGGCGATGATCCTCCAGCCCATGGCCTCGAGGCGCATGGCGGCCATGCGCTCGGCGTCGTCACCGATGCGCTGGGCCAGCGTTGCACGCGCGCGATCCACGCCCGGAGCCTGACCCGGGTCGATCATCCACGGCTTATGCGCCGCTTGCTCCACCGGGCTGCTGGCCGCCTGGGCGGGGGCCGGAATGGCCGTCGCCTCGGCGGCGGGGGCCTGCGGGCTGGCAGCGGGGCGGTCCGGTGCAACGCCTGTGGCACCGGCAGCGAGCGGCCCAGCCGCTCCGGCTCCGCCGTCACGCGCTCGGCTCCTGGACACCCGCTTGGGCCGGGCAGCGATTGCGGGCGCGCTCGCGGCGGCGGCGGCCGCACGGACATCGTCGGCGGCGTCGGCCGGGGACGGAGCGGGCTCGGCCGGGGCGGGAGCAGGCTCGGCCGGGGCGGGAGCGCGCGTGTCCGGGGCCGGAACGAGCTCGGCCACGGAGGCGAGCGCTGCCGACGCCGACGACGCGGCGGCCGTGGTGCTCGTGGCCGGCCGACGGCGCGGCGCCTTCGGCGGGCCGGCCTTGATGCTGCGGGGGCGCGGTGGTGGCCCAGACGGCGTCCCGCCCGCGGGGCGCCGCTGCCGTCCCCGCGTGGCGGACCCCGCACCGGCGGTCGCGGCGGCCGCAGCGGTGCCGGATGCGCGGCGCAGAGGGGCAGCCTCGACGGCGGTGGCGAGCGCTGCCGCGTCGCCCGTGACCACGGGCGACGCCTGCCCGGCCGGGCTTGGAGCTGGCGCGGCGGCAGGCACGTCCTGCGCCCTCGCGGAGACGAGCGTCCATGTAGTCGGCACCGGCTCGACCGGAGCGGCTGCCGCCTCTAGCCGGCGGACGGCTGCCGCGAGGGCGGTGCCGCGGGTCGCCAGCCAGGCCGCCGCCGACGCTGTGACCGTGTCCTGGGCAGACGCAGCGCCGAGCATGGCCGCGGCCGACGTGCCGCCGGCGACCGGCGGGGCTGACGTCAGCGGTTGGGCTGGCTGGCGACGGCGCTTCCGCCACGGGGGCGCGGCGGTGCGCGGATGCTTGGCTGTCGCGGCCGACCGCCGAGTCACGGCCTGGACCCTCACCCGATAGCCCCCCTTCAGCCGATGCCCGAGGACGGCAGTCCCTCCTCCCTGCGGCTCGTCGGCAGGTGCAATGATGGCAAGGCAGGGCGCATCTTGTCACCCCGTCTCTGCACGCCTGCCGGGGCCGGACCGGGATCAGGCGCTCGAGCCGGCCTCGGCGAGGTCCGCGTCCAGCGCGATGGCCGCCTCGACCAGGTCGTCGTCGGGACCAGGGACGATCGCGGCGGCGGGATCGCGCCCCGTCTCCGGCTCGCCGAACAGCGCAAGCTGATCGCCCGCGAGGAGGATCTGGATCGCCTGCCAGCTCTTGCGGTGGTGCGGCGTCAGGCCGTGCGCGCGGATGGCCGCGCGGTGCTCGAGCGTGGCGTAGCCGGCGTTGCGCTCCCAGCCGTACACCGGATAGCGGAGCGCGAGGTTGTGCATCATCCGGTCGCGGACGACCTTGGCGACCACCGATGCGCAGGCGATCGAGTAGACCTTCGCGTCGCCGTCGACGATGGCGGTGTACGGCCCGACCTGCTGCTCGAAGTCGGCGATCCGGAGGCCGTCGACCAGGACGTGGTCGTGGCCGCCGAGTCGGGCGATGGCGCGCCGCATCGCGAGGTGCGTGGCGTGGTAGATGTTGAGGCGGTCGATATCGGCCACGGACGCCGCGCCGACGCCGACCGCCACCGCGCGACGCCGGATGATCGGCGCCAGGCGCTCGCGCTGGGCTGCCGAGAGGGTCTTGGAGTCGCGAACGCCCGCGATCCGCTTGCAGTTGGGGGGCATGATCACCGCGGCCGCGACCACCGCGCCGCAGGTCGGCGCCACGCCCACCTCGTCGACGCCGGCGATCCGCGCACGGCCCGCCTGCCACAGCGGACGCTCGAAGCGGAGGGTGGGGACGATCACGGTCATCGCCGCCTAGCGTAGCGCCGCGCGACGATGGGCGGCACACTCTGGGCATGCAGCGGCCCTTCGCGCAGGTCGACGTCTTCACCACCGCTCCGGGGCTCGGCAACCCGCTCGCGGTCGTGCTCGACGCGTCCGGCCTGACGGCCGCCGAGATGCAGCGCTTCGCGCGCTGGACGAACCTCTCGGAGACGACGTTCGTCGTGCCGACCGACGATCCGGCCGCCGACTACGGGGTTCGCATCTTCACCCCCGACAGCGAGGTCCCGTTCGCCGGCCACCCGACGCTCGGGACGTGCCACGCATGGCTCGAGGCCGGCGGGCGCCCGGCGGACGCGTCCGCGGTCGTCCAGGCGTGTCCGGCGGGGCTGATCGCGGTGCGGCGCACGGGCCCCGGCACGCTCGCCTTCGCCGAGCCTCCCCTCCTCCGCTCCGGGCCGGTCGACGAGCCGCTGGCCGAGCGGCTCGCGGCCTCGATCGGGCTCGACAGGCAGGCGATCGTCGACGCCCAGTGGGCCGACAACGGGCCGGGCTGGGTCGCCGTGCTGCTCGAGAGTGCGGACGCGGTCCTGCGAGTCCAGCCTGGCGCCGTGTTCTGCGACCTCGGCATCCTGGGGCTCTACCCGCCGGGATCGCCGGCGGCGCTGGAGGTACGGGCCGTGTGGCCGCAGGACGGGTCGGTCGTCGAGGATCCCGTCACGGGCAGCCTCAATGCGTCGGCCGCGGGCTGGCTCATCCGCAGCGGCCGGCTGGCGGCGCCCTACGTGGCCACGCAGGGTGCGGCGATCGGGCGGGCGGGGCGGGCGGAGATCACCCAAGACGCCGACGGGACGATCTGGACCGGCGGGCGGTGCGTCACGCTGGTGACCGGCACGGTTGAGCTCTGACCGCCGGAATCGATCGACCCCCGGCTGGCCGGGGGTCGTCGTCCAGGGCCCTGGACGACGGGCGGGTGGCGCTAGCGGCGCTCGCGGAGCGTCGTGGCGGCCTTGCCCACGCGGTTGCGCAGGAAGTACAGCTTCGCGCGGCGGACCTGGCCGTGGCGCATGACCTCGATCTTCTCGATCCGCGGGCTGTGCAGCTTGAAGGTGCGCTCGACGCCCACGCCCGACGCGATCCTGCGCACGGTGATGGTGCTGGCGATGCCCGCGTTGCGCATCCGCATCACGAGGCCCTCGAAGACCTGGATGCGCTCGCGGGTGCCCTCGACAACCTTGGCCGACACCTTGACGGTGTCACCCGGCACGATTTCGGGCAGGTCGGTCCGCAGCTGGTCGGCCACGATCTCGTTGAGCACGTTCACGGTTGAGCAGTCCTTGTTCGGTCGTCGGCAGCGGCGGCTGCGGTACTCGGTTGCACGGAGCGGCGCGCCGCAGAGGGCATGGCCGACGGCGGAGGATAGCATGCCGGGCCGCCGGTGTCAGGCCTCGGTCGGGCGGCGGGGTCCCGTCAGGCCTCCTCGGTCCGCCCCTCGTCGTGGATCGCCGCGAGGAGCCTCGCCTCCTCCTTCGTGAGCGCGCGGCCCTCCAGCAGGTCCGGCCGCCGCTCGAGCGTGCGGCGCAGCGACTCGCGCAGGCGCCAGACGCGGACCTGCTCGTGGTGGCCGGACACGAGCACGGGCGGCACGACCGCGCCGTCGAGCTCGGCCGGACGGGTGTACTGCGGGTACTCGAGCAGCCCGGCCGCGAACGACTCCTCCGAGGTCGAGGCCTCGTCGATCGCCCCCGGCAGCAGGCGGATGACCGCGTCGATGACCACGAGGGCCGCCAGCTCGCCCCCCGTGAGGACGTAGTCCCCGATCGAGACCTCGCGGTCGCACATCGCGCGGACGCGCTCGTCGACGCCCTCGTAGCGCGGGCAGAGGAACACGAGGTGGGGCGCCTGGGCCAGCTCGTGGGCCGTCGCCTGGCGGAACACCTCGCCCGCCGGATCGAGCAGGATCACGGTCGTGTCGGGCCGGCGGAGCTCGCCGAGCGCCGCGGCGACCACGTCGGCGCGGAGGACCATGCCCGCTCCCCCGCCGTAGGTGTAGTCGTCGACGGTGCGGTGCCGGCCCCGGCCCCACCGGCGCAGGTCGTGCACGCGGACCGCCGCGAGACCCTGTTCCTGGATGCGGGCCGGGATGCTCTCCGAGAGCGGTCCCTCGACCATCGGCGGGAACAGGGTCAGGACGTCGACCTCGAGCATCAGGCGTCGGGCTCGGGCCCGGCGGCGGGCCGCGGCGCAGCGGCGGGCGCCTCATCGGCCGGCGCGGCGGTCGCCTCCCCCGGCGCGGGCGCCTGCGCGTGCCCGGGGGCGGGTTGCGGCGGGGCGCCGGTCGCCGACGCCCGGCGCCGGGGCTTCTTGTGCGGCCGCCGGTCGCGCGGCCGGACATAGCCCTCGTCCTCGACCGGGCGCGCGTCGAGGGCGAGCCGCTCGAGGTCCACCACCATCACGGCGCGCTCGGGCGCGAGCTCGGTGACGATCTCCCGGACGCCCGGCACGTCGACCTCACCGCGGGCGCCGCGGACCAAGAACACCTCGGCGCCGCCGGCCCGATAGATGTCGACGACTTCGCCCATCGCCTCGCCCGTGGTGGAGGTGACCGCGATGCCCAGGAGCTCGCTCCATGGCCAGCGGCCGGGCTCGCGCGCCTCGTGCGGGTCGTCGATCTCGAGGTAGCGGTCGCGCAGGCGCGCCTCGGCGAGCGCGCGGTCGCCGATCTCGCTGAAGCGGAGCCACCAGCCTGGGCCGTCCGCGACGGGTGTGGCCTCGGCGATGGTGAGGTGCTCGCCCGCCCCTTCGGGGAACAGGCGCGCCCCGACGGTGAACCGGTCCTCGGGCCGGTCGGTGAGCAACTCGACGCGCACGTGCCCGCGGAGCCCGCGGAAGCCGCGGACGAGCGCGACCGTGAGGCGTGGCGAGCTGGCGCCGGGCGGGCCGACGGCGCGCCGTCCCCTCGTCAACGCGCCTCCATGCGCCGATGGATCCCGCCCGCGCGGCGACGACAAATCGCCGCGCGGCGCGGCCCGGGGAGCCAAGGCCCCCTCAGACGATCTCGAGGCTGACCGGCTCGCCCGATCGGGCGGACGTCACCTTGAGCAGGGTGCGGAGCGCCTTGGCGACGCTGCCGTTGCGGCCGATGACCTTGCCCATGTCGGACTCGGCCACGTGCAGCTCGATGATGGTGCCGTCCTCGGCATTGACGACCTCGACGCGCACGGCGTCAACATCGTCGACCAGGGACTTCGCGACGTACTCGACCAGGTCTGCTGCGGCCATCGTCGACCCTACTTCTGGCTCGGCGTGACGCCGGCCTGCTTGAACAGTCGCTTGACGGTGTCCGACGGCTGGGCGCCCTTGGACAGCCAGTCCTTGGCCTTGGCCTCGTCGATCACGAGTTCGATCGGCTCGGTGCGCGGGTTGTAGTGGCCGATCGTGTCGATCGCGCGGCCGTCCCGCGCGCTGCGGGCGTCGGCCACGACGAGGCGGTACGTCGGCTGCTTGGTTGCCCCGACGCGGGTGAGGCGGATGCGGAGGGCCATGTAGTGCGGTGCTCCTTGTCGTGCGGACCTTGGGCGGACCCGCCGTCGGCTGGGCCTCGGCTGGGATCTCTTTAGTGGTTGACGGACACGACCATCGTGCCCCTCGTCAGGCCGTTGTCGCTGGCGCCGCTGCTGATGAGGGCGTCGAACGGCAGCAGGTACGGCTTCACGTCAGCCTCGTACTGGCTCTTCTGGCCGGCGGGCAGGAGGTTCTCCACGAGCGCGCGCGTGGCGGTCACGTCAAGCCAGAAGAGGCCCGTCGTCTTGTCGCCGACCTTGCCCAGGAGGGTGCTGAACCGCGAGTTCTTGGCCAGCGAGTCGCCGCCCTGCGATGCGTCGACCACCGACTTCGCGAAGGCGGTGTCGAGGGTCAGCACCACCACCTTGTCCGTGGCGGTGTAGACGAACTTGAGGTCACTCGGGATGGACGCGCCGCCGAGGGAGCCCATCTGCGACTCGAGCAGCGGCCCGAGGCTCGAGAGGTCGACGGTCGTGATCGTCGCGCCCTTGTACTGCTCGTCGCTGATCGAGATCCCCGAGCTCGCGCCGGAGAGGTCGGCGAGGCTCCGGAGCTGGGTGAAGAGGCGGCTGGCGGCGCCCGCGTCGTCCGGGCGGATGATGATGCCGCCCGACACGCTCGTGCCGTCGCTGGTGACCGCGAAGCCCGCGTCGCCGATCCAGCCGATCGTGCCGGCGAAGCCGCCGGCCAAACCGAGCGCGGTGTCGAGCTGCTTCACAGACGGCTCGAGCTTGGGATCGGCGGCAAACTTGTCCTTCAGGGCCCCGAGCGTCTTGCCGAGGTCGTGGATGTCGGCGAGCGCGATGGTGTTCGACGGCGCCAGCCCGGCCAGGTCCGACGTCCGGTTGGCGGTGGCCTGGAGATCGGTCGCCGGCTGCACGGTGTCGAGGACGAAGTTGCCGTCAGCGGCCTTGAGGTCGCCGGCCACCCATGCGGGCACCATGCCCTCGAGGACGTTGTAGACGGCGGTGAGCGTCCCCTCGGTGTCGAGCGACGACATCGAGGCGACCTGCGAGCTGAGGGCCGCGTGCATGTCCTCGTACATGAACCCGACGTGGTCGCCCGGCAGCGACGCCACGGCCTTCTGGAAGTTGGGGGTCCCGGCCAGGCCGCCCGCGCCCTTCGTGGCGATGGCGAGCCGCATGGAGCTGAGGTCGCCGGCGACGAGGACCTTGTCGCCCAGGATGGCCCAGCCCACGTCCGGCATGCCGCCGTAGGCGTCGGCCTGGACCACGTGGACGACGGTGCCGTCGCAGGTGCGGTCGGTGGTCTTGACGCTCGCGGCGCTCATGACCGAGCCGACCCACGCCGCGGCCTTGGCACTGTCCTTGACGTCAGCCAGCAACAGGTAGCGGATATTCAGCGACCCGGTCGGCAAGAACCCGGACTGGTCGGTCGGTGTCGGGGCGGGCGTCGCGGTCTCCCCGCCCGTGCACGGCGGCAGCGCGGCCGCGGGGTCGAGGGTCGGGCTGGGGGCTGCCGTGGGCGAGGCGCCCGGGAGCCCGAGGCTGCCGAATCCCTGCGGCCCCTGGGCGGCGGCGAGCTGCCCGCCGAACCAGGGCGCGATCTCGGTCTGGTAGTCGTGCTTGTCGTTCGTCGCGGCCTTGATGATCCGGTCGTAGAGCTCGCCGAGCTTCGTGTCGAGCGTCGACTGGTCGGCGAACCCGGGGAAGGCCGACAGCGACTTGGCCACCTCGGCGCGCTGGCTGCCGGGCAGGTCCAGGCGGACCTCGCCGTACGAGACGGTGTCCGCGGGGACGTAGCCCAGGATCGTCGAGGTGCCGCTGGTGGACGAAGTGAGCAGCAGCGTGGCGCCCAGGCCGCCCGCCACGACGAGGGCGACGACCAGGACCGCCACGATCCAGCGCAGCGGGTTGCGGCTGCGGGGCTTGGAGCCGATCGGGGCAACCGGGACGGCTAACCCCGAGGGCGGGGCTCCGGTGCCGTAGGGCTCGACGGGCGGCGTCCAGGCCGCTGCGCCGGGCGCGGGCGGCTGACCGGGGGCCGCGGACCAGGAGGGGGCGGCGACCGGTGTGGGCTGGGGGGCGATCGATGCGTCGGCGGCCGCCGGCGTCGGAGGCGGCGGGGCGGCCGGCGGCGCGTACGGGGCGGCTGCGGGGGGCGCGTAGGGCGAGGGAGGCGGCGCCGGCTGCGCGGCCGCCGGGTACGGCTGCGCGGCCGGTGGTGCGTACGGAGCCGACGGCGGCGCGGCTGGCGCTGGCTGCGGGGCGGCGGGCGCGGGCTGGGTCGGCTGCGCCCAGGCCGGTGGCGTCCCGACCGCGGGAGCGCCCGGCGCCGGCTGCGCGGGGGGCTGCGCCGCCGAGGGCGCGGTGGGCTCTGGCGCCGGCGGCGGCGTCCCGAATGGCTGTGTCGGATCGTGGTCCGTCATCGTCCCCTCCTGACGGCGTCAGCGCCGCCCGAGCATTTGGCCCATCGCGGCGCGGCGGCCGCCGGGGCCCTGCAGCTGCTTCATCAGCTTCTGCATCTCGGAGAACTGCTTGATGAGCCGGTTCACCTCAGGCAGGGACGTCCCCGAGCCCTTGGCGATCCGGCGCCGGCGCGAGCCGTTGAGGACCGACGGGTCCCGGCGCTCGCGCCTGGTCATGGACAGGATGATCGCCTCGGTGCGCCGCAGGTCGCCGCGGTCGACGGCCGCCTGCGCCTCCTTCGCCATCCCGCCGAGGCCCGGGATCATGGAGACCAGCTGGCCCATCGGGCCCATCTTCTGCATCTGCTGCATCGAGTCGAGCATGTCCTCGAGCGTGAAACTGGCCTTGCGGACCTTCTCCTCGAGCCTGGCGGCCTGCTTCTCGTCGAAGGCCTCCTGGGCGCGCTCGACCAGCGTGAGGATGTCGCCCATGCCCAGGATCCGGCCGGCGAGGCGGTCGGGGTAGAACACCTCGAGCGCATCGGTCTTCTCGCCGGTGCCGAGGAACTTGACCGGGATGCCGGTGACCGCCCCGATCGAGAGGGCCGCCCCGCCGCGGGCGTCGCCGTCGATCTTGGTCAGGACGAGGCCGCTGAGGTGCACGGCGCCCGCGAACCCCTGGGCGACATTGACCGCCTCCTGGCCCGTCATCGCGTCCACCACGAGGAGCGTCTCGGCCGGACTCGTCGCGTCCTCGATGGCGCGGATCTCGGCCATCAGGGCGTCGTCGATCGTAAGGCGGCCCGCCGTGTCGATGATCACCACGTCGCGGCCGATCCGCTTGGCGTGCGCGATGCCGTCCCGCGCGATGTCCACGGTGGGCGTGCCGACCGGCGCACGGTACACGGCGATGCCCAGGCTCTTGCCCAGGGTCTCGAGCTGGTCTGCCGCGGCCGGCCGGTACGGGTCGGCCGCGATGAGGAGCGGGTGGCGGCCGAGCTTGACGATGTGCTTGGCGAGCTTGGCCGCGCTCGTGGTCTTGCCCGAGCCCTGGAGGCCGACGAGCGCGACGACGGCGGGGTTGCCGACGAGCCGGAAGGTGCGATCGCCCGCCGAGAGGAGCGCGGTGAGCTCCTCGTTGACGATCTTGACCACCTGCTGGCCGGCGGTGAGGCTCTCGAGGATCTCGGCGCCCAGCGCGCGCTCGCGCACGCGCGCCACGAAGTCCTTGACGACCTTGAAGTTGACGTCGGCCTCGAGCAGGGCGAGGCGGACCTCGCGCATCGCCGCGTCGACGTCCGCCTCGGTCACGCGGCCACGCCCGGTCAGACCCGCGAGGGTCTTGCGGAGGCGATCGCTGAGGCTGTCGAACATGCGAGGACGGCGACCCTTGTAGTTGTGCGAGTGACGGACGCGCGGAGGGCGCGTGCGTGCGGTGCGCGGGTTCTGGCCACACCTGACGCGGCGAGTGTACGGCATCGGGTTCGCGCGGCCAATGCGAGGAGCCCCGAACCGGTGCGTCGCGGCCCCGACGTCACCGCCCCGGGCCGCCTTGCACGCACCCGGTGAACGTCCGGCAGGAGCGACGCCCGTGGCCGCCCTCGGGACGCTGTGTCGAGCGCCCTACTTGTCCTGGCCCTCCCCTCCCCCGCCGGGCCCGCCGGCCGCGGCCAGCAGGTCGGCCAGGACCGCGGCGAAGTCGGCGCCGGCGTCGTCGCGCAGGTCGAGCCGGGTGCGCAGGGCCGCCGCCGCGGCGGCGGCGCGCTCGGCGGGGCCGGGGTCGGGCGAGAGCGCGAGGGCCAGGCCCGCGGCCGCCGACGCGGCGCGGACCGAGGCGCCCTTGCGGACCGCGGGGTGGGCGCGGCTGGCGCGGGCGAGGCGGACCGCCCAGGCGGCGAGGCCGGGCGGGGCGCCCGACTCGGCGGCCACGATGGCGCGCTCCTCGGCCTCGGGCTGCCAGGCGAGCGCGAGGTGCTCGAAGCGGTCGCGCAGGGCCTCGGACAGGTGCCCGGTGGCGACGTACTCGGACGGGTTCTGGGCGGCCACCACCGCGAACCCGGGGGCGGCCGCCACCTCGCCCACGTGGGGCACGCCGATCCGGCGCTCGTCGAGCGCGGGCAGCAGCACGTTCTGGACGGCCTCGGGCATCCGGTTGAGCTCGTTGACGAACAGGACCGAGCCCGCGCGCATGGCCTCGACCAGGGGCCCGGCGGCGAACGTGGCCGGGCCGTACCCGGCGCGCAGGACCGCGGGCGGGTCGAACCAGCCCACCAGGCGGGCCTCGCTGTAGCGGTCGTCGCCGTCCACCCGCACCGCGCCCCGGCCCAGGGCCGCGCAGGCGGCGAGCGCGAGCCGGGTCTTGCCCACCCCGGCCGGGCCCTCCAGCAGCAGGTGCCGGCCCGCGCGCAGGACCGCGAGCGCGAGCGCGAGCTCGGCCCCCCGGCCGACGAGGGGCGACGCGTCAGGCATGGCCCGATCCTAGCGCGGGCGCGTGGGCGGCGGGGGCGGGGCGCGCACCGTGGCCTACCGGAGCACCATGTCGGCGACGTCGAGCATCCGCCGCGGCAGCTCCTCGAACGAGCGGACGGGCACCAGCCGGCCGCCGCCGATCCGCGCCACGTCGGCGCCCACCTGGCGCAGCGGGGTGATCCAGAAGCCGCCCGGCCGGGCCTCGCGCTCGGCGGCCAGCGTGTGGAGCACGTGCAGCGACGGGAAGCGCGCCGCGGCCTTGCGCGGGTCGTGCCCGATCGTGTACTGGCCGTCGGAGATGAGCACTGCCGACCGGCGCGGGTCGTGGCCGCGCCCCAGCTGGTCGGCGCCCGCCTCCAGCCCCGCTGCCACGTTGGTGGGCCCGGCGCACGGGCGGTCCAGGAGGCGACGGACGATCTCCGCGACGGGCGGCTGCTCGCCGATCCCCACGATGCGCCGTGCCTCCCCGGCGAACGCCACGATCCCCAGGTCGCCCGGGTGCATCTTGAGCGCGAGGACGGCTGCCGCGACCGCGGCGAGGGCCATGTTCTCGCCGGCCATGCTGCCCGAGGTGTCAACCATCAGGACGACCTGGCGCCGCTGCTCGACGCGCCGCTCGACGACGATGTCCGCCGGGTCGGCGACCTCCTTGCCGACCAGGTTGTCGAGCGTGGCCTCGATGTCGAGCTCGCCGTCGTCGGGCGCCTGCTGCGGCCCCCGGTCGAGGCGCGTCGGCCCGCGCAGGGGGCCGACCAGCCGGTGGGCGCGCTGCAGCACGGCCGCCGCGGCGAGCTGCTCGGCGTGGCGCCGGACGTCCCCGTCCAGCCAGCGCAGGTCGCCGGCGGCGAGGCTCGCCGCGAGCCGCCAGCCGTCCGGTGGGAGCCCCGCCGCGCGCAGGGCGGCGTTGGGATCCGCGCGGACCTCCGGCACCGCCTCGGGCCCGCCCCCCGGCAGCAGTCCCTCGAGGGCGCCCTCGACGGCTGTGGCGAGGTCCTCGTCCATCCCGCCGTCGCGGACCGTCGGCTCCCCTCCCCCGCCGGGCCCGCCGGCCGCGGCCAGCAGGTCGGCCAGGACCGCGGCGAAGTCGGCGCCGGCGTCGTCGCGCAGGTCGAGCCGGGTGCGCAGGGCCGCCGCCGCGGCGGCGGCGCGCTCGGCGGGGCCGGGGTCGGGCGAGAGCGCGAGGGCCAGGCCCGCGGCCGCCGACGCGGCGCGGACCGAGGCGCCCTTGCGGACCGCGGGGTGGGCGCGGCTGGCGCGGGCGAGGCGGACCGCCCAGGCGGCGAGGCCGGGCGGGGCGCCCGACTCGGCGGCCACGATGGCGCGCTCCTCGGCCTCGGGCTGCCAGGCGAGCGCGAGGTGCTCGAAGCGGTCGCGCAGGGCCTCGGACAGGTGCCCGGTGGCGACGTACTCGGACGGGTTCTGGGCGGCCACCACCGCGAACCCGGGGGCGGCCGCCACCTCGCCCACGTGGGGCACGCCGATCCGGCGCTCGTCGAGCGCGGGCAGCAGCACGTTCTGGACGGCCTCGGGCATCCGGTTGAGCTCGTTGACGAACAGGACCGAGCCCGCGCGCATGGCCTCGACCAGGGGCCCGGCGGCGAACGTGGCCGGGCCGTACCCGGCGCGCAGGACCGCGGGCGGGTCGAACCAGCCCACCAGGCGGGCCTCGCTGTAGCGGTCGTCGCCGTCCACCCGCACCGCGCCCCGGCCCAGGGCCGCGCAGGCGGCGAGCGCGAGCCGGGTCTTGCCCACCCCGGCCGGGCCCTCCAGCAGCAGGTGCCGGCCCGCGCGCAGGACCGCGAGCGCGAGCGCGAGCTCGGCCCCCCGGCCGACGAGGGGCGACGCGTCAGGGTTGCTGGTCAAGCGTCTCGGCCGGCTTCGGCCCAATCGCGATCAGCAACTCCCAGACGAGGATTCCGATCCCCGCGAGCGCGGCGCCGAGGCCGGCCACCGCCACATCGCCTCGACTCAGGCCCGAGGCAAGCGCCATCAGACCGCCAACCAGCGCCAGGATCACGCCGAATCCGCCCATCGTCCCCTCCTCGATCCGGCACCTCCAGTGCGTGCCGCACCACCGATCGTAGCGCCACGCGGGTGGCTGCGACACCTTCCGCAGGCCACCATGGCGCCGCCGCCGCGATGGCACCCTCCTGCCGGCACCGGATGGCGGGCGGCGGGCGGCGGATCGTGCTCCTTGGCGTTCGCGCCTCGGTGGAGATGACAGCTAGTCGAACAGCGCGGCGACGAACGCTGCCGGGTCGAACGGCAGCAGGTCGTCGGCCTGCTCGCCGACGCCCACGAACCTGACCGGCACGCCGAGGTCCTGCTCGATCGCGAACACGATGCCGCCCTTCGCGGTCGAGTCGAGCTTGGTCAGCACCACGCCGGTCAACGCCACGGCCTCGTGGAACGCCTTCGCCTGGGCGAGGCCGTTCTGGCCCGTGGTGGCGTCGAGGACGAAGAATGTCTCGACCGCCGCCCCGGGCAGACGCTTGTCGATCACCCGCCGGATCTTGGTCAGCTCGTCCATCAGGTTGGCCTTCGTGTGGAGGCGGCCCGCGGTGTCCGCGATCAGCAGGTCGGCATGGCGTGCCACGGCCGCGTCGAGCGCGTCGTACACGACGGCCGCCGGGTCCGCGTTCTGGGCGTGAGCCACGATCTCTGCATCGGCGCGCTGCGCCCAGATGCGCAGCTGCTCGATGGCGGCTGCCCGGAACGTGTCGGCTGCGGCGAGCACCACGCGACGGCCCAGCGCCCGCTCGCGCGCGGCCAGCTTCCCGATCGTTGTGGTCTTGCCCGTCCCGTTGACGCCCACGACGAGCACGACCGCAGGCGCTCCGTCGGCGGACGGGACAGGCGTCCATGCCCCGCTGCCCCGGCCCTCGAGGATGGCCTCGAGCTCCGCGCGCACCGCCTCCTCGACGGTCACGTCGCGCCGCCTTCGGGCGCGCTCGACAATCGACATCGACAGCTGGGCGCCCACGTCGCCCGTGATGAGGACCTCCTCGACCTGCTCCCAGTCAGCGTCCGTGCCGATGCCGCCGAAGGCGCTCCGCAGCCTCGTTCCGAAGCCGCTCCGCGTCTTCTCCAAACCGGCCTCGAGCTGCGCGTGCTCGCGCTCGCGCCGCTCTGCGTCGGCCTTCTCGGGCGACCAGTCGGCCCCCCACGCCCACTGAGGCTCCGCCGGGGCCCGCGGCTCGATGTTCGGCGTCGCGGCCACCGGCTCGCTGATCGGCCCCGGCCCCTCGATCCCGTCGCCGCCGGGGTCCGCGTGCGGCTCCGGGGCCAGGTCGACTTCGAGCTCGCTGGGCTCGACGGCCGGTGCGTCGGCGGCCCGTGTGTCCACGGCAGCTGCGTCGGCGGCCGGGGCGGCGGTCCGCCACTCGTCGCCGATGAGGTCACCGCGCCCGGCCTCGCCCAGGTCTGGCGTGTCGGACCATCGAGCTGCAGCCTCGGCACCCGGGCCGGCACCGGGTCCGGGGGCTTGCGCCGACTCGTCGGGCGGCTCGGGCGGCTGCGGCTCGCTGCCGCGGCGGAAGAAGCGCATTTGGAGTCTCCTAGCCCGCCGAGGGCCCGGCGAGCGCCGCGCGCCCGTCGGCCCGGCGGTGGTCCGCGATCGCCTGCGCCTCCTCGAGACGGAGGCTGATCACGCGGCTCACCGAGTCGTCGCCCACCGTCACGCCGTACAGCGCGTCAGCCGACTCGATCGTGCCGCGGTTGTGGGTGATGACGATGAACTGCGTCTGCTCCGCGAGGGCGCGCAGCGCGTCGGTGAACCGGCCGACGTTGGCCTCGTCGAGCGCGGCGTCCACCTCGTCGAGCACGCAGAACGGCGCCGGTCGCACCTCGAGCATCGCGAACAGCAGCGCGACTGCGGTCAGCGCCCGCTCCCCGCCCGAGAGCATGGCCAGCGCCTGGGGCTTCTTGCCCGGCGGCCGGGCCGTGATCTCGATGCCGGTGGCACCGAGGTCGGCCGGGTCGGTGAGGGTCAGCTTCGCGAAGCCGCCGCCGAACAGCTGCCCGAAGCGGCGGTCGAAGGCCACCTCGAGCTGCGCGAAGGTGGCGCGGAACTGCGTGGCGATCAGCGTGTCGAGCTCGGCGATGAGCTGGCGCGTCCTGCTGATCGCCTCGCGGAGGTCGCGGTCCTGCGCCTCGAGCGATTCGAGGCGGGCGCGGACGGCGCGGTACTCGTCGACCGCGAACGGATTGGCGGCGCCGAACTCGTGGAACCGCCTGCGCAGCGTGGCCAGGCGGCCGGGCGAGGGCGCCTCGATCTCGGGCGCGGCGGCGGCCCACCGCGGGGCGAGCGCATCGAGCAGCGCCTCGAACACGGCGGTCTCGCCGCTGGCGGGCGACCCGCCCTCGGGCCCGCCGTCAAGGTCGGCGAGCAGCTCGTCGGTCGCGGGCGCCGCACCGTCCTCGCCCTCCTCCCGGCGGGCGCGCGCCAGCGCGACGGGATCGAGGCCGGCGCTGTCAGCGAGGTGCCGGAGCCCGACCTCGCCCAGCCCCGCGAGCTCCACGAGCAGCTGCTCGCGGAGGGCGTCGAGCCCCAGGCGCGCCTCCATGACCGCGACATCGGCGGTGCGGGCCCGCTCGTCGGCCGTGCGCAGCCGCTCTCTCGCAGTGGTCGCGGCCCGTTCCGCCTCGGCCAGCCGGGCGCGCTCGTGCCGGTCGTCGGCGAGCAGGGCGTCGAGCGCCTCGCGGGCCTGGGCCTCTCGGGCGCCGGCCTCGGCGAGCTCGCCCGAAAGCCCGTCGCGCTCGGCCACCGCCGCGCGCTCGCGCTGGTCGACCGCGACGAGGTCGCGGGCCGCCGAGCCGACCCGGGCCTCGGCCATGGCGACCGACGCCTCCGCCCGAGCCCGCCGCCCCTCGGCGTCACGGCGCGTCCGCTCCTGGGCCCCCACCTCGCTGGCCAGCCGGTCGCGACGCGACCGCAGCTCGGCGACGCGGGCGTCCCACGCGGCCACCGCCTCCGCGTCCGGGTCCGCCATGCCACCGGGCGTGGTCGACGGCGCGACCTCGAGGCCGGCCATGGCGGCGGCCGCGCGCTCCGCGTCGGCCGCGAGGCGGTCGGCCTGCGCGGCGTGCCAGTCCGCTTCCCGGGCCGCCGCCTCGGCGGTGCGACCCGCCGCCCGCTCCACGTCCTCCGCGCGCCGACGGCGGCCAACCGCGCTCGACTCGGCAGCGCGGGCCTGCTCCAGTGCGGTCCGCGCCTCCGCGGCCGCCGTCTCGGCCGCCGTGCGTGCGGCGTCTCCGGCCTCGGCGTCAGCAGCCTGTGCCGCGAGCTCGCGCTCCAGGCGCTCCAGTTCCGCCCGCTGTTCGAGCGGCGAGTCGCCACGCCCGAGGCGCACGGTCACGCTGTCAGCGACCGCCGAGCCGTCGCGGGTCACGGCCAGCCAGCCAGCGGGGAGCGCGGCCTGCAGGTCGAGCACCGCAGCGAGGTCCGGCGCCCACACGACGCGCGCGAGCAGTGGACGGACGACGCCCGCGGGGTCGCGGCGCAGCGCCTCCGCCAGCCGGCCGCCGCCGCATGCCGAGAGCGAGTCGTCGAGCCGGCGCGCCTCGGCGGCCGAGGCTGCGCCGCCGGGCGAGGCGCGCTCGGCCGCCGCCAGGCGCTCCTGCACCACGACGCGGCCGCGCTCGCCGCCCAGCGACCTCGCGGCGCTCTGCTCGACGACGTAGGCGCGGACCAGGTCGCCCAGGGCCGCCTCGACGGCGGCGCGGAGCGCGGGCTCGACGCCCAGGTCCTCGTCGACGCGGCGTCCGCCGAGCCTGCGCGCGGCGCGCGCGATCCCGCGCTCCTCGTCTTCGGCGATCCGCCGCGCCAGTGCCTCATGGCGGCCGCGCGCGCCCGCAAGCGCGGAGCCGGCCGTCGCCGCCCGTTCCGCGGCGGCCCGGCGCGCGCCCTCGGCGGCATCGCTCGCCGCGCGCGCCGACTCGCGTGCCTCGACTGCGGCCGTCTCCTCGGCCGACGCGGAGGCGAGCGCCTCGCGAGCCTCTGAGAGCGGCCCCTCGAGCGTCGCGCGCCGGGCCTCCGCGGCGGTCGCCTTGGCCCGCTCGTCGGCGGCGCGCCGCTCCGCCTCCGCCCGCCTCCGGCGGGCCGTCTCGGCCTCCGACGCGCGCGCGGCCTCGGCGCGGCGCAGCGCCGCCAGCTCGTCACCGCGCGCACGGGAGGCGGCGCGCAGCGACCCCAGCTCCGCGAGCGCGTCGCCCAGCGCGCGGTCGGCCTCGCCGAGCGCCGCCTCGAGCTCGAGGTCCGGCTCGGGGACCGCCTCGGCGAGGATCCGTCGGCCGGCCGCGATGTCCGCCTCCGCGGCGGCCCGCTCGCCGGCGATCCGCTCGCGGTCGCGCGCAGCGGCGGCGACCTCGCCCTCTGCCCGCGCCCCGCGAAGCCCCAGCTGGGTCAGTGTCGCGCGCGCGGCCTCGTGCGCCGACCGCCGCTCCCGCTCCAGGTCCGCGCGCGCAGCCATGCTCGCCGCGATCTCGCCCACCTGCGACTCCGCCGCCTCGAGCGCCTCCAGGGCCGCGTCCGACTCGGTCCGCAGCGCATTGCGCCGGGCGGCGGCTCCAGCTTCTCGGCCCGCTGCGTCGTGCCAGCGGGCGTGCGCCGCGGCGATCAGGGCAGCAGCCAGCTCCTCGCCCGCGGTCAGGCGGGTCGCCTGCTGCTCGGCGAGCTGCCCGAGGCGCCGGGCCTGGGGTCGGAGCTCGGCCAGGATGTCCTCGACCCGGGCCAGGTTCGCCTCGGCCTCGGCGAGCTGGTCCTCGGCCTTGCGCCGGCGGCGCTCGTGGCGCCGGACTCCTGCCACCTCCTCGAACAGTGGGCGGCGCTCCTCCGGCCGGAGGGCGAGCGCCTGGTCGACCATCCCCTGCCCGATGAACAGGAAGGCGTTCTCGGCGAGGTTGGCCGAGTCGAGGAGGTCCTGCAGGTCCCGCAGCCGGACGCGCTGCCGGTTGAGCAGGTAGTCGTTCTCGCCGGAGCGGTACAGCCGCCGGCCGAGCTCGACCACCGCGTACTCGACCGGCAGCAGCGCGTCGCCGTTGTCGAGCACGAGCGTGACGTCGGCCATGCCCTGCGCGGACCGCCGCTCGGAGCCCGCCCAGATGACGTCCTCGCTCTTTCGGATCCGGAGCGAGCGCCCCTGCTCGCCGAGCGCCCAGCGGAGGGCGTCAGCGAGGTTGGACTTGCCCGAGCCGTTGGGCCCGACGACCGCGGAGATCCCCGGGCCGAACTCGACCAGGGTCCGCTCAGCGAAGGACTTGAAGCCCAGGACGCGAAGCCCCAGCAGCCGTGCCGGGGCGCTCACGAGCCGGCGTCGGCGCCGAAGTCCGCGGTCGCCGCCCCGCCAGCCGCGTCGATGGCGGGGCTCGCGGCCGCCGATCCGTCAGCCATCGGAGCGCCGGGCCCTGCCGCTGCCTGGCCGTCACCCGACTCGGGGTCGGGCTCCGCGGCGTGCGTGTGGCGGGCGGCCTTTGCGACGGCGCGCTCCCGCCGGATCTCCTCGAGCGCCTCGGCGGCCGCCTGGGTCTCCGCGATCCGGCGCGACGTCCCCTCGCCTGTGCCGAGCACCCGGCCGTCCACCTCGACCTCGATCCGGAAGTGCTTCTCGTGGTCGGGGCCCACCGCCTCGACCAGCCGGTACACGGGGCGATCGCCGGTCGTGCGCTGGGTGTGCTCCTGGAGTCGGCTCTTGGGGCTCTTGAGCGATGTCAGCGCGACCTCGGCCGAGAGCTCCTCCGCCGCCCGCGCATGGATCCAGTCGCGGGCGGCCTCCCAGCCCAGGTCGAGGTAGATGGCGCCGACGAGCGACTCGAACGCCGACGCGAGGAGCGACGGCCGCACCCGACCCCCGCGCTGCGATTCGCCCTCGCCCAGCAGCAGGAACTGGCCGAGCTCGAGCCGCAGCGCCAGCCGGGCGAGGCCCGGCGTGCTCACGATCGCTGCGCGGCGCGCTGACAGGATCCCCTCGTCGTCCGACGGGTGGCGCCGGTAGAGGGCGTCGGACACGGCCAGGCTGACGACGGCGTCGCCCAAGAACTCGAGCCGCTCGTTGTGCCCCAGGGGCGAGTCCGGGTGCTCGTGGAGCCAGCTGCTGTGGATCAGCGCCTGCTCGAACAGGTCCCGGTCCTGGACCGGCAGCCCCAGGCGCTCGATGAGCGCATCGGCCGGGTGCATCGCGCTCCGGCCGGCTAGATCAGGCGGAGCGCTCGTCGATGTAGTCGACGGCGTCCTGGACGGTGCGGATCTTCTCGGCATCCTCGTCCGAGATCTCCGTCCCGAACTCCTCTTCGAGGCTCATGATCAGCTCGACGAGGTCCAGGGAATCGGCGTTCAGGTCGTCGACGAACGAGGCTTCCGGGGTGACCTCGGACTCATCGACCCCGAGCTGCTCGACAACGATCTTCTTCAGCCGATCGTACGTCGTGGCCACTGGCTCCTCCTGGTTGCGGCGGCGTCATCGCCTGTCTGCGTTGAGATCGCGGGCCACTCGCCCGAGCACGCCGTTGACCAGCCGCCGCATCGGCTCTCCCGAATACGTGCGGGCCAGCTCGACCCACTCGGCGATCGCCACCCGGGCCGGCGTCGCGGGCGAGTGTAGCACCTCGCACAGGCCGCAACGGAGCAATGCGCGGTCCATCCGGGCGAGCGAAACGACCGGGTATTGAGGGGCCACCTCGCCGATCCGAGCATCGATCGTGTCCCGGTGCTGCATGACCGCGGCGACCAGGGCTCGGGCAGTCGCGGCGACCTCCGGATCCTGCTCGAGGGCGAGGTGGCGCTCGAGGACCGCCTCGGCGGTGCGCTGCCCGAATTCGGCCTCGAACACGCTCGCGAGCGCGAGGCGACGACCGGCGCGCCGGCTCCGGACCAGCTCCTCGTTCGAGCGATCCCGCCGCTGGCGCCGGGCCTCAGCCCCCGACACCGTCCACCAGGACCGTCACGCCGCCCAGCTCCATGCCGAGCAGCCGCTCGACGGCGGCGGCGGTCGCGGCGCGGACCTGCGCGGTGAGCGGGACGAGCCGCTGGCGCGGCCTGGCCACCACCCACAGCGTGACGTGGACGCGCCCGTCGCGGACGCGGATCCGGACGGGCGTCCCGCCCACCCAGCCCCGCCACCGCGGTCCGCCCCGGCCGACGCGCAGGACGCCCGGCACCTCGAGCGCCGCCAGCCGAACGGTCTCGCGGATGACGCCGGGTCCCACGATGAGCGCTGTCATGGTCAGTCTGCCTCCGCCGCGTCGCGGACGACCGCCTGGCCGTCGACGCCGAGCGAATCGGCGATGAGGGTGTTGACGCCCTCGCGGATCGTCCGCGCCGTCGCCTCCATGCCGTACCAGACCATCCGCCGCTTGGCACTGCCGTGCGTGATGAGCATCGTGCCGCGCACACCGAGCAGCGGCAGGCCGCCCACGATCTCGGGGTCGAAGCGCTTCGTGAGGCGCGCCCTCGAGGGCAGGAACAGCGCGCCCGCCAGCTTGGCCCGGAGCGAGCCGTGGAACTCCGCGCTCACCGCGTCGAAGATGTAGCGTGCGAGGCCCTCGAAGAACTTCATGACCACGTTGCCCATGACCGCATCGCACACGATCACGTCGGCCATGAAGCGCGGGAGGTCGCGACCCTCGACGTTGCCGATGAAGTTGAGGTCGGTCTCGTCGATCAGCTCGGTCGCGCGCGCGATCCGGGTGTCGCCCTTGCCCTTCTCCTCGCCGATCGACAACAGCGCCACCCGCGGGTTGGCGATGCCCATCACGCGCTCGGCGTAGATCGCGCCCATCCGCGCGTACTGCGTCAGGTTCTCGGCGGTCGAGTCCGGGTTGGCGCCCACGTCGAGGAGCAGGAAGGGCTTGCCCCCGGGCAGCTGCACCGCGAGGGCCGGCCGGTCGATGCCGGGCAGCATCCCCAGGATCAGCACGCCCGCCGCCATGCCGGCGCCGGTGTGGCCCGCGGTGAGCACGCCATCGGCCTCGCCGTTCTTGACGAGTTCGGTGGCGACGCGGATCGACGCCTGCTTCCTGCGCGCGAGCCCGCGGGCGGGATGCTCGTCCATGCCCACGACATCGGGCCCGTGGACGAAGCGCACGTTGGCGGGGGCGTCGCCGGCGAGCTGGCGGACGACCGGCACGTCGCCCACGAGGATCACCTCGTCGGCGGGGTGCTCGCGGGCCCAGCTGACGGCGCCGGGCACCACCTCGGGCGCGCCGTAGTCGCCGCCCATCGCGTCCACGGCGATGCGCACGCCGGGCGCGGCGGTGGTGCTCGATGCGGGTTCAGGCGTCGCGCTCACGACGCGGTCAGGCGTTGTCGCCGCCCTCGGAGCCCGGCGTCTTGAGTACGACGGCCTGGCGGCCGTTGTACCAGCCGCAGGCCGGGCACACCCGGTGCGGCAGCTTCTGCTCGTGGCAGTGCGGGCACTCGACGAGCTGCGGCAGGGTGAGGGCGTGGTGGCTCCGCCGGTCCATCTGCCGGGCGTGAGCGACCTTTCGCTTCGGAACACCCATGTCGGTCTTCGCTCCTGTTGGGGCACATCGCGCGGACGGCCCCGCGATGGTGTCTGGTTCCTGGCGCCCGCAGTCCCGGGCGCGCCGAGGCGTCGCCACCGGTGATGGGCCGAGGCGGGAGTGTACCGGGTTCGAGGCCGTCCGTCGAACCGACCCGGCCGTCGACCGCACGGTCCACCGACCGGGCATCCGCACACCTCGGGCGCCACCACGCTCGTCTCGCCCGGTCCCCCGGCGCCCTCCTCAGCGTGCTGGCGCTCGCCTCCGCGTAACCCAGCAGGTCACTACCGCGGGCCGCGTGCGTCGACGCATCGCCTGCTGGGCAACATGTCGACCCACCTCGATGCCCAGGCAAGCGCGTCGCCGTCCACTCGTTGCCCAGCGGACAACAGGATGACGCCCCAGCTGCTCGGGGTGCGCCCGCTGGGTTACGGCGCGGATGAGTGACCGTTGAGCCGCCCATGCTCCAATCGGCCGATGAGCCGGACCAACCTCCAAGTCGCCGCCGACCGGCGGACCGGCTGGCTCCGCCGCAGCATGGTCGACCACATCGGCCAGCTGCGCGACGATGCCGGCGTCTCGGTGCGAGACATCGCGACCGCGGCAGGCCTCTCATATCCCTACGTGGCCCGCATCCTGGCGGGCACCGAGCGGCCGACGCTCGAGGCGTACGGCCGAATCGCCGCGGTGCTCGGGGCGGACCTCAGCGTCCGCCTCTACCCGAGCACGGGGCCGGCCATCCACGACCGTCACCAAGCGCGGATCCTCGAATGCCTCCTCAACGAGCGTCACCCCCGATGGCACGCCTTCACGGAGATCGCCGTGCGTGCCCCGAGCCGCGGCTGGATCGATGTCGGGTTCCACGACACGCGAGGGGCGGTCTTCCTCGCAACCGAGATCCAGGGGTCCCTCCACAGGCTCGAGCAGGTGATCCGCTGGTCCAGCGCGAAGGCAGAGTCGCTTCCCTCGTGGGACGGCTGGACCCACCTCGGTGACACACCCGTCGTGAGCCAGTTGCTCGTCGTCCGCCGCACGAGAGCCACGCGCCAGGTCGCCGCCGAGTTCGGTGCCCAGCTCCGTGTCGCCTACCCCGCACACCCCGATGACGCCGTCGCCTCGCTCACGGGGTCCGCGCCGTGGCCCGGCGCGGCACTGGCCTGGGCCGTCATCGAGGGCGGGCGGGCGCGCCTCGTCGGGAGTCGCTGATCAGCCGCCGGCACGAGGAGGACCGGCGCCCTGGCTCAGGGCCTGTGAGTGAACTCGCGCCGAGTGCGCAACTTCGGGAGCCGATCTTGCGTCTCCAGCGCATGCGCGTGCTCCGCCTGCTCCTCCCACTGGTCCTCCTCGCCGGCTGCCAGGTCACGACGGGACTCCTGGCCGGACAGGTCTCCTGCCTGCCCGTCGGCATGAGCCCGCCCGCCGGCACGAGCCCGGCCCCGATTGTGTTCTCCTTCCCGCCCGGCCCGGCGACCGCGGACTCGGCACAGGCGACGGCGGTGGCGATGGTCCGGGCCTGCGCCGCGACGCCGCCGCAGTCGGGGCCGGGCGCCATGGACCCCGCCACCCTCACCTCGACGGTGGAGACCGGCACCGGGGAGCGGCCGGGCCCGAACAACGGGCGCGAGGTGTGGCTCGTGCGGGTCGACGCGAAGGCGAGCAACCGCATCGACGAGTCGCACTACCTCGTCGAGGTGAACAAGGACACCGGCGTCCCGACGATCATCGGCATCGGTTGACGGGCGTCACGGGGGCTCGGCCCGCAGCCGCGCGAACAGGTAGCCGAAGCAGGCGACCTCGAGCCATGCGCGGGCGCTCTCGGGCGTGCCCTCGTAGCACCGCGACAGCCGCCGCCAGCGTCCGAGGCGCGCGACGGCGTGCTCGACGCGGTAGAGCGGCGCGATGGGCGTGAAGCCACTCGTGCCCTTCGGCGGGGCCTTGATGTCGAGCCTGATCTGCTTCTTGTTCACCATCTTGCGGAGGCCCCGGTAGCCGCGGTCAGCGACGATGGCCTTGACGGTCCCGAGTTCGGGCAGGGCCGTGCCGAGCAGCCCCGGCCCGCGCTCACGTCGTGCGGCCGGGCGGACTCGACCGAGACCGCGAGCGGCAGCCCGAGGATGTCGATGACGACGCTCCGCTTGGCCCGTTCGTGCGCCCGCCGCGCCCGCCCTTGTCGTGGAAGGTCGGGCCGGCCCGACCGCCGCGCGCGGTCTGCCCGTCGATCATCGCCATCGACGGCGTCGCGGCCCGTCCGTGCTTGGTGCGGATGATCCGGGAGATCCGCTCCATCGCCTCGGGCCCACACGCCCGACGCGCGCCAGCGCCGCCACTGCTGCCGGACCGCCTCCGACGGCGGGTAGACCGCAGGCAGGTAGCGCCACTGGCAGCCCGTCCGGGCGATGAACAAGCATGGCGTCGACCAGCAGCCGGCGGTCGTAGGTGGCGGCGCGGCCCTCACGCCCGGGCGGGTCGAACAGGCGCTCGACCAGCGCCCACTCGCTGTTGTCCAGTTCGACCATCGACGGCATGGGGCCTGATGCTGCCGCCACCCGATGACATGTTCTATGGCACGAACGGGCCAGATCGCGCGGCGGAGTTCAATCACAGGCTCTCAGCCGGGCGGCTCGCCCTCGCCGCCCTCGTCGCCCTCGTCGCCCTCCTCGACCGCGCGGAACGCCCGCAGTGCCTCGAGCCGCGGGTCGATCGGCGCCTCGCCGTGCGTGTGCCCGGGCACGAGCCGCTCGCCGCACTCCTCGCAGATGCCCGGGCAGTCGGGCTCGCAGAGGGGTGCGATCGGCTCCTGGAGGCTGATCGCCTCGACGACGAGCGGCCGGAGCTCGAGCTCGTGGTGGTCCGTGAGCCGGGGCGTCTCGAGGTCCTCGCCCTCGTCGAGCTCCACCGGTGCTCCCGACACGAGGTCGATAGACGGCAGGACCTCCTCGTCGAGCCGCGCACGCACCTCGGTCACCGTCGGCCGCAGGCAGCGCGCGCACTCGCCGGCGAGTGCCGTCCGCAGGTCGGCCTCGACCACGAGACCGCGGTTGGTCCGGTGGAGCCGCAGGCCGCCGGAGATGGGTCGCGTGAGCACCATCCCCCCGCCGGGGTCGATCGCCACGTCGTCGATGCGGTACTCGCGCACGGTCCCGGGCGGCTCGGCGAGCAGTCCCGCCACGTTGAACGTGAGGGGATCGCCGAATGCGTCAACGGGGTGCGACGGGTGCGGGTCGCCCGCACTCATCGTCGGGCCAGGTCGCCGAGCCCCTCGTCGTCCACCAGGTCGTCGTCGGCGGCCCCGAAGTCGGGCGCGTCATAGCCGGGCTCCGGCGCGTAGGCGGGCTCGGGCTCCGGAGCCGGCGTGTAGGCAGCCCGGCGCTGCTCGAGGAGCGCGATCCCCCGCTCGATGTTCTCGAGCGTGCGGCTGACCTCCGCCTCGAGCGCAGCGAGCACGCCCGAGGCGTACTCGTCCGCCCCGCGGCGGACGTCCTCGCCGTCGTCCTCGGCCTCGGTGATGATCCGGCGCGACTCCACCTCGGCCGCCTCGGTCAGCCCGCGCTCCCCGATCAGGAACGCGGCCTGCTCCTGGGCGCGCGCGACGATCCGCTCGGCCTCCTCCTGGGCCTTCTCGATGATCCGCTCGCCCTCGGAGTTGATCCGCTTGGCGGCACGGACCTCCTCGGGCACGGCGACACGAAGCTCGTCGATGAGGTTGAGCGCCTGCTCGCGGTCGACGATCGCGTTCTTCGTCAGCGGGAGGGGCTTCCCGTTCGCGATCAGGGACTCCAAGCGCTCGACAAGGAAGATGATGTCCAGCGGTCGGCTCCCAGCTGGCTGCCCCGGGGTTGGGGCCTCTCGGGACCTGATTATGGCACGCGGCCGGGAGCCGCTCCTACCCCAAGCGCGTCGGGCCGGCCTCCGACAGCGCCGCCCCGAGGGCCGCGGCTGCCGGCGCCGGAAGCATCCTCGACACGTCGCCGCCGAACATCGCGATCTCCTTGACCAGGCTCGAGCTGATGTAGCCGTGCTCGAGCGAGGTCATGAAGAACACCGTGTCGATCTCGGGGGCCAGCTCGTGGTTGTTGTGCGCGAGCTGCATCTCGGCCTCGAAGTCCGCGATCGCGCGCAGGCCGCGGACGAGCGACGCGGCGCCCACGCGCCGGCAGAAGTCGACGGTCAGGCCGTCGAACGCCTGCACCGTGACGCGCCCAGCGAGCTCAGGCTCCGCGGCGACCACCGCCTCGATGGTCGCCACCCGCGCCGCGGCGTCCAGCAGGGGCTCCTTGCGCGGGTTGGCGAGAACCGCCACGACGAGCCCGTCGAACACGCGCGCCGCGCGCCGGATGACGTCGACGTGGCCATTGGTGATCGGGTCGAACGAGCCCGGGTAGACCGCGACGCTCACTCCTCGCCCGCCTCCTCGCGTTCAGGCGGTGCTCCCGCCCGCCGATAGAACGTCAGCGCCGTCTCGCCGAAACGGCGCTCCCGCACGGATGCTAGCAGCCCGGTCCGCGCCGGCGGAGCATCGCGCCAGAAGTGCTTGGCCACCACGACGCCGCCGGGGGCGAGGTGGGAGCCGACGAGCTCGAGCGCTTGCCCGAGCGCATCCGCGTCCGCATACGGCGGGTCCACGAGGACGATGTCGAAGGGCCCGCTCGCGGCTGCGCCCGCCGCGTCGGCCAGCCACGCCACCGCGTCGCGCCGCGCCACCGCGCCGCGGACCTCGAGGCCCGCACGGCGCAGGTTGTCGGCGATCACGCGCGCAGCGCTGCCGTCCCTCTCCACGAACACCGCGCGCCGCGCGCCGCGCGACAGCGCCTCGATCCCGCCCGCGCCACTGCCCGCGAACAGGTCGAGCACGACGGCATCGGCGAGCTCGGGTTCGAGCACCGCGAACAGCGTCTGCTTCACGCGATCCGCGAGCGGCCTGGTTCCGGGACCGGGCGCCGCCAGCCGGACGCCCTTCGCCGTCCCGGCGATGACCCGGCCCGCGTCAGCCACGCCGCGCTCCCGCCCTACGCCGCGCTCGCCGGGTCGCCGGCGAAGACGCGCGCGAGCCAGCCGTGCTCGAGCTCGCGGGCGAGGTCCGGCAGGTCGGCGGGGAGGCGCCCGTCCTCGTCGAGGAGCGCCTCGGCGTGGACGCGCGCCAGCGCGGCCAGCTCGCGGTGGGCCGGGTCGGCCAGGGTTGCCACGCGCAGCCGCGGCAGGCCGCTCTGGGCGAGACCGAGCACGTTGCCCTCGCGCCGCAGCTCGAAGTCCTTCTCGGCAAGCGCGAAGCCGTCGGTCGTCGAGGCGACGGCCTTGAGCCGCTCGTGCTCGGTCGTGCCCTCGGCCGCGTCGCTCACGAGGACGCAGAACGATTCGGCGGTGCCCCGGCCAACCCGGCCGCGGAGCTGGTGCAGCTGGGCGAGGCCGAAGCGCTCTGCGCCCTCGACCACCATCATCGTGGCCGACGGGACGTCCACGCCCACCTCGACCACCGTCGTGCCCACCAGCACGTCGAGCTCGCCGTCGCGGAAGCGTGCCATCTCGCGGTCGCGGTCGGCGGGCTTGAGCCGTCCGTGCACGAGGCCGACGCGCAGGGGTGCGAGCTCGGCGCCCAGGCGCTCGAACTCGGCCTCGGCCGCGGCCGCCCACGCCGTCTCGAGGTCCTCGTCGGGCAGGCCGTCGTCGCCCTCCCAGCCCTCGTCGCCGTCCCCGCCGTCCTCGGCGCCCGCCTCCTTGCCGCTTGTGGCCGGACCGATGCGGGGAACCACCACGAAGGTCCGGCCGCCCGCCTCGGCCTCGTCGCGGACCTTGCGCCACGTGCCGTCGAGGTCGGACGGGCGCCGGATGCCCGTGCGGACCGGGACGCGGCCGGCCGGGGCGGTCCGGAGCGTGGACACGTCGAGGTCCGCGTACAGCACCTGGCCCAGCGTCCTCGGGATGGGCGTGGCGGTCATCAGCAGGACGTGCGGCTGGCGGCCCGTGCCCGCCTTCGCCTCCAGGGCGCCCCGCTGCTCCACCCCGAACCGGTGCTGCTCGTCGACGACCGCGAGTGCGAGGTCTGCGAACGCGACGCCCTCCTGCAGGAGCGCGTGCGTTCCCACGACCACGGGAGCCTGGCCGGACTTGATCGCCTCGAGCGCGCTGCGGCGGCCCTTGGCGTCGAGCGAGCCCGTCAACAGGGTGACCGCGATTCCCAGGTCGTCGAGCAGCGACGCCACGGTGGCGAGGTGCTGCCGGGCGAGCAGGTCCGTCGGGGCGAGGAGCGCCGCCTGGCGGCCGTCGAGCGCTGCGGCGGCGAGGGCCCACGCCGCGACCGCGGTCTTGCCCGAGCCCACGTCGCCCTGCACGAGCCGGAGCATCGGGGTGGCGCGCGCGAGGTCGTCGCGGATCTCGTCGATCGTCTGCGCCTGGTCGGGCGTGAGGGCCGCGGCCTCGCCCAGCTTGCGGCCCAGCGAGGCCTCGAGCGAGCCCCGGATGGTGGCGTCCCGTGTCTCGTCCACCGCGATCGGCGCCGCGAGGTCGCGCCCCCGCGACCGCCGACGCTCAACCATGCCGAGCTGGAGGGCGAGGAGCTCGTCGTAGGCGAGGCGCCTGAGGGCCGCGTCGCGCGCCTCGAAGTCGGGCGGGTAGTGGACGGCCTCGAGCGCCTCGGCGATCGGCGGGGCGGCGGCCTCTCGCAGGAGCCGGGCCGGCAGGTACTCCGGGTAGGCGCGTCCGTCGCGGTCGAGCGCCTCGCGCATGGCGGCGCGGAGGCGGGCCGACGTGACCCCGGCGGTCAGCCGGTACACCGGGACGATCCTGCCCGCGTGGAGCAGCGACACGGCGGCCGCCGGCTGGAAGTCTGGACCCTCGATCACCAGCGTGAAGCCGCGCCGCTTGAGCTTGCCCGACACGACGATCTCGTCGCCCTCGTGCAGCCGCCGCTCGACGAAGCGACGCCCGAACCAGGTCGCCTCGACCGCCCCCGTGTCGTCCTCGAGGTGCGCAGTCGTCACCTGGACCTTGCGCCGCCACGTCTGCTGCACCCGCACCGCCGTCACGCGGACGCGGGCCGAGACGACGGTGCCGTCGGGCACGTAGTGCAGGTTGCCCAGCTGCATCAGCTCGCGCAGGTCGTCGTAGCGCCGCGGGAGGTGGAACAGCAGGTCGCGGACGGTCTCGATCCCCAGCCGGCGCCCGGCGCGCCGGAGCGGGCCGACCTGCCGCAGCCCCGACAACCCCAGCTGCATGTCGAGCCGCTCCCACGGGTCGTCTGGCAGGCGCACGGCCGTCCGGGCGGTCGCGGGACGGAGCGATCGGCTGCCGCGAGCCGCGCCGGACCGGCGTCGCTCGCTCACTCGGCGGAGATCAGGTACCGGTAGTGGGGCTGGCCGCCGCGCAGCACCTCGACCTCGGCGCCTGGCGCGACCTCGTGGATCCGCGTCGCGAGCTCCTCGGCCTCCTCGAGCGTGGCCTCGGCGCCGTAGTAGACCTCCACGATCTCGAAGCCGCCCTTGAGCCGCCCGAAGGCGCTGATCACCGCCCGATGCGGGTCGTTGTCGAGCGCGAGCAGGCCGTCGTCCGGGTCGAGGACCATCGTCTGGCCCTTCTTCACTTTCTTGCCCGACACGGTCGCGTCGCGTACGGCCTCCGTCACCTGCACCGACAGGATCGCGCGCGCGGCCGCCGTCATCGCCTCGGCATTCTCCGCGGCGCTCAGGGCCGGGTCCATGCGCAGCAGGGCCGCCACGCCCTCGGCGCAGTTGCGCGTGGGCACGATGTGGACCGGCCGGCTCGTCATGGACGCCACCTGCTTGGCGGCCAGCATGACGTTCGGGTTGTTGGGCAGGACGAGCAGCTCGTCGGCGGGCGTGTCGTCCACCGCTGCCAGCAGCTCGCCTGTGGACGGGTTCGCCGCCTGGCCGCCGTGGACCACCCGGAAGGCGACGTACTCCTCGAACCCCTCCGCGGTCGTCTCCAGGCGCTGCGCGAGCCCGTCGGACGGGGCCACGGCGACGACGCCGAGCGGCATGCGGGTCAGCTGCAGCGGCGCGGCGGCGGTGGCGACCGGGATGGCGATGGCCTGCGCCACCGCGTCCGCGAAGGCGCTCCCGGCCACGGCGGCGCGCGGGTCGTCGACGAACGCGGCCGCCCGTGCCTCGCGGACCTCGCTCGCCTGGCCGTCGAGGTTCTCGATGGTGATCCGGCTCAGCATCCCGACCGACAGACCGTATGCGATGACCGCGTCGGGCCGGTCGTTGTGGACGTGGATCTTGGCCAGGTGCTCGTCGCCCGCCACCAGCACCGAGTCCCCGATCGACTCGAGATGCGCCCCGATCGCCGCGACGTCGAGCGGCTCGCCCGGCCGGGCGTGCACGAGGTACACGGTCTCGTAGCCGTAGGCGGTCTCCGCCCCCGCCGCGACCGCGAACGGGCGGGGGGCCACTCCCCCGGCGGCGATGGGCGCCGCCTCCCCGCCGGTCACCGGCACGCCCTTGGCTGCCGCCAGCGCGCCCTCGAGCAGGCGGAACAGGCCCTGGCCGCCCGAGTCCACGACCTTGGCCTCGCGCAGGATCTCGAGCAGCGTGGGCGTCCTCGCGACCGACTTCTCCGCGGCGTCGACGGTGGCGATCAGGACCGACTCGGTGTCGTTGTCGCGCTCTGCCGCCGCGATCGCGGCCGCGGACGCCTCGCGGATCACCGTCAGGATGGTGCCCTCGACCGGCCGCTGCACCGCCGCATAGGCGCGCTTCGTGCCGGCGTCGAGGGCGTGGGCGAGGTCGAGGCCGTTGAACCGCCGCTTGCCGTCGAGCGCATGGGCCATGCCGCCGAGGATCTGGCTGGTGATGACGCCCGAGTTGCCGCGAGCCCCCATGAGCGCCCCCTGCGCGATGGCGTGGGCGATGCGGCCGGCCTCGACGTCGGGCCCGGAGCCCAGCGCGTCGGCCGCGTCGAGCGCGGCGCGCACGGTGGCCAGCATGTTGGAGCCGGTGTCACCGTCCGGCACCGGGAACACGTTGAGCGCGTTCACCTCGTCCACGTGCGCGGCGAGGTCCGCCACCGCGCTGCGGAACGCCGCCAGCAGCCGGGCGCCATCGCAGGTCCTCCGGGGCATCAGGCGACGTCCGTCCCGCTCGCGGCGAGGTCGGCGTGACTGGGCTCCGCCGACCCGGGCACCACGCGCGCGGGCGCGATCCCGTTCTCGTGGTGCAGGCGGCCGATCTTGATCGCCACCCGCTCCGGCTCCTCGCCCACGGCGTGCCGCAGGGTATAGCGGACCGCCGACTCGACCTGGCGGGCGACCTCGGCGACCGGCAGGCCGTACGCGACGAGCAGGTCGAGGTCAACCGCGATCGCGGGCTCGATCGTCACGCGGCATCCAGGGTTGCCGAAGCCGGCGCGGTCCAGCAGGCGCCCGAGCCGTCCCCCGCCAGCGAAGCCGGAGACCCCGTACACCGACAGGACCGCGGTCCGGACCAGTTCGCGGACCGCGCGCTTGGTGACCAGCGATCGGCCGGGGATCGGTGCGTCGGTCACGCGGGCCACGTCCTCCTCGCGGGTCGCGGGCCGGAGGTCGACGGCCCGGCCGGAACGCCATGGGGCGGCACCCCTGCAGGCGTGTGCTACGATACCACCCCGTTCGCGCCGGACGTCACCGGCGGTTTGTCGGCGCGCCGACACGTTCCGAGGAAGCATCCAGATCATGGCACGAGCCTGCGCCATCTGCGGCAAGGCGTCGATCGGCGGGTTCAACCCCCAGTCGTCGGGGATGAACCGCGTCCGCGCGCACCGCCGCTACCAGCCGAACCTCCAGCTCACGACGCTCGCGAAGAGCGGCCGCACCGAGAAGGTGCTCGCCTGCACTCGCTGCCGCCGGACGCTGACCAAGAACGCCCGCTAGCCCAACTCAGGCGGGTCTCGGAGCCGGTCGCGATCGAGGCGGCCGGCTTCTTCGCGTCCGGGGCGCCGCGGCGGCTCCTTCGTCTCCGGCCTTCCTCGCCGTCTGCACCCAGGCGCGCCCCCGGGGCCCGGCGGGGCTGGGTCTCTCGGAACGGGCACCCGCCTCGACGGCCCCCGTCGTGGCCAACGTGCGGGCGCTTCGGTCACCGATGCGCGTGAGGACTGATAGCCGCGCATCGGCTCCCCATGAGGTGCGCTCGCCGCCGGTTCCGCAACCTTCGTCGCGCAGTCAGTCCTGTTGCGCATCCGTGGGCGGGCGGACCGGCGATCGCGCTCCCCTGGAGTCCTCACAGGCATACGTGGGGCGATCCATCCGGCTGTCTCGGCCAGAAGGACGCCGGAGACGCTCACCGGTCGAGGAACCCGCGACCGTCCTCGGTTTCCTCGACGGCCGGCGTCGTCGTGCGTGCGCCGAGCGGGCCGCCGCGAGGCCCGGTGCGACCTGCGAGTTGGGGGGACGTCGGGCGTCGCCGTGCCCGAGCTACGGCCTGACCGGGATCGCCGTCGCGTCCCCGGCCGCCCCCAGCGCCGGCATCCCCCACGCGTCCTCGATCGTGCGCAGCACCGAGTAGTGCGTCGCGGGCGCGTCGAAGCGCGTCCCCGGTGCCATCCCCGGTGTCGCGAGCAGCGTGGCGATGCGGCCGCCCCCGCCCGCGTTGGTGTCGCCCTCGTCGAACGTGACGATGAGGAGCGAACCCGCCTTGAACGCCGCGCTGTCGAGGATCGAGGGCAGGAACGCCCGCAGGAAGGCGTCGCCGGTCGCCACCGACGCGCTGTGCATGTCGTTGACCTCGTTGGGGACGATCAGCTCGAGGTCCGCGGCCGCCGGGTCGAAGCCCGCGAGGCCCGTGATGCGCGCACAGCGTGACGGGTTGCGGCTGATCGAGGTGAAGCTGATCGCCGGGTTGTGCTTGCGCGCGTAGTCGCCCGCCTGGCCGGGCCCGTCGGAGACGGCGCCGGTCGAGGCCACGGTCGAGCAGGACCCCGGATACCCCTGGGCGTAAACGTGCCAGGTCCGGCCCGCCGCCTCGACCTGGTCGAACACGCTCGGCGCGTCGAGGTTGTAGACGCCGTCGTCGTGGACGCCCTGGGTGCCCCCCGCCACGAGCGCGATGTAGTTGGGCTCCGAAGGGTGGCTCACCGCGTGCATGTCCGTCGCCAGGCCATAGCGGTCGAAGAGCCCGTTGAGGTACGGCGCGTCCGGGCTGCCGACGATGGACCCGTACTCGTGGTTCTCCAGGATGACGAGGTAGACGTGGGCGAAGGCAGCGGCGGCCGTCGAGGGCGAAGCCGAGGCCGAGGACGCGGCGGCTGCCGAGGGCGTCGTTGCGGCGGTCGCCGACGGGACGGCCAGCGATCCCGGGCGACGCCGCGGTCTGGGAGGCCGCCCCGCCCGACGAGCCCGCCCGACGCGGGGCGTCCGGCGGCCGTGGGCACGGTCGTCGCCCCCGACGGCGCCGCGGACCCGCAGCCGCCGACGGCGAGCCCGGTCGCGACCGCGAGCAGGACCGCCCCGAGCGATCGCGGACCGCTCACCGCTCCGCCGTGTCGAGCCAGATCGTGAACGGCCCGTCGTTGACGAGCTCCACCGCCATCTCGGCCCCGAACTCGCCGAGCGCGGTGCGCACGCCCTGCGCCTCGATGCCCGCCGCCACCCGCCGCCACAGCCCGACGGCAAGGTCGGGCGGCGCCGCGTCCGTGAACCCGGGGCGCCGTCCGCGGCGGGTGTCCGCGTACAGCGTGAACTGGCTCACGACCAGCGCCTCGCCGCCCACATCGCGGATCGAGCGGTTCGTCCGGCCGTCCTCGTCCTCGAAGATCCGGAGCTCGCAGATCCGACGCGCCAGCGCGTCGGCCGTCGCGGTGTCGTCGCCGTGCCCGATCCCGAGGAGCACGAGCAGGCCGTGCCCGATCGCGCCCACCGTGCGCTCGCCCACCCGCACCTCGGCGCGGGTCACCCGCTGCAGCAGCGCCCGCACGCCTACGCCAGCGTGGCTTGTCGGGCGGCGCTCGCGACCGAGCGGATCCGCTCCAGCTCGGCGGCCATGTCGTCCGCGCGGTAGAGCGCCGACCCCGCCACGATGACGTCGGTCCCGCCGCGGCCGATCACCTCGGCGGTCGCCGAGCGCCCGCCGCCGTCCACCTGCACCTCGTTCGCGCCGTCGGCCGCGAGCCAGGCTCGGGCCGCCAGCAGCTTCTCGTCGGCCACGTCGGTCATGAACGCCTGGCCGCCGAATCCGGGCTCGACCGTCATGACCAGGACGATGTCGAGCAGCTCCCGGTACGGGTCGAGCGACGCGAGCGGCGTCTTCGGCTTCACCGAGAGCCCGGCCGACCGGCCCGCGTCGCGGATGCGCGCGAGCGCCGGGCCGATCTGCGGCTCGGCCACCTCCACGTGGAAGGTGATCGAGTCGCAGCCCGCGTCGAGGAACTCCTCGGTCCAGCGGCCGGGCTCCGCGATCATGAGGTGGGCATCGAACGGCAGGGTCGAGACCAGCCGCAGCGCCTCGATCGTCTTCCAGCCGAAGGTCAGGTTGGGCACGAAGTGGCCGTCCATGACATCGAGGTGGATCCGGTCGGCGCCGGCCGCCTCCGCCCGCCGGACCTCATCGCCCAGGGCGGCGAGGTCGCTGTCGAGGATGCTGGCCGCGACGAGCACGTGCGGACGGCGGGGGGTCATCGTGGCGACTCCCCGCCTGAGAGCTCCGGCACCGGCTCATGGCTGCGCTCGCCCCGGAGTGCGGCCGCGGACTGGGCGACGATCCGCTCTCGGCGCCGCTGGACGACGGCCGGCGTCGGCTGGCCCGCGTGCTCGGCCGCCAGCTGCCCGCACGCCGCGCCGATCTCGGTCCCGCGGTTGAACCGGATCGTCACCGCCAGCCCGGCGGCCCGCACCCGCTCGGCGAACCGCTCGACGACCGGGATCGGCGAGCCCGTCCAGGGCGTGTGCGCCACCTGGTTCATCGGGATCAGGTTGACGTGCGCGAGGTCGCCGCGCAGCAGCTCGGCGAGGGCATCGGCGTCCGCGTCGGTGTCGTTGATCCCCTCGATCATCGTCAGCTCGTACGTCACCCTGCGACCGGTGGCGGCGGCGTGCTCGCGTGCGGCGGCAACCACCTCCTCGACCGGCCAGCGCCGGTTCAGCGGGACCAGGACGTCGCGCAGCGGGTTCCGCGCGGCGTGGAGCGAGATCGCCAGCGTGAACTGCGGGCCGAGCGCGGTGAGGCGGCGGATGCCCGGCACCACGCCGGACGTGGAGACCGTGATGTGCCGCGCCCCCAGGCCGAAGCGGCCATGGTCGTTGAGGGCCTCGATCGCCTCGAGCACGCGGTCGAGGTTCAGCAGCGGCTCGCCCATGCCCATGAACACGACGTTGGTGAGGTGGCGGCCGTCCGCCGCGAGGCGCCGCTGCGCGCGGCGGACCTGGTCGAGGATCTCGGCCGTCTCGAGGTCGCGCTCCATCCCCAGCTCGCCCGTGGCGCAGAAGGGGCAGCCCACCGCACAGCCGGCCTGTGAGCTGATGCACAGCGTGTGCCGTTCGCGAGCCGTCGCGCGGGCCGGGTAGTGCATCAGCACCGACTCGATGAGCAGCCCGTCCGAGAGGCGGTGGACGGCCTTCTCGGTGAGGCCCCCGTCGGTCTCGCGGACCTCGGTCTCGGCCATCGTGTCGAAGCGGAATGCCGCCCCGAGCTCGCCGCGGACGGCGGGCGGCAGCGTGAGGACGTCGGCGAAGTCGCCCTGCCGCCCGCGCCAGACCGCGTCGAGCACCTGGCGTGTCCGGTAGCCGGGCAGCCCGTGCTCAGCGGCCCACGCGGCGAGCGCGTCGGGTGCGAGGCCGGACACGCCCGGGCGCGCGTCGCGCGGGCTCGTGGCCGACGGGGCTGGTCGGAGGCCGAAGAACGGCGTGATCTCGGGCGGCTGTGCGGTCATCGCTACCGATTCTGGCATGGACCGCGCGGACTTGGGGGCAGCGGGCAGGAAGTCTCGTCGGTCCTCCCCGCGGGATCCCGCCGGCTACTCGTGCTCGCGGCGGCCACGAAGCCACTCGGCGCCCGACATCCCGCGCCTGCCGGGAGGCGTCACGCGCTCGAGGACGAGGCGACCGTCGACGGTCGCGAGCGCGGCATCGCCGCCGACGCGGACCAGGGCCCCGGGCGTGTCGCCGGGGGCGCCCGCCTCGATCCGCGCCGCCGAGACCACGAGCCGCTCGCCGCCCAGCTCCGCGAACGTGCCGGGCCAGGGCTGGTACGCGCGGACGAGCCGCTCCAGCTCCACCGCCGGGCGCTCGGGGTTCAGCCAGCCGTCCGTGCGCCGGAGCGGGCGGGTCACCGTCATGCCCACCGCCAGCTGCGGCTCGGCGGCGAGGAGCCCGTCGAGCCACGGCCCGAGCGACCGCTCGAGCACGTCCGCGGCGAGCTCGGCGAGGCGCGCCGCGAGCTCGACTGCCGTCTCCCGTCCGGTGAGCGGGATGCGGACCTGCGCCACGACGGGGCCCGTGTCCATGCCCGCGTCCATGCGCATGAGGGTGACGGCGGTGTCGCTGTCGCCGGCGACGATGGCCGCAGGCACGGGCGATGCTCCCCGGTGCCGCGGCAGGGCAGACGGATGGAGGTTGAGCGCGCCGTGCGGCAGGTCGAGCAGCGGGGGCGGGACCAGCTGGCCGTAGTCGGCGAGGACCGCGACCCCGGGCTCGAGCGCGAGCACGGCCGCCACGGCATCGGGAGCGCGCAACCGCTCCGGCGTGAGCACAGGCGAGATGCCGAGGTCCGCCGAGAGCGCGGCTATCGGCGTGGCGGTGAGGCGGGCGTGGCGGCCGGCGGGCCGTGCCGGCGCCGTCACGACGCCCACGAGCTCGGCGCGGGGATGGGCGGCGAGGCGCCGGAGTGCGGGCACCGCGAACGCGCCCGAGCCGAGGAAGACCGTCCGGGTGCGACCGCCCGTTGGTCCCTTGGTCACGCCAGCGACCGGGCGGCTCTGCGGCGGGCCCCCCCGGCAGCCTCGGCCGCCTCGTCGACGTCGTCTGTCTCGGTCTCGTCGTCGTCACCGCGCCCCACGGCGATCAGCTCCTCCATCGAGTCGAGGTAGTCGATGAACAGCTTGCCATCGAGGTGGTCGAGCTCGTGCTGCATGGCGCGGCCCAGGAGCCCGGAGCCCGCGACCTTGAACTTCTTGCCGCGCCTGTCCTGCGCGACCACCCAGACCTTCTCCTTGCGGGTCACGTAGGCGACGTACCCGGGGACGGAGAGGCAGCCCTCGAGGTCGCGGTCGGTGCCGTCGGAACGGACGATCATCGGGTTGACGAGCTCGTACAGCCGCCGCTCCACCTCGACCACGCAGGCGCGCATCGGCTCGCCCAGCTGCGGCGCGGCCAGCCCCACGCCGGGCGCGGCGCGCATGGTCGCGGTGAGGTCGTCGAGCAGTTCGTGGAGGTACTTCCCGAAGCTGTCCACGGGCTCGCCGCGCAGGCGGAGCCGGGGATCCCCGAGCAGGACGATGGGTCGGACCGCACTCATGGCCGCGAGTATACGGAACGGGCGCCGGCGAACCTCGCCGACGCCCGGATCGCAGCGGCTACCCCTCGGGCGTCGATTCCGGCGGCGCCGCCGGCTCCTGGTCCGCGGCCGGCTCCGATCCGTCGGGGCCCGCCTCTCCGTCACCCGCGGCCCTGGCGGCCTCATTCTCGTGGCGCCAGTCCGCCGCCACCGACTGCGCCTTCTCCGCGAAGCGCTGGCCGTACTCCGCCGTGACCGCGGCGGCCTTCTGCGCGGCGGGCCCCGCCTTGACGGCGGCGACGGCCGCGAGCTCGGCGGCCTTGGCGCCCACGTCGCGGGCAACCGGGGCGGCCTCGCGGGCGACGTTCTGGATCATCGTCTCGAGCTGGCTGAGCCACTCGCGGGCACGGGTGCTCGCGGCGGCGTCGGCTGTGGGCTCCTCGGCCATCGGCCCGGCCGGCTCCCCGTCCGGTGCGGGCTCACTGGCGGCAGGCGGCTGCTGGTCGGTCATTGACGGACCTCCTTGTGTGGTGTCACGTCCATTGTGGCCACATGCCGCAACATGGCCAGAGCCGAGGGTCGCGCACGGTCCGCCGCTAGAGCAGGCTCGTCGCGCACGGTCCGCCGCTAGAGCAGGCTCTCCGGGTCCACGTCCACGCTCCACGGGGCGCCCGGGGGCGGATCGAGGAGCGCCAGCGGGTCCAGTCCGCGCAGGATCACGTGGTAGCGCCACTTCTCGGCCCGGCGGGCGATGAAGGCAGGGGCCGGCCCCACCACCTGGACGGCCGGGGCCACACGTCGGGCCCGGGCACGCAGCTCATCGGCGTACGCGATCGCGGCCTTCTCCGCGGCGGCGCGGTCGGCGAGCGCCACGGTGAGCTTCACGAGGCGCCCGAACGGCGGCGAGCCGAACCGCTCGCGGAGCGCCAGCTCCTCGTCGTAGAAGGCGGCGGCATCGCGGCCGGCCACGGCGGTGATGGCGCGGTGGTCAGGCCGGTAGGTCTGGATGAAGGCGGTCCCGGGCCGCCCACCCCGTCCCGCCCGGCCGACGGCCTGGGCGAGCAGCTGGTAGGTGCGCTCGGCCGCCCGCTCGTCGGGCAGGTTGAGCGCCACGTCCGCGGACACGACGCCCACGAGCGTCACCTCCGGGACGTCGATCCCCTTGGCGACGAGGCTCGTCCCCACGAGCACGTCGAGCCCGCCAGCCGCAAACGCGTCGAGGACCCGCTCGGTGGCGCCCTTCCGCTCGGCCACGTCGCGGTCGAGCCGGCCCGTCCGCAGGCGTGGGAAGCTCGCCCGAACCTCGCGCTCCACCCGCTCGGTGCCGCCGCCGAGGTACCGGATCCGCGGAGACGAGCAGGTCGGGCATCGCGCCGCGGGCGGCCAGGCGCGGCCGCAGTGGTGGCAGCGCAGCGTCGTGCCGGCCTGGTGGTAGACGAGCGGGCGCTCGCAGTCGGGGCACTGCTGGACGAGCCCGCAGTCGCGGCAGACCACCACCGACGCGGTGCCCCGCCGGTTGAGCACCAGGATCGCTCGGTCGCCGGCCTCCGTGTCGAGTGCGGCCATGGCGGCCGCGAGCGGCGCCGAGATGATCCCCCGGTTGCCGGCCGCCAGCTCCGCGCGCATGTCGACGACGGTGACCGAAGGCTCCGCGCCGGCCGCCCGGGTCGGGAGCACGAGTCGGCGGTACTCCCCTGCCCTCGACCGGCCGACGCTCTCGACCGACGGGGTGGCGCTGCCGAGCAGCACGGCCGCGCCCGACTGCCGGGCCAGCTCGAGCGCCGCGTCCCGGGCCTGGAACCGCGGCGTCCGGTCGCTCTTGTAGGCGGCGTCATGCTCCTCGTCGACGACGATCAGCCCGACGTCGGCGAGCGGCGCCAGCACGGCCGTCCGCGTCCCCACGACGACGTCGGCGCCGCCCGCCCGGACCCGACGCCACTCGTCGGCGCGCTCGCCCCCGCCGAGCGCCGAGTGGAGCACGGCGATCCGGGCGGCGAGGTCGGCCCGGAGCCGGTCCACGACCGGCGTGGCGAGCGCGATCTCGGGCACGAGCAGGAGCGCGGGCCGGCCGGCCGCGAGGCAGGCGGCGATGGCCTCGACGTAGATCGCCGTCTTGCCGCTCCCCGTGACTCCGTCGAGCAGGATGGGCGTGGGGTCGTGCGCTCCGACGGCCGCGAGCACCACATCGAGCGCGGCCGCCTGCTCGGGCGTCAGGTCCGCGTCGGCGGGCCGCGAGCCGCGCGAAGGGACGGGACGGTCCATCAGCGGGCGCCGTGGGCGCTCGCGCACCTCCGCGCGCACGAGCCCCCGACGGACGAGTCCCGCGACCGCGGAGGACCCGTGGCGGTCCGCGACCGGGGCGGCGGGGGCGCCGCCGACCGAGTCGTCGGCGGCCTCGGCGAGGCCGGCCAGGCCCTCGAGGGCAGCCACCTGGCGGGGTCCGAGGGGACGGCCCGGGGGCCGACCGCCCGTCCCGAGGACGGCTGCCGCCTCGGCGCCCGCCGGCGTGAGCCAGAGGCGCCGCTCGAAGCGCGGGCCGGCCGTGGTGCCGAGCAGCGTCCAGGCGAGGTCCACCAGCCCGGCGTCGGCGAGGGCCCGCAGGCGTCGGAGCAGCGCACCACGTCCCTCGGGCGTCGCGAGGTCGCGGGCCGGTCGCGGCCGCCCGGCCACGTCGTCGAGCAGGGCGAGCTCGGCCGGCGGCAGCCCGGCGTCCTCGCGCGCCAGCCGTGCCTCGCCGTCAGGCGTCACCTCGACCATGAGCTCGAGCCGCTCGAGCAGCCCCGGTGGCAGCATCGCGCGGACGACCGCGGCCACGGGCGCGAGGTAGCGGGCGGCGATCGCCCGGGCGAACCCGAGCGCCAGGGGCGGCACGAGCGGCCCGTCGGTCCGGACCCGCGCCACGATCGGCTTCGCCGCGGGCATCGCGCGCGGCTCGTCCAGCCCGGCCCCGTCCGCCGGCGCCCCTCCGCGGACGGCCACAGGCCCGGTCGCTGAAGCGGCGCCGGCGGAGCGCGCACCGCCCAGCACGATCCCGATCGCCTGCCGGCGACCGAACGGCACCAGCACCGCCTCGCCCGGCTCCAAGCCGGCGAGCGCCGCCGGGACCTCGTACGTCCAAGTGCGCGGCCCCGGCCCGCCCGGTGCGTCGACCGCCACCTCGACCAGGCGCGGCGCGCCATCGCCGGGGCTCGGCTCGAACGGCAGCACTGGCGCCCGCCCGCTACGTGATCTTGACCCGGCGGTCGGTGTTGCGGCGCTTCTCCTGCTCGATGATCGCCTCGATCTCGGCCGCCGTCCGCGCCTGCTGGTCGGTCTCGTTCACCACGACCCGGTCGTAGTCGCCCTGGCGCGCGAGCTCGATCGCCGCGTTACGCTGGCGGAGCTCCAGCTCGTCGGCCGTCTCGGTCGCCCTCGACCGGAGGCGCTGGAAGAGCTCCTCCATCGACGGCGGCACCAGGAACACGAGCAGGGCGTCGGGCGCCCGCTGCTTGACCGCCGACGCCCCCTGGACGTCGATCTTGAGGATGACGTCGTGGCCCTCGGCGAGGGCGTCGGCCACCTCGTGGCGGGGCGTGCCGTACCAGTGGCCGTGGACCTCGGCGTACTCGAGGAGCTCGCCCCCGTCGCGCAGGTGCGCGAACTCGTCGGCCGTGAGGAACTGGTAGGAGACGCCCGGGACCTCGCCGGGCCGTGGGGGCCGTGTCGTGCAGGTCACGACGTAGTGGTAGTCGGGTTCGCGCGGGCGCTCGCGCAGGGCGTCGATGATCGTGTCCTTGCCCACCCCCGACGGCCCGCTGATGATCACCAGCTGCGCCCCCGGCGCGCCGAGCAGCGGCTTGGGGCCGCTCATGCCGCCCCTCCCGGAGCCCGTCGGCCCGCGGACGACTCGGCGGCGCGCAGCCCCTCGAGCACCGCCTCGAGGGCGCCCGGGATCGGCGCCTCCACGCGGACCAGCTTCGCGGTCGCGGGCGACACGAGCTCGAGGCGCCACGCGTGGAGGAACAGGCGCTCGAGCCCGTCGGGGCCGCGGCGGGCCGTGCCCGTCCCGTACACCTGGTCGCCCGCCACCGGGTGGCCGAGCGCAGCGCAGTGGACCCGGATCTGGTGGGTGCGCCCGGTGACGAGGTCGAGCTCGAGCAGCGTCCAGTCGCGGAACCGCTCGCGGACCCGGTAGCCGGTCACGGCGGGCCGGCCGTCCGTGACCACGGCCATGCGCTTGCGGTCCTTGGGGTCGCGGCCGATCGGGGCCTCGATCCGGCCCACCGCCGCCGCGACCGAGCCCTGCACGAGCGCGAGGTACGTCTTGCGCACCCGGTGCGCCTTGAGCTGGGCCATCAGCCCCGCCTGCGCGGCATCGTTGCGGGCGACCACGAGCAGGCCCGACGTGTCGCGGTCGAGCCGGTGGACGATGCCCGGGCGCGCGACCCCGGCGATTCCGCCGTAGTGGTCGCCGCGGGCCAGGAGGGCGTTGACCAGGGTGCCCCGCCAGTGCCCGGGCGCCGGGTGGACCACCAGGCCCGACGGCTTGTTGACGACGAGCATGTCGTCGTCCTCGTAGACCACGTCGACCGGGATCGTCGGGTCGGGCTCGAGGTGGTACGGAATCTCCGGCGGCGGCACCTCGAGCGTGACCCCGCCCGGGCCGCGCACCTCCGAGTTCGCCCGCAGGCGGCGGCCGGCGTCGTCCACGAGGCGCCCGTCGCTGATCAGCTTCTGCACGTACGAGCGGGAGAGCCCGGTCCGGTCGGCGACGAACCGGTCCACGCGCCGCACGATCTCGCGGTCGGGCACCGCGAGCCGACGCGGTCCGGGCTCCACCGAGGGCTGGGGCGGCTCGAGCCCGAGGGCGCCCTCGAGGTCCTCGTCGCCCTCCAGCTCGGCGTCGGCGGCGACCTCGACGACCTCGACCTGGGCGTCCGGGTCAGTCATGGCTTCCCCACTCGGCGACGGCGGGGAACATCGCGACCACGAAGATCATGATGAGCGACGTGGTGATCGCCGCGTCCGCGATGTTGTACGTCCAGAAGCGCCAGGAGCCGATCCCCATGTCGATCCAGTCGACCACCGCCCCGTAGTGCAGCCGGTCGACCAGGTTGCCGATCGCGCCGCCCAGCAGCAGCGACGTCGCGAGCGTCATCACGATCCCCCGCCCGGCCTGGCGGTGGTAGACCACGATGAGCACGATCACGACCAGCGAGACGACGGCGAACGCGTAGGCGGACTGCGGGACGAGGCCGAACAGGATGCCGCTGTTGGTGCCGTAGACGAAGTTGAGCCACGTCCCGATCACCGAGAACCCGCCGCCGGGCTGGGCGACGCTGGTCAGCCACGCCTTGGTCGCCTGGTCGAGGATCACGACGCCCACGGCGATGGCGGTGAACAGGGCCCAGCGCCGCGGCGACGGCCCATTCCAGGCTGGCTTGGCGGCCGGTGCGTCGTCGTCGACGATCTCCTCCTCGAGCGCCTCGTCGTCGAGCGTGTCCGCCGGCCGGTCGGTCATCTCAGGCGCCGACCCGGCGGAGGGCGATCACGACCTCCCCGCTGTCGAGGCGGACCGCGGCGGTCGGCAGGCCTGCCGGTGGCGCCCCGTGGTGCGCGGCGTCGACGAGCGTGTCGGCGAGCACCGGCGGCAGGTGCGGGCGAACCGCGGCATCGAGCCCGTCGACCCACAGCTCAATGCGGTCGTCGAGGTCGAGCTCCGCCTCCTTGCGCAGGTCCTGGACCGCGCGCTGCAGCTCGCGGGCGTCGCCCTCGGCGCGGAGCTCGGGCGTCAGCGTCGTGTCGATGACGACCACCAGGCCGTCGTCGTGCGCCACCGCGGTGCCCGGCCGCGGCGTCGCCTGCACCTCGACCTCGTCGGCGGCGAGCGTCTCGCCCTCAATCGTCACGGTGCCGTCGGCGTTGATCGCGAACCGGCCCTCGCGGGCGGCGGCCATGACGGCAGGGATCCGGGCACCCAGGCGCTTGCCCACCCTGGGCAGGAGCACCTTGACGCCGCGGTCCACGAGCTCGGACTCGTCGCCGATGAGGACCACGTCCTTGACGTTTGCCTCGGCGCGCACCAGCTCGAGCAGCGCGTCGAGCTCGCCCAGCTCGCGGCCGGGCAGCGCGAGCCACAGGCGTGCGAGCGGCTGGCGCACCTTGAGCCCCGCCTGCCCGCGGACCGTGCGCGACAGGTCCACGGCCCGACGGGCGAGCGCCATCGCGTCCTCGAGCGCCTCGTCGCGGAGCGGGGCGAGCTCGTCGGCCGGCCACAGGGTGAGGTGGACGCTGTCGGGTAGTGCTGGCTCCACGGTCACGATCAGGTTCTGGTACACGGCCTCGGACAGGAACGGCAGGATCGGCGCGCTCGTCCGGGCGACGGCCACCAGCGCCGCGTGGAGCGTCGCGAAGGCGGCCCGCTGGTCGGCTGGGTCGGCACCCTGGCGCATCCGGCGGCGCGACAGGCGCAGGTGCCAGGTCGAGAGGTCGTCGATGAACGTCGAGATGAGCCGGGTCGCGCCCAGGGCGTCGAACTCGGCCAGCCTGGCACCGGCCTCCGACGCCAGCCCCGCGGCCCGCGACAGGATCCAGCGGTCGAGCGCCGGCCAGCTCTCGGCGGCGGCAACCTCCGCCAGGATGCCGCGCTGGGGCGTCCAGCCGGCCAGGCGCGCGTAGGTCACGAAGAACGCGTAGACGTTCCACAGCACCAGCAGCCCGCGCCGCGCCTCGTCGGCCGCGTGCCAGCCGAACAGGATGTTGTCGTCCGGGCGGGCGCTCGCGTACATCCAGCGCATGACGTCCACGCCCATCCGCTCGGCGGCCTCGTCGAACTCGATCGCGTTGCCCCAGCTCTTGTGCATGGGGCGCCCGTCCTCGCCGAACAGCGTGGCGTAGCCGAACAGCGACCGGAACGGCGGCTCGCGGCGCAGCACGGTGCTCATCGCGAGCATCGAGTAGAACCAGTTGCGGAACTGGCCGGGGAAGCTCTCGGTCACGAAGTCGGCCGGGAACCACCTCGCCCAGTACTCGGGGTCCTCGCGGAAGTGGATCGTGGAGAACGGCACGATCCCGGCGTCGAGCCACGGGTTGCCCACGTCGGCGATCCGCGACACCGGCTCGCCGCACGTGGGGCACGCGATCTTCACCGCGTCCACGTGCGGGCGGTGGGGCGTGTGCCCCTCGAGCTGCTCCCAGCCCTCGACGGCCCGCGCCCGCAGCTCCTCGCGCCCGCCGATGACGTCGAACGTGCCGCAGGCCGCGCAGTCGAAGATCGGCAGGGCCAGGCCGTAGTAGCGCTTCTTGGAGATCATCCAGTCGCGCATGTTCAGGAGCCAGTCGATCTCGCGGTCGTGTCCGAAGGCCGGGAACCAGCGGATCTGGTCCACCACCTCCATGATCTGGTAGCGCAGGCTGGCGTCCACCTGCTCGGGCGTGAGCGACTCGCGCGGCTGGTCGTAGACCGGGCCCATGCTGATGTACCACTCGTCCACGAGCCGGAACAGCAGCGGCGTGCTGCAGCGCCAGCAGTGCGGGTAGCGGTGGGCGTACGCCTCGAGGTGGTAGAAGAACCCCCGCTGCTCGAGGTCGTCGACGATCGCCTCGGTGACCTCGGGCGCCTCCTTGCCGGTCAGCCAGCCGAAGCCCCCGTAGTAGCGTCCGTCTTCGTCGATCGGGCCCAGGATCGGCAGCCCGGCGGACTTGCCGAGCTGGTAGTCCTCGGCGCCGCAGCCGGGCGCGATGTGGACGATGCCGGTGCCCTCCGCCTCGCCCACCTCGTCCCAGAGGACCACGCGGTGCTCGTAGCCGGACTCGCGGAAGGCGTCCTGCACGGCCGGCAGCGCGTCGTACGGGCCAGCGTAGCGCCAGCCCTCGAGCGCCTTGCCGGTCGTCTCCTCGAGCACGGTGAACGGCCCGCGGAGCGCCTGGCGAAGCGTCCCCTTGGCGAGCCAGAAGACGTCGTCGCCCTGGCGGACCTTCGCGTAGACAAGGTCCTCGCCCACGGCCGCGGCAACGTTGGCGGCCAGCGTCCACGGCGTGGTCGTCCAGACCAGCAGCGCCTCGCCGGGGCGGTCCACCAGCGGCAGGCGGACGGTCAGGCCGGGGTCCTCGCGGTCCGCGTAGCCCTCGTTCATCTCCATCTGGGAGAGGCCCGTGCCACAACGCGGGCACCAGGGCATCGTGTCGTGGCCGCGGTAGATCCAGCCCCGCCGGTGGCACTCGGCGAGGAACCCCCAGATGAGGTCGTTGTTCTCGTTGCTGAAGGTGAAGTAGCTGCCGCCGACCTCGGGCATGCCCAGGCGGCCCACCAGCATCTCGACCGTGTCGGTGACCGGGCCGTCGACGCCCTGGATCGTCGCCTGCTGCCCCGGGTCCTGGTCCATGAGGTCGCGCAGCCGGAGCAGCTCGGCCGGGTCGTTCCAGTCCATCCAGTAGCCGAGGCGGATCGACTGCTCGGTCTGGCGCGCGGCGTAGGTCAGGACGCGCTGCTTGCACAGCCGGACGAACTCGGCGATGCCGAACGCCTCGATGTCGCGCTTGGAGGTGAAGCCCAGCGCCTTCTCGACGTTGACCTCGACCCACAGGCCCTGGCAGTCGAAGCCGTTCTGGAACCGCTGGTCCTCGCCGAGCATGGCGTGGAACCGCCCGTAGAGGTCCTTGTACGTCCGGCCCCACGCGTGGTGGACGCCCATCGGGTTGTTGGCGGTGATCGGCCCGTCGAGGAAGCTCCAGCGCGCGTGCCCGGCGTTCTGCGCGCGCAGGCGCGCGAACGTCTTTCGCTCGGCCCACTCGCGGAGCAGCTCGTGCTCCTGGGCGACGAAGTCGGGGCGGGCGGAGACGGGTCGGAACATCGAGCCTCGTGCGTCGCGGACGCGGCTCCCTCTGGCGGGCCGCGGCGGGCCACCAGTCTACGGAACGCGGCGCAGCCATGCGGCGGACGGGCGCCGGTCGCCGGAGCCGGCGTTGGTCACGAAAACTTCACGCAGCCTTCGGCGACCCGGAGTCGCCGCTCGGCGTATGATCCGCCGCGATGTCCACGCCGACGCGATCTCCGCGTGCTCCGCGCACGCGTTCCGCCTTCGGGGCGGCCTTCCTGTCCCTGATCTTCCCGGGGCTCGGCCATGCGTACGCGGGCGCCTGGGGCCGGGCGCTCGGCTTCGCGGGCCTGCCGATCCTCGGGATCGCGGCGCTGGCCGGGGTCGCCCTCAACGGCGACAAGTTCACGCTCGCCGCGATGTTCGCGAGCCCGGACTTCCTGCACAACCTGCTGATCATCGACGTGGTGCTGTTCCTCTACCGCGCCGCCGCGGCCGCCGACGCGTGGAACGTCGCGCGCTTCCTCAACGCGGCGGACCAGTCCGGCGATGGCCGCCTGGGCCGTGCCCGGCTCGCGATCAACCCGCTCTCGATCGCGGGCCTGGCGGCCATCGTGCTCGTCATCGCCGGCGCCCACGTGGCGGTGTGGCGGTACGACACGCTCGCGCTGTCAGTGGTGGACTGCCTCAACCCCGACACGGCCGACGCGAGCTGCACCACGGGCGACGCGAACGCCACGCCGAACCCGTCGGACGTCATCCCGTCGGACTCGGGCCTCGGCAGCGCCGCGCCCAGCGGCCTCGCCACCGATTCGCCGGTCCCCACCCCGATGACGAGCGACACGGGCGCAACCCCCGCGCCCTCGCTGCCGCCCTGGGACGGCACGAGCCGCCTGAACATCCTGCTCGTCGGCACCGACCAGCGGACCGAGAACGCCACGTCGTTCAACACCGACACGATGATCGTGGTGTCGATCGACCCCAAGAGCAAGCAGGTCGCGATGCTCCAGCTGCCGCGCGACACCGCGAACGTGCCAGTCCCGGCAGTGGCCCAGCGGTACTGGGGCGCCACCTACAACCACAAGATCAACTCCTGGTTCGCGGCCAACGAGCGTCTCTCGGTCTGGCCCGGCAAGACCTGGCAGGCGCGCGGATTCGCCTCGCTCAAGTCCATCCTCGGCAACCTGTACGGGATCACGATCCAGTACTACGTCAAGGTCGACTTCAGCGGCTTCGTGAAGGCGATCGACACGCTGGGCGGCGTCAACGTGAATGTCCAGATCCCGGTGGCCGAGGACGACTTCCCGCTCACCGACCAGATCAAGACCCGCGTCTACATCCCGGCTGGACCGCAGGAGATGACCGGCCAGCAGGCGTTGGTGTACGCCCGGTCGCGTCACGGCTCCAACGACTTCGACCGCGGCCACCGCCAGCAGCGGCTCGTGCTCTCGATGAAGAACGAGCTCGACCCGCAGACCGTGTTCGCGAACCTGACGCAGCTTGTGGCGGACCTCCGCGGGACGTTCCAGACGGACATCCCGGTCAACGACACCCAGACGATGGGCAAGCTGCTCCAGCTGGCGTCGCAGATCGACACCAAGAGCATCCGGTCGTATGTGTTCTCGCCGCCCACCTACGCGATCGACCAGTGGGGCCCGTCGGGCGGCACCAACAGCAACGTCGACATCATCGCGTCGCGGGTGCAGGCTACCGCCAAGCAGGCGTTCAGCATTAGCCCGTCGCTGATCACGCTGCGAGACACGCTGAGCGCCGAGGGCGCCCAGGTATGGGTCGAGAACGGCAAAGGCGGGAAGGGCCTGGCCGCCAACAACGCGGCCTACCTCGACTACTTCGGAATCGTCGCTTCGGCGCCCACCAAACTCGCTCCCTCGACGCCGCAGGTGACCACGATCACCGTGTATAACGGCGCGGGCGACAGCGCCGCGGCGACGATCAAGTACCTTCAGAACCTCTACCACGTCACCGCCACAACCGCCACCGATCCCGCGGTCAAGGCCGATATCGTGATCGTGATCGGGCGCGACGGGCGGAGCCTCGCGGTCCCAAGCGTCGGGTGATCCGGCCGCCCTCGAGGCGGCCTGGCGGGAATCGCGAAGGGGCGGCCGGGCCGCCCCTTCGGCGTATCAAGCGGCTCGGGCGCGGTGCGCGCCGCGCTCGCTGCGCCATGCGTGACGGCGACGCGACCGGCGGCCCGCGGGCGGCTCCTACCCGATCGGCGTGAGCCAGCTCTTGTACTGCGCCAAGTTGCCGCGCACGGCGCCGAAGTAGGTCTCGCTGATCTTGCGCGAGACCGGCCCGATGGCCCCGGTGCCCACCGGGCGGTGGTCGACGCCCGTGACCGCGCTGACCTGGACGCCGGTGCCGCAGAGGAACACCTCGTCGCAGACGTAGAGCTCGGAGCGGTCGATGGAGCGGACCTCGGTTGGGATGCCGAGGTCGGCGGCCAGCGTCAGGATCGCCTTGCGGGTGACGCCCTCGAGGATGTCGTCTGACACCGGCGGGGTGATCAGCGTGCCGCCGCGGACGACGAACAGGTTGGCGGCCGAGGCCTCCGACGCGTGGCCGCTGGGCGTGAGGACCAGGGCCTCGTCGTAGCCGTTGAGCTCGGCCTCGGACTTCTGGAACGCCATGTTCACGTAGCCGCCGACGATCTTGCCGCGGGCGGGCAGCGCCTCGTCGGCGTTGCGGCGCCAGGACGAGGTCATGAGCCGGATGCCCTTCTCGATGTCCACGTAGTTGCCGAACGGCGTGGCGAGCACGTACAGCTCGTGGTCGAGGTGGTGGAGCTTCACGCCGATGGCACGCGTGCTCTTGTAGAACGACGGCCGGATGTAGGCGTCCTCGCGGAAGGCGTTGCGGTGCGCGGTCTCGACGACGATCTCGAACAGCTCGTCCACCGACGGGACGCCCTCCATCAGGAGGATCTTGGCGCTGTTGCGGATGCGCTCGAGGTGCTCGCGCAGGAACAGGCCGTAGAGCTGGCCCTGCTCGGCGTTCCAGTAGGCGCGGATGCCCTCGAAGGTCGCCGTGCCGTACATGAACGCGTGGGTCATGATGCTGACCTTGGCGTCCTTGAGGGCCACGTAGTCGCCCTCGAAGTAGGCGATCAGCTCGTCGAGCGGACGGGGCTGCGGGGCGGCGGACGGCTGCTGGGTGAGCATCGGCGGGCTCCAGGTGGAGAGGCGGCGCGAGGCCGCGCGTGGCTCGAGGAACGGTTTCCGAACTCTAGCACGCGGGTTGCGGGCGCCCGCGCGGCCGCGCCCCGCGCGCGTTTCCCGCGCCGCCGCCCGTCGACCTCTCGGGGGTCCGCCCGCGCCAGCGCGCGAGCCGGGCGCCGGGTCAGCCGATGTGGACCAGGCCCGTGACGTCGGCCACCACGAGCGCGAGGTAGACCGCGTACAGCGCCCCGCCCACGAGCAGCGCCCGCCCGTCGAGCGAGTGCCGGCGCGCCATCGGGCCGAAGACGGCGGCGACGGCCACCATCGCGATGAGCGCGGAGGCGAACGCGAGCAGGGTGTCGCCCGACACGTGCCACGCCGCGCCGGCGAGGACGAGCGCCACGATGGTCGGGATGGCCGACTGGAAGACCATCGCCCCGGTGATGTTCCCCATCGCGAGCGTGTCCTTGCCCTGGCGGACCCAGATGAGGCTGTTGAACTTCTCGGGGAGCTCGGTGGCGATGGGCGCGATCACCAGGGCGAGGAGCAGCTGCGACACGCCCAGTGAGGTCGCGAGCTCGCTGACGGCCTGCACGAACAGGTACGCGCCGCCGACGATGCACACGAGCGCGGCCAGCACCTGGACCGTCACGATGCGCAGCCGCGGCACCGCCGCATCCGCCTCGTGGCCCGCGCGGTCGAGGCGGTGGAAGCGCAGCGGCGCGAGGTCCTCCGCGCCCGCCTCGGCCTCGGCGTCGAAGTGGCCCTTCACGTACACCGCGTAGATCACAGCCAGGATCGCGGCGACGACCCATTTGAGGGGCTCCGCATCGGGCGCGAGGAAGGCGGCGCCGATCGCGATGGCGTAGGCGACCACGAAGTACGCGATGTCGTGGACGAGCACGCCCGTGTCCACGGTCATCACGGTGCCCGTCGCCCGCCGTCCGCGGTAGGCGATCACGCCCGCCCCGGTGACGAACATGGCAAGGGTCGAGAGCATGAACGGCGCGCCCAGCACGGCACCGATCCCGACGTCGTCGGTCGCGGCCCCGCCGCCCCCGAACCCGATCGCGATGATCGGGATCATCGTCTCCGGGAGCGCCGTCCCGACCGCGGCGAGAACCGAGCCCACCGCGCCCTCGGCCAGCTCGAGCTTGCGGCCGAACCACTCGATGCCGTTGGTGAACAGCTCCGCGCCGACGAGGATGACGAGGAACGCGACGACGAGGACCGCGACGTCCACCTCAGCCCTCGAGGCTGAGCGCGGCCACGACCGAGGCGCAGATCACGAGCAGGACGAGGACCGAGACGAGGGCGAGGCGGCGGTCGCGGGCGGCGAGGAAGCCAGCGCCGGACACGGTCACCCGTCCCAGCGGCAGCGCCACGAGCAGCGTGAGCCCGGCCCAGATGAACCCCTCGGGGCGGAGGGCGGCGATCTGGCCCGGGATGGCTGCCAGCGAGTACGACGGGAAGGACGCGGCCCCGAGCGGGTAGACGCCGGACAGCGCCATGTCCACCACGCCGAGGAGGACCAGCAGCAGCGCCGCGCGGGTGCCCCAGGTGAGCAGCCGTGCGGCGATCGTCTCGAGCCGGGCGGCGGTGGCCGCGACCGTCGAGAGGCCCCGCTGCGGCGTGGCGCTCACAGGCCCAGCGCCCGCTGGGCCATCTCGAACGATGTGTACAGGAGCACCACGACGAACAGCAGGCGCAGGACCCGGAGGTCGACGCGGTGCGCGATGCGGCTGCCCAGCGTGGCGCCGGCAAACACGCCGACGGCGGTGGGCCCGGCCACGAACGGGTCGATCTGGCCGCGCAGCAGGTAGATCACCGCCGACGACGTGGCGGTGATCCCGATCATCATGTTGCTCGTCGCGGTGGCCACGCGGAGCGGCACGCCCATCGCGAGGTGCATGGCCGGGACCTTGATGATCCCGCCGCCGACCCCGAGCAGGGCGGACACGAGGCCCGCGAGCGCCGAGCCCGCCATGCCCAGCGGCAGGTGGTGGACGTGGTAGCCGGGCCCGGCCAGGGTGTCGGTGAAGCTGGGCTCTCCCGCGGGGTCGGCGTCGCCGTCGGCCTCCGTCGGCGCGGGCTGCGGAGCGGCGGGCCGAGCGTCGGAACGGCGGAGCATGGACACCGCCACCCAGAGCAGGAGCACCGCGAACAGCCCGGCGAGCACCTGCTCGGAGAGCAGGAACGCGATCAGGCCGCCGACGAGCGCGCCCGAGGCCGAGAACAGCTCGAGCACCATGCCCAGCCGCAGGTTCGCCACGTGCTTCTTGAGGTACACGCTGGCGCCCGCGCTGGACGTCACGATGACCGACACGAGCGACACCGACACCGACTCGCGCAGCGGCAGCCCGAAGCCGAGCGTGAGCAGCGGCACGATGAGGACGCCGCCGCCGAGCCCCAGCAGGGAGCCGAAGATGCCGGCGGCGACGCCGGAGGCGAGCAGGACGATCCCGGTGATCACCGGATGCCAGCCGCCCGAGCGGTTCCCCCGGCGGCCGAGCCCACCACGGTCAGCTGGCTATGGGCGCAGGTGCTGCGGCGCGTACGGCAGCAGCGCCACGTGGCGGGCCCGCTTGAGGGCCACGGCCAGCTCGCGCTGGTGGGCGGCGCAGGTGCCGGTCTTGCGGCGGGGCTCGATCTTGGCGCGCTCAGAGAGGTACCGGCGGAGGCGGTTGACCTCCTTGTAGTCGATGACGACCGTCTTGTCGGCGCAGAAGGAGCAGACCTTACGCCGGCGGCGGTCGCGGTAGTAGTCGTCGCGCTTCTTGGTGCGGGAGGGGGGCATGTCGTTCGTGTCTCCAGGTGCTGGCGGCTCGGCCGCCGAAGCGGGCCGCGTGGTGGTCGCTAGAAGGGCAGGTCGTCGAGGTCGTCGTCGGACGGCCGCGGCGCCGGGGCGGGCCGAGTTGGCCGCACGGTCTCGCCGCCGCCCGCGGAGCCGCCCGCGGACGCCCCGCCGAAGGCGCCGCCCTCGGCATCGCCGGGCCGGTCCAGGCTCACCACGGAGTCGGCGGTGATCTCCAGCGAGACGCGGTGCTGGCCGTCCCGCGCGTCGTACTCGCGGGTCTTGAAGCGGCCCTCGACGAACACGCGGTTGCCCTTGCGGAGCTGCTCGGCGGTGCGCTCGGCGCGATCGCCCCAGACGGTGACCCGGAACCAGTCGGTCGCCTCGACCCACTCGCCGGTCTGCTGGTTCTTCGTGCTCTGGTTGACCGCGACGCTGAACTCGGTCACCGGGCGGCCGTTCGGCGTGTAGCGCATCTCGGGGTCGCGCCCGAGATTGCCGATGATCATGACCTTCGAGAAGGATGCCATCGCGCGCTCCCCTCCTTCAGTCGATGGCCGCGGGCGCGGCCTCGGACTCGGACTCGTCGATCAGCTCGCCCTCGAGCTCCTCCTCCTCATCCTCGCCGGACGGGATGTCGGCGTCCTCCGCCTCGCCGGCGGCGACGTCGCGGCGCGCCTTGACGGGCTTGATGACGCGGGTCACGAGGTAGCGGAGGACGTCCTCGGTGATCTGGAGGCTGCGCTCCATCTCGGCGATGGCCTCGGCCGGGCTCTCGAAGACCACGATGTGGTACGAGCCCTCGCGATAGCGGTCAATGGGGTACGCGAGCCGACGGCGGCCCCACGGCGCGACCTTGACGATCTGGCCACCCGAGGCGACGACGTAGCGCGTGGTGCGGTCGATGACCGCGGCGGCCCGCTCATCCGGCGCATCCGGCCGGAGGACGAGCATGAGTTCATAGCGGCGCACGGCCTGCAAGACTCCTTCCGATGGGGTTCGCCCCGCTGACGGCATCCCGGCACGGAGCAGAAAGGACCGCGGAAGGATAGCACGCGTCCGGCGGGCGCCCGACCGGATGGCCCGGGCGCCGCACGGATGGGCGCTGGGCAGCCCGTCGCCGGTTCGGGGCGCCGCCTTGTGTATCCTTGCTCGCGCACTCGCGAACGGCCTCCGTGGGGGAACCTTGCAACTCTCCATCCTGCTCTTGGCGGCGGACCGCACCGCAGCCTCCCAGTTGGCGCAGGCGCTGTCAGCACCCGGGCACGGCGTCACCGTCGTGGCCACGGTCGCCGACCTGCTGGAGGCTGCGGCCCGCTATAGCCTCGTGGTCCTCGACCGCGCCCCCGCCGACACCACGATCGGCGACGTCATCGCGCAGCTCCGCGCCGACACCGCCGCGCTCGCGGTGCCGGTGCTCGCTGTCGCGCAGACGCCCGACGTCGAGGAGCGCATCGCCCTGCTCGAGGCCAACGCCGACGATGTCGTCGCCCGGCCGCTCGACGCGGCGGAGCTGGCGGCCCGCGTTGAGGCGCTCGCGGTCCACGCGCAGCGTGGCGCCGGGCGCCAGGGGGCCCGCCCGCTCGGCGACGGGACCGGCCGCCGCGTCGTGGCCGTGTTCAGCCCCAAGGGCGGCGTCGGGACGACGACCGTCAGCGTCAACCTCGCGCTCATCGCGGCGGAGCGCCACCCCAACCAGACGCTGATCCTCGACCTCGACCTGTCGTTCGGGCAGGTCGCCTCGCACCTCAACCTGACCCCCAAGCAGACGGTGCTCGAGCTGGCGCGCGACGCCGCGGCCCAGCACGACCCGGAGCTGTTCCGGAGCTACGCGATCCACCACCCGGGCAACCTCCAGGTGATGGCCGCCCCGCTCGGCCCGGGCTTCTCGTCGCTCATCACCGCGCAGCACATCGAGCAGATTCTCAACGTGGCGTCAGCCGCGTACGAGACGGTGGTGATCGACGCCGGCACCGCCCTCGACGAGCGCGCGATGACCGTGTTCGGCCGCGCCGACACCACGATCATCCCGGTGCTGCCCGAGATCCCCGCGCTCAACTCGGTCCACATCATGTTCGACCAGCTCTCGGACATCGGCGCCATGGGCGGGTCGATCCTGTTCCTCCTGAACAACGCGTTCGCCCGCGACCTGCTCAAGCGCAGCGACATCGAGACGGCGCTCGGCGCCAAGATCGCCGCCGAGCTTCCCTACGACCCGCTCGTCTACCTCAAGGCCGTCAACGAGGGCGTCCCGGTCGTCCGCGGTTCCGCGCGGTCGGCACCCGCAGAGCGCCTCCGTGCGCTCGCGGACACCGTCTTCGGCCCCGTGCCGACCTCCGCGCCGGTGACGCCGCCGAAGGAGAAGCGGGGCTTCTTCAGCCGCCGCTGACCGCCGCCAGCGGCGCAACGCGGCAGCCGTGCTCCGGCAGCCGGCCCAGGCCTCCATGCCGACGGCGGTCGCTCGCCCTGCTGGTCCCGAGGGCGAGGCTCGAACTCGCACGGGGTTGCCCCCAGTCGTGTTTAAGACGACCGCGTCTGCCGGTTCCGCCACCTCGGGCCGGCTCCGATCGTACTCGCCTTCTGCGTCGCGGAGCCGCGGCGGAGCGCAACCGGCCCCCGGTGCGGTCGCAGGGATGGGATCATGGCGCCGCGTCCCCGACGGTCAACCGACGCGAACGGGGGCAGCGATGCGGCAGGTGATGGCGGCGGCGGCACTGGCGCTCGTGGTCGCAGCGTGCGCAGGACCCGCATCGACGGGCCCGCAGATCGGCGCATCCGGCGCACCGGGGCCCTCGGCGAGCAGGGTCCCGGCCGGTGAGTCGTCGGGCGTCCCGGTGCCGTCCCGGGCCGCTGTTCCAGTCGGCCCACCCTCTGCGGTCCCGTCGTCCCCGCCGCCCGCGGCGCAGCCAGCCGGTTCGGGCCGAGGCCCGTCGCCTGCCCGGTCAATCGCGCCGTCGCGCGTCGACGCCCCCGCCGGGACGCCGGCCGCGCCGAGCGTGTCAGCCGCGCCCCACCTCTGCGCCCCGCCCGCCCTGCGGCGGCCGCGCGGCACCTGACGCGCCAGACCCTCAGAACCGGTAGCCCTCGCGGCGCAGGACGTCGATCCGGTGCGCGCGCAGGTCGAGCGCCTGGAAGCCGAACGCGAGCGTGCCCAGGGCGAAGGCGGCCGCGAGCGCCGGGACGTCGCCGCGGAGCGCCCCGGCGGCGCCGACCCCGTGGAGGTCGACCAGCTGCACCCGGCCGACCAGGAGCAGGACCCCCAGCGTGGCCCACGTCGCCCCCGTGTACCCGGTGATCGCCGCCACGAGCAGGGACGGCGCGTCGACCGCGACGATGGCGACCCCCAGCACCACCCCGGCCGCCACGCCGGCCAGCAGCGTCGGCAGCCCGCCGTCGAGCCCGACCACCGCCAGGAGCCCGCTCGCCACCGCCGTGCCGAGGCCGAGGCCCAGCACGAGCACGGCCCCGTAGAACCACAGCGCCGCGATCCCCGCGAGCAGCAGCCCGAGCGCCGCCCCGGCGAGCCAGCCGACCAGCGTCCCGAACAGCGCGTCGCCCGCGATCGCGGCCACGAGGTCCGCCCCCAGCACGAGCCCGGTGAGCAGGCCCCATGCGGGGACCAGGCGGTTGGAGAACCGCGTTCCCAGGACGCCCACGCCCAGCCCGACGGTGATCGCCGCGACGGCGACCAGTAGCGTCTCCACGGGTTCCTCCTCGGGCGCGCCGGCGGCCCGCCTCCTCCGCGTACGGTAGCGCACGCGCCAGCCCGGGAAACGGAGAACCGGCCCCCTGGGAGGGCCGGCTCTCGCTCAGTCAGTGGAGGCGACGATCGGATTCGAACCGATGAATAAGGGTTTTGCAGACCCCCGCGTTGGGCCACTTCGCCACGTCGCCGCGTCGAGCGCGAGCGACAGGATACCGGGAACGGGTCCGGCATGTCGCCGCGCGGCCGCGGGTCAGCCCGTTGCGAGCGACTCCTCCGGGTACAGCCGCTCGGCGCAGTCCGGGCATATCCCGTGGCTGAACTCCGCGTCGCTGCGGGCCGCCACGTAGCGCTCCACGGACTGCCACGCGCCGCCGTCGCGGATCCGCTTGCAGGAGGCGCAGATCGGCAGGATTCCCTCCAGCCGCCGCACGCGGTGCTGGGCCGACTCGAGATCGCGCAACGAGCGGCTCAGGGCGGCCTGCCGTCTGCGCAGCTCGATCGTCTGGCCCCACATCCGCAGGTGGCGACGCCGCACGAGCCACACGCCCACCGCGCTCGTCACAATCGCGCACCCGCCGACGATGTATCCCGACGTCACCTCGACCTCGGAGATCGGCGCGATGGCCAGGCCGACCGCCAGGGCGACGGCCGACATCACGAGGAACGCCGCGTGCCAGCGCGGGCTCCAGGGCATCCAGACCGCACAGCCGATGACGACCACGGCGAACATCCCATTCATCATGGAGGCGATGGCCGGCGTGGTCGATGCGGCCGAGACCCCCATCGCGTACACCACGACGCCGACGGCGAAGGCCGTCGGGTGCGGCCGCCGTCGGAACCGGAGGCGCCACCCGACGCCAAGCGCGGCGAACGCGACGAGCGCGCCCACGGTGAACGCGGCGAAGGCCGCGCTGGTCCAGCCCAGGAGCGCAAGCTCGGCGATCAGGAACGGCGGGATGAACGCGAGCTCGAACGCGACCGCGGTGCGGACGTCGCGGCGCTCGAGCACGCGGTACCGGGCGGCGTCGAGCGAGCGGGGCGTGGCGGCCGGCGGCCGAGGCGAGGAGCTGGGCACAGCGGTCTCAGAGCGTGGCGTCGTGGGCATTCCCCAACTCGAATCATCCACGCCTTGCCGCGGCCGACCTAGGGCCGGCCGGCACGTGCCTGCCGGCACCGCGAGGCGCCCGCCGCGCGGCACGCGTCGCAGGACCGGGGGTGGTGGCTGCCCCTCGAGGATTCGAACCTCGGCTCACGGATCCAAAGTCCGCTGTCCTACCGCTAGACGAAGGGGCAGGGCGCCACGGCCTAGGGTAAGCGATCAGGGGGAGTGGAGCGGAAGACGGGACTCGAACCCGCGACCCTCACCTTGGCAAGGTGATGCTCTACCAACTGAGCCACTTCCGCTCGAAGGCCGACCGTGAGTTTGGTGCCGAGAGCCAGATTCGAACTGGCGACACCGCGATTTTCAGTCGCGTGCTCTACCAACTGAGCTATCTCGGCCCGGACTCGGGTCCCCGCAGGAGCCCCGTCGGCGCGGCGCAGGATACCACGGGGCCGGAACGGGCGTCCACCGGGTCGAGGCCACCGGCCGGGGTCCGGCGCGCCGCGGCACCGCCCTGCCACGGGGTGCCCAGCCGTCCCGGAAACGAGTTCAGGTTGGCGGCTGGCCGGGCCAGGAGGGCGGGGACGGCGGCGAGGGATGGGCCGGCGCCGCCGGCCCGAGACCACGCAGCTGGGCGTTGACCAGCGGGGCGTGGTCGCCGACCACCAGGCTCGGCGAATCCACGGGGGCCTCGCCCGAGAGCTGGCGCAGCCGGTTGATCCGGTCGAGGACGGCGGGGTGGGTCGAGAACAGGTTCGAGGAGTCCGAGGTGGCCGCCTTGACCGGGTTCTCGAAGTACAGGTGCTGGGTGGCGCGGTTCGCGACCTCGAGCGGCTCGGTGTCGAGCGCGATCTTGGCGAGCGCCCGCTCGAGGCCGTACGGATTGCGCGTGAGCTCCACCGACGAGGCGTCGGCCAAGTACTCCCGCTGGCGGCTGACCGCAAGCTGCACGAGCTTGGCGGCGATCGGCGCGACGATCGCGAGCACGAGCGCGATGACCATCATCACCGCGCCGAAGCCGCTGGAGTCGCCGCCCGAGTCCCGGCCGCGACGCCGGCCGCCGCCCAGGCCGCCCCAGAACGTCATCCGCAGGAACATGTCGGCGATGAGCGCGACCGCCCCCACGAGCACGCCAACCATGAGCGAGAAGCGGATGTCGAAGTTGCGCACGTGGCTGAGCTCGTGGCCCATCACGCCCTGCAGCTCCTCGCGGTCGAGCTTCTGGAGCAGGCCCACCGTGATCGCCACCGAGGCGTGCTTCGGGTCCCGCCCGGTGGCGAACGCATTGGGCGCCGTGTCGTCGATGATGTAGACACGGGGCATCGGCACCCCGGCCGCGATGGCCATCTCGGTGACCACGTTGAACAGCTGGGGCGCGGCGTTGGCGTCCACCTCGCGGGCCCCCGAGGAGGCGAGCACCAGCGCGTCCCCCGCGTAGTACGCGAGCAGCGCCGCGACGAAGCCGGCCACGAGCGCGATGCCCGCCGCGACGGCGCCGTAGCGCCACGACCCGCCGGCCGCCCCGCCGATGGCGAAGCCGAGCGCGCCGAGCAGCAGGATCACGACCAGCGAGAGCAGGACCGAGTTGCGGCGGTTCGCCGCGATCTGGCTGTAGAAGGTTGCGGTCGCCATGGGACGTGGCCGTCGGGCACGGCGCCGGACGGCGGTTCGGCCGCCCGGCCCCGGCTGCGGGCTACTTGAGGCTCAGGTCCACCGTCGGGACGGCCTGCGCCTCGGGCTCGGCCTCGAAGAACTCGCGCTTCGCGAAGCCGAACATGCCCGCGAAGATGACCGCCGGGAACGTCTGGATGCCGTTGTTGTAGTCGAGCACGGTGGCGTTGTAGTGCTGCCGCGCGAAGCTGATCTGGTTCTCGGTCGTGGCGAGCTGCTCCTGCAGGTTCATCACGTTCTGGTTGGCCTTGAGGTCGGGGTAGTTCTCGACCACGGCGAACAGCGACCGGAGGGCACCGGTCAGCACGTTCTCCGCCTGGGACTGCGCGGCAGGGCCCTGGGCCCCGGCGGCGACGGCGCCGGCCCGGGCCTCGGTGACCTTCGTCAGGACGTCCTGCTCGAAGTTCATGTAGCCCTTGACGGCGTTGACCAGGTTCGGGATCAGGTCGTGGCGGCGCTTGAGCTGCACGTCAATCTGGCTGAAGGCCTCGTCAACGCGGTTGCGCTTGCCGATCAGCCCGTTGTAGATCCCGATGACCACCACGACGATGACGACGACGATGGCCAGCACGATGAGGAGCGGCACCATGTGAGTCGGTCTCCCTCCGGCTGGGGCCCCTCGGACCCCGTGGCGGCCAGCATAGCGCGACCGGGTGCGGGCGCACACGGGGGCGCCGATTATCACTGCCGTTCGGCGCGACGGCGCCAGCGGCCGGGCGGGCGGTCGGCTGCCCGGTCCCTGATGAGTGCGGAGCGGCCCGGGCTCAGCCGACGACGAACCAGCCCACGGGCGTGGTGGCGGTCGTGGAGGCCACCTTCGTGAGGTAGATCCGGGCCTTGCCGGTCCAGGGGTAGTTGAGGCGGACGCCCGCCACGGCGACGCCCGAACGGTAGGTCTGGATCGTGGCCAGGACCGCGGCCGAGCTGTGCAGCCCGCCCGGCACGGTGATGTCTACGCACGAGTGGCCGCGGGCCACGAGCGCGCGACCCGACCGGCTGAACTGCGCCGGGCCGCCCACCTTGAGCGCGGTCCCGTGCTCGGACTTGAACCACCCACCGGTGCCGGTGCCCGCGGCCGTGCCGATGACGCCCGTCCCGGCGGCACCGGTGCTCCAACCAGCGACGCCGGCCGTGGAATAGCCCTTGCCGCCGCCCTCGACGCCCGACGCGTTGGTGCCGTTGGCCCAGCCCATGAGACCGGCGCCTGACTCCTGCTGCTGCTCCGCCTTGACCCCCACCGTGCCGGCCGTGACCTGGATCCCGTAGGACGGGCCGTCGGGGGAGACGGCCGCCTCGACGAGCATCCCGGTGGCCATCTCCGTGTTCGCCGTGACGACGTGGAGGGCGGGGTCGCCGGGGCGGTCGCTGCCGATCGCCACCACCTCGGCGCCGGTCTCGTAGGCCGGCATCGTCGCGGTGTTGACGCCGAGGACCGGCGCCGCGGGTCCAGTGAGCGCGGGCCGGGTCGAGGCGTCGGAGGTGTTGTCGGTGCCCATCTCGAGCGGCGCGACGGTCGCGCTCACGGCCAGCGGGCGAGCGAGCTGCGTCGCCACGGCCCCTCCGGCGGCGCCCAGGGCTGCGGTCAGGACCGTCCGGCGGCTGCGCGTCGTGGATTCGCCCGTGTGCGTTTCCCCCAAGGCCCGCCCGACGGCCATCTCGCCACGCCGGACGGCGCCTCTTCGTCGCCCGATCATACGCGCCGGTGCGGTGGGCGGCGGGGTGGTGGGCGGTGAGGGACTCGAACCCCCGGCATCCTCGGTGTAGGCGAGGCGCTCTGACCAACTGAGCTAACCGCCCGGAACGACGAACGGGCGGCCGACGGCCGCCCGCGCAGGGTTCAGGAGTGTGGTGCCCAGGCCGGGACTTGAACCCGGATGAGTTGCCTCATACGCCCCTCAAACGTACGCGTATACCAATTCCGCCACCTGGGCCGGTGTCCGACTGCAGCGTGCCTCACGCCGCCGCGAGCGATGGTACCGAGGGAGGGATTCGAACCCACACGACCTTGCGATCACTGGTACCTGAAACCAGCGCGTCTACCATTCCGCCACCTCGGCGCGTCGAGAACCGGGGGCGCCCGAAGGCTACCGGCTCGCGGCGAGGCGCCATGCTAGCACATCCCAGAATCGGTCGCCCGGGTACACGATGAGCCTCGGCGTGGCCCCGGAAAGGCCCCTGACGACGGCCTGGTCGTCCGCCCAGACCACCGGCAGGACGGGCACCTTGGCCGAGATCCCGGCCAGCAGCGCGCTCCAGGCGGCCTTGCGCCGGGTGACGCTCGCGTTCTGGCGTGCCGCCTCGAGCAGCCGGTCCATGGCAGGGTCCTGGTAGCCGGAGCGGTTCGAGCCGCTCGAGCGCACCTGCGAGGAGTCGAGCAGCGGGTAGAGGTCGGGCTCGAGGCCCGATGCGATGTCGAGCACCGCCGCGGTGAAGCTGCCGCTCTGGAGCCGGGCTGCGAGGTCCGTCCCGCTGAGCGAGATGATGGTCACCGACAGGCCGAGCGTGCCCCAGTCCTTCTTGACCTCCGTGGCGATGGCGGCGAGCCGCGGGTTCGCGTCGGCCGGCACGGTGAGGAGCTGGATGGTGTACGGCGCCTTCCCCTTGGGCGCGGTCCACCTGCCGCTGGTGCGCGTCCAGCCCGCCCCGCGCAGCAGCGCCGACGCCTGGGTCCGGCTGAACGGGACCTTGGCGACCTTCGTGGCGTCGTAGGCCCACGACTCGGCCGGGATCAGCGTGTCGGCGACCCTCGCCTGCCCGCCGAGGTCGGTGGCGGCGATCGCCGGGCGGTTGATCGCGCTCAGCAGGGCCTTGCGCACGTTGGCGTCCTGGAGCTCCGGGTGCGACGGGCGCAGGTTCAGCAGGACGGCCGACAGCGTGGTCGTCGGGTAGTTGAGGGTCTTGGTGCCGGGCATCGCGGCGAGCGCCTTGGTGGTGGCGGCGCCCAGGTTCGCCGCCCCGTCGATGTCGCCCGCCTGGAAGGCGGTGGCGAGCGCGTCCTCGGAGTCGAAGAAGTCGAGCTCGATCTCCTGGAGCGGGCTCGCGCCGGGATCCGGGACGGCTGTCGGCGACGGCGTGGGCGATGGCTTCGGGGTGGCGGTCGCCTTCGGCTTCGGGGTGGCGGTCGCCTTCGGCTTGGACGTCGGCCGGGCCGTGGGACGGACGGTCGGCGAGGCCTGTGCCATCGGGCCGCCGACGCCGTCGACCGCGCCGACGGCCGAGGCCGCGGGCGAGCCGGCGCCGCCTGACGCACCAGCGGACGCGCCGACCGGGGCGCTGGGAGCGCCCCCGACCGATGACGGCGAGCTGACGGCAGGCGACGCCGCCGTGGACGCTGGCGCCGGGGAGCCTGCAGGAGCGCCCGATTCCGACGATGCCGGATCGCCCGGCCCCGCGCCGTCGCTGCCGCCCGACGTGCCCGGCGATCTGCCGGCGCCGTTCGCGGTCGCGGAGGCGGGCACGAGCACCGCGTGCGCCTCGTCGAGCTGCACGAGCTGGTAGGGCCCGGTGCCGACCGGGTTCAGCGCGAACGCGCTCGATGCCAGGTCCGCGTTCGCCACGACACCCTTGAGCAGGTGGGCCGGCAGGAGCGGCTGCCGGAGCGCGGCGAGGAAGCTGCCGACCGGCGAGCCGAGCGTGAAGCGGACGGTGTGGGTGTCGACCGCCTCGGCCGTCACGTCGGCCCAGGCCGCCGACAGGCCGCCCGAGGCGGCGGGGTCCTTGAGCGTCGACACCGTGTAGACCACGTCGTCAGCCGTGACGGGAGCGCCGTCCTGCCACACGGCGTCGGGCCGGATGGCTACCGTCCACGTCTGCCCGCTCTTGTCCGTGGTCCACGAGGCCGCGAGGTCCGGGACGAGCGTGTCGCCCGGGCCCATCTTCACGAGGCCGCTGAAGATCAGGCCGACGAGGGCCTTGTCCGCCTGCGTGCGGGCGGTCACCGGCGTGACCGACCCGGGGCGGCCGACCACGCCCTCGCGGTAGGTGACCGGGCCAGTGGGCGCCTCGGATGCACTCGCGCTCGGTGCCCCGCCCCCGCCCCCGAGCGGCGCGTCTGGATGCGGCAGCGAGATCGCGAAGCCGGCCACGGCGAGCGCCGCGATCAGCACGCCGGTCACGGCGCGGTCGCGGGCCGCGCTGCCGAAGCGCCGCGAGGCCGCCGGGCGGGCGCCCGCGGAGGGGGTCACCCCTGCGAGGCGAACGACACCAGCGCGAAGACGACGAACAGCACCAGAAGCAGGATGGTGAACTGCCAGAGCCGGCGCTCGATGCCGCGGCGGCTGCGGTAGACGGCGGAGTCACCGCCGAACGTGCCGGACAGGCCGGTGCCGCGCGCCTGCATCAGGATCGCGATCATGAGCGCGATGTCGAGGATGATCTGGCCGACCGCCAGGAACGGGTTCACGGGCTGGAGCTCCTCCGAGGTGCGACGGACGCGGATGGTACCAGACGCGGGCCGACCGCTGGCGGATCAGCGCCGTTCCAGCCGCGAGGTCCCGGTCATCCCCTCCCACCGCGGCAGGCCCGCGAGCTCGAGGATCGTGGGCGCCACGTCGGCGAGCACGCCGTCGCCCAGCGAGCGGGCGGCCATCGCGCGGCCCATGCCCAGCAGCGGCACCGGGTTGAGCGAGTGCGCGGTGACGGGGTTTCCGTCCCGGTCGCGGAGCTCGTCGGCGTTGCCGTGGTCGGCGGTGATGAACAGGACGGCGCCCGGCCCGCCGGGGTCGGCCGCCTCGACGCGCGCCACGGTGTCGGCGACCCGGCCGATGCACATGTCGATGGTCTCGAGGGCCCTGATGGTCGCGTCCCAGACACCCGTGTGGGCCACCATGTCGGGGTTGGCGTAGTTGGCCACGATGAAGTCGTAGCGCCCCGACTCGATGGCCGCCACCAGCTCGTCGGTGACGCCCGCGGCGCTCATCTCGGGCTGGAGGTCGTAGGTGGCCACCTTGGGGCTGGGGACGAGCCGGCGATCCTCGCCGGGCCACGCCTTCTCCACCCCGCCGTTGAAGAAGTACGTGACATGCGCGTACTTCTCGGTCTCCGCCACGTGGAACTGCGTCCAGCCCTGCTCGGAGACCGTCTGGGCGAGCGAGCGCGCCTCCTCGGGCCCGAAGGCCACCTCGACCGGCAGCCCCGATTCGTACTCGGTCATCGTGACCACGAGCACGTCGCCCGGCGCAGGGCGGCCGGACGGCGAGGTCCGGTCGAAGGCGTCGAAGTCGGCGTCCGCGAGCGCGTGCACCAGCTGGCGGGCGCGGTCGGCGCGGAAGTTGAAGTGGACGACCGGGTCCCGGTCGCCCAGCTCGCCCTCGGTCCCGTCGACCACCGTGGGCGCCACGAACTCGTCGGTCTCGCCCCGCGCGTAGGCCTCGCTGATCGCGGCCCGCGCAGAGGCGGCGTGGAGGCCCTCCGCGTGGACGATCGCGTCGTAGCCGCGCTCGGTGCGATCCCAGCGCTTGTCGCGGTCCATCGCCCAGTAGCGGCCGCCCACGGACGCGACCCTCGCATCAGGGTGCGCGGCGCCGAGGCGCGCCTCGAGGTCATCCATGAAGCCGAGCGCCGAGCTCGGCGGCGTGTCGCGGCCGTCGAGCAGCGCGTGGACCTTGACCTGCGGCACGCCCAGCTTCGCGGCCAGCTCGACCAGCGCGACGAGGTGCCGGTCGTGGCTGTGCACCCCGCCAGGCCCGACGAGGCCCACCGCGTGCAGGCGACCGGTCTCCTTCGCGCGCTTACAGGCGTCGAGCAGCGCGGGCCGCTCGAAGAACGACCCGTCCTTGATCGCGGCATCGATGCGCGGCAGGTCCTGGAGCACCGGCCGACCGGTGCCGAGGTTCAGGTGGCCCACCTCGGAGTTGCCCATCTGGCCCTTGGGCAGCGCGACTGCGTCCTCGCTGGCGCGCAGGACGCTGTGGGGCCACCGCTCGAGCAGCGCCCGCCAGCGTGGCATCGGCGCGGCCGCGATCGCGTCGGCCTCCTTCGTCCGCCCGATGCCGAACCCGTCGAGGACCACCAGGACGATCGGCCGCGGGCGGCCCCCGGCGGTGGTCACGAGGCGAGCCCGCGCGCCCTGGCGGTGATCCCGGCCCGGGAGGCGATGCCCGCCATCTCGTCGGGCTTGAGCGAGGCGCCGCCGATGAGCGCGCCGTCCACGCCGGGCTCCGCGAGGAACTCCTCGATGTTCGCCGACGTGACCGAGCCGCCGTAGAGGACCGGCGTCTCCTCGGCACGGCTCCCCCACCCCAGCCCTCGCAGGCTGGCGCGGATGGCCTGCGCCATGGCCTCGGCATCGGCGCCGCGCGCGTTCTTGCCGGTCCCGATTGCCCACACCGGCTCGTAGGCGACGACCAGGCCAGCGGCGGCCAGCGCCTCGGGGTCGCGGGCCTCGAGGGCGCCCCGCAGCTGCCCGTCCACCACCTCGGTCTCGCGGCCGGCCTCGCGCTCGGCGAGGACCTCGCCCACGCACAGGATGGGCCGGAGGCCCCCGGTGACCGCGCGGTCGAGTTTCTTGCCGATCAGGGCGTCGGTCTCCCCGAAGTGCGCGCGCCGCTCGCTGTGGCCCAGGATGACCCAGGTCGCCAGGCCGGCGAGCATCGGCACGCTCACCTCACCCGTGTAGGCGCCGGCGAGCTCGTGGTGGACGTTCTGGGCCCCGACGCCCACGTCCTCCCCGGCGAGCGCGTCGCGCACGGCGGCGAGGCTGACATATGGCGGGCAGATCACGCGCGTCACGCCGGGCTCCCGGGTGCGCGAGGCGATCGTCCGGGCGAGCTCGCCGGCGTCAGTGGGGGTGGTGTTCATCTTCCAGTTGGCAGCAATCACGATCGGGCGCATGCCTGAATCATGCCAGAGGCGAGGCCGACGCCGCCCTGCCCCTCGGCCCGCGCGCCTGCGACCCCCGGCCCGCGCGCCGGCCCCCGGCGGCCTCCCCGACCGTGCCGGATGGACGGTGGCGCCGCCGCTGCCCGATGCCCTCGTCGTCGTGGAGGGCGAGCCGCTCGAGCCGGTCGAGCGCCCGCTGCACGGCCGAGCGGTGGAGTTCCAGGCGGGCCGCGATCTCGGACAGCGAGGCCTCCGGCGTCTCGCGCCGCGCCTCCGCCACCGCGCGGACGGTCCTCGGCTGCTGGGCTAGCCAACCGGCCTCGTCGAGCTGCTCGATCGCCGCCAGCTGGCGCCCGGCCGCGGCCACCGAGCGCTGGAGGTTCGCCGATTCCGCGTTGATCACGCGGTTCAGATCCCCGCGCAGGCTGCGCGCCACGCTGCGCGCTTCGAGCTCGAGCAGGGCGGCGCTCGCCCCGATGCGCCCGAGGAACGCCGTGATCGATTCGGCGCTCTTCCAGGTGACGACCCCCGAACCGCGCCGGACCCGCCACGAGGCCGGCAGGCCGAGCTCCGCCAGACGACCCGCGAGCTGCTCCGCCTCATCGGCCGGCAGCACGAACTCGAGGTGGGCGCGCCCCGCGGCCAGGCTCAGCGACCCGCGGGCGAGGAAGCGGCCGCGGAGCCAGGCGAGCCGGCAGTGCTCCGCGGAGCCCGCCCAGCTGAATGCGCCCGCCGGAAGGGTGATCGCACGGCGGACCGCGTGCGGCCGTGCCGCGGCCGCGTGCCCGCCCAGGCGGACCGCGAGGCGCGCCACGACCGCCTCCCGGGTCACGAGCGGCGTGCCGAGGCCGGCGAGCTCCGCGGCGCGGTCGCAGGGCCGAGCGGGGTCCACGGCCGCGACTTCGGCGCGCAGGGCGGCGACGAGGTCGCGCTCGGTCTCGGACATCCCGCCTAGGCGGACCGCTCGGAGCGCGCGGCCCCGGGCCGGCGGCGACGGCCGCCCTCGCGGTCCCACGCCCGGACGATCGACGCCGCGAGGCTGGCCGGTTCGTGGCGGTGGGCGTTCGCCGGGTCGACGACGTCGTCGAGCACCAGCCGTGCGGCACCAGGCTGGCCGCGCGGCGGCCACCGCAGGCGGACCGGCTCGCCGCTCCAGCCCTCCGGCGCGATCGCGTCGAACCGGTTGTTCGCCAGCACGATGTCCGGCAGGTGCCCCGCGCCGTGCGCCGCGAGCGCATCGAGATGGTCGGCGAGGTCGTACCCGTGCGTCTCGCCGGCCTGGGTCGCCACGTTGCAGGCGAAGACGACGAGCGCCCCGGAATCGGCGACCGCCTCCCGGATCCCGGGCACGAGCAGGGCCGGCAGGAGGCTCGTGTAGAGGCTGCCCGGCCCGAGCACGATCATGTCGGCCTCGGCGATGGCGTGCAGCGCGTCCTCGGAGGGTCGCACGTCGTCGGGCGTCACCCAGACGCGCTCGATGCCGGTGGTGTGCGCGATGCGGTTCTGGCCCTGCACCTCGGTGCCGTCGCGCAGGCGGGCGTGCATCGTGAGCACGGTGCCGGTCGCCGGCACGACGCTGCCGCGCATGGCGAGGACGCGGTTCATCTCGCGGACGCCCTGCTCGAAGTCCCCCCGCTCGAGCTGCACCAGCGCCGCGAGCAGCAGGTTGCCCACGGCGTGGCCGCCGAGGCCCGTCTCGGCGGCCGCGAACGGCCCGTCGACGGGCATCGCCGCGGCGTCGGCCGCGGTCGCCTTGTCCGGCTCGGCGGGCGAGGCGGTGGCCGGCCCGGCCCCGGGAAAGCGGTATTGGAGCAGGCGTCCCATCAGGGTCTCGGAGTCCGCGAGCGCCACGACGCAGTTCCGGATGTCGCCGACGGCGGGAATGCCGAGCTCCTCGCGGAGGACGCCCGACGAGCCGCCGTCGTCGGCCACGGTCACGACGGCGGTGAGGTTGGAGGTGTACTCCTTGAGGCCGCGCAGGAGCGTGGAGAGGCCCGTCCCGCCGCCGATGGCCACGATCCGCGGGCCGCGGGCGAGGAACCGCTTCTGGTAGATGACCTCGACCATCGGCTGGTCGCGGTCCCAGAGCGCGAACGGGTCCAGGAGGGCCCGCACGAGGCGGTACGAGCCCAGCAGGAACAGCACCACCCCCGTGCCGCCGAGCAGCACGCCGCGAAGCTGGTAGGGCAGGAACTGGACCGTGAGCACGTTCACGACCTGGCTGGCCGGGTCGCCCGGGTCGAGCGAGCCGGTGAGCTGCCGCAGCACGTGGGCGAGCCCGAGCGCCAGCACCACGAGGCCGATGAACGCGAGCAGCAGCCAGCGCTTGACGCCGATGCCGATCGTCAGCCAGCGCCGCAGGTTCACCGCTCGAGCTCCCGGTGGAACACCGACACCGGGCCGAAATCGCGCTCGCGGAGCCACGCCGCGAGCTCCTCGCTCATCACGATGGACCGGTGGAAGCCACCCGTGCAGCCGATGGCGATCGTCAGGCGGGTCTTGCCCTCGTCGAGGTAGGCGGGCACGAGGAGGTCGAGCAGCGCCTCGAGCTGGGCGAGGAACTGCTCGGCGATCGGCTGCCCCATGACGTACTCGCGGACGGCGCTCGTCAGCCCGTTCTGGTGGCGCAGCGCCTCGATGTAGTGGGGGTTCTTCATGAACCGGACGTCGAGCACCAGGTCCGCCTCCAGCGGCACGCCGTACTTGAACCCGAAGCTGATCAGCTGGATGGTCAGCCGGTCGGAGTTCTGGACGTCTCCGAGGCGCGCGAAGATGCGCTCCCGCAGCTCGCGCAGCGAGGAGTGGCTGGTGTCGATCACGACGTCGGCCTGCATGCGCACGCTCGCGAGCATCGACCGCTCGAGCGCGATGCTGGTGGCGATGCCCCGCTCGTCGGCGAGCGGGTGGCGGTGGCGGGTCTCCGAGAAGCGCCGGATGAGGACGTCGTCGCTGGCCTCGAGGAAGAAGATCACGGGCCGGATGCCGCGGCCCTCGAGCGCCCCGCGCATCGCGCCGAACGCGAGCGGCACGTCGCCGGTGCGCGCGTCGAGCACGATCGCGGTGTGGGCGAAGCGCAGCGGGTCCTGGGCGATCAGGTCCGCCAGGTCGCGCAGGAGCTCGCCCGGCAGGTTGTCGACGACGATGTAGCCGAGATCCTCGAACAGCTTCGCGGCGGCCGTCTTGCCGCCGCCCGAGAGGCCGGTGAGCACGACCACCTGCTGGGGCGGGAGGTCGTCGGCGCCCGCCGGCACGAGGCCCCGGGGCGACGGGACGGGCGCGGGATCGCCTTCGAGACGCCCGTCCGCCGTCATGCCCGCGCCGCCACGGTGGGTGCTACTTCCCGGTCCGCCGGATCACGAACACGGTGCCCTCGAACAGGATCCACATCGTCACCCCGAGGGCGATCGGGCTGACGACGTCGCCGCCCGGGGTGATCGTCAGGGCGAAGATGAAGATGCCCGCGATCGCCTGCCTGCGCACCCGCGAGAGCTTCGCCGACGAGACGATCCCGATCCGGCTCAGGGCGTACAGGATGATCGGGAACTCCAGGACCAGGCCGAACACGAGGAACAGCGTCGTCACGAAGCTGAAGTAGGCCTCGGCCGTGATCAGCGGCTGGAGGTCGCTCGACGAGAAGCCGATCAGGAACCCGGACGCGGCGGGCAGGATCAGGTAGGCGATGACGACGCCGATCACGAAGAAGAGGAGCGCGGCCGGGATCCAGGGCAGCGACACCCGCCGCTCGCGCTGGGTGAGGCCGGGGGCGATGAACGCCCAGCCCTGGTACAGGATCACGGGCATGCCCAAGATCACGCCCACCACCAGCGCGATCTTGACGTGGATCATGAACGCGTCGCCGAGTCCGGTGAAGTAGAGGGGCTTGTTGCCGGGGATCGGCGCCCGCAGGATGGCGATGATCTGGTCGCCGAAGATGAAGCCCACGACCGACCCGAGCAGGATCGCCAGGACCGCCTTGAACAGCCGGTTGCGCAGCTCGACGAGATGCTCGACGAGCGTCATCTCCCCGGGCGCCTGCGCCGGCGCGGGATCGGGGGCGCTGGCGGGGACGGGGCTGGAGCTCACCACGGCCGGGAGCCCGGCGTCGGCTTCGGCCATGCGGGTCGGGCGGGCTCCGGGACGACGCGGAAGGTTACGCGCCGGCCTCGGACGGCGCAGCCGCCTCGACCGGGGCGGGCATCGCGGGGTGGACCAGCTCGGGCTCGGCGGGGACGGCCGCGGCCGGGACGGCCGTCAGGGTCGCCTCGGGGGCCGGAGCGGCGACGGGAGCCGCCGCCTCGGGCGCGGGCATCGGTGCCGCGAGCGGGGCCGCCTGGAGCGGCGCCGGGACGGGCTGCGCGGGCGCCGGGGCCGCCTGGACGGGCTGCGCTTGCGTCGGGCTGGCGACGCCCGTGAGCGATGCCACGTCCTGGACCTCGGACGCCGCCTTCCGGAACTCCTTGATGCTCTTGCCGAGCGAGGACGCCACGTCCGGCAGCTTGCCGGGCCCGACCACGATGAGCAGGATCACGAGGATCAAGAGCAGATGGGCTGGCGTCAGTCCGAACATGTTGGCACCTCGACGGCGTGGAGCGGCGATCCGGGCAGGCGACCCGCCCAGAGCCGCTTCAGCGTAGCACAGCGAGGGTGGCTGCCCACCCGGTCGCGGCGGCCGCGAGCCGCTCCGCGAGGTCGTCCGGACGCCCCGCCGGAACTGGTTCCAGCCCCGCCCGCGCGATCCCGCGCGACACGTTGACGAGCAGGCCGCCGCCGGGCGCGCCGCCCGCCGGCGGCGCCGCCGCCGGACCCGAGGCGAGCACCGGGGCCGCCTCGCCGCCCTGCGCCCCGACGCCCGGCACCAGGAAGGCGAGCCCGGGCGCGATCGCGCGGATCTCAGCGAGCTCCATGGGCGCGGTCGCGCCCACCACGAGCCCCACGGTGCCGCCCGGCCCCCACCCCGCCACGCGGCGGGCGACGCGGGCGTACAGCGGTTCCGCGGGATGCCCGGCAGCAGCATCAGCCGCCACCGTCAGCCCCTGGAGCTCGCCAGCGCCGGCGTTGGACGTGCGGCAGAGCACGTAGGCGAAGCGGTCGGCGCGCTCGATGAGCGGCTGCACCGCCTCCTCGCCCAGATACGGGTTGACGGTGATCGCGTCAGCCCCGAGGCCGTCATACAGCGCCGCGGCCTGGCGCGCCGCCGTGGACCCGATGTCGCCGCGCTTGGCGTCCGCCACGAACGGCACGTCCGCGGGCACCAGGGCGCGGAGCCGCTCGAGGGCAGCGATCCCCGCGGAGCCGTACGCCTCGAAGAACGCGAGGTTCGCCTTGACCGCGGTGGCGTGGGGCAGCGTCGCCTCGAGCAGGAGGCGGGCGAACGCCTCGACGCCGGCCAAGTCCCTCGAGAACCCCGCGGGCAGGGCACCCGGCTCGGGGTCGATGCCCACGCACAGGACCGAGTGCGTCGTGGCAGTGCGGGCCGCGAGCCTCTCGAGATACGCGGCCGTCACGACGGCGATGGCGCCGGCGAGGAGGTGCCCGCCGGCGAGGAGGTGCCCGGCACGGCTGTGGGCGCCTGGATCTGGTCGGGCGGGACGTACCAGCCGGGCCGCGAGACGCTGTCGAGGCCCGCGTTCTCGGTCAGGTCGATCGTGCTGCCCGCCGTCCAGTCGCCGTACGAGCCCGTCAGCGTGACCAGCCTCAGGTCCACCACCTGCCCCGACGAGTGCAGGAACGCGATCTGGTCGCCCGCGGGCGACCAGGCGGGCCCCCAACTCGCGCCGTCATTGGTGAGCAGCGAGACCTCGGCGCCCGTGGTGGCGTTGAGGATCGCGACGTCCGTTCCGTACGCCGTGGTCTTGGTGACCGCGAGGTACTTGCCGTCGGGCGACCACGAGGGGTGCAGGTAGCCCGGCCCGCTGATCGCCTTGGCGCGCCCGCTGGCCACCGTGTAGCCGTAGATCTGCGGCACCCCGTTCGCGCCGTCGCGGTTGTTGTAGACGTAGGCCAGGACCTTCCCGTCGGGGCGCCACGCCGGGTCCTGGTGGCCCAACGGGGTCACCTCGGCGAGGTTGGGGTTGGTCAGCTTGTTCGTCCTGGTGTCGTAGAGCTTGAGGACGACGTCCCCGCTCGTCGGGTTGGGCAGGTCGGTGAGGACGGCGATCGTTCGTCCGTTCGGCGCGAGGACAGGCTCGCGGATCCACGCCATCCACTGGCCCTTGCCCGGCGGGTTGTAGTTCCCGTCCAGGATCCGGGTCGGCGAGCCGCCCGCGGTCGGCACCTCCATCACGCTCGGGATGTTCATCGCGTAGTAGCTCATGCCGCCCGTGCCGTTGTTCCACAGCCCGCGCACATAGCGCGTCCGGATGAACAGCACGTTCTTCCCGTCCGAGGTGAACGAGGGCATCGAGTCGTTGCCGCCCGAGGTGAGCTGCGTGGCCGCCCCGGCGGTTTGCAGCCAGATGTTCCCGTCCTTGGCGTACACGATGGTGCCCGGCACGGTGACGCCCTGCGGCACGTCGGACGGCACGACCACCACGTTCGACGGCGTCGGCGTCTTCGCGGCGCCGTTGCCGTTGTTCCCCCCGGACGCGCCCGGGCCGCCGCCGGCGTTGCCGGCCGGCAGGAACGGCAGGTCGCCGCTGCCGATGGCGAACGTGCCGAGGGCGACCACGATGAGGCCGACCAGCGACAGGATCACGGCCACCGGCGCGCCCGACAGCAGCGGGCCGCGAGGTTCGCGGGGCTCGCGCGGGCTGGCCGCAGCGGGCCGACGGTCGCGCGGGGAGCGGGTCATGCAGAGCCTCCAGGGGCGGGCACCGGCACGCGGTGCTGAGCGGGCTGGTCGCCGGCCTGCCCGGCGGCACGCTCCAGCACGGCGGCGGCGCGCGGGTGGGACCCGGACGGGGCCACGTCCCGGACCTCGAGCTGGAGCGTCTCGAGGCCGCCGAAGGATCGACTGGCGAGGCGGGCGACCACGTCGACACGGTCGCCCTCGGACAGGCTGGTGGCAAGGTCCGAACGGCCGAACGCGATGCCGTCGAGGACGTCGCGCTCGCGGCGCAGGACCAGCTGGGTGTGGCCGCCGTTGGCCGCGCGGACGCGCGCGACGGTGAGGCCGAGGACGGCGACGAGCGGCTCCGCGTTCCCCGGCCCGCACGGCGCCAGGCGCGCGAGGTCCCGGTACAGGCCGTAGTCCACGTAGCCCGACGGGAGCGCCAGGTCCACCGCGAGCGGCGGCCGCGGGTCCGCGGGACGCGATTCCTCGGCGATGGCGAGCATGCGCTCGACGAAGGCGTCCCAGCGCTCGAGCGGCAGCTCGAAGCCCGCCGCGCCCGCGTGCCCGCCGTGGCGGATCAGCAGGTCGTCCACGGCGTCGAGCGCGTGGGCGAGGTTGACGCGGCCGTCCCCGCGGCACGAGGCGCGGACCACGTCGCCGAGCACCGTCCCCACGATCGCGGGCTTGCCCGTCTCGTCGGCGAGGCGCCCTGCGACGAGGCCGATGATCCCCACCGACCAGGGCCCGCGCACGAGGACTGCTGGCGCGTCGGCGGCGCCGCCCACGACGACGGCGCGCTCGTCGGCCGCGACGCCGGGCAGCGGCTCCTGGCCGGGCGCCTGCGAGGGGTCGGGCAGGCGGAGGGCGGCACGCGCCTCGGCGATCGCCGCGCGCATCAGGTCGCGTCGCGTGGTGTTGGCGGTCTCGAGCGCGCTCGCGAGCGCCTCCGCCTGCTCCGGGGTGCCCGCGAGCAGCAGGTTCGCCGCGTCGAGGGCCTCCCCCACCCGTCCGGCGGCGTTGAGCCGCGGCGCGAGCACGAAGCCGACGGTCTCGAGGTCCGCTGCGTTCGCCTGCACGCCGGCGCGGGCTAGCAGCGCGGCGATCCCGGGGCGGGGCCGGGTCCGCATCAGCTCGAGCCCGAGGCGGGCGATGGCCCGATTCTCCCCGAGCACGGGCGCCACGTCCGACACCGTCCCGATCGTGGCCAGGTCGGCCAGCTCCAGGGCCTCCGCCTCCGAGCCCAGCAGCTCGGCGAACAGGAGCCGCGCCACCGTGAAGGCGACGCCGCTGCCCGAGAGCGAGGGGTCGGGGTAGCCCGAGTCGTCGCGGTGCGGGTTCACGAGGGCCACCGCGGCGGGCATGACCTCGGGCAGGTGGTGGTGGTCGGTGATTATGACGTCGATGCCGCGCTCGCGCGCCGCCGCCACCTCGGCCACGCTCGTGGACCCGGTGTCCACGGTGATGATCAGTGCCACGCCCTCTGCCACGGCCGTCTCGACGCTTGCCATCGAGAGTCCGTGACCCTCCTCCAGGCGTGACGGCACGTACGGCCGGACGTCGAGCCCGAGGCGGCGCAGCGCGAGCACGAGCTGGGCGAGCCCGGTCAGGCCGTCCGCATCGAAGTCGCCGAACACCATGACCCGCTCGCCGGCGGCCTGCGCGGCACGGATCCGATCAACCAGGCGAGCCGCATCCGGCAGCAGGGCCGGGTTGTGGAGCGCGGCCTGGGCGGGCCCCAGGAACGCTGAGAGACGGGCCACGTCGTCCACGCCGCGCCGCGCCAGGACGGCTGCCACGAAGGTCCCCAGGCCGAGCTCGCGGGCCGCGGCACGGAACCCCGGGTCCAGACGGATCGGGTCCGGGAACACCCAGCGGTGGCGTGCGTCGGTCATCGCCCGCAGTCTGCCACGTCCGGCTCACCCGGGACTTGCGCCGCCCTCATCGGCCGTTTGGCTGGCGCGCTCGACGGCGCTGCGGAGGACACGGGCCCCGGCCTCGGCCGGGCCCCGCGGTCACGTTGCGGCGCGGCGGCCAGGGCGGGCCGCGTTCTCCGCGAGGCGGCGGCGCTCGTCGCGGAGGTGCCAGACGACCAGCAGCGGGCTGGCGTTGAAGATCGACGAGTAGGTGCCGGAGGTGATGCCGATCAGGAGCGCCAGCACGAACGTGCCGATGGCCTCGCCCGCGAACAGCAGCAGTGCGAGGAGCGTGATGATGACGGTGAAGCTGGTGGTGATCGACCGCCCGAAGGTCTGCAGGATCGAGTGGTTGACGATCCGGTCGAACGACTCGCCGGCATGGCGGGCGCGGTTCTCGCGGATCCGGTCGAACACCACGATCGTGTCGTGGACCGAGAAGCCGATGACGGTCAGCATCGCGGTCACGAACAGGCTGTCGATCTGGGTGTTGAAGAACGTCCCGAAGACCGCGAACAGGCCGACGACCACGATGACGTCGTGCAGCAGGGCGACGAGCGCCGTGACGCCCATCCGGAAGTCGCGGAACCGGTAGGTGATCCAGAGCAGGATGCCCACCGACCCGGCGAGGATCAGCACCAGCGCCTGCGTGATGAGTTCGCTGGACACGACCGCGCCGACCGAGCTCAGGGATGCCTGCTCGGTGATCGGGCCGAGCTGCGACTCGAGCGCGTGGCACAGGCTAGGCAGCTTGCTGCCCGGCGGGAGCGAGTCGCAGCCGCCGAAGGCGGTCGACGGCGAAGCGGACGGGGCGGCCGAGGCGCCAGGCGACGCAGCCGCAGCGCTCGCCGCTGCCGACGCGGACGGTGCCGCCGAAGCGGAGGCGGCCGGCGTGGCGGACGGGGCGACGCTCCCGGACGGGGCGGCCGACGCGGAAGGGGCGGCCGAGCCCGATGCGGAAGGAGCGGCCGAGCCCGATGCCGAAGGAGCTGAGGACGCCGAGGGCGCGGCCGAGTTCGATGCGGGCGGGGAAGCCGCGGCGCTGCCGCTTGCCGAAGCGCCTGCCGATTCGGACGGCGCGGCGGTCACCAGGGGCGTCGGGCTCGGCAGCTGTGCGGCAAGGGCAGCTTCCTTGGTCCGGATCTCCATGTAGCCCGCACCGGCTGCGCCCTTGCCGACCTCGGTCACCTGGGCATCGCTGCCCTGGCCGGCGATCACGGCCTTCACCTGGTCGGGCGTGACGTTCGGGTCCTGGAACTTGACCGTCCAGACGGAACCGCCGGTGAAGTCGATCGAGAACTGGAGGCCGACCTTGCCGCCGGTGATCGGGCCCAGGAGGATGAAGATCAGGCCCGGGATCGTGACGGCGAGGGAGAACGCGAAGAACCAGTTCCGCTTGCCGATGATGTCAAACACGCGTGCCCGCCTCGCGCCGCGCGGCCCGGCCGGTCAGCGCCGGCCTCGCGAGGAACTCCGCCTCGGTGACGCCGAACATCCGCGCCTGGCGTGCCCACGGCTTGGCGACCACGATCCGCAGCACCGTGCGGGTGACCGTCACGGCGGTGAACATCGATGTGAGGACGCCGACGATGAGCACGAGGCCGAAGCCCTTGATCGTGGACGAGCCGAAGAGGAACAGGATCGACGCGGTGATCAGGCTCGAGATGTTCGAGTCGAGGATCGAGTTCCAGGCCCGGTTGAAGCCGGCCTCGACGGCCGCGGTCAGGCTCTTGCCGATCCGCAGCTCCTCCTTGGTGCGCTCGAAGATCAGGATGTTCGCGTCCACCGCCATGCCGACCGACAGGACGAAGCCCGCGATCCCGGCCAGGGTCAGGGTCACTGGGATCCAGCGGAAGAGCGCCACCACCACGAGGGTGTAGTAGAGCAGGGCCATGCCGGCGACCACACCGGGCAGCCGGTAGTGGACCACCATGAAGATGATCACCAGGATCACCGCGATCGCCCCCGCCAACAGGCTTTGGTGCAGGAAGGCGATGCCCAGCGTCGCGCTCACCGTCTCGTTCGAGAGCTCCTTCAGGGGGAACTTCAGGGAGCCGTACTTGAGGATGTTGACCAGGTTCTGCGCGTCAGCGAGCGGGTAGCCGCCGATGCCGCCCGACGTGATCTGGACCTGGCCGTTCGGGATCGCCTCGCGGATGCTGGGCGCGGTGATGACGTTGCCGTCGAGGACGACCGCGAAGTAGTCGCCGACGTGGTTCGTGGTGTAGTCGGCGAACAGCTGCTTGCCCTTGTCGCTGAGCGTGAAGTCGACGGTTCGGTTGCCCGTCTGGTCGGAGCCGATGGTTGCCGACGAGAGCTCGTCGCCCGAGAACAGGACGCAGTTGACGAGGACCGTCGACGAACACGGCGTGTTGATGTAGGCGGCAGGCAGCGTCTGGTTCGCCGAGGCGGGCGTCGAGCCGAGCGGGATGAAGTCGAGACGGCCGGTCTGGCCGACCAGGTCCTCGACCTGCTTGGGGTTCGAGACGTCCGGGACCTCGACCACGATCTGGTCCGCGCCCTGGATCACGACCGTGGCCTCGGTGGTGCCCGTGCCGTTCACCCGCTTGGTGATGATCTCGCGGATCACGCTGAGGTCACTCGCCGTGGCCACCTGGCCGTTGACCGGCTGCACCCCGTACGCGAGCCGGATCCCACCGCGCAGGTCGAGTCCCAGCTTGGTCACGGGGCGCACGTCACCGCTCGACGTGGTCATGGTCCACGGCGACAAGGTGCTGACGAGGGCGAAGAGCCCGATCACGAGGATCAGGGCCGGACCGAAGCGGCGCATCGGGGCGGGATGATACCGGGAGTCGGGGCCGCGCGCCCGGAGGGAATGCGGACCAGGGGCGGTGGCCCGGCGTCGGAGAGGCCGACGGGCAGGGGCCACCGCGCCGCTTCAGCTCAGCCCGCCGGCCGTGGACCGCTGAGGCCGGACGTGCCCGGGCGTGGGCCGCGCGGGTGGGTGAACAGCCACGCGGATGCCAGGAGGAGCACCCCCAGCCCGGCGAGCACCAGCGCCCGGTAGGCCACGTCCATCGCTGCCAGGTCCACCACGAACACCTTTGCGGTCGCGAGCGCCAGCAGCCCCAGACCGATGTGGCGAGGCATGGTCCGGCGCAGGCGCAGGCCCACGCCGAGCGCGACGGCGCCGATCGCGGTCCACGCGACCGACAGCGCGACCTGCGCCTGGGTGGCCAGCTCCTCGGTTGGGATCGTGCCGCCGACGAGGCGGCTGAACGGCTCGACGACGCCAACCGACACGAGGTACACGCCGAGCGCGGCCGCGAGGACCTCGAGCCATGGTCGGTCGTGCCGCTCCGCGAGCCGTCGCGAGGCGGCGATCGGCGCGACCGCGGTCGCGGCGAGCGCCGCCCACCAGCCTGTCAGGAGGGCTGGCCTCGCAGGCCCCGTCGGGTCGACCCACAGCCGGTCGGGCGGGGCGACGATCCCGAACGCCACGAGGTACGCCCCGGCCCCGAGGACGAGCGCGAGCCCGTACGATCCCGCGCGGACCAGACTGTCCGGCCGCGTGACCGCGAATGCGGCGGCGGCCAGCAGCAGCCACAGCACCACCACGACGTCCGCATCCACCTCGAGCGGCACCACGAGCGCGACCGGCACGAGCGCCACCAGCAGCAGGAGCTGCCGGGCGGCAGCCGACGCCACCCACGCGGCGGCCGCGATCGCCGTGCCCGCGAGCAGCACGGCCACGAGAGCGGTCTCGTCGGAGAACGGGATCGGCGGGGGTGTGGCCCTCCCCCAGCGCCCGGGATCCAGTGGCGAGACGACCGCGACCGCCAGGGCCGCGACCCAGCTGATGCCGCCAGCAGCACTCGCCAGCGCACCCGCCTCGCCGGGCAGGGCCAGGAACGCGAACCGGTGCGCATCTCGGCAGCGCGCCATGAACCGGTCCCCCACCACGGCCAGCGGCAGCAGGACGGCCAGCATGGCGATCCGCGCGGTCCCGTCGAGCTCGAGCGGGACCGACCACGCGACGAGCAGCACGCCAATCCCGGCCAGCCCGGAGCGGATGCCGCGCGTCCCGAGCCGGATGCCGGCCACGAGCAGGCCGGCGAGCACGAATGCGAGCGACACCGCGAGGCGGTCGACATAGGGGGTCGCCGGGACCGCCTCGGCCAGCCGGGCCGGCGACGCCTCCACCCCGATGAACGCGAGGACGGCCAGCGCGCCGAGGACGGCGCCGGCCGCGGTTCCGTACCAGCGGAATGGCGACCACGTGTCGAGCACCCGCAGGTCGTCGCGCGTCCCGCCCTCGGCGATCCGGTGGTCGAGCTCGGTCGCCGCGAGCGCGACGAGGACGAGCAGGGCGATCAGCACCGGGCCGTCCGCCTCGAACATGGCCGCGTAGCCGAGCACGAGCGCGCCGATCGCGGCCAGCGCCGAGCGCACCGGGACGGCGCGCGCGAACCAGCCGGCCACGGCCATCGCGACCAGCAGGGCCGCGAGCGAGGCCGCCTCCGGGTGGAGCCACGAGGTGGCGAACAGCGGCTTCGCATCGAGTGCCGCGCGGTCGAGCGGGTACTCGACGACCACGACATGGGCGAGGGCTGCGGCGCCCAGGGCGGCCGCGGCGAGCGCCGACCAGACGTGCGTGCGGCGTGCGGCCAGCCAGGCCAGCGCAGCCGCCTCGGCGGACCACGCCACGGGCACCAGCGCCGCGCCGAGCTGGACGAAGGCCGCCAGGGCGAGGAGGGCGGCCCCGGTGCCCGCAACGAGGTTGCCGAACAGGTGCTGCAGCCCCTGCCGATACAGGTATCCCGACCCGACGGCGACATGGGCCAGCGCGGCCAGCGCAATGAACGTGCCGAGCCAGACGTGGGCATCGCCTGTCAGGACCGCGTACCCGCCCCAGACGAGGAACGCGCCGTTGGCGAGCACGAGCGTGGCGCTCGACGGGCGGAGGTCGTCGCGCCGGATCCGGAGCTCCTCGCCGCCGGCGGCGATGATGTTGACCAGCCAGAACCCGGCCAGGGCGACCAGCGCCTGGAGCGTGTCCGCGCCGCCGACGATCCAGTCCGCCAGCTGCGGGGCGGCCAGGATGAATGCGATCGAGGGCAGCCATCGCCATGAGCGGAACAGCGCGATGGCGGTGGTGCCGACGAGCGTGACCGCGACGAAGAGCAGGGTCAGCAGCGTGGGCGAGGCGCCCATGACGGGCGGCGCGATCAGGGCGGCCACGAGCCCGAACACGGCCACCTCGCGGGCGTCGTACCGGACAGCGATCGCAGCGGCTGCGATTGCCGCGGCAAGCGCGCCCAGCAGGCCGAGCTCGGCCGGGACCAGCGAGTAGCCGCGCGTCGCTGCGAACAGCGCGATCGAGACGATGCCGAGACCGACCGCGGTGAGCACGTTGCCGAGCAGCGGGTTGCGCCGGTCGAACAGGAGCGCGCCGATGCCGAGGGCGGCCGATCCGGCGACGAGCCCGATCACGACCCGCATCTCCTCGGTGATCCAGCCCCGGCTGAAGGCGAGGCTGAGGAAGAAGATCGCGGCGGCCACGAGCGCGACGCCGCCGATCCAGGCGAGGGCCCGCCCGGCGAACCGCTCCTCGAGCTCGCGCAGGTCGAACGAGTGCGAGCGGGATTCGGGGAGTTCGACCCCGTCAGGGATGGACGAGGACGACTCGGCCCACAGCGCACCGGGGTGGGCCGGCGCTGGAGCCCCGGCGACCAGCTCGCGGCGCGGCTGGGGCGCCGTGGCCCCGTCAGCCCGGCCTCGCGTGCCGTCGGCCTCCGCGAGCCAGCGGCCGATCACGTCGCCCGCGGTCGGTCCCGTCGGCACCGATGGCGCGCTGGACAGCGCCATGATCGGCGCCGACGGCGGGTCGGGAGGGGCGAGCGGCACGGCCCGGGCAGGCAGGGCGGCCTCGCTCCCCGCCTCGACACGCGCCTCGACACGCGCCTCGAGCCTGCGGACCCTGGTCTCCAGGTGCGCCACGCGCCGCGCCAGCCGTTCTTCGCGATCGTCGCCGTCCATCGCCTCGCCTCCCGGGGACGCCATCGACCGGAAGACGCCGCACGACCTCGATCGTTGCGCGACCGGGATCCCGCGACCACCCGATCTGGCGCGATGCTGGGCCCTCGACCGCGCAGCGGCTAGAGGCGTCAGGCCTCGAGATGGGCCTTGATCCGCTCCGCCAGGGCCGCGCCGATCCCGGGCACCGCCGCGATCTGCTCCACGGGCGCCTCGCGGACGCGCTTGGCGGAGCCGAACACCTTGAGCAGCTCCCGCTTGCGCTTCGGCCCGACGCCGGGCAGGTCGTCGAGGGCGGACCGGACGGTCTTGCGGTTGCGCAGGCTCCGGTGGTAGGTGATGGCGAAGCGGTGGGCCTCGTCGCGCAGCCGCTGGACGAGGTAGAGGGCCTGCGAGGTCACCGGCAGCACGACGGGCTCGGCCCGGTCGGGCAGCACCAGCTCCTCGCGCTCCTTGGCGAGGCCGCACATCGGCAGGTCGGGAAGGCCCAGCTCGTCGAGCACCTCCTGGGCCGCCGTCACCTGGCCCCGCCCGCCGTCGATGATCACGAGGTCCGGCATCGCCCAGCGGCGCGCCTCCTCGTCGCCCTCCTTGCCGGCTGTCGCATAGCGGAAGCGGCGGCGCAGGACCTCCTGGTGGCTGGCGAAGTCGTTCGGGCCCTGGACCGTCTTGATCCGGAACCGGCGGTACTCGCCGGAGCGGGGCTTGCCCTCCTCGAACACGACCATCGAGCCGACCGACTCGGCGCCCTGGAAGTTGCTGATGTCGTAGCACTCGATGCGCATCGGCGGGCCGGGCAGGCCGAGCGCCGCGGCCAGCTCCTCGAGCGCGCCCAGCGTCTTGCCCTCGTCGGCCAGCCAGCGGGCGGCCTCGCGGGCGAGCGCCTCGGCGGCGTTGCGGTCGGCGAGCTCGAGCAGCTCGCGCTTCTCGCCGCGCTGCGGGGTGCGGATGCGGACGCCGCTCCCCCGCTTGGCGGCCAGGAACGCCTCGAGGTCGGCAGTGTCGGCGAGCGCCCGCGGCACGAGCACTTCACGGGGCACGCTCGTGGCGCGGGCGTAGAACTGCTCGAGGAAGCTCTCCAGCACCTCGTCGTCGGGCACGTCGCGCGGTACCTCGAGGAAGAACACGTCGCGTCCGACCATCTTGCCGTTGCGCACCACGAACAGCTGGACGGCCGCCTGGTCGTCGTGGCGGGCCAGCGCCATGAGGTCGAGCTCGGTCCGGGCGAAGGCGGCCATCTTCTGGCTCTCCATCGTCCGCTCGATCGCCCGGATCTTGTCGCGCACCACCGCCGCCCGCTCGTACTGCTGCTGCTCGGCCGCGAACCCCATCTGGTGCTCGAGGCCGTCCACGACCGCGTCGGCGTTGCCCTCGAGGAACAGCTCGACCTGCGCGATGTCGGCGCGGTAGGCGGCCCTGCCGATCGCCTCGATGCACGGGCCCTGGCAGCGCTTGATGTGGTAGAGCAGGCACGGCCGGGCCAGCGCCCGCTTGCCCTCGCGGATGTCGATGGTGCAGGTGCGGAACGGGAACAGCCGCCGGACGAGGTTCATCGCCTCGTCGACGCTGCTCGCGCTCGCGTACGGCCCGAAGTAGCGGCTGCCGTCGGCGGGCAGCTTGCGGGTGCGCTCGATGCGCGGGAAGTCGTCGGCGAGCGTGACCTTGATGTACGGGTAGCTCTTGTCGTCCTTGAGGCGGATGTTGAAGCGCGGCTTGTAGCGCTTGATCAGGTTCGCCTCGAGGAGCAGCGCCTCGCTCACGCTGTCCACCTCGGTGATCTCCAGGTCCACGACCTTGTCGATCACCTGGCGGATGCGGTGGACGTCGCCGCGGCTGCCGGCCGACTGCTTCTGCCAGTAGCTGCGGACGCGGCTGCGCAAGCTCTGCGCCTTGCCGACGTAGAGCACGGCGCCGTGGGCGTCCTTCATCAGGTACACGCCGGGGCGGTCGGGCAGGTTGGCGAGCATGGCGGTGAGTTCGGGGGTCACCCGGCTGATTCTGCGGCACGCAGCGCCAGAACGCGTCAGGTAGGTCTCGGTCGGATCCGCGGACCGCAGGCTCCACACCCGCATTTCCCTGCGGCGACCGACTCACGGGTGGTCTTCTGGGCCCCTCCATGCGCGCGCTGCGCGGAGACTCGCGTTCTCCTCAGCTGCCGCGCTGGGCCGGGGCGGAGACAACCCCGTGGCGAGTCGCAGTGGCGCGGGGACGGTCGCGAAACACGGGCCGTCGGAAGCCCCGTGTGAGCCTGCGATAAGCCGCAGCAAGCATCCTCGGCCCATGCACGCTTCCGTCGCCGAGCGGCTCGCCCGGCTCGCGCCCGACCAGCGCGCCGCCGCGGTGGCCCCGGACGGCCCGGTGCTGTGCGTGGCGCCCGCGGGCAGCGGGAAGACGACGACGCTCGTCGCGCGGGTCGCCTGGCTCGTCGACCGGGGCGACGCGCCGGCCGCGATCACCGTGGTCGCGTTCAACAAGCGGGCGGCCGAGGAGCTCGTCGAGCGGCTGGACGCCGCGCTCGAGCCCCTCGGCGCCTCCGCGTCGCGCGACGGCGGGGTGCGGGTGCGCACGTTCCACGCACTCGGGCGCGAGGTGCTCGCCGAGGCCGGCGTGGACGTGTCGGCCCTCGCGGACCGCGACGCGGTGGTGCGGGGGCTGTGGCCCGACATGCCATCCGCGGACCGCGGGCGGCTCGACCTCGCCTTCAGCCGGCTCAAGCTCGACCTGCGGGTCTCGCCCGACGACGTCGCGGCAGACGAGGCTGCCGGGCCCGTGGCGCGCGCCTGGGTGGCGTACGAGCAGGCGCTGCGCGACGAGGGTGCGCTCGACTTCGACGACCTGGTGCTCCGGGCGCTCCGGCTGCTCGAGGTCGACGGGGTGGCGCGGCTGCGATGGCGGGCCCGGTGTGCGCAGCTGCTCGTCGACGAGGCGCAGGACCTCGACCGCACGCAGCTCGACCTCGCGCTGCTCCTGGCTGCGCCCGGCAACCACGTGTTCCTGGTCGGTGACGACGACCAGACGGTGTACGGCTGGCGGCTCGCCGACGTCCGGCGCGTCCTCTCGCTGGCCGCCTCGCTGCCCGGGCTGCGACGTGTGGACCTCGAGACGAACTACCGCTGCCCGCCGCCGGTCGTCGAGCGGGCGGTCCGCCTCGTGGAGCAGAACCGCGAGCGGTTCGCCAAGCGGATCGTCGCGGGGCCGCGCAACGCCGGTCGGCTGCTGCTGGCGCCTGACGCGAGCGACGACACGGTGCGCGTCGGGCGCGCGATGGCGGCGTGGCCGGACGACGCGTCGACGCGCGCGGTGCTGGCGCGGACGAACCGGGAGCTGCTCGTGCCGCTGGTCGTCGCGGTTGACCGCGGCTGGCCCTTCCGTGCGCCGGACGTCGCGCTGCCGATCGAGGACCCGCGGCTGGACGCGCTCCTGGAGCGCGCGGCGTCGGCGGACGCCGAGCACGGCCCCCTCGTGGCCCTCGGCCAGCTCCGTGCCGCGTGCCGGGCCGACGAGGCGGCGCATCCGCCCGACGACCCGGACGCGGCAGGGCAGGGCGACCTCGTGACGGCCCTGCTCGGCTGGGCCGCGGCGGTGCCGACCGTCGGCGCGCTGCGCGAGGCCGTGATGGGCTTTCGCGGCCGGCTCGCGCAGCTGCGGCGGGACGACGCGCCGCTCACGCTCGCGACGGCCCACGGGACCAAGGGCCTCGAGTGGGACCATGTCGTGGTGCTCGCGGACGGGTTTCCGGGCCGGCGTTCGATCTCCGACGCCGCGGAGCCAGAGCGCGCGCTCGAGGAGGAGCGCCGCCTCGCCTACGTCGCCTGGACCCGCGCCCGCCGCTCGCTCACGCTCCTGTTCGACCCCGCGGCGCCGTCGCGCTTCCTGCTCGAGGCGTTCGACCCGGCCGAACTCGGGATCGGCGACATGGCGAGCAGGGCCGCATGACGGCCGCCGAGTTCGGCCGGGGCGCCGCGTAGACTTCGATCGCCATGGCATCCCGACACGACGGCACCGAGCCACAGATCCAGGACGGCCGCGTCTTCCTCCGCCCCGCCGAGCGCGAGGACATCCCGCGCTTCGTGTCGTGGTTCAACGACTGGCGGACCTCGCGCACGCTCGCCACCCGCGCCCCGATGTCGCTGGCGCTCGAGGAGCGCTGGTTCGAGGGGATGCTCGACCGGCAGGGGGAGACCGACTACCTCTTCGTCGCCTGCCTGCTCGAGGACGACCGGCCGATCGGCACCTGCGGGCTGCACGAGATCGACCTCGCCAACGGCCACGCGATGCTCGGCATCGGCATCGGCCGCCCCGAAGACCGCGGGCAGGGCCTCGGCACCGAGGTGCTCCGGGCGCTCGTCGGCTTCGGCTTCGGCCAGCTGCGGCTCGAGCGGATCTACCTCGACGTCTACGAGGTCAATCCCGGGGCGCAGCACGTCTACGAGCGGGTGGGCTTCGTCGTCGAGGGCGTCCTCCGCCATGCGTCGTTCCGCGAGGGCCGCTACCTCGACGTGGTCCGCATGGCGATCCTCGCCGACGAGTGGCGCTCGCGGGCGGCCGGCAGCACGGGCGGCGCGTGAGCCGGCTGCCGAGCCTCGGGCCCCGCGGCGAGGGCTGGGTTGCGATCCAGGGGGTGATCCTCGCCGCCGTCTTCCTCGGCGGCCTCCTCGAGGCGCCGGGCGCATGGCCCAACTGGACGCCGGCATCGATCGCCGGGCTCGTGCTCGTGGCCCTCGGCGGGCTGCTGGCGCTGCTGGGCGTGCTGCACCTCGGGCGATCGCTCACCGCGCTCCCCCACCCCCGCGACGGCAGCCAGCTCGTGGAGACCGGCGTCTACGGCCTCGTCCGCCACCCGATCTACGGCGGGCTGGTCATCTCGACCCTCGGCTACGGGCTGGTCATGCACGCGCTGTTGACCGCGCTGATCGGGACGGCCGTGCTGCTCGCGTTCTTCCGGCTCAAGTCGGCCCGCGAGGAGGTCTGGTTGGAGCACCGGTACGAGGCCTACGCGACCTACCGCGCGCGGACGCGCCGGATGCTCCCGTTCATCTACTGAGCGCCAACCGCCTCGGGCCCTTGCGGCCTGTCCGGACTACCCCGCCACCTCGCGCCGCGCGAGCAGCTTGAGCAGGCGGTCGATGGCGTCGAGGAACGGCTCGGTGACCTCGCGGGGCAGCGCGTCGCGGACCGAGTCCTTGGGGCCGTAGGCGGAGCGGGCGCGAAGCGCGACCTTGCGCAGATCGCCCAGCTCGCCGTCGCGCAGCAGGTCGGGGATCGGGTCGAGATAGGCGGTCCAGCGGGTCGCGCCGACGGAGCGGGACGCCTCCAGCAGGCGGTCGCCGGCCCTGGCCGCGGCCAGGGCCGCCTCGTCGATGAGCGGCCGCTCGTGGCGGGCCGGGCCCGCCGCACGCCGGGACGCGCCGGCACTCACCGCCGCCTGCCCGTCACGGCGGTGTCGGGCGCCGCCCCAACCTCGATCACGACTCCGCCGGGGCGATGGTGATCCCGACGTCGCTGCCCCCGGCCCGCACCAGCAGCAGCCCCAGCCGCTTGCGCTCCGAGCCGTTGACGAGGATGCGGAACGAGTAGTCGCCCGGCGTCGGGAAGCGGATCCCGTAGAGGTCCACGCTGAAGGTGACGATGTTGTCGCGCCCGTCGTCGTGGCCCCGGGCCATGAGCGAGCCCGTGGCCGACGTGACGTCGCCGCCGTCGGGGTCGAGGAGCACGATCCCGAGCTCGTGCTCGCGCTTCGTCTCCGGCGCCGTCACCAGCAGCCCCACGACGAGCGCGAGGTGCGGGTGGACGAGGGGGAACGACGGGCCGCCGATCCGGGTGATGCCGCCGCCGAGCACGTGGAACTTGTGGCCGGGGTTCGTCTCGGCCGCGTCGGCGAGGAATGCGTACTCGATCTCAGGCATCTCACGCGATGGTATAGCGTGGACGGCCTGCGATCAGGCCGGCTCGGCCACCGTGAGGATCGTCCCCGCTGGCGCCGACAGCGCGGGCATCGTCCGCAGGGCCGCATCCGCCACGTGGACCCGGGGGTGCGGGGGCAGCGGGCCAGAGGGCGCCCACGTTCCGGGCCCGTAGAGGCGCCCGTACCGCACGACCACCCCGCCGAAGGCGAGCACGGCGCGCTCGTGCTCCTCGGCCGCGGCGCCGCCGTCGCCCTCGAGCGCCCAGGCGACGCTCTGCGCGACGAACCGCTCGACCCCGGCGGCCGCGGCGGCCGCGAGCAGGTTCCGCGTGCCCTCGCGGCGAATCCGGTTGTTCGACGCCAGGCGGTCGCCGAGCTCCGAGATGTGGTCGGGCAGGTCGGTCAGCTGGTGCATGACGAGGTCGGGCGCGACGGCTGCGACGGCTGCCCGCAGCGCCGGGGCGTCGTAGACGTCGCACACGACCGGCGTCGCGCCGAGGGCCTGCAGGGCTTCGTCCCCGAGCGGCGAGCGCGTCATCCCGGTCACCTCGTGGCCGGCCGCAACGAGCAGCGGGACGAGCTGGACGCCGATCACCCCGGTCGCACCGGCCACGAAGATGCGCATCCCAGGTTCCCGCTAGCGGTCGCCCGCGGACCGCGCAGCCGCCACCCGCTTGCGGGCGGGCGCCATCTCCGCCTGCGGGAGCCGCTCCAGGGCATGGATCCCGGGTCGGCCGGCCTCGTCGGAGAAGGTCACGTCTGAGAGCGGCACCAGCGGCTGGCCGCTCAGGACGCGGGCGAGGTATTCGCCGGTGGCGGACCCGGCAGTCTGGGCAACCTGCTCGGGCGTTCCCTCGGCGATCACGGTGCCACCCCGATGCCCGCCCTCGGGCCCCAGGTCCACGATCCAGTCCGCGGTCTTGATGACGTCGAGGTTGTGCTCGATGACGAGCACCGTGTTGCCGTTGTCGACGAGGCGGTGGAGCACCGTGAGCAGCTTCTCCACGTCGGCGAAGTGGAGGCCCGTCGTGGGCTCGTCGAGCAGGTACAGCGTCTTGCCGGTCGCCCGCCGCGAGAGCTCCGTGGCGAGCTTGACGCGCTGCGCCTCGCCGCCAGACAGCGTGGTGGCGGGCTGGCCGAGGTGGACGTAGCCGAGCCCCACGTCGAACAGGGTCTGAAGCTTGCCCTTGACGTTGGGGACGGCGTCGAAGAAGTGGAGCGCCTCCTCGACGGTCATCTCCAGGACGTCAGCGATCGAGCGGCCCTTGTAGTGGATCTCGAGCGCCTCGCGGTTGTAGCGCTTGCCCTTGCAGACCTCGCAGGTGACGTAGACGTCGGGCAGGAACTGCATCTCGATCTTGATGATCCCGTCGCCCTTGCAGTTCTCGCACCGGCCGCCCTTGACGTTGAAGCTGAACCTGCCGGGCTGGTAGCCGCGGACCCGGGCCTCCGGCGTGCCCGCGAACAGCTCCCGGATGGGGCTGAACAGGCCGACGTACGTGGCCGGGTTGGAGCGCGGCGTGCGCCCGATGGGGCTCTGGTCGATCTCGATGATCTTGTCGATGTGCTCGACGCCCTCGACCGCGTCGTGGGCGCCCACGGGCTCGCGGGAGCCGGTCAGGTCGCGGGCCAGGGCCCGGTACAGCACCTCGTCGACCAGCGTGGACTTGCCGGACCCGCTGACGCCGGTGACCGCGATGAACGTGCCCAGCGGGAACCGGACGTCGATGCCGCGCAGGTTGTGCTCCCGCGCGCCGTGGACCACGAGGTTGCGGCCGTTGCCCCGGCGTCGCCGGTCCGGGATGGGCACCGCTCGGTCGCCGCGCAGGAAGGCGCCCGTGATCGAGCGCGGCTGGGCGAGCACCTCCTCGAGCGGACCGTTGGCGATGATCTCGCCGCCGTGCTCGCCGGCGCCCGGGCCGATGTCGATCACCCAGTCCGCGGTCCGGATCGTCTCCTCGTCGTGCTCCACCACGAGCACGGTGTTGCCCAGGTCGCGCAGCCGCGTGAGCGTGGCGATGAGCTTGGCGTTGTCGCGCTGGTGGAGCCCGATCGAGGGCTCGTCGAGGATGTACAGGACGCCCATCAGCGTCGTCCCGATCTGCGTGGCGAGGCGGATGCGCTGTGCCTCGCCGCCCGACAGGCTGACGCTGGCCCGGTCGAGCGTGAGGTAGTCGAGGCCGACGTCGACAAGGAAGCCGAGGCGGGCGACGATCTCCTTGAGAACCTGGCGGGCGATCGTCTGCTCCCGCTCGGTGATCCGCTCGGACAGGGCGGCGGCCCAGTCGAGCGTGTCGGTCACCGACAGCGTGGAGGTCTCGGCGATGCTCCTGCCGTCCACGGTGACCGCGAGCGCCTCCGGCCGCAGGCGCCGGCCCTTGCAGGTCGGGCAGGGCTTCTGGACCATGAACTTCTCGAGCTCGGTCCGAATGTACTCCGACTCGGTCTCGCGGAAGCGGCGCTCGAGGTTGGTCACGACGCCCTCGAAGGTGGCGACGTAGGAGTTCTCGCCGCGCTCGTGGCGGTAGCGCACGACGACCTTCTCGTCCTTGGGCGCGAACAGCAGGTACTGCAGCGCCTCGGGCGGGAGCGTGTCGACCGGGGTGTCGATCGACCAGCCGCGGCTGCTGAACACGGCCTCGGTGATCTTCATCCGCCAGCTGATCTCGGTGGGCATCTTGTTCCACGGGGCTAGCGCCCCCGCCCGGATGCTGCGGTGCTTGTCGGGGATGACCAGGTCCGGGTCGATCACGAGCTGCGTGCCGAGGCCGGTGCACGTGGGGCAGGCGCCGTGCGGCGAGTTGAACGAGAAGCTGCGGGGCTCGAGCTCGTCGATCGTGGTGCCGTCGTAGGGGCACGAGTAGCGCTCGCTGTAGCGGTGCTCCTCGAACGCCGGCGGCCCGTCCTCGCGGGGCATCGGTGCGACCACCATGACGCCCTCGCCCAGGCGGAGCGCCGTCTCGACCGAATCGGCGAGGCGGGCGGCGTCCGGATCAGGCATCGCGATCCCCGTGTCCGGGTCCACCGGCCGGCCGCGCTCGTCGGTGGCCCAGCCGTCGGGGTTCTCGGCGCGGCGGACGATGTAGCGGTCCACGACCACCTCGATCGTGTGCCGCTTGTACTTGTCGAGCGTGGGCGCCTCGGCCAGGTCGTACTGGACGCCGTCCACCCGCACGCGGACGAAGCCCTGCTTGCGGGCGCCCTCGATGACGCGGTCGCCCTCGGTCTTGCGGTCCTTGATCAGCGGGCCGAGCACGAGCAGGCGGGTCCCCTCGGGCAGGGCGAGGATCTGGTCGACGATCTGCTGGACGGTCTGGCGCTCGATCTCGCGGCCGCACACCGGGCAGTGCGGATGGCCGATCCGCGCGAACAGGAGGCGCAGGTAGTCGTAGATCTCGGTGACGGTGCCGACCGTGGACCGGGGGTTGCGGCTGGCGCCCTTCTGGTCGATGGAGATCGCGGGGCTGAGGCCGTCGATCTGGTCGACGTCGGGCTTCTCCATCTGGCCCAGGAACTGGCGGGCGTAGGCCGAGAGGCTCTCGACGTAGCGGCGCTGCCCCTCGGCGTAGATCGTGTCGAACGCGAGGCTGGACTTGCCGCTGCCAGACAGCCCGGTGATCACCACGAGGCGGTCCCGCGGGAAGGTGACGCTGACGTCCTTGAGGTTGTGTTCGCGCGCTCCGCGCACGACGATCCGGTCCTGGGGCACGTATGCAGTCTAGCGAGCCCGCGTGTTTAGAACAAGTGTTCGTGAATCACTGGCCGGCCCGAGCCGGGCGTCACCATGCGTCGCGCTTGAGCAGCGAGGCCAGCGAGGCGAAGTACGGTGCCCGCGTCATCGCCGTCAGCTCCCGGAGCTGGCCGATGACGATGTGGTGGTACTTGAGGCTCCTCGTGCGGTGGGCGAGGCAGTAGGCGCTCGCGCGGCCCGGGTTGCGGTACTTCACGGCGTTGTACCGGATCGTGGTGAGCGCCCCGCGGAGCAGCGCGAGGTCGTTCCGGTCGTGCGTCAGCCAGTAGTAGTCGTAGAGGCCGTAGATCGCGAAGATCATCCCGTTGAGCGTGTGCTCCGGATTCTTCTCCGCGTACTCCTCGAGCCATACGTAGCGGCTGCCGTCGATCCAGGTGACCCACGGTGCGGAGCCGCGCCCCTTGTGCTGGAGCGACAGGTAGAGCGACTGGGCGGTCGCGAGGTCGGCAGGGTCATGGGTGGCGCGGTAGACCCGGACCATCAGCGAGAGCGCCTGGCCCTGGGCCATCGCCGAGTACCAGGGCTGCCGCATCACGTCGGTCTTGAGGCCGTGGAGCGCGAAGCTGAACCGGTACGGCAGGTAGAGCGCGTGGCCTGACCACACGCCGATGGAGCGGAGGGCATCGGCAGCGAGCTTGGCGCGACGCAGGTACTCGGGGTCGTTCGTGCGGTCGAAGCCGACCATCATGCTGAGGCCCCACTGCGCCACGGTGACCGGCGCGTACACCTGCGTGGTCCCCACCGCGCGCATCGGCACGCCGTCGGCGTCGCCGACGGCCGCGGGGGCGGTCAGGTCGGGTGTCGCGAGGTCGTCATAGGGCCGCTGGCCCGCCGGCAGGTTGACGACCGTGAACCTGACGATCCGGTACGGCGTCGCGATCGGGGCGGGCGTTGGGGTCGGCCGAGGTGTCGGCGTCGGGGTGGGCGTCGGGGTCGGTGTCGGGGTCGGGGTCGGGGTCGGGGTCGGTGTCGGGGTGGGCGTTGGTGTCGTCGACGGGGTCGGAGTAGGAGTCGGGGGCGCCGTCGGAGTAGGAGTCGGGGGCGCCGTCGGAGTAGGAGTCGGGGGCGCCGTCGGAGTAGGAGTCGGGGGCGCCGTCGGAGTAGGAGTCGGGGGCGCCGTCGGAGTAGGAGTCGGGGGCGTGACGGTCGGCACCGGCGTCGGCGTGGGCGTAGCGGCCAGTGGCGCGGGTGTCGCGTCGAGCGGGACCGGCGTCGACGTCGCCGTCGGGTCGGCCGGGACGTCGGCGAGCGCGGCGTCGAACTCGCTGAGGTCGAGGGTCGTCACGACGTCGCCCTGGCCGTCTGTCGAGGCGGCCTCGCCGGCGCGGACGGCAGGGCTAATCCCAAGGACGAGGATCAGGGTGGCGAGCAGGGCGGTCTGGGCCGGGCGCACACGCACGTCCCGAGCCTAGCAGGCGGGAGGGGCCCGTCCACCACCCGATCGGCCCATCCTGGCGGCGTGACGATCCGTCAGGCGCGCGGGGGGCCCGCCTCGATCCGGGCGAGCAGCGTGGACACCGGGCCGCGCGCCGGCGACAGGCTCTCGAGCCACCACGTGGCGCCGGCGTTGCCGTAGGACGCGACCATCGCCGCTTCGCCGGGCTGCGAGCACGCGAACAGCGCGACGTCGAAGGGCTCGCTGTCGCGGCCCAGCCGGGACCGCTCGGCACCGATGGTCGCCACGCGCTCCGCCAGGTCCTCCGGCGACAGCAGCAGGGTCGCGTAGTCCTCGCCCGTGGCCACGGCGATCCAGCCGTCCCATCGGGCGGCACGCCGCAGCGCCCCCGGCCTGCCGCCACCGACCCAGAGGGGGGGCCGCGGCGACTGCACGACGCGGGGCCCGACGGGCGGCTGGCCGTCCCCACGGAGCCAGGCGTCGATCCGGATCGCGTCCTCGTCGAGCCGGGCCACGCGGGCCGCGGTGTCAAACGACTCACCGAACGCGGCGAAGTCGTCTGGGTCGCCACCGGCGCCGATCCCCAGCACCAGCCGACCGCCGCTCAGCGCGTCGAGCGTCGCCGCGGCCTGCGCGACAAGCTGGGGACGCCGCCTCGGCAGCACCACCACCGAGGTGATCAGCCGGAGCTGCTCTGTGGCGGACGCGATTGCCGCCAGGGCCACGAACGGGTCCGCGGCCGTGGCGTTCATGGCCGTGCCGAGCACATCCCAAGTCGACACCCCGTCCCAGCCCGCCCGCTCGGCCGCCACGGCCAGCCGGACGAGCAGCCGGGGGTCGCCCATCTCGCCGATCGGTGCAAGGTCAACCGCGAACTGCACGACCGTTCTCCTCCCCGCCCGCTCAGTAGCCGCGCGGCCGGCCGCGCCGCGGGGGCCGCTGCCCGGTGCGCTTGCGGATGTTGGGCGTCACCGAGCGGTCCCACGTGGGCCGGTCGAGCCAGCGCGCCTGCCAACCGCCGTCCTCGTCGTCATGCTCGTCGCGGATCCCCGGGAACAGGTCGGTGGCGATCGCGCCCCCCGAGCCGTCGTCGAGCTCGAGGCTCCCCGGCTCCTCGCCCGCGGGCAGCACGGTGACCTCGGTCACCTCGATCGCGGGCTCGGCCCCGCGGTGCCCGTGACCCGCGCCCGGCCGGTGGGCGGCGGCACGCTCCTTGGCCGGCAGGAGGGCCTCCTTGGCGGCGCGCTCGGCTGCCCGCGCCACGGCCACCGACGCGTCCTGGTCGAGCACCCGCAGGCGGATCTGCTGGATCTCGTCGCGCAGCGCCGCCGCGCGCTCGAACTCGAGCTCCTTCGCGGCGGCCCGCATGTCGGCCTCCATGCGCGCGACCAGCTTCTCGACCTCGGCCTTGTCCGCGGCGGCCAAGTCCGCGGTGCGGCGCTCGGACGAGTACACGATCGTGCTCTCGGCGACTGCCCGGAGGCGGTCGTTGATGTCGTGGATGCCCTTGATGATCGTGGTGGGCTCGATCCCGTGCTCGGCGTTGTACCGCTCCTGGATGCCGCGCCGGCGATCCGTCTCGTCGATCGCCACCCGCATCGAGTCGGTGACCCTGTCCGCGTACATCACCACCCGGCCGCCCGTGTTCCGCGCTGCCCGGCCGACCATCTGGATCAGCGACCAGGCCGACCGGAGGAACCCCTCCTTGTCCGCGTCGAGGATGGCGACAAGCGTCACCTCGGGCAGGTCGAGACCCTCGCGCAGGAGGTTGATCCCCACCAGCACGTCGTACACGCCGAGGCGCAGGTCGCGCAGGATCGCCACCCGCTCGAGCGTGTCCACCTCCGAGTGGAGGTACTGGACCTTGACGCCGAGCTCCTTGAGGTAGTCGGCGAGGTCCTCGGCCATCTTCTTGGTGAGCGTGGTGACGAGGGCCCGCTCGCCGCGCTCGACGCGCTGCCTGATCTCCTCGAGCAGGTCGTCGATCTGGCCGTCGGTGGGCCGGACGTCGATCGTCGGGTCCACGATGCCGGTCGGCCGGATCAGCTGCTCGACCACGCGTTCGCTGCGCTCCAGCTCGTAGGGACCGGGCGTGGCCGAGACGAACAGCGCCTGGTTGAGGTGCGCCTCGAACTCCTCGAACGTCAGCGGCCGGTTGTCGAGCGCGGACGGGAGCCGGAAGCCGAAGTCGACCAGGATCTCCTTGCGGGTGCGGTCGTTCTTGTACATGCCGACCACCTGCGGGATCGTCATGTGGCTCTCGTCCACGATCAGCAGCCAGTCGGGCGGGAAGTAGTCGAGCAGGGTCCACGGCCGGCTGCCCGGCTCGCGGCCCGACAGGTGGCGGCTGTAGTTCTCGATGCCCGAGCAGAAGCCGATCTCGCGCATCATCTCGAGGTCGAACGTGGTGCGCTGGCGCAGCCGGGCCGCCTCGAGCGCGCGGCCCTCGGCCTCCATCTGCCCGACCCGCTCCTCCATCTCGGCCTCGATCGTCCCGATCGCGGCCATCAGCTTGTCGCGGGGCGTGACGAAGTGGCTGGCCGGGAAGAGGTTGAGCTCCTTGCGCTCGGCGAGCAGCTCGCCGGTGAGCGGGTCGAGCTCGGTGATTCGCTCCACCTCGTCGCCGAAGAACTCGACCCGCACGATCTCCTCGGAGCTGGCGGGGCCGATCTCGAGCGTGTCGCCCCGGACGCGGAACCGGGCGCGGGAGAGCGCCGCGTCGTTGCGCTGGTACTGCAGGTCGACGAGGTGGCGGAGGACGGCGTCGCGCCGGTACTGGCCGCCCACGCGGAGCCTGAGCACGGTGGCGCCGTAGTCCACCGGTGCGCCGAGGCCGTAGATGCACGACACGGACGCGACGATGATCACGTCCCGCCGTTCGAACAGCGCGTGGGTGGCCGCGTGGCGCAGCCGGTCGATCTCCTCGTTGCGGCTGGAGTCCTTCTCGATATAGGTGTCCGAGCGCGGCAGGTACGCCTCGGGCTGGTAGTAGTCGAAGTAGCTGACGAAGTACTCGACGGCGTTGTCCGGGAAGAACTCGCGGAACTCGGCGTACAGCTGCGCGGCCAGGGTCTTGTTGTGGGCGAGGACCAGGGTCGGCTTGTTGTGCCGGACGATCGTCTGGGCCATCACGTACGTCTTCCCGGTACCGGTCGCGCCCAGGAGCGTCTGGCTGCGCAGGCCGCGACCCAGCCCGTCGACCAGGCGGTCGATCGCCGCGGGCTGGTCGCCAGTGGGCTCGAACGGGGCGACGAGTCGGAAGTCCGGCACGCGCGAATGCTACACGAATCGCGGCATTTAGAACACCCGTTCCGACGTCCGTTCCTCATGGGTGGGACGAACGGGTCATTGGCCGCCGGGCGACCCGGCACGACACTTCAGCGCGATCCCCGACTGCGACCTCGGTCAGGAGACGCAGCCGGTGCCTGGGTCACACCGCCGGGCGGGCACGGCACCTCGGGCGGCGACGCCGCCCATGACGGGAGGCACACTCAGGTGGAGATGGAATACAAGGACCCGTCTCGACGGGGCCGGTGGATCATCGTGCTCGGCCTGGTGCTCGCCGTCGGCGCGGCGGCGGGCGCCTTCTATCTCATCAACAACGCGCAGCAGAGTGCTGGGCAGGGCAGCCTTAAGTTCATGACGGCGGTCGTCGCGGCCAAGCCCCTACCCGCCAAGAAGACGCTCACCACCGACGACCTCATCGTCCGGACCGACATCCCGGTCGACAACACGAACAATCTCGGCAACTTCCTGGTCACCAGGAAGGAGGACCTCGTCGGCCGCATCCTGGGCGTCGACGTCGCCCAGGGCCAGATCGTGACCCTCAACCTGCTCGCGTCGACCACGGTTGGCGGCCAATTCCCGATCCTCGGCCCAGGCGAGACCGTCGGCCCCGACTCGGACGCCTGGCGTGCCGTGTCCATCACCGTCTCCGACGACCGCGCCGTGGGCGGCATGCTCACGTCCGGGATGACGGTTGACGTGCTGATGAGCGAAGTGATCCCGGCACCCCCGTCGACGGCCCCCGCGGCCAAGGACAACCTCGCCCCGGGCGCGACGCCCGCGCCCACCCCGACGGTGAACCCCTCGGCCCCGGTCTACACCAACGGGCTGAGCACCAAGATCACCTACCAGAAGATGCAGATCCTCGCCCGCCAGGGCACGTACTACGTGCTCAGGGCCACGTTGCCCGTGGCGGAGGAGATCACGCAGGCCACGATCGACGGCGCCACGTTCACGCTGCTCCTGCGCCCCGACCAGGACGCGCGCATCCTCGACGTCTCGGCGCTGGGTGCCACGACCGGCCGGATCCTGCAGCGGTACGGACTGCTCATCCCGCAGGTCTATCCCGTCCAGGGCGGCTTCCCCAGCAACCCGCCGATCCCGGCCATCACCCCCCAGCCGTCCGGCAGCGCCTCGCCAGGTCCGAGCGGGGCCACGCCGAGCGGTGCCCCCGGCGGCTCGGCCACGGCGGCGCCCTCGGCCGGTGGCTGACGCCTGACCTTGGCAGCCCCAAAGCGCAGTCTTCGCCCGCTGACCGCGCGCCGCTGACCCGGCGCGCCTCCCGTCGAACCGCCCGACCGGCCCGCCCCGGTCGGGCGGTTCGCTCTTCCGCTCGGGCTGCGGCTGGGTCTCGAGGGCCGACAACGGCGAGCCCGTCTAGCGCGCCGCCGCGATCGCCTCGGCCAGGGCTCCCACCACCGCAGCCCGCGTCTCGGCCATGGGGCCGCTGGTGTCGAGGACCCGGGTCGCAGCGGGGCGCAGCCGGTCCGCGAGGCCGGCCTGCGCGGCGATCCGCTGCTCGGCGTCCGCGGGCGCAGTCCCCCGCTCCGTCAGCCTCGCCCGCTGTGCCGCCGCGTCGCAGGTGACCAGCCAGACCTCGTCGCACAGGGCGGCGAGCCCGCCCTCGACCAGCTTGATCGCCTCCACCGCGACCGCCGGCGCCCCGTCGCGCTCCGCCCGCTCCAGGACGTCGAGGATCCGCGGGCGCACCGCCGGGTGGACGATCGCCTCGAGGTCGCGGAGCCGCGCCGGGTCGGCGAAGACGACGCGGCCGAGGGCGGCCCGGTCGAGCGTCCCGTCCGGGCCCGCCACGGCGGGGCCGAACCGGCGCAGCACCTCGTCGTGGGCGAGGCTCCCGGGCGCGGTCACGGTCCGGGCCACCGCGTCGGCGTCGACGACCGCCACGCCCAGCTCCGCGAGCCAGCGGACCACCTGCGACTTGCCGCAGCCGATCGGGCCGGTGATGCCGATCCGGACCGTGCGGCCGCGCCGCGTCCCCGGCCGGCGGTCGGCGGCGCTCACGGGGCCATCTCCTCGAGCTCCAGCCAGGCGTCCTCCGCCTCGGCCATCGCCCGCGACACGTCCGCGAGCTCGCTCGTGACCCGGCGCATCTCGACGAAGTTCGCGGCCACGGACGGCTGGCCCATCGCCAGCTCGAGCTGGCTCTTGCGCAGGCCCAGACGAGCGAGCTCGCTGTTGAGCGCATCGCTCCGACGGCGGTAGGCCTCCTTGGACAGCTTCGGGCGAGCTGGCCTCGCCGGCTTCGTGGCGACACTCGGCCCGGCCGCCGCTGGCGCCCCGCCGCGCGACGCGGCCGCGGCTGACGTGCCGTTGCGCGGTGGCGCGGCGGGCTTGGCGGCGCGGTCACGCCTGCCGGCCGCGGTCGAGAGGGCCGCGGCGGACGGAGCCGCGGTGCCCGGGCGCAGGCGGTTGGCTCGGCGGCGTGCCTCGGCCTCGATCGTCCAGCCGTCCGACACCACGGCGCGCCATGCCCGGTACCCCCCGTCGAACGGCACGGCCAGCCCCTCGCCCACCACCCACAGCCGCTCGCAGATCGTCTCGAGCAGGCGCCGGTCGTGCGAGACCACCAGGATCGTCGCACGGGAATCGCCGAGGAACGCCTCGATCGCCTCGCGGGCGGCGATGTCGAGGTGGTTGGTGGGCTCGTCGAGGAGCAGCAGGTTCGAGGGCAGGATCCCGAGCAGGGCCAGCTCCAGCCGCGAGCGCTCGCCGCCCGAGAGCAGCCGGACCTCCTTGAAGACGTCGTCGCCGCGGAACAGGAACCGGGCGAGATAGCCGCGCGCCTCGCCCGGGGTCACCGGGATGGCCTCGAGGACCGCGTCGAGGACCGTGGCGCCAGGGATCGCGGCGTCGCGCAGCTGGGCCAGGTACGCGGGCTGGACCTGGTGGCCGAAGGTGACGGCGCCGTCGAGCGGCGGCAGGTCGCCGGCGATCGTCCGCAGCAGCGTCGTCTTGCCTGCACCGTTGGGGCCGACGATGCCGATTCGGTCGCCCCGCTGGGCCGCGAGGAAGGGCGCCCTGGCGATCTCGACAGGTTCGCTGGCCTCCTCGCCGTCTGGCATGACCGCACCCCGGCCGGGCAGGTAGCCGACGGCAAGCTCGTCGAGGCGGACCACCAGCTCGCCGCTCCGGACCGGCCCGGCCCCCGCCAGCGCCTGGCCCGGCAGCTTGAGCGACCGCCCCGAGCGCGGTGTCTCCAGCTTCTGGTCGCGCAGCCGATCCAGCCGCGCCTCGTGCTCGTGCATCTTGGTGTGCTTGCGCTGGCTGCGGTACTTCTGGACGAGGTCGACCTCCTTCTCGACCTGGCCCTGGAGCGTCGCGGCCTCCCGCACGGCCCGCTCGTCGCGCTCGAGCCGCTGGCGGTGGTAGCTGCTGTAGTCGCCCCGGAAGATGGTCAGGCGCCGATCGCGGAGCTCCCACATGCGGCTGACGGTCGCGTCGAGGAACGCTCGGTCGTGCGACGCCACGAGCAGGGCGCCCTGGCGGCGGCGCAGGTGCTCCTCCAGCCACTCGATCGCGCCGACGTCGAGGTGGTTCGTCGGCTCGTCGAGGAGCAGCAGGTCCGGGTCGGCGATGACGAGCCGGGCGAGGGCGGCGCGCGTCTGCTGGCCGCCCGACACCGACGTCGGCGGCCGGCTCCACTCCTCACGCGCGAAGCCGAGCCCCGAGAGCGCCTCGTCGACGCGCTGGTCGAGCGTGTAGCCGCCCAGGATCTCGAACCGGTGCTGGAGCTCCTCGTAGCGGGCACCCGCCGCATGGCCCCCGTGCTCGAGCGCCGAGAGCTCCTCGGCCATGCGCTCGAGGTGCGCGGCGCCGTGGCGGACCGCCGACCGCAGGTCTGGCGCCGTCATGAACGCCTCGTCGAAGTGCGACTCCTGGGCGAGCAGGCCCAGCGACAGGCCGCGGCGGCGGACGACGGTCCCCCGGTCGGCCTCGTCGCGACCGCTGACGATGCGCAGGAGCGTGGTCTTGCCCGCGCCGTTGGGCCCGACGAGGCCGACCCGCTCACCGGGAGCGATGGCACCGGTGACGGCGTCGAGGATGACGAACGTGCCGATCTCGCGCGTCACGCCGTCGAGACGGACGAGGCTCATGCCCGGGCCTCCCCAGCGGCCGCCGTGTCGGCAGGATCGGCGGTCCCCGGCGGGCGCGGTGCCCCCGGCGTCGTGTCCGGCGCCTCCGGCCGCGGGTCGGGCGCCACCGGCGCCATGCCCGCGCGCGCCCGGGCGCGCCGTGTCGCGGCAGCCTCCTTCGTGCGCGCCGCGCGCTCACGCGCCTTCGTGGACTCATTCGCCGTCCGTCCCAGCGACCCATCGCCGTCGAGCTCCACCCAGCGGCGCCCCCGTCGGCTCGCACCTGACCGGCCGTGCCGAGGGGTCATCGCGGCGAGCAGCTTCGCTGCAGCCGGCCGGTCCGACGCGGGCAGCCGCTGGCAGAACGAGCAGAAGTGCGTGGAGCGGATGCCGATCACGATCCGCCGGACCGGGCGGCCGCAGCGTCGGCACGGCTGGCCGGTCCGCTGGTAGACGTCAAGACGCTCCTGCATCTCGCCGTCGCCGTCGGGTGCCGTGTAGTCGTCGATGGAGCTGCCGCGCCGCTCGACCGCCTCGGCGAGGATCCCGACGACGTTGCGGTAGAGCGCCCGCTCGTGGTGCGGGCGGAGAGTGGCGGCGGTGCGCAGCGGGTGGAGCCTGGCACGCCAGAGCGCCTCGTCCGCGTAGATGTTGCCGACGCCGGCGATGAACGCCTGGTCCACCAGCAGCGGCTTGAGGCGGGCGCGCCGGCCTCGGATCCGCTGGCGGAAGACGCGCAGCGTGAAGCGCGGATCGAGCGGCTCCGGGCCGATGCCGTCAAACGGGTCGTCGTCGGCGCCGTAGAGGCCCACCCGGCCGAACTTGCGGATGTCGCGGAAGCGCAACTCCCGGCCGTCGTCGAGCGCGAGCGCGAGGCGCTCGTAGGGGTCGCGCGCCAGCGCCGCCGACACCACGAACAGCTGGCCCGTCATCTTCAGGTGGACGGTCAGGTAGGCGCCCCCGTCGAGGTCGAGGACCAGCTGCTTGCCGCGCCGCCCGATCCGCTCGATCCGGCGCCCGGCCACGCCGCGCTCGAAGGCGGGGGGGTCGCCGTCGCGGAGCGTCCCAGGCCAGGCGACCCGCGCGCCGGTCACCAGCGGTCCGGGCCCGCCGGCATCTGGCAGCAGGTGGCGCCGGAGGTCGCGCGCGACGGTCTCGACCTCGGGGAGCTCAGGCATGACGGTGACTCTATTGCAGGTGGCGGCGGCGTGCGAGCGCGACAGGAGAAGCGGGCGGCCAGCGCGCCGGCGTCGACTCACGACCGGCGCCGCGTGTTACCGTCCCGGGCCATGAGCCGAGCGGATGGTGGGCGCATCGGGCTGTCCGGCCTGGCGCAGCTCGCGGCGCGCCGCGTCCGCGCGGACGCGGCGCGGCTGGTCGGCGTCTGGCTCGTGCTCGTGGTCGCGACCAGTCTCATCGCCACGGGCGTGCAGTACGCCGACGCCGTCGCGACCGCCAGCCTGCAGCGGGCCCTCGTCGAGGCGCCGGGGTCGTCCCGCGGGACCAGCGTGTCCGTCACCGCGGTCCCCGCCGAGACCACGGCGTTCGACACGGCCGTCCGCCCCGTCATCGCCGCCGCCGTCGGGTCGTCGGCGCCCGTCGTCCTCGTGGCGCGCTCGAGCTCGCTGATCCCGGTGCCGTCGTCGTCCGGGGGGCCGCTCGTCGTCCTCGGCGGCTACGAGGACCTCGCGGCACATGCCCGGCTGACCGCCGGGCGGTGGCCGGAGTCGGGGCAGCAGCCGGTCGAGGCGACCCTGTCGGAGGGCGCGGCCAAGGCGCTCGGGGTGGGCGTCGGCCAGACGCTCGCGCTCGCCGACGCCGCCACGCCCGGGGCGAGCCAGGCGCCGATCGTGACGGTGGTGGTCACGGGCACCTGGACGGCCGACGCGGCGGACACCTACTGGCTCGGCGACCCCCTCGACCTCGCGGGGACGGGCGAGCTCAACGGTGCGCCATTCGCGGGACCGCTGATGGTCGACCCCGCCGACCTCCGCGACGGCGGCCTGGTGCCGGGCGTGACCCTCACGTGGCGGGCCGGCCTCGTCCTCGACCAGCTGGCCCGGGAGGACGCCGTCCGGCTCGAGCAGGCGGTGCGGGCACTCCCCGACGCCGTGGCGACCGTGGTGCCGACGGGGACGCCCGTCCGCAGCGACACGCGCCTCGCCGAGGTGCTCGGCCGTGTGGACCGCTCGCTCGCCCTGGCGCAGGGCGCCGTCCAGCTGCTCCTCGTCCAGTTCGTCGTGCTCGCCGGCTACGCCGTGGTCCAGCTGGCCTCGCTGCTCTCGGAGCGGCGACGGCGGCAGTCGCGGCTGCTCGAGGTTCGCGGGTCGACGGGCAGTGCCCTGCTGGTGGTGGCGACCTTCGAGGCGATCCTGCTCGCCGCGCCGGCCGTGGCCGTGGCGCCGTTCGTGGCAGCGCTCGCGGTGCACGCCCTCGCGGTGGCCGGACCCCTGCGCGACGCGGGGGTCGAGCTGCCGCTCGCCCTGTCGACTCCCGGCGCGTTCGCGGCGGCGGCCGCAGGCGTCGCAGCGGTGGCGATCCTGGCGGCGCCGGCCATCCCACTCGGCGAGCGCGTCGCCGCCGTCCGCCTGTCGCTGGCCCGCGACGTCCGGCGGTTCCGTGGCCGCCAGATGGCGCCGGACCTCGGCCTGCTGGCGGTCGCGCTGGTGATCGTGTGGCAGCTGCGCCTGGCGGCGGCTCCGGCTCCGAGCGGGGCCGCTGGGTCCGCCGGGTCCGCGGGCGCCACGGCTGCGGGCGTGCCCCTCGTGCTTGCCGTCGGTCCGGCCATCGCCCTGCTGGCGGGCTCGCTGCTCGCCACGCGGGAGCTCCCCAGGGTGGCGGCCTTCCTCGAGCGCGGACGGGGGACAGGCCGTCGGCTCGCGCTGCGCTTGGCCGTGGTCGAGCTCGCCCGCCGGCCGCAGCGGGCCACGACCTCCATCCTGCTCGTGATCCTGGCGGCCGCGATGGCGACCTTCGCCCTCACCCAGACCGCAACGTGGTACCAGTCGCAGTCGGACCAGGCCGCCTATCGGGTGGCCGCCGACGTCCGCGCCGTCACCCCCGCGTACGCCGCCACCCCCGAGGAGCGCCTCGGGGCCGCCTACCGCGCGATCACGGGCGTGCAGGCCGCGACGCCGGTCGTCCAGACGCCGGTCGGCGTCGGCGGCGCGGCCCGCTCGGCGGACCTGCTGGCCGTGGATGCGGCCCGGGCGGCTTCGCTGCCCTCGCTGCCGGGTGGCGCGGACAGCGGGCTGGCCCACGCGCTCGCCGGGCTCGCTGCAGCGCGGCCGACCGTCGCGGCAAGCGAACTTTCCCCCTCTGCGACGTGGCTCGCGGTCACGCTCGACGCGAAGCTGCTCGGGCAGGTGACGGGGGACTTCGGCGAAGTCGCGGGCAACCTCGACCCGGCCACGCCGATCGTGTCAGTGGCCGCCACGGTGATCGATGGGGACGGGTACCTGTGGCAGTACACCAGCGCGGTCCAGGCACCGCTCGTGGCCACCGGCCAGCGCCTGCTGATCCAGCTCGGCCAGGTGGCGTCGGGCGACGTCACGGCCGGCGTCGCCGGGCAGCGCGGATTAGGGCCCCTACGGCTCGAGGCGCTCGACATCATCGTCACGCCGCCCGACTGGTTTGACACGATCACCGGGACGATCGACGTCCGGACCGTGGCGACGAGCGACGCCCCCGACGCCACGGCTGCCGGCGCGGACTTCGTTCCGGTGGCCTTCGCGCCGGGCGGCCCCGGCTGGTCCTGGGTCCGGATTGACACCCGGGGCACCACGCCCTACCGACCGCCCACCGGGCAGCCCACCGTCATCGAGGCGGGGCCTGGTGGGACGCGCGAGATCGAGGGCCAATTCCCGCCTAGTCCCACGACATGGCGCGCCTGGGCAACGCCGACCGCGGTCGCCGGTGGCCAGGCGGCCGGCGGCGACACGAGCGGCGGGAGCCCGGCGGTCGGGGCGATCGGCGGCGACCACATGCTCGCGCTGACGGGCCAGACGATCGGCGACGCGTTCACCGGCAGCGTGGCGGGCACATCGCTCACCTTCCGGATCGCCGCCGCCACTGCGGCGATGCCGCCGCTCGACCCGCTCGGGAGCTTCGTCGTCGTCGACGGCCCGACATTCTCGCTGGCCGCCTTCGCCGCGGGCGGCTCGCCCCTCGCCCCGACCGAGTGGTGGCTGTCGACCGGACCCGGCGAGGCGGCCTCGGTCGCGACCGCGCTCGCAGCGCCGCCGCTCGGCGCCGACGCCGTGGTGCGCAGCGAGCTCGAGGCGTCGCTCGTCGCGGACCCGGTCGCGATCGGCATCATCGGCGCCCTGCTCCTCGGCGCCATGGCCACGATGCTGCTCGCTGGGATCAGCTTCGCGCTCGCGGTGCTGGCGACGATCGACGCCCGGGTCGAGGAGCTCGACCTCGTGCGCGCCCTGGGAGTCTCGGGCGGACAGGCGAACCGGATGCTCATCGCGGAGCAGGCGGTCGTCCTGCTCGCGGGCCTGCTCGTGGGCGCCCTGCTCGGGGCGGTGACGGCCTGGCTGGCCCTCCCGGCCTCCACGCTGACCTCCGATGGCCAGCGCCCGGTCCCCGACCCGGCGTTCGTCGTGCCCTGGGATGCGCTCGCCGTGGTGGCCCTGGCCGGCGTGCTCCTGCTCGTCGCGACGGCCGCGGCGGTCGCGCGACGGGTGCGGCATGTCGACACGGCCAGGGCGCTCCGGGGGGACATCGGCTGATGCTCCGCTGGATCCGCCTCTGGACCGCCGCCCTGCTTGCCGAGCTGCCGCGCGCCGCGGCCGTCGGAGTGCTGGTGCTCGTGACCGCCCTCGTGACCGCCGCCGTTCCCCGGGTGATCGGCCGCGCGTCCGACGACGCGCTGCGCGGCGAGCTCACCGGCGCCCCGCCCGCCAGTCGGGACCTCGAGCTCGTCCAGGACGGCCGGATCCCGGCCACCGGGTCGCCGTCCGCCACCGATCCCCTCGGGCCGGTCGTCGCCGCGCGGACGGCCCTGCAGGCCCAGTATCCCGCTCCGATCGGCAGCGTCGTGAGCGGGACCGGCCTCGCGATCGACACGCCGCACTGGCGGACGACGGCCGGCAACCAGCTCACCGCCGTGCTCCGCCTCCGGGTGCAGCAGGACGTCGAGGGCCACCTGACGCTCGTCGCCGGGCGGCGGCCCACCGCCGCGACGGTGCTCGTGCCCGACCCCACGACCGGCGCGCCGCCGGGCTCGATGGTCGAGGTGCTCGAGGCGTGGGTGGCGGTCCCGTCCGCGAACGCACTGGCCGCCACCGTGGGTGACCGCCTCGTCCTGGACCCCGAGCCCAGCGACCCGCTCGCGGCCCATCGGTCGGTCCGGGTCGCGATCGACATCGTCGGCACCTACCGCGTGACCGACCCTGGCGATCCCTTCTGGATCGACGACGCCGAGGTCGGCCAGCCGGGCATCTACGCGCTCCAGGGGTTCACCGAGTACGTGTCGGCCATGGCCCTGCTGAGCCCCGACGCCTACCCCGCGCTCCTCGACGTCACGGGCATTGCCCGGATGCCCCTGCTGTACCGGTTTCGCTCGTACGTGGACGCGATGGCCGTCGACGCCACCGAGGTGGACGCACTGGCCGCGGCCGTCCGCCGCGCCCGATCGCTCTTCCCCTCCTCGTCGGACGTGCCGGTGATCCGGGAGAAGGGTGTGGCGCCCGCGACCCTCCACACGGGCCTGCTGACGCTGCTCGACAGCCACATCACCCGCTGGGCGACGGCCGCCGGCGTCCTTGCCGCCGCGTGGGTCGGCGTCCTGCTCGCGATCCTCGCCAGTGTCGTGCTCGTCGCAGAGGGGACGGCGCGGGTGGGCCGGCCCGCGATGGCGATCGTGCGCGACCGCGGGGCCTCCCGTTCCCAGACGATGCTCGCTGCCGTCGCCGAGGCACTCATCCTGGTGCTGCCCGGCGCCCTGGCGGGGACGGCGCTGGCCGTCGTGCTCGTCCCGGTGCGGGATCCCGCGCCGACCGTTGCCGTGGCGGGAGCCGTGGCCTGCGCGACCGTCCTGCTCATGGCGGCCGCAACGCTGCGCACCGATGCGACGGCCGCCGCGAACCAGCAGGAGCGCCGCGGTGGCACGGCGCGGCGAACGGCCACAGTGGCGGTCGTCGTCGTGGCGGCCGCCGGGACCGTCCTGCTGCGCCAGCCCGTGGTCGCCGGCGCGGCCGGGACGCCGCTCGCGAGCGATGCCGTGCTCGCCGCCGTCCCCGCCCTCATCGGGCTCGCGGCAGCGCTGCTGCTGGCGGCGGCCGTCCGCCCGATCGCGGGCGCAGCCGCCGTCAGGGCGGCGGGTCGGCGGGGAGCGGCCGCCGTGCTCGGCCTGCGGCGGGCGGCGGGCAGCGGGGCGGCACTGCTGATCGTGGCGCTCGCGACGACCGGCGTGCTGACGTTCGCGACCTCGGTCGCCGAGCGGATCGAGACCGGCTCCGCGTGGGCGTCGTGGCAGTCAGTGGGGGCGGACGCCGCGGTCGTGGGGCCGCCGCAGTCGATCCGCGCGCTGCTGACGTCGCCGCCGACCGGCGTCGAGGCGGTGGCCTCGATCGCGACCGTGCCCGTCACGGTCACGGGTCTGGGGCAGCTCACCGCGATCATCGTGGACCCCGCGGCGGCCGGGGCCGTGACGGCGGGAACCGCGGCCCAGGTCGCCTACCCGGCGGCGATGCTCAGCACCTCGACCGGCCCGCTCGCGGTGCTCGCCTCCGCGGACGTCCTCGCAGGAGCGTCCGGCGCCGCCAGCCCCTCGCCCGCCGCCCGAGCGTCGGCGAGCGCCGCGACGTCCACGCCCACCGCGTCGGGGGCGGTCTCGGCCGGCCAGACGTTCACGGTGAAGCTCGGGACCAAGGACGTCACCGTGTCGGTCGCGGGCGAGCTCGACGCGTTTCCCGGCGTGCCGGTCGAGGGCCCGTTCATCGTCGTGCCGGCCGGACAGCTCCAGGCGCAGGGCGCCCAGGTCCCGGCGCCCACCCTCGGGCTCGTGCGGGCGCCGGCGCCGGCCATCGAGCGGATCCGGGCGGCCGTCGCGAGCGACCCGGCGCTGAGCGGCCTGACCGTCACCGAACGCTCCAAGGCGGGGGCCGGGCTCCTCGCGGCTCCCGCGGCGTCGGCCGTGGTGGCCGGTCTCCGGATCGGCGCCGTCGCGGTGCTGCCGTACGGGCTCCTCGCGATCATCATCGCGGTGGCGCTCGCCGCAGACGCCCGCCATCCCGAGACCGCCCGCGCCCGCGTGCTCGGGATGTCGCGCCGCCAGTCGATCGCGGCCGCGCTGGTCGAGAGCCTCCCAGCCGTGCTCGCGGGCGGGATCGCTGGCGTGGTGCTCGGGCCCGTCGTGCTGGCCGTCACAGATCCCGGCCTGGGACTCGGCGCCGTCGTCGGCGTCGCGCGCCTCGGGCCGTCGCCCGGGCTGCCGGCGGCAGCCGCGGTCGGGCTCGCGGCCGCGCTGGTGCTTGCCGCGGCCGTCGCGCTAGTCTGCGTCCTGGTCGACCAGCGGCCGACGCTCTCCGAGGTGCTCCGGGAATGACCGCCGACCCCGCCGTCCGTGCCAGTGACCGGCACATGATCGTCTGCGACAACCTCGTCCGGATCTACAGCACGACCGGCGTCGAGGTGGTGGCGCTCCAGGGCCTCGACCTGCGGGTGGCCCGGGGCGAGATGGTCGCGATCGTCGGCGCCTCGGGCAGCGGCAAGTCCACGCTGCTCAACATCCTCGGCGGGCTCGACTCGCCGACGGCGGGCCGTGCGACGGTGGGCGGGATCGAGCTCGGCCGGCTGTCGAGGAGCGAGCGCACCCGGTACCGGCGCGAGACCGTGGGCATGGTCTGGCAGCAGACCGCGCGCAACCTGCTGCCCCATCTGGACCTGCGGTCCAACGTGGAGCTGCCAATGGTGCTCGCCGGCGGACGCAACCGGCGTCGCCGCGCGGACGAGCTGCTCGACCGTGTGGGCCTCGCCGACCTTGGCGCCCGGCTGCCCGGCGAGGTGTCCGGCGGCGAGCAGCAGCGGGCGGCGATCGCGGTGGCGCTCGCCAACGAGCCGGCCGTGCTCCTCGCCGACGAGCCCACGGGCGAACTCGACAGCACGACCTCGGCTGCGGTGTTCGAGCTGCTGCGGTCGATCAACCGCGAGGCCGGCACGTCCATCGTGGCCGTCACCCACGATCCGCTCGTGGCCGAGCACGTCACGCGCACGGTGCGGATCCGGGACGGCCGGACGAGCACCGAGACCGTCCGGCGCACCGAGCGGTCGGAGGCCGGCGACCACCGCGTCGTGGCCGAGGAGTTCGCCGTCCTCGACCGGGCGGGCCGGCTGCAGCTGCCGCGCGCCCACATCGAGAAGCTGGGCCTCGAGGACCGCGTCCGGCTCCGGCTCGAGGAGGACCACGTCGGGCTGTGGCCGGGCCACGACCGGGCGCGCGACACCACCGTCCGCGAGGCGCTGGGCCGGGCCGACCGGGGCGCGATCGCGGCGCAGGATGCCGGGGCGCCCGCACCTGCGGGCGCGGAGGCGGGTGCGGGCGCGGCCGAGCCCGCCGCGTCGTCCGGCCCCTCCGGCCTCGAGGTCGACGCGGAGGACCTCGGCCGCGAGTTCGCCGCCGGCGGCGGGGTCGTCCGGGCACTCGACGGCGTCGACCTGCACGTGGCCGCGGGCGAGCTGGTGGCCGTGCGCGGCCGCTCGGGCGCCGGCAAGACCACGCTCCTCTCGCTGCTCGGCGGCCTCGACCGGCCCACGTCCGGGCGAGCCCTGGTGGGAGGCCGCGACCTCGCCTCGCTGTCACCCGACGAGCTGCTCGCGTTCCGGCGGCGCACCGTGGGCTTCGTGTTCCAGACCTTCGGGCTGCTGCCGATCCTGACCGCTGCCGAGAACGTGGAGCTGCCGCTGCGCCTGGTCGACACCGACCCGGCCGAGCGCGCCGAGCAGGTCCGCGTCCTGCTCGACCTCGTGGGCATGGGCCCACGGGCGGCCCACCGGCCCGGCGAGATGAGTGGCGGCGAGCAGCAGCGCGTGGCGATCGCGCGGGCGCTCGCGAGCCGGCCGCAGGTGCTGCTCGCCGACGAGCCGACGGGCCAGCTCGACTCCGAGACCGGGCTCGTGATCATGTCGCTGATCCGGCGGATCGTCACCGAGTCGGGCGTGACCGCGATCGTGGCCACGCACGACCCGGCGATGCTCGACGTGGCGGACCGCGTCGTGTCGCTGCACGACGGGCGGCTCACCTCGCACGCGCCGTCCTGACGGCGGACGCGGCCGGGGCCGGGCGCGGCGCCCGCCGACTCCAGCGGGAGTCACGCGCAAGCGCCAGGACGCGGCGAGGATCCCAGGGCGGCACCAAGCGATCGGCTTGAGGACCGGGGCGCTAGACGACCACCTCGTCCGGCGCCTGCCCCGCCTCGGCGAGCGCGGCGTCGCGGTGCGACACGGGGGTCATCCCCTCCCACGAGTCGCCCACCTTGACCTCCACGGTGAGCGCGACCGACAGCGGAAGGGCGCCCTCCATCGCCTCCCGCAGGACCGGGATCAGGCGCTCCACCTCGTCGCGCGGGGCCTCGACCAGCAGCTCGTCGTGGACCGAGAGCAGGAGCCGGGCCCGGAAGCCGCCCTCCCGCAGTGCGAGGTCGGCCCGGATCATCGCGATCTTGACGATGTCGGCGGCGGTCCCCTGGATCGGCATGTTGATCGCCATCCGCTCCCCCGCCGCCCGCAGCGCGCCGTTGGACGAGGTCAGCTCCGGGATCCGCCGTCGCCGGCCGAGCAGCGTGGACACGTACCCCAGGTCCTTGGCCGTCTCGCGGATGTGGACCATGTACTTGCTGATGCCGTTGTAGGCGTCGAAGTAGCTCTTGATGAACGCCTGCGCCTCCTCGCGGCTGATGCCCGCCCGCGACGAGAGCCCGAAGTCGCTCATGCCGTAGGCGAGCCCGAAGTTGACCATCTTGGCCATCGAGCGCTGGTCGGCGGTGACCTCCGCCGGGTCCAGGTGGAGCACCCGGGCGGCCGTCTCGCGGTGGATGTCGGCCTCGCGGGCGAAGGCGTCGGCGAGGTGGGGGTCCCCCGACACGTGGGCGATGACCCGCAGCTCGATCTGGCTGTAGTCCGCCGCCACGAGCGTGGTGTCGGGCGAACCGGCGACGAACGCGTGGCGGATCCGCCGGCCGAGCGGCGTCCGGATCGGGATGTTCTGGAGGTTGGGGTCCGACGAGGACAGTCGACCGGTCGCCGCCACGGCCTGGTGGAACAGGGTGTGCAGCCGGCCGTCGGGGCCGATGAGGTTCGGCAGCGCCTCCACATACGTCGAGCGCAGCTTGGTGTAGATGCGCCACTCGAGGATCGGCGCGACCACGGGGTGGACGCCGCGCAGCTCCTCGAGCACCGTGGCGTCCGTCGAGTAGCCGGTCTTGGTCTTGCGCCCCTTCGGGAGCCGCAGCTCCTCGAACAGGATCTCGCCCAGCTGCTTGGGCGAGCCGATCGTGAACTGGTGGCCGACCGCCGCATAGATCTCGCCCTCGAGCCGCTCGATCTCGGTCGCGAACTCGCGCTCGAGCTGCGCCAGCGCATCGCGGTCGAGCGCCACGCCCGCCGCCTCCATCCGCGCGAGGATCGGGATCAGCGGCAGCTCGATCTCGGTGAACAGCCGCTCGGCACCCTCGTCCCGCAGGGCCAGCTCGAGCGACGGCCGGACGGCCAGCGCGGCCAGCGCCTCGAGCCCGGCAACGGCCGTCGGCGGCAGACCGGCAGCGGTCGGCGGCAGGACCAGGTCCAGGCGCTCGGCGACGACGTCGGCGATCTTCTGCGCCCGCAGCGCGGCGTTGACGAGGTACGCGGCGATCTGCGTGTCGAACGCGACCGGTGTCGCAGGGGCGTCCAGGTCCTCGCCGAAGCGGGCGGTGAGGACGGGCTTCACCTCGTGGCCGACCAGCGGCACGCCGACCGCCTCGACCAGCCGCCGGAGCGCCAGCGACGCCCCGGGGCCATCGGCCGCCACCACGCGCCCGTCCTCGCCGGCGACGGCGAGCGTGAGCGGGGCGCCGGCCAGCGGGCGCGGGTCGTCGGCGACGAGCGCGACGCCGAGCGCCTGCTGCTCGCGCAGCCAGGGCGCCAGGGCCGCCACGCCCTCCTCGCCCAAAACGCCGATGCGGGCGGGGTCCACGATCGCCGCCGCCAGGGCGCCCGCGAGGTCGCCGGTCGCGGTCGCGAGCGCCTCCGCACGCGCCTCCGCGGCGGGCGACGGCCCAGCGATGCTGGCGTGGGCGCCGCCGTGGGCGCCGCCGTGGGCGCCGCCGGTGGACACCGCGTCGAAGTCGAGCGAGAGCTGGAGGTCGCCGGGGTCGACGCGCCGCGATGCCGCGCCGCCGCCCCTCGCGTTGGCCGCCGTGGCGGCCGGCGCGCCCTGGCGGGCCTCGCGCAGCCGCTGCACCGTCTCCTCGGGGCGCTCGCCGACGAGCGGCGGCAGCCGGTCGATCAACGTGCGGAACTCGAGCTCCCGGAACAGCCGGACCACGGTCTCGCGGTCGTAGTCCCCCACCCGCCCGCGCTCCGGGTCGAGCACCACGTCCACGTCGCGCACGAGGCGCATCAGCTCGCGGCTCTCGAGCACGGACTCGCGGTGCGCCTCGAGCAGCGGCTGGAGCTTGACCGGCGCAACCTGGTCGAGGTTGGCGTACAGGTTGTCGAGCGTCGCCCAGGTCGCGATGAGCTTGGACGCCGTCTTCTCGCCCACGCCCGGGATGCCCGGGATGTTGTCGGTCGGGTCGCCCTTGAGCGCCTTGTAGTCGAGCATCTGGTCGGGGCGCAGGCCCCAGCGCTCGTCGATCTTCGCCAGGTCGTAGGTCACGCTGTTCGACGCGCCGCCGCGGAGCGAGACCATCAGGCGCGTGTGCTCGTCGACCAGCTGGAGCATGTCGAGGTCGCCGGTCAGGATCGTCACGTCCATGCCCGCGGCCACGGCCTGGCCGGTGAGCGTGGCGATCGCGTCGTCGGCCTCGAACCCCTCGCGCTCGTAGACCGGGATGCCCAGCGCCGCAACCACGTCCCTGACCTTGGGGATCTGGTCGCGCATGTCGTCGGGCATGCGGGTGCGGGTGGCCTTGTACTCGGCGTAGCGGTCGTGGCGGAAGGTCGGCTTCGGCAGGTCGAACGCCACGGCCCACCGGTCGGGCTTCGCGTCCTGGATCGCGCGCAGCACGATATTCGTGAAGCCGAAGACCGCGGTCACGAGCTCGCCCTTCGACGTGGTCAACGGCTGGTCGATGAGCGCGTAGTAGCCGCGGTAGATCAGGCCGTTGCCGTCGAGCAGCAGGAGGCGGTCCATCGCCCGAAGTGTACGCGGCAGGGTGCCGGCGCGGCCCGTGGCGGACCGGCTCCGGTGCGCTCCCGTGTCAGAGATGCGCCAGGCGGGTCTTGGTCAGCGGAAACCTGCCAGCCACCCGCCGCGTGCATGCCTGTCACGGAATCGGGCGCGCGGGCGCCACGGACCGTGACCAACGCCGCCTGGTGCATATCTGGCATCCGGGGCGGCCATGGCCGTCGCTGTCCACGGCTGGGAGCGCCTGGGCCCTCGCTCGCGGCGGCGATCCATCACGGCGGTCGGCGCTCGAGCTCTCGCGTGGCGCCGGGCGGTTAGCGCGGCTCGGGCGTGTACGGCGCCTCGCCGTCGATGTCGCCCACGAACTGCGGGAGCCCCGCGTGGCCCAGCTGCTGGCGGATCGCCTGGTTCTCGCCGCAGTGGTACCAGTAGTGGTAGACGGTCCGCAGGAGCAGGTTCCCGAACGTCACGCCCATCGGCTTGCCGCGACGCACCGGACGCTCCAGCAGCCCCTCGGTGGAGACCGCGTCGAGCCACGGGTCGGCCGCACCCGTGATCGCCCTCCACGCCTCGAGCGTCCCGCTCAGCCTCGGCGTCACCCCTGGCGCCCCGTACTGGTACGCCTCCTGGATCTCCGGGTAGGGCGTGAGGCCCTGTGCGTAGGTCAGGAAGTAGCGCTGCTCCTGCCAGGCGAGGTGGCCGATGTTCCAGGCCAGGCAGTTCATCGGGCCGAGGCGGATGGCGCCGTCGTCGTCGGACACGCCCCGCACGCCGCGCAGGAACTCGGCGCGCGTGAACCGGAGCTGCTCGACGAGCGGGTGCGGAGGCGTCGTCATGGGGGGATTGTGCGCCCCACGTCGTCGGGTCCTGTCAGCTTTCTGCCGGAGTGCCGTCGAAGCCGCGTAGGATGGGGCCATGGCCACACGACGCGTCGGGATCCTCACCGCCGGCGGCGACAGCCCCGGCCTCAACGCCACGATCCGCGGCTTCGGCAAGGCCGCGATCGGCACGCACGGGTACGAGGTCGTCGGGTTCCGGGATGGCTTCCGCGGTCTCGCGGAGGACCGCCGCGTCAAGCTCGACAAGCGGGCGCTCGCGGGCATCCTCACCATCGGCGGCACGATCCTGGGCACCAGTCGCGACAAGCCGCACCGGATGCTCGTCGAGGGCGAGGTGCGCGACATGACGAGCGCGATCCTCGCGGTCTGCAAGCGCAACGGGCTCGAGGGCGTCGTGTGCCTGGGCGGCGGCGGCACGGCGAAGAACGCCCTGCGCCTCTCGAAGGCCGGGCTCAACGTGCTCACCCTGCCCAAGACCATCGACAACGATGTTGCCGGGACCGACGCCACGTTCGGCTTCGCGACGGCGCTCGAGATCGCCACCGAGGCGATCGACCGGCTCCACTCCACCGCGCACAGCCACCACCGCGTCATCGTCGCCGAGGTGATGGGCCATCGCGCGGGCTGGCTGGCCCTCGGCGCGGGGCTGGCCGGCGGGGCCGACGTGATCCTGATCCCCGAGATCCCGTACCGGGTCAACCGCATCGCCTCGGCCATCAAGGACCGGGTCCGGAAGGGGTCGGGATTTAGCATCGTGGCCGTGGCCGAGGGCGCCCGGAATGTCGAGGACGCCCGCGCCCTGACCACGGCCGAGGGGCGCCTCGCACGCGCCAAGGACCCTGCAGCGCGCGAGGCGATCAAGGCAGAGCTCGCCAACCTCGAGCTCCAGCACCAGGGCAACACCCTGCGGCTCGCCCAGCAGCTCGAGAACCTCACCGGCCTCGAGTCGCGGGTCTCGATCCTCGGCTACGTCCAGCGCGGCGGCACGCCGTCAGGCGCGGACCGGCTGCTGGCGACGCGGCTCGGCACCGCCGCCGCCGACTTCGTGGCCGAGGGCACATACGGGATCATGGTCGCCGCCCACGGCGACGGCGTGGCCGCCGTCCCGCTCGCGGACGTCGCCGGGCGCCGCAACATCGTGCCGCGCGACCACCCGTGGATCACCGCGGCGCGCCACACGGGCACCTGCCTCGGGGACTGACGAGGTCGAGCGGGGCCGCTCCCCGGCGGGGGCCGACTGCGGGCAGCGGCGGGCCGACGACGCCGGTCGAATCGGCACGGCACGCGCACACATTCTGCACATGGCGCTGCGAGGCTGGACTCCATCAAGCACCGCGGCCCGCAGTTGGCCGCCAATCGATCGGAGTTCGCAGCCTCATGCGTGGGTTCCTCGCCTTCCTGTTCCTCGGCCTCGTGGCGCTCGGCGCCGGGGTCGCGGGCTACAACCTCGGCGTGTCGCAGGCGGTGACCACGACAGCGGCCGCCAGCGGCGCTGCCGTCGTCTACGCCGGCCCGCACTTCGCCGGGTGGTGGTTCTTTCCCTTCGGGTTCCTCCTCTTCCCGCTGTTCCTGCTCGCCTTCTTCGGCTTCCTCGGGTTCGTGTTCGGCCCGCGGCGCCGGTTCGGGCGCGGCGGCTGGGCCGGCCGCGACGGCGACGGCCCGGCAGGCTTCGGCCCGATGGGCGGCCGCTGGGACGCCCGGCGCGAGTGGGTCGCCGAGCAGCACCGCCGCCTGCACGAGGAGGAGGCGCGCACCGCCTCGACCTCGGGCCCGGCCGGCGCGCCGCCCACCACGTCAGGCGGCCCCGCGGCCGGCTGACCTCCTCCCCTCTTCCACGCGACGCCGGGCGGGTATCCTCGCCCGGCGTCGTCCTGTTCGGAGCCCCATGCGCACCATCCTCGTCGTGGAGGACGAGCCCCGGATCGCTGGTCTCGTCCGCGACTACCTCGAACACGCCGGGTTCGCCGTGCTCACGGCGGGCGACGGCGCGGGCGGCCTCGCCCTGGCCCGGGTGCGCCGCCCCGACGCGATCGTGCTGGACCTCGGGCTGCCCAAGGTGGACGGCCTCGACGTGATCCGCAGCCTGCGCGCGGACTCGTCGGTGCCGATCGTGGTCCTCACCGCGCGCGGCGACGAGACCGACCGGATCATCGGCCTCGAGCTGGGCGCCGACGACTACGTGGTCAAGCCGTTCAGCCCCAAGGAGCTGGTGGCGCGCGTGCGCGCGGTCCTCCGGCGGGCCGAGGCTCGGCCGGCGTCGTCGGAGCACATCGCGGTCGGCGACCTCGAGATCGACGCCGCACGGCGGCGGGTCATCGCGGGCGGCCGGGTCGTCGACCTCACCCCGACCGAGTTCGAGCTGCTGGCGACGCTGGCGCGCGAGCCGGGTCGGGTCTGGACACGGTCGCAGCTGCTCGACGCGGTCCACGGGTTCAGCATCGAGACCTACGAACGGGCGATCGACGGCCACATCCGCAACCTGCGGCGCAAGCTCGAGCCCGACGGCGAGGGCGTCCGGTATGTCCGCACGGTGCACGGCGTGGGGTATGCGCTGGTCGAGGCGGACGGGTGACGGGCGAGCCCGGGGCCGGGCCGGGGCGCGGCGAGCTGCGATCTGACAGGGCCGGCGAACCCGGGCGCGATCTGGGCGGGTCCGGGCGCGATCCCGGCGATGCGTTCGGCTGGGGAGGCCGTCACCCGGGCGGCGCGTTCGGCGGCGCGCCTGGCGGACCCGACGACGAGCCGACCTATGACGACTGGCGCTCCCAGCGCGAGCTCTGGCGCCAGCGCCGCATGGCGGCCCGGCGGCGACGGGGCAACCGCCCCTTCGGCCGCGGCGGGCTGCCGCCCATCGGCTGTGTCGGGTGCGTCGTCGTCGTCTTCGTCCTCGTGGTGGGCGCGACCGCGGCGTTCGCGACCTGGATCGCCGCGGCCGTGCTCGGGTTCCTCGTGCCCGCGGCCGGCCCGACGTGGATCACCGGGGTCGCGTTCGCACTCGTCCTGCTCCTGGCGCTCGGGATGTCGGCCCGCGCCTTCGCCGCGTACGTCCGGCCTCTCGCCGCGCTCGCCGACGCCACTGCACGGCTCGCCGACGGCGAGCCTGAGGTCCGCGTCGGGGTGCGCGGGCCGCGTCCGGTGCGCGACCTCGCCGTCTCGTTCAACGCGATGGCCGAGCGTCTCGACCGCTCCCGGGCGAACCGCCAGGCGATGCTGGCCGACGTCACCCACGAGCTCCGGACGCCGCTCACGGTGATCGGGGGCGGGCTGGAGGCGATGCTCGACGGGGTTCACCCGATGGACGCCGACCACGTTGCGCCGCTGCTCGCGGAAACCCAGGTGATGGACCGGCTGCTCGAGGACCTGCGGACCCTCTCCCTGGCCGAGGCCGGCGCGCTCCCGCTGCACCGCGAGCCCGCCGACCTCGTGGAGATCGCGCTCGACGCGGTCACCGCGCAGCGCCCGGTCGCCACCGCCAAGGGCGTGCAGCTCGCCCTCGAGGGCGAGAGGAGCGTCGAGACCTCGGTCGACCCGGTGCGGGTCCGCGAGATCATCACCAACCTGCTGACCAACGCGATCCGGCACACGCCGTCGGGCGGATCGGTGGAGGTGGCCGTGCGGGAGGTCCCCGGCGAGGCGGTGATCGAGGTGCGCGACACGGGCGAGGGGATCCCAGCCGACGACCTGCCGCACGTCTTCGACCGGTTCCAGCGCCGGGCGGACTCGGGCGGCAGCGGGCTCGGCCTCACGATCGTCCGCGACCTCGCTGCGGCGCACGGCGGGTCGGTCGAGGCGTCGAGCGGCGGGCCCGGACGGGGCGCGGCGTTCCGCGTGCGGCTGCCCATCCGCGACTGACCGGCCCCGCCTTGCGCTGCCGGCCCCGCGGGCCTAGGAGATCCACTCCACGACCTGGAGCACGCGGCCGCTCGACGCGTCGACGACGACGTCGACGCCCTGGCCGGTGAGGGGACCGAGCTGCCAGCCGAGGGTGATCCGCCAGACGGCCGCGGCCGGATCCGGTGCCGGCGGGGTGACGGCGGCGTGCGGGTCGCCGAGGCTGGCGAACGTGCCGAGCTCCGCCCGGAGAACCTGCTCGGCGGCGTAGCGCGGCTGCGCGTCGCGAGCGATCGCGACGGCCCGCGACGCGTCGATGTCCGGCCGCAGCAGCACGACGTCGCCGGACGTGCGGCGTCGCGACGATGCCGGCCGAAGCCACCGGTCCGCGGCCGGTCGGGCCGGCGCTCGGGTGCTCCCCCGCGGTGTTCGCCTCCGCCGGCGCCGCGGTCGCGGCCGCCTGCGGAGCGGGCGCCGAGCTGGCCGGGCCGCCGAGGCCCAGGTCGAGCCGGAGGCCCCCGCCGAGCAGCAGGCCCGCGACGCCCAGCGCGGCGAGCCCCGCGGCGGCCGGGCCCGCGGCCGATCGGGCGCCCGCGAGCGGGGCGAGCAGGCGGCGCCAGCCGGCCGGGCGCGACAGGCGCTCGGCGTCCCCGGCCGAGAGGCGGAAGTCGCGCGGGCGGGCGGGCGCCGGGGCCGCGGCGAGGGCGGCCGCGAGCGCGCGCAGGTCGCGGTGGAGCCGGGCGCACTCGGGGCACGAGGCGACCAGCGCCGCGGCGCGCCCGAGGTCGGCGCCCGACGCGTCGCCCGCCGCGTGGGCGGCGACGAGGAGCTGGTCGTGGGCGGCGTGGCCGGAGGGGTCGGGCATGGCACTTCCAAGACGGACCCGGCGCAAGCTGGGTTTCCTGCGGGCGGTCCGCTCGACCGGCCTCGGGTGGTGGCGGTGGCGGTCCGGGGAGTCGGCGTCCCGCGCCACCGCCAAGGCGTCGGCGGGGCCGATCGACGTCTGGCGGCGGCCCCGGGCGTCAGACGAGCCGACGCGCCGCCAGCCGGAGCAGGCCCAGGACGACCCCGGCGACCAGCAGCAGCAGCCCAGCGATCGCAATGGGCGACGGGCCCGCCGCCGCCTCGGACGATGACGCCGTACCGCCGGCCGATGCCGCGGATGGCCGAGCGGGCGCGAAGTACGCCTCACCGCTCTCCGAGGGGGCCGCCGAGGGCGCACCGCCGTTCGCCCCAGCGACCGCGGCGCTCTTGCCCGAAGCCGGGACCTGCACGACCGGCGGCGGCGTGGGGGCGGGCAGGCCGCCGGAGGCGGCCGTCAAGGGGACCTCCGAGTGCGCGGCAGCCGCTGAGGGCGCAGCGGTGGGCGCCGAGGCCATCGACGGGGCCGCCGACGGCTGCAGTGCCGCAACCTCGGACGCCGCCGCGGACGCGGCCGGTGCAGCGCCGCCTGTCGTCCCCTGCCCGAGGGCGCCGTAATTGCTGTCGGCCGTGCTCACCTCCGCCGGCGCCGCGGTCGCGGCCGCCTGCGGAGCGGGCGCCGAGCTGGCCGGGCCGCCGAGGCCCAGGTCGAGCCGGAGGCCCCCGCCGAGCAGCAGGCCCGCGACGCCCAGCGCGGCGAGCCCCGCGGCGGCCGGGCCCGCGGCCGAGCGGGCGCCCGCGAGCGGGGCGAGCAGGCGGCGCCAGCCGGCCGGGCGCGACAGGCGCTCGGCGTCCCCGGCCGAGAGGCGGAAGTCGCGCGGGCGGGCGGGCGCCGGGGCCGCGGCGAGGGCGGCCGCGAGCGCGCGCAGGTCGCGGTGGAGCCGGGCGCACTCGGGGCACGAGGCGACCAGCGCCGCGGCGCGCCCGAGGTCGGCGCCCGACGCGTCGCCCGCCGCGTGGGCGGCGACGAGGAGCTGGTCGTGGGCGGCGTGGCCGGAGGGGTCGGGCATCGTGGTCATCCCTCGTCCCCCCGGAAGAGGCTCATCGAGCCGACGAGGCGGTCCCGCAGGGCGAGGCGCCCGCGGTGGATCCGCGACTTCACCGTGCCCAGCGACACGCCCGTGAGATCGGCGATCTCCTGGTAGTCGTAGCCCTCCACGTCGAACAGCACGATCGCGTGGCGCTGGTCGGGCGTGATCGTGGCGAGCGCCGCGTGGAGCACGCGGCCCCGCTCGATCTGCAGCGCCGAGCGCTCCGGGTCTGCGTCCGGACCGGCGGGCGGCTGCCAGGTGTCGTCCTCGAGCTCGGGGTACGGCTGGGCCGGCCGGCGCTTGCGGAGGCGCTGCTGGTCCATCGCCGCGTTGATCGCGATGCGGCTCAGCCACGAGCGCACGCTGCCGCCGCGGAACGAGCGCAGGTTGCGATAGGCGGAGAAGAACGCCTCCTGCACGGCGTCAGCGGCCTGGTCCCGGTCGGGCACCATGCGCACGACCAGCGCGAACAGGTGGTCCTGGTAGAGCTCCACGAGGCCGTTGAACGCGTCCAGCGATCCGTCGCGCGCCCGCTCCACCAGGATCAGGTCTCGACGGTGGGTCTGCTCCTCGGCGGCGTCGGCCGGCCGGACGTCCTCCACGACGGATTCGACCCCCCTGACGGCGATGGTGAGGCGGGGCGAGTCTAGCATCGGGCTGCGCGGCCCTCGGAGTGCGGAATGGCAGGCAGGCTGGGCATCGCCGCCAAGACGCAACCTGCCCGCGCACGGTTCCCGCTCGGCTACGATGGCGCGGGGCGAAGTGGCGGAACGGCAGACGCGGCGGTCTCAAACACCGCTTCCCGCGAGGGAGTGTGGGTTCGAATCCCACCTTCGCTACCAAGGGCAGCGAGCGCGGGGTCGCGTACCCCGTGCGCCGGGCTGGTGCGGGCGCACGGGGCCGACCTCTCGCGCGTCGGGGCCGCCGAACCCCCCGGGCGAGCTCCAGCCGTCGCGCCCCGGCCTCCTCGCGGCTGGGGCGGCCGACGGGTCGCTCATCATGCCGGAGCAGGTGGTGCCCCGCGGTCCGCCCGGCCCGGCGGCGCGACCGCCACGACCGCCGCGCCCGCCCAGGCGGCGGCACACCGCGGAGCAGGACGAGCCAGCGGATGCCGAGCGCCGCCGGCTGCAGCAGGGCTGGGTCGGCCGGGCCGCCGCCTGCGGGCGTTCCGCGCGGAACGACCGCAGGCCGTCGCTTGCGCGGCGCGGGACAATGGGGCCAGATCCCGCCCGCATCCCGGGCGGGAAAGGGGGTCTTCATGGCGGCTCGCGCGGTGCACGTCCTGGGGGCACGGATCGACGGCATCCGGCTCGACCTCCACCGGGCGACGCTCGTCCCCAAGACCGATGCCCGGGGCCGGCCGCGCTGGGAGCTGACGGGGTGGACGGGCCCCGTCGACGCCGCGCTCCGACGGCGGCTGGTCGTCGACGAGACCGCCGTGGTGGAGGTGGAGACCAGCAGCGGCAGGATCACGGGGCAGGGGGTCGTGTCCCTGATGGCGGTCTCGGACGCGACCGGCTCCCGGACGTTCGTCAGGGTGCTCTCGACGAGCGTGGCCGACGTCCAGGGCGCCGCGGGCGCGAACGCCGCCGGCGTCCCGAGCGCCGGGGCAGCTGGCGGCCCGGATCCTGCCCGCAAGCGGGGCCGCCCGGGATCAGCCAGGCCAGGAGTCTAGGCGCCCGACGCCGACCCGGCGCAGGGAGGGCGGCTCCGGCCGACCAAGCTCGGCGCCCGGCTGACGGATGCCCGTGCCGCCCCGGTCAGGAGGCCGCAGTCCGACTCGAGGGCGACCGGGAGGCCGGCGCCCGTGACCGGGAGGGCGGCGCCCGCGGGCCGCGTTCGCCGCCAGCCGGAACCCCGGAATCGTGGCTGGCGCCGCCTCGGCGGCACGCCCGGTCGCCTTGGGCCGCGGGTCCTGCCCCGGCACGGGACCTCCGTACCGCACTCGACCGGGGAGTCGACCGATGCGCCGGGGCCGCACATGGTTCCGTTGCCCTCCGGGATCGTCCTCCCGGGGCGAGCAAGAGGTGGCGAGCCATGCGCGACCGCGCCGTCGACACCATGGCGGCCCGCACCGGCGGGCTTCCAGCCGGCCCGCGCCGGGGGGTCGGATCCCCGGCCTGGCCGTGGGTGCGGGCCGCGGGCCCCGACGCAGTCGCGCACCGGGCCGGCGAAGGGGCTTTCGCCGACTCCCGGCCCGCCACCCGGGCGGCCGCGCCGGACCCTTCGCCGGCTCGGCCGCCCGCCCTCCCGCACCCCACGCCTCAGCGCCACCGGGCCGGACCCCACGCCGGCCCGGTGGGCGCGTGGGCCGGGTGCTCGCTGGCGCGTCGGGCCGCGGCGCGCACCCGCCGTCGGCCAGCCCGGGCGGCCCTCGCCTGCGCCATCGCGGCGGTCGGCGCGCTCCTGGCGGCCGCGCCGCTGCTCGTGCCGGGCTTCTGGCCGCTCCCGACGACCTGAGGCGCGCGTCCGGGGGCTGCCGCGCGACCGGGCATGGGGTCGTCGGGCTGCAAGGCCAGAGCGCCGGCGGGACCGCCGCCCTGGCGCCTCTGGCGCCCGACGGGCTCAACGACTGCGGGCGCGGCGGTGGCGCAGCCGGCGGGCCGCAGACTGGTCGAGCGCGACCGCGGGCCGCAGCCTGCAAGAGCGCAACCGCGCTCCGCGAGCGGAACGTCCGCCCCCAGCGCCGACCGCGCAACCGGGGGCGTCATCATCGGGAGCGCCAGGCACCCGAGGACGCCGTCAGATGGCTCGCTGACCGCAGCGACACCTAGGCGGCACCGCGGGCAGCAGCCTGGAACCGGCTGGGCGCGAACGCCGCGGCGGCCTCGATCCGCCGGATGTGGAAACGGGCCCCCGGGATGACCGGGGGCCCGATTGATGGGCTCGGCTTTCAAGCGCGAGTGGCACGCCCGCTCGCCGGGCTGGTCGGACCGAGGTCCTACGGCTCCATGTACCAGGCAGCCACCCAGCCGGCCTGTCCCGATGCTGTCCGAACCGACAGCCACACGCGGTGCCGGGAGTCGGCGAGCGAGTGCGACACGCTGACGCGGCTGCCGACCGGGACCGTCGTGAGCTTGGTGGCGCTCGTCGTGGGCCTGGCGCGGAGGACCACCGTCGTCACCGGCACGGCAGACCCGCTGAGGTTGAGGAGCCACGCCGCCACCCAGCCGGTCTTGCCAGCCGACGTCCGCACCGGGACCCAAGTCCGGCCCCAGGCATCGGCGCGCAGTGCGCCCGTCACGGTGACGTGGGCGCCGGCGGCGATAATCGCGACCGCTCTCGAGGTCGCCGATCGTGTGGCCCGGACGGCCGTCCTCGTGCGGACCGCCGCTGTCAGCGACCGGACCATGGGCGCGGCTGCCAGCGACGAGCCGGTGGTGAACCCGGGCTGCGTCGTGAGCGACCGGTAGAAGCCCGAGCTCGTCCCGTCGGGGTCGATGTAGTTGGTCCAGCCGGGTGAGGTCGGGTGCCGGGTGGACGCGAAGTCGCGCTCATGGCCCTGCGCCATCGGGCTCGCGCGCCAGGCGTCGAGGAAGTTGGTCCCCGTCGACAGCGCGATGCGCAGTTCATAGCTGACGTCGTGCGCGTCGGCGACGACGGCTTTAGCGCCGGCGTGGATGAAGCCGGCCGCGTAGTTGTCGACGCGCTGGCGGGCCACGCTCCAGCTCGGGTTCGCCATGCCCGACTCGCCAGTGCCCGAGGCGTAGCACAAGTGGTTGAGCAGCACGATGGCGCCGGGCGCGAGCCTGACGTTCGCGCCGAACGTCGACTCGCCAACGTAGGTCACCGGCGTGGTCGCCCCCTTCCCGTCCACGGGATTGAGGCCGAGGCCGTCCTGGTGCGATGGCGTGAAGGAACTCGTGTAGGGGCTCGGCCATCCGTAGCCGTGTCCGAGGTAGATCAGGACCTGTGCGCCCTGGACAGCGGACCTGACCCGGGACCACGTGGCGTGGGGCGTGAACACCTCGGTGACGCTCGCGCCCAGCGAGGTCGCCTCGGCCGCATAGCCGCGGGCCTCGGTGAGGTAGGCACTCGTGGAGCTCGAGGCCGGGCCGACCACGATGACGACTTTCGGACCGGCGGCGGCGGCCGACGGCGCGATGGCCGTGAAGGCCGTCATGGCGACGAGGACGGCGCCGAGGGCGGCAGCCGCCCGGCGCAGGAGGATTGCGGCGCGTCGAGCCGCTTTGGTGGGATCCTGCTGCATCGTGCTCCCTTCTGCCGGAACACCGCGGGACGGTCAGGCCGCGGCGACGGTGGGCTTGGGCCGGCTCGACCCGCGCGAAGAAGGGAAGGGCCGGCGTAGGCGTGACCGGCCACGTCGTGACGAACTGCCGCGCGGCGCGGTGGGGGCGGGGGGCGCTCGGGACGCCTCGCAGAACGCGTCAGCGGCCTCGTCCGATGGTCCCTCGGCTGCCGCGAAGCGACAACCGCCAACCGGACCTGCCGGATCATGCCAGTCAGACACCCCGATGTCCACCCGGACGGCGCGGTCGGCGACGTGTGGCCCTCAAGGATCGGGCCATTGGACACACAGCGGACTCGCGGGCAGCATCCGTCGCGCCGTGGCATGGGCCTCGGCGGGTTGTTGGCTGCCGGGGCCGCTACCCTACCGCCGTGGCCGACGAGTACCCCGACTTCGACCTGTACGCCGAGCTGGAGGTCAGCGAGCTCGCGTCGATCGAGACGATCCAGGCCGCCTACCGCTCGCTGCAGCTGAGGAACCACCCGGACCGCGCGGGCGCGGCGGCAGGCGAGCGGGCGGTCCGCCTCAACATCGCCCGCGACTGGCTGACCGACGCCAGTCGACGCGCGCAGTACGACGCCCACCTCGCCGCGCTCCGGCGATCGTCGGCGGACGACGACGGGTCAGACGGGACTGGGCCGCGCGGCGGTCCCGACACCGAAGCCGCGGCAAGGGACGAGCCCGACGCCGAGCCCCGGGCCCCGGGCATCCTGCACGACCTCCGGCACCACCTCCGCATCGACGTGCGGAGGCTGGGCCGGATCTGGATCGTGGGGCTGGCCGTGCTCGGCGCGACCGCGCTCGTGCCGATGGCGGTCGATCCCGCCTGGCTCCGGGTCGCGCTGGCCGTCGCCACGGTCCTCGTGCTGCTGGCACTCGGCATCGGCCTCGTGGGGCACCGCGATGAGGAGGGTCTTGCATCGGCGCTGGCGGCCTGGCTGCGGGCGGTCCTCGGCTGGGTGGTGCTCGCGGTGCTCGCCGCCGAGGGCGTGACGGCCGCCGTCGACCTGGGCACCGGCGGTCGGGTGGCGGCAGGCGTGGCCGAGGTGGCCCTCCCGGCCGTCGCCGCCACGGCGCTCGTGTCGGTCTTCGCGATCCGCCGCCGTCACGGGCCTGCCGAGACCTCGATCGACGAGTTCCTCGAGATGACCCCGCGGGAGTTCGAGACGGCCGTCGGGCTGATCCTCGGGCGGCACGGCTTCCGGCTCGCGGTGACCGGCGGGCCGGGCGACCTCGCGGCGGACCTCACCGGCACCGACCCCGGGGGCCGGGCGACAGTGGTCCAGTGCAAGCGCTACGCGCCCGGGCATCCGGTGGGCTCGCGCGACGTCCAGCTGCTGATCGCGATGGGCCTGCGCCACCACGACGCCGAGCACCTGGTGCTCGTGACCACGTCTGACTACACCGACCCCGCCCGCGACCTCGCCGCCGAGCACGACGTGGAGCTGATCAGCGGCGAGGAGCTCGAGGACCTCACGCGCTGAGGAGCAGCCGGGAGCGTGCGCCAGCCGGTCGCCCGTGCGCTGCCGGCGGCCGCGACCCGCCGTGCGTGGCCCGGTCGCGCGCTCGCGCTAGACTCGGGCCCATCACCGCTGGAGATCCGATGAGCCTGTTCGAGTCCATGTTCGGCCTCGGCGGCGGCCAGGCCGCCCGCCAGGGGCCGGCGGCGTCGACCGCCCCGGTCGGCGACACCGAGAGCGTCCGCCGCATCGCCGCCCGCCTCGTGGCCCTGCCGCCGGAGCGCGCCCGGTACGTGGCCGCCTTCGCCTACCTGCTCGCCCGCGCCGCCCACGTGGACGTCACGGTCTCGGACGCCGAGGCGGCGGAGATGGCCCGCCTGATCGCCGAGGAGGGCACGCTCGACGGCGCCACCGCCGCGCTCGTCGTGGAGCTCGCGAGCACCCGCGTCGACCGCTACGGCGCGACCGACGACTACCTCGTCACCCGCGAGTTCAAGGCGATCTCCACGCGCGAGCAGCGGGCGCACCTCCTCCGCTGCTGCCTCATGGTGGCCGCCGCGGACGACAACATCGACGCCGACGAGTCGTGGCTCGTGAACCGGATCGCCGAGGAGCTCGACGTGCCGCGAACGGACCTCAACCGCGTCCGTGACGAGTTCACCGACAAGCTCGCCGGCCTGGCCGAGCTGCGCCAGATGCGCGAGCAGGCGGCTGCGGATGCCGCGTCGGAGCCGAAGGCGGCCTCCGAGCTGCCGCCGGGCGTGCGGATCGAGCAGGTCTACCTCGTCGAGGTCCCCTACACGGCCGAGGCCAGGGAGCGGCGTCCGGCGTTCCGCCAGCAGCACCTCGCGCGGATCCTGCGGCTCCGCCTCCAGGACCGGATCATCGAGGCGGGCGGGACGGCCGACTTCGAGAAGGCGGTCCTGCTGGTCCGCGGCTCGAGCGAGGAGGAGGTCCTGCAGTTGATCGAGGAGGACGTCTACACCTCGGGCGGCGTGTGGCACTCACCGCGCGTCGTCGGATACGGGCGGGTCGTCCCCGAGACCTGAGCCGGCGCCTTCCGGGACCATTGGCCCGTTCCGGGCGGTCGCCGACCGTCGCATCGTTCCCGCAGGAGGGGTTCCCGCGCTGGGGGCTCCCCTAGCCTCCCCCGCCGGCGCGCCGCGTCAGCCCAGCGAGAGGTCGATCACCCCTTCGCCCACCCGGCGCCGCACCTCGGCCTCCAGGTCGGCGTCGTAGGCGACGCCGCGGAGCTCCATCGGCAGGGCGGTCCCGCCCGGGGCGGGCACGTGGACCACGACGCGCGTGCCGCCCGGCCGCTCGCGCAGGACCGACTTGAAGGCCTGCATCGCCGACACGACGCGCTCGGTGCCCGCCTCCCGGGCGAAGCGGACGTTGAGGACCGCGTCGGGTGCCGCCTCCACCGGCCGGGACGGCGCCTGGGCGGCGGCGGCCGCCCGCGCGCGCAACTCGTCGGGGAGGGCCGGCTCGTCGGGCTCGTCGGCGCCCACCGCGCCCATGAGGTCCGGCGGCTCCCGGTACGTGGGGACGGGCTCGGCCGGGGCCACCCTGGGCAGGGCGCTCGGAGCAGCCAGGCCGGACGGCCGGCCTGCGGCTGGCGCAGCGGCGCGCGACTCGGCGGGGCTGGCCGCGGGCATGGCGCCCGGAGCCGTCGGCGGGTGCATCGACCCGGCCGGCTGCCCGGCCGCCGACTCGGACGACTCGGCCCGGATGGGCGAGACCGGGCCCTGAGCCATCGCGCCGGGGCCCGCCGACCCCGGACCGACCGCCACGGGCTCGCGGCGGCGAGCCCCGCCGTTGGCGCCGCCGCCACCCGACCCGTGGCCGTTGCCGGCGCCCGCGCGCCGGCCGCGCTTGTCGAGCGAGCCGACGTCCCGCGCGAATGCGTCCGGCCCCGCTTCGGCGACCTGGTCCCAGTCCCACACCGAGTCCGCGAGCAGCGACGCCTCCTCGCCCCGGTGGTCCACGCGCCCGGCCACGAGCAGGATGGCCCCGTCGAGCCACACGCCCATCGTCTGCTCGTAGGTCTTGGGGAACACCACGACCTCGATCGTGCCCTGGAGGTCCTCGAGCGTGACCACGGCCATCGTGGACTTGGACTTGGTGATGATGGTGCGTATGCCGGTCACGATCCCGCCCAGCACCACCCGCTGTCCGTCGAGCGACTCGTCTCGCAGGTCGCCCGAGTACGCGGTCACGAACAGGCCTACGCGCTCGGCCACCTCGCCCATCGGGTGGTCCGAGAGGTAGAGCCCCATCAGCTCCTTCTCCCAGCGCAGCCGCTCGCGCACCGGCGTCTCGGGCGTCACCGGCAGCGGCTTCTCGAGCACCGTCCCGTCGTCGCCGCCCATGTCGAACAGGCTGGTCTGGCCCGAGACCCGGTCACGCTGGGCGGCCTGCCCCGCGGCGAGCGCGTCGTCGAGGCCGAGCAGCAGCTGCGCCGGGTGGCCGAACACGCTGAGCGCGCCGACGCGGATCAGCGACTCCAGCACCTTGCGGTTGGCGAGCCGGATGTCCACCCGCGAGCACAGGTCGGTGAGGCTGCGGAACGGGCCGTCGGCCTCGCGCGCGTCGATGATCGACTGGATGGCGCCCTCGCCCACGTTCTTGACCGCGAGCAGGCCGAACCGGATCGCGTCGCCCTCGACCACGAAGCCGAGCTGGCTCCGGTGGACGTCCGGCGTGCGCACGTCGATGCCCAGGCGCCGGCACTCGGCGATCGCGGCCGCCACCTTCTCCGCGTTGTCGCGGAACGTCGAGAGCACCGAGGTCATGTACTCGACGGTGTAGTTCGCCTTGAGGTAGGCGGTCTGGTAGGCGACGAGGCCGTACGTGGTCGCGTGCGCCTTGTTGAACCCGTATCGCTCGAACGGCTCGAACGCCTTGAACACCGCGTCGATCGTCTGGGCCGAGACGCCGCGCTCGGCCGCCCGTTCGACGAACGTCTCCTTCATCGAGCGCAGCACCGAGGACTTCTTCTTGCGGATCGCGTAGCCGAGGGTGTCCGCCTCGGGGCCGGAGAAGCCGCCGAGCGCGACCGCCGCAGCCATGATGTCCTCCTGGTAGACGAACACCCCGAACGTCCGGTCGAGGAACGGCTCGAGCAGCGGGTGCAGGTACTCGACCTGCTCCTGGCCGTGCTTGCGCCGGATGTAGGTCGGGATGTTGTCCATGGGGCCCGGGCGGTACAGGGCCACCATGGCCGCGAGGTCGTAGACGCTGGTGGGCTGGAGCTCTCGGATGTAGCGGCGCATGCCAGCGGACTCGAGCTGGAAGACGCCGGTCGTCTCGCCCGATGCCAGCAGGTCGAAGGTCTTCGCGTCGTCGAGCGGGATCGCGTCCAGGTCCACGTCCACGCCCCGGTGCTCGCGGATCAGCTCCACGGCGCGGCGCAGGATCGTGAGGTTCGACAGCCCCAGGAAGTCGAACTTGAGCAGGCCCAGGGCCTCGATGCCGTGCATCTCGTACTGCGTCATCAGGGCGTCCGAGTTGGTCGCCTTCTGGAGCGGCATCAGCTCGGTCAGGGGCTCGCGCGAGATCACGACGCCCGCGGCGTGGGTGGACGCGTTGCGGGCCACGCCCTCGAGCTGCTGTGCGAAGGCGATCAGCCTGCCGACCTCCGGGTCGCCGTCGTGCATCTCCTTGAGCGGCGGGCTCAGCTCGAGCGCGTCCGCGAGCTTGATTCCGAGCTGGTTGGGCACGGCCTTGGCGATCTTGTCCACGTCGCCGTAGCCCATGCCCATGACGCGGCCCACGTCGCGGATGGCCGCCCGGGCGAGCATCGTGCCGAACGTGATGATCTGGGCGACGTGGTCCTGGCCGTACTTGCGGCTGACGTAGTTGATGACCTCGCCCCGCCGCTCGTCCTCGAAGTCGATGTCGATGTCGGGCATCGTCACGCGGTCGGGGTTGAGGAAGCGCTCGAACGGCAGCCCGTAGTGGAGCGGGTCCACCGGCGTGATGCCGAGGGTGTAGGTGACGATCGACCCCGGTGCAGAGCCGCGGCAGGAGGTGGCGATGCCCTCGCTGCGGGCGTAGTTCACGAAGTCCGCCACGATGAGGAAGTAGCCGGCGTAGCCCATCTGGTTGATGACGCCCAGCTCGTAGTCGAGGCGGTCCTGGATCGCCGGGGTGATCGCCCCGTAGCGGCGCTCGAGGCCGCGCTGGCACTCCTTGCGCAGCCAGGTCTCGATGGTCTCGCCCTCGGGGACCGGGAAGTGCGGGATGCGCAGCTCGCCCAGGGGCAGCGTGAGGTCGACCATCTCGGCGACCCGGCGCGTGTTGAGGTACGCCTGCCGCTGGTCCGGGAACAGCTCGAACATCTCGGCCGCGGTCTTGAGGTAGAAGTTGTCCGAGTCGAACCGCATCCGGTTGGGCGTGTCGAGGTTGCTGCCCGTGCCCACGCAGAGCAGGACGTCGTGGGCCTCGGCCTGCTCCCGGTGGACGTAGTGGAGGTCGTTGGTGACCACCAGCGGCAGGCCCATCTCGGGGGCGAGCCTGAGCAGCTTGCGGTTGAGCTCGATCTGCTCGGGGATGCCGTGGTCCTGGAGCTCGAGGTAGAAGCGGTCGGGGCCGAGGATGTCGCGGTACGTTCCCGCGACCTCCCGGGCGAGGTCCCAGTCCTCCGCGAGCAGGGCCCGGTTCACCTCGCCGCTCAGGCAGGCTGACAGGCCGACGAGGCCCTTGCTGTAGCGGGCGAGGTGCTCGTGGTCGATGCGGGGCTTGTAGTAGTAGCCCTCGACGTGGGCGTCGGTGATCAGCCGGCAGAGGTTCTGGTAGCCCTCAAGATCGGTGGCGAGCAGGACCAGGTGGAACGGGTCCCGGTCGGCCTTGGCCTCCTTGTCCCGCATGCCCCGCCGGGCGACGTAGGTCTCGACGCCGATGATCGGCTTGATCCCCGCCTTGGTGGCCGCCTGGTAGAAGGCGACGCTCCCGTAGAGCGCCCCGTGGTCAGTGACGGCGAGGCTGTCGAAGCCGTGGCGGACGCTCGTGTCGACGAGGTCCGTGATCCGCCCGAGGCCGTCGAGCAGGCTGAACTCGCTGTGCGTGTGGAGGTGGACGAAGTCGTTCGGGGCGATGCTCACGGGAGGTCCATGGTACCGGTAGGACCGTCGTTCCTCGCTGTCACATCCTCACCGTCCGGTGGCGATGATGCGCCTCCATGGACTGACCGGTTCGCCTCAGATCCCCACGACCAGTCGGCATACCCTCCCGCCAACCCGCCTCTGGCGGCATCGAAGAGAACGTTCCGGCTAGCTCCCAGCAGGCGGCGTGAGCCCGCAGTTGGGAGTGCTGCAGGTCGAGGGTCGCCATCCGGCCGACGGATCCCAGGTTCCCGGTTCCAGATCGCCGCGCGGCTCGCATCCAACCTCCCAACCAGCGACGTGGATGTTGCCGACGTCGCCCGGTCGCTCATGACGCGCTCGGACAACTGGCTACGCTGATGGGGTCACTTCGAGGCTGCCCAGCCAATGCCGACCGGCGTGTGACGCGCCTTCCGCCGGAGGCTGGCAACGGAGCGCGCACTAGTTCGGGAGGTGACCGGCTCGTGGGCAAAGCAGCCAACGCCAAGATCGGGTTCTGGGGGGTGGTCGCGATCGGCGTCGGCGGGATGGTCGGGGGCGGGATCTTCGCGGTCCTCGGCCTGGCCGTGCAGCTGGCGCATGGCGGCACGCCGCTGGCGTTCGCGCTGGCGGGCTTCGTGGCGCTGCTCACGACGTACTCGTACACGAGGCTCTCGGTGGCCTACCCGAGCCGCGGCGGGACGGTCACGTTCCTAGATCGCGTCTTCGGGTCCGGCATGTTGACCGGCAGCCTCAACGTCCTGTTGTGGCTGAGCTACATCGTGATGCTCTCGTTGTACGCATTCGCGTTCGGCAGCTATGGGGCGACGTTCCTGCCGGAGGCCTGGCAGGGAATCGGCACGCATGTCCTGATCAGCCTCAGCGTGATCACGATCGCCGGGCTGAACCTGCTCAGCGCCGAGCTGATCGGGAAGGCGGAGAGCTGGATCGTGGGCTTGAAGGTCGTGATCCTGCTGTTCTTCGTCGGCGCAGGCATGACCGGCATCAACACCGCCCAGCTCGCGCCGGGCAGCTGGTCGCCACCCCTGCAGCTGGCGGCAGGAGGGATGATCATCTTCCTCGCCTACGAAGGCTTCGAGCTGATCGCCAACACGGCGCAGGACGTCAACGACGCCGCTCGGACACTGCCACGCGCGTACTTCACGGCGGTCGGGTTCGTGATCGCCTTGTACGTCCTGGTCGCGATCGTCACCGTCGGCAACCTGTCGGTGGACAAGATCGTGGCAGCCAAGGACTACGCGCTGGCGGAAGCGGCTCGACCGTTTCTCGGGCAGAGCGGCTTCACGCTGGTCGCGATCGCAGCGATGCTGTCCACGGCCTCGGCGATCAACGCCACGCTCTACGGCGCAGCGCGCTCGAGCTACAGCATCGCGCGCGACGGCGAATTGCCGGCGACGCTGGAGCGCAAGGTGTGGGGTCAGCCCTTCGAGGGACTCTTGATCACCGCAGGGATGACGCTGCTGATTGCCAACGTGTTCGACCTGACGAGCATTGCGACGCTGGGCAGCGCCGGCTTCCTGCTGATCTTCGCCGCGGTGAACGCCGCCAACGCGCGGCACGCGTCCCACGCCGGCAGTCGCGCCTGGATCTCGGTCGTCGGGCTGTCGCGTGCCTAGTTGCGCTGGGCGCACTGGTCTGGCAGACGACAACGACCTCGCCCGCCAAGCTGTGGATCCTGGCCGCGATGCTCGCGCTGGCGTTCGCGATCGAGGGCGCCTATCGACTTGCGAAGCGAGGGCTCCGACTGGATGCCTAGCCGGTCGACTTCGCTCTTCGGAGGCTCGATGAGCGTCGGATGCTGGGTGATCGCGAGACTGTCGCGCACGAAGTCGGACCTATCGACGGGTGGAGCTGGACGACGCCGATCGGCGATGCTCACGGGAGATCCATGGTAGCCCGGGCGTCGGGCGGCGCGAGGCGGCCGCCAATGGCCGCCGGGCGACGCAGCCGGTCAGCGAGCCCACGGCCGCCACCAGCCAGACAGCATCCGCGGCCACGATCGGCGCCAGTAGCGCCAAGGATGCGCGGCCGAGCCGGTAAGTTGGCAGCAGGAGCGCGGCGAACCCGGTGGTGCCGAGGACCCACGAGCGGCAGCACCGCCCCCGTTTGGGCCACCGCGCGACCCAGCCCGGCGCAAAGGCAGACCAGATCGAACCAGCACGGCTCCGGTCCGACCAAGCCGGCGCACCAGCAGCCGGAGCAGCACCCGCAAGCCCTGCCACATGACGGTCACGCCACAATCGCAGATCGCTGGCCTCGGGCGATGTCTAGCCGACGGTCATGAGACGCCTCCGTCACCCGGTGCGCAGACTCGGAGCTATTGACCGGCCGAGCCGCATGAAGTCTTGAGGCCGGATGGCGTCATCGAGATGTCAATCGTTCCGGCACGGACGGTGGCCCGGGCTCAGGCCTTGACATCTCAGGTCCTGTTATGGCTAGATCTAGCCATGAGACAGGTGAAGATCGCCGAGCTCAAGAACCGCCTGTCCGAGCATCTCCGGGCGGTCGAGGGTGGCGCGGAGGTTGTCGTCATGGACCGGAACCGCGCCATTGCGCGCATCGTTCCCCTGCCTCCGCCCGGCAGGCACGTCCGCCTGATCCAACCCAATCGTGGCTTTCCAGAGATCCGCGATCGGCGACGCGCCCCCGCCGGCTGGCCGGTTCCATCGACCGAGCTCCTCCTCGAGGAGCGACGGGATCGTTGAACGTCTACGTCGACTCCTCCGTCCTCCTCCGCGTCGTCCTGGGCGAGCCGGGCCGACTTGAGCTCTGGCCATCGATAACCAATCCGGTCTCCAGCGAGCTGATCCGGCTCGAGTGCCTTCGCACGATCGACCGGGCCCGGGTCCGCCTCGGTCTCGACGATCGGCAGATCGCGAACTACCGGGCCGATGTGCTCGAGGCCATCGACGCGTTCAGCCTTATCGCGCTGGATTCGGTCGTGCTCGAGCGTGCCGCCGAGCCGTTTCCGACCGCCTTGGGCTCCCTCGACGCTATCCATCTCGCGAGCGCCCTGTTGGCCCGAGACAGCGTCGAGGGACTCGTGTTCGCGACGCACGACGACGAACTCGGCACGGCCGCGCGAGCGACCGGCTTCCAGGTCCACGGGGTATCTCGCGAAGCCTGACCCGCGACCCCGGCAAGATCGCGGTCGCGCCGCTCGTTCGTGCGCAGGCTCCCACCTCTTGACCGCTGGGGGTGGACGAAGTCGTTCGGGGCGATGGTCGTCACCGGAGGTCCATGGTGGGCCCGGGCGACAGGCAGGAGTGAGTTGGGGTAGAGCCGCACTAGAGCGAGCGTGGGATCAACGTAGAGCAACGGTCGCCAGGATTCGGCTCGCTGACGCCACGGACCTCGCTGGGTGCAGGCTGAAGCCAAGGAGGCGCACATGCGCAGGCTTTGCGTCCCGCTCGGTATCGCGCTCCTGGTGGCCTTGATGGCGGCCATCCCGGTCAGCGCGTCCGGGGGGCTGCGACCGGTGACGATCAACGCCAGCTCGTCCTTCGATACACCCAGGGGTCGTTCGCCGCGCGGGGCCCGGTCTGTGCGTCGGCCACGACAACGGACGACGCGCGGGTGATCGATACGGCGTTCGGCTCTTCTTCGACGTCCTCAAGACGTTCGATTGCGCGGATGGTTCGGGAACGCGCGATCGCAGCGGCTTCCTCCCGACCGGGCCGTCCGGTCAGCGGGAGACGCGATCGTCCCCCAGGGGGCGCCTGCTGACTGGCGGGTGTCCTTCGCCGATCGCTGGCCGTCGCGAGCGGCAGGCGCATTCAACGCTCGGTCAGCCGAGACATTTGCGCCCACCGGGCTGGCGGCCCCTGGGCGCCTCGTCAGACGTCCGGACGAGCTTGAACCCATCTACTGACGGGTGCAGCTGGACGAGGTTGGCGGGGGCGATCCTCGCGGGGTTTCAAGTCTGCCCGGCGACGCCCGGACCAGGGGCCGTCCGCGAAAGACATGGCGAGCGGCCTCCGAGGTACCGCCCGTGTTCCGCACAGGATGTGGTGCGAAGGCCCATACTCCCGTCCTCGCGCCGGGTCCAGGTCCCCGCTTGCGTGGCCAGCAGCATCCCATCAGCGCTGGGCTCCGCCCGATGATCGAGGTGACGACGATGCTCTCCGAGTTCCTGGCTGTGACGACGCTCGTGGTCAACGACGTGGACGTTGCGCGGGCCTTCTATGAGGACCAGCTCGGGCTGACGCTGCTCGAGACGACGCCTGCCGGGATCCGGTTTGGTGCAGGCAAGGGTTCGCAGCTGACGATCCGGCGCGGTCAGCCTGGGGCGGGCGGTCAGACGGTGCTGCACTTCGAAGTCAATGACATCGAGGCGGTCGTCCGCGAGCTGACCGCACGCGGGGTCGTCCTCGAGGAGTACGAGACCCCCAAGACCGTCAACGGCATCGCACAGTTCGGGCCGGTTCGGGCCGGCTGGTTCAAGGACCCGTCGGGCAACGTGCTCGGCCTTCGCGAGGGTCCGGTTCCAGCCGCCGGGTAGCGTCGCCCACGGATCGGGCCAGGAGCGTCGATCCGCACGGTCAAGCCTGTGCGCAACCGCCGGACGGTCCCGGCCCGTTGCTGCCAGATGCCGCGAACCTCGGCTCGCGCTTGCGAGATCCCATGGTCAGCTGCCGGGCGATACGGTGCGCAGGCCGGCCAGTCGGGCAGCCGCAGCCTGGCGCTCGTCGTAGGTCACGAACCCGTCGACGGGTCCGAGGTCCACCGCCGACGCGACGTGAATTGCATCGAGCGCACGGAGCGCAGGCTCGGCGAGGGCTCCCGCTGCCAGGAGCAGGGCGCGATCCAGGGGCAGCAGCGCCACCGCCTCGAGGAGATCTCCAGCGCGGTCCACGAGGACGCCCAGGTCCAGCCGCCGCTCACGGTCGGCGGCGCGCCTGATGGCCCGCGGCACCTCGGTCAGCACGAGCTCGCTCGAGACCATGTCGGAGTCGGCCAGGAAGGCTCGGAGCGCATCGCTCTCGGGCTCGTCCCGGACCAGCTTGACGAGCGCCGATGCATCCGCATAGAAGAGCGCCACCACTCAGCGCTCGCCGCGGATCTCGTCGAGGGCGCGACTCAGCGCATGGGCGTCGCCTTCCATCCGCAGCGGCGGCGGCAGCCCGCGTCGCGTCGGCCGCCCAACGCGCCCCTCGGCGATCAGGCGGTCGAGGGCACCGCCGCTGCTGGGCGCCGGGCCGAGCTCCGCGACGGGCCTGTTCCGGTCCGTCACCAGCAACCGCTCGCCGTTCTCGACGCGACGCAGGTAGTGGCTGAGGTTCTGGCGCAGCTCGGCGATCCCGACGGTATTGCTCATGTACATGAAGGTAGCACATCACTTTGCGCGTCCTCGCCGAGACACTCCGGAGCCGGCGTCCGTTCCGATGCCGGCCCGCGAGCCGCGACGTGGCCACAGGCTCCGACGAGAGGAGACGAGCCTGCGGGCGCTCCGTGCGCCACATCGGGTCGCGGCCAGCCCGCTGCTCAGGCCGATCTGGTCAACGGCGTTGCTACCATCGGGCCCTGATGCAGTACCTCGACACGCGCGGCCTCGCCGACCGGGCCCGGACGTTCAGCGAGGCGGTCCTCGAGGGGATCGCCCCGGGCGGCGGGCTGTTCGTGCCCGAGCGGCTGCCGGCGATGACGAGCACGGAGATCGACGCGCTGGCCGGCCTCCCCTACGCGCGCCGCGCCGAGCAGGTGATCAACGCCTTCGAGCCCGACCTCGCGCCGGCCGTCCTCACGGCGGCCGCCGCGGGTGCCTACGGCGCCCAGTTCGACGTGCCCGAGGTCGCCCCGGTCCGCGACCTCGGCGGCGGCCGATTCGTGCTCGAGCTGTGGCACGGCCCGACGCTCGCGTTCAAGGACATGGCGCTCCAGCTCATGCCGCGGCTGTTCAGCGCGTCGATCGAGCAGGCAGCGGCTGGCGCCGGGAGCACGCGCGACTACCTGATCCTGGTCGCCACCAGCGGCGACACCGGCGCGGCCGCGCTCGAGGGGTTCGCGGACCGCGAGCACACGCGGATCGCCGTCCTGTTTCCCGACGCGGGCGTGTCGACGCTCCAGGAGCGCCAGATGACGACGCGCCCCGGCACCAACGTCAACGTGCTCCGCGTGGCCGGTGACTTCGACGCCTGCCAGACCACGGTGAAGCGCGTCTTCGAGGACGACGCCTTCGCGACCGAGCTCGACGGCGCCCACGGCGTCTCGCTCTCGTCGGCCAACTCGATCAACTGGGGCCGGCTGCTGCCGCAGGTCGCCTACTACCTCTCCGCCTGCGCCGACCTGCGTTCTCGCGGCGCGCTGCGCGAGGGCGAACTCGTCGACGTCTGCGTGCCCACCGGGAACTTCGGCAATGTGCTCGCGGCCTGGTACGCGCGGCGCATCGGCGCGCCGATCGGCCGCCTGATCAGCGCGAGCAACAGCAACAACGTCCTCGCCGAGTTCATCGCCACCGGCGTCTACGACATCAGCGCGCGGTCGCTGGTCAAGACGCCCTCGCCGTCGATGGACATCCTCGTGTCGAGCAACCTCGAGCGGCTGCTGTTCGACCTGACGGCCGATCCGGAGCGGGTGCGCGGCTGGATGGCCGACCTGCGGACGAACGGCCGGTTCACGGTGGACGCGGCAACGCTCGACCGCCTGCGCGAGGCGTTCGCTGGCGGCTGGGCCGACAACGCGACCTGCCTGCGCACGATCGCGGAGGTCCAGCGAGACCGCGGCTACCTGCTCGACCCCCACACCGCCGTCGCGTGGAGGGTGGCCGAGCAGCGTGCCGAGGGCCGCCCGGTGCTGGTCGTGGCCACCGCGCACTGGAGCAAGTTCGCGGCCGACGTCACCCGGGCGCTCACGGACCGGGCCCCGGGCGCGCCGATGCCCACGGGTGACGCGGAGCTGGACCTGCTGGACCACGTCGCGGACCTGGCCCCGGGCGCGACGATCCCGCCGCAGCTCAAGACGGTCCTGCGCCGCCCCGTCCGGTTCCGCGAGCGGATCGCGGCGACGCCCGGCGCCGTCGAGGACGCGCTCCGCACCTGGCTCGCTGGCTGGGTCTAGGCTCGGCCCGCGTAGCCATGCAGTCGTGACGTGCATGCAAGGTGAGCCACGTGGCTCGCAGCCGCCCGGAATCGCATCGGTCTGACGCCATCCAGTCGTCCTGCGAATGGGTGACGCCGATTCGCGCCGGGCCAGCAGGCCCCGCCTGCCCAGTAGTCGTCGAGTGACTGTCTGGCAACCTGCCGGCATCGGCCGAACCTGCCGGCATCGGCCACGCCTGCCGGCCGCGGCCGCCTGACCGCGACGGGCGCACGATCCGCGAAATGCCCGCGGCACGGGCGGTATCCTCGGACTGACCCGCCCGCACCGCCACCCGAGGTCTGCACCGTGACGTCCGCCGCCTCACCCCGCCGCGCACCGACCATCGTCTTCGGGACCGACGGCTGGCGCGCCCGAGTGGCCGAGGACTACACGTTCGAGTCGGTGCGCCGCTGCGCCGACGGCGTTGCGGAGTACGTGGCCGCGCGGGGCGAGAGCGCCAAGGGCGTGGTGATCGCCTTCGACCGGCGGTTCGCGTCCGAGCACTTCGCGGCCGCAGCCGCCGAGGTCCTGACCGCGCGCGGGATCGGCGTGGCCCTCGCCACGCACGCCGTTCCCACGCAGATGTCGTCGCTCGAGGTGGTCCTGCGCGGGTCCGCGGCGGGCATCGTCATCACGGCCAGCCACAACCCGTGGACCGACAACGGGTTCAAGGTGAAGGCGCCCACCGGCGCCGCGGCCGGCGCCGAGATGCTCAAGACCATCGAGGCGCAGATCAGCCGCAACGCCGAGCTGGACATCGACCGCCGCCCGCTCGCGGACGCCGAGGCCGCGGGCCTCCTCGAGTACTTCGACCCGTACGACGCGTACGAGGCGCACGTCCGGCGGACGCTCGACCTCGACGCGCTGCGGGCGGCGGACGTGAGCGTCCTCGTGGAGCCGCTCTACGGCTCGGGCGCAGGCTGGATCAGCCGACTCCTGGCGGGCGGCCGCATCGGGGTCACCGAGCTCCACCTCGAGCGCAACCCGTACTTCGGCGGCATCAACCCCGAGCCCATCCGCCCGCACATCGACGAGGCCCTGGCGAGGATGGCCGCGGGCGGCTTCGACCTGGGCCTCATGCTCGACGGCGACGCCGACCGGGCGGGGGCGGCCGACGAGCGCGGCGTGTTCATCCACCAGCTGCAGGTCACGGGCCTGCTCACCTACTACCTGGCCGAGCACCGCGGCTGGCGCGACCCCGTGGTCTACAGCGTCAACAACACCTCGATGGTCCCGCGCCTCGGCGAGCACTACGGCTTCGACGTCTACGAGGTGCCGGTGGGCTTCAAGTTCATCGGGCCCAAGATGATCGAGACGGGCGCCATGATGGGCGGCGAGGAGTCGGGCGGGTTCGGGTTCGGCATGCACCTGCCCGAGCGCGACGGCGTCTATGCCGACCTGCTGCTGCTCGACCTGTTCCTGCGCGAGAAGGCCCGCGGCGTGTGGCCCGTGTCGAAGGTGCTCGAGCACTTCCACGCGCTCGCCGGCCAGTCCTTCTACTCGCGGATCGACCTCCACTTCGTGCGGGCCGGCTATGACGCGGTCAAGCGGCGCATCGTGGAGGGTCTGCGAGAGGCGGCACCGACCTCGCTCGCCGGCCAGCCGGTCGTGCGGACGCAGGTCCTCACCACCAACGACGGCTACAAGTTCTTCATCGAGGACGGCTCGTGGGTGATGATCCGCACCTCGGGCACCGAGCCCCTGTGCCGGGTCTACGCCGAGGCCACCTCACCCGAGATCCGGGACGCCCTCCTCGCCGACGGGGAGCGCCTGGCCCGCGGCTGAGCCGGCCGAGGGCGTCGCCTGCCGACAGCGAGGGGCACGGGGGCACCCCGCTCCGCGGGCAGGATCGCCGTGCACGATTGGTGCTGCCACCCGATCGCCGTCGCGATGTCCGGTCGATCGCTCGCTCGGCTGGGGCCTGCCGTGTCGGGCCCATGTGCAACCGGAAGGGTGCTGCCGACGTCTGCGCCGCATGCTTCGGCCTCTCTGCGCGTTCTTCCTGGCAGCGGTCGCCGCTTGCTCCCCGGCGCCCATCACCCCGGGCAGTGGCGCCCCGAGCCTCCAACCGCCGCCAACGTCCACCGCCACGGACGGGCAGACGTCCCCTCCATCGCCGCCCCCTCCCTCCCCCGACGTGCCGCAGTCAGCCGTCTCGAACGGCTCGAGCGTCATGACGCTTGCCTTCGACGCGGCCCGCCAGCTCCTCTGGTACGTCACCGACGACTCGGCCGGGCACACCGTCCTCCGCGGGTTCGACCCCGCGAGCCGCGCGGTGCGCGACGTGCCGCTCCCGCCCGACGAGAGCTACATCCGCGAGTTCGGCCCGCTCAAGATCGACTCCTCGGGCGTCGTCTGGCTCGCAGGCGGAAAGCGCCTCGTCCGCTACGATCCGGCCACCACGAAGCTCACGAGCATTGCGCTTCCGTCTCGGGTCACGGGCGCCCTGACGGGGGCAACCAGCGGCCCGAACCAGGGCGTCTGGCCGAGCGCACTCACCTTCCTCGACGGGGTGCTCCTGCTCGCCCGGAACAACGTGCCCTGGCTCACCCGGTACGACGCGTCCTTCCACGAAGTCGGCCGGATCGCGATTCCCGCCGGGTATGCAGGAGCGCGCGACCTCGCGGTCGACGCCCGGGGTCGGATCTACCTGCTCCCCAGCCCCGACGCGTGCGCGAATGGCCTGCCCATCGACGTCCTCGACCAAGACGGCCACGTGCTGTATGGAGTCGACGCTGGAGGCGACCGTCTCTTCGCGGTCGGCGATGAGGTGCTGACCTCCGGCGGCCGCGGCGGCGGAAGCTGGATCACGGGACGGGATGTGACACCCCTGCTGCCCGACGCATCCCCGTACTGTGGACTGGGCAACCTGGCCGTGCCCGACCCGAGGGGCGGCGCGATGGTGTTCCTCCGCGGCGGCGGCCCGGACGGGCACAGCGTCATCGAGCATGTCGTGGACGGGAGGGTCATCGGCGCCGTCACCCTCGCGGACGTCGACATCTCGTCGGCACCGCGGCCTCCCGGAGCGTCGCTGCCGCCCACAACATCGATGTGGACGGCAGCGCTCGCGGCGGATGCGAGCGGTATGGCGTGGATCGGGACCGGGGATGGCCTGGCGTCGGTACCTGTGCCGTAACCGCCGCGGACAGGGCCCCGGGACGCCGACCACGCCGGCGCCCCTTGGTCGACATCCGTGCGACGATGGGCTGGCCATGGCTTCGCACCGCGTCCTCATCGTCGGCGGCGGCTTCGGCGGGCTGAACGCCGCTCGCGCCCTGGGCAAGGACCCGCGGGTCAGCGTCACCCTCGTCGACCGGCGCAACTTCCACACGTTCCAGCCGCTGCTCTATCAGGTGGCGACAGGCGCCATCTCGCCGGGCGACATCGCGCAGCCGCTCCGCTCGATCCTGCGCAAGAACGCCAACACGACCGTCTTGCTGGGCGAGGCGGTCGGGATCGACGCCGACAGGCGGGAGGTCGTGCTGTCCGACGGCGGGCCGGTCCCGTACGACACGCTGATCGTTGCCACCGGCGCCCGCCACTCGTACTTCGGCAACGACGCATGGGCGCCCAACGCGCCGGGCCTCAAGTCGATCGACGACGCGCTCGAGATCCGCCGCCGCATCCTCATCGCGTTCGAGGCGGCCGAGCGCGAGCAGAACCTCGAGCGGCGGCGGGAGTGGATGACGTTCCTGGTGATCGGCGGGGGTCCGACGGGCGTGGAGCTGGCGGGGGCCCTGGGCGAGATCGCGAACGACACGCTGCGGCGCGACTTCCGCTCCATCCACTCGCCCGACGCGCGGATCATCCTGGTCGAGGCGCTCGACCGCATCCTGCCCCCCTACCCGCCCGGCCGCTCGAAGTCGGCGAAGAAGCAGCTCGAGGCGCTGGGCGTCGAGGTGCGGACGAACACGCGCGTCGTCGGGGTGGACGCGCACACCGTGACGGTCGTCCACGACAACGTGGAACAGGCCATCCCGGCCCGCACCACGCTGTGGGCCGCGGGCGTGCAGGCCTCGACGTTCGCGCGGCGGGTGGCCGAGGCCACGGGCGCCCGGACGGACCGGGCCGGGCGGATCCTCGTGGGGCCGGACCTCACGGTGCCGGGCCATCCCGAGATCTACGCGCTGGGTGACGCCGCGGTGCAGCCGTGGAAGAAGGACAAGCCCGTGCCGGGGATCGCGCAGGGCGCCATCCAGACGGGCTCGTGGGCGGCCAAGGCGGTCCTCGCGCGGCTCGATGGCGGCGACCCTGGCGTGTTCAAGTACACCGACAAGGGCGACGTCGCGGTGATCGGGCGCCTCCACGGCGTGACGAACATCCGCTGGCTGGGACCGCTCGGGCGGCAGGGCGGGGTGATCGCCTGGATGATGTGGCTCGCCATCCACATCTTCTACCTGATCGGGTTCGCCAACCGCATCGTGGTCATGGTCCGCTGGGCGTGGAGCTTCTTCACGAGCGGGCGCGGGACGCGGCTCATCACCGGCGCGCCGCTCCTGCCGCCGATCGAGGAGCCGGCGCCCCCGGCGTGGGCGGCACCCCCAGACGGCGCCGACGCCTTGATCCGGCCCCTCAACGACGCCGCCGGCGTCCCGGCCGGCGCGGGCGCGGGCAGGAGCGAGCCGGACACCGAGCGCTTCGACGGCAGCGGCGGCATCTAGCGCCCCGCCATCAGGTCCCGCAAGGCGTGCGAGAGCGCGGCTCCCTGCGTCCCGCTCGGTCGGCCTCAGGCGCGGACGTCGAGCAGGCCGCGGACCGTACTCAGCAGCTGTTCGGCCGTGAACGGCTTGGCGATGAAGTCGGTCGCTGCGCCGCCCAGGCCCTGGTAGGCGGCCGACTGCTCCGCGTAGCCGGACATGCACAGGACCCGGAGGTTAGGGACGCGGTCGAGCAGGATGGCCGCGAGCTCGGGGCCGGACAGGTCGGGCATGACCATATCGGTCAGCAGCAGGTCGACCGACTCGAGCTCGCTCGGTGGCGTCGCCAGCGCGGTGTGCGGGTCGGGCGCCGAGAGGACGCGGTAGCCGGCCCGCTCGAGCACGCGCGACATCAGGCTGCGGATGGCCGGCTCGTCCTCCACGATCAGCACGGTCTCGCTGCCGCCCGCCACGGCCACCCGGTCGCGGCCGGGCCGCTGCGGCACCACCCGGTCGACGCGCGGCAGGTAGACCTTGAAGCTCGTCCCCCGGCCGAGCTCGCTGTAGGCCCACACATGGCCGCCGGACTGCGTCACGATGCCGTGCACGGTGGCCAGGCCGAGGCCGGTGCCGTGCTCGGGCCCCTTCGTCGTGAAGAACGGGTGGAACATGTGCGACAGGGTCTCGGCGTCCATGCCCGCGCCAGTGTCGCTCACGGCCAGCAGCACGTACCGGCCGGGCCGCACGCCTGCGTGCTGGCTCGCGTACACGTCGTCGAGCTGGACGTTGCCGGTCTCGATGGTCAGGCGGCCCCCGCCGGGCATCGCGTCGCGGGCATTCGTGGCCAGGTTCACGAGCACCTGCTCGAGCTGGCCCGAATCGGCGAGCACCTGGCCGAGGCTGCCGGACAGCGACGTCTGGAGGTGGACGTGCTCGCCGATCAGCCGCTGGAGCATCGGCGCGATGTCGGTCACCACGGTGTTGAGGTCCACGACCGCGGGCCGGGTGACCTGCTTGCGGCTGAACGCCACGAGCTGGCGGACGAGGGCGGCGCCCGCGGTCGGCGGCAGCCACGATCTCGTCGAGGTCACGCCCCGCGGTCTCGTCGCCCGCCACGGACTCGCGCAGCATCCCGGCATAGCCCAGGATCGCGGCGAGCAGGTTGTTGAAGTCGTGGGCGATGCCGGCCGACAGCTGGCCGAGGGCCTCGAGCCGCTGGATGCGCGCCACCTGCGCCTCGAGCGCCCGCTCGCGCGTCCGGTCTCGGGCGACCGCGACCAGCCCCGAGAGCCGCCCGTCCGGGTCGAGGGTCGGGGTCAGGGCCCATTCGGCCTCGAAGCTGCCGCAGTCCGCGGTCCAGGCGGGGTGCGACCCGGACCACGACGTCCCGCGCTCGATCGCCGCCGGCAGCCCGCCGCTGGCCGGCCCGCCGAAGAGCACGGTCGGCGGCTGGCCGTACAGGCCGTCGCGGTCGAAGCCGCTCATCGCGAGCAGGGCGCCGTTCGCGTAGCTGACCCGGCGGTCGGCGTCGAGCACCAGGATGCCGTCGCTTGACTGCTCCATCGCCGCCAGCAGCCGATCGTGCTCGTCGGCGCCGCACGCTTCGCGCTCCGAGAGCCGGCCTGACGCCCGTGCCGGCGCCGCTCTCCGCCGACCGGCCGCCTGGCTCGTCTCCGTGGTCAAGTCTCGGGCGCTCCTCTCCGGTGGGTGCTCACCGGGTCTCCCGGCCGACAGGGCCGTCTGCCGCGATGCCAGCATCGGGCGGCCAGGGCGTGCCCGGCACTCCCGGGACGAGGGTCGGGCAGGGTGGTCCCCCACCCCGAATGGGGGTATCGGCCGCCGATCCGCCCGACTGTAGGCCGCCCTGCGGCCCGTGGTGGACTGCAGGGCGGCTTGCCCGCTACGGTGGGCCCGTGAGCCGGCCGCGCTGGTACCGCATGCCCGACCGCGCCGCCCTGGGCTGGGTCGCCGCGATCGCCGGACCCGGCTGGCGTGCGGTGCGCTCGAGCCGGCTGCGGGGCGGCACCGCGAGCGCCGTCGACGCTGTGACCCTCGCGGGGCCGGGCGGCGCGACCGTGCGTCTCGTCCTCAAGCGCTGGCTGCGCCCGGGGTGGCGCGAGGAGGACCCCGGGTCCACACCCGCCCGCGAGGCCGCCGTGCTCGCGGCCCTCGCCGACACGGACGTCCCGGTGCCGTTGCTGGTCGGCGTCGACGACGCGGGCGAGGCTGCCGGGGTGCCCGCGCTGCTGATGGGCCACGTCGAGGGGCGCCGCCCGTCGCGCGCTGACGAGGCGCGCCCGGCGCGGGTCGCCGCCATGGCCGAGGTGCTGGTCCGGATCCACGCCATCGCTGGTGCAGTCCAGGTCGTTGTCCACCCATTCCGGCCCTACTACGAGCACGCTCGGCTCCGCGCCCCCGTCGCCGCCGAGCGCCCGGCAGCGTGGCGCGCGGCGCTCGACGTGACGGCCCGCGGTCCGTCATCGCCGCGGGACGACCCGAGGTTCCTGCATCGCGACTTCCACCCCGCGAACACCATCTGGCAGGCGGGCCGGCTGGCGGGCGTCGTGGACTGGGGCAGCGCGGCGGTGGGCCCGCTGGCCGTCGACCTCGCCCACTGGCGCGCCAACCTCGGCTCGCGACACGGGATCGACGCCGCCGACCGCGTGCTCGCGGCCTACACGGCCGCAGGCGGTGTCGTGCCGGCCGACCAGGCGTGGTGGGACCTGCGCCAGCTGCTGGACTTCCTCGACGATCCGGACGCCCTCGTCGGCGACGGGCTCCGACGGACGGAGGGGTATCTCGAGGCGCTGCTCGCCCGCGTGTAGCCCGGCGCGCGAGTCGGCGTCGCGGGTCGGCGCCGGGTACCCTGCGGGCATGGCCAACCCGCTCGGGATCGACGACGACACGTTCGATGACTGGGTGTTCGAGGCCCTCGACGGGATCCCCGAGCCGTTCCGCCGAGCGCTCGGCCCGCTCGCCGTCCTGATCGAGGAGGAGCCGGATCCCGAGCTGCTGGGGCGACTGGGCGTGCCGGGGCTGTACGGGCTGTTCGAGGGCGTGCACCGCGCGGCCCTCAACGCCGACTGGGCCCTGCTACCGTCCCGGATCACGATCTTCCGGGGGGCCTGCATGCGCTCGGCCACGACCGCCGAGGGCGTCCGGGCGCGCGTCCGCGACACCGTCCGCCACGAGCTGGCCCACCAGCTGGGCATCTCCGACGAGCGGCTCCGCGAGCTCCAGGCGCCGCACGAGCACGAGGCGCACTGACGCCGCCTCGGCCATACTCGACCGCGTGGACGCCCGCATCCTGCTGGTCGAGGACGACCCGTCGATCCGCGAGGTGACCGCGCTGGGCCTGCGCGCGGCTGGCTTCACGGTGGCGACGGCGGTCGACGGCGTCGAGGGGCTGGACCGCTGGCGGGCCGAGCGCCCGGACCTGGTGCTGCTTGACGTCATGCTCCCCCGCCTCGACGGGCTGGAGGTGCTGCGGGCGGTCCGGCGCGAGGCGATGACGCCGGTCGTGATGCTCACGGCGCGCGCCGACACGATCGACGTGGTGGTTGGCCTCGAGTCGGGCGCCGACGACTACGTCACCAAGCCGTTCGAGATGCCCGAGCTCGTGGCGCGGGTGCGGGCAGCTCTCCGCCGGGGGGTCCCCGCCCTGCCCGGCGCGGCCGACGAGACCGTGGCACTCGGCCCGCTGCGCATCGACCCGGCCGGCCGCACGGCGAGCCTCGACGGTCGCGAGGTCGGCCTCACGCGGACCGAGTTCGACCTGCTCCTCGAGCTCGCTCGCCAGCCCGGCCGCGTTGTGACCCGCGAGCTGCTGCTCGACCGCGTCTGGGGGTACGACTTCCTGGGCGACTCGCGCCTCGTCGACGTCGCGGTGGGCCGGCTCCGCTCGAAGGTCGAGGCCGACCCCGCCAACCCGGCGCTCATCGTCACCGTCCGCGGCGCCGGCTACAAGGCCGTCCGGCCGGCTGGCTGAGGCAAGACCCATGCGACGGCGCCTCCGGCTCCCGGGCGGTCTCCGCACGCGGCTGGCCCTCACGCTCGTGGCCCTCGTGGCCGTGACCGTGGCCGGCATCGGCCTGGGCGTGTACACGTTCGTCGACGCGTCCCTGCGCGGCTCCATGGTGGCCGAGGCGCGGCGCCAGGCGGACTTCAACCTGTCGGTCCTGCTCCCGGCCGAGGATCCCCAGCCAACCAGCGCCGCCCAGTTCGCCGCCGGCGGGCTGCCGGCGGCCTTCCGCTTCCGCGGTGACGTGGAGACGATCGCCGACTTCGGGAACAGCGACGTGTACGTCTCAGCGCCGTCGCTCATCGGGGCGGTGGCGGAGATCGACCCGCAGCTGCGCGCGATCGTGGCCGGCGGGCAGCTCGGCTTCGCCTGGCAGGACCTCCGCGGGCAGAGCGTGCTCATCGTGGGCGGCCGCCAGGGAGGTCCGCCGGACCTCTACTTCGTGTTCGACGCCACCGGGGTGGACACCGCGCTCGCGCAGCTCCAGCTCGGCCTCCTGGCGGCCGCCCTGGTCGCGATCCTGCTTGCCCTGGTGGCGGCGGGTGTCGTCGCGCGCGGCATCCTCCGCCCGGTGGCGGCGGCAGGGGCGGCGGCCAGGCGCATCGCCGGCGGCGACCTCGGTGCCCGCGTGCCTGCCGGTGGCCGCGACGAGCTCGCCGGGCTCGCCGCCGAGCTCAACCGCATGGCGGCCTCCCTCGAGGCCACCGTCGCGAGCCTCGAGGAGGCGCAGGCCCACAACCGCCAGTTCGTGGCCGACGTGGCGCACGAGCTGCGGACCCCGCTCGCGGCCCTGGTCGCGGAGGCGTCGCTCATCGAGCCCGCCCTCGCGGACCTCCCGCCCGACGCCCGACGGGCGGGCGAGCTGCTCGTCGGCGATGTGCGTCGGATGCGCTCGCTGGTCGACGACCTGCTCGAGGTCTCGCGGTTCGACGCGGCGGCCGAGCAGCCGGTCTTCGAGCCGGTCGACCTGGGGCGCATCGTGGCGGGCGTCGTGGCGGCCCGGCTGCCGGCCGCCGCGCTCACCACCCCGCCGACGCCGGTCCCGGCGACCACGGACCCCCGGCGACTCGAGCGCATCTTGGGCAACCTGCTCGACAACGCGCGGGAGCACGCCCCGGGCGCGCCCGTGGAGGTGTCGCTCGTCGCCGTGCGCGGCGGGGCCGTGATCACGGTCGCAGACCGCGGGCCGGGCGTGTCGGCGCTCGCGCTCCCGCACCTGTTCGACCGCTTCTACAAGGGCGACCCCTCGCGCGCCGGCGGCTCGTCGGGGCTGGGCCTCGCGATCGCCGCCGAGCACGCCGCGCTCATCGGCGGCTCGCTCCGGGTCCGCGCCCGCCCCGCGGGCGGCCTGGTCTTCGCGCTGACCCTGCCCACGTCGTCGGTGACCTGATCGTTACCTCTGGGCGATGCCCCCGACACGCGCCGGCGCGATGCTGGGGCCGTTCGGAACCCGCACTGAGGTCCCGGCCATGCGCACCGCCGGCCGCCCCTCCACCACGCTGACCCTAGTCCTCGTCGCCATGCTGGCCCTCGTCGCCGGCTGCTCGCCGGCCAGCGGCCCGCTCGGCACCCCGTCCACCCCGGCGCCAACCGGTGACGCCTCGGTCGCGCCGCCGTCCGGTGACGCCACGCCGGGCCCGTCCGAGACGGCATCCGCCTCCCCGACGCTGCCCCCTGCCTCCCCGTGCTGCTCAGGCACCCCGGCGACGCCGACCGCCGCGCCGACCGCCGCGCCGACCGCCGCGCCGACCGCGGCCCCGTCGGGCACCGTCATCGTCCGCGCCTACTTCGTGCTCGGCAGCTTCACGAGCAACGCCGGGCTCGTCCCCGTCCTGCGCGAGATCCCCGCGACCACAGGTGTCGCCGCGGCGGCCATGCGCCAGCTGATCGCCGGGCCGAGCGCCAAGGAGCTCGGTGCGCGACCCGCGATGTACAGCGCCGTCCCCGGCGCGACCCGTCTGCTCGGCCTCACCATCAAGAACGGGACGGCCACCGTGGACCTCTCACAGGAGCTCCTGAGCGGCTACAACCCGGCGCGACCCGATGAGCGTTTCGCGCAGGTCGTCTACACGCTGACGCAGTTCTCGACCGTGGACACCGTGACCTTCACCGTCGAGGGCAAGACCCTGGCGAGCCCGATCGGGACCTCCATCCCGACGTCACGCGCCCGGGCGACAGCCTTCCTGCCCGGCATCTTCGTCGACCGGCCGGCATGGGGTGCCGCCGCGGGCAACCCGGCCAAGGTCACCGGCGTCGCCAACGTGTTCGAGGCCGCGTTCCGGGCCCAGATCAAGGACGCCAGCGGCAAGGTGCTCGCGGACAAGCAGGTCATGGCCTCCTGCGGCACCGGCTGCTGGGGCGACTTCTCGACCTCGCTCGCCTACTCCGTGGGCAAGGCGCAGTGGGGAACGCTCCGGGTGTTCGACCTGTCCGCGAAGGATGGCAGCCCCGAGAACGTCACCGAGTACCCGGTCTGGCTGACGCCCGCCGGCTGACGACCCCGGCCGCCAGCGTGCGGCGACCCACACGACCGCGACGGCACGCCCGTCCGTGGCCGGTCCTCGATGGCCGGCGCGGGCGGGCGCGCTACGATCAGGCATAACGGCCGCGCGGCGGCCACCAGCGAGGCGAACGTGACCATCGAACGACGCAGCGTCGAGTACGCGCTGCCGGTGCTCTCCGGGGCGGAGCGGATCGCCTACGCCTGGGCCCGCGTCCCGGCGACGCCGGACCCGGCGACCCGGGCCGCCGCCAAGGCGCGCGCCGCCGCCCTCCTGCGCGCGAACGACGCGGTGCTCGTGGCGCACTTCTACACCGACGGCGACATCCAGGACCTGGCGCTCGAGACCGGCGGCCTGGTCGCCGACTCGCTCGAGATGGCCCGCTTCGGGCGCGACCACGCAGCGCAGACGCTGGTGGTCTCGGGCGTCCGGTTCATGGGCGAGACCGCGAAGATCCTGAGCCCGGGCAAGCGCGTGCTCATGCCCGACCTCGACGCGACCTGCTCGCTCGACCTCGGCTGCCCGCCCGACGAGTTCGCGGCCTTCTGCGACGCCCACCCCGACCGCACGGTCGTGGTCTACGCGAACACGAGCGCCGCGGTGAAGGCGCGGGCCGACTGGATGGTCACCTCGTCTTGCGCGCTCGCGATCGTGCGGGACCTGGCCGCTCGGGGCGAGCGGCTGCTCTGGGCGCCCGACCGGCACCTCGGCGAGTACATCGCGCGCGAGACCGGCGCCGACATGCTCCTGTGGCGGGGCGCCTGCGTGGTCCACGACGAGTTCAAGGCCGTCGAGCTCGAGCTGCTCCGCGAGGAGCACCCCGACGCGCTGGTGCTCGTGCACCCGGAGTCCCCCGAGGGGGTCGTGGCGCAGGCCGACGTCGTCGGGTCCACCTCGCAGCTGCTGGCGGCGGTGGTCGAGGGCACCGCCCGCGAGTACATCGTGGCCACCGACAACGGGATCCTCCACCGGATGCGCCAACTCGCCCCGGGCAAGACCCTGATCGAGGCGCCGACCGCCGGCGACAGCGCCACCTGCAAGAGCTGCGCCCACTGCCCGTGGATGGCGATGAACAGCCTCGATGGCGTGATCGCGGCCCTCGAGACCGGGCGCGGCGAGGTCAGCATGCCCGAGCCCGTGCGCGAGCGCGCCCTGCTGCCGATCGAGCGGATGCTGGCGTTCGTCGAGGCGAACCCGGGCAGCGTGGCGGCCGCCTACCGGGGCCACGTGCCGCACCTCGGCTCGGCGTAGGGCGCCGGCGTGGAGGCGTACGAGGCCGTCGCGGCGAACGAGACGCTCGACGAGGCGCGGGCCCGCAACGTCCGCGACGCGCTCCGCGAGGACGTCGGCACGGGCGACTGGACGGCCCGCCTGGTCCCCGACGGGCCCGTGCACGCCCGGGTGACCGTGCGCGAGGACGCCGTGCTCTGCGGCTGCGCGTGGTTCGAGGGCTGCGTCCTCGCACTCGACCCCGCCGCGTCCGTGCGCTGGGCCTACGCGGAGGGCGACGACATGGCCGCCGGCACCTCCGTGTGCGACGTGCAGGGCTCGGCGCGGGCGCTGCTGTCGGCCGAGCGCCAGGCGCTCAACCTCCTCCAGCTCCTGTCAGGGACCGCCACGGCCGCCCGCCGCCACGCGCGGGCCATCGAGGGGGCCTCCCCCAACCCGCGCGGCTGCGTGGTCCTCGACACCCGCAAGACCGTACCCGGGCTGCGCCTCGCGCAGAAGCACGCGGTCCGCGTCGGGGGCGGCGGCAACCAGCGCCTGGCGCTGTGGGACGGGATCCTGATCAAGGAGAACCACATCGCCGCAGCCGGCGGGATCGCCGAGGCGCTCCGGGCGGCTGCGGCGCTGGTCGCGGGCGCGCAGGTGCCGGTCCAGATCGAGGTGGAGCGCCTCGACCAGCTCGACGTGGCCCTGGCCGCGGGCGCCACGAGCATCCTGCTCGACAACTTCACGCTCGCCGACCTCCGTGAGGCCGTGCGACGCACCGATGGCCGGGCGCTGCTCGAGGCGTCGGGCGGCGCGGAGCTCGACGGGCTGCGCGGCCTTGCCGAGACCGGCGTGGACCGGATCTCGGTCGGCGCCCTGACCAAGCACGTGCGCGCGGTCGACTACTCGATGCGGATGGTCGAGGGCTGAGGCGCCGGTCCTGGGGCACCGGGCCCCAGTCCGTCCCCTCAGGCGTTCGAGCGCTGCTTGCGGGCGAGCACGGTGGGCAGGCTGGCCGGCAGCGTGTACGGGAAGTCGCGGCTGTAGTGGAGGCCGCGGCTCTCGTGGCGCGAGAGCGCGGAGCGGACCACGAGCTCCGAGGTCGTGAGCAGGTTGCGCAGCTCGAGCAGGTCGCGGTTGACGCGGAACGTGGCGTAGTACTCGTCGGTCTCGTCGCGCAGCAGGCGGATCCGGTGGAGCGCCCGCTCGAGGCGCTTGGTCGTGCGCACGATCCCCACGTAGTTCCACATCGTCAGGCGCAGCTCGTCCCAGTTGTGGGAGATGACCACCTGCTCGTCGGTGTCCTCCACCTGGCTCTCGTCCCACGCCGGCAGGTCCACCGGCGGGCTCGACTCGGCCGCGTCGATCGCCGCCGCCGCGGTGCGGCCGATGACGACGCACTCGAGGAGCGAGTTGCTCGCCAGGCGGTTCGCCCCGTGGAGGCCGGTGTAGGTGGTCTCGCCCACGGCGTAGAGCCCCGGCAGGTCGGTGCGCCCGTCGAGGTCGGTGACCACGCCGCCGCACGTGTAGTGGGCGGCCGGCACCACCGGGATCGGCTCGCGCGCGATGTCGATCCCGAGCTCGAGGCAGCGGGCGTAGATCGTCGGGAAGTGCTCCCGCAGGAACGGCTCCCCGAGGTGGCGGGCGTCGAGCCAGACGTAGTCGAGGCCGTGGCGCTTCATCTCGAAGTCGATCGCCCGGGCCACGATGTCCCGCGGCGCGAGCTCCATGCGCTCGTCGTGGCGGGCCATGAACCGCGTGCCGTCGGGAAGCTTGAGCTGGGCGCCCTCGCCGCGCATCGCCTCGGTGATCAGGAAGCTGCGCTCGGTCGGGTGGTACAGGCAGGTCGGGTGGAACTGGATGAACTCCATGTTCGCGATCCGGCAGCCCGCCCGCCAGGCCATCGCGATCCCGTCGCCGGTCGAGGTCTCGGGATTGGTCGTGTACCGGTAGACCTTGCCCACGCCGCCGGTCGCCATGACCACCGCCGACGCCGGCAGCGTCTCGACCCTGCCCGCGTCGATGTCGAGGGCGTAGACGCCGTAGCACCGTGCGGGCTCGTCGCGGCGCAGGTGCCGCGAGGTCACCAGGTCCACCGCCATCCAGCGCTCGAGCAGGGTGATCTGCGGGTGGGCGCGCGCCTTGGCGAGCAGCGCGTCGTGGATCGCCTGGCCGGTGGCGTCGGCGGCGTGCGCGATCCGCCGGACGGTGTGCCCGCCCTCGCGGGTGAGGTGGAGCCCGAGCGGGCCGCCGGCATCGGGCGTGAACGGCACGTGCTGGTCGACCAGCCACTGGATCGCCGCCTCGCTGTGCTCGGCGATGAAGCGGGCGACGTGCTCGTCGACCAGCCCTGCGCCCGCGACCTGCGTGTCGTGGACGTGGAGCTCCACGCTGTCGTCGTCGCCGAGGACGCCCACGATCCCGCCCTGCGCCCGCGAGGTCGCCCCCTCGCCGAAGCCGCGCTTGGCGAGCATCACGACCGGATGCCGGTCGGCGAGGTGGAGGGCGACGGTGAGCCCGGCGAGGCCGGCGCCCACGATGACGATGGGGGCGCCGTCGGCTGTCGTGTCGTGCATCGCTCGATCGTACCCCGGGCGCGAGGGCCGTCAGGCCCGGAGCGGGTAGCGACCGAGCTCCTGGGCGGCGTCGACCATCGCGAGGATGTTCTCCGCGGGCACGTCGTCCATGATCGTGTGCACCGCGGCGACCAAGTACCCGCCGCCCGGACCCAGCTCGCGGATCACCCGACCCACCTCGGCGCGCACCTCGGCGGGCGTGCCCGAGGGCAGGACGCGCTTGGTGTCGATCGCGCCGCAGAACGTGACCCGCTCGCCGTAGCGGCGCTTGAGGCCGGCCAGGTCGGACATCCGCCCCGCGGACGTCTGGACGGGGTTCACGATGTCGACGCCGATCTCGGTCAGGTCGTCGAGCAGGTCGAACACGTCGCCGTCGGTGTGGAAGAAGACCTTCGCTGCCGTCCGCGCCTTGATGGACGCGATGTACTCGGCGTGGATGGGCTTGAGCAGCCGCCGGTACATCGACGGCGACATCAGGAGCGACGACTCCGAACCCAGGTCGTCGCCGATCTTGATGATGTCGACGTTGGGCCCGAGCTCCTCGAGGAAGTGGCCCATCAGCTGGCGGCACAGGCCCGCGATCCGCTGCAACAGCGCCTCGGCGAACTCGGGCTCCGCGGCGAGGTTGGCGAGGAACCCGTCCATGCCCTGCATCGCGAACGCCCGCTCGAGCGGGAACAGGAGCCACGGGGTGGCCATGATCGCGTAGCGGCCGTCCGCCGCCAGCGACGCCGCGGCCTCGCGGACATGCGCCACCCGCGAGGGGTCGTCCATGTCGGGCCACGGATAGCGCTCGATCGCGTCGAGGGTGTCCGCCTCGCGCATCGGGTGGACGCCCGGGAACCAGTGGCCCTCGGACACCTCGACCTGGCCGCTGCCCCAGTCGTCGATGAACGGGTCGTGCGGCGGGCGCTCCTGGTTCCGGCGCAGCGTCGCGGCCGGGAACGCGTCGAGCACCGGGCGGACGTCGGTGCCCAGCCGCTCGAGGACGGCCTCGGTCGGCAGCGCGGTCCCGAGCTCGGGCCAGTCGTAGATGTAGGCGTCGCCGGGGTCCAGCCCGAGCATGCCCGCGAGCTCGCGATAGGGCTTGGCCTTGATCCCGGTGGCGTTGCTGACGCCCACCACGATCGGCACCCGGTCGGGCTCCTCGTGGGCGAGGGCGGCGAGGACGCGTTCGCGCGGGGTCATCGGCATGGGAGGCTGGTCTCCGGTCGGGTCACGATCTGCGCGCCCGGTCCCGGAGGACGTCGGCGCCGCCGCCATTATCAGGCCCGACGGCCCGCCGAGACCGGGAGCGAGCGCAGGCCGCGCAGCACGAACGTCGGCTTCCACTCCGGGGCCGACACGAGCTCCAGCCCCGGCATCGCCCGCAGGAGCGCGTGGAACAGGATTCCCATCTCGAGCTTGGCCAGCGGCGCGCCGAGGCAGTAGTGGATCCCCGCCCCGAACGAGAGGTACGGGTTCGGCCGCCGGTCGAGCACCAGCGCGTCGGGCCGCTCGACGCCATCGGGATCGCGGTTCGCGGAGGCGAACTGGAGCGCGAGCTCGGCGCCGCGCTCGATCCGGACGCCGTACAGCTCGACGTCCTCGAGCACCCAGCGCTCGAACATCGGCAGCGGCGTGTCGAATCGCAGGAGCTCCTCGAGCGCGGTGGGCACGAGCGACCGGTCCGCCCGGAGCTCGGCGAGCGCGTCCGGATGCCGGAACAGCGTCCACCACGCGTTGCCGGTGCCGTTCACCGACGCCTCGTGGCCCGCGTTGAGCAGCAGGGCGCACGTCCCGATCAGCTCGTCCTCGGTGAGCGTGTCGCCCGCCTCGGCGACCTGCGCGAGACCGGAGACCAGGTCGTCGCCCGGATGGACGCGCCGCTCGCGCGCGAGGTCCCGCAGGTAGCCGCCGAACGCGAGGCTCGCCGCGACCGCCCTGCGCTGGCTGTCCTCGGGCGGGTTCAGCTCGTACATCAGGCAGATGTCGGCCGACCAGGGCCGGAGCAGGTGTCGGTCAGCCTCGGGGACGCCGAGCAGCTCGGCGATCACGGTGACCGGCAGGGGCTCGGCAATGTCCGCGATCAGGTCGAACTCGCCCGCCTCGAGCGCGCGTCGGACCAGGCGGTCCACGATCGCCTCGATCGCCGGCCGCAGGCCCTCCACGGTGGCCGGCGTGAACGCCCTAGAGACCAGCCGCCGGAGCCGGGTGTGGTCGGGCGGCTCGCGGTCCAGCATCCCGCTCTGCACGAGGCGCCAGAACGGGTCGTGCCACTCGGGGGGCTCGTCGTGGCCCATCTCCGCGTGGCTGGCGACGTGGAGGTAGGTCCGGCCCAGGCGCCGGTCGCGCAGCAGCGCATTGACGTCGCCGAAGCGCGACAGGATCCACTGCCCGGTGTCGGGGTTCCACAGCAGCGGGTGGTCCGCCCGGAGGCGCTCGTAGACCGGGTACGGGTCGGCGATGAACGCGGGGTCGGCGGGGTCGAACCCGAGCGCGGCCGGCGTCGTGGCGTGCGGGTCGGTCGTCCCGCGCGCGGCGGGCGGCGTCGTCGGCATGACCGCGATGCTAGGCGAAACGCGCGACGGCGTCGACCACGAGGTCCAGGAACGCCGCGCGGTCGATGGCGACGCCGACCTCGGCGTTGGGCAGCCGACCAGACACCCCCTCCTCGTCGCCCACCGTGCGGCCCCGGGTCAGCCCCTCGCCGGTCTCCACGTCCACGCGCATCCGCCGGCGGTCGATGAGCCAGGGCGCCACCAGCACGCCCACCGCGACGGCATCGTGGATCGGCGGCCCGTCCCAGCCGTACCGGTCGCGGTGGTGGATCGCGAAGAACCGCATCAGGTCGGCGAACACGCGGCCGGTCCTCGTGCCCAGCGACGCGAGCCGCTCGACGTCCGGCGGCAGGACGAGGGCCTGGTGGGTCACGTCGAGGCCCGCCATGAGGATCGGGATCCCGCTCCCGAACACGATCGCGGCGGCCTCGGGGTCCTGCCAGATGTTGAACTCGGCGGACGCGGTGGTGTTGCCGGCGCCCAGCGAGCCGCCCATCAGCGAGATGGCCCCGATCCGCTCGTGGAGTGCCGGGAAGGCACGCAGGAACAGCGCGATGTTGGTCAGCGGGCCGGTGGGCACGAGGGTGACCGGCGCGGGCGCGCCACGGACGAGCGCGGCGGTCAGCTCCACGGCGCTCTCCGCGCGGGCCGCGAACGCGGGCTCGGGCAGGTCGGCGCCGTCGAGGCCCGACGAGCCGTGGAACGAGTGCTGGATGTCGGGCTCGCGGACGAGCGGACGAGCCGCGCCTGCGGCCACCGGGATGTCCGCACGGCCCAGCAGCGTCAGCACCCGCAGGGCGTTGCGCGTCGTGTCGGCCACGCCCGCGTTGCCGGCGACCGTCGTGACGCCCAGCACCTCGAGCCCCGGCGACGCGCAGGCGAGCAGGATCGCGAGGGCGTCGTCGTGGCCCGGGTCGCAGTCGAGGATGACCTGTCGCGCGACGCCGGGCGCGGGTGCCCCGGGCAGGGCGGCGAGCTGGGCTGCGGCCTCGGCGTCGTCGGGGCGCACGCCGTCAGGCCGCCGCTTCGCGCTCGTACGGCTGGCCGTCGGCCGCTGGCGGGATGCTGCGCCCGACCACCCCGGCCAGGATCACGATCGTGAGCAGGTAGGGCAGCGCATCCCAGAGCTGGGACGGCACCGAGGTCATCACGTGGCCAAGGTCGCCGCTCGGCGGCGCGATCTTGATCAGCTGGCTGATCTCGAGGAACACCGCGAACAGGAGTGCCGACAGGAAGCCGCCGATCGGCGTCCAGCGGCCCATGATCATCGCCGCGAGCGCGATGAACCCGCGGCCGATGGTCATGCCGATCTGGAAGGAGTTGGTCGCCTCCATGCTCAGGAACGCGCCGGCCAGCCCCGCGAAGGCGCCGCCGATCATGACGTTCTGGTAGCGCAGGCGGATGACGTCGATGCCCACCGTCTCGGCGGCGCGCGGGTGCTCGCCGACGGCCCGGGTGCGGAGGCCCCAGCGGGACCGGAACAGCCAGATCTGGAGGCCGATCACCAGGAACACCGTGGACATGGCGATCGGGCCGAGGTTCAGGAACATGTTGAGCAGCCAGCCGATGACCGGCAGGTTGACGATCGCCTGCGGCGGCTGGAAGGCGGCGAACTCGCCGGCCCCGACCGGCGACGACTTGGAGATCAGCTGGTCGAGGTAGCCCGTGACGCCGGCGGCGGCGATGTTGATGATCGTGCCGCTGATGATCTGGTCGGCCCGGAGCGAGATCGACATCCACGCGTGCAGAGCCGAGATGAGCACGGCCACCAGGACGGCCGCGGCGAGCGAGATCAGCAGCGGGAGGGTGATCCCGAAGATGTCCGAGGGCGCCGGGCTGCCGAACAGCGGGTTCACCGCGATCCCGACCACCCACGCCGTGAAGGCCGCGGCCAGCATCGTCCCCTCGATCCCGATGTTGACGACGCCAGACCGCTCGCAGATCACGCCGGTCATGGCCGCGAGGGCCAGCGGCGTGGCCTGGACCATGACCGTGGCGGAGTTGTCCGGCAGGATCGCGACCAGATAGCCGACCAGCTGGAACAGCAGGCCCAGGAGCGGGATGCTGTAGAAGCCGTTGATGACGGGCGTGAGGTCCATCAGGGCACCGCCTCGGCGACGGACGCGACGGGCGAGTCGGTGCTGCGCGAGCCGTGCGTGTCGGCGCGGAGCAGCCGCCGGATGACGGGGCTGGTCACGAGCGCGAGCAGGATGACCGCCTGGAGCACGTCGACCAGCTCGGCCGGGATCTGGGCCTGGATCTGCATCAGGCCGGCCCCGGCCCGCATCGCCCCGAACAGCAGGGCGGCAGGCAGGATGACGAGCGGGTTGGACCGCGCGAGCAGGGCGACCGCGATCGAGTCGAAGCCCACCGTGGTGCCGAAACTCGACGTCATCTGCTTCGTGACGCCCAGGAGCACGCTGGTGCCAGCGAGGCCGGCCAGCATGCCGCTGAACGTCATGGTCGCAACGATGATCAGGCGCGGGTGCATCCCGGCATAGCGCGAGGCGTCCGGGTTGGCGCCGGTCGCCCGCACCTCGAATCCCCAGGTGGTCCGGTACAGGATCCACCAGACCGCGATCGCCGCGATGAGCGCGAGCAGGATCCCCAGGTGCCCGTTGGGGGCCAAGAGCGGAAGCACGGGGTAGGCAGCGTTGCCCACGTCGAACGTGATGGCCTGCGGCGACCTCGGGACCTTGAGCGGCCCGCTCACGAGCGCCGCGAGGAGCTGGATCGCGACGTAGTTCATCATGATCGTGCTGACGACCTCGTGGGCGCCCGAGAACGCCTTGAGGAAGCCCGGCACGAAGCCCCACGCCGCCCCGAACGCCATGCCCGCGAGGGTCGCGCACACGATCCCCACTGGCGCAGGCGCATCGCGCAGCATCACCCCGACGATGACGGCGCCGAGGGCGCCGACGAGGAACTGGCCCTGGGCCCCGATGTTGAACAGGCCGGCCTTGAACCCGAAGCCCACGGCCAGGCCGCCGAACACCAGCGGCGCGCTGTTCACGAGCGTGGACACGAGCGAGTGGAAGTCCAGCGCGGCCCACTCCTGCGGGCTGCCGATGGCGCCCTGGATCATCGCCTTGTAGGCAGTCACCCACAGCCAGGGGTCGAACTCCTTGCCCGGGATCAGCGGCTCCGAGATCAGCACGACCGCGGCGCCGAGCACCACCGAGCCGATGACCACCGCCAGCGGCACGGCCACCACCGACCAGATCTGCGCCACCCTGCCCGGCTTGCGGGGGGCCTCGGCCGTCGACGCGGGCGTGCTCATGCCGGCGCCTTCGCGGTGTCGGCCCCGTCCCGGACGGCTCCGCCGGTCGCCATCAGCAGGCCCACCTCGTTCTTGTCTGCCGTCGGCCCGTCGAGCACGGCCACGATCCGCCCTCCGTACATGACCGCGATGCGGTCCGAGAGCTCGAGCACCTCGTCGAGCTCCGCCGACACGAGGAGCACGGCCGTCCCGGCGTCACGCTTGGCGATGACCTGCTTGTGGATGAACTCGATGCTCCCGACGTCAAGGCCGCGGGTCGGCTGGTCGAGCACCAGCAGCTTGAGCTCGCGGTCGAATTCGCGGGCCACGACGATCTTCTGCTGGTTGCCCCCCGACAGCGTGGCGGCCCTGGCGGTCACGGTCGGCGTCCGGATGTCGAACCGCTCCACCGAGGAGTTTGCGTCGCGCTCGATAGCGTCGCCATCGCGGACCACACCCCGCGCGTACGGAGGCCGGTAGTAACTGGTGAGGACCAGGTTGTCCGCAATCGAGAAGGGCAGGATGAGCCCGAACCGGTGTCGGTCGGCCGGGACGTAGGCCACGCTGGCCTCGTTGAGCGCGCGCGGCGAGTGGCCGGTGATGTCCGCCCCGCCGAGCGACACCGTGCCGGCGGTCGGGCGGCGCAGGCCCACGATCGACTCGACGAGCTCGTCCTGGCCGTTGCCGGCCACGCCCGCGATCCCGAGGATCTCGCCTGCGCGGACCTCCAGGTCCACGCCGCGGACCATGGGGTGGCCGCGGTCGTCGGAGGCCGCGAGGCCGCTGACGTGGAGCATCGGCCCGCCCGGGTGGGAGGTGCCGCGGTCAACGGTGAGCTGGACCTCGCGCCCGACCATGAGCTCGGCCAAGTCGTCCTCATTGGTCTCCGCGGGCTTCCGCTCCCCCACCACGCGGCCGCGCCGGATGACCGTGATCCGGTCGGCGATCTCCAGCACCTCGTACAGCTTGTGGCTGATGAACACGATGCTGTGGCCCTGGTCCGCCAGGCGGCGCAGGACCACGAAGATCTCCTCCGTCTCCTGGGGCGTGAGCACAGCCGTGGGCTCGTCGAGCACGAGGATCCGGGCCTTGCGGTAGAGCGCCTTGAGGATCTCCACCCGCTGCTGCCAGCCCACCGAGAGGGTGCTGACCTTGGCCTCGGGGTCGATCTCGAACCCGAAGCTCCGGCCGAGCTCGAGGATCCGCCGGTGGGCCTCCTTGCGGTCGAGGAACACCCGGTTGGCCATTGTCTCCTCGCCGAGCAGGATGTTGTCGGCGACGGACAGGACGGGGACCAGCATGAAGTGCTGGTGGACCATGTTGATGCCGCGGTCGATCGCGTCCGCGGGGCCCGCGATGCGGACCGGCTCGCCGTCGAGCAGGATCTGGCCCTCGTCGGGCGTGGCCAGCCCGTAGAGGACGTTCATGAGCGTCGTCTTCCCGGCGCCGTTCTCGCCGAGGAGGGCATGGATCTCGCCCGGTCGCACCTCGAGGTTGATGCCGTCGTTGGCGACCACCCCCGGATAGCGCTTGGTGATGCCACGCATCTCGAGCGCCGGCGCCTGGATCGGGCCCGATTGACCGGTCATGCCTTCGAAGCTCCGGAACGACGGTGCGAATGCGGACGACCGGCCGGCCGAGGCGGCCGGCCGGTCGTCGCGGGATCGCGAACTAGCTGCTCAGGGGAGCGGGACCGTTGCGTCGCCGCAGCCGGTGTCCGGGCAGGTCTTGAGGGTGCCCGCCTTCATCGCCGCGAGGGCGGTGTCGAGGGCCTGGGTGACCTCGGGTCCGAACATGCTGGCCTTGTCGTGGAAGTCCGATGCGCCGATGCCGTCGTTGTTGGCGTTGAACAGCACATCGCCTGCCGACAGGGTGTTCGCGGCGATCTCCTGGATCGCCTGGTTCGTGGCCGACTCGACGTGCTTCTCGGCGCTCGTGATGATGCAGCCGTAGGTCGGGTCGCTGGCCGCGTTGAGCGACACCCACTGGTCGACGTCGACGCCGATGCCGTAGATGCCCTTCTGGCACGCCGCCTCGAGGACGCCGTTGCCGGTCTTGCCCGCGACCTGGAACAGGACGTCAGGCTTGTTGGTGCTGATGAAGGTGTTGGCGAACGCCTTGCCGCCGGCCGGGTCGTTGAACGCCGCCGCCGAGAAGTCGCTGGTCACGTATGCGGCCGTGACCTTGATGTCGGACTTGACCGACTTGGCGCCCATGTCGTAGCCCTGGATGTAGCGGACGCAGGGGGCGCACAGGGTCGTGCCGCCGATGGCGCCGATCGAGCCGGTCTTCGAGGCGTAGGCCGCCACGATGCCGGCCAGATAGCCGGCCTGGTCCTCGGCGAAGTACAGCGAGGTGTAGTTCGGCAGCAGGGTCTTGGCGTCGCCCTTGCAGGCGAACGTCGAGTCAGGATTGCCCTGCGGGTCCACGCACACCGGCGACTGGTCCACGCCGACGAAGTGGATCGACGGGTTGGCCTTAGCGGCCGCGACGGTGTCGTTGGTGAGGTTGAAGCCGACGGTCACGACGATGTCGTACTTCTGGTCGACGAACTGCTTGATGTCGGCCGCGTACTCCGAGGCGTCCTTGGGGACGATCGACTGCGGCTCCGCCGACCCGATCGCCTTCGCGCCGTCCTCGGCGCCCTTGAACGTGTACTCGTTGTAACCCTTGTCGTTCAGGGTGCCGATGTCGGTCACGACGCCGATCTTGAGATTGGCCTGCACGGCCGACGGCGACGGGGCCATCGACGGGGCGGCCGACGACGGGGCGGCCGACTCGACCATGGACGGGGCGGCCGACGACGGGGCGGTGGTCGGGGCGGTCGTCGGCGACGGTGTCGCCGCCGCGCCGCCGCACGCGGAGATGAGAATGGCTGTCGTCGCGCCAAGCGCGACCAGCCGCTTTGAGAGCTGCAACGCTACTCCTCCATAGATCCCGAGCACCCGTTGGCTCAGGGTGTCGGGCCGAGGGCTAATGTACGCGAGAATCGGCTGGGCCGGGTCGCCGAATCGGGCGATCCGGTGCGGTCGCGGCCCCTGCCGGGACCGATTCCCGGGATGCAGATGGGGCGGTGCATGGACAACGGCCGGACGTGGATCGCGGACCTGATCGCCGTCCAGGAGGGGCGGTCGCCGGTGCCGCTGCTCGGTGATGCGGAGGTCCGCGCCCTCCTCGCCGGTCGGCCCCGGATCGCCCTCGTCGGGGCGTCGGAGAACCCGGGCCGACCCGCCTTCGGCGTCATGGAGGCGCTGCTCTCGATCGGCTACGACGTGGTGCCCGTCAACCCGGCGGCGAGCGCGGTGCAGGGCCGCCCCTGCTATCCCACCGTGGTCGACGCGGTGCGGGCGACCGGCCCCGTGGAGATCGTGGACGTGTTCCGCCGCCCCGGCGCCTGCGAGGCCCACGCCCGTGACGCCGTGGCCGCCGGCGCGCGGTGCCTGTGGCTGCAGCTCGGGATCGCCAGCGAGGCCGCCGGCCGGGTCGCGCACGCGGCCGGGCTCGGCGTGGTGATGGACCGGTGCACCCTCATCGAGCACCGGCGGCTGCTGGGCGGACGCACCTGGCAGTGAGGCGCGCCGGGACCGGGCGCGGCCAGTGCGAGGAGCGCGACCCGGGCGGTCGGGGCCCGACGCGCTACCTGATGACCAGCCCGATGCCGATCATCACCACCCCGCCGACGATGATCGCGACGCCGATCTGCACCTGGCGCCGCAGGATCTCCATGGCCACCGACGCGCCGGTCTTGTCGTTCGAGCGCAGGCCGCCCCGCCAGGCCTCGTACCGGGCGATGTTGGCGTCCTGCTCCTTGAGCGCCGTGTAGCGCCGGTACGGCTCGCGCGCGCGGACCGTGCCGAGCACGATGAGCGCGATGCCGACCGCGATGAAGCCGAGCGAGACGAGGCCCACGGTTCAGCCCGCCGCCTCGAGGCGGGTCCGGACGAGCGCGGTGACCCTCGCGGCGTCGGCAGCCCCCCCGGTCGCCCGCATCACCTGGCCGACGAAGAAGCCGGCCACCGGCTTGCCGGCGCGGAAGTCGGCGACGGCCTTGGGGTTGGCGGCGATGACCGCGTCGATGTGGGCGAGCAGCGCGTCGTCGTCCGAGATCGTGGAGGCCACGGAGGCGAGCAGGTCCGCCGCGGGCGTGCCGTCCGCAAGGTGGCGGTCGAGCAGGTCGCGGCCGATCGGACGGCCCACCGAGCCGTCCGCGATCGCGGCAAGGATGGCAGCGATCGAGGCGGGATCCGACGCGCCGGCGGTCCCGCGAGCGTTGATCCCCGCCGTCTTGGCGAGCCGCGCGTGGGGACCCGTGACGAAGTTCGCCACCTCCTTGGCGGGCACGTGGACGCCGGCCGCCGAGATCGCCTCGAACGCCGTCGTCATCGACGGGTCGGCCACGAGCACCGCCGCGTCGTACGCGCCCAGGCCCAGCGCGACGTACCGCTCGCGACGCACGGCAGGCAGCTCGGGCAGCTGCGCCCGGATCGCGTCGATCCACGACTCGTCCACGCGCAGCGGCGGCAGGTCCGGCTCCGGAAAGTAGCGGTAGTCCTCGGAGGTCTCCTTGGCGCGCATCCGGTACGTCGCCTGCTTGCCGTCATCCCAGCCGCGGGTCTCCATGCTGAGGGGCTCGCCCGCGTCGATCGCGGCGGCCTGCCGGTCGATCTCGTAGGCGATCGCCCGCTCCACCGCGCGGAACGAGTTCATGTTCTTGACCTCGACCCGCGTCCCGAACGGCTCGGTCCCGCGAGGCCGGAGCGACACGTTCGCCTCCACGCGCATCTGGCCGCGCTCCATGTCGGCGTCGCTGACCCCGATCGCGCGGAGCAGCAGCTGGAGCTCCTCGGCGTAGCGGCGGGCCTGCTCGGCCGTGCGGATGCAGGGCTCGGTGACGATCTCCATCAGGGGGGCGCCCGACCGGTTGAAGTCCACGAGCGTGGTGCGGTAGCCGCTCGCGGACGGGCTGTCGCCGTGGGCCAGCTTGGCCGTGTCCTCCTCGAGGTGGGCGCGCGTGATCTCGACCGTGAACGGCCCGGTCGAGGTCTCGACGGTCAGCCGGCCGCGGGCCGCGAGCGGGATGGCGTACTGGCTGATCTGGTAGCCCTTGGGCAGATCCGGGTAGAAGTAGTTCTTCCGCTCCCACTGGGTTCGCGCTGGGATGGCCGCCCCGATCGCGAGTCCAGTCGCGATCACGTGCTCGACCGCCGTCTTGTTGATCACCGGCAGCGCCCCCGGCAGGCCCAGGCAGACCGGGCAGGTGTGGGTGTTCGGCGTGGCGCCGTCGTACTGCGTGGAGCACGAGCAGAACATCTTCGACTCGGTCCGCAGCTGGCAGTGGATCTCGATGCCGATGACGGCCTCGTACCGCGCCAGGGCGCTCGCCGCGCGGTCCGCCGTCGCCGTCACCGGATCACCTCCATGCCCACCGTCAGCAGGAACAGCCCGTACATCGCCACCACCAGCCACAGCACCGCGAGCGCCCCCCGCCGGATCGACGCCCGGACGCGCGCCCGGGCGTAGACGGGCCGCGACGCCTCGATCAGCGTCCGCGTGGGCTCGCCCTCCCCCGACAGGGGCAGCAGCGCGGCGCGGGCCGACAGGTAGCCCCGCACCAGGCCCCAGGCCGCCGCGATGGTCCCGCTCAGGATGAGGACGATCGACGCCACCGCGCCATCTTCGCACAGCCGCCGCCCCGATCGGCCGTCCGTGCAGGTCGGCCGTCCGCGCAGGGTGCGACAGGGTGGCGCCCCGGTGGCGCGACGGGGCTGGCGGGCCGTGTCGCCCCGCAGGGATATGGTCCGAACCGGCGTGAGAGCGCTCTCTTGACAGGCGGTGCTAACGTCTGTTTCGAGCGTGAGAGCGCTCTCTCGGAGGAGCCGAATTGGGACAGCATGGCGCCCGGGACAGCGGTCACGAGAGCGTGACCCTCGAAGCGGTGGCACGGGTTGCGGGTGTGTCGCGCGCCACGGTCTCGCGCGTCGTCAACGACTCCCCCAGGGTCCGTCCCGACATCCGGCTCGCCGTCGAGGCCGCCATCCGCCAGCTTGGCTATCAGCCCAACCGCGCGGCCCGGAGCCTGGTGACCAAGCGCAGCGACTCGATCGCCGTGGTCATCACCGAGCCGACAGGGCGCCTCTTCTCCGATCCGTTCTTCCCCCGGCTCGTCCGCGGCGTGAGCAGCGAGCTCGCCAGCCGAGACCTGCAGCTGGTGCTGCTGATGCCCGAGGCCGCCGAGCAGGACCGGACGATCCGCTACCTGACCGGCGGCCACGTCGACGGCGCGCTGCTGGTGAGTCTCCACGGCAACGACCCCACCCCGGCGGCGCTGGCCGAGCGTGGCGTCCCGGTCGTGTTCGTCGGCCGGCCGACGCTGGGCGCCGACGTCAGCTACGTGGACGTCGACAACCGTCAGGGCGCCCAGCGGGCGACCGACCACCTGCTCCGCTCCGGCTGCCGCCGAGTGGTGACGGTGGCGGGCCCGTCGGACATGGCGGCGGGCGTCGACCGCGTGGAGGGCTACCGCGACGCGCTGCGCGCCGGCGGCCGCTCAGCCGAGGCCGCTGTCGAGTCCGGGGACTTCACCTACGAGGGCGGCGCGGCCGCGATGGAGCGGCTCCTCGCCGCCGCCCCCGACCTCGACGGCGTGTTCTGCGCGTCGGACCTGATGGCTGCGGGCGCGCTCGGCGTGCTCCTGGCGGCCGGTCGGCGCGTGCCGGAAGACGTGCGACTGGTGGGCTTCGACGACTCGCCCATCGCCGCGACCACGCGCCCCCCGCTGACCAGCATCGGCCAGCCGATCGAGGAGATGGGCCGCGAGGCGGTCCGCGTCCTGCTCGACGAGATCGACCGCCGCGGCCGGCCGCCGCGACGTGTCGTCCTGGCCACCGAGCTCGTGCCGCGCGCGTCGAGCGCGGGAAGGGAGGCGCCCTGAGGGTCCGACCGCGCGCGCGAGCGCACCACCATCCACCCGCACCGCTCGAGGTCCCCATCGATCGATCCGGAGCCGTTCAGAGGAGGAGCGTCATGGATCACTCTCGCCGGCCGCGCCGCCAGCTCGTGGCGCTGGTCGCCTCGGCCGTCCTGCTGGTGACGGCCTGCAGCAGCAGCACCAGCTCGCCATCGGCATCGGCTGAGGCCGCCACGACCACGCCGACCGCGGCGCCCAGTGCCGCGCCCGCCGTCACGCCCTCGCCCACCCCGCTCGTGACCGCCGCGCCCATCGCCGTGGACCAGCCCGGCCCCAACGGCGGCGTCGTCGTCCGCTGGTTCGTGGGCCTCGGCACCGGCGGCCAGCCCCAGCAGATCGCGACCCAGCAGCAGGTCGTCAACGACTTCAACAATTCCCAGAAGGACGTCTACATCTCGCTCGAGATCCAGGACAACAAGGTCGCGGCGAACATCCTCAAGACCCAGATCGCGGCGGGCAACGCGCCCGACATCATCGGTCCGGTCGGCGTCGAGGGCCTGAACCTGTTCATCGACCAGCTCGTCGACCTGCAGCCGCTGATCCAGTCCCAGAACTTCGACATGACGAAGTACGACCCTTCGCTGGCGAACTTCTTCAAGATGGGCAAGGGCGGCACCACCATCGGCGTGCCGTTCGCGGTCTACCCGTCGTTCATCTGGTACAACAAGGCGCTCTTCGACGAGGCCAAGCTGCCGTACCCGCCGACCAAGGTGGGCGACCAGTACATGGGCAAGCCCTGGGACATGGACGCGGTCCGGGCCCTGGCCATGAAGCTCACCGTCGACAAGAACGGCAATGACGCCACCAGCGCGAGCTTCGACGCCAGCAACATCGTCCAGTGGGGCTTCGACATGCAGTGGGCCGACAACAGCCCGCTGGCTGAGTCGACCCTGTTCGGCCCCGGCTCGTTCCTGGCAGCGGACGGCAAGGCGGCCCAGATCCCCGACTCCGTCAAGGTTGGCGAGTCGTGGTTCAACAACGGCGTCTGGAAGGACCACTTCATCCCCAACCAGAACCAGATCAACTCCGATCTGCTGGCCAAGGGCAACGAGTTCCAGTCGGGCAACCTCGCCATGGACGAGACCCACACCTGGTACTCGTGCTGCGTCGATCCGGCAGCTCCCGCCAAGCCGATCGTGAAGTCCTTCGGCTGGGCGATCGCCCCGTCATACAACGGCACGATCACAGCCAAGCTGCACGCCGACACCTTCGCGATGCTCAAGGGCAGCAAGCATCCCGACGCCGCCTTCAAGGCCCTCGCCTACCTGGCCGAGTCTGGCGCCTTGCTGACCGCCTACGGCGCCTACCCGGCCGACCCGGCCCTCGCTGCAGGCGTACAAGGACACCGTCGACAAGCAGTACCCGAACTCCAAGCTCGACTGGTCCGTGCCGCAGCAGATGCTCGGCTACGTGGACATCCCCAACCACCAGAGCTGGGTCCCCGACTACGCCAAGTCCAAGGCCGCATGGCAGGCCTTCGGCACCGAGCTACCGGACCAGCGCCACGTTCGACGTCAACGCGGAGCTCGACAAGCTGCAGGCCACCCTGCAGGGCATCTTCGACGCCGCGCCGGACAAGAACCCCTAGCCACCCACTCCTCCAGGCCGGCCTCCCGGGCGTCCGCCACCCGGGAGGCCGCGACCAAGACCCATCCCCGCACCCCGAGCACGGAGCCCTTCCCCGATGAGCGCGTCGACCCAGGCGCTGCGCCCTCAGCCGACGCCCCCGCGTCGCTCCTGGCTCCGGCCGTCGGTCCGCGAGGCGCTCTGGGGCTTCGCGTTCATCGGGATCTGGATCGTCGGCCTCGTTCTGCTCACCGCCGGCCCGATGCTCGCGTCCCTCGTCCTCTCGTTCACCGACTTCAACATGGTCCGGCCGGACGACGTCAAGTTCGTCGGCCTCGACAACTGGGCCCGGATGGTCAGCGACCCGACCATCGTCACGTCGCTGATCGCCACGCTCAAGTTCGCCGGGCCATAACGATCCCACTCACGATGCTCGCGAGCCTCGGCTTCGCGGTCCTGCTCAACCAGCCCAAGCTGCCCGCCAAGGGCCCGCTCCGCGCCCTCGTCTACATGCCGATGATGATCCCGCTCGTCGCCTCGACCCTGGTGTGGATGGGCTTCCTCAACACCAACACGGGCTGGCTCAACGACATCCTGCGCGCGCTCGGGCCTGGGCGGGCCTGACTGGATCAACAGCACGCTCTGGGTGTACCCGGCGCTCTCGATCATGGGCCTGTGGGGCATCGGCAACTTCATGCTGATCAACATCGCGGGGCTGCAGTCGGTGCCGACCGAGCTGTACGACGCTGCCAAGATCGACGGCGCCGGACGATGGCAGTCGTTCCGGCGGGTCACCATCCCGATGATGTCGCCGGTGCTGCTCTACAACCTCGTCATCGTGCTGATCGGGACGTTCCAGTACTTCACCCAGGCCTACGTGATGACGAACGGGAAGGGCGACCCCGACAACTCGACCCTGTTCATGAACCTGGTCCTCTACCGCGAGGGCTTCGTGTTCAACCACATGGGCTATGCCGCCGCCATCGCGTGGCTGCTGTTCGTGATCGTCCTGGTGCTCACCCTCGTCCTCTTCTGGTTCTCCCGCAAGCGCGTCTACTACGCGGGCGGTGACCGATGACGGTCGTGGGCGTCACAGCGCGCGAGACCGGCCGCTCGTTCAGCGACCGCAGCCCGGTCGCCCGCGCCTACCGCCGCTACCTTGGCCGCTCGATGCTGCTGATGCTCGCGCTGGTCATCATCGGCGCGTACCTGCTGCCGCTGCTGTACATGGCCACGACCGCCCTCCAGCAGCCCGGCCAGTCCACCACGCCCGGCGCCCCGATCTGGCCTGCCGTCCCGCAGACCGCCACCTACCAGGGCCAGCCGTACCCGGTGTATGCCGTGCCGATGCCGGACGGCTCGACCCGCTCGCTCATGCTGGTCGACCCGGGGCGGGAGTCGAGCACGTTCGTCGACCCCAGCGATCCGAGCCAGACCCCGATCGAGTGGCAGGGGCGCTGGCGGACGCTGCAGCAGGCGTGGACCTTCGCGCCACTGGTCGACAACTTCACCGCCGCCTGGACCCAGCTGAACTTCCCGCTGCTGCTCCGGAACACCTTCGGGATCGCCGCCCTGAGCACGATCGGCGCGGTGCTGTCATCGGTGCTGGTGGCCTACGGGTTCGCGCGGTTCCGGTTCCCGGGCAAGAACCTGCTGTTCATCATCCTGATCGCGACGATCATCCTGCCGTTCCAAGTCACGCTGCTGCCGCAGTACATCATGTTCACGCGGTTCGGCTGGAACGGGACCTGGCTGCCGCTGATCATCCCGCACTGCTTCGCCAACGCCTACAACGTCTTCCTGCTCCGGCAGTACTTCCTCACGATCCCGCGGGAGCTCGACGAGGCGGCGATGATCGACGGTGCCGGCCCGTTCCGGATCCTGCGCTCGGTGGTCGCGCCCCAGTCGGTTGCCGCGATCACCGCGGTCGCCCTATTCCACTTCTTCTTCTCCTGGAACGACTTCTTCGTGCCGCTCCTCTACCTCGCGAGCAAGCCCGAGCTGCAGACCGTGTCGATCGCGCTAACGTCGTACAACACGCTCTACGCCACGCAACCCACGCTCATCCAGGCGTCGGCCCTCATGTCGATGGCCGTGCCGATCGTGGTCTTCCTGCTCGCGCAGCGGGCCTTCATGCGCGGCGTCGTCGTCACGGGCGTGGACAAGTAGCCCGCCTGGGGAGGGCGATCGTGCAGCTACGGACACTTCGACGACGAGCGGCGGGAGTACGTCATCACGCGCCCCGACACGCCGCTGCCGTGGCTCAACTACCTGGGCTCCGAGGAGTTCTTCGCCCTGTGCACCAACACCGCGGGCGGCTACAGCTTCTACCGCGACGCCCGTCTCCGGCGGCTGGTCCGCTACCGGTACAACGGCGCGCCCGCTCGATGTCGGCGGGCGCTTCCTCTACCTGCGCGACGACGAAAGCGGCGACTGGTGGAACCCGGGCTGGCAGCCGTCGCGCCGGCCGCTCGACGCCTACCGCTGCCGGCACGGGCTGGGCTACACGGTGATCGAGGGCGCCCGGGCCGGAATCCGCGTCGAGACGACGTACCTCGTGCCGCCCGGCGAGACGCTCGAGGCGTGGCGCGTCCGGGTGGTCAACGAGCGCGACCGACCGGCGCGGCTCTCGCTCGTCGGGGCGGTGGAGTTCTGCCTCTGGGACGCCTGGGACGACGCCACCAACTACCAGCGCAACCTCTCCACGGGCGAGGTCCGCGTCGAGGACGGCGTCGTGTACCACCTCACCGAGTACCGCGAGCGCCGCGACCACTTCGCGTGGCTCGCCTGCTCGGCACCCGTCGCCGACGCGGACACGTCGCGCGAGGCGTTCCTCGGCCCGTATGGAGGCTGGGACGCGCCCGCGGCGCTCGAGCGCGGGGCGCTCAGCGGCAGCATCGCCCACGGCTGGCAGCCGATCGGGGCGCTGCGGACGGCGCTCGAGCTGGCGCCGGGCGAGGCGCGCGAGGTCGCCTTCCTGCTGGGCTACACCGAGAACCCCGCTGACGAGAAGTTCGGGCCGGACGGCGAGACGCCTGACCTGGCGCCGCGCCCGGGCCGTGATCGAGCGCTACCGCGAGCCCGGGCGCATCGACGCCGACCTCGCCGCCCTGCGGGGCGCCTGGGACGAGCGGCTGGGAGCCCTGCGCGTCGCCACGGGCAACGAGCACGTGGACCGCATGGTGAACACCTGGAACCCCTACCAGTGCGTGGCCACGTTCAACCTGTCGCGCTCGGCGTCACTGTACGAGAGCGGCGTCGGGCGTGGGATGGGGTTCCGCGACTCGAACCAGGACCTGCTCGGGTTCGTCCACATGCTCCCCGACCGCGCCCGGCAGCGGCTCCTCGACACCGCTGCCACGCAGCTCCCCGACGGCGGCGCCTACCACCAGTACCAGCCGCTCACCAAGCGCGGCAACCACGACATCGGCGGCGGGTTCAACGACGACCCGCTGTGGCTGGTGGTCGCGGGCGCCGCGTACCTCAAGGAGACCGGCGACCGGGCGATCCTCGACGAGCCCGTGGCCTGGGACAACGCCGACGGCAGCGAGACGCCGCTCCACGACCACCTGCGCCGCTCGATCGACTACACCCTCGCCCGCCGTGGGCCCCACGGGTTGCCGCTCATCGGCAAGGCCGATTGGAACGACTGCCTCAACCTCAACGCCTTCTCCGAGCAGCCGGGCACCTCATTCCAGGCGGCGGCCCACCGCGAGGGCGGGGTCGCGGAGTCGGTGTTCATCGCGGGGCTGTTCGTGCTGGCCGCCCGCGAGTGGGCGGCCATCGCGCGCCTGCGGGGCGACGAGTCGGAGGCGGGGCGCAGCCTGGCGGCCGCTGACGAGATGGCCTCGACCATCGCCGCCCACGGCTGGGACGGCGCCTGGTATCGGCGCGCCTACGACCACTTCGGCCACCCGGTGGGCTCGAGCGCTAACGAGGAGGGCCAGCTGTTCCTCGAGCCGCAGGGGATGATGGCGATGGCCGGCGTGGGCCTCGACGACGGCCGCGCCCGCCTGGCGGCCGACGCGGTCCGCGACCGGCTGGCCACGCCCCACGGGATCGTCCTGCTGCAGCCGGCCTACCGCCGCTACCACGTGGAGCTGGGCGAGATCAGCTCGTACCCGCCCGGCTACAAGGAGAACGCCGGCGTCTTCTGCCACGTGAACCCGTGGATGATGATCGCCGAGGCGGTGCTCGACAACGCCGAGGGGGCGCTCGACTACTACCTGCGGATCAACCCCTCGGCGCGCGAGGCCATCTCGGAGGTCCACCGCTGCGAGCCCTACGTCTACGCCCAGATGATCGCCGGCCGCGACGCCCCGACCCACGGCGAGGCCAAGAACAGCTGGCTCACCGGCACGGCGGCATGGAACCTGGTGGCGGTCAGCCAGTGGATCCTGGGCATCCGTCCCGAGCACGACGGGCTGCGCGTGGACCCGCGCATCCCCGCCGCGTGGCCGGGCTTCACGGCGGTCCGCCGCTTCCGCGGCGTGGCATACGAGATCGTCGTGGCGCGTGGTGCATCTGCTGCATCTGGCGCAGCTGCTGCATCTGGCACGCCGGGCGCGGGGGGCGGGTCGGGTCGGACCGGCGGTCGAGACAGCGTCACGCTCACGGTGGACGGCCGCCCGGTCGCGGGCACGCTCGTCCCCCTGCCGCCAGCCGGGACGCGCCGCGTGCGCGTCGAGGCCAGCCTCGCGTGACGCCGGCGGGCGCCACGCCCGCGACCCAGACGATCGCGGGCGACTTCCACGGCCTGCCGACAGTCGGGCTGGCGGGCGATGCGGTGTGGCTCGAGGCGCTCGCGACCGCCGGCCCGCGCATCGTCCGGCTGGGTCTCGCAGGCGGCGAGAGCCTGCTGGCCGAGACGCCGGACGTGGCGTGGCCCACCGCAACCGGGCCGTACCAACTGCATGGCGGCCACCGTCTGTGGCTCGCCCCCGAATCGGCTGGGCTGCAGGCGTCGCCCGACGGCGACGGGGTGACCGTGCACCGCCGGGCGTCGAGCCTCCGCTTGACCGGGTCGCCCGACCGGGGCACCGGCTGCGTGCGCTCGATTGCGGTCCGCGTCGATCGCCGACTGCCGGTGCTTCGGCTGCGCCACGCCGTCCGCAACGACTGGCGGGCGCCGATCGCGGCCGCCCTGTGGGCCATCACGCAGCTGCCAGCGGGCGGCTGGGCCGTCCTCCCCCAGCCGCCCGCGGCAGCCGGCCACGGGACGCGCCCGAACCGGCACGTGGCCCTGTGGCCCTACACGGACGCCGGCGACCCGCGCCTGGTCCTGCGCGACGGGCTCATCGCCGTCTGCGGCGGGGCCGGCCGGGACCTCAAGGTCGGCTGCGAGGTCGAGGACGGCTGGGTTGCCTGGTCGCGCGGTGGGGTCGCCCTCGTCCGACGCTGGGCGCCGGGGCCCCGGCGCGGCGTACCCGGACCGCGGCTGCAATGCTGAGGTCTTCGCGACCGAGCGCTACACCGAGGTCGAGGTGCTGGGCCCGGTGGTCAGGCTCGACCCGGGCGAGCGCGCCGTGCTCGACGAGACGTGGGAGGTGCGCGTCGTGGTCGCCGTGGATCCCGCCAGCCTGCGCGAGGAGGTCGCGATCCCCCTCGATCCCCGACCGGCGCCCGACGCCGGCCCCGAGCGAAAGGCCTGACGCCATGCTCCGATCCGCCGCGTTCCCCGCCGACTTCGTCTGGGGCGCCGCCACATCCGCCTACCAAGTCGAGGGCGCCCGGCACGCCGACGGCAAGACCGACTCCATCTGGGACGTGTTCGCGCACACGCCGGGCCGGATCCTCGACGGCGCCGACGGCGACGTCTCGTGCGACCACTACCACCGCTACCGCGAGGACATCGCGCTGGTCCGCGAACTCGGCCTCGGCGCCTACCGCTTCAGCGTCTCCTGGCCGCGCGTGGTGCCGGGGCCCGACGGGGCCGTGAACGAGGCCGGGCTCGACTTCTACGAGCGCCTCACCGACGCCCTGCTCGAGGCCGGCGTCACCCCCTACCCCACCCTGTACCACTGGGACCTGCCGGCCTGGGCGCAGGAACGCGGCGGCTGGGCCGACCGGCGGGTGGTCGACTGGTTCGCCGCCTACGCGGACGCCGTCGTCTGCCGGCTCGGGGACCGGATCGGGACGTGGCTGGTCTTGAACGAGCCCCACATCATGACCGTGCTCGGCCACGAGATCGGCCTCCACGCGCCGGGCTTCGCCGACCACGACCTCTCGCTGCGCGTGGGCCACATCGTCAACCTCGCCCATGCCGAGGGCGTCCGGGCTGTCCGGGCCGCGGCGCCGCGAGCGCTCGTCGGGTCGGCATGGAACATGGATGTCGCGTACCCGGCCTCCGACGACCCGCTCGACGTGGCGGCGGCCGAGCGCTTCCACGCCCGGACCAACGCCTGGTACCTCGACCCGCTCGTCCGCGGGGCGTACCCCGCCGCGTACCTCGACATGGACGCGGTGCTCGGCCGCATGGACATCCGCCCCGGCGACCTCGAGTCGATGCGGACCTCATTCGACGTCATCGGCCTCAACCTGTACTCGCGGGCGATCGTCGCGCACGACCCGTCGGACCCGCTGTCGGGCATGCGGCGGCTCCAGGGGCCCGGCTGGCGCACATCGTTCGACTGGGAGGTCTGGCCGGCCTCGATGCACCGGATCGTCCGCCGCGTCGACGCCGACTACGGGCACCCGCCGATCATGATCACCGAGAACGGCTGCGCGGACCCGACCCGCCCCGGGCCCGACGGCCGCGTCCACGACGCAGATCGGGTGCGCTACCTCGAGGAGCACCTCGGCCAGCTGGTGCGCGCGGTCGACGACGGCGCGGACGTGCGCGGCTACTTCGCGTGGTCGCTGCTCGACAACTTCGAGTGGCAGGCGGGCTACGCGCAGCGCTTCGGCCTCGTGTGGGTGGACTTCGAGGACGGCCAGCGGCGCGTGGTGAAGGACTCGGCCCGCCGGATCTCGGCGATCGCCGCCGGCGCGCCCGTCAGCTACGACGACGCCCTGGCATAGGCGCGAGCCCGCCCGGCTGCGCAGCGGCCGGAATCGAGGCGTGGCCCACGGTCGCCGAGCGCCGAAGGGCGGGCGTTTCCCGCTAGGATGCGGCGGTCCGGCTAGGACGCGGCCGGCTCGCGCGATTGGAGCGCCCGCTGGATCGCGGCGTGCAGGTTCGTGCCGATCGGCTGGCCGAACAGCGGGACCACGCCGTCCGCCGGCTCGTCGTCCACGTTGGACAGGCCGATCCCTGGGTAGGTCAGCACGATCGGGGTGTCCGGGTGGGCGCGGCGGAGGCCGTCAACGAGAACGGTCGAGCCCTCGATGTCGCCGCTCGCCCAGGCGTCGTAGACGAGGACGTCGGCCCGCTCGGCCAGGTCGCACGTGCCGCCGCGCAGCACCGGGCAGGTGTTCGCGGTGGGGCCGCTGCACTGCTCGACGTCATAGCCGAGCCGGCGGAGGGACTCGACCTCCTGGTCGGCGAGATCGATGTCGTGGTGGACGACGAGCGCTCGGGTCATGGGCGCGCACCTCTTGTGGCCCGGGGAGCGGCGGGCCCGCACACCCGGGGCGCGACCCGGGGCACGACCACCCTGCACGCCGACCGGCCCCACCCACAAGGGGCAAATGTCACGTAGCGACAAACGCCCACGCGCCACCGCGTCGCGAGCTGGCGGCGACCGCCCGGCGCCTAGTGCCTCATGCCGCAACGTCGGGGAGCGAATGGTGGACCTCGGCGTTGAGGCGCCAGGCCTTGGCCGGTCGCGCGTTCCGGTTGTGCCAGCGCAGGTAGGCCCGGATCGCGGCGTCCTGCTCGGCATGGCTCGGATAGTCAGAACCGTTGAGGACGAACGAGCGGAGCGCCTGGAACTGGCACTCGATGAGGTTGAGCCAGCTCGAATAGGTCGGCGTGAACACGAGCTCGATGTCGTGGTCGGCGACCCACGCCGCAAGCTCGTGCTTCTTGTGCGGGCTGAAGTTGTCGAGGACGACGATCAGGTGCTCGGCAAAGCGGGCCCGCAGCGAGCGCAGGAGCTCCCGGATCTCGCGCCAGGTCTTGCGGTCGTGCAGGTGCCCGTACAGGGTGCCGGTGGCCGGGTCGTAGGCGGCCACAAGTTGGCGCACGCCCGCCGTCCGCTTGTACGTCGCCCGGAAGCGCGCCGGCTCGGCGACCGGATGCCAGCCGTGCCCGAGCCGCGGCTGGAGGTTGAGCGGGCCGAACTCGTCGAGGCACAGCACCCGGGCACCCGCCGGTGGATGGGCATACAGGTCGAGGATCCTGTTCTTCTTGGTCTCGAACTCGGGGTCGGGCGACGCCTTCCAGGTCTTGTGGTGGGTGAAGCGGATACCCGCCTCGTGGAGGATCCGCCACAGCTGGCTGCGGCTGATCGCCGGCACGATCCGGGACCGGACCAGGTGGGCCCGGAGCTTGGTCAGGCTCCAGCGCGTGAACGGCTCGCCCCGGTCAGCCGGACGGGCGAGGGCCACCTTCACGATCTCGGTCCGCTCGTCGAGATCGATCCGGCGCGGTCGGCCCCCGCCCCACTGAGGGTCCAGGGCCGGGAACCCCTGCTCGTTGAAGGCGTGGATGAGGGCGGCGACATGCGTCGCGCTGGCCTGGAACATCAGGCTGACTTGGCCGACGCTCTGGCCCTGGTACGAGGCGAACAGGAGCATCGCCCGGTGACGTACCACCGCGTTGGTGCCTCGTCTGGACAGCTGGAGGAGGTGGGCCGCCTCCCCGTCGCTCAACTCACGGACGAAGAGTTCGGCCCGGCGGGCCATCGCCACCTCCTGCGCTTCGATCGGCTGGAACGGGGAGTGCGATTACCTACCGAGCATTATGAATCAGGGCACTAGTACCGGTGGCGCTCCACGAACCGGCCGATCCGCTCGAGCGCCTCCTCGAGCTTCTCGTGGCTCGTGGCGTAACAGGCGCGCACGTGGCCCTCGCCCGACGGCCCGAACGCGCTGCCGGGGACCACCGCGACCGCCTCCTCCTGGATCAGCGCCTCGGTGAACTCGTCGGAGGTCATGCCGGTGGAGCTGATCTTGGGGAAGGTGTAGAAGGCGCCGCGCGGCTCGAAGGTTGGCAGGCCCAGCCTGTTGAACCCGTCGACGAGCAGCATCCGGCGCCGGTCGTACTCCTTGACCATGTCGGTGACCGCCTGCTCGCCCTCGACGAGCGCCACGAGCGCGGCGTCCTGGGCGACCGTCGGCGCAGACATGATCCCGTACTGGTGGACCTTCACGATCCCCTCGAGGATGTGCGCCGGCGCGCACAGCCACCCGACTCGCCAGCCGGTCATGGCGTACGCCTTGGAGAAGCCGCCCATGAGGACCGTCCGCTCGCGCATGCCGGGCAGCGAGCTGAAGGCCCGGTGGCGGTACGTGCCGTAGGCGAGGCGGTCGTAGATCTCGTCGCTGTAGACGAGCAGGTCGTGCTCCTCGGCGATCAGCGCGAGCTCGTCCTGCGCCGCGTCGTCGAGGACCGCGCCCGTCGGGTTGCACGGATAGCCCAGGAACAGCGCCTTGGTCTTGCGCGTCACGGCGGCCCTGACGGCTGCGGGGTCGAGCGCGAAGTCGTCCTCGAACCGGGTGGCCACGGAGGCGACTGTCCCGCCCGCGAAGACGATGGCCGGCTCGTAGGCGACGTAGCTGGGCTCGTGGAGGATCACCTCGTCGCCCGGGTCGCAGGTGGCCCGGAGCGCGAGGTCCACGGCCTCAGACGCGCCGACCGTGATCAGGATCTCGTTCTCGGGCGCGTAGTGGACGCCGTAGCGCCGCTCGAGGTGCTCGGACAGGGCACGCCGAAGCTCGAGGGTGCCGTAGTTGCTGGTGTAGTGGGTGCGGCCCTCGCGCAGGCTCTCGACGCCCGCCTCGACCACGTTGCGCGGCGTGTCGAAGTCGGGCTCGCCCACGCCGAGGCTGATGACGTTGTCCATGGTCGCCGCGATGTCGAAGAACCGGCGGATGCCGGACGGCGGGACGCTGCGGACACGCTGGGCGAGGGCGCGCTCGGCGAGCGGCGCGCGGGGGGCGGTCTTGGTCATGCCCGAAGGGTACCGAATCGCCGATGGCGAGGGCACGGGCCGAGGCGCCTGCGGGGTCGGGCCGGTCGGCTGGCCAGGCCGCGTCGCGATCCCGACCGCCCAGCTCGGCCCCGCTCCGCCCCGGCTCCGCCGCGCCCCGCCCCCGCTCCGCCGCGCCCACGGCCCGGCGCTCCGACCGGCCAGGCCCGCTCGGCCGCGCCCACGGCAAGCCGCGCTCGGCGTGGCCCGCTCCGCCCGTCCGGTTCCGCGCCGCCCGGCCAGGCCCGCACCGCCGCGCCCACGGCCAGCCGCCCGGCGAGTCTATCGGCTATGAACGTGTCGACTCTCGACGGAGAGCGTAGGGTGCGCTCACCGGACGAGGGGCATCGTGGGACACCATCGACGGGCAGGCCGTCAACGTAGTGGACGTGAGAGTCCGAGAGTCTATCTGGCCGCCCCTGCGACTTGACCGGTTGCGCCCCCTGAGCGCGGATCCGTAGGTGTCGTGTCGCCCGAGCTGGTGTCAGCCTCACGGAGGAGCAGCGCCATGCGCTTCATCGGGCTGGACATCGGCCGCGACTTCGCCCATGTCGCGGTCGTCGAGGGCAGCGGGACGGCCCGGCGGCTGCCGCGTCTCGCGATGGGCGACGAGTTCCGGTCGTTCGCGGCGACACTGGGACCGGACGACACGGTCGCCCTCGAGGCGTCGACCAACACCTGGGCCCTGGCCGACCTGCTGGGCCGCCACGCCGGCCGCGTCGTCGTGTCCAACCCCCTGCGCACGAGGGCGATCGCCTCGGCCAAGCGCAAGACCGACGACATCGACGCGGCCACCCTCGCCGAGCTCCTCGCGGCCGACTACCTGCCGCCGGTGTGGCAGCCCGACGAGGCGACCCGCCGGCTGCGCCGGCTGGCTGCGCCGGCTGGCGTCGCACCGCGCCGGCCTCGTCCACGACCGGACGGCTGTGCGGAACCGGGTCGCGGCGGTGCTCTCGCGACACCTCGTGCGAGCCCCATGACCGACGTGTTCGGCGTCCGCGGACGCGCCTGGCTCGCGGCGCTGGAGCTGCCGCCCGACGAGCGGCTGACCCTCGACGCCGCGGTGCGGATCGACGCCGTCCTGTCGGAGCAGGTGGCGGCGGCGGAGCGGGCGATCGCGGAGGCCGTCGTCGACGACCCGCGGGCGCGCCGGCTGCTGACCATCCCCGGGGTCGGACTGGTCATCGCCGCCTCGATCCTCGCCGTCGTGGGCGACATCGACCGCTTCGACCGGCCCGCCAAGCTCGTGTCCTATCTCGGCCTCGACCCGAGAGTGCGGCAGTCCGGCGACCGGCCGGCGATGCGCGGCCACATCAGCCGGGCGGGCCAGGCCCACGCCCGGGGCCTCCTGTGCGAGGCGGCCCACTCGGCCGTCCGCTCGCCCGGACCGCTGGCCGGGTTCCACGCCCGGCTCAAGGCGCGGCGCGGTGCCGGCGTCGCGATCGTCGCGACGGCGCGCAAGCTGGCCGTGCTGGTCTGGCACCTGCTCGCCAAGGACCAGGACTGCCGGTTTGCGCCTCCCGCACGGACGGCGCTCAAGCACCGGGCCCTCGACCGGATGGCGGGACGGGCAGGGACGCGGCCATCGCAACGGGGAGCGACTGGTTCAGCCACGACCGAGGGCCGGGCAAGGCTGCGCGGCGGGGACGATCCCCATCACCCCGCCCTTCGCCAGGCGATTGACCGCGTCCAGCCAGACAGTACATCGCCGTCCGGGGCTTGACACTTTCATCCGTACGGGGCGGTCGGCGCACCGATGAGCCGCCGTGCGGTTCGGCCGTGCGTCCTGAGGGCCTGCCTCGGCCCTGCAGCGCACGAATTGGTCGCCGGGCGGGCCAACTGTGCGGGCGGCGCGCCGTTGAGCCGCGGGGTGGCTGCCGCGAGGCCACACCCGCGTTCGGAAGGTCGTGAAACCGGAGGGGGCAGCGCGCGTTCGGAAGGTCGTGAACCCCGCGAGGGGCAGCCCGCGTCGGCGTTCAGCGCCCGGCGGCGACCCGCTCGGCGGGGGTCGGGACCGTCGCGTCCTCGAGCAGCGCCAGGTCGCGCGGCCGGACGCGCCGCCACGCCGCGTCGGCCGTCGTGCCCTCGTAGGCGCGTGCCGCCCGGATGAGCGTCGCCTCGGACCAGGCGGGGCCGATCAGCTGCAGCCCGACTGGCAGCCCGTCGGCCAGCCCGCACGGCACGGAGATGCCCGGCAGGCCCGCCATGTTCACCGGCAGCGTGCACGCGTCGGAGAGGTACATCCGCACGGGATCGGCCATCTTCTCGCCGAAGCGGAACGCGACGTCGGGCGAGGTGGGCGCGACGAGGGCGTCGAAGCCGGCGTGGAAGAGCTCGTCGAAGTCGCGCTTGATCAGCGTGCGGACCTTGAGCGCCTTGAGGTAGAACGCGTCGTAGTAGCCCGCCGACAGCGCGTACGTGCCGAGCATGATGCGACGCTTCACCTCGGCGCCGAAGCCCGAGCCGCGCGTCGCGAGGTAGTCGGCGAGGTAGTCCTCCCCGCCGCGGACGCTGTGGCCGAACCGGACGCCGTCGTAGCGCGCAAGGTTCGCCGACGCCTCGGCCGGCGCGACGATGTAGTACGTGGCCAGGCCGTAGTCGGTGTGCGGCAGGCTGACCTCCTCGATCAGGGCGCCCGCCGCCTCGAGCATCGCCACGGCCTCGCGGATCCGCGCCTCGACGCCGGGGTCCATGCCGGCGACGAAGTACTCCCGCGGCACGCCGAACCGGCGGCCCCCGCAGCCACGACGCCGCCTCGTCATCGGACGCGGGCAGCCGCACCAGGTCGTCCGGCACCGGCACCGGCGCCGAGGTGGAATCGCGCTCGTCGCGGCCGGACACCGCGTGGAGCAGCGCCGCGGCGTCGCGGACGTCGCGCGCGAACGGCCCGATCTGGTCGAGGCTCGAGGCGAACGCCACGATGCCGTAGCGCGACACCCGCCCATAGGTGGGCTTCATCCCCACGATCCCGCACAGCGCGGCCGGCTGTCGGATCGAGCCGCCCGTGTCGGTCCCGATCGAGAGCGGCGTCTGGAACGCGGCGACCGACGCCGCCGAGCCGCCCGACGAGCCGCCGGGCACGCGCTCGAGGTCCCACGGGTTGGCGGTGGGCCCGAACGCGGAGTGCTCGCAGGACGAGCCCATCGCGAACTCGTCCATGTTGGTCTTGCCGAGGATCACGGACCCTGCAGCACGGAGGCGCTCGGTGATGTGGGCGTCGTAGGGGGCGCGGTACCCCTCGAGGATCCGCGAGCCCGCAGTGCACTGGCCGCCCTTGAGCGACACGAGGTCCTTGAGCGCGACCGGGATGCCGTGGAGCGGGTGGAGCGCATCGAGCCCTCCTGCGGCACGCGCGCCGGCCAGCGTCTCATCGGCCGCGTCGGCCTCGGCCATGGCGCGCTCGTCGTCGATGGACAGCCACGCGTGCAGCCCGCGGTCGGTGGCGTGGGCACGGGCGAGGTGCGCCGCCGTCAGCTCGCGCGAACTCGTCTCGCCGGCCCGCAGGCGCGCGGCCATCTCGTGGGCGAGCAGCGTCGTGAGCTCGTCGGCCACCGCGCTACTCCCCGCCCAGGATGGCGGGCACCACGAAGAAGTCGCCGTCGCGGTCGGGCGCGTTGGCCAGCACGTCGCGCGGATCGAGCGACGCCCGCACCACGTCGTCGCGGAGGATGTTCTCGAGCTCGATCGTCTGGGCGGTCGGCGGGATCGCGTCGGTGTCGAGCTCGGCGAGCTTCGCGTACTGGTCGAGGATGTGGTTGAGCTGGCCCTCGAGCCGGGCGAGCTCCTGGTGCGTCAGCCCGAGGCGGGCGAGGTACGCGACGTGCTCGACGTCGGCGCGGGAGAGCGAGGCCATGGCGCGATGATACGGGACCGCGGGGTCTCGGCCGGCCATCCCGTCGGGACCTGCGCCGGCCGCCGGCGCGCCGGCCGCTCAGCGAGCAGCCGGCCGACCCGGGTCGCGAGGCGACGCAACGGCTCCACGGCAGTCACCCCCAGGGCGCTAGAGGATCCTGGCCAGGAACTCCCGGGTGCGCGGGTCCTTCGGGTCGCCGATCACCTGCTCGGGCGGCCCGACCTCGACGAAGCGGCCGCCCTCGATGTAGTAGACGCGGTCGGCCGCCTCCTTGGCGAACGACATCTCGTGGGTGACGACGATCATGGTCGCGCCCTCGTGGGCCAGCTCCTCCATGACCGTGATGACCTCGCCCACGAGCGTGGGGTCGAGCGCCGACGTCGGCTCGTCGAACAGCAGGACCTTGGGCTCCATGGTCAGCGCCCGGGCGATGGCCACGCGCTGCTTCTGGCCGCCCGAGAGCCGGTTCGGGAACTCGTCGCGCTTCTCGGACAGGCCGACCTTCTCGAGGTACCTCTCGGCCGTGGCGATCGCCTCGTCGCGGGCAATGCCCTTGACGCGGATCGGCGCCTCGATGAGGTTGTCGATCACCTTCATGTGCGGGAAGAGGTTGAACTCCTGGAACACCATCTGGGCGCCGATGCGGATCTGGCGGATCCGCTCCCGCTCGTCGCGGCTCCGTCCGCGCGTCGGAGCCGCGTCGACGACGACGCCGTCGACGTCGACCCGCCCGGCGCTGGGCTCCTCGAGGAAGTTGATGCACCGCAGCAGCGTGCTCTTCCCTGACCCGGACCGCCCGATGATGCAGATCGTCTCGCGCGGGTAGACCTCGAGGCTGCAGCCCTGGAGGACGTGGTTGCGGCCGAAGAACTTCTGGATGCCCAGCGCGGACACGATCGGCAGGGCGCCCGTCGGCGTCAGCGCTCCGGGCTGCGCGAACTCGTCGCGGGGCAGATCGGAGGTCATCGTGCTCGGTCTCCCTGCGCCATGCGCCGCTCGAGCCGCCCCTGGAAGAACGACAGGATGATCGTGAGGACCCAGTAGGCGCCTGCCGCCACCGCGATTGTCTGGAAGGTGGTGGAGTACGGCCGCCCGGCGGCCTGGGCGCGCCACAGCAGCTCCTGGACCCCGACCACGGACACCAGGGCCGTGTCCTTGGTCATCGCGATGAAATCGTTGGCCACTGCCGGCGTCACGATCCGGAGCGCCTGCGGCAGGACCACCCGGCGCATCACCACGCGCTCGGGCATGCCCAGCGAGCGCGCCGCCTCCGTCTGGCCGTGCGGCACGGCCTGGATGCCGGCCCGGAACACCTCGGTGAGGTAGGCGCCGTAGTTGAACGACAGCGCGATGATCCCGGTCGGCACCTCGGGGACGACGATCCCCATCGCGGGGAGTCCGAGGTAGATGAAGAAGATCTGGACGATCAGCGGCGTGCCGCGGACCAGCGACACGTAGAGCGACGCGACCCCATTGAGGTACGGGTTGCGCGACAGGCGGCCGAGGGCCCCGAACAGGGCCAGGATCACGGCGAAGAGGATCGAGGTGATCGACAGGAACAGGGTCATCCAGATCCCGCCGAGGATGTACGGCAGCCACTCGTCGAGGTGGAACCGCGGGTTCGAGTGGGCCCCGACGGCCACCAGGGCGACGACGGCCGCCACGATGATCAGCCACGTGACGACGAACTGGATGCGGAAGTTGAGCGAGCGGCGCCGGTCGGCCGCCTCGATCTCGACCACGATCGGCGGCAGCCCGGGCGGGCTGCCCACGAGCGCAGAAGCGCTATCGCTCATCCCGAGCCCTCCCTCCGGTGCCAGACCCCCGAATCGAAGAAGGGGCCGGCGCGACGGCGCCGGCCCCTGGGCAGATCACGCAGGCGGCTTGGTGAGGTCGGCGTTGAACCACTTCATCGAGAACTGGGTCAGGGTGCCGTCCGCATGCATGTCGTCGATGATCTTGGACACCGCGGCGGTGAAGTCCGTCGGGTCGGGGCCGGACTTGTCCATCGAGGCCGCGAGCTGCTCGGTGAACACCGGGTCGCCCACCTTCACGATGGGGGTCCCGTTCTGGATGGCGGCGTCGATGGTCGTGCTCGAGCTGAGGAAGCCCTCACCGACGTTCTGTCCGGCGGTGATCGCCTGGGCGCAGTCCTGGTCGGTCTCGAGCTGCTTGACCTGGACACCCGCTGGCGGCGTCGCGACGGCGCCGAGCGACTCGCTCTGGAGGTTGCCCTGCAGCCAGTCCTGGTACGTCGTCGCCGTGCCGACGCAGACCGTCTTGCCGGCCAGGCCGTCGATGGTGGTGATGCCGGACTTCGTAGTCGCGGTCATCTGGGCGGGCGTGTAGTAGTACGGGTGGCTGAAGGCGAGGACCTCCTCGCGCGGCTTGGTGATCGTCATCGAGCCGACGCTGACGTCCCAGCGGCCCGCCCAGCTGCCGGAGGTGATCGTGTCCCAGCTGGGGGTCACGAACTTGACGGTCACCCCGAGGCGCTTGGCGATCTCGGTCGCCACGTCGATGTCGAAGCCCTCGAACGTGCCGTCAGGCTTCAGGAACGACTGGGGCGCGTAGTTGGGGTCCGTGGAGACCGTCAGCACGCCGGCCTTGATGACCTTGTCGAGCAGACCGCCGGGGACGGGCGATGCGCTGGCTGCGGCGCTCGGCGAGGCGGCGGCCTGGGACGGGGCCATGCTCTCGACCATCGACGCCACCGGGGTGGCGGCGGCCGTCGGGGCCTCGGTTGGTGACGGCGACGCGCCGCCGCCTGAGCAGGCCGCCGCCACGATGGCGACGGCGCCTAGCAGGGAAAGTCGTCCACGCAGGGACATTCGCTCCTCCTTCGTCGGACACCGCCCAATCAGCCCTACGGTGCCGAATCCGCGGCATTATGCGCCGTCCGGACGTCGTCGTGGGCTAGGGCTCAACGGCCCCCTGCGAATCTCGCGGGGTGCGTGGGCCGGCTTGGGGCGCCTCAGGACGGTCCCACCATCTGCCAGAACGCCCCGGTCAACCGCGTCTCCGCCGCTTTTCGGATGACGTCCGTGATCGCCTCGACGGCGCTGTCGCCGATGGCCACGATCTCGTGCGCGCGACCGTCCGACAGGCACGCGACCCGGATCGTGACGGGTCCGTCGCCCTCGATCTCGAGGTCCTGGATGGCGATCCCGGTGCCGAGCACCCGCTCCAGATCGGTCGCGAGCCGCAAGGCCAGCTGCATCTCGGCGTCGGTCATCCGCTCCCTCCTGCACGGCCGCACGGTCTCCGCCCCGACCGGATGACGGGCTGCCGCCGGCTCACGTTCCAGCCCCTGCCCCGGGCGTCGGGAGCGCCTCGCCCGCGAGGATCCGCCGGAAGCCATCCGCGTCCACGACCGGGATGCCGAGCTCCTCTGCCTTGGCCAGCTTCGACCCCGCCCCGGGTCCCGCGACGACCAGATCGGTCTTCTTGGACACCGATCCAGCCGGCTTCCCGCCCGCGCCGCGGACCGCGTCCTCCGCCTCCTCGCGGCTGAATCCCTCGATCGTCCCGGTGACCACGACCGTCTTGCCGGTGAGCGGGCCGCTCGCCTCGCCCTCGACCGTGTCGTCCCGCGCCGCGGGACGCTCCGGGACGACGCCGGCGTCAACCAGCTCGCGCAGGACGTCGCGGGTCTGCTCGTCGGCGAACCAGCCCGCGATGGCCGCGGCGACCGTCGGGCCGATGCCCGGGACCTCCTGGATGGCCTCCGGCTCGTCGACGGCGGCGCGGCGCAGCTCCGCCTCCACGGCCGTGAACCAGGGGTCGGGGGTCGTCGCGTCGTCGGCGGGCGGGTAGGCGTCGGGCCGCACGCGCGTCGCGAGCCAGCGTGCGAGGTCCACCGCGGTCGACTCGCCCACCTGCGGGATCCCCAGTGCGTTGATCACCTTGGCCAACGGCCTTCCGACACGGGCCCGCTCGATCGCGGCCGCCAGGTTCTCGGCGCTCTTCTGGGCAAATCGGTCGAGCGTGGCGAGGTCGTCCGCCGTCAGCCGGAAGACGTCAGCCCGCGAGTGGACCATGCCCCGCTCGAGCAGCTGCGCCAAGACCGCCCAGCCCGCGCCGTCGACGTCCATCCCGCCCCGGCCGAGGAAGTGGCCGTACGCCTGCGACAGCCGCGCCGGGCAGGCGGGGTTCGGGCAGTAGTGCCGGACGGCGCCCTCGTCGCGGACGATCGCGGTGCCGCAGACCGGGCACGTCTCGGGCATCTGGAACTCGCGCGCGTCCGCAGGTCGCTTGTCGAGGACCGGCCGGACCACCTCGGGGATCACGTCGCCGGCCTTCTGGAGCACCACCGTGTCGCCGATGCGGATGTCCTTGCGGCGGACCTCGTCGAGGTTGTGGAGCGTGGCCCGGGCGACGGTGCTGCCGGCCACCTTCGCCGGCCGCAGGTGGGCCACGGGCGTCAGGGTCCCGGTGCGACCGACGTACGGGACGATGTCCTCGAGCAGGGTCTCCACCTGCTCGGGCGGGAACTTGTAGGCGATCGCCCAGCGCGGCGCGCGGCTGACCATGCCCAGGCGCCCCTGCTGGTCGAACCGGTCCACCTTGACGACCACTCCGTCGGTCTCGTACGGGAGCTCGTGGCGCGCCTCGCGCCAGCGCTCGGTGAACGCGATGACGGCCTCGATGTCGAGGCCGGGCTCGAATGCCGGGTTGACCTCGAAGCCCAGGGCCTTGAGGCGGCCGAGCGCGTCCGACTGGCTCTGCACCGTCGGTGCGCCATCCGCGCCCGGCCCGCCATCCGGCGCGTCGAACAGGCCGCCCTGGACCGGCGCCGCGTCCTCGAGCAGCTGGTACATCCAGGTGGCGAGCCGCCGGCTGGCCGTGATCGAGGGGTCCTTCTGGCGCAGCGATCCCGCGCCGCTGTTGCGCGGGTTGGCGTAGAGGGAGAGCCCCGCCTCCTCGCGCTCGGCGTTGATGCGGGCGAACTCGGCCTTGGGCATGTAGACCTCGCCCCGCGCCTCGAGGGTCGCGGGCTCCGCGAGCCGCTCCGGCACCGACGTGAGGGTCCGCAGGTTGGAGGTGACATCCTCGCCCGTGGTCCCGTCGCCGCGGGTGCTGCCCAGGGCGAGGCGCCCCCGCTCGTAGCGCAGGCTGATCGCGAGCCCGTCGATCTTGAGCTCCGCGACGTAGGCCAGGCCGTCGGCGGGCTCCGGCGCGGCCGGCATGCCCAGCCCCTTCCGGACGCGGGCGTCGAACGCGCGCAGCTCGTCGTGGCTGAACGCGTTCCCGAGCGAGAGCATCGGCCGGGCATGGCGCACCTCGGGAAACCGGCCGCCGGAGGGCGCGCCGCCGACCCGCTGCGTGGGCGACTCGGGCGTGACGAGCTCGGGACGCGCCGACTCGAGCGCGACCAGCTCCCGGAACAGCGCGTCGTACTCGGCGTCGGCCAGCTCCGGTGCGTCGTCCTCGTAGTAGAGGCGGTTGGCGCGTGCGATCTGCTCGGCCAGCTCCGCGTGGCGCGCGGCTGCGGCTCGGGAGTCGAGGGCGCCGGCCGCCTCGACGAGCGCGGGGTCAACGGGGAGCGACTCGGTCATCGGCGCGAGCATACGCGGCAGGCGTGACAGCTGTGCGGCACGCGCCCAGCGGGGCGAACCGTGCGTCGGCAGGGCCGGCCGCTGCATTTCACACCATTCGAACAGCGAGACGCCCGCGGGCGGAGAACCGGCCCCTGGCAGGCCCGCTGCAGACGCGACGCCGAGCAGGGCTCCGTCGCTGTGAGCACGTTTGCGGTTCGCCGCGGCTCGCCGCTGCCGCGTGGAGGCGTGCTACGGCGCCCTGGCCGCCGCTGGGAACGTCTGGCTGTTCAATCCGCTCGAACCGTCGCTGACGGAGACGCCCGGCCGGCGCCGATCCAGCGGGCTCGAGACCCTGGCCATGCCCCGCCAACCGACTGCGCCACACCGCGGAATCCCAGCTGAGCCGACGTTGGTCCGCGCGCCGCCGAGGGCCTTCCCGGCCAGCCTGACCCCGACTCGCGGCCCTCGGCAACACTTGCAAGGGTAGTTTTGCAAAGATATCTTTGCCCGGTGTCAGGCCACATCCCGCGCCGTCGGCTCGACGCCCGCTCCCTCGTCGCGCTCGCGCACCCGCTCCGAATCCAGATGCGCGACCGGCTGCGGCGCGGCGGCCCGGCGACCGCGACGCAGCTCGCGCGCGAGCTCGGCGAGTCGAGCGGCGCGACGAGCTACCACCTGCGAATGCTCGCTCGGCACGGGTTCATCGAGCCCGACCCGGGACGCGGGAGGGGCCGCGAGCGCTGGTGGCGCGCCACCGACGACGTGCTCCAGATCTTCCCCTCGGACTTCGTCGAGGACGAGGCCACCCGCGACGCGCTGCGCGTGGTCGACGCTGAGCGGCGGCGGATCTCCGAGGCGCGGGCCGAGCGCTGGCTCCGCGAGCGGCCCCAGTGGGGCCAGCGTTGGCGCGACGCGGCCGAGGACTCGGTGTTCGTGGCCGCACTCAATCCCGACGACGCCCGCGCGCTCGCCGACGAGCTGGTCGCCGTCATCGACCGCTACCTGGCTCGCGCCCCGCGGCCGGACACCCGCGCCGTCGAGATCCAGCTCGACGTCTTCCCCACAGGCGAGCCCGCATGACCGGCGACGACCTGGCGCCGAGCGTCTCGCCGCGCCCACGCGGGGGCCTGCTGGGGCAGGTCGACTTCCGACGCCTCTGGGTCGGCGAGACGATCAGCCAGTTCGGCTCGCAGGTCAGCCTGCTCGCCATCCCGTACCTCGCCACCGTGCTGCTGCGGGCGAGCGCGCTCGAAGTGGCGCTCCTTGGCGCCATCCAGTTCCTGCCCTTCGTCCTGTTCGCGCTCCCCGCGGGAGCCTGGCTGGACCGCATGCGCCGCCGCCCGGTGCTGGTCGTGGGTGACCTCGCCCGCGTGGTCGCGCTGAGCACGATTCCGCCCGCCTGGGCATTGGGCGTGCTCTCGATCTGGCAGCTCTACCTCGTGGGCTTCGTCGTCGGCACCGCCACCGTCCTCTTCGACGTCGCGTACCAGTCCTATCTGCCGGTCCTCGTGGAGCGGGACGAGCTAGTCGAGGGGAACGGCAAGCTGCAGGCGAGCGAGGCGGCGGCCCAGGTCGTCGGCCCAGGGCTCGGCGGCGGCCTCATCGGGGCGGTCGGCGCACCGCTCGCGGTGGTCGCCGACGCGCTGAGCTACCTCGCCTCGGCGGCCTTCGTCCTGCGGATCCGACGACCCGAGCCGCATCCTGAAGCCGAGCGGCGCGCCGCTGGGCTGGCGCGCGAACCCCTCCGCCGACAGGTCGCGGAGGGCCTCGTCTTCGTCCTCCGGAATCCATACCTGCGCGCGGTCGCCGGTGCGACGTCCTCCTCGAACCTGTTCAGCAACGTCCTGTTCGCGGTCCTGCCGGTGTACCTCTACCGAGAGCTCGGGCTGTCCGCGACGACGGTGGGGGTCATCTTCGGGGTGGGTGCGCTTGGCGCCCTCGCGGGCGCGCTCGCTGCTAGCCGGATCGCCGGGCGGGTGGGCCTTGGGCCGGCGATCATCGGGTCGATCGCGATCGGCGGGCCCGGCGCGCTCCTCCTGCCCGCGGCGCCGCTGCAGTCCCCCGTGCTGTGGATCGTCGCCTCGGTCGCGATCGTCGGCTTCACCGGCGTCGTGTACAACATCAACCAGGTGAGCTTCCGCCAGGCCATCACCCCGATCGGGATCCAGGCCCGCATGAACGCGACGATGCGGTTCCTCGTGTGGGGCACGATCCCGCTCGGCGCGGTGATCGGCGGGGCACTGGCCACGGTCACGAGCGTCCACACCGCGATCTGGGTCGGCGCTGTGGGCCTGTGCCTGCCCTTCCTCTCGGTGCTCCTCTCGCCGGTCCGCACGCTGCGATCGGTGCCGGAGCCCGCCTAGCCAGACCGCCGTGACGGCCGACGCCTGAGACGCTAGCCTGCGCGGATGGACAAGACCGAACTGCTCCAAGCGATGCGCGACGGCCATGCGGGGATCGCCGAGGCCGTGGCCGCCCTGTCCGACGAGGCGATCCTCACCGAGGCCCCCGGCATGCCGGGCTGGACCCGCAAGGACGTCGTTGCGCACATCGAGTTCTGGCATGACCACTCGGCGAATGTGCTGGCCGGGCTCCGGACCGGTGTCGACCCGGACGCCGACTGGCCCACCGAGATCGACCCGTTCAACGCACGGGTGCTGGCCGAGAACCGGGCGCGCACCGCCGCCGACGTGCGGGCCGGCGAGGCGGCGTCATTCGCGCGGCTGACGGCGGCCGTCGACGGCGCCAGCGACCACGAGCTGTTCGACCGCGGCCTGGTCCCGTGGCTGGACAGGCCGGCCGCCGACGAGGTCGCGGGCGACACGTTCGACCACTACCCGGACCACCTGGCGCAGCTTGCTGCGGGCTGACGGGATCGAGCTGCGGCCAGGGGGCAGGCAGCCCGCCGCCCACCTCCCCGCAGCGCTGCCAGGTAGTCAGAGCACGGTCGGTCGTCAGGCGGGAGCGCCGGTCGTGTGCGTGGACGAGCCGGTCCCGGCACTCGATCGGTGACAGCCAGTCGCCAGACGGCATCGGCGCCGGGCTTGGCGTGTCGAGCAGCCGTCCTCTGGCTATCTGGCACAGGTCGACGACGAGGCCCGGCACGCGCGGAGGCCGTCGCCGGGCAGGATCGCGCGAGAGCAGCGAATCAGCCGCTACCCGATGACCTCGAGGTTCGCGAGGCTGGCCAGCATGGTCTTGCGCCCCACGGTCGGGTCCTTGAACGCGACCTGGACCTCCTCGTCGTCACGCGTGAGCTTGGACGTGATGACGATGCCGTCGCCCCAGCGCGCGTGCCGGATGCGGTCGCCGTCGCGGTAGCGGCGCTCGCCGGGGACGACGGGCCGCTGCGGGATCCCGCGCGTGACGCCGGCCGGGAGGCCAGCTGAGTCCGCCGCCGACGCACCCGATGGCGTGAACGGCTGGCGACCGAGCGATCCGGACGGCGCCCCGGCCGCGAACGCCTCGCGCTTGGCGCCGAGATCCCGCGTCGGGCGGAACGTCTCGCCCGGGGCTGGGGCCCCTGGCCGCCCGCTCCCCTGCCGGTACGCCCCGCCGCCGGTCCGCGTGAACGAGCCGCCTAGGCGCGAGCCCCGCTCGCGGAACACGACATCGGGGTCGAGGTCCGAGCCCATGTCGGCCAGGCGCGGGTCGAGCCGCGGGCCGGTCATCAGGTCGCCGGGGATCTCGAGCAGGAAGCGGCTGGGGATGGACATCCCGCCGCCGCCCCACGTCGCCCGCCGCCAGGCGTGGGAGAGGAACAGCCGCCGCTTGGCGCGCGTGATGCCCACGTACGCGAGCCGGCGCTCCTCCTCGAGCTCCCGCTCGTCGTCGAGCGCCCGGTTGTGCGGGAACACGCCCTCCTCCATGCCCGCGATGAACACCACGGGAAACTCGAGGCCCTTCGCTGCGTGGAGCGTGATGAGCGTGACGGCGTCGGCCTCGCCCTCGTAGCTGTCCTGGTCAGCGACCAGCGCCGTCTCCTCGAGCAGCCGGTCGAGCGCGTCCTCCGGCGACAGGTCGTCGTAGCGGCGGGTGACCTCGCGCAGCTCGAGCAGGTTCGCCCAGCGGTCCTCGCCCTCCTCGGAGCCGTCGGCGAGCATCGCCCGGTAGCCCGACGCCTCCAGCACCTCGTCGAGCAGCTCCGGCAGCGGCAGGACCCCGAGGCGCGCGCGAAGCCGGCCGACGAGCCGGGCGAACTCGCCCAGCGCCGTCCGGATCTTGGGGCCGATCCCCTCCACCTCGCCGCGGACCGCCGCCTCGATGGCGCCCAGCACCGACCCGCCGGTGCGATCCGCGTATCGCCGCAGCGCCTCGACGCTCTTGTCGCCGATCCCGCGGGCCGGCACGTTGACGATCCGCTCGAAGCTCACCGCGTCGGTGTCGCTGCGCAGCACCCGCAGGTACGCGAGCGCGTCCTTCACCTCGCGCCGCTGGTAGAACCGCGTCCCGCCCACGAGCTGGTACCGGATGCCGTACCGGAGGAACGCCTCCTCGATCGCTCGTGACTGCGAGTTCATGCGGTACATCACCGCGACGTCCCTGGCCCGGAACCGCGTGGACTCGTCGTCGTCCGCGCGGCGCGTGAGCCAGGCGGCGCGGCCGGTCGAGCCCACCAGCCCCTCGACCTGGCGGGCGATCCACTCGGCCTCCTCCTCCTCGTTGTAGGCCTCGAACCGCTGGATCGGCACACCGCCCTGGTTGCGCGTCCAGAGCCTCTTGTCGGTGCGCCGCTCGTTGCGCGACACCACTGCGTGGGCGGCGTCGAGGATCAGCTGCGTGGACCGGTAGTTCTGCTCCAGCTTCACGACCGTCGCGTCGGGATAGTCGCGCTCGAAGTCGAGGATGTTCTGGACGTTCGCCCCGCGCCAGCCGTAGATCGACTGGTCGTCGTCGCCCACCACGCACAGGTTGCGGTGGGCTGCGGCCAGGAACCGGACCCACAGGTACTGCGGGCGGTTCGTGTCCTGGTACTCGTCCACGTGCAGGTAGCGCCAGCGGGCCTGGTAGCGCTCGAGCACCTCGGGTGCGGCGTCGAACAGCTCGACCGCGCGCAGCAGCAGGTCGTCGAAGTCGAGCGCGCCCGCGGCGCGGAGCCGCTCGCCGTAGCGGGTGAACAGCTTGGCGATGACGCGCTCGCGGTGGGTGGTCGCGTGCTCGGCGAGGAAGTCGGCGTCGAGCATGTCGTTCTTCGCCCGGCTGATCGCGCCCAGGATCGCGGCCGGCCGGAACTCGCCCGTCGCCGGGAGGTCCTGCTCCGCGAGGATCCGCTTCATCAGCTGCTGCTGGTCGTCCGTGTCGTAGATCACGAACCGCCGGTCGAGGCCGATCGCCTCGCCGTCGCGGCGCAGGACCCGCGCGCACAGCGCGTGGAACGTGCCCGCCTCGACGTCCTTGCCGCTGTCGCCCGCGAGCGCGGCGATCCGCTCGCGCAGCTCGCCCGCGGCCCGGTTGGTGAACGTGACGGCGAGGATCCGCCGGGGCTGGACCGCCTTCACGCCGATGAGGTACGCGATGCGGTGCGCGACCACGCGCGTCTTGCCCGAGCCCGCGCCCGCGAGGATGAGCAGCGGGCCGTCGGTCGTCGTCACGGCGCGCGCCTGCTCGGGGTTGAGGTTGCTGACGATCTCGTCGGCCCGTGCCGCCCGGCGCGCGGCGATGGCGGCGGCGACAGCCTCCGGATCGAGCGCCGGCCCGGCCGCCGCCTCGAGAGCGGGGTCATCGGGCGCGTCGCGGAGCCACTCGGGCTCCTCGGGCGGCGTCGAGGATGCCGGGGCGTCGTCAACGGCCGCGGGCGCCTCGGCGGGCGCGCCGAGGTCCAGCCAGGTGCCCTGCTCGACGGGCTCGTCGGGACGGGATCGACGGCGGCGCGGACGGCCGCTCGGGGTCGCGGGACTCACCCGGCCATTGTAGGTGGCGCGACATGCCGACCCGGCTGGGCCCGACGGCATCGGGGGCCCCCGGCGACGAGTCGCCACGGGCATTCCTTGGGGGCTCCGCGGGGCTCGCCGCGGCCGCGGCGGCGGGCGGCAGGCATCGCCGCGGGCGTGCCGTTTGCGGGTCGTTCGCGAATCGCGGAACGAGGCGCGGGCTCCCCGCGCCGCCAGGCCGGCGGCAGGCATCGCCGCGGCCGGGCCGTTCGCGAATCGCGGAACGGGCCTCGGCACCGATGGTTCCGGGATCGGCGAACGACCCGATTCGAGGCTCCTGGCGGCGATGGCCCCGACAGCTCGGGAGCACCGACAGGGCCCGCCGCGGCCGCGAGGGCGAGGGCTCGCCTTCGTCGCCGCGGGCGGGCCGACGGTCGCCGCGGGCCGATCACGGGGGCGGCGCCGCCGCCGCCAGCGCGGGCGCCGCCGCCAAGGCGGGGCGCGGCCGCGACGGCGGGCCCGCCCGCGGCCTCGTTGACCCGGCCGCCTCAGCCCCCCGGCGGGTCCGCGATGACCGACGGCCAGTTCCAGAGCGTGAAGTCGACCTTGAGGGCAACATCGAGCGAACCGTCGGCATTCCGCACCGCAAGCGACAGGTGCGCTGGCTCGAGTGTGGCGGCGTCGGCCTCGAGCACGACTTCGGTGGTCGTGTCGCCCACGGTGGCGGCGCCGTTCGAGGGGAACAGCCGCAGGAGCACATCGCCGGCTGGACGCCCGAGCGAGATCGCCACCCGCCGGCACACGCCCGACGGGGCGGTGCACGGCACGTCCGTCGCCGTCGGCGTCGGGGCACCGGGCGCGGCGAGCCACGCGCGCAGGCGGTCCACAAGCGTGAGCGGGTTGGCGTCGATCCCCGAGTTGCCGACGACGCTGCCGAGCGAGCCCTTGGTCCACGTCGACCCATCGAGGCTGTAGGCCATCGTGTCCCAACTCGTGATCGCCTCGAGCTGGAGCCCGAGCCTCGGGCTCAGAAACGTGAGCGCCGAGCGGGCGTCCTGCGGGCGGAGATTGAGGGTCGTCTGGGTGCCGTCGAGGCTGATCGTGGCATCGGACCGGCCCACCAGGGCGCCCGGGACCGGCCCGCTCAGGGTCGCCTCCATGTGCACCGAGCTCGCGTCGATGACCGCCTGCAGCGATCGCGCCAGCATCTCGCGCGGGTCGGTCACCTCGCCGGGCGGCGTCACCCGGGCGAGTGGCCCGACGCCGTTCACGGCCCCGACGGTCAGCACCGCAGCCAGGATCGCCGCCACGATGCCGATCCGGAGCAGAGCCCGTCGCAGCGTCAGCGGCGTCCCGGGCAGTCCCCCGCCGGACAGTGCGGCGGCATCAGGCGTGCCGTCGTCGCCGGAACGCCCAAGATGCGGGCCCTGGGCGTCGCCGGGCGCCGGGGCGTCGCCGGGCGCCGGGGCGTCGCCGGGCGCCGGGGCGTCGCCGGGCGCCGGGGCGTCGCCGGGCGCCGGGCCCTTGTCCATCGGTCGTGAGAGCGACTCGGCGTCGGTGTCGATGGCGTGCCTCAGCCCTGGCCGAAGCCCGACGGCGGGTACTGGCCCGGCTGGCCGGGCTGCGGCGGGGGCGCGTAACCCGGCTGCTGCGGGTATCCGGGCTGCTGTCCATACCCCTGCTGCTGCGGGTACCCGGGCTGCGCGTAGCCGCCGTACGGGCCGCCCCACTGCGGCGCGCCGCCTGCGACGCTCTCGAGCTGGACCTCGATGCCGCCCACCCAGCCTGCCGCAACGTTGTAGAACGCACAGGCGATGGCCGTCATGATCCAGCCGACGATGGCGTACAGGACCGCCCCGATCAAGCCGAAGATCAGTACGCCGGCGATGCCGCCCCCGATGATCCCCGCGGCCATCCCCGAGTCGCGGCCCGCTGCACCGGCGAGGAGCGCGATCGGCAGCCCGATGAGCAGCGTGGACACGAGGATGATGACCGCGTACATCACCGCGGCCACGGTTGCCGTCCTGACGACGCCAAACCGCCTGATCCTGACCATGACGCCTCCCTCCTGGTTGTGGAAGCGTCGAGCATACGCGGTGGCCGCCGACGCGCGAGTCGCCCGCCCTTGGCCCTCGCCGAGGCGGGGCGGCCGCGTCAGCCGATCCGGGCTTCCGCTGCCTCGGGGACCACCTGGCGACTCAGGAGCGCCATGGAGCCCAGGCCCGCCGCGATCAGCAGGAGCACGAGCGGGCCCGGGTCAAACGGGGCGTCGGTGTCCCCGACGAGCGCTGCGGCCACGACCGGCGCGTTCGAGACTGACGCCGTTCCGCTTGCCGCGTCGGCGCTGACGGGCGCGAGCGCGAAGGGCCCGAGGAGCATCCCGATCGCCAGGATCCTGCACGCCGCCCGTCTCCGCATCGCGTCCACCGCCGCCCCGTTCAACCCTGCTGCCCCCAGCCTGTGTGGCTGCCGGAGGTATCGGGCGAGCCGGGCGTCCGCACGATGGCCCGATCCGGCCAAGGGGATCGCCCGTCCGAGGGGGGTGGCGACGTGCCCCACGCGCGTGCCGGGCAGACGAAACGGCCCCCGGCGGCCGATGCCGCCGGGGGCCGTGATTGGCGCGTGGCTGGGACTAGAAGTCCATCCCGCCGCCGTGGTCGTGGCCGGCGCCAGCCCCGGCCTTCTCCTTCTCCGGGAGGTCGGTCACGAGCGTCTCGGTCGTGAGGACCATCGCGGCGATGGAGGCGGCGTTCTGGAGCGCGGAGCGGGTGACCTTGGCCGCGTCGACGATGCCCTTCTCGAACATGTCGCCGTACTCGCCGTTGAGGGCGTCGTAGCCCTCGCCCTTCTTGAGGGCGGCGACCTTGCTGACCACGACCTCGCCCGGGGCGCCGGCGTTGTCGGCGATCTGGCGGGCCGGGGCCTCGAGGGCCTTGCGGACGATGTCGACACCCACCTGGGCGTCGCCGTCGAGCTTGATCTTGTCGAGCGCCGGGATCGCCTGGAGCAGCGTGGTGCCGCCGCCGGCGACGAGGCCCTCCTCGACCGCCGCGCGGGTGGTCGAGAGCGCGTCCTCGATGCGGTGCTTCTTCTCCTTGAGCTCGACCTCGGTGGCCGCGCCGACCTTGATGACGGCCACGCCGCCGGCCAGCTTGGCGAGGCGCTCCTGGAGCTTCTCGCGGTCGTAGTCGCTGGTCGTGTCCTCGATCTGCGCCTTGATCATGGTCATGCGGGCCTTGATCTGGTCCGTGCTGCCCTCGCCGTCCACGATGGTGGTGTTGTCCTTCGTGGCGACGACGCGGCGGGCCTTGCCCAGGTCCTCGATGGCGACCGAGTCGAGCTTGCGCCCGATCTCCTCGGAGATCACGGTGCCGCCGGTGAGGATGGCGATGTCGCGGAGCATCTCCTTGCGGCGGTCGCCGAAGCCCGGGGCCTTGACGGCCAGGACCTGGAGGCGGCCCTGGAGCTTGTTCACGACCAGGGTCGCGAGCGCCTCGCCGTCGACGTCCTCGGCGATGACGAGCATCGGCTTGCCGAGCTGGACGCTCTTCTCGAGGGCCGGGAGGAGGTCCGGGACCGCGGAGATCTTCTTGTCGGTGATGAGGATGAGCGGGTTCTCGAGCACCGCCTCCATCCGATCCGAGTTGGTCACGAAGTACGCCGAGATGTAGCCCCGGTCGAACTGCATGCCCTCGGTGTACTCCTTCTCGAGGCCGAGGGACTGGCCCTCCTCCACGGTGATGACGCCGTCCTTGCCGACCTTGTCCATCACCTCGGCGATGATCTCGCCGACCTCGGGATCCGCCGCGGAGATGGCCGCGACGGCCGCGATCTGCTCGCGGGTCTCGACCGGGCGGGCCGTGGCCTTGATCTCGTCCACGATGGCGGCCACCGCGGTCTCGATGCCGCGCTTGACGACCATGGGGTTGGCGCCGGCGGTGACGACCCGCAGGCCCTCCGCGACCATCGCCTGGCCCAGGACCACCGCGGTGGTGGTGCCGTCGCCGGCGACGTCGTCGGTCTTGGTCGCGACCTCCTTGAGGAGCTGCGCGCCCATGTTCTCGAACGGGTCCTCGAGCTCGATGTCGCGAGCGATGGTGACGCCGTCGTTGGTGATGGTCGGCGCGCCGAACTTCTTGTCGAGCACGACGTTGCGGCCCTTGGGGCCGATGGTCACGCGGACCGCGTCAGCGAGGCGGTCGATGCCCCGCTTGAGCGAGCGACGAGCCGTCTCGTCGAAGATGAGCTGCTTGGCCAAGTCTGATTCCCTCCGGGATCACGGGCGGGGCGCGATCGCCCCGGCGTCAGTCCTCGACGATCGCGAGGATGTCCTTCTGGCTGACGATGAGCAGGTCCTCGCCGTCGACCTTGAACTCGGTCCCCGCGTACTTGGCGTACAGGACCTTGTTGCCGACCGCGACGTCCATGGCCTCGCGAGAGCCGTCGTCGAGCGTCTTGCCGGGGCCGACCGCCAGGACGACGCCCTCCTGGGGCTTCTCCTTGGCGGTGTCCGGCAGGACGATGCCCGACTTCGTCATCTCCTCACGCGGGGTGGGCTGGATGACGAGGCGGTCGCCCAGCGGGCGGAGCTTCGTCGAAGAGGCGCTAGCCAACGTGCAATCCTCCTCTGGCGGCCGGGGTGCCGCCAATGGCCTTCGATGACTCTTGTCTGGGCCGGGAGCCGGATCGGGCTCTGCGGACCACGCCCCGGCGTGCGTGCCGCAGCGGGTCGCGGGCCTCGGGCGTTCTTGGGTCCGGCGCCCCGCGGGGCTGCTCCGGAGGCCCTCGAGCCTGCGTTGCCGCCTGCTTTAGCACTCTCACACCGAGAGTGCCAGCAATGTAGACGAGACCCGGCTCGGCTGTCAACCGTGGGCGTGTCCGCGTGTGGCGGGGATCGCCAAATGAGCGTCCAGCATGCCGCGCGGGCGCAGGCGCGACTGGCCACGTCTGCGGCTGCGCCCGCGACGCATCAGCCGGGCTGACCGGGGCCGCGCCCCGCCGCTAGACTGGGACGCTGATGCGCATCCTGTCGCTGGCAGGGACGTGGCTCCTCGGGCCCTGGCGGCTCGCCGGTCGGCGGATACGGGCGGACTGGCGCTTCCTCGCTGGCGTCTGGGTGCTGCTGACGTGCGCCACGACCCTGCTCGCCTCCGGGGTCATCTATGGTGACTCGGTCGCGCTCGGCAGCCTTCGCGTCGCGATCCGGGCAGCCGACCCCGCCTCCCAAGGCGTCCTCGTCGAATCGCGCCTCACGCCCGCCCAGGTCGACAAGGCCAGCGGTCGTGTCGAGGCCGCGCTCCGCGACGCACTGGGCGGCCCGGGCGGCCCGGTGACCCGTGAGCTGCGCTCGACCTCGCTGGCGCGGATCGGGGCTTCAGGTTCTGATGCGAGCCCAGGGCTGACGGCGATCGGGAGCGTCGACGACGTCGCGTCGCGGGCCCAGCTGACGGGCGGGCGATGGGCGGAGCCCGGGCAGCAGCCGCTCGAGGCCGACCTGTCCGAGGCGGCGGCAACGGCCCTCGGCCTCCGCATCGGCGATCGCGTGCCGCTGGCCGACGCGGCCACCCCCGGGGCCGACCCGAGCCGCGCGATCGTCACCCTGACAGTGGTTGGCACCTTCCGCGTCGACGCCAGCGATCCGGCTTGGGGCGGCGACGAGCTGGACCTCGCAGGCACGGCGCCGCTCAACGGGACGACGTTCCGGGGACCCTTCATGGTCGATCCGGCGGATCTCCTGGGAGGGCCGTTCTCGGCCCTCGACGCCCGGTGGCGGGCGACGCCGGACCTCAATCGCCTGACCGCCGACGGGATCGAGCCGCTGCGCGCCCGCATCGACGCGATCCCGGGCGAGGTGCGCGGCGACTTTCCGATTGAGGGCAGCGTCAGCATCGGCGTCCAGCTGGCCGGCCTTCTTGACCGCGTTGCCCAGTCGCTGCAGGTGGCACGCGGTGCCGTCCTGGTGCTCACGCTCCAGTTCGCGGTGGTGGCCGCGTACGCCATCCTCCTGGTGGCGGGCATGCTGGCCGACCGGCGGCGACCCGAGGTCGGCCTGATGCGGTCACGCGGCGCGTCGGCGACCCACGTGGCTGCGCTCGCGTTCTGCGAGGCGCTGCTCCTCGCCATGCCTGCCTCGATCGCGGCGCCCTTCCTCGCCACGGGCCTGGTCGGTCTGCTCGGACAGTACGGGCCGCTTGCCGCGACTGGCGCGGTTGCAGGCGCGGCGCCGAGCCCAGCGATGCTCCTCGCCGTCGGACTCACGGGCCTGGTCGCCGCGGTCGTGCTGGCGATCCCGGCCTTCGCCAGCGGCGCCGACGCGTCCGGCGTCCGGGCACTCGTGGGCCGCCCCGTCGCCCGCACGTTGGCGCAGCGGCTGGGAATCGATGTGGCCCTGCTCGCAGTCGCAGCCCTTGCGATCTGGCAGCTCCGCTCCTACGGCCAGCCGCTCACACGCGATGTCCACGGCGCGCTTGGCCTGGACCCGCTCCTCATCGCGGCTCCCGCGCTCGGCCTCCTCGCGGGGGCCGTCCTCGCAACGCGAATCGTCCCGAGGCTCGGCGAGGTCGCGGAACGCATCCTGCGCCGGTCGAGGGGCCTCGTCTCGCCGCTGGTAGCCCGCTACGTGGCCCGGCGGCCACTGCGATACACCCGCGCCGCGCTGCTGCTCATGCTCACCGCCGCCCTGGGCACCTTCGCGGCCGTCTACGCCACGACCTGGTCGTCGTCCCACGCCGACCAGGCGGCCTACCAGGTCGGCGCCGACATCCAGGTGACACCCGGAGGCGCGGTGCCGGACTCGTCGCTCGGCGCCGCCTATCGCGGGATCCCCGGCGTGGTCGACGCGCTGCCCATCGGCCGTGGCGACCTGGCGATCGGGCAAGTGGTGCGCTCGGGCGTCCTGCTTGCGCTGGATGCGAGAACGGCGCCGAACATCGCGGCGCTGCCGCCCGGCCCCGAGGCGGTGTCGCTGCCGGAGCAGCTCGCCGCGCTCGCCGCCGCCCGCCCGGCGACACCCGGCATCCCGCTGCCCGCAGGCACGTCCAGCCTGCGTGTCGGCATCGACGCCGGCCTGACGGAGAAGAGCGAGCCGATCCCGACGCCCGATGGCCCGCAGAAGCTCGAGATCCCGCCCGACTACCGCGGCATCGGCGTGACAGCGGTCGTCGCCGATGCCGACGGGCTGATCACGACCTTCGAGGGCCCAGGAGGAGGGGTGAGTGGCGGCGAACTCGGGCTGTTCGACGGGGCGGGCCAGAGCCTGCTCATCCCGCTCGGGGCCGGCGCCCCGAAGACGGGAAGCCCGTCCGAGCCGCGCCGGCTGATCGGCCTGGAGTTCACGCTCGAGAACCCGTTCTCCTTCTTCGCGAACCCGATCACCGGGACGCTCGAGGTGACCGGGCTCGACGCAAGCCCGGCCGCAGCGGGCGGATCGGTGGCCTGGACGGCGCTCCCGCTCGACCCGGCTGCCGCGTGGCAATGGGAGGAGGGCAACTCGACCGGTGGGATGGAGACCATCGCGACGGGTCCGGCCGCCGTGACGCTGCCCGACAGTTCCTCGTTCGCGTCGCTGAGCGAGGTGCCACTCCGGTTCGCGCCGCCGGGGCCTGGCGAGGCCGCGCTCCCGGCCATCGCGGGGGACCAGCTGCTCGCCGTCACGGGCTCCGACGTGGGCCAGGCCCTCAAGGCGCGTTCCGGCGGCGTCGCCGCGACGCTCCAGATCATCGGGCGCACCGCTGAGTTCCCGACGCTCCAGCCCAGCGGGCCATTCGCGATCGTCGACGGTCCGACGCTCGCCCTTGAGCGCTACTTGACGGGTGGCGCGCTGCCGTCGCCATCCGAGTGGTGGCTGGCGACGGAGCCCGGCGAGTCCGGTGCCGTGGCCGCGACGCTCCGCGGACCATCGTTCGGATCGCAGGCCATCCTCGACCGCGCAGCCGTGCTGGCGGGACTCGAGAATGACCCTGTCGGGCTGGGCACGCTCGGGGCCCTGCTCCTGGGCTCGCTCGCGTCCGCCGTGTTCGCGATCGTGGGCTTCCTCGTGGGCGCGTCCGTCTCCACCCGCGAGCGGCTCCCCGAGTTCGCGGTCCTGCGCGCCCTCGGGCTGTCGCGTCGCCAGCTGGCCGGCTGGCTGGCGGTCGAGCACGCGTTCCTGCTCGGCGTCGGGGTGGTCGCGGGCACCGCGATCGGACTCGGCCTGGCCTGGCTGCTCGTACCGGCAACCCTGCTCGGGAGCAACGGCGAGCCCGTCGTGCCGGTCCCGGTACTCCTCGTCCCGTGGCCGTTGATCGCGCTGGCGTACGCCGTCGCGCTCGGACTCCTCGGGACCACGGTTGGCCTGACCGGTCGGCCGGTCCCGGGGCACAGCGTCGCCACGATCCTGCGGGCGGCCGAGGACTAGGGCGATGACGTGGCTGGTGGATCCGCTTCGGAGGCTGCGGCAGGGCCGCGTCGCCTTTGCCGGGGTCATGCTGCTGGTGGCCATCACCACGTTTGCGGCGGTGGGGGGACTGAGGCTGTACGAGCAGGTCTCGGTCGAGTCGATCCGGTCCGCACTCGCCGCCATCCCCCCAGCCGATCGCGTCGTCTCGGTCTCGGAGATCGACACGGGGCTGCCGAGCCAGCCACGGACGTTCCAGGCCCAGTCGTCCAGCGGCGCCGCGTTCGTGCGCCTCTTCCCCTGGCCGTTGCCGGCGATCCTGGGCAGCGCCGTCACGATCGTGGAGACGCCGAGCGCCCGCGCGGTCGAGGGCACGTCGCTGGCCGCCGAGGTCCGCCTGCGGATCATGGAGGGCGCGTCGGACCACATCCACCTCGTCGACGGTCGGGCGCCCACCGGCGCGGTGACGCTCGTCCCCGACCCCCTCCACTCGGGCGGCAGCGGCAATGGCCAGGCGCCCTACACGATCTTCCAGTTCGAGGCCGAGATCTCGAAGGTCGCAGCGGACAAGCTCGGCGTTGCGCCGGGCGCCGTCCTGGTCCTGGCGCCCGACGCCTCACTCGACCCCCTGGCCGGCGGCGGGGCGATCGGCGTGAAGGTCACGGGGATCTTCGACGTCGACAGTCCGACCGACCCCTACTGGACCGACGACGCGCGCGTCCGCGGCTACACGCTCCGCGAGTTCTCGAGCAACATCACCTTCATCCAGACGACACTCCTGCTCTCGCCCGACACCTACTTCGCCCTCGCGTTCGGGACCGCGATGCACGGCCCGAGCTCGGGCGGGTACACCGCTGCGCAGCCCGCGATCAGGGTCACCTGGCGCACCGCGGCGGACCCGTCACGGATCGATCCCGCGTCTCTCGGTCCCATCGTCTCTGGGCTCCGCCGCCTGCAGGCGACCTACCCGACCGCCCCACCCGTCGCGACCGACCCCTCGATCCAGACAGGCCTCCTGAGGATGCTCGTGGGGCTCGAGGCGGCTTGGGCTGCCGCTGGGGCGCTGCTCGCGCTCACGACGATCGGCGCGGCAATGGTCGCCCTCGCATGCCTCGGCCTGGTGATCGCCCTGGGCGCGGACGAGCGGCGCAGAACGGCGGTCATCCAGCGCGAGCGCGGATCCTCGGCCGTCCAGGCCGTCGCGGGAGGCGTCGTCGAGGCGATGGTGACCGTGCTCCCGGGCGCGGCGGGCGGCCTCCTCCTCGCGACGTGGCTCCTGCCGGGCGGAGATGTCGGGCAGTCGCTGGTGGCCGCAGCGGCCGTCGCCCTCCCGGCCGCCGTGATGGCTGTCGCGCCGATCGTCGCGGCCGTGGCGGGACCGCCGCGTCTGCTCGTCCGCGCGCCCCGGGCTGCACGCTCGGTCACGCCGCGGCGCCTCGTGATCGAGGTGGTGGTGGTCGGTCTCGCCGTGGCAGGCGCCGCGATGCTCCGCGAGCGCGGCCTCCAGGTCGGCAGCCCGGGTTCTGCAGCCGGAGCCGCCAGCCCAGGCCCGACGACCCTCGCCGGCACGTCGGGCGCCGATCCGTTCCTGGCGATCGTCCCGGTCCTCGTCGCGATTGCCGCAGGGATCGCCGCGCTCCGGATCGCGCCCTTGCTGCTCTCAGCGCTTGCCTGGATCGCGGCGCACCGTCCGGGTCTCGGCGCCGTCCTCCCCGCCCGGCGCGCGTCGCGGGGGCCTGGCGCAGCGCGCGCCATGCTCATCGTCCTCGCCATCGCCACCCTCGGCGGGTACGCCTCGGCGACGGTCGGCGACCTGCGCCGCTCGGCTGATCTCCAGGCATGGCAGGACGTCGGCGCGGACTATCGGGTCGACGCCAGCCTGGACGGGATTGTCGGCGGCGCGCCGTTGCCGCCGGAGCTGTTGTCGGCCGCCCTGCCGGGCGTCCTCTCGGCCGTTCCGGCGCACATCGGCCCGACCAGCCTCTCGACGGGCGGCCAGCGCGTCCTCGTCGCGATCGACCCGTCACGGTATGCCGCGCTGCTCCGCGATTCGCCGATCGCGCTCGACGCGACGGCAGAGATCCTGCGCCCGCCCGCGCCCGCTGCATCGGGGGGATCTGGAGCGAGTCCGGGAACGCCGGACGACCCGCTGCCGGCGGTCCTGTCATCCCGGGGCGTGGGCGCCTACCCGTCTCCGGCCGTCGGGGAGGTGTTCAGGATCTCGATCTCGACGCGCCCGGTCTCGTTCCGGGTGGTCGAGCTGGTTGACGCCTTCCCGGGCATCCCGGCGGGCCAGCCGTTCGTGATCGTCTCCTGGCCGGCCGTCGACGCCGCGGCGCCGGGTGGCATCGAGGGGACGACGACCCTGTACCTCGACGCCGCGTCGACCGCGTCCGTCGCGCTCGAGGCAGCCGTCCACGCTGCGGCGCCGCAAGCCGTGGTGAGCGGCCAGGCGGCTGTCGCCGCGACGATCGCCGGACAGGGCGTGGTCGAGGTCGTGTCCGCGGCCGTGTTGGTGCTCACGGGCGTGGCCCTGCTTTATGCAGCGCTCGCGATCGTCGCCTCGTTCGCGCTCACTGCGGCGGCACGGGCTGACGAGACTGCGCAGTTGACGACGCTCGGGACGAGCGGCCGCCAGTCTCGATCGATGCTGCTCGTCGAATTCGCGCCGTCGGTCGTGCTCGCGGTCCTGGTGGGCTGGATCCTCGGCGTCGGGCTGTTCGGCTACCTCGCGCCGGGGCTCGGCCTGACGGCGATCGAAGGCGTCCAGGTGAATGCGCCCCCTGGCATCGACGTGCTGGAGCTCGCCTTGCTCGCGCTCCTGATCGGCTGCATCCTGTGGCTCGGCGTCGCACTCGGGGCGATGGCGCAGCGACGTGCGGTCTGGAGAGCCGTGCGCCAAGGCACCCGATGAGCGGACCGGACGAGGAGGGCGACGGGCTCATGGCGATCGAGGGTGGCCTCGCTCCGCGCCACGTGACGAGCGGCGACGGTGGGCGGCCGGCGGGTCCGGTAATCGTGTGCGACAACCTCGTGCGGATCTACAAGGTGGCGGACCTCGAGGTCGTCGCGCTCCAGGGCCTCGACCTCATCGTCGAGCCGGGCGAGATGATCGCGATCGTCGGGGCATCGGGCAGCGGCAAGTCGACGCTCCTCAACATCCTCGGCGGACTCGACACGCCGACCGCCGGCCGCGTGACGGTGGCCGGCTACGACCTCGGCCGCCTCGGTCGGCGCGCACGGACGCGGTACCGGCGGGAGGTCGTCGGGGTCATCTGGCAGCAGACCGCACAGAACCTGCTGTCGTATCTCGATGCCCGCGAGAACGTGGAGCTGCCGATGGCGTTCGCGGGTTCGGGCTCGCGGCGCGAGCGGGCGGACGCGCTGCTGCGGCTCGTCGGCCTCGGCGACCGGGCGAGGCATCGGCCGGAGACCCTGTCGGGCGGTGAGCAGCAGCGCGTGGCGATCGCAGTCGCCCTCGCCAATCGGCCCGCAGTCCTGCTCGCCGACGAGCCGACCGGCGAGCTCGACGACGCCACCTCCGGCGAGATCTTCGACGTCCTCCGGCGTGCCAACGCCGAGCTCGGGACGACGGTCGTCGTCGTCACGCACGACCCGACGGTTTCGGAGCACGTGGCTCGCACGGTCGCCATCCGGGACGGCCGGACGAGCAGCGTCGTCCTGCGCCGCGTCGAGCGGGCGCGAGACGGCGCGCATCGCGTCATCGCCGAGGAGTTCGCGGTGCTCGACCGCGCGGGTCGGCTGCAGCTGCCGCTGCCCATCCGCGAGACGATCGGCCTCGCCGAACGGGTCCGGCTCGTGGTGGAGGCGGACCACGTGGAGATCTGGCCGGCCGAGAGCCCTCGTACGGCAGGGCCCGTGGCGCCGATCGGACCGGCCCCGGCGGGCGAGCGCGCTCACCCAGGCACGGGGGACGGACCGTGACCATCGAGAGCCCCGGGGCGGCCGGCCGTGCGAACGCGCCGCGGCCGATCGTCGAGGCGACGGGCGTGACGCGCGACTACGACCCCGGACACGGGCGCCCGGTCGTCCACGCGCTGCGAGGCGTGGATCTCGCAGCGCTCTCCGGTGAGCTCGTCTGCATCCGCGGCCGCTCGGGGAGCGGCAAGACCACGCTGCTGAACCTGCTCGGCGGGCTCGATCGCCCGACGGCCGGCCGTGTGTCGATCGACGGCCGCGAGGTGACCGCGATGGGCGAGGACGACCTGGTCGGGCTCCACCGCGGCACCGTGGCGTACATCTTCCAGACGTTCGGACTCCTGCCGATCCTGAGCGCGGCCGAGAACGTCGAGGTCCCGCTCCGGCTCGTGGGGACACCGGGTCGCCTGCGCGAGGCGCGGGTGGCCGAGGTCCTGGGTCTCGTTGGCCTCGCCGGACGGGCGCGGCACCGGCCCCATGAGCTGTCTGGAGGCGAGCAGCAGCGGGTGGCCGTGGCGCGGGCGCTGGCGAACAGGCCCAAGGTGCTTCTGGCGGATGAGCCGACCGGTCAGCTCGACTCCGAGACCGGCCGCTCGATCATGGAGGTGCTCCAGGCGGTCGCCCGCTCCGAGGGCGTCACGACGATCGTCGCGACCCACGACCCGATGATGCTCAAACTCGCCGACCGGGTGCTGGAGCTGCGCGACGGCATCGTCCGCGTGGCAGGAGGCTGATTCCCCGGCCCGGCTGACTCCTCGGCTGACGCACTCGCCGAAGCGCGGCCAGGAATTCCAGCGTGCTCAGCGCGGGAGCGGCGCGGGAGCGGGGCGTCCTGGGCCGCCACGAGCGCGGCGCCGACCGCCTCGAGGCCCCTCCTCCCGACGGGCTCAACGGCAGCCTGCTCGGCGAGCGGCCGCGCGGAGGTGTCGTGCGCCCCAGGCCGCCGCTCGCGGCGATGTTCGAGATCGCCTGGGGCTGAGGGACGATGCTGTCAGGCTCGGGTGCGCGCCATCAGGGCTCCGTGCCCCAGACGAGGTTGCCGTAGTAGTACGCGGTGACCCTCGAGCGGTCGACAAAGTTCGGGGTGTTCGCGAGGTACGAGTAGTCGTTCGTGTCGTCGAAGTACCGCCAGTCGGCCGCCGTCCAGCCGAGCATCATGCCGCCGTCGCTCGATCCCGTCGCCAGCGTGCCAGCCCCCGCCCCGAACGCGACCTCGGCATAGCTGTCGGCGCCGGTCTTCGGCGTGCCCATGGTTGTGACCGTTGACGAGAGGTTGCCGCAGCCTAGGTTGTACCACCAGCAGTTCGAGTGGAACGTCGTCGCGCCGCCGTCCCTCGTGAACCAGTACCGCACGGTGACGAGACTGAGGTCGAGCGTGGTCGAGCCGGTGTTGACGACCTGCAGGTCGGGCTGCACTGCCTGGTCGGTCGTCGTGTCACCGGAATGGTTGCGGTACTGGACCTTGACGCCGAGGCCCGCGGGCAGGCTCACCGTCACCGAGAGCGCGTTCGAGGTGTAGCTGCCGCCCTGGCTGACGGTGATCGAGGCCGTCTCGGCCCGGTACAGGCGCATCACGCCGTTGCCCCCGCCCGACACCGTGGCGACGCCGCCGGAGAAGCTGATCGCGGTGGCGCTGCCGAACGCGACCGCGGTGCCGGAGGCGTTGGTGACGGTCGGCGAATACGAGCCGGAGGCCGATGCGCCCGCGAACGTGAGGCTCTTGGTGCCCGTGTACGAGGTGACCGTGTTGCCGTAGGCGTCGCCCGCCGTGATCGTGAGGCTGTCCGCCGCCGCGACCGTCGGCGTGGTCGATGCGGCGCCGAGCCAGAGCTTCGACAACGCGCCTGCCGACACCGTGAATGCGCCGGTCGACCCCGATGCGCCCACCGAGCCGTCAGTCGCGGTGACGGTCGTAGACGCCGCGTTCGTCAGCGTGACGCTGGCCGTCGCCGCGCCGGCGGTGAACGTCACGGCGCTCTGGCCGGCGGCACAGGCGCCGCGCGCGGGGTAGGTCGGGGCCGTGCCGCCCGGGCTGGACGACGGGCCGCTGAACGCCAGGCACTTCGCGCCGGCGTAGCCCGCGGTGTTGCCGTAGGCGTCCTTGGCCGTCAGCGAGAGCGCGAACGGCGTGCCCGCCGCCTGGCTCGCCGGCGTCGGGATGGTGAACGAGGCCACGGTCCCGCCGCTGACGGTGACCGACACGGCGGCCGAGGTGTAGCTGCCGCCCTGGCTGACCGTGATCGAGGCGGCCTCGGCCTTGTACAGGCGCATCACGCCGTTGCTCCCGCCCGACACGCTGGCGACGCCGGCGGAGAAGGTGATCGCGGTCGCGCCGCCGAACGCGACCGCGGCCCCCGACGAGTCCGTGACGGTCGGGCTGTAGCCGCCGATCGAGCCCGCGCCGGAGAACGTGAGGACCTTCGAGCCCGTGTAGGCGGTAACCGTGTTGCCGTACGCGTCGGTGGCCGTGATGGTGAGGTTGTCCGATGCACCCGCCGCCGGCGTCGTCGATGCGACCGCCAGCGCGAGCTTCGAGATCCCCGCCGGGGCGACGGTGAACGCGCCGGTGGACCCCGCGCTGCCCGTCGCCGCGTCGGTGGCCGTGATCGTGGCGGAGGCGGCGTTGGGGAGCGTGACACTGGCCGTGGCCGCGCCGGCGGTGAACGTCACGGCGCTCTGGCCGGCGGCACAGGACCCGCGCGCCGGATAAGTCGGGGCGGTGCCGTTGGGACTCGACGCCGGACCGACGAAGGTCAGGCACTTCGTGCCGGCATAGCTCGCAGTGTTGCCGTAGGCGTCCTTGGCCGTCAGCGAGAGCGCGAACGGCGCGCCCGCCGTCTGGCTCGCCGGCGTCGGGATGGTGAACGAGGCGATGGCGGCGCCACTCACCGTCACCGAGAGCGCGTTCGAGGTGTAGCTGCCGCCCTGGCTGACCGTGATCGAGGCGGCCTCGGCGCTTGTACAGGCGCATCACGCCGTTGCCCCCGCCCGACACCGTGGCGGCGCCGGCGGAGAAGGTGATCGCGGTCGTGCCGCCGAAGGCGACGGCGGTGCCGGAGGCGTTGGTGACGGTCGGGCTGTAGCCGCCGATCGTGCCTGCCCCGGCGAACGTGAGGCTCTTCGTGCCCGTGTACGCGGTGACCGTGTTCCCGTCGACGTCGCTTGCCCTCACGGTGAGGCTGTCGGCCGCGCCGGCGGTCGGGCTCGTCGTGGCCGCCTGGAGCACGAGGCGGTTGAGGGCGCCGGACGCCACGTCGACCTGTGTCGCAGGCGCGCTCGTCGCCGACCACGAGAGCCACACCGCGGTGACGGTGTAGGTGGAGGTGCCCTTGCTCAGGCCGGCGTCCGTGCAGGAGAGCGTCGCGGCTGGTGCTGCCGCGCGTGGGACAGTCGCCGCCGGCAGCCCCGCCGCCTCGCGTCACGAAGTACCGGACTGGGTCGCTCCCGGGCGGCGTGACCGCGGACCACGCCAGCGACACCGTGCCGGCTCCGGCGACCGCCGAGGTCACCGTCGGGGCGCCGAGCGCGCCGGTGCTGCCCAGCCCGGACCCGCCGCCGAGTGCCGCCCAGTAGCCTGCGGCGACCGTCGCGGTCCAGGTCGCGATGACGAGGCTTGACGCGAGCGACAGGCCGACTCGCCTCGCTGCGCGCCCCGCGCGCCGGACGGCCCCGCTCACCACTGCGCCGTGCCTGTGTAGTGGAGGGCGAACGAGGCACCCTTGCATGCGTCCTGGTTGACGCTCGGCACGTTGAGGAGGCCGATCTCCGGCGCGAGCGGCGCGTCGGTGAGCGTCAGGCTGCTCCCCGGCGGGAGCGCAAGTGGGTTGTCCACAGAGACGGACGACTGGACGATCTGCAGGTTGGTCGACGACGGACAGCCGGACCGCGTGCCGCCATCGGCCGTCACCGTGATCGACGTCACCTCGAGCGCGTCTGGGTTCGGGTTCGTGAGCGTCAGCTGGATCACCGTCAGGCGACCTGGCAGGATGCCGAGCACGTCGCCCGAGATCAGGAACGTCGCATCCGGGGAGGGCGTCGGGCCGGGGTTGCTTGGTGCGGCGGTCGGTGGCGGCGAGGTCTTAGGCGTCGGTGAGCTGCTGGGCCACGGCCCGGTGCTCGGGTCACCCGAACCACGGGGCGCAGGATCACCCGCACGCGGCGACTCGCCCGGCGTGCCCTGGGGCACGGGCGACGCGGCGGGCGGAGGCGTCGACGCGCTGGGCCCGGCCGACACGCAGGCAGGCGGCACCGAGGCGACAGCGGCCGCGGTGTTGAGCGGCGGCGGCCCGAGCGACGGCGTCGCCCGGCTCACGGCCGGCGGGCCGTCGAGCGGCGCTGAGCAGCCGCGGACCAGGGCGAGCAGCAGCAGCGGGACCAGGAGCAGGAGCCCGAGCGCGAGTGCGCGGCGCCAGCGCTGCTGTTCGTCGCGGCGGTCAGATCCGGCCGGTCGATCCGGCACGCGCAGCGTGGGGGGCGCGCCCATCTCCTGACGGACCCCGTGACCTCGAGGCCGGCCCGCGACCCTAGCTCCCGGCCGGCACCTACGGGATCGTGTAGGCGAGGGTGACCGTGGCCCCCTGGCACGCGTCCTGGTTCGACGCCTTGTTGTTGAACTGGATCTGGATACCGGTCCACGCGCCGACGCCGGTGCCCGCGGCGATCTCCGCGTTCACGTCAGCCGTGTCGGGCGACACCGTGAAGTCGGTCGCGTCGCAGGTCCCGGCCGGCGCGCCACCCGCCTTGGTCACGTCCGAGATGCTCGCGGTCACCGTGGTCACGTAGACAGGACCGCTGTTGCCGTTGTCGAATGTGCCGCTGATCGTCTGCGGGCTGTCGCCCGGGTACATCGCGGTCAGGTCGGTCGTCTGGTTCACCGTCACGTCGCTGACCGTCCCGACGGTTGCCGTGCCGGAGCCGCTGCCGCCAGCGGTCCAGTACGCGTACACAGCACCGCCCGCCACGAGCACCGCCACCAGCGCGGCGAGCGCCGCGGCGGCCCGTCGCCTGCCCCTCAGTTGGACCATCGGTCTGCCCTCGTTCCTTTCCCCTCGCGCCGCGGACCCGGCGCCACGTCGGGCGGCGCACGACCACGTCCGCGAAATCCTGCTTCCGTCTGCGCCGCGGCGGGTGGTCGGCTCTGGCCCCGATGGTCGACGCCGCACCCGACATGGCGCACCCACGGCCCCACGGTAGGCCGCGACCCTTGCAGAGGGCGCTCAAGGAAGACCCTGAATCGACGTTGACGTTCGTACGCGCCTGACCAGGACCTCCGGCGCGATTCAGCGCGGGAGCGAGCGCGGGAACGTGGCGTCGTAGGCGGCGACCAGGGCGTCGCCGAACGCCTCGAGGCCCCCCTCCCTAACACCGCGGCACTCGGCCGCCCAGCGCGCCGTGATGGCCACGAACTCGGGGGCGTTGCGGCCGCGCGGCGCGCCCGGCGGCGAGAGGAACGGCGCGTCGGTCTCGACCAGCAGGCGCCCCGACGGGACGCGGCCCGCCACCTCGGCGGACGCCTCCTCGCCGCGCCGGAAGACGAGCCCGCCGAACGCGACCGCACAGCCCATCGCGATGACCGCGTCGGCGTAGTCGAGGGGGCCCGAGTAGGAGTGGACGACCGCCGGCGGCCGGTCGCCGAACGCGCGCCTTGCGGGCGCCCCGTCGAACCCGGCCGCGCGCAGCTCGCGGAGGAGCGCGTCCTGCGCGTCGCGCTCGCCCGGCCTCGAGCGGCAGTGCAGGATCGCGGGCTTGCCCGTGGCGAGCGCGAGGGCGAGGTTCGCGCGCAGGTTGTCGAGCTGGACCTCCCAGGGGCTGAACATCCGGTCCGCGTCGAGCCCTGTCTCGCCGATGGCCAGCACGCGGTCGTCGCGCGCCCACGCCTCGATGTCGGCCCACTCGGCGGCCGTCGCCTTCGCCGCGTCGTGGGGGTGGAGGCCGACGGCCGCGTCGAGCGACGGCCGCATCGCCACAAGCTCGAGCGCGCGCTCGGACGACCGGTGGTTCCAGCCCGGGACGAGGATCCGCTCGACGCCGGCCCGCCGCGCGGCATCGATGACCGCGTCCACGTCGTCGTCGAAGCGGTCGGCGTTGAGGTGCCCGTGGGAGTCGACGAGGCGCACGCTGGACGCCGGTGCGTCAGCGCCCGAGGGCGCGCGAGATCTGGTCGATGTGGTCGCGGCGGTGCGGGAAGCGCTCGAACCAGCGCGAGCCGTCCCGCTCGCGGGCGGCCGCGATCGAGTCGTCGGAGAGGTCGGCCGTGTAGGCGTCGACGGCATGGGCCGCATCGAGCATCAGCTCCACGGCGGCGCGAGGCGGCAGGGCGCGCCACGTCGGCTCGAGGGCCTCGTTCGAGCGGTTCGTGACCTCGCTGTCCGCCGCCGGCGGCGCCAGCTCGCCCTGGCCGGCCGCGTGCACCCAGCGGGCGAGGTGCCACGCATCCCAGTACGCGAGGTGCGCGAGCGCCATCGCCACGCTCCAGCCGCCGCCGAGGTCGACTCCGAGGTCGGCGTCGGACAGCCCCCCGACGAGCACCTCGATGTCAGCGGTGGCCGCGCGGTTGGCCTCGATGTACGACCGGTCCGTCATGCCTGCCCGTCCTCCGCAACCTCTGCCTCGGCGCGCGGGAACAGCGGCGTGGGCGTCGGCGTGACCCGGCCGGGGCCGGCCGCTGCGCCCCACGCGAGCCGGTCGAGCAGCGCCGGACCGCCGTTGCCGTCGGCGGCGTACTCGTACGGGTAGCCCAGCTGCTCGAGGATCCGCGGCGCCATGCCGGGCATGAACGGCGCGACGGCGAGGCCGACCAGCCGGCACGCCTCGACGAGGTCGGCGAGCACCAGCCGCAGCCTCGACTCCGCGTCGGCGTCGCCCGCCTTCGCCTGTTTGGCCAGCGTCCACGGCTGCGCCTCGTCGACGGCCTTGTTCGCGGCGCTCACGAAGTTCCACAGGGCGGTCAGCGCCTCGTGGAGCAGATAGCCGTCGAGCTTGACCCCGTAGGCGGCCAGGGCGCCGGGCCATGCGCCAGGGAGCGTCGTGCCGCCCGTCGCCGCCGGCTCCGGGCGCTCCCCGCCGAGATACCGGTTGACCATCGACACGGTGCGGTTGACGAGGTTGCCGAAGTCGTTGGCGAGGTCCGCGTTGTAGCGCCGGACGAAGCTGTCCCACGACACGTCGGTGTCCTTGTCGAAGGCCACCTCGGCGAGGGTCACGTAGCGCGCGGCGTCCGCGCCGAACGCGCTCACGACAGCATGCGGGTCGAGGAAGTTGCCGCGGCTCTTGCTCATGCGCTCGCCCGCCACGAGCAGCCAGCCGTGGACCCAGACGTGCTCGGGCGCCTCGAGCCCGGCGCTCCACAGCATCGCCGGCCAGTAGATCGTGTGGAAGCGCGCGATGTCCTTGCCGATCACGTGGAGGTCGGCCGGCCACCACCGCTCGAACGACGCCATGTCGTCGGGGAAGCCGGCGCCCGTGATGTAGTTGATCAGCGCGTCGTACCAGACGTAGATCGTGCCCGCCTCGGGGTCCCAGGAGCCGTCCTCACGCAGGCTGGTCTGGCCGTCCTCGCCGATCGGGAACGGGATGCCCCAGCTGGCGCCGGCGCGGCTGATCGAGAAGTCCTGGAGGCCCTGGCGGATGAACCCGAGCATCTCGTTGCGCCGGTAGTCGGGCTGGACGAAGTCGGGATGCGCCTCGTACCAGTCGAGCAGCCGCTGCTGGTAGGCCGAGAGGCGGAAGAACCAGTTGCGCTCGGTGAGGTACTGCAGCGGGACGTCGGGGTGGTTGGGGCACTGCATCCCGTTGGCCGTCTCGTACAGGTCCGATGGCGCCTTGAAGCCCTCGTTGGGGCAGTACCAGCCCTCGTACGTGTCGAGGTAGATGTCGCCGTTGGCGTGCGCACGGCGGACCATCTCCTGCGCCGAGCGGACGTGGTCCGGGTCGGTGGTGCGGATGAAGCGGTCGGGGCTGATCAGCAGCGCGTCCTCGGCGCTGTGGAACAGCTCGACCTTCTCGTCCGCGAACTCCCGCGGGGTCCTGCCCTGGGCGGCCGCCGACTGGGCGATGTTGACCGAGTGCTCGTCGGTCCCGGTGAGGAACTTGGTGTCGTCGCCCAGCATCCGGTGCCACCGCGCGATGACGTCCGCGCCGATGACCTCGTACACGGTGTGGAGGCCGGGCGCGTTGTTCGCGTACGCGATGGCGGTGGTGACGTAGAAGCGGCGGCGTTCGGACATGGTCCGGCGATGGTAGCAGCGGGCGGGTCGGTGGCGACGCGCGTGCTCGGACCGCGTCGTCTCGGGCGTCGCCCCCGAGACGACGTTTCCGGGCGGGGCCGATCATCGCGTCGCCCCTCAGTCCACGAATCGCCCGCCGTCGCCTTCCTGATCGGCCGGAACTGGTCGCGTCGTCGTGCGCCGGACGACGATCGGTGCGCGACGCCTCGGCATCGTCGTCTCCGGGACGACGACCCTCAGGGGACGGCCGCCGCCGCTCCTCGGACGTGGGTCCGCGAGGCTCGCCTGATGATGCGCGGCTCGCGGGCCGCCTCGTGGCTCGCGGTCCGCCTCGTGGCCCTATCGACCCGTCGTGCGCTCGTCGGGCCGGCAGGTGGCCCGGCCGCCCGACGGGGCGCGTCCCGGCCGGCATCCGGGCCGACGCGTGGCCCCCGCGGCCCCTCCGACCGCCGGTGGGACCACGAGGCGGCCCATCGCGAGCTCACCGGGCTCCGCAGGCCACCAGCAGATGAATCGAGATGCCGCCCGGAGAGCGGCTAGACTTCGTCGATGTCCGTCCGCGACGAAGCCCCGCACATCCATCCCGCCGATCGCGCCGAGTGGCGAGGCTGGCTCGAGGCGAACCATGCGAGCGCGAGGGGCGTCTTCGTGGTGTCGTGGCGGCCCAAGACCGGTCGGCCGACGCTCGACTACGAGGACGCGATCCAGGAGGCGCTCTGCTTCGGCTGGGTCGACAGCTCCGGCGGCGTGGTCGACGACGAGCGCGCCCGGCTGTACTTCGCCCCCCGTCGGCCCGGGAGCGTCTGGGCGGCAAGCAACAAGGCGCGCGTCGAGCGACTGGTGGCCGCCGGGCGCATGACCGCTGCCGGGCGCGCCGCCATCGAGCGCGCGAGAGCCGACGGTTCGTGGACCGTGCTCGACGGGGCCGAGCGCCTCGAGGTCCAGCCCGACCTCGCCAAGGCGCTTGCCGCCAACCCGGTGAGCGAGGCCAACTTCGCGGCCTTCCCGCCATCCGCACGGAAGATGGCGATCGCCTGGATCGCCACTGCAAAGCGCCAGGAGACGCGCGATCGGCGAATCGCCGAGGTTGTCGAGGCCGCCGCGAGGAACGAGCGCAGGCCCGCCTGACCGGCCTACTGGACGGTGAACGCGCTGATCTCGATGGTTCCGCTCGCCGTGCCGTCGGACGAGAGGATCGTGACCTTGTGCGGGTACCCGTACGTCGGGTCGTAGGCGGCCACGACGCGGGCGCCGCTCCACAGCTGCGTCCCGATGTCGTTGAAGAGGACGTCCAGCCGCGGCCCCACGTCGATCGCCTGCCACAGGACGGCCGTGCCCTTCTTGCGCATGAGCAGGGAGACGTCGCCGCGCATCGTCACGCGGTAGGTGTAGGTCCCCGCCTCGCCGTGGTAGTGCCAGACGTAGCGGTAGCGGGTCAGTGCCGCGGAGGTCCACCGCTCGATGGCCGCGCGGTAGTCGGCCTCCGCCTGTTCATGCTCGATGTCTCGGAACGAGATCGCGATCCAGAACGCGTCGCCCGCGGCCGGTGTGGGGTCGACCGCCACCAGGAGCGGGACGCCATTGCCGAATTGGGCGGTCAGGTCGACCCACGCGCCGGACGCCAGCGCCGCCGAGGCTGCGCGGAGCGTCGCCGGGACGGACGCCATCCCCGCCGCGTCGCCGCCCTCGGCCGTCGCGGACGGCGAGAAGGTGGCGGGGCCGCCCGACCGGCGCGCCACCTCGAAGCTCGTGGCAGGCGTCGACTCGAGTACGGGCGCCCGGGTCCACGAGTAGGTGAACGAGGCCGGCTGGGCCCGCGACCAGTCGGCGAGCGCCCAGGCGATCGCCTGCTTGACCTTCTTCGCGTCGGGCTCTGGTCCCGCGGCGAAGTCGCTGACGTCGATATTGGTGTCGGCGTCGGACCAGCCTGGCGGACCCGACGCTCGGATTCTCGTCGGCAGGCCGGTGGTGGCGTCGTACGTGACCTCGGCGGTCCCGGGCGCGGCGAGCGCGTCCTGGGCCTCGGCAAACAGGGCGTCTGGGACGAGCGCCGCGCCAGTCCCCGCGTCTCCGTTGATCGCCTGGGTGCGGATGGTGCCCTCGAGCGACGTCACGCGGACGGTGTAGCCGCCGAACCCGGAGCTGTTCCGGCTTCCGACCGTGTAGGCGAAGGTCGCCCGATGCTGTGCGTCCCATCGGGCGCGAGCCGCCGCAAGCGCGATGGCGCGAGTGTCGGACGGGGGCAGCGACGGGTCTGCCGAGGCGGGCCCACCGGTGGCGGGCGCAACCTCGGGGGGCGCGACCTCGGCGGGCGAGGCAATCCCTCCGGCCGAAGCTGTGGCCCCAGCAGGCGGGATGGTTGGCGCGGTGGTCTGGCAACCCAGGACGACGAGGGCGGCGGCGACCCCGACCGCGACGGGCCATGGGCGTCGAACTGTCGTCACGAGCCGCCTGACGCCCCGCCGCCGTGGCGGGTTCCGTCAGTGGCGGAAGTGGCGCCTCCCGGTGACCATCATCGCCGCGCCGGCCTTCTCGACGAGCGTGAGGACCTCGGCGTCGCGGATCGATCCGCCGGGCTGGACGATCGCCGTCACACCCGCCTCGAGCAGCGCCTCGGGGCCGTCCGGGAACGGGAAGAAGGCGTCCGAGGCGGCGACGGCCCCGGTTGCCCCTCCCTGCTCCGCCTGGAACGTCCGCGCCTTGTCCACGGCCTGCCGGCACGCGTCCACCCGCGACACCTGCCCGGAGCCAAGCCCCACCAGCATCCCGTCGCGCACCAGCACGATCGCGTTCGACACCACCGAGCGGCACAGGCGCCAGGCGAGGTCGAGGTCGGCCAGCTCACGCTCGGTGGGCTGGCGCGAGGTGGTGCACGCCCACTCCGACAGGTCGTCGGGCAGGTTGTCGGGCGCCGTGACCAGCACCGCCCCGCCGGCGCTCCGCAGCGAGCCCAGGTAGTCCACGCGCAGCAGGCCGCGGGAGGTCAGCCCGGAACGGTCGGCCGACGCGTCGAGCGACGGGTCGACCACGAGCCGCAGGTTCGGCTTGGTCGCCAGCACCTGGCGCGCGCCGTCGTCGAACGCCGGCGCCACCACCACCTCGAGGAAGATGGAAACCAGCTTCTCGGCCAGCGCGCGGTCGACGGTGCCCGTCACCGACACCACGCCCCCGTACGCGGACACCGGGTCGCCCGCCAGCGCGGCCTCCCACGCCTCGAGCAGCGTCGGGCGCTCGGCGGCGCCGCACGGGTTGGTGTGCTTCATGACCACGACCGCCGGCCCGCGCATCAGCCGGGCCACCGACGCCGCCGCCGACGCGTCGAGCACGTTGTTGTACGAGAGCGCCTTGCCCTGGAGCGGCGGCCCGCCGGCCGCGAACGGCCCCTCGAACGGCACGGGCTCGCGGTCGGTCCGCCGGTAGCGGGCGGCCGGCTGGTGCGGGTTCTCGCCGTAGCGCAGCGTCTCGACCTTCTCGAGCGAGATCGTGAGGCTCGGCGGGTACGGGTCGCCGGAGCCGGGCAGGCCGGGCTCGGGCGGGAGCGGGACACCGGCTCCGAACATGCGGCGCGGGAGCTCGTTCGAGATGCGCGCGTCGTAGGCGGCCGTGTGGCGGAACGCCTCGACGGCGAGCGCCGAGCGCAGGCCGAGCGGGACCTCGCCGTGCTCGTCGAGCGCTGCAAGGACGGCCTCGTAGCGCGCCGGCGAGGTCACGATCGCCACCGACGCGTGGTTCTTGGCAGCGGCCCGGACCATCGATGGGCCGCCGATGTCGATCTCCTCGACCAGCTCGTCGAACGTGATGCCCGGCCGGCGAGACGCCTCGGCGAACGGGTAGAGGTTGACGACGACGAGGTCGAACGGCGCGATGCCGAACGCGGCGAGCGTCTCGCGGTGGTCGGCACGGCGGCGGTCCGCGAGCAGCCCCGCGTGGACCCGCGGGTGGAGCGTCTTGACGCGCCCGTCGAGCATCTCGGGCGAGCCCGTCACCGCCGCCACGTCGGTCACGGGCAGCCCCGCCTCGCGCAGGGTGCGGGCGCTGCCGCCCGTCGAGACGAGCTCCCAGCCGCGCGCGACGAGGCCGCGGCCGAGCTCGACGAGCCCGGTCTTGTCATACACCGAGAGCAGCGCGCGCCTCGGCTTCGGCGCCCGCGCCGCCAGCGCGGCCGGGTCGATCACCGCCCGCTTCGCGCCCGGCGCCACGCCCACCGCCCCGGCGAGGAGCGCCGCCACGGCCATCGGCAGCAGCCGGTGCTCGACCGGGTGGATCCGCGCGAGCAGCGTCTCCTCCGTGTCGCCCGGCAGGACCGGCACCGCCTCCTGGGCCACGATCGGCCCGCCGTCGAGGGTGGTGTCGACGAGGTGGACGGTGACGCCGGTGACCGCGACCCCGGCCTCGAGCGCGTCCCGGGCACCGTGGAGCCCGGGGAAGGACGGCAGCAGCGAGGGGTGCACGTTGAGGATCCGGCCACCGAAGGCCTCGAGCACGCGGGGCCCCACGATCCGCAGGTAGCCCGCCAGCACGATCGCGTCGGGGGCGACCGGCGCGAGCGTCTCGGCCAGGATCGTGTCGTCACCGTCGGGGACGAGGACCGTCTCGATCCCCTGCTCCGCCGCCCAGTCGAGACCCGGGCACGGCCGGTCCGCGAAGACCAGTGCGACCTCCCCGCCCAGCTCGCCGCGCCCGGCTGCCGCTACCAGCGCCCGCAGGTTCGACCCCGCCCCGGACACCCCGACCGCGATCCTGCCGCTCATGCGCCCACCGCCTCCTCCGCGTATCGCGTGCCGCCCAGCGCGGACGCGTCCACCACATCGCCGATGGCCCAGGCCGCGACGCCGCGCGCCCTCGCAATCTCGACCGTCGGCCCGGCCGCCTCCGGCGGGACCACCAGCACCATGCCGATCCCCGCGTTGAACGTGGCGCGCTCCTCCGGCCCGCGCAGCATCCCCAGCGATGACACCAGGCGGATCACCGGGGGAACGGGCCACGTCGACGGGTCGAGCCTGGCGCCGAGGTGCTCCGGCAGCGCCCGCGGCGCGTTGCCCGCCAGCCCGCCGCCGGTGATGTGCGCCACGCCCCGCAGCTCGTGGCCGGCCCCCGCCAGCTCCTCGCGGATCGCGAGCACGTCGCGCGCGTAGATGCGCGTGGGCGTCAGCAGCGCCTCGCCAAGCGTCTGGCCCACGACGTCGCCGGGCACCACGCCGACCCGCCGGGCCACCTCGGCGAACCCGGCGTCGAGCACGAGGTCGCGGTCCGCGACGACCTTGCGGACCAGCGAGAAGCCGTTGGCGTGGAGGCCCGACGAGGCCAGCCCCACGATCGCGTCGCCGGCCCGGGCGGCCGTGCCGTCCAGCAGCCGGGACCGCTCCCCCACACCCGTGCAGAAGCCCGCGAGGTCGAACGCGTCGGGCTCCATCAGGCCCGGGTGTTCAGCGGTCTCGCCCCCGATGAGCGCGGCGCCCGCCTGGCGGCAGCCCTCGGCGACGCCCTCGACCAGGCGCGCCACGCGCTCCGGCACCAGCCTGCCGACCGCGATGTAGTCGAGGAACGCCACGGGCTCCGCGCCGGTGCAGACCACGTCGTCGGCGCACATCGCGACGAGGTCGATCCCGATCGTGTCGAGCCGCCCGACGGCCTGCGCGATGGCGGTCTTGGTGCCCACGCCGTCGGTGGACGAGACGATCACAGGCTCGCGGTACCCCGTGGGGATCGTGAACGCGGCGCCGAAGCCGCCGAGGCCGCCGAGGACCTCCGGCCGCATCGTGGACGCGACCGACGCGCGCATGAGGCCCACCGAGCGGTCGCCGGCCGCGACGTCCACGCCGGAGGCCGCGTAGGCGCTCCGGTCCGCGGCCGTCTTGCCGCTCATCCGGCCGGCCGGGAGCTCATCGGCCGCCGCCCGCCGCCACGACCGGCTCCTCGAGCATGAACTTGCGCGCCTCCACGTCGTACGGGACGGGCTCCGGGTACCGCCCGTCGAAGCACGCGAAGCAGAACCGCTCGTACGGCAGGTCCAAGGCGTTGAGGACGCCGGGCACCGAGAGGTAGCCCAGCGTGTCCGCGCCGATGAACTCGCGGATCTCCTCGATCGAGTGGGTCGCCGCCAGCAGCTCGCGGGGCACCGCCGTGTCGATGCCGTAGAAGCAGGGGTGGTAGATCGGCGGCGCGCTGATCCGGACGTGGACCTCGCGCGCGCCCGCCCGGCGCAGCAGGCCGATGATCTGGCGCGTGGTGGTGCCGCGCACGATCGAGTCGTCCACGACGATCAGGCGCTGGCCGCGGATGGTCTCGCGCAGGGGGCTGAGCTTGACGTTGACGCCCCGCTGGCGCATCGCCTGCGACGGCTGGATGAACGTCCGGCCGCTGTAGCGGTTGCGGACGAATCCCTCGCGGTACGGGATCCCGGAATGCTCGGAGTATCCCGCGGCGGCCGGCCCGCCCGTGTCCGGGACCGGCATCACCAGGTCCGCGTCGACCGGGTGCTCCTTGGCGAGCTCCATGCCCATCCGTCGGCGCGCCTCGTAGAGGCTGCGGCCCTCGAGGTAGGAGTCCGGCCGGGCGAAGTAGATCAGCTCGAACACGCACGAGGCGGGGCTGGGCTCGGCATAGCGCACCGACACCGGCGCCCGGCCCGGCTCGAGGACCACGATCTCGCCGGGCTCGACGTCACGGACGTACTCCGCGCCCACGGTGTCGAGCGCGCAGGTCTCGGACGCGAGGATCCAGCCCGCGGTGTCGTCGCCCCAGAGGCCCGGCGCCTCGTCCTCGCCGTGCGGGATGCGCCCGAGCGAGAGCGGCCGGAACCCGTGCGGGTCGCGGACGCCGATGACGCGCTGCTCGTCGAGGATGACGAGGCTGAACGCGCCCCGGACGCGCGGCAGGACCTTCTGGAGCGCCTCCACCGTGTCCGCGGCGGGCTCGTCGGCGAGGAGTGCGGTGAGCAGCTCCGTGTCGGTGGAGGCCGGCAGCCGGGTGCGGCCGCCCTCGAGCTGGTCGAGCAGCTCGCGCGTGTTCACCAGGTTCCCGTTGTGGCCGATCGCGATGGCGCGGCGCGGGCCGAGCCGGAGCGTCGGCTGCGCGTTCTCCCAGACCGTCGACCCGGTCGTCGAGTAGCGGCAGTGGGCGACGGCGAGATCGCCTCGCAGCGAGGGGATGCGCCGCTCGTCGAGGACCTGGGTCACCATCCCGAGGTCCTTGTAGATCATGAGGTGGCCCTGGTCGGCGACGCCGATGCCCGCCGACTCCTGGCCCCGGTGCTGCAGGGCGAACAGTGCAGTCGCGGCGACGGCCGCGGCCTCGTGGCCGTGGTCGGGGAGCACGACACCGACGACACCGCACATCAGCCCGCGACCTCCAGGCCCGGCAGGGCGGCGCCGTCGGTCTCGGTGCCCTCCCAGCCGAGGGCGCGCGGGAGCCCGTGCTCCCAGGCATGGCGCAGGTCGTCCACGGCCACCTCCAGTGCGTCGGCGATTCGGGAGCCGCGCTCTTCCGCGGCTCCAGTGGCCCCCTCGCCCCCCAGCTCGATGACCAGCCTCTGGCCGCCGGTGGCGCCCATGCTCTCGGTGTGGACCCCGTGCTGCCGGGCGAGCAGCTCGAGGGCCGCGACGTGCCGCGGCAGCGCCTCGCACACGAGCCGTGACGGGCTCTCGCCGAACAGTGCCACCGCTGGCGAGTCGCCAACGGCGAGGCGCAGCTGCGCCCCGTGCCCGCCCCAGATGCACATCTCCGCGAGCGCCACCGCGAGCCCGCCGCCGGACACGTCCTGGCAGCTCTCCACGAGGCCGCGGGCGATCGCCTCGCGGATGAACGCCTGCAGGCGTGCCTCGTGGTCGAGGTCGATTGACGGCGGCCCGTCCTCGGGCGCCTGGCCGGCGAGGCGGGCGTACTCGCTGCCCGCCAGCCCGGGCCCGGCGTGGCCGACCAGGACGACGGTGTTGCCGTCGGCGCGGAAGGCCGGGCCGACACGGGTCGCGACGTCGTCCAGCAGGCCGACGATGCCGATCTCGGGCGTCGGCGCGATCGCCGACCCCGGCGCCTCGTTGTACAGCGACACGTTGCCGCCGGTGACCGGCAGGCCCAGCGCCACGCAGGCGTCGGCGAGGCCGCGGACGCCCTCGGACAGCGCCCAGAACGCCTCGGGCCGGGTCGGGTCGCCGTAGTTGAGGCAGTTGGTGACGCCCAGCGGCCGGGCGCCCGTGATCGACACGTTGCGCGACGCCTCGGCGACCGAGAGCGCGGCGCCCAGCCACGGGTCGAGCTGGCTGACGGGCGCATTGCCGTCCGTCGTGGCGACGAGCGCCTTGGTGGTGCCCTTGATCCGCAGCACCGCGGCGCCCTGGCCGGGGCCCGCCACCGTGTTCGCCTGGACGTTGTGGTCGTACTGCTCGAAGACCTGCCGGCGCGACGAGAGGTTGGCCGAGCCGATGAGCGCGAGGAGCACGGCGCCCGGGTCCTGGCCGCGGACCGGGAGCGCGTCCACGGGCTCGGCCGGGGCCCCCGGTGCCGGCGCCGCCCGGCGCCGTGCCGGGGCCCGCGACTCGCGGTTGAACACGATGGCCTCCGACGCGAGCGCCGGCGCCGGGATCCGCGCGAGCTCGCTGGCGCCCGCAACCGGCCGCCCGCCCGCGTCGAGCGCGCCCGAGCCGTCGGGCCCCGTGAGCACCACGATGTCCGGCTCCTCGGTGACGCGGCCGATGACCGCCGACGCGATCCCCCACCGGTCGCAGACCTCGCGGACCGCGTCCCACTGCGCGGGCTCCACGATCGCGACCATGCGCTCCTGCGACTCGGAGATCATCACCTCGAACGGCTCGAGGCCGGGCTCGCGGCGCGGGATCGCGTCGAGGTCGACGAGCATCCCCGTGCCGCCGCGGTCGGCCGTCTCGCACGTGGCGCAGGTGATCCCCGCCGCGCCCAGGTCCTGGACCGAGACGACGAGCTTGCGGGCGATGAGCTCGAGCGTCGCCTCGATGAGCAGCTTCTCCGCGAACGGGTCGCCCACCTGGACGCTCGGCCGCTTGGAGGGGTCCTGGTCGCCGAACGTGGCGCTCGCGAGGACCGACGCGCCGCCGATCCCGTCGCGGCCGGTCGCGCTGCCGTACAGGACCACGAGGTTGCCGGGCCCGTCGGCCGACGCGCGGGTGAGCATGCCGTCCTCGAGCAGCCCGATGGCCATCACGTTGACCAGCGGGTTGCCCCGGTAGGAGGGGTCGAACACCAGCTCGCCGCCCACGGTGGGCACGCCGACGCAGTTGCCGTAGCCGCCGACGCCGCGCACGACGCCGTCGACGAGGTGCCGCGTCCGCGGGTCGTCGGGGTTGCCGAAGCGCAGCGCGTCGAGCACCGCGATCGGCCGGGCGCCCATCGCGAACACGTCGCGCAGGATGCCGCCCACGCCGGTGGCCGCGCCCTGGTACGGCTCGACCGCCGAGGGGTGGTTGTGGCTCTCGATCTTGAACGCCACCGCGAGCCCGTCGCCGATCGAGATCACGCCCGCCTGCTCGCCGATGCCGGCCACCACGTCCCTGCCCTTGGTCGGCAGCGTCTTGAGCAGGGGCCTGCTGCTCTTGTACGAGCAGTGCTCGGACCACATGACGCTGAACATCGCGAGCTCGAGGCCGTTGGGCTCGCGCCCCAGCTTGTCGCGGATCGCGTCGAGCTCGACGTCGACGAGGCCGAGCGCGATGTGGAGCGGGACCTCGGGCGCCGTCACGCGGCACCTCCCGCCAGCGCCCTGACGCCGCTCAGGCGCCCGGTGGCCGCGAACTCCGCCGAGCTCACCACGAGCGAGCGGATGATGCCGAGCCCGTCGTCCGAGCCGATCACCGCCTCCACGGCCGTCTCGGGGTGCGGCATCAGCCCGGCCACGTTGCCCGCGGCGTTGCGCACGCCGGCGATGCCGCGGAGCGACCCGTTGGGGTTGCCGGGCTCGTCGGGCAGGGCCAGCGAGCCGTCCGGGTTCGCGTACCGCCACAGCACGCCGCCATCGCGCTCGAGCTCGTCGAGCGTCGCCTCGTCGGCGTAGTAGCAGCCCTCGCCGTGGGCGACCGGCATCCGCAGCGGCCGCCGCTCACCCACCTCGCGGGTGAACGGCGTGTCGAGGTGCTCGGGCAGCAGGGCCACCTCGCGGCACACGAACCGGAGGCCGCGGTTGCGCAGCAGCGCGCCCGGCACGAGCTTCGCCTCTGCCAGGACCTGGAAGCCGTTGCAGATGCCGAGCACCGGGCCGCCCTGCGCGGCGAATGCCGCCACGGCCCGCATCACGGGCGAGAACCGCGCGATCACGCCCGCCCGCAGGTAGTCGCCGTAGGCGAAGCCGCCCGGGATGAGGATGCCGGTGACACCCTCGAGGTCCACGGACTCGTGCCACAGGAGCACCGGCTCGGCGCCCGCGATCCGAAGCGCGTTGACGGCGTCGATGTCCCGGTTGGAGCCCGGGAACAGGACGATGCCGACGCGAGCCGTCACCCGAGCGCCTCCACCTCGAAGAGCTCCATGAGCGGGTTGCTCAGCAGCTCCGACGCGAGCCTGTCCACCACCTCGCGCGCCGCCGCCGCATCGGCCGCCTGCACGGTCATCTCCACCCGCCGGCCAACGCGGACCGCGGACACGCCGCTGATCCCCAGGTGCGGCAGGCTCTTCTCGACGGCCCGGCCCTGGGGATCGAGGATCCCGGGCTTGGGGGTGACGTTGACCGCGAAGCGGTAGGCGGGCTGGTCGCTCACGCGATGACGTCCTCCGACAGGTAGCGGGCGAAGCTCGCCCCGGTGATCCGCTCGTACGCCTCGACGTACCGGGCGCGGGTGCCCGCAACGACATCATCGGGGAGCTCTGGCCCCGGTGCCGTCTTGTTCCACGGCTGGGCCTCGAGCCAGTCGCGGACGAACTGCTTGTCGTAGCTCGCCTGGGCGCGGCCGGGCTCGTAGGCGGCGGCCTCCCAGAAGCGCGAGGAATCCGGCGTCATGACCTCGTCGATGAGCAGCAGCTCGCCCGAGGGCGTGACCCCGAACTCGAACTTGGTGTCCGCCAGGATGACCCCGGCCCGCTCGCACACCGCCGCCCCGCGGGCGTAGAGCGCGAGCGAGGCGTCGCGGACCCGGGCGGCGAGACCGGCGTCGCGCACGAGCGCGACGACGCGGTCGAACGTGATGTTCTCGTCGTGGACGCCCGCCGGCGCCTTCCAGGCCGGCGTGAAGATCGGCTCCGGCAGGCGGTCCGACTCGCGCAGGCCGGCCGGGAGCGCCACGCCGCAGATCGCGCCCGTCGCCCCGTAGTCCTTCCAGCCCGAGCCGCTGACATAGCCGCGGACCACGCACTCGACCGGCAGCACCTCGGCACGGCGGCCCAGCATCATCCGGCCCCGCAGGTCCGCCAGCACCGCAGCGTCGCCGCCGGTCAGCTCGACCGGGAGATCGGCGGGGTCGGCGGACAGCAGGTGGTTGGCGACGATGTCGGTGGTCTCGCGGAACCAGAACCGCGACAGCCCCGTGAGGATGCGCCCCTTGTCGACGATGGGCGTGGGCAGGATGACGTCGAAGGCGGACAGCCTGTCCGACGCCACCAGGAGCAGCCTGTCGTCGCCCACATGGTAGAGGTCGCGGACCTTGCCGGAGCGGACGAACGCGCTAGCGAGCGCCATGCGTGGCCTCCTTCCGGGCGGCGATGGCCGCCTCCAGTGCGTCGAGCCGCGCGATGACCGCGGGTGCATGTCGCAGGACCGCCGCGTCGTCGAAGCAGGCGTCGAGATCGGACAGGCTGACCTTCTGGGCCACGACCGGGTCGGTGGCGAGGAGGCCGTGGAGCGCGACGCGCTCGTCGGCGGCGCGGAGCGCGTTGCGCTGGACGACGGCGTACGCGTCCTCGCGCGACAGCCCGCCCTTCTCGACCAGCGCGAGGAGGACGCGCGACGACGCGTGGAGCCCGAGGCCGCGCTCGATGTTCTCGCGCATCCGGTCCGGCCGCACCACGAGCCCCTCCACCAGACCCGCGGTCTTGGCCAGCATGTAGTCGAGCAGGATGGTGGCGTCGGGCAGGATCACGCGCTCGGCCGAGCTGTGGCTGATGTCCCGCTCGTGCCACAGCGGCTGGTCCTCCATCGCGGTGTGGGCGTAGCCGCGGAGGAGCCGCGCCATGCCGGCGATCCGCTCCGACAGGATGGGGTTGCGCTTGTGGGGCATCGCCGAGCTGCCCTTCTGGCCGCGCTTGAACGGCTCCATGACCTCGGCGATCTCGGTGTGCTGGAGGTTGCGCACCTCGGTGGCCAGCCGCTCGAGGCTGCCGCCGAGGATGGCGATCGCCGCCAGGAACGCCGCATGGCGGTCCCGCTGGACGATCTGGGTGCTCACCGGGTCCACCCGCAGGCCCAGCTCGCCGAGCACCTCCGCCTCGAGGTCGGGCGCGAGGTGGCTGTAGGTGCCCACGGGACCGCTGATCTTGCCGGTGGCGATCTCGGCCGTCGCCGCCGCCAGCCGCTCGCGGCCCCGGGCCACCTCGAATGCCCAGCCGGCGCACTTCAGGCCGAACGTGGTGGGCTCCGCGTGCACCGAGTGCGTGCGGCCCATCATGATCGTGCCGGCCTCGGCGCGGGCGCGGGCGATGAGGACGCGGGTGAGCGTGTCGGCACCGGCGAGGAGCTGCTCGCCGGCCGTCTGCAGTTGGAGCGCGAGCGCTGTGTCCACGACGTCGCTGCTGGTGAGGCCCAGGTGGAGGAACCGCCCCTCGGGGCCCACGGTCTCGGCGACCTGGGACACGAACGCGATCACGTCGTGGTCGGTGGTCTGCTCGATCTCGCCGATGCGGTCGACGTCGACGCGGGCGTGCGACTCGATGGCGGCGAGCGCGTCAGGCGGGACCAGGCCGCGCCGCACCTGCGCCCGGCACACCGCGACCTCCACCTCGAGCATCCGCTCGAAGCGCGCCTGCTCGGACCAGACGGCGCCCATCGCCGGGAGCGTGTAGCGGCGGATCATGCGGGCACCCTCGCCCTCGGCGGGACGCGCAGCGCGATGTCGTGGCGCCGGTGGACGCCGTCCCAGCTGATGGCGTCGGCGGCGCGCTCGGCGGCGGCCCGGGCATCGGCCAGGCTGGCGCCCCGCCCGACCACGGCGAGCACGCGCCCGCCGTTGGTCCCCCAGCCGCCCTCTGGCCGCTGGCGGGCGACCGTGCCCGCGTGGAACACGAGCGCTCCCCGGGCCTCGGCCGCGTCGACGCCCTCGATCGGGTCGCCGCGCTTGGGGCTCGCCGGATAGCCGCGCGCGGCGAGCACGATCCCGACCGCCGCGTCGGCCGTCGCCGGGAGGACGACGGGCGTCTCGGCGGGCAGGGCCCCGCGGGCGGCGGCGAGGAGGAGCGGCGCCAGCGGCACGTCGACCCGCGGCAGGATCACCTGCGTCTCGGGGTCGCCGCAGCGGACGTTGGTCTCGAGCAGCGCCGGGCCCTCGGGCGTGAGCATGAGGCCCGCGTACAGGAACCCGCGGAACGGCGTGCCGCGCCGGCGCATCTCGGCCAGGATGGGCTCGTGGACGGTGGCGACGATCCGTGCCACGTCAGCCGTCTCGAGGTCCGGCAGCGGGGAGTAGGCGCCCATGCCGCCGGTGTTCGGCCCCTGGTCGTCATCGCACAGGCGCTTGTGGTCGCGCGCGGCGGGCAGGGCCACGGCCCGCTCGCCGTCGCAGACCGCGATCACGCTCGCCTCGGGCCCGGCAAGCCGCTCCTCCACGACCAGCGCCGGGGCGTCAGCCGGACGCCCGCGCAGGAAGGACGGCGCGTACTCGAGCGCCATCTCGGCCAATTCGGTGACGATCACGCCCTTGCCCGCGGCGAGGCCGTCGGCCTTGAGCACGATTCCCGCACCGTCGGACGCGAGCGCGCGGACGAACGCCAGCGCGGGCTCGACCTCCTCGCCCCGGAACGCCCTCGCCCGTGCCATCCGCACGCCCGCGGCCGCCGCCACCTCGTGGCAGAACGCCTTGGAGGTCTCGAGGCGCGCCGCCGCGCGCGTCGGCCCGAAGACCGGCACCCCCGCCTCGGCGAGCGCATCGGCCACGCCAACCGAGAGGGGCGCCTCCGGGCCCACGACTACCAGGTCCACCGCCTCGGCCCGTGCCAGCGCCACGACCGCTGCTGGGTCCATCGCGTCCACGGGCAGGCACCGCACGCCCGGCGTGCCGGCGATCCCCGCCGAGCCCGGTGCGCACAGCACGTCCTCGACCCCCGGCTCGCCCGCCAGCCGCCAGGCGAGGGCATGCTCGCGGCCGCCGCCGCCGACGACGAGGATGCGGGGCGGGACGTCGGGGCTCATGGCCGTGGCCTCGCTCCGGCCCTACGCCAGCGCGCTCGGACGGTGGCGCATCGGCCGCCACGCCCGCTCGATCGTCTGGGTCCGCTCGGGCCCCACCGAGACGAACACGATGGGCACCCCCGCGTGCGCCTCGAGCGCGCTCACGTAGCGCCGGGCGTTCTCGGGCAGGTCGCCGAGCGCGCGCACGTTGTGGATCGGCTGCTCCCAGCCCGGGAAGTCCTCGTAGATGGGGACCGCGTTGGCGAGCCTCGCCCCGCTCGACGGCCAGGTCTCGGTGCGCTTGCCGTCGATCTCGTAGGCGACGCACAGCTTGATCGTCTCGATCCCGGACAGGATGTCGAGCTTGTTGAGCACGATGGCGCTGGCCGAGTTCACGGCCACCGCGTAGCGCAGCGGCACGGTGTCGAACCAGCCGACGCGGCGGGCCCGGCCGGTGACGGTGCCGAACTCGCGGCCGCGCTCGGCGATCCCGCGGCCCGTGTCGTCGAGCAGCTCGGTCGGGAACGGCCCGGAGCCCACGCGCGTTGCGTACGCCTTCATCACGCCGATGACCTCGTCGACCTGGAGCGGGCCGATGCCGCCGCCCGTGCAGGCGCCGCCTGCGACCGGGTTCGACGAGGTGACGAAGGGGTAGCTGCCGTGGTCGAGGTCGAGCAGCGCGCCCTGGGCCCCCTCGAGCAGCACGTGGTCGCCGCGGCGAAGGGCGTCCTGGACCAGCCACGTGGTGTCGTCGAGGTGGGCCCGCAGCCGGTCGCCCCAGGCCAGGCACTGCGCCACCAGGGGCTCCACCTCGAAGCGGTCGGCGCCCATCGACTCGAGGAGCAGGTTCTTGTCGGCGAGGGCGCGGGTGATTCGCTCGCGCAGGCGCTCCTCGGCGACAAGGTCCTCCATCCGAAGCCCGAGGCGCCAGGCGCGGTCGCCGTACGCGGGCCCGATGCCGCGTCCCGTCGTGCCCACCTTGGCGCCCGCGAGCCGGGCCTCGTTGGCTTTGTCGAGCGCCACGTGGTAGGGCATGATCACGTGCGCCGAGCGGCTCACGCGGACCTTGCTGACGTCGATCCCCTTGCCGATCAGCATGTCCAGCTCTCGGATCAGCGTTGCCGGGTTGACCACCACGCCGTTGCCGATCACCGAGGTGATGTGCGGATAGAGCACGCCCGACGGACACAGCTGGAGCTTGAGCGTCTCCTCGCCCACGACCACCGTGTGGCCCGCGTTGTCCCCGCCCTGGTAGCGGACCACCACCGCCACCTGCTCGGCGAGGAAGTCGGTGGTCTTCCCCTTGCCCTCGTCGCCCCACTGGAGGCCGACGATCACGGTCGCGGGCATCGCATGCCTCCGGACATGAAAAAGCCCCGGGCGATGCCGGGGTGCTGGATAGTCGTCTCCCGCGTCCGCCCGCCGATCGCTCGGCAGACCCGGGGGTCGAAGGTGCGAGCCCGGCTCACGGGGCGGACGCCGCGCCTTCCTCGAGCAATGCTCACTCCTCCTTCGCGGGTCAGGGGGCCCCGCTCGGCCTCGAGGACGCGGGCAGTGTACCAAACCGGGCGACCCGCCCGTGGTTGCGATTGGGGTGCGGCCGTCCGGCGCGCGGGGCTCTAGGCGTCGCGTTCGAAGAGGCTGACCGCCCTTGCGAAGAACGGGTCGCCGGCCCTCTGCACCAGCAGCTTCATCCGCGCAACGACCACGCGGTGGTATTGGTCGGGCGCCGCGCTCCGACGCGTGCCTGACCTCCCGGAGGGGCCCGACGTCCGGACCCCCGCCGCTGTGGTGGTGCCGACCGCTCGGTCACGCGTCCTTGGCGAACAGCGCTGCCTCGGTCGCGAAGTACGGGTCGCCGGTGATCGAGGTCATCATCTGGAGCTGCCCGATCACGACGTGGTGGTACTTGAGCTGCGGTTTCCCGTGCTTGAGGCAGTAGTCGATCGGACCACCCGGGTTGCGATAGCGGGCCACGTACGCCTTGAGCGTGGTCAGGGCGCCCTGCAGCTCCTGCTTGGCGACGGGGTCGCCGGTGGTCGTGAACCAGTCGTAGATGCCGAACAGGGCGAAGTTGAACCCGTTGAGCGTGTGCTCTGGCTGCGGCTGGTCGTACTCCTCGAGCCACAAGTAGCCGCTCGAGTCGACATAGCTGACCCAGGGCCAGCCCGAGCGGCCGAGGTGCCGCAGCGACGCGAACAGCTCGGCCGCCGTGTCCCGGTACGCCTCGCGGCCGGTGAGCTGGTACAGGCGGGTGAACACGGAGAGCGCGAGGCCCTGCGCCATGGCCGAGTACCACGGCGCGCGGATGACGTCGGCCGCGTTCTTGTGCATCGCGAAGTTGAACGTGTACGGCAGGTACAGCCCGCCGTCCACGACGACGCCGATCCGCACGAACACTCGCGCGATCGCCTGCGCGCGCCCGAGGTATGCCCAGTCGCGCGTGACCCGGTAGCCGTTGAGGTAGCTGATCGCCAGCTGCGCAAGGCCTGCGGGCTTGTACACGAGGTGTCCGCCGACGAGGGCCATCGGGACGCCGGTCCGGTCGTGGTACGGGGCCTCGTACCGGAGCGAGGTCACCGCGCTGGAGTCGTAGGGCCGCTTGCCGACAGGCAGCGTCTTGATCGCGAAACCGGAGGCGTGGAACGGCGCGGACGGCGGCGCCGATGCGGCGGGGCTGGGCGTCGGGATGACGACAGGCGTGGGCGTGGCAAACGTGCGCGGGGCGGGGCGGCCCGGTGCGGGCGACGCGACCGGGGCGGCCGACGTGGCGGGGGCAGGCGAGCCCGAGGGGGACGGCAGCGCGGTTGCCCGCGGCGAGCCCGCTGGGGAGGGCTTCACGGCCGTCGGCGCCGGCGCCGGCGCCGAGGCTGCCGTCGGCGACGGCGACGCGGCCGGGCCGGGCGGCAGCGTGGGCGCGGTCGGCAGCCGGACGGCGAGCGCCGCCTCGATCGGGGAGATCGCGCCTGACTCCGCGTCGACCGGCTCCACCACCGACGCGTCCGTCGGGTCCATCGCGAGCATGTCGGCGGGGTCGTCGGTCTCGAGGGGCGCCACCACGGTCGGCCACGGCGTCTGGGATGCCGCCGCGGGCGCTGCGCCCGCAGCCACCACCAGCAGCACGCACCAACCGGCGACCGCCGCTCGCACGGCACGTCCCGTCGGGCGCCATCGCGAATCCACGGCGCGCCTGCGTCCAGCCACGATCTTCCCCCTTTGATGCCGTTGTCCTGGACGCCGTGGACCACCATGCCCCCCGGCGCCGAGGGCTCACGCGGGGCCTTCGGCCCGCGCTGGGGGTGCCGGATGCCACGAACACCGCCGCGACCTGGCCGGCGCGCGTCGGCTAGCGCTCGGCGACCTCCCCTGCGCCGGCGCCCTCGTCGCCGCCAGGAGCGTCGGCTCCGAGCACGTGGCGGACCGCCCGCAGGAGGCTCTCGGCGCTGTAGGGCTTCGCCAGAAAGTGGGCGTGCTCCGGGTCGTCCGCCAGGTCGTTGCTCGGGTCGTACCCGGACACGAAGAGGACCCGCGTCCGCGGGGAGCGTGCCCGGCCCGCGTCGGCGAGTCGTCGGCCGTCGAGGTTCGGCATCGCCAGGTCCGTGATCAAGAGGTCGAATGGCCTTCTCGCAGCCTCGAACTCGGCGAGCGCCGCCGCGCCGTCCGCCGCCGCCGTGACCCGGTACCCAGCAGCCGCCAGCGTGCGTCTCGCGAAGCTGAGCACCGACGAGTTGTCCTCCGCGAGCAGGAGGTTCTGACCCGCGCCTCGGCCCGCCGGTTCCTGCGAGGTCGGCGCCTCCGTCGTGGCCGACGACCGTTCGCCCAACGGGAAGTAGGCGTCGAACGTCGTGCCGGCGCCCGGCTCGCTGTTGACCTCGATCGTGCCGCCCGACTGGCGCACGATGCCGTGGACGACGGCAAGGCCCATGCCCGTCCCGCGCCCGACGCCCTTGGTCGTGAAGAACGGCTCGAAGATGTGCCCGATCGCCTCGGGCCCGATGCCGTCGCCGGTATCGGCCACGCTGAGCCGGGCCCAGCGCGCGGACGCGAGCCCGGGCGCCGTCGGCGGATCGGCCGTGTCGGTCCGGATCAGCAGCCGACCCCCGGCGGGCATCGCATCGTGCGCGTTGATGGCCAGGTTGAGGACGACCTGTTCCACCTGGCCGGGGTCGGCCATCACCAGGAGCCCGGGCGCCTGGTCCTCGATGACTACCTCGACCTGCTCGCCGATGAGCCGGCTGAGCATCGGGCCCATCCGCTGGACGGTCTGGCCAAGGTCGATCGTCGTCGACTCGCGGCGCTGGCGGCCCGCGAAGGCCAGCAGCTGCCTGACGAGGTCGGCAGCTCGCGCGAGCCCGAGGCGCACCTCGGCGAAGTCGCTGTCCACCTGTTCGCCGCGCGGCACTTCGTCTGCGATGAGGTCCACGTAACCGCCGATCGCCGTCAGGAGGTTGTTGAAGTCATGAGCGATGCCGCCCGCGAGCTGGCCGATCGCGGCGAGGCGCTCGGCGCGGGCTGCTCGACGCTCGGCCTCGATGCGGTCGCTGACGTCCTGGACCGTGCCCAGCACTCGGACCGGCCGTCCGTCGGCATCCCGCAGGAGGTCTGCGCGGGAGTGGACGGTCAGCACCTGCCCGTCGCGCGGTCGCCGGATCTGGAAGTCCAGGTCGTACGGCGCTCCCGTCTCGAGGAGGGCCCGGAGCACGGCGTCCAGCCGCGACCGCTCCTCTGGGAGCGGTATCTCCTGCACCTGCCGCAAGGACATCGTGGCATCCGCGGTGGGCTCGAGCCCGTACACCCGAAAGGCCTCTGGCGTCCCCCAGATCGTCATCGTCTCGAGGTCGAGCTCCCAGGTGCCGATCCTGGCCGCGCTCTGCGCCCGTTCCAGGCGCTGGCGCTCCATCAGCAGCGCGTCGCGCCCGCCGAGCAGGCCCGCCACCTCTGCCACGACCGCGATCACGTCGTCGTCCGTGCCGAGCGAACTGAGGCGGCACTCCAGGAGGCGGCCAGCAGGCGAGCGGAACGTCCAGGTGCGCACCGCGCCCGGGGACGGCGTCGGCTCGGCCTCGTAGCCGGGGATCAGGTCCGCCAGCGCGCTCCCCACCACCGTGCCACGGGAAAGGCCGAGGAGCTCCGACGCGCGCGGCGTCGCTGCGCGACAGACGCCGCCAGCCCCGACCAGGATGCCCCCGTCGATGAGGCCGTCAAGCGCCTCCAGCGCCGACAGCGCGAGCGTCTGGTCCATCGCGTGGCCTCGCCCTCCGACGATGTACAGCCTCGTGAATGCCCCGACGGGATCAACGCGGAGACTGCCCGGCGACGTGCGCGCGGGCCGGATCGAACTGGTCGAGAGGAGCCGCAATTCTACGGCACCAGCACGCGGCCCCACCGGGGCATTCGGCCCCTCTGCGGGTGGCCAGTGCGCGCCACTGCACGGGCTCCAGCGCGCGCCAGCGCGTGCGGAGCGGACGCGTAAGGCGCCGCTAAGCGCGCCCGTCTACCGTCTCGCCCGTGCCCGTCGAGCTCACGGGCGCAGCCGGTCCAACCCGCCGCCACGACCGGCATCGGGTCCCGCCGCCCGGATGTCGATGCCCGCCGCATGCAGCACAGGAGACACGGACCGATGAACAGGGTCCTCCTCACCGGTCGCCTCACCCGCGACCCGGAGCTCCGCACCACGGCCGCCGGCAAGTCGGTCGTCCAGTTCGCCGTCGCCACCCACGAGTACATCGGCGGCGGCAAAGAGAAGAGCGAGTTCCACGACGTCGTGGCCTGGGGCCGTCTGGCCGAGACCTGTGGCAAGTACCTCGGCAAGGGCCAGCAGGTCGGCGTCGAGGGCCGCCTCCAGACCCGTTCCTGGGATGACGCGAACAGCCAGCGCCACTGGCGCACCGAGATCGTCGCCCACCACGTGGAGATGCTCGCGGGCCGGCGCCGCCAGGACTACTCGGCCGAGGCCGCGGCAGCGTCGCTCGAGGCGCAGGCCATCGCGGCGGGCGTCGAGCCGGACCCGACGGAGCCGGCCGCCGAGTCGTTCATCCCCGCGGGCCCGGCCGAGCCGGCCGACGAGGAGGACGAGGAGGAGCTGCTCGAAGAGGCGTCGGCCGCCTGAGACGGCGACCGCGTTCCCGGCGGCGGCGCGGACGACCCCCGTGCCGCCGCCGGCACCGTGCCGGCTCAGTCGCGCCCCGACCCGTAAAGCGCGCGCCGCGGCAGGCCGGTCGCGGCGGCGACGCGCTTCGCGGCCTCGCCGCGGGCCACGCCGCCGGCGGTGAGGCGATCGACCTCGGCACGGGCGTCGTCGAGGCCGCGCGACGGGTCGGCAGCGGCCGTCGACGCCTCGCCCCTCCCCCAGCCCACCACGATCACCGCCTCGCCGCGAGCGGGGATCGTCCCGTCGGCGGCGCGGTCGGCGAGCGCCCCCAGGGACGCCCGGACGACCTGCTCGTGGAGCTTGGTCAGCTCGCGGCACACGGCCCCGCGGCGATCGGGCCCGCACGCCGCGGCCAGGTCGCGGAGGGTTGCGGCGAGCCGGCCGGGCGCCTCGAAGACCACGCTCCCCCGCTCGTCCGCGGCGATGCCGGCCAGGCGGTCCCGGCGGTCCCGGCCCGACCGGGGCAGGAACCCCTCGAACGACCACCGCGGGCCGGCGACGCCCGACGCGGCCACCGCCGCCAGCACCGACGACGCGCCCGGGACGGCGACCACGGCCCCGCCCGCGGCCGCCCAGGCGTCGACCAGCCCTTCGCCCGGGTCGGACACGACCGGCGTCCCCGCGTCGGTCACGAGCGCGAGGTCCGCGCCGCCGGCCAGGTGCGCGAGCAGCTCGCGCTCGCGCGCGGGCGCGCTCTGCGCGTGGTACGACACGGTGCGCGCGGGGATCTCGTAGCGGTCGAGCAGCCGGCGCGTGACGCGCGTGTCCTCGGCCGCGACCAGCGGGACCGCCCGCAGCACCTCCAGCGCCCGGAGCGTGACGTCGCCGAGGTTCCCGATGGGCGTGGCGACGACGTACAGCGTCCCCCCCGCCGCGGCCTCTGCCGGGAGCCGGGCCACGCTACAGCCGCGTCGAGCCGGGACGGCGCCGCGGGTAGAGGTAGTCGACGCCGGTGGTGCGCGGGCCGAGCTTGGCGATCGGCGGCACCTGGCGCTTGAACTCCGCGCCCGCGACCATCCGGTCGACCCGCTCGACCAGCGCGCGGTCGAAGCCCAGCTCGACCACCTCGTCCACGCTGCGGCGGCGGTCGACGCGCCAGAACAGCAGGCGGTCGAGCACCGGATAGCTGAAGCTCGGCCTCGGCCTCGTCGGTCTGGCCGGGCCACAGGTCGGCCGACGGCGCCTTGCGGATCACCGCCTCCGGCACGCCCATCGCCGCGGACAGCTGGCGGACCTGGCTCTTGTACAGGTCGCCGATCGGGTTGAACGCGCATGCCGAGTCGCCGAACAGCGTCGTGTACCCGATGAGCGCCTCGGTCTTGTTCCCGGTCCCGACCACGAGCCCGCGCCAGGTCACCGAGCGGTCGTAGAGCGTCGCCATCCGCATCCGGGCCATGAAGTTGCCGCGCCGCAGCGCCGACGCCTCCACCGCGTCGGGCCCGCCCGCGCCCGACATCCCGTCGGCGCCGAAGTAGCCGTCCACCATGGCGGTGATCTCGACCAGCTGGGACGAGCAGCCGAGCGCGGCCACGACGGATTCTGCGTCGGCCTGCGAGGCCGGCGACGAGGACTTGTACGGCATCATGACGCACAGGAGGCGCTCGGCGCCGATCGCCTCGGCCACCAGGAACGCCACCAGCGCCGAATCGATCCCGCCGGAGAGCCCGAGCACGGCCCGCTCGAACCCGGCCTGGCGCAGCTGGCCCCGGATGAACTCGGCGATGACGCGGCGCGCGACCCCGGTGTCGATCGCCAGCTCGTCGGGCAGCTCGAACATCGGCCCGCCGGGCGCGTCGGCCCCGCCCTCGCTCCCGCCGGTCCCCGGCACGACCGCGCTCACTGCCCGGCGTCCTCGCCGAGGCCCGCACGGCCGGCCACGATGCGGTCCCACTCGCGCCCGACGAGCTCGGGCCGCTCGTCGCGCAGCAGGGGCAGCGTGATCCGCTCGCGGCGCACGTCGCCCAGCTGGACGTCGCAGGTGAACAGGCCCTCCTCGAACATGGGCGCCCCGAACACCGGCGCGCCAGTCGGGCCGATGACCTCGGACCCGCCCCAGAACGAGAGCGACTCGTCGACGCCCACGCGGTTGCAGAACACCACGAACGAGGTGGTGAGCTGCGCGTAGGCGCGCATCAGCGTCCGCCAGGAGGTGGCGGTGCCCAGCCCGACCTCGTTGGTCGACGCCAGGTCGCGCCCCGGCGACGAGGACACGTTGATGAGCACGTGGGCTCCGTCGAGCGCGAGGAGCTGGGGCACCGACACGTGCCAGAAGTCCTCGCACACAGCCAGGCCGATGCCGACGCCCAGCCGTGACGGCGTGGCCCGGACCACGTCGCCCGGCGCGAAGAAGCGGCGCTCGTCGAACAGCCCGTACGTGGGCAGGAACACCTTGCGGTGGACGTGCGCCACCCCGCCGTCCTCGAGCAGGGCCGCCGCGATGAACAGCCGGTGGTCGGCGGACTCCTCCACGAACGACACCACGGTCGACATGCCGCGCGCCGCCTCCGCCAGCCCGGCCAGACGCGGGTCGTCGAGCCGCATGGCCACGTCCGCCGCGAGGTCCTGGAGCTGGTAGCCGGTCAGCCCCAGCTCCGGGAACACCACCAGGCCGGCGCCGCGCTCGCGGGCGGCCCCGAGCAGCTCGTGGTGGTGCGCCAGATTGGCCTCGAGGTCCCCGAGGCGCGGCGCGATCTGGGCGAGGGCGATGCGGAGCGGCTGCACGCTCGCGAGTCTAGGCCCCCGGACCCGCCGGCGCGGCGGGTGCCATGCCGCCCGTGCCGGAGGTGCCCGCCACGGACCCGCCGTTCCCGCCGGCGGGCCTGCCAAGCCCGGCAGCCGAGGGCACGCTGCGACCGGTCGACTGCGCCTGCTCGGACGAGCCGTCCACGTCCTCAGCGAAATGGCACGCGACAAAGTGGTCCGTCGAGAGCTCGCGGGCCTCGGGCGCCTCGGCAACGCACCGCTCGGGGTTGCCCAGCCGCTCGCGCAGCCAGCACCGCGTGTGGAAGTGGCAGCCGGACGGCGGGTTCGCCGGCGACGGGACGTCGCCGACCAGGATGATCCGACGGCGGCGCGCCTCCAGGCCCGGGTCGGGCACGGGGATCGCCGACAGCAGGGCCACGCTGTAGGGGTGGAGCGGCCGCTCGCTCAGCTCCTTGGACGCCGCGAGCTCCACGATCCGGCCGAGGTACATCACGGCCGTCCGGTTGCTGATGTGGCGCACCACCGAGAGGTCGTGGGCGATGAACAGGTAGGTCAGCCCGAACTGGTCCTGGAGGCGCTCGAGCAGATTGATGATCTGGGCCTGGATCGAGACGTCGAGCGCGCTGATCGGCTCGTCGGCCACGATCAGCTCGGGGTTCACCGCGAGCGCGCGGGCGACGCCGATGCGCTGGCGCTGGCCGCCGGAGAACTCGTGGGGGTAGCGGACGCCGAAGTCGGGGTTGAGCCCGACGACGCTCAGCAGCTCGCGCACGCGCTCGCGCCGCTCGTGTCCGGATCCGATGTGGTGGATCTCGAGCGGCTCGCCCACGATCCCCGTGACGTTCATGCGCGGGTTGAGCGACGAGTACGGGTCCTGGAACACCATCTGCATCCGGCGACGCATGCGGCGCAGCTGGTCGCCCTCGAGCGTGGTGATGTCGGCGCCGTCGAACTCCACTCGGCCGGCCGTCGGCCGGTAGAGGCGCACGATCGCACGGCCGGTCGTGCTCTTGCCGCAGCCCGACTCGCCCACCAGGCCCAGCGTCTCGCCGCGCCGGAGCTCGAAGGTCACCCCGTCCACGGCCCGGACATCGCCGACATGCCGCTCGAGGATGAGGCCCTCGGTGATCGGGAAGTACATCTTGAGGCCGTCCACCCGGACGAGCGGGCCATCCGGCGCCGCGGTCGCCGGCGCCGGCGCGGGCGCGGCCGTCATCGACGGTCCTCCGGGCTGGCGCCCGCTGCCGCCGCGAGCGGCGTGTCGGGCGGCAGCTCGGCGTCGGCGAGCTCGTCCACCATCGAGCCCGGCGCCGGCGCGGGCCTGAACCCCTCCCCCAGCGGCCGCCCGGCCTGCGCCTCCTCCGGCGTCGGCGGGTTGTGGCACGCGATCCTGTGCGTGGCCGTCGTGGCTGCGGCGGGCGCACCGTCGCCATCGACCTCGAGCAGCACCGGGTTGTCTGACCAGCACGCCTCCACGCGCCAAGCGCACCTGGGCGCGAACGGGCAGCCCACGGGTGCGCGCCGCTGGTCGGGCGGCACGCCCTCGATCGGCACGAGCGCCGCCCCCTCCTCGTCGCCGAGGCGCGGGATCGAGTGCAGCAGGCCCACGGTGTACGGGTGCGACGGGCGGCCGAACAGGTCGACGGTCGCCGCGGTCTCGACGATGAACCCGGCGTACATCACGTTGATCCGCTGGGCCATGCCGGCGACGACGCCCAGGTCGTGCGTGATCAGGATCACGGCCGTCCCGAGGCGGGCCGTGAGGTCCTTGAGCAGCTCGAGCACCTGGGCCTGGATGGTCACGTCCAGGGCGGTCGTGGGCTCGTCGGCGATCAGGAGCTTGGGCTCGAGCGCCAGGGCCATCGCGATCATGACCCGCTGGCGCATGCCGCCGCTGAACTGGTGCGGGTAGCTCTTGAGCCGCGCCTCCGGGTTCGGGATCCCGACCATGTTCAGCAGCTCGACGGCCCGCTTGCGCGCCTCGGGCTTGGTCGCCGCGCGGTGCGCGACGATGGTCTCGACCAGCTGCTCCTCGATCGTGAGCACCGGGTTGAGGCTGGTCATGGGGTCCTGGAAGATCATCGCGACGTCCTTGCCGCGCATCTCCCGGAGGTCGGCCTCGGGCAGCTTCACGAGGTCCAGCCCGTCGAGCAGGATCTGGCCCCCCTCGATCCGGCCGGCGGGCTTGGGCAGCAGCCGCATGATCGCGAGGTTGGTCACGCTCTTGCCGCAGCCCGACTCGCCCACGAGGCCGAGCGTCTCGCCCGCCTCCAGGGAGAAGGAGACGCCGTTGACGGCGTGGATCGTGCCGTCGTGCGTCCGGAACCGGACGACGAGGTCGTGGACGTCGAGCAGGGTCATCAGCGCCGAAGCCTCGGGTCGAGCAATTCGCGGAGGCCGTCGCCGAGCAGGTTGAACCCGACCGCGCTGATCACGATCGCCAAGCCCGGGAAGAAGATGAGGAACGGGGCCTCGCGCAGGAACTTGGTGGAGTCGGTGAGCATCGTCCCCCACTCCGCGGTGCGCGGGTCGGGCGGCCCGAGTCCGAGGAACCCGAGCCCCGCGACGTCGATGATCGCCGTGGCGAGGGCGAGCGTCGCGGCCACGATCAGCGCGGTCAGCGCGTTGGGCAGCATGTGGCGGAGCAGGAGCCGCGCGGGCGTCGCCCCCACCGAGCGCGCCGCGACGACGAAGTCGGCGTCGCGCAGGGCGAGCAGGCTGCCGCGCAGGATCCGGGCGAAGATCGGCGCGTTGGTCATCGCGACCGCCAGCATGATCTGGGGCAGCCCGCGGTCCAGCCAGGCGACGATGCCGATGGCGAGCAGGATGCCCGGGATCGCGAGCAGCACGTCGACCGTCCGCATCAGCACGTTGTCGACGGCGCCGCCGAAGGCGCCTGCGATGGCGCCGATCGTGCCCCCGATCGTGAGGCCCATCAGCACCGAGATGACGCCCACCTGAAGGCTGATCTGCGCCCCGTAGAGGATCCGGCTGAACTCGTCGCGGCCCTGGAGGTCGGTGCCCAGGATGTGCTGCGCGCTCGGCGGCTGCAGGTTGTTGGAGAGCGTCCCGGCCAGCGGGTCGTACGGCGCGATGAGCGGCGCGAGGACCGCGGACAGCACGAACACCGCGATGAAGAACATCCCGACCAGCGCCGGCCCGTTGCGGAACAGCCGCGCCAGTGCATCGCGCCACAGCCCGCGGCTCGCGCGGGGCGCGGCGGCTGCGGTCGTGCGGGTGGTCGTCGCGGCCATCAGGCGTACCGGATCCGCGGGTTGAGGTAGGCGTAGCCGATGTCCACGATCAGGTTCACCGTGAGGAAGATGAAGGCGAAGATCAGGATCGACGACTGGACCACGAAGTAGTCGTGGTCCTTGATCGCCTCCACGACCCAGCGGCCCACCCCGTTCCACGTGAAGACGGTCTCGGTGATCACGGCGCCGGCGAGCAGCCCGCCGACCTGGAGGCCGATGACGGTCACCACCGGCAGCCACGCGTTGCGCATGATGTGCCGGTCGTCGACCCGCCGCTCCGCGAGGCCCTTGGCCCGGGCGGTCCGCACGTAGTCCTCGTGGTTCACGTCGAGCACCGACGCCCGCGTGATCCGGGTGATGATCGCGAGCGGGATCGAGCCCAGGGCGACCGCGGGCAGGACGAGGTGGCGGAGCGCGTCGACGAATGCGTCCGGGCGGCCGGCGAGCAGCGTGTCGATCAGCATGAAGTTGGTCACGGACGGGATCTGGATGCGCGCGTCGAGCCGGCCCGACGTCGGCAGCCAGTGGAGCTGCACCGAGAGCAGGTACTGGAGCGTCAGGCCCAGCACGAAGATCGGGATCGACACGCCCAGCAGGGAGATGACGGTGACGAACCCGTCCTGCCAGCCCTGCGGGTGGCGAGCGGCCAGGCGACCGAGCGGGATCCCGAGTCCCACGGCGAACAGCAGTGCCGCGAGGGTGAGCTCGACCGTGCCCGGGAACCGGATCGCGAACTCGGTCAGGACCGGGCGGTTGTTGATGACGCTCTTGCCCAGGTCGCCGTGGAGCAGCTGCCCCAGGTATTGGAGGTACTGGACGTAGAGGGGCTGGTCGAGGCCCAGCTGCTGGCGGATCTGCGCGGCGAGCTCCGGCGTCGCGTGCTGCCCGAGCAGCGCCGCGGCCGGGTCACCGGGCAGCAGGTGGATGAAGGCGAACAGCACGATCGACAGCCCGAACAGGACCGGGATCGCGGCGAGCACCCTTCGGACGATGTACTTGAGCACGCGGGCAGCGAGGCTCCATGGTGCGGGATGGCGCCCGACAGCCCCGCAGGGTACAGCCCGGGGAGGCTGTCAGGCGCCAGCTAGGGTCCGGACCGGCGACCGCGGACGGCCGCCGTTCCGGTGACGGCCCTACTTGTTGAGCCAGGTGGTGTTGAACTGCTCGGTGAGGTTGCCGCTGCCGACGAAGCCCTGGACGTAGGCGCCCTGGGCGGCCGGCGGCTTGGAGTTGAGGATCGGGATGATCGGCATGTCGCGGGCGAGGATGTCCTGCGCGTCGCTCCAGGCCGATTGGGCCTCCGCGTCGGTCGTGGCCGAGAGGCCCTTGTCGAACGCGGCCTTCAGGTCGGCCGGCCCGTAGTTGAACTGCTGGTTCGGCTTGCTGCCGTCGAAGTAGAACAGGTCGGTGACGAGGAAGTTGTCCGGGCCGGCCCAGTCGCAGGTCCAGCCGAGGAGGTCCATCGGGAACTTGCCGACCGACGAGTCGGACAGGTAGCCGGTTCGCCAGCCCTCGGTCTTGAAGTTGATCGTGAACCCGACGGCCTCGAGATCGGTCGCGATCGCCTCGGCGATGCCCTTGGGGTCGGGCATGTACGGGCGGGCGACGTCAGACGGGTAGTAGAAGTCGACCTTGAGTTCGCTCGCCGGGACGCCGGACTGGGCGATCAGGTCCTTGGCCTTCTGCGGGTCGTACGTCGGCAGGTTGAGCGGCTTGTAGTACTCGGTGCCGGCGGGCATGAAGTTGTCGGCCGGGACCGCGAGGCCAGCGTAGAAGGCGTCGATGTACGACTGCTTGTTGAGCGCGTACGCGATCGCCTGGCGGACCTGCAGGTTGTCGAACGGCTTGACGGCGTCGTTGAGCGAGAGGTGGAACTCGTTGCACGACTGGCCGCGGTCGATGACCGTGAAGTTCGGGTCGGCCTGCAGCGTCTTGATGTCGGTCGGGGAGATCGTCTGCGCCCAGTCGATGTCACCCGCCTGGAGCGCGTTCAGCTCGGCTGTCTGGTCGGCGTAGGGCTTGAACGTGATCGCATCGAGGTGCGCCGCGTTGGCGGTGTCCCAGTAGTTGGGGTTCTTCACCAGCGTGACGTGGTCGTTGGGGACCCACTCCTTGTACATGAACGGCCCGGTGCCGACCATGCTCTTGCCGGTGCCGCCCTGGCCCTGCGCATACGGGCTCTTGGACGGGTCGGGGTTGTCCGCGTCGCCGGCCTTGAGGGCGGTCGGGCTCTGGATCCCGAACTGCGGCAGGGTCGTCGCGAGCAGGAAGTTGCTCTGCGGCTTCTTGAGCGTGAACACGACCGTCGACGGATCGGTGGCCGTGACCGAGGCGAGGTTCGAATCGGCGCCGAAGCCGAACACCGCGCCGAAGTAGTAGTTGTAGTCGTTCTGGAGCGCCTTGGGGGCGTTCAGCTGGCGCATGTAGTTGTAGACGACCGCATCGGCGTTGAAGTCCGTGCCATCGTGGAACTTGACGCCCTGGCGCAGCTTGAACGTGTAGGTCAGACCGTCGGCGCTGACGGTTGGCATCTCGGCGGCGAGCACGGGGATGACGTCGCTGTTGGTGCCGGCCTTGAGGCCCACGAGACCCTGGATGACCTGGTTCTCAATCGCCGACGAGTTGCTGTCGCTGACGAGGGACGGGTCGGCGAGGACCATGTCACCGGGCAGGCCGGCGACGAGGGTGCCGCCCTCCTTGACCGCGGCGGCGGCCGACGCGCTCGGCGCCTGGCTGGCTGTGCCCTCGCTGGGAGCCGCCTGGCTCGCGGGAGCCTGGCTCGCCGGCGCCGTCGTCGGCGACGGGGTCGCGGACGCACCGCCGCAGGCGGTGACCACGAGCATCGTCGTCGCGATCAGCGCCCCGAAACGGGTACGGGACATACTGCCTCCTCCTCCTGCCGGGTTGCACGGCCGCGCCGTGAGGCGACCGGCCCGGCGCCGGTGTCTCCGCCATTTGTCGCAGCATCATACCCACCTCGGCAGGCGGCGATCGATTTAGGCGCGCGATGCTAGGCTGTCGGGCGGTCGGCCGGCCGCCTCCCGGCACCCCGACCGGCCCCCTGCTGGAGCCGTCACGCCCGCATGAGCCCGCCCCGCCGACCCGCCGTGCTGCTGGTGCTCGCCGTCCTCGGGGCGGCCGCCTGCGGTCCAGCGCCGTCGGTCACCGAGACCCCCGGCACGAGCGGAGCCCCGGCCACGGCCCCGCCGACCGCCCCGCCGAGTGACGTCCCGTTCGCCGCCGTGACCTGGCCGGCCAGCGGCTCCGCGTGCTCGATCGGCGGCGGCGCGGGGCGCATTCGCCGGATCGAGGCGCCGGACGCCAAGACCGTGGTGTTCACCCTCTGCGCCCCGGACGGCGCCTTCCTTGCCCGGCTCGCCAACCCCTCGATGGGCATCGTGGACGCCGCCGAACTGGCCCGGGTCGCCGCCGACCCGACCGCGCTGCGCGATGTGGCGGGCCATGGCAGCTACAAGGTCGTCCGCTGGGGCGCCACGAACATCGAGCTCGCGCGGGTCGGCGCGGCGTCGGCGACGGCCGCCGCCCCCACGGTCATCCTCCGCTGGGCCGCCGACCCGGCGGCCCGCACCGCCGACCTCGTCGCGGGGGCGGTGGACGGGATCGACGCGCCGACGGCCGACGGCCTGACGGCCGCCGCGACCACGCCGGGCCTCGCAGTCGTTCCCCGGCCGCTCCTCGCCACCACCGTGCTCGGGTTCGGCCGGGGATCGGCCTTCTCGGACGCGCGCGTCCGGCGGGCGATCGCCGCGGGCATCGACACCGGCGCCCTCGCCGAGACCGCGTACCCCGCCGGGTCCGGGCCCGCCGACCACATCGCCCCGTGCGAAGTCCAGGCCGGCTGCGCCGGGCCGGCGTTCCGGAACTTCAACGCGCCATCGTCGGTCGCCGTGCTGACGAGCGCCAAGTTCAAGCTGGACGCGACGTACACGCTCACCGTCCCGGACGCCGCGATCCCGGGCCTGCCCGATCCCGCCGGTGTGGCAGGTGCCGTCCGCGACCAGTTCGCCGCGAACCTCGGCCTGACGGTGCGGGTGGTCACGATGCCGGCCGGCCAGTTCCGCGCGGCCGTGGACGGCGGCACCCTCTCGGGCCTGTACCTCGACGGCGTCGGGGCCTCGATCGGCGACCCGTCAGCGTTCTACGGCCCGCTCCTGCTCGACCATCCGTCGAGCCTTGCGGCGCGCCGAGCCGGCAGCGCCGCCGCGGACCTGCGGAGCGCGGCCGCCGACCCCGACCCCGCGGCCCGCGAGGCCGGCTACGCGAGCGCCGCCGGATCCCTCCGCGACAGCGTCCCGGTGGCCCCGCTCGTCCATCCGGGCTCGTCCACGGTCTACGAGGCCGACGTCAAGGGCGCCGCGGCGTCGCCGATCGGCGCCGACCCGCTGGGCGCGATGACGGCGGGCGACCGGGGCCAGGTCGTGTTCGAGCAGGCAACCCCGCCGGCGGGCGGCTGGTGCGGCGCCCAGGCCGGCGCTGATGCCGACCGGCTGTGCGCCCTGGTCACCGACGGCCTGTACGGCTACACGGCGGGCACGCTCGACCCGACGCCGCGGCTCGCGACGGCCTGCACGCCCAACGCGAGCGCCAACGTCTGGACGTGTCGGCTCCGGACGGTACGCAGCAGCGATGGCCTCGTGCTCGACGCGGCCGATGTGGTGGCCACGTTCCGGGCCATGGCGGACCCGACCGATCCCGTGCACCAGGCCCTTGGCGACGCCGCCTTCTCGGCATGGGCGGACGTCTTCGGGGCGGGCTCGGACATCCTGCCGACCGCCACGCCGACGCCTGCCGGCACCGCCACCCCGACGCCGGCCCCATCAGGGCAGCCGTCCGGGAGCCCGGCCGAGTCGACTGGCGCCTCGAGCCTCCCGCCGGACGCGGCCAGCGGCTCGCCTCGTCCGTCCGCGCCGTAGCGCGGAACCGCGACACCCGGCGTCGGAGGCCGCGCAGGAGACGCCGTTCGTCCGGGCTGCGTGGCGGTGCTCCGGGGCGCCGTCGCCGTCGGCGCCGTCATCCGTCAGCGACGGCGCCGACCCCGCGTCACGACCCCGCCGCCGGCTCCATCGTCTTGCGCAGGGCGGCCAGCGGGCTGCTCAGGTGGTCGCTCTGCTCGGTCGCGATCGGGACGAGCGAGGTCACCATCTCGTCGGTGACCTCCTCGGCATGGTGACAGGCGACCTTGTGCCCGCCGACGACCTCGCGCAGCGCCGGATCCGCCGTGGCGCAGTCCTCGGGGTTCCCGAGCCGCTCGCGCAGCCAGCAGCGGGTGTGGAAGCGGCAGCCCGACGGCGGGTTGGCGGGCGACGGGACGTCCCCGGCCAGCACCAGGCGCTTCTTGTGGACGCGCGGGTCGGGGTGGGGCACGGCCGACAGCAGCGCGATCGTGTACGGGTGGCGCGGCCGCTGGAAGAGGGTCTCGGACTCGGTCAGCTCCACGAGCTTGCCCAGGTACATCACGCCCACCCGGTCGCTGACGTACTGGACGACCGAGAGGTTGTGCGCGATGAACAGGAACGCGAACCCGAACTCGCGGCGCAGGTCGAGCAGCAGGTTGAGGATCTGGCTCTGGATCGACACGTCGAGGGCCGACACGGCCTCGTCGCAGACGATGAACTCGGGCCGCAGCACGAGGGCCCGCGCGATCCCGATGCGCTGCCGCTGGCCGCCCGAGAACTCGTGCGGGTAGCGCCGCGTGTAGTCGCGCCGCAGGCCGACCGTCTCGAGCGCGTCCTCCACCCGCTGCACGCGCTCGGCGTGGTTGGAGACGCCCTGGGCGAGCAGGCCCTCGCCGATGATGTCGAGCACCGGCATCCGGGGGTTCAGGGAGCCGTACGGGTCCTGGAAGATGATCTGCATCCGGGCGCGCATCTTGCGCAGCTCGGAGCTGGACATCTGGCCGAGCTCGCGGCCGTCGAACACCACGCGACCGGAGGTCGGCGGCTGGAGGTACAGCGCCGTCCGGCCGAAGGTGGTCTTGCCGCAGCCGGACTCGCCGACCAGGCCGAGCACCTCGGCCTTGTGGACCTCGAGCGAGACGCCGTCCACGGCCTTGACGTCGCCGATCTTGCGCCGCAGGAGGCCACCCTGGATCGGGTAGTACTTGACGAGGTTGTCGATCTCGACGAGGACGTCCTTTCCGGCGCCCCCGCCGGTCGCGGACCCGGCCGAATCCGCGGTCAGGGTGGATTCGGTCATCAGTTGCCTCGCGGGCTCACGGCCACCACGTCCGTCAGCGACGGCGCCGGCGACCGGGGCTTCTCGGTGGCCGGCTCGAACGCCGGCTGCTCATCGACGGGCACGTTCAGCCAGCATGCCGCGCGCCGGTCGTCGACGACGTGGGCCAGCTTCGGCTCCACGCGCTTGCAGATGTCCATCGCGTACGGGCAGCGCGGCTCGAAGCGGCAGCCTGCGGGCATGCGGAACGGGTTGGGCACGGTTCCCCGGATCACGTTGAGCCGCTGGCCGCGGGGCACGTGCGACGGGATGGAGGTCAGGAGGCCCTCCGTGTAGGGGTGGCGCGGATTCAGCAGGACCTCGTCCACCTTGCCGGTCTCCACGATCTTGCCCGCGTACATCACCGCGACCTCCTCGACGGTCTCGGCGACCACGGCCAGGTCGTGGGTGATGAGGAGCAGCGCGGTGCCCGTGTCGATCTGGATCTGCTTGATCAGCTCCAGGATCTGCGCCTGGATCGTGACGTCGAGGGCCGTCGTGGGCTCGTCGGCGATGATCAGCTTGGGGTCGCAGGAGAGCGCCATCGCGATCATCGCCCGCTGCCGCATGCCGCCCGACATCTCGTGGGGGTACTGCTTGGCGCGCCGCTCCGGCGAGGGGATCCCCACCAGGCGCAGCATCTCCACGGCCCGCTCCCACGCGGCCTTGTTGCCCACCTTGCGGTGGAGCGCGACCTGTTCCGAGATCTGGCTCCCGATGGTGAACACCGGATTGAGCGAGGTCATCGGCTCCTGGAAGATCATCGTCATGTCGTTGCCGCGGATCGACTCCATCTCGGATTCCGGGATCCGGAGCAGGTCCTGGCCGTCAAACCAGATCTCGCCCGCGACGTACTCGCCAGGCGGCGTGTCCACGAGGCGCATGATCGAGAGCGACGTCACACTCTTGCCGCAGCCCGACTCGCCCACCAGGCCCAGCGTCTCGCCGCGCCGGAGGGAGAAGTCCACCCCGTCCACGGCGGGCACCGTGCCGTCCATCACGTGGAAGTGGGTCTTGAGGCCGCGGACCTCGAGCAGGATGTCGTCGGGCGGCGGCGTCCCGGCCGGGGAGCTGGCGGGCCTCATTGGCGCGACCTCGGGTCAAGGGCATCGTTGAGTCCGTCGCCGACGAAGTTGATGGCGAGGACGGTGAGCGCGATCGACATGCCGGGGAAGAACGCCCACCACCAGTTGCCGAAGCTCAGGTAGTTCTGGGCGTTCGAGAGCGCGAGGCCCCAGCTGATCTGGTCCTCGCTCAGGCCGAAGTTGAGGAAGCTGACGAACGCCTCGAGCACGATGTTCGAGGCCATCGTCAGGGTCATCGCCACGATGATCGGCCCGATCGCGTTGGGCAGGATGTGGCGGAACGGGATGCGCAGGTCGCCCACGCCGACCGCCCGCGCCGCCTCGACGAAGTCCGACTCGCGCAGGCTCAGGAACTGGGCCCGGATGAGGCGCGCCATGAGCGGCCACGAGAGGAAGCCGAACACCAGGATCAGCGGGATCACCTGCCCCTGTCCGAAGAACCGCGCCGCCACCAGGATGACGAACAGGAACGGGATGGCAAAGAACACGTCGACCACGCGCATCAGGATGTTGTCGACGATGCCTCCCGCGTACCCCGCGATCGAGCCCACGACCACGCCGATGAAGCCGGCGATCAGCATCGAGATGCTGCCGATCGAGAGCGAGATCCGGGCCCCGTTCACGACCATCGAGAGCACGTCACGGCCCAGGTTGTCGGTGCCGAACGGGTGCGCGAGCGTGGGCGGGAAGCCGCCCGGGTGCGCGCCGTCGACGCCCGGGATGTAGAGCACGTTGTACGGGTCGAAGAGCGGTCCGATGATCGCCATCAGGACCATGAACGAGAAGATCGTGAGGCCCAGCATCGCGAGCCTGTGGTGCTTGAACCGGCGCCACGCGAGCTGCCACTGGCCGAGCAATTCGAGCGCGACCTCGACGTCGGCGGCAGCGGCCGCAGCGCCTGCGGCGGGGGTGACCTCCTGGGTGCTCATCGGGCCACCTAGTACCGGATCCGCGGGTCGGCGACCGCGTAGATGACGTCCGCCACCAGGTTCATGATCACCACCAGCATCGAGCTGATCAGCAGCACGCCCATCAGCAGGAAGTAGTCGCGGTTGTTCACGCCCTGGAAGAACATGTAGCCCATGCCGGGCCAGCTGAAGATCGTCTCCGTGGCGACCGCGCCCGAGAACAGGAACGCGATCTCGAGGGCGATGTTGGTGACGATCGGCAGCATCGCGTTGCGGAAGGCGTGGCGGAACACGACCGTCCGCTTGGACAGGCCCTTGGCCTTCGCCGTGCGCACGTAGTCCTGCTTGAGGGTGTCGAGCATCGCCGCCCGGACGAACCGGCTGTCACCCGCGATCGACACGGCCACGAGGGTCGCGACGGGCAGGACGAGGTGCTTGCCGATGTCGATGGCCTGCGGCCACGGGTTGGACCAGAACGCGGACCAGTACTCGGGCGTGCCGAACGGGGCCGGCGACGTCCGGACCGTGATGATCCCCTGTGATGGGAACCAGTGCATCGTCAGCGCGAAGAAGAAGATCAGGATCAGGCCCAGCCAGAACGTGGGCAGCGAGTAGAGCACGTAGGCGATGAACGTGACCGTCTGGTCGAACACGCTGTAGCGGCGGACGGCCTGGAGCACGCCCAGCAAGAGGGCCAGCGACACCCAGACGAGGAAGGCGGTGGTCATCAGGATCAGGGTGGCCGGGACCCGCTGGCCGATCATGCCCAGCACGGTCTGGCCTGTCTGGATCGAGTAGCCGAAGTCCCCGTGGACGACGCCGTTGGTGCCGCCGCCCAGGAACGTGGGCAGGAAGTTCGGCAGGCCCTGGGAGGAGACGAAGCCGCCGCCTGTGCAGTTGTAGATGCCCAGCCAGCCGAGGTACTCGCGGACGGTGCCCGCGAAGCCGGGGTTGCGCTCGAGGCACCAGCTCGCGAGCCACGCGTTGACCTGCTCAGGCGAGATGTGGGGGTTCTGGTTGAACGCGGCCTGGGGGCCGCCGGGCGCCATCTGCATCAGCCCGAAGCTCACGACCGTGATCAGGAACACAACCGGGATCGCTTGCAGGACGCGCCGGATGATGTACTGGGTCATAGGGTCCGCTGTGCTCCTGGAGCCGACCCCGGCGGCGCTTGGTCACCGCCGGGCGTGCTGCGGCAATCGGAATTGGATAGTCGCGGAGGGCGCGAGGCCGACGGGCCGCGCGCCCTCCGCTTGCCTGGTCAGATCGTCGGGGTCAACCCGCCGAGCGAGCCGAGCCTACTGCTTGACGTACCAGTCCTCGACGTCCCACGTGGGGCCGATCGAGCTCGGGTTGTACGTCGGCCAGTTGCCGAGCTTGGCGCCGATGCCGGTGGTCTCGGCGCGGTAGTAGAGCGGGATCTCCGGAACGCCCGCGTTGTAGGCGTCCTGGATCGCCTTGGCGTACTGCAGCTGGTCCTGCAGGTTGACCGCGGACTTGACGGCGGAGAGCGCCTGGTCCATGGCCGGCGACGAGAAGCGGGTGTCGTTGCTGCCGCTGTTGTCGCCCAGCTCCGGCCACTGCGAGGAGGCGTAGGTGTAGAAGTAGTTGTTGTAGATGTCAGCGCCGATGATGTACGCGAAGTCGGCGATGTCGTAGTTGCCGCGGTAGATGCTGCAGTCGGTGTCCGGCTTGGTGTCAGCCCAGCCGGCGAACACGACGGACCCGGCGTCAGCGGTCACGATGTGGCTCTTGACGCCGATCGCCTGCAGGTAGGACTGCATCTTCTGGAGCTCGGTCAGGCGGGTCGGGTTGCCGGCCGTGGTGCACATCTCGAGGTCCATGGTCTTGCCGTTCTTGGCCACGTTGCCGTCAGGGCCAGCGACCCAGCCGGCCTTGGTCAGCAGGTCCTTGGCGCCCTGGACGTCGAACGCCGGGCAGGTCTCGTCGACGCGGTACCACAGTCCGGGAGGCGCCACCGAGCAGGCGGGCGTCAGGTTGGCGCCCGGGAACACGGCGGAGATCATGTCCGGCTTGTTGACCGCCATCGCGATCGCGGTGCGGACATCGACGTTGTTCATGTCCCAGCCGCGGGTGTTGTTGGGGTCGTTGTTGAGGTCGAAGTGCTCGTACTGCCACGCCGGCTGGAGCTCGGCCGTGCCGACGCTCGGGTCGACGCCCTGGATCGTGGCGTAGTCCGCCTGGGTCAGGTCCAGCGCCAGGTCGATCTCGCCGTTCTTGAACGCGGCGATCATGCCGTCCTTGGTGCCGAAGTACTGGAACTTGAGGTGGTCGAGGTAGGGCGCGTGCGCGCCGCCCACGCCGCCCGCCCAGTTCGGGTTGCGGTCGTAGTCGATCTCGGTGGACGAGGCGTTGGTGATCATGAACGGGCCCGACCACGGGACGTTCTTGATCGCCGAGGTCACCGGCATGCTCTTGGAGGCATCGGCGATCTTGAGGTTCTTGAAGTAGTGCTCGGGCAGGATGGCCGAGCTCAGGAACGAGAGCCAGCCTGCGTAGAGCTCCTTGAAGTGGATCGTCCCGGTCAGGCCGTCGGCCGACACGTCGATCGAGGCGATCTCCGGCCAGCCGACCGTGCAGCTGGCGCAGCCCTTCTGGCCCGGATCGGTCGCCCACTGCCAGGTGTAGCTGAAGTCGTTCATGGTCAGCGGCTGGCCGTCAGACCACTTGAGGCCGGGCTTGAGGCTCACCTCGACGGTGAACGTGTCGCCGGTCACGACGACCTTGCCGTTGTCCAGCGTCGGGATCGAGGCGGCGAGGTCCGGGAGGTACTTGCCCTGGGAGTCGATGGTGACCAGGCCGCGGAGCGCCGGCCCGAGCGCCTCGAACGAGGTGTATGCGGTGGTGAAGTACGGGTTGAGGTTGTCGACCGGCTGCCACTCGCCCATGACGATGGTGCCGCCGCTCTGGCCGGGACCCGGCTTGTACGTGGAGCCGAATAGCGCCGCGTTGACATCGACCGCAGCGGACGACGGCGACGCCGCCGCGCTCTCGCTCGGGGCCATGGACTCCGGCGCTGTTGAAGCCGCCGGCGTGGGCGCTGTCGTCGGCGCCGTGCTCGGCGGCGTTGACGTCGTGGAGCTGCCGCAGGCAGACGCCACGATCGCGACCGCGCCGAGCAGGCCGAGATACCGCCTTCTCAACGTCATCGACTGTCCTCCTCCTGTTTCGCCCTTTCCCCTGGGACGGCGTTGCTGCCGCCTCGATGCAGGGGCGGTTCGTCGCACGCGGGCTCGGGGTCCCCGTCTCCGCGTGAGAGTGGCCGCATTATAGGTGCTGGCCGAACGCCAGCGTCAAACTTCGGGGCCTCGCCCCAGTGACCGCCGGACCTGCCCTGCGAGCGCGATGCGGGTCAATCCCCGCACGGTCGCTGGACCCCGGTCATGCCCCGCCAGCGCAGGTTCGGCTGGCGGGCGGCCGTGGTTTCGTCGAGCCGCCGGACCGGCGCCTCGTGGGGGGCGGAGGTGACCAACTCGGGGTCCGCCTCCGCCTCGCGGGCGATCTCGAGCAGCGCGTCCACGAAGCCGTCGATCGTCTCGAGCGACTCGGTCTCGGTGGGCTCGATCAGCATCGCCTCCTCGACCGTCAGCGGGAAGTAGATCGTCGGCGGGTGGTAGCCCTTGTCGATCAGCCGCTTGGCGATGTCGAGGGTGCGTACGCCGGTCCGGGCCCTGATCCGGGCGGCGGACGCGACGAACTCGTGCTTGCACGGCCGCCCGAACGGCACGAGGTACGTGCCGTCGAGGCGCGCCTTCATGTAGTTCGCCGCGAGGACGGCGTCGTCCGAGACCTCGCGGAGCCCGGTCCCGCCGTGCGCCCGGAGGTAGGCGTACGCGCGCACGAGGACGCCGGTGCTGCCGAAGAAGCTCCGCACGCGGCCGATGGACGTCGGGCGCTCCCCGTCCCGCTCGAGGCGGAAGGACCCGTCGGCCTCGCGCAGCACGCGCGGGCTCGGCAGGAACGGCACCAGCACCTCGCGGACGCCCACCGGCCCCGCGCCGGGGCCGCCGCCGCCGTGCGGCGTACTGAACGTCTTGTGCGTGTTGAAGTGCATGACGTCGAAGCCCGCGTCCCCCGGGCGGAACCGGCCGAGGATGGCGTTGAGGTTCGCGCCGTCCATGTAGGCGAGGGCGCCCGCGTCGTGGGTCGCCTCGAGCAGTTCGCCCACCCGGGCCTCGAACAGGCCCAGCGTGGACGGGTTGGTGATCATGATCGCCGCCGTCCGGGGGCCGAGCGCCGCCCGGAAGGCGTCCACGTCCACCCCGCCGTCGGGGGCCGACTGGATGGTGACCGTCCGAAAGCCGGCCATCGACGCCGTCGCCGGGTTCGTGCCGTGGCTCGAGTCCGGGACGAGCACCTCGGTCCGGGCCAGGTCGCCCCGCGAGCGGTGGTAGGCGCGGACCATGAGGATGCCCGTGAGCTCGCCCTGGGCGCCCGCGGCCGGCTGGAGCGTGACCGCGGCCATGCCGCTGATCTCGGCCAGCATCGCCTCGAGCTCGGAGAGGAGCTGGAGCGTGCCCTGGGCCGCGGCGTCCGGTGCCAGCGGGTGGAGCCCCGCGAAGCCGGGCAGGCGCGCCGCCCACTCGTTGAGCTTGGGGTTGTACTTCATGGTGCACGAGCCGAGCGGGTAGAAGCCCGTGTCCACCGAGTAGTTGAGCGTGGACAGGTTGACGTAGTGGCGGACGACCTCGGGCTCCGAGAGCTCGGGCAGGCCGGGCGGCGTCGCGCGGCGCGCCTCGGCCGGGATCCGGTCGAGCGCGTCGGCCGGCGGGTGCGGGATCTTGCCGCCGCCGCGGCCGGGCCGCGACAGCTCGAAGATCGTGGGCTGGAGCTTCTCGCCGACGACGCTCACGCGGCGCCGCCCGCGACTCCGGCGCTGGCGTGGAGCTCGGCCGCGAGGGCCGACGCGAAGCGCGCGATCTCGGCCGCCGTGGTGACCTCCGTGGTGCACACGAGGAGGCCGTCGGCCAGGGCGGGCTCGCCGGGCAGCAGGTCCGCGGTGGGGATGCCGGCCAGCACGCCCCGGTCGAGGAGACGCGCGTGGACGCGCCGCGCGTCTGGCACCCGGACGGCGAACTCGTTGAGGTAGGCGCCGGCGTGGAGGCGCGGCGCACCGGCGGCGGCCAGGGCCGCCTCGAGCTCGGACGCCCGGGCGGCGCCGAGGGCGGCGACGTCGCGCAGCCCGTGGGGCCCGACCGCCGCGATGTAGATCGCCGCCGCGAGGGCCAGCAGCGCCTGGTTGGTGCAGATGTTGGACGCGGCCCGCTCGCGGCGGATGTCCTGCTCGCGCGCCCGCATCGTCATGACGAACGCGCGGCGGCCGTCGAGGTCCCTGGTCAGCCCCACGAGGCGGCCGGGGATCTGGCGGACGAGCGGGTCCCGGCACGCGACGATGCCCAGGTACGGGCCGCCGTACTGGAGCGGGATCCCCAGGGGCTGGCCCTCGCCGCAGGCGATGTCCGCCCCGGTCTCGCCGGGCGTGGCCAGGACCGCGAGCGAGACGGGCTCGACGACGTGGACGAAGAGGGCGCCCGAGCCGTGGGCGAGCTCGCCGATCCGGGGCATCGGCTCCAGCAGCCCGACCACGTTCGGGTTGGCGGCCACGACGCCCGCGACGGGGTCGCCGTCGCCGAGCAGGCGCCCGAGCGCTGCGAGGTCCGTCGTCCCGGCCGCGGGGCCGTCGGCGACGAGCGGGACCTCGGCGACCGCGAGGCCCGCGCCCTCGGCGTAGGTCTCGAGGGTCTGGCGGTAGTGCGGGTGGACCCCCCGCGACACCAGCAGCCGCCCGCGGCCGGTGGCCCGGCAGGTAATCAGCGCCGCCTCGGCCGTCGCGGCCCCGCCGTCGTAGTGCGAGGCGGAGACGACGTCCATGCCCGTCAGCTCGGCGAGCAGGCTCTGGTACTCGTAGATCGACTGCAGCGTGCCCTGGCTGACCTCTGGCTGGTAGGGCGTGTAGGCGGTGTACCACTCGCCGCGGAGCAGCATCTGGTCCACCGCCGCCGGCGTCCAGTGGCGGTAGGCGCCCGCGCCGAGGAAGGACGCCAGGTCCGAGCGGTTCCTGGCGGCCAGGGCCTGGAGCCGCGCGGACAGCTCGAGCTCGGGCTCGGGCGGGTCCAGGCGCAGCGGCCCGGCGCGGAGCGCCTCCGGGATGTCGTCGAACAGCCGGTCGACCGACTCGACGCCGACCGCGTCGAGCATGCGCGCCCGGTCGTCCGCCGCGTGCGGGCCGTACGGCATCGTCAGCCCTCGGCGGTCAGCTGCTCGTAGGCGGCCGCGTCGAGCAGCCCGTCGAGCTGGCCGGCGTCGGCGACCTTGACGCGCAGCATCCATCCCTCGCCGTAGGGGTCGGAGTTGACGAGCTCGGGCTGGCCGCCCAGCGCGTCGTTGACGGCGACGACGTCGCCGCCGACCGGGGCGAACAGGTCCGAGACGGCCTTCACCGACTCGACCACCCCGAACGTCGCGTGCTGGGTCAGCGAGCGCCCGACCGCGGGCAGCTCCACGAACACCACGTCGCCGAGCTGGTGCGCCGCGAACTCGGTGATTCCCACGACGGCCTCGTCGCCGTCGAGCCTGACCCACTCGTGGTCTTTGGTGTAGCGGAGGTCTCCGGGGACCATGGACTGGCTCCTCTGCAAGGCTGTGTCGTGCGTCCCCTGGGGGCGCACCGGTGCGGGGACGGGCGGCTGGGCGCGACCGGAGATCAGGCCGGGCGCTTGTAGAACGGGAGCGGCACGACCTCGGCTGCGACCGGGGCGCCGCGGATCTCGACTTCCAGCATCGTACTGGGTTCGGACTGCTCTTTCGCGACGTAGGCCATGGCGATCGCGACATTCAGCGTGGGCGACATGGTGCCCGACGTGACCGTGCCCGTCGGCGAGCCGTCGGCGAGCACCGGGTAGCCGTGGCGGGCGATGCCGCGTCCGCGCAGGACCAGGCCCACCAGCCGTCGCGAGGTGCCGTCGCGGGCAACCTTCTCGAGCGCGGCGCGGCCAGTGAAGGGGCCCGGCTTGCCCAGCTTGACGACGCGCCCGAGACCGGCCTCGAAGGGATTGGTCGACCGGTCGAGCTCGTTGCCGTAGAGCGGCATGCCGGCCTCGAGGCGGAGGGTGTCGCGAGCGCCCAGGCCGACCGGGATCAGCCCGTGCGGGCGCCCAGCATCGAGCAGCGCGTCCCAGACCTCGTGCACGCGGTCGACGTCCACGAACACCTCGAACCCGTCCTCGCCGGTGTAGCCGGTGCGGGCGATCATCGCCTCGACCCCGGCCACGGAGCCTTCTGCGATGCCGTAGTAGTGGATGGCGTCGATGTCGACGTCCGTCAGCGGGCCGAGGATGTCGAGCGACCGCGGGCCCTGCACCGCGACGAGGCCCGTGGCCAGCGAGTGGTCGTCGAGGACGGCCTTGAAGCCGTCGAGCCGACGAACGAGCTCGTCCGACACCGCCCACGCGTTGGAGGCGTTGGCCACGACCATGAACCGCGTCTCGCCCAGCCGGTAGACGATGAGGTCGTCGATGATCCCGCCGTCGTCTGCGCAGATCATCGAGTAGTGCGCCCGTCCCACCGCGAGCGACGGCGGGTCCGTGACCAGCGCAGCGGCCAGCGCGGCCCCCGCCTCGGCGCCCTCGACCTGGATCTCGCCCATGTGCGAGAGGTCGAACAGACCGGCAGCCGAGCGGGTCGCCCGGTGCTCCTCGAGGATTCCCCGGTACTGGATCGGCATGAGCCATCCGGCGAAGTCCACGATCTTGGCACCGAGCGCCTCGTGCCGGTCGAGGAGCGGCGAGGGCTGCGGCGCGGGGACGGCTGTCTCGGTCATGCGTTCGGGGTCTCCTGCGTCGGGGTGGCGCCGGGGAACGGGCCCCCGGCCGCTGCGGCGCCGGCGCGGGCGACGAGGGCCCGCTCGGTCTCGAAGGTCAGCAGCGTGGAGGCATCGTCGAAGCCGATCCAGCGCACCTCGTCGAACTCGTGGTCGTGGCGCGCCAGGTCGCCGCCCATCGGCGCCATGAGGTAGTAGTGCACGGTCTTGTGGATCCGGGTCCGGCCCTGGACGAACGAGTAGTTGATCGAGTCGAACGGCCGGACGATCTCGACCAGGAGGCCGGTCTCCTCGGTGACCTCCCGGGTCGCTGTCTGCTCGGTGGTCTCCCCCGGGATCGGCGTGCCCTTCGGCAGCGTCCAGGTGACCCCGTCGCGCTCGCGCCTGCGGCGGCCGACGACGAGCTGGGGCGCGCCCCCGTCGAACCGGATGACGATCCCGCCTGCGGAGGTGGCCGTCCCCTGCTTCAGGCGCGCCACGCCGAGGCCACGGAGGGGCGGCGCGGGCCGGCGCCACGGTCCGTGCGCGTCCAGGACATCAGCACGGCCTGGCGCGGGCGGACCACGCCGACCGCACGATCCGCCTCGATCACGGCCGAGCGCCACGGGGCGCGGAGCTCCGTGAGCGGGCCCATCTCGATGTGGCGGAGCACGGTGTGCCGAGATGGAGCCGGCGTGAACCGCGGCCCCGCCCCGAGCCCGAGGCGCCGCTCACGGGCCCTCGGCGTCGCGTGGGCGTACCGCGCGGGCCACGCCCCGTGAAGGGCGGCGAGACTGTGCTGCATGCCCGCATCGTACCGCGTCACGAGCCCCCCGCAAGTGCGGTCCGGAGGAGTTCTGTCGCTTCTGGTGACAGCGCGCCACGCCTCGTCGCGATCGCGATGTCACGGGCGAGCAGCGCCCGGTAGACCTCGAGCGCGCCGGGGGCATCCCCGGACAGCGCCGCGATGTGCGCGGTCACCGTCCCGACGTCGCCGCGCGTGGCCGGCCCGGTGAGCGAGGCGTCGATCCCCAGCGCTCGGGCGTTGGCAACCGTCTGCTCCACGAGCGGCAGGTAGATGCGCAGCGCGCCCGCCTCGTCAAGGCCCAGCGCCGCCGCCACCTCGCGAACGGTGTCGAGGAGCGCGACCACCCCGCCCGCGGAGAGGACCGCCGCGGCGTGGTAGGCCGCCTTCGAGCCCGGTGCCAGCCGGACCGGGGCGCCGCCGATCGCCTCGGCCATGTCGGCGAGGTGGGCGGCCAGCTCGTCGTCGCCCTCGATCGCGATCGTCGCCCCGCGGAGCGCCGCCAGCGCCCGATCGAGGTCGGCGAAGGCGACGAGCGGGTGGAAGGCACCCGCCTGGGTCCCGGCCGCCATCGCCGGCGCGAGGACCTCGGCGCCGAGCAGGCCGCTGGTGTGGACGATCGCCTGGCCCGCATACAGCCGGAGGGTGGCGGCCAGCTGGCCGATGACGTCGTCGGGGACCGCGAGGACCACGAGCTCGACGTCGTCCACGAGCGCCGTGGCCTCCGCGAACGCCCGCACGCTGGGGACGTGCGCGCTGAACCGGGCGCGCCGCCCGGGGTCGCGCGAGGCCACCGCGCCAACCGGCCAGCCCGCCCGGGACAGGGCGACCCCGAGCGCCAGGCCGACGGGCCCGGCACCCACGATCCCCACGACCGGACGCTCCCCGGGACCGGAGTGGGCGTGCGGATGGGTGTGGTCGGACGGGTGCACGAGATCGCCGTGGCGGTGCGTGCCGCTGCCTGTGGGGTCCAGGTCGATCCCCTCTGCCGCCAACTCGTCGAAGGCGGCCTCGTGCTCGGCCAGCCGCTGCTCGCGAGCGCGACGCTCGGCCGCCTCGAGCTCGTCCCATGCCCTCATGGCCGGGTCCCACCCGATCGTGCGGGGCCGCAGTACACTTCCACACAGCGAGTGTAGCGAGCGGTTCGAGGGCGCACCCTCATCGCCCGGTCCCCACAGCGGAGATCAGCGCATGCCCGTGCCCACCGCCAATGCCTTCGGCGCCCGCTCCCCCCTCGGCGCCGGGCTGCCCGACCTGTACCGCCTCGACGCCCTCGCCCGCGCCGGCATCCCGCTCGGCGTGGACCTCGGGCGCGCCCCGATGACCCTCAAGATCCTGCTCGAGAATGCGCTCCGCCACGCTGGCGGGGGCATCGTCCGCGCGGACGACGTCACCACGCTCGCGGGCTGGAAGCCGGGCGCATCGGGCACCGAGGCCGAGGTCCCGTTCATGCCCTCGCGGGTGGTCCTCCAGGACTTCACCGGCGTGCCCGCGGTCGTGGACCTCGCCGCGATGCGCGACGCGATGGCCGAGCTCGGCGGCGATCCCGCGCGCGTGAACCCGCTCGTCCCCGCGGACCTCGTCATCGACCACTCGGTGCAGATCGACGCGTGGGGCGGCGCAGGCGCCTTCGCGTTCAACGTCGAGCGCGAGTACGAGCGCAACGGCGAGCGGTACCAGCTGCTGCGCTGGGCGCAGACGGCGTTCCGCGACCTGCGGGTCGTGCCGCCGGGCACCGGGATCATCCACCAGGTCAACCTCGAGTACCTCGCCACCGTGGTGGCCGACCGCGCCGACGAGGGCGGCCGCGTCGCCTTCCCCGACACGCTCGTCGGCACGGACTCCCACACCACGATGATCAACGGGCTGGGCGTCCTCGGCTACGGCGTCGGGGGGATCGAGGCCGAGGCGGTCCTCCTCGGCCAGCCGATCTACCAGCAGCTGCCCCGGATCGTGGGCGTGCGGCTGTCGGGCGAGCTGCCGCCCGCGACCACGGCCACCGACCTCGTGCTCGTGATCACCGAGATGCTGCGCAAGTTCGGCGTGGTGGGCACTTTCGTCGAGTTCGCCGGGGACGGTCTGGCCGGCCTGCCGCTCGCGGACCGCGCGACCATCGCCAACATGAGCCCCGAGTTCGGGGCCACGGCCACGCTGTTCCCCATCGACGCCGAGACGCTCGCCTACCTGCGGCTGACCGGGCGCCCGGCCGAGCGCGTGGACCTCGTTGACCGCTACGCCAAGGCGCAGGGGCTGTGGCGCGAGCCGGGCGCCGCCCCCGAGTTCGACGCCCTGCTCGAGCTCGACCTCGGCACCGTGGAGCCGTCGATGGCCGGCCCCCGGCGTCCGCAGGACCGGGTGGGCCTGTCCAAGGTGGGCGACAACTTCCGGGCGTCCTATCCGGACACCGTCGGCGTGCCGTGGACGACGATCGAGGAGCACGGCCAGCGCACCGAGGTCGGCCACGGGTCGGTCGCGATCGCCGCCATCACCTCCTGCACCAACACCTCCAACCCGATGGTGATGGTGGCGGCGGGCCTGGTGGCGAAGAACGCGGTCGCGAAGGGCCTCACGGTCAACCCCGCGGTCAAGACCTCGCTCGCCCCGGGCTCCCGGGCGGTCACGGGCTACCTCGAGCGCGCCGGGCTGATGGAGCCGCTGGCCGACCTGGGCTTCGCGCTGGCCGGCTACGGCTGCACCACCTGCATCGGCAACTCGGGGCCCCTCGACGAGCCCGTCGCCAAGGCGATCGAGTCGGACAAGCTGGTCGTCGCCGCGGTCCTCTCGGGCAACCGCAACTTCGAGGGCCGCGTGCACCCGCTGGTGCGCGCCGCCTACCTCGCCTCGCCGCCGCTCGTCGTGGCGTTCGCGCTCGCCGGACGGGTGGACATCGACCTCACCACCGAGCCCCTGGGCACCGGCGCCGACGGGCAGCCGGTGATGCTCGCCGACGTCTGGCCGACGCAGGCGCAGGTCCGCGAGGTGGTGGGCCGGACGATCGACGCGGAGCTGTTCCGCCAGACCTATGCCACGGTGTTCGAGGGCGACGACCGGTGGCGCGCGCTGCCGATCCCGGCGGGCGACCGGTACGCATGGGACGACGCGTCGACATACATCGCCAACCCGCCGTTCTTCCAGGGCCTCGGCCGCGAGCCGGCGCCGCTCACCGACATCGTCGGCGCCCGCGTTCTGGCGCTCCTCGGCAATTCGGTGACCACGGACCACATCAGCCCCGCGGGCTCGATCGCGGCGTGGTCCCCTGCCGGCCGGTGGCTCCAGGACCGCGGCGTCGCACCGGTCGACTTCAACTCGTACGGGTCGCGCCGCGGCCACCACGAGGTGATGATGCGCGGCACGTTCGGCAACATCCGGCTGCGCAACCGGCTCGTCGAGGGCAAGGAGGGACCGTACACGGTCCACCTCCCCGATGGCGCCGAGACGTTCATCTACGACGCGGCGATGGCCTACATGGCCGAGGGTGTCCCGTGCCTGGTCATCGCGGGCAAGGAGTACGGCTCCGGGTCGTCGCGCGACTGGGCGGCCAAGGGCACGACCCTGCTCGGCATCCGGGCCGTCATCGCCGAGAGCTATGAGCGCATCCACCGCTCGAACCTCGTGGGAATGGGCGTCCTGCCGCTCCAGTTCCTGCCCGGCGAGAGTGCCGCCGCGCTCGGGCTCACCGGCCGCGAGGCGTACTCGGTGACCGGGATCGCGCGCCTGGCCCCGCGCCAGGTGGTCACGGTCATCGCCCGTGCCGACGACGGCTCCGAGCGGAGCTTCGGTGCCATCGCCCGCCTCGACGGCCCGATCGAGGTGGACTACCTGCGCCAGGGCGGGATCCTGCCGGCAGTGCTGCGCCGCCTCGCCGCCAACTGACGCGCGGCCACCCGGAACACGACGAAGCCCCCCGGGACCGGGGGGCTTCGCGCTGCGCGTGCCCCGGAACGACGGGGAGGAGGCCGTCGAGCGAGGCTGTCGTGCGTGCGACGAGGCGTCCCCGGGGATTGTTACGCCGTTTCTGAGAATTTCCGGGACGCGGCAGGACGGCCCCTCGGGCGACGGCGGGCCATGCCGGTCGGGCCGCGCGGATCCCGCCCGGACCGAGTGGCACGGGCCTCGTGCCGTTCATGTGCCGCGCGGGCGCACGCAGGGCGGTCGGGCACAAGGAAAGGCTGGTCCAAGGGGGCATCGGGCCGGTGGCAGGCCCCGCCGGGACGGGCGGCTCGCGGTGGCCGCGCCCCCGCTCAGCACGCGCCTGAGGGGTGAGTGGTGGGCGATACTGGACTCGAACCAGTGACCTCACGGATGTGAACCGTGCGCTCTAACCAACTGAGCTAATCGCCCGCGTTCCCGAGGGACTCGCATTCTAGCGCGGGCACGCAATTCCGCGAGCGTCTGCAGGGCACCGGGCTCCGCCGTCAGGGGCTCTCCGCCCGACCCGGGCCGGCGATCCCATGGCCCGGCGCCTCACCGCCCCAGCCCCGGCCAGCGCCTCGCGATCGCCGCCGGCTCGACCCCGTCGACCTCGACCACCTTGATGCGGCTCGCAGCGCCGGCCGCCAGCCGAACCGCGCCGCGCGGAACGCCCAGCTCGTCGGCGAGCAGGCGCAGCAGCGCCACATTGGCTGCGCCGTCCACCGGCGGCGCAGCCACCCGGACCCGGAGCACGCCGTCGACGACGCCGTCCACGCGGTCGGCCCCGCCCCGCGGCGTCAGCCGCACCGACAGCCGCACGGCGTCCCGATCGCGCGCCATCAGAGGAGCAGCCGCCACAGCAGGCCGAGCACCACGAACACGAGCACGAGCGCCGCGTCGAAGGAGCCGGTTCGGGGCAGCCTGCGGCGCAGCGGGGCGACCAGCGGCTCGGTCATCCCGAAGAGGAGCCTCGAGAGCCGGCTCCTCCCGCCCGGGTCCGCCCACAGGACGAGGATGCGCGCGAGCACCAGGACCCACAGGAGCAGGACGAAGATGGCGGCGAAGAGCTGTGCAGGGCTCACGCGTCCTACCCCGCCATGTCGGCCGCGACCGGAGCCGGCCGCTCGCCGAACAGCGCCCGGCCGACGCGCACGATCGTCGCCCCCTCCTCGACCGCGACCTCGTAGTCGTCGCTCATGCCCATCGAGAGCGCGGGCCCCAGGCGCGGCTCGGACGCGCGGAGCCTCTCGGAGAGGTCCCGCAGGGCGCGGAACGTGGGCCGGACGTCCTCAGCTGTCGGGACGAGCCGACCGATCGTCATCAGCCCGTCGAGGCGCAGGTTGGCAAGCGCCGCCAGCTGCGGCAGGGCCGTCGCCACGGACGCCTCGTCGAAGCCGGACTTGGCCGGATCGCCGGCCACGTTCACCTGGAGCAGGACCGGCAGCGGGCGTTTCGGCCGCAGGTCGCCGGCGAGGCGGTCGAGCCGCTGCGCGAGCTCGATCGACCCGAGTGCCTCGAGGACGTCGAACAGCTCGACGGCGCGGCGTGCCTTGTTGGCCTGCAGCGGACCGAGCAGGTGCCAGCGCGCGCCCGCGACCGCCGGGATCTTGCCGGCAGCCTCCTGGACGCGGTTCTCGCCCAGCGTGTCGAGCCCGGCGGCGACCGCCGCCCGGACGCGGGGCGACGGGATCGTCTTGGACACCGCGACGAGCGTCACGCCGCCCGGATCCCGTTTCGCCCGGACCGCCGCTGCCGCGATCCGTCCCAGCACCATCGCGCGGGCGCTGCGGAGCGCCTCGACCTCCGCGAGGTCGAGGTCCACGGCAGGCTCCGGCGACGTGGTGCCCTAGCGCCCCTTGCGCAGGAAGCTCGGGATCTCGAGGTCCTCCGCGTCGTACGAGGGGGCGCGCCGCGGCGGCTCCGGCGCGGCCTGGCGCTCGGGACGCACGGGGACGGCGACAGCCTCGTCGCGGCGCGTCTCGCCCTCGCTGGCCGTGCGCTGGCGCTCGAGCTCCTCGAGGAAGTCGCGGGCCGGCACCGGGGCGCCGGTCGTGGCCGACGGGGTCGCCCCCCGCAGGCCCGACGCCGCGCTGTGGCGGTCGGCGACGGACGCCCGAGCCGACTCCGAGCGGCGCCGGCCGTCGAACCCGGTGGCGATCACGGTGATCATGACCTCGTCGCCGAGGCGCTCGTTGAAGCTCGTGCCGAAGATGATGTTCGCCTCGGGGTCGGCGGCCGCGCGGATCTCCTCGGCGGCCTCGGTGACCTCCCAGAGGGTCAGGTTCGAGGACCCGGTGATGTTGAACAGGATCCCCTGGGCGCCGGCGATGTTGATCTCCAGCAGCGGGCTCGCCACCGCCTGCCGGGCTGCCTCGAGGGCCCGGTTGTCGCCGCTCGCCCGGCCGATGCCCATGAGCGCGGAGCCCGCGTCCTTCATGATCGTCCGCACGTCGGCGAAGTCGAGGTTGATGAGCCCGGGGACCGTGATGATGTCGCTGATCCCGGCGACGCCCTGGCGGAGCACGTCGTCGACGATCTTGAACGCGTCCACGATGGACGTGTTCTTCTGGACCACGTCGCGCAGGCGATCGTTCGGGATCGTGATCAGCGTGTCGACCTTGGCCTTGAGCTCCTCGGCGGCCTTCTCGGCGATGAGCTTGCGGCGCGCGCCCTCGAAGCTGAACGGCTTGGTGACGACGCCGATCGTGAGGGCGCCCTGCTCCTTGGCGATCTCGGCCACGATGGGCGCGGCACCCGAGCCCGTGCCGCCGCCGAGGCCGGCGGTGATGAACACCATGTCGGAATCGGCGATGGCGTCGGCGATCTTGTCGCGGTCCTCCTCGGCGGCCCGCTGGCCGATCGTGGAGTCGCCGCCGGCGCCGAGGCCCCGCGTGATCTTGTCGCCGATCCGGATCTTGTGCGGTGCATCCGACTGGAGGAGCGCCTGCGCGTCCGTGTTGCAGGCGATGAACTCCACGCCCATCATCTCGGCCCGGATCATCCGGTTGACGGCATTGCTGCCGCCACCGCCCACGCCGACGACGCGGATGAGCGCGAAGTTCTCGGAATCGGATCGCAGCGGCATCGGAGCACTCCCGGGATTCGGCGAAGGCTGGCGTCGGTTCGTTCGGTTGAGGCCCACCCCTGTGGCACCGAGGGGACGGCTCGGGCCGCGACGGGCTCGCGGGCGCCTGCGGAGTATACGCGCGCAACCATGGTTGCGGTCGGACGCAGCTCATGCGGCAGCCGCCGCCGGCGGTGCGTCGCGTCACCGCCCGGCGGGCCGCCTTCGCGCGCCGCCGCGCCCTGCCCGCGCAGCACCCCCCTGCTCCTCGCAGATGTCCGTGGGACGGCCCCAATTCGCGCTCAAGTCCCCAGATGCTGGCCGAGCGGTTATCTGCGCCCGGTTCCGCGTGGGTTCTGCCCGGATGTCCGTGGTGCGGTCCTTGTCCAGAACCCCTTCGGATACCGGCCGCTCCGCGAGCATCTGCAGGAATCCCGGCCTGACCCTGAGCACGGGGCGCGCCTGCGAGCTGCGCCAGCTCCCCGGATCGCGGCGATCACGTCCTCCGCACGGACATCTGCCAGCAACGGCGGGACGCGGGAGACGGACATCCCGAGGGCCGAGCCGCCGCTCCCTCAGCCGGCCAAGAAGCTCAGCCGGACGCGCCGGGTCTCGTTGTCGGCGTTGGGGTCGAGGAGCGCGATCGACTGCCACGTCCCGAGCGACAGGCGCCCGCCCAGGACCGGCACCGTGACCGACGGCGCGGCGAACAGCGGCAGCACGTGGTCGGCGCCATGGCCCGGGGCGCCGTGCCGGTGGATGTACCGGTCGTCGCGCGGAAGGAGACGGTCGAGCGCCGCGATGGCGTCGGTCTCGCTCCCCGAGCCCAGCTCGAGCACGACCAGCCCGGCCGTGGCGTGGGGCACGAACACCGAGAGCAGGCCGTCGCCGCCACCCGATGCCTCCGAGGCGAACCGGGCGCATGCCGCGGTGAGGTCGGTGAAGCCGCGGGTGCGGCCCGTGCGGACCTCGAGCTCGAGCGAGCGCACGCCGTCGGCCTACGGGAAGATGTTGCGGAGCCCGTCCCGGATTCGGCCGAAGAGGCCCCCGCCCTCTTGCGACGAGTCGTACTGGAGCGGCTCGCCCGCGGCGATCTGGTTCGCGCCCCAGCGCAGCAGGCCCACCGACGTGGCGTACGACGGATCCGAGATCGTGTCGGTGAGGCCGCCCATGCCCGCGGGCCCCGAGACGCGGACCTGCATCTGGAGGACCTCGCGGCCGAGCTCCGCGGCCCCGGCGAGCTGCGAGCCGCCGCCCGTGATGATCAGCCCGGCCGGGAGCATGCCCTGGCCGGCGCGCTTCATCTCCTCCTTGAGCAGCTCGTAGGTCTCGCGCATGCGGGCCTCGATGATCTGGCAGAGCTCGAGGCGGCTGATCGTGCGGGCCCCGTCGTCGCCCGGGTCGTTGATCGGGATGTCCTCGTCCACCACCGAGCGCAGGTCGCAGGTGCCGTGCTCCAGCTTGAGCTCCTCGGCGACCGGCAGGTGGGTCCGCAGGCCGATGGCGATGTCGTTGGTCACGTTGTTGCCGCCGACCGGCAGGACCGCGGTGTGGAACGGCGAGCCCTCCGTGAACATCGTCAGGTTGATCGTCCCGGCGCCGATGTCGGCCACCGCGACCCCGTGCTCCTTCTCCGCCTCGATCAGCACCGCCTCCGCCGAGGCGAGGCCGTTGACGACCAGCTCGTCGATCTTGACCCCGGCCAGCTGGACGCACTTGGTCAGGTTCTGGACCGCGGTGGCCGAGGCGGACACGATGTGCGCCTCGACCTCCAGCCGGAGGGCGCTCATGCCCAGCGGGTCCTTGACGCCCTCCTGGCCGTCCACGGTGAAGCCGCGACGCTCAACGTGGAGCACGTCGCGGTTGGACGGGATGGAGACGGCGCGGGCCACCTCGATCGCGCGGTCGATGTCGGCGCGCGTCACCTCGCGGTGGTGTGCCGTCACGGCCACCTGCCCGGTGGAGTTGAGGCTCTCGACATGGGGCCCACCCACGCCCACGAACGCCCGGTCGATCTTCCAGCCCGACAGCCGCTCGGCGCGCTCCACGGCGTCGGCGATGCTGCGCACGGTCTGGTCGATGTTGACGATGGCGCCCTTCTTGAGGCCTGTGGCGGGCACGGTGCCGTGGCCCATGATCGTCAGGCGACCCTCACGGCTGACCTCGCCGATGAGCGCCACCACCTTCGACGTGCCGACGTCGATGCCGACCAGGACCGCTTCCCGTTCCACGTGCCTCTGCTTCCCCTCGCTCCTTGGGGGCCCGGACCGCCCGGACCGATGCTAGATGAAGTGCCGCCGGATCAGCGCGACGTTGTTGAAGATGCGGAAGCCGAAGTTGATCAAGGCGACCAGGTAGAGGTCGAGACTGAGGCGGTCGCCGATGAACACCAGGAGGACCGCCACGATCGCGTTGACAAGGAAGCCGCTGATGAAGATCCGATTGTCGTAGACGCCGTCGAGTTCTGCGCGCACCGCCCCGAGGACGGAGTCGAGCGCGGCGAGGATCGCCACGGCCAGGTAGCGCGACAGCTCGACGCCGACATTGACGTTGAGGACGAGCCCGGCAAGGATGCCGATGAGCAGGCCCACGAGGGGCAGGAGCACGAGCCGAGGGCCTCCGACCTTGGGAACGTCGCGCCTACGCTACCAGACCGCCGCATGACGGGACGCGGCGCTGCGCCGGGCCGCGCGGCGCGGGGACGGCCGGCGATCGGGCGACGGGCGATCACGGCTTGGGGGTCGGTGACGGCTTCGCGCTCGGCCGCGCCGTTGGCCGCGGCGTCGCGCTGGCCCTCGTCCCGGGCTTGGGGGTCGCCTTCGGCGTGGCCGACGGCCTGGGGGTGGCCGACGGCCTGGGCGTCGCGGTGGGCCGGGCCGCCGGCCGAGGGGTCGGCCTGGGCGTTGCCGACGAGGTCGCCGACCCCCGCGGCAGGTAGGTGCCGCTCCGGTCGTCGGCGAGCACGATCCTGCCCACCTTCGCCTCGCGGCCGTAGAGCAGGCTCCGCAGCAGGCGGACCTGGCCGGGGATGAGGTCGGTCGTCCGCAGCGTGGGCGTGAAGAACCCGAACACTGCGTCCCAGCCATCCGGGACCGACGAGACGGTGAACCCGTCGGCGTCGTCGAGCCGGATCGCGAGGCCGGTCGCCGAGCTGCCCAGGTCGGCCGGCGTGAGCGACCCGAGCCGCAGCGCGGCATCGAGCGTCACCGGGTCGAGCGTGTCGCCCAGCTTGAGGCCCGCGGACGCCGCACGCTCGTCGTCGATCACCGGCAGCGCGGCCGCAGCCTCGGGCGCCGGGTCGCCGAGCTGGTCGAACAGCGTGCCCGTGTCGTCGACCAGGAACTGCTGGCCGCCCGCCTGCCACACGACCAGCGCCTCGCGCTCGGTCACGGCCACCCGGATCACGTCGGGCAGCGCGACCGTCACCGAGGCCGTGCGGATCGCCGGGATGCCGTCGAGCCGGTGCTCGAGCGCCATCCGGTTGACGGTGAACAGGTTCTGCCCCGCCGGGATCGCAAGCGCGGCGAGGATCTCGTCCTGGGGGGTCCACGTGGCGCCGGTCACCACGGTCCGCTTCGCGGAGAACGCGCTCGAGGCCGCCAGGCCGTAGAGCGCGGCGAGCGCGGCGAGCAGCACCAGCAGCGCCGCCGCGCGGACGGGCGTGAATCCGGCCGAGGCGCGGCGGACCGGTCGCGTCCGGCGCCCGCTGCCGCGACGGATCCCGGGCCGCGAGGCCGTCGGTTTCGCGGGCCGGGCAGCGGGCTGGCCGCGCCGGATCGTCATCGCGGCAGGTCCGCGGTGGACGGGCGGTGGCGGACCCGCGACGCTGCTCGCGCGAGCGCCAGGTCCACGACCCGCGAGCACACGTCGCCGAAGGTGTAGCCGCCGAGCGCCGGCAGCGTCGGGAAGAGGCTGATCGGCGTGAAGCCCGGGATGGTGTTGATCTCGGACACGACGACCCGCTCGTCGGCACCCACCAGGAAGTCGACCCTGGCGAAGCCCTCGCAGCCCGCCGCGTTGTACGCGGCGCGGGCGAGGTCGAGGATCGTGGCCCGCTGCTCCTCGCTGACCTCGGCGGTCAGCGTCGTCTGGGACAGGCCCGCTGTGTACTTGGCCTGGTAGTCGTAGAACTCGTGGCCCGACATGATCTCGCCCGGGCCGTACACCTCGAGCGCATCGGGATCGTTGCCGATGACCGACACCTCGAGGTCGCGCGCGCCGGCGACGTAGTGCTCCACGAGCGCGAGGTCGTCGAAGCGGAAGGCCTCGGCGAGGGCCGGCCCGAGCTCACCGGGGCGGTGCGCGAGCGTCATGCCGACCGAGCTGCCGAGCCGGGCGGGCTTGACCATGAGGCGCCCGTCGCCGCCCGCCTGCGCGAACGCGTCGAGGGAGGCCAGGACGGTGGCCGGCTCGGCGGCCCAGCGCTCGCTCCGGACCTCGACCCAGTCCACCACCGGCAGGCCCAGCCCGCGCAGCAGCCGCTTGAACACGGCCTTGTCCATCCCGATCGCGCTCGCGGTCACGCCCGAGCCGGTGTAGGCCAGGCCCGCCGCCTCGCACAGCGCCTGGACCGTGCCGTCCTCGCCGAACGGGCCGTGGAGCGCGAGGAAGACGAGCGGCGGCCGGTCACGGCCGGCGAGCCGCTCGAGCGCCGTCGCGGCGCTGGCCGGACCCTCGGCACCGAGCGCGGCCGGGTCGTCGTAGGCCGCCTGCGGGCGCCCGTCGCGCCGGTGGCCGTCGGGGAGGCGCCACCATGCCCCGCCGAGCTCGATGCACCACAGCTCAACCCGGTAGCCGGCGGCGCGCAGCGCGTCGGCGATGGCCGTGCCGGACACGATCGACACGTCGTGCTCGGCCGACGGCCCGCCGAACACGACCGCGACCGGCGTCCGCTCCGGGTCGTGACCGAGCTCCGGGACGGGCATCTACGCGGCCCTCTCGGGGGTCCATCCGGACCAGTCGCCGGCGAAGTCGATCTCGAACGCGAGCTCGACCCCGAGCCGCGCGCGCACCTCGTCCCGAACCGCCTCGGCGAGGCGGCGTACGTCAGACGCGGTCCCGCGCTGGTCGTTGACGATGAAGTTGGCGTGCTTCTCGGACACGACGGCCCCACCGATGCGCCGGCCCTTGAGCCCGAGGCTGTCGATCAGCCGGCCGGCCGAGTCCCCGTCGGGGTTCCGGAACACCGATCCCGCCGACGGCAGCCCGAGGGGCTGGTGCTCGCGCCGCCAGCGCCGGATGTCGTCGAGCCGCCCGGCGATCACGGCCGGGTCCGCGGGCGCGAGGCGGAACGCCGCTGCGAGCACGATCTCGGCCGGGTCGTCCTTGAACCGGCTGTGGCGGTAGCGGAAGCCCAGCGCAGCGGCGGGGAGGACGGCGACGCTGCCGTCGGCGAGGAGGGCCGTCGCCGACTCGATGACGGCCGCGGTTTCGGCCCCGTGGGCACCGGCATTCGCCCAGACCGCCCCGCCGACCGTGCCGGGGATCGCGAGGCCGTACTCGAGCCCGGTGAGCCCGGCCTTCTGGGTCTCGGTGGCGGCGCGCGCCATCGGGACGCCCGCATCGGCCGTGTAGCGGTCGCCGTCGAGCCGGGTGGCGTCGGCGCGGACCTCGACCACCAGGCCGCGGATGCCCGCGTCGGCGACCACGAGGTCGCTGCCCCGGCCCAGCAGGAACAGCGGGATCGCGCGGGCGCGCGCGTAGCGCACGAGGCCCTTGAGCTCGAAGCCGTTGTGCGCGGTGACGAACAGGTCGGCCGGCCCGCCGACCCGCATCGTGGTGTGCTTGGCCATCGGCTCCCCTGCCACGGCCCGCACGCCCACCCGGCGGGCGAGGTCGGCCGCGGTCGCGACGGGGTCGAACGCGGGAGTCGCGCCGCTCACCGGGCTGCCCCCTTCGCGGTCGCCGCGACCGTGTCCTGGTCGGGCAGCGCCGACCGCGTCGCCACGGCCAGCACGAGGTCGGCCACGGCAGCCGCGGCGTGCGGGCGGGCCGCATCGCGGGCGGCTGCGGACATCCTGGCGTGCGCCGCGGGATCGGCCAGCAGGCCGGCCACCTCGACCAGCCGGTCGGCGTTGAAGTCGGCGTCATCCACCAGCAGCGCCGCGCCCGACGCCGCGTACGACTCGGCGTTGCGGCGCTGGTGGCCCGCGGCGTGCGGGTACGGGACGATCGCGGTGGGCAGCGCGAACGCGGCGGCCTCGGCAAGGGTGGACGATCCCGCACGCCCGACGGCCAGGTCCGCCGCGGCGAGCGCCGCCGTCATGTCCTCGTGGAGGAAGGCGAACGGGCGGTAGCGGTCGCGGAACTCGGCCGGGAGCTGCTCGCGGGCGGACCTGGCCGCGGCATAGCCGTCCTCGCCCGTGACGTGGATGACGCGCACGCGCTCGGTGAGCCGCGGCAGCGCCTCGAGCACCGCCGCGTTGATCCGGCGGACGGCCTGCGACCCGCCGAAGACCAGCAGGATCCGCTCGCCCGGGCGGCCGCCGAAGCGGGCCCGCGCCTCGTCGGGATCTGCGTCGAGCGGTCTGATCGGCGTGCCCGTCACGAAGGTGTGCGGATGGGGCAGGGCGGTCGCGGTCTCGGGGAACGTCACCGCGAGCACGCTGGCGAGGCGGGCCACGAAGCGCACGCTGCGCCCGGGCACCACGTTGCCCTCCCAGAGGACGCTCGGGATCCGGAGCGCCCGCGCGGCCAGGAGCGTCGGGATGGCGACGTAGCCGCCGGTGGTGAAGATGGCGGCTGGTCGCCGGGCGAGCAGGAGCAGCAGCGCCTGCGGGATCGAGAGCACCAGGCGCACCGGGTCGAGCACGAGATGGACGTCCCGGCCAGCGGAGCGCAGCGAGCGCAGCAGCAGCCGCGTCAGCGGGATGCCGCTGGGCGGGACGATGGCGCGCTCCAGCCCGCGGTGCCCGCCGAGCCAGGCGAGCTCCGGGGCCGCGCCGTCCCGGCCGTCAGGCCGGGCGGGTCGAGCGCGAAGCGACCGGGCGACGGCCAGCGCGGGGTAGATGTGCCCGCCCGTGCCGCCGCCCGCGATCAGCAGGCGCATCGTTCCACGTCCCTTTCTCCACCGTCTCGCGGGACACCGAGAGCAGGATCCCGACCGCGGCGAACGAGATGACCAGCGAGGAGCCGCCCGCCGAGACGAACGGCAGCGGAATGCCAGTGACGGGGAGGAGGCCCACCACCACCCCGATGTTGATGAACGCCTGGATGCAGATCCAGCCCGTCACGCCCGCGGCCAAGAGGGCCCCGAACGTGTCCGGCGCCCCAAGCGAGGTGCGGATCCCCAGATAGGCGAAGGCGACGAACAGCAGGATCACGAGGCCTGCCCCGACTAGGCCAAACTCCTCGCCGATGATCGCGAAGATGAAGTCGTTGGACGCGTTGGGCACGAACAGGCCGCCCGCCAGCCGGCTCTCCCCCAGGCCGGCGCCGAAGACGCCGCCGAGGGCCAGGGCGAGGTAGCCCTGCACGCTGTGGTAGCCGTCGCCCTGGGCGACCGAGAACGGGTCGAGCCAGGCGTTGATGCGGTCCCACTGGTAGCCGTGCATGAAGTTGTAGACGACGAGCGGCACCGCGGCCGCGCCCAGCGCGATCAGGTGCAGCACGTTGGCGCCGGCGAGGAAGAACAGCAGCAGGGCGGTGAACGCGAGGACCGACGAGGTGCCGAGGTCGGGCTCCTTGAGGACGAGGGCGACCGCCGGTGCGGTGAGCAGCAGGAATGGCACCGTCCCGGACCAGAACTTGCGGACGCCGGCTCCCCGCTTCTCGAGCCAGTAGGCGAGGTAGACGACCAGCGCGAGCTTCATGAACTCGGCTGGGTGGACCGCCGGCAGCGGCCCGAGCCTCAGCCATCGCGCGGACCCGCCCACCACCACGTTGAGGTTCGGGACGAAGACGAGCATGAGTCCCCCGATGCCGATCACGTAGAGCGGCAGCGCCGCGAGCCGCAGCAGCCGGTAGTCGACCCGCATCATCACGACCATCGCCACCAGCCCCAGGGCGGCCCACAGGATCTGCGGCCCCACCGTGGCAAAGGTGTCGTCGGTCCGGAGGTAGGCGCGCATCGCCGACGACGAGTAGACCATCAGGATGCCGATCGCCGCGACGGCGACGATCGCCACGAGGATCCCGTACTCGGGATCGTGGCGCTCCCGCTGGAGGGTCTGCTCCACGCGTGGCGTGGGCCGCGGCCGGACCACCCCGCGCAGGACCGGCGTGACAGCGCTCATGCGGGCCTCCCGTCGCTGGCTTCGCTCGTGCCCGCTGCCCGGCGGCCTGCTCCGGCCAGGCGAGCGACGGCCTCGGTGAATGCGCGACCGCGGGCCGCGTAGTCCACGAACATGTCGAAGGACGCGGCCGCCGGGCTCAGGAGCACCGTGGCGGTGGCGCCCCGCGGCTGGTCGTCGAGGCGCGCGCGGGCGAGGCGGGCGGCAGTCTCGACCGCCTCCTCGAGCGATCCGGCACGCGCCGTCGTCGCGAGGCCGGCCGCTCGGAACAGCTGCTCGAGGGTCGGGCCGCTCTCGCCGATCAGGACCGCCGCGGCCGCGCGCTCGGCGGCGACCTGCGCGAGGCCGGTGAGGTCGGTGCCCTTGTCGCGGCCGCCCGCGATGAGGACCACCGGCGCCGGGAAGGCGCGCAATGCGGCCACCACCGCGTCGGGCTGGGTGCCCTGCGAGTCGTTGACGAACCGCACGCCGTCGATCACCGCGACGGTCTGGAGCCGGTGCTCCACGCCCGTGAACGCCCCCGCCGCGCGCCGGATGGCGTCGGGCGCCACGCCGAACAGCAGGCCGACGCTGATGGCGGCCAGCGCGTTTGACACGTTGTGGGCGCCCGGGATCGCCAGCTCCTCGATCGGCATGATCGCGCCGCCGGGACCCGTCTGCGCAGCACCGCCGCCGGCGAGGGGCAGGCGCTCGACGCCTGCCGACACGATCCAGTTGTCCACGACGCCGATGCCCCCCGGCACCGGGGCGTCGTACCGGTACAGCACGACGGGCGCCGTGCCCAGGCCCGCATACCCGCCCACCACCGGGTCGGCGAGGTTGAGCACAAGCGCTCCGTCAGGGTCGACCAGCTCGGCCAGCCGGCGCTTGACGCGGCGGTACGCCTCCACCGTGCCGTGGCGGTCGAGGTGGTCGGAGGTCACGTTGGTGTACACGGCCACGGTGGTGCCGCGCGACAGCTTGGGCAGCTGCAGCTCGGACAGCTCGATCACCACGCGGTGCTCCGGGGTCAGCTCGGGCAGGCGCTCCACGAGCGGCGTGCCGATGTTGCCGCCCAGGACCGCGGCGTGGCTCGGGTCGGCGGAGAGGATCGCGTGGGCGAGCGACGAGGTCGTGGTCTTGCCCTTGGTCCCCGTCACGCCGACGGTGGGCGCCGGGCAGAGGCGCAGGAACAGGTCCGCCTCGGTGACCAGCTCGGGCGCCTCGCTGCGCCCGGCGGCGCGGGCATCGACGAGGGCCTGGAGCTGGCCGCGCAGCCGCGGCTCCGTCGTCGGGAAGTCGTTGGTGATCGAGGGCGACGTCACCACCAGGGCGGCGCCGGCCCACGTGCTCTGCGGGTCCACGTCGGGTCCCAGCCGGAGCACGACGTCGCGGGCGCCCAGCTGGCCGACCGCCGCCTCGAGCCGCTCGGCCGGGGCGCCGTCGTACACGGTCACGCGGGCGCCGGCATCGTGCAGGAATCGGGCCAGGGCCACGCCGCTGCGGGCCAGGCCGAGCACCGTCACGGGCCGCCCGTCGAGGGCGCCGTGCCGGAGGTCGTCGGCTGTGAGCTCGTCGAGGTTGATCGTCGGCATCGCGGCGCCCATCAGTGGATCGAGTTGATGGAGGCAAGGAACAGCGTCACGCCGAGCAGTCCCGCCAGGATGCCGATGATCCAGAACCGGAGCGCGATCTTCTCCTCGTCCCAGCCGCCCAGCTCGAAGTGGTGGTGCAGCGGGGCCATCCGGAAGACGCGCCTGCCGCCGGAGAGCTTGAAGTAGCCGATCTGGATGATGTCGGACATCGTCTCCATCACGAACACGAAGCCGACGACGGGCAGGACCAGGATCTGCCCGGTGATCAGCGCGATGACCGCAAGGGTGGCGCCGAAGCTGAGCGACCCCGAGTCGCCCATGAACACCTGCGCCGGGTGGACGTTGAACCACAGGTACCCGAGGAGGACGCCCACGATCAGCGCGCACAGGAGCGCCGTGTTGGGCTGGGTGGGATCGTTGAGCAGCGCGATGATCAGGAACGAGACGAACGCGAAGGCGAGCGTGCCGCCCGCCAGGCCGTCGAGGCCGTCGGTGATGTTGACGCCGTTGGACGCCGCGACGATCGCGAACGCCGCGAACGGCACGTAGACCATCGGGTCGACCGCCACGTCGCCCACGAAGGGGACCCGGATCTCGGTGATCTGGTACGTGCTCTGGATCTGCCAGGCGACCGCCACGCCCACCACCACCTGCCAGAGCAGCTTCTGGCGCGCCCGGATCCCCTCCCCGGTCCGGGCGTTGAGGTAGTCGTCGAAGGCCCCCAGCAGGCCCACGCCGAGCAGCGTCGCGAGGGGCGCGATGATGCCGCCCTGGATCGGCCGCAGCAGGGCGTAGAGCACGAGCACCACCACCAGCAGGAGGACGCCGCCCATCGTGGGCGTCCCCGACTTGACCATGTGGCTCTGGGGGCCCTCCTCCCGGATCTGCTTGGCGAACCCGAAGTGCCGGAGCAGCCGGATGTAGGGGGGCATCAGGATCACGACCACGAAGAACGCGATCAGCAGACCCTGGATGAGCTCGTAGGTCATGCGGCCGGTCCGCCGCCCAGGGCCAGGAGCAGTGCGTCGACCACGTGCTCGAGCTCCACGCCGCGCGACGCCTTGACCAGCACGACGTCCCCAGGGACCAGCCGCGGCAGCACCGCCCCGACGGCGGCCCCCGCATCCGGGACCGGCTGGATCCGCCCCGCCGCGAGCCCCGCCGCGAGGGCTCCGTCCACGATGCCGTGGGCGGGCTCGCCCGCTCCGCCCGCCACGACCACGAGCTCCGCCAGGGTCCGCCCGGCCAGCTCGCCCACCTCGCGATGGCCGGCGTCATGCGCGTCGCCCAGCTCGCGCATCTCGCCCAGCACCGCCACGTGACGGCCCGGCAGGCCCGCCAGCAGGTCGAGCGCCGCGCGCACCGAGCCCGGCGACGCGTTGTAGGCGTCGTCGACGATCGTGATCCCGCCCACCCGGTGCACGGCCGATCGGTGGGGCGCCGCGCCTCCAGCGGCCAGGCCCGGGACGACCTCATCGAGCGTCATGCCCGCCGCGAGCCCGACGGCGGCGGCCGCCAGGGCGTTGTGGACCGCCAGGCGGCCGAGCGCCGGGATCTCGACCTCGCGCCGGCCGGCCGGCGTCACTAGCGTGAACGACATCCCCTCGAAGCCGCGCGACGCCACCGTCTCCGCGCGCACATCGGCGTCCGGCGCGAACCCGTAGCCCACCACCCGCGCCATCGTCCGGCCGGCCATCCGGCGCACGCGCTCGTCGTCGGCGTTGAGCACGGCCACGCCGCCCTCGCCGGCCGGCGGCAGCGCCTCGACCAGCTCGGCCTTCGCGTCCTCGATCGCCTCGATCGAGCCCAGCCGCGACAGGTGCACCGGCTGGACCGCCGTCACGATGCCGATCGCGGGCCGGGCGATCGCCGCGAGGTCGCTGATCTCGCCCCCCGCGTACATCCCCATCTCGAGCACCGCTGCCCCGTGCTCCGGCCCGAGGTCGAGCACGGTGAGCGGGAGGCCCACCTCGTTGTTGCGGTTGCCCTCCGACCGCAGCGTCGCGAACCGTCCGCCGAGCACCGCGGCAACCGCCTCCTTGGTGGACGTCTTCGCGATCGACCCGGTCACGCCCACCACCAGCGGCGAGAAGCGGGTCCGCCAGGCCGCCGCCACGGCGTGGAGGGCGCGCAGCGGGTCGGCCACCAGCACCATCGTGACGTCGGCGAGCGCCGCGAGCGGTGGCTCGCCCGCCGCCGAGTCCGGCTCGTGGCCCACGAGCATCGCCGCTGCACCCGTGCTCGCTGCCTCGGCCAGGAAGCGGTGGCCATCCGTCCGCTCGCCCGGCAGCGCGGCGAACAGCATGCCCGGCGCCACCAGCCGCGAGTCCACGGCGCCGCGCCGCGCCGAGCGCGAGCCGCGCGCCAGCAGCCGGCCCCCGGTGGCGGCCACCAGGTCGTCCGCCGTCAGGCGGTCGGCGTCGGGAGCGGGCCGGGCGGCGCCGGCCGGCGGCGGGACGGAGCGGCTCACGGGCCCGAGTGTCGCACGGACGCTCACGGCGCGGTCTCGGGCACGGGCGGCACGACCTGCGTCTCGGGCACGAGGTACGGGGTGGTGATCGCGTCGTGCGCGATCCGGCGGAACAGCTCGAACGACATCACCGGCATCTCCTGCTCCCCCTGCCGGATGACGGTCGGCCTCCCCTCCTCGATTCGGATCGCGATCACGAGGTCCGGGTGGCCGGGCTTGCGGGCGATGTACCCGATGAACGAGTAGTTGAAGAGGTTGACCTTCCAGGCGTTCTTGGCCGAGTCCCAGATCTGCGCGGTGCCCGTCTTGCCGCCGACCTCGAAGCCCGGGATCAGGGTGCGGGAGCGGTAGTAGGGCACGGTCGAGACGACCTGCTTCATCATCTTGAGGAGGGTCTTGGAGAGCTGCGGCGTCATGATCTGCGCCTTGGCGACCGCCTTCGTGTCCTGGTTCCCGATCGCCTTGACGACGCGCGGCTGGACGAGCGTCCCGCCGTTGAGCATCGCCGCGTACGACTGTGCGAGCTGGATGGGGGTCACGGCCATGCCCTGCCCGAACGACGCGTTGGCGAGGTCGATCTGGCGCCACGGCGTGGTGGAGGGGTTGTGCAGGATCCCGTCGACCTCGTTGGCGACATCGATCCCCGTCTTCTGCCCGAAGCCGAGCGAGAGCCACGTGTCGTACAGGATCCGCGACGCCTGCGCAGTGGTGCCCAGCCGCATCGCCGCCCGGGTGGCCACGACGTTGCGCGACCACGCGACGCCCTTGGCGAAGGTCATCCGCCCCATCGCCTGCTTGTTCGCGTCGTCCACGTGGGTCGCGCCATGGTCGAGGCTCAGGTGGCCGGTGTCGTTGAACACCGTGGTGGGCTTCACCGCGCCCGACCCGATGACCGCGGTGGCGGTCATCATCTTGAACACCGAGCCCGGCTCGTAGACGGTGGACACGATCGGGTCGACGAACACGCCCGGGTCGGTGTTGGCGATCTGCTGGTAGTCGTTGGCGTTGTACGAGGGGTAGCTCGCGTAGGCGTAGACCTCGCCGTCGTAGGGGTCCATCACGACCGCCGAGACACGCGTCGCGCGGTCAGCGATCCAGGCGGCGAGCAGCTCCTGCTCCACGGCCACCTGGAGCGACGCGTCGATGGTCAGCTCGATGTCCTGGCCCGGGTAGCCCTGGCTCACGACGGTGGACGTGTCGGGGATCAGGTTGCCCGCCCCGTCCTGCTGGGCCGCGACCGTGGTGTCCTTGCCCGCGAGCTGGGCCTGGTAGTACTGCTCGACGCCGTACTGGCCCTGCCCCGCGCGGTTGACGAAGCCGAGCAGGTGCGCAGCGAGCGTCGTGCCCGGCGCACCGCCGGGCTGCGGGTACTCGCGCAGCTCCTCCGGCTGGAGGATCAGGCCGAACGCCGTGGGCTTGTCGGCCCCGATCGCAGCCCGCACGGCGTCCGACTGGCCGGGATCCAGGTTGTGGGCCAGGATGACGTACGGGCGGCCGGAGTTGACGTCCGCTGTCACCGAGGCGGCGGCGTCACCCGCGTAACCCATGATCGTGTTGACGGTGGCGGCCGTCAGCGTGCGCTGGTCGGGGGTGAGGTCCTTCGAGTCCACCACGAGGCGGTCCCGGCTGACGCTGGTCGCGAGGAGCACGGTGCCGGTCCGGTCGTAGATGGAGCCGCGCTGCGTCGGGATGTCATCGGTCGTGGTCGACTGCAGGGCGGCGATCTTCGCGAGCTCGTCCCGCCGCACCACCTGCCAGTACGCGAGGCGCACGCCGAGGGCCCCCGCCACGAGGACGAAGGCAAGCAGGATGAGCAGCGCGCGGACCCGCGAGTCCGTCCGTCCCAGCACGACCGCGGCCCTGTGCTAGCGGGCCTGGAGGACGACGGGCTGGGCGAGCGGGCCGAGGCCGTAGCCGACCGCGAGCGCGCGGACGGCGGGTGCCTTGCCAAGCCGGTTCAGGTCGTTCTGGAGGTCGACGACCTGGTCCTGGAGCTGGCGCGCCTCGGTCGCGAGGTGATCGGTCTCGTAGCCCGTGGCGGACACGCGGATGTCCTGCGACAGCGAGAAGAAGGCGCCCGCGAACGCCACCACGATCGCGGCAAGCACCAGGGAGAGGCGGGACGGGCCGCGGCGGGCGCGGACGGCCGCCCGTCGGCGGCGGCGCGAGACGGCAGGCGTGCCGGACCGCACCGGGACGCCGATGCCGATGTCGAGCCGCGGCGCGCGCGGGAAGGCGATCGTGCGCTGGCGCGCGCCCTGGTAGACCGCCATCGTCAATCGCCCAGCGCGAAGGCGAGGCGCGGGGCGCGCGGGTCGAGGAAGGCGAGGCGGTCGGCGAGCGCGCTGGGGGCGAACTCGTCCAACTGCGCCTCGAACGGCTCCTGGTCGGGCTCGCGGTCGCGGCGCTCGGCCAGCTCGTGCTGGCGGCGGCCGTAGCTCTTGCGACGGGACGACTGGTGGCGCTTGCTCACGGGACTCCTCCTCCGTGGGCGGGGGCCGGCAGATGCCGGATGGACGGGGTTCGCGGGGCGTTCAGCGAGTCGGCAGCAGCGGGGTTGCTCCTCCTTGGTCGGTTCAGGGCGGTGGACTGGTCAGGCGGCGAGCCGCTCGGCGGCGCGGAGGCGAGCGCTGCGGGCCCGCGGGTTGGCGTCGACCTCGGCCTCGGTGGGCGTCATGGACGGTCGCGTGACGAGGCGGAGGCGGGGCGAGCGGCCGCAGACGCAGACCGGTGCCTCGGGCGGGCAGACGCACCCCCGCCGCTCCGCGTTGAGGAACTGCTTCACGATCCGGTCCTCGAGTGAGTGGTAGGACAGGACCACGAGCCGCCCGCCCGGGCGGAGCAGGTCCACGGCCGCGGCCAGCCCGACCTCGAGAGCGTCGAGTTCGCCGTTGACCGCGATCCGGAGCGCCTGGAAGACGCGGGTGGCGGGGTGGGTCCGGCGGCGCTGCCGGGGGTTGCCGGGCACCACCCGCTCAACGAGGGACGCCAGCTCCTCCGCGGTCTCGACCGGCGCGCTCGGCCGCGCGCCAACGATCGCTTTGGCGATCCGCCAGGCGGCCGGCTCCTCGCCGTACCGGCGGAAGAGCGCTGCGAGCTCGTCGGCGGACAGCGTCGCGAGCAGCTCGCTCGCGGGCACGCCGCGGCTCGTGTCGAAGCGCATGTCGAGCGGGCCACCGGCGCGGAAGCCGAAGCCGCGACCCGTGTCGGCCAGCTGGAACGAGGAGAGCCCGAGGTCGAAGAGGAGCCCGTCGACGGCGCCGAAGCCGGTGGCGGGCGCCACCGCCGCGAGCTCGCGGAAGTTCGCCCGGCGCAGGACGAGCCGGTCGCCGAACCCGGCGAGCCGCCGGCCCACGCGCTCGATCGCGGCCTCGTCGGCGTCGAGCCCGAGGACGCGCCCGTCGGGGCTGGCGGCCTCCAGGATCCGCTCGGTGTGCCCACCGCCGCCGACCGTGGCGTCAATCTGGAGGCTGCCGGGCTGCGGGGCGAGCGTCCCGAGGACCTCGTCCGGCATCACCGGCTGGTGCCCTACCTCCATCGTTCCTCCAACAGCTTGGCAGCGGATCCCGAGCGGACCCTGGAAGCGCATGTAGTGGCGACGTCAGATCCCGACCCCGTCGATGAGCTGGGCGAAGGCCGTCCCGTCGCTCAGGAGCTCGTCCTCCGCGTCCCAGCGGGCCTGTGACCAGATCTCGACGCGGTGCTGCAGGCCCACGACCACGACCTCGCCCTCGAGGCCGGCGAAGTCGCGCAGGTGCTGCGGCAGCAGGATTCGGCCCTGCCGGTCCAGCGTCAGCCGCACCGCCTTGCCGAACAGCCGGCGCTCGAGGGCGCGGGTCCGGGGGTCGGTCATCGGCAGGCTCGAGACCCGGCCGCTGATCCGGTCCCACTCGCTGTCCGGCAGGATGGCGAGGCAGGTGTCGAGCCACTGCGCGACGTGGAAGGCGCCGGCCAGCTGGGCACGCATCTTCGACGGGACGGCGAGGCGCCCCTTGTCGTCGATCTGGTGCCGGTACAGGCCCACGAATTCGGAGTCGCTGGACACGAGGACTGCCTTGGCTCCTGACGTCGGTGGGGGTTGCAGGCGGCGGTGCGTCGGGATCCCCGGTTCCCCGTTGATCCCCACTTTCCTCCACTTCGCCCCACTCCGCGCATGATACAGCGCCGACTCCGGGCGTCAACGCTGAAAACGCAGGGGTCGTCCCCACTCCGGGGTGCTGGCGCGCCGCTCCGGGCACCGCTTCAGGGCACGCGGCCGCGGGCTGCGGACGCTCGAGCCCGCCCACTGCGCGGCGCGCACGCGGGGCGTGGGGCGATGTGGGGCCCCGGGCCCGTCGGTGGGGCGCGTGGGGCCCCGGGCCCGTCGGTGGGGCGTCGTGGGGCTAGCGGGTGGGCGTGGGAATGCGGATCTGGTCGCCCGGGTGGATGCCGTGCTGCACGGCTGGGTTCCAGGCGCGGATCGTGTCGAGCGAAACGCCGAACCAATGGGCGATGCTGAACAGGTTGTCGCCGGCGCGGATGGTGTAGATGTAGCAGCCCTTCTGCCCGGAGCACGGCTTGAGGACGGCGAGCCGGGACGCCGAGGGTCCGCCAGAGGCCGAGGGCTTGGGCTTCGGCGACGGGGTCGGCGCGGCCGATGCGGTCGGCGGCAGCGTGATCGCCGGCGGCTGGCTGACCGTCGGCGAGGCCGCGGGCTCAGGCGACGACGACGCGCCCGGGTCGGCCGAGGCGACGGGTGTCGGCTGTGACGTGGGCCCGGATGCGACGGGCGCGCTCGCCGGCGCCGAGGCATCAACGGCGGCCGCGCCCGACGCCAGGGCCGACACAGGCAGGTCGATCCCGCCCCGCTGGAGGACGAACCCGAATGAGATGCCGGCCGCCAGCGCCAACACCACGAGCGACGCGCCGATCGCCCGCGGGACCGTCGGTGCGTGGATGCCGGCGTGCCACGAGGCGACCGGGCGACCGGTCCCCCGCCGGTACCGCGGGCAGTCCACGTGCGCCGCGCGCATGCAGACCAGCTCCTGCTGCTGGTGCGACAGGACCCTGGGCCCGTTGACGGCGACGCACCGGTGATCCTCGCTCGGTTCGGGTTGCGGATCCACAAGGAGGCCGTTCGAATCGAGCCGGAGGAAGGGGCACTCATCCGCGGGCGGGGCTTGGGACTTGGCGGCGCCCGGCTCGTACGTCACCTCTGCCGGCCCGGATCCTCCGGGTGCTCCCCACAGTTGCGGCTCGCTCAGGACCAGCGCCTCCAGATTGCCCCGTGGGTGCGCGCTTGCTCGCCCGCCGCGAGTCTAGTACCTACGGAGGCTTGTCCGCCTCGATTCCGCGGTGCTAGTCTGCGTGAGCGAGCACGCGATGGCGTGCCCGCATCATCGCCTGCGCAGGTCTGCCCAACACGAGGCCTCCGAAGCCCAATGGCGCTCCCGCTGCCCACGGTCCCCGTCACCTCACCGCGCGAGGCCGACGCCACGCGCCTCGCGCCGCACCGCATCAAGCGCTGCAACTACCGCCGGCTCATCTCGCTCGAGCGGCCGCGCGAGCGCGTCTACGAGGTCGAGTGCCTGTACCCGGACCGCAAGCTGCCCATCCCGCTGGGCGATCTCGATTCGGCCATGCCGATCTGCAACGCGTGCGCGGCCGCGCACATCTTCCGGGCGGACGAAGACTGAGAGCCTGCCTCGAAGATCTCCTCGAACGGCGGCTCAGCCGTGGGCCTGGCGTAGGACGACGTCAGAGCCGAGGTCCTCGAGTCGGCGGGTGAGGCGCCTGGTCACCCTTCGTCCTGGGGCCGCGTGAGCCTGGCAGGGTCATTCACGAGGCAGGCTCTACGTTGGTACTCGTGACTGGCGAGCCAAACCTGACTTGACACTGGGACCCGCGACACAACGCTACCGACACAGACCCGGCGGTTCCGCCCGTCGGGTTTTCCTCCTAGGGCGGCGGGCGCGTCGGGTGGGCCGGGTCCCGGATCCACCAACCGCCCTCTTGAGGTCTTAACGCCATGCCACTATGCTGGCGTAATGGCGACCAAGAAGAAGGTGACCCTGTACGTCGACGAGGACGTGATGCGGGCGGCACGCGTCCGGGCGGCCCGCACCGACAAGCGTGACTCAGAGGTGGTCGAGGAGGCGCTCCGGGCGTACCTCGGCTTCGACGTCGTGGCGGGCGTCTGGGCCCGCGGCGACCTGGGCGAGGACGAGGCGATGCGCCTCGCGGTCGAGGAGACGCACGCGGCCCGAGCCGAGAAGCGTGCCGCGCGCGGTTCTTGACACCAACGTCCTGGTCTCGGCGCTGATCAGCCCCGGCGGACCGAGCGCGGCGCTGCTGCTCGAGCTTCGGGCCGGCGCCTTCGAGCTCGTCGCCTCCCCGACGGTGCTGGCCGAGCTCCGCGAGGTCCTGGGGCGCGAGAAGTTCCGTCGGTACGTCACGGGGGCCGAAGCCATCGCGTACGTCGACCTCATCGGGCATGAAGCCACGGTCCTCGATGACCCGGCGCCCAGCGGTCGGCACCTGAGCGTCGATCCCGACGACGAGTTCCTGGTCGACCTCGCACGCGCCGCTGCGGCCGACGTGCTCGTGTCGGGCGATGCCCACCTGCTCGACCTGCGCGATCGCCTGCCCGTCATGACCCCGGCCCAATTCCTGGCCACGCTGGGCGACGAGTGACCGCACCAAACGTGTGCAGAACTGAGTGCAGCGCCTCCGCCGGTGGGCTGACGAGGGGCTGATTCGCGCCTAGGAATCGGGTGAGGCGCCAGCGAGGCGGCCTGTAAGCCGAGTTCTGTACCACGGCTCGCGCCGCGGCGACGGCCATCCATCTGGGGCCGCCGGTCGCCCGACGGCTCATGCAGCCGACCCGAGGGCTGGGCAGCGCGCCTCTCCCCCCGGCGGACCGGGGTTGCGCCCTCCTATTTGGCCTTGCTCCGGGTAGAGTTTGCCGCGTTTCACTCCGGCCCCGAGAGGCCGGCATCGTCACTGTGGCACTGGTCCTCGCCTCACGGCGGACGGGCGTTACCCGCTACCCTGCGCTGGGGAGCTCGGACTTTCCTCACGCCCGCCGGTCGCCCGGCCGACGCGCGGCCGTCCGGCCGCCTCGCTGGCCCGCGGATTGTACGCGCGGACCGGTCTGGTGGCGACCCGCGCGACCCTTCTCGCCGATGGTCGGCTCCCGTTGGCGGGGGCGATCCCCCGCCGGCGCCTCAGGCCCCGGGAAGAAGCGGCCGCACCGCGCCAGCGATCGCGCGGGCGAGCGCTCGGTGGGCGTCCGCCGCGAGGTGGATCCCATCCGCCGGGTCGGCGGTGACGATGGCCGAGGCGTCGAGGAACGCGGCGCCGGCATTCAGAGCGGCGGCGCGGTAGAGGCGGGGCAGGGCCGCGTTGCGCTCGTTCGCGCCCGCGAAGCCCCACAGCTCCATCACCTCGTTGGGCGCCCCCAGCGCCGGCGGCGCCACGAGCAGCACCTGCGGGGCCCCGTTGCCCGGCCCGCACTGCGCCAGGAGGGCCGTGTCGACGAGCGTGGCCGCGCCCGCGGCGATGTCGCTCGCAACGAGGCCGAACGTGGCCTTGAGGTCGTTGGTGCCGAGCATGATGACCACGACATCGATCGGGGCGTGCGAATCCAGGCACGGGACGAGGTAGGCGAGACCGTTGCGCCCGGGCGAGTACGGGTCGTCGCGCACCGTGGTGCGCCCGTTGAGGCCCTCCTCGATCACGCGCGCCGTGCCCTCGAGGAGCGCTGCCACCGCGCCCGGCCAGCGGACGTCGTACGGGAGGCGGTCGCCGGTGACCGGGTCCGCGCCGTGGGTGTTCGAGTCGCCGTAGCAGAGGACCACGGGCAGGCCCGCCATCAGTCGCCTCCTCCCGGGCCCGCAGCAGGGGCGATGCGCCGGGCGCGGGCCACCCGGGCCGGGCCGCCGGCGGCCACGCGGTCCAGCGCCTCGTTGGCGAGCCGGTCGGCGGTGGCGTTCTGCGCGCGCGGCACGTGCGTCGCCGACCAGAGGCGGAGGTTGCCCAGCAGCTGCTTCGCCTCGGCGTGGAGCGGGGCGAGCTTCGCGTCCTTGACGCGCCAGCGCCCGTGGAGCTGCTCCACGATGAGCTTGGAATCCAGGAACAGGTCCACCCGCGCCGCCCCCAGCCGGTGGGCCAGCTTGAGCGCCTCGATCACGCCCGTCCACTCGGCGACGTTGTTGGTCTGCGTGCCGAGCGCCTGGCTGATCGTGGCGTCCGGCGCGGCGAACGGGTCCAGCGCGTCGGCGCGGGCGCCGTCGATCAGCGCCGCCCCCAGCGACGCCGGGCCCGGGTTGCCCCGGGCCGCTCCGTCGGTGCGGATGACCAGGTGCTCGATGACGGGAAGCGTCGCCTCGGTCAGGCCTGGTGCTCCACGATCTTCGAGGAGACCTCGAGGATCGCCTGGGTGATGTGGATCCCGCGCGGACAGGCATCCGTGCAGTTGAAGATCGTCCGGCAGCGCCACACGCCGTCACGGTCGGCCAGGATCTCGAGCCGGTCGTCGGCGTGGTCGTCGCGCGAGTCGAAGATGAACCGGTGGGCGTTGACGATCGCGGCCGGCCCAACATACGACGGCTGCGCCCAGAACGACGGGCACGAGGTCGTGCACGCCGCGCACAGGATGCACTTGGTCGTGTCGTCGAAGACGGCGCGGTCCGCCTGCGACTGGCGCCGCTCGCGGTCGGGGTCCATGCTGTCGGCCTGGAGGTACGGCTGGACGCTCCGGAACTTGGCGAAGAAGGACTCCATGTCCACCACGAGGTCCTTCATCACCGGCAGCCCCGGCAGCGGCGCCACCGTGATCCGGCGGCCCTTGAGCTGGTCCACGCGGATCTTGCAGGCCAGGCGGTTGCGGCCGTTGACCAGCATCGCGTCGGAGCCGCAGACGCCGTGCGCGCAGGACCGGCGGAACGTCAGCGTCCCGTCCTGCTCGTACTTGACCTTGTGCAGCAGGTCCAGGACGCGGTCCATGGGGCCTGCCTCGACCGTGTAGGTCTCCTCGTGCGCCTTCTGGTCGCGCTCCGGGTCGAAGCGGAGGATGCGCAGTTCGATCTGCATCGTCGTGCTCCCCCGCTCAGTAGACGCGCGGCTTGGGCTGGAACTTGGTGATCGTCACCGGCTTGTAGTCCAGTGCGACCGCCCCGTCCGCGCCCTTGGTCGCGAGCGAATGGGTCAGGAAGTTGACGTCGTCGCGCTCGGGGTAGTCCTCCCGGCTGTGCGCGCCGCGACTCTCCTTCCGGTTGATGCACGCCGCGACCATCGTCTCGGCGCAGTCGAGCAGGTAGCCCACCTCGCGGGCCTCGAGCAGGTCGGTGTTGAAGGTGGTGCCCTTGTCGTCGATGCTCACCTGCTGGTGGCGGTCGCGAAGCTCGGCCACCTTGATGCGGGCGCGCTCGAGCCCATCAGCGTCGCGGTAGACGCCGGCATCGTCCATCATCACGTCGGCGAGCTCCTTGCGGATCGCCTCCTTGCGCTCGCCCTTCGGCCGGGCGCGGAGCCCCTCGATCTCGGCCCGAACCGGGTCCGCGGCCACCTCGCTGACGTCGGGCATGTCCTGGCCCTTGACGTCGAGGACCATCTGGCGGCCGGCCCGGCGGCCGAAGACCAGCAGGTCGACGAGCGAGTTGGTCCCGAGGCGGTTCGCGCCATGGACCGACACGCAGGCGGCCTCGCCCGCGGCGTAGAGGCCGGGGACGATCGTGTTGGCGGCGTCGCGCGTGACCTGCGAGTTGAGGTTGGTGGGGATGCCGCCCATCGCGTAGTGCGCGGTCGGCTGGATGGGGATCGGGTCCGTGTAGGGCTCGATGCCCTGGTAGACGCGCACGAAGTCGGTGATGTCCGGCAGCTTCTCGTCGATCTTGGCGCGCCCGAGGTGGCGCACGTCGAGGTAGACGTAGTCCTTGCCGTCGATCCCGCGACCAGCGCGGATCTCCTGGTAGATGGCCCGGCTGACCATGTCCCGCGGGGCGAGCTCCATCAGCTTGGGCGCGTAGTCCTCCATGAACCGTCGGCCGTCACGGTTGAGCAGGGTGGCGCCCTCGCCGCGGGCCGCCTCGGACAGCAGGATGCCGAGGCCGACGATCCCGGTCGGGTGGAACTGGTAGAACTCCATGTCCTGGAGCGGCAGGCCGTGGCGGTACGTGAGCGCCGCGCCGTCGCCGGTGAGGCTCCAGGCGTTGGACGTGACGCGGAACATCCGGCCGAAGCCGCCAGTCGCCATCAGCACGGCCTTGGAGCGGATCACCGCGAGCTGGCCGTCCGCGATGCGGTAGGCGACCACGCCAGCGGCCCGCCCCCCGTCGCCGAGGTCGGCGCCCTCGGAGACCAGGTCCACGACGTGGTACTCGTCGTAGAACTTGACCCCGTGCTTGACGCACTGCTGGTAGAGCGTCTGGAGGATCATGTGGCCGGTGCGGTCGGCGGCGAAGCAGGCCCGCATGACCGGCCCCTCGCCGTAGTTGCGGGTGTGGCCGCCGAACCGGCGCTGGTCGATCTTGCCGTCGGGCGTCCGGTTGAACGGCAGGCCCATGTGCTCGAGCTCGATCACCGTCTCGATGGCCTCCCGGGCGAGCACCTCGGCCGCGTCCTGGTCCACCAGGTAGTCGCCACCCTTGATGGTGTCGAACATGTGCCACTCCCAGTGGTCCTCCTCCTGGTTCCCCAGGGCGGCACACACGCCGCCCTGGGCGGCGCCGGTGTGGGAGCGGGTGGGATAGAGCTTGGTCAGGACTGCCGAATCGACGCCGGCCTTGGCCAGCTCGAGGGCGGCCCACAGGCCAGCGCCACCTGCCCCGACAACGAGGGCCTCGTGCTCGCGGATCATGACGCCACCGGGACTGCTTCAGGGAAGGTCGCGAGGGCCATGGTGCCCATCGCGAAGATGAGGAACGCCAACAGGTACAACCCCATCACGAGGACCGTCCTGGTGGGCCCCTTGGTGTAGTCGTGGATGACGGTGCGCATGCCCATGAACGCATGGAACGTCACGGCAGCCAGCATCAACCAGTCCACGGTCCGCCAGGCGGCGCCCGACCAGCGTGCCGCAATCCAGTTGGCGTTCTGGATGGCCGGGTCGTAGATGAAGTGGACGATCGTGAAGTGCGCCAGCACCAGCACGAACAGGGCGAGCGCCGTGAGGCGCATCAGGTACCAGACGGCGAGCTCGAAGCCGCCGGCCATCGGCCGGGGCGAGCTGCCTGCGCGAGTGATCCGCGGCATGGCCTCAGCCTCCGAACGCGAACGGCGCTGCCAGCCCGAAGGCCGGGGCCATGATCTGGACCACGAACGGCAGGCCGACCACCACGAAGACGACCCAGTTCGCGTACCACAGCTGCTTGTGGTAGCGGGTGGTCGACGGCCAGAAGTCCATGATGATGATCCGCACGCCGTTGAACGCGTGGTACAGGACCGCGGCGCCGAGGGCCGTCTCGAGGAGCCGCCCGATCGGGCTCCCGTAGAGGCTCAGCAGGTCGTTGTACACCGGCGGGTTGACGTTCGCGAGCCAGATGTCGAGGACGTGGAGCAGGACGAACGCCCAGATGGCGACGCCTGAGATGCGGTGGAACGCCCAGGCGAGCATTCCCTCGCTGCCCCGGTACCGAAACAGCATGGAGCCTCCTGCCTCCCGGCCCGCGCCGCGGGTCGCTTGCCTGCCCGTCCCGGCGCTAGCCGAGCCGCGCGATGATGGCGTCGGCGAACTGGCTGGTCCCAGCCGGCCCACCGAGATCGTAGGTCGTGGCCTTGCCCTCCGCGATCACCTCGCGCAGCGCCGTCTCCACCCGAACCGCGGCATCCTGCTCGCCCAGCTGGCGGAGCATGAGCACGCCGGACAGGAGGAGGGCCGTGGGATTCGCCTTGTTCATCCCGGCGTACTTGGGCGCCGAGCCGTGGACGGCCTCGAAGACCGAGGCCTCCGTGCCGATGTTGGCGCCGGGCGCGACGCCGAGGCCCCCCACCAGGCCAGCGCACAGGTCGCTGACGATGTCGCCGTACAGGTTGGGCAGGACCAGGACGTCATACAGCTCGGGCTTCTGTACCAGCTGCATGCACATGTTGTCCACGATCCGGTCCTCGAACAGGACCTTGCCCTCGTAGTCCTTGGCCACGGTCTGGCAGGACTCGAGGAACAGGCCGTCCGAGAACTTCATGATGTTGGCCTTGTGGACCGCCGTGACCTTCTTGCGGCCGTTCGCCACCGCGTAGTCGAATGCGAACCGGGCGATCCGCTCGGAGGCCTCGCGGGTGATGATCTTGATGCTCTCGGCGGCGTCGCGGCCCACCATGTGCTCGATGCCCGCGTACAGGTCCTCGGTGTTCTCGCGGACGATGACCAGGTCGACGTCCTCGTAGCGCGTGTGGAGCCCCTTGATCGAGCGGGCCGGGCGCAGGTTCGCGTACAGGCCGAGAGCTTGGCGCAAGGCCACGTTGACGCTGCGGAAGCCAGACCCCACGGGCGTGGTGATGGGCCCCTTGATCGCGATCTTGTTGCGGCGGATCGACTCCAGGACGTGGTCCGGGAGCGGGGTCCCGTACTGGGCCATGACGCCTTCTCCGGCGTCCTGGACCTCCCAGTCGAATGCGACGCCGGAGGCGTCAAGGACACGGCGGGTGGCCTCCGCCAGCTCGGGCCCGATGCCGTCGCCGGGGATGAGCGTGACTCGGTAGGGCATGTCAGGCATTGTAGCGAGGGGCCGATGGTCCGGCGGTTCCCCGATCGGACCGCGTCGACCCCTGCCGTTGCGCCCCTCGTTCGGCTCTCGCGGGCCGCGACCGGGTCACGCGCCCCGCTCGACCGCCGGGCCGTGGGCCTCGCCGCCCGACAGGGCTATGATTCCGGTCCGACCCCTGCCGACATGGTCTCGGCCCCGTCCGCCCGCTCGGAGGTCTCGCTCGTCGCGTGAAGATCCACGAAGCCGACGCCAAGTCGCTGCTGGTGGCCCAGGGCCTGCCCGTGCCGGCCTGGACGGTCGCCCGAACCCCAACCCAGGCCCGCGAGGCCGCCGTCCGCTTCCTGGCGGATCCCGCCAACGCCACCAAGAAGGTGGTGGTCAAGGCGCAGGTCCTCGTTGGCGGGCGCGGCAAGGCGGGCGGGGTCAAGCTCGCGGCCACCGCCGATGAGGCCGAGGACGTCGCCGCGCAGATCCTCGCCCTCCAGATCAAGGGTCTGCCCGTGCGGCGCGTGATGGTCGGGCCGGCGGCGGACATCGTCAAGGAGTACTACTTCTCGGTGCTCCTGGACCGGGCGACCAAGCGCCTGATGTTCATCGGCTCGGCCGAGGGCGGCGTCGAGATCGAGCAGGTGGCCGTCGAGAACCCCGACGCGATCGTCTACGAGCACGTGGACCCGCTCCTCGGCCTGCCCGACTTCGCGGCCCGGGAGCTCGCGTTCAAGGTGGGCTTCGGCAAGCACTGGAAGGCCGCCGCAGCCATCGCCAAGGGACTGCTCAAGACGATGCTCGCCAACGACGCGGACCTCGTCGAGATCAACCCGCTCGCGGTGATCCGCGAGCACAACGCCGACGGGACGCCGGTCGAGCGCCTCGTCTGCCTCGACGCGAAGATCACGCTCGACGACTCGGCCCTTGGCCGCCACCCGGGCCTCGAGGAGCTCCGCGACCTCGACGCCGAGGACCCGGCCGACGTCGAGGCCCGGCGGTACGACCTGACGTTCATCAAGCTCGACGGCGACATCGGCTGCATGGTCAACGGCGCGGGCCTCGCGATGACCACGATGGACCTCGTCAACCGGGCGGGCGGCGAGCCGGCCAACTTCCTCGACATCGGCGGCGGCGCGAAGTCGGACCGCGTGGCGGCGGCGATGCGGCTGATCCTCGCCGACAAGAACGTCAAGGCGATCCTGGTCAACATCTTCGGCGGGATCACCCGCGGCGACGAGGTCGCGCGCGGCCTGATCGAGGCGCGCGCCCAGCAGGAGCGCGACGTCCCGATGGTCGTGCGGATCGTGGGCACCAACGCGGCCGAGGCCGCGGAACTGCTCGAGGCGGCGAAGTTCGTCACCGCCGACAGCCTCGATGAGGCCGCGGCCAAGGCCGTGGCGGCGGCGAAGGGAGCGGCGTCGTGAGCATCCTGATCGGCCACGACACCCGCCTGGTCGTCCAGGGCATCACGGGGCGCGAGGGCGAGTTCCACAGTCGCGCGATGCTCGAGTACGGCACCCCGCTCGTCGCCGGCATGACGCCCGGCAAGGGCGGGCTGACCGTGCTCGACGGCCGGGTCCCGGTGTTCGACACGGTCGCCGAGGCGGTCGCGCAGACGGGCGCCAACACGTCCTGCATCTTCGTGCCCGCGGCGGGCGCCCCCGACGCCGTCCTCGAGTCCGTGGCGGCCGGGATCAAGGTGATCTTCTGCATCACCGAGGGCATCCCGGCCCTGGACATGATCCCGGTGGTCGAGGAGGTCCGGCTCGCAGGCGCCACGCTCATCGGCCCCAACTGCCCCGGCGCCACGTCCCCTGGGCGCGCCAAGGTCGGCATCATCCCGGGCTCCATCCACCGCGAGGGCCGCGTCGGCGTCGTGTCCCGCTCGGGGACGCTCACCTACGAGGCCGTGCAGGCGATGACCGATGCCGGGCTCGGCCAGTCCACGTGCGTGGGCATCGGCGGCGACCCCGTGATCGGGACGCAGCACATCGACGTGCTCAAGCTGTTCGCGGACGACCCCGAGACCGACGCGCTGGTGCTGATCGGCGAGATCGGCGGCTCGGCAGAGGAGGAGGCGGCGGCCTGGGCGGCCGAGCACCTTCCGGACATGCCCAAGGTGGCCTTCATCGCCGGGCGGACCGCGCCCGAGGGCAAGCGCATGGGCCACGCCGGGGCGATCATCTCGGGCGGCAAGGGCACGGCGGCGTCCAAGGTGTCGGCGCTCGAGGCGGCCGGGTTCCGGGTCGCTGGCTCCCCCACCGAGCTTCCGGCGCTGCTGCGCGAGGCCGGCTACCGGGGCTGACGCCCCGCCGCCGCCCGGGGGCCGCGCGATGGGCAGCCTCATGGACCTGATCGCGGGTGACCAGCGCGACATCGTGCTGGCGCTCGCGGTGGAGGACATGGCGGGCCTCGACGACCCAGACCGCTTCGCCGCCCACCTCTCCTTGGGCGGCGGGCTGGACCCGACCTGGCTCGACCTGTTCAGCGAGGCCGTGCGTGACGTCACCGGACTCCGCGAGCCGGTCGACTTCCTCGACGCCCGGGCCGAGCTTGCGGAGACGTCTGCGACCACCGAGCGGATCGTGGAGCGCGTTGACCCGGCCTGGGTTGCCGCGGTCGCCGCGGTCACGGACGAGCAGGTTGGCGCCGTCGCCGGCCGCTGGATCGCGCTCCTCGAGGAGGAGCAGGGCATCCGGCTGCCGCGCGAGGACAAGCCGTGGATCCGCGACCTCGCCGGCAGGGTGCTCGAGTTCTGCCGAGCGGCAGTCGATGCGAAGGCTGTCATCTTCGCCTGGGGGTTTTAGCGTCCCGGGAAGGGGTGTCATGACCGGACATCAGGGCGTCGCGGGGTTCCCGCCGCTCGCCCCTCCGCCCGCCGGGGGCGCCTGGGCCGTTGCCGCGCCCCGCCTCCACTCGGGCTTCAAGCTGGTCAACCGGTGGTTCATGCTGCCGGTCCACCGCGTCGGACTCGGGCCCTGGGTGTCCACGCCGTTCGGCGGCTGGATCCTCGTGCTGCGGGTGCGCGGCCGCAGGAGCGGACGGATGCGGGACACGCCCCTCAACTACCTGATCGCCGACAACGCGGTCTGGGTGGTCGCCGGATTCGGGCCGCGCACGGAGTGGTACCGCAACCTGCTTGCCGATCCGGCGGTCGAAGTCCGGCTGCCCGGGCGCCGCTTCGCGGGCACGGCTGCCGAGGTCCTCGACCCGGGGGTGCGCGCTCGCATCGTCCCGCGCCTGGTGCGCTCGACTGGCCTGCCGGGGATGATGGTCGTGCCGGCTCCATGGACCGCGCCGGACGAGGACATCCTCGACGCCACCGACTTCGTGCCGCTCGTCCGGATCCGCCTGCGGGACGGCGCGCCGCTCGATGCGGGGCCCGATGATCCCGGCGGCCACGCCTGGATCTGGCGCCAGGCCATCATCGCGGGCGCGTCGCTGGTGGGCTGGCGGCTGGTCAAGGGGCTGCTCCGCGGGCGATGACCGCCGCGTGCAGCTGACCGTCGCCCAGGTCCTCGCGTTCCGCGTCGGCCGGCAGTTCCTCGTCGAGCCCGCCGACGACGCGCTCGAGGTCGTCCGTCGCCTCGCCGGCATCCAGGCGCAGGTGCCTTCGGCTGCCGAGGCGAGCGCGGCGTGTCGGGTGGCCCACGCAGGGCCCCGCCAGCTCGACGCGCTGGCAGACGGCCGGGCCATCCGGACGTGGGCCATGCGCGGCACGCTCCACGTGCTCGCGGCCGAGGATGCGCCTGCGTACTTGGCGCTTCTGGCGGCCAGCCGGTCCTGGGAGCGGCCGGTCTGGCAGCGCTCGTTCATCACGACCGCCCAGCTGGCCGTGGTGGCGGCCGTGGCGGCCGCGGGCGGCGACGCGGCGCTCGCCGAGCACCTCCGCTCCGGCTGGGGCACGGTGCTCAAGCCGCTGGCCTAGCTCGGGGAGCTGTGCCATGCGCCGGCGGCGGGCACGCGGGTGCGCTTCGCCCGGCCCGCCGACCTGGTCCCGGACTGGCCGGGCCTCCCCTCCCCCGAGGCGGCGGCGGGTGTCGTGCTCCGGCGCTATCTGGGGGCGCACGGTCCCGCGGAGCTCGACACCGTCACGGGCTGGCTCAGCCGCGGGGCGACCCGGTCCTCGGACATGCGGCGCTGGATTGCCGCCCTCGGGCCCGCCATCGCGACCGTTGACGTCGACGGCACGCCCTGCCTCGCGCTCGCCGAGGACCTCGACGAGCTGGCGTCGACTCGGCAAGCCGACGATGTCCGGCTCCTCCCCGCCTTCGACCCGTACGTGCTCGGGGCGGGCACCGGCAACCCGTGGCTCCTGGAGCCGCGGCGGCGGAGCGCCGTCAGCCGGGCCGGCGGCTGGATCTCGCCGGTGGTGCTCGCCGGCGGCCGGGTGGTCGGGACGTGGTCCGAGGCGGGCGGCCGGGCCACGGTCGAGATGTTCGCCGAGCGGGTCGCGTCCGTCGACCGCGAGGCGCTCGTTGCCGAGGCGCGCCGGGCGGCTGGCGGCGGTGCCGTCACGGTGCGGACGGCCTGACGGGTCGGCTGTCCTTGCGCAAAGACACCCGGGCTCAGTAGCCCAGCGACCGCCATGCCGGGCCACCCGGCGCCTCGATGAGCTCGACGAGGACGCCCTGGCAGGAGCGCGGGTGGAGGAACGCCACGGGGCCCTCCGCGCCCTTGCGCGCAGCGGAGTCGATCAGCTCGATCCCGTCCAGCTCGAGGCGCATGAGGGCCTCGGCGATGTTCGCGACCTCGAAGCAGACGTGGTGGAAGCCCTCGCCCTTGCTGGCGAGGAAGCGGGCGACGCCAGTGGTGTCGTCGGTGGGCTGAACGAGCTCGATCTTGCTCTCGCCCACCGGCAGGAAGGCGATGGTGACCCGGTCGCGCTCGATGGGCAGGACCAGCTCCACGGGCAGGCCCAGGGTGTCGCGCCACAGCTTGAGCGAGGCGTCGATGTCCGAGACGACGACGGCGACGTGGTGGACGCGCCCCAGGTGGCGGACGCTGGCGGGGACGCTCGCGTTCGGGCCGATCACAGGACTTGCCTCCTCAGACCGTGATGAGCTCGCGGTGGACGCCCCAGACGGACCGCAGGCAGTCGGCGATCTCGCCGACCGTCGCGTAGGCGCCAACCGCCTCGATGATCGGCGCCATGAGGTTGGTGTCGCCCCGCGCAGCGTCCTCGAGCCGCGCGAGCGTCGCCGCCCAGGCCGCCGGGTCGCGCTCTGCCCGGACGCGGCGGAGCCCTTCGACCTGGCGCCGCTCGCCCTCCGGGTCGATTCGCAGGATCGACGGCCGGGCGCCCGGCTCGTCGTCGCGGAACTTGTTGACCCCCACCACGATGCGGTCGCCGCGCTCGATCTCCCGCTGGACGCGGTAGGCGGACTCCTGGATCTGGCGCTGCTGGAACCCCGACTCGATGGCGGCGAGGGTGCCGCCCATCGCGTCGATCTCGGCGAGGTAGGCCGAGGCGGCCGCCTCGAGCTGGTCGGTGAGCGACTCCACGAACCAGCTGCCCGCGAGCGGGTCGGGGGTCTCGGTGACGCCCGCCTCGTAGGCAAGGACCTGCTGCGTCCGCAACGCCAGCCGCGCGGACTCGGTGGTGGGAAGGGCGAGCGCCTCGTCGCGCGAGTTGGTGTGGAGGCTCTGGGTCCCGCCCAGGACCGCCGCAAGGGCCTGGAGCGTGGTCCGGACGACGTTGTTGTCGATGGACTGTGCGGTCAGCGACGAGCCGGCGGTCTGGGTGTGGAAGCGGCACATCATCGACTTGGGGCTCCGCGCCCCGAACCGGTCCTTCATGATCCGCGCCCACATCCGGCGCGCGGCCCTGAACTTCGCCACCTCCTCGAACAGCTCCGACCAGGCCGCGAAGAAGAACGACAGCCGGGGCGCGAACTCGTCCACGGCCAGGCCCCGGGAAGCGGCGGCCTCCACGTACGCGATGCCGTCGGCGAGCGTGAAGGCGAGCTCCTGCGCGGCGGTGGCCCCCGCCTCTCGCATGTGGTAGCCGCTGATGCTGATCGTGTTCCACTTGGGCAGCTCGCGGGAGGCGAACTCGAACACGTCGGTCACCAGGCGCATCGACTGGCGCGGGGGGTAGATCCAGGTGCCCCGGGCGATGTACTCCTTGAGGATGTCGTTCTGGGTGGTCCCCGACACGCGCGCGCGCGCGACCCCCTGCCGCTCTGCCGCCGCCACGTAGAGCGCCAGCAGGACCGGCGCCGTGGCGTTGATCGTCATCGACGTGCTGACCTCGCCGAGCGGGATGCGGTCGAAGAGCGCCTCCATGTCGGCGAGCGAGCTGACCGGGACGCCCACCCGCCCCACCTCGCCGGCGGCGTCGGGCGCATCCGAATCGAAGCCCATCTGGGTGGGCAGGTCGAACGCCACCGACAGCCCCGTCTGCCCCTGCTCGAGCAGGTACCGGAACCGCTCGTTCGTCTCGGCCGCGGTGGCGAAGCCCGCGTACTGGCGCATCGTCCAGAAGCGCGAGCGGTACATCGTTGCCTGCACGCCGCGTGTGAACGGGAACTCGCCGGGCAGCCCGAGGTCCGATGCCGGGTCGAGTCGGGCCACGTCCGCGGGCGTGTAGACGTCCGCGATCGGCAGCTCCGAGGTTGTGGCGAAGCCGAGTCTGCGCTCGGCGGACGCCGCGACCGCCTTTGCCCGCGTCGTGGACCGCCAGCGCTCGACCTCCGGGTCCCCTCCCCCGCCGGGGCCTGCCACGTCACCGACGTCGCCCCCGGACGCCCTGGCCTCGTCGTTCACCCGATCCTCCGTCAGCTGATCACCATCAGCAGGTCGCCGATCTCGATGTTGGCACCGACGGCAACCCCCACGCGCTCGATGGTGCCATCCCTCGGTGCGCGCAGCTCGTTCTGCATCTTCATGGCCTCGACGACCAGGAGCTGCTGCCCGGCGGTGACGGTGTCGCCGACGGCGACCGAGATGGCCACCACCTTGCCCGGGATGATCGCCTTGACCTGCAGCGGCCCGCTGTGCGCACTGGCGGCGCGCCCCTGACTCGCCCGCTCGCGGAGCGACGCGATCCGCTCCGCCTCGGTCTCCACCACGAAACGGAAGCCGTCGACGAGCACCTCGCGCGACCGGCTGCCGCCCTCCCCCTGCGTGTCGGGCTCAAGTACGACTCTGGTGGCCTCGTCGCCCTCGAGCAGCAGGAACCTGCCGCCGCCGAGCGGCCGGACCGACGCCTCGGACGGCGCATCGTCGACGAGCACCCGTCTTTGCGCAAGGACAGCCTCGCTGGGGGCGGCGTCGGGCGCGATGGCCACCCCGCCGAGTGGTCCGGTTCCCACGGTCGGGTTCGTCATGCGCAGCGGCTCGGTGGCTGGTGCGACGCGGAGTGCTGGCTCGTCGCCGACACGCGACGCCGCGGCCAGCCGGACACGAACAGCGCGCGGATCGGTCACGGCCGGCGACGGCGCCGTCGGGTCCGGGGATGCGGTTGCGCCGCTGCCGTCACGGCGGTCGTTCGTCAGATCGGCCATCGGTCCGCTCCCTGGGTGCGCCCGCCGTTCCGCCAGCCGTTGTGGCCGGCGGGTCGTGGACCACCGTCCCATGACAACGCCTCCGAGGCCCGCATGCCGACCGGAGCCGGGCCGGCCGCGACCGACGCAAGCCCAGCCGCCAGCAGCGCACGGCGGACGGCCGCAGCGCGCGCCGCGTCGCCGTCCCAGTGCTCGTCGACCCAGCCCGTCGAGAGCCTCCCGTCGCGGAAGGCAGCACTGGTCGCCACGACCCGGTGGAACGGGAGCGTGGTCTGGACGCCGCCAATTTCCGTCTCCTCGAGGGCACGACGCAGCCGGTCGATCGCCGCGTCCCGATCGTGGGCATGGACCATCAGTTTGGCGATGAGGTTGTCGTAGTCGGACGGGATGCGGTCCCCGGCCTCGATGTGCGTGTCGACGCGGATCCCCGGCCCAGCGGCCATCACCCAGCGGCCAACACGTCCCGGCGTCGGCGCGAAGGCGCGGGCTGGGTCCTCGGCCGAGATGCGCACCTCGATCGCGTGGCTTGACGGGGTCGCGGCGTGCTCCCCGGCCGCCAGCACCGCCGGGCCGAGCGGGCGGCCGGCGGCGATTCGGAACTGCTCGCGGACGATGTCGACGCCCGACACCATCTCGGTCACGCCGTGCTCCACCTGCAGCCGCGTGTTCACCTCGAGGAACCAGAAGTTGCCGTCGGGGTCGTGGAGGAATTCACACGTCGCGGCGTTCCGCAGGCCGGCGGCCGAGCCCATCGTCACGGCGAGACCGTGGAGGTGGCGCCGCTGGTCCTCAGTCAGGCCCGGCGCCGGCGCCTCCTCGACCAGCTTCTGGTGGCGGCGCTGCAGGGAGCAGTCGCGCTCGCCCAGCGCCACCACATGCCCGTGGTCGTCCGCGAGCAGCTGCACTTCGATGTGCCGGGCCGGCAGGATCTCGCGCTCGAGGTAGACGGATCCGTCGCCGAACGCCGACAGCGCCTCGCGCGACCCGGCGACGAGCGCCGCCCCGAGGTCCTCCTCGCGCACCACTCGGCGCATGCCCCGCCCCCCGCCACCTGCAGCCGCCTTGACGAGGAGCGGGAACCCGACACGACGCGCGGTCTCGACGAGCTCGGCCACCTTGTCCGGGTGATCGACGGGCGCCGGCTGGAGGGTCCCGGGCACTGACGGCACGCCGACCTTGGCAGCGAGACGACGCGCATGGAGCTTGTCGCCCAGCTCCTCGATCGCGCTCGACGACGGCCCGACGAAGACGATCCCCGCATCCTCGGCCGCGCGCGCGAACGCCGCCCGCTCCGCGAGGAACCCGTACCCAGGATGGATCGCCTCGGCGCCGGTCGACCGCGCGGCGTCAATGACGGCGTCGATCCGCAGGTAGCTCTCCGCCGGGGCAGGCGGCCCGAGCCGCACCGCCATGTCGGCGAGCCGCACGTGCGCGGCCCCGGCATCCGCGTCGCTGTAGACCGCGACCAATTCCATGCCCATCTCCTGACAGGCGCGGATGATCCGGACGGCGATCTCGCCGCGGTTGGCGATGAGCACGCGCCGGAACGGCGCTTCCTTGACAGTCATCGGGAGCTCCCCGCAAAGGCGTCTTTGCACAAAGACGGACGGCCCGACTCAGAGCGGGATGTTGCCATGCTTCTTCCGCGGATTCGTGTCCCGCTTGTCCGCCAGGATCTCGAGGGCGCGAACGAGTCGCGGCCGCGTCTCCCGTGGCAGGATGACCTCGTCGATATAGCCGCGCGCCGCGGCGATGTACGGGTTCGAGAACTCGGCCTCGTACTCCCCGACCAGCCGCTTGCGCTCCGCCGTGGCGTCCTCGGCCTCGGTGATCGGGTCCTTGAAGATGATGTTGACCGCGCCCTCGGCTCCCATGACCGCGATCTCGGCCGTGGGCCAGGCGAAGTTGAGGTCGCCGCGGATGTGCTTGCTGCTCATGACGTCGTACGCGCCGCCGTAGGCCTTGCGCGTGATCACGGTGACCTTCGGGACCGTCGCCTCGCAGTACGCGTACAGCAGCTTCGCGCCGTGCTTGATGATCCCCCCGTGCTCCTGCGCGACGCCGGGCAGGAAGCCGGGCACGTCGACGAACGTCACCAGCGGCACGTTGAACGCATCGCAGGTCCGGACGAACCGGGCCGCCTTGACGGACGCGTCGATGTCCAGGGCCCCGGCGAGAACGGCCGGCTGCTGGGCCACGATCCCGACTGAACGTCCCCCGATGCGCGCGAAGCCGATCAGGATGTTGCCGGCCCACGCGGGCTGGATCTCGAGGAAGTCGCTGTCGTCAACCACGCGCCGCAGCACGTCGTGCATGTCGTACGGGCGGAGCGGGTCATCGGGGACGACCGCATCGAGCTCCGGGTCCATGCGGTCCGCCGGATCGCGCGTCACGACGAGGGGCACGTCGGCGAGGTTGTTCTGCGGCAGGTGGGCCAGCAGCGCCTTCACCTGATCGAGCGCCTCGGCCTCGTCCTTGGCCGCCAGGTGCGCAACGCCGCTCCGCACGGTGTGGACGCTGGCCCCGCCCAGTGCCTCGGAGTCCACCTCCTCGTGCGTCACGGCCTTCACGACGTTGGGCCCGGTGACGAACATGTAGCTCGTCCCCTCGACCATCACGGTGAAGTCGGTCATGGCCGGCGAGTACACCGCTCCGCCAGCGCACGGGCCCATGATCACCGAGATCTGCGGCACCACGCCGGACGCCAGCACGTTGCGCAGGAAGATCTCCGCATACCCCCCCAGGGACGCGACGCCCTCCTGGATCCGAGCACCCCCCGAATCGTTCAGGCCGATGACGGGGGCGCCGACCTTCATCGCGAGGTCCATGATCTTGCAGATCTTCTCGGCGTACGCCTCGGACAGCGAGCCGCCGAACACGGTGAAGTCCTGGCTGAAGACGAACACGAGACGTCCATCCACCGTCCCGTGCCCGGTGACCACGCCATCGCCGAGGAAGTGCTGCCGGTCGAGGCCGAACTCGGTGGCGCGGTGGGTCACGAACGCGTCGAGCTCCACGAACGACCCCGGGTCGAGCAGGAGGTCGAGCCGCTCGCGCGCGGTGAGTTTGCCCCAGGCGTGCTGACGCTCGATGCGAACTGGTCCCCCGCCCTGTCGTGCCTCCTCGCGCATTCGCTCGAGGCGCTCGATCCGCTCCGCGTTGGTGGACACGCCAGGCGTACCTCCGTGTGGGCTGAGGCCGTCTTTGCATAAAGACGTCGGGGAATGCCCCATCATAGGCGCCCCGGCGAATCCGGAAGCGAGAGCCGGATGGCATCGGCAGAGTCTGCCCGCCGCCCGAGGCGCCGTCTGCGCCGCCGCCTGCAGCCGTGTGATCGGCCCGTCAACGTGCCGTGAACGGCGTGCCCGCGGGTCGTCCACGGACGCGCGCACGCGAGCGACATATCCACAGAATGGTGCACAACTCGGGTGCAGTGTGGAAAAGCCGCGACCCCGCCGATCATGGCGAGGTAGCATTCCCCCACCTCTGCTTCCCCGTCGCGGACCGCAGGCCACCCGAGGTGACGCCCTTGACGCACGTGATCGCCATCGCCAACCAGAAGGGCGGCGTCGGCAAGACAACGACCGCGATCAACCTCGCGGGGGCCCTGGCTGAGGAGGGACGCCGGATCCTCCTCATCGACATGGACCCGCAGGCGAACCTGACGGCCGGCGTGGGCATCAACCTCAACACCGTCGGGCGGTCGATGGCCGATGTCCTCGCAGATGGGCGGGCGACCCTTGCCGAGGTCATCCTCCCCACCGAAACTGCCGGGATCGATGTGGCACCGGCACACATCGATCTCGCGAGCACCGAAGGCGAACTCTTCACGGCACTCGGGCGCGAGTCGATCCTGCGCGAGGCGATGCGTGACACGGTCGACGTCTACGACTACGTGCTGATCGACTGCCCGCCCAACCTCGGCCTCCTGACCGTCAACGGGCTGGTGGCAGCCGACAGCGTGATCATCCCCGTGCAGACGCAGTACTACGCCATGAAGGGCCTCACCAACCTGGTGAAGGTGATCAGCGCGATCCGCCAGAAGCTCAACCGCGACCTGCGCATCCTCGGGCTGCTGCCGACGTTCTTTGACGGGCGGACTAATCTAGCCAAGGACATGCTCGACGAGTTGCGCATCGTCGGCGACCATCACGTCTTCAACACCATCATCCGGACCAGCGTGAAGTTGGGAGAGGCACCGCTCGTGGGTCGTCCGATCACCGCGTATGCCGGATCGTCGGATGCGGCACGGACCTATCGCGAGCTTGCCCGGGAGGTGATCGACCTTGGCCAGGCCTGACTTCCGCGCCGCCGCCGCCCGCCGACTGTCTGAGGAACGGGAGCTGTCGCCCGCCATCGTCAGTCTGCTATCACCCGAGAGAACCCACCGCTCCACCGGCGTCAAGATGGTGGCGGTGGACCGCATCGAGCCCAACCCCGAGAACCCGCGCCTCGCATTCGACGCGACGTCACTCGAGGAGCTCGCGGCATCAATCCGCGAGCACGGCGTCCTCCAGCCGGTCCTCGTCCGCCCGCTCGACGAGAATCGCTTCCAGCTCATCGCGGGCGAGCGCCGCTGGCGGGCGTCCAAGATCGCCGGCCAGTCCACGATCCCCGCGCTCGTCGAGGACATCGACGACTCCACGGCACTCGAGATCTCCATCATCGAGAACCTCCAGCGCGAGGACATCTCCCCGATCGACGAGGCGGTCATGTACGACCGCATGATCAAGGAGCACGGGTACAGCATCCGTCGACTGGCGGACAAGCTGGGCAAGGACAAGGGCTACCTCGAGAACCGCCTGCGACTTGCCGACGCACCCGTCGAGGTCCGCGAACTGGTGTCTTTGCGCAAGGACACGCTGTCCCACGCCTACGAGCTGATGAAGGTCGCGGACCCGCGCAAGCGGAAGCGGCTGGCGGACGCGGTCGCCCGCAACGAGCTGTCCCTGGTCAAGCTCCGCGAGCGGATCGAGGGGCGCCCGACGCGGCACCCGGCGGCCGTTGCCGACGAAGTGGCCGCCGCCGCCAGTGAGGAGCCGGGCGTCGCGAGTCCGGGTCCGCAGGCCGCCGAGGTCGGCTGGGCCGCGAGCGCCCCGCACGGGGCCCTCAAGGACGACAGCCTCTACGCCGCCAAGGCCCAGCTCAACGAAGCGGTCGAAGACCTGCTGGGTGTGCTCCGCGACCCGCGACTGCTCGATTCGATCGGCTCGACCGACCGGGCGAACCTCGCCAAGTACCTGACGATCGCCAAGCTCCGCCTGGAGAACGCGATCGCCGTGGTGAGGAGCGGTGACCCGGATCGCTGACATCCCCGGCCGCGGGTTCGGCGACCAGACCGCAACGAAGAAGCCGGCGCCAAAGGCGCCGGCTTCATGATTGCAGCTCGGGGGACGAGCCGGCCGTGGTCAGCCCCCGTGCTTCGAGTTGTTGTGGCCCTTGCCATTCGCCTTGCCGGCGGCCGCATGGGAGGCTCCCTGCCCGTGCGTGGTCGACTGCGGCTGGGCAGAGCCCGCCGGCACGATTCCGCACGACTCGGGGGTGACGGTGCTCCAGTCGAAGCCCGCCGCCGAGACATGCATGTGCGCGACGCAGGAGACGAATGCTCCGTGATTCGGGAAGCCCGACGGCGTGGGCATGCGTGCCGCGGTCGACACGAGCGCGCCGTGCGTGTCGGGGCGCGGGCTGGCGGCGCCCTCGGTGGCAGCAGACGGCTCGGGGCTCTCGGTCGGCTCGAGCGACTCGGTCGGCTCCGGGCTCTCAGACGGGGATGCGCTCGGCGATTCGCTCGCCGACGGCGACGCGCTGTCGGTCGGTGATGCGCTCTCGCTCGGCGAGGCCGAGTCGCCGGGATCATCAGTGAGGGCCTGCCCAGCGGCGTGCGACGACACCGGGGCCATGGACGGGGCTGCCGCGAAGACCGCTCCAGCGGAAATGGCGAGCACCGCGAGCGCGATGCCAAGACCCCGGAAGCGGCTGATGAAGAACGACATGAGACGCTGGCTTCCTCCAAGCGTGCGGCGTGATGCCTACGATAACGGGCATGCTAGGGCGTCTGTTAGGGGTACAGTCGTCCACCGGCCCGGTGGGACCAAGGGGTTTGCGGGCGCGCACCACCCCAGTCCTCGTTGCTCCTGAGGCCTCTGGGCAGGCCAGAGTTTCAGGCGTTCTGTCAGGCTGCTGCCACACTGACCGCGTTCACCCAGGCCACGACGAGGAGCCCGAGGCCGACCGCCTGGACCTCGAATGCCGCCTCTCGGGCACCTGGCCCGCGCCGGGCCGCCAGGAACCCGAAGGACGCCGCGAGCACGGGCACGAGGGCGAGGGCGCCCGCTGCCGTGAGCCAGCCCCCCGTCGCCCCCAGCCTCGATGCCGAGACCACCGCAAGGGTCGCCACAAGGCCCTGGAGGACGAGGACGACGGCCGACGCGCGGACCGGTCCGAGCGCCACCGCGAGCGTCATCGTGCCCGCGGCCGAGTCGCGCTCGGCGTCGACGGCCGCGTTGGCGATGGCCAGGGCGGCGCCCGCCAGGGCCGCCGCGGGGACCAGCACGGCGAATGCCCAGGGCAGCGAGCCGGTCGCACCGTACCAGCCGTAGACGGGGAGCAGCGGGACGCCCAGGGCGATCGGCAGCCACGAGAGCCTGGTGCCGTTCGCGGCGAGGTCGTACCAGGCGCCGATCGCGAGGCCCAGGGCGGCGAGCAGGAGCACAGTGGGGCCGGCAGCGAGCGCGAGCGCCGCTCCCCCGCCGGCGCCCACTGCGATCACCGCGCGCGCGGCCGTTTCCCGGACGGCGCCGTCCGGGATCGGCTTGCCGCGCCGCGTGCGGGCGTCGCGCGGGGCGTCGACGAGGTCGTTGAGCGCACCGATGGCGAACTGGAGCAGCGTCATCGAGGTCCCGAGCAGCAGGGCCCGGGCGGGTGCCGCCCCCGCGACGAGCGCGACGACCCCCACAACCGTCCCGTCGAGGAGTGACGGGAATGGGTGGACCAGCCGGACGACCTCGAGGGGCCGGCGGAGGCGGCCCGGGGCAGACGGGACCGCCGCCCTCCACGCCGGGCGCGGGCGCTCGTGCGGACCAACGGGCTGGAGGGGCCCCGCCCCCGCGGCCGGGCGCAGGACACGCGCCCGCCGCTCGCGTTGCGGCACCCACGGCACGCCGGGGGAATCCGGGGCCCCGGCGCCCGACGAGCGCCCCTCAGGCACCTCGGTCGCGAAGGTCGCGTCCGCCGGGCCGGGCCGCGGCGCCGGGCCCGACCCCCCGCCAGGGCGCGGGACCGTGCTTGGGCCGGCGGGGGAAACGGACGCGGCCGGTCCCACCGCGGGCGGGCGGGGTGTGGCGCCAGTCGCCCGGTGCCCTGGCGCGCCGGGCCCGGGCTCGACGTGGCGGCGCCACGTGCCCGCGATGGCGGCCCGGTTCAGGGGCGCAGGGGGGTCTGGTGGCGCGGCCTCCCCGATCGGGTGGGCCTGCCGGAAGGGCGCCGCAGCGGGGCGGCGATCAGACGTAGACGAGCTCGTCGAACGAGGCGACGAGGTACTCGATCAGCCGCCCCCGACCGTCGCCGACCTCGGCGCGGATGCCCGGCACGAGCGCCCAGAGCGCCACGGCGGGAACCATCAGGCGGCCCTCCGCGTCGCGCCCGATCGACGCGGGCGGACCGCCGCCGGAAGCGAACACCCGTTCGAATTCACGGTCGCTGAGGTTCGCCGCCGTGCGGAAGTCGTCGATGACGCGCAGCACGCCACGGCGGATGGCGATATCGCGCATCATCTCGGCGGCCCAGCTGTCGATCTGGTCGTCAGACTGCTCCGCAAGGCGCGCGCGGTACTCGGTGCGGTCGGCTGAGAGGCCGGTGGCTCCCACGCAGGATCTCCAAGGTGGTGCGGTGTCCCAAGCAGGATGCCACAGGTGGGGTCAGCCCGCGCCCCCTCCGGCGACGTCGCGTCCGCGCGCGTCGCGTCCGCGCGCGTTGCGCAGGTAGGCTGCGCCGTCGCCCTCGCCCAGCATCGGGCGCGCACCCTCGGGCCAGTCGTTGAACCACTCGGTGAGGCGACGGAATCGACGTCCGGGCGGCGGCGGCTCGGGGAAGTCGGCGGTCATCGCCAGCAGCTCCGCCTCGATCCGCCGCGTCAGCGACCCGATCGCGCCGTGCGTGGCGCGGCTGTCCGGGACGATGGGCGCCCCGACCCGGATCCGCACCCCGCGCCGGAACGCCAGCCACGACGTGCCGTTGATCGCGAGCGGGATCACCGGCACGCCCGACCGGATCGCGAAGTAGGCGGTGCCGTCTGCGATCGGCGTCAGCTCGTGCTCGCCGCGGTGGATCCTCCCCTCCCCCGCGATCGCGATGACCCAGCCCCGCGACAGCACCTTCCCGACGCGCCGCGTGGTGGGCAGCAGGTCGGTCTTCTCGGGGCGGTACGGGATCCCGAAGCCGGCCCACGCAATGAGCCGGTTCCGCGCGCCACGGGTCATGTCCTCCTCTTTCGGGCCGAATATGGCGTAGTGGGGACGGAGCGGCAGGACCGCGATCAGGACGAGCGGGTCCACCCAGTTGAGGTGGTTGAAGCAGTAGACTGCCGGGCCCGTCGCCCACCGCTCGGGGTGCTCCACGCGGATGCGCAGCAGCCCGCCGACGACCACCCGGCAGGCGAGGCGCAGCAGTCGGACCCGGAACGCCCGGTACTCGGGCTCGGGGAGCAGCATCTCGGGCACGCGGCGAGTATCGCCCGGCGGCCGGGTCCCGGGAGGGCCTGTCGGCGCATGGTCGCCGGGCCCGGCGGAGGGCGGGCGACCCACGCGCCGCGGCAGGTCCGCGGGCAGCGCCCCGCCCCGGCCGCGCCCGTGCCCGAAGCGGGCCGGTCGGGCCCGCCGGTCAGGACGCTCGTCATGCACCGACGCCACCCGCGTGCGCGAGAATGGGCCGCGATGCGTGGCGGGAGGTAGCGATGCACGTCAATCGGGGTCTGCTTGGCTGGGGTGTGTTCTTCATCGCCCTCGGCGCGGTCCCGCTCGCCGTCCAGAGCGGGGCGCTTGACGCGACAACCGCGCGCCAGGCGTGGCAGCTGTGGCCGATGCTGCTGATCGGCGGCGGCCTGGGCCTGGCGCTGCGGCAAACGCCCGGCGCGGCCATCGGCAATATCGTGGTCGGGCTGACGTTCGGGCTCATGGCGGGCGGCGTCGTGGGCGGCGGCTTCGGGCCCAACGCCCCCTTCGCCTTCTGCGGCGTGCCCGGAACCACGCCCTCGGCCCAGAATGGCCAGCCGGTCACCGGGTCGCTCGGGTCGCAGGCGACCGTGAGCCTCACCGTCGACTGCGGCGCGATCGCGGTCTCCTCGGCGCCGGGCAGCGGCTGGTCGATCGCATGGCCGACGGAGGGCGTCAGCGCGCCCGACATCGGCTCCCCTGGCGATGCGCGGCTTGACGCGCGGTTCGGCCAGCGCCACGGCTTCGGGATCGGCGACCCGGCAGCACACTGGGACGTCGTGCTCCCCAGGGATTCCGCGACCAACCTCTCGATCGAGGTCGGCGCGGGCTCCGCGCACGCCTCCCTCAGCGGGGCACACGTGACGTCGCTCGCTGCCACGGTCAACGCAGGCGACGCCCGTCTCGACCTGGGGGCCGCCATCGGCACGAACTCGGTGACCGGCACGGTGAACGCGGGATCGCTCCGGGTCGCGCTTCCCGAGCCCAGCGGGACCCTGACCGGGTCGTTCACCGCTAATGCCGGCAGCGTCAGCATCTGCACGCCGAGCAGCGTGCCGCTGCGGATCTCCGTGGACGGCCAGACGCTGGGCTCCACCAACTTCACCCAGCAAGGCCTGGTGCAGGACGGGTCGACATGGACGCGCGGGCCATGGGCCATCGCGTCGTCGCGGCTCGACCTCCGCGTGACGGTCAATCTGGGCTCCATCACCCTCGACCCGGAGGACGGCTGTGGATGACCGCCTCTACCGGTCCACGACCGACCGGTCCATCGCCGGCGTCTGCGGCGGCCTGGCCGCCTGGCTGGGCATCGACCCGTCGCTGATGCGCATCGGCTGGGTGCTGCTCGCGCTCGTCTCGGGCGGCGTGTTCGTGCTCCTGTACATCGTCATGGCGATCGTGGTGCCAGACGCCCCCCCGGGCTGGACACCGCGCCGCGGGCAGTCCTCGGGCCATCCGCCGAGCTGGGGCCAGGGATCCGGCCAGGGCTGGGGCGCGGGGGCACCCGGCGGGGCCTGGACGGGCGCCACGGGCTGGCAGGGCGGCACGGGTGCTGCCGGCGCGCCGACTGGCATGCCGCCGGGCGCCCAGCCGACGCCGGACGGGGTGCCGACCAGCTGGCCGGAGAACTGGGACCGGGGCCCGAGGCCGTCATGGGATGCCGGCTTCGCGGCCGAGCGCGCCGGGGTGATCGCCGGGATCGTACTCGTCGTGCTGGGCGTGTGGTTCCTGATCCGGGAGTACGTCCCGATCAACTGGGACCTCGTCTGGCCGGTGGCCATCATCGCGCTCGGCGGGATCCTGATCGCGGGGGCGATGCGCCGGGGCCGCTGAGCATCCGTTGCCGGGCTGCTAAGAACGTCATTCGCCTCCAGGGCCGTGTGCGCCGATCGCACGGCCGCCGGGCCGCTCGCTCAGGGGGTCCGCGCCGTCCCGAGGATCGCGCGGCAGAGCGCCGCCTGCTCGCGGGCGTCGTCGAGCGGCCGGTGCGTGTGGGGCAGGTCGACGGGATGCCGCCCGAGCATCCGGAGACGCGTCGTCTCGCCCCAGCTGCGGACCGTGTCGAGGTGGGCGCCGAGGTAGAGCGCCTTGATGTCGAGGGCGCTGACGCCGAACGGGTTGCGCCCGAGGTGGCGCCACGCGGCGTCCGCCACGAACATCCAGTCGAACGGTGCGTTGAGCGCCACGAAGACGGGCCGCGAGCCTGCCGGCACGACCGAGGCGACCCAGGCGTCGAAGGCGGCCGTCGCCGCCGCCGGGTCCTGGCCCGCCAGCTCGAGCATGGCCGGGTCGAGGCCGTGGACGGCGGCCGCCTCCTCGCTCCAGGGCAGGCTCGGGTCGGGACGCAGCAGCAGCTCGACGGCCACCTCAGGCCGGTCGACGAGGCAGGCGCCGATCGCGATCAGGCTGCCCGTCGACGGCGTGGGGCCGGACGTCTCGACGTCGACGCTGATCCAGGTCTCCTGCTCCACTCGATCATCGCCTCCGCCAGCCTGCCCCATCGCGCCTGATCCTAGCAATCGCATGCGCGGACACGTCGCGCGCCGTCATCGCGCCGACCGATACTGGGCCGACGGCCGCATCGGGGGCGGCGACCACGGAGGGTCAACCATGACCGATGACCTGATCGGCTCGACGGCCTCGCTCGCAGGCGTGATCGAGTCGGCGCGCCGGCTCGGCGTGGAGCTCGACGAGGCCGAGGCCGAGGCGTGGGTCGCGGCGATCGAGGCCGAGGCCGGCGGCGGCGACATCGTGGTGGACGTCGACACCGGCGTGTACGGCCACCGCGTCACGATGCTCGACTTCACGCCTCGCGACCTCGCCCGGTTCCGGGCCTTCGGCGAGGTCGTCGGCCTGCCCGCCCGACCGCCCGTCGTCCGCACGGCGCTCGCCCTGTCAGGCTCGGCGGCCCAGAGCAAGATCCAGGCGTTCCCGGGCGACTGCGACTATTTCGAGCGCGTCCACATCAGCGCCCCGAGCCGCGAGGACGCCTGCCGGATCCTGGGCGAGGAGATGCGGGCGAAGGCGCTGGCCACCCGGATCGGGCCGACCTACCGGCTCTGGGAGGTGAAGCTGGGAGCCTGGCCGTACGACGCCCAGCACGCCGGGGCCGACGTGCGGGCCGGCAGCCCCATCTCCTGGACGCCGCGGGAGATCGCGGCCGGCCGGATCGATGCCGTCCGCGACGGCGAGCCGGTCTCGATCGCCTGGGAGGACGCCGCGGCCGACCCCGGCTGGTGCAAGCTCGACTGGATCGTGGCCGACCCGTCGCGCCGGGCGCTCGCCAACGCCAGCAACGTGCTCGACGTCACCTGGGAGGCGCCCGACGGGTCCGTGACCTCGCTCGACGGCGCCGTCGACCCCTACTTCCAGGAGGTGTACCTGGAGAGCGAGACACTGCCCCTCGTGCGCCGGCTGGTGAGCGAGCTCTCGTCCGACGCCGTCGACGACTACGTGCAGCAGCTCCGACATGAAGTCTGGAAGTACTCGGTCCGTGACCCCAACTACGGGAAGGTCGCCCGGCGCCTGTACAACATCTTCCGGCTGACCGGTCGCTACCCCGAGGCCGTGTACCTGCGCGAGCTGTTCGACGAGCCGACGACCGCCTTGTACCAGATCGCGGCGCTCGTGCGGACCCTTGACGACGCCGACACGCCCGGCTCCGACTTCGACCCGGATTGGCTGGTGGCCCAGGCCGACGAGCTGATCATGGCCGCGGTCGCAGCGCTCGACGGACCCGCCGAGGCCGACATGGTCCGGAGCCTCAATGCCGTCCGCGACAGCCTGCGCGCGGCCGACGGCGCCGACGCGCGCTCGACCGCTGTCGGGCTGGTCAAGGACGACGCGCTGCGCGCCGTGAACGACTACTTCATGCGCCGCCTGTACGAGGTGCCGGCGATCGGGGCCTACCTCGAGCAGATCGCCGCCGAGGGCGCCTGACGCCTCATCGCGCCGGAATCGGTGCGGGGCCCCGCTCGGGGCCCCGCACGTCGTGCGACTCGTAGGCGCCGAGGCTACTTCATCTTGTAGGTGGCGAGGAAGGTGGCCCACATCGCGAGGTCGTCGGCGGTGGGCTTGCGCGGCACCGAGAGCACCATCTCGAAGACGTAGGCGCCCTTCACAGCGACGATGTCGTAGTGGTACTTGGTGACGCCCTTGTAGGTGCCGCGCAGCTGGACGAGCCGGGCGGAGACGCCACCGAGCTTGGCTGCCGAGACCTTGATCAGATGGGCGCTCGTCAGGCCGGACCACGACGCGAGGTGGCCGCGGATGTACGTCGTCACCGCGTTCAGCGAGAGCTTCTGCGCCGAGAAGCGGGTGACGCCGAGGAACGAGCCGTCATAGCCGTCGAAGTAGTCGGCCTTCTTTGAGGTGCCCTTCGTGTACTCCCAAGTGATCGGGTACGCCACCGTGTAGTGGTTGACCGACGAGGTCTTCCACGCCCACAGATCGTCATCGGTGGGGAGGCTGATGGTCTGCGCGCCGCCGGCCACCGTGAGCTCCATGGCAACGGTCACCGGGACCGTCGCAGTCTTGGCGACCTGGTTCCAGCTGGCCGCGACGTCGATGACGACCGGGTTACCCTGGGCGTCCGCCCACGCCTCGATCGCCGCCTGGGCTGCAGTCGCGGTGGCGGGGATGCCGAGGCCTGCGGTGGGCACGGCCGAGCCGGTCGGCAGCACCAGGTGGTGCAGCTGCTGGCCGCCCTTGGCCTCGACGCCAGCGTCCGTGAAGCCCTTGGTGCCAGTCACGAGGGTGCCGAGGCCGCTCGTGTCAACGGTGGTCGACTTGAACCAGGCGCCGTACTGGCGGGTGTACTTGGTCGACCCGCTCGAGATCGTCTCCTCGGTGACCGACGTGCTCCCCTGCCCCGACGTGATCACGGTGTGCGTGGTCCCCGGGGTGACGTCGATCGTGCCGGTCATCGGGACGGTGGCGCTGCCGATGGTCGACACGGCCTGGACCGTGATGTGCGGCGACCACATCGGGTCCGAGATCGCGGCGTTGAACGCGGCCGAGACGTCGGCCGGGGCGGTCGCTGTCAGGCTGGGCGCCTCCGTCGCGGACGCGGTGGGCGCCATGGTCGCCGCGGCGGCGGTCGACGCGACCGGGGCCATCGACGCGACCTCGCTCGACGCCGGGGCGCTGCTGGCTACGGGCGTCGGGCCTGTGCTGCCGCAGGCGGCGACCAACGCCGCCACGGCCATGAGGCCGCAAAGTGAGCGGCTGCGGTGCATCGAGACCTCCCTCGTGTGGCGGCCCGGCAATGCCTCCCAGTGCGCTCGGTCCGCACCGGGAGTCTGCCGCGCGGAGGCCGGGGTTTCCGATGCCGAATGGCCCACCCCCGATAGGCAACTCCGGGCAAAGATCTGGGTCCCGAACTATCCGCCAGCCCACAAGATCCCACTGAAGGCGCCCGCACGCGACTCGCGCGTCCTACCGCGGACCGAACCGGCGACGGGCATCGCCGGACGCCGCTGCGCCGAACGGCCGGCGGGCGGCCCACGGCGGCCGTGCCGTTGCGGTCGGCGGGGTACGCCGGGGGCGCGCGGCGCGCCGACACGCCTCCGGGAAGCGACCGCGGTGCGCTATCGATTCGATCCGGGGTCCGCGACCCCGGCGTCGGGTGCCCCCTGGGGCCGCACCGTCGTGCCGGCGCCGGGCGCGGCTGCGACGAAGTCGATCAGCTCCTGCACAGACGGCGACACGTCCTGCTCGCGCATGACCGTCGTCTGGCTCGCCTCGCCGTCAGCGATCGTCACGCGGTACGCCCCGCGGTCCGGCTGGGCCGGGGGGTCGTTCGCGGGCTCGTCGCCCACAGCGTCCGCGCCAAGCGGCCCGACGGCCGCGATGAGCCGGCGGAGCTGCTGGGCCGGCTCGGGGTCGAGCAGCTCGGTATCCGCTTCGGTGGTGACCACGACCGGGACGATCGTCCCGCCGTGGGCGATGGTGACCTTCACTGGCAGCCTCCGAGGGCGATGATGCGCGCTCCGGGGGCGATGATGCGCGCCGCGCGCGAGCGCTGCCGGGCGACCGCGCGCGGGCACGACGGGCGGCGCTTCAGCTGCGACGGCGCAGCACGCCCACCTCCCGCCAGGCCTCCCGGACGGCCTTGACCTGCGAGCTGCGCCGGCCGAAGAGGGCACCCGCCGAGGCGACGGTCGCGCGGGCCGCGGCCGCGAAGTTGGCGGTGGCCGTCAGCCTGGTCGTGAGGGCGTCGTACCAGATCCGGCCGGGCGCCTCCCATGCGTTGCCCCCGATCGCCATCGCGGTGAGGTAGAAGGCCTTGTTGGGGATGCCGGAGTTGATGTGGACGCCCCCGTTGTCGTTGGCCGGGTCCGCGTTGTCGGGGAGGTGGACGTAGTTGGCCATGGTCGCCGGCTGCGGATCGCCGCTGAACGCGGAGCCCGGGTCCTTCATCGACCGCAGCGCGACGCCGTGGAGCGCGGTGCCAAGGATGCCCGGGCCGATCAGCCAGTCCGCCACCTCGGCCGTCTGGCCGAGGTGGCGCTGCCGCACGAGCGAGCCGAACACGTCCGAGATGGACTCGTTGAGGGCGCCTGGCTGCACGTGGTACTCGAGTCCCGCCGTGTACTGCGTCACGCCGTGGGTCAGTTCGTGGCCGATGACGTCGAGGGCCTTGGTCAGCGACCCGACCGCGAGGACCTGGCCGCTCCCGTCCCCGTAGACCATCTGGCTGCCGTTCCAGAAGGCGTTGTCGTAGCCGTGGCCGAAGTGGACGGACGAGACCAGCGGCAGGCCCCGCCCGTCGACGCTCGCCCGCGCGAACACCTCGAGGTAGAAGTGGTAGGTGGCGTCGGCGCCGTCGTACGCCTCGTTCACCGCGGGGTCGGCCACCGCCGGGTCGCCCAACGCGCGCTTTCGGGTGCCGGGCAGGTCCGCCTCGGAGCCGCCGGCCACGTCGTAGACGACCTCCTGCTCGGGGGGCGGGGCGGCGGGGGCGAGCTCGCTCGAGGTGGCCTGGCCCGTGGACACGAGCGAGGCGATCAGCGACCGGTGGGCACGGATCGACGTCGAGACGGTGAGGGTGCGCAGGGCGGCGGCGCGCTCGTCGACCGTTCCCTCGGCCGCGACGCGGCTCAGGATGAACGGCGGGATGATCGAGCAGACCTGGTCCGTGTGCTGGGTCGTCATGGCGGGTCCTCCGGTTGTGGGCGGGACGACATCCGGTCGCGTTCGGACCGGGCGCGGGCGGGACGCGGGGTCAGAGGAGCGTGGGGATCGCGGCCTTGAGGGCGTCGGGCAGGTTCACGGCCGTGCTCAGGGTCGTGGCGTACTCGCCGTCGCTGGCGACCGTGAGCGGGTCGAGCTGCAGCGGCTGGAGCAGCGTGGACAGCGGGATGGCGGCGGCGAGGTCCGGGCCGAGGGTTGCCGTCGGGGCGCCGCCCGGCCCGGGCAGGTGCGGCCGGACGGCCTGGCCGCCGACCTCGTCGTGGTCGAGGAGCAGTGTGAAGCGCGGCGTCGGGCGGGCGAGCGCGGGCGCCTCGAGGGCGAGCGCCAGCTGGGGCAGGTTGGCCAGTGCATCGCGGAGCCGGCGGGTCGCCTCGCCCAGGGTGAGGTCCGCGATCGCCGGATCGGCGCCCATCTGGGGCAGGTTGAGCAGACGTCTCGTGGAGCCGACCCGCACAGACTCGGCCCCCGTCACCCCGAGCTCGCCCATGAGCCGGGCGGTGCCGGCGCGGGCCACGCCGTCGATGACCACGGCCGCGACGTCGGTCTCGCGGCACTCGAACAGGTGCGCGTGCGCGTCGTGGCCTCGGCCGGCGACGACGAGCAGGTCGGCCCGCTTGCCCGCCTCGATCGAGCCCACCGACGCCTGCCAGCCGAGGATCTCGGCCGCGGTGGTCGTGGCCATCGCAAGGAGCTCCCGGTCGCTGAACGCGCCGTCGGCGACGAAGCGGGCGATTCGGAGCTCGTGGAGCAGGTTCTTGGACCCGCTGGGCGCCCAGTCGGACCCGATGCCGATGCGCACCCCGGCAGCCCTCGCCGCGGCCACGTCGGCAGTCCTGCCGTAGAGGAGCAGGTTGCTGAGCGGCGACCAGACCATCGCCGCCCCGGCGGCCGCCATCGCGCCGAAGTCGGCCGACGTCAGGGGCACGCAGTGGATGCCACCGAGGCTGGGGGCCAGCGCCCAGCTGCCGTTGACGTGGAGCGCCTGGAAATGCCCCTCGGCCGCGGCGTCGGTGCCCTCGGCGAGGTGGAGCAGGAGGCACGTCTGCGCCTGGAGCCGGGCGAGGAACTTGGTGGCATCGGTTGCGTCGACGTCGGCGATCCGGGTGGCCGCGGCCGGCAGCACGGCGTCGTGCGGGGACTCCACGTTGCGCACGACGCCGAAGTAGAGCCCCCCGATCCCGGGGTCGGAGTACAGGGCGATCCCCTGCGAGGTGGTGGTGCCGCCGAGGAGCGCCTTCGCCTCGACGTAGCGGACGACCGCCTCCGGCAGCCCGTTCGTCTGGCCGAGCACGTTCATCGGGCCGCTGATCAGCCCCCGGTACACCGGGCCAGTTGACCACTGGTCCCGGTTGGTGAACAGGCGCGGGACCTTCCACAGCGGCAGGACGTCGTAGGCGAGGTGGTTGTGCAGCTCGATGAGGCCGGGGTAGATCGTGCCGCGGGTCTTGATCCGCGGGGCTGCCGCGAACCCGGCCGGCGGCGGGGCGGTCGCGTCGAGCGCGGCCGTGATCGTGGAGCCCGCCACGTACACCGCCCCGTGCTCGATCACCTCGGGCTGGGCCATCGTCACCACGCGACCCAGCAGCACGTATGCCTGGAGCATCGTCATCCCCCTCTCGGGCTGGCGTGAGCCGCCCGCGACGCCGGCACCGCCCGGCTCACGGGGTCGTCGCCGGGCACTGCCAGATCAGCGTGTGGCGGTCGTCCGGGCTTGGGCGGCTGACCGTGTTGTTGTGGCGCGGCTTGGCCTTTCGCCCGGCCGAGTCGTCGCCCAGCCAGGGCGGCGCCCCGAACGGCAGGTCGAACCGCGGGATCGCCGCGTAGTCCGCCTCGTGGACCGTCGCGCCGTAGTTGGGAAGCGTTGGATCGCCATCCGCATCCGGGGTCACGGTCGCCCGGAGCTGCACGATCGCCGCCCGCCACCCGTCCGCGAGCGCCTTGGCGTTGTGGCTGCTCGGGTGCGGGATGCGTACGACGGGGAGCCCGGCCGGAAGACCCGACCACAGGTCGACGGCCTTCTGGGCATTGGAGCCGAAGGCGATGACGGCGGCCAGTCCCCCGCCGCTCGCGGCGGCGTCGAACAGGCCGTTGCGCCAGTCGCGGATCGTCGGGTCGCCGAGGACGGTCGGGGCCGCCGCGCCGTGGCTTGGGAACAGCGCATACGTGAAGGCGTTGAGGCACAGGTACGACCGGGTGAGCCCGAGCTTGGCGAAGAAGCCCTGGACGCGCTGGCCGGCGTCGCCCACGAGGGTCCGGCCGGCCACCCGCTCGGTCGGCCCGGGGTCGGACGCGATGGCCAGCACCCGGGCCGACCCGTCGAGCCGCCCGCGGTGGAAGACCTGGCCCCAGTCGTACCAGAAGTGCTGGCGATAGGCCGCGTAGTCGGGAGCGTTCGCGAAGATCGTCGCGAAGGGTTCCGGCGGCCCGGGATCGAAGGCCTGCATGGACACGTCCTCCCTGCATGTCGCGCCGTGGTTCGCCGAGGTCGGTCGGCGGGGACGGTCAGGGCCCCGGAGGGGCCGCGCCCACCAGCCCCGGCGGGAAGGCTGGGTCTGCGGTCACCAGGCCGAAGAAGCCGGGCGTGGTCGGGTAGGAGCCGTGCGACGCCGGGAAGCCGAGGTCGATCACGAGCTCGCGGTCCGTCACCAAGCCGGGCCACAGGCCTCCGGCGAGGAACGAGACGAAGTCGGTCCGCGACCAGATGTTGAGCCACGGGCGGTTGGGGCTGACCGCGTCGAGGGCGCCGATCGCGTTGAGGAATGCCGACTGCGAGCCGAACGTGACCAGCAGGGCCACGTCGTGCGCCGGCGCGCCGGGCCCGAACAGGGCGTCGACCAGGATGATGCCGCCGAGGCTGTGGCCGAGCGCCACGACGGGGCCCTGCAGCGCCGCGAGCTCCGCCCGGACGTGATCGCGGATGGCGCCGCCGTGGCGCTGGTAGAACAGCACGTCGACCGCCATCAGCATGTGGGCGTGCATGATCTCCGCGCGGTGGGGCTCGAGCATGCGGGTCGCCCACAGCATGACCGGCGGGCCGAGTGCGCCGCCGAGCACGCTCGACACGACCGAGAGCACGCCCGTCCCGGCGATCGCCTCGGCGATCCGGCCCTTGAGCGCGTCAATGTCGGGCCACGGGATGCCCGGCAGGCCGAGCGTCTGGCGCGGCCGCCTGGGGCCGAGCGCGAGGGCCGCCGCGCTCGTCGCGGTGGCGTCGATCATCGTCAGCGGATCGGCGCTGGCCGCCCGGTAGTGGGCCGAGCGCCCAACGCGCCGGGCCGCACGGGCGAGGTCGGCCGGCGCCACATCGAGGTTGTCGAGCCGGACCAGGCCGGTCGAGAGGAACGCGAGGAGGGCGTCGGCATCGGCGCGGCCGGGCGGGCCGACGAGCCCCCGGGTCCCGCCCGGGGCCTCCAGCGCGGCAAGCGGCGCCCACGGGTCTGTGAGCGTTGGGGTGGCGCCGGCAGCCACGAGGCCCTGGCCGCCGGGCGGCGGCGGCGGGAGCGTGGCGTCGAGCTTGGGGAGCGCGGCGTCCGGAGCCAGCGCCTGACCCCAGTCGGAGACAGCCAGCCGCGAGGGATCCGCGAGCCGGAAGCCCGCTCGCAGGTTGGCGGCCATCACGGCCGCGTCGGCGCTCCGGTTGCCGGCGCCGTGGACATAGAACAGCGTGCCCGTCGCCATGCCGCAGCCTCCTGGCAGTCCCCCGGCGCTAACCGCGAGGTCTCTGGGCCCGGCCGGCGCGCCGTCCGCGGAAGGAGCCGTGCGGGACACGGCCTGCGCTCCGGGACCGGCTGGGACAACTGTGCCGACGTGTCGCTGGGGGGAGTATCCACCGTGCGTCAACCCGCCCCCCGCGGTCTGTTGTTGCTCAACGACTTTGTCAGTGCCAACTGCTCAGTGACTTTGTCAGTCTCCGCAGATGTGGGAGACGATCACGATGACGAGCAGGGAGCAGCAGCGGGCGCCGGTGCTCACGCGGCTGCTGGTGGGTGACGTGACGGCCGCGGAGGCCGGGGTCGGGCTCGATAGGATTGCGGCGGGCCGGCCAGTCTCGGCGACCAGGCCGGGCGCGCGGATCCACAGGGAGAACGCAGTGGACGGCAAGGCCGACGTCGAGATCCTGGTGCGAGGCTACGCGGACCTGCCGCGGGTCGCGAGCACGATCGGGTTGATCCGGGATGGCGACACGACCATCGTCGTCGACCCGGGGATGGTCGGAGATCGGGGCCAGATCCTGGGCCCGATCGCTGCGCTGGGACTTATCCCGGAGGCCGTCACGCATGTCTGGGTGTCCCATCACCACCTCGACCATATCGTGAACATCGCCCTCTTCCCCAACGCCGAGGTTGTCGACTCCCGCTCGGTCCGCCGCGACGACATGGTTCACGGGCACCAGGGCGAGGGATTCCACATCTCCCCGAACGTCCAGGTCTGGCTGACCCCCGGGCACACGCCGGAGGACGCGACGCTGATCGTGGACACAGAGGCGGGCAGGGTCGGGTTCACGCACCTCTGGTGGCGCGAGGACCGCTCGCCGGAGGTTGACCCGTATGCCAGCGACACGGACGCACTGCGAGCAGGGAGGGCGCGGGTCCTGGCCGGAGTCGACCTCGTGATCCCCGGGCACGGCGGTCCCTTCGAGACGGGCCGACGCCGATAGGTCGCGGACATCGGCCCACGCCGGACTCCCGGCGAAGCGAAAGGCCCTTCCTGGCGGAAGGGCCTCGTGACGGTTCAGGAGCTGGCTTCGCCAGGTGCGGGCCGTCCGCGTGCTGAATCGGCGCGGAGCCTAGGGGCCCTCGGGCGCAAAGGCGACGTGCCGCCCGCCGAGGGTCAGCGTTCCACGAGTCGGTAGATCCGCGCCGCGGTGCCGCCCATGGTGGCCGCCCGCTCGCTGGCCGAGAGCGGGGCGAGCAGGCCCTCGATGGCCTCGAGGTACTCGGCGTAGGAGCTCAAGGCCAGGCACACGGGCCAGTCGCTGCCGAACATGAGCCGCTCGGGGCCAAACGCGTCGAGGGCCGCCTCGATTGCTGGCCGGAGCTCGCCGGATGTCCAGCCCGCGCCCGCGGCGGTCGTGAGCCCGGACAGCTTGGCCGCGACGTTGGGACGACGTGCCGCCGCCGCAAGCTGCTCCCGCCAGGCCTCCCAGCCCGGCCGGCGGTACGGCGGGTTGGCCAGGTGGTCGATGACGAAGGTGACGTCCGGCAGCCGGTCGGCGAGCAGCGGGACGTGGACGAGGTGGTCGGGGAAGAGGCCGATCACGTCGAGCGTGAGGTGGCGCCTTCCCAGCTCGCGCAGACCGTCGAGGACCGGCGGCCGCAGCAGCCAGTCGGGATCGGGCTCGTGGTGGACGAGGTGGCGGACGCCGCGGAGCGCGGAACCTGCGCGGGCGTCCAGCGCGGCGGCCGCGGCCGCCGGATCCTCGAGCGGCACCCAGCCGACGACGCCGCGCACCCACCGCACGGCCGCAGCGACGGCGAGCATCGAGTCCGTGTCCGCGAGCGTGTTGACCGTTTGGACGAGCACCGTCCCGTCGATCGCCGACGCGGCCACCTCCGGCGCGAGGTCCGCCGCCGTGAACGTCTGGTAGATCGGGCCGTCGTCGGGGGTCGGCCAGTCGTAGGCCCCGCTCTCGATGTCCCACAGGTGGTGGTGGGCGTCGACCCTCGGCGGCCTGGCGCCCGGGTTCGCCCTGCCGCTCCGGGCCGCGGCGCCGCTCACCGCCCGTTGCGGCGACCCGGCCGCGCCTCGCCGGGCGCCTCGTCCGTGCCATCGCCCTGCGCGCGACTGTCGAGGCCGGCCCGGAACCACGACTCGGTCGTGGCCACGTGGACAAGCGCGGCGGCCTCGGCCCACCTCGGGTCCCTGGCCTGGAGGGCCCGGAGGATCTCGTCGTGCTGCTCGATCGTGCGCGCCCGGGCGCCCTCGTCGATCACGCCGCGCCAGGCGCGCGCCCGGATCGTCCGGCTCGAGACGGCATTGAGCATGGAGGCGAGCGTGGCGTTGCCCGAGGATTCCGCCACGCGGCGATGGAACTCCGCGTCGTGCTGGATCCGCTCCGCCTCGGACTCCGCGAGCCGCATCCGCTCGAGGCATGCGGCGAGCTCGTCAGTGGTCGCGTCGTCGATGCGCGCCGCCGCGAGCGCGGTCGCCGCGGGCTCCAAGATGCGCCGAACGCCCACCACCTCGAGCGAGAACCCCTCCTCGATCAGGTCCATCGCGGCCCCGACGCCGCCGAGGAGCAGGTCCGGCCGCAGGCTGGTGACGAACGTCCCGTCGCCGCGCCGGACATCGAGCACGCGCGCCGTGACGAGGGCGCGCACGGCTTCCCGCACCGTGTTCCGCGAGGCGCCGAGCTCCGCGGCCAGCTCCAATTCGGCAGGCAGGCGCGATCCGGGGCCGAGCCCGCCCGACGCGATCTGGTCCCTGATTCGTTGGATGACCGTCTCGGTGAGCGGTGCTGCCATGCCGGGACTCCGCTGCGAGTGTGAACCGGTTGTGGATCGTATCGCCTGCGATCGATGCGAATCATACCACTAGACATCGGATGTTTAGGTGGCTAGGATGCCGCTTCATGACCATTCGTCGCCGATTTGGCGCTAGACATGGGACGTCCGACCTCACGGCGAGCCGGGCGCCTGACCCCTCCGTCCCGCCCGGGCCGACGCCAGTGCCGGCGGCAGCCGTCGCGGACGCCGGCAGCGACACGACCGCCCGGGCCGCGGCAGGCCACGCGCCCCGCCGCCAGCTGGAGCGCCGCGATGTCCTGCGCGTGCTGCTCGCCCTGTTCAAGTTCGGTCCCTTCATCGGGCTCCTCGGGCTGATCATCGCCCTGTCGATCCTGTCGCCGGTCTTCGCCACCACGCGCAACGCCGGCAACGTGCTCGCCCAGACGGCCGTCATCGCCATCCTCTCGCTCGGGCAGCTGCTGGTGATCCTGACCCGCGGCATCGACCTGAGCGTCGGCTCCACGCTGGCCCTGTCGTCGGTGGTGGGGGCGCTGGTGTTCGCCGCCGTGCCGTCGGGCCCGCTGGTTGTCGTCGCGATCCTCGCGGCGGGCCTCGCGGTCGGCCTCGTGAACGGCGTCGTCTACGTCCGCGGCCGCCTGCCGCACCCGTTCATCATCACGCTCGCGATGCTGAGCGCCGCCCGGGGCCTGGCGCTGTGGCTCTCGGGCGGCCAGCCGATCCAAGGCATGCCGGACATCGTCAACTTCATCGGCGGGACGTCGATCGGCTGGCTCCCCGTGTCGGCATTCGTGGTGGTGGCGCTGGCGCTGCTGATCGCCGGCCTGCTGACGCGCGTCGTGTGGGGCCGCTGGATCATGGCGGTGGGCGGGAACCCCGAGGCCGCCCGGCGCCAGGGCATCCCGGTGGACGCCGTGCTGATCTCCGTCTATGCGCTGGCCGGGCTGGCGGCTGGGATCGCCGGCCTGATCACGTCCGGGAGGCTCGACGGCGGGTCGCCCACGTTCGGGGAGCTCGCGGAGCTCGATTCGATCGCTGCCGTCGTGATCGGCGGGGCGAGCTTCCTCGGCGGCCGGGGCACGGTCTCGAACGCCCTGATCGGCGCGTTCACGATCGGGGTCATCCGCAACGGGATGAACCTGCTCAACGTCGACGCGTTCCTCCAGCCCATCGTGATCGGGGTCGTGATCGTCCTGGCGGTCGAGTCGGACGTCCTGCGCGGCCGCCTCGAGGAGCGCTTCCGGGTCGCCGAGGCGGCGCGGTCATGAGCGCGATGGGCGATCCGATGCGCGTCGTGCCGGTGGCCGCGATGCCCGCGAGCGCGGAGCCTCCCCCGGCGCCGACGAGCCCTGCATCGGCGCCGCCGGCGCTGGAGGTGCGCGGAGCAACCAAGCGCTTCGGCGCCGTGCTGGCGCTGGACGCCGTCTCCCTGGCAGTGCGCAACGGCGAGGTGCTCGCGCTGCTCGGCGACAACGGCGCCGGCAAGTCGACCCTCATCAAGTGCATCAGCGGCGTCCACCACCTGGACTCCGGCTCGATAGCGATGGACGGGCAGCCGGTCGCCATTGCCTCGCCCGCGGACGCGCGGGCCCTGGGGATCGAGACCGTGTACCAGGACCTCGCGCTGTTCGACAACCTGGATCCTGCGGCCAACTTCTACGCGGGGCGCGAGCTGTCGCGGGGCAGCTTCGTGCCGCGCGGACTGCGGCTCCTCCGCCGCCAGGAGATGGCCTCCGCGACCGCCGACGTGCTCGACCGTCTCCAGGTTGTCCTTGGCGACCACCGGGCGCCGGTGGGCCTGATGTCCGGCGGCCAGCGGCAGGCGATCGCGGTCGCCCGCGCCGCGGCATTCGCGACCCGCGTGGTGGTCCTCGACGAGCCCACCGCCGCGCTCGGCATCCGCGAATCGCGCCGCGTGCTGGACCTGATCGTCCGGCTCCGCGAGGCGGGGCACGCGGTGATCGTCATCTCGCACGCGATGGACCACGTCGTCGAGGTCGCCGACCGCGCGGTGGTCCTGCGCCGCGGGCGGGTGGTCGGCCAGGTGGACGCCCTCCGCGACAACCAGCAGCGGATCGTCTCGCTGATCGTCGGAGGTGAGACCTGAGGCAGTGACGAGTGCCGGCCGCCTCCGGCGTCCCCAAGGCGGAATTGGGTCAGCGAACACGAGAGCGAGAGGATGAGCGATGATCGAGCGCAGGGCGGCCCCTTGGCTTGCCGTGCTGGTGCTGGCCGTGGCGGCCTGCTCCGGCGGCGGGACGGCGACATCGGCTGCAACGGCGGCACCGTCGAGCCCCGCGACGGCGGCGGCACCGAGCGACGCGGCTTCGGCCCCGGCCGGCTCCACGGGCGCCGCGGCCGGAGCGATCAAGGTCGGGTTCATCACCAAGTTCCCGGTCGACTTCTACGACACCATGGTCAACGCGGTGAAGACCTGGAACACGGACCACACCGACGTGCAGGTCCTGTTCGCGCAGGGGGCGAGCGGGACGGACGACGCAGGCGAGATCGCCGCGATCGAGTCCTTCATCTCCCAGGGCGTCAAGGGAATCGCGATCACGCCCACGAGCCCGAACCTCCAGACGGAGCTGCAGAAGGCGGTCGACGCCGGCATCAAGGTCGTCCTCATCGACAACGACATCCCGGCCTGGACCGGCAAGACCGCCGTCGTCGCCACCGACAACCTCGCTGGCGGCAAGCTCGCGGGGACGTGGCTCGCCTCGCACCTGAAGCCCGGCGCGAAGCTCGCGATCCTGCAGGGCGTCCTCGGCAACCCCTCGCTCGACGCGCGGGTCACCGGGATGACCGATGCGCTCGGGACCGCCGCGACCATCGTCGCCAAGTCGCCCACCGACTGCGACCAGACCAAGGGCCTCAACGCGGCACAGGACATCCTCACCGCGCACCCCGACGTGGAGGCCATCTACGGCGCCTGTGGACCGCCGATCCTCGGCGCGCTCCAGGCGATCAAGAACGCCAACATCCCCGCGGGCCAGACCACCGTGGTCGGGTTCGACGCCTCGCCCGGCGAGATCACCGCGATCACCGAGGGCACCGAGGCCGGTTCGGTCGCCCAGTTCCCGGCCAAGATGGGCTCGCTGGGCGTGCAGACTCTGGTCGACGCCATCAACGGCAAGTCCGTGCCTGCCAACGTGGACACGGGTACCCAAATGGTGACCAAGGACAACGCCGCGCAGTTCAAGTAGCCCCAGCCTCCAAGCCGCGGCCCCGTCCACACCGGGGCCGCGGCTGCCAACGGCGGGCCGAGCCCGCTCGACCCCCCGCATCCCACCGCCAGGAGTCCCAGCGTGCCTGTCACCATCATCGCGGCAACGACCCTCGACGTCCGCTTCCCGACATCGGCGACGCTCGACGGGTCCGACGCCATGACGACGGCGCCCGACTACTCGGCCGCCTACGTGATCCTCCGCACGGACCACCCCGACGGGCTGGAGGGCCACGGCCTGGCGTTCACCAGCGGCCGCGGCAACGAGCTGTGCGTCGCGGCGATCGAGGCGCTCGCCCCCCTGGTGGTCGGCCGCACGCTCGAGTCGTTCACCGCCGACCTCGGCGGGTTCTGGTCGGCGATGGTCGGCGACAGCCAGCTGCGCTGGGTCGGCCCGGAGAAGGGGATCATCCACCTCGCGACCGCGGCGATCGTGAACGCGGTCTGGGACCTCTACGCGAAGGTGGAGGGCAAGCCGCTCTGGAAGCTCCTGGCGGACATGACGCCCGAGGAGGTCGTCCGCAGCGTCCCGTTCCGATACATCACCGACGCCCTGACCCCCGACGAGGCCCTCGCGATCCTGCGCCGCAACGAGGCGGCCAAGCCGCAGCGCGAGGCCGAGATGCTCGCCCGGGGCTACCCCGCCTACACCACCTCGACGGGCTGGCTGGGCTACTCCGACGACAAGATGCGCCAGCTCTGCCGGGCGAGCGTCGCCGAGGGCTGGACCCACTTCAAGCTCAAGGTGGGCGCCGATCGCGCCGACGACGTCCGCCGGGCCGGAATCCTGCGCGAGGAGATCGGCCCGGACCGGATCCTGATGGTCGACGCGAACCAGGTCTGGGGCGTCGACGAGGCGATCGACCGGATGCGGGAGCTCGCGCCGATGCGGCCGTGGTGGATCGAGGAGCCCACCAGCCCCGACGACATCCTCGGGCACGCCCGCATCGCCCGGGCGCTCGAGCCCCTGGGGATCCGGGTGGCGACCGGCGAGCACTGCCACAACCGGGTGATGTGGAAACAGCTGCTCCAGGCGCGGGCGGTGGACTTCTGCCAGATCGACGCGTGCCGGCTGGGCGGGGTCAACGAGGTGATCGCCGTCCTGCTGCTCGCCGCGAAGTTCGGCGTCCCGGTGTGCCCGCACGCGGGCGGCGTGGGGCTGTGCGAGTACGTCCAGCACCTCGCGGTGTTCGACTACATCGCCGTCAGCGGGTCGCTCGAGGACCGCGTGCTCGAGTACGTTGACCACCTCCACGAGCACTTCGTCGATCCGGTGGTGGTGCGGGGCGGGCGTTACCTGGTCCCCACGGCCCCGGGCTACACCATCGAGATGAAGCCCGAGTCGCTCGCGGCATTCGCCTACCCGGGCGGCCCCGCCTGGACGGACCGCGCGGCGGTGCAGGTGCCGGCCGCGCCGGCAGCGGACGCGCGATGAGCGGGCGCCTGGCGGGCAGGGTCGCGCTGATCACGGGCGCGGGCTCGGGCATCGGGCGCTCCACCGCGCGGCTGTTCGCGGCCGAGGGTGCGTCGGTTGCGGTGGCCGACATCGACCGGGCGGCTGCGGCGGAGACGGTCGCGCTGATCGAGGGGGACGCCCCGGGCGCTGCCCGCCCTTCGGGCGCGGCGCCGGCGCTCGCCCGGCCCTTCACGGTGGATGTGACGAGCGTCGCGGACACCGTCGCGCTCGCGGCGGCCGTCGTCGAGGCGTGGGGCACGATCGACATCCTGTTCAACAACGCGGGGATCGCCGGCGTCGGCACCGTGGAGGAGACCTCGCCTGAGCTCTGGGACCGCGTGATGGCGGTGAACGTCCGGGGCGTGTTCCTCGTCGCCCGCGCGGTCGTGCCGGTCATGGTGGCCGCGGGCCGAGGGTCCATCGTCAACATGTCGTCCACGATCGCCGAGATCGGGCTCGCCCGGCGCGCGTCGTATGCCGCGTCGAAGGGCGCGGTGCTCGCGCTCACCCGCCAGATGCAGGCCGACTACGCGCGCCACGGGATCCGAGTGAACGCGCTGCTGCCCGGGACCATCCACACGCCGTTCGTCGACCGCTACCTGGCCGAGAGCTACGACGACCCGGCCGCGGGCCTGGCGCTCATCCGCGAGCGCCAGTTGACCGGCGACCTCGGCCAGCCCGAGGACGTGGCGGCCGCAGCGCTGTTCCTCGCGTCGGACGAGTCGCGCTTCGTCCTCGGGTCGGGGCTGTTCGTCGACGGCGGCGTTCGGGGGGCGAAGTGAGCGGGAGGTTCCGCTCATGCGCCTGCTGAGCCACGAGGTGGCGGGCGAGGAGCGGCTCGCCGTCCACGTCAAGGGGGCCGGCGCCCCCGGCGCGATCGACGTGGCCGATCTGCTCGGCGACGGACCGTGGACGATGGCCCGCCTGCTCGAGGACGCCCCGCAGGCCCTCGACCGGCTGCGCGCCGCGCTCGCGGGCGATTCGACGGCGCCCGTGCGCCGCCTCGACCAGCTCACCCTCCTCCCGCCGGTCGTCCGGCCGCGGTCAATCGTTGCGGTCGGGCGGAACTACCGAGAGCACGCGGCCGAGGAGTCGGCGGTCCCGCCCGAGGCGCCGCTCCTGTTCGCGAAGCTGACGAGCTCCCTGGTGGGCGACGGGGCGGCGATCTCGTGGTGCGCGGACGTCACGCAGGAGGTCGACTACGAGGCGGAGCTCGGGGTCGTCATCGGGCACGCGGCGCGCCGCGTGCCCGTCGAGACCGCGCTCGAGCACGTCCTCGGCTACACCTGCCTCAACGACGTCTCGGCGCGCGACCTCCAGCGCGCCGACGGCCAGTGGGTGCGCGCGAAGAGCCTCGACACGTTCTGCCCCGTCGGCCCCTGGATCGTCACCGCGGACGAGATCCCGGATCCGGCGGCCCTCCGGGTCCGCGCGCGGGTCAATGGCGAGCTGCGCCAGGACGCATCGGTCGGCGACCTCATCCATGGCGTCGCCGAGCTCATCGCGCACTGCTCGCGGTCCTTCACCCTGCACCCGGGCGACATCATCGCCACGGGCACCCCGGGCGGGGTCGGCGCATTCCGACAGCCTCCCGTGTTCCTCGGTGACGGCGACATCGTGGAGGTGGAGATCGAGGGCATCGGGAGACTCCGGAATCGGTGCGCGGTATCGTGCTGACGATGACGCCCCCCACGCCGCCGACCAAGGCGGACGCAACGCCGTCCGTCCCCGCCCCTGCCTCGACGCCGCGGCGGACGCGCCGGCGCGTCCCGCGCTGGAGAGAGCTGCGGCCGTACCTCAGCACCGGGCCGCTGCGCCTCTGGCCGGTCGATCGGCGGGTGGCCGGTGCCGCCTCGATCGCCGACCTGCGCGACGCCGCCCGTCGGGTGACGCCGCGCGCCGTGTTCGACTACGTCGACGGCGCCGCGGAGGGGGAGGTCAGCCTCCGGCGCTCCCGCGCGGCGTTCGAGCGCATCGAGTTCGTCCCGCGAGTCCTGCGCGACATGTCGGTGATCGATACGTCCACCACCATCCTCGGCCGTCCGGCGGCTCTTCCGCTCGTGTTCGCACCGACTGGCTTCACGCGCCTCATGCACCACGAGGGCGAGACCGCCGTCACGCGCGTCGCCGAGCGCGTCGGCATCCCGTACGCGCTCTCGACCCTCGGGACGACATCGCCCGAGGACGTGGCGGCCGCCGCGCCCGGGACCGACCGCTGGTTCCAGCTCTACCTGTGGAACGATCGCGAGGCCGGCGTCGAACTGGTCCGCCGGGCTCGGGCCGCGGGCTTCACGGCGCTGGTCCTGACCGTCGACACGCCGGTCGCCGGGGCGCGCCTGCGCGATGTCCGCAACGGCTTCGCGATCCCGCCGCGGCTGTCGGTCCGCACGACCCTCGACATCGCCCGCCATCCCGGATGGTGGTTCAACCTGCTCACCACCGAGCCGCTGCGCTTCGCGGTGTTCACCGAGACGGAGGGTACCGTCGCCGACCTGATCAACCGCGTCTTCGACCCGTCGATCACGGTCGCCGACTTCGCCTGGCTCCGGGCCGAGTGGCCCGGCCCGATCGTGGTCAAGGGGATTCAGTCGGCCGATGACGCGCGCTTGGTGGTCGACGCCGGCGCGGACGCGGTGATCGTCTCGAACCACGGCGGCCGGCAGCTCGACCGGGCGCCCACGCCGCTGGAGCAGCTGCCCGCCGTCGCCGCCGCCGTGGCGGACCGCGCGGAGGTCTACGTTGACGGTGGCGTGCGGAGCGGCGCCGACGTGGTGGCCGCGGTCGCGATGGGCGCTCGCGCCGTGCTGATAGGGCGGGCGTACCTCTACGGGCTCATGGCCGGCGGAGAGCGGGGCGTGCAGCGGGCCGCCGACCTGCTGCGGACCGACGTTGTCCGGACGATGCGCCTGCTCGGGGTCACGCGCGTCGATGACCTGGGGCCGGACCACGTCCGGCTGCGCCAGGGCCGCTCCTGACAGGGCTCGAGCGCCCGCGCGAGCACCCGCGGGCCACCGTCACCGCCTCATACCCGCTCGGCGAGCGGTTCCCGACCTTCGACCGCGGCTGCGACGTCGCGGAGGGTCTCCAGTGGCGCCGCCCGCCAAGGCGACGTTCACCTGTTCCTGGACGAGCTCGACCGGCCAGTGATGGGGGTCGGCCAGGCTGGCCAGCGGCGCGCCGGCGCCGCGTCCGCCGCGATAGGCGTGAGGAGCGGTGCCGGGGTCCATCGCCGCCAGTGGTCTCGACGCGAGACCGCGGCGCGAGACGGGCCGCTGACGGGAGGCCCGTCCGGGGCATCGGGCCTGGCGTGCCGGACATCCCAGGCGAGGCACATGGCGTTCCAGTAGTCCAGGCGCGCCTCCACGGCAGATCGCTGGGCGTCGTGCCATTCGGGCGTTTGGCGAGTCGCCTCTCGAACCCGGCGCTGCGCGTCGCCCACCGAGCTGGCGAGACTGGCGAGGTTCTGGGTCATGTGGGCCGCCTTCAACGGTGCGAGAGGCCTCCCGACCGTGTTTCGGCTGAGCCGGAGCTCTGGGCACCATGATGGGCGCATCATCACCGCGGCGGAACCCGGACCTTCGCCTGGCCTGGCGCGGGGATCGACCCTATCGGGCGGGGTGAGTGCGAGGTCGCGGCGGTGCCAGCACTGGGACCTCCGACACCCGAAAGCTTCCGCGGGCGACGGCTCGTGAGCGCCCGATGGCGTTTCGTCCTCCACGGAGGCGTCGACGGCTCCCCGTACCGCACTTCGGCCAAACCGGCGTGGTTTGGGGCACCGCCGCTTCCGGTCGAGCGCTCGATCGCGCCGACAGCGGCCCGAGCCCCCGAACGGGCACCCCGGCTCGATGACGGGCTGTCATGACGGGCGGCCGACCCGGGGGCAGGATGCCAGTAGAGCCGGGGCCCGGCGACGGGCGGCCGCCTGTCGCCAGACCAGCGAAAGCAGCAGCGTGCCTGCAGGTCAACGATCTCGACGCGACCGCTCCTTGGAATTGCCGGCCGTCGCGATGATCGAGGGGAGTGCTGTTGCATGGCGCGGGCGAGGGCAGGACCACTGCTCAACAGGGGGGCGCAGATCCCCGGGAAATCGCCGCCGGCGCGGTGCCCTGCGCCCGCGCCGGGCGCTTCCCCGTTCGATGGCCTCCTGCTCGACCAGGTGGAGACGGTCGCCCAGGTCGGCTCATACACGCTGGACATCGCAACAGCTGGCTGGGCGAGCTCGAAGGGCTTCGACGCGATCTGCGGGATCGACGGCTCGTTCGTCCGGACGCTGGACGGCTGGGCGTCGCTGATCCACCCGGCTGACCGCCCGGAGATGGTGGCCCGTCTCACCAACGACGTGCTCGCCCGCGGTGGCTCACTTGATGCCGACTATCGGGTCGTCCGCGTGGACTCCAACGAGGAGCGGTGGGTCCACGGGCACGGCACGTTGGTGCTCGATCAGTCGGGGCGCCCACTCACGATGCTGGGCACGATCACCGACATCACGGACCGCCGGCGGGCGGAGGCCCCGCGTCTCCGCATGGCCGAGCTGGCCGTGCGCGCCGCCGAGATCGCGAAGGTGGGTGCGTGGGAGCTGGACATCCCGACGATGCACCTCATCTGGTCGCCGGAGCTGTACCGCATCCTCGAGGTTGACCCGAAAGGCCGCCCGGGTCTCCAGCGAGCGATCGACCTCTTCTCCCCCGAGGCCAGGCCCGTCGTCCAGGCAGCGGTCCAGGCCGTCATCGACAACGGGAGGTCGTTCGACCTTGAGCTGCCGATGACCACCGCGACAGGGCGGCCCCTGTGGGTTCGGTCCCAGGGCTCCGCCACCATGGAGGGCGGGAGGGCCGTTCTGGCGCAGGGCATCATTCACGACATCACCGGGCGCAAGGAGGCCGAACGCGAGCTGCAGGCGAGCGAGGCCCGCGCCCGAGACCTCATCGAGGGGTCGGGGGACGGGATCCTCGTCTCCGACCCGTCTGGCCGCTACGTCGAGGCCAATCCGGCGATCTGCCTGATGCTCGGCTATTCCCGCCGCGAGCTGCTCGCAATGCGAGCCGGCGGCCTCACGGCCGCTGACGACCCGGTGGGCAATGACGGCATGGACGGGCGGCTCGCGGAGGCGTCGCGGGACAGGGGCGTCCTGGTCGAGCGCCGCTACCGCAAGCGCGACGGCACGAGCCTGGCGGTCGAGGTCCGCTTCAGGGTCCTTCCCGACGGGCGACAGCAGCGGAACGTGCGCGACATCAGCGATCGCATCCGCATTGACGCTGAGCGAGCAGCGCTGACAGAAGGGCTCCTCCGCAGCCAGCTCAACCTCGCGGAGGCACAGCGCATCGCCCACATCGGGAGCTGGGAGTGGGACCTCCTCAAGAACACCGCCATCCGCTCCGACGAGCTGCACCGCATCTACGGCGCTGAGCCCGGCACGATTCCCGAGACCCCGAACGCCTTTCTCGACTACGTCCACGCCGACGACCGGTCGCGGGTGCTGGCAGCCGAGCGGGCAGCGATCGAGGCCGGGTCAGCCTACGCCATCGACTACCGGAGCTTGCGCGCCGACGGCACCGTCGGCCTGGTCCACGACGTGGCCGAGGTCATCCGCGACGCATCCGGCACGCCGATCAGGATGGTCGGCACGGTCCAGGACATCACTGAGCGGGTCGCCGCCGACGAGGAGCGCGCCCGGCTGGCTGCCGCCGTGGAGCAGACGGCCGACGCCGTCTGGATCAAGGACGCCGAGGGCAGCATCGTCACCTACGTCAATCGGTCGTTCACCAGGCTCTACGGCTACGAGCCGCACGAGATCGTCGGCCGCCACGCTGGGATCCTCAGCAGCGGGCGCCATGAGACCACCTACTTCGACGCGATCTGGGCATCGGTCGCCAAGGGCAACACCTGGGCGGGCACGATCACAAACCGGTGCAAGGACGGCACGCTCGTCGAGGTCGAGAGCGTCATCTCTGGGATCCGCTACGGGCCGGGCGCAGTGCAGGGGTACGTCCAGACGGACCGAGACGTCACGCGGGAGCGAGCGCTCGAGGGCGAGCTCACGCGTCGCGCCCGCGAGCGCGACCTGATCGAGGCGGCCGTGCGGCGGATCCACCCTGACGCCAGCCCGGAGTCGATCGCCGAGGTCGCCTGCGCCGAGCTCGTCAAGCTCCCGGCCGTCGAGTCGGCTTTCGTGCTTGCCCTGGACAAGGATGACCATGGGCGCGTGCTCTCCGTCGCGGGCAAGGTCGCCGCGGCGTTCGCGGTCACGCGCGTGATCCCAGCGCGCCGTGTCCGCTATCTCTCAGACCGAGCCTCGCACGGCGTCTGGACGGAGGACTGGCGCCCGAGAGCCGAGGACGGGGTCTACGGGGAGCGGCTCACTGCCACAGGCCTCACCGCCGTCGCCTATGCGCCACTACGTGGGCCGAGAGGCGTCATCGGCCTCGTCGGCCTCGGGAATCACTCCAAGGACAGCGATCTGTTTGTCGACCAGCTGCCGGCACTGTCGACCCTGGCCGGCATCCTCGGGACGCTCCTGGCGCCGGGGCTCGGCGCGCGGAGTCGGGACGACGAGGCGAGGGCGGCCATCCAGGACATCCTTGAGACCGATGCGTTCGCCCCGCACTTCCAGCCGATCGTCGAGCTGGACACGGGGTCGGTCGTCGGGTACGAGGCGCTCAGCCGGTTCTCGAACGGCGTATCGCCGGACGCCGTCTTCAGGCTCGCCGACCGCTCCGGGCTTGGACTCGAGCTCGAGGCGGCCACGCTTCGCGCCGCGCTCGGCGCCTCGGCGGTCCTTCCGGCCGCGGCCTATCTGAGCCTCAACGCCTCGCCGGCGTTCATCCTGTCCGGGACGCTGCAGAAGCTCCTCGCAGGGATCACGCGACAACTGTTCATCGAGATCACCGAGCACGTTGCGATTCAGGACTACTCGGCGCTCCGCGCGGAGCTCTCCGCCCTGGGAGCCACCGTGGGCGTCTCTGTCGACGACGCGGGCGCCGGGTTCGCCAGCCTCCACCACATCCTTGAACTTGCGCCCGACCTCGTGAAGCTCGACATCAGCCTCGTCCGCGGGATCGACGCCGACCCCGCCCGCCAGGCGCTGATCTCCGGCATGGGCTACTTCGCCGTGAAGCGCAAGCTCCACTTGATCGCCGAGGGGATCGAGACCCGGCAGGAGCTCGATGCGCTCCGGCGGCTCGGGATCAGGTACGGCCAGGGCTACCTCCTCGGCCGTCCGACCGACAGCCGCGCTCCAGGACCCTGGCCCTCGACGATCGCCGGCCTCGCGTGACGCCCCGGACCCGCTCGAGCGGGCATGCGCTCGCGAATGCCCGCAGCCTTGCGCTCCTCCCCTTCGCCGAGGCGACCGACTGCCGGGCGATCGCCGAGGGCATCGAGACCGGGGCCGAGCGCACCGTTCTGGAGCAGCTGGGAGTCGGGCTCGGGCAGGGCTACCCTCTCGGCCGACCGGGCCCGGCGCCAGACAGGCGGCGGGGCGACGAGCGCGCAAGGGTACTTCCACGTCATGGCGACAGGGACGCTGCGGCGTGAACGAGAGGCGCGTCCGCGACTACTTCGCCATCGCGGCAACGCCCAGGTACCGGGCGTCACGACGGCGCCGAGTCCGAGGCGCGGCCAGGCAAGGGATGGTCCTCGCCATCAGCGTCGCGGGCCTCAATGGCCTCTGGCATGCTGCACTCCACCCCGATGCGGCGGGGCTGATCCTGGGACTCAACGCTGCGGTCGCGGTCGTGGCGGCGGGCGGGTTCCTCGCACTGCGGACGGTCGCGAGACGCAGACCTGAGGCCATCGTCTTCGGCACCCTCCTGACCGTCGACGCGGCCACCATCGTCCTGGGGCTGGGGCATCCAACCCTGGGGCTCGTGTCGGCCGGCTACCTCCTCCTGCTTCCCGTCATCGTGTCGCTCGTCATCCCCTGGGCGACAAAGGTCCATGTCACCTGGCTCGCACTCCATGCCGCGCTCGCCCTGGGATACGCGCTGCTCGCGCCGACGTCATCGATACCCGCCGGCGCGCGCGACCAGCTCGTCGGACTGCTCATCCTGGCCATTGCGGCCAGCCAGTCCGGTCACGTCACCGGCCTCCGGGGCAGGGTGTTGCACTTCGTTCAGGTCCAGCAGATCCAGGCCCTCAATCGACAGGCACGTCGCGACCGGGCCCGCCTGGACGCGCTCAACGAGGCCCTCGCGACGACCGCGGCGACCGATGCCCTGACGGGGCTCGGGAACCGGCTCGCGCTCGACGAGGGTCTCGGGCTCGCCCGCTCGCGGATCGGGCGGCAGGGAGAGCGCTATGGGCTGCTGATCCTCGATCTCGACCGCTTCAAGGCCATCAACGACGAGCGCGGCCACCTGGCCGGAGACGGCGTGCTCGCTGCCGTCAGCGGTGCCCTGCGGGGAGTCCTCCGCGCGGGTGACTCGGCGTACCGGTACGGCGGCGAGGAGTTCGTGGCGCTGATCGTATTGGCGGGGCCGGACGATGCGATGGCAGCCGCCGAGCGGATCCGGAAGGCGATCGAGAAGCTGCAGATCCCCAACCCGCGAAATGGACCATCCGGGCACCTCACAGCATCGGTCGGCGTGGCGACGGTGGGGCCGGACGATCTTGCGGTCGACGATGCGAGCTGGCTGGCACGGGCCGACCGGGCCCTCTATCGGGCGAAGGCGAACGGCAGGAACCGTTCCGAGCCAGGGCCAGTCGAGGTCGCTCCGACGGAGCGAGGTCTCGGGGAGCCTGGTCTGCCTCGCGCTGTCCAGCATGCCGCACGAGAGCATCATCAAAGCGCACCAGTAGCAGGCAAGCGGACTGCCGGCCAGGGCCCGACGCCCGAACTTCAACGCTGGCCCCGCAGTCGCGGCACTGCGATCGAATAGCGCGATGTGGACCTTCGGTGTCGCCAGACCCCGGATCGGGCGCGGTGTCTGAAAGCCGCAGCCGAACAGGATTCGCCAGCATGTGTATCCGCGGCGGGGTCGGCTGCCCGAGGACGACAACGGCGTCGAGGTCGACTCGTGGCCCCCTGCGCTGTCTGGAGCTGGCCCGGTCCGGCCTCGCGCGCGGGTCGGGGAGCCCCCGATGCGGGGGGGCCGTCAGTGCAAGGACGACTGGGCCCTGTTCGAGCATCCGGCGGAGGCGTAGCCTTTCCCCAGCGTCCGGGGTCATGGACGACCCGGCCCCTCTTCGGTGGCACTAATTCGTGGCCGACCTCTACGCGATCCTCCAGGTCCAGCCGACCGCCGACTCGGCCGTGGTCGGGGCTGCCTACCGCGCGCTCGCCAGGCACTACCATCCCGACCTGGGGGGCGACGAGCGGGCCATGATGGCCCTCAACGGCGCCTGGGAGGTCCTCCGCGACCCGACGCGCCGCGCCGCGTACGACGCGAACCGCCGCAGGGTTGCCGCGGAGCGGGCCCAACAGGGCGCCGGAGCGCCGCATCGCAGCCAAGGGCCCGAGCAGCACGCGGTGCCAGCCGCGGCGCCGGTTCCCCAGCCGCGCCGTCAGCCCCCCGACCCCGCGGTCCTCGACTTCGGGCGGTATGAGGGCCAGTCGATCGCGCAGGTCGCCCGAGCCGACCCGGACTACCTGCTGTGGCTCGTCCGGACGCCGAGCGGCCGCAGGTACAGCCGCGAGGTCAGCGACCGGCTGGAGGCGCTCAGGGTCCCGGCCGCCCGCCCGGCGGCGCGGTCGACCAGGAGATGGGCGGCGCTCGACCTCCGTCGCTGAGGACGCCTGGCCGGTCGCCCCGACCCCTGCCACGGAAACCCCGTGTCGTCGCTTCGGCGACTGGGCGCAGTGGCCTGGCAGCGCGAGATCGCACAGCTCGTTGCGGCTCACGTGCCGCCCGGCTCGGAGCTTGCGTTCCACGGCGGGTGCTACCGGACCGCCTCGTAGTGGAGGAGGATCTCCTTGTTCTTGCCCGGCCTCGTCTCGACGAGGCTGAGCGTCGTCTGACCGTCCATCCGGCCCCAATACCGAGGACCCTTCCCATAGACGACGGGCATGACGAAGAACCAGTAGTCGTCGGCGAGATTGCGGCGGAGGCACTCCCGGACGACGGCGGGACCACCCTCGAGGATGATGTTCCCGCCCTCCTCGTGCTTCAGCCCCTCGAGGACCTCGGCGAGGTCGCCGGTCAGGATCCGCGAGTTCGCCCAGTCGGAGGACGTGAGGCGATGCGATAGGCAGATCTTCTCGACGCGGTCCAGGTATCGTCGGTAGTCGAGCAGCCATGCCGGCTCGCCCGGGTCGAGCGCCTTCTCGCTCCACGTCCGCTCGTGCCCGAGAAACGACCGTCGGCCCATGACGACCGTCGTGGCGTCGTCGAACCGGTCGAACCACAGGTTTCGGAACAGCGGGTTGGGCTCGGTCGATGGCGGGCCCGACGTCGGATACTCGGGAAAGGCGCCGCGGCCGTCGAGGGTCATGTACACGTTCGCCGTGATCTTCCGCATCCCCTCGTCCTCCTCGCCTGCCGACGGTCGCCGCTGCTCGCGGAGACGATCCTCGCGTCCGAGCCGGGGCGTCGCGACAAGACGCCGGTCGGGGCGAGAGGGGGTTGAGGAGCCGCCGCCTGCGTCGGGTCAGGCCACCGCAGCCGGGCCCCAGTGAGTTCGAAGTGGGGTGGTACGCTCGGACTCGTCCGGATCGATCGGAGGCCGTTGGAGGCAGGCGGTGGGCGCTGGTGGCATGCGCGCCGTCGCTGGCCCGCCGGGCGTTCGGCTTGCGGCGCTGCTGGCACGTCGCAAGGCTCGGATGCGTCCCGTTCACGCTGGGTCAGCGTGCGACGAGGGCTTGAGATGGACGACAGCAGGGGGTCGGGTCCGGCGCAGTACGGGGACGCGGGCAGGTTCAACGCCAGGGTCGCCCTGCATGCGAGATTCCGCACCAATCCACGACCGTGGCCGGTGTGGGTGTTCGACCAGATCGAGGGACACGATGGCTGCAGCATCCTCGACGTCGGGTGCGGCACCGGGATGCTCTGGCAGGTGAACGCCCCGCGCATCCCGGCGAGCTGGACGCTGGTGCTGACCGACAGTTCAGAGGGGATGCTGGCCGAGACGAAGCGGCGCGTGGACGGGCTCGCGTGTCGCGTCGAGTATCGCGCCATGGACGCGCAGGAGGTCAGCTTTCCCGACGGCGCCTTCGACATCGTCATCGCCAACCACGTGCTCTACCACGTGCCCGATCGCGGGCGGGCGATCGCCGAGGCGCGCCGCGTCGTGAAGGACGGCGGCGCCTTCCACGCCACGACAGCGAGCCTTGACAGCCTCGTCGAGCTCAAGGCGCTGCTGGGCGAGTACCGGAGCGTCTCGAATGTCGCTCGCGCCGCGGCTCCCGACCAGGCTCCGCGCCAGCCTCGCGATCCGGTCGTCGGGGCCTTCTCGCTCGAGAACGGCGCGGCGCAGCTGCGTGAGCACTTCGCGAGCGTTGAGACGCGGACCTTCACGGACGAGCTGCGGATCACCGACCCGGACGCCGTCGTCGACTACTTCCTCTCCCTCAACGAGATCCGTGAGGGCGAGCGCGTCCTCGGCGATGACGAGGCGGGCGCCTTCCGTGACTTCGTCGCGGCCAGGATCGCGCGCGATGGCGTCGTCCGGGCCACGAACGCATCGGGCATGTTCGTGGGCCGCTAGGCAGAGGACCGACGGCCATCGCCGACAGATCGAAGGCAGGCCCCCGGGATCGGCGATGCCGACCACCTAGCCGCCCGTCTCGGCCACGTCACGGAGACGCGCCACCGCGGCGCGGTCGCGGTGGATCAGCGGATTCGTGCTCGGAATCGGCCGCGGAAACGTGCTACCGGGAGGTAGCTGGCTCCGGCGGGCCGGAGCGGGCCGTGTTCTGAATCCGCGAGGCGCCACGACGAGCCCGATCCCGCTCCCCCGCCCCGGTCGCTCGCGCGCGTGGCTCGAGGGGTCGCTGCTCGAGTGCGCCCGGTGCCACCGGGTCGCGGAGCGCCGGTCTCCGACCCAGCGGCACTGCCCGGAGTGCCGCGCCTCGCTGAGGAGAGCCAGGAGCATCGAGGCCGTGGCGCGCGCCAGGGGTGCGGCGCATCCTGCGCGCTCCACCACGTGACCGGCGGCTGACGCGGCAGACGCGGAGGTCGGAGGCCCAAGAGGAGTAGAGCATCCACCAATGACCTTCCGATCGCGATGCGCCTCGCGGAGCCGCCGGTGCCCCTCGAGCTGGCCCGCAGCGCATGACGCGCCGGCCGTCCCGCCCCGCCGAGCGCGCCACTGACCGCGAGGTCCGGGTGGTCGAAGCCGTCCTGGTCGCCGGCTCGGAGAAGGCGGCCGCCCACCGCCTCGGCCTTTCGCACTCGACGGTAAAGCACCACCTGGCGAATGCGAGGTCCAAGGTTGGGCGGAGACCACGGCGCAGCTCGTGTGTGCCTGGATCCTGGCGCCGCGGCTGCCGGAGCCGGAGGGCGGAGCGCTGTCGGAGGAGTGATGCATCTCCCGCAAGTGCAGGTGTCCGAAGGCTGCTGCGTCTGGCTTCAACGGGCACGACGGCGCCGGAGCAGCAAAACAGCCGAGGCGGCGGCCGCGGCTGCCGCGACAGCGGCGCCGACCAGGGGCAGCGGGACCCCGGCGTTCCCGCCAGGCATCACGGTCAGCGTGAGCACCCCGGAGCGATCGCCGAAGCGCCAACAGGCGCCCTGCACGCTCGCCGTCACCCAGTAGGCGCCCGGGGGAACGGCGGGGATCTGGAATCGGAGGGTTCCGCGGCCGTCGGTCCAGGTCATGTCGCCGATCGGCGTGTCGCAGGCGTTGCCCGCGCTCGACGGGCTGAGCCGACCCAGGATGGCGGCGAGGGCGGGGGTGACTCCGGTCGCCAGCAGCACGACGACGCACGTAGCGACGGCGGCCGGCAATCGAGCGCGCCGATGACCGGTCACGAGGCGGGATCGGCTGGCGAACCGCCACCCGGGTCGGCTCAGTCCGATCAAGCCGGGCCGCACACGTTCGCGACCGTGCCTGCGTCTGCACCTCCCGGCCCGAGAGCGAACGCGCCGATCTGGGCCATGTCCGCTGTCAGCACGACCTTGGCGTCCTCTCGCGGGACCACGCCGCCGGGGTATCCCAGCCGTGTGAGGACATCGCTGGAGCGGTTGGCGAACTCGACGCCCACCACGGGGGTGAACGCGCCGTTCTCGTTGTAGATGTGGCCGATCGCGAACCGGTCGTGGCCCGCGATGAGTCCGGCGAGCCACCCGATGACGCTCGGCCTCCCCTTGAACACGGTCACGGTCCCATGGGCGTAGTCGCAGTCGCTCCCGGTCGCGTCGGCCGCCACGAGGCGGGTCGCGGCGCCGAGATCGCCGGCGTTGACCGACTCGATGAAGCGCTCCACGGTCGAGATCGCCGCCGCCTCGTCGCCGCTGACGCGGAACGCCTCGCCCGACGGGGAGGGGGCTGGGGCGGGCGGGGCGACCATCACGTCCATCGTTGCGCGGGTGGGCCCGGCCGCGATCTCCAGCCGCCAGCAGCCTGCGGTCGGCAGCGCGACCGAGGACGGCACGCCCTTGTCGCCGTTCGAGAGCTGGACCGCCACGACCGGCGTGGCCTGTCCCAGGGGGTGGGCGTTGATCGTGAGGGGGCCCGCGGGGCCAGGGCCCGGGTCGCGGAAGACCCACAGGACCTTCGCGTCCCCGCTGTCCGGGGCGGCCGGGTCGCTCGCCGACAGGATGCCCGGGGGCGGATACCAGAAGTAGGCGACGATCCCGGAGTCGGCGGGGGTGGCCCACGCCCACGGGTTGTCCCACAGGCCGAGCCGGGCGTCGGGGCCGGGGCCCGAGTAGACCTGCGTCAGCCCGCAGCCGCCGGCGACCGGCGACGGCGCCGGGGTCGGCGACGAGGCGGGCGCCGTCGCGGTGGCGGACGGGATCGAGGTGGCGATCGTCGGCGTCGGCACCGCCGGGCTCGCGCACGCGCCGACGACGAGGCTCGCGAGGATCGCACCTGCAGCACGGCGGAGACGCATCTTCTGTCCCTCATCAGGGGTCAGCTTCTGGCCATGTTCTACACCCGCCGGGAGAATGGAGCCGGGCCACGAGTGGCGGGCCAGTGCCTATCAACGCCCTACCGCGTCCACGCCTGCGTCACCGGATCCCACGCCAGTCCTGGAACCCCGAAGTAGACCGGCTCGAGAAACCGGCGCACCGAGGACGCCGCCGCGGCCGGCGTCGGCTCCGCCAGATCCAGCTCGGCCCGCCACACCCCGTACGGTCGCGTCCACGACTCGGGCGGCGCCTCGATCACGGGCGGCCACGGGTGCGTCGCCCGCCGCTCGAAGGTCGCGGCGCACGCGACCGCGAGGGCCTCCGACCGGAACGCGAAGTGGCGGATGAACCAGGCGAGGTCGACCAGATCGCGCGCCCGCGTATTCTCGGCGTCGCGCGGCAGCGTCAGGGCGTGGAGCTTCTCGGCGACGTGCTGATCGACCGGGTAGACGGGGAAGCGCGAGCGCGCGAAGCCCAGCCGCTCGAGGACCGGGTCGGAGTCGTACGACTCGAGCTCGCCGACGACAACGTCAGCCGCGCTGACGTCGACCTTGAAGCGGACGAGCTCGGCCCCGGCGACGCGGGCGACGACGAGGAACCGGAGGCCGCCGCCGGGCGGGCCATCCAGCACCGCCGGGGAGGCCGAAACCTCATAGCCGAGGTCGTCGGCGAGGTCGACCGCGAAGCCGGTCGCGAGCAGCTCGGGCGCCGCCTCGATGGCGGCGTCGATCCGCAGGTCGAGGTCCTCGGTGAGCCGCGCGTCCTCGGGGCGGCGGAGCTGGTTGGCGTATCCGCCCTTCACCGCCCATCGTCCGGGCGCGGCCTCGAGCAGCCTCGCGAGCAGCCGGTCGATGGCGACCACGAGGTGGATCCGACGCGGGACGACGCCGGCGTCACGTGCGGCGTCGCCCATCCGTGCCAGGAGGCTGGCCCGCCGGCCGGCCGGCGTCGCGGGTGGCTCCCTCGTCACAGCCGGGCACCGGCGAAGGGCGCGTGGCGCTGGAGCTCGACGAGGTCGTCAGGGGTGAGCATTGCCCGCCCGCGGGCATCACGGGCAGCCGAGACCAGCTGGTCGGGGTCGGCGCCCTCCCGGGCGGCGTCGAGGAGGGCCCGGCGGGCGGTGCTGACCCACAGGCCGTCCCGGAGGGACCGTTCGGTCATGGCTCCGCGGCGCGACCGGTGGAGCGTGACGCCCGGGCGGGGCCTGAGTCGTGACGTCTCCGGGATCGTGAGGTGGATCGTCGATGGGATGATGTCGGACAGCCCGAGCAGGCTCAGCGCCGTGTCGTGGCTGAAGGTGCCGAGCGGCGCGATGGCCTGCAGCGCGTGGAGATCGTCGTCCGCGCCGACCGGCCAGTGCGGCAGGCGGTAGAGGCCGTGGCCGGCGCGCTCGGCGGAGCCGTGCTGGGCGCGCCACGTCAGCGCCCGCCGGCTGATCCCGTGCTCAGCCGCCTGGGCGCTCGTGAAGTAGCCGTGCTGCTCGGCCGCCGTCGCGAGGAGGTCGTCCCATGACATGCGCCAATGTTACGCTCACCGTAACGTTGGGGCAAGTGGCTCCGGCGGGCGGGGGCCGGCCGTGTGCTGAATCGCCGGGGAGCGGGCGAGAGCGTGGTCCCGCTCCCCCACCCAGCTCGCTCGCGAGGCTGGCTCGATGTTGCGGTGCTGGAGTGCGCCGGCTGTCGTCAGGTCGTCGACCGTCGTTCGCCCGCCCAGCGGCACTGCCCAGGTTGCCGCGCGCTGCTCGAGCGCGGTCGAAGTCGCGACGCCGTCTCCCGCAGCAGGGCAGCGCGATCACGTGCCCAATCTTCGAGCTGACGCGGTAGCTCGCGTTCCACACGTTGAGGTCGGAGGCGGAAGAGGCATTGCCCCTCGACCACCGACGTTCTCGTGATGCGCCTGACGGAGCCTCCGGAGTCGCGCGAGTGGCTCCGGAGCGCCTGTCGCGCTGCTCGTCCCGCCCCGTCGGGCGCGCTGCCGACCGCGAGGTCGGGGCGGTCGCGGCGCAGCCTGATGTGGACCCTCGCGGCGCGCTTCCCCGAGCCCGGCGGTCCGACCGCAGCTCCAAGACGTGCTCGGGCGAGCCGGTGCCTGACCGCAGCGCTGAGGCGACCGAGGGCCCTTCGCCTCTGGCATCTCACGTCCGACGACCCTAAGGGCCCGCCACGAAATAGACCAGCTCAGTCCTGCGGGAGCATGAGCCTCGGCAGCAGCGAGTAGTTCCACTCCCCGTGGAAGGCGTCTTGCCGCAGGTAGAGGGTCGCCATGTCGGCGTCGGAGACGCTGACGCCCTTTGGGTAGGCGTTCCGATCGAGCGCGCTCTTGACCCGCAGACCGGTGCGGGTGGTGGTCGCCGCGATGAGCTTGACGATGACCTCGTGGCTGACCAGGGGCTTGCCCCGCCAGTTCATGGTGATCGCACTGAACAGCCGGTGCTCGATCTTGTTCCACTTGGACGTGCCCGGCGGGAAGTGGCACACGGCGATCTCGAGGCCGGTCTCGTCGGCGAGCTTCTGGAGCTCGGCCTTCCACAGGCGGGTGCGATAGCCGTTGCTGCCCCCGGCGTCGGCGGTGACGAGCAGCCGGCTGGCGTCGGGGTAGAGCGGCGCGCCCATGGTCTGCCACCAGCGCCTGATGGCCTCGACCGCGAACGCCGCCGTGTCGTGGTCGGTCCCGACACTCACCCAGGCCTCGTTCTGCCCGATGTCGTAGACCCCGTAGGGGCTCGCCCGGCCGTGATCCGCATCATCGATCACGAAGTCGTGCATGAGGACGCGCTCGGGATCGCCTGCCGGTCGCAGCTCCCGGCCGCCGTTTCGGAACGGCCCCACGAGCTCCTTCTTCTTGGTGTCGACGCTGATGACGGGCTCGCCGAGGGTGAGCTGGAGCTGGACGGCCTCGCTGATGTACCGGAACTGGGCGTCGCGGTCGGGGTGGGCGGTGCCCTCGAGCACCTTGCTGTTGGCCTGGAGGCTGTAGCCGAGGTCGTGGAGCAGCTCACCCACGATCCGGTAGCTCACCCGGTGGCCCTGGCGCCCGAGCTCGGCCGCGAGGTTGCGCACGCTGCGGGTCGTCCAGCGCAGCGGGGACTCGGGATCCCCCCGGGTGCCGGGTTCGATCAGCGTCTCGAGGTCGGCCCGCAGGGTGGGGTCGAGCTCGACCGTCCGCTTGCGGCCGCCACCGGGCCTGCGGATGCGTCCCCGCTCGAGCGTCTCGACGGGCGCCGCGAGCTCGGCCAGACCGCGTCGGACCGTGGCCGGCGAGGCACCCGTCGCCCGGGCCACCGCGGCCTGGCCGCCCGGCCCTGCGGCCAGTGCCTCGGCTCCGAGGAGCAGCCGGCGGGACCGCTCGTCCAGGGCACCCGACATCGCCCCGTAGCGCGTCGCGATGGCCGGCTCATCGATCACCCCCGGAGCATACCGAACCAGGGGGTGAATGTCACGTTATTTCGTGTCAGACCCTAACGTCTCCCCTCGAGCGGGAGGTGCTGACGCGCGGTCCATGCCACGGTCGCCGGGAACCGCGCCGAGCCAATTGCGAGACCGACCCGCACGGGCGTCCCGGGGATCGGACGTCATGCGCCGCAAAGTCCTACCGGGCCGGCTTCTCCTGAGCTCGGTCGTCCTCGTGCTCGCTGGATGCGGCAGCGCCGCCACCGCCTCGTCCTGGGCCGGCGCACAGGCATCGCCGACCTCGGCTGACGCCACGCTCGCGGTCCATGGCACCGAGGTCTGCCAGATCGTCGACGCGGTCTATGAGGGAACGACAGACCGGGAGACGTTCCATTGCGCCGAGGTGAATTCGGACCCACGACTCAACGGCCAGTGGGAGTCGCTGATCCTGACCGAGGAAACGGGCGGCGGCCTCGGCGCATGGACCGGCGAGCTCGTCATGACCAGCGCCGGCGGAACGTGGCGGGGCAAGGCGTCGGGTACCACGACGGGTATCGGTGCGAGCCCGACGAACCTGGGCGTGATCGTGTGGGCTGGGGAGGGCGGCTGCGCGGGCATGACCTACCACGAGTTCGTCTACGGCGGAAACGGCGCCCTCGATACCGCCGGGTGGGTCGAGACCGCTACTTGAGCCGGCGTCCGGAGCCGCGAGGCCGCCTGCCATTTGGGGGTCCGGCCCGTGTGCTGATCGGCTGGGCACGGCCGAGAGCTGCCTCTCGCTCCCCCACCGGCAGCGGACGCGCGTGCGGCGCACGGTCGCCCTCATCGACTGCGCCAGGTGCCACCAGGCGGCCGCCCCTCGACCAGCTCGACCCGGGCCGACGGCCAGGTCCTCGCCGTCAGCCGTCGCCCAGGAGCTCGTCCACCTCGCGTCGGAGGGTGGCGAGCCGGCTGCCGGCCATGTCCCACACCAGCATATCGTCCACGCCCGCATAGCCGTGGATCAGGATGTTGCGGAAGGCGATGATCCTCGCGTGCCCGCTGATCTGGGCGGCCGCCTCGGGGTCCGCCTTCGCCAGCTGCCCCAGAGCCTCGCCGATGATCTCGAACTGCCGCTCCACGGCCGACCGCACCTTCGCGTCGGCGGCGTAGTCGTGGTATTCGAGGCCCTCGGTGAACTCGGCGATCAGCGCCGCGGCCTGGCGCATGTCGTGGAGGTACGCCTTGGGCTCACGCGGCATACAGGAGCGCCCTCGTCCGCTCGATGTCCGCCTTCACGTAGGGGTTCCGGACCGCGGAGAGCGCCACGAGGTCGACGTCGCGGCCGAACAGCTCCTCGAGGGCCTCGCGCAGGCCGAAGTAGGCGTCGGCGTACCCGCCCGGGGGCAGCGGCCCGAACTCGACCAGCAGGTCGACGTCGCTGCGCGCCGGGTCGAAGTCCTCGCGCACGGCCGAGCCGAACAGGAACAGGCGGCGCACGCGGTACCGGCGGCAGAGCTCCCCGAGCGCCGCGCGGTGGTCGTCGATGAACAAGCTCATGGTCTAGGGCTCCTCGCCCGAAGAGTACCCGAGCGACCGGCCGCGATACAGCCCGCCGGAGGCGACAGGAAGGCCGAAGCGCGAGAGTCCGGCTCCAACATGCGCTGAGCTGGTCGGGGCGAGAGGAGTGGCGCCGACACTTTGCGGGTGAACGTGCGGATCGCGGCGCGAGGCGTCCCCCAGCGGCTGGCAGCGGCGGGATAGGCTCTCGGACGGCGTCTTAGTAGTCGTCTGCCTTGGGACGTCCAGAAGGCCCGAAAGTCGGCCAACTCCACGATCATGCCCTCATTCGGAAGGAAGGGCGAGGCAGCCGCGGTGTGAGGGGGGCCGGCGCGCGCGGCGACCACGTCCGAGGCCGCCGCCGCTTGCCAGGACCAACTCGCTAGGCGCCGGCGGACGCGCTTGGTGAGGGCTGCGGCGGCGGAGTACCGGCGCAGGCCGGCGCAGCCGGGTCCGGCGGGAAGGTCCCGGCGCCGGCGATCGGGGGGTCGGGCTGGTACCTGGTGTCGCGGTGTCGCCCACCGCCCCGCGCCTGAGGCCACAGCGCTCCACTTCGAGGGGTCCTCGAAGCCCACCCGCACCTTGACCGACGGGCTGTGCCACACGCAGACGCCGACCTCGGACCCAGCGCCCGATGAGCTGCCGTCCGGCACCCAGCCTGGCTGCGCGGCGAACTGGCGCTTGAGGTAGGCGGCGACGTCGTGGCGGTCCGCGTCGGTCCCGATCAGGAGGTCCCGCGACGCGGCGGTGATCCCGAGGTTCGGCGAGCGGCCCTCCGAGATGACCGTCGCGCCCGGGTAGACGAGCCAGGCGTCCGGGAGGTCAGCGTACCGGTGCGGGTCGAGCGGCCCGTGCGGGCCCCAGAGCTAGGACGCGCCGGCAACCAGCACCGCGACCGCCAACGCCAGCGCAGCCGAGCCGGACCAGGCGTCGGCGCCCGCGGCGCGGGGCGGGCGGCGCTGGGCGCTCGACTTGGGCGCGCGGCGGAGCCCACTCGACAGGGGCCGGCGGCGGAGCCCACCCAGCCTCGGGCGAGGCCGCGTCGCGGTCGCCGCTGACTGTGCCGCTGCATAGTGGGCGGCGACCCGCCCGGGTCTCAGGGCCGTCCCGTACACGGCCACCTCGTCCACGGACCCCGAGAAGAAGCCGCCCCCGGTGCCGCTGTCCATGCCGATGACGAGGGGGTCCGCATCCTGAGCCGTGGACAGGCCCGACCAGCCGCCGGCGCTCGACGCGACCTCGACGCCGTTGACGTAGATGCGGATCGTTTCCGCTGCGTCGTCGAGCGTAACGACGAGGTGGTTCGCGACACCTGCGGGCACGGCCCCGGGCGGCGTCTCAGGGATACACGTGTCGCCCCGCCCGCCATCCTGACCGTGACGCCGGCCCGCCCGCCGTCCCACCACACCGCGTAGTCCTCGCCGTTCGCCGCCGTGCCGTGGGACGCGATCGTCCGCGGCCCGCCCGCAGCACCTGCATCGCGGTCAGCCCGAAGGCGCCGCCGAACTCGAGGGGGCGATGCAAGGCGAGAGGCTTGGCGCCTCCCGGGCGGGGTACTCGGTAGTCCTCGCGCCCGAGATGACCTCGAGGACCTGACCGGGGCCCTGCTCGTTCGCAGGCACCCAGGGGCAGACGTACACCGGGATCTCGCTGGCGTCCGCGGCATCGGCGCCGGACACCGCCCTCCAGTTCCCGTCCCAGCGGAACTCCGCCGTCCCGCAGGCGGCGATCGAAAATGTGGACGCGGCGTCGCCAGGCGGGATGATGACGGTAACGCGGTGCGTGTTGGCGTTGAAGATGGTCAGGTGCGACTCGGCCGGCGCCGTCACGCATCCGCCGATCGCCGCCGCACACACGATAGCGCCGAACATCGCACGGGCGCGCAGCGCAAGCGCCAGTGGACTGGCCCTACGTCCGCGAGTGCGGACGCATTCTTCCGGAGCCTCGACCAGGTGCCGGGAGCCGCCCCGGTCACTGCCCGATGCGGACATGCACGACCTCCCCGCGCCTCGTTGCCGAGGCTCCCCGACCAAATTGCGTTCAATCACAGCCACCCCGAGAGTGCCCGACAATGTTCAGGCTGAAGTTCTGCTGACGGCCCACAGTGTGCCTTGGCCCGAGAGTCATCTGGACACCTTGAATGGACTCGGTCAGCCTCCCGATCCCTAGTGGTCGAAGGCGATGAAGTCGATCTTGGTCAGGCTACCCGAAGGCGCTGCCACGGACACGGTGAAGTCGCCCGTGGATGGCCTCGCGTAGGACGACCACGCCATCCACGAGGATGGCTCCGCTGATGCTTCGGGCCACGCCGAGACGTGGTCTCCAGCACCGTCGAGCAGCCATTTGACGAGATACCACCCAGGCCCCGTCCAGTCGATGACAGCCGTCACCTGCGGATTCCGCGGGTTTTGGCCACCCGGTTCCACGGGTTTTGGCCACCTGATTCCGCCGGGAAACGGCCACCTCGTTCCACGGGTTTTGGCCTGAAGGGTTCAACAATCCCGATCACGCCGCCCGGCGGTACGCGTGGATCAGACCGCCGAGCACATCCCTCCGTTCGACCGGCGGCACTCCGGTAGCCACGGCGGGAACCTCAGGTGGTCGGTCACCTGCCGGCACGGCCAGGCCCAGTCCCCGATGCGGCCTCTCCTCGACGTAGTGCACGAGATAGGCCTCGAGCACGCGTTCGAGGTGCCGGCGCCCGTGGATCAGGACGTGGTCGAGGCACTCGCGGCGCACGGTCCGCACGAAGCGCTCGGCAACGGCATTCGCCCGAGGCGCCCGGATCGGGGTTCGGATGACCCGGACGCCCTCGACCCGGAGCACCGCATCGAACGATCCCGGGAACTTCGCGTCCCGGTCGCGCACCAGGAACCGGACACCTGACGGGCGTTCCTCGATGGGAGGTTCCGCGCCTGCTGGGCGACCCACGCCGAGTCGGGGTTTGCGGTGACGCCGGCCAGATGAACGCGCCGCGTCGAGAGCTCGATGAAGAACAGGACGTAGAGCGTCTTGAGGCCGATCGTCTCGACGGTGAAGAAACCGGTCGCGAGGATCCCTGCCGCCTGTGACCGGAGGAACTCGGCCCATGTTGGGCCCGCTCGACGGGGCGCAGGGTCGAGGCCAGCTCGCAGCAGGATCGCCCGGACCGTCGTCGCGGAGATCCTGATCCCGAGCTTGAGGAGCTCCCCGCGGATCCGCTGATACCCCCATCGGAGGTTCTCCCGGCCAAGCCGGACGACGAGATCCCGGACATCGGCGTCGACCGGCGGCCGTCCGGGCTGACCCGTCTTCCGATACGTCCACTTCCTCCGGACGAGTTCCCGGTGCCACCGGAGCAGGGTCTCCGGCCGCACCATGAACGACGACCAGCTGTGTCTCGGCAGCCTCGTGCTCGCCGCCGCCAGCAGGACCCGGTCGAGACGGGTGAGCCGAGGACGCGTCACCTGTCGCTGGAGCACCATCACTTGGTGGCGGAGCACCAGGAGCTCGATGTCCTTCTCATCTGTTCGGCGACCGCCGACTCCGAGGAGACGGCCGACCAGGAAGTACAGCGGCGAGAACAGCATGGGGCTCCTTTCGGTCGAGGAGGTCGCATGCTACCGAAGCAGCAGGACCGCGAATCGAGAAACAGAACCCTTCAAGCAGCGGCCTCCGGTCGCCGGGCCGGCGTCGCCGCTACAGGCACTGGTCTGCCTCCGCCGCGTGGAGCGCGATTGCGCGTCCGGAGGCGTTCACTGACGCCGCATCGCCACCGACGACGGAGGGCTCCCGGAGTGGGCCGGGCGCCGGCTCAGCCCAGCCTGAGCGACGCGAGCAGCACCATGATCGGCAGCGAGGCGTCGAGCAATGCGTGGCCCACCGCGAGGTAGGCGATGACACCCGGCCGGCGACAGAGCGCCCATCCCAGCCAGAGCGCAAAGGGCAGGAACATGAGGGCGCGCCAGGCCAGGTAGCGCCAGTCGAGCAGGAGCGGCAGGAAGATGTGCTGCGCAGAGAGCACGAGCGCGGCGACGACCATCGCCCGCCATCGCCAGCCGTACAGCGATCCGAGGCGCGGCATGACATAGCCGAAGTACGTCGGGAGCTCAGCGGCTCCCTGGACGACGGGGAAGACCACCAGGATTGCGACCGCGCCCCACACCGGCAGCGGCCGGAAGCTCAGGTCGGCGCCCACCTGTGCGGAACCCCACAACGCGTTCCCCACGAGCAGGTTCGGCATGAACGCGAGCGGCGCCGCCACCAGCAGGATGCCGACCACCCACATCAGGTCCGTCCGCCATCGGTCGCGCCTGATCCGGTAGAGGTCGCGAAGGCGAAGGCCCTCACGGTGCAAGGCTGAGCGCAGCAGCAGAAGGACGATGACGTTCACGATCGTGAACGTGCCCAGCCACCAGTCCGCCGCGGCTCGCCACGGGTCGCTCGTGCCGGCGGCGACGTAACCGATCGTCACCACAGCCTGGAGGGCCACCGCGAGGACCGGCCGGGCGACGAGCATGCCCCAGACCGCGGCCGGACGCGCCACACCTGCCCGGCGCCCGGCCGCTTCCACCGGCGCCACGGCGAGGATCGCCGCCATCAGCGCAGTCTCCCCATCTCACGCTGGATCTGCTCCTCGGTCACGGCCGGCGGGAAGTAGGTCGTGTAGCCGTGGAGTGCCAGCCCGATGCCCCAGCCGAGGAGCGGGAAGATCGGCCAGAAGAAGCCGAGCGCGCCGTCGGCCGACCGGCTCGTGGCGTACCACATCGCGATCAGGGCGGCGTTGACGACGACGAACACGACGAGGTGGACCTTGAAGTCGTACCTCGCCTTGATTCGCTGGATCGCCCGCTGTCGGCGCTGCTCGTCGGTCAGCGACGACAGCGGGGTGCTCGAGAAGTCCTGGGTCATTGGGCCATCCTCCGGGGGAGAGCGTCGCCCGGCTGTGGTGGGCGCCGGAAGAGCCGGTCGGCCCGATTGAGCCAAGGCCTCGCGGCTGCCGAGGGCGCCACCGACAGGCGGTGCCGAGGAGCACCTCGCGCTGCCAGCCGGCCACAGTCCGGAGCTGATCGTCGCAGTGGTCAGCATCGCCCACGCATCCGCGCGAGGTCACCTAGATGGGCGTAGAACACCGCCAGCCGCTGGAGCTGGGATCGAAGCGCGTCGAGCGCGCGAATGTCGCCGGCGTCGAGGGCAAGCTCAATCCCGCCAACTGAACAGGTTGGTGATCAGCGATTCGAAGTCGCCGGGTGCTATGTCCTCGGGTCGCCTCGCTGCCGTGTGCCCGCTGCAGTGCCTCGGTAGCAGCGGCTCTTCGACCTCGCGCCAGACATGCCGCGCCCACGCCGCGAGTACCCCAGGCCTATGCGGAAGCCAGAAACGCAGGGTGCCTGTCGCCGGCCATTTGGGCCGCATGGCTCTGCGCGACATCGGGTTGCCCATAGATGCTGCGGGCGCGCCCGAACGACTGCGAGGAGTCCGATGCTCAGGCTGCTGACTGCACGTGGCGAGGCCGTCCTGTTCGCCGTCCTGGTGTTCGCGATGGCGCTCGGGCTGTCGCTGCTGCCCGGGGGCGGGGTCGCTCTGTATGGCTGGACGCCCGCACTGGCCGCGGTCCTCGTGCTGGTGCTGGCTGGGAAGGCTCGCTCGCGCAGCGCCTGGGCCACCCTCGGCTTCGGGACCACCGGCCGTGGTCTCTGGCTCATCGCCGTCGCGATCCCCATCGTCGTCCTCTCGAGCGGGTATCTCGTGGCCGCTGCCGGCGGCGTGACTGGCCTCGCGCTGCCCGGCGGGATCAGCGTCCCGCGCTTCGTGATCACCTGGCTAATCCTCCTGCCGGCGGGCGCGATCAGTGCCATCGGCGAGGAGCTCGGTTGGCGGGGCTTCCTTCTGCCGCGCCTGGCCCCGCTCGGGCGTGTCCGAGCGGGCCTCGCCATGGGCCTGCTGTGGGCCGCCTGGCACTACCCGCTCATCCTCATCAGCGGGGCCTACCATGGAGGCGCAGACCTCCCGTTCCTGGCGCTCTTCACGGCCACGGTCGTGGCGATCACCTTCATCAGCAACGAGATGAGGGTGGCATCGGGCAGCTCCTGGCCGTCCACGATCCTCCACGGTGCGCACAACGCCTCGTGGGACCAGCTGCGCAGCCTCGCCACGCGCCCCTCCGGCTCTCTCGACCTCCTGGCGGGCGAGTCGGGCCTCGTCCCGCTGCTCCTCTACGGGGCCGTCGCCGTCTGGGTCGTCGCCACGCGGAGGGACTGGGTCGAGACGCGTGGCCGGGCGAGCGGAGAGGGTTGGGGGGCCGAGCTTCTCGAGGCTCACCGCTGAGTCGCTCCTGGCAGTCAGAAACGAGCCCCTCAGCGAGCAAGCTCGGCACTGGTCGGCGCAGCGGCGATGGCTCCGTTCCCCGGCCATCGCGGTACAGGATGTTCTCGCGGCGGGCATCTCGGCGGGCACGCTCCACCCGCCGATCGGCTCGCCATCCGGATGGACGGACCCTCATGCCCAGCGATGTGGCGCCTCGATCACCGCAGGCGCCATGCCCCGGTCGGGCGGTGCCGCCGCCAATTGCCGGGAGGGTCGCCTTGCGGCCAACCCGACAACCGTGTAGGCCCCCGCGCCGTCGCCCTTTGAGTCGGTGGCGAGTCTGCCGAAATTCGCTCAGATCGGCGGGGCGACCAGGGCGACCCGCCGAATGGGCAGCTCGTCGACCGGCTTCCGCGACAGGAACCGCGGCCCCGCGACCACGACCACGGCGACGACCAGGACCGCGGACAGCGCGCTGCCGCCGATGTAGAGCCACATCGGCGCCATGAGGCCGAGGTTGCCCGGTGATGAAGGCCCCGCAGAAGTTGAACCCGAAGTGCGCGACGACGGTCGCGACCAGGCTGCCGCCGGTGCTGTTGTAGATCCAGGTGAACACGATCGCGAGGCCGACGATCTGCGGGACCAGGATCGGCAGCGGGAGGGGCGTGTTCCCCGGGAGCCCGTACTGGGGGAGGTGCCAGAGCGCCCACAGGACGCCCAGCAGGGTGCTCGCCCCGAGCGCGCCGGACGTCGTCTGCATCCTGGGCAGGGCGAACCCGCGCCAGCCGGCCTCCTCGGACAGGGGCCCCGAGGCGAGGGTGAACGCGAGCCACCCGAGGAGCACGGGGAGCGTCATCCCGGGCTCGGGCCCGGCGACGTCGTTGCCGAGCAGCACGTACGCCGCGGTCAGGCCAAGGCCGCCCAGGAGGAGGACGGCGGAGGCCAGGTACCAGCGCCAGCCGATCCTCCAGCGGGTGAACCCCGAGAGGAGCCGCCCCACCTCCGGTCGGCCCCCGATGGCCCAGGAGACTGCGATGGCCGCGAGCGTCGGGCTCGCCACGCCCACGAGCCAGAACGGCCCATATGGCAGCCAGGAGGCGTTCGGGATGTAGGCCAGGAACGCCGCGGCGCCGATCCCGTACGCGAGCACGAAGAAGGCCACCAGCTGGTGTCGTCGGACCAGGTCCGGGATGACGCGCACGATCGCACGCTCTCCATTGAGACGCTCAGGGAGCCTCAGGCAACGCAGGTGACCGACGGCTTCATCACCGTGCCGCCCGGGCCATCTCTCCGATAGGCCGTCCGTCATCGGGGCACCACGATCCGCGTCCGGCAGGCGGGCGCGCAGGGTCGCCGGGGTGCCCGCGCGGCGTTCGGTCGACCTCGCACGGGAGCGCGAGACCTCGCGAGCCCGCCGAGTCACGGGCCGCTCGTCAGGCTCGAACGCCGGCGATGAGGTCGCGCACCTCCGCCTCCCACCCCTCGACGGCCTCGAGCTGCGCCTCGCGCTCCAGCGGGTCCTTCACGTAGCCGCGCGCCAGGTCCCCGAGGTGGGCGTAGAACCCCGCCAGCGTCGCGAGCTGCTCCCGGTGGTCGACCAGCGGCCCGACCTCGCCCGCTCCGAGCGCGCGCTCCAGCCCGTCGAGGACCTCGACCCACCGCTCGGCGGGCATCCCGGCTCGCTGCTTGAAGTCGCGCACCATCCACTGGCGCTCGAAGAAGGATCGCCGACGCCATCCCTCGGCCTGCTCGCTGAGCGTGCTTCGCACCTGGCGGCAGCGCGCCGCGAGCTCCTCCGGCTTGGCCAAGGCCGGGGCAGCGTCGAGCGCCGGCAGGCCGGGTTCAGTGCCAGCCAGCGGGAAGGCCGGCGCCTCCGGGAGCGCGATCCCCGCATCCACCAGCGCCTGCGTGGAACTGATCTCCTGGCCGGCGTAGCGGTCCGCCATCGCGACGGCCGCCGCGAACCCGGCGCCGGCCGCCTCGACCGAGATGAGGGTCGGGCGGGTGAGCCTGAGGAACTCCGCCCCGGACAGTCCCAGGCGCGGGAGCAGGCGCCCGACGGCGGCGACCGCGGTCTCGGTGGGGACGAGCCCGGGGCCGATGGTGAAGGAAATGACGCCGGTCCCGGAGAGCTCGGCCTCGAGCGAGCTCGCGAGCGCGACCTGGGCGGCCTTGAGGGACTCGTACGCCGCCTGGTAGGGGCCGCCGGCCGAGGACACGCAGACGAACACGCCCGACTTCCGCTCGACCATCCCGGGGAGGCAGGCCCGCGCGAGCAGGGCCGGGCCGCGCAGGTTGACGGCGTAGCTGCGGTCCCAGTCCTCGATCGCCGTCTCCCACGCCGCGTCGCCGGTGGGGGCCGCCGTGGCGTTGTTGAGCACCACGTCGACGGCGCCGAACATGCTGCTGACGGTCTCGAGCAGGCGGGCGACGGCCCCCTCGTCGGCCACGTCGGTCGGGACGGCTCGGACGCGGCCTGCGCCCCACTCGCCCGCAAGCGCGGACTCGGCCGACGCCGAGGCCTCGCGGTCGATCTCGGCGAGGACCACTCGGCATCCCAGCCAGAGCAGCGCCCGGCTCGCCTCGAGCCCGATGCTGCGCCCGCCGCCCGTGACGATGGCGACCTTGCCCGCGAGGCAGGTAGGGGCGAGATGGCCGGTCGCGATCAAGAGGCTCACTGGCGTCTCCAAGGCACGATGGGACGCCGTGGGTCCGAGTCTGTCGCACTGCCGCCGCCCAGACAAGGGCCCACTGGACGCGGTTCGCCCGTGCCCGGCACCCCACGGTTCAGCGTCGTTGCGGAGGGTGGCGCTGCTGCGGGGCCTACGGCAGCATGAACGGCGGGACGGGCACCTCCCCCCGGGCGATGCACGAGACGTCGACGGCAGACGCGTTGGCGCGCTCGACGAACGCCGCGATGATCTCGGGCATGCACCCGAGGTGGCCGACGGTGTGGCCCTGCCCCGGCACGACGACGATGCGGCTGTTGGGCATCTGGCCCGGGACGGCCGTGAGGTTCGGCGGCGGGTCCTGCGGGTCGGCGTCGCCGACCGTCCACAGGACCGGGACGTCGGTGCGCACGGGATCCGCGTCGTTCGCCGCGACGACGCCCTTGGGGATGTAGCGGCAGAGGGTCGCCTGGTCCCGCGCCATGGCGACCTCCGTGTCGCGGTAGTAGCTGCCCGTTCCAGCGCGCGCGACCTCGTCGGGGTCGTAGCGCGCCCAGGCCTCCGAGCAGCGGATCACCTGCGACATGAGCGGGTTCCTGCCCGAGTCGCCGCTGAGCGATGCTTGGAGCTTGGCGATCGCCTCCCAGTCGCTCTCGTGGACGAGGTGGATGGCGAGGGGGACCACGGCCGCGCTGGACGAGTTCACCAGCAGGCTGTGGATGCCAGACGTGATGTCGTCCTTCGTGAGGACCCCCGGCTTGCCGGTCGCCGGGTCGGTGATCGTCGTCGTCACCGGCGTCTTGAACCGCTGGAGGACCTCAGCGAGCTCGGCCTTGATGTCGGGGAAGGCTGCCTTGCATCCGGCATCGGCCGAGCAGCGAGCGAGCAGGAGGTCGAGGGCTCGCTGGCTGTTGGGGGCGACCCGCTCGAAGATGGGCACGTCGAGCGGGGTCCCGCCGTCGAGCACCGCGACGCGAACGCGATCGCCGTGCTGGCGCAGGTAGTAGAGCCCCAGCGTCGCGCCGTACGAGGGGCCGTAGAGATCGATCCTCTCGTACCCGAGCGCCGCTCGGACGGCGTCGATGTCGTCGGCGGCCATCGAGCTCGTGTACAGCCGCGGGTCCGCGTCGAGCGGGCCGAGGAGGTCGCGCGCCCAGGCGGACCAGCGGGCGTCCGCGTCGGCGCGGGAGAGGCCGGCCGTCACCGGCGACGCGGGCATCAGGACCTGGTTCGAGCCGCCCGTCCCGCGCTGGTCGATGAGCACGATGTCTCGCGTGGCGTGGATCCCGTTGAACGTGCCGGGCATCCAGGTCAGGAGCGTGGTTCCGGCGCCCCCGGGTCCGCCCGCCAGGCCGAACACCGGGTCCGCCGCGGCCGTCGCCGCCTGGGCCGCGATCACGACAATGCGGAGGCCGATCTTGCGCCCGGATGGACGGGCAGGATCCTCGGGCACCTCGAGCGTCCCACACAGCGCGGACAGCCCGCTGCCGATCGCGCAGTCGGTCATCGGCCTCCCGCCCAGCGACAGCTGGCGGCTCGACTCCGCACTCGAGCTAGGAGAGGGCTCGGCGCTCGTCGTCGGCGGCGTGGCCCGGGTCGGGGTCGGCAACGTAGCGCTCGGGCTCGACGACACGCACCCTGCGGCCACGAGCACTGCCAGCAGCGTCGCTGCCAGTCGCCGAGTCCCAGCGATTTCCTCGACCTGCACTCCGCAATCCTCTTTGTTCAGTCCTGCCGACCGGGCGGCGCCGGTGGGGCGCGCGGTCATTGGGCGAGTTCGGCCCGTCCGCATCAAGGGCCGCAACGCCCGATACCGGCGCAACGAGCGCTGGGGAGAGGCCGCAGCACAACGAGAACCGGGGAAGTCAACCCATCCGGATGAACCCTCGCGTCCGCCGCGCAGGGGCCTCCCTCCGTCTCCAGATGGCGGCCGCACGGCGACGCCGGCCTCCGCTGGGCGACGGACAGTCGGTTCGGCCCTATTGGCGGTCTCGGCGCTGCGAGACGATCGCGGGCAGGATCGGGACGATCGCGCGCTCCGCGACCAGCACCAAGGTCGCCCCGTTCAGTCACGACGGTAGTTGTAGCGCGGGGAGCTGAACATGGATCCCACGGAGTCGCAGGCGTTCATCTGGCATGAGCTGATGTCGCGCGACCCCGACAGCTCCGAGCGCTTCTACAAATCCGTGGCCGGCCTGCGCGTCCAGCGCCTGGGCGACGGCCCCGATGCATACCGCCTGCTGCTCGCAGGCGATCGTCCTGTCGGTGGCCTGACCGGCCCGCGCCCGGACAGCGACGTGTGGCCGTCGGGCGGCCCCGCGGGCCACTGGGTCGGCTACTTCGCCTGCGACGACGTCGACGCGGCCGCTCGCCGCGCCGAGGAGCTCGGGGGGACGGTGGTGCTGGGACCCCTGGACGTCCCCGGCACAGGTCGGGTTGCAGTGCTCCGCGACCCAGACGAGGCGACGTTCGGCCTCTTCCACCCTGCCCCGATCGGCTGACCGGAGTCACCCCCGCGACCCCCCGCTCCGCAGGTGACCATCAGCAGGTACAGGATCGGGGCCGGCCCAGCCCGTATCGGGCATCAGCCACGACGGAAGCGGATCGAACCTAACACCCGCGAGCGCGGCATTGTCGCGACGAATCAGCGGATTCGTGCTCAGATCGGGCACTGGAAACGTGCTACCTAGCGGTAGCTGGCTCCGGCGGGCCGGCGCCTCCCGTGTGCTAAATCGGCGAGGCACCGAAGCGAGCGAGGTCCCGCTCCCCCACCCCGCCCGCTCGCGCGGGTGGCTCGAGGCGGCGCTGCTCGAGTGCGCCTCGTGCCACCAGGTCGTGGAGCGGCAATCGCCCGTCCAACGCCATTGTGTTCAATGCCGCAGGGCGCTCAAGGCAACAAGAAGCGCCGTGGCGGTTCGCCGCGCTCGAAATGCACGCCAGCTGCTTCAGGACTCAGAGCCCGAGCACCTGAATCCCGAACCGCAGGACCTCGGCGATTGATGGCATCGCAGCGATTACTGCGATTGCGCCAACACGACGAGCGGAAGGGAGGCCAATTCGTGGCCGTGGTCCTCTTCAACGTCTTCGAGGTCCCAGCCGGACAGGATGATGAGTTCATCGCTGGCTGGCGTGCCATTGCACAAGAGATAAAACTGGGGAAGCCATGACTAGGCACACGATGCGGCTCGCCGAGCCGCCGAGCCGTGCGAGTGGCTGCGGAGTGTCTGACGATCGCTCGGATCGATAACGCGGAGCCGTGACGGGACTATGGGAGGGCGCGGTCTCCCGTGAGTCGCGCGTCCTTGCCCGCTTGGCGCTTGAGTGACGCAAGTGCAGAGGCTCGAGGACGGCGTCCTGACGCTCATCCTGGCCGAAGGCGCCCGACGCGATGCCGAAGCAGATCAAGGTCGTCGCCGAGCCGCAGCTTGCCGCGCAGGCGACGACCTGATCGGGCGGCGGGCCCATGCGAGGCCGCCCACGCGATCGCCGTCGCTGCCCGCCTCACGCGGATGCACCTGAAGACGACGGCTAGTTGACGAGCTCGTGCTCCATCGCCCACAGGGCCGCGGCGGCCCGGGTCGAGACGTTGATCTTCGTGTAGACGTGCTGGACGTGGTGATCGGCTGTCTTCGCCGAGATGAACAGATGGTCCGCGATCTCGCGGGTCGTGAGTCCCCGCGCTGCGAGGCGGAGCACCTCGACTTCGCGCCGGGACAGCCCGGCCGGGCCCCTGACCCGAGGCGCCGTGACGGTGGCGCGCTGATGGCCGGCCGCCGTGAGCACCGCGTCCGCAACCGCCGGCTCGAGCATGCCGCGTGAGGCCAGGCCGCGCAGCTCGGCGGCGGCCGCGTCGGCGGTGAACGCGGGGCGGTCGCTCCGGTCGGTCGTGAGGCCGACATAGACGTCCGAGGCAGCGAGCAGGCGACCCGCGCGACCCGTCGCGTCCGCCCGCAGGCCCTTGTGGTAGCCCGACCCGTCCGCCATCTCGTGGTGGGCGGCCGCGGCCGCGTTGAGGGCGGCGAAGGCGGGCGATCGGCTGAGCATCTGCTCCGTGAGCATCGTGTGGACCCTCACGCGATCCACCTCCGCGCGGGTCAGCGGACCCTTCTTGTCGAGGATGGAGTTGGGGATCGCGGTGGTGCCGAACTCGTGCAGCAGGGCCGCTTGGCGCACCGTGCTGATCTCCTGCTCCGTGGCCCCGTGCACCCGGGCGGCGTCCGTGACGAGCTGCGCGCAGCGGCGGCTGTGGCCCGCCCGGTAGGGCGACTTCAGGTCGATGAAGTCGGCCGCGACCGTGAGCGCTGCATCCAGGCCAGGGCCGGCGAGCGTCCGGCGGGGGTCCGGCTCGAGGGCCAGCACCGCCTCCCACGGATCGAGGGCGTCAACGTGCTCGAGCCAGCGGCTGCCGTGGGCGACGAACAGGTCCGCGAGCTCCGGATCGTAGGTCCGGTCGCGGCGGTCGCGCGCCGCGGCGATCGCCTCGGCGGGCGAGGACCGGCGGCTGATCGCCTCCATGTCGTGGGTGAGGTGGACGACCCGCGTCGCCAGCGGGATCTGGTCGCCTTTGGCGTGCGTCGGGTAGCCGTTGCCGTTCCAGCGCTCGTAGGTGAACCCGAACGCGGCCCGCACGTCCGGTCCCAGGTCCAGCCGAGAGATGAGCATGTCGCCCACCTCGCAGCCGGTCGCGAAGTTGTGGACGGCCCAGTCGTGGGCGCCTGCCTGGAGCGCCCGGATGATCTCGGGATGCTCGTCGGGCGGGTGGCCGGCGGTGGCAGCTGCAACCATCGTGCGTCCGACGTCGGCCGGATCGGCGGCATCCATGACCAGGGTCTCGCCGAGGATCGCGATGTCGTCCCCGAACACGGACGCCACCTCGTGGGCGTGCCCGGTGCAGCCGACGTAGCGGAGCAGCGACACCCAGTACGTGGTCCGCCGCAGCTGTTCGTCGAAGCCCGCCTCGTCGCAGAGGTCCATCGCGAGCAGGCACGACCGCAGCTGCGAGTCGAACGGCTGGCCGAACGCGTTGTCCTGCGCCAGGGCCAACGTCGCGACGAGCTCTCCCAGTCGGAGCGGGGACGCAGAAATGGGGTGTCCTCCCGATGTTGGCCGGCACCCGGCCTCACAACCTTACAGGTACCGATCCACCACAGCAGGGAGAGCGCCGTGAACGACTTGTTGGGCAAGGGTGCCGGAGAGCTGGCGCGGATGATCGCCGCGGGTGAGGTGACGTCGACCGAGGTTGTCGAGGCCCACCTCGCGCGGATCGCCGAGGTGAACCAGGACGTCAACGCGATCACCGTGACGCTGGCCGATGACGCGCGCGCGGCGGCGGGGGCGGTCGACCGCTCGGTGGCGGCGGGCAGGCCGCTGGGGCCACTCGCCGGCGTCCCGTTCACCGTCAAGGAGAACATCGACGTCGCGGGCTCGGCCACGACCTGGGGCGTGGCTGCGCTCGCGGGGCAGATCGCCTCGACGGACGCGCCGATGGTCGCCCGCCTGCGCGAGGCTGGGGCGATCCCGCTCGCTCGCACCAACCTCCCGGACTTCGCCTTCCGGTGGCACACCGAGAGCAGCCGAGCCGGCCACACGCGTAACCCGTGGGACCCCGCCCGCACGCCAGGCGGCTCGTCGGGCGGTGAGGCGGTTGCCCTTGCGACGGGGATGACGCCGCTCGGCCTGGGCAACGACCTTGGCGGCTCCCTGCGGATCCCGGCCCAGATGTGCGGGATCACCGCGATCAAGCCGTCCCGCGGGCGCGTCGCCGAGGGCGCGGGCACCGAGCCAGCGGTCCAGCCCCTCTCGATCCAGGCCACGATGGTCGCAGGCCCGATGGCCCGTCGTGTCGCTGATCTGCGGCTGGCCCTCGGG
>CAVQKO010000009.1:0-242893 GCA_963713075.1 uncultured Chloroflexia bacterium
TGCCCCGCCTCGAGCCCCGCGACGTCCAGTTCTTCGCGTCCGTCGAGGAGCTCCGCGCCTGGCTCGACGCCAACGGCGAGACCGCGCAGGAGCTCTGGATCGGCCAGCCGCGCACCACGAGGGACAGGCGCCCCAGCTTCACGTGGGCCGAGATGGTGGACGTGCTGCTCGCGTACGGCTGGATCGACGGGGTCCGGATGCCGCTGCCGCCTGACGGGCACGCGCAGCGGGTGACGCCGCGGCGCCCGGGGTCCATCTGGAGCGCGCGCAACGTGGCGCGGGTGGAGGCGCTGCGGTCCGAGGGGCGGATGCGGCCCGCCGGCGAGGCCGCCTTCGCGAAGCGGCGCGAGGACCGGACGGCGGTCTACTCGTTCGACGGCGGCTGGGCGTTCGACGCGGCGGCCGAGGGGGCGATCAGGTCGAGCCCGGGCGCCTGGGCCTGGTTCGAGCAGCAGCCGCCCGGCTACCAGCGCCAGGCGGCGCACTGGGTGATGTCGGCCAAGCGGGTCGAGACGCGCGAGGCGAGGCTGGGCAAGCTGCTCGACGGCTGCGCGGGCGGCTACCGCCTCCCCGAGATCACGGGCAAGGCGCGCGCGGGCTGACGGATAAGCGCGCGATGAGCCGCGGCAAAGGACGGATCGCCATCCTGTCGGTCCGTGGACCAGCCGAGGGTCGAGTGGGACGAGGACAATGCGGACGCGAACCGTGCCAAGCACGGCGCCGACTTCTTCGAGGCGGTGGACGTGTTGCTCGATCCGCTGGCTGCAACGCTCGAAGACCGTGGCCACTCGAGTCCTCGTGAGCACCGGATCACGATTGTCGGCTCGTCACGGCGAGGAAGGGTGCTCCTGGTGACCGTTGTGGATCGGGGTACGATCATCCGGGTCATCTCCGCACGACGCGCCACGGCGCGGGAACGCCATGCCGACCAAGAAGGTTGACGACGCGAAGCTGGACCAGAAGCTGGAGCGGGGTCGCTTCGCCGAGCGCCTGGATGCGGGATTCGTCATCGAGATCGAGCCGTCGAAGAAGCGGACGGTGTCCTCGACGGTGACCCGCAAGCCCAAGCCCACGGCGCCGAAGGCCTGAGCCCCGACGGATCACGGGCAGGGCGGGCGCGCGGGCGACGAGCAAGCCGGTGATGATCGGCGGATAAGCCGGCGCGAGCACAATCTGCGGGCGCGAGTCGGACGGTGCGACTCCGGGCAGCTAGTGCGACTCCTGCACCTGATGTCATACCTTGACATGACTCGTACGACTGCCTAGCGTCTTGTCTCACCATGAGGAAGCCGATGGCCACGCTCGCCGGCCCGATCGAGGCCGAGGCGCGCCTCCGGGCGAAGAACCAGATCACCGTCCCGGACGCGATCGTCCGGGCCCTCGACGCCGCGCCGGACGACGTCTTCGTCTTCGAGACGGACCCGTCCGAGCCCGGGGTCGCGCACATTCGCCGCCTGCCGCGGGACTTCGCGGGCAGCCTGACCGGCGTCTTCGGCACCTCCGAAGAGGTGCTCGAGTACATCCGCGCCGAGCGTGCGTCCTGGGGCGAGTAGCCCGTGTCCGCTGCCAGCCTCCAGGCGGCCATCACGGATGGAGATCGGCTGCTCCTCGACACCTCGGTCGTCGCCGCGTTCTTCGACGCCCGCGACGCGAACCACCCGATTGCGGTCCACGTCCTCACGGAGCTCGTGGCGTCGGGCCGCAACCCGGCCGTGGTGTCGATGGTCGGCGTGATGGAGCTCCTGGTCCGCCCCATGCGAGCCGTCCCGCCCGGCCACCACACGGTCCTGGGCTTCCTGCGCACGTTCCCCAACCTCGAGTGCGTGCCCGTGGAGCTGCAGGTGGCGCAGGAGGCGGCCCACCTGCGCGCCGCGAGACGGTTCTCGACCCCCGACGCGCTGATCGTGGGCACCGGGCTGGCTGCCCAGGTCCGCCACCTGGTCACCAACGATCGGAACTGGGCGCCAAGGCTGGCGTCGATGGCGGAGCGGATCGGCGTGGTGATCGTCTCGGACCACCTGCCGTTCCCCTGAGCCGGCTGCGTTCCGCCGTTCGCGGCCAGCGTCGCGACGGCTGACGGAGCGGTGACGAAGCCGGGGCTAAGGGGCGGCTGCCATGCTGTCGCCACCGTGATGCGGAACGGCGGTGGGGACCGATCCCCCACCGAAGCGAATGCGCTCGTTGACCGTCCGCGGGGAGTCGTGCACTGTATGTACCAACATTGTTTCCACATCTCAGCAGTCAGACGGACACTCATGGCCCAGAACCCCACAAGCGCAGCTCACCGCCGACCTACCAAGGACGGACGCATCGCGCTTCGCGCCTCCGCAAGCGAGCGCAAGCTGATCGAGGCCGCGAGCGCGCTGTCGGCCACCAGTGTCTCGGCGTTCATGCTCGCGGCGTCGCTGGAGCGCGCACGGGAGCTCCTCGCTGACCGGCGGGAGTTCCGGCTGCCGCCGGACCGCTGGAACGCGTTTGTGGCGCTGCTCGACGAGGAACGCACCGACGATCGCCCCGAACTCCGGCGTCTGCTCACCGAGCCGTCCGTCCTCGAGCCCTGACGAGCCAGGCCGCGGGTGGAGTTCGCTGGGCTTCCGGTCCCGTTCAACCCGGCCATCCATGACGTCTCGCAGTTCACCTGCGCGTCCGAGGCGCAGACCGACTGGCTGCGTCGGATCGCGCGCCAGGCCGAGGAGGTGGGCACGGCCCGCGTCTACGTCGTGACGGAGGCTGGCACCGCTCGCGTCGTCGGCTACCACGCACTCGCCGCCGGCCAAGTGGCGCGGGAAGACGTCCCGCCTGACCTTCTGCGTGGGGCAGGGCGCAGCCCCGTGCCGGTGATCCTGCTGGCTCGTCTGGGTGTGGACCGCGATGCTGAGGGGATGGGTCTCGGCACCGCGCTGGTCAAGGACGCCATGCTCCGGGCGCACCGCGCCGCCGAGGCCATCGGGGCACGGGCGCTGCTCATCCACGCGGAGTCCCAGTCAGCCCGCGGCTTCTACCTCCACCTCGCCGACTTCGACGAGTCACCGACCGACCCGCTACACCTCATGCTGGCGATGTCCGAGATCGGACGCATGCTCCGGGACTGAGGAGCAGCGGCCGAGCCGCCGTCCACCTGGGCGTCAGGCCCGCCGTCGCCCATGCTCAGCCTCGCGCGAGTTCCGCCTCGCCTGCAGCCTCGCCTGTCGGGGCGTCGCCCTCGTCGGCCACCACCGCGGCGGTCGCTCGGCCAGGCGCCAGCACCGCCACCGCCACGCCGCCCACGAGCAGGACCGCTGCCGCGACCAGCAGCGAGGATGCGACGCCCGACAGGAACGACGTCTCGGCCGCACGGACGATCCGCTGCCCCGTGGCTCCCAGCTGGGCGATGACCGGCGAGGCCGTGAACGCGATCGAGCTCAGGACGTGGTCCGCGGCCGCGGGCGGCAGCGCCTTGACGGTGTCGGCGAGCCCGTCGCGGTAGGTCTGGTTGAGGATGCTGCCGAGGATCGCGATCCCGAACGCGCTGCCGAGCTCGCGCGACGTGTCGTTGACGGCTGACGCGACGCCCTGCTTGGCCATCGGCAGGGCGGCCGTGATCGCGGTGGTCGCCGGGGTGCCGGCCAGGCCCATGCCCAGCGCGAAGAACGCGACGCCAAGGGCGAACAGCCAGTAGGGCGAGTCGATCTGGAGCTGCGCCAGGATGGCGAACCCGACCGCCATCGACACCAGGCCCACCGGCCCGAGCCGCCGGAACCCCACCCGCTCGGCGACGTGCGGGGCGTTGCGGGCGACCGGCAGGAGGATCACGGGCAGCGGCAGCATCGCCGCCGCCGCCTCGAGCGGCGACCGGCCGGTGACGAACTGGAGGTACTGGAGGGCCACGAAGAAGAAGCCGAAGGCGGCGAAGAACTGGACCGTCACCGTCAGTGCGCCGGCGCTGAAGCCGCGGTGCCGGAACAGCCGCGGGTCGAGCATCGGGTGCGCCGTCCGGAGCTCCCAGGCGATGAAGGCCACGGCCGCGATCAGCCCCGTGCCGATCCCGGCGATCGTCGCGGGGTCGCTCCACCCCTGGTCCGGCCCCTCGATGATCCCGAACACGAGCGATGCCACCGCGACCAGCGACAGGACCGCGCCCACGAGGTCGAGCGTGGGCCGCGCCACGTCGGTGGACTCCGGGACCACGCGCCAGACGCCGACGAAGCCGAGGAGCGCCAGCACGACGTTGAGGCCGAAGAACGACTGCCACTCGAAGTACTCGAGCAGCAGGCCGCTCGCGAACAGGCCGAGGACCGCCCCGCCGCCCGCCATGCCCACCCACACGCCGATGGCGCGCGGCCGCTCCGCCTCGGGGAACGAGGTCGTGATGACGGACAGCGTGGTGGGCATGATCCCGGCGGCGCCGAGCCCCATCAGCGCCCGCACGAGGATCAGCTGGGTCGCGTCCTTGGTCACCATCCCGAGGGCCGCGGCCACGCCGAACACCAGCAGGCCCAGCAGCAGGATCCGCCGCCGGCCGTACCGGTCGCCGAGCGCGCCCGAGAACAGCAGGAGGCCGGCGAACACGACCGTGTAGGCGTCGACGATCCACGTCAGCTCGGTCTGGCTGGCGCCGATGTCGCGGGCGAGGCTGGGCAGGGCGACGTTGAGCCCGCTGACGGCCGACACGACCGCCATGAGCGACAGGGCCACCACGGCGAGCACCGCGCGGGTACGCCGCGCATCCAAGATCGTCGGGGGTTCGGGGACGTTCATCCGGGTGCCTCCTGGACTCGTCTGACCTACTGTAATTCACCGGCCGGGGAAATGATATTCTCCCGAGTGGGGAAAATGCAATGCGAGGCACGCAGATGACCGCACGAGCGCGTGGACGACCAGTCGGCGACAGCGGTGCGCGGGAGGCGATCCTCGAGGCTGCCCGGCGGCAGTTCGCGGACGGCGGCTACCGCCGGACGACCCTGCGGACCGTCGCCGATCGGGCAGGCGTCGACCCGAGGCTCGTGCTCCACTACTTCGGTTCGAAGGCGGGGCTGTTCCAGGCGTCGGTGGTCCTGCCCGTGGACCCTGCACAGATCGCCGCCGACGTGTTCGTCCGAGGGTCGGAAGGGATCGGGCGGCGGGCCGCGGAGCGACTCGTCGGCGTGCTCGAGGACGATGCGACGCGCCAGGGACTCATCGCACTGCTCCGAGCGGCCGTCGCCGAGCCGGAGGCGGCGGACCAGATCCGCGCCATCCTCGCGGCGCGCGTGATCGGCCCGATGGCGAGCCACATCGAAGCTCGACCACCCGGATCGGCGGGCGGCCATGCTGGGAACGATGCTCGTCGGGCTGGCCGTCAGCCGGCACATCGTCGCGCTGGAGCCGCTGGCCTCGATGTCGGCCGACGAGCTGGTGGAGACGCTGGCGCCGGTGATCGGGCACTACCTGGCCGACGAGGGGATCTGACCGGCCGCCGGCATGAATGCTGACAGCGCGGTGGTCACTGGCGGATCGAGAATGGCGCCATGAACGCCGATGCCTTCCAGCGCCTCTACGAGTACCACTTCGCCATGAACCGCCAGCTCTGGCACCACGTGTCCGAGCTTCGGACGAGGACTTCGACCGGCCGAGCGACTACTCGCAGGGTTCGGTGCGCGACGCAGGTCTGGCACCTCATGACCGTCGACGAGGGTTGGTTCACGCAACTCCGGAGCGACGCCTGGCCCGACTACCTGATGCCCGACGTGCCGCAGCCGCTGTGGTCACGCGATCAGATCCGCGAGCGCTGGGACGACGTGGAGCGCCGGCAGCGGGAGTTCCTGGCCGCCGTGACGGATGCGCAGCTCTTCGAGCACCCCTGGGCCGAGGGCGACGACAAGGACCTGGTCATGTGGGAGGTGCTCTTCCACGTTGTCAACCACGGGACGGACCACCGGGCGCAGACGCAGCGGCTGCTCTCGGACCTGGGCGTGACGACGCACGCGATCGACTACGTGTTCTTCGCCGACGAGCACCCGCTGCCGTAGGCGCGGGCCGTCCCCTACGCCTCCCCGCCGTTCGAACCGCACCGCCGGTTTCGGCCGCGTGTCCACGTCGAGGCGGAAGATGTCGGGCCGCGCATAGTGGCCGACCACGTCGAAGTCGAGCACCGCGCGGTCGATGGCCGCCATGTCCAGGTCCGCCACCAGCACGGCCTCGCCGTCGCGCGCCGGGCCGGCGAGCACCTGGCCGAGCGGGTCGATGATCACGCTGCCGCCGCCGATGAGCACGGCGTCGGGGCTGTCGGCCGCCACCGGGTAGTCGTCGGGGTAGTCGCTCCGGCGGGCGAACTGGCACGCGGCCAGCACGAAGCACCGTCCCTCGAGCGCGATGTGGCGCATCGTCGCCTGCCAGCTCTCGCGGTCGTCGACGGTCGGGCGCGCAGTAGAGCGCGATGCCCTGCGCGTACATCGCGAGGCGCAGCTGGGGCATGTAGTTCTCCCAGCAGATGACGGCGCCTATGCGGCCGAGCGGCGTCTCCACGACCGGCAGCGTGGAGCCGTCGCCCTGGCCCCAGATGAGCCGCTCGACCGCGGTGGGCATCACCTTGCGGTGCTTGCCCAGGAGCGAGCCGTCGGCGCCCAGCAGGAGTGCGGTGCAGTAGAGCGTGCCGCCGTCGCGCTCGATGACGCCGATGACGAGGTGCATCGTCATAGGTCCGCGCCAGCTCGCCGAGGCGGTCCGTGACGGGCCCAGGCACCTCGATCGCGGCGTCGCGGTAGCGCGCGAACCACGCGCGGCCCTCCGGCGTGCGCCGGCCGACGGTGGCGCCGAAGTCCGAGCCCTTCGGGTACCCGCCGATCAGCGCCTCGGGCAGGACGGCGAGCTCGGCGCCCTGCGCGGCGGCCTCGGCGACCAAGCGCTCGACGCGCTCGAGGGTCGCCGCCGTGTCGAAGGCGACCGAACCGGTCTGGACGACCGCCGCCCGAACGCTCCGCCTGCTCATCGTCACGGCCCTCGCTCCTCCTCGCCTCTCCTCGCGTGCCCCTCGCGTGCTCCTCCCACCACCGATGCCTATGGTGACTCGTAGCGCCGCGGCCCGGTGGTCTCGCCACCACTGATGCGTGGGAAGCATCCGCGGAGGGCGAAGGTTGCGGCAGGACCGCTATTCAGCCCATCCAGCGGGGCGAGGCCGCGCTACGAGTCCTCACAGGACTACCTGACGGGGAGCCCGCAACGGGCCGTGCTGCCCGGGCCGGCGTCACGACCTCGCCGACGTCGTCGCGATCGGCAGCTCGTCGTCCCGACCCAGGGCGCGCCACAACGCCTGCGCCACGCCGAGCAGGCGCATGTCGCCCCACCGCGGGCCCACCAGCTGCAGGCCGATCGGCAGGCCATCGCGACTGCGGCCCGCCGGCAGCACGACAACCGGGCTGCCGGTGAGGTTGAACGGGCTGGCACACGCCTCGAGGCCCAGGACCAGCGGGACCCCGGTCCCGTCGACGTCAAGCTCGGCGCGGAGCTGCCCGAGCGTGCTGGACCGGCGCAGGTGCGGGAACGCCGGGGTTGGCGCCACTGGGACCAGCCACGCGTCGTGGGAGGCGAGGAAGCGCTCGAGGTCCTCGATCGCCCGGTCCCGAGCCGACATCGCCCGGGCGAGCGACGACAGCGTGCCCCCCATGCCGCGCAGGAACCCGCCCGCCGCGCGGTCCCGGCGCCCGACGAGGCTGCCGGCTCCACGCAGCACCGCCCGCGGCAGGTGGAGGGGCGTGCCCCGGGCGTGCACGGCGGTCAGCTGGATCTCATTCGCGAGCGCGGCCTGCACCGGCGGATCGAAGCTCGCCGGCGCGGCGCGCTCGACCGAGACGCCCGCCGCCGAGAGCGCCTCGACGACAGCGCCGAGGACGCCCCGGGTCTCGCTCGAGATCGGGACGCCGAAGTCGTCCCACCAGGCGATGCGCAGCGCCCCGGCGGGAACGGGCTCTACGGCGCCGAGGGGTATCGGCGGAACATCGGGCCGGGCGGGGTCGGGACCTCCGATCACGCCCACGGCCAGGGCGAGGTCGTCGATGGACCGGGCCAGCGGGCCGACGCTCAGGAGCATGCGCAGCAGCCCCCACGGGGCGCCCGGCGGCGGCGGGATGTGGCCGATCGGGGAGACGAGGTTCTCGGTCGTCTTGAGCCCGAACACGCCGCAGAAGTGGGCGGGCACCCGGATCGAGCCCCCGATGTCGCTCCCGATGTCGAGCGCGGCGAAGCCGGACGCGACGGACGCGGCCGAGCCGCCGCTGCTCCCGCCCGTCGTCCGCTCGCGGTTCCACGGGTTCACCGTTCGCCCGAAGACCCCGTTGACGGTCTCGGCACCCGTCGCGAAGGGCGGCGTGTTCGTCTTGCCGACGATGACCGCACCGGCCGCACGGAGCCGCGCGACGGCCGTGGCATCCCGCGCCGGGACGTGCCTGGCGAGCCGAGGCGAGCCCGCGGTGGTGCGGAGCCCCGCGGTGGCGAACGTGTCCTTGACCGTGATGGGCACGCCCGCAAGCGGACCGGTCGGGCGACCCTCGGCGCGGGCGCGATCGATGGCGTCGGCAGCCTCGCGCGCCGAGTCGGCCGCGAGCGTGACGACGGCGTTGATCGCGGGGTTGCCCGCCTCGATCCGGCGCAGGTGCTGCTCGAGGACGTCTCGCGCTGACGTGTCGCCCGACGCCACACGCCGCGCGATCTCGGCGGCGCCAAGCGCCCGCTCATCAGCCACCAGCAGCGCTGTCATCCCGGTCCCCGTCTGCACGTCGCCCGACCGGAGAAGACTCGCTCACCGCCGTCGTCGCCTCCAGAGCCGTCCGTCAGGAGCCGTCGGGACCGGGTCAGCCCGCGCCGAACACCGCCTCGCGGTCAGCGCGCGCCCGCCGGGTCCAGGCGCCCGGGAGCCCGTCCCCGATGGGGTGGCCGTTGAACCGGGTGACCGGGAGGATGCCCGCCACCGACGACGAGACGAACGCCTCGTCGGCCGTGGCGAGCTCGTCGGGCGTCAGCCAGCCCTCGACGGGCCGGAGCCCCGCCCCCGCCGCCCATCGGAGCAGCCACGAGCGGGTGGTGCCGGGCAGGATCGCGCAGTCCAGGGCCGGGGTCGCCAGCTCCAGCACGCCGTCGGCCGCGGCGCGCACGAGGAAGATGTTGGCGGTCGTGGCCTCGGACAGGTGACCGGTGCTCGTGAGGAAGACCGCGTCGTCGGCGCCCGCGCGACGCGCCTCGATCCGCGCGAACACGTAGTCGGCGCGCGAGGTGGTCTTGAGCGTGACGATGGGGTTCAGGGGGTCACGCCTGACCGCCGACGCCACGAGCGCGATGCCGTGCTCGAGGTGGCCCGCCGGCGGCCGCTCGACGGGCCACGCCTGAATGACGATGGTCGGAGCGAGGTGGACGTCCCGCGGCGGCAGCAGGCCGCGCGACGCCCACACGCCCCGCGAGGCCGTGATCCGGATCGAGGCATCGGCGTCAGGCCCGTCGAGGCCCTCGGCCGCGAGCAGCCTCGCGATCCCGTCGGCCAGGCGCACGTCCACGTCGTCGGGCAGCTCGAAGGCGAGGCCGGCGGCCGAGCGGTGGAGTCGCGCCACGTGCTCGGCCAGCTCGGTGCAGCGGCCGCCCTTCGCGCGGATCGTCTCGAAGATGCCGTCGCCCAGCTGGAAGCCGCGGTCGGCGACCGAGAGCTGCGGCGCATCGGCGGGCAGCACCTCGCCGTCCACCCAGACGAACTTGGGCCCGCCGCTCATGCGCCCGCTGCTCATGCGTCCGCCGCCTCGCGGTCCGAGCGCTCCTCGCGCACCTCGTCTGCCTCCTCCGCGCCGATCGACTCCAGCGGCCCGCGCGCCTTCACGATGGTCTCGTCCCACTCGTCGTCGGCGTCGCTGCGGTAGGTGATCCCGCCGCCCACGTGGAGCGTCAGGCGCGTGCCGTCCGCCACGAGCGTCCGGATCAGGATGGAGGAGCCCATCCGGCCGTCCGCGCCGATCCACGCCATCGTGCCGCAGTACGGGCCGCGGCGCACCGGCTCCAGGCGCTCGATGACCTCCATGGCCCGGATCTTGGGCGCGCCGGTGATCGACCCGCCGGGGAAGGAGGCCGCCAGGAGGTCGAAGGCGTCGCGGCCCCGGGCCAGACGGCCGGTGACGGTGGTCACGAGGTGCTGGACGGCGGCCGTCCGCTCGAGGCGCAGCAGCCGCGGCACGCGCACCGTCCCGGGCACGCACACCCGCCCGATGTCGTTGCGCAGGACGTCCACGATCATCACGTTCTCCGCCTGGTCCTTGGCGCTGGCCAGGAGCTCGCGGGCGAGCTCGCGGTCCTCCTCGCGGGTGCGGCCGCGCGGCCGGGTGCCCTTGATGGGATCGGTGGCCACGCTGCCGCGGGCGTCCACCGAGAGGAACGGCTCGGGCGAGGCGGAGAGGATGGCCCGGCTCGCGCCGGTCCGCGGGTCCGAGCCCAGGTCCAGATAGGCGGCGAACAGCGCCGGGTCGCCGGTCCGCAGGCGCCGGAAGACCGGCCACGGGTCGCCGGTGAACGGCGTCTCGAGGCGGCGCGTCAGGTTCGCCTGGTAGATCTCGCCCGCGGCGATCGCCTCGCGGACAGCCTCGACGCGGGCGACCCACTGAGCGCGCGTGGTGCCCGAGCGGAAGGCGAGCGGCGTCTCTGGGTCGGCGCCGAGCGGGACCGCCGGCGAGGCGGACGGCCTGAACAGGCGCTCGCGCACGGCCGCGAGCCGTCGGTCGAGCCGCGCAGCGTCGCCGTCGAGCGCCCGGCCGCCGAGCCATGCGCGACCGGTCCGGCGGTCCCACGCGATGGCCCAGTCGTGGAGCGCGAGCCGCAGCTCGGGGAGCGGCTGGTCCGCGGCGGCGATCGCCGGGAGGTGCTCGAGGCGGCGCCCGAGGTCGTACCCAAGGTAGCCGACGAGCCCGCCCGCGAACGGCGGCAGGGTGGCCCGCGGGTCGGCCGTCGGCTCGCCGCCCGCCAGTCGGCCCAGCAGCGCCCGTGCACCCGCGAAGGGGTCTGGCCCATCGGTCGGCGCCTCCAGCACCGCGACCGGGTCGGCCGACAGCAGGCTCCAGCGGCCGGTGCGGCCCGGTCGGGCGCTCTCGAGGAGGGCGAGGCCCGGAAGGTCGCGGAATGCCTCGGCCACGTCCATCGGCGCGGCACCGTCGAGGGCCGGCAGGCGCTCGACGCGCACGGTCGCGGCCCGCAAGTCCGTGGTCCCACGGCGCGGCGCGGGGCGAGGACTGGGACGGGCTTCCGGCGTCGGCGGCATCCGGCGATGATAGGGTGCGCGGCGAGGCGCCCTCGGCGGCGCGAGCGGGGAGGGCGGAGGAGCGATGCGCGCGCGGGAGCTCGGGATCAGGATCGGCCTGCTCGAGGCGGGCGACCTCGATGCCATCACCGACGTCCCCGGCGTGCGCGTTGGGCACACCACCCTGATCTCCGGCGACGGCCCGCTCGTCCTGGGGCAGGGCCCGGTCAGGACGGGCGTCACGGTCGTGATCCCGCACGAGGACGACGTCTGGACGGAGCCCGTCTTCGCCGGCTGCCACCGGCTCAACGGCAACGGCGAGCTCACTGGCCTCGAGTGGGTGCGCGAATCCGGGTTCCTCGGCGGCGTCATCGGCATCACGAACACACACTCGGTGGGCGTGGTCCACGACGCGCTGATCGCGCACGCCGCCCGCTCCCGCGCTGACGAGTCGGTCTTCTGGTCGCTGCCGGTGGTCGGCGAGACGTATGACGGCGCGCTCAACGACATGAACGGGTTCCACGTGAGACCGTCCGACGTGGACGCGGCGCTCGCGGCGGCAGCCGGCGGCCCGGTCGCCGAGGGCAATGTCGGCGGCGGGACCGGGATGATCTGCCACGAGTTCAAGGGCGGCATCGGCACCGCGTCGCGACGGGTGGCCGACAAGGACGGCGGCTGGGTCGTGGGCGCGCTCGTCCAGGCCAACTACGGCTCGCGCGAGCTGCTGCGGATCGACGGCGTGCCCGTGGGGCAGGAGATCCCGACGTCAGACGTGCCGAGCCCCTGGGACCAGCTCGAGCAGCTCGAGGCCGCCGCCCGCTTGAAGGGGGCCGGGCCGGATGCCGGCGCGTCGATGCCGTCGTCGCCGCGGAGCGGGCCGGAGGGCGGCTCGATCATCGTGGTCCTCGCGACCGACGCGCCGCTCCTGGCGCACCAGTGCACCCGCCTCGCCCAGCGGGCGAGCCTCGGGATCGCGCGCATGGGCAGCATCGCGTCGCACGGGTCGGGCGACCTCATCATCGCCTTCGCGACCGGCAATCGCGGGCTGTCCCAGACGGCCGGCGAGCAGGATCCGCACCGGACCGTCGGTGTGCAGATGGTCGTCGACAAGGCGATCAACCCGCTGTTCCAGGCCGCGGTCGAGGCCACCGAGGCCGCCATCGTCAACGCGCTGCTGGCGGCCGAGACGATGGTGGGCCGCGACGGCATCACCGCGCGCAAGCTCGACCACGAGCGCCTCGTCGACATCATGGCCCGCTACGGCCGGGGCCCCAAGACCCTGGCGGCCCGCGCCAACCTGGATGGCGATCCGGCGCGGCAGCACGGCATGCCGAAGTTCACGGTGGGCTGAGACCGGCAGGGAACGTGGGTGGAGGTGTGGAGTCGCGCCGTGGCCGAGCTGGCACGGTCCACGGTTCCGGACGGGCTACCGGCTGCTGGCGACCGGGAGGCGGCGGAGGCCGCGGAACAGCGCGACGGAGGCGACCGCGGACACGATGACGCCCAGCGCCGGCGTGATGACGTCGCCGCCCGGGGTGTCGAGGGCGCTCACGAGCACGAGCTCGAGGAACAGGACCACCGCCGTGCCCGCCGGGAACGCCCGCAGGAAGGGCTGCCTCCGGGCGAGCCAGAGCACCACGGCGGCGACTACATCGGCCCGGCTCCCCGGGCGTTGACAATCGCCCGCACCAAGCCGACAATTCGCACATGAGCACGATGTGGCGACAGCGCATCAAGACCGACCCCGCCATGCGGAGCGGGCAACCGACGATCCGCGGCATGCGGATCACGGTGAGGGACGTGCTCGGGCTGCTCGCGGCGGGCATGACGCCCGACGAGATCCTCGCCGACTACCCGTACCTCGAACGAGACGACATCCGGGCGGCCCTTGAGTACGCCGCGGAGACGGTGCCCGACAAGGTCCCCGCGTGAAGCCCCTCTACAACGGGATGCTGCCACCGGTCCTCGTCCGGCGGCTCGCGGACCTGTGGCCGGATGCGCGGCACGTCGTGATCGAGTATGGCGAGAGGTTCGACGACCGGGATGTCTGGTCCGAGGCCAGGAAGCACGGCTACACGATCATCACCAAGGACTCCGACTTCTCCGACAGCAACAAGCACCCGGGGCCTCCGCCGCAGGCCGTGCGGCTGCGCCTCGGCAACGCGACGACCGACGATCTTGAGCGCTACGTCCGCGAACACGCGGCGGAGGTCGAGGCATTCGTCGCATCGGGCGAGCGGTACCGCGAGATCTGACCGCCACCCGTTCGGACCCAACCGCCTCCGGCAGTCCGTCATGCCGATGACTGGACGCCTCCAGGCGTCATGTCACTCCGGCGCTCCGGGGCAGCACCGCACCCTGCCGGGTACCGTCGTTGCACCTGCAACCGCCCCATGGATGGAGAACCCCCGGCGGGCGGAGACCGGCAAGGCGTGTTGGTTCGGTCGTGGTGCCACCTCTCCGGCTTGTCCATTCCTCTCGGCGGCGCGAGGATCACCGGCGTTCGCCGGCCTTGTCCTCGATGGAGACGCCGCAATGCCGCTCGGCCCGGACGACAAGATCGACCAGATGGCGGCGCGGCGCGGTTTCGTGGTCGAGCAGACGCCTGTAGGCCGCGAGCTCGTGCTCACCGGCCCCTGGACGGATAGCGCCGGTGCCCGGCTGCGCTCGGGGACGGTCCAGCGCCTGCCGTCGCGGCCTACTTCCACCCGCTCTATGCCGCGGCGGCGCTGATCGACCTCGTGCTGGTCGTCGTCACCTGGAGTGCTCGGGGCACGGCCCTGCAGCCCTGAGCACGGGCGCCCCTCAGCCCATCAGCGGAGGACCGGCCGAAACGCGACGCGCCCCGACCACAGGAACAATGCCGCCGCGATGTGCCAGACGAGCGCAGCGGCGGGGTACGACTCGGGTATGCGGATGTCGGCGGCCCGCCAGGTGGCGGCCGCCGCGGCCACGCCCCAGAACAGGACCCATCCGAGCGCGACGGTCAGCACGAGCCGGTAGCCGCGGAACTCCGAGGCGAGCCAGATCGAGGCGAACGTGCCGATGCCGAGCACGACGACGGCACCCGCAAGCGCGAGCTCGGCCGAGTCGACCTCCGAGCGGGACAGCCAGCCCAGCGCCACGACTGCGATCGCGTACAGGACCAGGGGCGTGTCGCACGCGAGCGCGAACGCGGCTAGCGCGACCCTGCCCGTCCGCTGCCGCTGGCCGCCGAACGCCCGCCAAGCCTCGTCTGTCGTGGTCATCCGCTCTCTCGCCGGCACCCGAGCGTGCGCCGGCGCCACGGGGTCGTCCAGGGTGCACGGTCAGCGCGAGGCTGCCGCATGAGTTGCGCCGCGTCCGTGGCGGGGCGACACTGCGCGCCGGTGGTGGGATCGCCCGTGGGAGGGCCTGGAACCGTGTCGCACAGCAGCACGGCCGCGGTGGTCCGTCAGGCAACCGACGACGATGTCGCCGCGATCCGCGCCATCCTCGTGGCGCACGGCAACGACGAGCCTGCCGGGCAGCTCCGCGGGCCGGACATCGTGGGGCCGTACCTGCGGCACCTGATCGGCCGCCAGCGGGCAATGGTCTCCGTGCTGCGCGGCGAGGTCGTGGCCTTCGGGGCGGTCGCCGATGTCGGTCTCGCCTGGCACCTCGCGGACCTGTTCGTCCAGCCGGCGCACCTCGGCCAGGGCCTCGGCCGAGCGCTGCTCGCCGACCTCTACGGCGACCGCCAGCCGCGGACGACCTTCGCCTCCGACGATCCGCGAGCCCTGCCCCTGTACGTCCGGGCCGGCATGGCGGCGCGGTGGGTGGCGCTCTACCTGCGCAGCGGCCAGGAGCAGGCGCGCCGGGTCGCGGCGGACCGGCGCGCTCGCGCCCTCGAGGTGGTCGACGCGGAGCCTGCCGAGATGGTCGCGCTCGAGCGGGCGTGGACCGGCGCCGACCGCAGCCGCGACTACGAGCTCTTCGCCGCCTGGCCGGGCGCCGACCCCTTCGTCATCCGGGACGCCGACGGCCCGGTGGCGGTGGGCTCGGGCCGCGACCGCCAGATCGGCCCTTCGGCGCGAGCCGTCGACCGGCTGGTCGTCCGCCCCGGCGCCGAGCCCGTGGGCCCGGTGCTGGCAGCGGTCGCACGCGCAGCGGCGCACGCGGAGATGCTCGACGTCACGGTCCCGGGCCCGCACCCGGCCCTGCCGGTCCTGCTCGAGTTGGGCCTGCGGATCGACGACCGCGACATGTACTGCGCCGGCCCGACGGATCCGATCGACCCCGCCTACCGGCTCGTCAACGGCGGACTGCTGTAGGCGGGGCAGCCGGCTGGGCAGCCGTCAACGCGGGTCAGGGCGGCGCGGGTCAGGGCGGCGCGGGTCAGTGTAGGGCCGAGTCCAGCCAGAAGGTGTTCTCGCCGGCCACGCAGGCGCCACTGAGGTGCGCGCCGCCCGAGATCGCGACGAACCCGTGGGAGTCGAGGACGGCGAACGCCTGTGCCTGCCCGAACCGCACGGTGTAGCCCGTAGGCCAGACGAGCTCCTTGCGGCCGCCACCCACGGCGTCCTCGAGCCAGACCTTCCGAGGATCGGCGGCGCTGCCACGGAGGACCACGTCGAGGCCGACGCCTGCGCACGCGAGCGGGGTGGCGTTGGGCCCGATGACCAGGCTGGGATCGGCGGGGAGCGAGTACTCGCCCGGTCCGAGGGTCGGGGTGGGGCCGGCCGACGGGGTGGGGCCGGCCGACGGGGTGGGTCCGAGCGCCTGGGCGTCGAGCGTCGGCGCGGGGCTGAGCGTCTCGGTCGGTGCGAGCGTTGCCGTGGAAGCAGGCGTCGACCCGCAGGCTGCGACGGTCAGCAGCACGGCCAGGGCGACCGCCGGGCGCGCGGACGAGTGGCGCATCGTCACCTCCACCAATCGGGGCGCCCGACCGGGACGCCCACGCGGCAACGCCGGTTCCCGGCTCGCGTGGCTGTTCGGTCAGAGACTGTACGGGCGCGCCGCGCGCGATTCGAGTCTCGAGCAGCATGACCTTGAGCGGTGCAGGGACTTCCAACCGCGATCCCACTCGGCGGGTGCATGGAACGGCGCGTCACGCGCCGATAGGCGCGCTGGGTGAATAGCGCACGTGGAGCGGACTGGCCAACGGCCGAACGGGCGCCGCGGCCGGGGCCGCAATGGACGCACGGCCGGACGTGGCGCCGGCAGCCAATCGACTCGGCAGAGATGAGGACTACAGGCTCGGCGGCTTGATGGTGGGCAGCGTGCAGCTGCCGATGGTGCCGAGGAACAGGCCGCCCAGCGCCAGCACCCGCGGCGGGATCCGGATGCTGAGCAGCCGTCGCACTCGAGCCATCCCCTACCCTCCCGTTGCGAGCCGGTCGCGGCGCGCGAACTCGTGGAGCTCCTCGCGGCAGTCTGCCGCCTCGCGTAGCGCCTGCCGGACAATCCACGGATCCACCCGCGACGAGTCCTCGACCGTCACCGCCGCGCCGCCCGGCCCATCCTCGAGCACGATCCCCGATGCGTTGCGGTAGTCGGCCATCCAGTTCGCCTGGAGCGCCACCAGGCCCGACACCACCACGTCGCGGCTGAACAGCCAGTCGAGATGGGCCGCGTTGAGGTGTGCCACAAGGGTGTCGATCGAGACGGGGCGCCCGCGGTCCATCCGCGCGACGGCCTCGATCACGCGGAGTGAGGTGAACGGGTCGCCCGATTCCGCGACCACCGGCGGTGCGGGCCGCTCAGCGGGGAAACCTGCCGGAACTTGTCGGTTGAAGCTGGTGGATGCGGGCCCGGTCATCGAGCCTCGCCCTCGGCGTCGTCGGCCGGCTCGGGCTCCGGGGGCGTGGGCTCCGGGCGCGAGGCCTCGTCGTCGCCAGCGTCCCGCGGCAGCTCGATCGTGAACATCGTGCCGTCGCCCGCCGGCACGGCTGCGTCCGGGCGGGCGTGGTGGACCAGCTCCTGTGGCGGCGGCGCGGTCCGCCAGACCTGCTGCTCGAAGCCGAACAGCACGCCGCCCATGGTCTGGGCGGCCGATGGCTTGCGACGGCGGCGCCGCGGAGCCTCGACGACCTCCGGCTCGTCGTCACCGGCTTCAGCCGGTGACATCCCGGTGGCGCTCGGATTCGCGGGGGCCGGACGGAGTCGTGTCGCGCATCGCCCGGGATTCTAACCGTCCGGGTCGACAGGCCTTGCAAGGCCCCGGAGTACGGACCGAGTGCCGGCGGCCGGGGCGAACGGCCGCAGCAGTCGCGGCGGTCAGCCCGGGTTCGGCGCCCGACGCTCTTCGAGCACCCGCTCGAGCCCGTCAAGCAGCAGGTCGAGCCCGAACGAGAGGTCCAGCCGCGGGCCCCGGCCAGTCGCGACGGCCTCCGCCATGCGGACGAGGCTCGGGTACCCGTTCGCGAACACGTCGCGGCCCATGTCGCCGACCTCCTCCGCGTCCGACTCGAGGTCGAGCGGCGAGCTCAGCACCTGGATCGCGAAGCCGTACACGAGCGAGTCGATTGCCAGGAAGGCCTCGCCGACGTCGGCCGCGTCGAAGCCCGCCGACAGCAGCACCCCGACCATCGCGTCGAGGTAGCGCAGGCGCGTCGGGCCGGGCATGCGACGCGTCTCGATCACGCCGACCGCCCACGGATGGCGCAGCAGTGCCCTGTTGAGGTCAAGGCACGCCTGCCGCACGGCGCTGCGCCACGGCCCTCCTGCCGGGGGCGTGGGCACCTCGGCCATCACCAGGTCCACGATCCCGTCGAGCACGTCCTCCTTGCCACCGACGTGCTTGTAGAGCGACATCGCTTCGACGTCCAGGTCGTGCCCGATGCGGCGCATCGAGAGGGCGTCGATCCCGTCGGCGTCGGCGATGCGCAGCGCCGCTGCGATCACCCGGTCGCGGCTCAGGGGAATGGCCGCGCGGCGGCGCTGCCTGCGGCGAACGGGCTCGTCCATGGGCCGACCTCCCTCCCGGTGCTTGACAGGCTTACGCCGTAGTTATAGCATGTGTCAGAGGCTTACACCGTAGTTACCGTCGTCGTCACACGGCGGGGCGAGGGAGGGCGAGGATCATGGGTTGGGCAGTCGGTCTCGGACTCGCGGCCATCGGCGTGGTCGCGGCGTTTGGCGGCGTCTACTTCGTGGGCATGCGGACCAAGAACCGCTGGGTCCAGGGTGCTGTCATCGCGTTCACGAAGCGGGTCGTGAACCCGCGGATGCTGCCCACGGCGGGCACGCCCGGGGCGTATGCGGCGCTGATCCGCCACATCGGGCGCGCAAGCGGGCGCCCGTACGCCACGCCGGTGGGCGCCGTGCCGACCGACGGCGGCTTCGTGGTGTCGTTGCCCTACGGCCGGCGCCCGAACTGGCTGCTCAACGTGCTGGCTGCCGGCGGGGCGACACTCGTGCACGACGGGGTGGAATACCGGGTGGACCGGCCCGAGGTGGTGCCGATCGAGCCGTTCGCACAGTCGTTCGACCCCTCGGACCAGAAGCTCCACCGGCTCTTCGGCGTGGACGAGGTCCTCCGGCTGCGACTGGCCGAGGGCGACACGATCGGCGGGGCGACGGTGCCTGCGGCCGCCTGAGCCCGGCGGGGCCCGGACTGCCGCAATGGCGGCGCGCCCGACCCCGCGGCCATTCCCGCGATCCTGCGTGCGCTCGCGCGACGCGACCGCGACGGGGCGAGGATCGAGGCGTAGCGGTTCGGGCCAGGCGAGCCGCGCGCTACTCGGTCGGCGGCGCTCCCGCCTCGAGCACCGGCAGCCCGCGCTCGGGCTCGGTCGCCGTCCCCTCGATGGCGCCCACGCCGAGCGGCACCCACTTGGCCGGGTCCTTGAGCCGGTGCATGCCCTCGGCGCCGCGGTCGTGGATCTCCTCGAAGCCGGCCGGCTCGATCCACATCCTCTTGCCGTCGAGCAGTCCCGTGATCCCCTCCTGGCCCGGCTCCGGGCGCGGGTGCTGGCAGTACTGGCAGCCCTTCGGGTCGTGCGGCGTGTACTCGGCGGGCTCCTCGTAGGTGGTGATGTAGCCCTCGTAGTTGCGCAGGATCACCTTGTGGTCCGAGTACGAGACGACGTAGTTGGGCATGACCGGGATCTTCCCGCCGCCGCCCGGCGCGTCCACGATGAACTGCGGCACCGCGTACCCGGACGTGTGCCCGCGCAGCCCCTCGATGATCTCGAGGCCCTTGCCGACCGGCGTCCGGAAGTGCCCGGCGCCCTCGACCAGGTCGCACTGGTAGATGTAGTAGGGGCGGACCCGGTTCTCGACCAGCCGCTGGACGAGCTCCCGCTGGATGTGGACGCAGTCGTTGATACCGGCAAGGAGCACCGACTGGTTGCCCAGCGGCACGCCGGCCTTGGCCAGCTTGTCGCAGGCGCGCGACACCTCGGGCGTGATCTCGTTGGGGTGGTTGACGTGGATGTTCATCCACAGCGGGTGGTACTTCTCGAGCATCTCGCACAGCTCGTCGTCGATCCGCTGCGGCAGGAACACGGGCACGCGCGACCCGATCCGCACGATCTCGACGTGCGGGATCTCGCGCAGCGACCGCAGGGCGCTCTCGAGCAGCTTGGGCGCGAGGGTCAGGCCGTCGCCGCCCGAGATCAGCACGTCGCGGATCTGCGGCGTGCGCCGGATGTAGTCCAGCTGCGCCTCGTGCTCGCGGCGGTTGAAGTTCTGCGTCGGGTCGCCGACGATCCGGCTCCGGGTGCAGTACCGGCAGTACGACGCGCACTGCGTGGTGATGAGCATCAGGACCCGGTCGGGGTAGCGGTGGACGAGGCCGGGCACCGGCGAGTGGCGGTCCTCGGCGAGGCTGTCCTCCATCATGCCGGTGAAGGAGCGGAGCTCGCGGCCGAGCGGGATGATCTGGCGGCGGATCGGGTCGTCGGGGTCCTTCGGGTCGATCAGGCTCACGAAGTACGGCGTGACGTCCACGCGGAACTTGTCCGGCGCGGACAGGCCCTCGCGCTCGTCGTCGGTCAGCTCGAGGATCTCCTCGAGGTCGGCCAGGTCGTTGACCCGGTTCGACAGCTGCCAGCGCCAGTCGTTCCACTTCGCGTCGGGGACGTCCTCCCAGCGCGGCGCGCGCCGGCTGACCGCGGGCTTGCCGTCCGGCCCCAGCCGCTTGGCCGGGTCGCGGAGGTTGACGAACGGCGCTGCCTCGGCCGTCGCGGGAACGCTGGCCCCCTTCACCTGAGTGTCCACCGACCGCACCTCCGCCGCCTGTCCCCGATCAAGACCGCATAAATCCTATGCAGCCTGCATGGACGGCGATCATACACAAGCGCCACCGCGGGCGTCCACGAGTTAGCCCTTTCGGGCTATGCCGCCGCCTGCGTAGGTGCCTACAATCGCCGCGAGTCGTTGACACAGCCGCTCTGGGGGCTGCTGGGCGACTGGCTTCGCGCTCGAAAGGACCACCGCATGACGCCCCACCGCCCCGTTCTGCTCGCGGCGCTCGGCCTTGCACTCGCCGTCGCCGCCTGTGGCGGCTCCTCCGCGAGCGCGACGCCGCCGCCGGGCGCCTCAGCCGCGCCCGCCTCTCAGGCGGCGATGAGCGAGAGCCCGTCACAGGCGCCCGCCGGCTCCATGCCCGAGATCAGCCTCACCCCCGGCGGGGCGAGTGCGCTCGAGGGCACGCTGCCGAGCAGCGCCGGCGGCGTCACGTTTACCAAGACCAGCTTCGACGGCGCGTCGATCCCGGGGGCCGGCCTGCCATTCGACTCGTCCAACCTCGACCCGACGTTGTCCAAGTACGGCAAGACCGCGGCTGACGTCAAGATCGCCATCGCGACCTCGTCGACGGGCACGCCCACGCTCTACGCCCTCCAGCTGCAGGGCGTCCCGGCGGCGACGTTCATGGCTGATGCCGGGATCGACACGAGCGGCATGACCCAGGGCACGATCAGCGGCAAGAGCGTCTGGTCGGAGTCGACCGGGGGCATGACCCAGGTCGTCTACCCGAAGGACGACGTGCTCTATGTGGTGCTGTTCGGGTCTGACGCCCAGAACCAGGCGATCCTCGCCGCACTGCCGTAGCCCTCGCACCATCACCTCGGGGAGCCGCCCGGCCGAGTCTTCCCGGCCGGGCGTCCGTCCGTGGTCAGGGCAACGCCTGGACCAGTGCGTCCTGGTCCGCGGCGGGGACTCCGAGCGCCACGATCAGGATGTCGCCCGACTTCACCACGAGCATCGCCGTCCCGGTCGTCGACACCTCGACGGGCCGGCCGCCGATCACCTCCGGTTTGAGCGATTCCGGGGCGAATCCGAGTCCGGTCTCGACCTGGTCGGCGCCAAGGCCGTCGATGCGGATGGCGTAGAGCAGCACGCCGAGCGACTCACCGGTGCCGCTGGCGTTCGCGACGGCGAGGTGCACGTCATCGCGCGTCCTGCCCGTCGCGGTGAGCAAGGCATCGAGCGTCTTGGCGTTGGTGGGCACGCCCGGGCTGGTCAACTGGTCGCCGGTGTAGCTGGCCTTGGCGAACTCGAGGCTGCCCACCTGGTCGGGGAGCAGGCGTTCGAGGTCCGCGGCGCCGTGGGAGCCGGTTGAGCCGGACGACGGCTCGGGGCTGTCATTGGTGGCCGGGAGCGTGTGGTCCGGGAGCGTGGCCGAGGGCATCGACGTGGGCTCGGCGCTCGCGGAGACCGTCGGAAACGTGGCCGGATCCGGTGCCGCCGACGCGGTGGCGCTCGTCGCGGTCTCCGACCCGCTGGGGTCCCGCAGCGGGGTTGGCGACGGGCCCGCCGCGCAGGCCGAGACGCCGAGGGCGAGGACGAGGGTCAGGCCGAGGGCGCGGCCGAGCGTCAGGCTCGGTGCGGACGGCAGGCGGCGAGAGGTCATGCGGCTCCCCCAGGGCAGCAGCCGGCGGGTCGGTCCCCGGCCGATGCTGCAGGGCATTGCGCCCGCCGGCAGCGGCGCGCACGCCGCGAAAGCATCGGACTGCGGTTGGTGGACGGAAAGGGACGTCCGGCCCGCGAATCGCGAGGCCCGGAGAGCACCGGGCCCGGGTTTCGTCCGGCGGGCGCCAGCGGCTACTCGCCGATGACGCTCCAGATGAAGCCCATCATGATGAAGAACCCGGTGAACAGCGCGATCAGGCCCAGGCCGCCGTACGGCGAGCTGGCGCCCTCGTGGGGGACGAGCTGGAGCCCGATCCCGAAGACCAGGGCCCAGACGACCGCGAGGACGCCGAACAGCAGCCTGCCACGCGGCTGGGTGATGCGACGGGTCCAGCCGTGGCGGCCGCCCTCGGCGACCATCGCGGACCGGGCGAACACGAAGACGAAGCCGCCTGCGAGGATGATCGCGGCGACCAGGATGACCAGGTAGTCCGGGAGCCGGGTGAACCAGATCGTGAAGAGCGTCACGCGGGATGGTCCTGCAGCTTCGACGGGGCCGAGTGGAACGCGGCTGGCGCGGTCCGCCGATGCTAACAGAATGCGCGGCGGGGCAGGACCGCGGGGCAGTATCGCGGCCCGGGTCGCGCTCTTCGGCCACGGCGCGGGGCGGAACGGGCATCGGCCAAGGCGGCGTACCCTCCCGCTCGTGAGCCGCCAGCCTGCCGCCCCATCCATCACCAGGGTCACGCGCGAACTCCCTGGCGCATGACCTTCGATCGACTCGGGCGGTTCGCCGTCCGCCGGCGGTGGTGGATCGTCGGCGCCTGGGCCCTGCTCATCCTCGCCGCCATCCCGCTCGCGCCGCGCGCGCCCGCGGCGCTGTCGGCCGGCGGCTTCATCCTCGACGACCTGGAGTCCGCGCGCGCGAAGCAGCTGCTCCAGGCCGAGCTGGGCGTCGAGCCGTCGGCGTTCGTGCTCGTGTACACGTCCAGGACGCTGACCGCGGGCACGCTCCCGTGGCTGCAGGCGGTGGCGGCCGCCACGCGCGACGTGGCCGCCGCGCCCCACGTCACGCGGATCCTGTCGCACACCCTCGCACCCAGCCAGGTCTCCGCCGACGGGCACACCGCGTACGACATCGTCTTCCTCGACCTGCCGCCCGACGACTCCCCCGCGGCGATCCCGGGCGTCCAGGCGGCCCTCCACCCCCAGCCGGGGCTCACGGTGATGATCGGCGGCGGGCCGGCCTTCTACGGCGACGTCCAGTCCGTCACCGAGACCGATCTGCGCCGCTCCGAGCTGATCTCCCTCCCGCTGGCCGCCCTCGCGCTCCTGCTCGTGTTCGGCTCCGTGATCGCGGCCGGCGTGCCGCTGCTGGTGGGCGGGACCGCGGTGCTCATCGCGCTCGCCGCGATCTTCCTTGTCGCCTCCGCGACCCCGATGAGCATCTTCGTGCTCAACCTCGCCACGCTGCTCGGCCTCGGGCTGGGCGTGGACTACTCGCTGCTCATGACCAGCCGCTTCCGCGAGGAGCTGGCCCACCGCGGCGGCCAGCCGGACGCCGTCGCCGAGGCGGTCCGCGTGACGGTGGCCACCGCCGGCCGGGCCGTGTTCTTCTCCGGCCTCACCGTGCTCCTCGGCCTGCTGGGCCTCGTGCTGTTCGAGTTCATGATCCTGCGCTCGGTGGGCATCGCGGGCGCCATCGTCGTCGGCCTCGCGGTGGCGTCGGCGCTCACGCTCCTGCCGGCCGTCCTCGCCATCGTGGGCACCCGGATCGACGCGCTCGCGGTCCGGAAGGTCAAGGTGGAGCCGGGCTCGGACGGACCGTGGGCACGGCTCGCACGACGCGTGATGCGCCACCCGGTGGCGGTCTTCGTCCCGACGCTCGCGATCCTGCTCACGCTCGGCGTGCCGTTCCTGCACGTCCGCTTCAACGCCCCGGACGCCACGATCCTGCCGGCGGGCGTGCCGTCGCGAACCGCCTACGACGTGCTCGCCGCCAACTTCGGCGAGGGCGAGTTCGCGCCCATCGTGCTCGCCGTGCGGACGCGGGGCGACGCCACGACGCCCGCCAACATCGCCGCCCTCTACGACTACTCGCGGCGCCTGGCCGCCGACCCGCGGATCATCAAGGTGGACAGCCTCGTGGACGTGGACCCGCGCCTCACGCTCGCCCAGTACCAGCTGATGTACAGCGCCCCCGACGGTCCGCCCGACCGATACACCGCCACCAGCCTCGCGGCCACGACCAAGGGCAATCTGACGGCGTTCACGATCACCACGCCGTACGGGCCCAACGCAGCCGAGGGCCGGGCGCTCGTCCACGACCTGCGCGACCCGTCCGGCCCGCTCGCCCCGCCGGCCGGCATGACCGTGCTGGTGGGCGGGGGCGCCGCCGACGTCGAGGACGTGGTCACGCGTGTCTGGGCCGACTTCCCGAGGACGGCGGCGTTCATCGTGCTGACCACGTTCGTGGTCCTGTTCGTGCTGCTGCGCTCGGCGGTGCTGCCGGTCAAGGCGCTCGTGATGAACACGCTCTCGATCGTGGCCAGCTTCGGCGCGCTCGTCTGGATCTTCCAGGACGGCAACCTGTCCGCGGTCCTGGGATTCGGGCCGCTCGGCTTCGTCGAGACCACGCAGCCGGTGATCCTGTTCTGCGTCCTGTTCGGGCTGTCGATGGACTACGAGGTCTTCCTGCTGACACGGATGAAGGAGGTCTGGGACCGGACGGGGGACAACACCGAGGCCGTCGCGCGCGGCCTCGAGCGCAGCGGGCGGATCGTGTCGTCGGCCGCCCTGATCGTGGTGGTGGTGGCGGGCTCGTTCGCCTTCGCCGACATCGTGCTGATCAAGGCGCTGGGCCTGGGCGTCGCGGTGGCCGTGGCACTCGATGCCACGGTGGTCCGGGCCCTCCTCGTGCCGGCCACGATGCGGCTGCTGGGCAAGTGGAACTGGTGGGTGCCCGCGCGGCTGGACCGGGCGCTCGCGGGCGTGCTGCCGCGGACCGAGGCCGAGGTCGAGGCGGCGGCCGGGGAGGCGCCGCGATGACGTCCGGGCGCCTCGGCCCGGTGGCCGGCCTCATCGTGCTCGCGCTCCTCACCGCCGGCTGCAGTGGCCCGGTCCTCGCCAATCCGCCGGCAGCCCATCCGGTTACCACCGCCGCCCCGTCGGGGACGCCGCGGCCTCCGGACCCGCAGCCGGTCGTCCTGCCGCGCGACGACGCGCCGCACGACCGCCTGACCGAGTGGTGGTACGACACCGGGCACCTCGTCGACCAGGCCGGCGCCCACTGGGGCTTCGAGTTCGTGGTCTTCCGCGCCGAGCGCGGCGGCTTCCCCGTGTCCTGGGCATCCCACCTGGCGCTCACCGACGAGGCGGGCCAGCAGTTCCACTATGCCCAGCGCGCGGAGATCGGCCCGCAGGTGGACGCGGGCGGGCCATCGACCGCCGGGTTTGACCTCGCGATCCGGGGCCTCGACGCCACCGACCCGACGACGTTCTCGAGGGCCCCCTGGACGATGCAGGGCGCCAACGGAACGGACACGCTCCGGGCCGTCGCGCTGCCGTCCGAGGTCCGCGGAGACCCGGCAGCCGGCTTCGGGCTCTCGCTCTCGCTCGCCTCGACCAAGCCGCCTGCCCTGCACAACGGCGACGGCTACGTCGGCTTCGGGGCCGCCGGCGGCTCGTACTACTACTCGCGGACGTCGATGGACGCGACCGGGTCGATCACGGTGGATGGCAAGGTGCTCCAGGTGACGGGGACCGCCTGGTTCGACCACCAGTGGGGCGACTTCATCTCGGTGGGCGCGGGCGGCTGGGACTGGTTCGCGCTCAACCTGGGCGACGGCACGGACGTGACGCTGTCCATGATCCGCGCGGCCGACGGCACCTACCCGCTCGTGTACGGCACGCTGGTGGCCAAGGACGGCTCGACGCGACACCTGGGCGCCGGCGACTTCACCGTCGCCGTCACCGGCCACTGGACGTCGCCGGCGACTGGTGCCGTGTACCCGGCCGGCTGGTCCGTGGCCATCCCGTCAGCGGGTATCACGGCCCAGCTCACGCCGTCGGTGCCGCAGCAGGAGCTCGACACGCGCGCCACCACCGGCGTCGTGTACTGGGAGGGCTCGCAGCACGTGGCCGCGACGGTTGCCGGCCGCAGCGTGGGCGGCGAGGCCTACGTGGAGCTCACCGGCTACCCGCCGACGAGATAGCTGCGGCCGGCGCCGGGCCGGCTGCCTGGTCAGGGCTTGGCGCTGGCCGACGGCCCGGGGCTGCTCGAGGCCGGGGCGGCGGAACCGCCGGCGAGGGCCGCGTCGATGAACGTGCCCAGGGCCGCGGGGGACAGGTAGCCGGCCACGGCGAACTCGCCGTTGAGGAAGAACATGGGCGTGCCGCCGTGCGCCTCCACGACCGGCGTGAAGGACGCGGTGTCCGCGTCCACCTGGGCGAGCACGTCCGGGGCGTCGATGCAGGCGCCCAGGGCAACCGCGTCGAGGCCTGCCGCTGCGGCGATGCGGGTCACTCGGTCCCTGGTGTACGAGCCGACGTTCTCGCCGAGCTGGTTCGTGTACATCCAGTGCACGAAGTCCCAGTACCTGCCCTGCCGCTGCGCGCAGACGGCCCCCGCCGCGGCGACACGCGACTCCCGGTCGGCGTTCTGCGAGACCCACACGAAGTCGTGGTGGACGATCCGGACCTTGCCCGGGATGACGTAGGTGCTCACGATCGACGGCTCGGTGTCGAGCGAGCTGCTGGCGCAGTGCGGGCACTGGAAGTCTCCGTAGACCTCGAGGGTGACCGGTGCGGTCGCGCTGCCCAGCTCGTTGTCGTGCTGGATCGACGCCGGGTAGGCGATGCCGGGGTCGGTGAGCGTGTCCGACACGCGACCCGACAGCTGCGAGTAGGCCACCAGCGCGACGACCAGCGCACCGACCACGATGGCCGCGACTGTCATCGACCGGCTGCCGAACCGCGACGGGGCGCCCCTGCCAGGCGCGCCGCCCTTCGTGGGCCGTTGGCTCCCGACGACCCCCAACCGATCCGCTGCCCGTCGATCCCTGCGCGAGGCCGGCTGGGTGGCGTGCTTGCTGGCGCTCACGGATGCCTCCGGGTGTGCTGCGGGATGAGCCGCGGGTGGCGCGGGCCGCGGCGCCCGCTGGCCTGCGAAGCCTCGCCGGATGCGATCTGCGTCGGCTAGGGGCCTTCGGCCCGGAAGGCGGTCCGCCGGTCCCAGTCGAGGTGGCCGACGGCAAGCAACCGAGGCCTTGCGCGAGTTTCACTCCAGATGATACTGTGTCTCATATGGAGCCCGACCAGCCTGTCCGCGTCCCCGACCACCCGCACGCCCGCCGCCTGCCGGTGACGGAGGCGCACACACACGAGCACGCGTCGATCGATCCCGCGCACGCCCATGCCCACGCCGACGTCTGGCTGAGCGACGTCACGGCGGGGTACGGCCATCGCGTGGCGCTCGAGCGGGTGTCCGTGGCGGTCGAGCCCGGCAGCCTGCTGGCCGTGGTCGGGCCCAACGGCGCTGGCAAGTCCACGCTGCTCAAGCTGATGGCCGGCCTCGCCCGGCCGTGGAGTGGGCGGATCGAGGTGCTCGGCCAGCCGCCCGGGCGGGAGGCGCGCCGCGTGGCGTATGTGCCACAGGCGGAACTCGTGGACTGGGCCTTCCCGGTCACAGTCGAGGACGTGGTCACGATGGGCCGGTTCCCGCGCCTGGGCCCGGTCCGCCGCCCCGGCGCCGACGACCGACGGGCGGTTGGGCGCGCCCTCGAGCAGGTGGGCATGGACAACCACCTGCGCACGCAGATCGGGCGCCTCTCCGGCGGCCAGCGACGGCGCGTGTTCCTCGCCCGCGCCCTCGCCGCGGAGCCGGACCTGTTCCTGCTCGACGAGCCCGTGACCGGCATCGACGCCACGACGCAGGAGCTCCTGATGGACATCCTCGAGGCGCAGGCCGAGCGCGGCAAGACGGTGGTCGCCACGACCCACGACCTCGCCTGCGCGGCGCAGCGGTTCCAGCAGGTGCTCGCGATCAACCGCTCGGTGATCGCCTACGGTCCGTCGAACCTCGTCCTCGACGCCAGCGTGCTGGCCCGCGCCTACGGCGGGCACCTGCTTGTCCTCGAGGGCCGCACCGTGGTCCTGGACGACGCCCACCACCACGATGGCGCCGCGCCCGGCGAGCGCCACTTCCACGAGCGGGAGCCGCGCTGATGCACCTCGTCCTCGACCCGCTCCACTTCGAATGGTTCTTGCGCGCGCTGGCCGCGTCCGCGCTCGTCGGGACGGTGTGCGCCGTGGTGGGGACCTACGTCGTCCTTCGCGGCGTGGCGTTCATCGGGGACGCCATCGCCCATGCCGGCTTCCCGGGCATCGTGGTCGCGTACCTCCTCGGCTGGCCGCTGTACATCGGCGCGACCGTGGCCGCGGTGGGGACGGCGCTCGCGATCGGCGTCGTCACCCGCCGGGCGGGCATCCGCCAGGACACCGCGATCGGGGTGCTGTTCGCGGGGACCTTCGCCTTCGGCGTGTTCCTGTTCAGCACGATCCAGGGCTATGTCGCGGACCTGTTCAGCTTCCTGTTCGGCCAGGTGCTCGCGATCAGCGCGACCGACCTGCTCGGCCTCTCGCTGCTCGGACTGGGCGTGATCGCCACGGTCGCGCTCCTCTGGAAGGAGCTCCTCTACGCCACCTTCGACCCGCTGGGCGCGGCCGCTTCCGGGATCCGGGTCGACCGGCTGGAGCTCCTGTTCCTCGCCCTGGTCGCGGTCACGATCGTGGTGAGCCTGCAGGCGGTCGGCATCATCCTCGTCGTGGCCATGCTGGTGACCCCGGCGGCCACTGCCCAGCTCGTCACCGTGCGGTTCACGCGGCTGATGCTCGCGGCCGCCATGATCGGCATCGCCAGCGCTGTCATCGGGCTCTACATCTCGTACTGGCTCGACGTGGCGAGCGGCGCGACGATCGTGCTCGTCCAGACGCTCTGGTTCGTCGTCACGATGCTGCTGGGGCCCCGCGGGCTGCTCGCGCGGCGGCGCGGCCGGGTGTCCGGCGACGCCGCGCCCGACGCCGACGACAACACGTTGGTCGTGGCTGGGGGCGCCGGGTGACGCGGGATCCAGGGCGCGGACGGGCCGACGACCTCGTCGGCGCGCTGGCCGCCGCGGGCGAGCGGGTGACGCTCCCGAGACGGGCCGTGGCGCGCCTGGTGGCCGCCCGCAATGGGCACTTCACGGCCGCCCAGCTCATGGACGACGCCGAGGCGGCGGGCGAGCCGATCGGCCGCGCCACCATCTTCCGGGCGCTCGACCTGTTCACGGGCCTGGGCCTCGTGGAGCGCGTGGATCTGCCCGACGGCAACCACGCCTTCGTCGTCTGCGATGCCGTCCACCACCATCACGCCATCTGCACCCGCTGCGGCCGCTCCACAGACCTCAGCGAGGGACCGCTCGGCGAGGTGCTGGCAGCCATCGGGCGGCAGGCGGGGTTCCGGATGACGTCGCACCGGCTCGAGGTGTTCGGGCTGTGCGCCGAGTGCGCAGCGGCGGCCGGCTGATGCTCCGCGCGCGCCCCCTCGCGCTCGTGCTGCTCGTGGGGCTCATCGTGCCCGTCCTGGGCGGCTGCGCGGCGCCCGGCGTCACCCCGGCACCCGGCCAGCTCACCGTGGTCACGACGACGACGGTGCTCGCCGACCTCGTCCACCAGGTGGCCGGCACGCGTGCGCTCGTCACCAGCCTCGTGCCCAGGGGCGGCGATGTCCACACCTTCGACCCGCGCCCGTCCAGCCTCCGCGCCGTGTCCTCCGCCTCGCTCATTGTGCGCAACGGTCTCGGGCTCGACGACTGGGTGGCGGGCATCGTCGCGAACACGGGCACGGCCGCCCCGGTCGTCGCGGTCGCGGAGGACCTCCCCGGTGTGCGGTACCTGCCCGGCGAAGGGGCCGCGGGCACCGTCAACCCGCACGTCTGGATGAACGTGGGGAACGCGGCCCGGATGGTCGCCAAGATCGCCGATGCGCTCACGGCCGTCGATCCCTCGGGCGCCGGGTCGTACGCCGACCGCGCGGCCGCGTACGAGGCGCGGCTGGCGCGGCTGGACGGAGAGATGCGCGCCCGACTCGCCGCCATCCCGGAGGCCGATCGGACGGTCGTCGCGTTCCACGACGCGTTCCCGTACCTGGCGGACGCGTACGGGCTGCGGGTCGACGGGACGATCGTGTCGGCGCCGGGCCAGGATCCGAGCGCGGGCTCCATCGCCGACCTGATCACCGCGATCCGGCGCGACCACGTCAAGGCGGTGTTCGCCGAGGCCCAGTTCAACGACGAGCTGGCCCGGATGATCGCCGACGAGACCGGGGTTGCGGTCGTGTCGAACCTCTACGACGACACGCTCGGGGACCCGCCGCTCGACAGCTACGAGGCGATCATGCGCTGGGACATCGGCGAGGTGGCCGTCGCGCTCGGCGGCTGACGCGACAGGGTGGGGAGGGCAGGACCCGTCCTGCCCTCCCCTAGGACCATCTGCTGGTCCGCGGCTGAAACCTTCAGCCGATGGCCAGCCTCGGAGCCGTACCACACCCTCCGGAGGTCCGATGTCCACCGCGATGCAGCATCCTGCGCCCCCGTCCCTGCCGTCACGGGCAGAGCAGCGCTGATGCGAATCGGCTTCGCCGCACTGATTCTGGTCGCGGCTGTCGCGGCCCTCGTGGCGCTGGGCATCACCGACCAGATGATCCCGGCCACCGACCCGCAGACGCTCTCGGTCCGACCGTGGGTGGCCGCCAGGGCGCTGGGGATCACCGCCTACCTGCTCCTGACCCTCGAGGTGGCCGCGGGCGTCTGGCTCAGCCATCCGCGCAACAGCGGCGATCCGCGGACGTCGCGCGTGGTCTTCCCCTGGCACGAGCTGCTGAGCGTGTTCACGGTCGCGTTCCTGGCCCTGCACATCGCGCTGCTCGCCATCGACCCCTACGCGGGCGTCGACTGGATCGGCGCGTTCGTGCCCGGGTTCTCCCAGTACCGGACCGTTCCGGTGGCGATCGGGACCGTCGCCCTCTACGCCATGATCATCACCGCGGCCACCGCCAAGTGGACGCGCCTGCTGCCGGCCGGCTGGTGGCTCAAGGTCCACCGGCTGACGGCGCTGATCTTTGTCGGCGCCTGGGTCCACGGCGTGCTCGCCGGAACGGACACCATGCCGCTGCTCCCGCTCTACCTGGTCACCGGCGGCATCGTGCTGCTCGGCGTCGCCCATCGATGGTGGTCCGCCACCGGGCGCGCGCCGCAGTCCGCCGCCCAGACCGGCCTTGCCGCCATCCACTTCCGCCGGCCCGAGCCGGCACCCGCACCGGAGGAATCGCGATGACAACGTCCGTCGTCACGCGGGCGACCCGCAAAGTGCTCGTCCTGGGCGCCACCGCCAGCGTCATCGGCGCAGGGGCCGTGTGCGTCCAGAACGCCGCCGACTGGCGAGCCGCATCGGCGCCCCTCGACACCACCCCGGTCTCGGCGACGTCGATCAACGGAGCGCTCGAGGCGGAGCACCAGCGCACCGGCGACCTGACCAGCCAGATCGACCAGGTGGCGCAGCAGATGACCGACCTCCGGTCCGCCCTGCAGGCCGCCAACGGCGCGATGGCCGACCAGAACGGCGCAGCCCTGACGGTGCAGGGCCAGCTCAAGGCGGCGCAGAAGAAGCTGACCACCATCCAGGGCCAGCTCAAGGCGGCGCAGCAGCGGCTCGCGCAGCTCAACGCCGCGGCCGCGAAGCAGGCCGCGCTCAACGCGGCGGCCGCCTCGAAGCGCACGACGATCGTCAAGAAGGTCGTCACCACGACCAGGGCCAGCGGCTCGAAGGGCGGCGGTGAGTCCGGTGACGACTGATCGCGTCCTGCCGCCCGTCAGCCTCGGCCGCGACTCCAACCCCAGGCCGGCGTCCGGCCCGCACGCGGCGGCACGCCCGGCTGTGGGCCGGACGCCCATCGTCGCGGCAACCGCCCCGTCCCACCGGGAGCCTTGGCGGCGCGATCGACTCGGCGCCCGCGTCCGGAGGGAGTCCGAACGGCCGACCGGGATCGCACCGGCCGCGAGACTGGCGAAGCCGCGGGGCGAGGCCCTGCTGTCCACAGCCACGCGCACGGGCGTGCTGATCGGCGTGTCGGCTGCCGTCTACGCCGTCTCGCTCGCGTCCGTGTCGGGGCTGCAGGCCCAGACCCAGTCGGACGCGGCCGCTGCCGCCCAGCCGGCGCTGGACGCCCTGGCGAGCACCAAGGCCACGAACGACGCGATGGCCGACGCGATCAAGGCCGCCGACGCCCGGCTTCAGGCGCTCGCCAGCGACTACAACACGACCAGCGGCGACATGGCGGCCTACCAGGCGCAGTTCGCCCAGCTGAGCGCGCTCGTCGCGAAGATCCAGGGCTCGGCGGCCGCGATGAACGCGAACTTCAAGCTCCCGAGCGTGACCATGCGCGGCGCGATCGGCTCGGGCGGCGGCGGGGGCGGGGGCGGGACCGTCGTGGTCACCACCAGCGCCTCGGGCAAGCCGTAGCCGGCCGGCCGGCCGCCGACGCCGCACAAGCCTGAGCAGGCCGACCATGCAGCCCGCGGTCACGGCACAGCCCGACGCGGCTGGGCCCCCGACAGATCCTGACGAACCGCTCCTGCGCTTCTCCGGGCGCGCGCTCGGTTCGCGGCTCATGCTGTTCGTGCGCGCGCCGGCTGGCTCCACGCCGGACGCGCTGCGCGATCGTGCCGCGGCCGCGTGGTCCGCGGTTGAGGCGGAGTTCAGGGAGGTCGACGCGGCGCTCTCACGCTTTCGCGAGGACTCAGAGCTCACCGCGCTCAATCGGCTCGCCGGCACCGGCCGCATCGCCCTCGCGTCATGGCGGCTCAGGACGATGCTCGCCACGGTCCACCGCGCCGCGCGCCTCACCGACGGTCGGTTCGACGCCTCGGTCGTGGACGCGCTCGAGCGGATCGGCGAGCACGGAGCCCCGCTCGACACTGTCCATGGGGCGCCGCCGGACGCCTCGGCCACGGGGTCAGTGGCGCTCGTCGCGCCGGGGACGCCCCGAGCGTCGCGCGTGCACGTCCCGGATCGGCCCCTCGACAGCGGCGGGATCGGCAAGGGCCTGGCGCTTCGCTGGGCGGCGGCGGCCGCGATGGCCGCGCTCCCCGAGGACGCCGGGTTCCTGCTCGACGCCGGCGGCGACATCGTGTGCGCAGGAGCGGCGCCGGCTGAGGGCTGGCTCGTCGGCGTCGAGGATCCGATCCTCCCGGCGGACCAGCCGGGCGAGCCCCTGGCCGTCTACGCGCTCGCCGCGGGCGGCGTCAGCACCTCGTCGGTGGCGGTGCGGCACTGGACCGCACCCGACGGCCGGCAGGTTCACCACCTCGTCGACCCGATCACCCGGGAGCCGGCCCGGACCGGGCTCATCGCCGTCTCGGTCGCCGGGCCCGACCCCGCGTGGAACGAGGTGTGGAGCAAGGCGCTGTTCCTCGGCGGCAGCGAATCGATCGGCGAGGAATCGCGCCGCCGAGGGCTGGCCGTGTGGTGGGTCGACGAGCGGGGACGCCTGGGGATGACCCCCGAGGCGCGCGTCCGCAGCGCGTGGGTCGCGGAGGAGCGCGTCGGCTAGTCGGGGACGCGTCGGCTAGTCGGGGACGCGTCGGGCAGTCGGGTGCTCGGGTGGCCGGTCGCTGGTGGAGGGCGTCGTCGGCGTCTGGCCGTCGGGTGGCCCCGCCGAGCCCCCTCAGGTCGGGTCCGCGCCCGTCTCGGCGGTGTCGACGACCCCGGCCTCGTCCGGCTCCGCGGGCGGCGGCGGCGGGACCATGATCCCCAGGTCGATCAGCTTGTCATTGAGCTCGACGAGGCTCGGCATGCCCTCGCGAGCGCCGGCTCGAGTGACCGAGACCGATGCGGCCACCACGGCCCGCCGGCACGCCATCTCGATGTCGAGCCCGCCGGCGAGCGCCGCGGCAAGCGAGCCGTTGAGCGAATCGCCGGCGCCGGTGGCGTCCACGGCCTTGACCCTGGGCGACCGGATCTCGAGCTGCGGGGCGCCTCGCCGCACGAGCACGGCGCCGGTCGAGCCCAGCGTGACCAGGATCGCGCCCGTCGCATCGGGGCCCTCGTTCGTCGCCTCGAGGAGCAGCTTCGCGGCGCGGATCGGGTCCTCGGGCACGGCTGCGGCTCGGCCAGAACGCTTCGCGTCGTCGGCGACCAGCCTCGCGAGCTCGCCCCGGTTGGGCGTCAGCACGTCGGCGAGCGAGATGACCGTCCGGTCGAGCCCGCCGGCGGGGGCCGGGTTGAACACGGTCCAGGCGCCGCCCTGGCGGCCGATCCGGAGCGCCTCGCGCGCAGCCTCGGTCGAGATCTCGTGGGTGACCAGGACCACGTCGCCCTGGTGCGGGGCAAGCCGACCGAGGGCGTTGCGGACGTGCACGGCCGTGAGGCCGGCGTTGGCCCCCGGGGCCACCGAGATCATGTTCTCGGCCTTGCCGTCGACCAGGATGAGCGCCACGCCCGTGGCGGTGTGGTCGAGGGTGACGAGCACGTCGGTGCCGATCCCCTCGCGGGAGAGCGCGGCGCGGGCCGTGGCGCCGAACTCGTCGTCGCCCAAGGCCGCGACGAGCATGACCGGCACGCCGAGGCGCGCCGCGGCCACGGCCTGGTTGCCGCCCTTGCCGCCGTGGAAGCGGGTGAACGTGCCGCCGAGCACCGTCTCGCCGGGGGCGGGCAGCCGCTCGCCCTGGACGACAAGGTCGACGTTGACCGATCCGACTACCAGAACCCGACCGCTCACGGGGGTGTCCCCTTCCCTCTGCGCCCAGGCGCTGCCTGCTGCGTCATGACCCGGTGATGAACTCGCCGCCGTCGACGCCGATGATCTCGCCGCTGATGAAGTCCGTGCCCGGCCCCGACAGCGCCACGATCGCGTTGGCCACGTCCTGCGGCCTGGTCATGCGGCCCGTCGGGTTGCGCCTCTCGGCCGCGGCGATGATGGCGTCCTTCTCCGGGATCTTCATCAGCGCCGGCGTCCGTGTGACCCCGGCCCGGATGGCGTTGGCCGTGATGCCGGTGCCGAGCCGCGCGAACTCCATCGCCAGCTGGCGGATGTGCGACTCGAGGGCGGCCTTGGCGGACGAGACGACCCCGTAGCTGGGGACCACCCGCGCGGAGCCCTCGGACGTCATCGCGAAGAGGTGCGAGCCCTGCTCGAGGAAGCCGCGCCGCCACAGGTCCTGGGCCCAGTAGACGAGGCTGTTGGCCATGACGTCCTGGGTCATCTCCATCTTCTTGCGATCGACGGCCGCCTTCGGGTCGTCGGCGAGGAAGGGGACCAGGCTCCCGAACGCCAGCGAGTGCATCACGACCCGGACGTACGGCTTGCGGCCCTGCGCTCGGGCCGCCTCGAAGCGCTCGCCGAGGGCGTCGAGGAACGCGTGCCGCTTCTCGTCGTCGGCGGCGTTCATGTTCACGTAGAACGCCTCCACGCCGTGGGCGACGATCTCGTGCTTGATCTCCTCGACGTGGGTCAGGCCGGCCCGGAAGTCGAGGTGGACGCCCGCGATGTTGTAGCCGGCGGCGGCGAGCGCGAGCGCGGTGGCCTCGCCCATGCCCGAGGAGGCACCCAGGATCAGCGCCCAGCACTCGCGGTCGTCGGTCATGTGCGCCTCCGGTCTGCTCGGGCCCCGGCGCGGAACGGCGCGGCGGAGTGGGGAGAGTCTAGCAGCGGGCTCCTCGACAGCCGGGGCGCCGCCTGCTATTTTGGCGATTGCCGAATTCGGCATCAACCGAAACAGGAGCCGGCCACGAACCGCGTCTACCGGGCCCTCGCCGACCCCACCCGCCGCCGGATCCTCGCGCTCCTTCGCGAGCGCCCGATGACCGCAGGCGAGTTGGCATCGCAGTTCGCGCTTTCCTGGCCCACGATGTCTGGCCATTTTGCCGTGCTGCGCGAGGCGGATCTCGTCCAGGCTGACCGGACCGGCTCGACGATCACCTATCGGCTCAACCAGACCGTATTGCAGGAGGCGCTCATGGCCCTGCTTGACGCCCTCGGCGTGGACCCCACGGAGCGGTCCGCATGAACCTCCGCTCCTTCTATCGCGTCGCCGCCGTGGTCGTGGTCGTGCAGCTCCTCGTCGCGGCATGGGGGCTCGCCCGGGTCGGCATGGCGGCCACCGTTCCCATCCACTGGAACGCTGAGGGCCAGCCCAACGGCTATGGCCCGGCCTGGCTCGCCTTCCTCCTGATGCCGGTCATCACGCTCCTCCTCATCGGGTTGTTCGCGGCCATTCCGCGGATCGAGCCGCGGCGCGCCAATCTGCTGCGCTCGAGCAGGGCGTACATCACGATCGCGTACGCGATGCTCCTGCTGATGCTCGGCGTCGACGTCGCCACGGTGCTCGCGGGAGCCGGCTACGACGTCCCGATCACGCCCGTGATCGGCGGCGGCGTCGGGTTGCTCTTCGTCGTGTTCGGCAACGTCCTCTCCACGGTCCGGAGCAACTTCATGGTCGGCGTGCGGACGCCGTGGACGCTCACCAGCGACCTCGCCTGGGACAAGACGCACCGGCTCATCGGCCGCCTGTGGGTGGTCAGCGGCGTCGCCCTGTTCCTCGTGTCGCTGCTCGGGCAGACGCAGCTGCTCGTCGCGGTGCTGCTGGCATTCGTCGTGGGCACGCTGGTCCTCGCCTTCGTCTACTCCTACCTCGTCTGGAGGTCGGACCCGGACAAACGCACGCTGGGTGGTGAGGCATGAACATCCCCGGACTCAACAGCATCGATCCCACGCTGATCGCGCTCCTCATCCCGATTGCGGTCATCCAGCTCGGGCTGATGCTGCTCGCCGCCTTCGACCTCCTCCGCGACGAGCGCCGCGTCCGTGGCGGCAGCAAGCCGTTGTGGGCGGTCATCATCGTCTTCCTCAACCTCGTGGGGCCGATCCTCTACTTCCTCGTCGGGCGCGAAGAGGGGCCGGTGGACACGACGCCGGGCCCTGGCGCCATGCCCGGCTGGGGCAGCCCGAACGACCCCCCGATCGTCGCGCCGCTCCCGGCCGAGGCCCCGGCCCACGAGATCCGCGCGGCGCTCGAGGCCCCCCGCGCGGTCGCTCTGCCCGACGCCCCGCCCGCGATCGTGGTGGAGCGGCTCGTGCGCCGCTATCCCGGCGGTGTCCTCGCGCTCGACGGGCTGGACCTCTCGGTGCCTGCCGGGTCGGTGTTCGGCCTGCTCGGTCCCAACGGCGCCGGCAAGACCACCTGCCTGCGCCTGCTCGCCGGCCTCACCCACGCGACGGCCGGGCGCGCAACCGTGGCGGAGCTCGACCCGGCCGTCGACCCCCTCGCCGTCCGCAGCCGCCTGGGCTACCTCGAGCAGGACCCGCGGGTCTACGGCTGGATGACGGGCCGGGAGCAGCTCCGGATGATCGGACGCCTGCACGGGCTCGACGGTCCCGGGCTCGAGGCGGCCATCGACCAGGCACTCGGCCGCGTGGCCCTGCGCGACGCTGCCGACCGTCGAGCCGGAGCCTACTCCGGCGGCATGCGCCAGCGGCTCGGCATCGCGGGCGCACTCGTCCACCGACCGCCGATCGTGGTGCTCGACGAGCCGGTCAGCGCGCTCGACCCAGAGGGCCGCCGCGACGTTCTCGGCCTTATCGCATCCCTCCGCGGCGAGACGACTGTCCTCTTCTCGAGCCACGTCCTCGGTGACGTCGAGCGCATCTGCGATCGGGTCGCGATCCTCGACCACGGGCGACTCGTCGTGGAGGGCGCCATCGACGAGCTGCTCGACCGGTACGCCCAGCCGGTCTGGCGCATCGAGGCCGAGCCGGGCGAGGACGCGGCGCTCGCCGCCCTCGCGGACCGGGTCCGCAGCCTGCCCTGGGTGACAGCGGCGGTCGCGGAGCACGGGCTGCTCACGGTCGCGGTCTCCGACACGGCTCTGGCCTCTCGGGAGATGCTCCCGGCCGTCTCTGCGTCGGGCGTGGCAGTGGTCTCGGTCGCCCGGGCCCGTCCAACGCTCGAGGACGTCTTCCTCCGACTGACCGGGGAGCAGGAGGTCGCGGCATGACCGGGTTCGCTGTGCTGCTCCGCAAGGAGCTCACCGAGGCGTGGCGGACGCGGCGTCTGCCGCTGGTTGCCATCCTGTTCGTCCTCGTCGGGCTCATCTCGCCGCTGACCGCGAAGTTCCTGCCCGACATCCTCAAGGCCGCCCTGGGCGACCAGGCGACCGGCATCCCCCTTCCGGCGGCGGACGCCCTGGCCGCGGTGGGGCAGCTGGAGAAGAACCTGGGGCAGCTGGGCGCGCTCGCCGCCATCGCCCTTGCGATGGGCGCGGTGTCCGGCGAGCTGGACCGGGGCACGGCCGCACTGGTGCTCGCGCAGCCGGTTGGACGCCCGGCGTTCCTGGCCGCCAAGCTCGTCGCGATCGGCATCGTGCTCGCGATCTCCACCGCGCTCGCCGTCCTGGTCGCGTGGGTCTACACGGTGGTGCTGTTCGAGATGCAGCCTGTGGGCGGATGGTTCGCCCTGTTCGCGCTCAACTGGCTGGCGCTCCTCGCCTGGGCCGCGCTCACGCTCTGGGCGTCGTCTGCGACGGGCTCAACCACCGCCGCGGCGGGACTCGGCTTCGTCGCGCTGATCGCCATCAGCATCGCGGCCGCCATCCCGCTCCTCGAGCAGTGGCTGCCCGCCGGCCTCATGGGCCCGGCGAGCTCGCTCGCTGTCGGCTCGGACACGGACGCGGCGAAGCTCGCGACCGCCATCGTCGGCTCGGTGGCGATCGTGGCGGTCGCAGCCGTCGGCTCGGTGGCGGCCTTCCGGCGGCGCGAACTGTAGGGAGGGCTGCCGTTCGATCGGCGGCGCGCACGAGGGCCGAACGGTGGTGGCCCGGGCAGCGTCACGTGCTGGCCGCCCACGGCCATGCCGCCAGTCGACACCGACCCCTGCCGCTGGGCCCCTGAGACCGCGAACGGCGCCCTCACGGGCGCCGTCGTTCGGTGTCGCTGTCTGCCGGGCCAGGCCGGCGAGACGTCAGGCGCGGACCTGGCGCTCGAGGCGGCGCTGGAAGCGCTCGACCTGGCCGGCGGTGTCGATGATGTTCTGCTTGCCCGTGAAGAACGGGTGGCAGTTGCTGCACACGTCGACGCGCAGCTCGGTACGGGTTGACCCGATCGTGAACTCCGTGCCGCAGGATCCGCAGTGGACCTGGGCCTGGTAGTACTTCGGGTGCGTATTCGCTTTCACGGGTGCTCCTTCGGCGCCGTCCGAACGGGTCGAGCCCGCCGGTGAACGCCGCTCTGTGTCTGGGCCTACGCCTCGGTCGCGGCCGGCTCGGCCGCTTCCGCGATGACCCGCACGCGCTTCTTGGCGCGGGTCTGGTGGTCGAACTTCACGCGGCCGTTGACGGTCGCGAAGATGGTGTAGTCGTGGCCGAGCCCGGCACCCTCGCCAGCGGCGAACGTCATGCCGCGCTGGCGCACGATGATCGTGCCGGAGTGGACCAGCTGGCCATCCCCGGCCTTGACGCCGAGCCGCTGGCCAGCGCTGTCGCGACCGTTCTTGACACTTGAACCGGCCTTCTTGTGCGCCATCGCCTACTCGTCCTTCTTGGTGCGCGTGCGCTTGGGCGCCGCCTCGGGGGTGCTCGCTTCGCTGGCGGCCTCCTCGTGGCCCTCGGCCGCCGCGACGTTGCGCCGGACGACATCGAGGGCGCGCACGACGCCCGCCTTGCCTGAGAAGCCCTGCTCGGGCACGGCGAGCAGCTCGCCGTTGCTGGCGCGGAGCCGCCAGCGCCAGTCGCCGGACTTGTCCTCGTAGATCTCGAAGCCGATGGCCTTCTCGGGCTGGCCCTCGCCGCCGACCTCGGTGTGCTCGGTCGCCTCGGCCGTGAAGCGGCGGACCGAGTCGAGCGACTTGATGGCCGATGCCTTCGAGGCGAAGCCCTCCTCGGAGCGCGCGATCGCCTCGCCGTTCTTGGCGGCCAGCCGCCAGCGCCACTCGCCGGCGTCGTCCTGGAAGATCTCGAACGGGCGGCCGCCCTTCGACGGCGCGGCGGCCTTCGCCTCGACAGCGGTCTCGGCGTCGGGCGTCTGCGCAACCTCGGCTGCCAACGCGGCATCGGCCTCGGGCGCTTCGGCGGCGGGCGCGGCCTTCTTCGCCCTGGCGGCGGGCGCTGCCTTCGCCTCGGCCTTCTTGGGGGCCTTGGCTTCGGCCTTCGCCGCGAGCTTGGCGGCGAGCGCCGCATCCTCGGCAGCCTGGCGAGCCGCGGCCTCCTCGAGCTTCGCCTTCGCGGCAGCCTTGTCGGCACCGGCCTTCGCGGCGCCCGCGGCGGCGCTCTTGCCGTTGAAGCGGATGTCGGCGATCCGCAGGACCGTCAGGTCCTGGCGATGGCCGTGCTTCACGCGGCGGCGCGCCTTCGGGCGGTACTTGAACGCGATGACCTTGTCGCCGCGCGTCTCGCCGAGGACTTCGGCCTCGACGGCGGCGTTCTCGACGACTGGCTTGCCGACCGCGGCGTCAGCCCCGTCAGAGACGAGGAGTACCCGGTCCAGCGTGATGGACTGGCCGGGCTCGACGTCAAGCAGCTCCACCTCGAGCTCGGTGCCGACCTCGACGCGGTACTGCTTCCCGCCGGTCTCGATGACTGCGTACATGGGTCCTCGGAAAGAGCGATGGCGGCCGCAAGACGACCGCAGCGCGGACATGGAAAGGCGCCTGCGGCCTGCGCGGGCGCGAACGGAGAGTGTAGGGTGGATCGCCGAGCGGCGTCAACGGCCTGCCCAACGGCCTGCCCAACGGCCGGCCCGACGCGCACCCCCCATGTGCCGATCGGTTGCCGGTCGGCCGGGTGCCGTGCTGTGCGGCGCCGACGCCGATCCAGCGGAGGGCGGGCGTCGCGGACCTCGCGGTGCCGGCGGCGCGGGTGCCGGCAGCTCGGCCAGCACCAGACGCTCACGCGCGAGGGTCGCCGCCTCCAGCGCTGGACCCCCGAGCGCCTCCCCCAGCGCCGCCAGCGTCTCGTCGGGTCGGCCGATGCCCTTGGCGGGGTCGTGGCGCAGCGTCATGCGGATCACGGCGCCGCCCTCGTCGCCCGGTGCGACCTCGAGAGCGGCGAGGAAGGGCCGCAGATCGTAGCTCACCGTGCCCTCACCCTTGCGTCGCACCCGCGGGAGGGCTCCGGCGGCAAGCAGCGCGTCGGCCGCCGCCGCGATCCGGCCGGGGTCCGCGCCCGGCACCGTGGCCAGGTAGACAGACGCAGCGACGCGACCTGGCAGCGGCGGCTCGCCCAGCCAGACGTCGTACAGGTCGACCAGCGCGTTCCCCTCGGGCAGGCGGTCGGTCAGCGCCTCGCGCACGCGCCAGCGCGGCAGCCGCTCCACGAGCCAGAGGTCGGCCAGCTCCGCCTCGCCGGGGGTCCCCGATGCGAGCGGGGCGGCGATCACGAACCGCGCCTTCCGGTCGGCGGCGAGGCCCGCAACGGGCAGGCCGGAGGCCACCAGCGCCGTCTCCCATTCCGCCTGCTGCTCGCGTTGCGCCCGCTCCGGCGGCATCGCGCGACGCCTCACGACCAGGCGCCAGCGCTGAACGGCCTCGCGGCTGCCGTAAGTCCCAGTGGCGGGCGCTCGTTCGGGGGGTTCGGGGCGTGTGTGCACGCGTGCTAGTCTGCCCCGCGATGGTCTCGGTCGTCCCATCTTCCCGCTCAGCGCGCCCGCGAACCGAACGGCCGTAGTCAGAGCGAGTCTGCCGGAGTTGGCACCCGCCCGCGGGGAGGAAGCGCCGCTTGAGCGTCTCGGACCCGTACAAGGTCCTCCAGGTCGACCCGGACGCGGACCGCGATGTCATCGAGTCCGCGTATCGTCGGCTGGCGCGCAAGTACCACCCCGACGTCTCGCCGGACCCTGACTCCACCGAGAAGATGATCGCCATCAACCGGGCGTGGGAGCAGCTCCGCGACCCGGTGAAGCGGGCTGCAGTCGACCGGGCCCGCAAGCGCACTCTCGGAAACACGGCCTGGGTGGCCGCCGCTACGGCACATCAGCGGACCGCCGGGACCACGTCGCCACCGGCGAGGGCACCCGCCGAATCGGCCGCCACCTCCGCGCCCGCCGGAACCGGCGGCCCGAACCTGTCATTCGGCTCGATGAGCGACCCGGCCTTCGGGACCGCCAACGTGACGAGCGCCACGCCGACGCGCGGCTGGGCGGCCGGGCGTGTCCCGATCGGCGGCTTCGCCTCCGGCGCCTCGAGCCGGCCGGAGGGTGAGGGGGCCGCGGGCCCGCCGCCGGGCTACCCGTCGGGCAGCGTGCTCAACTTCGGGCGGTTCGCGGGCTGGTCGCTCGGGGAGGTCGCCCGGTTCGACATCGAGTACCTCGAGTGGCTCGATCGGATGCCGATCGGGCGCACCTACCAGTCGGAGATCGACGAGCTGCTGAGGGCCAAGGGGCGACGGTCGAAGCGTGGGGACACTGACCAGGGGCGGGGCGGTCCGTTCCGTCGGCGCTGAGTCGGGCGGAGGGCTCGGTCACCACTCCGCCCGCTGTTGGCGGATGTTGACGCTCTGTATGACCCCCAACCCGAGGGCGATGCTCACCAGCGAAGCGCCGCCGTGGCTGATGAACGGCAGGGGGATCCCGGTGACCGGCATGATCCCGACGACCATGCCCACGTTGACGAAGACCTGGAACAGCAGCATCGAGGCGACGCCCGCCCCGTAGAGCATGCCGAACGGGTCCTTCGACCGCCATGCCGCGACGAGCACGCGCCACAGCAGCGCGATGAACAGCAGGAACACCACCACCGAGCCGATGAAGCCCAGCTCCTGGGCGAGGACGGCGAACACGAAGTCGCTCTCCTGCACCGGCAGGAACTGGCCGCGGCTCTGCGTCCCGTTCGTCAGCCCGACCCCGAGCGGCCCGCCGGCCCCCACGGCGATCTGGGCCTGCGTCACCTGCCACGCGGCACCCTGCGTGTCGGTCGACGGGTTGAGGAACGTGAGGATGCGCTGCCGCTGGTAGTCCTGTAGGACGTAGGTCCAGACGAGCGGAATGGCGCCGACCACGGCGGCCACGCCGGCGATGAGCCACCTGAGGCTGGCACCCGACATGAACAGCATCCCGGCCAGGATGGCCAGGAGGCACAGGGACGTGCCGAGGTCAGGCTGCATCATGACCAGCACCCACGGGGGGACGATGAGCGCCACCGCGCCCAGGATCGACCCGAGCGAGTCGAGCTTCCCCTCCCGATTGCCCAGATACGTCGCGAGGACGCCGATCATGAGGATCTTGGCGAGCTCGGAGAACTGGAACGTGAGCGGCCCGATGGCGATCCAGCGCGCGGACCCGCCCACGCCGTCGCCGATCGCGAGCGTCAGCAGCAGGAGCCCCACGTTCACCGCGTAGAGCGGCCATGTGAACGTCTTGATCCACGAATAGTCGAAGGCGGTCCCCGCCAAGAACACGACGATGGCGAGCCCGGACCAGACGAGGGCGCGCTGGAAGACGCCACCGCTCGACAGCGCCGCCTGTCCGGACTCGACCGTGTTGACGTAGGCCATCACAAGGCCCACGGCACCGAGGAGCGCGGCATACGTCGTCAGCTGCAGGTCGTAGGCGCGCCAGACCGCGCCGACCGTCCGGCTGGACACATCGGCGAAGCGGCCGGGCTCGGCCCGCATCACGCGCACGTCGTCAGTCCCTTCCGCCGAAGTGGTTGGTGATCTTCATCAACTGCGGCAGCAGATAGTTGTGCTTGATGTGGAAGTGGATCTGGAGGAAGTCCTTTGCGATCTCGGTAGCCGCATTGCCGAGCGTCTGCGACGAGTAGGCGAAGGCGAGGAACATCAGCTGGGAGTTGGTCTGCGTGAAGTCCTTCGAGGCCGGGTTCTTGTTCACCCAGCCCACGAACCAGGAGTGATACGGCAGACGGCCGAGCTTGTCCTTCACGCCGAACTCGGCCGTGCCCGACTTGCCGGCCACCGCGACGGGCATGTCCACCAGGTTGTAGGTGTGCCGCAGGGTGACGGTGGCGCGGGCCGCCACCCGCATCGTCCGGAGGGTCGCCGCCGAGATGGGCAGCTTTCGGACGAGGTCCGGCTTGAACGACTGGACCACCTTCCCGTCGGGCCCGGTGATCGTCTCGACGAGCTGCGGGCGGTACAGCTTGCCGCCGTTGGCGAGGGCCGCGTACGCCGTGATCAGCTGGATCGGCGTGACGTCCACGTAGCCCTGGCCGATCCCCGCCTGGGCCGTCTCGCCGGCGAACATCGGCTGGCCGAAGGTGCTCACCTTCCACTGGTTGGTGGGGATGATGCCGGCCGCCTCGCCGGGCAGGTCGATTCCGGTCGGCTGGCCGAAGCCGTAGGCGTGGGCGTAGTAGGCGAGCCTGTCTGCGCCGAGCATCGTCGCCACCTGGTAGAAGAAGGTGTCGGACGAGTTGCCGAAGCCGCAGTTGATGTTGCACATCCCGAACCCGGCGTGGTTCCAGTCCCAGAACTTGGTGCCGGCGATCGTGATGTACGCCCTCGTGGAGATCTTCGAGGTCGGCGTGATCTTCTTGTCCTGGAGCCCGCCGCTTCCCGCCACGAGCTTGAAGGTCGAGCCGGGCGGGAACTGGGACTGCACAGAGTTGTCGATCAGCGGCTGCGTCTTGTCCGTCGCGAGCTTCTGGAAGTTCGCCTGCGAGATGCCCTTGGCGAACAGGTTGTCGTCGTAGGTCGGCAGGCTGACCATCGCCAGGACTTCGCCCGTCTGCGGGTTCAACACGATGAACACGCCGCGCTTGAGGTGGGCCGCCTTCATGCCCCACACGAGCGCCTGCTGTGCCTGCTTCTGGACCGTGGTGTCGATCGTGAGGGTCAGTGAGGCGCCGGGAACCGCCTGCTGCGCCGTCTTGAGGACCTGGATGTCCTTGCCGGTCGCATCCCGCTCAACCAGATTCTGGCCGTACGTCCCGCGCAGGACGGACTCGAACGTCGCCTCGAGGCCCGTCTTCCCGATCGAATCGTCGGCAAGGTAGCCCGATGACTGCAGCTGGGCGTAGGTGGCGGCGTCGATCTGCCCCGTGTACCCGAGGATGTGCGACATCAGCTTGCCGGTCGTGTACTCCCGCCGGGTCTCGATGGCCACCGAGACGCCGGGGAGCTGCGTGCCCGATTCGGAGACGACGTCGGCGGTGTCCTTCGGGACGTCCTGCTTGATGCGCACGGGGTCGAAGCGCGAGCCTGTGGCGCTGTCGACCGTCGCCAGGATGTCGGACGGCTGCATGTTGAGCATCGCGCCGAGCCGGGTGGCCACGACATCGCGCTGGTCGTACGGCAGATCGGCGGGCGTGATCTTCACCGTGTACGACGCCACGTTGGTCACCAGGGGTCGCCCCTTCCGGTCGTAGATGAGCCCGCGCGGCGCCGGTGTGGCGACCGTGACCGTCCGGTTCGCCTCGGCCTTGGCGGCGTACGTCCGCCCGTTCGTGATCTGCAGATAGCCGAGCCGCACCGTGAGCACGCTGAAGACGAGCACCGCTACGAGCCCGAAGGCCACGAAGCGGATCGGCCGTCGATCGCGCTCGCGGTGCTGCAGCAGGTAGCGCTCGCTCACCAATCCACGCGCTCCGTGTCACGCCGTCGCGTGACGATCACGACGGCCGGCAGGCCGATGACCGCCGCCACCACCGTGGAGTAGATCGCGGAGGGCACCACGAAGTTGGTGGCGCCATCGGGGATCGCGGCACCGTTGAGCAGCGACGTCACAACTAGCAGCAGCATCGAGTAGATCAAGCTCGCGACAGCGGTCGCCACAACGGGGGCGACGATGCGGAAGCGTCGGAGCGCCGCCCCAACGAGCGACGCGGCCCCAACGGCGATCAACAGACTGAATGCGGACGCGCCCAAGGGGCGCTGGCTCAGGACGTCGAGGGTGAGGCCACCGACAAACGCCCAGACGAGGCCTGCTTCGAGACCTCCGACGATGGCCCAGATGGTCCCGAATACGAGGACGGGCTGCAGCGCGGCGTCCCCGACCTGGAGATACGGGACGATGGTGAATTCAACGAGCGCGGCCACCACGGCGAGCGCCGCGGCGATGAGGAGTTGCATATTGGCGGTCGATCCTCGGCTGACGGGCCGACGGTCGGGCGCAGGCGATGGCGACCGCGACGACGGAATGGCAGCGTAGAGCTCAGCCGGAGTATCCCACGGCCCTCAAGGACGGGCAATTGCCGCGGGGTGAAGAAGTCCCAACGTTGGGCGGCCGCCCGGCGGCACTCGACACGGACGCCCTTCGACTGTTTCACGTGAAACATGCCCGCTGCCCACGGCGCCGCCGTCGGTCCATGAGCGCCGGGGCGCCATCCGAGCACGTTCCAGCCGGGGTCGCTGTTTCACGTGAAACATGCCCGCTGCCCACGGCGGCGCCGTCGGTCCATGAGCGCCGGGGCGCCATCCGAGCACGCTCCAGCTAGGGTCGCTGTTTCACGTGAAACATGGTTCCGCGCTGATAGAGGGATCGCGGTGAGCCCCGGATAAGGCTGTCGCGGGACGATCTAGCCAGGCGCCTCTCGGAGCCGGTCCGAGGCGCTCCGATGCTAGAATTCGGAGGTAGAAGATGAGCGTTCCAGGAGGTTGCGTGGGCCAGACGATCGCCTGCACCAATCAGAAGGGCGGCGTCGGGAAGACCACCACGGTGGTGAACCTCGCAACGTACTTGGCACTCCGCGGTGACCGTGTCCTGGTCATCGACCTCGACCCCCAGGGCAACGCCACGAGCGGGTTCGGGATCGACCGCTCTGCGCTCGGGGGGTCTGTCTACGACGCCCTGGTGGATGGACGTCCGCTCGCCGAGCTGCACGTCGCCACCGCAGTCGAGAACCTCCGCCTCGTGCCCTCGTCGATCTCCCTCGCTGGCGTCGAGATCGAGCTCGCCGACCAGGACGGTCGCGAGCGCCGGCTGGCGCGCGCGCTGGCTGACGAGGCGGACGCCTGGGACTGGGTCTTCGTCGACTGCCCCCCGTCGCTCGGCCTCCTGACGGTCAACGCCTTGACGGGCGTCAGCCAGGTGATCGTCCCGATCCAGTGCGAGTACTACGCGCTCGAGGGCCTGACGCAGCTCATCGCGACGATCAACCTCGTCCGTGACCACCTCAACCCTGGACTCGCCATCGCGGGCGTGGTCCTGACGATGTTCGACGCCCGGACCAACCTGTCCACCGAGGTGGCCGAGGAGGTCCGCCGCCATCTGCGGGACGCCGTCTTCGGCACCGTAATCCCGCGCAGCGTCCGATTGTCCGAAGCGCCGAGCCACGGCCTCCCGATTGCGCTCTACCGACCAGACTCGAAGGGGGCGGAGGCGTATGCCAGCCTCGCCGACGAGGTCCGGGCTCGACGCGCTGCAGCCAGTGGTTCGCCAGCGGCCAGGACCACGAATGGCATCGCGACCGGTGCTGTCGCATGAGCGAACGCACCCAGCGCGGCGGGACCGCACTCGGGCGCGGCCTGTCCGCCCTGATCCCTCAACGGGCCGGCGCCGAGACGGCCGTTGTCGACGTGCCCCTTGCGCAGGTCCGCCCGAACCCGTACCAGCCCCGGCGCCGCATCGACGATGTCGGGCTCCGGGAGCTTGCGGACAGCATCCGCGAGCACGGCGTCCTCCAGCCAGTCCTCGTGACCGAGACGCTCGACGGGTATCAGCTGGTCGCAGGCGAGCGTCGTGTGCGCGCGGCGCGTCTCGCCGGCCTGGAGCGGATCCCCGCGCTCGTTCGCCAACTCGCCGATCGCGATCAGCTCGAGGTCGCGCTGGTCGAGAACGTCCAGCGCGCGGACCTCAACCCCATCGAGGAGGCGCTCGCCTACCGCCAGCTGATGGACGAGTTCGGCCTGACCCAGGAGCTCGTGAGTTCCCGTGTCGGCAAGGCGCGCGCAACGGTCGCCAACACCCTTCGCCTCCTCGACCTCCACGCCGACGTGCAGGCCGCCATCGTTGACGGGATCGTCACCGAGGGCCATGGCCGTGCCCTCGCGGGCCTTCCGCTCGACGGCCAGGCGCACCTCCTCAAGACCGTCGTCGCACAGGGCTTGTCGGTGCGGCAGGCGGAGGAGCTGGTCCGGCGCCTGCGGGAGCCGAAGCCGACGCCGACTGCGAGTGCGCCGCGCCTCGATCCAGACCTCGAGCGGGTCGAGAGCCGGCTGCGCGAGCGCCTCGGCACGAAGGTGAGCCTGAGCCGCTCGCGGGTCGGCGGCAAGATCGTGATCGAGTACTACAGCGACGAGGAGCTGAACCGGCTCTACGAGCACCTGATCGGAGGACCTGCGTGACCCAACCCGGCGAGCGACCGGCCGCGAGCCGCAAGGCCAAGGCGAGCGGCGCGGACTACACCGCGGCCAGCATCCAGGTCCTCGAGGGCCTGGAGGCGGTCCGGCGTCGCCCCGGCATGTACATCGGCTCGACGGACGTGCGCGGTCTCCACCATCTCGTGTGGGAGGTCGTCGACAACTCGATCGACGAGGCGATGGCGGGTTACGCGACCACCGTCGACGTCACGCTCCACGCGGACGGCAAGGTCACTGTCGTCGACGACGGCCGCGGGGTGCCGGTGGGACGGCACGCCACCGGCAAGGATGCGCTCGAGGTCGTCCACACCGTCCTCCACGCGGGCGGCAAGTTCGGCGGCGGCGGCTACAAGGTCTCCGGCGGCCTCCACGGCGTCGGTGTCTCGGTCGTCAACGCGCTGTCGTCGTGGCTGCGTGTGGAAAGCGCCCGGGACGGCGGCGTCTGGGTCCAGGAGTACGTGCGCGGCAAGCCCACGACCAAGGTCGAGAAGATCGCGCCGCAGGGGCACCGGCGCGGCACGACGACCATCTTCCAGGCCGACGCCGAGATGTTCGACGCGGTCGACTTCTCATTCGAGACCGTGTCCCAGCGCCTGCGTGAATCGGCCTACCTCACCAAGGGCATCTGGATCAAGCTCCTGGACGAGCGCAACGACCGAGAGCGCTCGTTCTACTTCGAGGGCGGGCTCGTCTCGTTCGTGCGGCACCTCAACCGCAACAAGGAGACCCTCCACAGCCGCCCGATCTACTGCGAGCGCCGGGACGGGACGACCACCATCGAGGTGGCCCTGCAGTACAACGACTCGTACGCGGAGAACGTCCTCGCCTTCGCGAACAACATCAACACGGTCGATGGCGGCACCCACATCACCGGGTTCCGGCGAGCCCTCACCCGCTCGCTCAACGACTGGGCGAAGCGGGCCGGCGTCCTCAAGGACTCCGACGGGAACCTCTCGGGCGATGACGTCCGCGAGGGCCTGACCGCGGTCGTGAGCGTGAAGCTCACCGAGCCCCAGTTCGAGGGGCAGACGAAGGCCAAGCTGGGCAACGCGGAGGTTGCAGGCCAAGTCGAGGGCGCGGTCGCCGACGCCATCGGCCAGTACCTCGAGGAGAACCCCGCGGACGGGCGGCGGATCATCGAGAAGTGCCTCACGTCCGCGCGCGCACGCGAGGCCGCCCGCAAGGCCCGCGACCTCGTCATCCGCAAGGGCGCGCTCGACGGCATGTCCTTGCCGGGGAAGCTCGCCGACTGCCAGGAGCGCGACCCCGCCAAGAGCGAGGTCTACCTCGTCGAGGGCAATTCGGCGGGCGGCTCCGCCAAGCAGGGCCGCGACCGCCGGTTCCAGGCGATCCTGCCGCTCCGCGGCAAGATCCTCAACGTCGAGAAGGCGCGCCTGGACAAGATCCTGAGCTCGGAGAACGTCAAGCCGCTGATCATCGCGCTCGGCGGCGGCATCGGCGACAGCTTCGACATCGCGAAGCTGCGGTACCACCGGATCATCATCATGACCGACGCCGACGTGGACGGCGCCCACATCCGGACGCTGCTCCTGACCTTCTTCTACCGCCACATGCCCGAGGTGATCGAGGCCGGCTACCTGTACATCGCCCAGCCACCGCTGTACCGGCTGTCGACGGGCAAGGTGACCAAGTACGCGCAGTCGGAGAAGGACCGCGAGCGGCTGCTCAAGGAGTTCACGGCCAAGAACATCAGCGTCCAGCGCTTCAAGGGCCTCGGCGAGATGAACGCCGACCAGCTCTGGGAGACGACGATGAACCCTGAGACCAGGACGCTGCTCAAGGTCGAGGTCGACGACGGCGCCGAGGCCGACAGCATCTTCACGATGCTCATGGGCGAGCGCGTGGAGCCGCGCAAGGACTTCATCAAGACCGAGGCCCGCAAGGTGCGCAACCTTGACTTCTGAGACCGGCACCTTCGGCGATGTCCGGGTCGCGGGCCGCCGGGTCATGCTCGAGCCGCACAACTGCTTCGCGTGCGGGACGCTCAATGCGCACGGGCTGCACCTTGCGCTCCACGCCGGCGATGGCCGGTGCTGGGTGGACACCACCCTTGACCGCCGGTTCGAGGGCTGGGAGGGCATCGCGCACGGGGGGATCATCTCGACGATCCTCGATGAGGTGATGGCCTGGGCCGTCGTGGAGCACGATCTCTGGGGCGTCACCGCGCGGATGAGCCTCGAGTTCAAGCGGCCGGTCCCGATCGGGCGCCCGATCCGAGGCGAGGGCCGCGTCACGAGCGTCCGCCGCCGGCTCGTGGAGACCGAGGGGATCCTGACCGACGAGGACGGCAACGTGCTGGCCCGCGCGGAGGCGACCTTCGTCGGGGCTCCGGAGGATCGGAAGGCCGAGCTCAAGGCCAAGTACGGCTTCGTGCTGGTCCCGGACGATCCCGCCACGCCCGGAGCGGTGGACGACGAAGGGACGAGTGCCCGACCGGCACTCCCGGCCGACGACGCATCGGGGGGTGGCCGGTGACGCCGGCGCCGGCCGCCAGCCCCACGACGCAGCGGGCCCAGGCGTTCGTCGCGGAGCGACTCACGGCCGCGACAGCCCTCGGGCACCGGGCCGGCGAGGGGACGCTTGACGCCGCGGGGATCGCCGGGGCCCTCCTCGAGGGCCTCCCCGCCCTCGCGGATCCCGAGTACCTCGAGGGCCAGCGCCGGATCGCACCCGGCATCGGGCAGGTCCTCGGCGTCCGGAACCCGCTGCTCGCGGCCGTCACCCGCGGGCTGCGCGCCGCGACACGCCGGGACAACCCGAGCACCCTGCTCGACATCGCCGACCACCTCTGCCGCCAGGGCCCGCTGGAACTCCACTGGCTGGCCAACGACCTGCTCGACCGGGCGATCGCCCGCGAACCCGAGCGGGCGTGGCAGCTCGTGCGGCGCGAGGCGAAGTCCGCCGGCGACTGGATCACCGTCGACAACCTCGCACACGTGGCCGGGCGAGGGATCCTCGCCGAGCCGTACCGCTGGGCCGAGCTGGAGCAGCTCGTGTACTCGCCGTCGCGCTGGGAGCGCCGCCTGGCCGGGTCCACCGTGGCCACGATCCCGTTCGTGGACCGGGCCGCCGGACGCACGCCGCTCGTCGTGGACCGGGGCCTCGGGATCGTCACCGACCTGATCGGCGACCGCGAGCCAGACGTCCAGAAGAGCCTCTCGTGGGCGCTGCGCAACCTGCTGGCCATCGACCCGGCCGCCGTGACCGCCTTCATCGAGCGGGAGGCGTCGCTCGCCGCCGAGACTGACGACGGCCACCGCGCGTGGGTGGTCCGCGACACGTTCGAGAAGCTCCCGCCCGATGTGGTCACTCGTCTCCGTGCCGTTCTCGCCGACATCCGCAAGCGCCCCCACGCCCCCTCCACCTCGCGTGCGTCAGTCAACGCCGCCGACTTCATCGGCCTCGGCGTGGACGTGCCGCCCGCCGAGCGCCTCACCATCGACCGTTCCTAGCGCCTAGCAGCCCGAGGAGAGCCCCCACGTGACCGACGATCTGGGCGACGTCCGAGCCGTCCGCATCGAGGACGAGATGCGCGTCTCGTACCTCGACTACGCGATGAGCGTCATCGTCGCGCGGGCGTTGCCAGACGTGCGCGACGGCCTCAAGCCGGTCCACCGGCGGATCCTCTACACGATGGGCGAGATGGGGCTCAGCTCGACGAGCTCCTACCGGAAGTGCGCGGCCATCGTCGGCGAGGTGATGGGCAAGTACCACCCCCACGGCGACGTCGCCCTGTACGACGCCCTGGTCCGCCTGGCGCAGGACTTCTCGATGCGCTACCCGCTGGTCGACGGGCAGGGCAACTTCGGCTCTGTCGACGGCGACTCTGCCGCGGCCATGCGCTACACGGAGGCGCGCCTCACGGCGATCTCCTCCGAGATGCTCGCGGACATCGACAAGGACACCGTCGACTACATCGACAACTACGACGGCACCCAGAAGGAGCCGTCGGTCCTGCCGGCCAAGCTGCCCAACCTGCTGATCAACGGCTCGTCCGGGATCGCGGTTGGCATGGCGACCAACATCCCGCCACACCACCTGGGCGAGGTCGCCGACGCCGTCGTCGCGTACATCGACGACCCGTCGATCACCAACGACGACCTGTGCACCATCGTCAAGGGCCCGGACTTCCCGACCGGCGCCTCGATCTTCCGGTACGAGACGCGCCGCAACTCGCTGACCGGCGAGAACGAGACCGTCGACGCCATCCGCGAGATGTACGCCCACGGCCACGGGCGCGTGGTGATGCGGGCGCAGGTGGCGTTCGAGGAGACGCGCCACGACCGCACCGCGATCATCGTCACCGAGCTCCCGTACCAGGTGAACAAGGCGACGCTGCTCGAGAAGATCGCCGACCTGGTCAAGGACAAGCGGCTCGACGGGATCAGCGACCTGCGCGACGAGTCCGATCGCGACGGGATGCGGATCTACATCGAGGTCAAGCGGGACGCCAACCCGCACAAGGTGCTGAACAACCTGTTCAAGCACACCGCGATGCAGACGGCGTTCAACCTCAACATGCTCGCCCTGGTCGACGGCCAGCCGCAGACGCTGCCGCTGAAGAGCGTCATCGGGCACTACCTCGAGCACCGCCGCGAGATCGTCCGGCGACGGACGGAGTACGACCTCGAGAAGGCCCGTGCCCGGGCCCATATCCTCGAGGGCCTCAAGATCGCGCTCGACAACCTCGACGAGGTCATCAAGACCATCCGCGAGTCGGCCGACGTGGAGCGCGCGCGGGCGAACCTGATGAGCCGCTTCGGGCTCTCGGAGCTGCAGGCGCAGGCGATCCTCGACATGCGCCTCGCCCGCCTCGCCGCCCTCGAGCGCCAGAAGATCGAGGACGAGTACCTCGCGGTGATCCAGCTCATCGCCGAGCTGGAGGACATCCTCGCCAACCCGGCCCGGGTGTTGTCGATCATCAAGGACGAGCTGACCGAGCTCAAGCGCAAGTACGCGGGGGAGCGCCGGACGCGGGTCCAGGACGACTCCAGTCGCGAGATGACCGACGAGGACCTCATCGCCGACGAGGACGTCGTCGTGACGATCAGCCGGCGCGGCTACATCAAGCGCCAGCCCGTGGCGACCTACCGGCGCCAGCACCGCGGCGGCAAGGGGATCATCGGGCACGTCACCCGCGAGGAGGACGCGGTGGAGCACCTCCTGGCCGCGAACACCCACGACTGGGCGCTGTTCTTCACCAACCGCGGCCGCGTCTTCAGCGCCAAGGTGCACGCGATCCCCGATGCGTCGCGCCAGGCGAAGGGCATGGCGATCATCAACCTGCCGGGGGTCCAGGTGGAGTCGGGCGAGGTTCCCGTCGCCACGATCTGCCTTTCCGACTTCGCGTCCGGCCACCACCTGGTGCTGGCCACCCGACGGGGCATCATCAAGAAGACCCCGCTCGAGCAGTTCGAGCGCGTCCGCGCAACGGGCATCCGCGCCATCACGATCGCCGACGGCGACGAGCTGGCCTGGGTCTCGGTGTCCTCCGGCAGCGACGACGTGATCATCGCCACCGCGATGGGCATGCTCGCCCGGTTCCACGAGAACGAGGTGCGGCCCATGGGCCGCGATGCCGCCGGCGTGATCGGAATCCGGCTCGCCCGCCAGGGCGACGCCGTGGTGTCGATGACCGTGGTCGAGCCGGAGGCCGATCTGCTGGTCCTCAGCGAGACGGGCTACGGCAAGCGCGTGGCGCTCAAGGAGTTCCGCGTCAAGCACCGTGGTGGCCAGGGCGTCCGGCTGATCGCGCTGGAGGGCCGCAAGACGGGCCAGGTGGCGGCGGTCCAGCAGGTCACCGACGCCGACGAGGAGCTGATGCTCATCTCCGCAGGCGGCCAGGTGATCCGCACCGAGACGAACTCGATCAACCGCTACTCCGCGGGGGCCAGGGGCGTGATCGTGATGCGCCTGGGGGAGGGCGACACGGTCGCCGCCATCTCGGCCTTCCGCGCCGGGCTGGCAGACCGCGGGAGCATGGGGGACAATGACGATCCCCAGCCGGACGGCGGTGATCCGAGCGGACCGGGGAAGGGCCCCTCGTGACGGCCTTCGGCGACCGGGAGGCAGCCGTGTACGCGGACCAGTTCGAGATCTACCACGGCAACTCGAACCCCGAGCTCGCGCGCAAGATCGCGCAGTACGTGGGGGGCCGCCCCGGCCATGCCGAGGTCTTCGCGTTCGCGAACGAGAACATCTTCGTCCGCATCCTCGACAACGTGCGCGAGAAGGACGTCTTCCTCGTCCAGCCCACGTCCCGGCCGGTCAACCAGTCGATCATGGAGCTGCTGATCATGATCGACGCCTTCAAGCGGGCGTCGGCAGGGCGAATCACCGCCGTGGTGCCCTACTACGCCTACGGCCGCTCCGACAAGAAGGACCAGCCGCGCGTGCCGATCACCGCCCGCCTCATCGCGGACATGATCACCGTGGCCGGAGCGGACCGGCTGCTCACGATGGACCTGCACCAGGGCCAGATCCAGGGCTTCTTCAACATCCCCGTCGACGAGCTCACCGCGGTCCACCTGCTGAGCCGCTACTTCCTCGACAAGAAGCTCGACGACTGCGTGGTGGTCACCGACCTCGGGTTTGCGAAGCGCGCCAGGCAGTTCGCCGAGCTGCTGGACTCGCCGCTGGCCATCGTGGAGAAGCGGCGGCACGGGAATCTGGACCGGGCCGAGGTGATCAACGTCATCGGCGATGTGCGCGGGCGGCGGGCCATCATCGTGGACGACGAGATCGACACCGCCGGCACGCTGATCGAGATCACCCGCGCGCTCGAGCGCGAGGGCGTCAGCGAGATCCACGCCTGCGCCACGCACGGCGTGCTGTCCGACCCGGCCATCGAGCGCATCTCGGCGTCCAACCTGGCCGAGGTCGTCATCACCGACACCATCCCGCAGCCGGCCGAGAAGCGGATCCCGATCATCAAGGTGCTCTCGGTGGCCCCGCTCGTGGGCGAGGCGATCAAGCGGATCCACCGCGGCGAATCCGTGGGCGCCCTGTTCGGCGCCGAGGCGTCCTTCACCCAGGAGATGCTCCTCTGGGACGAGGGGCTTGACGGCCCGGACAAAGGGGACGGTCAGCGTGGCCCGGACGACGACGACGACGTACCATCAGCGCAGCCCGCAACGACCGGCGCCTGAGCCGAAGACGACACTCGGAGACCCATGAGCCTGCAACTGCACCGCCCCGACGGCAAGGGCGGGTTCGACGTCCGGACCGGCAACGACCCCGCCTGGCGCGACGGCCTGCGCTCGTCCCGCTGGGGCGCGTCGCTCAAGGGCGGCAAGCTGCCCCTGCTGGCCAACCCGGAGATGAACCCCACCTCGGCGGTGCGGTCGGCGGCCTTCTGGGGAGCGCTGGCCGTGATCACGTTCGTGATCGTGCTGGGCGGCTACCTGGCGGGAATCTGGCACCTCGCCGGCGCCTGACCTGACCAATGGGCGCGGGCGCGACGGGCGTCCAGGCCGATTGGGTTGGGTGCGTCGTATGCCCGCGCGAGGGAGGCGGTTTCACAGCACCCCGCCAGCAGGCCTCGACACCTGGTGGCGTCGTCGGGCGACCGGACGTCGTCTCGTGCTGATCGTCGCGGCTCTCTTCCCCCGTCCGTGATCCGGATGTGGCCCCGCCGACGCGCCGTCGCTGCGGAGCTGGTCGCCAGCCGATGAGTTCGCTCCGCGCCCGGCCGGCTGCCTCGAGTTCCGGCGACCGTCACCTGCGACCTGCCGCCCCTTGAGCACAACCACCACTCGTAGCGGCACCCGCGAGCGCGCCCGCGGGGCGACTCCGACGCGTCGCCACCAACGGCAGTTGTGGCCGCGCGCCCAGCCGGGCGCCCGGCCGCTCCGCCACAACTCCCCGTTGTGCCGCAGGCCCCTGCGCGGACGCGACCGGTCCGAAGGCGGCGTGCTACTACTGCCAGTTGTGCGGGCGTGCGGGCAGGGCGCAGGGGGGGCCGCGGCGGCCGGGGCGGCCTCGATCGCCGGGCGGCGATCCCCGGCCGAGCCGGGCCCTCACCCTATACTCACCGGCGATGCGCTTCTTCTCCCGTTTCTTCGATTCCAATGACCGCGAGATCACCCGCCTCCAGCCGCTCGTCGACAAGACCAACGAACTCGAGCCCGAGTACGAGGGCCTGACCGACGTCGAGATCCGCGAGCGGATCGACACGATTCGAGCCGACATCGTCGAGGCGGCCAAGCCCGAGGAGCCCTCGGAGGCGGAGCTCGACAGCCCCGACCTCGAGCGGCGGCGCGACCTCGAGAAGGCCCGCCACAAGCGCGAGCTCGAGCGCATCCAGACCGCGCTCGACGAGGTGATCCCCGACGTGTTCGCCGCCGGCCGCGAGGCGATGAAGCGGACGCTGGGGATGCGCCAGTACGACGTCCAGCTGATGGGCGCCATCGTCCTGCACCAGGGCAAGATCGCCGAGATGAAGACGGGCGAGGGCAAGACCCTCATCCCGACCCTGGCCGCGGTCCTCAACGGCCTCACCGGCCGGGGCGCCCACGTCGTCACCGTCAACGACTACCTCGCCCGCCGCGACGCCCAGTGGATGGGCCCCGTCTTCCACTTCCTGGGCCTGACGGTGGGCGTGATCACCCACGACACCTCATACGTGTTCGAGCCGGGCTTCCCGACCACCGACGAGCGGCTGATCAACCTTCGCCCGGTGACCCGCCGCGAGGCGTACGCCGCGGACGTCACCTACGGCACCAACAACGAGTTCGGGTTCGACTACCTGCGCGACAACATGGTCGACACGCTCGAGGGGCGGGTGCAGCGTGAGCGGGCGTTCGCGATCGTGGACGAGGTCGACAACATCCTGATCGACGAGGCCCGGACGCCGCTCATCATCAGCGGCCAGGCCGAGGAGTCGGCGGACCTCTACTTCACCTTCGCCCGGCTGGTGCCCAAGCTCCTGCCCCGCCCGGAGGGCGAGGAGGAGGGCGGCGACTACTTCGTCGACCTCAAGGACAAGGCCGTCAGCCCGACCGAGGAGGGCGTCGACAAGATCGAGAAGCTGATCGGGGTCGAGAACCTCTACGACGCCGACCCGCGCCTCGCCCGGCACTTCGACTCGGCGCTCAAGGCGCACGCGCTCTACAAGCGTGACCGCGACTACATCGTCGAGGACGGCGAGATCGTCATCGTCGACGAGTTCACCGGGCGCAAGATGCCCGGCCGACGCTGGAGCGAGGGCCTCCACCAGGCGATCGAGGCGAAGGAGGGGCTGCGCGTCCAGCGCGAGTCCCGGACGCTGGCCACCATCACCTTCCAGAACTACTTCCGGCTCTACGACAAGCTGGCCGGCATGACCGGCACCGCGATGACCGAGGCCGAGGAGTTCCACAAGATCTACGAGCTCGAGGTGGTGGCGATCCCCACCCACAAGCCGATGATCCGCGACGACCTGCCGGACCTCGTCTACAAGAACGAGGCCGGCAAGTTCAACGCGCTGATCGACGAGATCGACGAGATGACGAAAGCCGGCCGCCCGGTCCTCGTCGGCACCGTGTCCGTCGAGAAGTCCGAGGTGCTGGGCACGCTGATGAAGCGTCGCGGCATCAAGCACGAGGTCCTCAACGCCAAGCAGCACGAGCGCGAGGCGGGCGTGGTGGCCCAGGCTGGGCACTCGGGCTCTGTCACCATCGCCACCAACATGGCCGGCCGCGGCACGGACATCAAGCTGGGCGGCGATCCTGCCGGGCTCGCGTCGGACCTGCTCCACAAGAAGGGCCTCAACCCCGCCGAGGTCGACAAGGAGACGATGGACGCAGCGCTCGCCGAGGCGCGGGCGATCACCGATGTCGACCACGAGAAGGTGGTAGCGGCCGGCGGCCTGCACATCATCGGCACCGAGCGCCACGACAGCCGGCGCATCGACAACCAGCTCCGCGGCCGGTCGGGCCGCCAGGGCGACCCCGGCTCGTCGCGCTTCTACCTCTCGCTCGACGACGACCTGATGAAGCGCTTCGCGTCGGACCGCGTCGCGGGCCTGATGGAGCGTCTGGGGCTCGACGACGACACGCCGATCGAGTCGGGCCTCGTGTCCAAGACCATCGAGAGCGCCCAGTCCCGCGTCGAGGGCTTCAACTTCGACATCCGCAAGCGCGTGGTCGAGTTCGACGACGTCATCAACAAGCAGCGCGAGACGATCTACGCCGAACGCGACAAGGTGCTCCGCAATGAGGACCTGACCGAGACCGTCCGGGAGTTCCTCGACGCCGAGATCGAGGCGATGGCCGACACCTACGCCGCGAGCCTCTCGCCGGGCGAGTGGAACCTCGAGGGCATGTCGGCGGCGCTCCGCGCGATGGGCATCGACGGCGACGAGGCCGGCGAGGAGGCGATCGATGAGGCGTCGACCAGCCGCGAGACGCTGGTCGTTTACGTCCGCGAGCTCGTGGAGCGCCGGCTCGAGGAGCGCCTTGCCGAGCACGGCGACGAGATCTGGAGCCAGGTCGAGCGGTTCGTTCTGCTGCGCACGATCGACAGCCTCTGGGTCGAGCACCTCACCGAGATCGACGACATGCGGCGCGGCATCGGCCTGCGCGGCTACGCCCAGCAGGACCCCCTCAACGAGTTCCGCCGCGAGGCGTTCGACCTCTACGCAGAGCTTCGAGAGCTCATCCGCCACCAGGTGGCCACGACCATGTTCCGGGTGACCGTCCGCCGCGAGCCCGACGTCCAGCCGCTCCCGGGTCCGTTCCAGCCCGCGCGCTCGACCACCGGGGGCCCCGCAGACAGCCTGGGCGGCGCCACGCCGGCGACCGGGGACGCCCCGGGCTCGCCGGCCGGCGGCCAGGCGCCTCGACAGCCGCTGGGCCCCGGCCAGGCAGCCCTCCGTCGGCCGGGCTTTCCGACCGGCAACCAGGCGGAGCCGATGCGCGGCCTCCCGGCCGACCCCATGCGCAGCGCGAGGGAGGTGCCCGGCGATGCCACGGCGTCGTCGGGGACCACGCGCCAGGGCTTCACGCCGTCGGGCGGGCGCATCGGACGCAACGACCCGTGCTGGTGCGGCTCCGGGCAGAAGTACAAGAAGTGTCACGGAGCCTGACCCAAGGGCGACTGGGAGCTCTCATGCGTCTGGGCGTCGCGGCACTGGCCATCGCAGGCCTAAGCCTCGCGGCGACCACCTTCCGGATCTGGCAGCAGGGCGAGCAGGACGAGCGCCGCCCGGCGGATGCGATCGTCGTGCTCGGCGCGGCCCAGTACGACGGGCGGCCCTCGCCGGTGTTCGAGGCGCGGCTGGCCCATGCCGTGGAGCTGTATCACGACGGCCTGGCCCCACTCTTCATCGTCACCGGCGGGCGCATCCCCGGCGACGTCACCACTGAGGCCGCGGTGGCGCGCCGGTATGCGATCGAGCACGGCGTGCCGCAGTCGGCGATCATCGGCGAGGACCAGGGCCGCAATACGCTGACCTCGATGCGCTCGGTCGCGGGCATGCTCAAGGAGCGGGACCTCCACTCCGCCCTGTTCGTCTCGGACCCGACGCACATGCTGCGCGTGCTTCGGATGGCCGCCGACCTCGGCATCGCGGGATTCGGCTCGCCCACCCGCACGTCCCCCGCGATGGCCGACCCCGTCACGCGGTTCCAGGCCACCGTCCACGAGCTGGGCGCGCTCAGCGTGTACTTCGTCACGGGCGGCGACCTGGAGAGCGGCGGCGCGGCTCCCTGAGCGGCCGGCGACGCACGAGCCTGCACTTCCGTGCGCGGAATCCGTCTGCCCCCTTGGAATACGAGAGGTGCTCGCCTATACTCGCGAGCACGTTCTTCGCCAGCCCGGGGGCCGCGCCGCTGCCGTTCCAGCCCAATCGAGATCCACTTCGGCGTACGTCCCGACCCGTCCCATTCGACCGATCGCGAAGAGCAAGAGTGAGGGAACTGTGAAGCAGGCTGAGGAAGCCCAGTTCGTGGATCTCATCGCTTGCGAACGTGACTGCCGGACCTGCAGCTATGCCGCCGCCCTCGACTGCGACGGCAACTGCGGTGTCTGCACCCACAACAGCTACTGCCCGTGTGTGAACCCCGTCGTCGCCCGGAGCAAGACTGCCCTTCGGCTGATCGAGCTCCGGCCGGTGCTGCTCGCCGACCTCCAGGTGCGCGCCTAGTGGACGCTGCGTCCATCCGCGACCTGGCCGAGCGCATCCGGTCGACCTCGGGGCGTCTTTGACCTCGCCACCAAGGAACGGCGCGTCGCCACGCTGGATGCGCGCGCCATCGAGCCCGGGTTCTGGGACGATCAGCGCGCGGCGCAGAAGGTGGTGCGCGAGGCCCAGGGCCTGCGCGAGGAGATCGAGCTCTGGCGGAGCCTCGAGAAGCGGGCCGCCGATCTCGAGGAGCTGCTCGAGCTGCTGAGCGAGACGCCCGACGCGGACACCGAGGCAGAGGTCGGCCGCGAGGCGGACGTCCTGGGCGCGGAGTTCGAGCGCGAGCGCACGCTCCTGCTGTTCTCGGGTGAATACGACGCCAAGAACGCTGTCATCACGATCAGCGCGGGCGCGGGCGGCACCGAGGCAACCGACTGGGCCGAGATGCTCGAGCGGATGTACCTGCGCTGGTGCGAGCGCCACAGGTTCAAGGCCGACGTGCTGGACTGGCAGCCGGGCGAGCAGGCGGGCATCAAGTCGGCGACGGTGCAGGTGACGGGCCGCTTCGCCTACGGCTGGCTGCGCGCCGAGCGGGGCGTGCATCGGCTCGTGCGGATCTCGCCGTACGACGCCCAGAACCGGCGCCAGACCACCTTCGCGCTCATCGAGGTGATGCCCGAGGCGGACGAGGACGTTGAGATCGAGCTCAACTGGGACGAGATCAGGACCGACACGTTCCGCTCGTCGGGTGCTGGCGGCCAGCACGTCCAGAAGACGGAGTCTGCGATCCGGCTCACGCACCTCCCGACGGGCATCGTGGTGACCTGCCAGAACGAGCGCTCGGCGACCCAGAACCGAGAGCTGGCGATCCGGGTCCTCAAGTCGCGGCTGCTCGAGATCGAGCTCGAGAAGCGCGAGGAGGAGCTCCGCAAGCTGCGCGGCGAGCATGTCTCGGCGGGCTGGGGCAACCAGATCCGCTCGTACGTCCTGCACCCCTACCAGATGGTGAAGGACCTGCGCTCCGGCCATGAGACGTCCAACACGGGGGCGGTGCTCGACGGAGACCTCGACGCCTTCATGCAGGCTGAGCTCGAGCGGCTGGCAACGGGCCGGCCGCCGTCCGCGGACGACGACACGGACTGACGCCCATGCGCCTGCCCGCGCCCGTGACCTACCGGCTGGGCCGGGACTCCGATATCGTCCCGTGCCTGGCGGTGTGGCGCGAGAGTGTCGACGACTACCAGGGGCGCCTGAGCCAGCCCCCGCTCCCCGAGGAGACCGGCCCGCTGCGTCGTCACCTCGCCCACATCGCCGCCACGGACCCGGACCGGTTCTGGGTCGCAGAGATCGCGCGGCCCGGAGGTGGAGGCGACGGGCCCTGGCTGGTCGGCTTCGCGCTGGCCACGGTGCGCGACGGGCTGTGGTATCTCGCGATGCTCTTCGTCCGGCCGTCGGTCCAGGGAAACGGGATCGGCTCGGCGCTGCTCGACCGGGCGCAGGCTGGGCGCGACGCACCCCCCGGCGGGCCGGCGGTCCCCGGCCCGGACGACGCGCTCGGCTCGGGCATCCACACCTGGGGCATGGCCACCGACACCGCCCAGCCCATCTCCAACGGGATCTACGCGCGGCGAGGCATGATCCCCCGGCTGCCCGTCTGGCGCCTGTCGGGCGAGCCCCGCCGCTGGGACGCGATGCCGGCGCTGCCGCCGTCGCTCGAGGCGATCGCCTTCGACGCCATCGCCGCGAACGGGCACGCCGGTCCGCGCCGCCTCGCTGACGCGGTGGACGAGATCGACCGCGAGGTGATCGGGATCACGCACCAGGCCGACCATGAGTACCTCCGGCGTGACGGGCGCGCGGGCTTCCTCGTCCGCGAGCGCAGCGGCCGCGTGCTGGGGTATGCGTACGGCACGCCGGCTGGGCGGATGGGGCCAGTGGCGGCCCTCGACCCGGACCTGCTGCCGGCGCTGCTGGGCGTGGCCATCCGCCACACGCCCATGCTCGACACGGTGGGCGTGTGGGTGCCGGCCTCGGCGGAGTCCGCCGTCCGCGCCCTGCTTGACGCGGGCCTGTTCTTCGACCGGTTCCCAGGGCTGCTCTGCTGGTCGAGGGCGGAGCTCCCGTTCAGCCGCTACCTGCCGATCAACCTCGCGATGGTGTAGGCGCAGGCCGCCTCTGATCCCTGCCCGGAAGGCCTGGGTGTGGCCCTTCGCATCTCCCGGAACCATCGCGGGTGGTCGCGCCAGCGCGGCTCGACGGCACGTTGCGCGGCGGCCCCTCCACGGCCGGGACCGGCAGGGTGCCACCCGCCGGACACCCGGTGCGCGGTCGTTCGCGTCTCGCGGAACCGGCCAGGGAGCGCGGCGGCGCGAGCGGCCCCTCCACGGCCGGGACCGGCAGGGTGCCATCCGCCAGACACCCGGTGCGCGGTCGTTCGCGTCTCGCGGAACCGGCCAGGGAGCGCGGCGGCCCGGTGCAAAGGGGCCGGGCTGCCGTCGCCGTGGGCGAGAGGACGCCCCGCCCGTCATCGACGCTCCGTGACGACCGTTCCGCGAGTCTGGAGCGAGCGCGAGGGCACCTGTTCTGGAACATGCCTCTCCGCGGGCGTTCCTGACCCGCACGCCGGCGGGCCAGGCGTGGCGCGAGGCCGTCACGATTGGCGGGCGCGCCGGAGACGGGCGTGGCGCGCCGGAGACGGGCGTGGCGCGCCGGCGTCGCGATTGGCGTGCGCGGTCCCTTGGCGCTCCCCTGGCGGACCTGCGCTCCTCGTGCGAATGATCGGCACAATCCCGCCCACGGTGCTAGCCTCGGCCCTACGTGGCTCCCTCGACCGTGCCCTCGGACGGAGTCGAAGCACCGGCCGTGAACCCGGCCCCGAGATCGACAGGCCGCTTCCGAGCGATATGACCTCCCCCGAGACCGCGTCGTCCTCCCTGTTCGGCCGCCTGACCGGCCGTCGCGCCCGGATTGCGCGCCGGTCGAGCGACGTGGTGGTGCTCCACGACGTCACCAAGCGATACCCGAACGGCCGCGAGGCCCTGCGCGATGTCGACCTGGTGGTTCCCGAGGGCGACTTCGTGTTCCTCGTCGGGCCGTCCGGGGCGGGCAAGTCGACGCTCATGAAGCTGCTGATCCGCGACGAGCTGGCCACGCACGGCCATGTCGTCCTCGACGGCGACGACCTCGCCCAGCTCAAGCGTCGGGCCGTGCCCAAGGTCCGCCGCAAGATCGGCGTCGTCTTCCAGGACTTCAAGCTGCTGCCCAAGAAGACGGTCTTCGAGAACGTGGCGTTCGCGCTCGAGGTCACCGGCACGCCGCGGGCCAGGATCAGGCCGTCCGTTGACCGCGTGCTCGCGCTCGTGGGCCTGAGCGGCCAGGCCGAGCAGATCCCGACGCAGCTCTCGGGCGGCGAGCTGCAGCGGACGGCCATCGCCCGCGCGCTCGTCCACGACCCGCGGATCATCATCGCCGACGAGCCCACCGGCAACCTCGACCCGGTCATCAGCTGGGAGATCATCCAGCTCCTGCTGCGGATCAACGAGCTGGGCGTCACGATCCTGATGGCGACGCACGACGCCGAGGTGGTCACGGCCCTGCGCAAGCGCGTGGTCGCCCTCGAGGAGGGCCGCATCATCCGCGACGAGCTCGGCGCGGCCTACCACCGCGAGGACTGACCGCGTGATCACGTTCGTCCTGTTCTCGATCCGCCGAGCGTGGCAGGGCTTCTGGCGCAACGCGCTGATGAGCCTCGCCGCCACGCTGACGATGGTCCTCATGCTGACCCTGCTGGCCGGCTTCTTCGTGCTCCAGAACGTGCTCCTCGCAAGCCTCTCCTACGTGGAGCAGAAGGTGGAGGTGGTGGCCTACGTCCAGAACACAGCCACCCAGGACCAGGTCGACGCGCTCGTGGCGAAGGTCCAGGGCCTGCCCGAGGTGTCCTCGGTCGAGTTCATCTCGCGCGACCAGGCGCTCGCGAACTTCCGCGACCAGCTCGCGGCGCAGGGCCGGACCGACCTGACCGCGGCGCTCGACCAGAACCCGCTCTACGCGAGCATCAACGTCAAGCTGCACGACCCGGCGCAGCTCAACGCGGTGGTGTCGGCCATTCGCGACGAGCCCATCGTCCGTTCGGTGATCAACATCCAGGCCCTGGTCGACCGCGTCCTGACCTTCACGGGGATCGTCCGCACCGGGGGCATCGTGATCCTGGCGATCGTCGGGGTCATCGTGCTGTTCATCATCGTGAACACGATCCGCCTCGCGGTCGTCGCCCGCGCGGAGGAGATCGAGATCATGCGGCTGGTCGGCGCCTCGGACGCGTTCATCCGCTGGCCGTTCGTGTTCGAGGGCGCGCTCGTCGGCCTGTTCGGGGCGCTGATCACCCTGGGGCTGCTCGTCCTTGCCGCCGACCCCCTGTCCAGGGCGGTCGTCAACTTCTTCAACGTGCTGCCGATCGAGCTCGGCTCCGTGGGCCGCGACACGGCGATCCTCGTGCTGGGCACCGGGGTCGGGGTGGGCGTCGTCGGCGCCTGGGTCTCGGTGCGCACGTACCTCATCCGCTAGGCGTCCGCGGGGCGTAGGGGAATCCGGGGGCGCTGGAGTCCGTGGCGCGGGCGGCCCGCATCGCGGCACGGCGGTACGCTGAGCCCATCGGCCCCGAGGCCGCCCAATGAGATCCGCTCCATGACGTTCCACACCGATCCCACCGGGCCCGCCGGGGCCGCGGCCGACCCGACGCCGAGTGCCGACCCGACGCCGAGTGCCGACCCGACGGCCGCCGAGCGGCCGCCTGCGGACGAGCCGACGATGGAGGGGCCGGCCGCCTCGGACGAGCTGGCCGCCCCGAACGACCCGGCAACGGCGGAGCCCGGCGCGGGCACCCGGGCCCGCGCGCTCGCGGAGCCTTCGCGGCGGCGCGGCGGCACCCTCATCATCGCCGGTGCGCTCGTCGCGGTCATCGCCGGCAGCACGCTGTTCCTCGCCGGCTGGACGCTCGGCCGACAGGCAGCGCTCCAGCCCGGCACGCCCGTGTCCGAGCTCGATGCCTGGCAGCCGTTCTGGGACACCTACTCGGCGATCACGGACCGCTATGCGGGCGGGGCGGTCGACCGCTCGGCGCTGATGCAGGGCGCGATCAAGGGGATGATCGCCTCGCTCAACGACCCCTTCTCGTTCTACATGACGCCCGACGAGTTCAAGGCCTCGCTTCAGGGCATCTCGGGCCAGTTCTCCGGGATCGGCACGACCGTCGGGACCGTCGACGCGAGCGGGACGAACGCCTCGTGCACGCCGCTGTCCTCAACCTGTCGGCTGGCGATCGAATCGGTGATCCCGGGATCGCCGGCCGAGAAGGGCGGCCTCCAGGCCGGCGACATCATCGCGGCTGTTGACGGCACCTCCGTCGACGGGCTGACGGTCGACCAGACCACGCAGCGGATCCGCGGCGCCAAGGGCACTCCGGTCACGCTCTCGATCGCCCGGGGCCCCGCAGCCCCCTTCACCGTGACCATCACGCGGGCCAACATCCTCCAGCCCGAGGTGTCCGCCAAGACGCTCGCCGCCGGGGCTGTCGGGTACATCAAGCTGGCGGGCTTCAGCGACCAGGCGTCGATCGACTTCAAGGCGGCCGTGGCGACGGACGTCAAGGCCGGCCAGAAGGCGATCCTGGTCGACCTGCGCGGCAATCCCGGCGGATTCGTGACCGCTGCCCGCGACATCGCCAGCCAGTTCCTGGCCAGCGGCGCCGTGTTCTGGGAGCAGGACGCGGCCGGCAACCAGACCGAGGTCGCCGCCGAGCCCGGCGGAGCGGCAACCGACCCGACGATCAAGGTCGCCGTGCTCGTCGACAGCGGAACGGCATCTGCCTCCGAGATCGTCTCGGCAGCGCTCCACGACCACGGCCGGGCGGTGCTCGTGGGCTCGAAGACTTATGGCAAGGGCACCGTCCAGCAGTGGACCCAGCTGGAGGGCGACAGCGGGGGCTTCCGCCTCACGATCGCCCGCTGGCTGACGCCCGACAAGGTGTGGATCAACGGCTCGGGCATCACCCCCGACGTGGTTGTCCCGGCGGACCAGGCGACCAAGCCCGGGCAGGACCCGGTGCTCGACGCCGGCCTCCAGGCCCTGGGATTCGGCGCCACCGGCTGACGGTCGGCCCGGCCGCCGCTCGAGGCTGTCATCGCTTGCGCAATGCCGCAGGATCGGGTACGTTCCGCCCGAACGAAAGGAGGTGATGTGCAGTGACAGATAGCGGTAGTTGCTGCACCACCTCGCCGGAGACCGTCGCCTAGAGGCGGTCCCGACGGGTGGTCGGAGCAAGTCGAACGCCGGTCCGGTCACGGGCCGGCGTTCGTGCGTCCAGCACCCGGGTCGGCGCGGGGACCCGGAATTCCGGCCCCGGCCCGTGCGCCAGCCCGTGCGACACTCCCGTCAGCGCATCCAGAGGAGGACTCCGCCGATGGGCGAGACCATCGCCCAGAATCGCAGGGCACGCCACGAGTTCAGCATCGAGGACACCTTCGAGGCTGGCATCGTGCTGCGCGGCACGGAGATCAAGAGCGTGCGCGACCACAAGGTCAGCCTCGCCGACGCCTACGCGCGGATCGAGAGGGACGAGGCGTGGCTGATCGGCCTGCACATCGCGCCCTGGAGCGCCACCGACGTGCGCTTCAACCACGAGCCCAAGCGGATGCGCAAGCTGCTGCTGCACCGCGACGAGATCGACGAGCTCCTGGGCAAGACCAAGGCGAAGGGCCTGACGCTCGTCCCGCTCGAGATCTACATCAATGACAGGGGCCTGGCGAAGATCCGGATCGGCCTCGCCCGCGGGAAGCAGACCTGGGACCGGCGGCGCGAGATCGCGGATCGCGACGCGAAGCGCGACATTGCGCGCGAGGTGGCCGACGCCCGGCGCCGCTAGGAGCAGCGCCCGGACACACCGCTGCTGCGGCCGACGCCCGAACCGGAGGAGGAGGCACGATGCGGCTCGCGCGAATGCTCCAGGCCGTCGACGTCCACGCCGCGGGCGAGCCGGGGCGCGTGATCGTGGGCGGCGTCCTCGACGTCCCGGGCGCGACGATGTTCGAGAAGGCGCGGCACCTCGAGGAGCACGGCGACGAATTGCGCCACCTCATGCTCCGCGAGCCGCGCGGGTACCCGGCCCTGTGCGCCAACGTGGTCCTGCCGCCCACACACCCGGACGCCCAGGCGGGCTACGTGATCATGGAGCACACCGAGTATCCGGGCATGTCGGGCTCGAACACGATCTGCGTGGCCACGGCGCTGCTCGAGACCGGCATGCTGCCGATGACCGAGCCCGTCACCGACCTCGTGCTCGAGGCGCCGGCCGGCCTGATCCGCGTCCGGGCGACGTGTGACGGCGGCAAGGTCACCGGCGTCACGTTCCGCAACGTGCCCGCCTTCGCGACGCACCTCGACGCCCGGGTGGAGGTGCCCAACCTCGGCACGGTTGCAGTCGACGTCGCGTACGGCGGCATGTTCCACGTCATCGCCGACGCCGAGGCGCTCGGGTTGCGCATCACGCCCGACGAGGGCCGCGACATCACCCGGATCACGGAGATGATCAAGGCCGCCGCCTCCGAGCAGCTGCCGGTGGTCCATCCGGAGCAGCCGGGTTTCGCCGGCATCACGATCGGCCAGGTCTCCGGCCCGCCGCACGATCCGCGCAACTCGTGGCGAAACGCGACCACGGTGTCGACGCGCACGCTCGACTGGTCGAACCCAGCCACCTGGACCGGCGTGCTCGACCGGTCCCCGTGCGGGACGGGCACCTGCGCCAAGATGGCCGTCCTCCACGCGAAGGGGCGCCTGGCGATCGGCGAGCCGTTCCGCCACGAGAGCATCGTGGACACGGTGTTCACCGGACGGGTGGTCGAGGAGACCCGGGTGGGCGACCTGGCGGCCGTCGTGCCGGAGATCACCGGCACGGGCTACATCTACGCCTTCAGCTCGTACGTGGTCGACCCGGGCGACCCGTTCCCCGAGGGCTTCACCGTCGGCGACATCTGGTAGGGCGGGACGAGTGCGAGAAGCGGCCGAGCCCGTCGGGGGCCCTGTCGGTCCCCGTCGGCCACGGCCGCACGGCTCAACCGGGCGGGTCAGACCGCGCGGCGGCCGGAGAACAGCTGCACCAGCACCACCACGAGGGCGAGCACCAGCAGCAGGTGGATGAACGCTCCGCCGACCGAGGCGAGGAGGCCGAGCGCCCAGAGGATGAGGAGGATGACAATGATGGTCCAGAGCATGAGCACCTCCGTGCTGGGGGGCCACTCCGGGGACCCCGGTTAGCCCCACGCTACCGGCAGGCCCGGCGCAGGAGCCCTCGCACTACCGCCGCGGACCTTGCACGGACATCGCAGGGCCCAGCAGCGACGGGCGCCCGGGAGCGGTCAGCGGGGCTGCTCGACGACCACGGCCTACCGCAGCAGGTAGCGCCGGCTGAGGGGCACCTCGGCGACCGGGGCCACAGCCAGCGGCCGGCCGCCGAGCGAGACCGCGCCGGTCCGCACGTCGATGTCCACGGGAGCCGTCGCGCGGTTGGCATGCAGTGACGCGCGGGTCAGCCCGCGGACGCCGCCAACCGGCACCAGCGTCCGGCGCGTCGCAAGACGACGGGCCAGGGCCTGCCGGTCGGCCGTCGTCGACACGAACGTCAGCGACACGAGCGGCGCGGCCTGCGGGGTGCCGGCCCAGTCGCGGCGGTAGCGGGTCGGCTCGGCGCGCTCGAGGCTGGCGTTGCCCTCGCCCAGCGGCCCCCAGGCCGGGAAGCCGCCCTTGAACACCCACTCGGGCTTGACCCCGAAGAAGCCGGGCTTCCACAGGACGATGTCGGCCAGTCGACCGGGCCGCAGCGAGCCCACATGGCCGGCGATTCCGTGCGTGATCGCCGGCTCGAGCGTCACCTTCGCGAGGTACTGGAGCACGCGCGCCGTGTCGTCGCGGTCGTCGGCGGCGTCGGTCGAGCCGGCCAGGACGGCCTCGGCGCCGGGGTCGGCGGGAAGGCCGGGGATCCCAGCGGCGGCGTCGCTGCGCCGCCACGCCTTCATCACGTGCGCCAGCTGGAACGTCCGCCGGAAGGATTCGCCGATGCGGCCCATGCCCTGCGAATCGGAGTTGACGATCCCGATGGCGCCCAGCTCGTGGAGTGGGCCCTCGGCCGCCATCCGCGCCTCGAGCACCCGCTCGCGAACCAGCTCCATGTCGCCCGGCACCGCCCACGACAGCCCGTGGTTGAGCACCGTCATCGGCACGTGCTCGACCGCGGTGTGGACGCCGAACGGCAGCGTGGGGGTGGTCGACGAGCACAGGACGGACGGCTCGCGCACGAGGCCGAGGAGGTCGGGCACGTGGCCGCCGCCGGTGCCTTCGACGTGGTAGGCGTGGACCGTCCGCCCGGCGATGGCCGCCACCGTGTCCTCGAGCTCGGCCAATTCGTGCAGCCCGTCGGTGTGGAGGCTGACCGTGACGTCGTGCGCATCGGCATAGCGCAGCACGTGGTCGATCAGGTCCGGGTAGGCGCCGTTGTCCTCGTGGATCTTGAACCCGGTGGCGCCGGCCGCGAGCAGTGCGTCGAGGTGGCCGTCCTCCATCGCCCGGGCGCCCGCCTGCATGCCCACGTTCACAGGCCACCCCTCGAGCCCGGCCAGGACGCGCTCCATCGCGTATGCCGGCTCCTCGAAGCCGGCGGTGATGAACGTGGTCACGCCGCCCGACAGCGCCGGGGGCAGCAGCTCCGGGTCGATGGTGTGCACGTGCGTGTCGACGCCGCCGGGCGTCGCGATCAGCCCGTACGCCATGTAGGGCTTGGTGTGTGGGCCCACCACGAGATCGATGCCGTCGCTGATCTCGGGACTGCCCGCCCGGCCGATCCCGGCGATCCGGCCGTCCTTGATCCCGATGTCGGCCTTGATGACGCCGAGCGCCGGGTCGATGACGAGCGCGCCGGTCAGGACGATGTCGAGCTCCGACGGCCCGGCGGCGGTGTCGTCCTGGGCAATCCGCATGCGGAGGTTCTTGGCGTACCCCCAGACCGGCTCGTCGCCCCGCGCGGTGCGGTCCTCGCCCACGCGCACCCAGAGGTCCGTGTCGCCGAGGCGGACGCGGTCGCCTGTGGTGGCGCCGTAGCGGACCCGGTACTCCTCGGCCGACAGGCGGCTCATCGGGCGGGCCCGCCGCTGGCGTCGCGCCGGCCGGCCTCGCCCGCTGCATCGGAAGTCGGTCGTGCGCCCTGGCGCCCTGCCATCCGCACCAGCCGAACAGCCTTGGTCTCGCCCGGCTCCCAGCCCATGTAGGCGCCGGCCGGAAGGTCCAGCCGGAAGCCGTCCGCCGCCTCGCGGTCGAACACGAGGCGCGGGTTCAGCCGGTGGAACGGGAAGTGCGACGAGACGCGAATCCGCCGGCGTGAGGTGCTGGTCACCTCGAGCTCGATTGCGGCGCGTCCGTCATTGACCACGACGTCCGCCTCGTCGACGATCAGCAGCGCCCCCGGACCGAACGGGTCCCGCGCCTGGCCGCGGTCGAGGGGGTCCACGAGCGCGATTACGCGGGTCCCGTCGCCGAACAGCACCTCGAGGCGCACCTCGTCGAGCAGCTCGCGGACGCCGGGGAGCACCTGGCCCGGCTCGACGGCCGCCCGGCCCATCTGCTCGACCGCGTCGTAGTCCAGCCCGGCCCGCGCCCCCTCGAGCATCGCATCGCAGATGATCGCCACCGCCTCGGGGTGGTTGAGCAGCAGCCCCGAATCGCGTCGGCGGCGGGCGAGCTCGGCCGCCGCGAAGATCTGGACCCGCTCTTCTTCCCAGGGGATGAGGCGCATCGCTCGATGCTACCGGGCCGCCCGGCCGCGCGCCGAGGGCGCGCTCCTCAGCGACGCCGCCAGAACGCGACCAGCATCGCGAGGGCGCCGCCGACGAGCACAGCCCTGGAGAGCAGGAGGGCTGCCGAGACGATCGCCGGGTGGAGCATCACCTCCGATCCTACGACGGAGGGGACGGCCCCGTCGGGCACGCGCCGCCGACACGCCGCGGCCCGGGGGAACCGAGGTCCCGCGTCGGTCGGGCGCCTGCGAGCTGAGCGACCGGAGTTCGGCGGCGGGCCGGACGGCTATCTCGTGTCGAGCGGCGCGGTGTCGTCGGGACCGTCGGCCACGCCGGTCCGCTCCCACACCGCGTAGCTGGCGACCACCCCGTCCTCGTCGACCACCAGCTCCGCCTCGAACGTCCCGCTCGCGTAGCGGTAGGTGAACTCGTCGAGTCGACTGTAGGTCTGAGCAGCCTTCTCGACCGCCAGCTCCGGGAATCGCACCCACGCGGCCTTGATCGTGGCAGACCCGCCGACGCCGAGCCGGAGCCGACGGATCGGGAGGGTGTTGGTCGACGGGCTGCAGCCCAGATCGACGTCGATGCAGCCCTTGAGCAGCCGGTCGGCGACCCCGTTGACCGTCCAGTTGCCCTTGGCATCGCGCGCGAGCGCGAGCTGGCGCTGGCCGAAGCCGCGATAGTCGCGGACGTGGACGGCCGTGGTGGCCCCGGCTCCGTCGGCGAGGACGCGGTACTCGATGCGGACGGGCAGCCCGCCCTCCGCGCCGAGCACCGTGCCCACGAGCGACAGGCCGGCATCGCGGACCGAGATCGTGCAGTGCTCGTCGGCCCGGACCTCGTCGGACCGACGCCAGGACACGCGTCGGGTGGTCATGGCCGGAGGTTGCGGGCCGACGGGCGGGCTGTCAACACCGGGGTCCGCCGACCGCGGGCCGATGGCCTATGCGACGTCCGTCCGCTCGACCAGCGCGGCGGACCAGGCGGGCAGGCGGACGGCGCCGTCGACGAGTGCGACGCCCGCCGCCGAGGCGAGGCCGAGGCACCACGACCCGGGGCCTGCGAGCGGAACCGTTCGCTCCACCGGGCCGAGGTTCGCGACCAGCAGGCCCGTGCCCCGGGACACGGAGAGCGAGCCCTCGCGCTCGTCGAACGTGGCGGCCGGCCGGCCGGCATCACGGGGCCACGGGTGGGCCGCGCGGTATGCGATCAGGTCGCGATACCACGCGAGGACCGAGGCGTGCGGCTCGCGGTCCCGCTCGGTCCAGTCCAGGCGGGACCGGTCGAACGTGGCGGGCGCCTGCGGGTCGGGGACCTCGATCCCATCGCGCTGGAACTCCGGGAACTCCCGGCGCCGCCCGTCGCGGACGGCGACCCCGAGCGCCTCGTCCTGGTGGTCGGTGAAGTACTGGAACGGGCTCGATGCATCCCACTCCTCACCGGCGAACAGCAGCGGGATGAACGGCCCGAGCAGCACCAGCGCGGCGCCGGCCTTCGCCGCCTCGGGTGGCACGAGGTGCCCGATCCGCTCGCCCCGTGCGCGATTGCCCACCTGGTCGTGGTTCTGCAGGAACCCGACGAAGCGGGTCGCCGGAATGTCGCCGACCGGACGGCCGTGCGTCCGTCCCCGGAACGCCGAGTAGCGCCCGTCGTAGACGAAGACCCGCTCGAGCGCACGGGCGACGTCGACCAGGCCGCGGTACTGCCCAAGATACCCGTCCGCCTCGGCGGTGAGCGCGACGTGCAGGGCGTGGCGGAAGTCGTCGTTCCACTGCGCGTCGAGGCCGTAGCCGCCCTCCGCGACCCCCCGGACGAGCCTCGGGTCGTTCAGGTCGCTCTCTGCGATCGCCACGAGGCGTCGGCCCAGCTGCCCGGCGAGCGCGAGGACCTCGGCCGACAGCGCCTCGAGGATGTTCGTGGCCGACTGGTCGAAGATCGCGTGGACGGCGTCGATCCGCAGCCCGTCGGCGTGGTAGTCGCGGAGCCACGTCCGAGCGTTGTCGAGGACGAAGGCCCGGACCTCGTCGGAGCCAGGGCCGTCGAAGTTGACGGCCTCGCCCCACGGCGTCCGGTAGCGGGCCGAGAAGTACGGCCCGTACAGCCCGAGGTAGTTCCCGTCCGGCCCGAGGTGGTTCCAGACGACGTCGACGAGCACCGCCAGGCCGCGAGCATGGCAGGCGTCCACGAGCCGCTTGAGCCCGTCAGGACCGCCATAGGCGTGATGCGGCGCGAACAGGTCCACGCCGTCGTAGCCCCAGCCGCGCGATCCGGGGAACTCGCCGACCGGCATCAGCTCGACGTGGGTCACGCCCAGCTCGACGAGGTCCCCGAGCCGACCGACAACCCCGTCGAACGTTCCGGCCGGCGTGAACGTGCCGACATGGAGCTCGTAGATCACCGCCTCCTCGAGCGGCGGCGCACTCCAGCCAGAATCGGTCCAGGCGAATGCCGTGTGGTCCACGGTCCGGGACAGGCCGTGGACCCCCGACGGCTGCCACGGCGAGCGCGGGTCGGGGTAGGGCCCCGCGCCGTCGAGCACGTATCCGTAGTCGGTGCCGGGACCGGCCTCAGCGACGTCCGCGGACCACCAGCCGCCCTCGCCGCGCGTCATGGAGATCCGCGCCAGCGCCGCCGGCCGGGCGCCAGGCGGGCCAGCATCGCCTCCCGCAACGCCCGTCGCGACGAGCGCCAGCTCGACCCGCTCAGGCCGCGGCGCCCAGACGCGGAATGCGGTCATCCGTCGGGCTCGAGGACCAGCAGCGCCACCGGGAAGCGGCCCAGCACCTCAGCGAGCCTCGCACCTCCAGGGCCCGCGCCCTGCGCAGCGCGCCTCCCCGCGACCACGTGGATGCTGCCCGTGAGCCCGTCCCGCCAGCGCCCCGGCGGCAGGCTGACGCGAGTGTCGCCCCACCCTGCGCCGACACCCACCGTCAACCGCGGCACGACCGTCGCCACGCGCCCAGAGCGCAGGAACGCGAAGGCGCGGTCGGCGGCTCCACCCCGGATCTCGAGCGGCTTGTAGGTCGCCTCGACCCCGAAGGCGTCCGGGTCGCTCCGCCGGACAGCCAGCGCGGCGTGCAGGAGGGCGAGCTTCGGGGTGCCCGGCTCGTCGGGATCGTCGAGCCGGGCCGCCAGCGCCTCGGGCCCGGGAGCACTCTCGCCCGTCAGCCCGGCAAGAAGCTGCTGGCGCAGCGCGTAGTCCACCGGCCGCCGATTGTCCGGGTCGACGAGGCTCAGGTCCCACAGCTCGGTGCCCTGGTACACGTCGGGCACGCCCGGGGCGGTCAACTTGACCAGGAGTTGGGCCAGAGCGTTCACGCGGCCCGGTCGGAGCACGCGGCGCACGAACGCGTCCATCGACGAGCGGAAGGCCGCGGCGCCCAGCAGGCCCCCGGCGAAGCCGAGGACCGCCGCCTCGTACGCAGCGTCCGGGTTCGTCCAGAAGGTCCGGAGCTTCGCCTCCCGGAGCGCCTTGGTCAGATACGGTCCCAGCCGGTCCATGCCGATGGGCCAGGCACCGACGAGCGTCTGGAACAGGAGGTACTCCGCGTGGCCGTCGGGGCCGGCCTCGACCCGGTACGGATCTCCCGCCCGGCGCCACCCGGCCACGGCATCGGCCCACTCGCCGGGGATCTCGGAGAGGACGGCCAGCCGCGCGCGGACGTCTTCGCTGCGCTTGCTGTCGTGCGTGGACGTGGTGAGCATGCCCGTCGGCCACCGCTCCTGCGCCACGCGGTTGGCCTCGTGCACGACCGCCGGGGACATGCCGAACGCACCGGGGTTGCCGCCCACCTCGTTGAGCGAGAGGAGGCGGAGGTCGCGGTAGAACGCGGTGTCCTCCACGCCCTTGGCCATCACCGGGCCCGTCAGCTGCTGGAACCGGAGCGCCAGCTCCACCTCGGTCTCGTCGCCGGGCCGGCGGAGCAGCAGCAGGTCGCCCAGGATGTCGAACAGGTCGGCCGGCAGGTCGGGCCGGTACCCCTTCGCCGTCTCGATCGCCTCCGCGACAACGGCCTCGTCCTCAGGCGCGACCTGCGTCACCTGGCGCCCGTCATCGGCCACATCGACCCGCACATAGGTGCGGTACACGGGGAACGCGACGAGCAGCGCGCGAAGCGCCTCGTGCAGGTCGTGGCGCGTGTGGTCCCGGTGGCGGCGGAGGCGCTCGAGGACGTCGAGCAGCAGCGCGGTCAGCCGGCCCAGCTCCGAGCCCAGCACCTCGTCGAGGATCGCCTCCTTGGACGTCCGGGCGATCGCGGCGAACGGGCGGTCCTCGCCGGTGACCTCGGCCTGCAGCGCGCCGAGCGCCGTCTCCCCGGAGGGATCCACGAGCAGGCCGTTCACCCGCCGCAGGAAGTCGTAGCCGCTCGTTCCGGCCACGGGCCAGCTCCGGCGGAGATCCTCGTCAGGCTCGAGGATCTTCTCCACCACGATCCACGCCCGCGGGCTCGCCCAGCGGAGGCGGCGGAGGTACCCCTCGGGGTCGAGCAGCCCGTCGGGGTGGTCGATCCGCATGCCGTCGAGCACGCCGGCGGCGAGCCACTCGAGGATGAGCGCCTGCGTCTCCACGAACACCCGCGGGTCCTCGATCCGCAGGCCCACCAGCGTGGTGACGTCGAAGAAGCGCCGGTAGCCGAGGTCGCGGCGGGCCGCGCGCCACCACGCCAGCCGGTAGTTCTGGCGCTCCAGCACGCGGTCGAGCGCCTCGACGTCGGCGTTGGTCGCGGCGACGACCGCGTCGATCGCCTCGGCCACCCGCTCGTCGGCCGCGACGAGGGCGGCCAGCCGCTCCTCGAGCACCTCCTTGTCGCGGTGCCGGCGCTCGCGCAGCGACTGGTCGGTGACCGTCGACGCCGGCAGCGTGCCGAACGCGTCCCCGACGAACGCGAGCTCGGCCGATCCGGCGCGCTCGGCGGCGGTCGCCACCAGCTCGTCGAGGCTGCGCGGGGCGACGGGGAAGCGCTGGTCGAAGTACCGGACGGTGAAGTGCCGGCCGTCCCACGCCAGACGCAGGTCGCCCGCCTCGAGCACCCGGCCGTAGTGGTCGCCCAGCACCGGCAGCAGCACCCGTTCGCGAAGGTGCGGCTCGGGATGCGCCCAGTCCACGTCGAACGCCATCGCCCACAGGCTCGCCGGCCCGTTCTCGAGCACATCCCACCACCACGGGTTCTCCGGCCCGATCGCCATGTGGTTGGGGACGATGTCGAGCACCTGGCCGAGCTCGTGGCGTCCGAGCGTGGCGCAGAAGCGGGCGTGCCCAGCCTCCCCCCCCAGCTCGGGGTTCACCTGTCGCGGATCCACCACGTCGTAGCCGTGAACGCTGCCGGGCATCGCGCGCAGGTACGGCGACGCGTACACGTGGCTCACGCCCAGTGACTGGAGGTACGGCGCGATCACCGCTGCGTCGTCGAAGGTGAACGACGGCGTCAGCTGGAGTCGGTAGGTGGCACGCGGGTCCACGCGCCGCGGGCCGGTGCCCTCCGGGATCGGGGAGGACGCCGCGGCCGGGGCCGGCGCATGGGCGGGCATGCCGGTCACTCGTCCAGGCGCCGCAGGACGAGGGTCGAGCGAGCCGCCACGGGGGCGGCGCCACCCTCGCCGACGATGCGACCGCTGGCCGGGAACGCGTCCTCGAGGGATGTGTCCATCACCACCTGCCAGCGCGACCCGCGGTCCGTCGGGATGGTGGCCGAGATGTCGGTGTGGCGGGCGTTGAACAACAGGTAGAACGTGTCGTCCACGATGCGCTCGCCGCGCTCGCCGCGGCTGGGGATGGCGTCGCCGGACAGCAGCACGCCCAGGTCGCGGACGTGGTCGTGACCCCAGTGCTCCTCCTCCATCTCCACGCCCGCAGTCGTGAACCACTCGATGTCGAGCAGCTCCGAGCCATGGATCGGCTGGCCCTGGAAGAAGCGCCGCCGGTGGAGGACCGGGTGGTCGCGGCGGAGCGCGATCAGCTGGGCCGTGAACGCGAGCAGCGGCTCGTCGGCCGCTGCCCAGTCGTACCACGAGACGGGGGTGTCCTGGCAGTAGGCGTTGTTGTTGCCGCCCTGGGTGCGGCCGATCTCGTCGCCGCCGAGCATCATCGGCACGCCCTGCGCGAGGAGCATCGTGGCGAGCAGGTTCCGCTGCTGCTGGCGACGCAGCCTGCGGATCCCCGGGTCGTGCGTGGGTCCCTCGGCGCCGCAGTTCCAGGAGCGGTTGCTGGACTCGCCGTCGCGGTTGTCCTCGCCGTTGGCCCCGTTGTGCTTCTCGTTGTAGGCGACGAGGTCGGCCAGCGTGAACCCGTCGTGGGCGGTCACGAGGTTGATGCTCGCGTAGGGTCGCCGGCCGGTCCCCTCGTAGAGGTCGGAGCTGCCCGTCAGCCGGTATGCGAAGTCGGCCAGGGTGCGCGGCTCGCCCCGCCAGAAGTCCCGCGCGGTATCGCGGAAGCGGCCGTTCCACTCCGACCACAGGACCGGGAAGTTGCCCACCTGGTACCCGCCCTCCCCGACGTCCCACGGCTCGGCGATCAGCTTGACCTGGCTCACGACCGGGTCCTGGTGGATAAGGTCGAAGAACGCCGACAGCCGGTCAACCTCGTGGAGTTCGCGGGCGAGCGCGGAGGCGAGGTCGAACCGGAACCCGTCCACGTGCATCTCGAGCACCCAGTAGCGCAGGCTGTCCATGATCAGCTGCAGCACCTGTGGGTGGCGCACGTTCACCGAGTTCCCGGTGCCCGTGTAGTCCATGTAGTAGCGGCGGTCGTCGTAGACGAGGCGGTAGTAGGCCTGGTTGTCGATGCCCTTGAACGACAGCATCGGCCCCAGGTGGTTGCCCTCGGCGGTGTGGTTGTAGACCACGTCGAGGATGACCTCGATCCCCGCCTGGTGCAGCGAGCGGACCATCGCCTTGAACTCGCCCACCTGCTCGCCCGCCTCGCCCGAGCTCGCGTACCCGTTGTGGGGCGCGAGGAACCCGATCGAGTTGTAGCCCCAGTAGTTGCGCAGGCCCCGCTCCTCGAGGTGCTGGTCGTGAACGAACTGGTGGACGGGCATCAGCTCGACGGCGGTCACGCCCAGGTCGGTCAGGTGGCGGATCGCCGCAGGGTGGGCGAGCCCGGCGTAGGTGCCGCGGAGCCGGTCGGGCACCTCAGGGTGGGTCATCGTGAACCCGCGCACGTGGGTCTCGTAGATCACGCTCTCGTACCACTCGCGGCGCGGCGCCCGGTCCTCGGACCAGTCGAAGTAGGGGTTGATGACCACGGACTTGGGGACGTAGGGGGCACTGTCGCGGTCGTCGCGCCGTTCGGCCTCAGCCTGGTCATGGCCGTAACAGGCAGGATGCCATCGGACGGACCCCTCGACCGCCTTCGCATAGGGGTCCAGCAGGAGCTTGGCCGGGTTGCAGCGCAGGCCCTGCGCCGGATCCCACGGGCCATGGACGCGGAAGCCGTACCGCTGTCCCGGCGTCACCGTGGGGAAGTAGCCGTGCCAGATGTAGCCGGTCATCTCTGGCAGGTCGAGGCGCGTCTCACTGCCGTCGCCGTCGAACAGGCACAGCTCGACGCGCTCAGCCACCTCGGAGAACAGCGCGAAGGTGGTGCCCGCCCCGTCGAAGGCCGCGCCCAGCGGATACGGACGGCCCGGCCAGACGGGGATCGCCTCCCGGGCCCGCGGCGTGCTGGCGGCCTGCCCTTCGCGCGAATCGCTCCCCGAGTTGCCGCCGGCTCGGGTCGAGGGGTCTGGCTGGGGCAGGTAAGCCGCCCGGATCTCGTGTCCCAAGCGTGACCTCCAGGAGATCGGGGGGCGGTAGGGGTCTCGCGAGGATAGTCCGGAATCGCGTCCGGGTGTAGGATTCGCGCCCCGAACAGCCGGTTCGGTCCTGTGGGGATGCGTGGTCTCGACAGGGTCTGGCTGTCTGGAGACGCGAGCCGAGGTGCCGTCAGGCCTCGTTAAACAGGCGGCAAACGAAGTAACTGCCAACAAGCAGCCTGCTCTCGCCCTCGCGGCCTAGGCCGTAAGGTGAGCGTGGAAGCGGCCTCCCCTCCGCGGGCCGTGGAAGCGTCACTCAGCGGAGGTGCGGACCGGCCGAGGCGACGTACGCCGGGACAAAGCCCGATCTAGGGACACGCCGATGGGCCGATGGCGAGCCTGCCGATGGGCGCGCCGACGGTTGACGAAAATCATCGGACACGCTCGTAGTGGTTCCAGGCGAAGGGCTCTGGACGGGGAGTTCGACTCTCCCCCATCTCCACCACCCTGACCTTCATCCGCCTCGATTTGACGACGACGATGAGGCGCCGCGGCTGTACCCGGACGCGCGGCGGAGTTCGCGCGGCGCCGCGAACGGCATGTCCCGCGCGAACGATCGCCTCGCAGCCCGCTCACCTGTTAGGCGGCCGGGCGAACGTCCTCTGCGGGAAGGTCCACGATCGACTCGTGGACGTGGGCGGCGCTGGACAGGGTCCGGACCAGGCGGGCGAACCTGCCCTTGGCCGGCTCCAGCCGGCTCGAGCACTCGAGCCAGACGATGCCGTCGCGCCAGACGGCCGTCGTGTGCTGCCCGCACGAGCAGTAGGACCGCTCATCGGTGGCGCGCTCGATCATGTCGACGATGCTCCGGTCGTTGCCGACCGTGCGATCGCTTGAAAGGCTGTCAGTGGTGAGGCTGTACATGGACAATGCCTCCTTCTTACGATACGGATCGTTCCGTATAGTAACAGCAGACCACGGCGCAGCGCGCTGGTGAAGCGCCCGCCGAGGGTCGAAGTGGCATCGGATGAGTTGCGATACGGTTCGCGCCGTATCATGCTGAACAGATGACGAAGCCGACCGGGGCGCCCGGCGCTCGGACGAGCGGGGGCCGCCCGGTGCCGAGCGAACCGCACGCCGCACGGGAGGCGACGGCCACCGCTGTGGCGCAGCCGGCTGGACGTCGGGGCCGACCGCGCAGCGACTCGACGCACCAGCGGATCCTGGACGCGGCGCTCGTGCTGCTCACCGAGCGCCCATTCGCAGACTTCCGGGTCGAGCACGTCGCGGCGCGGGCCGGCGTCGGCAAGTCGGCGATCTACCGCCGCTGGCGATCACGCGAAGACCTCGCCGGCGACCTCCTGGCGATGCTGGCCGCGCCGCACCTGGCCATCCCGGACGTCGGGTCCACGCGCGAGGAGCTCCTGGCGACGGTCGTGAACCCGATCCTGTCGATCAACGAGACGCCGTTCGGCCCGCTGATCCGGGCGCTTGCCTCGCAGATCGCGTCCAATCCGAAGCTCGCCGAGCCATTCCGGGCAACCGTCGTGCAGCGGCGCCGCGACGAGATCGCCGGCGTCGTGCGGCGCGGGGTCGAGCGGGGCGACCTCCGGCCCGACGCGGCCGAGGCGCCGGCGGTCGAGCTGCTGATCGGCCCGATCTACTTCCGCCTGCTGTTCGGCGGCGAGCTCAGCGCCGACTTCGCCGAGGAGGTTGCCGGGGCATTCCTCGCCGGCTACGCCACCATCGGGGGCTGACGCGCCACCCGCCCGGCCAAGGCTCGGCGAACCGTGGGCCGCAGGCGTCGGACCGTGGGCCGCAGGCGTCGGACCGTGGGCCGCAGGCGTCGGACGATGCCCGTTTGGTTTCGCGATTCGCGAACGATGCGGAATCCGCGTGCTGGCGACACGTCACCAGGCCCGCTGTACCGTCGTGGTCGGCGGTCGTCCCGAGAATCGAGCGCCGATCAGCTGGTTCGCGAATCGCGCAACGACCGCGTGCCGGTGACAATTCCACCATTCGCGAACGATCCGAGGGTGCACTCGCAGGCGGGCGCCCCAATCGGAGTGCGCGGCGCGGGGGAGAGGGCCACAGCCTGGACGCGCCCGTTGGCGAGCCCCACGGCGCGACGGGAGCGCGTCTGGCATCCTCACGCCATGGAGCGAGGTCGGCTCGAGGCGTTCAGCGACGGCGTGATGGCGATCATCATCACCATCATGGTGCTGGAGCTGGTACCGCCGAGGGAGCCCACGCTCGACGCCCTGGCCGCACTCGCGCCCTTCGCCCTCGCCTACGCGCTGTCGTTCACCAACGTCGGCATCTACTGGACGAACCACCACCACCTGTTCCAGGCGGTTCGCGTCATCGACGGCCGGGTGCTCTGGGCGAACCTGCTGCTCCTGTTCTGGCTCTCGCTGATGCCGTTCACGACCGGCTGGATGGGCGAGAACGGATTCGCCCCGCTGCCGGTGGCGGTGTACGGCCTGGATCTCCTGCTGTGCGCGGTTGCGTACTACGTCCTGTGGCTGTCACTGCGCCGGATCCAGCCCGCGGACGCGCCGCTGCACCGGGCGATCGGGAGGGCGAACAAGGAGCGCGCGTCGCTGCTCGTGTACATCGTGGCGACGCCCGTGGCGCTGGCGGTCCCGGCTCTCGCCCTGGCCGCCTTCGTCGGCGTCGCCCTCTGGTGGTTCGTGCCCGACCGCCGCATCGAGCGCATGCTGGAGTCGTAGCGGCGCGTCTGGTCCGCTGATCGCGCCGCTATCGCCGGGTCATGCGACGCTTCCGGCGCGCCTCGAGAAGGACGATCGCCACGGCCGCCACCAGCAGCACGGTCCCGACCGTGGCCCAGAACTGGCTGCCCGTCATGAAGCTGCCTGGGATGTAGCCGAGGCCCTGGCCGAGCCAGACGAGCCCGACAAGGCCGAGGACGACCGCGATGGCGAGGCGGGACGCGCGCACTGGACGGACCTCCGTCGCGACGGCTCGACGCGCCGCCGACGGCTGCCAGCGTACGGCAGGGCGCACGATCGCGACGCCAACACCTGTCGGCGCCGCCGAGTGGGCGGCACGACTGGGCGCGATCGCGCAGCGACGGTGGGCTACCCGTGCGCGGCGGCGCTCAGCGCCTCGCGGTAGGCGGCGGCACCGCGCTGGGGCTGGCCGGCCTCCATCAGCAGGTCGCCGAGGTCGGTGAGCGCCTCGCGGATGAGCGTGGTGACATCGGCGGCGCGCGCCGCGGTGACCGCCTGCTCGGCGTACGCGAGGGCCGGTCCGAGATCCAGCTCGCCGCCACGGGCGGCCCCCACGATGCGGGCCCGCTCGATCTTGGCCATCGTGCGCAGCGTGCTCACGGACGCTTTGCTGTTGGCGGTCGCATCCGCCTCGGCCAGGGCCTGGTCGGCGAAGGCCCGCGCGCCGTCCAGCTCGCCCTTGGCCAGCGCCACCTGGGCCTGCGTCTCGTGCACGTGGGCGAGCCATCGGCGATCGCCCAGGTGCTCGAAGTGGCCTGCGGAACTGCCCGCCAGCTCCAGCGCGCGATCGGTGTTGGCCAGCGCGAGGAACGAGAGCGCGAGGTCGTTCTCCAGCGCGCCGATGCCGTACTCATACCCGGCGGCTCGGAACAGGGCCAGGCTCGCGGTCCCGGCTCGGACGGCCGCCTCGATGTCGCCGGTCTCCCGGTAGGTGCACGCGAGGTCGTACAGGTACGTGCCCCGCCGGCGCCCGTCCATCGCGGCCGAGACCCCGCGGACCTCCTCGAGGTACGCGAGGGCCACCTTCCAGTGGCCCTGTTTGGACGCCACCGCCGAGAGCGCCATCAGGAGCCGCGCCTCGAAGTCCGGCTCCACGAGGAGTCCGCCCCGCACCTCCCCGAGGAGCGCCCGGTCGAGCTCCAGCGCCTCGTCGAGGTTGCCCACCATGGCGTGGCCGACGGACAGCCAGTAGCGCGCGATGGCGGCCTCGGGCCGCCGGCCCGCGGCCTCGAGGAGCCGCTCCGCGTCGGCGCCCGCCGCGATGGCATCGTTTCCCCGACCCATTCCGGCGTACGCCTCCGCGAGGCCGCACAGCAGCTCGCCGCGGATCCGGTCCGGCGGCTCGAGGTCGAGCAGCGCCTGGTACGCGACGATCGCCTCGTCGAACTTGAATGCGGCGAGCGCCAGATCCGCAGCCAGGCGCGGCCACAGGCCGTCATCGTCGTCGAGGAAGTGGGTCGGGGCGAATCCGAGCCGTTCGGAGAGGTAGGCGAGGGCGGCCATCGACGGCCTGGCGCTGCCGTGCTCGAGCGCGCTGACGTAGGCCTTGGTGTAGCGGTCGCCAGCGAGCTGCGCCTGCGTGAGGTGCGACGCGAGGCGCGCGCTGCGGAGTCGCCCGCCGATGCGGGCTGCGAGCTCCCGCTGGTCAGCGACGACACGGCGTCGGGCGGGAGCGGTGACGGCTTCGGGAAGGTCCATGGGCCAGATTGTACGCGGCAGTCAAGGACATTTTGACTCAGTCGACCAGTTCGCCCACGCCGACGCCGAGCCGACTGGCGATCAGCCTCAGCGTCCGCAGTGACGGCAGCACCCGCCCGTGCTCGACAGCCGACACGTAACTCTTCGAGAGGGGCGCGGCGAGCTCCGCCTGGGTCAGCCCGAGCGATCTGCGGCGGGCGCGGATGCGACGGCCCACCACGAGTCCCAAGGCATCGGGACCCGATGCGGGGCCTTCAGGTGCGGGGCCTTGAGGCGGGAGAAGTTGATAAATACTTGACTGATCCATCCCAAGACCCTACCATCTCGTCGACCGCTGCGCCAGAGCGGCAGACAAGGGGGGGGTGCCGACACGGGTCCGGAAAGGGAAACCGTCCGGTGCTTTCAGTTCTCCGCTCTCGGCGCGCGGTAGTTGTCTCGTGGCTCGTCGGTGTGGCACTCGCGGTCCTCTCGACTGCGATGGCCTTCGCTGATGGAGGTGGCGGGCTGGCGCCCCACTGATCGAGCCGCTCCACCAGCTCCAGCCGGCGCAGGGAAGCGCCGGCACAGGGACCCGATGGCATCTTCCAAGCCTCATAGCGTGAGCGGACTGGGTGCGGGGCGGCTGGCGCTAACCCCGCACCCGCCGCTCCTCCAGGCCCGGACCTGCGGGCGCCGCGGTGGCCTCGGCCGGCCCCGCTGCGACCCCGGTCCGGGCTGCCCGTCCAGCCCGCAGGTGAGCCGCGCGTGAACCCGCCCGAGCCCGATCCCGGACGCGAACCAGTCCCGGTCATGGCCGAGCTCGCCGCCGCGCGCTCACGCCGCCTCCGCGCCGAGCGGACCGAGCTCGTCGGCTGGCTCGCCGGCGCGGTCGCCCACGACGTGAACAACATGCTCTCGGTGATCGCCGGCTATGCGGACCTCATCGTCGCGGACCTGGACGCGACCGACCCGCGGCGGGCGGATGCCGCCGGCATTCGGGACGCGGTGCAGCGCGCAGGCGCCCTGGTCCGCCAACTGCTCACCGTCGGCCGCCGCCAGACGCTGCGCCTCGAGACGCTCGACGCGTCCGACCTCATCGCGGGTCTGCGGCCGCTCCTGACCAGCGCCTGCGGCGACCGGGTTACGGTCCGCCTCGAGCCCTGCGCCGAGCCGGCGGCGGTCGTCGTGGACCGCGGGCTCATCGAGCAGGCCCTGCTGAACCTCGCGATCAATGCCCGCGACGCGATGCCCGACGGCGGGACGCTCACGCTGCGCGTCGCGACCGGGCCGCGATCCACCGAACACGTGGCGCGGCCGGCCGCCGGCGCGTCCGCGGCACGCGGCTCCGTCCGGGCCGAGGAGGTGCGGATCACGGTGGAGGACACGGGCGTCGGGATCGACGCGGCGGTCCTGCCGCACGTGTTCGAGCCGTACTTCAGCACCAAGGACCATGAGCGGGGATTCGGCATCGGCCTCGCGGCGGTCGAGGAGGCCGCCACGCGCTGCGGCGGCGCGGTCTCGGTCGACAGCCGGCCCGGCGAGGGGACGCGATTCACGATCCACCTGGCGCGGGTCCCCGCGGCACCGGCGGCGTCCCCTGCAGCCGGCGACACCGTCCGGGTCCACGGCGGCGCCGAGACGATCCTGCTCGTGGACGGGGACGTCGAGATCCGCTTCATCCTCGCCCGCCTGATGCGCGGGCTGGGCTACACGGTCGTCGACGCGGCAACCTCACGACAGGCCCTGGCCCTCGCGGAGCACGGTCTCGATCGGCTCGACATGCTGGTCACCGAGGCCGCGCTGCCCGACGCCTCGGGGTCGGAGCTCGCGGCACGGATCCGCGCTCGCTACCCCTCGGCGCCGGTGCTGTTCCTCTCGCGCACCGAGCGCGAGCCGTTGCCGTCTCTGCCCGCCGGCCGCCTCCTGGCGAAGCCGTTCACGGCAGAGCGCCTGGGGCCTGTCCTGCGGTCGATGCTCGACCCGCTCGTGGCCGACGCGGTCGAGGGCTGACGCGGTCGAGTCTGGGCCGCGAGCCCATCGGTGCTCCAGCCAGAGCAGCGTCGTAAATCAGCGAGGGCCCGGATGACCGGGCCCTCGCGCTCCTCCCGCAGGCTCAGAGCTGCTTGTAGTGGGGCCCCTCGCCGCCCTCCGGCGGCACCCAGTCGATGTTGAGGACGGGGCACTTCACCGTGCAGGTCATGCAGTGCAGGCAGTTCGACGGCGAGAGCACGATCTTGCCGCCGTCCCAGCGGTAGACCTGGCCCGGGCAGAAGTGGGTGCAGGCGTTGGCGTAGGCCGCCTCGCAGGCGACGCACTGCGCCGGGTCCTTGATGGTGATGTGGGACGGCTCGTCCTCGCGGTGGATGGTCCCGGTCAGGGCCACGAACGTGGCGCCGTCCATGCGGCCGGGGTCGGGGCGGTTGAGGCGGGCGCCCTTCTTGGTGGCGGCCCCGTCGCGGTGGATGCCCAGCTGACGTGGGATGAGGGCCGACACGAGCGACAGCGGGGTGCCGACGAACAGGCCGCCCTTGGCGAACACCTGGCGGTAGTTGCGGGCGTGGCGCATGTCCTCGAGCACGCCCGCGGCCTCGAGCTTCTCCGGGTACGCGTCGAGCGGGCCGACGGCGCCGTTCTCGCCGAGGGCCGCCACGGCCGTCTCGGCCGCGCACATTCCCGACCGGATCGCGTAGTGGATCCCCTTGATCTTCTCCATGTTCACGAAGCCGGCACCGTCGCCGACCACCATCCCGCCCGGCGCGGCCAGCGTGCCGATCGACCCGAGGCCGCCCTCGGGGATGGTCTTGGCGCCGGTCGCCACCGTGACGCCGCCCGCGAGCAGCCGGGTGATGTAGGGGTGGGCGCGGAACGTCTCGAACTCGCGCTGCGGGTTGAGGTCGCCGTACTTCCAGTCGAGCCCGAGGATCAGGCCGACCGCGACGGTCTTCTCGCCCAGCGAGTAGAGGAAGCCGCCGCCGAAGACCGACGGCGGGTTCGGGTAGCCCAGGGTGTGCATCACGCGGTTGTTGCCGAACGGGCTCTTCTCGGGGAACTGGACGATCGCCTTCATCCCCAGCGAGAGCACCTGCGGGTTGGCGCCCGCGCCGAAGGCGTCCGCGAACTGCTGCGAGAGCCCGCCGTGCGTCCCGTCGGCGAGGATCGTGATCGGCGCCCGGATCTCCTCGGCGGGCAGGTGGTTGCCCTTCGCGGTGCCGTCCGCGCGCAGGCCCAGCTCGGCCAGGCGGACGCCGCGGACCGCGCCGTCCTCGACGATCAGCGTGCGGGCGGTGTACCCGTGGTACACCTCGACCCCCACCTTCTCGGCCTGCTCGGCCAGGAACTGCGTCATCCGGGCGGCCGAGATGATGACGTCCCCCGTGTGGTGCATCCGCGAGGGCACTACCAGCTCGGGGATGCGGTTGGCGCTCTTCGCGCGGAGGAACATCAGGTCCTCGCGCTCGACCGGGACCATGGTGTCGACGAAGCTGTGGCGGGCGTCGCGCCAGCCGGGCAGCAGGTCGTCGAGCACGGCCGGCTCGAAGGCTGCGCCCGAGAGCACGTGGTTGCCCGCCGCCGGCGCCTTGTCGATCACCGCGACGCTGACCTCGCGGCCGGCGTCCTTCGAGGCCTGCTTGGCCCGGATCGCGGCGCCCAGGCCGGCCGGACCCGCGCCGACGATCAGGATGTCGATGCCGTCCATCTACCTGGCCTCCTGCGCCGCGCGAGTCAGCTGCGGGACGACCGTCTCCAGATCGCCGACGATGCCGAAGTCCGCGTAGTTGAAGATCCGCGCCCGCGGATCCTTGTTGATCGCGACCACCGTGTCCGACATCTGCATCCCCGACACGTGCTGCACCGCACCCGAGATGCCGATCGCCACGTACAGCTTGGGCGCCACGGTCTGGCCGGTCTGGCCCACCTGGTAGTCGTGGGTGCGGAAGCCGTCCTCCACCGCGTGGCGGCTGGCCGCGACCTTGGCGCCGTCGCCCAGCAGGCCGCCGAGGCTGTCGGCGAGCGGCTGGAGGAGGCGGTCGAAGTCGGTCCTGCTGCGGATGCCGTGCCCGCCCGACACGATGATCTTCGCGTCCCGGATGTTGACCTTCGACACGAAGGACTCCACCGGCGTCACCTCAGCCACGGCCAGGTCCGTCGCCAGCCCGGGCGTGATTCGCACCACCTCGCCAGTTCGACGTTCGTCGCGCGGCGGCACCTTGAACACGCCGGGGCGCACCGTCGCCATCTGGGTCGGCGAGTCCTTGGTCATGATCGTGGCCATGATGTTGCCGCCGAGGGCGGGGCGGGTCTGCTTGAGGATGCCGACGAGGGCCTGCCCCCCCTTGGTGTGGTCGCCGATCTCGAGCTTGGTGCAGTCCGCGGTGAGCCCCGAGTCGCACGCGTACGCGATCCGCGGCGCGAGCTCGCGGCCCATCGGCGTGGCGCCGAACAGCATCACCTGCGGGTGGCGCTCGCGAACCAGCGCGGCGACCGCGTTCTTGAACGGGATGGGCGCGAACGTGCCGAGCTGCGGGTCCTCGATCGCGTAGACGACGTCCGCGCCGTGCGCGATGAGCTCCGCGGGCAGGTCGCCCGCGTTCTCGCACGGCAGGACGACGCCCACCCTCTCGCCCAGGAACGCCGCGAGCTCGCGCGTCTTGCCCAGCAGTTCGAGGCTGACCGACTTGAGGCCGTCGCCCTCGCGCTCGGCCAGGATCCAGAGCTCGCCGTGGTAGGTGGGCTCCTTGCCGTCGAGGCTGTACGCCCCCTCCTCGTGGGCGGCCGGGCCGCCGGTGGCGAGGCGGTATTTCGCCTGGACCTGCTTCACGAGGTCGGCCGGGTCGGCGACCATCACGCACTGCTTCGCACGGTCCTCGGACGGCGAGAAGATGCGGTACACGGTCGTCCGCGAGCCCTTGATCCCGACCCTGTCGGCCGCCGCGCCCACGTCCGCGGCACTCCAGGTGTGGATCGTGGCGCTTCGGGCCGCACGCGCGGCCGCGAAGCCCGCGTACAGCGTGTCCGTGCAGGCCGTGACCGTCACCAGCACCGGGAATCGCCGGGGAACCACGTCCTCGGTGCCGGCCGCGCCGATGCGCCGGAACATCAGCTCGGGGCTTGCGTGCACGTCCTGGGCATAGGCCACCTGGTCGATGCCCAGGTCCTCGGCCAGCTGCGGCGGCACCTGGGCGGTGTCGCCATCAACCGATTGCATGCCCGACACGATGACGTAGTCGCGGTCGCCGCCGAACAGCTCCGCCTCGATCCGGCGGATGGCCTGGGCCAGCGAGTACGCGGTGGCCACGGTGTCCGCCCCGCCCATGGCCCGGTCCGTCAGCAGCACGGCTTCACCGGACGCCCGCGACAGGCAGTCGACCAGGACATCACGCGCCTGCGGCGGCCCCATCGTGAGGTACACGGTCTTCGCATCGGGATCGCCGCTCGTGATCCGCTGCGCGAAGGTGAGCGCATGGAGATCGAGCGGGTTGAGCACGCTGTCGAGGAGGCCGCGGCGCAGCGTGCCCTTCTCGCGGTCCCAGGCATCTTCCGGGATGTTGCTGACATCCGGGACCTGCTTGACGAGGACGATGCAGTGCATGGCACCTACCGGAGCTGTCCGCGCGGACGCGGGATTGGCGGAGTTGGCTGCGCCGGGGGGACGCGTGACCCGGCCGCTGCCACGGCCCGGACCCGTTGACCGTACCAACCAAGACGTCGCGAGTCCCACACCCTCCGTCCCGTGCTTGGGGGCGATGAGGCCCCCGCGCGACCGGCCATGTGGTCCGCGCGACCCGGCCAGAACGACTTCGGGGTTCGGGCTTCGTGGGATCTGGAGCGTAAACGTTTCCGTGGCACCTGGCGAGGGCGGTTCGGCTCGAACCCGGCCTCCGCGTCACAGCCGCGGATGGGCGGAATCGCCGCGGAAACGCGCGCTGCGTACCCTATCGGTGCGGCATAGCGCACTCGGGAAGGAACGTACTGCCATGGCTGATTCCGGCATCCAGGCCAACCCGCTCTCGACGGAGGAGCTGCGGCTGATCGACGCGTGGTGGCGCGCGGCCAACTACCTCTCCGTGGGGCAGATCTACCTGCTCGACAACCCCCTGCTGCGCGGCCCGCTGCTGCCGGAGCACGTCAAGCCCCGGCTCCTCGGCCACTGGGGCACGACGCCGGGCCTCAACCTCGTCTACGTCCACATGAACCGGGTCATCCGGGCGTGGGACCTCAACGCGATCTACGTGACGGGCCCGGGCCATGGCGGGCCGGGCATCGTGGCCAACACCTACCTCGAGGGCACGTACTCGGAGGTGTACCCCTCGATCACGCGCGACGCGGAGGGGCTGCGCAAGCTCTTCCGCCAGTTCTCGTTCCCGGGCGGCATCCCGAGCCACGTCGCGCCCGAGACGCCGGGCTCGATCCACGAGGGCGGCGAGCTCGGCTACGCGCTCTCGCACGCGTACGGCGCCGCGTTCGACAACCCGGACCTCCTGGTCTGCGCCGTGGTGGGCGACGGCGAGGCCGAGACCGGCCCGCTGGCCACGAGCTGGCACTCCAACAAGCTGCTCAACCCGGCGCGCGACGGCGCCGTGCTGCCGATCCTCCACCTCAACGGCTACAAGATCGCCAACCCCACGATCCTCGCCCGCATCCCGCGCGACGAGCTGGCCGCTCTGATGGAGGGCTACGGCCACACGCCGTACTTCGTCGAGGGCGACGACCCGGCGACCGTCCACCAGCAGCTGGCCGCCACGATGGACGCCGTGGTGGCGGAGATCACCCGGATCCAGAAGGCGGCCCGCGAGGGCGGCGTCACCGAGCGCCCGCGCTGGCCGATGATCGTGCTCCGGACGCCCAAGGGCTGGACCGGCCCGAAAGTCCTCGACGGCAAGCCGATCGAGGGCAGCTGGCGCTCGCACCAGGTGCCGTTCGCCGAGGTCCGGACCAACGACCAGCACCGGGCATGGCTCGAGGACTGGATGCGGTCCTACCGGCCCGACGAGCTGTTCGACGACCGCGGAGCCCTGATGACCGAGATCGCCGCCCTCGCCCCGAAGGCGTACCGGCGCATGAGCGCCAACCCGGTCGCCAACGGCGGCGAGCTGCTCCGCGATCTGGCCCTGCCGGACTTCCGCGATTACGCCGTTGACGTGCCCGCGCCGGGCGCCAGCACGTCCGAGGCCACGCGCGTGCTGGGCACGTTCCTGCGCGACGTCTTGGCCAAGAACATGGACACCTTCCGCGTGTTCGGCCCCGACGAGACCGCCTCCAACCGCCTCGGCGCCGTGCTCGAGGCGACGAACCGGACCTGGATGGCCGAGGTCCTGCCCACGGACGACCACCTCGCCCCCGATGGCCGCGTGATGGAGGTCCTCTCTGAGCACCAGTGCCAGGGCTGGCTGGAGGGCTACCTGCTCACTGGCCGTCACGGCGTGTTCAACTGCTACGAAGCCTTCATCCACATCATCGACTCGATGTTCAACCAGCACGCCAAGTGGCTCAAGGTGACGCGCGACATCCCCTGGCGCCGCCCGATCGCCTCGCTGAACTACCTGCTCAGCTCGCTCGTCTGGCGCCAGGACCACAACGGCTTCTCGCACCAGGACCCGGGCTTCATCGACCATGTGGTCAACAAGAAGGCCGACGTCATCCGCGTCTACCTGCCGCCCGACGCGAACACGCTGCTCTCTGTCGCGGACCACTGCCTGCGCAGCCGCAACTATGTGAACGTCGTGGTGGCGGGCAAGCAGATGGCGCCCAACTGGCTGACCATGGACCAGGCGATCCTTCACTGCACGCGCGGCATCGGCATCTGGGACTGGGCGTCGAATGACCAGGGCGGCGAGCCCGACGTGGTGCTCGCTGCGGCTGGCGACACCCCCACCCTCGAGGCGCTGGCCGCGGTGGACCTCATCCGCCAGCACCTGCCCGACCTGCGGGTCCGCTTCGTCAACGTCGTGGACCTCATGCGGCTGCAGGACGAAAAGGAGCATCCGCACGGCCTGTCGACCGCCGAGTTCGACGCGCTGTTCACCACGAGCAAGCCCGTCGTGTTCGCGTACCACGGCTACCCGTGGCTGATCCACCGGCTCACGTACCGGCGCACGAACCACGCGAACATCCACGTGCGCGGCTACAAGGAGGAGGGGACCACCACCACGCCGTTCGACATGGTCATGCTCAACGATCTTGACCGGTTCCACCTCGTCATCGACGTGATCGACCGGGTGCCCGGCCTCGGGCCCAAGGCGGCGCACGTCCGCCAGTTGATGGAGGACGCGCGCCTGCGGGCACGGGCCTACACCCGGCTCGAGGGCGAGGATGCACCCGAGATCGCCGACTGGGCGTGGCCCGACTCCCGGTCGTGAACCTGGAGCGGATCCTCGTCGTCAACGCGGGCTCGTCGAGCCTCAAGCTGCGGGTGCTCGACCAAGGGGACGCGGTGGTGGCGTCGGCCGACCTGCCGCCGCCGCGGGGGCCCGAAGACGACGCGCCCGTGCTCGACGCGGTGCAGGCCCTCGGCGCGGTGGACGCCGTCGGTCACCGGATCGTCCACGGCGGGACGGCATTCCTCGGCCCGGTCCGACTGGACGACCGCGTCCGGTCCAGGATCGCCAGCCTCACCAGCCTCGCCCCGCTCCACCAGCCGAAGGCGCTGACCGCGCTCGACGCGGTCACGTCGGCCGTGCCGGGCGTCCCGGCGGTCGCCAGCTTCGACACGGCGTTCCACGCCACCATGCCGGAGGCGGCGGCCACCTACGCGCTCCCCGCGCCGTGGCGCCAGCGCTGGGACCTCCGACGCTACGGGTTCCACGGCCTCTCGCACGCCTACGCCTCGCGGCGCGCCGCGGAGCTGCTCGGGGCGCCGCTGGCCGACCTGCGGCTCGTCACCTGCCACCTCGGCGCCGGGGCCTCGCTCGCCGCCGTCCGGGGCGGACGGTCCGTGGACACGACGATGGGGTTCACGCCGCTCGAGGGCCTGGTCATGGCCACTCGCTCGGGCTCGGTGGACCCCGGCCTCGTGCTCTGGCTGGCGGACCACGTCGGCATGCCGCCCGCCGAGCTCGCCGCCACGCTCGAGGACCGCTCGGGGCTGCTCGGCCTCGCCGGCACGGCCGACATGCGGGAGATCCTCGAGCGCGCGGCGGCGGGTGAGCCGCGTGCGAGTCTGGCGCTCGCGGTCTACCTGCACCGCCTCAGGCGCGAGATCGCGGCCATGACGGCGTCGCTTGGCGGGCTCGACGCCGTCGTGTTCACGGGTGGCGTCGGCGAGCGGTCGGCCGCGATCCGCTCGATGACTGCTGACGGGCTCGGCTATCTGGGCGTCGAGCTCGATCCGGAGCGGAACGCGGCGAGCGGGCCAGCGGATCGCGAGATCGGCTCGGCCGGCGCCACCTCGCGCGCGCTCGTGATCGCCTCCCGCGAGGATGTCCAGATCGCAGCCGAGGTGCGGGGCGTCCTGGCCGAGGGTGTCGGCGCGCCCTAGACGGAAGGCATCCGCACCGCGATCCTTGCCGCGACGCGCTCGAACAAGCGAAGGCGGCGGCCCGGGGCGGAGTGGACTACGCTCCAAGGTGTGGAGGGGATGCGTGTGGCGTTCGATCCAGCCCTGATCCGCGCGTGGTGGCGTGGCGGCCGAAGACTGCGCGCCTCGCGGGCGCTTGTGCTCGCCCTCGTGTGCGCGGTCGCGCTGGTCCTCGTGGCCACCGAGCCCGGGCTCGCGGCCGATCCCGCCGCGCCGGACGCGAACCAGGCGGCGCACGACGCCGCGGTGGCGGCCGCGGTCGAGGCCGCAGTCAGTGGCGATGCCCGGGCGAGCGCGTCCGCGGCCGCAGGAGCGGGCCTCCCGGGCGCGGCGCCAGCCTCCACGCCGACGCCTTCGTCCACGACCCCGCCTCAGTCGACTTCGGCCACGGCCGGCCGCGCGGCCCTCGCAGGCGGCGCCTCGATGCGCCCCGTGCCGGTCGGCACCCCGAGCACCACCCCCGGCCCCCAGCCAACCCCCACCCCGACGCCGACACCGATGCCGACGGTCACGCCGCCGCCGCGACCGGCCACCGTTGACGCGCCCGTGCCGTCGACGGTGCTCTCGTCGCTGGGCTCGGTGGCGTCAGACCTGCCACCCCCGTATCGCGACGGGTGCCACGTGTCGATGGGCGGCGTGATGCCCAGCAAGTCGTGCCTGTACGGCAACCTCAAGTCCCACACCACCATCGCCATCTACGGCGACAGCCATGCCCTGTCGTGGTTCCCGGCCATCCTGCGCGCGGCGAACGACAAGGGCTGGCGCGTCCTCGAGGTGACGATGTCGGCCTGCGTGCCCGCGGACATCATCCCGTACTACCCGGCCACGCACTCCGTGATGACCGCGTGCGTCAACTTCCGCAAGGCCGCGATCGCAAAGCTCGCCAAGTACCACCCCGCGGTCATCTTCGTGACGGGCACGCGCGGCTTCCAGACGGTCAATTCCTCCGGGCGCGTCCTGACCGGTTCAGCCAAGACCAACGCCTGGATTCGCGGCATGCAGCGGACGCTGGCCAGGCTCATCCCGATCGCGAGCCGCGTGGTGATGGTTGCCGACACGCCCAACTCGCGGTACGCGAACCCGGCCGCCTGCATCGCCGCCAACCCGCGCCACGAGCTGGCCTGCACCACGCCCGTGTCGTCGGCGGTCAACTACTCGTGGCTCAACACCGAGTACCACGTGGCGCTCTCCAAGCACGTGGCCTTCATCGACCCGGAGCTCTGGGTGTGCCCCACGAGTCCGTGCCCGTCGGTGCGCGGCAACTTCGTGGTCCACCGCAACGGGGGGCACCTCACCGCGAAATACGCTGCCACGATGTGGAAGAAGGCCGAGGCGGCCCTGGTCGCGGTCCTCGCCCAGCCGGGGGCGGTGATCGGGCCGTAGCGCTGATTGGTGCGCAGCGCCGGGTCAGCAGGACGGGAGGGCTGGCGGCGCCAGCGTCGCGGCCGGTGCTGGCGGGTGCTGGATCGTCGCGTCGGGCACGCCGTGGCTCCACGCTGACGCCGGGCGGGGCCGACCGTAGAAGTACCCCTGCGCGAGGTCGGCGCCGAGGGCGGCGAGCGTCTCCGCCTCCGGCGCGGTCTCGACGCCCTCGCCCACGATGGTGCACCCGGTGCGGGCCGCGAACGACACCATCGCGCCCACGATCGCCTGCCTGGCGACGTCGCTGTCGACGGATCGGACGAGCGCCGCATCGAGCTTCACCACGTGCGGCCGGATCGCGAGGGTGTGCTGGAGCCCCGCGTAGTCGGCCTCGGCGTCGTCCACGGCGAGGCGGATCTGGATGTCGAGGGCGTAGAGGTTGGCCATCATGCGCTCGTAGTCCTCGACGGGCACGGGAGGTACCGCGGCGTGGGCCGGGCCGTGGCGCCCGGCGGGCAGCGACGTCAGGCGGCGGTCGCGCGCACCTCGCCGTCGTCGCCGTGACCGTGGCCGGCGTCAGGGTGCGCGTCGCCGAAGGCGAGGAAGAGCTCCTCCTCCTGCGCCATGTGCAGCCGGAGGATGGCGTCCAGGCCGTAGAGCAGGCGGCGAAGGTCGGTCAGGTCCTCGGGGCCGGGCCCCGTCTCGGGAAGCTCATCCACCAGGCGGTCGATGAACCGGACGAGGTGGAAGATCTCGGTGTGCGTGCGGTGGAGGCCCGCGGTGACGTCGTCGCTGCCCACGGCCTTGGCCAGCAGCGGGAAGACGTCCCGGTCCTCCTCGCGCTCGTGGGGCACCAGGTCTCCCACGAGGAACGCGCGGATGGCCTCGAGCTCGACCATCGCCTGGGAGGGCGCCATGTCGCCCAGCCGGTCGGCCAGCGGGCGGATGCCAGCGATCGTGGGGCCGAGGTCGCGGTGCTCGTGGCGCAGGCGGCCTCCCATCTCGGCCCAGCCGGGGACACGCGGCGTCTTCTCCATGCCGCCGCTGAGCGCCCGCAGCGCGTTGAGGATGACGATCACGTCGATCGCCTCCTGGAGCAGCGCACCGAAGACTGGCGGCAGGACGCCGGTCGTCGCCACCAGCATGGCCGCGATCGACATCCCCATGCCCGCCGCCACGCTCTGGACCGCGATCGAGCGTGCCCGTCGGGCAATACGGAGCGCCTCCGGCAGCCGGTCGAGCCGGTCCACCGCGATGACGACGTCCGCCGCCTCCGAGCTCGCCGTGGCACCTCGCGCGCCCATCGCCACGCCCACGTCCGCGGCCGCCAGCGCCGGAGCGTCGTTGAGGCCGTCGCCGATCATGACAAGGACCCCGCCCGCCTCGGCCTTCTCGTCGCTGACCGCGTCGACCTTGTCCGCAGGTGTCCGTTCGGCCAGCACCGCGTCGACGCCGATCGCCGCGCCGACCATCTCGGCCACGCCGTAGTGGTCACCTGTGACCATCACCGTCCGGCGGATGCCAGCGCGCCGCAGCGAGCGGATCACGCGGGGGCTCTCGGGCCGGATCGGGTCGTCGAGGAGCAGGACGCCCACCACCGCTCCGTCAACCGCCACGTACACGCCGGTCGCGCCCTCGAGGTTGACCCGCCGCTGCGCCTCGCGCGCCCAGCCCGGGAGGTCGCCACCGGCAGCGGCGAAGGCGGCGGTGCCGACTCGGACGACCCGGTCGCCAACACTGCCCCAGACGCCGGCGCCGGGCGCCTCCTCCGCCGCGGCAGGCAGCTGCAGGGCGACGCTGGCGGCCCGCGCGCCGGCCACGATCGATGCCGCGAGCACGTGCGGCGACACCTGCTCCAACGACGCGGCCAGCCGCAGGACCTCGTCGGCCGCGAAGCCGGGTCCCGCCTGGACGTCAGCAAGATGGGGTCGGCCGGCTGTCAGGGTGCCCGTCTTGTCGAACAGCATGACGCGTGCCCGGGCCATCGCCTCGAGCGCGCCGCCGCCCTTGACGATGATGCCGCGCCGCGCGGAGCGGCTGATGCCAGCCACGATGGCGATCGGCGCGGCGAGCAGCAGTGGACACGGCGTCGCCACCACGAGCACCGCGAGCGCCCGGTCGGGCTGGCCGGAGAGCAGCCAAGACAGGCCCGCAATCACGAGCGTGAGCGGGACGAACAGCAGGGCATACCGGTCCGCCAGCCGGACGAACGGCGCCTTCGAGGACTGCGCCTCCTCGACGAGGCGGACGATGCCCGCGTAGGTGCTGTGCTCGGCCGTCGCCGTGGCCACGAGCTCGAACGGCGCGCCGGCGTTGACCGTCCCCGACGAGACCGGGTCGCCCGGACCGCGCGTCGCGAGGCGCGACTCGCCGGTCAGGGCCGATTCGTCGAGTGTCGCGCCCTCGCCGGCCACCGTGCCGTCGACGGGCACGACCTCGCCGGGCTTCACGAGCAGGCGGTCGCCCTCGGCGACGTCCGCCACGGGCCGGTCGACGACCTCGGCACCCTCGTGGCGGTGGACGAGGCGCGGCGCCCGCGAGACGAGGGCGGTGAGCTCTCGGTGGGCCCGCCCCTCCGCGTAGCGCTCGAGCGCGTCGCCGGTCGCGAGCATCACGGCGATGACCACCGCGGTCAGCGGCTCGTTGAACAGCAGGGCGCCGCCGATGGCGAGGATCGCGATGATGTCCACGCCCGCCTCGCCGGCCAGCAGGTCGGCAACGATCGCCGCGGCCAGCCAGGCGGCGACCACGACGGCCGGAACCGCCCAGGCGATCGCCGCGACGTCGCTGTGCCCGCCGGCCCACAGCCCGATGCCCAGCACGAGGCCGCCCACGCTCAGCGGGAGGAGGGTCTGCTCGGCGAGCCGGCCGAGCGCGGCAGCGATTCGGCTCATCGCGCGAATTTAGCGCCGGCCCCCACCGCGACGGCGTGCCGTTCGGCTGCTGCGGGCGGCAGGCAGGTCACGATCGACAGGGCCGAGGAGGTCGTCCGCCCACGCCGCGACGCCGTCCCAGACGCGCTCGACGCCCGCCTCTCGGAAGGCCGCCTCGCTCGTGGTGCCGGCCACAGCGGCGAACGGGGCGCCAGCCGCCTGCGCCATCTGGAGGTCGACCACCGTGTCGCCGATGTAGACGGCCTCCCCGGCGGCAACGCCCAGCTGGTCGAGCGCCCGCAGCAGCGCCTCCGGGTGGGGCTTGCCGTGGGCGACGTCGTCCGCGTACCACGCGGCCTCGAACACCCCGGCCAGGTTCAGGCGCTCGAGGGTGGGCTCCACCACGGCGCGCGTGGACGCGGTCACGAGGCCGAGGCGGACGCCGCGCCGCCGGAGACGACGGAGTGCCCGCCGGGCCCACGGCATGGCGCTCGGGCGCATGCGGCCCATCTCCTCGGCCCAGCGCTCGGATGTCCGCTGCCAGAGGTGCTCGGGAACGCCCAGGTCGCGGTAGCCGCGACGCCAGTCCGGGGTGTAGCGCTCGCGGAACCAGCTGCGGCTCATCGTGATGCCCAGTTCGCCGAGGACGGTCACGTTCGCGCGGTAGATGAGCGGCAGGGTGTCGACCAGGGTGCCGTCCCAGTCGAAGAGGGCGGCGGTGGGGAGGGCGACCTCGTGGTCGGCGCGTCCGCGGGCGGCAGCGCTCATGCGCCTGCCCCCAGTCCCACCGCCACCGCGCCCAGCCCGAAGGCACCGATCACGCACGAGGCCACGAGGTTCAGCGCCCGCACCACGGAAGGGGTCAACCTCGCGCGCAGGCCGGCGACCATCGAGGTCAGCAGCAGCCACCACAGGACCGAGCCCGTGACGACGCCGGCGGTGATGAGCAGCGAGCCCGCCACGCCCGCCGACCCCGCTCCCAGCCCCGCGAACAGCGCGGCGAACGAGATGATCGTGGCCGGATTCGTCAGCGTCAGGCCGTACATGGTGGAGTAGGCGGTCATCGAGCCTGGCCGGCGGGCCGCGGACTCCGGGTCGGCGGCAGCCTCGAGGCTCCCTGCCGCCCGCAGGGCGAGCAGCCCGCGCGCGGCCATGCCGATGAGGAGGATCCCGCCCACGATCCCCAGCACGCGCTCGACGCCCAGGAGCACGCTCGTCAGCGCCGTCAGCCCGAACGCGGCGATCGCCGCATAGGTGCCGTCCGCGCTCGCCACGCCGAGCCCCGAGACGAACCCGTGGGCCCAGCCGTGCTCGATCGTCCTGCGGATCACCAGGAGTCCCACCGGTCCGAGGGCGAACGCAACGGCGAACCCGATGGCGAGGCCGCGCAGATACAGCGAGGGATCGAAGCCGCCAGACACGGCGCTGCCGAGCGGTGTGGCGATCGCGCTCAGGCCCCCTTGGACCCCACCTGGAGGACGCCGTTGACCGCCGGGTAGTTGGAGAAGAACGTCTTGCGCCAGTGGAGCTTGCCGTGGTCCTTGATCGTCACGGTGACCCACACCTTGGCGCCGTTCACAGGCGTGTTCACGCGGTAGGACCAGCCCACGGGCTTGGTCGGATCCTTCACGACCGTATCGATCGCCCGCTGGCCGGCCTGGATCACCGTGTTGGTGATCGTCGTCTGGCGGCCGTTCGGCACGCTCCAGATCCGGAACGTCAGCCACCGCATGGAGCCGGTGGTCTGGACGATGCTCTGGATGAGGATTGGGTACTGCGTGTCGTTCTTGAAGCTCATCGTCTGCTTCGTATTGCCCACGATCCAGACGGTGGCGTCCAGGCCCGGCGGGTACCGGCTGATGAACTCGTTGTGGTTCTGGCGTGCCAGCGGCACCATGCCCGCGCGGATCGCCGCGTTGAACAACGTGGTTGACGTCGTGCAGATGCCACCGCCGAACGCTCCGGTGACGGTGATCTTGCCGCCCTCGATCGCGTTGCCCGGCCCGGTGCCGGGCAGCTTGTGCAGGTCGCCGACGACCTTCCAGAAGTCGAACGTCCCGCCGGCGGGGATGACCGTGCCGTTGATCTTCCTGGCTGGCGCCTCGATGTTCCCTCCCCAGTGGTTGTTGATGAGGGACCAGTAGTAGACGCTGTACGTGCTGATGTACTTCTTCATCTTGGCGGCGTCCTTGGCCGCCGCCTCGGAGGTCAGCTTCGGCTGGACGGCCTTGACCACGGCCGCGAGCGGCTCGACCGCGGTGCCCGCCTGGCGGGCCGCGATCTGGTTCACGATCGCGGCCTTCATCGCGGCGACATCGAGGGTGCGGCCCTCGCGGCTCTGTCCCGTGGCGACGACGTGGTTGCCCACGAGCTTGAGGCCGGCGTCCTTGGCGCTCTGGTTCACCTGCTTCGCGAGCGCGTTGAGCAGCGGGTCCAGGCCCGCCTCGTTGAGGACCAGCGAGATGCCGCCGTCAGCGGTCGGCGTGAAGGAGATCAGGGGCCGGAGGCTTGCGCTCGGGATGGTCCAGCTGTCGCTGCCCCGTGCGATCACGAGGTCCGCCGCCATGCGGTCCGCGGCGGCCTTGGCCGTGTCCGCGTTGGTGGTCGCCACCGCCGGCGCCACCACCTTGACCGGGACGTCGACCTTGATCTCGGACGGCGAGTCAAGCGCCGTGAGCTTCTGGTCGAGGGTGGCGAGCAGCGCTGCCTTGTCGACGGCACGGCCGTTCGCGGCGGACACCACCGTGAACGCCCCGCCTGAGGCCGGGGCGACCGAGGCGTCCGTCGGGGCCTGGTCGACCGTCGAGGCCACGGCGTCCACGGCGGCGAGGAGCTTCGCGCGGTCGTAAGTCACGGCGGAGGCGACGGTGACGCCGCGGATCGCCGCCTGGGGGGCGCCGATGAGGTTGGCGAGGGGTTCCCCCTGGCGGCCGGCGGCGAGCGCCGCGTCGAGGATGGCGGCGGTGTCCGGCCCGCGCGAGATCGCCGCGTAGCTGATCGTGGTCTGGCCGTCGGGGCCCGTCAGCACGATCTTGCCGCTTCCGAGCGACGCGTAGGCCTTGGCGATCGCCGCCTGTGCCTGCTCGCTGGTGAGCCCGGAGAGGTCGGTGCTGCCGACGCGGACCCCTGGCAGGACGCGGCCGTCGTACTGCGTTCCCCACGCATAGAGCCCGCCAGCCCCGACGCCCACCACCAGGGCAACACCGAACAGGAACGCGAAGGCGAACCGCAGCGCGACCGAGCGGCGGCGGCGCGGGGCTGCCGCATCTTGGACGGCCACACCATCCGACCCCGACATCGGAGCGGCCTCCACGGCGGCGGCGACCGGCACCGTGTCATCCGCTGCGACAGGCGCTTCGCCCCCAGGCTCCGGCGCGTGAGCCTCGGGCTCGGACGCGGCGCCCTCCGGCGGCACGACGAGCAGTTGCGTGGCTGTCGCCTCGCCGGGCTCGTCTGCTGGCGGCGTGGCGAGGTCGGCGCCCGCTGCGTCCGCCGGTGCGGCGACACCTTGAGGCGCCGGATCGGCATCCGCCGCGGCGATAGCGGGCGCGGGTGGCGTCGACCCTTCCGTCGGTGCGGGGACGGCCGGCGCGGGGACGGCCGCGGCAACCGGCCGCTGCCCGAGCCTGACCAGCGCCGCCAGCGCGGGGTCGCCCTCGTCGGGCGCGTTCGGCCTCGGCCTGACCAGCGCGGCGAGATCAGGATCGCCAGCGGCGGGCGAGGCCCCCCCGGGCGTCACGTCGGCTGCGGCGCCACGCGCCGCGGGGTCAGGCAATTCGGTCATCGGAAGCTCATGCGCGGGTCACCGAAGCCGGGCGGCGACCCGGCAGCCGCGACATCTTCGCGCCTGCGCGCGAATTTGTCATGCGGATTCCGTGCCGTCCGGACCGGTCTGTGACGCCGGGGCACCCTCAGACGTTGCGCGGCAGGATCACGACCCGGCGGTTCGGCTCCTCGCCGATCGACTGGGTCGCCACGTCGGCGTTGTCGCGCAGCGCGATGTGGATCCAGCGGCGCTCGAGGGCGGGCATGGGCTCCAGCTGCAGCATCTTGCCGGTCTCGGCCACGCGGCCCGCAGCCCGAGTGGCGAGGTCGACGAGCTGGCGCTCGCGCCGACCGCGGTAGTCCTCGACGTCCACGAGCACCCGCGTCCACTGGCCGGTCCGGCGGGAGAGCATCAGGTTGACCAGGTGCTGGAGCGCGGACAGCCGCTCGCCCTTGCGCCCGATCAGCGAGCCGAGGGCCTCGCGGTCGCCGCCATCGCCCACCACGTTGAGGCGGCTCGTCTCGCCCTCGCGGATCTCCACCGAGACCGCCTCGAACCCGAGGTGGCCCATCAGCGTCTCGAGGATCTCCTTGCCCGCAGCGAGCGCCTCAGGCGATGCCTCGGCCGCCTCGAGCTCGGCGCGCTCCATGGCGAGTGAGCCGCGTGCGCTGGTCACGGCCGCCACCTCGGCGGCGGACAGCTCCGACCCGCCGCGCCCACCGCCCGAAGGCCGCTCCGGGCGCGCGCCGCGGTCGTGGGCCCGGGGCCCGCCCCGGTCGTCGCGGCGCGGGGCCCGCTCGCGGTCGCCGGCGGGCGGGCGGCTGATCGGCTGCCGGTCGTCGCGGCGCGGGCGGTCCTGGCCGTGGTCGTCGCGGCGCGGGCGGTCGCCGTAGTCGGGACGGTCCTCGCGCCGAGGGCGGTCGTGGCCGTAGTCGGGACGGGCCTCCCGGTCGCGGTCGCCGAACGTGCGCTCCTCGCGCGGCCGGGGCGCGGGCAGCGGGGCTGACTCGGCGGCCTCCCGTTTCGGGGCGGTCCCGCCGAGGGCGCTGCGGGGCGCGGCCACGATGCGGGCGGGCTCGGCGCCCATGCCCAGCACCCCGCGGCTGCCGGAGGTCAGGATCTCGAAGTCGAGATCAGCGAGGCCCACCCCGAACTGGTCGCACGCGGCCTTGATGGCCTCCTCGACGGACTTGCCGGTGAACTCCTGGTACTCGCTCATGTCAGCGTCTTCTCCCTCGTCGACCGCTCTTCGCGCGGCTGTTGGGGTTGGGGCGGATCGTCGATCGGGCGGAAAGGTCCCGGTCGACGGCCTTCACGCGCGCCGCCGTGCCTGAGGAATCGCCCGCCTTGGTCGGCTTGGGCTCGGGCAGCGTCACGTGGTAGCGGGGGCGGTAGTCCTGGGCGAATCGCGGGCTCCACCCGAACAGGGGGAAGATGCCGCCGTAGCCGACCACGAGGAACTGCTGCACGACGGCGATCGCGGAGCTCGCGATCCAGTAGAGCATCAGGCCGGCCGGCACGATACCCCCGTAGATGATGGAGATGAACGGCAGGAAATAGGCCATCTGCCGCTGCGTCTTGATGTTGGTGTCGTCAGCCGTCCGGGGATCGTGCGGGGGCAGCAGCTGGCGGGACGAGACGAGCTGCACCAGCGACGAGAAGATCGCCAGGATGCTGAGGCCGAAGCCGAAGACGAAGAGCCCGGTCGTGTACGGCTCGGGGATGCCCCAGTTGATGCCGAAGATGGTGGAGGTGCTGCCGAGGCAGGCGTTGGTCACATAGCCGTGGACCGGGTCGAAGGTCGGCCCGTTGGCGGCCGCCGGGCAGGTGATCCCGAGCAGCTGGCCGAAGTCGAGGGGGCCGACCTTCAGCATCGCGGTGATGTCGTAGTTGGTGAGTCCCTGGCTGAACACCGAGTACATCGGGATCAGCAGGCCGGTGGTCAGGATCATCGGCAGACAGCCGCCGGCCGGGTTGATGCCCCGCTGCCGGTAGAACTCCTGCTGGGCGCTCTGCGCCTTGACCCGGTCGCCCTTGTACTTGCGCTGGAGCTCCTTGAGCTCCGGCTGGAGCAGCTGCGTCTGTCGCGAGCTCACGAGCTGCCGGCGTGTGATCGGGGTGGTGATGACCCGGATGAGCACCGTGAGGCCGAGGATCGCCAGCAGCATGTTGCCGAACAGCTTGTCGAGGATGATCAGGGCGATGAACAGCGCCTGGAAGATCGGCGTGAAGGCCCAGGCGAGGAGGTCGAACGGGCTGGCGCCGAGCGGTGCCGGCGCGAGGGGCGCCTGCGAGTGGCTCGGCGACGGCGCCGCGGAGCCGGACGCACCGGCTCCGCCGGTCGCCGGGACGCAGGCGGCGACGAGCAGGGCGAGGGCGCCGAGCACCAGGAGCGGTGCCAGCCGGACGAGGAGCTGTTGGAGGCGGGTGGTCACGCGTGCGGTCTCGTAGCCGTTAGGGGACCGGGTCATAGCCGCCCGGATTCCAGGGATGGCAGTGCCCGATGCGCTTTGCGCCCATCCAGCTGCCGCGCAGGAGGCCGTACTTCACGATCGCCTGCTCGGTGTACCTCGAGCACGAGGGCTCGAAGCGGCAGCTCGACGGCAGCCACGCGAACACGATCCGGTAGAGACGGATCAGCCTCGTCCCGAACCAGACCCCAGCTCGTCTCACGAATCAGACCGACCTCCGAGCACGCCTCCCGAATGGAGGACCCGCCGCAACGCCCCGACCAGTGCGCCCTGGTCGGCTTCGACGAGCGCCGGCCTGGCGATGATGAGGACGTCCCAGCCGGGCTGGAACGAGGGCGCCATCGCCCTGAGCTCCTCTCGGATTCGGCGCCGGGCCCGGTTCCGGACGACGGCTCCACCGAGCCGCTTGCCGGTCGCGAGACCGAACCTGGTCTGGTCAAGGTCCGTCCGCACGAACCGTCCGACGAGCAGGGGGTGCGTCTTGGCGACGCCCCGGTCCGCCAGTCGGGCGAAATCGTCCGGGCGGGAGAGCATGACGAGCCGCAGCGGGTTGTGACTGCGCCCGCCGGGAGTCAGGCCGAGAGCTGCTTCCGGCCCTTCGCCCGCCGCAGCGCGAGGACGCGCCGGCCGCCCGCCGTCTTCATGCGGGCGCGGAACCCGTGCTCCTTCGCGCGATGGCGCTTCTTGGGCTGAAACGTCGGCTTGCCCATCGGGACTGTCCGTGATCCTCTCCATCAGCCTTGGGACCCGGATGCTCCGACCCCTAGAGGCACGCAACGCGCCGAGCGCCCGAAAGCGCGACGGCGCGTGTTCGTCCGGGGGATGATAGGGCGCCCCGGAGAGGGGTGTCAAACGCGCGCGAGGGCCGACGCCGCGGGCCCCGGGATCACCCGACGGGACGTCTCGGATCCGGCCGCCCTGCGCCGTTCGATACCCCCATGGAGTATGGCGAAATCGCCTTGCAGGGGCTCCGAGGGCGGTGTATTGTTCCCCAGCCTCAGGCCGCCGGGAGGCTGCTGGGGGACTCGCGAGAGCCCTGTCAGGACCTCGGCCTAGACCGACGCCGGATGCTTGGGAGCATGGGCGCGGGGGAGTCCCCTCAGCGCGTCCCCCCTTCGGGCTCCGCATCAGGCGCTACCTATCGACCTATCGGCACACTGGGGACGACGATCGCAGGATGGACGCGAAGCAGGTCTGGCGCGCGGCCCTCGGTGAGTTGCAGGTGTCGCTGTCGCCTGCGAACTTCGAGACCTGGCTTCGCGACACGCAGCTCGTCGAGGTTGACGAGCAGCGGTTCCGGATCGCCGTCCCGAACGCCTTCGCCAAGGACTGGCTCGAGGGCCGCTACCGATCCCTGATCTCCCAGACGCTCGCCCGCGTCGTGGGCTACAGCGTCCAGGTGGACTTCGTGGTCGCGGGAGGTGAGGCCATCAGCGAGCAGGCCGCGGCCATCGCCACCCAGTCCGTCCGCGTCGAGCCGACACGCGTCGGCGCGCCCGAGGGCGCGGCGGCGGGCGCGACCTATCTCAACGCGCGCTACACGTTCGCGAACTTCATCGTCGGCTCGGCCAACCGGCTCGCGCATGCCGCGGCCCTCTCGGTGGCCGAGCGCCCGGGCCACGCGTACAACCCGCTGTTCCTCTACGGCGGCGTCGGCCTGGGCAAGACCCACCTGATGCACGCCATCGGCAATGCGGTCGCGGCCAAGTTCCCGCGCAAGCGCGTCGTCTATGCGACGAGCGAGAAGTTCACCAACGAGTTCATCACCTCGATCCAGCAGGGCAAGATCGACGACTTCCGCGGCCGCTACCGCCGGATCGACATCCTCCTCATCGACGACATCCAGTTCATCGCCGACAAGGAGCGGACCCAGGAGGAGTTCTTCCACACGTTCAACGCGATCCACGAGGACGGCAAGCAGATCGTGCTGTCCTCGGACCGGCCGCCCAAGGCCATCCTGACGCTCGAGGAGCGGCTCCGCAGCCGGTTCGAGTGGGGGTTGATCGCGGACCTGACCGTGCCGGACCTCGAGACCCGGATCGCGATCCTGCGGGCCAAGGCCGAGGAGCAGGGCACGCCGATCGGGTCGGACGTGATCGAGTTCGTCGCCCGCAAGGTGGTGTCCAACGTCCGCGAGCTCGAGGGCGCACTCAACCGGATCGTGGCGTATGCGTCGATGGGCGCGATGCCCGTCTCCATCGAGCTGGCGCAGGCTGTGCTGAGCAACGTGCTCTACAACCCCAAGAAGCGCCAGGTGACGCCCGAGCGGATCGCCAAGGCGGTCTCGGACTACTACGGCGTCGGGATGGAGATCCTCAAGGGGCAGAAGCGCGAGAAGAGCATCGTCGTGCCGCGCCAGATCGCGATGTTCCTGATGCGCGAGGAGACCGACGTCTCTCTCCTGCGCATCGGCGCCGAGCTCGGCGGCCGCGACCACAGCACCGTGCTCCACGCGTGCGACAAGATCAACCGGGAGATCCAAGTCAACGACGAGCTGCGCCGCGAGGTTGCCGCCGTCCGGGAGCTGATCTACTCGGAGTAGACGCGGCGCCAGGGCCCCCGCTGCCGGCCAGCGACACTGGCCCTGGCCGTGGTTCGCCTGCTGCGTCACTGTGCCAAGACGCCACGTCGGTCGCGAGCGTGGACAACCCGTGGACAGGCCGGCCCAACGGTGGACGGCGGCTCCGCGATCGGGGACGCAGGTCTGGACACACCGCCGAGGAAAGGGGACTGTTGCGCGCCACTGCTGCCTTCTCGGCCCAGTCATCCCCATTCCATCCCCGGCCAGTCCCCGAGAGACCCGACACTGTCCACGATGGGGCCTGCCACGGTCAACACGCAATTCGCGCACGGTCGAGCGGCGCGATCCCCAGCGTCCACGGCATGATGATGGTGATGACGGAATGAGAAGATAGGGCACACTTCCACCAAGCGATTCCACGCGGCCCGCGACACGTTCCGCGCCCATACCGGGAGCCGGGCGCGCCCCCCACGACGCGGCCGGCACCCACGCAAAGCGGAGAGAACCCGACGTGAAACTCTCGGTCATGCAGGAGAACCTGGCGCGCGGCCTGTCGGTCGTGTCGCGGGCCGTGTCGTCGCGGAGCACGCTCCCGGTGCTCGCCAACGTGCTGCTCCGAACCGAGGATGCGGGCCTCAAGCTGACGGCCACCAACCTCGAGATCGGCATCACCTTCTGGATCCCCGGACGGATCGACGCCGAGGGCGCCACGACCATCCCGGCCCGGCTGCTCACCGATCTCGTGAGTGCGCTGCCCTCGTCGGAGAAGGTCGACCTCGAGCTCCAGGGGACTGACACCCTGCACATTCGCTCTGGCCGCTTCGCGACACACGTCAAGGGCATCGACGCCGACGAGTTCCCGACGATCCAGACCGCAGGCGAGCGGCCGACAACCCGCATCAGCCAGAAGGTGCTGCGGCGGGCCCTCGCCGAGACAACCTTCGCGGCGGCGAGCGACGAAGCGCGCCCGATCCTGACCGGCGTGCTCGCCAAGTTCGAGGGCGACCGGCTGACGCTGGCGGCGGCCGACAACTACCGGATCGCCGTGCGGACGATCGACGTCCTCGACCCCGTGGAGGCGGCGTCGGTCGTGGTCCCTGCCCGCTCGCTCCACGAGCTCGAGCGCGTCCTGGCCGACACGGACGACCCGGTGGAGCTGGTCCTCGCCCAGGCCCGCAACCAGGTGCTGTTCCACCTCGACGGGATCGACATCGTCTCGCGCCTCATCGACGGGCAGTTCCCCAACTACCAGCAGGTCCTCCCCGCGTCGCACGCAACGGTGGCCGAGTTCGACCGCGAGGAGCTGCTCCGGGCCGTCCGGCCGGCAGCCCTGATCGCGAGTTCATCAGCGAACATCGTGCGGCTCCAGGTCGGCAGCGAGGGCGCTGGGGTGACCGTCACCGCGGCGGCCGAGGTCGGCGACTACACCGGCGACGTGGAGGCCACCGTCGAGGGCGACCCGACGACGATCGCCTTCAACGCCCGCTACCTCAACGACGTGCTCACCAACGTGACGGCCGACCGTTTCGCGCTCGAGCTCAACGGGCCCCTCTCGCCGGGCGTCTTCCGGCCGGTGGGCGACGCGGCGTACGTCCACGTCGTGATGCCCGTCCGGACGACCTCCTGACGGACGCCGGCCCGGGCGTCGCGCAGGCGCCGACCGACGTCCCGATCCTGCGCGGCATCTCGATCCGCGACCTGCGCGGCTACGCGGCGCTCGACGTCGTGTTCGAGCCGGGTCCGCAGCTGGTCTACGGGCCCAACGCGGCCGGCAAGACGAGCCTGCTCGAGGCGATCGTCCTGCTGGCGTGGGGCCGCTCGCACCGCACCGGGGCCGAGGGCGAGCTGGTCCGCTGGGGCCAGGAACTCGCCCGCGTCGAGGCCCGGGTCGGGCGGTCTGACGCGACGCCCGACCAGCGCGACGCCATCGAGGTGGCACTGGTGCGGACCGGGTCCGGCGGCGCTCGCAAGCGGATCCGCGTCAACGGCGTCGCCCGCCGTGCCGCAGCCCTCGCCGGCGCCCTGCGGACCGTGATGTTCGCCCCCGAGGACATGCTCCTCGTCTCGGGGTCGCCGTCCCTGCGGCGCGAGGCTGTTGACGAACTCGCCAGCCAGCGATCGCCGGCGTACGGGCGCGACCTGGCGACGTATGGTCGGGCGCTCCAGCAGCGCAACGGCCTCCTGCGGCTCATCCGAGAGGAGCAGGCGACCCGCGCCGAGCTTCGGTTCTGGGACGCGCAGCTCCTCGAGGCGGGAGCCGCCGTGCGCGAGGAGCGTCACCGGCTCCTGCTGGCGCTCGAGGAGCCCCTCGCGGCCGCCCACGCCGAGATCGCGCCGGACGAGGCGGGGGGCGGGCGCCTGACGATCGTCTACGCCACCAATGCCCCGCAGCAGGAGGGCGAGTCCGTGCGCGACGCCCTGGCCCGCCGACTGGCCGAGACGGCCGAGAAGGAGGTCTGGAACGGCACGACGCTGATCGGGCCGCACCGCGACGACCTCACGTTCGCGATGGGCGGTCGGCCGCTGGCGTCGTTCGGCTCGCGCGGCCAGCAGCGCACCGCGATCCTGGCGTTCAAGCTCGCCGAGCTGGACCTCCTCACCGCGCTCGACGGACGCCCGCCGCTGCTCCTGCTCGACGACGTCTTCTCCGAGCTGGATCCGGCTCGGCGCGCCCACCTCGTCCGGCGGATCGCGGCCCTGCCGCAGGCCTTCGTCACCACCACCACCCTCGACGACATCGATCCGGCGCTGCAGTCGATCGGCACGGTGTGGTCGGTGCGGGCCGGCGTGGACGGCACGGCGGTCCTGGAGCGGGGCACATGAGCGCCGACGACCCCGAGTCCCCGCTCCGCCGACGGCGCCCGTCCCGCGTCGGCGACCTGCTGCCCGAGGCCGCCCGGCGCCTCGGCCTGGAGGACCAGCTCCGCCTCGCGCGCGCCGCCGCCACCTGGGAGGCGCTGGTCGCCGAGCGCGTCCCGCCAGCCGTCGGCGGGTGCCGCCTGGTGGGGTTGGAGCGCGACGCCGTCGTGGTCGAGACGGACGAGCCGATCGTCGCCGCCGAGCTCCGGATGCGGGCCACGGAACTGCTCGCCGCCTTTGCCGGAGCCCCGGGAGGAGCCCCGGCGCGCTTCCTCCGGCTGGTCGCCGGGTCGGGTCGCGGGCAGGCGGACCGTCCTCCGCGCGTATAATCCGGGACCACTTCCGCGGGATGGGGGGCAGGCTGCGTCACCCGGCGGCCCCGACGCGCGTCGCTGCACCAGTCGTCGTCAGAACAACGAGGCTCGCCACTTGGCCGTCCGTCTCCAGCTGAAGCTCGGCGCCGTCACGGACCACGATCGGCTGCCGGATTCGCCGGACACCGTCGTGGTCGTTGAGCCCTCGGTGGGATCCGTGGCGCGCACCAAGGGCAGCCTCTACCTGCTCGTCACCTCGCGCCTGCCGGGCCCCAAGGCCCGCGAGGCGACCCGGCTGGTGGCCGAGGTCGTGCGCAACGAGTACTACTACGACGAATCGGCCGGGATCCGGCAGTGCCTCGTCAAGGTGCTGACGTCGGCCAACAAGCGGCTCGCCCACCAGCGCGAGAAGCTGGGCCTCGGCGCGAGCGGCGACGGCACCGGACCTGTGGGGGTGGCCGTGGCGGTGGTCCGGGGCCGCGAGATGTACGTGGCCACCGTGGGCCCCGCCGAGGCCTACCTGATCCGCCAGGCGCGCCTCTCCACGCTGCCCGACCCCAACGCCGAGCAGGGCCTGCCGGCCCGCGAGCTCGTGCCCGAGGTGTGGCGCGGTGAGCTCACGGTGGGCGACGCCCTGTGCCTCATCTCGGCCAACGTCATGGCGACGGTGGGCGCCGACACGCTCAAGGACGCGCTGGTCACGCTCCATCCGCAGTCGGCCGTCGAGCACGTGCACGCCCGCTTCGCCGCCTCCGACGGGCGGGGGAGCGACAGCGCGATCGCCTTCGAGGCCACCGAAGTCGGCGCCACCTACAAGCAGAAGACGCTGATCCCGGTGCGCCCGGCCGAGCCGCTCGCCGGGACCCCGGACCGGGGACCGCTGCCGCTGGCCGACTCGGTGGCCGCCGGTGCCGCGGCCGTGGGCGACGGCGCGGCGCGGGCCCGCGATGCCGCCGGCAACGGCTTCCAGCGGCTCGTGTGGCGCCTGCAGGACATCCTGCCCAGGCGCGGGCCGGCATCGCGCAAGGTCAGCAGCACCTCGACGCGGCTCGAGACGCAGCGCCGCGCGGCCTTCGCGTTCCTCGCCGTCATCGCGGTGGCCGGGGTGCTCGTCGGCGGGGTCTACCTCATGGGCGGCAAGGGCCCCAAGCCCGGTCCCGCCGTCGCCTCCGCCAACGCTGCCCAGGCGGCCTTCAACGCCGCACAGGCGGACCTTAACACGCTGACGAACTCCGGCCAGGACCTGCTCACCGTGGACCCGCAGCAGGCGCTCCAACTCCTGCGCGACGCGAACCAGAAGCTGTCGGTCGCTGAGGAGGCCGGCCTGCCCACGACCACGACCGGACCCCTCCGCGCGCAGATCAACGCGGGCCTCGACCAGCTCTACGGCGTGGTCCACGTGGCCTCCACGGCCACGTTCACCTTCCCGGCCTCGGCCGGCGACGTGAAGTTGACCACGGTGGTTCACGGCAGCGACGGGGCGCCCTACATCCTCGACACGGGCACCAAGACGGTCTGGCGCATCGACCTGGCCAAGAAGTCGGCCGCCCCGGTCTACCGGTCCGGCCAGAAGGCCGGCTCTGTCAAAGTCGGGGACCCGAAGCTGATCACCGTCGGCGGCCCCGACATCCTGATCCTCGACACCAAGAACGTCCTGTGGCGCTGGCGGCCGATCGGCACGGCGGGCAAGGGGACGCTGAAGAAGGTGAACATCCCCGGCTCCACCACGTGGGGCACCGATGTCCAGGTGCTGGGAACGTTCGTCTCCAACTTCAGCCAGGCGTTCTACAAGCTCTACGTGGTCGACCCGTCGCAGAAGAACATCATGGTGCTGTCGCCGAACAGCGACGGCTCCGGCTACACGACGGCGGCCGTGCCGCGGCTGCCGGCCTCGCGGGACGTCAGCGGGATCACCTCGCTGCTGATCGACGGCGACATCTACGCGGTCGAGGGCGGCGCCGTCGAGCGCCTCATCCCGTCCGGCGGCTGGAAGCCGGGGAACCTCCCGGACACCGACATCCGGCCCGCCGCGACCTACACCACGATGAGCTCGCCGAACCTGCTCGACGGTACCTACTCGAAGGGCACCGGCACGATCTACGCCCTCGATGCCCTCAACCACCGCGTGGTCGCGTTCTCCAAGAACGGCGGGAAGTACCTCGCCCAGTACGTCGCGGTCGCGGGCGGCGCGGACTGGTCGGACATGCAGGACATCGAGGTGCAGCCGTCGCAGGGCACTGACGTGCCCAGCACGATGTGGTGGGTCTCGAGCACGGGCTTCTACACGGCGACGCTGGTCGAGTCCAAGCCGTCGCCGTCTGCGTCCCCCACCCCGACGCCAACGAGCTCGGCCAAGGCCACCGCGAAGCCCAAGGCGACGACCAAGCCGAAGGCGACGACCAAGCCGAAGGCGACGACGAAGCCCAGGGCGACGGCCACGCCCAAGCCGTCCTGACGCTCGGCAGCGGGCTGTGATCCCCCTGCGGGACCCGTCGCCGACGCGACGGCAGCCGATCGTGACGCCCGCGCTCATCGGGCTCTGCTTCGCCGTCTTCGCCTACGAGCTGTACGTCGTGACCACCGGCGGCGACCAGGCGATCGAGGGCCTCGCCCGGGCCTGGGGCCTCGTGCCCGCCACGCTCGTGGGCGCGGTGAAGGGCGGGAACTTGCTGTCGCAGCCGATCGCGGGCGTCTTCACGAGCATGTTCCTGCACGGCGGGTGGGCGCACATCCTCGGAAACATGCTGTTCCTCTGGATCTTCGGCGGCCGCGTCGAGGATCGGCTCGGGCGGCTCGGGTTCGTGGCGCTCTACCTGATCGGCGGCGTGGCCGCGGCGGCCGGCCAGACGCTCGAGAACCCCGCGTCGAGCGATCCGATGATCGGCGCGTCCGGAGCGATCTCGGCCGTGCTCGGCGCGTATCTGGTGCTGTACCCGCGCTCGCGGATCCAGTCGCTGGTCTTCCTCGGCTTCTTCTACCAGCTGCTCGCCGTGCCCGCGGCCGCGCTGCTCATCTACTGGTTCGCGCTGCAGGTGATCGACGGGATCGCCGCGCTGGGCAGCACCGACCTCACCGGAGGGGTCGCGGTGTTCGCCCACATCGCCGGGTTTGTCGCCGGCGCCGCCCTGGTGCTGCCGCTTCGCCTCCGCCGATCGGTGGGATAATCAGGCCATGGCCGAGAACCGCGACGACGCGCTCGAGATGGTCGTCGAGAGCGTGCGGGTGCAGATGTCGACGGGCCGCCACGTGCTCCTGCTCAAGGAGGTGGGGCCGGGCCGGATCCTGCCCATCTGGATCGGGCCGTGGGAGGCGAGCGCCATCGCGATGCGCCTCCAGGGCGTCACGCCGGAGCGGCCCCTCACCCACGACCTGCTGGGGTCGGTGATCGCCACGCTGGGCGCCCGGGTCGACCGCATCGTGATCGTGTCCCTGGCGGACGAGACGTTCCACGCGCGGCTGGTGCTGGTGACGCCTGACGCGCGGTTCGAGGTGGATGCGCGGCCGTCGGACGCGATCGCGCTCGCAGTGCGCCTCGAGGTGCCGATCTTCGCCTCGTCCGAGGTGCTCGACCGGGCCGCCAAGATGATCGAGCTCGAGGAGGGCGACGAGGCGTCCGAGGGAGACGCGTCGTCAGGCGAGGGCCGCCTGTCGGGCCCGCACGAGATGCTGGGCGGCACGGTCGACGCTGCCTCCCTCGCGATCTTCCGCGACTTCGTGAACTCGCTCGACCCCGAGGACAAGGGCGGGGGCAAGAGCGGCTCGAGCGGCTCCGGCGGCTCGTAGGGCCTCGCAACGCCGGGCGCCCGGTTCGGCAGCCGGCCGGCCTACTCGCCCAGGATCGGCCGCCCCCGCTTCATCGTCAGGCCGCGGTTGGCCCACAGGCGCAGGCGGAGCATCCAGAAGTCCTTCACCGCGCGCCAGATGACCGAGGGCTTCGCGCCTGTCGGCGAGCCCGCGGTGCGCGGGTAGTGCGGGACGCCAACCTCGGCGATCGAGCGCCCCGCCTTGCTGACCTTGGTCAGCAGCTCGGCCGAGAAGAACGCGCCGCCCGACTCCACCCGGACGCCCTCGAGCGCCTCGCGCCGGAAGAGCTTGCAGGCGCAGTCCACGTCGGTCACGCGCAGGCCGAAGAAGATCCGGTTCGCGAGCTTGTAGGTCCGTGCATAGGCGATCCGCACGAACGGGTCCGCGCGCTTGATGCGAAACCCCACGACCACGTCCGGGCGGTCCGCCTCCGCCAGCCGGGCCGTCAGCCGGCCGATGTCGGCCACCTTGAACTGCCGGTCGCCGTCGGTGAACGCGAGCAGCTCGAAGCGTGAGGTCTCGAAGCCCGACCGGAGCGCGCCGCCGTAGCCGCGGTTGGGACTGTGGTGCACGACCCGCACGATGTCGGGATGCTCGGCGGCCAGCCGGTCGGCGATCTCGCCCGTGCGGTCCTTCGACCCGTCGTCGACCGCGATGATCTCGAACGTCTCGGCGATGGCGGGCAGGGTCTCGAGCGCCTCGGCCACGAGCGCCTCGATGTTGGCCTCCTCGTTGTGGGCCGGAAAGAAGTACGAGAGGCGCGGCACCCGCGCGGGCGCGGCGGTTCCCGGCACGGCTGCGGCATCGGCGATGGTCATGGATTCGTCCCCAAGCGGCCCGTCACGAGGAAGAGGTTACCCAGTTGACCCGCGGGCTGGATCGCGTACTGCTGGGCGAGAGCCTGGATCTCGGAGGCTGACTGTCGGATGACGTAGACGGGGCGCGCGCCGAGATAGCTGTCGATGATCTGGGGCACCGTCCCCAGGTGGTCCCAGACCGCGTTGCTGTCGTCGATGATCGTGATGTCGGTCCGGCGGCCCTCCACGTCCTTCCCGTACCACATCGGCGTGGAGTAGCTCCACCATGAGATCACCACCGCGTCCGGCGCCATGGCGCTGAACGCCCGGTCGAGCCAGGCCTGCGCCTGGACGTTCCCCGACTGGTCGGCCGCCCGCCAGCGGGGGACGAGGTCCTGCGCGCTGGGCACCAGCATCGCGATCCCGAACACGGCAGCCAGGGCGGCCGTGAGCGTCGCAGAGCGCCGGCGCGGCCGCGACACGCGATGCTCGCCCTCCGCCTGGTCGTCGGAGGCGCCCGCCCGGACCAGGATGGCGTCGACGAAGGCGCCCGCGAGGAGCGCGATCCAGGTCCAGACGAAGAACAGGGGCCCGAGGTAGTAGCGGGTGATGTCGGCGTTGATGTAGGAGCCGGCGAAGGTGACGGTGACCAGCACGGCCGAGCCCGAGAACAGCGCGTACCTGGGCTGCCTCACCGCGGCCACGAACAGGCCGGCGGGCACGAGCGCGACGAGCGGCCCGAGCTGCGCCGTGCCCAGCTGGGCCAGCGCGTCGAGCTTCTGCCCCGCGTTGGCGAACAGGCCCTGGACGTCGCCCTGGAACTGCCGGGCGAGCACGACGTCCCAGAACCCCTGCCAGGTGTCGGGGTGGGCGTAGACGAGCGGTGCCCGGAACGGACCGGCGCGCAGGGGGAGCTCCAGGTAGAGCAGCGCGGCCACGCCTGCAGCCGTGCCCACCGCGGCGAGCACGAGCCTCGGCCGCAGCAGGACCCGCGGCTCGACGGCGAGGACGAACAGGACGATCGAGGGCGCCAGGATCAGCGCGAGGCCGTGGTTCGCCGCCGCCACGCCGTAGATCGCGGCGGCGAGGACGATGGCCCGGTCACCGCGGCGCCGGTACGCGGCGTCACCCGGATGGTCGCTGCGCCCGTCCACGAGCGCCTGCCAGCGGAGCAGTGCCAGCGTCAGCGCGACGAGCAGCGCGACGTGGAGGGCGTGGGCGTCGATGGCGTCGGAGATGTGCCACACGATGGGCGTGAGCGCGAAGCCCGCGCCGGCCGCGATCCCGACCGGCAACGGCACCCGCAGGCGCCGCGCCACCGCCACCGCGCCGCCCGACGCCAGCGCCGCGCAGAGCGCCGCGAGGAGGTTCATGAGGAACGCCGGCTCGCCGAGCGGGCGGGCGATGATCGAGAACAGCCAGCCGATGACCACCAGGGCCGGGAAGCCGGTGGGGTGCATCGTGCCCAGGACGGGCAGGACGGTCTGCGCCTCGCCCGTGTCCCAGAAGCCGAGCCCGGGCAGCAGGGTCGTGCGGTAGAGCGCGAGCGCGGCCACCGCCACGAGCCCGGCCGCGAGCAGCGTGTAGTCCCGCGGCATCGCCGCGGCGGCCCCCGCAGGGCTGGGGGACGCTTGGTCGGTCGCGTCCGCCGGCGAGGGCCCGTCCAGCTCACGGGCGGGCCCGGGGCTCCCGGCGGGGCCGTCTCCCGGCCCCGGTGGCGTGACGGCGCTACCAGCCAAGGATCTGCCCCCAGGCGACGCCCCAGAGGTTGACCGCGGCGCCCACCACGAGGAGCGCATACGCGAGTCGGCGGGGCCGGCCGTCGGCCCGCGCCGCGCCGATCGCCACCAGCGGCAGCAGGAAGGGCATGAAGTCGAGCGAGAAGCGGTAGCCCCACTGGACCCAGCCCTGGCTGAAGTGGGCCAGGTTGAACAGCGCGATCATCGACACCGCGAGGGCCGCACCCAGCTTGAGGCGCGCGAACCGGGGCCGGCGGAAGGCCAGCAGCGCGAGCAGCAGGCCCGGCGCGGACAGGACGATGCTGGTGCCGATGTCCGTGGGGATGGCCAGCGGGCAGCTCTCGTCGAAGATCCCGCGCCCGGCGTCCGGGGGGACGCACAGGTGGACGGTGTCGCCGAACCCGAGTGTGTTGGGCTTGATGTCCGGCAGCAGCACGGGCAGGGAGCCGAACATGATCCCGATGTTCTGGGGGATGTAGCGCACGTCCTCCACGGACCACTCGGGGTGGTAGCCGAGCGTCGGGTAGCCGTAGGCCTCGAGCTCGTACTGGTAGTCGTAGCCTGGGTGCAGGATCGAGCCCGTGGTCGCGAACGTGTACACCAGCAGCAGCGCCACCGGGACGACGGCGCCGGCGCCGGTCGAGATCGTGCGGCGCAGGCGCGACGCGCCGCCACCCACGAAGATGAACCACGGGGCCGCGAAGACGAGCGGCAGGCGGGCGGTCACGCTCAGGCCCAGCAGCAGCCCGGCCAGGACCTGGGACCGGTCGAGCGGCCAGGCCGATGCCCACAGCCGCCGTAGCAGCGGCGGGGAGGCGCCGGCTCCGTGCCGCGCCTCGTACTCCCGGTCGTCCTCCTCGCCCACGGTCTCGCCCGCGGCCCGGGGATCGTGGCGCAAGGTCACCCCCACCGCGAGCATCGCCAGGTTGAGGGCGACGAGGTGGGCCAGGTACCACGTCGTGCCAGCCGCCGCGGCCCACCACCACGTGGTGCCGGTGGCGAAGACGAGCGTGACGAGCACCCGGACCGCGAGGCGCAGCCGGAGGCCCCCGAGCATCCACCACGTCGTCAGCACGCCGAGGGCGCCCAGGAGGATCGCGATCGTCTCCTGGTCGGTGAACAGCCCGAACGCGGCCACGAACGGCATGAGGACGATCGCCGGCAGTGGCGGGAACGGCAGCAGCACCCGGCCGAGGTCGTTCCCCGCCGCGTCCTTGAGCGGGTAGACGTCCTGGTAGTAGTAGTTGTCGGGGTAGCCGTAGAACTGCGCGCCGGTCACGGTGTTGACGCCGTCCTGGATCGGGTACTCGAACCAGGGTCGGCCGTGGAGGAACGCGTCGGCCTGCCACACGAAGTGCGCGTACTGGTTGTAGTGGACCGGGTTCGAAACCCAGTACACCGCGAACGCCATGCACGCGAGGACCAGGCCCACGGTGACTGCGGCGAGTCGGCTGCCCCGGCGGCTTTCGGCAGGGGCCGCGAGGGGGCCCTCGGCTATACTCCGATCCACTCTCAAACGCTCGTTAGGAGGGTCTCTTGACCGCTTCCGGCCCGGGCGTGCCCGGCCGGGGGAGCAGCATGGACGATACCCCCCGGCGAGGCATCGGCCGCGACATCGTCCTGATCCTGGGGATCGGGCTCGTCGCACGGCTGATCCTGGCGTACGGAGTGCCCCCGTTCTTCGGATCGCCGATCCCCGGCTCCGGCTTCAAGACCGACCTGGACCTGTTCCGGTACTGGGCCGACAACCTCGCCCAGCACGGCCCGTTCGGCTTCTACGACCGCGGCTTCTTCGCGGACTACACCCCGGGCTACCTGTACGCCCTGTGGCTGGTGGGCGTCGTCGGCTCGTTCATCGGCGGCGTCGGCGACCTGATCAAACTCCCCGCCATCCTGACTGACGTCGCACTCGCCTACATCGTGTACTCGATGGTGCTCGAGCTCGGCGTCTCCGAGCGGCGGGCGCGAGTTGCGGCCCTCGTCGTCATCCTCAACCCGATCACCTGGTTCGACTCGGTGGTCTGGGGCCAGGTCGACAGTTTCGGGACCGTGTTCCTGCTGCTCGCCGTCCGCGAGCTGTGGCGCGGCCGGACCGAGCGGTCCGCCGTCCTCGCGGTGGTGGCCGCCCTGATCAAGCCCCAGCTGGCGATCCTCGTGCCCATCGTCGGCCTGGTCACCATCCGCCGGGCGCTGTGGCCGGCCGGCGCGTGGGGCGACGAGGAGCCGCCTGAGATCCGCGGCACCGGCTGGGAGCGCCGCACGACCGGAGGGATCCGGATCCTGACAACCGCCGTCACAGGCCTCGTGACCACGATCGCGATGTGCGTCCCGTTCGGGCTGTGGCCCCTCCAGTTCACGGCCGAGGGGACGTCGCTCCTCAAGCTCATGCTGAGCACCGCCTCCACCTACTCGTACATCTCGGTCAACGCCTACAACGCCTGGGCGCTGCTCCCCGTCGCTGACAGCAACGGGGCCCTCAACAGCATGGCCAGCAACTCGGCCTGGATCTACGATTCGCCGGTCAAGGACGCTACCTACTGGGCGCAGATCGGCCCGCTGCCGGCTGGCCTCGTGGGCGCCGTGGCGCTGCTCGCGCTGGCAGCCGTCATCACGGTCCTGGTGGCGCGTCGCCCCGACCGCCTGACGATCCTGGTGGGCACCTCGGCGCTCGCGCTCGCCTTCTTCGCCGTCCCGACCCGCGTCCACGAGCGCTACCTGTTCCCGCTGTTCGGGCTCGGGGCGATCCTGATCGCGTTCTCGTGGCGCTGGCGGGTGGCCTACCTGCTGGCGTCGATCGCGACGTTCCTGAACATGTACGTGGTGCTGACCACGCTGTACCCCGACAACCCGTCTGTGGCGGACTGGCTCGGGATCGGCGAGGCCGTCCGCTCCTTCTGGGGGGTGGCGCTCATCGCGGTCGTCAACACAGGGGTGTTCCTGTGGGGGGTGGCGCAGCTCCGCGGACGCGCCGCCCTGACGCTGGCCGCCGACCTGGACGCGAGCCGCGCCACGGAGGCGGCGCGGGCCGCCGACGAGGCGGGCCGACTCGGAACGGGTGCCGCCGGGGCCCGGGATGCCGGGCTCGCAACCGCGGTGGGCGGCGCCCCGCATGACGGCCCGGGCTCGCTGCTGCCCGCGTGGTTCGACCGGCCCGCGCTCGCCGACCTGTCGCCGATCGCCTGGCTCCGGGCCCGCGTCAACGAGACCCCGTACCGGCCGGATCGCACAGCCGAGCTCAAGAACGAGAAGGGCGGCCGCCTCGACAAGCTCGACCTGTGGATCCTGGCCGTCATGGTGATCGCCGCGCTGTGCCTGCGCACGTACCGGGTCGCCGAGCCCGCGCGGATGCACTTCGACGAGGTCTACCACGCGCGGACGGCGACCGAGTTCCTCCAGGACTGGCGCTACGGGATCTCGCACGACATCTACGAGTGGACCCACCCGCACCTCGCCAAGTACATGATGGCGGCGGGGATCGTGGTCTTTGCGGGGCACGACGTGGCGGCGTCGAGCAGCCTCGGCGTGAACGTGGACGACGCTGCCAGCGAGCCGCGCTTCGACGACCCGGGCCGGCCCGACGCCCGCCTCGGCGACCGCGTGTTCGTGGTCACCGGCAGCGAGCTGATCGCCTACGACCTCCAGACGCGCAAACAGGAGGCGTCCTGGGGGATTCCCGGCGCCACCACGGTCGCCTATGACGCCACGACCCACATCGTGACCGTGGGCACGATGGCGGGCACCCTAGAGACCGTCGACGCGACCTCGCTCGACGACATGCGGGCCGGGGTGGCGGGGGCCGCGCCGGCCGCCCCGACGGACCTCGCGACGCTTGACGGGGCGCCGGTCCAGCTGCTGGCGTGGGACAGCGGGTCGCGGATCGCCGCGCGCATGTCCGACGGGTCGATCGAGATGGTCGACGCCACCGCGGGGACCGTGCTCGGCAAGGCGACCCTGACGGGCGCGGCCGACATGAGCGAGATGGGCAGCGGCGACGTCGTCCAGGCCACGCTGGCCGACGTGACCGACCCCGCGACGACAGCGTCGACCCTGGTCGGCCTCGTGGGCGGTGACGCCAAGACGTACCAGGCCGCGCTCGAGCAGACGGGCACCGATGCCGTCGTGCTCCCGATCACCCTGGGCAACTCGGCGCTCACGACGCCCGAGGGCGTGGCCCGTGACAAGCTGCAGAAGGCGATCGACGGCGGGGATTTGCCCGGGATCACGATCGCCAAGGTGGCCCTTGTCGCGGTGGCGGACGGCACGGGCGTGGCCATGGTGGCCGACAACGGCGTGGTGGCTGACCGGGTGGCGATGCCCAGCGCGGTCCGCGGCATCGCGTACGTGACGGGCCTCGGCACGGGCGACCAGCTGTACGTCTCCACGACGGCCGCCGACGGCACCACGCCCCAGCTGGGCTGGATCACGACCTCCGGCAGCGACGCCAACAACGGCCCGGCCTACGACCCCACGCGGGACACCCTCCAGATGCCCGGCCCGACCACGAAGGTCCTGTTCGACGGGTCCGCGCAGATGGTCGAGGCGCTGGGCAAGACCGCCACCACGGGCGAGACCACGGTGTACGTCGTGGAGCCGCACGGGAACGCGGTGTTCGCGGACCACCAGGTCGGCTTCGCGCCGAGCGCGCTCGTCATGGACCACAACGAGCTCTACCCGTCAAGCAGCCAGGGCGAGATCCTGGCCTTCAGCAGCCAGGGTGACGTGGCCTCGCTCGACGTGGGCCACTACGACTTCAGCTGGCGCATGCCCGGGGTGATCTTCGGCGCGCTCACGGTCGGGGCGCTGTACCTCCTGACGCGGATCCTGTTCAAGCGCCGCCTGGTCGCGGGTCTGGCGGGGCTGTTCGTGCTGCTCGACGGGCTGATGTTCGTCCAGAGCCGGATCGCGATGAACGACGTCTACGTGGGCTTCTTCATCGTCGCGGCCTACGCGCTGTTCGCCTGGCTGTGGCTGGAGCCGCGGGCCAAGAAGTGGTTCTGGATCCTGATGCCGGTCATCGGGGTGCTGCTGGGCCTCGGCCTGGCGTCGAAATGGGTCGCCGCATACGCCATCGGCGCCCTGGGCATCCTCGTGATTGCGCGGTCGGCGCTCGGCCGAGTGGTGCTGATCCTGGGCATGATCGCGATCACCGGGGTGCTGGGCTGGATGGCGCTCGCGGTGCCGTCGGACCTCTCGTCGGTCGGCAACCTCGTGTTCCCGCTGATCATGATCGCGCTCACGCTGGCCGCGGTCGCGATCGCCGTCTACCACCCCGTCGCGTGGTCGGACGACGAGATCCGGTTCGCCGTGGGCGGGCCGCCGGCCGCGGGCGTCCTGATCGCGACGGCGGCGATCCTGCTCGGCAAGGTCGGCTCGGCGATCGCGCTGGGCCCGATCAAGCTGACGCCGCTGCCCGTCGCGTTCGCCCTCGTGCTGATCGGCGGGGTGGCGTTCATGGCGTTCAACCTCGCCGGTCGCCTCGGGCTCGGCCCGATGGCGGTCGAGCGCCCGGGACATGTCCGCCTCCCGCTGGACCCGGCGCCGCACGGCTGGCTGCGCTTCGGCGAGGGCATCGGGCTCTCGACACTGTGGTGGGCGGTGTGCCTCGTGGCCGTGCCCGTCGCCGTGTACATCGTGCTCTACATCCCGTGGGCCATGGTCGAGAGCCACGTGATCTTCCCGGCCGGCACGCCAGGCTTCGCCAACGGCTGGCCCCCCGGCCACACCGGCCAGACGCTGTTGGACCTGACGGGTGCGATGTACAACTACCACAACGGGCTCTCGTCGGCCCACCCGGCGTCGTCCCCGTGGTGGGCGTGGCCGCTCAACCTCAAGCCCGTCTGGTTCTACCAGGACAGCTTCGCGGGCGACACGGGCGCCGCGATCTACGACGCCGGCACGAGCGCCATCTGGTGGCTCTCGATCCCGGCCATGGCGTTCATCGCGTACCAGGCGTTCAAGCGGCGCAGCAATGCGCTCGCGCTGGTCTTCGTGGGCTTCCTCGCCCAGTGGATCTCGTGGGCGCGCATCGACCGTGCCGCCTTCCAGTACCACTACTACACGAGCCTGCCGTTCCTGGTCATCGCGCTCGCGTACCTCGTGGCCGAGGTCTGGCACGGCGCCTCGAGGCGGACGTGGCTGCTCATGCGGGCCGCCGCCGCGCTCGCGGTGATGGGCCCGGCCCTGCTGTGGCTGCTGCGGATGCCGATCTGCGCCGTCGCCCAGGCCCAGCTCGGCTGGCAGGAGAACGGCAGCTCGGGCGCGTCCCTCGCGTGCGGCGCGAACCCGGGCAACCTCGTGGTGACCCCTGCGGTCGGGGCCCTCGTCCTCATCCTGCTGGTGGGCGGCGGGATCCTGATCTGGCAGCTGGTGCTGCTGAGCCGGCCGCGGGCCGACGGGCGGCCCGTCACCGCGCGCGATGGCCAGGGCGTGCTGATCACCGCGATCATCGTCGTGGCGCTCGCGATCCTCACCCGCCTGCTGCCGGCAAGCGACCCGCTGTTCTCGATCAACGGCCTGGCGCCCGAGCCGATCGCCCTCGTCGCGCTGGTGCCGCTCGGCCTGCTGGCGAGCCAGATCCTGACGGCGAGGGATTCCCGCCGCTTCGTCGGCGGCCTGATCGCGGCGATCGCGATCAACTTCGTGGTGCTCTACCCGAACATCGCGGCGCTGCCCCTGCCCTCGAGCCTCGTGCCCTGGTACCAGGGCGTGCTGCCCACCTACCTGTACGCGTTCCAGTTCGGCGTCAACACGACGCCCCGCAACGCGATCTCCCTCAGCGACCCGCGGCTCTTCGTGCTGGTCGCGTTCATCGTGCTGGCGGCGGTCGCGGTGGCGTACTCCGCCTGGACCTGGCGGCAGGCGCTGGCGGACGAGCCGGCCGAGGACCGCGGTTCCGGCCTCGACAGCGACGGTGGTCCCGAGCCGGGCGTCAGCGGGGCTGCCTAGCCGAGCGGGGCGTGGGTCGCGCCCGCCCGGCGTGTGCCCGGACAGCGGTGGCGAGGTCCGCCCGTCGACTCAGCCCGCGCCGAGGTCAGCCGCGCCGAGGTCAGCCGCGCCGACCCCGATGCGAGGCGACGGCGGGACTTCGGCGTGGAAGCCGGGCGGGAGCTGTCCCGCCGCCGCGAGCCGCCGGATCACGAACCCGTAGTAGTCGTCGACCTTAGCCGTCACGCGGGGCCAGGAGAACTCCTCGGCGCGGGTCACGCCGCTGGCCGAGAAGCGTGCGGCGAGCTCGCGGTCGCGGAGGAGCCGCTCGATGGCGGCCGCGAGGTCCTTCGGCTCGTGGGGCGGCACGAGCAGCGCCTCGCGCCCGCGTCGGACCACCCCCTTGTAGCCGTGGATGTCGGAGGCCACGATCGGCGCTCCCGCGGCCATCGCCTCGAGGAGCACGATCCCGAACGACTCACGTCCCGTGGCCGGCGAGCAGTACACGTCCGCGGTCCGGAAGAGCTGGAGCTTCTCGTCGTCGGACACGCGGCCCAGGAACTCCACGCCGCCCATCCGCCGCGTGGCCACGTAGCGGCGGGCCTCGCGCTCCTGCGGCCCGCCGCCGACCAGGAGCAGCCGCGCCTCGACCCCGTCCTTGCGGATGTGGCGGTACGCCTTGAGCAGGTCGAGCACGCCCTTGCGCGGCTCGAACCGGCCGACGAACAGGATGTTCGGCGTGCCATCCTGCCAGCGGGCCACCGGCACGGCACGCCCGTAGCGCTCGGCGTCGACGCCGTTGGGGATCACCTTGTAGTCGCCCGGGAAGTAGCGGTCGATGAAGTGGCGCGCCGCCGCCGACACGGCGATCCGCCCGTGGAGCCGGGCCGCGTAGCCGCGCAGGGCGCGGCTGCCGAACTCGTACGCGGGCGACCAGCCGCCGTAGGCGTGGAACGTCCCGATGTTGACGCTCGTCGACTCGCGCAGCACCACGAGTGAGAGGAACGGCACGAAGGGCTCGTGGAAGTGCAGCAGGTCGAACTGCTCGCGTGCCAGCACGTCACGGACCTGGCTGATGAACCGGGGCGACACGGTCACGGTCCCCATCGAGCCGTTCGCCGGCATCGAGAAGCCCTTGCCCAGCCGGAGCACGTCGCCCTCGGACGACCGCTGCAGGCCGTGCGAGGACGTGATGATCCGGACGTCGTGGCCGCGCAGCCGCAGGTTCTCGTACAGGAAGCGCACGTGCTGGGTCACGCCGCCCGGCAGCGGATAGACGTAGGGCGAGACCAGGCCGACCTTCACGTCGCGAAGCCTACTCGCCGTGGTATCGCGGCGGACGTCGGGTGCCGCCGGGATAGCCGTGGTCGCGGCCGGTGCCGTCGCGCCGGATCCGGCCGCCGGTCTCGGCCCGGAAGTCGCGGGCATACTTGCGCAGCTGGCGGGTGTACACCCCCACCTGGCCGACGCTGCCGTGGAACGCGCCGTGGTGCTGGGTGGTCCGCGCTGCGATCGCGGCCCGGTAGTCGTCCGCCGTCCGTCCCGGGAATGTGGTCCACGACGAGGCCACGGCCGTCTTGATGTGCGCGTCGCTGTTGCCGACGAAGGCGAGGCCGTACTCGGTGGCGAAGCGCTGCGCCTGCGCGTGGCCCCACTTGCCGAGCGCTGTCGGGTTGAACGTCTCGATCGTGTCCGGACGGACGGCCGGGTTGTCGGACAGCAGCAGCCGGCGCAGCACCCAGCCCTGCGCGCACAGGTGGAGCGGCACGAACGGGTGGGTCGGAATGGCGATGCCGCCCTGGTCGTGGACGGCCTCGATGGACCACTCGAGGCTCTTCCAGGTGGGGACAGGCCGCTCGAGGAACAGCCCGAGGAGGTGGCCGCCGCGCGTGGTGATCTCCTCGCCCACGACCACGGTCAGGCGCATGCCGCGGTCTCGCGCGATCTCGCGCCCGGCCAGCGCCGCGTCGATCCGCTCGTGGTCGGTGATCGCGATGATGTCGAGGAAGCCCTCCGCCTCCACGTGCTCGAGCACGTCCACCACCGAGTCGGTCCCGTCCGACGCCCAGGTGTGGACATGGAGGTCGGCGCGGCCGAGGCGGTCGACGGGCTCCGGTGTCATGCGGCGCCGTCGCGCGTCGTCGCCCTGGGCCCCGGGTCCTTCGCGCCGGCCGGGATGTCCCCGTCGCCGGCCGCCGCCGGTGCGCCCACCACGAGGTCGGGCCAGATCGGGTGGAACGCCCCGAACCACTGCTCGGGCCCGTCGGCGAGCAGCGTCTCGAATGCCGCCGCGAGGTTCGCCGTGATGGCGGTCACGCGCTCCCGCAGGCGGCCCTCGGTGGGCACCTCGAGGCGCACCAGCTTGCCCTTGTAGCGCAGGTGGTCGGCGCGCCGGGCGGACGCCACGTAGACAGGCAGGCCCGTCTCGACGGCCAGGAGGGCCGGGCCGGCGGGGATCGGGGCCGGGTGGCCGAAGAACGGGACGCTCACGCCGTTGTGGAGCAGGTCGCGGTCGGCAACCAGGCCCACGGACTCCCCGCGCCGGAGCGCCGCCAGCAGCGCGTGCCGAGCGTCGGTCATGGGGACCACGTTCACGCCCACGCGGCGCCGGGACTCGAGGAACCAGCGCGCGATTGCCGGGTCGCCGACGATCTCCATCGGCGCCGTGACGTGGTGGCCGACCATGTCGCTCACGACGACCACCGGCACCTCGATCGAGCCGAAGTGCATCCCCGTGAGGATGACGGGCTTCCCGGAGCGGAGCGCGTCGGTCACCTCGTCGGGGGTCTCCACGTCGATGCGGGCCAGCGTCTGCGCCGGCGACTCGACGCCTGCCCGGGCCATCTCGAGGTAGTAGCGCACTGCGTGCCGGAACGCGCGCCGGACCACCCGCTCCAGGGCGTCCGGGTCGGCAGCGGCCCGGCGGACCAGCGACGACCCGCGGCCCTGCGCGGCCAGTCCCTCGCAGACCCGGCCCAGGTTTGCGCGCGCCTGTGCCGCCCGCGCGGGCGACGCGCGGTACCAGAGTTCGCCGACGGCCTCCGCGGCGGCCACGAGGGGCGCCTCCGGGAGCCTGCCGAGGAGCCCCGCGCCGGCGACGATCACGCTGCCGCGGAGGGAGGTCCGCTCCCGGCCAGGGGCGTCGCCGGGCGGCCCGCTGCGGGGCTCGGCGGATTGGCTCACGCGGGCCCGCTCACGAGGGGCGTGCGTCCGCGCGCGACGCGTCGGCGTCCGCCGGCCGCCCGGCGAGCATCTCGTTCGCCCGCCGCTCGAGCTCGGCTGCCTCGGCCTCGGTGGGCGGCCACATCGGCTTGAAGCTGTACCACTGGGCCGGCGCGCGGGCGATCGTGCGCTCGAGGGCGTCGGCGATCCGCTGCGTGGCCAGCTGCAGGTCGGCTGGGTTGGAGGAGGGCACGGTGAACGCCTCCTCGGACTGCACCACGAAGTGGCCGCCCCTCGTCCGGCGGACCTCCATGAAGCCGATGTTCGCGCCGGTCTTGGCGGCCAGGACGGCCGGGCCCGCGGGCAGCGTGGTCCAGGCGCCGAACAGCTTCACCGGGATGCCGTCCGCGCGATAGCCCCAGTCCACCAGGAGGGCCAGGATCTGCTTGCGGCGCAGGATCGAGAACAGCTCGCGCAGGTTCCGCCACGGCACCACGTGGACGCCCCAGTCCTCGCGGTTCTTGCGCAGGATCTCGAAGATCTCGGGGAACGCCGAGTCGTCTGCCACGACGTTCGCGGGGAAGCCGCGCCAGGCCACGCCGGCCGCGACCGCCTCGTTGTTCCCGACGTGCCCGGCGCACACGATCATCGACTTGCCGTGCGTCTCCCAGGCGTCGGCGATCCGGTCGACCCCGTCACCGTCGATGAGCTTGGCGACCTCCTCGGCCGGCAGCGCCGGGAGCCGCATGATCTCGACCATGTAGTGCGCGTACTCGCGGTACGCCCGCAGGGCCATCCGGCGCACCCGCGGATGGCCGGGCGGCAGGCCGAGGACCTTGCCGAAGTTCGCGTCGGAGAACGAGCGCTTCTTCGGCCAGAACAGGTACGAGAGCTGGTTGAGGCTCCCGATCACCGGCACCGTCAGCCACTCCGGCAGGTGAATCAGGGCGGCAGCCATCGACCGGTAGCCGATGACCGCCGCCTTCTCCACGATGCGCGGAGGGGTGGACTCGAGGCGCCGGTGGGGCGCCTCGAGCTTCTTGTCCTTGGGGTTGGTCACTTCCTCGCGGGAGCCTTCGTCCTCGTAGCCGCCGCCAGCGCCTTCGAGTGCTCCTTCGACTCTTCGGTGCCGACAAGCGTCTCGTTGTCCTCACCGCGAATGAAGGCCTCGACGCGCTCGCGGGCGACGTCGTCATGGATCTGGATCGGCGGGCTCTTCATGAAGTAGCTCGACGGAGCCACAAGGGTACCCTTCAGGCCGCGATCAAGCCCGATCTTCAGGCAGCGGACGGCGTCGATGATGACGCCGGCGGAGTTCGGGCTGTCCCAGACCTCGAGCTTCAGCTCGGCCTTGAGCGGCACGTCGCCGAACGTCGTGCCCTCCATGACGATGTAGCAGTACTTGCGGTCCTTGAGCCAAGGCACGTAGTCGCTCGGGCCGACGTGGACGTTGTCGGGGTCGATGTCGTAGTCGAGCATGGACGTGACCGCGTTGGTCTTGGAGATCTTCTTGGACTCCAGGCGCTCGCGCTCGAGCATGTTCATGAAATCCGTGTTGCCGCCGAAGTTGAGCTGGTAGGTGCGGTCGAGGCGGACGCCGCGGTCCATGAACAGGCGGGTCATCACGCGGTGGCTGATCGTCGCGCCGACCTGGCTCTTGATGTCGTCGCCGATGACCGGCAGTCCGCGCTCGGCGAACCGGCGCTGCCAGTAGGGCTCGCGCCCGATGAACACCGGGATGGCATTGACGAAGCCGACGCCCGCCTGGAGCGCCTGCTCGACGTACCACTTGGTGGCCTCCTCGCTGCCCACCGGCAGGTAGGACACCACCACGTCGACCTTGCGCTCCTTGAGGATGCCGACCACATCCGCCGTAGGGCCGGGCGCCTTCTCGATGACCTGCGAGAGGTACTTGCCCAGGCCGTCGTGGGTCATCCCGCGGTCCACGGTGACGCCCATGTGGGGCACGTCCATGAACTTGTAGGTGTTGTTCTGGCCCGAGAAGATCGCCTCGGAGATGTCCTTGCCGACCTTCTCCTTGTCGACGTCGAAGGCGGCCACGAACTCGATGTCGCTGATGTGGTAGTCGCCGAGCTGCACGTGCATCAGGCCGGGCACCGTGTCGGTGGCCTTGGCGTGCTCGTAGTAGTAGCGGCCCTGGATCAGGCTGCTCGCGCAGTTGCCGACGCCGACGATGGCGACGCGGATCTTCTTGCCGGGGGCGGCGGGCGTGCTCTCGCTATCGGTCATGGTTTCCTCCACTGGATCGGGTCGCGGCTCCGGGCTAGCCGTCGGTGGCGCTCGCCTGGCGGAGCGTGGCGAGGATGCGCTGGATGGTGGTGATGGTGGCGAGGACGGCGATGAGGGCAAGCGCCGCGCCGAGGACCCAAGTCCCGCCGCGGGCAGCTCCATCGACGCACAACAGGGCTCCGCACTCCTCGAAGCCGGCGCCTCCGAGCACTCCGGTCGCGAGAAGGCCGAGCGTGAGGATCACGAGCCGCACCTCGCGCGGCGCGAGGCCGACGTTGGCCATGCCCTTGCCCGGCGAGAAGCCGAAGCTCTCGGCGCGAGCACGGGTGTAGCTGACCATGAACGCCGACGACATCGCCGCCATGGCGAGCACGGCGCCGAGGTCGAATGCCCCGGCCAGGCAGCCGATCCCGATGCCGGTGTAGACGACGCCCTCGCCCCAGCGGTCGAAGGTGGCGTCGAGGAAGCCGCCGACGCGCGAGACCCGGTTGGTCGCGCGGGCCAGCGCGCCGTCGAACAGGTCGAACACGCCGCCGAAGATCACGAGCAGGCCCGCGGCCAGCCAGGCCCCGAGCGCAGCCGCGACCGCGGCGACGACGGCGATGAGGAAGCCGATGACCGTGAGCGCGTTGGGCGACAGGCCGAGTCGGCCCAGGCCCAGCGCGATGGGGGTCATCAGCCCCCGGATCCGCGCCCGGAGGCCGGGCGTGACGAGCGAGCCGCTCACTCGGCCTGCCTGCCGCGCGCGATGGCGGCGTCGAGGCCGAGGGCCCGCATCTCGCGGGCGATGAACGCCTCGAACGCCTGGGGCACGATGGTGTGCAGGATCCCCCGTCCCTCACGGCGCGCCCGCACGAGGTCGACCTCGCGGAGCTTGCTCAGGTGCCAGGAAACGAGCGGCTGGGACAGGCCGACGGCGTCGACCAGTTCGTTCACGGTGGCGGGCCCGTCGGCCAGCCGCCGCAGGATGCGCAGCCGGTTCGCGTCCGCCAGGACCTTGTGGACCTTGCGCAGCTCGCGCAGGTCGTCGGGTACCTCGACGACGCTCGCGATCGTGCTCCGGATCCGGGCCGGGGAGGGTGACACGGGCTTGCGCGCCTCGCTGCCGATACCTCCGCTGTTACATCAACAGCGGTTGATATCAATGGGCGTTGATCCTAAGCGCCCGTGGGCAGCGTGTCAACTCGCGCCCAGCTGCTCGCGCCAGAGCGCCTCGAGGGTCTCGAGGTCGGCCTGCAGCTCCGCATCCGCGGTGCCAGGCTCCACCGCCACCGTCTCGAGCACCTCGAAGGCGAGGCCCTCGACGCCGTGGGCGCGGATGTCGCCGCCGAGCTGGCCGTCGAGGGCGCCCAGTGCGGTCCGAGACGGGGTGCGGCGCCGCCGGGCCCTACACTCGCGGCGTGGAACGACGCTCTTCGGGCGAGGCCGTGGTGCTCCTGGCCGTCATGGGGGCCGGGGTGTTCCTCGCCGGGCTGGAACTGATGATCACCGCGGTGGCCCTGCCCGCGATCGTGGCCAACCTTGCCGGCTGGCAGCGCCTCCGAGAGGCGTCCTGGATTATCAACGGCTACCTGCTCGTCTACGTCGTGACGATGCCGCTGGCGGGGCGCCTGGGCGACCTGTGGGGCAACCGGCGGCCGTTCCTCGCGGCGCTCGCCGTGTTCATGGTGGGGTCCGCGCTGGCCGGGGCGTCGCAGACCCTCGAGCAGCTCATCGCCGCCCGCCTCGTCCAGGCCGTTGGCGGCGGCGCCCTGATCCCGCTCGCCACGTCGGCTGCGGCGCACCTGTTCGAAGGCCACGCACGTCCGAGGGCGCTGGGCGTGGTCGGGGGGCTGACGTTCTTCGGGATGGCCGCCGGCCCGTTCCTCGGCGCCGCGATCCTCGACGCCGTCCACCCCGATGCCGCGCTTGCCCGGCTCGGGGTCGCAGCGGGATCGTGGATCGATGCCCTCTTCATCCCGTCATGGCGGTGGATCTTCTACGTCAACGTGCCGGTGGGCCTCGTCGCGCTGGTCGTCGCCTGGGCCGCGTCGGCGGGCTGGGACACACCGCGACGTGCCGGCCGCGTGGACCTGGTGGGCGCCGGGCTCGTGGCGGCGGCGCTGGTGGGGACCCTCGGCGCGCTGACGCTGCTGGGCAGCCAGTCGAGCGGGGTCGACGCCGGGCTCGACCCGGTCCTGGTGGCGGCGGCGCTGGCAGCGCTCGCGGTGGCCGCGATCCCGCTCGCGGTGGCGCACGGCCTGCGGACGAGCGACCCGTTCCTCGATCCCCGGCTGTTCCGGCGACCGGCATTCGCCTCGGCCGCGCTCGTGTCGCTCCTGACCGGCTACGGCCTCGCCACCGCGATCGTGGGCGGCGCCGTGTTCGTCGACCGCGTGCTCTACGGCGGGCCCGATCAGCAGCGGGTGGCGCTCGGCGCGCTCGCGGCTGCGACGGCGCTCGGCGCGCTCGTGTCGGGTTGGGCCCTGCGCGCCCTCGGGCTGCGCCTCGTCACGGTGGCCGGCCTCGTCGCGTCGGTCGTGGGGCTCGCGGTCATGGCCGGCTGGACCCCGAACACGTCGATCGCGGCCGCGGCGGGCGCCCTCGCGCTGTTCGGGGCCGGCTTCGGCCTGACCGTGACGCCCCGCTCCACCGCGGCCACGGATGCTGTCGACGCCTCGGCATTCGGGTCGGCGGCGTCAATGGTGACCGTGGCCCGCATGGCCGGCATGGCGGTCGGCCTGGCCACCCTCACGGCCTACGGCTCCACGACGATCGACCACCTCTACGACCAGGTCTACGCCACGGCCGACGCCTACAGGCAGTTCATCCCGGCAGCCCTGCGCGACCGGCCCCTCAAGGACGGGCAGGTGGTGGCCGCGCTCGAGGCGTGGGCCGCGCGCGAGGCCGCGCAGATCATGGTGGGCGTGTTCCTCATGGCCGCCGTCGTGACGGCTGTCGCCGTCGTCCCGGCGCTCGTGCTGGGCGGCCGTCGGCGTATGCTCGCGGCCTCCGAGGCGCCCGCCCCGGACCTCCAGTCCTGAGGGCCGATGCCACCCGACGCCGTGAGCCAGGCACCCGACGATCCCGGTCGCGTCAGCCGCGACCCCGGCACCCCGGCTCCCTCGGTGCCTGTGGTCCGCGGCGTGGCGCGCGCGGGAGGCCGCACAGTCGAGGTCGGCAGCCTCGAGCAGCTGGCCACGATCCTGGAGGACCCGGCCGCCGTGGTCTGGGTGGACGTGACCGCGTCTGAGGGCTCGTCGGTGGCCGAGGTGGCCACGCTGCTCGACCTCCACCCGCTCATCGCCGAGGACATCGCCGAGCGCAACCAGCGGGCGAAGTTCGAGGAGATCGAGGGCACGATCCACATCGTCATGTTCGCGGTGCGCTACCGGGACGGCGTCGTGAGCACCGATGAGGTGGACCTCGTTCTCGGCAAGCGCTCGCTGCTCACCGTCCACGACACAGGCTGGGACCCGTTCCGCCTCGACCAGCTCCACGGCGACCCTGGCGCGGCGGTCGAGCGAGGTCCCGACTACCTGCTGTACGCGGTGACGGACGGCCTCGTCGATGCGCTGTTCCCGGTCATGGACGCCATCGAGGACGAGATCGACGAGCTGCAGGACGACGTCATCCGCAGGGCGACGCCGGCGACGCTCGAGCGCCTGTTCGCCCTCAAGCGCGAGCTGATCGGCCTGCGCCGCGCGACGTCGCCCGCGCGGGAGATCTTCAACCAGCTCACGAACCGCGATCTGCCCCTCGTATCAGCCGACCACATCGTCTACTTCCGCGACGTGTACGACCACTTGATCCGGGTCACCGACGAGCTCGACAACGATCGCGACCTCGTGGCTGGCACGCTCGACGTCTACCTGTCCACGATCAACAACAACCTCTCAGTCATCATGAAACGCCTGACCGGGGTCACGGTGGTGCTGGCCGGGATCGGTGCGTTCGCGGGGATCTTCGGGATGAGCGAGGCGGGCTCTGCCTTCGCCGGCACGGAGGCGGGCGGATTCTGGCTGGTCACGACCGTCGTCTGCGGGCTCGCGATCGTCCTCGTCTGGATCCTGCACCGCATCGACTGGATCTAGCCCGGGCCCCGCCAGCCGGTCCCCGCCAGCCGCCCCGCCCGCCAGCCAGCCGCCCCGCCAGCCGCCCCGCCCGCCGCCCCCCTGCGAGGTGGTCCGTAATGTGGCACCTGCGCGATGCTTCCGCAATCGCGTAACCAACCCGCGCTCAGACGATCGGGCCGGCCGTTGACCATCGGCGCCGTCCCAGTGGCCGCACCCGGGCAGCCTCCTCCTGGATGGCACCTGCGCGATGCTTCCACAATCGCGGAACGACATTGACCGACCTGCGCCTGTGGTCGACCGGTCGACCGGCAGCGGATGGTTCCGCAAGACTGGAACGACCCGACGAGGTCGGTCTGGCGGCGATGACCGGCCCGGGCTGCGCCGTCGCGGGGCGGCGGTGACGAGCCCCGGCTGCGCCGTCGCGTGGGCGGCGGTGACCAGCCTCCTGCCCCGGACGTCGTGGCCACGCCTCTCGGGCAGGGATGGCGACCGAGCAGCCTCGCGAGACGCGGCCGGGGCGGGCCGGCCGGGGGCGGGCCGGGGGGCCAATGGTGCCGAGCTACCCGCACACCACCGGGTGCGGCGTCGGGTGGGCGTCCTTGGGATCAGCGTTGCCCACCGAGAGCGGCTTCGCCAGCACCTGGGTCTTGGGGGCGATGTGATAGCCCTCGGAGGTCTGCAGCCACAGCTGCTCGCTGGCGGCGGCCGCAGGGCGGTCCATGTTCAACTGGTGCGGGTAGACGTTCGTGATCTCGTACTGGTAGAGCTTGTTGTCGCTCGTGTAGACCTCGACCAGGTCGGACACCATCTTGTTCGGCGTCCCCTGCACCATGACCAGGTTGTAGATCGGACCGAACATCCCGTCGCGGGCGTGCGCGAAGATGTACACGGGACCGCCCTGGCCCGGCTGCACGAAGGGCGCGGCCGTCTGGTACATGGCGACGTTGCAGTAGGGGTAGCCGGACGGCCCGGCCACGATCGGCAGGTCGATCCGGAGTGCCGGGATGACGATCCTCGTCGCGACGGCTGGCCCGCCCGACGCCGACGGTCCGGCCGAGGCGCCCGCGCTCGCGCCGGGGCCAGCGCTCGGGTCGGCGGTGGGCACCTGGAACGAGATCGACGGGAGGGGGTCAAGGCCGGCCGTGCTCGACGGCGTCGGCAGGACGCCGGCCGTCGCCGGGTCCGCATACGAGAGCAGGCCGGCGGTCACGATCACGACGCCGAGCGCGGTCAGGATCGCCGGGACCAGCCTCGTGAAGAACGCCGCCACATAGCCGAGGAGCCTGCGCGCCATCTCAGGTTCCGCACTTCACGATGTGCACCTTGGGGTGCGATGCGGCGTAGCTCGCGGCGGAGATCGACACCGGCTCGGCCACCACCTGGGTCTTGCCGGGCGTGCCGTGCGGGCCCTCGGACGTCTGGAGCCAGAGCTGGTCGTGGGTGGAGGCGAGCGCCCGGTTCAGGGTCAGCTGGTGGGGCAGGACCCGGCTGACCTTGTAGACGTGGAGCTTGGAGTCGCTCGTGTAGACGTTCACCACCATGCCGACCATCTTGTTCGGCGTCCGCTTGAGCATCGTGAGGTTGTAGATCGGGTAGAACATGCCGACCCGAGCGTGGGCGAAGAGGTAGGTCGCGCGGCTCTGGCCCGGCTGCCCGAACGGCTTGCCGAAGGACATCGCCACGTTGCAGTACGGGTAGACCCCGGCTGGCGGCGACTTGGTGATCGCGAGGTCGATGCGCAGGGCCGGCACGACCACGCGCGTCGCCACCAGCGGGCCCTTGTAGGGCGCGGGCGACGGGGTTGGGCCGGCAGTGGCAGAGGGCGACGGCAGCGGCGAGTTGCTCGGTGCCAGCGAGTCGCTCGGAGACGGGTCGAGGCTCGGCGAGGCCTCGGGAACGAGGCTCGGCGATGCCGGGACCGACGGCGTGGACGACGGCGCGACCGACTGCGTCGCCTCGAGCGCCACAGGCGACGGGCTCGACGACCCTGGCCCGAACACGGCCCCGCTGAGGGCGACGGCGACAACGGCGACGATCAGCACGGCGGCGACCGAGACGCCGGCCGTCGCGGCCCTCGTGGCTCGGAATGGGGTTCGCATCGCGCCCGCATGGTAGCGCCAGTCCCGGCCGACCCACCTTCACCCGATGGTGCTGGTACGCTCGTGGCGCATGGGCAGCAAGGTGGTGATCGGGGCGGGGCTGCTGGCGGGGATCCTCGTCGGCGGGCTGGCCGTGGGCGGCGCCGTGGCACTGCTGCCCCCGCCCCCGGCCCCCGTGGTCGCCACGCCCACACCGCTCCTGGTCGCGACCCCGACGCCCACTCCGTCGCCCTCGCCCACGCCGTCGCCCTCGCCCACTCCGTCCGGCTCGGCCGCGCCGTCGGGACTGTCAGGGTCGCCGTCGCCGGCGGCCAGTCCGTCGGGCTCCGGGGCGCCATCGCCGTCTCCCGCCGGCCGCGCGTCAGGGTCGCCGTCGCCGGCAGCGAGTCGGTCCGGCTCCGGGGCGCCGTAGGCAGCGGCCTCGGCGGCCGCGGCGGCCGCCCGGAACCCCGCTATCGGATCGCCGCAGCCGAACTCCGAGCTCGCCTCGCTTGGAGACCGACCCGCGGACGGCCTGCCGACGCTACCCGAACGTCTTGGCGGCCGTGGACACCAAGTCGAGCAGCACGCCCGGGAAGAAGCCCAGCACGATCGTCATCACGGTCGAGACCGTGAGGCCGGTCCACACCAGGCGTCCGTGCGCCATCACCGACACCTCGGCGTCGGAGTCGCGCATGAACATGTAGACCACGACGCGGAGGTAGTAGAACGCCGCCGCGGTCGCATTGAGCATGGTGAGCACCGCGAGGACGTTCATCCAGGGGTTGGACTGACCAGCCTGGACCGCCGCGAGGATCACGTAGAACTTCCCGAAGAAGCCGGCGGTCGGCGGGATCCCCGTCAGGCTGAGCAGGAACAGTGTCATCAGCCAGGCAAGGGCGGGCTCGCGCTTGACGAGGCCGGCGAACGTGGACAGGTTGCTCGAGATGCCGGTCCGGCGCTGGATTGCCGCGATGACCGCGAACGCGCCCAGGTTCATGAACGTGTATGCCGCGCCGTAGTACAGCAGCCCCTCGAGGCCCTGGATCTGGCCCGCGGCGAACGCGGCGAAGCCCACCAGCATGTAGCCGGTGTGGGCGATCGACGAGTACGCGAGCATCCGCTTGACGTTGTCCTGGGTCAGCGCGACCAGGTTGCCGAGCGTCATGGTCGTGGCCGCCAGCACGATGATCACGATGTTCCACTCGGCTGCCATCGGGAGCAGCGCCCCGGCGAACAGGCGGATGATCAGCGCGAACGCGCCCACCTTCGGCCCCACCGAGAGGTAGCCGGTCACGGGCGTGGGCGAGCCCTGGTAGGCGTCGGGCGTCCAGTAGTGGAACGGCACGGCGGCGATCTTGAACGCGACGCCGGTGGTGAGGAACGCGAGGCCCAGTCCGAGGGCGGGGCTGAACGGCGCCTTGCCGGCCACCACCTGCGCGAGGCTGCCCGACACCGCGTCGATCCGGGTGGACCCGGTCATGCCGAACAGGAACGCGATCCCGAACAGGAAGATCGCCGAGCTGAACGAGCCGAGCAGGAAGTACTTGATCGCGCCCTCGGTGGAGAAGCCGTCGGTCTTGTGGTAGCCGGCCAGCAGGTAGCCGGGCAGGACCATCAGCTCGAGCCCGAGGAACAGCACGATCAGGTCCGCCGAGCCCGCGATGAGCATGGCGCCCGACATCGCGAAGACGAGCACGGCATTGAACTCCGCCACCGGCAGCTTGCGCTCGGCGAGGTAGTCGGGAGCGAACGCCGCGGTCAGCGCCGCGATCGAGATGAACAGCAGGTCCAGGAACGTGGTCAGCGGATCGGTCACGTAGGCGCCGTTGAACGCGGTGATCCTGCCACTGGCGTCGGCATTGGCGGCCAGGCCCGCCGCGACGGTCAGCCCGGCCACGATCGCGAGTCCGACGAAGGTGGTGCCGATCGCAACCGGCTTCCGGCCGGGCCAGATGAAGTCGACGAGGATCACGGCCGCTGCCACCAGGACCGCCGCGATGAACGGGGCGATCGCCGTCACCTCGGTGGCGTTGACGGAGAAGTTCACCGGGTTCCTCCTACCGCCACAGCCCGAGGGCGATGGGCGCGGCCTGGGCGACCGTCGAGAGCGTCGTCTGGACCGAGCCCGAGACGACGTCGAGCACGAGGCCCGGGAACAGGCCGAAGACCACGACCAGGGCGCCGAGCGGCACAAGCGTCAGGGCCTCGACCGGCCTCATGTCGGTGAGGTGGCCCCCGAGTCCCCGCAGGAACTCGGACAGGTCGCCGAACGCCACCCGCTGGAGCATCCAGAGCAGGTAGCCCGCGGCGAAGATCATCACGAACGCCGCCACCGCGGCGGCCCAGGGCATGACGGAGAAGGTGCCCAGGAGGGTGAGGAACTCGCCCACGAACCCTGACAGGCCGGGCAGGCCAGCCGAGGCGAACACGAAGTACCCGAGCGCGGCCGCGTAGACCGGCACCGCCGAGCCCAGGCCGCCCATCTTGGCGATCGTCCGGTCGTGCGTCCGCTCGTAGATCACGCCCACGAGCAGGAACAGGGCGCCGGTGATCAGGCCGTGGTTGACCATCTGGAGGATGGCGCCCTGGAGCGCCTGCTGGTTGAAGGCGAAGATGCCCAGCGTCACGAAGCCCATGTGGCTCACCGACGAGTAGGCGACAAGCTTCTTGAGGTCTGGCTGCACCAGCGCCACGATCGCGCCGTAGATGATCGCGATCAGCGACAGCACGATGATCACCGGCGCCCAGGTGTGGGCGGCCTCGGGGAACAGCGGCAGCGCGAACCGGATGAACCCGTAGCCGCCCAGCTTGAGCAGGACGCCGGCCAGGATCACCGAGCCGGCCGTCGGCGCCTCGACGTGGGCGTCGGGCAGCCAGGTGTGGAACGGGAACATCGGGACCTTGATCGCGAAGGCCAGGGCGAAGGCGCCGAAGGCGAGGATCCCGAACGTGCCGCCGTAGCCGCCCTGCGAGGCGAACTGGATCAGCGAGGCGAGGTCGAACGCGTTCTCCCAGGAGCCGTGGTGCGCGGACTGGTAGAGGAACGCGACCGACAGGATGGCGACCAGCATCAGCAGCGAGCCGACGAGCGTGTACAGGACGAACTTGATCGTCGCGTAGATCCGGTTCTTGCCGCCCCAGATGCCGATGATCAGGTACATCGGGACGAGGACGACTTCCCAGAAGATGTAGAAGAGGAACAGGTCCTGGGCCACGAACACGCCGGCCATGCCGACCTCGAGGATTAGGAACGAGACCATGTACTCCTTCACCCGGTTCTGGATCGGCGAGAACGAGGCGAGGATGCTGATCCAGGACAGCGTGGTCGTGAGCACCACCATGACCGCTGACAGCCCGTCCGCGCCCACCTTGTACTGGATGCCGAACGCCGGGATCCACGGGGCGCGGTCGATGAACTGGGTCGTCCCGGGGTTGCTGGTGAACTGCGCCAGCATCACGAGCGAGGCCGCCCAGGTGACCAGCGCGAAGCCGAGCGCGGTGTAGCGCGCCTGGTTGGGCCGGGAGCCCTTCGTGAACGCGACGGCGATCGCGCCGACGAGCGGCAGGAAGACGATAAGCGTCACGAGGCCGCTGCCGGTCATCGAGGCTGCCCCACGATCAGGAGGAGGGACCCCGCCATCACGATCAGGCCGATCGCGATGCCCAGGGCGTAGTTCTGGACGCGGCCCGTCTGGATCTGCCGCAGGCCGGTGCCGGCATCGCGGACGACCGTCCCGACGCCGTTCACGGTGCCGTCGACGATGGTCCTGTCGAACCACCACAGGAACGCCGCGACGCGGCCGCCGATCCGGATGAACAGCAGGTCGTTGAGCTCGTCGAACCACCACTTGTTGAGCGACAGGCGGTAGGCGAATCGCATGACGCCGTTGGCCGACGAGATGCGGTCGATCGTCTCCTGGCGGACGCGGCGCGGGCCGAACAGGCCGATGCCGACCACCAGGCCGGCCACGGCCGCGACGACGCTGATCGTGATGAGCGCGGCATCGACCGGCAGGCCCAGGAAGGTCTCGGCCTTGGCGAACTTGAGCGTCTCCTCGGCACCCTTGAACACGGGCTCGAGCCATTGGGTGAGCAGCCCGTTGCCGAGCGGCCAGCCGACCGCGAGGCCCAGGAACATCGACGGGATCGCGAGCAGGACCAGCGGCAGCGTCATCTGCCAGGCCGACTCGTGGACCTTGGGCGCCACCGCCGGGTCGACGTGCGACTCGCCGTAGAACGTCTTGCCCATCAGGCGCCACATATAGAACGCGGTCATGACCGCGACCAGCACGCCGATCGCCCACACCCAGGCGAAGCCGTTCTTGTACGCCTCGCCGAGGATCTCGTCCTTGGAGAAGAAGCCGGAGAAGATCGGGATGCCGGAGATCGCGATCGTCGCGATGAGCATCGTCGCGTGCGTGATCGGGATCTTGCGCCACAGGCCGCCCATGCGGTTCATGTCCTGCTCGTCGTGGACCGCGTGGATCACCGAGCCCGAGTCGAGGAACAGCAGGCCCTTGAAGAAGCCGTGGCTCATCAGGTGGAAGATCGCCGCGGAGAACGCGCCCACGCCCAGCGCCGCGAACATGTAGCCCAGCTGCGAGAGCGTGGAGAACGCGAGCACGCGCTTGATGTCGGTCTGGGTGAATGCGATCGAGGCCGCCATGAACGCGGTGAAGATCCCGATCGCCGCCACCACGAGCATCGCGTCCTGGGCGTGGGCGAACAGCGGGTTGGCGCGGGCGATGAGGTAGACGCCGGCGTTGACCATCGTGGCCGCGTGGATGAGCGCCGACACCGGGGTCGGGCCCTCCATCGCGTCGGGCAGCCAGACGTGCAGCGGGAACTGGGCGCTCTTGCCCATGGCGCCGGCGAAGACGAGCAGGGCCACGACCGTGAGCGGGACGGTGAGCGCGGCGCCGGGTGCCGTGAGCTTGGCCAGCGAGTCCTGGATGTTCAGCGTGCCCGTGTTCAGGAAGATCGCCATGATGCCGAGCGCGAACCCGACATCGCCGACGCGGTTGACGATGAACGCTTTCTTGGCGGCCAGCGCGGCCGTCCGCTTGTGGTACCAGAACCCGATCAGCAGGTACGAGCAGAGGCCGACCAGCTCCCATCCGGTGAACACCAGCAGCCAGTTGTTCGCCAGGACCAGGATGAGCATCGAGAACATGAACAGGTTGAGGTAGGCGAAGAACCGCCATGTCGCCTTGTCGTGCGCCATGTACCCGATCGAGTACACGTGCACGAGCATGCCGATCGTGGTGACGACGATCAGCAGGCACGCGGTGAGCGCGTCCACGTGGAAGCCCATGTCCACCTGGAGGCCGCCGGCCGGGATCCAGGTCCAGGCCTTGACGTCGCGGCCGGACTCGCCGAACGGGTCCTGGTGGCCGAGCGCGGGCACCACCACGATCATCGCGATCACCCAGACCGCGATGATCAGGCCCACCGGCACGATCTCGGCCGCCCAGCGGCCGAAGCGGAGCTGCAGGCGGCGCCCGAACAGCGCGGTGAAGGCGAAGCCCACGATGGGCAGGAGCGGGATCAGCTCGATCAGCGTGTCGTACGGCATCGTCCCGCCCCTATTGCCGCATCGCGTCGTACTCGTCGACGAGCGGCGTCTTGCGGTTCCGGTAGATCGCGATGACGATCGCGAGGCCCACCGTGGCCTCGGCGGCCGCCGAGGCGATCACGATCAGCGCGATGTCGCTCGCCTGCGCGGCGTGCTTGGGGTCACCGTTGTAGACGAACGCGCCGAACGCGATGAACGCGAGGTTCACCGCATTGAGCATCAGCTCGATCGACATCAGCATGCTGATCGCGTTGCGGCGGGCGAGGAACCCGAACGCGCCGATCGCGAACAGGAGGCCCGACAGGACGAGGTAGGCGTCGAGGTTCTGCGAGATGAGGTTGAGGGCGCTCAACATCACTCGGCCTCCCCGCGCTCGCGCTTGGCCAGGAACACGCCGCCGACCACCGCGGCCAGGAGCAGGACGCTCACGACCTCGAACGGCAGCGTGTAGTCCGTGAACAGCGTCATGGCCATGTCGGCGGCGGCCGCCGCCTGCGTCGCCACCTGCTTGGGCCAGTCGGTGGCCACCACCGTGAGCCCGATCAGCAGCGCGAGGATGACAGCCGCGATCGCGGCGGGCAGCGCCTGGGTCTGGAACACGAGGGCCCGCGGGGCCGACTTCGTCTGGGTCAGCATGATCGCGAACAGGACGAGCACGCTGATCGCGCCGATGTAGACGAGCACCTGGGCCGCGGCCACGACCGGCGTGCCGGCGATCACGTAGAGCCCGGCGAGGGCGGCGAAGCAGATGATCATGGCGCCGCCGGCGCGGATGATGTCGCGCTGGAGGACCACGGCCAGCGCCGCCACGATCATGATCGCGGCGAACAGGAGAAACAGCAGGTCGGACCAGCCGAACCCCAGGAGCGGGATCGTGTCAGGCAGCGTCACTCGTCCCTCTCAGCGATGTCCCGCCAACGAGGCCGGCAGCACGGGCAGGCGCCGGGACTCGTCGATCAGACGGCCCTCGGCGCGGGCCCGCTCGGCCCAGTCGCGCTCGCGGCGGATGTAGCTCATCTCCGTCTCGCGCTCGACCGCGGCCAGCGCGAGGAGGTCGATCGACGGCTCTTCGCGGGACGTGTGGCTGAGCTCGAACTGGTCGCTGTCGCGGACGGCGTCGTAGGGGCAGGCGTCGACGCAGATGCCGCACAGGATGCAGCGGCTCTCGTCGACGTCGTACTTCTGGAGGATGCGCGGCTTGGGCATGAGCGCGCCGGTGGGGCACGTCTCGGCGCACCGGCCGCAGGACACGCACGGCGTGTCGTTGAGGCTCATGTCGAGCGGCGTCGTCACCAGGGCGTCGAAGCCGGTCCGCATGAAGTCGTAGCAGGCGGCGCCCACCACCTCGGCGCACACGTTGGCGCACCGGCCGCAGTCGATGCATCGGGCGGGCTCGCGCAGGATGAACGCGTGGCTGTCGTCGCGGACGTAGTCGTGGTTCACGCCCGTGAACCGGCTCTCGGTGAGCGAGCGGTAGCCGGCGCCCTGGTGGTACTTGGGCTCCAGCGTCTGGAGCGTCGTGCCGTACTCGATCCCCAGCCGGCGCAGGTCGCAGAACCCGATCGCCTCGCAGGTGCACTGCAGGCAGCGGGTGGACTCGGCCACCGCCTCGTCGCGGCTGTACGGGATCTCGTACTCGACGTAGCTGGTGTTGCGCGCCTCGGCCTCGAGCGCCTTGAGCCGGTAGCGCGGCTCCTTGACCTCGCCCGTGAACGGGACGATCGAGAGGAACTCCGGCTGCGGCTCGGCGAGCTGCTGGCGGGTGCGGATGGCCGACAGGTCGTTGCCGCGCAGGTAGGCGTCCACGGCGTACGCGGCACGGCGCCCCTCGGCGATCGCCTGGACGACGGTGGCCGCGCCGATCCGGACGTCGCCGGTGGCGAACACGCCCGGACGGCCGGTCTCGAAGGTCACCGCGTCAGCCTTGAGCCGGCGCTGCCGGGTTGCCTCGACACCGTCGTTGCCGGGCCCGAACCAGGTGAGGTCGGGGCCCTGCCCGATGGCCAGCAGGACGCGGTCGCAGGGCACGGTGAACTCGGTCCCGGGCGCGGGCTCCGGGCGGCGCCGGCCGGAGGCGTCTGGCTCGCCCAGCTTCATCCGGATGAACTCGACCCCGGTGACCTTGCCCGTCGCCTCGTCCTTGATGACCTTGGTGGGGCCGGCCTGGAAGATGGCGGTGACGCCCTCCTCGATGGCCTCGTGGACCTCGCCAGAGGCTGGCATGTCCTTCATGTCGCGGCGGTAGACCAACGTCACCTCGGACGCGCCCTGGCGGACCGACGTCCGGCTGCAGTCCATCGAGGTGAAGCCGCCGCCCACGACCACGACGCGGCTGCCGGCATGGCCCGGGTAGGGCAGGCCGAGCGTGGCCGTGCGCAGGTACTCGAGGCCGTCGATCACGCCGTCGGCGTCCTCGTTGGGGATGCCCAGCTTGTTGGTGTCGTAGCAGCCGATCGCGACGACGACCGAGTCGTAGCCCTGGTGCTGGAGGTCGTCGAGGCTGAAGTCCTTGCCCAGCTCCTGGTTGCACACCATCGTGCCGCCGAGCCGGGTCACCGACTCGTACTCCGCCTCGAGCACCTCGACCTTGGGCAGGCGGTACTGCGGGATGCCGTAGCGGAGCATGCCGCCGGGCGCAGCGTCGCGCTCGAAGACCGTGACGTCGTGGCCCGCGAGCAGCAGGTAGAACGCGGACGACATGCCGGCCGGGCCGGAGCCGATGACGGCCACGCGCCGACCCGTGGGCGCCTGGCGCTCGAACGGGAGGGGCGGGTCCTCGTTGTCGTCGATCTGGGCGCGCAGGACCTGGTCACCGGCGTAGCGGTGGCTGTCGCGGATGGCGATCGCCTCGTCCACCTCATCGCGCCGGCAGTGCTCCTCGCACGGCGCCGGGCAGACGCGGCCGAGCACGCTGGGGAACGGGATGGTGCGCTTGAAGATCCGCACCGACTCGCGCCAGTTGGCCTCGGCGTTGGCCCGCAGGAAGCCCGGAATGTCGATGTGGCTCGGGCACTTGTTCTGGCACGGCGGCAGGCAGTAGGCGTTGTGGTCCGAGAAGATCAGCTCGAGGTTGGTCCGCCGGAGCCGGCGAAGCTCGTCGGTCTGGGTCTGGACCTTCATGTCCGGCTCGGCCAGCCGCGAGCAGCTGATCGGCGGGTTCTCCTCGCCCTCCACCTCCACCACGCACATCCGGCAGGCGCCGAAGCCGGGCAGCTTGGGCTCGTAGCACAGCGTGGGGATCTCGATCCCGTTGTCGCGGCAGACCTCGAGGATCGTCTGGCCCTCGAAGCCCTCGACGAGCCGGCCGTCCACCTCGATCCGGATGCGCGGCGTGCTCTGCGGGCGCTGCGGCGACTGGGTGGTGATGAACGTCTCGGCGAGCGAGTCGTCGCGGGGCGTGATCGTGTCGAGCTTGGTGGGCTTGTCGGGACGCGTCTCCGGCCGCGGCAGCGGCGCGTCGGCGGGGCGGGTGGCGAGGTCGGTCATGCGCTGGCTCCCCGGGACGCCGCACCACCCGCCACCGCGATCGGCGTGCACACGCCGGCGGGACAGGTGCTGCGGAGCAGATGGTCGTCGAGCTCGGAGCGGAAGTAGCGGAGCACCGACGCCAGGGCGTAGGTGGCGGTGCGCTCGTGGTCGCACAGCGCGCTGGCCGCGACGTCGTGGGCGAGGTCGGCGGCGAGGTCGGCGTCGCCCGCGCGCGGGGTGCCGGCCGCCGCCCGGTCGCCGATCTCCGAGAGGCGCCGCAGGCCGATCCGGCAGGGGATCGACTTGCCGCACGCCTGGTCGGCGGAGAAGCGGGTCAGGAGGCGGGCCAGGTCGACGACGCAGGCTCGGTTGTCGGCGATGACGATCGAGCCCGAGCCGACGTGGGCGCCGGCCTCTCGGAGGGCGGCGTAGGTGAACGGCGTGTCGAGCGCCTCCGCGGGCAGGAACCCGCCGGTAGGCCCGCCCACGAGCAGCGCCTTGAGGCCATGGGAGCCGGCCCCGCCGACGAGCGCGGTGATGTCGCGGAGCGAGGTGCCGAGTGGGACTTCGGCGATCCCCGCGCCGCCCGGGCCGCGGAGCTGGACGAGCGCGGTGCCGGGGGCGTCCGGCGCCCCGACGGCCGCGAACGCGGCGGTGCCGTTGGTGAGGATCCAGGGCACCGCGGCCAGCGTGACGACGTTGTTGACGACGGTCGGCCGGTCGAACAGGCCGCGCTCGGTGGGGTACGGCGGGCGCTGCTCGGGCGCTGCGCGCCGCCCCTCGAGCGCCCGGATCAGGACGGTCTCCTCGCCCAGCATGTACGAGCCCTGGAGGCCGCGGACCGTGACCGTGACCCGTCGGCCGGACCCGGCGACGTCGTCGCCCGCGAAACCCGCTGATTCCGCATCGGCGACGGCGCCCTCGAGCTTGGCGACGAGGGTCGGGTCGTCCCCCCGCACGGCGAGGATGGCCTCGGTGGCGCCGACGGCGAACGCGGCGATGAGGAGGCCCTCGATCACGGTCCACGGGTCGGCCGCAAGCAGCGCCGCGTCGATCTGGGTGGCGGGATCGGCGCCGTACCCGTTCGCGATCACATAGCGCTGGTCGGTGTCCATGCCAGCCGCGCTGCGCCACTTGTCGCCGGTCGGATAGCCCGCACCGCCGCGGCCGCGCAGCCCGGACGACGCCACCTCGGCGATGGTCCCGGTGGGCCCGTGCTGCACCGCGGCGCGCAGCCCGTCGAACGCACCGGCGCGGACCGCTGCGTCGAGGTTCCACGGGTCGGCCGCGATGGCCTTGGCGCGGCCGAGCAGGACGGCGGGCCAGCCGGACGGGGTGGCGAGGAACGTCGTCATGCGCGCGCCCCGCCGCCCAGCGCGGCGTCGAGGGCCGAGACGAAGTGCGCCTCGGCGGTCTTGTGGGCCTCGCCCGCCGGAGCGGCCGCGGTCACCGACGGCGGCTCGAAGCGGAGGTGCTTGTAGGAGGTGGCGGCGCCGTAGACGATCGCGTACCAGGCACCGGTCTTGCGCGACAGCTGCTTGAGCGCCGCGACCGGCAGGTAGCCGTAGGCCGCCTGGATCTCCTCGAGCATCGGCAGCAGCGCCCTGGGGTCGTAATCGTGCGCGTCGAGGACCTCGTCGACCGCGCCGAGGTCGACCGGGGCGAAGCGGGTGAACTCGGCGTCGGCCACCGGCCGGCCGGCCCGTCGCATCGCCGACTCCTCGCGACGCTCGCCATACGTCTCGGCGGGGCCCCAGTGGACGTGGAACCGCCCACGCGTGTCCATGCCGCCCATGTCGATGCACTCGATCGGGCACGCCTGGGCGCACTGGAAGCAGGTCTCGCACTTGAGCGTGCCGTACTCGTCGTAGAGGAGCTGGAGGCGGCCGCGGAACTTGGGCGCGACGTCCGCCTGCTGCTCGGGCCACATGATGGTGGCCTTGGGCTGGAAGAAGCGCGTCAGGGTCAGGCCCATGCCGCGGACGAGCCCCATGCCGGGGATGGTGGTCATCAGCCGGTCACCTGCTTGATCAGGATGATCGCGAACGCGGTCACGAACAGGTTGAGGAGCGAGGCGGGCAGCAGCCACTTCCAGGCGAAGCCCATCAGCTGGTCGATGCGCACGCGCGGGAAGGTGCCGCGCATCCAGACGAAGACGAACACGAAGGCGAAGGACTTGGCCATGAACCAGATCAAGCCGGCAAGCCAGTCCCAGTCGACGTAAGCGATGAACCCGAGGACGCCCATGACAAGCACGTTGAACAGGACGAAGCCGATCACGAGTGACTGCCAGGCCGGCTTGTTGTCGCGCAGCATGTAGAAGGGCGCGGCCAGGATCAGGGTCACCAGCAGCGGCGCCGCGGCAATCACGGCCAGCAGCCCGAGACCCAGCTGGCCCGGCGCGATGTTGATCGTGAACGGCGCGATGCCGACCCGCCCGAGCAGCCAGTTGATGTCGACCGGCGCGTTCCAGGCCCCGAAGAACAGGGTCACGATCAGCGCCGACATGATGAACACGTTCACGTACTCGGCGAAGAACAGGAACCCGAACCGCATCCCCGAGTACTCGGTCGCGAAGCCGGCCACGATCTCCGAGTCGGCCTCGGTGAGGTCGAACGGGGTGCGGTTGGCCTCGGCGACACCAGCGATGAAGAAGATCAGGGCGCCGAGCGGCTGGCGGAAGACGAACCAGTCCCAGGCCCAGCCCTGCTGCTGGCGCGAGATCTCCTGGAGGCTCATGGTCCCGGCCAGCAGGATGAGCCCGACAACCGAGAGCGTGAGCGGGATCTCGTACGAGACCACCTGCGCCGCCGAGCGGAGGCCGCCGAGCAGCGAGTACTTGTTGAACGAGGACCAGCCGGCGAGCAGCAGCCCGACGACCGTCATGCCGCCGACCGCGAACAGGTACAGCAGGCCGATGTTGATCGTCGCCCCGACGAGGCCTTCCATCTGCCCGGTCTGGGGGTTGATCGGCCCGGGCGCGAACGGGATGACCAGGAAGGTCATGACCGCGGTCAGGAACACGATGACCGGCGACCAGGTGAACACCAGCCGGTCGGCGCCGTTGGGGCTGAAGTCCTCCTTGGTGAGGACTTTGAGGCCGGCCACCACGGAGTGGGCGGCGCCGGCGGGGAGCACCCGGTTGGGGCCTACACGGAGGTTCATGTAGGCGATGACCTTGAGCTCCATGTAGATGATGATGAACGCGGCCGGGATGCTGAACAGCAGGATCGCCGTGATGGCGACCACGAACCGGAGGATCCCCTGGTTCGAGTTGAGGACGTCCACCAGCCACGGCCCGATCGTCTGGGCGACGACCACCGTGGCCACGGGCGCGACCACGAGGATGAGCAGGATCAGCGGGATGACGATCTTGCCGACCGTCGTCACCTGGCGCAGCGAGCGGGTGGCGGCGGTCACTTGTCGATCCCGCCCATGACCGGGTCGAGGCTCGCCATGACGGCCATGGTGTCCGCGATGAGGTTGTCCTTCATCAGCATCCCCACGAGCTGGAGGTGGACGAACGACGGGTCGTGGATCCGGAACCGGAACGGCTGGTCGGTGCCGTCGGAGATCACGTACGTGCCGAACAGGCCGCGCGGCGATTCCACCGCCGCCCACGCACGTCCCGGGCGGGGCCGCATCAGGCGCGGCAGGCGCGCCATGACCGGGCCGTCGGGCATGTTGTGGAGGCACTGGTCGATGATCCGGATGGACTCGCGGACCTCGTCGAGCCGGAGCAGGTAGCGGTCGAGCGAGTCGCCGCCGCCGTTCGCGCCCCGGACCGGCACGTTGAACTCGAGCTCCGGGTACACCGAGTAGGGGTGCGCGCGGCGCACGTCGAACGGGATCCCGGCGGCCCGGATGTTGGGGCCCGTGACGCCCATCCGCAGCGCCGTGTCGCGGTCCACCTTGCCGATGCCGCGCATGCGCCGGACGAAGATCTCGTTCTCGTTGAGCAGGCCGATGTTCGCCTCGTGCTGCACCAGCGCCCGGCTCATCCAGTCGCCCACGCGGGACAGGAACTCGTGGTTGAGGTCGCCGTTCACGCCGCCGATGCGGAAGTAGTTGAACAGCATCCGCTGGCCGGTGATCGCGGCCAGCGCCTCGACGATCTCGTCGCGCTCGATGAACGAGTAGAGGATCGGGGTGAGGCCGCCGAGGTCGAGCGCCATCCAGCCCTGGAACAGGGCGTGGCTCGAGACGCGGAGGAGCTCGCCGGTGAGCACCCGGATGTACTCCGCGCGACGCGGCACGGTGACGTCGAGCAGCTGCTCGAACGCCATGACCGGCGCCCACTCCATGAACAGCGAGCTCACGTACTCGAGCGGGTCGATCTGGCTGATGATGTGGTGGTAGTCGCTGTTCTCGCACAGCTTCTCGACGCCGCGGTGGAGATAGCCCAGCACCGGGTCGAGGTCCACGACCTTCTCGCCGCTGATCTTGAGCACGACCCGGAGCACCCCGTGGGTGGACGGGTGCTGGGGGCCCATGTTGAGGAACATCTCGCCGTCGCCGAGCGTGTAGAACTCGGCCTCGCGCTCCGTGCGCGGCGGGTACGGCGGGACCTGCTCGTACTGGCCGATCTGGCCGTCGAGCATGATCCGGGGATCGTCTTCCGAGCGGTGCTGCTGGGGCGGCGTCGCGGGGGCCGTCACGCCTTCACCGTCCGGCGGCTGCTGGTGGGGGTCACCGACTCGGGCGCATACGGCTGCTCCACGTGGCGGACACCGCCGCCCGGACCGCGCGCGGAGTCGTCGGGCAGGTAGAAGTCCTTGCGCAGCGGGAAGCTCGCGTAGTCGGGCGGCATGTAGACCCGCCGCAGGTCGCGGTTGCCCTCGAAGATGATGCCGAACATGTCGTAGGCCTCGCGCTCGCTCCACTCGGCGCCCGGCCACAGCCCGGTGATCGACGGCACGCGCGGGTCCTCGCGCGACAGCCCCTCGGCGACGACGCGCAGCCAGTCGGGCGTCCGGTTCGACCAGAGGTGGTAGACGGTCTCCATGCTCTCGCCCGTGTCGACGCCGCACAGGTCGGCGAGGATGACGAACTCGAAGGCCGGGTCCTCCTGCAGGACCCGCAGCACCTCGATCAGGTCGGCGGGCTTGATGCGGATCTCGGTCTGGTCGTGCCGCTGGCGGACGGGCCCGGTCAGCTTCGGCCCGAGCTCGGCCTCGAGCCGGCTCTTGAGGGATCGGTCCATCGCTAGACGTCCTGGGGCACGTTGGGGGCGATCCTGTGCTCGTCCCAGTGGCCGCGCCGCTCCTTCACGAGCTGGCCCAGCTTCATCATCCCGTAGATGAGGCCCTCGGGACGCGGCGGGCAGCCCGGCACGTAGACGTCGACCGGCATGACCCTGTCGATGCCCTCGATCGTGGAGTAGGAGCGCTTGTAGCGGCCGCCCGAGCAGGTGCAGTCGCCCATCGCGACGCACCACTTCGGCTCGGGCATCTGCTCCCAGAGCCGCACGAGGGGCCCGGCCATCTTCGTGGTCAGCGTGCCGGCCACGATCAGCACGTCCGCCTGGCGCGGGCTGGCGCGGAAGGGGAACATGCCCCAGCGGTCCATGTCGTTCTTGGAGGTCGCCGCCGACATCATCTCGATCGCGCAGCACGCAAGGCCCGACAACAGCGGCCACAGGCTGTTCATGCGGATGAGGTCGATCAGGATGTCGGCCTTGGTCGGGATGACGTCGAGCGCCCCCCAGCGCGCGGTGTCCGAGAGCATCAGGTCCGAGCCCTCGAGGTCGCGAAGGTGGTTGTAGGCCGGCGCCGTCGACAGGTACGCGTCGTTGCGCGTGGACGACCAGAGCGTGTTCGGGACGATGATCGGGGCGCTGACGTCGCCCGGTGCTGCCGCAACGAGGGCGGCGTCGTCGCCGCCGACGGGACCCTCGGCGGCGGGCACAACAGGGTCGGCGGGGCCGTCCGGGGTCATCGCCACGAGAGCACCCCCTTGCGCCACGCGTAGGCGAGGCCGAGCATCAGGATGGCCACGAAGATGAGCATGCTGACGAACCCGCTCAGCAGCAGGTCCTGGAAGACCAGCGCCCACAGGAAGATGAACACGACCTCGATGTCGAAGGCCACGAACATCAGCGCGTAGATGTAGAACGGGATGCCGAACCGGGCGTGGCTGTCGCCGAAGGTGTCGATGCCCGATTCGTACGGGTAGCCCTTGTGCTCGTCACCGCGGGTGCGGTGCGAGATGAGCCAGGCCAGGCCGATCGTCCCGAACACGAACAGTGTGCCCGCGACGGCGAAGCCGACGACGTACCAGAGGTTCCCGAGCGCGTTCTGGTCCACGTAGCCCTCGAGGAGGAACGGGGGCGGATGCCGGGTTGGGCAGCCGGCCCTCGAGCGCGATTTGACAGCGCTGGGCGCGTCGCACAGAGCCCACGCACAGCCCCGCCATTCTAGCAGCGGCGCTATGCGGGGCGAGGACATGGCGACCCTCGTCGCAGGCCGCTCGGACCTTTCAGATCTGCCGCAAGTCACCCGCACCAGCGGCCCCGGGCGGCTCGGGCGCCTGCAGCGGGGCGGGGTCCGGCGCGCCGGGCGGCCGCGCTTGATCCCGTTCGGGCCGGTGCCGTGGGCAGCCCGCCGGAGCGGCGAGTAGGCTTGCCGGGCCGAACCGCCTCGACGCTCAGGGGGACCCTGCGCATGTCCACACCCAAGGGTCTCAACCCGTTCGCCCCCGGGTCGCCGCGGCCCCGCTACTTCGCCGGCCGCCAGGTGCTCATCGAAGAGCACTTCGTCCGGCGCCTGGTCGCGAAGTGGGAGGCTGACAGCAGCGCGCCCCCGCTCGTGGTCCACGGGGTGCGCGGCGTCGGGAAGTCCGCGCTGCTGTTCCACCTCACCGAGCTGGCCGTCGAGCGCGGCTGGCTCGTCGGGGTGCGCCGCAAGATGACCCACGACGAGAACCTGCGCGTCACGATCGGCGACGCGATCGAGCAGATCGAGGCGCAGATCTTCGCCACGGGCGGCCCGTCCTCGCGGGTGCGCAAGGCGCTCGACCGGTTCAAGGCGTTCAGCCTCTCGCTCGGGTTCGCCGGCATCTCGCTCTCCGTTGGTGCAACGAGGGCGGAGCAGGCGGGCGGGCTCACCCAGGACCTCACGCGCGTCCTCGTGTCGCTCGGCGAGGCGATCGCGCCCGAGTTCCGCGCGATCCTGTTCCTCGACGAGCTCCAGTTCCTCCCGGCCGACGCGCTGCACGCCCTCGTGTCGGCCCTCGAGGAGGTGATGGCGCAGGGCGTCCCGATCACGATGGTCGCCGCCGGCCTGCCGCAGACGCAGGTGCTGTGCCACCGGGCGGGCGGCTTCGCCGAGCGCTTCAACTACCAGCACCTCGACCGCTTCACCGAGGCGGAGTCGGCCGAGGCATTCAGCGGCATCGCGGCGATGGGCGGCGGTGCCCTCACCGCCGATGCCCTGGCGGCCGGCTTCGCGCTCAGCGGCGGGTACCCCGAGTTCATCCACCAGCTCGGCGACGCCGTGTGGCCGCGGTCGGGCAACCCGATCACCGACGAGGACATCGAGCGCGTGAGGGGGCTGTACGAGCTCCAGCTCCAGGAGCAGTTCTACCGCCCGCGCCTCGCCCTGGTGAGCCCGCGCGAGCAGGACTTCCTCGTGGCGATGGCCCAGGCATCGACCGGTGAGGACGGCGTCCGGCTGTCCGATGCCGCGCGGCTCATGTCCACCAGGGTGAACGTCGACCGGGTCAAGGAGGCGCTGGTCCGGGCGGGCCTGGTGCACCAGCAGCGGCCCTACGGCCCTTACGCGTTCAGCATCCCCGGCTTCGGGCAGTACCTGCGCGACCTCCCGGGCGACGGCTGACGCTCGGCGCGCGCCGGCCGGGGTTCTACGCCCCCGCGTCTAACAGCGTCCAACCCTGAGCGGTCCCGGTCGCTGCCGCGCGGCGCCTCCGCCTAGCCGCGACGCGGGAGCCGGCTGAGCGCGTCGAGGGGGCTCCCCTCCGGCATGCCGCGGCCGAAGGCGAGCACGCGGAAGCCGCCGAGGCCACGGGGGTCGAGCAGGCGCGCGAGTGCCGAGCGGAGCCGCAGCGCGTCCTGGAGTGACGCGCCCGGGCGAGCGAGGAATCGGCCCGGCAGGTCGTCACCGGCGCGGGCCAGCAGTTCCCCAGCCGTCGTCTCCCCGAGCGGGTCGAGTCCCGCGCGCGCTGCGGCCGCCCGCACGGCGGCGAGGTCCACGGTGGCCGTCAGGTCCTGCCGGCCGATGTGGCGGAAGGGATCGGCGCCCACCGCGTGTCGTGCGAACGCGCGCAGCGTGCCTGTGGGGCGGCCCGGGCCGTGGAGTGCGGCCGGCTCGTCGGCGTAGTCGATCAGCACCACGATGCCCGCCGCGAGGTGGCGGGTGGAGTCGGCGAGCCAGTCGTCGACGGCCAGGCAGACCTCGGTGACCTGCCCGTCGGCGAGCGCCACGCCCTCGGCGTCGAGCCGCGCGGCCAGCGCGGGCGTCGTCGGCGTCGCCTCGACGGTCGTGAACCGGCCGCCCTGGTCGATGCCCACCAGCAGCTCGCGGAGCCCGCCCGGACGACCCACCGCGCGGTGGACGGGCAGCGCGTCGAGCACCTCGTTGGCGACCACGGCCCCGACCTCCGTTTCCTCCGCAGGCGCGGGCTTGTCCGCGAGGAGCTGGCCCAGGCCGTCCGCGTCGAGTCGCGCGTGGAGTATCGCCAGTCGGGCCGCCTCCACCTCAACCGGTCGGTACCGGACGGCGTCGAGCAGGGGGCTCGCCTCGTCGCGCAGGCCGGCCAACATGGCCGAGGCCAGGGCGCCCGCGCCCGCGCCCGGCTCGGTCACCGTGAACGGGCGTGGTCGCCCCAGCGCCTCCCACGCCTGGGCTACCAGCCGCCCGACCGCCGCACCGAAGATCGGGTGCATCTCGGGGGCGGTGATGAAGTCGCCCGCCGGCCCGGGCCCCGGCGCCTCGCGCCGGTAGTAGCCGTGGCCGGGCTCGTACAGCGCGCGGGCCATGAACCGGGCGAAGGTGATCGGCCCCCCCGCGCGGATCTCCCCGCGGATGGCCTCGGCCAGCGCCTCGTCCTCGCCAACCGTGTCGGGGTCCGGCAGCGGCTCGACGCGGTAGCCGGGCACGGCCGGGCCGGATGGCTCGCGGTTCACCGTGCGATGCTACCGGCGGTCTCGGCCCGCTCGACGACCGACGCCGCGTTCACGCGCCCGGCCGCGGATACGGGCGCCGGCTGAGCGCGTCGGGGCGGAGGCGCAGGGTCGGCGCGGCGGGGTCGTCGTTGAGGACCACCAGCTCAGCGCGCTTGTCAGGCTGGTCCTCGACCAGGTACGCCGCCTGGGCCGGCAGGTAGCGGGTGCGGTACCGGAGCTCCACCGCGTCGGCGTCGCCGAGCGCCGGCACGTCCCGGGCAAGGGCGCGTGCGATCGTCACCTCCGGCGCGCACTGGACGAAGATCCGGCGGTCCCAGTGGTCGCGCAAGTCGCCCTGCTGCAGGAACACCCCGTCGACGAGGAGGATGGCCGCAGGCGCGGCCACCGCGGGCGCCGCCTCGACGGGCGCATCGGCGTCGAGGTCGAATGACACGGTGCGGTAGCGGCCATCGCCGAGCGGACCCAGCGGATCGAGGAGCAGCCGCCTGAGCGCAGCGTGGTCGAAGCTGTCGAGCCGGTAGCCGTCGGGCGAGTCGCGCCCCCGGCGGTGGCGCTCGGCGCGCGGCCGCCCGAAGGCGTCGGCCGATGCGCGGATCGCCGCGCGCCCCCGGTCGAGGAGCTCCGCCGCCAGCTCGTCGGCCAGCGTCGTCTTGCCAGCCGCGTCCGGCCCGTCGACCGCCACCCGGACCGGGTGCGGCAGCCGAACCTCGAGCAGCCACCGGGCGATCGCCTCGACCGCCATCGCGCGGCGTGAGCGCGGCTGGCCGTTCACGGCTCGGGGGCCGCGAGGGCCAGGCGGGCCCCGGGCCCGACGAGGGCGTGGCCGCCGAGCAGGATCGGCACGGGCGCCGCCGCGGCCGCCGCGGTCAGCTCGGCCAGCCACGGGTCGGCGACGCGGTCGGCGAGGAGCAGGTCGCTCGCGTAGCGGTCCTCCGCCGGAGGCCAGTCGCGCTCGTCGGCCCCGGAGCGGTGGGCGATGAGCACGCGGCTGTCGAGGAGCGCCCCGTCAGCCAGCGCAGCGACGTGGCGGCCCAGCGACCCCGGTCCGTCTCGGCCGAGCAGCTCGCCGAGGACCGTCCGCGGGGGACGGCGGTTCGGGCGGCCGACCAGCGCACCCGCACCCGCGGTCCGGAGCCCCCGCTCCTCGATGAGGGCACGGGTCCGGGACCTCGTGTGGCGCTCCGCCCAGCGCAGGTCCGCGGACGACAGTCGGCCGGCCAGAAGCAGCTCCGCGCCCGGGTCGCGGGCGAGGGCCCGGAGCGCGGACAGGCGGGCCCGCACGCGCTCGGCGTCAGGATCGGTCGGCTGGGGGAGGCGGGCGCGGCCGAGGGCCGGCGCCATGTCGAGCAGCAGCAGCTCGAGCGGCGAGTCCACGTCCATCGCCAGGCGCCGCCGGGCACGCAGGTCGCGCACCGGGATCCGGGCCACCTCGGCGAGCCAGCGCGGGAGGGCGTTGTCGGAATCGAGGTCCACGGGGAGCGTCGGCAGGATCAGGTCCGCGCGCGCGAGGGCGATCGCGTCGGCGGAGTAGCGCTGGTTGGCGAGGGCCGCGGGCTCCTGCGCCGCAGCGGCGTCGACCAGGTCGCGCCGGTCCGCCCCGGTGGCGAGCGGGATGGACGTCGCCCCGAGCACCACCAGCCCCGCCGGTCCGAGCGGCAGCGTCTCGGCGCTGACCCGGCGGAGGCGGGCGCCGAATGGGGTATCGTCGGGCGGCTCCCGCCGCACGATCGCGTCAGCCGCCCCTGCGTCGAGGAAGGCCCGCCGATGGTGCTCCGCGAGCGCCGTCCGCGCCTCGTCCATGATGCGCGTCAGCGGTCCGGCACCGGGCGACGGCGCGGTGGCGAGGATGAGCACGCTGACCGGGGGCATGGCCCGGAGTCTACCGAGCGGGAGGTCATCCGCCGTGGGTCAGTCGCCGGAGCGGCTCGCGAGGCCTCGCGGTCGGCCGCCGGGGCGCGTCGTGCGGGCGTACATCGGGCTCGGCGCCAACCTGGGCGACGCCGCTGCGACGCTGGCCGCGGCTGTCCGCGCGCTCGACGCCGAGGCCGGCTGCAGGGTCCGCGGCGTGTCTCGGCTCTACGTGACGGCGCCCGTTGGGGTGGCCGACCAGCCCGACTTCCGCAATGCCGTGGTCGCGCTCGACGTCGCCGTGCCCGCCGGGACGCCGCCCCAGGACGCGGCATCGCGGCTGCTCGTGCGGCTCAAGGACCTGGAGCGCGGGTTCGGGCGCCGGGCGCGCTACCGCTGGGGGCCCCGCGAGGTGGACCTGGACCTGCTCGTGTTCGGCCGCCACAGGGTCTCAGTGGTGCGGCCGCCGGGCGCCGAGAGCGACAACCCCGCGAAGGCGGGCCTGCCGCTCACAGTGCCCCATGCCGAGGCGCGGCGTCGCCTGTTCGTGCTGGCGCCGCTCGCGGACCTCGCGCCGCGGCTCGTGCCGCCCGGCTGGGGCGAGACCGTGGCGTCCGCTGCAGCACGGCAGCAGGGGCTGGAGGGGCCCGGAGCGGCGCGCGCGGTCGCGGCCTGGGACGGGGCCGGCTGGCAGTCGATCCGGTGATCGAGCCCGGCCCGCTGCCGGCTACAGCCGGACCGCGGGCGGCCGGTCGCGGTCGAACATGTGGACCGTGTCGACGAACCGCACCTGCTTGGCCTGGTACGCCATCACGAGCGAGTGTGTGCGCGCCCCGCCGCCGAAGAAGCGGACGGCCTGGAGCAGGTCGCCGCCGGTGACGCCGGTGGCCGCGAACACCAGGTTGTCGCCCGACGCGAGGTCCTCGGTCCGGTAGACGCGGTCCTCGTCGGTATGGCCGAGCATCGTCTTCGCGCGCTCGCGCTCCTCGTCGTTGCGGAACCGGAACCGCGCCTGGAGCTCGCCGCCGAGGCAGCGGAGCGCGGCCGCCGTGATCACGCCCTCGGGCGCGCCGCCGATCCCCATGACCGCGTGGACGCCCGTGCCCTGGACCGCGCACGAGATGGCCGCCGAGACGTCGCCGTCGCTGATGAGCTTGATCCGGGCGCCGGTCGAGCGGACCTCGGCGATCAGGTCGGTGTGGCGAGGGCGGTCGAGGATGATGACCGTGATGTCGCTGACCTTCCGGCGGAGCGCCTCGGCGATGCGGTGGCAGTTCTCGGCGGGCGGCCGCGTGATGTCCACGCTGCCGGCCGCCACCGGGCCCACCGCCAGCTTGTCGAGGTACGTGTCCGGCGCATGGGTCAGCCCGCCGCGCTCGCTGGCCGCCAGGATCGTGAGGGCGCCGTCCTGGCCCGTCGCGACCAGGTTCGTCCCCTCGAGCGGGTCCACCGCGATGTCCACCGCCTGGGCCAGCTCGTGGCGGGCAGCCCGGCCCACCTCCTCACCGATGTAGAGCATCGGGGCGTCGTCGCGCTCCCCCTCGCCGATGACGATCGTGCCCGCGATGTCCGCCTCGTCCATCGTCCGGCGCATGGCCTCGGTGGCGGCGGCGTCGGCCTCGTCGCGCATGCCGCGGCCCATGAACCGGGCGGAGGCGATGGCGGCGGCCTCGGTGACCCGGACCATCTCGAGGGCGAGGAACTGTTCCATCGGTGCCTCCCGTCGGTGGGCCGGCCGAGCGGCCGGGCTCTCGTGGGTGGGCGCTCCGATCGCGGCCGGAGCCCCCGTCAGTGCCGGAAGTGTCGCCGCCCCGTGAAGACCATCGCGAGGTGGTGCCGGTCGGCGACCTCGATCGCCATCTCGTCGCGGATCGAGCCGCCCGGCTGGATGATCGCGGTGACGCCCGCGTTGGCGGCGATCTGGATTCCGTCGGGGAACGGGAAGTAGGCGTCCGACGCCATGACCGCGAGCTTCGCCCGGTCGCCGGCGCGCCGGAGCGCGATGTCCACCGCCACGCTCCGCGAGGCCTGCGCCGCGCCGATGCCCACGGTGGCCCCGTTGCGGGCGAGGACGATGGCGTTGGAGCGCACGTGGCGGACGGCGCGCCACGCGAACAGCAAGTCCGTCAGCTCGCCCAGCGTGGGGTGGCGGCGGGTGACCACCTGGAGCTGCCCGCGGTCGATGTCGAGCTGGTCGAGCGCCTCGACGAGCAGGCCGCCGGCGACGCGCTTGAAGTCGAGGTTGGCGATGCCGTAGTCGCGCATCCCCTCGGAGGGCGAGGGCGGCACGGACAGGAGCTCGAGGCCCGACTGCCCCGATAGGATGCCCAGCGCCGCCTCGGAGAACCCGGGCGCGATGACCGCCTCGTAGGAGTTGGCGGCGATCTCCCGGGCTGTCGCGCCGTCGAGCTCGTGGTTGACCCCGACGATGCCGCCGAAGCTCGCGACGGGGTCGGTGTCGAGGGCCCGCCGGTAGGCCTCGACGAGCTCGGTGGCCGAGGCGATTCCGACCGGGTCCGTGTGCTTGGTGATCACGACCGTCGGCGCGGTGTAGTCCGACGCGATGCGGTAGGCGGCGTCGAGGTCGAGCAGGTTGTTGAACGTCGGCGCCTCGCCGGCCAGCTGGGCGGCGTCGGCCAGCGTGCCGGAGCGGTGCGTGGTCTCGCGGTAGAACGCCGCCCGCTGGTGCGGGTTCTCCCCGTAGCGCAGGTCGCTGACCTTCTCGAGCACGAGCGCGAGGCGCTCTGGGTAGTTGTTGTTGGAGATCTGGTTGAGGTACGCGGCGATCTCGGCGTAGTAGGCGGCGACGGTGCTGTAGGCGTCGGCGGCCAGGCGATAGCGGGTGTCGGCCGACACCTGGCCGAGCGAGCGCAATTCCTCGAGGACGGTCTCGTAGTGCCTCGGGTTCGCCGCCGCGATCACGCCGGCCGCATTCCGCGCCGCGGCGGCCAGCAGGGCGGCCCCGCCGACGTCGATCATCTCGATCGCCTCGTCGATGCCCACGTGGCGCCGGCCAACCTCGGGCGCGAAGGGCTTGACGTTGACGACGACGAGGTCGATCAGGCCGATGCCGTGCTCGGCGAGCTGGTCGAGCTGCTCGGGGACGTCGCGCCGGGCGAGGATCCCGGCATAGATCGCGGGGTGGAAGGTGCGGACCTGCCCGCCGACCAGCGGGGGAACGGCTGTCAGGTCCGAGACCGAGGCGGCCTCGATGCCGTCGGCGGCGAGGTGCTCGCGCGTGCCGTCGGTGGCGTAGAGCTCGACGCCCAGGCGGACGAGCTCGCGCGCGAAGGCAGAAAGCCCGTCACGGTTGGCGACCGACAGCAGCGCACGCACCTGCGCTGTTCCTCCTGCGGCGGGTGGCTCGGGCGCCCTTGTTGATCGGCCGGGACTCGTCGTACCCCCGGATCCGATCGGGCGGGCGCGATCTGGCTGTCGAGTATACCCCGGCCCCATGGCATACTCGGACGGCCCATCAGCCGGCCGGCGGTGATCCGGCCTCCGCGGAGACGTCGAGCGTGCAGCTCCTGCCCTGGGAATACCTGTTCAAGCCCTTCGCCCAGGTCCCGGTCCCGGACCTCTACGGCCCGCTCACGATCGCATCGGTGGTGTGGCTGATCGCCTCGATCGTCGTCTACAACGTGCGGACACGGCAGCTTCGCCGCCACCCCGTCTACGTCCAGATGTACGAGTGGATGCTGTGGACCGGCGCCATCACCGCGTCGCTGATCCTCGTCTACTACGTCTTCAAGTTCGACATGATCATCGTGCTCGGCACGCTGTTCACCGGGCTCGGCACGCTGGTCTGGATCCGCTTCCGCAAGTTCCCGCCGGAAGTCGCGGTGTACGAGCGCCAGCTCGCCAAGCAGCGGTACTTCACCCGCGAGCGCTTCACCCGCCCCGAGGCCACCATCCGCTCCAAGTCCTCGCGCCGTCGGCGCCGCGCGCGCCGGTAGGCCCGGCGCGGACCTAGCGCAGCGGCGTCCCCGCCATGCCGATCGAGGTCCGCCGGTTCGGGGTCGGCCACCGCAGGCCCGACGGCCCGCCCGGGACCGTGGGCATCGAGGGCCAGGTCATCGAGTCGCGCGCATCGGGGCTAGTCGCAGAGCTCGCGTTCGGCCGCCAGGCACGGATCACCCCGCACGCGAACCCGCGCACGACGCTGTTCATCGTGATCGAGGGCGGCGGCTGGGTGGGCGTGGGCGAGGAGCGGACGCGCGTGACGGCGGGCGAGGCGGTCGTGTGGCCGCCGGACGTGCTGCACGCGGCATGGACCGACGGCTTCCCGATGCGGGCCATCGTCGTGGAGCTGGCCGAAGACCCGAAGCTGCTGGCCGGGCACGTCGAGGCCGACGCCCCTGGCGCGGACCGCGTCGATCGGCCCGTCACGCGCGGCGAGGGCTCGCTGGCACCGCGGCCATTGCACGGCCCCACCGCCGCCGAGGGGGAGCCGGACTAGAGGCGTCGAGCGGCCGCCGCCTCGGGCGAGATGATCGGGTGCGCGCCGCTCCGCGAGTCCGTCATGCATTCCCCACAGGACTCATCGCCACGCGACGGCCGCAGGATCACGTCGCGGATGCCTGGTGTGCATACCCGGCGGCCGAAGGTTGCGAAACGCTGCTTCCGGAGACCCGGTCGTGACGCTAGATGTGGCTACCAGTCGCCACAGGCATCGGTGACAGATGCCGCCTGCGGACCGGCCCAACGACCCCGCGCGACTCCCGAGGGCCGGACTACGCTTCGCTTCGCCTAGCGTCGATTCACCCGTTTCGGCTGGCGCGAGCCTCTGAAGGGGCATGCGGGAGGGAGCGGCGGTCATGGCGCACCGGGAGGGGGCGATCGCCACGATGGGCGAAGCGGAGGGGACACCGATCGCCGACGGCGAGCTCGTCGCGCTGGCGCCGACGCTGCTGGCGGCCGCCCGCTACCTCGTGCGCTCCGAGTCCGACGCGCTGGACCTCGTCCAGGCCACGCTCGAGATCGCGGTGCGACAGGCGCATCAGCTGCGCGATCCGGGCAGCCTGCGCGCCTGGCTGCTCGCCATCGAGGCACGCGAGGCGTTCCGCGCGCGCCGCCGGCTGCGCGGCCTCGTGTCGCTTGACGGCGGCGGCGTGATCGAGGTGCCGGCGTCGGGCGGCCCCTCCGACGACGATATGGAGGTGCGCGCGGCGGTGGCGAGGCTGCCGCAGCGCATGCGTGCGGCGGTGGTCCTCCACCACATGGCCGGCCTGTCCGTGGCCGAGACGGCGGCGGCGATGGCCGTGAGCGAGAACACCGTGAAGACGCTGCTGCGGCTCGGCTTGGCCAAGCTGCGGGAGGTGCTGCGATGACCGAGCTGCTGCCGGGCCAGGCGTCCGACGAGGAGCTCGAGGCTCGACTCCGGGCGACCTTCGACCGGGCCGTCGCCGGTGCGGCGACGACGATCGCGGCCTCGGGCCTGCCGCTCGTGCGCCCGGGACGCGCGCGCCGAGCCCGGTCCATCACCTCCGGCATGGCGCTGGCTGTGGGCGCGATCGCCTCGCTCCTGCTGCTGGTGGCGGTCATGGGGACCGGCAACCCGACGCCGCCGGTGGGTGCCACCAGCGCGCCCGGTGTGAACCCTGCGATAGTCCCGTCGTTCGGCGAGCCGGTCTGGCCGGTGGGCGCAGGCGCGGCGGAGCACATCGACTCGGCGGCGGCAACTACCCTGATCTCGGGCTGGGTGCGGGGCGCCGCGCCGAACCCGCAGTGCACGGGCGCGGCCTCGCCGAGCACACCCTCGCCGATCGACCCGTGCTCGACGGTGACGCTGTTCGCCTCGCCGGCTGGCGGCAGCCAGCTCGATGCGTTCGCAGTGGGCCTGCCGCCGGTCGAACCCGAGACGGCGCGCGAGTTCGTGCTGCGCGTAGACCCGCACAGTCCCGTCTGCGCGGCGACGAGCTCCGTCGGGACGGGCTGCGTGATCGTCGTGCAGGTGCTGTGGGCCGGGGACGCCGTCCACCTGCCGATCGCCCCGCCGTCCGCGCAGACGGGCGACAGCACCATCGACGGCCCCGTGTACCCGGTGGGCGGCGGCGCCGTGGAGCGGCTTCACGCAGCGACCGACGACACGCCGTTCCTGGTCTCGGGCTGGCTGATCGGCACCGGGATCGACACCCCATGCTCGTCGACGCCGCCGGGCCTCACAGACCCCTGCGCTGAACTCTGGCTCTACGCGACCGCGGGCGGCGGCGACAGTATCCCCATCGTGCAGGGCTACGCGGTGACGGTCCCGGCGGTCGCGACCGGGGCGGCGCGTCACGTCGTCATGCGCGTGGACAGCAGGGACCCGGTCTGCTCGACGGCCTGGATGGACCCGACCTGCTACAACCGGCCCGTCCTGTTGGCGGTGGTCCAGGCAGGTGCCCCGGGCCCCGTTCCCGAGACGGCGTCCGACGCGGCGCCAGCAGGAATCTCCGCCGCGCAGGCCGGCGAGCGGGCGGTCAACAGCGACCTGACACAGGGTCCCTACGACGCGGTCATCTCCGCGGCGCCAGGGTCGGCCGGCACGCACAACCCGCTGTGGCCCGACGTCGCGTCCACGCGCTACGTGTGGATCGTGACGCTCACCTCGTCGACGATCGACCCCACGCTGCCCGACCTCCACGTGATGCTCGATTATGTCACCGGGACGCGGCTCGGCTCGTGGACGACGCCACCGACCGGCGGGCCCATCCCGTCACCGATGGCGGCGGTGCCGGCCAGGCTCGCCGATGTGCCCGTCCACGAATCCGGCGACGCGCACCAGGCGATCGCGGAATCGGGCGAGACGCCATTCTTCGTCGGGGGCTGGCTGCTGGGGACCGACGCCCGCATCTGCGCGCCCGGCACGCCCGACCCGCACGAGGCGGCGTGGAACCCGTGTGCCGGCGTATGGCTCCACCCTGACGCCACGGGCGGCACACCGATCGCGTTGTTCGTGCGGCCCGTCGACCTGGGCGCCGCGCTGCGGCCTGCCGAGGGCGAGGCGATCCCGGTCGTCTTCCGTGTCCACACCCATGACGCCTATTGGGATCCGTCGGGCGCCTACACGTCCGCCGCCGACGCGGCGCTCCCGGTCATCGAGGAGCTGGCCTGGCAGGGCACGTCGGTGGCGATCCCGACGATGGGCACCGCTCCGGGCGGCATCTCGCAGGCGGCCGCGCTGAAGGCGGCCGAGCCCTACCTCCTGCTCAAGGGGACCGCAGCGCTGCGAGCCGCCGCCCCGGTGACCCTCGCCGGCGTCAAGGCGATGACCGGCGCCGAGATCAGCGGACCGGGAACCACTCCGGCGTCATGGGTCTGGCTCCTGATCTACACCGACGGCTCGACACCCGCGCGTACCGCCGCGTCCGTGACGGTGGTCCTGGAGTCAGGTCAGCCGCTGGTCGCCGAAGGGTCGTTTCCCTGACGGTCAGACGGCGTCGCTCCGATCGAGCCACGCCCCCAGCCCGCCCAGCACGCGCGCGGTCATGCCCCAGACAACCAGGCCCGGCCCCGCGCCGTCGATGTCGTGGAGCGGGAACGCCGCGTAGCTCAGCCGGGCGCCACGGAGTTCGCGCTCGCGCTGGACCAGCGGTGCGCCCGGCAGGAAGCGCGTGAACGGCACGTCGAGGATCGCGGCCACCTCGGACGGCTGGCGGCGCATGTCAGGGCAGCGCTCGGCCACCGCCACGACTGGCGTCACCGTGAAGTTGGACACCGGGATCCACTGCGTCGGCAGGCGGCCGACCACCCGCAGGCCGCACGCCACCGGATCGAGGCCCACCTCCTCGGCTGCCTCGCGCAGCGCGGTCGCCTCGAGGTCGGCGTCCTCCGGCTCGGCGCGCCCGCCCGGGAACGACACCTCGCCCGAGTGGTGGCCGCCGCGGTCGGTGCGCTCGGTGAGGACGACGTGCGCCTCCCCGCCGGGGCCGGGGTGGAGCAGGAGCAGCACCGCAGCCGGGCGGCCGGTGGACGTGGTGGCCTCCCAGCCGGGCACGGCGCGCGGACCGCCGGGCTCGTGGAGCAGCGGCATGAGCGCGCGCGGCTCCCCCGGAAGCTCCGACGGCAGCGGTTCGAGCCGGGCGAGGAGGTCGTCGAACCGCATGTCGCGAGGTTCTAGTTCACCAGCCCGCCGTCGGGCTTCTTCTTCGGCGTCTCCACCGGCGGCAGGTCGAACGCCGGCACGCCGCCCACGCCCGCGGCTGCGGGCTCCTGCGCCGCCCCGCCGGTTGAACGGGCGTCACGCCGCTCACCCGGGTCCGCCACGACCGAGCCGCCGCCGGCCGACGAGAACACGAGCGTCCCGCCGACCGGGTCGGCGTCCGCCACGACGGTGTCGCCCGGGTGGAACGTCCCGGAGAGCATCGCCCGCGCGAAGGGGTTCTCGACCAGGCGCTGGATCGTCCGCTTGAGCGGCCGGGCGCCGTACGCGGGGTCGGTGCCCTCGCGCTGGATGACGGTCAGGGCGGCCGGCGTCAGCTCGAGGGCGAGGTCCGTTGCCGCGATCCGCCGCTGGAGGTCGGCGACCAGCAGCCCCACGATCGCCGCCAGGTTCGCGTCGGTCAGGCTGTGGAAGACGATGACCTCGTCGACCCGGTTGAGGAACTCCGGCCGGAAGACGCTGCGGAGCTGATCGGTCACCTGGCGCTTCATCGCCTCGTAGCTGTCGCTGTCGGTGCGCCCGGAGAATGCCGCGATCTGCTGCGACCCCACGTTCGAGGTCATGATCACGACGGTGTTGCGGAAGTCCACGGTCCGGCCCTGGCCGTCGGTCAGCCGCCCGTCGTCGAGCACCTGGAGCAGCACGTTGAACACGTCCGGGTGCGCCTTCTCGACCTCGTCGAGCAGGATCACCTGGTACGGGCGCCGCCGGACGGCCTCGGTCAGCTGGCCCCCCTCCTCGTAGCCCACGTAGCCCGGAGGCGCGCCGGTCAGGCGCGACACCGCGAACTTCTCCATGTACTCGCTCATGTCGATCCGGACCATCGCCTGCTCGTCGTCGAACAGGAACTGGGCCAGCGCCCGGGCGAGCTCGGTCTTGCCGACGCCCGTCGGCCCGAGGAACAGGAACGAGCCGATCGGCCGTCGCGGGTCCTTGAGGCCCGCCCGCGCCCGGCGGACGGCGTCGGACACGGCCTCGATGGCCTCGTCCTGGCCCACGATGCGCTCGTGGAGCCGCTCCTCCATGTGGACGAGCTTCTCGAGCTCGCCCTCCAGCAGCCGCGACACCGGGATGCCCGTCCAGGCGCCAACGATCTCGGCGATGTCGTCCGCGGTGACCTCCTCCTTGAGGAGCGCCCCCGGACCCTGGAGCGCGGCGATCGCCGCCTCCTGCGCCTTCTGCTGGTCGGCCAGCTCGCGTGCGCGACCGTACTTGAGCTCGGCGGCGCGGCCGTAGTCCGCCTCGCGCTCGGCCTGGTCGATCCGCACCGCGAGCTGCTCGACCTCGGACTTGGTGGCGCGCAGCGCGCCGATCGCGGACTTCTCCGCCTCCCAGCGCTGCTTCATCGCGCCCGACTGCTCGCCGATCTCGGCGAGCTCCTTCTCGAGCGCATCGAGCCGCTGCTTCGACGCGTCGTCGGTCTCCTTGCGCAGCGCCTCGCGCTCGATCTCCATCTGGATCCGCCGGCGCTCCAGCTCGTCGAGCTCGATCGGCATGGAATCGATCTCCATCCGGAGCCGGCTGGCGGCCTCGTCGACGAGGTCGATGGCCTTGTCAGGCAGGAAGCGCTCGGTGATGTAGCGGTTGGACAGCGTGGCTGCGGCCACCAGCGCGGAGTCGGTGATCCGCACGCCGTGGTGGACCTCGTACCTCTCGCGCAGGCCGCGCAGGATCGAGATCGTCTCCTCGACCGTCGGCTGGTCCACCATGACCGGCTGGAAGCGCCGCTCGAGCGCCGCATCCTTCTCGATGTGCTTGCGGTACTCGTCGAGCGTCGTCGCGCCGATCGTGTGCAGCTCGCCGCGCGCCAGCATCGGCTTGAGCAGGTTGGACGCGTCCATCGCGCCCTCGGCCGCCCCCGCGCCGACCACCGTGTGCAGCTCGTCGATGAACAGGATGACGCGCCCGTCGCTGTCCTTGATCTCCTTGAGGACCGCCTTGAGGCGCTCCTCGAACTCGCCCCGGAACTTGGCGCCCGCGATGATCGCGCCGAGGTCGAGCGAGATGACGCGCTTGTCCTTGAGCCCCTCGGGCACGTCGCCGCGCACGATCCGCTGGGCGAGACCCTCGACGATGGCGGTCTTGCCCACGCCGGGCTCGCCGATGAGCACCGGGTTGTTCTTGGTGCGGCGGCTCAGGACCTGGACGGTCCGGCGGATCTCCTCGTCGCGGCCGATCACCGGGTCCAGCTTGCCCGCCCGCGCCTCGGCGGTGAGGTCGCGGCCGTACTTCTCGAGCGCCTGGTAGGTGGTCTCGGGATTGGGCGTGGTCACCCGCTGGCTCCCGCGAACGCCCTGGAGCGCGGCCAGGACGGCCTCACGGCCCGCGCCGTGGCGCTCGAGGAGGGCCTGGGCATCGCCGCCGGCATCTGCCACGCCCAGCAGGAGGTGCTCGGTCGAGGTGTACTCGTCGCCCATGCGGCGCGCCTCGTCCTGCGCCTTCTCGATGATCTTCTTGGCCCGCGGCTCGAGCGCCAGCGAGCCCCCGGAGATGCGGGCGCGCCGCGACAGGACGCCGGCGACCTCGTCCCGGAACGCGGGCAGGTCGACGCCAAGCCGGCGGAGCGTCTCGGCGGGGACACCGTCGTCGGGGCCGACGAGGGCGGCGAGGAGGTGCTCGGCGTCGAGCACGGGCGACTGCATCCGCTCGGCGAGCTGCTGGGCGGTGACGATGGCCTCCTGGGCCTTCTCGGTGAAGCGGTCGAGCTGCATGTCGGTTCTCGTGCGGGTGTGCGTGGCGGAGCGTCAGCCCGTCGCGCGGGGGTCTGGTTGGTGGACGAGGTCGAGGAAGCGGGCCGCGGCCGCCGTCGCCTCGGGATCGAGGGCGGTGGGCAGGACGACGCGGACCTTCACGTACAAGTCGCCGGCGCCGTCGCCCTTGAGCCTGGGCATGCCCTGGCCGGTCAGCCGGAACGTCTTGCCGGCCTGGGTGCCGGCGGGGATGGTCAGCAGGATGCGGCCCTTGAGCGTGGTGACGGGCACCTCGCCGCCGAGCAGCGCCTCGCCCAGGGTGATCGGCAGCTCGCGCTCGAGGTCTGCGCCGCGGCGCGTGTAGGTGTCGTGGGGCTTGACGGTCACGGTCACGACTAGGTCCCGGCCCCGAGGGCCCTTGCCGGAGAGGCGGACGCGGCCGCCGGTGTCGATCCCGCGCGGGATGGACACCTCGTAGCGCTTGCCCTCCACCTCGACCAGCCGGGAGGTGCCGTGGAAGGCCTCCTCGAGCGTCATCTCGGCCGGCGCCTCGATCTCGTCGCGGGGCCGGGCGCGCGAGGCGTCCCGCCTGGCGTCGCGTGCGGGCTGGCTCCCGCCGCGGCTCGTGCCGCCCGTCTGGCCGGGCGCCCCGCCCATCTGGGCGAGGATCTCCTCGAAGCTGGCGCCGCCGGTGCCGCTCGCGGAGGCGCGGCCCGCCTGGGCGCCGGCCGTCGCCCCGCCGAAGAACATCCGGAAGAAGTCGGAGAACCCGGCCCCGCCGCCGTCGGCGGCATGGAACTCGTAGCGGACGTTGGGCCCGCCCCCGCCGCCGAAGTTGACGTTGGCGAACGGGCCGCCGGGGCCGAACGGGTCGGTCCCGGAGCGGCCCCCGCCCGCGCGCTGGTACTGGTCCCAGTTGGCGCCGAGCACGTCGTACTGCTTGCGCTTCTCCGGGTCGGAGAGGACCTCATTGGCCTCGTTGAGGTCCTTGAACTTGCGCTCGGCCGCCTTGTCCCCCTGGTTCCGGTCCGGGTGGAGCTCGCGCGCCAGCTTCCGGAATGCCTTCTTGATGTCGGCCTGGCTGGCCGACCGGGGCACGCCCAGGGTCTGGTAGTAGTCGCGGTACTCCATCGGACCGGCCCCTCGGGCGTCGGCTACTGGCGCCTGCCGACGGACAGGGCGAGCCCGCCTGTCGGCACGGCGATGCCGTCGACGACCACGGTCGGCTGGTCGGCCGGGAACGGGTTCCGCTGGGCGCGGCCCACCGCGCCCTTGGACCCGCGGCCGCCCGGGTCGCCTGCGGCGGAGGTTGACTTGAGCGGCTGCGGCTTGCGCCGCAGGGCCGCGTCGAGCACCTGCTCCATCGAATCGGCCATCACGAGCTTGACCTGCTTACGGATCTCCTCGGGGATGTCGCGCAGGTCCTTCTCGTTCTTGCGGGGCAGGATCACCATCGCGGCACCCGACAGGTGCGCGGCGAGGATCTTGCTCTTGAGCCCGCCGATCGGGAGGACGCGACCCCGGAGGGTGATCTCGCCCGTCATCGCGACGTCCTTGCGGACCGGGATGCCGGTCAGCGCCGAGACCATCGCGGTGGCCATGGTCACGCCGGCCGACGGCCCGTCCTTGGGGATAGCGCCAGCGGGGACGTGGATGTGGAGCGTGTTGCGCTCGAACGTCTCGAGCGGGATCCCGAGCTCGGCGTTGTGCGAGCGGATCCAGGACAGGGCGGCCCTGGCCGACTCGCGCATCACGTCGCCAAGCTGGCCGGTGAGGATGAAGTCCTCCTTGCCCTCCATCTTGGTGACCTCGACCGCCACGACGTCGCCGCCCACCTCGGTCACGACGAGGCCCGTGGCCGCGCCGATCTGGTCCTCTGCCTCGAGCTCGCCGTACTCGAAGCGCTCCGGGCCCAGGTAGTCCTCGAGCCGCTTGAGGTCGACGACCGTCTTGCGCTTGCGGCCCTCGGCGACCGAGCGGGCCACCTTGCGCATGATGTTGGCGAGCTCGCGCTCGAGGTTGCGGACGCCGGCCTCGTGCGTGTACGCCTGGACGAGCTCGGTGAGGACTTCGTCCGTCAACTCGATGTGCTTCGCCTTGAGGCCGTGGTTCTCCATCTGCTTGGGGATCAGGAACCGCTTGGCGATCTCGACCTTCTCCTGCTGGGTGTAGCCCGGCAGCTGGATCATCTCCATCCGGTCGCGCAGCGGCGCCGGGATCGGGTCCATCAGGTTGGCGGTGGCGATGAACAGCACCTTGCGGAGGTCGAACGGAACCTCGAGGTAGTTGTCCTGGAAGCTGAAGTTCTGCTCCGGGTCGAGGACCTCGAGCAGCGCCGAGCTCGGGTCCCCACGGAAGTCCATGCCGATCTTGTCGACCTCGTCGAGCATGAACACCGGGTTGTTGGTGCCCGCGGTCTTGATGCTCTGGATGATCCGGCCCGGGAGCGCGCCGATGTACGTGCGCCGGTGGCCGCGGATCTCCGCCTCGTCGTGGATGCCGCCCAGGCTCATGCGGACGAACTTGCGGCCCATCGCCTTGGCGATGCTCTTGCCCAGGCTCGTCTTGCCCACGCCGGGAGGGCCGACGAACAGCAGGATTGGCGAGCGGATGGTCTCCGCTAGGCTGCGCACCGCGAGGTACTCGAGGATGCGCTCCTTGACCTTCTCGAGGCCGTAGTGGTCCTCCTCGAGGATGCGGGCGGCCTCCTTGATGTCGAGCCGGTCGTCGGTGGTGACATTCCACGGGAGGCCGACGAGCCAGTCGACGTAGGTGCGGATGACGCCAACCTCGGGAGAGGCGGACGGGATCCGGCTCATGCGGTCGATCTCCTTGATCGCCCGGGCCCGGACCTCGTCGGGCATGCCCGCGCCCTCGACCTTCTCGCGGAGCTCGTTGATCTCGGCCTGCTGCGGGTCGTCCTCGCCCAGCTCGCGCTGGATGGCCTTGAGCTGCTCGCGGAGGATGTACTCCCGCTGGGTCTTGTCCATCTCGGACTTGACCTCGCTCTGGATCTTCCCCTTGAGCTCGAGGATCTCGGTCTGGCGGGCGAGGAACGCGGAGACGAGCTTGAGCCGCTGCTCGACGTCGGTGGTCTCGAGCAGCTCCTGGCGCTGCTCGGTGGACATCTCGGGGCTGTACGCCACCATGTCCGCGAGCAGGCCCGGCTCGGTGATGTTGCGGGCCGCGACGCCGGCCTCGGGCGGCACAGGCGCACCGTTGGCGACGTACTGCTCGATCTGCGCCTGGACGCTGCGCATCAGCGCCTGGATCTCGACGCCTGTCGGGACGGCGTCGTGGAGATCCTCGATCGTTGCGGCGAGATACGGCGTGACCTTGGCGAAGCTGTGGACGCGGACGCGGTTCTGGCCCTGGACGATGGCCCGGACCGTGCCGTCCTGGAGCTGCACGACCTGGGCGATCTTGGCGATCGTGCCCACCTCGTAGAGCTCGGACGGGTCGGTGATGTCCTCCTGCTCGGCCGTGCGCTGGGTGACGAGCACGATCGGGCCGCTGGCGTCCACGGCGGCGTTGAGCGCCGCGACGCTCTTCTCCCGCCCGACCTGGAGCGGGACGATCATCTCCGGGAAGATCACCGTCTCCCGGAGCGCGACGAGCGGAACCTCGCGCGGGCCGGTCGGCTCGGGCTGCGGCTCCTTCTCGGGCTTGGTGGCCTGCTTCGCCATCAGATCTCCTTTGCGTGCCGGGCCGGCGGTCCGGCGCGACGATGGGACGTGTTCGCTGCTGGGTTGGTCATCGGTCGGCGGGCGTCGAGCCGCCCGGGCCGGCAGATCCGGCGTCGTCGGGCTCGACCCCGCGACCGCGGGTGCCTTCGTCGTAGAGTGCCTCCAGGATCCGCTTGCCGAGGCGCTCCTCGAGCTCGAATAGGGTGCGGACCCCCGCGAGGTTCACCCCGCGGTCCCTCGTGAGGTGGCGGATCCACAGGATCCGCCGGATGTCCTCCTCGGAATAGAGCCTGATATTGGTAGGGGTGCGCGCCGGGCAGACCAGGCCCTCGTCCTCGTAGATCCGGAGGGTCCGGGGGTGTGCCGAGACGAGCGTCGCGGCGACGCTGATCACGTAGACCGGCCGGGTGGCGTCCCGGTCCGGCCGGCGCGCGGCCATCGCGGCTACTTCTCAGCCTTCTCGGGCTGCCTCGCCTCGGGCTCGGCCAGTGTCGCCTCGCCCGCAGTGACCGGCTGGATGCGGATCTGCTTGGGCTTCACCTGCTCGGCCTTCGGGATGCGGAGCCGAAGGACGCCGTGCTCGAAGGTGGCCTCGGCCCTGTCGGCCTCGAGGCCCGAGGGCAGCGTCACCGTGCGCATCACGGAGCCTCGGCTGATCTCGCGGACGAGCCAGCCGCCCTCATCGCCGGAGCGGTCGGCCGAGGTCTCGGCCTTGATGGTCAGGGTGCCGTTCTCGACCGTGATCTCCACGTTCTCCGGCTTGATGCCGGGCAGCGACGCCTCCACGAGGAGGGCGTCCGCGGTCGTGCGCACATCCAGCGGCAGCCGGGCGTAGTCGGTGCCCGCGATCCCGCTGAACGGTCGGTACATCGTGTCGTCAAACAGGCGATCCATCGCCTGGCGAAGCGTCATCAGCTCGCCGAAGGGCGACGGGCGACGGGTGAGCGTCATTGCGTCTACCTCCGCAGGATTGCCCGGTGGATCGATTGTTTCCGGGCACATGTGAGCCTAAAACCATGTCAATGGTGTTGTCAAGATAGATACCGAATTCTTGCCAGGATAGTTGCCGGCAGATCGGCGGGCGCGGCGCCCGGGGGCCAGCCGCGAGTGCCGGAGATCGAGCGGCGAGCGGTGCCTGCCGCCCTATCGGTGTCGAGGGGCCGCGTGCCCGCGCGACAGCGTGAGGCGGGAGGCGCATCATCGCCCCAGAAGGCGTCCCGATGTCCCCTCCCCGCGCGTTTCAGGTGCTGATTGCGCTGTGGCGGGCTGCGGCGCCACGGTTGCGGAACGGCCGCCGTCGGCGCCGGGCCGGCTGGCGGCCCTTCCGACGTCGCGGCCCGACGTCCGGGCCACTTGACGATCCGGACGACCGCTCGGGGACCATATGCCGATCGAATGGGCCCCGGGTCGGCCCATCCGGCGGAGGGCGGTGCCGATCTGGCCACGACGCAGCCCAAGCGTCCAGGACCCGACAGCTGGGTCGGTTGAGCCACGCGCCGCTCTGATTCGGTGCCGACCCGCCCGCGAGCCAGCCGCGCCAGCCCGTCGCGGCCCGAACCCTCGCGATCCAGCCGAGTCAGCCACGGCCGCCATCCAGCCCCGCCGGCCCGCAGCGGGCCCCGCCGGCCCCGCCGGCCCGCCCGTCACTCCCCCGCGGACTCGCCGATCAGCTGCGTCCGCAGCTCGAGCTCGCAGTCGGGACGACCGATCGCAATGACCTTGTCGCCCTCCTCGAGGACCGTGTCGCTGCGCAGCGGTGCGGGAGCGCCGTTGCGGATGACCCCGAACAGCGAGCAGCCGGGCGGCACGCGGAGGTCGGCCGCGATCTTGCCCACGGCCGGAGACCCGGGCTGCAGGTGGGCCTCGATGATCTCGAGCTCGCCCTCGCCCAGCGCCGCGAGGTGCAGCAGCTCGTGGACCGGGATGTCCTGCTCGATGGACCCCAAGATCATCCGGGTGGGGCTGATGATCTCGTCCACGCCGAGGTGCCGGAACAGCGCCTCATTCTTCGGGTTGTTCACGCGCGCGATGGTCCGGGGCACGTTGAAGTGGTGCTTCGCCATCTGGCAGATCACCAGGTTGTCCTCGTCGTCGCCCGTCACGGCCGCCACGACGTCGGCGCGGTTGGCGCCCGCCTCCTTGAGGTACTTGCCCTCGCAGCCGTCCTGCGAGATCACCACCGAGCCGATCTCGTCGCGGATCGACTCCGCGCGGCTCCGGTCCTTCTCCATCAGCACGCATTCGTGGCCGGAATCGATCAGCTCCTTCGTCAGGTAGTAGCCGACCTTGCCGCCCCCGACGACCAACACGAACATCGCTCAGGCCTCCGCGGTGCTGGCCGAGCCGGCAGAGCCCGCCGAGCCGACAGTGCCCACGGGCCCGGCGGGGCCCTCCGACAGCGGATGGGCGTGGCCGTGCTCGGGGACGAAGATCCCCGGCAGGTTGCCCGACGCCTGGCCCAGGAACGCGAGCACCGCGGTCTCCATCAGGTTCGTGCGGCAGAGGGTGGCGATGCCGAGGTGCGCATAGGCCTCAGCTCGGACCGGGTCGTTGATCTTGGCGACGGTGCGGCCGGCGCCCAGAGCCTCCTGGCCGAGCTGGGCCGCCATGATGTTGCGGTTGTCGCCCTCGGTCAGCGCGAGGAACAGGTCGGCCCCCTCCGCCCCCGCCCGCCGCAGGGTGTCCTCGTCGGTGCCGTCGCCCCGCAGGGCGGTCCCGCCGAAGGTGGACGGAAGCCGGTCGAACGATCCTGTCGCCCTGTCGATGATCAGGACCTGCCAGCCGGCCCGGTCCAGGGCGTCGGCCAGCCCGGCGCCCACGCGCCCGCAGCCGACGATCACGACCTTCATGCTTGCTCCTCGGGCATCGCCTCGCGGACGACCCACACCGCGCAGGGCGCGTTCTTCAGGATGTACGGGATGGTGCGGCCGATCTCGAAGTCGCCGCCGAACCGCCGGCGGAAGGGCAGGCCGCAGATGATCATGTCGGCACCGCGCTCGGAGGCTTCGTCCACGATGGCGGCCCCGACGTCGCGCGCCTGAAGCAGGACGGTCTCGAGCCGGTAGCGGGAGCCCTCAGCGGTGGTCTCGGCGATATCGAGCACGCGCTGGGCATCCTCGGACCGGCCCGCGATGTCCGCGTCGAGCGGCAGGGTCCAGTCAATCTCGACGACGTGGACGCCGACGAGCTCTCCGTGGCTCGGGCGTGCCACCTCGGATGCGAGCGCAACGATCGGTCGGTCGGTCCGTCCACCCGACAGCGCCACGACGGCGCGCCGGAACTGGGGTGCCGACGAGTCGGCCACGGGCGATGCGCCTCCAGCAGCGGTGAGCGCGACGGGGGGACGCCCCGGAGGCATCCGTTCGGCCGCCGCGGTTCGTCACGATACCACCGGGGCACGGGCGCCAGACACCCGCAGCGGGGGTTCAGGTGTCGGTTGGGGCGCCTTCGTGGTGCAGATCGGCATCGATCCCGTGGAAGCGGTCGTTCTCGTCGCGGCGGTACGGGACGTCGACCACGACGGTGTGGGGGCGGCCGACCAGGAGCGTGCGCAGGCGCCGGGCGGACTGGTTGTAGAGGAGTCGCTCCCACCAGCGGCGGGCCACGTACTCGGGGATCACGACAAACGTGATGGGCGCCGGGCGGTCCGGCGGCCAGGCCCGGTCGAGCACGTCGAGATAGGCCATCAGCGGCCCCGCCAGCGCCCGGTACGGCGACTCCACGATCACCAGCTGGACGCCTGGCACTTGGCGCTCCCAGCGCTCGCGCATCTCGCGCGCCTGGTCGGGATCATCTGAGATGTACACGGCCAGCACGTCCTCGGAAATGGAACGGGCGACGTTCACCGCCCGCACCACGGCGCGGCTGAGCGTCGGCACCGGGACCACGGCCCGCTCGTCACGCTGCGTCGGCTTGAGCACGAAGTCCGCGCGCACCGCGAGCTGGCGCGCGGAGGCGCGGTACTGGCGCTGGATGAACAGCATCATCGCGACCAGGGTGGGGATGAGGACGGCCACCACCCACGCTCCGCGCTCGAACTTCTCGGTCAGGACGATGACCAGGACCACGAGGGTGAGCACCGCGCCGAAGGCGTTGACGATGCCGCGCCACCACCAGCCGCTCTCGTGGGTCCGGACCCAGTGCCGCACCATGCCGGTCTGGCTCAGCGTGAAGCACACGAACACGCCCACCGAGTAGAGCGGGATGAGCCCGGTGGTGTTGCCCTCGAAGGCGGCGTACAGCGCTGCCGCGATGCCGGCCAGCAGGATGATCCCCCAGCTGTAGGCGAGCCGGTCGCCACGGAAGCTGAACTGGCGCGGGAAATAGCCGTCCTCGGCCAGGATCGCGGCGAGGCGCGGAAACGCGTTGAAGCTGGTGTTGGCGGCTAGGAACAGGATCAGCGCGGTGGCCACCTGGAACAGGTAGTAGAGCGGGTTCTCGGAGCCAAACGCGGTCTGCGCGACCATCGCGATGACGGTCGGGCCGCCCGACAGGTCGCGCGACGGGATGATGTCGTAGTTGATGGCAATGATCGTGATGCCGATGAACAGCGTGCCCAGCAGCACCGCCATCGCGAGCATCGTGTTGGCGGCGTTCTTCGCCTCGGGCGGCTTGAACGCGGGAACCCCGTTGGCGATGGCCTCCACGCCGGTCAGGGCGACCGAGCCGCTGGCGAAGGCCCGCAGGATCAGGAACACGCCGAGCGTCTCGGAGCCCAGGGGCGTGGCCTCGGGCTGGCGCGGGAACGGCGTCACCGTGCCGGTGACCACGTGGAACAGGCCGCCGACGACGATGACGAGGGCGAGCCCGACGAACAGGTAGGTGGGGACGGCGAAGATGTTCCCGGACTCGCGCAGGCCGCGCAGGTTCGCCACGGTGATCAGGCCGATCGTGACGACCGCGATCAGGATGCGCAGACGGTGGTCCTGCCCACTGTCGATCGAGGGGATGATCGAGATCAGCTGGTCCATCGCGGACGAGGTGGACACGGCCACGGTCATGACGTAGTCGATCAGGAGGGCGCCCGCCGCCACCAGGCCCAGGATCGGCACCAGCTCCTGGCGGGCCACCGCGTAGGCGCCGCCGCCGCCGGGGAACGCGCGGCAGACCTGGCGGTACGAGACCGCCACCACCGTCAGCAGGCCGGTGATGGCCATCGCGAGGGGGATCGACAGGAACAGCGCTCCCGCCCCCGCGAGGATGATGACCTTGAGGATCTCCTCGGTGGCGTAGGCGGAGGACGAGATGGCGTCCGAGCTGAAGATGGGCAGCGCGAGGCGCTTGCTCAGGCGCTCGGTGATCTCCTCCTCGCTCGCGAGCGGGCGACCGATCAGCCATGCCTTGGCACGCAGCCACTGCCGCTCGAAGCCCGAGCGCGCCGCAGAGGCCGCCGGCTTGGCGACGAGCTGCCCAGGGCCCGCGTAGCGGAAGTAGGCGGAGTGCGGACGCTCGACGCGGACGCGCTTGTCCGCGATCTTGCGACCCTGGAGGGGTCGTCGGCCACCAATCATGGGCGGGTCTGGGGGCGACCTCGTTCGGGGGGGTTGGGCGCATCCGGCGGTTCGTGTGCGCTGCGACGATACGGCACATCGCAATGACCGTGTGCGGGCGGCCGACCGCCACGGACCGGAGCTGGCGGGCCGACGGGCTGCCCAGGAGCCGCTCCCGCCCGTGCCTTGCCAGGCACTGGGGGATCATCCGTCGGCCATGACAGGTCCACGACGCGCACAATGCGGGCGACGATCATGACCAACACATCGGCGACGAACAGGCCGGCGGGATCGCGACGATGCTGTCGCCACGGGTCGAGCTCCGGACTGGCCGAGGCGATCTACTCGACCGCGCTCGACATGGAATCGGCCACGTCCCGATCATCGCTACAGCCCGTAGGCCAGGCGCTCGACCAGCCGGGCGGGCAGGGCGAGCGCTTCCATGGCGGCCTGAACGGCTGCCACGTCATAGGCGGTGCGGTGCCACACGGCCGTGCCGCCGCCCGTGTCCACGACCAGCCATGCGGCGGCCGGGATCCCGTCACGCGGCTGGCCCACGCTGCCCGGGTTGAGCAGCGCACGGCGAGCGCGGATCTCGAGCACGGAACCCGCGCCGGGGCTCATCGTGCCCAGGATGCCGTCCTCCTCGAGGTAGCCGATCGGGACGTGCGTGTGGCCGTGGAGGCCGTGCCGCGTGTCGAGGTCCGCCATGGCGGCCCGGGCAACGGGCGTGGAGGTGATGTACTCCCAGATCGGGTCGCGGGGACTGCCGTGGACCAGCGTCCAGTCGTCGCGGATGAGCTGCTCGGGAAGGGTCGCCAGCCACGCCCTGGTCTCGTCGCCGATCGCGGAGCGGGTCCACTCCATGGCCCGCTTGGCGTCCACGTTGAACGACTCGATCTCGTCGCCGCCGAGCGCTGCCGCGTCGTGATTGCCCCGGACCCCGAGGGCGCCGACGCTCCGGAGCCGCTCGACCACCGCATCGGGCTCCGGGCCGTAGCCCACCACGTCGCCGAGCACCCATACCTCGTCCACCGACGGGGCGTCCGCGAGGACCGCGTCGAGCGCGGCGATGTTCGCGTGGATGTCCGACAGCACGAGCGCGCGCATCGACCGAGGGTATCCCAGCGCGCGAGGCCCAGAGCGGCGCGCGAGCCTCAGAGCGGCCGCCGCCGCCGCTCGCCGGGGTCGCGCGGGTAGCGCTCGTCAATCGGCCCGCCACGCGGGACCACGACGAGGCGGTGGTCCTCGAGGCCGGGCACGCCGGCGCCGATGATCCGGACAGGGCCCGCGCGCAGGGCGCTCAACGCTCCTCCGGCAGCGTTGACCTCGGCCTCGGCAGCGGCGCCCTTCCAGGCGACGAGGACGCCGCCCGGGGCGACGAGCGGGAGCGCCACCTCGACCAGGTGTGCGAGCGACGCCACGGCGCGTGCCGTGACCGCGGGCCAGGCTTCGCGGTCACGGGGGTCGCGGGCCAGCGTCTCGGCCCGTGCCACCTCGGCCGCCGTGGTGGCGCGCAGGCCCAGGGCGCGGATCACCACCGAGAGGAACTGGACCTTCTTGCCCACCGAGTCGACCAGGAGGACGCGGTCGGCGCACAGGGCCGCCGAGAGGGGAATGCCCGGGAAGCCGCCCCCGCTGCCGAGGTCGAGGAAGCGCTCGATGCCGAGGCCGCGGAGCAGTGGCACCGCGGAGAGGCTGTCGAGCACATGCGCGCGCGCGACCTCGGCCGGCTCGCGGATCGCTGTGAGGTTGATCGCCTCGTTCCACGCCAGCAGCAGCCGCACGTGGTTGTCGACGGCCGTGCGGGCGGCGGGCTCGAGGCTGACGCCGAGCAGGGCCAGCCCCGCGTCGAGCACCCCGGTGTAGCCTTCAGGGAGCGGCGGGAGGTCCTTGATGCGCGTCGGGAGCGGACCCCTCGGCCGGTCCAGGGCACCCTCCTGTGGTCGAATGCCAAGGCCCGCCCGGGAGCCGCTCCCGGCGTGATCGTTCGCCGAGGCGGGCATCGACGGCGGGCTCGCGCCGTCTGGTCGGTTCCGGCCCGGGTCTCCCCGGCACCCCTCGCTGACGACGCCACCCGCGGCGCTCACGCCTGTGGCGGAGTGCGGACGTTAGGGCGTCCCGACGCACGGGTCAAGGGATGTTATCCACGATCCACGGCGCCGGCCCGATTCCGTGGATAAGTCGAGGGCGGACCCGGCTGCTAGCCCGCTCGCGAGCCCGACCGGATGGGCCGGCCCAGCGTGCGCCGCACGACGTCGATCACCTCGTCGACGTACTGGTCGGCCTCGCCGCGCTCGGCGGCGGTGCGCACGCACCCCTGGACGTGGTCCTCGAGGATCAGGATCGAGATGGCGTCCACCGCGGCCCGGAGCGCGGCCGTCTGCTGGAGGATGTCCACGCAGTACTCGTCACGCTCGATCATCCGCGCGATCCCGCGGACCTGACCCTCGACCCGCGACAGGCGGCGCACGAGCTGTGCGCGGTCCTTGCTGTAGCTGTGCCGGAACGTGTCCGCATGGGCGTGGTCGGCGTGGTCCCGGTCCCGGTGGGCGGCCGAGCGCCCGGCTGTCTCTGCCATAGACCGCATGATACCCCATGGGGGTATCACACCTTCGGGTGCTGTCCATCGCGTCGCCCTTCGGTAGACTGCAGTCTGATGGACCACCGCAGACTCCGGGAGCGCCTCGCCGGGGCCGACTGCACCTCGTGCGGAGCGGCCATCGTCAACGACGGCATCGCGCTCCTCGCGGATCGCGGTGATGTCGCGTTCGTCCAGCTGACCTGCCGGGACTGTGGCAGCCGGACGCTCTCGCTCGTTGTCCAGGACGCCGCGGGCCTGCGCCTCGACACGGCCCGCCATCCGGAGCTCGACCCCGCCGCGGAGGCGCGCCTCGCCGGCTCGCCCGCCCTGGCCGAGGCCGACGTTGCGGACATGCGGCGCTTCCTCGACGGGTGGCAGGGCGACCTCCAGTCACTCCTCGGCGGCGGCGCGTGACCGAGGAGTCCACCCCGTCGAGCCCGGCGACCCGCCCGTCGTTTGCGCACGCGAGCGAGGCGGAGCTCGCCCGGATCCTCACGTACTACGACGTCCGCTGGGAGTACGAGCCCGACACGTTCCCGATCGGCTGGACGCTCGGCGGCGATGTGGTCGAGAGCTTCTCGCCCGACTTCTACCTGCCGGACATCGACCTGTACATCGAGCTGACGACACTCAAGCAGAGCCTCGTCCGCAAGAAGAACCGCAAGCTGCGCCGCCTGCGCGAGCTCTACCCGGACGTTCGGATCAAGCTGTTCTACGCGCGCGACTTCCGGATGCTGCTCCTCAAGTTCGGCCGCCTCGCCCTCGCCGACGAGCTCTCCGGCACCATGGGCCAGGCGACGCCTCCGCGGGCGAACCTCGAAGGGGCCGTGCCGCCGACGCCGCGGCACGCCCCGAGCCCTGGTGATGCCGCCCCCGAGCCCCGGGCCGACGGCCGTAACGTCGCCTCCCGGGACGCCGCCCGGCGACGGCGCCACGTCGTCCACCCCGCCGGCGTCGCCACGGCAGAGGTCGGACCACGCGACGTCGACCACGGCGGCTCAGCCGGCGCGGCGGCCGATGCGGCGGCCGATGCGGCGGCCGATGCGGCAGCCGGCCTGCGCGTCGCTGATGCCGAGGCGTCCCGCACGCCGAGCGGGCGTCGACGCGGCCGGCGCCGCCGCGCGTCCGCCCGTGCGGCCGCCCTGGCGGCGGGAACGGCGCAGCTTCAGGGCAGTCCCCCGGTGCGGGGTTCCGGAGCGGCCGCCGCGGCCGAGACGCGCTCGGCATGAGCGGCCTGCGGGCGTGCGCGGGCGGCCGCAACGCGCGATGATCCAGTCCTACGTCCAGCCCGCCCCCAGGAGGCCCCGCTGATCGCCGCATGAGCCGAACCGCCGACCTCCACACCGACATCGGCCAGGTGCTCCTGACCGAGGACGACATCCGGGCCAAGACCGCGGAGCTCGGGCGGCTCATCACCGCCGACTACGCCGGTCGCCCGCTCACCCTGGTGTCCGTCCTCAAGGGCTCGCTGCCGTTCATGGCGGACCTCATGCGCCAGATCGACCTTCCGCTCCGGATCGACCTCATGGAGGTCAGCTCGTACGGGGGCACGGCGACCGAGACGTCGGGCCTTGTCCGGATCATCAAGGACCTCTCGGCGAGCATCTCGGACGAGGACGTGCTGCTGGTGGAGGACATCATCGACACGGGCCTCACGCTCAACTACCTGATCCGCTACCTGCGGGGCAAGAACCCGGCCTCGCTCCGGATCTGCACCCTGCTCGACAAGCCGGCCCGCCGGCTGGTGGACATCCCCGTCGACTACCGCGGGTTCGAGATCCCGGACCAGTTCGTCGTGGGCTATGGCCTCGACTACGGCGAGCGCTACCGCAACCTCCGCTTCGTGGGCGTGCTCCGCCCCGAGGTCTACACCGAAGCCGGCTGATGCACCGCCGTACGATGGGTCCTGCCCGGCGCCTCGCCCTCGTGGCGGGCGTGCTGCTCGTCGTGGGCAGCCTGCTGCCGTGGGCCGAGAGCGGCGGCCAGGCGGGCGAACTGCCCCAGGTGTTCCGCGGCGCGTTCGACGGCAGCGGCATCCTGAGCTTCCTCGCCGGCCTCGCCACACTGGCCCTGCTCGCCCTGCCGTACGCGATGGGCGACCGGCCCGCGCCGATCGACCGCGGCATCTCGTTCGCCCTGCTGGCGATCGTCGCCCTGCTCGGCGTGGCGATCTGGGTCCCGACGGTGATGGTGGGCGACCTCTCGCAGTTCCTGCCGACGCGCTCGTACGGCCTCTGGCTCGCGGCGATCGGCGCCGTCCTGCTCGCGCGGTCCGCCTTCGAGATCTACCTCGCGCGCGACGGCCGCTGAGGTCGCTCTGGCTCCGGCCGCGGGTGCGCCCGACACGAGGGTCCGGGGTCGCCTGCGGGGTGGTGCTGGGGCCGCCCGCCCCCGACGGGCGTCCGGTCAGCGGCGGGGAGGGATCGTGACGCCGATGAACCACGTGCGCGCGTCCGCCGTGTCGGGAGGGACCGGGCGGGCGGTTGCCGCGCCGTCCGGCCCGACGGGCCCGACGGACAGCACGTACCTCCCGGCCGCCCACGGGGAGGCCTGCGCCAGTCCGTCGTCGGGGCGGTAGAGGAGCGCGAACCCCGGCACGTCGGAGGCAGGCGGGATCGGCGCCAGCGCCAGAGGGCGTGCGGCCCCGCCCTCCACGACCCACGCCCGCACGAGCCCGATGCGTCGCCCCGGGTCGGCGCTGAGGACCCGGCCATCGATGGCGGAGGTGCCACCCTCGACGAGGCAGAAGCCGATCCCGAGCACCCCTTGGCTGTCGAGCGCGATCGCGGGGATCGCTGGGTCGAGGGGGCCCGTGGCCTCGGCCGGCGCCGCCGGCATCCAGGTCCGCACCGTCCACTTGCCGAGGCGGTCCAGGGTCACCAGGCGCGAGACCGCGACGGGACACGCGATCTCGGTGGGGCCGGGGGTCCGCGCTGGCGTCGGGGCGGCCGCCGGATCGGTGTCGGGATCACCCGCCCGGAGCCCCGCTGTCGACCCGTCAGGGGAGACGAGCGCTTGGCCCGGCGGCGAGCCGGCCGGTCCAGCCGTTGAGGCGGGTTGCCCATCGCCCCATGGGCGCAGGACCGAGACACCGACCAGGAGGACGATCAGGACCGCCGCGCGCGTCGACCACGGGAGCGGGTTCGTGACCCGTGCGGTCCGGGTCGGGATGGGCAAGGATTCCATCGACGGTCCCACCGACCTTACGCTCCCGGGGCAAGGGCGTCTGCGGGAGACATCCCGGCCGGCCCGGGATCATACGGCTCCGGGCGCCGCGGATCTCAGCCGCCCAGGTACGCCTTGCGGACCTCCTCGTCCTCGAGCAGCATCTGCGCCTCGCCCTGCCGGACGATCCGCCCGGTCTGGAGCACATAACCGCGGCGCGCGACCCCGAGCGCCATCAGGGCGTTCTGCTCGACCAGCAGGATCGTGGTGCCCTGCCCGTTGATGTCCTTGATGATCGCGAACACCTCCTCGACGAGGATCGGCGCAAGGCCCATCGACGGCTCGTCGAGCAGCAGCAGTTTGGGTCGCGTCATCAGCGCCCGCCCGATGGCGAGCATCTGCTGCTCGCCGCCAGACAGCGTGCCCGCCTGCTGCGTCCGCCGCTCGGCGAGCCGCGGAAAGAGCTCGAACACGCGATTGAAGTCCGGTTGCAGGTGGCGACGGTCGGGTCGGCTGTACGCGCCCATGTAGAGGTTCTCGAGGACGGTCATCCGACCGAAGATCCGGCGGCCCTCGGGCGCCTGGCCGATCCCGCGCCGCACCAGCTGGTGGGCTGGAACGCGCGACACGTCCGCCCCGTCGAACTCGACGACGCCCTGGCGCGGGTGGAGCAGCCCGTGGATGGTCTTGAGGGTCGTCGTCTTGCCCGCGCCGTTCGACCCGAGCAAGGTCACGATCTCGCCTGCGTGGACCTCGAGCGAGATCCCCTGGAGCGCGTGGATGTGGCCGTAGTACGTGTGCACGTCGGTCAGCCGCAGGACCACGGTGTCCTTGCCGGCCGCCGTGGACGTGGCGACGCCCGCTGCCGTGGAGGTCGGCGCTGCCTGCGCGCTCGCCGGTCGCGGTTCGGTCACGACGCCGCCCCCTTGCCCAGGTACGCCTCGATCACGCGGGGATCGCTGCGCACCGCTTCGGGTGAGCCCTCGGCGATCTTCTCGCCGTGGTCGAGGACGGTCACGCGGTCGCTCACCCCCATGACGACCCGCATGTCGTGCTCGATGAGCAGGATGGTCACTCCAAGGTCGCTCCGGATCCGGCCGATCAGGTCTGTCATCTCGCCCGTCTCGACGGGGTTCATGCCGGCTGTCGGCTCGTCGAGCAGGAGCAGCTTCGGGCGGCTCGCCAGCGCCCGCGCGATCTCGAGCCGGCGCTGGTCGCCATAGGGCAGGTTGCGCGCCAGCTCGTCCTCGCGGTGCTGGAGGCCCACGTAGCCGAGCCACTTGAGCGCTTGCTCCCGGCCCTCCTGTTCCTCGGCGACATGGCGGCGGAGCCTCAGCACACCGTCGAGCGGCGTCGCCCGCATTCGGGAGTGCATGCCCACCAGCACGTTCTCCATCGCCGTCATGTTGTGGAACAGGCGGATGTTCTGGAACGTCCGGCCGATGCCCAGATTCACGATCTCGTGCGGCCGTGCGCTCCTGAAGATGGTCGCGCGATGCAGCAGGTTGAGGTACCACGGCGGCCGGATGACCGCGATCAGCAGCGAGCCGACGAGCAGGACCAGCGTCACCAGGAGCAGCAGTTGCCCGAGCACGGACAACCCGGCCGCCATCACGAGCATCGAGATGGCGAGCGCAGGGACCGGAAGCGCAAACCAGAACAGCGGCTCCGCCCAGGCGCGCTGCGGACGCGCCACCATCTGCCGGTCAAGGAAGTCGACGCCGCCCGAGGTGGGGTCGTACAGCCCCGCGATGACGTTGAAGAACGTCGTCTTGCCGGCGCCGTTGGGCCCGATGAGACTCACGATCGAGCCGGCCGGGATGTCGAAGTCGATCTCGCGGACGGCCACCAGGCCGCCGAAGCGCTTGGTGACCTTCCGCGCCCGGAGGACGAGCTGGGGGGTCGAGCCCGCCGCGGCGAGCGTCGTGGGTGCGGTGCTGCCGCTCATGACTCGTCGACCGTTCCGGCCAACCCGTCGGTCGGCTCCTCACCCTCCTCGACGGCCACGTGAAGCTCTTGCCGCCTGCGCCGGCTTGGGAACAGGCCCTCGGGTCTCAACAGCATCATCAGGACCAGCGCCAGCCCGTATAGCAGGTACTGGTAGCTGAGGAAGTTGATCGAGCCGAGGTCGATGTTCATTGGCCCCAGGGCGAACTTGGGGATGCCGAGGCCCTGCACGAAGTTGCCCAGCTGCTTGAGGCCCTGGCTCTGGATCTCGTAGATGACGAATGCCCCGGCCATGACGCCCCAGATGTTGCCCATCCCGCCGAGCACGACCATGGCCAGGGCCGTGAACGAGACTGTGAACCCGAACTGCTCGGGCGACACCGACGACAGCTTGGCCGCGAAGAACACGCCCGCCAGGCCAGAGGTCGAGGCGCCGATCGAGAAGGCCAGCAGCTTGGTGCTGACGGTGTTGATGCCCATGCTCGCGGCGGCCAGCTCATCCTCGCGGATCGCGACCCAGGCGCGACCCAGGCGGGAATCCTGGAGCCGGTACAGCAGGATGGTGGCGATGGTGATGATCACGAGCACCGTGACGTAGTAGGGCCAGGGGTTGGTGAACCCGAAGCCGTGGATGCCCAACAGCCCGTAGAAGTTGGGCTGGGCGATGCTGGTGATCCCGTTCGTGCCGTTGGTGTACGTGTCGGCGTTGCGGAACACCACCGGCACGATCTCGCCGAAGCCGAGGGTGACGATGGCGAGGTAGTCGCCGCGCAGGCGCAGTGTCGGCGCGCCGAGCAGCAGGCCGAAGATCGCCGCGCTGAGCGCGCCGATCGGCAGCATGATCCAGAACGGCATGCTCAGGCCCGAGTAGCCCGACGCGCCGTAGGCCATCGTGTACGCGCCGATCGCGAAGAACGCTGCATACCCGAGGTCCAGCAGGCCGGCCAGGCCGACCACCACGTTGAGGCCGAGGGCGAGCAGCACGAACACGCCGGCGTCGGCGAAGCCGAACACGAAGTCGTTGAGCCGGCCGAATCCGCTGAACGGCGGGACCATGGACACCAGGGGCAGGACCACCATGACGACCGCCATCGCGATGACGATCGTCACCGACTGGTGGGCGCCGAGGAAGCGTTCGGCGGGCTTGAGCGCGTGGCGAGCACTGGCGAGGGCAGGGCCGGCGCCGCGGCTGCCGCCACCAGCAGCGCCGTTGCCGTTCCGGCCGTTCATGCCCGGTCCGCCAGCTGCTGGCCCAGGATGCCCGTGGGCCGGAAGATGAGCACGAGCACAAGGACACCGAACACGGCCGCCTCGCTCCATCGGCCGTAGCCGAACACTGAGGACAGGGTCTCGACAAAGCCGATCAGGAAGCCCCCGATTGCGGCACCGGTCGTGTTGCCGATGCCGCCCAGGACCGCGGCGGTGAACGCCTTGAGGCCGGCCTGGAAGCCGAGGTCGAACTTGCTGATGCCGAAGTACATGCCCTGGACGACCCCGGCCGCGCCTGCCAGCGCCGAGCCGATGAAGAACGTCAGGGCGATCGTCGTGTTGATGTCCACGCCCATGAGCTCGGCCGCCTCGCGGTCCATCGCGGTGGAGCGCATCGCCCGTCCCAGCCGGGTCCGGTTGATGAACAGCTGGAGCGCGATCATCAGCGCGATCGAGAGCAGGATCACGAACAGGTTGACCTCGCGGATCGACACCGGCCCGATCGTGAGCAGCGGGTTGGGCATGATCTGCGGGATCGTGACGATCGAGTTGCTGATCAACACGTAGATGATGTTCTGGAGGATGAAGCTGACGCCGATCGCGGTGATCAGCGGTGCCAGCCGCGGCGCGTTGCGCAGCGGCCGGTAGGCCAGCCGTTCGATCACGACGCCGATCACGCCCATGACGAACATGGACAGCAGGAACGCCAGCACCAGCACGATCCCGAGGACGATCGGGTCGTTGATGGCGCCGCTGAAGCCGAGGGTGGTGAGCAGCCACCACGACACGAACGAGCCCACCATGAACACGTCACCGTGGGCGAAGTTGATGAGCTCGATGATCCCGTAGACCATCGTGTAGCCCAGCGCGATGAGGGCATACATGCCGCCCGTCGTCAGGGCGTTGATGAACTGCTCCTGCCCCTGGCCCCACTGGTCGCAGGTGGCGGAGGCCCCGGTCGAGCAGCTGCCCAGGACCATGAGCAGGTACGCGACGACGAGCGCCCCCAGGACAACGAGGGGCATTCTCCAGCGACGATCGATCGAGGTTCGGGTGCTCGCCCCGGGTGCGGCGGTCGTCGTCATCGGCGTCTCACAGGTTCAGCCCTCGCGCCATGGGATCTGGGGATGTCGCCGAATGCGGAAGGGCCGGGACGCTGGCCAGCGTCCCGGCCCTCCCCCGATTGCTACTTGACCGGGTCGGCGGTGAAGTCGCGCTGCTTGAAGAACGCCCAGTCCTTGGTGGTCGGGTCGAACTTGTAGTACGAGATGGTGTGCTGCGTGGTGTCGCCGTTGGCGTCGAAGCCCACCTTGCCCAGCACGGTGTCGTACGTGTGGGACGTATCCGCGACGTAGGCGCGGACGGCCTCACGCAGCTGGGCGAGATCGGTCACGCCGGTCCCGACAGCCTTGAGCGCCTCCAGGAAGATCTGGGTGCACGCGTAGCCCGGCGCGCTGTAGGAGCCGGGGTCGGTGTTGAACTTGGCCTTGTAGTCGGTCTTGAACTGGTCAGGGTTCGGGATGTCGTGGATGGCCGCGACGGTCCCGTAGGTGCTCACGTCGCCGTCGGCGCCGGCCACATTGAGGAACGAGCTGGCCGTGTCGGCCGAGCCGTCGACGATGCCGTCGCCGCCGACGAGCGGGATGTTCGCCAGGCCGTTGGTCGCCATCTGGTGGCGGAACAGGCCGATGCCTGACGTCGTCACGCCGCCGTACATGATGACGCCCGGGTTGAGGCCCCTGGCCGTCGTCACGTAGCTGGTGAAGTCCGTCGTGGAGTCCGGCACGCCGTCGCGCTTGAGGACCTTGCCGCCGAACGTCGTGTAGGCGGACGTGAACCCGTCGACCAGGCCCACGCCGTAGGTCTGGGTGTCGTCGAGCGCGTATGCCGTCTTGCCGTTGGCATAGTTGTAGGCGATGTCCGCGGTGCCCGCGCCCTGGTTGTCATCGGTGGTCGCGACGCGAACATAGGCGATCTTGTTGGGGTTCGTCTGGCGCAGGGCCGCGGCCGCATCACCCTTGGTCAGGCCGACGGCCGTGTTGGCCGGGCTGCACTGCATCAGGCCCGCCGCGTTGCTGACCGGGATCTCGGCCTGCGCGACGTTGGAGTTGTAGGGACCCACCACGAACAGCACTGACGGGTCGCTGGCCAGGGTCTGAAGGTTCTTCGCGCCCTGGTTCGGATCGTGCTTGCCGTTGAGGGCGTCGTCCTGCTGGTTGATCGTCACAGTGAAGCCGGGCACCTGGACCTGGGACAGGGCCAGCTCCACGCCGTTGGCCGTCGGGACGCCGTTCGGCGCCTCGCCACCGCTCATCGGCAGTTCGATGCCGACCTTGACGGCGATGGCGGCGCCACCCCCACCCGAGGCCGCGGGCGAGTTTGACGTCCCGCCGCATGCCGCGGCGATGATGGCCAGCCCGGCCAGAGCCGCGCTTCCACGCGCAACCTTCATGAACTCCTCCTCCAACTTGCCCTCGCGCAAAGCGCGGAGCGTCCTCGACTCCGTGGCGGCCGGCGTACCTCTCGGCCGAAGGGGGCTCGGCATGGTGGCGACGGGAGCTTCGGCGAGGGAACCAAGGATCGACGGCGAGCCGCCGCAGATCGATGCCGTATCATAGTCACTGTCGACGCGGATGCAAGGTTGTCCTGCGCGTCGGTCGTTCGCATCGGGATGGCTGTTCGAGCCTCGTGTCGCTCGCCTCCCGAGCCCTTCTGGCGGCCAAGGCGCGGGCCGTCCTCGACCGATCTCTGATCGGTACCGGGACCCTGCGCATCGACCGCTCGCTGAACGAGGTATGTGCTCGGTATGGAGTACCAGATCCGTCAGGCACGCATCACGGACATCGACCGTCTGGCCGCCCTTGGCCGGACGGCGATCCGCGACGCCGGCCGCGGACCGCTCGACGCCGCCGATCTGCTTCGCCAGCTTGTCTACCTGCCGAACGCGAGCCTGCTCGTCGCGGAATCGCGGCGAGTCCTCGTCGGCGCGGCCCTGCTCGTCCTGCGCCCGTCGGTCACAGCTGGCGGGTACGTCGGGACGATCGACTTCCTGGTCGTGGGGCCCGGCCATGACGTGGATCGCGTGACGGACGTCCTCGTGGAGGAGCTCCTCCGATCAGCGGGCAACAAGGGTTGCGCGACGGTCGAGATGGCGCAGCCCTCCGACCCCGCGGACCTTGCGCGCCTCGAGCGTGCTGGGTTCGCCCCCGCCGGGCCATCGCTCCGGCGGCCGCTCGCGGTGGCCGACCCGGCTCGCCGCCTCTAGCACCCGCCGCCGCGGAGGCGTCGGGCAGACCCCATATAGGAGTCAACCTTGGGCAAGAACGTCGCCGTCTTCGTGGACGTGGCGAACATCTTCTACGCGGCCAAGGCGGCCGGCGTGGACATCGACTACGTCACGCTGCTGAAGTCGGCCACCGCGGGACGAGACTTCGTCCGCGCGTACGCCTACACCGGCCTCGACCCGGACAACGAGAACCAGCGCAACTTCCACCAGTTCCTCGCGCGCCACAGCTACAAGGTGGTGAGCAAGGACATCCGGAAGTACGGCGACGGCAAGGTCAAGGCGAACCTCGACATCGAGCTCGTCGTGGACATGATGAAGACCGCGCGGAACCTCGACATCGCGGTCGTCGTGTCGGGCGACGGCGACTTCGCCTCCGCCATCAGGGCCGTCCAGGAGATGGGCGTCCGCGTCGAGGTGATCTCGTTCCGCGGCAACACGTCGTCCGACCTCATCGACGTCGCGGACCTGTTCACCGACATTACGCAGATCGCCAAGGTCGACAAGGGCTCCACCCGCTCGGGCCGCCGCGTGGCGGACGACGACGAGGACCTGTCGATGACCGAGGTCCCGGACAAGATCACGGAGGGCACGGGCCGTGGCCGTGGACGCGGCCGCGGCCGTGGTCGCACCGAGCGCGACGAGGTCGCGGCATCGTCGCGCAGCGGCCGGACCCCCCGGACGCCGCGCGTCGCCGAGGAGGCCCCCGCGCCGTCGGCCGGGCTGCTGGTGGCCCTCCCGGGCGAGAGGCTGTCCCGGGCGGTGACCGCCCCGGGCGGCGACACGGACTTGGTCGAGGAGCCGGAGGAGCTCGACGAGGCCGCGCTCGCGGAGGGCGATGCCGAGGGCTCGGCCGCGGACGGCCAGGGCGATGGCCGCCGCCGCCGCCGACGTCGCGGTGGCCGCGGTCGCGGTCGTGGCCGGCATGAAGGCGCTGAGCTCGAGGACGAGGCCAACGCAGGCGACGCCGAGGTGGTCGCTGGCGAGGCGGCCGCTGCCGAGGAGGCCGATGAGGCCGACGAGGCCGAGGAGGGCGAGGGCACCGCGGTGGCGGCAGCCGCAACCGAGCGAACCGAGCGTCCCGTCCGGGCAGACCGTCCGGCTCGCCGGACGGCGACGGGCGACCTGCCCACACCGTTCGACGACATGGATGCGCTCAGCGGCTCTCGGCCGCGCCGTCCGGCCACGCCGTTCGGCTCGGTCTGGGACGCGCAGCTCGGCACCGCCGCGCGGCCCGCGGCGAGCGGTCGGCCGCCGCTCCCTGAGGACGAGGAGGACCTCGACGAGCCCGAGATCCCCGAATACCTGCTGGCGGAGCGCCGGCGGACCAACCAGGCCGCCAATCGCGGCGGCCGCGGTGGTGGCCGTCGCACCGCCTACAACGCGGCGGTCGAGCGTGAGCGCTACGGCGGAGCGCGCGGCTCCACGATGAGCAGCCGCTATGGCGAGCCTTCGCGCGGCGGCGGCCGCGCGGCGCAGCCGTCCCGCAGCAGCGGCGGCTCCGGCCGGACTGACCGGCCGGAGCGGACTGACCGTGCGCCGCGGAGCGGCGGCCAGGAGTGGAGCGAGGTCCCGCCCGAGCTGGAGCAGATGCTCATCGCACAGATGCAGCGGTCCCAGAAGCCGGCGCCCGCCGCCGAGGCAGCCCCGCCCGCCGAGGCCCCCAAGCGCCGGACGACCCGCCGGGCCGCTCCCGCCGCCGGGGCCAAGGGCGCGGCCAGCGACGCAGCGCCCGCCGCCGAGGCAGCCCCGCCCGCCGAGGCGGCACCCGCCGAGGCCCCCAAGCGCCGGACGACCCGCAGGGCCGCGCCGCGCTCCGAGGCCCAGTCCGCTGCCGCGCCCGCCGCCGAGGCAGCCCCGCCCGCCGAGGCCCCCAAGCGCCGGACGACCCGCCGGGCCGCTCCCGCCGCCGAGGCAGCCCCTGTCGAGGCGGCCCCCGCCGAGGCGCCCAAGCGCCGCACCACGCGGAAGGCCGTCCCCGCCGCCGAGGCTCCTGCCGCACCGGTGGCGGCCGAGGCCCCCAAGCGCCGGACCACCCGCAAGAAGGTCGAGCCTGCGGAGGGCTGACCAGGGTCACCACCGGCACGACGTGGACGGCTTCCTCACCGTCGGCCACCCGGCCGCGGTTGCGGCCGTCCGCGCCATGCTGGGGTCGCACGTCCCGCACGCGGTGCTGATCAGCGGCCCGGCGTCGGTCGGCAAGGCGTCACTGGCGCTCGACCTCGCCGCCGGGCTGCTGTGCACGGGCGCGGTCGGCGCCAGCCGACCGTGCGGGTCGTGCCGCACGTGCCGCATGGTCCGCCACGGCAACCACGGCGACCTGCACCAGCTCGCCCCGTCCGGGGCGGGCCTCCAGATCCGGATCGGCGACGAGGCGAGTCCGGAGCCGGGCACGGTGCGCCACCTCGTGAGCGAGCTCGTCCTGCTCCCGGTGGAGGGCGGCCAGCGCGTGGCGGTGGTGCGTGATGCCGACCGCATGGGCGAGGACGCCCAGGGTGCGATCCTCAAGACGCTCGAGGAGCCGCCGCCGGGCACCACGCTCATCCTGTGCGCCGACGACGAGGAGCGCCTCCTGCCCACGATCCGCTCGCGGTGCGCTCGGCTCCGCCTCGGGACGGTCGGCATCCGCGACATCGAGGACCTGCTCGCCAGCCGCGGTCTGGTCGATCCGCCGACCGCGGCCAGACTCGCCCGGCTGACCGGCGGCCGCCCTGGCCTGGCCGTCGCCTACGCGGCTGCGCCGCAGGCGTCGACGATCCGGGGTGAGCTGGTGCGCACCCTGCTCGACCTGCTCGACGCCGGCCCGTCGGCCCGCTTGGCCGCGGCGAGGGCGCTCCAGGGCCGGGCCGGCGACCTAGCGGGGCTCCTCGAGGCGGCGGCCACGGCCGAGCCCGAGCCCGAGGCAGTGGCCCGCGGCGCGAAGGCCCGACTGGCCTCGAAGACCGTCGAGGCGGACGACACCGCCGACGAGGCCGCCGACGACGCGCCCGCCAAGGCGAGCGCGAAGGACCGCCGCCGGGCGACGGGGCAGCTGATCGAGGTCTGGCGCGACCTCGCTCGAGACCTGGTCCTCGCCGGGCGGGGCGCCACGAGGACGGTTCGCGACCAGATGCTGCTCGAGGAGCTCGGATCAGCGGCGAGCCTGGTGTCGCCGGGGGAGGCCTCCGCGTTCCTGGCCCGCATCGCCGAGGCTGATGCGCTCGTGAAGGGCAACGTCACGCCGGAGCTGCTGCTCGACGTGCTGCTCCTCCACTGGCCCCGGAGGCGGCGCGCGGCATGAGCGGCCCCGCCCGCGAGCGGATTGACGCATCTGTCCGCGGGCGCGTCCAGGGGGTCGGCTTCCGCTACTACGTGCTGCGCGAGGCGAGCTACCTCGGCCTCGAGGGGTTCGTCGCCAACGAGCGTGACGGCAGCGTCCATGTGGTGGCTGAGGGGGCACCGGCAGCGCTTGACGACCTGCTCGAACGGCTCCGGGACGGTCCGCCCGCCTCGATCGTGGAGCGGGTGATCGTGCGGCGCGAGCCCGCGCGCGGCATCGGCGCCGGGTTCCGCGTCGAGAGCGGCCACCACCGCGGCGACTGAGCGGGCCCGCGACGGCGTGGGGCGTGCCCCGCGGCGGCGTGGCGGCCGGGCACCGGAGCCTCGGCTGTCGGTGCGCCGCGTCCCCGACCCCCGGGTCGGTCCGGTGCCCGAGGGCGCCATCGGCGGTGCGTGGCCGCACCGCCCCGGACCCTTGTCGGTGCCTGGGTGGGACCTCCCGGCTATGGGGCCGCCCCGCCCCAGGCGGCAGGCTGGCGTCATGGACCAGCAGACTCCCACCGAGGAGATGCCGACGCTGTACCGCGCCGTGCTGGACACGGTCTGGCGGCTCGAGCGGCTCGGCGAGCGCGACTTCGCGCTCCGGACCCGGCACCGTGCGGTCACGACCTACGCGACTCACTGGGACGAGGGCGGCCGACGCGAGCTCATCCGGATCAACCGTGACGCCCTCCGTCGCCTGGCGGCGACCCGACCGGCGGCCGGGTTCGTGCTCGAGGTCACCCCCGAGCCACGCTGAGCGGCGTCCGGACGCCCGGCCCGCGCGCCCGCCGCGGCCGCGCGCACTGCCCGCCCGGCGTACGCTGACGCCATGCCATCGACCATCGCGGACGTGGTCGCGCGCGCCCGTGCGGCCTTCGACGTGCTCGCCGCCACCGCGGAGCCCGTGGCCGACGAGGTGCAGTATCTCGCCGACCTCGAGACCGTCTGGGGTGCTCGGCTGCGGGCGGTGGCCCGGGCGCGGGGCGGCGAGCCCGCCCCCGCTGGCGCCGCCGAGGCGGTCGAGGCGCTCGAGGCCGAGGCAGCGGCCATCACCGATCCGCACCGCGCGATCGACTGGATGTCCACTCTGCCCCAGGTGGCCCTGGCCGCGCTCGGCGAGGCGGCGTGATGCGGTTCATGGACGCGAGGCCGGACGGCCGCGCGGTCGTCTACGCGCACATCCAGGCCGATCCGCTGGTCCAGCGTGCCGCCGACCTCCTGACGGCCGCGACCACCACGCAGCGCCTGCTCGCGAGGGCGGTGATGAACGGCGAGTCGGTTGACCCGGCCCGCTGGCGGACGATGTTCCCCGCGCTGTTCGGCGCGGCAGCGGCACTGCCCGGCGATCCGGTCCGCGAGCGCTCCGAGGCGATCCTGGCCGCGTCACTCGAGGTGGCCGACCGCGGCGAGCAGGCGCGCAGCCAGTTCCGGGGCGCCATCGTGGAGGCCCTGGCCGAGCGGCTGCTGGCCGAGCGGACGGCACCGGTCCGGCGCGAGCGGCGCATCCTGTTCGACGGGCGGCCGGCCGAGATCCACCCGTACGACGTCACCGTGGAGCGCGAGGGCGCGCCCGAGGCCTGGGACTGCAAGTGGGGCGCCCGCGGCATCAAGGGCGACGTCGTGCACCAGCTCGACGACGCGCGCCGCGGGGCCGCCGACGAGAGCGGGAAGCTGCTGGTGGGCCTGGTGGTGTTCGACGCGCGCCGCTCGTGCGAGGTCCGGCTCGTCCGCGAGCGCGGGCCGGTGGCCCTCGAGGGACTCCGGCTGATCGCCCTCGAGGGCCTCGACCGGCTGGCGGGCCGGACGCCGTCATGAGCGGGATCCCTGACGAGGGCGTCGGCGACACCTGGAGCCTCACGGTGCCGTACCGAGCACGGTTCGACGAGTGCGGGCCGGACGACCGGGTCCGCTCCTCGGCCCTGCTGCGGTACGCCCAGGACGTGGCCTGGATCCACTCCGAGCGCCTGGGGTTCACGCGAGCGTGGTACGCCGAGCGCAACCTCGGCTGGGTCGTGCGGACGGCCGAGCTCGCCGTCATCGCGCCGCTGCCGCTGGGCGAGGTGATCGCGATGCGGACCGAGGTGATCGGCTTCCGGCGGTTGTGGGCCCGCCGGCGGACCGAGGGCCGACTGGCGGACGGGACGCTCGCGCTCTGGGGCCTGACCGACTGGGTGATCATCGACACGACGCGCGGGCTGCCGGGTCGCCTGCCGCCCGAGTTCCTCGCCCGCTTCGACCGGCGCGGCCAGCCGTTCCAGCCCGGTCGCGTGGTCCTGCCGCCCGCTCCCGAGAGGGACGCCCACGCGCACGCGATGCAGGTGCAGCCCCAGGACATCGACCCGATGGGCCACATGAACAACGGCGCCTACCTCGACTACCTCGAGGCGTCGCTGCTCGCTGCGGGCGGACGGGCGGCCTCCCTGACCGGTGCCCTCCCGCGGCGGTTCCGGATCGAGTACGTCGCGCCGGCTTCGCTCGGGGCGACTCTGACCGGCCGCACCTGGCCGCTGCCGGACGATGGCGCCCGCACCGTGGCGGACGGCGGCCAGGCATGGCTGCTCGCCGACGAGGACGGGCGGGAGGTGGCGCGCGGCCTGGTGTGGCCCGACGGCGCCTGACCATGGCCCCCGCCGCCACCGACACCGGCGCCAGGTGGGCTCGCGCGGCCTGAGGACGCCGACGTCAGGGGTCTCCCCGGAACTCCGGCGGACCACTAGTACTTTCGGGCTATGAGAGGGCTGGCACCCCCGCGGTGCCGGCGGGAACCATTCGGGAACGCGAGCGCGCGACAGGACCTTCTCGCCATGGTGATTGGTACCGAGTCGCTTAGCCTTGCCTCAGGCGCGCGCCGGGGGAAGCGGTGGCGCCCGAACGAGGTCGAGCCGTGGTGGACACGCCCACCGCATACGCCATCGCCATCGCCATCGCGGTTGTTGGCGCCCTCGCCGGGACTGCGGGGTTCTCGGCGCTGGTCGTGCGCCGGCAGAACCGCCGCATCGCCTCGCTCGCTGAGCGCCTCGCCATGTCAGGCGACGATGCCCAGGAGGTCGCCGCCGATGCGTGGCGGATCGACGACCCGCGCCTGCGCCGCTCCTTCCAGCAGCTCGCCCACCGCGTGGGCCAGACGTGGCAGCTCGCGACGGTCGACCCGCTGACCGGCATCCCCAACCGCCAGAACGTCCTGACCCGTGTGGACGAGGAGCTCGCCCGCGGCGCCCGCTACCGGCGCCCGCTGTCGGTGGTCATGGTGGACCTCGACCTCTTCAAGCGGCTGAACGACACGCACGGCCACGCTGCGGGTGATGTCGTGCTCCGGGAGGTCGCGCGCCGGCTTGCGTCGAACATCCGGACCGTGGACACCGTCGGCCGGTTCGGCGGCGAGGAGTTTCTGGTGGTGCTGCCCGAGACGGACGCGGACGCCGCGGCGACGCTGGCGGAGAAGCTCCGTCGCGCGGTGGCCGGCACGCCCATCCGCCTGCTCGACGGCCACGAGGTCAGCGTGACGCTCTCCGCCGGTGTCGCCGGTGGGCCGGGCGACGTGCTCCGCGCGGACTCGCTCGTCCGCGACGCGGATGCGGCGCTGTACTCGGCAAAGGCGCTGGGCCGGGACAACGTCTACGTGTTCCGCGATGCAGGCGACTTCGACACGGTGCGCCGCTCGCCCATCACCGCGGAGGCGAGGTCGGCGGCGGTCGACGTGGGGCGTGCCGCGCTGGCAGCCGCGCAGGACGCGCTCCTGCGCTCGGTGGCCGGCCGCGCCGCCTGGGCGGGCAAGCCCTCCACCCTGATCTCCGAGGCGTCCGCCGCCGTGGCGCGTGCGATCGACCTGCCGCGGGGCGAGCTCGACCGGATCCGGACCGCGAGCATGCTGCATGACCTCGGCAAGCTCGCGATCCCGGACGAGATCCTGGCCAAGCCGGGCGACCTCGGCGCCGCCGAGTGGCGCGTGGTCACCGAGCACCCCAAGATCGGCCAGGTCGTCCTCGAGCAGGCGGGGGCGCTGCGCGATGCCGCGACCATCGTCCTCCACCACCACGAGTGGTTCGACGGGCGCGGCTATCCGCACGGCCTCGCCGGGGTCGACATCCCCATCGGTGCCCGGATCGTGTCGATCTGCGACGCGTACGAGGCCATGGTCGGCGGGCGGCCCTACCGTCCCCCGATCACGCACGCGGAGGCGATCCGCGAGCTGCGCCGGATGGCCGGCACCCAGTTCGACCCCGACCTCGTGGAGGTGTTCGCCGAGCAGTTCCCCGAGAGCATGCCGTGGCAGCCCGAGGTCCACGCGTACGACGCCGGGCCCGATGCCGTCGACGACCAGCGCCGCCCGCATGCCCCGACGTCGAGCGTCCGAGCCCGGCCGCGCACGACCCCGACGACCCACGATGGCATCCACGACATGGGGCGCCGCGTCGGCTGACCGACCTCGGCCGGGTCGCCTCGCGGCTCACGCCTCGCCGGCGCGCCAACAGCGCGAGACCGTGACCCGGGCGTGCAGGACCGGCGCCTGACGCGCCACACTGGGCGGCAACAGCGTCCTTCCAGTGGCCCCGAGGTGATCCGAGTGTTCGTGCCCCTGTCGGTCCTCGACTTCCGCGACCGCGCTGCCGCCTACTTCGGCGAGAAGGTGGGCGTCGTCGACGGCGCCACGCAGCAGACCTACCGCGTCTGGGCGGAGCGGACGCACCGCCTCGCCAACGCGCTCCACGACCTGGGCCTCCAGCCGGGCGACCGGGTGTCGTTCATCACGTACAACACGCACCAGCTGCTCGAGGCCTACTACGGCGTGCTCGAGGCGGGGATGGTCCTCAATCCGGTCAACATCCGCCTGACGCCGCACGAGATCGCCTACATCCTCGACCACGCGGCCGCCAGGGCTGTCTTCTTCCACCGCGACTTCACGCCGCTCGTGGAGGCGCTGGTCCCCCAGCTCTCGACCCGGCCGGTGTTCGTCGTGATGGAGGGCGAGCCCGGCCCGCTCGCGCCCCACGAGTACGAGGCGTTGCTGGGCGGCGCCTCCACCGAGCCGCGCCACCCGCAGGTGGACGAGAACGCCATCGCGGAGCTGTTCTACACCAGCGGCACCACCGGCTTGCCAAAGGGCGTCGCGCTGAGCCAGCGCAACCTCTACCTCCACGCGCTCAATGCGGAGATCGCGCTGCGCTTCGACGAGGACGACGTGGTGCTCCACGTGGTCCCGCTGTTCCACGTGAACGGCTGGGGCGTGCCCCACTTCGTGACCATGACCGGCGGCCGCCACGTGATGCTCCGCAAGTTCGACCCGGTGGCGCTGATGCAGCACGTGGAGCAGCACCGGGTCACGCGCCTGCTCGGCGTGCCGGCGATCTTCAACGCGGTGCTCCACCACAGCGACCGCAAGCACCACGACCTCTCGAGCCTGCGGCAGCTGATCATCGGCGGGTCGCCCGCGTCGCCGGCGCTCGTGCGCGCGCTCGAGTCGGAGATCGGCGTCCAGGCGATCGTGGGCTACGGGCTCTCCGAGACCACGCCGATCCTCACGCTCGCCCAGCCGCGGCAGGTCCTGACCGCGGCCGAGCCGCCCGGGCGGGCCGCCGAGCGCCAGGCGATGACCGGCTGGCCGATCCCGGGCGCCTCCGTGCGTGTCGTGGACGCCGCGGGCGCCGACGTCCGCCCCGACGGCGAGCAGATCGGCGAGATCGTCGTGCGCAGCAACACCGTGATGATCGGCTACTACCGCGATCCCGACGCCACGGCCACCGCCATCCGGGACGGCTGGTTCCACACCGGCGACATGGCGACCATCGACGAGGCGGGCTATGTCGTCATCAAGGACCGCAGCAAGGACGTGATCATCCGGGGCGGCGAGAACATCTCGTCGGTCGACGTGGAGAACGCGATCGCCGCGCATCCGGCCGTGCTCGAGGTGGCGGTGGTGGCGGCGCCCGACGAGCGGTTCGGCGAGGCGCCGGTCGCCCTGGTCGTGCTGAAGGCGGGCGCGACCTGCACCGAGAAGGAGCTCAAGGCGCACTGCAAGAAGCACCTCGCCCGGTTCAAGGTCCCCCGCGAGTTCCATCTCCGCGAGTCGCTTCCCAAGGGCGGCACCGGCAAGATCCTCAAGGCCGAGCTGCGCGAGCCGTTCTGGGCGGGGATGACCGAGCGCGTGCACTGACGCCTCGGGGGCATCTGGCGAAGCCCTAGCCGAGGGGCAGCCGCGGCCGTGAGCCCAGCCGGCCCACGACCCGGAGCTGCCGCGGCATGCCCATCTCGAAGGGCGGCCGTCTGACGGCGAGCCAGCAGGAATCGCCCGCTGCGCGAGTCTCGCGGCTGCGGCAGGCCGCCTCCAGCGGACTTGCTCAGGCCGAGGGGTACACCCAGGGCAGCGCCCCGACGGCAGCCCGGATCCGCGGCCACAGCCGCTCGGGCCCGAAGCGGAACGGGTCGTCGCAGGGCAGGCCCGTCTCGGCCTCTGTGGCGGCGATGACGCGCCGCGCCTCGTCCGGGTCCTCGATGAGCGAGGTGTTCAGCGCCACTGCGACCACCTTCGAGGGGGCCACGACCGACGCCAGCCGCTCGTGCAGGTCGATGAGCGCGGGCAGCGGCGCCAGCGGGAACACCCGGTCCGGGACGTGGCTGAAGTCGTGGTCCGCGAGGCCCGGCTTGTGGACCAGCACCATGGCGTGCGGCGTGGCGCCGTGGATCAGACCAACCGTGACAGACGAGTAGGCCGGATGGTCGATCGACCCCTGCCCCTCGACGAGCAGCCAGTCGCCGCGCGCCTCGCCATCCTCGACCAGCCACTCGACGGTGCCGTTGAGGAAGTCGCTGATCAGCCGGTCCACGGCCACGCCCCAGCCCGCGATCATCATCCCGGTCTGGCCGGTCGGCACGAAGACGGCCTGGTCGCCGCCCTCGCGCGCTGCGCGCACGAGCTCGAGCGAGACGGACATCTTGCCGACGGCGCAGTCCGAGCCGACCGTGAGGATCACGCGCTTCCCGGGCCGGTGGCGCCGGCCGACGGCGGTCTCGCGCCGCTCTGGCGGGCGCCGGTAGTCGGTGATCGTGACGCCCGCCTGATCTGCGGCCGCCGCCAGCTCCGGATCGTCGCCGAGGAAGGTGTGCAGCCCCGAGCGGATCGACAGCCCGGCCTCGATTGCCCGCAGCAGGAGCGCGCGCCACGACTTGGGCAGCGCACCGCCGGTCGGCGCGATGCCGATCAGCAGCGACGTCGGCTCCAGTGCGAGCGCCTCGTCGAGCGTGGCCAGGATCGGCACCTCGTACGGCACCGGGATCCACTCGGACACGCTGCGGCCGGCGTTGGCGCGGTCGACGAGCGCCACGACGCGGTCGTTCCCGTAGCGGATGACGCCGAACGCGGTCTTCGCGTCGCCGAAGGTGAGCTGGCCGTCGGCGAGGATGACGATGCGCTCGGGCCCGCCGGTCACAGGATCTTTGCCAGGAAGGACTTCGTGCGCTCGTGCCGCGGGTTGGCGAAGAACGCGTCGGGCGTGCCCTCCTCGACCACCCGGCCCTCGTCCATCATGACGACGCGGTCGGCGACCTCGCGCGCGAAGCCCATCTCGTGGGTGACGACGATCATCGTCATGCCCTCGCGGGCGAGCTCCTTCATGACCTCGAGGACCTCGCCGATCATCTCGGGGTCGAGCGCGGAGGTCGGCTCGTCGAACAGCATCAACGCGGGCTTCATCGCCAGCGCCCGTGCGATCGCCACGCGCTGCTGCTGGCCGCCCGAGAGCTGGGCCGGGTACGCGCTCGCCTTGGCGGCCAGCCCCACGCGCGAGAGCAGCGCGTTGCCCATCTCGAGCGCCTCGTCTCTGGGCATGCCGCGGACCTGGGTCGGGGCCTCGATGATGTTCTCGAGCGCGGTCTTGTGGGGGAACAGGTTGAAGCGCTGGAAGACCATGCCGATCTCCTGGCGCTGCCGCGCGATGTTCGCCTCCTTGTCCTCGACCAGCTTGCCGTTGACCTCGCGGTAGCCGATGAGGCTGCCGTTCACGAAGATCCGCCCGGACTGGATCTTCTCGAGGTGGTTCACGCAGCGGATGAACGTGGTCTTGCCCGAACCGGACGGGCCGAGGATGACAACCACCTCCTGGCGCTTGACCTGGAGGGAGACGTCCTGGAGCACGTGGAGCTTGCCGAACCACTTGTTGACGTCCGTCGCCTCGACGACGACGTCAGTGGGCGGCTTGGGCACGCCGCCGATGGCGCCCAGCAGGTCGTGCGAGACGTGGATGTCGGTCCCGTGGATGTGCTCGCCGGGCAGGGTCATCGCGAGCCTCCCGGGAGCGTGCGGCCGCCGCGGACGCCGACCAGGCGCGACCACAGCCCGGCCTCGGACTCGTTGCGGTTCTGGCCGACCCCGAGGCGGCGCTCGATGCGTCCCTGGATGCCCGCCCAGATGGTGGTGAAGAACAGGTACCAGACGCATGCGCCGAGCAGGGCCTCGAACGGCTTGAACGTGACGCCATAGCGCGAGGACGCGAGGAGGAGGAGCTCAGTCACCCCGATCGCAGAGGCGAGCGAGGTGGTCTTGATCATGTTGTTGAACTCGTTGCCCAGCGGCGGGATGATGACCCGCATCGCCTGCGGCAGCACGATCCGGGACATCGTCTTGCGCGGCGTCATGCCCAGGCTCTTGGCGGCCTCGGCCTGACCCGAGTCGACCGAGAGGATGCCGGCGCGGATGATCTCGCTCATGTAGGCGCCCTCATTGACGCCGAGGGCAAGAGTGGCGGCAGCGAAGGCGCCGCCGAACAGGGTCGGCAGGAACGGGTAGGTGTTGGGGAACGGGTCGAACGGGTAGAGGAGTTCGGCCAGGCCGAAGTACAGCAGCATGATCTGCACCAGAACAGGCGTGCCGCGGAAGAACCAGACATAGAGACCGGAGGCGAACCGGACCGCCCGGTTCCGAGATCGACCCGCGAGCGCTGACACGAGCCCGAGGAGGACGCCGAGCAGCTGGGCCACCACGGCCATCGAGACCGTCACGATCAGCGCAGAGACGAGCGCGTCCCGGAAGCCGAAGGTGAAGGACAGGAACTCCTGGACGTCGAACTTCATCGGTCCGTGCTCCGCTGGTCGGCGGGCGGCCGACGAGGTTGGCGGCCGCCCGCGATGCTCGACTTACTTGAGCAGGACCACCGCGTCGGTCATGCCCCACTTGGCGAGGATCGCCTTGAGGCTGCCATCGGCGTACATCGCGTCGACCGCGGCCTGGACGGCGTCCTTCATGCCGGTGTCGTCCTTGTTCATCGCGATGCCGATCGGCGCCGGATCGATCGGCGTGCCCCCGATCTCGAACTTGCCGGCGTTGTCCGGCAGGCTGTTGTAGTACGCCACGACCGGCGAGTCGGTGGAGTACGCGTCCACGCGGCCGAGGCCGAGCTGCTGGAACGCGGCCGTGTCCTTCTCGAAGGTCTGGATGGTGATCTGCGGCTTGCCCGCGGCCTTGAGCGTGTCGTTCTCGGCGTTGAGGGCGTCGAGGTTGGTCGTGCCCAGCTGGACCGCCACGGTCTTGCCGGACAGGTCTTCGAGGGTGTGGATGCCCTTGGGGTTGCCGGCCGGCACCAGCAGGCCCTGGCCCACCTTGAGGTAGTCGACGAAGTCGACCTGCTTCTGGCGCTCGGCCGTGTCGTTCATGCCCGAGATGATCAGGTCGCACTTCTTGGACGTGAGGGCCGGGATGATCGAGTCGAACGGCGTGTTGTCGATCTCAGCTGTGACGCCCCAGTACGTGCCGATCTGGTTGGCGATGTCGATGTCGGAGCCCTGGGCAGTCGTGCCGTCAGCCGCGTAGAACTCCTCGGGCGCGTAGCTGACGTCCGAGCAGAAGACCACCTTGCCGGCGGTCTTGATGCGGTCGGGAGCGACGGCGGCGGCGGCCGACGGGGCGGCGCTCGCCGATGCGGCGGCGCTCGCCGACGCGGCAGCTGACGGGGCCATGCTCTCAGCGGCCGAGGGCGCAGAGCTGGGCGCGGTGGTGGGCGACGGCGTGGCGGCCGAGCCGCCGGTGCACGCGCCAGCGAAAAGCGCGACGGCGCCTGCGAGCGCCAGCGCGCGGGTCGAGGTGAAGCGCATCGAAGCCTCCAAGTGGCCCGGGGGAGCGGCGGGCCGAACAACGGGGAACGCCGCAGGGTACACCCTGCGAACCGCCAACTTGCGTTCGGGCGGGTTGCGGATCGGTGCTCACCACCGGACCGTGGGACGGGTCAGCGTTATGCCCGGGGGGCGGGAGCCTCGGCGTGCGCGGAGATGTCACGTGAGCTCATGTGTCCCTGGCAGTCGGGAGCATCGCGCCGTCTGGGCACCTCGGGCGGCGTCCACGACCCGGAGCTGCCGCGGCGTCGCACCGCGGCGCGCCATACAGTCGTCGGGCGACTGCTCGGCGGGGGAGGGTGGCCGATTCTGCGCCACTCAGTCACCGGGCGCGTGCATGGCGCGGAATCAGGGCAACGTCGCGGGTATCGGTCCCGCGCGGCTCGCCTTGCATGCACCCGATGACTGTATGGCGCGACTCCGCGCTCGGGAGGGCGACTCCGCGCTCGGGAGGGCGACTCCGCGCTCGGACGCCGCCGCCGAGCCGACGGATGCCACGTGGCTACTCGACGGTCAGGGTCGCCACCATCTGGGTCGGGTGGATGATGCAGATGATCGTGTACGTGCCGGGCGGCAGCGCTGGCACCTGGTAGTCGACCGATGCCGGCCCCACGATCACGTTCCCCTGGAACTCGAGTTGGCCGTCGGCGGTCCCCGCGTGGATCGCCACGTCGTGGCCGACGCCCGTGTCCTGGTTGTCGAAGTGGATCGTGAGCGGGGTGTTGGCGGGCGCGGTGAGCGAGCTCTGGTCGTACGCGATGTTCTTGGCGGCGAGGCTGAGCGTGGAGCCGCCCGCCCCAGGCGCCCCGGACGCGCCACCGCCCAGGGAGGGGGCAGCGGGTGATGGCGATTCGGCCACGGTCGACTGCGAGGGCGACGCCGAAGGCGCGCTCGCCGCTGCCGCGGAGGCGGACGCGCCCACCGCCGGCGAGGCTCCCGTCGCGGAGGCCGCAGCCTGCGCGGACGCCGGCACGAAGGACCAGTCGGGTGCCTGCTGCGAGCCGCACGCTCCGACAGCCGCAGCGACGATCACGCCAGCGACGACGAGCCGGGACCGGGTCACTGGCAGCCGGTGGCGGAGCGCGGCGGGATCACGCCCGGCTGCCCCAGCGCCACCGGCAGCGGGCCGAGGGTGATCTTGCTCGTGTCGATGGTCAGGACGCCCTTGGCGTCGACCGCCGACGAGAAGCGGTCGAGCCCGCGCGGCGCGGGGCCGAGGTTGGCCACCTTGATGCCCAGCCGGTCGTAGCGCGACCCGTGGCAGGGGCACTCGAACCAGTAGTTCTTGGGGCAGAAGTTGGGCTTGCAGCCCAGGTGCGTGCAGCGCTGGTACAGGGTGCGCACGTTGGTGGACGCGCCGTCGCCCTGCGGGCTGCTGCCGGGGACGAAGCCCTGGGTCGGGTCGAGCATCACGATGTACGACTTGGCGTTGACCGCGTAGGCCGGCGCCCCGTCGGCGAAGGCGGCCGCCGGGTCGGCGTTGGCCGGGTGGCCGCCCACCGCGCTGGCGTCGCCGACCACCACCTTGCCGCCGAACCCGCCCGAGAGGTTGGGCCACAGGAAGCCGACCGTGCCCGCGAGCACCTCGGTCAGCCACAGCCCGACGGCGGCGCCCAGCGAGAGGCGGAGGAGCTCGCGCCGCGAGACCCCCTCCACGGCGTCATTGCGGACGGACTTCAGGGCTGCGACAGTCAGTGCCCGGGACTGGTCCTGTTGCGCAACATGCCAATTGCTCATTGGTACTCGCCCTGTAGCATAGATCAACAAGTTCCAGAGGGCATGAAATGACCCCTGACGAGCGGATCGTCGAGGCCGTCGAGCGGTTGATGGTCGAGGCCATCGGCGTCACCACCATTGCGCTTGCTCAGGCGGCGCCTGACGTCGACCTGTCAATCGCGCAGTGGCGCGCCCTGGTGGTCGTCGGCTCGCGGCCGACCGGGATCCGCGTTGGCGAGATCGCCGCACGCATCGGCTCTGCGGTTCCCACCACCAGCCGCCTCGTGCGACGTCTCGAGCGGCGCAGCCTGGTCATCGCGCAGCGCGACGAGGCCGACCGCCGGGCGACCCTCGTCCGCCTCACCGACTCCGGTGAGCGCATCCGGGCGGCCATCGTGGACCGCCGGCAGCAGCTCGTCCGCGACGCCCTGTCCGCCCGGCCGGACGGCCTGTCCGGTGAGCTCGTCGGCGGACTCGCGGAGATTGGCGCAGCATTGCAGCGTTACGAATGACGCTCACGGCCGGACGCCTCGCACGCGCCGCGGCCCAGGAGACCGCATGCTCGCCTGCCGTCCCGTCCGCCTCGCCCTCCTCGTCGTGCTGCTCGGCCTCGTGCCCTCCGCCCTTGCCGCCTGCAGCAGCAGCGGGCCGACGCTGACAGCCGTCCCGGGCGGCGCAGACGCCGGCGCCTCGGACTCGCTGCCGCCCGTCAGCCAGTCCGACACCGTCTACAGCCCGGCCAGGCCGGCGCCCGTGCTCCAGCTCACCGACCAGGACGGCCGGCCGTTCGACCTCGCATCGCTGCACGGGTCCGTGGTCCTGGTCTACTTCGGCTACTCACACTGCCCCGACGTGTGCCCCACGACCCTGGTCGACCTCCGGACGGCGATCACGTCGTCAGGCGTGGCAGCGAAGGTCGTGTTCGTCTCGGTCGATCCCGCGAGGGACACCCCCGCCGTCCTCAAGACCTACCTCGACGCCTACAAGGCCGGGTTCATCGGCCTCACCGGGACCGCCGCGGAGATCGCCCCGGCCGCGAAGGCGTGGGGCGTGGGCTACCAGGCCGACCCGCCCGACTCGAACGGCAACTATGCGGTCACCCACACCGCCGAGACGTTCCTGGTCGACGGAGCCGGCGTGCTGCGCAACCACATCCCGTTCGACACGTCGACCGACCTGGTCGCGACCCTGATCCAGACGGCTGCGTCGGGGTGAGGCGGGGCGCGCGATAAGCGCCGAGCCTCAGCTCTTCAGCTCGTGCGCCGCTGCGCCGCCGAGAGGGACGGTCAGCTCCTCACGGCCTGGCCGCGTACCTGCGCTGCGGAGCGCACAGCGACAGCGACGGCCGCCGACATCAGCGCCACGACGCCCAGCCACGACAGCGCCGTGCTCGACGCCAGCAGGCCCTGGTCGCCCCAGAACAGGTCGGGTGCCTGGCTGGCGAGCGCCACGCCCCAGGCCAGCACGCCGGTCCAGATCAGCGCCATCGACGCGGTCACCGCGTACGCCGGCATGACCGCGAATCGGTAGCAGGCGAGCGGGACCCTGGCGCGGGCGGCGGCGAGCGACACGGCGCCGCTGCCCGCGACGAGCGCCGCGATGAACGATCCGGCCCAGACCGCGAAGACGGCCACGGCCGGCCGGTCTGCTGCGGGCCCCGGCCCGGGCCCGGCGAGCCACAGCGTGAGCGCAAGCCAGGCGGCGAGCAGCCCCGGGGGTACCGCGAGCAGGACGGCAAGACGGGGGCGTCGCTCGGCGATCGCCGTCCGCACGACCGCGAGCAGCGCCGGCAGCGTCCCGACCAGGACAGCGAGCAGCGACGTCGCGGCCCCGGCCGCCACCAGGACGGTGGCGAGGCGGCTCGCCTCGTGCGCGGTGTCGACCGCGACGAGCGCCGCGTCGTCGATCATCCGCTGGAAGGCGAGGCCGCCCACGACGAGCGCGAGCCAGGCGAACAGCACCGTGAGCTCGCCGGCGCGCAGTCGGCCGGCTGCGGCCTGTGTGCTCGGCGTCTCGCCTGACGTGTCGAGGTAGGCGCCGAGCGCCCCCCGCAGGTGGTCCGCCACGACCCGCGGCGAGAGCGGCAGCTGCTCGAGCAGGGCCAGGTACTCATCCCCGTACCGGGCCTGCCACGCCGCCGGGTAGACCGAAACAAGCAGCGCGCGGACGCGGCGGCCGAGCCGGGGGGCGCTCATCGTCCCCGCCCCCCGGCGGTCGGGCCGGCGGCTGACGGCTGGAGGCGGCCGATGCGCTCCTGACCCGTCCGCGTGATCCGGCCCATCGTCTCCAGCTCGGCGCGTAGGAGCTCCGTGCCTGCCGGCGTGATTCGGTATGGACGCCGCCGGTCGTCAGCCTCGAGCGGCTCGATGAGTCCCCGCTCCTCGAGCCGGGCGATCGCGCCGTACAGGGTGCCCGGCCCCAGCTGCACCCCGCTCAGGCCGGCGATGTCCTCGATCATGGCGTACCCGTGCTTGGGCCCGTCGCTGAGGCTCGTGAGCAGGAGCACCGATGGGTCGGCGAACCCGCCTGGCCGCTTGTTCATCTGGACGTGGACCTCGCTTGGTACTTCGTGATACGGTATATCGTATCATGAACTATATGCGTTGGCGAGGAGGCATCCTGGTGGCCGCTGTCGCGGGCGGCGTCCTTGGGCTAGCGGCGTCCCAGCTGCGATTCCTCCAGGCGTTCACCCTGCTGCCGTGGGGCGTCGCCGCCCTCGTGGTCGGCTACGCGAGCCGAGACACCCGGGCGGCAATCGGCAACGGGGCCTCGTTCGGCTTCGTCCTCGGCCTCCTGTTCATGGTCGGCGGGTACGGCGGCAGCGATCCCGTGGCCAGCAAGCTGCCGTTCTTCGCCGTGCTCGGCGTCGTGAGCGCCGTGGCGGCCACGGTGCTCAGCATCCTGGGCCTCGGCCTCCGCGGACGGATCCGCGGGAACGCCTGACCCAGGCCGCCAACGGCGGGCGACCCCAGGCGAACCCTGCCGACCACGGGGCCCAATCAAGGGCCCAGTCGTCAGGCCGCCGATCCCGCCGCGAGCCGCCGCCGCAGGTACTCCCCGGTCAGCGAGCCCTCCGCCGCGACGAGCCCCGCCGGCGGGCCCTCGAAGATGACGCGTCCGCCGTCGTGGCCGCCGCCGGGGCCGAGGTCGATCACCCAGTCGGCCCTGGCCACCACGTCGAGGTTGTGCTCGATCACGATCACGGTCCGCCCGCTGTCCACGAGCCGGTCGAGCAGCCCGACGAGGTTGTCCACGTCCTGCATGTGGAGCCCGGTCGTCGGCTCGTCGAGGACGTAGACCTCGGTGTCGCCCGACATCTCGATGGCGAGCTTGAGCCGCTGCCGCTCGCCGCCCGACAGAGTGTTGAGCTCCTGGCCCAGCGCAACGTAGCCGAGCCCGACGTCGGCGAGCCGCTCGAGCATCACCCGGACCGGCTTCTCGGTGAAGAAGGCGCGCGCCTCCTCCACGGGCATGGCGAGGACCTCGACGATGTTCTTGCTCCGCAGCCGGTACTCGAGGACCTCGTCGGTGTAGCGGCGGCCCTCGCAGACCTCGCACACGCTCGCGACGTCGTACATGAACGCGAGGTTCGTGTAGACCATGCCCAGGCCGTTGCATGCGGGGCAGGCGCCCTCCGAGTTCGCGCTGAACAGCGAGGCCTTGACGCCGTTCGCGGCCGCGAACGCCTTGCGGATGGGATCGAGGATGCCCGTGTAGGTCGCCGGGTTCGAGCGCCGCGAGCCCTTGATCGCCGACTGGTCGATGACCGTGACCGACGGGTTGATGCGGGGCATGCAGCCGTGGATGAGCGAGCTCTTGCCCGACCCCGCGACCCCGGTCACAGCGACGAGGATCCCGAGGGGCACCTCGACCGAGACGTCCTTGAGGTTGTGGAGGCGCGCGTTGCGGACCGAGATGGCGCCGCGCGCGTGCCGCGGGTCAGGCTTGATCACCAGGGGCACGTCGAGGTGGCGGCCCGTGGCCGTCCCGGACGCGACGAGGTCGCCCACGGGTCCCTCGTAGACGATCTCGCCACCGTGCGGCCCGGCGCCGGGCCCCATGTCGACGACGTGGTCGGCGACCCGGATCACCTCCGGGTCGTGCTCGACGACGAGGACCGTGTTGCCCTTGTCGCGCAGACGGCGGAGGAGGTCGTTCATCTGGTGCACGTCGTGGGCGTGGAGCCCGATCGTCGGCTCGTCGAAGATGTACGTGACGTCGGTCAGGCTCGAGCCGAGGTGGCGGACCATCCTCGTCCGCTGCGTCTCGCCGCCCGACAGCGTGGACGTCTCGCGGTCGAGGCTCAGGTATCCCAGGCCGATCGCGACGAAGCTGTCGAGCAGGGCCGCCAGCTGGTCGATCATCGGCCGGACGCGGGGCGCGTCGATGCCCCGGACGAAGGCGGCGAGGTCGCTCACCTGCATCGAGGCGCAGTCCGCGATGCTCCTGCCCTCGATCAACGAGGAGCGGGCGGGCGCGTTGAGCCGCGTTCCGCCGCACTCGGGGCAGGCCGCGAAGGTCGCCACCCGCTCGACGGCGGCGCGGACGCCCGGCTGGAGCGACTCGGCGTCCTTGACCAGGAACTGGTGCCGGATCCGGTCGACGAGGCCCTCGTAGGTGATGTTGATGCCGTTGAACACGATCTTCGTGTCCGGCCCGTGCAGGAGGCGCTCCATCTCCGCATCGGAGAAGTCGCGGAGTTTCCGGTCGGGGTCGAAGAAGCCCGACTCGGCGTACAGCTTCACGTTCCAGCCGCCCGGGGTGTAGCCCGGGAAGACGATCGCCCCCTCGTTGAGGCTCTTGGTCTTGTCCAGCAGGGCGTCGGGGTCGACCGTGGACACGCGGCCGAGCCCCTCGCACTCGGGGCACATGCCGCCGCTGATCTTGATGTCCTTGACCTCGCGCGCCTGGCCCTTGGCGCCCTTGTCGAGGGTGATCACGCCCTTGCCGCTGCCGGCCGGGGTGTTGAACGAGAACGCACTCGCGGGGCCGACGTGCGGCTTCCCGAGGCGGCTGTAGATCACGCGGAGCATCGCGTGAGCGTCGGTGGCGGTCCCGACGGTCGAGCGCGGATTCGCGCCCATGGGCTCCTGGTCGACGATGATCGCCGTGGTCAGGCCCTCGAGCGAGTCGACGTCCGGTCGGGCCGGCGTGCCCATGAACGCCTGGACGAAGGCCGTGTACGTCTCGTTGAGCAGCCGCTGCGACTCCGCGGCGATGGTCTCGTAGACGAGCGAGCTCTTGCCCGACCCGGAGACGCCGGTGAACACCGTGAGGCGGCGCTTCGGGATGTCGAGGCTGACGTTGCGCAGGTTGTTGGCGTGGGCACCCCGGACCTGGATGGAGCCCCAGGGGGCGAGCGGCTCGCTGGTCATGGACGTCTCCGGCGATCGGGGTGCGGCAGTCCTGCCGCGCATCCGCGCCCATCCTACGGGTCCCGTCGGCTCGAGGGCTTCTTCGAATCTGCTCGATGGCGGCGCCGGCTATCCGCGGTTCGGCCGCAGCACGTCGTCGAGGGCCGAGCGGCGGCCCTCGACCCACGTCTCGCGCGCCCGGATCGCGCGATAGAGCGCCTCCGCGCCATCGCCACGGAAGCCGGTCAGGCCGCGACCGACCGCCTCGGCTCGGTGGGCATCCGATCCGCCGGTGATCGCGTAGCCGCCCTCGCGCGCAAGACGCTCGACCCGCCCTCGCCAGCGCGGCACCCATGCGCCGACCGAGTTCATCGCCTCGAGCGCGTCGGGTCGGCACCGCGGATCGCCCAGCGCCAGCTCGAGCAGGCGCCGTGGCGACGCAGCACCGAACGGGGGCAGCAGCGGATGGGCGACCACCGCCAGCCCACCCTGCTCGTGCACGGCGGCGACTGTCTCGTCGAGGGGCATCCCGCGCGGCACGCGGGTTGTCAGCCCGATCCCGACCAGGTGGCCCTCCCGGGTGGTGACCTCCTCGCCGACGATCAGCTCGATCGCGGCGTGCTCGTCGCGCGCCCTGGCCGCGAGATCGCGGGCGATGTCGATCCGGTCGTGGTCGGCGAGCACCGCCACGCGCAGGCCGCTGGCGCAGAGCGCGGCGTAGATCGATGCGGGCGTCGACGGCCTCGGGGGCCGGGAGGCGGCGTCGCCGCTGGGGTGGACGTGGAGATCGGCGTAGGCGACGGGCAGCGCAGCGGTCATCGACCGTGATGATTGCAGCCGGGACGCGAGCACGGGCCGCGAGCGTGACTCGGAGCGCTCGCGGCGGTCAGGCGAACGACTCGGCCATCGCCTCGTCGACCGCCCGTGCGGCCCGGTCGAGGCGCGACAGCCGGCTGGTGATCTCGGCGAGCTGCGCCTCGAGGACCGTGCCGACCGCGACCTGCACGATCCCGTCGCGAGCGCTGTCGAACTCGGCGCGCACGGCCGTCACCGCGCGCTGGTACGCGCGCATCGCCCTCTCGATCCGGGCGCTCTGGCTGCTGCCGACGACGGCGAGGCGGTCGCACGAGCGCCAGAGCTGCGCCGCCGCGGCGTCCGCAGAATCGCCGGCCCGATCCAGGAGGCCGGACGGCACGACCCCGTGCCGGCGGGCCGTGCTGATCGTCACGCTCAGCGCGAAGTACGCCTGGGCCGCGTCCGCCAGGGCCTCGGCCGCCTCGACGTCGTGGGCAGCGTCGAGCGCCACCCGGCGGATGCCCCTCGCATCCCGGGCAACGGCATAGGTCGCCGCCGCCTCGCCCGGCCGACCACCGCGCCGGGCCAAGACGGCGCGCGCGCGACGGAGGTCATTGGCCGGCGACTCGCCCGCCCACACCCGCCGCAGGTACGCGCCGACCACCACGAGCAGCAGCACGACCGCGACGGCGAGCCCGATCCAGACCAGCGCCGATCCGAGCGTGCCGTTGAACCAGAGCCAGACCACGATGGCCGCAGCGACGATGATGAGGATGTGGAAGACGGCGGGCACGGCGAGGGTCCCCTTGATGCGCCGCGAGGCGCTGCCCTCATGATGCCCGCCCTCGGCTCCCGGCGCACGTGGGCACGCCCGCCGCGCGAGGCGGGGTGCCGCACCAGGCGGCCTGACAGCGGCCGACTCAGCGGAGCGTCTCGACCGCCGCGCGCTCGATGGCCAGCCCCCGGTGGTGGCGGGCGAAGAACTCGTTGAAGCCCGCCACGTCGCGCGCGTCAGGCCGGACGGCGGGGCCCATGCTCCCTGCGGTCAGCTCGTCGAGGAAGTCCGGCAGGGACTGGGCGGGATCGGCGCGCAGCAGGAAGGCGGCCAGCACAGCCATGCCCCAGGCGCCGCCCTCGCCTGCCGTGGCCGGGATGCTGACGGGCACATTGAGCGCCGCGGCCATCATCCGCTGCGCCGTGTCGCCGCCCTTGAAGAACCCGCCGTGGCCGCGGATCTCCTCGATGACGACGCCCTCGTCGCGGGTGAGGATGTCGAGGCCGGTGCGCAGCGAGCAGAGCGAGGCGAAGTACTGGGCGCGCATGAAGTTCTCGAGCGTGAACGCGGCCCCCTCGCTGCGCGCGAAGAGCGGTCGCCCCTCGGTGAAGCCCGTCATGTGCTCGCCTGAGACGTAGTTGACCGCGAGCAGGCCCCCCGCGTCCGCGTCGGCGGCGAGGGCGAGAGGCAGGAGCCGGGCGTAGAGCTCGTCGGACGTCGGCTGGGCTCCCAGGGCCCGCCCCACCTGGCCGAACACCGCCATCCACGCGTCGAGGTCCGACGAGCCGTTGTTGGCGTGGGCCATGGCGACCGGCGAGCCGTCCGGCGTGGCCACGATGTCGATCTCCCCGTGGATCCGCGAGAGGCTCCGCTCGAGCACGACCATCGCGAACACCGAGGTGCCGGCCGAGACGTTGCCCGAGCGCGGCCGGACGGCATTGGTGGCCACCATGCCCGTGCCCGCATCCCCTTCCGGCGGGCACATCGGGATGCCGGGCTGGAGCGTCCCCGACGGATCGAGCAGGGTGGCGCCCTCGGCCGTCAGCCGGCCGGCCGGAGCACCCGCGGGCAGCACGCTCGGCAGGATGTCGCGCAGCGTCCACGGGAGGCCCCGCGACGCGACGAGCGTGTCGAACGCGGCCATCCGGGCGGCGTCCCAGTCGCCCGTGGCCGGGTCGATCGGGAACATGCCGGACGCCTCGTCGAGGCCCACGGCGTGGAGGCCCGTGAGCCGCCAGTGGACGTACGCGGCCAGCGTCTTGAGGTGGGCGAGCCGGGCGAGGTGCGGCTGCCCGTCGAGGATCGACTGGTGGAGGTGGGCGATGCTCCAGCGCTGCGGCACTGCGAAGTCGAGCAGGGGCGTCAGCTCGGCGCAGGCCTCGCCGGTGATGTTGTTCCGCCAGGTGCGGAACGGGACCAGCAGTTCACCGTCGCGGCCGAGGGCGACATAGCCGTGCATCATCGCGCTGATCCCCAGCGCGGCGACCGTCCGGAGCTGCACCGCGTGGCGCGCCCGGACGTCCTTGACGAGCGATGCATAGCACGACGCGAGGCCCTGCCAGACGTCGGCGATGTCGTACGTCCAGATCCCGTCCCGGAGCTGGTTCTCCCAGGAGTGGGAGCCGGACGCCAGGGGCGTCGTGTCCGGTGCGACGAGCGCCGCCTTGATCCGCGTCGACCCGAGCTCGATGCCCAGGATCGCGGCGCCCGTCTCGATCAGGTCAGCGCCGCCTGTCCGCACGTTCATCGGTCACCCTCTGGGATGGTCGGTCGCACCACGGCGTGGTGTGCCGCCCGGATCGCCTCGCGGCCCGCCACCTCGGATCGCCCTCAGCCCAGGCCCTTCGCGAGGCTCCAGTAGAGGTCGCTCCAGCGCAGCCGATCGCGGAACTCGTCGAGTGAAGTGTGCTCGTCGATCACCAGCAGCTCCACCCCGGTCATGGCCGCGAAGTCGCGCAGCATCTCGGGCGTGACCGCGAAGCCGAGGCTCGTGTGGTGCGAGCCGCCGGCGTGGATCCAGGCAGCGGCGGCCGTCCGCAGGTCGGGGCGCGGGCGCCAGACCGCCCGGGCGACCGGCAGGCGCGGCAGCGGCTGCTCCGGCGGCACCACGTCCACCACCTGCGCCACCATCCGGAAGCGCTGGCCCATATCGGTGACGCAGGCGGCGACCGCCGGGCCGCTGTGCGCCGTGAACACCAGGCGCACCGGGTCCTCCCGCCCGCCGATGCCCAGCGGGTGGATCTCGAGGCGCGGACGCTCGCCGCTGATCGACGGGCAGACCTCGAGCATGTGCGCGCCCAGGATCAGCTCGTCGTGGCCCGTGAGGTGATAGGTGTAGTCCTCCATGAACGAGGTGCCGCCCGGCAGCCCGGCCGACATCACCTTCATGGCGCGGACCATTGCCGCCGTCTTCCAGTCGCCCTCGCCGCCGAAGCCGTAGCCGTCGGCCATCAGGCGCTGGACGGCGAGCCCGGGGAGCTGCCGCAGGCCGTGGAGGTCCTCGAAGGTGTCCGTGAAGGCGATCGCGCCCCGCTCCGCGAGGAACGCGCGGAGGGCGATCTCCTGGCGGGCGCCGTACCGGAGGCTGTCCGCCCGCGCCGCCCCAGGCTGGAGCTCGGCCGCCACGTCGTACTCGTCGAGGTACTGCGCGACCAGGCGGTCCACGTCCTCGTCCGCGACGGCGTCGACCGCGGCTGCCAGGTCGCCCACGCCCCAGGTGTTGACCCCGAAGCCGAGCCGGCGCTCGGCCTCCACCTTGTCGCCCTCGGTGACCGCGACCTCGCGCATGTTGTCGCCGATCCGCACGATGGCGCCGCCCGCCCAGTCGTGCCTGGCCGCCGCCGCCCGCGTCCAGGCGCCGATCTGCTCCTGGACGGAGCTGTCGCCCCAGTGCCCCACCACCACCTTGCGCTCGAGGCGCATGCGGGCAGCGATGAACCCGAACTCCCGGTCGCCGTGGGCGGCCTGGTTGAGGTTCATGAAGTCCATGTCGATGTCGGCCCAGGGGATCTCCCGGTTGAACTGCGTGTGCAGGTGGAGGAATGGCTTGGCGAGCAGGTCGAGGCCCGCGATCCACATCTTGGCCGGGCTGAACGTGTGCATCCACGTGACCAGGCCGATGCAGCGCGGGTCGAGGTTGGCCTCGGCGGCCAGCCGTCGGATGCCGTCGGAGCCCGTCAGGACGGGCTTGGGCACGACGCGCACGGGGATCGACGGCGCGCCGTCGAGGGCGCCCGCGATGGCCTGCGCGTGGGCGGCCACCGTTGCGAGCACCTCGGGCCCGTACAGGTGCTGGCTGCCGGTCGCGAACCAGACCTCGCGGTCTGCCAGGTTGAGCATGGCGCGACTCCCTCAGCGGGCCGGCGCCGGGCGCTGGCCGTAGACGTTCATGTACCGGTCGTGGAGGCGTGCGACCGCGTCGGGCGGCAGCTCGTCCGGCTGGCCGAGCTGGAGCGCCATGAGCACGGTGGCGGCGATGTCCTCAACCATGACCGCGGCCTTGACGGCGGCTCGGGCGTCCCTGCCGATGGTGAACACGCCATGGTTCTTGAGCAGGACGGCCGTGGACGCGCCGATCGTGTCGACCACGAGTCGGCCGATCGAGTCGTCGCCGATGAAGGCGAATCCGGCACACGGGATCGCGCAGCCGAACTCGTCGGCCTGGGCCGTCAGGTAGACCGGGATCTCGCGGCCGACGGCGGCGAACGCGGTCGCATGCCGGCTGTGGGTGTGCACGACGCCGTTCACGTCCGAGCGGTGCCGGTAGATGTACAGGTGGCTCGCCGTGTCCGACGAGGGGGCGTACTGGCCCTCGACGACGTTGCCGTCGAGGTCGACGACGACCATCGACTCGGCGGTCAGCTCGCCGTAGGGGACGCCCGACGGCTTGATGGCCACGAGGCCGGACTCGGGGTCGCGGGCGGACACGTTGCCGCCCGTCCACGCCACGAGGTTGTTCCTGTAGAGCTCGTCGTGGAGCGCCACGAGCTGGTCGCGCAGCGCGGCCAGGAGCATCGCTAGACCTCCGCCTTCGCTCGCGCGCGCTCGGCGCGCGAGGCAGTCATCATGTGCTGGGTCACGTGCCGGTCGCCGGGGCCGGGACCGTCGTCGGCCGTCGCGTCCTGCCCACGGCCGGCCTCGCGGCTCATCGGGTTGGGCCCGGACGGCTACGAGCGGCCCGGACGCGCCGTCCACCGTCGTGGCTCGCTGCCTCGTCGACGCGCGGCGGCGCCGTCGAGTCGCGGACCACCAGGGACGGCGGGAAGACGGTGACGAGCCGTGACCGGCTCCCGTTGGCCGCGATCGTTCCGGGGTCCCCGCTCCGCGCTCGCCCGGCGCCGCGGGCGTCGGCTGCGGCTGCCTGTCCGCCGCCGATCCCACCCGTGCCGTCGCCCCCACCCCCCGTTGCGCCCGACGCCCCATCGGCCGGGGTCACGTCGCGCCCTACCGCCAGACTGACCGCCGCGCCGGCCATCGCGGCGGTCGGCATGCGCAGCGTGGTCAGCGCCGGCACCGTAAACCGCGCCATCGGGATGTCGTCGAAGCCCACCACCGACACGACGCCGGGGACGTCGATGCCGTGGACGAGCGCGCCTCGCAGCACGCCGACGGCCAGCACATCGGTCGACGCGACGATGGCGGTCGGCGGCTGGGGCAGGCGCATCAGGGCCGTGAGCGCCGCCTCGCCACCGGCTGGCGTGTTAGCCACCTGGCGGATGTAGCCCGTCGGCACCTCGCCCAGGATCGACGCCACGGTCTCTTCGTATGCGGCCCGCCGTTCCCGGATGTCACCGAGCGGCCGCCCGCCGACGAACGCGATGCGCCGGTGGCCCAGCCCGCTCAGGTGCTCCAGGGCCATCGCGATGCCGCGTCGGTTGTCGACCTGCACGCCGGGGATCAGATCCAGCTCCGACCCCTGCCACAGCGCTACCACCGGGACGTGGCTGTCGTGCAGGTCCTCGAGCAGGCGCGGCTGGTCGCCCATGTCGCCCAGGAGCAGGATCGCGTCGCACTGCCGCGCCTCGAGGACCGCCGCGAGGGCGTGGGCCTCGGTCGCCTTGGCGTGGGCGTGGCCCAGCACGATGTTGTAGCCGTGCGCGCGTGCGGCGACCGAGACCGCCTCGATCGCTCCGGCGAAGAAGGGGTCGGTGATGTCGCGCACGATGGCGCCCAGCAGCATCGTCGGCGCCCCGTGCAGGGCGCGTGCCAGCGGGTTGGGCCGGTAGCTGAGGTCCCGAGCGGCGGCCAGGACGCGCTCGCGAGTGTCGGGCGAGACGGGGAACGCCAGCGGCGCGTCGTTGAGGATGCGCGAGACGGTGCTCCGTGACACCCCGGTGGCGGACGCGATGTCCTTCATCGTCGCCGGCCGAGCGCGCGTCGGCGTGCGGCGCGCGCCATTCGCGGGCGATCCCCCGGGGGCGTCGTCCCGCGAGGGTCCTGTGCGCGGCCTGGGAGCGCCCGGCGCGGCTGCCATCAGTGCTCGAATCTGCGCTGAAGCAGCGCGTGGATCGAGACCGAGATCAGGATCACGGCGCCGTAGACCACCTGTGGCAGGTAGTCGCTGAGGCCGGCCGCGATGATGCCGGCCTGAATGCCGCCGATCATGAACGCGCCGAGCGCCGTGCCCCAGACGGTGCCCCGACCACCGAACACAGAGGTGCCGCCGACGAACACCGCGGCCAGCGCGGGGAGGAGATAGCCGTCGCCCATGGACGGGTAGAAGTTGACGACCTGGAAGCTGTTGAGCAGGCCGGCGAAGCCCGCCGCCAGCCCGACCAGCATGAACAGCGTGATCCGGGTGCGGCTGATGGGGATCCCCATCAGCGCGGCCGCCTGCGCATTGTCGCCGATGACGTAGGCGTTCTGGCCAACGCGGTGGCGATTGAGCAGCACCCAGGCCCCGACGCTGAACAGCACGAACCACACGAACTCCATCGGCACGCCGTACAGCCGGCCGACCAGGATCTCGTACAGCGGGGACGACTGGGTGGACACCAGCGGGTACTGCTTGCCGCTCACCAGCGCCACGGCCAGACCGCGATACAGGAAGTAGGTGCCGATCGTGACCACCAGCGACGGGATCCCGATAAAGGTGATGACGGCGCCGTTGAAGAGGCCGCACAGGACGCCCACCCCGAGGTCCGCGGCAATCCCCAGCTCGACGCTGCCGGTGCTCTGCCACACGGCCACGAACCCGACCATGGCCAGCGCCATCGTGGATCCGAACGAGAGGTCCATGTCGCCGGCCACGATTACCATCGTGAGCGGCATCGCCATGATCGCGAAGAACGGGGTCGTCTGGGCGAACGACTGATAGATGGGCACGTTGAGGAACGTGGTCGGCGCCAGCACGACGAACGCGATCCACAGCAGCCCGAAGGCGGTCGTGATGCCAATCTGCGACGCCCATGGGGCGAGTCGGGTTCCGACCGGCCTCCGCCGGGCACCGCGGCTCTCGGGCAGCGCACTCATTGGGCTCCGCCCTCCGGCCCGTCCGGTCGCGGCTGGATCTGGTAGCGCTCGGCCTCGGTGAAGGTCCCGCTCGACGCTACCTCTTTCATGATGCCCATGAGCTCCTCGAGCGAGTACCGCGAGGTCGGGAATTCGCCCGCGACGCGGCCCCGGTCCAGGACCACGATCCGGTCCGCGACCGAGTAGACGTGGAAGATGTTGTGGTCGATGAACACGGCGGACTTGCCGGCGGCCCGAATGCCCTCGACGAAGTTGATCAGCTTCTCCGTCTCCTTGAGCGAGAGGCCCATGGTCGGCTCGTCGAGAATGATGATGTCGGCCTGGAAGTGGAGTGCGCGGACGATGGCGAGACCTTGCCGCTCGCCTCCCGACAGGCCAGTCACCGTCGTGTTCGGCGTCAGCACCGCAGAGGTGAATCCCATCGATTCACCCATGAGCTGCTCGGTGATGTGGCGCATCTGGCCGACCCGCAGGAAGCCAAGCCGGTCGCTGAGGGGACGACCCATGAAGATGTTGCGCCACAGCGGCTGCAGGTCGGCCAGCGCGCGCTCCTGGTAGACCGTCTCCACGCCCAGCGCCCGAGCCTTCGCGACGGTGAGCGCCTCGACGCGCTGGCCACTGAACAGGACCTCTCCCGCGTCAGGCCGGTGGTAGCCGGTGATGATCTTGATGAGGGTGGACTTGCCGGCGCCGTTGTCCCCGAGCAGCCCCACGACCTCCCTGCGGCCCAAACGGAAGTTCACGTCCTGGAGGACGTGAACGCCGCCGAAGGACTTGTAGACGTGGCGCAGCTCGAGGCGGAGCTCCGCGGGTTCGGCGGGCTGGTGGGCGCTGTCGCGCCCACCAGCCCGCTGCCCGTCCAGGACGTCGGGCTGGTTCGCCATCAGCGGATCTGCTTGTCCACCAACGGCGCGATCACGTCCACGTTGGACTTGTCGATGAAGCCGCCGCCTGTGTTGATGAACAGGCCGCTGAAGCCGTACTTCTTGGTGAGGCACAGCTGCTCGACCGCCTCGAAGCCCTGGAGGTACTGCTGCTGGTCGATGACCAGGCTGATGTAGCCGTCCTTGATGCCCTGGACGGTCGACGCCGAGGCGTCGAAACCGGCCATGAAGACGGATCCGGGCTGCAGATTGGCGGCCTTCATGTAGGTCGGGATGGTCGATGTCAGGTTGCCGTGGTCGATGAACATCGCCTTGATGTCAGGATGCGCTGACACGTAGCCGGTGAAGGTCGCCGTTCCGTTGGCGGGGTCCTTGTTGGTCGCATCGTCGATCTCGAGGTAGTCCACCGTCATACCTGCGGCCTGGAGCGCATCGATGATGCCCTGCGTCCGCTCACCGCGACCGGGCTGCGACTTGAGGCCCCAGACGAAGGTCCGGTCGCCCGACTTCAGCCCGCCTCGCTTGATCGCCTCGTTGGCGAGTGCGGCGCCCGCGTCGTGGAGGACTGCTCCGACGTAGCCGAGACCGCTGGTGGCGTACTGCGCCTCCGCCTTGGGCAGCTCGGTGTTCATCACGGTGACCAGAATGCCCTGGTCTTCAGCCTGCTTGATGAGCGGGTCGAACGCGTCGTCGCCCGGATGGCCCATGACGGCGATGCCGTCAGGCTTGGTCGCCATGGCCTGCTGGAACTGCGTGATCATCTTGCTCGGGTCCCAATCGGACCACTGGTAGGTCATCGTCGGCCCGAAGGCCGCCGCGGCCGCCTGGGCGCCGTTGTACACCACGGTCTCGAATCCGCCGCCGGCCGTGCCACCGGGGAAGAACACGAGTTTCACGCCTTGGCAGAACTGGCCGCTGGCCGAGCCCCCGCCAGTAGTGGCGTCGCTACTGGCGGCGCCGCTGCCCGCGGGCGACGGGCTCGCCGACGAACTGCACGCGCTCAACCCCACGACCGCGATTGCGGCCAGGGCTGCCAGCGCGCTGCGACCTCGTACTCTCATCATGACCCGTACGCCTCCTGCTCTTCGTGGCGGTCCCGGTCGCCCATCGCGCCCCTGCGCGGGACCCGGCTCCGCCTGCTGCAGTCATGGTCTGGGCGCCGGCCATCCCAGCTGGACGCGGCCGGTCGGTCGCCGATCGTGTCGTCGATTTCCTGGATGTCGTTCCTCCCCAGCAGGACGACGCTCACACCATCGTCGTCAGCGTCCGCAGACCAAGCAGCGGGTCGTTCCACCGCCGGTCCCTTGCTAATGGCGCTCACGCTCGCCTCCGGCCGATCGCGCACGAGCCGGCCATACGTCCGAGGGGTCGGGGGAGGCGCCACGTCCATCCTCCCGAAGGCCTCGCTCTGCAGAGTCTCGAGGGTCACACCACCAATCACTCGAGTGTATGCACTCGAGTGCACGTGTCAAGGGTTCTTGGCGCGACTGTGCTCGGCGCGCTTCCTCTGCGTCGGCCGCGTGCCGCCGGAGGCCTCTGGCGACGACATGGCGTGCCGCCAGGTCTGGTATGGGACGGTGAACTCCCCCCGGCCAGCCGCTGCCTTGCGAGCTCGTCGCCAGGCTCGTCGCGTGCGGCCGTTCGGAGTGGGCGCCCTCTCCCCGGGGCCCCGGGATGTCCGGAAGCCGGACGCGACTTCGACATCCCAGTGAGCGGCCCACAATCGGTGCCGCAGGAGCAAGGAGCATCCCGATGAAGTTCATGATCTCCACCTACGGGACCCAGCACGACTACGATGCGATGGGCGGCGCCGCGGGCGAGGCGGCGGAGTGGTCTCCCGAGGACTTCGAGGCGATGGGCGCCTTCATGGAGGCGTTCAACCGCGAGCTCGACGCGTCCGGCGAGCTCGTCGAGACCCGGGGACTCGACGCGCCGGTCCACACCCGGCGGATCCAGCTCAGGGAGGGCCTGCCGGTCGTGACGGACGGGCCGTACGCGGAGACAGCGGAGGTGCTCGCCGGCTACTGGATCGTCGAGTGCGCGAGCTTCGACCGGGCGACCGAGATCGCGGCCAGGCTCTCGGCCGTCCCCGGACCGGCGAGCGTCCAGGCGCGGGCGTATGCGGACGTCAGGCCGATCGTCGAATCGCGCCTCGAGCTCACCGAAGGCTGACGCGCCGCTATGGCCGACCCGCGGATCGAGGACCTGCTGCGCCCCCTCGCGCCGCAGGCCCTCGGGGCGCTCGTCCGGCGCTACGGGCACTTCGACGTCGCGGAGGACGCGGTCCAGGAGGCGCTCCTCGCGGCCGCGACACAGTGGCCCGACCGCGGCGTGCCCGACAACCCGCTCGCCTGGCTCGTCACCGTCGCGTCGCGCAGGCTGACCGACCTGCTGCGCCAGGACCAGGCGCGACGCCGACGCGAGGAGGCCCTGTCCACGCCCCTGCCGTCCAGCGGTCGAGCCGCCGCCCCGGCCGACGAGCCCGTCGAGGACGCGGACGACACGCTCATCCTCCTCTTCATGTGCTGCCATCCGTCCCTGACCGAGGCGTCGCAGATCGCGCTGACCCTGCGCGCGCTCGGCGGCCTGGCGACCCGGGATGTCGCCCGGGCACTGCTCGTGCCCGAGGAGGCCGTGACCCGCCGCATCACCCGCGCGAAGCGGACCATCAAGGAGAGCGGCGCTCCGTTCCGGATGCCATCGAGGGCGGAGCGCCCCGCGCGCGTCGCGGTCGTCCTGCACGTCCTGTACCTCATCTTCAACGAGGGGTACGTGAGCACCTCGGGCCCGAGCCTGCAGCGGCTGGACCTGGCCGCCGAGGCAATCCGCCTCACCCGGATCGCCCACGCGCTGCTGCCCGATGACCCCGAGGCCACTGGCCTCCTCGCGCTCATGCTGCTCATCGATGCCCGCCGCGCCGCGCGGGACGGGCCACACGGCGAGCTCGTCCCGATGGCGGAGCAGGATCGGAGCCGCTGGGACCGGCGCGAGATCGGCGAGGGCCTGGCGCTCGTGGACCTCGCCCTGGAGCGCGGGGTCGCCGGGCCATACCTCCTCCAGGCGGCCATCGCGGCGGCCCACGACCAGGCGACGACGGCGGGGGCGACGGACTGGCCGCGGATCGAGGCGCTCTACCAGCAGCTCGCGTCGATCACGGACAGCCCGGTCGTCACCCTCAACCATGCGGTCGCCGTCGCCATGGCGCGAGGCCCGGCGGCAGGGCTCGAGCTGCTCGCCACGGTCGACGGGGACCGGCGCGTCGCTGACGACCACCGGCTGTACGCGGTGCGCGCCCACCTTCTCGAGATGCTCGGCCAGGGCAGCGCGGCGCGCCGGGCCTACGAGGCCGCCGCGTCGCGCGCGGGCAACCTTGCCCAGCAGCGCTATCTCCGGGGCCGCGCCGCGAGGCTCCCGGCCGACCCGGACCAGCCGACGCCCAGCTGATCCAGCCCCCCGCCCCACACGTGGGGAACCACCGCGGCGGCGCCTGGGCGCCTCTGCGCGACGCCCGTGTGTACGATGCTTCGGTGCTCGCCCACCTGCCGACCCCGCTCGAACGCGCCGACCGCCTCGGGGCTGCGCTCGGGATGCCGCCCGGCCGACTCTGGGTGAAGCGCGACGACTGCACGGGGCTCGCGACCGGCGGCAACAAGGCGCGCAAGCTCGTGCCGCTGGTGGCCGATGCGCTCGCGTCGGGCGCCGACGTGCTGGTCACCGGTGGCGGCCTCCAGAGCAACCACGCGCGGATGACCGCGGCCGCCGCTGCGGCCTCGGGGCTCCGCTGCGTGCTCGTGTTCAACGCCGACGCGCCGACGGCCGCCGAGGGCAACCAGGTGCTGAACCGCCTCCTCGGGGCGGAGCCCCGCTACGCGGGGTCGATGCCGCTCGACGACCTCAACGGAGCCATCTCCCGGGTCGCCGATGGTCTCCGTGCCGCCGGTCGCCGCCCGTGCGTCATTCCGGTCGGCGGCTCCTCGCCGCTGGGCGCGGGCGCCTACGCGGACGCGGCCGACGAGACCGTCGCGCAGCTCGGCCACGAGGACGTCCTCATCGTCACTGCGACGGGCTCGGGCGGGACGCAGGCGGGGCTGGCCGCCCGCCTCAGCCACCGGCGAGTGCTGGGCGTGGACGTGGGCGCCCTGGCCCATCCCGCGACTGCCGTGCAGCAGCTCGCCCGTGAGGTCGCGTCGCTCCGGGGCCTCCCTGAGCCCGCCGGCGAACCGCGGCTGGTCCGCGACCAGGTAGGCGGCGGGTACGGGGCGCCGACCGACGCCGCGCGCGACGCCATCCGTCTCGCCGCCCGCACGGAGGGCATCCTGCTCGACCCCGTCTACTCGGCCAAGGCGTTCGCGGCGCTGACGCGGCTCGATCCGGCCTCGACCGATGCCCGGGCGATCGTGTTCCTCGCCACGGGCGGGACCCCTGCGCTCTTCACCGGGCGCTACGCCGCCTGGCTCACCGGGTAGGCGCGCGAACCCGCCTGACGGTCCCGGGGCTCGGGGTGCCCAAAGCGGCGGGGAGGGAGCTCGCCTGGATCAGGGGCGTTTGAGGAGGAAGAGTGCGCCCGCGATCACGAGCACGACGATCCCTCCGATGAAGAGCCAGTCTCCCCACCAGAGGTCCTTGTTGACGCGGCCGATGAGGATCAGGACGGCGGAGATCACCGCCATCAGGGTCAGGAATGGATGAGCCCTCACGCGAGGCGGCACGCTGTTCCTCCGATCTGAGCGGCCCGACGTGGCCGCAACGAGCTAGACGCGGTGCGCGTTCCCCCCGCGGAACGCATCCATGAACCGGATCCGGCTCCCGATCCGCATGGCCGAGTTGGCGTAGACGCGGCCGGCCAGCCAGACCAGGCCGGCGATCGTGGCCACCGTGAGCGCCAGCGCGAGGCCCTCCTGCCAGACGGGCAGGTCGCCGCCCGAGACGCGAACCGGCATGAGGATCGGCGCGAACGGGGGCAGGATCGAGGCGATGCCGACGATCGGGTTCGACGGGTTGGCCAGGTACACGTAGGCGAGCAGGTAGGCGACGATCTGCATGATCGAGAACGGCGCGATGGCGCTCTGGACCTCCTCCGGTCGCGAGACCAGCGCGGCCAGCGTCGCATAGCCGGTCGCGTAGACCAGGAAGCCCAGCAGGAACCACATGAGGTAGGCGAGGATCGCGCCCAGCCCGAGCGCCGGGGTGGTCAAGACGCTCGTCGCGGCCACCGAGACGAGCGCCACTGCGGCCACGATCGCGAGCTGCAGCAGTCCCGCCAGCCCGATCCCGAGGATCTTGCCGGCCAGGAGCTGGCTCGGGGGAACGGTCGCCAGCAGGATCTCCATGATCCGGGTGGCCTTCTCCTCGACGACCCCCTGCGCGACCTGGCCCCCATACAGGCCGAGCGCGATCCAGATCAGGATCCCGACGCCGAGCCCGACCAGCTTGTCCTGCGTCTGCTCGGGGTTGACGGGCTGAAGTGGGGTGACCGGAACCTGCAGCCCGCTGGTCACCGTGGCCAGGACGCCGGGGGGGATGCCGACGGCCGTGAAGCGGGCGGAGAGCACGGCCCGCTCGAGGGCGGCCTGCACTGCCGCCGGGGCGGACTGCTTGACGACAGCGGTGGGCGCTGTCGGCGCACCGGTCACGAGCACGTCGAGCGTGCCCGCGGTGATCTGGTCCTTGCCCGCGGCCTCATCGGTCACGGTTGTGACAGTGACGGGCTGCCCCAGGGCGGCGGCCGTGGTGCTGAAGTCCTGCTCGAGCGCCTGCGCGGCAACCGTGAAACCCACATCGAGGCTCGTCGTCCGGCCGCTCAGGGCGGAGTACCCGAGGATCCCGATCACCACGAGCGCGACCATCACGGTGGTCCCGCCGATGAAGATTCGGGAGCGCAGGCGGACGAGCATCTCCCGGCGCGCCACGAGGATGACGGCGGGCAAGGCGCCAGGGGCGCGTCGGCGGGTCGGAGCGATCATGCGCTGGCTCCCTTGACGGTGCGGATCGAGCGGATCACTTGAGGCACCCCGACACGCCATCCGCGACCAGCGTGCTCAGCGGGCAGATCGTGGCCTGCGGGTAGTAGGGGCCCATGACGGCCGCGGTGGCCGCCGGGTCGCCGCTCTGGGCGACGCGTCCGGGCGAGGCGGCGAAGCTCGGGTTCACCAGCATGTCGCGGAGCATGAGGAGGTGGGTCGTGGTCGGCTGGGCCGCCGAGAACGGCAGGAAGGTGGTGTCCGCGACCGCCTCGATCGTGGCGCGCTGCGCCTCCGTTCCCAGCACGAACGCGTAGTCGCCAGAGGCGTCGGTCCTGGCCTGGTCATCGGTGCGGCAGCCGGCATCGGTGCCGCCCGAGGGCGACAGGTTCATCACCGTCGGGACGACGCCCGTCGCGAGCGCGATGCACATCGACCAGTAGCGGACATCCTCAGCGGTGGCCGGCCAGAGCGACGGATGGTCGCCGGTGGCGTGCGTCGGCGCCCTGCCCCGGATCACCACCACGTCGCCCGGTCCCGGCGGGGTCAGGTACGCGAGGAGGTACGACGTGTCGACGTTCGGCGCCAGCGACCCCACGGTCTGCTCGAAGAACTGGAGCTGTCCTGGCCGTGTCGTTGGCGAGGGCACCGGCGTTGCGGTCGGCGCGGTGGTCGGCGCTGAGGCGGACGCCGACCCCGCAGCGCTCCCCGGCGAGTTGAAGGTGGTGCACGGCGCGAGCCGCTCCGACTGGCCACCCTGCTCGAGGGTCATGGTGGGCAGCTCGACCCGCGCGACGTCCCCGCCAGCCGGGAGGTACACCCGGAACACGAGGAGGCCCTGCCCGCCGGTCGTGCCCTCAGGCGCGATCGGCATCGTGTTCGCCTGCCCGGGCTGGACGTCTTCGCGAAGCGCCACCGTGTAGTGTCCGCCGGGCGCGGCCTGCTGCTGCCAGGGGTTGACGCTGCCCTGGTCCGGGGCGATCTGGTAGTCGGTCAGGGTAGATGCCACGCCGCTGCGCGTGAACGGGGTGCCGCCCGACGCGTAGACCTGGAGCGAGGCGTAGCGGGCGTCCGGGAACGTGCCCGCCAGGACAATCTGGAGGCCCGGAGTCATCGGGAAGAAGTCGATCCAGTAGACGGCGGCGGTGTCCGGGATCACGGTGTTGGCCGTGTAGGCGTCAATGCGCCGTGGCCACGCGCACGACTGCGCGCCCGCCAACCCGGCTGGCGATGCGGGCGCAGCGGGCGATGCCGTCGCGCCGGGCGAGCACCCGACGACGAGGGCGACGGCGGCGAGCCCGAGCGCCGCGTTCCGCACGCGCCTCACTGCCCAACGGCGGACGTCCATCGCAGCTCCCGGCTTCATCGCCATCATCCCCTCATGGACCAGGGCGACGATGGCAGTGACCGCGAGCAGCGCGTAGCCGGCGACCGCGATCGGGTTGCCCCAGCGGCGGCGGCGGTAGACGCGGCCGGACACGACGAGGATCACCGCGACCACGACCGGCAGGACCAACACGGGATCAGACACTCCTCCGCTCCTCGGGCGAATGGCTCTCCCCGATCGCGTCGCGGAACAGCTCGGCGAGGCTCGCCTCCGCCCGACGGAACTCCCGGACGGGCCCCGTCTGCCGGGCTGCGTCGAGGACCCACTGGTCGTCCGACCCGGGCTCCAGCTCGAGCAGGACGCGGCTTCCGGCGGATCGGATGACCGTCACGCCGGGGAGGTCGTCCGCCCAGCCGCTCGGGGCTGCCGGGGCGTCCACCCACAGCCGGACGGGCCCGCCGGAGCGCAGCTCGGCGACCGTGCCCCTGGCCACCATGCGGTGCTGGTCGATGATGCCCACCCGATCGCAGATCCGCTCCACCAGGTCGAGCTCATGGCTCGAGAACACCACCGCCACGCCCGCGTCCGCGCGCTCGCGCAGCACCCCCGTCATCACGTCGAGGGCGACCGGGTCGAGGCCCGAGAACGGCTCGTCCAGCACCAGGATCTCGGGTCCGCAGACCAGCGCGGCCGCGAGCTGCATGCGCTGCTGGTTGCCGTGGCTCAGCGCCTGGAGCTCGTCGTCGCGACGGTCGGCGAGGCCGAAGCGCTCGAGCCAGTCCGCGGAGGCCCGCCGCGCGTCGGCACCGGCCATGCCGTGCAGCTCGCCGAGGTAGACGAGCTGCTCGAGGAGGCGCATCTTGGGGTACAGGCCCCGCTCCTCCGGCATGTACCCGATCCGGCGGCGGGTGGCGAAGTCGAGCGGAGCGCCGCCCCAGCGGACGACCCCCTGGTCCGGGTTCAGGACCCCGAGCACGATGCGCATCGTGGTCGTCTTGCCCGCGCCGTTGCGGCCCACGAAGCCGAACAGCTCGCCCGTACGCACCTCGAAGGTGAGGTTCTCGAGGGCCACGAGGTCGCCGTACCGCTTTGAGATGCCGTCGATCTCGAGAACGCGGGCGTCGCCGTTCATCCCGTCTGTCATCCCGACACCTTCACCGGCGCAGCCGGCTCACGGCTCGCCGTGCTCCGCGGGCCGGACTGGGGCCGCGGTTCGGGCACTGCCCGGTCGGGCTCCGAATCGGGATCAGCACGATCTCGACGCACCTTGGCCGGCAGTCGCCCCGCGTCGCGGAGCGCGGCGCGGAGCAGGTACTCGATCTGGCCGTTCAGGCTCCGCAGGTCCTCGGCCGCCCAGGTCTTGAGGGCGTCCAGCGTCGAGGGGTCGAGCCGGAGGGGGAACGGCTTCCGTTCGTTCACGCCTGCCATCCCGCTAGTACAGGCTGCCGGCGTTGACGACCGGCTGGCTCTCGCGCTCGCTGCACAGGACCACCAGCAGGTTGCTGACCATCGCCGCCTTGCGCTCCTCGTCGAGCTCCACGATCTGCTGGCTCGACAGCTGCTCGAGCGCCATCTGGACCATGCTCACGGCCCCGCCCACGATGCGCGTGCGGGCGTCGATGATCGCGCTCGCCTGCTGGCGGCGGAGCATGGCGCCGGCGATCTCGGGCGCATAGGCGAGGTGGCTGATCCGGGTGTCCAGGACCTCGATCCCGGCCTGGCCCAGGCGGCCCTGGACCTCGCGCGCCAGCTCCTCGCCCACCTCATGGGGGTTGCCGCGCAGCGACTGCCCGTCGCCGTGCCCGTCGTAGCTGTAGGCGGTGGCGAGGGTGCGGATCGCGGCCTCGGCCTGGATCCGCAGGAACTGCTCGTAGTCGTCGACGGCGAACAGCGCCTCCGCAGTGTCCACCACCCGCCACACGACCACGGCGGCGATCTCGATCGGGTTGCCGTCGTGGTCGTTCACCTTGAGCTTCTGGCTCTCGAAGTTACGGATCTTGATCGAGACGCGACGCCGCCGGGTCAGCGGGTTGACCCACCACAGGCCCTCGTGCTTGAGCGTCCCGGCGTAGCGCCCGAGCAGGACGAGCACGCGGGCCTCGTTCGGGTTCACCACCGTCAGGCCGCTGCTCACGAGCATGACGGCCACCGCGATCAACCCGAGCCCGAGGCGGAACGCGCCCACGCCGATCCAGCCCGGGGGCCCCCCGTTCGCGAGGTCGGACGCGAGCGCGACCACCAGCACCACGATGCCGGCAATCACCGCGAGCAAGACCGGATAGCCCGTCGCCGCACGACCCTCTCGTTCCCGGATCATTGGTCCTCCCGATGGCGAGATGATATCACCACGATGCTAGTTTGATGGGAAGCGGCGGACACTATTCTGCGACGTCGGGTGGTGTCCTGCAGGCGAGGCGACCGCCGGAGGGCGGCGCGCCGTTTGGCATGCGTTCCGCAGGGGCAACCGGAACGCCCGCGGCCGCGCGTCTCTGTCTGGCCGCCGGGAACGCTTCCATCGGCGGCGACGGCGTGACGCGAGGTCCCCTCGCCGTAGGCTCCACGCCCCGCTCGACGCGCGTTCAGGCAGCATTCGCTGAGGGTGGGAGCGACCTCGGTCTGCGCCTGGCACCGCGGCGAGGTCGGCGGCCGGCGCCGGCCGGCGGGGCCGTCAGCGCCTTGGCGCGGCGGTGCTGCCCCGCACGATCAGCCCGGGCGCGAGGAGCACCTGGTCAGCGTCCTGGCGGCCCCGGTCGAGGCGCTCGAGCAGGATCCGGGCTGCGGTCCGGCCCATGTCGTCGGCCGGGAACCCGATGGTCGTCAGCGGCGGGGTGGCCAGGTCGGCCAGCGACTCGCTCAGCATCGCCACCACGGAGAGGTCGGCGGGGACCGTGATCCCACGAGGCGCGGCGGCCTTGAGCACGCCGATGACGGACTGGTCCTGCGGCGCGATGCACGCGGTGATGTCCGGGTGCTCGTCGAGCAGCCGGCCGGCCGCCTCCGCCATCGCCTCGGCGGTGGGCGCGCCCACGCCCCGGATCACGGGCAGCCCGCGCGCCGCGCAGGCGCGCTCGTACCCGAGCGAGGCCCACGTCGCGAAACCGTACGTGTCGTCCCCGACCACTGGGTCGATCGTGAGCAGGCCGATCTTGCGGTGGCCGAGCGAGACGAGGTGCTCCACTGCGAGCTCGATCCCGTGCTCCACGTCCACGTCGGCGAAGCTGAGCCCGGCGTTGTCGGCCCGGCGCCCGACCATCACGAATGGGTAGCCGTGATCGCGGAGGAGTTCCGGGCGGCGGTCCTCGGTCAGGATCTCGAGCAGGATGATCCCGTCGGCCTGGCGGCTGCGGAAGATGCCGAGGAGCTCGGCGTCCGAGAGATGGCGCGTGATGATGTTGATCGAGTAGCCGGCATCCTCGACGCCCAGCGCAGCCGACATGACGAGCGGGTACGCGGGCGGGTTGAACTCCTGCGGGACGTGCACCGCGATGAGCCGGGTCCGGCCGGACCGGATCTGCCGCCAGGCATTCTGGGGCGCGAAGCCGATCTCCTCCATGACCTGGAGGACTCGTTGGCGCGTCTCGTCCGCCACGTCGGGCTTGTTGTTGATGATCCGCGACACCGTGGCGACCGACACGCCGCTTGCGGCGGCGATGTCGATGATCGTCGTGTTGGGGACCTTCGATCTCGGGGCCACGCCGGAGTGACTCCTCCTACCTGCACCGAGGCCGAGCCCGGGAGCATCGACGGTTGGCCGCCGCAGCCGGGGTCACCACTGCACCTCCAACCGCGATCCAGCGTAACAAAGCCGATGCGGCGCAAGGGGCGGGCCCTGAGTCGCCTCGTCGCCGACCTCGTGCAGGACGATGGCGAGCTCGCGCTCGGGCGGCATGCTCGGATACTGGCCGACCCGCGGCCCGATCGTCAGGACTCGCGCCGCCTCGTCCCAGGCGAAGTCCACCGTCGCGAACTCGCCGGCCTCGTAGCCATAGCCGTCGCCAGCATCCTCGTACAGCGTGAAGGCGCCGTCGCGCCCCGGGTAGACGTGGACCTCGAGCTGGCCGCCCGGCTCCGCGTCCGCTTGATCGCCGTCGGGCCCCATCGGGACGATCGACCCGGCGCGGACGAAGACCGGGATCCGCTCGAGGGGGGCGGCGGCCTCCACCTCTTGACCGCCTGCGAGGCGCGCGCCGGTCCACAAATCGAACCACGCCGTGCCTGCCGGCAGGTACACGCGCCGCCCACGTCGCACGCCCGCGAGCTCCAGGGACCCGGGAGCGTGCGCCACCGGCTCGGTCACCGGGCAGACGAGGAATGCCGGTCCCAGCATGAACTCGTCGGCGACGGCGTGGGTGCGGGGATCCCCCGCGAAGTCGAACGGCAGCGACCGGAGCATCGTGTAGGCGCGTTGCGTGGTCCAGCCAGCCAGCGAGTAGATGTACGGCAGCAGGCGGTGGCGGAGCCGCAGCGCGCTCACGAGCGCGTCGTAGATGGGCTCGCCCGGATCCCCGAAACGCCACACCTCGCGCGGCGTGTCGGTGCCGTGCGAGCGCAGCATCGGCAGCCAGGCGGCGTACTGGAACCAGCGCAGGTACAACTCGCGGTAGCCGGGATCCGCAACGCCGTCGTCGAACTCGCCGGCCCAGAACCACAACTCCGGACGCCGGGCCACGAAGTACCCCCCGACGTCGGTCGTCCAGTAGGGCATGCCGGTCGAGCAGAAGTTGAGCCCGTCGGCGATCTGCCGGCGGAGCGTTTCCCAGGTGGCGCTGACATCGCCGGACCAGGTGACCGTCCCGTAGCGCTGCTGGCCCGGGAACGCCGATCGAGTCAGGTTCAGCACGCGCTTGCCGACGCCTGTGGCGCGCTGGCCCTCGTAGATGGCCTGCGCGTGAGCCAGCGAGTACGCGTTGATCTCGCCGGGGTCGAGATAGCGCTTCGCCTCGCCGGTGTTGATCCGGAGTCGCTCCTCCGGCTCGGGTTTCACGGCGCCCGACCAGTCGGCCTCGAACGGTTCTGTGCAGTCCGACCACCACGCGTCGAACCCGTGCGAGAACAGGCCCTGGTCCGCCTGGCGCCAGAACGTGGAGCGCGCGCCGGGGTCGAAGGCGTTGTAGGTCGCCTGGTTGCCCAGCAACTGTCCCCGGTCGGCCAGCTCATGCCAGTCGTCGCCGCCCGGGCGCATCGTGGGCCAGATGGACACCATGATCCGCACGCCGAGGGCGTGCAGCTCGCGGGTCATGGCGTCCGGGTCCGGGAACCGCTCCGGGTCGAGGGACTTCTGGCCCCACGCGTCGCCCGTCCACGACTTCCAGTCCAGCACGACGCAGTCCAGCGGCAGCCCGCGGCGACGGTACTCCCGCGCGACGGCGAGCAGGTCCTCCTGGCACTCATAGCGCTCTTTCGACTGCAGGTAGCCGAAGGCCCAGCGCGGCAGCATCGGCGCCTGCCCGGTCAGCGCCCGGAACTCGGCCACGACCTCGTCGAAGGAGGGCCCGGCCATCACGTAGTAGTCCAGCTCGTCGACGACGTCGCCCCAGAGGTACGACCCGAACGCGTCGTCGTGGAACGTCACCAACGACGCGCAGTCGAGGAACACGCCGTAGCCGCGTGTGGACACCAGGACCGGCACGGCCACCTTGAGGTTCTGCTGGTACAGGTACTGGTGCTGGCCGCGGAGGTTGAACATGCCCTCCTCGTGCGACCCCAGCCCGTAGAGCGCCTCGTCGTCGCCAAAGCAGAACTCGAGCTTGGTGTGGTAGGCGAGTCGATCGACCACCTGACCGACCTCGGCCACCTCGATGCGCACCCCGTCCACGTTCTCGCGGCTCTCGCGCGCCGTGGACGCGTCGAACTCGGAGCGGAGGACCTCGACCGGCGTGAGCGTCTTGCCGCCGCGGGCGGGCTCGCGCGACAGGAGCGTCCCGTCCGCCCTTCGGTAGGTGAGCGCCCCCGTCCCCTTGGCCACCTCGACCGTGAGCGCGTCCGTGGCGAGGACGATCGCGTCGGCGCGCTCCGCCACCGAGAACGGGACGGCTGCAGCGCCGGTCGGGGTCGGCGCCACCGTGAGGCTCGGCCGCTCGCTGAAGGCGTCGGCGAGCGTGTACCGGACGCGGACCGTTCGGCTCGTCCGAGCGGTCAGAGCGAGGAGCCCGTGATCGGTGCAGATGGTCAGCCCGTCGGCGCTCACCTCGTGCGACACGATCTTCATCCCTTCACCGCGCCTGCGGAGATGCCGGACAGGATCCATCGCTGCGCGACGATGTAGATGAGGATCACCGGCAGGATCGTCAGCACGATGTCTGCTGACACCAGGCTCCAGTCCGACTGGAACCGCCCGAAGAAGTTGAAGACCGCGAGGGTCATCGGCCAGCGGCTCGTGCTGTTCAGGAAGTACAGCGGCATCAAGAACTCGTTCCAGATGTTGAGGATGCTGAGGATCCCGCTCGTCACGAGCACGGGCGTCAGGATCGGGAGGACGACCGCGACGAACGTCCGCATGGGCGAGCAGCCGTCGATGAAGGCCGCCTCGTCGAGCTCCCTCGGGAGCGTGTCGACGAACGCGTAGATCAGGAAGACGCTGAACGGGATCTGGGTCGCCGCATACAGCAGGATCATCCCGAGCTGCGAGTCGATCAGGTGGGTGACCTGCATGACCTTGGTGAGCGTCACGAAGTTGGTGGGGATCGCGATGCCCACGATCAGCAGCAGGTAGATGACCTGGTGGCGGCGGGTCCTGCTCCGTGCCAGGACATAGGCCGCCAGCGCCGAGACCATGACGGCGAGCACCGTCCCGCCCAGCGAGTAGAGCAGGCTGTTGGCGAAGGCCGTCACCAGCTTGCCCTGGTCGATCACCGTGCCGAAGTTGGCCCATTGGGGGGCGGCCGGCAGATCGGCGCCCATCGAGCTGGCCTCGGTCTGCGTCTTGAGGGCGTTGACGAACACCAGGTAGATGGGCACGAGGGCGATCAGGCTGGTCCCGCCCGCGGTCAGGTTCAGGATGCCGGTGCGAGCAGCGCGGACGGGATGCACGTCAGGCCACCTCGCGCGGCTGCATGGCCCGGATCACGAAGTAGCTGAGGACCACCATCACGACGAAGAACAGCGTCGAGAGCGCGGTGGCCACGCCGTACAGGCCGCGCGAGAAGTTGTCGAAGACGATGGTGTAGACGGTCGAGGTCCCGTACTGGCCGTTGGTCAGGACGAAGACCATGTCGAACACCCGCAGGCCGTACAGCAGGTTCAGCACCGTGGTGACCGCCAGCACCGGCATGAGCAGCGGCAGGGTGATGTGCCGGAAGGCCTGGCGCCCCGACGCGCCGTCGATCGAGGCCGCCTCGTAGTACTCACGCGGGATCGCGAGCACGCCTGCGATCAGGATGACCATGATGTAGCCCACGCCGCGCCACGTGTCCACCCCGATCACGGCCCAGATCGTCAGCGTGACGTCGGTGAGCCAGTGCTGGGCGAGGCCCCCGAGCCCGACGAGCTGGAGAGACGAGTTGAGCAGGCCCGTGGACGGATCGAGGATCGACCTGAACACGATGCCCACCACGAGGACGGGCAGCACGGCCGGCAGGTAGATGAGACCGCGGTGGAGGTATGCGAGCCGCCGGATGCCAGAGGTCAGCAGGATCGCCAGTCCCAGCGCGAAGGCGGTCTTGAGGACCGTTGTCGCCACGGTGAACAGCACCGTGTGCTCGATCGCTGCGACGTAGTCGCCGTTCGGGTCGAGGATGGCGCCGAAGTTGTCGAGGCCCACCCAGTGGAGGTTCTTCGAGTAGGCGCTCCAGTCGGTGAATGAGAAGCCCAGGCCGAGCACGCTCGGCAGGAGGACGAAGACGCCGGCCAGGAGGAGCGCGAGACCGGCGAACCACGTGGGATAGGCGTTCTTCAAGGTCGGCTCGTTCCAGAGATCAGGTCGTCCGGGTCATGGAGCGCTGGGCTTGGGCCAGCCCGCCGGGCATCCCGGCGGCGGCAGGCCGAAGCCACGCTGCGCATGATCGCTGAGCAGGGCGGTCGCGGATGGAGGGTTTCGGGGGCGAGCCTGGTGACCCGCCCCCGAACCCTCAGGACTGCGGGCAGGGGTCAGGGCCAGGCGGGGTCGCTCGCCGCCTTCGCGAGCGTGGTGCGGCCGGCGTCGATGTTCTTCAGCATGTCCGCGGCCGTCTTCTGGCCGGTGAACATGTTGACGAGCCACTTGCCCATGTCCATCCACTGGGGGTTGACGTAGTTGACGGCGTCCTGCATGACCAGCGTCTTCGCCGCCGTGTAGGTGGTGAAGAACGCCGACTGGCTGTCGTCCCACTTCGCCGTGACGCCGGTGAACGGGAGCGTCTCGAAGTCAGGCGTGTTGTTGATCAGCCACTGCAGGTTGTCGGGCTGCATCATGAAGTCGAGCCACTGCTTCGCCTCGGCCACGTGCTGGCTCTTGCTGGAGATCATCCAGGTCGGGCCCGCGGGGTGGGTCGGCTGGAGCTGGTTGTCGAGGATCGGGATCGGGAAGTAGCCGAAGCTGGTGGCCTGGAGATTCGGGTAGGCGGCCGCGATCTGCGAGCCGCGGGACAGCTCGGAGAGGGTCATCCCGAAGGTGCCGCTCGCCATGGCCTTGGAGGTGTCGGCCTCCTTGGCGGACAGCGCGTCCTTGCCGAAGTAGCCCTTCTGGTAGAGGTCGTTGATCTGGGTGAGGGCCTTCTCCATCGTCGCGTCGCCGGAGAACATCGCCTGGTTCGCGTTGAGCTTGTCGTTCAGGCCGGGCTCCAGCGTCTCGATCTGGGCGCCGATCTCCGGGAACCACAGGACGTGGTGCCAGCCGTCCGAGACGGGCTCGTAGACGGGTGTGATGCCGTTCTGCAGGAGCGTGACGCACGCTTGCTCGAAGTCGGCGAAGTTCGTGGGGACGGCGATGTTGTACTTGGCGAAGAGGTCCTTGTTGTAGACCATCACCCAGTAGTTGGCCGCGACGACGTCCCACACCTCGGCGCCGTACAGCTTGCCGCCCAGCGACGACTGGTCAGCGACCACGGGGTCCAGCCGGCTGACCCACGACTCGCCCGACAGGTCCACGGCGTTGTTGGCCGCGTCGTACTGGAGCTGCATGTCCGACTTCCCGGCCTGGCCGAGGAAGAGGTCGATGCCCTCACCGGAGTTCAGCTTCGTCTTGAGGACGTCGAAGTACTGGGCGGACGGGATGATCTGGAAGTCGATGTGGATGCCCGTCTGCTCCTCGAACCTCCCGGCGAGGACCTGCTCGGACGACTTGATCCAGTCCTGGCTGGCGAGAACCTCAATGGTGACGTCCGACTTGGAGGGCGCGGCGCTCGGGCTCTCAGTGGCCGCCACTGAGGGCGCCGCCACGGAGGGGACCGCGGTCGGGGATGCCGCTGAGGTCGGCGCGCTCGACGCTTGGGAGGAGCATCCGGCGACGAGCGCGCCGACGACCAGCGCGGAGAGTGCGGCGCTTGCGACTCTGTTCAATGAAACGTGCCGCCTTTCGAACGAGTTAGGGGTTGGCCGCGAACGGGCTCGATCTGGTCGGTGACAGCCTCAGCTGCGCGATAGGTCTACCTCCCTCGTACCCGCCGGTCCCATGCAGGCAAGTGGGCCGAAATCATTCCCGGTATCATTACCGCTGCGCGAAGTGTACCGCCGAGGTCAAGGGGTCTTGGAGCCTTCCGGCGACGGCGCTGCGAGCGCCCAGGACACCGGTGGCGGGACAGGCGCCGCAGCCCCGCGGGACGCGCCGGTCTGGCAGCCGAGCTCAAGCCTCGCGGGTCAGCGCGGGCAGCAGGACGCGGTCGACCCGGTCGACGATCACGTCCTGCCGGCGATCAGGCGCTCGCGGTCGAACAGCCTCGACGTGAGTCGCCAGCCGAGGCCGTCGAGGACGACCAGGACGACCGCCGCTGCGACCCCGAGGCCGAGCGAGGGCGTGATCACGTTGAGCGCGGTCAGCACCGCGACGAACACGGGCGGGAGGCTCGCCAGGAGACCGACCTGCTGGGCGACCCGCACGTCGCTCGACCGACTGGACACGGCAATCCCGATCCAGATCGACCACGTGGCGAGGAGCGGCGTGAACAGCAGGCCGGCGGCCAGGTCCGGCCCCTGGATCAGCGCGGCGGTGATCCGCGGGTCGGCGAACAGCTCGACCACGGCCAGGAATGCCAACTGGACGCCGTAGGCGATGGCGAGTGATGGGACGAGCGCTGCCAACGCCTTGCCGAGCAGGAACTCCTCACCCGGGATGGGTGTGGTGAGCGCCGGTTCGAGGGTGCCCTGCTGCCGCTCCCCGACCACCGCGTAGGCGGCGACGAACACCGGGACAAGCGACGGGATCCCGAGGAGATAGAGCAGGACGTGCTCGTGGGCCAGCTCGCCCGACGACGAGGCGGGAAGGGCGAAGACGGCGATCAGCGGCTGGATGACGAAGACCAGCGGCAGGATCGCCATCCCGGCGATCAGTGAACGGTTGCGCCGGTACTCGCGGATCTCCTTGCGCACGATCGCCCCGACCCGCCGGCGGCTGGGGCTCATCGGACGGCGGCCTCCACGTCCTCATCGATGAGCTCGAGGTAGACGTCCTCGAGTGAGTGGTGCTGCTCCACGATCGACAGGACGTCCGCGCCCGCGGCAACCAGCGCACGGGTGACACCCGGAGCCGCGACCGCCGGATCGGTGACGGCCACGGCGTAGGTCGCGGGGCCCGCCGGCTTCCAACCGGTCACGCCCGGCAGGCCGTCGAAGACCTGCCCGGGAGCGGACACCGGCTCGACCGTCCGGACCTCGAGCGATGTCCGGAAGAGCTGCTCGCGCAGCTCGGCCGGCCGCCCGACCGTGCGCAACGTCGTATTGAGGATGGCGACCCGGTCGCAGAGTCGCTCCGCCTCCCCGAGGCGGTGGGTCGTGATGAAGATCGTGACGCCCTTGCCACGCAGATCGGTGATCAAGCCGTGGACGTCCCGTGCCGCGACCGGATCGAGCCCGGAGGTCGGCTCGTCGAGGAACAGGACGTCGGGATCGCTGAGGAGCACGCGCGCCAGGGCGACCCGCTGGCTGAGGCCCCTGGAGAGCGAGCCGCACGGATCGTGCACCCGCTCTGCCAGGCCGACGGCTCGAAGGGCAGCATCGATCCGCTCGCGCGGACTCGGGACCTCGTAGAGCTCGGCGAAGCACTCGAGGTTCTCGAGGACGCTGAGACGCAGATACAGCCCCGGCGAGTCGGGCATGATCGCGATACGCCGCCGGATCTCGGTGCCGTTCTCGGGCCGCAGCGGGATGCCGGCGATCGTGGCTGCTCCGGAGCTGGGCTGCAGGAGCGTCCCGAGGGTTCGCACCATCGTCGACTTGCCCGCGCCGTTGGGCCCCAGGAAGCCGAACACCTCGCCCCGGCCCACCTCGAACGAGACGTCCTCGAAGGCGACGCGGTCACCAAATCGCTTGGACAGGTGCTCGACCGAAAGCGCCGGGCCACGGCGGTCATCGCCTAGGGCGTGCATGGGAACTGAGTCACTCACGGGCGGTTGCTGGGCCGCGGCGTGACCGGCCGCCGCATTCCACCAGCTCCGGAACGCGCTGGCCATCGCGCGCGCCCGCGAGGAGGACCCCGAGGATCTCGTCCTCCTGTTCACGCCGGAACGATGCCGGATACCAGCCCAGCCACCGGCGGTACTGCCGCTCCAGATCGTGGACGTCGGTCACTCGGCGGCCGCCCTCGTCACGTCAAGTCTTGCCAGCGCCGTTGCCGCGTTCGCCTGAATGCGCGCGGCCTCGGCCGCCAACTGGCTCGTGCCGAGCGGCGTGAGCCGGTAGTACCGGCGCAGACGGCTGTCCACGATCTCTTCGCGATCGACCGTGATCCACCCGTCGCGGCGCAATCGGTCCAGCGCCGCGTAAAGGGTGCCGGCGCGCAACTGCATGCGCCTCTGCGAGATTCTGGCAACGTCTGAGAGGATTCCGTAGCCGTGCTGGCTGTCGGCGGCGAGGGCGGTCAGGATCAGGAAGGTCGCCTCCTGCATCGCTCGTCTGGGCATGTCGACAGTATATATCGTTGATCTGTCTATCCTTCGCGGCGAAGCGTGGGCCCCGACGAACCGGGCTCGGGTGGCAACCGGCAGCTCCGTGAGGACTCCGACTCGATGCCGGAGAGCCCGGCGAGTTGGGCCCGCGGACGGCTCTGTGCCGCGGAGTTCACGTCGCAATGTCCAGCTCCCCGGCTCCCCGACGTTGTCGTCTGTAGTGGACACTTCGGAGCGAGCACCGGGAGGCGAGGTGGAGATCGCGACGGCCGTCGACGAGGCGGGAGGGGCTCGGGCGCTCGACGACCCGGGGATCAGCGATGTCGAGGGGTTCTCCCGCGCCTACGAGCGATACCGCCTGCCCATCTACCGGTACCTCCGTGCGCGAGGCGCTACCGACGCCGACGCGTTGGACCTCACGGCCATCACGTTCGAGCGCGCCTTTGCCGGACGCCACGCCTTCCGGGCGCGAAACGGCGGCCTCGGCGCGTGGCTGTTCCGCATCGCCCGGAATGCCGCCGTCGACGCCCACCGCCGAAGCGGGCGCCGGCCCGACGGCCCCATGACCGACGGCGACGACGTGGGGCTGGCTGTCGCCGCCGACCACGCGGAGCGCGAACGCCGGGAGATCGTTGACGCCGTGTCGGGCCTGCCGGACGTGCAGCGCGACGCGATCTGGCTGCGTTACGCGGGCGGCCTCAGCGCCCGGGAGATCGGGCGTGTCCTGGGCAAGTCCGAGGCTGCCATCCAGAAGCAGATCCAGCGCGCCCTCGACGCGCTGCGGGAGGTGCTCGAATGAACCTCAACGGGTCCCTTGAGTATCGGCTCGCCTCGGCCTGGGCGATGGCGCCGTCCGATGGGTTCGCCTCCACCGACCGCCGGATCGCGGCGCTCACCGCGTACCCCGAGTCGTCGCGAGCGCCCCGGCGCTGGCGGACGCTGCGGGTCGCCCTCGCCCTGGCAGCGGCACTGCTCGTGCTCGCGGGCGCCGCGGCCGGCGCGATGCGCCTGCTCGACCTCGTCGCTACTGCCACCCCCGGGATGGCCGTGGCGTGGGATCAGGGGGTCGAGATCAACCAGCGGCAGGTGCACGACGGCTACGCGGTCACGCTCGCGCGCGGCTATGCGGACATCAACCAGGTGGTCCTGGGCGTGTCGGTCGAGCGGGCCGGCGACAGCCAGCCCCTCGACCTGGGATTCGTGACCGAGCTTCGCGATCCCGCCGGGGTCATCCTGGGCCCGGCCGACGGTGTGTCGTTCGGCGTCAACGACGCGAACGGCCAGGCGGAGATGCTCACCTTCGCACCCACCACGTCGAGTGCCGGCGAATACACGCTGCGGCTCGGGATCACCGAGCCGGGCGGGCAGACGGACCTGGCCTGGACATTCCGGTTCCCGCTGAAGCCGCCCAGTGGGGCTGTCGTTGACGTAGCTCAGACCCAGACGACCGCCCAAGCCTCGGTGGACCTCGGTGAGGTGCGGCTGAGCCCAACGCTGATCACCGCCGCCATCCACGTCGAGGCTACGGACCTTAGCGACTCCGGCTGGTCTGCGATCGGCTACTTCAAGCACGGCGACCTGACCATCGATATCGACTGGGGGTCCGGCGGCGGCCCGACCGATCTCGATCAGACGGCTGGGACGACCGCTGGGACCAGCGATCCCGCCGGCGCATGGACGCTCGTCATCACCGAACTCGTGGGCGAGCTACCCGACGGCACACAGGTTCGGCTCGAGGGTCCATGGGAGTTCGCATTCAGTGTCCCGTGAAACGTGACGAGGGGCAGCGGTCTGAGCGCAGGCGCCCCAAGTGGCGAGGACGCGGCCGCAGTGCCGTTGACGGCATTGTTCTGGCACGCTACCTTGTTAGAGAAAGGTAGCGTGAATGATCGACCCCGCCAAGCTCGTGGCCCTGCGCAAGGGCCTCCTCGAGTTCCTCATCCTCGGCGTCGTGTCGTCCGACGTGGTCTACGCGGCCGACATCATCCGGCGCCTGAGCACGACCGACTTCGCGACCCAGGAGGGGACCCTTTACCCCCTGCTGAGCAGGATGCGGCGAGAGGGCCTGCTTGGCTACGAGTGGCAGGAGTCCGCCGCGGGGCCGCCGCGCAAGTACTACCGACTCACGGCCAGCGGCCAGGCGCAGTTGCGGGAGTTCCGCGAGTACTGGGCGTCCCTCACCGCCCTCATCGAAGAACTGGGGAGCTAGGCGCCATGCACAAGGTGATCAACGTCGAGCTGGTCGGCCACACGGATCCGTATCGATTGCAGGAGGACGCCTACGACGCACTCAGCAGGTACCTCGACGAGGCCCGGTCGCGCCTCGCCGGCGACCCCGACCAGGCTGAGGTCGTAGGGGACCTCGAGCGCTCGATCGGGGCGAAGCTCGCGGACCGCCTCGGATCCGGCGATCGCATCCTCACCGCGGGGGACGTCACGGCTGTCCTCGACGAGGTCGGGTCGGTCGGTGGTGCCGATGACGGTCAGCCGACGACGGTCGTCGCGGATCCGCCTCGCCGGCGACGTCTCTGCCGGATCCGCGAGGGTCAGCAGATCGCCGGGGTCTGCACCGGCCTTGCGGCCTACTCCGACATCCGCATCGACTGGGTCCGGACGATCTTCGTCCTCCTTGCGCTGGTCTCGGCTGGCCTGTTCGTCCTCGTCTATTTCGTCATCGCCTTCGTGCTGCCGGTCGTCCCGACACGCGAGGCGTGGATCGCGCAGATGAGGGCCGACGAGGGATGAACGATCGGCGAGTCTCGGAGATGGTCGTCGTTCCCGCGGGTGGAGCTGCCTGCGGGCTGACGGGCAGGATGTTCGCGCTCGAGTTTCCTGACGTCCCAGAGGAAGCAGCGCCTCAGTGCGTTGCCGTGCCCGTTCCGGCACGAGAGCAAGCTCGACTCGCTTGATGTGGCGACCATCGGCGGCTACAGCGTGACAACGGTCGCACCCCTGCGACCGAGCCGGTCGAGGCCTAGAGGCGAAGAAGGTCGATGCGGCCCCACGTCACGAGCGCGGCGACGAGGCCCAGCACCAGGTTGATGGCGACGTTCGGCAGCTCGCCCGATCGCCTGGCGTGGAACGCGGCGGCGAAAGCCATCAGCACCGCGAGCGCAAGGGCGGCGAGCGGCGTGAGCCAGGTCGCGATACCGGCCGCCAACGGGGCCACGAGGCCGATCGCGCCAAGGATCTCGAGGACGCCGATGGTGGTCAGCAGCGACTTGGCCACGGCGAGCATCCAAGCCATGCCGCCGGTGGCGCGGTCGCGCCCGGTCGCGTGCATCACTCCGGCTCCGAGGAACGCGAGCGCGAGCACGATCTGGACGACCCAGAGGATGAGGTCCATGGTGGTTCTCCGGTCGGGTCTGGCGGATCAGCCGACGGCGAGGACGAGCTTGCCGCGCACGCCGCGCGACGCTTGCCGGTCGAGCGCCTGCGCCGCACGCTCGAGGGGCATGACCTCGATCGCCACGTTGATCGCGCCAGACGCCGCGAGGTCGCCCAGCTCGCCAGCGCGGCCGACCGCGGCTGCGACCACCCGACCGGACACCGATCCGCCGGCCAGAGCCTGGTCGAGTCCCATCGCGATCGGGCTCACCATCGTGCCGCCATCCCGCACGGCGGCAGCGAGGGCAGCCGCGCCGGCGGTGTCGTGGAACGCGTCGATGATCCCGGCGAGGCCCTCTGGAGCGAGCGCCCGCAACTGCTCGAGGGTGTCGCCCGCCGTGTAGTCGACGACCTCGGCGGCGCCGAGGCCTCGGACGTAGTCCGCGTGCTCGGCCCTCGTGACGCCGACCACCCGCAGGCCGCGCCCGGCGGCCAGCTGCGTCGCGAACCCGCCGACGCCACCAGCGGCGCCGATGATCGCGATCGTGTCGCCCGCGCTGGCGTCGAGGGCGTCGACTGCCGCCAGCGCCGTCCCGCCGGCGGTGGGCAGGGCGGCCGCCTGCCCGGCGGGGAGGCCGGCCGGCCGCCGCGCCGCGACCGCGGCGGTGGCCGTCACGTACTCGGCGAACGATCCCTCGCCGGCGACTCTCTTGCCGACGGCGCCGAAGACCTCGTCGCCGACCGCGACGCTGTCCACGCCCGGGCCGACGGCCGCGACGGTGCCCGCGTAGTCGAGCCCAGGCGTGAGCGGGAACCGGTGCTCCATCCAGTCCCTGGCGTAGCCGGCCCGGAAGACGGGGTCCATGGCGTTGACGCCGGCGACGCGCACCTTCACGAGGACCTGGCCGTCGCCCGGCGTGGGCACGGTCCGCTCGGAGACGGTGCCGGGATCGCCGAACTCGGGGATCATGAACGCGCGCATAGAAGGCCTCCTGGACACGTGGGCAATCCGACCTCTTGCGCCGCCGGGTATGCTGTGGGCGCCAGGTCGTGTACCCGGTGATCCTATATCACTGGATGATGTATGTCTACAGTAGATAAGCAGGCGGTCGCACCGCTGGAGCTGGCCGAGGCCACGATGGCCTTCGTGCTCGCGTTCGACGCCTGGGTGAAGAAGGCGTCGATGGCGAACGCCGGCGAGAGCGTCGCCCGGCTGCGCCTCCTCAACGAGCTTCACTGCAACGGGCCGCGCAAGATGGCCGAGCTCGCCGACGCGCTGGGCGTGACGCCGCGCAACATCACGGCGCTGGTGGACGCGCTGGAGGCCGAGGGGCAGCTCCGGCGCGTGCCGCACCCGACGGACCGGCGCGTCACGATGGTCGAGATCACCGGCGGATCTGCTTCCGTGGAGGCGGGGTTCGCGGCCCTGGGCGTGGCCATCGACGGCCTGTTCGCCGGGGTGGAACGCGCCGACCGCGCCGCCTTCGGCCGGGTCCTCGCGGCGCTCGAGGCGAGCATCGAGGCCGCCGAGGTCCGGTAGCAGACCTGCACGGTCTCGACGACCGGGATGGTCGGCTCGCGGGTGGGACGGTGCCCCCTGTTAGCGGCCACGCTGTTTGGTGACGAGTCGGCAGGATTGCGCGGGGACGTGACGGCGGCGCTCGGTGGAGACGCCGCCGCCGCGTGCTGATCAGTCGCGGGTGAGCTCGGCGACCGCCTTCTTGGCGCAGGCGTCGTCGACGATCTCCTTGCCGTCCGACGCCGCGGCGATCAGCGCGGCGACCGCGGCGTTGTTGAGGGCGCGCGGGATCCCGTTGGACTGGCGGTGGAGGCGGACGATGGCGTCGTCGGCGAAGAGCTGGTCCGACCGCCCGGCGAGCGCCAGGTGGTGGCGCAGGTACGCCGTCGAGTCGCCGAGGTCCATGGGCCCGATGTGGTAGCGCACGGCGATCCGCTGGTCGAGCGCGGCGAAGACGCCGAGCCGCAGCTGGCGGGCGAGCGACGGCTGCCCGAGCAGGATCCCGGCGAACGGGCTCCTGGAGTCCATGTCGCTGTTGGTCAGCAGCCGGAGCTCCTCGAGCTGCTCGGGCGCGAGCAGGTGGGCCTCGTCGACCACGATCACGACCCGCCGGTGGCGCTCGGCCTCCTCCGCCTCGAGCAGCTCGGATGTCTGGGCCATCACCTCGGCCTTGTGGAAGCGCGGCGTGCCGCCGAGCGCCCGGACGATCGTCACGTACAGCCCGCGCGTCCCGAACGCCGGGTTGGCGATGTAGATCAGGGCGTGGCGGGACGGGTCGAGCGACGCCCGGGCCGCCCGCGCGGCGACCGTCTTGCCGGTCCCGACCTCGCCCGTGATCACCCCGAGCGCCGCCTCGGCGATGCAGTGGCGGATCCGGGCGACGGCCTCCTCGTGGGGCGCCCGCGTGAACAGCTCGCCCGGCGCGAGGGACTTCCCGAACGGGCTGCGGGTGAATCCGAAGTGGGCCTGCCAGGGCGCGCGCTCGGCCATCAGAACGGCTCCCCGTCGGCCGGGGCGCCGCGCACGGCGCGGTACGCGATCGGCCCGGCGGTCTCGGCCTCGTGGTCGGCGAGCACCTGGCCGAGGTAGTCGATCCCGGTCGGGGGCGGCGGCGCCGGCTCGGGCGGCGGCGGCGCCTGGCGGTGGACGTGGCGGGCGATCCGGCGCGGCTCCGCCCAGCCCGCCTGGCGGCCCCCGAACCAGACCTCGATCGCGAACAGGTCCTCCGGGCGGTACCGGAGCTCGACCGTCCGCCCGGCGAGGCTCGCGTCGACCTCGTACTCGTTGCCCTCGAAGCTGACGCCCGCGGTCCGGCTCACCCTCCTCGTGGCCGACCAGAGGAAGGCCGACCGGAGGACGTCGGGGTGCGGGTCGCGCCGCCTGGCCGTGCTGTGCCGCGCGAGCGGCGACTCGCCGGTCTCGGAGTGGACGCGGACGTTGAGGTACCGCTCGGCCCAGGCCCGGAAGCGGTCGTTGAGCTCGTCGAGGCTCGCGATCCCGACCTGGGTGGCCTCGAGCAGGAAGCGCTCCCGGATGACCCGGTTGAGGCGCTCCTGCTTGCCCCGGCCCTCCGGCGCGTACGGCCTCGAGTGGATGAGCCGGATGCCGAGGATCGCGCAGCTCCGCGCGAGCTCCGCGCCGCTGTACGCCGACCCGTTGTCCACGTACAGCGACTCGGGCGCGCCGTGGCGCAGGATCGCCGCGTGGAGCAGCTCCTGGCCCGCGCGCAGGGTCTCGTTGCCGGCCCAGCGGCCGGCGACCAGGAGCCGGGAGTGGTCGTCGACGAGCACGAACAGGCGCGCGCGCACGGACCCCGGCGCCCGCGGGTGGGGCACGAAGGGGCCCACGAGCACGTCGCCGATCCAGCGCTCGTTGGGGGCGCCGGCCTCGTACCGCCCGAACGCCCGCCCGTCCCGCAGCAGCTCGGCCCGGGCGAGGCCGCGCTTGCGGAACTGCTCGGCGAGCGTGCGCTCGGCGATCCGCACGCCGTGGCGCGTCCTGATGATCTCGCTGATGTGGGCGGCGCTCCGGGCCGGCTGCTCGAGGCGCAGGCGGATCGCCTCGTCGAGGAGCTCGGCGTCCACCCGCGCCCTGCCGTGGTCGCTCCGCGGCCGGTCGCGCAGGCCGGCGAGCCCCTCGGCGCGGTACCGGCGGATCCAGCGGTCGAGCGTGTTGCGGCTGGCGTGGCGGATCTCGCCGGCGGGGTCCTCGTGGTCGCCGGCGAGCCGGCGCACCGCCTGGCCGCGCTCCCGGGCCCCGAGCTTCGGGTCGAGGGCCTCGGCGATCAGGTGGTACCGCCAGAGGGCGAGGGCTTCGGCGGGGTCGCGGGCGGCCATGGGGCACCTCCAGGGGTGGTTCGGGATGTCCCGGCCATCACAGGACCGGCCGTCCCGCCTGCCAAGGGCGAGCCCGTGTTGGGGGCGAGGAGGGTCCCGCCGGTGACGAGGGCGGCGACGCGCCAGGGCGGGACGGGCCCGCGGCGGCGGCTCCAGGCCGAGGCGAGGGCGGCGACCGCGGCGGCGGCGCGCGGTCGTGGCGTGGTCGGCAGGTCGAACCCGGACCAGCCGCGCTCGACCGCCGCCGCGAGGAGGATCCGGGCAAGGTCGGCGGCCACGCGACCGAAGCGCCGACACCACTCGCGGACGGTCGTCTCGGGACGCTCCAGCGACGCCGCGATCGGGCGCACGCCCCGGCCGCCGGCGTGGAGCTCGAGCGCTGCGCCGATCACGTCGACCGTGTCGTACCGGTGCGGCGTCACGAACCAGGGGAGCAGGGCATCGGTCCGGCCGCAGTCGCGGCAGCGCACGCGGGGGACGAAGATGACGAGGAGGGCGTCAGCGCGCAGGTGTCGCCGATACCCGGACCAGGGCCCGGTCGGGCCGCCGCAGGCCGGGCAGCGCACCACCGGCGGATCGACGCGGCGGCCGGCCGCCGCGTACGCGCTGACATCGAGCGGGCACGGCCATACGATCACCGGCGGTGGAGCCTCGTTCCACCACGACCCCCCGAGGGCCCGATACCCGCGGGGGGTCACTTGGTTTGTGCCGGTTCAGATCATCCCGCTGCGCGCCGCCTGCTGTCGACGTCTCCATTCAGCGCCGCCCCCTTCAGCGGGTTCATGCCCACAGAGTCAT
>CAVQKO010000010.1:0-366382 GCA_963713075.1 uncultured Chloroflexia bacterium
CAGCCAGACCGTCACGTACGACAAGACCGCGCCCTCGACCGGGTTCACGCTCCCCGCCGCGGGCGGCCCCGCGGTCGTCCCGTCGGCCTTCTACACCGTCCAGTTCAACGCGTCGGACGCGGTCGCGGGCTTCGGCGGCTCGGACGGCTGGAGCCTCCAGCGCCAGGTCGCCGCGTGGTCGGGCTCGGCGTGCGGCACGTTCGCCGACGACGCCTCGGCCGGGAGCCTCGTCACCGGCACGACCTCCGGCACGGGCCAGCTCTCGGGCCAGAGCCTCACGGTCGGCAATTGCTACCGCTGGACCCTGTCCGCGACCGACCAGAACGGCAACGCGGCGGCGGCGGTCACGTCCGGGTCGATCCGCACCGACACTTCCGCCGTCCTCGGCGCCCAGCCGCAGCTCCGCACGGAGTCCTGGGACCTCGGCGCCGGCGACTCGCTCGCGGTCTCGGTCGGCTCGGGCAACGTCACGCTGTCGCACCCGGTCGTGAGCCTGCCGATCCGAGGCTCCTCGGTCACGATCAGCCTCGCCTACAACAGCCAGGACACCAGCAATCTGGGCTTCGGCCCTGGCTGGCGCCTCAACGTCCAGCGCCGGCTGGCGCTCAACGCCGACGGCTCGGTCACCTACACCGACGCCACGGGCGCCCGGTTCACGTTCACCGACCCGCAGGTCAACGGCTCGACCACCACCTACACCCGCCCCCTCGCGCTGTACGCGGACCTCGTGAAGAGCGGGTCCGCGGGCTTCACGCTCACGTACCGGGACCAGTCGACCGACGCGTTCACGGTGTCCGGCGGCGAGGGGCTCCTGACCCGCCAGCAGGACCGCTTCGGCAACGGCGTGACGCTCGCCTACGTCGCCGGCACCGACCGGATCAGCGCGGTCACCGACACGGCGGCCTCGCCGAACCGGGTCATCAACTTCGCCTACGACGGGTCGAACCGCCTTGCGTCGATCACCGACTGGGCGTACGTATCGGGCGGGGTCGTCCAGGCGGAGGCGACCGGGACCCGGCGCGCGACCCGCTTCTTCTACGACGCCTCGTCGAACCTGATCGGGTGGGCCGACCCGCTGAACGCCACGGGGAGCTGTCCAGCGGCGACGGTCGCGTCGCACGTCACGTGTCTGGGCTACGCGTCCGGCCTCTTGGCCTCGCTGACGAGGAACCTCACGACCCTCGGGGCGGACACCATCATCCGCATCCATGTCCCTCCGAGCTACGGCAACATCACAACCTCGGTCGCCTACTCGGGCGCCGACGCAGCTACGGTCAGCGACGCGGACGGCGCGGCCACCGTGTTCACGCACCCGGGCGTCGGGCAGACCCAGGTCGTCCGGCCCGGCACGCCCGCGTCGACGACCGTCTACACCCTCGCATCGCCCACCGAGGCCTACGGGCGGACCACCTCGGTGAAGCGCCAGCTCAACTCTGTGTGGATCGAGGAGCGGACCGCGTACGACGCGGCGTTCCCGGCCGAGCCCGACTCGGTCACCGAGGACTACGTCGACGGCACGCCCTCCGACTCGGCGCCCGACCAGGATGTCACCACTGCCTACTCGTACATCTCGGGCTCACTCGGCCTCGTCTCGCGGGTGACCGAGCCTCTCACCGCCACCACGCACCGCACAACCGACTACACGTACAACGCCGACAACGACGTGACCCAGACGGTAGTCGCGCTCGACGGCTCGGGCACGACGAAGACCGTCACCCGCTACTGCTTCGACGCTGACTGCACGCTAACCGGTTCTGGGCTCTCGATGCTCGCCCAGATCGAGGACTACGTCGACGGCACACCCGGCAACGGGGCGGCGAACGCCGAGGACGTCAAGACCGCGTACCAGCGCGACGCCTACGGGCAGCTGACCCTCGAGACCCGGTACAACTACAAGGCCGACGGCACGCTGATGGACCAGCGGTCCACGGGCCACGCGTACGACGACAGGGGCAACCTTACCGCCGACATCGCGAACTACGCCGACGGCAGCGTCACGAACCCGGGCGACGACATCCTGCCGAACGCCACCACCGGGGCCCGAACGGACCTCACCACCTCCTGCGGATACGACACCGCAGGGAACCGAGTTACCACCGCCGACCCGCGCCGCGCGGTCGAGGCCGCGAAGGGCACGTCCTTGCTGGTAACGGATTACGTCACGACCTCGACCTACGACCCCCTGGGCCACCAGCTGACGGAGCTGTCCCCCACCACGCCAGGCGTGAGCGGCGGCCAGGCGACCCAGACCTCGGCATACAACGAGCTCGGCGGCCAGGTCGAGCACGTCGACTACGGCGGCGTCTACACGGCGAACACGACGACCCACACCGGCCTCGTCGCCACCCAGTGGGAAGACACCGACGGAGCCGGCCCGCAGAACGACCGCGTCACGGCCAGCCGCACGTTCGACGCCTCGGGACGGGTCCTGACCGAGCGCGACGCCAGGCAGTATCTGGACTCGACCCTCGGCCAGACGGCCACGACGTACGACGAGCTCGGGCGGGCGACGGACGTTACCGAGGCCTCGGGCTCCACGCCCGACGCGTCGAGCACGACGCACACCGCCTACGACGCACTGGGCCGCACGACGGGCGCGACGACCGGCTACCTGTCCGCCGTCGCCGAGACCACGACCACGGGCTACGACCTCAGTGGCCGCGCCCTGACCAACGACGATGAGTTCACCTGCGCCGCCACAGCCTACGACTACCGCGACCTGGCGACCCAAGTGGTCAGCGGCTACCTGACCGGCTGCACGGGCGGGACGACTGTGACGACCGCAACCACGAGCGACGGCCTCGGCCGCGCGACCCTCCGGGCCGTCACCGCGGGAGCCGGGACCGGCGACCAACCCGAGTCCAACACCTATGACGCCGCCGGCAATAGGCTCGCCACGAGCTCGACCGTGAACGGCATCAGCACGGGCACAACGTACACCATCAACCCGCTCGACCAGGTCCTCGTCGCGTCCGCCACCGACGGCACGACTACCAAGACCAGCTACGACGCCAGCGGCAACGCCACCGACATCTGCTACTGGCAGCCGGGGACGACGGTCGGTTCGTGCCTGCCTGCCGACACTGTCACCTGGACAAATCCGCCAAGCCAAGCGGCCTCAATCTTGTCGGACGCGCGGAACCAGCGGATCGCGCTGACGACTCGCCTTGGGTCGACCTCGACCGTCGCCACCACCACTTACGACCCGGCCCACAACTACCAGGTCAACGCCTTCTACCTGCCGACCGCAGGCGGGAAGGAGGCCCAGGACCTCTACGCGTACGACGCGCGCCACCGCCTCGCGGGCGTGACGCACCAGCTGTGCATCGTCAGCTCGGGGCACGCGTGCTCGTCGACCACGCCGACAGGGTCCTCCGCCTACGGCTACGACGACAGCAACAACCGCACGACCGTGACCGAGTCGAGCACGGGCGGGGCGGCGACAACGCGCAACTACTGCTATGACCCGCGCGGCCAACTCGCCGCGGAGAGAACGGGGTCTGCGTGCACGCCGACCTCCGGCGACGAGGTGTACACCTACGATGCGGCTGGCAACCGCACCTCAGCGACTATGTCGGGCTCGACTCGGACATTCGGCCAAAACTCAAGCGGCCAGCTCACCTCGTGCACGGGACCCTCCTGCTCTTTGGCCTATTACGACGACGGCCGTGTGAAGACGCTAACCGAAAGCGGCACTACCTGGACTCTGGCCTACGACGCGAACGGGAAGCTGGTCACCGCCTGCAGGTCGACCTCGTGCTCGGGCTCCGGCTTCGATCGGGTGGATTGGCTTTACGACGGCGAGGGGCAGCGAAACCAGATCAAGGAGACGACAGCGGCCGGCGTCGTCACGACCACTGACCTGCGGTACGCCGATGGCGCAATTGTCCAGGAGTCGGTCAACGGCGCGATCACTCGAACCTACGCCAGCGATGGAGCGGGGAGGATCATCCAGGTCTGCGATCCTGACTGCTCCAACGGTGCTGTCTACGTCGTGGCCTGGAACGGTCATGGCGACGCTACCGGGCTGTGGCGCAGGAACGCCGACGGCACTCTGACACTTGCGAACAGTTACGTCTACAGCACGTGGGGCTTGCCCACCACAGCGGTTGCCCCTACCTTCTCGGACCTGCACTTCCGGTTCCTCTACCTAGGGGCCGCGGATGTCCAGTGGGACGACAGCTTCGGGCTCCACCTTCACTACATGCACGCCCGCACCTATGGCCCGTCGCTTGGTCGGTTCCTGCAGCCCGACCCGGCGAGGGGTGAAGCCAACGCGTATGTCTACGCTGACGAGAACCCGGTTAGCAAGATCGATCCAACGGGTCTTGACAACTACTACGCATACCAGCTGCTGAGCGCGGTGTGGCTCAAGGTGGGGGACTACTTCGAGCAGACCGCGGGCTTCCTGAAGTTCTGGATTACCGCCAACACCATTTGGCTGGTTGGGCAGTACCGTGCTATCGGGTGGGTCACCAGGATGGTCTTCGGCGTCACTCTGCTGTTCGGCATTGATACGAATCCGAGGAGGTGGCGCAACGGCGACGTCGTGTTCACGCGTGCGTATGAATACGACAATCGGTTCACGATCCGGACAATGATCTGGAACAGCGACGGCCTTCTCACAAGGGACCATACCGACACGCTGTACAAGTACCGCTGCGATGCTGCAAACAACGTTATCCGCACAGACCTATACGGAAAGCCCACGTGGATGTCGGTCAGCTACGCTAAGTACTACCTCTGTGGAGAGCGATGATGGGGATCAGGCTCAACAAGCTGGAGTCCGTGGAGGACGGTGGGGGCATCCGACGACCAGACTGGAGCGACTGAGGATGCGATCCACTCGCCGGATGTTATGGCCTCCCCTGGTTGCCCTCGTTGCAGGGCTGGTTCTCTTCTTCCCATTGCGTTTGCCAGCCGAGTTGGCAGGCGGAGCTGGGTTGGTGACAGCGGTCTTGGCTCTGGGCCTTGATGCCTGGCTGACGAGGGCGCGCCGCAGGCCACCGCTCTGAAGGAATGGTCAGGGCGAGATCCGGCTGATGAACGACGCGATCGCGGGCGGTGAACAGATTGCTGCAGGAGAGACGAACCGCCGCCCTCCAATCTCCTTCGTCTCAATCAATACCATTGGCCGCCTGCGAGACGGTCGACATAAGCCTCCTCAGGCTGGCGGTCTCCAAGGAACCCAGGACGGTTCAGCCCTCAAGGCGTTCTCGTCGAAGGCAGTAGCCGGGCACGCATCCGGCGGTGAACACACGTCCCATCGCGCCAAGGGCGCGGGCTCAGCGGCAAGCGGATTGCGCTGACGCTTGCCCACTTACGGCTCCCGGAACGCGTCTGGTCGCGCGTTGGCCGACCCAGTCGCCGATGAGATCGGCCACATCGAGGCTGCTCGCGCCGATCAGACCGACGCGATGCACACGCAATGGGACACAGGTGCCTTGAATGTGTGTCGGCCGTGGGCGATCGTCGCCCCATGCGAGAGACCCCTCGGACGACCCTAACCCCAACGTGCGGCCGGCGCGGCGCGTGCGTTGTAGGCTCCACCCGAGGTCCGGTGGCGTCGCCAATGCGTGCGCTCACGGAAGGCCGCGTCATAGGCCTCGCGCTCCTCTCGGTCTGAACCGCACTGGGTTTGATGGAGGCTCGGCTGATTGGATTCACGCGGCCTCGCTGGTGGCGTGACGCTGATGGTAGGCCGCCTCGAACTCGGCGGGCGGGATGTCGCCGCAGGCGCTGTGGAGCCGCTCGGCGTTCCACCACGCGACCCAGGCCGCGGTGGCGAGCTCGACCTGGTCGGCGGTCCGCCAGGGGCCCCGAGCCCGGATGAGCTCGGCCTTGTACAGGCCGTTGACCGTCTCGGCGAGGGCATTGTCATAGCTGTCGCCCCTGCTCCCGACCGAGGTGACGGCGCCCTCGTCCTCCAGGCGCTCCGTGTAGCGAATCGCGAGGTATTGCGAGCCCCGGTCGCGAGTGGTGGACCAGCCCGCCGAGGTCGGCGGTGCGCCGGCTCCAGACCGCCATCTCCAGCGCGTCGAGGGCGAGCTCGGCCCGCAGCGTCGAGGCGACCCGCCAGCCCACGATGGCCCGGCTGAAGGCGTCGACCACGAACGCCGTGTAGACGAAGCCCGACCAGGTGGACACGTAGGTGTAGGGGTCGGGCCGAGGCGCGGCGCCGGCCTCTCAGCCGGCCCGTCTCCTCGGCCCGCCCTCCGAACCGGACGTGCGGCTCTCACCGCATCCGGCTCTCCACGAGCTCACGCCGCTGGCGCTGGTGATCCTGACGGCGCGCTCGCCCATGGTGTCGGGATCCGGCTGCCCCGGAAGCGGTAGCGAACGATCGGTACCGCCCGTGGCCGGAACAGCTCGGTCCCGCCGTCGCGGACCTCCCAGCCGGGGAGGAAGCGGCGGTGCAGGGTGCCCCAGTTCAGCTTGAGGTGTCGCTTGCGGAGCCAGCCCACGATCCGCCAGAAGGCGAAGTGATCGAGGTAGCCGAACGTCTGCTTGGACACCCCATGGCGGAAGTAGGTGCACCAACCTCGCAGCACCGGGTTGAGCCGGCGCATGAGATCGGCGAGCGTTCGATGCTTCTCGCGCTTGGTGAGCGATCTGACCTTGTCCATCACGGAGGCAAGCGCCTTCTTGGATGGGTACGTATAGACCGCCCGCTTGCCGATCCGACCTCGCCAGGAACGGCGCTGGATGCGCCACCCGAGGAAGTCGAACCCCTCGTCGATGTGGACGACCCTCGTCTTCGCCTCCGACAGGCGCAAGCCCATCGGCGCGAGCACCGTTGCCACCTCGTCGCGCAGCGCCTCGGCGTCGTCGCGGGTCCCGGCGACCATGACCACGAAGTCGTCCGCGTAGCGGACGAGCCGCATGGCAGGAACACCGGCGCGGCGATGCTTGCGGCGTGTCCATTCGGGGCCGAGCGCCGCCCACCTGCGGGCGAAGTGCTCGTCGAGAATGGATAGCGCGATGTTGGCGAGCAGCGGTGAGAGGATGCCGCCCTGCGGCGTGCCGGTGATCGTCCCGCGGTTCACGCCATCCTCGGTGAGGATGCCGGCCCGCAGGAACGCCGAGACGAGGGCAAGCACGCGCCTGTCCCCGATCCGACCTCGCACCCGGTCCAGGAGGGCCCGGTGGTCGATCTCGTCGAAGCACGCCGTGATGTCCGCCTCGAACACCCACTCGAACGACCGACTGGGTGACGCGAGGTAATGGATCTCGGCGATCGCGTCCTGTGCCCGGCGTCTCGGACGGAAGCCGTACGAGGACGGCGCGAAGCCCGCCTCGAAGATCGGCTCCATCACCAGCTTGAGGGACGCCTGCACGACCCGGTCAGCGGCGGTCGGGATACCGAGGCGGCGGACCTTGCCCGACGCCTTGGGGATCGCCTTCTCCCGCACCCGGGTCGGGACGAACCTGCGGGCCTTGAGATCGTCTCGCAGCCCGTCGAGGAACGCCCCGGCATCAGAGCCGATGGATCGCGGTGCGATGCCATCGACGCCCGCCGTGCGTGCGCCCTTGTTGCGCCGGACCCGGTTCCACGCCACGACGAGGAAGGCCGGGTCGGCGACGAGGTTGTGGAGGTCATCGAACCGACGGTCAGGATCGCTGGCCGCCCACTGGTGCAGCTTCGTCTGCATCGCGAGTACCCGCCGCTCGGCCTCATCGAGGTCGGGCCACGGCGCGCCGGTGTTCACCGGCGCCCTCCCCGGTCAGCGTTGACGCTGCGAACTCGCTGGACCCCTTCGCCCTGTGGCCGGCTTTCCCGGCCTCCGACTAGTACGGGTCCTCCGCCCCACCCCGGCGGCATCGGCCGACGACGGGTCTTCCCGCCGGCCAGCAGGCAGCTGACCGGTGAGGGGACCGCCGGGATGGTTCCCACGTTCACTCTCCAACCGTTCGACGGGTGAGGTGCCCAGCTATGCCCCTGCAGCCTCGCCATGGGTACGCCGCAGGCTTTCCCCATGGCCTCCCCGTCCGGCGACATTGACCGGCCGAGGAGTTCTCCGCACGAACCGATCGCGCGGATGCGCGCTGCAACCCAGCCCAGATCCGCCAGGTTCGAGCTGGTGGGTTTGCTTGAGAGGCTTTGTGCCGCTGGTTCCTGTTCGTACACCGTCCCGCCTCGCTTGCCGGACCCGGACCATCTGGCAGTGCTGGCCGGTTGGGCGCCGGGGCGGCGAACACGCGGTCGACGAGGTCGGCCGGGCGGGGCGAGAGCTCCGACGCGACCGTGGTGCGCCTCGCCTTCCCGCGCACGGCCCCCGCGAGCCCGAGGCCGCGCATCAGCCGGCCCACCTGGTCCCGGCCGATCCCGGTGCCCTCGCGCCGCAGGGCGTGCCAGAGCTTGCGGGCGCCGTACACGGCGTAGTTGGCCTTGTGGATGCGGGCGATGTCGGCCGAGACCGCCGCGTCCCGGACCTGGCGGGCGGACGGCGGGCGGGCCCTGGCCGCGTAGTAGGTCGACGGGGCGATCTGCAGCGTCCGGCAGATCGGCTCAACCCCGTGGGCAGCCCTGTGGTCGTCGATGAAGGCGGTCATCGCGGCGACCGGCGGTCGAGCTCCGCCCCGAAGAAAACCGCGGCGCTCTTGAGGATCTCGTTGGCCCGGCGCAGCTCGCGGACCTCGCGCTCGAGCTCCTTGACGCGGGCGGCGTCGGCGGTCGTCACGCCCGGCCTCGCGCCGCCGTCGACCTCGGCCTGGCGCACCCAGTGGCGCAGCGACTCGGGGCCGATGCCGAGCTGGGCCGCGACCCGGCCGACCGCACCGTGGTGCTCACCGCCCTGCTCTGCGACCGTCTCGGCGACGAGCCGGACGGCCCGCTCCTTCAGCTCCCTCGGGTACACCCGCTGGACCGTGCGGGGCGCTCGGTGTTCTGCCATGGCTCCATCTTCCTCCAAGGAAGGGAGCCTCCATCAAACCCAGTGCGGTTCAGCATCCGATCAACATCAGCATTGGACAGGGCCGCGTCGCCCCAGTTGTGCATGTCACGTACGTTCTGCACACAAACAACGCGTGCGCGATGAGTTTCGTGGGTTGCGCCAGGCAAGGAGGCCCTCGAATCCCGCGGTACTTGCCGTGGCTGTCGTGGCGACCGAATCTCGGCCCTGCCAGCGACGAGAACGGTCAGCACTGGCCGATTGGACACGGGAACCCATTCCGCGGGTGCTTCAAATCGGCGGTCAACAAGATAATGTGCATTGGCACGGGAGGCGTAGTTGTCGCTATGGTGGTGGGCCTAATCAACGGCAGGCGTGTTGACTAGGAGTCTCGGCAATGCAACCTCGTGCCGAACCCGAACCGACACGACATCGCCAGCTCGGTCGACATGGGCGGCCCCGCTCTGGAACCCTCCTTGTTGCCGCCGTCTGGGTGCTCTGTGGTCTCGCGGCCGCGCTGCTGCAGGTCTTGCCATTGGCGGCGGCCTGGCTGCTGGCGACGGGCGTGGTCCAGTGGTCTCGGGAGGGTTCCCCGATCCGCTCGCTTCTCCTTTGGGTCATTCCGGTCGGTGCTGCGATGTCGGCCGCGCTGGTCATGCCAGAGCCTCTGCGCGGCAATGCTCTGGTGGGCCTCGCCTTCGTCGCCCTTGCGTTTATCGTGCTCGACCCCCTTCAGCGTCGGTGGATCGCCGTGACATCCGAGCGCAAACCTGACATGAGTGAGATCCCGGCCTACGCAGCAGCGCTGCGAGCTGGCCTCGCCCCCGTCAATGGAGCGCTGCCTAACTTCATGGAAGCTATCGACGCAACCAGACTGAGACACGAGGTGGCGAGAGCGCGGGCGGCGATTGCGGACGTGGCCATCCCCGCCGATGATCCATGGCTCGCTGTGAGGGAAGAGGCTGTTCGCTGGCTCGAGCAACTCGACGGCATCTGCGACCAGGATCGACTAACTCTCGGAGCCTTGCTGTCGGTGAATCGAAGGGGACGAAGGCTCGACGTGCTCCAGAGGGAAGCGGTCGCGGCCAGCGCCACGCGACGACCGTAGCCTGCGACGTTGACGATCACCGTGCTCGTCTCGAAGGGGATCCGGGTGATCCGCCCCCGGCGCGGGCGCCCAACGCGAACGCCCACGCCGAGCGGGTCGTCGAGACGCTACGCGCCGGGTGCCTCGACTGGACCCTGGTCTGGGGCGGGGCCCACCTCGACCACACGCTCCGCGCGCACGCGGAGCACAAGCGACCGACGGGACCCCACCGCGCCGTCGGCCCCGCCCCGCCCCACCCCGCGGCCGCAGAGCCTGTCCGGGCCGACTGCCCTCGATCCCGAGGTTGTCGGCCGTCACGGAGGGCGCCGGCGCGGCGGTGGGCGGCGGGCTTGTGGGCTCGGCCATGGGGCCGGTCGCCGCTGGAGGGCGGGATACTCGGAGCGGGGGGACGCTGGTCGCCGCCGCTGGGCGCGCCGGTCCATCTGCCGCTGATGCGGGGGCATGGCTGCGTGCCCGCCTCGACCTTGCCTTTCGAGCTTCTTCGTCCTACTGGAGACCCTGCTGGGCTGGCATCAGCGGCTCGTGAGGCGCCGTTGGGCCCTCGGCAGGCGCGGGCCCGCAGGCCCGCGCTCGACCCAGAGCTCGCCGCGCTCATCGTGCGTGTGGCCCATGAGGACCCACGCCGAGGCTACCAGCGGATCCAGGGCGAGCTCCAGGGGCTCGGCCTCCGGGCGGGGGCCACCACGATCCGCCGACTGCTCCAGCGGGCAGGCCGGGATCCCTCCGGCCGGAGGTCCGGGCAACCGTGGCGCGCCTTCCTGCGGGCGCAGGCGGCGGGCATGCTCGCGACGGACCTCCTCGCCGTCGACACGGTGTTCCTGCGCCGGCCGTACGTCCTCGCGTTGTCGAGCTCGACACCCGGCGGGCGCCTCGCCGGGGCCGCCGCGCACCCGACCGCGGCGTGGGCGCCCAGCAGGCGCGCAACCTCGTGACCACGGCGGGCGACGAGCTGGCCCGGCGGAGATTCCTGACCCACGACCGCGATGTGCCCTTCGCCCCGTCGTTCGATCAGGCCTTCCGCTCCGAGGGCCTGCGGGTGATCACGACCCCGGCGCGCGCACCCAGAGCCAACGCGGTCTGCGAGCGCTTCATCGGCCCGCTGCGGCGGGAGCGCCTCGACTGGACCCCCACCCTGCACCGCCGCCAGCTCGAGGCAGTGGCGCGGGAGGACGTGGAGCACCACAACGCGCACCGGCCCACCCTCGCCCGCCGGCCGCCGCACTCCGCCCGTTGCCCGCCGCCCGAGCGTCGCCGCCTGCCGCCCGCCGACGCGACCGCCGCGGCGGGCTCCACGAGTATGGGCCACCATGAGCATGTCCAGCGGGACAAGCTGGGGACCGAGCGGGGCACGCAAGCACGACTCCAAACGCCGACCGGGTGCTGCATGACCCCGGCCGGCAATCGCGCTGTCGCCGACGCGCAAGGCTGGCGCACAGGCCACGCCCTCGCACTTCCGCGCTACTTGTCGCCTCGCGCGCCGCCGCGCTGGCTGGCCTGACCGTGCGGCAGCTCGAGCGTGAGGCCGCGCTCGAGCGCGACCGCGAGCTCGGTCCGCGACGCGGCACCGAAGCGCGCCAGCAGGCGCGTCATGTAGGCCTCGACCGTCTTGGTCGATAGGCCGAGGTCGGCCGCCAGCTCGTCGTTCGACCGCCCGCGCACGACGCCCTCGAGGAGCTCGTGGTCGCGGGCGGTGAGGGGCCGCCAGGCCGCCGACCGGCTCCCCCGCAACTGCTCGGGGGTGAAGGCGAGCCCGCCCCCGGCGACCAGGGCGACCGCCGCCGCGATCTCGGCCGCCGGCGAGGTCTTGAGCAGGAACCCCGCGGCGCCGAGCGCCACGGCCGCCGACACGTACTCGGGGGTCATGAAGCTCGAGAGCACCAGGAACGCCGGCGCCCCCGGGCCGTCCTCAGCATCGCGCAGCAGCTCGAAGCCCGAGCCGTCGGGGAGCCGAAGGTCGAGCAACACGACGTCACACTGCGCGGCGGCGAGCATCGGCCGCGCCGCACCGAGCGTGGCGGCCGCGCCGACGACCTCGATGCCACCAGCGGCGGCCAAGGCGGCCCGCACGCCGTCGACGACGATCGGGTGGTCCTCGACCAGCGCCAGCCGGATCACGGCCGCACCCACCGCAGTCGGACTACTGTGCCTCTGCCGGGCCCGTGACCGACGTCCAGCGTCGCGCCGACCGCCTCCGCGCGCCGGCGCATCGACGGCAGGCCGAGCCGGCCGGCGCGTAGCGCCTCGTCCGCCGCCCCCTGCGCGATCCCGACGCCGTCGTCCGCGACCTCCAGGTCCACGAGGCGGGGCGACACGGTCCCAGAGACGGTTACATTCGAGGCCCGCGCGTGGCGGAGGGCGTTGGCGATCGCCTCTCCGGCGATGCGGTAGGCGGCGAGCTCGACCTCGGCCGGCGCCCGCTCGCCCGGGTCGTATCCCGACCGGTTGTCGAGCTCGACCAGGACCGCGGGGCCCCCGGCGCCTGCCGGGCGGGCGAGGGTTCCGAGGGCGGGCGCGAGGCCGAGGTCGTCCAGCACGGGCGGGTGGAGGTCCGTCGCGACGCCCCGCAAGCGCGCGGCAGCTTCCCTGAGCGAATCGCGGACGGCGCCGACGTCGGCGTCCGGGTCCTCGAGGCGCTGGATGGCGCCAGCGATCTCCTGGAGCGGGTCGTCGTGGATCTCGCGGGACATGCGGGCCCGCTCGCGCTCGGTCGCCGCGATCGACTCCCGCTCCCGGACCTCCGAGAGGAGGAGGGCGTCGACGAGCCGGGCGATCGCCAGACGGGCCCGCGCGTAGGCGGCGAGCGGCAGGATTAGGACCGCGAGCGCGATCGGCCAGGGGAGGCCCGCTCCGAGCATCGCGAGTGAGGCGACCACGACGATCGCAAGGACGGCGGCGTCGAGCACCGGGGCCGCTCCCAGCACCCGGGCCACGGCCGCGCGCGACGTCCGCACCGCGAGCCCCAGCATGGCGGCTGCGCCGGCCGCGGCCGCGACGAACGCGAGGCGACCGAGCCAGGCCGAGACGGGCGCGCCTGCTTCGCGGGCGAGGAGCCATGCGAGGACGAGGCCGCCGGAGGCCGCCGGCAGCGCCCAGCGGGCCGGGTGCCGCCACGGCCCCCGGCGGGCCACCCAGATGGACGGAGCCGCCCCGGCGGCGACGAGCGTGGCGGCGCCTGCGGGCCCGGGCGTCGCCACGAGCCACGGCAGCGCGGCGAGGGATACCGCGAGGCCGGCGAGCAGCTCCGACCGGCTCGGCCGCGACTGGGCCGCGAATGCGGCGGCGGCGGCGACGGCCATGGCGAGCAGCGACGTGCCGACGGTGAGGCGCAGGAGCTCCTCCCTGACGGCGACCCTGAAGCGGTGCTCGACGGCTCCATCAGTCGTATCGATCTCCCAGCCGCCGGGGTCGTCCGCGGCCCGGAGGTCGACGACGAGCTGCCCGGCCCGTATTCCGGCGTCCCACGCCGGCCCGTCCGGCTCGACCGACTCCACGACGCGGGCCGCGTCGTCGACGACCACCCCTGGGTCGATCGACCCGGTCGCCGACGCCACGAGCGCCAGCATGGCCGCCGCCATCGCGACCCCCGCGACGAGGAGGGCCGGCGTCGAGGGGATGGTCGGGCGCATAACGGCTCGGCGGCTAGTGGGGAGAACCCTGCGGCCGCTCGAGGGAGGTCCCCGGTTGGCGTGGGCCAGGGTCGGCCGTACGGTCGCGGCAACGGATCCACCTGCTCGAGGGCCATCCCATGAAGCGCATTGTGACGCTGGCGCTGGCACTGCTGCTGCTCGTGGCGGCGGGCGCGCCGCCGGCGGCGGCGTCGAGCGCCGTCAGGGTCGCCGCCGATCTCGAGGGGACGCCGATCCCGGCAAGCGAGATCCCCGACTGGTTCTGCCACGACCGGAACTTCCCGCTGATCCACTGCTTCCGCACGGCCGAGTCGCTGGAGTCGGCCCGGTCTGCCCTCGACTCCCCGGCCGCGCTCGCTTCCGGGGCGGTCACGGCCGCGTCGACAGACTACGTCGTCGTGTACTCGGCGACGTCGTACGCCGGGTCGTACATGTTCGTCAGCCAGAACTACGACATCCTGGCCCTCGTGGGGTGGAACGACCGGATCCGCAGCTACAGGGCCCTGAACTCGGCGCTCGGCACCTTCTGGACCGACTGGTTCGGCAACGGGTCGAGGCTCGACTTCTGCTGCAACACGTCAGCGGCGTCGTTGTCGGGCACGTTCGACCAGGCGATCTCGTCCGTGTACCGCAGGTAGGAAGGTTCCATCGCAACGTCTGGGGTGCCGCGCCGCCTCCAGAAGGTCCAGGCTCGGGATCGATACGCGCACCTCGGCGCCCTCACGCGACTCCGGCGCCCAGCAGGAGGACGGTCATGGAGCAGCTGAAGGCCGCGGGCAGGAGCCTCTACAGGAGGGTCACGGGCACGAGCGCCCAGGTGGCGGTGGGCATGATCACCATCACCAGAACTGGCCCCACCCCGGACCGATTGGATGACCTCTGACGGGCTGCTGATCAGGCCGCTGGCGGTCCCTCCTTCCGCTTCCCCTGGCTGGTCCGCAGCCGGTACGACGACGCCCCGGTCTCGAGGATGTGAGCCCGGAAGGTGAGCCGGTCGACGACCGCGCCGGCGAGGCGCGGGTCCGTGAACGTCTGGCCCCACTCGGAGAACGGCGCGTTGGAGGCGACCGCGATCGAGGCCCGCTCGTCGCGCTCGGTGAGCACCTGGAACAGGAGCTCGGCACCCCGCCGATCGAGGTGCAGGTACCCGAGCTCGTCGAGGCACAGCAGGTCCAGGCGCCCGTACCGGGAAACGACCTTGGACAGCCCCCGCTCGTCCTCGGCCTCGACGAGCTCGTTGACCAGGGCGGCCGCCGTGGCGTAGCGGACTCGTAGCCCGCGCTCGCAGGCGGCGATCCCAAGACCGATGAGCAGTGCGTCTTGCCGGTGCCCGAGTCGCCGAGCAGGACGACGGGCTCGCCCGCGCTGATCCAGTCGCAGGTCGCAAGGGCAGCAAGCGTGCCCGGCGGGATCGCGGGCGTGGCGCCGAGGTCGAACTCGGCGAGGCGCTTGACCCGCGGGAAGCGGGCCTCGACGATCCGCCGCTCCCGGCGCCGGCCCTCCCGGTCGTCGACCTCGGAGCTGAGGAGCTCGGCGAGGTAGGCCCGGTGGGTGACCCGGTCCCGGACCGCGGCCGCGACGAGCTCGTCGGCCGAGGCCCGGACGGTGGGCAGGTGGAGCACCCGCGTGGCGACGTCGACCGCGACCGCCGCCGCCTCTTCCGTGAGGCCCCTCATCGGGCCGATCCCGCGAGCAGGCCGTCGTACACCGTGAGCACGGGGGCGTCCCGGTCGAAGCGCCGCAGGTGGGAGCCCGAGGACACGGTCGAGCCGGTGGGCCTCCGCCCCTCGCTGATCCGGCGGGCCTCGATCGCGACGAGGTTCGGATCCGCGGAGCCCGCGCCGTTCACCGCCTCGATGGCGGCGTGGACCGCCGGGAACGGCAAGCCCCGGTGGAGCAGGAGCACCTCGACGAGCGCGCGCGTTCCGCCGGCGTCGCCCCACCTGCGGCGTGCCCGCGCCCAGAACTGCTCGTGGGCGGCGGTCAGCACGCCGGCCTCCCGCGCCTGGCGGGTGGCGAGCGCACCCGGCATCGCTCCCGGCTTGCGGGAGAGGATCTCGAGCTAGTGGTCGAGCAGGAGGGTCTGGCTGCCCCGGACGACGCTCCGCTCGTGGCTGGCGACGACCGTGCCGCCGTCGGCCACCTCGATCCGGGTGCCGCCGATGCGGGCGGTGAGCTGCCGGCCGGCATACCGCGCCGGGACCGAGTAGAACGACTGGCGGACGCAGACCCGGGCCTTGCGGTCGACCCGGACGGGGACGATCCGCGCCGGGTCGAAGGCAGCCTCGGGAAGCGGCGCGAGCGCCGCCCGGTCGGCCTCGCCCATCGCGCCGACCGGGAGGCGCCTCGCGCCGATGTGGCGGGCGAGGTCCCGCCGGTCGGCCTCCTCCAGGCGGCGGTTGAGGTCGGCGACGCTCTTGCACTTCGGGATCGGGACGAAGAACCGCCGCCGCTGGCGGCCCACCTCGCCCTCGATGCCGCCCTTCTCGTGGGCGCCCCTCTCGCCCGGCTCGCAGTAGGAGGACTCGAACCCGTAGTGGGAGCGCAGGGCGATGAACCGCTCGGTCTCGATCCGGTCCCGTCCCCGCAGGACCCGGGCGACGAGGGCCCGGGCGTTGTCGTAGTTCTGTGGCCATCTCGGTTATGTGGCTGCCTGCCGGCGGCGAGCCGATCGTGAGCGGGCGCTGTCGCTGAAGACGCCAACCGCGGGCACATAACGTAGCGGCCTGAGCGAGCCTGCTTCCTCCACCGCAATCGCAGGGAGGAAGTTGTCCGATGCTGGAGTCGTACTTCGTCAAGCCGACGACCGTCGATCGGATCCGCGACTCGTGGATCGGCGCCGAGGTCGAGCGGTATGTCGCCTGGCTGGCCGAGCATGGGTACTGAACCGCACTGGGTTTGATGGAGGCTCCCTTCCTTGGAGGAAGATGGAGCCATGGCAGAACACCGAGCGCCCCGCACGGTCCAGCGGGTGTACCCGAGGGAGCTGAAGGAGCGGGCCGTCCGGCTCGTCGCCGAGACGGTCGCAGAGCAGGGCGGTGAGCACCACGGTGCGGTCGGCCGGGTCGCGGCCCAGCTCGGCATCGGCCCCGAGTCGCTGCGCCACTGGGTGCGCCAGGCCGAGGTCGACGGCGGCGCGAGGCCGGGCGTGACGACCGCCGACGCCGCCCGCGTCAAGGAGCTCGAGCGCGAGGTCCGCGAGCTGCGCCGGGCCAACGAGATCCTCAAGAGCGCCGCGGTTTTCTTCGGGGCGGAGCTCGACCGCCGGTCGCCGCGATGACCGCCTTCATCGACGACCACAGGGCTGCCCACGGGGTTGAGCCGATCTGCCGGACGCTGCAGATCGCCCCGTCGACCTACTACGCGGCCAGGGCCCGCCCGCCGTCCGCCCGCCAGGTCCGGGACGCGGCGGTCTCGGCCGACATCGCCCGCATCCACAAGGCCAACTACGCCGTGTACGGCGCCCGCAAGCTCTGGCACGCCCTGCGGCGCGAGGGCACCGGGATCGGCCGGGACCAGGTGGGCCGGCTGATGCGCGGCCTCGGGCTCGCGGGGGCCGTGCGCGGGAAGGCGAGGCGCACCACGGTCGCGTCGGAGCTCTCGCCCCGCCCGGCCGACCTCGTCGACCGCGTGTTCGCCGCCCCGGCGCCCAACCGGCCAGCACTGCCAGATGGTCCGGGTCCGGCAAGCGAGGCGGGACGGTGTACGAACAGGAACCAGCGGCACAAAGCCTCTCAAGCAAACCCACCAGCTCGAACCTGGCGGATCTGGGCTGGGTTGCAGCGCGCATCCGCGCGATCGGTTCGTGCGGAGAACTCCTCGGCCGGTCAATGTCGCCGGACGGGGAGGCCATGGGGAAAGCCTGCGGCGTACCCATGGCGAGGCTGCAGGGGCATAGCTGGGCACCTCACCCGTCGAACGGTTGGAGAGTGAACGTGGGAACCATCCCGGCGGTCCCCTCACCGGTCAGCTGCCTGCTGGCCGGCGGGAAGACCCGTCGTCGGCCGATGCCGCCGGGGTGGGGCGGAGGACCCGTACTAGTCGGAGGCCGGGAAAGCCGGCCACAGGGCGAAGGGGTCCAGCGAGTTCGCAGCGTCAACGCTGACCGGGGAGGGCGCCGGTGAACACCGGCGCGCCGTGGCCCGACCTCGATGAGGCCGAGCGGCGGGTACTCGCGATGCAGACGAAGCTGCACCAGTGGGCGGCCAGCGATCCTGACCGTCGGTTCGATGACCTCCACAACCTCGTCGCCGACCCGGCCTTCCTCGTCGTGGCGTGGAACCGGGTCCGGCGCAACAAGGGCGCACGCACGGCGGGCGTCGATGGCATCGCACCGCGATCCATCGGCTCTGATGCCGGGGCGTTCCTCGACGGGCTGCGAGACGATCTCAAGGCCCGCAGGTTCGTCCCGACCCGGGTGCGGGAGAAGGCGATCCCCAAGGCGTCGGGCAAGGTCCGCCGCCTCGGTATCCCGACCGCCGCTGACCGGGTCGTGCAGGCGTCCCTCAAGCTGGTGATGGAGCCGATCTTCGAGGCGGGCTTCGCGCCGTCCTCGTACGGCTTCCGTCCGAGACGCCGGGCACAGGACGCGATCGCCGAGATCCATTACCTCGCGTCACCCAGTCGGTCGTTCGAGTGGGTGTTCGAGGCGGACATCACGGCGTGCTTCGACGAGATCGACCACCGGGCCCTCCTGGACCGGGTGCGAGGTCGGATCGGGGACAGGCGCGTGCTTGCCCTCGTCTCGGCGTTCCTGCGGGCCGGCATCCTCACCGAGGATGGCGTGAACCGCGGGACGATCACCGGCACGCCGCAGGGCGGCATCCTCTCACCGCTGCTCGCCAACATCGCGCTATCCATTCTCGACGAGCACTTCGCCCGCAGGTGGGCGGCGCTCGGCCCCGAATGGACACGCCGCAAGCATCGCCGCGCCGGTGTTCCTGCCATGCGGCTCGTCCGCTACGCGGACGACTTCGTGGTCATGGTCGCCGGGACCCGCGACGACGCCGAGGCGCTGCGCGACGAGGTGGCAACGGTGCTCGCGCCGATGGGCTTGCGCCTGTCGGAGGCGAAGACGAGGGTCGTCCACATCGACGAGGGGTTCGACTTCCTCGGGTGGCGCATCCAGCGCCGTTCCTGGCGAGGTCGGATCGGCAAGCGGGCGGTCTATACGTACCCATCCAAGAAGGCGCTTGCCTCCGTGATGGACAAGGTCAGATCGCTCACCAAGCGCGAGAAGCATCGAACGCTCGCCGATCTCATGCGCCGGCTCAACCCGGTGCTGCGAGGTTGGTGCACCTACTTCCGCCATGGGGTGTCCAAGCAGACGTTCGGCTACCTCGATCACTTCGCCTTCTGGCGGATCGTGGGCTGGCTCCGCAAGCGACACCTCAAGCTGAACTGGGGCACCCTGCACCGCCGCTTCCTCCCCGGCTGGGAGGTCCGCGACGGCGGGACCGAGCTGTTCCGGCCACGGGCGGTACCGATCGTTCGCTACCGCTTCCGGGGCAGCCGGATCCCGACACCATGGGCGAGCGCGCCGTCAGGATCACCAGCGCCAGCGGCGTGAGCTCGTGGAGAGCCGGATGCGGTGAGAGCCGCACGTCCGGTTCGGAGGGCGGGCCGAGGAGACGGGCCGGCTGAGAGGCCGGCGCCGCGCCTCGGCCCGACCCCTACACCTACGTGTCCACCTGGTCGGGCTTCGTCTACACGGCGTTCGTGGTCGACGCCTTCAGCCGGGCCATCGTGGGCTGGCGGGTGTCGTCGTCCCTGCGGCCCGAGCTCGCCCTCGACGCGCTCGAGATGGCGGTCTGGAGCCGCCGCGGCAGCGACCTCGGGGGGCTCGTCCACCACAGCGACCGGGGCGCCCAGTACCTCGCCATCCGGTACACCGAGCGGCTCGCCGACGAGGGCGCCGTCACCTCGGTCGGGAGCAGGGGCGACAGCTATGACAATGCCCTCGCCGAGACGGTCAACGGCCTGTACAAGGCCGAGCTCATCCGGGCTCGGGGCCCCTGGCGGACCGCCGACCAGGTCGAGCTCGCCACCGCGGCCTGGGTCGCCTGGTGGAACGCCGAGCGGCTGCACTCCGCCTGCGGCGACATCCCGCCCGCCGAGTTCGAGGCGGCCTACCATCAGCGCCAGGCGACCACCGAGGCCGCTTGAATCCAATCAGCAAAGCCTCCACGGAACCCAGTGCGGTTCACGCGGAGCAGGTGGACGACCTGACCTCCGCCCTCGGCGAGGCCTACGCGGGGCTCCGCGTGTGGCGAGAAAAGGGGGCGCTCTACCCTCGTACGAAGAGCTCGAGCAGCTGAGGTCCGAGGGCGGGATCCCGGTCCGCCGGTTCCTCGACCGCCTGAAGATCCCGCGCTCCACCTGGTACCACTGGCGGGCGGCCCACCTGCACGGTCGGACGGCCCCGCGCTGGCCGGCCCCGGCCGTCGACGCGATCGAGGAGAGGGCGGCCGAGCAGGCGTACCGCTGGTCAGCATGGGGCCACCGCAAGATCTGGGCGATGCTCCGCGCGGACGGCGTGCGGGTGTCGCGCAGCTCGGTCCTGCGGGCGCTCGCGAGGCGGGACCTGCTGCTGCCCGCCCGCTGCCAGGCCGAGCGGCGCCAGCTCGCGGTCGCGAGGCGGGCCCTGTTCGTCGAGGCGCCCACGCGGCGCAACCGGGTCTGGCAGACGGACTTCACCGAGTACGAGACCAGCCGCGGCGGCACCTGGCGGCTGCCGCCGGTCGTCGACCACGCGACCAGGCTGTGCCTCGCGGTGCCGGTCTCGGGCACCACCGGCGCGCGCGACGCGATCGGCGCGGTCGAGGCTGCGATCGATGCCGCCGAGCGGCTCATGGGCCACTCGCTCCTCCAGGACCGCGTCGACCGCGAGACAGGCGAGCTGTTCCCGCTCACGATCGTCACCGACAACGGCCCGGCCTACAAGAGCACGGACTCCCTGCGCTTCATCGCGAGCCGGCCCGAGCTCGCCCACGTGCGCACCCGCCACCACGCGCCCGAGACCAACGGCGTCGTCGAGCGCTTCAACCAGACCATCAAGTACGAGCACCTGTACCGGCTCGAGATCCCCGACGTGATCACGCTCGTCGACGAGGCCGAGGACTTCCGCCACGTCCACAACACGATCCGGCCGCACGAGTCGCTCGACTTCGCGACCCCGATCACGGCCTACTTGGCGCATCCCGGGTCACACCTATCCAAGCCCGAAAGTGTCCAAGATTCTTGACGCGGGACAGTGCGGCGGGCGGCGGCCGTCGTCCCACCAGTGGCGGCTGGAGCCGACACCCGCGGCACGGAGCCGCCCCCATCGTGCCCTGGGGCGGCAACGGCCGGGGCGGCACCAACGGCCTGGGCCGTGACGACCACCGACGTCAGAAGAATGAGCGCGCGAATGCGTAGCCGACCGCCGGTCACGGGACCCCTCCACATCTCCGCCACCGGCAAGCCGGGATCCCACGGTCCCGCCTAATTGCCTGGATGCGGCCCACCTCGCGGCGGGCAGCCAGATCGTATCGGCGACACCTCCCGCCACAGCAAGGGCCGTGTGGCCTCCCGTTCGGTGACGCGTCCCGTCCTGTACGGCGTCGACGCGCAACTTGGCGTCTTTCGACCGACATTCGCCAGCAGCCGCCGCGCGGACGGCCCGTCCCTCTCTTTCCGGTTGCGCGCCGCCGCGCCGGGCGCAGACTTGTTCCAGCCCACGACCGAGCGCATTCGGCGGTGTCGATACCGGTTCGGTCGTGTCGCTCAGCGAGTATGACGCGCCCATGGACAACGCGCCGGGGCTTGCGTTCGCGAACCAGCCGGCGACCATGGGGCCGAGCCCGGTCGTACTGCCGACCGCGACCGACGCGCCGATGACGACCATCAGCACGACGACGACCGCGTTTGCTTCCGAGATGTGCGCCATCGGAGTTATGTGCTCTTGACCAACCCGTCGATAGAGCCCATAAGTCTGCGGATTCGTGCTCGGGCGCTGCTCGGGAAACCACAGCGGATCGAGGAGGTGACTTAAAAGTCCCCTGCTCTACCGCTGAGCTACGGGCCCCGAACGCGACCGTACCACGTTCAGAACCGGCCCTTCCGGGCCCCGGCGCGTCGGACGGGATCGAGCTCCAGGTCGCCTGCCGCGAGCGGCTCAGGGCTCCGGATCGTGCGCGACGGCCTGGAGGAGCGTCCGCAGCCGAGTGGCGTCCCCGCGCGAGAGCGACCGGAGGAAGGCGCGCTCCACCTCGTCGGTCGCCTGTGTGCCCGCGGCCAGGACGCTGTGCCCACGGTCGGTCAGGGCCACCACGTTGCGGCGTCGATCCCCGGGATCGGGCTGGCGCGCGGCGAGGCCCTTGCGCTCCAGCTCGTCGAGCAGGGCGACCATGGACGTGCGGTCGATGCCCAGTCGGCCGGCCGCCTCGAGCTGCGAGGGCGGCGGGCCGGCGGCGATCACGGTCAGGACCGCCAGCTCGCGGCCGCTGATGCCGAGCGGGTCCAGGGCCTCGGCGCTGAGCGCCGACAGCCGGAGTCGGGCGTGCTTGAGCAGGTACCCGAGGCGCTCGGTGACGGGAGGGGCTGGGCGGTCCGGCATCGACGCGATCGTAGCAGCGGCGGCTGGCACCGAATGATCATCAGTTACACTGATGATCCGGTAAACAACAGAGTTCTGACCGGGAGGCGTCATGACCACGACCCCGCCGATCACCTTCGGCTTCAAGACCAGCCAGGCCAACCTGCCCTACCCCGACATCCTGCGGGCCTGGCAGGACGTCGACGCGACCGAGGTCTTCGACAACGCCTGGCTCTGGGACCACCTCGTGCCGCTCCGCGGCCCGGTGACGGGCACAGCGCTCGAGGCGTGGACGCTGCTCGCGGCGCTGGCGGCTGCAACCCGGCGCGTGAAGGTCGGCGTGATCGTGACCTCCAATCGCCTCCGGCACCCGGCCATGCTCGCCAAGATGGCCGCGACCGTGGACCACGTCTCGGGCGGTCGGCTCGTCCTCGGCATCGGCGCGGGCGGCAGCGCGGTCAGCGACCCGGCAGCCCTTGCGCTCGTGCGCCGCGAGCTCGACGCGTTCGGGGTCGAGGTCGTCTCCCCGGCCGATGCCGTCGGCGCCCTCGCCGAGGCCGTCCCGCTGATCAAGCGCCTGTGGTCCGAGCGCGAGCCCTTCGACGTCGACGGGCGCCACTACCGGCTGCGCGGCGCGGTGTGCGAGCCCAAGCCCGTCCAGCGGCCCCACCCGCCGATCCTCATCGGGACGGCCGGTCCCCGCGGCCTCCGCATCGCAGCCGAGCACGCGGACATGTGGATCTGGCCGGGCGAGCTCGAGGGCTTCCGGCAGACGAGCGCCGCGCTGGACGAGGCATGCGCGGCGGTCGGCCGCGATCCGTCCGAGATCACCCGGGCCGTCCAGGTCGTGTTCGCCGCCCCGGGCGTACCGATGCCGCCGTCCGGCGGCATCGTCCGGCGCCTCGACGCGGCCGGGGCGAGGGACCGCCTGCTGGCGTCCGTCGACGCGGGGGCGCGACACCTGGTCCTCGCACCCATCCTGCCCGACGTGGACCGGCCGGCCCGCCTCGTGGCCGACGAGGTCGTCGAACCCGTCCTGGCGCAGCTCGCGAGCGGCTGACCCGAGGGCGCCGCCGGTTGCGTGTGCGCCTTGACAGATCCATCCCAATACGATATTTCTACGGTTGTAGGAATATCCAAACCGGAGGATCCGTGGCGACGGCTCAGGATGTCGACTTGGCGCGGGTCTTCAAGGCCCTCGGCGACCCCACGCGGCTCGCCATCTTCGAGACGGTCCGGGACGTGGCCGACCCCGCCGCCGACCACTCGGGCGAGGAGATCCGGAACAGCATCTCGGACATCGCCGGCCAGTTCGAGCTCTCGCTCTCGACGGTCTCGCACCACCTCCGGGAGCTCCGCCTGGCAGGCCTGATCCGCTGCGAGCGGCACGGGCAGCAGATCCGCTGCTCAGTCGATCCGGCCGTCCTCGAGCACGCCAGCCGCTTCCTCGACCGGCCGGCCTGACCGCCCACGGCCGATGGCCGCACACCGCTTCTCGTGCGTCCCGACGCTTCGATCGTCGTCCAAGACTCGAATGGAGGAACGTAGGATGGCGCAGCAGGTGCTCCAAGGTGACCGTGGGTCGCTCGAGGACCGACTCGATACAGCCGCGTGGGGGTTGCTGGCCATGCTTGTCGGGGTGTTCGCACTCCCCGGCGGACCCGTGACCGAATGGCTCGCGATCGCGACGGGGGCGGGTCTGCTCGGCATCAACGCCGTGCGGCGGAGCGCCGGGCTCCCGACCCGCTGGTTCTCGACGGTGCTCGGCGCCGTCGTGATCCTCGCCGGTGCCGCCGCGCTCGCCGGGTCGCACATCGACGTGTTCGCGGCGTTCTTCATCGCGCTCGGCGCGGTCGCGGTCGGCACCGCCATCGCGCGGCGGAACTAACCGACCAGCCCCGACCGGTAGGCGGCGATGACCAGCCCGACGCGGTCGCGGGCGTCGAGCTTGTCGAGCAGATGGCCCACGTGCGACTTGACGGTGGCCATCGAGATCCCCAGCGCCGACACGATCTCGGGGTTCGAGCGGCCCTGCCCGATGAGGGTCAGCACCTCGCGCTCGCGGGCGGTGAGGTCGGGCGGCAGGGGCGCCGGGGCGGGCGCCGGCCTGCGCTCCCGGGCAGCGAACTCGGCGATCAGCCGGCGGGTCACCGAGGGCGCCAGCAGCGCCTCGCCGGCGGCCAGGGTCCGGATCCCGTCGAGCAGCGCGATCGGCGGGACGTCCTTGAGCAGGAAGCCCGACGCACCCGCCTCGAGCGCGGCGTAGACGTACTCGTCGAGGTCGAAGGTCGTCAGGATCAGCACCGCCGCCCGCGCGGTGCGCGGATCCGCACGGATCTGCCGGGTCGCCTCGATGCCGTCCATGACCGGCATCCGGACGTCCATCAGGATGACGTCGGGATGCGTCCGGCCCGCCTCGAGGACCGCCGCCCGGCCGGTGGCCGCCTCGGCGACCACGGCGAGGTCGGGCTCGCCCTCGATGAGCAGCCGGAAGGTCCCGCGGAGGAGCGCCTGGTCATCGGCGATCAGCACGCGGATCGGGGCGTCCATCAATCGGCCCGCGCGGTGTCCGTTGGACCAGGGGAGAGCGCGGCATCGCCCGCGAGTCTCGCAACGCCTGGCCCGTCTGCGGCATCGCGAGGCAGCCGCGCCTCCACCGCGAACCCGCCGCCGGGACGCGGCCCGGCGTCGAGCGACCCCGCGAGCAGCCGGACGCGCTCCCGCATCCCGGCGATGCCGTGACCGCCGCTGCCGACGCCGGAGGGCCGCCATCCGGCGCCCGCGCCATCGTCCTCGACCCGCACCACGACCTCGTCGGCGGTGATCCGGACCATGATCCGGCACGTCGTGGGCGCGGCGTGGCGCACGACGTTGGTGAGCGCCTCCTGGACCACGCGGTGCACGGTCGCCGCGACGAGCGGTGACAGCGGCGCCAGATCGTCCGCGTCGAGCTCGACCCGCACGCCGGCCGGCGCGACAGCGTCCGCGATCGCCCGGAGGTCGGCCGGGCCGCCGAGCGGTGGCTCCACCCCTGCCGGCGCGCCGTCCGGCGGGTCCCCGGCGCGCAGCGCTCCCACCACGCGGCGCAGCTCGCGCAGCGACTCGCGTCCCGTGGACTCGATCATCGCCAGCGCGTCCCGAGCCTCGTCGGGGCGGCGGTCCATCACGTGGCTGGCGACCGACGCGCGGACCACGATCAGGCTGACCCCGTGGGCGACGACGTCGTGGATCTCGCGCGCGACCCGGAGCCGCTCCTCGGCCACCGCCTGCTGGACCTGCGCCGCGGCCGCGGCCGCCCGGTACTCGCGCCGCTCGCGGCCGACCCAGCCCAGGATCCAGCCGACGCCCAGGACCACCGCCCCGACCGCGAGCCCCTCGGCGACCTGCGATGGCGGCGCGGCCGATCCCGCCACGACGAGGGCGACCGCGATGACGGCCGTGGCGATCACGATCGCGCGCGTCAGCTCCGAGCGCGTGCTCGGCGCACGATCGGCGACCTCGTAGAGCGCGAGGGCGGGACCGACGAACCAGTCGCGCGCGATCCCGGCCACGAGCGCCAGCGACGACAGGGCGAGGGTCGCGACGAACACCGGCAGCGGCCACCGCGTCCGACCCAGCAGTGGCAGGCCCATCGCCGCCGCGGCGACGATGCGCGACCCGGCGTTCGACGCGCCCCCGGTGCCGTCGGCCGACGTCAGCGAGAGGGATGCCACCACCGCCACGTAGACCCCGACCAGGAGCACATTCAGCGCGGCGGGGTGGCGTCGGGCGAGCTCGCCGCCGAACGTGAGCCCGTCATGGTCGAGGGTCATCGGACGGCCAGCGTACCGCCCGGCCGCCGCCCAGTCATCAGCCCACGGTCGGACGCGGGGTCGCGGGCAGGGCGACAATCCTGCCGCCGAATCCACCCTGGGCCCGATGCGTCCGGGGCCGCGGGCACCCCACGATACGGCCATGATCGAGATCAACGACCTGACCAAGCGCTACGGGTCCACGCTCGCGCTCGACGGCCTGGCATTCCGCGTCCAGCCGGGCCTCGTGACCGGCTTCCTCGGCCCCAACGGGGCGGGCAAGACCACGACGCTCCGGGTGCTCATGGGCCTTGCCGCCCCGAGGTCGGGCGAGGCACTCGTGGACGGGCGTCCGTACCGGTACCTGCGGCGCCCGCTGACCGTGGTGGGGGCGCTCCTCGACGCGACGGCCGTGCAGCGCGAGCGGAGCGCGCTCGATCACCTCCGCATCCTCGCCCGGACGCACCGCATCGGCGACGAGCGCGTCGTCGGCCTGCTCGAGCGCGTCGGGCTGGCCGGGGTCGCCCGCCGACCGGCCGGGACATTCTCGCTCGGGATGCTGCAGCGGCTCGGTCTCGCCGCGGCCCTGCTCGGCGACCCCCGGATCCTGCTGCTCGACGAGCCGGTCAACGGCCTCGACCCCGACGGCGTCCGGTGGCTGCGCGGCCTGCTCCGCGGGTTCGCGGCCGAGGGCCGGACCGTCCTCATCTCGAGCCACCTCATGACCGAGATGGAACTGACCGCGGACCACCTCGTCGTCATCGGCCGCGGCCGTCTGATCGCCGATGCGCCGATCGCCGAGATCGCGGGGCGCTTCGGGCAGACGGTGCTCGTGCGCGCCGAGCGGGAGCCCGAGCTGGCGTCGGTGCTGGCCGCCGCGGGCGGCGAGGCGGCGGCCGCCGTCGATGGCGGGATCGAGGTGCGCGGCCTCGATGCACCGACGATCGGCCGGCTCGCGCTCGGGGCGGGCATCGCCCTGGCGGAGCTGACGCCGCGGAGCCTCACGCTCGAAGCCGCGTATCTGCGCCTCACCGGCGAGGCGGTTGACTACCCCATCGGAGGTGCCCGGTGATCGACACCATCGCGAGCGAGTGGCGCAAGCTCTGGACGCTCCGCTCGACGCGGATCGGGCTGGGCGCTGTGGCCGTGGTGGCCGGCGCCCTGGCGCTCGTGACCTGGAACGCGGCGCAAACCTGGGATTCGGCGAGCCAGGCCCAGCGCGCGCGCGCCAGCATCGCCTCGCTGCCCGACGTCGAGGTCACCGTGGCCGAGCTGTGCCTCGCGATCATCGGCATCCTCGCGTTCACCAGCGAGCATGCCAGCGGGACGCTGCGGGCGACCTTCGCCGCCGTGCCCCGCCGCGGCGAGGTCATCGCGGCCAAGGCGGTCAACGTGGCGCTCGTCGGGGCGATCGTCGGCCCGATCGCCTGGCTGGCGACCTTCGCGCTGTGCCGGGCGGCCATCGGCGACCGGCCGATCGGCGGCGACCTCACGACGATCGCCATCACGCCCATGACGCTTGCCGCCGCCGGGCTCGCGACCGCCATGTTCGCGCTGCTCGGGCTCGGGCTGGGCGTCCTGACCCGGTCCGCGATCGCGAGCACCTCCCTGCTCTTCGTCGCCTGGTACCTGGTGCCGATCATCGTCCTCCACCTGCCGGCGCCGCTCGCCGACTGGGTCGGGTCGGTGGTGCCGATCGCGCTGGGACCGGAGGTCGCCGGGACCGCCATCGGTTCGGACACCATCCACAACGCGGTGCTGGGCCAGCTGCCCGCGCTGGCGGTGATGGCGGCCTACGCGCTCATCCCGATCGCGGCCGGCATCGTGGCGGTGCGCCGCCGCGACGTCTGAGGCCGGGGTGCCGGCCTGTGGGGCGCGTGGCCGTGCGTCTGTCGCATGAAAGGCGCTCGCCGACGCTGCGGTCAGGCCGCCTCGGCGAGCGTCGCGACCGCCGGTGCCGCCGCCTCGCGGGGCAGGTACCCGGCCAGCCAGGCCACGCCGATCCCGAGCGTCGCCTCCACGCCTGTCGCGGCCGCGCTGGCCAGCCCGGCGGTCGATCCCGGGACGTGCAGGCTGACGCCGGTCGAGCCGCCCAGCACCGCCACGAACAGGAGCCCGATGACGGTGGTCCCGATCGCGAGCGACGCCTGGATGGTCGTCGTCAGCAGGCCGCTCGCCGCGCCCGCGCGGTGGGCCGGCACGCCCCGCATCGCGATGCCGATGAGCGGTGCCACCACGGCCCCCTGCCCGATGCCGACCACGCCCAGCGGCAGCGCCAGCAGCCAGCCCGACAGCCGGTCGCCGGCGACCAGAGTGACCACCGTGGTGAGCACCATGCCCGCGGCGTAGACGAGCCCGCCGGCGCGGATGAGCTCCGCCCCGCGGTGCTCGGCCACCCGCCGGCCGATGAGCGACATCGCGAGGAACGCGGTCGCGAATGGCACCATCACCAGGGCCGCTGCCAGCGGCGACAGCCCGAGGCCGTCCTGGAGCGTGAGCGCCATGGTCAGGAAGAAGCCGCCAGCCGCGACGAACTGGGCGACCGACACGCCGATCCCCGCGCGGAGTCCCGGCAGCGCGAGCAGCGAGGGCGGCAGCAGCGGCTCGCGGCCGTCGCGCTCCAGTCGTCGGCCGTGGCGCAGCGCGGCCACCACCGACACCGGCGCCACCGGCAGAAGGAGGATGCTCCACAGCGGCCAGCCCAGGTCGCGGCCGATCGTGATGGGCACGAGGAACGCGACGATCGCGAGCGCGACGAGCACCGTGCCCCGGAGGTCGACGGCGACCCGCGACGTGCCCGGCTGGCCGGGCGCGCGCCAGGCTGCCAGGACCAGCGTCAGCACGCCGATCGGGAGGTTGACGAGGAAGATGGGGCGCCAGCCGAGGCCGGCGATGTCGAGCTGGACCAGGAGCCCGCCAGTGAGCTGGCCGATGACGGCACCCGCGCCGAGCGTCGCGCCGTAGGCGGCCAGTGCGCGCTGGCGCGATGACCCGCTGAGACTGGCCTGGATGATCGCGAGCACCTGTGGCACCAGCAGCGCGGAGCAGCTGCCCTGGAGGACGCGCAGCGCCACCAGCAGGGGTGCGCTGGGCGCGAGGCCGCACAGCACCGACGCCGTGGTGAAGCCGGCAACGCCCACGAGGAAGGCGCGCTTCCGCCCGAACCGGTCGCCGAGTCGCCCACCCAGGACGAGGAGCGCGGCGTACGAGGCGCCGTAGCCGGCCACGACGAGCTCGAGGTCGGCCGGCCCGGCACCCAGCTCGGTCGCGATGCTGGGCAGGGCGATGTTGACGATGAAGAAGTCGACGATGGCCATGAGCAGGCCGAGGAGCAAGGTGGCGAGGCCGAGCGTGCCGAGGGCATCGGTGGTGCGGGACGCCAGGCGGCTCGGCCCGGCGATAGGTTGGGTGCGGGACGCAGCAGATGTCATGGGGTCAGTCTGGCCGTCACATAGGGTGGTACCAGTGCTTGGTTATCCTGGTATCAGGAGTACCTGCACCCGGGACAGGTGCGCGCTCATACTGGTGCTGTGACTGAGATCGCCGATCAGCTGCCCTCGCGGGGCGGCGCCCCATCGATGCGAACCGCCCCGGACGCGCCGACCGCCCGGCGGCGCGAGCTGTCGGACTTCCTGCGCTCGCGGCGTGCCCGGCTGACGCCCGACGACGTGGGCCTCGTGGCGGGGCGCCGGCGACGAACGCCCGGCCTCCGTCGCGAGGAGGTCGCCGAGCTGGCGTCGGTGGGGGTCACCTGGTACACGTGGCTGGAGCAGGGTCGCGCGATCCGGCCCAGCGCGGACGTCGTGGAGTCGATCGCAACCGCCCTGCGCCTCGACGCGACCGAGACCGACCACCTGCACGCGCTCGCCGGGACGCAGTCGTACCGCCATGCGGAGCTCGGGCGATGCGTCACGCCGCAGGTTCGGGCGATTCTCGCGGCCTTGGAGCCCTGCCCCGCCTCGGTCATCAACGAGCGGTATGACGTCCTGGCCTGGAACGGCGCGGAGGCCGCCCTGATGGGCGACTTCGGCGAACTGCCTGAGGCGGACCGCAACTTCCTGTGGCTCGCGTTCATGAATCCCGCCTGGCAGCGGCTGTTCCTCGACTACGAGGACACCATCCGGAGGATGGTCGCCCGGTTCCGCTCGAACATGAGCCACCACGTCGGCGAGGCGGCCTGGTCAACGCTCGTCGAGCGCCTCGCGGAGGCGTCGCCCCTGTTTCGGGAGACCTGGCAGCGCCACGAGGTCAGCGGCGTCACGACCAAGCGCAAGCGGTACCTGCACCCGGTCGTGGGGCTCCTGACACTCGACCACACCATCCTGCGCCTGGCCGACACCCCCGACGCCGAGCTGCGGATCTACACGCCGGCCGACGACGAGTCGCGCGCGGCCATGGAGCGGCTGCTCGCGGGCTGAAGGCGGGTCACGCTGGCGGGCGATCCGGCGGGTGCGCCCGCGAATCCTCGGCCGGCACCGGCAGCCCGAAGGCATCGCACAGCCCGCGACCGTCCGACCTCGGCATCCGGCTCGTCGCTGGCGTGGAAGCGGACGAGCCAGCCAAGCTCGACGTAGTCGACCACCTGCCCGCCGATCGTCCGCCTCCCCTACCGCTCGTCCGGTGCCCCGTCCGCCCTGGCGCGCAGCCAGCCGCGTCGCGTCGCTCCACGAGCGCTTCGAGGCCGACAGCCTCGACCGGTCGGGGTTGTCGTCCGGCCGGGCTGACCGCCGGTCGACGTCTCAACGGCCACAACCAGCATCGGGTCAGAGCACGACTGCTCGTCCGAGTGTTCCTGCCAGATCGTCGCGAGGCGGGGGCTATGTCGGCGGATCTGGCGCCCCGGCGCCGTATCGGGCCTCCCGGGCCCTGTGGCGCCGGGTTGCGGGGGACGAGCAGTCGTCCTCGTGCTAACTGCCGGAAACCGCGCCGCAGCAGGGGCGGCTACAGCGCGAACGTGGGCGCCGTGGCCGGCAGGATCGCACTCCGGGGCGCCACGGGCCAGGCGGACGACACGGCCCCCGAGAGCGCCTCGACCAGGCGCGGCACGTCGTCCGCGGCCGTCGGGTGGACGCCCTCGGTGACGATCAAGACGCGCGTCGTCTCGGCACGGACGGCCGATCGCCCGCTCTGGCGGTTCGTCCAGCGGCGCGCGTGTGCCCAGCCGTCGTCATCGCGGAAGACCACCTCGCCCGGCGGCGGCGTCTCCACCTCCCCGCCGAACGTCTCGTAGCGCTCGGTCCCGTCGGCGAACCGCACCTCCAGGCTGCCGGCGACGCGGTCGAGGTCGAACACGGCCACCGGGATGGCGAACGCCACGGACACGGCGTTGGCCACGTCGACCAGCGGGTGGACCTCGGGCAGCGAGCCCTCCTGCCGTAGGCGGCGCAGCAGAGCCTCCGACGCGCACCGGTACTGGGTCGGCTTGAGGCCCATCCGCGCGAACACCCGTCGCCAGGCGCCGATCTCGGGCAGCTCGGACTCGGACCGCCCGTCGAGGCGCGCCCGCGCGGCGGCGATGAACGGCGCGGCGAGCGCGGCGGTGTCAACGCGGGCCGAGATGCCGTCGAGCCGGATGACGCCGACGACGAGCTCCGGGTACGCGGCGCGCAGGTCGGGGGCGTGGCCGAAGGTCCGGTCGGGCATGAGCGCATCCTAGCCGCAGGGGCGGCCGGGCGGCGGGCGCAGACCTGGACGAGCGGCGCGACCAAGGGGAGCGCGGCCCAATGCGCGCAGTCTGGCCTTGGTCGGCTCATGTTCATTGCGCGGCGAAGATCTTGTTGCAGAGCTGCCCGAGCTTCTGGGCGAATGCGTTCGCGGAGTCGTCAGGGATGTTGCCGTTCGCATCGGGCGAGGCCAGGCCGACGTAGGACTCGGCCTGCGGGTCGTTGATGTCGACGGTGCAAACGATGCTTCCCTTGATTGCCGAGAGGATGGCCGAACCAGGTTCGCGCATCGCCTGATCGCCGATACCGGCAACCGTTGGTCCCGCGTCAGTCCCCGCCCACGCGGCCGCGGCCAGGCTGCCCTCGATCGTGGTCACGTCGACCGTGACGTCGTTCGCCGTCGCGAATATGCACCCTGAAGCCCCCGCCAGATCGGTCCGCGGGCGGGCCGTGATGGGATCCCTGACCAGAGGTTGAACGTCGGCGACGGTCACGATCGAGCAGACGTCGATCGTGCTTCCGTCGGCTGGGTTTGGATTCGCTTGCGCCGTAGCGGCGGCTTGCGTCACGGTCGGGGCCTGGGAAACGCCTGGTGGCGCACTCGGAGTGCCAGTCGAACATGCGGCCAGACAGCTGGCGACGACAATCGAGGCAAGGGACACGGTCCTGTTGCGCGACATCGCTGGGCTCCTCACATCTGCACCTCGAGGGCTCGATGCGCTACAGACTGGGGAGCGCTGATCGCAACCTGATCGCAGGGATGCGGGTGCTGGCGCGACTCGATGGCTCGGAGCCCAGCCCTTGGCGCGACGGATGCGGACGGGTGCCGGCCGTGTGCACCTAGCCCGACAAGCACGGCCTCTGGGATCGGAGGGCCAGACGGTCGGGACCGCGGTTTCGCGCTAGGATCGGGGTGATGTACGACCTCGCCTCGGCGGCCGTGGAGGCCGCGCTCGCTGCCGGAGCCGTGTACGCCGACGCCCGCGCCGTCGAGTCGCGCACCGAGTCGATGGCCGCCCGCAACGGCGTCCTCGAGACGCTGGACCGGGCCGAGCGCGCCGGCATCGGCGTCCGCGCGCTGATCGGCGCGTCGTGGGGGTTCTTCGCCGTCCCCGACCTCAGCTCGAAGGCGGCGCGGCGCGCGGGCGAACGTGCTGCCGAGATCGCGCGCGCGTCGGCCACCGTCCCCGGACCCGCGCTGGACCTCGCCCCCGAGCCCGCCACCGGGGGGAGCTGGGCCAGCGAGTGCCTCGTGGACCCCTGGGAGGTCAGCCTGGCAGAGAAGGGCGACCTCCTCGAGGGCGTCACCCGCGCCATGCTCGCCAGCGGCGCGGACCTCGCCGAGGCCAGCAGCCGCATCTGGGACACCCGCAAGTGGCTGGTCACCAGCGAGGGGACCCGCGTCGACCAGCACATCACCGAGTGCGGCGCGGCGATGAACGCCACGGCCATCGGCGAGGAGGAAACGCAGCGCCGCTCGTACCCCGGGATCCGCGGCCAGTACGGGACGCGCGGCTGGGAGCTCGTCCGCGAGCTCGACCTGCCGGGCAACGCCCCGCGGATCGCGGCCGAGGCGCGCGCCCTCCTCCGCGCCGACCCGTGCCCAGCTCTGCCGTCCACCGACCTGATCCTCGGCAGCGAGCAGATGGCGCTCCAGATCCACGAGTCGGTGGGGCACGCCGTGGAGCTGGACCGGATCCTCGGCTGGGAGGCCGCGTACGCGGGCACCTCCTGGCTCGACGTCGCCAAGATCGGATCGCTGCGCTTCGGGTCAGAGCTCATGAACATCACCGCCGACGCCACGCTGCCGGGGGCGCTGGGCAGCTTCGGCTGGGACGACGAGGGCACCCCGGCCCACCCGGTGGACATCGTCCGCGACGGCGTCTGGGTGGGGACGCTCTCCGGACGCGACACCGCGTCGCGGCTCGGCGTCCGCTCCGGCGGCGCGGTCCGGGCCGAGGCGTTCAACCGCCTGCCGATGGTCCGCATGACCAACATCGGCCTGCTGCCCGGGCGCGACAGTCTCGAGGCGATGATCGCGGCCACCGACGACGGCGTCCTGATGGACACCAACCGCTCCTGGTCGATCGACGACAAGCGGCTCAACTTCCAGTTCGGCTGCGAGATCGGCTGGGAGGTCAAGGGCGGCAAGCGCGGCCGGATGCTGCGCAACCCCACGTACACCGGGATCGGGCCGCAGTTCTGGGGATCGCTGGACATGCTCGGAAACCGCGACGAGTGGACCTTCTGGGGGACGCCCAACTGCGGCAAGGGCCAGCCCGGGCAGATCGGCCACACGGGCCACCCGGCCGTGCCCGCCCGGTTCCGCGGCGTCCGTGTGGGGGTGCGCGGGTGACGGGCGAGGGGCGAATCGCCGGCGCGACGACGACCACCGCCGCCGAGCTGTTCGCGATCGCCGACCAGGTGCTCGATCTCGTTGCCGCCCGGGCGCCTTCGGCGGAGGCCGAGGTGGCGGTCGAGGCCGGCACGGAGGCGCTGACCCGGTTCGCGAACAGCGCGATCCACCAGAACGTGGCCGAGGACGTGGCGCGGATCGGGCTGCGCGCGTCGCTCGCGGGTCGCGTGGCCGCTGCCCGTCTTGAGGGGAGCGACGAGACGGCGCTGCGACGGCTCGTGGACGACGTGCTCGCCGCAGCCGCGGCCCGGCCGGTGGACCCGGAGTGGCCAGGCGTGGCGGGCGCGTCAGGGGACGGCACGGCCTCAGGCGGCGGTGACGTCGACCATTGGGACGACGCCACGGCCGACCCCGCGCCGATGGAGCGCGCCGCGCGCGTCGAGGCCTTTGTGGCGGCGGCCGCCGGCCTCGAGACGGCGGGCGCCTGCGCGACGGACGGGCGGCTCGTGGCGCTGGCGACGAGCGCCGGCTGTCGACGCAGCGGCCGGACGACCACGGCCTCGATCGCGGGCATCGCGCGGACGCCGACCGCGGACGGGAGCGCCCGTGCGGCGTCGGTCCAGCTCGAGGCCATCGACGGGGGCGCGGCCGGCGAGGCGGCCGCGGCGAAGGCCCGGACCGCGTCCGACCCGACCGACCTGGAGCCGGGCCGGTACGAGGTGGTCCTCGAGCCCGCGTGCGTGGCCGACGTCCTCGGCTTCCTCTTCCTCTACGGCTTCAACGCGCGGGCCGTCCAGGAGGGGCGGTCGTTCGCCCAGATCGGCGAGGCGCAGTTCGACACCGCGCTCACCCTCCGCGACGACGTCGCGGATGCTGGCCAGATCGGCCTCGGGTTCGACCCCGAGGGCACACTCAAGCACGCGGTCACGGTGGTCGACCGCGGCGTGACCGCAGCGCTGCTGCACGACCGCCGGACGGCGGCCAAGGCGGGCGCGGCGTCGACCGGGCACGCGCAAGGGCCCGGGCCGTGGGTGCCGGGCGCAGCGCCGTCGAACGTGGTGCTGGAGCCGGGCGCGCGGCCCGCGCACGAGCTCGTCGCGTCGGTCCGGCGCGGCCTGCTCGTAACGGACCTCTGGTACACGCGCATCCTCGACCCGAGGACGCAGGTGGTCACCGGGCTGACGCGGAACGGCGTGTGGCTGGTGGAGGACGGACGGATCGTCCGGCCGGTGCGGAACCTGCGGTTCACCCAGTCATACCTCGACGCGCTGGCGCCCGGCGCGGTGCTGGGCGTCTCGTCCGACCGGTCGCTGGTCATCGACCGCGACGACGGCCCGGCCATGCTCGTGCCCGCGCTCCACCTCGCGAGCTGGAACTTCACGGGCGGGTCGCGGGGCTGACGGGCGGTCCGCGCGGCGGGTACGCTGAGGGCATGCGGGTCATCGCGATCGAGCGGTCCGTTCCCGGCGTCGGCGACGACGCCTTCACCGAGGACATCCTGCGCGAGGAGGCGGCGCAGGCCTGGAGCCTCCATCAGCGCGGCGAGGTCCGCGAACTCTGCTTCCGGGCCGACCAGCCCGCGGCAGTGCTGTTCCTCGAGGCCGACGACCTCGCGGCGGCGCGCCGCATCGTGGAGCAGCTTCCGCTCGTGCGCGCCGGGCTGATCGAGTTCGAACTCATCCCGCTCGAGGCCTATCCCGGGTTCGCGCGCCTCTTCGCGTCATAGCGCGGGACGCCGCGCTGCCCGGGCGTCAGGCGCCGCGGCGACCACCGCGCGCCGATGCGTCGCGGCCGCCCTCAGCGGGCTGGCGGAACCCGTCGAACGCGAGGCGCAGCAGCCGGTCGGACAGCTCCGTGCCATCGGGTGACTGCTCACCGGCGTGGGCGATGGCGCTGGCCAGCTTGATCACGTCGCCGAGCTCGACGTCGGCGCGGATCGCGCCCGCGGCCTTCGCGCGCTCAAGGTGCGCGGAACCCGTTGCGTTGATCATGGCGTGGACCTCGGCGAACAGGGCGGCCTTGTCGACCGACGCGAGGAGCGACCCCGCCAGTCCGCGCTTCTGGGTCACGTAGACGACCAGGGCCCGAAGCCACTCGAAGAGCGCCTCCCCCGGAGGCAGCGTCCGGAGCAGCTCGTCGCCGCGGGCGCACAGCGTCACCACGCCATCTCGGTAGACGGCTTCGATCAGCGCTGCCTTGGTCGGGAAGTGGCGGTACAGCGTCCCCGAGCCCACGCCAGCCCTGTTGGCGATGTCGTCCATCGACGCGTCCGCCCCCCGCTCGCTGAACGCCTCGCGCGCCGCTGCGATCAGGCGCGCCACGTTGCGCTGCGCATCGGCCCTCATGGGCCGGGTCCCCGCCTGGCTCGTCGACGGAGCCGCCATGCCGTTCATCTCCTTGGTCACCGCGACGCAACCAACGCGCCACTTGCAAACCGGGGACTGTCCCCGTATAGTGCTCCAGAACCGGGGACATCCTCCGGATCAGTGTACCACCGGTCCAGCCGGACCCGGATCCACCGGCGGGCCGCTCGTGACCCTCTTCGCCCACAAACCCAGGAGTGCGTCCCACCATGCCTTTCGCGCCTCTTCGCGCCATCGTCCGGCGGCTGGCGCCGCCCGGCACCCGGAGCCAGAGCCCGGGCGCCACGCTCGCGCTGATCGCCACCGCCTATCTCATGGTCGCGCTCGACGCGACCGTCGTGAATGTCGCGCTGCCCAGCATCGCGACGGACCTCAAGTTCTCGCCCACCGGCCTCGCGTGGGTGTTCAACGCCTACCTGCTGACGTTCGGCGGCCTGCTGCTGCTGGGCGGGCGAACCGGCGACGTGTTCGGCCGTCGGCTCGTCTTCGGCGCCGGCGTCGCGCTGTTCACCGCTGCGTCCCTCCTCGCCGGACTGGCGCCGAGCGCCGGGCTGCTGATCGCCGCTCGTGCGGTCCAGGGGGTCGGCGGCGCCATGATCACCCCCAACACCCTGGCCCTGCTGGCCGCCAACTTCGGCGAGGGCCCGAGCCGCAACCGGGCGCTCGCGGTCTACTCGGCCGTCGCCATGGGCGGGGCCTCCATCGGGCTCATCGTCGGTGGCGTGCTCACGACCTGGGCCAGCTGGCGCTGGGCGCTGCTGGTCAACGTGCCCATCGGCCTGGCCATCGTCCTGCTGACGCCGCGCTGGATCCGGGGCACGGATCGCCGGCCGGGCCCGCTCGACGTGCCCGGGGCGCTGACGTCGACGCTCGCGATGGGCGCGATCGTGTTCGGGCTGATCAACGCCGGCTCCGGCGGCTGGGACGCCCAGACGCTCCTGACGCTCGGCACCGGGGTCGCGCTCCTCGGGCTGTTCCTGCTGCTCGAGCGCCGGCAGACCCGCCCGGTGCTGCCGCTGCACCTGCTCCGCGACACCCGGAGGCTGGCTGCCTACGCCACGCTGTTCCTGATCCCGGGCTCGGTGTTCGGCTCGTTCTTCTTCCTCACCCAGTTCCTCCAGGGCGTGCGCGGCTTCGAGCCGTTCGCCGCGGGACTCGCCTTCCTGCCCCAGACCGGCGCCACGATCACCGCGGTGCGCCTCGCACCGCGGCTGATCGCCCGGTTCGGGCCAGGGCGCGTGCTCACGGCAGGCGGCATCCTGATCCTGGCGGGCGTGTCGTGGCTGACCCGGATCTCGGCAGGCAGCGACTACCTCACCGGGATCCTGGTGCCGGTCGTCCTGATCGGCGCCGGCGCCGGGTGGAGCTTCCTGCCCCTCAACGCCACGATCCTCGCCGGCATCGACCGCGACGAGGCCGGTGCCGCCTCGGGCGTCGCCCAGGCGATGCAGTGGGTCGGCGGGTCGTTCGGGCTGGCCGTCATGACCGCCGTGTTCGGGGCCACCACGTCGTCACTCAGCGGCGCCAGCCCTGCCGACGCCTTCGCCGACGGCACCGCGGCCGCGCTCTCGGTGGGCGTCGTGCTCGCGATCGCCGTGATCGTGCTGGCGGCAGGCGTGATCACGCGGCGGGCCCCCGCTGGCGCGGCACAGCTCGCCGGCGGGCCCGAGTCCACGATGGCCGGCTGACCCGCGGCGGTCGGCCGGCTGACCCGCGGCGGTCGGCCGGCGTCGACCACGGTCGTCGGCCGGCTGACCCGCGACCGGCTGACGGCCAGACCGTCCTTCGAGCCGAAGGGCCCCGCAGTCCCACGCTCCGCTCCGTGCGGACGGGTGGGGCCCGCGGGGCCTTCGGCTGCCTGCGTCTGCGTGCGGCCGCTCGGGCGGCCGCTGGCCCGTTCCAGGGCGTGCCCCGCAGCCGCCGACCCGGAGCCCGCCTCCAGCACCGTGCCACCCTCGCTGTTTCGGCGGTCGCCGAACACCGCCTCGCGCGCCTCGCGTGCCTCGCAGACGAGCGCGCCAGCCTGCCAGGCCCAATCCCCATGGGGCGGCTCGCCGACGGATGATCGCCTCGAGCACGAGGTCGATGACGAGGTCGATGACGACGCCGCCGGCAACACGTGCGCGAATCGGGCGGATTCCGGTTCGTTCATGAATTGCTGAACCGATTCCACCCGTCCGAGCTCCGATCCCAGGCCGCCGCCGCGGGGTTGAACCGTTCCGGGATTCGCGAATGACCCGGAATCCGGCATCCGGCGGAGATGACCGGCGGGAGGCCGTGCGGATACGCGCGAGGTCAGCTCGCGATGCCGGGGTGGGCGGAGGTCGCGCGGCCCGGGCCCACCCCCGCGCGGCGCGGATTCGGACCGGGAGGTCGGGCCGGGCCATGCCGCCGAGGGCGGTGGCGGGCGATAGAGATCGAGGGCCGCGTTCGGCTATGGTCAGCCGATGAACGATGCCGAGCCGCACAACATCCATGCCGTCCTCGCCGCGACCCCGGAGCTCTGGTCCCCGCGCACCGTCGCGATCGTCAACGACTACGACGTCCGCGTCGTCCGGGTGATGGGCGAGTTCACCCGCCACAGCCACCCCGAGACCGACGAGTTCTTCCTGGTCCTGTCAGGCCGAGTGACGATCCGGCTGGACGATCGCGACGTCGTGCTCAACGAGGGCGACACGTTCGTCGTGCCGCGCGGCGCACACCACTACCCGGTGGCCGAGACCGAGTCGACCCTCCTGCTGCTGGAGCCGAGCGCGACCGTCAACACCGGCGACACGCCGAGCGAACTGACGGCGGAACGCCGCGAGGCCTAGACCCGCGAGCGGCTCAGTTCTCGGTGGGCATGTGGACGTAGGCCGACTGGATGCCGACCCGGCCGGGCCCGGTGAAGCGGTTGAAGACCAGGTTGCCGCCACCGCTCAGGAGCCCGGTCTTGAGGCCGTAGACCTGCTGGTTCATCTGCACCGACTCGTCGCGGTAGATCCAGCCTCCGGACTCCACGTCGATCTGCTCGCCGTGCTCGAGCGACTTCTCGAAGACGTTGCCGTACCCGTGGAGCCAGACGACGCCCTCGAACTGCGTCGCCTGGAAGCGGTCAACGAAGAACCCCGTGCCGCCGAACAGCATGTTGCTGACACCCTTGACCCGGTTGAACGTGTAGTCCACGTTGCGCGTGGCCGCAAGGAACTGGTGCTCGCGCACGAGGATCGCCTGGCCCGGCTGGAGGTGCATGGCCAGGAGGTGGCCGGGGTCGTCACGAGAGAAGGCCACCTCGCCCGGGCCCTGCGTCTCGGTCATGAACACCGGCATCCCGGCGATCGCGCGCTTGAAGCCGCCCGACATCGGGTGCATGCCGATCATGAGGCCCGGGTCCTTGTACAGGATCACGTGGTGCTCGAAGTACACCGGGACCTGGCCCGAGAGGAGCATGTGCAGGACGGGCACCAGCTCGCCTTCAGTCCGGTACTGGATGCCGGGGGCGACCCCCTGCTCGACGCGGGTGGGCAACTGCACGGGCGGGTTGTTCATGGCAGTCCTCGCGGCGGGGCGGTGGATGTCGGCGAACGATACGCGGGCGGCGGACAGACCGCACGGGGCGGCGCGGTCGCCAGCACCACGACCGGCGGCGCCGCCCGCCCGAGCCCGCTACGGCAGGAGCGACGAGTCAGTCAGCTGCGACAGCTGCACCGGGTTGGGCACGAGGCCGAGCCCGGTCATGAAGTCGAGCGACTTCTGCCAGCCGGCGGTGTCGATCACCCCGTAGGCGGCGTTCGTCCGCGTGTCCTTCCAGGTCGCGATCGTGGCGTCGAGGATCTGCGCCTGGAGCGCCTTGTCGGAGGCGAGGGTGGGCACGGCCGCCAATGTCGCGTCGAGGCCCTTCTGCGGGTCGGCCGCGATGTCGTCCATCGCCTTGAGGGTGGCCTTGGTGAACCCGGCCAGCGCGTCGTGCTTCGCGGCGAGCGTCGCCGTCCCGGTGACCAGGCCCGGGCCCGGCAGCGGGACGATCGAGTCGACCGAGAGGATCACGGTGTCGACCCCGGCGTTCTTGAGCTGGATGGGCTCGTTGTTGGTGAAGCCGGTCGCGGCGTCGACCGCACCCTGCTGGAGCGCCGTCGCCTGCGTGTAGTCGGGGTACTCGACCACCTGGACGTCGCTGGTCGTGAGACTGGCCGACTTGAGCAGCGCCTGGAGCATGATCCACGAGCTGCCGTACTTGCCCGGGATGCCGATCTTCTTGCCCCGCAGATCGGCTGGGGTGGTGATGCCCGCGCCCGCCTTGGCGATGACGATCGAGGGGAACGTCCCGTAGATCGTGGCCGTGTAGACCACCGGGATGCCCTGGCTCACGGCCGGGATGATCGAAGTGCCGTCACCGATCCCGATGTCCACGGCCCCCTGGCCGATCTTGGTGATCAGGTTGGGGTCGGTGTCGTTCTGCAGGGTCACGGTCAGTCCCGCGGCCGCGTAGTAGCCGGCCTGCTGGGCGAGGTAGAACTGGGCGAACTGGACGCTCGGGACGTAGCCGAGCCCGACGGTCAGCGCGGTCGCGGCGCCGGTCGCGCCCGGCGAGGCGGGCTGCGAGGCCGTCGACGTGGACGGTGCGGTGGTGGGCGTGGTCGAGCTGCACGCAGCCACGACGACGGCGAGCGCTGCAGCGGCGAGGAGGCGGAAACGGGCGTGCACGGGGAAGCGAACCTCCAGAGGTACGGGCGGGGTCGTCATCGCTCGCCCACGATCCGGCGCTCGATGACCAGCATCACGAGGTAGAGGACCACGCCGATGATCGCGAGCTGGAGCAGCGCGGCGAACATCAGGGGGGTGTCGAACAGGGAGGCGCGGGCGATGTTGATCAGCACCCCGATGCCCTGGTCGGGGCTCGTCCACTCGCCGACGACGGCGCCGACGACGGCCAGGGTCACGCCCACGCGCATCGCGCCGAGGATGACCGGCGCGGCGGCGGGGACCTCGACGCGGGTGATCGTCTGCCACGAGCTTGCGCGGAAGCTACGCGCCATCTCCAGGAGGCGGGGGTCGACCGACCGGATGCCCACCATCGTCGCCACGGCGACCGGGAAGAACACGATCAGCGTGGTGATGACGAGCTTGGGCAGCAGCCCCGCGCCGAACCACAGCGCGATGAGCGGCGCGAGCGCGAGTACCGGCGTCGCCTGGGCGGCGACGAGGTAGGGGCTGAGCAGCCGCTCCGCGAGCCGCGAGCGGGCGAGGGCGATGCCGACGGCGAGCGCCACCGAGGCGCCCAGCGCGAAGCCCAGCAGGACCTCGGTCAGCGTGGCCGCGACGTTGGGCAGCATCGTCCCGTCGGTCCAGGCGCGGACGAACGCCTGGGCGACCGAGAGGGGACCGGGCAGGATGAACGGCTTGAACCCGCTGACGAACACGATCAGCTGCCACACGAGGATGAACACGACGAGGCTCGCGGCGGCAGGTCCGATCGTCCCGGCCCAGCGCCGTCGCCGCGGATGGCGGCTGCGGCCGGTCCGGTCCGCGACGGCCGAAGCCGGGGCGGCGGAGGGGGCGTCGCGCTTGGCCGCGGTCACGGCTCGTCCTCGGGCCCGAAGGGGTCGAACCAGGCGGGCGTGCCTGGGTCCGTCTCCGCGTATCGCTTCGGCCGGTCCCTGGGGGTGAGCCCCGCGGGGATCGAGATGCGGGCCTCCTCCATCGCAATGACGTCGTCGGTCGTGTCCACGAGGTACGAGCGGACGTCGGCCGCGAGCGAGGACACGAACGCCGAGTCGAGGTCCGAGAGGCGCCGCGGCCTCGGCAGCGCGACGGCGAGGTCGGCCACGACCCGGGCCGGGCGCGGCGACAGGACGATCACGCGGTCGGCGAGGAACACGGCCTCGGGGATGCTGTGCGTGACGAGCACGATGGTCGTCCCGGTCCGCTCCCAGAGCCGGAGCAGCTCCACGTTGAACCGCTCGCGGGTGAGGGCGTCGAGCGCGCTGAACGGCTCGTCGAGCAGGAGCAGGCTCGGCTCGAGGGCCAGGGCCCGGGCGATCGACACGCGCTGCCGCGTGCCGCCCGAGAGCGTCCCGGGCCGGTTGCGCGCGTACTCCCGCAGGCCCACGAGGCCCAGCAGGTCGGCGGCGCGCGCGGCCTGGCGCTGCTTCGGCCAGCCAGCCAGCTCCATCGGGAACCGCACGTTGTCCTCGGCCGAGCGCCAGGCAAGCAGGCGGGGCTCCTGGAACACGAGGCCGACACGCGAGTCCGGCCCCCTCACCGTCTGGCCGTCGATCGCCACCGTGCCCGAGTCCGCCGCGATCAGACCGCCGAGGACGCGCAGGAGGGTCGACTTGCCGCAGCCGTTCGGCCCGATCAGCGCGACCACCTCGCGGGGACGGATCGCGAAGCCGATCCCGTCGAGGACCCGGGTCGTGCGGGCGCCGCGGAAGGTGAGCGCGATGCCCGTCAGGTCGACACTGGCCCCGGTGCTGGGGGCGTGCGCCGACGGCATTGCCGTCATCGTCGCGGGCTCCCGGATCGGGTCCATGTCCTGTGCCTCCGTCGCAGCTCGGGCGCGACGGGGCAGGGCGGCCGCCCTGCGCGCGCAGTCGACCGCGGCCTTCTCTCATCCGGACTGTACCGTCGGCTCCGGCGGGCGAGGCTTGCGTCTCGTCTCGGATCTGCCGCCTCGCGGGTTGTCGTCCGCGGCTTGGCTCGTGGGCTCGCCCGGTCATCGCCGGGCCCTACCACCGGTCGGGAGTTGCACCCTGCCCCGAAGGCTCGTGGCGCGATGCTACCACCGGAGCGCCAAGGGGCCCGCAACACGCCACGTCATCCGCCGTGGACGCCCTTCCCGGGACCTCTCCCTGGGCGTCTCCCGGGACCCTCGCCCCGGAGCCTCTCCCGGGACCCTCTCCTCGGGACCCTCCCCGGACCCTCTCCCCGAGTCCCTTGCCGGGACCCCACCACAGACCCACTCGGGCGCACTCGCCGACCGGTCGTTCCGGACTCGCGGAACGAGCAGGGGCAGCCCCCCAATCCGTGAAGCCCAGACACGCACGTCGCATCCGCCGTCAGTGGCCCGATCGTTCCGCCAGACTGGAACGATCCCGCAGGCGCCACCCGGCGGGACGGCCGGCCGGGGCTCCCTGCCGCACGGGGCCCCGGGGTGCGCGACGCCGCGGCCCGCGACACGGCCCCAGGGGAGCACCCGCGCTTGGCCGCACTCCGCGGACGTTCCGCCAGACCGGAACGATCCCGCCGGCGCCACCTGGCGGGACAGCCTGCCCGGCATCTGTGCAGGGGCCGTCCCGACCGCGGCAAGCGGCGGGGGCGGGCAAGCCGGCGGGCGCTGCAGCACGCGGCGGGGCCGGCGGGCGCTGCAGCAGGCGGCGGGGGCCGGCGGGCCGGGCGGGCGAGGCTGGGCCGGGTTCGCGTTACTTGCCGAACCCGGCCGCCGCCAGTGCAGGGTGCAGCGCGCGGTATCGGGCGAACCCAGCGTCATACACCCCGCGCACGCTGGGATCCGGCTGGATCCGTCGCGCGCTGCCGGTCATCGCGGCAACGCCCGACGCGAGATCGGGCACGGCGCCCACACCGGTGGCCGCCAGGATCGCCGCGCCAACGACCGCCGTCTCCCCCACCGCCGGGACGATCGCCGGGACGCCAAGGACATCGGCCTTGATCCGGCCCCAGAGGTCGCCCGGCGTGGGGCGCCCAGCGAGCCGCAGGGAGCTCACCGGCGCGCCCGCGGCCGCGAGCGGCTCGGCCACGTGCCGCATCGCGTAGGCGGCGCCCTCGAGGACGGCACGCACGAGGTGGGCGCGCCCGTGGGCAAGCGTCAGGCCGGCGAAGGCGCCGCTCGCCCGCTCGTCGAAGACCGGCGCCCGCTCGCCCGCGAGGTACGGGAGGAAGACGAGCCCATCGGCTCCGGCAGGGACCCGGGCCGCCTCGTCGAACAGCTCCTCGATGGTCCACCGGTCGCCGAGCAGCGCGGACCGCATCCAGTCCACCGACGCGCCCAGCGCCGCCATCGCGCCGCCCACCGCCCAGCGCCCCGGCAGCGGCGCGGGCGCGCAGTACAGCCCGGGCACCCGGACCGCACGGTCCGCGTAGATCGCGATGCCGCCGGACGCGCCGCCCGTGTCCACCGCGTCGCCCGGCTCGAGCAGCCCGGCGCCTAGCATCGACGCCGCCCCGTCGTTCACGCCGCTGATGACCGGTGTCCCCGAGCGGAGTCCGAGCGCCGCGGCCACGATCGGCCGGAGCGGGCCGAGCACCGAGCCCACCGGCCTCGCGTCCGCCAGCTGCGTGGCCAGCACGCCCGCCGCCTCGAGGGCCGACGGGTCGGGCGGGGACTCGTGGGCCTGCGTCGAGGTTGCCGCCACGCCGCTCAGCCACAGCCCCACCGCGTCCCACGCCGGCATGAGCCACACGGCTCGCATGGCCGCCACGGGATCGGTGCGCGCCAGCCATGCCATCCGCGGCAGCAGCCCGAACCCGGTGTCGCCGGGCCTGCGGTCCTGCCAGGTCACCGCCGGCCGCACCGGCAGCCCTGAATCGTCGGCGGCGACCAGCGTCGGCCCCTGGGTGACCGCGCAGACGGCCAGCACGTCCACGCCGTCGAGGTCCACCTGGCGCACGGCGGCCGAGAGGGCGGACCACCAGTCGGCGGGATCCTGCTCGGCCCGGCCGTCCGACCCGGTGTCGGTGCGGTACCCGGCACGGCCGAGCCCGATGACCCTGCCGTCGAGGGCCAGGCCGATCGCCTTCGCCTCGGTCGTGCCGACGTCGAGCCCGAGGACGGCGCGGACCGGTTCAGCCACCGGCGGCGATCTCCTCGGGCAGCACGAACCAGCGCAGCGACTCGAAGTCCGGCCCGACCCCGTCGGCCGCCGGCCCGACCCCGTCGGCCGCCGGCCCGAGGCGGTCCGCGAGCGCCGCCGGCGGCCGCGCGAGGAGTTCCCGCGCCTCGTCGAGATAAGCCGCGAGCCGCGATTCCGGCTCGTGGTGGCGGTGGCTCGGGTAGTGCATGCCGGAGCGGTCGTAGGCGATGTCGCGCAGCGAGGCCGGCGGCTCGGGCAGGCCCGCACGGTGACGCCACAGCCCGGATGCCGGGTCGAAGCTGTACAGCGGCAGCAGGCGCCAGCCGTCGCGGGCCACAAGGTCGACGGCCTCGAGGATGAACTCGAACACGGCCTCCGAGAGGAAGTAGTTGAAGTTCACGCGCACCCAGCCGGGCTTGATCCCCTCGCAGCCGCGGGCGATCTCGCGCTCGAAGGCGTGGGACCGCTCGATGTCGATGCCCAGCAGCCGGTGGCCGTACGGCCCCGCGCAGGAGCAGCCGCCGCGCGACTGGATGCCGAACAGGTCGTTGAGCAGGGCGACGACGACGTTGTGGTGCAGGTAGCGCCCGCCGTGGCGAACAACGAACGACACGATGGAGAGCCGCTCGGCCGTGCGGCTGCCGAGGATCTCGATCGCGGGGTTGGAGCCCCAGCGCTCGAGCGCCCGGCGGATGAAGCCCTCCTCGCGCTCGCGGATGGCGTCCGTGCCCACGGCCGCCTTGAGACCGAACACCAGACCGGCGCGGATGGACTCCACGATCGCCGGCGTGCCCCCCTCCTCGCGGTGCTCCACGTCGTCGAGGTAGACGTGCTCGAGCGGGTTCACGTACAGCACCGTGCCGCCCCCGGGCATCGTGGGCACGCGATTGCGGAACAGGGCGCGGCGAGCCACGAGCACCCCCGGGGTCCCAGGCCCGCCGATGAACTTGTGGGGCGAGATGAACACCGCGTCCTTGCCGGCATCAGGGTCGCCGCCCGGGTCCATCTCGATCGCGACGTACGGCGCCGCGGCCGCGAAGTCGAAGCACGCAAGAGCACCGTGCGCGTGCAGCAGCCGTGCGATGGCGGCAGTGTCGGACACGATGCCGGTCACGTTCGAGGCCGCGGAGAAAGAGCCGATCTTGAGCGGGCGCGCCTCGTAGCGGCGCAGCTCGGCCTCGAGCTGGGCGAGGTCGATCTCGCCGTCCGCGTCCTCGTGGATCGTGACCACGTCGGCGATCGACTCCCGCCACGGGAGCTCGTTGCTGTGGTGCTCGTACGGACCGATGAAGACGACGGGCCGCCGCGCCTCGGGGATCTGCGCCCTGAAGCCGTACACGTCGTCCAGCTCGGCCGGGATCCGCAGCCCCAGCACGTCGACGAGGCGGTTGATGGCCGCGGTGGACCCGGAGCCGCAGAACACCACGACGTGGCGTTCGCGGTCCCCGCCCACGCCCTCGAGCACGAGGCGCCGGGCCTCCTCGCGGAAGCGGGTCGTCTGGAGGCCGGTCCCCGACAATTCGGTGTGCGTGTTCGCGTACAGCGGCAGCACCGCGTCGCGGATGTAGTCCTCGATGAACGAGAGGCTGCGCCCTGACGCGGTGTAGTCGGCGTAGGTCACGCGGCGGATGCCGAAGGGCCCGGCGACCGCCTCGTCGTCGCCGACCACGGACGCTCGGACGAGCTCGACCAGCGCGTTCGGGTCAGGCGGGCGGCGGGCGTGCCGGTGCGGGGGCGCGGACGGGCCCGAGGGCTGCATGGCCGGAGTCTAGGCGATCGGGGGCCGCACCAGCGGCCCGCCGCCGCCGGACCGCCTACGGGATCCGATACGGGCCCAGGTTGGCGTAGTGGAACCGGTCGAGGTCGACACGCCCGCTGATGCCCGGCACGGTGCCCGAGCTGGTCCACTGCCAGAAGGTCCAGCCGTTGCCGCCCCAGTTCGAGGCCGGCACGGTCGGCCCGGTCGCCGAGGTCCAGTGGGCGATCCACAGCGTGCGGAACCCGTTCTGGGCGAACCACGTGGTGTTGCCCATCGCGCTGGACCAGAACGAGGGCGAGACGTAGATCGTGGCCCGCTGGCCCGTCTTCGCGTACACCTCGTAGAGCCAGTGCTTCACCCAGGTCTGGAGGTTCGCGGCCGAGAGGCCGTTGGTGACCTCGAGGTCGAGCACGGGCACCAAGTCGCCAGACGCAGGCTTGGCGATGTTGAGGAAGTAGTCTGCCTCGGCCTCGGCCTGGCCCGCCTTGGTGCTGGGCTGGGCGAAGTCGTACGCGCCGATGACGATGCCGTTGGCGTTGGCGCCTGCCCGGTTCGCGGCGTATGTCGGGTCGGTGTAGGTGCCGCCCTCAGCAGCCTTCATGAACGCGAACTTGTAGCCGGCTCCGGCCACCTTCGACCAGTCGATCGTGCCCTGCCAGTTGCTCACGTCCAGGCCCGCCACGCACTTCCAGCCCGGGGTGGGCGTCGGCGCCGGCGTCGCGGTCGGCGCGGGCGTCGCGGTCGGCGACGCCGAGGGATTGGGGGTCGGCGTCGGCGCGGGGGTGGGCGTGGGCGCCGGCGGCGGGTTGCACGCGTTGGCCTGCGACGGGGGCGGGGTGCCGATCGGGATCGGCGTCATCACCGGCGTGGGCTTCGGGGTGGCGGTCGGCTTGGGCGTCGGCGCCGGGGTGGCCGCGGCGGGCAGGGGGGACGTCGAGAACAGGCCGCGCGACGCCCACACGACCGACACACCGTACAGCGACTTCACGCTCTTGCCGTTGACCGAGATGATCCGGAGCCACACGGTGCCCTTGGCGGTGCTGGGGCAGGTGACCGACCAGGCGCCAGCGGATCTGGTGCCGTTCGAGACCACGCGCGCGCCGGCGGGCAGCTTCGCCTTGAGCGTGCTGCCGACGTAGGGGCTGATCCGCAGCGCCGTGCCGGCGCAGTCCGCGTAGTACGAGGTGTAGACCGCGACCACCTTGAACAGGCTGGTCGCCGCGTAGAGGTACGAGACGCCGTAGAGCGACTTCACGCTCCGGCCGCCGATCGACGAGATCCGGTACCACGTTCGGCCCGATGCCGTCTTGCCGGCGCAGCTCGTCGTCCAGTGGCCGCCGGTCACGGTCGCCACGGCCACCACGTGGGTGCCCGACGACAGCCGCTTCTTGAGCGCCGACGACGTCGTGTCGCTGTTGCGGAGCGCGACGCCGCTGCAGCGCGTCGTGAGCGAGTAGCTCGACGCCGAGGCCGCCTCGGTGACCGCGAACGGGACGGCGGACAGGAGGACGAGCAGCAGCGACAGGAGCGCGACGGACAGGGGCAGTCGGCGCCACGCGCGGCGCGGGGACGGGGTGGTGGGTACGGCGACGGCGGGGACGGCTCGTAAGACCGGCACGGGACGAGGCTCCTCCTTGCTCCGTCAAAGGGTCGCCGTCGCGTCGGGGCGGCGTCCATGGCTCCTTGGGGGCAAGTGCGCCCGGCCCGGGGTGGGACCATCGATACAGGCGATGCCCAGAGGTCGCCGTGGGGGCGGTGGCGGCCGACACGGCTACAATCGAGCCGTGTCCCGCATCTACTCGCTCCGCGACGCCGACGCCATGGTGCCGGAGATCACGGTCGTCGTCCAGCGTCTGCGCGACCTCCGAGATGAGGTTGTGACGTTGCGCGATGCCCACCGCCTCCGCGAGGCTGCACTGGGCATCGAGCCGTCGGGATCGGCCGACGACGATGCCGAGCTGCTGCGCCTGCGCCTCCGGACTCGCGGCATCGTGGACCAGATGCAGGCCGACGCCGCCTGGCTCGACGAGCGCGACATCGTGCTGCGCGACATCTCGACGGGCCTGCTGGACTTCCCCGGGGAGGCGGACGGGCGCCCCATCTGGCTGTGCTGGCGGCTCGGCGAGGCGTCGGTGACCGCGTGGCACACGCCGGACGAGGGGTTCGCCGGGCGTCGCCCGATCGGGGAGCTCGCGTAGCCAGCGCGAGCCTGCTGGCCAGCCGCTCGAGGAGACCTGCCGCCGCGATCCCGGTCAGTCCGCCACCCACTGCTCCGCCCAACCCGCCCGAGGACCACGCCCGCCATGAACCGCCCCCAGGCGATCCCCGCACTCGACCCGCTGTATGCAGACATCCGCCGCCGCGACCCCCAGCGGCCGGCGCTCCTGGTGGACATCCGCGAGCGCGACGAGTTCATGGCCGTGCGCGTGGAGGACTGCCTGTTCATCCCCATGTCGCAGCTGGGCGTGCGCCTTGACGAGGTCCCCAAGGACCGGCCGGTCATGCTGATCTGCGCCACGGGCAGCCGGTCAACCAACGCCACCGCCTACCTGCTGCAGAACGGGTGGGAGGACGTCGGGAGCGTGGCCGGCGGCATCGAGGGGTGGCAGCGGCTCGGCCTGCCGGTCAAGCGCGGCCCCGTGGAGCCGGGCGAGGGGCAGCTCGCCCGATAGGCAGGGGGCGGCCACCGAGAGGCGAAGGCGGCCCCGCGGCCGCGAATCCCTCGGCGGAATCCCTTGGGCGCCGACAGCCGAGCGCCGCCCGCGATCGGGCGTGGGTGCCCTTACCGGCGACGGCGCGCGACGAACGAGCGGACCTGTTCCTTGTGGGCGAAACCCCAGCCGATCAGGATCAGGACGATGAAGTTCACCGTGCCCACGCCAGCGGCGTTGAGGTAGCCGATCTGCTGGCCGATCTCGCCGCCGAGTCTGAGCGCCGGGATCGTCGCGCCCAGGATGCCGAGCTCGAAGAACGGCAGTGCCGGCGCGAGGTAGGCGCGCGCCGAGTCGGTCGTCACGCCCTTGGCGGTCTGGCCGCCGACGATGAACGCGAAGGCGCCCGACGAGAGCCCCTGCGATCCCTGGATCCCCTCGCCGAGGTCCATCTGGGTCATGTGGTTCCAGGCCGGGATCGAGCCCGCCGCGTCAGGCGTGGCCCAGCGGACGTCAGCGATGGGGTTGGTCCCGTCCGAGCCGCCGATCACGTAGATCGACCCGTTCGAGACGAAGGAGGCGACCTTGGTGCGGGGGCTGGGCAGGTTCGTCTGGGCGCTGTCCTTCCAGGCGTCGATGACGTTGGGGTCCTTGGCCGTCGCGTCCGGGCCGCCGCCCACCAGGCCGAGCTGCACCGTCGAGACGACCTGGCCCTGGTCGTTCATCCCGCCGATCACGTAGATCAGGTCGCCGACGTGGACCGCCGTGCCGTCCACGTTGGGCTCGGCCAGGACGCCCGGCTGGGCGGCCCAGGCGCCGAGCACGGGCGGTGTCGTCGTGCTCTGCTGGGACTTCCACACGCTGCGCGTGGCGGTCTTGCCGTCCGTGCCGCCCATGACCACGATGCCGTCGGAGACCGACACGGCGGTGGCGCCCGCGCGCGGCTCGGGCAGGGCGAGCTTGTCCTCCTTGGTCCACTGGCTCAGCGTGCCGTCGTTGTTGACCGTGAGGCTGTAGGTGGTCGTCGTGGGCTTGCCGTCGGCACCGTAGCCGCCGATGAGGTAGAGCGTGTCGCCGAGCACCACGGACGCCGCGTCGCGGCGGGCCTCGGGCAGCGCCGGCCCCTGGCTCCACTTGTCGAAGTTGCCGGTGCCCACCGCGTGCGAGATGTACGTCGTGGTCTGGGCACTGGTGCCGTCGGTGCCGCCGGCGTAGATGAAGGTCTGGCCGATCACGGCGGCGGCGCCCTCGGTGCGCCCGGCGGGCAGCTGGAGCTCCGTCGGCGCGGTGTGCCAGGGCAGGGTCGCGCCCGTCGGCGCGGGGCAGGGCAGGGTTTCGTTCTCGGGCGGGCAGAGGTTGATCGGCGACCACTGCAGGAACGGCGCGAGCGGCCAGATGTCGACCGTCTGGCCCACCGTGAAGTAGTAGGCGCGGTCGGGGATGTATCCGAGCATCGTGACGATGACCACGAACCAGAAGACCGACTTGGCGCCGGCCCAGGCCCAGCCGTCGGCGTCGAAGAGCCCGAAGAAGGTCCGGCGGCGGATGGCGGTCTTGGGAGCGGTGGGTGCGATCTGGGCCATCGTCAGTTCCCCACGTGCAGCGTGCCGGTCATGGCCGTCGGGTGGACCGCGCAGATGAACGTGTAGTCGCCGGCCGGGAGGGCGGGGACCTTGTAGTCGGCCTGGGCCGGGCCGGTGATCAGGTCGCCGGTGAACACGTCGTTGCCGCTGGCGTCCTTGATCACCATGTTGTGCATCACGCTGGCGTCCTGGTTGTCGAAGTGGATCGTGAACGCGGCGTTCGCGGGGGCCGTCAGCGCGGTCTGCTGGAACGCGATGTTCTGCGCCGTCTCGTTGATGACCGTGCCGCCGGGCGCCTGGGAGGCGGGCGCCCCCGAGGCGCCGCCGGAGGGGGCGGGTGCCCCGCTGCCCGACGGGGCGGGCGTCTTGAACGAGTCCTGCCAGCAGGCCGGGTACGGGGTGGCGCCCGGACCCGGCGAGTAGCCGGGGTCGACCCAGCCGGTGAAGGTCTGGACCACGCCGTTGGACTCGACCGGCTCGCCCAGGTTCGGGTCCAGCTTCACGTACGTGTCGGCCTTCGACGCGCGGATGAACGTGATCACGTCGTTGATCTGGATGTAGTTGAGCGGGCCGGGCGGGTTCCCGGTGTTGGACCACACCGGCATGATCGAGTTGGGGTTGCCGCACGCGTAGCGGCCGCCGACCTGGAGCATGTTGCGGATGTATTCCGGGGTCAGGTGGGAGAACAGCTTCTCCTGGTCGTTCAGGACCGGGCCCTTGCCGCCCTCGCCGTTGACCCCGTGGCACTGGGCGCAGTTCGCCTCGAAGATGTTGTAGCCGCGCTGGACGGCGGTGACCTGCTCCGCCGACGCCTCCGCGTCGAGCCGCGGTGTGGACATGCCGCCCGGCAGACCCACCTCGTAGAAGTAGTAGCCGATCACGAACAGCGCCACGATCGTGACCGCGAGGAAGCCGACCAGCCGAGCGTTGGCGGACTGGCGGACGATCCGGGCGGCGCGCTCGGGCGACAGGTCGTTCTGGTGGGCCGACGGCGGCGCCGAGAAGCGGGAGGCGGGGGCCGGCGCGGACGCGGGCCGCGAGGCGGGCAGGCGCTCCTCGTTCTGGCGGCCGGGCTGGTCGGTCATCGGTCTCCTCGGTCGGCGGCTATAGCTGGGCGGCGGGTCACTGGCAGCCGGTGGCGGAGCGCGGCGGGATCACGCCCGGCTGCCCCAGCGCCACCGGCAGCGGGCCGAGGGTGATCTTGCTCGTGTCGATGGTCAGGACGCCCTTGGCGTCGACCGCCGACGAGAAGCGGTCGAGCCCGCGCGGCGCCGGGCCGAGGTTGGCCACCTTGATGCCCAGCCGGTCGTAGCGCGACCCGTGGCAGGGGCACTCGAACCAGTAGTTCTTGGGGCAGAAGTTGGGCTTGCAGCCCAGGTGCGTGCAGCGCTGGTACAGGGTGCGCACGTTGGTGGACGCGCCGTCGCCCTGCGGGCTGCTGCCGGGGACGAAGCCCTGGGTCGGGTCGAGCATCACGATGTACGACTTGGCGTTGACCGCGTAGGCCGGCGCCCCGTCGGCGAAGGCGGCCGCCGGGTCGGCGTTGGCCGGGTGGCCGCCCACCGCGCTGGCGTCGCCGACCACCACCTTGCCGCCGAACCCGCCCGAGAGGTTGGGCCACAGGAAGCCGACCGTGCCCGCGAGCACCTCGGTCAGCCACAGCCCGACGGCGGCGCCCAGCGAGAGGCGGAGGAGCTCGCGCCGCGAGACCCCCTGGACCTGTTCCTGGCGGATGGCCTTGAGGCCCTCCATGGTGAGGGCCTGCGGCTTGTGCGCCGGCTCCACCGAGTAGTTGCTCATGGTGTTTGGTCCCCTCGGTCAGAGTGCGAAGTGGAGGCCCGGTGTCCCGATCGAGAAGAAGTTGAGGTACGGGATGACGAGCGCGTAGCCGGGCCCGCGGAAGAAGATCCCGACGAACGTGACGAACAGGCCCAGGGCCGCGAACATCGAGAACAGCACCACGACGGTCTTCCGCTCGCTGGGGCGGGTCGCGTGGATGTTGCCCCGGTCGATGAACGGGATCAGGGCCGCGCCCACGAGGACGAACGTCGGCGCGAGCACGCCCGCCACGGTCGGGTGGAAGTAGGCCAGCAGCTCCTGCAGCCCGAGGAAGTACCAGGGCGCCTTGGCCACGGCCGGGGTGATGTTGCCGTTGGCGAGGTCCTCGAGCGGCGCGTTCATGAACAGGCCCATGAGCAGCAGGAAGATGCTCATGAGCGCGGCCGCCATGAACTCGATGGCGAGCAGGTGCGGCCACGTCATGACCGTGTCGTCCGGCTCCTTCTGGACTCGGACCACGGCGTCCTGCTTGACCAGCGCCAGCAGGCGGTAGGGGCGGGCCGACATGGGCACCCGCTGCTTGTCGATCTCCGTCCGCCGCGACGGGTCGACGGGCTGGACGACGCGGGTCTCGGGCGGCTTCGTGTCAGTCATCGCGGGAACCCTCGGGGTCGCTGGGGCAGTCAGGTGCAAGGCGGCGCCGAGCACCGGAGCGGGCGCACGCAGGCGTGCGGGAGCGGGGAGCGCAGGGGCCGACGGGGCAGATGGCTGTCATAGCGGTCCCGAGATTCCTCCGTCCTTCCGGATGCGCCAGAAGTGCACCGCCATGAAGATCGCGCCGACGAGCGGGAACACCATGATGTGGAGCACATAGAACCGCAGCAGCGTGTTCTGGCCGACCTCGATGCCGCCCAGGAGCAGCAGCTTCGACGGCGTGTTGAACAGCGGCGCGTAGCCGGCCATGTTGGTGCCGATGGTGATGGCCCAGTACGCGATCTGGTCCCACGGCAGCAGGTAGCCCGTGAACGAGAGCATGATCGTGAGGAACAGCAGGATCACGCCCACGACCCAGTTGAACTCCCGCGGCGGCTTGTAGGCCCCGTGGTAGAAGACCCGCATCATGTGCAGGAACACGAAGAACACCATCAGGTGGGCGGCCCAGCGGTGGATGTTCCGGGTCAGCTCGCCGAACACCACCCGCGACTGGAGGTCCAGGATGTTCGTGTACGCCTGCGTGTCCGACGGGATGTAGAAGAACATCAGGTAGACGCCGGTGACGGTCAGCACGAGGAACAGGAAGAAGCTGAGGCCGCCCAGGCAGAACGTGTAGGCGAACTTCACCGCGTGCTGCCGCACCCGCACCGGGTGCAGGTGCAGGAACACGTTGTTCATCACCGCGTACGCGCGCGACCGCTCGTCGTTCGGGTACGGGTTGCGGAAGATCGACCGCCACACCGGGCTCCGCCGGATGGACTGGTCGACCCGCTCCAGCAAGCTCACCTACGCTCCTCCTGCCACGCCGGCCGTCCCGGCGAGTTGGGCATCGCGGTACGACTCCTTGTAGAGCCGCCCGTCGCTCGAGATCTCCTGGAGCTCGAACCGCTCCATGGTGATGGCGTCGAAGGGGCACCGCTTGACGCACAGCGCGCAGCGGATGCAGCGCTCCTCGTCGAGGATCATGGCCGCGCCGTTCGACCAGCCGTACGCCTCCTCGATCTCGGGCAGCAGGCCCTCGGTCTTGAGCTGGTTCACGTCCACCATGTGGATGACCCCCTCGGGGCAGACGTCGGCGCAGGCGCCGCACAGCACGCACCGGAACGGGTCGAACCAGATGTTGTAGTTGCACATCAGGCAGCGCGTGGACTCGGCCACCGCGGCCGTCGCGTCGTAGCCCAGCTCCACCGGCGTCGTGAAGTTGACGGCCGGGTCCGTGCTCGGCATGCGCGCCGGCAGCTCGGCCATGGGGATGTGCTGCCGGGGCAGGACGTCGTACAGCTCGGGCATCTCGTGGCGCCAGGAGCTGGTGATCTTCACGTTGGGGGTGACCGTGACCTCGGTCCGGCCGTCGAGGTAGCGGTCGATGGCGTAGGCCGCCTTCTTCCCGTGCCCGGCCGACTCGATCAGGGTCGTCGGGCCGGTCACGAAGTCGCCGCAGGCGAACACGCCGCGGACGTTCGTCGCGTACGTGGCCGGGTCGACCTTGATGCGACCCCGGTTGACCTCGAACGAGGAGTCGACCGGCAGGAACGAGAGGTCCGCGGCCTGGGAGACGGCCGGGATGATCGTGTCGCACGGGAGCGTGAACTCGGAGCCCGGGATCGGCACGGGTGAACGGCGGCCCGACGCGTCCGGCTCGCCCAGCTTGTTGCGGATGAACCGGATCTGCTTGAGCTTGCCGTCCTCGCCCAGCAGCTCCATCGGGCTCACGAGGAAGTCCATGTGGACGCCCTCGCGCTCGGTCTCGCCGAGCTCCTCCTCGTCCACGACCAGCTCGGAGCGCGTGCGCCGGTAGGCGATCGTGACGTTCTCGGCCCCGAAGCGCAGGCTCGTGCGCGCGCAGTCCATCGCGGTGTAGCCGCCGCCGACGACCACCACGTGCTGGCCGACCTCGACCTCCTGGCCCAGGTTCGCCTTCTTCATGAAGTCGACGCCGTAGAGCACCCCGTCGAGGTCGGCGCCGGGGATGTCGAGGTACACCGGGTTCATCGCGCCCGCGCAGATCGCGATGGCGTCGAAGTCGCGCTGGAGGTCCTCGAACGGCAGGTCCACGCCGATCGCGGTGTCGAACACGAACGTGACGCCCAGGCGCTCCACCAGGCGCACGTCCATCTCGATCGCCTCTCGCGGCAGGCGGAACGCCGGCACGCCCATCAGCAGCGTGCCGCCGCCGTACGGGAGGCTGTCGTACACCGTGACCCGGTAGCCCTTGACGGCAAGCTCGCGCGCGACGGCCAGGCCCGCCGGGCCGGCGCCGATCACGGCGACCCGCTCCTCGCGCGGCGTGATCGCCGGCATGGCGTCGGGGATGCCCGACGCCTCGTGCCACTCGACGAGGAACCGCTTCATCGCGCGGATCGCCAGCGGGCGGTCGATGTCGCCGCGGCGGCAGGCGCGCTCGCATGGCGCGGAGCACACGTATGAGCACATCGCGGCGACGGGGTTGGGCTCGCGGGCGAGCAGGTACCCCTCCTCGAACCGGCCCTCGGCGGCCAGGTTGAGATAGCCGCGGCAGTTGGTGCCGACGGGGCATGCCTCCTGGCACTCGATGTTGCACTGGAGCCAGGACGCGTCGACCGGCTGGACGAGGAATTCCTGCGTCAGATCGAGGGTCACGAAGCGGTGGGCCTCTGGCTTGGGGCTCTGCTGGGCGACGGATACCTCGGCGGGACGCCGCCGACCGCGAGAGAGTACCAAGCCAGCCCGTGTGCTGCACGGGTGTTCCCCTGGCGGGATCGCGGGCCGCAGGCCTCGGGTGCCGAATCTCGGTTGACGTGCGCACGGAGCGCAGCTACGCTCGACACCAGCCCGGGGCAGCACGGCCCGGGCCTCCAAGGAGTTCCGTGAGCCCGTCCGAGATCGCCTTCCTGGCCCTCGGCCTCGCCGTTGGCGCCACGGCGGGCGCGGCTCTCCTCGCCTCGGTGCGGCCACGGTCGCCCTTCCGGCCCGTGGTCAAGGTCACGGTCACCCCGCATGCCATGACGCCGGCGGAGCGCGTCCGCCTCGGCGCGCGCGTGCTCGCCCTCAACGTGCCGGCCCCCGGGTCGCCCGATGACGCCGCCCACGACGACCCGGACGGCGAGATGCCGCGCCCGCGTGACGGGGCCGCTGATCCGCCGGCGCCGCCGCCGGGCACCACCGATCGAACGATCGTTCCATCCAGCCCCACCGGAATCCCGCTGGGGGCGGTGGGCATCCCGATCGCGGGCGGCAGCCGCCCGGCCGCGGGACCGCTCGGATCGGCGCTGGGCGCGGGCGTCGCCGTCGCCGACCGTCCCGACACCGTGCTCGGCACGGCCGCGCTGCTGGGTCCGGCAATGCCGGTCCGGGTGGACGTCGGCTCGAGCCTGGGCGGCCTCGCGGTCCGCTCCCGGCCGCCGGTGCCCGAACTGCGTCCGTCGCTGGCGCCGAACCCGGTCCGGATCCCGATCTTGGCCGGCAGGGCGCCGTCCGGCCGCTCGCCCAAGCCGACCGGGACCGCGAGCGCTGCCGCCGACGCCTGCGCGGACGAGCGGACGGTCGCGGCCTCGGCATGCGCAACTGCCGACGAGGCGCGGGACGCCGCCCGGCGGCTGGCCGACGAGCTCCGCGACGCCCGGCGCGGCCATGCCGACCTCCAGGCGCGCGTCGAGGAGGCCGGCATGCTCGCGGACCCCCGCCGCCTGGCGGCGGAGAAGGAGCGCCTGCACTCGCAGTTCAAGGCGGTCCACGTGGAGACCGCGTCCGCCGACGAGGCGGAGGCCGCCGCGCGCGACTGGCTCACGGCCGTCAGCGCCGCCAACAGCGCAGCGCGCGACGCGGCCCGGCGCGTCCAGACGGGCACCGACGAGCTCCGCCGCCAGGCGGCCGCGCTCGAGAGGCTGGACCTCGACGCGAACGCGGCGCGAGTCGCTGCCGAGCGGGCCGAGGACGCCTGCCGCACGGCTCGCGAATCGCTCGCAGCGTGCGAGGAGCGCCAGGCGGCGCTCGTGGCGCCTGGAGGCGGGGAACCCGGTCCCCTCGACGAGCACTGGCCGGGCAGCGGCGAGCCCGACCTCGACCGCGGGGCGAGTCCGCGGGCCGAGGCGGACCGCGTGCCGCTGATCCTGCGGGTGCTGCGCGGCGACCGCGCCGCCCGCGAGGACCTCGTGGGGCTCGTGGCGTCGGGCGATGAGGCCGGCGGCGCCGAGTGGCAGGTCCGGATCGCGAGGTTCGTCGATGCCGTCACGGCCCGCGCCATCGAGGACGGCTATCTCGCCACGGACCCGGAGAACCCGTTCTGGCGCCTGTTCACGGACGAGGAGCGGCACGAGATCGTGCAGGCGCTGTCAGCGCTCGGGTTCCGCTTCGACGGGATGCGCGGGTTCGCCGACGACCGCGTGCCCAGCGCGCGCGACCTGTCGCTCGCCGTCGGCTACGCCGGGCTCGACCGCATGCGCATCCGGTCGTGGCCGGGCGAGACGGCCCTCGCCGAGCTGTTCGCGGGGGCGTCGGTGCGCGCCGACCTGTGGCTCGCGGACCAGGCGGACGACCTGTCCATCGGCCGGCTCGAGGCCGCGCTCGGCGCACGGGCGGGCGGGCTGGCCGACCTGTGGAACGCCTGGGGCCGGGTCCGGCCCGCGATGCTCGAGGAGCGGTAGCGCCGTCGAGCGCCCGGCGGCTCAGTCGGTCGACGTTCCCGCGGCCGGCTCCGCCTCGTCCTCCGCCTCGTCCTCGTCGATCACGATCACGCGGAACGCCTCGGCTGAAGCCGCGCCGATCTTCGCCCCCTCCTCGCTGGCCCACTCGCGGATGCGCGGCTCGAGCCGCTCGGGCTGCCGGATCTGGCTCGCGTGGGCGCGCAGGGCGTCGATCTTGCGCTCCAGGGTGGTGCTTGTGTCGACCGCGACGTTGGGCTGGTTGGACCAGAACAGGAACAGCCGCCGGACCCGGTGCAGCTCGAGCCCGTCGCGCGCCAGCCACGGGAAGGCCATGCCATTGCGGGCGGCCGGGTACACCGCGTCGACGGCCGCCATCCCCGCGGTCCGGTGGTCGACGTGGTTCACGCCGCCGTCGGAGTAGAAGATCGCCTCTGGATCCACGCACAGCACCGCGTCCGGCCGGAAGGTGCGGATCTCGCGGACCAGCTGCTCGCGCAGAGCGAGGTCATTGGCGAGCGCGCCGTCCGGCTGGTGCAGGAACGACACGCCCGCGTAGCCGACGATCCGGGCCGCCACGTGCTGCTCAGCCTCGCGGACGGCCGCGAGCTCGAGCGGGTCGGTGCGCCAGTCGTCGTCGCCGGCATCGCCGCTCGTGCAGCACACGAGCCAGCCCTCCGACCCCTCGTCGATCCAGCGCGCCGCGGTGGCCGCCGGGCCGAAATCGGCATCGTCGGGGTGGGCGACGATGACCATGAAGCGCGCGGGCCGCCAGGCGTTGACGGCCATCACCTGTTCCTGCGTCATCTGTCGTATCCGTCTTGCGGTCTGTGGTATCGTCGAGGCTGAGGCCTAGCTCGTTTCCCCCCACGAGCGAGGCCTCGTTGCGTGTCCGGGTGCTCCACGCGGCGTCAGTGCGCGGCGGTTGCGGCCTGCAGCGCCGCGAGCACCTCGGCGGCGTGGCCATCGGCCTTCACCTTGGGCCAGGCAGCCGCGATCCTGCCATCGGGACCGACGAGCCAGCTCGACCGGATGATCCCGAAGTACGTCCGGCCGTAGTTGTGCTTCTCGCCCCACGCGCCGTACCGCTCAGCCACCGCGTGGTCCTCATCGGACAGCAGGGCGAACGGCAGGCTGTACTTGGCGCGGAACGCCGAATGGCTGCCGCTGCCGTCGGGGCTGATGCCCCAGACCTCCGCATCCAGGCCGCCGAGCTCGGCGTGCAGGTCGCGGAACTGGCACGCCTCGGTGGTACAGCCGGGGGTGTCGTCGGCGGGGTAGAAGTACACGACGGTCCACGCGCCGCGGCGATCGGAGAGGCGGTGGACGGCGCCGTGCTCGTCGGGGAGCGCGAAGTCGGGGGCGTCGTCGCCAACGATGGGCATGCTCATGCGCGGAGGATAGACCCGCTGCCGGTCGGGGGCGGTCAGGCGGGCCGCTCCACCACGAGCAGCCGCCCGGCGCGGAGCGTCACGGCGGCAGCCGCGCCGACGCGGACGTTCGACAGCCCGCGGGCGGGCCCGGTGCGCAGCGGCTCGTCGCGCAGCGCGTAGCGCAGCCCCTCGGTGGTGACCCCGTCCGCGTCGCCGCCGAACGGCAGCAGCGAGACGATCGCGCCGGGCCGTCCCGGCAGCGGCCGGGTCACGGCGCCGCCGCCTGGCCCCGGGGCCGTGATGAGGCGCACCCGGGCACCCGCGTCGAGGAGCACGAGGTCACGTCCGGCCAGCCGAGGATGGCTCAGCAGCCACAGGTTGGCGAGCGCGTGGTCGATGCGCGGCCCGCCCAGGGCGCCGAGCACCGTGATCCGCGTGACGCCGAGCGCCACGGCCTCGAGCAGCGCGAGCTCCGTGTCGGACTCGTCCTTGTCCGGCGAGTGGCGGCGAACGAGGATCCCGGCCGACTCCGCCGCCGCCACCTGCTCGGCGGCCAGCGAGTCCAGGTCGCCCACCAGGACGTCGACCGCGAGGCCCAGGCCCATGGCGCGCTCGTACCCGCCGTCGGCGGCCACCACGGCGTCCACGCCGTCGGCCCATCCGGGCCAGCTCGCCTCGAGGTCGGCGCGCCCGGACACCTCGCCGTCCGCGACGACGAGGACGTGGCGCGATGGCGTGGCGAGGCCCCGGGACATGGACCCGATCGTACTCGTCCCGCCCTCGGCCGGCCCCGGGGGCGTCGTGTAGACTCGCCGCCGTGCCCGACACACCCCTCCACCCCGCCGTCCAGCGTGTCGTCGAGGCGGCTGCGCGCAAGGGCGTGGCGCTCGACATCCACATCTTCCCCGAGGGCACCCACACGGCCGAGGACGCCGCGCGGGCCGTCGGCAGCGAGATCGGGCAGATCGTGAAGTCGCTCGTCTTCGTGGTCCCGGCGGGCGAGGGCCGCAGGCCGATCCTGTGCCTGGTGTCCGGTCCCAACCGCGTGGACCTCGCGCGCCTTGCCGCCGTCGTCGGCGAGCCCGACATCCGGCGGGCAACCGCGGCCGAGGCCAAGGAGCTGACCGGCTTCACGATCGGGGGCATTCCGCCGATCGGCCACGGTGGCGGGCTGCGCGTGATCATGGACCCCGACCTCGGGCGCTACCAGACCGTCTGGGCCGCCGCCGGCACCGCCACGGCCGTCTTCCCGGTGGCGCCGCGCACGCTGCTCCTGCTCGCCAACGCCCATGTGGCGCCGATCTGCGAGGAGCGCCGGATGGCCGACGTCCTCGCGGAGGAGGCGGGGCTGCCCGCCGTCCCGCCCGTCGGGGAGGCCTGACCGCCTCGTGGCGCCAGAGGTCCGCCACCGCGTCGTCGCGTTCCCCGGCGGCCTCCGCGCGTCGTTCCGGTGGGCCGGCTCGGGCCACGGAGCGGCAGTGTTCGCGCTGACCGAGGCCGGCGGTCCGCTCACCGACCTCGGGGACGTCAGCGGCCGGGACCCGGACCTGCGCTGCCGGGCCGAGCTGCGGGTGGAGACGCCGGCTGGCCCCTGGACGGTGCGGCTGGCCTCGACGATCAGCGACGAGCCGGCGGGGCTGCTCTGGGACAGCGAGGGACTGCTGCTCGTGACCTACGGCTTCCACTGCTATGCGCTGGCCGCCCGGACCGGCGAGCTGCGCTGGAGCCACCGCTCCGCATCGCCGATCGTTGCACTCGTGGGCTCCCCTCGCCTGCCGCACGCCATCCTCCAGGCGGAGATCGAGACGTTCGCGCTCGAGCCGTCGGGCGAGGTGGCCTGGCGTGTCGCCCACAGCGACGTCGTGGCGGGCGCCGAGCTGGTGGGCGGCCAGCTGGTCCTGACGAGCTTCGCGGGCCAGGTCCGGGCGATCGACCCGCTCACCGGGCGTGGCTCCGACTGACGCCAGAGTCGGACGGCCCGAAGCCCGCCCCGACTGTGGACAGCCTGTGGACAAGTGACCACCCCGTGCGGGTCCCATCCGCGAATAGGTGGAAAAGCGGATTGACCTCGGTGCGGCCGAGCCCGTAGCGTGGATAGCAGCCCGGAGGGGCCGAGCGATGCTAACGGTGGCGATGACATCAACGCCCACGCGTCGAGTAGGTTCCTTCGGGCGACTGATTCCCCGGACCGGATGACCGCAGCGGGCTGCGCGGGCGGCCCCGCTATCATCGGCCCGTGACCTCCCTCATCGTGCTGGCTGCGGGTGTTGCCGCGCTCGCGGCCGGGTGGCTTCTCGTGCGTCGCCTGGGGCCCCGGGCCCGGGTCGGCCGGATCCTGGCGTCGACGAGGGTCGTGTCGGTCGACGAGGCGGTGCGCCTCGCCTCGGGCGTCCCGCGCTATGTCGGCGTTGGGGGCCGGCTCGACAGCGACCAGGAGTTCCTCGACGAGCACGATCGCCCCCTGGTCCTGCGCCGCTCGCGGCTGGAGCTCCGCGACGGCTCGGGCTGGCGGACGGTGGCCGACCAGCGCGAGGTGGTGCCGTTCGGGCTCGCCGGCGGCCTCGCGTCCATCGCCGTGGACGCCGCGGCGCTCGACGAGGGCCTGGTGGTCGTCCTCCGCCAGTCGGACGGGACGGCGGGCGAGATCCCCGACCGCGTGCCCGAGGGCACGGCGCCGGGGACGCCGGCACGCCTGCGCGTCGAGCTGCTCAGCACCGTCGACCACGCGCTCGCGCTCGGCGTGCCGACGCTGGGCGATGACGGACAGCCGGTCCTGCGGCCGGGCCTGGGGCGACCCCTGATCCTCACGACGCTGCAGCCTGCCGAGGCCATGCGGCTCCTCGCGGCCGAGCACCGCACGTCCACGCGGGCGGGCGCGGTTCTGATGGCCGCCGGGCTGGTCGCCGCCGTCGCCGGGCTCCTGTGGTCCATCGCCGGGGCTGTGGCGTGACGAGGCGATTCGCCTGGATCCTGTGGTGGCCTGGCGCCATCGCTGCCGGCGCCATGGCCTGGCTCGCCACTGCAGGCGCCGCCCTGGCCGACTCCCCCGCCCCGTCGCAGGCCGCGATTGGCGATCCGCGCGGCGGCCAGGCCGCCGGGTTCGCCGGCGACCCGGTCCTCGCTGTGCTGGTGGTGGGGCTGATCGCGCTCGCGGCGGTCGCCGCGACGCTCGCCTGGGTGCGGATGACGGGCGGACCCGCCGATCCCGGAGAGCGCCGCTGACGCTCGCTGGCGCCGATGCTGCGGGGTGCCCGCCGCGGCGTTCTCAGGCAGTTCGCCAGTCGGATGAGATGAACGTCCTATTGGCAATTGCTGTGAGGTCGGGGACCCTGTGCGCGCACTATGCCTCCCAAATCCCACACACCGCCGACCGTGGCTCCGAAGCCCGCGCGACCGGGCGATGCGACGCTGACCGTGACCAAGGCGGCCCGGGTGCTGGGGGTCCACCCGAACACGGTGCGGGCCTGGAGCGACGCCGGGCGGCTGCGCTACTTCCGGATCAACGACCGCGGCGATCGCCGCTATCGGCTGACCGACCTCCAGCGCTTCCTCGCTGCGGCGGCCTCAGACGCGGGCCTCGCACCGGGCGCCGCGCCGCCGGCCCCGGCCCACGGCGCGCGGCACGCGGCGCCCCTGCTCTCGACGCTGTCCGAGACGCCCGCCGGCCTGGACCTCATGGCCGAGCTCGCCGAGGTGGCGTCCTTCCCGAGCGGCCTCGACCCCGCACTCGACGAGGCGTGCCGTCGCGTGCGCAGCGCCACCGGGGCTGCACTGGTGGGCATCTGGGAGCGCCGGCCCGGCGGTCTCGTCCCGCGTGCAACGGCGACCGAGGCCGGCCTCGGCCCGTCCCTGCGCGCGGTGCCGACCGACCACAACGTCCTGATGCTGGCCCTCGACCGCCCGGAGCCGATCCACGCGCGGCCGGGTGCGGCCGGGCCCTCCCCCGCCCTGGGCCTCGGCACCGATGAGCTGGTGGTCCGGATCCCGGGCGGCGAGACCGCATGGGGCGTCCTCGTCCTGGCGGGCGCGGTCCAGCTCGGCCCGGACGACGGGCGGCGGCTCGCCACCGCCATCGCCCGCACCCTCGGGGTGATCGTCCGCGGTGCGTCGGCGGCGGAGCAGGCGGCCGGTCGCCTGCGCCGGTCGGAGGCCCTGCGGCGGGTGGCCACCGACCTCGCGTCGCGGCTCGACGTGGGCGATGTGGTCCGCGACCTCTGCGACCACGCCCGCGTCCTGTTCGGGGCGGACCGCGTCGCGGTCGCGCTCCATGACGGCGAGGGCCGCATCTCGATCCCCAGCAGCATCGGCTTCTCGCCGGCGTTCCTCGAGCGGGCCCGCGAAGCGGAGGAGGCGCGGGTCGGCCAGCGCGACGTCCCCCCGCGGCGTCCGATCCTGCTCCTGGGCGTCGATGCGGCCCGCTCCATCAGCCCGGTGCGCTCGGCCGCCCTCCAGGGGGGCGTGGACACGCTGCTCATGACGCCGCTCGTGGACGGCCACGAGCTGCACGGCACGATCTACCTCGGCCACGACCGGCCATTCCGCTGGCGCGAGGTGGACCTCGACGCGGTCGAGGCGCTCGCGGGCGACGCCGCGATCGCGATCCGGTCGGCGCGGACGTTCGGCCGCATGGCCGCCTGGGCCGCCCAGCTCCAGGCCATCCAGCGCCTCGGCGCGCGCCTGAGCGGCCTGACGGCCGAGCAGGAGATCGGCCACGCGATCGCCACCGAGCTCCGCCAGCTCATCGAGTACGACAACGTCCGGGTCTACCGGGTCCGGGGCGGCATGCTCGTCCCGGTGGCGTGGCTGGGCCTCTCGGCCGACTACACCGACGAGAAGCTCGACGATCTCACGGTCCGGGTCGGCGAGGGCATCACGGGCTGGGTGGCCCGGTTCCGCGTTCCGCAGCTCGTCGACGACACGGCCAACGACCCGCGCGCGATCACCATCCCCGGCACCAAGCCCGACGCGGACGAGTCGATGCTGCTGGCGCCGATGGTCCACGAGGGGACCTGCCTCGGCGTCGTGGTGCTCGCCTACGGCGCGCTGCGCCACTTCACCGAGGACGACCTGCGGCTGCTCGTGATCTACGCCTCGTTCGCGGCCCAGGCGATGGCCAACGCCGACGCCACCGAGCGCCTGCGGGAGCAGGCCGACGCGCTCGAGCGCCAGCTCCGCGCCCAGCGCGAGCTCCTCGGGACCACCGAGGCCATCCTGACCACCCTCGACCGGGGCGAAGTGCTCGACCAGATCACCAGCCGCCTCGGCACGCTGATCGCGTGCGACAACATGGCGATCGAGGTCGTGGACCGCCAGACGGGTCTGCTCGCGCCCCTCACCGCGCGCGGCATCCACGAGAAGCGCTACATGGAGCCCTGGGCGCGGGGCGAGGAGGGGATCGCCACGTGGGTGGTGGCCCACAACGAGCCGGTGCTGATCGAGGACGAGCTGGCCGACGCACGCGTGAACCGGTTCCGCACCGGCGACGTGGAGGGCAGCCTCATCATCGTCCCGCTGCTCGGGCCGGAGTCGGCGGCCGGCGTGCTCACGCTCGAGCGGCTGGGCCGCAACCGGCCGTTCACGCCCGAGGAGTTCGATCTCGTCAAGCTGTTCGCCGCCCAGGTCTCGATCGCGCTGCGCAACGCCGAGGTGTTCCAGGCAGTCGAGGTCCGGGCCTCCACTGACGGGCTCACGGGCCTGCTCAACCACCTGGCGTTCAAGCAGCGCCTCGAGCAGAGCGTCAAGGCGGGCGATCCGTTCGACCTCGTGATGATCGACCTCGACGAGTTCAGCGCCTTCAACGAGACCCCGGGGCTGCACCAGGACGGGGATCGACTGCTGCGCGAGGTGGCCTCTGCAATCCGGGACGTGAACCGAAATGACGACGCCGACGCCGTCTTCCGCTACGGCGGCGACGAGTTCGCGGTCCTGCTCTCTCAACGCAGATATCTGCTCAGCCGGCCGCCCGATGACCGCAGGCCCACGGGAGTGACAGGCCTTGCGGACGCGGCCCGTCACATTCAGGAGGCGATCCGCGCGGTGGGCGGCCCGGGCACGAGGTGGGCCAGCCTGGGCCTGCGGGTGTCGGCATCGATCGGGGTGTCGTCGTACCCGGTCGACGGGACCGACGCCGACGCCATCCTCCTGGCGTCGGACCGCGCATGCCGGGTGGCGAAGCTGCGCGGCCGCGACCGCATCTGCACCGCCCGCGACGGCCTGGCGCTCGCGGCGGACTACACGCTGTCCGAGCCGACGCCGGTCGACCAGCCCACGATCATCGAGTAGCGCCGGGCCAGGCGCAGACCCCGCCGAGGCGACACCCGGTCCCGTCACCGCGCCGAGCGCGTTTGCGTCAAACTCGGGCTAGCACGCCCGGAGGTCCGCTCCATGCCCGCTCGCCGCCCAGACCGCCGCCGCCTCGGCACCGCCCTGGCGCTCGCGGTGATGGCAGCATCGCTGGGCGGCTGCCTCCAGCTGGCCGCCCGGCCGACGGCGACCCCCGTGCCGACCCCGACCCCGTCGCCGCCGCCGCCGCCAACGCCCACGCCGACGCCGGGGCCGCCCACGCCCACCCCCGCCCCGACGTTCGCCTCGTACAAGGTCAAGTCCGGCGACAGCCTGACGTCGATCGCGCGCCGGTTCCGCACGACCGCGCGCTCGCTCGCGTACTGGAACCGCGACACGTATCCGAGCCTCGACCCCGAGTCGCCGCACTACGCCCCGAACAAGCTGCAGATCGGGTGGGTGCTCAAGGTGCTGCCCGGCGGGGTCTACTCGCCGCCGCCCGAGCCATCGGACTCGGGGCTGGAGGTCACGCCCGCGCCGACCGAGTACCTCGGGCCGCCCACCGAGCCGCCGCCGTCCGCCCCGAGCGCCGGCGGCTGACACGTCGGCGATTCCCCCTGCGTCGGGCGCTATCCTGCGTGCGATGCCGTCCTCCCGCCCTCCCCGGATCGTCGTGACGCTCACGGTCGCCGCCGAGCAGGCGGACCCGGACCTCGCCCTGCGCAAGGCGGCGCTGTACGTGGACTCGGTGGTCCGCCACGGGGCGACGGTGATCCCGATCGACGCCACGGCGGGCGCATCCCGGCGCGGGGCCGCGTTCGCCTCGATGGACGGCCTGCTGCTGACCGGCGGCGGGGACATCGACCCCGTCCGCTACGGGCAGCCGAACGACGGCTCGCACGGGCTGGAGCCCGAGCGCGACGAGCTCGAGGCGTCCGCCTTCTCGGTCGCGGTGACGCGGGGCGTGCCGGTGCTCGGCATCTGCCGTGGGCTCCAGGTGATCAACGCGTTCTCGGGCGGCTCCATCCTGCAGCACGTCGACGACCATGCCGGGCACGGCTGGAGCCGCGGCCCGGCGCACACGCACCCGATCCGGCTCGTCCCGCGGACGACGACGTCACGGATCCTGGACCCCACCGCATCGGGCGCCCCGCTCGTCGTCAACAGCTACCACCACCAGGCGGTCCGCCCCGTCGACTTGGCGCCCGGCTACCGGGCCACGGCCTTCGCGGACAGCCCGGCCGGGTCACTGGTGGAGGCGTTCGAGGGCCTGCCCGACGGTCCGTGGCGGATCGCGGTCCAGTGCCACCCGGAGCGCACCGAGTCCACGCCCCGGGTGTTCGAGCAGCTGTTCGCGGCGTTCGTCGAGGCGTGCCGGGACCGCTGATCGGGGCGAGGCTCCCCGGCGGCGACCGCGCCGTGCCGGACGTCCCGGCTAGAGGCGCCCGGCCTCGATGATCCGGGTGAGGAACTGTCGCGTCCGCGCCTCGTGGGGGTCGGCGAAGATCTGGGCGGGCGGCCCCTGCTCGAGGATCCGTCCCGCGTCGAGGAAGCAGACGCGGCTCGCGATGTCGCGGGCGAAGCCCATCTCGTGGGTGGCGATGAGCATCGTCATGCCGCCCGCGGCGAGCTCGCGGATCACGTGGAGCACCTCCGCGACGAGCTCCGGGTCGAGCGCCGACGTGACCTCGTCGAGCAGCAGCAGGTCGGGCTGCATCGCGAGTGCGCGGACGATCGCGACGCGCTGCTGCTGGCCGCCCGAGAGGCGGTCGGGCAGCTGGTCGGCCTTGTCGGCCAGTCCGAAGCGATCGAGGAGCTGGCGCGCATCGGCCTCTGCCTCGGCCTTCGGGCGCTTCGCGACCTTTCGCGGCGCCAGGGTGACGTTGTCGAGCACGCGCATGTGCGGGAAGAGGTTGAACGACTGGAACACGATCCCGACGCGCCGACGGATCCGGTCCACGTTCACGCCCCTGGCGGTGATCTCCTCGCCCTCGATGAAGATGCGCCCCTCGTCGATGGGCTCGAGCAGGTTGATGCACCGCAGCAGCGTGGACTTGCCGCTGCCCGACGCGCCGATGAGCGCGATGACCTCGTGCTCGGCGACATCGAGGTCGATGCCCTGGAGCACGTCGAGCGCGCCGAAGGACTTCCAGAGGCCACGGACCTCGAGGGCGGGCGCCGCGGGCGTCACGGTCGCACCCCGCCGGCACCGTGGTTCTGCGTGCCCAGCGTGGCGATGGCGACCGGGCGGCCGCCCCGCTCCTGGCGCACCTGCCGGAGCACCAGCCAGTCGGTGAACCTCGCCAGCGGGATCGTGACCACAAGGAACACGAGCGCGACCGCCATGTAGGGCGTGAAGTTGAATGTCCCGGCCTCGACGATCTGCGCCTGCCGGAAGATCTCGACCACGCCGACGTACGAGACGAGCACGGTGTCCTTCTGCAGGCCGATGAAGTCGTTGAGCAGCGGCGGCACGACGCGCCGGATCGCCTGCGGCAGCACGACGTGGCGCAGCGCCTGGGCCTGCGAGAGGCCGAGCGAGCGGGCAGCGGCGGTCTGGCTGGGGTGGATCGAGGCGATCCCGGCCCGATACACCTCGGAGACGTACGCCGAGTAGATCAGGGTGAGCGACAGCACCGCGTACGGGAAGGGGTCGACCGGGATGCCCGCGAGGCCGAGACCGGGAATGCCGAAGCCGAGGATGTAGATCACCAGCACGCCCGGCAGCGCCCGGAAGGCGTCCACGTAGACGGTGGCCATCAGGCGCACGGGGAGGAGCACGGGCGATGTCGACGAACGGGCCACCGCGAGCAGCAGGGCCAGCGCGAGGATCAGCACCTCCGAGATCAGGAACAGCTGGATGTTCACGAAGAACTCCCCGACGATGCCGGGGAGCGATGACCAGAAGATGTCGCCGTCGAAGAAGCTGGCCTGCACGGCCGGCCACCCGGGCGAGTTGACGACGATCCAGGCAAGGACCCCGAACACCAGGATGGTGCTCACGAGGGCGACGAGCGTGGAGCGGAGCACCGTTGCGCGCTCCTCGTGACGCCGGCGGGCGCGCGAGCCGGGGAGGCCGGCGAGGCCTCCCCGACGGGGCGTGTCGGGACCGCCGAGGGCGGTCATCCGCGAGCGGGGCGCGGCGTCAGGGCTGGAGGACCGGGGCGTTCGCCTTGTCCGCGAGCCAGGTCTGGGTGATCTGGGCCAGCGAGCCGTCGGCCGTGATCGCCTGGATCGCCTGGTCGACGCAGGGGGTCAGCGTCGAGCCCTTCGCGAGCACCAGGCTGAAGTGCTCGGCGCTCGCGCCCGACTGGGGCGGGAACTGGCCCACGATCGTGGCGAGCGGGTTGTAGTTCTTGTCGACCAGCTGCGCGGCGGTGATGTAGAAGGCGGTCGGCAGGTCCACCACGAGGCCGTCGATCTGCTTGGCCTGGAGCGCCTTGATCGCGGCGTCGTTGGTGTTGTAGACGCTCGTCTTGGTGCTGGGCGCGATGATGTTCTGGATCGTGTCGTAGGCGGTGGTGCCCACCTGGGCGCCGAACCTGAAGCCCTTCATGCCGGCGATGCTCGTGACCTTTGCGAGCGCGTTGCCGTTCATGGCCACGACCGACTGGGCAACGAAGTAGTAGCCGTCGCTCATGTCCACGGCCTTGGCGCGCGCCTCGGTGAACGAGACCTGCGCGAGGTAGAAGTCGAACGGCTTGGCGCCGGGCTGGTAGCTGTTGTCGAACGGCACCACGATCCACTTGACCTGGTCGGCCGTGAACCCGAGCTGGGTTGCGACGGCGTAGGCGACGGCGGACTCGAAGCCCTGCTGGTTGGTCGGGTCGCCCAGCTGCCAGGGGCTGGGATCGGGGCTCGACTCGGCGTAGTACGGCGGGTAGGCCGGGTTGTCCGTGCCGATGGTGAGCGTGCCGGCCGTCTTGAGGTCCAGGTTCGCGGGCGCGCAGGCGCTCAGCGACGGAGCCGCCGTGGGCGTGGCCGACGGCGAGGTGCTGGCCGGCGCGGCCGTGACCGGCGCGCTGGGCAGCGGGGTGGCAGCCGCCGACGGTGCGGCGGTCGACCCAGAGGTGCAGGCCGCGGCGAGCGCGGCGGCGAGGGCGAGGCCTGCGATGGCCTTCGGGGTGCGCATGGTGTGCGTCTCTCTCCTGCGGGGTGTGCGCGGAGAAGAGTGTAGCGGCCGCATCGGGGTGGGACGGGGTCCGTTGCCGGTCGGTGCGGCGCCCGTGCGGGGCCGACGCCGCGACACCGTGGCCCTCCGCGGCCCGAACACTCCGAAGCGAGGCCGGGAGGAGGATCGGCCTCGCTTCGGAGGTGGTGCGGGTGCGACAGGAGGAGGGAGACCGCCGACCCGCGGGACCGTCGTGCGTCATCCGCGCCTCTCGGTGCGGTGCCGCAACTATGCACAGCCACCGGGGGCCCGGCGATGCCCCGGGAGTCCCATGCCACCGGTACCGAGCGGGGCCCCATTCCGGGCGCTCCGCGGGTACCGCTTCGGGGTGGCCCCCCGGCGCGGGCGCGTGCCGGACGCCACCGGGCCGCCACCAGCCGGTTGGTCCGGGCGGCCCGCGCCGGGCTGGGTATGCTCGCCGGGTGCGGGTACGCGTCATCGAGCTGCGCATTCTGGGCGCCATCCTGGCCGGCCTCTGGCTGGTCACGTTCGGGCTGATCCTGTGGGGCTACCGGCCCGGCGGCCCCGTCGACGTGCTCGTCGGCATGGTGGCGGGCGGGCCGATCGCCGTGGCTGGGGCAGCCGTCGCTTGGCCGCCGGTGGCGCGCAGCCCGCGCGCCTTCGCCCTGATCGCCTGGCTCGCCCTCGTGCCGATCCTGCTGCTGGTGCCCTCGATCGCGGGCCTCCTCAGCCAGATCGAGGGTGGCGGGCCACAGACGCTGGTCCCGTCGGCGGAGGCAGCCTACCCGTGGGCCGTGGCGCTGCTCGCGACCGGGGTGTTCGCCGGGCTGGGCGTCGCCCGGCGGCGGCTCGGCGACCGCTCGCCACGGCAGCGTCGCCTCCTCGCGGGGATCGGGCTGGGCGTCGCCGCCACACTCGTGACCGGCACGGCATTCGCGGCCGCCGCGGTCTACAACGAGGTCTCGCTCGTCGACAAGCCGGCCAACACATCGCGCTTCGGACCGACCGACCCGACCCTCGAGCCGCCGCCCTGCGACGGGCAGGTGACCATCGGGACGACCGCCGACGTCACGCTCCAGATGGACGTGTCCGTGGACGGCTCGCTCACCGGCCAGCTCGCGGTGTCCGGCCAGCGCTCGGGCACCGATGTCCGCTGGAGCGGCTACATCACCAGCAGCGCCGCCTTCGGGCGGACGGGCTTCGTGCGCATCGGCGACAAGGCCTGGCGCCTCCTGCCCAGCCGCGGCTGGGTGTCGCTGGCGCCGGGCGACGTCTCGGGTAGCGACATCGACCGGCAGCTCCTGCTCGAGGCGCTGGCGCCGTCCCAGCGCGCCGTCGTGGAGGACGCCGGCCTCGCGTACGTGGAGGGGGCACGGGCGCGCCACTGCCGTGTCGCGCTCGACGGGGCGACACTCCGGCGCGCGGTGCCGGAGGTCTCGCTCCTCGCCGGCACGGCCGACCTCTCGCGGTGGCGGGGGGAGTTGGACTTCTGGGTGTTCGGCGACGGGCAGCTGGGCCAGGCGAACGGCTTCGCGAACGGCCCCGGAACGCAGTTGGCCGTCGACGGGCTCACCGCGGAGGTCCGCTTCCGCCTGATCTCCATCGACCGGGGGCTCCCGGTCACCATCCGGGCGCCATGACGAGGAGGGACGTCCCGTGACCGACGATTTCGACGCGCCCGAGGGCGAACGCGTGGAGGGCAAGCGCGACCGGCTCGCCCGGCTGCTCTCGGTCCTGCGGGTGCTTCACGCCCACGGGGAGGGCGGCGTCACGCCCAGGGAGATCGCCCAGCGCACCGGCATGTCCTCGCGGACGGTCTACCGCGACCTCAACGCCCTCCAGAACGAGATGCAGGTCCCGCTCTGGAGCGACGGCGGCAAGTGGGGCGTCCAGCCCGGTGCCTTCCTGCCGGCGATGCGCCTGACCCTCCAGGAGGCGATGGCCGTGTTCCTGGCGGCGCGCCTGATGACCCGGTACGTGGACCGCTTCGACCCCAGCCTGGCGTCCGCGTTCAGCAAGCTCGAGGAGGGGCTGCCCGACGCGCTCCACGGCCACGTCGAGCGGACCCTCGACGAGATGGCCCAGCGGCGGACCGACGAGGCCTACAACCGCCGCATCGAGGACCTCACCCGGGCCTGGGCCGAGCAGCGCGTCGTCCGGTTCCAGTACGCGCCGGCCGCGTACGACGGCGACCGCGAGCCGTCGTGGCGCGAGGTCCGCCCATACCTGCTGGAGCCGTCGCTGGAGACGCACGCGCTGTACCTGATCGGGTTCGACGAGGGGCGTGGCGCCCTCCGCACGTTCAAGGTGGAGCGCATCCTCGACCTCTCGCTGACCCCGCGACGGTTCGAGGCGCCGGCCGAGGAGGAGCTGGCGAGGCGCCTGCGGCCGGCGTGGGACATCATCTGGGACCAGCCCGCCACCGAGGTCGTGCTGCGCTTCGCGCCGTCGGTCGCCGCCCGTGTCGGCGAGGCCGTGTGGCACCCGTCGCAGGCGCTGGCGACCCTGCCTGACGGCTCGCTCGAATGGCGCGCAACGGTGGCCGGGACCTTGGAGATCCGCCTCTGGATCCTGTCCTGGGGCGACGACGTGGAGGTCCTCGCGCCGTCCGCGCTGCGCGACGACGTGGCGGCCAGCCACGCCCGCGCCGCGAGCCGGTACCGGCGGCCGTCGGGCTGATCTGGTAGGGTTGGCGCCCTTACGCACCATCCGCTCGAGAGGCTCATGATCGACGCACGAACCCCTCGCAGACTGTTTGCGTCTGCATTCCGCCGCCGTGCTGCGGCGCTCCTGTTCACCGGAATCCTGACTGCCGTCGCCGCCGTCCCGGCCGCCGCGGCGACCGCCGCCCCCGCGTCCTTCGACGCCGCGGCAACCCCCGCCGCCACCTCCACAGCCAACGTCATGGCGGCGGACATCCTCAGCTGGCTCAACCGCGATCGCGCGGCCGCCGGCCGCCGGCCGCTCCGGACCTGGGCGACGCTCGCCTCCCTCGCCACCCAGCGCGCGAGCAACATGAGCGCGACCTCCACGCTGTCGCACCAGGCTGCCGGCGGCAACCCCGGCACCGCGATGACCAACGCCGGCATCGCGTGGTACTCGTTCGGCGAGGCCATCGGCGAGACGTCCTACCCGTGGGGCTCGCGGGCGGCGTCCAACCTGTACTCGATGTGGAAGAACAGCGCCGTCCACCACGCGATCATGTTCTCGTCGTCGTACAACTACATCGGCATCGGGATCGTGCGCAACAGTGACGGGACCACCTGGTCGTCGATCCTCTTCTCGGAGTCACCGGACCACACGCGGCCCGGGGCGCGTAACGGCTCGCTGATCCGCCGCGGCACCGCGATCCGCTTCTCCTGGTCGGGCTACGACCCGGCGCTCCAGACGCACACCGCGGGCCTGCGCTCGTTCGACATCGAGTACCGCATGGACAACGGGCCGTGGCACCTCATCCGCAACAACACGACCGGACGGGCGCTGTGGCTCTACAACCGGCCCCACCGCCACTACTACTCGTTCCGCGTCCAGGCCGCTGACAGGCGGGGTAACCTCTCGGCGTGGACGTCCGCGAAGCGGGTCTGGGTGCCCTGACCGACGCTGGGGACGGCGCCCCCGGGCGTCGCCTCCCGTTCGCCGCCGTCAACCTGATCAGCGACCCGATCCACGGCTACGTCGAGCTCACCAAGCGGCTCGCGCCGCACGACGCGCGCGCCGCGGGGCTGCACGCCGAGACGGTGGCCGAGGACGACCTGCTCGACACCGCGTGGGTCCAGCGCCTGCGGCGCATCAGCCAGCTCCAGAGCGCCCGCTGGGTGTTCCCCACCGCCGAGCACTCGAGGTTCACCCACGGCCTGGGCGTGATGCACGAGGCGGGGCTCTGGGCGCGGTCGCTCTACCCGTCGCTCGCCGCCTCGCTGCCGGTGCTCGCGCCGGGCGAGCCCGTCCCCTCCGAGGGCATCGTCGTCGAGACGCTCCGCGTGGCGGGGCTGCTCCACGACGTGGGGCACGGGCCGTTCGCGCACTTCTTCGACGACCGGTTCCTCAGCCGCTTCCCGGCGCCCCCCGACCCGCGGCGGCCCGGCGCGAAGTCGCTCAGCCACGAGGACCTCTCGCAGCTGATCATTGAGCGCGAGCTCGGCCCGCTCATCGCGTCGCTCCGGCGGGCGCCGGGGTCGGTCCCCGACCGCGACCGCTTCGCCGACGGCGAGGCGATCGACCCGCGCTGGGTGTCGGTGCTGATCTCCAAGCCGCCGATCGCCGACCCGACGGTGCCGGGCTGGGTCCGCACGCTCCAGCCGCTGCTCTCGGGCGTGTTCACCGTGGACAACCTCGACTACGTGCGCCGCGACGCGTACCTCACGGGCGTGTCGATGGGGCCCGTGGACGCGGAGCGGCTCCGGCGGTACGCGTTCATCTCCGAGCGCGGCCTGACGCTCTACGAATCGGGCCTGGGCGCGCTCGAGATGTTCCTCACCGCCCGGCTGTTCATGTACCGCCACGTGTACCTGCACCGGACGGTGCGGGCGATCGACCTCGACCTCGCCGAGGTGTTCGCGCCGTCGATCGAGGCGGTGTTCGGGTCGGCGTCGCCCGCCGAGCGGCTGGCCGCGTTCGCGGACCTCGACGAGTACGCGCTGCTCCACCAGGCGGCCCTGTGGACGCGCGGCGAGCACCTCTCCGGGCGCCCGGTCCCAGGCGACGGCTGCGTGACGCCCGAGGTGGCGACGGGCTGGCGGGCAATCCTGCTGCGGCGGCCGCGGTGGCACCTCGAGCGCGAGGTGGCGGCCGACGGCTCGACCCCGGAATGGCCGGCGGCGCTGCTCCAGGCGCTGGGCGAGCCCGAGGCTGGCCGCGAGGCGCTGGACCTCACTGGCGTCGACGCGCGGCCGGGAGCAGGCAAGCCGCCGACGCTCGCGATCGAGCGGCGCGACGGGGGCCCAGGGCCGTCGCTCGACGACGCGCTGGCGCGGATCCCTGCCTGGTCCCTCGTGGGCCGGCGCTACCGGCGGGGCGCCTAGAGCGCAGTTGCCCTGGGCGGGCCGGACATCGGGAGCCCGGTCCAGTCAAGGTGTCGGCCGTCGATGGAGACTGCGTGGGCGACGATCTCCTCGAGCACCTCGCGATCGAGGTCCGCGGCTCGCTTCAGGCGGATGCAGCCCTTGCCGCAGCTGGCATTGGGGAGCCGGGCCGCCCATCGCTCCGCCTGGGCGAAGCCGACGTAGACGCTGATCCCCGCGGCGCGTGGCGCGATCGAGAGCGATGCCGTCTCGCCCGAGCGGCCGCTGGCGTAGGTGTACCGGCATCGGCCGAAGCTGAGCATTCCGTTGGCGACGGAGGGCGCCAGGCCGGGGGCCAGGCTGCGGATCGCCGCCTCGAGCGCGAGGACGTCGGCTCTGCAATTCGGGTCGAGCGGCGCCAGCAGCGCGTCGAGCCCGTCTGGACGCTGCGACATCTTGGGCCTCCCCTGGCGTTGCGCTGGCGTGAGCGTCCTGCCTGGCCGTCACGGACCTCGCCTGGCCGTCACGGACCTCGCCTGGCGTGAGCCACCTCGGGCCGACGCGGGCCTCTGGAGCTCGCGCAGCCCGAACGGCGGGTCCCGTCACGTCGCCATAGGCTACCCGCTGCCCAGGTTCTTCACGGGGCCCGAGATCCCCTTGCGGTAGGGCAGCACGAGCAGCGGGTTCACGCGCGCGATCTCGAGCTTCGGCAAGCGCATGTCCTTGACTACCTTGGGCTGGATGCCGAAGGTCGCCGTCTCGAGGGGCGAGAAGATCCCGTAGTGGAGGTGGCAGCCCGTGGCGTGGCCGGTCATCCCCTCGTAGCCGATGAGCTGGCCCGCACGGACGTGCTGGCCCACGTGGACGACGACCCGGCTGAAATGCGCGTAGACGCTCCGGTACGTGTTGCCGTCGTCGATGATCACGACGTTCGGCAGGTCGTTCCACAAGTGGTGGACGTCAAGCAGCTTGTAGTAGGCCGTGAGGTCGCCCACCCACCCGATGTCGTCGTCGAAGTGGCGGCCCGCGGCGAGCACGACGCCGCTGTGCGCGGCCATGATCCGGTCGCCGCAGAACGTTGCGAGGTCGACGCCGTCGTGGAACAGCTTGCCGCCCACGACCCGGGTGCCCCAGAGCGTCGGGCCGAACGGGAGCGTGAGGCGCGGGTGCGCGATGGGCCAGACGTAGCCGGAGAGCAGCGCGAGGGAGCGCGGCGACTGGCGCAGGTCGACGGCGAGGTGCGCCAGGCGGGCCGAGGCGGCGGCAGGATCGGCCACGCTCGTGGCGGGCGGCGTGGGCTGTGGCGACGGGCTCGCCGACGGGGACGTCCTCGTGGGGTCGGGCACCGCCGCGGTCGGCGGGATCGAGCGTGACGGCGTCGGCTGCAGCACGGCCGCGGCGCTCAGGCCGGCAGCGGCCGCCCCCGGCGCCGGTGCCGCCGGCGGCCGCCATGCCATCGCCGCGGCGACGAGCAGCACCAGGGCGCCGGCGGTCGCGGTGAGCGCGATGCGGCGGCGACGGTGCGGACGGCGGATCGGGTGGGCGTGCCGACGCACCGGGCGGATCTGCTGGCGCATCGACGCAGTGTGCCCGAGCCGGCGCGTCTCTGCGGAGCGCCAGCGCGTCCCCGACCCGCTCGCCGGCCTGCGGCCGCGTGTCCCCCGGATGCCGCTCGTGGCCGGGTATGATGCGCGGGCCGCGCGCCCGTAGCTCAGTGGACCAGAGCATCGGTCTTCGGAACCGAGTGTCGGGGGTTCGAATCCCTCCGGGCGCGCCAGCGCAAAGCGCGACAGACCAGCAGCAGTCGCCGGTCGATGCGTCGCCGGTCGCCACCCGGGATCAGTAGACCTCGTCGTGGGTGCCGAGCGCGACGAGGAAGCAAACGTCGCCGTCCCATCGGAAGAGCACCCGCAGGTCGTCGTCGACCCGGAACGCCCAGTAGTCGCCGAGGTCGCCCTTGAGCTTGTGCGGCCGAAGCAACGGGTCCTGGGGGTCGCTCGCGAAACGCCGCAGGGCCGCTCGAAGCAACTCGTCCCGAGGGGGCTTCAGCTTCCTTGCCCGTCGGAGGAATCGGGACGATGCGATGACCCGCACGTCGGCGCCGTCACCCGCGCAAGTCGTCGAGCAGGGCGTCCATGTGCTCATACGCCGTCGACTCGCCGGCGGCGTACTCTGCCTCCGCCTCGCGGATCTCGCGCAGGAACAGGGCGCGACGCGCGGCCCGCAGCTCCTCCCGTTCGGCCTCGTAGCGACCGGCATCGACGAGGTATGCGGTCGTCTGCGAACGCTGCAGGATGGCGACCGGCTCCTCGGCGTCGCGCAGCGACTCGAGGATCTCGGCCGTCCGCTGGCGAAGCTCCGTTACACCGATACTCTTCATCGTATGCTGTAGCGTACGCTAGACAGTCCCGAATGACAAGCATCCCGAGTCGATCGTTTGGGTTGGCGGAGCGTGTTCGAATCTCTCCGGGCCGCCATCGAACCAGCTGCGCGGACCGTCAGGTTTCGCGGCGGACCCAGGCCTGCATGTGGTTGGGCGCCACAGCCTGTCGGACAGTCGCATGGAGATCAGCGGTCACGGTTGGAAGGTCCATCGGGTCTCGGAGCCGCTCCGAGAAGGCGGCGCTGATCCGTTCGCCGTCGTGGCGTGATCGGTCGAAGCGGAGATCGATCACGGACGGGTTCTGCGACCACGAGTACGCCAAGCCGACCCCATCACGAACCGCCCGGACCTCGTCCTGCTGACCTGAGGACGGAGAGCGCTCCCGATCTCGGCGATCAACGACGGGCTAAGGTGGACGTGGTGTCGCGGCCGGGCCGGGATCGGGCTTGTGGAACGCCCCCGAGCTGGAGCCCCTGCCCATGACCACGCTGCACGCCGCCCTTGAACCCCTCGCCATCCGCTACCTCTCTCGCGCCGACGTGGAGGCCGCCGGAGTCACGGTGGAAGCGGTCATCGACGCGGTCGAGACCGGCTTCCGCGAGAAGGGGCACGGACGCGTGGAGGTGCCGCCCAAGCCCGGCGTCCACCCAGGGCCGGGCGACAACTTCATCCATGCCATGCCCGCCTCGATCCCGGGCCTCGATGCCGTCGGCATCAAGTGGATCAGCGGCTTCCCTGGAAACCAGGCGCTCGGCCTGCCGTACATCACCGGGCTCCTGATCCTCAACGACCCGGCGACCGGGGTCCCGATCTCGGTCATGGATGCCACCTGGATCACGGGGATCCGCACGGCCGCGGCGTCGGCGGTGTCGGCCCGCTACCTGGCACGCCCGGACTCGACGGTGCTCGCGATCCTGGCCTGTGGCGTCCAAGGGTCGTTTCACGTGGACACGCTGCGGGCCGTCCTGCCAAGCCTCACGACGATCCGAGCGTTCGATCCGGATCCGGCCCGGATTGCGACCTTTGTCGACGGGGTTCCCAGCCGCCACGGGATCGAGGTCTCCGTGGCGAGCGACCCAGAGTCGGCGCTCCGGGGAGCCGACGTGATCGTCACCTCGGGGCCGATCCTCCACGTCCCACACGCGTCGATCAAGGCGGGCTGGACGGCGCCGGGGGCCTTCGCATCCGCCGTCGACTTCGACAGCTACTGGGACCCCGCCGCGCTGGCCGAGCTCGACCTGTTCACGACCGACGACGTCCCGCAGCTCGAGCACTTCCGGGGGATCGGGTACTTCCAGCACATCCCGCCGATCGCCGCCGACCTTGGCGAGCTCGTGGTCGGCGCGCGGCCGGGGCGGACGTCGGCAGAGCAGCGAACGATGGCCTGCAACCTGGGACTCGCGCTCGACGACATCGCGGTGGCGCCGCTGGTTCTCCGGGCCGCAGAAGCGAGGGGTCTGGGAACCCTCCTCCCGCTCTAGCTGTCGTCCCCATACACGTTGTTGACAGCGCGAGAGCTCTCGTGCTCCGTTCGGGGTGCCTGAAGCTGAACGTGCGTCCTTCCAGGTCAGATCTTCGCGACGGCCGCCGTCAGGATCGCGATCGCCTCGGCCTTCGAGTTGAAGATCGTCGTCACGAGGACGGCCTTGTCGCCCTTGATCGCGTACGCCCCGCCATCCCAGGCGAACGCCTTGTCGCCCACGCCCGAGACATCCTCGACCGTGCTCATGGCCCCGTAGACGGCCTTGGTGAGGTCGAACTGCTCCTGGGCTGAGGGTGAGCTCGACTTCGCGATGCTGGCCTTGTCGCCGTAGTCGACGCTGAAGCGGACCTTCATGTCGGCGCTGTTCCACCAGCAGGTTCCGGCGACCCAGTCGGCCATGTCCGTGCCCTCCGGCCCCGCGGTCGTCGCCGCGCCGGTGATCGACTTGACCTCATCGATGGTCAGGAGCGTGCACGCGTCAAAGCTGCCGCCAGTGGCGGGGGCCTCGGTGGCCGCCGCGGCCGCTGGCCCGGTGGCTTCGGGGGTGCTCGCAGGGGACGTGGACTGGGTCTGTGCCGGCGTCGCAGCGCCGCCGCAGGCAGCGACCGCGAACAGGATGGCGGCGAGTACGCCAGCGGGGTGGTGGGCAGGTCGCATCAGATGCCTCCGGACGTGGCGGGACGCGACCCACCCAGTCTACGCGACCGGGATCACCAGGACCGGCACCGCGCGTTCGTGTTGGCGCTTTCATGCACCGCCCTGCCGCGGCACCCGCCGATGCCCGGCGGCGCCTCGGGCTGAGGGCACGCGATGGTCAGGCAGGGTGGCCGCTGGGCGCGAGGCCACCGTCAGGGCAGCCATCGCGGCGGCGTCCGGCAGGACCCGTGGCGAGTCGGCCGCGATCCAGTTCGCGTCGTCGATCGCCAGCTGCGCGACCGCCCCGCCCGTCGACCCGGCGGCATGACCACCCCACGAGGCTGTTGACCGGCAACCCGCTTTCGCGGGGCGAGAGTGTCGGGGCTGGCGTGCTTCCCGCCAAGGTGAGCCGCGTCATGCCAAGATGGGCAAGGAATGCCTCCGTCCCCGTGCTCCATGCCTGACCTGCGGCTGGCCACGTCGCGTTCGTGCCGCCATCGAAGCTGATGCCCACTGAGCACGTGGTCACGCTGCGCGACGGTCGCGAGCTGCACGTGCATGCGTCGGGATCGCCCGACCCTGGCGCGCCGGCCCTCGTGTGGCACCACGGCTCACCGCAGACGGGGGCCCTGCTCGAGCCGCTCCTCGTGGCCGCGAAGGCGCGCGGTATCCGTCTGCTCGCATACGGGCGGCCCAGCTACGGCGGCTCGACACCCCGTCCGGGACGGGACGTGGCGTCGGCGGCACGGGACGTGGAGCAGGTGGTGGACGCGCTGGGGATCGGCCGCTTCGGCGTGATGGGCGCCTCGGGCGGCGGTCCGCACGCGCTCGCGTGCGCCGCGCTGCTGCCCGACCGGGTGACGGGCGCGGTGACGCTGGCTTGCATCGCGCCGCTGACCGATGCGTTCGACTGGTTCGCCGGCATGGCGGCGCCGGGCGGGCTGCTGGCTGCCCGCGAGGGCCGCGATGCGCGAGCCCGGTTCGCCCAGACGGACGAGTTCGACCCCGCCCAGTTCATCCCGGCGGACTACACGATCTTGTCGGGTGCCTGGGCGTCGCTGGGCGCTGATTCGGTTCGAGCCGGGGCCGCGGGGCCCGATGGCCTGATCGACGACGACGTCGCCTTCACGCATCCCTGGGGCTTCGACCTAGCGTCGATCGCCGTGCCGGTCCTGGTGGCCCAGGGCGGCGGGGACCGTGTCGTCCCGCAGGCCCACGCGGAGTACCTCGTGGCGAGCATCCCCACAGCCGAGCTGTGGCTGCGTCCCCGCGACGGGCACGTGTCCGTGCTCGCCGCGGTCCCCGTCGCGATGGACTGGCTGCTTGCCCTCGGGCCATGAGCGGCCGCCTTGCCCAGTCTCAACGCCTGATCGCGGCGGCGGCCCCCGTTTGACGGAATCGTGCGCAGAGCCGATGGTAGGTGGCACAGTCGCCAACTGCGCCGGGCTCTCATTCGCCGGTCCGAAGCGCGCGACGGATCGGAGCCCCTCCCGTGGCCCGCACCTCCTTCTCCTCGCCTGCCGCAAGCATCGTCGTGTGCAGTGACGGCTACTTCGACGTCTATCCGCCGGTCCAACGGATGGGCGGCGACAAGCCCGCGTACCGCGGCGAGCTTGCCGAGCTCGGCGCCGGGATCCGGGGCATCGACGCCCGCCTTGCGGTCCGGCCCGACTCCGCAGCGCTCGCGGACGCGGTCGAGGCCTGGGCGGCTGTCCACGGCGGCGCCGCGGTTCGGGGTGAGCTCGGCCGGGGACGCGACGGCACGGTGAAAGAGGGCTAGGCGCATGGACGCGCATCTCACCGGTCGCCCGCGACGCTACCGGCCGCACGATCTCGCGCTGCCAGACGGCGGCAGGCTCAGGCTCGGTGCCGACGGCACGATCTCGCGCCTCGATGCCGACGGCTCGACCGAGCGGTCCTGGCCGCCCGGCGACCCCGACTGGCCCAACCAGGCGATCCGGTTCGGGCTGCGCCCCCAGCCGCCCACCGTCTCGCCCCACAGCCAGCGCGTCCCGGACACGCGGCTGCCGAGGGCGTAGGCGAGCCGGGATCGCGTCGGCGGGTCGCGCAAGCGGGCGGAATCGCTGCTCGCGACCTGGGATCGGTGCGCTCCGGCCAGGCTGGGATCGCGAGGCCGCACCGCTGGGCGACGGCGCATCGCGCCAGGTCAGCACAGAGGCTGTTTCCGCTCCTCGACGACGAACCGCTCGACCAGCTCCCCCATCGTCTGGCGCGGCTCGAAACCGGTCGCACCCGCGAATGCACTGGCGTCGAGCTCCGTTCGTGATTGCCCGAGGCGGATCTCGCCGCTCTCCTCGGCCCGGCCCCCTGGCCGGACGACGAACTGCGAGCGCTGGCCCAGCTGCTCGTCGAAGGCGCCGATGAGCGCGCGCCAGGTGCAGAACCCGCTCGCGACGTGGTAGGCGCCTGACGCAGGCACGCTCAGCGAGTCCACGACGGCACGACCGTAGTCCTCCTCGCCGATGAATGAGGCACCGTACGTCTCGAGCCCCTCCTCGGAGTCGAACACGAACTTCATCCGCGCCCGGCACAGCATGTAGACCCAGCCGAAGAACTGCCGATCCGCGCGCCGGTCGTTCGTTCCGAAGATCAGTGACGGCCGCAGGACGATGGCGGGCCCGCGTCGGTCCGTCCGGGCCGCCGAGGTGAGATCGTCCTCGACGGCGATCTTGCCGTGGTCGTAGGGGAGGATCGGCGTCCGTGCGTGATCCTCCTTGAGGGGTTGGCCTTCGGGGATCCCGTACACCGTGGCGTGGCTGGGGTAGATGAACGGGCCAGCGCGCCAGCCGGCGATGATGTCCCGGGTCGCGAGCACGTCGCTCGAGACGATCTCGCTGATCTCGCCCCGGGGGCTCGCGAGGTGGATCACCGCGGACGCCTCGCGGATTGCGGACGCGAACCGGCGAACGGCCGCGAGGTCGCCCACGACGGTCTGGCACCCGGGAATGGTGATCGGCCGTCGGACGAGGGCCCGCACGGGGATGCCCCGTCGAGCGAGCTCGGCCGCCACCGCCTGGCCGGAGTATCCAGTGGCGCCGGTCAGGAACACCGGCATCGCGTCACTCACGCCGCTGCCGCCCTGTGGAGCAGCGGATTGACGAACGCGTGGTCCCCCGACTGCTTGAAGATGGACCCGTGGCCGAAGAAGAAATGGAGGTCCCGCGCCAACGCCGCGCCGGGGCCATCGCCGAACCGATCCCAGCCGAGGCCGTCGTGGAGGCGCCGCTGGAGCGAGGGCAGCAGCTGATCGATGCGATCGGCGTCGTCGGCCAGCCCAGCGACCAGTCGATAGGCGTGGCGGAACGGCATGTCACCAGTGGCCGGCTCCGGGGTGACCCCGAAGCGACCCGGGTCGGCCATGATCGGGCTTCCGTCGAGCAGCATGAACCGATTGAGATTGAAGGTCGCGTTCGACAGGCCGCGCAGCGCCTCGATGACGAACTCCACGGACTCCGCCGCCTCGCCCGGCGTGTCCCCGGGGAAGCCCGCCATGAGACTCACGTGGAGTCCGAGGCCGGCCTCGTTCGCGCGCCGCAGGATGCGGCCGATCGAATCGCGATCCAGCCCGGGGACCTCCTTGCCCATGAGGCGGAGGACCCGTGGTGAGATTGATTCCAGGCCCCAGAAGACCTCGTAGCAGCCGGCGGCGCGCATCAGCGCGAAGAGCGCGGGCGTGTAGGCCGTCTCCAGCTTGCAGCAGCACGCCCACCGGACCTCGATGCCGCGCTCCAGGATCCCGCGTGAGAGGCTTTCCAGCATCGCCGGCGAAAGTGCCTCGTCGCCGAAGTTGACGATCCGGTAGCCGCCTCGTGTCGCCGCCTCGAGGCGGTCAAGCGCCACGGGGATCGAGTCGAGCGAGGGCGATCTCGGATCTGCGAACTTGGCATTGAGCGCGCAGAAGTTGCAGCGATCCCAGTAGCACCGCCGGGGACTGATGCGCGTCCAGAGGATCGGCTCGCTGCAGAACGTCTCGCCTGGCGGTGGCAGCGTCCACGGCTCCGTGCGCAGCGGCATCGCCTGGGCGGACCGCGACAGGTAGCCGCGCGGCGCATGGCCGGCGGCGACGTCGGCGACCACCTTCGGGACGAGGCTGTCACGGTCGTCCTTCGACTCGATGATCGTGTCGAAGATGGACTCGAGGGTGCCGCGACCGCGCAGTCGGTGCAGGTGGGTCGCGAGGGTGAAGTTCTCGTGGCTGTGGTCGGCCAGGCATGCGTGCAGGCGCGGCTGGCGAACCTTGAGGAGCCTGACGGCGATCAGCGCGGACAGGAGCTCCTCGGGCCGGGAGACGGTGGCGATCAGGACATCGAGGGGCCGCTCGGTCCGATCGATGGCCGCTGCGATGAGCGCGGACAGCGGCGTCTCCTGTTGGGCGTACTCGACGAGCGCGCGGCTGTCGCCGTAATCGAGGCCCATCACGCGCACGCCGAAGTCGGCATGGAAGAGGAGGTCGCCCTGCGAGCGGTTCAGCGCCGCCAGATGCCGCGCGAGCGGCGTCACCGACTCGACGAACCGAGCGGCCGTGGCGTACGCGGCAGGCTCCTGCAGGGCGCCGAGGCTTCGCCCTGCCGACACGGCAGCCGCCCCGGCATCCCCACGGAACGGTCGCTGCCACAGGTGGCGCGGCGCAGCCTGCATGACGTCAGCACCCGCCCCGCCGCAGACCACCCTCCACCACGCCGCATTGAGGTCCATCCGCTCCGGTTCCGAGCCGAGGGCCGCAAGGTGGGACCACCAGGCGCCAGGGTCGTAGACGACCGTGGGCAAGCGGCCCGGCGGGCTGAGGAGGGAGATCCTCACGCGCTAGCCTCGAACGCCGGACACGGCGCGCTCGTACCGGATGTTGTAGTACTGCTCCGTCTTCCAGTGCATGTACGACTTCAGCGCCCTGCGCGAGAGGGCGTACGCGGCGGCGGCGAAGAAGAAGCCGAACCCGAAGACCGTCAGCATGAACAGGGCGAAGAAGCCGCAATCCCCGAGGTTCGCGCAGTTGTCGGCGAGCGCGACCTGCGGAAAGGTCAGCCCAGCGAGGGCGACGATGCCGACGGCGCCCACGACCGCCGCTCCGAAGGGAATCGGCGGCACCTGCACTCGTCGGCTGGCCGCCAGGCTGAACCCGATGCGCGCGATCGGGAAGGCGACCGCAATGGCCAGGACGATGGGGAAGAAGACCGAGTCGCCCAGTCCTTTCGGCCACAGGCCGCCACCGAGGCCCCCGATCGCGACGGCCACAGCGGCGGACAGCGCGAGACCCGCGACGGCGAGCAGCAGCGGGGGCAGATGCGCCAGCGCGCGCGACGCCGTCGGCCGGGCCGCGAGCCAGGCGCCGACCTCACCGACGAGGAAGCCGGCCGCCAGGACCGCCACGTCGGCCGGGCCGGACACGATGCCCCAGACGAGCACGGTCAGCACCGCGTAGGCGACCACCCGGTAGACGAGGGCGGCCGGCGGGGAGGCCGGCGGCTCCAGCAAGGGATCGAGCTCGACCTGGTCCACCGCCCGACGGCGCAGCGCGACGCTTGCGAGGGCGAACACCACGGCCGCCGCGATCGCCAGTTCCGCCGGGTGCTGCTGCGGCTGCAGCGTCTGCGGGGGCGGCGAGTACGTGAAGGCGGGGCGGATGAGGTACGGCATGACGTTCGCCCAGAGGTAGGCCCCGCCCGCCGCCGCGACGGCGCCGGCTGCCGCTCCCACGAGCCGCCCTAGCCCACCATCGCCAGCACGGTCCTCGACGATCCACTCCGCGCGCCGGCCGACCGAGGGCACCAGGACGGCGACGAGCCAGAGCACCCCGGGCGCGACGATTCGCCCGACCAGCGTGCCGCGGCTGACCTGCGCACCGATCGTCGGGTCGGCAATGAGCAGGAAGTGGGCGACGTCCGCGATGCCGAACGCCACAACGGCAAGCGCGCCGATCGTGCGGCCAAACGACCCGATCGCGACGAAGACCACGATCACGGCGAGCGACTCGCCGTAGATCGACACGTAGCCCGGCCGGAACCACCCGATGCCGAGCCCCAGGGCCAGGGCCACGAGCGGGATGACCAGACGCCCGAGGGGGAAGGCTCGGCCAGCCGTCTCGAGGTCAAGGAGGATCCCGCCCCACAGCCCTGCTCGACCACTGGCGGCCACTGCCGTCACGCCGCCGGGGCGAGTGCTCGAACTGGCCTCCACCACCGCCCAGCCCTCCCGAGGCACCGGCTGTCGCGGGCCGGCGAGCCGGTATAGTACGACGCGGGTTGCCGCCGCAACAACCACCTCCCACGGTCCGGAATTCGAGGGTGGAACGTGCGCGCTCGCCTCGCCACCGCGGCGGGTTACTACATCGGGCTCGTCTTCCTCGCGAGCGGCGCGGCCCTCGTGGCCAACATCCTGTTCGGCGTGCCGCTGCTCCCCGCGCTGGCGATCGGGCTGCTCGGCGGGATCGCGGCCATCGCCACCTTCGCGTACCGGGCGCCGCGGCCCGCGCGTGATCGGGTTGTCTTGTTAGCTCGGACCGGCCTCCTGGCGGGCATCGTCGGGATCATCGCCTACGACAGCTCCAAGGCGGTCCTCTCGATCGCCGACCCGTCGCCCTACAACCCGTTCGAGGCGGTCCGGATCTTCGGCGTGCTGCTCATCGGCGACGGCGCGCCGGCGATCGTCACCTGGGTCTGCGGAGCGGCGTTCCACCTCCTCAACGGCGTGCTGTTCGCGATCGCGTACACGCAGTTCTTCGGCGCGTTCGCGGTTCGCTCCGCACGCTTGGCGGTGCTGACGGGAATGGCCTGGGGGATCTTCCTCGAGACGTTCCAGCTGATCCTGTTTCCGGGCTGGCTCTCGATCCAGTTCGTGGCGGAGTTCGCCACCATCTCGCTGGCCGCGCACTTCGTCTACGGGGCGACCGTCGGCACCATCGTCCGTCGACGGCTCCTTGCCACGGGGGTGCTCGAACCCCTCCCAGCGCGCCCGACGATGGCCCGGTAGCAGGGCTGCAGACACGCCGCCACGGGGAGTCGCCGACAGGTTCCCGGCCCGCCTGGAGCCAGACGCCATCCGGCTGCCGCTGGGAGCGGATCGCCTCGATCGCGGCCGGCATCCGAGGCTGCCGTTCCGAGCTTCGGCAGCACGGGCGGCGGGCAGTCGCGGCGGCCCGGCGCGACGCCGCCGGTCAGTATCATGGGGCTGGGCCCGTTCGGGCCTCCGGACGCCGGCGACGCAGCGCCCGCACCACCTCAGCGGGCAGCCACGGCTGCCGACCGCCGTCGGAGTCACCAGAACAGCCCTATGGTCGCGATGATCGCCCACCGGGGCGCACGCAGCCTCGCCCCGGAGAACACCCTCGCCGCGGCGCGCAAGGCGCACGCCCTTGGCGCCGACCTGTGGGAGACGGACACGGCGGTCACCGCCGACCGGCAGATCGTGCTGATGCACGACGACTCGATGATGCGCACGACCGATGTGGCGGCCAAGTTCCCGGACCGGGTGCCGGCGCCGTTCTCGACCTACACGCTCGCCGAGATCCGGACGCTCGACGCGGGCTCCTCCTTCGAGCGCGACGACCCGTTCGGGCAGGTGGCGGCAGGCGCGGTGACGGCCGACGAGCTGGCCTCGTACCGCGGCGAGCCGGTCCCCACGCTGCGCGAGGCGTTCGAGCTGACGGTGTCGCTGGACTGGCGCATGAACCTCGAGCTCAAGGCGCAGCCCAGGCCGAACCACTCGTTTGACGTCGTGGGCGCCGTCCTCGCCCTCGTCGACGAGGTGGGGATCGGCCCGGAGCACCTCCTCTTCTCCTCCGCGCAGCACGGCTGGCTCAAGGAGATCCGGGCGCGCCGGCCGGACTACGAGCTGCAGGCCCTGCTCGGCCTGTTCCCCGAGGATCCCATCGACTTCTCGGACCCGTTCTTCGACACCTTCAACCCGCGGATCACACGGGTGACCGTCGAGCAGCTCGCGGCCCAGCTCGCGCGCGGGCTGAAGCTCAACCCCTACACGGTCAACGAGCCCGAGGACATCGCCCGCCTCACGCGGATGGGCATCACCGGCCTGATCACCGACTTCCCGCAGCGCGGAGCCCCAGCATGACGTCGCCCACGACCACCGCAGCGCACCGGTTCCTGATCGTCAACTGCTATCCCGCGGCCAGCCGGGAGAACTTCGACCGCTCCGACGTTGGCCACCCGCACGACCTGTTCCGGGCGTTCCTCGCGGTGGAGGCGCCCAACGCGACCACCGAGATCGTCTACATCGCGGACCCGGACTTCGCGCTGCCGCAGGGCACCACCGTCCGCGACTTCGATGGGTTCATCTGGACAGGCTCGGACCTGACCGTCTACCACACCGACGATCCGCGGGTGGCCGCCCAGATCGCGTTCGCGCAGGAGCTGATGGGCTCCGGCGCGGCCTGCTGGGGCAGCTGCTGGGGGATCCAGCTCGCGTCGCTGGTCGCGGGCGGCGAGGTGGCCGCCAACCCCCGCGGCCGCGAGTGGGGCATCGCGCGCGACATCCGCCTCACCGATGCCGCCCGCAGCGCGCCGATGCACGCGGGCAAGCCCGAGCGGTTCGACGCCTTCATCATGCACCTCGACGAGGTGACGCGGCTGCCGGACGGGACGCCGCTGCTGGCCACCAACACCCACAGCCCCGTCCAGGCGGCGATCGTCGAGCAGGACGGCTCGGCGTTCTGGGCCACGCAGTACCACCCCGAGTACAACCTCCACGAGATGGGCCGCCTGATCGCGGCACGCGCCAAGGCGCTCGTCCGCGAGGGGTTCTTCCCCGACGAGGAGGCCGTCGCGGTCTACGCGGCCAAGATGAAGGCGCTCGCGGCCGACCCCAGCTCGGCGGAGCTGCGCGCCGAGCTCAACGTGGGCGACGACATCATCGACCCGCGGATCCGCCAGGTGGAGCTGCGCAACTGGCTGCGGTTCATCGACGCGCGCGCGGCGTAGGCGGCGCCGACCGCCCCGCTCCCGTCCCTCAGGCCGAGGCGGCCACCGCCTGCGCCGACGCGGACCGCGTCCCGCGATACCAGAGGGCGAACGCGGCCGCCCCGATCGCCGCGACCGCCAGGAACAGCGGGCTGATGGCCGCCGACGCGACAGGTGACGCGGGATCGGCCGCGGAGCCGAACCACTGGTCGACGGCAATCGCGAGCGACTCGAGCACGAGCATCAGCAGCATGCCGCCGGCGACGAGCAGGCCCCACGGGGTCCGGCGCCAGAGCTGGGCGGCAACGGCGATCGTGAACGGCAGGAACAGCGCCATGTCGAGCACGTAGTTGGTCGCGGTGACCATGCCGCTCCCCTCGAGGAACGCCGGCGCCTCGCTCGCGAACAGGGCGGGGACGGCGTTCTTGAGCCACAGGGCGTAGAACGCGAGGCACGACGCCACCATCCAGCCGGCGACCAGGCGCGCCGGGAGCGCGGGGCTGAACACGCCCGCGAACTCGCGCGCCGGCACGCGGAGCAGCAGCGCCGCGAGCGCCCAGAAGCCGCAGCCGAACATGACGACGTCCACCAGGAACAGACCGTTGAACGGAACGGCGAACAGGAACATCCAGCCCTGGTAGGCGATGAACGCCACGCCGCCGATCCAGCCCGCGTAGCCGAGGAGCCGGCCGTCGCGGGCCGCCAGCATCGCGGCGGCGACGATCGGGACGGCCAGCACGAGCACCACGAGGGCCGTGCCGCGCATCGAGCCGACCATCACCGCCGGCCCGTGGATGAGCTCGGGCATCGCCAGCGCGGTGACGGTGGAGATGCCCGCTGCCACGAGCAGCAGCCACGAGAGCAGCCACGGCGCCCGGCCGATGGGCCCGCGAGCAGACGCCTGTCCATGCATCAGGATGTGCCTCCCGGCCGGCGCCCATCGGATGAGTGCCGACGGCCCGGCGCGACGGGCACCACGGTATCGACCGCCGGTGTCGTGTCGCCATCCCGAATGGCCCGACCGGCCGGGATGGACGGCGTGTGCTGACCGGGACGCGCCGAGCTCATCGCCCCCTGGCTGGCGGGTCGGCCGGCCCGGCCATGAGCGAGCCGCCGAAGGCCAGCATCCAGAGCATGGCCGGGTACACGATCATCCGCTCCGTCCCGCCGTGCCCGATGACGCCGAACGCCGCCGCGTTCCCCCCGTCGCCGATCACCATGAGCGCCACGAACAGCAGGCCCGCCGCGCCGGCGAGCAGCGAGACCACCCGCATCGGCCCGCGCACGAGCGTCGCGACACCGATCGCCTCGAGGTTGAAGGCGAGGAAAGCCAGGAGTGCGAACAGGCCATGCGGCCCGCCATGGCCGAGCGGGAACACGCCGGCGCCGACGGCACCGATCCCCGCCACGATGAACACCGCCGTGAGCAGGGCGTGCCCGCCACCGAGCAGCAGGGCCGCACCCGCGATGTTGAGCACGCCCACCACGAGCAGCGTGGTGTTGAACAGGAGCGCCGTCTCGGGCGCCGCGCCCAGGTCGGAGATGGCCGCCGCGCCCATGTCGTAGCCGGGGACCATGGAGGCGCCGAGCATGATCACGGTCAGGAAGCCTGCGGAGAGCACGAAGAGCGCGAGGCCAGCGAGCCGCTGCCGCCCAGCGGTCGGCGCGTGCGGACCGTCCATCGGCCGGGCCATGTCCATCGAGCTCCTCCCGGACGCGTGATCGCGGCGCTGCGGCACCGCCCGCTGCCTGCCAGATGATGCTTCCCGCCCGCGCGGTCCTCCGCAAGGGCCGGGTCGTCCACGCCGACCGAACCGTTCGTCCGCCGTCGCGCGCCGACGCGATCCGGCCGCTGGACGCCACGGCCCGCGACACCGGGGATCCCAGGACGGCCAGCCCGGGCCGCGGGGCCCGCCTCGGCGTCAGGCGATGATCTGGATCGGCGGGATGCCCGCCAGGATGCCGTCCGGCCTGGGCGCCGCCACCGCGGGCTCGGGGGCACGGCCCTCCTCCATGGCGGCGAACACGGACTCCAGCTCCGCGACAAGCCCCGGCATCGCCCCGCCCAGCGCCGTGCCGTACGGCCCCGCGATCGCCATCGCCGCGGCGCGCTCGCGCTCGGTCTCGGGCCACCCGAAGCGCATGTGGATCGTGGTTCCGGTCGCGGTGGGCTCGAGTTCGATCGTGTGGGGGAAGCCGACCGGCCCGTCCGGCGCGGCGACCACCGTCCGGTCGGTCACGTAGTCGTACGGGCGCCAGTCGAGGATCTCCTCCACCACCGCGTCCTTGCCGTGCATGCAGTGGTTGCTCGAGCCCGCGCCGCGCCGTCCGCCGGTGGCGCCCTGCACCTCGACCTGGGTCACCCAGGGCTGCCAGTCCATCCTCCGACCGGGCTCGGTGAGGTACTCCCACGCCACCTGCGGCGGCACCCGAACCGGCACGGAGAGGCTGGCGATCGCCTCCTCGGGCGTGACGAAGGCCCGGGTGCGCTGCTCCTCGTCCTGCCATCGCGCCTCGAGGTTGTGCACCCAGCACCGAACCTCCCCGATGCTCTCGTACGCCTCGGTGACCGGGCGCATGCCCAGTCCGTGCGGCTCGATCCCGGCGGCCCGAAGGCATGCCTCGGTGAACAGCGCGTAGGCGGGCATGCCGAGCTCGGCCACGACCCGGTTCTTGAGCAGGCGGTGGACCAGGATCACGTCCGCCCCGATGAGCTCGCGGCTGCCGGCCACCCGCTGCTCGAGCGCCGTCCCGTGATGGACCACGAACTTGAGGTCGAGCTCGGGAATGCGCGTGCACGCGTTGCACGGGCAGGACGTCGCCTGCCGGACGTCGCGCCGCCGGCGGCGGAAGCCCAGATAGCTCCGCTCGATGGTGTCGAGCAGCATCGTCCCGTCGATCGAGTCCGCCGGCCGGAAGGTGAACACGGCGTCGCCCTCGAGCTTGGCCAGGCGGAAGGCGGGCCGCAGCGAGCTGACCAGCGCGCCGAGGAGGTCGGCCAGGATGTCCTGGGCGTGGTCGAGCTCGACGCCGGCGAGGTAGCCGGTGTAGCCGGAGATGTCGGCGATCAGGAGGACGGAGTGCCGCGGCGGGCTGGTGGGCATTGGGAGGGGTCCCATGGGCGCGTTGAGGGCAAGCCGGCCAACTCTACCGCGACGCCCCAAACGTGGGGCGACTCCTCCCCCGCGCGCCGCCCGGGCGCGGTCCTCGGTCCCCGACCGGCTGATTGCCCGGGGACGAGGCCACGTGCCGACACGTCACCAGCCAGCCCGGCGCACCCGCCCGAGCTTGGCGGGGTCGGCCACGATGTCCACCTCCCAGATCCGGCCGCCGGCGATGGTCAGCGCCACGACGCCCACCACCCGGCCCGGCGGGCCCACGACGATGCCCGGGCCCCCGTTGACGATCGCCGGACGGCACAGCGGCGCGAAGATCGGTGCGCCGGACCGGAGGAACGCGGCCACCTGCTGGGCGCCCGAGACGGGGCCCTGGGCGGGGCGCGAGCCGGCACCGGTGTCGAGGCGGAGGACCACATGCGGATCGAGGAGCTCGATCAGGGCCGCGAACTCGCCATCGCGCGCGGCCGCAAGGAACGCGTCGACCGCAGCGCGGTCGGGGATGTCCTGGGCCGGCGGCGCCGGAGGCGTCTCACGCACCCTTCGGCGGGCCCGGCTCGCGAGCTGCCGCACGGCGTCCGGCGACCGGTCCAGGATGGTCGCGATCTCGTCGAACGGGACGGCGAACACGTCGTGGAGCACGAAGGCGAGACGCTCCGCGGGGCTCAGGGTCTCCAGCACGACGAGCAGGGCCAGCCCCACGCTGTCGCCGCGCACCACGTCCTCCTCCGGCGAGTCGTAGGCCACGACCACCGGCTCGGGCAGCCACGTGCCCGACGCGTCCTCGCGCCGCGCGCGGCGGGCACGCAGGACGTCGAGGCAGATCCGGCCGATGACGGTCGTGAGCCACGGCCGCAGGCCGTCCGCGTCGGCGGGCCGGGCTCGGTCGAGCCGGAGCCAGCACTCCTGGAGCGCGTCCTCCGCGTCGGCCATCGACCCCAGCATCCGGTAGGCGACGCCGCGCAGATACGGGCGGTCGCGCTCGAACGCGTGGGCCAAGCTCGAGCGGCGAGTGTCGTCAGCCTCGTGGCCGGGGGTGGTGTCGCTCATGCCCTCCTCACGCCTGCCGCACGACGAGTGTGACCGGGCGCCGGGGGAGGCGCCCACCGCGCCCACGCGCCCACCGCGCCCGCCGGTCCCGGTCAGGGTGTCACATTCCCCGGCTTCGCCCCGTGTCCTCTGCAGCGTCGCGCAGGAGACGTCGTCGGCGCCCCAGCGGAGTCATGCATGTCAGCAGCACGAATCGAGCACCCCTCACGCGCCCCGAGGATCGTCGCGTTCCTGAACCCGGTGGTCCGCCGCTTGATGCGGGCGGGCGTCCCCCTCGGCCCCAATGTCGAGCTGACCGTCCGCGGTCGGTCGAGCGGGCTCCCGCGCACGTTCCCGGTCGCCCTGATCGAGACCGGCGGGAGGATGTTCGTCCAGTCGCCGTACGGCGAGGTGAACTGGGTGCGCAATCTCCGCGCTGACGGCAGCGCCACCCTCGCGCGCGGCAAGCGTGCCCAGGCGGTCGAGGCCGTCGAGCTCGCGCCGGAGGCGGCCGAGCCCGTCCTGCGCGCAGCCCTGGAGCCGTACCGTCGGAACCCGCTGACGGCGGCCGTCGCCCGCGTGTTCGTCCCGATCCGGGCGGACGCCACGGCCGACGAGTACGCCGAGCACGTGCGGCACCACCCGATGTTCGAGCTCGTGCCGCGCCCGGGCGACCGCTGACCGGCCGACCGGCTGCCAGGGCGGCGGCGAGCGCGATGACCGGCGCTATGCCGCCTCGATCGCCACCCCGTTCATGGCCCAGACATATGCGGCGTAGCTGACCAGGCTCGCCCCCACCGCCGCCACGGTCGCGGCCGCGAAGGCCGTGGGCTCGGAGGCGGCGGCCTCGATCGTCTGCTCGATGACGTCGCTCGCGAGGAACCCGACGACGAGGCTGACGACGCCCGCACCGATGGCGACAGCCCCGAGCACGGCCGCAGACCCGATCACGAGCCCCGGCCGGCCCAGCCTCCACGACCGGCGCGGCATCCAGCCCCGCCGGAGCACGAGCACCGCGGTGGCGACGCACGCCCACGCGAGCGCGATGAGGATGCCGCCGACGACGTCGGCCAGCCTGTGCCAGCCGAGGCTGATCGCGCTCACCGCGATCGCCGCTGCGGCGAGCGATGCGAGGAGCGCCGTGGGCGTCCGGATGACGCGCGGCGCGATGAGGATGGCCGCGAAGCCGATCGACGCCACCATCGTCACGTGGCCGCTCGGGAAGCTGTTGCCGGCCGCATAGGCGAGGTTGCCGAGGAGGTCCGGGCGGTCGAGCAGCCGCTTGAGCGCCTGGGTGGTGACGTTCGCCCCGCCGATGCTGAGCGCCATCGCGACCAGCAGCGGCAGGCCGCCGCGCGGCAGGGCGACCAGCGCGAGCCCGGCCGTCGCCGCGACCGCGCTGGCCACGCTCACGAGGCCGAGCGTCTGGGACGCGAGGTCGAGGGCCCCCTGGTCGGCGGCCGCCCGGCTGTAGAGGGCGAGGTCCGCGATCCACTGGCCGCCGACGGTCTGGGTGGTGAGCCACCAGACCGGGACGACGAGCACGGCGGCAAGGAGGCCGACGGCGACGAGCCCGAACGCGACGTGCCGGGGGCGGACGAACGGGACCGCGAGGCCGTGGAAGGCGGGGCGGCGGATCCGCATGCGATAGCGAGGCATGGGGCGATTCTGCCCTGCGCAGCGGCGCGGTGGGCTGCAGGCGCACAGGGCCGGGTCCCGCGGCCGATCCGGCCATAGGCTCGATCGCCCCGATAGGCTAGGCTCGTGCGCATGGACGCGAAGGAAGCCGACACCGTGCGGGTGGACGACGTGCCGGGCGCAACCGGGGCGGGCGGGCACGCGGGCACGCGGGACCCGCTGGCGGATGCCCTGGCCGAACTCCGAGACGAGCATCCGCGCGAACCCCGTGAGCCGGCTGACCGGTACTGGCTCCGGATGGGGCTGGGGCTGGGGCTGCGGCGGCCGGGGCGGGCGCAGCTGCTGCTCGAGCGGCTGGAGCACGCCGCCGGGATCGCGGAGACGCCGGCGCCGGACGGCGTCGACGAGGACGGCGGTGCGGCCACGGCGAGACGCGCCGCGGACCCCGTCGAGGTCAGGCAGGGATCGGGTGACGCGGGAGACGACGACGCGGCCGGAGCAGGCCAGGCCGCCGGCGATGAGGGCGACGACCTGGTGTCGCTCCGCTCGATGCTGCTCGCCCGCTCAGCGTCGCTGCCCGAGGTGGACAAGGCGTCGTTCGACCCCGAGGCCGTGTTCGGGTGGGCCGCGCGGCTGACCCGGGACGAGGTCATGTGGATGGGGCGCATCGTCGGGGACATGCTGGACGCGGGGCTCACCCAGAATCTCGCGAGGGGCTTCGGCATCACCTGGCGGGCAGGCCTCAAGCTGCCCGACAGCGATTTCCGCGACCTGTTCCACGCGTTCACCGAGCTCGAGGTGACCGTCAGCAGCGTCCTGGCGGGCTACGACCTCCGCGCGACGCCGCCGACGGCCAGTCAGGGGTGGCTGAGTTCAGCACTCGGCTCGCTGTTCACGCGCAGCGACAACCGGGCAAAGGACGCCAGCGGCATCCTCGAGCGGGCAGGCGAGCCGGCGCAGCGCGGGCTGGTCGCGACGTGGAACGCGTGGGCGGCGGTCCGGTACCGCGGCACCCTGCCCGATGCGCTGTTCGAGCAGCTCGTGCGCCCGTGGGTCACGGTGGTTGGCGTCCTGCCCGAGCCCTGACGCTCCTGACCGCGCCGTCCGCGCCGGGGCCGCGCCGCTGGCCGCGCCGGGGCCGCGCCGGCCTGCGGCCGACCCGGACGGCCCTGCCGGACTCGCCAACCCGACCGGTTCGCGCCTCAGCCCGACCAGGACACCGTGACCGCGCGGCCGAGGCCGGGCAGCGGGAGCGCGCTCGCCTCGGCCTCCACCGCCGACCGCTCGACGTCCGACAGCGGGCGCCATGGCGCCACCACGACCTGCTCGTCGGACCGGCGCCAGGTGCCGGCCACCTCGCCGTCGAGCACGAGCGCGCCCGGCCACACACGCGACGGCCACAGGAGGGCCCGCTGGCCGGCGTCCGGGACGAGCAGCTCCCGGTCGGCGCCGCCGTAGAGGAAGAACGTGTCGCCGCTCGGGAGGAGCCGGACCGGCGCCGGGTCGTCGGGCGGGTCGTGGAAGGCCGGCTCGTCGGCGGCCAGGATCCAGGCGTCGCCGGCCGGCGTGCGGACGGGCACCAGCTCCGTGGCCAATGCGTCGAACGTCGCGCGGCCCCTGGCGGGGCGGATCCCGGCCCAGGCGAGAAAGCCGTCGAGCGTGCCCGGCCCGAGCACGCGGAGGTAGCGACGGGCCAGCTCCCGGCGCGCCCGGCCCGGGTCCATCTCCGGCGCGGGCACGGTCCACACGGTCGGCTGGCGGGCGCCGTCCCAGCGGATCAGGACCCGGCCCGTCGGCGCCCCGTAGCGGAGCGAGTTCGGGGGCACCCCCATCGCATGGCCGGCCTCGCCGAACGGCATCCGCCGGCCGGCAAGGAAGGCCTCGAGCCGATCCGCAGTGCCCACCGCTCGGGCCAGCCCTGCCGCGTCGTCGGGCAGGCGGCCGAGCGTGAACACCGCCCGGTCCTCCGCCGCCACGACATAGGCGGAGAGCCGCGGCCCCCAGACCTGGACGAGCGCGGGGTCCTCGAGGGTGTCCGGCGCTGTGCCCTCCACCCGGGCGTGGATCGAGAGCAGCGCAGCGCGCGGCATGCTGTCCTGGAGGCCCGCCCATGCGGCCCGGCGGAGGGCCTCCGGGCCCGGCGCGAGCCGCCGGTCGAGGGCGCCCACGCGACGTCGCACGGCGAGGACCCGGGCGCGGTCGAGGGCGAGGCGGGTGGTCACGCGGCCAATCTCTTCGGGGTCTGCTGCAGCGCGGCGGCCCTCTGAACCCAGCCGCTCGTCTGCCGAGTGCTGCGGATGGTACGCGGCAGTACGTTTGGTGGTGCGGCCACGCGCCGATTCCCTCGCCACGGCGCGGGCGGCGCGTGATACTAGCGGCACAGGTCGGGTGGGAAGCCGACCAGACCGCACGGGACGCGGACGCCCACGGGGAGTTCTGGTGAAGCAGAAGAAGGGGAGGAAATCGCGCGCGCCCAAGCGGCTCGCCAAACAGGTCGCGGGACTTGAGGCGCGCGAGCACAAGGTCGACTCGCGGGAACGGGCGGCGACCGAGCGGCTGACCGTGGTCGAGGCGCGCGAGCGCGCTGCCGACGTCCGGGACCGGGCGCTGAGCGAGCGCGACGGCTTGGCCAACGAGCGCGACCGCCGCGCAGCCGATCGCGACGCCCTGGCCAACGAGCGCGACCGCCGCGCAGCCGATCGCGAGTCGACGTGGGCTCCGGTCCGTGCGCCCCGGGCCTTCACCGTGGGCAGCGTGCCCCTGGCCGAGGACGAGGAGGACCCCGCGCTCGAGCGCGCCCGCCTCGAGGCGCAGCTGCAGCGCGCGCACCTCGACGGCCTCACGGGCGCCTACCGCCGCGAAGTCGGCCGGCTGGCCCTGCGCAATGAGATCGAGCGCGCGCGGCGCGCCGACGGCCGCTTCGTCATCGCCTTCATCGACGTGGACGGGCTCAAGGGCGTCAACGACCGGGAGGGCCACGCCGCGGGCGACAAGGTGCTGCGCACGCTGGCGGCGACCATGCGCGCGAACCTGCGCTCGTACGACCCGATCGTCCGCTACGGCGGCGACGAGTTCGTGTGCGGCGTCACGGCGATCGACCCGTCAGAGGTGCAGCACCGCATCGGCGTCATCGACCAGTCGCTGCGCCATGCCACCGGTGTCGGGATCACCGCGGGCCTCGCCGCGATGGCGGACAACGAGACCCTCGAGGAGCTCACCGAGCGGGCTGACGCCGCCCTGCTCGAGGCCAAGCGGAGCCGCAACAACTAGCGAGCAGGCCACAGCCGCGCCGCGCCTCAGCGGACGCCGAGCGTCACCCTCGGCTGGCCGAGCAGCCGCTTGGCCTCGCGAATGCCCGTGCTGAACGAGCCGTCGGCGAAGCCCACCCTCGCGTGTCCGGTGGCCTCCCCGGCGAACAGCACGCGGCCGCCGAGCGGCCTGGCCAGCGCGTCGAGGTCGTCCGCCGTCGAACCGACCCGGAGGAACGCATAGGCGCCCCGGCTGAAGGGGTCGCCGGCCCAGTCGCTGCGGGCGACCGCGACTGGCTCCGGCAGGGACCCGCCCGCCGCCGCCCGGAGGATGCCCATGACGCGTCGCGCCGCCTCGTCGACGCCAACGTCGCCGAGTACCCCGGCCCGCGACCCGTACGCGAAGGCGACCGCCGCAGGCTCGCCGACGACGGGAGCCAGGTTCGTGATGACGGTGACCTCCGCCCGGCCGTCAGCGCGCAGCGGCAGGATGTTCGGGAGCGCGGCCCGCGACCACGCCTCGGGCTCGAACGTCAGGGCCAGCTTCTCGAACCGCCCGAAGCCGAGCCGCGCGATCGCCGCCCGCCGATCGTCCGGCAGCGGCGGATCGAACGCGATGGCGTCGGCCTTGAGCACGCCCAGCGGCACGGTGACCAGCACGTGGCTCGCCGCATGGGCGACTCCCCGCGACGTCGTGACCACCACGCCGTCGGCATGGGCGCCGATCCCGGTGACCACGGTCGAGGTCTGCACGTCCAGGCCACGCGCCAGCGGCTCCACGAGGCGCCGATAGCCGCCGAGCGGGAAGTCGCCGAGATCGCTCCCCTCGTAGAAGAGGCCGTTCGCCGGGTAGCCGTCTGCGGCCACCTCTGCGGCTGCGCCGCTGGCATCGGATTCGACGAGGTCCAGGATGATGGTCCGGAGGCGGTGGGCGTCGGCCGCCGTGAGGCCGAGCCGCTGCTGATCGCGGATGTACGCGTCCACGACCTCGCCCATCGACGCCGCGCGCGCCGCCGACGCGAGCATGGTGCCGAACACCACGTCGAAGGCGCCCATGGCCCGCGCCATCAGGCGCTCGAAGTCCACGGCGGGCAGCCGCCCCGAGGCGGGGTCGACGCCCACCATCCCGCTGGTGATCTCCGCCGGGCGCCGCTCCACGCCCACCTGCTCGGCCCACGCGCTGAGCGGGTTGCCGCGTGGCGAGTGGATCCAGGAGCCGCCGAGGTCGATCGGGGAGCCGCCGACGTCCGCGGTGTGCAGCCTGCCGCCGATGCGGTCGCGCGCCTCGAGCACCAGCGTGGGCACCCCCGCGTGCACCAGTGCGTTGGCGGCGGCGAGCCCCGCGATCCCCGCGCCCACGACAACGACGCGCCCGACGGGCCGGTCGATGCCGCCCAGGACGCGGTCGGTGCCGTCGTCGTACGGGAGCGCGGTCACTCGCGCACCCTGTGCGTGTGCGTCGACGCGGTCCCCCGCCCTCTGTCCATCGCGTCGCACCTCGTGGCGCGGCCCACGGCTGTGGTCGGCGGGCCGACGCTACCACGCCGCCTGCGCAGGATCGATTGGCCTTTCGGCCGAGACGGGCTCGCGCGGCCGGCCGCCGATGCGCTAGCGTCGCGCCCATGCGACCGACCCTCCGCGTCCTGTCCGACGAGCTCATCGACCAGATCCTCGACGAGGCGCTGCGCGTGCTCGCCGAGACCGGCATGGAGGTGCGCGGTCCCGAGATGCGCCGCCGCCTGCTCGCCGCGGGCCTCCCGACGAACGCGGGCGGCGAGCGCGTGCTGTTCCCACGCGACGTCGTGGAGCGGGCGATCGCCTCCGCCCCGTCGTCGTTCTGGCTCTACGACCGCGACGGCAACCCGCACGCCGACCTCGGCGGCGACCGCGTCCACTTCGTGCCCGGCTCGTCGGGCCTCAAGTGGCAGGACCACCGCACCGGCGAGGTGCGTCTCGCCACCTCGACCGACTTCGTCGAGTACGTGCGGCTCGCGGACGGCCTGGAGCACATCGCGTACCTCGCGACGGCCTTCTCGACCAACGCGGACATCGAGCCGCAGGTGTCGGACGCGTGGCGCCTGTACATGGCGCTCACCAACTCCCGCAAGCCCATCGTGTCGGGCGCCTTCACCGAGCACGGCGTGCCCCGCATGGCCGAGATGCTGCGGCTGTTCCGCGCCGACGCCGACGACCTGCGCGCCCGCCCGCTCTCGATCTTCACGATCACCGCCACCGGCAACTTCCGGTACTCGGAGGACTCGTGCCAGAACCTGATCGACTGCGTCGAGGCGGGAATCCCGGTGGAGATCGTGCCCGTCACCCTGATGGGCCTCGTGGCGCCGGTCACGACCGTGGGGGCCACGGTGTTCCACACGGTCGACGTGCTGGCCGGCATCACCATGGCCCAGGTGGTCCGGCCCGGCGCGCCGGTCCTGTTCGGCGGCGCCCCGGCCACGTTCCACATGAAGAAGGCCTCGTCGCCGATGGCCGCCATCGAGGCGCTCCAGCTCGACGCCGCCTACGTCGCGGTGGCCAAGCGCCTCGGGCTGCCGACGCAGTCGTACATGGCGCTCTCCGACAGCCCGGTGCTCGACGCGCAGGCGGGCGCGGAGACGTTCGGGTCGGCGCTCATCGCGGCGCTGGCAGGCGTGAACAGCGTGTCCGGGCCCGGGATGCTCGACTTCCTGCTCGTGTTCAGCCTGCCGAAGCTCGTGGCCGACGACGACTGGTGCGGCCAGGCCCTGCGCTTCGTGCGCGACGTCCGGCCGCTCGACGACTTGCCGGTGCGGGACCTCGTGGACCGCCTGATGGCGGACATGCACCTGATCATGGCGCCCCACACCTTGGCCAACTGGGAGCGCGAGCTCTACCTCCCGTCGCCGGTCACGGTCCGCGACAACCGCGAGACGTGGCTCAGGGCCGGCGGCAAGGACATGGCCGCGCGCGCCGCCGACGAGGTGGACCGCCGCCTCGCCCGCTACCGGCCGGTGCCCACCGACGAGGCGGTGGACGCCGAGCTGCGCCGGATCATGCACGCCGGGCTCGAGTCGCAGACCGAGCTCCCGGAGCTCCCCCCGGCGCCGCAGCCGGCTGATGCCGACAGCGCCGAGGGCGACGGCCCGGGGCGCGGGCGGCGCGTCAACGCCCGCCGGCGGCCGCGCTGAGCGGTCGGCGGCGCGCTGAGCGGTCGGCGGCGCGATGAGCGGTCGGCGGCGCGATGAGCGGTCGGCAGCCCCGATCAGCGTCCGCCGATCCACGACCCCGCGGGCGAGGGCCGGCCGAACAGGAACCCCTGCCCGAACGGCACCCCCAAGCGGGCCAGCGCGTCGCGCTCCGCGATCGTCTCGATCCCCTCCGCGATCAGGCTGCCGCCCGCAGCGCGGGCGAAGGTCTTGAGCCCGTGGATCAGCTGCTGGCCCCAGGTGTCCATGTCGACGTTGCGGACGAGGGCGATGTCGAGCTTGACGAAGTCGGGCCGGCACTCCATCAGGCGCCGCGGGGTCATCGCGCCGGCCCCGCTGTCGTCCACGGCTAGGCGTGCGGTCATGTTCTGGCCGCTCAGGGACGCGCGGACCGCAACGAGGTCGTCAACGCTGCCGTCGTCCGAGACCTCGATGACGAGCTCACGGTCGACCGTCGCGAGCAGCTTGCTGATGTCGGGCTCGGTCGCGAGCAGCCCGGCCGAGACGTTGACGCTCAGCCATGCGTCCTCGGGCAGCAATTCGGCGGCGAGCAGGGCGGCCCGAAGCGTGGCGAGCTCGAGCTCCTTCTGCATGCCGCAGGCGCGGGCGGCGGCGAACATCCGCGCCGGCGGCGTGTCGTCGTCAAACCGCGTGAGCGCCTCGAACCCGGCCCACCTCCCGTTGATGAGGTCCACGATCGGCTGGAAGACCGGCTCGAAGGCCGCATCCCGGATGACGCGCTCGACATGGGCCCGGGACTCCTTGCGCGCCAGCCGGGTCGACGCCTCTGTCCCCAGCAGGGCCCGCATCACGGCGGCCACCTCGGAGAGCGACGCCATCTGGCGGAGGATGTCCGACCCCTCGGCGTCGGAGCCGCAGACGATGATCACCCCCACGGGCGCCCCGTTCTTGTAGACCGGCAGGTAGACGATGGCGCCCACGCCGGCGCGCCGGAGCTCTGCCACGCGGGACCGGCTCAGGCCGCTGCGCGGCGAGTCCACCCAGGGGTTGAGGTCGCCGTGCGCGAGGCGGGCGGTCACGGCCGGACCGAGCGGCTCGCCCGCGCCGAAGCCGAGCGAGCCCATGCCGTGCGAGGCCACGTAGCGGCCGGAATCGTCGCCATCAGAGACGCCGACCGCGGTCGCAACGACGTCGGGCAGCTCGGCGAGCATGGCCGCGATCCCGTCCGCCGTCGCCTCCACCGTGTCGCCGGCGGACAGCCGGTCGATGGCCCCGGCCAGCCGCTCGCGCTGGCGCTGCTGGTCGTCGAGGTGCCCGCGGAGCTCGCGAAGGCTGGTGACGTCGTGCTTCACCGCGACGTAGGTCGCGATCTTGCCGTCGCGCGCGCGGACGGGGGTGATGGACGCCTCCTCCACCAGCAGGCCGCCGTCGGCCCGGCGGTTGATCAGCTCACCGCGCCACACGTGGCCTCGGGTGAGGACCCACCACATCGCCTTGTAGAAGGCCGAGGACTGATGGCCGCTCTGGAGGATGCGCGGATTCTGGCCCACGACCTGGCTGCGCTGATACCCCGTTGCGCGCTCGAAGGCCGGGTTCACCGACACGATCTGGGCCGTGAGATCGGTCACCACCACGGAGTCGCCCGTCTCGGCAACGGCGGCCCGCAGCTGCGCGAGCTCGACCGCAGCCTCGTCCTCCGTCGTCAGGTCCCAGCCCAGGGCCAGGACTGACGGACGGGGCACCCGCGGGATCGGGATCGCCATCGTGACCCAGCGGACGTCGCGGCGGCCACCGTCGCGCAGGAGCAGCGGCGCGCTGGCCTCGCCGGTCCCGTCCTCGACTGCGTTCAGCAGGCCCTTGCCCGATCGGAGGTCGTCAGGGTGGAGGAATGTGGAGGACCAGCGCGCGTGGTTGACCTCGTCGGCCGTCCAGCCCGTGAGCTCGAGGAAGGCGTCGTTCGCGTACACCACGCGGCCCAGGGGGTCGAGCAGGACCGCGAGCGCCTTCGTGTGCTGCGCGAACCGCCGGGCCGAGCGTTCGACGGTGGCCAGGCGCTGGCGGGCCGACGACACGTCGGAGACGTCCCGGACGATCCCCTCGAGGGCGACCGGCCCGCCGCTGCCCTGGATCAGGGTCGTGCGGTGCTCCGTCCACAGCGTCGTCCCGTCCTTGCGGACCCAGCGGACGACCTGGCCCTCGGGGATGGAAGCCACCGAGAGCTGTCTCCTGTGCTCGACCTCGTCCGGGTGGACCAGCCGGTTGACGATATCCGGGTCTGCGTAGAACTCGTCCTGCGAGTAGCCGGTCATCGGCAGGCAGGAGGGGCTCACGTACTCGAAGCCGGGATCGTCGCCCAGCCGGAAGCGGTACACGAGATCGCGGTCGAGCGACTCGTAGAGGCGGGCTGCGAGGGCGCGTTCCGCCGGGCCGGAGCTGAGCCGGCGCCTCGTTGTGAACCGCTCGGCATCGGGCTCGACGCGGCCGGCGATGGGGGCGGCGAGGAGAGTGGGGGCGCGATCCTGGATGTCCGTGTCGTCTTTCCCGGGGCGCAGTGGGCGGGCTCGTGGAGGACCACGAGCATCCACCGCACGCGGCTGCGGGTCAGTGGCCCATCCGTGGTGGTACCGGCGACCCGGGCGTGGGGCGCGAGGCGTGCACGAGCGCGGGCACCATGCCTATGCTCCCCCCATGCAGCACCGACGACGCTCGCTCCTGCCCGCCCTGGTCCTGGCCCTCGCCGCCTCGGTGACCGCGGCGGTCCCGCTCGCCCAGCCGGTCGAGGCGTCGCTGCCGTTGGCGGGCGTGGTGATCCTGGTCGACCCCGGCCACGACGGCGGCAACGCCGCGCACGCCTCGTACATCAACCGGCTGGTCTGGATCGGCAACCGCTGGAAGGCCTGCGACACCGTGGGCACGAGCACCCGCAGCGGCTGGCCGGAGCACCGGTTCAACTGGCTGATCGCCAACCTCCTGAAGTCGCGCCTGCAGGCGCTCGGCGCCAAGGTGGTGCTGACGCGGCCGAGCGACACGGGGTACGGACCGTGCATCACGACGCGCGGCACCATGGCCGCCAAGGTCCACGCCGTCCTCAAGGTGAGCATCCACGCGGACGGCGCCGCGAGCGCCGACCGAGGCTTCTTCGTGATGCGGCCCGGGCTGGTCAAGGGCTACACCGACGCCATCGTCTCGCGCTCGTACACGCTGGCCAAGGACGTCCGGGCGGGGCTCGTGAAGGCCGGCATCCCCGTCGCGAACTACTACGCGAGCAACGGGATCATCGCGCGGACCGATCTTGGCGGGCTCAACTTGTCCGACGTTCCGGCGGTCATGGTGGAACTGGGCAACATGAAGAATGCGGGCGACGCCGCCCGGATGCAGAGCCCGGCCGGCCGCGGCCGCTACGCCGCCGGCCTGATCACCGGCATCCGGCTGTTCCTGGGCAGGTAGCCGAGTCGCACCTCGGGCGCGCGTCGCTAGTGGCCGGCCGCGGCCCGGAGCCGGGCCATCGCAGCGTCCGCGGCGGGACCCGTGTCATAGAGCACGATGCGCCCGAGCAGCGCGGTGGCGATCGCCTTCGCCTGCGGGCCGGTGCCCAGGGCGTCGAGCAGCGCGTTGACCGCGGCCGCCGAGGCGAACGTCTGGGACGACGGAACCGCGAGGTTCGCCATGTCGACGAGGTAGATGTGGGCGACGAGCGGCGCACCCACACCCCTGGGTGAGTGGAGGGCCGCCACCGGCTTGATCCCAGACACGGTCGCGAGCCACGCCGCGGTCGCGGCTGCGGACGTGTCCAGGCCGGTCGTGTAGACCCAGGCCACCGGCTGCGCCTTCTCGAGAGCCGACAGGACACCCGAGGCGGTGAAGGCGAGATACGCGTCCTGGCGCGGGTGGCGGTCCAGCGCCACGACGTCCGGCGCCGCACGACCGCCGACCCGGACGCCGAGTGGCGCGCCAGGGTCGGTGACGCCCAGCCTCGCCTGGAGGCTGCGCAGCTGGTAGGTGCCGTCGAGGCGGAGCGCCACTTCGTTGGCGAGCACCGACCCGAACATGACCGTGGAGCCGCCCGGGATCCGCTGCTCGATCCAGGACGACACCTCGTCGGCCAGGGCCGATGTGTTGGACTGGGCGGCAGCCCGGGCCATGGTGGGGCTGGCCACGCCCACGAGCCCAACCGCGAGCGCCGCGATCGCCCCGACGGCCGCCCCGCGCAGCAGGACGGGCGACGCCGTCACCCGCGCCACCCGCTCCAGGCGGCCCAGCATCCAGCGTCGCACGAGAGGGCTCACCGCGGTGCCGCCGATGACCGCGCCGGCAATCGCCGATCCAACAATGCCCAGGGCGTGCTTCGTCGTGCCGGTCGCGACGCCGTGGCGCTCCAGCTGGAGGTCGGCGACAAGGGCCAGGGCCGTCCCGACCGCGGCACCGGCCACCGTGAGCACGCGGTCGCGGACCTCAAGGATCCGGGGCAGCCCAAGCCAGCCGAAGGCGCCAGCGGCGGCAGCGAGCGAGATCAGGGCGAGGTCGTTGCGCGGCGGCTCTCCCTGCACGGCAACCAGCAGCAGCCACGGCACGCCGGCAACGATCGCCGCGAGGGGCAGCAGCGGCCGGTCGTCTCCGCGGAGTGCCGCCACGACGGCCCCCGCCAGCCCGAGGGCGATCAACAGGACGGGACCGAGGTCCACGACCCAGGCCCGTGCCCAGCGCAGGATGTTCGGGATGTCGAGCAGGGGCCGGCCCGCCTGCACCTCTGATCTCGAGAACGCGATCAGGAACGCGACGACCCACGCCAGCAGGAGCACGCCGGCAGTTGCGATCGCCGTGCGGCGGTCGGCCAGGCGCCGCTCGAGCGGTCTGAGGACACGGGCTCGGTCCCCAGTCGAGAGCACCGCCATGCCGATCCCCGCGACGAGCACGGCGGCCGCCAGGAGCGGCAGGCTGGCCGCGCCCAGCCCGAAGGCGTACGCGCGGCCCGTGGTCTGGGCGTACCAGGCGAACCACCACGAGACGAGCGGCACCGAGGTCACGAGCACGAGGCCGGCCGACCGCGCGATCGACGCCAGGTGGCGCCGCTGGGCGATAGCCGCGAGGAAGGGCGCCGCCAGCAGGACCAGGCTGGCCTCCTTGACGAGGAATGCCCAGGCGAACAGCACTCCCGCGAGGACGCCGCGCCGGACGAGACCCGACTCGACGGCGGACGTGGCAACCGCGAGGTACGCCAGGGTCAACGCCGCCTCGGGCACGTCGAGGCGGGCCGTCCGGGCCAGGCCGAGCAGCGACAGCCAGGCGGTCAGCGCGGCCACGGCGAGCAGCATTGGCCGCTGGCCGAACGGCCGCGCAAACCAGGCCGTCAGCAGCAGCACCGCCGAGGCGGCCACCGCGTTGAGCAGGTACCCCCATGGCCACGGCGAGATGCCGAAGGCGGCCTGTGGCGATGCGAACAGCATCGGCCAGAACGGGGAGTGCGGCAGGAACAGGCCGCCGAACGCGGTTCGCGGTCCATGGCCGGCGAGGGCGTTGGCGCCCACGGCCAGATACTTCGCCTCGTCGAATGTCGGCGCCGGGTGCGGCAGCAGGAAGGCCAGCAGGCCGTAGCCTGCGGCGATGAGCACCACCGCGGTGACGGTTGCGCGGTGGAGTGGCGAGCCAGGTTGTTGGTCCGGGTCGGGATCGGTGTGCAGGGACGGCCTCGACTTCCTGAGCGTGGCGCATCGTAGCGCACGGCGCGGCTTGGGTCCTGTGGTCGGCGGGCCGACGGGGGGAGCGCGGTGGCGCCCCGTGCGCTGACGTCGTTTCGGACCTGCCCAAGGGGTGCCAACGGCCCGTCACAATGGCCCTTGCCGGGGTGGCAGCCGTCAGCCGACGGTAGCGTCCCCAGCTGCGGCGGCGAGATACTCCCGTCGCGACATGACCAGCGGCCGGCCGCCGTGCGGTTCCGGTCGGAAGCTCCCGCGGACGGAAGGGCGAGGCATCGATGACAACAACCGAGCGAGGCGCCGCGACGACCGACGCGCAGGTGGCCCGCCTGGCAGTGGGCGGCAAGGAGCTGGTGTTTCCGATCGAGCCGGCCACCGAAGGGCAGTCCGCCGTCAACATCGCGCCCCTCCTCAAGGACGCCGGGCTGGTGACGCTCGACTACGGCTACGCGAACACCGCGCCGACGCGCAGCGCGATCACGTACCTCGACGGCGACAACGGCATCCTGCGCTATCGCGGCTACCCGATCGAGGAGCTCGCCGAGAGCACGACGTTCCTCGAGGTGGCCTACCTGCTGATCCACGGCGAGCTCCCCAACGAGGAGCAGCTCGACAAGTGGGTCAACGAGATCCGCCACCACACCCTGATCCGCGAGGAGTTCCGCCGCTTCTTCGATGCGTTCCCCATGGACGCGCACCCCATGGCGATGGTGGGTTCCGCAATCAGCGCGCTGTCCACCTTCTACCAGGACGGGGGCGACCCGCTCGACGAGGCGGACGTCCAGCTGTCGACGGTGCGCCTGCTGGCGAAGCTGCCGACGATCGCTGCAGCGGCCTACAAGAAGTCCGTCGGCCAGGCGTCGGTCTACCCCGACAACTCGCTCGAGTACGAGGCGAACTTCCTCAAGATGATGTTCGCGGTGCCGTCGGAGTCGTACGTCAGCGACCCCGAGGCGATCAACGCCCTGCGGGTGCTCCTCATCCTCCACGGGGATCACGAGCAGAACTGCTCGACGTCCACCGTCCGCATGGTGGGCTCGAGCCACGCGAATCTGTACGCCTCGATCTCGGCGGGGATCTCCGCACTCTGGGGCCCGCTCCACGGCGGCGCGAACCAGGAGGTGCTCGAGATGCTTGAGGCCATCGCGCGCGACGGCGGCGACGTCGGCAAGGCCGTCAAGCGGGCCAAGGACAAGGACGACCCGTTCCGGCTCATGGGCTTCGGCCACCGGGTCTATAAGAACTACGACCCGCGGGCGAAGATCATCAAGACCGCCGCCGAGCCGCTGCTCAGCCGCATGCACCAGGACGACCACCTGCTGCGTATCGCCCTCGAGCTCGAGCAGGTCGCCCTGTCGGATCCCTACTTCATCGACCACAGGCTGTACCCGAACGTCGACTTCTACAGCGGGCTGATCTATCGGGCGCTCGGGTTCCCGACCCGGATGTTCACGGTGCTGTTCGCCATGGGCCGATTGCCGGGCTGGATCGCGCAGTGGCGCGAGATGATGCACGACCCCCAGGCGCGGATCGGCCGTCCGCGCCAGCTCTACGTGGGCAAGCCCAAGCGCAAGTTCGTGCCGCTCGCCAAGCGCTAGGGCCGAGAGCGCTGCCTCGCCGCGGGTCGGATCACGCCGCGGGTCGGATCACGCCGCCCCGCCGCAGCGCGCTGCCGGTCGGATCGCGCCGCCGCCGGGAGGGCGTTGGCCTGGCGTCGCCGCGCCTCACTTCCGCCGCTGGCGACGCGCGCTCGCGGGCCTAATCTCGCGCCCGTCCGGGCGCCGCGGGTGGGATCACGCCGCTCGCGCGCCGCGGGTGGGATCACGCCGCTCGCGCGCCGCGGCCGGAGGGCGTTGACCTGGCGCGCCCCGCCTCGCTCCGGCCGGAGGCGCGCCCCCGCGCCCCCGGGCCCGCGCCCGTCCACGCCGCCCGCGCCCGGTCCCGCCGCTCGCGCCCGTGGGCCGAGTGGTGGCCCTATCGGCGCCCCCGCCCGGCTGGCGGCCCAGCTAGGGTCCCGAACGACCGGCGCGCCTGGCTCTGGCGGTCGCGCGGGCCACGAGTCGGACCGGCTGCACGACGGCGCCGCCGATAGGGCCGCCACGCGGCCCGGCGCGGAGTGGAGCGTGGCGCGCGGCCCGGCGCGGCGAAGCGCGACGCGCGCGGTTCTGCCGCTTCACGGTCGCCATCTGTGGTGACGGCCGCGCACCCACCCGACTCGCGCTCGATCCCACAAGCGGTCCTGGTGCGCCAGGGTCACCACGCCCGCACGCCGTCGGGCGGATGCCGCACGATGCACGCCGTCGCGTGAACGCCCGACAGCGTGGAGGACCCATGGGCATCGAGCTCGAGAAGACAGGCGCGGTCGCCGTCGTGACCATCGCGAACGGCAAGGTCAACCCCATCACGCCGGACATGCACCGCGAGCTGCTGGCGGCCCTCCGCGACGTCGACACGGACCCGGCCATCCGCGTCGGCATCCTGACCGGCGCCGGGACGCGCGCGTTCTCGGCCGGCGACGACATCAGGCACGAGGAGCCGGGCTCCGGCGACGCCGGCGCGGACCTGCTCAACGCGCTGGGCGGTGGCCCCGCCGGCGAGGCCCAGGCGACGCCGCCGGGCTACGACTGGGCGGACGCCGTCATGGCCCACCGCCGGGTCACCCCGTTCATCGGTGCGGTCCGGGGCTGGTGCCTCGGGCGGGCGCTGGGCTACCTGCTCGCGCTCACGGACATCCGGATCTGCACGCCCGACGCGCGGTTCGGCCTGCCCGAGATCGCCTACGGGATGGGCGGCATGGGCGGCACCTTCCGCCTCAACCGCCACCTGCCGTCGGTGATCGCGAGCGAGATGGCCCTCACCGGCGAGCCCATCGACGCCGACGAGGCCGTCCGCGTCCACCTCGTCAACCGCATCGTGGCGGCCGATGGCCTGATGGGCGAGGCGCACCGCATCGCGGCGAGCATCCTGCGGCACCCGGCGCTCGCGGTGCGCGTTGAGCTCGAGACGCTCCGGCGATCCGAGGCCATGGGCCCCGACGACGCGTACGCGTTCGGCATGGCCGCCTACCGCCTGCAGCGCCTCGCGATGGGCGAGTCGGACGTGCAGGACGCATTCCTCTATCAGGGGCGATGATCTCAGCCGATGAACGACGGCCGATTCCGCACGCCCAGCCCGGAGGTCCGGCGCACCTCGACGGTCCTGTTCGACTCGGTCGCCCACCTCCGCGAGACGCTGTCGGCGTCGCGGGCCGGCGACCGCCGCTTCTCGACCTACGGGACGCACGGGACCCCGACCACGGCCGCCCTCGAGGCGATCCTGCTCGAGGGCGAGGGCGGGGCAGGGGTGGAGCTCGCGTCGAGCGGGCTGGGCGCCATCGTCACGGCCATGCTCGCGGTCGTGCACGCCGGCGACCACCTGCTGGTGACGGACGCGTCGTACGGTCCGGCACGCGACTTCAGCACCGGGATCCTCGCACGGCTTGGCGTCGAGGTGGAGTTCTACGACCCGCTCATCGGGGGGGCCATCGCGTCACTGGTCCGGCCGACCACCAGGCTCATCTGGATGGAGAGCCCGGGCACGCACACGTTCGAGGTCCAGGACGTGCCCGCCATCGTCGCCGCGGCCCGCGACGCCGACCACCGCGTCGTCACCGCGATCGACAACACGTGGGGCTCGCCCGGCATGTTCAGGCCCTTCGACCACGGCGTGGACATCTCGGTGGTGGCGCTGACCAAGTACTGGGGCGGCCACGCCGACGTGTTGATGGGCGGCACGTTCGCCAATGCGGACGTGCTCCCGGCGGTCCGCGAGGCCGCGCGCCTGACGGGCACGGCGGTCAGCGCCGACGATGCGTTCCTCGTGGTCCGCGGCGCGCAGACGGCGGCGCTGCGGGTGCGCGAGCAGGGTGCTGCCGCGCTCGAGATCGCGCACCGGCTGGCTGGTCATCCCCGTGTCGCCCGCGTCCTGCACCCCGCGCTCGCCGATGACCCGGGCCACCCGCTCTGGCGACGCGATTTCCACGGGTCGTCGGGCCTCTTCTCGTTCGAACTCCAGGGGCCCGACGGCGCGCCCACCGACCAGGCCGACGCCGACGCCTTCACGGACCGCCTGATCGGCCGTGGCCGCTTCGGGCTCGGCTACTCCTGGGGCGGCTACGAATTGCTGGTCATGCCGGCACGCTGGTCCGGGCTCTCGCGCGCGGTCCGGCCGTGGACCGGCGGACCGCTCCTGCGGCTGTCGATCGGGCTGGACCCCGCCGCAGCGCTGTGGGCCGACCTCGAGGCGGCGCTGGACGAGGCCTGACCGGAGACGCCGGCTCGGGGCACTACTCCCCGATCACCGTGAACCGCGCGGTGCGGTCGCGCTCGCGCATCCCGTCGAAATCGGCGAAGTAGACCCGCCCGAACTCGCCGAGCTCCAGGCGCCCGTCGATCACCGGGATCGTCTGCGACCGGCCCAGCAGCACCGAGCGGAGGTGCGCATCGGTGTTGAGGCTCCACCAGCCTTCCTCGCCGAGCGTCGTGGTGGCGTACTCGAGGTGCTTCGGGCCGGGGTGCAGGTACTGGCCCTCGTGACGGCACGTCGGCACCAGCGTGGTCAGGTAGTTGACCATGTCCTGGAGCAGGAACTCGACGCCGTCGAGCGTCTGGTCCATCGACTCCTCCTGGATGAGCACGGCGCACGTGGTGTGCTGCGAGTACACCGTCAGGATCCCGCTCGTGATGCCGGAGGCCGCCACCGCGTCCCGAGCTGCCGCGGTGATGTCCTCGAAGCCGGGCTTGTGGAGCGGGAAGTGCAGCGCCGCGGCGGCGTGGTGGACTGTCATCACGGTCGTCCTTTCGGGGTCAGTGGGTAGCGGCCCAGGCGCGAGCCTCGGCTTCGAGCATGGCCGTCATGGCGGCGATCGGGTCGGCAGCCCGCAGGATCCCGGACGACGCCCCCGTGCCGTCGAGCCCGAGGCGGATCATGCGGTCCACGTCCTCGGGCCCGGTCACGCCCGCCCCGGACATGACCAGCACGGCCGGGTCCACGGCCTTGACGGCGGCCAGCGTGTCGGCGACGAACCCGGCCATCACGTTGCCGGCCGAGATGCCGGTCGCGATCAGCTCGGGCGGCTCGGCGAGGACGATGTCCGGGCCGAGGTGGGCCAGCGCCGCCGCCTCAGCGGGCGAGTCGGCGAAGACCAGCGTGAACAGCCCGACGGCCTTCGCCCGCTCGATCGCGCGGGCCATCGCGCCCAGGGCCATCGGCCGCTCGGAATGGTTGAGGAGCGTGCCCGCAGCTCCGGCGTCGCGGAGCGCCTCGGCCAGCACGGCCCCGACACCCCGGCCCGGCTCGACTGGGTCCATGTGCTGGGCGAACACGAGGATCCGGCTGGTCGCGTCCGCCACGGGGCGGATGTCCACCGCCTGCGGGTTGAGCACGATGGACACCCCGAGCCGCTCGGCGAGGCGGTCCGCCGCCTCGGCCAGCCGCACGGCATCGGCACCCCAGCTGTAGCCCTTGAGGCCGACCTCGAAGACGGGGGCCCGGATCCTGTCGCGCTCCATCGCCGCGGCTCAGACCACCACGGCCTCGATGCCCAGCATGTCGGCAAGGTGGAGCAGCTGGGGCGTCCAGCTGCCGTACGCCGCGCCCTGGTGGTGCGTCGCCCCGGCCCGGAGCCAGCCGTCGCACCAGTCGGCGATCGAGAGCGTGTCGTGGCGGAACAGCGTCTGGGGCGCGCTGATCTCGCGCGGCGGGAACGGCAGCAGCTCGCCCTCGCTGATCACGAACCGCCACTGGTTGAGGCCCGTGGTCACGACTGCGAGGTTGGTGATGTGGCCCGGCTTGTAGGCGAACTCGAAGCCGGCGCCGAAGCCGTGGACGCCGTGGTAGTAGATGGAGTGCTTGACCTTGACGGCGCCCGGCGTCCCCATCGCGGGGTTCCCGTGCCCGTCGTGGCTGAACATGACCGCGTTCTGGTCGTAGTCGATGACGTAGTTCTCGAGGGTGGTCGCCGTGCCGGCGAGCTCCTGGAGGATCACCTGGGCGACCGCGGTGTTCACGTCGCCCTCGGGTGCCGCCGGGATCCCGATCTCGCACAGTCGCCCGGTGCCGTAGGACGGGATGATGCCCACCCGCGGGTCCGTGAGCCAGACCTGGTCGAACGCGCAGAAGGCGTCGAACTTGAACTCCTTGACGATCTGCTCGAGGGCGATCGCCAGGCGGACGCTCCGCTCGAACAGCGGGGGGTCCATGTCGACCGTGTACTTGGCGCGCTCCTCGGCGGCGACCTTGTCCACGAGCGCCTGGTCCAGCTCGCCGACGCGGACGGCGACCTTCTCGGGCTCCAGCGGCCAGTACACCGGGCCGAGCGCCTCGCGCATCGAGAGGCCGTCGAACATGAGGTCCGTCATCCCCTCGAAGTTGTGGCCCACGAGCGCCACCCGCGTCTCGCGCAGCTTGCGGCGCACCGCGGCCGCCGCGATGACCTCCTGGACCTTGCGCCGGCCGTCCGGGTCGTCGAACAGCGAGGTCACGAGCGCGTAGTCGCGGCCGGTCCGCAGCAGCACGGCCGTCAGCTCGGGCATCCCCGCCATGCCCGAGTTGAGCATCACGACGTCGAAGCCGTCCTTCTCGTCGAGCCGGCGGATCTTCTGCGCGTTCCAGACCAGGATCGGCTGCGTCGTGTCCACGATCAGGCGGGCGGGGACCAGGCCCTTGGTGTACGCCAGCTCCATCATCACGATGAGGTCGACGTCGGCGGCGTTGAACGCCTTCGCGGCGTTGGCCGCCTGCCACTCCTCCTCCACGAGGCCCGCGTGCACCACCGCGCCCCACCGGGCGAAGGTGTCTGCGATCTCCTGCGCCGCCGCCGTGGCAGCCTCGCGCATGTGGCCCGTCTTGTTGTAGTCGTCCTCGAGCAGCGCCATGACGCAGACGCCGATCTTCGCCTTCACCGCCACCTGTGGCCTCCGTGTTTCGTGCCTGGTCCTGTGTCGTCGTCGGGTTGGGATTGTCGTTGATCAGCCCGCACGGGCCGAGCGCTCGAACTCGGGCCGGAGCGCGTCGAACAGCCGCTGGTAGCGGTCGTACGCCTCGTCGTAGACCGCCCGGGGCGCAGCGTCCGGCTCGAAGCGGTCCTTGGTCGCGATCAGCGCCGCGCCGGCCTCGGCAAGGTCGCGAAACACGCCCACGGCAACCCCGGCGGTCATGGCGTCGCCGCGGACCGCGGCGTCCTCGCCCTCGAGGGTCACCACGGGAAGACCGCAGACGTCAGCCTTGATCTGGTTCCACAGCGCGCTGCGCGCGCCGCCGCCGTGGGCGCGGATCTCGCTCGCGACGGCACCGGCGCCCGCCAGCAGCTCCAGGTTGCGGCGCAGCATGAACGCCACGGCCTCGAGGACCGCCCGCACGAAGTGGCCGCGCGTGTGCGCGAGCGTGATGCCGATGAACGCGCCGCGCGCCGCGGGCACGTACTCGGGGCTGAACGCGCCGGCCAGGTGCGGCAGCATCGTCAGGCCGTCGGAGCCGGGCGGGGCGTCCGCTGCCAGCGCGGTGAGCACCTCATAGGCCGTGCCGCCCTCGCGCCGCGCCCGCTCGACCTCCTCCCCGCCAAGCGTGTCGCGGAACCAGGTGAGCGCCATCCCGCCGGTCGGGCAGACCGGGCAGTACAGGTACTGGCCGGGCGCGGAGTGGATGTAAACCGGCGTCTGCCGCGAGGGGTCGCCGCCGTGGCGTGCCACCGCCGCCTGGACCGTGAGCGCGCCGCCGGTGCTCTCGGACACGACGCCGCCGCCGGTGTTCCCGACCCCGACGGCGCCCGCGCCCTGGTCCATGCCCCCGGCCACCACGGGCAGGCCGGCGGTGAGCCCCAGCGCCTCCGCCGCCGCTGTCGTCAGCCCGCCGACGATCGACGCCGGCGCCGCGACCTCGGGCAGCCGGTCCGGCCCGACGCCGACCGCGTCGAGCGCCTCGCCCCACCAGTCGCCAGCCACGATGTCGAACAGCATCGAGGTGCACTGGATGCCGCCCTCGGTCACGAACCGCCCGGTCAGCCGGTGGAGGATGAAGTCCTCCACGAGGAGGAAGCGTGCAGCGGCAGCGAAGACCTCGGGCCGATGCCGTCGCCACCACAGCAGTTTTGCCGCCGGCCAGGTCGGGTTCACGTCCGGGACGCCCGTGCGGTCGTAGACGAGCGCGTTCGGGAAGCGCCGCGCGAGCTCGCGCGCCTCGGCGGCCGCGCGGTTGTCCAGCCACACGAGCGCGGGCGCCAGCGGGCGGCCCGCTGCATCGACGGGCACCAGCGTCTCGCCCTGTGACGAGACGGCGATGGCGGCGACGTCACGGGGGTCCACGCCGGGTGCCGACAGGACGCTGCGGACGGCGGCGATCGAGGCGGACCACCAGACCTCCGCGTCGATCTCGACCTCGACCGGCCCGGGGTGCGAGAGTCGGTACTCCTGGCCGTCGGCCGCGACCTGGCGGCCCCCGGCGTCGAACAGTCCGGCCTTGACCGAGGTCGTCCCGACATCCAGCCCGAGCAGGAGCGTCACGGCACCCCGACGCCTACGCCAGCCCGTGCTTTCCGGCGGCGGACGCGGCGTCCACTCCATCCTTGACGACCTCGCGCAGGGCGGCCATGAAGCGCACTGGGTCCTTGGCGCCGACGAGGTTGCGCCCGAAGACCACGCCCCTGGCGCCGTCTCGGACCGCCGTGGCCGCCAGCTCGAGCGCATCGACCTCCCGGGGCAGCTTCTTGGCGCCGAGGGCCAGGACGGGCACCGGCGTGGACCGGCAGATGTCGCCGAACCGCTCGCCCGTGTGGAACGTCTTGACCAGGTCCACGCCCAGCTCGGCGACGATCCGACAGCCGATCGAGATCACCTCGTGGCGCTCTTCGGGGCTGACGTCCTCGTGCCCGGCCGGGTACACCTCGCCGACGATGGGCACGCCGGCCGCCCGTGCCTCGGCGACGCAGCGGGCCACCATCTCGACGTTCTCGGCGTCGACCGCCTCGGAGCCGGTCTTGATGCTCATGCCCACGAGCACGACGTCCGCGCCGAGGGCCATGGCACCGGAGGCCGAGATCATCGGCACGCTGCGGCTCTCGCGGTAGCCCCACTGGGTGGCGTACTGCGTGCCCCAGTTGAGGCGGACCAGCATCGCGGGCGCACCACGCCGGCTGAACGCCCCGGCGAGGTGCGGGGCCATGCCGGGACTCAGGAGGATGGCGTCCGCTCCCGCGAGGCGGTCCACCACCGCCGAGAGGTCCTCGAAACCCGGGCGGGGACCGTTGTACAGGCCGTGGTCGATGGCGGCAATGATCGCGTTCGACCCCCCGTCGAACAGCCGAGCCAGTCGGATGTCGCCACCAGAACCCACCGGGATCGCCTCCAGCCCATGCGTGCCAAGCGGTCGTCGGGACCGCCCGATGGCAGCGATTCAATGTTCGATTTGCTGCGCACATGCTATTCGACTCATGTCGAGTGTCAAGACAATCCGCGCATAAACTCGGGCGCCGATGTCCGTTTCGAGCGTGATCGTCGTCAGAATCTGCAGAAACGTATTGCGAGTCTCGTCCCGATCGGCGTAGGATCGTGCACGCAGCCGCGCCTTTGATGGCCGGCCTGCTCACGACCCGCGAGACGGGATGGCCAGGGAGGCGCATCCGCGCTCACCCCGGCCGGGAGGATGCCCCGTCCGCGATCCGCGTCGGAAAGGAGACAAGGGGCTTGAACCGAAGGCTGCTGGCGCTCGCGGCGTCGCTGATGTTGATCGCGACCGCGTGCTCGGGCTCCACATCCACCCCCTCGCCGTCCGAGGCCGCGGGGACCCCTGCGGCGTCGGCGGCTTCCATGGCGCCGTCCCAGGCGGCGTCGCCCGCGCCGACGACATCGGCGCCTGTGACCCTCACGCTGTGGCACAACTACGGAACTGAGGCCAATGCCTCGGTCACGAACGCGCTGGTCCAGGCCTACATGGCCAAGAACCCCAACGTGACCATCCAGGTCGTGAGCCAGCCGGCGGACAACTACTTCGCCCTGCTCAAGGCCGCCGCGCTCGCCCAGTCCGGTCCCGACATCATGACGATGTGGACCGGCCTGTTCGCGCTCCAGAACCAGACCTACCTCGAGCCGCTGGATTCGTACATCCCGGCCGACACGCTCAAGTCGTTCAACGGGATCGACTGGTGCTCGAAGGGCCTGCAGCTCTCGCAGGGCGCCATCTGCGTCCCGCTCGACATGCAGCACTACAACGGCTTCTACAACAAGGACCTGTTCGCCAAGGCGGGGATCACGACCTTCCCCACCAACTGGACCGAGTTCTTCGCCGCCCTCGACAAGCTCAAGGCCTCCGGCGTCACGCCGATCGCCTACGGGCCCGGCGGACAGGCGCTCAACGCCGGCTTCTACCCGTACTACGACCTGAGCTACATGATGATGTACCTCTCGGTCAGCGACTGGAAGAAGCTCTACAGCGGCCAGATCCCGTGGACGGACCCCGCGATCGTCAAGCAGCTCGAGACGTGGGCCCAGATCAAGTCCAAGGGCTACACGAACCCCGACGTGCTCAACGGTGACTCGGTGGGCATGTTCGAGTCCGGCCAGGCCGCCATGGTCCTGGAGGGCAGCTGGGACTTCAAGGAGTTCCACGACAAGCTGGGCGACAAGGTGGGCGTCTTCATCCCGCCGTTCAACGATCAGCAGGTCAAGGGCGTCGTCGAGTTCCCGGGTGACGGCTTCGGCATCACCAGCTACTCGCAGAACAAGGCTGCAGCCGCCGGGTTCCTGGCCTGGATGGCCACGCCCGAGGCCCAGAAGATCATCGCCGACGGCGGCCTGATCCCGGTCGTCGCCGGGACGTCCGCCACCGAGCCGCTGGCCAACGCCATGCTCGACTATGCGGCCAACCAGGGCTACACGCGCTACCCGATGATCGACAACGTGTTCCAGCCCGAGGTCCAGGACGTCGCCACGAAGCTGCTCAACGGCGTGTTCAACGGGACCACGTCGGCCCAGGACGCCACCAAGGCGATGGCGGACGCGCTGAACGCCCTGCCCGCCGACCGGCGAGGCGACACGTACACCGCTCCGGTCGCAGGCGGCTGATCCACCATTCTCGGGCCGGCGGCGTCCCCCCTCGCCGCCGGCCCCATCATTCCCCCATGACCACCCCCGCGACGCCCCTAGACGGCACACCGCCGAGCGCCGCCCCGCGCCGTCGAGGCTGGGGCGGGCTGCGGCGCTCGCAGTACATCGCCGGCGTCGTGTTCGCCCTGCCGGTGATCATCCTCGAGGCGGTCCTGCTCGCCGGCCCGATCGCGCAGGCCATCTACTACAGCTTCACGCGCTGGGACGGGATCCAGACCACCTGGATCGGCCTCGACAACTACCAGCGGCTGTTCGGCGACCCCAACTTCTGGCGGGTCGTGCTCAACAACATGATCCTGCTGGCCGCCGTCCCGGTCGCCATCCTCATCCCGCTGCTGGTCGCCTACGTCCTCAACGAGCACGTGCTCGGCTGGCGCTTCTTCCGGTCCGTCTACTTCCTGCCGACCGCGATCAGCTGGGTTGTCATCGGGATGGTGGCGATCCGGGTCTTCGCGGTGGAGGGGATCCTCAACCACCTTCTGGCCGCCGTGGGCCTGGACGTCCAGACCGACCTGCTGAGCGGCGAGTACTCGGCCATGCTCGCGGTGGCCGTCACGTTCATCTGGTCGGTGTTCGGCACCAACACGATCATCTTCATCACCGGCATGGCCACGCTCGACCGCGAGGTCTACGAGGCGGCCCGCGTGGACGGCGCGAGCGGCTTGACGACGTTCCGCAGGATCACCGTCCCGATGCTGATGCGGTTCATCCAGTTCGCGTTCATCCTGACGCTGATCACCGCCTTCACCGCCCTGTTCAGCCTGATCTTCATCATGACCGGCGGCGGCCCCGGCTTCGGCTCCACGACCCTCGAGTTCTACGTGTACCAGCAGGGCTTCAAGGTGGGCGCCTTCGGCTACGCGGCGGCCATCGGCATCGTCCTGTTCGTGGTCGTGTTCGGCATCAGCCTCGCGCAGCTGCGGCTGTTCCGCAGCCGGCTCGACTAGGCGGCCCCGATGGATCCCCGCCTGCGGCGGCGCACCAGCCGGCTGACGATGTTCCTGATCCTGTGCGTGGTCGGCGTGATCATGCTGTTCCCGTTCGTGCTCATGGTCGTGACCTCGTTCCGGTCCAAGGACCAGTACATCGCGGGGAGCGGGTTCAGCCTCGACTCGTGGCAGCAGCTGTTCGACCAGATGCCGGTCCTGCAGCAGCTGCTGAACTCGAGCCTCGTGACCCTCGGCGGCGTCGCCCTGATCCTGGTCGTCAGCACGACCGGCGGCTACGCCTTCTCGAAGCTGACCTTCCGGGGCTCCGGCCTCGTCTTCCTGGCGATCCTGTCCGGGATGATGATCCCGGTCCAGTCGATCATCATCCCGGTCTACGTGGACATCGTGAACGTCGCGAAGGCGCACATCGACGTGCTGGGCCTCGACCTCGCGGTCAACCAGGTCTTCGGGATCAACAAGGTGCTCAGCGCGATCGTGGTGTACGGGGCGCTGGGCGCCCCGTTCGCGACGTACCTGATGACCACCTACTACCGCAGCATCCCGACCGAGCTCGTCGAGGCCTCCGTGATGGACGGCGCCAGCTACTGGCAGATCTTCCGGAAGGTGATGCTGCCCCTCGCGATCCCGGCCATCACCACAGTCGCCGTGCTCCAGGTCATCCAGATCTGGGACGATCTCCTCGTGGGGCTGCTGTTCCTCCAGACGCCGGCCGTGCGCACGATCACCGTCGGGCTGGCCGTGCTCCAGAATGGCCGGGTGGTGAGCATCCCGCTCCTGATGGCCGGCTCCCTGGTGAGCGCCCTGCCCGCGATCATCGTCTACCTCATCTTCCAGCGGAACCTGATCCAGGGCCTGACCATGGGGGTGAACAAGTGACACTCTCGGCGGATGCCGTGCCCGACGCGCCGGGCCTCTCGGCGCACGAGCGGCGCGAGCAGATCGCGCGGCTGGTGGACGAGGACCAGCGGGTGGGCGTCGCGGACCTCACGGTGCGCTTCGGCGTGACCGACGCCTCCATCCGGCGCGACCTGATCCTGCTCGAGGGCGCGGGCCGGCTCCGCCGGGTCCACGGCGGCGCCGTGAGCCTCGCGGCCAAGCTGGCCGGCGGCGTGTACGCCACCAAGCTGCGGTTGCACCGGGAGGAGAAGGCGCGGATCGCCGCGGCCGCGGCCCGGCTGATCGGGCCGGGCGAGATCGTGCTCTTCGACTCCGGCACCACGGTCGCCCAGGTGGCAGCCCAGATGCCGCCCGCCCTGCGGGCGCCAAGTGCCATCACCGTGGTCACGTACTCGCTGCCGGTCGTCGACGAGATCGGCGCATGGGACGCACCGCACCTGGTCGTGGTGGGCGGGCTGTACCTGCCCGAGTACCGCGCGTTCGTCGGGCCGGGCACGATCGACGGGCTGCGCGGGCTCACCGCGGACACGATCTTCCTCGGCTGCGACGGCCTCAGCGTCGAGTCCGGCCTGACCACGCCCCACGTCCTCGTCGCCGAGGTCGGCTCCGTGGCCACGTCGCGCAGCCGTCGCGTCGTGGCCGTGGCCGACGCCTCGAAACTGGGGCGCCAGGGCTTCACCACGATCGTGCCGCTCGCCCAGGTGGACCTGCTCATCACGGACGCGGGCGCCGACGCCGATCGCGTGGCCGAGATCCGCGACGCCGGCGTGGAGGTCCTCCTGGCGTGACCGCCCGAGTCGGCGAGGTCACCTGGGAGGGGATGCCGGCGCTGGAGCTCGACAACGGACTGGTCTCGACGACCGTCGTCCCGGTGATGGGCGGGCACGTGGCCTCGCTCGCTGACGTCAGGGCCGATCGCGAGCTGCTGTGGCGCAACCCGCGACTCACGCCCCGACTCGCCCCGTACGGCGCCTGGTTCGACGACTGGTGGTCGGGCGGCTGGGACGAGGTCTTCCCCGGCGGCGAGCTGTCGACACTGCATGGCGAGAAGCTCCCGTACATGGGCGAGCTGTGGTGCACGCCCTGGACGGCGACCTGGGCCGCGGCGGCCGACGGGTCCGAGGCGTCGATCACCGCGTCGGCACTGGGCAACATCGCGGCAGCCCGGTTCACGCGCACGCTCGTCCTGCGGGCCGGGCAGCCGGTCCTTCGCGCCGCCTACGCGATCGAGAACCTCGACGTGCGCCCCCTGCCGTTCACCTGGGGCCTGCACCCGGCGTTCTCGGTCGACGCCGGACACCGTGTCGATCTGCCCCGGAACGGCGGGATGGAGGTCGGCGTCACGTCAGGTCCGTTGATGGGGGTGGTCGGGCAGAGGTACACGTGGCCTTCGCTGTCTGCGGCCTCGGGGGGCCCGCTGCAGGGTGTCTCGGATGGCGTCCGCGACATGTCGGTGGTGCTCGGCCGCGATGCCGGTGTGTTCGGCGGCCACTGGGCCACCGATCTGGCGGACGGCTGGATCGCGCTCACCGACACGGTCGCCAGGCGCGGGATTGCCATGGTCTTCGACCGCGACGTGTTCCCGCACGCCTGGCTCTGGCAGGTCTACGGGGGCTGGCGCGGCCACGAGCTGCTCGCGATGGAGCCGTGGACCAGCCACCCGCAGGACCTCGAGGGCGCCATCGCTGGCGGCCGCGTGCGCATGCTGGCGCCCGGCGAGCGGCTCGAGACGTCGGTGGAGTTCGCCCTCCACGAGGGCCTCGAGCGGGTGACCGGGGTCGAGCGCCACGCGGGAGGCCTGGTCGTCGGTTAGTTGCGCGGGGGCGCCCCTGGGGCGGGCCGGGCCGCGAGCCGCTGCTGGCCCGCAGGCGAATCGTCCCGGCAGTGCGAGCCGCACGGTAGCTTGCGGGCCATCGGGAACCCGCCCCGTCGCCCTGGACCCACGTCCGTCGCCAACCTCACCCACCGGCGTCGCCCTGCCAAGACACCCCCGTTCCGTGCCGTACGGTCCCGCGTCTGTCGGCCGACGGGTCCGGTGCGCAGCGACACTTGGCCCCTAGGACGCGACGGCCGTCACGGGCACAGTAGTGGTGGGGTCCCGGGCGCGCGTCCCGGGACGAGTGCGGGAGCGATGAGGGACCGGTGCGGAGCAACGGCACAGCGCCTGGCGGCGGGAGGATCGCGGTGCAACTCGCGATCTTCGACTTCCCGATGCTGGTCGCCGGCTTCCGCTCGATCATCGACGCTGAACTGGACATGGAGGTCACCGGCACGGCGAGCACCCTGGAGTCGATCCCGGGTGCGCTCGCGCACTCGCCGGTCGACGTGGTGATCGCGGAGTGCCAGCCGCTGTCGGCGCCCGGCAGCTCCACCTTCGAGGCGATCGAGAAGGTTCGCGCCGCCGCCCCCGGAGCGCGGATCATCGCGCTCGAGTGCCGCAGCGGCAACGGCAGCGAGCAGTTCTCCATGGCCCTCAAGGCGGGTGCCGACGGATTCCTCACGCGCGAGGCCGAGCCGTCGGACCTCGTGGCCGCACTGCGCTCGGTGAGCCGCGGCCAGACCTACGTCTCGCCGTCGATCGTCACCAAGATGGTCAACACCTACGTCCTGCGCAGCCCCGACGCGCCGGCCGAGGATGCCTACGCGTCGCTGTCCGAGCGCGAGCGCGAGGTCCTGCTCCTGGCCGCCGTGGGCCACACCAACCGCGAGATCGCGAAGGTGTTCCACCTCTCCGAGCAGACCGTCCACAACTACCGGGCGAACATCATGGAGAAGCTCGGCTTCCACGACCGCACCGAGCTGCTCAAGTTCGCCATCCGGCGCGGGATCATCAGCATCGCCGACCTCTAGCGGCACCTCGCCAGTCGCCATCGGGAGCGGGCCGCGCGGACGCCGCGTCCCCTGAGCCCGGCGCGCCGCCAGGACGCCAGCGCCGCCGCCGGCGCTGCGAGCCCCGGAAACATGGGCGGCTCCCCCGGCGGGACAGGAGCCGGGGGAGCCGCGGCCGGACGGGGAGAACGTCCGAGCGGGCGGGGATCCCGCTACTCATCCCGAGGCAGTCCGGTGTCACGAGGTTTCACCCTTGCGGGCAGAACCTCACTTCTTGACGGCGGCGTCGACGGCGGCGAGCACCCGGGCGGCGTCGATCGATGAGCCCGAGAACCGAGCGGCCTCCTTGGCGCCGGCGATCACCACGACCGTGGGTGCCGCCGTGAGGCCGTTCGCCACGCCGGTCGACGTCTCCGCCTGGACGGCCGAGGCCGTTGCCGGGTCGGCCATGCAGGCATCGAGCGCGGTGACGTCCCAGCCGAGCTTGGCGGCGAACCACAGCAGGCTGCGGCTCGTGAACACGCCGGCGTTGGCGCCCTGCGCCGACACCGCCAGGACGTCGTGGGCCAGCCAGACGCTTGGCTCGTGGTCCTGCGATCCGCAGCGGATGAGCGACGCGGCGGCCGTCGACTCCTCGCCCAGCGTCGCGAGGTCGCGGAGCACCAGCCGGACCTTGCCCTCGGCGATCCGCGTGCGCAGCTCCGGCTCGAGCGTCTGGACCAGGGCCGGCACGCCGGTCGCCTGGTAGTCGAGCCACAGCTCCACGGTCACCGGCGCCGCCGCGGAGCCTGCCGTCCGGCCACTCGTCGCCGTGTCCGCCCAGGGATCGCCGGACGGGGCCGCCGACGGGGCCGCGGTGGGCGCGGTGCCGGCTGTCGCCGCGTCGTCGATCGCCTGCAGGAACGCGGCGGCGTCGGGGACGCCCAGGAACCTCCGGCCCGGGATGTCCATCGTGGGGGTGGACGACACCGAGGCGCGAACCCCCGCCCCCGTGTCCGCGAGCACGGCGACCAGGACGTCGTGGCGCTGCGTGCAGTCGGTGAACGCCGCGCTGTCGGCGCCGACGCCCGCGGCGAGCCGGGTCAGCGTCGCGGCCGAGAAGGCGCCCCGGTTCTCGCCGTCCTGGGCGGCGTACACCGCGTCGTGCATGGGCCAGTACCTGCCCTGCTCGCCGGCGCACTGGACCGCGATGGCCGCATCGAGCGACTCGGGGCCCAGGAAGACGAAGTCGCGGTGGGTCACCGCGACCGTCCCGTCGGCGATCCGCGAGGCCAGCTGGGGCAGGACGGTCTCCGCGAATCGCGTGCAGAAGGGACACTGGTAGTCGGCCCAGTACGTCAGCTGGACCTTCGCGGTCGCGCTGCCGAGCACCGGGCCGTCGGAGGCGAGCCCGGCGAGCGGCGACGAGGCTGCCGGACCGGCCGATGGCACCGGCGACGCGGCGCTGGCCCCGACGTCCGCCGCGCCGCCCGACGCCGCGGCCACCGGCTCGTCGCGCGGCGCGGTGATCCGGCCGACCAGCACTCCGGACCCGAAGACCACCGCGACGGCCAGGACCGCCGCCAGGGAGCGCAAGAGGCGGCCCGGCTCGCCGGAGAGATGGCCGGGACCACGGTGCAGCGACGCGGTCCGGACTGGGGGCGCGTCGTCCGCGAGCTCGTCGTCCTCCAGATCCGCGTCCTCGCGGCCCTCGTCGTCCTCGTCGGCGACGCCGTCGCCCGGCCCCTCGCCCTCGACAGCGCCGCTGTCCGCGGCCTGCTCGGCCGGCAGGGGCGATCCCGGCGTCCCCGCCATCGGGGTCGCCGCGACCGGATCGCCGGGCTCGTGATCGCGAGCGTCGGCCGGTTCGGCGGGGTCGAGGCTGCTCACGTGCCCCATGGTGCCGGATCCGAGCGCCCTCCGGAGCCCGTCTGCGCCCATCCCGGCATACTCCCGCCGTGAGCAGCACGCCCCCGCTCGATCGGATGACCGGCGCCGCACACGCGGACGAGCAGCGTCGAGTCCTCCAGCGTGTTGCCGATGCCCTGCTCTGGTCGCTCGAGCCGGCGGAGGTTGCCGCCCAGATCATCGACGCCGCATGCGTGGTGCTGGACGCCCCGCAGGGGTGGTGCGCCGTGCTCACTGAGAGCGGCGACGAGGTCCTGATGCTGGCGTCGCGCGGGTACGACGCCGAGACCGTGGCGCGCTGGCAGCGGGTGCCGATCGACGAGGACGTGCCGATGGCCCGCGTGGTGCGGACCGGCCAGCCGATCGTCCACGCCTCGGCGGCAGACCGGCTGCGCGACCACCCGCTGCTCGGCAGCGGTGGCGCTGCGCGGTATGTGCAGGCGTCCGCGGTCGTGCCGATGGTGTTCGAGGGCCGCACCACGGGCGCCCTCGCCGTGACGTTCGATCGGGTCATGGACATCGATGCTGGCGACCGCTGGTTCCTCAAGGCACTCGCGGACTACGGCGCCGGGGCGATGGAGCGGGCCCGCCTGTTCGAGGCCGTGCGGCAGCGGGACCAGCGCCTCAAGCTGGGCCTCGAGGCATCGGGGACCTGGATCTGGGAGTGGGACGTGGCCGCGGACAGGGTCCGCTGGTCGCCCGAGCCCCCGACCTTCGCCGGGGCCGTGGGTGATGGCGCGCCCGCCGAGGCCTGGGTCCGCACCGTCCACCCGGCCGACCGCGACCGCGTCCGGGCGACCCTCGAGGCGTGCCTCGGGCGCGGCGGGTCCTACGAGGTGGAGTTCCGGGTGGGCGGCGCCGAAGACCCCGAGCGGTGGCTGTCGGGCGTCGGCCGCCTGATCGACAACGACGCCGGCCAGCCCGTCACGGTCATCGGCACCACGCGCGACATCACCGAGCGCAAGGTTGCCGAGCTTGAGCGCAACCGCCGGCTCGAGGCCGAGCGGGAGGCCGCGCGACTGCGCGACGCGTTCATCGGCGTCGTGTCGCACGAGCTGCGCACGCCGATCACCACGATCTTCGGCGGCACTCGGGTGCTGTCGAGGCGGTGGCGCGAGATGGAGCCCGCCGCCCGCGATGCGCTGCTCGCCGACGTGTCGGGCGAGGCTGACAGGCTGTTCCGGATGGTCGAGGACCTGCTGGTCATCACGCGCGTGGAGCGCGGCCGCCTCGACGTCGGCGACGAGCCGGTGGCGCTCCGCGCGGTCATCGAGCGGGTGGTGGCGTCCGAGCGGGCGCGCTCGCCCGAGACGACGTTCAACACGACCATCCCGCCCGACCTGCCATCGGTCGAGGGCGAGGACATGTACATCGAGCAGGTCCTGCGCAACCTGCTCGCGAACGCCGTGAAGTACGGCGGCGAGGGCTCGGCGGTGGACGTCGAGGCGGTCGCCGAGGGCGAGGCGGTGACGCTCCGGGTGCTCGACCGGGGCCCGGGGATCGTCGAGGACGAGGTCGAGCAGCTGTTCGAGCTGTTCTACCGCTCACCGTCCACCGCGGGCACCGTCGGCGGCGCGGGCATCGGGCTGTTCGTGTGCCGGCAGCTCGCGATCGCGATGGGCGGCTGGCTCCGCGCCTACAACCGCCCCGACGGCGGCGCGGTCTTCGAGCTGACCCTCCAGCACTCGGCGGACGACGGCATCGCCTGAGGCCGCCTCGCGGCGCGCCGCCGGCGCGTGCGTTTCGGCCCCGTTTCGGGAGCTCGGGCCGTTCGTCACGCCCGAGAAGGGCCATCCGGTACACTCGCCCGGTCCACCCAAGAAACCAGCCCCCACGTTGGATGGTGATGCCCATGAAGGTCGGCGTCGCCAGGGAGACTGCGGCCGGAGAGCGGCGCGTCGCCCTGGTGCCCGAGGCGCTCGGCAAGCTCACGGCTGCCGGGCTGGAGGTGCTCGTCGAGGCCGGCGCCGGCGACGGCGCCATGATCCCCGACCAGGCGTTCACCGACGCCGGGGCGGCGGTCGTGGCGACCGACACCCTGTACGCCCAGAGCGACGTCATCCTCCGTGTCCAGAAGCCCGCAGGCCCGGAGGTGTCACGGCTGCGCAGCGGCCAGGTCGTCATCGGCCTGCTGGCGCCCCTCCTCGACCCGGCGCTGATGCAGACGCTGGCCGATGCCGGCGTGACGGCGATCAGCCTCGACGCCATCCCGCGGACCCTCTCGCGGGCCCAGACGATGGACGCCCTCTCATCGCAGGCGAACGTCGGCGGCTACAAGGCCGTGCTGATCGCGGCCAACACGTACGGGCGGTACTTCCCGCTCCTGACGACGGCCGCCGGCACCGCCAAGCCCGCCTATCTGCTCGTCCTGGGCATCGGCGTCGCGGGGCTCCAGGCCATCGGCACGGCCCGCCGCCTGGGCGCGGTGGTGTCCGCGTACGACGTCCGCCCCGAGACGGCCGAGCAGGCGGAGAGCCTGGGCGCCAAGTTCGTCAAGCTCAAGACGGCCATCGACGCGACCGGGTCGGGAGGCTACGCCCGAGCGCTCACGCCCGAGGAGCAGGCGGCCCAGCAGGCGGAGCTCAACGGCGTCATCGGCGGCCAGGACGTGGTCATCACCACGGCCCAGGTGCCGGGGCGCAAGCCACCGGTCCTGGTGACGGCCGCGGCGGTCGCGAACATGAAGCCGGGCTCGGTGATCGTGGACATGGCCGCGAGCGCCCTGGGCGGCAACTGCGAGCTCTCCGAGGCCGGCACCACGGTCGTGACCGACAACGGCGTCACGATCGTGGCCCCCGAGAACCTGCCGGCGTCCATGCCCGCCTCGTCCTCGCAGTTCTACGCGCGGAACATCTCCGCGCTGCTGCTGAACATGGTCAAGGACGGCGCCCTCGCGCTCGACTTCGAGGAGGACGTGACCAGAGCCACGGTGATCGCCCACGGCGGCAGGATCACCTCGGACGCGGTGGCCAAGCTCCTCTCGCCCGCGCCAGCCGGAGGCAACGCGTGATCGGCAGCCAGCTCACCATCGACCTCGCGTTCACGATCTTCGTCCTCGCGATCCTCTGCGGCTTCGCGGTGATCTCCAAGGTCCCGGCGACGCTCCACACGCCCCTCATGTCGGGCGCGAACTCCATCCACGGGATCGTGCTGGTGGGCGGGATGATCATCGCGACCAGCGCCAACGACCCGGCCACCTACCTGCTCGCGTTCGTGGCCGTGGCGTTCGCCTCGCTGAACGTCGTCGGCGGGTACGTGGTCACCGACCGCATGCTCCAGATGTTCAGGCGCAAGCCCGCGACGCCCAAGGCCGAGAAGGCGGAGGGCTGACCGTGACCTTCGACTCCACGACCTTCGACCAGATCGTCCGGCTCGTCTGGCTGGCCGGCGCCGTCACGTTCGTGCTGGGCCTGGTCCAGATGAACTCGCCCGCCACCGCGCGGAACGGCAATCTCCTCTCGGCGGGAGGCATGGCGCTGGCCATCGCGGCCACGGCCGTCTGGCTGCTGGTGCTGCCCCCCACGGGCTCGGTCAATCCCCTCGGCTGGCTGATCATCGCGGCCGGGATCATCGTCGGCGGCGGCTACGGCCTGTACTCCGCGCGCACGGTGAAGATGACCGCGATGCCCCAGCTGGTGTCGCTGTTCAACGCGGTCGGCGGCGGGGCGGCGGCGCTGATCGCCATCAGCGAGTACTTCAGCCACGTGTCGGCCAACACCACGCCGGGCCTCCAGGACAACGTGGCCACGGTGCTCGACGTCGTCATCGGCTCGATCACGTTCACGGGCTCGCTGATCGCGTCCGGCAAGCTCATGGGCCTCAGGATCACCCCGTCGCGACCCACGCGGATCCCCGGCGGCCAGGTCGTGACCGGGGTCCTCACGGTCGTCGTCATCGTCGGCGCGCTCTACATCTGGCTCGGCAACGTGAGCCTGCCGGTGCTGCTCGCGATCCTCGCCGCTGCGCTGATCTTCGGCGTGACAATGACGCTGCCGATCGGCGGCGCCGACATGCCGGTCGTCATCAGCCTGCTCAACTCGTTCACCGGGACGGCGGTGGCGATGGCGGGCTTCGTGCTCAACAACCCGCTGCTGATCATCGCCGGCGCGCTCGTGGGGGCGTCGGGCGCCATCCTCACCAAGCTCATGGCCGATGCCATGAACCGCTCGGTGCTCAACATCATGATCGGTGGATTCGGCGCCGGCGACGGGGCCGTGGCGGCCGCCGACGGCGCGGGCGGATCGGTCCGCGAGGTGTCGATGGACGATGCCGCGATCCAGCTCGCCTATGCGTCCGAGGTGATCATCGTGCCGGGGTACGGGCTGGCCGTGGCCCAGGCACAGCACGGCGTCCGCGAGCTGGCCGAGATCCTCGAGGCCAAGGGCGTGGACGTGAAGTACGCGATCCACCCGGTGGCGGGCCGGATGCCGGGGCACATGAACGTGCTCCTCGCAGAGGCCAACGTCCCCTACACCCAGCTGTGGGAGATGGAGGACGTGAACCCCGAGTTCCAGCGCTGCGACGTGGCGCTCGTGGTCGGCGCGAACGACGTCACAAACCCGGCGGCGCGCCGGCCCGGCTCGCCCGTCTCGGGGATGCCCATCCTCGACGTGGACCACGCCAAGAACATCATCGTCATGAAGCGCTCGATGGGCCGCGGCTACGCCGGGATCGACAACGAGCTCTACACCAACCCCAAGACCGGGATGCTGTTCGCCGACGCGAAGGCGGGCCTGGCCGGGCTGGTGGCGGCGGTGAAGGCCCTCTAGCCTCCCGGTTCTCACGTCGCTCGCTGAGCTGGGCGACTCGGCCCTCTACGCTCGAGGCACGCTACGCGCTGCGTCCTCGTGCAGCGACGGCCCCGGTGGCGCGAGCCTCGGGGCCTTCGTCGAGGCCGTGGCGCGGGTTGATGCGGGCCCCATGCGGGTCGGGCGCGGTCGACCGCCGCCAGGCCCGCGGACGTCTGCGGGGTCGGGCTCGAAGCCGGCCAGCACCGGGTCGCCCCGTCCCGCGCGCTTGGACGCGTACATGGCCGCATCGGCGCGCGCCACCAGGCTGTCGGCGCCCTCGGTGCCCGCGTCGCCGAGCGCCACGCCGAGGCTCGCCCGCAGGTCGAGGCTCCGCCCGCCCAGCGCCACGGGCGTCCCCATCGCCCGCGCGATCCGCTCGCCGACCCGCAGCGCGTGCTCGGCGGTCCGGACGCCCGGGCAGACGACGAGGAACTCGTCGCCCCCGATCCGGCCCACCGAGTCGTGGTCGCGGAGCGCCGACCGGAGCCGGTCCGCGGCCACCCGGAGGAGGTCGTCGCCGGTCTGGTGGCCGAAGAGGTCGTTGATCGACTTGAACCGGTCGAGGTCCACGAAGATCACCGCCAGCGCCCCCAATTCGGCCGCCAGCAGGCGCTCGACCGCGGCGAGCACCGACGCCCGGTTCAACGTCCCGGTCAGCGGGTCGCGCGTCGCCTGGTCCTCCAGCGCCGCGCGGAGCCGGGAGCTCTCCGTCACGTCCTCGACCACCAGGACCGCGCCGGCGGGTGCACCGGCCTCGTCGGACAGGGAGCGGATGCGGATCAGGAACCGCCGGCCGGGGCCGCCGGGCGGAAGGACCGACAGCTCGAGGTCGTCGTCCATGCCTGCCCGGAGCGACGCCTCGACCGCGGCCTGGAGGGCCGGCCGGTCCTCGGGCGCGACCGCTGCGAGCTGGTCGGCGACCGTGAGGGCGGGCGGGGTGCGGAGCAGGCGGTGCAGGCGGTCGTTGGTGTAGACCACGCCGCCGTCCGAGCCCGCCTGGAGCACCCCGATGGGCAGGGCCTCCGTGAGCCGGCGGAGCAGCTGCTCCCGAGCCCGGAGCGCGGTCTCGGCGGCCATCTCCTGCGACACGTCGACAAGTTCAGAGAGCACGCAGCCGCGATCCGGGTCAGCGAGGTGGTTGTGGTTGACGACCTCGAACCATGCCCACGTGCCGTCGGCACGCCGCAGCCGCTGGCGGACCGGCGGCAGCGACCCGGCGCCCTCCAGGAGCTGCATCCAGTCCCGGATGGCCGCCTCCTGGTCGTCCGGGTGGAGCAGCTCGAGCGTCCGGCGGCCGACCAGGTCCGCCTCGGAGCAGCCGAGGATCCGCGTCATCGTCTCGTCCGCCGCGAGGATGACCGCGAGCTCGCTCTTCTCCATCCGCCCGATGCGGGATGGCAGCCGTACTGTGGGATGGGCGACGAGCGGCCGGTCGCCCTGCCCGGGCGCGGGAATGACCGCGCCCACGAACACGCCGTGGGCGGCCCGCGCGTCCACCAGCGTCAGCAACGCCGGATCGGCCGGGTCGACCGCTAGGTGCACGACACTCCGCCCGACGCCACTGGCGCGGGCCTCCTCCCAGGCCTCGATGACCACCACGCGGTCGGACGGTACGACGATGTCGAGGGCGTTGCGGCCCTGCAGGAGCACGCGCCCTTCGAGGTCGAGCGTCGAGGGCGGAGTCGTGAACAGGCCGGTCGGGCCGGGGTCGATGGCCGCGACCATCGCCTCCGGGTGGTCGGCGAGGAAGGTCGCGAGCATCGCGGCCAGCGTGTCGTCGTCGAGCCGGCGACCATGTCGGGACGGCCGGTCGGGCTCCCCCGCCGGTCCCGTTGCAGCAGGCCGGGCATCCGATCCCGTCCGTCGGACTCGTGCCATGCCGGTGTCGCCTCCGTGCGCCCCGCTAGGCGACGCCCGACCGCGTCCGGCATCCATGGCGCCTGGAGCGGAGTCGGTCACGTCGCCTAGAGAAGGAGACCGGCCAGCGGGATTGGTGGCGAGTCCCCATTCGGGGAGGGGCGCCCGAGCACCCATCAGGTGTGTCCTCAGCGCCGGCGGGTCATGACCAGTCCGCTGGCGGCGAAGGAGGCGACGCACCAGGCGCCCAGGAGCAGGAACGCGCCGGCCGTCACCGGGAAGGCGTTCGAGGCCAGCGTGCCCCGCATCACCTCGCCCATCGCCTGGATCGGCAGGACGCGGTGGATCGCGGCGAGCCAGTCCGGCAGGCGGTCGGCCGGGAAGTTGAGCGGCGAGAACATGAGGATGAAGACGACCAGCACCTGGCTGAGCATCTGGGCCAGCATCGGCGGCAGCAGCGAGGCGAGCGCGTAGCCGACCGATGTGGCGGTGAGCACGACCAGCAGCACCGCCGGCACGACGAGCAGGCTCACCTGCAGGTCGAGGTTGAACCGGACGGACGCGACGGCCACCGAGAAGGCCACGCCCGGCACGACGCACACGAGCCACACGGTCAGGTCCGCGAGCAGGTAGACGAGCCGCGGGATCGGCAGGGCGCGGATGTAGTCGAGGGTGCCCTCGGTCTTCGCCTGCGACACCAGCTGCGGCACCGCGACGAGGCCGATCGTGATGAGGCTGACGGAGGGGCCGCCGGTGGCGATGAACAGGATGGTGGTCTTGTCCATCGCCGGGAACAGGAGCGGATAGCCCGCCATGATCCCGAGCGCGAGGAGCGTCTGGACGACGATCCCGAGGGGCAGGAACCCCTTCATCCGGCGAGCCTGCCAAGCGACGAGCAGGCGATAGCTACGCAGCGCGGTCATTGCTGAGCTCCTCGTTGGTCTCGGTGGCGGTCCCGCCGGCGGTCTCGCCGGCGAGGGCGACGTACGCGTCCTCCAGCGTCGCCGGCCCGAGCGTGTACTCGTCGATGCGGCCGGCCTGGCGCAGGCGCTGGGCCCAGAGGGCAGCCTCCCCGCCGCAGGCGCCCGGCAGCGTGGCCAGGACTCGGTTGCCCGTGGTTGCGAACGAGGCCGCGAAGTCGGGCTGGTCGGGTGCCGGGGCCGCCGGCTCGAGGACGAGCTCGAGGCGGAGGCCGTCTGCGATGCCGGCCTTGAGCTCGGCCGGGGTCCCCTCAGCCATGACGCGGCCGTGGCCGAGGATGGCGAGCCGGTCGACCGAGCGCTCCGCCTCGATGACGTTATGGGTGACCAGCAGGACGGCTGCCCCCTCGTCGGCGAGCGCGCGGACCTGGCCCCAGAGGAGCCGCCGGCGGACGGGGTCGACGTCATTGGTGGGCTCGTCGAGGATGACGAGCCGGCCGGGCGACACGGCTGCCATGGAGAAGGACACGAGCCGCTTCACGCCACCCGACAGCCGGGCTGCATCGGTGTCGGCCCACTCGGCCAGCGCCAGCGCCTCGATGAGCTGCTCGGACCGGGCGCGGACCGTGGTCGCCTCGCCCCCGCGCAGCCGACCGAGCGTCTCGATCGCCTGGCGCGGCGTCAGGCCGCTGATCGGCACCTGCGCCTGCGGCTGGATGGAGCAGGTTCGCCGGGCGAAGCCAGGGTCCGCGACGACGTCCCGGCCCGCCACCCGGATGGATCCGCTGTCGGGCCTGAGGAGCCCGACGATCTGGTTCACGAGCGTGGTCTTGCCCGCGCCGTTGTGGCCGAGCAGGCCGTAGACCTGGCCGGCCTCCACCGCGAGGTCGATGCCGTCGTTGGCGGGGCTCGGGCTCCGCCCGTACCGCTTGACGACGCGCTCCACTTCGAGCAGCACCCTTGGTCTCCCTTCGAGTCCGGCACCGCCGGTGGTCCCGGCGAGGTGCGATACCAGCAAGTATGTGGATACCGAGCAGAATGTCAATACCCTTCGGTATACAGAAACCAAGTGGTATCCTGAAGGCATGCACGAACGGCTGACCCGCCAACAGCAGAAGGCCCAGACGCGCGAGCGGCTCCTCGACGCCGCCGGCCAGCTCTTCGCGGAGCGGGGCATCGACGCCGCCTCGCTCGATGACGTCGCGGCCGCAGCCGGCTACACCAAGGGCGCCGTCTACTCGAACTTCGTCTCCAAGACCGACCTCGTGATCGCGCTGCTCGAGCGCCGGATCGCCTCGCAGACGGCCGTGCTCTCGGCCCGGTTCGGCGGCAGGAGCCTCGCCGCCATCAGCGAGGAGGAGCTCGCGTCGTTCGACGAGCCGCCCGAGTCCGAGCTGCGCATGGTGCTCCTGGTGGTCGAGTTCTGGCGGCATGCGATGCGCGATCCGCGCGCGCGGCGGCTGGTCGCAGGCGAGTACGAGGCCGCCCGCACCGTGGTGGCGTCGTATCTCGAGCAGGCCGGATACGGCAACGGCGTTGCCGCGGCGGGACTGTCCGCGCGGGATCTGGCCATCGTGATCGAGGCGATCGGCACGGGCCTCGGGATGCAGGCGGCGCTGGACCCCGACAACGTCCGCACGGATCTGATGCCGCGCGTGCTCACGCTCCTGCTTGGCGCGTTGACCGCGGGCGAACCCGAGCGCCCGCCCGCCTGAGGCCGTTGCAGAGGCCGGTCTGCGCGTCGCAGCCACGCTGGCGTCGCCGGCCGGCCCCATGTCACCCGGGCGGCCGCCGGACGATACGCTTGACCCATGCCGCGCAGGACTTCCCGAACGCCGACGGCCCAGCCAGCGGCCGCTTCCTGGCCGCGCCGTGCCAAGGTCGCCTTCATCGGCTCGCACGGGATCCGCAAGACCAGCGCCCTGCTCGCCTTCGCGGCCGAGGTCCAGCGGGCCGGCCTCTCCGTGGAGCTCGGGCGCGAGGTCGTGCGCGACAACCCGCTGGGCATCAACGAGGGCGCCACCGGCGAGGCGCAGCTGTGGGTGCTCGTCTCCCAGATCCGCCAGGAGCTCGAGCTCGCGCGCAAGGCCGACGTCCTGGCCACCGATCGGGGCGTGATGGACAACTACGCGTACTACCTGCGCGCGTGTGGTGGCGCGGATGAGTTCCAGGCGGGTCCGCTGGTCGCGCGCTGGTCCCGGACCTACGACCTGGTGGTCCGCCTGCTGCCCGATGTGGCGCTCCAGGCCGACGGCGTGCGCTCGACGAACGACGCGTTCCGCGACGAGGTGGAGGGAATCCTGGACCGTGTGCTGCCGGACCTCGTGTCCGGGAGCCGTCTGGTCACCCTCCGCGCCTCCGAGGTCACGAGCCGCTTCGACTGGTTCTCGGTCCTTGCGCGACTGGCCGAGCAGGTGGGTGGCGAGGTGGCGGCACCCGACCTCTGGCGATGACGGACGGGGCCTCCGCACCGGCGGTGCGGGGCCCCGTTCGGCGATCGAGTCGCGGGGCTAGTCAGCCGCCGCGGCCACCGTTGCCGTGGCCGTTGCCGTGGCCGTTGTTGTTGCCGTTGCCGTTGTTGCCGTTGCCGTTGCCGTTGTTGCCGTTGCCGTTGTTCCCCCCGTGGCCGTTGCCGTTGTTCCCCCCGTTGCCGTTGTTGCCGTTGTTGTTGCCGTTGCCGTTGCCGTTGCCGTTCCCCCCGTTGCCGTTGTCGGCGGGAGGGTTGGATGCAGCAGAATCGTTGGTGCACGAGGGTGGGGTGGGCGCCCCGGCGACTGCGGCGCAGATCGTCGTGCCCACCTGGGAGAGGTCGGATGCGGTCGAGGAGCCGATGAATGACACGGCCGCCACAACAATCCCGGCGACCAACGAGAGCAGGAGTGCGTACTCGACCAGACCCTGGCCCCTCGCCCCTCGACGAGCGGTGGATTTCACGTTGGCGATTGCCTCCTTCTGCTGACGTGGGCCGCCGGCGGGCGCGGGCGATAGCCCACCTGGAGACTTCTTACCCGGAAGTACTAGCGGCCGCCATTACCCGGGTACGGTTTTCGTTGCCTCCAGACAACAAACGACGCCCGACGATGCAGTCGGGCGCGGGAATCGAGGGGGTCCCGACGGCGCTCTGACCCTCGGGACCCCTCGGCTGCGATCAGGAGCCCGTGAACGTGGCGACGGAGCGGTTGGTCCCGTCGGACACGAGGACCACCACACCGGCCCCCGAACGGGCGGCAAGGAAGCCCTTCATCTCAGCCGCCGTCAGGTTGACGCGGAACGTGTCGCTCGCCACCTTCTCGACGCCCATCCCGGAGCGGTAGGCGATCTCGCCGGTCGTGACCTCACTGGCCTTGACCATGGTGCCCGCGTCGATGTCAACGGTCCACGGGGCGTCGGGTCGGAGGCCTCTGAGCTGGACGGTGATGGTGCCGGTCCCATTCTCGTGCTGGAGGACGGTGGCGGTGCCGGTCGTCACGTCCAGCGGTGTGATCGCCGCGGACCAGGTGCCGGTGGACGCTGTCGTCGTGGCTGGCGTGGTCGACGGTTTCGCGGACGGAGTCGAGCTCTGGCCGCTCGACGGGCTGGAGGATGTGGCGGGGGTGGGCGACGCGGAGGGGCTGGGGCTGATGCTGGGTGAGGGCGAGGGCGACGCCGCCATCGTCAGGCCGGCGATGCCCAGCGTCAGCATCCCGGCAGCCAAGGTGAGCGCGAGCTTGCGCATCGTGTGCGATCTCCGTTGGCCCGCCGTTCCTGCCGTCTTGAGGTGGGGCGGCAGCGGCGGTGGTGACGAGACCATCGCAGGACGTTGATGAAGCATCGATGAAGGGGCGGAGGGACAAGGAATCTCTGCTGTCCCGCAACCGCCGCTGAAGCCCCGAAGGCCCAGGATCGCAGCATGCGCATCCTGCTCCTGGAAGACGACGCTCGACTCGGCCCGCTGCTTGCACGCGGGCTGCGCGCCGAGGGCTACGCGGTGGATCCGGCAGCCACGGCGGAAGACGCGCGTTGGCTGGCAGAGGAGAACGCCTACGACGTCCTCGTCCTCGACATCATGCTTCCCGACGGTGACGGCATGACGCTCACGGCCGACCTTCGCGGCGCCGGCAACTGGACACCGACCCTGCTGCTCACCGCGCGCGACGCGGTGGCCGACCGCGTCCGCGGGCTCGACGTCGGCGCCGACGACTACCTGGTCAAGCCATTCGCCTTCGAGGAGCTGCTCGCCCGTCTGCGGGCGCTCGAGCGGCGCGCGCCGGCGCCGCGCCCCGCGGCCGTCCAGGTGGGCGCGCTCCGCGTGGACCCGGCCCGGCGCGAGGTGACGGTTGAGGGCCGCCGCGTGCCCGTCTCCGCTCGGGAGTTCGCGCTCCTCGAGCTGCTCGCCCGGCGCGCCGACCAGGTGCTGGACCGGGGCACGATCCTCGAGCACGTCTGGGACTGGGCCTATGACGGCGTCTCGAATGTGGTGGACGTCCACATCCATGCGCTCCGGTCGAAGCTGGCGGAATTCCCGGGCGCCCCCGCAATCGAGACCGTCCGCGGGGCAGGCTACATGCTGCGGACTGCGGTGCCCCGTTGACCATCCGCACCCGCCTCGCCCTCTGGTACGGCCTGGCCATCGCCGTCACCGTGTCGGGCGTGAGCGTGGTCGTGTGGGCCCGCCAGACGACCGAGCTGCGGGGTGCGCTCAACGAGGCGCTCGCGGTCCAGGCGGCCGACGCGGCTGCCACCGTCGCGTCCGGCGACGGCGCGGGGGCGCTGAGCGAGGACCCGGCGCGACCTGGGATCTTCACCGTGGTCTTCGACAGGCACGGGAAGCTCGCCGGCGCATCGCGGTCGGCGCCGCCCGGCCTCCCCGAGCCGACGCTGGGCAGCTCGATCTGGCAGGCGGCCGGTGCCCCGTCGGGCACGGCGCTCGACACGGTGTCGGCACGCGACGGTGCGGTTGTCGTCGTCGGGCAGTCACTGGCCGCGCTCGACGCCGACGCGGCGCGTCTTGCGGGGATCCTCGCGGCGACGACGGCGGCCTCGGTCCTCGTCTCGATCGCGGGCGGCTGGCTCCTCGCCAACCGGGCCCTCCTGCCGATCGCGCGCATCACCGCCGAAACGGACCGCATCGTTGCCGCAGAACCGCGGGTCGCGGTGCGGCTCCACGCCTCCGACCCCAAGGACGAGCTCGGCCGCCTGGCCGACACCCTCAACCGTCTGCTCGACCGCGCCGACCGGAGCGTCCATGAGCAGCGGGCGTTCGTGGCCGCCGCATCGCACGACCTTCGGACACCGGTGGCGGCGCTCCGAGTGGAGCTCGAGTTGGCGCTGCGGCCAGGCCGGTCGCCCGACGAGCTGCGGGCCGCTGTCGCCGAGGCGCTCGGTGACGTCCGGCGGCTCGGCAGCCTGGCCGACGGCCTCCTCGGGCTCGCGACCGCCGAGGCCGACGGACGCATCCCTGATCCGCAACCCGTCGCCCTGCGGCCGCTCGTCGACGACGCGGTGCGGCTGGCCCGGGGGGCCGCCGGGCAGTCGGCGGCCGATGCCGCGCAAGACGTGGACGAGGCAGTCGTGCTGGTCGATCGGATGCGGCTGTCGCAGGCGCTGGTCAACCTGCTCTCGAACGCCGTCCGCCATGATCCGACCGGCCGCGGCGTCGTGGTCCGAGCCCGGCGCGTCAGGCAGCTGGGCGGCACCGTGCCGAGCGAGTCGCTCGACATCGACGTCCTCGACCGGGGTCCGGGCGTCCCGGCCGCGATGGTGGACGAGCTGTTCACGCCCTTCGCCCACCCGCGGACGGACGGGTCCGGGGCGGGCCTCGGGCTGGCCACGGCGGCTGCGGCCGTCCGGAGCCTGGGCGGCCACATCGGCTATCGCGACCGCCCGGGCGGCGGTGCGTGGTTCTGGATCCACGTTCCCACCGCCGATGCGTCGGCGATCGCGGGCCTGTCAGGGACGGTCACCAGCCCTCAGCCGGCATGACTCGGGGTGCGGTCGTGAGCTCGATGGCGGTGATCTGGCCCGACGCCGGGTCGATCGCCAGTCGCAGTCGCGCGCCGCCCCCGCGCTCGGTCTCGAGCGCCCAAGTCGAGGTCGTCTGCCCGTCGCCGGCGAGCGGGAGCCCCAGCCGCAGGCCGCCGAATCGGGCTGCGGCCGCCTGGGCGGTCCGGGCGTGGACGCCGCGGTCGAGCCCCGGGGCGATCCGCAGCCCCGCCGGCAGTGATGGTCCCGCGGAGGCCGCGCCGATGATCGCCTCAGCGGCCGCGACGAGCGCTGGCGACGGGTCCAGGACCCCCTCCACCACGAGGGACTGCAGCCGCGGGATGGGCTGGGGCGTGATCTTGGCGCTGACGCGGAGCCAGCCGCGCTCGCCCCGCCGCCACCACGTCCGGTGCGCGGGCGTGGCCAATTCCGCGGGCCGTGCGCCGTCCGTCCGCAGCGGCCGGCCCACGCCATCGACCGTCGCCTCCACCGCGGCCCGGCGGCGGTCGCGCGGCTCGTCGAGGTCGACGTTCATCGCGAACAGGGCGTCGGCCGCCTCCTCGTCCCACGCGTCGAGCAGCCGGTCCACCGCCTCGACCGCGCGATCGGTCGCCGGCAGCGGGGTCACGCCGCGTCGTGGCGCCACCTCCGCGAGCAGGAGCGCGCGCAGCGCGTCGTTCGCCGCCGGGCGCATCGGCGCATAGCGCAGGCTGCCGAGGGCGATCACGCCGAGGCCCGTCGCCGGGTGCCACGCCATGTGCGAGCCGAAGCCCGGGTAGCCCCCGGCGTGCGAGACGACCGTGCCCAGCTCGAGGTCCTCCACGACCTCGAGGCCGAAACCGTAGGCGCTGGCCGAGATCACGGGGGCCTGGTCGGGCGCATGCCCGGCGACGCTGAGCCCGGCGGGACGGTGGCCCTGCTGCATCTCGCGCCGGGTTGCCCGGCGCAGCGGGTGCGCGCCCTCGGGATCAGAGCGGGCGGGGAACGCGTCGAGGAACCCGACGACCCACGCGGCCAGGTCGCGGACGCTCGAGTACAGGCCGCCCATCGCGGCGAGCGCGCCGTACGGGTCGCGGCCCTCGCGCAGCAGCTCCTCGCCGCGCCGGACGTAGCCGTGCACGAGCCGGCCCTCGGCCACCTCCTCCTCCAGGTAGCCCGAGGATGCCATGCCGAGCGGCGCCAGGAGCCGGTCGCGGACCACCTCGCGGTACTCGCGCCCGGCCGCGGCGGTGACCACGCGGCCGAGGATCCCGTAGCCCAGATTCGAGTACTCGAACATGACGCCGGGCGGCAGCGCGAACGATGGGCCCTCGGTGAGCAGGCGCTCGAAGGCGTCGAACGGCAGCCCCTGCTGGCGATCGCCCCAGGGATCGTCGGTGGCGAGCCCGCCCGACATGGTGAGCAGGTCGCGGATCGTCACGGGCGACGCGTCGGCAGCGTAGGGGCGCCAACGCGCGAGGGCCGGGACATGCGCCGCCACCGGGTCGTCGAGCCGCAGCCGACCCTCGTCGCGGAGCAGCAGCAGGGTCGCCGCTGTGAACGACTTGGTCATCGAGGCGATCCGGAACACGTGGTCAGCCGTCGGCGTCGTGGCGTCGTCCTGGCTGACCGTGCCAGCGCCGGCGCTGTGGACCAGCCGGCCGTCGCGGACGACGCCCCACGCCATGCCGGGCACGCCACGCTCCTCCCGGATGCGCGTGAATCGGGCATCAAGGTCGGCGAGCGCGCTGGAGAAGTCAGTCATGCACCGATGATGCGGCATCGGTGCGAGCCGGGAACGGCCCGATCCGGCTCAGCCCGACCCGGCCATGGGCGACAGCCCGCGCGGCGCGCCCGCCACCACGACCCGGTCACGCCCGAGTGCCTTGGCGCGGTACATCGCGGTGTCGGCGGCCAGGAGCAGCTCCCCGGAAGACTCTCCGTGCTCTGGATAGGCGGCAACCCCCACGGACATCGTGACCCCGGGGTAGATCGCGGCGGAGACCGTGTGCGCGGTGGAGACCGCGTGCGCGGCGGCGGAGCCCGCCTGGGGGGCGGTCGAGACGCCTGCGCGGATCGCCTCGGCACGGCGCCGGCAGTCCTCGATCGTGGCCCCGGGCAGCACGATCACGAACTCCTCACCGCCGAACCGGCAGGCGATGTCCTCGCTCCGGACCGCGGCTGCGAGGTAGGCCCCGACACGCCGGAGCGTCTCGTCGCCCGCGGCATGGCCGAAGGCGTCGTTCAACGCCTTGAAGTGGTCGAGGTCGGCCATGAGCACGCCCATGGAGCGATGCTCGCGCATGGCCCGCCGGAGTTCGCGGTCGAGGGTCTCCTCGAGGTATCGCCGGTTGAACAGGCCGGTCAGCGCGTCCCGTGACGACTGCTCGCGCAGCGAGGTGCGCAGGCGGATGTTGGCCACCGCGAGCGACACGTGGCGCGCGAGCGTCTCGAGCAGCAGCTGCCGGTCCCCGAGAACGGCGTCGGCCGAAGCGTCCGGCGCGGCGCGCACCTGGAGGTGCAGGACCCCGAGCGCCTCGGCGTGCGCCACCAGCGGGACGCACAGCGCCCCGACCTCGAGCTGCTCATGAACGTGCAGGCAGCGCACGCCTTCGTCGTCGCGCAGGATGGCCGTGCGGCCCCGACGCAGCGCCAGGCAGTCGGCCGGCGCGATCACCGACTCCTGGGGCCACGGCGACCCCCAGCCCGCGACGGCCTCGGCGGCCGTCCCCGACGGCGCCAGCACGTAGAGCGCGCCCGCGTCAGTGGCGAACATCTCGCTCGCGACCCGCTCGATCGCGGCATACGCCTCGTCGACCGTCTCGCACGCCTCGAGGAGCTCGCCCAGCTCGGTCAGGAGCGTGAGCTCGTCCGCGCGCCGCTCGAGCAGGTCGGCCCGCTGGCGCAGGGTCTCGTTGGCGTCGGTCAGCTCGTGCTCGTGCAGCGTGCGGGCCGAGATCTCGACGAGGGTCGCCAGCACGAGCATGCCGTCGCCCTCGCCGAAGGAGCCCAGGCTGATCTCGACGGGGATCTCCGAGCCGTCACGGCGCCGGCAGAGCAGCTCGCGGCCGACCCCCATGGGCCGGCTCGTTGGTCGGCGGTGGAACAGGCGCCGGCGCGCCACGTGGCGGGCCTCGAACTCGGCCGGCACCAGCTCCTCCACGAGGTGCCCGACGAGGCCGCCGCTGGGCCAGCCGAGCAGCCGCTCCGCCTTGCGGTTCGCGTAGCGCACAGAGCCGTCGCGGTCGACCACGATCGCGGAGTTCGGGATGGCGCTGACGATCCCTAGCTCCGCGGGCGAGAGGTCCTGGCCGGCGCCGGGCAACTCATAATCGCCGCTCGGTTCCATGACGCCGAGTCGGCGTCCTCTGCCTCGCCTGGCCCTGGCCAGCCGGCTGTAGCGGAGCGCTCGCCATGTTGCCCACCCCCCGGTGGTAGCTGCTTGGTGTCTGGGGACGCGGGCACTACGGGCACTCTAGAGACGCATCAGCCGATGCGTCAACGGACGGATGTCGCCCTCGGACTACGGAAGCCTCCCTATCGCACCGGATCCACGAGCTCAAGGCGGATCCGCTTGTTGATCCGGCCCTTCAATTCGTAGCCGGTGACGCGGATCCCGCCAACCTCGCGGGTGTTCGCGACGTGGGTGCCACCGTCGGCCTGCAGGTCAAGCCCGACGATCTCGATCGTCCGGATCTGGTCGATGCCGGGCGGCAGAAGGTTGACCTTTGTCCGGATGAGGTCCGGGATGGCGAAGGCCTCGGCGCGCGGCAGGACGTTGACCCTGACGTCGTGCGCCGCGACGAGCTCTGCGTTGACCTTGGCCCCGATCTCGCCGACCAGCTCGCCCGACATCCGCTCGAACTCGAAGTCCATGCGCCCGGTGCCGGGCTCCATGTTCCCGCCCGTCACGAGGGCCCCGTAGTCGCGCCACACGACGCCGCACAAAGCGTGCAGCGCGGTGTGGGTCCGCATCAGCGCGTATCGGCGCGCCCACTCCACGTCCACGGCGACCGCGTCGCCGGCCCGCGGCAGCTCGCCGTCCTCGGGCACCTCGAGCTCGTGGACGACCTCGCCGCCGATCCGCCTGGCGGCCCGGACCGTCCACGTCCGCCCGTCCGCCGACCGCAGGATCACGCCCCGGTCCGCCGGCTGGCCGCCGCCGCCCGGGTAGAGGGTCGTGGCGTCGAGGACCACGATCGGTCCCCCCTCGCCCGCCGCCACCTCGAGGACGCGGGCGTCCAGGCGCCGGGCGTAGGCGTCGCGGTAGCAGCGCTCGTCGACGCGGGGGGTCATCGCGGGACCCCCGTCAGGGCCCGACCGTGAGCGTGCCGGTCATCGCCGTCGGGTGCACGGCGCACACGAACGTGTACGTGCCGGGCGGGAGCGCGGGCACCTGGTAGTCCGCCTGGGCCGGGCCGGTGACCATGGCGCCCGAGAACTTCTCGTTGCCCGAGCTGTCCTTGATCACCATGTTGTGGATCGTGGAGGCGTCCTGGTTGTCGAAGTGGATCGTGAATGGCGTGTTGGCCGGGGCGTTGAGCTGCGTCTGCTGGAACGCGATGTTCTGGGCGGTCTCGTTGATCACGGTGCCGCCGCTGCCGCCGCTGCCCGAGGAACCTGCAGAGGCGCCCGCGGACGGGCCCGCTCCGGACGCCTCGGCCGACGGGGCCGCGGATGCCGCACCCGACTGCGAGGGTCCTGGCGTCGGCGAGGGCGTGGGCGGCGCGTAGGTCCAGCCGGGCGACTCGGAGGCCGCGCAGGCGGAGACGAGCAGCGCAAGGGCGAGCAGGGCGACGAGGACGAGGGGGCGACGCATGGAGACCTCGAGCACGGGCAACGTGGAACTGGGGGAATCTACCGAACAACGGCCAATTCCGTCAGCCGGGTCGCGAATCGCGGCGTCAGCGCCCCTTCGGAGGAGCCGCGGTCCCCTCGAGGCCGAGGCGGATCGCGACCGACGCCGCCTCGACCCGACCCGACACGCCCAGCTTGGCGAGGATGTTCCCGACGTGGACGCCGACGGTCTTCTGGCTGATGAACAGCCGGTCGCCGATCTCGCGGTTCGTCCGGCCCTGGGCGATGAGACCGAGCACCTCGAGTTCGCGCCGGGACAGCCCGAACGTGTCCTGGCCGCTCGGGACCGGCTGATGCGCCGGCGGCGCGGCGTGGACGGCCGACGCCGGCGTGTCGGCCAGGGCCTCGCCGGCGACCGCGGCCGACATCGGCGACCGCTTCGCGGCCGGCTCGGCCAGCAGTGCGTCCACCTCGGGCGGGAGCGTGATCAGCGCCCGCGTGGCGAGGTCGCGGAGGCGGCGCAGCAGCGGGCGGGCGCGCAGGTTCATCGCGAGCTGCACCGCGTCGCCGAGGGGCTCGCGGGCGTCGGCGCGGACCAGCCTCGCGTCGAGACGGTCGCGTGCGCCGCCCGGCCCGGCGATCGCGGCCCCCAGGATCGTCTCCGCCTGGTGCCAGCGGGCGAGGGCCTCGCGGTACGGGTGGCCGATGGCGTGCCAGCGGGCGGCGATGTCGGCCCAGTTGGCCGGGTCGTCACGCGCCATCAGGCGGGCGTGGAATGCCCGGGCGGTGGCGAGGCACGCCTCGGGCTCGGAGAGCTCCTCGCCCTCGGCGCGGACCCGGGCGACCGCCGCCTCCGCCTCCGCGATGATCCGGTTGGCGCGCTCACGGGAGGCCGCGACGTCGCCGATCCGCCGCCGGTCGCGCGCGTCGGCCACGATGGCGGCCTCGACCTCGAGCGCGGTCATCGCCATCCGGGCCACGAGCGCCCAGTCCTCGCTGCCGCGCAGCCGGGCCCAGCCGCGCTCGGCCGCGCGCCGCGCGTCGGCGAGATCGCCGCTCCACATCGCGTACGCCGCCGTGGCCTGGTAGGCCGGGATCGCGAACTGGAGGTCGCCGCCGGTCTCGAGCTCCACCAGGATCCGCCCGAGCAGCAGGCCCGCCTCCTCGCCCGCCTCGCTGTCGACCTCGACGATCACGAGGTTGAGGATCGCCACCACGAACGGGATGCCGGCAGGGCTCCAGTCGAGCGCGCGCAGCGAGAGGTCGCGCGCCTCGGCCCAGCGCCCGATCTCGACAAGCACGCCCGCGACGTTGCCGGCGAGCAGGTTGCCGTAGACCGCGTCGAGGTCGTGCTCGGCGGCCCAGGCCATTCCGCGGAGGGTCTCGTCCACCGCCTCCGACGGCCGCCCGAGCAGCTCCAGGACCGCGGTGAGGTTCGCCGTCGCCCGCCAGCGCTCCTCCGCGAGGCCCAGCGCGTCGGCCCGCTCCTGCGCCTCGCGGAGCATCGCTGGGGCGGCCTCAGGGCGGCCGCCCCAGCCATACACCGTCGCGAGCGTCGTGAGCGCGTGGATCGCCTCGGGCTCGGCCTCGTCGCCCAGCATGCGCGCGAGCTCCAGCGCCCGGTCGGCCGCCCGCTCGGCGTCGGCGAAGGCGCCCGCGATCATCCGCTCCTGGGCCAGCAGCGCGAGGATCCGCGCCCGCTCCACCGACGCCTCGGGCGGCACGGTCTCGGCGGCCCGCCGGAACGCGGCCGTCGCGCCCGACGTGTCGCCGGCCGCCAGCCGATACCGGCCGAGCCGACCCTCGAGGACCGCCCACGCCATCCGGTCGCGGCGCTCGCCGAGCGCGGCGCGGGCACTCTCCGCGTAGGCCACCGCGCGGGTCGGCCGCATGCAGGCGAACGCCGCCTCCGCCGCCAGCTGGGCGAGCACCGCGGGGTCCTCCTCGGGACCGGGCTCCGCGGGCGCCGGCAGCGCGAGGCCGATCTCGAACGCCGCGAGCGCGTCCTCGGGCGCCACGACGGCCATCGCGAGGCGCCCGGCGGCGATGGCCGCCGCACGTGCCTCGGGCAGGCGATGGGCGGCACGCCAGTGGTGGGCCGCGATGATCGGCACGTCGTCCCAGGCCCGTGCGAGCGCGGCGCGGTAGCGCGGCAGCTGGGCGGGCAGCAGATCGGCCATGACCGCCCGGGCCACGAGCTCGTGGCGGATCCACAGCCGCCCGTCGTCGTCGTGGTGGACCAGGCCGTGATCGATCGCCTCGTCGAGGCCGGCGCTGAGGTCGGCGTCGAGGGCGTCCCGCCCGTGCCGCGGCCCCGTGGCCGAGCGAGGCGGCAGATGTCCGGGGCGGAGCTCTTCGAAGGCCTCGCCCGCCCGGGCGAGGCGAGCCCGGTCCATCGGCCGGTCGGCGGTGGCGAGCAGGCGGAGCACGCGACGGCACTCGTGGGAGCGCTTCGCGAGCCGCGTCGAGACGATGTCCGAGAGCGATCCGGTCAGGGTGGCGTTGCGGAGCTCGCGCCGGGCGGCAATCAGCTCCTCCACGACCATCGGCGAACCGGCCGACCGCTCGGCCACGAGGACGACGATGGACGCGGACGGCCGATCGCCCTCGATGCCCTCGATGAGCGCGGCGATGTCGCGCCGGGCGAGGGGGCCGAGGTCGATCCGCACCGGCGGCCGCAGCCCAGCATCGATCGTGTTCATGTTCTCGCGCAGCGGGTGGTCGCGCAGGAGCCGGTCCGGCTGGTACGAGAGCACGAGCGCGATGCGCTCGTCCTTCGCGGTCCGCGCGACGAACGTGGCGAAGGCGCGCGTGGCGGCATCGGCGGCGTGGAGGTCCTCGAGCACCAGCACGATCGGCCGCTCCGCGGCGGCGCGCCCGAGCCAGCGGAGCAGCGCCTCGAGCGCGCGCGGCTGCCGGCGCTCCGGGTCGGCGAGGGCGCTGGTGGCGGGGGCGGGCACCGAGGCGGCCACTGTCGACATCCCCTGCAGGTCCGCGAGGACGGGCCTCGCGTCGCGCCGCAACAGGTTCGCGAGCTCGGCCTCGGGCCGGCTGGCGAGCAGGGGGCCGAGAGCCTCGAGGACCGAGCGCCACGGAGGGTCGGCCGGCCCGTAGGCACGGCCGCGCAGCACGAGCGGGGCGGCCGGTGACGCGGCCGCTCGCGCGAGGCCCTCGTCGAGGAACCGGGTGGCGCCCATGCCCGCCGTCCCCGCGACCACGACGGCCGTCGCGGTGCCGGCCGCGGCGGCCGCGATCGCTGCGGCGAGGCGGGCGAGTTCGGGTTCACGCCCGATGAAGCGGCGGCTGACAACACGGCCTGGCATCGGCGTCATTCTACGGAGGCCGCGCTGGCGGGCCACGGGGATGTCGCGCCGGGTACGCTCCGCACGTGCAGCAGCGACGCCCTCCCCATCCCCGAAACGACCTCAACGAGCTCCCCGGCGAGGAGTGGCTGTACTTCACCAAGTCCGTGTGGAGCACGGCCTACCCGAGCGAACTCGGGCACGCCCGCCGCAAGGCCCACGGGGCGAACAAGCCGCCGCGCCTGATGGCGCGCCTCATCGAGTTCTTCACCAGGACCGGCGAACTCGTCCTCGACCCGTTCGCCGGCGTCGGCGGGACGCTGCTCGGGGCGGCGATCGCGCGGGGCCCGCGCCGGGCGATCGGCATCGAACTGGACCCGCGCTGGGCGGCGGTGTACGAGGAGATTGTCGTCGCGCTCAAGGCCGAGCACGGCGGCGACGGGCCGAGCCTGGCCGATCTCGGCGCCAGCGACCCCGGCGGGCCGCGCGGCTTCGACCCCGGAGGCTGCGAGCTGTGGGTTGGCGACGCCCGCGCACGCATGCGCGAGCTCCCGGACGGGGCGGTCGACTTCGTGGCGACCGACCCGCCGTACAACGTCCAGCTGCCCATGACCATGGCCGGCGGGCCGCTCGCCGAGGCGCACGCCAACCGGCGCACCGACTACGCGATGGTCTCGGACCTGCCGGGGGACCTCGCCAACCTGCCGGATTACCCGGCCTTCCTCGACGCGATGGGCGGGGTGCTCGCGGAGGTCCAGCGCGTCCTGCGGCCGGGCGGCTACGCGGCCCTCATCGTCCGCGACGCCTACCAGGAGGGCCGCTACCTGTTCACGGGCGCCGACCTCGCGGCCCGGGCGGACGCGGCGGGGCTGGTGCCCAAGGGCGACATCGTGTGGTACCAGGCCGGGACGCGGCTGCGGCCGTACGGCTACCCGCGGACGTTCGTGCCGAACATCGCCCACCAGCACATCGTGGTGCTGCGCAAGCCGCCTCCCCCGACGGTCCGCCGCCGGGCCTAAGCTGCTAGGCGTCGCCGAACTGCTGGCGGCGCTCGGAGTAGAGGCGGAGGATGTCCTCGAAGCTGCCCGGGGCAGGGCCCTCGTCGCCAGCCGTCCAGGACGTGGCCGGACCAGGGGTCGGCCGTGGCGCCGGCACCGAGGACCCGCCGGGCGGCGGCAGCGCCGGCACCGACGGCGGCGCGGCGAGGGCCGGCGGCGCGTCCACGATCGGCGCTCCCAGGACCATCTTGTGGAGCCAGCCCTCGCGGCCGTCGGGGCACAGCACCCGCCAGTAGGTGCCGAGGCGCTCGAGCAGGACCACCTCGTCGCCCTCGTCGAGCGAGCCGATCTCGACGCCGCGGACGTCGTCGGGCTGGTCGAGGAGGCTCACCAGGCGGTACCGGATGCGGCGGCGCTCGAGTCCGGACACGGCCTCGCCGGCCTGGCCGCTGAAGGTGAGGTTGACCGCGGTGCGGACCGTCCTCGTCGGATCGGCCTTGCGGGCCTCGAGCAGGGACTGGCGGCGCCAGCGGGGGATGTCCGAGTCGACCGGTCCGCCGGCAGCGGGTGCCCCAGCCGCGGCGCGAACCGCGGTGGCCACCGACTCGGCGTCCGCGACGAGCACGTCGGCCGGGACCATGTTCGCGGCGGACGCCCTCGACATCCCACTCGCGGCCGCGGCAGCGAGGACGTCATCGGGCGCGGTCGGCGACTCGTCGCGGCGGCGGCGCCCGAATGCCAGGAACGCCATCGACATCGCGACGCCGCCGGTGGTGACCACCATCGTCGGTGCCAGCCGGGCCAGGACCGCGACCGCGCTCGACGAGCTGCCGAACGGCGAACTGGCACTTGTCGCCCCATGACTGCCCCCCGAGGGCGGCTGGACGGTCGTGCCACCGCCCTGGCCGCCGGGGCCGGAGCCCGTGTCGCCCGTCCCACCCGCCCCTGCCGGGGGCACGACCACCGCGATCGCGCCAGTCGGGGAGGGCGAGGGGGAAGACGTCACGTACGGGGTGGCCGACGGCGATGCGGTGACGTCGGCCGTGGGCGTCGCCGTGGCGCCGGGCGTGGGCGCGGGCGTGGGCGCGGGCGTCGCGTCGCGCGTCGGTGCGGGCGTCGGGCGCTGGGTCGGCCTCGGGGTGGGCCGCGGGGTGGCCCTGGGGGTCGGCCTCGGGGTCGCCGCGGGGGTCGGCTTGGGCGTGGGCTTCGGCGTCGGCTTCGGGGTGGGCTTCGGCGTCGGCTTCGGGGTGGGCTTGGGCGTCGGCGTGGGGGTGGGCTTCGGCGCCTGGATCGTGATCGTCGGGCCCGAGGCGGACCCGACCGAGCCCCGCGTATCGGCCGCCGTGAACTGCGTCGTCCATGTCCCGGCGGGGAGCCGGAGGGTCACGCTATAGGAGACGCCCTTGCGGTAGGAGGTGCTGCTGCCGGTTTGGGCCATCGCATGCGCGGCGCCAGCCACGGTCAGACGCACGTACGAGGGCGCGACCCGCTCCTGGTCGTGGTAGGTGACGCTGAACGTGATGTCGGTGGTGGGAGTGCCCGTCGTCACCGACGCCTTGGCGCCCTCGAGCGAGACGGCGCTCTGGCTGGCCGCCAGGGCCGGCATCACCGCGGCGAGGACGAGCAGGATCGCAGCCGTGGCCGCCCGGACGCGGACGCTGCCGACCACGCTGAGGACCGCCGGGACTGCGGGTGTTGAGTTGCGACCCACGAGGCGTCCGCCTCCCCTGCTGCTTCGGGGACGAGTGGAGCATCCCGGACTGGGAGGGGGGCGGCAATGGTACGGGGGTCCCTGACGAGGCCTGACCCCGGTCATGGTCCCGCTCCCCCCGAGGTGGGGGCAATCGGGTCCCAGACGTCCCGCTTCGCGGTGCGCTCACGCACCCGCCCGTGTCGGACCGGTAGGCTGGGGTGCGGTCGCTAGGACGCGTGCCTCCTCCTACCTAGTCCTATTCGGCCACGCGCAGGCGCGCGTCGGGGCCCCAGCATCGAGGCATGCAGGTGATCGCAGCCCGTCAGCCCGTGACCGTCGTCGAGCGACTGGCCGTCGCACGGTCGGCCGTCGTCGCGGCTCTCCTCGTCGCCGCCGCCGCGTCACTCGCCTGGCTCTTCCTCGGCACGCCGCTCGTCGGGTCGCTCATCCCCGAGGGCCGACCCTCGGATGCCCAGGTGATCTTCAACATCCTGGTGTGGACCGCCATCCTCGTCGTCCCCGCCAGCCTGCTGCTCATCGGCGTCACACGCTTCGCAGAGGCCGTCGAGGCCGCTGCGGCCCTGCGCCCGCGCCAGCTGAGCCCTGCCGTCCGCGGCGCGCTCGGTGACGATGCCCTGGCGGCGACCGACCTTCGCCTGCCCGGCGGGCGGCGGGTCCACGAGCTGCTGCTGGGGAACTTCGGCATCGTGGTTGTGGGCGAGGTCCCGCCCCCGTCGATCAGCAGGGCGGTCGGCTCGCGCTGGGAGGTCCGCGACGGGCGCGGGCGCTGGATCCCGGTCGAGGGCCCGACCGACCGGACCGGTCGGGACGCCGAGCGCGTCCGGGGCTGGCTCGCCGCCGAGGACCGCGACTTCGTCGTCAAGGTGTATGCGGCGGTCGTCAGCACGGACCCGCGCGTCGAGCGCACCGCCAACTGCGCGGTCGTCCGGCCGGAGGACTTCCCCGCCTGGGTGCGCGCCCTCACGCCGCAGCGCGGACTCACGGCCAGCCGCCGCGAGCGTGTCGAGCAGATGGTCCGCGAGATCGCCGTCCAGGGGACGACGCGCTGACGATGGCCGCCCGCGAGACGGGATGGTAGGGGAGCCAGGACTCGAACCTGGAACCAGCGGGATATAAGCCCGCCGCTCTAACCGATTGAGCTACTCCCCCGCGATTCGGGCCCGCCCCGGTGCGGCTTCCTCAGCCGACGCCGGACTGGCCGTCCCGTCCCTTGAGGATACTGCCGAGTCGGCGCCGAGCCGGTGCCGGCGTCCCGGGCCTGCCGCCGGCGCTCCAGGTGCCCTTGGGATGGGCGGCTGCGTGGGCGGTGCCGGTCTGGCGGACTCTGGCGGTGCCGCCGTCCGCGGCGGTCGTCACGGCGGCGCCCTGATCGGCGGCTGCCGTCACGCTGATGCCGAGCTGCACGGCCAGTTCCTGGTCCTCGGGCGTCCAGTCACTCACGAGGGGCAAGTCGTCCAGGCCGGGCGCGCGTTCGACGGGCTGGGCGCCAACCGGAGGCCGGCTGTACCTCGGTCCCCCGACGAGCTTGGGCAGAGCGGCCAGCCCACGGTCGTCGTAGTCCACGGAAGTCCTCGCTGTCAGCTGGCAAGCGGGCCAGCAGCCGATACGGATGATAACGACCCGATGCGAGCGCGTACCCCCCTAGTGGTGCAGGCGGTCCTAGAGGTGCATGAGGAGCGGCTTGACGATCTCGTGGAGCACCACGAGCACAAGGTAGGCGATCGGGACCGCCGCGAACAAGCCGAGCATCGCGCTCCAGCCCGTCCTTGTGGTGCGTGCGCGCCCCGCCCCGCCTGGCAGCGGCACGACGAGCCACGTCACGAAGGCACCGGCCGCACAGACCAGGACGATGTAAAGCGCGACGACGAGGATCCGGAGGTCGCCGCCCGGAAGCCGCGCGCCGTCGTCGAGCGCGACGTCGTAGGCCAGGAACAGGGTGCCGAGGATCACCGCCACGCTGAGGCTGCTGACGACCGCCCGGACGACCGGGCGTGGCGCGTTGCGGAACTGGCGCCAGCGCACCTCGAGGAAGCCCCGACGGCGGACGGCCGGGCGCGCCGGCGGGTCAGTCGAGGGGCCGGCCATCGCTGCCCAGGACTGCGAGCCGCCGGGGCGGCAGCGTGTCCGGCGTGTGGCGGGCGACCTGCTCGACCACGTCGGCGACGCGGTCCAGCTCGGCCTCGGTGGTCCAGAAGCCGATCGAGAGGCGGAGGGCGTCGATGGCGTGCACGTCCCGGAGGATGGCCATCGCGCGCGGCGCGACCTCGGCGAGGGCCTGCGCCCCGGACCAGCCGCCGATCCTGAACGAGACGAGCGTGCCCTGTGCCGGTCGCGGGGTCACGACGGTGACGCCGGGGATGGCCGCCAGGCGATCGGCCATGGCGCGCGCGAGGCGGGCGGCCCGCTCCTGCGCCCACGGCACGCCGACGGACATCGTCAGCCAGCCCAGGCTGCGCGCGAAGCCGACGACCGACGGGCGGTGGAAGCCCGAGGTCTCGAAGCGGCGCGCTCCCGGGTGGAGCAGCGGGGCGTCCGGGTCGAATGCCGCGTAGGACATGTACCCCGCGAGCGCCGGCACCGTGGCATCGGCGAACGCCCGCCGGACCCACAGCGCGCCCATGCCCTCGGGCCCGAGAAGCCACTTCTGGGCGGGCATCGCGTAGGCGTCCACGCCCAGCTCGTCGAGGACCACGGGGATCGCCCCCGCAGCCTGCGCCCCGTCGACGACCGTCACGACGCCGGCCTCCCTGGCCAGCGACGCGATGCGCGCCACCGGCAGGACAGCGCCCGTGGTCCACAGCACGTGGCTCGCGAGGATCGCGCGTGCCGGCCGCTCGAGCGCCGCCGCGAAGGCCGCGACCACCTGCTCCGGATCGCCGCCGTCGCCGACGTCGACATACTCGACCCGCACGCCCAGGCGGCCGCGGAGCGCCAGCAGCGGGCCGAGCCCCCCGGGATGCTCGTGGTTGGTCGTCAGCACGCGATCGCCCGGACGCCACGGGAGCGCCGAGACCACCGTGTTGAGCCCGTCGGTCGTCGAGTGCGTGAGCGCGATGTCGGTCGGGTCGGCGACCATCACGGCGGCGACCGAGGCGCGCGCCTCGTCCGCGCGGGCGAGGGCCTCCGGCCACTGGTCCGGCGCCGCCCTGCCGACCGCGAGCTCGCGCGCCGTCTGCTCGTCCATCGCCCGCTGCGACTCGGCAGGGAGCGGGCCGCAGGTGCCCGTGTTGAGGTAGATGCCGGCTCGCGTGGCTGGCAGCAGCTCACGGACGGCAGCCACCTTCTCGGCTTCGGGCATGAACGGGGGGAGCACGCCCGTATGATATCGGCGCGCCTGCACTGGGCCGGCGCCTCGTCCCCGCTGGAGGCCTGTGTGTCCGGCTTCGCCCGACCCGAGCTCCTCGCCACGCCAGAGTGGCTTGCCGAGAACATCGCTCGGCCTGACCTGCGCGTCCTCGACGTGCGCTGGCGGACGGACGGGTCGTCGCGGGCGCTGTACGCCACCGGGCACGTCCCGGGCGCCATCCACCTCGACTGGCGCGAGTCGGTGGCGCAGGTCGCCGAGGGCGGCACCGCGTTCCTCCTCGCGGCCCCCGACCGGATGGCTGAGTCGATGTCCCGCGCAGGCGTCGGCGACGGGACGTCCGTGGTCATCTACGACGACACGCTGGGCTACTACGCGTCGCGCGTGTGGTGGAGCCTGCGCGCCTTCGGGTACGACGCGGCGCGCGTGCTGGAGGGCGGCTGGCCCGCCTGGGTCGCCGGCGGCCACCAGGTCTCCAACGGGACGCCCGACCCCAGCCCTGCCGCGTTCACGCCCCGGGCCCAGGTCCGGCTGCGGCTCACCATCGGCGACGTGCGCTCCCTCCTCGGCGCGCCCGAGGTGCAGCTGCTCGACGCGCGCGGCCCGGCCGAGTTCCACGGGCTCGAGGGCGAGTCCACGCGTTTGGGCCACATCCCGGGCGCGATCAACCTGCCGGCCGCCTCGTTGCACCGCCCGGGCACGCAGCTCCTGCGCGACCCCGATGAGCTGCGCAGCCTGCTCCTGCACGCCAACGTCACCAAGAACCGGCGGCTCGTTTGCTACGACGCCGCGGGCGTCGCGGCCACCCGGCTCGCCTTCGTCCTCACCCTGCTCGGCCACGAGGACGTCGCTGTCTACGATGGCGGGTGGTCGGAGTGGGGTGAGCGCTTCGACCTGCTGCTCGGACGCTAGGGCCGCGGCCGCGGCCGGGGCCGGGGCCGGGAGCGCCGGCGGCCGGGGCCGGGAGCGCCGGCGGCCGGGGCCGGGAGCGGCGCCCGGCGGCCGGGGCCGGGAGCGGCGCCCGGCGGCCGGGGCCGGGAGCGGCGCCCGGCGTGACGCGGTTGGGGCCCGGGAGCGGCGCCCGGCGTGACGCGGTTCGCGCGGGGCGCGATGGCGTTCCGTGCGGTTGCGAGCTGCGTGGCCTCGTCTTGGCGCAGGCCGTCTTGACGGCTTCCAGTTGCGACCAGTTGCCACCCGCTCGTGCTCGACCCGCGTTGAGCCACGTCAGGCTTGCTCGGGCCACCTGGAGGGCCGATGGACGACGGCATCCTGCGCCTGGGCCGCCGGATGGCCCGATTGGCGGCTGGCAGCCCGTCAGCCGCCAGAGGGGCCGCGTGGAGGCCCGTCCACCCGACACGATGGCCCATCGGGCCACCACGCGGCCCGCGGGCCGGGGCGCGAGGCCAACCGCGGGCCGCGGCCGGGGCCAACCGCGGGCCGGGGTGCGAGGCCAGAGAGGCCCGCCGCACGACGCGGGCCGGGGTGCGAGGCCAACCGCGGGCCGGGGCGCGAGGCCAGAGAGGCCCGCCGCACGACGAGGGCCCATCACCTGCGCGGCGGACCGTGGCGGCCGATCGTGACCAGCCGGGCCGGTCGGGTCAGCCCGCGCCCTCGGGCCGTTCGCCCGGTCTGCCCGACCACTGCGTGCTCGACCACGGGTCGGCGGGGCCCGGTCCCTCTGGGGGAGCGCCGGCCGCTCCCCAGCCGCCGGACGCCGGGTCGGGGGTCGCGCCCTGCGCCCACGGGTCGGAGAAGGCGCCCTCGGCCGGCCGGTCGCCAGGCGCCATGTACTGCGCCAGGATCTGGGCCCGCCGGTGGTTGACCGCCAGCATCATGGCCTCCTGCGGGGCGAGTCCCAGGGACCGAGCCTCGTAGGCGGCGTCGGTCACCGGCAGGAATCGACCCGTCAGGTCGGTGAGCGCCTCGCGCAGGTTGGCGGCGGCGGCGGGCAGGTGGAGCGTGCCCACGACCCGGAAGGGCGGCACCGAGATGATCGCGTCGTGCGGCGTCTTCGGGGCCCGGAGCTCGGGGGACGGCGCGACGGGCGTGTCCACCACGGCGAACAGCACGGCGTCGAGGTTGATCTGCGCCACGTCGGCGTCGATCGCCGTGCCGCGGCCGTCGAGGTCCGTCACCCGCACGTCCTCGAGCACCAGGTACGGCGTCTCCGACAGATTGAGGATGTCGCTGACCCGGTGCTGGCGCGTCCGGATCGTGCCACGAGCGATCAGGGCGTCGGTGTACAGGGTGAGCTCGATCTTCCCGAGCTCCGAGAATGCGGCGAACATCTGCTCCACTCCCCGGTCATGCCCGCTGGACGACGGCGCGTGCCCGCCAGCATACGGGCCCGAGATCACCTTCGTACATCAGACGATCGGCCTACCGCTCGGACCCCGGCCGTCGGGCGCTCGCGGTCACCAGGTGCTCCGCCCCGTGCTGCAGGCCCTCGTACAGCGCCGCGACGGTGGCGGTGGTGTCGGCCTCGGCGGCCGGTTTGTCGGGCCGGAGCCGCGCGATCCGCGGGAAGCGCAGCGCATAGCCCGACCGGTGGCGCGTGCTGCGCATGATCACGTCGAAGGCGACCTCAACGACGACGGTGGGCTCCACCCGTCGGTACCGGCCGTGCAGCGAGAGCGTGTGGGCCTCGAACCAGCGGGTCATCTCGGCGATCTCGGCGTCGGTCAGGCCGCTGTACGCCTTGCCGATGGTCACCAGCTCGCCAGAGGCAGCGTCCCGCACCGCGAACGTGTAGTCCGAGAGGACGCCGTGACGCTTCCCGTGGCCAACCTCGACGCCCACGACCACGCAGTCGAGCGTGGCGAGCGCCTTCTTCATCTTCAGCCAGCCGAGGCCGCGGCGGCCCGGCGTGTACGCGCTGGTGGGGTCCTTGACCATCAGGCCCTCGTTGCGGCGCGCCCGCGCGGCCGCAAAGGCGTCCTCGAGCGCCTCCACCGAGGCCACCGAGGCGAGGTGGCTGAGGGCGAACCGCCCGCCGTCCTCGGCCAGCGGCAGGGCCAGCGCCTCGAGCCGCGCGCGCCGCTCGCTCAGGGGCAGCTCGAGCAGCGGCTGGACCACGCCGTCGCCGCGCTCGTCGAGGGCGAGCGCGTCCCACGCCACGAAGATCACTGGGATCTCCGCCCGGATCCGGGCGGAGGGCGCCTTGCGGCCCAGGCGGGCCTGGAGCTGGAGGAACGGCAGGACGACGCCGTCCTTCCAGGCCAGCACCTCGCCGTCGAGGATCCCGGCCCAGGGGAGATCGCGCGCCGCCTCGACCACCTCGGGGAACTGCGCACCGATCGCGTTGAGGTCGCGCGAGAAGAGGCTGACCCCGCTCCCCCGCCGGTGGATCTGGGCCCGGATGCCGTCGTACTTGTCCTCGACCCAGGCGACGGGGCCGAGCCGGGCCATGATGTCGGCCGCGTCCTCGGCCGGCGAGGCGAGCATGAACCGGATCGGCCGGAAGAGGGCCAGGCTCGCCTCGCCGAGGCGGTCCTCGCGGGCGAGGGCCGCGGCGGCCCCGACGTCGCCCGTGAGCTGCGTCGCCCGCTTCACCGCCCGGAGCGGCCGGTCGAAGGCTTGCGCGATGGCGGCCTCGAGCAGGCCCTCGCGGAGCCCGATGCGCAGCTCGCCCGTGAGGACCTTCACCACGGCGGCGGCCGTGGCGGGCGAGCAGCGGCGCAGCAGCGCCTCGAGCCGCTCCTGCTTCGCGGCCGCGCCGGTGGCCGCCTCGACCTCGCCGAACGCGGTCCGCACCTCTTCAAGCGTGGGCTCTCCGGCGGCCGGCGGCGCGTGCCCCGCGTCGGCCAGCACGTCGCGCACCGACGTCGCGATGTCCGACGAGCGGTCGTAGGCGCGGCCGAGCGCCCCGTCATCGGCGCCGGCGACGGCCCGGACAACGGCCGCCAGGCCCGCCCATCCGATGCCGATCGTCCGCTGGTCAGTCTCGGGGAACGGACGGCCGGTGAGGAACGTGGCGGCCACCGGCAGCTCGGCCGCGTCCAGCGAGCCGAGGTAGGCGGCCAGGATCGCCGTCTTCTCGGACGTCTTGGTCGTGGCGGACACCTGATCGGCGGTCTCGGCCCAACGGCGCATGGGCGCGATGGTATAGGGTGATCGGCAATGCTCCACCGGCGCTGGTTCCCCGACCACATCGAGGGCGAGACCGTCGTCCTGCGGCGCCACACGCGCGACAACCTGGGCTGAGTTCCAGCGCTGGTACCAGGACCCCGAGGTTGCGCGCCTCACGCGCTACCAGGATGGCCCGATGCGGCCCGAGGAGGTGGAGCGCTTCTTCCTCGTGCGCGCGGTGGGCCCCGATGCGCTCGCAATGGGCATCCACATCCGGGGGAGCAACCGCCTCATCGGGTCGTGCGCGTTCAGCCAGCTCGACGCGGAGAACGGGTCGGCGCTCTTCCACATCACGATCGGCGAGCACGACTGCTGGGGCAAGGGTTACGGCAGCGAGGCGACCGCGCTGATGGTCGACCACGCCTTCAGGGCGCTCAACCTGCACCGGATCGCGCTCTCGGTGTTCGCCTTCAACGAGCGCGCGATCCGCTCCTACCTGCGGGTTGGCTTCGTGGACGAGGGCCGGTCGCGCGAGGCGATCTGGCGCGACGGACGCTGGTGGGACGAGATCCACATGAGCGTGCTGGAGCCCGAGTGGCGGGCGCGTCGCTGGCAGCAGCGAGCCGTTGCGGACGGTCGCCCGATGGGATCCGGGAGGAGCTGACGATGGCGTCCACCGGGCACGGGGCCGAGGCGGCACGCTCGGAATTCCGGGAGCGAATGGAGGCGAAGGGCCACGCTGTGGACAACGCGCGCGCCGCGGCAGCCGGGCTGGAGGCCGCCTTCGCGTCCGGGGCGCTCGAGCGGACTGCAGCGCTCGACCTGATGCTGGGTGACCTGGCCAGCGCGCTCGACGCCGACGAGGGCGAGAAGCTGGGCGGCAAGAGCGCCGAGGCCGCGCGGTTCATCCTTCGCGCCATCTCGCGCGAGCTGGACCGGGCCTGACACGCGGCGGGCGGCCGTGCTTCGCCGGACAACGCACGTGGGCTTGACTCTCGGGTAGCCCCAGGGTTCACGATGCCACCGTGACCGACGAGCTGCTCCCCATCGGCCGATTCGCGAAGGCGGCCGGGCTCACCAACGACACGCTCCGCCACTGTGACGCAGCGGCCTGACCGCTGGGCGGTCATCCCGATGCACGTGGCCGCTGGGCGGGCAGTCCAGTGCGCCGGCGAGCCCCGGAAGGCCCCGAATCGGCCGGCTCGTGCGTTCCGCTGCCCGGTAGCCGGTCACATGCGCCGCGATGACCGCCCAGCGGGCGGACGAGGAGCGGCTGTGGCGAGGCTACGACCCCAACTCCAGCGAGGCCAGGAGGTCGTCGCCTGCGCGCCAGGCGGTCGGGTTGTCGTGCTGGAGCCGGTGCGCCTCGTGGCCCAGGCGCGCGGCGACCTCCGGGTACTCGTCGCGGAGGTGCCCGCCGGGCCGGAACCGCCGGGCGGCGTCGTGGAGGAAGACCGCGTACAGCGCCTCGGGATCGGCCTGGGCGATGTGCGTCTCCGCCTCGGGCTGGAAGTCGATCGGCACCATCAGGCGCGCGAAGAACGCGCCGACCTGGTCGACCAGCGGGTCCACGCCCTGCGAGTGGCCCGCCCACCGGACGATGGGCGCCCGTGACACGTACGCCGCCAGCAGCTGGTGGTCGTCGACAGCGTCGACGAGCAGCGTCCCGCCGAAGGTGAGGAACTGGTTGGTCTCCGGAATGCGATCCGCGATCTGGATCCGACCCCAGCTGAACGGATCGGTGCGCGGCGCCATCGTTCGGCGGTTGAGCGTCGCCAGGCGCCCACGCCCCAGATGCACCTCCCAGTAGGTGACCTCCTCGGGATCGAAGTGCTCGAGGGTGGGCACGTCCCGCAGCGCCACGAGCAGCCGCGGGCCAGGGGTCGTGCCCGGCAGCAGGCCGTCACGCAGCTCGAACCCGAGATGGGCCAGGTCGACCGCCGCCTCGGCCCTCCAGTCGCTGCCCCACTCCACGGTGCCCGGCCAGGGCTGTGCGACGCGCCCGCTCATGCGTGACTCCTCGGCTCCACGACCGGAGCCCCGTTCCGGGCGTGACGCCGCCCGCCTGCGAGGAGCGCGACGGCGCCCCCGAGAGAGGTGACCAGCAGCGACATGGCGTGCAGGAGTACCGCGAATGCGAGCGCCGACTCGCGGCCGATGCCCACCGACGCCGCGATCGTCACGGCCGCGAGCTCGAACGTGCCCACGTAGCCGGGCGCCGCCGGAACAGCGGTGGCGAGGTTGACGCCCGCCGCCAGGAGCGCCGCCTGGCCCATCGTCGGCTCGATCCCGACAGACTGCGCGGCGACCGCGAAGCCGAGGACCGCGCACGACCAGGAGACGAGCGTGAAGATCAGCGACGCCGCCATGACCTGGAGGTTGCCCGTCACGGCCAGCCCTGCGCGGAGGCGCACAAGCAGCCCGTGAATGCGCGGCCAGCGGTTGATGAACGCCGACGCGCGGTCGGCCCCCGGCAGCCGGTGGGCGACGAGGCCCACCACGATGGCCACCACGAGCAGCGCGGTCACGGCCAGGCCCACGAGCACCGCGGACGCCACGATGCCGCGAACCGACAGCACGAAGATGGCGACGGCCGCGATCACCACCACGACCAGGGTGTCCATCACGCGCTCGACGACGATCGTGCCCAGGATGGTCGACTTCGAGATGCCGGAGCGCTCGCCGAGGTCGTGGCTCCGGACGAACTCGCCGAGACGGGCGGGCAGGACGTTGTTGGCGAGGTAGCCGACCATGAGCGACGCGAGCGATTCGCCGTAGCGAACGCGGCCGACCGGCGACAGCAGGACCTTCCAGCGGAGGGCTCTGGTCAGCAGGTCGACCCCGATGAACCCCAGGAGGAGCGCCAGCCAGCCGGGCTGGGCGGTGCGCGCCACGTCCCACGCCGCCCCGATGTCCACGCTGCGGGCCACGAGGAACAGCGCGACCGCCGAGATCGCGATGCCCAGCGCCGCACGGCCGATGCCCCCGCGACTGCGCATCGTCAGGACGCGCCGACCTCGCGCGTTGGCGCGCGGGGCCTGAGCTGCGCCGAGCGCCGGAGGCCGGTTCGGTGGAGCAGGTAGCGGGTCACGACGCGCAGAGTGGACAGTCCGTACACGACGCTGCGCTTGAAGTTGACTGAGCTCGCCTCGTCGAAGTAGCGCGTGGGCACGGCGATCTCGCCGATCTCGAGGCCGCCCGCCGCCACGACCTGGGCGATCAGGTCCTGGTCGAAGACGAAGTCGTCGGAGTTGAGCCGGTACGGGATGGTCTCGAGCAGCCGGCGCGAGTAGGCCCGGAGCCCCGTGTGGTACTCGGACAGGTGGAGCCCAAAGGCCGCGTTCTCGACGCCGGTGAGGAAGCGGTTCGAGATGTACTTCCAGCGCGGCATGCCGCCAGCGAGCGGGTCGCCCAGGAAGCGGCTGCCCAGCATGAGGTCCTTCTGGCCGGCGACGATCGGCGCCACGAGTTCGGGGATCCGCGTGGCGTCGTACTGGTAGTCGGGGTGGAGCATCACCACGACGTCCGCGCCCCACTCGAGCGCCCGGTCGTAGCACGTCTTCTGGTTGCCGCCGTAGCCGAGGTTCTGGCGGTGCACGATCGTCTCGAGGCCGAGCTGGTGCGCGACTTCGACCGTCTCGTCGCCCGACACGTCGTCCACGAGGATCACGTGGTGCACGATGTCGTGGGGGATGTCCGCGTACGTCCGCTCCAACGTCTTGGCGGCGTTGTACGCGGGCATGACGATGACGATGCGCGCGGCGTCGGGCATGGCGCAACGATACCCGAGGCGGCGAGGGGGCCGAACCTGCCCGTTCGTCCTACCTGCGTGCGCGCGTGCGCGGCGCCGGGGCACGCGCTCGTCACGGCCCCGTCACGCGCCGGGCGTAGGATGCCCGCAGCAGGCGGGCGAGCGGCCCGTCGCAGCGTCCCGCCCGCCCCTGGAGAAGCCGTCCCATGTTCGAGCGCCTGTTCGGCAACCGCGCCGCCGACCCGGCTCTTGCCGACCGCGTCCCGCCCGGCCAGTACGTCACCGAGAAGTTCCCGGTCCTCCACTACGGCTCGGTGCCCAAGGTGGACCTCGCGACGTGGGACTTCCGCGTGTACGGCGAGGTCGACAACCCGTTCCGCCTCAGCTGGGCCGAGTTCAAGGCCCTGCCCCGGGCCAGCGTCCTGACGGACATCCACTGCGTGACGCGCTGGTCGAAGCTCGACACGCACTGGGAGGGCGTCTCGATTAGGACGATCCTCGAGCTTGCGCAGGTCCGCGCGGCCGCAACCCACGTGGTGGGGCACGCCGAGCAGGGCTACACCGCGAACCTGCCGCTCGGCGTGCTCGATGACGACGACGTGATGCTGGCCGACACCTTCGAGGGCGCCCCGCTCGAGGCGGAGCACGGATGGCCGCTCCGGCTCATCGTGCCCAAGCGCTACTTCTGGAAGGGCCCCAAGTGGATCCGCGGGCTGGAGTTCCTCAGCCACGACCAGCCCGGCTTCTGGGAGCGCTACGGCTACCACAACGACGCCGACCCCTGGGCGGAGCAGCGGTTCAGCGAGTAGGGTCTGGCTTGGGGAGCCCTCATCAACCACCAGACGAACCTGCTCCCGCCTGCTTCCCCTGATGGTCGCGGCGGCCGTTTCCTAGACGGCGATCCCGTCTCCGGCGGGCCGGCGGGGCCCGGGGTCCCCCCGGGGCTTCCGATTGAGCCGCGGCGCGCGGCGGGCCGCGCGGCCCGTCTCGGGCGAGCGGTCAGGCGGGGGACGCCAGGCGAGGCTGAAGCAGCGGCCGGCCGACGGTCAGGGCGGTGGTGTCGAAGGCGAAGTGGGCCGCCATCGACGCGACGATGCCGAGTTGAGCGTAGAGGACGCCCAGCACGAGCCCCATGCCGAAGGCGAGACCGGCATACGCGAGCTTGCCCGGGGTCGGGTGGCGGAAGTCGGCGACGAGCGCATGAGCCGCCATGAATAGCAGCGACGCGACGATGATCCCGGCCACGGGTTGAATCGCTGCCCGGAACAGGGTCTCCTCGCCAAGTGCGGCGAGGAGACCGATCAGGATGAAATTCGGGACGGTCGGCTCCGACGAAGTGAACCTGCGCATGAACGGCCGCACCCGATCCGCGAACGCCGGTCGGGTCACACTGAGACCGAACAGCCCGCCGAGGACCACGCCGACGACGAGCCCCGTGGCCGCCGCGGTCGGAAGCGGCGCCGGCGCGGGGTACGCATCCGCGAGCGTCCGGCCCGTTGCGAGGATCGCGACGATCCCCATGACCCCCAAGATCAGTTCGACAACGCCCGACTGGGCGATTGTGGGGGCCTCGGTGCGCTCCTGGCTGTCCATCTTGATCCTCCTCGAGTGGCTCGCCGCGACTGCGCGCCGCCGAGGCGTGCAGCGAGACCGCCGACCGTTCTCGTCGCAGGTGTCGGGGCCCGAGCACGTCCTGGGCGAGAACGCCACGGGTCCGCTGCCTGCAGGGCGGTCGTGCGATGGCCAGAGCCGCACAATGCGGAGGCTCGTCCGCGCCTGGCCTAGTTGTCGAGTGCCGTTTGCAGGCTCTCGGCAGGGCCGGCAAGGTGTGGGCCGCGCGACGTCAGTCCTGCGGAGCCCCGGATCCGGTCGCGGCGTGCCGGGCCCGCTGCGCTGCGAGGCGCTCGTGCGCCTCGTCGAGCAGGGGGACGAGCACCTCCGCCAACGTTGACGTCGACGGGTTGACGATCGAGAGCCAGTGCTGCGCCGCGTACACCGGGTGCGGGAGCACGGCGTCGACAGCGGCGTAGTCGGGATGCTCCTGGCCGGCTGCGAGCCGGTCGAAGGTGGCCCGACCGACGCCGATGTTGAGCCGGAACCGGCCGGGGCGCGAGAGGTCCGAGACGGGGGCCGTGTCGTGCTCGTCGGTCGTCACGATCGTGGCGAAGTTGGGCCAGTGCGTCTCGTCGAGGGAGAAGAACCAGGCGTTCATCGCGTTGCCGATGACGACTCCCGGATAGCGCTCGGTGATCAGGTTCGTGATGGACTGCGGCGTGGGCTTGGACGGGTCGAACGGCTCCATGCGGCCATCATGCCCAGTGCATGTCAAGCCCCGGCCCGATGTCGGGCCCCGGCCCGCCGTGTGGTCCATCATGGGCGGCGTGATCCCCGTGGCCCGCTCCGCCCCGACCGGCCTGCGCCGCTGGGTGCCTGCGCTCCCGTGGCCCGTGCTCGCGATCGCGGCGGTCATGGCCGTCGTGCTCCTGGCGCTCGCCGGCCAGTACGGGTTCCACGGCGACGAGATGTACTTCGTGGTCGCCGGTCGCCATCCGGCGCTCGGCTACATCGACCAGCCGCCGCTGACGCCGCTGCTCTCGGCCGCATCGGCCGCGCTGCTCGGGGTCTCCCCCACCGCCGTGCGCCTGCTGCCGGCGATCGAGATGGCGGTCGTGGTCATCGTCACCGCCCTGATCGCCCGCGACCTCGGCGGCAGCCTGCGCGCCCAGGTGATCGCCGCCCTCACGGCCTCGATCTCGGGCTACCTCGGCGCGGGGCACCTCGACACCACCACCGACCCCGACCTGCTCGCCTGGGCGCTGATCGTGTGGCTGCTCGTGCGCCTCCTGGCGGGCGGCGACCGCCGCCAGTGGCTGGCGGTCGGCCTGGTGGCGGGCATCGACCTCGAGAACAAGGACACGCTCCTCTTCCTGGCCGCGGGCCTCGCGGCGGGGCTGGTCGTGACGCGCCGCTGGGACGTCATCCGCTCGCCCTGGGCATGGGGAGCGATCGCGATCGCGTTCGCGCTCTGGCTCCCCAACCTGCTCTGGCAGGCGGCCAACGACTGGCCGCAGCTGCAGATGGCGCGGGCGATCGCGGACTACGCCGACGCCAACCGGGCGCAGGTGGTGCCGCTGCTCTGGCTGTTCACCGGCCCGCTGCTGTTCCCGGTCAGCGCGGCCGGGCTGGCGTGGACGCTCCTCGCCCGCGACGCGGCCCAGTGGCGCGCGCTCGCGATCGGCGCCATCGTCGCCCTCGGCCTCGCCGTCGCCACCGGCGGCAAGGCCTACTACGCGCTCGGCTCGACGCCGCTGTTCATGGCGGCGGGCGCGCATGTCGTCGACCGTTGGCTCGCGCGCGGTCATGCTCGGACCAAGGGCGCCGGCTTCCTGGTCGCAGCGGCGCTGTCGGGCGGCCTCATCGCGCTGCTCACGCTCCCGGTCCTGTCGGTGCCCGCCTTCGCGCAGTCATCGCTGCCCGCGGCCGTCCCGGACACGGCCAACCAGATCGGCTGGCCGCAGTTCACCGCGACCGTCGAGCGGGTCGTCGACGCGCTGCCGCCGGACCAGCGCGCCCACGCGGTCATCCTCGCCAACGACTACAGCGAGGCGAGCGCGCTCGAACTGCTCGGGCAGTGGGCTGCCGCCGGTCTACTCGGGCCACAACAGCTACTGGACGTGGGGGCCGCCGCCGGCCGACCGCACCGTCGTCATCCACGTGGGCGACTGGCGTCCCGCCGACTTCTCGGCGTTCTTCACCGGCTGCCACGACGTTGCGACCATGGACAACGGGATGGGCGTGGCGAACGCCGAGCAGGGCACGGTGGTCTCGGTGTGCACGGAGCTGCGCGCGCCGTGGCCGGAGATGTGGCCCGGCCTGCGGACGGTCTCGTAGGCGGCGGACGACGGCGGCCCCGCGCGGTCCTCAGCCCACCGCGGCGAGGACCCGGCAGGCGCGCAGGGTCACCCACGGGCTCGGCGCGCCGGGCTGGTCGATGTCCACCACCATCTTCCCGGCGTAGGCGTAGCGGTTCGCCCAGCGGCCCTGGTCGTCCTGCTGCGCGAGCAGCCAGTCGACCGCATTGGCGAGGCGCGGGTCGCGCGCGGCGCCGGCGTCGACGAGCGCCTCGAGCACCTGGAGGACGTCGGCCACGTAGCCCGAGGGGAAGCCGAGCTTGAACCACGATCCGCTGGGGTGGGCGTCGCGCGACGGCATGGGGTAGTCGGCCACGGCCGGGTCGCGCGAGAGGAGGAAGGCGACACCGGCCGCGAGCGCCGCGGAGACCGAAGGCGAGCGACGGGTTCCGCGGCACCCGGCTAGCGCGAGCACCGCCTTCGCCGCTCCCCAGGCGCACGGCCGGCCCTCGTTGGAGCCGCACCGGAAGCCCGGACCAGGCGTGTTGGCGGACCACGTGACGTCGCCGTCGCCGGTGATCGCCGCCGCGTGCCAGTCGATCGCCCGCTGGACCCGCTCGTCGTCGAGCCAGCCGAAGCCGATCAGGGCGCGGACGAGGTTGCCGTTGAGGCAGTGGATGGCGTTCGCGGGCGGCGGCGGGGCCTCGCGGACGCCGCCCTGCCAGTAGCCGAAGCCGCCCCTCGGCGTCTGCGTGTGCGACGAGCACGTACTCGCAGGCCCGCCGGACGCCGCGGTGCTCCGGGTCGGCGCCCAGCTGGTCGAGGAAGACGAGCTGCCACGTCGTGCCGGTGTACTTGGGCGCGTAGCCGGGCCCCGGCTGCGCCCACCAGCCGTCGGGGTGCTGCACGGCGAGGATCGACGCGATCGGGGCCACAGTCGTGGCGGCCGAACGGGCAGCTGCCAGCTCGGGGTCGTCTGCCGGGACGCCGACCAGGTCGCGCAGCGCGAGGTGGCGGACCGCCGGGCCGGAGCCCTCCAGCAGCCACGGCAGCGGATCGCCGCGGAGCCGATCGCGCCAGTCGCTCATCACCGCCTCCTTCGCTGCTCGGCGTCAGCCCACCGCGCGGCCCACGAGGGCGCCGAGGCCGTACGTCACCGCGGCCGCGACCAGGCCCAGCAGCACCTGGCGCCCGCCGGTGCGGACGACGCTGCTGCCGGTGACCACCGTGATCGCGGCGCCGACCACGAACAGCGCGACGGCCGAGATGACGATCGAGGCCACCACCGCCGCGACGCCCTCCGCCACGAAGAAGGGCAGGATCGGGACGAGCGCACCGAGGCCGAAGAGCAGGAACGAGGTTGCGGCAGCCACCCAGGCCGAGCCGCCCAGCTCGTCGGGGTCGATGCCCAGCTCCTCCCGGGCCAGCGTGTCCACGGCCCGGCCGATCTCGCCGCCCACCAGGGTCTTCGCCATCTGGCGAGCCTGCGCCTCCGGCAGCCCCTTGGCCTGGTAGATCAGCGCCAGCTCCTCCTCCTCCTCGTCGGGGACGGCGAGCAGCTCCTCGCGCTCGGTCTTGACCTGGTGGGCGAACAGCTCCCGGGCGCTCTGGACCGAGAGCCACTCGCCGATCGCCATCGAGAGCGCGCCCGCGAGCATGCCCGCAAGGCCCGCGATCAGCACCGCGTGGCCGCCGCCCGACGCCCCCGCGACGCCCATCGAGATCGAGAGGTTGGACACGAGGCCGTCGTTGGCGCCCAGCACCGCGGCCCGGAGCTGGTTGCCGCCGCCCGCCCGGTGGCGACCCTCGATCCGGGCGATGGTGCCGCCTTCGACGCCCTTGCCGCCGGCGAGCTCGCGGAACAGGCGGGCATGCGAGCGCTCGTCGCCGGGCATCCGCGTCAGCGCCTCGGCCTGATCGTCGTACATCCCCTGCTCGGCGGCCTCGCGCTCGGCGATCGTGGGGACCACCAGGCCGGGCCCGAGGCGGCGCGCGAGGAGCATGAGGACCCTGGTCCGCCAGCCCACCCGCACGGTGCTGGGGTCGTGCCCGGCCTCGGTGAGCCGCTGACGCCAGACCCCCGCGTGGACATCCTCGATGGCGGCCATGCGCGTATAGAAGGTCTTGAGCGCCTGGCTGTCCTCGAGCGCTGCGAGCTGGCTGTACAGCGCGATCGCGTCGACCTCGCCCTGGAGGTTCTCGCGGTAACGGGCCAGGTCCTCGGCGGAGGGACTGGGCGGCTGGGCTGGGCCAGAGGCTGATGCAGGCGCGGTCATGACCCTAGTGTGCCCCCTCCGACGATCCGCTCGCGGCGCGGAACCCCTCGATGGCGGCGAGCGACGCCGGGTGCTCTCCCATGGCCTCGATCACCGCCAGCGGGAGCGTGAGGTCGTGGGCGCCGGCGAGGATCGCCGCGACCGCCTCGCCGGGCGACTTGACGCTCGCCGCGAGGATCCGCACCGGCGACCCGCTCGCGTCGATGACCTGGCGCATCTGGCGGACGAGGCCCGGCCCGTCACCGAGGAGCCGGGTCGTGCGGTTGACGTACGGGATCACGAACGCGGCGCCCGCCTCCACCGCGAGCAGGACCTGCGCCGGGCTGAAGATCGCGGTCATCGCGCAGGTGAGCCCGTCCGCCACCAGGCTGGCCACGAGCGCGAGGTTCTCCGTGGTCGTGGGGACCTTGATCCCGACTCGGCCCGGCCGGAGCCGCGCGAACCGGCGCGCCTCGGCCTCCCGGGCCGCGGGCGTCTCTGCGGTGAGCTGGTAGAAGACCGTCCCGGGCAGGGTGTCGGCCAGCTCCGGGACCACCACCTCGGCCAGTCGACGGGACGCGGCCATGAGCGTCGGGTTGGTCGTGACGCCCCTGACGAAGCCGAGCTGGGCGGCACGACGGGCGTCGACCACGTCGGCCGAGTCGAGCAGCAGCACCTGGCTCCTCCTGCCTGCGAACTGGGACGTCCCGTTGCCCGATAGCATCGCGCCGCCCGCCCGGTTCGCGCCAGCCCGGCGCCGGGCTCGAGCCGGGCCATCCCCTCCTCGCCGGCGAGCCGTGTGCCCACGGTCATCGGGCAGGGCGTCGGGCTGAGTGCCGCAGGATTGGGATGGGCGCGCCGCGTGGCGGTGCTGCACGCGGGCGGCGGTGCGGATGCGATGATCAGGGCGCGCGACCCGCGCCCTGCTGGGGGACCCCCGACGTGACCTTCTCGACCGACCTCTTCGGCGGCGGCCCGCGCTGGACGCGTCACGAGGGGTCGAGCCCGTCACCGTTCGACGCGCTCGACCGCCACCGCCTCGCGGGCCCCGACGGCTCGCACCCGCTGCACTTCGTCCAGCCCGAGGAGCTGGTCCGCCCGGCCAGCGGGCACCTGCGGGGCGGCGTGGAGATCAGCGGTCCGGTCCGCGTCGGCGAGGCGATCAGCGGGCGGATCTCGGTCACCCCCGCCGAGGACCTCCACGCCCGGGGCGCCGTCCTGCGGCTCGTGGGCCTCAAGCTCGTGGAGCAGCGCCGCAGCGAGTCGCACCACAACGCGGCCACGAACACCTCGAGCACCGAGGAGTGGGTCGAGGCCGACGGGCAGCTGTTCGAGCAGCTCCCGTTCACGGATCCGCCGGTCCCGGCTGTGATCGCGGCGGGCACCACGTTCGGCACGACGTTCTCGATCCCCGCACCGCGCCTCGGCCCGCCCTCGGCGCACCTCGGCGAGGCGATCGTCGCCTGGGCGCTCGACGTGCGCTGGGACGTGGCCCTGCACGAGGACCCGTTCGTGGCCTGCCTCGTCCCGGTGCTCCAGAACCCGGACCTCATCCGCGCCGGCGTGGGCCAGCAGGGCGGCCTGGCCATGCTCGACACGTACGCGGCGCCCGGCGGGGCGACGGTCTCGATCACCACGCCGCTGCCGGCGCGGCCGGGCACGGTCCTCGGCGTGCGCGCGGTCTGGCCGTCCGCGCCCGACGGCAGCGTGCGGATCGAGCTGCACCGCCGGACCAACGCGCCCAACGGCGTCGAGGGGATCCTCGCCTCGGCGGGCCTGCTCAGCGGCTCGCTGCGCGGCGGGGCCGAGGCCCAGCTGGCCATCCCGCCCGACTGCGCCCCGTCCTTCGACGGGGCCGGCCTCGAGAACACGTACATCGTCCGCGTGCTCGTCGACCGGCGGCTGCGCAAGGACGCCGCGATCGAGCGCCCGGTCGCGATCGCCTGAGCGCACGTCGTCGGCCGACCCGGCGCGGATGCGCGGACAGGACACGCAGGAACCCCCAGGACGCGGGATTGCCCGGGACGCGTAGACTCGCCCGATGCAGCGTCCCTCGCCGCGGCTCGCCCTCGTCGTGGCCGTCCTGAGCCCGCTCTCGCTGGTGCTGTCGCACAACCTGGTGTTCCTGCTGTCCGACGGCAGCGCGATGAACCTGGTCCTGCGGGCCACGGGACACGACACGGCATGGTCGAACGCCGTCATCGTGGTGATCGCGTGCTCCGCGGCCCTCGGGCTCGCCGGGGCCGCGCGCCTCGGCGCCCTGTGGCTCACCGCCCGGCGCCTCGAGCGCCAGACCGGACGACTCGTGCACAGCGGCTGGCGCGGCTTCGGCACGCTGCTGCTGCGCGTCTGGATCGCGACACTCGCGGTCACGGTGGCCTGGTTCCTGGTCCAGGAGCACCTCGAGCGCCTGGCGGTCGGCGAAGCCGTGCCGCTGCTCGACCCGCTCCTCGCGGGCGGACCGACCGGCGCGATGCTGGTCATCCCGGTCGTCTCGCTCCTGGCCGCCTTGGTCGGGACACTCTTCCAGTGGGGCGTGTCGTCCCTGCTCGCTCGGATCTCAGCCGCGCAGCGCCGCGCCCGCCAGCGCCACCGCCCAGCCCCGGCGCGGCGCCCGGCCGGCCGCATCGCCCACCCGTCGGCCCTCCTCGCCCGACACCTCGGGCTGCGGGCGCCACCGGAGGCCCTCGTCGCCTAGCTGCGTCCCAGGGGGCGCGTCCCCTCGCATCCAGCGAACGAGAGGCCTCATGAACCGTCGTGCCGTCGGTGCTGCCGTGAGCGGCGCCGCCATTCTCGCCCTCGCCGTGTCGAACGTCGCCGCGGCCCACGTCGTCAAGCAATTCGGCTCCTACTCCATCGCGCTCGGCTGGCTCAACGAGCCCACCTACGTCGGCGAGCAGAACGCCGTGGTCGCGATCGTCACCGACGCGAACGGCAACGCGGTCAACGACCTCAACTCGGGCGACCTCACCGTCACGGTGTCGGCCGGCGGGCAGACCACCGCCGCGCTGCCGCTCGACCCGTCCTACGACCCGGACACGGGCTTCGGCACCCCCGGCGAGTACTTCACCGACCTCATCCCGACCAACCCGGGCGACTACACGTTCCACCTCGCGGGCAAGGTCCACGAGGCGTCCGTCGACGAGACGGCCACCTCGTCCGACATCACGTTCAACGCGGTGGAGGACCCGTCATCGATCCAGTTCCCGCTCAAGGTGCCGACGATCACTGAGGTCTCGACCAAGGTCGACCAGCTGGGGACGCGCGTGCAGACGGCGGCTGCCGCGGCCAGCGCCGCGGCCGGGTCGGTCCAGTCCGCGACCGACGCCGCCAACGCGGCCTCGACCAGCGTGAAGTCCGCCACCGATGCCGCAGCAGTCGCGCAGGCGGCGGCGAACGACGCGTCGAGCCGGGCCTCGCTGGCGCTGCTCGTGGGGGCGGTCGTGGGCGGGCTCGGCGTGGTCCTCGGCCTGGCAGGCATCGCGCTCGGGCTGCGAGCCCGCCGGACCGCCTGACCACGGTGAACCGCGCGCGCCGCGTCGCGCTGGCCCTGGTGCTCGCGCTCTCGGCCGTCGGGGCCGGGGGCGCGAGCGTCGACGCCCACGCCCTGCTGCTCTCGTCGGACCCGGTCGCGAACACGGTGGTGGCGACGGCCCCAGCGTCGATCACGCTGACCTTCACCGAGCCGCCCGATCTCCACCTCTCGTCGGTCCGCGTCCTGGACGCAACCGGCAGCGGCCACACGACCGGGCCGGCCGTCACCGGGGCCGGCGGCGCCGACACGCTCACGGTCCCCGTCGGCCCGCTGCCGGACGGCGTGTACACGGTGGCCTGGCGCACGGTGTCCACCGCGGACGGGCACGCCACGGCAGGCTCGTTCGCGTTCAGCGTGGGCACGGCGGCCGTGCCGACGGGGGCCCCGGGCGCCGTCACCCCCGACGCCGCCGGCGCCTCCACGGTCTCGACCGCGTCGGTGCTGGCGCGGGTCGTGCTCTACCTCGGCCTCGTGGTGCTGCTCGGCGCGCTGCTCACGGGCGAGATGCTGCTGGGCGAGCGGGCGCGCCGGCTGCGGCAGGTCCGGCTGGTCGGGTGGGCCGCCGCCTTCGTCGGCGCCGGCGCCCTGGTCGTGACCGAGGCGGCCGACGCCGGCGTGTCGATCGCGGACGCGCTCGGCTCCTCGCTGGGCATCGACGCGGCCACACGCCTCGCACCGCTGCTCGTCGCCGCCGCCGCGATGCTGGTCGCCGCCCGCTCGCCCCGCTGGCGGCGCGCCGCGCACCTGGCCGCGGCCGGCCTGGTCGCCCTCGCGATGCTTGCCGACGCGGCGGCCAGCCACGCCGCCGCGACCGTCGCCCCGCCGCTCAACGTCGCGCTCCAGTGGCTCCACGCCATGGGCGTCTCCGTGTGGCTCGGCGCGCTGGCCGGGCTGCTCCTGGAGCTGCGCGATCCCGACCTTGACGGCCGTGCCCGCCTCGTCGCGCGGTTCAGCCGCTGGGCGACGGTCGGGATCCTGGTCGTCGCCGTCTCCGGCATCGTCCGCGCCGCGTTCGAGCTCCGCGGCCCCGGCGATCTCGTCGCCACCGACTACGGGCGCCTCCTGCTCGCGAAGCTGGCCCTGTTCGGCGGCCTCGCCGCGCTCGGCGCGGTCAACCACTTCCGGAACGTGCCGGGCGGGGAGCCGCGGATTGGCGCGCTGCGGCGGGTCAGCGCGTTCGAGCTGCTGCTGGGCACCACCGCGATCGTCGTGGCCTCGATGCTGGTGACCACGCCGCCGCCCGCCGACCTCGTTGGAGCCGGCGTCGCAGCGGCCACGGGCCCGACGCCATCCCCCACGCCCGCCCCGCCGACCAGCGCCACATTCAACGGCGCCGACTACGCCACGACGGTCAAGGTTGCGCTCACCGTCTCACCGCCCACCCCGGGCCAGGCCACCTACGAGCTCAAGGTGACCGACTACGACACCGGCGCGGCCGTCGCGGCCTCCGGCATCAAGCTGCGGTTCGCCCTCCCGGCGCGACCCGATGTCGGGGCCTCGAGCCTGACCCTCCAGCCGGCGGGCGCCGGCAGCTGGGAGGCGAGGGGCAGCAACCTCTCGATCGCCGGGATGTGGACGGTGACCGCCGTCGTGACCGAGCCGACGACCACGGTCGAGGTGCCGCTCGCGGTGACGGCCGCGCCGCCCACCGGTCCGCCCGACGTCAACCGCGTGACGGGGCAGCCGACGCTGTACACCGTGCACCTCGACGCGGGCAACCAGGTCCAGCTCTACCTCGACCCGTTCCAGCCCGACCTCGCGGACCTGCACGTCACCTACTTCGACGCCTCGGGCAAGGAGCTCCCGGTGAACGGGATCCAGGCCACGGCCGCCCAGGGCGGCGGGCCGCCGACCACGCTCCCGATGTCGCCCATCGAGCCGGGGCACGCCACCGCGAAGGTGCCCATCGCCTCCGGCGTGCCGATCGACGTGTTCGTCTCCGGTACGACCGACAGCGGCTCGGTGATCGTGTTCGCGCTGAGGCTGACGCCGGACCCGTAGCGCTTGGGGTCAGTCGTCGCGCTCGACGCGGTGTGCGCCCCGGTAGGGGGCCCGCGACCCCGGTGACCGGCGCCGGCCCGGCCCGGGCTCGCTCGGCGGCGGGGGCGGCGGGCCCGATCGGCGCCCGAGCAGCAGCATGAGCACGAGCACCGCGAGCGCGATCGCCCCCGCAGCCGCGATGGGCAGCACGACGCCGCCGCCCGGCCCGGCGCTGCTGGTCCCCGCGCTCGCCTCGGGCGTCGGCTGACCGGCTGAAGTCGACGAGCCGGCCGCTGCGGACGCGGCCGCGGACGACGAGCCGGCCGCCCCGGACGCCGACGGCGACGCCGCAGCCCCTGACGCCCCGGCAGGCCCGGCCGACCCCGCTGCCGACGGCCGCACCACCGCGTAGTCGCCGAACTCGGTGACGACCACGAGGTATGCGCCGCCGACGCCGGGCGGCGCCGTCTTGAGCGGCACCCAGCGTGTGCCGTCCCAGCGCTCCACGACCCCGGTCAGCAGCGTCGCGTCCGCCGAGCGCAGCACGATGCTGACCCTCGCCGACGCCTTGGCCGTGGCCGCGGCGCCGGTCTGGTCCGCGACCTTGAACTCGTAGACGTTGCTCCCGAGTGCGCCGTCGGCGGGCTGGCCCGGCACCGGCACGGGCTTGATCGAGACGGAGAGCGAGGTGGCGCCGGAGGGCAGCGTGAGCGAACCCGGGACGGCGAGGATCTGCGCCTGGGGCACCGTCTCGGGGGTGGCGAGGGCGACGATGTCGTTGCCGCCGCTGCCCACGCTCACCGTGGCGGCGGCCCCCTGGGGGTTGCCCTGCTGGCCCGGCGCCGGGTCGAGCCACAGGTACGGCCCGGCCGTCACCACGCCGTCGTAGAGGGGCGGCCCGCCCAGCCCGGGCACCAGGCGCGCGCCGAGGACGAGCAGCAGGCCGAGGGCCAGGGCGGCGATCCCCGCGCGCCGCTGTCCGCTCACAGCCCGACCACCGCCAGATCGGCCAGCACGTGGGCCACCGCGGGGGCCGCCACGCCACCGGTCAGGAGCCGGAGGCCGCCGAGGACGAGGCCGACGCCCAGGTCGAGCGGGACCGCCTGCCAGCCGTACGCGGGCACGTGCATCAGCGCGAACACGACGCTCGTCACCGCGAGGGCCACGGCGACGCTGTGGGCCTCGGCGAGCGCGGTGAAGAGCGCGCCGCGGAGCGCCACCTCCTCGGCGGCGGCCACCAGGACCGTCGCGGCGGCCCAGGGCCCCAGCGGGAACCCCGCCGTGTAGGCGGCCCACGACGGGTGCGGCCCGACGAACGCCGTCAGGACAAGGACGAGCCCGGCGGCGGCACCGAGCCCGAGCGAGCGGGCCGCCGCGACGCGCCGTGCCGATGCCGCCGGTCGCCACCCCCCGGCGGCGCCGATCGCGAGCAGTGCCGCCCCGAAGAGCGCGCCGAGGGCGATCGGGTCCAGGACGCCGGCGCGCCAGAGGGCCCAGCGGGCGAGCGCCACGGCGGCAACCGCCACGACGATGGCCGCGGGACGGGCCAGGGATGCGGCTCCGGGGACCGGCCGCGCGCCCCCCTCGGCAGCGAGCGCGGTCATCCGGTGACCGTGAAGTAGACCTCGGACGACCAGACCCGCGGGTTGAACGGCACATGGTCCGAGGCCACGAACTCGGCCTTGAGCACGTATGTCCCGGGCTGCAGCGTGAGGTCGTCCTCGAGCGCGTAGTTCATCGAGTAGAGCTGGTTGTTGACGTACAGGTGGACGTGCCCCTGGTCGGGCCGGATCGCCGTCGTGGTCGCCTGGACGATCTGCGCGCCCGTCAGGGTGATCACGACGTGGACCTTCGGGCCGGTCAGCGTGGCGCCCACCGCCGGCTGCGTGATGGCCACGACGGCCGGCGACGAGGGCCGGGGCACGCCGGATGCGGGCGTCCCGGCGGTCGGGGAGGCACCCGACGCCAACCCGGCCGACGGAGCCGCCGACGCGCCGGCGCCGGTGCCGGCCGCGGGCGCGCAGGCGGCGACGGCGAGCAGCAGCGCGAGCAGGATGCCGACCCGGCGGGACGAGGCGGGACGCGTCATGGTCGCCGACTATACGACGCACCGCCCGATCGGGACTGGCGGGGGCCTGCCTGGCCACTGGACGCTCGCGGCGAGCCTTCCGCCGTCTTGCGTCTACACTGCCGACCCATGCCGTCCCGTCGCCTCCCGGCCCGCCGCCCGCTGGTGTGGGCCGCGCTCGTGGCCGCGGCGGCGATGGCCGCCGGTGCGCTCGCCGTCGCCTCCCCGCCGCCCGTCGTCGTGGGGGCCGTCTTCCCCCTGACCGGCGACGCGGCGCCCCTCGCGTCTGAGACCCTCCGCGGCGTCCAGATCGCCGCCGACATGGTCAACGCCCAGGGCGGGGTGCACGGCCGTCGCATCGTGCTCGACGTCCGCAGCATCGCGTCGGCCGGGGACGCGCCCGCGGCGATGGCCGCGATCCGCGCCGACGGGGCCGCGGTCGTCATCGGCGCCTATTCGTCCGACCTGTCGGTTCCGGCATCGGAGGCCGCCTCGGCCGAGGGCCTCGTGTACTGGGAGTCGGGCGCCGTGGCGGACCGCCTGACCGGGCAGGGGCTGCCGACGGTGTTCCGCGTGGGGGCCAGCGGCACCAATCTCGGCACCAACTCCGGGTCGTTCGCCGTGCAGGAGCTGGCACCGCGGCTCGGCCGGACGGCGGCCTCGCTCCGTGTGGCCATCGTTGCCGCGCAGGATGACTACGCCACCTCGGTGGCGGATGCGGCCGCCCGTGCCGTGGCCGCGGCGGGCGGCCACGTGGTGTCGCGGATCGGCTACAGCCTGCTGGCGCCGCAGTTCGGGGCGCTCATGCCCCTGGTCGCCGCCGCGCGCCCGGACGTCCTGATCCTCGCCTCGCACATCCCCGACGGCGTCGCCTTCCGCCAGGCGATGGTCGCCGCCGGGCTCCATGTCGGGGCGTTCATCGGCACGACCATGGCGGAGTGCGACCCCGAGTTCGCCCGCGCGCTCGGCCCGGACGTGGTGGGCGTGTTCGCGTCGGACCGGCCCGTCGGCGGCTTCCGGCCTGACGCGCTGGACGCGTCCGCACGGGCGGTCTACGACCAGTTCGCCGCGCTCTGGGCGAGCGACGCGGGCAGCGCGCCGCAGCCGAACGGGGGCGCCGACGCCGCGCTGGGCTGGAGCGGCAGCGCGTGGAGCGGCGCGTCCGCCGGCGGCTGGACGTATGGCGCTGCCGCAGCGGGCTCGTCAGGCGCCGCCGGCGCCGGCCCAGCCTCAGGCGCCACCGGCTCGGCGGCCCTTCCCGTCACGGGCCCCGCCGCGACGATGGCCTGGAACGGCCCGACCGAGGAGGGACTGTCCGGGTTCACCGCCGCCTGGGCGCTGTTCCACGAGGTGCTCCCCGCCGCGGCCGGCACCGACGCGCAGGCCGTGGCGAGCGCCGCCCGCTCGATGGACCTGCCGGCGGGCAGCCTGCCCAACGGTGCGGGCCTGCGCTTCTCCGCCGACAGCGCCACGCTCGGCCAGAACACGCTCGCCGCCGCCGTGATCTGGCAATGGCAGGCCGCCCGCCACTACACGTACGTCTGGCCGGCCACCTATGCCACGGGCCAGATCTCGGACGTCCCGCTGGCGCACTGAGGCGACCGCCGACCCCGCCGGCCGGCGACCGGCGGCGCGAAGCCTAGGACCGGAGCGCCCGCTCGAGGAAGGCCAGCGTCCGCTCGAGGGCGAGCTCGGCGGCCTCGACGCGATAGGCGTCCCGCGACGGCTCGGCGAACCAGTGGCCCGTGCCCTGGTAGTGGTGGAAGACGACGTCGCGGCCCTGGGCGCGGAGGGCGCCATCGAACTGCGCCACCCAGGCGTCGTCCTCGTACGGGTCGCGCTCGGCGAAGTGGCCGAGCACCGGTGCGGCCCCGGCGGCGTGGCCCGGATCCCCCGTGCCGTAGTAGAGGACCATGGCCCGGATCGCCGGGTGCCGCGCCGCGACGGCGAACGACGCGCCCAGCGAGAACCCGAGCACGCCCACGCGCGCGCCTGGCCCGAGCTTCGCCGCCAGGTCCTCCACGGTCGCCCCGACGATGCCGCTCGCCTCCTTGCCGTCGAGGCGGCCCACGCGCTCGTCCGCGGCCTCGACGGTGTCGACCACGTCCCCGTGGTACAGGTCGGGCGCGGCGACCGCATACCCCGCGGCCGCGAGGCGGTCGGCGAAGGCGAGCACGTCCGCGTTGAGGCCCCACCACGGGTGCAGCACCACCACGCCGACGCCGCCCGCCGCGTCGCCCACCTCGTACACGCGCGCCTCGATCCCAGGCGCACTGACCACGTCGAACTCGCCCATGCGCTCCTCCCTTTGCTGCCGTCGCGCCCAGCTCAGGCCGTGATCGTGGCAGAACGCGGCGGCGGCCGCCTTCGCGTGGCCGCCGCGATCCCACGGACCCTCCCGCTCATGGGTCCAGCGTGGCGAGGAACGCCGATGTCCGCTCCAGGCCCGCGGTCAGCACCGCCGGGTCGTTGGCATAGCCGATGCGCACCACGCCCTCGGTGTCGAATGCGCTGCCGGGCACGAACAGGACGCCCTCGGCCTCGAGCAGCCGGGTGCAGAACTGCTCGGACGACAGCGGCGCGTCGAAGCGCAGCAGGGCGGTCGTCCCCGCGACCGGCTTCACGTAGGAGATCCGCGGCTCCTCGGCCACCCAGCCGTGGAGCGCCGCGAGGTTCGCGCGCACGATGCCGCGGTTGCGGGCCAGCATCGGCCCGACGTGCTCGAGCGCGATGGCGGCGAGCAGGTCGTCGACCATGCCCACGCTGATCACCGAGTAGTCGCGGTGGCGGCTCACGGCGCCGAGCACGTCCTGCGGGCCGACGACCCAGCCCAGTCGCAGGCCCGCGAGCGAGAACGCCTTGGACATGCTGCCGACCGCGATCGTGCGCGGGTAGCGGTCGGCGAAGCTCGGGCTCGTGCCAGGGTCGTCCTGGTCGAGGCCCCGGTAGACCTCGTCGGCCAGGATCCAGGCGCCCTCGCGGTCGGCGATGTCGACGACCTGGGCGAGGGCCGCGGGGCTGAGCAGGGCGCCCGTCGGGTTGTTCGGGTTCGTGATCGAGATGAGCTTCGCCCCGCGCGCGGCGTCGGCCAGCTCATCGAGGTCGAGGCGCCAGCCCTCCGCCTCGCGCAGGCGCACCTCGCGCACCTCGGCGCCCAGGCTCTCGGGCACCGCCACGTGCTGCTGGTATGTCGGGACGACGCTGACCACGACGTCGCCCGGCTCCACGAGCGCCTCGTACACGAGGTGGTTCGCGCCGATGGCGCCGTGGGTGACGAGGACGCCCTCGGGCGCGGCCATCTCGTAGAGCGCGGCGATCGCGGCACGCAGCCGCTCGCTGCCCTCGATCGCGCCGTACCCGAGGCGCATCGGGGCGAGCTCGGCCGCGAAGCCGGCGGCGTCCATGCCGGCGAGCGCGAGCAGCTCGGCCACCGTGACCGAGTCCACGCACGTCTCGGCGAGGTTGTACCGGCAGCGGGTCTCCCACCGGTTCATCCAGATCTCGACCCCGAAGTCGGCGATGCGCATGCGGGCATCATGCCCGAGGCCGCCCCCGTCCGCGCCGCGGGCTCGGGCCGGCCGTCCGCGCCGCCTGGGCAGACGCTCGACAGGGCGATCCCCTGGAGGCGGGCCGCCGCACCGGGCGGGTCGGGAGAGGAGCGGTGCGCGGCGGACGACCGCCGCCCAGAGCTCAGGCCTCGGCGCCGGTCGCCCGCAGCGCCGCTGCGACCACAACGGGTGCCTCGGCGGGCTTGACCGCCGTGGCGGCGGCCATCGGCTCGTCCTCCTTGGCCCAGGCGGCCCAGGCGCCCGGGGTGATCGGCTTGAGCTCGACGTCGGCGACCTTCACGGGCTCGCTGCCGGTGATCGAGATCAGGACGCTGGCGACATAGTGGCGGCCCATGGTGTGCTCCCTCGTGGTCCCTGCCGGCGTTGGGGGCTTGCCGGCCATGCCGTCATCCTGGCCTCCCGCCACGACCCGCGCGGTGACCCCGTCTACAGCCCAGCTGGTAATCGGTCACACCGGGAGGGCGCGATCGGGGGTGCGGGCGTCTATGCTCGGCGGGTGATGGACGACAACAGCCTCGACGGCGGCGTCCCGGAGCCCGTCGGCGGGCCGCTCGCCGCGGCATTCCGCGACGGACGGCGGCAGCGGCTGCGTGTCGGCACCACCCTCATCACCGAGGGCGACGCGTCGAGCCGTGTGATCCTGCTCCTCTCCGGCCGCGTCAAGATCTCCACGATCTCCGAGGAGGGCCAGGAGACGGTGCTCGCATTCCGCGGCGGGGGCGAGATCCTCGGCGAGCTCGCCGCGCTCGACGGCGAGGACCACATGGCCTCGGTCACGGTGGTCGAGGAGGGCGAGGCGCTGGTCGTCCCCGCCGCCAGGTTCGTGGCCGCCCTCGAGACCGAGCCTGGCGTCGCGCTGGCACTGCTGCGCTCGGTCATCGGACGGCTCCGCTACGCCGACCGGATCCGCGCCGAGTTCGTGGCGCTCGACGTGGCGGGCCGCGTCGCGAAGCGGCTCGTGGACCTCGCCGCCGCGTACGGGGAGCCGCACGAGGGCGGGACGCGGATCGGGCTCCAGCTGTCCCAGCGGGAGCTCGCCGGCTGGGTGGGCGCCTCGCGGGAGGCCGTGAACAAGGCGCTGGCCCAGCTCGAGGAGCTCGGGCTCATCGCCCGGGACCACGGGTCGATCGTCGTGCGCGACGCCGAGGGACTGCGCGACCGCGCGAGCTGAGACCCCCTGACGCGCCTCTGGCCCGGCGGACCTCGCGAGACTCGCCCACTCCGGCCGCTGAGGGGAGGCCAGAGACGCGAAGAGGGCCCGCGCTGGGCGGGCCCTCTGGTCGTGACGGCCGCCGGGCACATTCGGCGGTCATCCCCCCGGCCGCGGCGTGGACGCGACCGGGGAGGTGCTGGCGTCAGGCGGTCGCGGAGCCCGCGGCCCTGCCGTGGAAGAGCGGGATCACGCGGCGGAGCCGGAGGCCCCAGTTGGCGGCGTGCTCGTCGTCGGGCTGCTGCGGGCGGACCGACTTCGCGAGGCGGCCCTTGTCGGCTTCAGCCTCGAGGTCGTGCCGGTGGGCCTTGGCGAGGTACATGGCGGTCGTGGGATGCATCGGTGTCGTCCTTCAGGTCTCGGGGGCTTCGGTCCTGATGCCAGCACTGTGGACCGGCGCGACCGCGTCATCGACGCCCTGGGTCACCGCCCGGGCGGTCATCGGTCACAGCCGTGGTGTCGGGCGGGCGACACCGCTCCGCCGGGTGCCTACCGCTGGCCCGGACCCGACATGCGCTCGTCAGCCACGCGTTCCGCCGTCGCCCTCGCCTGCGGGTGGCCGGTGACCGCCTCGAGGAAGGGCCCGCGGTCGAGCGCGTAGAGGACCAGCGCCGTCGCCGCGACCACGGTGGCCGTGCGCGGGACGTCCCGGAGCAGGGCGATCTCGCCCAGGATGTCCACGCCGTGGCGGACGGCGATCTGGCGGCCGCCCTGGAACACCTCGACGCTGCCCTCGGCGAGGACGTAGCAGCGGTCGCCCGGATCCCCCTCCCGGATCAGGACGTGGCCGACCGGGAGGTCCAGCCGCTCGAGGCCGCCCAGGATCCGCTCCAGGGCCGGGGCCGGGAGCGGCGCGAAGATCGGCAGCGAGCGCGTGAGCGCCAGCAGCGCCGCGTCCGGCGCGGCGGCGGCACGCTCGACGGCGCGCAGGGGGAGCCACAGCAGCACCACCATCACCGGGACGAACACGCCGGCGGCGACGATGGCCGCCTGGATCCCGAACGCCGCGACGAGCAGCGACGCGCCGACGCTGCCAGCGGCGAGCGAGAGGTCCGAGATGCCCTCGAGCACGCCGAACACCCGGGCGACGGCGGCCGGCGGTGCGGCCCGCTGGAGGAGGGTGTTGCCCGCCACCGACGCCACGCTCCGGCCGAGGCCGCTCAGGCCCACCAGCAATGGCGCGGTGGCGAGCGCGGGCAGGGCGCCGAACACCGCGAGCGGCCCGCCGAACACCGCCGAGCCGCCGGCCAGCGCCGGGGTGAGCCGTCGGCGGCCCGCCAGTGTCACGGCCAGCGCGGCGCCGACGATCCCGCCCAGCCCGAACGCCGCGTTGAGGTACCCCGCCCAGCCCTCGCCCGCGCGGAGCAGGTCGATCGCGGCCGCCACCAGCAGCACATCGAGCGCGCCCACCACCACCTGGGCCGCCGCGAGCACGGCGATCGGAAGGCGGACGGCTGCCTCCTCGCGCAGCACGCCGAAGCCGCGCAGCGTCTCCGCGAGGACCCCCCGGGCCGAGATGCCGTCCGCGGGCACGGCGGCGGACGTCACGCCGATCCCGACAACCTGGGCAGCCGCGACCAGGACGGCACCGCCGAACACCGCGAAGGTGGCCGCCGTCCCCCACTCGGTCAGCAGCAGGCCCGCGAGGAGCGGGCCGAGCAGCATCCCGACGCCCTCGGCGAGTCCCGACACGGCGTTGGCGCCGGCCAGCGCCTCGGGCGACGCGATCACATCGGGCAGGAGCGCGTAGTGGGTCGGCCGCGTGAACGTGAGCCCGATGGAGTTCGTGGTGGCGAGAGCGACGACCACGGGCGGCGGGGCGCCGATGGCGACGGCCGCTGCCGTGACGAGGAGCGTCAGCGCCTGGACGAGGTAGCCCGCCAGCAGGACGCGACCGCGCGGGAACCGGTCGCCGGCGTAGGCGCCGAGCGGCGCGGCGATCGCCGACGGGACGAGCTGGGCCAGCGCCACCACGGCCGTGCCCGTGGCCCCGCCCAGCCGATAGGCGTAGACCATCAGCGCGACCCAGACGCCGAACTCCGTGGCGTTGAAGCCGAGGAACGCGGTCTCGAGGAGGCGCAGACGCCGGTCGCGCAGCACCCCGCCGACCACGCGGAGCCAAGTGGACATCGCGGCAGGATGACAGGCGGGAGCGCGGCGCGCGCGGTCGTCCAGCGCGACGCCCCAGGTCCCGGACACGAAGCGGGGCCCCAAGGTCTGGGGCCCCGCCACGCGAGGAGGGAGGAGAGGCCCGCATGATGGGCCGTCCACCCTTTCGATCCCGTGACACGGCGCGGGGTTTCACCGTGGCCCCGCCACGGCGGCTGTTTCGGCGGGGCCGGCCCGGACGGTCAGCCCGGCCCGGACGGTCAGCCCGGCTCGGGCTCCACCACCGCCTCGCCCGTCGCGGCTTCCAGCAGGGCCTCCGCGACGGGCGCGTGCTCGGCACGGGCTGCCTCGGGCTCCGGCCCGTGCCACCAGGAGGCCGCCGCTGCCCCCAGCGAGACGAGCGCGCAGGCGCTGAACGCCACCCGGAGGCCGTCCACGAACGGGCCGGAGAGCAGCTGCGGGAAGAACGAGGTGTCGAGGATGGCCGTGCGCGTCGCCTCCGGCAGCGCGGCGAGCTGGGCCGGCGGCAGCATCATCGCCATCGGGTTGTAGCCGAGGAACGCGGCGAACAGCGCCCCGATGGGCGGGATCTGCGAGAGCTGCGCGGCGATCGCGGCCGGCATCCCAACGGCGGTCAGGTGGCTGGTCAGCGCCGACGGCAGGTTGGCGGCGAGTCCGAGCACCACGAGCGTGAAGATGATCGTGAGGCTCAGGCTCTGCCCGACGTTGAGGAACGCGGCCCGCATGCCCGAGGCCACGCCACGGAACGCGGCGGGCACCGAGTTCATGACGGACGCGGTGTTGGGCGCCGCGAACACGCCCTGCGAGATCCCGAGCAGGAGCAGCAGCGCCGCGAACGTCGGGTAGTCGAAGTTGGCCGGGATCAGCATCAGCCCGACGAACCCGGCCACCGAGAGCAGCATGCCGGCGGTCGCGAACCCGCGCGTCCCGAACCGGTCCGACAGCGCGCCCGACAGCGGACCCGAGATCAGGAAGCCGGCCGTCATCGGGAGCATGTAGATGCCCGCCCATAGGGGCGTCTGGTCGAAGGCGTAGCCGTGCTGGGGCAGCCAGATGCCCTGGAGCCAGACGATGAGGATCAGCTGGAGGCCGCCGCGCGCGATCGACGACAGCGCGCCCGCGATGTTGCCCATGCCGAACCGCCGGATGCGGAACAGGTCCATCCGGAACAGGGGGTCCCGCACCCGCAGCTCCACCACGACGAACGCCACCAGGAGCAGCACGCCGCCCGCCACGCCGCCGATCACCCACGGGTTGCCCCAGCCCGTGGTCGCCTCGCCCGAGGGCTGCAGCGCGAAGGTCGACGCGACCAGCACCGCCGACAGCCCCGTCCCGAACAGGGCGAGGCCCAGGAAGTCGAAGCGCTGGTGGTGCCGGATCGACGCCGTCTCGTGGAGCATCAGGTAGGCCCAGACGGCGCCGATCACCCCGAACGGGACCGACACGAGGAAGATCGCGCGCCAGTCGATCTCCGCGAGGACGCCGCCGAGCAGCAGGCCGATGAAGCCGCCCGCGAGCCCGGCGATCTGGTTCACGCCCATCGCGAACCCGCGCTGGTCCGGCGGGAAGGCGTCGGTGAGGATGGCCGCCGAGTTGGCCATGAGGAACGCGCCGCCCACGGCCTGGACCATGCGCGCGGCGATCAGCCACAGCACGGCCCCATTCCCGCTGCCGGGCACGAGGTAGCACGCGATCGAGGCGACGGCGAACACTGCGAACCCGGCGTTGTACAGGCGGACCCTGCCGTACATGTCCGACACGCGGCCGGCGGGCACGAGCATGACCGCCAGCACGAGCGTGTAGCCCACGAGCAGCCACAGCAGGTAGTCGGTCTCGCCGGGCGCCAGCGGGTTCACGCCGATGCCCCGGAAGATGGCCGGCAGCGCGATCAGCACGGTGCTCGCGTTGAGCGCGGCCATCAGGATGCCCAGGGTCGTGTTGGACAGCGCGATCCAGCGGTAGTCGATGTGGGCAGCCCGACGCTGCTTGGCGCCGGTCGTCACGCGGGCACCTCCTCGGCTGGGGCCGCGACCCGCTCGAGCAGGTCGGCGAAGGCGGCACGCTCGGCCTCGTCGAGGGTGAGCAGGCGGCGCACGAGGTCGCTCTCGCGCACCATGGCGAAGCTCTCCAGGGCCGCGAGCCCAGCCGCCGACGGCCGGACCAGGGTGACGCGGCGGTCGTCGGGCGAGGCGGCGCGGCCCACGAGGCCGGCCCGCTCGAGGCGGTCGACGAGGTTCGTGGCCGATGACCGGGCGAGACCGAGCTCGGCCCCCAAGCGGCTCACCGGGGCGGCGCCGCTGAGCTCCAGCACCCGGAGCGCGTGGAGGTCGGCGAGCGCGATGCCGTGGCGCGCCGCGATCTCCCGCTGGAGCGGCTCCACCAGGGCGGCGGCACGGAGGAATGCGGCGAACATGCGGCGGGTCGCGTCGCCCGAAGATGATCCCATTCGCTGGATTGTACGAATGACGGGAGTATCTCGCCGCCAGACACGAAACGAGGCCTCGGTGGTCGGATCACCCGGGGCCTCGTTCGCGGAGAGGGGAGGAGGTGACTCGTAGTCTCGACCCCAATTCTTCGGATCGCATGACAGTCGGGGCGAACGCGTTGCGGTTGGCGCGGCGTCGTCCGGCCGCCCCGACCGGGCCGCCGCCCGGCCGCCGGGGGCGGGCTACGCCGGTTCGCGACTGACGGCCTTCTCCCGGAGCGCGGCCGGCAGCGGGATGCGCCCCTGGCTGATCGCCACGCCCAGGAGCACCACCGCCGCGCCGACGGGCTCGTGCCAGTTGAGCGGCTCGGCCAGCACGAGCGCCCCGGCCGCAACCGACACCAGCGGCGTCACGTAGGTCACCGAGCTCGCCACCGTCCCGCCCGCGACGCCCACGATGTGCGTGTTGAGCACGTACGCGATCCCCGAGCCGAGGCCGCCGAGGGCCAGCATGCCGAGGATCGTGGCCGGCGACGGCGGGCCGGTCACGATGGGGCTGCCGAGCGCCGTCTGGACGACCGCGACCGGCAGCAGGAACAGCGCGGCGACGGTGACCTGGCCCGCGGCGATCGCGATGGGGCCGTCGCCAGTGGTGACCAGGTGGCGGCGCGTCAGCGGGAACGCCAGGCCGTAACAGGTGATCGCGCCGATGCAGGCGAGCACGCCCAGCAACTCGTTGCCGCCGAGGCCCTCCCAGACGCCCACCACGATCAGCACGCCCACGAACCCGACACCGAGCCCGATGACGCGCTCGCGGGTGGGCCGCTCCTCCGGGAACGCAAGGAGCACGATGACGAGTGTGGTGAGGGGCGTGCAGGCGTTGATGATCCCGGCCAGGATCGATGAGACCTGCGTCTCGCCCCAGGCGAAGAGCGTGAACGGGATGGAGCAGAACAGCAGCCCCACGAGCGCGAGGTAGCCCCAGGTGCGGCGGGCCCGCGGCAGGCGCGTCCCCGTGACGCGGGCGACCAGCAGCAGGGTCGCCGAGCCGATGGCCAGGCGGACGAAGGCGACGCCGACCGGCGTGAGCGCCTCGAGCCCGAGCTTGATGAACAGGAACGAGCAGCCCCAGATCAGGCCGAGGGCGAAGAACCACCAGGCCCAGGGCACGGAGCGGAGCGAGGTCGGCATGCGGGTTTAACCCTACTCGGGGCGAGCGGGTTGCACGCGTGCGCCGCAACGCGGCGCCGGCCCTCAGGCGGCGGGTTGGGGCCGAGCCCCCGCGAGCCATCCGACCGCCAGGCAGGCGATGGCGAGCGCGATGAGGGTCGCGCCCAGCCCCGCGCCGGCCAGCAGCAGTGCCTGGTCCTCCTGGCGCTCCACCTCGCGCAGCGACCGGCCGGCCGTCACCGTGCCGCCGCTCCAGCGCACCGTGACGGTCGCGATCCGCACCCCGTCCGCCGGCTGCCAGGTCACGTGGTTGGGCTGCCCCGTGGCCGCGTGGTCGAGCACCCCCTTCGGCGGTGTCGGTGCCGCCCCGTCGAGCAGGCCGCTCGACGCGAGGGGCTTCCCGTCCCCGTCGAACACCACAACGAACGGCGCGAGGCTCACGCCGGCGTCCACCGTGGCCGGGCCGGTCACGACCGAGGGCGGTGTGCCGGTCTCGAGAGCGCGCGCGGCATCCTCGGCAAGCTGGAGCTGCGGGCTGTCAGCGGCGGACCGGAGGCCCTGCTGGGCGACGAGGTAGACGGTCCCCGCCATGCCCGCGGCAAGGACGGCGAGCGGCAGGAACAGGAGGGCTGCCCGCCGGACGGCGGCGCGGAAGCGGTTGTTCATGGCGGCTGGGACGCGACCCGGGACCGGCCGGTGACGTGGCGCCCCGGCCATGGGCGAAATGCCAGCTCGCTCGGGTTTAGGACTACGCTCTGCGCCTCGGGCGGGCGCCGGGACGGCGGCCGACGCAGCGGGAGGGACGAGCCGTGGCGGTCAAGACCAAGCGGGCGGGCGCGCAGACGGTCGGCGACGTGTTCGCTGCCGTGCACAATGCGCCGCGCCACAAGATGCCCGACGACGAGATGGACCCCGAGGTCGCCTACCAGATCGTGCACGACGAGCTGATGCTCGACGGCAACGCGCGCCTCAACCTCGCGACCTTCGTCGGGACGTGGATGGAGCCCCAGGCGCAGCGCCTGATGGCCGAGACGTTCGACAAGAACATGATCGACAAGGACGAGTACCCGCAGACGGCCGAGATGGAGATGCGCTGCGTCGACATGATCAGCCGCCTGTGGCACGCGCCCGAGCCGGACGACGCGCCCGGCTGCTCCACCACGGGATCCTCGGAGGCGGCGATGCTCGGCGGCCTCGCGCTCAAGCGCCGCTGGCAGGAGGCGCGGCGCGCGGCCGGCAAGCCCGCCGACAGGCCCAACATCGTGTACGGCAGCAATGTCCAGGTGTGCTGGGAGAAGTTCGCCCGCTACTGGGACGTGGAGCCGCGGGAGGTCCCGATGGAGGGCCAGCGCTTCCAGATCGACCCGAAGGCCGCCGCCGCGCTGTGCGACGAGAACACGATCGGCGTGGTGGGCATCCTCGGCTCCACCTACGACGGCAGCTACGAGCCCATCGAGCAGATCTGCGCGGAGCTCGACGCGCTCGAGAAGCGGACCGGGCTCGACGTCCCGGTCCACGTGGACGCGGCGTCGGGCGGCTTCGTCGCCCCGTTCCTCGACCCGGACCTCGTGTGGGACTTCCGCCTCAAGCGGGTGCACTCGATCAACGCGTCCGGCCACAAGTACGGCCTCGTGGCGCCCGGCGTGGGCTGGATCATCTGGCGCAAGGAGGCGTACCTGCCCGAGGACCTGGTCTTCAAGGTCAACTACCTCGGCGACATCATGCCCACGTTCGCGCTCAACTTCTCGCGGCCTGGCGCCCAGGTCGTCGCGCAGTACTACAACTTCATCCGGCTCGGGTTCGAGGGCTACCGCCGCGTGCACCAGTACTGCCGCGAGGTGGCGCAGGACCTCGCGCGCGAGATCGAGAAGCTGGGCCCGTTCGAGCTCGTGACTCGCGGCGAGGACCTGCCGGTGTTCGCGTTCAAGCTCAAGGACTCGATCACCAACTTCAACGTGTTCGACGTCTCGAACGCGCTCCGCGAGCGTGGCTGGCAGGTGCCGGCCTACACCTTCGCGCCCAACCGGCAGGACCTCGCCGCACTCCGGATCGTGGTCAAGCGCGGCTTCACCCACGACGTCGCGAGCCTGCTCCTCGGGGACCTCGCGCGCCAGCTGCCGCGCCTCGAGCGCCAGGAGGCGCCCGCGGTGGGCGCGGAGCATGGGAGCGGCTTCCGGCACTGAGCACGGGCCGATCGCGCCCGCCCCTTGAGCCCGGCGTGGGCCGGCCGGCGGCCCGACCGTCGCCGCCGGGGCGCGTTCTGGCCGCCGCGTGGTCCGTCCGCCCGCCAGCCCGGTCGCGCTGGCCCCGGACTGGCCCGCGTGACGCGTGGCGACGTCGATAGGGCCAGCCAGCGGCCCCACCGTCGCCGCCGGGGCACTATGCGGTCGCCCGGTTGAACGTCCGCGACGCGATCCCGATCGAGAGCACCGCCGACACCGCCAGCACCAGGATCCCGATCATCACGTCCGGGCTGGAGAACTGCGCGTTGAACAGCGCCCGGATCGCGAGCACCGCGTGGTAGAAGGGGTTGACGTCGGCGATCGTCCGCAGCCAGTCGGGCGCGAGCGACATCGGCAGCATGATCCCCGACAGCAGCAGCAGCGGCAGGGCGATCGCCTGGGTGATCGGCGCGAGCGCGTCCTCGCTGCCGATGACCAGCGCCATCGCGTACGAGACCGGCCCGAGCACGAGGCCGATGACCGCCAGCAGCGCGAACGCCACCACCACGCCCACCGGGTCGATGCGCAGCCCGAACGGGATGGCCACCGCCACGAGGATCACGCCCTGGACCATGAACACGCACACGTCGCGCAGGGTGCGGCCCAGCACCGCCGCCGTGCGGCTCATGGGCGTGACGCGCATCCGCTCCACGACGCCGTGGCGCATCTCGTCGATGAACCCGAAGCCCACGAAGGTGGACCCGAAGAGCGCGGTCATGACCATCAGCCCGGGGACGAAGACGTTGAAGGCGCCGCCGGGCGGGAAGCCGGGCATCGACGCGAGGCTGTTGAGCAGCGGGCCGAACAGCAGCAGGTAGACGAACGGCTGGACGACGCCGGCGATGAGCCAGGCGGGCTGGCGGATCGAGAGGCCGAGCGAGCGGCGGAACACCAGCCAGGTGTCGTGGAAGACGCGCATGTCGAGAGGTCCTTTCGAGTTGGAGCGAGGCTCAGGCAGGTCGGGCCCGAGGCAGGTCGGGGCCGAGGCAGGTCGCGGCTCAGGCGGCGGTCTCGCGCAGCGAGCGGCCGGTCTGGCGGAGGAAGACGTCGTCGAGGCTGGGCCGGTGGAGCGCGAGCGACTGGGGGGCGAGGCCGTGCCCGTCGAGCAGCCGCAGCACCGCGGGCAGCGACGCCTCGCCGTCGTCCACGTAGAGCCGCACCAGGCCATCGGCCAGGGCCGCCTCGCGCACGAACGGCTGCGCGGCGAGCAGCTCGGTGACCAGCTCACCCGCGCCGTCGACGCCCACCGTCACCACGTCGCCCGCGATCTGGCGCTTGAGGTCGGCGGCCGTGCCCTCCGCCACGATGCGCCCGTGGTCGATGATCGCGAGCCGGTCGCACAGCGCGTCGGCCTCCTCGAGGTAGTGCGTGGTGAGGAACACCGTCGTGCCGCGCTCGCGGAGGCGGCGGACCTCCTCCCACAGTCGGGCCCGCGCTTGCGGGTCCAGGCCCGTGGTCGGCTCGTCGAGGAACAGCAGGCCCGGGCGGTGGACCATGCCGATCCCCACGTCGAGCCGCCGCCGCATGCCGCCCGAGTACGTCTCGACCGGCCGGTCGGCCGCATCGGCGAGCTCGAGCGCCTCGAGCAGCTCGGCCGCCCGCGCGTGCGATTCGGCACCGGACAGGCCGAACAGCCGGCCCTGCATCACGAGTTCGCCGCGCCCGCTCATGCGCGGATCCGAGCCGCCGGACTGGGCGACGTAGCCGATCCGCCGGCGCACGGCCTCCGCGTCGTCGGCCACGTTGTGGCCCATGACCGACGCCGAGCCCGAGGTGGGCGGCAGCAGCGTCGTGAGGATCCGGAGGGTCGTGGTCTTGCCAGCGCCGTTGGGGCCAAGGAACCCGAAGATCATGCCGGCGTCGACGGCGAGGTCGACGCCCGCGACGGCCTCCACCTCGCCTGTCTTGGCCTTGAACGTGCGCCGCAGCGCACGGGTCTCGATGACGGCCTCAGGCATGCTGCTCACCCCCGTCCCGGACCGCGAACAGGATGCCCACGACGAACGCCCCCACCACCGCCACGGGGACGATCAGCGGCAGCGAGATGAACGCGACGATCAGGAGCACGGTCAGCCACGTGCCCGGGATCGCAACGTCGAATTGCCTGCGGTTGAGGTGCATCTGCGGGGCCTCCTGACTCGCGGCGCGCCTTGCGCCACCGCATCGATTCCGATACCGTCGTGTCAACGGCTGCGCTACTATGTCTCTGCGCTGTGCAGATAGTAGCCTGACGAGGTGCCAATGTGTCAACCCCTGAGTCGAGCCGCGATGACAAGACGAGCCGCGACGAGCTGATCGCAGCAATCCTCCGCGCCACCACCGAGCTCGGGACGGCCCGGGGAGCCCACAGCCAGGCGGTCGCCGAGCGGCTCGGCCTCGCCGCCGCCGACGTGGACGTGCTCCGGGCGCTCGCCGTGGACGGCCCCATGGCGGTCGGGCGCATCGGCGAGCTCACCTCGCTGACCACCGGCGCGACGACGCGCATGGTCGACCGCCTCGAGCAGGCCGGCTACGTGCGCCGCGTCCCCGACCCGGCGGACCGCCGGCGCGTCATCGTGGCCCCCGTGCCCGAGCGCGTCGCCCAGGTCACCGCGGCCTTCGACCCGATCGACGAGGCCGCCCGCGACGTCCTCGCCGACCACGCGCCCGATGCGCTGCACGACGTGCTCGGCTACCTCGAGGCATGCCTCGCCGCGCTGCGCGACGCTGCTGGGACCGCGCGCGAGCCGGGGTCGGCGGCCGACGCCCCGGCGGGGGCAGGCGCCGTTGCCGCGCCCGTGGCCTCGGCCACCGCGGGCCGCCTCGTCTTCGTCACCGGCGCGCCCCGCGTCAACATCACCGCGGACGCCGGCCTCGGCGCCGAGCTCTACCGCGCCCGCTTCAACGGCGCCGTCCCGAGCGCCCGCGTGCGCGACGGCGTCGTGACCATCCGGTTCCCCCGCTTCGCCTGGTTCGACTGGCGCGTGCGGGTCGGCGACAACCGGCTCGAGGCGTCCACCCACTGGCGGCCCGACACCACCGACGTCGTGCTCAATGCGGGCCTCCCGTGGCGCGTGGAGTTCCGCGGCGGCGCGAGCTCGGTGAGCGCCGACCTGCGGCTCGTGCGGCTCCAGGCCCTCGAGCTCTCGGGCGGCTCGGGCGCCATGTCGCTCAAGCTCGGCCAGCCGGTGGGCGTCGTGCCGATCCGGGTCTCGGGCGGCGCCCACGACCTGTCGATCACGCGACCGGCCAGCGCCGCGGTGCGGATGGCCGTCCACGGCGGCTACCGGTCAGCGAGCCTCGACGGCGTGCAGGCCTGGAGCGGCGGCAAGATCGCCTCCAGCGGCGCCGACGACGCTGTGGACCGCTACGAGATCACGGTCAGCGGCGGCGCCACCCGCGTGACGGTGACGCCCGCCTGAGCGCGGCGATTGGCGCATCCTTTCGGCGACGCGACAGAGGGGGCGGAATGGATGGTGCGGCCCGCCTGGCCGGGGTGGCCACGCCCCGGCGCTGCCCGCTGGGCGGGCGTCCCGGCGCAGATGACCGCCCAGCGGGCGGGCCGGTGCGCGGACTGGAGCTCGGCCAGGTCCACCTCGGCGACCACACGGGCACGCTCGACGATCCTTACATCGCCTCGGGCCTGGTCCTCGGCGGCTGCTACGTCTACTCGCCCTGGGCGACAGGACGCGAGAAGGCCAGCAGGATCCCCGGCAGCACGGCGCTGGCGAGCGCGTCAGGATCGCCGCCCTGACCGCCTAGGAGGGCGCGCCGGTAGCTGCGCTCGACCACGGCGAACATCGTGTCGGTGACGTCCGCCGCGGGCACGATCAGCTCCCGGCCATATCGCTCCATGGCGGCCGAGATGTAACCGCTGATGCGCCCGCGGAACCGCGCGTTCACGTCGAGCAGGTGCCGCGGCACGTCCGGCCGCCGGATCGCGTGGATCTCGAGCTCCGAGGTGATCAGCATCAGCTGCCGGTCGACGGGCACCGAGCGCAGGATCCGCTCGACGATCGAGTGCAGCACCGACTCGAGGTCCGGTGCGGCCGTGATGGCCTCGTCCACCGCGTCGAGGCTTGCGTCGAGGTGGGCGAGGAGGCGGCCCTGCTCCCGCTCGACGAGCGCCCGGAGCACATCGTCCTTGTCCACGAAGTTGGAGTAGAAGGCGCCGCGGGTGAATCCTGCCCGCTCGCAGATCTCCTCGACGGAGCCGCCGAAGACGCCCTTCTCCGCGAACACCTGGCGCGCGGCGTCGAGCACCCGCTCCCGGGTCGCGTCGCGCCGGGCGGTCCGCGCGGGCTCCTTGACGTCGGTCACAGCCGTCGACACCTCGATACGCTTGTGTATTCGATACATTGACGTATCCGATACACATTCGTATCCTACCGGAGCGGCCCAGCACGCCGCAACCCCCGATGCACCAAATCACGGGTCGGATCGTCGGTGACCGGCCCTGGAGGAGATCGTGTTCGAAGCCCTCGGCTCGAAGACCTACCGGTGGCGCTTCCTGATCGTGATGGCGTGGGTCATCGCGATCGTCGCCTCGGCCAAGCTGGCGCCGTCGCTCGCCGGCCAGGCCGCGTCGGACCAGTCCGCGTTCCTGCCCGCCACGGCACCCTCCATGCTGGCCAACGACGCGATCGAGCGCGCCTTCCCGGGCGCCACCTCCACCAGCTCGGCCACGCTGACCTTCTCGCGCGACTCCGGCCTCACCGACGCCGACCGCGCGTACATCGACAACACGGTGTCCTGGGTCTCGAGCGCCGACGCCCCCGCCGAGCTCCGGAACGCCGTGACGGGCACCGCCACCGCCGCCTCGCGCCCCGAGCTCTCGTCGATGCTCAAGAGCTCCGACGGACAGCTCGAGCTGCTGCTCGTCAACCTCAACGTGAGCTCGGCGGGCGACCAGGCGGCCGCGGTCGTCTCGGACATGCGCGACCACGCCGCGGCCAGCGCGCCGTCGGGCCTCGCCGTCCACGTCACCGGCACCGCGGGCATCACGAGCGACTACCTCGCGGCGGTGAAGTCGGGCACCGACAGCACGACCGCGGTGACCATCATCCTGGTCCTCGCCATCCTGCTGCTGATCTACCGAGCGCCGCTCGCGGCGATGGTCCCGCTGGTCACGATCGGCGGCGCCTACGTGGTGTCGCGGGGCGTGCTGGGCGTGCTCGCGGCCGCCGGCTGGAAGATCACCTCGCTGCTCGACACGTTCCTCGTGGTCATGGTGTTCGGCGTCGGGACCGACTACGCGATCTTCCTCATCAGCCGGTTCCGCGAGGAGGTCAGCGGCGGCGCCGACTGGCACGACGCCTCGCGCGACACCGTCCGGCGCATCGGCGCGGTGATCACGGCCTCCGCATCGACGGTCATCGTGGGTCTCGGCGCGATGGCGTTCGGCGACTTCGAGATGATCAAGAGCACGGGGCCCGCGCTCGGGGTCGCGATCTTCGTCACTCTGATCGCCGGCCTCACGCTCGCGCCCGCGCTGCTCGGGATCTTCGGCCACTACCTGTTCTGGCCGATGCACACAAGGCCCGCGCACGAGGGCGAGCCCGACGGCTTCTTCGCGCGCCTCGCGGCCGCCGTGTCGCGGCACCCGGGCCTGGTCACGATCGCGCTGGTCGCTGCCCTCGGCCTGCCAGCGATGTACGTGCCGCAGATGAAGACCAACTTCGACACGCTCGCCGAGCTGCCCGCCAGCTCCGACGCGCGCCAGGGCTTCGACGTCATCGCGGCGCACCTGGGCAAGGGCAAGCTGGTCCAGTCCACCGGGCTCATCACGACCGGATCGGGCGACGTGCTCTCCCCCGCCAACCTCGCCCGGCTCCGCGACACGGTCGACGGACTGCAGGCCAGCACCGGCATCTCGTCGGTGACGAGCCTGGTCACACCCGACGGCGACGGCAAGGTGCCCGACGGCTTCCGCCCCTCGCTCCAGCTCGTGACGATCGGCGACGCGTTCTCCGCCGACTCGACGTCGTCGTCCTCGTCGTCGGCCTCCTCGGCCGCAGCGAGCGGCTCAAGCAGCTCCCTGCTCGACCCCAAGCTGACCGACGGCCTGAACCAGGCGCTCGACTACGTGGGCGCGATCGGCGCGGCCTATCCCGACGTGGCCGGCCGCGCCGAGTACCGCGCCGCCCGCGGGTCGATCACCGACGCGCTGGACCTGGTGGCCCGCGTGAAGCGGCAGAGCGTGGTCGCGACGCAGCTGCGCACGCTGGCCACGGCGCTGACGGCCCCGACCTCCGCGGCGGGCGGCAGCGGCGACAGCTCGCTGATGTCGAAGTACCTTGCCGAGCTCGCGACCGCGTATCCCGAGGTCCGCCCGCTGAGCGCCTACAGCGACGCGGTCCGGAGCGCCGCCGACCTCGCCAAGAGCCCGACCGCCACGGCGGCCGTGGACACGGCGAACGCGATGAACGCCCTGGCCGTCCACTTCGACAGCCGGCCCGACGCGACGCTGTCGCCGCAGAGCCTGGCCAGCACGCCGTCCGCGCTGGAGCTCAAAACCCAGGCCAAGGCGACGTTCGCGGCGATCCCCACGGCATTCCGCAGCCTCGGCGCGGTGTTCTCGGGCCGTCCAGACGACATCTTCGTCCCGGTGGGCCTGGGCGGCGACAACGCGCAGAAGCTGACCGACGCCGTCAACGCCTTCGTGTCCGCGGACCACACCGCCACGCGGTTCTACGTGGTGACCTCGGACGACCCCTACTCCGAGGCGGCGTTCACGACCATCCGCAGCACGCAGACGACGCTCCAGGCGGCGGCGCCATCGTTCGGCGCCGGCGCGACGGCCTACCTCGGCGGGCCGACGGCCCAGTTCTCCGACGTCCAGTCGGTGCTCTCGAGCGACTTCAACCGCGTCGGCGTCATCACGGTCATCGGGATCTTCCTGGTGCTGGTGCTCCTGCTCCGGGCGATGGTCGCACCGCTGTACCTGGTGGGCACGGTCATGCTCTCGTACCTGTCCGCCGTGGGCCTCTCCGCGTTCCTGTTCCAGGACGTCCTGCACCACGCCGGCATCAGCTTCTACCTGCCGCTCATGGTCTTCGTGCTGCTGGTGGCCCTCGGCTCCGACTACAACATCTTCCTGATGAGCCGGGTGCGCGAGGAGAGCGAGCACCGGCCGATCCGCGACGGCATCCGGATCGCGTCCGGCCACACCGGCGCCGTCATCACCTCTGCCGGCCTGATCCTGGCGGGCACCTTCGGCTCGATGGCCTCTGCACCGCTGGTCGTCCTGTTCCAGGTGGGCGTGGCCGTGGCCATCGGGGTGCTGATCGACACGTTCATCGTGCGCTCGATCCTGGTGCCCGCGATCACGACCCTCGTGGGCGAGCGGGCCTGGTGGCCGTCGGGGATGCGCCTCGGCGGGCTGGTGCCGGCAGCCGGCGCAGGCGGCCCGGCGCTGGGCGATGCCGCGCTGGCGGCGGCGACGGGCGATGCAGCCGACGCGCTGGCACCCGCCGGGGTCGGCGGAGTCGCCGGGCAGCCGGTTGCCGCCGATGAGCCGGCGCTGGGTCTCGCGGGTCCCGCGGGACGGCAGGGCCGCTCGCTGCTCCGAGCCGCCCTCGCGCTGGGCCTCGCGGTCCTCGTCCCGGTCACGATGGCCGGGCTGGTCACGTGGGCCTGGCAGCCCTCCGCGGGGACGGCCGCGGTCCACGCGGCGGTGGTCAACGCCGACGAGGGCGCGTCGGTCACGGCCGGCGACGGCACGACGCAGTCGCTCGCCCTGGGCAAGGAGGTCAGCGACGGCCTCGTCGCGGCCGGGGCGGGAACGGCCGTCGCCTGGACCGCCACTGGTGCGCAGGCGGCCGCCGACGGCCTCGCGTCGGGAACCTACGCCGCCGTGCTCACCATCCCGGCCGACTTCTCGCAGTCCATCGCGGCCATCCGCGCCGGCACCTCGGGCGCCACGCCGCCGGCGACCCTCCAGCTCCAGACGGGCACGGGCGGCGGCAACCTGGCCACCGCCATCGCCCAGGCGGTGAGCGACGCGATCACCGTGTCCGCGACGCGGGACGCGACGGCCTCCTACGTGTCGGACGTGCTGCTGGCCGTCACCACCGCCCAGGGCAGCGTCACTGCCGCCGCGTCGTCCGCCAAGGGCGTGGCGACGAGCGCTGGCTCGCTCGCCGACAGCGCGGGCAGCATCAGCTCGGTGTCGGGCCAGATCGTGACCGGCCTCGATCAGATGGCGGCCGGCGCCGCGTCGTCGGTCAGCGGCGCGCAGCAGCTCGCCGACGGCACGGCCTCGCTCGCGAGCGGCGCCAGGCAGCTCGCATCGGGCGCGTCGTCGCTCGCGTCGGGCGTCGACAAGACCGCGAGCGGCGCGTCGTCGCTCGCGTCGGGCGCGTCGTCGCTGTCCGACGGGCTGGCCCAGCTCCGGAGCCAGACGCAGGGCCTGCCGGCCCAGGCGTCGCAGCTCGCCTCGGCCGCCTCCTCGCTCTCCGACGGTGCGTCGCAGTCGGCGGCGGGGGTCGCATCGCTGTCGTCCGGCCTGCAGACGCTGGCCGCGAGCACGACCGGCCTCGGCGGCCAAGCCTCGTCGCTCGACAGCGCCGCGTCGGCCCTCGCGTCCGGGGCCCACGACCTTGCCACCGGCGCAGCGCAGGCGGCTGCCGCGGCGGACGGGGTCGCCACGGGCGCGTCGAGCCTCAAGACGTCCGTGGACACGTACACCGGGACCCTCGACTCGATCGCCTCGACCTGCACGGCCGACGGCGGCAGCGCCACCGTCTGCGACGCGCTGACCACGCTCGCCGGCGGCTCGTCCGCGCTTCGGTCGGCCGCGGCGTCGCTGGCCAGCAGCGCCGGCACGGCATCCGGAGCGGCGGCCGGCGTCGCGAGCGGTGCGTCCGACAACCGCGACGGCGCCGCGCAGCTCCACACCGGGATTGCGCAGCTGGCCGCAGGCGCCCCCTCGATCGAATCCGGGATCGCCCAGTCGGCGGCCGGTGCCGCCGTCCTCGTGCCGGGCATGACGCAGCTCTCCGACGGGGCCTCCCAGCTGGCCGACGGCACCCAGCAGCTCGCCGCAGGACTGCCGCAGCTGGCCGACGGCGTCGCCCAGCTGTCGTCGGGCGCGTCGAGCCTCTCGTCAGGCGCGGCCTCGCTCTCGAGCGGCGCGAAATCGCTCGCCTCGGGCGCCGACAAGCTCGCATCGGGTGCCAAGCAGACCGCGAGCGGCGCCTCGCAGATCGCGACCGGGACCAAGACTGCCGCAGGCAGCGCGGGCCAGCTCACCGACGCGGTGAACCAGGCCCTCGACGGCGCCAAGGTCGTCCAGGCCGAGACGGACCAGCTCGCGACGGACGGCAAGTCGCTCTCGAGCGATGCCACGAAGGTCTCCGACGCCCTGACGACGACAGCGGGCTCGATGCCGGTGGACGGCACTGTCGACCGCTCGCAGGTTGCCGCCCGGGTCGCGGACCCGGTGACGGTCGAGACGACGGCCGACGGGGGAATGGCGGCCGGCATCGCGCCCCTGGCGATGTCGGTGGCCCTCTGGCTGGGCGCGCTGGCGGCGCTGCTGGCCGTGCCCGCGCTGGGCCGGCGACGGCGGTGGACGGGTGCGGCCGGCTCGGTCGCGCTGGCCGCCGGGATCGGCGTCCTCGCGGCCCTGCTCATGCTGGCGGGCATCACGGCCGGCCTCGGCCTCGGCGTCGCCCGCCTGCCGCTGCTCGTGGGCGTCAGCGTGTTGGCGGCCGTCGCGTTCGCGGCCGTGCTCGGGGCGCTCGTCGCCGCGTTCGGCCTGCGCGGATGGGTGGCGGGCCTGCTGCTCGCCGGCGTCGCGGTCGCGGCCTCCGGCTACCCGTTCGGCTCGGATGCGCTGCCGGGCCCGCTGGCGTTCGTACGGCCGGTTCTGCCGACCTCGTGGGCGATCGACGCGATGCGGTCGTCCATCGAGAGCGCCAGTTCGTCAGTGGCGGTCGATGTGGCGGTGCTGGCCGCGTGGCTCGTCGTCGGCGTCCTCGCGGTCCTCGCAGTGACCGTCGGCGCCGCGCGCCGCGCCGAGGCTGGCGCGGCGGCGTAGGGCGAAAGCGGCCGCCACCTCGGCCCTGAGCGGCGTCCGGCCGCTCAGGCGGGCGAGCCCGCAGCCTCCCGAATGCCCGCCGGCGCGGCGGCGGGGCGGGCGGTGCTCTCGCGCACGACGAGGTCGGTCGAGAGCTCGAACCTCGTCTGCGCCGGGGCCTCGCCGCGCGCGAGCTCGAGCACGAGGCGCGTGGCGGCGCTGGCCATGGCCGCGAGCGGCTGGCGAACCGTGGTGAGCGGCGGGCTCACCCAGCTCGCGACCGGGAGGTCGTCGAACCCGACGACGCTCAGCTGTTCCGGGATCCGGAGGTGGAAGTCGCGCGCCGCCTGGTAGACGCCGAGCGCCATCAGGTCGTTGCCTGCCACGATCGCCGTCGGCGGGTCCGGCAGCCGGAGCATCGCCCGGGCGAGGCGCTCGCCGGAGGCGACGTGGAAGTCGCCGTGGCGGACCAGCGCCTCGTCGACCCGCAGGCCGGCGGCGTCCATGGCCGCCCGGTAGCCGTCCAGCCGCGCCCGGCTGCACAGGATCTCCGAGGGGCCGGTGATCACCCCGATCCGCGAGTGGCCCAGCCCGATGAGGTGTCGCGTCGCGGCGACCCCGCCGCTCCAGTTGGTCGCCCCGACGGACGGCGTGTCGTGGACCGGCTCACCGGTCGGGTCGACCACCACGAAGGGGATGCCGCTGCGGTGGAGCTGGGAGCGCATCTGCGCGCTGAGGTTCGTGAACACCACCACCAGGCCGACGGGGCGGCGCGCCACGACGCCCTCGACCCAGTCGCGGCCGGGCGTGCGGCGGCCGTGCATCTCCGTGATGACGACGGCCATGTGGTGCTCGCGGGCCGCCTCCTCCACGCCCATGACGATCTCGAGCGCCCACTCGCTCTCGAGTTCGTGGAACACAACCTCGAGCAGGTCCGACCTGCCCCCGGCGCGCGGAATCGGCCGGTACCCGATCGACGAGATCACGTCCTCGACCCTGCGGCGCGTCTCGGCCGAGACGTCCCGCCGGCCGTTGATGACCTTGGACACGGTGGGCACCGACACGCCGGCCTCGCGCGCCACATCGGCGATGGTCGTCCGCCGTTCCGTCGACGCGGAGCTGCTGGTCATGGGCGCAAGTCTAGGTCGAAAGTTTCGGGTCATCAAGGACTCGGTTGTCGAAAACATGGTTGACGGTAGCGCATTTGAATTGTAGATTGCTATTCGAAACCACCCCGGCATCGCGCCGCAACTTTCGGGATCGGAGCGTCGTCGCCAGGCGTCATCGCCGCGGGACGTCGTCTGCGCTCCCGGGGTGTGTGGTCGGGATCGCCGGGCGATCCCGCCCCGCGCGGACCCACTCCTCCCCGTGCGGGGCGGGATCGGGCCCCACGCCGCCATCGATCTCGCAGGCAAGGAGGTCGCCAGGAGCTTCAGGGTCGGAGGAGCCGCGTCCCCGCCGTCGGGGGCTGACCCAGGAGGGCCGGCCTCCAGTCAGCAACGGGTTTAGAGGAGGACTCATGGTGTCGAAGCGCGGGCGATTGGCTGGGGCCATCGCCGTCCTCGCATTCGCGGCGAGCGCCTGCAGCGGGCAGGCCGCCTCCAGCGCCCCCGCGGCCACCGCGTCCGCGGTCCCGGCGACGGTTGCGCCGACCGCGACGGCCGCGTCGCAGGCGCCCGCATCGGAGGCGGCGGCGCCGGTCACGGTCACCTGGTGGCACATCACGACCGGCGAGCCGGGCAAGACCGACTTCCAGGCGATCGCCGACGCCTATACGGCGGCCCACCCCAACGTGACCATCCAGATCACCGTCCTCGAGAACGAGGCGTTCAAGACCAAGATGAGCACGGTGGACGCGTCCAGCGTCCCCGACCTGTTCCAGTCCTGGGGCGGCGGCACGATGGCCGCCCAGGCCGATGCCGGCCTCCTTCAGGACATCACGGCCGCGGTCGCGCCGTGGAAGGACACCATCAACCCGGGCGCGATGAGCATCTACCAGTACAAGGGTGTCCAGTACGGCGTGCCCTGGGACATGGGCATGATCGGCTTCTGGTACAACAAGGACCTGTTCGCCAAGGCCGGGATCTCGGCGCCGCCCACCACGTGGGATGACTTCCTCGCGGACATCCAGAAGCTCAAGGACTCGGGCACCGCGCCGCTCGCGATCGCGGGCAAGGACAAGTGGCCGTCCATGCACCTGTGGACCTACCTCGTCCTGCGCCACGGCGGCGGCCAGGCGCTCAGCGACATGATCTCGTCCGGCAACTGGAACACCGACGCCTGCACCTCGGCCGGCAACGACGTCCTGGCCCTCAACAAGCTGAACCCGTACCAGGCCGGCTACAAGTCCGCGACCTACAACGACGAGGCGGCGGCGGTCGGCAACGGCAAGGCCGCGATGGAGCTGATGGGCCAGTGGGCGCCGTCGGTCGAGAACGACCAGAGCGCGACCAAGAAGGGCCTCGGCGACAAGCTCGGCTGGTTCCCGTTCCCGTCCGTCGCCGGCGGCGCCGGCGCCCCGACCGACGGTGTCGGCGGCGGCAACGGCATCGCGGTGGGCAAGAACGCCCCGCCCGAGGCGATCGACTTCCTCAAGTTCTTCAACAGCGTCGAGAACCAGACCAAGCTCAACACGGACAACGTCGGCCTGTCCACCACGGTCGGGACCGAGAGCGCCATCTCCGATCCCAACCTCCAGGCCGTCCTCACCGGCCGCGGCCAGGCGCAGTTCATGCAGCTGTACCTCGACCAGGCCACGTCGCCTGCCATGGGCAGCGCGATCAACGACGCCACCATCGCCCTGTTCCTCGGCGGCTCCACGCCGCAGAAGGTCTGCCAGGCGATCACGGACGCGGCTGCAGCCCAGTAGGCTGCGCCGAGGACTCGCGCTCTAGCGCGACAGAGGAGCGGGCCGATCCGTCGGCCCGCTCCGTCCGACGCACGGCACCCTGCCCAGCGAGGTCCACGATGACGGCTGACAGCCTGCCCGAGCGCGCCAGCCCCACGCGGCGGCGCGCTTTCTGGAGGATCCTCCCGTTCCTCCTGCCGGCTCTCGTCCTGTACGCGGTGTTCGTCATGCTGCCCGTCGTCCAGGCGGTCCGCTACAGCCTGTTCAACTGGAACGGGCTGGGGCCGCTCACGGAGTTCGTGGGCCTCAAGAACTTCGCGACCGTACTCGGCTCGCCGGTGTTCATCACCTCGATCAGCAACAACCTGCTGGTCATCGTCCTGTCGCTGGGCCTGCAGATCCCGTTCAGCCTGGCGCTGGCCGTGGCGCTCAACCGCCGGTTCCCGGGCCGCGCCGTGTTCCGGCTGCTGTTCTTCCTGCCCTACGTCCTGTCCGAGGCGGTCACCGGGATCGTGTTCTCGCTCATGCTCCGGCCGGAGTCGCTGGTCGACTCCGCCTTCCACCTGGTCGGGGCCGGGTCGCTCATCCAGGACTGGCTGGGCGACGGGACCATGGTGATGATCACGATGTTCGTGATCATCACGTGGAAGTACTTCGGCTTCCACATGATCCTGATGCTGGCCGGCCTCCAGGGCATCCCCCACGAGATCGAGGAGGCAGCCCTGATCGACGGCGCCGACCGGCGTGGGGTGTTCCGCTACGTGACCCTGCCGCTGCTCGGCCCGACCCTGCGGGTGTCGATCTTCCTCTCGATGATCGGGGCGCTGCAGCTGTTCGACATCGTGTGGGTCATGACCGGCGGCGGGCCAATGAACGCCTCGAGCACGATGGCGATCGAGATGTTCAAGGCCGGCTTCGTCGCCCACCGCATGGGCTACGGGAGCGCGCTGGCGGTGATCCTGTTCCTGTTCGGCCTCGTGGTGGCGCTCGCCTACCAGCGATTCGTCCTGCGGCGCGACACCGAGGGGGCGCTCACGGTGTACGGAGGGTGATGCGGTGAGCGGACGGAGCGGCCAGACCACCGCCCGGCGAGGGCCCACCCTGGGCGGCACCGCCATCTACGTGGTCATGATCCTGGTCGCCGGCGCCATCCTCGTGCCGATCGGGTACGCGATCCTGGGCGGCTTCAAGTCGAACGGGCAGCTCGGGGCCAACCCTGGCGCCGTGCTGCCAGACCCGTGGGTCACCGAGAACTACGTCGACGTGCTGATCGGCCAGAACGCCTTCACGTTCTGGCGCCAGCTGTTCAACAGCCTTGTCGTGGCGGTGGTGTCGGTGTCCCTGACCGTGGCCTTCGCCTCGCTGGCGGCGTTCGTGTTCGCCCGCTACGCGTTCCGCGGCCGGGAGGCCATGTACACGCTGTTCGTCTTCGGGCTGCTGTTCCCGTCGGCGGTGGCCATCCTGCCGCTGTTCGTCCTCGTCCGCGACCTCGGGCTGTCGGGGAACCTGCTGGGGGTCGCCCTTCCCGAGGCGGCGTTCGCGCTGCCGCTGACCATCGTCATCCTGCGCCCGTTCTTCCGCAGCATCCCCAAGGAGCTCGAGGACGCCGCCCGCGTCGACGGCTGCGGCTCATTCGGCTTCTTCTGGCGGATCCTGCTGCCGCTCGCGCGGCCGGCGCTCGCGACGGTCAGCGTGCTCGCGATCGTGACCACCTGGAACGCCTTCTTCCTGCCCCTGGTCATCCTCAACGGCGCCGACCAGTGGACCCTCCCGCTGGGGGTCATGAACTTCTCGACCGAGTACAGCTCCGATCGGGCCCGCGTCCTCGCCTACACGGTGGTCGAGATCATCCCCGCCCTCATCTTCTACGCGTTCGCCGAGCGCAACATCGTCAGCGGCCTGACCGGCGGCTCCGTGAAAGGGTGATCCGATGACCACGTCTGCGTTGCCCTACCGCGATGCGGCCCTCCCGATCGAGGCGCGCATCGAGGACCTCCTCGCGAGGATGACGCTCGAGGAGAAGGTCGCCCAGCTGGGCTCGGTCTGGTCGTTCCAGCTGACCACCGGCGAGGAGCTCGACGCAGGCAAGCTGGGCGACCTGCTGCGCCAGGGCATCGGGCACGTGAGCCGGGTGGCCGGGGCGAGCAACCTCGACGCCGCCGCGGCCGCCGAGATGGGCAACGCGATCCAGCGGTTCCTGCTCGAGGAGACCCGCCTGGGCATCCCCGCGATCCTCCACGAGGAGAGCCTGCACGGGGTCATCGCCCGTGACGCCACCGTGTTCCAGCAGTCGATCGGGGCGGCGGCCACCTTCGACCCCGGACTGGTCATGGACATGGCGGCGACCCTGCGCCGGCGGCTGCTCCTGATGGGGGCGCGCCACGCCCTGGCGCCCGTGCTGGACATCTCGCGCGACCCGCGCTGGGGCCGCGTCGAGGAGACCTACGGCGAGGACCCGTACCTCGCCTCGGCGATGGGCGTCGCCTACGTGCGCGCGATCCAGGGCGATGACATCGCGTCTGGGGTGGCGGCGACCACCAAGCACCTGGTCGGGCACGGCCTCGCGGAGGGCGGCATGAACCAGGCACCGGCGCACGCGGGTCCGCGCGAGCTGCGCGACGAGCACCTGCTGCCGTTCGAGGCGGCGGTGCGCGACGCGCACGCGGCCACCGTGATGCCCGCGTACTGCGACGTGGACGGCGCCCCGAGCCACGCGTCGCGCGACCTGCTCACCGGGACGCTGCGCGAGGACTGGGGGTTCGACGGGCTGGTCGTGTCGGACTACACCGCGGTCGAGATGCTCGCCACCGAGCACCGCCTCACGCGGAGCCTGGGCGTGGCCGGCAAGCTCGCCCTGGAGGCCGGCATGGATGCCGAGCTGCCCAACACCGCCGCGTACGGCGACCCGCTGCTCGAGGCGATCGCGTCCGGGCTGGTCGACGAGCGCGTGGTGGACCGCAGCGTCGCGCGGACGCTGCGCCTCAAGTTCCGGCTGGGCCTGTTCGACACGCCGCTGGTGCCCACGGTGGACCCGGCGGCGCTGGCCGCGCTCGTCGCCGACGAGCGCGCCGTCGCGCGCCGGCTCGCAGAGCGGTCGATCGTCCTGCTCGAGAACGACGGCGTGCTGCCGATCGCGGCCCCGTCGGACGGCGGCCCGGCGTCGATCGCTGTCGTCGGCCCCCTCGCCGACAGTGCCCGCGACCTCGTCGGCGACTATGCCCACCGGCTCCACATCGAGGTGCTCAACGAGCTCCGCCAGCGGAAGAACCCGTTCGGGTTCCCGATCGCGGAGCCGCTCCAGCCGGCCGACGAGTTCGCCTCGTGGCCGACGATCGCAGACGCCGTCAGCCGGCGGTTCAGCACGGCGGCGGTGACGCACGCGCCGGGCTGCGGCATCCGCGACGGCTCGGACGCCGAGCTCGAGGCGGCGGTCGCCGCGGCGGCCGCGAGCGACGTCGCGATCGTGGTCCTCGGCGAGCGGTCGGGGCTCACCGAGGATTCGACGACCGGGGAGTTCCGCGACCGGAGCACACTGGGCTTCCTGGGCCGCCAGCAGGAGCTGCTCGAGCGGGTCGTGGCCACCGGCACGCCGACCGTGCTCGTAGTCGTCAGCGGACGCCCCCTCGCGATGCCCTGGGCGGCGAGCCACGTCGCCGCCATCCTGGCGGCGTGGGTGCCCGGCGTGGCGGGGCCCGACGCGATCGCCGGGGTCCTGGCCGGCGACGTGAACCCGGGCGGCAAGCTCGCGGTCTCGTTCCCGCGCAGCGTCGGGCAGGTGCCCCTCGCCTACCGGCACCACCCGACCGGCGGCCACTCGAGCCCCAAGGGGTCGTACGTGGACGGGCCGACCACGCCGCTGTGGCCCTTCGGTCACGGGCGCTCCTACACGACCTTCGAGCTGTCGAACCTCGTGCTCGACGCGTGCTGCATCCCGACCAAGGGCGGCGAGGTCGCGATCGCCGTCGACGTGGCCAACACGGGCGCCCGGCCCGGCGACGAGGTCGTCCAGCTCTATGTCCGCGACGAGGAGGCGTCGGTGGCCCGCCCGGTGATCGAGTTGCGCGGCTTCTGCCGGGCACGACTCGATCCCGGTGAGCGCCGCCGGGTCACCTTCCTGCTGGCGTCGGAGCAGCTCGCCTACACCGACATCGACTACCGCCTGGTGGTCGAGCCGGGGGACGTCACGATCTCGGTCGGCACCTCGTCGGCCGCCCGCCCGCTGGAGGCGTCGCTGACGCTCGAGGGCCCGACAGTCGAGCTCGTCTGCCGGAACCGGTATGTGACCCCGGTCTCGATCACCTGACGCCCCGGGGGCGGGCGGCGCCCTCAGTTCAGCCGGTCGGCCAGGTGCCGGCGGTCCGGGACGTACAGGCCCAGCCGCTGGTGGAGCAGGTCGAGCTCGCGGCGCAGCAGCCCATCGAGCTCGCGGAGGCGCTCCTCGGCGGTCGACGCCTCGAGCAGCGCCTGCTTGCGGTGGAGCTCCACCTGGACGATCCCGGTCAGCAGGAACGAGAGCGGCGAGGGGTCGTCCGGAACCCGCAGTGATTCGACGGTCGGCTCGTCGCCGTCATCGTCGCCGCCTCCACCAGCCGGTGGCGCCACCTCCTCGACGGGGTCGTCGCCGACCTCGACCTCCACCTGAACGTCGACGGGCACGCCAAGCTCGCCGTCGCGTGGCTGGAGCTCCCGCAGGTAGTCGATGAAGCGCGCGCCGACCCGCTCGACAAGGCGGACGGCCTCGTCGTGGTCGCCCACCTCGTCGGACAGGGGCTCGACATCGGCGACCAGATACGGCTCCGCATCGGCGTCCACCTCGAGCACGGTGAATCGGCCGGTGCCGACGACCAGCAGGTCCCAGCGGCCGTCCGAGAACTTGCTCGCCTCGCGGATCTCCGCGAACGTGCCCACGCCGGCGATCGCGAGGTCCGCGCCCGCGCCGACCCGCGGCGCCACCTCGGAGCCCTCGCGGATCAGCACCACGCCGAAGGGCGCGGACGCGTCGAGGCAGCGGCGGACCATGAGCCGATACCGCTCCTCGAAGATGTGCAGGGGCAGCGCGATGCCGGGGGCGAGGACGGTGTGCAGCGGGAAGAGCGGGAGGCGCACCGGAGGAGGGTAGGACGGGGCAGCCGAATCGCGCGAGCGGGCCTGCTGCCGCACCAGGCCACAGCGGACGGTCGAGACGCGCGACCGGCAGCCGGCCGACAGCAAAGGGCCGCGTCGCGGCGAGGGCCGCGCGACCGTCAGCCGGTCAGTGCGAGCAGGCGTGCGGCGCGCCGGAGTCCTCCGCGGTGCGGAACGACGAGCCGCAGCCGCAGCCGGAGACCGCGTTCGGGTTGACGACCGTGAAGCCCGCGCCCATGAGCGTGTCGACGTAGTCGATCGAGGAGCCGACCAGCAGCGGGACGCTGTTGCTGTCCACGTAGACGCGGACGCCGTTGGCCTCGAGGACGTTGTCGTCGGCGGTGGGCTGGTCCTCGAGCATCATCCCGTATCGATAGCCAGAGCAGCCGCCGGAGTAGACGTACACGCGCAGGCCGATCTCGGGGCTCGACTCCTCTTTCGTGAGCTCGCGCAGCTTGATGGCGGCGGCGTCTGTCAGCGAGACGATCGAGGTCTGGGCATCGATCACAGCGGGCACTCCTTCGGGTCGCGGTCCGGGACCACCCGGTCCGGGACCCGTGGATCGTACGCAGGACACCGGTTTTCGTCTACTGGACCGCCGAAATTCGGGGTGAATCTGGCGCGGCACGGCGCATGCGGCGCACGGCCGCGCGGGATGGCGCCGCCGGATCCCGGGTCTCGGTCCGCGACGGCCACCCCGCGACGCGCGCTCGAGTGCCGCCGGCGAGGACCTCCCAGCTAGTCCGCCACCCGCTCCACGATCGTGGCGATCCCCTGCCCCACGCCGATGCACATCGTGGCCAGGCCGAAACGCCCACCGGTCCGGCGCAGCTCGTGGACGAGCATCGTCATCAGCCGCGCTCCCGATGCGCCCAGCGGGTGCCCGAGCGCGATCGCGCCGCCGTTGGGGTTGACCCTGGCCAGGTCCAGGCCGAGCTCGTCAGCGCAGGCCACCGACTGGCTGGCGAACGCCTCGTTGACCTCGAACAGGTCGATGTCGTCCACACCGAGCCCCGCCCGCCCCAGCGCCTTCCGGACCGCCGGCACCGGGCCCATCCCCATCACGTCGGGGTGCACCCCGGCCACGGCCGTCGAGACCACGCGCGCCATCGGCCGCAGGCCCAGCGCGCGCGCCCGCTCCGCCTCCACGAGCAGCAGGGCCGACGCGCCGTCGTTGATGCCCGAGCTGTTGCCCGCGGTGACAGTGCCGTCCTTGGCGAACGCCGGGCGCAGCGCCGCGAGCGCCTCGATGGAGGTGTCGCGCAGGTGCTCGTCGCGCTCGACCACGGTGACGGCCCCCTTCCGGCCCGGCACCTCCACGGGGATCAACTGGTCGGTGAACCGCCCGCCCTCGATCGCCGCCGCTGCACGCCGCTGGCTCTCGAGCGCGAACGCGTCCTGCCGCTCGCGCGTCACGTGGTGCTGCGACGCCACGCGCTCGGCCGTCTCGCCGAGCGAGATCGGCGGGTACATCGCCTGCATCCGCGGGTTCACGAACCGCCAGCCGAGCGTCGTGTCCTCGACCGTCGGCGCGCCGCGCTGGTACGCGCCCTCGGGCTTGAGCATGACGTACGGCGAGCGGGTCATCGACTCCACTCCGCCTGCGATGAACACCTCGCCGTCACCCGCGGCGATGGCGTGCGCCGCCGTGTTCACCGCCTGGAGCCCGGACCCGCAGAGCCGGTTCACGGTCAGGCCGGCCACCTCGACCGGCAGCCCCGCCAGCAGTAGCGCCATGCGCGCCACGTTGCGGTTGTCCTCGCCGGCCTGGTTTGCGCAGCCGAAGACGACGTCCTCCACGAGCGCGCCGTCGAGGCGGTTGCGCTCGACGATCGAGCGGATCACCAGCGCGGCCAGATCGTCAGGCCGGACGGTCGCCAGGGCGCCGCCGTACCGCCCGATCGGGGTGCGGACGGCGTCGATGATCCAGGCCTCGCGGTGGGATTGGTACGTTTGGGTGGACATACGTCCGATTGTAGAGACAGCGGAGCGGTGGGCTATCCTTACAAAAGGACGCGCCCAGGCGGGGGCTCGGGCGCGGCCGGGGTCGATCCGCGGCGCGCCGCCCGTGCCAGGCGGCCGCTCCACGAAAACCCCCCGTCAGCCCCCTGCCCGGGACTGCGCTCCGGCCAGCGCAGGGGAGACGAGGTCATGTCAGCCCGCCACAGCCCTGACCGCGCCGGTCGGCTTGTGGCTGCGCTCGCCCTGCTTGCCGTGGCGGGTTCCGCCGTGGCCTGCGCGGGCTCGCCCGCGCCTGACGCATCGGCCGCCGCGTCGATCCTGGCCGGGCTGCCGACGCCGCCCGCCGCGACCGTGGTCGTTGGCGGCCAGGGCCCCGGCATGGACGGCGACGCGCGCTTCTACGCGTACACCTCGCAGCTGGACCCTGCCGCGGAGCAGGCCGCGTACGACGCCGTCCTCAAGGGTGCCGGCTACCGGCCGGCGCAGCAGGTCGGCGCGTGGACCCCGTACCTGCGAGCCGGGGTCACGGTGTGGGTCTCGGTGTCGGTGGCCGGACCGCCCACCTCGATCATCGCCCTCGTGGCGGCGGATCCCCGCTCCGCCGCCGTGCCGGCCGACGTGGCCGACCCCACCGCGACCGTCAAGCTCGGCGACGTCGTGACCCGGCGTCCGGCCACGCCTGAGCCGGTGACGCGACCGGGCAGCACCCCCCGTCCGACGTCGCCGGGCGCGACACGTCCGCCCTCCGGGTCGCCGGCACCCGCGACGGCGTCCCCCTCGCCCGCCGCCACGCCAAAGCCCACCGCCAAGCCGCATCCCACCCAGAAGCCCAAGCCCAGTCATCCCGTCACGCCGACCAAGAAGCCGAAGCCAACGCCCAAGCCCAAACACACGCCCAAGCCGAAGGCGAGCAGCGCGACGAACAACGGGGGATCCACGCAGTGACCGCACGCACACCGCACCTGCTCCTCGTCGACGACGACACGCGCCTCAACTCGCTGCTGGAGGACCGCCTGCGCCGTGACGGGTTCGAGGTCACAGTCGCGACACGCGGCAGCCAGGCGATCTCGGCGCTCGACCGGCAGTGGCCCGACCTCGTGATCCTGGACCTGATGCTGCCGGACATGCGGGGCGAACAGGTTGCGGCGCAGATCAAGAAGCGCGCCGACCTCCCGATCATCGTGCTCTCGGCGGTCACGGAGGTCTCGTCGCGCACCGCCACCATCCGGGACTTCGCCGAGGACTACCTCGTCAAGCCGTTCCACTACCCGGAGCTGCACGTCCGGGTCGAGCGCGTCCTGCGGCGGATGGCCGACCGGATCCCGTCCGAGGAGCTGACCGTCGCCACCGGGATGGTGCTCGCGCTACGACGCCGGGAGGCCATCGTCAACGGGGCGAAGTTCAAGCTCACCCCGGTCGAGAGCCGGTTCCTGGGCGCCCTCGCCGCGGCCGGGGGCCAGCCGCTGTCCACCGACCAGCTGCTCGCGCGCGTGTGGTCAGGCGCCGACGGTGCCGACCCGGTCTACGTCTGGGTCACGATCCGGCGGCTGCGCCAGAAGCTCGAGCCCGATCCCGCCAATCCCGTCTTCATCCACACCGTCAAGGGCGGCGGCTACCGGCTGGGCGATCCGACGGGAGACGAGGAGGAGTGAACCCAGTGCGCCGCCGACTGGCCCGCGGCGCCGGCATCCCCTTCGACCGCCTCACGGCGATCGCGCTGATCTGGGCCGCCGTCCTGCCGGCCGCGGTACTCGGCCTGCTCGTCTACGGCCAGGTGGAGCGCGCGCTCGCCGAGGACGCCATCGTCCGCACGCAGCGGGCGGTGGACGCCGCGGTGATGCACCTCGAGCAGGCGCAGGCCGACCTCGACGCGCTGGCGTCGAGCTATGCCACATGGCCGGTCTTCGAGCGCATGGTCGCCTCCGACCAGTCGACGGCGGTGCACGACGACGTGGTCGCGTTCCTCGTCGAGCAGGGGTCGGTCGCCGCGGGGCGCGTGGACGGCACGACGACCGCGGTGACGGCCGGCGATGCGCACGTGGCCAGCGCCCTCGCGGGGATGCCGATCACGAGCGAGGCGGCGCCCACCGTGCTCGACGTCGGCGGCGCTGTGTTCCTGGCCGCGTCGCAGCCCGTCCCGGACCCCGTGGCGGCTGGGCGGACGATCGGGCGGATCACGCTCGCCCGCCGCCTCGACGCGGTGTTCGCCACCGGCCTCTCGACGCTCACCGGGTACGCGGTGACGCTTGCCGGGCCCGACGGGTCGCCGGCCGTGGCCACGGACACCGCCACGTCCGACGCCGCGCTCGCGGCCACCCGCGGGGCGACCGGCGTCGTGCGGCAGGACGACATCGTCGCCTCGCGCAGCCACCTCGACGGGCCGGGCGGCGGCGCCGACCTGGTGCTCTCCTCGCGGGTGTCGGCCGTCCAGGCGACGGCCGGCCAGCTGCCGATCCTGATCCTCGGCCTGCTGCTGGCCACCGCACTCCTCGCGCTGCTCCTGGCCGCCATCCTCGCCCGGATCCTGCACCGCCGGCTGGTCGTCGTCCACGACGGGCTGGCCGCCATCGCCGACGGGCGTGTCCCGCCCGCCAGCGCGACGCCCCTCAACGACGACATCGCCCGCGTCGCTGCCGGATTGGACCGCCTCGTGGCCACCCTCGACCACCGCGAGGCGGTGCTCCGCCGATCGCTCGCCGCTGCCGCAGCCGTGCCGATCCGCCTGACGGCCTCCGAGGCCGGGGCGGCGCTCGCCCGGGCAGCCGTCGACATCTTCGGCCTCGCCTGGGTCCGGATCGTCGAGCCCGACGGGACCGTCCTCGCCAGGGCCGGCGGTGGGTCCAGCGCTCCCGATGCCTCCGTGGCCGAGACCGCCGCTGGGGCCGGGGCGGGCAGCGAGGCCGAGCCGGTCGAGGCTCCCGCCGGGCTCGGCGCCGACGGCCGGCGGCTCGAGGCGGGCCTCCGCCCGTCGGCGAGCTGGAGCGACGGCGACCAGGCGAGCCTCGAGGTCATGGCGCTCCTCGCGGGCGGGGTCATCGCCGAGGCCGAGCAGTACGGCGAGGCCGCCAACCGCGCCGACCGGCTCGACCGGCTCAACCGCCTGCAGCGCGAGTTCCTGCGCGGGATCTCGCACAACCTGCGTACGCCGCTCGCCACCATCGAGCTGGCGGCCACGGACCTGCTCGAGGGCGGCGACCCGTACATCCGCCAGCGCGCCGAGGCGATCCGCGCCGAGGAGCGGCGGCTGGCCCGGCTCGTGAGCCAAGTCCTCCTGCTGAGCCGGATGGAGAGCGGCACGCTCGAGCTCGAGGGCGAGCCGGTGGCCCTCGGCCCGTTGGCGCGGCGCGTGGCCGCCGACCTGGGCCTCACCGACCGCGTCGCGCTGGTCGAGCGCGCATCGGGCGCCGTGGCCATCACCGACGAGGCCGCGACCGAGCAGATCGTCTGGATCCTGCTCGACAACGCGGCCAGGTACGCGCCTGACGGGCCGATCGAGGTGGAGGTCCTGCCCGGCCCCTCGCCCACCGACGAGCCGTCGATCATCCTCGCGGTCCAGGACCAGGGTCCGGGCGTGGCCCACGGCGAGGAGCGGCGGATCTTCCGGCGGTTCTCGCGGGGCCGGGTGTCGGCGGGGACCGAGGGGACAGGCGTCGGCCTGTCGGTGGCCCGCGGCCTGGCCCGGGCGCTGGGCGGCGACGTGGTCTACCGCCGGGTGGCGGTTGGCGCACGGTTCGAGGTGTCGCTCCCGTCGAGCGGCCCCGCCGTCGAGGCGGAGCGGGGACGGGCAGCATCGGCGAAGGGCGGGTAAGCGGCGAAAAGGTCCCGTCGGGAGCGGTACCACTTTCCGCCCCGCCGACCGGGGCGGCAATGGCCCGGTTATGTCGCTCTCCCTAGCGTGTGCTCGCGATCCGTCACCGAGGGAGGACCATGGGCAGCACAGGCCGCGATCGGGCGGTCGGCGCGGGAAGGGCGCCACCGCCGCGGTCGGTCGCGGGCACGTGGCCAGACGCTCGTCGAGTTCGCGCTCGTCTTTCCCCTGTTCATCACCGTGACGCTCTCGCTCATCGAGTTCGCGTTCGCGTTCAACGCCATGCTGGCCGTGGACTATGCAAGTCGGACGGCCGCGCTGATCGCGGCCGAGGGCGGTGACCTGCCGGGCACCGACTGCCTGGTCCTGCGGTCGATCGAGGCCAACATCACGGCGCCCGCCGAGGCGTCCCAGATCACCGAGGTGGACATCTACGAGGCGAACCACAACGGCGACATGATCGGCTCGTCCACCACGTACGTCCGGGAAGGCTCGACCACCTGCACGTTTGCCGGGGGCACCACGGTGACGGTGCCCTATTCGCAGACACAGGACGGATACCCAGTGGCAGATCGCTGCAACATCCTTGCCGGTTGCAGCCCGGACCACCCCACGCTGGAGATCGTGGGCGTCCAGATCTCCTACCACCACACGTGGGTGACGCCGGTCCGCTCCTTCATCGGCGGGAACCCGGGCGGCCTGTCGTTCACGCGCTCGAATGCCACCCGGATGGAGCCTGTGCTGTGAGACGCCATCCCGCCGGCCGCGCACGACCGCGAGCCACCGGCAGAGGGCGACCCGGGTGTCCCTTCGCACGCGCTGGAGCGCGGGCAGGCGCTCGTCGAGATGTCCCTGCTGCTGCCGCTCTTCCTCATGCTCCTCCTGGGCATGCTCGAGTTCGGCCTGGCGTTCGACCACCTCCTCTCGATCGACTATGCGTCGCGCGAGGGTGCGCGGGTGGGGGCCGCGCTTGCGAACGGCGGGGGCACGATGGGGTGCGGGAGCGGCCAGTCTCCGAACGCTGCCACCGTCGACGCGCAGATCGTCGCGGCTGTCGAGCGCGTGCTCACGTCGCCCGGCTCGCTCGTCCAGGCCCAGAACGTCTCCCAGATCCGTATCTACCTGGCCACCGCGACTGGGGGCGAGACCGCCGGCAAGGTCAACGTCTGGGTCTACGCGCCAGATGCCGGTCCAGTGGTCGACGGGGACGCCCTGGACTTCACGCCCAGCACCGCGCCGTGGGATCCGTGCTCGCGGTCGAGCACGCTGCCCGCCCAGTCGATCGGTGTGGCGATCAGCTACCGCTACGCCTTCTCGACCCCGCTCGGCGGGATCCTCCGCCTGGTCGGCGGGTCGACGGCCACGGGCCTCGACATCTCAGACCACACGGTCATGGCCGTGAACCCCTCGCAGTGATGGGACCATCGAGACGGGCACGTCCGAGAGGCCAGGTCCTGGTCATCTTCGCGATCTCGATCGTGACCTTCGTGGGCCTGTGTGCGGTTGTCCTCGACGTCGCCTGGTACTGGGCGAACAGCCTGCGGATGCAGCGCGCGAGCGATGCGGCCGCGCTGGCCGGCGTCGTCTACCTGCCGGGCGACGAGACTTCGGCGATCGCGGCGGCGAAGGCCGAAGCGGCCAAGAACGGCTTCACGGACGGCGTGGACGGCACGACGATCGCTGTCGGGGAGGATCCGTCGCTTGCCCCGCAACCTCCTCGTGAGCATTCACGGCAGTTTCCCGACGTTCTTCATGAAGGTGTTCGGCATGGGCAGCCTGCACGCCAGTGCAGCCTCGGAGGCTGAGTACGTGCTGCCCGTGCCGATGGGCAGCCCGGAGAACTACTACGGGGTCTTCGGCCAGATCCGAACGCCCGCGGGCGGCACGACGGAGACGTCGACCACCTCGGAAACGACCGATCTGCTGCTGCCGACGACTGCCCCGTCGGGGAACTGGACCAATCCGGCGCGGGCCCAAAACGCCACCGACGGCGGCTCCTCGGCCACCAAGGCGTCCACCACCAGTCCCTACCAGGCGTGGAGCGGCTTCAATGTGCCCGTCCCGGGGTCGGGGTCGGTCAGCGTGACGGGCATCGAGCTCCAGGTGCGGGCTGCGTCGTCACTGGCCGCCGGCTGCGTGCTCCGAGCGTCGCTCTCGTGGAATGCAGCTGCCGTGACCTCGGGGACTGGCTGGACGAGCACCACCCACGACATCACGGTGAACTCGACGACCCAGACGACCTACACGGTCGGTGGCGCCGGCGTGACGTGGGGCCGCTCCTGGACGGCCTCGACCCTGTCCAACACAGCGTTCCGCGTCCGGCTCGAGTACCGCTCGGCAACCGGCTGCAGCAGCGGTTGGACGGCAAGCGTGGACGCGCTCTGGATCCGGATCTACTGGGACCACAGCACGAGCACATTCGTGCCGGACCAGAATGTCGCTGGCCCGGGCGGCCAGTCGCTCTCGCCGCGCGGTTTCTGGGGCGCCATGAACAGCGAGGGCTCCGAGTCGATCAACGGCGATGCGTATCTCGCCTACTACGACACGCGGACGTCGGCGATCAGCAGCGCCTACAACCCGAGCCAGTTCTACGACTACGCGATCGAGATGCCTCCCGGCTCGGCCGGCGGCACGGTGTGGGTCTACGACCCGGCCTTCTGCGCGACCGACGGATCGGGCCAGTACGGCACCGGCGACCGGTGGTTCAGCGGCACGACGGCCGTCTCCGCCTTCTACACGGTGTACGACACGATGGGCACGCCATACGACCTCACTGACGACCAGCTGATCGCGCAGTCGGGCAACCTCTTCCGCGACATCCAGGCGTCAGACCAGACCCTCGGCGGGCCGACAGGGGTCTCGAGCTGCGCCGATGGCGACGTGACCTCGACGACCGACGGCCGATACTGGCACGACCGCTGGTACCCGCTGGCCACGGGGCTGATCCGGCGGCAGTGAAGGGAAGACGTACCGCGTGGAGACAGCGTCCACCGTCCCAAGAGCTCAGCGCGCGCTCGGGGCCAACGCCCAGAACAGCTCTGCTGCACGCGCGTGCCGCCGGCGGCGCTCCCCGGATCTACGGCATCGGCGCCATGGAGGCGTTCTCGCCGCTCGACGGTGGTGCGACTTCGGAGTTCTACCTGGCGCAGATCGACGCAGTCCACGCGGGCAAGACGGTCGTGATCAACCTCTGGGATCCGGGCGACACGGGCTCCCTCTCGGCGAACCTCCAGATCCTGATCCCCGGTAGCTCGGGTTACTCGCAGGCGCAGCTGACGTGGTCGTCGAAGAAGGGGACTACCAACAGCGGGGTGTCCAACTGCAACGGCCTGAGCGGGTCGGGGACGTCGATCACGACCAACAACGGCACCACCTCGAGGTTCAACGGGTGCTGGGTGACGATCGCCGTGCCGGTGCCGGCCACGTACACTGCCCCGGTCGCACCCGGCGAGATCGAGCCCGGCTGGTGGAAGATCCGCTACGTCATGGGCGGCAACTCGTCGTCGTCGCCCGCATTCGACGTGACGACCTGGCAGGTCCAGATCCGCGGCAATCCCGTCCATCTGATCCTGCCGTAGGACGCGCGCTGGTCGATCCCTGGAGGCGCCGGAGGCTCGAGGCGCGGTGCCGCGTATCGGACAGCCCGTCAGCGCCCGGTCCAGACCGCCTTGCGCTTCTCGAGGAAGGCGGCCATGCCCTCCCGCTGGTCCGCGGTGGTGAACAGCGCCTCGAAGGCGCCCCGCTCGAGGGCCAGGCCCTCGGCCATCGGCAGGTCCTGGACCGCGCGGACCGCTTCCTTGGCCGCCCGCACCGCCAGCGGCGGCATCGAGGCCACGGTCGCCGCGAGCTCGAGCGCGACGGCCAGCGTCTCGGCCGCCGGCGCGACCCTCGTCACCAGCCCCAGCCGCTCCGCCTCCGCCGCATCGATCCGCCGGCCCGTCAGCACCAGCTCCATCGCGCGCACCTTGCCGATCGCGCGCGCCAGTCGCTGCGTCCCGCCGGCGCCCGGGATGACGCCGATCAGGATCTCCGGCTGGCCGAACTTGGCGTCGTCGCCCGCGACCAGCATGTCGCAGGCCATCGCGAGCTCGCAGCCGCCGCCCAGCGCGAAGCCGCGGACGGCGGCGATCGTGGGGGTGGCCAGCGCCGCCACCCGGTCGATGGTCGAGAACGGGTCCGCGGCCCGCAGGGTTTCGGGCGTCTCGACCGACAGCTCCCTGACGTCCGCACCGGCGGCGAAGGCGCGGTCGCCGGCCCCGGTGATGACGATCGCGCGGCACTCGGGGTCGGCGTCGAGGGCGGCGAGCTTCGTGTCCAGCTCGGCCAGCAGCGCCGACGAGAGGGCGTTGAGCGCCTCGCGCCGGTCCAGGGTCACGAGCGCCACGCCCGGGAGCGGCGGGTCGCCGGCCGGCAGCGCGATGCGGACGTACTCGCGGCGCTCCTCCTCCGTCATCACGTTGAGCCTCCTCAGGTGCCGGTGAGCCCGTGGGCGTAGCGTTCGGCGCGCGCGGTCGCCACGGCCGCGGTGGAACGATAGAACCCCGCGAGCGCCTCGTTGACGATCGCCGGCCGCCGGGCCATCACCTCGTGGCCGCAGTCGGGGACGATCAGGAGGCGCGCATCGGGCAACTGGCGCTTGAGCGCCCAGGCGTGGTCGACGGGGACGAACGGGTCGCGGTCGCCGGCAACGACCAGGGCGGGCGCGGCCACCCGCCAGAGCTCGGTAGGGCCGAGCAGGTCCTGGCTGGCGATCGCGGCGCCGATGACCGGCAGCAGCCGCTCCCAGCCGCCCTCGCCCTGGACCGGGTCATGACGATGGTCGAGCACCGCCGCCCAGTCCGGGGTCTCGCTCTTGATGCGCTCGGCGTCGAACATCCGGCGCGCGACCGACGCCCGCGGCTCGCGCTCGCGCGTGATGCCCATGACCACGAGCGTCAACACCCGCTCCGGCAGGCGGCTGGCCACCCCGACCGCGGTGCCGCCGCCCATCGAGAACCCCAGCAGGTGGACGGCGCCGAGCCCGAGCGCGTCCGCGAACGCGATGACGTCGTCCACGAGCCAGTCGTAGGCGAAGCCGTCGGCAGCGTCCCAGCGGGTGGCGCCGTGGCCGCGGGCATCGGGGAGGTAGCAGGTGAACGCCTTGCTCAGCCGCGTGACCTGGTGCCCGAAGTCGAGCCGCCCGCCGGACGACGCCCCGTGGAGCAGCAGGAGCGGCGGGCCGTCGCCGACGACCTCGTACCCGACGTCGAGCCCGTTGGCCCTGACCTGCGGCAAACCAGCGGCCTCGTGCGCCCCGGCGTCAGTTGCCCGCGGACTCGGGCTTGCCGACGACCTGAGATGTGGACGCCCGCTCGATCCGCAGATAGCGCCGGCGGTGGTAGAGGAGCGGCGGCGCGTCGGGCTCGGTCACGGCCGCCTCCTCCACTGACCCCACGAAGATCAGGTGGTCGCCGAGGGCGATGCGCTCGACCACGAGGCACTCGAGCGTGGCGCACGCCCCCGACAGGATCGGCAGGCCGGTCAGGCCCGGGTGCCACGCCGCGCCGCAGAACGCGTCGCGGCCCGGGTTGACGTTGGCGCCGGCGAAGCAGTCGCTCAGCCACTGCTGGTCCTCGGCCAGCACGTTGACCGCGTAGCGCCGCGTCGCGTCGATCGTGGGCACGATGAACCGCCGGTGGTCGAGCGCGATCGCGACCAGCGCCGGCTCCAGGCTCATCGAGGCGAACGCATTGACCGTGATGCCAACGGGCCGGTCGTGGTCCAGCGCGGTCACGATCGTCACGCCGGTGGCGAACTGGCCGATGGCAGCGCGGAAGTCGGCGGCGGGCACGGTCACGCGGCGAAGGATACGCGGCAGCCGTGCGAGCGCGCCGGGAACGGGCACCAAGAAGCGGCGGCGGTGGCGCCGTGCCACCAAATGGCGCCCGCCGCGTCTCTGAACCCGCGAAACGTTGGTCGAGCGGCAGCAGCGGCGCGGTGTCGTTGGCCGTGGACCACCGGCAAGGTGCATTCGCTCGACGTCGGGGACGGTTTGGTGGCCGTCAGCCAACAGCGACGCGCCGAGGGCCGGGCGATGCTCGTCCCGTCCGGCCCCGTCCATCCGGCCCGTTCCCGAGCTCGGCGCGCCGCACTACCATCGGCCCATGAGCGACGAGACTGCCCCTGCCAAGGCCACCCGCATCGAGCGCGACTCCATGGGCGAGATGGAGGTGCCCGCTGACGCCATGTACGGCGCCTCCACCCAGCGCGCCGTGCTCAACTTCCCGATCTCCGGCCAGCGCATGCCGCGGCGCTTCCTGCGCGCGCTCGCGCTGGTCAAGACTCGCGGCGGCCGAGACCAACGTGGGCCTCGGCCTGATCGACGCCGCGAAGGGCGAGGCGATCAAGGCGGCCGCCGCCGAGGTGGCCGACGGCCGCTGGGACGAGCACTTCCCGATCGACGTCTACCAGACCGGCTCGGGCACCTCGACCAACACCAACATGAACGAGGTGATCAGCCACCTCGCCTCTGGGCGCCTCGGCGGGGCCAAGGTCCACCCCAACGACGACGTCAACAAGTGCCAGTCCTCGAACGACACGATCCCGACAGCGCTCCAGCTCTCGGGCGCGATCGCGATCGAGGAGGAGCTGATCCCGGCGCTGATCGACCTGCAGGGCGCGCTCGCCGCCAAGTCCACCGAATTCTGGGACGTGGTCAAGACGGGCCGCACCCACCTGCAGGACGCGACGCCGATCCGGCTCGGGCAGGAGTTCGCGGGCTACGCCGGCCAGGTCGAGGAGGCGATCCGTCGCGCCCAGGCCGCCCGCGACGAGCTGCTCACGGTACCGCTCGGCGGCACCGCGGTCGGCACCGGCATCAACGCCCACCCGCAGTACGCGGCCCGCGCCTGCGGCCACCTCTCCGAGATGACCGGCCTGCTGGTCCGCGAGGCGCCGAACCACTTCCACGCCCAGGCGACGCTCGACGCGGTCATCGCCGCGCACGGCGGGCTGCGGGCGGTCGCGCTCGGCCTGTGGAAGATCGCGTCCGACATCCGCTTCATGGGGATGGGCCCGCGGGCCGGCCTTGCGGAGCTGGCCCTGCCCGAGACGCAGCCCGGCAGCTCGATCATGCCGGGCAAGGTGAACCCGGTCATCGTCGAGAGCCTGACGATGGTCGTCGCGCGCGTCATCGGCAACGACGCCACGGTCGCGTTCGGGCAGACGGGGTCCTTCCTCGAGCTCAACGTGATGCTGCCGGTGACCTCGCTCGCGCTGCTCGAGTCGGTCGCGCTCCTCGCGGCGTCGGCGCGCAACTTCCGCCTCAGGCTCGTCGAGGGCCTCAAGGCCACCGAGCGCGGCCCGAAGCTGGTCGAGCAGGGCCTGATGCTCGCCACGGCGCTCGCGCCCGAGATCGGCTACGACGCCGCGGCGGCGATGGCCAAGGAGGGCTTCAAGACGGGGCGCACGATCCGCGAGCTGGCCCTCGAGAAGGGCATTGCACCCGAGAAGCTCGACGACCTGCTCGACCCGGCCAAGATGACCGAACCCGGCCTCGGGGGCGGCGCGGCCGGCGGCTGAGGGCGCGCGGCCGGCGGCCTTGGCCCCTGTTCGCTCAACGCCGGTTCGCCCGATCAGGAACCGGCCGGCACGTCCGCAGGGTCGGCCGCAGACCGCGATGGCGCGTTCGGCGGCACCAGGGCAGCAGGATCGCTCGGTCCAGCGGATGCACCGACCGCGACGATGACCGTCCCGATCATGTCGGGGTGGATGGTGCACGCGAACTGGTAGCGGCCAGGCGCGAGGGGCGGCAGCTCGATCGAGGTGTAGCCCGGCCCCACCACGGTTGGCGACTTGCCGAAGTCCGTGTCCCCCTGGAAGACGTGGAGATTGTGCGGCACGCCCTGGTCCTGGTTGTCGAGCACCAGGCGCAGCGCCACATTGGCCGGCGCCGTGACGATGTCGGGGTTGAAGGCAAGGTCGCGCGCCTGGATCGTGATGCTGGCACCGTCGAACGATGCGAGGGGCCCGCCGCCCCCCTGACCGCACGCGACGACCAGGATAGCGGCGGCGAAGAGGGCCGCCGACAGTCGGGCGAGGCGCGAGAGCGGCATCGAGCTCCAGGAGCTGCGGTACGCGACGGAACGGTGGATCAACGGTACCCGGTCGCGGGAGGCGGTGGCGCCGCGGGCGCATGGGCCTGCTGCCCTGCGGATCCGTGCTCCTCGGTTGTCGCCGCGCGCCGCTACAATCCGGCCCATGTCCGAGAATCGCATCTGGGACCAGGCCGGTTCCCTCCCCGTCCCCGCCGGCACGCCCTCTCGCCCGGAACTCGTCTCGCTGCGCGGCGAGCTGCCCTCGGTCGCCGCGCTGTTCACCTTCATGCGCGACGCCGAGCGGCGCTTCACGACGCTGCGGATGCGCATCGAGGAGCGCACCACGACGGCCCGCGGCGACGAGGTGATCCTCCACGAGGTGACCCTGCGGCACCCGGGCCAGGCGCGGGTCCTGACCTCGACCCCGGCCAGCGGCACTGCCGGCAACCACGAGGTCTGGATCAGCGACGGCGAGACCGTGCGGACGTTCGTGGCCTCGCGCCGGGTGGGCACCCAGCGGCCCGTCCGCCGCCGCGTCCGTGGGCTCAACCAGGACGAACTGCCCGGCTTCACGAAGGTGTACGAGCCCGTGACGCGGCTGCCGACCGAGACGCTCCCCGAGCTGTTCATCCACCCCGCGGGCTACTGCCAGAACGTGCTGGCCACGGGTGCCTGCGAGGTCACCGGCACCACCGGGGTCGCCGGCCGCGAGGCCATCGTGGTCGAGTGCGCCCACCCGCGGACGATCGAGCGCATCGGCGACCGGCCGGACTTCCTGATCCGGATCGCCGTGGACCGCCGGGACGGCGTCATCCTTCGCCTCGAGGAGTCGATCGGCGAGGCGGTGACCCGCGACGCGGTGGTCACCGCCTACCAGCCCGACGCCCCGCTCCCGCCGGACGCGCTCTCGTTCACCTTCCCGTCCGACACGACCTTCATCTACTAGCGGCGGCTCGCGGCCGCGCGGCACGAGTGCGCCCAGGCGGTCCCCGAGCGCCTGCCGCGCCCGGCGGCCCGGGGCCGCGGCGCGCCCGGCTCGGGGCCCGCGCCGCGCTCGGCGGCCCGCGCCGCGGTCGGTATGCCTCACCTGGCGGTCAGCGTCCCGCACCGCGGATCAGTGCGCCCTGCTCGCGATCCGGGTGACACGCGGCAACAACCGTTTCGTATAGTCCGCTGATCTCTGCTGCGTGATCCTCCGGCGGGCGGGGGACCACCTCGCGCCAGGCCGAAAGGAGGGCCGCGACTCCGGGCACGTGGCCGAACCACCACCTCACACATGCTCCACGCCGGTCCCGCACCCAGGGGAGGGAGTCCTGGGGTGCCGCCGGGCTGGCGGGCTTCGTCCCCGTGGACAGGGAGGACATGGGTTCGCCCCGGCTGGCGTCAGCCGGGCATCTGAGGAGGGATCGATGACAGAACGCCGGAGCAAGGAGGACCTGATCCGCCAAGACGTGCAGGACCTGCACCGCCTTGGCTACGCGCAGGAGCTGTTCCGCACGATGGGCGGGTTCAGCAACTTCGCGATCAGCTTCTCGATCATCTCGATCCTGACGGGCGCCGTCATCCTGTACGACTACGGCCTTGCCTGGGCGGGTACCGCCGCCGTGGTCATCGGCTGGCCCCTCGTGACCATCTTCGTGCTCCCGATCGCGGCCTCGATGGCCGAGCTGGCGTCGGCGTACCCCACCGCCGGCGGCCTGTACTACTGGGCGTCGAAGATGAAGGACAAGAACTGGGGTTGGTGGACCGCCTGGCTCAACCTGATCGGCCAGTTCGCCATCGTCGCCGGCATCGACTACGCCGCGGCGGGCTTCCTCAACGCCACCATCGTGGACAAGATCTTCGGCGGCAGCTTCAACACCTGGGTGCTGGCCCCCGACGTGGTCAACGGCGTCCTCAACGGCCAGCTGGTCACGATGGGCGTGATCATGCTCATCCAGCTCGCCCTCAACATCGCCGGCATCAACCTCGTGGCGCTGCTCAACCAGGTGTCCGTGTGGTGGCACATTGTCATCGTCGCGGCGGTGGTCGTGCTCGTGCTGGTCATCGGCAAGCCCGACCAGTCGGGCCTCCAGCTGGGCGCCATCCAGCCGCTCGATGCTGTCGGAAGCTGGGACAACAACCTCGGCTTCACCGATCTCCAGTACGGCGCCGCGACGACGTACCCGCTGATCCTGGCGTTCTTCTTCTCGCTGCTCCAGGCCAACTGGACGTACACCGGGTACGACGCCTCGGCGCACGTGGCCGAGGAGACGATCGGCGCCCGGACGGCGAGCGCCTGGGGCGTGTTCCTCTCGGTCGCGGTCAGCGCGGTCGTGGGCTACGTGTTCCTCATGGTGCTGTCCACGCACCTGCCCGACCTCACGACGCTCTTCCCGAACCCGCTGCCGAGCGACCTGACCAACGCCAGCCAGTACTACTTCGGCGGCGGCGTGGCGGTCATCGCCATCCTCAACTACAACCTCGGCGGTTTGGGCGACGTGCTGGCCGCCGGCATCGCCATCGCGATGTGGTTCTGCGGCCTGTCCTCGCTGAGCGCCGCCGGGCGCATGCTGTTCGCGTTCGCCCGCGACGACGGGGTTCCGGGCTCCGGCTGGCTCAAGAAAGTGTCCCACAGCTACCGCACGCCGGCCAACGCGCTCGTCGGCATCGCCGTCGTGTCGTGGCTGTTCACGGTGGTCACATTCTGGGTGGGCACGGGCACGGCCATCGTGATCGTGACCGCGATCTCGACGATCTTCCTGTATGCCGCCTACGGCCTCGTCATCTGGCTCGGCGCGCGGACCGACGAGTGGAAGACCCACCGGGTGTGGAGCCTGGGCCGCTGGTCCAAGCCCATCGCCGCCGTCGCCGTCTTCTGGATCATCGTCCTGATGATCCTGTTCAGCTTCCCGACCAGCGGCAACATCAGCTGGCCGTTCATGCTCGCGGTGGTGGTCCTGCTCGCCGTCTACTACTTCGCATGGGCGAAGAAGCGGTTCCAGGGCCCGAGGGTCATGGGTCGAGAGGACGAGCTCTCCGAGCTCGAGCGCGAATTCGAGCACGCCGCCGAGGAGCTCAAGGGCAACCCGGCCGTCTAGCGTCCGTTCAGGTCTCACCGTGGCGGGGGTCAGCCGGCCCCCGCCACCACCCGAACCGCGGGCACGGACCCGCCCTAAGCGCACGATCGAGGCCGACCATGCCGAAGCAGACACGAGCCACCACCGCGCACGCCGCCCACGCCCGCCCCCGCGGCAAGCATCCCCGCCTCGAGGAGCTCGAGGGCATGGTCCGGTCGGGTGAGATCGACACGCTGGTCGTCGCCCTCACCGACATGCAGGGCCGCCTCGTCGGCAAGCGGGTCCAGGCCCAGGCGTTCCTCAACGGGGTCATCGACCACGGCGCCCACTTCTGCACCTACCTGCTGGGCACCGACATGGAGATGAACACGCCCGACGGGTTCGCGCTGATGAACTGGGAGACGGGCTACGGGGACTGGGTCGCCGACCCGGTCTGGGACACGCTGCGCGTGCTGCCGTGGCTGGAGAAGACGGCCCTCGTCCTGTCCGACGCCACCGACGAGGAGACGGGCGAGGAGATCCCGGTCAGCCCGCGGACGATCCTCAAGCGCCAGGTGGACCACGCGGCCAGGCTGGGCCTGGACGTCAAGTGCGGGTCGGAGCTCGAGTACTACGTCCTGCGGGACAGCTGGGAGAGCCTCGCGGACCGCGGCTGGCCCGTCCCCAAGCCGTTCGGCTACTACAACGAGGACTACCAGCTGCTGCAGGCCACCAAGGCCGAGCCCCTCCACCGGCTGCTGCGCAACCACATGACCGAGGCGCGCATCCCGATCGAGTTCTCCAAGGGCGAGGCCGCCAACGGGCAGCACGAGGTCAACATCCGCTACGACCACGTGCTCGAGTCGGCCGACCGCACGGTCATCTTCAAGCACGGCGCCAAGGAGATCGCCTACCTCAACGGCTGGGGCCTCACGTTCATGGCCAAGCCGGACCACCGCTGGACCGGCTCGTCGGGGCACCTGCACATGAGCATCTGGGGGCTCGATGACGGGCGCCCGATGATGCACGCGGCGCCGGGCGAGAAGGAGGGCCCCTACGGCCTGTCCGAGCAGGGGTCCCAGTTCATGGCCGGGATGATGAAGCTCTCACGGGAGATGGCGCCGTTCATCGCGCCGTTCGTCAACTCGTACAAGCGGTATGCCGCGCTGTCCTGGGCGCCGGTCAACGTGGTCTGGGGCCGCGACAACCGGACCACGGGCTTCCGGCTGGTCGGCCACGGGGCCGGGCTCCACGTCGAGAACCGGTTCCCGGGCGGCGACATGAACGCGTACCTCACGTACGCGGCGATGATCGGCGCGGGGCTGTACGGCATCGAGCACGGCCTCGAGCTCGAGCCCGAGTTCAAGGGCAACGGCTACGTGGCTGAGGGGCACCCGAGGATGCCGCGCGCGCTGTGGGAGGCAATCGGCGAGCTCGAGCGATCCGAGGCGGCCCGCGAGATCTTCGGCGAGGACGTCGTGGCCCACTACCTCAACGCCGCCAAGGTGGAGCAGATGCAGTACGACGCCGTGGTCCACAACTGGGACCGCGAGCGGTATCTCGAGCGCGGGTAGCGGCCCCGGATCGTCGCGCCTGCCGGGCTTCGCGGCCCTGACCTGGGGCCGTCGCCCCGGCGGCGGGTCAGACGCGCCGGGCGACGATCTTGAGGATCTGCGTGATCGCGCTCTCGGCGTTGAGGCCGGCGGGCACGCCGTTGGGGCCGAAGATCTGGACCGAGAGCCCGAGCTTGCCGACGCGGGCGCCCCCGTCGCCGTCGCCCGCATCGATGATCGCCGCGCTGCCGATGCCCGAGACCGGCGAGCTCCGCGGCAGGATGACGCCCCAGAACTCCTCGAAGCTGGGCATGGCCGGGCCGGTCCACACCGCCACGACGACCCTGATCGTGCCGCCGCTCGAGGAGAAGCCGCAGTACGTCTCGCCGGTGACGCGCGGCCGTCCGTTGCGGTGGCCCTCGAGCGCGGCGTCCTTGAGGCCGGTCGCCTTGCGCATCTCGGCATCGGTGAGGAGCTTGGTGCACTGGTAGGCGGCCGGGGCTCCCGTTGGCGTGGGCCTCGGCTTGGGGGTCGCGGTGGGCTTCGGCGTGGGCGTCGGCGTCGCCGCCGCACTGGCCGACGGCGCGGCGCTCGGTGCCGCTGAGCCGGCCGCGGACGGCGCGGACGACGGTGCCGACGATGGCGCGGCGCTGAGGCTTGGCGCCTGGCTTGCGGGGGCCGTGGGCAGGGCCGCCGTGCCGACATCGCTCGACGGCGTGGTGGCCGAGCAGGCCGAGACGGCCAGGACGATGGCCACGGCCAGCGGCACGAGCCGCATCCGGCGGGTGGGACGCATGTGACGGGTACCCCTCGAGCTGGGACGGATCGCCGAGTATGCGGATGCTACACGCGAGCGCCAGCGGGGGCGCGCCCGGATGCCCGAGCGAGGCTGGCAACGCTCTGCCGCCCGAGCCAGGCCTCGGCGAAGCCCGCCGCCTACGCCACCTCGAGCGAGGCGTCCCGGAGCCCCGCCAGCACCGGCAGGTCGAGCGTGACGGCGGTGAGCCCAGGCGCCGGCCGCTGCAGGAGGTAGCCCTGGGCGCTCTCGAAGCCGTGGCCCATGACCTCCTGGAGCTGGTGCGGCGTCTCCACGCCCTCGGCCACGACGGTGTGGCCGCTGCGCCGGGCGAGGTCGCGCAGGGCGTGGAGCACCGCGTCGGCCGATTCGCGCGCGGCGCCCGCCTGGACCAGCGACAGGTCGATCTTCATCACGTCGAAGGTCAGCTCCGACAGCAGGCGCAGGCCCGCGTTGCCCGCCCCCACGTCGTCGGCCGCCGTCCGCACGCCGTGGCGGCGCAGCGCACTGAGGGCCGTCCGGACGCGCGAGAGGTCCTCGATCACCTCACGCTCGGTCAGCTCCACCACGAGGCGCGTGGGGTCGATCCCGTGGCGGCGCGCGAGCGAGAGCAGCTCGTACGGGTTGAACGCCTCGGTCTCGAGCGAGCGCGGCGAGAGGTTGACCGAGAGGTACAGCCGCTCGTCGAGCCGGCGCGCTCCGGCGAGCACGGTCTCGAGGCTCGCAAAGTCGAGCTCGACGGTGTGCCCCGTGGACTCGGCCGCCACGAACAGCTGGCTGGGGTTCGAGAAGCCCGAATCGGGCAGCGGCCGCACGAGGCCCTCATAGCCCACGACCTCGCCCGACCGGAGGCTGTAGATGGGCTGGTAGACCGGCGTGAGGAGCCGCTCGGAGGCCACGCGCTTGACCGCCGTCGCCAGCTCCTCATGGGGACGCTGGTCCTCGGCGATGCCGTGGCGCGCCGGGTCGAAGACCTGGACGTCGGTGCGGCCGTGGCGCTTGCCCCAGTACATGGCCGCGTCGGCCTGGTGGATCAGCATCTGGCGGTCGGCGGCGGGAGCCGGGAACGCGGACACCCCGATCGTCACTGAGAACGGGCCGCTGCCGGCCGTGCCGGCCGAGCCGTCGAGCGCCGACGCCAGGATCCGGCGCCCGATCTGGAGCGCCTGGTCGGCGCTGCAGTCGGCGAGCAGGACGGCGAACTCGTCGCCGCCGACGCGGAACCCGCGGTCCGCGCGGCGCATGTTGGCGGTGATGATCCGGGCGGTCGTGCGGAGCAGTTCGTCGCCCGCGGCGTGGCCCTTCTGGTCGTTGGTCTTCTTGAGGTCGTCGACGTCGAGGAACAGCAGCCCGAATGACCGGGCCGAGTCGCGGGCCTCGGTCACGAACGCCGCGATCTCCTCCTGGAACGCCCGGTGGTTGCCCATTCCGGTGAGCCCGTCGCGCAGGGCGTCGAGGCGCGCCTGGTCGAACGCCTGGCGGAGGCCGTGGCGCTCCTGGTCGAGCTGGTCGATGAGCGTGAGGACCTTCCACAGGCCGAGCGTCCCGAAGGCGATGATCAGGGCGCCGCCCACGACGCCGATGCCGATGGTCGGGGCGAGCCCGAGGCCCATGTGCGCGGCGAACGCAGTCGTCAGCACCACCCACGGTGCGCTGAGCGCGATGAACCAGCGCACCACGGTGCGGCGCACGACACGCGCGGTCTTGGTCGCCCGATCGGGTCGGGCCTTCCTGGTAATGCCCACGTGGCGGTTGGGCCTCGTGTGTGACGGCGGACGCAGGACGTGTTGTACGCCCGCACCATGGCGCGGCGAACCCACCCGATGGTCCTCCGCCGCGATGGGACCCGGATTCGCCTCCCCGGGACCGTGGACGGACCCGGATTCGCCTCCCCGGTTCCCGGCAGGTTGATTACGCTTGGCCCACTCACATCGGCGCATCGAAGCGGAGCCACCATGCGACTGGACGGCAAGGTCACGATCATCACCGGCGGCGGCAGCGGGATGGGCAAGACGGCCGCCGAGCTGTTCGCGAGAGAGGGGGCCCGGGTCGTCGTGTCCGACGTCTCCGAGGCGGCCGGCGAGGGCGTGGTCAGCGCTGTCCGGGCGGCGGGCGGCGAGGCCACCTTCGTCCGCGCCGACGTCGCCAACGAGGACGACGCGCGCGCGATGGTGCAGCACGCGGTGGCCGCCTACGGGCGTGTCGACGCCCTCTACAACAACGCCGGGATCATGCCCGAGGCCGACCACTCGGTGATCGACACCGACGTGGCCACCTGGGACACGGTCATGGCGGTCAACGTCCGCGGCGTGTTCCTCGGCTGCAAGTACGCCATCCCCCAGATGCTCGAGCAGGGCAGCGGGTCGATCATCAACATCGCCTCGTTCGTGGCCATCCTCGGCTGCTCGGTGCCGCAGGACGCCTACACCGCGTCCAAGGGGGCGGTGCTCGCGCTCACCCGGAGCCTCGCCGTCCAGTTCGCCGGCCGCGGCGTCCGATCGAACTCGATCAGCCCGGGCCCGATCGAGACGCCGCTGCTCATGGACTGGCTGCTCAAGGACGAGGCGGCCAAGGCGCTGCGCCTCAACCGCAACCCCAGCGGCCGCTTCGGCAAGCCCGAGGAGATCGTCAACGTGGGGATCTACCTCGCGTCGGACGAGTCCCGCTGGACGAACGGCGCAAACTTCGTCATCGACGGCGGCATCACGGTCAACTACTTCTAGCCGGCGCGGCGGCGGCCCGAACCGGCGCCCGGGCCCGCCCACCTCGCCGCCCACAGCGGAGTTCGCCCGATGGACAGCGAGACCCCCCAGCAGTCCGGGCCTGCCGAGGACGCGTCGGCGCCGGCAGTCGACAAGCCGGCCGAGGCGTTCGAGCCCGACGAGTCGGAGGTGGCCGAGGCCGCCAGCGAGGCCGAGGCGCTGGTCTCCGCGGCGCCGGACGCGGACGTCGCCCTGGACAAGGCGGCGCCGCACGCGGGGCCGGCGGTCTCGCTCGAGGGCCGGCGCGTCGCGATCGGGGTGGACATCGGGGGCAGCGGGGTCAAGGCCGCCGCCGTCGACCTCGATTCGGGCGAGCTGGTCAGCCAGCGCCACCGCGTGCCGACGCCCCAGCCGTCGGCCCCCGCCGCGGTGATCGCCTCGATCGCGCGGCTGGTCAAGCGCATCGGCACCGAGGTCCGGCTGGCGCCCGACATGGCAGTCGGCGTGGGCTTCCCCGGGGTGATCACCAACGGCGTCACCCGGACCGCGGCGAACGTCGACCCGGGCTGGACCGACTTCGACGCCGACGCCGCCATGGAGCGCGTGCTGCGCCGCCCCGTCCACGTCATCAACGACGCCGACGCCGCGGGCGTCGCGGAGATGCGGTTCGGCGCGGGCGTGGGCCGCAAGGGCACCGTGTTCCTCATCACGCTCGGCACCGGCACGGGCTCGGCCCTGTTCTACAACGGCACCCTCGTGCCGAACCTCGAGCTCGGGCACATGGAGATCCGGGGCCGCGACGCCGAGCGGCGCTCGGCCGCCGCCGCGCGGATCCGGCGAGGCATCTCGTGGAAGGCCTGGGCGGCGGACCTCGACGAGCACCTGCTCGCCATCGAGAAGCTGTTCTGGCCCCAGCTGTTCATCATCGGCGGCGGCGTCTCGAAGCGCTCGGAGAAGTTCATCCCGAGGCTGACGGTCCGGGCCGAGGTGATCCCCGCCAAGCTGCTCAACGACGCGGGCATCGTGGGCGCCGCGATGGCGGCCGACGAGCGGGAGCACGCCGCCGACTGACGACCGGCGGACCTCGCTCGTTCGCACGCTGCGGACGCCGAGCGGCTGCGTCCCAGGGTCCGGATCAGTGGACGAGCGACGCGTTGATCCGCATCAGGCGCTCGTCGGTGTCGAACCGGAGCTCGAGCGAGCCGTACGGCTTGTCCTCGACGAAGTAGATGAGGGTGGGCGTCCCATAGACAGCCGTGATGTGGTTCGGGCGTCCCATCGTGGCCCAGACGCTGGCGAGCGGGGCGTTCCAGCGCAGGCCGTCGGGGAGCTCTCCGCTGTACGCGTCGACGACCGGATTCCCCGGTCCGTAGATCGACACGACGAGGACCTCCCCGGTCGGCGTCAGCACGGCCGTCCACGTCGGGCAGACGACGTAGGTGCCCTCGCCGATGCTCAGCGGGACGTGGGGACACGACGTCGGGCCGAGCTGGGTGCCGATGAGGCGGAGCGGGTCTGCTTCCCGGCTGGCGCCCGAGGCCATGCCGCCGGCGAGGTGCGCGCCGATCGCCACGATCACCGCGGCATCGACGAGGCCGAGGATCGCCGTGGCGCGGCTGAAGCGCGCCCGACCGTGCCGACGATTGGCGCGCAAGGCGTTGGACCTCCCGTTTGATCCCCTCGCCGGCAGCGTGCTCGTGGCCGCGCACGTCCACAAGTGCCCATCAGCGACTCACGCCGGTCGCTGCGGCATGCGGCAACGTTTCCGCAACCTGCCTCAGGCGCGCGCCGCGAGCCGGGCGAGCGCCTCCGACGAACCCGAGGCGATCACGCGCTCGCCCGCGGCCAGCCCCCTCGCGTCGGGCGGGTTGTGCTCGAACGAGCCGTCCCCGCGGAGGATGGCCAGCGTCACGGCGCCATCCGCCCGGAGCGCCGCCACCGTGGTCCCGATGAGCGGGCTGCCCTCGCGGACCTCGACCTCCTCGAGGCTGATCGTGACGTTGCCGTGGGAGAGCGCGGCATCGATGTAGTCGGACACGTGCGGGCGGACCGCGAGCTCGGCGATGCGCCGCCCGGCGTTGGTGTACGGCGAGACGACACGGTTCGCGCCCGCGTGCAGCAGCTTGTCCTCGGAGCCCTCGGTGTTCGCGCGCGCCACGATGAACAGGTCTGCGTTCATCGACCTGGCGGTCAGCGTGACGTAGACGTTGTTGGCGTCGGAGTCGATGCACGTGACCAGGCCCCGCGCCCGCTCCACGCCGGCCGCCCGAAGCGTGGCGTCGTCGGTGGCGTCGCCCTCGACCACCAAGTGGCCAGCCTTCGAGGCCCGCTCGATCGAGCCCGGCAGGATGTCGATGATCACCAGCCGCTCGCCGGTGTGCTCGAACTCGCGCGCGACGGTCGAGCCCACGCGGCCGAACCCGCACACGATGAAGTGGCCGTGCAGCGCCGCCACCGCCTCGCGCATCCGCTTCACCTCCCGACGGCCGCTCGCCGCCTCGCTGATGATGGTCTCGGCGACGATCCCGATCGTGCCGTAGATGATCCCGACGCCCGAGATCGACAAGATCATCGTCCAGAGGCGCTCAGGGAACCCGTTGAGGTCGCGGACCTCCTTGAAGCCGACCGTCGTGAGCGTGATGACGGTCATGAACAGCGCGTCCGACGCGTCCCACGCGAACAGGAGCATGTAGCCTGCCGTCCCGATCGCGACGACAAACAGCACGAGCCCGAGCCACACGCGCAGGTGACGGCCCCGGATCGCGTCGATGGCCACGTGCAGGGCCCGCCCGAGCCAGTTGCCCCTCGCGATCCGCCCGACCGGTTGCATACCCTTGATCCTAGCCAGTCGCGCGCCAGCCGATCCGGACAATTCGTGGCAGGTCCATCTGATGCCCGACATCCTCACCAGCCTCTCGCCGGAGCTGCGCTTCATCCTGGAGCTCGGCGTCGCCGTCGCGGCCGCGCTGCTGGGCGGCGCCCTCGCCGTCCGGCTGGGTCAGCCGGCCCTCGTCGGCTACCTCGCAGCCGGTGTCGTGATCGGCCCGTTCACGCCCGGTTTCGTGGGCGATGCCGTCCGGATCAACGAGCTGGCCGAGCTCGGCGTCGTCCTCCTCCTGTTCGCGCTCGGGGTGGAGTTCCCCATCCGCGAGCTCGCCCGCATGCGGCGGGTCGTCCTGCCCGGCACGTTCGGCCAGGTGCTCGTGACGGCGGCGGTCGGGTCGATCGCAGGACTCGCCCTCGGCCTCGTCGGGGCCGAGGCCGTCGTGGTCGGGACTGCCGTGGCGATCAGCTCCACGCTCGTGGCGCTCAAGGTCCTCGGCGAGCGGGGTGAGCTCGACAGCCTCCACGGCCGCGCCGTGATCGGCTGGATGGTGGTGCAGGACCTGATCACGATCGTGCTCATCGCGATGCTCGAGCCGCTCGCCGGCACGGACGCAGTCGCCCCGATGGTGCTCGCGGTCGCCCGCACGACGGCGTTCCTCGCGCTCGCCTACCTGTTCGGTGCCCGCCTGCTGCCGTGGGTGCTGGACGTGGTGAGCCGGCTCGGGTCGTCCGAGCTGTTCATGCTCACCGTGTTCGCCACCGCCCTGCTGGCCGCATTCGTCTCGAGTGCCGTGTTCGGCCTGTCCCTGGCACTGGGGGCGTTCATCGCGGGCATCATCGTCGCCGAGTCCAACCTCGCCCACCAGGCCGCCAGCGAGATCATCCCGTTCCGGGACCTGTTCGCGGTGATGTTCTTCGTCTCGGTGGGCATGCTGCTCGACCCGGGCGCGATCCTCTCCGACTGGGGCGCGCTCCTCGCCCTGCTCGTCGTGGCCATGCCGGTCAAGGCGCTGGCCGGCGCCGGGCTCGCCATGCTGCTCGGCCTGCCCCGGCGCAGCGCGATCCTGCTGGGCGCCACGATCGGCCAGGTGGGCGAGTTCAGCTTCCTGCTCGCCGAGCAGGCGATGTCGCTGCACCTGATCGACACCCGGGCATACAACCTGGTGCTCGCCACGGCGGTCGTCAGCATCGTCCTGACGCCGGCTCTGACCCGGGCAGCCGATCGCCTGGTCGCGGCCCTCGAACGGCGCGAAACGCTGCCCGAGCCGCCGCGGCCGGGGCAGGAGCCCACCACGCGCGGCGAGCTGGCCATGACGGGCGACGAGGACGCGGCCCGTCTCTCGGTCGTGGTCCTGGGGGCGGGGCGAGTCGGGCGCGTCGTGATCCGGGCGGTGCGCGCCCGGGGCTTCCGCTGTATCGTCGTGGACCGCGACCAGGCCGCCCTGGCCAGCGCGGCCGAGCAGGGTGCCGCGACGCTCTACGGCGACGCGGCCAGCCCCGCCATCCTGCGTCGCACCGGACTCGATCGTGCGCGGCTGCTGGTGGTCGCGATCGGGGATCCGCTCGCGTCGCGGCTCGCGGTCGAGCGGGCGAGGGCGATGAACGAGCGCCTCGCGATCGTGGCACGCGCGCGGGGACCCGTGGAGATCCGGACGCTGCGCGAGCTCGGCGCCACCCGCCTCGCAGACCCCGAGCTCGAGGCGGCCCTTGAACTCGCCCGCGCGGCGCTGGCGCGCATGGGCGTCTCGGGCCCCGAGCAGGCGGCGATCACGCTCAGCCTGCGGCGCCACGCGTACGGCGACCGCTCGCGCAGCTGGTCCTCGTAGCGACCCGACTCGTCCTCCCGACGAGCCGAGGCGTCGGCCCCGCGGGCCCTCCAGCCCCTCGCCGGGGTGAGGGTCGGGACCGGGCCCGCCCCGCCGGGTCGCCGGGCATAGAATCCCCGCCCGAGGCCCCACCGCGTCCGCCCGGCCCGGAGACGCCGCCCCGCGCGGCACGAGGAGACAGCACACCCATGACCGAGTACCGGATGGTGATCGGCGGCGAGCTCGCCGCTGCGGCGGACGGCCAGACGTTCGAGGTGGTGGAGCCCCACCGCGGCACGGTGGTGGGCGTCGTCCCGTCGGGCGGGCCGCAGGACGTGGACCGGGCCGTTGCCGCGGCCCAGCGCGCGTTCGAGGGCGAGTGGTCGGGGCTGTCCGCCGCCGACCGCGGCCGCCTGATGCTCCGCTTCGCAGAGGTGGTGCGGGCGCACGAGGAGGAGCTCTCGCAGCTCGAGTCGCTCCAGATCGGCAAGCCCATCAGCGGCGCGCGCTGGGAGGTCGGCCAGGTCGCCAAGGTGCTCGAGTTCTACGCGGGCGCCACCACCAAGATCCACGGCTCCACCATCCCGGTCCACCGGCCGGGCTTCGACTTCACCCTCCGCGAGCCGATCGGCGTCGTGGGGCTGATCGTGCCCTGGAACTTCCCGATCATGATGGCCGCCTGGAAGGTCGGGCCCGCGCTGGCCGCAGGCAACACCGCCATCCTCAAGCCCGCCTCGTACTCCCCGCTCACCGCCCTGCGGCTGGGCGAGCTCGCGCTCGAGGCCGGCCTCCCGGCGGGCGTGCTCAACGTGCTGACCGGCCCCGGGCCCGTCGCGGGCGGCGGCCTTGCGGCGCACGCCGGCGTGGGCAAGATCGCCTTCACGGGCGAGACCGCGACCGGCCAGGAGATCATGCGGACCGCGGCCGGGACCATCAAGAAGGTCAGCCTCGAGCTCGGCGGCAAGAGCCCCAACGTCGTGTTCGCCGACGCCGACCTCGAGAAGTTCGCAGCGACATCGCCCTACGCGGTGTTCGACAACTGCGGCCAGGACTGCTGCGCACGGAGCCGGATCATCGTCGAGCGGTCGGTGCACGAGCAGGTGGTCGAGCTGTTCGCCAGGGCGACCGAGGCCGTCAAGGTCGGCGACCCGTCGGACCCGGCCACCGAGGTCGGCCCGCTCGTCTCGCTCAAGCAGCGCGCGAAGGTTGAGGAGTATGTGGCGTCGGGGCTGGCCGACGGCGCTTCGCTCGTCACGGGCGGCGTCCGGCCGGGCGACCCCGCCCTCGCCGACGGCGCCTACCTGATGCCCGCCGTGTTCGACCAGATGACGCCGGACATGAGGATCGCCCGCGAGGAGATCTTCGGCCCGGTCGTGGGCATCATCCCGTTCGACACCGAGGAGGAGGCGCTCCGCCTCGCCAACGCGTCGCCGTACGGCCTGTCGGGCTCGATCTGGTCCCGCGACATGGCCAAGGCCCTGCGCTCCGCGAAGGCCCTGCGGTCGGGCGTGATCTCGGTGAACTGCAACAACAGCGTCCATGTCGAGGCGCCGTTCGGCGGCTACAAGCAGTCGGGCATCGGCCGGGAGCTGGGGATGGAGGCGCTCGAGCTCTACACCGAGCTCAAGAACGTGTTCGTCGACATCAGCTGACGTCGCGCCGGCCGGTCGGCACAGGCCGGGGCCTAGAGACGGTCGCGCCCCTTGAACGCGGGCGGCACCTCGACGTCGGGGTGGCGCCGCGTCACCCAGTCGCGGATCGCCCAGTAGGAGGTCGTGAACGCGATCTCCGCCCAGGGGATGTCGGCCGGGCGAAACGGCTCCACCTCGAGCGACTCCGCGCATGGCTTGGCCTCGCCGCCCACCACCTCGGCCTCGAACGCGAGCGTCACGACGGCGGCCTCGAGCCGCGAGTACAGCCCGATCAGCTCGCCCGGCCGCACGAGGTACCCGGTCTCCTCGAGCGTCTCGCGGACCGCCGCCTCGCTCACGGTCTCGTCCACCTCAAGGAACCCGCCCGGCTGCGCCCACGACCCGTAGCCGGGCTCGATCCCGCGGCGGATCAGGATGAGGTTGCCGTCCGCGTCCACGGGCAGCGTGGTCACCACCATCCGCGGGTTGAGGTACGACACGTGGCCGCAGTGCGGGCACGCCATCCGTTCGCGGTTCTCGTCGGGCGGGACGGTCCGCACCAGCTGGGCACCGCAGCGCGAGCAGAAGTTGATCATCGCCTCGAGCCAGCGCGGCGGGCCGCCCCCCGACGCGATGTCGGTGGAGCGGCCGTCGGGACCGCGGCCGACGGCGGCCATCATGCGGCGCTCGCCATCGTCGAGCCGCCGCTCGCTCACCGGACCACCCCGAGGACCAGCCCGACCGCCGCCACGACGAGCGCGAGGAACAGGGCCACGACGACCAGCCACGACAGGCGGAACAGGCCGCGACCGCGGTCCACCGGCATCCACGCCCAGGCCGACCGCCAGATCCGGACGCCGGCGTCGAGCGTGGTCGCGAGCAGTAGCGGCGCCGCGAGCAGGACGCACAGCCGGACGACCCAGCTCTCGAAGCCGGCGCCCATCTCGAGCGCCGTGATCGCGACCGCGCCCAGGATCAGCGCGGGGGCCGACAGCAGGACGAAGTGGCGCTGCAGCGGCGTGGGGTCGGTCTCGGGCACCGAGCGGGGCGGCAGGCCCGCGAGCGACGCCGGCAGCGACGCCGGCAGCGACGCCGGCGCCCGGACCGGCTGGCGGTCCAGGGCGGGCATGCCGGGCTGCCAGCGCTCGTCGTCCATCACCGGTCGAGTCTACGCGGGCCGGGCCATCGCCGGGCCTAACGGCCCGTTGTCGCCCGGCCGAATGCGCCCCAAGATCACCGGGGCGCCGATCGCGCCGCGCACGGAGGACCGATGGACCGCGACGCGAGACTGCTCCGCCAGTTCCAGGCCAGCGTGGCAGTGGGCGGCGCGATGGGGGTCTTCGCGCTCCTCGACATCGCGCTCGCGGCGACCGGGATCTATCCGTGGAACGGCATCGGCCAGGCCTTGGCCTGGCTCGGCGTCGCGGGCATCGTCGCGGTCATCGCGCTCGCCAACGCGCGGCGCGTATGGCAGCAGCGCACCGAGCGCACGCTGGGCGGCATCACCTTCGCCGACTTCGTCATGGTCGTGGGGTTCATGATCGTCGGCGGCGTGCTGCTCCTCGGCCTGTTCCGCTGAGGCGACGAGGCGCCGCGACCGGGCGCGACCCCGGACGCGCGGACGGCCCGGCTGGCGCGACGCCCCGCACACGACCGTGGGCTGCGGGGCTGGCTGCCCTGGCGGCACCCGGTCGCCTGGACGTCAGTCCCCGAGCGGCTCCGCGTTCGACGGGTCGTCGAGGACCGCCTGCGTCTGCGCCGCCCTCCGGGAGCGCAGCCGGTCGGCGAGCGCCGGGTCGGCGAGCGCCAGGATCGAGGCCGCGAGCAGTGCCGCGTTGTCCGCGTTGCCAATCGCGACCGTGGCCACCGGGATGCCGCGGGGCATCTGCACGATGGACAGGAGCGAGTCGAGCCCGCCGAGGTGCTGGGTCGGGATCGGCACCCCGATGACCGGCAGCTGCGTCTTGGCCGCCAGCATCCCCGGCAGGTGGGCCGCGCCGCCCGCGCCCGCGATGATCACCTGGATGCCGCGCGCCTGGGCCGTCTCGGCATAGGCGAACAGGTGGTCGGGCGTGCGGTGGGCCGACACCACGCGCAGCTCGCACGGCACGCCCAGCTCCCCCAGCACGGCCTGCGCCTTCTCCAGCACCGGGAAGTCGGAGCGGCTCCCGCCCACGATGCCGACCCTCGGCCCGTCGCCCACCGTCACTCCTCCCAGGTCAGCGCGGCGCGCGCCCGTCGCGCCCGCCCCAGCGCGTCGTCGGCGTCGCGGCCGACAACGGTCACATGGCCCATCTTGCGCCGCTCGAACACGCGTCGCTTGCCGTAGACGTGCACGTGGACGCCCGGGTCCGCGAACGCCTGCTCCAGCCCGGCCAGGCGGGCGGCGCGGTCCGGCCCGGAGCCCAGCAGGTTGACCATGGCGGCGGTCCCATGGGGTGCCACCGAGCCGAGCGGCAGGCCCAGGATCGCGCGCAGGTGCTGCTCGAACTGGCTGGTCGCGGCGCCCTCGATGGTCCAGTGGCCGCTGTTGTGGACCCGCGGCGCAAGCTCGTTGACTACCAGCAGGCCCGAGCGGGTCAGGAACAGCTCCGCCGTCATGACGCCGATCAGGTCGAGCCGCCGCGCGATCCAGTCCCCCACCTCTCGGGCGACGAACGGGATCGGGTCGGGGAACGGACCCGGAGCGACGCTCTCGGCCAGGACGCCCGCGTCGTGCACGTTGCGCGAGATCGGGTAGGCGAGCGTGCGGCCGTCGGGCCCGCGCGCGATGACCACCGACAGCTCCGCCGCGTAGTCGATCTCGCCCTCGGCCAGGAGCGGCCGGCCGTCGAGCCCGCCCAGCGCCGCGACCGCGGCCTCGACGGCAGCCTCGTCCTCCACCCGGACCTGGCTGCGCCCGTCGTAGCCGCCGAGGGGCAGCTTGAGCCGCATCGGCAGGCCCAGCGCACGGGCGGCCGACCTCGCCTCCTCCACGCCGCGCACCTCACGCCAGGGCGCCGTCTGCTCCCCGATGTCGCGCAGGAACCGCCGTTCGGCGAGGCGGTCCTGCGTCGCCGCGAGGGCCGCCAGCCCGGGCCGCAGCGGGGCGCCCTCGGCTGCCGCCCGGGCCGCGTCAAGGCCCACGTGCTCCAGCTCGTAGGTGACGACATCCGACAGCGCGCCGAGACGGCGGGCGGCGGCGACGTCGTCATAGCGGCCCTGCACGATCTCGTCCGCGACGCCCGCCATGGGGCAGGCCGGGTCGGGGTCGAGCGCCACCACCCGGTAGCCCATCGCGCGCGCCGAGAACGACATCATCCGGCCCAGCTGGCCGCCGCCGAGGAAGCCGATGGTCGCGCCGGGTGCGATCGGCTCGCCCATGCCGGCCGGGGCGCCCCGGAGGCCCAGGCGGTAGAGCGCCGCCTCCACGAAGTCGGCCTTCTGGATCGTGTACGGGGGTGCGGCTGCCCGGTCGGAGGCTGCGCCTTCCGCTGCCCCGACGATGCGCTGCTTCTCGGCGGCGTAGGCATCGCGGAGGCGCTCGTCGGCCCGCAGGGCGTCGCGGAAGCCGAGCATCTCCGCCAGCTCGCCGCGGCCCGGCGGCATCACGTGCAGGTGCACCAGGTACGGCGTGCCGCGGTGCAGGACCGTGCCCAGGAACAGGGGCCGCGCTGGCGGGAACGCACCGAGGGCGGTCTGCGGCTTGAAGCCCAGCGAGCGGACGGCGTCGGCGATCAACGGGATCTCGTCGGGCGGCGCCTCCACCCCGAGGTCGACGTAGTTCTTGCCCGGCAGCCCGGGCACCGATGACGAGCCCACGTGATGGGCCACGGTCCCGGGCCTCGCGCGTGTCGATCAGGCGGGCGAGATCGCGCGCGACGTCGGCGGTCGCCGGGTCCCACGGCTGGAACGCGGCCGGACGGAGCTCGTAGGGGCGGATCGGGAGGTCGGACATCGGACGGTGAGTGTATCGGGGCCGCCATCTCCGTCAGCGCCGCGATGCCGCCGCGCCCGCGCGCGGACCGACGGGACCGCGGCCGGGACGCCGCAGGCTGACCGGGCACCGCGCGCTCACGGCCGGGTCGACCGCGTCCGCCGGGTGGCGATTCTCGGGTCATTCGCGACTGGCGGAACGACCCGGGGGCTTGCGGCGGGTCGGCGGCGGATGCGGCGGACCCGGACCTCGGTGCCGCCGTGCCGCCACTCTTGGCGCCCGACGCGCCCGACTCCGGTCGGGCGACCGGCGCCGGGTCGACGTGCCGCGCCGACCCCTGCATCGCGCACCCGCTGTCAGGCCGGCTGGCGGCCCCATCGACACCCGCACGCTCCAGATGGGCCGACACGCGGCCCTTCCGACCGCGCGTTGGTCGGGCGGCGGTCGCCAAGGCCGTCGGTCGGCCCGAATGGGGGCCCGCGTCGTCGATAGGGCCACGAGGCGGCCCGGCAGCCCACGGCCACGAGGCGGCCCAGCAGGACGCGGCCACCAGGCGGCCCGCGGCCCGGCAGCCCACGGCCACGACGCGGCCACGGGGCGGCCCGCGGCCCAGCAGGACGCGGCCCGAACCGTCGCTCCGGTCCGCCTGGGGCGCCATCCCCGTACACCGCCCCGCTATGCTCCGGTCATGCTGCACACGGGACCCGGCTCGGCCGGCGCGGCGCCGCGGATCCTCATCGTGGACGACGACCCCAACCTGCTCGTCATCCTCGCCGAGCAGCTGCGCGCCGACGGCTACGACGTCTGGACCGCGCGCGACGGCGACGAGGCGCTGCGACGCCTGGCCGTGGCCTGGCCCGACCTGCTGATCATCGACATGCTCATGCCGCGCAAGGACGGGCTGACGCTCGCGCGCGAGGTCAAGGCCCGGGCCGACCTGCCGATCATCGTCCTCTCGGCCATCGACACGGCCGACTCCAAGGCGGACCTCCTCGACGAGGTGGCCGAGGACTACGTGACCAAGCCGTACCACTACCCCGAGCTGCGGGCGCGGATCACGCGCGTCCTGCGCCGCCTCGGCGACCGCGTGCCGCGCCAGCGCCTGCTCCTGGGACCGAACCTCGCGCTCGAGCTGCACCGGCGCGAGGCCATCGTCGCGGGCCGACCGGTCCAGCTCACGCCCACCGAGTCGCGGCTCCTGTACGCGCTCGCCGCCAACCTCGGCCAGACCGTGACGACCGAGACGCTCCTCGTGCGCGGCTGGGCCGACACCGACGATGCCGACCCGAGCTACGTCTGGGTCACGATGCGCCGCCTGCGCCAGAAGGTGGAGGTGGATCCCAACAAGCCCGCGCACCTGCTGACGGTGCGCGGCATCGGCTACCGTCTGGTGGGCGCCGCCGACGCCGAAACCAGGTGAGCCTCCCGCGCCGCCCCCAGCCGTCACCGCCCCCGTACCGGGCGGGCCGGGTCTCCTACCGGGCGCGGCTGACCGCGGCGCTGATCATCGCGGGCGTCCTGCCCGTGCTGGGCTTCGGCGCGGTGACGCTGCTGTTCGTGGACACGGCCGACCCCGGCGCCACCGTGGCGCGCGTGCTGCTGCTCGCGGTGGCGGTCGCGGTGGCCTTCGCGCTGCTGCTGGCGCTGCTCCTCGCGTCGGAGCTGTCGTCGCCGCTGCGGGCGATCGCGAGCTCCGTCGAGCGCGCGGCGGCGGGCGAGGAGCCCACGAGCCCGGAGCTGCCCGGCGACGACGAGCTGAGCCGCCTCGCTGAGAGCCACAGTCGTCTCGCCCGCGACCTCGCGCGCCGGACCCGCGAGCTGCGCCGCGTGCTCGACATCGTGGAGAGCGCCACGCTGCGCGAGGCGCCCGAGCAGCTCGCGTCCCGCGCGGCCGCGTCAGCGCGCATGGCGTTCGGGATGATCGACTGCGAGGTCCTGCTGATCGACCCCCGCGAGATCCCCTATGAGGAGCCGGTCCCGGGCGAGCCGATCCCGATCCGCGCCGAGCTGATCGCCAACGGGGAGGCCCAGGGGATCGCCCTGGGCCACCTGCCAGCCACCCGACCCTGGGAGCGCGCCGACCAGGACCTGTTCGAGCTGTTCGCGGTCGAGGTCGCCGCCGCCGTCCGCAACGCGCAGCTGTACGCCCGCGTTGAGCGCCAGAACCGCCAGCTCGTCGAGCTCGACGCGGTCAAGGACGACTTCCTCCGGGGCGTCTCGCACAACCTCCAGACGCCGCTCGCGAGCATCCGGGGCTACGCGCAGCAGCTGGCGACCGAGACGGCCGACCACCGCATCGCGATCATCACCGAGCAGGCCGACCGCCTCTCGCGGATGGTCCGCCAGCTGCTCACCGTCAGCCGCATCGAGTCCGGCGCCCTGCGGCCCCGCCTCGAGGTGTTCGCGGTCGTGCCCCGGGTGCGGCGCACATGGGAGGCGCTCGGGGCGGCGGAGGTCCCGTTCACGCTCGACGACCGAGCGTCGGGGTGGCTCGCCCTCGGCGACCCCGACCAGCTTGACCAGGTGCTGTGGGCCCTGCTCGACAACGCCGTGTCGTACGGCGGGCGGACGCCGGTCACCGTGAGCGTCGTGGCCAACCCCGCCGGCGGCGAGATCACGGTCACGATCAGCGATGACGGCCCGGGCGTCGACGCGTCGGACCGCGAGCGGCTGTTCAAGCGGTTCGGGCGCGGCGCCGAGCGTCCCGCCGGCGAGGGCAGCGGCCTCGGCCTCTACGTCAGCCGCGAGCTGTGCCGGGCGATGGGCGGCGAGCTCGAGCTGGCCGAGGCAGGGCCCGGGCGCGGCGCGACGTTCGTGGTGAAGCTGCCCGCGGAAGCCCCCGACGAGGCCTGACGGGGCGTCCCGGCCTGGCGCGGCGGCCCGGCCTGGCGCGGCGGCCCGGCCTGGCGCGCGTGGGGACGGCGAACGGGAAGGTGCCCGACGCCGAGGCGCTGAGCCGGGGGCCGTTGCGGGCTACTTCGATACAGCCCGCGGCGTCCAGATCCGGTGCATCGGGTCGCCCACGACGAACGCGGTCACGGCCGTCGCCAGGACGGGTCCGAGGAGCACGCTGAGCCCGGTGTAGAACGCGATGAAGTTCCACGCCACCACCATGACGTAGAACCACAGGAACAGGGCCACGAGTCGCCTAGTCATGCGGGGAGCATCGGCGCTGCCGAACGAGCGGAGTATGCCTCGATGGTACTGGCGCGCCATGGGCTTCCCGTTGCGCGCCGCGTGATCACGTCGCCGGCCCGCTCCACCGCTCACGGGTCTACCTGACCAGCTGCACCGCAAGGGCCTGCCCGGCGAACCCGGGCGTGGTGGTGGTCGGCCCCACGAAGAACGGCACCCGCCAGACGCCCTCGAGGTCCTTGCCGCCGTTGCAGGCGGTGATCTGGAAGCCCGTGTAGCCGACGATGTGGTAGTAGGCGTTGGACCCGTTGCCGTCCGCGTAGTCCCACACCGGGACGGTCAGGACGCTCTTCTTGTCGACGTAGTCGCTGCAGTCGGCCGACGCCTTGTTGCCGGGCAGGCTGCCGATCAAGTCGTTGCTGCCGGGCAGGCCCACCTGGGTGCAGCAGCCGAACGCGTTGCCGTCGATCTCGGTCTGGAGGAACGGCTTGCTGTTGGAGCAGCCGCCCACGTTGGCCGGCGGGTCCTGGCCCAGCCCATAGCCGCTGCAGCCGAACTTGAGCCAGCCGAAGCCGCCGGGCACGTTGAGCGTGCCGTTGGTGAACCGCTGCGGGATCGCACACGCCGGAGCTGCCGGTGTTGGCGGTGGCGTCGCCGGCGCAGGGCGTCCGGCCGTTGAAGAAGGCCTGCGCGATGCCGGCCGGGAAGACGGGCCCTGGCGGACCCGCCGAGAACCCGCCGCGCGCGGTGGCCTTGGCCGCCGCCGTCCAACTCCCGAACCCCGCCAGGCGCAGGAAGAACGGCTGCCAGGTCTTGCTCGTCGGCACGGTCACGCCCACCGCGGTCGACGGGATCGAGCCGGCGCCCACCCAGCCCACCGACGCGCCGTCCGCGTTCACGTACGCGGGGCCGCCCGCGCCGAACACGACCCCCGCCCCGTCATTGGCCGCGACGGTGGTCGTGATCGCCGCCTTGACGTTCGCGTCGGTGCCGTCCATCCCGTTGCCGCCGATCTTCTCCGCGATGATCCGCGCTCCCGCCAGGGCGGCGAAGTCGGCCGCGTTCTGCGTGGCGCGGCGCTGGGCCAGCCCGTACCCGCCGTCGATCACCAGACCCACGCCGAGGCACAGCGCCGCAAGGGCTGCCGCGAACATCACCAGCATCTGACCGTGCCGGCCGTGTCGGGGATCGGGGTGGCGGGGCATCGCGGGGCTCCTAGTTGATGACCATGCTGGACGAGCCCGACAGCCAGACCGGGCCCAGCAGCTGTCCGATGATCGGGGTGATCGCCGTGTACTCGAGCTCGACGCGGACGGACACCACGTCGCTCGGCGCGTGGCTCGAGCAGCTGACGCCGGTCCAGGCGCCGGTCGGGGCGCCCCCCTCCGCGTCGCAGCTGATGAAGATGTGCCCGTCCCCGATCGAGCCGAACGGCGTCGTCATGCGGTTCGCGGCGGTCCGGGCGTCCGACTTGAGGCTGGGCGATCCGGAGGTCACGCCGGCCGGGCACACCGGGCCGTTGGCGGCGCCGCAGGCCGTGTCGGCGGAGCCGAGCCAGCCCGCCTCGACCGAGGCCTGTCGGGCGGCCTCGCGAGCGGCCTGGGACACGACGCTGTTCTCATAGACGAGTCGGCCTCCGTCGAGCACCGCGAACAGGAGCAGCACGAACAACGGCAGCAGCAGGGCGAACTCGACCAGCGTCTGGCCTGCCGAGCGGTCGCGGCGGGCGGACGGTCGTGCCCGCGCGGTCGCGGATCGGCGGGCCATCACTTCGTCGCCTCGTAGGTGGCGGACTGCTGCGGGCACGAGCCGCCCTGGATGGTGAGCGTCACGGTCCAGGGCCCCGACCCCGAGTAGTCGTGCTGCGGCGGGTTCTGCAGCATCGACGTGGTCCCGTCCCCGAAGTCCCACCTCCACGTCGTCGGGGCGGGCTGGCCCGTGTAGGCGCCGGTGAACGTGTACTTGCCCGAGTGCCCCGTCTCGTTGGACGTGATGCTCGGGATGTAGTTGCAGACCGGGGCCGCCGTCGGGGTCGGCGTCGGGGCGGGCGTGGGCGTCGGGCTCGGGGTCGGGGTCGGGGTCGGGGTCGGCGAGGGCGCCACGCCGATGTCGAGCGTCTGGCTGGCCGGCACGGTCCCGGCCGGGTTGCCAACCGTGAGCACGATCGTGTAGTGGCCGCCCGCCGCGTAGGTGTAGGTCGCGGTCTTGCCGGTGACGGGGATCGACGAGGCTGGCACCGTCGCCCATGTCCCAGTCGTAGCTCGCGATCGCGCACTGGCCGCCGGTGGGCGTGGAGGCGGACGCGTCGAGGTTGACCGTGAGGCTCGAGACGCTCACGGTGAAGCTCGGCGTGGGCAGCGTCTGGCACGTCGTGGGCGCCGAGCCGCCGCTGGCCGCGAGCTGGAGCACCGCTGACGACGACGAGGCGCTCAGGTTGAGCGAGCCGCCGAAGAACGAGTCGACCATCGGGGTCAGGAAGCTGAACCGCTCGATCGCGGCCACCGTGATCGTGTTGCCCGTGCCGCTGCCGGCCCCGGCGGCACTGCAGTCGATCGGCACGCCGAGCGGGTCGGCGCAGGTCGTGGCGAAGGTGAGGGCGCCCTCGCCGCCCTGGCCCTGGACGTTGACCTCCTGGCCTCCGTGGACCGCAATTCCCGCGTCATCGGTGGGGTTGCCCGCCGCGTACACCGCGGCCTCGCGCGACGCGTTGGTGACCGCGATGTAGCTGAAGAACAGGCGGCCGAAGTCGAGCGCGATCACGGCCAGCATGAGGAGCACCGGCAGCAGCAGCGCGAACTCGACCGTCGACTGCCCACGCCGGGCATGGCGCGCACGGCCGGCACGCGACGCGCGGCGGTCCACGACGGGCGACATGCCCCAGTCCTGTTCCATGCCGCCATCGATACCGGAGCCAACTTTCATGACGCCTTTCAATCTGGAGCACGATCTGGCCACCCTGCCATGGGCTGAACGTGCTACAGGGCCCCGGACTCGTGCCCGATCGGCAACGGGAGGGCGTCGTTAGCCAATCGTGGGTGGTGCGCCCGTGCACCAGATTCCCAGATCGAATGGCCCGCAGGATAGTTCGCGGCTGATGTTGCGTCGTGGATGACATTGGGCAGAACAGTCACGTCGGCCAGGCGAGTTGCCGTCCGGCGCAGAGGTTCGGATCAGCGGCAAGGCGGTCGGCCACCGGCCGGCGAACCTAATCGAGCAAGCATTGCGGTCATTGCGCCGTCAGATGCTGATGGGCGCAGCAGTCCGTGGACCCGCAGGCCATGGGTGACCCAAACGTACTAGCGGGTCATGCGGTGCCTGTTCGGCACGTTGCCCCACCGCACCAGTTCAAGCAATTCTGCAAGGTTTCTAGAAAGGCGCCCGGACGATACTGGCCGGTGCCAACTGGTCGCCTAGGGGGCCGTGCCCCGCAGGTCTGGAGGAGTTGATGCGGTCCCCCAAAGGAGAGCGCGGCCAATCTCTCGCGGAGTTGGCGATTATCCTCCCCGTGCTGCTGCTGATTTTTGGCACAGTGCTGGATTTCGGTCGACTGTTCTACACGAAGATCACTATCGAGAATGCGGCGCGGGCAGGGGTGCTCATCGCAGCGGAGGCCCCGAGTTCGTTTGCGGCGGCAGGCTGCACGGCTGCCAATGCCTCGAGCGACCAGATCGGCTGTGCCATTCAGAAGGAGGCCAGCGGATCGGCAGTCGGCGTCGGCGCAGCTGACATCGCCGTCAGCTGCGAATTTCGAGATGGGTCGACCACTGTCTGCGCAAGCGACCCAGTCCTTGGCGTTCGGTCTCGTGTCTCGATCTCGACGCAATTCACGTTTCTGATGCCCCTGATCGGCCTAGTGTTCAAGGACGGCAGCCTCCCGATATCGGCGTCGGTGACTGCAGACCAGCAGGCTTTGCCAGCAGCGGTCACGGTTCTACCGACAACCGCTCCAACGCCGACGCCGACGCCGACGGCGGCTCCGACGCCGACGCCGACGCCCGGACCGACGCCGACGCCCGGACCGACGCCGACGCCGACGGCGGCTCCGACGCCGACGCCGACGGCGGCTCCGTGTTCGGCGGGCCAGGCACTCATACCCGATCTCGTCACGGGCGCCACGGGTCCGGGCTCGACGGAGACGCTCGCCCAGGCACAAGGTGAGTGGCAAACGGCCGGATTCTCAATCGGGAACTTCTCATTCGAGAATGGGTTCGGCGCCAACAAGTACGTCGTCGGCCAGTTCGTCAACTCGACCAAGACAACGGCACTCGCACCCGGCGTCTGCTCCTCTGTATCGACGACGACCGTCTTCGTGACGCATTCATGAGGACAAGGCGGCTGACCGGAGGATCAGCGGGCCAGAGTCTGGCTGAGTTCGCCCTTGTGCTGCCCGTTCTACTCCTGCTGTTGTTGGCGATCGTCGACGGCGGCCGAGCCATCTTTGCGTTCAACCAGATGTCCCAGGCCACACGTAACGTCGCGAGAGTCGCCAGCGTGACGTGCTTCGAGACCGACCCGAGATGTGATTGGACGACAAACGGAACACCGTTGGAAGTTGCGGTCGCCGAGGCTCGAGCCGGCGCGCAGGGCCCAGTCAGTTGGATGATCGAGTGCATTGATCCCGCGACCCTGACACTGAGCTCCCCGGACACCTACACAACGCGGAGCCTAGACCCAAGCGGGTCCAATACGTGCCAGGTGGGCGATACCGTTCGAGTGCAAGCCACTATGACATTCCGCCTGTTGTTCGGCCCGCTCGCAGGCGATTTCGGGACGGTCAATGTTGGGTCCACCAGCGACCAGGAGATACTGCAGTGACTAACGCATCATCGCGCGGGCAGGCGCTCGTGATGTTCACGCTGTTTCTCACCGTATTGCTGGGCGGGACGGCATTCGTCGTCGACGTTGGGGGCGCCTGGAGCCAGGGCCGGGAGCAACAGAAGGTGGCGGACGCTGCCGCACTCGCCGGGGCGACGGCGGAGGCAAATGGAGGCTCACGCGACCAGATCATCGCAGCTGCGATGAGCTCGGCCGAGAGTAATGGGTTCCAGGCATCCGAGGTCACGGTGAACATCCCGCCCGTGAGCGGCGCTTACGCTCCTGGAGGCAGCAAGAGCGGGCCCCTAAGCACCAATGATTGCTCGACTGTCGCACGGTATCCGTGCTGGGTCGAAGTCGTGGTATCTCGGGCCCACCAGAATGCATTCGCCGGCATCCCGCCATTCAACCAGCCCGCATGGCAGGTGACGGAGCGGGGGGTGGCCGTCGGCGGAGTTGCAAACGGAGTCGTTGCTGGTATTGCCCCGCTCATGTTCAACTACCGGGACACCCAAGCGGCGAACGTCCACCCAGGAACGTCCACGACATTCTGTGAGCCAGGACCTCAGTGTCTGCCCAAGCAGACTGGTGGGTACCCGACTACCATTGACCAGTTCGCGTGGACGACTTTCTGTCTGCACGGCGCCAACTGCAACGTGACACCCCCTGAAACGGTCGCCATCATCAATGGGACCGACTCAGACCGAATCCGCGCGATCCCTGTCTATGTTGGCATGCCCCTGGGACCCCACAACAACGGGAACCCTAAGGCAGCATGTGATGCCCTGGTAGCCCTCTACCCGACGGGGGCAGACCTACCTGTGGCCATCAGTGACGACGACGGGAAGTTGGTCGGTTTCTGGATCTGGCATTTCGATCCAACCCAGACCGACTGCTCGGGCGGCGCTCATGCGTATATCGGGGGCTGGTTCGTCGCCGATGCCCACTTGAGCCTTCCTTTGACCATCAACCCCAACGCCGTGGTAGACGACTCGTTTGGCCAGTTCGTCGTCCGACTCGTTGAGTAGCTGATCGGCAGGCCCGTCGGCGGCGGTTGATCGCGTCCGAACGAGGAGGCTCATGGGGTCACCCACCGCTGCAACCTCCGATCGCGGCGGCCAGGGCTACGCCAAGGCGATCGGCGTCCAGTTGATCAAGTAGCGGCGGGGTCCGGGGCGCGAGGGCTGGCGCCCGCGCTCAGCGGATCCCGGTGTCGTAGCTGACGGCGACGAGGGTCAGCTTCGCGTCCTCGACGGTGAATGGCGCGGGCCGAGCGTTACCCAGGATGCCCGCCACGGCCTGCGGCTCGAGCGTGTAGCTGCCCGGCGCGAGGGCGATCCGGAAGAGGCCGCTGGCGTCGGTGGTGAACCGCGCAACCTCGCTGCCGCCGGCGTCCTTGACCAGCAGCACGGCAGCCGCGACCGGGCGGTCGTCGCAGCCCGAGGCGCCCGGACGGACGACGGGGCACGTCGGGCCGGCGGTCACCGTCCCGCCGACCCCGCTCGTCTTCGCCGCGACGACGAGGAGCGCCTGCTGCTGGGCGGGCAGCGGGGCGCCGCTCTCGCCAACGAACGCGACCGTCCCGTCCGCGGCCACGGTGTACCGCCAGCCGCGGTGGTCGATGCAGCCGGACGGGCAGTCGCCCCAGCCGACGCTCACGGTCACGTCCCATGCGCCGTCTGCTCCTGCTGTCGCCCCCCACCAGGCCGACTGGCCGATGATGCCCGGGCTCTTGGGCTTGATGCCGTCGAAGAAGGGCGAGCGCGCCTGCACGGCCGCGAACGCGTCGGCGGCGGTGGCCACGCTGCCCGAGGCCGCCGGGCTGGCGGGCGGGGCGGCGCTGCCGGCGGGCGTCGAGGCCGAGGCGCCCGGGCCGCCCGAGGCCGCGGGGATTGCCGATGTGTCTGGACTGGGCGACGTCGTGGGCAGCGCCGAGAACTGCGCGCCCCCGCTCGTGCACGCGCCGACGGCGAGCGCCGCCACGAGGACGGCGATCAGCCGAAGGGGCCGCAAGGCATGGCCAGTTTCCATGGCGCGATGACGCCGCGTCGGCCGCTGTGGTTCCACGCGAGCAGCCTACGCCGCCTCCCCGGCCGGGTGAAAGCGGGCTCGCGGTCCGGCCACGGCTCCTGTGGGCCGGGGGCCACTCCAGCGTCCGGTGCCTCGAAGGTCTGCCGGGCCGGTGGTCGGCCGGTTGGAGCCGGGCGAACGGTCTGCTCGTACCAGCGGACCGCGAGCCTCGCGTGGCCCTACCATCCCACCGAGACCAGCGCTGACGGAGTGCCTTCCGTCCCTTTCGTCCATGACGTCCGGTGGAGCACGAGTTTGAGCCAGAGCCAGCCGGCACACCACGCGCGAGCCGAGGCGGCGACGGGGTTCGCACAGCTCCGCCGCTACCAGCCGGCGTGGCTGCGCGCCGATGTGGTGGCCGGGGTCACCGTCACCGCGTACCTCGTGCCCCAGTGCCTGGCCTATGCGGGGATCGTCGGGGCGCCGCCGCTGACCTCGCTCTGGGTGGCGATCGTCGCGATGGTGATCTACGCGCTGCTCGGCACCTCGCGGCTGCTGTCGGTCGGACCCGAGGCAGGCGCCTGCGTGATGGTGGCCGCCGCCGTGGCGCCCCTCGCCGGCGGGGATCCCGGCCGGTGGATGGCGCTCTCGGCCGCGCTCGCGGTGCTGGTCGGCCTCGCCAGCGTGGTCGCCTGGGTGCTCCGCCTCGGCTTCGTGGCCGACATGCTCTCGCGTCCGATCCTGCTCGGCTACATGGCGGGCCTGGGCCTGGTGATGATCCTGGGCCAGCTCGGGTCGATGACGGGCGTCGAGCTCACGTCCGCCTCGAACGTGGGCAAGGCCGTGGAGCTTGCCGGGCGGCTCGGCGAGGTCAACGCGGTCGTGCTGGCACTGAGCGCCGCCGTGGTCGTGGGCCTGGTGGCCCTGAGCCGGGTCGCGCCGCTCGCCCCGGGCACCCTGATCGCGGTCATCGCGGGCGGCCTCGTGGTCGTGGTCCTCGGGCTCGACCGGCACGGTGTCGCGCTGGTCGGCCCCGTGCCGAGCGGGCTGCCCAGCATCTCGCTGCCGGCCATCGGGCTCGGGGACCTCGAGGCGCTCCTCGGCGGCGCGGTCGCGGTCTGGTTCGTCGCCTACTCGGAGGTCGCGCTCACCGGGCGCGCCTTCGCGGCCCGCACAGGCGAGGAGATCGACGCCAACCAGGAGTTCCTGGCCCTCGGCCTCGCGAACCTGGCCGCCGGCCTCACCGGCGGGTTCGCGCTGTCGGCCTCGGGCTCGCGGTCGGCGATCCTCGACGCGATGCGGGCGCGGACGCAGCTCGCCGGCCTCGTCGCGGCCGCGTCCACCGTCGTCATCGTCCTGCTCGCGCCGGGGCTCATCTCGTACATCCCGAAGGCGGCGCTGGCGGGCATCGTCGTGTACGCGGGCACGCATCTTGTGCGCGTGGGCGAGCTGCGGCGGCTGGCGAGCTTCCGCTCGACCGAGCTCGGGCTCGCGATGGCCGCCCTGGTGGGCGTGCTCCTGTTCGACGTGCTGGCGGGGATCCTGATCGCCATCGCGCTGTCCGTGGCGGACCTGTTCGTGCGCGTCGCACGCCCACCGGCGTCGATCCTCGGGCGGGTGCCCGGCCTGGCCGGGCTGCACAACATCGCCGACTACCCCGATGCCACCCAGGTGCCGGGCCTGCTGGTGTTCCGCTACGACGCGCCGCTGTGCTTCGCGAACGCGGCCGACTTCCGCTCGCGCGCGCTGGCCGCCGTGGACGAGCAGCCGATCCGGGTCGAGTGGTTCCTGCTCAACGCCGAGGCGATCGTGGAGCTCGACACCACCGCTGTCGAGGTGCTGGCGCAGTTCGCCCACGATCTGGCGGCCCGGCACGTCGTGTTCGCGATGGCGCGCGTGAAGCAGGACCTGCGGGCGCAGCTGGTGCGCGGCGAGCTGCTCGAGATGATCGACGAGGAGCGCTTCTACCCGACGCTGCCGGTCGCGGTCGAGGCCTTCGAGCGGTGGCGGGAGCGCCGGTAGGGGCGCGGGGGGCGCGGCGCGGGGGCGGAGTGGCGCGGGGGGCGCGCGACACGGCGCGGACACCTCGGCGGCGCGGGCGGGGCGGCGCCCGACCGGCGGCGGGCGCGCTGGCGGCCGCGGCGGGCGCGCTGGCGGCCGCGGCGGGCGCGCTGGCGGCCGCGGCGGGCGCGCTGGCGGCCGCGGCGGGCGCGATCGGGCCGGCTGGGGGCCCCATGGGCACCTCCGCCGTGCGGCCGGGCCAGTGGTTGGCCCGAACGACCGCTCCCGGCCACCCCGCCGGTCGAGTGGGCCGTTGCCCGGCCCGCCCGGGGCGTGCCGCGTCCATTGGGCCGCCAGCCGGACCTGCTTAGGGGTTGGTGCGGGCTGCGGGCTGGCGCCAACGAGTCCCGTCGAGACGAGGCGCCGGCGTCGCGGGCTGCTGCGTCGTGCGTGACACTCGCCCCCGCGATCCTGTCTCGGCTGCCACGCCCATCGACTCTCGGCTGCCACGCCCATCCCCGCCAGGTCGATATTGCGGTGGCCGAGCGGGCCGAGGTCGAAGGCACAGGCCGAGCGGCAGAGAGGGGATGACTAGAGGAGGACCACGCCGCTGGCGGGCGGTATCCGTCCGTCTCGAAGCGCCCGAATGATGGCTCCCCCGTCGAGCGGGAACTGCGCGCGGAGTGCCTCCCGGTGCTCCGCGAGCACCCGGCGGTTGTGCCGGGTGTCTGCAACAACCAGGATCACCACTCCTGCCCCTGGATCATCGCGCACCTTGAGCGCGAGGCGGCGCTGCAGCTCCTGGACGTCGTGGAGGTGGACTTCGCACTCGACCGACGCACTCCGCACCCCATCGGTGAGGCGTTCGTCCCAGGCGCGCAAGTCCCCCGGCAACGGCAGCCCCGCCTCGCGAACTGCGCGGAGCGCTGGCCCGACTACGTGGTCGAATCGTGCGAGCACGCGAAGGTGTCCGGCATCGCGCAACCCGGGACCGGTCGGGTAGAGCTTCAGGCTCGCAGCAAGGCCGACGACGCGGGCGGCCCGACAGATCAGCGCGAACGGTGGGCTGCGAAGCTCTCCCCGCTCAAGCCGGCCGAGCTGGGTTCGGCTGACACCCGAGCGGGCGGCGACGGCTCGCTGGCTCACGCCCGCGGAGCGACGCGCGGAGCGGACCTCGCGACCGGCCTCGGCCGCGAGCCTCCATGCATCGGCTGCCCCGGCTGCGGCAGCGCTGTTGCGGGAGCCCATGGAGTGCATCTTCGTCGGGAGGCCTGAACGCGGACTTATCCCGGACTTTCGGCCCTGGGGCGCCCGGCCGTCGGCCGCCGGTCGACGGCGCCGACCAATCGCCTGGGCCGTCCGGTGGCCCCATGGACGGGTGGACTCACATTCGGGCCTGGGCGCGGCCCATTCGACCGCCCGATGTCGTCCCAGCGGGCGGGTGGGCCCGTGCCCGGCCCAACTGGCGGCACGCGACGTCCATAGGGCCGTCACGCGGCCCTCGGGCCAAGGCCGGCGGGGTTGCGAGGTGGGCGCAACCCGGCAGGCTGTCAGGCACGAAGAAGGCGTGCGGCGCGATGGGGCCGGCTGGCAGCGGCGGCGGCGCGCTGGCAGCGGCGCGCGGGCGGGGCGGCGCGGGGGGCGGAGTGGCGGGCGCGGCGGCGGCGCGCTGGCGGCGGCGGCGGCGCGGGGGGCCGAGTGGCGGGCGCGATGGCGGCGGCGGCGCGCGGGCGGCGCGGGCGGGGCGGCGCGGGCGGGGCGGGGCGGCGGCGGCGCGGGCGGGGCGGATCGCACGAGCCATCGCGGGCCCCACCGGCGGCCGCCCCGGTAGACTCGTCTCCCCCGCCAAGGAGCCGTCCCGCTCGTGCAGCCCATTCGCGACCTGCCCCACCGGATCCGCCGCTCCCTGCTCGAATCGATCGGCGACGTCGCCTTCGGCATGGAGGACGGCGCGGTGTCGATCGCCGGCCTCGTCTTCGGCGTCGCGGCGAGCACCAGCGACGCGAGCATCGTGCTCCTGGCGGGGGCCACGGGCGCGGTGGCCGGCGCGGTGTCGATGATGGCCGGCACCTACCTTGACGTGCACTCTGAGAACAGCGTCGCGCGGGCCCAGGTCGAGCGCCTCCGGCGGCGGATCGAGTCCGATCCCGACAACGCCCGCGAGCGCGTGATCGGCCAGCTGCGCCAGTCCGGCTTCACCGAGGACGAGGCGACGGCCGTGAGCCGGGCCTTCCTGCGCAACCCGCGGGCGATGCTCGACCACGTCGCTGCGTACGAGGTCGGCCTGCCGCGCCGGGGCGGCGCCTCGCCGCGGGCCCACGCGCTGTGGATGTTCTTCGCCGACCTGCTGGCCGCTGGCGTCCCGGTGGCGCCGTTCGCATTCTTCCCCATCGACGATGCGCGCCTCGTCTCGCTCGTGATCACGGGCATGCTGATGGCGGGGCTCGGTGTGGCACGCGGGGTGATCGGCCACGAGGCCGTCTGGCGCACGACGCTCCAGACAATGGCGATCGCCGGAGCGGCGGCGCTGGCCGGCGTCCTCATCGGGCGGATCGTGTCGGCGTAGGCCCGCGACCTGGACTCGGCGTAGGCCCGCGACTCGGCGTAGGCCCGCGACTCGGCGTAGGCCCGCGACTCGGCGTAGGCCCGCGACCCGAACGCCCCCACGTCTGTGGGATGGCCCCGACGAGCCGGGATGCGATACTGGCCGGGCGAGGATGAGGGGGCCTCGGCCCCGCCAGTCGCGAGACCTGCTGCTCCCCTGTGCTTGCACCCTGCTCTGACCTCCATCGGCCACACGGCATGTCGATCCGCCCAGGCGGGCGACGATGACGTCGCACCCGAAGACGCCCGTGCCGACCGACGCCGTGCCGACAACGCTCCTCGCCCCACTGGTCGAGCACGCCCGGCCGGTGCTGGCGCTCGACCGCTCCGGGCGCTGCCGCTTCGCCAACGCCGCTGCCGCCGCGCTCGCGGCTGCCCCTGACGAACCCCTGGCCGGCGCCATCGCGGCGGACCGCATCCCGCTCCTGGCCGAGCGCCGCGTGGCGAATCTGATCGCCGGGGCGCGGACCGGGCTCGAGGGCCAGGTCGAGGTGATGGCGCCTGGCCGGGCCCGGTCCTTCGTCGTCCGCGCGGTGCCCGCCGACGACGTGGTGCTGCTCTACCTCGAGGAGACCTCCGAGCGCCGCGCGGCCGAGGCGGCCGCCGCGCAGGCGGTGGAGCAGGCTCGGCTGTCCGGCCTCGCGGGCGTCACCGGCAGCTACGAATCCGACCTGGTCGGCGGGACGATCTGGCTGTCGGAGCAGGCGCGCCGGATCGTCGGCTTCGAGCCCTCCGCCGACTCGGTCTATCCCCGCGAGGCGATCACGGACGCCATCGTGCCCGAGGACCGCGCCCACCAGGCGGCCGCGGTGGCGGCCGCCGCCGCGAACCCGGGGGGCGTCTACGACGTGACCTACCGGGTCCGGCACCCCGACGGCGCCGTCCGGCGCCTCCACGCGGTGGGCGAGGTGCTCGGCGACGCGGAGGGGCGGCCGCGCACGATGGTCGGCTCGGTGTCCGACATCACCGACCGTGCCGCTGCCGAGGCGGCCCTGCACCGCTCCGAGGAGCGCCTGCGGCGAACGGTGGAGGGCGTCGACGCGATCATCACCTACCTCGAGGAGGGTGGCGCGCCGACGATCCAGAGCCCGCAGGTCGAGCGCCTGCTCGGGTATCCGCCCGAGGCGCTCGAGACCGAGGAGGCGTGGTTCGCCCTCATCCACCCGGACGACCTCCCGCGGTGCCTGGCCGTCTGGCAGTCCCGCACCCCGTCGTGGCTGCTCACCTACCGCATGCGGCGGGCCGACGGGACCTGGATGTGGGTGGACGACCGCGGCCACCGCTTCGACCACGACGACGGCCGGGCGCCCGGCTACGTGGGCGTGGTCGTGGACGCGACCGAGCGGGTGGCGGCGGGGCAGGAGCGGCGGATCGCCGACCAGCGGCGGCAGCGGTTCTTCGACGCCAACATCGTGGGCACGCTGGTCGCCGAGAGCCGGGGCCGCGTCCTGGAGGCGAACGACTACTGGCTCCGGCTGGTGGGACGGACGCGCGAGGACCTCGAACGGGGCGAGCTGGACTGGCGTGCGATGACGATGCCCGAATCACTGCCCGAGGACGACGATGCCATCGAGCAGTGCCGCGCCACCGGGACCAGCCGACCGTACGAGAAGGCCTACCGGCGCCCCGACGGGACGGCAGTCGCGGCGCTCGTCGTGCGCGCCGCGATGCCGGGGCCCGAGGAGCAGTTCGCCGCGTTCGTGCTCGACTTGACCGAGCGCAACGCCGCGGCGACGGAGGTGGCGCGGCTGATCGCGGCCATCGAGCAGACCTCCGAATCGGTGGTGGTCACCGGCCTCGACGCCGCCATCGAGTACGTCAACCCGGCGTTCGAGCGGGCGTCGGGCTACACCCGCGACGAGGTGATCGGCCAGAACCCGCGGATCCTGCAGAGCGGGGTCCACGGCGCCGAGTTCTACGCACAGATGTGGGACACGCTGGGTCGCGGTGACACCTGGCGCGGCGAGCTCGTGAACCGGCGCAAGGACGGGACGACCTACACGGAGGTCGCGGCCATCAGCCCGATCCGCGACGGCGTGGGCCGGGTGACGGCCTACGTGGGCGTCAAGCGCGACGTCACCGCCGAGCGCGAGCTCCAGGCTCGCCTCGCGCAGTCGGAGCGGCTCGACGCGATCGGCCATCTCGCGGGCGGCATCGCCCACGACTTCAACAACCTGCTCGCGGTGATCCGCGGCTACGCCGACCTCGCGCGTGCTGCCCTGCCATCCGCGAGCCCCGCGACCGAGGACCTGGACCAGGTGGTCCTCGCCGCCGACCGGGCGAGCTCCCTCACGCGCCAGCTGCTGCTGTTCAGCCGTCGCCAGCCGGCCGAGCCCGTCGTCCTGGACATGGGCTCGGTGGTCGAGGGGCTCGCGCCGATGCTGCGCCGCCTGCTCGGCGAGCACATCGAGCTCGATGTGGTAGCGGTGCCGCCGGTGGGCGCGGTCCTGGCCGACGCCAGCCAGCTCGAGCAGGTGGTCCTCAACCTGGCCGCCAACGCGCGCGACGCGATGCCCGATGGCGGCCGCCTCGTGCTGCGCACTGAGACGGCCCGCGAGGACGACAGCGAGTGGGTGCGGCTCACCGTGTCGGACACGGGCGTGGGGATGGACGAGTCGACGGCGGAGCACGTCTTCGTGCCGTTCTTCACCACAAAGGCGCCGGGCCGCGGCACAGGACTGGGCCTCTCGACCGTGTACGGCATCGTGACGCAGGCGGGCGGGCGGATCCGGGTGGCGTCGGCGCTGGCGCAGGGCACGACCTTCGTCCTCGACCTGCCGCGCGTCGACCTGCCGGCGCAGGCTCCTGCCGCCGCTGCACCCGCCGTCCGGGCGGGACGCCGCCGGCCCCTCACCGTGCTGCTCGTCGAGGACGACGCCGCGGTCCGGTCGCTGACCCGCCGGATGCTCGCGTCGCTGGGCCACACGGTGAGCGCCGCATCGTCGGGAGCCGAAGCGCTCGGGCTCATCGAGGTCGCCGACCGGCTGCCGGACCTGCTGCTCACCGACGTCCGGATGCCCGGCATCCAGGGTCCCGAGCTGGCCAGGCGGCTTCGCGAGCGGCGGCCCGACCTGCCCGTCGTCTTCAGCTCGGGCTTCTCGGCCGAGTTGGGCGACACCGTGGAGATCCCGGGCGCGCAGGTGCTCGACAAGCCCTTCGACGTGGACCGGCTCGAGGCGGCGATCCGGGCGGCCGTCGGCGACGAGCGCTGACGCCCCCAGGCCGCCGCGGCGGGGCGTGAGCGGAAGGAGGGGCGAGGGCGCCGGAGCGCTCAGCCCGCCGGCGTCGGCGTCGGCTCGGGCGTCGGCGTCGGCGCGGGCGTCGGCTCGGCCGCTGGCAGCGTCACGCGGATCCGCACCCCGAACGCCGCCGACCGGCCGTCGCGGCCGTCGCCGTAGGCGAAGTAGACCGTCCTCCCGTCCGCGAGAACGGCCGCCCGGTCACGCAGCCCCGGCCCGTTGTACGTCGCGATGATCGGGTTGATCCGCCAGCGGTGGCTCGTGACCGGGCGCGGCCCCACCCACGTCGAGCCGCGGTTGAACGTCACCGCGGCGGCGGTGCCGTACGTGCGGTTGCTGCCGGACGAGTCGACCGTGTGGAACAGCACGGCCACGAAGCCGGGGCCGGCCACCAGGTCCGGGCGCGTCGAGAGCTGCGCGTGGCCGCCGGCGGCGGGCGCATGGGGCAGGTAGCGGACGTGCCAGTGGAGTCCGCGGTCGTCGCTCGTCAGGATCCGGATCCGTCCGTCGCCGGCCACCGCGTAGTAGATGCGGCCGCCCCCGTCCACCGCCAGCCCGGTCGCCCAGCACGGCTCGACCAGGCTCACGTTGACGCCCTCGAGCGCACGCCCGAGGTTCCACACCGTCCTCGGCAGCAGGGTGGCCACCACGTTCGGGCCGTGGGCCAGCTTGCGCGCCCGGCGGTCGAACTTGAGGCGCGCCACGCCGAACGCGATCCGCCCGGTGTTGCGGGTGCCGCCCTTGGCGAACGGGTGGCGCACGTCCCAGTAGCGCATGTCCAGCTGGTAGCCGGCCACGTACGCGTCGCCGTTGGGCGCCGTGGCGAGCTTGTAGCCGATCCGGAACGCGTCGGGGTAGCCGGCGGGTGGCGTGAGCTTTGGCACCTCGGTCTCGGCCCAGGTCCGGCCGTAATCGCCCGATGCGATGACGTGCTCGCCCGTGCCGCTCGACGGCGACTTCAGCCACTCGTACGCGAGGTAGACCACGCCGTAGTTGGGACTCGCCCTGTTCGTGTCGACCAGGAAGTCCTCGATGCCGCCGAACCAGCCGCGGGTGTGGTTCGCGACGTAGTCGAGGTGCCAGGTGAGGCCCTCGTTGTCGCTGTGGCTGACCTCGAAGTGGTAGTCGTTGGGGCTCCCGCCCATCGCGGTGTAGTAGAGGCGCGTCGTGCCGGCGCGCGGGCCCGGGCCCCAGGCGATCATCGGGTGCGAGCCGCCGCCGTAGAGGTGCGCCGAGCGCGTGGCCCAGCTCTTGCCGCCGTCGTGGCTGATCCTGACGACCGGGTGGCTGACCTCGCCGGGACCATCAGGGAACACGGCCGCGAGCTTGAGCGGGTTCGTGGGGCTCGCGGCGATGATGGGCTCGCGGACGCGGTTCGAGAGGCTGGTCGGCCGCCAGCTGACGCGGTACTCGCCGAGCGTGGCCCACGTGCCCGTCGCGCTCGCGTCAAGGCGCAGGCTGGCGCTCGTGTCGGGCGGCGCGCCTGCGAGCGCCCCGGCGGAAGCCGCAACGGTGGCGCCGACGAGCACAGCAGCGATGGCGAGGCCGGCGAAGCGTCGCACGCGCACCCCTCCCCCTCCGGACCGGTCCCGGCGCCGGTCCGCGCCGATCGTGGTCGTCGGCGGCGGGCGTGTCAAGCCGCCCATCGGGCCCCGGGCGATGGGCGGCTGGTCCCTGGCCCGGCGCTCAGGACGCGCCGACCAGGACGCGCCTGAACCGCGTGGCCGCGATGGCGAAGAAGACGACCGCGAAGAGCCCCAGCACCGAGAGCTGGGGAAGGACGTCGATGATGGCGTTGCCGGCCTGGCTCGCGACCGCGAGGGCGTCCATCGCCCATGCGTGGGGCGTGAGCCGGGCGATCGTCTGCATCGTCGAGGGGAACACCTCGAGCGGCACCATCGCCCCGCCGAGGAGTCCCAGCAGCAGGCCGAGGGCCGGCCCGATCGCGCCTGCCTGGCTCGGGTTGGCGGCCACGGCCCCGACGATCATCGCGGCCCCGCCGGCGACGACCGAGAACACGAGGACGACCGCGGCCAGCGACACCGGGTCGCCCCACGAGACGCCGAACAGCACCGCCGACGCGCCGACGATGAACACGCCCTGGACGAGCGCGAAGGCGATCCTCGCGAGCGACTCGCCCACGATGATCGTGGTCGCCCTCGTCGGCGAGGCGAAGATCCGGCGCGAGACGCCGAGCTGGCGGGTGAGCACCAGCTCCACCGCGCCGGTGAGCGAGGTCAGGAACATGAACAGCACGAGCTGGCTCTGGGCGCCCGCGTTGAAGCCGCCGCCGACGCTCGCCGCGTTCACCGCCTCGACCGTGACGGCGACCCCGGGGACCGTCGCCCGGCGCTCGCGGGCGCTGGCCAGCGCGGCGTCGAACGGGAGGCCCTGGGTCTTCACCGCGAACTGCGCGGCGCGCACGAGGCCCGTCTCGGCGGCGATCGCCTGGTCGACGACCGTCCGCACGGCGATGGCCCGCTGCGTTGCCGGGACCATGACGGTCACCTGCGAGCTCCCCCCGCCGCGCAGCGCGTCCGTGTAGCCCGCCGGGATGGCGACGGCCACCTCGACGATCCCGCGCGACGAGGCGTCGCGCAGCGCGTCGAGCGAGTCGTAGCGGCGGACGTCCACCGTGATGCCGGGCGAGGCCTGGATCGCAGCGGTGAGGTCGGAGGCCAAGACGCCACCGTCGGCGTCGAGCAGCCCCACCTTGGCGGTGGCGCCCGAGCCGTAGGTGAGTCCCAGCACGAGGATCAGGATCAGCGGCAGGAGGACCGAGAAGAACAGGGCCGTCCGGTCGCGGAGGGCGCGCACCAGATTGGTGCGGACCATCGAGAGGACCTTCATGCCGCCACCAGCGCCTTTCCGGACCGGAACAGCCCGATCGCGCCGAGCCCCAGGCCCATCGCCAGGAGCACCACCACCGACGGCCCGATGTCGAACAGGGTGGCCGAAGGGTCGGCGAGCGTGTCGATGCCGCGCAGGAACCACGCGTGGGGCGTGATCTGCGAGAGGGTCACGATCGACGACGGGGCCTGGCTCAGGGGCAGGAACACGCCGCCGAGCGCCGCGAGGGTGAGCGCCACGATCGAGTTGAGCGCCCCCGCCTGCTGCGGCGTCCGCGCGAACGTGGCAACCACCATCGAGATGCCCGAGGCGGCGATCACGCCCGAGAGCACGAGCACCGCCACCAGCAGGGGCGGGCCCCACGCGGCGTGGACCAGGACCGTGGTGCCGATGATCAGCACCGTCATGGCGACGGCGCCGAGCACGAGGCTGGCCAGCGCGGCGCCGAGGAGCATGGAGCCTGCCGCCACCGGGGCCGCGAGCAGCCGCGTCAGCGTGCCGGTCTGGCGGTCCGCGTGGATTGCGAGCGCCCCGTACTGGGTGGCGAAGAACACGAACATGATCGCCATGGCCGCCGCGTAGAAGGTGGCCCGGCCGGCCTGTCGGCTCGGCGTCTGGTCCTCGACCTCGGTGATCGGCGCGGGCTGGCCGAGCGACGCGACGGCCGCCTGGACCACCGCCGGGTCCGAGTCGCCGGACGCCGAGGCCGTGGCGATGAGCAGCTGGGCCGCGTCGGCCTCGCTTGCGAACCGGGTCACCACGGCACGGGCCACCTCGAACGACGACGGGAACTGGCCGCCGAGCAGCTGGACCTGCGTGGGCTGGCCCGAGGTGATCGCCTGGCTGAAGCCCGCCGGCACGACGATCATCGCGCCCGCGTAGCCGGCCTCGAGCTCGGCGCGTGCCTCGGCGTCGGTGCCGAACCGGTCAACCTTGGCGACGCCCGCCGCGGCGAGCGAGCCGAAGGCGTCGTCGATCAGATGGCTGGCGGCGGGCCCGCCATCGTGGTCCACGACCACGAACCGCGTGGAGAACGTCTGGAAGTCGTTCGGGATCAGGACCGAGAAGGCCAGCGCGAGCCCGAGCGGCGTGACGACCGCGAAGAGGATCGCCGAGCGGTCGCGGACCCGCTGGCGGAGGATGCGGCGCGCGATGACGAGCGCCGCCGAGATGTTCCGGCGCATCTCGTCAGTCCCGCAGCGCCTTGCCGGTGAGGTGGAGGAACACGGCCTCGAGGTCCGGCTCCACGACCTCCACCGAGCGGACCGACGCGCCCGCCGCCGCTGCCGCAGCCAAGAGCGCGGGGAGCGTGGTGGACGCGTCGGGCACGATGACGTCGAGCCCGCCCTCGCGGCTCGTCACCCCCTGCACGCCCTCGACGCGGCGCAGCGCCTCCGCCGCGGCGTTGAGGCTGCCGGTGGCCCCGAGCGAGACCTTGTCGGTCTGCCCGACCAGCCTCACGAGCTCCGGCCGCGTCCCCTCGGCGATGATGCGGCCCTGGTCGACGATGCCGACCCGGTCGCACAGGCGCTCGGCCTCCTCCATGTAGTGGGTGGTGTAGAGGATGCCGATGCCCTCCTGGCCCAGCGCCTCCACACTCGAGAGGATCGCGTTGCGGCTCTGCGGGTCGACCCCGACGGTCGGCTCGTCGAGGACCAGCAGACGCGGGTTGTGGAGCAGCCCGATCGCGATGTTGAGCCGGCGCTTCATGCCGCCCGAGTAGGCGGACGTCCGGTCGCGCTCGCGCTCGGTCAGCTGGACGACGTCGAGGACCTCCCGGATCCGCTGCTTGAGGACCGAGCCGCCCATGCCGTAGAAGCGCCCGAAGTAGTCGAGGTTCTCGAGGGCGGTCAGGTCGGGGTAGATGGCGAGGTCCTGCGGGACGATGCCGACCAGGCGCTTGGCGCGGGTCGTGCCGACGTCGAGCCGCTCGCCGTCGACGGTCACCTCGCCGGCGTCGCGGGCGAGGATCCCGCAGATCATCGAGATCGTGGTGGTCTTGCCGGCCCCATTCGGGCCGAGCAGACCGTACGTCTCGCCAGGCCCGATGTCGAAGCCCACGCCGTCGACGGCCTGACGGTCGCCGAAGCGCTTCTTGAGGCCCTCACAGTGGAGGACGGGGGTTCTGCCGGGGGCAGGCCGTCCAGATCCGCTCGCGGCATCGGACGCGGTTGCCACCATGTGGCGTCTCCTCCTCATTGGGGACGCCAACGTGTCGGTGTGCACTCTCGTGGCTGGCGAGGGAGGGCTCGCGTGCCGAGTGGCGCCAGACGCCCCGTGCCGAATCGCCGGAAAACGCGGGCTGGCGCCGTGCGGGGCCGCCGGGATCGGCCCGTGCCATTCGCCGGAAGTTGCGCGAAGACGACGACGGCGTTGACCGCCGCATGGAGCCCCATCGCCCGGTAGACGCTCTGCGTCCGCGCCGTCAGGCCCTCGCAGCCCAGGCCGACCGGGCACGCAAACACCACCTGGTGCGTGACGAACCCGGGGTCGACCGAGAAGGCGTTCGCCGCGTGGGCCAGCCCGAACGCGATTGCATCGACGCCAACGGCCACGGCGGGCGCCCGGGACCCCAGCGCGAGCCGCTGCACGGCCGCAAGCAGGGCCGTCAGCAGTACCGCGCGGAAGGCGAGCTCCTCGGTGAACGGGACCAGCAGGACCTCGACCGACCACGACGCATCCGAGTAGGGCGTCGACCCAACGGCCCGCAGCGCCAGCAGCGTGGCGACGGCCGCGACCGAAACAACGCCGAGGACCAAACGCCAGTCGCGCCGCAGGGATCCGAGTCGGAACCCCCAAGCAGCCGGTGCCCGGCCCACGACCGCAACGCCCAGGAGGAACGGGAACGAGGAGAACAGGAGTGCCCGGGCGATGGGGTCGTCCAATCCGAACCGGGCGTTGAGGAGGTCGAACCAGACCGCGTTGGCCGCCGCGAACACGAGCGCCGCGGCCGTCGCGACGACCAGCAGCGACCCCACCCTGACTGCAGCCGGAGCCGAACGGGCGGCGAGGAACACTCCTCGATCTGCGGCGCCGACGCGCGTCACTGGTGATCCACGCTTGAGGACACGTCGTGGCTGATCCCGTCGGTCGACCCGGTCCCGCGCACGTGGACGGAGGCGCCGCCGGTGGCCGAGCCGCTCACCGACTCGGTGGCCATCACGATCACCGACGACCCGGCGCTGACGTCGACCGTCGCGGTCCTGGCCTGGAGGCCGCCCAGGTCGGCCGTGCCGCCAGTGGACGCCGTCACCGCGAGGGACTCCACGCTGCCGGTGCAGCGGACGTGCGCCCCCGTCGACGCGGAGACCCGGAGCGACCCGGTCGACGGGACCGGCGCCTCGATCGACGCGCCGGTGGACGCGGTCAGCCCGTCGGGGGCCGCCTCCATCTTGACCACCACCTTGAGCGGGTGGCTCGCCCGCAGGCTCCCGGTCACGTCAATCGAGAGGATGCCGTCGGCCACGACGGTGGCGACGTGCGGCAGCAGGTTGTCGTCGGCGGTGACCGCGACGGATGGCGCGCCAGCCGCGATCTCCACCTGGACGCCCTGTGCGGCGCTCACCCCGTGGAACGCGTCCATGGCGCGGGTCTCGGTCGCCAGGTTGCCCGAGCCCTCCTCATACGGGGACGAGCCGACCGTGGTGCCGGCCCCCGGCAGGAGGCCAGAGCAGCCGGAAACGAGAGCTGCGATCGCCATCGACGAGAGCACGCGACGTGCCGCGGACATCGGGCCAACTCCTCCGCATCGTTCGCCAGTGGGCCATGTGCCGTCCACGGGAACGCGGAGGGACAGTGCCCTCGAACATCGGCGGTGATCGCCCTCGCGCATCGGCGGCGATCGCCCTCGCCCCTCGATGTGCCCGCCGATTCGATCACCGCCCGGCCCGCAGCGCACGGCCTGTTCGGCCCGAAAGAGGGTCGGAGGACGACTGATCCGATCGGGCCGAATCGTGTGCCTGGCGGTGCCGGCACGTGCGGGCGATGCGCACGCTGTCCTGTGCCTTATACGCGTTGCGTCCGGATACGCGTTGGGTCCGGTCGGACTCGGCCCAGCCCGCGTTGATGGCCGTGACGGAGTTCGACGCAGCGCTGCCGCGGCGGCACCGGGATGCGGGCCGGATCGCTCACGCGGACGGCGAGACGATCTCCCCCGCGGCTGGAGTCTTGAGGAGCGCCGGGCCGAGCACGTAGTAGCGGCCTCGGCGTTCCCCCGTGGCGACCAGCCAGCCGCCCTTGACCGCGGCGTCGAGGTCGCGAGTGGTGTTCTGGGCGGAGCGGCCGGTGAGCCGGATGTAGTCGCCAGCTCGGAGGTGCCGGTTCACCCACGCGTAGGCGAGGCCGTCGATCGTGGAGGGCGGGAGCGACCCGTCGGCGATGGCCCGGCGGATCTCGACCATGACCTCGCCGAGCCCCCGAAGCCGAGCGAGCACATGGTCGGCCGACCAGGTGAGCGAGGTCACGAAGTAGCGCACGAAGGGCGTCGCGTCGTAGCCGGGCGCGTATGCCTGGCCCACGGAGTCGCGGATGGCCGCGAAGTAGGCCGTTCGGTCGAGGTCAAGCTGGGCGTCAAGCGATACGAGGCCGCCGAGCGCGTAGCGGTGGCGCACAAGGATCATCCTGGCGATCGCCCGGGCCGTCCGCCCGTTGCCGTCGTTGAAGGGGTGGATGGCGACGAACTCAAGGTGTGCCAGGCCCGCCACGACGGGCGGGTCGTGCCGCTTCGGCGCGGTCGCGAGCCAGGCTGCGAACTCGCGCATCAGCTCGGGCACATCACCCGACGGCGGCGTGCTGAAGATGGGGTTGCCGGCCGCGTCCACGACACAATTCTCGCCGCGGCGATACTCGCCGGGGGTGAGGAGCGGGCTCTGGTTCCACAACACGCGGCGGTGCAGTTCCCGGATGACCGCCTCGTCGGGGACCAGACCGCGGCCCGCGAGCTCATCGACGAGCGTCAGCGCATCACGCGTGCCGATGATCTCGCGCGCCTCCCGGTCGCTGACCCTGGTCTTGCCCTCGCCGGCGAGGAGGGCCTCCACCTCAACGTCCGACGCGGTGTTGCCCTCGATCCTCGCCGTGCCGTGGATGGTGCGGACCCATGCGCGGCGCCGCATCCACTCCGCGTGCGTCGGGTCGATGGGCAGGTTGTCGAACAGCCATCGGCGCTTGTCGAGCTCGGCGAGCGGCTTGGCCAGGGAGCGCCCGCGCAGGCGGTATCGCATCAGTTGCCTCCGGTAATGGTCGGCAGTATTACCGCTGACGGTAAAATGTCAAGGTCTGACCGCAGCGCGCGCCGTGCCGGCCAAGCCCTCGACCGCAGCGCCCAACGCGTACTTGACAGCCATTCCCACATGCGATAATGTTCTCACTATCGTGAGTGATATTGATAGCCGAACCCGAAAGCCGACCCAGGGCGACCTCATCCTCCACCCGGTCCGGATGCGGATCCTGCTAGCCATGGCCGGCGCCGGCCCGACCACGACCGCCGAGCTGTCGGCCCAACTCGGGGACGTCCCGCCCGCGACCCTCTACCGGCACCTCAACGCCCTGCACAAGGGGGGCGTCATCGAGGTGGCGGACGAGCGCCGCGTCCGGGGCGCGACCGAGCGGCGGTTCACCCTTCCCCCGGGGCGCGCCGACCTCGGCCCCGCCGACTTCGCCGCGGCCACGCCCGACGAGCAACTGCGCTGGTTCGCCACCTTCCTGGCCGGGATCCTCGACACGTACGGACGCTACGTGCGCAGCGGGGCGGGCGATCCGGTCCGGGACGGGGTCGGCTTCCGGGAGGTCGTCCTCCAGCTGTCCGACCGGGAACTGGCCGACATGAGCGCCGCGATCGGCGCTGCGGTCGCCCCATTCATCTCGATGCCGCCGGCGCCGGATCGCGTCCCCCGGCTGCTCGCCACCATCCTCGTCCCCGTCAGGCCGCTGCCAGCGCCTGACGCCAGCCAGCCCGCCGCTCCGGAGGGAGACAGGTGAACATCGACAGCACACTGCTCGCGCTCATCGTCCCGATCGTGCTCATCCAGCTCGCCCTGATCATCGTGGGCCTGCACGACCTCATGCGCCCCGATCGCCAGGTGCGCGGCGACAGCAAGGTCCTCTGGGGGATCGTCATCGTGGTCATCAACCTGTTCGGCCCGATGGCCTACTTCCTCGCCGGCCGGAAGGAGGCGTAGGGCGATGGCGCTGCTGACCAAGCCGCCCGTCGAGGACGCGGCACCCCCCATCGGCGCGTACCGGACCCCGCAACCGGCGCCGGGAGGGCCGGCCCCGTCCGTGCCGCTGGCCATCGAGACGAGCGGCCTCACCAAGCGATACGGCGACGTCGTCGCCCTCGACCATCTCGACCTCGCGGTGCCCGAGGGCTCGATCTTCGGGTTCCTCGGTCCCAACGGGGCCGGCAAGACCACGACACTGAAGCTGCTGACGGGCCTCACCAAGCCGTCGGCCGGGAGCGCAGTCGTGGCGGGCGTGACCCTCGCCCGCGACGGCCTCGAACTGACGCGCCGGATCGGCTACCTCGACCAGGACCCGCGCTTCTACGCCTGGATGACCGGGCAGGAGCTCCTTGCGTTCGCCGGCGAGGCGTACGGGCTCCGCGGCGCCGCCCTGCGCTCGCGGGTCGCCGAGGTCCTCGAGATCATCGGCCTGGCGGAGGCGTCACGTCGCCGGATCGGCGGCTACTCGGGCGGCATGCGCCAGCGCCTGGGCGTCGGACAGGCGATGGTCGCCCGGCCCGCGGTCCTGTTCCTCGACGAGCCGGTCAGCGCCCTCGACCCGGAGGGACGCCGCGACGTGCTCGAGCTCATCAGCCGCCTCCGCGGCCACGCGACCGTGCTCATGAGCACCCACATCCTCAACGACGTGGAGCGCATCTGCGACAGGGTCGCGGTGCTCGACCGGGGGCGCCTCGTCGCCGAGGCCGCGATCGACGAGCTGCTGGCCCAGCACGCGCGACCGATCCTGGAGCTCGACCCCGAGCCCGGCCAGGAGGCGGGCGTCGCCGCGCTCCGGTCCAGGCTCGAGACGGCCGTCTGGACGCGGGCGGTGCAGGACGATCACGGCCTGCTCCGGGTCTTCGTCACCGACGCCGAACAGGCGGCTGCCGAGGTGCTGCCGATGGTCGCCGCGAGCCGCATCCGCCTCGCGCAATTCGAGCGTGTCCGCCCCACCCTCGAGGACGTCTTCCTCGAGCTCACCGGGGCCGACGAACCCGACCTGCCCGCTGACGGGCCAGAGGAGGATCCCCGATGAGCGGCCTGTCCCTCTTGATGCGCAAGGAGCTGCTCGAGCAGGTTCGAACGATGCGCCTCGTGGTCGTGGTGTCGGTGTTCGCGCTGTTCGGGCTGGTCTCCCCGCTGCTCGCCCGCTACATTCGCGAGATCGTCCAGGCGGTTGGCGGCGATCAGCTGCAGGGCATGGTGCCGCCGCCCACCGTGGGCGACGCCGTGGCCCAGTTCAGCAAGAACATCGGCGAGTTCGGGATGCTCTTCGCGGTCCTGCTCTCGATGGGGGCCGTGGCCACCGAACGAGACCGCGGCACCGCTGCCTTCGTCGTGACCAAGCCCGTCTCGCGGGCCGCATTCGTCACCGCGAAGCTGGTGATGATCGGCGGCCTGCTCGCGCTCGCCACCGCCGCGTCGGCCGTCCTGTGCTGGGTGTACACCGCCATCCTGTTCGAGCCGCTGCCCGTCGCAGGTTTCGCGGCCGGAGCGGCAGTCCTGTGGCTCTCGATCACGGTGTTCGCGGCCCTGACCTTCCTCGCCTCGGTGGTCGCCCCGTCGGCGCTCGTCGCGGGTGGCCTGGGGCTGGGCGCGGTCCTTGTCGCGGGCGTCGTGGCTGCCCTTCCGGTCGTCGGGCCGTATTCCCCCGTCGGCCTCTGGTCGGCAGCCAACCAGCTCGCTGTCGGGACTGTCCCTGACGGACTCGCCGGACCAGTGGTCCTCGGCGCCCTCATCGTGGCCGGCGCCACCGCGGCAGCCGCCTGGGTCTTCGCCCATCGCGAACTCTGAGACGACGGCGGTCCAGCCCAGGGCCCTTCGGCCGCCCGGGCAGACCCGATCGCGGTGAGCAGCCGCGTCCGGGCTGCCGCGGGCGGCCGACGCGTTCGCGCGGCGCCTCGACCATGCGCGTCTGCCACCGCCGTGCCCGGGCGAGGCGCCGCCCGCGAGGGGCACCGGCGCTGCGGTGATGGCCGGCCAGCCGCTCCGCGCAATCGGGCCGTGCGCCCCTGCCGCCCGTGCCGGGCCGGGGCAATACTGTCCGGGATCCGCCCAGGTCGGATCCTACGCGTCTGGATGGGCCGACCAGTACTCGTGGACGGCCGCGACCGCCCGTTTCCACACGACGTCCTCCGCCTCGCCGCGCTGTGCGAACCCGAGCTCCTCCATCGCCGGGAGGAACCCGTCGCCAGGTCGGCCGTCAGCCTGTCCCACGACGATGGCAGTGAGCGGCGGCCTGCCCAGATCGTGCTCGGCCTGAAGGATGTTGAGCAGGTACCGGCCGATGTAGCGGCGGTTCGTCTCCAGCTGGCTGTACGTCAGGATCTGGCCGGCGCGCGCGGCAGCGATGATCCGTGCGTGCACGGCGGCCTCCGCTGCGTTGGCGCGAGGCGCCCGCCTGGCAGTCCTCGCGGCCGGCTTCGGGGCGGTCCGGCCCAGCCGCTCGAGGCCGGACCGTGCCCACTGACCCTCTGGACCGCGCGACAGCGCGGCCAGGGCTCGGACCGCAGCACTCTCCGTCTGGGGCAGGGACTTGGCCAGGTGGACGAGCCACGCGGCGACCTGTGCCGTCAGGTCCGGCTCCGCGTTCGCACTGGCGACGAGGGGTGCGATGCACGCCTCGCCATAGGCCAGGATGCCGTCCCGGTGACCGATCCTCTCGCTCGGAGGACAGGTCACCAAGTCGCGGACCAGCGCCTCCAGGGCCCGATCCTCGTTCGACTCAGTCATTCGACGTCCCCTTCCTTCACGCGACGCGGAAGCGCTCGATCGTCTGCGGGACGCGTCCGGTCACGTACCGCGCGGCCCCCGGGGCGGTGTCGGTGCCGCGCTGGTACGAGTTCGACCTCGCCATGGCCGGCAGAGCCGTCTCGAACTCGGCGCGCGTCATCTCGAAATTCCCGTGCTGGGTCTCGATTCTGAACTTCTCCTCGTCGCGCAGCCGGTCGATGACCGCCCGGTAGAACGTCGGGTGGGCGTTCGAGTAGGCGACCACCACTCCTCGCTCGCGCTCGGCCTCGGTGGGCTCCCGGTGGCTCCGCGGGACGCCCGCACGGTCGTCCAAGCCGGCGGGGAGCGGCCGGCCCAGAACCGCGGCGCCGGGGAGCGCCGCGAACGAGCTCACCCGATTCGCATCGCCGGCAAGTCCCGTGACGCGCTGGGTCAGCTTCTCGTCGGCGCGCGCACGCCGGTCCTGCTCCTCCTCGAGGTCTGCCAGCAGCAGGGCCGTGTCGCGTGTCGGTTGCCCCCCGCTCAGCAGCTCGCCCATGCGGGCCCTCACCTGATCCATCAGCTCGTCGAGTGTCGCCATCCCATCTCCACTTCGCATCCGGGGATGATGAGAGGATGGTATCACATTGAGCACATGTATCACATGTGAAGTCGCTCCCCAACCGGGTGGACCTCTCCTCGATCGTGCAGGCGGCGTTCGCCCATGCGCAGTTCGTGACGATCCATCCGGAAGCATTCGGCGGCCGTCGACCGACCGCCGCTGACTCGGCGCCAAGCAGGGAGTCTGGCGTTCGGGCGCCAGGCGTCGTCTCGTCCGCGAGGATGGGCCCGCGGCCGCCTTGCCGCCGCCACCAGCCGCATGACCGTCGCCATGTCGACGACGACTGTTGCGGCGTGAAGGCGGCGTGAAACGTCACAGGAGCCTCGGGAGGACCGGGCGCCGTGCACGTGAAGGGCTGCTAAGATGCCCTCCGCGCCGACATAGCTCAGCGGTAGAGCAGCTGTTTCGTAAGTCTCCCGCCCTCTGCGCAGTGCTACGAGCGTGGATGCCCGATGCAAACGGGCACACTCATCAGCTCTTCGTTCCGAGGGGGTATCCGCCCAGGATCGTCGCTGCGGCCCGTTTGGCGCTCGAGCCGACCCTGACTACCCGAGATCGTCCCACAAGTCAGCCGCCAGGTCCATCCCTGCCTGCTCGAAGGAAGCCTCGGAGACGGGGATCCGGAGCCCATCAGGAGCAGCGGTGGACAGAGGCTTCGGGACGCGTCACGTCGTGTCGCTTCGCGCTCACCAAAGGGTCCTGAGGACCTACAGATGATGATTCCGAGGATCGCACGCTCAGTAGAGCCGATAACTATTGACTCCCAGCGTCATCCGTAAGGGTGGGGCGCGCTCCATATGGATCCTGAAACACTCGAAGGGGCACGCAGGGTCGGTGCTCCGCTTACCGTCTAGCTCCCCGGCGGTGGAGCCTGGCTGGACGCGCGCGGGCGTGGCCTTCCTTGACCCATCGACGATCGCCTGCGGCGTGACCTTTGCGTGGCACGTCACCGCCTCCAGTGCAGTAGACCCCGAGCGCCACGCGCAGTTCCCCGGGATCCCGCAGACCCTGGCTGCCATGCTCGCCTGGTTCGGCAGCCCTCCCGCGACGGACACGCAGCCAGCAGGTGCCACGCCGGCCCCGACTGGCGGCCTCCGCTCCCCGCCCTCGCGGGCCTCGCCGGCCCTGGGCGGGGCGCCGCGCTACGCGCGCCCGAGCCGACGGGACAGCCAATGACCAGACGGAGACTCCTAGCTCTGTCGGGAGCGCCGCTCGGCGCATCGTTGGTCGCCGCGTGCGGGAGCGCCGCGTTCGACCTCCCCGAGGCAGGCGGGCTCGGCCGTCTCGTCGGCCGCAACCGCAACGGACCTCACCGTGAAGATCGAGCTGTTGCCGCTCGCATTGATGGTTGACTCCCCATCGTGGTGCGCGCGGTAGTCGTAGCTGACGGCCGAGCTGCTCATGACCTGGGTCCTGAACTGGGAGTCGTCCTGATCGCATTGAACTAGCCACCGCACGCCATGGGCGCCCCCGTCCGGTTCTGCAGGAGGCCGGGCGGGGAGGTCTATGAGCCGCTGAGAGGAGTGGTGTCCCCCCGAGTGGCGGACTCTGAGGAGGCTCCTGACCGCGGCTGAACCTGACTACCTCGGCCGACTCGCGCTCGATGAACGCCGGACGTCCACGGGCCGGCGACGAGGCCTCGATGATCCGAAGTCAACGTCGGCGCCGTCTGCTGGGATCAGCACGAGTAGACAGTGTGGCCACCGCACGCCAAGACTCGGCACCGGCACACGAACCAAGCCGGTCGTGCGCCTCCGCCTTGTTCCCGTCCTCGCTACGGGGCGGGCGCGTAGCCCGACGACCCAAGGAAGGCCCCCGTCTTGTAGTCGAGCACCACCGTTGTCGTCCCTGGGCGTGGCGAGAAGCAAGGGGAGCCGTCCGGCGGACAGATCGTGAATTCGTCGCTAAACGTTACGACCCAGACGAGATCGGTTGCATGAATGGGGTTTGCTGCCGAGATCGGGTGGTTGGGTGGTGGCGAGTAGCTCTCGGCAAAGGGGCCGGCGATGACGGAGGCGAAGACCGCCTGGGCGCGTACATTCTGGCGCGCGATCGCCACCGCATCAGAGGATGTCACCGAGCTTGCCGGCAGCGAGGCTGCGACAGGTTGAGTGGCTTGCGCCGACGCCGAGGGTACAGTCGTCGCGACGGACGGCTGGGTGTCGCTCGCGGTGGCCGCGCTCGGGGTCGCCCCTGTTCGGGCCGCGGATCCACCCAGCAGGACAACCACCCCAATGAACAGGGCCACTCCGATGAAACCGACGGCGGGCGAACCTCTACCACTGGTGATGCTCGGTCGAAGGCGCGTCGGACCTAGCCTGTCAGCGTCAGCCAGCGCCTCGTGATCGATCGGTTGGCTCTCTCTGTGTTCCATCCCGACTTCCCTCCACGACCGGTGTGGATGCCGCCCGGCGGGTTCAATGGTTCGAGTTCACCCGAGAACTCAGACACCCTAGACGCGATGACCCGCACTCGTGTTCCCCTGAGCAAGGTCCCGCGCCCCACTAGCAGGACGAACTGCAGGTCTTGAACGACCAGTAGTTGTGGTACGTGTGCAGCCACGGAGGATCTGACCTGCTCGGGGTTGACGCGTACGTCCATGCACGCCAGACGGAGCCGTCGAAGAGACGCAACTGATACCCGGTGTCGTCACACGTCAGGTCAGGTTTGCAGCCGAAGAAGTCGTTGCCGATAGGCGGGTTCCCCTGGGTCTCTGTCTTCGCGAGCGCCAGGCCGTCCGAGGTCGGCAGGGTACCGTAGTCGAAAGGCGTCGCACCGGAACTGCCCATCCTCGTGTCGAAGTGGTAGCCATTCGCGTAGCTGCCGTTGCTGCACGAGTACAGCACGGGCGCCGCCAGGTTCCAACTGATGAAGTAGTTCGTGTCGGCCGCCGGCGGCGCGCCCCAGTCTTGGACGTAGTACTCCCCGCAGGCATCGACGTTCTCGACGTACACACGCACCTGAGTATCGTGAGCTCCGCCTCTGAACTCGCCTTGATATGTGCCCGTCTGCACCCAGTGATTGCAGTCGTTGTGGGCGCAGATCGTGATCCATACTGCGTGAAATGCCGAGGTGGAGACGGTAGTGCTCTGCCGGAGATAGCCGTGTATGCCTTCCCAGTTCCCCGTCTGCCAGCCGCCATACGACGGGTCGACCGCGAATGCGGTGGACGGGAGGAGAAACAACAACAACGCCGCGAGCGTCGGCGCGAACCACAACCGACGTCGACCCATGGCCACCGCTCGTCCCTCCGTGCAGCGGCGGACGGAGCGTCCACCCCGCCAAGCATCGTACAGCGCGGGTCATCGACCTCGATCGACGCAGATCGAAGCGCGGCGCCGACACACGGACGCGGCGCGCGGCCTGGGACGGGACGTCACGCGGCGCGGCGCGGGCTTGTGGGTCACCGCCACGAGCCAACGTCACGGCGTGTGAAGCGTCGCCGCGCTCCCAGCCAGGGAGGCGGACGTGCGACACGGGGCCCGGGAGCGCGCGAGTCGTCGAGCGCGAAGCGGCGCCAGGTATCGAACTAGCGTTCTAGCATCCGCGGGGAAGTCGACGTGGCGTCCATGCAGTTATCAGCTGTTCGAGCGTTGGGCCAGGGATTCGAGCACGATCTCGTGCGGGCTTGTGTGGGCACGAATAGGTGATGTCCCTGGGCATCGGCTATTCTTGGTCGGCGCCGACATAGCTCAGCGGTAGAGCAGCTGTTTCGTAAGTCTCCCGCCCTCTGCGCAGTGCTACAAGCGTGGATGCCCGATGCAAACGGGCACACTTATCAGCTGTTCGTTCCGAGGGAGTCCCCGCCCAGGATCGCCGCTGACGGCCGTTTCGCGCTCGAGCCGACCCTGACTACCTGAAATCGTCTCACAAGTCGGTCGTCAGGTCCACCCTCGCCTGCTCGAAGGAAGCCCCGGAGACGGGTGTCCGGCGTCCCTCACGTGGGGCGGTGGAGAGAGGCTCCCGGACGCGTGACGTCGTGTCGCCTCCGCGTTCCCCGGAGGGGTCCGGAGAGCCGTACAGATGATGATTCCGAGGCTCGCATGCTCAGTAGAGCCGATGACCGTGGATTCTCGGCGTCACCCGCCATGGTGAGGCGCGCTTCTTGCAGATCCTGAAACATTCGAAACATCGGCCGGGGTGGAGCTTGAGACAGTCGGCTCGATCGCGATCTTCGCGGCGGGGCGGCCCCGCGTGCGAGAAGCTCAGATCCGTCGGACACGTTCTGAAGACGTTCCCGGCCATAAGAAGCGCCTTGGCGCGCCTGCTGCGGTCCTCGCGTCGACCAGGTACCGGTCCTCTTCGGACCCGGGCCCCGAGGGCGGATGCATTCAGGCGTGGAGGGGAAGCTCAGTCAGCATTGGCGCGCCCGACAGGATTCGAACCTATGGGCACCTGGTAATGATCACAGTGGGGCCGCTTGACGTGAGCATTCCCAGGCACCCACCCAGAGACAGGGTTCCTCCCTATTGAGGGAGCCGCAGACTGGGAGGCCGGCGTCCTGCGGAGCGCATAGCGTCGGGAGCCGCGCCGATGCGCAACGCGGCCAGCCTGGCGCCGGGACCCTTGCGGGCGGTTGCGCCGATGCGACCACGCCACCCGAACGCTGAAGCCGGAGGGGCAAGCGGACTAGAACCCACACTACCCAAGTGTCTGTCCGCGTCGACGCCGATGAGCGCCGTGAGAAGCACGATGCCCTCCGATCGGCCTGAGGCGTGCCCCCAGAGTCTCCGCGCGGGGATAGGGGTTCTTGACCGCTTCGCTGCATGGCACTGTCGATGGCTTTGTCGGTGTGAGGACGCGGAGCGCCTGTTCGTGGGCGATTGAGCGGGCATCACGACGTCCCGTCGAGGCTCCGTGCGAGAGGAAGGAACGCATCGGTACCTCACCCCTCTCCCCCCGCCGTCATCCTCCTCGACCTCCTTGAGCATCGCGTGCTGAGCCCGAGGACGGCGAACCCCGGCCATCAGACCCGCATCTCTCGCCAGGTGATCCCAGAAAAGGAGTCGACTGCGTCAATTGCCGCTTGACGGCATCACCACGGCACGTCAGGTTGGGAAGCGACGGACGCTTGGCTTCGGGAGGGGATTCATCATGCGAGGGGCAGTCGGCGTTGGCGTTCTGGTCGCTGCGATGCTACTCGGCTTGTTTGTCGCGCCGGTCACGGTCAAGGGGGCAATGCCTCAATGTGCCGGATCCACTGCGAGCAAGTTCCTCGGGAATGGCACGTCGCCCTCGGGGTTGATTGGCGTATACACGGAAATTGAGAGAGAAGGAAAGCAGCTCTGCACCCAGGGATCGGGAACCCCTGTGGGCAGCTGGTCCCTGTCGTGGATTTCGCTGGACGGCTCGGACACGAAATCGATACCGGGCATCAACATCTTCCAGGGTGGGTATGCTCAGTGCCCACCGCCGACAGTCGGAAGTTGCCCTTACAACGGCGGCGTGCTCTATTTCTGGGACTACTACGCGCACGAATACGGAGTGTGCGGCGCCGCCTTCAACACCGGTTTCATAGACTACGGAAATCCTTCCAGCGGCTACCACTTCTTCCAGATATCGAGAGTCGGCACCCAGTACAACTTCTACATCGACGAGGTCCTCAGAGATCATTGGAGCCGGGCCGCCATCGAGACTTGCTGGTCCTCGGGGATTGTCGGAGGGGAGTGGCAGAACGAGATGCTGAACGACAGCGACCAAGGGGGTGGCCACGTTGGCAATCCGCAGGGCTTTCATAAGAACCAGTACCAGACGTCCACAGGCTGGCACAACGCGAACCGAACGTTAGGCTACAAGTGTGACGCGAACTCGAACACAGCCCACTGGCACTGCAACACGTCGTCCACGGCGGCCAACTACTTCGACGCATACGACGATCGCGTGCCATGAAGTCCCTGCTCGCGCTCGCCACCATCGCTGTCGTCCTCGCTGGATGCGTCGCGGGAGCGGTCGTCACGGAGCCGCCGAGTGCAGCCGTAACAGAACCTCCGACGTCGACACCGGTGCCGACGACGGGGCCTACGGCGTCGGTGCCCCCGCTGCCGACCGACCCCTCCCAGCCCCTGGCAGCAGTGTCCAAGTTTCATCCAAGCCCCGGCGCGGCTGAAGCAATGGCGAAGTGCCACATCGGCGACATGATCGTCATTGACAAGGTCGCAGGGATGGCTGAGCTCCCTGCCGCGGCCGACATCCTGCGTTACGTCCCGCTTACTGGACGCGAGCCCCAGTTGAAGGAGCCTGGACCCGTGTGGGTCATCCAGATCAAGGGTGACGTCCAGCAGCTAGGCGGCGAAGTCTGGACGGATCCGACATGCGTCGTGACGGAATCCGTTTTCGGCTACTTTGCCACAGGTCCGGTTACCAACACGGCGACCGGAAAGGTCACGCTGCCTGAGGCGCCGGCCGTCATGCCAAGTCAAACGCTTCCGCCGCTCGCCCCCTGAGCGCCCTAGGCCACAGGCGCGTGCTGGTCACCGCAAGGGGATGGAACCGCGACACCAAATCCGGCGTCCGGGAACGCGCATGGATGCGATAACGAGGCGCGTGGTCCTCCTCGGGCTGGTCTCTGCTCTGGCAATCGGGTGCTCGGCCGCGGGGAAGGCTGAGCCTCAAGGCAGCCCCTCGGCCACGCCATCATCCGCAGCCACACCGGGAGCGCCCGCGATGGTTGATGATGCCGCGAATGGGATCGCATTCACCCGTCCCGCATCTTGGACGCGGTGGCTCCCCAACGCGCATGACCCGATGACGGACGGACCGTTGATCTACTTGAGCACGGATCCCTTGCTGGCGACTTGCGCGACACCTCCGTCCGCCGCGCCGAACCCCGCGGATTCTCAAGGTCGCGCTTGCGAGTGGCCGACCACGCAACTCGGGCCTAGCGGAGTGCTTGTTTCCTGGCTCACCACGCGCATCCTCCAGCCTCTTCCAAGCACCGGTGAATCGGTCGAGACAAACGGGGGGACAGGGCGGCTGCAGATTGAGAAGCCCGGGTCCTGTTCGGCCATCGCAGGAGAAGAGACCCTCTTCGTGCTCGTGCCCATCGGACAACCGAAGCCCTGGTCGAATATCGCTGTCCTCGCTTGCCTGCGCGGACCTGATCTCGCGACGTCCGAGGCGGAGGTTCGCGCGATGCTGGAGTCCGCCAAGGTCTCGCCGTAGGCACATCGAGTCGCGGTGTTGGCCCGGCGCGGAGACCGAGGCTGTTGCTGGCTGTCGGCTGTCGCTCGCCTACGTAGCGACTCCGGCACCCAATTGAGGGCAGGAGGGCCTCCAGTGTCCCGATTCGCTGATCGCTGACCGCTTGCGGACGGCCTTGGCGAGGATCTCGTCGGCGGTCTTGACCCACGCGAACGGGCTGGCGCCCGCGTTCCAGCTCGCGGTGAACGCCTCGATCCGCGCGACGAGCTCCCTGACCGACCGGAACGCCCCGCGCCGGATGGCCCCGCGGGTGAGGACGCTGAACCACGTCTCGACCTGGTTCATCCAGGAGGCCGAGGTGGGGTGAAGTGGAACGTGATGCGGGGGCGCTCGGCGAACCAGGCGCGGACGGCTGGCGTCTTGTGGGTGGACACGTTGTCGAGCACGACGTGGAGGTCGCCGTCCGGGTAGGCGCGCTCGACCGTCCGTAGGAGGGCGAGGAAGTCGGCGCCCGTGTGGCGCGCCCGCGCCTGCGCGGTCACCCTGCCGGTGCCGACCTCGAGGGCCGCGAAGAGCTGGGTCGTGCCGTGGCGCTCGTAGTCGTGGGTGTGGACCAGCGCGCGGAGCGTCTCGCGCTCGGAGTCGTCGATCACCAGCGGGGCGGCGGGGCGGTTCGGCATGGCGGCAAGCGTAGCTGCCGCTGGCAGAAGCGTCGAGCGTTCAGCGGGCTGGGACACTCGCAAACTCCTCGAACGACGCCCCGAACTCTCGACATGGGTCGCCGCGGGACACCTGCTGATAGGGCAGCTCGGGGACGCTGCTCGGATCTGCTCGAGGGTCGAGTCCGTAGCCGGGCAGGACACCGTGATCGCCCCTCGGATCGATGCCATCCGGGCTCACGTGGCCGGTGTGCAGGGCGATCCGAATGCGGAGCACTCGCGCGCGAGGCCGTGGCGAAGCTGCCTGAGACTGAATACTTCCGCTCGCTCGCCCTGATCGCGCTCGGCGCCTCGCAGATTGCCTCGGGCGAGCTCGAGGCGGCCGTGGAGACGCTTCGACCGACCTTCGAGCTCGGCGTGGCAGAGCGCCGGGCAGCCGTTGCCCCGCCCGCCCTGGCCGTACTCGCTCCCGCGCTCGTCATGGCCGGCCATCGCGGCGAGGCCGAGCAGCCGATGCCGCCACGTGCTTCGGGAGCATGGAGCGACGACCGGAGTGGTCCGCGGCGGCAACGCCTACCCTGCCTACCACCTGGGGATGTCGCGGTACGAGGCAAACGATCTCACCGAGGCGCGCCGTGAACTCGAGCGAGGCTGGGAGGCCGCGGGCACATTCGGTGCCGGTCGGCTCTTCTTCGGCGCCGCGGTCGCCTACCTACCGCTCGCACGCCTCGCCACGGGCGCACGTCAGGGAGCGTTCGAGGCGATCCGGGCCGTCGACCTCGGAGCCGCCGCCTCTCACGTGACGACCCGCAGCATGCTTGCGGAGGTCGAGGCCCGCCTCCAGGTGATGACCGGCGACATCGGGGCGGCCGCGCTCTGGGCGTCCACGAGCGAGGCAGCGTCGACGTCCGGCCCGACGAAGCTTGCCACGGGGTTGACGATCGCCCGCGTCAGCCTGGCACAGGGCAGACCGGCAGACGCCGGTCCCAGGCTTCGCACCGCTCGGCAGGAGGCAACCCGAGCCGGTGCCCTCGCGGACCTTGTCTCGGTGGCGATCCTTGAGGCACGCCGAGCGGATCAGCTGGGTGAACGACGCACGGCCCATCGCGCCTTCGAGGAAGCGATCGCGCTCGCCGCGCCCGAGTGGTATCTACGCCGCTTCATCGATGACGGACGCGCGCTGCGGCAGTTCCTGCCGGCAGTTCGCCGGGTAGCGCCGTCGTTCGTTGACCAGGTGCTCGCCGTCCTCCTCGCCGAGGGGGCAGCGCCCGTCGCGCGCGGACGCGCTCGCGGAGGGCCGCTCTGGCAGGACGCGCAGGGAGAGGCGATCGAGGCCCTGACCGAGCACGAGCTCGAGGTCCTACGCCTTATGGTGCTCGGGCTGCCCGACGCTGCGATCGCCGAGGCGATCGGCGTGTCGCTGACGACCACGAAGTGGCATGCGGCCCATGTGCGCGCCAAGCTCGGGGCACGCAACCGGACGCAGGCACTCCACCTCGCTCAAGAGCTGGGGCTCGTGTAGAACCCAGCGTCGGCTCGCTGCTCCGGATGGGCACGAGACCTGCCGCGTCGCCGCTCGCTCGGTCGGTGACCGCTCGGCTGCCGTCGACGACGAGGGCGGGTCACGCGAGGTAAGCGCGCAGCGGAGCGATCATTCCAACCGCGTCCTCGTCCATCGCGTTGAGGATGACGTCCGCCAGGTCGCTCTCACGGCGCACCTCGGCCAGACGATGGTCGGGGTGTGGGACTGGGCCAGCGTCGCCGCCCTGCGTCGTGCTTGCCCTCGGCGGCCTGGCGATCGGAGCCTGTGGCCTCGCGCGGCGCGAGGTGGGGCGCTAGGCCCTTGTTCAGGTCAGGGGGGTGGCCGCGTAGGGCCGCCGTTAACGGATTGGCGATAGGGTCGCGAGAACGGGCCGGGGCGAACCTGAATCCAGACGGCTAGCGAGGCGCACCGCCCGCTGACGGCGTGCCTCTCCATGAACGACATCGGCGTAGGGGTCGGTTGCCGCTTCGCGCGCGAGTCGTCGAGCGCGAAGCGGCGCCAGGTATCGAACGAGCGTTCTGGCATTTGCGAGGAGCTCGACGTAGGGTCCTTACTGTCATCAGCTGTTCGAGCGTTGTGCCAGGGATTTGAGCACGATCTCGTGCGTGCTTGCGTGATCACGAATAGGTGATGTCCCTGAGCATCGGCTATTCTTGATCGGCGCCGACATAGCTCAGCGGTAGAGCAGCTGTTTCGTAAGTCTCTAGCCCTGTGCGCAGTGCCACAAGCGTGGATGCCCGATGCAAACGGGCACACTCATCAGCTGTTCGTTCTGAGGGGTTGCCCGCCCAGGATCGACGCTGCGGCCCGTTTGGCGCTCGAGCAGACCCCAAGTACCTGAAATCGTCTCACGAGTCGGCCGTCAGGTCCATCCTTGCCGGCTCGAAGGAAGCCTCGGAGACGGGTATCCGGAGTCCATCAGGTGGGGCGGTGGAGAGAGGCTCCCGGACGCGTGACGTCGTGCCGCTTCTGCGTTCACAGGAGCTGTCCCAAAGGCGTTGCAGATGATGATTCCGACGCTCGCATGCTCAGTGGAGCTGATGACTGTGGATTCTCAGCCTCATCCGCCACGATGGGGCGCGCTTCTTACGGATCCTGAAACACTCGAAATATCGCCCGTCGATGTGCGGGTGCCATAGCCTCGCGTATCGCGTCGATGGCGGCCGTTCCTGCTGAGTGTCGACGAACCGGGGTGTCGCGGCAGGTCGCTCGTCGTTGGACCTCGGAGCCGAGGCTCAGCATGGCGCGCCCGACAGGAGTCGCGCCCTCGCGCACCCACTCGGGGCTGGTCCCGATCGAGGGTGCCGCTGAATGGGAGGCCAGCTGCCTGCGAAGCGCGTAGGCCGGCTCCTACGACCTCCGACGCCGGAGTCCGGTTGAGCGCGACAGGGTTCTTGGGGCTTCACGCCCGGCCGCCGCTTGCGCGGTTCAGGTTTGCTCGAGCGCCAGGACCAATTTGCCGCGGTTGCCGCGGGTGGACTGACGATCGACGGCGTCAGCTGCCCGCTCGAGCGGCAGGACCTCGAACTCGACTTTGAGTGAGCCCCCGGATGCGAGCTCGGCGAGCTCGCCGACTCGGTCGGTCGCTGCTCGGACGTTGTGGGCCGTGACGGGCTGGCCTTCGAACGCCTGCGCCGCGCCCATGGCTGCGGGCGTCGCGATCCGTCCGCCCGGCCGAATGGCGGGAACGAGTGCCAGCAGGTGCTGGGCGTCGTTGAAGACGTCGACGATGCCCGCCAGACCCTCGGGCGCCTTTGCCTGGAGCTGAGCGGTGAGATCGCCGGCCGTGTAGTCCACAACATCGCCGGCCCCGAGGCCGCGCACGTATGCGGCGTGCTCGGGCCGGGTGACGGCGATGACCTTGAGACCTCGGAGCGCGGCGAGTTGCACGACGAAGCTGCCGACGCCGCCCGCAGCGCCCACGACCGCGATCGTGTCGCCGGGCCTCGCGTCGAGGTCGTCGACCGCCGCAAGGGCCGTCCCACCGGCGAGTGGGAGCGCGGCCGCGGCCTCGGGCGAGAGGCCAGATTGTCGTCGTGCGGCGAGGGCCGCCGCGACCGTGACGTACTCGGCGAAGGAGCCTTCGCCCGCATACGACTTGCCGACGGAGCCGAAGACCTCGTCGCCGACCTCGAAGCCGGCGACGCCGGGGCCGAGCGCCTCGACGGTGCCGGCGTAGTCGAACCCCGGCGTGAGCGGGAAGCGATGCTCCATGAGGTCCTTCGCGAAGCCGGCCCGGATGATGGGGTCCATGGCGTTGACGCCGGCCGCCCGAACGCGTATCAGCAGCTGGCCCTCGCCTGGTTCAGGCTTGGGCCGCTCGCCGACGTGGCCAGGCTCGCCGAACTGGTTGATGAGAAACGCACGCATCGGGATTCCTCCGGGGTCGTCAGCTGGCCTGTTCGACGTCGGCGTCTGGTGCGTCGCCTGCCGCCGCCACGTCCCGTGTGAGGCGTGACGGCCACCAGTTCCGGCGGCCCAGCAGCACGACGAGCGACGGCACGAGCAGCGATCGCACGAGAAACGTGTCGAGCAGGACGCCCGCGGCGACGCCGTAGCCGATCTGCTGGATCTGGCCGCCGCCGGCCGATCCGCCGGCGACGGCGAGGACCGCGAAGGTTCCACCGAGGATCATGCCGGCCGTCGTGATCGTGCTGCCCGTCCGGCCGATTGCTCGAGCGACCGCATCGCGAAGCGGCAGCTCGTGGGCCTCCTCCCGGATGCGACTCATGATCAGGATGTTGTAGTCGGAGCCGAGCGCCATCAAGAACACGAACATCAGGAATGGCAGTAGGAAGTTGATCCCGTCCTGCCCTCCGAGGTGGACGAAGACGATGCCCACCAGGCCGAGCGAGGCCAGGTACGACAGGACAATGCTGAGGACCAGGTAGACCGGGGCGACCGCGCTACGGAGCACGATCGCGAGGAGCAACGCGATCAGGACCGCGACGATCGGCACGATGCGGTTGAGGTCGCTACCCGAGATGCGCGCAATGTCGGCCGCGAAGGCGACCTGGCCGTAGACGCCCGAATCCGCCGCGCCGACTGTATGTGTCACCCGATCGACGTCCGCTCGCATGGCGGGGACGGCATCGAGGGCGGCCGGGCTCGTCGTGTCGCCGTTGGCGAACTCAACCGAGAACTGGATCGTGTGGCCGTCGCCGCTGATCAACTGGGCCGTGCTCCGGTACGCCTCGTACATCGCAACAGGAACCGTGATCGTCGTCGGCGGCTGGGGCGGGAGGAGGGCCGCCGGCCCAAGGGTCGTGTGCAACTGGATCAGCTGGTCCGGGGTTAGGGGAATGCCGTTGGGGTTCAGGGGCCCGACAAGGCCATTGAACTCCGGCAGGGCGGTGAGGCCGGATTGGGCGGTACCGAGGACCCTCGGTTCGTCCCAGACCGATGCCCCGAAATGCATGAGGACCGCAATGCGGCCGGCGTTCGACGACGGGAAGTGGGTGTCGAGGAGTGCCGCCCCGTCGCCGGAGTCGGTGCCGGGAGGTGCGCCAGTCGAGAAGCCGAACCCGGCGATCCCCGTTGTGAGCAGCGTCGCCCCGAGACCGACGAACAGGACCAGCCCAGCGACGAGCGTCGGACCCGGGCGACGAGTTGCCATGACCCCGACCCGGTCCCACAGACCCGCGTGGTCGCCCCGATGCGGGCTGGCGCCCGACGGCCAGAACACGGCTCGGCCGAGGATCGCGAGCAACGCCGGCAGGAGCGTCAAGCCGGCCAGCAGCATGAGGGCGATGCCGATCGCGAGGGCCGGCCCGAGGGCCCGGTAGAACGCGAACTCGGCGATGACGAGACTCATCAGCGCGGCGATGACGGTCAGCGCCGAGAACGTGATCGACTCGCCGACGCGGCTGACCGAGCGAACGACCGCCTCGTGCGGGGTGAGGCCCCGTCGGAGCTCTTCTCTGACTCGGAAGACGAGGAATACGCCGTAGTCAGTGCCGGCCCCGAGCACGAGGACGATCAGCATCAACTCGGTGATGGTGGAGACCTGGACGCCGAGTTTCGTCGCTTCGGCGATGACAGGCCCGGACAGGGCCAGCACGAAGCCTGCCGGCAGGAGCGTGACGATCGGTGCAAGCGCGGCCCGGAAGGCGAGCAGCAGCAGGACCACGATGAACAGGACCGAGAGGAGCTGGGTCTGGCCCTGCGAGCTCGTCATCGAGGCCGAGGCGTCGACGATGGTCGCCAGCTGGCCTGTGAGGTGGACCTGGAGCCCGGCGGGCACACTCGCGGATCGAATCGCGCTCCGAATGGCGTCCACGACGGCGATCGCGTCCGGGCCCGGGCTGAAGGCCGGGACGTTGGCCTGGATCAGGGCCTGCCTCGCCTGACCGTCGGGCGAGACACCGAAGTCGACGACGACCTTCACGTTGGCGATCCTTTGGATGGTCGCCTCGAGCTGGTCGAGGGCCGCGCCGTCCGCTAGGGTCAACCCCGCATCTCGGGCCGCGACGAGCGTCGCCGCGGCGAGGGAGGTGTCCTGGAACGGGGCGGCCAGCGCCGCCGCATGCATGCTCGGCGAGTCAGCGGGCAGGAAGCCGCTCGTGGTGTCCTTCGCGACCGACGACAGGGTCGGCAGGAACTGGACGGCCAAGAACGTCCCGACGATCCATGCCAGGACGACGAGGTAGCGGAAGCGGACCACGAAGTGGCCGAGGCCCGCAAAGAAACGGCTCATCTGGTCCCCTCCTCGGACAAGCAGGCGCCCCCGCCCGGTGACGGGCTGGCGCTGGTCGAATGGGTTGACGGTTGCTTCAGAACGGGCTGACGACGATGCGGCCGTAGGTCAGCAGGAAGGCGACCGCAGCCAGGATGAGGTTGGTCATCGTGTTGCGGGTCTCGCCGGTCCGGCGAGGGTGGAAGATCGCCGCGAGCACCATGGCATGCGGCCCAGGGGCGTGAGCCAAGTCAGCAAGCCGGCCGCGGCCGGGGCAATGAGGCCGATACCCCTGGGGCGGGCCGGCCGGTGCCTCGGAAGCGGCGGCGAAGTGTGTCGTTGTCATCTGCTGCCCTCGCTGGAGGCGTGACGATAGCAGATATATGGCAATGGTTGGGTGCCGTCAATAGTTGAGGCACCTGCTACGCTTCGCGTCGTGGAACCTTCTAATCCCGTCGACGATCGAGAGGAGCTCGCGCGGCTGGCGTGGGGCCTCTTGATGAACGCCGGTAAGCGCCACCTGACCACGGTGACGGCGACGATCGAGGAGATGGGTCTCAGCCGGGTGATGGCCGAGTACCTGGGCGCGATTTGCCAGCTGCCCGCCGGTCCGACCAACCAACTGGCAACCCAATTCGGGGTTGATCCGGGCTGGGTCACCGACATCGTCGATCGACTCGAGGCGAAGGGAAAAGTCGTGCGCCGTCCGTCACCGGATGATCGGCGCGTGAAGATCCTCGAGGCCACCCCGTCCGGCCGTGAGACCTTCGAGGCCATGGAGGCCATCTTCTCGACCCCGCCCGCGGATCTCCTGCTGGTGCCGCGGGAGGACCTGCTGGCTCTCGTCCGCATCGGGGAACGGCTGGCCGGGGCGACACCGAACGAAGGTTCCGACAAGGGCTGAAGGACCGGAACGTCGGGCTGAGCGCGGCGTCCGGGGCCCGCCCTCGGTAGCGGGGGAACGTCGGACTAGGTGGCTCCGCAGGCGTGGCACCCGGGGCGAATAGGAATCCGCGCGCCGCCGCGTGACCCTTGGGCCATGACGCCGCGCTGGTCCACCCATACCGGCTTCCGGGTCCCTCCGTCTGCTGCGACCCCGGGTACGCCCGCGCCGTCTCGGAACTCGATCGGCGGTGACGACCCCGGCCCGATCGGGAGCACGCAGGGCGAGCTCCTCATGGAGATGCGCGACGAGATCGGCGCCCTGCGATCGATAGTCGACGCCGTGGCCCGCGACCAGGCCCTCTCGGTCGGGCGCCCGGCGTCGATGGAGCGGGTGGCCGACACGATCACCGCCCGGCTCGACTCGCACGAGAAGGCGATCCTCGAACTCCAGCGCTGGCGTGACGGAGCGGCCGGCGCGATCCGGCTGGCCCGCTGGGCGCTCGGCGCGAGCCTCCTCGCCTCGGTCCTGATCGTGCTCCAGATCGCCGGCCTCATCTCCCACGCCGTCACCCAGCCGTGCCCTGAAGGAGCGAGCCATGGTCGACACCGCCGTGGCGCACCTGTTCAAGGAGCTCTACTTCCGGGAGGCCGGCGAGTGGCTCGGCGAGGAGGTGCACCGGGACGTCCAGAAGGACGCGCAGGGCGCAGTTGCAGCCTCGGCAAATAGAATAAGTGTTCTGGCGCGCCCGACAGGATTCGGGCCTTCGGGCACCCACTCGGAATCGCGGCTCGTGTCGATCGAGGGAGCGGGAGACTGGGAGGCAGGATGCCCGCGGACGGCCTAGCGGGGCTCGCCGGGCCCACACCGGCGGGACGCTCCCGACGATGGCGTCGCGGCACTTGGGCCTGCGGCGGAGCTACGCGTCCTGAGGTCGGAGGCTCTATCGGATTAGAGCCGACACACCGTCGCCATCTTTGCTGATCCCGGTCGAGAACATACCGAGCCACGTTGGTCGGGTCTGGAAGTCAGCTTGAGCTTCCTTCAAACCGCCCGTACAAGGGACAAGAAGGCGGCGACGCTCCGGTCCTTGTGCGTCAAGGACGGTTGGTAAGTCGGACCCCGAGCTGCCATGCGCTCGCGGGACGTCGCTGCGGAACCTGTCGACGAGGACCCAGGCGCGCCACCACACCTGGAAGTCCAGACGGACCCGCCCTCGATCCCGGCGCACGAGTCAGCCGCGGCGCTCGCGGATCGACGCCCGAGCTGCGAGCGCCAGACCACCAAGCGCGAAGGCGGCAGCGGCGATGGCGAGCCCGCGGGCGACGCCCAACGGGTCCGCAGGCCCGACCAGACCGCCCACGCCCAGAGCTATGACGACCGCGGAGGCGTTGGCGAACTGGACGGGATGGCGGCGGCGGGCCTCGACCCAACTCCGCGCCGTTGCGCGGAGTGCGAACACCGCGGCGAGGCACATCAGTGCTGCCGCGAGCCGGATCAGAGTCAACGTCTCGGCGTCCATCTCCCCCTCCGATGCGGACGCGCCCGAGCCGCGGCGCAGTCACGACCTGCATGATCGACCTCGCGTCAGCGCCGGTCAATGCGGCGGACTTACCCTATGTGTTATGCGCGTGAGCGTTGGCGCATGACGCAACCGGGCATAGGCCTTTGACGTCGGAGGATCTGGACTTGACGATCTCGGCGACAGGGGGGTGAAGGTGCGAAGGTTCGCGTTGCTCGTTCTTGCCGCTGCGGTTGCGGCCTGCGGCACTCCGTCTCCAACACCCGAGCCGTCGGCGACCACCGCACAAGTCGGCATCAACGTCGCGAACGGCACCACGGTCCCCGTCGCCATCGCCGTGAACGGCACCGTTGTGGAGACTGTCCCGCCTGACACGACCGAGGCCCCGTTGCGTGCAGTGCTCCCCGCCCGCCCCTGGACGGTCGAGGCGCGGTCGCCGACCGGGCGTGTCCTCGCGGCCTTCGCGGTGCCATCGGGCGACGCCGTCTCGGCGCAGTCGAGCGTGGGGGCCGCCGAAGACCTCGCTTGCGGGACGCTGGACATGTGGGCGGGCGGGCCGCGCGGCGACCACCCGAAGCCGGTCGGGCCGACGCCCGCGCCGTGCGAGTGAGCCAGCCGGGATCGAGCCCCGCCGCAGGCCGGGCTCCCGCCATCGCCTGGCGCCGGACACCGTGCGTCAGGAGCCGTCATCCTCGGCGACCCTGACGACTCCGGCACCGGCAGGAACTGTCTGCGGCTCGTAGAGGTCGCCCCACGCGTCGCGGATCCGGCGCAGCTCGTCCCGCTGATGGCCGCCCTTGACCGCCGCGGCGATGCCCCGGACGCGCTGGCACCTCTGGCAGCCGGTGAACCGAAGGCAGCGGGCTCACGCGTATAACACATAGGGGACTTACCAACCGTCCTTGACGCACAAGCTCCGGTCGGTGGTTTGACAGGTCCCAGACCGATGCCCGCGACCTGAATGTCCCATTGGCGCTCCGCTGCGAACTGATTGGCCGGCGCCCATTCGAAGCCGAGGTCATCCGCTGCCGTATTGGCGGACCAGCGCCGTGTTCGCGGGGTTGCGCGGCGAGCGTCATGCTCAGTCGACGAACAGGCGCGTTCGCTGGAAGCGCAGCATCGCGGCGGAGAAGAGGGCGACGTCCAGCACCACCAGGGTCGCCGCCAGGCCGACCCCGATGGCGAGCCAGTCGAGGCCGAGGAGCGTGCCGATGGCCTGGCGGCGCAGGTCCGCCGGCAGGGCCGGGATCGCGAGCGCGGGGACGAGCAAGACCGCGACCAGGGCCAGGCTCATGTTCTGGGCGGCCTGGCGGACCGTCGGCGCCCGGAGCGCCACGAGCGAGCCGCCGCAGGCGACGAGCCCGGCGCCGAGCAGCCCGAAGACGCCGAGGACCAGGATCGCCTGAGGCGAGTACAGCAGGATCGCCTGGCCCGGGTTGGCCAGGTTCACGGTCAGCAGCCCCACCATTGCGTTGACGACCATGAAGCCCCAGCCGTAGGCGACCGCGGCCACGACCTTGCCGAGCAGGATCGACCGGTCGGACAGGCGGCTGGCCAGCAGCGTCTCGAGGGTGTGGCGCTCGCGCTCGCCGGCGATCCCGTCGGCGATCATGTTGCTCGCCAGCAGGAGCGGCACCCAGGCGAACGGCAGGATCGCCGCCGGCTGGCGCACCAGATCCGGGCCGATCTGGAGCGGCAGGACGACGCCGAACACGACCACGGAGAAGAGGACGCCCCGCAACGATCGGCGCAGGGTCCCGGACTGGAGGAGCGTCTCGCGCAGGTCCTTCCGGGCGACCGTCAGCGCGTCGGAGATCATGCGTCGGCCCCCATCAGGGCGAGGAACGCCTCCTCGAGGTCCGCGCCGCCCTTCCGCACCTCGTCGATCGCCACACCCTCGCGGATGAGAGCGGCGACCAGTGGGGCGGTGTCAGCGCCGTCCCTGATGCGCAGGGTCAGCCGACCGTCGGCCAGCGACGCCGAATTCGACCGACGGATCCGCGGTCATCAGGGCGACGGATCGATCGTCCAGGCCGGCGCCGGTGACCTCCATCCGATCGCGCCGGGCCTGTGTGCGGAGCTCGTCGGGGCGGCCGGTCGCGACCAGGCGCCCGCTCCGGATCACGGCGACCTGGTCGCAGAGCTTCTCGGCCTCGGCCAGGTTGTGCGTCGTCAGGAAGACCGTCACGCCCTCCCGCCTGGCCAACTCTGTCAGGTCGCCTCGCAGCGACGCGGCCGCGATCGGGTCGAGGCCGGCCGTCGGCTCGTCGAGGAACACGAGCGACGGCCGGTGGAGGAGCGTCCTGGCCACGGCGAGCTTCTGCTTCATGCCCCGGCTCCACGTCCCGACGACCTCGTCGCGGCGGTCCCACAGGCCCAGGCCGTCGAGCAGCTCGTGGACGCGCCGCCCGCGTTCGGGCCCGGGCAGGTGCCAGACGCGGGCGTAGAAGTCCAGGTTGTCGCGGGCGGTCAGGCGCTCGTAGAGGCCCGGGTGCTCGAGCAGGGCGCCGCAGCGCTCCCGGACGGCGGCGCCGTCGGTTCGGGTGTCGTGCCCGAGCACGGTGGCCGTGCCGCGGCTGGGCTCGAGCAGGCCGAGCAGGAGCCGGATCGTGGTCGTCTTGCCCGATCCGTTCGGCCCGAGGAAGCCGAAGACGGCGCCGACCGGGACGTCGAGCGAGACGCCGTCCACCGCCCGCAGCGCGCCGAAGTCGCGGCTCAGGCCCTCGGTCCGGATCGCGCAGTCAGCCTCGCGCATTGTTCAGCCGCCCGCCCCCGGAGCCCGCCCGGACCTCGGGGAGTCCGTCCGCGGTCCGGCGGAGCGCGTCGCGGTACGTCCGGTAGGCCGCCAGGCCGGCGTCAGTCAGGCGGCACACTGTCCGGGGCACCCTGCCGTGGAACGTCTTCTCGATCTCCAGGTAGCCGGCGGCCTCGAGCCGGACGAGATGCGCGCCGAGGTTGCCCCTGGTCAGGCCGGTCTCCCGGACCAGGTAGACGAAGTCGGCCTCGGCCACCGTCGCCAGCACGGTCACGATCATGAGCCGGGCAGGCTCGTGGATCAGCCGGTCCAGCGACGCGATCGTCGCGGCGCGGCTGGCGCCGGTCTCGCTGTCGGTGGTCAACGGGGGTCCCCTCGTTCGTCCGCCGGGCCGGCCTGCCCGAGGTACGAGCGCAGCGTCCAGGCCCCCGAGAGCAGGGTCGCGACCCCGGTGGCCCCGAACAACAACGCGCTGCCGCTGATCTCGCCTGCCCCGAGGACCACGGCTGCGCATCCCGCGACTCCCGCCACGGCCGCGAGCAGGTAGAAGCGCTTGAGGCCGAGCCGGTACGCGGGCACGAGCAGGGCGGCCGCCAGCGTGAGGCTCTGGAGCGCAAGGACCCGACCGGGGATCGCGGCCGAGCCGCCCACGGCGATCCCCGTGCCGCCCACGATCACCAGCACGGCCAGGATGGCCCGGCGATTCGACGAGTTGCGGCGGTAGGCCACGTAGCCGGTCCGGGGGTAGGTGAGGCGTTCCTTGCTCGTCTTGATCGCGCGACGCACCGCCAGGGTCCCGAGGAACACGAGGAGCGTGAGGGCTGCGACCGCGGCGACCCTGACGGCCCCGGCGCTGGCCGAGGCCTCCAGCCCGAACACGAGGCCCAAGGCCCCGAAGAGCACCCCCAGACCGAGCTCGGCGAACCCGTCCTCGTACCAGTAGCGGCGGGTCCTCCGCTCGACCTCGTTCTCGCTGTCCATGTCTGTTGCCCAGGCCTTCCGTCTTGCATTGCTGCTGTCTATACAGACCAGTCTGCACCACAGACCCAATGGTGTCAAGGGGGAGTAAGCCGACGGCCATCGGCGGAGGTGCCGCTATCCTTCGGGGATGGATGCCGCGGGGTTCCGGATCGCCCTCAATTCATGGCACGACTTCTACTTGGCCGTGGGTTCGGCGTCGGCCGCGTTGCTCGGGTTGCTGTTCGTCGGCGTGTCGATCAACCTCTCGGCCATCGCCGCATTCGAGAGAGCGGACCTGCGGACGAAGGCAAACGTTGCCTTCTCGAACCTGCTCTACCTGCTATCCATAGCCCTTATCGCCTTGATCCCGGGCCTGGATGCCCGCTCGATCGCCATCAGTCTCGCGGGAGTTGCGGGAGTCGGCCTCACCCGCATCACCCGAGGAGGGCTGCAGCTAGTGCGAGCCCGCAAGAAGCTCCGGAAGGGCATTTCGGCCGTGCGGCGCCTCGGATGGACTCTGATCGCCGATCTGGCTCTGCTCTATATAGCCGTCTCGCTGTCGATGAGCGGCAACAGCACCTGGCTGTATGACCTGACCTTCGTGGTCTTCGTCCTCCTCATCGGCGCCGCCGACATCTCGTGGGATCTGCTCGTTCGCGAGAGCGAGGAAGTCCAGCCCCTTGGGCTGCCCTCGATCGGCGCGCCCAGCCACGAAGACTTGGATCCGGCCGACTCGGCGTCTGACACCAGGTCGTAGCGATGATCACGTAGCGAAGGCGACGGCGTCCAGCCAGAAGGGGCGATGCGGTTTGGGCGCTGGCGACATCTGCGATCTCAAGGCGACCGCATACAGCGGGGGCTCAAATGGGATCTTCCTGCGTGTTCTCCAGATGGTCGGTCCCGTTGAGCGAGAGGTTGCAAGGATCGCACGGTCGGCCCTCTCCTTCGGGCATGATCAGCGTTTCGGGAACCGCGAACCTGCAGGGCGCCGTGAACACGGCGAGAATGGTCGCTCCAAGAAGGCGGCTTGAAAGACCTTGGATTTCTTGCCCTCAAATCCAAGGTTACGGGCCCAACCATCCGGGTGCCGATCTCAAGTCTGAAACGGACGGCTCGGAAGGGAACCGCCGGGACGTTCCGCTACGATCCGCTCCGATCCCTGCCGTCCCGGATGATGGCCCGTTGCGTGGCCCAGGCGAGGTCGCTCCAGATGCCCTTGCCGAGACGCAGAAGCGTCCGCACGCCGCGCCCCATCGGTGTCTCAGGGCGCCCGGGCGGCAGATCCTGGTCCAACCGATCGCCGCGCTCGGTGGCGAGGTGCTCAGCGAGCTCGTCGCGCCGGCGCTCCCGGGCGGCGCGGGGCACGGGCAGCGTATAGAGCCAGACCCAGGCGCGCACGAACATCCGTGACACGTCGAGGCCGCGGGCCTCGAGCACGACGACGAGCGCCACGGCGAGGAACACGCCCGGCAGTGCGTTCATCCGGCGGCCGGCGACAGGATTGCCTTTGGGACCGGCAAAGGCACTGCGGCCACGCCCGCCGGAGTGAGCTGGTAGCGTCGGCGCCGAGGCCGGCCGATGGGCGCCGGCTCCTCCCACCAGCTGCCGAGGTAGCCGATCCGTTCGAGGCGATCGACGGCTCGATACAGGCTGCCGTATCCGACCGTGGGCAGCCGCTCAGGACCACCGGCGAGCTCCGCCGCGAGCTGGTAGCCGTGGAACGCGGGCGTGCCCGCCACCATGAGGCGGCAGGCTAGGACGAGGATGCGCTCCTCGAGCCTGGAGAGCCGCGGCGGCGGTACCCGGGGCAACGCGGGCGGCCCTATGCGGGGGTTGAGACCCGCAGGCCCGTCAGCCAGCCCGCCATGTCCTCGACCACGGCAGGATCGACGTGCTGGCCACCCCGCATCAGGTCCTGCGGCGTGGAACGGCCACTCCCCGCGAAGAAGAAGTGGTCGTCGGCCGGGTAGATCCTGATCGTGACGCCGGGGCGATCGTCCAGCGCGGCCTGCCAGCGCGGCAGATCGTCGTCGACGGTGGCCTGGTAGTCACGACCGCCCTGCATCACGAGGATCGGCCTGCCAAGGGCTGCGGCAGCCATCGGGGCCTCGTAGCCGCGCAAGTCCAGCCAGTAGGAGGCAGGGGTGCCCAACGGCAGCTCGCTGGCGGGCGTCGCGGGCGACAGGTCGGCGCTGTCTACCCGCTGCGCCTGGGCGGTCAGCGCCTCGATGGCCGAGCCCGATGCGGCAGCCGTGGCGGGATCCAGCGAGGCGAGGTAGCGGATCTGGCGGACGATGACCCAGTGCAGCGGCGCGGCACCGCCGGCCAGGAGGACGAGACCGGCCACCATCGCCTCGGCGGCCGCCACGCGGGGCGCGACGGTGCCGCCCAGGCTGTGGCCCGCCACGAAGATGCGGGACGGATCGATTTCCGGGCGCTGCCGCAGCAGCTCGAATGCAGCTCGTGCCTGGGGCAGATACTCGTCCGAGAGCGTGAAGCCAGAGTGCCGCCGGACCGCTTCAGGTCGCGCATATGTCACCTTGTCGAAGCGCAGCACCGCGATCCCCCGGCTGGCGAGGCCCCAGGCGAGATCCTTGAAGGGTTTGCTCGGCCCGACGCTCTCGTCGCGGTCCATGGGCCCGGAGCCCGCCAGCAACACCACGGCGGGGAGCGGTGCAGCCTGCCGGGGGAGGCTCAGCGTTCCGGGCACCGCAAGGTCGCCCGGCCCGAGCAGGACCTCCTGCTCCTCGAACCGCGCTGGGTCGGCATAGGCTGGGCGCTCCCAGGAAGGTGGCGGCGACATCGCCTCGGGCGGCGCGAGCTGCAGGCCGGTCAGTGCACCCGTGGCGGTCACCGAGGCCACGAACGTCAGGGCCCCCCGCTCACAGTGCACGGGCACCTTGACCACCGTCACACCGGGCGCCTGCTCGCTGACGGCGGTGCCGATCGAGGTCACCGCGCCGAGCTTTCCGACGGCCGCCTCCCAGGCTGACCGCAGGGCATCGGCCGCGACCATTGGCCGCAGCGGCTCGGCGAAACGCTCGCGGACCTTGTCGAACTGCCCTGCCCTCGCGAGGGCGAGCGCCGCGAGACCGGCCTGGATTGGAGACGGAAGCACGACAAGATCCTTTTGCTAGCTTGTGGAACTGTCCTCATCGATCGATGCGGCCCCGTCGGTGGGCAGCAGGATCGTGTGCAGCAGCCGGCGCCGACGGCCGGGCGCCGGCCGGTTGGCGAGCCGCGGGGTCGCGGCCGCGACGATCTCGCGGCCGAAATCGTCGAGCTCGGCATCGGTCAACCACATCCCGGCGGTCTGGTAGGTGGCGCCGTCTCGCCCGGGCTGGGGATGACCGGCCAGGTAGCGGTCGAAGTCCGCCAGCAGCCCAGCGACAAAGGCCAGAAAGGCCTGGCTGTGCTCTTCGAGCGTCATCGCCGCAGCATCCTCGGGGCTTATCCGTGCGGCGGCGGGTCGCAGCGCATAAGTGCGCTCCACCGCCCCTCGGACACGGCATTCGGTGATGACCTCGAGTACCCCGGCGGTCGCCAGACGTGCCACGTGGCGATAGACGCTGGCCTGGGGGACGTCGGGAAGTCCCGCCACGAGCTGGGACGTCGTGAGGTGGCGATCGCCCATGAACGCCTTGAGGATGCGCAGGCGCACCGGGTGCAGGAGGAGGTTGGCGCTCGTCATCTCGCAACCAATGTAGCAGGCCATTCGCAGAAGCGCTACCGTTACCGTTGTTGCGAATAATCAGCGAGCAAGGAGCGGACCATGCCCCTACGGAAGCCGAAGGCGGGGCATGTCGTCGTGAAGTCCTACGGTCGCGACAGCCTCATCGCGCTCGTGAACCCGCTCCTGACGCTTATGGGTCGGGCATTCGGGTTCCAGCTCCGCCTCAAGTCCGAGGACCAGGTGGCACTCGAGATGGAGCGCGACGCCGTCAGGATGTGGCGCCAGGGGTACCGGGTCGTCTCAAACGAGCAGTACGAGATCGCCCCGTTCGGTGCCGTATGGCACAAGGTGACGTACGAGTTCGTGGGCCCTCCCCATTAGCGGACGAACTCGAACCGCGTGCGGCCGGCGCGAAATGGCGCGGTCGTGTCCCCAGACTTGGTGTAACAGCGGAAGGGCCGCCCGGCTCGACGCGCCACCGACCGCGAGGTCGAAGTGGTTGCCGCGGTCCTGGTGGCCGGGTCTGAGAAGGCGGCCGCCACCGCCTCGGCCCGTCGCACTCCACCGTGAAGCACCACCTGGCGAACGCACGGTCCAAAGCGGGGGCGGAGACCACGACGCAGCTGGTGTGTGGATCCTGGCGCCGCGGCTGCCGGAGCCCGATGGCATGGCCGCAGCGGACAACTAGCCGCTGCTCGCCCGAACTCGGTGCGCCGCGCCGCGGCACAGCCGGGGCACCGAGATTGGTGGGTTGGGCGACCGCAGTCGAGACACGGTCGAGGCATGGCTACCGCCGTCGCCGGCGGGCCTTGCACCGCCACTGCGCCGTCCCCTCGGAAGCGTGTAGCGCTCGGATTGACAACCGCGACTGCGGTCCAGGTACTCAGCAATGCTTAGTAAGTCTCACCGAGTAGCGAGCCATGCCGAACGACGCTTCCGACCTCGGGCGGTTCTCCGAGCGGCGGAGCCGGCTGTCCACGATCTCCTCCCGGCCGATCGCGACCCAGCCGCCGAGGCGCAGGCGGTCCAGGGCGGCGTACAGGGTCCCCGCCCGCAGCTGAACCCGACCCTCGGAGATCCCCGAGACGTCGGCGATGATCCCGTAGCCGTGCTGGCTCTTCGCAGCCAGCGCCGTGAGGATCAGGAAGGTCGCCTCCTGCATCGTTCGTTTGGGCATGTGAGCAGAACATACTGATGGGCAGACCCGACCTCGCGTCCGGAGAGGGCGGCAAACCGGGCCTTTGGGACCGGACGACGGCGCTACACATAGCCGCGGAGGCTCGACATGACCAGCGCACGCGCAGCCGTCGAGGCGTACTGGGCCGCAGCGGAAGCGCGGGACTGGGACGCATTCGGCAAGCTGCTCGCTGATGACGTCGTCTATCAGGGGCCCCAGGCACGGGAGCGGGTGCGTGGCCGTGCCGCCTACGTTCGGTTCAACGTCGAGGGCTTTCCGGGTCCGTGGCATCTCGAGGTCGAGCGAATCATCGGTGAAGGTGCGCAGGCAGCGAGTTGGATCGAGCTCACCGGGCCTGAAGGACGACAGCCCGGCTTGTGTTTCTTCGAGTTGGACGAATCGGGTCTGATCGCACGCATCAACGACTTCTGGCCGGACCCCTACGAGCTGCCGGCCAGTCGAGCCCATCTCGTCGAGCGGTATTGAGTCGCTCGGCCGAAGCCGACTCGTTGCTGTTCGAGGAAGGCAACCGGTCGAGGCGGGCACGGCCTCGTCCCGCCACGTACCCAACGACGCCGGCGTGCCAGTGTGTACGCCCCCGTTATGGGACGTACACACCTCATGTGGACGCGTCGGTGCCGGGATGGCAGTCTCCAGACAGGTCGTGAACCCCGCCCGGAGCACCGCCGGGCGACGCCCCGTGGCATATGCTGGAGGCCGGTCATCCCGGCCGAACGACGAAGCACATGCGCTTCGCGAGCGTGAAACAGTCGGGGCGTGGCGCAACGTGGCGCACGTGCTTTGGGAGCCGCGGAGGCGGGAGCGGTGGAGCCGGCGCCCTTCTGAGCGCGAGACCGCGAGCGGTGAAGGTGCCGATTATCGTGCGCCAGGCGATCGAGGCACGTCGCGGCGACCGGCGATGGCGAGCGTCCTGGAGCCGTTCGGACCGTCGATCTCGGTTGATCGAGTTGATCACCGCGGGCGCTGCCGACTCGGCATCCGGCAACTCGCGAGGCGCTACCCGGGCTCGCGAGGTGCCCGCTCGCCGGGCGACGGAGGCGTCGGCTCCGCCGGTGAAGTGGCCTCGGCGCGGGCCTTGAACCGCTCCAACGCGTCGGGCCACATCCGAGCGAGGAATGCCCTGAGCTCGGCGAGGCCCTCAGGCCGCGTCCGGTACAGGCGCCGGACTCCCGTGCGCCGCTCCGTCAGGAGCCCGCAGTCTTTGAGAATCGTGAGGTGCTGGGAGATGGCCGTGCGGGTCACGGGGAAGTGCGCAGCGATGTCGCCCGCAGCCATCTCCTCGTCGGCGACGAGCAGGAGGATGGCGCGCCGGCGCGGCTCCGCGATCGCCCGGAGGACGTCGTCCGTCGGTGGCTCCTTCCCCCTTGCCGTGGATGCCCTGACGGCGCGGATCCTATTCGGGGCTTAGGTCAGCGTCAACTAACGCATGGCCTCGACACGGGCCGCGAACGAGCCGAGGATCAGCTTCCAGCCGCCGCTGGCGCTGTCGCGCAGCCGCTTCCAGCCCTCGCCGTGCTGGTCGAGGCCGGAGTGGACGAGTTCGACCCTCGTGGACCCGTCCGCCTGGCTCCGGAAGAACACGTCGACTCGGCTCGCGCGCGACGCGGCCGGGTCCCACGCGAAGTCGGCGTCGAGGTGCCACGAGAAGGCGACGTGCGCCGGCGGCTCCCAGGCGACCACCATGCCCCACTCGCAGGCGCTCCCGTCGTCGCCGAGCTCGTACCAGCGCCCGCCCGCCCGCGGCTCTACGACGGCCGTGGCCATGGGCGGCTTGCCGATGTGGTGGGTGCGCGGCCACCAGGAGCCCATGTCGGCGGTGAAGACGCTGAAGGCGTGGTCGATCGCGGCCAGGACGACGACCGACGTCCGAAACGTCGTCACCTCCTCCGAAGCGGACGGGGTGGGCCCGCCGGGGCCCGGCGCTCTCTCCATGGGCGGCCAATCTAGCAAGCCAGAACGGGCCGCGTCGCGCCAAGGCGTCACGTTAGTTGACGATTACGTTAGTAGTCGCTAACGTAAGCACTCGTCAACGCCACGCACCACTGGAGACGCACCATGGGAGCACCCGTCAGCTGGTTCGACTTCACGGCCCGCGACACGAAGGCCACGGGCGAGTTCTACACGCAGCTCTTCGGCTGGACGCTCAACGACTCAGGGGACGGCGCATACTGGCTCGTCGACACGCACGCCGGCGACGGCGCGATCGGGGGTGGGATCGGCGCGCTCCAGGGCCCGGGCGACGCACCATCGACGACGGTGTACATGCGCGTCGACGACCTCGGGGCGACCCTCGACCGGGCGGTCTCGCTCGGCGGCGCCGTCGTCGTGCCGCCGACGCCCCTGCCGGGCGACTACGGGTCGTTCGCGATGTTCAGCGACCCCGAGGGCCGCGTCGTGGGCCTGATGGGCTGAGCGCTCGTCCACCCTCATGTTCCGGGCCGGCGCCATTCCCGCGTCGGTCCGGGGCCGAGCCGGTCCAGGAGTCCGAGATCCTTTGGCCGTGAGCGGGTGGTCGGCCGCCTCGGCCGAACCTGAGCGCCGGGTGTCAGCGGGAGGTTGGGAGCGCCATGAATATCCAGGATCGGCACAAGGAGCTTGCTCGTCGACTCTACGTCGAGGTATTCGGCGCCGGGAATCTGGCCGCCGCCGACGAGATCCTCGCGGCCGACTGCGTCAGCCACGCGGCCGACGCGCCGCCCCGCGGGGGGACCGATGGGATCAAGCAGCAGGCGATGCTCCTGCGCGGCGCGATCCCCGACCTCGTCACGACGCTCGAGGACCAGGTCGCAGAGGGCGACCGCGTCGTAAGCCGCTGGACGGGCTCGGGCACGCACACGGGCGAACTGCGGATGCCCGCCGGGCCCGTCCCGCCCACGAACCGGCGCGTCAGCTTCGGCGAGATCCGCATCGACCGCTTCGGCGGCGACCGCATCGTGGAGTCGTGGTTCATCCCGGACCGGTTCGCGCTGTGGCAGCAACTCGGCTTCGTCCTCGTCCCAGGCCCGGCGCCCGCTCGACCCGATGGCGACTGACGCCGGAACCCGAGGATCGCGGAGGACCTCCACGGACCTCGCGGACCCGATACGCGGGAGGAGGCGTGCTCGTGCGAAGGCGAGCGCTGCCTGGGCCTCCTCCGGATCCGGGCGGAGGCGCCACGCGCGGTGGGCGCGATCGGCCATCGGGCGGACGTGACGCCCGCGCTCCACGGTTCTCAGCTCGGCGCGAAAGGCCTCGACATCGGGGACGATCGCCCGGAATCTGACGAGGTCCTCGACGTCGCGGGCGGCCTGGCGGAGGGCAAGGCGCGTCGAGGTCCACGACTACGTCGACGCCCGCGTGCCCGTTCTCTCGCGCATGCGTTCAGGAACCCCGCGCCGCCGCCCCCTCGGATCTCAGGACGAACGGTTGCGCGCCGCGCCGCGCCGTCGGGATCCGGTGGCGCCCGTCGCGCACGCGGCCGGTGCGAGCAACGAAGCGCGCCCAGATCCGGCGACCGGGCGCGCCAGGCGACCGTTCGCCCTCCAATCCGACGCGGGCACGGCGCCGCCCTCTCGGCATATGCTCGGGGCTGGTCATCACCGGCCGGGCGGCGAAGCACACGCGCTTCGTGAGTTCGGAATTCGTCGGGGCGTGGCGCAACGGTCGCGCACGTGCTATGGGAGCCGCCGAGGCCGGAGCGTTGGAGCCTGGGCCCTTCTGAGCGCGATCCCTCGAGCGGTGAAGGTGCCGGTTATCGTGGGACCGTTCAGTCGGCCTCTCGCTCAAGAGGAAACCCGGCGGGCGAAACCGCCGGGTCTGGACCGGTAGTGTTGCGTCGCGGGATCCACGGGGTCAAGTCAGGGACGGCCCACTCGTCGCCGGTACGAACGCGTCAACCAGAATCGACGGGTGTCACCTCCGTATCAGCACGCCCGAGCTATGAGTCGGGGATGTCGCCCACCGTCACGGAGGACCCACTGTCAGCCGCCTGGGTCGGCGCGGCCTGGGACCCGACGGGCAGGGACAACGTGAAGGACGCCCCGTCCGGGGCGTCGTCGCAGGTCAGGTCGCCGCCGAGGCCCCTGGCGATCGCGCGGCTGATCGCGAGGCCGAGGCCGCTCCCTGAGCCGTCGGCCGCCCCGAGGCGCACGAACGGCCCGAAGATCCGATCGCGGTCCCCTGGCGGGACACCCGGTCCATCGTCGGTCACGACAATGGCGATGGAGTCTCGGCTTCGGCGCCCGACGATGTCGATGCGGCCGCGCCCCGCGGTCGCCCGGCCGGCGTTGTCCAACAGATTGCCGATCGCCCTGGCGAGGTCATCGCGCCCTCCGAGCACCGTGAGGCCGCCTTCGCAGCGGCTCGTCAGCCTCACGCTCGGGTGACGGGCGCGCATCTGCTGGGCCAGATCCCCGCAGAGGCTCGAGAGGTCGACCGTCGAACGCTCCTGCACAGTCGAGCCCTCGAGGCGGGCGAGGCTGAGCAGGTCATCCGCCAGACGAGCAAGGCGGGCCGTCTCGCGGACGAGGCGGAGCTCGAGGTCCGCGCGGTCGGGTTCGTCTCGGTCCTGGCGGAGTAGGGTCTCGCTGGTCGCGTGCACGGCGGCGATCGGCGTCCGCAGCTCGTGCGACGCATCGGCCAGGAAGCGGCGGGTCACCGACTCGGCCGCGATGGCGCGCGCGCGGGCCGCCTCGAGCGCGTCGACCATCCGATCGAACGCTGCGGCCATCCGGCCAAGCTCCGTGTCCGTCCTCGTCGGCCGGAGGCGCCGGCCGAACTCGCCGGCTGCGATCTCGTCCGCGACCGCCGCGACGTCGCCGAGGGGCTGGAGCGTGCGGTTGGTCACGAGCGCCAGCAGGATCCCTCCCGCGGCGATGACGAGGATCGTGGCGATCGCCTCGTTGGCCACGAGCTGGCCGATCGTCTGGTCGATGCCCCGTGTGGACGCGGAGAGCGTGACCGTTGCGCCCTCGGGGAAGACGGTGGCGACCAGCAGACCGGGCCGCGCGACGATCGCGACGTCGCCCGGGCCGCGCCAGGCTGGCGCGCTGGCCGGCGTGGTCCCGGTCGCCAAGGGGGCCTTGTCGGGCTGCCCGCCTGCCAGCGGGGCCGTCGTCCCGGTCGGCCCAACCGCTCCCTGGTGCGGCGGAACGGTGGGGGCGGACGCCGGCGGGCCAGGCCCCTTCGTCACCTCGACGTCGACGCCGTCGAGCGCGAACTGGCGGGCGTCGACCGACGGCCAGAGCCGGAGCATGGTCTCGGCCCGGCTGGCGAGCCGATCGCGGAGCCCAGCCTCCAGCGTGGCCCGGAGGCCGACGACGAGGGCCGCGTCGAAGACGAGCAGCGCGAGCGCAAGGGTGGCGACCGCCGCCAGCGACGCCCGGCGTCGGAGGGAGCCGGTCCTCATGGCGCGGCGAGCCGATAGCCGAGGCCCCGGACGGTGTGGATCAGCCGCGGACCGTGCCGCTCGAGCTTGCGCCGCAGCGCGTGCACGTGGACCTCGACGAGGTTGGGGTCGTACGCCTCGTAGCCCCAGACCTGGGTCAGCAGCTGGACCTTCGAGAGCACCCGCCCGCGGTTGCGCATGAGGAACACCAGCAGCCTGAACTCGGTGGCGGTCAGCCCCAGGCCCTGCCCCGAGCGTGACGCCGTGCCCGCCGCCTCGTCCACCAGGAGGTCGGCGAGCTCGAGGCGCGGCGGCTGGAGGCGGCCGGTCCGCCGCAGGACGGCGCGGACCCGGGCCAGGAGCTCCTCGAGCGCGAAGGGCTTGCGGACGTAGTCGTCGGCACCGAGCCCGAACCCTGCGAGCCGGTCGGCCACCGACTCGCGTGCCGTCGCGAACACGATCGGGACGTCGCGCCGGTCGCGCAGCCAGCGGGCGAGGGCGAACCCGTCGACCCCGCCGAGCCCGATGTCCAGGATGACGAGGTCCGGCTGGACCTCCAGGACCTGGTCGGGCCGGTCGGCGTCCGCGAACGCGCTGACCAGGAACCCGTCGCCGCGCAGCGCGCGGGCGATCGCGTCGCGCAGGGCCTCGTCGTCCTCGACGACGGCAATCCGGATGCTCCGCTCGCTCACCTGGGGAAGTGTGCACGACTCGGGCTGAAGAACGGCTGAAGGATCCCGCCGTTCAGCCCCGCTTAAGCGCCGACCCCTAGTGTCGATCCCAGGTCGGCGCGCCGGAGTCCCTCCGGGCCACGGCCATCCGCGAAGGAGAACAGCGATGCCCGCGTTCCAGAAGTTCAACCGAGGCCCTGCCAGCCGGCGACCGGGGGCCCGCAACGCCGCGGCCGGTGCAGGCCTGGTCCTCGCACTCGGCCTGGCCTGGCAGGGCGCCGCAGGAGCCCTCGCGGCGTCGCCCACGGCAGCCCCGGGCGCGTCGGCGAACCCCGTCGGCCCGACGGGAGCCGCCCGCCTCGACCCCGTCGCGGCAGGCGCTCCGCCGCAGCGGCAGGACCTCGGGCCGAGCGTGGCGGCCGCCTTGGCTCGCCTCGTGTCGGCGGGCACGATCAGCCAGGCGCAGTCGGCCGCGATCTGGCAGGCGCAGCTCGGCCGGTCCGCGCTCGACCTCCGGGCGCTGGTCGCCGCCGGCGCGATCACCGACGCGCAGGCCGCCGCCGTCGGCACGACCCTGGACCAGGTGAAGCGCCGGGCACGCCCCAGCGGCACGCAGGCCCCCGACGTCGCGCTGCCGACCAAGCCGGTTGCGCCGGCCGGCACGCGGGCGCCCGAGGTGCCGCTCCCGACAAAGCCGCTCGCGCCAAGCACCACGGCCGCTCCGGACCAACCGGCTCCCGCGAAGCCGTAGGCCGGCCGATCCCGGCGCCGCGTGGGGTACGCAGTCATGTCCACCGAGAACGGCCCTGTCCCGGTCCTGACCCGCCGGACCGTGCTGGTGTCGGCGGCCCGTGCCCTCGTCGTCGCGGCCGTGGGCGCGATCGCGTCGAGCTGCGGGCTGCCGGGGACGGCCACCGGAGCGCCGGGCTCGCAGTCGGCCCACGCAACCGTCCAGCCCACGGGGGAGGCAGCCACGCCAACGCCGGCCGCCTCGGCGGAAGACGGGGGAGACTTGGTGGCCGCTCCCGCTCTGGAGGCTGTGCTGGAGGCGCTCCGCAGCCACGCCATCGTCGGGCTCTGCGACCGGCACGGGCTCCAGCAGGAGCACGACTTCATCCGGACCCTGCTGCTGGACCCGGCGCTGCCGGACCTCGTCGACGACATCGTGGTGGAGTTCGGGAACCCCAGGCTGCAGTCCGTGGCGGACCGCTACCTCCTCGCGATCGAGCCGATCCCCCTGCCGCAGGTCCGCGAGATCTGGCGCCAGACCGGCGGCACGCTGTGGGACGCGCCGGTCTACGAGCGGTTCTTCGTCACGGTCCGGGCCGTCAACGAGGGCCTTGCCCCCGACCGGCGGATCCGGGTGCTCCTGGGCGACACGCCCATCGACTTCGGCCGGGTCCGGAGCGCCGCCGACGCGGACTACGTCCGGACGCTGGAGAACGAGACGGACGCGCACTTCGCTGACGTCGTCGAGGCGGAGGTGCTCGCGAAGGGCCGGCGCGCCCTGCTGATCGCTGGGGGCGGGCACCTGCGCCGTGGGCTGCACGCCGACCAGCGGCCCCGGACCGACGCGCCCGGGCAGCCGCCCAACGCCGGCACGGCGATCTCGCTGCGCCATCCGGGCCGCCTCCACGTGGTCGACACGCTGATCGTCGGCGACCTCGACCGCGCCATCCGGGCTCGCGCAGGGGACAGCGTCCACGACTGGCGGCCGCCCGCCGTCGCGCCGCTCGCGGCGACGTGGCTGGGCGACCAGGAGGGTCCGTCGATCTCGTATCGTGCCCTCACCCCCGCAGACGCTCGGTACGGGGCGCAGGCGGACGCGGTCATCTACCTCGGACCCGACGCCTCGCTGACGCGATCGCTCCCCGATCCGGCCATCTACGACGACCCGGAGTACCGGGCGTTCCTCGCGCGCCTGGGGCCGATCATGTCGTCGGTCTACGGCGACACCGAGGACTGGCTCGGCGACGCGGTCGCGGCTGCGCGCGGCAGCTCACGGTTCCTCCCGTGACGGACCAGCCAGCGCGGCGAGGGCGGCGTCGGCCGAAGTGCCGCGGCGAATCGTGCGAGGGCCGGGACCGGTCGCGCTCACGACGCGGGTGGCCGGGCGCCCGCGGGCGCGGGGAGGGCGAGCACGCTGCGATCGCCCTCGACGGTCAGGCCCTCGGCCCGCGCGTCATCGGGGCCGATCCGGCCGGCGAGCAGGCGGACGATCGCGCGGTGCGGCCCCGCGATGACCAGGTCGGCGTGCGCGGCCGGTCCCGGCCTGGCGCGCGCCTCGCCGTCGAGCCGCTCGACCGTCACGGGCTCCCCGTCGTCGGGACGAAGCTCGACCGTGGCCGCGGGCGCGCCCGCCAGCCGGTCGGCGAGCAGCTCCTCGGCCGGCAGGGCGAGCCAGTGCCCGAGGAAGGCGTCGTCGTCGGGCGCCCCGGCCAGGAGTGGGCCGCCCCACCGGCCGAGCGCCCTGAGCACCGGCCGCAGCGCCCGGCCCCGGTCGGTTAGGTGGTAGAGGGTCGTCGCGACCGGCGGCGGCGCCTCCTCGCGCTCGACGACGCCTGCCTGCTCGAGGTCGCGAAGCCGCTCGGCGAGCAGGTTGGTGGCGATCCCCGGCAGACCGCGGAGCAGGTCCGTGTAGCGCAGGCCGTCGCGGAGCAGGAGCTCGCGGACGATGAGCAGCGTCCAGCGGTCGCCCACGACGTCGAGCGCCTTGGCCGCGGCGCAGTACTGCCGGTAGCCTCGCATGCGCCGACTGTAGCGCCCGAACTGGAGAGTGTCCAGTGTCAACTTGAGATCTGAGTTGTACTGCTTGACAATCTCAATTACAAGCGCGTACGCTCGGGGCCGTTCGCCATGATCGGCGGGCGGGGAAAGCGTCGGGCAAGAGAGGTGGGCATCGTGGCCAAGGCCGTTGTGACAGGGACTCCGGGCTTCATCTCGATCGCGGTGAGCGACGCGCAGCGCTCGGCCGCCTTCTATGAGCGCTATCTGGGCGCGGTGCGCGACCCGCTCGACTTCGGCCCCGACGCGGTCGCCTTCGTGGGCTGGCCCGCGTTCGCCCTGTCGTCGGCTCGGCGTCCGGGGCAGCCCGGGCCGTCGCCGGAGACGACGAGCATCGCCCTGTGGTGGCGCGCGAGCCACGCACAGGACCTCTACGAACAGGTCTTGGCCGACGGGGTCCGGATCCTGGCCGAGCCGTTCGACGGCCCGTTCGGGCGGACCTTCGCCATGGCCGACCCAGACGGGTACCGGATCACCGTGTACGAGAGGGACCAGCCCCTGTTCTGGCCGCCGAAGGCAGGCTGACCAGCGCGGCCAGCCTGGCGAGCTAGCGAGGAGGACGTTCCATGGACGATCGTGGGCGGGGCATCGTCGGGCTCGGCGCGCGCGTGCACATGTTCGTGCGGCCGGAGGCGCGCGAGGCGTTCTCCGGGCTGTTCCGGGATGTGCTCGGGTGCACCGTGGTCGAGCGCGACTTCGGGCTCGCGCACCCGATCCTCCTCGTCCCGTTCCCGGACGGGAGCGCGTTCAGCGCGGAGTTCACCGAGCTCGCCCCGAGCGACGTCGCCGGCCCCATCGACGACGCGCGGGCGTTCCGCGGTCCGTGGCTCGAGTTCCGGACGGGCGAGGTCGAGCGGCTGCAGGCCGCGCTCCGGGCGGCGGGGATCCAGGAGTTCCGCCACCCGGGCAGCGGCCACGCCTACTTCGTCGCGCCGGGCGGGCAGGTGTTCCGGCTCCTCGACGTCGCCTACACGGGTCCGTAGGTCGCATGCACCGGCCTCGGGCGCAACAACATCTGGCGGGACGCTGCGCTTTGTGCTCGCGGAGCGCTGTTCGTGAGGTCGCTGCCTGCGCGTGGCGGGCGTCGGCAGAAGGAGTACGTCGGTGACTGAACAACTTCCCGACCTCGCCGACCTGGGCGAGGCTGCCGGCTGGCCTGCGGTCGCCGTGTCGACGCTGCGGCGCCCGTTCGAGTCGCAGGGACCCGCGCGGGCAATGGTGGTCCCGGACGGCCCCTACGTCGTGACCGGCCCGGTGTCGATCACCGACCACCTCGGCCGCACGGTCGAGCACGGCGCGGCGACCGCCCTGTGCCGGTGCGGCGAGTCGGCGTCGAAGCCGGACTGCGACGAGGCGTGCATCCGGACCGGGTTCCACGACGCGAAGAGCCCCGACCGCGTCCCCGACCGGCGCGACGCCTACGTCGGGGCGCAGGTCACCGTCCTCGACAACCGCGGGATCTGCCAGCACTCGGGCTACTGCACGGCGCGCCTGCCCTCCGTGTTCCACGCGGACTCCGACCCGTTCGTCACGCCCAGCGGCGGCCGGATGGACGAGATCATCCGCGCAGTACGCGACTGCCCGTCCGGCGCGCTGTCCTTCGCGATCGACGGGGAGGAGCAGCACGCCCAGACCGACTGGGGCGGAACCCGCCCGCCCACCATCCTCATCAGCAAGGACGGCCCGTACCGCCTGACCGGCTCGATCGAGATCGTCGACGCCAGCCTCGAGCCCGTGGCCCGCGCGGACGGCTCCTCCCGCGAGCACGCCGCCCTCTGCCGCTGCGGACACTCCCAGAACAAGCCCTTCTGCTCCGGCATGCACTGGTACGTCGACTTCCACGACCCCGTGCCCGACCCGGCGACGGTGCCGACGCTGTTCGAGTGGGCCGGTGGGTTCCCGGCGCTGCTGCGGCTCACCCGCACCTTCTACGAGAAGTACATCCCGGACGACGACCTGCTCGCGCCGCTGTTCGCGACCATGGCCGCAGACCACCCGCAGCGCGTCGCCGCGTGGCTCGGCGAGGTGTTCGGCGGACCCAAGGCCTACAGCGGCACCTACGGCGGCTACGAGCGCATGCTGTCCCAGCACATCGGCAAGGGCATCGACGAGGCGCGCCGTCGCCGCTGGGTCCAGCTGCTCACCGCGTCGGCCAACGACGCCGGCATGCCCAACGACGCCGAGTTCCGATCGGTGTTCGGCTCCTACATCGAGTGGGGCTCGCGCCTGGCCGTGGAGAACTCGACCCCGGGCGCGACGCCCCCGCCGCACATGCCGATGCCGTCGTGGAGCTGGCAGACCGCGGCCGGCCCGCCGGGCAGCCGCGTCTCCGCCCTCGGCCACGCCGCGCCGGAGCCCGACCAGCTGGTCGTCCTGCCCGGCGAGGACGAAGCCCTGAGCTACGCCCTCCACATCAAGCCCCTGTTCCGCGACCGCGACCGTCGCTCGATGTCATTCGCCTTCGACCTGTGGTCCTACGAGGACGTCAAGGCCAAGGCCGACCGGATCCTGGAGCGCCTGCAGGGAGGCTCCATGCCCTGCGACGGCACCTGGCCACCCGAGCGGACAGCCGTCTTCGCTCGATGGCTCCAGCAGGGCTGCGCCCCGTGAACAAGCCGCCGTTGGCCGGGATGATCGCCGACCCCGGCCGACGGGTAGATGCTCCGCAGCCGCTCGGTTCGCTGCACTACCGGGTGCCGGCGCCCTGCTCGCCGTCGGCGCCTCCACCGCGGCCCGGGACTGACCGCGGCCGCCGGCATCGCCTCTCGCCTTTGGAGAACGGGAAGAACAAGGACGAACGAGATGGATCCTCTCTACTCTCGCAATCAAGTCGAGCCTCCTCGAGGAGAGGGCGCCACGACCTACGCCCCGCTGGATCCGTCCCGCGTCGCCGTCCTGTTCGCCGACCTCCAGGCCGGCATCATGGAGCGCGCCGCCACGGTCGACCACGCGCACCTGGGCCGCGGCGCATCGGCGCTTGCCCGCCTGACGCGGCTTTTCGGAATTCCAGCCGTGGTGACAACCGCGCCCACCGGCGGCGGTGATCCGAAGATGGCCCCCGAGCTCACCGAAGTGCTCGGCGAGGTGCTGCTCCACACGCGCACCACCACCGACGCGTTCACGGACCCGGCCACCCGGGCGGCCATCCTGGCCACCGGGCGTCGGGTCCTGCTCGTCGCCGGCGTGGCGACCGAGGTCATCGTTCAGCACTCGGCCCTGTCCGCGCTCGCCTACGGGTGGGAGGTGCAGGTGGTCGTCGACGCGTGCGGCGGGCTCTCGCCCCGGACCGAGGACGCGGCATTCCGCCGGATGACGCACGCGGGGGTGATCTGCACGTCCATCGCCTCCCTGGCCGGCCAGTTCGCCGGAGAGCTGACTCAACCCACGGCGCAGCAGGCGCTCGGCGTTCTCTACGAGATGGCCGCGCCGTGAGTCCGACCCCCCGGTCTCGCCGGTTGGTGCCGCGAGGGTCCTCGCGCTCATCGACCTCGCAGCCGGTCAGCGCTCGAGGGCGTCCGCGCCGGTCTCGCCGACGGGCTCAGCGAGGGAATGGGCGACGGCACCGTGAGACAACCCTTGTCGGACGAGCCGGACCCGACGATCTGTGGTCCGTACCGGTTGTCGGCTGCACCGCCTACCAGGCAGGTGCTGCCATCTCGCTCATCGGCCCCGCAGCGAGACCTGACCGGGTTCGGCATGATCGCGCTCTACGGTGTCCGGCGCTGGCCGAGCCGGCGGCGAACGTCCGCGACTTCGCGGTCCACGGCTTCGGCAACGGCTGCGCCAGGTCAGCAGGCAGCGCACCATCGCAAGGAATCAGGAGTGACGACATGCTGCGTGGACGAACCGTCGGGCTCCGGGCGCGCCTCGACGCCGACGTTCCGATCCTGCACGCCCAGCTCTACGACGATGTGGCAACCCGATCGCGGGCCGACTCGCGACCGTGGCGGCCGATCCCCCCCGGCTCGGCCGCGTCCCCGTACGCGGTCACTGACCCCACCGACGACGCGGCCCGCTTCTCCGTCGTGGAGTTGTCGGACGGTGCGCTTGCCGGCGAGGCGCTGCTGTGGGAGATCGACGCGCACAACAGGACCGCGCACCTGGGGATCTCGCTGCTGCCGAGCTGCCGACATCGCGGCCTGGGCACCGACGTCGTTCGAGTCCTCTGCCGCTACGGCTTCGACGTGCTGGGCCTGCATCGGCTGCAAGTCGAGGCCGTCGCCGACAACATCGCAATGATCAAGGCCGCCCGGGCGGCCGGGTTCGTCCTCGAGGGCACCCTGCGCGGCGCGTCGTGGGTCGACGGGAAGTTCGTCGACGAGACGGTCCTCGGATTGCTCGCCGAAGACTCGAACGCGACAGGTGGCTGAGGCCTACCGGGCGATCATCGACCACTGGTTTGCCGAATTGGCGTAGACCCGCGCTGGACTGCGACGGATCCGGCGCACTGGCGCCTTGAGCGCTTCCCCCGGCCCTTCATCAGGGCGCTGACAGCGGCGCTGCGAGAGCCGGCCCGGCTGCCCCGTCCGCCAATAGGTCCACTTCCTGCGAAGATCGCGGCGACCAACGACCAGACACTGGAGGCCAGACAAGGCCATGACACGCGAGCCGAGGCGGTTCTTGATTACCGGTGTGAGCTCGGGTCTGGGTCGTGCGTTCGCCCTCGAGGCGCTGCGGCTGGGGCACTCGGTCGTCGGCACCGTCCGAAGCGTCGATTCCGGGATGGGCGTTCGAGGCAGCCGGAGGCCCCAGGGCAGCGTCGCTGGTTCTCGACGTCACGGATGAGGGCGCGGTCGTCGGCGCGACACGGCATGTCGAGGACGCGTTCGGCGCGATCGACGTCCTGATCGCGAGCGTTGGGCTACGGACACGAGGGGCTCTTCGAAGAGGCGACCATGGACGACCTGCGCCGGCAGTTCGAGGTCAACGTCTTCGCGACGGTCGCGGTGATCCGGGCGGTCCTGCCCGCGATGCGGGGCCGACGATCGGGGCACATCCTCGCCGTGACCTCGATCGGCGGGATGACCACCTCTCCTGGGCTGTCCTTCTATCACGGCAGCAAGTTCGCGATGGAGGGGATCCTCGCGTCCCTCGGCAAGGAGGTCGCGCCGCTCGGCATTCACGTCACCGCGATCGAGCCGGGGCCGTTCCGCACGGACTGGTCGGGACGCTCCATGGTGCACAGTCCCCGCACGGTTCACGACTACGACGAGTTCTACGAGCCCATCCGAGCGGCGCGCGCCCAGTACAACGGCCGGCAGCCTGGCGATCCGGAGAGGGCAGCCCAGGCCGTCCTGCGCGCGATCGGGGCCGAGGAGCCGCCGCGACACCTGCTCCTTGGTGCCGCTTCCCTCGAGGCCCTGGCCGCGAGCCGCGCCGCGCTCGACCAGGGACGTGGCCCGCTGGGAAGCCGTCACGCGTTCGACGGACTTCCCTCCCACCGAGTAACCGGCTGTCGCGAACGACCACGACACGGTCAGCACGACGCGCCCGGCGCCGGCACTAGGAGCGGCACGCGACACGCTCAGGGAAGTAGGCGGCTCAGGTCTTCCCAGCCGCCGGAACCTGCCTCAATCAGTTCCCGGACAACCGCCGACGCGATGGACCCCGGGCGGCGGCCTCCTCGAACACGGACCAGGGCAGCAGCGGCCGGTTGGCGAGGTTGCTGACCGTGATCCCGTCCTGGCGACTCGGTGTTCCGGCGGATCACCCCAGTCGCCTGCATCCTCATCTGGGCTCGGGCCTCGGAGCTTATCCGGCGCATCGTCTTCGGCCGGGTCCTTCTCGGCCTTCAGGCCCAGGCGCCGGGCGTCGTAGAGAGCGCGTGAATCCGGATCGCGCAGGATCCGCCAGGCCGCGTTGAGCCTGGGGATCGCCCGCTCGGACCCGCCCACGTCCGGGTCCGGGCTGACGGCAGGCGGGCGGCCGTTCATGCGGAATCGGACTCGAGGAGGTCCGCCACCGGCGAGCGTGAGCCGATCCAGGTTGCCGCCGCGGTAAGCACCACGATCGTCAGCAGCGCCCCGATCACCAGCGCGAGGAGCCAGGGCAAGGGCGGGAGGATCGGCGCGAGACCCCCGCGGGCGTAGATCGCCACTCCACCAGCGATGCCCAGGAGTGCTCCCACGAACGCCGGAACCAGCTGGGCCAGCGACAGTCCGGTCGTGACCTGGACTGGCGTCGCTCCGAGCGCACGGATGAGTGCAGCGGGGCGCCGCACGTCCAACGCTGTTGCCCAGGCGATGATCAAGGCGTTCACGACCGCCAGCACAACCAGCAGGACAGAGATGATCGCCAGGGCCTGCACGACGCGTGGGCCCAACGACCCAGCCGGGAGTCCGCCGCTGCCTGGCAGGCCGGATGATGGCGCGTTGAGGATCAGCACCGCCACGAGCCCACTCATCGTGACGGCGATGCTGAGGACGCTCAGCACCAGTCGCCGTGGTCGGCGCACGACGAGCCGGACTCCCACCAGGAGCGACACTGGGAACAGCGCCGACAGCCGCACCACCGCCGCTCGGCGTCGCGGCGCACGGGCGGCGCCCTCGAGCGCCGAGACCGTGCTCTGTCGGGCTGCGCGGACGGCGGGCACGAACGTCGCCGCCAACGCGACCGCCAACGCGACCGCCACCACGATGCCGACCGTCGAGCCGGCGAGCGGCGGAACAGTCGGAGCGCCGAGGAGCCCCGCCCCGGGCGCGTCGACCAGCGGGGCCGCCAGCCATCCGACAAGCAGTCCCACGGCGGCGCCGCAGAGCGCGACAAGCACGTGCTCGAACAGCAGCATGAGCGCGACGAGCGCGGGCGTGCCGCCGACCGCCTTGACGAGGCCCACTCGGCGCGTCTGCTCGGCCATCCGAGCGCCGACGAGCACGACCACGCTCGCGATCGCCAGCAGATCGAGCAGGACGCTCCCGGTCACGAGGACCGTCTGCACCTTGGCGACCACGTCCGCGTTCGCATCTCGGATGACCTGCCAGGCGAAGAGGGTCGGTTCGGTCGGGGCCGCGCTCGCGTTGAACTCGTCAGCAAACGTCTGGGCATCGGCCGGATCGCCGAGCCGGAGATCGAGCTGGTAGTAGACGGGCTCGGTGCCCGCCGCGGCGATGCGCCCGACGTCGGCGGACGGCGCCCAGATGAGGCCCGGTTCGTACAGGCTGACCGTCCCGACGAGGAAGCAGCCGAGGGCCTTGCACACCGTCGGATAGGCGGGGGTCGCCGCCGTGACCGCGATGCCGACGACCCGATACGGGTCGCCCCCGAGGGTGAGCCCATCGCCGACGTGGATGCCGAGGGCGCTCGCGAAGCCCGCCTCGACCACCACGCCCCCAGGCCGCACCCAGGCGCCCTCCAGGAGCTGGGGCTCGTCGACCGGCGACGTCGCGGAGTCGCGCCCCTGGACTTCGGCACTCGCGGGCCCGTTCGGAAGGTCCAGCAGCGCCCACGTCATCGGGAACGGCCCGGAGGACGCCACCACTCCGGAGGCGTGCTCCAGGGGAGCGAGCGCGCTCGGATCCGCCACGTCGCTCTGGGTCTGGCCTCCGCCGCCGGGGACCGGCTGGGGCGGCCCGGAGACGCGCGTCGAGTCGGGGGAGACCTGGGCGACGATGTCCGGGCCATTGGTCGCCGCGCGCGTCCGCTCGTATGGATCGGCCGTCGTCCCGCCGAGCGCCAAGGCGAGCGCCAACGTCGCGGCTCCCGTGGCGATCGCGACGAGCAGGAGGGTCGACTGGGCGGGCCGGTGCCGGATGTCCTTCAGCGCGAGCCGAGTGATGAGAAGTGCCTTGCCCATCGGTCAGCCCCTCACCGTCGAGAGGCTGCCAGGCTGGTCCACTGGGCTGCCGCTCGATCCCGCCTCATTGGCGAAGCTCCCGTCGCGCATCGCCAGCACCCGGTCCGCGCCGGCCGCGATCCTCGCGTCATGGGTGACGATGACAAGCGTGAGACCCGAGCGGTGGAGCATCTGAAACAGCCGGAGCACCTCGGAGGCGGCCTCGCTGTCAAGGTTGCCCGTCGGCTCGTCGGCGAGAACGAGCGCGGGCTCGTTGGCGAGGGCCCGGGCGATGGCCACGCGCTGGCGTTGACCGCCCGAGAGTGCCGACGGGAGGTGGTGGGCCCGATCGGCGAGGCTCACCTGGTCGAGCAGCTGCCGGGCTCGCTGCCGCGCAAATCGCGACGTGCGTCCGGCAAGCAGCAACGGCAACTCGACATTCTCCTGGGCGGTGAGCTCCTCCATGAGGTGGAAGGCCTGGAAGACGAACCCGACCTCCTTCTGGCGCATCAGGGCGAGCGCGCGCTCCGAGAGCCGGTCGATGCGCCGCCCGCCGAGCCACAGCTCGCCGCCGGTCGGCCGGTCGAGCCCGCCGAGCAGGTGAAGGAGCGTCGACTTGCCGCACCCGCTCGGCCCCATGACCGCGAGGGCCTCTCCGCGCGCGACATCGAGGTCGACGGCGTCGACGGCCCTGACCAGTCCATCACCGGCGCCATAGTCCTTGCGCAGTCCCCGGGCGCGGACGACGGGCGCGTCGGGCCCGCTCACCGCCTTCTCCTGCGACTGGCGCAGCCTGGTCTCATCTCGTCTCCTTGGACCCGTCGGTCGATGCCGACCCACGGCCGCTGTCTGTGGCCGTCCGTCGAGACGAGGTATGGGCCGTGGCAGGTTGCGACGCGGTAACCACGCGGAGCAACTCCGGGGTGCTGTTACCGCGGTGCAAGTTCGCCGGGTCCATCATGTTTCGGGACGGCTCGGCGAGCCGCAGATGAGGAATCCGATGCGCGTGCTCGTGATCGAAGACGACGAGGAGCTGGCGGAGGTCGTCGGCGCCACGCTGCGGCGGGAGCAGATGGCGGTCGACGTCGCGTTCGACGGCGCCACGGGGCTGGAGCGCGCGCTCGAGCACGACTACGACGTGGTCGTGCTCGACCGGGACCTGCCGGGGGTTCACGGCGACCAGATCTGCGCGGAGCTCGTCTCGGGAGGCCGCCGCTGCCGGGTGCTCATGCTCACGGCGGCGGCCACGACCGAGGACCTCGTCGACGGGCTCGCCCGGGGCGCCGACGACTACATCGCCAAGCCGTTCGACCTGCCGGAGCTCGTGGCGCGCGTCGGCGCACTCGTCCGGCGCGCCCAGCCGGTCCTGCCTCCTGTCCTCCGGCACGGCGACCTCGAGCTGGACACGGCCCGCCGTCGCGCCTCGCGGGCCGGCCGGCTCCTCGGGCTCAGCGCCAAGGAGCTCGGGGTCCTCGAGCTCCTGCTCGCCGCCGGCGGTCGCGTCGTCTCGTCGGAGGAGCTGCTGGAGCGGGTCTGGGACGAGAATGCCGATCCGTTCTCGCAGGCCGTGAAGACGACGGTGAGCCGCCTGCGCGCCAAGCTCGGCGACCCTCCGCTGATCGAGACGGTCGTCCACGCGGGGTACCGGCTCTGATGGCCGGTCCCGGGTGGCCGCCATGGCGGTGAGTCGGCTCGCGCGCCTGCCGAGGCCCACCATTCGCCTGCGCCTGACGCTCCTCTACGGGGCCCTCTTCGTGCTCGTGGGCGCCGCGCTGCTCGGCGTCACGTCCGTGATCAGCGCGACCACGGGCCTGACGGTGAACGTGGCCCCGAATGGCGAGGTCCGCTTCACGTTCGGGAGCCCGTTCGGCGGCGGCGACGCGAACACCTTCGTCGCGCCGTTCGGCGGGTCGCCAGCCGATCTGCCCGCAGTCATCCGGGCCGTCGTCGAGGCCCAGCACGCGGCGGAGCAGCAGTACTACCTCGCCCTGTCCGTCCTCGCCGTGGCGGTCCTGTCGCTCGCATCCGTCCTGATCGGCTGGTTCGTCGCGGGCCGCGTGCTGCGCCCGCTGCGCACGATGGCCCACGCCGCCCGTGAGATCTCGAGCTCGAACCTCGGGCTCCGGATCGCCTCGCACGGCCCGGATGACGAGCTGAGGGATCTCGGCGAGACGTTCGACGATCTCCTCGGCAGGCTCGAGCGGTCGTTCGAGGCGCAACGACTGTTCGTGGCCAACGCCTCACACGAGCTCCGGACGCCGCTCGCGCGGGAGCGCGCCCTGGTCCAGTACGCCCTGGGCGATCCCCAGCCGACGCTTGACGCATGGCGGGCGGCATTCGAGCGCGTCCTCGCCGCCGAGCAGCAGCAGGAGCGTTTGCTCGAGGCGCTGTTCACGCTGGCGCGCGGCGAGCGGGGCCTCGAGCGCCGCGTGCCGGTGGACCTCGCCGACGTCGCAGGCGGCGCGCTTCGATCGCGAAGCCTCGACGTGGACGGCCGCGGCCTGCGAGTCAAGGCCCACTTGGCGCACGCGGTCGTCCTGGGAGATCCGCAGTTGCTCGAACGGCTCGCGGCGAACCTTGTCGAGAACGCCGCCCGCTACAACGTCCCGGGCGGCGAGCTCGAGGTCACGACCGAGGTGCGTCCCAGGGAGGCCATCCTGCGGGTGGCCAACACCGGCCCGGCGATCCCTCCTTCGGACGTCGACCGCCTGTTCGAGCCGTTCCGCCGACTGCAGCCCGACCGAACGACGCGCGAGGAGGGCTCGGGACTCGGCCTCTCCATCGTTCGGGCCATCGCGAGCGCCCACGACGGGTCAGTGCGTGCCGTCGCGAGGGAGGGCGGCGGACTCGAAGTCGAGGTTAGCCTCCCGACCATGGCAGGTCCGATGTCGGCCGTCGCGACGGCCGACGCCCCATGACTCATCGCGATGACGACGGGTGTGCATTCGAGCGTCACCAGCATCAGATCCGACACCGCGCGGACGCGGCGCGAGCCCACAACTATCCGAATCCCGATCGAGGGACTCGGATCCCGGCACATCAGACCGTTTCGGGGCCGAAATAGAACAAGGGTCGTGGCGCCCGACAGGTGTTGGGCGCGCGTGAGCAACCTACCAGATCCCGATCGAGGGGCGGCATGAGTGGCTGGCCGCGGCGAGGCGGCTGGCGTGAGATGTCGGGGCCCGGCTCGTCGAGGCTCCGGCCGGGCGACCGATCGCGACCTCGCGGTGGCCGCCGCCGTCATTGCGCAGGATCGGAGAAGGCGGCCGCGCACCGCCTGGGCCTGTCCCTCTCGACCTTGAAGCACCACCTGGCGAACGCGCGGTCCAGGGTCGGCGCGGAGACGACGGCGCAGCTGGTGTGGATCCTGGCGCCGCGGCTGCCCGGACCCGAGGCTGTGGCCCAAACGGACGACTGGGGGCTTCAGGCACCACAATCGGAGCCGGCAAGGCGTCATGGAGCGATCGGCACGGTGACGACCGGGATGACGGCAACGGGGAGGCTGCAGCGATGAAGTGGTCGATTGTGTCGCTCGCGGCGGCGGTGGTCCTGCTCCTGCTCGCCGACATGCTCGCGTTCCACGATCTGTTCGAGCCGCACACCGTGCGCGACTGGATGATGCTCGCCGCCTCGGTTCTCGCCATGGCGGCGCTCGTCGGCGCATCCGCGCGGATGTTCGGGGCGGACGGCGGGCGTGGCTGAGCGGTCCGGCGTCGCCATCGCCCTGGGTGTCGTGCTCGGGTTCCTCGGGTCGCGACTGCTCTTCCTCGGGTGGGCAACCCTGATCCCATGGGGCGTCGCGGGCCTCGTGGTGGGTGCGATCAGCCAGGACCGGCGTCAGGCGCTCGTGGGCGGTGCCGCGTACGGCTTTGCGCTCGGCTTCACCTTCACGGCAGCCGGCTACGGCGGTGCCGATCCGCTCCTCAGCAAGGTCCCCTTCTTCGCCGTCCTCGGCCTGGTCAGCGCGGCGTTCGGCATCGCGCTGGGTCTTGGGGGCCACTGGCTCACCATTCGGTTCCGGACCCCGTCCGGCGGTGGTTCGCGCCAGTAGGTGCGGAGCTGCGACAAGCCGCCTCGGCCCGTCGCACTCGACCGTGAAGCACCACATGGCGAACCTCCGGGCCAAGGTGGCGCGGAGATAGTTCCGAGTGATGGAGATGGATCGCAATCCGCGGCTCGACGAGCTGATCGCCTCCACGCCGGGCTGGAAGGGCGAGATGGCGGGTCGGCTCCGTGCGCCGATCCATGCCGCAGATCCCGATATCGTCGAGACGTGGAAGTGGGTCTCAGCGAAGCTTCCGGGGACGCCCTGCTTCGAACACGACGGCATCGTGTGCCACGTCAATGCCCTCAAGGAGCGGGTCCGCCCGACGACGAGTGACGGCGCGGCCCTGCCCGACCCGCAGCACCTCTTCAACGCGTACCCCGACAGCAGCCGGCGGCGCGGCATCGACTGGTATGAGGGCGACGCGTTCGACACGGCGGCGGTCGAGGCCATCGTTCGGGCCGGCGTGGCGAAGCGCCGGGTGTAGCTGCACAACTCTCCCGGAGAACGAGGGGGCTTACCGCCCTAGCCTGACCACATGGCCCAATCGGCCAACTAGAAACCGCGACCCGCCGCCCGCGCGCTTACCGCATGACGGCGCGCTGGTCTGATCCATACCGACTCCCGCGTCGCCTCACCGGGTAGGTCCGGGCCGTCAACCCCGCAGGTGGCCGATGAGCGGGATCGAGGTCGCGGCCCTTCTCGCCGGCCCGGTCATGTGCGGGGCGCTCGACCGCTGGCTGCTGCCGCCACTCGTCGAACGCAGTGAGGGACGGCCACATGCGGGGTTCGCTCCCGCGGACGCCGACCGCCCGCCAGGTCGACGTCCTCACTGCGTTCGTCGCCGCGGGCGGCTCTGTTCCCGAGGCGGCGGCAAGTGTCGGCGTCCGGCCAAGCACCGCGAAGCGAAACCTCGCTGACCTGCGGGCGCGATCGGGCCTGACCACCGAGCAGCTGATCTACCGCGGACGGGCGGAGGGGTCGCTGGAGGTCCGAGTTAGGAGCCCGTTCGCCTGGGGCCCCAGTGACGGCGATCAGGCCCGACGGCGCCGCCGGAGCCGGTTCGGGGATGAGCGCATCGCGTGGATGGTGGGGTCGGCAACGTCCGAATGGACCGCACCTGCCACCGAAATCAACTCTGCTCGAAATGAACCGACCCCTGCGATGCTGCTACTCACAGGATGACCGGCGATTCCGTCGGGTGTCCGGAGGAGCGACGCGAGGTGGTGGCGATCGCGACCCGTGCTCGGAGTCGGATGAGCAAACCGATCACGGATGAGGCCGCGCTGCTCGCGGCGGTCGGCCGCGGCGAACCGGAGGCCATCGCCCGACTCTACGCGAGGTTCGGCCGACCCCTGTTCGCGTATGCGATGTCCGTCGTGAGCGACCCGCCTGTCGCCGAGGAGATCGTGCAGGACACGTTCGTCGCTGCCTGGCGGGGCGCGTCGCGCTTCGAGGGACGGTCGAGCCTCGCGAGCTGGCTGTTCGGGATCGCCCGGCGCCAAGCTCGCGATCGCTTGCGCCGCCGGACACCCGAGCTAGCCGTGCCCTCGACGCTCGACATGCTGTCGACGCCCGAGCCGGGACCCGAGGCCGTCGCTCTGACCGCCGCGTCCCGAGCGGAGGTCGCGGGTGCCCTCTCTCGCCTTCCCCTCCAGCATCGTGAGCTGCTCGTGCTCGCCTTCATCCATGAGCTGAGCGGTCGGGAGATCGCCGCGATCCTCGAGATCCCGGAGGGCACCGTCAAGAGCCGCCTCCATGCCGCCCGACGAGCCCTCCGCGGCGAGCTCGGGCCCGAGGGATCGAGATGACCCTCGATCGCCCGGCGAGCCCGGCGTCAGAGCACCCGAGTGGGCTGCTCACCGACCTCATCTCCGATGCGCTCACCCCTGATGTCGCTCGCCAGGTGCGGTCCCACCTGAACGACTGTCCGACCTGCACCGCCGACCTCGAGGCATGGCGAGCGGTCGCCCAGGCGGTCCGCGATCGCGCGTCCGAGACGGTCCCGTCGCCGACGCTCGCCGACCGGATCGCGCTGCGGATCCAACGGGAATCCGCGGCCCGCCCGACGCGGCCGGCGAGCCTGCGTTGGCTCGCAGCCGTCGTGGCCGCCCAGGTGCCGCTGGTCCGGAGCGAGGTCTGGCCGGCGTCGGCCGTCATCGTCGGGATCGGCGCGGTCGTGTCGCTCCTGCTGAACCGCGCATCCACCCCCGGAGGGGCTCTTGCACTCTTCGCCCCGATTGCAGCGGCCATCGGCATCGCCCTGATCTACGGGCACGAGAATGACCCGTCCCTGGAGCTCGCCCTCGCCACGCCGACACCCCCGCAGGTCGTGGTCGTGGCCCGCCTCGTCGTGGTCCTGGCCTGGGACCTCGGACTGGCGTTCGCCGCAAGCCTGGCCCTCGGCCTCGTCCACGGTCCGCAGGTGGTCGCACCGCTGATCGGCCTGTGGCTGGGGCCGATGCTGCTGCTGGGCTGCCTGAGCCTCGTCCTGTCGCTCGTGATCGGCATCACGCCCGCGTTGGCGGTCACCGGCGCGATCTGGGGGCTCCGGGCCCTTGAACTGAGTGCCGCGGGGTCCGCCGGGGCCCTCGGTGGCCTGGGCCAGCTGCTCGATGCGCTCTGGCAGACGACGCCACTCACGGTCGGTCTCGCCGGCGCTGCCCTCGCGCTCGCCATGCTGTTCGTGTCGCGAGCCGATCCTCCATGGGCAGGCGCCTCGTGATGCCGGCCGCCGGGTCGCGGCGCGAGCTCGTGGGCCTCGAGGCGAGACTGCTGGGTCGTGCCGCATACGCCGTCCCGGCACTGGTGCTGATCGGCTTCGCAGCCCTCGGTCTCGTCGTCGGCCGCGGCGAGGCACGAGTCGTCACCGCCGCGCTCGAGGCCGGCGTCCCGCTCGCCGCGGGGATCGCGGCGGCCTCGCTGGTCGCCACCGAGCCTGCGCTGGAGCTCCAGCTGGGCATGCCCGGCGGCTACCGGCCGGCCGCGCTCCGGCGCCTCGCCATCCTGTTCGTCTGGGCGTCGCTCGTCTCGTTCGCCGGCTGGCTCGCGGCCGACATGGCCGGCCTCCTCGCCGCATGGGGCCCGGACGTCGGCCCGGCCGCGGCGCAGCTCACATGGCTTGCGCCGCTCGCCTTCTTCGTCGCGGCTGGCGCCCTTGCGGCCGTGGTCCTGCGCGCGCGAGCGGCGGCGGCCGGCCTGATCGGCACGTTGTGGGTCGCCGGTCTCGTGCTCCCGGTCGCCGCGACGCCGTGGCTCCGTGCCTGGTACCCGTTCATGACGATCTTCGATCCCCGGACGCCCGACTGGCTGGTGACCCGCCTGGTCCTCCTGCTCGTCGCGGGCACCCTGATCCTGATCCTCGCGCGGTGCCTGCGGGCCGGCGAGTGGCTGCTCGCCTCGGAGGACGCGTAAGTGGTGGTGCTACGGCAACTGCGGGGACCCGCGGCCTATGAGTTCCGCATGCAGATCCGGCGCCGGTCGGTCTGGCTGGTGCTGGCCCTCCTTGGGGCACCCACGCTCTTCGCCGTGACGAGCGACATCACAACCCTTGGCAGGTCGGCCAACGTCCTCGTCCCGGAGTGGGCGTGGGCCGTCCAGGTCTTCCTCCCGATCGGGTTCGGCATCCTGCTGGCCGACCGCTTCCCGCGCGACCGGCGCCTCGGTGTCGCCGAACTGCTCGACGCGACACCAACAGGCGATGGCGCTCGCCTGGCCGGCAAGTACCTGGGGACGGTCGCGGCGACGCTCGTCCCGATCCTGATCGTGTACGCGCTCGGTCTCGGCTGGCTCGTCACCGTCACTGGCGACGCGGGCGGCGTCGCCCGCCTCGCCGCGCCGGCCTTCCTGCTGGTGAACCTGCCCGGCCTGTTGTTCGTCGGCGCGTTCTCCATCGCCTGCCCGATCGTCATCCCCGTCCCGCTGTACCAGTTCCTCTTCGTGGGCTACTGGTTCTGGGGCAACCTGCTCTCGCCCCACGTCCTGCCCACGATCAGCGCCACGTGGCTGGCGCCGATCGGTGGCGTCGCCCAGGAGGCCTTCTTCCCGGCCGTGAACCTCGGGCGCGGCAGCACCTGGGCAACGCTCGACGGGGTCGGCAGCGTCGCCGTCCTCCTCGTGGGCGCGACCGCCGCCCTCGGCTGCGGGCTGCTCGTCGTCCGCCGCGAGCGGGCACGGGCCTGACGACCTCGACAGCATTCGGAGACAGCATGCGCATCGAAACCCACGACCTTGTCAAGACCTACCGCGGCGGCACACGCGCCCTCGACGGCGTCGACCTCGACGTCCCCGGAGGGATCCACGGCCTGCTCGGGCCGAACGGCGCCGGCAAGACGACACTGATGCGGATCCTCGCGGGCGTCATCCGCTTCAGTGGCGGCACGGCGCGGATCGGCGACCACGACCTCGCGACCGAGGCCGGGCGCACCGCCGTCAAGCGAACCCTCGGCTACCTGCCCCAGGAGCTTGGCCTCTACCCGGACCTGAGCGCGCGGGAGTTCCTCGACTACGTCGGGCTGCTGAAGGGCATCGAAGACGCTCGGTTCCGACGATCTCGCGTCGAGGAGCTGCTCGAGGTCGTCGGGCTGCGCGACCAGGCCAGCCGCAAGCTCAAGACGTACTCCGGCGGGATGAAGAGGCGGGTCGGGATCGCGCAGGCGCTCGTAAACGATCCGGGCCTCTTGATCGTCGACGAGCCGACCGTCGGCCTCGACCCGGAGGAGCGGATCCACTTCCGGACCCTACTCGCCGAGCTCGCCGGGGCGCGGACCGTGCTCCTCTCGACGCACATCGTGGAGGACATCGCGCAAACCTCGCGGGTCCTGTCCGTGCTCGACCGCGGCCGTGTCCTCTTCCACGGGACCGCTTTCGACCTCATCGCCGCAGCCAGGGGCCATGTCTTCGCCATTCGCACCGACGGCCCCAAGCCTCTCGGAGACCTCACGGTGGTCTCGATGCTGCAGCACGAGAGCTCGACCGAGTATCGCGTGGTCGGCGTGCCTGAGCCGGGTCCCTTGGCGGCCGTACTCGAGCCGGCGCTCGAAGACGCCTACGTCTGGTTGATGCGTGGCTCGCGGACCGAGATACCTGCGTGACCGAAGACGAGTCACGTGCCTGGCGGCATCTGACTGGCGATCGGCGAGATCACCGTATTGACTGCGGATCCCCAGCAGGATCGGCCAAGACCGCAGATCGCGCTCACTCTGGCCCTCCAGGCCTAGCACCGCAGGCGAATGGACCTCGCCAGCCAGCCCGTCGACGATTCGGGCGTGAACCTGTGGGGGAACTGGCGCGGGACGGATGGCCGGCTGACGAGTTGGCCGCGGCGAGCACGGCGGCCCATCTGACGGACGTTATTGCGCGCCCCACGGGAGTTGAGCGTGCGGATGCCACCCGCTTCGTGAGGGTCCCGATCGCGCCGCGACCGTGGTGACGCACCGCCTCCGCTTGAGAGCCCGAATGTCAAGTGCGCGTATCGAGCGAACTCCATGCGCATCTCGAAAGGGGCTGGCGACCCGGTGAGACGGGCGGGCACTCCGCCCGAGGCTAGCTGGCGTCGTACACATCACGATCGAGCGGCGCTGGCCGTCAGGTGTCGGGAGACGTGATTGGGTGCCTTGACACGGCTCCAATGGGTGTCCATCATCGTCGCCAATGGGTGTCCAGACGGGCCAGGACGAAAACGGCGTCGACTACCGGCCGCGCGTGGCGGACGCGGAGCTGGCAGCCCTGCTGCGGGCGACCGGCGCCGTGGTGGTCGAGGGCCCCCGCGCCTGCGGGAAGACCGAGACCGCTCTGCGCGCCGCGGCGAGCGCCGTGCGGCTCGACGTGGATGACGCCGCCCGCGCTGCCGGGCTGCTGTCGCCGAGCCTCCTGCTCGGCGGACCCCGCCCGCGCCTGATCGACGAGTGGCAGCTGGTGCCCGGGGTGTGGAACCACGTGCGCCGCGCGGTGGACGACGCCGGTGGCCGGCCCGGGCAGTTCGTGCTGACCGGCTCCGCCGTGCCGTCCGACGACGCGACCCGCCACAGCGGCGCCGGCCGGTTCAGCCGGCTGCGCATGCGCCCCATGGCCCTGGTCGAGGCCGGGCGCTCGACGGGCGACGCGTCGCTCGCCGCCCTGCTCGCCGGGGAGGCGCCCCGCACCGTGGACCCCGGCCTCGACATCCGGGACATCGCCTCGCTCGTCGCGGTCGGCGGGTGGCCCGCGCTCCTCGGGCGGCCAGTGGACGAGGCGCTGGCAGCCGTCCGCGGGTACCTCGACGAGACCCGGCGCGCGGACCTCGCCCGGGCTGACGGCATCGCGCGGGACCCCGAGAACGTCGGCCGCGTGCTCAGGTCGCTCGCCCGGCATGTCGGGACGGAGGCGTCGGCGCGGTCCATCGCGGCCGACGTGGGCGGCGCGGAGGGACCGGTGGACCACCACACGGTCCTGGCGTACCTGGCCGCGCTCTCCCGCGTGTTCGTGGTCGAGGACCTGCCGGCGTGGTCGCCCGCGCTGCGGTCGAGGACGCCGCTCCGGGCCGCTCCGACCCGGCACTTCGCCGACCCGTCGCTCGCCGTGGCGGCGCTCGGCGCCGATCCAGACCGCCTGCTCCGCGACGTCGAGACCCTGGGCCTCCTGTTCGAGTCGCTCGTGGTCCGGGACCTGCGCGTGCTCGCGCAGGCGCTCGGCGCGACGGTCTCCCACTATCGCGACGGGACTGGCCTCGAGGCCGACGCGGTCGTCGAGCGGCGAGACGGCCTGTGGGCCGCCTTCGAGGTCAAGCTCGGCCCCGGCGCCGTGGACGACGGCGCCCGCTCGCTGCTGCGGCTGGCCGAGCGGGTCGACGCCAGCCGGCACGGCCGGCCCGCGGCGCTCGTGGTGGTCACCGGCTGGGGGTACGGCTACCGCCGCCCGGACGGCGTGTGCGTCGTGCCGGCTGGGTCGCTCGGCCCGTAGGCCACGTCACGTCCACGCTGCCCGTGCGGCAGGGGCGCGGCCGAGGACGACGCGGACTGACCCCGCGACGACCGTGCTGCGGATCCGGGGGACACCCGCCGCGCCGCAGGCACTGCACGCAACTCGCTTACGCCCAGCGGCTCTCGGGGAGCATCGTGCTCGCACCAGACCGCCGCCCAGCAGCGGGGGCAGGACGCGGAGCGCGCGAAACCGCCGGAAGAGACGGGGTGTTCGTGGCGGACCCGACAGGAGTGAGCGCGCGGTGTGAGCGGAAGCAACCTACGAGATCCGGATCGAGGGTCGGGATGCGTGACTGGCCGCTACGAGGCGGCTGGGTGAGAGCGCGTAAGGCCGGTCGGGGTTCTGCAGGGCCGCGCCACGGACCGAGAGGTCGTCGTGGTCCTCGATGCCGGGTCGGAGAAGGCGGCGGCCCACCGCCTCGGCCCGTCCCACTCGACCGTGAAGCACCACCTCGCGAACGCGCGGTCCAAGGTGCGCCGTCGTCTCTGCCCCGACAGCTGGTGCGGATCCCGGCGCCTCGGCTGCCGGAGCCCGTGGGCGGGACCGAGGCGGACGAGTAGCGTTCCGACTTGTGCCAGCCACTTGACACAAGGATGTGGCGACATCCATCCTTGTATCAGCCAATTGATACAAGGAGTCCCAACCCGTGTCCTCCCTTCTCGGCCCGGGATTGATCCTCGGCCTCCCGCTGCTCGTCGCGGGCGGCCTCGTCATCGCGGCATTCGTCCTCGGCGTCCGCCGGTCACGAAGCCTGATCTTCGACGAGGGGCGCTACCCCGGTCTGGCCGCCCTGCGGCGCGCGACGCTGAGGGCCCGCTACCTCGGCATCGTGGCGGGTGTGGTCGCGTTCTTCATCGTCGCGGGGCTCGGCCGGTATGGCCAATGGCTGTTCCTCGCGCCCGCCGCGGCAGGGGCAACGGTGATCGGTGCCGTGCTGGTCGGCCAACGACTCACCTACACGCGGGCTCGCACGGCGGGGATCGCCGGGCTCGAGCGCCGCGAGGTCGGCGACTACCTTCCGCGCCGCCTGGCCATGACCGCGGCGGGCGTGCTGCTGGTCCTGGCGGTCGTCGGCGCTTGGACGACGGCGGTCGCCACCTTGGACGATGCGGGGCTCGCCCGCGCCTTCACCCAATCGTGCACGACCCAGTCGTGGGACGGGCAGCGTCAGTCCGAACACACGGAGGTCTACGTCTCCACGCCGTTCCCGGGCGCCTACTACACGGCGGGCATGGCGGCGGGCATCGTGGCCGTGCTGGCCCTGGCCTGGGTCGGCGTGGTTGCGACCACGCGGCGCCCGCGCAACGGCGCCGACGCGGAGCTTGTCCGGGTCGACGACGCGCTGCGCCGTCAAACCGTCGAGGGAATCGTCGCTGCCTCTGGGCTCGTGGTCGCGACGACCCTCGCCGGCATGTCCTACCTGGCGGCGGTGACCGTTGGCACGGAGGCGTGCACGACCGTCTACGGGCTGGGCTCCTGGGCACTGGCTGCCGTTTCCGCCGTGGCGCTCGCCCTCGCGCTGCGGTTTGCCGTCGTCGTTCTGGTCCCGGGCAACGGCTCGAGGGACCCGTCGTGACCGTGGAGCTGCGACTCGACCCGGACGATCCGACGCCACCGTACGAGCAGCTGCGACGTCAGCTCAGCGCGGTGATCCAGTCCGGCACATTGGCCCCGCAGACGCGCTTGCCGACGGTCCGCCAACTTGCCGCGGATCTCGGCGTGGCCGCTGGGACGGTGATGCGCGCCTACGCCGCTCTCGAGGGCGAGGGGCTCGTCGTCACCCGGCGCGGCGGCGGCACCGCCGTGAGCGACGCGCCACCTGCACTGTCCGACGAGGAGCGGGTGCGACGACTGGCCGCGTTGGCGACATCCCTGGTCGTCCACGCTCGCGGTCTCGGGGCCACCGACGAGGAGATCCGGCGAGCGGTCGAGCGCCAATTGGTTTGACTGCTCGCCGCCGCGCTGGGACCTGGGCGGAACCCGACGACATCGCCCAATCGACCGAGTAGACACCGCGGCCCACCGTCCGCACGGATGGGGCACTGGCCGGCGCTGGCGCTGCCCGAGAAGGTTGAGATGGCGCGCCCGACAGTGTCCGAATCCACGACATAGGCGACACCTGACCGGCGACTGGTGAGTCGGGACATGGGCGACATTCCCGGCCATGTCGAAGCACCGTGTGCCTGGTGACCACTGGTCACGAGCTGGGGAATGAGCCGCGAGCCGACGGCTCCGCCGGCTCCGGTGACGAGGACGCGCATGGGAGTGACTCCTTGACTGCTGAGGTCCGTTTCACCGCCCTGGACGAGACGACCCATCGCTGCGTGACAACGTCGTCGCCGAGCGGGTGCCACCTGGGGCACGAGCAGGATGAGCGCTGACGAGTGGCGCCAGTCCTCACCGAGGATGCCGGCTCGCAGGAACGCCGCCACGAGCGCCAGCAGGCGTCTGTCGGCGATGCGATATCGCACCCGACCCATGAGCTCATATGCTGGGACGACTGGGTGGTCCCGAAGTTCGCAGGCGAATTGCCCGCGGCGAGCAGCCCGAAGCCGATTTCTAGCGGGTCGGATCGACCACGCATGCCCCCTCGGCGCGACCGGTCGTGACGGTGCCGATGGCGAAGGCCGCGTCGCCGAGACCGTAGACGCCGGCGATCGGGATGGTAAGGCTTCGTGCGACGAGCTGACCCGCGGCGGCCTCGAGCGCTGGTCCATCCGGGGTGACATAGGCGTCGACCACCAGGATTCCGCGCTCGCCCTGCGGCGGGTCGCCAGTTATGGTGGCCAGGCGCCCCCCGTCGGCCACCAGCCGCAGCAGCGCTGCGGAAGCGCCCCGCACCGCGTTGATGACCACCGAGAACCGCCCCGACGTGGCGCGCAGCGCCTGCGAGGGCCAGTCAGCGGCGTGGTAGTCGACCACGGCGCTCGCCCCGTAGCCGCGGACGCGTCCAGCGGCGCGGGGCGAGCAGGTGGCCACGACGCGACAGCCCGCTGCGGCCGCGAGGGCCACCAGCAGGCCGCCGGTCACGCCGCCGGCCCCGTGGACCAGCGCCTCGTCGCTGCTGCCGCAGCCGAGGCGCGCGACGACCTGGCTGGCCGTGAGGGCCGGCACCGGGAGGGCGCCCGCGACGGCCCAGTCGAGGCCGGCCGGCTTGGCCGCCACGTGGCCGCCCGGGGCGAGGAACCACTCCGCCCAGGCCCCGTGGTGGCGCAGGGGCGCGGAATGGACGAGGACCTCGTCCCCCACGGCGAACCGCGTCTGCGTGGTGCCGATCGCAGACACCACGCCGGCCGCCTCCACGCCCAGGGAAGTCGGCGGCACTGCGCCGACGTCCCATGCGCCGGTCCGCACGAGGTCGTCCCAGTTCCCGATCCCCGCGGCTCTGACCTCGATCAGCACCTCGTCGCCGGTGGGCGGGGGCGGAGCGGGAAGCTCCAGCAGTTCGACCTGCCCACCCAGCACACGGATCCCAGCCGCTCTCATCGCGAGAATTATCGCCACCGGGACAAGCCAGGACCGTCAGGGCCGTCCGCGCCGCGGTTCCCGGAGGGTCGGTGAGACACAGCCCGGGCGAGGTGGACGGGGCTGGGACGAGATCGAGGGACGGCCGTGAGCGGGCCGCGCGGTCGGCGCGGTCGCCGCTTGCCGGCTCCACCACGTGTGCGGGACCGGAAGCCGAGGAGTACGGTGCACTCGGATCAACGGACTGGGGACAGGTTGCCACGGAGGGTGGCGAGCCATGGACATCCGCCAGATCGAATTCGTTGACGCGGTCGCCCGCCACGGCAACTTCACGCGGGCGGCGAGCGAGCTCCACGTCGCCCAGCCGGCCGTCTCGGCCGCGATCCGGCATCTTGAGGACGAGCTCGGCGTCCGCCTCTTCGAGCGAACGAGCCGGCATGTCGCCCTCACAGACGCAGGCGAGGCATTCCTCCTTGGCGCGCGACGCGTGATGGCCGAGCTGAGGGGCCTCTCCGATGCGATGCGCGAGTTCGACCAGGGCACGCGCGGCGTGTTGCGAACGTCGTGGTGGCACCAGGCCGATCCCCAGATGGTCAGGTACCTGAGGGACTACACGACCGAGAACCCAGGCGTAGAGGTCTCGATCGTCGAGTGGTCCACTTCCGAGTCACTCGCGGCGCTCCGCCGAGGCGAGCTCGACCTCGCGATGGTTACCCTGCCGGACAGCATCGATCTCACGGGCCTGGGCCACGCCGTCATCCGCCGCGAGCGGTATGCCCTCGTGGTGGCACAGGACCACCGGCTGGCCGGGAGGGCCTCGGTCAGCGTCGCCGATCTCGCCGGGGAGCCCTTCATCGTGACCCGTCCGGGCACCGGGCTCCGGAGCTGTTTCGACTACGTGTTCGCCGGGCGCGGCGTCGCGCCGCGGATCGTCATCGAGACCAACGCGCTGGGCGCGATGCTCGCACTCGTGGCAGATGGCGCCGGGAGCGCAATCCTGTCGCCAACGATGGCCCGACAGGCCCCTAACGCCCTCAGGCTCGTGACGCTCGTCGATGCTCCCGACTTCGTGCTCGCCGTGCTATGGATGGAGGGGCTCCACATGAAGATGGTGCAGCGGGCGATTGACCTGGTGCGGCGGCCGAGGTCGGGCGCATCGGTGCTGTCGGTCGCAACACCACCCGGACAGCCAGGCATGGTCCCAGCGCGCAAGCGACGGCGGGCCTGACGAGGCCGATCTGCCGAGCCATGACGCCAAGGCGCTCCCGGGGTCGTTAGCCGGCGCGCCGGGCGATCGATAACCTGGTGGCGTAGCTGCGAGCGGATCTACGTCTTGGACTTGCGCGGCCCCGGCGGCTACAACCGTGGATGCGACAGGCGCCCGCGTCTGTCGGGCCCGAGCCCAGGCACCCCGCCTGCCGCGTCGAAGGGGCCGACGTCCCGCATTGTGGGGAGTGCCATCGCGGATGACCGCAACGAAGCCAGCCGCAGGGCCCCACATCGAGAGCGCCCGTCCAGCGCGGGGCGCCGGATCCCTCCGTCCGGACGCCCCGCGCCGGACGCGGGTCCGCTTCCGACAGCTCGTCGAACGCGTGCCCGACGTCGTGTACCGCTTCGGGCTCGTCCCCCCGCGGCTCGAGTTCGTCAACCGAGCCGTCGAGGGGCTGCTCGGCGTCACGGCGGAGGAGCTCTACGCGGATCCCGAATTCGCGTACCGGCTCGTCGATCCGGCCCACCTCGACGAGATGCTGTCGACGCCGACCGATCCGCGCGAGATCCGTCCCTCCACCTGGCGCTGGCGGCGGGCTGACGGGACCTGGGCCGCGCTCGAGTCCTTCCCCGTGCCCGTCCTTGACCGAGCCGGCCGCGTCGTGGCTATCGAGGGGATTGCCCGCGACGTCACCGCACGGGTGGTGGCGGAGGAGGCGCTGCAGCGGGCGCGGCACGAGCTCGACACCGTCGTGGGCGGCGCGCCGGTCATCGTCTGGGCGCTCGACCTGGCCGGGACGATCACCCTCGCCCGCGGCGCCGGCCTCGCGGCCGTGGGACGCACCAGCGAGGAGCTCGTCGGGCGGCGTCTCGACGAGCTGGGGCCCGGGGCCTCGCGGCTCCTCGCCCGGTTCGAGCGCGCGCTGCGCGGAGAGCGGCTCTTCGTCGACCTCGCGCTCGCCGGGCGCGTCTTCGCGACCGTCGTGGAGCCGCTGCGCGACGAGGCGGGGGCGGTCTCGGGCCTGATCGGCGTGTCGACCGACGTGACCCCGGAGCGCCGGCTCGAGGACCGAGCGGCGCGCGAACAGCGGGAGCGGGCCGTCGTCGAGCTCGCCCTCGAGGGGCTCGACCCGCTGCTCGGGCTCGATGCCCAGGCCCGCGCGATCGCGGCCGAGCTCGTGGACCTCCCTGACGTCGACCGCGTGAGCATCCTCGGCTTCGGGCCCAGGGGGCTGGTCTTCCTGTTCGCCGCCGAAGGGCTCCCGGTGCCCACGCTCACGGCGGGTGTTCGCCTGCCGGCCGCGAGGGCGCGCTACCTGCGCCGTCGGGCCCGGCAGGGAGCGTGGGTCGAGCCCTGGGAGCCTCGCGAGGCCGACGGGAGCTACGGGTTGGCGCTGAGCCGTGCGGGGATCACCGCGGTCGCGTACCAGCCGCTGAGGACAGCCGGTGAGACCCGCGGGCTCATGGTTCTCTCGACACGCCAGCCAGCTGGCGTCACGGCGCTCGAGCGTCACCTCAGCACGTACGCCGAGGTGGGCGCCATCGTGTCGGCCCGTCTCGGACCCGACCTGCGCGAGCGTGAGAAGTCCGACGTCCTGCGGGCCGAGATCCGGGCGGTCATCGCCCATCAGCAATTCCGGGCCGTGTTCCAGCCGATCGTCTCCCTCGATGATGGCCTGACCGTGGGGTACGAGGCGCTGACCCGGTTCGACGACGACGCTCCGCCAGAACGACGGTTCGCCGAGGCGGCAGCAGTCGGGCTGTCAAGTGAACTCGAACATGCGACCCTCGCGATCGCGCTGAGGTCTGCCCGTGGGCTCCCGCCCGACGTCCCCGTGAGCCTCAACGTCTCGCCAGCGCTCGTCCTCGAGCCGGACGGCCTTCGCGCTCTTCTGGGGCGATGCCAACGGCCGCTCACACTCGAGCTCTCCGAGCGCGACCAGATCGACGACTACCGGGGGCTGCGGGTCGCCCTCGCGAGCTTCCCGGGCATCCGCTTGAGCATCGACGATGCGGGAGCCGGATTCGCGAGCCTCCGCCACTGTGTCGAGCTTCAGCCGGACGAGATCAAGCTTGACCGATCCCTCGTTTCGGGCGCCCACCGCGATCCCGCGCGCCTGGCTGCCATCATGGGGTTCCATCGATTCGCGGCCGAGCTCGGTGCGCGCCTGGTCGCGGAGGGCATCGAGACCGACGCAGAGCGCTCCGCCTTGCTTGCTATCGGCGTTCGATACGGGCAGGGCTATCTGTTCGGGCGGGCACTGTCGGTCGAGACATGGTCGACGGGCGACCCTGGCTGACTCCGATTGCGCCCGCCCGCGGTTGCGAATAGGGACGGCATGAGGAGAAGGCAAGCAGCTGGCCCGGCGGGTGGATTCCGGGTGGCCGGGCGCCAGCGTGAGACGCACGAGCACGACGACGGCGGCCAGGGCGAGCACCCACGGTTGATAGCAATCCCTTCGGAAGCGAGTCGGCATTTCTTGCAGGGCCCGCTGGGCGGACCAGAGCCTCCGCTTGGAAGCTGATCGTGGCGGGTGGCAGGGGGAGCAGACTCAGGGTGCCCTCGCGGCGGACCGGGACGACGATCGAGTCCCGCCCACTCGCGGCGACATGCCTGGCATTCCAGCTGTCAGGCGCCACCAAGCGCCATGCCGCCGATCGCCACTCGCGGTAACTAGAACACCTGTTCTGGCACGCTCGACCGGAGCCGGACGTGCAACACGGTCGAGCGCGAAGCGGCGCCAGGTATCGAACGAGCGTTCTGACACCTGCGAGGAGCTCGACGTCGCGTCCATACAGTCATCAGGCCATTGCGCCAGTCGAACGAGCCCCTCCATCAACTGGGATACTCTGTCACACAAACTAGTTGACAAGCCCGCGGTGGGGGCCTACGGTTTGTGGCGTCAACTAGTTTGGAAGAAGGCGAACTCCATGGAACGACGACAGCTCGAGTCGGCGGCGGCCGATTACCCGTACCTCCAGGGTCTCTGGATGATCCCGCTGGGGATCGGCATCATCGTGGCAGGGATCTCGAACCTGCAGGGCCGGCCGACCGGCAGCGGAGTGATCGCCCTCATCCTCGGCGGCCTGGCGCTCGCGGGGGCTGCGCTGGTGTTGATCGGACGCTACTACCGCGACCACTACGGCTCGGTCACCCCGACCCGCGACCGGACCATCCGCCAGGCCGCGGCGATCGTCGCCTGGATCGCGATCCTCTTCATCGGCGCGAACCAGGCGCTGTTCTGGTCGCCCGATGGACCGCAGTGCATCTACGCCTCGGCCTTCGCGCTCGCGACCCTGGCCTACTACGCGATCCTCGTCGGCCTGCGGCCGCACCACCTCGTCATCTGGGGTGCCGTCTTCGTGGCCGGGCTCCTGCCGATCTGGGGCGGACTCGGCGTGGACCGCGACCCGCTGGCGATGATCCCGCTCGGGCTCGCCGCGATGGTCTCCGGGCTGCTCGACCAGCGCGTCCTCGCCCGCTCACTTGCAGTGCCGACCGGCGACCGGCTCGAGGGCTCCAGTGTCGGACGGTAGCGACGATCTCGTCCTCGATCGACTCATCCACGAGCCGGCCCGTCTCGCGATCCTCACGGTCCTGTCCTCGGTGCGCGCCGCCGACTTCGTGTTCCTGCAGCGCACGACCGGTCTCACCCAGGGCAACCTCTCGAGCCACCTGACCAAGCTGGAGGACGCCGGCCTGGTCCGGATCGAGAAGTCGTTCGTCGGCAAGCGTCCCAATACCAGCGCCTCGCTGACCCCGGTCGGCAGGGAGCGGACCGCGGCGCACTGGGAGCAACTCGACCGGCTCAAGGGACTGGCGGCCTCCTCGACGGACCCAACCGACGCGGCCTCCTCGACGGACCCAGCCCACGCGGCCTCTCGCAGTCGACCGTGAAGCACCACCTGGCGAATGCCCGCTCCAAGGTCGGTGTGGCGACCACGGCGCACCTCGCGCGCATCCTCGCCCCGCGCCCGCCCGAAACCGAGGACATGGCCCACGTCACGCTCGTCCACTGACGCGCTCAGCGAGCACGGCGGTCGCCACCGCAAACGGGATCAGGGTCAGTGCGCTGAGGACCCAGGTAGCGCGTTGCGCATGCGGGTGTTCCTCGAGAATCCGCGCCCGTGAAGATGGGCTGAAGGTCGCGGCGAGGCTCCGATCCTGTCCGCCCGCCCGCAGTGAGCGGATACCAAGCGCGGCGACCACGAGGCAGTTGGCGCCGATGCCCAGAAGGGCGATGGCAAGGATGCCCGCACCGGCGTTCACGACGTAGATCGCGAAGCCAACCACGACCACGGCCATGGTCGTGAACTCGATCACACTGAACCGCAGCCCGTTCAGGGTGTTGTGCTCGTGGATGAGGCGGATCATGCGCAGAGTCTCGGCACGCGACCCTCCGAAGGCAAGAATCAGCCGGGTCGGAGAAGGCGGCCGCCCACCGCCTGGGCCTGTCGCCTTCGACCGTCAGGCACCACCTGGCGAGCGCGCGGTCCAACGTCGGCGCCCCGACGACGGCGCAGCCCGTGTGGATCCTCGGTTCACGTTTGCGCGAGCCGGGGACGGAGGATAGGCCGACGCGGTAGCCGTCTGCTCGCCTCCCAGTGCCGGCGGGCACGGTCAGCGGGTGAACTGGTTCCGGAGTCTCGGCGACCTCGCGATATCCGTCGCCCCGAGACCAGGCCCCCGAGCCCGTCCCAGGTCGCCGGCGGCGAGCCGCCACCACTACTCAGTGGTCAGCTCCTCAAGCACGTCCGCAGCGTCCTGGCTCCCTGCGTCCGCGAGACGCCGCAGCTCATCGAGGTCGCCGCGCTCGCCAGCGAGCTCGACGAGTTGGTCCAACGCGTCACGGCTGCCTTTCTCGGCCAGCCGTCGAAGCTCGGCGAGGTCGCCGCGCTCGCCGGCGAGCTCGACGAGTTGGTCGGTCGCATCTCGGCTCCCCCCGCGGACTTCGCTCGCAATCGGGTCAGGTCGTCGTCGTCATTCATTGAGTCCTCCTTGACCGGCTCTCAGCGTCCGCCCGAGGGCCGCGGTGTCGGCGCGCGGCCGGTCGAGGCGAGCGACGTGTACCTGACGAGGACATACCGTTGGGGCATGACGGCGCGCTGGTCTGATCCACACCGACTCCCGGGCTCCCCCGCCGGGTCGGGAAGGCCGCCGCCCACCGCCTCGGCCTGTCGCACTCGACCGTGAAGCACCACCTGGCGAACGCCCGGTCCAAGGTGGGTGCGGCGACGACGGCGCAGCTCGTGTGGATCCTGGGCGAGCGCCTGCCGGAGGCCGACGGAAGCCTTCCCTCGACCGACGACTAGATGAACTCTCCGGCGCGACCCGCGGCTGTGACTCTGCCCGCGGCCACGAAACACAGGACGCCGAGGGGGATGCGGACCGCCGCGCTCGGCACGGAGGCCGCACCGACGAGGCCCCGAGCGAGGCACGCTACTGGGGAAGAACGGATGCGGGCGGGACGGACCCATCCGGCCAAGCGACAACGCAGACGCGGTTCCCGGCGCGGTCGGCGAGGATCCAGGAACCCGGGGCGTCTGCGTCCCGGACGATGCGACCGCCTGCGGCGAGCGCGGCCGCCAACCGCGACTCGACGTGCTCACGAGCGACGGACACGTCGAGGTGCATCGCGTGCCGGAGCGGCTTGTCGGGGTCGAGCTCCTGCAACCAGACAGTCGAGCCGTGGCCCAGCGGGTCGACCGCGTTGTCGTCGGCGAGGGGCGCATAGCCGAGGACCGTCCGCCAGAACCCGACGTCGATCGCGTCGGGCTTCGCCGCGATGGCCAGCGAGACCTCCTGCGTACTTGCGCGGTCAGCGACGGCACCGACCCTCCGGGCCGTAGCCGAGACTGCCCGCGCCAGGTCAATGTGCCGCTGCTCGAGCCGAAACACACCGCGGGTCAGCCGCACGGTGAGACGGTCATCGGCAATCGTCATGAGAACCCCCGAGCCCTCGAGGCCGGGGAGGCCCGCGACCATCCCTGCCAGCATCGCCGCCTCGCCGAGAGTTGGGACCCGGAACACGGCGGTCGCCCCTCCGTGCAGCACGACCCAGTCGGCGACGCCGTCCGCGGCGAGGAAGTCCTGCCAGCCCTGAGTGCTCATGCATTCCTCCGACTTGCCATCTCCAGAGATGATCCAAGCACGCCTCTCCACCTGCGTCACTCAAGCGCCAAGCCGGGCAAGGACGCGCGACTCATCGGAGACCGCGCCCCCCTTCCGGGATGGCGGCTTCGGGCGATCCCCGCCATTGGCGCCCCGGCCGCGCCGTAGGGGGCACACCGCGACCGGGGGCACCGCGACGGTAGCGCACGCGGTCCGAGGCCGCATCGGGACGTTTCCTGCGAGCTTGAAGCGCGTCACAGCTTGGAGGGGGTCGCCGGGAGCTGACAGCAGCTCCAGAAGACGGAGCACCCGCTGAGCTTGCATGTGGACAGGGTACGGGGGCATCAAGTGCTCAGGTTTGTCCTCCAGGCGATCGTCGGTCCACGCCGCGCGGCTGCTGGCGCGGTCGCGCGTGCGAGCCTGACCTCGCAGTCGTAAGCACCGCAGGAGAATAGCCCGCGCCAGCCAGCTCGCGGACAGTCTGCGGGTGAGACTGTGCGCCGCCTGCGGTGTCGTCACCAGCCGCACGGGCAACCCTGAGCCTCGGAGATGCGGCTCCTCGGGCGGCTAGACCGAAGGGCCGCCGCCGCTCCCCGCTGATGCGCCGTGACACGACGTTCCACCGACCGGCCCGGTGCACGTCCTGCGATCGGCTTGCGATCGGGTCGTGGCACAGTGCAGCAGTGCAGACCCCCGCCCCGCGCCGATTCGCAGCTCCTCGCCAGCGAACAGCGGTCATTGGGCTGATCGCAGCCATCGCTCTTGTCGTGGCGGCCGCGAGCGCCATCGTCATCCTGCGGCCAGCAACGTCCACCGATCCGTCCAGCCCAACGATCTGGCAGACGGTCACGGCTGACATCACGGGCGAGTCGGTGCCGGCGAAGACGGCCCTCGAAGCATTCGCATACCTGTTCAAGGTCCAGATCCCGGGCATCGACGTTCCGAAGGCGCGCGAAGGCGGCGACGCCCCGACGTCCGGGACCGGTGTCGTGACCTGGGTCCGAGCGGATTGGGCGAGCCTGACCGCGCAGCAGCAGGCGGTGATCGAGCCATACCTCGATCCGGGCCCCGATGACAAGGTCATCCACCTGAACCTGTCCGCCTTCGGCGGACCGATCGTCCTTGCGAGAGCCCCCGGCGGCAGCACGCCGAACGCCGTCCTCGCGGCTGCGCATGCGAACGCCCTCCCGGACAACGACCCGCGCTTCGACGCGTTCGCCACGGAGCTCGCGGCAGACCTCAAGCACCTCGGCCCGAAGCTCGGGCTGCCGGTCGTCACGCCGGGGATCGTCGGCATCAGCAGCATTCCGGGCCTTGGCGACGTCTCCCTCATCTTCAGTGACCAGGATGGCGGCAACACGAAGTACGTGACCTACGCGGAGACCCAGTACGGGCAGGACTACACGCCCTGCAATGTCACCGTCTACAAGAACGCCTGGCAGAACGAGCAGGTCGGCCCCGGCGGTCAGGTCTCAAGCACGGTCCACGTCGACCTGACGCACGAGGCGGTCCACTGCTACCAGAACGAGGTCTGGGGCAGCGTGGGCACCTCGCTCGACATGCCCGACTGGATCAGCGAGGGAACGGCCGAGTGGCTGGCGGGCGACGACACCGGCATCGTCCAGGAGAACCTGCCTTCCGCGTGGCAGAACCGTTGGTTCTACGACCCGGAACAGCCGTTGACGAACCGGACCTACGATGCGGACGGCTACTACGCCCTGCTCGATCACCTTGGCCGCAACCTCTGGTCCCTGATGGCGCCCGCCTGGCAGGCCGCGAAGGCGGCAACGGGCGACCGGTCGGATCCGTTCATCGCTGCCCTCAACGGGGATGCGGAAGACGTCCGTGATGCCTGGGCGCCTTCCCTGCTGCAACGGGCCGACTGGTCGGACCCGTGGGTTACCCATGGCCTCGGCCTGCCGTCGGACGCCCATGTGACCATGCACCCGATCGCGGGTTCCACGTCGCCGATCACCGGGAAGCTCGACAGCCGCTCGAATCAGATCGACGTCGTCGAGAGCTCAGAGGGCGAGATCGTCCAGGTCGACACCTCCGGGCTGGTGAGCGCCCACGACGAGGGCACCGACATGGTGCTTGCCTCGACGTCCGAAGCCTTCTGCACGGTCGCGAGCTGCGTCTGCCCGCCGGGCACGCTTCGGGCTGGCGAGGACCTCGCGAGCCAGCACATGAACCTGCCATTCGACCTCGCGTTCAACGCGCCCGACGGTGGCAGCACGTGGGTAGTGACCGACACAAAGCTCAGTGACGCCTGTGAGGCACAGGCGACGCCCGCCCCCGTCGGTGGCGGGGCCGGGCCGGGTTCGGGTTTAGGAACCGGGCCTCCCGCTGGCTCGGGCCCCGTGACGCCCGACTGCGGGACGACCGGCTGTGCCGGCGACAACGGCGACCCTCACATGACCACGGTCGACGGCCAGCACTATGACTTCCAGGCCGCCGGGGAGTTCGTCCTGCTGCGATCGGCCGACGGCGCGACGGAGATCCAGGGCCGCCAGGAACCCTTCGATGGGTCGCCGTCGGTCGCAATCAACACCGCCGTCGCACTGCGCGCCGGCAGCCATCGGGTGATGGTTGACCTGGCGCCGCCGGACCTCGCGCTGCGGGTCGACGGCCAACCCGTCGATCCGGCCAGCCTGCCGCTGGACCTCGGTTCGGGCGCCCAGGTCCTTGCGCAGCGGGCGGGCTTCGAGATCGACCTGCCGGACGGCACGCGGGTCTGGACGCTCGCGGTCGGGCATGCCGTCAACTACGGGATCAACCTGCAGATCCGGCCGTCGCAGGCGCTCAGGGACGGGGCCATCGGAATCCTCGGCCGACTCGCCGATCGCACCTCCGGACTCCCACCGCTCCCGGATGGGACGTCCCTGCCGCCGCCGACCACGGATGCACATGCCAGGTACGTGCGGCTGTACCAGACGTTCGCAGATGCATGGCGCGTCACGGACGCGGCCAGCCTCTTCAACTATGCCAACGGAGCCTCGACCGCGACGTACGCCAAGGCCGGATTCCCGCAAGAGGGTGGCCCGATGTCGTTCGGCGACCTCTCGCCGACTGCGCAGACGACCGGCCTCGCCCAATGCGCGTCGATCACGGCCCCGGAACTCCAGCAGGAATGCGCGTACGACGTCTCCGTCACCGGGAATCCGGCCTTCGGCGGTCTGTACGAAGCGACAGAACCGACCGCCCAGACCGTCGGAACGAGCCCGACGCCGCCATCGGGTCCAGCGCCCACGACACCGTCGGGCCCGATCGGTTCGGTGGCGCCCGGCAGCATGGTCGCCCCCGGAATCCCCCAGCTGCTGGACGGCGCCGACGAGATCACCGGTGCGGCGCTCGGGCCGGATGACTCGCTCTACGTATCCCTCTTCATGGCCAATTCATCGAGCGAGGTCGTCGCGACGGGCCCGCACGGCCTTGCGATCACGTCGAAGGCGACGATCCCGGATGCGACGAGCGTGGCGGTGACCGCCGGGTCCGTGTGGGTCGGCGAGAAGCAACCGGACGGTACCTGCGCGATCGCCCGCCTCGATCCGGTCACGCTCGCCGTGCAGGCGACCATCCCGGCGACGTGCCTCCTCGGAATGGCGTACTTCGCTGCCCACGACAACACGATCTGGTTCATTGACACGACCAAGATGGATGTGGACCTCCACGGCGCGGTGTTCCGACGGATCGACCCGGCGACGAATGCCGTGACGGACACGTCGATCCCGATGGAATCGGCGAACGGCTACCTCTACGAGTCCGCGGACAACGCAAGCCTGATCTTTGTGACCAATACGGAGACCTGGTTTCTCGCCCCGGGCGCGACGGAGTTCGAGACTCTCGGGAAACTCTCGGACCCAACGCAGTTCGCGGCTGACAACGGCGCTTGGGCGTGGACCAGCGACACCGACACGGCCACGCTCTCAGGCCCGAACGGCGCCATCACTGTCCTCCCCGAGCGCTGGTACATGCTCGGTGCGGATGCGAGCGCGATCTACGCGAATGGCGGTCCCGCCTCGACCACGACCAGCACGCTTTGGCGCTATCCCATCGACGGAACGCCCGGCCAGCAAATTGCGACCGGGGCGACGGTGCCTGACGCGGGCGGAACCGTCGATCTCGACTATTTCGACAACTGGCCGTTCCTCGTCGGCAGTCATACCGTGGTCAAGCTGTGGCTGCCGCTCTCACCGCACGCCAACGGTGACCGTGCCCTCGACATCCAGTGGACACCGGTCCCTTGAAGCGCCACGGAGGTCGGCGACGCGTCACATCCCATCAGGAGTACGCCATGCGGGGACCGTCGTCGTGACCTCAGCGCCTGCGCCCTCGCGACGGCCTGCCTGATCGCGGGATCACCCACCGAGCCTCGCCATCATCTTTCCCGAGGCCGAAAGCGGGGTCGAGCGGACGGCCGCCGGCGCCTCCAATACCATCCTGGGGGATCTCACCCCGCTCGCTACCAACTCGCCAGAGAGATCGCAGTGCAGATCAAGAAGCTGTTCGTGACGGTCACGCCGCCGACCATGCGTCACTCATCGATTGGTCGGCGAAGGCGTTGAGACGGACCTTTGACGCCACTCCTGTTCCTAGCTGCCGAGAGTGGAACCTGACGCCGCACGAAAGCTTTCAGGGTTACCGAGGCTGCCAGGGCGAACGGTCCCGTCGAAGTGGCGCTCTTGGTCGATGACGTCCAGCAGGAGCGGAATCGACTGGCAGGCGTGGGGATCACGTTGTCAGAACCGATCGACGTCCCTGGCTTCGTCAATCTGAAGTGGTCGCAAGTCCTGAGCCCTCGTCAAGTTGAGTGGAAATCGCCCTTCCGCACGTTGGCTTGAATTCGGCGGCTAGATACCTCCTTTCGGCGGGGTTCTCGCGACCCCGCGTCCTCTCAGGAGACCTCCCTGAGGTGGGTGGCGACCCACCAGCGGTTGTCGAAGGGATCATGGAATCCTCCGACGCGGTCGCCCCACGGCTGGTCGGTCGGCTCCCGGATTGACGTCGCCCCCGCGGCCAGCGCGGCGCGACAGGTGGCATCGACATCATCGGTGTAGGCGAAGAGCCCGCATGGCCGGGCGGGGTAAGCCCCGCTGGCCTCGCTGAGCATCACCACCGAGTCACCGATGTGGAGGTCAGCATGCCCGATCCGGCCATCTGGCCTCAGTTCGCGCTCCCCCTTCTCTGCTGTTGGCGGCATGACTCTGTGGGCATGAACCCGCTGAAGGGGGCGGCGCTGAATGGAGACGTCTGGCAATGGGATGCCGGGCATGAAACCTCCTTCCGATCTGGCGAGCCAGCCCAGCCCTTGCGGCGTCTCCCGTCCACCCAGCGGACAATCAGGCGACTGACACCTCCTGTCCGGGGTCGTCAGGGTGCCCGATGTCGGCCGGGATGTAGATCCCGTCGACGAAGCGGGCACCGCGCAGAAGTAGGGTCATGATCGGCGTATGCGCTTGCTGACGTTGGCGTGCATCGCAGCCGCGTCCGCCTCCATCCTCGTCGCGAGCCGCTCCTCGGACTGGAGGCCGACCCGCAGTCCGAGTAACCCGAACAGCGGCGCAAGCAGGACGTTCGCCCAGATGAGCAGGCTGTCGCGGCCGTACTCGCGAACGACTATCCGCTTCGGTTGGGGCTCGCGGAGCGATCCGCTGACGAGACCTCGCAGATTCACGCCTGTACACCTCCGTGGAGCATCCCCGACAGTACGCCTACGACACTCGGGAAGTACTGGCAAAGCCCTTGCGATCGTCCTGCGATCAGGTGGACTTAAAGTCCTGGCTGGTTGCCTTTCGCACTGGGAGCAAAGTCATGCGAAGTCGTCGTCGTAGCCACGGCGTGTTCGCCCTCGTCGCAGCCTGGTTCATCGCCGGTTGCTCCGGCACGGGCGCGACGCCACCACCCCCGTCAGGCGGGCAGACAAGCCCCACGGCCGTTGTCCCGAGCAGTCAGGCGGTCCCGCCGACGGCGGGCGCCGTCGGCGGCGGCGGCTTTGTCGACGTCTGCGAAGTTGTGACGCAAGCCGATGTCGCGCCGTTCTTCACGACCACGATGACCGCCAGCTCCTTCACGGCGGAGCCAGGTGTGGAGTCCATCTGCAGCTACCAAGTCAACCCACATGATGGGCTGGCACCGATGCAGATCACCGAGGTGGTCGGCCCAACGGCAGCGGGGCGCCTCTCGGCGATGCAAGGCGGCAACAAGGACGAAGTCCCGCTGCCCGGAATTGGCGACAGTGCCGTTCGGACGCCCAACATCGCGGAGTTCGGCGCACTCAAGGGCTCGACCTTCTGCCAGGTCTCGCTGGGCTCAGGCAACAGCAGCCACTACGTGGGCTTGCCCTCCCCGGATGCCTCGGGTCTGGTGTCGGACGCCGCGGCCCTGGCCTTGGTCCAGCGGCTGGAACCCTTCTGCGCCAAGATTTTCGGCGCGACGGGAGCTGGCTGACACTGACTACGGCCCGCTGCGGCCCGGAGAATCCAAAGGAGGCGACGGGTGCTCCCGCTCAGCCTTCGCCACCGCCGCTCTCGTCGCATCGGCTGCTCTGCTCCTCGCCTGGACGGGAGCGGGCAGCCGCTGCAACTGGCCGCGCCAGGCGGTCCAATCGGAGCCGGCACAAGGCCGGACGCGTACCACGGGGAGCCCCGCGCGAGTCGGCGAGGGCGAAGCGGCGCGAGAGTATCGAACGAGCGTTCTGACATCCGTGAGGAGCTCGGCGTCGCGTCGATGCAGTCATCAGCTGTTCGAGCGTTGTGCCAGGCATTCGAGCACGATCTCGTGCGTGCGTGTGTGATCACAACGAGGTGATGTCGCTGAGCATCGGCTATTCTTGATCGGCGCCGACATAGCTCAGCGGTAGAGCAGCTGTTTCGTAAGTCTCAGGCCGTCTGCGCAGTGCTACAAGCGTGGATGCCCGATGCAAACGGGCACACTTATCAGCTGTTCGCTCCGAGGGGGTCCCCGCCCAGGATCGCCGCTGCGGCCCGTTTCGCGCTCGAGCCGACCCTGACTACCTGAAATCGTCTCACAAGTCGGTTGTCAGGTCCATCCCTGCCTGCTCGAAGGAAGCCCCGGAGACGGGTGTCCGGCGTCCCTCACGTGGGGCGGTGGAGAGAGGCTCCCGGACGCGTGACGTCGTGTCGCTTCCGCTTTCCCCGGAGGGGTCCGGAGAGCCTTACAGATGATGATTCTGAGACTCGGATGCTCAGTAGAGCTGATGAGCGTGGATTCTCGGCGTCATCCGCCATGGTGAGGCGCGCTTCTTACAGATCCTGAAACATTCGAAACATCGGCCGGGGTGAGGTACCGGTCCTCGGCGGACCGGGCCTCCGAGGGCGGATGCCTTCAGGCGCGGAGGCGAAGCTCAGTCAGCATTGGCGCGCCCGACAGGAGTCGCGCCCTCGCGCACCCACTCGGGGCTGGTCCCGATCGAGGGAGCCGCTGAGTGGGAGGCCAGCTGCCTGCGAAGCGCGTAGTCCGGCTCCTGCGAGCGACACGGCCGGCCAGCGACAGTTTTGAGGTCGGCGGTCCGAGCGGAGTTGACCGCGCGCGGACGCCACAAGTATCTGCATCCCGATCGCCGCCGCTGCCAGATGAGGCGATCTCCCAACAGGACTGCCGACGACACCTCGCTTTGCGGCACGTTCGGCTAGTGGCGCCCGCCACCCGCCCCGAATCCAGTGCGTTAACACGGCTGCGCTATCCTGCGGCGCGCTTTCCCTGCCGTGGGCGGGCTCGCCACCTTCGCGGGCAGGGCAGGATGCGAGGGAGTCGTGGACGAGACAGTGCAGCGGGCCTACGCGCGAGTCCGCGAGCGCGTCTGGGACGCGGATGAGGGCGACGACGATGAGGTCGCGCTGGCGCGCCTCACGCCGCTCGAGCGGGCCTTGTACGTGACCCGGGTCCTCGAGGAGGAGCTGGCCGACGGCGGCTGGTACCTCGTCTTCGCCAACGAGGATGACCACCTGGTCCCTCTCGCGGTCGAGGCCTACGACCTCCTCGGGCTGCCCGAGTACGCCCGGCACTTCCGCGACGTCCTCGCCGCAGGGTTCGGCGACGAGTCGGGCGAGGACGAGAGCGACCGGCTCGACCGCGAGTACGCGGCCCTGTCCGGCGCGGAGGCGGCGCGGGCCCGCGCGGTCGCCTCCGGCCGGCTGAAGGGCGAGCTGGCGTGAGCGTCTGGGCGGCGCCGGGCGCGGGCCTGCGCGAGGCCTACACGACCCGCGCGGACGCGCTGGCCCGGGCCGCGGAGCGGCGCTCCAGCGTCGCAGACGCGATCACGCACCGGATGAGGACCGGCGACGTTCCGGGTGCCGACGACCCCGCGTGGTCCGACCTCGAGGCGGCGCTCGCGGCCGAGGACGCTGCGCGCGCGGCCCTCCTCGAACTCCTCGGCAGGCGCAGCGCCTGACATTCTGCGCGACCGGGCGACGACTACGCCGCCTGGGCAGCTGGCAGCATGATCTCGAACGTCGTCCCAGCGCCAATCTGGGAGGCGACAGCGATCCGGCCCCCGGCACGCTCGACGATCGTCTGGACACTGGAGAGGCCCAGGCCTGTGCCGCCAGACGATCCAGGGGCGCCGCCCTTGGTCGTGAAGAATGGCTCGAAGACTCGTGATGCGACCTCGGGCGCCATCCCCGTCCCGGTATCGCGGACCCGGATGAGGATCCCGGATTCGGCGGGTCGGGCATCGAAGGACAGCTCGCCGCCGTCGGGCATCGCGTCGCGTGCGTTGGCCGCGAGGTTGACGAGTACCTGCCCGAGGGCGGAAGGGTGGACCTGCACGGGCGGGAGCTGCCCGGCATAGGAAGCCCGGACCCGGACGCTGCCGCCCGCGACCCGCTCGAGGATCGGGAGATTGTCGCGGAAGACGTCGCGCACGTCGGCGACCGACCTCGCGTCCTGTGGTCGCGCGAACGCCAGGACGTTCGTCGTCAGCATGGTCGCCTCGCCGACCGTCCGCTCGATGAGCTCAAGGTCGTCGCGTCGCCCGTCGCCTGCCGGCATCGTGTCGGCAATGAGGCCCGCAAGTCCGCCGATGGCCGTCGCGTAGTTCCGGAAGTCGTGGGCGAGGATGCTGGCCAAGCTGCCCATGACCTGGTGCTTCTGCGCCGCAAGCAACTCCGCGATGAGCGCCTCGTGCTGGGTCAGGTCGACCACCGTGAGCACGACGTGCTGCCGCCCGTCGAGGACGACGGAGCCAACCGACACCTCGGCCGGGAAGGCCGACCCGTCGGCGCGCAGGCCCCGCTGCTTGAAGCCGATGCTCGGCCCGCGGTTGAACGGCGCCTCGCGATAGGCCCTCCCGTGCTCACGCCAGACGTCGCGATCCTCCTCCGGGACGAGCTGCAGGCCCGAGGTGCCGATGAGCTGCTCGGGCGACCGCCCGAACATGTCGGCGACATGGGCATTGGCGTACACGATTCGCGCAGGGTCATCGAGGAAGTCCAGGAAGAGCACGGCGTAGGGGGATCCGTCGAGCACCGCCTGGAGTCGTCCCTGCGACATCGCGATCTCGTTCCTGCGGTTGAGCGCGAGCAGGCCGCGGGCGAGATCGGCCGCGACCCGCTCGAGCGACGCCAGTTCGCGCCCCGACAGCGGAGCAGTGGTCCGCCAATACGCGGTCATGACGCCCAGGGTGCGGGCCTCGGCCAGCATGGGGATCGCGGCCAGGCTGCGGAACCCGCAGTCTCGGAGCTGGACGCGCCAGGCGGTCAGCCAAGGCACGGCCCAGACGTTGTCGACCACGATCGAGCGACCGTCTCGGAACGCGCGGCCGGACGCTCCCTCGCCAAGCTCGTGGCCGGCCTCCCAGCGCACGTCGAGCTCGTCGAGGTACCCGTGGTCATCCCCGGCGTGCGCGCCGATCGCGAACCGGCCATCGTCGCGCGGGATGGCCACCCAGGCGGCCGCAGCACCGTTCTCGACAAGGGCGCGGCAGAACGAATCGAACAGCTCGTCCGCCGAGGTCGCCTCGATCAGGATCCGGTCCACGGCGGCGCTCAGCGCCAGGTCGCGCTCGTAGCTGCCGACCGACTGCCGAGCCTCCGCCGATCGCTCGGCCTCCCGCGCCGCCTCCCGCATGCGGCGATAGACGAGCATGGCGGTCCCCGCCCCGAGGGCCGCCATCGCGACGTCGAGGGACCACCAGACCGACGGCGCCAGTGGTGCGCCGAGGGCCCCGCGGGCGAGCAGCGGGTCCACCAGGACGAACCAAGCGGCCACGCAGGCGAGGGACACGAGTGGGACGATGTGACGGCGGGTGCGAGGAGGCATCCGACACTCTTTCCTTGTGGTCGAATCGATGTTGGCGCTCGACCTCCCGGGGCAGCGACGCGCACCATACCGTGTTATGCTGCATATGTCCACAATCCAAAGGTCATGATCCCCGATGCCGATGAAACCCACCTCTGACCGCGATCCTCGACTGGGAGGCCGACCGTGGGACCACTCGATCGACGAGGCCATCCTGGCCGGCGCGGAGGAGCTCTTCGCGCAACGCGGCGTCGCGGGCGTGACGGTGAAGACCGTTGCTGAGCGGATCGGCGTCCCCCGGACCACCGTGTACCGCCGCTGGCCGAACAGCGATGCACTCGTCGCTGGCGTCCTGCAGCGCGCGATGGGCGTGGACCGGGACCCCGTGCCCGAGCTCCCCGCACGCTCGGCGGTGGAGATGCTGCACGCCGGAGCGCAGAAGGGCAGGGAGATCTACGTCCCCGAGGCGTTTCGCGAGCTGCTGCCGCGGTTCGTCGCCGGGCTGCTCGCGCCCGCCGACAGCCCGGGGCACCTGGACATCGACGACATCCAGCCGCTGCGGGAGGCGGTCGTTGAGGCGTACCGGGCGGGAGCCGCTGCCAGTGGCCTGCGAGACGACGTCGATCCGGAGCTCGTGGTCGACGTCATCGCGGGCGCGATCCTCCAGCGGCTGCTGACGACGGGCGTGCCGCCGGACCCCGAGACGACGAGGGCGATCGTGGATCTCGTCCTGTCGGGCCTTCGGGTGCGGCCGGCCGACGTCGGGGCCGCGTAGGCACCCTCCCCGGGCGTGGGGGGCGACACCGCCCGAGCGGGCCATGGCGCGCGCCCGTCCGGCATTCGATACATGTGCAGCATAACCGGCCGCCTGTCAGGCCGGACCGAGCACCACGAGGTTGGCCCCCGAAATGCACCCGAACGTCAGAAGCAAGCAGCTGGGGAGGGCGTCGATCCCGGTCGTCTTCATGACCGCCGTCGACCTGCTCTCGATCGTCAACCACGGGAGCGTCAACTCGCTGGCCACGTCCATGGACGCGGACATCTCTCCCCGAGGCCTGTCATGAAGCTCGGCATTCGCGGCCGCCTCCTGGCGGGGTTCCTCATCGTCGTCGGCCTGATGGGTGGCATTGGCGGCTTGTCGTTGCTGACGATGTCCGGGATCAGCGATCAGGCGACCATCATCGGGAATCAGCGCCTGCCTAGCATCGAGGCCATCCTGAAGATCCAAGACCAGTTCGGGACCTTCCGCCGGCGGCAAATGATCCACCTCCTGAACACGCCCGATGGCTGGGCGGCGGCGGAGCAGGACCTCACCGACACGGCCAACACGATCGACGGCCTCCTTGCCGACTACACGTCGCTCGTCTGGAGCGAGCAGGACGCCGCGTTCCTCAGCACCGTCAGGACCGACTGGACCTCGTACAAGGCCGACACCACCGACCTCATCGCCTTGAGCCGCGCCGGCAAGACCGCCGACGGGTTCGCACTGCTGACCTCGGGCAAGGCTGACGACATCTTTGGATCCCTTGGCGACACGATCGCCGCATGGGACAAGCTCAACCGGGACGCTGCCGACGCCTCCATCGCCGCGGCCGCCTCGGCAACCTCGAGGGGTCAGCTCACGCTGCTGATCGGCGTCCTCGGGTCGGCGCTCCTCGCGATCGCGATCGGGTGGCGGCTGTCGCGGACCATGCAGCGGCGCCTCGCCGTCCTGTCCCGTGCGGGCGCCGCTGTCGCCGCGGGCGACGTCGACACCATGATCGACCTCGGGGACAACGAAGACGAGATCGGCGCGGTCGGCGAGAGCTTCCGCCTGATGGTCGGGTACCTCCGCGACAGCACCACCGTCGTCGAGGCGGTCGCATCCGGCGATCTGACTGTGGACGCCAAGCCCACGTCCGACGGAGACAAGCTTCGCGTGGGCCTTGCGCGGATGCTCAGCAACCTGCGGGACGTGATCCGCCAGACGCAGGAGGCCGCCGACGCCGTCTCGCGCACCTCGGGCCAGCTCAACGCCGCCGCCACCCAGACCGGTGCCGCCACCCAGCAGGTCGCCACCACCATCAGCCAGGTCGCCGGCGGCACGGCCGAGCAGGCCCGCGCCGCGTCCGACACCAACGCCGCCGTCGAGGAGCTCAGCGCCATCATCGCGACCGTCGGGCGGGGCGCGGTGGACGCATCGCGCTCGGTCAACCGTAGCCTCGACGCGGTGGGGCGGATGCGCGAGGCCCTGACGGCCTCCGATACCGCACGGCAGGACCTGGCCCCGGCCAACGCCGCCGCGGCAGCCGCCCTGGTCAAGGTCACAGCGGCGATCGACGAGAACGCCCAAGGCATGGCCCGCATCAAGACCGCCGTCGACGACAGCGCCGTCAAGGTGGCCGAGCTCGGCGCCAAGGGCGAGCAGATCGGCGCCATCGTGGAGACCATCGACGACATCGCCGAGCAGACCAACCTGCTGGCGCTCAACGCCGCCATCGAGGCGGCGAGGGCTGGCGAGCAGGGCAAGGGCTTCGCCGTCGTCGCCGACGAAGTGCGCAAGCTCGCCGAGCGCTCCGGCCGGGCGACCAAGGAGATCGCGCAGCTCATCGCCGAGGTCCAGAAGGGCACGTCCGACGCCGTCGCTGCGATGAGCGCCGGGGCGGCCGAGGTGGACCATGGCCTCGAGGTGGGGCAACGGGGCGCCCAGAGCGCCGCGGAGATCCAGGAGGCAACCAAAGTCCGGGACAGTGGGGCCGGCCGCGTCTACGGTGCCCTCGACGCTATCGCCACCGCCGCCCTCGAGGTCGCCGCGGCTAGCGACGACATCGAGCGGGTTGTCGCTCAGACCGCCGCCGCGTCGGCGGAGATGACCGCGAGCTCGGACTCGGTCACCCGGAGCATCGGCTCCATCGCCGCGGTGTCCGAGGAGAACAGCGCGGCAGCCGAGGAGGTCTCCGCGGCAACGGAGGAGATGAGCGCCCAGGCTGAGGAGGTCGTGGCGTCCGCCGCGACGCTCGCCGACATGGCGACCCAGCTCGACGCCCTCGTCGCGCGGTTCGTCCTCGAGGGCCAGGACCCGCGCGCCAAGGCCCCGGCGACGAGCGGCAGGGCCGAGGCCAACGTGGTCCAGCGCCGCCGATCCGCCGACTGGGCGAAGGCCAGCTAAGACGGTCCAAGCCGCAGGCGGGGACGTGTCGCGTCACGGCGCGTCCCCGGGCAGCGCAGGCATCGAGGGAACATGACATGGACACCCAGATTGTCGTCTTCGCGCTCGGCCGCGAGCGCTACGGCCTCGAGATCTCCGCGGTCTACGAGATCATCCGCCAGCAGCCGGTCACCGCGGTCCCCCAGTCGCCGGCCTCGGTCGAGGGCGTCATCAACCTGCGCGGCAGGATCATCCCCGTGCTCGACCTCCGCTCCAGGTTCGGCCTGCCGGCGGCCACAATCGGCGCCACGTCGCGCGTCGTCGTATGCGACGCGAACGGGCTCCGCGTGGGGCTCATGGTGGACGGGGTCTCGGAGGTCCTCATGATCCCCGAGGACGCCGTGGAGCCGACACCCGACATCGCCGTCGGCACCGACACGGAGTATGTGCGCGGCGTCGCGAAGCTCGATGACCAGATGATCATCCTGCTCGACGTGGCCCACCTGTTCACGACCTCCGAGATGGGCGCGCTCGCCGCCTGACGAGGACGACGGCGAGGCGCTGCTCGTCGCGACCCCACGGATCAGCACACGAAGGCCTCCGGGCCCGTTGTTGCCGCACTGGCCGCAGTGCTCTCGCGGAACCAGCGAGCGACCTGCCGGCCGGGAGCGCCCCCGGGCTGCGGCAGCAGCGCCCCCGGGCTTCACACCGGCTGCGCCGGAGTAGCCGCCCCGACCGGGACCAAGGAGGTCCCGCCCGACACCCCACGACGCGGGTCATCGTCGACATCATCGTTTTGAGCCCCCGCGTGCGGCCGGGGGACGAGGGCCCGCGTTGGCGACCCCCCCGGCCGCGGCGGGGGCGAGGCCGCCCCGACCGGGCCATGGCGTCCAGGACCTCGGTGCCGCCGTAAGACAGACCCCCGCAGTCCCTGACTTTGGGCCGCCGGGCACGGAGCCTGATCGTCGTCGGTCGGCGCCAGAAGCCCCCGTCGTCGAGCGTGGTTCGTCGTGCGGGGGCCTCCGCGTACGGCCGGGGGACGATGGGCCGCAGGTCGACCCTCCCCGGTCGTGGGGCGCGGGGCCACCCGAGCGGGCCATGGCGCGTTGACCGCTGAGATTCGATACATGTGCAGCATAACCGGCCACCTGTCAGGCCGGACCGAGCACTTCGAGGTTGGCCGCCATATGCACCCGAACGTCAGAACCAAGCTGCTGGGCATGTCGGCGCTCTTGGTGACATTCACGCTCGCCGTTGGCCTGCTCTCGATCGTGAATCTCGGGAATGTCAACTCCCTGAGTGACTCCATGTACACGAACCGCACCGTGCCGATCGAGCATCTCGGCGCGGCCTCCACCGAGTTCGTGGCAATCCGTGGCCTCGCCGCGTACGGCGCGGACATCATCGGCGACCCCGCCGGGCAGGTGACGATTGACAAGCAGATCGCCGACGCGAAGGCCGCGGTCGACACGCAGTTGTCGGCCTACGGCGCCGGCTCACTCCTCGACTCGGAGAAGGCTGGGCTCGCGACGTTCGAGACGCAGTACGCAGCCTTCTTGACGAAGCTGGACGTGGTCCGCGGGGCGACGCGGACCGGCGACCGTGTGACTATCGCAGCACAGGCCGACTCGCTGACCCAGATCGGCGACGGCGTGACCGCGAGCCTGGCGGCTCTGAGCAAGCTCAATGCCGACGAGGCCGGCCGCCTTCAGGCGGCGATCACCTCGACGGACGAGTCCAGCCGGATGATCACCATCGTCACCATGCTTCTCGCGTCGGGCGTCGGCTTCGGGCTCGCGCTGTTCTTCGCGAACCGGTCGGTCAGGGACGTGTACCGGGTCCACGACATGATGACGTCTCTGGCCGCCAAGGACGCGACCTGGCTGGCCGAGGGCATGGCGCGGCTGGCGGACAACGACCTCACGTACACGATCACCCCGGCCACGCCGCCGATCGACAAGCACGGCACCGACGAGATCGGCAAGACAGCGGAGGCCGCCAACGTCCTGCGTGACAGGATGGTGGCCGCAGTCGAGGCGTACAACACGGCGCGCGAGGGCCTCGCCGGAACGATCGCCGAGGTCCAGGAGGCAGCGGACTCGGTCAGCCGGACCTCCGGGCAGCTCAACGAGGCGGCCTCGCAGACCGGCGCCGCCACGCAGCAGGTGGCGACGACCATCAGCCAGGTGGCGGGCGGCACGGGCGAGCAGGCGCGCGCCGCGAGCGACACGAACGCCGCAGTGCAGGAGCTGTCGGGGATCATCACTCAGGTCGGGGACGGGGCCCGCCAGGCCTCGGCCGCGGTCGAGCGCAGCCTCGGCGCCCTTGGGTCGATGCAGCAGGCGCTCGCGACGAGCGACGTGGCGCGCGCCGAGCTTGGCCCGGTCAACGATCGCGCCGCGGCGGCGATGGAGCTCGTCACGGCCGCCATCGACGAGAACGCCCAGGGGCTCGCCCGCATCAAGGCCGCGGTGGACCAGTCGGCCGTCAAGGTGGCCGAGCTCGGCGCCAAGGGGGACCAGATCGGCGCGATCGTCGAGACGATCGACGACATCGCGGCCCAGACGAACCTCCTGGCCCTCAACGCGGCCATCGAGGCGGCCAGGGCCGGCGAGATGGGCAAGGGCTTCGCCGTCGTCGCCGACGAGGTGCGCAAGCTCGCCGAGCGCTCGGGGCGCGCCACCAAGGAGATCGCCACGCTCATCACCGAGGTGCAGAAGGGCACCCAGGACGCCGTGGCCGCCATGCAGTCCGGCGCCGCCGAGGTCGAGCGGGGCCTCGAGGTGGGCCTTCGCGGCGCGCAGAGCGCGGAGGAGAACCGGGCCGCGACCGAGCTCCGCAACCAGGGAGCCAAGAGCGTCTACGCCGCCCTCGACTCCATCGCCGACACCGCCAAGGACGTCGTCGCCGCGTCCGACGAAATCGCCCGTGTCGTCGCGCTCACGGCATCGGCCGCGACGCGCATGGCCTCGAGCTCTGACGCCGTGACGCGGAGCATCGGGTCGATCGCAGCCGTGTCCGAGGAGAACAGCGCGGCCGCCCAGGAGGTCTCGGCCGCCACCGAGGAGATGAGCGCCCAGGCGGAGGAGGTGGTCGCCTCGGCGGCCACGCTCGCCGACATGGCCGCCGACCTCGAGAGGCTGGTCGCGCGCTACCGGCTCGACTCCGCCGCCAACACACACCCCGCGGTCCGCGGACAGGACGCGGGCCGCGGGTCCATCGTCCAGCGCCGGCGCGCCGACGACTGGACAAGGGTCGCCTAGCGACCCAGGGAGGAGGTCGGGCAGTCCCCCCTGTCCGCCTCCTCCCGCACCACACGCGGGACCCGATGTCGGCAGCCTTCGAGGCCCCCGATGCCGGAGAGCGAACTGGACCCCAGCCGCGCTCCGGCATCTCCTCGCCGCCCAATCCATAGGACCTCTTCGATGGCGTCAAAGGCCTCCACGAGCCAGATTTCAATCCCGTCCCTCCTGGCCGCCCCGGCGTCGAGCGCCGGCCTGCGCCTCGCGGCAGACGGCATGCTCGGCGACGCGAACGGGCATCCTCGTGAGATCGTCGGCGTCGCGGGCGATGTCCCCGAGCGCGAGGAGGAGCGAAGGTTCCGAGACAGCGCGGCACGCATCCAGATGCTGGTCGACAAGGCCCCGGTCGCGATCGCGGTCATCCGCGCGGGCGCCACGGTCTGGGTCAACGAGACGTATCTGCGAATGTCTGGCTACACGGAGAGGACTGCCCTCGTTGGGCGGCCATTCGCCGAGCAGATCGCACCGTCGGAACGGGCCGGAATCGCCGCAAGGATGCGGCGGCGAGCCGCGGGGCTTCCCGAGCGGACGTCGTACGACACGATCGGCCTCCGGGGCGACGGCACGACGCTCCCCATTCACATCGACGTCGTCGAGGCCGAGCTGCCCGACGGGCCGGCGTTCCTCGCGTACGTGACTGACCTTACGGAGCGTGAGGAAGCTCAGCGCGCGGTGCGCGAGAGCGAGACCCGGTTCGGGACCCTGATCGACCGATCACCTGTGGCCATCAGTCTCAGCCGCGCCGGCGTGGTCGTCTGGGCGAACGACGCCTACTTGCGCCTGTACGGCTTCACGGGCCACGACGAGATCGTGGGACATCGGATCGTGGAGGTCTTCGCCCCTGAGAGTCACGGGCTCGCGCTCGAGGTTGTCCGTCGGCGCGCGCGGGCTGAGGAGGTCGAGTCGCCCTACGAAGCGGTCGGCCAGCGGCGCGACGGGTCGACGTTTCCGATGCACGTCGAGGCGGTCACGGTGTCGCTGCCCGACGGACCGGCGACCGCCGCGTTCATCACGGACCTCACGCAGATCAGGGCGGGCGAGGAAGCCCGTCGCCAGGCGCAATCCGACGCGCTGACGGGCCTCCCCAACCGCCGCCAACTCGACGCGGCCCTGGCCGGCCGTCTCGAGAACTTCCGCCGGTACGGATGGTCATTCGGCCTGCTCATCGTCGACATCGACCACTTCAAGGCGGTCAACGACAGCCTCGGGCATTCGGGCGGGGACGAGGTCCTGCGCGGCGTGGCCGAGGCCATGGCCACTGGCCTCCGCCGGGGCGACGTCCTGGGCCGGTGGGGTGGCGAGGAGTTCGTGGTCCTCGTCGACGGGGTCGGGGGCCACGAGTTGGCCGGGTTCGCCGACCGGCTCCGAGCTCTGGTCGCGAGGGCCCACATCACCCACCAGGGCGTGGCGATCGGCGTCCGGGTCAGCATCGGCGCTGCGGTCGCCAGCGTTGAAGACTGCCCCGACACGCTCTTCGAGCGAGCCGACCGTGCCGTCTACCAGGCGAAGGAGGCCGGGCGAGATCGAGTCGTTCTCGCCGCGGCGAAAGACCAGATCCCGGACGCCTCCTTGGCCTTCCGCGTGTCAGCAGTGCCGCGGCGCACCCGAGCCTCGCTTCCGTTGAGTCCGGTGACCTGAGCAGTCGCTGATCGTGGCGTGCTCGACCCTCGGGCCGGCCACGCCTCGACCAAGGCGTTCGAGAGGGCGGCCGCGTCGGTTTCGTGCGGACAACGCCCATGGAGCGGACGCGGCTCTTGCGTCGGCTGGTGAGTGTGTGCCTCGCTGCGGCTCGCGTGGGCAGGCTTCAGGGCGCCGACCGTGAACGCCCGTCATCGGGCTTGGCGCCCTGGGGGCGCGGTGCGTCGAGCTGTCGGCGGACAGCAGCCGCGAGGGTGGCCCCCGTGAAGGGCTTGTGGAGCTCGGCCCATTCGCGGTCGTCGCCGTGTCTCGCCTCAGCAAGGCCGGTGACCAGGAGGGCCGGGAGCTCCGGCCGCGTGCGCCGGAGAGCGCGCACAAGCTCCGGGCCGTGCATGCCGGGCATCGCCACGTCGCTGACCACCACGTCGGCCACGATCGCCCCGGTCCGGGAGAGGTCGAGCGCGACGTCGGCGGTCGGGGCCGCGGCTACCCGGTAGCCGAGCGCCCGAAGGTGCCGGGCATACATCGACCGGAGGATCGGGTCGTCCTCGACGAGCAGGACCGTCTCCGAGCCGCCGAGCGCGATCGCGTCGGTGGTGCGGTCCTCGAGCTCGTCTCCCGGCGCCACGGCGGGGAAGTCGATCGTGAACGCCGTGCCATGGCCCGGCGTCGAGGCGACCCTGATCGAGCCCCCGGCGGCACGGACGACGGAGTACACCGTCGTGAGGCCCAGACCCGTTCCACGGCCCGGCTCCTTCGTGGTGAAGAACGGCTCCTGGATCCGGGCGACGGTCTCTGGCGACATCCCGAACCCGGTGTCCGAAATGGTCAGCCGCACGAGCTCTCGCGCGGGTCCCCCGTCGAGCGGCGCCCAGGCAGGCTCGACGCGGACCCTCACGGCCCCGCCGTCCGGCATCGCGTCTCGCGCGTTGACGACCAGGTTGACGACCATCTGCTCAAGGCCGCGGGCGTCGGCGTAGACACGGCCCAGGCCCTGGCCCCGGGACGTGACGAGCTCGATGTCGTCGCCCAGCAGCCGGCGCAGCATGCCGGCGATGCCGTCGATGACGGTCGCGAGGTCGAGGCGAGCCGGCTCCGGCGACTGTTGCCTGCTGAAGGCGAGGATCTGGCGGGTGAGCTCGGTCGCGCTCTGTGCCGCGCGCATCACCTCGTCCATGTCCTTGCGTGCCATCGTCCCCTCGGGCAGTGCGAGCTGGACGAACTCCCCGAATCCGCTGATGGCGGCGAGGAGGTTGTTGAAGTCGTGGACGATGCCCGACGCCAGCTGGCCCAGGGCCTCCATCCGCGCACCCTGGCGCGCACGCACCTCCAGCTCGCGCCGGGCGGACGCGTCGCGCTGCATCGCGACGTACGCCGCGATCTGCCCGCCCGCGTTGAGGACCGGCGTCACGGACGCCTCCTCGACGTACTTGGTGCCGTCGCGCCGCGTGCTGACCACCTCGCCCGTCCACGAGTCGCCGGCGAACAGGTGGGCGACGAGGTCCGCCCAGGGACTCTCGTCGAGGTCGCCGTGGATCGTCGCGACGTGACGCCCGACGACCTCGTCGGCGCGAAACCCCGTGGCGCGCTCGAACGCGGCGTTCACGTGCAGGATCAGCCCGTCGGCGTCAACGACGATGACCAATTCCCAGGATGCCTCGACGACGGCGGCGAGCCCGCCGCGTCGCGCCGGCGGGGTGGCCAGGCGATCGGCGGTCATCGGTTCTCACGCTCCTCGTGGAGCGCGGCGACCGCTTCGAGGACCACCGCGCTGGCGGCCTGCAGGGCGACGGACGCCTTCTTCAGCTCGTCGGCCGCTTGACGAGCCTCGCGCAGCAGCAGCCGGTCGAGCTCGCGATGGTCGAGCATGGGCTCGCCCTCGCCCTCTTCCTCAACCGGCTCGTCGCGGGCAGTCGCCTGGCCGTCGTCGGGCGAGCCGGCCCGGAGGCTGATCGGCTGTTCGAAACGACTGACGATGACCTTGATCACGTTCCGGGTCTCCATCGTCCCTCCTGCCAACGCCGGCCGCCGGCCGGCCTGCTCCCCGCGTCGACTCCCGTGGCGGGGGCCGGGACCGTGGAGATGTCTGTGGGACGCCTGGTCATCCTCTGCTCGGTGATGCCCCGCGTCTCTTCCGGCCACCGCGAGAACCGACCACCGGTGCACCGTGATCCGCGGGGTCCGGTGGGCACGTAGCGGTCAGGGACCGGCTCGGGCCGAGGGGGGCGATGGCGTGCGGCGCGCCGTCGATATCCCTGGGCCAAGGCCTCAGGCGACACCGTGCCCCGGCGGCGCGTCTCGTCCGCCACTCGGGCGCTCGACGACAGCCCCGGTGGCCTCGAGGTACACGAGCACCGCGACGACGCGCCGGTGGAACCGGTCGTCCTCGGGCACGCCGAGCTTGAAGAGGATGTTCTGGACGTGCTTCTCGACAGTGTCGCGCGTGACCCAGAGACGCTCGGCGATGTGGGCGTTCGAGTGTCCCTGGGCGATCAGGGTGAGGACCTCCCGCTCGCGGGGCGAGAGCACGCGCAGCAGGTCTTCAGAATGGCGCGTCGTGATGAACTCCTCGAGCAGTGCAGGCTCGACCACCACACCGCCGGCGAGCACGCGACGCAGGTCCGTGACGAACCGGGGGATGTCCGTGACCCGGTGGCGCAGCAGGTAGCCGACCCCGGGTCCGCTCGAGAGCAGCTCCACGCCGCGTGGGACGTCGGCGATGGCCGACAAGACCATCACTCCAAGCGCCGCGGTCGTCGCACGGAGGCGGAGCGCGGCGTCCAGGCCGTCGCCCGCCTCACCGGCGAGGCCGACCTCGGTGATGACCAGCCGCGGTTCGAGCTCAGACGCCAGGCGTTCGAGCTCGTCGGCGTTGCGGGCGATTCCCACCACGAGGAAACCCTCGTCTTCGAGGATCCGGCGGAGGCCTTCGACCATCAGGACGTCGGCCTCTGCCAGGAGCACCCGGACGGGTGTCGGCTCGAGTCGCGGGTCCGCCGAGTTGGCAGAGGCGGCGAGACTGCCGCCTCGCGGACTGGCCGGCCGTCGACCTGACGCGCGGAGCGGCGTCAGGGGGATCGGCGCTGGATGTAGGGCCTGGTGAAGGGGAGCCATCGGGTTGCACCGCAGGGGGCGCGGCGGCCGGGGAATCAGAACGGGCCGAAGGCCACGCGGCCGATGCCGACAGCGAGCGACAGGACTAGCGTCGCCGCCGGGAGCGCGAGGCCCTGGGCGGCTCGGTGATGCCTGACCTCGACGACCAGGGCGCCCACCATCAGCATCGCCAGGCACGCCGCGGCAAGCGGCGTCAGGGGACGCGCGATCCCGGTGAGTGCTGGCACGATCACGCCGATGCCTCCGGCCACCTCGGCGAGGCCGAGCGCCTTCACGGCTTGCGGAGCGGCATCGGCCACCCACGCACGCTTGTCCTTCAGTTGCTGATACGGAACGAGCAGCTTCTCGAGCCCGGCCGCCACGACGATGGCGGCCAGCACGAGTGAGGCCGCCCAGATCGCGACGTCCACGAGTGTCTCCTTTGTGTCTGGCTGAGTTGCCACCTCAGTTCTAGCCTGCTCAATTCATGTCGTCCAATACATGTTGTCGTGCTCAGTTATAATCAGGATGCTATGGATCTACGCCAGCTCGAGTACGTGCGCGCCGTCGCCCGGTCGCGGAGCTTCACGCGGGCCGCGGACGAGCTGCACGTCGCACAGCCCGCGCTGTCCACCGCCGTCCGCCGCCTCGAGGGCGAGCTTGGCGTGCGGCTGTTCGACCGGACGACGCGGCGGGTCGAGCTGACGCCGGCGGGCGACGCCTTCGTCCGGCGGGCAGCTCGGATCGGCGACGAGGCCGCGTCGCTCGTTGAGGAGATGCACGACTTCTCGACGGGGCAGCGCGGCCGGCTGCGGCTCGCCGTCTGGTACCACTCGGAGCCGCGGGTCGTGCCGTTCCTGCGCGACTTCGTGGCGGCGACACCGGGTGCGGAGGTGTCGATCGTCGAGCTCGCGGCACCTGAGATCCTCTCAGCGCTGCGGGACGGGGACGTCGACCTGGCGACCTTCGTGCTCTACCCCGGCCTCGACCTGTCCGGGCTCGAGTACGTGGTCCTGCGGTCCGAGCCGTACATGCTGGCGGTCTCGCCGGCCCATCCGCTCGCCCGTCGGCCTCAGGTCAGCCTGCCGCTCGTGGCCGAGCTCCCGTTGGTCGCCCCCCGGGTCGGCGTGGCGTTGCGGACCATGCTCGACCGGATGATCCGCGCCACCGGCAAGGACCCCCGGATCGTGGTCGAGGCCAACGAGGCCTCGGCGGTCCTGGCGTTCGCATCGGCCGGTCTCGGCGGGTGCGTGGTGACTCCCACGCTCGCGGGCGCCTCGCGCGAGCCGCTGGCCCTGGTGCCGATCGCCGACGTCGCGCCGTTCGTGCTCGCGTTGGGCTGGCGGAGCGGTTCCCGCGAACTGGTGGTGCAGCGTGCCCTCGATCTCGCGCTTGCCGGCGTGCGCGAGCCTGCCGGTCCGCCCGGCCAGGACTGAGCGGCCGCCGTCCTAGGCGTCCCTCGCCGGCATCTCAGGCTGCGCCGGCTCCATGACTCGCTCGTGGACCTCCTGCGTGAGCCTGTGGATCGCGCGCGTGAGCTCCGTGTTCGTCTTGAGCTCCTGCTCCTGCTCCCGGAAGTCGTGGTCCGCCTTCGCCTGCTGGAAGGCCGCCTGCCGGTTCTGGCCGATCATCACGAACGTGGACAGGAAGATCGCCTCGAGCGAGACGGCGAGCGTGAGAGTCGGCCATGGGCTCCGCTCTACGAACAGCATCCATGCCCCGAACACCAGCACGTGGAGGTAGACGAACGGCATCGAGCCCGCGAACGACGTGATCCGGTCGGCGAGCCGCAGCTGCAGGCTGGCCGCCCGCTCGGCATCGAGCCTGACCGCGACCGGGTGCCGGCTGCGCCCGCGAGGCGCCGGGGCTGGATGTCTCTGGGCGGCGGCTCCAGGGACTCCCGCGGGCCTCACGTCCCGCACGTGCTCGTCCATCGCGACCTCCTCCGGGTGGCTGGTTCCTGGCGGCGTCACGCGGCCTGCCGGGCTTGTCGGCGCGGGAGGGCGAGGGCGCGGACGCGCGGGCCGCGCAGCACTGACACCGCCAGCGCCCAGGCGAGCGCGAGGAGCGCAAGCACCAGGGCGTCGCCCACGGGGATCGGCTCGACCTCGAACAGCCAGGGCGTGATCGGCAGCGCGAGGATGGCCGCGTACAGCGCTGCCATGCCGATGGCCAGGGCCACGTGACGCCGGTCCAGCGGCGTGCCGGCGGAGTTCCCGAGGAACGGGATGAGCAGCGTCCCGCACGCGGCGGTGGTCGTCACGAGGGCCGATCGTGCCAGCGACACGGACCCCCCATGCCCCAGGTACAAGCCGTACACGGGCACGGCGATCGCCGCGACCGCGACGGCAGCCGGGACGGCGAACCGGAGCGTCGCGCCGACGAGGCTGCCGCGCCACGGGACCGGCCTGGCCCAGGCGATGACCGCGAGGCTGGGCAGCCCGACGGTCACGAGCGCGAGGAGCGAGCTGCCGCGTGGCGAGAACGGGAACGGGAGCCCTGCCAGCGCCGCCCCCAGGACGATCAGGAGCATGTACAGGGTCCGGGTCAGCAGGAGAGACGACGCGCCGCGCATCCCGTCGACGATCCGGCGCCCCTCGTCGACGGCCTTGGGCAGCACGCTGAACCGATCGCCCAGGAGGACGATGTCTGCCACGGCTCGCGACGCGGCACTCCCGCTCTCCATGGCCACGCCGACGTTGGCGGCGTTGAGCGCGAGGATGTCGTTCACGCCGTCGCCGACCATCCCGACGTCGTGGCCCCCGTCGCGCAGTGCCCGGATCAAGCGTGCCTTCAGGTCGGGAGCGACCCGTCCGACGACCACCACATCCTCGACGCGGTCGCGAAGCGCCTCGTCGTCGAGGGCCGCCAGCTCAGACCCGGCGAGCGGCGATCGCTGCGCGTTCGCGAGGCCCGCCTGGGCGGCGATCGCCGCGACGGTCAGCGGGTCGTCCCCCGAGACGACCCTAACCGCCACCCCGGCTGCCTCGAACGTCGCGAGCGTCTCGCGGGCGTCGTCGCGGATCTCCTCCGCGAACGACAGCAGGACGACCGGCTGGAGCGCGTCCGGGAGGCAGGGCTGGCCCGACGCGTCGCGGAGGATCGGACCGTCCGCCCGTGCGAGTGCAACCACCCGTCGGCCGAGCCGGCTCCACTGCTCGACGGTCTCGCGGAGGCGTGGATCGGCGTCGTCACCCAGGACGACCTCGGGTGCGCCGAGGACCACTGCCTCGGGCCGCGCGCCCGCGAGGACAACGCCGGACCAGCGCCGGGCCGAGGCGAACGGGATGGCGTCCGAGACAGGCGGTGCGCCACGGGCACCCGGGGCCGCGTCGGTCGCAAGAGGCGCGCTGGCCGGTGCGCTGAGCCACCGACGGGTCGCGTCGCCGACGCGGTCTCCGACTGGCAGCGACCCGACGGCCGCCTCGATCAGCCGCCGCCGTTCCGAGGCGTCCGCGAGCACGGGCAGCGCCTCGCGCACCTCGAACCGCGGGCCCGTGATCGTGCCGGTCTTGTCGAGGACGAGGGCGTCCACCCGGCTGATCGCCTCGACGGCGTTGATCCGCTGGACGAGCGCGCCGGCGCGGCTGATCCGGAGGGCGGCCAGCGCGTAGGTGACGGTGATCATGATCGCCAGGCCCTGCGGTACCAGCGCGACGAGGACCGCGGCTGCCTCGACGCGGTCGACGAGCCCCCCGGCCAGCGGCGACGACACGAGCGCGACTGCCGCGCTGACGAGGACGACCAGACCCGCGGTCGTCGCGATGAGCTTGTCGATGTCGCGCTGGAGCGGCGTGCGCTCAGTCTTCGCTGCCCGCGCCCCTGCCGTCAGCCGGTTCGCGAAGCTCTCGCCGCCAACCGCGGTGACCCGGATGGTGCCGCGGCCGGACAGGCACGCGCTGCCCGAGAGCAGCCGCTCGCCTGGTCGCCGGAGAATCGGGTCGGACTCGCCCGAGAGCAGGGACTCGTCCACCTCGACTTCGCCGTCCGCGAGCTCGCCGTCGAGGACGACCTGATCGCCGCGGCCGACGACAACGAGGTCGCCGCGCACGAGCTCAGATGGGTCGATGGGGCGCTCGACGCCGTCGCGGATGACGGCCGCCCGGGGCGCGGAGAGGATCCTGAGGCGCTCGAGCCGGTACGTCGCGCTCGCCTCGAGCCCGGCGTTCGCGAGGACGTTGAGCAGGACCGGCAGGGCGGTCACCGCCGCGTCGAGCGCGAGCCCGAGCGCGAGCAGCATTCCCGAGACGCCGAACAGCACCAGGTTGATCGGCGTCAGGACGCTCTGCCGTAGGATCGCCGCATAGGAGCGGCCCGGCCGCGACTGCGCGCCGTTCCCTTGGCCGCTGGCCCGGAGCGACGCCGCCTCGGCCTCGCTGAGTCCTTGCAGGGTCGTCATCGGGATGCCTCCTGGGGACGCGGCCCGGTGCCACGGCCTCGCCGCGGCACCGGGTTCTGGGGAGGCAGGGGGCCGAGGGCGCCGACAAAGCCGGATGCCCCGTCGCCCCTGCGTCGGGAGGGAGATGGGTCAGGCGAGGATCGCCTCACGGGTGAGCGCGGCCGACTGCTTGGCCAGCTCGCGGGCCTGCTCGAGCTTCGCCCGGCGCGCCGCGTAGGAGGCCTTGAGCTCCTCGATGCGGGCGTCGATCCGAGCCTTCTGCTGCTCGCGCGCCTTCGCGCGCTGCGCCTGCAGGGTCGAGAGGCGGGCCTCGAGCTCCGACTTCTGGGTCGCCAGCGTGGTGTCGATCCGAGTCGCGATCGTCGCAAGCTTCGTGTGCTGAGCTTCGATCGCGGCCTCGACCTTCGCGCGCGCCTGGCCGGTAGAGGTTCGGAGCTCGGCCTCGAGCTGGTCCAGCTCGGCCTTCGCGGCGTTCGATTCTCGGACCAGCCCCTCGTCGATGATCTCGTCGGGGAGACGGCGGAACGTCACGGCGCCGAGCGCGCCGAGCCGCATCTCGACCGGCGTCACCCAGGTTTCGTCGGCGTCGGCCACGACGGCGACCTTGTCCGGTGCCATCTGGGCGGCGACATCGTTGATGAAGTCCATGCCGACGCCTGCGTTGAACATGTCGAACAGCGCGCCGCCAACCGTGCCGGTGTACGCGCCGATCGCGACCCCGACCGGGCCGCCGAGTAGCCCGACGAGGCTGCCACCGACAAGGCCGGCCAGCAGCCCGACGGGTCCGCTGTCCTTCGACTGGAGGATCGAGATCCAGCCGTTCGCGTCCTTCTTCACGACGCTCGTTGCGTAGAGGGTGATCTCGCCGTCGCGGTGGAGGTCCTTGAGCGCGCTCAGGCCCTCGAAGGCGGCCTGCTCGCCGTCGAACACGGAAACGATGATCTTGTGCATTGCTTGGTTCTCCTTGGTGCCGTTGTGTTCCGCCGCGACGACGCGCCGCGGCTGAGGAGAAGGTCGGGCCGGAGGGGATGAGCGGTCGTCGTCCGATCCGGAGGATTTCGGGTCAGCAGACGTCGGCGACCGGGCGGACGACGCCGGCCACAACCAGGGCGTCCCGGGTTGGCAGGAGGGTGCCCGCCGGGTATGCCGGCGGGGTGAGGACGGCGGCCAGCCGCAGCGGGGTGGCGGCGCGGTTGACGATGTCGTGCCGGGTCGCGGCGTGCACGAGCACGAGGTCGCCGGGCTGGATGCCGAACTCGAGATCGCCGACGATCGCCTCCCCCACGCCCTCCGCGACGACGTACACGCAGTCGGTCTCGGAGAGCACCCGGGTGCCGATCGCCGCGCCGGCGGCGAGGGTCATGACCGCGACCTGGGCGTACGACCCGGTCTGGATGACCCGGAGGAACGCCTCGTTGATGAGCGCCTCGGCCCGGAGGCTGACCCGGGGGGCGTGCTCGGTCTCGAACATCGGTGTCGTCATGTCTGGGTCTCCTTGCCGGTCTTGGGCCGGCAGATATGGAACGGCCGCGACCCGTGAGGGCCGCGGCCGAGGGGAGGGGGCGAGGAGGGATCAGGCCGCCAGGGCGGCGGGGTAGCCCTCGCGGTTGACCTGGAACAGGCGAAAGGACAGGGCCAGGCTCGAGGCGCCGGACGTGATCGCCCAGATCCCGACGAGCCAGACGAGCGAAACGAGGCCGCTGCCAGGGAAGGCGACGAGCAGGACGCCGAACGCGATCGACGCTGCGCCGCCGAGCGCCATCCAGAACTCGCCATCGATCTCGCGCCGGAACTCGATCGCGGCAACGATCTGCAGTGCCCCGACCGTGATCGACCACCCAGCGACCAGGTAGAGCAGCGTCAGGGCGGTGATGCCCGGCAAAAACCAGGTGGCGATGCCGAAGGCGACGCCCGCGATACCCATCAGGCCGGTGGCCCAGGCGTGGCTGCGGGCGAGGACGTCGCCCCTCGCGAGGGCGACCAGGAGCGCGATGCCGTCGACGAGGGCATATGCGCCAAACACGAGGACGAGGATGGCGAGCGTGGAGCCGGGCGCCAGGAGCGCGATGACCCCGAACAGGAGTGCGGCGACCCCGCGGAACGTGTAGATCCACCAGTCTCGGGCGACCAGATTGAGCATGAGATGAAACCTCCGTTGTGCTTGTGGTTGATGGCGTCAGCCTCGGCGGCGGGAGGGTGAGGGGGCGTCATCCAATCCGGTCGATTTCGGGCCGCCCGTCCGGTGCATCGCGATGCCCGCGGCGTGCGACCATTCGCCCATGCGCGCACAGGAGGGCGCGGCGCGGCACGGGTCGGTGGTCGCGCGCCCAGATCTGTTCGACCGCCTGTCGGCAGGCCTCGAGGGCGGCGTCATCCTGCTGTCGGCGCCGGCGGGCAGCGGGAAGTCCGTCCTGCTCCGCTCGTGGATCGAGGCTGCGGGGCTCGGCGACGACACGGCCTGGGTGTCGGTCGAGCGTGACGAGCACGACGGCCGGCGGTTCTGGCTCGCTGCCGCCGGGGCGCTCCGTGCGGCCGGGGTCCGCGGGGCGCTGGACGACGTGGACGCGTTGGCGCGGCTGGACGGGTCCGAACTTGTCGAGCGGGTCGTGGCCGCGACGGGCTCGCGCGATGGTCTGGTGGTTCTCGTCCTCGACGACCTCCACGAGCTGCTCGATGCCACCGCGATCGCGCAGCTCGAGCTCCTGCTGGCACGACGGCCGCGGCAGCTCCGCGTCGTCATCGCGACCCGGCCGGACCCGCCGCTCGCCCTGCACAGGAGGCGGCTTACGGGCGAGCTCACCGAGCTGCGGTCGCGGGACCTCGAGTTCGGCGCGGCGGAGACCCGCCAACTGCTGGCGGCGGCGGGGGTCGCGCTGTCCGACGCGGGCGTCGCCTCGCTGCTGGCCCGGACCGAGGGCTGGGCGGCGGGGCTGCGGCTGGCCGCGCTGTCGTTGGCCACGGAGCCCGACCCCGAGCGCTTCGTGGCGACGTTCTCGGGCAGCGACCGCGGCGTCGCCGACTACCTGTTCGCGGAGGTCGTGGAGCGCGAGCCCGAGACCGTCCGGCAGCTCCTCCTGCGAACCTCGATCCTCGAGCGGGTCAACGGGGCGCTCGCGGATTGCGTGTCCGGCACCATCGGCTCCGAGCGGATCCTGCTCGACCTCGAGGACGCCGGCGCCTTCGTCGTGTCGCTCGACCCGGCGCGGTCGTGGTTCCGCTATCACCACCTGTTCGCGGACCTGCTGCGGCTCGAGCTCCGGCGCGTATCACCGGAGTCCATCCCCGGGTTGCACCTCGCGGCCTCGGGGTGGTTGTCCGAGCACGGGCTGCACGTCGAGGCCATCCGCCATGCCGAGGCCGCGGGCGACTGGCGGCTCGCCGCGGAGCTGATCGGGCGCTACGGGTTCAGCATCGCGCTCGACGGCAGCTTCACGCGGGTCAAGGCGCTCCTCGAGCCGCTGCCGCCCGATGCGCTCGCGAACCCCGAGCTCGCGGCGCTGCTCGCCTACGCCGAGGTCATGCGGCCCTCGCTCGAGAGCGCCGAGTCGTACATCGCGATCGCCGAGCGCCACGCGCCCGAGGTGCCCGACGACCGGCGGCGCGCGTTCGACGGGCTCCTCGCCACCACGCGCCTCACGCTCGCGCGGTGGCGGGGCGACTACAGCACCATCGTCGAGGACGCGCGGCCGCTGCTCCAGCCGGTCCAGGTGTCGCGCATGGGCGATGTGGCCGCGACGAACGACGTCCGTGCCGTCGCGCTCATGACCCTCGGGATCGTCGAGCTGTGGGGCGGCGCCGGGGACGACGCCGAGCGGCACCTGCGCGAGGCCCTCGAGCTCGCCCGGCGCATCCCGCGGCCGTACGTCGAGATGGGGACGCTCGGGCACCTGGCGGTCGCCGTCGGCCGGCGGTCGCTCAGCGAGATGCAGGCGACGGGCGCCGAGGCCCTCGCACTCATGGAGCGCTACGGCTGGCTGTCCGAGCCAGTCGCCCCGATGGTGTTCGCGGCGATGGCGACCGTGGATGTGTGGCGCGGGATGTTCGACGAGGCGGAGGCGTGGCTGGTCCGCGCCGAGCAGGCGCTGCGCCCCAACGCCGAGCCCGCGAAGGAGCTGTTCGTCCGGTACGCGCGAGGCCTGCAGCTGCTCGGCGGGGGGCGACTCGAAGAGGCTGCGGCGATGCTCGCTCAGGCGCACGGGCTCCAGGGGGCCATGCGCTCGCCGGATCCGCTGGGGACGCAGGCGCGGGGGGTCCACGTCCAAGTCCTCGTACGGCTCGGGCGGTTGGCGGAGGCGCGGGCGGTGCTCGGCGAGACGCCCGACGCAGAGCGCGACCACGCGGAGACGCGGAACGCCCGGGCAGCGCTTCGGCTCGCCGAGGGTGATGTCCGCGCTGCGCACGAGGAGCTCGAGCCTGTGCTCGCGGGCACGGCGCCGATCGTGCGGGACGTGTCCGTGATCAACGCGCTCCTGCTCAGCGCGCTCGCGCACGACGCCCTCGCGCAGGGCGTGGCGGCCGAGGACGACCTCGAGCGCGCGCTCGACCTGGCCGAGGCGGACGCCCTCGTGCTGCCGTTCGTCGCGGTGCCGCTGCGGGGGCTGCTGGAGCGCCACCGGGGCCACCGGACGGCCCACGCGGCCCTGCTCGCCACCGTCCTAGACGTCCTCGCCGGCACGGCCCCGCGCGCCCGCGGCGAGGGCTCATCCGCGCCGGCCGAGCCCCTGACCGACGGCGAGCTCCGCGTGCTCCGCTACCTCCCAAGCAACCTCTCGGCCCCCGAGATCGCCGCCGAGGTGTTCCTATCCACGAGCACGGTCAAGACGCACATGCGCCACATCTACGAGAAACTCGACGCCCACAAGCGCACCGAGGCGGTGGAGCGCGCCCGGGACCTCGGGCTCCTCGGGCCGTCGACGCGCCCTCGTCGGTAGGGCAACCGCGTCGCGACGGTCGGCCTCGACGCTCGCGATCCAGCGGTGTTCGCCGGTGCGCGGCGTGTATCCGCCCGCTCAAGTCGACATAGAACAAGTGTTCGTGGCGCGCCCGACAGGAGTCGGACGCGCAATGCAGGGGCCCAGGAGCGCGCGAGTCGTCGAGCGCGAAGCGGCGCCCGGTGTCGAACGAGCGTTCTGACATCTGCGGGGAGCTCGGCGTCGCGTCCATACAGTCATCAGCTGTTCGAGCGTTGTGCCAGCGATTCGAGCGCGATCTCGTGCGTGCTTGGATGATCACGAATAGGTGATGTCCGAGCGCATCGGCTATTCTTGATCGGCGCCGACATAGCTCAGCGGTAGAGCAGCTGTTTCGTAAGTCTCCCGCCCTCTGCGCAGTGCTACAAGCGTGGATGCCCGATACAAACGGGCACACTTATCAGCTGTTCGTTCGGAGGGGGTACCCGCCCAGGATCGCCGCCACGGCCCGTTTCGCGCTCGAGCCGACCCTGACTACCCGAAATCGTCTCACAAGTCGGCCGTCAGGTCCATCCTTGCCTGCTCGAAGGAAGCCTCGGAGACGGGTATCCGGAGTCCACAGGGGGGGCGGCGGAAAGAGGCTCCCGGACGCGTGACGTCGTGCCGCTTTGGCGTTCACCGAAGGGGTCCCGGAAGGACTTGCAGATGATGATCCCGAGGCTCGCATGCTCAGTAGAGCTGATGACTGTGGACTCTCAGCGTCATCCGCCAGGGTGGGGCGCGCTTCATACGGATCCTGAAACATTCGAAATATCGCCCGTCGATGTGTGGGTGTCATAGCCTCGCGTACCGCGTCGATGGTGGCGGTTCCTGCTGAGTGTCGACGAACCGGGGTGTCGCGGCAGGTCGCTCGTCGTTGGACCTCGGAGCCGAAGCTCAGCATGGCGCGCCCGACAGGTGTCGGGTCCGCGCTAACAGCCTACGACATGCCCCTCGAGGGCCGAGACGGATGGTTGGCGGCCGTCGCGAGGCTCCTCGCATGAAGGACGGGTACCTGCGCGGCGCGCCTCGGCTGCAGGCAACGCAGCGCCAGATCGACATCCTGGCTGCCTTACGTTGCCGCTGGCGGATCGGTCCCGGACGCCGCCGAGATCGTGGGCATCCGACCCAGCACAGTGAAGCGCCACCTAGCAGACCTGCGTGCACGCTCAGGGTTCACCACTGAGCAGTTGATCTACCGCGGCCGGGCCGAGGGGTGGCTGTGGTCCCGAGTCTGGAGTCCTAATGACCGGTCCGAGCGGGTCTCTCTCAGGCAGGGAGAGCCGCCGCCCGATCCTAGAGCATCGAGTTGGTGATGATGCCCTGAGGCGTCGCTGACGATCAGTACCCGTAACCGCTCGCGCCCGGGCTCGGCGCTCCCGAAGACGGAGCGGGGCCTGAGGCCAGGGCCACGCTAAACCCGGCCTTGCCCTGACCGGTGACGTCGCCCGGTTTCGTGTCGCCCTGCCAGTAGTACAGCGGCTGCCCGTCGTACGTGACCTGGATGCTGCCCTCGGGTCGGACGAGCCTCCCGAGCTGGCCATTCACACCCGGCGCCGCCGCCGCCTGCTGCGCCGTGGCCACCGTCAGCGGCGGCCACGCGGCGAGGCAGCTGCCCGTGCAGGTGCTCGTCGTCGCCGTGTCACCGGCATGGGTGTAGAGCGTCAGGCCGTTGGCTCCCGTGAGGACGACTCCGAGCCCGTTGTCGCCGTCCCGACGGTGACGCCGCCCGAGACCGCCGCTGGGGCGGCCGTCGCGGCCGGCGCGGGCGCGCCGCTGCCGCTGCATGCCGCGACCAGAACGGAGCCGATGAGGAAACACCGGCGGGTCGAATCATGGTCGTGTCCACTGCCCTGCCTAAAAGTGGTGTCATGCCGCGCCCAACAGGTGGCGGGACCGCAATGACAGCCTACGACATGCTCGTTGCGAGGCATCGGGCACGAGGGACGGCTACATCCGCGGCGCACTCTCGCCGCGGGCGACGCAGCGCCAGATGAACGTGATCGCCGCCTTCGTGGCTGCCGGCGGATCTGATCCGGGTCGAGGTGGGCCTCATCACCCGCCGGGGGCCGGCTGGTCGGGGTGGGTCTTGAGCCGGGCCGCTCGCGCCCGAAGGTAGCGCTGCTGGGCGAGGTTGCCCGTGCGCGTCGCCGCGGCCTCGTACGCCTCCCTCGCTGCGTCCCGCTCGGCCGAGCAATTCGAGCAAGTGCGCGCGCACCGCGTGCAGCCGGTGGTCCTCGGCGACTCGCTTGTCAGCCTCGACCGCCGCGAGCAGCTCGAGACCCGCGGCGGGGCCGCGGGCCATGGCGACGGCGACGGCGCGGTTGAGCGTGACCACCGGGTTGTCCGAGAGCGACGCCAGTCGCTCGTAGAGCACCTCGATCCGGGCCCAGTCCGTCGCCTCCGCCGTCGGCGAACGGTCGTGGACGGCAGCGATTGCGGCCTGGAGGAGGTAGGGCCGGCGACCCCCCGGTCGAGGGCGCCGCTCACGAGCTCGATCCCCTCGCTGATCTCGCCTCGGTCCCAGCGGCTCCGATCCTGCTCGGCCATCGGAACGAGCTCGCCGTGCGGGCCGGTCCGCGCTGCACGCCGGGCATCGGTGAGGAGCATGAGCGCGAGGAGCCCGGCAACCTCGGGATCGTCGGGCAGCAGGCGGTGCACCATGCGCGCGAGTCGGATGGCCTCGGCCGAGAGGTCGGGGCGCTGAAGGCTTGCCCCGGAGGTGCTCACGTAGCCCTCGTTGAAGATGAGGTAGAGGACGCGGAGGACGACTGCGAGCCGCTCGGCGCGCTCGGCCCTCGACGGCAGGCGGAACGGGACGCCGCTCTCCCTGATGGTCTGCTTCGCCCGGGTGATGCGGCGGGTCACGGTGTCCTCGGGAACGAGGAGCGCCCGGGCGACCTCTGCCGTCGTGAGCCCGCCGAGGGCGCGCAGCGTGAGGGCGATCTGCGAGGCCGCGGTGAGGGACGGGTGGCAGCACATGAAGAGCAGGATGAGCGTGTCGTCCGCGTCCTCGAAGCCGGAATCCACCGGGGGCATCGCTCGATCGGCAGAGACGGGCGTTCGCCACGGCGTCCTCGCGCCGCCTGCGCGCCTGCTCCTGGCGCAGCATGTCGGTCAGCCTCCGCGACGCGACGGTCACGAGCCACCCGAGCGGGCTGACCGGAGGTCCGTCAACGGGCCACTGCGTCGCCGCCGCGAGGAGCGCCTCCTGCACCGCGTCCTCGGCGGCATCGAAGCGGCCGTAGCGCCGCACGAGCGCGCCGAGGACCTGCGGCGCGAGCGGGCGCAGCAGGTCCTCGATCCGCGTATCCGCCACGGGAGTGCGCCTAGCCCTCGAGGAGATCGGCGCGCGACTCGACGATCGGCCGGACGTCGGCGTAGGCCCGCGCCTGGACGCTCGCGGGGCCCGGCACCGCCGAGAGCCTGGCGGCGATCTCGGTCGCCCGGTCGAAGCTCGCGCACTCGACGATCCAGTACCCGGCGAGCACCTCCTGGGTCTCCGCGTATGGGCCGTCGGTCACCACGGGCAGGCCCTCCTGGAGCTGGATCCGGCGGGTGTGGACCGGCGCGTCGAGGCCCCGGGTCTCGACGAGCTCGCCCGGACGCGTCGAGCTCGCGGTTGAGCGCCTCCATGAAGGCGCCCATCGCCTCGAAGTCGGCGGGCGACCACTCGGCCCCGTCGCCCGTCACGCCGCCCATCGCGTCGTAGTCGCGCTGCATCCCGTAGGTCGAGATCATGAACTTCATCGGCGGCTCTCCTTGCTCCTGCGGCACCGATTGTGGGCCGTTCACTGGAGATGTCGAAGTCATGGCCCGAATCCCGGACATCGGACTCGCTGTGGTCGGCAGAAGGGTGCGCACTTGGCCGAGGCGGGACCGGCCAGATTCGCCACGAGCTCGGCGGTCCGCGGTCGGGTCCGGGGCGAAGTTGACCGTCCCCTTCCAAACTCGATAGCCGGCCAGGTCGTCACCGAGGCCTGCACCGGCACGCGGCCGATGTAGAGGGAGCAGGCCCGTGCTTCGTCGCGCCCAGGCCGGCGAAGTCAGCGCTCGCCCAGGTGGAATGCGGGCATCCGTAGCTGATCGCCTCGGTGGCCTGCGGCGCGAGGGCCCGGATCCGCGCGCAGCCGTCGAGCGCGCCCCGCTTGTCGTCGGGACCCGTGCGAGGTAATCATCGATCGGTGTCATCGGATTGTCTCCTTCTCGCCCGCCGCGCGGCGGGCTGCGACTCGTGTCCTCGGGCCGTCGTTTGTCAGCTGGCCGTCGAGGCCGGGGCGGCCGTGGCCCTCACGGCCGCGTGGGTCGCGCCAGCCTGCGGAGACCGCGACCGCGCTACCCCTGCGACCCGCCAGGCGAGAGCCGCGGCCCATAGGCAGTTCGAAACCACGATGAGGCGGTCTGCCCAGCCGGCCAGCTTGAACACGCCCGGCGGCAGCGTGGCGGGCGCGGCCAGGGAAACTGACCGCCGTAGGCCTGCGCGACCTGGACGGTCATGAGGACGAGCGAGGCCACGAGGGTCGCCACGGCAAGCCAGGTCAGGCCCGCTAGGGTGATGAGCGGCCGACGTGAAGCCGCCCAGGACCCATTGCGGGACAGCGCAGCGCTCACCAGGACGGCCGCTACTGGCAGGCCCAGGACTCCCAGGAGCCCGGCGATGCTGTGCGGGACGCCCTGCGTGATGTCGAAGACCGAGGCCATGGCGTCGCCGAGGCCGGCTACAACCAGGAAGGCGATGCCGAGCCTGCCCTGCGCGGGTCGACAGGTGTGGCCGCAGCGCGACGGCCAGGGCCCACGTGCCGATTCCCCAAAGAGGAACAGCAGCGAGAGGAGCCAAGGGTACCGGCCAAGCGCGGCCTACTCGCTCACCATTCGCCACGATGGATCGAACTCCGGGCTCGCGACCTGAAGCATGGCGAGCAGGGCGACCGGCGCGGCCGCCAGGATGAGCGCCAGTCGACCGGCTCCGCCGGGCATCGAGTGAACCTCTACCCCAACGCGACGTGACCTCTTCATCGGACCTTCCTCGCTGGCAGCACCTGGAGGTGCCTCTGCTCAAGAGTCGTCGCCAGAGGCGGGATCCGGACATCGCCGCGCCGCGAGCAATGGATCCGCAGGTCACGGGCTCTCCGATGGACCCGGACATCGGGAGAGTGCGAGCCAAATCGCGCCCGGGCCGCTGGCCCCCGGCGGGGGGTAGCACCGCAGGCGAGTAGACCGAATTGTCCTGCCGCTCACGCTCATCCGGATGTCGACAAGCTTGCATTCGAACCGGGTCACCTTCGAGCACACCGCGTCGCCGTCGCCGGATTGACCAACCGGTCCGACAGGACCACCGCCGACCTCAGCTACAGGGCTGGGCGAGACGAGCCGGCATCATTCAGGTCGAGTGGCTAGCGGCAATCGGAGCGTGAAGCGCGCGCCCGCTGGGACCGTGTCGCAGGTGATGTCGCCCCCATGCTGTCGCGCAATCCGACGTGCGATCGCGAGACCCAAGCCGTGACCAGTTGGCGCCGAAGGGTCCAGCCGCACGAAACGCTCGAAGATCCGCTCGCGCTCGACTGCCGGAACTCCGGGCCCGTCGTCCTCAATCGTCAATCGCGCCCCGTCCGGTCCGGCCATTGCCCGCACTCTCACGTGGCCGGTCGGGCCGGCAGCGGTCAGGGCGTTGTCGAGGAGGTTCCGGACTAGGCGCGATAGCGACTCAGGATCGCCGTTGACCGTCGATCCTGGTGAGCCGTCAAGCTCGATCAGGCTTCGTGCGGAACGTGCGCGGGCAGCCGCTACGCCAGCCTCGGCCACGTCGCAGAGGTCCACTGGTGTGAATTGCGTCGATGCCTCCGCATCGAGTCGGGCGAGGCTGAGCAGATCGTCGACGAGCCTTCCCATCCGAGCCGCGTCACCGGCGAGCCGCGCCTCGAGCGCATCCCGCCTCGGACGCCGCGGCTGCTCGCGGGAGCAGCGTCTCGGCGGTCGCCTGGAGGGCCGCAATAGGCGTGCGGAGCTCATGCGAGGCGTCGGAGACGA
>CAVQKO010000011.1:0-6197 GCA_963713075.1 uncultured Chloroflexia bacterium
ACGTGGCACGGGGTCTGCTCTTCCTGCGTTTCGCACGCATGGAGGCATGCAGATGTTGAGCCTTGGGATTCTCCTGGTCATCGCCGGCATGGGCTCGTTGGTCCTGCCCACGCTGGGCGTCGCCCTGCCGTTCATCCCATATCAGCCGGGCCTGGGCATCATCGTCGCGGCGCTGGGGCTGATCACCGTGCTCTGGGCCGCCCGCTGGCGAACCGCGAGCACCACGGTGGTCGACACGACGGAGTAGGGCGACCGCCCCGGAGACCGGCGACTCAGCCGAGCGGTGCCGTGAGGCCGAGCGCCGATTCTGCCGCCCCGGCGCTGGCGTGGGCCTCTCGCGCATCGACGTCCCGGCCGGCGGCCGACAGGGCGCGCCCTCGAGCCCGCTCCGCGAGGGCAATGGCCCACGGCGCTGCCATCGAGCGCGCGGCCTGCGCGCCGCGGTCGGCCGCGGCGACGGCACCCACCGGATCCGACCGTGCGAGCGCCAGCCTGGCGCCCAGCGCCCCCGCCACCGCCTCGGCCAGCGGGGTGGCGAAGGCCTGCTGCTGCCAGTAGGCGATGCGCTCGAGCGCGGTGGCCGCCGTGTCGAGGCGACCCGCGTCGATCCAGGCCATCAGGTTGGTCCAGGTGGCGGCCTGCCAGGACGGCATGCCCGGCTGCTCGTTCCATGCGTCGAGGAGGTCGTCCCCGGGCACGAACGGGGGCAGCAGTCCCGCCGCGGCGAAGCGCAGGTCCATGGCCCCCTGCATGAACCGGCCGAACGGCGAGTCCGGGAAGGTCGACCGGCGGCGCTCCACCCAGGCGGAGCCGCGCTGCATGAGGTCCATTCGTCCGCGGGCCAGCGCGATCGGGGTGAGGATCATCAGGGTCCGGACCACGGGCCGGTGGTAGGCCTGCGCCTCCGCGATGTCCAGGGCCTCGAGCGCGGCGCCGATCGCGGCGTCCCAGTCGCCTCGCACGAACTCCAGCTCTGCCATGGCGTACCAGCCCCAGGCGGTCTCCTCCAGGAGGCCGTGGGCATCGGCCATCTCCATGGAGCGTCGCACCCAGGGGACGGCGTCAGGGGGCGCGGAGTCCACCAGGTTCATGCCGATGGCCCGATAGGAGGAGACGGCACGCCGCGCGGCTCCGACCGACTCGGCCAGGCGCGCCACCTCCTCGATCCTGGCCAGCAGCTCGGGGCGGGTCAGCCGGCCGAAGTCGGCTTCGACCGCCTGCAGCAGGTACATGGCGTCGAGGCGCACCGCGGGGTCTCCCTCGCGCTCGCAGACCGCCACCGCGAAGCGCAGGTCGTCCGCGGCCTCCGGGCTGGGCTGGTAGGCGACCTGCGCCCAGGCACGCAGGTAGCGCAGGCGGGCGGCGGCCAGGTCGTCGGCCGCCCCGACGGTGGCGAGCGCGCGCTCCGCCAGCGCTTCCGCCTCGCGGAATTCGAGCTGCTCGATGAGCAGCGTTCCCTCGGCGAGGATGGCAGCCGCGTATCCGTCGCGAGCCGCAGCGCGGGCGGCCGGTTCGGCGTCGGCGGTGATCAGCGACGAGAACAGCGCCGCGGCCTCGCGGTAGGCGGCCTTGCCCTCGTCCATGTCCCCGCTGAACGCGGTCGCCTCGCCGCGCAGCGCCAGGCGGCGCGCGCGGTCGGCGGTGGCCGTGCCATCGGTCAGGCGCAGGGCCTCGTCCACGAGCTCGCGGGCGCCGACCGGCGCTCCCGTGGCAATGGCGGCCGTCGCAGCCCGCTCGAGCCAGGCGGTGGTCAGCGCGGCGAGCTCGTCGCGGTCCACGGCGCCGGCGCCCGGCATGGCCAGGGCGGGCAGCGCGTCGAGCGCCGCCAGGTAGTGCCGGGCGATGCCCTCCGCGACGCGATCGACGCGCGTCCCCGCGGCCTCCGTCATCCAGGCCGCCAGCCGCGCGTGGAGGCGGGCACGCTCGGCGCGTGCCAGGGTCGCGTACCCGGCATCGCGGAGCAGGACGTGCCGGTACAGGTAGCTCGGGCCCAGCTCGGCGTCCGACGGACCCTCGATCAGGGCACGCACCCGGAGGCGGTCCACCGCCTCGGGATCACCCGCCTCGAGTGCCTCGAGGGCATTGCCCGGAAAGGCGCGCCCCGCGACCGACGCATGGCGGGCGAGCCGCCGGGCCGCGGGCGGGAGGTCGTCGATCTGGGCGGCGTAGATGGCCTGGACCGTGGCCGGCAGCTCGATCGAATCCGCCTCGCGCTCGAGGCGCCAGGTCCCGTCGCCCTCGGCGACGAGCAGCCCGACGCTGACCCACGTCCGCAGCAGCTCCTCGATGAAAAGCGGGTTGCCGTCCGATCGCCGGGCGATGCGCTCCACGAGCGACGCCGGCACGGCCTCGCCGACGAGCGCCCGGACCAGCGCGTCCGCCTGGGACGGCGCCAGGGGCCCGAGGTCCAGGCGGGTGATGCCCTCCGACTCGCGCGGGCCGCACCACGCCGGTTCCCGCTCCAGGAGGGACGGCCGCGCCGTGCCGATCACGACCCGGCCCCCCGAGGCGGGCGTGGCATGCACCCGGTCAACGAAGGCCAGGAGATCGGGGCCCGCCCAGTGGAGGTCCTCGAGCAGCCAGGCCACGCCACGCGATCCGGCCAGGAGGTCGAGGGCGGCGATCCAGTCGTCAAACCGTCGAGTCCGCTCCCGCGGGTCGCCCACGGCGGCTTCGGCAAGGCGTTCGGCCTCCGGTGGCGTGGCCTCGCCCACGAGCGCCGCGAGCTCCCTCGCCAGCACGCCGGCCCGTGCCTGCGACGCGCCGCTCCGGGCCAGGAGCGCGGCGATCTCCGCCGCCCCCGGTTCTCGCGAGACGGCATCCGCGTCCCAGCCGGCGGCCAGCAGGGCGCCGCGCACCAGGCTCGCGATGGGTGCGAACGGTGACTCCGCCCGCGGTCGCACGGCGGCACGCAGCATCACGGCGCCGCCGACGTCGGACGCCGCCAGCTCGTCGAGGAGACGGCTCTTGCCCACGCCGGGCGGCGCCACCACCAGCAAGCGGTGCGACCTGCCGCCCGGATCGCGGATCACCGAGCTGAGCTGCGCCAGCTCCGCCTCGCGTCCGAGCATGGGGGCCGTCAGCCCGCCCATGGCGTGCTCCCGCGAGCGACGCGGCAGGATCCCCGTGGCGATCCAGCCCCGGACCGGCTCCGCCTTTCCCTTCAGCTCGAGGGGGCCCGTCTCGTTGAGCTCCGCCACGTCCGCCACGGTCAGGGCCGCCGTCTCGCCCAGGAGCACGCCGCCGGGCGGCGCGGCGGTCTGCAGCCGCGCCGCGGTGTTGACCGTGTCGCCGGTGATGCGCCACGCATCGGGACCGCCCAGGGTGGCCACCACCTCGCCGGTGTTGATCCCGACCCTCAGACGCAGGGCCGCATCCTCGAGCCCCAGCCGCGGCCCGAGCTCCTCCACGGCGGCCACCAGCGCGAGCCCGGCTCGCACCGCGCGCTCGGCGTCGTCGTCCCGGGCCCGGGGCAGGCCAAAGACGGCCATGGCCGCGTCGCCGATGAACTTCTCGACCCGCCCGCCGTAGCGGCCAACAATCTCGCGGACGCTCGCGAAGTACGCGTCCTGGACCGTGGCGATGTCCTCGGGATCCAGCCGCTCGCCCAGCGGGGTGAACCCCACGATGTCACCGAACAGGACGCTGACGATCCGGCGTTCGGTTGCCGGGGCGGGCTCCATCGGCAGATTGTGCGGAGTGCGGTCAAGCCGCTACGACGAGGCCAGGGCGGCAGCCACCTCCGCGGGCTCGACGTCGAAGCGCATCCCGAGGAGCGTGGACGAGCGCGGCGCCTCGACGGCGGCGCCCAGCACCACGATGGCCGGGACCTCCATCTCGCGTCGGGGGACCAGCCGGATGGTGTGCGGGCCAACGCTGCACACGGCCAGGTCGGCCACGGCCCAGAACTCGAGCCCCAGCTCGCGGCGGTAGCGTGCGGCCAGGGCGGGCGGGTCGGCGGTTGCGATGTCGAGCCGCAGCAGGATGGCCGGGCTGCCAATGGGGTGGCGTTGGTGGCGGCGCTCGGCCATGGCCTCGCGACCCCACTCGGGGCCTGTGTACGTGTGCCGGATGAGGAAGGGGACGCCGTCGGGGCCGATGTCCTCCGGTGCGGCCGTCCACCACTCGACCAGCGCGCCGTCCGGGCGACGGCGGGAGCCATGCTGCGGCGGACCGATGCTGCTGCCGTTGGCCTGCAGCTCCGGCACGGTGGAATCCAGTCGGTCGTCGACCAGGGCGTAGGCTGCCAGCCCGCCGCCGGGGCCGTCGAGCGCAGCCAGCGTCGCGCGTCCCACCGGCCACGTCTCCGCTTCAGCACGGTCCTCGACGGCGATGAGCTCCAGGTAGGCGCCATCGGCCAGGAAGGCGATCCGGTTGGCCGTGCCGGCGCCCGGATGACGCCCGCCGCCGGTGCAGGCCAGGCCCACCCTCGCCTCGAGCGCCTCCGCGGCCGCATCGAGGTCGGGGACGGCAATGACCAGGTGATCGATCGCGGAGGGCATGGACCGATGCTAGCACCGCACCGCGTCCCGTCGCGGGCGCCGATCCGGTACGCTCGGCAGGTGAACGACGAGGCGTTCGAGCGACCCCAGCCGGGCTCCCACGACCGGTCGACCCCGACCGGATCGCTGGAGACCAGCGCGGTGAACCTGTTCGAGGCCATGCGGACGGCACGCGAGGCGCAGGACCGCGGCGACACCGACCCCGCGGCGCTGGCCGGGTTTTACCGGACCCTCATGAGCGGCACGGTCCTGCTTCCCGTTCCGCCCAACCACGGCGACGAGGCGCGCGAGGCGCTGGCGTCGGCCGTCAATGACGACGAGGAGGTCGAGATCAGCGTGATGCTGGCCCGCGACGGAGCCGGCAACCCGGTGAACGTCCTGTTCGGCTCGGTCGCCGCCCTGGCGGCATGGTCACCGTTGGGCACCGCGAACCTGCCCATCCCGGCAGGGATCGCCTTCGGCAACCTGGCCGCCAACGGCCTGCCCGCCATCCTGGACCCGGCCGGGCCGATTCCCTACGAGTTCTCGGCGAACGAGGTCGCCGCGCTCGCGGCGGGCCGGCTGCCCGGATCGGACGACCCGCTCTTCTCTCCCAGCCGGCGGACCTCGCTGTCGCTTCGCCTGCCCGGCGCCGAGGCCCTGGCCGTGGAGACCGCCGTGGCCCGCGACCTGGTCGGCTCGGGTGTCCGGGCGGCGTACCTGGTGGAGGCGGAGAGTGACGGCGTGCGCCGGCTGCTGCTGGGCCTGGTGGGCGACGAGGATGCCTCCGCCACCGTCGACGTCCCGGACGGCACCGACGTGGTCTGGCTGGAGGAGCCGCTGCTGAGCAACGTGCGCGGCATGGTCGAGCCCTTCTACCGGGGTCCTGGCCGATGAGCGAGCGCTTTGGCCTGCGGGTTGAGCGCTCGGGTCCAGGCGGGACCGTCGCGCGGGTCACGCTGGCCCGGCCGGAGGTCCGAAACGCGTTCAACGCCGAGCTGATCGCGTCGCTGGACGCCACCTTCGCAGAGCTGGCCGCAGAGCCGCCGGAACGCCTGCGGGCCGTCGTCCTCGCGGGGGACGGTCGCAGCTTCTCGGCCGGCGCCGACATCGCCTGGCAGAAGGCCGCCCTGCGGCTGACGCTTGAGGAGAACCAGGCCGATGCCGGCCGCCTCCACGACATGATGGCCACCATCGACCGCTGCCCGGTCCCGGTCGTGGCGCGGGTCCACGGCGCCGCACTGGGTGGCGGGATGGGGCTGTGCGCGGTCGCCGACGTGGTCCTGGCTGCGGCGGATACCCGCTTTGGCTTCACCGAGACCAAACTGGGCATCCTGCCCGCCGTGATCGCGCCATTCGTGGTGGCCAAGATCGGCGAATCCCACGCGCGTGCCCTCTTCCCGCCCGGGGAGCGGTTCGGCGCGGAACGCGCCGTCGCCATCGGCCTGGTGCACGAGGTGCTGCCGAATGAGGCGGCGCTGGATGAGCGGGTCGACGCGGTGGTCGCAGAGCTGCTTAGCGCGGGTCCCACCGCGGCCCGCGAGGCAAAGACGGTGATCCGCTCTCTGCGAGGGCTGGACGACGCGGCAGCCCGTGCCCTGGTCGTCGGCATCGCGGCACGTCAGCGGGTCTCGGCGGAGGGCCAGGAGGGCCTGTCCGCCTTCCTCGAGAAGCGTCCGGCGGCGTGGCGGCGCTGAGCGCCCCGTCGTGCTCATC
>CAVQKO010000012.1:0-10605 GCA_963713075.1 uncultured Chloroflexia bacterium
GCCATCGTGGTGCGGCGGCATTGATGGGCCGCCGCACCACGCATTGCCGGAATCGGCGCCCGCATTGCAGCAGCGTGTCGATTCCCTATTGCAGACCGGTTGCGAATGCGCTAACGTTCGGCTCCGTTATCGATAACAGTTATCGGTAACCCTCCCGGCCCGCTCCCGTGCAGACCCCACCCCTAGAGGATCCGCGATGGGTGACATCCTCGTCGAGATGACCGGCATCTCCAAGACGTTCCCGGGCGTGCACGCCCTCGACGATGCGAAGTTCGAGCTTCGCGCGGGCGAGGTCCACGGCCTCGTCGGCGAGAACGGCGCAGGCAAGTCCACGCTGATGAAGGTCCTCACCGGGATCTACCGCCGCGACGCCGGCACGATCCGGGTCAAGGGCGCCGAGGTGGACGTCACGACGCCCAGGGCGGCCCAGGACCTGGGCATCGCGATGATCCACCAGGAGCTCAACCTGATGGGCCATCTCACCGTGGCCCAGAACATCTACATCGGCCGCGAGCCGCGCCGCGCCGGGTTCCTCGACGAGCGGGCCCTCAACCGCAAGGCCGCCGACCTGTTCGAGGAGCTCAACATCCGGCTCGACCCGACCGCCAAGGTGTCCAGCCTCGCGGTCGCCCAGCAGCAGATGGTCGAGATCGCCAAGGCGCTGTCCTACAACTCCGCCGTCCTGATCATGGACGAGCCGACGGCGGCGCTGACCGAGACCGAGATCGACGAGCTGTTCCGGATCACCCGACACCTCCGCGAGCGCGGGCACGGGATCGTCCACATCTCGCACCGACTCGAGGAGCTCAAGCGGATCACCGACCGGGTGACCGTCATGCGCGACGGCCGCTATATCAACACGGTCGTCACGGCGGAGGCCACGATCCAGCAGATCATCAGCATGATGGTCGGCCGGACCATCTTCGAGGAGGCGCCCGAGATCCCCGAGCACCCGAACCCCGAGGTGGTGCTCGAGGTGCGCAACCTCAATCGCGGCCGCCAGGTCCGGGACGTGAGCTTCGAGCTCCGCCGGGGCGAGATCCTCGGCATCGCTGGCCTCGTCGGCGCGGGCCGGACCGAGGTGGTCCGGGCGATCTTCGCCGCGGACGCGCCCGAGTCCGGCGAAGTCCTCGTGAACGGCAAGCCCGTGGCGATCCGCACGCCGGCCGACGCCGTCCGGCACGGGATCGCCTACCTGTCCGAGGACCGCAAGCGGTACGGGCTCGCGCTCGGCATGGACGTCGAGCTGAACACGGTGCTCGCCTCGATGCGCCGCTTCGCGAGCGGTCTGGGCTGGGTCCGGGCCGGCGCCACCCGGCGGCAGGCGGAATCGCTGGTGCAGACGCTCGCGATCAAGACGCCAGGGGTCGGCCAGAGGGTCAAGAACCTCTCGGGCGGCAACCAGCAGAAGGTCGTCATCGCCAAGTGGCTGACCGCCGACACCGACATCCTCATCTTCGACGAGCCGACGCGAGGCATCGACGTCGGGGCCAAGAGCGAGATCTACAGGCTGCTCAACGACCTGGCCCGCCAGGGCAAGGCCGTGATCATGATCAGCTCGGAGCTGCCCGAGATCCTGCGCATGAGCCACCGGATCCTGGTCATGTGCGAGGGCCGCATCACGGGCGAGCTCAGCGCGGCCGAGGCCACGCAGGAACGGATCATGACCCTCGCCACGCAGCGTGAATCGGTGGCTGCAGCCGGCCCCGAGATCGGCACCCCCATGAGCGTCGGAGCGAACTGATGCAGACCGCGACAGCAGCCACCCCCCGCCTCCGATCGCTCGTCACGGGCGAGTCGGTCCAGCGGTTCCTCGCGCTCGGCGCCCTGGTCATCCTGCTCGCCTTCTTCTCGATCAAGGTGCCCAACTTCGCGTCGCTCGAGAACTACCGCAACATCCTGACCGCGACCGCGTCCAACGGCCTCCTGGCCACGGGCGTGACGTTCGTCATCATCACCGGCGGGATCGACCTCTCGATCGGCACCGGCACGGCCTTCACCTCAGTGGCGATGGGCATCGTGGCGGTGAACTGGGGCCTGCCGCTACCCCTCGGCCTGCTCGCCGCAGTCGGCGCCGGGGCCCTGATGGGGCTCGTCAACGGCCTGCTCATCGCGAAGGCCAAGCTGCCGCCCTTCATCGCCACCCTGGGCATGCTGTACGTGACCCTCGGCCTGGCCCAGGTGCTCTCGGACGTCCACCCCATCTACTTCACCGACCCGCAGCCCGCCCTGCGCGGGTTCTTCATGGACGCGCCGATCGCCGGCATCCCGAACATCGTGTGGGTCATGTTCGGCGGCGCGGCCGTCGCGTGGGTCCTGCTCAACAAGACCGTCCTGGGTCGGTACACCTTCGCGCTCGGCTCGAACGAGGAGGCGACCCGGCTCTCCGGCGTGAACGTCGACCGCTGGAAGATCGCCGTCTACGTCGTCGGCGGCGTGTTCGTCGGCCTTGCCGGCATCGTCCTGTCGGCTCGGAGCGCATCTGCGCAGCCGAGCCAGGGCATGGGCTACGAGCTCAACGCGATCGCCGCAGCCGTCATCGGCGGCACCTCGCTCGCTGGTGGCGAGGGGAGCATCGTCGGCACGCTGATCGGGGCGTTCCTCATCAGCACCCTCGCCACGGGCTTGTCGGTCGACAACGTGCCCCAGCAGTTCCAGTACGTCATCACCGGCCTCGTCGTCATCGGCGCGGTCTGGCTCGACATCGCCCGCCGTCGCGGGCGCTCCTGAGCCGTTCGCGGCACCCAGCCGCGGCACTCAACCAATCCTGGGCCAATCGCCGGGCCGAGGGACGCGCCCGGCTGCAACGGTCACCGAAGAACTCGGATGGAGGAGAAATGAAAGTCACCCGCATCTTGGGCCTTGCCGCCGCAGCCGCGATTGCGGCGAGTGCGTGCTCCGGCTCCGCCGCGACGCCGTCGCCGTCGGCGGCCGCCCCCGCCTCGGAGGCTCCCGCCGCCTCGTCGAACGGCGGCGCCGCCTCTGCCTACACGCCGCCGACCGATGGCGGCGCGGCGAAGGGCAAGACCATCGCGATCGTCTCGAAGGGCGAGCAGCACGCCTTCTGGCAGGCCGTCAAGAAGGGCGCGCTCGACGAGGCCGCGAGGCTGGGCGTCACCGCGACGTACCAGGGTCCGGCCAACGAGACGATGGTCAACGACCAGCTGACCATGCTCCAGAACGCGCTCACCAACAACCCGGCCGCCGTGTGCTTCGCGGCCCTCGACAGCAAGGCCGCGGGCGACCTGCTCAGCCAGGCCCAGTCCAAGAACATCCCGGTCGTCGGCTTCGACTCCGGCGTCGACAGCACGATCCCGGTCACGACCGTGGCCACCGACAACATCGCAGCCGCGGGCGTCGAGGCCGACAAGCTGGCCGCCCTCATCGGCGACTCCGGCAAGGTGGCGGTCATCGTCCACGACCAGACCAGCCAGACCGGCATCACCCGGCGCGACGGCTTCGTCAACCAGATGAAGGCCAAGCACCCGAACATCGAGATCGTCTCGATCCAGTACGGCGCAGGCGACCACCAGAAGTCGGCCGACCTCGCCAAGGGCATCATGACCGCCAACCCGGACCTCAAGGGCTTCTTCGGGGCCAATGAGGGCTCGATCGCCGGGATCCTCGACGCGCTCAAGGAGACCGGCAACGAGAACAAGATCGTGGCCGTCGGCTACGATTCCGGCCAGCAGCAGCTCGACGCCATCAACAGCGGCGTCGAGTCCGGCGCGATCACCCAGAACCCGATCGGCATCGGCGCCAAGTGCGTCGACGCCGCGGTTGACGCGGTCAACGGCAAGACCCTGCCCAAGACCATCGACACCGGCTTCTACTGGTTCGACAAGACCAACATCAACGACCCCACGATCCAGGCCGTCCTCTACAAGTAGGACACGCACCCTGAGTTGACGACTCGGGGGCCGGCCGCGCCGCGGCCGGCCCCCGGTCTCTCCCGGGCCCAGACCGGGCCCGTCCCCTACATGGAAGCCGGTATCACATGAGCACGATCAGCGACGTTGCGAAGCGTGCTGGCGTGTCCGCGATGACCGTCTCGCGCGTCGTCAACGGCACCGGCCACACGAGCGCCGAGACGCGCGCGCGCGTCGAGGCGGCGATCGGGGAGCTGGGCTACGTGCCGAACGCGCTGGCGCGGCAGCTGCGCTCCAAGCGCACCAAGACCATCGCCCTGCTGGTCTCGGACATCTCCAACCCCTACTTCACGACCATCGCCCGCGGCGTCGAGGACTTCTTCAACGGCCACGGGTACACCGTCATGTACGGCAACACCGACGAGGATGCGGCCGAGGAGGAGGAGTACCTCCTCGCGCTGATCGAGCGCCAGGTGGACGGCGTGCTCCTGGTTCCTGCCCGCAGCTCGGGCGAGTCGTTCCGGCAGCTCGCGTCCCACCGCGTGCCGGTGGTGGTCATCGACCGCCGCGTCGACGTCCAGACCGTGGACAGCGTGCGCTGCGACTCGGTGGCCGGCGCGCACTCGCTGATCGAGCACCTCCTCGGGCTGGGCCACCGGCGGATCGCGGTGCTGACGGGCTCGCCCGCCATCTCCACGTCGATGGACCGCGTCGCCGGCGCTCGGCTGGCCCTCGAGGAGGCTGGCCTGGAGCTGCCGGAGCGCCTGGTCCACTTCGGCTCGTTCAACTACGGCAAGAGCAACCAGGCCGACGGCCACCGAATGGCGCTCGACATGCTCGCCGCGCCCGGCCCGCAGCCGACGGCCGTGTTCTGCGCCAACAACTTCATCGCCTTCGGCGCCATCCGGGCGCTGCGCGAGGCGGGCCTGCGCGTCCCGGACGACATGTCGGTGGTCGCCTTCGACGACCTGCCCGACGAGTGGGCGATCGAGCCGTTCATGACGGTCGCCCGCCAGCCGGCCTACGAGATCGGCCACCGGGCGGCGTCGCTGCTGATGGACCACCTCACCGGGCACCAGCCGCCCAGCGGCGCCTCGGTGATCCTCCCCTTCGAGCTGGTGGTCCGCCACTCCACGGCCGTCCCCCGCCCGCCGAGCCTTGAGGCGCTCGCGTGACCGGCGCGATCGCCAGGGCGCCCCGGCCCGGCACCCGCCGCGGGCTCGACGCCTGCGCGTCCGCGCGCGGCACGTTCGCCGTGCTCGCGCTCGACCATCGCCAGAACCTGCGCAAGGAGCTCCACCCCGAGGCGCCCGAGGCGACGACCTACGACGAGATGGTGGAGTTCAAGCGGGCCGTGGTCCGCGCGCTGGCGCCGCACGCGACGGGCTCGCTGCTGGACCCGGAGATCGGCGCGGCGCAGTGCATCGCCGACGGGTCGCTGCCCGGGACCGCGGGGCTGCTCGTGGCGATCGAGGCGACGGGGTACGCGGGCGCGCCCGACGCCCGCGTGAGCCGCGTCCTGCCCGGGTGGTCGGTGGAGCAGGCGAAGCGCATGGGCGCGTCCGCCGCGAAGCTGCTCGTCTACTACCACCCCGACGCGGCCAACGCCGCCGACCAGCGTCAGTTCGTGGCCGACGTGGCGGCCGAGTGCCGCCGGCACGACTTCGCCCTGTTCGTGGAGCCCTTGGGCTTCGACCCGGCCACGGGCGGCAAGCTCACCGGCGAGGCGCGCCGGCGGTGCGTGGTCGAGACCGCCCGCACGATGACCGCGCTCGGGGCCGACATCCTCAAGGCCGAGTTCCCGTACGACGTCTCGGTGGCCGACGAGGGCGCCTGGGCCGACGCGTGCGCCGAGCTCGACGCGGCGAGCGCGGTGCCGTGGGTGCTGCTGTCGGGCGGCGTCGACGACGCCACCTTCGAGCGCCAGGTCGCCGTCGCGTGCGGCGCCGGGGCGTCCGGGGTGCTGGTCGGGCGCAGCGTCTGGGCCCCGTCCGCGACGATGGCCCCGGCCGACCGCGACGCCTGGCTCGCGTCCGAGGGCCGTCGTCGGCTCGAGCGCCTCGTCCGGCTCGTGGACGAACTCGGCCGCCCGTGGCACGCGCGCCCGAACGCGCTGGGTGCTGTGCCGCCGCCGGGCGACGGCTGGTACCGCGCCTACTAGGAGGGCTGCGATGCCGGGGACCGCGCCACGGGACGTCACGACTGCACCTGTGCGCCGGCTCGTGTGCGTCTGCCCGAACACCTCGGTCGACAAGATCGCCGACGTCGAGGTGCTGCGGCCCGGCGAGATCCACCGGCCCCGGGTGCTCTCGATCGTCGCCGGCGGCAAGGCGCTCAATGCGGGACGGGCCGCCGCAGCCCTCGGCCTCGCGGTGGTCGCCGTTCCCGTGCTGGCCGGCCATGCCGGGGCGTGGGTCGCGGACGCGCTGGCCGCCGACGGGATCGAGACGCGCCCCGTGTGGACCTCCGGCGAGACGCGCGCCTGCCTCTCGGTGCTCGACCGGTCAACCGGGCGCCTCACGGAGTTCTACGAGGCTGGCCCGGCCATCGACGCAGGGGTCTGGAGCGAGCTGGAGGGGACGATCGCCGCAGCGGTGGCGGAGGATCCCGGGGGCACGCTCGTGCTGATCTCGGGCACGGCGCCCGCCGGGGCGCCTGCGGACGCGCATGCGCGGGCGGCCCGCGTGGTGCGCCGGGCCGGCGGCCGCGTCGTGGTCGACGTCGGCGGAGCGTCGCTCGCGGCCGCCGTGGCCGAGGGCCCATGGCTGGCCAAGGTGAACGCCCTCGAGGCTGCGCAGGCGACGGGACTGCCGCTGGGCGGCGAGGCCGAGGCGCTCGCCTCGGCGAAGGGCCTCTGTCACGCCGGGGCCCGGATGGCCCTCGTGTCGCGCGGCGTCGACGGCGCGGTGTTCGTCGACGAGGCCGGACGCGGCTGGCGGATCGGTCCGCCGCCGGAGCTCGGGCCGTTCCCGGTCGGGAGCGGCGACTCGCTGATCGGCGGGCTGGCCGCCGCGGTCGCCGAGGGCCGCTCGATCCCCGAGGCCGTCCGGGCCGGCGCCGCGGCCGCCGCCGCCAACGCCCTGACCGCGGGCCAGGGCCGGGTGGACCCCGCGGACGCCCTCCGTCTCCTCCCCGACATCAGCCTGGAGGCCCTGCCGTGACCACCATCCCGCCCCGCGTCGACCCCAGCCTGGTCCCGAGGCGCACGCTCGCGTCGGGCGCCACGATGCCGGCGATCGGGCTGGGGACCTTCGGCTCGGACCACGCCCCGGCCGGCGTCGTCGCGGCCGCGGTGGGGGAGGCACTCGGGCTGGGCTACCGCCACATCGACTGCGCCGCCGTGTACAACAACGAGCCCGAGATCGGCGAGGTGCTCGAGGGCGCGATCCGGGGCGGGATCCGGCGGGACGACCTGTGGGTCACCTCCAAGCTGTGGAACGACCAGCACGCGCCCGCGGCGGTGGCGCCCGCATTCGAGCGGTCGCTCCGCGACCTCCGGCTCGACTACCTGGACCTGTACCTCGTCCACTGGCCCTTCCCCAACACGCACGCCCCGGGCGTCGACGTTGGCTCCCGCGACAGCCACGCGAGGCCCTACATCCACGACGCGTACATGGAGACCTGGGGCGAGCTCGAGAAGCTGGTGGACCGGGGCCTGGTGCGCCACATCGGCACCTCGAACATGACGGTGCCCAAGCTCCGCCTCGTCCTCCGCGACGCGCGGATCCGGCCGGCGGCCAACGAGATGGAGCTGCACCCGCACTTCCAGCAGCCGGAGCTGTTCGAGCTCGTGCGGGCCGAGGGTGTGGTGCCCATCGGCTACTCGCCGATCGGCTCGCCCGCACGCCCGGAACGCGACCGCACGCCGGATGACTCGGTGGACATCGAGGACCCCGTCATCGTGGCGGCGGCCGAGCGCCTGGGCGTCCATCCCGCCGTCGTGTGCATCAAGTGGGCGGTCCAGCGCGGCCAGGTGCCCATCCCGTTCTCGACCAAGCGCGCGAACCTGGCGGCCAACCTCGCCGGGGCGGCGGCCGGGGAGCCGCTGTCCGAGGCCGAGATGGCGGCGATCGCCGGCATCGACCGCAACTGCCGGCTCATCAAGGGCCAGGTCTTCCTGTGGAAGGCGGGCCAGTCCTGGGAGGCCCTGTGGGACCTCGACGGGACGGTCACCCCGGCCTGATGCCGATGCACGTCCTCACCCTCGACCTGGGCACGTCCTCGCTCAAGGCGGCGCTGTGGCGCGAGGACGGAACCGTGCTGGCCGAGTCGACCCCCGCGTACGCCCTGGACCGGCCGCACCCGGGCTGGGCCGAGATCGACCCCGGGCGGTGGTGGGCGGCGCTCTGCGGCGCGACCGGCGCCGTGCTCGGCGAGGCCGGCGTCCATGCCGACGACGTCGCGTGCGTGGCCGTCGACGGGATCGGCTGGACGCTCGTGGCGACCGACGCCGGCCTGCGGCCGGTGGCCCCGGCGATGACGTGGCTCGACCGGCGCGCCGAGTCGGAGGCGGCGGCGCTCCGCGCCCGTCCCGACGCGGAGGCCCTGGTGGACCTCGCCGCGAACCGCCTCGACGCGGCGCTCCTCACGCCCAAGGTGGCCTGGCTGGCCGCCCACCGGCCCGAGGCGTTCGACGCCACGCGGTGGCTGCTCACCTCGTCGGGGTGGCTGGTGGCGCGCCTGACCGGCGAGGTCACCTGCGACCTCACCCAGGCGTACGGCCTCCACTGCTTCGACCTGCGGCGCGAGCGGTGGGACGCCGCGGCGGCGGCCTCGCTCGGCATCCCTGCGGACCGGCTGCCGCCCCTCCACCGCGCGGGCCACCTCGCCGGGGGCGTGACGCACCGGGCCGCTGCGGAGACCGGCCTTGCCGACGGGACGCCGGTGATCGTGGGCGGACTCGACGCCGCGATGGCCGCACTGGGCGCGGGGGTGACCCGGCCCGGGCTCACCCAGGACCAGGGCGGGTCGGCCGGCGGCTTCGGCATGAGCGTGCCCGAGGTGGTCGCGGAGCCGAGGCTGATCTTCAGCCACCACGTGCTCGAGGACCAGTACCTGCTCCAGGCCGGGACCGTCGGCGGCGGGTCGCTCGGCTGGCTGCGCTCGGTCGTGGGGGCCGGCGACCGGCCGTTCGAGGCGCTCGCCGCCGAGGCGCAGGCGGTGCCGCCGGGCGCCAACGGCGTCGCGTTCCTGCCCTACCTCGCAGGCGAGCGGACGCCCCTGTGGAGCTCGTCCGCGCGCGGGGTGTTCGCGGGGATCAGCTACACCACCACGCGCGCCGACCTCGTGCGCGCCGTGCTCGAGGGGTGCGCGTTCGCGGTCATGGACAACCTGCAGCTGGCCGAGGCCCTCGGGCACCGCGTGGCCGAGTGGCTGGGCCAGGGGGGCGCGGCGCGGTCCGCGGCCTGGAACCAGGTCAAGGCCGACGTCACCGGCGTCGCGTACACCGTCGCCCGCCTCGCCGACGGCACCGAGGGCGGCGCCGGACTGGCGCTGTTCGCGCTGGGGGCCCGGGCGGCCGGGCTCGCTGGGGATCCGGGCGAGACCGTGGAGCGCCTGCTCACTGCGCGGAGCACGGTCGAGCCCGACGCGGCGCGCCACGCGCGGTACCGCGAGCTGTTCGAGGTGTGGCAGGGCCTGTCGCGGGCGATGCTGCCGCAGTTCGAGCACATGGCGGCCGTGGCATGAGGGCGCTCGCGCTGCAGGACCGCCTGCAGGTCGCCATCGTCGACGTCGACGACCCGGTGCCCGGTGCAGGCGAGGTCCTCCTGGAGGTCCACGCCACCGCCGTGTGCGGCTCCGACATCCACCGCTTCCTCCGCGGCCACCGCGCGTACCCGATGATCCTGGGCCACGAAGCGGCCGGCGTGATCGGCGCCGTCGGCGACGGGGTGGACTCGGCGCTCGTCGGCCGCCATGCCGCGCTCGTGCCGCTCATCCCCGACCACACCTGCGAGCAGTGCCGCGCCGGCCGCTATTCCGCCTGCGGCTCGTACACGTTCGTCGGCTCGCGGCGGCCCGGCGCGTTCGCCGAGCGGGTCGCCGTGCCGGCCGCCAACGTCCTGGTCGTCCCCGATGGCCTGCCGTTCGAGCAGGCCGCGCTGATCGAGCCGTCGACGGTGGCGCGCCACACCCTCGACCTCGGCCGCTTCGAGCGCGGGCAGAGCGCGCTCGTGCTTGGCGCGGGCTCGATCGGGCTGATGCTCGTGCAGTGGCTCCGGGTCCTGGGCGCCTCGCTGATCGTGGCCACCGACGTGGCGGACGCGAACCTCGACGCGGCCCGCGCGATGGGCGCGCACGTGGCCCTCAACCCGACGCGCGACGACGTCCCCGCTGCCGTCCGGGCGCGCACCGGCGCCGGCGTGGACTGCACGCTCGAGGCGTCCGGCTCGCCCGCCGCCCTCGCGAGCGTGGTGGAGGTCACCCGCCCGCGCGGGAGCGTGGTCCTCGCCGGCAACCAGCCGCCGGACGCCACCCTGCCCATGTCGTTCATCGAGCAGCTGATGCGCCGCGAGCTCAGCCTCGCCGGCTGCTTCATGTCCTACTCCGCGCCCTGGCCGGGCCACGAGTGGTCCGACAGCCTCGCCGCCGTGCTCGACGGCGGCCTCGACATGCCCGCGATGGTCTCGCACCGGTTCCCGCTCAGCGAGGCGCCCGCCGTCTTCGACGAGATCGCCGCCCACCGGCTCGTCCACCGCAAGATCGTCTTCGACCCGCGCTCCTAGAGGAGGCCCGA
>CAVQKO010000013.1:0-610360 GCA_963713075.1 uncultured Chloroflexia bacterium
GTGGCCGCTCGACGCGGCCGCGTACGCGGATGCCGCCCTGGAGGCCGGCATCCCGGTTGCAGTCGAGCGGTCGCGATCCGGGAACGGCGCCCACGCGTGGACCTTCTTCACGGGGCAGGTCCCCGCTGCCGCCGCCCGCCGGGTCGGCGCGTATCTGCTCAGGGAGGCGATGACGATCCGGGCGGAGCTCGACCTCGCCAGCTACGATCGGCTGTTCCCGGCCCAGGACTTCATGCCCGCCGGTTCGTTCGGCAACCTGATCGCGCTGCCGCTCCAGGGGGCCTGCCGCAGACGCGGCACCACGGTGTTCCTCGAGCCTGGGACGCTCGAGCCTGCCCCGGACCAATGGGCCTTCCTTTCGTCGGTCGGGCGGTGTTCGCCGGCGTCGATCCTCTCGCTCGCGGATGCCGTCCGTCTCGTTCCCGCGGGGCCTGACGAACGGACATACCGACCGCCTCGGCGACGCCTGGCGATCCCATCGCCCCCTGTGGTCGATGCCGAGGCCGGCGCGATGCTCTCGATCGACCGGATCGGGATGCCCCCGGCGTTGCTCGCGGCCCTCAAGCACCTGGCGTCGATCCACAACCCGGTCTACTACGAGAAGGAGCGCCTCCGCCTGTCGACCTGGAAGACGCCGCGCTTCCTGCGCTGCTACGGCGAGAGCCTCGACAGGTTGCTGCTGCCGCGGGGCCTCCGCGAGGCGGCCGAGGCCGTGGCGGCCGAGGCGGGCAGCGAGCTTCGGGTGCACGACGCGCCGGAGGCGCTCCCGCGCATCGACGTGCGTCTTGGGGCGACGCTGTCGGCGGCCCAGTCCGACGCCCTCGGGGCGCTCCTTTCCTACCGGCTCGGCGTCATGGTCGCGCCGCCCGGCAGCGGCAAGACGGTGGTCGCCTGCGGTGTGATCGCGGCGCGCGCAGTGCCCACGCTCGTGATCGTGGATCGCCAGCCCCTCGTCGATCAGTGGCGGGACCGGCTGTCAGCCCACCTCGGAATCGAGCGCAAGCGGATCGGCGTGATCGGGGGCGGGCGGCGGCGGCCGGGCGGCGTCATCGACATCGCGATGGTCCAGACCCTCGCCCGACGGGATGACCTCGCCGAGCTGACCAGGCCGTACGGGCTCGTTGTGGTCGATGAGTGCCACCACGTGCCGGCCACGACATTCGAGCGGGCCGTGAAGGAGATCGCCGCGCCGTCGTGGCTCGGGCTCACCGCCACCCCGTATCGCCGCGACGGGCTCGAAGGGCTGATCACGATGTACTGCGGGCCCGTCCGGCATCGCGCCGGCTCCGGCGGCCAGGACGCCGACGGGTTCGCGCGGAAACTCGTCGCCCACCCGACGACGCACGTGGCTGGACCGACAGCCGCCGATGGCGACAGGGAGCCCGGACCGTCAATTCAGTCGGTGTTCCGGGGCCTCGTCGATGACGCGGAGCGCACGCGGCAGGTCTGCGACGACGTCGCAGCGGCGGCGCGCCAGGGCCGCAACTGCCTCGTCCTCTCGCAGTGGACCGGCCACGTCGCGAGCCTCGCCGATGCCCTGAGGGCCGACGGGATCGAGGTCTCCGTGCTGCATGGCGGGATGGGGAAGAAGGCGCGCGGGCTCGTCCTTGGGTCCCTCGAGGGGCTCCGGCCGGGAGGCGGAGCGGTCGTGGTTGCGACCGGCAGCTACCTGGGCGAGGGATTCGACTGTGCCGCACTCGACACCCTCTTCCTGGCGTTCCCGATCTCCTTCAGGGGTCGCCTCGTCCAGTACGTCGGCCGCGTCCTGCGCCCGATGGATGGCAAGGTGCGCGTCGAGGTCCACGACTACGTCGACGCCGGCGTGCCGGTCCTCGCCCGCATGCACGGCAGGCGTCTCGCCGCCTACGCGAGCCTCGGCTTCGACGTCCGAGACGGCCGCCCCGTCCGCCGTTGATCCCGTCGTGGCGTGGCCTCCACCCGATGGCAGACGTGTTCCCCGCGCGCGCCGGCCGGTCGCGCAGGGGCATCCCCGTTGGACCGCCGGGCGGCTTCCCTATCGTTTCGCACCGAGACTCTGACTTGTTGTGTACGCCTCGCTCTCGAACGTACACACCTCGTGTTGACGCGCCGGCGCCGGGATGTCAGCCTGCGGACAGGTCGTGACGGTCAGAACCCGCCGCACAGCCGGCCGGCGCCATCTCAGCATATGCTGGAGGCCGGTGATCACCGGCCGAACGACGAAGCACACGCGCTTCGCGAGCACAAAACCTGTCGGGGCGTGGCGCAACGGTGGCGCACGTGCTTTGGGAGCCGCCGACGCGGGAGCGGTGGAGCCGGGACCCTTCCGAGCACGGAAGCGCGAGCGGTGAAGGTGCCGATTATCGTGCGCTTCGCGATCCCTGCCCGTGGTCGCCGGCCCGCGGGCCTGTGCTACGGCAGCACGATGAACCGGCCGCCGCTCAGCGGGCGCAGGACGTCGACGTGCCGGCGATCGAGGGTGACGATCGTCTGCGTCCGATAGCGCGCGGCGAGGATGACGTTCGATGCGTCGGCGACGCCGACCCGCTGGTCCGCGTAGCGCTCGACGACCGCACGCGTCTTCGCAAGCCCCTCGGCGTCGATCGCCGGCAGGTCCCAGGCGCCGCCGGCCAGCTCGGCCAGGACCGCCAGCTCGGCGGTGACGCCCAGCCGCGAAGCGACGAGGTAGTCGAGCTCTGCGACGACGTACGGCGACACGACCAGGGGCTCGTCGGTGTTGTCGAGGACGGTGGCGACGGCCCGGTGGTCGGGCTCGTCGGTGTCGAAGTACGCGAGCAGGGCGCTCGTGTCGACGATCATCGCTCGCCGAATCCGGCCAGGTGGTCGTCGGCCTCGCGCGCGATTGGCGTGCCGCTCGCGAACAGGCCGCCGCGTGGACGCGGCCGCTCGTCGCCCACCGCGCTCTGGATCGAGCCCCTGATCACCTCGGCCTCGGAGACGCCCCTGCGCCGGGCCGCGCGCCTGACCGCCGCCCGGAGCTCCGGGGGCAGGTAGACCGTCGTCTTGTCCATGAACGTATGGTACCACCGCTGGTGCAGGCCCCGCCGGCCGCGACCTGGTCGCCGCGAGGACGGGTCCGAGCTCCAGGTCACCTTGGGAGCGCACGACGCCCGGAGCCCCGTCGCCACACCGTGGTCGCGTGCGAGCGCTGCCCGACCGTCCTGCTGCAGTTGGGCGGCACCAAGCCAACCGCGGGCCGGGGATGTCGGTGGTCAGTCGATCCGCTGAGCCAACGCGACGCTAGGCGGTGCCCACTCCCGCGACGCCGACCGGTGACGGCGGGGAGATCGTGCGCAGCGGCTGACACCCCGGCCGTTTTCGCGACCCTGCGTCCCTCGAATCGGGAAAGATCGAACCATCAGGCACGACTCGCGGTCATTAGGTTGTGATCGAGTTCAAGGTCCATGCAGAGGACACCATGGTGGATGACATCCGAGCCGAGCTGAACGGCTCGGCCGGCGATCGCGCGCAGGCGTTCACGCGGCTGCTCGATCGCTCCCTCGACCGCAGCTTCCGGCTTGCCGCGGTCATCCTGGGCGATCGTGACGAGGCCGAGGACGCCCTCAACGACGCAGCCCTCCGCGCCTGGCAGCACGTCTCCTCGCTGCGGGAGCCCGAGCGCTTCGAGGCGTGGTTCTCGCGGATCGTCGTCAACGTCTGCCGGGACCGGCTCCAGCACCGACAGCGTCCCGCGGTGCTCACCTTCGAGCCTTCCACCGCCACTGATCCGTTCGCCGCGTCCGTGGAGCGGGATGCCCTTCGGGAGGCCCTGGCGGCACTCACCACCGAGCATCGGGCGGTGATCGCGCTCCACTACCTCGAGGGCCTGACCGCCGAACAGATCGCGGCCGACCTGGACACGCCGGTGGGGACGGTGAAATCGCGACTCCACTATGGCCTGGCCGAGCTGCGGGCGGCCTACGAAGCTGCCGCGCGCGAACCCCAAGGGGCGATCCGATGACCGACCAGCGCTTCGAGCGCGACCTGACCGCGGTCCTGCGCGACATCGCGGGCGACGAGGCCCCGAACTCGCTGCGGTATCGGCTGCGCACGATCCCCACGGCCCCGACGACGGGCCGGCGACCCTGGTTTGCTCCGTTGATGCAGCTGGGGGCCGCCGCGGTCGTCCTGGTCGCCGTCGCGGCCCTCGGCTGGACGTTCGTACAGCCCGCGATCGTGGGCGTGAACGCGACGCCGACGCCCGGACCCTCCGCCAGCGTCCCCGTCCCGAGCGAGAGCCCGAGCCAGGTCCCGAGCCAGGTCCCGAGCCAGGTCCCGAGCGAGAGCCCGAGCCAGGCACCGAGCGAGCGCCCGAGCCCAGGCCAGGTCCCGAGCGAGAGCCCGACGGGCACCCCGCTGCCGAGCGGTTGGACCGGCCTCGACTGGTCTGACCCCGCCGCGTTGTCCGCCATGGCCGGCCTGCGGATCCGCGACATCCTGCCCTGGGCCGGCGGCTACGTCGCCGTGGGCGACACGGTCGTCGCCGACCCGTCGCCGACGCAGGGCGTCTTCCTGGCATCGACGAACGGGCTCAAGTGGACGGTCGTCCAGGCGGTCGACATGCCACGGTCCGGCGAGTCCATGACGCACGTCCTGGCGGTCGGTAGCCGGCTGCTGGCCATCGCCGACGGCGGTGGCGCGGAGTGCCCGGCCGGCTCCACGTGCGATTCTCCCGACCTCTCGCCCAGCCTCTGGACATCGACCGACGGGTCGCACTGGACATCGGTCGACAGCCCGAGCTGGCGCGCCGCCCTGTCGCTGGGCGCGCTCCGGACCGTGGCGGCGGGCGACGCCGGCTTCATCGCGGTCGGATACAAGGGGCAACTCAGCCAGCCCGGCGAGCCGTCACCGCCCGCCGTTCCGCTCGTGCTCCACTCCACTGATGGGACGACCTGGGTACGGGCCGACCTGACACAGGGCTTCGACCACGCGGTGTTCCGGGAAGCGGCCGCCTTCAACGGCGGGTTCGTGATCGTCGGGCGCGACGGCGAGCCGGACAAGGGGACCGAGGTCGTGGACCCGTCAAACCCGATGCCCCTGGGCGTCGGCCGGCCGGCGGCATGGGTGTCGTCGGATGGGATCCACTGGGTCACGGCGAAGGTCGATGGGATCAAGATCGCCGGCGGCGAGCTCAGCGCGGTGAAGGCAGGCGCCGACGGCCTGTTCGCCGTGGGCGTGGGCGCCTCGGCCGCGGCCAAGACGACGCCCAGCGGCTGGTCATCGGTCGACGGCAGGACCTGGCACGTGGTTGGCCGGCTCGGCTCCGAGCTTCCGGCCATCGACACCGGGGTCCAGCTGCCGGGGGACACGGTCCTCGCATCGGACGGGCGCCACATCGTGGTCCTCGACCGCAAGAGCCCGAGCTCCGACGCTCTGGCGGCCTGGGTCTCGTCCGACGGTGTGACCTGGATCCGGCTCGCGCTCACCGGATCGACGCCGCTGCCGAAGATCGGCGATGGCGCGGCCTCCGGTGCGCACGGGATGTACCTGACCGGGGCGACGGTCCTGCCCGACCGGATCGTGGTGACCGGCTACGGCGACGGGAAGTACCTGCTCTGGGTCGCGACGACCGTCGGGCCCTGATCGTCAGCCATCGTGGCGGCCTTGGTGCTCCGAGCCCGACCTTCGGGCTCGCCGGATGCACCTACTCGGCTCGCTGGTGGACCTCGAAGACATTGCCCCAGGCGGCACGGTCGGGGAGGCAGGATGGCGTCCCGCCCGGCCAGATGCATCCACGCGACGGCGCTCGACATGCCGCTCGGGCGCAGAGAAACTCCGGGGTCGGGGGAGTAGGTCAGGGTGGAGGACGCCAGGACGGAGCCCCTGATCGACTCGCGCTTGCTGGATGCACAGCCAGGGCTCGCGATCAACGAGCTACCACCGCTCCCTCGGTCAGGCGCTCCCCTCGCGTTTTCGAGGTCGGAGCCAGGAACCATCGGGGCCGCGATGTCAGCTCCCGGGCAAGGGGCACGCCTTGTTCAGCCTTCCCCCTCGCCGGCGGGGGCCGGTCTGGTCGAGCCCGTCCGCGTCCACGGCCACAGGGCGACCCCGATGGATGAGGGCGCGCCCGAGTGGCTCGAGTGCCGGCCCTGCTCGGCACGCGACCGCGGGATGCGTCCACCCCAGCCGTGGCCAACCTCGCTGTCACCGGAGTGTCTTGGTTCGCAACGCGCTCCGGAGCGCGGTCCGCAACGCCGGACACGACAGCACGGCGTTCAGCGACCGGTTGGCCTCGGCAAGGGAGCGAGCGGGGAGACCGGAGGCCCGTGCGGCACGATCCTCTCCGCGGAAAGCACGTGCGCTTGGGCTAGCATGTGCGCCACGGAGCGCTGGAGGCTCGCGCCGCGCGAGCTCGGCCAGCCGCCTCATACCGGTCCCGGCAACGAAGCACATGCGCTTCGTGATCGTGAGACGATCTTCGGGATCGGGAACTCGTCGGGGCGTGGCGCAACGGTGGCGCACGTGCTTTGGGAGCACGAGGTTGTGGGTCCGAATCCCACCGCCCCGACCAACGCATCCTCCGTCACCCTCGGAGTGCGGGGCCATGAGCGCGTTCACGTCTGCCGAGATCGAGTACCTGGCCAGTCAGCGGCTGGGCCGGATCGCGACCGTCGGGGCTGACGGCGCCCCGCACGTCGTCCCCGTCAGCTTCCGCTACAACGCGGAGACCGACACGATCGACATCGGCGGCCACAGCCTCGGCCAGACCAAGAAGTGGCGTGATCTGCGGCGCGACCCGCGGGTCGCGTTCGTCGTGGACGACGTGCTCCCGCCGTGGACGCCGCGCATGATCGAGGTCCGCGGCACCGCCGAGCTCCTCGCGACAGGCGGGGGCGGCCTCGGCCGCGGCTTCGCGGCAGAGCTGATCCGGGTCACGCCGAGCAGGATCGTCACCTACGGCATCAACGAGGGCGATGCGTCCGTCCGATTCCGCGTCGGCGGCCGCGACGCGGCGCCGCCGGGCTCGAGGCGGTAGCCGACCCTGGCGTTTGACGCGTCCGGTGTTCGGTGCCACGCTGGCCGCACGTCGCCCGCAGTCCCCGGAGTCCCCCGTGGCACGTCCCCCCGACACCCTCGATTCCAGCCCCGCCGCCGACGGCCGCCCGGCCACCATCGGCGAACTCCGCGCGTCAGGCTGGCGGCCTCGCACCGTCAAGCAGGAGCTGCGCACCAACCTCGTCGCCCGACTCGCCGCCGGCGAGCCCGCCTTCCCGGGCATCGTGGGCTACGACGAGACTGTGATCCCGGCCATCGAGAACGCCATCCTCGCGGGCCAGGACATCGTCTTCCTGGGTGAGCGCGGGCAGGCGAAGACGCGCCTCGCGCGGCTGCTCGTCAACCTGCTCGACGAGCACCTGCCCGTGGTCCGCGGCGGCGAACTCAACGACGACCCGTTCGCGCCGATCAGCGCGGCCGCCCGGGCGCTGGTGGCCGAGGGCGGCGACGAGACGCCGATCGACTGGCTGCCGCGCGACCGCCGGTACGCGGAGAAGCTGGCCACGCCCGACATCACGATCGCGGACCTCATCGGCGAGATCGACCCGATCCGCGTGGCCGAGGGTCGCTACCTGTCGGACGAGCTGACGCTCCACTACGGCCTGATCCCGCGCGCCAACCGTGGCATCTTCGCGCTCAACGAGCTGCCCGACCTCGCCGAGCGGATCCAGGTGGGCCTGCTCAACATCCTCGAGGAGCGCGACGTCCAGATCCGCGGCTTCACCATCCGGCTGCCGCTCGACCTGTTCGTCGTGGCGTCCGCCAACCCCGAGGACTACACCAGCCGGGGCCGGATCATCACCCCGCTCAAGGACCGCCTCGGCTCCCAGATCCGCACCCACTACCCGCGCTCGCTCGAGCACGAGGTGGCGATCATGCGCCAGGAGAAGCAGGCGTTCCCCGAGCAGTCGGGCGTCCCGCGCGTGGCGGTCCCGGCGTTCATGGAGGAGCTGGTCGCCGAGCTGACCCACCTCGCCCGGCGATCGCCTGACATCAGCCAGCGCAGCGGCGTGTCGGTCCGCGTCTCGGTCGCCAACATGGAGGTCCTCGAGGCCGCGGCCATCAAGCGCGCCGTCCGCCTCGGGGAGAAGGTCGCGGCGCCGCGCATCAGCGACCTCGGCGCCGTGCTCGCGTCGACGACCGGCAAGATCGAGGTCGAGTCGATCGGCGAGGACACGCCCGAGGAGAAGATCGTCGAGCGGCTTGTGACGAAAGCCGTCTTCGCCACGTTCAACCGCCATTTGCGCGTCGACGACCTCGAGCCCGTGGTCGAGGCGTTCGAGGACGGACTCGTCGTGCGGACCGGCGACCGGGTGCCGGCCCGCGACTACGTGCACGCCGCGCACGAGGTCCCTGGGCTCGTTGCGGCCCTGCGGCGGCTGGGCGCCTACGACGCTGCCGACGGCCACGAGGAGCCGGCGCTCGCCGCAGCCGCGGTGGAGCTAGTCCTCGAGGGTCTGCACCTCCAGCGTCGCCTCAACAAGGACCGCGGCTCCGGCGGCGTCTCGTACCGCCGCTGACCCCCGCGATCCCTCCGATGGCGTTCCTGACCCCCGACCCGCGGCACCTCGAGAACCGGGGCGACCGCTCGCCGCGATCGTTCGACGGGCTGCCCGGCGATGCGCGCTACCTCGCCTGGGACGGTTCGCAGAATCTGCCGGACCTCACCGCCGACGAGCTGGTCGACGCGCTCGCCGACGACCTGCTCGAACACGGCGACCTCGAGGAGGCGCTCCGCGAGCTGATGCAGCGCGGCCTCCGGGTGGACCAGCCGGGCCGCGGCGACCTTCGCGGCCTGCGCGACCTGCTGTCACGTCTGCGCGACCGGCGGGAGGAGGTCCTCCGCCAGGGGACGCTGCAGGACCCGCTGGCCGACGTCCGGCAGGAGCTCGACGAGATCGTGGCCCAGGAGCGGGCGGGTGTCGAGCGGCGCCTGGACGAGACGGAGCCTGGGTACGAGCCGCCGGCCGGCGACGGGGCCGACGCGGCGCCGTCCGCGGAATTGGGCCCGGCCCAGCCCAGTGGCGGCGCCGAGCCCGGTGGCGGCGCCGGGCGGGGTGACGGCAGTCCGCCCGACCCGCAGCTGGCCCAGATGCTCCGCCGGATCGCGGTCCGCAACCTCGAGCGCCTCGACGAGCTGCCGCCCGACGTGGGCGGGCGGTTCCGGGCGCTGCAGGACTACGAGTTCCTCGACCCCGGCGCCCGCCAGCGCTACGAGGACCTCGTCGAGCGCCTCCGGCACTCCACGCTCGACCGCTACACGCAGGGCCTCGCGGACGCCGTCAAGGGCATGCGGCCCGAGGACCTCGCCGGCCAGCGGGCGATGGTCCGCGACCTCAACGACCTGCTGGCGCGGCGGATCTCCGGCGACGAGCCGAGCCAGGACGACGTGGACCGCTTCCTCGCCCAGCACGGCGACTTCTTCCCCGGCGCCCGGACGCTCGACGACGTGGTCGAGCAGCTGGCGCAGCGGATGGGCGCGATGCAGTCGCTGCTCCAGTCCATGACGCCCGAGCAGCGGGCCGAGCTCGAGGACGCGATCAGCGCACTGCTCCGCGACGATCGCCTCGCCGTCGACCTGGCACGGCTCGCCGCCCAGCTCGACATGGTGCTGCCCGGGGGCCTCGGGCAGCCGCAGCCGTTCTCCGGCGAGGAGCCGCTGGGGCTCGAGCAGGCCCTCGCACAGCTCGACCGGCTGGCAGGGCTCGACGCGCTCGAGGAGCAGATGGACGGCACCGCGGGACCGGGCGACCTGGGCTCCATCGACCGGGAGCAGGTGCGCGACCTCCTGGGCCCCGACGCGGAGCGCGACTTGGACGTGCTCGACGACCTGACCCGCCAACTCGAGGAGGCGGGCTACCTCGAGCGACGCGGCCAGCGCCTTGAGCTCACGCCGCGAGCCACCCGGCGGATCGGGCAGAAGGTGCTCGACGAGCTGTTCGCCAAGCTGCGCCGCGACGCCTTCGGCGGGCACCGCCTCGACCGCAGCGGGCACGGGGGCGAGCGCGAGGAGGTGAGCAAGCCGCTCGAGTTCGGCGACCCGTTCTGGCTCGACCTCCAGGCGACGTTCGGCAACGCGCTGCGCCGCGACGAGAATGCCCCGTCGCGGCGACCACCCGGCTCGCCGCTCCGCATCCGCCCGGAGGACTTCGAGGTCTACCGCGCCGAGCACTCGACCTCGGCCGCGACGGTCCTGCTGGTGGACCTGAGCCGCTCGATGCTCCTGCGCGGCTGCTACGTGGCGGCCAAGCGCGTCGCCATCGCGCTCGACACGCTCATCCGGACGCAGTTCCCGCGCGACCGGCTGGCCGTGGTGGGGTTCGCCTACTCCGCTCACGAGATCCGGCCCGAGGCGCTCGCCGAGCTCTCGTACTCGGAGTTCGAGTACGGCACGAACCTGCAGCACGGGCTGCACCTGGCGCGCCGGATCCTGGCCCAGAGCCGGGCGGCCAACCGCGAGGTCATCGTGGTCACCGACGGCGAGCCGACCGCGCACACCGAGCGTGACGGCCGGGTGGAGTTCAGCTACCCGCCAACGCGGCGCACGATCGAGATGACGCTGCGCGAGGTGGTCCGGTGCACCCGCGACGGCATCACGATCAACACCTTCATGCTCGACCAGTCGCCGTCGCTGACGAACTTCGTGGGCTACATCACCGAGATCAACCGCGGGCGCGCCTTCTACACGGAGCCCGACCGCCTGGGCGAGTACGTGCTCGTGGACTTCGTGCGCAACCGCACCGGCCGGGTGGGCTGACGGCCGCTGCGGGACGCGCCGTGCGCCCGCATATGCCCAGCCGCGACCCGCCTGCGCTCGGCCGCGACCCGCCTACGCTCGGCCGCGACCCGCCTGCGCTCGGCCGCGACCCGCCTACGCTCGGCCGCGACCCGCCTACGCTCCCCGAGCGTGGTAGGCGCCCATGTTGGCCGTGGAGAAGCCCCGGGCGCGAGGCAGCACACCATCTACGCTCCCGGAGCGTGGGTGGTACGTCTGCGCCGCGAAGGCGGTGCCCTTAGTCCCCCGACGGGCCGGCCGTCGCGCCTTCGACGCTCCCGGAGCGTAGGTGGTGCGAGCCGGCCGGCCGGGCGTCGGGGCGCCCAGTATCAGCGCCCCACGCGTGCCCCCCGGTCGAGCAGGTCGAGGAACTCGGCCACCTGGTCGGTCTGCGGCAGGTCGTAGCGGACTTCACGCGCGGCCTCGGCCAGCTGCGCAAGGCTGAAATCCTCGATCCAGGGGCTGCCGCGGAACGTCTCGGCGGCGGCGGCCACGAGGGCGTCGAGCCGCAGGTGCGGGTCCGCCTGGCCCCACGAGCCCGCCACGTCCGAGCCCAGCACGTCCTGCGCCATCTCGGTGGCCCGACTCGATCCCGGGTCCGTCCAGCGCAGGGTGACCGTCGCCAGCCGGTCGCCCGAGCGCACGCCGTCGCGGAGGCGGAGGCCGTAGAGCGCCGTGACGCTGTGGCCCGCCCCGATCGTGCCGGCGGGCACGGTGTTGTTGCGGAAGTCCTTGTCCGCGATCGCCCGGTTCTCGTAGCCGATGAGCCGGTACTCGGCCACCGCGTCGGCGTTGAAGTCCACCTGCGCCTTCGCGTCGAGCGCGACGGTGTCGAGCGTGGACACCAGCCGCTCGACGAACAGCCGGTGAGCCTCCTCCTCGGTGTCGATGTAGGCGTAGAAGCCGTCGCCCTTGTCGGCCAGCTGCTCGAGCAGGGCGTCGTTGTAGTTGCTCATGCCGACGCCGACCGACACCTCCTGGATGCCCGCCGCGGCGTCGCGGGCGACGCCATCGAGGATCCCGGCCGCATCGGTAACGCCCACGTTCGCCACGCCGTCGGAGGCGAGGATGACGCGGTTGATGCCGCCCTCGATCATCGACTCGCGGGCCAGCGCGTAGCCCGTCCGCAGGCCCGCCCCGACGTTGGTCGTCTGCTGCGGCTGGAGCTCGTCAATGGCGCCCAGGATCGTGCCCCGCTGGTCGCCCGGGGTGGGCGGCAGGACGACGCGGGCGTCGGTGGAGAACGCGACGATGCCCACCCGATCGCTCGGCCGGAGCTGGTCCACCAGCAGGCGCAGCGAGGACTTGACCATCTCGAGCTTGTTGTCCTCGGCCATCGAGCCCGACGTGTCGATCACGAAGGTCAGGGCGGCGTCGGGCCGCGCGCCGCGGCTCACGGTGCGCGCCTTCACGCCCACCCGCAGGAGGACCTCGCTGTTCGTCTCGGCGCCGGTGAGGAACGGGGCCTGCACGCCGTCGGCGTAGACGGCGAACACGCCGCCCTCCGGTGCCGCGTAGCCCTGGTCGAAGAAGTTGACCCACTCCTCCACGCGGACGCTCGCCGGGTCGGGCAGGGAGCCGGCCGTGACGTAGGACCGCGCTACGGTGTAGGACGCCGTGTCGACGTCGAGGCCGAACGTGGACAGGTGGTCGCCCAGCGTGCTCACGTACGGGTTGAGCCCCGGCTGCTCGAAGCTGGCATCGCCCGGCGTGGGGTTCGGCACGCCCGGCCCGCCGATGTTGGAGAGTCCACTCGACGCGGCGGCTGACGCCGCTGGCGCCGGGTTCTGGATCCCGTTGAACGGGGCAGCGGTTGCGGCCATCGTTGCGGCCGGCATGGGCGCATTGCCGTTGCCGAGGCCGCCGAGCGGGCGCTCGGTGCTCGATGACGACGATGCACAGGCCGCCACGAGGGTGGCCGCGGCGACGACGAGGGCAGCCCCTCGGGCGCGAGCGATCCTGGGCATGGCTCCCTTCTCCACTTCTGCGCCCGCCGCGCGCGGACGCACTGGCCGCCACCCGGTGCATGCAGCGGCCGGGGGCGGCCGACGGCGCAACCGGGCAGCCGGGGTCACGACCGGCCCGAACGGCAGGCGGCCGCGATGGACTGCACATGGGACGCGAGCAGTGCCGGCCGGGCCGGCGGGTCGCGCCGGCGGGGCCGGCGTCGCGATCGTCGATGGACGTGCCCGATGACGCCGACCGGGCCGGCGGGGTTCCCGCGCCGTTCGGGCCCGCTGCGTCCCGCGAGCGTCCCGTGAGGCCGATCGCGCCCGACCCCGGCGTGGCGCCCGTCTGCAGCCGCACGTGCTCGGCGTCAACGCATTCGGCGCGGCGTTGCGGGTGGCCGCAGATTCGGGGTCACAAGCCCCGCGAAAGGGTCGACAATCGCCCGGAAGCGGCGCGTCGCCGCCCGATTCCCTGAGGGGGAAATTCCATGGCCTCTGAAGAGCTCGCTCCGCGGTCGCGCCGCGCCCTCCTCACCGCTGCCGCCGGTGCCGCCGGCGCGCTCGCCGTCGGCGCCCTGATCCCTGCCGGCGTGGCCGCCACCGACCCGAATGACGTCGTCATGGGCCAGGACAACCCAACGACGGCCACCACCTCGATCACCGACTCGACCGCCGACAGCACCGCGTTCGAGGGGCATGCCATCGGCAGCGGGACCGGTTACGGCCTCTTGGGCACGACGGTGGGCGATGGCACGAACGCCAATCCCGGCGGCGCTGGCGTGATCGGCTGGAGCACGGCGGCCCCGGACTGGAGTCCGGACGCCTTCTCGTCGGCCGACACCGTCCTGACCGGTGTGTTCGGCTACGCGCCGGCTGGCGACGGCCTGAACAACGCCGGCTCGGGTGTCTGGGGCGACAGCCCCGACACCGGCGTCTTCGGCACCGGCGCGACGGGCGTCCTCGGCTACGGCTACTTCGGCGTGCAGGGCATCGCCAACTCGGCCAGCAGCGCCATCGGGGTCCTCGGCATGGCGTCCGACGGCACCGCGAGCCGGGGCGTGTACGGCTATGCCGACCAGTTCAGCGGCCCCGGCAGCGTGGGCGTGCTCGCGTACGGCGACCTCACCCGGACCGCGCTCTACGTGTCGGGGAAGGCGCACTTCAGCCGCTCCGGCCACACTGGAGTGGCCAAGGGCCACAGCTCGCTCAAGGTGACCCTCCACGGGGTGAGCTCCTCGAGCAAGGTCTTTGCGGTCCTGGGCAGCAACGCGAGCGGGCGCTACATCCGGGCGATCGTGCCGAGCAGCGGCTACTTCACGGTGTACTTCAACACCTCGCTCGCCGCCACCGCCTATGTCAACTGGTTCATCCTGGACTGAGGCGCGACGATGGAACCCCTGCTCCCGAAGACGACGGGCCGCCTGCTCCCGGTTGCCGCGAAGCGCGCGACGACGCCCGGGCGACGGCTCCTGGCGTCGCCCCTCCGCAAGGGGAGCGGCGCGGCGGCTGTCGAGCCGAACGCGCTGTCGCCCGAGCTGCCGCCCGCGCGAACGCCCCTCCGCCAGCCCCTCAAGACCGGCTCCGGCAAGTCGGCCACCCGCCCCCAGGGAGGCTGAGCTCCGACAACTTTCGGCGGCCGCTGTCCTGGTCAGCGGCCGCCGACGGTCATCGGCGCCCCGCGCGCCCTACCATGGCGCCATGGACGCCAAGCCGACCCTGGTCATGACGTTCGCCACGCTCGATGACGCGGAGTCCGCGCTCGACTGGATCGGCGTCGGCTTCACCGAGGCGCCTGGCGCGTTCGCTGGCACGCTCGCGGACGACGACCGGGACCTGCTGAACGCGGCGATCGACGACCCTGACTCGCCCGCCCCGGTGCGCGACCTGGCGCACGCGCTCCTGCGTCTGCTGGACGCTGCGGCAGCCGGAGCGCAACCGCCATGGGAGGTCGGCTTCGGTAGTTGACGCCCCCCGCTCAGGGGATGGCGGAAGGGCGCGGCAGGCCCGAGCATACCCGCACGCCCATGACGGCCGGGCGCGCCTGGGCCGTCCTGCCATGCTGGTGACGGCGTCGTCCGGCCGTTGCGCGAGCCCGAGATGACCATGGGATGACCAAAGCCCCGATCGCTTCCGCCGGTAGCCGCCAGATCTTCCACGCGGCGCGTCAGCCGATGCTCCTGGTCGACCCGGAGAGCCTACGGATCGACGACATCAACGAGGCCGCGTGCCGCTTCTACGGCCAGGCGGGCGAGAACTTGGTGGGCCGTCTGCTGACGGTGGTCAGCCGGTCCTCGCCGGAACGGCTCCGCGATGTGCTGGCGTCGGTGCTGGCCGGCTCGAGCTGGGAGTTCGCCGTCGAGCACGTCACGGCATCGGGAGGCGTGGTCCCGGTCACCGTCTCCACCTTCCCGGTTGAGGTCGACGGCAGGCAGCTGGTCCTCGAGGTCGTCACCGAGCGCGGGCCGGACCCGGACGCGCGGGCCGTCCTCGACATGCTGTACGAGGCGACTGCGGACGTGCACCGGGCGATCGTCCGCACGTCCACAGAGGCCGAGCTGTGGCCTGAGGTCGCCCGGATCATCGTGGAGGTGGCGGGCTTCCGCCTCGCCTGGGTGGCGATGCTCGACGAGCAGCGCCGGTTCGCGCACGTGGCCTCGGCGGCCGGAGCCGTCGCCTATCTCGACGGCCGGATCGACGATCTGGAGTCGGACGACCCGACGCTGGTCGCGAGAGCGCTCCGCGAGGGCCGGACCGTCGTCCTCGACGGCATCCCCGATGGCAGCGCGGAGGTGGATCGCGCCGGGGACCCTGAGTTCGGCTTCGATTCCGGCGCCGCGGTACCCATGATCGACGCCAGCGGTCTGCCCTTCGGGGCGCTCGCGGTGCTCGACGTGGGCCGCAACGCGCTGTCGGGCGAGCGGGTCGCGCTGCTCGAGCGGCTGGCCGACGACCTCGCTGTCGCCCGGGCCCTGATGCGGACCGCCGAGCAGCTGCGCGCCTCCGAGGGGCGGTTCCGCTCGATCGTCGAGCAGGCGTCGGCCGGGATCATGGTCTTCGACCAGCGCGGCCGGGTGCTCGAGGCCAACCCCGCAGCCTGCCTGATGCTCGGCTACTCGCTCGCCGACCTCCAGGCCGGACCGCCGGACCTGATCGTCCACGACCGCACGCCCGACGAGGAGGCCAGCCTGCGCGACATCCTGTACTCGGGGGCCGCGATCTGGGTGGATCGCCACTTCCGTCGCGCGGACCGCGAGGTGATCACCGTCGCCTTCCAGGGCCGCCAGCGCGAGGACGGCTCGATCGAGGCAGTGGTGCAGGACGTCACGGCCGAGCGTCGCGCCCAGGCCGACCTGCGCGCCAGCGAGGCCAAGTACCGCGACCTCGTGGGCGCCCTCCAGGAGGGCATCGCCATCGTCGATGCCGACGGACGCGTGTCGCTCATGAACGAGACGGCCTGCGAGCTCTACCGGTCCGCGACGCCAGACATGCCCGGGCGCGACGCGCGGACGCCGTCCCGTCCATTCGTCCGCGAGGACGGCACGCCGTGCCCGCCCGACGAGCTGCCCTCGCAGCTGGCGATGCGGTCGGGGCGGAAGACCGAGCGCCGGATCCTCGGCGCGCCCGTGGACGGGGGGCCAACCCGCTGGATCTCCACGAACGCGGTGCCCACCGGCCTTGACGCTGACGGCCGCCCGTCGAGCGTCGTCGTGTCGTTCACCGACGTCACCGAGCTGCGCGAGGCGCTGGCCCGGGCACGGGCGAGCGAGGACCGCGTCCGGACCCTGCTCGACGAGGCCACCGACGGGGTGATCGCCCTTGGCGTCGACGGCGTCGTGTCGTACGCCAACCCGGCCTCGGAGCGGCTGCTCGCGCTGCCGCCGGGTGGGCTCATCGGTCGATCGGTGCGCGAGCTCATCCCGGCCCGTCACCATGACCAGCTCGCCGCCGACCTCGCGACGGTCGCGGCGGGCGCCGTCTACGTGGGGGAGTACCCCGTGCTCCGCTCCGATGGCGTGGAGCTCGCGACCGAGATCGTGGGCAGTCGGCTGGCGGACGGGCGGATCGAGCTCTTCACCCGCGACGTGACATCCCGGAAGGCGCTCGAGGTCGAGCGCGCGCGACTCGTGCAGGCGATCGAGCAGGCGTCGGACGCGATCCTGATCACCGATGCCGACGGGATCATCACCTACGTCAACCGCGCCTACGAGCGGATGAACGGCTACCTTCGCGAGGAGGTCATCGGGCGTCCGCCGGCCGTGCACCAGGCGCCGGAGCACGTGGCCCGGACGGCGGAGATCACCGCGGCGGTCGAGGCCCAGGGCGTGTGGGCGGGCGAGGTGATCCACCGCGCCAAGGACGGCACCCGATTCCCGACCTCGTCGCGCGTCGTGGCGCTGCGGGACCCGGACGGGCGGATCACGGGACGGGTCGGCATCGCCCGCGACATCAGTCTGGAGCGCGAGCAGGACGCCCGGCTCGCCCAGGCCGCGCGGCTGGAGGCCATCGCACAGCTCGCCGGGGGCGTGGCCCACGACCTCAACAACGTCCTGACCATGATCGTGGGGCACGCCGCCCTGCTCGACCCGCTGGCGTCCACGCCGGCCGACATCGCGGAGGGCGTCGCGGCGATCACCGCGGCGGCGGGGCAGGCCGAGACGCTCACGACGCGTCTGCTGGCGTTCGGGCGGCGCGCCTTCCTGCAGCCCCGCCAGGCCGACCTGCGGGACCTGCTCAGCGACACCCAGCCGCTGCTCGTTCGCGCAGCGGGCGCCCGCGTCGCGGTGGCCGTCTCGCCAGGGGTGGACGCAGTCCCGGTGAGCCTCGACCCCAACCTGTTCGAGCAGGCGCTGCTGGCGCTCGTCGTCCACGCCCGCGACCGCATGCCCGGCGGCGGCACCCTGCGCATCGCGGTGGAGCGCCCGGGGCCGGGCGAGTCGCTGCCGGGCGTGGAGGCGGCGGTGCTGGTCGTGTCCGACACGGGTCCCGGCATGACGCCCGATGCCCTCGGCCGCCTGTTCGAGCCGTTCGCCGAGATCGGCGACGACGCGCCGGGCCTCGGCCTCGCGATGGCGCACGGGTTCGTCGAGCAGTCGGGCGGGCGCGTGAGCGCGACGAGCGAGGCGGGCCGCGGGAGCGCCTTCCGCATCCTGCTGCCGCTCGCGGCGCCGGTTGACGGGCCGGTCCGCCTGCCCGGCGACGGGCAGCCGTCACGCACGGGCGCGGCCACGATCCTGGTCGCCGAGGACGAGACCGTGCTCCGCGAGGTGGCCCGTCGGAGCCTCCAGGCGCGCGGCTACACCGTGCTCCTCGCGTCGTGCGGCGAGGAGGCTCTCGAGGTCGCCGCGTCGCACGACGGCCGGATCGACCTGCTCTTCTCCGACGTGGTCATGCCCGGCCTGCGCGGCCCCGGCCTCGCGGCCGCCATGCTCCGCCTGCGGCCGGACATGCGCGTGCTGCTGACGTCCGGCTACGCGGAGGACGTCATCGGGCGGCGGGGCATCGAGTCGATGACCACCGCGTTCCTGCCCAAGCCGTACACGCCCTCGATGCTCGTGGCGACCGTCGCGGACCTGCTCGCCGAGGACGCGTAGCGCGGATCGCCGCGCCGAGCGGGATGGCCCGCCCGGCCACGGTGTTCAGGCGCCGATCCGCCCGGAGGGCCGTGCCGCCGGGGCGCGGTTGGCGCCGAGCGGCTAGACGGCCAGGGTGGCGACCAGGGCGTCGCCCCGCTCCTCGAACGCGAAGCCCTCCTCAGAGAGCAGCTCGCGCATGCCCGTGTTGTCGGGCGCGAGCTCGGCGATCAGGTGGTCGACGCCCTCGAGGCTCGCCACGCGCACGGCGCAGCGCACGATCGCCGCGCCGATGCCCTGCCGCTGCCACGCGTCGGCGACCGTCACGGTCAGCTGGCGGTCGTTGGTGGCGTGGAGGCGCGACAGCCGGGCGATGCCGGCGATCTCGCGGGAGCCGCCCAGGACCGGCGCCTCGGCGACGAGCCCGAACTGGCGGTCGTAGTCGACGAAGCAGATCCTCGCCAGCCGCTCGTGCGCGGTCCGCTCGGCGAGGGAGCGGTCCTTGCCGTACCGCGCGCGGACGGTCCGCTCCGAGAGGCGCGCGTGGAACGTGGCCACGGCGGGCTCGTCCTCGGGCCGGATCGGGCGGATCGTGACGGTGGCGCCGTCCTCGGTGGTCACCTGGCGGCCGTACTCGTGCGGGTACGGGCGGATCGCCAGCCGCGGCAGCTCGGCGTCCGACGTCGTCGCCGGGTGGAGGACCACGCGCGCGTCGAGCGCGATCACCTGCTCCGGCGAGGCGAGCAGCGGGTTGATGTCGATCTCGGCGATCCGCGGCTGCTCGGCGACGAGCTGGCTGAACCGCACGAGCAGCGAGGCGAGTGCGTCCTCGTCGACCGCCTGGCGACCGCGAACACCGCGCAGCGCGTGGCTGATCTTGGTCTCGCGGATCAGCTTGCGGGCGAGGTTCGTGTTGAGCGGCGGCAGGCCGAGCGCACGGTCCTTGAACACCTCGACGAGCTGGCCGCCCATGCCGAACAGCAGCACCGGGCCGAACTGCGGGTCGGGCGAGGACCCCACGATCAGCTCGTAGCCGGACCAGTTGATCATCGGCTGGACGGTCACGCCCTCGAAGTGCTCGGCGCCGACCTTCTCGGTGACCGCGTCGCGGATGCGGTCGAACGCCTCGCGCACCGCGTCGGAGTTGCGCAGGTTGAGGGCCACGCCGCCGACGTCGGTCTTGTGGGTCACGGTCCGGCTGAGGAGCTTGGCGACCACCGGGTAGCCGATCGCCGCGGCGGCCTTCACGGCCTCCTCGGGCGTGGTGGCGATCTCCGTGTCGGTGATGGGGATGCCGTAGGCGGCCAGGACCTTCTTGCTCTCGTACTCGGTGAGCAGCGTCCGGCCCTCGGCGGCCACGTCGGCGATGATCTTGTCGGCCGCCTCGCGGAACTCGCCGCGCTCGGGCGCGATCGGGAGCTCGGGGGTCTCGTAGAGCGAGCGCAGGTTCTGCGAGTACCGCCACAGATGGTTGAACAGCACGCACGCGGTGTCGGGGTAGCTGAACGTGGGGATCCCGGCCTCGCGCAGGATCCGGGCGCCCTCCTCCACCTCGGCCCCGCCCATCCAGGAGGCGAGCACCGGCTTGCCCTCGATGTGGGCGTGCTTGACGAGCGCGTTGGCGGTCGCCGTCGGGTCGGTCATCGCCTGGGGCGTCAGGATCACGAGCAGGCCGTCGGTCGTCGGGTCGTCAGCCGCCACCTCGAGGGCCTTGGCGTACCGCTCCGGCGGCGCGTCGCCGATGATGTCGATCGGGTTGTTGTGGCTCCAGACGGACGGCAGGACGGCGTTGAGCGCCTCCATCGTGCTGTCGCTGATCTCGCTCAGCTCGCCACCCCCGCCGATCAGCGCGTCCGTGGCCATGACGCCCGGGCCGCCGGCGTTGGTGACGATCGAGAGGCGCCGACCGCGGGGCAACGGCTGCTTGGCGAGGATCTCGCTGATCTGGAACAGCTCGCTGATCTTCTCGACACGCAGCACGCCCGCGCGCCGGAAGGCCGCCTCGAGCACGTCGTCCGAGCCCGTCAGCGAGCCCGTGTGCGAGGCGGCGGCCTTGGCCGCCTGCGCCGTCCGGCCGGGCTTGATCACGATGATCGGCTTGGTCAGGGCCACCTCGCGGGCGGCGGACAGGAAGGCCCGCGCGTCGCCGATGGTCTCCATGTAGATGACGATCGAGTCGGTGTTGGGGTCGTCGCCCAGGTAGTCGATGGCATCGCCCCAGCCGACGTCGAGCATCGAGCCGAGCGACACGATGGAGCTGAAGCCGACGTCCTCGTGCTCCGCCCAGTCGAGGATGGCGGTGAGGAGCGCGCCCGACTGGCTGATGAAGCCGACCCGGCCGGGGTTGGCGATGCCGGCGGCGAAGGTGGCGTTCATCCGCCCGACCGGGTTCATCACGCCGAGGCAGTTCGGCCCGACCACGCGGATCCCGTGCCTGCGGGCGGCGGCGAGGACCTGGCGCTCGAGCTCGACGCCCTCGGGGCCGACCTCCTTGAAGCCCGCGCTGATGATGATCACGCCCTTGATGCCCGCCCGGCCGCACTCATCCACGAGATCGGGTGCGGTCTTGGCCGGCGTGACGATGACCGCGAGGTCCACGGGCTCGCCGATCGCGGTGATCGACGGGTAGGCCTTGACGCCGAGGATGGCGGGCCGGGTGGGGTTGACCGGGTACACGGTGCCGCCGAACGGCGACGACAGCAGGTTCCACAGGATCGTCCGCCCGACCGAGCCCACCTTCTCGGTGGCGCCGACCACCGCGATGGAGCGCGGGTGGAAGATCGCGTCAAGGGGGTGGGCGGCGAGCGGGGCGTCGGCCGCGGCGGCCGGGCTGCTGGTCTCGGAAATCATCGGGGCCTCGATGCTGGTCGGGCGGGTGGGACGTCGGCGCGGAGCGTGCGCCTGTACAGACTGCCCCCTCGGGGCGTGCACGCGAAGGGGCCACGTGGCGCCCACCGCGGCCGCGGGACGCGTTTTGGCCGGGACCCTTGGCCCCGCCAGCCCGGGCCGGTCGGTTCGCTGGGGCGGATGGGCCGGACGCTCTAGACTCTGAGGAACGCATCCCGCCACCCCTGTCGCAGGTTCGAGCCCACATGACCGCCACCGCCCAGCGCGCCAGCCGCCTCCATCCCGGATGGATCTTCGCCGTCGTCGACCTCCTGGCGCTGGTCATGGCGGGCTGGCTCCTCGCCGTCGACCCGCAGGACAAGATCCCGGTCCCGCAGGTGGGGGTCGCGCTCGCCGTGCTGCTCGTCCTGGTGGCGGCGGCATGGGCGCTCACCGACCGGGACGCGGTCGCCGACGTCCACTATGCCGGGGCGCTCGTCGGCTTCGTGTTCGGCATCGTCTACCAGGCGTACTCCCAGACGACCGACACGATCGCGCCCGTCGTGGTCTGGTGCGCGCTGCTGCTGGCCGTGGTCGTGCGGACGCACCAGCTCAAGCGGATCCACCCCGGCCTCATCCTCGCGGCGCTCGACGTCGTGGGGCTGCTCATCGCGAGCTACCTCTCGTACGTGGAGCTCGGCGGCGGCGTGCCCTCCTGCGGCCAGCTCCACGGCTGCGAGACCGTGGCCCTGTCGCAGTACGCGCGCATCGGCGGCATCCCCGTTGCCGTGTTCGGCGTCGGCCTGTCGCTCGTCCTGCTGTCGCTCGCGATCGCCTGGATCAGGACCGACAACCCCAACCTGCTCGACCTGCACTACGGCCTGTCGCTGATCGGGGTCATCTTCGAGGTCTACTTCATCAGCGTGCAGATGTTCATCCTCCACGCGGTCTGCATCTGGTGCGCGTCGTACGGCCTCTCGCTCATCGCGCGGTTCTTCGTGGCGCTGGTGATCTGGGTGCGAGCCGGGCGATTCCAGGCCCACTTCGGCCGACGCGAGGTGGACGGGGCGGCGGAGTAGGCACCTCGGGCGCCTGTCCGAGGCCTCGCGGCCAGCGGCCCCTCAGTGTCTCGGCGGCCCCGCGTCGATCCGGGCGCGCAACGCCTCGAGGCTCGTGTCCTCCCAGCCGGCCTCGATCCACCAGGTCGCGCCCGCCTCGGCGTGGGCCCGCGTGATCGACGCCGCCCCAGCCGGGTCGTCGCCGGGGGTCGTTCCGTCGACGACCACCTCGAACGGCCTCCCCGGCACGGGCGCGCTCCCACCGCCGGCACCGCCGGCACCACCCGCTGCCGCCACCAACCGCTTCGCGGCGAGCCAGGCGGTGGCCTCGACGAGGCGCGCCGGGCTCGGCCCGTCGGCCAGCTGGACCACGACGCCGTCCCAGCGCAGCGCCCGCTCCATCGACCGCGCGTGCGGCCACGCCCCGACCGGCCACACAGGGATCCGGGGCTGCTGGACAGGCGGCGGCAGCAGCGCCATCCGGCCGAACTGGAACCGCTGGCCCTCGAACGAGGCCTCCGTGCCGCGGCTGAGGCCCGCCACGATCGAGAGCGCCTCGTCGAGCAGCTCCGCCCGCTCGCGCGCCCCCACGGGCTCGCCCACATTGCCGAACGCCTTGTCGTCGAGCGCGCCGAGCCCCACCGGGAGCACCAGGCGGCCGCCCGACAGGCGGTCGATCGTGAACGCCTCCTTCGCGAAGAGCCAGGGTCGACGGCGCGTGGGGGCGAACACCATCGCGCCGAGGACCACGCGCTCGGTGCGCAGGGCCATGGCCGCCAGCGTCACCCACGGGTCGTCGAGCGCCAGACCGGCGATCGAGACGGCGTCGAACGTGAACGCACCGTCCCAGCCCGCCGCCTCGGCGGCGGCGGCGAGGTCACCAGCGGTCCGGGCGTCCCCGGTGGTCAGCACGATCCCGTAGCGCACGTGCGCATCGTCGCATGCAGGTGCCCGCAGCCGCAGGTCGCACGAAGGCGCCCGCCGGCGCAGGCCACCGTGCGGACGGCCCGCGCGCATGCGGGCAGCGGGGCCCGATGCTGCGGTCGCCGCTCGCGGGCCGGACGGCCCGCCAACTTCGGGACCGCGGGCGGAGCGGGTTGACGGCCGACACGTGCAAGACTGGCTCCCACTCGCCGACGCAAACGGGCGGCCGCGGCAGGCTGGCCCGGCCGTCGCGAGTCCTGTGCGTTCCACGCACGATGCCGCGGCCACGGACGCGACCGCGCATCGGGCACCTCGTCCGGAGGCCGAACACCATGTCGCGCGCGATGGCGCTGCTGCTGACCCTCATCGTCGCCCTCTCGGCCGCCGCCTGCGGATCCGGCGCAGTTTCGCCGTCGACCGGGGCATCCGAGGGGCCGCTCGTCGTCAAGGACGCGTGGGTCCGCGCTGCCGCGGCCGGCGCCGACACGGCCGCGTACTTCACGATCGTGAACGGGCAGTCCGCTCCCGACACCCTGCTGTCCGCGACCACCGACGCGGCGCAGGAGGTCGGCGTCCACGAGACCACCACCGACACGAGCGGGATGACCGGGATGCACGCGGTGCCGTCGCTCGGCATCCCGGGCGGAGGCACCGTCCAGTTCGCGCCGGGTGGCTACCACGTGATGCTCACCAGCCTGAAGCAGGCGCTGGCCGCCGGCGGCACGGTCACCCTGACGCTGACCTTCCAGAACGCCGGCATCGTGACGGTCAACGCCGAGGTGCGGGCGAACTAGCGCATGGCGAGCCCCGCCGGACCCCGCTCCGCGCCCGACCCGTTCCGGCCGCCCTCGCCACTCGACGGGGCGGTTCCCCGCCCCCCGGCTCGGACGGCCGATGCCGAGCGACCGGCGCGTCCCGACCTGCCCCCTGGCCCCGAGGCGGCCGCCGCGCTCGAGGCAGCCTCGGACACCCCGCCCGCCAGCCGGGTCGCGGGCGTGGTGGGCGGACTGCTCCTGGCCGTGGTGGCCCTCGTCAGCGCCGCCCTCGTCGCCGTCGTGATCGCTGGCCCGGGGGCGGGAGCCCCGACACCAAGCGGCTCGACGGTGTTGGCCCCGGTGCTGCGCCCGTCCGATGACCCCAGCGTCCACCCCGCACCGGACCTCGAGCTCACCGACCAGGACGGACGGCCGTTCAGCCTGGCATCACTGCGCGGCCGGCCGGTGCTCGTGTTCTTCGGCTATACCCACTGCCCCGACGTGTGCCCGGCCACCGTGGGCACGCTCAACCACGTGCTGGCGACGGTCGGCGACGGGCCGCGGGTCGTGTTCGTCACCGTCGATCCCGCGCGCGACGACGCCGCCACGCTCCAGTCCTACCTCCAGTACCTGCCGGCGGGATACACGGCGCTGACCGGCACCGCGGCCCAGATCCGCCGGGCGGCAGACGCGTGGGGCGTCCGCTACGCCCGCCAGGACAGCACCGCCGAGTCGTACGGCATGGCGCACACCGCCGACGTGTACCTCGTGGACGCGCAGGGCCGCCTCCGGCTGACCTTCCCGTTCGAGGCAGATGCCGGCACCTTCGTGACGGCCCTGGACGCCCTCCTCGCGGAGACTCCCGAGCCCGCGCCCGAGCCCGTGGCAGCGGCGACGCCGTCGTCTGGGGCAACGCAGACTCCATCCCAGAGCGCGGCGCCCACAGCGTCGCCGACCGCCGCTCCGGTGTCGCCGCCGACGGCTGACGGCGGGCTCCAGGGCGTCGTCATCTCGTCGGAGCTGTGGGCAGGCGGCCCGGACCCGGTGATCCTGACGGTCAGCGATGGGATGGGCATGCCGCTCGACGGCACCACCCCCATCGACGTCACGGTGACCGGCGCCGGCAACGCCGCCGCGGGTCCGGCGGTGCGTGCCGTGGCCGTCCAGCCGTGGGGCGAGTCCACCGTGTACTACGTCGCCACCGTCACGATCCCCTCGCCGGGAGGGTGGCAGCTGGCGCTCTCGACGCCGTCGGGCGCCACGGGCACGGTGCCCGTCACCGCGCTCGACCAGGGCGCGACGACGCCGCTCGGCGCCGCGGCGCCCGACATCCACACGCCCACCCTCGCCGACGTGGGCGGCGACGCCCGGGCGATCACCACGCAGCCGCAGCCGGACCCCCGCCTGTCGCAGGCCTCGACGTCGGATGCACGCGCCGCCGGTCGTCCGTACGTGATCGTCATCGACTCGGCGCGCTTCCGCGTGTCCCAGCTGTGCGGCACGGCGATCGTCATGATCCGGTACCTCGTTGACCGCTGGCAGGACAGCGTGGACTTCATCCACCTCGAGCCGTTCGCCTACACGATCATCACCGAGGAGCCGGTGCTGTCGGGCGACATCAGCAATCCGCCGCTCAACGAATGGGCGCAGGCGTACGGCCTGGGGCCGCCGCCATGGACCGCGATGACCGTGCCGTGGGCGTTCGTCGTGGACGGCCAGGGCGTGGTCCGGGCGAAGTACGAGGGGATCATCGGCAGCGCCGACATCGACGTGATCATCTCGCTGATCGAGGGCAACGGGGTCATCGCGGGCGGCTGACGGGCGGCTCGCCACGCACTGTGCTGGGCCGCCACGCCAGGCACGACGCCGGGCCGCCACGCCACGCGCGGCGCCGGGCCGCCGCCGACTGCGCGGCGCCGGGCCGCCACGCCGCGGCGACGGCTACCATCGACGGGATGATCCCCCGACGACCCGGCCGACCCCTCGGGGTCGGCGTCCAGCTGCCCGAAGTCGAACGCGAGGTCCGGTGGCCCGAGCTGCGCGCCATCGCGCGGACCGCCGAGCAGGCGCGATTCGACTCGGTGTGGGTCGGCGACCACCTGCTCTACCGCTACCGGGACGGCTCGACGCGAGCGCCGTGGGAGGTGTGGACCACGTTGGCCGGCCTTGCCGAGGCCACGGAGCGGGTGGCGATCGGCCCGCTCGTGGCGGCAACGGCGTTCCACCGGCCGTTCATGCTCGCCAAGCTGGCGGCTACCGTCGACGAGATCTCCGGCGGACGGCTGGTGCTGGGCCTGGGCGCCGGCTGGAACGAGGTCGAGTTCGCTGCCCTCGGCGCGCCGTTCGACCACCGCATCGCGCGCTTCGAGGAGGCGTTCACCATCGTCCGCACGCTCTTGGCGGAGGGCACGATCGACTTCGAGGGCGAGTTCTTCGCCGCGCGCGAGGCGGTGCTCCTGCCGAGGCCCGCCCGAGCGGGCGGCCCGCCGCTGATGATCGGCTCGATCGGCGCGCGGATGCTGGCGGCGACGCTGCCCCATGTCGCGGCCTGGAACGCCTGGTACGCCGACACCGAGAACCGGCCGGGAGGCGTGCCCCGGCTGCGCGGGATCGTCGACGAGGCATGCGCGGCCGTCGGGAGAGACCCGTCTGAGGTGGAGCGCACCGTGGCCGTCCAGGTCCGGATGCCGGGCGGTACTGGCCGGATCATGGGCGACACCGATCCGCGCATGGCCGTCACCCCGCTCCAGGGCACGGCGGAGCAGATCGCCGCGGGCCTGCGCGCCTACGCTGCCGAGGGGATCGGACACGTCCAGCTGGTGGTCGACCCGATCACGGAGTCGTCCGTGGCCGGCCTTGCGCCGATGCTCGAGCTGCTCGACATGGGCTGACGGGGCGGGCCGCCCTGGCGCTCCGTGTCGCGCTCCTGGCGCTCCGAGTCAGCCCCCTGGCGCTCCGAGTCGGCGCGCCTCGTACGCGTCAGCCGGCAGCGGAGATCACCGTGCCCTGGTGGTACACCAACTGCCAGCCGTCGGGTGTCGCGCGCCAGACGGACACCCGGCGTGACAGCCGCTCGCCCTGCCGCAGGCGGTAGGTCGCGAGCCAGACGCCCGCGCCGGCCCCGCGGACGGCGAAGTCGTCGAGCTCGAGTCCAGCCATCGGGTCGTAGGCGGGATCGGCATACCGGCCCGCTAGCGTGTCGAGCACGAACGCCCGGTCGTAGATGGCGCCGCGGGCCCCGACCTCCCAGTAGTCCGGGGCCATGAGGGCGTCCCAGACCGCACGCGACGTCCCACGGTCGGGACGGTGGAAGACCGGCTCGAGGTCGCGCAGCTCGGACCGGACCGTGTCAACCTCGTCCATGCCGCCATCTTGGCGCATCGCCGGGCGAGGGTTGCTGGCCGTCGTGCGGCCATCCGCCGCGAGTCCCGGCGAAGGCGATTCCGACCCGCCCTGTGGAACTCGCGGGACAATCGCGGACCTCGTGCTAGCATCCGCCGCCACTGAACCCGCATCGGGGGGCCGATCGATGCACGGGAGGCATCACCCCGTCGTCGCCCGGGCGAAGGAGCCGCCATGAACGAGGCACGAGGCCGCAACGCCCGCGCTCACGAGGTCTCCGACCTCGACAAGCGGATCATCGAGCAGCTCCAGGAGGACGGCCGGCGCCCGTTCACCCAGATCGCCACGGACCTCGGCGTGTCCGAGGCCGCGGTCCGCGCCCGCACCGGCCGCATGATCGGCGAGGGCATCCTCCAGGTCGTGGGCGTCACGGACCCGCTCAAGCTCGGCTTCCAGCAGATGGCGATGATCGGCGTGAAGGTCCAGGCCGATCGGCTGATCGAGGTGGCCGAGCAGATCTCCGCCTTCCCGGAGACCGACTACGTCGTCGTCACGGCCGGCACCTACGACATCCTGGTCGAGTGCGTCGCCGAGGACAACGACGCGCTCCTCGTGTTCCTGTCGAGCAAGCTGCGCAAGATCCCGGGCGTCCGCGAGACCGAGACGTTCGTCTACCTGCGGCTGCTCAAGCAGAGCTACCAATGGGGGACCCGGTAGGTTCTGGGCCTCGGCCTGCCCCGCCCCCGCCGGCCTGCCGCGCCCCCGCCGGCCTGCTGCGGTCCGCGCCTCTTGCCGGTTCCGCCGCACTTGCCCCGGCCAACGCCTCACGAAGCTGGTTCCGCGATTCGCGAACCGCCCGGCTTCCGGCATCTGGCGGGGATGCCGCCCGGCCGCAGGCGCCGGAGGTACATCGCCGCCAGTGCGTGGATTCCGCGTCGTTCGCGAATCGCGGAACTACCGGCGCCCCAAGGTCACCGCCCGCAGGCTGTCCGATTCCCGATCCGCCCCGGCGGCCCTGGCCGGCCGGTCCCAACTCCGGCTCGGCAGGCCAGGGCCGCGCCCGGCTGGTTCCGCGAATCGCGCACCACCCGGATTCCGGCGTCTGGCGGAGAGGCTGCCAGCGCCCAGGCGCCGGAGGGACATCTCCGCCAATGCGTGGATTCCGCGTCGTTCGCGAATCGCGGAACGAGCTGCGCCCTCACGTTCGTCGCCCGCAGGGGTCACGTCCCGATCGGACCTACCTCCTCCTGGTGACGGTCGCAACTCCCGGCCGCACAGGCGAGCTTCGCGCCCGGCTGGTTCCGCGATTCGCGAACCACCGCGATTCAGCCATCTGGCGGGGTGCCGCCCGGCCGACGGCACCGGCGGGGATGCCGCCCGGCCGACGGCACCGGCGGGGATGCCGCCGGGCCGACGGCACCGGCGGCGGTGCGGCCCGGCATCTTGCGGCGGTGCGGCCCGGCATCTTGCGGCGGTGCGGCCCGGCATCTGGCGGGGACGCTCCCCGGAACGCCCCCGCGGGCACCCCGCGGTACCATCGCCGCACGAGCGTGCCGCGTCCCCGCCGCCGCTCTGCCATTGCAGTGCGAGGAGCCCGCCCATCACCACGCTCGCCGCCGGCCGGACCGCCGCCCGTCCCGTCCCCGGGCTGGTCGGCCGCGTCGGCAACGCGATCTGGGGTCTCCTGACGTCCGTCGACTTCGCGGTCGTCCAGATCATCGTGCTCGCGCTGTTCGCCGTCGTGGGCATGACGCTCAAGCAGCTGCCGGGCTACGCGTTCCGATCGGCCACGGATTACACGAACGAGATGGACAAGCTCCACCAGCAGTACGACGCGGTGCTGGGGGTGGGCGTCGTCAACACGCTCGAGCGGCTGCAGCTGTTCCACGTCTTCACGTCGACCTGGTTCAGCGTCGGGCTCGTGATCCTGATCCTCTCGATCGTCGCGTGCACGATCGACCGCACGCCGCGGCTGTGGCGTGCCGGGGCGGACATTCGCGTCGTCCAGCCCGAGCCCTTCTTCGACCCCCGACTTCCCGACCGCGCCGCGCTCGACGGCGTCGACGCCGCCGCGCTGGCCGCCACCCTGCGCCGCCACCGGTACCGGGTCCGCCGGGCCGAGGCCGACGGGGTCACGTTCCTCTACGGCGACCGCAACCGCTGGGTGAAACTGGCCACCCTGCTCACGCACGCCGGACTCGTCCTGTTTCTGGTGGCCGCCGCCGCGACGAGCACGCTCGGCGACGAACAGGCGCTCGTGGTCGCCAACGGCGATTCGCTCACGGTGCAGCCCATCGGCACGCCCGGCCTGCTGCTGGTCAAGAACCTCGGGTTCTCGGCGCCCGGCCTCGACACGGGACGGGCCACCGACTACACGACGCACCTCGCCGTCTACCAGAACGGCCAGCAGATCGCCGACAAGGTGATCCGCGTCAACGACCCTCTCGAGGTGGCCGGCTACACGTTCCACCAGAACGGCTTCGGCCCTGCGCCGACGCTGCTCGTCCGGGACCAGTCGGGCCAGCCCCTGTGGTCGGGCGCGGTTCCCATGACCGACACCGTCGCCGGCCTGCCGTTCGCGCAGTTCGCCGTGCCCGGCCGCGACGTGGCGCTCCAGCTCATGCTCCAGAAGAACAGCTCCGGTGCCGGGATCCTGCTCGCGCTCCCGTTCCGCGGCACGCTCAACGCCGACGGGAGCACGACCACGGTCGGGCTCGGACCGGTGGCGCTCGCGCAGGGCGAGGCAGCCGTCCCCGATGGGACCGACTTCTCGATCGCGTTCACGGGCGTCTCCGAGTACACCCTCCTGATCGCCAAGAAGGACCCCGGCGCCTACATCGCCTGGCTCGCCTTCGCGCTGCTGATCGTGGGCCTGCTCATCACGTTCTGGATGCCGCGCCGGCGGATCTGGGGCCGTCTGGACGCCGACGGCCGTCTGGCGCTGACCGTCAAGGCCGACCGCTACGTGGACGTGGGCCGCGAGTTCGGTCGGTTCCTCGACGACCTGGTCGCAACACGCGCTGCCGCCGGCCCGCCCACCTGACCGACACCGCGCCACGCCCCATCCGCAACCCGTGACCGGCCGCTCGCCCGGCCGACCGCGGTCTAGACTCCGGGCAACCACACGGAGGCATTCGCGGCGTGACGGACGGACTCGACCCCCAGGCCCAGATCGCGGCCGCGCGGGAGCACGGCATCCGATTCGTGCAGCTCCAGTTCACCGACATCCTCGGTCTCGTCAAGGCCGTGACGATCCCGATCGGCCGGCTCGAGGACGCCGTCCAGCACGGGACGTGGTTCGACGGCAGCTCGGTCGAGGGGTTTACGCGGATCGCCGAGTCGGACCAGTACCTCGCGCCCGACATGGCCACGTTCAACGAGATCCCGTGGCAGCCGGGCAGCGGGCCGCGCGGGACCGCCCGCGTCATCTGCGACGTGTTCACGCCCCGGGGCGAGCCGTTCGCCGGCGACCCGCGCTACGTGCTGCGCCGTCAGGTCGAGCACGCCCGGGAGCTCGGCTACATCGTCAACACCGGCCCCGAGCTGGAGTTCTTCCTGCTCCGCCGCGGCGAGGACGGCTCCATCAAGCCGCTGCCGCATGACCAGGCCGGCTACTTCGACTACTCCACCGACCTCGCCCAGGAGGTCCGGCAGGACATGGTGGACGCGCTCGAGGCCTTCGGGATCCGGGTCGAGGCGGCGCACCACGAGGTGGCCGAGGGCCAGCACGAGATCGACTTCGAGTACGCCGACGCGCTCAAGACCGCCGACAACGCGATCACCTTCAAGTTCACCCTCAAGGCGATCGCCCAGCTCCACGGCCTGTACGCGACGTTCATGCCCAAGCCCATCCACGGCATCAACGGCTCGGGCATGCACACGCACCAGAGCCTCTTCTCGATCGCGGAGGGGCGCAACGCCTTCGCCGACGCCGGCGCGCCCTATGGGCTGTCCGAGGTCGCGACCTCGTACATGGCGGGCATCCTCGCCCACGCCCGCGGCATGTCGGCGGTCCTTGCGCCGCTCGTGAACTCCTACAAGCGCCTCGTCCCGGGCTACGAGGCGCCCACCTACATCACCTGGGGCCGCACCAACCGCTCGGCGCTCATCCGGGTGCCCATGATCTCGCCGGGCAAGTCCGTGGAGGGCACGCGCGCCGAGGTCCGTTGCCCCGACCCCTCGTCCAACACGTACCTCGCGTTCGCCGCGATGATCGCCGCGGGCCTCGACGGCGTCGAGCGAGGCCTCGTCCTGAGCGAGCCCGTGGAGGAGTCGCTGTTCGAGATGGACGCCACCCGGATCGCCGAGAAGGGGATCCGCCAGCTGCCCGGCACCCTGGGCGAAGCGATCGACGAGCTGGAGCGCGACCCCGTCATCGGCGAGGCGCTGGGCGAGCACGTGCTCTCCCACTACGTGTCGGCCAAGCGCGCGGAGTGGGACGAGTACCGCACCCAGGTCACCGGCTGGGAGCTGGACCGGTACCTCGAGGCGTACTGAGCGGTCGCGCCGATCAGCAGTCGCCGATCGGGCGGCTCCGGGGCCGCACCGCCGGCGCCTCCTCGGCGCCACCTCGCCCGTTGCCTCCGGCACCGAATCGCCACCGCGCCGCACGCTTCTGTACGACATTCGTCCGTGTCGTCAGCGGCGGCCGGGCGATACGGTTGGAGTGCACCCGTCGGGGGAGCGGGCGATGAAGCGTGCAGCGCCGCTGCTCAGGGCGGTTGGCGCGCCGCCCATCGGGGAGAAGCAGTCGAGCCCATCGCAGTGGCGGTGGGCTCGAATGCTGTCTGCGGCCGTTCAAGCGGTGAGCCGCGCGGGGCTCCTGGACTCGCCCTTGAGCCGCCGGAATTCGCCCACCAGGCGACGTCTTTCGACATCCCGGGGCCTGATCGTCGCCTGACAGGCTGACGTTCGACCGCCGCGGGCCTCTACGGTGCTGTCCCGCGGTCCGATCGTCGCCTGTCAGGCGATGATCGGCTAGACGTGCGCGGTGACGATCGCCTGCGAGGCGACGAGGCGCCAGCCGCCCGGCGAGGATCCGCGAATCAGCCGGCACTCGAATCGGCCGGCACGCGAATCGGCCGGGCCAGACTGACAACGTCACTGAGCAGTTGGCACCGACAGAGTCACTGAGCAGGGACAGGCGATTCGGCCGGGCGTCCCCCATGCGCTATCATCTGCGGGCCCTCGAGAGGGCTTTCGGTCGGGGCGTGGCGCAGCTTGGTAGCGCGCATCGTTCGGGACGATGAGGTCGGAGGTTCAAATCCTCTCGCCCCGACCACACGATTTCGACCTCATCAGGTCCAAAGGCATCTGCCAGCCCGTGCTGGCGCGCCTCCAGCGTCGGCTCGACCCAGACGCGACTGACCCCCAGGACCCGGATCCGCTCGAACAGCGTGGTCGCGAGCGCCCGACGATCCTCGGGCTCCGCGTCCCGCCACCAGTCCGGAAGGTGCTCGAGGTACGCCCGGACCTCGTCGGGCGAGAGCGCCGGGCGCTGCCGGTCCCTACCGGCCGCGTGCTCCGCCGCATCGAGCTCCCGCATCGTCCGCTCGAGCGCCGCCGCGTCACGGTCCCTGCGATAGGCGGCCAGCGCTCGGTCCCGCCCCTCCTCGATCCGCGCCAGGCGCAGCCGGTCGGGCTCGGTACCGGCGCCGCGGGCGTAGGCGGCCGTCGCCGCCGCCACGTCGGCGGCCCCCAGGCGCACGCGCTCGAGGATGAACGGCACGACCGCCTCGTACTCGTCGCGGCGTAGCTCTGGCCCGGGATCGCGCTTGCCTCCCCCGGATGTCGCCGCCCTGGGGGCGGGCCGCGGTGAAGGCCGAGCAGGCCTCGAGGTGGCGGTAGCGGTCCTTGTCGCCGACCAGCCGCCTCCCGCAGGCGGCGCAGGGACGGAAGCGCGTAGCGGCGGGTCTCGGGCCTGCCCGGCGAGCGCCGGCTGCGCGCCGCGCGCAGGTCGGCGCACCCGGTCCCAGAGCGCCTCGTCGACCTCGGCGCCATGGCCGCGGCCCCGTCGCGCAGCCGGCCCCGGTACAGCGGCGAGGTGAGGAGCCGCGGACCGTGTGGAGCCCGAGTCCGGCGCCCCGCGACCTCCCGGTCCGTCAGCCCCGCGGCGGCGAGCTCGTACGCGCGGACGACGTGGCCGCTCGCCTCGTCGACCCGAAGCGTCGAGGGCTGCCCTCGCGGATGAGCCGAAGGTGCCCGATGCCGCCGGGCACCCGAGGCGGCGTCGTTCGCGGCATAGCCTCACCGACGCTGAGAGCTGCGGCGTACGCCGGCCGTCCCGATCCGCCCGGGGTCGACCTCGACGAGGCGCGCCTCGCCCGCGCGCACGAAGCCGAACGGCGGGTGCCCGCCCGGGTCGCCCCGGGCCTCGCGCTTCGCGGCGTACCCGGCGCGGACGTTGCGGCTCTGCTCGCGGGAGTTGACCTCGGCGGCCTTCGCCTTGTCGACCAGGCGCTCCCAGTCGGCGGCGTTCGACGACAGGATCCGGTCGTCGCAGACGTACACGACCACGCCCCGGCGGTGGAACCAGCGCCGGTAGGAGAGGGCGAGCGCGAGGTCGCGCATGTACCGCGCCGTGTAGCCGACCAGCAGCACGTCGAACGCGCCCGCCTCCGCCGCCGCGAGCATCGCCCGGAACTCCGGGGTGCGGGTGGCGGGCGGCTCGTCCATCGAGTCGGGCCCCGACCAGCCCGAGCGGCCGACCGTCCAGGCGAGCCCCGTGTCGGCGAGCCCGAGGGCCGCGATCGCGGCGTCCTGCATCCGGCGCTGGGACGGCGGCCCGAACCGGTCGAGCTGGCCCGGCGTGCTCTCGCGCACCCAGCGCGCCGCCCGCAGCCCGTGCAGCTCGGCGGCCTCGCGGGGGAGGCGCGGGTCCGCGGCGCGGAGCGCGCTCACCGGGTGAGGGCCTCGCCGCGGCCGCGGGCGGGGCGGCGCGCTCGGGCGGCGGGTCTGGAGTCTGGCATCGTCCTGGTCGTCCTGCCGGCGGGTCGCCTCACGCGCATCGTACCCCGTCGGGCCGCGGTCTTCGCGCGCCGCTCGGCGATGTGCCGGAGGTCCTCGGCGAGGACGAACGCGAGCTCGCAGGCGGGCGCGTGAGCGTCGGACAACTGGAGCCCCCGCGCCAGGTCATCCCGGGTCACGCGGGTGCCTCAGCCGTATCGTCCGGGTAGCCAGCGCCTCGCGGAGGCCTCGATGGAGGGGGCAGTCGGCCCTCGACCCGATCAGTAGGGCGGGCAGGCACGGGTGCAGATGATGGAACCCCGTAGGGGTTTCGCAGTTCGGCCGCCGGCGCTCGCCACGATCGGAGCGGGCGTCGCGTCGATCGTCGCCCCGGGATCGCGACCCGGTCGCGGCTGATCCTGCGCGAGGTGCCAGAGACGCGACGAGGGACGCGCACGCCGTCCTCGCTCACAGGGCGCTCGCCAGCATCATGATCCGCCGGACCACGCGGTCGTCGAGCACCTCGAGCGTCGTCGGGTCGGCGAGCTCGCCCGGGTGGAGGTACGGCCAGGGGTTGCCGAACCAGTGCGGCGCGAAGTCGACCGCGCGGGCGTCTGAGCCCAGCGGTGTCGTCCAGACAGCACCGAACGGGTCTGCCGCGAGGGGCAGGCTCGGTCACCACGTGGGCCGTAACGATCGAGCCATCCTTCTCGGTCGCGCGCAGGCCGTACTCGACGAGGCGCGCCAGGCGCCGCTGGGCGATGCGCCGGTGGCCGTACACGAGCAGGGCCGCTAGCTCGGACGTCACGATGTCGCCGTGCACCGAGACGATCTACCAGGCCGTGTACCGGCCCGACCTCGGCGGCCTGCCCCGCGAGCTCCCGGGACGGGTCCTGCTGCTCCGGCGCCGCCACCGCCTCCGGCGCCGGGACGCCCGTGCGCGGCGCGCCCGGCCCGCTCACCGGGTGGAGGCCCCGGTGCGGCGGCGGGCTCGTCTGGTGGCCGGGCGGGTGCGGGCGGCTGGCCGTGGGTCTGGCATCGTCCTCGGGGTCCTGATGGCGGGACGGCGGACGCGCATCGTACCCCGTCGGGTCCCCGCCTTCGAGCGCTTCTCGGCGATGTGCCGGAGGCCCTCGGCGAGGACGAACGCGAGCTCGCAGGCGGCGCCGTGGCCGCCCGGCGGCGAGGCCCTCGCGAGGCCGCCCCGGGTCACCCCGGCCGCCCCGGCCGTGTCACGGGGTCCGGGCGCGCCCGCGTCCGGTGGCACGGGCGGCGTCGCCCGAGTTGCTGATGGTCATGGCAGCGGGCTCCCTTCGTGTTCGACATCGGCGGCCCGATTCGGACGATCGAGGGCCACCCGGTCGATCGCCCCGCCCACGCCTCTGCCCGCGCCGCTGGCGCCAGGCTCCCCATAGGGCGAGCCGATCAGTCCCAAGCCGACATTACGGCCCGGGGGCCATCCGGGTCAACGCCTGTTGTGTACGCGTTCGTGTACGGATTCGGCCCAGGGCGAAGGGGGTGCGCCCAGTCGCTCGAGCGTGACCGCCCCGGGCGCGCAGCGGCCCGCCCGCACCGCGCCATCTTGCGTAGAGCGAAGCGAGTAGGGTTTCGGCTCCGAGTGCCGACGAGCACGAATCGGTATCGCCCTCATCGTCACCCTGCTGGCGTGTATGGCGTTGCGGTCCGCGTTCCGGAGCGCGTTGCGAACCGCGACACTAGGATGACAGCGAGCCTTGCCGCCCAGCGGGAGGGTGTGGACAGCGGGGGCAACCCGCGCACAGGCAACGCAGTTCGGTGCGCTCGCAACTCGCCTGGCGGGTTCAATCTGCTCGGCGGGCTCATCCACGAGTGCGAGGACTCGCCGCATGATCGAATTGGGGCTTTCGACGCCAACGAGCCAGCCCGGGTCAATCGGCCAGGGGCGTGCGGAACTAATACTGAAGGTGCACAAGGGCGGGTCTGGTGGTGTCGACATACCAGATTGAACCGGCAAGGTCACTCACGATTGCGCTGACAACATCGCGATCGAACGCGTCAACAAGCGAGCCCATCGGATTGACGACCTGAGATGGGACGCCCACCAGGGTCACGGCCGCTTGAATCGACCCGTCCGAGGAGATTGCCTCGATGACTCCCTGCCCATCGAGATACACGATGGCCGCCCCTGAGGCTGTGGCCGCCCTATCGTTCATTGACCCCCCGCCGGCACGCGCTGCCGCCTTCGAACCATCAGCACGTAGGCGGGTGACTCCACCCGGACCAGTCGAGAGGACTTCAGTGCCGGCAGCGGCGAGGCGCGCAGTCCCGGCGGCCACTGCACCCTTGAGCACTCCAGACTCCGAGAGCATGATCGTGTCGCCTTGCCCTGCGTACGGCGCCACATAGATCACGCCATTCACGTCGACAAGATCCCCTGGATTGGTCAGGCCCCCAGGCAACAAGACTCGACCGAGGACGTCTAGTCTGGAGTCCAGCCGAACCAGCGATCGCACATTGTGACGAATTACCAGCGCATTGCCGGCGCTGTCAAACGTAATCCCCGCTGGCCAAGTCCCCGGAGACGGGTCCGATTCCGTGAGAGCCGTCGCCGTTGCGTCGGGGTCAGCCTGCGCGAAGACGTGCGTCGCCATCGACGAGCGCGAGGGGTCGAGTCGGACGACCGCGTAGTCCTCGGTAACCCACACACTCCCATCCGGGCCGATGGCAACGCGCTCCAGGAAGCCATTGTGAGAGGTCGGCGGTAGCGGCCACTGAGACAGCTGCCCCGTCCCTATGTCGTACCAATTCAGCGAGGCTTGGTCGGGCGACATTAGGGCGAACCAGAGCGAATCCCTGGCGACATCGAACGTGAGGTCGTACACAGGCCCTGCAAGTGGAACTCTGGCAGTCTCCTTCATCTGGCTCGTCGCGCCGGAGCTGGCTGCGACCATCGAGCTGGAGCTGGCTGCGACCGTCCCTGCCGAGGATTGGAGCCGCTGACGCACCGCCCCACCCGCGACCAGAGCGACCATCAACACGAGGACGGCAACTGTGAACGCAGGGGCAACACGGAGACGGGATCGCAGTACACGCCGTTGCAGCGGCGATACGGCTACTGGGCGGCGCGGCGTCCGCACTTTCTCGGAAGCCGGCCTGAGCCGATTGATCCGGCGTCGAACGCCGGCCGCGATGCGCGAGTCGTCGATTCCATTCATTCCCACAACTCCGGATGTTGACGAAGAGTACCCATTGCCCGCGAAATCGATGAACGGACCCCCGAGGGCGTGAGACGCATCACCCGGGCGACATCCTCATCGTCCAGGTCGGCGAGATATCGTAGGAGCAGCGCTTCGCGTTGCCGGGGCGACAGGACCCGTGATATCTGGTCCAGCCACAGGCTGATTTCGACGTCGTCGAATGCCGGGCTCTGATCCTGGCGGCCAGCAAGTGCAGGCGGCAAAGGGACGAACGACATCAGCCGTTGGCGGCGCCAGCGACTAATGACTAGCCTGCGCGCGATGGTTAGTAGCCATGGCAGCCAGTCAGCACGGGGCCCGCGGCCTGCCCGCCAAGCGCGGTAGGCGCGTTCGAACACGTCTGCCTGGACCTCGTCCGCATCCGATTGGTTCCGGAGCATCAAGGCAAGATATCGCCACACGGCGAGGCGACAATGGTGATAGGCGGTCTCGAATTCGACCTCAAACTCCGCCTTCACAGAGCCTGATCGCTCGACGGGCAGGCTGGTGGCGGCAGGGAGGTCAGTCGACATGGACCATCACCTACATAGACGCTCGGGGCGGCCGCATCGTCCCGGTCTCAACGGGGGTGGCGGATCCAGGGCATGGAGTCCAGCGGCAGCCCCGTACGTACCAGGGTTACGGCCCAACGAACGCCTCATCGCCCAGCGCTGTGCACGTCTTCCACGAGAACCTGGACCAGTGCTTCCGCCACACGCTGATCGACGACGGGGCGCCGGCCAAACCTGACTACCCCTACTGAGGCGGCCATGCTCACGGGTCCGATCGAGGATTTTCCACAGGCCGGCATTGACAACCGAGCCGCTGACGTGATGCAGGACGGACATGCCGAGGACGAGCGCCGCCTCGGAGCGCTCATCCGCCAGTCGGGCCGAAGGGCCGGTGACTTCCGCCACATCTGGCTCGCGCGGGTACTGGTCGAGCTCACCCCCGCGATAAACGAGTCAATGCTCCGTGCCGGGCTCAACCCGGAGTTGTTCGTAGAGCTCGGCAAGGACGGGATGGTTGAGTTCCTCGCAGACCTGCCGGCCTCCAGCGCGATGTTCGAGCTGCGGTATCGCCGCCATCGCGACCCGAAGCTGCCATGGACGCGCCGCGACCTCAATGACCTCAACGCCCTGGCAATGGCGGTCGTCTACTGCGACGTGGTAGTCACGGAGCGACACATGGCCGCGCTCATGCGAGAGGCGAAGCTCGACGTGCGCCACAAGACGATCGTACTCACTGACCTCCGCGACCTGGCAGGAGTCCTCGTCGCGCCGAGCGCCTGACGCCCGCGCCGCGACATCGAGCTCAGCTCGACCGATGGTCGGGCGCCAGGCCTTCCGTTCGTCGCTCGTACTCGGTCTCGCAGCGCGCGAAAGCCTCGCCGACATCATCGACGAGGCGGTTGATTGCGAGGGCAAAGATCTGATCGGTGGCACTTGGCTGGTGCATCAGCAGCGCAACGGTTGCGAGCTGGAGTGAGATCGCCGCGTTGTGCCCTGGGATGCCGAGGCCAGCGTTTGACGGTCCGGCGAGCAACAATGGTCCGTCCCTGCCGATGTCGAACATGGAGCCAGCTGCGCCGGCGTGGACCGGGAGGTGCGCGGCGGCAACCCATGGCCGCCAGCGGTCCAGGTCGACCGCGCTCTGGATGTCCGTGAACTTCGGGATGAAGTTCGGGGAGGGGTTGGCAAGTGCCTCAGCCGCCCAGCCCCAGGACGACTCGAACACCTTGCGGTTCGCGACGTCGGCCAGGATCTCTGCGCGTCGCGCCTCGATCGCGGCCACCTCGTCGGGCGTGAATGGAACCTCGCCGAGCGTCTCTGCGTGCTGCTGGTAGGCGCCAAGACGACGCGAATTGAGGAGCTCGGCGTGGACGAGGTAGAGCTCAGCCGTCCGCCGATCCTTGTCGTGGAGGAACAGGGCGACCACGGCGAGCTCGTGGAGGGTCCGCCAGCGGCCCAGCGCGCCTGAGGCATGGCCACTCCTGAGCAGGCTAAGGATCTCGCTCGCCACGAGGCAGGCCCGGGCATGGATGAGCACCAGCGCCTCCACCTGGGGGTCGTCGCCCTCCATGCGCTCCCGCTTCGCCACGTTCTCACCGGCCTCGAACGCAGCGACGATCACCGTCTCGAGGGCGTCGAGGCCGGGGCCCCAGAGGTCCGCAAGGCGCTTCTCGAAGCCCGCTCGGATGGCGCGGTGCTCGGCGAGCATCCCTGGCGCCGCCGCCCGCAGGCTCTCGGCGGTGCGCGCCCCCGCTTCACGGAGGGTCGCGGTCACAATCCCGGCGACGACCCCGGGATCAAGCTCCTCACGCCGGCCTCCGCCTGAGGCGAGGAGGCCGTCCACGGCCTGGTCGATCAGCGCTTGGATGTCAGGGTCTCCAGCCACCCACCGATCGTATGTCGCGCCCCGCCGCTGCGGGTCCCCGAGCCCGCAGCGGTTCGGCGGCCAGGACCCGACGGCTTGTGCGTCGTCGCCCATCCTCGGCGCTCTTCAGAGTTGTCGGATAGGTCCGCGGGGGCCCACGGCATTGCCGAGTGGGAGGGGGGCGCGAGGAGCTCGCCGACGCCCTCGCGTTCGCGCGCCCCGCCAACACGCGGTTCCGGGAGGGTGGCCCCGATGCGCCCGTGCTCATCGAGCGACTGGAGCGCCAGGAGAGCGCCCAGGGGTACGTGCTTGCAGAGTCGAGCTCGTGCGGGCTCTCGGGCTTTGGGCACGCGACCGCGGCCGGGAGTCGTTGTTGAACCTGACCAAGGGATCTTCGATCTCGCGCTGCTCGACGAAGCGGGTACGGCCCAACTCCGGGTGTTCAGGCTGAGCGGCCGCCGCGCTCAGGCGTGTCCGTAAGCCTCGTCCGCCTGGGCGCCGGGCCGTCGGCTACGGACGCCGCCTCCCGGATGAGCCTGCCGCACTCGACGGACCAGCCCGGCTGCTCGATGGCCGGCTCATCCAGTTGCCGATCCTCGTGGGAGCGGGAGTCGTACCACAGGCACTCGCGCCGGGCGCGATCCCACATCACGACTGTCCCTGCGTCGCGGTCGCGAATCCTGAGGTAATCGCGGTCGCGGTCGACCGCCGCCCAGCGTGCCAGCGCCGCGAGCCCGTTCTCGGATGCCAGCCTCGCGCCCTCGAGGTCAAGGTAGTCGACCGTCTCCGTGCGGCCGTTCCTGTGGATCTGGCCCCGCATCCAGATCGCGCGGGCGGAATCCCCCAGCGCCGCGCTGAGAGCCGCCCGCAGGTCGCCCGGCGTGGACTCGTGCGCCAGGCGGTCAAGTCCGACGACCAGGTCCGTGGCGGTTCGGGCACCGCCTCGCACGGCCTTGCGGAGCACAGGGCCCGTGAAGGCGAGCAGCTCGGACTCCAGTAGGTGGCGCCAGGCGTCTCGCACCCGCAGCCGCAAACCTTCGCGGCCCGCTCCGCGCGTGTGCTGCTCCGCCACGGCCGCGGCGCCGAGCACGACCACCTCCCCTCCGTGGTCCTCGATGACTTGCATGGCCGCTAGCCGGGTCTGCTCGTCGAGCGAACCCAGGTACCCGCCGGCCGTCTCGTCGCCCCAGAGGAACTCCCAGAGGCGGACTTGGTGCTCGATCCCGCGGACAGGATCGATCAGGTTCTTCGCCACCAGCAGGGCGAGGAGGTGGTTGAACACGATCGCGTTCGCCACCACGACGCTCGGCCCGACGAGGTCAACGAAGTCGCTGTCTTTCACGGCATCGGCGAACCGCTCGCAGAAGCGCTGCCAGGCCGCCCTGTTGGCATTCCGGCGCCGCAGGCGCAGCTTCTCGCGCTCCCCCTCGGATCCGCTCTCCGACTCGATCTCCTCGGGCGTTGCGTCGGCTGACGAGGTGTCGTCACCGGCGAGCTCCTCGGCCACGTCGATGTCGAAGGGCGTCTCTGCGGCCTCACCGCGCTGCGGGACCCCAGGGGCGCTGCGGCGAGCCCCGACGGGACCGAAGCGCTCTGCGATCGACGCGAGGACGACCTGCAGGCCCGTCGGCCCGGCGGCCCCAACCGAGCCGCCGAAGAGGTCCTGATACTGGCTGAGCCTCGGATGCGCTCGGAGCCGCTCCCAGTCGATGTCCTCCCAGCGCAGTCGGGGGCCGTCCTCCTCCGGGCCCTCCACGCTGGGCTTCCTCGGGGCGAGACGCCAGAGGCTCTGCCGGTCGATGACCAGCGTGGCGTCCAGCTCCTCGACCACCAGCGTGAGGTCGGCGTCCTCGCCGAGGTCGAGGGAGCCGGCCGTGCGCAGCAGCTCCGGGTCGCGCCGGCCAGCCAGCATCCCGGCCAGCTGGATCGGGTGGTACGGGTAAACGGGCGTCGACTCGACGGCGCCGGCCGGGGTGTCGAGGCGGAGCCAGACCGGGACCGCTGCCCGGTCGAGGAGGCTCGCCGCTTCTCCGGCCACTGCAGCCCGAGCCAAGGTGCCGTTGACAGTAACAGGGTCGGGCACGCCCGCGCCGGCGATCACGAGCGCGGCGGCACACTCGGGCAGTGGGGCCGCGGCGACGAGCTCGAGCACGCCGTCGGCCCACGTGCCGCGCTGCAGCTGTGGGCGATGCCCGTCCTCCGCGGCGTTTGCGTCGGGAGGGTAGCTGACGTCGATCTCCGCAATCGGCGCGCCCGCCTCCCTGAGATCCAATCCGGACAGCAGGGCGTCGAAGCCCTCCGGCCCGGCGACCGCCAGGTTGACGAGCTCGATGTTGCCGGGGTTGCCGCCTGGCCCGGCCTGATCAGTCCGGTATAGGGCGGCTAGCGAGAGGTTCGCCGACCCGACAAGGGTGATCGAACGCGTGGGAGTTCGGATCAGCACGAACTTGGCGTGCAGGTAGGTACCCGGGAAACCCGCGGCCTCCGCGAGCAGGACCCGCGGCGGCGCTGCGCAGGCTGTGGCGACCCTGGCCAGGGCGGCGGGATCCACCTGCGTTCGCCGCTCCTGGAGGAGGATCGTCGTGTGTGCCGGGGAGAGTGTTGCCAACAGGCGTCGGAGCGCCTCGCAGTCTGGGTCGTAGAAGGGCGCGTGCAACACGGCGTCGGTGACGGGCTCGCCGCCGACTGCCTCGATAAGCTGCTGCGCGAGCGGAGCGACCAGGTTGTGGCGCACGGGCGACGCCGCGCCTGCCTCGGCCGCCCAGATCCAGCCGACGTCTTCCCACAGCTGGTCGATGTGTCGCCGCGCCTGGGCGTCGAGGTAGCCCCGGGCGCCCATGAGGTCAAGGAACTCCTTGACCGTGGCGAAGGCGGCGAGCTGCGACGGATCGGCGGCGCTGAACTCGTACTTGCAGAAGACCTCGCCGCGCGACGCGTAGCCGCCCATGCTCAGGTTGCCACTCCCGACGAGGAGCGTGCCGGTCGTCGCGTCCGCGAGGAGGATCAGCTTCGCATGGGCGCTCCCTGGGTTGGTGACCGGTGACGCCACGTAGTTGACGTTGATGTGGCGGAGTCTCGAGCCGCCCGATGCCTGGTCGTCGAGCTGCCGGGCGAGCATTCGGTCATCGGCGAGCACGATCCGGTTTCTCGCCCGTGAGATCTGGCGCCACAGGGGCCCCTCGAGCAGGCTGAAGTCCGCCCCGAAAGTGCAGATCAGCGCGTGGTCCGTCGCTCGGGCGAGGACGTCAGGGATGCGGAGCCGCTCAGCGTTCATCGGCGACGCCGCCCCCGGCATCCCCAAGCGCCTCGCCTCCGAGTGGAGCGCGCCCGTCGAGCAGAGCGCGGCCGTCCTGCGTGAGCGGGTGGTCGGGCGCTGCCAGGCTCCCGACGTACCCGAGGTCGTGCACCGTCGTAGAGATGGCCTGGAACCGGGAGCTACCCATGCTCGCCTGCGCGTCCGCCTCGAAGAACCGGAACTGCCCGCCCTCACGACGGAAGCGGAAGGTGTCGCCGGTCGCAGCGAGCTTCGCGAACGCGATCCGCTCGTGCTGACGGATCACCTAGTCGTCGCAGAGCCAGCGCGCCGCCTCCCCGACCGTGGCGCCACCGCTCACGCGCCTGCGCCACTGGACGAGGAACCGGTTGAGCGCGAGGCGGGCGACGCCGCCGTCGAGGCAGATGTCCCAGTCGTCGGCGTAGCCGGCCTGAACCGCCGGGGGCCCCAGGCGCTCCGCCACCAGGGCCAGAGTCGCCACGCTCGCCACGATGACCGCCGGGTCGACGTTCCTTTCCGCCCACCGATAGAGGACGTGCTCGCTCAGGGCCGCGAGGTCCCACGGAGCGTCGAGATCGCCGCCTACACGAGCCTGGGCGGCGGCCCAGGACGCCAACTCGCGCAAAGGAGAACCAGCGCCGAGCCCCGGGTCCTCGATGGAGAGCGCGCGGGCGAGCCCGGCGGACGCGAGGCCCTCGTCCAGGTGGTCCCACCAGACCGACTGGTCCACGACGTCGCCGCTGTACGCGATCCGGGCCTGGCCCCACTCGGCGAGATAGCGCCAGAGCCGAGTGAGCGCAGTCGCGTAGTACTCGCGCGCCTGATAGAGCCGCCACCGCCGGGCCATCCGTGCGACTTGGGCGCGAGGCACCCAGGACGCGCCGCCACCATCCGCGCGGTAGTAGATGAGCTGCCGGAACCGATCCTCGGTGAGCGCATGACCCGCCGTCTGGTCCGCGAGGTCGAGGAGCAGCTGGAGTGTCGACCGCCGCTCCCGCGAGTCGTGCTCCGGACCGGCACTGAGGAATACCTCGCGGAGGAAGGGCCGATCGACGGCGCGGTCCGTCTGGAGCTGGCACAGGCATGCAGCGCGCAGGTAGTCGCGCACCGTCTCGCGGGGCACCTGCGCGTCGTCGTCGTCGAAGCAGCGACGGTAGTACTCGGTGTCCTTTATCGACGCGCGGAAGGCCTCGGCAAGTTCGCGCCCCTTGGGTGTCGGCACGTCGAAGGGCAGTCCGGCCGCCGGCGTGGCCCGGGCGGTCAGACCGAAGTCGGCGATGACGGCGCCGTAGTAGAGGCCGTACCCGCCGAGGGGGTTGTCGATGTAGTCGAACCGGGCGTCGAAGACGGGATCGCTGGACCTCGCGAGCCTCCCGGCGCGGATCGACCCGACGACGGCCTGCATCGGCCCGCCTGGGCTGTGCTCGGGACGGTCACAGAGGTGGGCGCCGACCGCGAAGATCGCCTCGCGGGGACGAAAGAACCGGGAGAACGCCGCCCTCGTCCGCGGCAGGTCGCGCCGCCAGAATTCGTCGAGCAGGAAGGTGTAGAAGCTCACGTAGCGGGGGTGGACCGTCTGCACGATGATCCCCGGCGACAGCTTGGGCAGGATCCGGTCCGACGACACGCTTGAAAGCCCGAGCTGGTCCTGCCCTCCGGCTGGCGGGTAGAGCCTCTCAGTCCACTGGGCCGATGCCACTGCGGCGTCAGTCATGGCTCGGGCCGCACCGCCCGTGGGCATCGGGCCGATCAGCTCATCGGAGAGGTCGGCAGACTGGTAGGGGCGGTTCGGTTGGGACATCACATTCTCGCGATGAGCTGATCGTTCGCCCACGCAATCGCCTGCTCCACGGTCTCGAGGACGTCGAGGCCGTCGGCAGCAGCGGCGTAGATGCTCCCCCACCCCTCGTATGCGACGACGACGGGCTTCCAGGGCTGCGCCTTGCGGGAGGCGAACAGCCGGCTGGCGGTGACACCGGCGGCGGCGAGGTCAGGCTTCTCCTCCTGCACCAGGACCTGGAGATCGACGAGGTCGTGCGCCCGCGCGTTGCCACTGCCGTCTCCGACCCAGGTGCATGCGTGCAGCTTCTGGGCGATCTGGTGGTCGACCGGGAGGAGCGGGATCGGAGCCGGGTGGGCGAGCCCGAGGGCGGCGAAGAGGTCGACGACGCTGTCGGCGATGCGGAGATCGGGAAGGGCGGTGCTCCCCACCTCGTCGCGGCCGAGCTCGAAGTCGATCGTGACCCATGCGCTGCCCTTGTACGAGAGGGCGATCTTGAACGGCTTCATCACGTAGTCGGGCGGGACGCTCGCCGGAGGCCGGGGAATCGGCGCCTGCCGCACGGTCCCGGTGAAGCCGTGCCAGCCCGCTGCGAGGCTGGCCTCGAGGTCGTCGAGGTAGTCGTCGAGTTCCCTTCCGGCGGGTCTGGAGGCGTCGAGGTCACGGCTGGCCCGGGCGTGGGCGTCGCCGGCTCGCACCTGGAGCGCGGCGCCGCCCTTCATGACGCCCTCGGGCAGCATCTGGCCGACGACGACGTTGGCGACTAGGCGTTCCACCGTGTTCGCCGCGCGACCTCTGCGGCCCGCCTCGTTCCTGATACGTGCCTGGAGCGATGTCAGGTTGCGGGGCTCGTCGGCCACGGTGTCTCGCCCCCGAGCCGCGCGATGACGGACGCGGCCTCCTTGCGCCGCATGAGCCCCCGCTCGGCGGCATCCCTCGCGGCGTCCAGCAGCCGCTCTGGCATCACGATACCGATGGAGTCGACCAGCGCGCGGGCCACGGTCGTGCAGGGGATGCCCTCGTAGACCTCGCGGTCGGCCGGCGGAACGTCGACGACCACCATCTCGATCGTCGGGGGGAGCGTCTTGTCGCGCCGCCTCGGGGTGCCGACCCGGAGGCGGGCCGGGTTCACGAGGGCGAGGTCGCGGATGGCGAGGACCGCGTCCGCATAGAGGAACGCCCCCTCGCCGACCGCCAGGACGGCCTCCATGTAGCTGTCGCGCCCGGTCGCGGGTACGTCATCGAAGCGGTACACGCCGTGAGCGACGCGCGTCAGCCCGCCACGGTTCACCATCACGTGCAGCGCGTTCAGGTTGACGCCGAGCTCCGCCGCATCTCGCGTGGTGATGTAGCCGTACTGCTCCAAGGCGCGCTCGTGGAGGCGGCGGCGTGCCGTGGCTGCCATTTCCGTCATCGATGAGCCCTGCTGCGGAAAACCCTTACGGAAACGTAAGTCTTTTCCGCCAAGGACGCAATAGGGCTGCCATCGGCGAGACAGGACTCAGGCTAGTCCCGGCCCCCCGAAAAAGGGAGAAACCCGGGCGGACTTCGGATTGCCGGGCGCGGGTACTCCCGCCCCCCGCCTCCCCTGAGGGCCTACCCCACCCCCTGCGCTTCGCCCGCTCGTTGCACGAGCGGCACGACGCCTGCCATCCCGCGGACGCGTCGCCGTCGACCACGTGCGCGGCGACGAGGTCGGACGCGGCGACGATGACGGCCCCGCACCCGTACGCGCATGGCGTCGGGAGCAGGGTCAGCAGCAGCGCCCGTGCCCGCTGGTGCGCAGCGTCGTACCCGCGCGCCTGGCGGGACGGGCGCCTGTGCTCGCACTCGCGGCAGGGCGTGCCCGACACGACGCGGGCGGGCGGGTGCCCGTTGTCGCAGGTGCGGATCAAGGGCTCGTCTGCCTGGCCGCGATGCGCGCCGCTGCTGCGCTGCCCTTCGCGACCGCGAGGCCGTCGCTGGCGGCGAGCAGGGCGAGCACGGCGAACACCGCGCCGTTGAGTGCCGCCACCTGGTCGCCGGTCAGGACGACGACGTTGGCGAGGACGACGGCGTTGAGGACGGCCGCCACGGCGCCGGTCCAGAGCGTGAGTGAGCGGCCGAGGATCACGACTTCCCTCCCGTCACTTGACGCGCACCACGTCGCCGGGGTGGACGAGCCCGGGGTCGGCGCGGTACCTGGCGTTCTCGGGGAACGCGAGCAGCGCCGCCAGGGTCAGGCCGTGCGCCGCGGCGATGCCGCCGAGCGTGTCGCCCGCCTTGACGGTCACGGTCGTGATCGGCGGCCGCAGGATCGCGCTCGCCCGGGCGATCACGCGTGCCATGTAGGTCTCCCGCGTCGATGCGGGCCACGGGTCCGACGCCCGGCTGACCGAGTTGACGTCGGCGTGGGCGAGGACGTGCGCGCGGTCGACCGGCAGGCCGGTCGCCCGGTGGGCGGCGGCGACCAGCTGCGCCACGGCCTCGAACTGCGCGGCGGTGAACGGCTGCGCCCCCGCGCCGCAGACCTCGATGCTCTCGTGGACGAGCTCGTTGAAGTTGACGCCGGTGACGATGTGCGCCTGCGCGAGGGAGTCGGGGTGCGCCACGTCGCCCTGCGACCATGCGGCGTACTTCACGGGATCGATCGCCCGGACGACCGTGCCGTCGCGACCGACGTAGGCGGTGGCGGATGGGCCCGCCGAGCCGGCCCGGTTCGCGTAGTTGCGCTCCTCGATGGCCGTCGCGCGGGCGTTGGCGGTCTGGTGCAGCACCGCGAGCACGGTCGGCTTGCGCCGCCTCGCGGCACCGCGGGTCGGGTAGCCGTAGGCCCGGTTGGTCAGGAGTGCCGTGACGGTCGTCACCTAGAGGTTCCTCCGGAGTGCCGAGGCCTCGAGTCCGAGGAGCGCGAGGATCGCGCCCAGGAGGGGCAGGAGGACCCCGGGCGAGACGTCGTAGCCGGGGACGAGGACGTCGAGGACGAGCAGCACGACCAGGGCGAGCGTGAGCGCGGCGGCCGCGCCGATCCGGGCCGAGCTGTAGACGTCGGCCCTGCGGCGCTCGGGGGCGTCGTCATCCCGGTCACCGCCCATGCCGGCGCCGGCCGATCCAGGCGTCGACGAGGAGCGGGAGGACGAAGCGGTCCAGGGCGCCGCCCATGACCACGCCGGCGAGGAACGCGATCGCGAGCTCGAACGCGTTCATCGAGCCCTCGCGGGGGTGGCGGCGCGGGCGTACCCGGGGTCGCAACAGGCCTGGGGGGCCGGGAGCCGGTGTGGATCGGACCAGCGCGCCGTCATGCCCTCAAGGGTCGCGCCGACGGGCTCCCGTTCCTAGTTGCCGTTTGGGCCATGTCATCGGGTTCCCGGGGCTTGCCGGCCAGCCAGCGGCAGTCCAGCGGCAGCCGAGACCTTCAGGCCTTCCGCCCCTCCAGGGCCGCGAGGTGCAGCTCGGCTTCGAGGCGCATCTCCTCCGCCTCGTGAAGGCTCCTCGCCCGCCATAGGACGGCCTTGTCGCGCCGGATCGCGCCGTCCTCGCCGACGAGGTCGTACCGGGCGACCACCCACCACCGCCCCCGCTCGTGCGGCGTGCCGTCCGGGACGAGCTCGATCTCGACGTTCCCGCCCGCTCGCACCGCATCGTCGAGTGGGCGCAACCAGCCGTACCCGTATAGGTCGGCCTCCGGGACGCCAAGCGCGAGCGCCACCAGGGCCCGGCCGGACACCCTGCGCCGGACGCGGCCCCGGTCGTCCCGCTTGACGATCTCGAGCTCGGCCATCGCTGCCTGGTGCGGGGCCATGCCCCCGATCCGTCCCCGCACCACCGCCAGCGCGGCGGCCATGTCGGCGGCGGCGGCGATCTCCTCGGATCGGTCGAGCACCGCGTACCTCACGCGCTCTCCGCTTCGGCGCGCTCGACTTCGCGTCGATCCCTCGCCGGTCGTCGGTCGGCGGCGTTGCCGGCTCGCTTCTCCCGGTCGCAGAGCCCGCAGCCCTTGTGCCGCTGTCCCTTGTGCGACTTCTCCTTCATGGCCCCATCTTCGCCCTCGCCCGGCGAAGCACGCAAGCCCAGTGTTGTATTCCTACAACGGCGAGCGTATTGTATGAATACAACAGCCCGCCGGGGCTGACGGTCCCGAGGGGAAGGAGCGCACCCGTGGAGGTCTGGTTCCTGACGGTCCTGGGCGTGGCCGCCCTGGCCGCGTTCCTGCGCAACAGCGCCCTCGTGCGGCGCCTGTTCCCCCGGAACACGGGCTCCGACCCCGGCGCGTTCGAGCGGTTCTGGTCGCGCGTCGACGGTCGCGTGCTGGCGGTCGGCTGGCTGGCCCTCTTCGCCCTGGCCGTGGGCGACTTCGGCCTGGTGTGGAGCGACACCTGGAAGCCCGTCGAGGACTTCTTCGGCCAGCTCCAGCCGGTCGCCGCGGCGCTGCTCGTGCCGCTGACGCTGGGGGTCTACTTCTACAAGCGCGCCGTCCCGCAGGTCGCCCGCGACGAGGCGGACGAGCGCGAGCGGTCGGTCCAGGGCGACGTCTACCGGCGCACGCACACCCTCGTGATCGCCGGCATCGCGATCGCGGTCGCGCTGCTGGAGTTCAACCCGGCGATCGGGACGGCGCTCACCGGAACGTTCCACAGCCGCCACACCAACCTCATCGACGTGCTCCTGCCCGCGTTCCTGCTGCTGTTCATGCTCCCGAGCGTCGCGTACGCCTGGATGTACCCGCACCGCGAGGACGGCTCCCCGGGCGGACATCGCCGATGGCACCTTCCCGCGCGGCTCGGGCGGGCGGCGGCGGAGTGACCGGCCGCAAGCCGGCGGCCGACGCCCCGATCCCCAACCGGATCGCGGAGCTGCGGGAGCTCGCGGGCCTCAGCCGGGTCGAGCTCGCGGCGCGGGTCGAGGTGAACCCTCAGACGATCGGCTACCTGGAGCGGGGCGAGTACAACCCGAGCCTCGCCCTGGCCTTCCGGCTCGCGGACCTGTTCGCCCTGCCGGTCGAGGAGGTGTTCGTGCGTGGCGACCCGGCCGGTGTGGCGCGCATGGGATCATGAGCCGATGAACGCCTCCGCGATTGTTGACCTGCTGCCGACGCGCCTGTGGGCGGCGGGGAACAGCTACCTCGTATTCGGACGCCGGGTCCACCTGTGCTTCGGAGACGGCGTGCGGACGGTCGAGGTGGACGGGCGTGAGGTTGCCCGTGGCCGGAGGCCGGTGGATCCGGGGCCCGGCGAAGTGAGTGGCCCGCTGGCGGAGGTGCTGGGGACCGCGGACTTCGGCTGGATCACGATCGTGGCGCTGTCGGGCGCGGTCGCCCTCCTCGCGGTTCGGGCCGGCCTCACCCGGATGCACGGGAAGAAGTAGACGAGCGCGGCGAGCTCGCCCCCGATCCCGACAAGTCCGCCTGTGCCCCGCCCTCCGGCTCAGGCAGCCGCTCCGCCAGGATCCACACCAGCTGCGCCGTCGTCTCCGCGCCCACCTTGGACCGCGCGTTGGCGAGGTGGTGCTTGACGGTCGAATGCGACAGGCCGGGGCGGTGGGCTCCGAGAGCGCCCGCGCCTGGCTCGAAGTCGCCGCGCTCGGCTACCTGTACGCGCGCCTGCGAGTCGAGCCGGCCTGACCCGGACCGCGCCGCTACGGCGTGACGGTGACGGCAAGGACCGGGCAGGCGCCGTTCGTCTGGCGGCCTGACTCGGGGTCGGTGCACAACCCGGTCGTCGCCAGCACGACATCTCCCGGCGCGACCGCCATGAAACGACCCGTTGCCCCGTCGTCAGCCTGCGCGACCGCGTGGAGGATCGCGTCGTTCGGGCTTGCCGGGAGCGGGTAGAGCGGTGCGGCCAAGCCTGTGGCGCCAGGGGTGCCCGTGGTCATGTGAAGGTCGACCCCCTGTCCGACGCGGACCTCGACGCGCGCTGGGGTCATGAGGAGCATGGCGGCGCAGTTCCCGATCCGCACCGGCTGCCCGCCGCCGATCCGGTAAAGAGCGGGCGCGCCGCACGTCGTGGCGCCCGCCGGCCACGCCCACCAGGCCGCCGCCCGGCCTGGCGCGCCGGACGTCGGAGAGCCAGTCTGTTGATCCGTCGACGCCGATGGCCCCGCCGCGACCTCGGTGGCCGGCGGTCCAGCCGAGGCAGGGGCAGCAGCCGACATGGCCGGGCCGGCGCCGCATCCCGCAAGGACGAGTGCAGCAGCGGCAAGCGCAAGGAGTCGAAGGCGGTTCATGCCGTCATGACAATTCATCGCCGTTCGAGGTTTCGCGTTCCTGAGTTCACTGACAGGCTCTCAGTCTAGTTGTCCGAGTCGGCCGTGCCCTCCGGTCCCGGCAGCCGCGGCGCCAGGATCCACACCAGCTGCGCCGTCGTCTCGGCGCCGACCTTGGACCGCGCGTTGGCCAGGTGGTGCTTGACGGTCGAGTGCGACAGGCCGAGTCGGTGGGCGGCCGCCTTCTCGGACCCGGCGGCGCCGTGCATTGCCGCGCACCCGGGGTTCCCACGGACGGGTGCCGCGCGCGGCGGCCGCCGCCGACGGCAGCCGCTACTGTCCCTGGACGCTGAGCGTGGCGACGACGGCGCCCGCGCCGTCGAGCCCGGTGACGGAGAACGGCACCGTGCCGAGGCCGCCGGGCGACCACAGCGCGAACCAGCCGCCCGAGACCGCGGCCGTCGCCCCGTCGGCCGGCCCGCCCTCGACCCGGACGCTCGCGATGCCGGCGTCTGCCGTGCCGGCGAGGATCCCGATCTCCTCGGCGGCCGCGGTGGTGTCGAGCCCGTAGACGCGCAGGCCCTCCCCGGCGGCCAGCACCCCGGCCTCCGACGCGCCGCTGACGCGGGCGTTGACGCTCCCCCACGAGACCATCGTCTCGACCTGGCGGTCAAGCGCGAGCCCGTCGGCCGTGACGCGGAGGACGCAGAAGGAGGCCGCCGTCCCGTCCGTCAGGACGGCGACGCCCGCGCCGCCGTGGAGCTCGAAGGCGGTGATCGCCGGCGCGGGCACGGCGCCCATGTCCACGACCCCCGAGCCCCCGACGACCACGCGGAACGCGCCGCCGCCGGGCTGGCCGGGGGCGGAGGCCGCTGGGGCCGGGGCGCCCACTGCCCCCACGGGCCCGCCGACCACCCGGCAGGCCTGCTCGGCCGCCGCGACCTGCGCGGGCGTCGGGGACGACGGCGCGGGCGACCACGCGAGAGCTGTGCCCGACGGCCGCGCCAGCCACGAGGCGGCGAGCACGACCGCCACGGCCGCGCCCGCGAGCCCCGCGAGCGGCCGGAGCCGGCGGCCCCGGCGGGCGGCGCGCGGCCCGGCGGCGGCGCGGGCCGCGAGTCCCGCGAGGTGCGCGGCGTCGATGTCGAGCCCGGCCGCGGGGTCGGCGGCGCGGAGGGAGTCCAGCAGGCTGTCGTCGTTCATCTTGGGGCCTCCGATGGTGTCACACCCCCTGACTGTCCGGCCGCGGCGGGATCCTTACCGCCGGCCTCGACCTCCGCCCGCAGGCGCGCCTTGGCCCGGTGCAGGCGGACCGACGCGCTGTTGGGCGTTATGCCGAGGACCGCCGCGATCTCGCGGGGCGCCAGGCCGTCCCACGCCCAGAGGCGGAGCACCTCGGCGTCGGCGGCGGGCAGCCGCCCCATCGCCTCCGCGACGCCGCCGGCGGGCTCCGGGGCCCAGGTCGGCTGCGCGGCGGCGCGCGCCGCTCCGCCCAGGGGCTCCCGCAGGCGGGAGATCCGAACCTCCGCCCGGCGCTGGTTGGCGAGGACCCGGCGGGCCACCCCGAGGAGCCACGGCACCTCGGCGCCGTCGGGCACGTCGTCGAGTCGCCGCCACGCGACCGCCATCACCTCGGCGAACAGGTCGTCGAGGGTGTCGGCGGGGGCGCGGCGCGCGAGGTAGCGCATCAGCGGGGCGTGCGCCTCCTCGAAGAGCAGCGTGAAGCGGCCGGGGGGCGTCATGTCGGACACGATGGTGAAGTGTCCGGCTTCGGCAGGACTCTTACCGGCCCTTTCGGCGGCGGGTGGAGATCGAGGGGCGCCGGCGTAGTCCTGTGGCCCACGACATCGTCGAACAGGCTACTCGCCTGTCTGGACTTCGCCCTCCGGCTCCGGCAGCCGCGGACCGAGGATCCACACCAGCTGCGCCGTCGTCTCCGCGCCCACCTTGGACCGCGCGTTCGCGAGGTGGTGCTTGACGGAAGCCAATGGCCCATTGCCGTCGGCCTGCCTTCGACGTAGGCTCCGCCCGTGAGCCACCTGCGCGTCGCCGTTCTGATCGTGCTGTTCGTGGGTGCCGCGTTCGTGGTGTCGGGTCTGCGACATGTGCCACCTACCATCTACGCGATCAGCCCGCCCATCTGCGGGCCGCTCACGGACGGGAATGGGAACCCCGCCGGCAACGCTGGCCCATGCCCATCCATCGGACCTGTCCCTACGTCCGTTCCGGAGCATTGGGAGTGGGCACCGTTCTGGACCAGGACGGCGCCCTAGACGACGACGTCGGCGCCGCCCGGCTGAGCCACTCCCTCCGGCTCCGGCAGCCGCTCGGCCAGGATCCACACCAGCTGCGCCGTCGTCTCCGCGCCCACCTTGGACCGCGCGTTGGCGAGGTGGTGCTTGACGGTCGAGTGCGACAGGCCGAGCCGGTGGGCAGCGGCCTTCTCGGAGCCGGCGGCGAGGACGGCCGCAACGACGCCGACCTCGCGGTCGGTGGCGCGCTCGGCGGGGCGGGACGGCCGTCGCGTCACGCCCAGCGGACCAGCTCGAGGGGCACCGGCGGCTCCCGCGGCGTGGCGTTGACCATCAGGAAGCGCAGGGATCGCTGAGTTAGGGCGGGGCTATCCCTCTCGCCCCGACCAGTCTTACGCACTTCCACCCTGAACTCGCCGGCCATCGCGGCTGCGCAGGCGCGGGCTTCGGCTTCGACGCTCGGGTGGATTCAGACGATGGCAGCGCCCCGCCGCGGCGGGGCGGCTCGGAGCATGGAGGCGGACCGGGTCGGTCCGCCGTCCGCCGGAGCACCCGGAGCTGGGCCATCTCGACCGGACGCTCCGGACCTACGCGGAGCACGACAACCGGCAGCGCCCCCATCGCGCCCTCGGCCTCGCTGCGCCTCTCGCAACGGCCGGGGCGCCGATCCCGGTCGACCCGCACGATATCCGCCGGCGGGACCTGCTCGGCGGGCTCATCCACGAATACGAACGAGTCGCGGCGTGATCGAATCGGGGTTTCTGACCCCCCACGCGCTTCTTGACGGCGTCGTTCGTCTGTGCGAATTCGAGACGGGATCGACCTCGGCGTGCCGGCCGGTCCTGCATTGGACCGTGGGTCCCCGCATTGCGTCGGACGCACCTGGAGACTAGACTAGTCTCAGACCAGATGAGGTGGCAAATGCGACGGATCGGCGCGTATGAGGCGAAGACCCACCTTCCCCGACTGCTGGACGAGGTGGCCAGCGGGGAGGCGATCACGATCACGAAGCACGGCGTCGCGGTCGCTGTGCTCGGGCCTGCGTCGGCGCGCCCGGCCCGGACCGCGCACGAGGCGATCGCGGGTCTGCGGGCGTTCCGCGCCGCGCACCCACTCGACGGGCTGTCGCTTCGTGAGCTCATCGACGAGGGCCGGCGCTGATGTTCGTCGTGGACGCGTCGATTGCTCTCGCCTGGTGCTTCGCCGACGAGTCATCCGAGCTTGCGGGTCGGGCCCTCGATCGACTCGAACAGGACGAGGCGCTGGCACCGGCGATCTGGCCGCTCGAGGTCGCCAACGGGCTTCGCACCGCGGAGCGGCGAGGACGACTCGAGCTCGCTGACATCTCGCACGTCCGCGAGCTGCTGGTGTCGCTTCCCATCGAAGTCGAAGACGTCCCCTTGGACGCTGCGCTCGGCGAAGTGACCGAGCTCGCGCGGCAACTCGACCTGACCGCCTACGACGCGGCTTACCTCGCGCTGGCGGCGCGTCGCGGGGTTGCCCTCGCCACGGTCGATGAGCGGCTCAGGCGCGCCTGCGGACGAGCCGGCGTCGCACTCGTGGAGTGAGCGGGTCGCCCCTTTCGTTGAGCGATCGAAATCGTCGTCACGGCTCCACTCAGGCTGACCGGCGAACGACCCCAATACTCGGGCTGGCACCCCGAACCTTCACCCGTAAGGTGTAGGCGCTACTCTTCTCGCCCCGACCAGTTCACGTGACACGCTGAGGCCGGCCACCGAGGTCCGGCCTTCTTGTTGTCCGCGGGTGCGGCGGTTATACTCGCGGTATGAAGACCGCCGTCTCGGTGCCCGACGACCTGTTCGCCCAGGCGGACCGCCTCGCGAAGCGCTCCCGCCGCTCGCGCAGCGAGGTGTACAGCGCGGCGCTTCGCGAGTACGTCGCGCGCCACGCGCCCGACGAGGTGACCGCGGGCCTCGACGCCGCCATCGCCGGCCTCGGCGAGCCCGCGCCCGACGGGTTCGCCGGCCGGGCTGCCCGCCGAACGCTCGCCGCGGCCGAGTGGTGATCGCCCAGGGCGAGGTCTGGTGGGCGGACCTCGGGGACCCGGCCGGCTCCGAGCCCGGGTTCCGCCGCCCCGTCATCGTGGTCCAGGGCGACGCCTTCAACGCGAGCTCGCTGCGGACCGTGGTCTGCGTTGCGCTGACGAGCAACCTCAAGTGGGCCGATGCGCCCGGGAACGTGCCGCTGACAGCCCGCGCGACCGGCCTGCCGAGGCCGTCGATCGCCAACGTCTCGCAGGTCGTCACGCTCGACCGCGACGCGCTCACCGAGCGCGCCGGCCGCCTGTCGGCGTCGAGCCTCGAGCTGGTCCTCGCCGGCATCGACGTGGTGCTCGGCAGGGGCTGACGGAGGGGCCAGCGCGGTCGCGTTTCCTGCCGTGCCAGTTGTCGGCAGGACCCTTGCCTGCAGCGGCCACGAGACCGGGACAAAGAGGTCGTTGGTCGCGGGGCGATCCCTCTCGCCCCGACCAGTCTTACGCACTTTCCCCACGACTCGGACTCACGGCCCTCGGCCGCGCCGTGGGCCCCGGCACCAGCGACGCGCCGAGGGCCCAGCGCGCGAGGACCACGCGCCGTCGGCGCGGTCCTGCCACGCCTGCACCCGGTCGGGGTCCCGGTCATGCCCGTCGAGGCGCTCGTAGATGGAGTCGGCGCTCCGCTGCACGGCGGCCCGCCGCCCGACGCCTGCCGCCTGGCCCCGCGCGATCGAGTCGACCGCGGCCCTCAGACCCTTGAAGCCCTCCCGCATCTCCATCAGCAGCTCGCGCTGCGTGAGGCCCGCGTCGTCGCCCGCGGCCGCCACGTCAGGCGGTTCCCTGCGGGTGAGGTGCCCCGATCTCGGACGGGGCGGGCCGGGCCGGCACAGGGGAGGGCGCGGCCGACCATCAGGCGTGGCCCCGCCCCGGCGGGGCGGATGGGAGCGAGGCTGCGGACCACGCCGTGATGGTCGGCCCGGCAGCTCCGCACCGGTACCGGTCAGTTGACCGGGGGGTGGCCCGGGAGCCGGTGTGGGTCGGACCCGTGCGCCGTCATGCCCCAAGGCCGTGCTGTCGGGGGCATGGGTCTCACGAGCGGAGGTATGTCAGCACGGCGAGCACGCGCCGGTGGTCCGACGGCTCGGGCTCGAGCCCGAGCTTCGAGAAGACCGTGCGGACGTGCCCCTCGACGGTCTTGAGCTCGACGAAGAGCCGCTCGGCGATCGCCTGGTTCGAGCGCCCCTCGGCCATGAGCTCAAGGACGTCCCGCTCCCGGGACGTCAGCTCGTCCAGGGGCCCGTGAGGCCGGGCGCGGCCCAGCAGCAGCCCGACGATCTCGGGGTCGATCACGGACCCGCCGGCTGCGACCCGGCGGATCGCGTCGAGCAGGTCCGCCTCGCACATCACGCGATCCTTCAGGAGGTAGCCGACCCCCGCGGCATCGGCGCGGAGGAGCTGGATCGCGTGGCGGGTCTCGACGTGGGCCGAGAGGAGGAGGATCGCGGCCGTCGGATTGCGCTCCCGGATGGCGAGCGCCGCCTCGAGGCCCTCAGTCTTGTGGAGGGGCGGCATCCGGATGTCGAGGATGGCCACGTCGGGGCGCTCCCGCTCGACCAGATCGATGGCACCAGCGGCGTCGCCGGCCTCGCCGACCACCTCGAACCCCTCGTCGGCGAGCAGGTGGGCGAGGCCTGACCGGAACAGGACCGAATCGTCGGCCAAGACGACGCGCAGCGGGCGGGCTCCCGGGCCGGTCACGCGAGCGGGAGCCGCGCCCGGACGGTCGTCCCGCCGCCCGCGGGGCTGTCGATGTCGAGAGTGCCCCCCACGGCCTGCGCGCGGTCGGCAAGGCCGCGGACCCCGATCCCGCCGGGCCCGGCATCGGCTCCGCCGCGCCCGTCGTCGGCGATCTCGAGGTCGAGGATCTCGCCCACGACGCGCCCGCGGACCGAGGCGCCGGTCGCCTCGGCGTGCCGCAGAACGTTCGTCAGGGCCTCGGCCGCGATGAAGTAGGCGGCGGTCTCGATCGACGTCGCGAACCGCCGGTCCTCGACCTCGACCTGGACCGGGATCGGGAACCGGTCGGCGAGCTCGCGAAGCGCAGGCGCGAGCCCGCCGTCGGCGAGCGCGGTCGGGTGGATGCCGCGGGCGAGCGCCCGCAGCTCGCGGAGACCGTCCTGGAGCTCCTGGTTCGCGTCGTCGAGCAGCTGCGCGAGCTCGAGGTCGGCTCCCGCTCGCCGGTTCGCGCGCCGGAGCGTGAAGCCCAGGGAAACGAGCCGCTGCTGTGCCCCGTCGTGCAGGTTGCGCTCGATTCGCCGCCGCTCCTCGTCGGTCGCCTCGACGATCCGCGCCCTCGACGCCCGAACCTCGTCGAGCTGCGCCCGGAGCTCCGCGGCGAGCCGCTCGTTCTCGAGGGCGAGCCGCGACGCTGCGGCCGCACTCTCGACCAGCTCGGGGTCCACCGCAGGGTCGTGGACCAGGAGGGCGACCGTCCGGTCTGGTGTCTCGATGCGCGTCACCTCACGCAGATCGCCCCCGGCGGGGAGCACGGCCGGCCGGCCGGCCGGGTCGACGTAGCCGGTGCCATCCGGGATCGGGAACACGAGCCGCAGGGTCGGGTCGTGGACGGCGCGTGCGAGGGCGGCCTCGAGATCGCCGGTGCGGACGCCGTCGAGGTCGCGCACGAGGTCGGCGATCGAGCCCCGCTCGAGGCGAGTCTGCAGCAGGCCGACGAGGAACGCGATCGGCAGCAGGAAGTTCGAGAGCTGCGCGAGCGGCCCCGTGGACACCGTGAACAGCGTGTCGGAGCCGATCACGCGGGCGACGAAGAAGGTCCCGTTGACGACGAGCGTGATGGGGCTCACCCAGAAGACAGGGGCCAGCGCCCGACGCGCGACCTGCGAGCCGCGTCGCCAGCGGTCGAGGACGGTCCCAACGACAAGGATCGTGAGCACCAGGGCGCCGAGGTTCGCGACCATGCCCAAGCTGTCGGCAAGCCCCTCGTTCGGCCAGAGCAGCAGCGGGTTGCGGATCGCCCAGCTCGACGGGTACGGCTGCACCAGACGCTGACCGACCGTGAGGAGGAAGAACCAGGCGTAGACGGCGATCGTGAGGCGCCGCGACCAGCCGGCGGTCCGGCCATCCGGGAACGCGAGGTAGACGTGGGCGAGGACGACGAGCCCCAACACGTTCCACATGTCGCCGACGGTCCAAACGAGGGCGTCGCGGCCGTCCCAGCTCAGGAAGTCGACGGCACTGGCGAACCCCATGGCGCTCACCAGCGGTCCGACCCGGTTGCCCGGGCGCGCGTGCCACATCACCAGGCCAGCGCCGATCGTGAACAGGTTGGCGGCGAGCTGGACGGACCAGGTCCCGGCCTCACCGCTGTCCGGGTTCGTCGCCATGAGCGCGAGGCAGGTCGCTCCCACGAGGACCGCCGCCGCAACGACACCTCCCGTGATGGCACGGCCCGGGCGGCGAGTGGCCCAGGCCGTGCGACCGGCTGCGGCCAACGTTGCCGTCTCGCCGCTCACCGGAGCTCGCCTCGACGCGTCGACTCAGCTGGCATGCGGTCCATCGTGGCATCGGGGGTCAACCGGTGACCACCGTGCAGGCCCTCGAATGCGGACCTGCGGATGCAGGGTCGGCACGCGCGACCGCGCCCGTCTGCCCGCACAGACTCCTCGCAACTGGTGTCGCAGAACGGCCGCCGAGGAGACGAAATCAGATGGGCACGCGCGTCATCGACATCCAGGAGTCCAGCCCTCGGGATCGGGGCGGAGTCATGAGGATCGTCGATCCTGCGGGAACTGCCCTGATGCTCGCGATCTCCGGCGCCGTCCTGGCGGCAAGCCTGCTGGTCGCGTCGATGTCGGCCGGGGCAGCCCAGGGCCGGAGTCTCACGGCCGGCAATCACCCCGAGCCGGCGCCGCCGCCGACGTTGTCGACCCCTCAACCAGGCGGTGCGCCTGTGTCGCCCTGAACCCGCCTCCTTCCCGCGCCGGTCGCCCGGGGGCTGGCTCCGGCAGAGCGCCCCAGCTCGGACGCGGAAAGCCGGCCCAACTCGCCTGCGCGATCGCGGCTGCCACCACGCTCCTCGCCGTGCTGACACTGAGTCGAGCCCGCGCCGGTGGTGCGGTCGCCGGCCTGCTGCTGCTGATGTATCTGCTCCAGACGGTGTCGAAGCTCCTCGAGGGCGGCTCATTCCTGTCGCGACTCAGCCTGTTCGCGTATCTCTCGCCGGCGGACGTCATCGATCGCGGCGTGGTGCCGGTGGGCGATGTCGCCGTTCTGGGGACGATCTCCATCGCCTGCTGGGCGGGGGCGATCGTCGCGTTCAAGCGGCGCGACCTCATTGCGTAGCCGCTCCGGCGCATCCTGAAGGCACGGCCGATCACGTCGCGGAGGGCGGCTGCATCCTCGGGCTCCTGGCGCCGGATCGCGGCGTCGGCGGGAGGAGTGCATCGCCGAGAACGGCAACTTCCAGGTGCGGACTCGGGCGGTTGGCGCGTCCGGTGATCGCCTACAGCCTCCTCGTTCCGCACGAGTGGCCGGCTCCGCGAGTCCACGGGCTCGCGGACTGACCAACATCCCGAGGTGTGCGCCCGACGTCCTGGGGGCGCGGCATGCGGCGGAGGGTCGCGACGTCCCGGAGCCAATGTGGACCTCGGCGTCGGCGAGCGGGATCGTGGCCGCTCGGCCGAGGAGGCGCGCCACCTCATCGTGACCGACAAGGACTTCGGGCGCGCCTCCCTGCGGAACGCGTGGGCCGCGCAATTCCTCGAGCGGACGTTCGCGTCCTTCACCGTGCTCTTCGTCGGGCGTTCAGAATGTCGGCAAGTCTCCTGGTCCTCGAACGGCTCCCGCTCCATGACGTGGCACCAGTGACGTGCCGCCTAGGCGATGGACAGGAAGATCGGCAGGTCGGCGTGCGCTGCTCGCGCGAGCGCCTCGGGGCCCCGCGGGCACCCACCGACAGGGTTGTGGGCGTGCTGCAGCAGGTAGGGGCTGGTCTCGGCGGACAGTCGGTTCGGCGTCTCGGACATCAGCCCGATCGTAGTCGCAGGCGCGCCGGCACGATCCGCGGGCCCTCGGCCAGGCCACCACCCGAGCCTGTCGCCCGACTGAGAGCCTGAGATGCAGCTGATCTTGCATGCCATCACGGAGGACGACGCCCCGTACCCGGGTCGCGCCGTCGTCTGCTGCAGGTCGCCGGCGGCCGGCTCCTCGTCCTCGAGGGCGCCATCGCCTGGGTCGCGTCGCTCGGCTGGCCACTCGCTCGGCGGGCGCCCGCCGCCCGCCTCGGCCCGATGGTCTCGCAAGGCGCGCCGTGGTGGAGCGCAGGCGGACTCCGCGGGACAATCGCTCTCGTCGCCAGGGGGCCGGCCCCGGCAACCCCTGGCGAGTCGGCGTCGGCCCGCACCTCCGCGCTGTGTCGGCGAGGCCGAGAAGGGAGCCACCTGTCGATGTCCAACCGTGCGATCGATCCCGCGGTTCCGCCGAGCGGGACGGGCTGCGCCGAGTGCGAGGCTACCGGCGGGTGGTGGTTCCACCTTCGCCGCTGCGCCCAGTGCGGCCGTGTCGGCTGCTGCGATTCGTCACCGTCCCAGCACGCCAGTCGGCATGCGGCAGATTCCGGTCATTCCGTCGTCGCGAGCTTCGAGCCGGGCGAGGATTGGTTCTGGGACTACGCGACCCAGGAGTATCTCGACGGCCCCGACCTGGCGCGGCCGCGTCACCACCCGCTCGACCAGCCCGCACCGGGGCCGGCCGGCCGCGTACCGCGAGACTGGGAGCGGCGCTTGCACTGACCTTCGGTCCCGCGGATCGGCCGCCTGGCGGGTCACCCTCCGGCGGCCTGGCCGCCATCGATGTGCAGGATCTCGCCGGTGACGAACGCGGCGCGTTCGAGGTAGAGGATTCCGTCGACGACGTCGGCGATCTCGCCGACCCGACCCAAGGGGTGAAGCTCGGCCAGCCCGGCGTAGGATGCCGGATCGTGGATCGGGGTCGCGATGACGCCGAGCGAGACGGCGTTGACCCGAACGCCGCGAGACGCGTATTCGATGGCCAGGGATCGCGTCACGGCCGCCAGGCCGCCCTTGGTCAGCGCCGCCAGCGCCGATGGTCGCTCGCCCTCGGGATGCTCGACGAGGCTCGTCGTGATGTTCACGACGTGGCCGCCGCCCTGGGTCAGCATCTGCCGGATCGCCCGCTGCGTGACGTAGAAGAAGCCCGCGAGGTTGACCGCGGTGATGGCCTGAAGATCGTCCGGCGTATAGTCGGCGAACGGCTTGCCGATGAAGATCCCGGCGTTGTTGACGAGGGTGTCGACCCGGCCGAACCGCTCGACCGCCTGCTCCACGAGGAGCTCGGCGGTTTCGGCTCGCGAGATGTCGCCCTGGACCGTGAGGGTGTCGCGATCGTCGGAGGGGCCGATCGACCGCGCGTTGGCGACAACCGAGTACCCGGCCTGGCGGAACGCCGCGACGAGCCCGGCGCCGATGCCCTGAGAGGCTCCGGTGATGACGGCGACTTTGCGGTCCGCGGCCGTCGGATCCGACGGATTGATCTGCGTCACGTTCTTGACGGGATGGGCCAGGGCGCGAAGTCCCCGACCGGGTCGGTCGTTTGCCCGACCTCGATCAGATGCCCGTCGGGATCGCGCATGTAGCACCGGATCTCGTGCTCGTGCTGCCTCGGCGGCGTCAGGAATTCCGCACCGCGGGCGCTCCACTCGGCGTACACGGCCGCGATGTCCGCGACCCGGATGTTGAGGAAGCTGCTGACCCGGTCGGGGTCGTCGGGCGTCTCCAGGGTGACCGTCGGCTTGTCGTCCGTCGGGCCGCCGCCGACGTTGATGATGACCCACGCGTTGGCGAGCGCGACGTAGGTCAGCCCTCCGGGACCGGAGAAGACCACCCTGCCGCCGAGGACCTCGGTGTAGAAGCGCCGCGAGCGCTCGACGTCGTCCGAGACGATGAAGTGGGCCAGCGCAATCCCCTCCGGGGGCGGCGAGGAGTCGGCCATCTGGCACCTCTCTTGCCGGAGTGCTGAGCGTGCGGGGACCTGTCAGGACCGACCAGGCGGCGATACGACGCGCGGGTCGTCGCCATCGTAGTAGCCGCCGAGCCCGTCCAGGACCCCCACAGCATTGGCTTGTCGCAGTATGTCGTGTGGTAGGCGGTTTGGCAGTAGTCGCCCTGGCCAGCGATGTAGGTGGTGGTGGTCTGCTTGGCTCCATAGCCAGACCACGACGGTCCAACATGAGCCCACGAGTTCGTTGTCCCGCTCGCAGTGGCCACGAGTAGGGCGGTTGAAGGCAAGCGCGTCACGACCGAAGCGACGCTGCGCTGGTGACCCTTCGCCCAGCTGCCGGTCGTTCAGCCGTTCGTGCCGGCCATCCTTGCGGCCGATGCCAGCCGGATCACCTCGACGCTGAGGTCGGTATGGGACGCTCGACTCCTCTCGCCCCGACCAAACTCAGCGATCTGGCTCCGAAGGTCCGGACCGGCGGCAGCGCAGCATCGAGCCCCAGGCCGATCGCGTCGGGCGTGAGCTCGTACTCGAGCCGCTCGAAGCCAGCGCGTCGAGGCGGGCGAAGACCGCGTTCACCAGCGCCTGACGCCCATCCGGCCCTGACTCCGCCCACAGCCGCGACAGCGAGCGCGTGTAGTCGACGATCTCGGGGGCCGTGAGCCGACGGCGGGCGAGCGGCTAGCTCTTCTTGGGCTTCTTCTTCGGCCCCTGGGTCGCGGTCGGGCCGACCGTCGCGTCCGCTGCCGCGCTCGTGTCTGGCTCCGCCTTCTTGGGCTTCTTGGTGTTCGGCGCCTTGTCCCGCTCGGCCTTCTTGTCCTTCTGCGCCTGCTTGCTCTTCTTCCTGGCCATGACCCCTCCTCGATCCTACTGCCGTGGAGCGACGGTCCGCGGGCCCGGGAGCCGTCGCAACTCTCCTACCGCCCGTGGAGCGTCCCCGCGCCGTGGAGCACGAGGAGGACCTCCCGCCGGCTCCCGGCGTCGACCTGTCCGTCGGCGACCCGCGCACGGCCCGACAGCGCCCGCCCGTCGGCCGTGCGGCCGGCCAGCTCCCCCTCGTCGGCACTCGGGCGCGCGCGGACGAGCACGCGCGCCTGCCACTGCGGGCGCCCGGACGCGTCGTCCCAGCAGTCGATGGTGGCGCCGGGCAGCCCGACCCCGGCGAAGGTGACGTCGCGGAGGCTGAAGCGCTCGTGTCTAGGGACCACACCGGAACCGTACACCACCTTGTGCGCGTCCCCGTCGGGCGCAGGCGCCCCGTGCCCGGCCGTGGCGATCGAGCGACCACCATCGCGGGATGGTGCTGCGCTTGCCGACACCGTGCCAGATCAGCGAGCTGAGGCAGCCGGGGCCGAGGGATGAGTGCGGCGGTGACGTGCCTGATTGCGGGGCGTCGTGGCCGCTCGGCAGCTCCGGCGGCGACCCGTGGTCCTCGCCGGTACCCGGCGGCTCGGCCTGCGGCCGCCCGCTAGGGCTGCGAGGCGAGAGCACGATCTCGCCGTGTTGTCGATGGGGGCGCGCCGGGGCATTCGGGCACGGGCACCCATACGAGTTGGAGCGGTGAGGGCTACACGCTCCCGCGCGGACTGCTAGTTCCCTGACTCCCCGCCATGATCGTGTGCGTCGAGCGCAATGGCCGCGGCATGGCGACGCGGTCGGCCTTCGGGCGTGACTGCCTCGGGAATCCCAGCGGGCGGGTGCCCGCCGGGATTCGCGTCACCGGTGCCCGGTTCGACGGTCGCGTCGGGCTGGAGGAGCTCCCGGAGCTCCTCTACCCGAGCTTGAAGGTGTCCGACGACGCTGAGGAGCGGGCGGGCCGCTGTGGGATCGGCCTCGTCTGCGTTGCGGCCGCCGTAGAACTCGGGATGCACGAACATCCCCCTGTCCTCGACGGCCTTCTCCTCCTCGGCGACGAACGGATGTGCTCGCGCCCAGGGGTCGGCCCGTCGGGCGGTCACCTGCCAGCAGACCTTCTGGCCGGCGGTGCCGCCGGCGATCTCGAATCGGCCGTCGGCAACCTCCCTCGCGACGTAGACAGGCGCAGGCGAGCCCATGCACGTGAGCTGGTAGCAGAAGTCGGCGTTGATCGCCTCGAACCAGTCGGGGAGGACGACCTCGGCGCGACCGTCGGCGTCCAGCCGCACCGTTCCGTCGTAGTGGTTCTTGGCCTCGGGCGCCTCGACGGCCGCGTGCTTCAGGTAGCGGTTCGCGGGGTCGCGCGGGTGGTCGATCATGAACTGCTTGTAGCCGGTGACATTCAGGCTGCCCAAGACGGTCAGGACATTGCGGATGAATACGCTCCCCGCGAACCAGCCGGCTTGCCCGTCCGTGCCAGGCCAGCCGTAGATGCCGGGGCCGTCCGAGCCGTAGCCCACCACGCCGCCCCAGCCGACGACCCCCACACTGCTCGCGCTTCGTCCTGATACCCCAGCACCCGCGGTCGAGTCACCGGAGACCCCGAACCCCGCCGCGCTCGACCCGCTGACCCCGGCGTCCCGACTGCTGCGACCGAGGACCCCGACCCCAGAGTCGCTCGAGCCCTGCACGCCCGTGCCGTACGGGCTGTACCCGGCAACGCCCCACCCGGCGTGGTCGTTGAGCCCGAACACGCCGCTGTCGAAGTCGCTGCCCGTGCGGCCGAACACCCCATTGCGGACGCCCGCGCCGAACACGCCCGCGAAGCCCGCGCTCGTGTAGCCGGCCACGCCCCAGCCGTCGCCGTCGTTGCTCCCGAAGACTCCACTTCGACCGTCGGCGCCGGTATAGGCGCCGACGCCATCGTGCTCGTCGCTGAACGCCAGGACCCCCTGGCCGCGGCCTCCGTGGCCCTCGACGCCGACGCCCGTCGGCGCCTCGCCGAGGACCCCGGTTCCCCCTCTGTCCGTCCCGGCCGCCGGGAGGTACCCGATCACGCCGAAGCCCTGGTCCGACCCTACGCCGAACACCCCGGCCCTGAATGGTGCGTGCGCCGTTGCGAGGACCGCGTTCTCGGATCGGCTGGACGCGAGAACGCCGGGCCCTTCGGTGCTCGTCGCCGCCACTCCGGGACCGGTCTTGCTCTCGCCAGCGACGCCCGACGAGTCTCCGCTGAGGCCCGACAGCCCCGGGCCGGTCCCGGAGATCCCGGCGATTGCGGCCCCCCCACCGTCGTTCTCGATCTCGAACGCACTCGCACTGCTGTTCACCGTGTCCGAGGACGGAAGCGAGAGCCCGGATCCTGCCATGCCACCCATACCTCCCCAGCGATTCCGACTCGGCCCCGGTCGTGGCCCCGTGGTCATGGCCGGAGTTGACCGAGGTAGGGCGGAAGGATAGAAGCGCACGACTCGCCTGCCCAGAGGGGAGAATGGCGGTCGCTCGCCCAAACACGCTGCCAACCGGTCGCTTCGGTCCGGTGCAGCGACGCGACCGATGAGCGGGCCTGCAGGTGGGCTGAGCCGTCGGATCCTCCACCGCAGGGCCTCCGCTTCGACGGTGATCGGGGGAGCCCGGGGATCTCCACCCGCGGCCGCCCAGCCGCCCTTGCGCCGATGGCGCAGCACCCGACGCACATCGGCGATGCTCTCGCGCGCTGGGGCCGCGCCACCTTCATGAGCGATCGTCCGCCGGGCGAACCCGGGACGCGGGATGCCCGGCGCCGCGGGGCGCCGCGGCCTCGGTTTCGGCAGAGGTCGTTTGTTCGCCCCATGATGAATGCCGCCAACACGACGGGGCCGGCATGGTGGCCGCATCGTGCGGACCTCGATCGGGGGCGGGACTTGATCGAACCGGGGAAGGGACACGTGGGCGACGTCGAGGCTCCGGGGTGGCGGTCCGAGCTGTTCCCCGGCACGCCCGACGCAACGCGCGTCCCGGAGCTGATCGGGCGCGAGCCGGAGCTGGCCGTCGTGCGCCGCTTCCTCGATGGGCTCGTGACGGGCCCCGGCGCGCTCGTCATCCACGGCCCGATGGGGATCGGAAAGTCGGCCCTGCTGCGGGTCGCGATGCGGATGGCGGCGGCCGACGGATTTCGCGTGCTGCTGACCATCTCCGAGACGCCCGAAATGGCGCTCCCGTTCGCCGGCCTGTACGACCTCGTCGAGCCGGTGGTCGACATCGCTGCGGAGGTCCTGCCGGAACCCCAGGCGCGAGCGCTCAGCGTCGCGACGCTGCGACTGTCGCCGGACCCCACGCCCGTCGGGTCACTGGCGGTCGCGGTCGGGCTTCTCGGGCTAATCCGGTCGCTCGCGGCACGGTCTCCGGTGCTGATCGCCGTCGACGACGTCCAGTGGCTGGACCCCGCGAGCACCGGTGCGCTGAGGTTCGTGATCCGGCGCCTCGGCGATGCGCGGGTCGGCTGGCTGGTGACGCAGCGCTCGGAACGTGCGCTCGAGCCATTCCCGCTCCTGGCGCGGGCCCCCGATCTGCCTGTCTCGTCGGTGTCCCTCGGACCCCTCTCGGATACGTCGATGGTGACAATGCTCCGAGCGCTGGCAGGCCCCGTCCTCTCGGCACGCCAGACACGACGCGTCGTCGAGGCCGCTGGAGGCAACCCACTGTTCGCCACCGAGCTTCGGCGGACCGCGGCCGATCAGCCCGTCCATTCCGGCGTGCCCCCGCTGGCCGTTCCGGCGTCGCTCCAGGTGGCCTTGGACGAGCGACTCGCATCGTTCGGCCCGGCGACGACCGAGGCGCTGGCAACCGTCGCGTCGATCGCGCATCCGGCACCCGTCTTGCTCGAACGCCTGCTCGGCGAGCCGGGCCTGGCGCTCCTCGACCCGTCGTTCGCCGACGGCACGCTCGTCCGAACCGGAGAGCGCATCCGGTTTGCGCACCCACTTCTCCGCTCCGCCGCCTATTACCGGATCTCGGTCGGCGACCGCGCCGCCTTGCATCGGCGCCTGGCGGCCGCGGTCGACGACCCGGTCGAGCGTGCCTGGCACGCGGTGGCAGGCGTGACCGAACCCGGCACCGAAGTCGCCCGCAGCATCGCCCGGGGCGCCGACGTCGCCCACCGGCGAGGAGCGCCCGGCGACGCGGCGGAGCTGTACTTGGCCGCGGTCGCGCGCGCAACGCCGCGGCTCGGCCGGTCCCGCCGAGCCTGGTCCGAGTCGGCGGCCGCATGCCTGACCGAATCGGGCGATCATGACCGCGCCGAGCACCTCCTCGAGGAGCTGTCGAAGCAGACGCCGCGTGGGCCGGCCCGAGCCGGCCAGTTGCTTCGGTTGGCAGCCCTGCGCTACCGGCGCGAAGACCCGCAGGCGGCGATTGAGATCCTCACTCGCGCCTCGAGCGAAGCCGCCGGCGACGCACGTGTCGCCTCGGCGGTCGAGCAGCAGCTGGCCCTGGCGCTCACGATGTCCGGGCGGCTGGAGGACGCTGGCGTCTGCGCCGCCCGGGCCGTCGAGCTCGCGGAGGGATCGGGCGACGCAGCCGTCGAGTCGGGTGCCCTCGCATTCCTGGTAATGATCGGGTTCATCCGGGGGTTCGGCGTCGACCACGAGAGGCTGGCCAGGGCACTCGACCTCGAGGTCCCCGCGTCGCCTCGGCTGATCGAGTGGCGACCGAGCATGATCGCCGCGCTGCTCGCGGCCTGGACCGGCCACCTGGACGAGGCGCGACGGCGGCTCGAGCAGGTCCACCACCGTGCGCAGATCGACGGCGAGGACGACGCAATCCCATATCTTCTGTACGCGCGCTGCCAGGTGGAGCTCCAGGCCGGCCGGTGGAACGAGGCACGGGCGCTGGCGGCCATCGGGAGGACCTACCTCGCCGAGACCGAAGGTCTGATGCGCGTGCTGCTTGGAGCGTCGGTGGCGCGCGTCGAGGTGGCGGGCGGGCGGATCGATGAAGCCGTCACCCGGGCCGAGGCCGGCCTCCGGCTGTCGATGACCAGGCGGTACGGCCCCGGGATCCAGGACAACGCCTCGGTCCTCGGCTTCGCCGCCCTGTCCTTGAACGACCCGCACCGGGCGGTCGAGGTGCTCGAGCCGATCCCGCCGTTCCTCGAGCAGGCCGGCGTGCACGACCCCGGCCTTCGACCCTTCGTCGCCGACCTCGCGGAGGCCCTCGTCGCCGTCGGTCGCCTGGAGGATGCCGACGCGATCCTGAACCCGTTCGAGGCGGAGGCCGAGCGACTCGAGCGAGCCTCGGCCCGCCCGCTCGCAGCGAGGGCCCGTGCTCTGATCCACCTAGCATCGGGTGACGGGGATCGGGCACTGGCGACGATCCGCCGAGCGGTCGACCTTCACGAGGCGTTTCCGGCACCGTTCGAACGAGCGCGGGCCTTGCTCGTGCTCGGTCGCATCCACCGGCGGCGGAGGGAGAAGCGGGCGGCGGCCGCCGCGCTCCTCGAGGCCGTCGAGACGTTCGAGCGCCTCGGATCGACGTGCTGGGCCGTCATGGGCCGCGACGAGCGAGCCCGGGTGGGTCTTCGGCCTCCAGCTCCGGCAGCCCTGAGCCCGACGGAGCGGCGGGTCGCCGAGCTCGCGGCCCAGGGGTTCACCGCACGCCAGATCGCGGCGGCGGCCTATCTGTCGCCGAAAGGCGCCGAGAAGGCGATCGCGCGGGTCTACCGCAAGCTCGGGGTCAGCTCGCGGGCTCAGCTTGGGGTACGGATGTCCGAGCAGATGGCTCCGCCGGGAGCGGACGGCCTGTCGGAATAGAGAGGCGCCGTGCGTCGCAGCGCAACAGATTGGGGGAAACCACCCCTTCATCGCCCCCGTGGTGGGCCCTAGCGTGGGCGACGATGGCCACGCGTCCCAGCCAGCCGATCGACGCCTCGATGTTCGTGGTCGAGCGGTATTGGCCGCACGCGCCGGAAGCCGGTCTTGTCGAGGCGACCGTCGCGTTCAGGAACGCAGCCGTCGAGATGGCGGCCGATGGCCGCCCCGTTCGCTTCGTGGACGCGTTCCTCGCCCGTCAGGAAGAGATCGTGCTGACCGTGTTCGAGGCCGATTCGGCCGAGTCGGTCCGGAGGCCAGCGAGCGAGCCGGCCAGCCATTCGACCGCATCTCGCCGATCGAGCGGCTGCCAGGTCCCGCCATGAACGGGCCCGACCTCCAGGGAGGCTGATCCATGCGCCCCACCCAGTCCATCGCCGCGTTCACTGCCGTATTGCTCCTCGTCGCCGCATGCGGCTCATCGGGCGGCTCGCCATCGGGACTCAGCGGCGAACCCGTGTCACCCGCTGCAAGCCAGTTGGCGATCACTCCGGCGACGAGCGCCGAATCCAGTGCCCCGTCGGCCAGCGCGAGCTCTCCCGCCAGTTCGGCTCCGGCCAGTGGGACGTCCGCTGCCCCGTCGACTGCCGCGAGCAGCCTGCCCGCGAACATTCCCTACGGCAAGAACGTGTGCGACATCCTTCCGGACGCGACGATCAACGCGAGCCTCGGCATCCACATCAAGTCTCACGGGTGGGACGGGCAGGTGTGCAGCTGGTCCTCGACGTCGCCGGCCGGCGGGGCCACGATTGGCTGGATCAAGCCCGGCGACCCGATGCTCGTCGGAGCCGGGTCGGGGTGCCGGGCACCGTCGACACCCGTCGGCGGGATCGGCCTCGACGCCTGCGCCACGCTCCAGACGGGCCTCCCGGCACCCCTTCTGCCATCCAGCGTGCTCATGATCGTCGACCTTGGTGGCCAGGGCGGGATGACGGTGCACGTGAGCGGCAAGAACGTGACCGTCGATCAGGCGGTCGTGCTCGGCAACGACGTGCTGAACGGCGGCTGACCACGCAAGGCGCCCAGATCTCGAATTGAGGCGTGGGCCCGCGGCAGAAGGTGGCCGCCCGTGCAGCCGAGCGCGACCCGCCCTGGACGGTGGCGGACGGCAGATGTGGATACATCATCGTGGTGATGTGTCCACATGGCTGATGTCGGGATCCGGGAGCTGAAGCAGCGCCTCTCCGAGTACCTGGACCGCGCGGAGTGGGGAGAGGTGCTGCGGGTGACCGACCGCGGGCGGCCGAAGGCCGTGCTCGGCCCGGTGCCCGGTCGCGCGCGGATCGAGGCGGGGATTCGCTCCGGGTGGATCACGCCGGGATCGGGTTCGCCGCTGGGCCCGACACACCGGTCGAAGGCCTCGCGGCGGGTCCTCGACGTTCTGGCCGAGGACCGCGGCGAGTGAGCACGTACGTCGATTCGAGCGCCCTGCTCAAGCGGTACGTCGACGAGGCCGACTCGGCCTCCGCGGACGCCCTACTGCGGGCCGACCCCGCGCTCCTCACTGCCCGCCACACGATCGCAGAGGTCCGCCGCAACCTCGCCCGACTGCTGTCGGGACGTGACTTTGTGGCCGCTCGGGCCGCGTTCGTTGACGACCTTCGCTCCGTCTCGATCATCGAGGTCGACGAGGCGACCTGCGAGTCGGCGGCCTCGATCGCCGAGACGACCGGCGTCCGTACGCTCGACGCACTCCATCTCGCCGCAGCGCAGCGGGTGTCCGAGCCCGGATCCGCGTTCCTGACGTTCGATCTGCGCCAGGCCCAGGCCGCACGCGCCCTCGGCCTCACGGTCGTCACCGCCTGACCGCGCCTCGTCCCGGGCCCGTGCGATCCGCGCGAGCATCAGCTCGTCGGCGCGGGCGGTATGCGGCATGGAGCGCCACGACCTCGGCGATCGTCGCGTCGTCGAGCCTCCCGATCTGCTCTAGGACCGCCCCCACGGCGTCCTCGTGCCACTCCTGCGGGTAGGACTGGCGAGGAGCGACCGATCCCAAGCTGCGTCGCCGCGGGGGGTGCCCGGGTCAGACGTGCCGATGCAGGTCGGTCTCGGGGGACGTCGCCGGGGCGTCGTCACCGCGCGGCGGCTGCTCCCACCCCATGTCGGCCACCACGCGCTGCTCGACGGAGAGGTGCACGACCTGATGCTCGACGTTGGCGATGGCCGACGCGGGGATGTAGATGCTCCTCGCGAACCCGGTCGACGTGACGAGGTAGTTCTGGCCCGCTTCGCGAATGACGCCCACGCGGCGCCCGTCGTTCCCGACCACCATCCAGCCGGGCTTGAGGTCTGCCATTCGCATTCGGTCCCTGGGCCTCCTCGAGCAGCGCTCGCCCAAACCTTAGCTTGCGTCGGGGATTGGTGTTCGGGGAGGCGGTGGCGGGTCGGGTGGCCGTGCGGCGACATCGGGCGTCAGCTTCTGCAAACGGGCCACGTCCCTGGTGGGTCAGTGGAGGACGGACACGATCGCGGGATCGTCGGCGCTGCGGCGGACCACGCGATCCAGACGAGGTTCGCTCGGCGCCCGACGGCGTAGCGAGCACGACCTGCGATGCGGCCGGTCGGTACATGGAGGCCTCGTGCTGGTCATCGGCACAGGCGGCCTGTCCGGCGAGCCAGCACCTGAGTCTCACCGGCCGTTCAATCGTCGGGCTACGATTGCCGGCGTCCCGCCCGAAGGACACATCGAGGAGGTTGCCGATGTCTGAGAACCAGCCCATCTCGTGGCGCTCCATCGTCTACGGGACTCCGGTCGTGTCGAGCGACAACGAGCGCGCGGGCGAGGTCCACGAGGTGCTCGGGGACGATGCCGACGACATCTTCCATGGCCTCCGGGTCGCGCTCGCTGGCGGACATCGGGACGTGATGGTCTCGGCCGACACCGTGACGAGCATGTCCGCGGACGAGGTGCGGGTCGAGCTCAGCCGATCCGACCTCGAAGCCCTCCCGACGTAAGAGGAGGAAGCGACCTACCACCTCGCGTCAGTCGGCTGGCTGCGCAAGCACATCGGCTGGAAGAAGGACTCAAAGAGCGACGAGGAGCCGGGCTGACGAGGCGAACATCTGCGGCGGCATCGCCACGGGCGAGCGCACCCCTGCAGCCCAGCCTCGCGCATGGGCCACGCTCAGCGCGGCGAGCGGGTGTTCTATCCAGGCAGAGGGCCGGCACCACGAGCAGATGGTGCGGAGCGTTGGCACGTACGCAGCACCCGCCGGATGTCGCGTACGGGCGCCGCCTGCCCGCCCGCCGCGGGGCTCTCGGTCGCCCTCCACCCGGCCCCAGCCCATCTGGCGGCCCGCTGCCCGACGTCTGGTGACATGCGCGCCTTGCTTGCGTCGTGCGAGGGCGCTGTCTGGCTGTCGTCGGTCATGCCGGGCGCCAGCGGGCTCGACGGCGAGCAGTCGGGCGGAGGGAACGGGAACCGTCGAAGCGCCCTTGACGTCGGGGTGACTGGCCCGCAGCATCGGGCCGCGTCCCGCGAACGGGGTGATGCGATGCGGGGAGTCCTCTGTCTGGCGGCGGCCGCGCTGCTCGTCGCGGGGTGCGCCGGGCCGAGCGCCACGGTCGCCCCCACCCCTTCGCCGACGGCCGAGCCGCCGTGCGCTTGCGCCTCCTTCCCCCCGACCCAGCCCCCCGGCGCCATTTCTCGAGAGTCGGCCGCCGACGCAGCCCGTCGGGCGACGCCAGGCGCCTCCGCGGCCACCGAGGTCTACTGGTCCGAGTGGTACCCGTCCGACCCGGTCGCCTGGCCGGACGGCCTCGCCACGCTGGCGCCGCCGGGCGTCGTGTGGGAGGTTCGCCATCGGGGGCTCGAGGGGTCGACCAGTCCCGACTGCGGCCAGCCGGTCCACGCAGGGCCGGGGGCGACCCCCTGCCTGGACGAGTCGCACAGCACCATCGTCGTCCTCGACGGGCGCACCGGGGCGCTGCTCGGCTGGACACAGTAGTCGCGCTCGCGCTGTGTGGGCCACTTGACGTCGTGGCGGGTGGGCCGACAGCCTCGGGGCACGCTTCGCTCTCACCACCGAGGGAATAGGGCAATGCTTCGGATGTTGTGGCAGGCCGCGGTGACGATGGGACATCGCCATCGGGTCGCGGCTGCGGCCGCGCTTCTCCTGCTGGTGCCCTCAATCGCTGGCTGCAGCGGTCCCCCAGGGGGGACACTGGTCGCCTCCGGACCGACGCCCGCCCCGTTCGTCCTGTCGGTCGACGACCGCAGCTCGTGGGGCACGCTCCAGGCGCCATCGGCGATTCCGTCGTTGGCCACGTCGGCTGCGACGAGACTCTGACGGTCGCGCCGGGCGACCCCGGCGTCCCGCCGCTGCCGTGGACGGTGCGCCTCGTGACGGCGGGCGGCCAGACGGTCGACCAGCGCACCGAGGACGGGGCCGCCGGCCCGAGGTGGCTGCTCGTGTTCGACGCCCTGGTCGAGGAGGGCCAGGGGCCCGCGCTCGGCCCCGTGCCCGAGTGTGGGATGCCGAGCCCCAGCATCGCGCCGCTGCCGACCGCCGGGCTGACGAGCGCGGCCGCGATCGACGCTGGCGCACGGCTCCTCGCCGACAGGGCCGCAGGAACAGTCGCGGTCGAGACGGCCACCATCGGGCGGCTGGCCACGTTCGCGACCCGCGCCGGCGTTGACCCGCAGACGTTCGTCTGGGCGCTGACGTTCTCCGGCGCGTTCGCCGACCCGTCGACCTGTGTCGCGTCGCCGCCGTCCACGCTCTGCCCGAGCCAGTCCTCGGCGCTCGTCGTCCTGGACTTCGAGACCGGGGCCGAGCTGTTGGTGGCGGTCCCTGCACCACCGCGCTGACGACTCATCGCGCCTGGCGGTGCTCGCACGAGCATGGTGGCCACCGGGGCACCCCCTTGGGGCCGGGCCGAGCCTGGGGCTCCGGCAGCCGCGGCCCGAGGAGGAACTGAGCGAGGGCGGCTATCGCGCGCGGCCGCCGTCGCGGTGCTGCGCGGCCCGCCCGACGCCGGTCGGGCCGACGCCGACGAGCCAGATGACGGGGACGCCGACGAACGCGAACGTGAGCTGGCCGATGTGTGCTCGGCGAGCTGCTCGCGGGCGGCGGAGCAGCCAGAGGCGCGGCTGTCAGGGCCACACGCTAGCCCGCAGGCGGAAACCAGCTGACGGGCGCGCCCAGTCTGTCGGGGGCCGGACGACGAGCCCGACACCGTGCCGTGGCAACATGGGCCGATGACCACCTCATCGCCGTCCCCCGTCCGCCACGACCGGATCGAGCGGGCCCAGGCCCTCATGCGGGAGCAGGGGGTGGGCGCCATCGTCGTCCTCAACCACGACGACTACCGCTGGTTCTTCGGCATCGACCGGACGCAGCCGCGGGCCATCATCCCGGCCGACGGCGCGCCGGCCGTCATCGCCTTCACGGCCGAGGAGGCGGAGATGCGCGAGGCCCTCGGTGGCGGTGACGTGATGGTCTGGGGCTCGGTGGGCGGCCAGATCAACGACGTCGTGACCCGCATGCGGGCCATCCGGGCCGCCAGCGGCGAGACGGGACCGGGGACGCCGTTCCGCGTCGCGATGCAGCAGTGGTTCGAGACCCCGGCGTTCCTTGTGGACCTGTTCCGCAAGGTCAACCCCGGCGTCGAGGTGGTCTCGTCGGACCCGATCATGGATCCGCTGCGAGCCGTCAAGGAGCCCGCCGAACTCGCCAGCATGACCGCCGCGCAGCGGATCGCGGGCATCGGCATGGACCGCGCGCGCGCCCTGCTGCGCGATGGCGCGACCGCGCACGAGGTCGCCACCGAGGCCCTCTACGCGATGATGCGGGCCGGTGCGGAGCGGACGAGCACACCCGTGTACGTGAACGTCGGCCGCGACACCTGCATGCTCCACGGCCGGGTCAGCCCCGCGCCGATGCGAACTGGGGACCTCGTCGTGATCGACCTCACCCCGATGGTGGATGGCTACTGCGCGAACCTCGCGCGGACCTTCGTGCTCGGCCAGCCGGACGAGCGGCAGCGCTCGCTCCTGGACGCTTACGCGGTCGTGATCGCCGTCGTGCGCGACGGGATGCGCCCGGGGGCGACCGTCGCGGACCTCGACGCGCTCGCCGGAGGGCTCCTCAGAGACCGTGGCCTCGGCGACCACCACGTCAAGGGGATCGGCCATGGCATCGGCCTGCGGTTCGAGGAGAGGCCGGCGTCGACGATCATCCCGCCGCACCGCAATATCCCCCTGCTCGAGGGCATGACGGTCACGATCGGGCACACCATCCTCGCAATCCCCGGGCGCTTCGGGGTGCGCCACGAGGACGTCTACCGGGTGACGCCCGCCGGCGGCGAGCTCCTCGCCCCGTACCCGGTCGACCCGGTCGTGGCCGCCTGATCGGCAGCTGCGAGCCCTGCGCTCGCCCACGCCGCTCGGTCCGGGCGCGCGCCGGCCACGGCAGGACCGGTGCGTCGATCTCCCGGCGGGCCTTCGATCGGGTCGCCCGCTCGGCCCGCTCAGTGGCCCTCGATCCAGGTCGCCACGTCGGCCACCACCTGCCCCGACACGTGGTTCGGGATCGTGTACTCGGCGGGCGTTGGCGGCCCGGAGCCCGCGAACAGCAGGTGGTCGAGCGGCGGGTAGCTGTCGAAGGTGACGTTCGATCGACCCGCCAGGGCGTGTTGCCAGGGCTGCAGCTCGCTCGGGGGCACCTGGTAGTCGCGCCCGCCCTGCGTGAAGAGCATCGGCAGGTCGAGGCCAGCGGCCGTCGCGAGTGGGTCGTAGGAGCGCAGGTCGAGCCAGTAGCTCGCCGGCACGCCCAGCGGCAGCTCGGACGCAGGCGTGGACGGCGACAGGTCCGGCAATTCGGCGCGCTGGACCTTCGCGGCCAGGTCGTCGAGGGCCGCGCTCGTCGACGGGTCGGGGCTGGCCCCACCGAGCGTCGCGAGGTATCGCTCCTGGGTGAGGATGAGCTCCGCGAGCGGGGTGCTGGGCGCCTCGAGCAGCACCAGGCCTCGCAGCTCGCCCGGCGCGTCCGCGGCGATCCGCGGACCGAGGTAGGCGCCCAGGCTGTGGCCGACCAGGAACACCCGGTCAGGATCCACGCCCTTTGTCGAGCGGAGCAGCGCGATCGCCGCGCTCGCGTCGTCGGTGGTCTCATCCTTGACGGTGATCGTTGCGGAGCCGGCCATCTGCGCCGCGTACACGAGCGTCCGCTTGTCGTAGCGGAGCACCGCGATCCCGCGCGACGCCAGGCCCCAGGCCAGGTCTCGAAGCGGCTTGTTGGGCCCGATCGTCTCGTCGCGGTCGGCGGGGCCCGAGCCGGCCACCAGCACGACCGCCGGGAACGGCCCCGAACCCTTGGGCAAGGACAGGGTGCCGGGCAGGGCCCACGGCGCGCTGCCCACGGTCGCGTCCGACTCAGTGAACGCCGAGGCGTCCACGTACGCTGCGGGGGACGCGGTCGCGCTTGAGCCGGCCGGGGACGCAGGCGGGCCGGGCGACCCGATGTGGAAGCCCGCGACCTTGCCAGACTGGTCGAGCGTGACGAGCAGCGGCACGGTGGCGCTGGCGAACAAGGTCTGGACGGTGACCACCGTGTACGGGGCCTGGTCGGCCGTCGTGGCGCCGCCGACCGCCTGGTAGGCGCCGAACTGGGCGACGAGCTGCGACCAGATGGTCGCGAGCTTGGCCGCGGGCGCCGCGCCACGCAGCTTGTCGTTCTCGAGCGCCTCGGCCCCGGCGCCGTCGCCACCCGCGATGGCCGCCACGAACGCCCGCCCCGTCGACGCCGCGTCGACGGGCGCGCTCGCGGCGGCGGTGGGCGCGATTGACGGCGCCGGACTGCCGGCGCTCGCCTCGGGCATCGAGCTCGAGGGCGTCGGCGACGGCGCGGCGCCGCATCCGGCGAGCAGGAGCGACGCCAGGAGGACGAGGAGCAGGCGACGGATCATGGACGGGAACTCCTTGGTGCCAGCCCATCGTTGAGCTGCCGCTGCTCCGAGGTCCTCATTATGTTGCTCCGCCGTCGGCGGGTCCGCTTCCCCGGCAGACCGTGCGCGCCTGGGCGCGGCGCATGTCCGGTCCGCGCCGGATAGGTCGGCTCATGCGCCCTCAGGGCTCGAGGCTCTCAAGGTCCTCGAGCAGCCCCGCGTGCGTCGGCTGCCAGCCGAGCGCGTGCTGGGTGCGGGCGCTCGATGAGGGCTGGTCGGTTGCGAAGATCTCGCCGAGCGGGCCGTAGGTCTCGACCGGCACAGGCCCGACCGGCAGGCCCAGACGTCGGCCGATCACCGCGGCGATGTCACGGACCTGGTCGCCCTCGTCGGCCACGGCATGCCAGGACGTCCCCGCGCCTGCCCCCTCGAGCACCAGCCGGAAGAGGACCGCCGCATCAAGCGCGTGCACGGCCGGCCATCGCTGGGTGCCGTCGCCCGGATAGCCCGAAACGCCCGTCTGGCGGGCGATGTTGGTCAGGAGCCCGGCGAACCCGCCTCGTCCCTGGTTGTGGACCGTGCGGGGCATGCGCACGGCCGCGCTTCGGACACCGCGCGACGCAAGGTCGAGGGCCGCCATGACCGCCCGCGCTCGGCCGCCGACCGGACCGTCGGTGCGGAGCGGGTCGCCCTCGGTGGACGATCGCCCGGGGACGGCCGGCGTCCCAGCCACGGTGACCAGCGGGTGACCGGTGCCGACGAGCGCCTCGCCCATGGTGGCAAGGGCCGCGGCGTCCTCGGCGACGGCCTGCGCCAGCGTCTCCTGGCTCCGGAAGTCGTTGGCGAACGCGAGATGGATCACGCCGTCGGCGGCGCCCGCGCCCGCGCCGAGGATGTCGAGGTCGGAGAGCGCGCCGCGGAGCGGCTCAGCGCCGGCTCCCTCCGCGGCAAGCGCCGAAGCGTCGGAGCGCGCAAGCGCGAGGACCGAGTGGCCGTGGCCGATCAGCTCGGCGACGACGGCGGATCCGATCATGCCGGTGCCGCCAGTGATGAAGACGCGCATGGGCCGCTCCCTGCGGATGATGGGACCATTGTCCCGTCACATTACCACAGGTCACGGGACAGGTGTCCCATCACCTATGATGGCCGCATGAGCCGCTGGAAGCCCGGAGCACGCGAGCGCCTCGTCGCGGCTGCGCTCGATCTGTTCACTGAGCAGGGGTACGACGCGACGACCGTGGCGCAGATCGCGGACCGTGCCGGGGTGACGAAGAGCACGTTCTTCCGTCACTTCGCCGACAAGCGCGAACTGCTCGTCGCGGGCCAGGACACGCTGAGCCGGCTGCTGGCGGAGGGCATCGGCGAAGCCCCGGCGGAAGCGACGCCGCTCGAGGCGGTCAGGGCCGGGCTGGTGCGCGCCTCGGACGCGATGGGGCCGCAGAATCGTCAGCTCGCCCGCCGGCTCGAGGCCGCGGTGGCTGCCAACGCCGAACTCCAGGCGCGGGACGCGCTGAAGGCCGTGAGCTTCGCCGCGGCGATGACCCAGGCCCTCGTCGCGCGCGGGGTCCACGAGACGACGGCCGCCATTGCCGCCGAGCTCGGTGTGCTCGCGTTCCGGCGAGGGTTCGCCGCCTGGTCGGCGGTCGGGACCTTGGACGCGCCCGAAGGGCTCGCGCAGTACACGGTGGCGGCGCTCGATGACCTGAGGGCGGCGAGCGCGTCGCTGACCTGAGCGGCGCACGGGCGCGCAGGGCCCATACGAGGATCAGCCTCGACCGAGCGGAGGCCGCCGAAGGCCGGGTAGCCGTCGACCGCCACCATCTGGCGATCGTGTGGGTCCTGCCCAAGCGCTCGGGTGGCGTCGATCCCAGCAGCGGGGCCTACCATGTCCTCGATTCGCCGGGACGGCGACGGATGCGGTGGAGGACGGGATGGCAGAGCCCAGCGGCCGAGCGATCGTCGAGCGGTACTCGCGCGCCCTGCAGGACAAGGACTTCGACGCGCTGGCGGCGCTCGTCACCGACGACTTCGTCGACGAGATGCCCCAGTCGGGGGAGCGCGTCCGGGGCAGGGCGAACCAGCTCGCCCTCGTCCGCAGCTACCCGGGCGGGGTCGGGACCATCGATCCGAGGAGCGCTCGGCTCGTCGGCTCGGAGGACCGCTGGGTGCTGACCCCGAGCTTCGCGCCGCTGCGGATCGAGGGCTCGGGCGACGTCTACACGTACGTCGGGACCGCGACCTATGCGAACGGCGAGACGTGGCAGATGATCCAGATCGTCGAGCTCCGCGACGGCAGGGTCGCCAGGACGACGACCTGGTACGCCGCGCCGTTCGAGGCGCCGTCGTGGCGAGAGCCGTTCGTCGAGCGGTTCCCCGCGCTGGGGAGCTAGCGGCCCGGCCCCCGACAGGCGTCGCCGGGCGGCTCAGCCGCCGGCCCGCTCCGCGCGCAGGCGATCGTCAGTGCCCTCGGTCTGCGCTCCAAGACGGATGGCAGCCAGACCGGGTGCCGCATCCCGCGGTCCTGCCCCGCGGGTCAGCGCCCCTTCGCGGGGGCGAACGGCCTGGCGGCCGCCTGCCGCATCCAGGACACGATCTGCGGCTCGTCGAGCCCGTCGACGGACGCGAGCTCGACACCACGGGTCTGCCTGCCCATGGCGATCGGCGTCACCGGCGGTTCCGGCTCGAGCTCCGTGCCCCGGATGAACATCAGCTTGACATGGCCGACGAAGGCGCCTGACGTGAAGCACCAGCCCCCGTCGACCCCGTAGTAGGCCATCCCCCACTTCACGGCACGCCGAAGTCCGGGCACTGTCGTCGCGGCGAGCATATCGATCCGCTCGGCGATGCCGCGCTGCGGCTGCGGCAGGCTGCTGATGTAGGCGAACACGGGCGCATCGCCGTCCGCGGTCTTCGCATCGCTCGCCTTGCCTGACATGCCGGCGCGCAAGGTGATCGTGTTCGCCTCCTGCGATGTGACGCGCCTCGTTCGCGTCATGGCCTCCTGACCTCCAAGACCTCGTCGCCGTCGTGGTTGATGACCTTGATGGGCATTCTTGCCCGAGGTGCCCGCGTCGGGCTGCTGGCGCGAGTCTACGACGACGCGCCGGCCGGGCTCGATCGGGTCGCGGGGTCTGCCGTGGACGCCAGCGGGCCCCTGCCCGGGTCCCGTGTCACCCAGCGCGCCGGTCAACCCGGCAGTCCGTCGGACTCCCGGCCGGAGGTGCTCGGGGGCCAGTGATCTGGCGACCAGTCCCCGTCCGGGTCGGTCGTTTGCCCGACCTCGATCAGATGCCCGTCGGGATCGCGCATGTAGCACCGGATCTCGTGCTCGTGCTGCTTCGGCGGCGTCAGGAATTCCGCACCGCGGGCGCTCCACTCGGCGTACACGGCCGCGATGTCCGCGACCCGGATGTTGAGGAAGCTGCTGACCCGGTCGGGGTCGTCGGGCGTCTCCAGGGTGACCGTCGGCTTGTCGTCCGTCGGGCCGCCGCCGACGTTGATGATGACCCACGCGTTGGCGAGCGCGACGTAGGTCAGCCCTCCGGGACCGGAGAAGACCACCCTGCCGCCGAGGACCTCGGTGTAGAAGCGCCGCGAGCGCTCGACGTCGTCCGAGACGATGAAGTGGGCCAGCGCAATCCCCTCCGGGGGCGGCGAGGAGTCGGCCATCTGGCACCGCCAACGGTTGGGCCTCAATTGCTGGGCATTCGACGCCGAATCCATCCCGGGCTCGCTCGGCTTCGACACGCCCGACGTGCTGTCCGCGGCCATCCCTCCGCGTCGCCAGGCCAGCCGTTGCTCATCCCCCCACGTTGAACAGCCGTCCCACGGCGAACCCGATGGCCGCCGCCCCCAGACCGATCACGACCATGCGCAAGCCACCCACCCGCCAGTCGCCGACGAGGGTGACCGCGGAGTAGACGCCGACCGCGAAGAGGGCGAGGGCGCTCAGGGCGACGGCGACGACCAGGGCCGTGGCCCGATCGAGGAACAGGAATGGCACGAGCGGGATGAGGTGGCCGATGAGCGTGGCGATCCCGATCACGACCGCGGTGCGGAGGATGGCCCGGTTGTCGACCGGCTGGAGGTGCAGCTCCTCGTCCATCATGGTCGCCAGCCACGTGTCGCGGTTGGCCGTGATCGTGGACACGACATCCTCGAGCAGCGGGCCCGCGAAGCCCTTTGCGGCGTAGATCTCGCGGATCTCCTCCCGCTCCTCGTCTGGCGTCGCAGTGATCTCGGCTGCCTCGCGAGCCTGTTCAGCGAGGTAGTAGTCCCGCTCCGAGACGGACGACGTGTAGCCGACCGCGCCCATCGAGATGGACTCCGTGATCGCGGCCGCGAAGCCGGCGACGATGAGGACGGACTCGGAACCGCCCCCGGCGATCACGCCGAGGATGATGCCCAGGATGTTGACGAGGCCGTCCTGTCCCCCGAGGATCACGTCCCGCAGCCAGTTCGACTGCCGATGGCCGTCGCTGTGTGGCGCCCGGCCGCGGGCTGCGGCCCGGACGACGCGTCCGAGCCGCGTGGTCGGTCGAGGGTCCCGCTCGGCGCTCATCTCCGCCGTCTCGCCCACGGCAACAGGACCCTCGGGCGGGGGGTCAGTGGCCAGCCAGATCGGCGCGCAGCCGCAGGGCGAAGCTGGGCGCTGGATCCGACGGCGGGGTCCGAGTCGTCGACGAGTGCGATGCGGACGAGCTCTCGGGCGCGCGCCTCCAACGTGCCCGCGCCGAGCGCGGCAATCCGGGTGGTCATCTCCGAATCCTCCCAGAGTCGCTTCACCGGGTCCAGGGATTGGCGCTGCCTTCGACCGCGATCCGGTCGACGATCACTCCGGTGTCCACCGTCCGTGCGCCGCGTGACCGATGGCGATCCTAAACCCTCAACGCACTCTCACCTGGATCCCCATCGCCAGGCGGCCGTGTGGTTCCACCCGGCGACGAGGACGCAGCCGACGTCCCGATCCGACCGCAGCGGCGAGCGAGCGCTGGAGCACGGTCCCATGCGGCGCTCCGGTCTGGCCATCGCCCCGCCAGTCGCCGGCCGTCGGATCCGCGAGCCTCGCCGCGCCAGCTCTGGCGACGTCTCGGGGGTAGGCTCCCGCCTGAACCATCCATATCGGGAGTCGTGGCGATGACGGACCAGCCGATCTTCTCGAGGATCAACGCCCTGGCATCCGAGGAGGAGCAGCTCTGGGAGCGCGCCTCCGGCGGCGGCGGGCTCGCGCACTTCGAGAGGCAGCGCCTAGACACGATCAAGGTCGAGCTGGACCAGTGCTACGACCTCTTGCACCAGCGGGAGGCTCGTCGCACGGCCGGGCTGGACCCAGACGCCGCCGCCACCCGCCCCGTCGACGTGGTCGAGCGCTACCAGCAGTAGGTCCGGCGGGACCCGATCGCATCCGGCGACGGGTCCTGGACCCTCCCCCGCAACGGGGCCACCCGCATCCCGCTTGATGCTGGCGGGCACACGCGCGTCGCTGGGCTGAGATCATCGAAGCGACGTGATCCCTTCAAATGGCGACCGGACAACGCCCCCTTACTGATTGCAGCGATTCCGTCGACGCCTGCTTGATATGGCCACGAGCGACGAGTACAAGGTCTGGCCAAGCCGCGGCTACTCGAATCGGTCCTCCCGTCATCTATCGAAGCTCCCGTTGGCCGCGATTTCGTCCGGCGCCTCCGATGAGGGGGGCCTCTCGAGAGGTGGTGAGCCTCAGGCGGGACTCTCTGCGGCGCCCAGGGGACCCCGTAGGCGATGGCTCGCAAAGACGCCCCGCGAGAGGACCCGCCCCCGGGTGGGGGCCACTTGGCTGTCGGCATCGCGGGCTACCTCGTCGCTCTCGCCGCCCTGCTAACGGCCGCGGCCCTCCACCAGACGACGAGCACAGCATCCGGGAGACAGCGCTTCATCGATGCTGCGGTCAGCGAGGAGGCAGCGTTCGTCCCGCACCGGCCCGTGCTACACTGAACCCGTGTAGCACGGGAAGACGTGGGACAATGGCCAACCTGACGATCACGGTCGACGGGCGACTCCTGAAGCAGGCCCGGATGCGCGCCCTCGAGAACGGGACATCGGTCAACGCCGTGCTCCGGACCTACCTGGAGCGATATGCGGGGGCCGGGAACGCCGGGGAAGCCCTCGACGGGTTCGCGCGGCTCGCCCGTCTGAGCGCGGCGAGCAGCGGCGCACGCGGTCGCACCTGGGCGCGAGACGAGCTCCATGACCGATCCGGTCTTCGTTGACACGAACGTCTGGGTCTACGCGGTGGACGCCGCGGACCCGACCAAGCGGGCGCGCGCCCTTGAGGTCATCGCGCCGGCACCGGGCCGCGACCTCGTGGTCTCGTCGCAGGTCCTGGCGGAGTTCTGCGCCGTTGTCACCCGCAAGCTCGCGGTGCCGCTCCCGGCCGAGGACGCCGCGGCCATGGTCCGCGAGCTCGCGGACCTGCCCGCGGTCCCGGTCGACGGCCCGCTCGTCGTCTCGGCGATCGCCGCGAGCCGCGAGTGGCAGGTCTCGATCTGGGACGCCCTGATCCTCCGAGCCGCCGAGGCCGCCGGCTGTCGGCGCGTCCTCAGCGAGGACTTGGCGGACGGCGCGACGTACGGCACGGTGGTGGTCGAGAACCCGTTCTCCGCGGCCCCCTAGGGGTCCCCGCGGCGCGCAGCCTCGGCCGCCGCTGCTTTGCCGGCGCCCGGAGCGGTCCTCCTGGCCGCACCATGGGAACGTCCCACCCCGGTGCGTTGAGATGCGACGTGACCGCGTTCAGACCTACGACATCGTGTTCGACGTCGCCGGCCGCAGCGCTACGGCCTCCGGGAGTCGAGCCGGATCGTCCACTCCTCGACGCTGTCGATCACCAGATGCGACCCCAGCCACGGATCGTCGGCGAGCGTTGCTCGAACGGCGGCTTCCGAGTCGGCCTCGACCGCGAGCAGGACGCGGTCGGCATCGAGTGGGCCACCGAGCACGATGAAGCCGGATTCGACCAGCTCGTCCATGAACCCCGCGTGCTCGCCCCACAGGGACTGCTCGTCCATCGGCCGCGAGTGATCCCACGCGGGACCTGCATGGAGTTCTCTGACCAGGTACATCGTCACTGCCCATCTTAGGCCCGCGATGGTCATGGCTTGAGCCCCGGTCGTGAAGCAACCCAGAACCGTTTCGGCTTGCGGCTCGTCTGGATGGATGCGATGCGCTCATCCATAGACCGAGGGGTCAGGCCGTCAGGAAGAGGTCGACCGGCCCTCGGCGGCCGCCCGGCGTCACGCGGCAGCCGCGGATCTGCCGGGTGCCGGAGGTCCGAGCCCTCTCGCCCCGACCAACCGGTGAACCGTCTGCCCCACTTCGGTCGCCGAGGTGGGGCTTTCTTGTTCGGTCCAGAGCGGTTGACCTACCTGGATCAGGGAGAGCGCCTCGGACGACGGCTCGGCTGCGCCTTGTGTCGTCGCGGCGTCGGCGGCTCCGCAGCGTCCGTTGGGCAAAGCAGGACTGCGTCAGCCCCTGAGATGCGCCAGCGCCGCGAGGATCCGGCGGTGGTCGTCGGGCGCCGGCAGGAGCTCGGGCTTCGAGCAGATGCTGGCGACGTGGGCCTCGACCGTCTTGGGCGCGAGGAAGAGACGATGGCAGATCGCCTGGTTCGAGCGACCCTCGGCCATGAGCGCAAGCACCTCTCGCTCGCGCTCAGTCAGGCCGTCGAGCGGCACCCGTGCGCGACGGCGACCCACGAGCTGGGCGACGACCTCCGGGTCGATCACCGACCCGCCCCGCGCGATCCGCCGGATGGCGCCAGCGAAGTCGTCGAGGTCGTCGACGCGGTCCTTGAGCAGGTAGCCGACATCTCCGCGCCGTCGGCGACCAGGCTCAGGGCGAACGTCGTCTCGAGGTAACTGCGAGAGCGCCAGTATCCCGACGCCCGCGCCGTGCTCGGCGCGGATCGCCTCGGCGGCCCGAAGGCCCTCGTCGGTGTGCGTCGGGGGCATCCGGATGTCGACGACGCGGAGGCCTGCTGCGCGACACCTGCCTCCGGCCGTCAGGAGTACAGCGACAGTGCGATCTCGAGCAGCTGGTTCGCCGGCAATGTGTCGCTCGCGACCAGGTAGAGCATTCCCGCGTCGTGCCAGACGACGACCGCGGGCGGTCGGCCGTCGATGTCGTCTGGCTCCGGCTCGGGGCCGAGCTCGTACACCCGCCCCTCGTGGTCGGCGACCCGCTCGGCACGTCCGTCGCGGCCATAGGACACCTCGAGCGCTAGCCCGCGCGCCTCGTCCGCGGCGTGCATGGCTTCGCTCAGGACGAAGCCCCCGTAGTGAGCCTCGAGGGTGCGCGCCTCGCGCGCCAGCGTGCGAAGCCGGTGATCCATGACGTGGATGCGGAGCGACTGCAGTTCGAACCCGGCAGTCTCCGATGGTTCAACCGGTCGGAACTCCACCATGGCGCGCACCGCCTCCCACGAGGACGCGGTCTCGAAATGCGTGTTGGTCTCGGACATCGGCGCCAGCGTATCGCCGGCGTCGATCAGCGGCCGAGCGTGGACGGGCGCTGGGCCGCGACGCACGCCCGCCTGAAGTCGCCCTTCACCGCCGCCGCTCGCACAGGCATGTGCCGCAGCAGCCGGGCGATCCGCTCGGAGGGTGTCCCGCCGCGGCGACCTATGCGCGCGCCACCAGACCCGGCCGTCTCAGGGCGAGGGCAACAATCCCCACGATGCTCACGACGGCGAGCACCGGGACCGCGGCCTTCGCCGCACGAGGTGGCAGCACAAGCTCGAAGAACGGCACCGGATCGCCCCACTCGGTCTGCAACGGCCCGACGGGGCAGTCTCCGTGACCGGCGACGAGCGCCCCTCCCTCGACGAGCAGGAAGGCGACGCCCGCCCAGACGCGTCGGCTCCTCCGCCGCTTCAGGGCCGAGACCCAGATGTCGCCGAGGCACCAGAGTTGCGCGACGGACCAGGCCGCGTGCACGACGCGCCAGGCCCGAGCTCGACCGCTGAGGGTGGCCCAGGTCACCTCCCGACGCGATGAGGGCGTTGGGCGGATCTCGCTCACAGGGCCGGGACCGCCGACGCTGGCGGATTCGGGCGGCCAGCCTCAACGCGGGCCTTGTTGCCGAGCAGCATGCACCTCTCCATGCAGTGGTGGAGCAGCTTGTCGGGACCGCGCCCTGCGCAGCGCCGCCCCTCGGCGAGCGCTGGGCCAGCTGAGGACAGGCCTTCATCCTACCCGCGGGACTGAAGGCAGCGGATGCGCGGGGCGGGCTGCGGAGCCCGGCCGGTCGAGCCGGGTTGTGCTTCTGCGGCAGCAAGCGCATCCTTGGTCCCGTCCGACCCCTGCGCCGATGCCTCGGCCCCTCGAGACTGCGTCCGGTCGGCGAAAGGCATCCCATGCCGCTCAACCCCAGCCCTGCTCACGCGGCCGAGCAGGACGACGACCCTCGCCTCATCCCCAGCCCTCGACAGGCCGCCGCGCGCGAGGTCGGGGCTTCGGCGGCGACCTCCGACGGCGCGGGCACAGACCGGTTGGCAGAGGACGAGCGCCTCCCGCCCGATGCGGCGGCCGACGCCGACGACAGGCCTTTGCGCGTGCTCGTGGTCGACGACCATGAGGTCGTCCGCGAGGGGCTCGTCGCGCTGCTGGGCAGGCGCCCCCGGTTCCAGGTGGTCGCGCAGGCTGGCACCGTGGCCGGCGCGATCATCGAGGCGCGCCGCTTTGAGCCCGAGCTCGTGCTCATGGACGTGAGCCTGCCCGACGGGTCGGGGATCGACGCCTGCCGCGCGATCCGTGCCGAGCTCCCGGGTACGCGAGTCGTCTTCCTCACGAGCTCGCCCGAGGAGGAGGACGTCTTCGCCGCGATCCTCGCGGGCGCGACCGGCTACGTGCTCAAGCAGTCCCGCGCGCGCGAGCTCGTCCGGGCGCTCCTCGCCGCCGGTCGTGGCGAGTCGCTGCTCGACCCGGGCGTCACCGGCGCGGTGATCGAGCACATCCGCCGCATCGCCACCGACGGGTCCGCGGGCGTCGCGCAGGAGCTGACCGCCCAGGAGCGCAGGATCCTGTCGCTGCTCGCCGCCGGGAATACCAACAAGGAGATCGCCGGGCAGGTGTTCCTCTCGGACAAGACGGTCAAGAACTACGTCAGCTCGATCCTCGCGAAGCTCGGCCTCGAGCGGCGCACCCAGGCGCCGGCCTTCGTGGCGGGCCACCGACGCGAGCTGGGCGACCTCGATCGACAGGCCTCGGCCACACGCCCCTGAGTCCAGGGCGCGACAGCCGCCGACCAGGTGGATCTCGGCGGGTCTCGGCGTGGCGCCATCGCCCGGTCGCTCGTGCCGCGGATGGGCAATGGGCGAGCCGCGACGCCCACCCGGACCGTGCCATCCTAGAGCGCGTGACTGAGCCCCCGGCTGCCGACGAGACGCGTACCGATCGCTGGCTGTGCGCGGTGCGCCTCGTGAAGACCCGCCCGCTTGCGACGCGATTGTGCGAGGGCGGCCACGTCCTCGTGAATGGACTGCCGGCGAAGCCGTCGACGAAGGTCCGCGCGGGAGATCGCGTGGAGGCCCGAATCGCGGACCGCGAGCGCGTCGTCGAGGTCGTGCGGCCGATCGAGTCCCGTGTCGGGGCCCCCGCCGCCGCGACCTGCTACGTGGACCACAGCCCGCCGGTCGTGCCGGAGACCGGGCCGAAGGTCATGGTCGTGCGTGGGGAGGGTCGGCCCGGCAAGCGTCTCCGGCGCGAGCTCGAGCGCCTGCGCCGGGCTGCTGACCCCTGAGTCCGGTGATCGCGCAGCGACGGCACGCCGCAGTGCGCGCTGACCAATCCGCTCAGCGCGGCCCGGATGGCGAGCGGCGTCGACCGGCTGTCGCCGCCGGCTGCTCGAGGAAGGGCCGCTCCTCCGGGGCGATGTGAGGTGCCCACTCGAGACGGTCCGCGCTCGCGAAGCGCAGGTACGCGCGGAGTGCGTCGTGCATGGCGTCGACGAACCCGTCCGCGCGGCGTGGCGCGAAGCCGTCCTCCCACCAGATGTCGAGGACTTGCACAACGCCCTCGTCTCGATTGATGCGGGGCTCGATCCTTCCGACGAGGCGGTCGCCGAAGACGATCGGGAGCACGTAATAGCCCCAGCGGCGCTTCGTCGGTGGAAAGAAGCCCTCCCACACGTAGTCGAAGTCGAATAGGCTCGCGAGGAGGGCGGTGTCCCACAGCAGCGAGTCGAACGGGGCGATGAACGCGACCGAGGGCGTCGGCTCCGGCGGCGCCTGCAGCAGCGCGAGCTCCTCGCGGAGGACGAGGCGCGTGCCGCGGACGCCCTCGACGTCGACGGCCACGAGCGTGCCGAGCTCGACCAGCTCCCTGCGCAGCTCGTTGCGGTCCGCCGGGTCGGCGATGCGGGCGAACGTGCCGCCGGCGCCGCCGGGACCGAGCAGGCCGTGCGCGCGGTAGCGGGACAGGAGCTTGTGCCGAAGCTGGTCGCGGACGGGCACCTCCTGCGCGAGCACGTCGACCGGAAGCAGACGTTCGACGAGGTCGTAATAGCGGACGTTGCCTTCGCGCCGGGCGAGGCCGACCACGCCGGCGACGGTGTACGCCTCGAGCACCGAGCGGACCGCGTTCTCCGGCATCCCGAACCAGTTCTTGGTCGCTCCGGCCTCGCCCTCGAAGTCGCGTGATGACAACGGTCCTTCGGCGCGAATCCTCTCGAGCACGCGCTCCGCGACCGCTGCGTTCGCGCCGAGGGCTGCGGCATGGAACTGCCGCCCCTTTCGGCCTGAGCTTGACCGGAACCAGGGAACCTCGCTCATGGGGATGAATGACAGGGCCTTGTTGGTCGTCTCGAAGATCTCGCCGCGCTCGTAGAGCACGTCGCACCAGGCGGGCTCGTAGTCGGCGACGCGCGCGTGCAGCACGAGGTCGTGGCTCCGGCCGGCGACCGCAATCGGGTCGAACTGGATCGACCCGAGTCGCCGGAAGACCTCGAGGACACCGTCGAGGCCTCCCGCGAGAGACCGCGCGGGCGCGAGGAAGTGCCGTGCGACAAGGAAGCGACGCGCCGCCTCGGCAGTGACCTTCATGTGGACGACACTAGCTCGCAGCGGCCGACCGCGCTTGCTGGCCCCACCGCGGCTTCCGGCCGCCATCCCCGCTGGGAATGAGCGCGAGACCGGGGACCGTCGAGGCCCTGAGCCGGCATACCCGGACCCTCAGCGCGAGAAGGTCAGGTGCGTCACCCGGCTCGGGGCGGCGTCCGACGTCACGCGGTAGCCGTCCTCGAACCCGCGGAGGTCGTCCCACAGGCGGATGCCGCGGCCGAGCAGGATCGGGACGATGGCGACGTGGAGCCGGTCGACGAGTCCTGCCTTGAGGAACTCGCGCACCACGGTCGGGCCGCCGCCGATCCGCACGTCCTCGCCGCCCGCTGCCTCGGTCGCGAGGTCGAGCGCCTCGCGGGGCGTCGCGGACAGGAAGCGGAAGGTCGTGCCGCCCGCCATCTCGAGCGCCGGGCGCGGGCTGTGAGTCATCACGAACACAGGGCAGTGGAACGGGGGCTCGTCGCCCCACCAGCCGCGCCAGTCCGGGTCGTCCGCGGCGGCGTGGAGCCCGAACATGCCGGCGCCCATGATCTCCGCGCCGACCTCGGCGAAGTACGCCTGCGCGTACTCGTCGTCGACGCCGGTCGTCCCCTCGCCCGAGGTGTCGTGCAGCACTCGGGCCCGGAAGGTGCGGGTTGCGACGTAGGCCTCGACCAGCCGCGCCCAGTCTGGACCGAACGGGTTCTCGGGCGTCTGGTCGGTTGTCGTCGCGAAGCCGTCCAGGGAGATGTTCAGGTCAACACGCACGGCCATCGACGTCCCTCCGGAGCGACTGGTTGCAGGCACAGCAGTATGCCAATCATCAGTGCTGACCGACCAAGCGCGCCGTCGTCCCCCGGGCTCGGGGTCGGCGGGCCGCGCCGGCTGGCCGGCCGGCCGGGCGATGCCGTCGGGCCCGTGCAGGAGCTACCAGCCTGCCCGCGAGTTCATGCCCGAAGGGCAGCATCGAGTTGCTGCTGGAGCTCGTCGAGCCGTCGGCGTCCTGGCGCGCTCGGCGGGACGCGCCGGACGAGGTCGCGAATCGCGGGCGAGGCGTGCTCGACCGCCCGGCGGACCTCCTGGTCTGCCGCTGCCGGGTCGCCGCCGGAAGCCAGATCCCGGGCGAGCGCCGCGTACGCCGCTGACCCGAGGATGTGACCCGACGTGCCGACCGTCGTCTCGCCGTGGATGTTGGCGGCTGCCGCCGCCAGACTGGCCGCCCGCGCGACGGCCAGGCCAAGCGGGTCGCCGACCTCGCGCCCGGCCCTGTGCGCGGCCAAGGCGACCTGGAAGAGCCGCCTGGTGCGCCGCCCGCCGTCCGCGAACGCGCGTGCAGCCTGGATCGCCTCGCGTGGGCGCCCGTCGCCTGGCGCGATCGCCTCGAACAGCGGAAGCACCCGCTCAGCGGCGTCGGCGGCCCAGCGAGCGACGTCGCGGCGCTCCTCGTCGGTGATCGCCATGCCCGGATCGTAGCCGTCCCGCGCCCGCGCTGGCACGGGCCCGATCGACGAAGCGGAGCACAGCTACGGGACGGCCGACACGACCAAGCCGGCGATCGGGTCGAGGTGAACCAGCAACCACCGGGGGCCGGGCCGCCGCCTCGGCGACCGTCCCGTCTCAGCCGAGCCGGGCCGCGATCTGCTGCGGCGAGGCGAGCGAGGGCCCTTCCTCCCGGGTCACGGCGGCGAAGAACTCGCACCGCATGCAGTTGGTCAGCTTGCTCGCGAAGCTGCCCTGGACGACGCCGCCGCACAGGGTGCCCGCGATCGCCCAGCAGGCCCGCCCGCCATTCCGGCCACCGTTGACCCCGGTGGCACGCGTTTCCGAGGACGCAACGCAGACGCCGAGCTCTGCGGCCTTCGGTCCGCCGGGCTGGCGGCCGCAGTTCTTGAATTCCCAGCAGTTCTGCTTCGACATGGCGATCTCCACGGGCCGAGCCGCCGAGCGCGCCCGGGCGGTGCGCGCCGTGCCCTGTCCGGTAGTCGTCGGTCGAGGGCGCCGACGGCTTGAACGCGCGCCCTCGCGGACCGGGGGCGCCCGACCGCTCGCCAGGCCTGGTCATCCCGGTCGTGCTGTTGCCCCAAACCATGCAGGACGTCCCCCCCCATGTCGACCCACAGCGTCGCGTCCCTCGCGCGCTACCCGCTCGTCGGGGGCGCCTTCGACGCGACCTGGCTGTTCAGCGTCGTGTCCTGGACCGCGGTACGGCCCTTGTCGGCGAGGCTGTCCGTCGCCGCGCGGCGGACGGCCCCGTCCCGGGCGTGGCGCCCGGAGACGTTTCCTGCAGATGGCCGCGGTACGGCCCTTGTCCAAGAAGGCTCCGGCTACCGTCCGCTGGGCGCACATCTGCACCGAACTCGGCGCCAGTTCTCGTCACGTGGCCGCAGGGCGGCCATCCGGCGGAAACGGGCGGGATACGGGCCGCGTGGCGCGGCAAATGAAGCTTATGGCCGGATGACGGGCCGTCATGACGGCAGAGCGTCCCAGGCGCTTACTGCGAGCACAGCATTGGCCGGAGTGTCGCCCGGCGACGGTCACCAGACCCCGCTTCCCCGGATGCCGAAGGCATGGGAGGCCATCATGGCCATCGACCAGACCGACCGAACTGTCATCACCCAGGAGTCCACGCCGACAGGCCAGGAGTCGACGCGTATGGCGACGCGTCGCGTCACGGCGTCGGGCCCCGGCGGGGCCGAGACGGGCCGACGCATCATGGTCCTCGTCTTCGGGCTCGTCCAGATCGTCATCGGAGCGCGCATCGTCCTGCTCCTACTCGACGCACGGGAAGCGAACGGCATCGTCTCCGCGGTCCTGAACATCAGCCAGGTGTTCGTGGCCCCATTCGAGGGCATGCTGCGGACGGACGCCCTCCACTCGGCGGGCACCACGCTCGACGTGACGGCCGTCGTCGCGCTCGTCGGCTGGACCGTCCTCGAGCTCGTCGCGCTCTGGGTCATCGGCATCTTCGCCCGCCGATCGGCTGCGGCGGCCATCTGACCACCTTCCCCATCGCGGACGGGAGCGATTCCCGCCCAGCCGCGCGGCCCGCGAACGGACGCCGCGCCACGAAAGGACCAGTCACCATGGGCATCATCGCCTGGCTCGTGCTCGGCGCCATCGCCGGGTTCATCGCCAACCTGATCATGGGCGGAGGCGAGGGCCTCGTCATGATGGTCGTCCTCGGGATCGTCGGCGCCGTCGTCGGCGGCTTCGTCGCCGGGACCGTGCTCGGCATCGCCGACGTCACGGGCCTCAACGTGAGCAGCCTCCTCGTCGCCGTGTTCGGCGCGGTGATCGTCATCCTCGGCGCCCGGATCATCCGGCCGAGCGGCGTGAGCCGTGTCGCCCGATGAGCGACCAGCACACCAAGGGTGCCGTCAACGAGGCCAAGGGCGCCGTGAAGGAGGCCGCCGGCAGGGTATCCGGCGACCGCAAGCTCGAGACGAAGGGCGAGGCCCAGAAGGTCCAGGGCAAGGTCCAGGGCCACATCGGAGTCGCCGCCGACGCCGTCTCTGGAGACCGCCACATCTGACCCGCGCGAGAGGTGCGGCGGCCATGCCGGTCGGTGTGGCCGCCGCACCTCCGCATGGCCCTCGCCTCGACGGCCACCCGATCCCCGCCGTCGCCTCGTCCTGCCGCGAGGTGCCGCCGTCGCGCTCGAGGACTGTCGGTCAGCCCGATCGACGCAGGCGGGCCACTCCGATCCGCGAATCGGCCATGCCGTAGTAGACGTCGTAGGCGGCCGGTCCGTCCCCGTGAGCCGTCTCGATGGCCGTCGGGAACACGACCTCCGGGACGACCCCAGACCGCTCCTCCGCGAGCTCGGGCTCGAGTAGGGGCTCGGCCGAGCGGGCAACCACGTGCGTCACGTCGGCCGCGTCGAGGACGAGCGCCCCCGCGCTGTAGCGCAGGTCGGGCGGCGGGGTCAGGTCGCGAGTGGGTGTTCCCGAAGCTCCGTGGTAGAGGACCAGCCAGCCCTCCGCGATGCGGATCGGCGGCGTGCCGCCCCCGATCTTCAGGCCTTCCCATGCCTGCTCGGGGAGGGCCACCAGGCGGTGCCCCCCGAGGCGGGCCAGGGCGCGCAGGTCCGCCTCGACCGCCTCCGCGGCGACGAAGCTCACCCAGATCCCGGGACGCGTGTCCGTCAGCCCCGCGGGCAGCGACTCGTCCTCGCCTGGGCGGCCGAGCGAGAGGTCCCAGATCGGGCGGTGGAGCATGGCGTAGGCGGGCCTCCCGTCCGGGCCCGCGACGGGCTCTGGGAACAGGAGCGCGTCCTTGTTCGGGTACAGGTTCAGGTCGGTGGCCAGTCCGGGATCGTAGGCGAACGAGACCGGGCCGAGCCGCTCCCACCGTTCGAGGTCGGCGGATGCGGCGAGGCCGATCCGCGGGCCGAACGGGCCGTAGGCGGCATAGGTCATGAGCCAACGGCCGAGCCGCGGCACGAAGGTGATCCGCGGATCCTCGACCCCGCCGCCGCCCGCGTGCACCTCCCAGGGTTCGCGCGGCTCGAGGACCAGGCCCTGGCGCTCGACGTCAACCGGGATCCCGGTCGGATTGAAGACGACCCGGGCGCGCCCGATGCGCGAGTAGTTGCCCGCAGCGACCATCCGGGGGAAGAGGATGACGTCCTCGCCCAGCCTCGCCGTCGCCGGGTTGAGCACGCCCAGCGCCTCGGCAGGGTCGCCGGCGATCGGTGACATCAGGAGGCCGAGCCGCTCCATGCGGAAAGGGAACGGAGCCGCGGCCCTAGGACCGGCGGCCCCGTCCAGGGCGACGGCCGGTTGCGTCATCCCTTGACCGCCGAGCCGAGGTTCGACTCGATGAACTCGCGCTGGAAGATGACGAAGACGACCACCGCCGGGATGACCAGCACCACGGCGCCGGCAAGGATCGACCCGAACGGGTTCGCCGCCCGCGCGGCGACCGTCGAGATGTAGTTCGCCAGCGCGACGGCGAGTGGTTGCAGGTCGTGCTGCTTGGTGATCAAGAACGGCCACAGGAACTCGTTCCACGGCCCGATGAAGGTGACGATCATCGCCGTGACGATGGCCGGCCGCGCCAGCGGGATGGCGATCTGGCGCAGGATCGCGATCTCGGACGCACCGTCGATGCGGGCCGAGTCGAACAGGTCCCGGGGCAGCTGCAGGAAGAACTGGCGGAAGATGAACACTGCCGTGGCGTTCACCGCGAAGGGCAGGATCATCCCGAGGTAGCTGTCCGCGAGGCCATAGGAACGCACGATCAGCACGTACAGCGGGATCATGAACAGCTGGAACGGCAGCACCAGGATCAGCATCATGGCGTTGAAGACCACGCTCCGCCCGCGGAACTCGAGCTGGGCCAGGGCATAGCCCGCTAGCAGCCCGATGAAGAAGGTCGCCAGCAGAACGCCGCCGGTGAAGAGCCCCGAGTTGACCAGCGTTCGGACCAGGTCCACCTGCGCGTTGATGTCGGCGAAGTTGGCGAGGGTCAGGTTGCCCGGGTCCGGGAACGCGCCGGAGATGCCGCTGTTCGGCGCGCGCTGCAGCGCCCCGACGATCATGTAGTAGAAGGGGAACAGGAAGAGCACCGCCCCGACCACGAGCGCGACCACGCCAAGCGCCCGGTGCCATGAGAAGCGCCTGCGCGGCTGACTTCGGGCGCCGACGGTGGGGTGCGAGCCGGGAACGGCTGCGGCAGGTGTCGACATCGTCGTCTAGTCCTTCTCGAGCACGAATCGGTTGATCGCGGAGATGGTCATCACGATGACCGCCAGGACGACGCCGATCGCCGCGGCATAACCCGCGTGCCCCTGTTCGATGCCCTGCTGGTACATGTACAGGACGGGCGACATGGACGCCCCGCTCGGGCCGCCGCCACCAGTGAGCAGGTACGGCTCGGTGAACAGGTTGGCCCCGACGATGGTGGCCAGCACGACGACCAGGGTCGTCACGGACCTCACGCCCGGGATCGTGATCGACGTGAACTTCCGGACGACGCCGGCGCCGTCGACGTCGGCCGCCTCGTACAGCTCGCGCGGGATGTTCTGCAGCGCGGCCAGGTACAGGATGACGTAGAAGCCGAGCTGCTTCCACGTCACCACGAGGGCGATGATCGGCATCGCCAGCAGGTCGTTGACGAGCCACGACGGGCTGGGGGCCAGCGGGCCGAGGACGCCGTTGATGAGCCCGCTGCCGGAGAACAGCCAGAGCCAGACGCCGATGACGGCCACGCTGGCGGTGACATACGGGATGTAGTAGGCGACGCGGAAGAAGGCCCGGAACGGGAGCTTGGCGTTCAGCGCTGAGGCGAGCACCAGCGACAGGAGCACCGTGAGGGGCACGTTGATGACGATGAACTCGGCCACGTTGAGGATCGAGCGCTGGAAGACCGGGTCGCCGAGGACCGCGGTGTAGTTGCTCAGCCCGACGAACGGGCGGTCGACGTTGGCCCCGGGTGCGGCGAAGAAGTAGTTGAAGAACGAGATGTAGAGGGCGACCAGCAGCGGGTAGGCGAACAGGCCGCCGAGGAACAGCACGTACGGCGCGATGAACGCATAGCCGATCGGGTCGCGCCCGAACAGCCGGCGCATCCGATCGCGATGACCGATGGGGTGTCCGGCGGCCGTGATCGCCATCGCGTCAGTTCCCGCTGACGAGGGTCTTGATCTTGTCGGCCGCGGTCTGGAAGGCCTGGTCGACCGGCGTCTTGCCGAAGATCACCGACGAGGTGTAGGCGTCGCGGAACGTCTGCCACATCTCGACAGAGTTGGCCACGCTCGGCACCTCGACCGTGCGACTCGCCTGGTCGGCGAAGGCGGCGTACTCAGGATGCGCCGCGAAGTAGTCCGGGTACGCAGCTGCGAGGTCCGTCCGCATCGGCATCTGGCCGGTCAGCGTGAGCAGCTGGCTGTCGCTGTCCTTGCTCGTGGTGAACTTGAGGAACGACCAGGCGGTGCCGAGATTCGTGCAGCTCGAGTACAGCCCGATCGACTTCTCGTCGCTGAAGGTGTGGATGTCGCCCGCTGCCATGCCGTCCTTGGTCGGCACCGGAACGGCTCCCCACTTGATCTTGTCGCCGTAGACCGCGATCGCCCACGGCCCGACGATCGCCATGGCCGCCTTCTGGTCAGCAAAGGAATCGCCCTGGTACGCCTCGTTGGGGACGAGCTTCTGGTCGTAGAGGCTCTTCCAGAAGTTCGCGACCGCCAGTCCATCCGGGCCGTTGAACTGCGGGACGCCCCCCTCGACCAGCTGCTTGCCGCCGGTCTGGGCGATGAACAGCGGGTAGAAGTCGAACCACGGCTGATAGAAGTCGGAGCTCGGCGAAGGCCAGATCGCCGCCTGCACCCCGCCCTTGGCCACGAGGGTCTTGGCGGTCGCGAGGAAGTCCGCGTAGGTCGTGAGCGGCGGGTTGTCCGTCGGCAGGCCGGCCTTGGCGAAGACCGTCTTGTTGTAGAAGATCATGACGGGGTTGGTCTTCCACGGCATCTGGTAGAACTTGCCGTCGGTGAACTTGTACTGGTCCGCGCGGGCACCGGTACGGGCCTCGATGTAGCTGACGCCGTCGGGGAAGGAGTCGAGCGCCACAAGGCCGCCCTGCTTCTCGAACTGGGGCACGGCCGCCGGCGACGTGTTGTAGATCAGGCACGGGGTGTTGCCGGCCGTGATCGAGGCGCCGATGACCTCCTCGGAGCTCTTGCCCGCGGGGATCTGATCGCCGGTGACCAGCTGGTCCGGGTGGTCCTTGTTCCAGGCGGCCACCATGGCCTCGCCCCAGGCGACCTCCTCGGCGTTGTTCGAGTACCAGATCTTGATCGGCCCGGTGGCGCTCATGGCGCTCGCGGCGGCACTGCTACCGCCACTCGCGGGCGCGCCGCCCCCGCCGTTGTCGCTGATGCACCCTGCGGTGAGCAGGACCAGGGCGGCGGCGATGCCGCCGACGCGGAGCCACGTGCGAGCCATGGCCATACCTCTCGTCTGCTGGGCGGCTTCAGGGAGAGCCATGGCGGCACCGCACTCGGCGAGCTCCGCGCGGCGGCTGCGCTCCTGAACCTCCTCACCCTTCCCGCCAAGCCAGGCAGTTGAAGGGACACGGCAAGTGTCGCGTAGGCCACCCTGGCGTCATTACGACCCGTCATGGAGCCGCGCGCGGCCCGAGACCCTCTTGGCGTTGTCGCCCAGCCGGCTGAGCGTGGGGAGCGCCCACGAGGCGTCGCGGTCGTCCGCAGCTCCTCGATCCACATGAGCACAACGTCCTGAGCAGGCACGAAAGCCGTCAGCAGCGCGATAGGACGTCCCGGCTCGCGACGCCTGGCCGGATGACGCACCTTCATGACGACGCGGGCTCGCAGAGCATGCTTGCTGGCGCACGGCGCGGTGCATCGACCTCGAGCGACCCCACGATCTCTCCGCAGGGCGGGGACGCGACGCCGAGTCGATCGTCGCGCCCCATCGGGAAGGGGATCACGATGCAGATCGAACTCGCCACGGTGGTGGATCGATGATGGGGTACGACTGGGCAGGCGGGGGCAGCTGGGTCTGGATGCTCGGCGGACTCCTGCTCGTGATCGGCGTCATCGTCCTCGTCGTCTGGGCGTTCACGAGGGGCTCGCGCGCTGGCGCGACGCCAACGCTGGGTCCGTCGGGCCCGAACGCGAGCCAGATCCTCAGTGAACGGTTCGCCCGCGGCGAGATCACCGAGCAGGAGTTCGAGCACGCAAAGAAGGCCCTCGGCCTGGACCGATGACCAGGCGAGCGCCTCTCTGGCTCGGCCTCGGCCTCGTCGCAGCGGCGCTCGTCATCCTTGGGATCGGACCCGTCGCCGGCACGCTCGGACTCGCTGGTCCGGGCCCCCGGAACCCCGGTGGCCCCGGGTCGATGATGGGGGGTGAGCCGACGGCCGGCACGATGGCGGATCCCAATTCGTCCGACTTCGTTCCGGGCAGTGCAGCAGCGCCGCGAACCGTCAGCATCCTCGCCACGGCGCAGCTGCGCTTCGTGCCCGACGCCGTGACCGTCAGGCAGGGCGAGACGATCACCTTCGAGGTGACCACGATGGGCCCGCTCACCCATGAGTTCATGGTCGGGCCGGCGGCCGACGTCGCTGCCGACAGACCGGGAACCCCCGAGATCGCCGATCTCGGGATGATGGACACGCAGTCACTGACGTACACGTTCGCGGGCCCGGGTCCCTACGCCTTCGCGTGCCACGCGACGGGTCACTACGAGGCGGGGATGACGGGGACGGTCGTCGTCGTTCCCTGATCGGTCGGCGCGGGCGACGCCGGGATCGGCCCGGCGGGCGGGGAATGCTCCGTTACCCGCTGGCGCCCGCGGCGTCGCCCTGGTTGTCGCGCAGACGAAGACGCCGCAGGAGCTGGGCGTTCGCGGCGACGATGATCGTCGATAGGCTCATCGCGATCGCTCCGACCGCCATGCCCAGGTCGATCCCCCAGGGAACGAGCACGCCGGCCGCGATCGGGATCGCCACGAGGTTGTAGCCGGTCGCCCAGACGAGGTTCTGGACCATCTTCCGGTAGGTCGCCCGCGAGAGGACGATCGCGCCCACGACGTCGCGCGGATCGCTCCGCACGAGCACGATGCCGGCCGACTCGATCGCCACGTCGGTGCCGGCGCCGATCGCGATCCCGACGTCCGCGGTGGCGAGGGCGGGCGCGTCGTTGACCCCGTCGCCGACCATGGCGACCTTGCGGCCGCCGGCCTGGAAGCGCTTGACGGCGTCGGCCTTGTCGGCCGGCAGCACCTGGGCCGCCACCTCGTCGATCCCGAGCCTCCGGGCCACCGAGTCGGCGACCGCCCGGGCGTCGCCGGTGATCATGGCCACCTTCAGGCCCATCGCGTGGAGCCGCTCGACCGCCCCGGCCGACTCCGGGCGGATCTCGTCCTCGACCGCGAGGGCGCCGATGACCGCGCCGTCGGCGACGACGTGGAGGACGGTCCGGCCCCCCTCCGCCCAGGCCTCGCTCTCGGGCGCCGGCTGGAGCCCTGCGTCGGCCAGGAGCCGCGGGCCGCCCACGGCCACCTGCCGCCCGCCGACCGTCGCCCGGGCGCCGCGCCCGGCCAGCGCCTCGAACCCGGTGGCGGCGGCCGGCTCGATGCCGCGCGACCTCGCCCCGGCGACGATCGCCCGGGCGATCGGGTGCTCCGAGTCGGCCTCGACCGAGGCCGCCAGCCGGAGGAGCCCGGCCTCGTCGGCGCCGCTCACGGCGGCCAGCACCGGCTCGCCCTTCGTGAGGGTGCCCGTCTTGTCGAAGATCACCATGTCGAGCTGGCGCGCCCGCTCGAGGGCGATCCGGTCCTTGACGAGGAGGCCGTTCCGGGCGCCGAGCGAGGTCGAGATCGCGATGACGAGCGGGATCGCCAGGCCCAGCGCGTGCGGGCAGGCGATGACGAGCACGGTTGCCGTCCGCACCAGCGCTCCCTGGGGGTCCCCCGCGAGCCACCAGAAGCCGAGCGTGAGCGCGGCGGAGGCGAGCGCGACGTAGAACAGGATCGCGGCCGCCCGGTCCGCGAGGGCCTGGGCCCGCGATGCGGAGGCCTGCGCCGTCGCGACCATCTGCATGATCCCCGAGAGCGCCGTCTCCTCCCCGACGGCGGAGACGCGGACCCGCAGGCTGCCGCCCGCGGCGACGGTCCCGGCGATGACCTTCGCCCCCGCCTCCTTGGCGACCGCCCGGGACTCGCCCGTGATCATCGACTCGTCTGCGTCGGCCGAGCCCTCGGCCACCTCTCCGTCGGCAGGTACCCGTGTGCCCGGCCGGACGAGGACGAGGTCGCCCACGGCGAGCGCGTCGAGCGGGACCGTCTCGATCCCGCTGTCGGTCACCCGCTCGGCGGTGTCGGGCAGGAGCTCCGCCAGCGCCGAGAGCGCGCCGCGGGCCTGGGCGATCGAGCGCATCTCGAGCCAGTGGCCGAGCAGCATGATCGTGATGAGCGACGCGAGCTCCCACCAGATCTCGACCTTGAACAGCCCCAGGGTCCCGGCCCAGCTCGTGGCGAAGGCGACGAGGATCGCGAGGCTGATCAGCGTCATCATCCCGGGCTTGCGGCCGGCGAGCTCGCCGCGCGCGCCGCGCAGGAACACGAGGCCGCCGTAGAGGAAGACCACCGTGCCCAGGACCGGCGGGATCAGCGCGCCGCCCGGGAACGCAGGGGCGGTGTAGCCGAGCCAGTGCTCGAGGTCGGGGCTCCAGACCACGACCGGGACCGTCAGTGCCAGGCTCAGCCAGAACTTGTCGCGGAACATCGCGACGGAGTGGCCCTCGTGCCGGTCATGCGCAGTGCCGGCTGCCGACGCATGGGCGTTGTGGTCGGGGTCAGCCGGGGCGTTCGTGGCCTGTTCGCGGCGGCCGTGCGTCGTGTGATCCATCTCGCCTCTGGTCGACGGCCCCTGTCCCTACCAGCGGAAGGTGCCGCTCACGAACAGGCCTGTCATCGCGACCATCATGATGATGGCGATCACGGCCGCCGTACCCCGAACGGCCCTCGAGAGGTGGTACGGGTTCCCGGTCGTCGCCTCGTAGGCGCGAGTCTCCCGATCGTGCTCCTGGCGGTCGTTCCTGTTCCGGCGGCTCTCGCTCTCGCTCTCGCCGGGCATCTACCGCGGCCCCCCGGCAGGGGTGGTGACGGCGGCCTTGTCGGCTTCGAGCACGGCGTTGATCTCGTCGGTCGCAGCAGCCGAGAGCGACGTCTTGATGACCTCGCCGCCGAAGGGCGCCAGCGCGGCCAGCGCCTTGTCCTCGGTCCACTTCTCGAGGAAGAGGACGAGCGCCGCGGTGCCGGGCTTGAGGACGTCCTGGGTCCGCTGGCGGAAGTCGTCCCTGATGCCCCAGCCGCGCATCGTTCCCAGGACGGCACCCCAGATGCCGCCGGCGATGAGGCCGCCAATCGGGAAGAGGAAGAGGAGCCCGAACAGGAGGCCGAGGAAGCCGCCCATCAGCGCTCCAGAGCTCGTGGCCCCGGTCTTGGTCACCATCTTGGTCTGGCCGTCGGCGTGCTTGACGACGACGGCGGCCCCGTGCACCTGCACGACCAGGTCGTGCTCGAGCTGGCCCACCACCGCGTAGGCCTTCTCCGCCGTGGCTTCGTCCGGATAGCCGATGACGACGAGATCTGCCATGGACTTGTTCTCCGTACTGGTCGTGCCTGTGGATGCGCGGCGCACGGCTGCGCGCTTCGCTGCACTGCGGGAGCGCTCCGCCGGCCCGGGCGGCTGGGCGAGTGCCGCGGCCGCCCTGCCTGGCCCCGGTCTGCGCCGGTGGCTGGCGAGATCGCACACGCGACTCGCCTCCTCGTCCTTGAGTCTGTCGTCCCGCGCCTTGACGTCATGACGGCCCGTCATCCGTCGTCGGCCGCTCCCGGTGACGGTGCTGGCCCGGCCATCCGCGATCGGACCGCCGGCCGGATGACGCGTCGTCATGACCGCGCGGAGGTCGGACCGCACAGTGGCGATCGGACCACGGACCGCCCCTGTCTCCGGATCGAGCCTGCCGTGCTCGACTTGGGCGGTGGGGCGGGACCCTCGGCGGGACGCCGAAACCCATCAGGTGGAGGATCGGCCGCTTCAAACGTGCTCGGGAGATCCGCACATGACCATCGAGAAGACCTCAATCCCCTCCGACCCGCCGGAGACGCTCCCCACGCTCAGCCGGCTCGGCGACAACGACAAGACGGTCTCGGGCGCCGACGAGGACATCCGGGGGCGGACCGTCAGGGACAAGGACGGCCACGAGCTCGGCAAGGTCGACGGCCTCCTGGTCGACGACGTCGAGCAGAGGGTCCGATTCATGGAGGTCGCGACGGGCGGCTTCCTGGGCCTCGGCGGGAGCAGGACCCTGATTCCGGTCGAGGCGATCACGCGGATCGAGGCCGAGGAGGTCCACATCAGTCACACCCGCGAGCACGTGGCCGGCGCGCCGCACTACGACCCGCAGCTGACCGTCGTTCAAGACGCGAGCTTCTGGTCGGGCCTGTACCCCTACTACGGCTACGGGGTGGGGATGGCCCCGTGGATCACGAGCTGGCGGTCGAGACAGCACGGGCAGGGTCGCTGATCACGCGATCGTGTCTGGGCCGCGTCGGGGAACAGGGATGCGCAGGAAGAGACAGAGCATGCAGGTCGGACTCGTGGGCCTGGGCAGGATGGGCGCCAGCATGTCGCGGCGATGGCTCGGGGCGGGCCACACGGTCGTGGGCTACGCGCGCCACGCCGAGACGGTGGACGGGCTGGTCGCCGACGGGGCGATCTCTGCCGGCGCCAGCTCTCTCGAGGGCCTGGTCGGCCAGCTGACCGCGCCGAGGGTCGTGTGGCTGATGGTGCCGGCTGCGGCCGTCGATGCCACGCTCGCCGACCTGGCGCCGCTCCTGGCGCGGGGCGACGTCGTCGTGGACGGCGGCAACTCCCACTACGTCGACGACATCCGGCGGTCCGGCGAGCTGGCGACACTGGGGATCAGCTACCTCGACTGCGGAACGAGCGGCGGCGTCGCGGGCCTCGAGCGCGGGTACTGCCTCATGATCGGCGGCGCGGCGGAGGCGGTGGAGCGCCTCGACCCGGTCTTCCGGGCCCTCGCGCCCGGCGTGGACGCGGCGCCCCGGACGCCCGGCCGGACCGGCGACCCCGACCCGGCCGAGGACGGCTACCTCCACTGCGGCCCGAGCGGTGCCGGGCACTTCGTGAAGATGGTCCACAACGGCATCGAGTACGGGCTGATGGCCGCCTACGCCGAGGGCCTCAACATCCTCGCGCACGCCGACGCGGGCCTCCACGAGCGCGAGGTCAGCGCCGAGGTCACGCCGCTGCGCGACCCGACGCTCTACCAGTACCAGCTGGACATCCCGGCCGTGGCCGAGGTGTGGCGCCGGGGCAGCGTGGTCGCCTCGTGGCTGCTCGACCTCGCCGCCCAGTCCCTACGGCATAGCAGCGACCTCTCGGACTTCGCGGGCCGCGTCTCGGACTCCGGCGAGGGACGCTGGACGAGTATCGCCGCCATCGACGTCGGTGCCCCGGCGCCCGTCCTGACAACGGCGCTCTACGAGCGGTTCTCGTCGAGAGGAGAGGCGGACTTCGCGGACCGGGTGCTCTCAGCGATGCGCCTCGGCTTCGGCGGCCACGAGGAAGGAAAGGGCTGAGGGCGCATGGGCGCGCGTGTGGTCCAGTTCGACGATCACTGGCCCGGTCCGGTGGCCGCATGAGCGAATCCGACGGCCCGGCTGCGCCCGGCGGGCCCGGCATCCCGCCGACCTGGTCGAGCAGCGACAAGGACGCTGTCGGGACGTCGCACTACTCCAGCCGCGTCTGGTTCACGGTCGGGCGAGGCGTCCTCAACGAGGTCTACTGGCCGCACGTCGACCGGCCGCAGGTCCGCGACCTGGGGTTCATCGTGGCCGACGATGCGGGCTTCTGGAGCGAGGTCAAGCGCGACGCGACACACGAGGTCCGCCACGAGGCCCGGGGTGTGCCCGCGATCACGGCGGTCCACGCCCACGCCCGCTACCAGCTCACCCTCCGCATCTGCGCGGACGACCACGCCGACGTCGTCCGCATCGAGGCGCGGCTCGAGGATCTCCGGGACCCGGCCGACCCTGGGCGGACGGCCCACCCGCTGCGGCTCTACCCGCTCCTAGCACCACACCTCGGGTTCACCGGCCTCCACGGCCGCGCATGGGTCGACACGCACAAGGGCCGCCCGATGCTGTTCGCCCAGGACGGTCCGTGGGCCCTCGCGCTCGCATCCGACCCTGTCCCGGCTCGCCAGTCCGTCGGCTACGTGGGCGTTTCGGACGGGTGGCAGGACTTCGCGGCGAACGGCCGCATGACCTGGACGTATTCACGCGCCGGCGCCGGCAACGTGGCGGGCATGACCGAGCTCGCGCTCGACGGTGGCGCGGCCCAGGTCGCCCTCGCGTTCGCGGCCCGGCCCGAGGAGGCCGGCCTCGAGGCGTCGGCCGCGCTCGCTGGCCCCTTCGAGAGCGCTTGGCAGGAGTACCTCGGCAACTGGCAGGGATTCGTCCGGACCGTGGTCGATCCGCCCGCAGCCCTGGCGGCGGAGGCGCGCGACCTGTACCTGACCTCGGCGACCGTGCTGCGGTCGCACCAGGACCGGACCCTGCCCGGCGCGACCGTGGCCAGCCTGTCCATTCCCTGGGGCAACACGCGCAACGACCTCGGCGGCTACCACCTGGTCTGGTCACGCGACCTCGTGGAGTCGGCGGGCGCGTTTGTCGCGCTGGGTGCAGCGGCCACGGCCCGACGCACGCTGGCCTACCTCGTCGCGTCGCAGGAGCCGGACGGCCACTGGCCCCAGAACCAGTGGGTGGACGGGGTGCCCTACTGGACCGGCCTCCAGCTCGACGAGGCCGCCTACCCGCTCCTGCTCGCGGGGGCGGTCCGCACGGGCGCCGGGCACATGCACGGCAAGACCGGCCCGCACGAGGAGGCATTCCAGAACCTGGTCAGCCAGGCCGCGCTCGACCGCATGATCGCCCAGGCCGCCGGGTTCATCGCGAGGACCGGACCGGCCACGAGCCAGGACCGCTGGGAGGAGACCGCGGGGCTTACGCCGTCGACCCTCGCGCCCGTGATCGCCGCCCTGGTGGTGGCTGCCGGACACCTCCCCGAGCCCTCCGCCTCCTACTGCCTGGAGCTTGCGGACGACTGGAACGCCTCGATCGAGGACTGGACCTATGCCCGCGACACGCGGCTTGCGCGCGAGCAGGGCGTCGACGGCCACTACGTCCGGATCGCCTCGCCAGAGGTGCTCGCGGGGGCTCCGCTCTCCACGCCGGTCTCGCTCCGCAATCAGCCTCCGGGCGCGGGGACGGTGCCCGGCGACGAGATGGTCGGGACCGACTTCCTCGCCCTCGTGCGGTTCGGGCTGCGACTCCCGGACGACCCGCGGATCGTGTCGAGCCTCGCGGTCGCGGATGCCCTCCTCCGCACGGAGACGCCGAGCGGGCCGGTCTGGCACCGCTACAACGGCGACGGCTACGGCGAGCACGAGGACGGAAGCGCCTACGACGGGACTGGCATCGGACGCGGCTGGCCGCTGCTCGTGGGCGAGCGCGGCCACTACGAGCTCGACGCCGGGCGGGACCCGGGGCCGTGCCTCGCGGCGATGCAGCGCATGGCGTCGGGCGGGGGGATGCTGCCGGAGCAGGTCTGGGACGCGGACCCGATCCCCGAGCGCCACCTCGCGCCCGGCCGGCCGGCCGGCTCGGCGATGCCGCTCGCCTGGGCGCACGCGGAATACGTGAAGCTCGTGCGGTCGATCGCCCTGGGCCATTCGATCGACCGCCCGGAGGCGGCCTGGCGGCGCTACCGGGGCGTCGCCCCGAAGGCCACGCGGGCGACATGGCGGTTCACGGCGCCGCGGCCCTCGATGCAGGCGGCGCGAACGCTGCGCCTGGAGCTGATGGCTCCTGCTCGTGTCCGGTTCTCGACTGACGGGTGGCGGGCCTGGACAGATCTCGAAGCGCGGGACACGGGACTCGGCGTGTGGCTGGTCGACGTGCCCGGCTCGGACCGACTGACGCCCGGCGGGGCCGTGGACTTCACGATCTGGTGGCCGGAGGCCGGCCGATGGGAGGGCCGCGACCTTCGCGTTGAGGTCGTCGCGCCGAGCGGGGATGCCCCGTGATGCGTGGCGCAGCCGGCACGGGACCTTGCGCGGAGCGTGGCCGCGCTGGACTCGGCGTCTGATGGGGGAATCGGCTGTGCGCTCCGCTGGATCCCGCATCCTCGCGGTCAATGGCGGCTCGTCGAGCATCAAGTTCGCGCTGTTCGACGCGGGCGACGGGCTCCGGCGAATCCTCGAGGGCGGGATCGAGGGGATTGGGCTGCCGGTAACCACCATGCGCGTGACGAGCGAGGACCCGGGCAACACCTTCGAACGTTCGGTGACGGCGTCGGGCCACACGGCGGCGGTGGGCGTCCTGATGGACTGGATCGAGGAGCGCGACTGGCGTTCCCGGCTGAGCGCGGTGGGGCACCGCGTCGTCCACGGGGGACCGAAGTACAGCGGGCCGCAGCGGATCACCGCGGCCATGGTCGAGGACCTGCACCAGCTCAGTCCGTTCGATCCGGACCACCTTCCGGAGGAGATCCTGCTGACCGAGGCGTTCCATCGCCGGTTCCCCGATGTGCCCCAGGTGGCGTGCTTCGACACGGCATTCCACCACGACATGCCCCGCGTGGCGCAGCTGCTGCCGATCCCGCGCCGGTTCGAGGCGCAGGGAGTGCGGCGGTACGGCTTCCACGGCCTGTCGTACGCGTTCCTCGTGGAGGAGCTGACCCGCCTGGCCGGGACGGAGGCGGGCGACGGCCGGGTCATCCTCGCCCACCTCGGCAGTGGCGCGAGCCTGGCGGCCGTGCACCACGGGAGGTCCGTGGACACCAGCATGGGCCTCACCCCGACGGCCGGCGTGCCGATGGGCACACGCTCCGGCGATCTCGATCCCGGACTGGCCTGGTACCTGGCGCGCGCCGACGGGATCGACGCAAAGCAGTTCAACGAGATGGTCAACAGCGAGTCCGGTCTGCTCGGCGTGTCGGAGACCAGCTCGGACATGCGCGACCTGCTCCACCGCGAGGCGCACGACGTCCGCGCGGCCGAAGCGGTGGCGCTCTTCTGCTACCAGGTCAAGAAGTGGATCGGCGCATTCGCCGCCGCCCTCGGCGGCCTCGACGCGCTCGTGTTCGCGGGCGGCATCGGGGAGAACGCGCCCACGGTCCGCGCCCGGATCTGCGACGGGCTGGGCTTCCTGGGCGTTGTCCTCGCCGACCAGCCCAACGCCGCCAGCGAGAGCGTGATTTCCGCAGGGGCGAGCCGGGTCGCGGTCCGGGTCATCCACACGGACGAGGAACGGATGATCGCCAAGCTGGTCTGCGACGTCCTCGGTTTCGGCCCAGCGAAGGAGCGAGTGGACCAATGACGAGTCAGCCGATCTCCCCGGACGTGCTCGCGAGGATGGATGCGTACTGGCGCGCGGCCAACTACCTCTCGGTCGGCCAGATCTACCTCTACGACAATCCGCTCCTGAGGGAGCCGCTCAGGCTCTCGCACGTGAAGCCACTGGTGGTCGGGCACTGGGGCACGACCCCCGGCCAGAACTTCATCTACGTGCACCTCAACCGTGTCATCAAGAAGTACGACCTCGACATGTTCTATGTCGCGGGTCCCGGGCACGGTGGGCCGGCGATCGTCGGCAACGTGTACCTCGAGGGCACCTGGAGCGAGGTCTACCCGAGCATCACCCAGGACGAGGCCGGCCTGCGGAAGCTGTTCACGCAGTTCTCGTTCCCCGGCGGCATCTCCAGCCACGTCGCGCCGACAACACCCGGGTCCATCCACGAGGGCGGCGAGCTCGGGTACTCGCTCAGCCACGCCTTCGGCGCCGCATTCGACAACCCGGGGCTCGTCGTCGCCTGCGTGATCGGCGACGGGGAGGCCGAGACCGGGCCGCTCGCGACCGCCTGGCAGTCCACCAAGTTCCTGAGCCCGATCTCCGACGGCGCGGTGCTCCCGATCCTCCACCTCAACGGCTACAAGATCAGCAACCCGACCGTCCTCGCCCGGATCGAGCACGAGGAGCTTGAGCAGTTCCTCCGCGGCTGCGGCTGGATGCCGTACTTCGTCGAGGGCGATGACCCCGACGCGATGCACGAGCTGATGGCGAGCACGCTCGACGACGCGATCGAGGAGATCGGGCGCATCCAGGCCCACGCCCGGACCACCAACAATTCGACCCGCCCACGCTGGCCGATGATCGTCCTGCGCTCGCCCAAGGGCTGGACGGGTCCCAAGGTGGTTGACGGCCTGCAGATTGAGGGCACCTTCCGTGCGCACCAGGTGCCGCTCCTGGTCGATGCCGCGCATCCCGGGCACGTGGAGCAGCTCGAGGCGTGGCTGAAGAGCTACCGGCCCGAGGAGCTGTTCGACTCGGACGGTCGGCTCAAGCCGGAGCTCGCCGAGCTCGCGCCGATCGGCGACCGGCGGATGGGCGCCAACCCCCACGCCAACGGCGGCGCGCTGCTCCGCGACCTGCGCATGCCGGACTTCGGGGACCACGCCGTGGCCGTGCCCGCCCCGGGTGCCGTCGCGGCCCAGGACACGCTCGTCCTCGGCGGCTTCCTGCGCGATGTGGCCCAGCTGAACCTCGAGCAGCGCAACTTCCGCGTGTTCGGTCCCGATGAGACGGTGTCGAACCTCCTGCAGGCGGTCTTCGAGGTCACCAACCGCCAGTGGGAGCTCCCGGTCGAGACGAGCGACGAGTTTCTCGCTGCCGAGGGGCAGGTGCACGACTCCATGCTCAGCGAGCACCAGTGCGAGGGCTGGCTGGAGGGGTATCTCCTGACCGGCCGGCACGGCCTCTTCAACTGCTACGAGGCGTTCGTCCGCATCGTCGACTCCATGTTCAGCCAGCACGCCAAGTGGCTCAAAGTCTGCGCCGAGCTGCCCTGGCGCCGCGACATCTCGTCGTTGAACTACGTCCTCGCATCCCATGTCTGGCAGCAGGACCACAACGGGTTCACGCACCAGGACCCGGGCTTCCTCGACCACGTGGTGAACAAGAAGGCGAGCATCGTCCGCGTCTACCTGCCGCCGGATGCGAACTGCCTGCTGTCGGTGATGGACCACTGTCTGCGAAGCCGCAACTACGTCAACGTCGTCGTGGCCGGCAAGCACGCCCTGCCCCAGTGGCTCTCGATGGACGAGGCCGTGATCCACTGCACCGAGGGGATCGGCATCTGGCCGTGGGCCAGCAACGACCAGGATGGCGGGCCGGACGTCGTCATGGCCTGCTGCGGCGACACGCCCACCCTCGAGGTCCTGGCCGCGGTGTCGATCCTGCATGAGCACCTGCCCGACCTGAAGGTCCGCGTCGTCAACGTCGTCGACCTGATGAAGCTGCAGTCGAGCACCGAGCACCCGCACGGGTTGAGCGACCTGGACTACGACGCCCTCTTCACGCGGGACAAGCACATCATCTTCGCCTTCCACGGCTACCCCTGGCTGATCCACCGCCTCACCTATCGCCGGACGAACCGCAACCTGCACGTCCGCGGGTACATCGAGGAGGGCACGATCACCACGGCCTTCGACGTGCGCGTGCAGAACAAGCTCGACCGGTTCCACCTCGTCACCGACGTCGTGGACCGGCTGCCCGGCTTGGGCGCCCGGGGCGACTACCTCAAGCAGCTCATGGCGGACAAGCTCGTCGAGCACAAGGTGTACATCAACACGCACGGGGAGGACCTCCCGGAGGTCCGGAACTGGACCTGGGGCGACCCCTCGTGAAGGCCGATGTGCTCGCCGAGACGGCGAAGGCCCTTGTCAACGACCACAAGGGCCTGCTGGCGATCGACGAGAGCAATCCGACCTGCAACACACGCTTCGCGGCTGCCGGGATCCCGCAGACCGAGGCGGCCAGGCGCGCGTATCGCGAACTGATCGTGACCACGCCGGGTCTGAGCGAGTCCATCAGCGGTCTGATCCTCTACGACGAGACGATCCGCCAGCGGGCCACGGACGGCACGCCCCTGGTCAAGGTCGTCATCGACGCGGGGCTCATCCCCGGCATCAAGGTCGACACCGGCGCCAAGCCGCTGGCGGGTCATCCCGGCGAGCGCATCACCGAGGGCCTCGACGGGCTGCGCGAGCGACTCGTCGACTACGCCCGGCTGGGCGCCCGGTTCGCCAAGTGGCGTGCCGTGATCGCCATCGGCGTCGGGATGCCGAGCCTGGCCTGCATCGAGGCGAACGCCCATGCGCTGGCTCGCTACGGCGCGATGTGTCAGGAGGCTGGCCTCGTCCCCGTCATCGAGCCCGACGTGCTCATGGCGGGCGAACACAGCCTCGAGCGGTGCGCCGAAGTGACCGAGGACGTCCTGCGGGCGGTGTTCATCGGGCTGCACGCACAGGGCGTGGCGCTCGAGGGCATGATCCTCAAGCCCAGCATGGTGCTGCCGGGTCTCGCCGCGGCCACGCAGCGCCCGGTCGACGAGGTCGCCGACGCGACCGTGACCTGCCTCCTGCGAGCCGTCCCGGCTGCCGTTCCGGGCGTCGCCTTCCTGTCCGGCGGGCAACCGGCCGAGCTTGCCACGGCACGGCTGAACGCGATGAACACGCGGCACCGGGCCCGCCTGCCCTGGGCGCTGGCGTTCTCGTTCGCCCGGGCCATCCAGCAGCCGGCCCTCGAGATCTGGCGCGGCGACGAAGCCAACGTGTCGGCGGCCCAGCGCGCCCTCGCGCATCGAGCCCGGTGCAACAGCGCCGCGCGCCGCGGCGAGTACACAGCCGCGATGGAGAGTGCATGAGCATCCCCACACGGGCCGATGCCGCAGCCCGGGAGCCCCTCTACCCCCTGCGCTTCGAGCCGATCTACGAGTACCGACTGTGGGGTGGCCGGCGGCTCGCTGACCTGCTCACGGCACCGCTCCCGGGCGACGGCCCGATCGGAGAGGCGTGGGTCCTGAGCGACCGCGACGACCACGCGAGCCGGGTCGCCAACGGGCCGCTCAAGGGGAGAACCCTCCGCGAGGTGCTGACGGCGTGGCCCGAGCCGATGCTGGGGACGCTCGCCGGCCGGTTCTGCCGCTTCCCGCTCCTGCTCAAGTTCCTCGACGCCCGCGAGCTCCTCTCGGTCCAGGTCCACCCCGCAGATACGCAGGCGGACGTGCTGCCAGCCGGGGAGACCGGCAAGACCGAGGCATGGGTCGTCCTCGAGGCGGCCCCGGAGAGTCGGATCTATGCGGGCCTCAAGCCCGGCACGACCGCCGACGACCTGCGACAGGCGGCCGCGAGCGGGGCCGTCGCGGACCGCCTCGCCTCCTTCGCCCCGAGGCCCGGCGATGCCGTCTTCCTGCAGGCCGGCACCGTTCACACGCTGGGCGGCGTCGTGGTGTTCGAGGTCCAGCAGAACAGCGACGTCACGTTCCGCCTGTACGACTGGGACCACGTGGATCCGACGACCGGGCAGCCCCGTCCCCTCCAGGTCGATCGGGCACTGCGCTCTGTCGACTTCTCCCAGCATGCGCTCGGCCCGGTGGCACCGGTGGTGGAGGCGACGACACCGGTCGAGCGCATGCGCCTCTTCGATTGCGAGCAGTTCAAGGTCTGGCGCCTGCGCGGCGGCTCACCGTTCAGCGTCGGCGAGCCGGGCCTGCCGCGTGCGCTCGTCTGCCTCGAGGGATCAGGGAATCTGGGGCATTCCGGCGTGATGCACCCGGTGGGCCGCGGCGACGTCTGGCTCCTGCCGGCAGTGGTCGGGGCCTGCGAGTTGCTGCCCGACGGGAACGTGACGGTGCTCGAAGTGGGGCTCCCCGAATGAAGCAACTGATTGTCTTCGATCTCGACGGCACGCTTGCCGAGAGCAAGTCGTCCGTGGGGCCCGCGGTGGCGGGCTTGATCCACGACCTCCTCGGGATCGTCAAGGTGGCCGTCATCTCGGGGGGCAACTGGCCGCAGTTCGAGGAGCAGGTGCTCGCCGGCCTCCCGTGCGACGAGCGGCTGGCGAACCTGTCCCTGCTCCCGACGTGTGGGACGAAGTTCCTCCGCTACGACGACGGCAAGTGGGCCGAGATCTACTCGGAGGACCTCAGCCCGGCCGAGCGGCGCAAGATCATCAGCTCGCTGGAGCAGGCGTTCGACACCGCGGGGCTCACCGTCGAGCGGGTCTGGGGCGAGGTGGTGGAGGACAGGGGAAGCCAGGTCACCTTCTCCGCCCTTGGGCAGCAGGCCCCCCTCGACGCCAAGACCGCCTGGGACCCCGACTTCGCCAAGCGCCGGAAGATCGTCGGGATCCTCGACACGCTGATCCCCGAGTTCTCCGTCCGGATGGGCGGCGCGACCTCGATCGACGTCACCAAGCCCGGCATCGACAAGGCCTACGGGATCCGCAAGCTCCGCGACACGCTCGGCATTCCGCTCAGCGACATGATCTTCATCGGCGACGCCCTGTTCCCGGGCGGGAACGACTATCCGGCCGAGGAGGCAGGGGTGGACTCGATCCCGGTGAAAGGGCCCGAGGAGACCAGGCTGGTGGTCCAGACGATCATCGCGTGCCTGGCTCCCGAACCATGATCGCACCCGCGCCCGCCAGGACAGGCTTCGAGCTCCACCGCCTGGGGACTGTGATGGAGCTTGCTCGTACGGCGGCCAGAACAGGAAGGTCGCGATCATGAGTCCGAAGGCAGTCGTGGCCGAGGCGAAGCCGGCGGCCACGCCGGGATCGAAGGACGACCTCAAGACGCTCCCCATGCCGGAGCTGCTGGCGAAGCTCGGGTCCTCGGCCGACGGCCTCACGCAGGCCGAGGCCCAGAAGCGCCTGGCCCAGTACGGGCCCAACGAGATCGAGGAGAAGAAGGACAACCCGTTCCTGAAGTTCCTGACCTACTTCTGGGGCCCGATCCCGTGGATGATCGAGGCGGCGGTCGTGCTCTCGGCGCTGGCCCAGCACTGGCCCGACTTCTTCATCATCCTGCTGCTGCTGCTGGCCAACGCCGTGGTCGGATTCTGGGAGGAGCACCAGGCCGGCAACGCGATCGCGGCCCTGAAGGCCAAGCTCGCCGTCGAGGCCACGGCGAGGCGCGACGGGACGTGGGTGACCCCGCCGGCGCGCGAGCTGGTGCCGGGCGACGTCATCCGCCTGCGCCTGGGCGCGATCGTGCCCGCGGACGCCCGCCTGCTCGCCGGCGATCCCGTCGAGGTGGACCAGTCCGCGCTGACAGGGGAATCGCTGCCGGCGACGCGCAAGCCCGGCGAGGCCGTGTTCTCGGGGTCGATCGTGCGCCAGGGCGAGATCGACGCGATGGTCTACGCCACCGGGGCGAACACCTACTTCGGCAGGACCGCGCAGCTCGTGCAGGAGGCGCAGACCATCAGCCACTTCCAGCGGGCGGTGCTCAAGATCGGGGACTACCTGATCGTCCTCGCGGTGGCGCTCGTCGCCATCATCATCTTGGTCGCGCTGTTCCGCGGCGACCATATGCTCACCACGCTGCAGTTCGCGCTCGTGCTGACCGTCGCCGCGATCCCGGTGGCGATGCCGACGGTGCTGTCGGTGACGATGGCCGTCGGCGCGCGCAAGCTGGCCGGGCGCGAGGCGATTGTCACCCGCCTCGCGGCGATCGAGGAGCTCGCGGGCGTGGACGTCCTGTGCGCGGACAAGACCGGCACGCTCACCCAGAACAAGCTGACGCTCGGCGACCCGTTCAGCGTGAGCGGCGTCCCCGGCGACCAGGTGGTCCTCTGCGCCGCGCTGGCGTCACGCGCCGAGGACAAGGACACCATCGACCTCGCCGTGCTGGGCGGGATCACCGACGACCAGGCCCTCAAGGACTACACGGTGGTCCACTTCCAGCCGTTCGACCCGGTCCACAAGCGCACCGAGGCCACCGTCAAGGGCCCAGACGGCAAGCAGTTCCGCGTCGCCAAGGGCGCGCCGCAGGTGATCCTGGAGATGTCAGCCGACGCTGGGAAGGTGAAGACTGCGGTCGACGGGGCGGTCGACGAGTTCGCGGCCCGGGGCTTCCGGTCGCTCGGCGTCGCCAGGGCGGGCAGTCGCGGCGACTGGCACTTCATCGGCGTGCTGCCCCTCTTCGATCCGCCGCGCGACGAGGCCAAGGCGACCATCGCGAGCGCCCGCCAGATGGGCGTGGCGGTCAAGATGGTGACGGGAGACGCCATCGCCATCGCCCGGGAGACGGCCGGCAAGCTCGGCATGGGGACCGACATCCTCGACGCCGGCGGCTTCGGCGACGCCAAGCACCACGAGACCGCGCAGCTCGCGGCGTCGATCGAGCACGCCGACGGCTTCGCCCAGGTGTTCCCCGAGCACAAGTTCCACATCATCGACGTCCTGCAGCGGGGCGGCCACATCGTGGGTATGACGGGCGACGGGGTGAACGACGCCCCAGCCCTCAAGAAGGCCGACTGCGGGATCGCCGTCTCGGGCGCCACGGACGCGGCCCGCGCGGCGGCCTCCATCGTGCTCCTGACGCCCGGCCTCTCGGTGATCATCGACGCGATCAGGGAGAGCCGCCGCATCTTCCAGCGGATGAACAGCTACGCGATCTACCGGATCGCCGAGACGCTGCGCGTCCTGCTGTTCATGACGCTCGCGATCCTGGTGTTCAACTTCTACCCGGTCACCGCGGTGATGATCGTGATGCTGGCGCTGCTCAACGACGGCGCCATCCTGTCCATCGCCTACGACAACGTCCACTACAAGCTCAAGCCCGAGGCGTGGAACATGCGCCTCGTGCTGGGCGTCGCCACCGTCCTCGGCGTCGCGGGCGTCGTCGCCGCGTTCGGCCTGTTCTATCTCGGCGAGCGCGTCTTCAACCTCGACCGCGACCACATCCAGACGCTGATGTACCTCAAGCTGTCGGTAGCCGGCCACCTGACGATCTTCCTCACCCGCACGCGCGGCCCGTTCTGGTCCATCCGCCCCGCGAAGGTGCTGCTCCTCGCCGTGTTCGGCACGCAGGCGGTGGCGACGCTGATCGCCGTGTTCGGCATCTTCATGACGCCGCTCGGCTGGGGCTGGGCGCTGTTCGTGTGGGCCTACGCGCTTGCCTGGTTCCTCGTCAACGACCGTGTGAAGCTGCTCGCGTACCGGATCCTCGATCCCACGAAGGAGCCGCTGCTGGCCAAGCGGCCGCGAGATCGGCGGCCGCAGATCGCCGCACGGGCATACGAGCTGTACCAGCAGAGAGTCCGCGGCGAAGGCCAGGCAGATCGAGACTGGCTCCAGGCGGAGCGCGAGGTGGGCGCGCCCGACGCCGAGGCGAGCCGCCCGGCCGAGCCCGCGCCCGACGCGACGCCTGACCGCCCGACCGAGCCTGCGCCAAAGGCCACAGCTCGTTGACCGTGAAGGCTGAGACGATGAGCGAAGCGCCTTCCACGACCTGCCTGTTCCTGGACATCGGCGGCGTTCTGCTGACTAACGGGTGGGATCACGAGGCCCGTCAACGGGCGGCCACGAACTTCCAGTTGGACGCGGCCGAGACGGAGGAACGGCATCAGCTGGTCGTCGACACCTACGAGGAGGGAAGGCTCACGCTCGAGGCGTACCTGGACCGGGTGATCTTCCATCAGCAGCGAACCTTCACTCGAGCGCAGTTTCAGCGCTTCATGTTCGCGCAATCCCACGCCTACCCCGAGATGCTCGACCTGATCGCTCGGCTCAAGGTCCGTCACAGGCTGAAGATCGTCGTGGTGAGCAATGAGGGCCGCGAGCTGAACGAGCACCGGATCCGCACCTTCGAGCTGGCCGGGTTGGTGGATGCGTTCATCACCTCCTGCTTCGTCCACGTCCGCAAGCCCGACGCCGACATCTTTCGGCTCGCGCTGGACATTGCACAGGCGCCGCCCGGGAACGTGGTCTACATCGAGAACACCCCGATGTTCGTCGAGATCGCGGAAGCCCTTGGGCTTCGAGGCATTCACCACACGGATTACGAGACCACTCGCGCCAAGCTGGCCGCGCTGGGTCTGGCCTGAGGGGCACGCTCGGCCCGTACGACGCAAAGGCCGGGACTCCGCCGGTCGTGATCGGAAAGGAAGGCCACCGTGAATGGATCCGGACATCCGGCCGCCGGGGAGCCGCCCGATGACCTCGCAGGGGTCGATGCCCGCGTGGCGGAGTTGGCCAACAACGACGACTCCGTTCGCAAGGAGGCCCGGTTGGCGCTAGTGCGTGCCGGGCACCCTGCTGTGGCCGGACTCGTCGAGGCACTCGCGGACCCGCGTCGACAGGTGCGGTGGGAGGCCGCCATGACGCTTGAATGGATGGCGGACCCCGATGCGGCTGCGGCACTCGTGGGCGCGCTCAGGGATCGGGACTTCTCCGTCCGCTGGCTGGCAGCCAAAGGGATCGTGGCCCTCGGCGATGAGGGTCTGGCGCCGCTCCTTCGGGAGCTCGTGGAGCATTCCGACTCCAACGCCCTGCGGGAGAGCGCCCGACACGTTCTGCACGACCTGTCCAACAGGGGAGGGCGGCGCCGTCGGACGCTGCTTCAGCCGCTGCTCGCCGCGCTCGATGACGTCGAGCCGGTGCTGGCGGTGCCGCCCGCGGCAGCGGCCGTCCTTCAGGCTGTGATCCGCGCACGTCCCGAAGGCGACCGGCACTGACCCGACCACCACGGAGCCGGTCGGGCGTGGGCATCGACCCACAAAGGGCTGCGCGGTCGACATGTACGGTGCCGGCATCCATCCACGCTGGGGGCCGCCACCCCCGCTCGTGGGCGCGCTCAGGGACCGCGACTGCTCCCGCCCCGGCGGTCGAGGGCCGACTGCTCGTCGACGGTACGCTCGGCGAGCGGATCGGCCGCCAACCGGTCAGGCGGGATGGGGGCGCCGCTCTCGACGGACTTGCCATACGTGCCCGCGTCGAGGCGCTGTGCTGCCCGGTCGGCTTCGAGCAGTCGGCCGCGCAGGCCGGCCGCGACGGCCATGGCGACTTCCTCGGCGGCCACCTCGGTGCCAGACTCCGAGGTGTCGCCAGCCTGCTGGCTCTGCAGGTCACCCTCGGCCCGCACGGCACCGTCGACGTCAGCGAGCGCCGACTCGATGCGGGCCCGCTCCGCGGCCACGAGGCGGCGGGCGCGCGTGACATCGATGCCGTCCTTGTCAGCCATCATGCAACTCCGGCGTCGGCGAGGACGGGCCTCACCGCCGCGATCGGCACCGTCTGCGCGAGAACGAAGTGCGCGGGGTCGAGCTGCCAGGGTGCCATCGCGTCTCCTTGTCGATACCTCCCCTGTGGCGAGTCGACGATGCCCGCGGATGGGGCTCGCGACAAGGGTGGGGTCCTCCTGGGCCCGGTCCAGTCTCCGACCGCGGGCGCACCGGGGTCATGACCGTCCGTCATGACGCGACACCCGGTGCGCCGCAAGATCCGATCGGCGGCATGGCGCCGGGCGCCCGTCGGGCGCCCGCCAGCGGCCGTGCCCGCCGAGAGCAGGTCCACCATGGCGCTCAACGTCGACATCATCGGGGCCGCACGCGCGAACTCCAACTTCCGCAAGGTCCTCTCCACTGGCCCGCATGCCCAGGTCGTGGTGATGAGCATCCCGCCCGGCGGCGAGATCGGCGCGGAGGCGCACGACCATCTCGACCAGGTCCTGGTGTTCGTGGATGGCGTCGGCATCGCACAGCTGGGCGGCGAGGAGAGCGCGGTCAGCGCCGGACGCCTCGTCCTCGTCCCGGCCGGCATGCACCACAACGTCGTCAACACCGGCACGGCCGACCTGCGGCTGTACACGATCTATGCGCCGCCGCAGCATGCCCCGGGCACGGTGCACCGCACCAAGGCTGTGGCAGACGCCGACGAGGCTGACCACTTCGTCCCGGCCTGAGCAATCCTCGGCGCCGATCTCGTCGGCGCGGGCCAGCAGAAAGGAACCATCCAATGGGCATCCTCGCCTGGATCGTCATCGGTGCAATCGCCGGCTTCCTGGCCAAGACCATCATGGGCTCCCGCGAGGGCCTCGTGATGACGGTCGTGCTGGGCGTGGCCGGCGGACTCGTCGGCGGCTTCATCGCGACCCGCCTCCTGAAGGTGGGCTCGGTGGACGGCGTCAACGTCGAGAGCGTCGCCATTGCCACTCTGGGCGCCGTGGCGGTCCTTGTCGCTGCAAGGCTGCTGCAGGGCTCGCGCCGACTCCGGCTCCGCTGAGGCTCCCGCTCTCTCCGCTGAGACTCCCGCTCTCGGCGGCGACGCGGCACCCGCCTGGACAGGTGGCTGGATCAGGTCGTCTCGTCGAGCGACCGAACCCCTCCCAGGTCGGCTCGTCCGCCTCCAATCACGAAGGCTCAGCCATCGCGCGCGTCGCGGCGGCGCACGCGGCTCGGCGAGTACCATCGGCACTCGTCAGGTCCGTTCGATCAGCCCTGCCGGACGACGGCCAACCCGTGGGATAATCCAAGCGCATCATCGAGTGCCTGGAGCAGCAGTGTCCGCGGACCCCACGATCGAGCAGAGCACCGACGCGCGCCGCGCGCTCGTGCTCCACGACCGCGAGCTCGTCGTGGACCTGATCGAGCTGACGCTGAACCACGGCCTGTTCGTGGTGCGGGCAGCGCGGGACCTGGCCGAGGCCGACGCGATCCTGGCGGACTGGCACCCGCACCTCGCCGTCGTCGACATGGACCACGACGACAGCACGGCCTTGCTCGGGCACCTCGGGGAGTCGAACCGGCTGCGGGAGCGGACCACGCCGGCCCTCGGCCTGACCCGCCGCGGCGACCTGCGGACCAAGCTCCGCGCGTTCGACCTCGGGGTCGACGACATCATCACGGTGCCGTTCTCGCCCGAGGAGCTGCTCGCGCGCGCGATCGTCATCACCCGGCGGGCCACCGGCTCGGACCGGCCGATGGTGCCGACGATCCGCCTGGGCGAGATGGAGATCGACATCCTCGGCCGCGAGGTGCGCACCGGCACGTCCGTCATCCACCTGACCGGCATCGAGCAGAGCCTGCTGTACCTGCTCGCGAGCCGGGCCGGGCGCGTGGTGACGCGGGACGAGATCCTCGACGCGGTCTGGGGCACCGACTTCGTGGCCGAGTCCAACATCGTCGACCGGCACATCCGCAGCCTGCGCATCAAGCTCCAGAACGACTACCGCCACCCGCGGTTCATCGCGACGGTCCCGGGCGGCGGGTACCGGTTCATCCCGGTGTTCTCCAACACGGGCTGGGGCGGCAGCGGGCCGGAGGGCGAGCACCCGGCGCACTGACCGGCCGACGTCCGGGCATGACGGACCGTCATGACGCGCACCGTGCGCTGACGGAGTCTCTGAGGCATGCCGCCACCCACCGCCGCCCGTCGGGCGGCTTGCCGGCGCCGCGGCACTGACGGAGCCGTCCCATGGCGACCCTTGCACGCCCCAGCGACCACGCGCCGGAGCGCATCCGCGACTTGCCTGCCGCGTCGCCGGTCACGCGGCGACAGTCGGCCGAGGCGGTCGGGCTGCTGGTCGGGCTCCTCCTCGTCCTCCTCGCGGTGGCGCTGAGCACCGGCGCCCCGATCGGCATCGGGCAGTGAGCGTCCGCTCGCCGGTCGTGCGCGCCGGGTTTGCCGATGCCGTGCCGCCCGTCGGCCCGGCGCCGCAGGAGGTGCCGGTGCTCCACGCGGCCGTGCGGAGTGCCGTGCTCGTGGCCCTCGCGGTCATGCTGGTCTTCGTCCTGCTGCCGGCGCTGCTCGGCGCCGCCAGCCACGGGATGTAGGTAGCGACCTCCCTCATGGGCGCGGGCGGGCAGGCCGCCTTGCCAGTGCTCGGCGATGCCCGGTCGCGCCGGGCAATCGCCCTGCCGGCGGCCCATGATTGGCCGTCCGGTCATCGGACCCCGTCGCACGGACGGCGGCGCTGGCCCGGACCCGGTCTCCGGACCGTGGCATCCGGCCGGCGAAGCCCGGCGCGGCGGGGTCCCTCCACGTGTCGCCGGCCACGCACTGCGCGGACCCGAATGACGCAGCGTCATGACGTCCCGTAGCGTCAGGTCCATCGTCGCTCGGGCCCGGCGGGACTCACTGACTGACAGCGATTTCAGCCGGGTGTTCCCGTTGCCGCCGGCCCGGGGCCGGGGCGCCTCGGGCGCCAGCGATGCGGCGAATCCGGGTCGCGCTGAAGGGGGCGCGTGCTCACCCCGCGGCGGACCGATGACGGACCGCCATGGGCCCTGGTAGCCGACGTCACGGGCGCACGGCCGCGTTGCGCACCAGGCCGGCCACCACGACCGCTTCCGGAGCAGAGCGCATGGACCGGGGCCGCCAATCGCCGGGCTCCTCCTCGCGGGTGGGCGACGGCAGCGGGGATGCGACGGGCGCAGCAGCGCCGTGTAGCCCTCAGCCGGGCTCCGCGCGCCCGAGCCGCTCGATCCGCAGGGTCGGGCCGTCGTGCAGGACCGGCACGGTGGCCGTCACGTCGACGGCGGCGCAGAACGCAATGTCGGCGGCCTGCCCGATCTGGTGCAGGGTGCGGCCGCCGTCCGAGGCCTCGAGGGCAGCCTCCATCGACGCATAGCCGGCGCCCAGCCGGCGCGCGGCGGTCGCCGCGTCGGTGAGCGACGTCTCCGTGCCCTGCCGCTCGGCGTGCTCGACGATGCGGGACGCGATGAGGCCCGCCGCGACGGCGTCCTCGAGCACGAACCGGCGCTCGCGGCCGGCGCACACGATCCGGATCCCCGTGTCGTGCGCCCGGGCGAGGTCGATGGCCGCCTCTGCGCAGGCGCGGGCGTTGCGGAGACACCCGACGAGCACGTGCGGCGAGCCGCGAACGGCGCGCAGGATTGCCGTGCCGTTCGTCGTGGACAGCACGACGCTGCGGCCCTGCAGGTCCGCACGCTCCAGCATCGTGGGCGAGTTGTCGAAGTCGAAGCCGCGGGGCCGAAGCGCATGGCGCTCGCCGACGAGGATGCTGTCCGTGGCGCGGCCGAGCCTTCGGGCCGCATCGAGCCCGCCCTCGATATAGACGGTGGTCGCCCCGAGGTCGAGGAGCGTTGTCAGGGTTGTGCTCGCCCGGATCTCGTCGACGACGACCAGCACGGCCGCGCTGTGGGCGGGCACCGCGTCCGGCACCAGCGCGACGTCGAGCTCGATCATCGCGGCACCCCTCGCACCGTCCCGACGGAGGCCGCGCGCCGCGGTCGAGCGCGCACAGGCCGGGACGACCACGCTGCCCCCAGGGTCACGGTGAGCGGCAGAGGGCCCAGGCGATCCATGACGCCATTCTTGCATCCGCGGACGACGCACCCGGCTGCGGGCTCCCACGGCGCCGGCTCGACCGACTCGCCGGACTGGACCGCCTCCGCTCGCTCTCTGGTGGCGGCCGTCGCCGCGCGATGCGACGATCAGACCCGGGTGTCCTTGCGATCGTTCTGCGATCGGCCGCCGCGACGCTGCCGACCTGCGGACGCGGCCCGCCGGCGCCGCGACAGACGAAGTGCGGACGGTGGCGCCGAAAGCCGTCGATGGCTCTCGGCACCGTCAGAACAGCGACGGCTCCGATGACCGGTCGAGCACACAGACGCCTCAGCCGCCGGGCCGGTTGCGCGGAGCGGCCCGGGCGGGTCCGTCGGGGGATCGCCGTCGGATTCCTCGCATGCCTCCTCCTGGCAGCCTGTTCGGGAGCCGCCGCCACGACCCCCGTGCCAGGGAGCACCGGGCCGGGCACCCCGAGCGACACGCCGCAGACGGGGACGACCGAGCCCGTGTCCGCCGCAGGTGCGATCGACGTCTGCGCCGTCGTGACGGCGGCCGACGTCGCCCCGCTCTTCTCGGGCGCCGTGACGGCGACCGCCGAGCAGGGCCTGACCGGCACGGCATCCGGCTGCTCGTACGCCTCGACGCAGACCGGCGAGGGCATCGCGATGGAGGTCGTGACAGGAGACGCGGCGTCCACCTACTGGAGTGGGAACACGCCGCCGAGCGGCAACGCTGACACGATCCCCGTGGCCGGCATCGGGGACAAGGCGATGCGCGCGCCGGACGGGCCGGACTTCGTGTCGATCAAGGGCTCCGTCTTCTGCGAGATCGAGGACGGGTCCGAGAACCCCGCAACGTTCAACGGCCTGCCGACCCCGGACGCGAACAACACCTGGGCGGCCGACGCGGCGACGGCTTTCGCCCAGAAGGTCGGATCGCTCTGCAACAAGGTCTTCGCCAGCCAGTGAGGTTGCGGCAGTCCTTGGTCCACGGGAGGGACGACGGCCCACCCGCGGCGGGCGGCTGGGCCGACAGCATCGCTTGACCGTTCGCGCGGCGAGGGCCAGAGTGACCCCAAGATCCATCCGGCCCGCGAGGCGCGTCCCGCCGACCGGCAGCTCGACAGACCGGAGCCGCTCGCATGACCAAGACCGTTCACGATCCCGCCCCGGCGGGCCCGATCGGCACGCCCGCCGCCAACCAGTCGGGCGCCCGCGTCAACCCTGACGCCTACGCGGAGGCCGAGGACTTCCTCCCGCTCGACGGGATCGACCACGTCGAGTTCTGGGTCGGCAACGCCCGCCAGGCGTCGGCCTACTTCCGCGCCTTGTGGGGCTTCACCCCAGTTGCCTTCGCCGGCCTCGAGACAGGCGTCCGCGATCGCGCCAGCTACGTTCTCCAGCAGCACGACATCCGCCTCGTGATCACGGCGCCGCTCACCCCGGACGGCGAGATCGCCGAGCATGTCCGGCTCCACGGCGACGGCGTGCACGACATCGCCTTCGCGGTCGGGGACGCCGCGGCGGCGTGGCGCGAGACGACCGCCCGCGGGGCGCGCTCGGCCGCCGTCCCGCGCGAGCTCGACGGGGGTGAGGACGGTGTCCTGCGGGTCAGCTCGGTGTTCACCTACGGCGAGGTCCGCCACTCCTTCGTGGACCGCCGCGAGTATCGCGGCGTCTTCGCGCCGGGCTATCGCCGGATCCGCAAGCCCGCGCGCGCCGCCGGCGGCCTGAGCCTGCTCGAGATCGACCACTGCGTCGGCAACGTCGACCTCGGCGAGATGGACCGGTTCGTGGAGTTCTACCGCGACGTGTTCGGCTTCGCGCAGCTGATCCACTATGACGACAAGGTCATCCACACCGAGTACAGCGCCCTGATGTCCAAGGTGATGACCAACGGCAACGGGCGCATCAAGTTCCCGATCAACGAGCCGGCGACTGGACGCAAGAAGAGCCAGATCCAGGAGTTCCTCGACTGGTACCACGCGGCGGGCACGCAGCACATCGCGCTGCGCACCGACGACATCGTGGCCACGGTCCGCCAGCTGCGCGACAACGGCGTCGAGTTCCTGGGCATGCCGCACGCCTACTACGAGTCCCTCGCGGGCCGGGTGGGCGACGTCGGCGTGCCGATGGACGTGCTCGAGGAGCTCGGGATCGAGGCCGACCGCGACGAGGAGGGCTACCTCCTCCAGATCTTCACGCGGCCGATCCAGGACCGTCCGACGTTCTTCTTCGAGATCATCGAGCGCCACGGGTCGCGCGGCTTCGGGGTGGGCAATTTCAAGGCCCTGTTCGAGGCGATCGAGCTCGAGCAGCGCCGGCGCGGCAACCTGTAGCCGAGACATCCCGCAGGGACATGGCGAGGTTGCCCGCGGTGGCTACCATCGCGCGATGGCCGCGCTCGATGACTTCTGGGGCTTCGACGACCCGATCGCCTACGAGGCCCGCTGCCGGGAGGCGATCACCGAAGCCGAGGGCGCCGGCAACGCCCCCGCCGCAGACGAGGCCAGGACGCAGCTCGCTCGAGCGCTGGGCCTCCAAGGCCGGTTCGACGAGGCGCACGCGGTTCTCGACGCCGTGGATGCCGCGCACGCAGGCGTGGATCGGGTCCGGGTCCGTGCTCGCCTCGAGCGTGGCCGCCTCCGCCGGACCAGTGGCGACGTGCCGGCTTCGGTGCCCCACTTCGAGGCGGCCTGGACGCTCGCGCAGACGCTGGGCGAGGACGGGCTCGCGGTCGACGCCGCCCACATGCTCGCCATCGTCGATGCCGCGCCTGGCGAGCCTGCCTGGCACGAGCGCGCTCTCGCGCTCGCAGGGACCTCGCCCGATCCGGCGGCGCGACGCTGGCGCGGCAGCCTGTGGAACAACGTCGGCTGGGCCCGTTTCGAGGCAGGCGAGTACGAGCAGGCGCTGGCAGCCTTCCAGACGGCGCTTTCCGCGCGGCGCGAGCAGGGCAGGCCCAAGGAGACGCGCATCGCCGAGTGGTGCGTGGCCCGGGCACAACGGGCGCTCGGGCGCACCGAGGAGGCACTCGCCATCCAGCTGCGCCTTGCGGACGAGGTGGCGGCCGCGGGCGACGCCGAGGACGGGTACCTGTCCGAGGAGATCGGCGAGTGCCTGCTGGAGCTCGGTCGGGCGGACGAGGCGCGCCCGGCATTCGCACGGGCGGCCGAGCTGTTGGGCGCCGACGGGTGGCTCGCGGAGCACGAGCCCGAGCGGATCGCCCGACTCCGGGAGATCGGCGCCCGCGGCTGACCGGGGAGGACGCCACGCCGTGCTGACCCTGCAGCGCCGTTGCCGCGCCCGCGTACACTCCAAGGCCATGCGCCTCGCACACATCCGCGAACGCCACGCGCCCGCCGGCGCTCCGTGGCGCCTCGCCGCCGCGCTCGACCCCGCCGCGACGAGCTGGCTCGACATCGAGGTCGCGCGTCGCCGGGCGGTCGCTGCCAATCGCAACCTCGCCCATGACAGCGCCCTCCACCGCCAGCCGGTGACGACCCTCGACGACCACCTCGCCCGCGGGCTCCGCGTGGAGGCCCTGGAGGACCTCGTCCTGGCCTTCACCCCGCGTGCGGACGAGGACGAGGACGACGCTATCCTCGATGCTGACGATCTCGACTTCGGGCCGCCGATCCTGCGGCCCCCGTCGGTCCGCGACTTCTACGCCTTCGAGGGGCACGTGGGAACGATGTGGCGGCGGCGGGGCCAGGAGATCCCCGAGGCGTGGTACCGGCTGCCGATCTTCTACTTCTCGAACACGTCCGAGCTGCGCGGGCCGGGCGAGGCTGTCTGGGCGCCCCGCGGCAGCAGCGAGCTCGACTACGAGCTGGAGGTGGCCGCCCTGATCGACGCGCCGGTCCTGAACCTGTCCGAGGAGCAGTGTGAGGAGGCGATCGGCGGCTTCTTCGTGCTCAACGACTGGTCGGCGCGCGATCTCCAGCGCGACGAGTCGACGGTCCGGCTGGGCCCCGCCAAGGGCAAGGACTTCGCGACCTCGCTGGGCCCGTGGCTGGTGACGCCCGAGGAGCTGGCCGACCGCCGCGCGCCGGGCTATGCGATGCCCGACCTCGTCATGACCGCCACCGTCCGGACGCCGGACGGTCGGGTTGTCGAAACGTCGCGGGGGACGCTCGCGTCCGCGCACCACGGGTTCGGCGCGATGGTGGCCCGCGCCTCGGCGGACGTGCACCTGCGTCCGGGCGAGGTCCTCGGCAGCGGGACGGTTGGCGGTGGCTGCCTGCTCGAGGTCCGGGAGGCGACCCTCGGCCGCTACCTCGAGCCGGGCGACGAGGTCACGCTCGAGGTGGAGCGGCTCGGGCGCCTCGTGACCCCGGTGATCGCCGACCCTGCGGGTCGCTCCTAGACTGGTGCCCTGACGCGAGGAGGCCTTCGTCCCATGTTCTACGTCTCCCGCGGGAGCGTCCCGCCCACGCGGCACACGCAGCACCGCGCGCCCGACGGCAGCCTGTACGCGGAGGAGCTGTTCGGCGTCGAGGGGTTCACCGGCCGGAGCTCGCTGCTCTACCACCTCGTCCCGCCGACGCGCGTGACGCGCATCGAGCCGCTTGGCGCGGTGGCCGTCGAGACTGCCGATGACGGATCGCACCACCACCAGCTCATCGACGCCGCCGGACTCGAGCCCGCAGGCGACGCCCTCAGCGGGCGCGTGCCGCTGTTCCACAACGCCGATGTCGTGATGGGCGTGGTCCGCCCCAGCGAGGCGATGCCCGCCGACACCTTCTACCGCAATGGCGAGGGCGACGAGATGCTCTTCGTCCATGAGGGGACGGGCACGCTGCGGACCAGCTTCGGCGACCTGGTCTACCACCCGGGCGACTACCTGGTCCTGCCGATCGGCACCACATGGCGCCTGGATCCCGACCCAGGTTCCGCGCAGCGGATGCTCTACCTCGAGTGCCCCTCGGAGCTCGAGCCGCCACGCCGCTACCGCAACGAGTACGGGCAGCTCCTGGAGCACTCGCCCTACTCGCAGCGCGACATCCGTGTGCCGGAGCTTGGGGACGCGCACGCCGAGCAGGGCGACTACCGGGTGATCGTGCGCGCGCGCGGCCGCCACACCGCCTACCACTTCGCCAGCCACCCGTTCGACGTGGTGGGCTGGGACGGCTACCTGTGGCCGTTCGCCTTCGACATCGCCGACTTCCAGCCCATCACCGGCCGCGTCCACCAGCCGCCGCCCGTGCACCAGACGTTCCAGGCCCGCAACTTCGTGGTCTGCTCGTTCGTGCCCCGCAAGTTCGACTACCACCCGCTCGCGATCCCCGCCCCGTACAACCACTCGAACATCAACAGCGACGAGGTCATCTACTACGTGGCCGGCAACTTCATGAGCCGGCGCGGCGTGGGCGTGGCGTCGTTCACGCTCCACCCGGGCGGCATCCCGCACGGGCCGCACCCGGGGACCGTCGAGGCATCCATCGGCAAGGAGGCCACCGAGGAGCTGGCGGTGATGGTGGACACGTTCCGGCCGCTGTACCTGACCCCGCAGGCTGCGGCGCTCGAGAACCCGGCCTACCCGTACACCTGGCTCGAATCGACCGAGGCTTCCGAGGAGGCGCGTGGTCTGGCCGAGCGGGGCCCGGAAGCATTCCCGGACTGATCGCCATGGACTTCGACCACCACGACCCGGCATTCGTCCGCGACCCCGCGAGCATCTTCGAGCCCATCCGGGAGGAGCACCCGCTCCTGCACTCGGACCGGTACGGCGGCTTCTGGCTGCTCACGCGCTACGAGGACGTGGCCGCCGCGGCGATCGACCACGAGGCGTTCACCTCAGCCGTGGCGGGGACAACGCTCATCCCGCCGACGCAGCCGCGGACCGACCCGCTGCTCCCGATCGAGCTCGACCCGCCTGAGCACACGCGGTACCGGGCGCTCGTCAACCCGGTCTTCGCCAAGCCGCGGATCGACGCGCTGCGCTCCGACCTCGAGGCGCTCGCCACGCGGCTCCTGGAGCCGTTCGCGCGCAAGGGCGGGGGCGACGTGATGGCCGAGTTCGCGTACCCGATGTCGCTCGGCTCGCTCGCGCGCCTGATGGACCTGCCGGAGGAGGACGAGGACCGCTGGTTCGACTGGGTGGAGCGGATGTACTCGAATGCGCTGCTCGACGCGGACGACCACGCAGCGGCGGCGCGCGACGCGGAGGCGTACATCGGAGAGCGCATCGCCGAGCGCAGGGAGGACCGGCGCGACGACTTCCTCGGGATGCTCCTGACGGCCGAGGTCGAGGGCCGCCGCCTGTCCGACCTCGAGGTGCGCCAGTTCGGGATGCTGATGCTCCTCGCGGGCTACGAGACGACGTCGGGCGCGATGGGCATGAGCCTGCTCCACCTCGCGCAGCACCCGGAGCTGCGTGCGCAGCTGTTCGGCGACGCGGACGGGCTCAAGCACACCGCGGTCAACGAGCTCCTGCGGTACGTCTCGCCGGTGCAGGTCTTCGGCCGGAACGCGGCCCACGATGTCAGACTCCACGGACAGACGATCCCCGCCGGCGACGTGGTCCTGCTCGGGTACGGCGCGGCGAACCGGGATCCGCGCGTCTTCGACGAGCCCGGACGCTGCATCCTCGACCGCCACCCGAACCGCCATGTGGCGTTCGGCCACGGCCGCCACCTGTGCCTCGGCGCGAACCTCGCGAGGCTCGAGCTCACGATCATGATCGAGCACTTCGCGGCCCTGTTCCCGGAGTTCCGGGTCGATCCCCAGCTTGCCCCAACATGGAAGCCACGCGGCGACGTCCGGGCGCTCGCGTCGCTGCACCTTCTGGCCGAGCCCGGGTAGGCGGGGCATGGGCGGGCTGCCCGCCGTGCGCACGAGGGAGCGAGGTCGAACCGCCGTGAGATACTCCGGCCGTGGATCTCGACCTCCCCGGCGAGCACGCGCTCCTCCGCACCACCGTCCGCGAGTTCATGGCCGACGAGGTTGCGCCCCTCGTGGACGCCCACGAGCGCGAGCGCCGCTTCCCGGTTGAGGTCGTGCGCCGGATCGGCGAGATGGGGTGGCTGGGCATCCCCGTGCCGGAGCGCTGGGGCGGCGCCGGGATGGACACCCTCGCGTATGCGGTCGCGGTCGAGGAGATCGCCCGCGTGTGGGGCTCCCTCGCGCTGATCGTTGCGGCCCACACGTCGCTCGCGTGCGGCGGCGTGCTCCTGGCTGGGACCGACGAGCAGCGCGACGCCTACCTGCGGTCGATGGCCAGTGGCCAGGTCCTCGGCGGGTACGGGCTGACCGAGCCGGGAGCGGGCTCGGACGCGGGCGGGATCCGTACGACCGCCAGCCGGGACGGCGACGGCTGGGTCATCGACGGGTCGAAGCGGTTCATCACCAATGCCGGCCAGGCCGGCACGTACGTGGTGGCGGCGCGGACCGGGACCGCCGCCGACGGCCGGCCGCAGGTCGGCGCCTTCATCGTCCCTGCCGACACGCCCGGCTTCTCGGTCGGGCGGCTGGAGGACAAGCTCGGGCTGCACGCGTCGGCAACGGGCGAGCTGCAATTCGACGCGGTGCGGGTGCCGGGCGCCAACGTCCTCGGCGACCCGACAGCCGGGTACCGGCTGTTCCTGCAGATCCTCGACGGCGGGCGCATCTCGATCGGCGCCCTCGCGGTCGGGCTGGGCCAGGCGGCGCTCGACGCGGCCGTCCCGTACGCGCGCGAGCGCTCCCAGTTCGGCCGGCCGATCGGCACGTTCGAGGCGGTGGCCTTCCGGATCGCGGACATGGCCACCGAGATCGAGGCCGCGCGCGCGCTCGTCTACCGGGCGGCGTGGCTGCGGGACCAGGGCCGCGAGTTCGGGCTGGCGGCATCGCAGGCCAAGCTGTTCGCGTCGGAGGCGGCGGCGCGGGCGACCAACGCCGCGCTGCTCACCCACGGCGGCTACGGGTACATCGAGGACTACCCGGTGGGGCGCTTCCTGCGCGACGCGAAGCTGACCGAGATCGGCGAGGGGACCAGCGACATCCAGCGGCTCGTCATCGCGCGCCACATCCTCGGCCTTCGCGTGGCCTAGGTGGTCGTCCTCGCGTCGCGCCTGGACCCCGCCTCGCCCGACGCGCGTGCCAACGAGGCCGCGATGCGCGGGCTGGTCGAGGAGCTGCGGGCCAAGACAGCCGCTGTGGCCGGTCGCGGCGCCGCCGGCGACGACGAGGCGATCGCACGCCACCGCTCCCGCGGCAAGCTGCGGGTCCGCGAGCGGATCGAGCGGCTGCTCGACCCGGGCGCCGCGTTCCTCGAGCTCTCGCCGCTCGCCGCCGACGGGATGCACGAGGGCCAGGCGCCCGGGGCCGGCATCGTCACCGGCCTCGGCCCGGTTGAGGGCCGGCTGTGCGTCATCGTGGCCAACGACGCCACGGTCAAGGGCGGCAGCTACCTGCCCGAGACCGTCAAGAAGCACCTGCGGGCGCAGGAGGTGGCGCTCGAGAACCGGCTCCCGTGCCTGTACCTCGTCGATTCCGGCGGCGCCTACCTGCCGCTCCAGGCGGAGGTGTTCCCCGACCGCGACCACTTCGGCCGGATCTTCTACAACCAGGCACGCATGTCGGCCCTGGGCATCCCGCAGGTGGCCCTGGTGATGGGCTCGTGCACCGCGGGCGGCGCGTACATCCCGGCGATGAGCGACGAGACGGTGATCGTGCGCGGCACCGGGACGATCTTCCTGGGCGGCCCGCCGCTCGTGCGCGCCGCGACGGGCGAGGTCGTGAGCGCCGAGGAGCTCGGGGGCTCGGCGGTGCACGCGCGGACGAGCGGCGTGGCCGACCACGAGGCGCTCGACGACGACCACGCGCTCGCGATCGCCCGCTCCATCGTGCGCCACCTGGGCGGCCGGACGCCCGTGCCGCCGTGGGAGCGGCTCGCCCCGCGACCCCCGGCGATCGACCCGGCCGGCGGCGACGGCGTGGCGTCGCTGTACGGCGCGGTCTCCGCCGATCCCCGCCGCGCCGTCGGCGTGCGGGAGGTGATCGCCCGCCTCGTCGACGGCTCCGAGCTCCACGAGTTCAAGGCCGCGTACGGCGAGACGCTCGTCTGCGGGTTCGCCCACCTCGACGGCTGGCCGGTCGCGATCCTGGCCAACGACGGAATCCTGTTCTCTGCGTCCGCCCTCAAGGGCGCCCATTTCATCGAGCTGGCGGCCCAGCGCCGTGTGCCGCTGGTGTTCCTCCAGAACATCACCGGGTTCATGGTCGGGCGCGACGCCGAGGCGGGCGGGATCGCGAAGGACGGGGCCAAGCTGGTGACCGCCGTCGCGGGCGCCGAGGTGCCCAAGTTCACGGTGCTGATCGGCGGGTCGTTCGGCGCCGGCAACTATGCGATGGCGGGCCGGGCATACGCGCCGCGCTTCCTCTGGAGCTGGCCGAACGCCCGCATCTCGGTCATGGGCGGTCGCCAGGCGGCGCGCGTGCTCTCGACCGTGCGCGCGTCGTCACTCCCGGGCGGGGCATGGGCGTCCGACGAAGAGCGGGACGCCTTCGAGTCGCCGATCCTCGAGCGTTACGAGGCGGAGGGCAACCCCTACTACGCCACGGCGCGGCTGTGGGACGACGGGATCATCGACCCGCTCGACACGCGCCGCGTGCTGGCGATGGGCATCGAGGCGGCGGTGCAGGCGCCGATCCCGGCGTCTCGCTTCGGCGTGTTCCGGATGTGAGCGGCCCTGCCGAGGCCGGGCGGTCCCCGCTCCGCGTGGAGCGGAGCGGGCCCGGGTGCGTGATCGCGCGGATCGTGCTGGCCCGGCCCGAGCGGCGCAACGCCCTCGACGCCAGCACGATCGCGGCCCTCGGCGAGGTGTTCCGGACGCTGCGCGACGAGCCCGCGGCCGACCTCCGGGCGATCGTGCTGGCCGGCGAGGGGCGTGCCTTCTGCGCTGGCGCGGACATCGCCTGGATGCGGGCGGCGATGGAGCTCTCGCCGGCCGAGAACGTGGAGGACGCGCTGGGGCTCGCCGACACGCTCGCCGCGATCGACGCCTGCCCGGTGCCGGTCATCGTCCGGGCGCAGGGCGCGGCGCTGGGCGGCGGCGCCGGCCTGTGCGCGGTGGCCGACGTGGTCGTGGCCGAGGCAGCCCTGCGCCTGGGGTTCCCGGAGGTCCGGCTCGGGCTGGTCGGCGCCACCATCGCGCCGTTCGTGGTCCGCCGGATCGGCGAGGGTGCCACGCGCGCCCTGTTCGCGACCGGCGAGCGGATCGACGCGACCGAGGGGCGGCGGATCGGGCTGGTGCACCGCATCGCCGAGGGCGAGGCCGCGCTCGACGCGGTGGTGGACGACGTCGTGGCGGACGTCCTTGCGGGAGGCCCGGAGGCGGTCCGGGCGGCCAAGGCGCTCACGCGCGAGGTTGCCTCGGCCATGCGGGCAGGGACGAGTCCCGCGAAGCTGGCACCGTGGACGGCGCGGCAGCTCGCGGAGCGCCGGGCCTCGGCCGAGGCTGCGGAGGGCCTCGCCGCGTTCGAGCAGCGCCGCCGGCCGTCGTGGGCGCCCTCCGGGGACGGGTCGTGAGGCGGCTGTTCGTCGCCAACCGCGGCGAGATCGCCCGCCGGATCGCCGCGAGCGCACTGCGGGGCGGGATCGCACCCGTCGTCCCGCCGCTCGACGGGCCCGATGCCGTGGACCTGCTCGACACTGCGGCCGTGGTGCGAGCGGCCGTGGCAGCGGGCGCCGACGCCGTGCACCCAGGGTACGGGTTCCTCGCGGAGAGCCCGGACCTGGCGCGAGCGGTCCTCGACGCAGGCCTGGCCTGGGTGGGCCCGTCGCCGGAGGCGATCGCCGCGCTGGGCGACAAGGCGGGCGCCCGCGCCACCGCGCGGCGGGCGGAGGTGCCCGTGGCGGACGGCGAGGCGCCGGCCGACCAGTCAGACACCGCGCTTGCGTCCTGTGCCGCCCGGATCGGCTACCCGGTGCTCGCGAAGCCGGTCGCCGGGGGCGGCGGGAAGGGCATCCGGGTGGTGCGCGTGGCGCCGGAGCTCGCCCCGGCACTCGCCGCCGGCCGCCGGGAGGCCACGCGGGCGTTCGGCGACGCGCGCCTGCTGATCGAGCGCTATGTCGACAACGCGCGTCATGTCGAGGTCCAGGTGCTCGGGGATCGCCACGGGTCGCTCGTCCACCTCGGCGACCGCGACTGCTCGCTGCAGCGCCGGCACCAGAAGCTCCTCGAGGAGGCGCCGGCGCCCGGGCTGCCGCGCGAGCTCCGCACGGCGCTGTGGGCCGCGGCGCTTCGTCTCGCTGGCGCCGTGCTCTACACGAGTGCGGGCACCTGCGAGTTCCTCGTCGGCGGTGACGGCGCCTTCGTGTTCCTCGAGATGAACGCCCGGCTCCAGGTGGAGCACCCGGTGACCGAGCTCGTGCTCGGGCGGGACCTCGTTGCCGACCAGCTCGCGATCGCCGACGGCGCCCGGCTCGGTGACATCGGCCTCGACCAGCACGATGTGGAGGAGCGCCTCGCGCACGGAGGCCATGCCGTCGAGGTGCGGCTCAACGCGGAGGATCCCGGCCGTGGATTCCTGCCCTCCGCAGGCCGGGTCGTTGCCGTGCGCTGGCCGGAGGGCGCGACCGCGTTCGGCCCCGCGGGCGAGGCGGGCCTTCGCGTCGACGCCGGGATCGCGGAGGGCGACGAGGTTGGCGGGCGGTTCGACCCGCTCCTCGCGAAGGTGATCACCATCGGACCCGACCGGGCGACCGCCCTCGCGCGACTGGGCGACGCGCTGGACCGGACCGAGGTGCTCGGCCTGGCCACCAACCTCGCGTTCCTGCGGCGGCTCGTCCGGCTGCCGGCCGTCCGGGAGGGGCGGGCCCGGATCGACACGGTGGAGTCCGACCCCGACGTCGTGGCGGCGGCGCGCTCCGGCCTCGACGAGGTCCCGCTGGACGCCGCCTGGCTCGCGGCGGCTCGGGCACTGACGCCGGACGCCGGCCCGGCGTGGCCGTGGGGCGGGGGCTGGCGGGCCAGCACAGCGGGCCGACTGCGGCTGGCCGCACCCTGCGGCGAGGGGATGCTCGAGCGCTCGGTGGCCGTGGCGTCCCCGGACCCGTCCGCCCCGGCGCCGCTCGCGGTGCTCTCGGACGGGCTCGCCCACGTCTCGATCGCTGGCGCCAGCGTGGCGTTCGGGCTGGCACCGCCGCCGGACCTCGAGACGGCGGCCCGCGCCGCCGCCGGCGTCGCATCGACGCCCGGGGTCGCCGGGCCGGTCGACGCGCGATCGCCGCTGCCGGGCACCGTGCTCGCCGTCCACGTGCGCCCCGGCGACCTGGTCGAGGCCGGGGCACCGCTGGCCACGATCGAGGCGATGAAGATGGAGCACGTGGTGACGGCGCCCGGGCCGGCGCGAGTCGAGGCGGTCCTCGTCGGCGCGGGCGACCCGGTCGACCGCGGCCGCCCGCTGGCGCGGCTCCGCGGCTCGCCCGACACGGCGGGCGGGTCATGACCGGCGACCGCGTCAGGATCTACGAGGTGGGACCGCGCGACGGCCTCCAGAACGAGGCGGGCGTGATCCCGACCGAGGACAAGCGCCGGTTCATCGAGGCGCTCGTGGCTGCCGGGCTTCGTGAGGTGGAGGCGACGAGCTTCGTGCGCCCCGACCGCGTCCCGCAGCTCGCCGACGCCGACCTGCTGCTGCCCTCGCTGCCGCGTCGCGACGGCGTCCGCTACCCGGTGCTCGTGGCGAACCGCGCTGGTCTCGAGCGGGCGGCGGCCGCGGGGGCGGACGCGGTCGCGGTGTTCACCGCGGCCACCGACGGCTTCGCCCGCCGCAACATCGGGACGGACGTCCGCGGCTCGCTGGACGCCTTCGCGCCGCTCCTGGCCGAGGCCCGCGCGCGCGGCTGGTGGCGGCGCAGCTACGTGTCCACCGCGTTCGGCTGCCCGTACGAGGGCCGGGTCGATCCGCGGCGTCCGGTCGAGGTGGCGCTCCGGCTCCTCGAGCTCGGCGCAGACGAGGTCTGCTTCGGCGACACGATCGGGGTGGGCGTGCCGGCCCAGGTGGCCGAGGTGACGGGCCACGCCCTCGACGCGGGGATCCCGGCCGACCGGATCGCCTACCACTTCCACGACACGCGCGGGACGGCGATCGCGAACGTCTCGGCCGCCCTCGCGGCCGGCATCCGCACCTTCGACGCCTCGACCGGCGGCACCGGCGGCTGCCCGTATGCGCCGGGCGCGGCGGGCAACCTCGCCACCGAGGACCTGGTCTACCTGCTCGACGGCGAGGGCTACGAGCACGGCGTCTCGCTCGAGGGCGTGCTCGAGGCGGCGCGACTCGTGGCCGGCATGCTGGGGCGGCCCGTGACCTCGAAGGTGGGGCAGGCGGGGGGCTGGCCGCCGCCGGGGGCGTAGCTGCCCCGCCGCGGCTGCAGGCGAGACGGGCGTCCCGGGCGCGCCACGGGGTCGTCGGTCCCGGCCCCGTGCGCCGACGCCGGTTGTCGTGCGCGCCCTTGGCCCGCTACCCGCCCTCGCCAGTGGTGCTGGCGGTCTCGGCGATCGAGACGACCGCACCCGGGTTCTCGAGGGCGGACAGGTCGCCCGGATCGAGGCCCATCCAGGCGGCCCGGGCCACGCGCCGCATGATCTTGCCGCTCCGCGTCCTCGGCAGGTCGGCGACCACGACCACCGCCTTGGGCCGCAGCGGCTTGCCCAGCGAGTCGACGATGCGCGCCGCGATCTCGGCAGCGAGCTCGATCGGGTCTGCACCGGCGTCGGGCCGCACGACCACGAGCACGACCGGCACCTCCCCCTTGATGGGGTCCGGGGCGCCGATGGCCGCCGCCTCGACGACGGCGGGATGGCTGACCGCCACCGCCTCGAGCTCGGATGGCCCGACCCGCTTGCCGGCCACCTTGAGCGTGTCGTCGGAGCGGCCGTGGAGGTACCAGAACCCGTCGCCGTCGCGAAGGGCCCAGTCACCGTGGAGCCACGTGCCGGGGAGGCGTCGCCAGTAGGCGTCGAGGTAGCGCTCGCGGTCGTCCGGGGTGCCGCCCCAGAAGCCGCGGGTCATGCCCGGCCACGGCCCGCGGATGGCAAGCTCGCCCACCGCGTCCACGACCGGCGACCCGTCGACGCCCAGCACGTCCGCGGCCATGCCGAGGCACGGCCCGTTGAACGACGAGGGCCGGATCGGGCGGAGCGCCGTCGCGCCCAGGATCCCGCCGCTGACCTCGGTCCCGCCGGTGTAGTTGACGATCGGCAGCCGGCCGCCGCCGGCCACCCGGAACAGCCACCACCACGGGTCTGGGTTCCAGGGCTCGCCGGTCGACCCGAGCGCGCGGAGCGATGACCGGTCGGCGCCGAGCACGGGCGCATCGCCATGGACGAGCAGCGCCCGCACCAGCGTCGGGCTGACGCCGAGGTGCGTGACCCGGTGCCGCTCGACAAGCCGCCACACCCGCCCGGCGTCGGGATGGTCGGGTGCGCCCTCGAACAGCACGAGCCGCGCCCCGAGCAGCAGCGCTCCGCTGATGGCCCACGGCCCCATCATCCAGCCGAGGTCGGTGACCCAGCAGAGCGCATCGCCGGCCCGAAGGTCGAACGTGTGGGCGAGGTCCTGGGCAGCCTTGATGGGGAAACCGCCGTGGACGTGGACCGTGCCTTTCGGCGCCCCCGTGGTGCCCGACGTGTAGATGACCATGTACGGGGTCTCAGGGTCGACGACGCCATCGGGTCGGGGGACGGGCGGCACCGCGTCCGCCTGGGCGCGGGTCGGCTCCGACGACCAGCGCGCAACGCGGACCGGATCGCCCAGGGCGCCGGGCAGGCTGCTGTCGGCTGCCAGTCGATCGACCACGAGCACGCGCCGCAGCGTCGGGGTGTCGGCGACTGCCGCCGCCGCGACGGACGCGAGGTCCACGACGCCGCCGCGCCGCCGGAACCCGTCCGCGGTCACGAGGTGCGTCGCCTCGAACGCGCGGAGCCTGGCCGCCACCGCGGGCGCCGCGTAGCCGCTGAACAGCGGCGTGAACACCGCCTGCAGGCGGCCGAGCGCGAGCACCGTCACCACCGTCTCGGGGAGCATCGGCAGCAGGATCCCGACGCGTGTTCCCGGGCCGATCCCGTGCGCCGCGAACCGGTCAGCCGCGGCCTCGACGGCAGTCGCGAGCTCGCGGCCGGTCAGCACGCGGACGATCCCGTCGTCGCCCTCCCAGTCCACCGCGACTGCGTCGCGCCGCGCGGCCCCCGACCAGCGGGCGATCACGGCGGCGGCGTGGTCGAAGGCGCCCCCGATCCACCAGCGGGGCAGCTCTGGACCGTCCCGCAGGTCGAGCACCCGCTCCCACGGGCGCTGCCAGGCGAGCTCGAGGTCCGCCACCGCCTCGCCCCAGAACCGGGCCGGGTCGGCCACCGCGCGCGCCTGCAGTGTCTCCAGGTCGCCGGCACCGGCCCGCTCGATCAGGCGGGCGGCACGATGCTCTGCCAGGAGCGCCCGGTCCGGGCGCCATGCTGCGTCGGCATCGGGACGCGCGAAGGCCTGCACGCTCTCGATCCTACCGCGATGGCGACCCTGCGGCGACCGGCGCGGCTGCCCGGCCGGGCTCGACTCGCCAGCGCGGCCGAGCCTGACACCGCCAGATGGCCCGACGGATGGGGCGTCGGCTGAGACGGCCGTGGCCCGGGTCCGAGGCCGCGAGTCGGCCGCGTCGCGCTCCACGGAGCCCTGCCCAGACCGCGTGCGCCAGGAAGCCCTCCAGGGCGATTTGAAGGCAGGCTCTTGACCATCGGCGCAGATTCCGTGAGGATATGCATGGCCCCCGGCGTTGCCGGGTGACATCACCCATATCCGGCCTCATCCCTCGGAACTCCTTTCTCTCGCCGCAACGCGGGCATCAGGAACCCGCCCGACGGCCGGAGCAAGGAGTTTTTCGTTCATGACCATGGACCGCACCCTGACCTGCGCCGACTGCCGGTCGGAGTTCACCTTCACTGCCAGCGAGCAGGACTTCTTCGCGGAGAAGGGCTTCTCGGAGCCCCGCCGCTGCCCGTCGTGCCGAGCGGCCAAGAAGGCAGCCCGCGACGGCGGCTCGTCGTCGTACGGCGGCTCTTCGTACGGCGGCTCGTCCTACGGGTCCGGCCGCTCCTCGTACAGCTCGGGGCCGCGTGAGATGTTCACCGCGACCTGCTCGAGCTGCGGCCGCGAGGCGAGGGTCCCGTTCAACCCCACCAGCGGCAAGCCCGTCTACTGCTCGGACTGCTTCCGCAGCCGCTAAGCCGCAGCACTCGGCATCACGCAGACGGCCCCGGAGGTTCCCCCCGGGGCCGTCTCGATTCCTCCCTCGCCGCGACATGCACGGTCGCACGGGCCCCCGTTCGGCGGTGCCCCTCGCAGGGTCCCTAGTCCTCGAGATACCCGCGGAGCTTCCGGCTGCGCGAGGGGTGGCGCAGCTTGCGCAGCGCCTTCGCCTCGATCTGGCGGATCCGCTCGCGGGTGACGTTGAACTCCTTCCCCACCTCCTCGAGGGTCCGGGACCGCCCGTCCTCAAGGCCGAAGCGGAGCTGGAGGACCCGCCGCTCGCGGCCGGTCAGCGAGTCGAGCACCGCCCCCACCTGCTCCTTGAGCAGCTGGCGCGACGCCGCCTCGGCCGGGGCGAGCGCCCCGGGGTCCTCGATGAAGTCTCCGATGGTCACGTCCGCTTCGTCGCCGACCGGCGTGTCGAGCGAGATCGCCTGCCGTCCCGCGCGGATGATCTCCCGCACCCTGTCTGGCGTCACGGCCGTGGGCTGGCCGACGGACATCGCATCGGCCATCTCGTCGATCGACGGCTCTCGACCCAGCTCCTGCGTCAGCTGGCGGGAGATCCGGCCAAGGCGGTGGACGGCCTCCACCATGTGCACCGGGATGCGGATCGTTCGGGCCTGGTCGGCGATGGCGCGGCTGATGGCCTGCCGGATCCACCACGTGGCGTAGGTGGAGAACTTGAATCCGCGCTCGTAGTCGAACTTCTCCACCGCCCGGATGAGGCCGATGTTGCCCTCCTGGATGATCGAGAGGAAGCTCATCCCCCGGCCGAAGTACCGCTTGGCGATCGACACGACCAGCCGCAGGTTCGCCACGGTCAGCTGCTCCTTGGCGTCCCGGCCCACCTGCACCAGCTCCCCGTCGCGATCGTGGAACTTGGTGTCACGCGGGACCGCCGTGTCGTAGCCCATCCGCCTGAGCAGGACGGCGTCATGGCCGGCATCGATCCAGCGCTCCAGCGCCGGGAACGCCACGGCCTCGCGGGTCCAGTCGTAGACACTCCGCAGACCGGGGTTGTCGCGGGCGTCGATGTCGCCGCTGTGGACGGCGAGGTAGGCGAAGTCGAGGAGCGCCAGGAAGGCGTCGGGCGAACACGCGCGGTCGTACGAGTCGAGGAGCCTGCGGGCCTCCTCGAGGAGCGCGATGGTCGCTGCCGACTCCGTGCCCCTCGCGGCCTCGGGGAGGTCGAAGTCGGGCGAGGCGACGAGCAGGTCCCGGCAGGCCCCGTCGCCGATGGCGTCGTGCACCATTGCGGCCGCCTCCGGTCCGAATCGAAGGCGGTGCTGCGGCTTTGCGAGCCGTGTGGCCCGCTCGGTGTCGTGAGTCGTCCACTCGCGGAGCGAGACCATTCCCCGCCACGGCGCCCACGCCACATCCTCGCCGAGCTCGATCGCCTTGGCGAGGACGACCTCCTCCTCGGAGCTGAGCAGGGCGATCCTGCCGATCTCACTCATGTACAGGCGGACGGAATCGTCCATCCCGGGCTCCGCGACGGCCGGGACGAGGAGTTCTGTCTCGGCGGGATCCGCGAGCTCACCCGCCGTGGGCTCGCGGATGTCCATGTCGTCGACCGCGGTGGACGCTTCGGCGGTCAGCCCCGCTTCCGGGACAGGCGCGTGTCTGATGATCCCGCACCTCGTAGCAGAGGCCGGCCGACAGCCGGGTCACTACTCTACGCCCGATCCGGGCGAACCAGTCCCGGACTTGCCCGGGGATCCGCCCCTCTGGCGCCCAGGCGACCTCCCCGCATCCGACGAGCGCCACGCGCCCGATCGAGCCCGCCCGGCGGTGTCAGTGACGCCATGCTGTACACTTGCGGTCTTCGCGCTCGACGGACGCCCCGGTCTGCGTCCGCGGCCCCGGCCGCTCGACCTCGATCCACTTGCTGCCCTGACCGGGCCCCGCTGCTGCGGGAGGGCCCTCAGGAGCGCCCCTACATGCCCTTCGACAGCCTCGGGCTGGAGCCCCACCTTCTGCGCGCCGTGGCGGACGAGGGCTACACCGAGCCCACCCCCGTCCAGCGCGAGGCGATCCCGCTCGTCCTCGCGGGTCGCGACCTGCTCGCCGCGGCGCAGACGGGTACCGGCAAGACGGCCGCCTTCGTCCTCCCCATGCTCCAGCGCCTCGCCGCGACCGATCCCGATTCGGGCGTCGCCCACCCGACCCGATCGAGGGTCGTGCGCCCACCCGTCCGGGCCCTCGTGGTGACCCCGACGCGCGAGCTCGCCCTCCAGGTGGAGGAGAGCTTCCGCACCTACGGCCGGCACCGCCCGGTCCGCTCGGTCGCGATCTACGGCGGGGTCGGCTTCAACCCGCAGGCGAGCGCGCTGCGCAAGGGCGCGTCCGTCGTGGTGGCCACGCCGGGGCGCCTGCTCGACCATGTGTCCCAGCAGACGATCGACCTCTCGCGCGTCGAGATCCTCGTCCTCGACGAGGCGGACCGGATGCTCGACATGGGGTTCATCCGCGACATCCGGCGGGTGCTCGCGCTGCTGCCGGCACGTCGTCAGAGCCTGCTGTTCTCGGCCACGTTCTCCGACGAGATCCGCGACCTCGCCGAGGGCCTGCTCATCGACCCGGCCACGGTGGACGTCTCACCCCGGAACACCGCGCCTGAGCTCGTGGACCAGCTGGTCATCCCGGTGGACCGCGAGCGCAAGCGCGACCTCCTGGCCCACCTCGTCGGCTCTGGCCGCGTCTCGCAGGCGCTCGTGTTCACGCGCACCAAGCACGGGGCGAGCCGCCTGGCGGACCAGCTGGGCCGCGACGGGATCGCGGCGGCGGCAATCCACGGCAACAAGAGCCAGGCGCAGCGCATCCGCGCCCTCGACGATTTCAAGGCAGGGCGGGTCGGCATCCTCGTCGCCACCGACATCGCGGCCCGCGGCATCGACATCGAGGCGCTGCCCCACGTCGTGAACTACGACCTGCCGATGGTCGCCTCCGACTACGTCCATCGGATCGGCCGGACTGGCCGGGCCGGCGTGGGCGGCCGCGCGATCTCGCTCGTCTCGGTCGACGAGGCGGAGCTGCTGCGCGCGATCCAGCGGCTGCTGCGGCGCCCGCTGCCGTCGACCGTCGTCCCCGGCTTCGAGCCCGATCGCTCCGCGGGCGGTGAGCCGCCCCGGACGCGCTCAGGCGAGCCGAACCGCCGCCCCGGCGACGGGCGCCGCCGGGGCCAAGCCCCCCGGCACGCCGGCCGGCCGGCCGGCACCGACCATCGTGGCGGCACTGTGCACCAGCCTGTCGCCCTGCCCGGCGAGCGGCTCCGCCGCGCGGGCGGGGCCACCCGGGCCATCGAGCTGAGCGTCGCCAGCGCAAAAGGGAGGTCGAACCGATGACCAAGCACTCCCCCTACGAGCGCGCACAGCGCGCTGCCGAGACGGAGCGGATGAAGCAGATCGAGGCAGCCTGGTACGCGGCGATCCCGGCCGACGCAGCCCGGGCGTTCGAGCGTGACGTGGAGGCGGCGCGCGAACGCGGACCGCTGGCCCCGCCGCCGAACCAGGAGCCCGGGACCCTGCCGAACCCGCCGCATCCGGGCCGCGAGCCCAAGCCGCCCAAGGTCGAGCGCCCGGGCGGCCGCGGGCGACGCTCATGACGAAGAAGCGACGCCAGTTCCCGCCGCCCCGCAAGTCCAGGGGTCCGGCACCGGTGTACACCCCGCCGCCCACGCCGCCCACGGTGGCGGTCATCAACCGCCAGGCAGGCGCGGGCCGCCCGGGGATCGAGGTGGGGATGCGCGTGACCATCCTCGGTGGCGGCCTGTACGCGGGGGAGACGGCCGTCGTGGAATCGGTCGCCGCCGGCGTGATCCCCGCGGCAAGCGTCCGCACCGAGGCAGGACGGACGCGTCGCGTCCGGACGGTCGACCTCGCGCCCGCAGCAGGCGGCGAGAGCAGCCGCCCCTAGGCCCTGGTCCGGGGAACGACGGCCTGGGCCCGTATCCTTGCGCGTGACCGAACGCGCTCGCAGGGTCGCGAGGTCATTGACAACGTTGAATCGCCACGAGCACGGAGGCGCCGAGGACCGGCGCGCCGGGCATATCCGACGACCGTCGCCCCGATGACCGCCCCGCCGACGCTCGAGCTCGACCCGGTCCGCCTGGGCCGCAAGTTCCCGGCCGGCTTCACCTGGGGCTTTGCCGCCTCCGCCTACCAGATCGAGGGCGCCGCGGCCGAGGACGGCAGGGGTCCGTCGATCTGGGACGCCTTCGCCCGCCAGCCGGGCGCCATCGCCGACGGCAGCACCGGTGACGTGGCCTGCGACCACTACCACCGCTACGCCGAGGACGTCCGGCTGATGGCCGACCTCGGCGCGCGCGCCTACCGGTTCAGCATCAGCTGGCCGCGCATCCTGCCCTCTGGCACCGGCGCTGGCAACGAGCGTGGCCTCGACTTCTACCAGCGCCTCGTCGACGCGCTGCTCGAGGCGGGCGTCCAGCCGATGGCCAACCTCTTCCACTGGGACCTGCCGCAGCCGCTGCAGGACCGCGGCGGGTTCGCGAACCCCGAGGTCGTGAGCTGGTTCACCGACTACGCGGCGCTGGTCTCCTCGAGACTGGGCGACCGCGTCAGGGACTGGATGACGTTCAACGAGCCGGCCGTGTACGCCTTCCTCGGCCATGCCGACGGCATCCACGCGCCGGGCCTGCGCGACTGGCCGACGGCCATCCGGGTGGCCGACAACGAGCTGCGCGCCCATGCCGCCGCCTCGCGGGCCATCCGCGCCCTGGTCCGCGACGCGAGGATCGGCATGGCGATCGACGTCAACCAGGTCGCGCCGGCGACCGGTTCAGAGCGCGATCGCGTCGCGGCAGAGCGGTGGGGCTCCGCCCGCGACGGGTGGTTCCTCGATCCGCTGTTCGGCCGTCCCTACCCGGCCCTGGGCCTGGACGCCCACCGCGAGGCGGGCCACCTCGACGGCGTCGACCTTGCCCAGCCGCCGGCCGGAGACCTCGACTACCTGGGCCTCAACTACTACCGGCGTGACTCAGTGCGTGCCAGGTCGGACCGCGCCTTCGACTGGGAGGTCGGCGCCGTGGCGGGCTCGGACCAGACGCAGATGGGCTGGCATGTCGCGCCCGACGGCCTGCGCGACGTGCTGCTCGAGCTCAACGGCAAGTACGCACCGCCCGAGATCGTGCTCACCGAGAACGGCGCGGCCTACCCCGACACCGTCGATCCGGACGGGCGGGTGCGCGACACACGTCGGATCGAGTACCTGGCACGGCACGTCACGGCTGCCGCCGACGCGCTCCACGCCGGCGTGCCGCTGACCGGGTACCACGTCTGGTCGCTGCTCGACAACTACGAGTGGAGCCTCGGCTACGCCCGGCGGTTCGGCCTGGTCCACGTCGACTACGGCAGCCAGCGCCGCACGCTCAAGGACAGCGCGGCCTGGTATCGGCGGCTCGTCACCGGAGCGTAGCCGGCGCCCGGCGCCGACTGGTGGTCGCCAGCTCAGTCGGGCCCGGGCGGCCCGCCCGTCGAGCCCCTTCGGGTCTGGCGCCCGGTTCTGGCGCCCGCCCGTCGGGCCCCTTCGGGTCGAGCGCTCAGAGCGTCTCGGTGACCTTGCTGATCGTCCGGGGGTGATCCGGGCTGAAGCCGCGCGCGAGGGTGAGGTGATAGGCGTACAGCTGGGCGGGCACGACCTCGACGACCGGCGCCAGCCATGGCGGGACGCCGTCCGGCAGGACCAGCGACTCGTCGATGGCCCGCGCCGCCGGCGCGTCCGAGATGACGAGCAGTCGCGCACCGTGGTCCGCCTTGAGCCGGGCCAGCAGGGCGAGCTGCGCCTCCAGCTCGGGCCCGCTCGGCGCCACCGCCAGCACCGGCAGGCCGGGCTCCGCGAGCGCGAGCGGCCCGTGCTCGAAGTCGGCCGCCGAATACGCCATCGCGGCGACCAGCGCCATCTCCTGCAGCTTGAGCGCCCACTCGCGCGCGGTCGCGTAGCTGTAGCCGCGGCCGAGCACCACGGCGCGCTGGCGTCCCGCGTGCGCGGCGGCCAGATCGCGGGCGGCGGGCTCCGCGGCCAGCGCAGCCGAGACGAGGGCGGGCACGGTGCCCAGCTCTGCCGTCTCGCCGGGCGAGGGCGGGTCGAGGGCCGCCGACAGCAGCGCCACCGCCAGCAGTTCGGCCGTGTAGGTCTTGGTGGCGGCGGTCGACCGCTCCGGGCCCGCGAGGAGCTCGACGACGTGGTCGGCCGTCGCGGCCAGCGGGGAGGCGGCGTCGTTGGTCAGGGCGACCGTCAGCGCGCCCTGCCGTCGCGCCTCTTCAACCACCGCGACCATGTCCGGCGAGCGGCCTGACTGGGAGATGCCGACCACCAGCGCCTCGCGCATGTCCGGCCGCGCCCCGAGGAGCGTGATGGTCGACGGGGCCGCGAGGGCGACGATGGTGCGGTTGCGGACGGCCAGCAGGTACTGCGCATAGATGCCGGCATGGTCCGACGAGCCGCGGGCGACGATGACCGCGAACCGTGGGCGGCGCGAACTCAGCGCAGCCGCGATCGGGGCGAACGCCGCGGGCGCAGCGTCGAGGAGCCGCTGCGCCGCGGCCGGCTGCTCGAGGATCTCGTCCCTGACGCTCACGCGGCCAGCCCGTGCCCGCGCGGGTACAGCCCGCCGATGCCGACGGGCAGACGCCCGGTGAACGGCGCCTCGCCCAACAGCGCGGCCGCGAGCGCCTCCGTCGTCGGCGGCAGGATGCCGTAGCTGCAGACGTGGGTCCTGGCAGCCGGGTAGGCGAGCAGGTCCCACGGCGTGCGGAGGGCGACGGTGACGGTGGGCCTGCCCGACGCGAGGGCTGCGGCGGCCACTGCCGCCTGCGCCGGCTGGAGGTGGGCGGCGTACGTCCCGACGACCACGATGTCGACGGCCTCGAGCCGCCCGCGCAACCCAGCGATGTCCGCCTGGCCCGGCACCGCCGGGAGCAGGATCTCCTCCACGCCACCGAGCCGCCGCCGCAGGGCCGCTGCCAGCGTGGGCGGCACCGCCGACGAGGTGTCGGCCGGCGTCAGGTCGGCCGGCATCGACTGGACGACCGCGATCCGCGCGTCGGCGGCGGGCCTCAGCGGCAGCAGCCGGTCCTCGTCGCGGACGAGCGTGATCGACCGTCGGGCCAGCTCGGCGGCGAGGCCCCGGTGATCGGCGCACCCGACGACGTCGAGCGGCGGCTGGTCGCGGCGTTCGAGCCATCGTCGCAGCTCGCCCAGCCGGAGCTTCGCCGCAGCGTCGTCGTGGCGATCGAGGAGGCCCCGGCGCTGCGCCTGCTCGAGGCCCTCCCCCAACCGGTCCAGCGCCCGCTCGTCGGCGGTTCCGAGCAGCAGGTCCTCGCCGGCTCTGAGGGCGGCGATGGCGTCGACGACCTGCGCCGACCCCTGGGCCAGGGCGTGCATGTCCAGGGCGTCGGTGATGGTCACGCCGCCGAAGTGCAGCTGTCCGCGGAGCAGGTCGCGCAGCACATCGGGGGACAGGCTGGCCGGCAGGTCGTCACGCTGGCCCGAGAGCGTGACGTGCCCGGTCATGACCATCCGTGCGCCTGCGTCGAGCGCCGCCCGGAACGGCACGAGCTCGCGCTCGGCGAGCTCGACGGCGGTCCGGCGCACCCGTGGGAGCTCGTGGTGCGGGTCGGCTGCTGTGTCGCCCGCGCCCGGGAAGTGCTTGGCCGTCGCGGCCACGCCGTGGGCCTGGAGGCCCCGCACGGTCGCGGCCGCGAGCCTGCCCACGGCGTCGGGGTCGTCGCCGAAGCTGCGGATCCCGAGCGCCGGATTGGCGGGGTCGACGGCCACGTCGCAGACCGGCGCGTAGTTGGCGTTGACGCCGAGGGCCCGCAACTCGCGAGCCGTCGCCCCGGCAACGCGCTCCGCGAGGTCCTCGTCGCCGGTCGCACCGAGCGCCATGGCGCCTGCGAACGCCGTGGTTCCGACCCCGATGCCGATGAGCTGGCCGCCCTCCTGGTCGGCGGCGACGACCAGCGGCGGGGCGCCGGCCGGCCGAGCGCACTGGATGGCCTCGGTCAGCCGGCGGACCTGGGGTGGATCGACGATGTTGTGGGCTGGGAACAGCGTGACCCCGGCGACGCCGCCCTCGTGGATCCGCGCCGCCGCCGACGGCGGCAGCTCGGCGCCCGCGAAGGCGATCATCAGCCGGGCGAGGGTCATGCCTTCACCGAGCCCGCCAGGATCCCGCGCACGAACGCCCGCTGGAGCACCAGGAAGACGAGCATCGGGAGCACCATGGTGATGAACGCGCCCGCCGTCAGGAGTTGCCACTGGCCACCGCGGCTGCCGAGCAGGGCGAACAGGGCCATGGGCATCACCCGCAGATCGGTGGCCGGACCCAGGAAGGTGATCGCCACGAGGAGGTCGTTCCAGACCCACAGGAACTGGAAGATGGCGAACGCGCCCAGCGCCGGGACCGTGAGCGGCAGCACGAGCCGGATGAAGATCTGCAGGTGCGAGGCCCCGTCGAGGGCCGCCGATTCGAACAGGTCGCGGGGCAGCTGGGAGATGAAGTTGTACAGCAGGAAGATCGCGAGCGGCAGGCCGAAGCCGGTGTGGGCGAGCCAGATGCCGACGAACGTGCCGTAGAGCGACGCGCCGCTGTAGAGCTTGAGGATCGGGATCAGCGACATCTGGAGGGGGACCACCAGCAGCCCCACCACGACGGTGAACAGGATGCCGCGACCGCGGAACGGGATCCACGCGAACGCGTAGGCGGCGAACGCCGCGATCGTGATCGGGATGGCGGTCGCCGGGATGGTCACGATCACGCTGTTGAGGAACGCATTGCCCATCCCGCCGCTGGTGATGACCTGCTGGTAGTTGTTGAGGGTCCACTGGTCGGGCGCGAATGGGTTGAACAGCGCCGTCCACCAGCCGGTGCTGCTGATCAGCTCCGGATTGCGCAGCGATGTCACCAGCAGGCCGAGGGTCGGGATCGTCCACAAGAAGCAGATCACGAGGACCGCCAGCCGGACCGGCAGGCTGCGGAGGAGCACGGGCCGCCAGGGGGCGACGCGTGTCCTCGGCCGGGCGGAAGACTGGGCCGGCGCGGTCATCCTTCCGCCTCCTGTCTGTGGAAGTTGCGAAGGTTCACGTACATCACGGGCAGCACGGCGACGAAGAGCAGCGTTGCCAGCGCCGCGGCCCGGCCGTCGTTGAAGAACTGGAACATCTCGTGGAACATCCGGTTGGCCACCACGTCGTCGTGGAAGCGGCCGCCGGTGGTCACGTACACGATGTCGAAGATCTTGAGCGTCACGATCGCGATGGTCGTGGTCACGGTGATGATGGAGCCGCGGATCGAGGGCACGATCACCTGGAAGAAGAGCTGGCGCTCGGTGGCCCCGTCGAGGCGGGCGGCCTCGATGATCTCGGTCGACACGCCCTTGATGGCGGCCGAGAGCACGACCATCGCGAACCCCGTCTGCAGCCAGACCATGATCACGATCTCGGCGGCGATGTTCACTGGGCTGGAGGTGAAGAAGGGGACAGCCTTCCCTCCCAGCCCCACGATGATGGCGTTGAGGAGCCCGATCTGGGGCTGCTGGGCCGGCTCCCAGGCGTACATGAACCCCCAGATGACCGACGCGCCGACCAGCGAGATCGCCAGCGGCAGGAAGACGAAGGTCTTGGCCAGCGCCTCGCGGCGGATCCGGTCGAACAGGCCGGCGATCAGCAGGCCCAGGCCCACGCTGCCCGCGGTCGCAACGATGAGCCAGATGATGTTGTTGCGCAGGACCTCGATGAAGTCGGGCTTGGTCATGACCTCGTAGTTCGCGAGGGTCAGCGCGCCGTGGTCATCGAAGAAGCTGCGCGCGAACGTCGCCAGGCCCGGATAGAGCAGGTACACGGTCAGCAGGATGAGCGCCGGGCCGACGAACACCCAGGGCAGGACGCGGTCTCGCCAGACTGGCCGCAGCATGCCCACCAGCCCGCCCACGCCGAGGTACAGCAGCCAGATCCCGCCGACCCCGACGCCGAGCGCGATCACGGCGAGCACGATCTTGGCGATCCCCTGGTCGCCCTGGCCATGGCGCAGCTGGGTCGCCCCGGCCGCATTTCCCAGGGTCTCGTAGACCGACGCCAACAGGTTCTGCCCGCCGTGGGGGTCGAGCAGGACGAGGATGCCGCCGATGCACAGCGCGAGGCCGATGAGGCCGGCGATGGGCGCGATGAAGCGGGACGGGCCCGGTTGCCCGGGACTCCTGGCAACTGCCATGGCTCCTCCTCAGCTGCCGATGAGAACGGGACGCGCCACCCGGTTCGGGTGGGCGCGTCCCGTTGAACGCTGCGACGTCAGTGGCTGGGCCAGCTGTCGTCGATGGCCTTGAGGACGGCATCCGTGTTGGTGCCGTTGCTGTTCACCCAGTCGACGCTCTGGGTCCAGAAGGTCCCGCCGCCAACGACACCGGGCATGAGGTCAGAGGCGTCGAAGCCGATGCCGGCCGCATTGTTCACGATGCTGGACGCAACCTGCAGCTTGTAGGCGCCTGCGTACCAGTCAGCAGGGGTGGAGGTGTTGGGGGAGATCGCGCTGCCCGCGCGGATCCAGTTCTCGAGGCCTTCCGGCGTGGAGAGGAACTCTGCCACCGCGCGGACCTCGGGGCGGTCGTTGAGCACCATCATGGTGTCAGCCGAGCCCTCGACGTTGTTCTGGCTGGGGTCGATCGTCGGGAAGGGGAAGATGCCCACGTCCGTGCCGACCACGTACTTGGAGGGGGTGCCGTTGGCGCGCTGGTCCGGGAAGAAGTCCGGGCCGTACCAGGTCGGGACCTTCTGCATCCAGCACTGCGGGGCCGCCATGTCCTGGTTGAACATCGGGTCCATGGTCGTCTTCTGGTCGGTGTTGATGATCGCCGTCGGGCCGCCGTAGACGTAGTTGGGCGTGAAGAAGATCTTGCCCACGTAGTTGTCGAATGCGGCCTTGATGCCCGGATCCTCGAACGTGACCTTGTGGTTGATCCAGTTGTTGTAGTAGTCGAGGCCCTTCGTCTTGAGGACGACTTCCTCGATCCAGTCGGTGATCTGCCAGCCGGTCGCGTCGCCGGGACCGCCTGCGCTGATGCACCACGGGTTGCTGCCGTCGGCAACGATCTTGTCGGACAGCGCGATCAGGTCGTCCCAGGTCTTCGGCACCTGGTAGCCCTTGGCGGCGAACGCCTTGATCGGGTACCAGACCGTTGACTTGACGTCGGCCTTGTAGGGGATGCCCCAGATCTTCGAGCCCTGCGTGACCAGCCCGATGGTCGCCGGATGCTCGCTGCTGAGCTTCTTGGCGTCCATGAAGGTGGCCACGTCGATCACCTTGCCCTCGGCCGCGTAGGCGAGGACTGGTGTGGGCTGGGCGAGCTGGGCGAGGTCGGGCGGTGACCCGCCCTCGATCCGGCTCTTGAGCACCGTCTCGTGGCTCGAGGGGACGCTGTCGACCTGGATCGTGATGCCAGTTGCCTTGGCGAAGTCAGCGATCGACGCCTGGAAGTTGGCGAGCTCGCCGCCGGTCCACTGGACCTGGATGTCAACCTGCTTGCCGGCCATCGGCTGGCCCGACCCGAGGGCCTGGTCGAGCTCGGTGTAGCCGGTCGGGACCGACGGGACGGCCGGTGAAGGCGAAGCCGGCGCAGCCGACTCCGGCGCGGCCGACGCCGATGCGCTCGGCGCCGCAGACGCGCTCGCCGCTTCGGTTGCCGCCGGGGTGGCGGTCGCGCCCGGTGTTGCCGACGGGGTGCTGCTACCGCACGCGCCGACCAGCATCATCGCGGCGACCGCGAAGGCTGACGCTCTCCGTTGTCTCTTGGCCATGAATTGCTCCTCCAGCGAATTGCCACAACTGTGGGCGATGAGTGGCCCCGCCGGGTCCAGGCATGGTGCCGCGGACCAGCGAGGCGGCCGAGTCGGTTAGCCCTCGCCCACCCCCTTTCGCTCAGGCAAGCCGATGCGTTGACGAGCGATCGCTGCCGCCCCGCGCGCGGCGGGCTCCTCAGTAGGGGACAACAACACGACGGTTGCCTCGCCGAGCGCTGCCTCGACCAGCGGCGAGGCGGCGCGCTCGCGGGCGATGCGCGACTGGATTGGCTCGAGGAGGGCGGGCCCCGCTGCCGCGACGCCGCCGCCAATGACGACCCGCCGCACGCCGAGGGTCAGGGCGAGCGACCGGATCGCCCACGCGAGGTGATCGGCCGCCCGGTCGACGATCTCACGGGCGACCCCGTCCCCGTCGCTGCTGGCGCGGAAGACGTCCGCCGCGCTCGCGTGGCGCGACAGCAGCGTCGTGCGGCCGGCGGCGATCGCCTCGTCAGCCTGGCGGCTGATCGCCGGACCGGCGGCGACGGTCTCCAGGCAGCCCCGCAGTCCGCAGGCGCAGGCAACGCCGTCGGGATCGGCGACGAGATGGCCCACCTCGCCGGCGAAACCGTTGTCGCCCCGGAGCAGGGCCCCGTCGAGCACGACGCCGGCCGAGATGCCCGTCCCGATCGCCAGGTAGGCGACGCTCGCAGGCGCATGCGCCGGCCCCTCCGCCCCCTGCGTGCTCAGCCACATCGCGGCCGCGCGGGCGTCGTGCTCGACGAACACGGGCACACCGAGCGCCGCCTGCAGCATCGGGCCCAGGGGCAGGTCGGTGATGCCCAGGTTGACCGCCACGCTGACCGAGCCGCCCTCCGGATCGACGTGACCGGGGATCGCGACGCCCACCGCGCTGACGTCCCGTCCCAGCTCGCGCCGGGCCCCGTCGACGAGTCCGGCGATCTGGCCCACCAGCGATGCCCGCTCGGTGGGCGCGACCCGCTCGTAGTGGACACAGTCCCGGGCGTCGACGATGACCACCGACGTCTTGGTGCCGCCGACGTCAACGCCGGCGACGAGCGGTCCCTCGAACTGGACGCTGCTAGCGCTCATCGCACCAGCCCCAAGCCCAGCTGCCGCTCCATGAGCAGCGCCGAGGCGCCCAGGACCACCACGTCGTCGTGGATGTGGCCGAACTCGATCTGCGTGTCCCGCGCGAGCAGCGTCAGGACGCTCGATCGCGCAGCGAGCCGGACCTCGGCCAGCCATTCGTCGCCGAAGGCCGCCACCGGCCCGACCAGGAGGACGTGGCGGACGTTGAGCACGCCGATGAGCCAGCCGACGGCGACGCCGAGCGCGCGCGCCGCGCCCAGGACGATCTGCCGGACGTCGGCGACGCCGTTGAGAAACGCTGCCACGAGGGCGCTCTCGTCGGCGATCGACGGCTCGACGGCGGCCGCCGCGTCAACCATCGCGCGCATGCTGGTCATCGTCTCGAGGCAGCCCGCTCGCCCGCAGCGGCAGGGCGCGTCGCCGCTGCCCATCGAGACGTGGCCGACCTCGCCGGCTCCGTAGCCGTCGCCCTGGAACAGCTGGCCGTTGAGGATGATCCCGGCACCGACCCCGCGCCCGACCTTGATCACGATCATGTTCGCGGGTCGCGGGCGGCGGAAGAAGATCAGCTCGGCAAGGGCGGCCGCATGGCTGTCGTTGGCGACCACGACCGGCACGCCGTAGCGCTCCTCGAGCAGGGGCCCGAGGCGGAGCTCGGCCCAGTTCAGGGTGACCGACCAGCGGACCGTCCCGGTGCCCGTGTCGATGACGCCGGGCGCGCCGACGCCGATCCCGAGGAGGGGGGACCGGTCATCGGCGCGCAGGGCGTCGACGAGGCGGAAGACCAGCTCGACCGCGGCGTCTCCGTTCCGGCCGTCGGGAGGCAGCTGGACCGAGCGCAGGATCTCGCCCCGCAGGTTGACGACGGCGCCGCGGAGCTGCGCCTCGCCCAGGTCGAGCCCGATCAGATGGCGACCGTCGGGGACGACGCGCAGCAGGATGGGCAACTTGCCGCCGCTCGACAGGCCACGGCCGACCTCCTCGATCAGGCCGTCGTCGATGAGCGCGCCGACGAGGTCGCCCACCGAGGTCCGCGTCAGGCCGGTGAGCCGGGCCAGGTCAGCGCGCGAGAGCGTGCTCTGGTCGTACAGCGCGCGCAGCACCAGCTGCTGGTTGAACGTTCGCGTCCGCTTATGGGTCGCCTTCTGGGGCAGGACCGTGCCGCTCATCCGGGCGCGCGCGCTTTGGCTGCAGGCATCCCCACCCTCCCAGCCCGGCTCCCCGAGAGCCTGGACCGTCCGGATGCTAGCGGTGTGGGCGGACTTTGTCAAGTCAATGGACTAAGTCGTCCGGTCGTGCGCCCCTGCCGCCAGCCGGGCAGGGATGGGACCGCGGGCAGGGCTCGCGGCCGCCTCGAGCTCGCGTTGAAGAGGACGTGTCGCCGGCGCGGTCGACGCACTGGCCGTCAGGATCGGCGCACGTCCTCGCCGGGGATCCCGAGCGCGGCGAGCGCGGCGGCGAACCCGTCGAGGTCCTCGGCGCCGACGTACACCGCAGGCACGCGGAGCGGGCCGTAGCGCAGCCGCTCACGGAGGTCGAGGCGGACGCCGCCGCGGGGGCTGCCCGCGAACGAGAGGTCGCCGCCGCGGATGCTGCGCCGCACGCCGATGGCGGTGATCCAGCGCCAGGGGCCCTCGATGCGCCAGCGCTCGACGTTCGCGACGCTGGTCTCGATCCCGAAGCGGCCGAACCGGACGGCGACTCGCTGGCCGTCGATGGTCGCGAACGCCCGCGACGGCGTGACGCCGAACAGGATCCGAAGGAGGGGCGCCGACCGCGCGCCGATCCGGATGGGAAACTCCTTGGCAGTCATCCCCGAACGGTACGCCGAGGGGACGACCCACGCATGGGCCGCCGCAGGATGGCCCAGTCCTGCGGCGGCGACCGGCCGTGCCGTACTCTCGCGATCGTGACCAGCAGATCACTGTGGCGCCACGCCGACTTCATGCGGCTCTGGGCCGGCCAGACGGTGTCCGAGGTGGGGTCGGTCGTGACCCGCACCGCGGTGCCGCTGGTCGCGCTGCTCGTGCTCGGCGCAGGCCCGACCGAGATGGCGCTGCTGGTGGTCGCCGCGAGCCTCGCCGTCCTGCTGGTCGGCCTCGTGGCCGGCGCCTGGGTCGACCGGGTGCGGCGACGGCCGGTCCTCATCGCCGCCGACGTCCTCCGGGCGCTCCTGCTCTTCTCGATCCCCGCGGCCTACCTCGCGAATGTCCTCCGGATCGAGCAGCTGTACGCGGTCGTCTTCGTCGAGGGCTGCCTCGGGGCGCTGTTCGACGCGGCCTACCCCGCCTACGTCCCGTCGCTGATCGGTGTCGAGCGGGTGGTCGAGGGCAACAGCAAGCTCGCCACGAGCTCGTCCCTCGCGGAGATCGGCGGCCCGAGCATCGGCGGCGGGCTCGTCCAGCTCATCGGCGCGCCGCTCGCGATGCTGGTCGATGCGATCTCGTTCGTGGTGTCGGCCGTCTCGCTGCTCCTCATCCGCAGCCCCGAGCCGGCGCGCCCCCAGAGGACCGGGCCGTCACGCATGCGCGAGGAGATCGCCGAGGGCCTCCAGCTCGTGCGCCGCCATCCGGTCCTCGTCCCGCTCACCCTCCGCTCGGTCATCGCCCACGTGGCGGGGTCGTTCTACGGCGTGCTCTACACGCTCTACCTGATCGAGGACCTCCGCCTCAACCCGCTCCTCCTGGGCATCGTGATCTCGGCCGGCGGGGTCGGCTCGCTCGTCGGCTCGTTTCTCGCCTCGCGGGTCATCGCCCGGATCGGCTTCGGCCCCGCCCTCATCTGGAGCGCCATCGGCGCGTCTGCGATCGGCGTGCTCACGCCCCTTGCGGGCGGGCCCCTCGTCGTCGCCACGCTTATGGTGTTCCTGCCGCAGCTGGTCGGCGACGGCCTCCAGACGATCGAGGGCGTCGCCGAGCTGTCGCTGATCCAGGCCGTGATCCCCGACCGGATCCTCGGCCGGGTCAATGCGACGCTCGAGGTCTTCTCGCACGGCATCGCCTACCCGCTCGGCGCCCTCGCGGCCGCCGCCGTCGCGGGCACGATCGGGATCCGCGGCGGGATCGCCCTCGGCTGGGCCGGCATGGCGGCGTCGATCGCGCTGCTCGTGCTCTCGCCGCTGCCGCGCATCCGGGAGCCGGGGGACGTGCCGCCGCTCGAGTGAGGCCGTGGGTGGCGAAGATCGCGCCTGCAGGCTTGCGCCTTGGAGCCTGAGCCCGCGGACCACCTGTTCCGTCCGGCCGTCAGCCGGCCGGCGGCTCGCGCTCGGCCGGCGACGCGCCCGCCGCGGTCCACGTGCCCGTCGTGAAGAGCCGGACGACGGCGAAGATCCAGACCGCCGCGAGCAGGGCCGCAAGCAGCAGCGCGAGCAGCCACCCGGCCGGCCGCAGCCAGCCCACGACCAGGGCCATCCCCGCCGCACCGACCATCACGAGCGCGAGCGGTCGGTAGACGACCGCGTGGCGGGGGTAGTCGGCGAGCGTGCGGGTCATGCCGCCGAGCGCGACGAGCAGCAGCGCGACCGAGCCGGCCAGGAGCCACGCCGTGGCCGCGGGGGTCAGCGGTTCGTGGGCGTGCTCGATCAGGCCGACCATCGCGGCACCTGCCCCGACGATCGCGGCGGCGATCGGCAGGTGCGCCTCCATCCAGACGTTCACCGCCAGCCCGTCGCGGCGGGGCAGGCGGCGCCCGCCCACGTCGAAGAAGATCCACCACAGGCCGAACCCGACGAGCAGCGCGAGGCACCCGGTCGCCAGGGTGGCCGGGTCGTGCTCGGCGCCGGCCACGCCGTTCACCACGCCCGTCACGACCTCGCCGAGCACGATGATCACCAGCAGGTCGAAGCGCTCGACCATCGCGTCGGTGGGGACGATGCCCGTCACCGAGCCGCGCCGCGCGCTCCAGCCGAAGAGGAGCATCAGGAGAAGCCACCCGGCCGAGAACCCGGCCCACACCATGAGCCGGGCGTCGGTCGGCAGGACCGCGCTCACCGCGATCACGACGATCGACGCCAGCATCGCCACGAGGTAGCGCGCGGTGATCGCCATGAACTCGGGCCGGTCCTGCCTGCGGACCGTGTACCAGAGCCACGTCATGACGACGAGGAACGCGAGGAGGACCACCGCGAACGCCGTGCCCGACCCGGGGTCGGCGGCGGCCCCGCCGGTGAAGACGGCGAGCAGCGCGAGGATCGCCATCTGGACGAAGACGTAGGTCCTCGTCCGGCCGTCCTCGCGCCCGTGCAGCTCGTAGTACAGCGTCCCGTTCGCCCAGGCGACCCAGACGACGGCGAAGACGACGAGGAACTCGAGGTAGCCGCGGACGGACACCGAGCCCGCGAGCGTATGCGCGGCCTGCGCGATGACGACCACGTAGACGAGGTCGTAGAAGAGCTCGAGGAAGCTGACCCTCCGCTCGGCCTCGATCTCGCCGTGCGCCCGCGGCGGCCGCCAGAACCAGCTGCGGAACCGGCGGACGGCGCCCGGCTCGGGAGCGGCCGCTGGCCGAGCTGGCCAAGCGTCGTCGTCGGGCGAGCTCATGCGGGCGGTTCGGCGCGATCCACGTTGCGGGCGCTCCTCGGCTCTGGCGGCGCGGCGCGGCGGGCCACGCCGTGCGAGCGATCCTGAGCGATCGCCGAGCTCGGATCAAGTGCACGAGCGCGACCGGGCTGACAGTGAGGAGAGCCGGGAGCGGTCGGCTCCCGGCTCTCGGCGTGGCGTCGGAGACGCCCCTCGCTACGGGGTGGCGAGCTCAGCCGCCTCGTGCAGGAGGGCGTGCGCCCGCGCGATCAGCTGCTCGCGGTGGCCGTTGGCCGACCCGTAGAGGACGCTGCGCATCTGCTGGGCGAGGGCGTCGCGGCGGGCGGCGAGCCGGGCGATCCGCCCCTCGATCGAGAGGTAGGTCGCGTCATCGGCCCTGATCGCCCTCGTGGAGGCGACGATCAGCGAGTGGGCGAAGGCGCCGTACGGCGCGTCGATCTGCTTGTACAGGTTGCCGAGCTCGACGAACGACGAGCTGTTGCCGCCCTTGGCGGCCGACGGGGTGAGGATCTGCGTGATCACCCGGCCGTCGGGCGTGTAGTCGGGCGTCAGCCCGGTCAGGGCGTTGATCGTGGGCACGATGTCGGTGTGGTCGGTCCAGGTGGTCGTGTCGATCCCACCGTGCTTGACGCCGGGGCCCACCATGCCGAGCCATGTCCGGCCGACGTCGCCGGCGTAGTCGCCGTGGATCCAGGCGTAGCTGTCGCTGAGGCAGCCCTGGCTCGTGCCGGCGCACGGGCTGTACGTCTGGAAGTAGAAGTCGGGCTGGGAGAACATCGTGAACGACATCGACCGCTGCGGGTCGGCGTTGATCATGTGCAGCGCCCTGAGCGTCGGCCCGTCGACGAGGTAGCGCGCGACCGGCGTCAGCCCGGTCGCGTCGATGTAGGGGTCGAACGCCTTGAGGTTGGCTGCCGCGTGCTCGAAGTCGCGCAGGACCGGGTTGAGGACCACGTGCCCGCTCGAGTCCACGGCCTGGGGCTGCCCGTGGATGTAGAAGCTCGGCGCCGAGTCGAACGAGATGTCGTAGCCCGTGCCGTCGATCGCGCTGCCGAGCAGCCAGGTCATGTTGTAGCCGATCTCGCCGACGAGGGGCCCGTTGGTGCCCGCGGGCGGCCAGGTCGCCGGCCCCGTCCAGGTCGAGACGTCCTGGCCGTTGTTGGTCAGGTCGTAGCGGCCGTGGTACGGCTTGCTGGTCACGGTGTTGTACTGGCACGCGGTGGTGACGCCGTCGCAGTTCTGCGCCTGCTGGCCGGCGTAGTGGTCGTTCTCGTCCGCCGTGACGACGAACAGCGTGTTGTGGCGGTTGATGCCGTCGGACGCCAGCCGCGTGAGGAACTGCGCGAACGCGTCATCGTAGGCCTTGAGCGCGTCAACGTAGCCCTGCTCGCCGGGGCCGTACGCTCCGCCGCCGGCGTGGTTGTCGTGCAGGTCCGAGAGGTAGGCGTAGGTGACCGGGATGCCGGCCTCCTGCATCTGGGCGACGTAGCCGAGCGAGGCGGCCGCCGACATCGCGTCGAATCCGGGGAAGCCGGGCTGGCCGAAGGCGTCGGTGATCGGGGCCGTGCCGAAGACGTTGTCCACCGCCGGCGAGCCGTTCGCGATCGCCGGGTCGACCGACTTCGCCCCGAACAGGGCGTGGTAGCCGCTGTAGCCGCCGGGCTCCTGGGGCAGGGTGTCGGCGGTCGCGTTGGCGTCGTGCGTGCAGACGCTCGACGCATTCTTGGCGCAGTGGACCGCGATGCCGACGAAGTCCGTGGTCGCGAGGCTGGCCGCGGCCGAGCCGTACGGCGCCTCCTGCGAGTTGAGGCCCTCCTGCCACTGCGGCGAGTTGGCGCCGAAGATCGTCGTCAGGTCGCCCGTGTGGTCGACCGGGTCGGCGGCGGGCTCCCAGACCGAGACGCCTGCTGCGTGCGCGAACTGCAGCGGTGCCGTGAGGTACGTGTAGTAGCCGGAGAAGTGGTCGATGACCGCCGTCTCCTGGTTCGCGCCCTGGTCGATCGTGATCGTGTCGCCGGCCTTGAAGCCGCTGTTGCTGAACAGGTCGATGCTGGTGTCGCCGGCGCTGGTCGCGGAGTACAGGTCGGTCGGCCCGGCCTTGAAGGCGCCCGCTGTCGCGTTCTCGAGCACCGTGTTCGCGACCGACACGTTGCCGACGTCGCAGCCGGCTCGGGTGTAGGTGACCCACGGCGCGGGCGTGTTCGCACCGCCGGTCGTGATCATGTTCGGGTGGGTGTCGACGGGCGACGCCACCGGGGCGGTCCAGTACTTGAACGCCGAGGTGTAGGTCGGGATCCCGGTCGCCGTGTTGTAGTAGTCGTAGGAGTTCGACACCGTCGTGCCCATCCGGTCCGGGTAGAGGCCGGTGAGCGAGCTCGTGATCCCGCCGGCGGTGTGCGAGATCAGGACCGTGTACTGCTTCTGCAGCAGCGTGCCCTGGTCCTTGAGGAAGTCGTACAGGTGCGGCATCTGCTCCAGGTCGGACGGGACGTTGGGGTTGTCCCGCGTCAGGTGCACGTTGTCGAACTGGAGGTAGATGACGTGCCGGATGCCCGTGCCGGTGGAGTCGAGGTTGCAGGTGTTCGCCCTGCGCGCGGCCAGCGCGCTGCTGCCGGCGGCCGGACCCCCGACTGCAGCGGCGAGCGCGAGGACCGAGGCGGCGGTCAGGACCAGCGCCTGCCTCGCGATCGGGCTGCGCTGGAGCAAGTGGCGTCGTGCTGCCACGAAGGCACCTCCCGTGATCGGGCTCCCGGCCACTGTCGTCTGCTGTGTTCGGTCGACGCCGGCGGACCGGCCGCACGGCCGGGTTGGATGGGACGCGTCCGCCGACGGACGTCCTTCATGGCGGCGCCGGGTTGTCGGTGCCGTAACGCCACCATAACGTTCGTGTCACGCGGTGCCCCGGCCGAGGGCGGGCAGCCCGCACGCGCACACGGTGTCCGACCGCGGCAGGGCAAGATGATGCACTTCACATGCAGGATCGGGTAGGATCTGCCCATGACAATGGCCGTCGAGACGGGGCTCATCGCGCGCATCGGCGAGCGCGTCCGCGCGCGGCGGCGCACGCTCGGCTGGACGCTCGACGAGCTGGCCGAGCGCTCCGGCGTGAGCCGCCGGATGCTCGTGAACATGGAGCAGGGGGCCGTCAACGCGAGCATCGCCACCCTGCTGCGGGTGAGCCAGGCCCTCGGGGTCGGGCTGCCCACCCTGGTCGCGCCGATCGAAGACGTGTCGGCCATCACGATCAGCCGCTCCGGGTCGCGCCCGCCCCTCTGGACCGGCGACCACGGCGGTGCGGCGGTCATGGCGGCGGGGATCGCCTCGCCGGACGTGGTCGAGCTGTGGGACTGGACGCTGGGCCCAGGCGACGGGCACGCGAGCGAGCCGCACGTCGCGGGCACGCGCGAGCTCCTCACCGTGATCGAGGGCGAGGTCGTCCTGTCGGTCGCCGGCGAGCGCGCGGTGCTGGCGGCCGGTGACGCCGCATCGTTCCCGGGCGACGCCGTCCACGGCTACCGGAACGAGGGCGCCGACCGGGCGCGGTTCGCCCTCACGGTCTTCGAGCCCACTGGGCGTCGGGGGAGGCCGCGGTGACGGCGGAGGCGCTCGAGGCGGTCCTCGCCGGGGCTGTCGTCGACCAGGCCGTGCGAGACCTGCGGCCCGACTACATCGCCGTCCTCGTGGCGGCCGACGGCCTCGCGGGCGGCCCGAGCGACGAGGCGTCCGACGCCTGGCTGCGCGAGGCAGAGGCCACGGCTGCCGCGAGGCTCGCGGGTGGGGCGCCCGAGGACCGGCCGCACGTGGCCGACTGGCGCGACGCCTACCGCGCGTTCGGGGCGAAGCCGCAGCGGACACGCAACAGCCTCGAGGCGCTCCTGCGGCGAGTCCCTGGCGGCCTCCCGCGGATCAACCGGCTCACGGACCTCTACAACGCGGTGTCGGTGCTCCACGAGGTGCCGGTCGGCGGCGAGGACCTCGCCCGGTACGCGGGCGCGGCCCGCCTGGTCCGCGCAGCGGGAGACGAGGCCTTCGAGACGACCGCCGGCGGCGAGCCGGTTGTCGAGCACCCCGACCCGGGCGAGGTGGTCTGGGCCGACGACGCCGGCGTCACCTGCAGGCGCTGGAACTGGCGCCAGTGCACGAGAACGCAGCTCCGCACCTCGACGACGCGCGCGCTGTTCATCATCGACGCGCTGGGTCCCGACGCCCTCGCATCCGCGACGGCCGCGGCAGACGACCTCGAGCGCCGGCTTCGCGCCCAGGCGCCCGCGGTGCTGACGGCGAGGAGGACAATCCACGCTGCGGCCAACCGAGGAGGCACCGACCGATGACCGACCCGCTCCGTCCTGCGCCACTCGAGCTCGACCCCGCGTGGACCGCCGACACGGTGGCCGTGCAGGCGGGCAGGCCCTCGCGCACCGCCGGCGCTCCCATGAATCCGCCCCTCGTGGCGAGCTCCACGTATGTCCACGACGCAGCCGTCGAGTACGGCCGCGACGGCAATGCGGCGTGGGGCGCCCTCGAGGCGGCCCTCGGCGCGCTTGACGGCGGCCGCGCGGTGACGTTCGCCTCGGGCCTCGCCGCCGCGGCGGCCATCGCGGACCTCGTGCCCGCCGGCGGCGCGGTCGCGCTGTCCGCCGTCACCTACTACGGCGTGCGCAACATCTTCGAGCGCATGGCGGCCCACGGGCGGCTCGAAGTCCGGTTCGCCCCCGCCGGCGACACGGCCGCGCTCCTCGCGGCGGCCGAGGGCGCGGCCATGGTGTGGGTCGAATCGATCGCGAACCCGCTCATGGTGGTGGCCGACGTGCCGGCGATCGCGGCCGGCGCCCGCGCGCGGGGCGCGGTCACCGTGGTCGACGCCACGTTCGCGACGCCGCTGCGCCAGCGCCCGCTCGAGCTCGGCGCCGACATCGTCCTGCACTCGGCAACCAAGTTCATCGGCGGCCACTCGGACCTGCTGCTCGGGGCCGCCGTGTGCCGGGACGAGGCCCATGCCGCCCTGCTGGCGACGTTCCGCCACGACCACGGCTCGGTCCCGGGCCAGCTGGAGGCGTTCCTCGCCCTCCGCGGCCTGCGGACGCTCGCGGTGCGCCTCGACCGCGCGGAGGCCTCGGCCGTCGAGCTGGCGGGCCGCCTGGCCGCGCACCCGCGGGTCGCGCGCGTCCACTACCCGGGCCTGGCCGGGGACCGGGGCCACGAGCTCGCGGCGCGCGTCCTGCCGCTCGGCGCCGGGCCGATGCTGTCGTTCGACGTCGCGGGCACGGTCGAGCAGACCGAGGCGTTCCTCGCCGGCCTGCGGCTCATCACCCACGCCACGAGCCTCGGCGGCGTGGAATCGCTGATCGAGCGCCGCGCCCGGTACGCGGGCGACGCCGGGGTGGTGGGCCCGACGCTGTGCCGGCTCTCGGTGGGCATCGAGGGGGTCGAGGACCTGTGGGCCGACCTCGACCGCTCGCTGCGCGCCGCGTTCGGCTGACGTTCAGGAGCCGAGCGCGATCACGCGGCCCTCGGCATCGCTCGCCCGGGCCGCGTCGAGCGCCTCGATCGTGCGCACGCCCTCCTCGGCCGGGACGGGGAACGGCGCCTCGCCCCGGACTGCGGCCGCGAACTGCGTGAAGTAGTCCTGGCAGGCGCCCCGCGCCGAGGGGACGCGCTGCTCGCCCGCGGCCGTCCGCAGGGTGCCCCACGCCTCCTCGGGCTCGTAGCCCCAGGCGGGACCCTCGGTGGACGGGCGTCGCCCGGCGAAGATCGCCGCCGTCTGCGCGTCGGTCGAGTGCGCGATATACGAGCCCCCGGCGCCGTAGGCCCGCAGCTCGCGCTCGACGTTGCGGTTGAGCTTGCTGGCCGCCGCCCGCGAGCGGGCGCCCGACGCGTGCTCGAGCGCGATGGAGAACGCCGCGTCCGTGCGCCCGGCCGGCAGCTCGACGTGGTCGAGCTGCGCGTGCACCGAGCGCACCGGGCCGAGCAGCCAGATGAGCTGGTCGACGAGGTGGGCGCCGAGGTCGCGCAGCAGCCCGCCGGACGGGCCCTGGTCCAGGCCGCCCGGCTGGTCGAGGTCGAACCTGCTCTCGACGCGCCAGACCTTGCCGAGCTCTCCGCTGGCGATGACCGCGGCCAGCGTGCGGATGTCGGCGTCCCAGCGGCGGTTGTGGAACACGTTGAGCGCGACGCCGGCGGCGCGTGCGGCCGCCGCCAGGTCGCGCGCGGCGCCGGCGTCCGGCGCGAACGGCTTGTCGGCGATCACGTGGACGCCCCCGGCGATCGCCTCGAGCACGAGTTCCCGGCGCGTCTGGGGCGGCGTCGTGATGTCGACCGCGTCGACGCCGGCTCCCAGCAGCTCGTCCAGCGTGCCGAATGCCGGCACGCCCGGGTAGTCGCGCGCGAGCTGCGCGCGGCGCTCCGGTGACCGGGTCACCACACCTGCGAGCTCGACGCCCTGCGCCGCGACGATGTACGGGGCGTGGAAGTGGCGGCCGCCGTTGCCGTAGCCAACAAGGCCGAGTCGCATGTCGATCCCTCCCGATCTGCCTGTCCCGGCGCCAGCCGCTCGTCACGCGCGGGCCGCCCTCGTGCACGCGAACGTACTCCCAATCGAGCCCGATGCCCATGCCGCGTCGCTGCGGCGGGCGGCATGTCACCCGTCTGTGGCGGCCGTGTCGACATCGGGCTGGAGCGTTCCCCGCCGGCGACGGCCCTCGTGAGCGAGGCCGCCACCTTCGCGGCGCTCGCCTCGACGGACCGCGCCCTGCGACCTGCAAGCGCGCCCCGCCCCGGGCTCAGCGGGCCGCGTTGTTGACCTGGTCGTGCACCGTTGTCCCGAGGCCGCCGAGGAACAGGTACCAGTCAGAGGTGCCGTCCTTCGAGCCGTCGGGGTTCCAGACCTCGAGGTCCGCATCGGTCGTGGTGTCGGCGGTCGCCGGGTAGGCGTTGGGCACCACCCGCAGCAGGCCGCCAGCCGTGTTGAGCCGCTGCAGCGAGGCCAGCAGCTGGCGGGGGTCGTCGGGGACCAGCGACGGGGCGATCGCGAGCCGGTCGCCGAGCAGCTGCCGACGGGCGGCCCGGACGGCGGCGGGGCGGGCCGCGGCCACCTGCTCGTCGAACAGGGCCACAGCGAGCGAGCTGTCGAACGTCAGGCCGCGGCGCCACAGGTGCGTTGAGCCCGTGACCAGGATCGCGTCGTCGACGATCACCGTGGTCGAGGCCATGTGCAGCTGCCGCCCCGAGCCCGCGGTCGGCGTGAACAGCACCACCTGGTCGGGGGCCGCGTCGAGGAGCCCCTTGAGCGCGTCGCCGATGCCCGCCTTGCGGATCTCCTCGAGCCGCTTGGGCTGGCCGGGGAGGAGCTTCTCGGGCACGCACAGCACCACCGCGAGTCCCGGGTGGTCGGCGAGCCGCTCGATCAGCGTGCCCACGAGGTCGATCGAGTCGCTGGCCGCGCTGAGCCGGTCGATGGCCGGCGTCTCGAGGTACACGAAGTCCTCGGCCCGCTCGAGCGCCGCCTGGACCGCCACCGCCGCCTGGGACGCGCCGTCGCGGGTGCGCAGGATCGCGCGGTCAACCGCGGCCGCGAGGGCGTCGTCGTCGAACGTGGCGGTGTCGATGACCGGGTCGAGGTCCACGCCGGTCGCGCTCTCGATCGACTGCTTGAGGCTGAGCCAGGCCTGGCCCGGCGTCCAGCCCGGGACCGCGACGAGGAACGCGCGGACGGCCGCGTCGCCGGTGACGCCGTGGGCGATGGTCTCGAGCACCGCGCCGAACGCGGTGGTGCCGCCCGGGTCCGCGGGCGTCGTGACCGGCCGCTGCGCCACGCCCACGAAGCCCTGGAGCCTGAGCGCCTGGCGCTCGCGGACCAGCGTGGCGAGGCTCGCGGCGAGCGGCCCGGCGACAGCGGCGCCGGCGCCGTGGATCTCGGCCGTCGCCGGGACGCCGGGGTGGCCGAGCTGGGCCGGGACGGCCTCGTGGCTGGCCGCGCGGCCAGGGGTGGACCCGACGACGCCGGTCCCGCCCGCAGGGTCGATCGCCGCCACCTCGCGACGCTCCTGGGTGGGCAGCGGGCGGCCCCACTCGGTCACGTCGTCCACGAGCCCGTGGCGGGTCCGGTGGACGACGGTGGCGCCCGCCGCGCCGACCGGGCCCGTGCCGTCGACCGTGTCGCCCTCGGGCGTGTCCACCCACGCCGGCGTCGTGACCACGACCGTGTCCCCGGCCGCGACGCTGTTGCGCAGGGTGCCGGCGGCGACGTCGGCGTCCACGATGGTCGCCGGGTCCACGAGCGCATAGGTCCCGTGCTCCTCGTCGTCGGGCACGGCAAGCACGGTCTCGCCGCTCGCCAGCTGGCCGCCGCCGCGGGCGAGGGCGGCGCCCTGCTCACAGATCCACGCCGTGAGCCCCGAGGGCAGGGTGCCCGGCGGGGCGGGCAGGGCCTCCTTGGCGCCGCTGACCAGGGCCGGGCGGTCGAACCGCTGCTCGATGTAGTAGCGCGCGGCCGCGTCCGTCACGACCAGCGCGTCAAAGCCGAGCCGGAGCGGGGGATCGGACGCGTTGGTCGGCGCCGCGCTGCCGTCGGGGATCGCGGTGACGACGAAGGCGCGGCCCGACGCGTCGGCCCGCCCGCCGCCGCCGTCCTGCCGGAAGCGATCGCCCGTGGTCGTGTCCAGGCCCTGGGTCCAGACCCGGACCCAGCCGCTCGCCGGCAGCGACCCCGCCGGGAAGCGCACGACCACCTTCTGCCCGGCGACCGTGGCGCCAGCGGCGGTCCCCTCGCCGCGCAGCGGGTGCACGGTGAAGGCGAGCTTGTCCGGCAGCGCGCCGGTCCCGAGCGACGGCGCGGTGGACGCGCCCCACGAGGCGTCCGCCACCGGGGTGACGGCGACGGCCGCCGCGCCCGCGGTCAGCGCCGTGCTCACCTGCGCCGCGGTCGCGTCGGTCGTGGCGAGGAACGGCGTGGCGGCGGTGTCGCGCGCCGCCGCGACCCGGAGCCTCGCGTTGCCCTGGGTCGCGTCGCTCCGGTCGACGCCGACGAGGTGGCTCTCGAGGTCGGCGACCGCGATCCGCGCGAAGTCGCGCACGATCGTCGCGGGCCACGAGCTCCCGGTCCAGCCGGCGAAGATCGCGGTGCCCGGTGCGCCGCCCGCGCCGTACGACCCGTTGGGAAGCAGCGCGAGCCGCGGGATCGGCATGAGGTCCGTCCCGCTCGCGGCGCCGATCTGCACGGAGGGCGACGCCCCCACCGCGAACAGCGAGGCGGACGAGCCCACCGCCGTGAGCCCCGACGTCTGGACGCGGCCCTGCTGCGCCGACGGCAGCGGCCCCTCGGCCGGCCCGCAGAACAGCACGGTCTTCTGGGCGTCCACGCTCGCGGTGCGCTCGTCCGCCGCCTGGTCGAGCGCCCACAGGTTGTCGAACCCCGCCGAGCTCGCGAGGAACGCCCACCACGCGGCCACCGCGCCCGGGTCGAGCGCGCGCCCGCGGTCGTCGAACGCCCACAGATGCACGGCGATGGCCGACCCGGTCCGGTTCTTCACGATCACCGCGTCGGTCTTGGGCCGGTGGAGCTCGGTCACCGCGGCGTCGCCGTTGGCGAGGGTCCCCGAATCGAGCTTGAGCCCGAGGTAGGCGGCCTTCTTGGCGTCATCGGTGAGCACTGAGGGCAGGTTGGCCTCGCGGAGCTGCTCGATCGCGCCGATCGAGCCGGCGCTCGCCGCGGGGATTTCCAGGGCGAGCGCGCGGACGGGCGGCCGGCCGGGCGCGCCCGACGGCACGGCGATCCCGTTGGGGGAGGGGATCGCGCTCGAGAGCGCCGCGAGCCGCAGCTCCACCTCGGGCAGCAGCGTGAACAGCACGACGAGACTGCCCGTGGCGAACGCGGCGTCGCCGTCGGCCTGGCGCAGTGTCGCGAGGACGGCCGGGCGTGGGTCGGCGGCGAAGGCGTAGGAGGCGAGGCCGCTGGCCGGCGCGCGCCACTCCAGGTTCGCTGCCAGCGAGACCGCGACGGAGAGGTCCGCGCCGGGCACGCCCAGCGTGGGCGTGGCGTTGGTGCCGTCCTTGAACCACGGCCCGAGCGCGGGCGATGCGAGCCCGAGCGAGGAGGGGGCCGGGTTCAGCGTGGCCATGGCGTCCTCCCGCTCATGCGAGGGTGGTCTCCGCCGCGTCGCTCTCGCGGCCGAGCGGGTCGATGAGCACGAGGCGGAAGACGGTCCCCGACGCGACCTGGTCGGCCGCGTCGCCGGGGCGCATGCCGCTCACGCTGTACGGCCCCTCGCCGCCTCCGAGCGCCACCTCGTCGAGCAGCTCGAGGCTGCCGCCCGGCGCCCGGCGCGCGACGCGGACGCGGTACGTGCCGGCCATCCCGCCCGACAGCACCCGGGGGTGCGTGAACCCGACGGCCACGCCGGTGAACTCGCCTCCGCCGACCGACGTGCCCGATGCCGCCGCGTTCTCGACCGGCTCGGGCGGCTTCGGCGGTATGAGCATCACGCTCACCGGGTCCGATGGCGAGCCCCACGCCCCGGGCACGGGACGCCCCGCGGCCACCGAGCCCGGGGCGAAGTCGCCCTGCGTCTCGGCCACCCAGGTGTACGTGACCCACGGCTTGAGCGTGGCGGTCGACGAGATCTGGACCCGGCCGATGTCGGTGTAGGCGCCCAGCTGCTTGCCGTCGTCGCCCACCGGCCCCATCGGCCCGGTCGCCACCACGGGCATCCGCGCGAGGTCGGTCGCCCCGAGCGAGGACCGGCGCAGCCGCCACGACGCCGCGGCGGTCATGCCGGTCGTGAGCGTGATCGAGATCGTGGCCGAGTAGGTCGAGCCGTTGTCGGCCATCGAGTCCGGCACGACCGCGATGACGGGGCGCGCGGGCGGGTCGGCGTTGGGGACCGCGAAGACGAGCAGCGGGAGCGAGGTGATGTCGACGCGCGCGTTGGACGCGCTCTCGGCCGAGATGCGGTAGAGGTTGAGCACCCGCAGGCTGCCCGAGACGGCATGGCGGAACGCCGATGTGCCGCCGCCCGCGTCGTACACGGCGCCCTGCAGCCGCTCGAAGAGGTGGCCCGGGAACAGTGACGCGTTGGCGCGGAACAGCGTTGCCCGGGCGGCGGGGTCGGTGGCGGAGGCCAGGGCGTCGCGGACGGTGGCCGCCGCCGATCCGGCGGGCGCCTCGGCGAGGAACGCGGCCAGCCGGTTCTCGTCGGTGTAGTACACGGCGAACGTGGACTGGCCCGCGGCGGGCGTCCAGGCGTACTCGACCATGGACAGCCCGAGGACGTCAGGGCGGCCGCTGTACACGAGGGTGTCCGGCACCGTCAGCTGGGCCGGCGGGCGTGGGTCGTTGAGCCGCAGCGACACCGGCTCGGACGCGACCGACGCGACGCCGGCCGTGTCCCGCCAGACCGCGGTCAGGGTCAGCCGCCGCTGCTCGGTCGGGGCGAGGAGCGGGCCGGAGAACGTGAAGTCGACGGTGGCGTCGGGGGCGAGCGGGTCGCCGACGCTCCCCGTGTACGCCGTTGAGGCGAGCGTGGTCTCGTCGAGCGAGGTCACCTCGAGCTGCGTGATGGGGAACGAGCCGGGCGCGAGCGTCGCGAGGGCCGGCACGTCGGCCTGGACGCGGACGGTGCCGCCACTCGAGGCTGGGTCGGCGGGCTGCGTGTACGTGCCCCGGAGCACGGGCCGCGGCGGCTCCGGGCGCGGCCCGGGCGGGTTCGCGGCCGAGGCCCAGCCCGACCAGCGGCCGAACGGGTCCTGCTGGGCGACGTAGTAGCGGATCGTCTCGGGCGCCCCCTGCCGGTCGCGGATGAACCCGGTGCCGGGCGCCGAGACGGGGCCGACCGTGGGGTCGTCGTTGTCCATGCCCAGCACGAGCGGCAGGTGCCAGCCGTCGTCGTTGGCCCGGTTGAGCTGCTCGCGCGCGGCGCCGCCGTCGGGCGTCTGCTTCTCGGCCGCCAGCAGGCCCCCCGTCGCCGCCCCCGAGAGCTGGACCTCGACCTCGCGCCGCGCGTCGGGCGGCACGACCGGCAGCCAGCCGACGTGGGCGGTCCCGTCGATCGAGGGGGGCTGAATCGGGTCGGGCGGCGCGGACCGGTCGGCGATCGCGAGCGCGCCCAGCCCGATGTAGTCGGTGACCTGCTCGAGCTCGCCCTCGGTCGCCTGGTTGAGCTGCACGTTGAGCGGCTTGACGAGCGTCTCGAAGGCCTTCCGGAGGGCGGCGTCATCGCCGACGAGGCTGTCGCCCGAGAGGAGCGCGATCTGCGCGTCGAACGCCGCGTCCGCGGGCGTGGCGGGCTGGGTCGTCGAGGGCGGGAAGTCGCGGAAGAAGCCGCTGACCCAGTAGAAGATGAGCAGCGCAGCCGGGTCCTTGAGCTCCGCGTCGAGCCCCTTGTAGCCGAGCAGCGCCGCGGTGCCCGGGTCCAGCTGGCCGCCGATGACCCGGTGGATGCACAGCTGGCTCGAGGTGCCGCGCTCCACGCCGTCCTGGTCGACGATCGGGTCGGATTCGAGCAGCTCCAGCTCCGGCGCGGACAGGTCGGTGATCAGCCGGTCGAGCGATGGCGCGATGGGCTTGGCCAGGGATGCGACCCGCTTGAACTCGTAGGCGGCAGTCTCGACCGGCGCGGCGGCGGGCGGCACCGCGCCCACGGTCTCCTGGAGCGGCGCCCGGCGGGGCGCCTGCTGGAGGACGCGGGCGGCCGCGCGGGCGAGGGCGCCGTCGATCGAGAGGTAGCGGGGGCCGCCCTCGTGGGGCAGGTTCAGCACCGTCCAGGGCGCCCACTTGAGGTCGGGCAGGTCGCCCTGCTCGAGCCACTGGACGCCGACCACCGCGGCCGAGCCCTCGAGTCGCAGCTGGACGATCCCCGGACCGGTGAAGCTGAACGGCGGCTGCGTCCGCGATCCAACCGGGCTCGGGCCCTGGGCCGTGCCGATGAAGGCGGTGACCGTGACGCCCGCCGTCTTGGCGCCGGTGACCAGGTGGCTCGCGAGCCGCGACGCGTCGAGGCGGGTGGGGCGGGCCGGAACCGGGCCGATCGGGATCGGCGGATTCGGCCTGCCCGGGTCGGCCGGCGTCGGCTTGCCGGGATTCGCCGGCGGAGCGGCCGTCGGGTCGGCGATCAGCTGGGCCCAGAGGCACACGTCGCCGGGGTGGAGGGCCAGGTAGGCGGTGACCGGGTTGCCGGGCGCCAGCGTGAACGGCGGCGTCAGGACCGCACCGGCGCCGTCCACGAACACGGCGTCGGTGCGCAGCTTCATGTCGCGGTTGAGCGCGGCGACGGCGCGGTAGACGACGAACGGCGTCACGGGCAGGCCGAGCAGCGGGTGGGCGCTGACGCGCAGGTGGATGCCCGGCTGGAGGTGCGTGTCGGCCGGGTCGGCGGGCAGCGCCTGGGCGTTGAACAGCGTGGGCGAGACGACGGGCAGCGACATCACAGGCCCTCTCGCTCGAGCACCGACGGGACGGCCAGCACGCGGCGGCTGCCGGCCACGGTCCCCTCGGAGGTCGTGAAGGTCAGCGCAAGCGTCGATTCCGGGCCCGGGACGGTGACCGGGCCGGCCGGCCGGAAGACGACCCGCGTCCAGCGGGCGTTCGCGCGCCACGGCGTCAGGCTCGCCGCGCCGATGGTGGCCGAGAGCGGCGCCATCCGCGTCCCCTGCGAGGCCACGCCCGAGGCGTCGACCACGGTCGCCTGGCGCTGCAGCGACTCGGGGCTGTCAACGATCAGCCCCTCCACGCGCCAGCCGAGGGCCGCGTCGTGGCTCCAGACGACGTAGGAGCGGGCCCCGGCCGTGGGCAGCGGCAGCGTCTCGGCGTCGATCGCCGCGAGCGCCGCGTCGAGGGCCGAGTCGCCCTCCACGAAGCCGCCCGCGGGGAACGCCATCCCGTCCGGGATCACGAGGTCGTCGGGCAGGTACGGGGCCGTCGCCGTCGTGTACCCGAGCGCGTCGACCAGGGCTCGCGGCGCGGTGTAGTGCGAGGTGCGGAAGCGGGTCGCCAGCACGACCGGCCGGTCCGCGCCCTTGGGGGCGACGAGGTTGAGGTCGTAGTCCGCATCGGGCGCCAGCTCGCCCGTCACCGCGATGCTCGTGCCGCCCATCGGGCCGCCGGGGGGCACGCAGGGGGCGATGTGCGGGTCGCCCAGCGCGGCGTTGATCCTCCGGTAGCCGACGGGCTCGGTGCTGGTCGACTGGTCGTGGAGCTCGAGCGTCACCGCGATCGGCGCCAGGGCCGTCGCGAGCAGGGCCGGCGACGGCTGGGGCGGCGGATCGGTGCGCTTGACCTCGATCTGCAGCGTCCGCCCGTACAGCTCGAGCAGCTGCTGGACGTGCCCGGCGTCGAGGTGGACCCAGATCGGGTCGTCGGTGAACTGCAGCAGGCGCCCGTCGGCCGGCTCCACCGCCACGACGTAGCGCTCGACATCGCGCGCGTCGAACACGTACTCGTTGAGGCCGTCCTGCGGCTGGCCGGCCAGCGACTCGTCGGCCGCGGTGTGGAAGCGGAGCGTGTCGGCCGGCCCGGCGGTCCAGGCGTTCGGGTCGGGGTCGGGCGGCTGGTCGTCGGGGTTCGGCGGCACCCAGGCCTGCCAGCTCCAGCCGACCTCGACCTCATAGGTGGTGTCGGGATCGAGCACGATCTCGCGCCGCTCGTCGGGCGGCAGCATGATCACGCCGGTCAGGATCGACACGAGCTGCGACGCGACGGCGGTGTCGTTGGCGCGGTTGTCGGCCGCGCGCTGGTCGATGCCGCACACCGAGACGAGTGTGGCCGTCTTGCCGATCGGCGGCTCCACCCGGAAGCCGTCCCACGGCCCGGCCTTCGGGTCGCCCGGGCGGAACGTCACGAGCTCGCACACCCGCCCGTCGCGGCCCTCCCGCCGGTCGACCGTCGTCCCCGGCCAGCCGTCCACCGGCGTGTCCCCGACCATGCCGGTCACGGTCGTGGCGGCGTGCGTCGACGCCTGCCCCGCGAGGACGTCGGGCGACGCCTTGGCGTTCGCGAAGACGTGGGTCGCGAGCGCGCCGCGCCCGAGCCCGGGCTGCCCGTGCGTCGGGGTCGGCGCCTGCATCGGGCCGAGGCACACCTCGTACAGCACGGCCGCGCCGGCGCCGCCGACCAGCTCGACCGCGGCGATGCCCCGTGCCTGCGGGCGGAGGACCTGCGGCCGGTCGGTCTCGAGACCGGTCTCGCCTCGCCACACCCGGGCCCCGGTGGCGTCGGTCGCCACCGCCCTGACCGCGGCGCCCTTGCCGAGGAACAGGTGCAGCTCGAGGGCGTCGGCCGGCGACGGCAGCCCGACCCGCAGCCCGGCCTCGGCGAACGAGAGCTCCGGGGTCGCGTCCTTGCCCGGCTTGTCGGGGTCGGGCCGGGCGTCGACCCGGTCCACCAGGGACAGCGTGGACGACCCGTCGCGGCTCGCGAAGTCCAGTCCCCGCCACGCCCACTTCGGCATCTTCGGCTCGGGCATCCTGGCGCCGCTGAAGTCGATGCACGTCGTGCCGGTGTCGCCGCCGCTGGCGCACACCTCGAGCAGCAGCGCCTCGTTGCCGCCGCCGCGCAGCCGCACGGCGGCGATGCCCGGCGCCTCGAACACGAGCCGCTGCTCGACGCGCTGCGCCGCCGAGGTGCTGTCGGTGGCGATCACGCTGCCGTCCGCCGCGAGCGCCTCGCCCTTCACCGGGCGCGCGAACAGCATCACCGTGACCTCGACGCGGTCGGCCGGGCGGACGAGGCGGATCTCGACGCCCGCATCGGGGATCCGGATCTCGGCCGAGCCGTCGCTGCCGGGGACCGCCGGGCTCTGGGTCTGGTCGACCTGGTCGACGAGCACGAGCAGCGTGTTCGCGGCCAGGGTCCGCACGGTGAAGGACGGCCGCGCCACGACCTGGACCTCGGCGTCGGGCTTGAGGCCGGCGAAGTCGTCGCAGGCGCCCCCGGCGGGCGGCGCCCCCTGGCCCGACGCGTCGCAGATCAGCAGCGTCACCTGGGGGTCGGTCACCTTCTGGCTGAACTCGCCCTCCCATGGCAGCGGCACGTCCTGGAGGCCGCTGCCGGCGATGGCGCGGCGGGCAGCCGGGAAGCGGTAGCCGGTCGTGAGGCCCTCGCCGTCGACGGTGGCCGGGAACGGCAGCGCCACGACCGAGCCCGGCACCAGCTGGCCGCCCGTCAGCGTGATGAGCGTGACCAGCGGGCGGCCGCGCAGCGTGGAGCTGCCGAGCCGCACGACGGGCTCGCCGGTCACGTAGAACCGGCTCGGGTACGGCGCCTGCGGCGGCTTCTCCGAGCGCATCCGGGCCCGGTTGAGGCCGGCCCGCCTGGCCGTCCGGCCGAGCACGCAGGTGCGCTGCGGCGCGGGCTTCGGGTCGCACACCGTGCCGACGGTCGTGACCGGGTCGCCGGGCTGGCCGGCGCCGCCGCTGGTCATGTTCACGACCCACGCCCAGGGATTCCAGTCGAGCAGCTTGAGCGAGGGGCCCTCGTGCTCGGAGGGGAGCGGGCCGCCCGAGCCGGAAGCATCCGGCTGGCGGTAGGGCGAGGTCCCCCAGACCGACAGGAGCGGCTTGCTGCCGGTCACGAGCGTCCCGTCGTCGCGCCGCAGGACGAGCGAATCGAGCCGGTAGGCGTACTTGAGCGCGCTCGAGCCGAACCACTTGTCCTGCGTGGGCGTGGGGCCGGGCGTGAACTGCGAGGCAGCGGGCATCGCGTTCTCGACGTAGTGCGCGAACGAGACGACGGGCGCCGTGTCGGGCCAGACCACGTGGTTGGTGTCGACCGCGGCGCCGGCGTTCGGGTTGTCGGGCACGAACACGGCGGCCCCGGTGGGCGTACCCGTGGTGGCCACGCCCATGACCCGGTCGTGGCGGTCGGTCAGGGCGATCCCCTTGACCGGGCTCGGCGGCGCGGGCGGGATCATGTCGGGGCTCAGGTCGAAGTGGACCGTCACGCAGCCCGACACCGAGAAGAAGAACAGGTCGACCTCGCCGCAGAGCTCGCCGTCGATCTTGATCGCCACCGCCTGCGAGCCGTCGCCCTGCTTGAACTCGCGCGCCTCGAGGACCAGGTCCGCATGGGCGCTGATCGAGACCACGACCAGGTCGAGCTCGCCCTTGACGAAGATGCCGCCCTTGAGCATCAGCGGGGCGGTGCCGAACCCGACCAGGACCGACGCCGACGCCTCGAGCTTGATCGGCCCCGCGCTCCACTTGACCTCGAACCCGGCGCCGAAGCCGACCGAGAACCCCTCGAAGCTGAACCGCGCGTCGCCGCCGAGGTGCGAGAGGCCGCCCTGCTCGATCATCAGGTAGGTCCACGCCTGGACGTCGAGGGTGCCCGGCAGCAGCTTGAGGGTGACCGGCTGCCCGTAGCGCTTGTACGCGGTCTGGCCGTCGGAGCCGATCCGGACGTAGACGTCGTCGCCGCTGCCCGGGTACGGGAAGTAGCCGGCGAACGGCGCCTTGACCTCGAGCACGCTCGGGATGGTGTACTGGGCCGACGCCGCGAGCTTGATCGCCTTGTCGTCGATCACGATCAGGCCCGTGATCGAGGCGGACTGGCCGCCGCTGTCGTCGGACGCCTCGGTGTCGGGGACCTGGATGATGTTGACGTCGACGCCCAGGATGACCTCGATGTCGGGGAACGCGACGACCAGCATGCCGGCGCACGAGACGCAGAACGACGCGTCGGGCATCGTGCCCACCACGACGCCCACGCCGAGCGCGAACTGGCCGTGGTCGGGCTTGTACTTGCTCTCGGGCGGGGTCGCCCACCAGTCGAGCTCCTTGAGCACCGGGTCGGGGTTCGCGATGTGGGTGAAGTCGCGCGAGCCGTTCATCGTGAACAGGCCCTTGAAGCCGTAGATCGCGAGCCCCGAGTTCGCGAGCGGCAGCGGCGTCGAGAACTGGACGCCCATGAACAGGCTCAGGAAGATCCACTCGCCGCTGGCGTCGTTCTCCTTGGCGAAGGCGATCGCCGCCTGGACGGCCAGGCCCGCCGGGATGATCGAGGCGTCCACGCCGGCCCGCACCAGCCCGCCGTCCTCGATCCGGAGCCGTCCCTCGCCCTCGAGGACGTCGGTGATGTCCACCTTGACGACAAAGCCGCGGAGCTCGAACTCGGGGGCGCCGGCGCCCTTGAACGTCAGCCGGATGATCGCCTCGGAGATCTCGACGAGGCCCAGGTCGAGCGCGATCGCGATCCGGCCCTCGATCCAGAACGAGCCCGTGCCCAGCGCCACCTCGACGATGCGCAGCAGCTCGCCCAGGATGCCGTCGATCTGCCACTTGCCGGGGTCCTCGATCTCGAGCGAGGTCGAGTCGTAGACGATCCCGAAGCGGTCCCACCCCTGCTTGGTGGTGTCGTACTGGAGCCCGACCCGCTTGTAGCGGATCTTCATCGGCTTGTCGGGGGCGGTCTTGATGCCCAGGACGCCGCCGTTGACGTGGATCGTCGTCACGTAGTCGGTGACCGCCCGGATCTGCATCGCCGCGGCCGGGTCGGCGATCGAGCGCATCTCGGTCTCGAGCGCCACCGAGATCAGCGCCGCCTTGGACCCGTCACCGACCAGCGGGCCGTCGCCGAGGTCCACGGACGCGAAGCCCACCACGGCGAGCAGCGCCGCCACGCGCGCGCCGGTGCCGACGAGGTCGGTGTTCGCGTCGAGGCCCGAGAGGAGCGCCGGGCCGAATGCGAGCGCCGCGATCAGCGGCTTGGTCTGGGTCGAGATGAGCCCGTCGGGATCGCCCTCGCTCTTGATCCCGAGTGACGCCTTGGTGTAGCCGGTCCGCGTGTCGTGGGCCCAGTTCACGAACACGGTCAGCGTCTCGCGGCTCAGGTCCACCGCCTGCGAGTCCACGTCGGGCAGCGGCATCGTCTGCGGCGTCCACGCGAACTCGGCCTCGGCCAGCGTGGGGATGGCGTCGCGCAGGTCGGAGACGGTGGGGCTGTTCCAGGCGATCCTGAGCTTCACCCGGTAGTCGAGCGACGGCGAGCCGGGCGTGACCGGGGCCGGGTCCGCGCCCGAGGCCGGCACCAGTGCCCGGCGCAGGGTGGCCGAGACCGCGTCGTCGGTGGGCAGCGTCGCGCTCGAGGCGGGCGTCCCGCCGACGGCGTAGATGTCCACCCGGCGGTACGGGACGCGCGTGGCCTCGTGCTCGCTCAGCACGCCGTTCACGTAGCGCGCGTGGTCGGTCCAGGTGGCGGCGTCGGTCTCGAGCTCGATCAGGCGGCCGTTGAACGGGCCGGAGCGCGCCTCGGACTTCTCGTTGGGGGTGAGCCCCAGCGTGGGGTCCTCCTCGAGGGCGTTGCCGTCGGGGCTGCCGGTGAAGGCGTCCTGCTCTCCGCGGATCGCGATCTTCGCCGCGTCGACGGCCGTCTCGCTCGGGTCGGGCGCGGACGCCAGCAGGTCGCGGCCGCGCGTGGCCCGGTCCTTGGCGAGGCCCTTGTTGTAGACGTCGGAGCCGATGTCGTCGCACCGGCCGACCACCAGGAACTGGGCGTCCGGGTAGCGCGCGGCCCAGGTCAGCAGGTTCGCCTGGGAGAAGCCGTCGGTCGAGCCGGCGGGGCGGGCGTCGCCCCAGCTCAGCTCGTGGGCCGTGTCGAAGTCCATGAGGATCTGGACGTGCCGGTCGGTCGCCGGCGTCGAGGGCGTCCCGCCGTCGATCGTCACCCGCGCCAGGCCGTCGGCCGGGACGTCCACCTTGGTCGCGTCGCCGGCGTCGATCTCCGCCTGCTCCGTCTTGGTCGTGTACTTGCCCTGGGCGTGGAAGTCGGAGAGGTCGAACGTCGACTCGACCGCCGCGAGCTTGAGCGGCGTGGCGGCATCGGCCGCCTTGAACACGCCTGCCTCGCAGCCCACCAGCAGCTCGACATCGGTGAGCGACATGATCTCGAGGTGGCCGACGCGGGTCTCCTCTTCGCCGGCCGGCGGGGTGACCTTCTCGCGCAGGATCACGAGGTGCCCGCCGCGCAGGTCGTCGAGCACGGGCACGAACGTGGCGCCGGTGGTCTTGCCGGGCTGGCCCGCGATCTCCCACTCGAACGTGCCCGGCGTCGAGCTGCCCGAGACAGCCTCGAGGGTGACCGTGGTGACGGACGCCTTGGTCCCGCCGAGGTGGACGACGTTGGTGAAGTGCTGGTCGCTCAGCGTCCCGGTGGGGTCCTTCACCGTCGCGTTGATCGAGGGGCGCGTCCCGGCCGCCACGAACCGGAACGAGATCTCGGGGTGCCGGAAGTCGGTGGAGTCCGAGCCCACCTTGACCGTCTCGATCGGCGTGACCTTGAGCACCTGGCCGTGGCGGACCGTCCCCGACGACGAGTCGCCGCTCTCGACGGTCTCGTCGGGCCAGGTCCAGTCGGCGGACCAGTCCTGGATGCCGCCAGCGGGGACGTCATCGGGGGACGGCGGGCCGGGCGTCTGGAAGCCCGCGAGGATGGGCACGTCCTCGTCGTGCGAGGCCTGGATGGTGACGGTCCAGGCGAGCCCGGATCCGGTCATGCCCAGCGGCGTGGCGCTCGCGTCCTCGCCCTGCTTGAACTGGAACGTGGCGGGGTTCATCGCCGTGCGCCCGAACTGGATTTCCAGCTCGCCCTGGAGGCCCACCGGCCGCCCGAGGAGCACGTTCTTGACCCCGCCCGAGAGGTCGCCCAGGCCGGGCAGGTTGCGCGGGGCGTAGAACGTCGCCTCCGCGATGGCCACGCCCATCCAGGCCGGCCCCTGGTCGCGGGCGAGGACGTCGGGCGGGCTGTAGCTCTCGGAGAAGTCGAACTCGAGCCTGCCCACCGTGAGGCCGAACTCGGAGCCGCCGATGAAGAAGTGCGGCGGGGTGCAGGTGAGCGTCGCGACCGCGCCGCTGGCGGCGGTCGGGTCGAAGGGATCGGGCTGGTCGATGAACGAGACCTGGACAGACGGGCCGGCCGACGGGACCTCGATCCGCAGGACCGCGGAGCCGGTGATCTTGACCGACGAGCGGCTGGTGTCGCGGACGAGGTGGCGCGGGGCGGTGCCCGTCTCGGGGACGTAGAGCGCGGGCTGCAGGCCGTCGACCGTGAGGGTGAACACGTCGAGCGACAGGTCGAGGCGCCACACGTCGGGGTTCGGCTCGAGGTTGCCGGTGGCGGGCTTGCGCACGAACGCGAGCTGGAACGGGATCCCGAGCTGGACGAGCGGCAGGCTGAGCCGCCCGATGCCGAGGTTGAAGTCGGTGGGGATCTCGTCGATCGCGTCGTCGACCGGGGCGATGCGGCCGCGGTGGAAGATCGCGCCGTCCGACTGGCTGGCGGTGTGCTCGACGACCACGAACCGCTCGACGAAGTCCTGGACGCTCTGCGGGAGCACCAATTCCACGGTGTCCGCGAGCTCGAACAGGTGGACGAACGGGATCCCCGCAACCATCGTCATCGGGCATCACCGCGCTGCCAGCACGGCATCGGGCCGCGAGGCGCTTCCGCTGGTCGACGCGCCGAGGCGCAGATCGGATGGTCCACGCGGATGCTTCTCCCGCTGGGACGGACGGGGACCGAACCCTACCCGCGGGGGAGGGGCGAGTCAACCCCTTACAGCCGATCGTCAGCCGCTCGGCGGGCCACCCGCGGCGGCCTCCCGGCCATGGATCGCGAGCCTCGCGGCTGGCCCCCGCCTCAGCTCGCGGCCGGCGCCGGCGCGGGCAGCTCGCCGGCAAGGAGGTCCAGCAGCAGCCCGTCGTGCCAGGTCCCGTCGGCGCCCCGCTCGTAGTCCCGCATCACGCCCACGGGCCGGAACCCGACCCGCTCATAGGCGCGGATGGCACGCGTGTTCGCCAGCGCGGGGTCGATGGTCAGCCGATGGTGGCCGCGAACCGCGAAGAGGTGGGCGGCGAGGGTGCGGATGGCGTCCGGGCCGAGCCCCCGGCCCTGGTGCGCGGTGTCGAGGAACAGGTCGAGCGAGGCGTGCCGGTAGCCCGGATCGGCCTCCTCGGCGAACTGGATCCAGCCGACCACCGAGCCGTCGAGCAGGACCGCGAACGCCGCCCCGTCGTCACCGGGCGAGAGGTCGGACGCATTGGCACCGGCGCCCCACCACCGGGCCACCGACGGCTGGGCCAGGATGCGGAAGAGCACCGGCAGGTCCGCCTCCTCGAGCGGCCGCAGCACCACCCGGTCCCCGTGGAGCACGGGCACGGGCTGACCGGCGATGGGTCCATGGTCCATGGCCGACCACTCTAGCAACTGGCATCAGCGCGGTCGGGCCGGCTGGCCGGGCCCTAGGCCCCAGACCCCGCGTTCGGCAGTCGCCCGCCTCAGTCGGCCGCCGCCGCGCGGCGCGCCCGCCCGACGCGCTCGCGGTTGCCGCAGCCGGCGCTGTCGCACCAGCGACGCGTGTGGCTCCGGCTGCCGTCCTCGAAGACCAGGCGGCAGTGCCGGTTGGCGCAGCGGTGGAGGGCGACGCCGTCCGCGGCGAGCGACACCAGCACCACGAGGAGGTCCTCGCAGAAGCCGTCCCAGCCCTCGGCGAGGCTCTCGAGGCGCCCGTCCTGCCCCAGGGCGAACGTGGCGTCGCCCATGAGGCCGCTCACGGGCTCGGACCACGACGAATCGCCAGCGACGAGGAGGCGCTCGACGCTCGAGCGGATCGCAGCCAGGCTCGCGAGCGCGGCAGCGTCCGGCGGCTCGGGCGGTGTCGGCACCCGATGGTCCACGAGGTATCGCAGCGCGTCCGACGCGACCGCGAGGTGGTCGTGGTCCGGCTCCCCCTCGCGGGCCCGGGCATGCCAGTGGCCGCCGGGGCCGTGCGCCGTGTTGGCGACCCACAGCAGGTCGCTTCGGCTCAGCCGGCCGGTTGCCCGCAGCGGCGCCGGGCTGCGCGAGGCGATCCGGCTCATCGCCGCCGGGCCAGGGTCACGGCTGCCGCAGCGGCATCACGCCCGGGACCCGCGTCGGGCGTCACGGGGCCGCGTTCAGCCAGATGGTCGCCTGGTTCCAGTCGGGATAGCCCGTCCGGCCCACCGCGATGGCGGTGCCGCCGAGCATGGCCACGCCGGTGATCTGGCCGCCCGAGAACGCCGGCTCCCAGACCCACGGCTGCCACGTGACGCCGTCGGCGGACGTCCAGGTCACGCCCGATCCCTTGGCCGCATCCGAGCGCCAGCCGCCGACGACGTACCCGGTCGGCGTCGCGGCGATCGACTGCATCCGCATCGCCGCCTGCCCGTAGTGGAACGACGCCTGGTCCGGCGCCGCCGTCCAGGCCAGGCCGTCGGCCGAGCTCCAGGACATCGCGCCGTCGTCGTGGCTGTTGAGGCCCACCGCGATGAACCCCGAGGGCGTGGCGAGGACGGCCCGCATGGCGCCACCGCCGTCGGGCGCGATCCGGGCCCGACGCCAGCCCGTCGCCGCGGTCCACTGCCAGGCGCCGACGGGCCCGTAGTTGGGATCCCCGTCGGTGCCGACCGCCACGACGGTGCCGCCCTTGGCGGCGATGCCCCAGATCCGGCCGCCCGTGAACGCACTCGGCACGTCGTCGAGCTGCCAGTTCAGCCCGTCGGCAGAGCGCCAGACGGCAGCAGACGCCGTGATGTGGAGCGGATCGTCGCGATAGCCGCCGGCCACGAAGCCGCCCCCGAACGGCGCGACCGAGGTCATCCCGCCGGCCGCGTAGGGGACGAGCAGGTCCTCCTGGCGCGGAGCCTGGCTCCAGCTGCTGCCCCCGGATGCCCAGGAGACTGCGCCGCTCGAGTCGAGCCCGACGATCACGGACCGGCTGCCGCTCGCCGTGATGGCGACGGCCGTGGTCGTCTCGGCACCCGCGAAGCCGGGGAGCAGCCCCCAGTGCACGCCGTCGACCGAGATGAACGCGGTCGCCTGCGCCGGGGGCTGCTGGACGCCGACGGCGATCAGGCCGGCAGGTGTCGGGGCGACCGCGAGCAGCTGGTCCTCGGCGAGGAAGTGGCACGGGTGGCACTGGTAGCCGGGCTCGAGCGAGGGTGCCGTCGTGACCGCGGCGGGCAGGGCGACGTCGGCGACCTGCCAGGGCCCTGTCGACTCGGGCGCGGCCGACGGCGGCGCGGCCGACGGCGGCGCCGACGACACCGCGGCGCCCGCCGGGCTCACCGTGGGGGCCGGGCCGCAGCCGGAGAGCAGCGAGGCGAGGAGGAGGGCGGGGAGGACGGGGGAGCGCGTCATCGTCGGGCGCCTCAGCGGGCGTTCGCACTTGCTAACCAGCAAATGAAGCAAACGACCATTACCGATCATACGAGGTGGCGCAACCCGGAGCCCGCCCGGCCCGGATCGTCCGCCGTGGGCTTGCTGCCGTGCCGGCTCGCGTGCAACCGCAGGCGGGTCGATCAGGCGTCCAGACGCCGCCTCGCCCGGGCCGGCGGCGACGCGCTGGCGGTGTCCGCGAGGTGGCGGGCAGCCGCCCGGATCGCGGCGGGCCCGTCGAGGCGGGACGGCCCCTCGCCCGGCATGTCGGCGCCCGCCTCGAGTCCGTCGGCACGCGACCGGGTCCATTCGAGGTCGGCCGCCTCGGTCGGGGCGACCGGCTGGCGGATCTCGAGGCGGATCGCGGCAGCCGTCGCGAGCAGGCGCGCTGCCCCCGGCCGCCCGGCCAGCGCCACGAGCCGCGCGGTGGCCTCGAGCGCCTCCACGACGACCCAGCGGTCGGCCTCGGCGTCGATCAGCCCGAGCGCGGTGTCGAGATGGCCCGCGGCCGCTGCGCTCTCGCCTGCGTCGAGGTCGAGGCGCGCGAGGTTGATGTGGCCGAGCGCGATGGTCGTGCGGGTGCTCGCCTGGTTGCCGGCCTCCACGGCGAGTTCCGCGTAGCGCCGGGCCGCCTTCGGCCGGCCGAGTCCCCGGGCGACCGCAGCGAGCCGGCAGGCGACCGTCCCCTCGGTCGGGCGATGGCCGAGCTCGTGGAAGATGAGCAGCGCCTCATTGCCGGTCGCCATTGCAGCCTCGAGGTCGCCACCCTTCCAGTGGGCGAGCGTCAACGCCCCCAGGACGTGGCCCTTCGCGAGCGGGTCTGCCGAGGCCAGGGCGATCGCGAGCGCGCGCTCCAGAGCCGCGGTGGCCTCCTCGACGATCCCCTCGTCGGCCAGCAGCGACCCGAGGTGGAGCAGGGTCGTCCCGATCTCCGGCTCGACACGGGCCTCCTCGACACGCGCCAGCGATGCCTCGAGATAGGCGCGAGCCGCCGGAACGTCGTCCGTGGCCGCCGCGATGGCCCCCCGGCGTCGGAGCGCGCGACCCTCCCCCAGGGGGTCGCCGAGCTCGGCGAAGAGCGCGCGGGCCTGGTCGACGATCTCGGCGCCCCGGGCGAAGTCGGTGACCCAGTACGCCAGGTGGCCCTGCGAGAGGAGCGCCTCCGCGAGCCGCGGCTGGCCCGGCCCCGCCGCGGCGATGAGCCGACCGATCTGCTCGAGGCCCTCGGCCGGGTGGCGACCGAGCCAGTAGTCGGTGAGGGCCACGGCCACGCGCAGCGCCCGCGGCGCCAGCTCGCCATCCGCGGCGGTGGCCGTGCTCAGCACCGCCCGGATGTGCGGCATCTCCCGGTCCAGGAGTCGGAGCGTCTCGCTCCGCTCGGCGCTGCTCAATCGCGCGGCGAGGCGCTCGGCGCGGGCGAGGACTCCATCCGCGTAGCGACGGCGGGACGCCACCGCGGCCTGCGGGTCGGCTGTGCCGATGGTCCGCTCGGCGAGCGTGCGAAGGAGCTCGTACCGGGTTGGCCCGACCGCGCTGCGGACCTGAACGAGGCTGGCATCGACGAGACCGGCCACGAGGTCGAACACGTCGTCGCCACTGCCGGGGAGGCCGGCGACCTCCGCGATGAGGTCCAGGTCGGCGTCAGCGACCATCACGGCAAGCGCGAGGAGCGCCTGCCGCTCGGGCTCGCCGAGCCGCTTCACGCTGGAGTCGAACGCGGCCCACAGGCCCTCCCGTCCGCGGACCGGTCCGCCGGCCCAGCGGCCGATATCGAGCTGGACGCGCTCGATCACCTCGCTCAGCCGCAGCAGCCGGAGATGGCGGGCGACCAGCTCGAGGCCGAGCGGGAGACGGTCGACCAGAGCGCACAGGCGGTCGGCGAGAGCATCCTCGCCCGGCTCGAGCTGGAAGTGCGGGTCCACCAGCCTCGCCCGGTCGACGAGGAGGTCGATGGCATCTGCGGCGTCCAGGGGTCGGACTGGCAGCACCGCCTCGGACATGACGCCGAGGCGCTCGCGGCTCGTGGCGAGGACGCGGATCTCGCGGCAGGACGCGAGGATGCTGTCGATGGTCCGCGCGGCCTCGTCCGCCCGCCCCTCGCAGCCGTCGAGGATGAGCAGGCCCGTCGCCGACCCCAGCGCGTTTACGACGCCGTCCAGGGCCTCCGCCGCCCGCGACGACGGCGCGACCACGTCGAGGATGGCGCCCGCGACGGTCTGCGACTCGGCAACCTGTTCGAGGGAGACGTACCAGACAGGCCCCGGGTCGTGGCGGGCCACCTCGAGCGCCAAGCGCGTCTTGCCGGCGCCCGGCGGACCCAGCAGCGTCCCCAGGCGGGCCCGCGACCAGACGTCGGCGAGGTCCTGCAGCTCGGTCGCCCTGCCGATCAGCCGCGTCGACACCCCCGGGACGCGCGGCGGGCCGGCATGCGTCGAGGAGGTCGCCGGCGCCGCCCCGCCCCGCGCGTCCGGAGCATCCGAGGCCTCTGGCGGCCGCGACGGCTCCAGGGACGGATCCTGCGACAGGATCGCCTGCTGCATCCGCCGGAGCGCGGGCCCCGGGTCGAGGCCGAGGTCGTCCACGAGCCGCCGCCGGCACTCGGCGAACGCGTCCAGTGCATCGGCCTGCCGGCCGGCGCGGTACAGCGCGAGCATGAGGAGCTCCCAGCGGCGCTCCCGATACGGCTGCCCGTCGACGAGCTCTCGTGCGAACGGCGTCAGCTCGGCCGCCGGCAGGACCTCGAGCTCGAGGGCGAGGAGCCGCTCGCGGAGGTCCTCTGCGACGTCCTCGAGGCGGGCGCGGACGATGCCCGCGTCCGGCAGGTCGTCGAGCTCCGGCAGGGGCTGACCGCGCCACAGCGACAGGGCGGCTCGCGACGTCGCGATTGCCGCCGCGGCGTCGTCGCGCTCCTGCGCGGCGCGGGCATCGGCGACCAGGCGGTCCAGCGCGTCTGCGTCGGTCGGCGTCGCGAGGGTGTAGGTGTCCCGCCGAGTGGCGATCTCGAGGCCCAGGGCCCGCAGCCGGAAGACATGGGTCGCGATCGTGTGCCGCCCGGCACGCGGCCGGTGGTCGCCCCAGACCGCCTCCTCGAGGTCGTCGAGCACCACCGGGCGGCCCGCCTCCATCGCGAGGCGGGCCAAGACCCGGCGCTGGAGCCGGCCACCGGTCGGCACGTCACCGACGGGTCCCTCGATGAGCAGCGGCCCAAGGATGCACACCCGCACCCCCGGACTCTATGCGCACTGGCCTCTGCACGCAGGGGTTCGGCGGCAGAACCTCCCCGCGTGCCCCGGTCAAGGGGCGTGGAGGGCCGCCGTCATCGTGGACTGCACCTCCCCGGACAGGCCGCCGAAGCCTGCGTCGAAGCCGCTCTCCGTCGACAGCGACCACGTCAGCGTGCCGCCCGCCACGGACGTCGGGGCACCGAGGGGCAGCGGGGGCACGAGGCCCGCAAGGGGGATCGTCTGGCCGACGCCGCCACACGTGGCGTGGCCGGTGGCGTGGCAGCCGGTGATGGTCTCGCTCGCGTACGTGAGCGTCAGCGTGCACAGGGTGCCGGTCACGGACTTCCCCTGTTCCTCGACCGTCGTGTCGCTGGCACCCTCCGCCGGGCCGTTGTAGACCATGTGCTCCAGCATGGTCACCTGGAAGTTCCCACTGAGGCTCCCGTCCGGCGCCACGGTCACGGTCAGCGGCCCCGTGGCGTGGCTGTTGTCGCCGCCCGATTCGCCCAGGTCGATCTGGCCGGGCGGCACGATGGTCGTCGAGTCGAAGGTCAGCGTGCCCTGGTACGTCCCGGCCGGCAGCGTCACGGCGCAGGCGGTCGAACCGCTCGAGGCGGCCGAGGGCGACGGTGCAGGCGGCGCCTTGGCGTGGAAGATGAGGTTGGCGTTGCCGAAGCCGCGCTCGTCGAGGAGCGTGTTGAGACGGCTCTGCAGGTTGTCGAGGAGGGGCTTGAAGGCCGCGACCACGAATGGCCGGATGGGCGCCCAGATGCCACCGAACAGCGCCGACACCAGCTTGGCGCGCGCGTCGTCGAGCTCGGGGCGGTGGACGGCGACATCGAGCCGGTCAATCTGGCCCTGCTCGTCGCCGTTGGCGTCGCCCGGGTCGCGCTGGACCAGGAACGGCCACGCCGCCTGGCCGTGCTCGTCGGTCGTCATGTTCGTCGCGGCCTGGTTGGTTGGACCCAGCAGCGGCGCCGCCGGGGTCAACGGCCCCCAGGTGAGCGGGACGCCCTTGACGTTTGGCTGGGGCAGCGCGATGCCGGCCGCGTTGGCGCACGCCGCGATGACCGCCGGCCACTCCGGCAGGTCGCCGGCCGTCACCTGCGCGGTGAACGTGCCTCGCTCCGGTGCGGTCGAGAGCCGGAAGGTGCCCGCGGCCACGTTGCCGCCGCTGGTGCTCACGCGGACCGCGTAGGGCAGCAACGTCATGATCTGCTGCGCCACGCCGGAGATGATGGCCGCGATGCCCTGGATCGCGGCCCGCACCGGGGCGGTGAACCCGTCGATGAGCGACTTGACGACCGTCGCGGCGACGTGGACGAACCAGTTGAAGATGCCGACGATCACCACGCCGACGACGTTCGTCGGGGCTGCCGCGGCGAGGGCGGCCTCGATGCGGCCGATGATGGCGTCCACCCAGCCGCTCGGACCGGCGCACAGCAGGCTGACGTCAATCGCCGGACGGACGTCGAGGGTGCCGCCCGCGGCGCGGGCGAGCGGGATGAGGCCGGGTCCCGCCGCGGCGCTCGGGCTCGGCTTCGGCGCGGCGACCCTCCCCCCGTCAGTGGCGAGGTCCGACACGAACAGCACGAGGACCGCGGCCGGGAACCGCAGGCTCGACGGCTGGAGCAGGTCCTGGCCGGCCATCAGGGCGCGGGAGAGCGCGCCCCCGGGCGAGTCGGCCGAGGCGACGTACGCCGCGAGGAGCTGGGACGTCGAGGGAGAACCGGTCGAGGCCGGAACCAACAGCATCTGGTCGAGCTCCTCCCCGGACCACGTCGCTCCCGCCCAGGCGCCGACCGCCAGCGCATGCGCCTGCAGGTCGAGCAGCTCGAATGGGCTGGGCGCCGCCGTCAGCGGCACTTCGGGCACCGCGGTGGCGGGATCCGTGCTCGTGTCGGGCACGACGGCGATGCCGGCCCGGGCCAGGGCTGTCTGCATCGCCATCGTGGTGTCGGCGGAGTAGGCATCGGCCGAGATGCGCTGGGCGAGGGCCCACGTCGCGTCGTCGACGGGCGCCGTGGCGCCGTCAGGGACGGCGTGGGCGGAGATGGCGCTCGCTGCCGCCGCGCTCGGCGCCGAGCCCGACGCGTCCGGGCCCGGCGCGGTCGGGCTCGGCGTGGTCGCGGCGCACGCACCCGCGACCAGCGCCAGGACCAGGACCAGGACCAGGACCAGCGAGAGCGTGGCGCGCTGATGCCTCGCCCCCGTCTGCGTGGTCACGGGACCGTCCAGGTGAGATCGTCGGGCGCGCCGCCGTCCACGCCGACCACGCTGTACCCGATGCTGGCCACGGTGACCCCGGTCGGCAGTGCAAGACCGGTGCAGAACGTCTCGGGCTGGCCGGGCGTGTACTGGGTCGCCGGTGTGCAGCCGTCGAACGAGCTCATGCGGTACGAGGTGTTGGCGCCGTAGCGGGCACCGTCCGAGCCCATGCCGTCCACGGCCGCCGAATCGAAGGCGTTGGCGTCCCCTCCGTGGTCGTTGATGGTCAGCTGGACGCCGATCCAGCGGTCGCCGGCCGGTGTCGACGCGGGTGTGGTCGCCGGGTCGGTGATCTTGACCACCGTCACGTCGACGTGGTTGCCGCCGATCGAGACCCAGGTCAGGGTGTCGCCGACGTGGCCCGTCGTGACCGCGCTCGCCCCCGCCGACGACATGGGCGCGGAGCTTCCCGCCGTGTCGGCGGGCTGTGAAGAACCACCCAGCGGGCCAGCCACGCCGCTCGGCGCCACGCCGCTCGGCGACCCGCCGGCACTGCCACCGCACGCGGCGACCACCGCAGCGAGCACCATCGTGGCGATGGCAGTCCGTTCAGGGCGGCGCATCTGGCTGGACATCGTGTTCGCCCTCCTCATCCGATGCTCGCGGTCGGTGCCGGGATCACGGGATCGCCCACACGGCCTGGTCGGCGGGAACGAGGCTCGAGCCGATCTCGGCCCCGCCCACCTTGACCCCGACCTGGGTGAGCGTCTGCCCGTCCGGCACCACGAACGCCTCGCAGTGGGTGTACGGCTGGACGTCCTGCTCAGAGCCGTCGGTCTGCGTGCAGCCGGCAAAGCTGCCGATGGGGCGTGAGGCGCTCTGGTACACGTCGTCCGTGGTGATGGTGCTGCCGTCTGACGTGACCCCATCGACCTCCGATCCCTGCTCTTGGAAGTTCGGCGAGTGGTTGTCGATGACGATCTCCACGCCCACCCATCGGGCGCCGGTCGGCAGGGCCTGGGTCGAGGCATCGGTCGGAGTGGCCGGGTCGAAGACCTTGACCAGCGTGGCGTCGGCGGAATCGACGCCGCCGAACTCGGCGAACGTCAGCTTGTCGCCCACGTGGCCCATGGCAGGTCCTGTCGCAGCGCCGCTCGGAGCGGACCCGGCGCCGCTGTCGCCGGGCGACGTCGCGGCGGCTCCCCCGCCCGCGTTCGACAGCCCCTTGGCCTCGAGCGCCGCGAAGATCTCGTTGCACAGCCCACCGAACTTCTGGAGGAATCCCGGGAGCGCTGCAGCGTCGATCTTGGCGAACTCGCCCTGGCCCGTGGTGGGGACGTTCAGCTGGCCGTCCCCCCCGGACCCGGCCGACAGCTCGCACGTGGCGTTGCCCTTCACGGCGCCGAGGTGGGGGAAGTAGCCGGCCAGCAGGCCCCACATGGCCTTGTCCCCGATGCCGGAGATCGGGGTCGTGTCCGAGAGTCCCATGTCGGTGTCGAGCGGGCCCTCTCCTTCGCCGACGTTGACGACGATGTCGAGGCCGTCACCCTTGTTGGGATCGCTGAGCGGCCAGGTGCAGTCGCCGGTGTGGTCAGTGGTGGAGGTGCCGAGCGGCTCCGAGAAGAGCGCCTGCACATCGGCTTGGTTGAGCATTGAGCAGGGGTCGATGTCGGCCATCCCGCACAGCGCGGCACCCAGCACCGAGGCCAGCGGGCCGCCGACTGCCCCGACCTGGGCCCCCGCCGGGTTGCCGCACGAGGCCGACGGACCCTGGCTGTCGGTCACGGCGACCCCGCCGGCGGGCCCGCTGCTGCCGTTCGCCGGCGGGGACGTGGGCGACCCGCCTGTTCCGCCGGCGCATGCGGCCAGCGTCAGGACGAGGGCCGCCAGTGCAACTGCTGCCTTCGCGCGGCCCGCCGCCGGGTGCGCGCCCTGCTCGGTCATCGTCAAACCTCCCGCCGTGTGCTCTGTGGGGGCCACCATGGCGGGCGCCGATCGCAAACCGATCGCAGGCGACCTGCGATCGGTTCGAGCGAGGGCGGCGGTCTCGGCCGCGAGGGCGAGGGCGGTCGGATCGGCGCCGCGGGCGCAGAGCGTCAGTCGCCCAGGACCCCGAGGCTCCTCGCGGTCGCCACCGCCTGCGTCCGGCTCCCCGCCCCGAGCTTGCCGTAGATGTTCCGCGCGTGGACCTTGACGGTCTGAGGCGAGAGGAACAGGCGCTCCGCGATCTGGCGGTTGGAGAGCCCCTCGGCGATCAGCGCCAGCAGCTCCAGCTCCCGGCCCGTGAGCGGTTCCACGAGCCCCCCGAGGCGGGTCTCGGACGACGATGCGGTTGTCGCGTGCCGCCGGCTCCGGGCAGCGGTGCGAAATGCCCCGAGCAGCAGCGTCGCGTAGTCGGACGGGGACCTGGCCGCGCGGTCGCGGACGAGGCGGGCCATCGAAGCCCCTTCGTCGAGGAAGGAGCGCACGCAGCCCCCGGGTTCGGCGACCTGCAGTGCCCCGTCCAGGGCGGCAGCCGCCGGGCCGGCCGCACCGGCGGCCTGCTGCGCCACGGCCTCCAGGAGGAGTGCCTGCAGCCGCTCGTCTGCCCAGCCGCGCTCCTCGGCTCGGTCGCGGGCGGGCGCCAGGGCGGCGAGCGCCGCTGCCGGGTCGCCCCGCGCGAGGCGCACGCGCGCACTGGCGAGCGGGGTGTCGGAGGCTGCGGCGACCTCCGCCGCGTCGTCGAGAGCGCCGCTGCGGAGCAGCAGCCGGACCCGGGCGTCGGCCACGCCCGGTGCCGCGCGGGCGAAACCGTGCGCGCGAACTGCGCCCTCGGCGGCGGCCAGCAGCTCCCGGGCTGACTCGAGGTCGCCCTCGGCCATGCGGACCCGGGCCAGCAGCACCTGGCTCGCCACGGCGCGGTCGGTGTTCTGGAGCCGCTGCCCGAGATCGAGGCTCCGCGCGCCGAGCTCCCGCGCGCGGGGCAGGTCATCCCACTCGTACGCGATCCGGGCGAGGCCGAGGTACGCCTCCGAGATCACCGGATACTGGAGGTCGGCGGACGTCTGGATCGCCTGCTCGTACGTCGCGGCGGCCGCGCGGAGCTCGATGTTGAGCTCCTGGACCGCGCCGATCCCGATCAGGGCGGCCATCTCGCCGAACCGGCTCCGCGCAGCCCGGCTCATCGGCAGCGCCGCCTGGTACGCCCGCCGCGCCTCGACGCGGTCGCCCAGGACCTCGTGGGCGTAGCCGAGCGTGAACAGCACCGTCGAGCGCGCGGTGAGCGCGTCCGCCGGCAGCAGCGCCAGCGCACGCTGTGATTCGGCGATCATCACGTCCGCCCGGTGCTGGCTGACCGCCAGGAGCGAGCGTGTGATGGCGATGTTGGCCATGGCGCTGGCCGCGGCGTCTGGGCCCTCCGCTCCCGGGGCACCCTGCGCGCCGCTGGACGCGAGGGCTGTCTCCGCCCGGTCGAGCATCTCGGCGATGCCGTCGGTGTGGCCGCTCGCGAGCAGCACCGTGGCACGCGTGACCAGGAGCGTGGGCCGAGCATCGAACGTCTCGTCCGGCAGCGTCGCGAGCCAGGCCAGGATCGGGGCGAGCGCCCCCCGGACCGGGAGCGGCAGCCCACCGCCCGCGATCAGCCGCTCCGCGCGGTCCAGGTCGTGGCCGGCCGCGGCGTGCCGGAACGCCTCGACGTCGAGGCCGTTCTCCTCGTGCCAGCGGCTGGCGCGGAGGTGCCGGGCGTCGATCTCGGCTGCCGTCTCGGCGAGCCCGAGCCGCTGCGCCAGCAGGTCGCGGAAGAGGTGGTGGTAGCGGTACCAGCGGCGCTCCCCGTCGAGCGCGACGACGAATAGGTTGGCGCGCTCGAGCTGCTCGATCGTCTCCTGCCCGGGCGTCTCGGGGTCCAGCGTCACCGCGTCGCACAGCGGCCCGCTGAGGCGGTCCACGATCGAGGTTCCGAGCAGGAACCGGGCGACGGCGGGCGTCTGGCGGTCAAGCACCTCGGACAGCAGGTAGTCGAGGACGAACCGGTGGCTGCCCGAGAACGACCGGATGAAGTCGCCCGGGCTCGGGTGTCCCCGCAGCGACACCGCGGCGAGCTGGAGGCCGGCGATCCAGCCCTCGGTCGACGCCTCGAGCCTGTCGATGTCCGCCTGCCCGAGGGTGAGGTCCATGACGTCGCGCAGGAAGGTCGCGCACTCGTCCGTGGTGAAGCGGAGGTCCGCGGCGCGCACCTCGAGCACCTCGCCCCGCGCGCGCAGGCGGGCCAGCGGCAGGCGTGGGTCCTCCCGCGTCGCGATCACCAGGTGCACCCGCGGCGGCAGGTGCTCGACGAGGAACGCCACCGCGTCGTCCACTGGGCGGCTGTCGACCGCGTGCAGGTCGTCGAGGACGATGACGATGTCGCACGGCGCCGCCGCGAGGTCGTTGACGAGCGAGGTCATGGCAACCTCGACCGGCAGCGGCTGCGGCGACGCCAGCATCGCCAGGAGTGACTCGCCGACGCCCGGCACCACCGAGCGCAGGGCCTCGATCAGGTAGGCGAGGAAGCGCCCGAGGTCCGCGTCGCCATCATCGAGCGAGAGCCAGGCGACGGGCCTGCCGCAGGTGGCGGCCCACTCGACCACCATCGAGGTCTTGCCGAAGCCCGCCGGGGCCGACACCAGCGTCAGCCCGCGTCCCGACGCCTCGCCCAGCCGGTCGCGGAGCCGGGGTCGCGGGACCGTTCTCGACCTGCGCCGCGGCACGAACGCCTTCGTCGCCAGGAGCGGCATGGACACGGCGGAATGGTAGTCCGACGTCGACCTGCCGATGCGGCCGCGGCGCGGTCGGGGCAGCCGCCGCGGAATACCCCCGCGAATACCACCCGGGCGGTACGACAGGCACCGGTCGGCGCTCGATGCTCCGAGGAGCAACGGAAGGCTCGGAACGGCGCAGGAGCGCACGGAGGTCGCCATGGCCCATCGATGGCGGGACGACGCAGATCGGCCGGTCGCGTACGAGATCCGCGTTCGCGGGGAGCTCGGTGCGGCGTGGTCGGACTGGCTGACAGGTCAGGTCCGGCCGGACGCCGAGGGCAGCGCGACGGTGATCGCCGGGGAGTTCGACCAGGCCGGGCTGCACGCCGTGCTGCGCCGCCTCCGCGACCTCGGCCTGCCGCTGGTCTCCATGCGCCGGATCGAGCCGGGCCGGGCCGCTGCGGACGCAGCCATTGAACCCAGGGAGGACCGAACGTGAACAGCACTCGACGCCTCGCGATGGCCGCGGGGCTCTGCTTCCTGCTCGCCGATGTTGCCGGCGGGCTGTTCTTCGCCTTCACGGGCGGGCTCGGCACCGGCGAGGCGTACCTCGCGGCCGCCCCGGGCCACCAGGCGCAGATCGGGCTGGGCGCCCTCTCGATCCTCGTCATGGGGGCTGCGGGCATCGGGATCGTGGCCGCGTTCTACCCGGTCCTGCGGGCGTGGAACGAGGGCCTCGCGATCGGTTCGGTCCTCTTCCGGGCGGTGGCCGAGGTCCTCGCCTTCCTCGAGGCCGCCCTCACACTCGCCACCGTGTCGGTCGGCGTGGCGGCGGCCGGCGCAGCCGCTCCCACCCAGTACCTTGCGCTCTCGAGCCTGCTGCTCGACACGCGCGACCAGCTCGCGCTGACCGCCCTGACTGCCTTCGGGATCGCGGCGCTGCTGTACTGCTCCGCCCTCTTCGGCTCGAGGCTGCTGCCCCGGTGGCTCGCCGGGTGGGGGGTGCTGGGCGCGCTGTGCTGGCTTGCCGGCACGGTCTGGGCGTTCGTCTCGCACAACACCGACGGCGGGCTGGCGATGGCCCCGCTCGCCCTCAACGAGATCGTCATGGCGGTATGGCTGATCGCGCGCGGGTTCTCCGCCCCCGAGCCCGCCCGCATCCCGGCCGCCGCCTTCGCTGCCGCGTGAGGAGTCCGATGAACACGTACCGCTCGAGCGCCCTGGCCGCAGGCGCGCTGCTGATCACCGCCACGGTGTCCACCGTCGTGCTCGGGACCATCGTGCTGAAGCCGGTCGTCGGCGACCCGGTGGACCTCGCCAAGATCGCCGCCAACAGCGCGCAGGTCTGCCTGGGCGCCTTCCTCGACCTCGTCGGCGCCGCAGCCTGCGCCGCGATCGCGATCGCGTTGTATCCGGTGCTCCGCCTCTACAGCCCCGCCATGGCGATGGGCGCGGTCGCCTTCCGGGCTATCGAGGCCACCTTCTACGCCGCGAGCGTCGTCGGCCTGCTCATGCTCGTGACGCTCGGCGGCGAGGCCGCGCGCTCGGGCGGCGCGGACGCCGCGCTCTACGACCGCCTGGCCGCGCTCGTGGTCGCGGGCCGGACGTGGATCGGCTTCATCGCCGCGGTCGTGTTCTTCGGCCTCGGCGCGCTGCTCTACTACTGGGTGCTCTATCGGACCGCGCTGGTGCCCCGCTGGCTGTCCGGCTGGGGTGTGGCGGCAGCCGCAGCCTCGCTCGTCGCCGTCACGCTCGCGCTGCTCGGCGTGGCGGCACCGCTCTCGCCGGTCCACCTCGCCCTGAACCTCCCCATCGCGGTCCAGGAGATGGTCCTCGCCGTGTGGCTGATCGCGCGCGGCTTCTCGCCGGCCACGGCGATGGCGTCGGCCCCGGCGTCGGCGATGGCTGGCGCGGCCGCCCGCTGAGGGGAGCTACGGGAGCGATCCGAGGACCAGGATCGCCCAGTGCTGCAGGGCGGCGTTGTCGGGGGCGCTGCCCTGCAGGTACACGATGTCGAAGAGGGTCGAGCCGTCGATCGCGTAGATGCCGCCCGTCGAGATGGACGACGTGGTACGCGCGATGAACGCGCCGTCGGCGAAGCTCGCAAGGTCACTGACGGCGAACGTCTTGAGGCTCGACTTGAGGGCGCCCAGCCGCGCGCTCGCGGCGGCGGGGCTGGCGTCCGCGACGACCTGCAGGGTCACGCTCGCGTGGCCGGGCTCCTGCCAGACGCATTCGGCGCTCGCCGGGGCCGTCGTCTCGAGGCCCGGGAAGGCGCTCGCCTGGAGCGGGTGCGCCACGCCCGCGCCGTACGAGGCGCCGTTCACCTGACTCGCCTCGTCTGCGGTGAGCAGGCCGCACGGGTCCAGCACGCCGCTGCCGGGGCTGGCGGCAGGGGCCGCGCTCGCAGCCGCGCTCGCCGAGGCCGCCGTGGAGGCACTCGGCACCGGCGACGGCTGTGCGCTGGGCGACGAGGTTCCGGACGCGGCCGGCGCGACCGACGAGGGCTGAGCGCTCGGCGACGTCGAAAGCGTGGATCCGCCGCCGCATCCGGCCGCGAGGACCGTTGCGGCGAGGAGCAGGGCGCGGGTGGCCAGTCGCATCGCGGGACGCCGTATCGAGAGCGACGACTGGGAGCGCGTCGCGGAGCCCTGGGCGCGGCACAGTCTAGGGCCTGCGGCCGGGGGTGGCCATAGCCTGGTCCAGGCAACGTGGCGCCCCGTCCGGGAGGAGCTCGGACGGGGCGCCGCGAGGGCCGGGGCGTCACGGGGCGAGCGGCGGCGGGCCGCCGGAACGCCCGCGCACGCGGGGCCCCGCGCTCGCACCCGTCGATTGCGCCTCGGCCAGGTCGCGGAACTGGCGCAGGCTGCTCCGCACGCTCTGGCGGACGCGATCCGGCACGGCGTCGTCTCCGGAGAGCGCGCCCGCCAGCTCCACCTCCACGAGCAGGCTGACGCGCGTGGCGTGCGCGCCGAGGCTGGCGAAGGAGACCATGCCGCCGCCGCCGTGGCTCCCGTTCGGGATCCACGTGATCCGCTGGTCGGGCACCTGCTCGACGACCCGCACCACCGCCTCGTCGCGCTCCCGCTGCTGTGCGCCCTGCCGATCGGAGGCGGGCGGGCGGTCGCTCCCGGGGGCCTGAGCCGCCGGCGGATGCCGCAGCAGCGTGAGCCAGCAGCCGTAGGCGTCGTGAAGCGGCACCCCGACGACGATGCTCTGGTCGATGACGGTCATGGCTCTCTCGGCGAGCGGCGGACGGTCCCGGTTTCCGCAGCCTGTCACTGCGAAGGCGACGAACACCGCGCAGGACCCCCGGGGTGCTTGCAGCAGCATCGCAGTCACGGCGCGCCACCGGCGGGCCGCCACGCGCCGCTTCGGCAGCGGCGCCGTCGCGTCAGTCCGACGCCGCCGACGCCGCGTCCGCAGCCGGGGCTGGGCCGGCGGCGCTTTCCAGGCCCGCAGCGTCCACGTCGAGGAGATAGCCGACGCCCTGGAACGTGCGGATCCGGCCGGGCTCACCGGGCGGGGCGCCCAGCTTGCGGCGAACGCGCGAGATCCACACGCGCAGGTACTCGAGCTCGTCGCGGTACTCGGGCCCCCAGACTTTTGTCAGCAGGTCGGTGTGGAGGACCACCGTCCCCGCGTTCTGGGCCAGGTACTGGAGGAGCAGCCACTCGCTGCGCGAAAGCTGGACGAGCTCGCCGCCGCGCAAGACCATGCGACGCTCCAGGTCGATCTCGACATCGTCGAACCGGATGACGCCCTGTGCAGGCGCCTCAGCGCCGCTCCGCCGCAGGACGGCGCGGATGCGGGCCGCCATCTCATCGGGATGGAACGGCTTGGAGATGTAGTCGTCGGCACCGACGTCGAGGCCGCGGGCCTTGTCGGCGGTGGAGCCCTTCGCGGTCACGAGGATGACCGGCACCGGGCTGCGCTCCCGAAGGCGGCGCATGACCTCGATCCCGTCCATGTCGGGCATGACGATGTCGAGCAGCACCACATCGGGGCTGTACGCCTCGGCCTGCTGGACGGCCTCCAGCCCGGTCGAGGCCGACACTACGCGGAACCCCTCCTCCGCCATGGCGATCGACACGACCTTGGTGATGCGCGGCTCGTCATCCGCGATCAGGATCAGCGGCTGCTCGCCCATACCCTCCTCGCCGTCTCGGGCGCTCTTCGTCCGGCGCGTGCCCGGGCGCCTCTCGCACCAGCATGGCCCATCGCGTCAACCAGCGGGCTCTCAGCAGTCGTGCGAGGCGTTGCGGGGACGTTGCGGCTCGAGACGGGTGCCAGCACCCGGCAGGCGCTCCCCACATCGACGAACGCGCCCGTGGGGCTACCACGCGGCCCGTGTGATCGCCGGCAGGCGTGATCACGAGACAGGCGGGGCTAGACGCGCTCGCTGTGCCGCGGGATCCGGATGATCCCGATGAGGAGCATCTCCACCAGGGTGATGCCGATCAGGGCCGTGATGGCGGCCGTGTCGATCACCGAGGCGCCGCTCGAGAGGCTGTTAATGCGGAACATGCCCTCGAACGGGCCGACAAACAGCTGCGTCAGGTCGAGGACTGCGGCGACAACCTGGTTGCTGTGGATCGCGCCCAGCCCCTCGAGGAGGATCCGGACGAGGAGCAGCGCCTGCACGATCCCGAACACCACTGCGACGATCCTCGCCGCGACGGTCGAGCCGGACGGCCGGTAGACGGTCCGATCCTGCTGCTCCACCACCTGGCGGGCCACCACCTCGGGCTGCGCGGGCAGCTCGTCGGCCGGGCGGACCGGCTGGCGCAGGTCCCGCTGGACCGTGGTGTGCTGTTGCTCATAGGTCATCATGTTCCTCCAGGGTGTGAGTGGCGCAGGGCGGCTGCCCCGCGCCGGACGGTGTTACGAGGAACTCGGCAGGGTGGACGGGGCGGTCGACATCAGCGGCGCCTCGGACGTCGACGGTGCCGCGAGTGACGGCGCCGTGCTCAGGCCCGGCAGCTCCGACGGTGATGCGGTCGTGGGCGAGCAGGCGGCGAGGACGCCCGACGCCAGGAGGAGGAAGAGGATCAGCAGTCGCTTCATGCAGGTGACTCACAGTTGAGCGCCCAGACGGGCGGGCTGGGGACCGGCGCGCCGGCCCGTTGACGCGGTCCAACGTACGGAGGCGGTCCGGGCGGCCGCGCTCCATCGGCTGCGGCGCCACCTTTCAGCCGCCTGACAGGCCGAGCAGGCGGGCGCGGCCTGCCATGCCTTCCCGGTGCGCCGCTACGCCCCCTCGTCGGGTCGGGTCGCAGCGTCGCGGTGGCGCGGCAGCGTGAACGAGAACTCGCTGCCTCCGTGCTCGGGCGAATGGGCACGGATCCGGCCGCCCATGGCCTCGACCAGCCGCCGCGAGACGTACAGGCCGATCCCGGCCCCGCTTGCGAGGCCCGCGGTGGACGGCGAGCGGTAGAAGGGGTCGAACACCTTCTCGGCCTCCGCGGGGCCGAGTCCGGGGCCCTCGTCGCCCACCGCGACCTCCACGCCGTCGTCGCCCGCTCGGATGACCACCTCGATCCGCCCGCCGACGGGGCTGTACTTGGCCGCGTTCGACAGCAGGTTCCGCAGCACCTGCGCGATCGCCGTCTCGTCGCCGCCGACTGTCATGAGGCCCGACTCCTCGGTGCGGCACGAGAACGACGCCGCCGGCCAGCGGCTCGTCTCCAATTCCACGACGGTGGGCACGAGGTGCTGGAGCAGGACGGGCTGCGACCCGAGCTCGATCCCCTCGTCGAACCGAGCGAGCACCATGAGGTCCTCCACGAGCCGGTACAGCCGGTCCGCCTCGCCCGCGATGTCGGCGAGGATCTCGCCGGCCACCTCGGGCTGCAGCGTCCGCCCCGGCTTGGTCAGGACCGCGGCCGCGGCGTAGATCGTGGTCACCGGCGTCCGCAGCTCATGCGACAGCAGGCCCATGAACGCCTCGCGCAGGGCCTGGCCGCTCCGGAACGCGGTGACGTCCCGGCAGGCCACGACGATCGTCGCCTGGCCGAGCTCCGACGAGGGGGCCACGCGGTAGGTGGTCACCTCGACCCAGGTGTTGGGCCGGTTGCGCAGGCGCACCTCCGTCGGCCGGTCCGGCAGCGCCGCAAGCGCGTTGCCCGTCGAATCGAGGAGCTCATCGAGCAGGCCGCCGATGCTGGTCACCGTCCCTCCGAACATCTGCGCGGTCGCTGAATTCGAGGCCCGGACCGTGCCGCCGGAGTCGGCCAGGAGGAAGCCCTCCCCGACGGCGCCCAGGACCGCCTCCATCTCCGCCGCGCGGCGGCGGTCCTGATCGGCGAACTCCTCCACCTGTCGATGCAGGCGGGCATTCTCGAGGGCCCGGCCAGCCCGGCGACCGAGCTCCTCGCCGACGTTGATCTCGGCCAGCTCGAACGGCTGGTCCGACCGGCGGACGAACGTGAGGACCCCGGACGTCGGCCCCTCGACCGCGAGCGGGAGCTGGAGCAGCCAGGCCGGCGCCAGATCATGGAGTGCCGCCGCGTGGGCGGGCGTCTCAGCGAGCTGACCGATGATGTCGTCGTCGAGGCGGTGGGCGACCGCACGGCCGAGCTCTAGCATCGCGACGCTACGACCGGCCCGGCTGACCTGCATCGGGTGCCGCGCGAGCTCGGCGACGGCCGCGTCGAGTGTCTCGTCCGGGGCGAACACGACGCGGCGCGGGCCGGTGGCCTCCTCGAGGTCGAGGATGCCGAGATCACCGAGCTGGGGGATCCCAATTCTCGGCAGGATCCGCACGAGGTCCTCGTAGTCGAGGGTGGTCCCCAGCGTCCGCCCCGCGTCCGCGAGGATGTTGAGGTAGCCGGCCGCGGCCTCCGCCCGACGGAGCGCGGCGACCTCGGCGATGAACATGCGATGGCGGTCGAGCGCCGCGGTGGCCGCGCGCGCAAGCGCACTGATGAACGCCCGGCGGTCGGCGGGGAGCGGATGCGGCTCGCCCCACAGGTAGGCGAGGACGCCGGGACCTGACGGCAGCTGGAGCGGCACCGCGGCGACGGCGCGGCCGAGCTCGTCGCCAGTCGCCGGCGCTCCATCGTCGAACCACGGCGTTCCCGTCTGCGCGACCCCGAGCAGCGCGAGCTGGTCCGCGTCGCTGGCCGCCCGGGCGGCGTCGGGGCCGTCCGGCTGGGCCGCGACGATCCGCAGGGCGTCGCCCCCCTCGCCCAGCGTGCCCACCACCGCTCGGTCCGCCTGGAGCGCCGCGCGGCCGCGCAGGATCACGGCCACGATCATGTCGTCCGCTGTCTCCGCGTCGGCGAGATCGGTCGCCAGGCGCTGGAGCGCCTCCAGCCGACGGGCGGCGATGTCGGCCCGTGCCATCACCTCCTCGGCCTGCCTGCGCGCGCCCGTCGAGCGTCGCTCGGCCCGAGCCCTGATCGCCGCGAGACCGTCCACGAGCAGTCCGGTGCCCGCGAGCATGGCCAGCGTCAGGTGATCCGCCTGGGTGGCACCATCCAGCTGCCCGGTTGCGGCCGTCATGCCGCCCGCCTCGAGGACCAGCGCCAGGACGGTCGCGAGCAGACCGGGCCCCGGGCCGCCGAACCAGGCGGCGATCACGATGGCGGCCACTGTGGGCAGTGCCGATGGACGCCCCCCGAGGACCGGCATGAGGTCCAGCTCGACCAGCAGTGCCGCGATCGGCGCGAGCACCGCGATCAGCAGCGCGAGCGCGGTCCGCGCCGCGGGCGCGTGGCGGTGGACCCGACCGCTGTCACGCCATCGCAAGGTGCTGCTCTGGTCTGGCGACCTCGTCACGGCCGGGCTGAGCTGAGGATTCATGCCCGGACCCGCCACAGGAGGGCCATGCGGATGCGCTCACACCACGCCATGCCCCGCGCCACGATGCAGAGCCCGCGCGCTGATACAAGCGCGCACGCGCGCCAGCGCGCGCTCGAAGACCCGCGCCCCCGCGACGAGCGATCGATGCGTGTGTTCGAGGTCATGGTGGCCGCGGCCGTCCTCGGCGGCATCGCGCTGATCTCCCTCAGCCATCCCGCCGACGGGCGGGCGCTGCCGGTCATCGACATGCTCGCGGGCGGAGCGGTCCTGCTCGTCGTGGCGCTCGTGTCGCTCTTCCGCTGAGGCGGGCTTCCGCTGAGGCCGGCGTGGCCGCGCGACAGGACGCGCAGGGTGTCGTCTGCCGCCGCACGACTCGGCCACCCCGCACGACCCTGCGCCCGGGCCGGCGGCGCGCGGTGACAGCGTCACCTGTGCCCGCGTCGTCAGTCCAGGGGCGCCGCGAGCCGCGCGTCGCGGGAGGTCGCGAGCCGCGCGTGGCGGGGTCTGCCCCGATGCCGCACGGACGGCGCTGCACGTTACGACTGCGGGATCGGGGCGGGCGGCGGGGCGGCCTCCAAGTCGACCTGCGCCTCGGAGGCGAGGATGTCGAGAACCGCACTGCGGAGCGACCGCGCCAGGAGGTCGGCCGGCCGGTGGGCCAGGTCCTGCCAGCGGCTCGACGCCTCGACGAGGACCGTCCGGAGCCGCGGATGCGCGCGCTTGGCAGCGCAGCGCGCAGGGCTGTCAGTGACCAGCCAGCCGGCGGCACCACCGTCGGTGCCCTCCGGCCAGTCCGCGGGGGCGATCTGGACCGGCCACCGCGGGTGCATCGTCGCCTGGGCCGCGGCGACCTCGTCGGGCGCGCCGAGGAGCATGACCTGGTGCCCGCTGGTGAGGAGGTGGCCGACCATCCGGGCGGCGTCGTCGCGCGGTGTGCAGTCTCGGGCGGCCGCAGCCACACCCCGGGCGGCCGCGGCCCCGCCGGCGATCATCAGGGCGCTCGCATCGATGAAGATCGTTGCCATGGTGTCACTCTAGGCGACGCTGCCCTCAACCCTGCCGCCGCGCGGCTGCTCCCGGCTTGCAACTCCATCACAGATGGCCAGGGTCCGCTCCGGGGGTGCGTCGCACCTATCGTCCTCGCGCCGGCGGTTTGTCGCACGCCCGAAACCCCTGCCGCCCGGTTGCCCGGGTTCGGGAAAGGGGACGCGCCGAGCATTGGGAGTCTGCCCAGCCCGAGAAGGAGGCGCAGTAATGACCATGATCGTCAGGCAGTGCATGAGGTGCGGCCGCCAAGACCTGCGCGAGCGGTGGCCGTCAACCGACGAGGCCCTCGAGGCCGGCGCCATGAGCTCGCCCTGGACCTGCCCATCGTGTGCCTGGACGGAGGCCGACCTCGTCGCATCGACGGGTGCCACCTCCACGGCGTCGGAGGCCGGAGCGTCCGAGCGGCGCGACCTCGGGGGCACTGGCGATGCGGACAACGCGCCCGCCAGTGCCGAGGAAGAGGCGCGGCGTGCCGTCGACGCCTCGCTCCCGTTCCGCGGGCCCCACGTCTAGCTCTTCGCACCCGCTCGGGCGTGGCCAGACCGTCGCGCCCGAACCCCCCGGTCAGGGCTGCGTGGGGTAGACCGTCACCTTGGCGCTGACGGAGTCGCTGATCCCCGCCCCGGCGCTCGTCCCGGTGACCGTGGTGGCTCCCGGCTCGACCGGAACCTGGAAGTTGCCCAGCGCCGCGAAGAACTTGGCGCCGAAGCCGGCGCCCGTCGACTGGAGGTAGTTGCCCACGTCGATCACGCAGTTGGACTTCGAGGTGAAGTGCGCGCTCGCGGGGTACTCCTTGACCTGCCATCCGAGGTGGGTGTCATCGATCGGCACCGTCACTGCCTGCAGGTGGACGGTGCCGCGCTCGGTCTCGGCGACGGCACCGCACGCAAGCGGGACCCCCTGGACCGTCATGCTCACGCTGACCGTGACCGGGAGGTCGGCCTCGAACTCGAAGTGGTCGCCCTCCGAGGTCTCGCTGAACTCGGTCACCGGCACCTTGATCGTCCCCTTCACGGTCACCAGCCCCGCCGTCTCGGTGATGGTGCCGGTGAGGCTCATCTTGAACGGCGGGTTCTTGGTCCGGAACTCGATCGTGAGGTCGCTGCGGCCGCGCTGCGACCAGGCGCGCAGGTCGTCGTCGTTGGACACATCCCGCTTGTTGGGGGCGAGGTAGCTCGCGCTCCCCGGCGTCGGTGACACGCGCTGGGGGTCGACCGACTTCTCGGTCGACAGGCGCTGCTGCACCGGGAGGCTGAGGTCGGTGTGCTCGAAGCGGTGGTGGACGACGACCTGGAACGTGCTCTTCGAATCGGCGTCGACCTCCTTGCGCGGGTAGTTGTCGCTGCCCGGCTGGGCCATGTAGTTGTAGTCGGGCACGAGAACGATGACGCACCCGTTGTTCTGCCACACGTTCTCTGCCGCCGCGACAATGGTGGGGATCGAGTTCTCGAGGTCGACCTTGGCAAGGGTCGCCTTGGTGTCGGCAAGCTGCGCCGAGTCGGCCTGGCCATCGTAGTGGCCGCCAGACACCCTGCCGGCCGTCGCCCCGGCGACGCCGAAGGCGAGGCCTGACACCGCGAGGTTGTAGTTGTCGGCCGTCGACCCGCCGCTCGTCACGCCGCCCTGGAGCGTCGCGCTCCCGGTGACCGCCGCGAGGTCGCCGTTGCCGTCGACCTGGCCGGTGAACGTGCCGTCGATGGTCACCCGGGTCGTGTCAGTGTCAGTGACCAGCGTGTACTCGGAGCGCGCGTGCACGGGCACCCGGCCCCCGGCGTCGGGACAGAAGTCGACCGTCACCGTGGTCTTGATGGTGGTGTTCAAGATCTTCTGCCCGGCTGCCGTCGTCCGGAGCATCTGGAGGCTCCGGTCCAGCTCGACGCTGATCTGTGACCTGAGCTGCTGGGCGTGGATCTGCATGGTGTACGAGCCGGTGACGTGGTCGGCGTCGGAGCCGGCCGACAGCGGGACGTCCTGGCTGGTGCTGTCCTCCTTCGGGCCGTCGGGCACGTCTCGGCCCGATGTGTCGCCGACCTGCTTCACGATCGATGCCGCCGCCTCGGCCGCCGGCTGGGAGGGCATCACGACGCCCAGGATCGTGACCGAGAGGATCGCTGAGCCGATGTCCTCGGACCCTGCAGCTGCAAGGCGGGCGTCGACCCGGCTGAACGCTGGCGGCAGCTTCACAGGACCCTTGACCGCGTCGCCGACCTCTTGCAGCAGCTGGTCGCGGATCGCGGACGTGGCCGGGTCGAGCGGCTGCATCGGCACGCCGAGATAGCCGGCGAGCACGGCGGTCGGGTCCGTGATGGCGGGCAGGGAAGCGATGTCGCCCGGCTTGCCTGCGGTGCCCGGGCTGGCATCGCTCGCGGGCGTGGTGGCCGTGTCGCCGCCGCACGCGCTGAACGCGAGAGCCGCCGCTGCAAGCAGTGCGGCCAGCCGAGTGGTGCCGATTCCAGGACGCACGCCAAGACCCCCGAAGCGCGTCACGATGACGGTCTGGATGCGGAGTCTGGGGACCGCCCGAGCCAGATGTCAAGGGTTCAGCGAGGCGTCCCGCGACCCGGCTCCCCGCCAGTCCTCGTGCCCGCGCCACGCGCTACGATCTCGAGATGATCGACCTCGTGCTCACGCTGATCGGCCCCGACCACCCAGGCATCGTCGACTCCGTCTCGGAGGCCGTCGCCGCCCACGGCGGCAACTGGCTCGACAGCCGGATGGCGCACCTCGCCGGCAAGTTCGCCGGGGTGCTGCTGGTCGAGGTCGACGAGGCGCGGGCGTCGGCGCTCGAGGCCGCGCTGGCCAGCCTCGAGGTCAGCGGCCTCAAGGTGGTCGTGGAGCGGAGCGCCCCGGCCGGGGCCCTCCGGCGGCACGCGATGGAGATCGACCTGGTCGGGCTGGACCGCCCGGGCCTGGTCCACGAGATCTCGACCCTGCTCGCGGCACAGGGGATCAACGTCGAGGAGCTGGCCACGGACCGGCCCGCGGCCGCGCACTCGGGGGACGCGATGTTCCACGCCCGGGTCCGCGTCGTCATCCCCGAGACCGTCGACGTCGCCGCCGTGCGCCAGGGCCTGGAGCGCCTGGCCGGCGACCTCATGGTGGAGATCCGGCTGGTCGACGCTCTGGGCGCCGGGGACTGAGGTGCGCACGCCGGACCCCCTGCCCGAGCCCCAGCGCGACGCGTCGGCAACCATGCCCGCCATCGTCCCCGTCGCCGAGATCGACCTCCTCGCCGGCGGTCCCTGCCGTTGCCTCCCGGATCCGCAGGGAGACTGGCCCGCCTGCGCGTACTGCGGCCTCAGGCAGGCGCCGGGCAAGGATTTCTGCGGCTACTGCGGCCACCGCTGGGTCACCGCCGCCGACGCCTGAGCACCGGAGGCCCGTCTCCGGTCAGCCGGTGGCGACCCGCTCGCCGTCAGGCCCCGCTTCCGCGATCAGCTCGGCCAGGACCATGTCGTCGGCCGTCGTGATCTTGATGTTCTCGCGCCGCCCCACGACCATCGCGACCGCGTGCCCTGTGCGCTCGACCACCGATGCGGTGTCGGTGCCGAGGAAACCGTCGGCCGCCGCGCATCGGTGGGCCTCGAGGACGACCCGCGCGTCGAATGCCTGGGGCGTCTGGGCCAGCCACAGCCCAGCCTCGGCGGCACGGACCCGACGCGTGCCGTCGACCGTGACCAGGCGGCCGCCGCCCGGGACCATCGGGAGGGCCGCGCCGACCCGCCGCGCCGTGGCGATCAGCTCCGCCACCTCCCGCCGGTCGACGAACGGCCGGACGGCATCGTGGACGAGCACGACGCCGATGCGCCCCGCGTCGATCTCGTCGGCGAGCGCGAGGAGCCCGTTGTGCTCGGAGGCGTGGCGTGTCGGCCCGCCGTCCACGAAGCGGTGCGGCTTGGCGACGCGGCCGCCGCCGACCAGCTCGTCGCACAGCGCACGGTCGGCGGGCGCGGCCACGGTCACGAGCTCATCGACCTCGGCCATCACGGCGAAGCCCTCGAGCGTGCGCTGCAGGATGGGCGTGCCCCCGAGGCGCAGGAACACCTTGTTCACCGGGGCCATCATCCGGACCCCGGCGCCTGCCGCCAGCACGATGACCGCGACACGCCCGTGCGACGGTCGCCCCGCCATTACCGTCCCCCGCATCGGGCGCGCGGACATCGGCACGGCGGCCCGCCTAGCTCGCCGCCTGCGCGGCGTCGAGGCGCACCTCGGCCGCCGCCGACCGCAGCTCGGCGTAGCGCGCATCGCGGGCCGAGAGGATCGCGAGGTTGGCGCGCGACCCGTCCACGAGGTGGACGCGCAGGCCGGCGGCCAGCGCCAGCTGGAGCTCGTCGACGCAGGCCCACCGCTCGGCGACCGCGCGGGCGGTGGCCGCGGCGAGGGCCCGCCGCCGGAACGCGGACGGCGCCTGGAGCACGTGGACGGTCTCGCGCGGAACCGTGTCGACGACGCGCCCGCCGACCACCCGCTTCACGGTCTCGTGGACCGCGAGGCCGAGCACGGCGCCATCGGCGCGTATCCCGGCGAGAAGCGCAGCGATCGTGTCGGGGGTCACCAGGGGCCGGTCGGGCTCGTGCAGCACGACGGTGTCCGGCGACGGCTGCGCCTCGAGGGCGGCCGCGATCGCCTGCCAGCGGCTCGCGTGCGTGGCCGTGGCCGTGACGCCCAGCGCGTCGGGGTCCTCGATGGCCGACAGGCAGTCGGCCGCGTCCACGCCGTCGAGCGCCAAGACGATCGGGCCGATGGCCGGGGTCGCCCGCAGGGCACGAACCGTGGCGTCGAGGACCGGCCTCCCGCCGATGGTCAGCGTCCGGGCCGGGGACGTCGGCCCGATCGGGATGATGGCGAGTGAGCTCGCGGCGCTCGTGATGTCAGCCACTCCCGGCTCAGGGTCCTGCAGGGCGGCGAAATGCTAGCACGGGGCCGCCGACCGGCCGCCGGCGGCGGTTGCGCCCGCCCGCCCGCGGCCCGCGCGTTCCGCTGCGCGCACGCGACGCGCCCGCAACGACGCGCCCGCGCAATGGTCGCCCGACGCGGGCGCTTGGCGTGCGGGCGGCGGTCAGCCCGCCTTCTCGATCAGCTCCCGGAGCGCCGAGCGATCCGGGGCCAGCAGCTCGGCGACGCGCGCACGGTCGACCTCGGCGACGATGACCTCGCCGATCTCGGTGGTCGTGCCCGCGTAGATCCCGATCGCCTGCATCCGGTCGGCCTGCCGGCGGTTGTCCTCGGTCGGGCTCACGTAGTGGACCGACGCCGCCTTGTAGCGCTCGATCAGGTACAGGTGGATCAGCGTCATCAGCCGCCGGCGGCGCATCGCGGGCGCGAACGTGTCCTGGTCGCGGATCGAGAGGATCGAGCGGCCGCGCCGGTCGTGGATCGGGGCGAACACCACCGCCGCCACGCGCTCCCCGGTCGGGTGGAGCACCGAGAGCTCGAGCAGCTCGGATCCCGCCCGGTGCGGCAGCAGTCGCACGCGGAGGCCGCGCGCGACCCCGTTCTGGTCGGCCCACGCGACCAGCCAGTCCTCGAGCCGCTTCTTGGGCACCTCGGTGGCGATGGCGTGCTGGTGCTGCGTGGAGCCCTTGCCCATCGCCATCGTGGTGGCGGTCCGCCCCGAGGAGGCGACCAGGGCCGCGTCGAGCCGCGGGCCGCCGACGAGCGTCTGGGGCGTCCGGTACGGCGACTCGACGAGCCGGATCTTGCGCTGGAGCTTGGCCAGCGCGAGCATCCCCTCCTCCTTGAGCGAGCGGGCGAACTCCTCCGATGCCACCCCGTCGACCTGGTGGCCGCCGTAGGTGATGAAGTTGAAGACGAAGCCCATCTTCCCGAGCTCGACCGGGAAGCGGCGCATGTCCTCGTCGCTCATCCCGGTGGAGTCCCAGTTGAACGACGGGGACAGGTTGTAGGCGAGCATCTGGTCCGGGTACACCGCGTGGACCGCGTCCGCGAACTCCTTCGCGTCGGCGAGGTCGGCGGTCTTGGTCTCCATCCACAGCAGGTCCGCGAAGGGGGCGGCGGCCAGCGACTTCGCGATCGCGTACGGGATGCCGCCCCGGACCTGGTAGTAGCCCTCCGGTGTGGCGGCCAGCTCCGGGTCCCACGTCATCTCGAGCCCGAGGTGCCGCGCCCGCTCCATCGCGACCGCGTGCGACGCGTGCCCGGCGAAGGCCATCCAGGCGTCCGCCGTCAGGCCATGCACCGCCCCGTCGCCGTCGGCCTCGCGCTGGCGCAGGTGGTCGGCGACCGCCTCGGCATAGGTCGCGAGGCCCGCCTCGTCCTCCCACGTCTCGAGGAATGCCTCGGCCGTGGCGTCGAACACGGCGTCCAGGTCGCCGCCCGCGAGGATCTCGTCCGCGGCCGCCGTGATCCGCCCGCCCACGCCCGTCCGCTCCAGCCAGGCGTCAGCCGCGGCGTACTCGCCGTCGGTGATCGCGAACAGGAGGTGCCCGCTGAGCTCCTCGACGCCCGCCCGGTGGAACCGCCGCAGGAGCGCGAGGTAGGCGGTCTTGTAGGACGGGACCGACGCGCTGGTCACGCCCAGGATGAAGGGCTGGTCGCGCTCGTCGGTGCGCGTCTCGATGAGGTTCGCCGCCTCGGCGTCGGTCCGCGCCACGATGATCCCCGGCACGCCCATCACGTCGAGCTGGAGCCGCGCCGCGTTGAGCCGCTTGATCTGCTCGCTGCTGCTCACGAGCACCTTGCCGCCCTGGTGGCCGCACTTCTTGGTCCCGGGCCGCTGGTCCTCGATGTGGTAGCCGGGCACCCCCGCCTCGACGAAGCGGCGGACGAGATTCCGCACGTGGGGGTCGCCGCCGTGGCCCGTGTCGGCGTCGGCGATGATGAACGGGCGGTAGTCGACCGCCGGCGTCGCCGCCCGCTGCGCCGCGGTCATCCGCGCGCGCAGGTAGCGCTGGTTGCGGTCGGCCGTGAGCAGGGCGCGCACGAGGCCCGCCGCCTCGTCGGGGACCTGGGACAGCGGGTACGAGGCGAGGTCCGGCCCCGGGTCCTCGGTGGCGGACCCCTTGGCGGAGGTGGCCCAGCCGCCGAGGTAGATGCCCTCGAGGCCGAGCCGCTTCATCACGACGGCCTGCCCGGGCGAGTACGGCCCGAACGTCGTGAGGCTGCGTCGCTCCGCGTAGAGCTCCCGGAGGCGCGCGTGGAACGCGGTGGCGGCCTCGCGGGCGACCGTGTAGTCGGCGGGGATCGTGCCCCGCTGCTCCACGACCTGGCGCGGGGAGTGGAGGCGCGTGATCCCGGCGAACCGTGGCGACGACATCCAGGCACGCGTGGCGGCGAGCTCCGCGTCGATCTCGAGCTCGGGGGCGGCGGACGGGTGGACGGCGGGCGCGGTCATGGCATCAGCTCCAGCTCAGGCGGGGACGGGGTCGGGATCGGGCCCCGGGACCGGGGAGAAGTCGTCGGGCGCGGTCAGGCGGGTGCCGTCGCGCCTCAGGGCGTCGAGGTAGGCGGCATCGCGCCGCCCTGCGTCCGCCGCATCCTCGTTGCCGAGGTTGCGGTTGAGCAGGTCCACGTACCACGGCGGCTTGACCGCCGCGCGGACGTAGTCGGCCGCGATCTGGCGGGCCACCGGCAGTGAGGTCGTCTTCGAGTCGTCGTGGACGTCGCGGTCCGCGGCGGCGAGGAGCTTCGCATGCTCCTCGGCCAGCAGACGCGTGAATAGCTCGGGGGTCAGCGGATCGCCGGCGTGGACGCCGGCCTCCGGGTCGTCCTCGGTGAACGCCGCCGCCTTGTGCAGCCACTCCCAGAGGATCGAGAGCCGGATCTCGCCCGTGGCCATGTCCTCCATCAGGTAGAGCACGTCGCCGTCGCCGAAGAAGTCCGCGGGCTTGAGCGCCGCGGCCTGGTATCCGCGCAGGAACGCGTTGCCGTACTGGAGGCCCACCGAGAGCAGGTCGCGGGCGCCGCGCACGGTCCGCGGGGCGGGCTCGAGCGCGGTGAGCGCCGCGGCGTCACCGGGCGTGTGGGTCAGGGCCGGGAACGGCCGGCCGAGCTGGTTGTCCTCGCCCGCGCGCTCCCAGACCGGCCGGACGATGTGGACCATCTTCCAGTGGGCCACCCACTTGCCCGACGCGCCCTCGCGCTGCTCCCGCTCGGCTCCGGCCACGGCCTTGCGCATCGCGGCCTCGACGCCCCGCTCGGTGCCCACCGGGATCTGGGCCTCCATGCCGCCCTGCCAGAGGGCGAACCGCCCGTCGAGGTCGGGCGTGTTCACGGCCCGCCGGACGCGGTCCTCGTACGCGCGCATGTACGAGTACGTCATGCCGATCGCGTCGATGTTCGGGTTGGCGAAGGCCGGGTCCCAGTGGCGCGCCTCGGCCACCGAGTTGATGTAGTCCCAGCGCCCGGTGTTGAAGCCCACGAAGTGCGCGCCCAGCGCCGCGCGGATCTCGAGCAGCTGGAAGGCCGCCTCGAGCTGCTCGACCAGGACGTAGGCGAGGATCGATCCGGCGGCGAGGCCGAGGTGCGCCTCGAGGGCGTCGAGGAGGCGGCTCCACAGGGCCGCCTCCTCGGCCGTCTGGATCTTCGGCAGGTAGAGGACGATGCTGCGGCCCTCGGACTGCAGCGCCGCGGCGTTGGCCACCACGTAGAGCACGAGGTCCACGATCGAGGCCGAGAACCCGGCGCCGTCGGACCACCGGACGTGGCGGTCGTCGAGGTGGAGGCCGCGCGTCCGGAAGATCCGGGTGGTGAAGGCGAGCTGGGCGCGCCAGTCGGCGATGATCGGGCGGCCGAAGAAGCCCGCGGCCCATTGGTTCATCTCGCCGGCCACGCCCTCGGCCGTGCGCAGGAACGACGGGTCCATCGAGAGGGCGAGACGGAGGCTGCGCTGGTTGTCGAGCGCCATCGCATCGACCTGGCCGAGCGCGTCCTCGCCGTCGAACATCCAGCCGTCCGCCCCGGAGAGCAGGGCGTAGGCGACGTTGCGGAGGTTGGCTCCCACCGAGGCCCGGGGGCGTGCCGCCGGCCCGGTGCCCTGGATCCACTGGCGGCGGAGGTCGTGCGGGATGGGCGCACCGTGGAACCGCCCGGCGCGCGCGTCGGCCACGGTGAGCCTGGTGCCCGGGATGCCCGCCCCGGGGGTGAGGAAGCCGATCGGCTCGCGGTTCGCCGCCCTCGCGCGCCGCCGTGCCGCGCGGGCTGCCATGACCTCCCGGCGCGCCTGGTCGATCGGGGCGAGGGCGTGCATGGCCTCGAGTGCGGCGGGCGTCAGGACGTCGGGATAGGCGGCGAGGATCCCGGGCCGGAACTCGAGGGACGCAGGCATGGTCCGGCGCTACTCGTTCTCGTGGTCGCGGGGGCAGTCGGCGGGGCAGGCGCAGTCGGCCGCGAGTGCCGTCGACTGCACCGGGGCGGGGCTCCAGCTGATCGGCACGCCGGTGCCCTCGTCGTGGATGGGCTCGTACTGGTCGTTCGGCTGCGGCATCGGATCGGCTCCTTGGCGGCGGTGGGAGCCGAATACTGGGACCTCGCGGGTCATCAGTCCAATCGAATGTTACGATTGCGTCGATAAGTCGCAGTTATGGGGCGCCACGGTCCGCATGCTCGTCGTCCAGCTCGAGGGGTTCGTCGAGACGGCCCGGCAGCGCAACGTCAGCCGTGCCGCCGAGGTACTCCACGTCACCCAGCCGGCGCTCACGGCGCGCCTCAAGTCGCTCGAAGAGGAGCTCGGCTCACTGCTGTTCGACCGCACGCACCGCGGGATGCGCCTGACAGCGGCCGGCCAGGCGTTCCTGCCCCACGCGGAGCGGGCGCTCGCCGCGATGGCCGAGGGGCGGCTCACGGTGACCGAGCACGCCACCGGGCTGGCCGGACAGCTCGCCATCGGGACGGCGCCAGCGGTCGGGGCCTACGTGCTGCCCGGCCTGCTCGCCCGATACGTCGGCCGGTTTCCGACCGTGCGGCTGTCGGTCCAGACGGGCCACTCCGAGGAGATCGTCGATGCCGTGGCGCGCGGCGAGCTCGACATCGGGCTGATCCGGGAGCTCCACCACCCGGGCGTCCAGTCCCACGCCCTCTACGAGGACGAGCTGATCCTCGTCGTCCCGCCCGGCCACGCGTTCGCGCACCATGCCGAGCTCGACATCGCCCGCCTCGCCGAGACCACCCTGATCATGTTCGACCGCGCGTCGAGCTACTACGACCTCACCAACGCCACCTTCCGGGCCGCCGGCATCGCGCCCCGGGGGACGATCGCGCTCGACAACATCGAGGCCGCCAAGCAGATGGTCCGCCAGGGGCTTGGGGTCGCGCTGCTGCCGCACTCGGCGATCGCCGGCGACGTCGCCCGGGGGACGATCAAGGCGGTGGGCCTGCGCGGCGTGCAGCGGATGCGGCGCCGGATCATCGCGGTCAGGCGCGAGGGCATGCTCCCGACCACCGCGCTGGTGGGGTTCCTCGACGTGCTCGAGGAGATCGGCGAGATCCTGCCCGACCGGGGGGCGATCCTCGCCTGATCAGCGCTCAACGCCGGCGCAAGCCAGGCGAGTGGCCACGCGGGGCCTGTGTTATCGGCGTTAGGTCGATCGCGGAGGCAAGCGCATCAGCCTGGCGATCCCGAGTCCAACGAGGAGGCTCCAGGCCGCATACACGAGCGCGACCGGCTCGTTCGCCCCGATGAGCAGCCAGAAGGCGGTAGGGATGAGCGCCAGGATCGCGATGACGGCCCGAGGCCGCGCTGCGTCTCGCAGGAGCCAGTCGACAAGCACGGCTCCAGCCAGGACGACGGGCGAGCCCACGAGGAGGAGCGCAGTCACGAAGAACGTGCCGCCGAGCGCATGGCCGAGGTGGGGGTTGAACTCACTCGGCGCAAGGACCTCGTGCACGAGAAGCGTGACGAACGTGACGACGGCGGCGACGACGTAGGCGATCCCCGCGTTGGCGAGGGCCCTGCCAGCGGCCCGCGGCAGCGAGTCTTGCCGTGCTGCGTCATACGTGCTACTCGTAAGTAGCACGATACGCCGCTGGCTCGTCTCGTCAAGTCGGCTGGCGCAAGGGGCCTCCCAACCGCGCTTCCTGCCGAACAGGGCGAGGCGTTCCTTGACACGTCCGCGATACTGACTGACAGTCAGTCATTATCGACGGAGACGAGGAGACGGTGGTGCCCGAAGCGCGGACCCGCCGCAGCGCCACCCGTCGAGACGAGCTGATCGACGCCGCGGTGCGCCGGTTCGCGGCCAACGGCGTGACGGCGACCTCGGTCGACGAGATCGTCCGCGACGCGGGCGCCGCGAAGGGCACGTTCTACCTCTACTTCACCTCGAAGGACGAGATCGTCACGGCGGTCGCGGAGCGCCTGGTGGCACGGGTTGGGGAGCGCATGGCCGAGCTGGTGGGCGACACGGGGCTGCCGGTGGCGGACCGCATCCGCGGCATCTCGGCCGCGATGGCGATCGTGACCCCGGACAGCTACGAGGCGGACCTCATCGCCGAGATCCACCGGCCCGAGAACCTGCCGGTCCACGACCGGCTGGCGGCGCCGATCACGACCCGCCTCCTGCCCCTGGTCCGCGATGCCATCGCCGAGGGGATCCGCGACGGGACGTTCGCCGACCAGGACCCCGACCTCGCGGCTGCCTTCGCGCTGGCGACCTACGCGGCGCTCGACGCCCTCGTCGACGGGCCCGAGACCCTTGTCCGGGCGAGCGCCGCGCTCGATGCCTTCGTGCTGCGCGGCCTCGGCTACCAAGGGGGCGGGGCATGAGCGAGCTCGCCATCCGCACACTCGGCATCAGCAAGCGCTACCGCGGCGGCGTTCTCGCCGTAGACGACGTGAACCTAACGGTCGCGCGCGGCGAGCTGTACGCGTTCCTGGGGCTCAACGGCGCCGGCAAGTCGACGCTCATCCGGATGCTGCTCGGCATGATCTCGCCCACGGGCGGCGGGGCCGAGCTGCTCGGGCAGCCCGTGCGGCCCGACGACCGGGCGCTCTGGTCGCGCGTCGGCCACCTGGTGGACGTGGCAACCGCGTACCCGGAGCTCACGGTCCTCGAGAACCTCGACGTCGCCCGGCGGCTCCAGCGGGTTGGCGACCGCGGCGTCGTGCCGCAGGTGGTCGAGCGGCTCGGGCTCGGCGAATACCGGAACCGGCGCGCGCGGGCGCTGTCGCTCGGGAACCTGCAGCGGCTGGCACTGGCCCGGGCGCTGCTCCACCGTCCCGAGGTCCTCCTGCTCGACGAGCCGGCCAACGGCCTCGACCCGGCCGGCGTCGTGGAGGTCCGCGACCTCCTGCGCGACATCGTGGAGCGCGACGGCGTCACGGTGTTCATGTCCAGCCACATCCTCGCCGAGGTCGACCTGCTGGCCACCCGGATCGGCATCGTCCACCAGGGGCGGCTGATCGAGGAGATGGACCGCGCGGCGCTGGCGCGCCACCGCGACCCGCGCCTCGAGGTGGAGACCCGCGACGCGGACCGCGCCGAGGACGTGCTGCGTGGTGCCGGCTACACGCCGATCCGCTCGGCCGCGGACGGCGGTCGCATCGAGCTGCGCGACGCGCGGGCGCTAGAGGAGCCCGACGCCGTGGCCGCGACGCTGGTGGCGGGCGGGGTGGCGCCAACCCACCTCGCGGTCGCCCGCGACACGCTCGAGGACCACTTCATTCGCCTGACCGCTGTGGCGTCGGCATGAACCTCGTCGCCGCCATCGGAACCGAGTTCCTGAAGCTCCGCCGCTCGCGCGTGCCGTGGCTCGTGTGGGCCGGGTTCTCGCTCGCGCCGCTCGTGACGGGGCTGTTCATGGTGATCCTCAAGGACCCGGAGTCCGCGCGCCGCCTGGGCCTCCTCGGCCAGAAGGCCCAGCTCACGGCGGCGACCGCCGACTGGCCGTCCCTGCTTTCGATGCTGGGGCAGGCGGTCGCGGTGGGCGGCTACATCCTGCTCGCCTTCCTGACCTCGTGGGTCTACGGCCGCGAGTACGGCGACCGCACGTTGCGCGGGCTGCTCGCCATCCCGACGTCGCGGCCCGTGATCGTCACGGCCAAGACCGTCGTGGTGCTTGCCTGGGGCAGCGTCGTCTTCGCCTGGGTGATCGCGCTCGGCTTCGCCATCGGCGCCCTCGTGGGGCTCCCCGGCTGGACGGCGGCGACGGGCTTCGACGCCCTGGCGCGAATGGCAGGTGCCGCGGCCCTCGTCCTGGCGCTCCAGCCGGTGACGGCCCTGTTCGCGAGCGTCGGGCGCGGCTACCTGCCCGGGCTCGCCTGGGCGGTCCTCACGGTCGCCGCCGCACAGGTCGTGGCCGTCCTCGGCTGGGGCGCGGCGTTCCCGTGGGCGGTGCCCGCACTCGTGGCCGGCGCCGGCGGGGCCGCCATGGGGGATGTGCCGCCGGCGAGCATCCTGGCCGTGATCGCGACCGGACTCGCGGGCCTCGCGGCCACGGCGTGGTGGTGGCGGAGGGCCGACCAGATCGTCTGAGCGCATGCGGCGCCGGGGCAGCCGCGCCGTCGGCCCCACGAATGGGCGGGGTTGACGAGCCGAGGGCGGTGAGGCACCGTGTCGCCAGTCGAACGTCAGCCTCCCCTTGCTCGAGGGACCGTCCCCGTGGCCGACGCCGCAATCAGCCGCCCCGCGCCCCCCAAGGGTGAGAGCACCGCGCACCTCGCGGTGCTCGACGCGTCGCCCAGCCCCATCGTGGGCGTCGACGCCGAGGGGACCATCACCTATGCGAACCTCCAGGCGCTCGAGGCCTTCGGCTATGCCGTCGACGAGCTGCTCGGCCGGCCTATCGAGACCCTGATCCCGGCGCGGTTCGCCACGCGCCACGTCGCGCACCGCGAGGGCTACGCCGGCACCAACCGCGCCCGCCCGATGGGCATCGGCCTCGACCTGTGGGCGCGCCGCGCCGACGGCAGCGAGTTCCCGGTCGAGATCAGCCTCTCGCCGCTTGCGGGCGACCCGGCGGGCACCGTCTTCGCGACCGTCGTGGACATCACGGCGCGGAAGGCGGCCGAGGCCCAGCTGCTCGAGGCGCAGAAGCTCGAATCGATCGGCCGGCTGGCTGGCGGCATCGCACACGACTTCAGCAACATGATGTTCGCGATCCGCGGCTTCGCCGAGATGCTCGAGGAGGACCTGCTCTCGGCGGATCCGGCGACCTTCGACTTCGCAGCCGCGCTGTCGAGCGTGCGCGGCATCGACGACGCGGCCGCCCGGGCCGCCGCCCTGACCGCCCAGCTGCTCGCCTTCGGCCGACGGCAGGCCATCGCGCCGCGCATCGTGAGCCCGGCCGAGAACGTGCGTGCGCTTGAGCCGCTGCTCCGTCGGCTGATCGGCGAGTCGGTCGAGCTGCGCCTCGCGCTGGCCCCGGACACGGGCCGCGTCCGGATCGACCCGGGGCAGTTCGACCAGATCCTGATGAACCTCGCGGTCAACGCCCGCGACGCGATGCCCGAGGGCGGGCGGATCACCGTGGAGTCGGCGAACGCGGTGTTCGACGAGGCGTACGCGGCCGGCCACTTCAACGTCACGCCCGGCGAGTTCGTGATGCTCGCGGTGACCGACACGGGCGTGGGGATGGACGCCGAGACGCGGGCGCGCGTGTTCGAGCCGTTCTTCACCACTAAGGAGCTGGGGCGGGGGACCGGTCTGGGGCTCGCCACGATCTACGGCATCGTCCAGCAGTCGGGCGGCCACATCTGGCTCTACTCCGAGCCGGGGCAGGGCTCGACGTTCAAGCTGTACTTCCCGCGCGTCGACGCCGCGGATGCCGTCGAGGCGGTCCCGGGTGCGGCCCGGCCGGCGCGCGGCACGGTGCTCCTCGCCGAGGACGACGAGACCGTGCGGGCGATGACGCGCCAGCTGCTCCGACGGGGCGGCTGGAACGTCATCGAGACCGCGTCGGGCAGCGAGGCGCTCCAGCTGCTCGAGTCGATGCGCCGCCCCGTGGAGGCCGTCGTGTCCGACGTCGTGATGCCCGGCATCAGCGGCATCAGCCTCGCGGACGCGGTGATGGACCGCTTCCCGGGCGTCCGCGTGGTGCTCCTCTCGGGCTACACGGCCGAGACCCTGGACCTCGAGCGGGTCGTGGCGCGTGGCGCGCGCTTCGCGTCCAAGCCGGTGACGGGCCGGGAGCTGCTGGCCGCCCTCGAGGACGTGCCGCCCGCGACTGGTCGAGGCGGCGCAGAGGCCTGAGGCGGCGGGGACGCCGAGGCGGGCGGATGCCCGACGCGGCGACGCCTGGCGAGGAGAGGCAGAGGACCCAGCGCGCAGCGGCCGTCCGGATCAGGCCCAGGCCACCCCCGGCCGGTCGGCCCCGTCGGCGAGGAACCGGCCCAGTTCGACCGCCTCCCTGACCGCCTCGTCACGCTCGGGCCCCGTCAGGGGCCGCATCGCCTCCAGCACGAGCCGTCCGGGTCGCGACGGGTCGGGGTAGCGCCAGGCGCCGGAGAGGCGGCCGTCCACGAAGAACGCTCCGCGCCGGGCCCACGGCGTGCCCCAGTCGAGTTCGCCCGTGATCCGGGACCGGTCGCTGTGGCCCAGGAAGACGTTGTCGTACTCGCCCAGGAGCCGGACGGGTGCCGGCGCATCGGGCGACGCGAACAGCCCGTCGGCCACGTCGACGAGCTCGCGCCCGGCGGCGTCCCGGTACGCGCGCAGGCGAGGGCGCAGCCGCGCGACCACGTCGCGCGCGCCCGCGATCCCGGACCACGTCCGGATGTCGGCGGCGGTCGCCGGCCCGAAGGCGCGCAGGTAGCGCTCCACCACGTTGTCGAGCGCCGCGTCGGTCGGCCGCTCCGCTTCGAGGGTGGTGCCCGGCGCGCCGCCGCCGGGCGCACTGCCAAGCCACGAGTGGAGTGTCGTCAGCCGCGCCGCCGCCGTGTCCCGGAAGAGGCCGCGCGGCGTCACCTGCACCATCGGCTCGAGATAGCGGACCGCGTACGCCATCGCCTCGGCGTCCTCGCCCGGCCACCGCACCGCGAGGGCGCGGCCCAGTTCGGCCGTCGAGAGGGGCTGCGCCTCCACCAGCGCCACGCCCGCCTCGCGGAGGGCGCCGAGGTCCAGCCCCGCGACGCGACGCCGGAACGGCGATGAGCGGAAGCCGCGTTCATTGACGGGCTGGGTCACGCTCCGCAGCAGCCGCGCGTCGCGGGCGGTCGCCAGGTGGAGGGTCGAGCGCATCAGCGTCATCCGGACTGCCCGCCGTTCGAGCAGCATGCCCTCGAGCGCGGCGGGGTCGAAGTCGGCGAGGCGGGCCCACAGCCCGATGTACGGATCGCGCGGAACCTGCGCCTGCATCCCGACCAGGTGCTCGACCATCGCGTCCGCCGGGATCGCTGTCCGCGCAAGCAGCCCCTGCCGCGCGAGCAGCGTCCGGTTCAGCGTGGCGCGGTCGAGCAGGGCCCCGGGTTCAGGGCGGCGCACGAGGGTCCTCCGTGGGTTGTGGACGATGTCCGACTCTACCGCGGACGGCCCATTCCGACGCCGCAGGGCGCGGGCGCGGACCGCGTTCGGCTGGCAACCCGTCAGGGGGGCGCTCGTCGCCGGGGCACGGCCCAGGTCACCGTCCGTCGGAGCTGGTCTGCGCTGGTCGGCGCTGACGCCGGTTCAGGTCCGGATGACGAACTCGTCGATCGCCACGTACGGGTGGCCGGGGTCCGAGAGCACCTTGATCGTGAGCGTGTGGTGGCCCGTCGCGGTGAACGCGCGGTGGAACAGCACGGCCTGCGCCACGAAGGTCGAGCGCCACAGGTTCACCTGCGCCACGACTCGCCCGTCGAGCAGGACGAGCGCCGCCCCGCGGGTCGGTCCGAGCGGCCCGATCCAGCTCACCGAGGAGCCGGTGAAGCTGAACGTCGCGGTGGCCCCCGATGCCGTCGAGTACGCGACGCTGCCGCCCGCGTAGGAGCCACTCGCGGTGCCCCACCGGCCGCGGTAGGTCACCGAGCCGCTGCGCTCCTGGTACACGCGGGTCACGTGCCGTGGCGCCGGCTTCGGCTTCGGCTTCGACTTCGGCTTGGGGGTGGGCTTGGGGGTGGGCTTGGGCGTCGCCGTCGCGGCGGCCTTCGCCGGGGCAGGCGTCACAGTCGGCTTGGCGGCCGGAGCGGGGGACGGCGAGGCGGGGGGCGGGCTGGCGGAGGACGACGCAGGCTGCATGGTGATTCCGGCGGCCGTCGCGGTGGCGCCCGAGAGCCAGATGCCGGCGGGCGCGTAGGCCGCGAGCGTCGTCGGGTTGCCGAGGACCGACACGCCGACCGACAGCCAGTTGACGGCACGTCGAGTGGCGGCGGCCACGCCGGAGACGGTGAACTGGACCGATGCGCCGGGCTTCAGGTCGCCGGCCAGCGGCTCTGAGAGGAGCGGCACCGGCGCGTCCCCGGTGTCGGCCGATGCGGCGGTCACGCTGACCACGGTGCGGGCCGGCTGCGAACTGGGCGCGCTGCCCACAATCGCGTCGTGGGACGGGGCGGCAGCGCCGCGCACCGCCGGGATGACCTTGCGGCCGGTGTTCGTGATCTTGACCGTGGCGCCGTTGCCGTCGGCGCTGGGCACGACGTCCACGCTCACGGCTAGGTCACCCCAGACGCGGACGGGAACCGCGGGGATAACGACCCGCTGCGCGGCGGGAAGCGGCACGCGACCGGTGTCGCGCATGTCCACCCGGAGCGTGTAGGTTCCGGGCTGGCGCGGTGCCGACACGGACAGGGTCACCGACCTCGACGCCGAGCGCTTGCGGCTCGCGGCCACCGTGACCGGCGCACGCGCTGCTGTCGGCGCCTCGCTGACCGTTGCCGGGGCCGCGATCGCCGAGGGCGCTCCTGACGCGGCCGCGGCGGCGGCAGCGGCGACAGCGTCGGCGTCGAGCTGGACCGGGACCCAGGTCGCCACGAAGTCCACCCCGGCCGGGATGGCACCGCCGGACCACGACAGCTGGACGGTCGTGCGGTCGCCGCCGTGCAGCTGGCCGCGCACGACCGGGGCGGCGAACTTGTAGCCGTGCCCCTTGATGGTCGCGAGGTGGATCGAGTTGGCGATCTGGCTGACGTTGACGCCCCAGCGGTGCGATCCCGACCAGAACTGCTGCATGCTGCGGAGCGTGGGCGCGCCGCCCCACCAGCGGCCGGTCGGCCTCAGGTAGAAGTCCCGGATGAACTTCGCCGTGGCGTCGATGTTCGCCTCGTACGTTCGGTAGGCCGACGCGTAGCGGAACGGGTCACGGTCGTAGGCGTTGTAGCCGAACAGGTTGTGCTTGACGCGCGCGATGTAGCTCGAGCCCCAGGCGGATTCGTGCATCGCGGCCGCTAGCAGGAAGCGGGCGTTGACGCCGTACTTCTTCTCCGCGCCGATGAAGGCGGCGCCGAGCGGCGGCAGCGAGGTCGTCGACGCGAGGTACTGGTTGATCGCCCAGGCCGATGTGCCGCTGACCGACAGCAGGTTCGTGTCGAGGGTGATCGCCCCGCCCACGCGGTAGTGGGTCGCACGGGGGAGGCGGGCGTCGGCCGTCGGTGCGGCGAAGCTGAGCAGCAGGGTTGCGGCGAGGGCGACGAGGATGGTGGAGGGGCGGCGGAGGCGGGTCATAGTCCACGTGGTGCGGCCGGGGGCAGACGAGGGACAACGTCGCCGGACCAGCGCTTGAGATGCGGTTTCAAGCGTCGGTGGTGCCAGGGCGCGCCGCTACGGCCCGATCGACCCAGTCCCCCGACGGCGATCGGCCTATGCAGCGGAGGACATCCGAAGCCGGGCTGGCAGCCCGAGGTACCGCCCGAACCGGTCCGCCTCAGCGGCGAGGGCGGCGTCGGCCGGCGTCGGCGCCCCGTCGAAGGCGGCGAGCTCCACGCCGACCTCTCTCGCTCCCGGCCGCTTGCGCCACGTCCCCACCACCTCGCCGCCGACCACGACCGTGGCCTTGAACATCCCGTTGCCGCCGGGGACGATCGCGTCGCTGTGCTCCGGGGCCAGCACCGCCGAGCGGTCGCCGTAGCCGAGGATGTACTCGTCAAAGCCGGGCAGGAGCAGGACGCTCCGGTCGCCGTCGGTCTCGTCCGGCGCCGACGCCCCGACGAGGTAAGCGCGCCCGCCCAGCTCGAGCGGCTCGACCTCCCGGCCTGCGACCTCCACGCCGCGCCGCACGTCCCGCACCGTGATGCCGGACCAGCGGGCGAGATCCTCGACCGTCGCCGGGCCGTGGCTCGTGAAGTACCGCCGGGCGAGCTCGCCCAGCGCCTCGTCGCGCTCGAGCTGCCGAGGTCTGGCGATCCACGCATCGAGCCGCGCGAATGTCTGCTCCCGACCGCTCGTGGGGCCCAGGACCAGCGTGCCCGTCTGCGCCAGGAACCACAGCAGGTGATAGCCGCGCTGGCCGCTCGTGGAGACGCCCCCGTCCTCGATCGCCCGCAGGAGCGCCCGCCGCCCCAGCGCGGTGCGCCCCGGCAGCGCCGCCACGGCGAACTCACGGGCGCGGTGGGTGTCGGCCTCGGTGATGCCCAGCACCGCGCGCCGCTGGGCCACCGATGCGAGCGCCCGCGACGAGGTCAGCTCGAGCATCCACGGCAGGTCCTCGGCTGCGACCAGGTGCAGGGTGCCACGCATCGGCCAGGAGCGGACGATCTCGCCCGCGTCGCACGCCGCCTCGACGTCCGCCTCCGTGGCCCCTGCCGTGCGCAGGGCCACCGACCACTTCACGCCCGGGTAGTCCTGGGCCTGCATGGCGAGCATCGCCTGGACGGCCGCGGCGGGTGAGGGAGCGGGGTCGGCGGTCAGCCGCTGGGCCGCCAGACGGAGCCGGGCGATGCGACGCCGGACGTCGGGGGCGGGGCGCGACCTCATGGGCGGAGTATCGCCCGTGGCGGCGCATCGCGCCGTGAACGGGACCGCCGGGCGGCGCTCAGCAGCCCCGGTGCGCTCGCCGCCCGGCCCCTGCAGCGGCGGGTCAGCGGCCGATCGAGAGTTCCACCCGCACGGTGTCGCCCACCGCGATGCCCTCGGCCCGGCGCACCCGGTCCTTGATCGGCACGAGGTAGCCGCCGTCCTTGGGAAACACGGCGGTGGTGAACTCGGTCCGCCCGATCCGGACCCGTGCCGGGATCACGCCCCAGCCGTACGTGACGATCGGCGCCAGGAAGTGGATCTCGGCAGCCTGGGGCGGCGGCACCGGGACGAAGTGGAAGGGCGCCGGGCCGCGCCAGTAGACGACCGTGGCGGTGAATGCGCTCCGGAACTGGACCAGCCCCGACATCGACGGGATCCTCGGCTGCCAGACTTCACCCGGCCAGGCGTGCGCGCTGTCGCTCAAGGTGCTCGCGCTCCGCGGCGACGCCAGCGAGACCGATGGCAGCATCGTATGCGGCAATCGCCTCGTCCCGCCGGCCCAGCTGCTCGAGGAGCGTGGCGCGGACGGCGTGGAACCGGTGCCAGCCCTCGAGCGGGAGCGGCTCGATCGCGTCGAGCGCACGGGCGGGGCCCTCCACCTCGGCCAGCGCCACCGCGCGGTTGAGCGCCACGACCGGCGTCGGTGCGGCGGCGAGCAGCTGGTCGTACAGGGCCAGGATCTGGCCCCAGTCCGTGGCCCCCGCGGTCGCGGCGTCGGTGTGCACGGCCGCGATGGCGGCCTGGAGCTGGTATGGGCCGGGCTGGTTGCGCCGCAGGCAGGCCCGGACGAGGGCGTGGCCCTCGCCGATGAGTGCGCGGTCCCAGAGGGAGCGGTCCTGGTCTGCGAGCGGCACCAGGGAACCGCCGGCGGCGGTCCGCGCCGGCCGGCGCGCCTCGCCGAGGAGCATCAGCGCCAAGAGTCCCTTCGCCTCGCCCTCGTCGGGCATCAGCTCGACCAGCAGGCGCCCCAGGCGGATCGCCTCGGCCGACAGGCCGGGCCGGGTGAGCGCCGCGCCCGAGGAGGCCGTGTGACCCTCGTTGAACACCAGGTACACGACCGCCAGCACCGAGCGGAGCCGTCCGGGGAGCTCGGCGTCGTCGGGGATCCGGTACGGGATGCGCGCGTCCCGGATCTTGGCCTTGGCGCGGACCAGGCGCTGTGCCATCGTGGCCTCCGGGACCAGGAACGCACGGGCGATCTCCGCGGTCGTCAGCCCGCCGAGCAGGCGGAGCGTCAGCGCGACGCGCGACGCCTCGCCCAGCGCCGGGTGGCAGCAGGTGAAGACGAGGCGGAGCCGGTCGTCGGCCATGGGCCCCTCCTCGCTCTCGCTGGTGTCACCGAGGCGGCGCGCCGCCTCGGCGAGGCGATCGCCCCGGCTCGCCTCGCGGCGCAGCCGGTCCACGGCACGGCGCCTCGCGGTGGTCACGATCCAGCCCGCGGGGCTGGGCGGCACCCCGTCGCGGGGCCACCGGGCGACCGCCACGGCGAACGCGTCCTGGACCGCCTCCTCCGCAAGGTCGATGTCGCCGAACGCGCGGACGAGGGTCGCGACGGCACGGCCGTAGGCCTCGCGGAAGGTCGCCTCGATGGCCGTTGGCGAGCGCTCGTCCGTCACGTGTCGCAGCCCTCGTCGCGGGCCGTCAGCCCGGCATCGCGTCGCGGAACGGCCGGACCTCGATCGGCAGGGTCGTGGCCTCCGCGGCGCGGCGGGCCCAGGAGAGGGCTGCATCGAGGTCCGGCGCGTCGAGGATCACGAGCCCCCCGACATGCTCCTTGGCCTCGACGTACGGGCCGTCGGTGAGCAGGACCTCACCGTCCTCGACCCGCACCACCGTCGAGGCGCCGACGTCGTGCAGCGCCGCGTTGAACACCCAGGAGCCGGAGGCCCTGAGGTCCTCGTCGAACTTGGCCACGCGCTCCATGATCGGCCCGATGACCTCCGGTGCCGGGACCGGGCCGTCGGGCTGGATGACGCTGAGCAGGTAGCGGGCCATGGTGCCCTCCTGTGCTGCTGACGGGCCGTGTGCCCGCTCTCACCACCTGTACGAATGGGCACCCCGCCGAATCGACACTGCCCTCGGCATGATGCCCGCGAGTCGCCCGCCCCGCCGGCAGCTCGCCGTCGGCACCGCGCGTGACGCCAGGCCCGCGACCCCCCCGTTCGGCCACTATCGGGACCGCCGCGCCCCCGTGATACTCGCGAGCGTGGACAACCTCGCCCACGTTGCCCCAGTCGACGTCCGCCTCGCCGCGCACCTCGATGCCCTCGAGTACCAGCGGTCGGCGGAGGTCCGCGAGCGCCTCGCGGCCGCCCTCGAGATCGAGTACGAGGCCGAGGCGGCGGGCATCACCCCGCTCGCCATGCGGGCGCGGCTGGTGCGGGCCGACATGCTCCACCGGGCGGGGCAGCCGACCGTCGGCGCCAGCCTGGCCACCGAGGTCAACGCCTGGGCGCGGCGCACCGGCGAGACGTCGATCCTCGCCCGGAGCCACCTCGTGCTCTCCTCGCTGCACGAGGGGATCGGCGATGCGGCGAGCGCCCTCGAGCACGCGCTCAAGGCCCTCGAGCTCGTCGACGAGTCGACGCCCGCCCGCACGCGCGCCAACTTCATCCTGCGTCTGGCGGACGCCTTCGCGTTCGACGGCTCGATCGCGTCCGCGCGCGAGCGCTACCGCGAGGCCGAGCGCGCGTTCGCCCAGATCGGCGACCCGGAGCGCGCGATCACGGCCCTCAACAACCTCGCCTACGCGGAGTGCATCGGCGGCGACGCCGGCCGGGCCTGGCAGTGCGCCCAGGAGATGCAGGCCCTGGCCGAGCGGAGCGGCATCGAGCTCGACGCGGAGTTCGCCGACACGATCGGGCGCGCCCTGCTCGGCATCGGGCGGCTGGACGAGGCCGCGCAGGTCCTCGCCGACGCGCTCGCGCTCCTCGAGCGGCGTGGCGACGTCCAGGCCGTGACCCCCGCCGAGGTGCTCCTCACCCTGGCCGAGGTCCAGCGCCATCGCGGCCTCCTGGCGGACGCGCAGGCGTCGCTCGACCGGTGCGTGCGGATCTGCCGCGAGCGCGGTCTCGCCTCGATCGAGACGTCGGCGCTCGCCGAGCAGGCCGAGCTACAGGCCTCGGCCGGGCGCCACGACCTCGCGTTCGAGACCCACAAGCGCTTCCACGCCCAGTCCGCCAGCCTCGCGTCGGCGCGACGTGAGGCCGCGGTGCAGACGCGGCAGGTCATGTTCGAGACGGTCGAGGCCCGACGCGCCGCGGAGCAGTACTGGCGCCAGGCGCGGACGGACCCGCTGAGCGGCCTGCCGAACCGGCGCTTCCTCGACGAGGAGCTGGCCCGGCGCCTGGGCGAGGTGGCGGGCGGCGAGCAGCTCGTGGTGGCGATTGCCGATGCCGACCACTTCAAGCGGATCAACGACACGCTGTCGCACGCGGTGGGCGACCGCGCCATCTCGAGCCTTGCGCGGACCCTGCAGGCGTCACTGGCGCCGACGGCCCCGGTCTCGCAGGCGGCCCCGGCGCTGGTCGGCCGCCTCGGCGGCGAGGAGTTCCTGGCCCTCCTGCCGGTCGGGGCGCACGAGCCGGCGGCGGCCGTCCTCGAGCGGATCCGGGCCGATGTCGAGGGGCACGACTGGTCGGAGGTGGCCGACGGTCTCCGGCTGACCGTGTCGATCGGCGCCACCACGGCCCGACCCGAGGATGCGCCGCAGGACGTCCTCCGACGCGCGGACGCCCAGCTCTACATCGCGAAGCGCGGCGGCCGCAACCAGATCGCGTTCGACGTCGCCGCCCCCGAGGGCGGAGCGGGGGGTTCGGATCGGCCCCAGCGCGGGCGACGTCGGCCCGACGGCAGGCCGCGTCCGGTGGCGGGTGGGGTCGTCAGCGCTCCTGCGGCGAGCTGACGCGGGCCGTGAATCGCCGTTCGCCGTCCGCGGGCTCGCGGGGCGCCCAGGGCACGCCCTGCTTCGGCGCGGACACCGGCGTCGCCGGAGCGTTCTGATCCGTCTCGGTCCACAGCTCACCGGTGTCGAGGAGGTCTGCCGCGACGACGAGCCTCGCGTCGAGCAGCGCCTCGATGAACCGGCGCTGAGCCATTGCGGCGAACAGGTCGTCGGGTTCCTGCGAGAGCCGCATCACGAGCCAGTCCGCAAGCCCGGCCGCGCCCATGTCGCGCAGCACCTCGAGCCCCTTGTTGGCCATGCCGGCGGCCGCATCGGACACGTCGTCGCGGATCATGCCGCGCCGGAACCGGTCGCCCGTCGGCACGCCGCCGACGGCGATCCTGCGGAGCTGGGCCGCGAGGTTCGCGGCGGGGGTGGCGTCGTTGAACGTGGGCGTGTAGAGGGGCATGGACTCGGTCTCCTCACCGGATGGGCCCATCGTGGACCCCCGCGCGACGCCTGCGAATGGGCCGCTCGGGGGACCGAACCAGGGAGTGCCGCCACGGGGAGCCGCGAATCTGCAACCGGCGGGGAGACTTGTGCCCACCTCGGCACGCTGCTACGCTCCCGCGACCGATGACCACCGGACGCGTCCCCCACCCCGGCACTCGCTGCACCGCCCGCCCGGCGCTGTGCGCGCGTTCGACGCGTCCCTCCGACCTGGAGATGTGCTGTTGTCGGCGGCGGCCCCGGTGCCGGGAGGAGATCCGCGGGAGCTGAGCGAGGCGAGGAGCCCCACCCAGGCCACGGACACGGCAGCAGGGCCGCGGATCCACGACGGACCGCGGTCCTGACGTTTCTCCCGAGAGCCACCGGCGAGCCGCCGATCTTCCCGAAGCCGAATTCCCCGCGTCCCGTGCTGCTCTGGAGAACCCGCTCATGACCGCGTCCCTCACCCCGCCCGCGCGTCGCATCGACCCGCGCGGCCAGCGCTTCGGCGCCGGCGTCTCGGCCGTCCTGCTCGTCGGGGCATTCGCCGCCGGCTGGTTCTGGCTGGCCGCCCTGGTCGGGCTCAACCTGCTCGCCGCCTCGGCGTTCGGGACCCGCCTGTTCCTGCCCGGCCGGCCGTGGCCGTTCATCCGGGCGGCCCTGCGGCTCGGCCCCACCGACCCCGAGCACGAGTACCCGCCGCGGTTCGCGCAGGCCCTGGGCGGCATCTTCATCGGCGTCGGCGCGGTGCTCTACGGCGTCGGCCTGACCCCGCTCGGCTGGCTGTTCGCAGGCGCGGTGGCCGTGCTGCAGACGATTCTCGCGGCGTCGGGCTTCTGCGTCGGCTGCCGGCTGTACTTCCTGCGCTGGGCCGTCCCGGCCAGCTTCGCGAGGCTGTTCCGCCGCAACGACGAGCGCCTGGGGATCCAGGTGCCCGCCATCCAGCGGGTCGCCTGACTTGGCGCACGCGCCCGGCAGACCGCCAGTCGCCAGCGCGCGGCCGACGCGAGACAATGGGGCCATGGACGGCGCCCCACCATGACCCAGACCACGTTCACGCCCCCGGCCGGGTCGCCCGAGGGCGGCTCCGCGGCCACCCTCAGCAACGACGAGATCCTCCGCTACAGCCGCCACCTGCTCATGCCCGAGGTCACCCTCGAGGGGCAGCGCCGGCTCAAGGCGGCCAGGGTGCTGTGCGTGGGCGCGGGCGGTCTCGGCTCGCCCCTGCTGCTGTACCTCGCTGCGGCCGGCGTGGGCACGCTCGGGGTGGTCGAGTTCGACGCCGTCGACCTCACCAACCTCCAGCGCCAGGTGCTCTACACCACCGACGACGTCGGGCGCCCCAAGCTCGACGCGGCCGTCGCGCGGCTGCGGGCGCTCAACCCCGAGATCACGGTCGTGCCGCACCGCCTGCGGCTCGACAGCACCAGCGTCCTCGAGCTGTTCCGCGCGTACGACGTGGTGGCGGACGGCACCGACAACTTTCCCACCCGCTACCTCGTCAACGACGCCTCGGTCCTGACCGGCCGGCCCAACGTCTACGCGAGCATCTTCCGGTTCGACGGGCAGGTCAGCGTGTTCGGCGCCCCGGGCGGCCCCTGCTACCGGTGCCTGTTCCCCGAGCCGCCGCCGCCGGGCCTCGTCCCGTCGTGCGCCGAGGGCGGCGTTTTGGGCGTGCTCCCCGGGATCATCGGCTCGCTGCAGGCCCTCGAGGTGATCAAGCTGGTCCTCGGCATCGGCGAGCCGCTCGTGGGCCGGCTCGCGATGTTCGACGCGCTGGCGTTCGAGCTCCGCGAGGTGAAGCTGCGCCGCGATCCCGACTGCGCGGTCTGCGGGCCCAACCCGAGCGTGACGGCGCCGATCGACTACGAGGCGTTCTGCGGCATCCGCGGCGTCGAGGCCGAGGTGGACGCGGCCGGCGTCCCGGCGATCTCGGTGGACGAGTTCAACCGGCGACGCCAGGGGGGCGAGGCCTTCACGCTGCTCGACGTGCGGGAGCCGTTCGAGACCGAGATCGTCCAGATCCCGGGCGCGGTCACGTTCCCGCTCAGCCAGCTGCCGGCGCGCCTCCACGAGCTCGACACGGCCACCGCGTACACGCTGTCGTGCCACCACGGCACACGCAGCGTGCAGGCGTACGAGGCGATGCGGCGCGCCGGTTTCGCCAAGCTGCAGGTCCTCTCGGGCGGCGTCGACGCCTGGGCCCTGCGGGTCGACCCGAGGCTGCCGCGGTACTGACGCTCGCTCCGCGACCCTAGGCTGTGGCGAACCCGTTGCCGCGGACCTGGCGCAGGGCCGACGCGAAGACCTCGGTCGGCTGGGCGCCCGGGATCCCGTAGGTGCGGTCGATCACGAAGAACGGCACGGCGTGGATGCCGAGCGCCGCTGCCTCGGCCAGGTCGAACGCCACCCCGTCGGCGAAGGCGTCAGACGCGAGCACCTCGGCGGTCTCGGCCGGGTCCACGCCGATCTCGCCAGCGAGCCGGGCCAGCGTCGCCGCGTCCTCGAGCAGCTCGCCCTCGACGAGCTGCGCGCGCAGGAGCCGGTCGTGGGCCTCGTTGCCGAGGCCGTGGGACTTGGCCAGGTGCAGCACGCGGTGCGCGTCGATGGTGTTGACCACCTTGTAGGTCTCGAAGTGGTAGTCGAGCCCCTCGGCCGCGGCGAGGGCGACGAGGCGGGCGTTCGTCTCGGCCACCTGCGCGGGCGCCATGCCGAGCTTGCGCGCGAGGTGGGCGTCGTGGTCCTCGGCGGCGCCGCGCGGCTGCTCGGGGTTGAGCTGGAAGCTGCGCCACTCAACCTCGACCTCGTCACGCCAGTCGATCCCGGCGAGTGCCCGCTCGAACCGGCGCTTGCCGATGTAGCACCACGGACAGACGACGTCCGACCAGACCTCGACCCTCACGGCTGCCTCCGGCCTCCGAGTGCCGGGCGCTCGGTCCCCGTGACGGTCCTGGTCCGGAGCCACCGGCTCACTGTCCGATCACCAGCAGGCCGACGGCACCCTGGAGGGCGAGGCTGGTGGTCGCGATGAGCACCCAGCCCGCCAGGCCCAGCAGCAGCGGTCGCGGCCCGGCCTGCCGGAAGTGGTCGAGGTGTGTGCCCAGTCCGACGCTCGCGAGGGCGAGGACCGTCCCGACCTGGGCGACGGTGGCCGCGAGACGGGCCAGCACGTCGGGCACGAGGCCCGCCGTGTTGAGGAGCGACGCGCCCAGGAAGGCCACGATGAACCACGGCAGTGCGCGGCGGAGCGCGGTCCGTGCGCGCGTCCCGACGTCCGCCTCGTCGCCCCGCGCCGAGAGGACCGCCGCTGCCACCGTCACGGGCAGGATCATCAGCGTCCGCGACAGCTTCACGACCGCGGCGTAGGCCGCTGTGCCGGCCCCGAACGCGAATGCGGCCGCCAGCACCGACGATGTGTCGTTGACCGCGGTGCCGGCCCAGATGGCGAACGTCTGGGGCGCGAACCCTGCCGCGTGCGCGACGGCGGGGAAGACCACGACCGCGCTGATGTTGAACACGAAGATCACCGACACCGCATAGCCGATCTCGGCGCTCGTGGCCCCCAGCACCGGCGCGACGGCGGCGATGGCCGACGCGCCGCAGATCGAGGTGCCGACCGTGAGCAGGCCGCGTACCGGCATCGCCACGCCCAGCGCCCGGCCGAGCATCGTGATCCCGGCGAGGCCGATCGCGAGCGTGCCGAGCATCACCGGCAGCGAGGTGCCCGCCACCCGGAGGACCTCGCCCGCGTCCACCGAGAGGCCGAGGGCGACGATGGAGACCTGGAGCAGCCGCGTCCCGACCGCCGACGACGGCGCGACGACCGCCTCGTCGACCGGCGCCAGCGCCCGCACGAGGGCGCCGACGAGCAGGGCCAGAACCGCCGGCCCGAGGACTGGGAGGGCGGCGCCGAGGGCCCAGGCCGCGAGCGAGACGAGGAGGACGAGCAGGGCGAGCACGGCCCGCGGGCCCCTGACGAGGGCCAGGGCTCCGGACGGCGCACGACCCAGCCGTTCGGAGCGGGAGTGCATCGCGGCCATCGTAGGGCGGATGGCGGGCATCGTGCGGCGGGCCTGTCGGCACCTCCGTGCTATCTTGTAGTCATGACTACGAGTTCAGGTGCTCCCGCCGGGCCCGCCACCACCGCCGGCGCGCTCGAGTCCGGGCTCGGGTTCCGGCTTGGCCGGGCCCACCGGACGGTGCGCGGCGCATGGCAGGCGCGCATCGCCGACCTCGGCCTGAGCGGCGCCCAGGCGAGCACCCTCCGGGCTGTCGCCGAGCGGCCGGGGTCCGGCATCCGCGACCTGGCGCGGACCCTCGGCACCGACCCGATGAACGCCAAGCGGCTCGCGGACGGACTCGAGGCGGCCGGTCTGGTCCGCTCCTGCACGGACCCTGCCGACCGACGCCTCCGCGTCCTCAAGCCCACCGACGCCGGCGTCCGGCTGGTGGGCGAGGTCGAGCAGCGGGCGCAGGCATGGGGCGCCACCCTCGAGGCGATCGTCGGTCGCGTGCAGATGGCCGCCGTCCTCCGGACGCTCGGCCGGCTCGAGGAGGGGATCGCCGGGCTCGCGGCCGACGGCGCAGCCGCCGACGCCGACGCAGGGGCGTCGCATGGCTGATCCGCGCCTCGGGTCCGGCCCCTCGCCGATGGTCGGCCACAGCAGATCGCTGCCGCCCGCGTTCACCGTCACCGCCTACCGCTGGTATTGGGCGAGCCAGCTCGTGTCCGGCATCGGCACCTGGGCGCAGACGCTCGCCCAGGCCTGGCTCGTGCTCCAGCTCACGGACAACTCCGCTGTGGCGCTGGGCACGATCACGACCCTCCAGTTCCTGCCGATGCTCGTCTTCCCGCTGCTCGGCGGCGTCATCGCGGACCGGCTCCCGCGCCGCAGACTGCTCATCACGACCCAGGCAGGCGCGATGGTCCAGGCCGTCGTGCTGGGCGTCCTCGTCGTGGCCGGCCAGGTGCAGTACTGGGAGGTGGGCGCACTCGCGCTCGTCCTGGGGCTGACGAACGCCTTCGGCATGCCGGCCCAGCAGTCGCTCGTGCCCGAGATCGTGGGCCGGGAGCTGGTGGGCAACGCGGTCGCGCTCAACAGCATCCAGTTCAACGTCGCGCGGCTCTTCGGGGGCGCTGTCGGCGGGGTCCTGGTGGCCGTGCTCGGCGTCGGGCCCACCCTGCTCCTCAACGCCGCGACCTTCCTGCCCGCGATCGCGGTGCTGGCCGTCATCCGGCCCGCCCACGCGCGGCCGCCCCATGCCCGCGAGGGCGCCGACCCCGCAGCCGGCCCGTCGCGCATCACCACCGAGATCGGCGCCGGGCTCCGCTACGCCCTGGGCACCCGGAGCATCCGCCGGACCCTGGCGCTGTTCGGGGTGGTCGGCCTGCTGGGCTTCAACTGGTCGGTGGCGGTGCCGCTCCTCGCGGTCGCGCTGGGCGCGGGGCCGACCGGCCTCGGCGCGCTGCAGGCCGCGTTCGGGGTCGGGTCGCTCGCGGCGGGCATCGCGCTGATGCGCAGCCGCGGCGCCACCGAGCGGCGGTTCCTGATCGGCGGGTTCGGCCTCGGGGCGGTCCTGATCGCCCTCGGGCTCTCGCCCTGGTACGGCGTCAGCATCGGCCTGATGCTGCTCGGCGGGCTCACCGGCGTCACGGCCTCGGTGAGCGCCAACACGCGCCTCCAGCTGCTCTCGACCGACGCGTACCGGGGTCGCGTGATGAGCCTGTTCACGCTCCTGATGGGCGGCACGACGCCGATCGGCGCGCTGCTGCTCGGCGGGATCGCGGAGGCGTCAGGCATCCAGCTGGGCATCGTCGTGTTCGGCACGGCCGTGATGCTGGGCCTCGTGCTCATCCTCGTCCTCGACCGCGCCCCCGAGACCGCCAGCGCGATCGGCCCCGACCTCGATCCCGTCCCCTCCACCTCAGCCAACGGATAACGCCATGCCCGTCTTCGTCTCGCTCGGATCCTTCGCCACCACGCTGTTCGGGGGCTGGGCCGCCCTGCGCATCCGCGATCGGCGCCATCTCGTGCTCGGCCTTGCGGCCGGGATCATGCTGGGCGTGGTCGGCTTCGACCTGCTGCCCGAGGCGCTGCGCCAGGCGCCCTCGCTGCTCATGAGCGTGCCCGCCCCGCTCGCCGCCTTCATCGCCGGGTTCCTCGTGCTCCACCTCCTCGAGCGGTCGATCGCGGTTCACCGCGGCCACGAGGGGGAATACACCAGCCACCACCACGAGCCCGCCGTCGGCCTGGTGGCAGCGGGCGGCCTCGTGCTCCACAGCACCATGGACGGGTTCGCGATCGGCGCGGCGTTCCAGGCCGGGACGGGGGTGGGGATCGTGGTGGCCGTGGCGGTCATCGCCCACGACTTCGCCGACGGCTTCAACACCTACACGATCACCGCGCTCTACGGCAACGACCGCCGACGGGCGCTCACGCTGCTGCTGCTCGACGCGATCGCGCCCGTCGTCGGCGCCACGCTGACGCTGTTCATCGCGATCCCGCCCACGCTGCTCGGCATGTACCTGGGCTTCTTCGCCGGGTTCCTGCTGTACCTGGCGGTGTCGGACATCCTGCCCGAGGCGCACGCGTCCCACCCGACGCTGCTCACCGTGGCCTGCACGTTCGCCGGGGTGCTCGGCATGTGGGTGGTCGTGAACCTGGCCGCCTGACGACGGCGGATCTCGGCGCCCAGCGCGACGCCGACGCCGCTCGCGCCCACGAACTGGCCAGCTCGCCGGTCCCGGCTGCAGAGACGGGGGTTGCCCGGGCGCAGGACCGGCCGCTACTCCTTCGCGGACGGCTCCTGGTCCGGCGCGGCGGCCGGCAGCAGCGGCAGGCCGTCCTCGCGGTTGGTGCCCATCAGGCCCACCCGGTGGTAGACGACTAGCTTCTCGCGCGAATCGGCGATGTCGAGGTTGCGCATCGTGAGCTGGCCGATGCGGTCCTGGGGCGTGAAGAAGACCTCGTCGCCCTTCTCCATCGTCAGGCGCTCGGGGTGGTACGTCAGGTTGGGGCCCGTGGTGTCGAGGATCGAGTAGTCGTTGCCGCGGCGCAGCTCGAGCGTGACCTCGCCGGTGATCACCCGGGCCACCCAGCGCTGCGCCGTCTCGCGGAGCATGAGCGCCTGGGGGTCGAACCAGCGTCCCTGGTAGAGCAGCCGGCCGAGGCGCCGCCCGTTGGCGCGGTACTGGTCGATCGTGTCCTCGTTGTGGATCCCGGTCACCAGGCGCTCGAAGGCGACGTGCAGGAGTGCCATGCCGGGCGCCTCGTAGACGCCGCGGCTCTTGGCCTCGATGATCCGGTTCTCGATCTGGTCGCTGATGCCCAGCCCGTGGCGGCCGCCGATCTCGTTGGCCCGCGTGAACAGGGCGAGCGGCGTCTCGAAGCTCTCGCCGTTGAGGGTGACGGGCTCGCCGTCGTCGAATGCCACCCGCACCGTCTCGGGCGCGATCTCCACGTCGGAGCGCCAGGAGGCCACGCCCATGAGCGGGTTGACGATCGACACGCCCTTGTCGAGGTACTCGAGGTCCTTGGCCTCGTGGGTGGCGCCCAGGATGTTCGAGTCCGTCGAGTACGCCTTGTCGGCACTCATCCGGTACTCGAGCCCGGCCCCGTCGAGGTAGGCCGACATCTCCGCCCGGCCACCCAGCTCGTCGATGAACTCCTGGTCCAGCCACGGCTTGTAGATCCGCAGGCCCGGGTTGACGAGGAGCCCGTAGCGGTAGAACCGCTCGATGTCGTTGCCCTTGTAGGTGCTGCCGTCGCCCCAGATGTTGACGCCGTCCTCCTGCATCGCCGAGACGAGCATCGTCCCGGTGACGGCGCGCCCGATGGGGGTCGTGTTGAAGTAGAGCTGCCCGGCGGTCGAGATGTGGAAGGCGTCGCACTGGAGCGCGGCGATGCCCTCGGCCACCAGCTGGGGGCGGCACTCGATGAGCCGGGCCTGCTCGGCGCCGTACGTGAGCGCCTTGCGTGGGATCGAGTCGTAGTCCGCCTCGTCAGGCTGGCCGAGGTGCGCGGTGTAGGCGTACGGGATCGCCCCGTGGGCACGCATCCAGTGCAGCGCAGCGCTGGTGTCGAGGCCGCCCGAGAACGCGATGCCGACGCGCTCGCCGACGGGGAGGTGCTGCAGGATGTTGGGCACGGTCGGGGATCTCCTTCGGCGGCAAGTATGCCCTCGGTCCGTGTGGTCGAGGCGCCGAGACACGGCGAGCCGCATGTTTCGGCATCAGCAATCGCCGACCGAGGACGACCCCGTCAGCTGAGCCCGTCGCGCCCGCGCCCGGCGCCAACCGGTTCCCGACAGATGCGTCGGGGCCCCGATTGCCCGGGGCCCCGACGATGCGAGGAGCGCGGAGCCTGCGGGGAGAGGCAGGCGCCGCGCAGGTGAGGCTCAGTACCCCCCGAACTCGATGCCGGCCTCGAGCCAGGCCCGGAAGTTCTCCTCCTTGGCGTGGTCGAGGACCACGCCCGGGGCCATGAAGTACCCGCCGCCCGGCTTGCAGGTCTCCATCAGCTGCTTCACGTAGTCGCGCATGGACTCGGGCGTGCCGGTCTGGAACAGCGACCCCGGCACATTGCCCCCGATCGCGGCCCACGGCCCGAAGTGCTTCTTGGCGTTGGCCATGTCGGTCTGGTCGAACGTCCAGGCCGTGGTGCCCTTCGGCAGGTTGGCCTCGGCGATGCGCGCGAGGCGCGAGTTGTAGCCGCCCTCCACGAACATCGCGGGGACCACGCCCTCGGCTACGATCCCGCGGATCGTCGCCTCGAGGCTCGGCCAGTAGAACTTGTCGAAGTCGGCGTCGGACATGAAGCCGTCCGCGCCCTTGTGGAGCGGGATGAACGCGAACGGCACGCCCGCGCCAGCAGCCGCGTCGACGGCCATCTTGATCGCGAGCGGGGTGAGCGCCTCGCAGGCGGCGATCACCTTCTGCGGCCGCCGGAACAGGTCCATCATGACCTGGCGGGTGCCGCGCAGGGTGTCGCCCAGGAAGTCGAACGGCGCCTTGCTGAACCCGCCGAGGGTCATCGGCATGCCCTGGCCGAACACGGCGTAGCCGATCGTCTGGCCGATCTGGCCCATGTACTCGAGCGTCATGCGGCCGGCCTCGAGCAGCGTCTCGAGCGCGGCGGTGACGGGCGGCGCGGCCAGCCCCGCGAACATGAACGGCACGAACGGGAGCTCCGTGGCACCCAGCAGCACCGGGATGTTGGCGAGGCCCTCGAGGCCCGGCATGACGCGCGGGACGTAGTGGCGGAGCAGCCAGCCGTCGGGGTTGGCGATCAGCGCGTCGTACTCGTCGGCGCCCATGTACTCGCCCTCGACGAACTGGAAGCCCTGGTTCGGGCCCAGCTTGCCGCCCGGCCAGCGGTAGAGGGTGTAGCCCAGCCTGTCGTACACGGGGCCGGGCTCGAAGTTGGAGGCCGGGTAGTACTCGAGCTCGGGGAACTTCTGGAAGAACGCCAGGGTGGCCGCGACCGCCTTGGGGTAGTCGTAGAAGTACTCGGCGAGCGTGGTGCCGGTGAGGTGCTGCTGCAGGTCGCCAGTGAACGCAGTGGTGGGCACCCGGTCGGGCTGGCGGAGCCGGATGACGTCTGCGTAGCGCTGGGCACGGAGCTGGTACTGGTCCGCGGCCTCGGGCGAGGCGAACGGCTTGCCCTCCGTGGAGGCCCAGTCGGCCAGCCGGGCGTCGATCTTCTCTTCCTGGGTGAGCGATGCGAAGTTGTCGGGAAGCATGGTGCGTGTCCTCGGCCTCAGCGGATGATCGGGTGGAGAAGGCTCACGCCCAGCTCTTGGCGAGCGCGATGGCGGCCATGGCGTCCTTGCCGTAGGCATCGGCGCCGGTGTAGTCGCGGACCTTGTTGTCCATCTGGCCGCCGCCGATCATCACGTGGATGCCCGGGTCGAGGGCGCGCAGCTGGGCCACGGTCTCCTTCATGGGCTCGTAGGCAAGCGTGAGGAAGCCGGACAGGCCGACGATCTTGGCCCCGCTCTCGCGGGCGACCTCGACGAACCGCTCGGGCGCCACGTCCACGCCGAGGTCGGTGACCTCGAACCCGTTGATGTCGAGCATGAAGGCGACGATGTCCTTGGCGATGTCGTGGATGTCGCCCTGGACGGTGCCGATCACCACCTTGCCGATCTTGGTCTGGACCTGGCCCGACTCCTGCATCCTCGGCTTCACGCGGTCGGCGATCTGGGACAGGATGTCGCCCGCGAAGATCAGCTCCGGGATGAAGCAGTCCCCGGCCTCGAAGCGCTTGCCGACCACCTCCATGGCGGCCTTGCAGTCGTCGAGGACCTCGACCGGGGACGCGCCCCCATCGAGCAGGCGCTCGGCGATGGCGACCGCGTCCTCCTCGTTCATCTCGGTGATCGCGTCGATGAGCTCCTGGTGCACCTTGACCTCCTGCGATGCGTCCGGCCAATCGCCGGGCGATGGGGCGGTCGGCGAGCCGACAGCCGAGGCACGGTCAGCCCGAGCCGAGCGCCGCGAGGCGGGTCGCGGCGGACAGCCAGGCCACACAGCCGCAGGGACGCGTGCGGGAAGCGGGACGCTTGGGGGAAGCGGGACGCTTGGGGAACGGGACGCCGACGAGAGGCCGGCCGGCATGGACCGGACGACGGACACGCGGCCGGCCTCAGCGGACACGGACGCGCCAGCCGACGACGGCCGCGACCACCACGAGCACGCCGCTGAGGGCGGCGGTCGAGGCCCAGCCCAGGGCGGGCTGCAGCGCGGCGAACAGGAAGGGGCCCACGACGAAGCCCGCGTTCTGGCCGAGCATGATCCCGGCCAGGCCGGTGCCGGCGAGGCGCGGGTGGGGCACGGCGTCGGGGACGGCCGAGAAGATGGCCGAGGGGATGGACCCCGCGAGCACCCCGAAGGCGAGCAGGGCCAGCGCGAGGAGGGCACCCGTGGCGAGGTACGGGGTCACCAGCATCGGGGCCGTTGCGACCAGGGCCACGCTGTACACGCGCCGGCGGGAGCCGATGCGGTCGCCGATCAGGCCCGATGCCACCGAGCCGATTGCCATGCCGGCCATCGCGAGGCTGGAGATGGCGGCGGCACCGGCCACGTCGAACCCGCGCTCCTTGGTCAGGAACACCGAGACGAACGTGTTCGCCGCCCCGCTGGCCGTGGCGAACAGGGCGAACACGGCCACGAGCAGCCAGATGTCGCGGCCGGCGAGCCCGGTGCGCACGTCCTCGACCGCCCGCCGCGTGTCGCCCCCGTCGGGGCCAGGGCCGCGGAGCCCCGCCGCGCCGAGGACCGCCACCCAGGCCGCCAGGCCCACGACGCCGAGGATCGCGGTCAGCCACCAGACCGCCTGCCAGCCCAGCGAGACTGCCAGCGACGGCCCGACGAGGTACATCACGAGGCTGCCCACCGGCACCCACATCGCCCAGATGCCCATGGGCGTGCCGCGGCGCTCCGGCGGAAATGCCGCGGCCACGACGGCCGGCGCCGTCACGCCGATCAGGCCCATCCCGAGCCCCTGCACGGCGCGCCCGGCGAGGAGCGCGCTGTAGTCCGGCGCAGCGGCGGCGAGGACGCTGCCGGCGACGACCGCTGCTGTCGCGACGAGACCGGTCAGCAGCGGCCCGAACCGCCCGAGCACGAGCCCGGCCGGCAGGGCCAGGATCAGCCCGGTGATCGCGAAGACCGACATGAGCGATGACGCCTCCGCGATGTCGATCCCGAAGGCGTCCATCAGCACCGGCATGAGCGGCGGCGCCGCGAACTGCGCCATGACCGCCACGACGCTCACGAAGAACGCGACCCCGAGCACGAGCCACGGGCTGACCCGCCTCGACGCCGTCGCGAGGGGCAGGTCCTGGGCTCGGGCCGATGTCATGCGGTCTCCGGACGGGGCGGAGGGCCTCCGCAGGCGAGCGGGGACCCTCCCGGGGCTTGCGGTGGGCGGCGCCTCAGTAGACGCCGTACTCCTTGGTGGCGTCGCACCAGACCCCGACGAGGTCCGGGTCGCAGCCCTCCATCTCCATGACGTACGTGTTCATGACGAACCCGCCGCCCTTGCCGAGGGTCTCGCAGATCTCGTGGGTCTTCTCGCGGATCGCCGAGGCCGGCCCGCTGCGGAGCAGCGAGTTCGGCATGCCGCCGGCGATGCACATCGCCTCGCCGGCGATGTCCTTCACGAGCTGCATGTTGCTGTTCTGGAAGTAGCCGATGCTCTTGCCCTTGGGCAGCCGCGCCAGGTACTCCAGCCGCTTGTCCCAGATGCCCTCGTAGTAGACGACCGGCGTGATGCCCGCGTCGATCAGCTGGAGCTGCATCGACTCGAGGCCCGGCCAGTAGAACTTCTCGAACTGCTCGATCGACATGAACCCGTCCGACCCGCGGTGGAGCGGGATGAACGTGTACGGGATGCCCAGCACCGCGCAGGTGGCCTTCGCGAATTCCACCTGGAACTTGAGGACCTTCTCCTGGGCCTTGAGCAGCTCGGCCGGCCGCTGGCGGAGGTCGAGGAAGATGCCGCGCATGCCGCGCAGCGTGTCCGACATGAAGTCGAACGGCGCCTCGATGAGCGCGGCCAGCCAGGCGATCGGCGGGACGCCGGCCTCCTCGATGAGCATCTGGTTGAGCGTCATCTGCTCGCCGAGCCAGGCGGCCTGGGCGGCGGCGGCCCTGTTCATCGCCTCGAGCGCCTGCTGCACCGCCGGCGCCAGCAGCGGCAGCATGTTGAAGATGTTGTAGTAGCCGAACAGGCTCATGCCCAGCGGCGGCAGGAGCGCGAGGCCCTCGAGCTCCTTGAACGCCCGGGGCAGGTACGTCCGGACCGCCCAGTCGCTGTGGTCCTCGAGGAAGGCCGGGTAGTCCTCGGCCTTCATGAACTCGTGCTCGTCGAACTGGTACGAGCTGTCGTCGGGCAGGTTGACGCCCGGCCACTTCGTCATCCGGTCGCCCAGCGCCTGCGAGGGCCGCGGGTCGTGCCACGGGCCGAGCGCGTTGTCGGGCCCGAAGCGCTTGGCCGCGTCGACCACGAGCCGCGCCTGGAGCGCGGTGTCGCGGTACATGTCGGCGTGGCTCACGCCGCCCATCTCGGCAGCGAGGTAGCTGATGCCCAGGTTGATCGGGATCCGGTCCGGCACCCGCATCGCGAAGGCGTCGAGCATCCGCTGGTTGCGCTCGGCGAACAGCTTGGCCGGGGTCTTGGACAGGTCGGGGTTGACCCAGGTGGAGGTCGTGGTCTCGGTCATCTCAGGCCACCTTGGCTTCCACCCAGCCCTTGGCCAGGTTCACCGCGTCCATCGCGTTGAGCCCGAAGGCGTCCGCGCCGGCGAACGTCCGGACGCCGTCGTCGACGGTCCCGCCGCCGATCATGATCTTGACGCCGCCGCGGAGCCCGGCCGCCTCGAGGGCCGCCACCGTGTCGCGCATCGCGTCGTAGGAGAGCGTCAGGAACCCTGACAGCGCCACGACGTCGGGCCGGTCCTCTCGGACCACCTCGACGAACCGGTCCACCGCGACGTCGACGCCGAGGTCGTGCACCTCGAAGCCGTTGACCTCGAGCATGAAGTGGACGATGTCCTTGCCGATGTCGTGGATGTCGCCGGTGACGGTGCCGAGCACCACCTTGCCGAGCTTGGGCGCGTCGCCCTCCTGGGTCAGGTGCGGCTTCACGAGCTCGCTGATCTGCTTGAGCATCTCTCCCGCGAGGATCAGCTCGGGCACGAAGTACTCGCCGTGCTCGAACCGCTCGCCGACGATGGCCATGCCGGCCTTGCAGTCATCGAGGATCTCGAGCGGCGGGGTGCCGCCGCCGATCAGCTCGTGCGCGAGGCTGACCGCCTTCTCGTCCTCCATCTCCGCGATGGCGTCGATGAGCGCCTTGGACATACGGGGTCCTCCGCTGCCGGGCCTGACGGCGCCGGCGCTACTTCGCCGCCGGCACGGGCCCGAGGAGGCCCGCCCGGAAGGCACGGGTGTAGGCAAGGCAGTGCCGGTCCTTGCCGAGGAGCAGCTCGGTCGCGAGCAGGGACGCCTGGAGCTCGCGGTCGAGGGGGTCGAGGATCGCGCTGTCGAGCCCGGCCTCGACAGCGAGGGTCAGGTACGTCCGGTTCACCAGCGCGCGCGCCGGGAGGCCGAACGAGACGTTGGACAGGCCCGAGGTCATGTGGGCCGCGGGGTACGCGGCCTTCACCGCCCGCATCGTCGCGATCGCGATGTTGGCGCTCTGGACGTTGGTCGAGATCGTCATCACGAGCGGGTCCACGTAGACCTGCTCGTCGGTGATGCCGGCCGCGCGCGTGGCCGCCACGAGGCGGTGGATGACGTCGAGGCGCGCCTCGGTGGTGGCCGGGATGCCGGCGTCGTCGAGGGCGAGCGCCACGACCGGGCTGCCGGCCTCGGCCGCCTGCGGCAGGACGCCCTCGAGGCGTGACCGCTCGCCGCTGATCGAGTTGACGAGCGGAGTCCTAGCCACGACGCCGAGCGCCGCGCGGAGCGCCTTCGGGTTGGCGGTGTCGATCGAGAGCGGCTGCTCGACCACGCCCTGGACCGTCTCGACGAGCCAGACCAGGTCCTCGGGCTCGCGCTCGGGGCTGGTGCCCGCGTTGACGTCGATCCAGCTGGCGCCCGCCTCCGCCTGGCGACGGGCCAGGTCCTCGATGAACGCCCGGTCGCGCCCCACGACCGCGGCCTGGACCGACTTGCGGGTCCCGTTGATCTTCTCGGCGATGATCTGGAATGCCATGGGCGCGCCTCAGTCCTGTGAGCGGGGGAAGAGCATCGAGTTCGCGAACCGTCGCTGGAACCCGGGGTAGGTGGTGAGCTCCACGTAGCCCGCCTCGTGGGCGATCTCGCGGGCACGGGCCCGCTCGCGGAGCGAGAGCAGGATGGCCTTGGCGCCGGTGCCGGCGGCGTTGCCGACCTGCACGTACGACGCGTTGGGCAGCCGCGGCAGGAGGCCGATGGCGAGCGTGTTGTCGAGGTCGAGATACGAGCCGAAGGCGCCCGCGACCACCACCTCGTCCACCGCGGCCGGGTCGGTGCCGGTGGCCTCGAGCAGGATCGAGATGCCCACCTCGATGGCGCCCTTGGCGAGCTGGACCTCGTTGACGTCGCCCTGGGTGATCAGGATGTCGCGGCCGATGCCGTTGGCCGCGCCGGGCGACAGCACCGTCTCGAGCCCGCGCTCGCCCCGGGCCACGCCCGGGGCGTCGGCCTGGAAGCGGCCGCGGTAGTCGATGCGCCCGGTCCGGTAGAGCTCGGCGACGGCGTCCACGATCCCCGAGCCGCAGACGCCCACGGCCGGCGCGTCGCCGATCGTGCGCACCTCGGGCAGCCGGTCGTCGGGGAACATCGCCACCCGCTCGATCGCCCCGGTCGCGGCCCGCATGCCGTCGCGGATGTGGGCGCCCTCGAAGGCCGGGCCCGACGCGCAGGACGTGGACGCGAGGTGGCCCATCGCGGGGCGCCGCAGGACGATCTCGGTGTTGGTGCCGATGTCCACGCCGACCTTCACGGCCTCGACCCGGTCGAGGTCCGCGCCCAGGATCATCGCCACGTGGTCGGCGCCCACGAAGCCGCCGATGTTGGGCGGCACGTGGATCCGGGCGTCGGGCGCGATCCGGATGCCGAGGTCGCGGGCGCGCACCTCCACCGGCGACGAGGTGGACGCCACGAACGGCGCCTGGCTGAGCTGCCGCCCGGGCAGCCCCAGCAGCAGGTGGTGCATGGCCGTGTTGCCGACGATGCAGCCCTCGGCGACCTGCTCGCGGTCGACGCCCGCCTGCTCGCACATCGAGCCGACCAGCGCGTCGAGGCCCTCGCGGACCACGCGGGCGAGCGTGTCCGCGCCTCCCGGCTGGCGGACCGCATAGGCGAGCCGGCTGATGACGTCCTCGCCGTAGGCGATCTGCGGGTTCATCAGCCCCTCGCCGACGAGCTCGGTGCCGGTCTCGAGGTCGATCAGGTAGCCCGCGATCTTGGTGGTGCCCAGGTCCACCGCCAGGCCGATCGGGTGCTGGCCGGGCGGCAGGACCCCGACGAGGTCGCCGCCGCGGGCCAGCAGGCCCACGTCCCAGTTCGTCCGCCGCACGGTCGCGGTCAGCTGGGCGAGCACCACCGGGTCGGCGGCGAGGCGCCGGATGCCGTGCGCGGTGGTGGCGGCGGCCAGGACCCGGTCGAAGTCCGAGCGCGCGTCGGCGAGGGTCGGCGGCTCGGCCGCTACGCGGTACACGCGCACCGCCGGGTCCACCGCGACCAGCCGGTGGGGGCCGGCCACCTGGAGGCGCTGGCCGGTGATGAGCGACGCCTTGGGGACGTGGACCTTCATGTCGCCCGCCACCGGCACGCGGCAGGCGAGCCGCTCGCCGTGGGCGATCTCGTTGCGCGAAAGCGCGCGCCGGTCGGCGTCGGAGGGCGGCGGCAGCTGCCCGTCCATGACGACCACGCGGCAGCGCCCGCACGTGCCGTCGCCGCCGCACACCGACGCGAGGCCGATGCCGGCCATCCGCGACGCCTCGAGCAGCTGCGTCCCGGGCGCCACGCGCACCCGGCGGCCGGCGGGCTCGAAGTCGACCTCGAACGTGGGGTCCTCGGGCGCGGGCGCGCCGGCCGGCTCAGCCACGGTTCAGCCCGGGCAGGCCCGTGGCGGGCACGTGGCCGTCCGCGACGAACGCCTCGTACTCGACGGTGCCGCCGCGCTCGACGACCACGCACTCCGCGTCCCAGGGGCCGTACAGCAGCTTCTCGACGAGGCCCGGCTTGCCCTCGATCTCCTCGTAGCGGAGGTCGAAGCGCGCCGCGTTCTCCTTGGCGTACGCGCGGTAGCGCTCCAGCTCGTACGCCCCGGTGTCGATGAAGGCGATGCGGGTGTAGTTCTTGAGCATCACCCGCATGATCCGCTCGGCCTTCGCCTCGCCGTACTTGGGGACCAGCTCCTTGAAACCGTCAAGCGGGCTGTCCTTCGCCTCGATCCAGCCCTTGGTCAGGTAGTAGGTGCCCGGCTCCTTGGCGTGCTCGCGGGTGTAGTCGCCGCGCGAGCCGAGGAAGATCGCGATGCAGTCGTCCACGCGCGGGATCACCAGGCGCGCCGTGGTGGCGTGCAGCCCGACCACGCCACGCGAACACAGCCCGTAGCCCAGGAGCAGCGTGTCGAAGCCGGTCGAGCGGTCGATGACCTCCTGGAGGGCCGCGGTCAGGCCGCCCGGCCGGAAGTGGAGGCCGAAGTCCAGCACCTCGCGCGCCATCGCCTCGGGCATCCGGGGCGCCATCTCCTCGATGACCGTGGCGCACGCGATCACCTTGACGCGGGCGGGGTCGTAGGGCAGGGAGGCAGGCGGCCCGGGTAGCGCGGAGGAAGCTGCCAAGGTTGCTCCATGATGACGTGGCGGCGCGATTGCGATATATAAACATCGCAATCGATGCCGGAACCGGGACGAGCCGCCCGGAATCGCAGGGCCGAACGGCTCCAGCGTCGGCGGCAGTTTCGGGCAACGTTGTCGAGGGGCCAGCGGAGGTGCGGCGGCGATGGTGGGCGAGGCTCGGGCGGCCGGTCGGTCTCTGCCGCCCGCGGCGCGGCGGATCGAGCGCGACGCCTACGAGCCCGCCTACGTGCAGCTGGCCGACATCATCCGCGGGCGGATCGCGGAGGGCGAGTTCCACGCTGGCGACCGGCTGCCGACGGAGGCGGAGCTGATCCGCGCCTACGGCCTCTCGCCGGTGACCGTGCGGCGCGCGGTCAAGATCCTGGTCGACGAGGGCGCGGTCACGGCCACGCCGGGCCGCGGCACGTTCGTGGAGGCGGCGTCGATCGCCACCGCGTCGTTCGACCTGCGCGCATTCCGCGGCATCCTCGGCGACCCGGCCGTCAAGGTCCGGATGCTCTCGGTGCGGGTCGTGCCCGCGTCGGGGCGTGTCGCGCGGATGCTCGAGCTCGACGAGGGCGATCGCGTCATCGCGATCCGCCGCCTGCTGCACCGCGACGGCCGGCCGGTCATGTTCCACCGCGAGTCGCTCACCTACGATCCGCGCCGCCCGGTCATCGAGACCGAGCTCGGCGTCACGGCGCTGCGGGACCTGTTCGAGGGCAACGGCCAGGTCGGCCCCAAGCGGGGACGGCTGACGCTCGTCGCCACCACGCTGCGGGTCGAGGAGGCGGGCCACCTCCAGGCGTCGGTCGGCGAGGCGGCGTTCCTGCTCGAGCACCACTTCTTCGGTTTCGACGACCGCCCCCTCTCGTGGGGCGTGTTCGTCTGCCGTGCCGACCTGCTCACCTTCGAGACGACGGTCGGGTTCCAGCCCAGGCAGCCGGCGGCCGGCGCCGCGGAGGATTCGGCGTGAGCGACACGCTGGTCGGCCTGATCGCCGACCTCGAGGAGGACCTGGCGATCGCCCGCGTCGGGGAGCGCCTCGCCGTGGGCGAGCCGGCTGCGGCGATCATCGAGGACTGCCAGGCCGGCCTGGCAGTGGTCGGCGACCGGTACCGCGAGGGCACCTACTTCATCGCCGGCCTGATCATGGCGGGCGAGATCTTCCGCGAGGTGATGGAGATCCTCGAGCCTCTGGTCGGCCCCGCCGGCACCCGCAGTGCGGCTCCATCGGGCCAGCTCGCCGGGCGCGTGCTCGTGTGCACCGTCCAGGGCGACATCCACGACCTGGGCAAGAACCTGCTCGTGATGCTCCTGCGCTCGATGAACTTCGAGGTCCATGACCTGGGCGTGGACGTGCCGCCCGACGAGGTCGTCCGCGAAGCGCTGGCGCTCAGCCCGGACGTCATCGGCCTGTCGGGCATGCTGCTCACCTCGTTCCCGGCCATGCGCGCCACGATCGGGGCGCTGCGCGACGCCTATGCAGGACGCGAGGACGCTCCGGGGATCATCGTGGGCGGCGGGCAGATGACCGAGGGCACGGCGACCTGGGTTGGCGCCGACGACTGGAGCGACAACGCCGGGACCGCCATCCCCGAGATCGAGCGGCTGGTCGCGGGGGCACGCCGCCAGCCGGGTGCGACGGGGTAGCCGCGCCCGGGCCTGAGCGCGCGCCGGACTGAACGGGGCTTCACACTGTCCGCATGGCCAATCACGACGCCCGCCCCCGCGCCCGCCTCTATCGCGACGGCGCCCTCGCCGACGGCCGGTCCGACCACGCCCTGCCCGGCGTGTCGGTGCTGGTCGACGACGGGCGCATCGCCTGGATCCGCCCGGCCGACGACGAGGGGCCGGCTGCCCCGGACACCGAGATCGTCGACGCCAGCGGCTCCACCATCGTGCCGGGCATGGTCGACGCCCACAGCCACCTCACGATGCCCGGCGGCGCCCACTGGATCGACCGCGCCGGCGACGCCACCGAGACGCTGCTCGACGTGGCCGAGGCGAATGCGCGCCTGCTGACCTCGGCCGGCGTGCGCTGGGCGCGCGACGTGGGCTCGGTGCGGCGGCGCGACCCCGACGGCGGCCCGGACCGGGCCCTGGCGATCGGCCTGCGGGAGCGGTGGCGCGGGCGGCGCGGCCACCCCCACGTGCGGGCTGCGGGCACCTGGGTCATGGCGGCGGGCTACATGCCCGCGCTCTCGGTCGAGGCCGCGAATGCGGACGAGCTGGTCGCCGCGGCCACCGCCCAGCTCGATGACGGGGCGGACCTCGTGAAGCTGTACCTCGACGGTCCGGAGCGCGGCGTCTGCCCCTGGACGGCCGCCGAGCTGCGGCGGGTCATCGAGGCGGTGCACGCCCGCGGCGCCCGGGTGACCGCGCACACGGGTGAGTCCGCAGGCTCGCGGGCGGGCGCAGAGGCGGGCGTGGACGCGCTCGAGCACGGGTTCGAGATCGACGACGAGACGGCCCGGCTGATGGCCGCCAACGGCGTCCGCCTCGTGTCCACGCTGTGCGTCCTCTCGTCCTGGCGGTCCTTCGCGCACACGACGGCGCTGCCCCGGTTCGCCGCACCCGAGGGCCGGGCGCGCACGGAGACGCGCCGCGAGGCGGCGATCGCCTCGGTCCAGGCGGCGCGTCGGGCAGGCGTCGCCATCGCCACGGGCACCGACTTCGGGGGCGGGTCCACCCGCGCGAACCAGCTGGCGTGGGAGGTCGAGCAGCTGGTCGAGGCGGGGCTCGAGCCGTGGGAGGCGCTCGGCGCGGCCACGTGGCGCGGCGGCGAGCTGCTCGGCGAGCCCGACGCGGGCGTCATCCGCGAGGGCGGTCCGGCTGACCTCGTCCTCGTCCACGGGGATCCCCTCTCCGACCCGACGGCGCTCTGGAGGGTGTGGCACGCGTCCTGGGCCTGAGCAGGACCAATGGGGGAGTTCTGTTATGGCGCGGTCGGGTATCGTCCCGGCCATGCGTCCCAGACTGCTCTCCCTCGCCCTCGTGGCCCTCGTCGCCGCCGCGTGCGGCGGCGCCGCATCCACCCCGTCACCCACGGCCGCGGCGGTCGCGCCCTCGGCCGCCAACCCGAGCGTCGCCGCCAGCGAGGCGGCCGCCTCGGGCGGCGGTGGCGGCACCGGCAGCGTCGACTGCACCGCCCTCCAGCCGGCCGGTGCGCAGCTGATCATCGGCGCCCAGATCCTCGCCCAGCTCCGCACGCCCGACGCCGTCGCGAGCATCAAGAGCGGAACGACGCTCACCTTCGATCCCGACGCGTTCGTCGCCGCGATGCAGTCGCTGCACGTGCTCGACGGCCACGCGACGCCGCTGGGCGATCCCAAGCCCGCGATCGACGCCTACGTCGCTGCCGGGCAGGCCGCCAAGGACCTGCTCGCCAAGGACAGCGTCACCCAGGCGGACATTGACGCCTACCTGACCAAGGTCGGCACGGTCGGGGACTTCCTGGGCAAGCAGCTCGCGATCACCGGCGCCCTGAGCGCGGCGGGCTGCAGCTGACGTCCCCGGCTCGGGCTACGGGTTGGCCCGGCGGCCCCGCAGGCGCCCCAGCCGCCCGCCGGTCAGCGACAGCTTGTTCTCCCACGCGAGCGCGACCATCGGGCAGTCGTTGATCGCCTTCCTCGCCTGGCGCACGAGGTCGTGCGGGACGGGCCCGTCGGGCAGGATCGGGTAGCCCCAGTCGTCGAGGACGATGAGGTCCGGCGCGGCCGCCTCGCAGACGCCGTAGCCGTTGCAGGCGATCCAGTCGATCTTGATCTTGGGCTGGTCGCTCACCGTCGGGCTCCGATCATGGCGCCGGAGGCGAGGCACCGGCGGCGCTGGGCGTGGCTGGCGAAGTCGTCCGCGAAGACGGCCATCGCGCTGCTCATCTGCTGGGCAGCGCCGTCAGGGTGGCGGCAGGCGCCGCGACCCGTCACGAGGCCGGTCCAGCGGGCGATGTCGTACAGGTCGGTCGGCTTGGAGCCGAAGGCCGCGACGCGCCCGCTGGCGGCCGCGAGGTCCGCCAGGCCGAACTTGCACGGCCCGCACTGGAGCGCGGATCCGGCGGCCAGGAAGTCCATGATCCGCGCGCTGTAGTCGACACCGCACGACCGCTCGTCGAGGATCCGCACCAGCCCGCAGCCGAACGTGAGGCCGGCGGCCTTGAGCGACTCGGGCTCGAGCGGCAGGTTCCACGCCGCCTCGATCGGCGCCCAGGTGCCGAAGTAGCCCCCGACAAGCACCGCCTGCGGTGTGCCCGTGAGGCCCCCCGCGAGGTCCACGAGCTCCGAGAGCGGCGTCCCCAGGTCAACCTCGGCGACGCCCTCGTGGAGGACCGGGCCCGCGATGGTCATGAGCGCCGTGCCGCGGTTCTTGCCGCGTCCCCGCTCCTTGAACCAGTCCGGGCCGTGGCGGGCGATCAGGGCGGCGTGGGCCAGCGACTCCACGTTCTGGACGAGCGTCGGCCGGTTGCGCACGCCGCGCTCCGACATGCGCGGCGGCGTCGTCATGGGCCGGGCGTCCTTGCTGTTGACGTAGTGCACGACCGCGGTCGACTCGCCCGCGACGTAGCCGATCGGCGCCTCCACGACGTGGAGCAGCTTGCGGTCGTGGGCCGGCCGCTCGCCGACCGCGGCCTTCACCGCCGCGACCGCCTGCGTGTGCTCGCGACCGAGGTACAGCTCCACGCGGTCCGCACCGAGCGTGCGGGCGGCGAGCATGGCGCCATCGATCACCAGGTGCGGCCGATGGGCGAGGAGCACGCGGTCCTTTGCGCTCTCGGGCTCGCCCTCGGCGCCGTTGGCCACGATGATCGGGGTGGCTCCGTCCCGCTGGTCGTGGATGGCGCGCCACTTGCGGCCGACGGGGAATCCCGCGCCCCCGCGGCCCAGCATCCCGCTGGCCTCGAGTGCGGCGATCATCTGCTCAGGAGGCACGCTGGGCAGGCTGCCCAGGCGGGCGTGGTGGCGGGCGAGGGGTTCGAGGCGGCCGTCAAGGGGCGGCCCGGCGAGGAGTCGTTCGGTTGGCTGCATCAGGCTGGGCAAGTCTCGTGGGTGTGGTCGGTCAGCGCGGTGGAGCCGCCGCGCAGACCCTATCGTGCCGGGCCAGGCCTTGGGGTCGGCTGAGACCGGGATGAGACGGCTCACATGCGCGGTGACGGCTGTCCCCGTGTGCCGCGGCCCCTCGCGTCCACTCTGCTGAGGGCCCACGGCGCGGACGGGTTTCAGCAGGGGCGCGGCCGGGCGGCAGCATGACCGGTCCGGCTTGACCGCGTCGGCCTGACCCGGAACGCCACGAGGCGTGGCCTGCCGATCGGGCCTGTCCCGGGCCGTGGGCGACGGCTAGAGTCCGGGCAGCGGCTCGAGCGTTCGAAGGAGGCGTGCAGTGAACCCTTCCGGCAAGGTGGTCGTCGTGACCGGCGCAGGCAGCGGCATGGGCCGCGAGGTGGCGCTCGAGCTGCTGCGGCGCGGCGCCAAGGTCGCCGCCGTGGACATCAACGAGGCTACGCTCGCCGAGACCGTCATCCTCGCCGGGCCCGGCGCCGCCATCTCGACCCACATCGTCAACATCACCGACCGTGCCGCCGTGGAGGCGCTGCCTGCGGCGGTGGCCGAGCGGCACGGCGCGGTGGACGGCGTGGTCCACTGCGCGGGGATCATCCAGCCGTTCGTGAGGCTCGCCGACCTGAGCTATGAGCAGATCGACAACGTCATGAACGTGAACTGGCGCGGCACGCTGTACATGACCAAGTCGTTCCTGCCCGTGCTCAAGGCCCGGCCCGAGGCCCACATCGTCAACGTCTCGAGCATGGGCGGCTTCCTGCCCGTTCCCGGCCAGACGGTCTACGGCGCGTCGAAGGCGGCCGTGAAGCTCATGACCGAGGGCCTCTACTCGGAGCTCCGCGACACGAGCGTGGGCGTCACGGTCGTCTTCCCGGGCGGCGTGGCGACCAACATCATGCAGAACTCGGGGGTGGCGATCCCCGCCATGCCCGTCGGCGGCAAGCAGCCCAAGACCACCTCGGCGCCCGAGGCGGCCCGCCAGATCGTCGAGGGCATGGCCAAGAACCGGTACCGGGTGCTCGTGGGCAGTGACGCGGCCCTGATGGACCGGCTCTACCGCCTGGCGCCCAGATGGGCCGCCGGGTTCATCGCCAAGCAGATGCAGGCCCTGCTCGCCTAGCTTCAGGGCCACGCGTCAGCGGCCGCACGACGACGCGGCCGCTAGAAGAGGTCCAGCAGGTCCGCGAACCGGTCGACGTGCGCGACGGCGGCGTCGTCGGGGTCCACCTCCGCCAGTTCGAGCCGCCAGGTGGTGGCGTGGCTGACGAGCACCGCGCGGAACCCGGCGGCACGTGCGGGGACGATGTCCGAGCGCGGCGAGTTGCCGATCATCACGGTTGCTGCCGGGTCCAGGCCCCAGCGAGCGGCCAGGGCGCGATAGGTGTCGGGCACCTTGTGCTCCACGACTGCGATGTGCCCGAAGCGGTCGCGCAAGCCCGACGCGTCGATCTTGGCCCACTGCTCGGACGGGTCGCCTCGCGTCACGAGCCCGAGCGCGTGGCGCGTGCCGAGGACGTCGAGGGTGTCGGCCACGCCCCCGAACGGCGTCGCCGCGCCGCGCGGCATCGCGGCCACGATCGCCTCGATCCGCGGGAGCGCCGCGGCCACGTGGTCGGGCCCGAGGATGTGCTGGGTCGCGAGCCGCAGGTGGACGCCGAAGGCGGAGGTGCCGACGACGCCCGTTGTGAAGGCCGCCTCCTCGATCCGGTCCAGCTCGTCGCGCGCGGCCTCGGGTGTCCAGTCGCCGTGCAGGACGACGCCCAGCCACGCCTCGATCGCCCGCTCGAAGTGCACGTTGCTGTCCCACAGCGTGTCGTCCGCATCGAACAGCAGGGTCAGGCGTTCCGGCATGGCTGAGTGAGTATTGCGCGGCCCCGTGTCACGCCGCCGACGCCAATTGTCCGAGTGAACCGAGGATTCCTCGGTTCACTGGCCCGAATGGGCTACAGACTGGACTGCAGTTGGTACTCTACCCTAAGATAGCAAGGCAATTTCTAACGTATACCTACGAAACAAAGACCATCCAGCATGCTCCGCGCCCGAATCCGCACCGTCGCCGCTCCGCTCCGCCCCTGGGCGGGCTTCGCTGCGTCCCGCAACCGGCCGTACCAAGTGATCGCGGGGTCGCAGGCGGTGCTGGCGGCATTCTGCACCGACGCCCTGTTCGTCCCCTTCCTGCTGGTGCTGGGCGCCAACCCCGCGCTCGTGATGTTCGTGGGGCTGCTGCCCGTCGTTGGCTCGGCCGCGCAGGCGCTGATGCCCGCCGCGCTCCGACGGACCGGCGGCAACCTGCGCGGGATCACGCTCGCCCTCACGGTTTTCGCCGAGACGCGGGGTGCCTGGTTCGGCCTCGTCGCGGTGGGCGTGGCGACGCACGCCCTGTCCGACGGGGGTGCCATCGCGCTCATCGCGCTGATCGTGCTCGTCGCCAACTCGGGCGCGCTCGTCGCGGAGGCGAATCTGTTCTCGTGGATCGCCATCTTGCTGCCCGAGGCCGAGCGGCGTGCCGTGACCCCCAAGATGATGGGGGTGACGGCCGGCGCGTCCGCATTGATCCTGCTGCCCGCCGGTGTCGTGCTGAGCTCGGTCGCGCCGGCCGCGGCGAGCTGGCTCTTCGCGGCGTTCTTCGGAGTCGGGTTCCTCGCCTCGCTGCCCCTGGTCCTGGCGGTCGTCCGACTGTCCGGTCCCGGCCGGGTCACGATCCCCAGGTCCGACACCGTGGCAGCACCGACCCCAGCGCTCCGCTCGTTCCTCCGGGCGTCGATGTGGAATGCCGCCGGTGTCGGCATCACGCCCTATTTCGGCGTGTTCGCCGTGGCCGTACTGGGCATGTCGCCCGGGTTCGCGGTCGTGCTCTCGGGCGTGTGGGCGCTCGCGTCGCTCGTGACGTCTGCCGTGCTCGGCGCGGTGCTGGCCCAGGCGTCGTCGGCGCGACTCCTGCGGACCGCCTACTTGGTGCGCGGTGTCGGCATGATGCTGTGCCTGGCCGCCTTCCCGGGCAACCAGGCGGCTGGCGCCGTCCTGCTGGTCGCGGTCACGGTCAGTGCGCTCGGCTACTCCGCCACCGTCCTCGCCCAGACGGAGCGGCTGTTCCGGCTGACTGCCGGGCCCGCCCTCGTGTCGGCGCAGGCGACCATGACCGCCCGAAACGCCGCCGCGTTCACGGCGGGCGGCCTCGCCCTGTCGGCGGCGACCGCGCTCGCCGAAGGGATCGGCTTCCCGGCCTGGGCCGGCCTGTTCGTGGCGTCGGCCCTGCCGCGGTTCGTGGCTGCGCGGGGCACCGAGGCGTCGGGCTCGTGGCGGTCGATGGCGTCCGCAACGCCGGCTGCGACGGCCGCAATGCCGGCGGCGGCGGCTGCGACGCCAGCCTGACCGCCTCGTCGACGCGCCGCGGGCTGCGGGCGCCGGCCGGGGCGTATGCCGCCTGCCCGCCCGGCTCCGGCGTCCCCGGGCGCGACCCTGCAAATCGTTGCGCGGGCAAGGATCGTGGATCCGGACTAGGATCGGGACATGACCGCAATCGATCCGCGCCCCGACCGCGCTGCATTCACCGAGGCACTCATCGAGGACCACCGGGCGCACGGTGGCCACATCACCTCGGGCCCGTTCGAGGGCCGTCCCGTCCTGATCCTGCACACAATCGGGGCGAAGAGCGGGGAGCCCCGGATCGCGCCCGTCGTGTTCAGCCGTGACGGCGACCGCTACGTGATCGTGGCCTCCAAGGGCGGCGCGCCGACCAACCCGGCGTGGTTCGCCAACCTCGTGGCGCACCCCGACGTCACCGTCGAGGCCGATGGCGACACCTTCCGGGCGCGCGCCATCGTGGCCGAGGGCGCCGAGCGTGACCGGCTCTGGAAGGCCCACGCCGCGCAGCACCCCAACTTCCTCGCCTACGAGCAGAAGACCACCCGGGTCATGCCGGTGATCGTGCTCGAGCGCATCGCCTAGACGGCGGCGGCCGGCCCACCGTCGTCTCGTCGCCGGGCCGGCGAGCGCGTCTCGAGGCCGGCTCGGCGCCGGCCGGGCCGATCAGTGGCCGGGCGTGCCGTCGGGTCGCCGGCGCCCTCGCCTGCGGGCATGCCGCCGGCCGGGCGTGCCGTGCCGTGGTCCCGGGCGTGCCGTCGGGCCGCCCCGTTGCCCAATGGGCGGCCGGGCGTGCCGTCAGGCCGCCCCGCGGCCCGGACGACCGCGGCGCGGAGGGTTGCCGGTCTCGCGGGCCTCGCAGCGGCCCGGATGCCCGATGGCGTCGCCCTAGGGGCCACGTGGCGGCCCGCCGGGCAGGGCGGCGGCGACGTGGCGGTGGGGGAGGGTCGTCGCCAGCGTCCCGGTCCGCCGGGCCATACGCCAGAAGCTCGGCCCCTCGGGGGTGACGACGGCGATGCGATTGCCGCGCCGGGCGCGGACGCACGGCAGGGAGCGCGGGGCGCGGACGCGGCCGGCCCTCGTCCAGGATCCCCTGTGATGCGGGCCGCCCGGCGAGCAACGGCAGCAGGCAAGCGCCCGCAGGTCAGCTCCGCTCGAGCAGCGGCTTGACCTGCCCGATGAACCGCTCGAGCGTCTCGGTGTCGTACGGCGCCGGCTGCTCGCTGATGATCGTGCGGAAGCCGAGCTCGACGTAGGGCGCGATGCGCTCGGCGGCCTGCTCGGGCGTGACGTTGAAGAACGTCTCGTCGTCGTCGACATCGGCCATCGGGGTCCGGTTGTGGGCCATCGCGGCGCGCCAGACCTGCTCCGCCTCGGCGGCCGAGTCGCGGATGGTGAGCTTCACGCCGAGCGTGAACTCGATCGCGTCGGGCGACCGGCCCTCGGCCTCGCAGTGCGCGTGCAGGACGCCGACCTTGTGGCGCATCTCCTCGACGGTGCCCATCGCGTTCCACATGTCCGCGTGGCGGGCCACCGTGCGGAGCGTCTTCTTCTCGCCCGAGCCGCCGATCATGATCGGCAGGTGCCGCTGCAGGGGCAGCGGGTGGACCTCCGCCGCCTCGAACCGGTAGTGGCCCGCCGACGACGAGGTGACCGACTCGCCGTCGAGCATCGCCCGCACGCCGGCGACCGATTCCTCGAGCCAGTCGAGGCGCTGGCCGAACCCGGAGCCGAAGTCGATCCCGAACGCGGTGTGCTCGGGCTCCATCCAGGCGCCGCCGAGGCCGAGGATCGCCCGGCCCCCGGAGATGTGGTCCAGCGTCGTGGCGGTCTTCGCCACGACGCCCGGGTTGCGGAAGGTGTTGGCGCCGACAAGCAGGCCGAGGTGGAGGTGCTCGGTGGCCATCGCGGCGGCGGCCAGCGAGGCCCAGCCCTCGAAGATCGGCTGGTGCGGGTCGCCGAAGATCGCGTACAGGTGGTCCCACGCCCAGAGGTGGTCGTACCCGAGCGCGTCGAGCCGCTTCGCCGCCGCGAGGTACGAGGGCCAGTCTGACGCCTGGTTCCAGAGCAGGACGCCGAGTTTGAGGTCGGGCATGTTGGGGCCTCCGTTGGGCTGTGCGGGGCGAGGGCTTTGGGTCAGGCGGTGGCGTCAGGCCGTGGTGGCCTGGACGACGAGGCGGTTGCCGTCCGGGTCGCGGATGACAACCGAGCTGCCCCAGGCCTGGTTGCGGACGGGCTCGTCCATCTCCACGCCGAGTCCCCGCAGGCGGGCGATCTCGGCCTCGAGGTCGTCGGTCTCGAGCACGACGCCGGTCAGCGAGCCCGCCGGCATCGACTCGAACCAGGTCACCAGCGTGAGCGACGTCTCGGCGCCCGCGGGCCGGACCTGCACCCAGCGCTGGCCGGGGCCCATCGGCATCTCGCGGACGAGCTCCATGCCGAGGACGTTGACGTAGAAGTCGCGGGCGCGGTCTTGGTCGGTGACCGGCACCGAGAACAGCTGGACCCTGGTGATGCTCATGGGTCGAGCATAGCGGAGCACCGGCCCGGGACGGCGCGACCCCGGGATTGCGGCGGGCCTTGACGGCTCCCCTCGGCGTGCAACGATGGGCCCATGCCCGACGCCCCCGACAACAAGCCCCTCGTCCACCGCCGCGGACCGGACGGCAGGATGGAAGTGGGTCCCGACTGGGAGACCCTGATCGACCGGCAGATCCGCGAGGCGATGAAGGAGGGCAAGTTCGACAACCTGCCCCACCACGGCGAGGCGCTGCCGAACGACGAGAACCCGTACGCGGGCGAGTGGGGCCTCGCATTCCACGTGCTCAAGAACTACGGGGTCGCGCCGCCGTGGATCGAGGCCGACAAGGAGGTCCGCGAGCTGCTCGCGCGGCGCGACCAGATCCTCGAGCGGGCATCCCGTGGGCCAGCGCCCACGCCATCCGCGCGTCGACGCGACCGCGCCGCGCTCGAGGACCTCGTGACTCGCCTCAACGCGGCGATCGCGCGGGTCAACGCCGGGGCGCCCACCGACCGCCAGCACCGCCGGCCGCTCGCCCTCGCGGCGGAGCTCGCGCGCTACGACGAGGCCTGCCGCCGCTGACCTGAGCCGTGGTGCCGCGTCTCAGTCGAGCTGCCAGGCTGCCGCCACCTCGACAGCCACGCGGTCCAGCTCCCCGTCGAGGTGCGCCCGCCAGTCGCGCGCCGCGCCCGACCAGCCCAGGCCCTCGAGGAACGCCGTCCGGTAGGCGGTGTCCTCGAACAGGCCGTGGACGTAGACGCCGCGGACGGATCCGTGCTCCCAGCCCAGCGCGCCCGGCAGGTGCTCGCGGGCGCCCGGCCCTGCGAGGGTCCGGCCGTGGTGGATCTCGTACCCGCGGAGCGTCCCGCTTCGCCACGCCACCTCGGTCTGGCGCGTGGTCTTCTCCGGGTCGAGGGTCGTCTCGATGTCGAGCAGCCCGAGGCCGTCCATGTCGCCCCCCTCGAGCCCGGCTGGGTCGAGGATCCGATTCCCGAGCAGTTGCAGGCCGCCGCAGACGCCGACGACGGGGACGCCGGCCGCAGCCGCCTGTGCGACGTGCGCATCGAGCCCGCTCGTGCGCAGGTACCGCAGGCTCGCGGCCGTGTTCTTCGACCCGGGCAGCAGCACCGCGGCGAACCCGTCGAGCGGGCGGGGCTCCCGGATCGGCACCACGGTCACGCCCGGCTCGTGGAGCAGCGGGTCGAACTCGTCGAAGTTCGACGCGTACGGGTAGAGCACGAGCGCGATGTTCACGTCGCCCTCGACCGGGGCCGCCGCGTGGTGGAACGCGTCCTCCTCGGGAAGGTGGTGGCGGAGCATCGGCACGATGCCGACGGTGGGGACGCCGGTGCGCTGCTGCAGCCAGTCCATCGCGTTGCCGAGCAGCGCCGGATCGCCCCGGAACTTGTTGAGGACGAAGCCGCGGACGAGCGCCTGCTCGTCCGGCGCGAGGCACAGCCAGGTGCCCAGCAGGTGGGCGAAGGCGCCGCCCCGGTCGATGTCGGCGACGAGGTACACGTCGGCTCCCGCCTCGAGCGCCACCCGCATGTTGACGATGTCCGACGCCCGCAGGTTGACCTCGGCGGGGCTGCCCGCGCCCTCGATCACCACGAGGTCGTGCTCGGCGAGGAGCGAGTGGAGCGCGTCGCGCACGGTCGGCCACAGCAGCTCCGACCGGCCGAGCCACGGGAGGGCGGTCATCGCCGGGTCGTAGCGGCCCATCACCACCACCTGGCTGAACGTGTCGGCGGAGGGCTTGAGCAGGATCGGGTTGTGCCGCGCCTCGGGCGCGACCCGTGCGGCCAGCGCCTGGAGGTACTGCGCCCGGCCGATCTCGAGCCCGTCGGGGGTGACCGCCGCGTTGTTGCTCATGTTCTGCGCCTTGAACGGCGCGACCCGCAGGCCGCGGTTCGCGAAGTGGCGACAGAGGGCCGCGACCAGGAACGACTTGCCGGCGTCGCTCGTGCAGCCCATGACCATGACCGGGCGCCGCGCCGTCACGCTGCGGCCCCCACCGACGCGCCGGGCGCGGGCAGGACCGCCGGACGGGGCCAGGCGCGGAGCCCGACGAGCGCGCCGATCGGCGCCACGACCGCGGCCGCGGCGAGAACGGCTGCCACCGACCCCGTGGCGGCCACCAGCGGCAGGCCCGCGACCGCCACCAGCAGCGAGCCGCCGGCCTGGGTGGCGAAGTGCAGGGCAGCGGACGCGGCGTGCTCGCCCGGCGCCGCGGCCGACGAGATGGCCGCGAGCGACGGCAGGACGACCCACGCGTAGCCGGCCCCGAAGAGCAGGCGTGCCGCGATGAGCAGGCCCGGCGTCGGCGCGAGCGCGGTGCTGAGGCCGGCCACCCCGAGGATGATGCCGCCGGCCAGGAACATGCGCTGGCCGCCGAAGGCCCGCAGCAGCCAGGGCAGCGAGAGGAACGCCGGCAGTTCCACGAGCGTGCCGGCTGCGATCGCGAGCCCGATCTCCCAGCCGGTGCCGCCCACCTCGGCCACCCGCGGACCGGTGAAGATCGCCGGCGCATTCGACCCGCAGAAGACCATGGCCAGGCCGACCAGGAACCAGCGGTTGCGCCGGACGCCGGCGGCGATCCCCTCGATCAGGCCCACCCCGCCAACCGCGGCCACGGCCCGGCCTGTCAGGAACTCGCCCCGCAGCCGGGCCACGACGATGCCGGCCGCGACGATGCACAGCAGCGCGCCGGCAATGCCTGGCACGGCCCACCGCAGCGCCGTCGTCGAGACCAGCACGCCGATGACGACCACCACGACCATGTACATCCCGGACGCGCCGACGCGAACCTGGGCGAAGCGCGACCGGTCGCCGCGGAGCCGGGCGAGGACGAGCGAGTCGGTCAGCGGGATGAACGCCGACGACACCCCGGCCCAGGCGATGTAGGCGACCGCCACGACGGCCCCGATCCCGGTGGCTTGCGCAGCGGCGATCGGCGCGGCGACCAGGAACGCCACGGCCAGCACGCGGCGGCGGCCGTGGCGGTCGCCGAGCCTGCCCCAGGCCGGAGCCGTGAGCAGGGTCATCACCGCCGCAGCCGCGGCGAGCGGCCCGAGCAGGGCAGGGGCCATGCCGGCCTCGAGCACCAGGACGGTGCCGTACGGCATCACGGTGCCGTTGACCGAGCCGCGCAGCAGCATGACGGCGAACGCGCGGAGGGTGACGAGATCGATCGTGGCGTCGAGGTCGCGCTGCATCGCCACCACAATGCCCGATGCGCGCTGTGGGCGCTCTCGCGGTCCTCCGGCCAGTTGCGACAATGGCGGGGCGAGGTCGGCGGTCTCCGGACCGCCCAGCCGGAATTGGAGGTCGAAACCCCGCGTGCGTCGCCTGGTCTGGACCGCGTACATGGTCATGGTCGGCGAGGGGTTCCTCGTGTACGCCGTCGGGTTCATCACGCCCTTCGTGCGCGACACGCTGCATGTCGAGCCGTGGCTGGCCGCGCTGCCCAACTCGCTGATGGCGGTCGGGCTCGGGCTCGGCGGCCTGGTCGCGCGGAGGCTCAACGCGAGGTTCGGCGCCGAGCGCGCAATCCGGGCCTGGCTGCTGGTGATGGCGCTCTCGGGTCTGCTCCTCGCGATGCCGGTCAGCATCATCGTCACGGTCGCGGGAGGCTTCGCGTTGGGGGCATCGCTGGGCGCCTGGCTCGTGCACGTCAACAGCGCGCTCGGGCAGGGGCCCCGTGGCGCCCTGATGCTCGCGCGGGCGAACCTCGCATCCGTGGCCGGCGGCCTGGCCGGGCCGATCCTGCTGTCAGTGGCGGCCGCGACCATCGGCTGGTGGTTCGGGACGCTCGCCCCGGTGCCGCTGCTGGTCGTGGTCGCTGCGGTGATTCCGGGATCGCCGGCGAGGGACGCGTCGGCCGCTGCCGGGACGGCCGAGCCGCCGCTGGCGGGTGCCTTCTGGCTCGTCTGGGGCTTCCTCACGCTCTGCATCGGCGCCGAGTTCTCGTACGTGGTCTGGGGCTCCCAGGTCGTGGCGAGGCAGAGCGGGATCAGCACCGAGGCGGCGACCGGGCTGGCGTCGCTGTACGTGGTCGGCATGGTGGGCGGCCGGCTGCTCGCGTCGGTGGTCCACGTGGGGCCCCAGCGCTCGCTGCTCGTGCTCCGCGGAGGCACGGCGCTGACAGCCGTCGGTGCGCTCGTCGTCTGGTTCGCCCAGCGCCCCGAGGTCGCGGGCGCCGGGCTGCTGCTCGGCGGCCTCGGCATGGCGCCGATCTACCCCTTCGCCGCCGGCCTCGCGCTCGCGCATGCGCCGCTCGCGCCGGTGCGGGCCAGCGCGCACCTGACGCTCGCGTCGAGCGTGGCGATCTTCGTGGCGCCGCTGCTGCTGGGGATCGCGGTCGGGGTCACCGGCGTGGTGGGCGCCTGGGCGATCGTGCCCGGGATCCTCGCGCTCGCCTTCGTCCTGGCAGCTTTCGCCCACGTGCCGGCGTCCGCAGGGGAAGGCGACGGCCTCGCGGAGGTGGCCGGCCTCGGCTGAACGGGTGGGGTCCGACTGGCGATCCGAGGCCTGCGACTGCCAGGAGCAGTGGGCCTCGGCCCCGAGCCAGGCCTCGCCCCGGCCCCGAGCCAGAGACGCCGAGGCGGTCCCAATTCCGCCATTCATGCAGGACGCGGGTCCACGTCAAGGCCCGCGGCGCGATTCGGCGTCAACCATGCTCCGGATGACTGGCTGACACGGGATCACGCCGATCGAGGCTGTCCCGAGGCCCAGCGCCCGGCCGAATACCCGCGAGGCGGATATGTGGCGGGAATCGGCGCCGTCGGGGTTCGACCCGTGGTCGCCTGCGCCGTCGTCGCGGTCGACCCCGCGTCCGGTGAGACGGCGCGGCCCCGGAGATGCGATCCGGGGCCGCGCCGCTGGAGAGGAGAGCAGCTAGACCGTGCCCACCTCGTCGAGCAGCTCGCCGTCGGGCCCCTGGAGCTGGAGCACGACCGCGGCCTGGCCGAGGATGTGGGTGGAGCACGAGAGGCACGGGTCGTAGGCGCGGACGAGCGCGGAGACGCGGTTGAGCGCGCCCTCGGAGATCTTCGTCCCGTCCACGAACCGCTTGGCCACCTGGAGCACGCCCCGGCCGATGGCCAGGTTGTTGTGCCCGGTTGCCACGATCAGGTTCGCCCAGGTCATCGCGCCGTTGTCGTCCACCTTGTAGTGGTGGATCAGCGTGCCGCGCGGCGCCTCGATGATCCCCACCCCCTCGAGGTTGTTGACGCCGGCGTGGGCGCGCACCTTGGTGCCCAGGATGTCGGGGTCGTCGAGCAGCTGCCCGATCCGCTCGAGGCCGTAGAGCGCCTCGATCAGCCGGGCGTAGTGGTAGTGGAACCCGCTCTGGACGATGCGCCCGTAGCGGGCGCGGAACTCGTCGAGCTCCGCGTCGGCGAGCGGCGTGCCGCACCGGTCCGCCACGTTGAGCCGGGCCAGCGGCCCGACGCGGTAGATCCCCTGCGGGTAGCCGGCCGGGCGGTAGAAGGGCGCCTTGAGGTACGAGTCCGGCAGCGTCGCCTCCGCGATGTGCTCGGCGTACGCGTCGGCTGGCACCTGGTCCGCGATGATCGCGCCATCGGGGCTGATGAACCGCAGCCGCCCGTCGTAGAGCTGGAGGCTGCCGTCGGGGCCGACGGTCCCGCAGTACATCGTCGGGAAGTTGGAGAACGACTCGATCTCGGCGGGATAGCCCTCGACTGCCTTCTTCCACAGGGCGAGCGTCCGCCCGACGATCGCGAGCGCCGCTGGCAGTTCCTCGAGCGTCTTCTCGCGGACTGACGGGTCGATCGGGGTGTTGACGCCGCCCGGCACGGTCCAGCTCGGGTGGATGCGCTCCTTGCCGAGGCGCTCGATGAGGGTCTGCCCGAACTTGCGGAGCGCGATCCCGTCGCGCAGCGCGTCGGGGTGCTCCTCGAGCAGGCCCGCCACGTTTCGCCGGGCGGGGTCGTAGTCCATGCCCAGCAGCAGGTCCGGCGCGGACAGGTGGAAGAACGAGAGCGCGTGGCTCTGCACGAACTGCGCCATGTGGAGCAGCTCGCGGGCCCGCGCGGCGGCGGTGGGGATGCGGACGGCCATGATCGCATCGCACGCCTTGGAGGAGGCGAGCAGGTGGCTGACCGGGCAGATGCCGCAGATTCGCGCGGTGATCGAGGGCATCTCGTAGTAGGGCCGCCCCTCCACGAACTTCTCGAAGCCGCGGACCTGGGTGACGTGGAACTGGGTGTCGCTGACCTGGCCCCGCTCGTCGAGCCTGATGGTGATCTTGGCGTGGCCCTCGATCCGGGACACGGGGTGGATGCTGAGCGTGCGGGCCGCGGCGGGCGCCGCCTTCGTCTTGGTCGGCATGGTGTCCCTACCCGAATCGGAGCTTGGAGCCGAGGTCCGGCTCGCGGCCCTCGAGCAGCTCGGAGAGGACCGTCAGGATGGCGTTGGGCCGCGGCGGGCAGCCGGGCACATGGAGGTCCACCCTGACGGTCTGGCGCAGGGGCTCCGCCTGGCGCTGGAGCTGCGGCACCCCATCGGTCGGGATGCCGTCGGACACGTCCGCGCCCTCGACATAGACCCGCTCGAGGAGCTTGCGCACGGGGATCCCGTTGCGCATCGAGGGGACGTTGCCGGTCACCGCACAGTCGCCGAGCGCGATGAGGTACTTGCTGCGCGCCCGCGCGGTCTGGACGAGCTCGCGGTCGTCCTGGGTGCTGACCGCCCCCTCGACCACGGCGACGTCCACGCCCTCGGGCCACTCCTGCGCGTCCACGAGCGGCCCGAACACGATGTCGGCCTTCCGCAGGACGCCGACGATCGCCTCGTCCATGTCCAGCAGCGACATGTGGCAGCCAGAGCAGCCGTCGAGCCAGCAGGTGCCGATCTTGACCTTGTCCATCAGGAGCCCTCGCGCATCGAGGTCAGGCGGCTGACCACCGCCTTGTGCTTGGTCATCTCCTCCACGGCCCAGCCCTTCTCGGCCATCGCCCCGGTCGGGCAGGCCTGCACGCACTTGCCGCAGCTCGTGCAGGTGGCGGCCTCGCCCCACGGCCGCTGGAGCTCGGAGACGAGCAGCGAGCCGATGCCGCGGGCGGCGATGTCCCACACGTGGGCGCCCTCGATCTCGGCGCAGGTCCGCACGCAGCGGCCGCACAGGATGCAGCGGTTGTGGTCGAGCACATAGCGCGGGTGCGTGGTGTCCACGGGCAGCCGCGGGCAGCTGTAGGGGTAGCGGACGTGCGTCACGCCGTGCTCCTGGGCCAGCGCCTGGAGCTCGCAGTGCCCCGACGACACGCACACCGCGCAGACGTGGTTGCGCTCGGCGAACAGCAGCTCGAGCACGATCTTGCGGTACGAGTCGATCTGGGCCGAGGTCGTGACCACGGCCTGGCCCTCCTGCACCGGGGTGGTGCAGGCGGGGATCAGCTTGTTGACGCCCTCGACCTCCACGATGCAGAGGCGGCAGGCGCCGACGGTGCTGAGGCCCTCCATGTAGCAGAGGGCTGGGATGTACTTGTTGTTGGCGCGCGCGACCTCGAGGATGGTCTGGCCGGCCGTGGCCGTGATCACCTCGCCGTCGATGCGGACCTTCACCTTCTCGACCAAGGCGATCTCCTACCTGTCGGTGGTGCGGATGTCGCAGCGGAGGCAGCGGGAGGTCTCCGCCAGGGCCGCCGCCGGCGTGAGGCCGAGCGACACCTCCTCGCAGGACTTGACCCGCTCGGCCGCCGGCGCCTCGGCCGGCACGTGCCGGCCGACCTCGGCCGGCTTCTCCGGCGGCTCCATCGTGTAGACGAACGCGGGCAGCAGCTGCGGGTAGCGCTTCTGGCCCATCAGCCGCTTGTCGATGTTGCGGGCCGCCTTCTTGCCGTACCCCATCGCGTTGGACACGTTCGAGGCGCCCGTGATGAGGTCGCCGCCCGCGTAGAACCGCTCGCGGCTCGTCTCGAGCGAGTAGCGGTCCACGACGATGGTCCCGTCCTCGTTGAGGGTCAGGCCCGACGCCCGGCAGAAGTCCGGGTCGACCTTCTCGCCCACCGCGAGGACGACCGTGTCGCACTCGATCCGGATCACCTCGTCGGTCGGGACCGGGCGACGGCGACCAGAGGTGTCGAACTCGCCCGGCTTGGTCACGACCGCCTCGAGCGCCCGGACCTGGCCGTTCCGGTCGCCCACGATCCGGTGCGGGGCCGCGAGGTACGCCACCTTGACGCCCTCGTGCTCGGCCGCTTCGATCTCCTCGGGGATCGCGGGCATGTCCTTGCGCTCGCGCCGGTAGACCACCGTGACGTCCGCGCCCAGGCGGCGCGCCGTGCGGGCCGAGTCGATCGCGGCGTTGCCGCCGCCGATGACGACCACCTTCCTGCCCACCGGGACCTCCTGCTTGCGCGAGGCGGCCTCGAGGAACGGCAGCGCGGGCAGCACACCGGTCAACTCGGTCCCGGGCAGGTAGACCCAGCCCTCCTTCCAGGTGCCGATGGCCATGAACACCGCGTCGTACTGGTGCGCGAGGTCGTTGAGCGAGACGTCCTCGCCCACCGTCTGGTTGAACACGAACCTGACGCCGACCCGCTCGATGAGCTCGATCTCCTTGTCCAGCACACGCTTGGGCAGCCGGTACTCGGGCAGCGCGTAGCGCAGCATCCCGCCGGCGGCAGGCCGGGAGTCGTACACCACGACGCTGTGCCCGAACAGCGCCAGGTAGTAGGCGCAGGCGAGGCCCGTGGGGCCCGCGCCGACCACCGCCACCTCGCGCCCTGTGGGCTCGAGGCGCTGCGCGCGGACGCGGTCCACCATCGCGTCGAAGCGGTCGCCGAGCAGGATCTCGTCGGCGATGAGGCGGTGGACGTCGCGCATGTTGACCGGCTCGTCGATGCCTGAGCGCCGGCACCGGTCGTCGCACGGGTGCTGGCACACGCGGCCGGTGGACGCCGGGAGCGGGTTGTCGAGGATGACCGAGAGGAAGGCGTCCTCGATCCGCCCCTCGTTGTACAGCTGCAGGAAGCGCGGGATGTTCATGTGCAGCGGGCAGGAGTTCTCGCAGGGCGAGAGCGCCAGCTCCTCGCACACGCCGGCGCGGCAGCGCTTGGCGACGATGTGGTCCAGGAACTCGTGCCGGAAGTGGCGCAGGCTCGTGAGGACCGGGTTGGGGGCGCTGCCGCCGAGGGCGCACAGCGAGGTGTCGCGGACCATCCGGCACAGCTCGTCGAGGAGCGCCAGGTCGTCCTCGGTGGCTACTCCCTTGGTGAACCCGTTGAGCATCCGGAGCGCCTTGTCGAGGCCCACCCGGCACGGCACGCACTTGCCGCAGCTCTCCGAGTGGGTGAACTCGACGAAGTACCGGGCCACGTCGACGATGCAGTTGTCGGTGTCCATGACGACCATGCCGCCGGAGCCCATGATCGAGCCCAGCTGGGCGAGGGTCTCGTAGTCCACCGGCGTGTCGAACATGTCCGCCGGGATGCACCCGCCCGACGGTCCGCCTGTCTGGACCGCCTTGATGTCGCGGCCGTTCGTGCCGCCGCCGCCGACGTCGTAGATGAACGTGGAGATGGGCGTGCCGAGCGGCATCTCGACCAGGCCCGTGTTCTGCACCTTGCCGACGAGGGAGAACACCTTCGTGCCCGCGCTCTTGGGCGAGCCGGTCTCGCTGAACCAGGCAGGACCCTTGGACACGATCGGCGCGATGTTGTACCAGGTCTCGACGTTGTTGATGTTGGTGGGCTTGCCGAACAGGCCCTTCTGGGCGGGGAACGGCGGGCGCGGGCGCGGACGCCCGGCCTTGCCCTCGAGGGACGCGATCAGCGCCGTCTCCTCGCCGCACACAAACGCGCCCGCGCCCTCGACCATGTCGATGTCGAACCCGAAGCCGCGGCCGAGGACGTTGTCGCCCAGGACGCCGTAGTCGCGCGCCTGCTCGATCGCGCGCTCGAGACGGAGGACCGCGAGCGGGTACTCGGCGCGGACGTAGATGATCCCCCGCGACGCCCCGGTCACATAGCCCGCGATCAGCATGCCCTCGAGGAGCGAGTGCGGGTCCGACTCGATCTCGTTGCGGTTCATGTAGGCGCCCGGGTCGCCTTCGTCGGCGTTGCAGATGAGGTACTTGTCGGGTCCGGGGGCCTTGGCGAGGAACTCCCACTTGTTGCCGGTGAGGAAGCCCGCGCCGCCGCGGCCGCGCAGCTTGGACGCCTTGACCTGCTCGACCACAGCAGCCGGGTTCTGGTCGATCAGGACCTTGTACAGCGCCTGGTAGCCGCCGACGCCGACGTACTCCTCGATGTCGTCGGGGTTGATCAGGCCGCAGTTGCGCAGGACGATCTTGAGCTGCCCGTGGAAGAACGGGACCTCGCTCCAGTTCGGGATGTCCGTGTAGCCGGTGCCGTACTTGAGGTGCCCCGTGAGGTGGTCCCACGCCTCGACCCTGCACAGGATGGCCTCGGCCGGGGGCAGCGCGCCGTGCTCCACGGCGTTGAGGATCGCGGCGACCTGGTCGGGCCGGACGCGGCGGAGCATCAGGAGCGGGCGGCCCGGCATCCAGACGTTGACGAGCGGCTCCTCGGCGCAGAACCCGAAGCAGCCCACCGGCCCAAGCGCGATGTCGAGGCCGCGGCTCTCGATCTCGGACCGGAAGGCGTGGTAGACGGCCTCGGCGCCGTTGCCGGAGCCGCACGTGCCCATGCCCACGGCGATCCGCGGGCGCGAGGGGAGGAGCTTGGCGAGGCCCGCCTCGCGGACGGCTGCGAAGGCGGCGATGTCCTGGATCTTCATCGGAGGCCGTCCTTGCGCAGCTGGTCGACCTCGCGGATCAGCGACTGCTCGCTGACGTGGCCGCGGATGGCGTGGTCGACCTCGGCGACGGGCGCCAGCGCGCACTGGCCGAAGCAGGCGACAGTGCGGATCGTGAACTTGCGGTCGGGGGTCGTAAGCGCGAGCTTGTCGGCCATCCCCAATTCACCGAGGCTGAGCTGCAGCTTCACGCGCTCGAGCAGCATCCGCGATCCGCGCGTGTGGCAGGCGGTGCCGCGGCAGATGGCCACGGTGTGGGCGCCCTGGGGCTCGAGGTTGAACAGCGCGTAGAAGGTGGCCACGGCGTAGACCTGGGACTGGGGGATCCCGGTCCGGCGGGCGACGTACTCGAGCGTCTCCTTCGGCAGGTACTTGTGGCGGTTGGCGTCCTGGATCTTCTCGAGCATGCCAAGCAGCGCGCCCGGCCGGCCGGCCTGCTCACCGATGATCCGGTCGATCAGGTCCTGGTCGTCCACCCGGGGCAGCGTCGTGGCCAGAGCGATGGTCATCGGGCTCTCCAGAGAGGAAGGCCGTGCTTCAGGGGTCGACCTCAAGGGTCCGCCCCGGGGACGCACGGCGTCTGGTGTAAGCCTCGGTCGGAAGGGGCCCGACGGTGAAGAGCCGTCAGGGAGAGGGACGGACTGGCCCGATGACCGGGCGGCATGGGCCTAGGCCCGGGCTGGACCTGCAATTGGTCACTTATCGGCGACGTCGATGGATTGGGTCGCGCGCGGGCACGCGCGGGCGGCCGTTCGCCGGGTCGTCCGCGGGCGACCGTTCGCCGGGTCGTCCGCGCTCGGCCGCCACGCCGGATGTCCGCGCTGCGGCGCTTGCCCGGAACGCTCTCGGCGGTCTTGGGGCCGCGGCAGCCCGCGTGCGCGGCCTTGGGGCCGCCGCAGCCCGCGTGCGGGTGTCGTTTCTTGCAGATGGCCGTGGTACGGCCCGCACGGACTGCAGGAGGAGCGGGTTCCGGCCGCGGTCGGCCCGCCACGCACAGGCGGCGGCGACGGTTCTTGCAGATGACCGCCCCTTCGGCCCGTATCCGAAACCTTCCTCGCTACGGGCCGCGCCACGGGCAAATGCGCAATCCGCCGCCAACGGAATCGGCAAATGGCCGCCGCGCCGCGCCGCTGGCGGAACCTCCGGAGATACGGGCCGCTGCACGCGCAAATGCAGAGAACCTCTGCCCAGCGTCCCACGACCCGCGGGCCGACGTGCCGCGGGCGCTCCCCGGCGTGGCGACTGACCCCGTCCGCTCGTGCGCCGCCCCGTCCGCTCAGGCGCCGCCCGGGTCGTGGCGGCCTGAACTCAGCCGGGCTCCCGGGGCTCGGCCGGCTCGCCTCGGACCGGGGGCCTCGTCCGCGGCCCTACTTCGCTGACGCGCCGTCCTGTGGCATCTCGGCATGGCCGCCGAAGCCCCAGCGCATCGCCGAGAGGACCTTGTTGCTGTAGCTCTCCTCGCCCCGGGACGTGAAGCGCGAGTACAGCGCGGTGGTCAGGACCGGCGCCGGAGCCGAGGTCTCGATCGCCGCGATGCTGGTCCAGCGGCCCTCGCCCGAATCGGCCACGGTGCCGCCGAAGTGCTCGAGCTGCGGGTCCGCCGCCATCGCCTGCGCGGTGAGGTCGAGCAGCCAGGACGCGATCACGCTGCCGCGGCGCCAGACCTCGGCGATGGCCGGGAGGTCGAGGTCGTACTGGTAGAGCTCCGGGTCGGCGAGCGGGCTGGTCTCGGCGTTGACCTCGCGGTTGTCGGCGCCCGCGTTCGCGTGGTGGAGGATGTTGAACCCCTCCGCGTACGCCGCCATAACGCCGTACTCGATTCCGTTGTGGACCATCTTGACGTAGTGGCCCGCGCCCGACGGGCCGCAGTGGAGGTAGCCCTCCTCCGCCGGGCTGGGCGTGCCGGACCTGCCGGGGGTGCGCTCGGCCTGGCCGACGCCGGGTGCGAGGGCGCGCAGGATGGGGTCGAGGGCCGCCACGGCCTCGTCGGGCCCGCCGACCATCAGGCAGTAGCCGCGCTCCAGGCCCCACGTGCCGCCGCTCGTGCCGCAGTCCACATAGTGGATGCCCTTCGGCGCCAGCTCCTTGCCGCGGCGGATGTCGTCGCGGTACCAGGAGTTGCCGCCGTCGATCACGATGTCCCCCGCGTCGAGCAGCGGCGCGAGCTCATGGAGCGTGGCGTCAACCGAGGCTGCGGGGACCATCACCCACAGCACGCGCGGCGCGGGCAGCTTCGCGACGAGATCCGCGAGCGAGTGCGCACCGGCGTCGATCGCGTCCCCGACCAGCCCGTCCACCGTGGCCGCGGTGCGCGCATAGCCGACCACGGTGTGGCCGTTCCGGCGCCAGCGGCGCGCCATGTTGGCGCCCATGCGCCCAAGTCCCACGAGTCCGACGTGCATCGCGTTTCAGCCTCCAGCAGCGGGTCGGGTCAATGATGCCCCGCATCGCGATCGGGGGTCGGAGCGCACCCTCCCCGGCCGCACGGCGGTCGTCGAACACCGCCGCACGGCGGTGTCACACACCCCCGCACGGCGGTCGCTGGACACCGCCGTGCGCGGTGTCGCGGGCGACGGCGTGCCATCCGGCTCGCGGCGTCCGCTCACGCGGACGGCACTGGCTCGGCCAGCTGCCCGCGTTGCGCCGCGCCGGGCTGCCGCGACCGAGGCGGCGCTGGGCCGTGCGCCGGGTCGACCCGGCCTTGGGGGCGACGCCCTTCCTGGGACCTCCCTACTGCGCGAGGCGCGGGTAGAGCCGCGACGCGATGGCGATCAGGAGCACGAGCGTCGCCGCCAGCACGCCCAGGTCGAGCGCCACCGGGTAGCTCGACGGCCCGCCGTCGATCATCAGCGCCCGCAGTGCGTCCACCTGGTAGGTGAGCGGGTTGAGGTGGGCGAACACCTGGAGCCACGGCGGCATGAGCGAGATCGGGTAGATGGCCGAGCTCGCGAAGAACAGCGGCATGGTCAGGATCTGGCCGATGCCCATGAACCGCTCGCGGGTGCGCACGAGGCAGGCCACGATCAGCGAGAAGGTGGCGAACCCGGCCGCGCCGAGCACCACGACCAGTGCCACGCCGACCAGGGCCGGCAGCTCCCAGCGCAGGTGGATCCCGATGAGGACCGCCGCGACGTAGACGACGAAGGCCTGGGTGAGCGCCCGCAGCCCGCCCGCGAGCGCCTTGCCCGTGACGAGCGAGCTCCGCGACGCGGGACTCACGAGGTACTTGTGCAGGACGCCGAGGTCGCGCTCCCAGATCACGGCGATGCCGAAGAAGATCGCGCTGAACAGGGCGCTCTGGGCGAGCACGCCGGGCGCCAGGAAGTCCATGTAGGACAGGCTGCCGGTCTCGATGACGCGGGCCTGGGCGATGACCTCGCCGAAGACGACGAGCCACAGGATCGGCTGGACGGCACGCGTGGCGATCTCGGTGGGGTCGTGGGCGAGCTTGCGCAGCTCCGCCTGCGCGACGGTCCAGGCGTCGAGCAGGAAGCGGACCGGAGCGGCCGGCTCAGCCGAGGCGGCGTGCGGTGCGGCGCGTTCGAGCGACGTCACGGAAGGACCCTCCGTCTTCGAGGCCGGTGCCCGTGAAGTGGGTGAATACAGCGTCGAGGGATGCGCCCGGCCCGACCTGCGCCGAGAGCTCGGCGGGTGTCCCCAGGGCGACCAGCCTGCCGAGGTGCATGATCCCCACCCGCTCGCACAGCGCGTCGGCCTCCTCCATGTAGTGCGTGGTGAGCATCACGGTCGTGCCGTCGCGCTCCCGCAGGGTCCGGACGTGGCCCCAGACCGCCTTGCGGGCGACGGGGTCGAGCCCGACGGTCGGCTCGTCGAGGAACAGCACGGCCGGTCGGTGGAGCATCGCCTGGGCGATCTCGAGCCGCCGGATCATCCCGCCCGAGAACGTGCGGACGAGGCGGTCGCCGACCTCGGCGAGGCCCATGAACGAGAGCAATTCCTCGATCCGCTCGCGCCGCTCGGCCCGCGGCACGTGGTACAGGCGGCCCGAGATGTCCAGGTTCTCGCGTGCGGTCAGCGTGCCGTCGGATGACAGCAGCTGCGGCACGTAGCCGATCGAGCGGCGGACGTCTCTCGCGTTGGCCGCCACGTCGTGGCCCGCCACCCGTGCCCTGCCCGAGGTCGGGTCGAGCAGCGTGATGAGCATCTTGATCGTGGTTGTCTTGCCGGCGCCGTTCGGCCCGAGCAGGCCGAACATCTCGCCCTCGGGCACGTCGAGGGTGAGCGAGTCGACCGCGGTCACTGCGTCGAAGCGGCGGGTGAGCGCCGAGCACTCGATGGCATTGAGCATGGGACGTCCAATGGGCTGCGGATCGGCCTAACAGTTCGTGTACCGAACATTCTATGCTGTCGTCGTGGACCCGTCACCCCCCGAACCTGTGATCCGCCACGGCCAGGGCCGCTCGACGGCCGAGGCCGTCCTCGATTCGGTGCCGCTGATCATGCGCGTCATCCGCAGCCGCATGCGCGAGGGCCGCGCCGAGGGCGTGTCGGTGCCCCAGTTCCGGGCGCTGCTCTACGTGCGCCGCAATCCGGGGACCGACCTCTCGAGCGTGGCCGAGCACATGGGCGCCTCGATGCCCGCCGTCTCGGAGCTGGTGTCGCGGCTGGTCCGCGACGGCCTTGTCGTCCGCGAGCTCGACCCCAACTCTCGCCGGCGCGTGCGCCTGACCCTGAGCCCCGAGGGCGGACGTCAGCTGGCCGAGGCCCGTGCGCGCACGATCGACTGGCTCGCCGAGCGGCTCGACTCGGCCTCGCCCGATCGGCTGGAGCGGATGGAGGAGGGTCTGCGGGAGCTGCTCGCCGTGTTCGGGGAGTCGCCGGACAGCTGACCGGCACACGACGGCCATCCGGCCGCGGCCGCGACGCGGTTCCCCCATCTCGTGCGCTGCAGTTAGCGGACGATCGCCCGACCGCTGCGGGCCCAGGCGTTGGTCCCGCCGCGCACCGACACGGCGCCCTCGAACCCCTGCGAGAGCAGGTAGTTGGTGGCGTGGCCGCTCCGGCTGCCCGACGCACAGATGACGGCGTACGGCTTGTCGCGCCGGAGCTTGGCCAAGCGGTCGGGGAGGCGCTTCACCGGGACGTGCACGGCGCCCGGCACGTGCCCGCGCCGGAACTCGTTGTCCTCGCGGACATCGAGCACCCGGACGGCGTTCTGCTGGAGGAGGCTGTCGAGCTCGGCGACGTCGATCGACGGCGTCGAGGTGGTGAAGCGCTTGAGGAACGAGAACACGGGGACTCCGAGCGCGTTGGGATTCGCCCGCGGCAGTGCGCGGATCAGCGGGCGGAAGTCTACCGGGAGCCAGCCGGGGACGGACCGGCGCGGGCACTCGGCCGAGGGCCGAGGCCGACTCAGTTGGCGGCGGGCACCCAGGTGGAGCCCTCGGCCCCGTCACGGACTTCGATCCCGACCTCGATCAGGCGGTCGCGGATGAGGTCGGCCGTGGGCCAGTCCTTGGTGGCACGGGCCCGGTCGCGCAGGTCGAGCAGCGTGTCCACGAGGGGGCCGAGCTCGGCGCGCGGGTCGGCAGTGCCGTTCTCCGCCCGCTGGCCCAGCCGCACGACGAGCGCCTGGAACGTGGCGGACGCATTGTCCAGGTCGGGGCTGTCCTCCCCGGCGCGGATGCGGGCCTCCACCGTGTCGTCGAGTTCGAGCAGCGCTGCAACGGCCTGCTGGACCTCGCCCGCGTCGAGGGCCGCGATGAAGGCGCCCTCGAGCTCCTGCATCTGCTGGCGCACCGGCGCCGTGGGCCGCACGGGTCGCTCGACTGAGCCCGAGCCCGCCAGCGCCGCGGAGTGGACGGCATCGGTCGATTCGCCCTGCGCCAGCCCGACCGCCGCATCGGCCAGCGCGCCGATCGCGCACGTCGCCCCGGAGGTGAACCGGGTGCTCCGTCCGCCAACCCGAACGGTGACGCCGCCCAGGCCCGCGACCGACGCGGTGCCGGCCTCGAGGTCCAGCACCAGCGCCGTGTGGCTGTCGACGCCGAGGATGAACGCACCGTCGGGCAGCATCGCCTCGAGCAGCGACAGTCGCCGCTCGCCCATATAGCAGAAGCGGGTGTCGTGGTTGCCGCCCTCGGCGTTGTCGTAGTGGGGCACCACCGCCGCGTGCAGCCCGGTGGCCCCGCCCAGGAGGTCGAGGCCGGGCAGCCAGCGCGGCGCCTCGCCGACCTTGTACACCTCGTACACGGGGATCGTGACGACGCCCAGCGTCAGCGCCGCTGCGGACGCCATCGTCAGGATCCCGCCCGAGGCCAGCTTGTCGGCGAGCGCGTCGGGGATGGCGCTGCCCGCCCACTGCCGGAGCGCGTACGAGGGGCTGCCGGGCCCGGCCATCACGTAGCGGGCATCGCGGATGCGCGCCAGTGCCGTGGCGGCCGTCACGGCGTCCACGTCGGCCGAGCGGTAGCTCGCCACCTCGACCGGGTTCCCCACGCTGGTGGCGAAGAACTCCAGGGTGCGCGCCGACAGGTCGTCGGCGTTCTCCTGGAAGCCATACGGCGTGTCGAGGATTGCTGCGGGCACCTGGCCGCCGAAGCGGTCGAACAGCGCTCGGTGCACCTTGGCCATGGCGGGCGCGGTCTCGCCCGAGCCCATGACGGCGAGGATGCGCGGGCTGGCGCTCATGCGAAGAATCCGTCGGAGAGGGCGTCGATCATCACGTCCGCAACTTCGGTCGGATGCTGCGCGTGGATGTCGTGGTCGCCCGCGATCGGGTGCACCCGCGCGTGCGCCAGGGTCGCGCGGGCGCGCTCGATGGCCGCATCGCGCTGGGCCTCGCGCCCGTGCCGCTCGGCCGGTCCGGCGGGCACGAGCAGCACGGGCTCGCGGACGTCGGCGTACCGCTCGGACGGGCGGTGCTCCCACATGCCGCGCAGCACGGCGATGTGCCGGTCGAACGTGAGCCAGGGCGCGATGGTGCCGTCCGGGAACCGCTCGAAGTTGGCGAGCGTGCCGGCGATGCCGCTCTCGGGCCAGTCGGGATGGGCGCCGCGGATGTACCCCTCGACCTCCGCCAACCGCCGACCGGCCAGGCGCGGCGGGGCGAGCGACTCGCGGCAGGCCTCCCAGGAGGGGAACGTCTGCGAGGGCTCGAACCAGCCGCCGTCGACGCACACGATGCCGCGGGCGATCCCCGGATGCCGCGCCGCGAGCTCGATGACGACGTTGCCGCCCCACGACTGCCCGGCGACGACCGGCCGGTCCAGCCCGAGCTCGCGGACGAGTGCCGCCAGGTCGTCGGCGACGGTGGGCACGTCGTACGGCCCGTCGGGCTTGGACGAGCGCCCGTGGCCGCGCTGGTCCACGGTGACGGCGGCATGGCCGCGCTCGTTGAGGCGTGCGCCACGCCGTCCCAGAGGCGGGCGTTGGACGCCAGCCCGTGGGCCAGCACGAACGTGACCGGACGGGGCGAGTCGGCAGGGGCGGGCCAGAGGTCGGCCGCCAGCTCGACCCCGGCGGCGACCGCGACGCGACGAGTGTCCATGGGGACATCTTGCCGTGGGCACGCAATCGGCGCGTGGCGTCGCTGGAGGACGGCGCCTTGGGACGGCGCTGGCCACGAAGGCGGTCCCTTCGCCGACACCCTGGGGGCAGGCATCGTCGCGGGCCCGGGAGCAGCACGCGGGGTATCGTGTCGACGGTGTCGCGGGCGGCGCCGTCGGTCCGGCGGCGGCCGCGTCAGACGAGGGGTGCAGACAGGTGAGGAAGCGGCTGGTCATCGGGGGCGTCGTCGCGGTCGCCGTCGTCGCGGTCGCCGGCGGCACGCTCGCCCGATCCCTCGGCAGCCAGACGCCCGCGGTCACGTACCTCACCGCGGCCGCCAGCGTGACCGACGTGGTGGACACCGTGTCCGTCACGGGCTCGGTCCAGCCGGTTGAGACCTACGCGCTCGCGTTCGGGCAGGCGCCTACGCGCAATCCGAAGGTGTCGGCCACCGGCACCGGCGGCGCGGCGGCCGCCCAGCAGTGGACGGTCCAGACCGTCAACGTCAAGGAGGGCGACCCCGTCGTCGAGGGGGCGGTCCTCGCGACGGCCGACACCGCGGACGCCCACAAGGCGCTCGACACCGCCAACCTCAACCTCGCCGCGGCGAAGGCCCGCCTGGCGGCGGACTCGAAGCCGGTGACGGCCAACGCGAAGGCGAAGGCGAAGCTGTCGGTCACACAGGCGAACCGGGCGCTCTCACAGGCGAAGACCGCGCAGTCGCAGACCGCCGCGTCGGGCCGGCTCGCCATCTCGCAGGCCCAGGCCGTCCTCACCGAGGCGAAGAAGCGGCTGGCGTCCGACCAGGCCGCGAGCCTGCCGGACACGGTGATCTCGGCCGACCAGGCGGCCGTCAGCCAGGCCGAGCGCGCGCTCGCCACCGCGAAGCGCCAGGCCGCCACCGCGAACACGCAGGCGACGGCAGCGGTCCAGACCGCGCAGCTCAACGTCCAGTCGGCGCAGCTCGCCTACACGGGCACGACGACGGTCAACAGCGACGCGGCGGTGGCGGCCGACAAGGCGTCGGTGTCCCAGGCCGAGACCGCGGTGACGAACGCCCAGACCACGCTCGACCGCCTGACGCTGACCGCCCCGATCGATGGCATCGTCTCGTCGGTGACGATCCAGGCCGGCGATGTCGTGAGCGGCACCGTCATCACGCTCCGGAGCAGCGATGTCGAGGTGGACGCGTCGGTCACCGAGAGCGACCTGCCCGCGGTCAAGGTGGGCCAGCCGGCCAATGTGACGATCACCGCGCTCGGCGCCGCGGCGAAGGGCACCGTGTCCCAGGTGGACCTCGCGGGCGCCACCAAGAGCACCGGCGGCGTGGTCTCCTACGGGGTCAGCATCTCGCTCCCGAGCGCGCCGGCCGGCGCGGCGCCCTCGATGACCGCAGACGTGGACATCACGACGGCGGCGGCGACCGGGGTCCTGTCCGTCCCCGCTGCGGCGATCGGCGGCAGCAGCGGCGACTACACGGTGCAGGTGTTACGACGGGCCTGGCGCGGTCCACACGGTGAAGGTGGAGGTGGGGCTGATGACCGCGACGCTTGCCCAGATCACGTCGGGCATCACGACGGGCACCACGGTGGTGACCGGCATCGCCACCGCGAAGGACCTCGTGACCACGTTCCCGACGGGGCCCGGCGGCGGGACGAGCACGGCGGCGCCCGCCGCCTCGGGGCGCTAGCGCCGCGGCGCCCGAAGGCCCCGAGACCCAGACGTGATCTTCGCGGAGCTCCTCCCGCTCGCGTTCTCGCGACTGGCCGCGTCGCGGCTGCGCGCCCTGCTCACGATGCTGGGCGTGATCATCGGGGTCGGGGCGATCGTGGCGCTCGTGTCGGTGGCCCAGGGCGCCACGTCGGGGATCACCAACCTCATCGAGGGGCTGGGGGTGAACCTGCTCCAGATCAGCCCGGGCGCGTCGACGAGCGGGTTCGTGCGGGGCGTCTCCGGGTCCGCCACGACGCTCACCATCGACGACGCCAACGCCCTGGCGGGGATCAGCGGCGTGTCGCAGATCGCGCCGCAGGCGTCCACCGTGGCGGTCGTGGTCGCGGGCGCCAAGAACACCACCACCTCGATCACCGGCGTGACGCCGGAGTTCGCCCCGGTCCGCGCCTACGACGTCTGGCGGGGCGCCTTCATCTCGGCGGCCGAGCTCGACCACGGGCTGCGGGTTGCGGTCGTGGGCTCGTCGACCGCGGACGACCTGGGCCTGGGCGAGGGGAGCCTGGGCTCGCAGATCACGATCGGGGGCGTGCCGTTCACGGTGGTGGGGATCCTCCAGCCCAAGGGCATCCTCGACGACCAGGTGATGGTCCCGCTGACGGCCCTGCGCGACTACTTCGTGGCCAGCAAGTCGCTGAGCGCCATCTCGGTCTCGGTGGTGCACCCCGAGGACATCCCCCTGACCAAGTTCGCCATCCGCGAGGTGCTGCGCCAGCGCCACGAGCTGGCCGCCGGCGCGGCCGACGACTTCACGATCATCGACCAGGCGCAGCTGCTCTCCGCCTTCGGGACGATCACCGGGTTCCTGTCGCTGCTGCTCGCCGGCATCGCGTCGATCAGCCTGCTCGTGGGCGGCATCGGGATCATGAACATCATGCTGGTCTCCGTCCGTGAGCGGACGCGCGAGATCGGCATCCGCAAGGCTGTGGGCGCCCGTGGGCGGGACATCCTGGTCCAGTTCCTCGTCGAGGCGCTGGTCCTCTCGCTCACCGGCGGGCTGATCGGGGTGGCGTTCGGCGTGGCCGCGAGCGCCGCCATCGGCGCGATCGCCGGCTGGGGACTCAACGTGTCGCCGGGCACGGTTGCGCTGGCGGTGGGTTTCTCGCTCGTGGTGGGCGTGGTGTTCGGCGTGTGGCCCGCGCGCCAGGCCGCGCGCCTCGACCCGATCGCGGCGCTGCGGTACGAGTAGCCGGGGCGCCCGCGCCACGCCCCGGGATCGTCCCCGGTACCCTCGCCGTGTGGTCCCCGTCGTCGTCCGGCAGCGTCCGGTTGCCTTCGCCCTCGGCTGCTGGGCGTTCGTGCTCATCGGCTGGGGCGGCCTCGTGGTGCCGTCCCTCGCGCGCGAGGTGGAGGACGGCTTCGCCCAGACCGACGTCGGGCTCGGGCTCTTCTACTTCCTGACCGCCGTGGCGTACGCGGCCGGGTCGATCCTCGGCGGCATGGCGACCGAGCGCATCGGGCGTCGGGCGATCCTCTCGGGCGCGGCGGCGCTGCTGGCGGTCGGGCTCATCGCCCAGGGCCTGTCGCCCGACTGGTGGGCGTTCACCGTCTCGGGGATCGTGCGGTCAGTGGGCTCCGGCGCGGTCGACGGCGGCGGCAACGGCCTCGTGATCGACCTGTACCAGGGCGCCAGGGGCGGTCGGCTCAACATGCTCCACCTGTTCTTCTCGGTGGGCGCGCTCGGCGCCCCATTCGTGCTGGCGGCACGCGACATCGTCGGGCTGTCGTGGCAGGCCGTGATCGTGGGCTCGGGGGTCCTCGCGCTGCCGCTGGCGATCGCCTTCGCCATGACCGACCTCGCGGACGGACGGGCCCGCCCGCACCTTGCCGCGGACCGCGGGCGCTCGAGCCTGCTCGCGATGCCGCTGCTCGTGCTCGCCGTCGCCATCGCCTGCTACGTCGCGTGCGAGGTGGGCGTGTCGAACTGGCTCGTGCGGTTCCTGGCAGCAGCACCGGCCGCGACCGCCACGTCGGCCCTCGGGCTGTACTGGGCCGGCCTTGCGGCCGGGCGGCTCGCGGGCAGCTGGATCGCGGACCGCTTCGACCACCTGCGGCTCGCGATCGCCGCCGCCCTCGCCTGCGCGGTGGCCCTCGTGGGCGCGGTGGCCGTGCCGTCGCTGGGCGCGTCGATCGCGCTGTTCACCCTGGTGGGGTTCGCGTCCGGTCCCATCTTCCCGCTCATCGTGGCGGTCGGCGGCGAGCGGTTCCCCGACCGCGCCGCCGCCGTGTCCGGCCTCATCGTGGCGTCCTCGGTCGTGGGCGCGGTGGTCTACCCGCCGCTCATGGGCGTGATGTCGGTGACGGTGGGGCTCCCGGTGGCGATGGTCGGCACCGCCGTCGTGGTGGCGGCCGGCGCCGGGGCGCTCGTCGTCGTGGGGCGGATGCCGCGGCCCGCCGCCGCCGCGGCGCCCTGAGCGGGGCGACGACACGATGACGCCGCGTGGGGCGTCCCCGCCGCACTGGCAGGCGAACCCGCGCGACCGTTCGTGGTCCTGCCCGCCTGCGTCCGGCGAGGTGCTCGCATTCCACCGCTCGCTCGCGGGCTACGAGCCCACGCCGCTGGTCGAGCTGCCGGCCCTGGCATCGCGGCTCGGCGTCGGCCGCGTCGTCGCCAAGGACGAATCGCGCCGCCTCGGCCTGCCGGCCTTCAAGGTGCTCGGCGCGTCGTGGGCCGTGCACCGCGCCCTCGAGGCCGGACTCGGCGGCCCGCCGGGCGGCGTCGTCACCTTCGTCACGGCCACCGACGGCAACCACGGGCGGGCCGTCGCGCGCACCGCGCGCCTGCTGGGCCATCGCGCCAGCATCGTGGTCCCCGACGGGGTGCCGGCCGAAGCGGTGGCCGCGATCGAGGCCGAGGCGGCTCCGGTCACGCACGTCGCCGGCAGCTACGACGACGCGGTGGCCGCCGCGGCGGCGATCGCCCGGGCCGAGGGCGCCGTCCTGCTCCAGGACACCGCATGGCCGGGCTACGAGCAGGTCCCGCGCTGGATCGTCGAGGGCTACACGACGCTGTTCCTCGAGGCTGACGAGCAGCTGGCGGGGAGGGGCGGCGCCGCGGGGGCCGGCGCCCGAGGCGAGCCGACAGGCGGCGCACGGGGCGTCGGCGTCCCGGACCTCGTTGTCGTGCCGGCCGGTGTCGGCTCGCTCGCCCAGGCCGCCGTGACCTGGTTCCGCAGCCGCCCGGACCCGGCCCGGACCGCGGTGATGACCGTCGAGCCGACGGTCGCCGCGTGCGTGCTGGCGAGCCTGCGGGCGGGCGGGGCCGTCACCGTGCCGACGCGGCCGACCTCGATGGCCGGCCTGAACTGCGGCACGCCCTCGAGCCTGGCCTGGCCCGTGCTGCATGCGGGGCTCGACGCCGCGGTGGCTGTGGACGACGAGGCGGCAGCCGACGCGGGAGCGCTGCTCCGCGGCGCCGGTGTGGATGCCGGCCCGTGCGGGTCCGCCGCGCTCGCGGGTGCCCTCGCGGCGCTCACGGGCGACGGAGCGGCGGGTCGGCGCACCACCCTCCGGCTGCCCTCGGACGCCACCGTGCTGCTGGTGGTGACCGAGGGCGCGGAGGCCAATCCCGGCTGATCGCGCCGCGAGACTCCCCACGGCGACTGGTCGTGGCGCCCGGGGTCAGCCGGTCGCCTCGGCCGCGGGGGAGGCCGTGGGCACCGCGGTCGGCTCGGCCTCGCCCCGGATCGAGATGCCCAGCCGCTTCTTCGCCTCCATGACGACCCCGATCGAGAGGCTGACCGCGAGGCATTGCAGCCACTGGTCGACGGTGAGCGCCCGGGTCTGCAGCAGCTCCTCGAGCGGGCCGGACGACACGGCGACGACGAGCAGCCCCAGCGACAGCGCGCCCAGGCCCAGCAGCCGTGCGTTCAACCGGGGCCGGCGCGACAGGACGGGGCGCCTAGGATCGGCCGTCTCGAGCGAGTGCCACACCAGGAACAGCGCGAGCGTGGCGAGGCCCATCGTGCGGGCCGTCGCCGAGTCCCAGGTGTTGGCGGCGTAGACCGCCAGCCCGAGCGTCCCGACGGCCATGCTCAGCCCGCTGACGGCCAGCCAGGCCAGCATGGGCGGGGGCGCGACCGGCTGGCGCCTGGGCGGCCGGCTTGACGCCCCTCGAGGGCTCGCCCCTGCGCCACCGACGCCGATCGCCTGCAGCACCACCACGGTCAGGTTGAGCCACAGCGCCTGCAGGGGCAGGAGCGGGACCCCGCCGAGGAAGCCCAGGATCGACGCGCCCAGCAGCGTGGCAATGAAGGCCAGCCGGGTGGCGACCAGGAAGTGGGTGGCGTGCGCGAGGCCGTCGTCAGGTGCCCGGCCCGGCGCGACGGGCGTTCCGGCCCGTGCCGCGAGCCGGCCGACCACAGCGACGGTCACGGGCTGGCCGCTGGGGAGGACGGCCGCGGCGAACGCGAGGACCGCGAGCGCGAGCGAGGTGGCGTCCTGCCCGCGTGCGAGGCCGAGCGCGACGGCGATCAGGAGCGCGCCGCCCGCCGCCGCGAGGAGCCAGGTGGACAGCCGCCCGAGCTGGACGGAGACGGGCGGCTCGCCGAGCGGCGCGCCAGCCCCGGCGCGGGCCGGGTCGAGCCCGGTGCCCGTCCCGGCGGCGACGACCACGAGCGTGCCGCTCCCGGCGACCACCCGTGTGCCCGTCCAGGCGAGGCTTGAGCGCTCCGCGAGCGGCGTGTCGGCGGCCACGGCCTCGGTGCCCTTGCGCGCGGGCGCTCGCTCACCCGTGATCGCCGACTCGTCGATCTCGAGGCTGTCGGCCTCGAGGATGCGGCCGTCGGCCGGGACGAAGTCGCCGGCGGCGATGTCGACGATGTCGCCCGGGACGACGCGGCCGGCCGGGATCTCCACCACCCGGCCATCGCGGTGCGCCCGTGCGGCGGGCGCCTGCGGCAGCCCGGGTGCGACCCCCGACGCTGGCGCCGCCAGCTCCCGGCGGATCCCGAGCGCGCCGTTGAGGAGCACGACCGCCACGAGCACGATGCCGGTGGCCGACTGGCCGGGGATGACGAACGAGGCCACAGCCGCTGCCGCCAGGAGCAGCTGCCCGAGGCCCGCGGACCCCCGGAGGAGCGCCCGCCAGCGTGACGGCCGCCGGGGCGAGTCGCCGCTGGCGCGCTCGAGGCCCGTGGTGCGGACGGCGGCCTCGTCCGACGTCAGTCCGTCCTCAGCCGAGACGCCGAGGGCTGCGAGGACGACCTCCACGGGGAGCGCGTGCCAGGAGGTCGCAGCCTCCTTGAGCGCCGGCACCTCGGTCACGATCGAGATCCCCCTCGGCTCGTCCACCGCTCACGACTCCCGGGCCCGCGTCGCATCGGGGACCGGCGTCAGTGCTTCCCCTTCTTCTTGCCGTTGCCCTTCGTCTTGGCCTTGGCCCGTTTGCGCTCCTGCTCGGGACGGGTGGCCGGGAGGGGAGGGGTCGGCGCGGGGGGAGGGCCCGCCGGTCGGTCCTTCGACTCGGCCAGCAGCTCGTCGCGCGCCTGCTCGAGTGCGGTTCGCGCTTCCGCGCTGACCTTGGGGTATTGCGGGTTGATGCCCACGAGCGCATGGGCGATCGCCCCGGCGGCAACGAGGCGGGCATACGGCTTGTCGTCGGCCGGGACCACGTACCAGGGCGCCCACGTGGTGCTCGTGTTCGAGAGCATCTCCGCGAACGCCTTCTGGTAGTCGTCCCAGCGGGCGCGCTCCTTCACGTCGGCGGCGCTGAACTTCCAGTTCTTCTGGGGCTCGTCGATGCGGTCCAGGAACCGCCGGCGCTGCTCGTCGCGCGACACGTGGAGGAACAGCTTCACGATCCGGAAGCCCTGGTCGGTCAGGTAGCGCTCCCAGTCGTTGATCTCGCGGTAGCGGCGACGCCAGACGTCGCCCCGCTTGGACGCGGGCGGCAGCCTCTCGAAGCCCAGGTACTCCGGGTGGACCCGGACGACGAGGACCTCCTCGTAGTAGGAGCGGTTGAAGATGCCGATCGACCCGCGGCTCGGCAGGCGCCTCGCGTAGCGCCACAGGTAGTCATGGTCCTGCTCCTCGGCCGAGGGCACCTTGAAGCTGCTCACCTCGACGCCCTGCGGGTTCACCCCGCTCATGACGTGGCGGATCGTGCCGTCCTTGCCCGCGGCGTCGATCGCCTGGAGGATCACCAGCACGCCATACGTGTCCTGGGCCGCCAGGCGCTCCTGGTACTCGGCGAGTAGGCTGACGCTGCCCTCGAGGACCTCCTTCGCCTGCCTCGCATCCGACTTCCCGAACTTGCCCGGCGCGTCGGTCGCGAAGTCCTTTGGCAGCCGCACCCTCCGCCCCGCCTCAACGCGGTACTGGGCGATGAGCTCGGCGATCTGCTTGGGCCGAAGGTCAGCCACGCGTGGGTCCCTTTCTGGCGACGCCCCGGTCTCGCCGCGCCCCGGGCGCATCGTCGCCCCCGGTGGGGGCATCATCGCCGGTCTGGGGCTCCAGGCGCCACCTGTTGTCGCGCCCGGGTCCGCACCGCATCGCGGACCGGAGGCGCCGCCGCCCGAACTGGACCCGGCAGACGGGCGTCACAGCTCCTCGCTCAGGTCAGGACGAGCTGCTCCCGCGGGAAATAGCGCCGCCCGAGCCAGAGGGCGACGTCCACGAGCCCGATCATGACCGGCACCTCGACCAGCGGGCCGATGACCGCCGCGAAGGCCGCACCGCTGGAGATCCCGAACGTGGCCACGGCCACCGCGATCGCCAGCTCGAAGTTGTTCGAGGCGGCCGTGAACGAGAGCGACACGGTCTGGCCGTAGGTCGCCCTGGCGCGGACGCCCATCGCGAATGTCGCCAGGAACATCACCACGAAGTAGATGAGCAGCGGGACCGCAATCCGCACGACGTCGACCGGCAGCGCCACGATGTCCCCGCCCTTGAGGCTGAACATCACGACGATCGTGAACAGGAGCGCGACGAGCGTGACCGGACTGACGCGGGGGACGAAGACCCGCTCGTACCAGTCGCGGCCCCGGCGGCGGACGAGGACCACCCGCGTCAGCATCCCGGCGATGAACGGGATCCCCAGGTAGACGAACACGCTCTGGGCGATCTGCGGCACCGTGATCTCGACCACGGCCCCCTTCAGTCCGAACCAGGTCGGCAGCACGGTGATGAAGGCGTAGGCGAAGATCGGGTAGAAGAGGACCTGGAAGATCGAGTTGAGGGCTACCAGTCCGGCCGCGTACTCGGCGTCGCCGCGTGCGAGGTCGTTCCACACGATCACCATGGCGATGCAGCGCGCGAGCCCGATGAGGATCAGGCCCGCCATGTACTCCGGGTCGTCGCGCAGGAACAGGACCGCCAGCGCGAACATCAGGAACGGCCCGACGAGCCAGTTCTGGACCAGGGAGAGCGCCAGCACCCTGACGTCGCGGAAGACGCGGCCGATCTCCTCGTACCGCACCTTCGCGAGCGGCGGGTACATCATCAGGATGAGCCCGGCGGCGATCGGGATCGAGGTCGTGCCGACCGACAGCCGGTCGAGGACGGGCACAACGCCGGGCGCCAGCCAGCCCAGCAGGATCCCCCCAGCCATCGCGGAGAAGATCCAGAGCGTCAGGTAGCGGTCGAGCAGTCTGAGTCGACGGGACGGGGAGATCGCGGTCGTCGTGGCCAAGGCGTGCCTCGCTCAGATGGCGTGTTCGTTGGAGCGTAGGCCCCCCGACCACTTGGTGCGGGGCCGGACGTCGGGTCCTTGCTACCCCGCAGCGACCGGCCGCGGGGGCCGCCCGGCCGCCCGGAGCGCCACCTCGATGAACGGGCGCAGGCGGACGGCCACCTCCTGCTCCGTCCGCCGGAAGGCGGCCAGCCGGGTGGCGTCGTCTCCCTCGACCTCGGACGGGTCGTCGAGGCCCCAGTGGAGCGTGTTCGCCGCCCCGGGGAAGACCGGGCACGCCTGGCGCGCACGGTCGCAGACCGTGATGACGTAGTCCCACGGCTCGTCGAGGAACTCGGTCAGGACCTTGCTGCGGGCATCGGACCAGTCGATCCCCTGCTCGGCGAGGACGCGGACGGCGTACGGGTTGACCCGCGTCGCCTCGGTCCCGGCCGAGCGCACCGCGAAGTCGTCGCCGCCGTAGCGGCCGAGGAGGGCCTCCGCGATCTGGCTGCGGGCGCTGTTGTGGGTGCACAGGAACAGGACGCGGATCGGCGAGCGGTCGGGCATGGGTTCGGTTCTCCTTGCGCGGCCCGCGGCCGCGATGGTCAGCTCGAGGTCCAGCAGCTCCGATTCGATGCGGTCGAGATCGGCGCGCTGGCGGGCGATCGCGCCGCGCTGCTCTGCGAGCAGCGGTCCCAGGTCGAGGTCCACCTCGCCGCGCTCGAGGCACAGCCGCGCCAGCCGCCCGGCGTCCTCCGGCCCGAGGCCCAGCCGGCGCAGCGAGACGACGAGCCGGAGGCGGGCGACGTCGGCGTCGCCGTAGGTCCGATAGCCGTTCTCGGCCCGCTCGGCGGCTGGCAGCACGCCGGCCTGCTCGTACCAGCGGACCGCCGACGGCGCGATGCCGACCCGGCGGGCGAGCTCCATGATCCGCATACCCGCAGCGTAGACCCTCGAGTGACTTGAAGGTCAAGTCCCCGCCGCGGACTGGTCCGGTCGGCCGCTGAGGACGTGACCTGCGGCCCTCAAACACTTCAGCGATCTGTGTGATGTTCAGTGGGCGCTGAGGCAACATGCCGCAGCCGTCCGAGGACCCGATGCGAACCGAACTCCCTGTCGTGGGCGAACCCCGCCTCGACCTAACAGCCCCCGATGTCGATGCCGCGACGGCCGCCGCCGCCATCCTTGCCGACCGGACCCGGGCCGCGATCCTGCGCATGCTCGTCGACGGCCCGCACTGCGTGTGCGAGATGGCGGCCGCCCTCGGCGAGCGCGACAACAACGTCTCGAACCACCTCGCGCGGCTCCGCGACGCCGGCCTGGTCCACGCCGTCCGCTACGAGGCGAACGCCCGGTTTCTCTACTACGAGCGGGACGAGGACGCGGTGGCCGCGGCGCGCACCGTGCTCGACGAGGTGCTCCGGTGACCGCCCTCGTGTCACCGGACGCCCGGGCCGCGGGGGCGGTTGCAGCGGCCTCCCGACTCCAGGGATTCCACCCCGGCTGGTTCGGGGCCGTCATGGGCACCGCCGTGGTGGGCATCATCGCCTACCAGAACCCCGGCGGCATCGCCGACCTCGCAGGCGCCGGGCGGGCCTTCGGCGTGGTGATGGTCGGCCTGTCCATCGTCCTGGCAGCCGCCCTGGGCGTCCCGTACGCCGCCCGCTGGCTGCGCTATCCCGCGTCGGCCCGGGCCGACTTCGCGAACCCGGCCGTGGGCGGCCTCTACGGCACGTTCCCGGGCGGGCTGCTGGTGCTGGCGCTGGGGATCGCGACCGTGGGCCCGTCGGTGGCCGACGAGGGCGCCGTGACGACTGCCGTACTCGCGCTCGCCGTCGTGGGCGTGATCCTCGCCTTCGCCATCAGCGTGGTGTTCTCCGTCCAGCTGTTCCTGCGGTCCGGTGTCGAGGCGCCGATGGCGAACGGCGCCTGGTTCATCCCGCCGGTCGTGACGATCATCGTCCCGGTCGTGCTGGCGACGTTCACGCCGCACGTCGGCGCGGCGGACCTGCCCGCGCTCGTGGCCCTCGAGTACGCGTTCTGGGGCATGGGGTTCCTGCTGTTCTTGCTGGTCGCCTCGCTGGTCTATGACCGTCTCGTGTTCCACCCGCTGCCCGGCGCCCCGCTCGCCCCGTCGGTCTGGATCGGCCTCGGCCCCGTCGGGGTCGGGTCGCTCGCGCTGCTGCGGATGGCGGCCGCCTCGACGCCCGTGTTCGGCGATGCGGCGCCCGCGATCTCAACCGCGTCGGCGCTCGCGGCCACGGCGCTGTGGGGCCTCGGCCTGTGGTGGCTCGCCGCGTCGATCGTCGTCCTCGGCGCCTACCTCCGCCGCGGCCGCCTCCCGTACGGGGTGGGGTGGTGGGGCTTCACCTTCCCGCTCGGCGCGTTCACCGCAGCGACGATCGCGATCGCCCGCGCCTGGCACGCCGGCTGGCTCGAGATGCTCGGTGCGGCCCTGTTCGCGGGGCTGCTGGGCTTCTGGCTGGTGGTGGCGGTCCGGACGGCGACGGCCGTGCGGTCAGGCGAGGCGTGGGCCCGATGACGGCCCGGGGCTCGGTCCTCACCGCGCGACGGGTCAACCCGCCGCTGTGGCTTGTCGTCGCCGCCGCCGTGCTGGCCTGGCTTGCGGCGTGGCTTGTGCACATGCCGCTGGCCGCGTGGCTGACGCACGACGTCCTCGGGCTGGCCGCGGGCACGCACCTCGGCGATGCGGTCGAGTTCTTCCTGGGCGACACCCCCAAGGTGCTGCTCCTGCTCGCGGGCGTCGTGACCCTCGTGTCGTTCCTGCGCTCCTTCGTCTCGCCCGCGCGGGTCCGCGAGGCGCTCGCGGGCAGGAATGTCGTCGCCGGGACGGCCGCCGCCGCTGCCTTCGGCATCGTGACGCCGTTCTGCTCGTGCTCGGCGGTGCCGCTGTTCATCGGCTTCGTCGAGGCCGGCGTCCCGCTCGGCGTCACCTTCGCGTTCCTCGTCTCGAGCCCCATGGTCAACGAGGTGGCGCTCGCGCTCCTGTGGGGCCTGTTCGGGCCCGGAATCGCGCTCGCCTACATGGCTGCCGGCCTCGCGGTCGCCATCGGCGCCGGCCTCGTCATCGGCCGCCTGGGCCTCGAGCGCTACGTCGAGGACTACGTCTGGACCATCCGCGCGGGCAGCGCCGCGATCGCGTTCCGCCCGACCGCGGCCGACCGCGTCCGCGACGCATGGCGGGCCACGGTGGAGATCCTCGGCCGCGTCTGGCCGTGGGTCGTCGTCGGCATCGCGGCCGGCGCGTTCATCCACGGCTACGTCCCCACCGACCTGGTGGTGACCGTCGGCGGCTCGGGCAACCCCCTCGCCGTCCCCGCACTCGTCGCGCTCGGCGTGCCGCTCTACAGCAACGCCGCCGGGACCATCCCGATCGTGGACGCGCTCATCGGCAAGGGTCTGCCGCTGGGCTCGGCCCTCGCCTTCATGATGGCCGTCACCGCCCTGTCCGTGCCCGAGTGGGTCATCCTGCGCCGGGTCATGAAGCCGCGGCTGCTCGCCGTCTTCGTCGGCGTGGTCGCGCTGGGCATCGTCGCGATCGGCTACCTGTTCAACGCCATCGCCACCTGACCACGGAAGGACGGACACGCGTGAAGGACATCAAGGTGCTCGGCCACGGCTGCGCCAACTGCAACCGGCTCGAGGCCAACGCCCGCGAGGCGCTCGCCAAGACCGGGGTGCCGGGCGAGATCAGCCACGTCACCGACGACGCGGGGATCATGGCCTACGGGATCCTGTCGACGCCGGGGCTGGTCATCGACGGCCAGGTGGCGAGCTACGGGCGCGTTCCGTCGGCCGACGAGATCGCGCGCTGGCTCCTGGGCTGACGGCGAAGGGGCTCGTCAGCCGATCGGGGCGCGGGGGCGCCTCCCGCTCGCCGCCTCGCCAATCGGCGCCCGGCTGCCAGTCCGACGACAAGTCACCGTCGCCAAGGACTACAGTGCACGATCATGCGTGACGCTTCCAGGCGCGAAGCGGCGACGACGGCGCTGGCCCAGCAGCAGCGCCTGCTGATGGCGCTCATGGACAGCACCACCGACCACGTCTACTTCAAGGATGCCGACAGCCGCTTCCTGATGGTCAGCCGAGCCCTGGCGGAGGCGTTCGGCCTGAGCGACCCAACGCTGGCGGTCGGCAGGTCCGACGCCGACTTCTTCACAGTCGACCACGCTGGGCGCGCCCGCCAGGACGAGCTCGAGATCATGGCGACCAGGCGACCCGTGGTGGCGCTCGAGGAGGAGGAGACCTGGCCCGACGGCCACAAGACATGGGTCTCGACCACCAAGCTGCCGCTCCTCGACGACGCCGGCGACGCCGATCGGCACGTTCGGGATCTCGCGCGACATCACCGCCGCGAAGCAGGCGCAGGAGGAGCTCGTCGAGGCCCACCGCTCGCTCGAGCAGGCCTCGCGCCGGGCGGAGGAGATGGCCAAGCGGGCCGAGCTCGCCAACCAGGCCAAGAGCGACTTCCTGGCCAACATGAGCCACGAGATCCGAACCCCGCTGAACGGGGTCATCGGCATGACCGCGCTCCTGCTCGACTCCGAGCTCGACGCCGACCAGCGGCGCTACGCCGAGACGGTGCAGACCAGCGGCCAGGCCCTCCTGACGCTCCTCAACGACATCCTCGACTTCTCCAAGATGGAGGCGGGCAGGCTCGAGCTCGAGGTCCTGGGCTTCGATCTGCGCGGCCTGCTCGACGACTTCGCCGCGGTCATGGCCCTGCGTGCCTACGACAAGGGCCTCGAGTTCATCTGCGCAGCGGCGCCTGACGTGCCGGCCAGCCTCCGCGGCGATCCGGGACGCCTTCGGCAGGTGCTCGTCAACCTCGCCGGGAACGCGCTCAAGTTCACCCCCGGCGGGGAGGTGGCCGTGCGGGCGAGCCTGGTCGAGGAGCGTGCCGAGGAGGTCGTGGTGCGCTTCTCGGTGCGGGACACGGGGATCGGGATCCCACCGGACAAGATCGCGTCGCTGTTCCAGCGCTTCACGCAGGCCGACACCTCGACGACTCGCCGCTACGGAGGGACCGGGCTCGGGCTGGCCATCTCGAAGCAGCTCGTGGAGCTGATGGGCGGCGAGATCGGCGTGGTGAGCATCGAGGGCTCCGGCTCCGAGTTCTGGTTCACGGCCCGGTTCGCCCGGCAGGAGGAGCACCAGCGGGCGCCCATCCCGATGGCCGAGATCCGCGGCTCGCGCGTCCTGATCGTCGACGACAACGCGACCAACCGAGACATCCTCGCGTCGCAGCTCAGCGCCTGGGGGGCCCGGCCCGAGGAGGCGTCGACCGCTCCACAGGCGCTGTTGGCCCTGGCACGCGCTCGGGACGCCGGGGACCCCTTCGACGCAGCGATCCTCGACATGCAGATGCCGGGCATGGACGGCGCCAGCCTGGCCCGGGCCATCAAATCCGACGAGGCCCTCGCCGTGACGCGCCTCGTCCTCATGACCTCGATGGGCGAGCGGGGCGACGCGCGGCAGATGGAGGAGATGGGCTTCGCCGCCTACTTCGTGAAGCCGGTCCGGCAGTCCGACCTCTTCGACAGCCTGTCGGCGGTGCTGGCCGGCAAGCCGCTCGTGCACCCGGACCAGCCGATCATCACGCGCCACACGATCCGGGAGATGCGGCGGGGCTCGGTCCGCATCCTGCTGGCCGAGGACAACGTGACGAACCAGCAGGTCGCCCTGGGGATCCTCAAGAAGTTCGGGCTGCAGGCGGACGCGGTGGCCAGCGGCGCCGAGGCCGTCCGATCGCTCGAGACGCTGCCCTACGACCTCGTGCTGATGGATGTCCAGATGCCGGACATGGACGGGTTCGAGGCCACCCGCCACATTCGCGACTCGGGATCGCGGGTCCTGAACCACCGGATCCCGATCATCGCCATGACCGCCCACGCGATGCAGGGCGATCGCGAGCGCTGCCTCAAGGCGGGCATGGACGACTACCTGACCAAGCCGATCGCGCCGCAGGCGCTGCTCGAGGCGATGGAGCGTTGGCTGAGCCCAGAGGAGGCGGCCGAGGCGGGTCGTCGATCCGGGCCGCATCCGGCCTTGCCGTCGGTCACCGTCCCGCCGATGACCGTTCGTCCCGAGCGCATCTCAGGCGACCAGGCGATCGTGTTCGACTGGGCGGGCATGAGGGCCCGCCTCATGGGCGACGACGATCTGGCCCGTGCCGTGCTGGAGCGGTTCCTGGAGGATGTCCCGCGGCAGTTCGAGGCGCTCCGGGGCCACCTCGCCGCGGGAGACGCGACCGCGGCGCTCCAGCAGACGCACACGATCAAGGGCGCGTCGGCCGCCGTCGGCGGCGAGGCGCTGCGGACGATCGCGGTCGCGATGGAGGCAGAGGGCCGGGTCGGCGGCATCGACGCGCTCCGGGCGCGCGTGTCCGACCTGGAGTCCGAGTACAACCGTCTCGCCGTGGCAATCCGGCGATCCACCGGCCCAGACGGCGACGGTCAAGGCGTGCCGTGAGGATCCTCATCGCCGACGATGACGTCACCTCGCGCGTGGTGCTGGAGGGGGTCCTTCGCAAGTTCGGTCACGAGGTGGTGGCGACGGTCGACGGCGCCGAGGCCCTTGAGGCGATGCAGCGCCCCGATGCGCCCCGCCTGGCCATCCTCGACCGGATGATGCCGGGCCTGGGCGGCCTGGACGTGTGCCGCGCGATCCGCTCGGTGCCGTCCGACCAGCCGCAGTACATCATCATCCTGACCTCGGAGGGCGAGAAGGGCAGCATCGTCGATGGCCTTGAGGCCGGCGCCGACGACTATCTGGCGAAGCCCTTCGACGCTGGCGAGCTGCGGGCACGGGTCGGCGTCGGTGCGCGACTCGTCGAGCTCGAGGCCAGGCTGGCCGAGGCGCGCGCCGCGCTGGCCCACGAGGCGATGCACGACCCGCTGACGGGCGTGCTCAACCGCCGTGCCTTTGCCGAGGCGCTGGCGCGGGAGCTCTCGGAGGAGCGCCGGCACGACCAGGGCCTCGCGGTCGGGATCTGCGACATCGACCGGTTCAAGGTGATCAACGACACCCACGGCCACCCGGTCGGCGACGAGGTGCTGGCCGGCTTCGCCCAGCTGGTGGAGCGCAACCTGCGCGGGCATGACATCCTGGGCCGCCACGGCGGGGACGAGTTCGTCATCCTGGCCACGCACCTCGCGGACGCCGGTGCGCCCGCCGTGTTCGAGCGCATCCGCGCCGTTGTCGCCGCAACGCCGATCGCCACCAGCGTGGGCGAGATCCCGCTCACCATCAGCATCGGCGCAAGCACGATGGGGTCGGGCGAAACCGAGACCAGCCTGCTCGCGGCCGCCGACACCTCGCTGTACCGGGCCAAGGCGGCCGGCCGGAACTGCGTCTGCCTCGCCGGCCACGCGACCCCGGTCGCCGGCGCGGACGGCGGCGCCAGCGCGCCCGACGCCGATCCGCCACGCGGCGGATAGCCCCGGCCAGACGGCCACGGCCGGGCCCGCCCGGCTAGCCGACCGACGGGCGAACGAGGCGCTTGGCCATCGCAATCCCGGTATCACGACAGACGGTCGTGAACTCGACAGACGCGCCGACCATGGCCGCCGCGGCGGAGCGGTCGACCAGCCGATAGCCGAGCCGCGGGAACCACGCGGCCGCGGTCTCGGTGAGCAGGTAGAGCTCGTCGATGCCCGCGGCGCGCGCCACGGCCTCGGCCGCTGCGACGACGTCGCCGCCCACGCCCGTGCCGCGCTCCGGCGCCGCCACCACCACGGAGCGGAGCAGGCCGGCGCGCCCGTACCGCTCGACTGCCGCGGCCGCGACGATCCGCTGACCGTCGTGCCCGACCACGCCGAGATCGAGCGCTTCCCGGGCGCCCTCGATCGGCAGCCCGGCCTCGGCGAGCAGGGCCTCGACGGCCGGGACGTCGGCCGGCACGGCGCGCTCGATCCGCATCAGCAGCAGCCGTCACCGCCGCAGCAGGCGCCGGCGGTGTCCTGAACCGGGAGCATCGCGAGGGACGTGCGGGGCGTCGGCCGCGCGGCGTGGGTCGCATCGGCACCGATCGGCTCGCCTGGCGCCGGCTTGCGCGCCCTGATGATCGCGCTCGCCATTCCGTCGGCCACGAGGTGAGTGGGGGTGATCTCGACGGCGGTGAGCCCGGCCCCCGCAAGGCCCGCCTCGTACTCGGCGAAGGAGAGCGCCCCGGCGATGCAGCCGGCGTAGGAGCCCCGCTCGGCTCGCAGGTCCGCGCTCAGCGTGTCGTCGGCGACGATGTCGCTCACCCCCAGCCGGCCGCCGGGGCGCAGCACCCGGGCGATCTCGCGGAAGACCGCCGCCTTGTCCGCCGCGAGGTTGATGACGCAGTTGCTGATGACGACGTCGATGCTCTCGGCGGGGAGCGGGATCGCCTCGATGTGGCCCTTGAGGAACTCGACGTTCGAGGCGCCCGCCGCGGCGGCATTCGCCCTGGCCAGGGCGAGCATCTCGTCGGTCATGTCCAGGCCGAAGGCACGGCCGGCCGCCCCGACGCGCTTGGCCGAGAGGAGCACGTCGATCCCGCCGCCCGAGCCGAGGTCCAGCACCCGCTCGCCCTCGCGCAGCTCGGCGACGGCGGTCGGGTTGCCGCAGCCGAGGCTGGCAAGCACCGCGGCCTCGGGCAGCTCCTCGCGCTCGAGGGCCGTGTAGAGCTCGGCGCCGATCGCCTCGCTGCCGTCGGCGCAGCAGGCGCCCTGGCCGGCCCGGACGGCCGCGGCGGCGTAGTGGGCGCGGACCTCGTCGTGGATCGCGTCGACGTCGGCGGTGGATCGGATCAGGTCGGTGTCGGTCATGCGGTATTGATACTTGTCGAAATAGACATTTGTCAATACCATCCTTGCATGAAGCGCGTGACTGATCCCGACGCCCTGCTGCTCCAAGGTGCGGCCGACCCGTCCCGGCTGGCCATCCTCCGTCAGCTGGCCGATGCCGGATCCGAGGTCTGCGCCTGCGACCTCACCGGCTGCTGCGGCGTCGCGCAGCCCACCGTGAGCCACCACCTCAAGGTGCTGCGCGAGTCGGGCTGGGTCACGTCGGAGCGGCGGGGCTCCTGGGTCCACTACCGGCTGCGCACCGATGCGGTCGAGCGCTTCGCCGCCCTCGCGGGGGAGTTCCGCGGCCTTGGCGCCCGCCCCGGCGCGCCGGCGCGGGGCGGGAGCGGCCTGCGCGCCCTGCCCGTGCTCCAGTCGCGCTCCTGAGCGCGCTCAGCCCGCGAGCGCAAGGCCGGCGGCGCGACAGTCCTCCGCGAACGCGGCCTGGCCGTCGGTTGTCGGGTCCCAGCGGCCCGGGAAGCAGACGATCCGTGCGAGGCCCACGTCGGCGAGCTCGGCGAGGTGGTCGATGCGGGCCTGGCCGACCGGCTGCATCGCCTCGTCGCGCGCGTACAGCGAGAAGCGGAGCGTCGACGGGTCGCGGCCCGCGGCCTCGCACCTGCCGCGCACCTCGGCGATGCGCTCCCGGATCTCGGCCGGCCGCAGGAACACGAAGTTGAGCTCGTCCGCGAAGCGGACCGCGAGGCCAGCCGTCTTGTCGCGGCCGTTGCCGCCCACGATCACCGGGATGTGCCGCTGGACGCCCTTGGGCACGTTGATCGCGTCCTTGACGCTCGCCCGGGCCCCTTCGTAGGTGGCGTGGCCGGGCCCGAGCATCCGCGTGATGACCTCGAGGTGGTCGGCGAACTGCGCGATCCGCTCGCCGGTGGACGGGAAGCCGTAGCCGTAGGCCAGCCACTCGTCCTCCTTCCAGCCGGCACCGATGCCCAGCTCGAAGCGCCCGCCCGAGATGACGTCGATCGTGGACGCCAGCTTGGCCGTCAGGCCCGGGTTGCGGAACCCGGTGCAGACGACCATGTGGCCGAGCCGGACGCGCGCGGTCGCCATCGCGAGCGCTGAGAGCATGGAGAAGGACTCGAACGTGATCTCGTCGGTCGGCTCCGGGACGGTGTGGAAGTGGTCGAACACGAACAGGCTCTCGAAGCCGAGCCCCTCCGCGTGCTGCGCCAGCTCGACGCTCCGCGCCCACGCGCCGGCCGGGTCCCAGCCGTCGTACTCGCCCTTCCAGCCCTGGGGCACCATCAGCCCGACATCCATTGCGCGTCACCTTGTCCATGTCACGGGTTGCCGCCGTGAGCGAGCATTGCACGGTTCGGGGTCCGAGGCTGTCGGGGGCCCTTGTCTCGGGGGCCGCGCCGGGGTCGCGCGGGTCAGCCCGCCGCCCGGCACCGCTCCACGACGGCGCGCACGTCGTCGAACAGGGCATCGGCGCCGATCAGGTCCGTGAGCCCGTAGGCGTCGAGCTGAGCGCGGACGTTCGGCGACACGTCGCAGACGAGCAGCGACGCCCCGGCCTGCGCGAGCGCGCGGTGGAGCTGGCGGATCGCCTCGGCGCCGGTGAAGTCCACGTCGCCGATCGCGCCGGCCGCCAGGCACAGCCAGCGCAAGGGCGGCTCGGCCGCCTCGAACAGCTCGAACGCCTCCTCGGTGAACCGCGACGCGTTCGCGTAGTAGAGCGTGGCCCCGAAGCGGTAGACCACCAGGCCCGGAGCCGCCTCCGCGCGCCCGTCGGGGGCGGCGTACTGGACCCGCCCCTCCCCGTCGAGGGTCAGCAGGGTGTCGTACGGCCGGTACGTGTGGTAGAGGTGCTCCACCACCGAGAGGCCCATGGCCAGGAAGATGCCCTGCTCCACGCCGGCGACCACGACGGTGGCCGCGGTCGCGAGCGCCACGGCCAGCTCGCCCTTCCGCAGCCGCGCGATCGACGCCAGGTGCCGCCAGTCGACGAGCCGGACGCCGATCAGGAACACCACCGACGAGAGCACCGCGTTGGGCAGGTAGGCGAGCGGGCCCGTGAGGAACAGCAGGACCGCGAGGGTGATGGCGGCCGTGGTCAGCTGCGCGACCTGGCTCCGGCCGCCGGCGCTGTCGACCATCTCGGTCTTGGTCGGGCTGCCGTTGACGACGAACGTGCCGGTGAGCGCGGCGCCGAGGTTCGCGAGGCCGAGGCCGACGAGGTCCACGTTCTCGTTGAAGCTGTCGTTGTACCGCGCGGCATACGCACGCGACGTGGCGGCGCTCTGGGCCAGGATGACCGCGAACATCGAGATCGACGTGGGGATCAGGGCCTCGACGTTGCCGACCGTCAGGATGCCCCCAGGCAGGCCGATCGGCGGCAGGCCGCCGGGGACCGTCCCGAGCACGGCGACTCCGCCCGCCTTGAGGTCCAGCACGGCGCTGGCGACGACGGCCCCGGCCACCGCGAGCAGCGCCCCCGGGATCCGCCGGTCGAGCCGCTCGAGGCCGACGACCAGCGCGAGCACCACAAGCGACACGGTGAGCGTCGGCGCGCTGGTGTGGCCCGAGGCGATCTCGCCGATGGCGTGGGCCAGCTTCTCGAGCGTGCCGCCGCCGCCCTTGTCCACGCCGAACAGGCCCGCGACCTCGCCGGCCGCCACCTGGATGCCCACCCCAGTCAGGAAGCCTACCAGCACGCTGCGCGACAGGAAGTTGGCGATGAACCCGAGCCGCAGCAGCCGCGCCACGATGAGGAGCCCGGCGCACATGAGGGCGCTGAGCGACGCCAGCGCCACATAGTCGGCGGAGCCCGTGGCGGCGAGCGCCCCCACGCCGATCGCGAGGATCGCCGCTGTGGCGGAGTCCGCCCCGACCACCAGGTGCCGCGAGGAGCCGAACACCGCGAACACGAGGACCGGCACGAGGAGCGTGTAGAGCCCCGTGACCACGGGCGTGCCCGAGATCTTCGTGTAGCCCATGACCTCGGGGATGGCGAGCGCGGCCAGCGTGACGCCCGCCGCGACATCGCGGAGCAGCACCGAGCGGTCGATCGGGAGGACGCCGCCGAGGATCGGGCGCGGGCGTCGTCGTGAGGGGCGGCTGGGCGTCCTGGCGGATGCGGCTGCGGTGCTCACGACCCCTCCGGTGACGGGGCAGGCGCGGATCCCGCGCGCCGGGAGTATACGCAGCGGGGAGGCCGCTGCCCTCGCTGCCGGCCTGCCGTGCACTCGGGCGCCGGGTGTGGAGAATGGTCAGGCATGAGGAACCGATGACGAACGCCCCGGCGGACCGCGACTCGGCAGTGTCGAGCGCCAGCCCGGGCCGCGATCCGGATCAGGTGGCGGCATCCGACGCGTCATCGCCGGTCGAGCGGCGGCGGGCTGCCGGACGGGCCGCCCGCGGGTCGGCGCCGCGGCACGTCCACGGTGAGTGGGCGGCGGCCGCTGACCGGCTCGACCCGGTCGCGACGCTGCTCGCCGAGGAGCAGGGGCGCGAAGCCCGGCTGCTCTCGCTCCGTCACGCCCGAATGGCGGCGTCGCCGTTCGCGTTCTACCGCGGGGCGGCCGCGATCATGGCGGCGGACCTCGCCGCGACGCCCGTCAGCGGGATCACCGTGCAGCTCTCGGGCGACGCGCACCTGCTCAACTTCGGCGCGTACGCCGCGCCCGACCGGCGACTCGTGTTCGACCTCGACGACTTCGACGAGACGCACCCCGGGCCGTGGGAGTGGGACGTCAAGCGGCTGGCGGCCAGCCTCGTGGTCGTCGCCCGCGAGCGGCGCCTGGCCCCGGTGGCTGGCCGGCGGTTGGCCCTGGCCGCGTGCAGCGGGTACCGGACGCGGATGCGCGAGCTCGCCCGCCTCTCGGACCTCGACGCCTGGTACGCGCGGATCGACGTGGCCGAACTCGTGGCATCGGTCCCGAGCGGGATCGAGCGTGCCGAGGTGCGCGGCGTGCTCGCCGCCGCGGCCACCCGCGACAACGTCCACTCGTTCGCCCGGCTCACCGAGCTCGTGGACGGGCAGCGGCGGTTCCTGGACCGGCCGCCCACCCTCGCCCGGCTCCCGGACGGGCCGACCCGACGCCGTGTGATCGGCATCCTCGGGCGCTACCCGGCCTCGCTGGCCGACGACCAGCGAACGCTGCTGGGCCGCTTCCGGCTCGTCGACGTCGCGCGCAAGGTGGTAGGCATCGGCAGCCTCGGGCTGGCCGCCTACGTCGCGCTGTACCTCGGCCGCGACGACGACGACCCGCTGGTGCTGCAGGTCAAGCAGGCAGGCCGGTCGGTCCTGGCCCCGTACGTGCCCGGACCGGCCGTGCGCGAACCCGGGCAGCGCGTCGTCGCCGGCCAGCGGCTCATGCAGGCCTCGAGCGACGCCTTCCTCGGCTGGGCGGGGCATCGCGGCAGCTCGTACTACGTCCGCCAGCTCGCCGACATGAAGTGGTCGCTCGACGTGGCAGGCGTGCCCCCGCGCGGCCTCGCGCTGTTCGCGCGCCTCTGCGGCCAGGCCCTGGCGCGGGCGCACGCCCGGTCCGGCGACCGCATCGCGATCGACGGCTACCTCGGATCGGGCGACGCCTTCGACCGCGCCGTCGCGACATTCGCCGAGACCTACGCGGACCGCAACCTGCTCGACCACCACGCGTTCCAGGCCGCGGTGGCCGCTCGCCGAGTCCGGGCCGCCAGTGGCTGAGCGGGTTGCGGGCGCTGCCGGCCTGCGTGAAGCGCCGGGCACGGGTCCGGCGACCCCCACCAGCGGGGGCTCCACAGCCGCGGCCCGCAGGTGCCATCATGCACGCCGTGGTGGGAGCCGCGCCGTGCCCTCGGCGCCCGCGCCCCCGTCCCGATGAGCCCCGAGCGCCACCCTGCGACCTGGCGCTCTCAGGCTGGCTGACACGGTCGCCACGACGAGAGCACCAGCTCGGGCATGAGCGCTTTGGACGAGCCCGCACCGCCTGCCGCGCCCGCCGTCCGGCCCGCGGTCGTCGGACCGCCGGGCGTCGTCGCGGTCGACATCCGGGCGCTCGTGGACGGGATGCTCGAGGGTGCGGCCTTCGTCGACGCCACGGGCAGCGTGCGGTATGCCAACGGGGCCGCGGCCCAGTTCATCGGCACCATGCCGACACCGCTCTCGGGCCAGACGCCGGGCGGGAGTCTCGCGGAGCCCGGGCTGCAGGCCGCGCTCACCCGCTGCCGCGAGACCGGCGACCCAGAGCGGTTCGAGGCGCAGCTGGCGGGATCGGCGGGCTCCGCCCGCTGGGCCGAGTTCAGCCTGCAGCCGCTGTCCGACGGCGTGCTCGTCCTGATGCTCGACACGTCGTCGCGCCACGCGGCGTCCGATGCCGACACCCGCCTGCGCGCCGCGTTCGAGTCGGTCGACCTCGTGGCGATCGTCCTCGACCCCGCCGGCAAGCTCACCTACGCCAACGACGCCCTGTGGCGGACGTCCGGCTGGACCGGCGAGGAGGTGCTCGGCGAGGACTGGTTCGAGCGCTTCACCGACGAGGAGGTGCGCAGCAGCCTGCGCGCCGAGTACGAGGAGTGCGTCCGCACGGGGGAGGTGCCCCGCCAGCACGAGCACGACCTGGTCACGCGCGACGGCCGGCGTCGGAGGCTCGTCTGGAACAGCACGATCCTGCGCGACGGCACGGGTGCGGTCACGGCGGTGACCTCGGTCGGCGACGACGTGACGGACCGCCGGGCGCTCGAGGCGGCGTTCCGGGAGACGTCCGTGCTCGTGGAGGCGGCCCTCGACGCCTCGGACGACAGCATCGCGATGTACCGGCCCGTGTTCGACGAGGCGGGCCGCCTCGACGACGTGGAGATCGTGCACGCGAACAGCGGCGCCATCCGGCGCTGGGCGCCCGGCCTCGCGCTGGAGGACGTCCGGGGCCGTCGGCTCTTCGAGGTGGTGCCGGCCGCGCGCGACCAGATCCGCGACGTCTACGGCGCCGTCGTCGAGACGGGGCAGCCGGTGCACATGGTCCGGGAGTTCCACACGCCGGGCGGCCTCCGCACGATCGACGTGACGGTCACCCCGTACGAGGGCGGCTTCGTCCATGTCGGCCGCGACATCACCGAGCTCCTCCAGACGGGCGCCGAGCTTCGGCAGCGGGAGGCGGAGCTGCGCCGCACCCTGGGCTCGGTGGACGCCATCATCTCCTCGTCGCCCCGCGAGGGCGGGCCCCTCACGGTCAGCCCGCAGATCGAGCGGATCCTCGGCTGGACGCCCGCGGAGGTGCCCTCGTTCCGGGCGTGGAACGCGCTCATCCACCCCGACGACCTGCCCGCCTGCGAGGCGACATGGAGCGCCCGCCCCGAGGCCTGGACGCTCCAGTACCGCATGCGGCGGGCCGACGGCACCTATGCGGCGGTGGTCGACCGGGGACGGCGGTTCATGGGCGAGGCGGGCGAGCGCGGGACCTTCGGCGTGGTGGTCGACGTCACGGCCCGCGTAGCCGCGGACGCTGCCCTGGCCGAGAGCGAGGCGCGGCTGCGCGAGATCGTGGACGGCGTGGACGCGATCGTCGCATTCCAGGATCGCGAGGGCACGGGCCTCCAGTTGAGCCCCCAGATCGAGCGGATTCTGGGCTGGCGGGCCGAGGAGGTCCCCGACTTCGAGGCCTGGCACGCCCTCGTCCACCCGGACGACCTCGCAGCGTGCCTGGCCGCCTGGGCCGAGGAGCCGCCCGCCTGGCACCTCGAGTACCGGATGCGGCGCGCCGAGGGCGGCTGGGCCTGGGTGGTCGACCGCGGGCGGCGGATCCCCACGGCGGACGGCTCGGGGACCTACACCTACGGGATCATCGTGGACGTGACGGCCGGCCACGAGGCGGACGAGGCGCTGCGCCGCAGCGAGGAGCGCCAGCGCCGGACCATCGACAGCCTCGACGCGATCGTGGCGATCCAGGAGCACGCCGACGCCCCGCTCATCTCCAGCCCGCAGCTGGAGCGGATCCTGGGGATCGACCCCGCCACCATGACCAGGTTCACCGACTGGCGCGCCCTCGTGCACCCCGACGACCTGCCGCGCTGCCTCGAGGTGTGGGCCGACCGCCCCCCGACCTGGGAGATGGAGTACCGGATGCGCCACGCGGACGGGCACTACGTCTGGGTGTTCGACCGCGGGCGACGCATCGCCCGCGCGGACGGGCTGGGCGAGGGGACGTTCGGGATCGTCGTGGACGTCACCGACCGCCATGCCGCCGCAGAGGCCCTGCGCGCCAGCGAGGAGCGGCTGCGCCGTATGGTCGAGGGGGTGGACGCGATCATCTCGTACCAGGAGGCGTGGGGCGACCCGGTGCTCATCAGTCCGCAGTCCGAGCGGATCCTGGGCTACTCGCCCGAGCACCTGACGCCGTTCGAGTCGTGGGACGCCTCCATCCACCCCGACGACATCGCGTTCTGCCACCGCGTGTGGGACGAGGCCGGGCCCGCATGGGAGATGGACTACCGGATGCGGCGCGCGGACGGCACGTGGGCGTGGGTCAACGACCGCGGCGTCCGGATCCCGCACGACGACGGGCGGGGCGCGGGGCTGTTCGGCGTGATCACCGATGTCACGGCCCAGCACGAGGCCGCGGACCGACTGCGTGCGTCCGAGGCGAGGTTCCGGGCGATGTTCGAGGAGATCCCCGAGGCCATCGGGGTGCTCCGGCCCATCCTCGATGCCGACGGCCGCTGCACCGATGCCGAGTTCCTGGCCGCGAACCGGACCACCCGTGAGCGGTGGCTCGGCGGCGTCGCGGAGGACGGCGTCGCGGGCATCCGCCTGTCCAGCCCGCGGTACACGGCCGGCGACGAGGTCCGCGCCGCTGTGGCCCGCGTCGCGGAGCAGGGCGGCTCGTGGCGCGACGAGGTGCGCACCGACCGCGCCGGCGCCGAATCGTGGTCGGACCTCTCGGTGTTCCCGTTCGAGGCCGGGATCGCCGTCGTCGCCCGCGACGTGACCATCCGCCGGAACGCCGAGGAGGCGGCCCGCTCGGCGGCCGCCTTCCAGCACAGCGTCATGGACTCGATGGCCGAGGGGCTGCTGATCGTGGGGCCCGATGGCCGGGTGGCGTCGGCCAACGCCCGCGCCGCCGCGATCCTCGGCTACCGGCTCGCGGACCTCACGGGTCGCGCCGTGGGCGCGGACTGGGATTCGCGCCACACGGACGGAACGCCGTTCGCGCCCGAGGAGGGCCCGTCGATGGCGGCCCTCCTGGCGGGCCGCTCGTCGCGGGGCGTCGAGATCAGCGCCCGCCGGCCCGACGGCGAGCGGCTCTGGCTCCGGGTCAACTCCGAGCCGCTGCGCGACCGCAGCGGCACCGTCATCGCCGCCGTGTCCACGTTCACCGACATCACGGTGGAACATGAGATGGTCGAGCAGCTGCGCCGGGCGCAGCGCATGGAGGCGGTCGGCCAGCTCGCCGGCGGCGTCGCCCACGACTTCAACAACCTGCTCGCCGCGATCCGCGGCTACACCGAGCTGGCGCTGGACGACCTGCCCGCCGAGTCGCCGGTGCGCCGCGACCTCGAGGAGGCGGTGCGCGCCTCGGAACGCGCGGCCGCGCTGACGCGCCAGCTGCTGCTGTTCAGCCGCCGCGAGGTCCTGGCGCCGCGACCGGTGGACCCGGCCGAGGTGATCGACGGCGTCATCCCGATGCTCCGCCAGCTGGTGGGCGAGCACATCGAGCTGGCGGCCAGCCGCGACGCCCGGACCGGCGTGGTCCTGGCGGATCCCGGCCAGCTCGAGCAGGTGATCGTCAACCTGGTCGTCAACGCCCGTGACGCGATCCCGGGCGGCGGCCGGATCGAGGTGCGCACCCGCCGCACGGACCCCGGCGACGCCACGCCCGCCGACGCCGCGCCGCCGCCGTGGCCCGGCGTGCGGATCCAGGTGGCGGACACGGGGCAGGGGATCGACGCCGCCGCGCTCCCGCACATCTTCGAGCCGTTCTTCACGACCAAGGAGGCCGGCCGCGGATCCGGGATGGGCCTGGCAACGGTCTACGGCATCGTGGGCGCCTCCGGCGGCACGGTGATGGTCGACACGTCCCCGGGGCAGGGCACCACCTTCACCATCGACCTGCCGGTGATCGACACGCAGGCGGGCGCGCCGCCGGCCGCTCCGGAGCCGGGCGGCGCCGAGCCGGCCGCCGCCGCGGCGGGCGCTGCCACGATGCGCGGCTTGGTCCTGCTGGTGGAGGACGACGTGGCGGTCCGGGCGATGCTGGCGCGCCAGCTGCGGAATCTCGGCTGGCGCGTCGAGGAGCAGGCGTCCGGGACGGCCGCGGCCGACGCGGCGCGGAGCGGCGCCCTCGCCCAGCCCGACCTCCTGGTAACCGACGTCCGGATGCCGGGCGTGCAGGGCCCCGACCTCGCCCGCCGACTGCGGATGGCCTGGGCCGACCTGCCGATCCTGTTCATCACCGGACTCGCCGACGAGGTGGACGCCGACGAGCCGTGGGTCCACGTGCTGACCAAGCCCTTCAACGCCGCCCAGCTCGGCGACGCCATCGAGACGGTGCTGAGCAGTCGGCCCTGACCTCGCGCCGGCCCGCACGCGTCCGGTGCCTCCGGCGCTGCCGGGCGTGCGACGCTCGCACACGGCGCGGCGTACGATCCGAGCGATGGCCGACAACCCAGCCTCCGCATCGCCCGGCGCTGCCCTCGAGGAGGTCGTGCGCGAGCGCGCGCTCGCGGCGCCCCGCTGGATCGTCATCGTCTGGAACGACCCGATCAACCTGATGTCCTACGTGACCTACGTGTTCCAGAAGCTGTTCGGGTACAGCCGGCCGCACGCGCACAAGCTGATGCTCCAGGTCCACCACGAGGGCCGTGCCGTGGTGTCCGGGGGGACCAAGGAGCGCTGCGAGCACGACGTGTCGCGGCTCCACGCCCACGGCCTGTGGGCGACGATGCAGCCCGAGTGAGCGCGGAGGAGCCGGAGCGGCGCATCCGGCGCGCGGCCGACGGCCGTATCGCGGTCCGCCTCGCCCCACGGGAGCGCGAGGTTCTGGGCGCCCTCGCCGCGCAGCTCGCCAGCGAGGCCGCGGGAGAGCTGGCCGCGGGGGAGGGTCAGCGCGACGAGGCCCTCGCCCGGCTCTCGCCGGACGCCGTCGCGGACGATCCGGCCGCCTCGGCCGCCTTCCGCGAGCTCACTGCCGCGGACCTCGCCGAGGCCCGGCAGGAGCGCTTCGCGATGCTGGCCGAGACGATCGACGCGGTCTACCTCGACGATGCCCACGCGTCCGCCTGGCTGGGCGCCGTCAACGACCTCCGTCTCGTCCGCGGCACCCGCCTCGGCGTGACCGAGCAGACGGGCGCCGTCCCCATCGACGAGAGCGACCCCGTCGCTGCCGACACGATCGTGTTCCTGTGGCTGGGCTGGGTGGAGGAGCAGCTCGTCGAGGCCCTCGCCGCGGGCCTGCCCGACACGGGCCCGGCCGGGTAGCGGGCGCCAGCGTCAGGCGATCTCGTCGCCGAGCTCGGCGCCCAGCGCGCTGAACCCCTCGAGGCACAGGTCGGCCGGCGACGGCGCGCGGAGCTGGACCACGACATGGTCGGCGCCCGCGTCGAGATGCTCCCGCACCCGCGCCGCCACGGCGGCCGCGTCGCCCTGGACCACCACCGCGTCGAGCAGCCGGTCGCTGCCGCCGCCGGCGAGGTCCTCGTCGGTGTACCCCAGCCGCCGCAGGTTGTTCGCGTAGTTGGCCATCCCGAAGTATCGCGTCGCGAAGGCGCGGGCGGTCTCGCGCGCCCGGCCGGGATCCCCGTCGATGACGGCGGTGACCTCCACGACGAGCACCGGGTCGGCGCCGAGGCGCTCGCGGGCGAGGCGCGTGTGCTCGACAGGCACGAAGTAGGGGTGGGCGCCGTCGGCACGCTCCGCGGCGAGCTCGAGCATCCGCGGCCCGAGCGCCGCGAGGAGCAGCGGCGGGCGCTCGACGGCAGGACCGACCCATGGCGCGCCGTCCATCGCGTCGAGGTACGCGCCCATCTGCTCGATCGGCCTGCCGTACGTCCCGCCGCGCGCCGCCACCGACGGCGCATGGCTGACGCCGACGCCCAGCACGAAGCGGCCGGGGTGCGCCTCCTCGAGCGTCCGCCCGCCGAGGGCCATCGCGACACCGTCGCGGGCGTGGATGCTGGCGATCCCCGTGCCGACCACCAGCCGCCCGCTCGCGCCGAGGAGGAGCGCCGCGTGCGTGAACGCCTCCTTGCTGCCGACGCTCTCGGGGAACCAGATCGAGCGGTAGCCGAGCCGCTCGTAGGCGCTGACGGCCGCCGCCTCCACCTCGAACGGGTTCGCCTGGAGGGCGAAGCTCCAGATGCCGATTCGGCCGAGGCGGGAGCGGAGCCGGGACCGTCGCGTGTCCATCGACAAGAGTCTAGCCCCGGGCATCATCGGCGAGCCGGTGCCACAGGTCGTCCCGGGCGAGCATCGAGGCCACGCCCTCGAGGACCCGCTGCTGGTCGGCGTACGCGGCGCGCGCCGCGTCGGGCGGCACGGGCACGAAGCGCACGCCGTCGCCGGGCCGGAGCTGGGCGAGCCGGGGCAGGTCGGCCCTGGCCGCGACACCGAGCACCGGATAGCCCCCGAGCGTCGGCCCGTCCGCGAGGAGCACCAGCGGGAGACCGCCGGACGGCACCTGGACGGCTCCCGGGACGAGGGGGTGCGAGAGGATCTCGGCACCGCCGCCGATCGGCGGACCGTTGAGGCGGAGGCCTGCGCGGTCGCTGTCCGGCTGGACCGACCATGCGGCGGCCGCGAACGCGTCGAGGGCGCCGTCGGGGAGCGAGCCGCCGTCCGGGCCGGGCACGAGGCGGACCGGCCCCTCCGTCGCCGCCGGGTGCGGGGCCGTGGCCGCCGGCCAGGCCCGGCCCGCCGAGGCGAGGTCGCCGCGGCGGAGCGGTGCGAGCAGGTCCCCGGGCCGCGCCGCGCGTCCGCCGAACCCGCCGAGGCCGGCCGCCGCGAGCGTGGCCGCCGAGCCGTGCACCCGCTCCGCCACGATCCCGCCGGCCAGGCTCAGGTACGCCCGGGCCCCGCTCAGCGCGCCGGGGCCGGCCTCGCCCGTCAGCCGCAGGCGCGCGCCGCGCGGCATGAGGTGGACGCGCCCGGCCGGCAGGCGCCGCCCGTCGTCGCGCTCGGCGCCCAGGTCCGCGCCGGCGAGGGCCACCGCGCACGCCTCGACGGCGAGCAGCTCCGCCCCTCCGACGGCGAGCTCCGCCGTTACGCCGTCAGGCGGCGCCCCGGACAGGATCAGGGCCGACGCGTGGCCCCAGCTGTCGAGGGCCCCGGACGGCGGCACGCCCAGTCGCGCCAGACTCGGCCGGCCGCGGTCCTGCAGCGCCAGCCCGAAGCCCGGGTCAACCACCTCGAGCACGGCTAGACGGGCACGAAGCGGACGCGGTCGCCGGGCTCGAGGCGCGCGGGCGGGTCCGCAGCAGGGTCCCACAGCCGGACGTCCGTGCGCCCGAGGAGGTGCCAGCCGCCCGGGCCGTCAGACGGGTAGATGCCGCTCTGCCGTCCGCTGATCGCGACGCTCCCCGCCGGAACGCGCACCCGCGGCACGGGGCGCCTCGGCAGTTCGAGCTCGGGCGGCAGGACGCCCAGGTACGCCCAGCCGGGCGCGAAGCCGAGCGTCAGGACGTGGTAGACGAGGCCGCTGTGGAGACGCACGACCCCGTCCTCGGTGAGGCCGACGCTTGCCGCGACATCCGCGAGGTCCGGCCCCTCGTCGCCGCCGTAGCGCACCGGGATCTCGTGGAGGCGGCCAAGCCCCTCGTCATCGGCCGACGATCGCGCGGCGGCCGGCCACGCCGCCTCGATCGCCGCGCGCACGGCGGCCTCGTCCACCGCGCCCGGCTCGAACGGCACGAGCACGCTCGCGTGGCCCGGCACCGCTGCGCCGACGCCGGGAATCCCCGCGGCGTCCACGGCGGCCGCGAGCCGGCGGGCCCGCGCATTCGCGCGGACGTCGAGCGTCTCGCCCAGGGTCACCAGCAGCGCCGCCTCGCCCAGCGGGTCGATGCGGGGCGGGCGGGCCGTCACGCGTCAGCCGCCAGGGCTGCGAACGTCGAGACCGGCGTCGACGAGCGCCGCGCGCACGGTCGCCGCGATCACGGGCGCGCCGGGCGTGTCGCTGTGGACGCAGAGCGTCTGCGCCCGCACCTCGACGCGCGAGCCGTCCACCGCCGTCGCCCATCCGTCGCGCGCGATCGAGACGGCCTGCGCGACCGCCCGTGCCGGGTCGCCGATGAGGGCGTCGGGCAGCGAGCGTGAGCGGAGTCGGCCGTCGGGCTCGTAGACCCGGTCCGCGAAGCCCTCGCCGATCGCGTCGAGGCCGGCCGCGGCGGCCGCCGCCAGGAGCGCGGAGCCCGGCGGTCCCACCACCGCGAGACCGCGGTCGAGCGACGCGAGCGCCGCCGTCACCGCAGCTGCCGCCTCGCGATCTGCCGCCAGCCGGTGGTAGAGCGCCCCGTGGGGCTTGACGTGGCGGAGCACGCCGCCCTCGGCGCGCGCGATGCCGGCCACGGCGGCGACCTGGTAGAGCACGCTCGCCGCCACGTCGCCCGGCGTCATCGCGAGCTCGCGGCGCCCGAAGCCCACGAGGTCCGGGTAGCCCGGGTGTGCGCCGAGCGAGGCGCCGACCTCGAGGGCGAGGCGCACGGTCCGGCGGATCGTGACGGGGTCGCCGGCATGCACGCCGCACGCGATGTTCACTGAGCTGACGAGCGGGATCAGCGCCGCGTCGGCGCCCATCGGCCACGGCCCGAGGCCTTCGCCGACGTCTGCGTTGAGGTCGATCGAGCGCGCCACAGCCGCATCGTACGCTCGGCCGCCGTCGTCGGGCGACGCGACGGGGCGTCGGGGCGGGCGGCGCCAGAGGGAGCTGGGCATGGTCTGCGCCGTCGGGCGCGCGTAGACTCCGCCTGCTTCTCGATGCACCCTCGTTCCACACGTCCAGGCATTGCTGCAGGGCCGCCGGCGCTCCCGTCATCGGTGCTGACCCGGCCTCGCATCGAGTCTTTGCTGGACCTGGCCCAGACGCGGCGGCTCGTGGTGGTCGTGGCCGACGCCGGCTTCGGGAAGTCCACGCTGCTGGCTACGTGGGCCAACCGGCACCGGGTCGCCTGGTGCAGCGTCGCGCCGGACGCGCACGGGCTGCGCTGGGTGGCGTCCGGGATCCTGGACGCCCTGAGCCTGCGCGTCCCGCGGCTGGCGCGCGAAGTGGGCGACCTGATCGATGCCGCCGGCGCGAACGAGGAATCCGACGACGACCTCGAGCGCGCCGACGCCCTCGCGGCCGCGATGGCGACCGCGCTGCAGCGCGCGATGTCGCGCGATCTCGTGCTCGTCGTCGACGACGTCCACGAGATGGGGCGGCAGACGGCCGGCGTGAGGCTCGTCGAGGGCCTCTGCCGCCTGGCGCCACCGCTGCTGCACATCGTGCTCGCGTCACGGGAGCCGCTGCCGTTCGCCATCGACCGGATGCGGCTGCGGGGCCAGGTCCTCGACATCGCGGGCTCGGTCCTCGCCTTCACCGAGGCCGAGACCGCAGCGCTGTTCGAGGCGGTTCTCGGCGAGGGCGACCCGGCGCTCGTGGCTCGCGTGCGGGAGCGCACCGGCGGCTGGCCCGCAGCGGTGCGTCTTGCCGCCGAGGCGCTGGCCGGCGAGCCGGCGACCGGGCGGGCAGCCGCGCTCGAGCGACTCCTCGGCTCCGCGGGCGGCGTGTTCGACGGGCTGGCCGACGAGGCTCTCGCCAACGAGCCGCCCGAGACGCTGCGGGTGATCGAGGCGCTGGCCCTGTTCGACCGCGCCTCGCCCGGGATGCTCCAGGCCGCGGGGCTTGCGGGTGCGGGATCCGTCCTCGCGGGGCTTGAGCGTCGGGGCCTGTACGTCCAGGCGGCGGGCGAGGGCGAGTGGTACTCGCTCCATCCCCTTGTCCGCACCAGGGTCCTCGAGCGGCTAGCGGGCGATCCGGGCGCCGCCCGATCGGCGGCCGACACGCGCCAGCGGGCGGCCGACTGGCTGATCGACGGCGGGAGCGACCGCGAGGCGCTCGAGGTGCTGATCGCCGCCGGCGACACCGGACGCCTCGTCGCGACGCTGCGCGAGCGCGGACCGGCGCTGGTGGCGGCCGGGGAGGCGGCCATCGTGCTGCGGGCCGCCCGAGCGACCGGGTCTGCGGCCGACTCCCCCGGGCTGGCGCTCGTGATCGGGTCGGCGCTCCAGGCACGGGGCGAGTGGGACGCCGCGCTCGATCGGTTTGCCGCCATCACGCCGCCGACGGGCCCCATCCCGGCCGGCCTGGCCTGGCGGGTGGGGCTGATCCACCACCTGCGAGGCGATCTCGATTCGGCCCTGGCTACGTATGCCCGGGGCGATCGGGACCGCGGCGACCCCGTGGACCGCGGGCAGCTCGGCGCGTGGTGGGCGTCGGCGCTGTGGCTGCGCGGCGACGTCGATCGGTGTCGGCACGTGGCGACCGACGCGCTCGCGGACGCGGCTGCGGCCGGTGACGACGGCGCGCTGGCCGCTGCCCACACCGTGCTGGCGATGCTCGCCGCCACGGACGGCGACCGCCGGGCGAACGACGCCCACTACCTGCGCGCCCTGGCCCATGCCGAGGCGGCTGGCGACGCGCTGCAGGTGATCCGCATCCACACCAACCGCGGTTCGCGGCTGGTGGAGGAGGGCGACTACCGAGAGGCCGTGGAGGAGCTGGGCACCGCGATCCGGCTGGCCGAGGTGACCGGCTTCTCTGCCTTCCGGGCGCTCGCGCTCTCCAACCGGGGCGAGGCGCTGACGCGGCTGGGACGACTCGAGGAGGCAGTCTCCGACCTGGTCGAGAGCCGGGCGCTGTACCAGCGGTTGGGATCCCGGATGGTGTGCTACCCGCTCGGCCACCTCGGCGAGGTGTACCGCCAGCGGGGCCAGCGGCAGCTCGCGCGGGCGTCCTTCGAGGAGGCGGTGGCGGTTGCGGAGCAGGCGGGCGACCTCCAGGGCCTCGTGCCTGCCCTGGCGGGGCTCGCCCGCGTCGAGGCCGAGGACGACCCTGGGCGGGCGCTTGGACTGGCGGAGCGCGCCGTCCTGCACAGCCCGGCCCTGGGTCACGTGGGCGCGCTGCTCGCCCAGGGGTGGGTGCGGCTCACGGCCGGTGACCGCGCGGGAGCCCGGACGAATGCCGTGCGGGCGTCGGCACTCGCGAGGAGCCGCCGCGACCGCGCCGGCGTGGCCGAGGCGATCGAGCTCGATGTGGCGAGCGAGCGTGATCCCGAGCTGGCCGCGGATCGGCTCACCGAGGCGCTGGCCGTCTGGCGCGACTGCGGCGCCGCGCTGGCGGCCGGGCGCGTCGAGGCCAGCATCGAGCGGCTGCGCGACCCGGCACGCACCGCGGCACGCGTGCCACCCTCCCCCGTCTCGGCCGCGGCACCGCTGGAGGCGCCGCGCGAGGTCCGGATCGGGACCCTCGGCAGCTTCCGGGTCGTCGGCCCGGCGGGACCCGTCCCGGCCGCCGCGTGGGGCTCCCGCAAGGCGCGTGACCTGGTGAAGGTGCTGGTCTGCCGGCGTGGGCTGGCAACCCCACGCGATCAGCTGATCGAGGCGCTCTGGCCGGGCGAGCCGCCCGACCGCGGCGCGCGACGGCTCTCGGTGCTCCTGTCCTCGGCGCGGCGAGCCATCGACCCCGAGCACGCGCTCCCCCCGGACGCGGTGCTGGCGGGCGACGCCACGACGGTCCGGCTCGTCGTGGAGCGGGCCGAGGTGGACGTCCTCCAGTTCCTCGGCCTCGCGGCGGCTGCTTTCAGCGGCGCGGAGCCCGATGCGGCGGCGCTCCAGGCGGTTGCCGCCGCGTACACCGGCGACTTCCTCGAGGACGACCCCTACTTGGACTGGGCGGTGGGCCTGCGCGAGGAGGCCCGGGCCGCGTTCACGCGCTCGCTCCGTGCGCTCGCGGGGCTTGCAGCCGGGGCCGGCCGCCTCGACGAGGCGATCGGCTGGCAGCGCCGGCTCCTCGAGCGCGATCCATACGACGAGGAGGCGAGCCTCTCGCTAGTCCGGGCGCTCCATGCCACGGGCCGCCCGGGCGCCGCCCGCCGCGCCTACCAGGGGTACGTCCGTCGGATGGCGGACCTCGACGTGGAGCCCGCGCCCTTCCCCGCGTGAGCGCCTGAACAATTCCTGAACACCCGCGGAACCGGCGCCGGGATGCTGCGCCCATGGACACCTTCGTCGTCCGCGTCTGGCGGGCCACCGAGCACACAGGGCAAGAAGAGCTGCGCGGCACCGCCACCCAGGTTGCGACGGGTCGCGAGTCGCGGTTCGCGGACGCGAACGGGCTGGTGGCGTTCCTGCTGGCGTCGACGACGCCCGCGCACGACCGCACGGCCGTCGAGGTGCCAACAGCCGACGGAGGGGGAGGGATCGATGCGAGCCGTCAACTGGGCTGAGGGCGCTCGGCGCTGGAGTCTCCTCGGCGTGCTGCTGCTCCTCGCGACGTGGCTTGCGGCGTGCGGCGGCGCCGCCGCCAGCCCGAGTACGCCGGGCGCCCCGAGCGTGGCTGCCCCGTCAGCCGCACCCGCCGCGGGCAGTGCTGAAGGCGGCGTCCCCGGCGGTGGCATGCCCGACGTCTGCGCGAAGCTGACGATCGAGGCCGTGATGGCCACCGTGGCCGGCACCGACCCGCAGGGCGCGCAGACGCACACCGACGACCACAGCGACTGCGCGTACACCTTCTCGACGCCGTCGACGTCGGGCCCGGTCGGCTGGCAGGTGGACATCCAGGTCTGGGACGCCAGCGCGTGGTCCTACCAGCTGGGCCTGCCGTCCGACAACCGGAGCGACGTGATGGGTGTCGGCGACGAGGCCTTCGTCCAGGGCGACACCGGCACGCGCGACATGTGGATCCGCAAGGGCGACACCGTGGTCTCGATCACCGTGCCCGACCGCGACGGGGCAGACAAGCTCATGGCCTCGATCTCGGACGCGGCACTGGCCGCGCTCGCGGCATGACGGGCCTGCTGCCCGGCCGCGCGGCTCGGCGCCTGGTGGCGCTGCTGGCCGCGGCTGCCGCCACGAGCGCGCTGCTGAGCGGATGCTCGCCGACCCCGCCGACGCCCGCCCCCGGCTCGGCTGCCCCCTCGCCGGCAGCCTCGACCGCCGTCGCGGGCACGCCGCCTGACGTGCCGCTCCTGGTGAGCCTCTCACGCTCCGGTTCGTTGCCCGCGGTGGGCTACCCCACGCTTGTCACCGCGTCCGCGCTCGGGTCCTCGCCCATCGCAGCCGTCGAGCTGTGGGACGGGCCCGTCCTCGTGGAGACCTACCGCGCGACGTCGGCGAGCCCGGCGGCCACGGTGCGCTGGTCGTGGCGGCCGAGCACGGCGGGCGACCAGATCCTCGTCGCCCGGGCGGTCGACGCCGACGGCCGCGAGGTGATGTCGAACGCGCTGCGGGTGCGCGTCCAGGCGGTGCCGGCCGAGGCCGTCTCCCTGGTCAGCGTGGTGGCGCCGGGCGGGGAGACCCTGGCCCAGGTGGTGTCGAGCCACGGAGGCGACCCCGCGCTCGCGGCCGCGCGCAACAGCGCACTCCCGGCCGACGGACCGCTGGCCGCGGGGACGACGGTGCTCGTCCCGACGCCGCTCCCGGCCGCGCCGCCGCCGCCAGCCGATCCCGCGGGCGACTTCGTCCCGGCGGCCGCCGTCGCGACCGCGCTCCCGGCCCCCACCGTGACCGCCGTCGTCGACGGGTGCACTGTCCACGTGAAGGCCTCGGGCGGGGGCCCAGGGATGGCCGGCCTCGCCGTGTACGACCTGGCTCCGGGCACGGCGCAGTTCACCCGCGTCGCCACCCTCGCCCTGCCGCCCTCGGGCTCGACCACGTACGACCTGCCCGTCGTCTCGGGCGACCACCTCGTGACGGTCGCCGCCTTCAACGACCATGCGATCGTCGACGGCACGATGGCGGCGGCGTCGGTGCCGTCGTCCTGCCCGGCCCCCGGCTGGACCGGGACCGTGGCCCTCGTCGACGGGGACCTCATCGCGCCCCAGCCGGTCGACCGGGCCTACGTCTACGTCTCGGACGGCGGACCGTGGCGCCGCGTCCCGGAGGCTGCGGACGCGTTCGTCCCGGCGCAGAACGGCGTGCTCGACTTCAGTGGGGTCCTGCCGCCGCTGACCGGCGACCGCCTCCTGCTGGAGGCCTGGGGCTGGCGGGGCGGCTCGCTCGTCCAGCTCGGCTCCGGCGTCTACCAGCAGCCGGCCGACAAGGGCTATGTGATCCCCAAGATCGGCCTCGGCACCTCGCTCGACGGCGTCAACAAGGGCTTGGCCCCAGACGATACCCAGGGCGAGACCTACTACCGCCAAGGCGGCATCCCGCGCCCGGACCCGGTCAACAAGACGTCGATCCCGCGCCTGTTCAAGTGGTCGACCAACGCGGTCGGCGCGACGCGGATGATGTGGCAGGTGCTGCCCTACCCGCTCGACTCGAACCCCACGGTGAACCCGCCGGGGATGCTGCTCTCGGGCTTCGTGGACGTGCCGGCCGGGGAGCAGAGCGGCGAGTTCAGCATCGACATGCGCCAGCTGTTTCCGGGGGCGATCCCGACGGCCTCGGCCTCGGACAGCTTCGCGCCGGTCGGGCTGTTCGGCCCCAACGGTGGCGCGGGCGTCCCGAACGCGCCGGTGGCCAAGCAGGGCACGCCGACCCCGACACCGGCGGTGAACGGCGGCGACACGCTGGCCGCCGCGGCCCTGTCCGGCGTCATGGTCCTGAGCAACGTGTGGGTGCGCATCCTGCCGATGGCCGGCTCCACGCCCACCGGCACCCCGTCGAACACCGTCCAGTTCGACGTCACCGACCCGCCGCCCCAGGTCCAGATCCCGATCACGCAGCCCTCGCCGCTCGACGGCCTCTACACGCTGGGCGGCACGTTCTACAACCCCCTGCCCTCCAACCCCGCCTACACCGGCTGCCTCCGGATCCTGTCCGTCGACTGGGCGGCGGTCCACAAGGAGTACAGCACCACCTCGTCCTGGGAGCCGATCTACCAGCTGTACGACACCATGGCGAAGAGCAAGGTCCCCCAGTGCCCGAAGCAGGAGGACGACAGCGGGTTCAGCCTCTCGAAGGCATTCGACGCCTTCGTGTCCGTCATCTCTAGCGCCTGGGACGGCATCAGCGAGGCATTCGCCTACCTCAAGGAGCAGATCGTGAACGCCGTCCTCACGATCGTGCCCTGCGACCAGTTCGTCGGCCTGGCCGGGGTAAATGACAAGGACGCCCACTCAGCCTGCGAGAGCGCCGCGACGGCGGCCCTCGACGCGGTGATGGTGGCCTATGGGATCCCGCCGGAACTGCCGACCTCGGAGCAGCTGGTCAGTGTCGCCAAGGGTGACATCGTCGACTACGCGGAGCAGCTCGCCCGCGACACCGTGCCGGGCTTCGACGCCGCGTGCGACGCGGCGATCGCCGCGCACGCAGCCGACAGCTCGGTGCCGACCTGCGACAGCCTCATCGCGGGGGCGATCGACAAGGTCGAGGCGGCGGTGAAGAGCGCCAAGTCCCAGGAAGCGCAGGCTGAGACTGGCCTGAGCGTGCCCGCTCACGTGCTGGTGGAGGTGGAGCCGCGCGGGCTGCCGCAGCCGCCGCATGCGAATGTGACCCTGACCCGGACCACCAAGCCGATGCCCGCCGACGCGAAGTGCACCCTGCACGCCACGATGACGGACACGCTCGCGAACTGGACCTGGACCGTCTACGACTGGTCTGGCGGGACGTCCGGCGGGATGCCCGGGACCAAGCAGGTGAGCGGCAAGGTCCAGGGCGACCCGTTCGCCCAGGGGTCGGTCAACGTGCCCGACCCGGGTCCCGGCAAGTCGGTCACGATCGACCTCTGGCTCGAGCACCCGAACATCTGGTTCGAGCCCGGGCTCGCCTTCAACGACGACTTCCCGGCCAAGCAGTACGCGAAGTGGGGAGGAGGAGAGGGCGCCGGTGCCAACCACGCCTGGGTCCTCATCCAGAAGGGCGCCACCGCGCACGGCAAGGTCTGGAGCACCTGCGGCGGCTCGGGCGAGGCCACCCAGACCATCAGCCAGGACGCAGCGTGGTGACCGCGATGGGAGCGGTGTCGATGCGGAGCCGCAAGGACGCCCGCGCGACTCGGCGCAGCGGGCTCGCCCGGGCGCTCACCGGCGCCATCGCGGCCGCCGCCATCGCGGCGACGCCCCTCCAGGCGGCATCACCGGTGCTGTCCCTGGTCCCGGTCGAGCCGCGGGCATGGATCGACGCGCCGCTCGACAACAGCCGGCTGGCGGTCGGGTCGCCGCTCGAGGTGGTCGGTCACGTGGCGGACCGCGCCGGGGTGGACCAGGTCGTCCTCGCGGTCGACGGGGTCCCGGCCGGGACGCAGCCGGGCCAGCCCGGCGGCCTCCACACGTTCCGGTTCCAGCTGGCGCCCATGCCTGCTGGAGCGCACACCCTCGCGCTGGCAGCGCGGGCGCGGGACGGGACGTGGGGCGCTCCCGCGATCGCCACCGTCACGGTTGGCCGCCCCGCTCCAGCTGCCTCGCAGAGCCCGTCGCCCACGCCGAGGGCGCCCGGCAGCGCGCCGACCCCGACGCCGACGACCCGGCCGACCGCGGCGCCGCGCAGCACCCCGACGCCCACGCGGACGCCAAGGCCGACCGCGACGCCGCGCCCGACACCGAGGCCGACGCCGCGCCCGACGGCGACGCCGCGCCCGACGCCCGTGTGCACGCCGCCCCCGCCCACGCTCGCCCAGCCGCCGAGCGGGTCGACCTGGACGTCGAGCCTCACGCCCAAGTTCGTCTGGGGCTACCGCTCGACGCCATCGTGCCCGCCCACGCGCCTGCGGATCGAGGTGGCAACCGACCGGTCCGTGACCGCGGTGGTCGCCAGCACCACGCTCTCCGGCAGCGCGACCTCCTGGGTCCCGAGATCCCTCTCGAACTGCACCTGGTACTACTGGCGCGTCACGCCGATGGGGGCCACGGGCAACGCCGGCACCCCGACCGGGATCTGGTCGCTGCTCCTCCGGGTGGGGCGGACCTGCCCCTAGGCTCGATGCGGGATGCTCGACGCCGTCATGGACGGCGCGCGGCCGGCGTCCTCGGCAGGCCCCGAGTCGGGCGTCATCGCGCCGCCCGAGAGGTGCACCGTGTGCAACCCGCCCAAACGGGCCGTTCGGCCGCTTCCAGAACGGCCGTCCCGCATGCCACGATGCCGCCTGACCGTCCCGTCGAGCCGCCAAGGGGAGTCGATGCCGAACCGCTGTCGCCCAGGACGAGGAGCCATCGTGTTGACGCGCGGTGCGGCATGGGTGCTGGCCGTGGTCCTCGCGGCCGGCTGCGCATCGGTCCCGCCCGCAGCGGGGGGCGCGCTCACCGCGGGGTCGCCGCAGGGCCTCGCCATGGCGCCCTCGACGGTGCTCGCCGGGTCGACGTCTCGGCAGACCTCCTCCACGGCTCCGCTCGCGCTGGTGGAGCCTGGCGCCAGATCGCCGGGAGCCCCGGCAGAGGTCGCGATGACCGTGCCGCTCGTCCCGGTGACCGGCTTCTGGTCAACGGAGCGGACCGTCTCGCGGGTCACGCTCGCCGGCCTGCTGCACGGCGGAACACGGCACGTGTACGTCGCCGCTGCCGACCTGCCATGGCTCGCCGCCGACCTCGGCGTCACCCCGGGCGCCAACGTAAGCGCCCTCACGCCGGCGGGCGTCCTCGCGGCGGTCAAGGCCAGCCCGAGCAGCCTGGGCGTGGTCCGGCCCGAGGACGTGGGGCCGTCCGTTCGGGCGCTCGCCGTCGGCTCGGCCTCGCTGTTCGGTGACGGGCGGCTCCGCGATCTCGCCGCCTGGCCGCTGCTCGTGCCCGAGCCCGCGGACGCCGCGCCGTCAACATTCGACCCCACGACCACCTGGACGCTCGTGGCGGGCGGTGACGTCATGCTCGACCGCTACGTCTACAAGCGGACCGTCATCGACCGGCTGGGCGCCAACTACCCGTGGAGCGGCGGCAACGCGCGGATCACGTCCACCTACTGCTGCGGCTACCCGGGCTTCCGCGTCGCCCGGACCGCGAAGGCGGGGACCGCCGGCGCTCTGCGCGCGTACCTGCGCCGCGCCGACATCGCGATCGCCAACCTCGAGGGGCCCGCCCCGAACAACTTCCGCTACCACCCGTCCGGCTTCGTCTTCTCGATGGACCCCAAGCTGCTCGCCGGGATCAAGACCGCGGGCATCGACATGGTGTCGCTCGCGAACAACCACATCCGCAACTGGGGCAGCTACGGCATCTCGAGCACGATCGCGAACCTCAACGCCCTCGGCATCAAGCACGCGGGCGCGGGCGCCAACAGCGCGGCTGCGCGTCGGCCCGCGTGGCTGGCCGCGGCCGGGCTCAAGGTCGCTGTCCTCGCCTACAACGGGATCGGCGGCGCGCCCAACGCCACGGCCACCTCGTCCGGTGCCGCCGGCCTCTCGCTCGCAGCCGCCACTGCGGACATCAAGGCCGCTCGCGCCGCCGGTGCCGACGTCGTGATCGTCTTCCCGCACTGGGGCGTCGAGTACACCGACAGGCTCAACGCCCAGCAGGCGTCGCTCGGCCCGGCGCTCCTGCGCGCAGGCGCCGACGCGGTGATCGGCGGGCACTCGCACTGGGCGGGCCCGATCCGGGTCATGGGCAGCAAGCTCATCGTCTACTCGATGGGCGACTTCGTGTTCGACCTCATGCACGACACCCGGACCCAGGAGGGGATCCTGGTCGAGCTGACCTTCACTGGCCGCCACCTCGCGCAAGTCGTGCTCCGGCCGACGCTCATCGTGGGCGCGGTCCAGCCCGGGTTCCTGGTCGCGTCTGCGGGCGGCTCCAGCCTGCTCGCGAGGATCCGCAGCGCGTCAGCCGCAGCCGGCATGCACTGACCCGCCGGCCGCGGCGCTACGGCAGGGCCAGGAAGGCCACGAGCACCACTGTGACCGAGGCGATCGCCTCGACGGCCCCCACGTGCACCGGCTTGAGCGGCCGGCCGGTCCCGGCCAGCCGGCGCGCGGCGGACGGGAGCACAGCCGCACGAGCCGTCAGCCCGACGGCGAGCAGCACCCAGGCCGGGCCGAGCAGGAGCGCGGGCAGGGCGAGGACGGCGTGCACGCCGACGGAGAGGGCCGTGAAGCGGCGGCTGGTCCGCTCGCGCAGCACCGAGCGGACCACGAGCACCGTGCCCAGCAGGTACGCCGCGCCGACGCCCGTCGCCTCGACGACGCTGCCGGCATTGAAGGCGCCCGAGACCCAGGCGGCCGACGGGACGAGGACCAGCGCCTGCCCGGCCTGCGCCACGCTGTTCGCGAGGTCGCGCCGGGTGCCGGGCTTCGAGCCGGCCACGATCAGCGCCGTGGTGGGCCCGAGGACGAGGAGCGAGAGGAGCAGGGCCGGGAATGCGCCGACGAGCGCGATGCCCAGCACGGCGAACACCGCGCCGTACGCCGCGAGCGGCACTGTGAACGTGTCCCGGCGACGGGCGCGCAGCCACGCCTGGCCGGTGGCCGAAGCGAGGTAGCCCGCCACGGACGCGACGGCGAGCACGACCTGCCAGGGGCTTGCGGTGCTGGCGGCGACGCCGATGAGGAAGGGCACCGCGAGCATCGCCCACGCGCCGTGCTGGCGGGGCATCCACTGTCGGGCCGCCGTGTCGGGCCGCTGCGTCGACATCGGGGCGATTCTCGCCGCTCGGGGCGCGGTCACGCTGCGCTCGCGGCCAGGCGCCGCGCCTCCACCCCGCGCCGTCGGCGGAGCTCGGCGATCGCCGACGCGACCGAGACGCCCACGAACGCGAGCATCGCCGCGACGTTGATGACACCGCCGACCAGCAGCCCGTCGGGCATGCCGAGGATGTCGCCGCCGATCAGCCGGACGACGAGCCCCGCGTGCAGCAGCAACAGCGGCCCGTAGTTCCACGACCGGTGGGGGAGCGGCACGCGGAGCACCGCCGGAACGATGACGGGCGCATGGCCCAAGACCATGGAGATCACGAACCCGAGGAACAGGGCGTGCAGGCGGACGTCATAGGCGGGGCCGAGGGCGGTACCCGTGGCCAGCCACGCTGCGCCGGCCACCGCCAGCCACGCGTACCCGGCCAGCAGGCAGGCGGCGATGTAGCGGGTCACGCCGGCGAAGCGCACCGTGCGGCGGGCGAGGTCGTGGCGCGCGAGCCAGGCGGCCATCGCGAGCATCGCCGCTCCGGCGACGCGGGTCCCGGCATCGGGAAGCGCGACCGCCACGGTCACGCCGACCACGAACAGCCAGAGCGCGACGATCAGCTGGCGCCGCACGCGGTTGGCCAGTCCGCCGAGCCTTGCGAGGTCGAGGCGTTCGCCGATCACGGTCATCACCAGGAAGGCGGCGAGCCACGGGTAGGCGCTCGACACGGGGACGCCGGCCGCGAGCAGCAGGGCCGCGCCGAGCCACGCCCCCGCACCGGCCGCCTGGACGCCCAGCTGGAGCGACCGCTCGCGGCGCGCGAATGCCGCGTAGACCGCCAGCAGGACGATCGCGCCGCCGACCAGGCCGGCGCTGCCGGGCGCCGGCAGGCCCGCCATCAGGCCGATGGCGCCGACGGCCGCAAGACCGGGCGCGAGATAGCCCCACGGCTCGTCCAGCGCCACGGCGCGCTCGAGCGCCACGACCGTGCCCAGGAAGCCGAGCGACATCAGCTCGCCGTGGGCGAGCGCGAACCCCGACGCGCTCGACGGCAGCGCGACGCCGAGCAGCATGAGCGCGCCGGTCAGGCCGGTCAGCAGCGCCGTCCCGGCCACGGCGAGGAAGACGAGCCGACCGCGGGCCACGCCCCGGCCGGGACTGCCGGCGCCGGGCAGCGCGGTCATGCGGGGATCCCCAGCGCTCGGCGCGCGGCCGCCGTCATGAGGGCGGGCGACCAGGCCGGCGCATGGGTGATCTCCACCTCCACGTCGACGACCCCCGGCGCTTCGAGCAGGGCCCAGCGGACTTGGTCCTCGAGGAACGAGCCGATGGGGCAGGCCGGCGTCGTGGTGGTCATCAGGACATGGGCGACCCCGGCGTGGACATCGCACGCGTACACGAGGCCCAGGTCGACGACGTTGACGCCGATCTCGGGGTCGACCACGGTCCGCAGCCGCTCGGTGAGGTCCGACGGGTCGGCGGCGGGGAGGAGGCGCGAGAGGTCCATCACGAGGTCCCTTGGCGATGTGGTTGTGCGGCGTGGCCGACGAGATTATAATGATGACAATGAAGCCCGTCCAGCCCCGACCTCCACGCGCTCGCCAGCCCGGCCGGCGTTCAGCCGTGCTCGCGGTCCTGCGCGAGTCCGACCGCGCGCTGCGGGTCGACGAGGTCGCCGACGCGGTGGGCATCGCCGTCCCGACAGCGCAGTTCCACCTCTCGATCCTGATCGGGTCGGGCCTCGCGCAGCGGGCGCCGCACCGCAGCGGCTCGGCCGGCAGGCCGTCGTGGTGCTATCTGGCGGCGGACCCGGCGCGGGCCCCGGCGCGCGGCGCGGCGGGCACAGGCGCCGGCGCACCCGGCACAGGGGACGCCGCCCCGGCGCCCGCATACCAGGAGCTCGCCCGCGTGCTCGCGGCCGAGCTCGACGGCCGCGACGACGCCGCTGCCGTGGCGCGGGACGCCGGCCGCCGCTGGGCCGACGCGATGCCGGCGGCAGGCGAGCCGCCGCAGCCGTCGCCGGACCCGGAGGCCGCCACGGCGTCCCTCGCGAGAGTCCTCGACCACCTCGGCTTCGCACCCGAGCCCCGTCCCGATGCGGGCGAGATCCTCCTCCGCGCCTGCCCGTTCGAAACGGTCGCGCGGGAGCATCGCTCCGTGGTGTGCGGCGTCCACCTCGGCCTTGTCGAGCAGGCGGCGGCGGCCATCGGCGGCATCGCCGTCGACGGGCTGGAGCCGTTCCGCTCGACGCTGCCCCTCACCTGCGCCGTCCGCCTCCGCGCTCCGCGGCGGCCGGCACCAGCCACGCAAGGAGTCCCGTGAACGAGCGGTCGTACATCCCCGACTGGCAGGACGTGGTCAAGTACACCGCGCCCGGCCCATCGCCGCACCTGCTGGTGGACGAGCCGGACCTCCGGGTCCTGGTCGCCGGCCTCGAGCCGGGCGGCCGCATCCCGCCGCACGCGGAGCGCCGCGCCGTCTACCACGCGCTCTCGGGCGAGGGGTTCCTGTTCCTCGACGGGGTGGCACTGCCGTTCAATGGGGGCGCGCTCGTGGTGGCGCCCGACGGCGCGACGCGCGGGATCGAGGCGGTGACGCGGCTCGCGTTCTTGGCCGTCCGCATCGGGCCGGAGCAGCCGGCGTCCGGGTAGCGCCCCCGGCCTCGCGCGGCCCGTGCCCGCCGGCCAGTGCCGCTCCGGACGCGTCCGATCCGCAGGTCGCGGTCCCGTGGAGGGGCGCCGGAACGGATTGTGGAGATCAGGATTGCGGGACGGTTACGACCGCAATGTTTCTCGGTTCATTTGCGGCGTCGGCTATCGACATCGCTCCCGCCGTGCCGTAGGTTCGGGGCATTCCCACCGTTTCCCGCGCGCAGGCCGTGACACCCGGCAGGAGCCCCATGACCGCTCGCCACAAGGCCATCGAGACGATCTCCAACCACAAGGTCGCCTCCACGCAGAACTACCTCGAGCACGCCGGCGAGGACATCTACGGCCAGTACGTGTTCCACGACGGCGCCCAGCGCCAGTACCTGCCCAAGCCCATCGTCCGGCGCCTCCGACGCGTGATCGACGGCCTCGAGCCGTTCGCCCCGGAGATCGCCGACGCGGTGGCGCACGGCGTCAAGGAGTGGGCGATGGCCCACGGCGCCACCCACTACACGCACTGGTTCGTGCCGATGACCGGCTCGACCGCCGAGAAGCACGACTCGTTCCTGGCGCCCGTCAGCGACGGGTCGACGGTCGCGGAGTTCAGCGGCCGCAACCTGCTCCAGGGCGAGCCGGACGCGTCCTCGTTCCCTTCGGGCGGGATCCGCGCCACCTTCGAGGCGCGCGGCTACACCGCCTGGGACGTCACGTCGCCGATCTTCCTCCAGGTCGAGCCCAACGGCGTCACCCTGACCATCCCCACGGCGTACGTGTCGTTCACCGGTGAGGCCCTCGACCACAAGATCCCGCTCCTGCGCAGCCAGGAGGCGCTCGGCAAGCAGGCCCTGCGCATCCTGCACTGGTTCGGCAACACGTCAGCGTCTCGGGTGTTCACCACCATCGGCCCCGAGCAGGAGTACTTCCTCGTCGACCGCCGGCTGGCGGACCAGCGCCCCGACCTCGTGCTCACGGGCCGGACGCTGTTCGGCGCCCCGTCGCCCAAGGGCCAGGAGCTCGAGGACCAGTACTTCGGCACGATCCGCGCCCGGATCCTCGCGTTCATGATGGACCTCGACCGCGAGCTGTGGCGCCTGGGGATCCCGGCCAAGACCCGCCACAACGAGGTGGCGCCGGCCCAGTTCGAGATGGCGCCGGTGTTCGAGCCGACGTCGGTCGGCTCGGACCACAACATGATGGTGATGGCGACGATGCGGCGCCTCGCTGCGCAGCACGGCCTCGCGTTCCTGATCCACGAGAAGCCGTTCGCCGGGATCAACGGCTCGGGCAAGCACAACAACTGGTCGATGGCCACGGACCTCGGCGAGAACCTGCTCGACCCGGGCACCGATCCCCACGCGAACGCGCAGTTCCTCGCGTTCCTGATCGCGGTCATCCGCGCGATCGACGTCCACGCGGCCATCCTGCGCGCCTCGATCGCCGACGCCGGCCAGGACCACCGCCTCGGCGCCAATGAGGCTCCGCCGGCGATCATGTCGATCTTCCTCGGCAGCCAGCTCGAGGACGTCGTCGCCCAGCTCGAGCAGGGCGCCGCGTCGGCGTCCAAGCAGGGCGGCGACGTCGAGCTGGGGGTCACCTCGCTGCCGACCCTCGCGAAGGACGCCACCGACCGCAACCGGACGTCGCCGTTCGCGTTCACGGGTAACAAGTTCGAGTTCCGGGCGGTGGGCTCGTCGGCGCCCATCTACTGGCCGCAGACGGTGCTCAACACCGCGGTTGCCGATTCCCTGTCCGACCTCGCCGACGAGCTCGAGAAGCTGGCGCCCGGCGACTTCGACGGCCTCACCTCGATCCTGTCGGGCATCGCCCGTCAGCACAAGCGCGTGCTGTTCGAGGGCAACGGCTACGCCGAGGAGTGGCACGCGGAGGCGGCCCGCCGCGGCCTGCCGAACAACCGCACGACCGTCGACGCACTGCCGGCTCTGGCCACGCCAGAGGCGAAGGCCGTGTTCAGCAAGTTCGGCGTGCTGTCCGAGCGCGAGCTCGAGGCCCGGGTCGACATCTTCTGGGAGAAGTACGTCAAGGTCCAGAACATCGAGGCGAGCACCGCGCTCGACATCGCCAAGACGATGATCCTGCCGGCCACGGCCGCGTACCTCGGCCAGCTCGCCTCGGCGGGCTACTCCAGGGGCGTCAAGACCGTCGCCGACAAGGTGGCGTCGCTGGCGGACAGCCTGGTCGACGCGATCAACACCCTCGAGCACGCGCAGCACGACGCCCACGGGGCAGCGACGGTCCAGGCCGAGGCGCGCGCCTACGTGGACGTGGTGATCCCCGCCCAGAACGCGCTGCGCGGAGTGGCGGACGACCTGGAGACGCTGATCTCCGACGAGCTCTGGCCGATGCCCAAGTACCGCGAGCTGCTGTTCCAGTACTGAGTTCAGCGCGATTGCGGCGGCCCTTCGCCCCACGACCTCGGCCGCCGCGACTCCGCTCCCGCCGCTCCCGCCGCTCCCGCCGCGACTTCCGCACAACGCCCTCGGCTCCCCCCGCGGCCTCCGCACAACCCTCGGGCGCCGTGCGGCCGGCGCCCTCGGCTCCCGCCGCGACCTCCGCACAACTGCCAGGTGTAGCGGGCCGCAGGCGGACGGGCCTGGCCCCGTCCGCACCACCACCGGTTGTGCGGACGACCTCCGGATCCCTTCGGGCACGCGCCGTACAACTGCCGGTTGTGCGAGAGATGTCGGCGGCGCGCTGCCGTCCGCATCTGCGGCCAAGTACAAGTGCCCGTTGTGCACCAGACGCGTAAGCGGCAGACAAGGCCGCAGGGACAAGATCTGCGCATGTCCGACGCCAGCCCTCCCCACCCCGGGGCCCGCTCCGCTGTCCGCCTCGGTCGCGGTCGGGCCGGCTACCTTGGCATGCGCCTGGGGACGGCGCTCCGTGACCGGCGTCAAGCGGCCGGAATGACCCAGAAGCAGGTCGGCGAGCGCATCGCCCGCACCCAACAGGAGGTGAGCCGTCTGGAGCGTGGCCGGGGCACGGGCTCGCCAATCTCGACATGGGCCGCCGCTGGCGCCGTGGTCGGCCTCCAGCTCACCGCGTTCTTCGAGCAGGCGCCCGGCGCCAGCCAGCCCCGCGACCTCCAGCATCTGCGAGGCCAGAACCTGATCGTGTCCTTCTCGGCGCCCGGCGGATGGGCGGGCACGCCGGAATCGCTCCTCGCAGACGATGGTCCGCGCCCCCGCAGCATCGACGTCCTGCTCGAGCGCGCCGCGAGACGCGAGGCCGCCGTCATGGAGCTCTGGGACCTCCTGCTCGACGGCGGTGCGGCGATGCGCGGCCTGGAGGCGAAGGTCCTCGCGACCCGCCAGCGCCTCGGCACCGCGTGGCGCGTGGAGGGCATGCTGGTCGTGCGCCGCACGGCTCGGAACCGGGCGCTCGTCCGCGAGATCGGGCCGTTGCTTGCCGCGCGCTACCCCGCGCGCTCCACAGACTGGCTGCGCGCCCTCCGGCGTCCGGACGTGCCGATGCCGCACGGAGCGGGCTTCGCCTGGACGGATGTCGCCGGCCGGCGCCTCATCGCGGCCCGCCTGTGATCGCACGAGCCACGGCCGGGCCGACCGGCCCAGAATCACAGCTGGGCCGACCGGCCGGCGCCTCATCGCGGCCCGCCTGTGATCGCACGAGCCACGGCCGGGCCGACCGGCCCATGCAACACCGGGCCGAACCGAAGTATCGGTGCCAGCCGCACCACCGATGATGGTCTCCTGCGCCGTGCGCGGCGGACGGGTCGCCGCAGGCGGGGCGGGCCAGCAGGATGATGATCCCCGTGAAGAAGGTCAGGTTCACCGTCAACCAGCGCCCCATCGAGGTGGTCGCGCACGGCAAGGACACGCTCCTGCTCGACGTGATCCGTGACGACCTGGGCCTCACCGGCACCAAGCAGTCGTGCGACAAGAAGGGCCAGTGCGGCACCTGCATGGTGCTTGTCGACGGCAAGTCCGTGCTGTCCTGCACCCAGAAGGTCGAGGCACTCGACGGCGCGGAGGTCACCACGATCGAGGGCCTCGGCACGACCCGACCGCCCGGGCCTGATCCAGCAGGCGTTCGTCCTCGCGGGCGCCGTGCAGTGCGGCTTCTGCATCCCCGGCATGATCGTGACCGCCGACGAGCTGCTCCGCCAGAACCCGGACCCGACCCGGGACGAGGTGAAGCGCGCCCTCCGCCGGAACCTGTGCCGCTGCACGGGCTACGTGAAGATCGTCGACGCGGTCCAGCTCGCCGGGAAGTTCCTGCGCGGCGAGGCGCGACCCGCCGACTACACGCCCGACGCCGACGCCCCGATGATCGGCACGTCGTTCCCGCGCCCGTCGGCCTACGCCAAGGCTACCGGCACCGCCCTGTTCGGCGCCGACATCCGCATGCCCGACGCGCTCGAGATCGCGGTCGTCCGCGCCCCGCTCGCCCACGCGCTGATCAAAGGCATCGACACGAGCGCCGCGGAGCGGATGCCCGGGGTCGCCGGCGTCATGACCGCCAAGGACATCCGCGGCACCAACCGGCTCAAGTACCAGGTCGCCGACCGGCCGATCCTGTGCGACACGAAGGTCCGCCTCCTCGGCGACGCGATCGCGATCGTCGCCGCCGACACCAAGGAGCACGCGGAGGCCGCGGTCGAGGCGGTCAAGGTCGGAGTACGAGGCGCTGCCGGTCCTCGACACGCCGGCCAAGGCGATGGCCGAGGGCGCGCCGCAGATCCACGACGAGCTGCCCAACCTGTGCTACCAGCAGCCGATCACCAAGGGCGACGCGTCCGCTGCCTTCGCGAGCGCCGCCTGTGAGGTCAGCGCCAACTTCAAGACCCAGATCGTCCACCAGGCGCCCATGGAGCCCGAGGTCAGCCTCGCCTGGTTGGATGGCGAGGGCGAGGACGCCGAGCTCGTGGTCGTCGGCCGCAGCATCAACATCCACCTCCACCAGCAGACGCTCCAGGAGGCGCTCGGCTGGGAGAACATCCGGTACGAGGAGCCGTTCGCGGGGGGCCAGTTCGGGATCAAGGTCGAGGTCATCACCGAGGGCATCGCGGGAGCGGCCGCGCTCCACTTCGGTCGCCCGGTCCGCTACATCCCGAGCCTCGCCGAGTCGATGCTCATCACCTCCAAGCGCCACCCGTTCGAGGTCGACACGCGGCTCGCCTGCGACGCCAACGGCAAGCTCACCGCGATGGCGATGGACATCACCGTCGACAACGGCGCGTACATGAGCCTGGGCCGCGTCATCGTCAACCGGGCGCTGCACATGCTCACCAGCGCCTACAACGTGCCCAACCTGGCGGTGACGAGCCGCCTCGTCTACACCAACAACCCGTGGGGCTCCGCCGCCCGCGGGGCCGGGCCGCCGCAGACGCACTACGCGCTCGAGTGCGCGGTCGACCTGCTGGCCGAGAAGATGGGCATGGACAGGCTCGACTTCCGCAAGCGCAACTCGCTGCGGCCGGGCGAGGCGAAGGCGACCGGGCATGTCGTCACCGAGTGGCCGTTCCCGGGGCTGTGCGACGCGATCGAGGCGCCCTACGAGCGGGCGCTGGCGGCGGCGAGGGCGGCCAACGACGGCGGGCCGGTCTACCGCGGCGTCGGCCTCGGCGCGGCGGCCTTCGGCATCGCGATGCCCGGTGACAAGTCGATCGGCTTCGTCGAGCTCGACCCCGACGACGGCGTGACGGTCTACATGGCGGTCGGCGACCCCGGCGAGGGCAACGACTCGATGATCAGCCAGCTCGTGGCGTCGGTGCTCGAGCTGCCGCTCGCGAAGGTCCGCCTGCACACGCGGAGCACCGGCGACACGGCCGCGTCGGGACCGGTCTCCGGCTCGCGCGCCACGTACATGCTCGGCGGGGCCGCGGTCTTCGCCGCCCAGGGCCTGCGGCAGGCGATGGACGAGCTCGGCTCGCCACGCTACGCGGACTTCGTGGCGGCCGCTGTGCCCCTGCGCTACCAGGGCAAGCGCACCACCGCGCAGACCGCGCCGCTGGACCCGGAGACCGGCCTCGGCCCGTCGTTCGAGGTGGACGTGTTCTCCGTCCAGATGGCCGAGGTGGAGGTCAACGCGGACACGGGCGAGGTGAAGGTCCTCAAGCTGACGTCCGCCGCGGACCCGGGCCGGGTCATCCACCCCCAGAACACCGAGGGCCAGCTCCACGGCGGGATGGACATGGGCGCGGGCTTCGCGCTGCGCGAGGAGTACGTCCACGGGAAGTCGAAGGACTGGATCACCTTCAAGTTCCCGAACATCCGGTACGCGATGGACATGGAGACGATCCTCGTCGAGACGCCGCGCGAGCTCGGCACGCTGGGCTCGGTCGGCATCGGCGAGATGGCCATGGTGGCCACCGCGCCCGCCATCGTGAACGCGATCCGCGATGCCACGGGCGCGATGGTGTACGAGCTGCCGGCCACGCCGGAGCGCGTCAAGGCGGCCCTGGCCGCCCGGTAGGGCACGGCGCCGGCCGCGGGAGGAACGAGACCATGGCCGACACGGCGGCGCGCTCGCGCGTTGCGCGCGTGGTCGCGGGCCGCTCGGTCTACTTCGACGATGAGGGGTTCTTCTGGGATCCCGACGACTGGTCGGAGGCGGCGGCACTGGAGCTGGCCCGCGAGCGGGGCATGGACGGCCTCGACGAGGCGCAGTGGCGCGTGGTCCGCTTCATGCGCAGCTGGTACAGCCACCACGGACGGGTGCCGATGAACAAGGACCTCAGGGCCGGCACCGGCATGGCGCTGCTCGAGCTCGAGCGGCTGTTCCCCGACGGCATCAAGCTCGGCGCCCGCGTCCTCGCCGGCCTGCCCAACCCCAAGACGTGCCTCGACTGACGTGATCTACCTCGACAACGCGGCCACCACGTTCCCCAAGGCGCCCGGCACCCTCGAGCGGGCGCTGGCGTGGTACCGCGAGCTCGGCGTGTCGCCCGGGCGCGGCAACCACGACCTCGCGATGCACGCCGACGCCGCGGTCGACGAGGTGCGCGCCAGGACAGCGGCGTTCTTCGGGGCGCCGGCGCCGGAGCGCGTGGTGTTCGCGGCGAACGCGACCGACGCGCTCAACACGGCGATCCAGGGGCTGGTGCGCCCCGGCGACCACGTGGTCACCACGCGCCTCGACCACAACTCGGTCCTCCGGCCGCTCCACCACCTCGCCGAGACGGGCGTGATCACGTGGGACGCGGCGCCCGCCGACGAGCGCGGCATCGTGACCGCGGACGCCGTCGAGTCGCTGCTGCGGCGGAACACCCGCTGCGTCGTGATGACCCACGCGTCGAACGTCATCGGAACGGTGCAGCCGGTGGCCGAGATCGCCGAGCGGTGCGCCGCGCGCGGGGTCCCAGTCGTGGTCGACGCGGCCCAGTCCGCCGGCCAGGTGCCGATCGACATGACGGCGATGGGGATCAGCGCGCTCGCATTCACGGGCCACAAGTCGCTCTACGGGCCATCGGGGATCGGCGGCCTCGTGGTGATGCCGTTCATCGAGGTGGCGACCTCGCGGTTCGGCGGCACCGGCATGGACTCGGCGAGCCTGGCCCACACCCAGGCCTACCCGCTGCGGCTCGAGGCGGGGACCCTCAACCTGCTCGGCGTCCTCGGCCTCGGCGAGGGGATCGACTTCGTGGTCCGCGAGGGCGTCGAGGCCATCCACGCTCGCGAGGCAGCGCTGCTCGCCCGCCTGCGCGACGGCCTGGCCGCGATCGAGGGCGTGACGCTCTACCGCGCCGACGGCGACCTCTCCGAGCGCGTCGGCGTGCTGGCCTGCAACGTGGCCGGCGTCCACCCGCAGGACGTCGGCGCGATCCTCGACGGCGACTTCGACATCGCCGTCCGCGTCGGGGTCCACTGCGCGCCGCTGCTCCACCGCGACCTCGGCACGATCGAGCGGGGCGCCGTCCGGTTCTCGCTCGGCGCGTTCAACACCGAGCCAGACGTGGACGCGGCGATCGGGGCGATGCGCGCGATCGCCCACGGCTGACGCTGCGGGCCCCTTTGGTCCTGCCATCTAGTCGAAGGACGCGTGTTCGGCAGGGGTGCGATGTCGCGGCGCCCCAAAGCCGTGCATGCGCCGCCCGCGGGGGCGCCGCAAGTCCTGTCAGGTAGTCACGTGCTGGCGATTCTGGCGGCGGCCAGCTGACGAGTAGTCGTCCTCTGACTCGCTGGCAGCGCGCGAGCTCTCGGCGACGCAGGAGCGCTTGGGCGCGACCTCTGGGCCGCGCCAAGAACGGCACGGCACACGGGCGACACTGGCGCGGACCGGCCCGCTCCGGCGACACTGGTGCTGCACGCGCCAGGCCACGTCTCGGAGACCTCATGTCCTACCAGCCCGCCCCCGACCGCTACGACTCGATGCCCTACGCCTACTGCGGCCGCAGCGGCCTCCAGCTGCCACGGATGTCGCTCGGCCTGTGGCACAACTTCGGCGATACGACGCCCGCCACGCTCCAGCGCGAGCTGGTCACGACCGCGTTCGACGTCGGCATCACCCACTTCGACCTCGCCAACAACTACGGGCCGCCCTACGGCTCGGCCGAGGTCAACTTCGGGCGGATCCTGCGCGAGGACCTGGCGGCTCACCGCGACGAGCTGATCATCTCCAGCAAGGCGGGCTGGGACATGTGGCCCGGGCCGTACGGGCAGGGCGGCGGCTCGCGCAAGTACATGCAGGCGAGCCTCGACCAGAGCCTTCGTCGCGTCGGCGTCGACTACTTCGACATCTTCTACTCGCACCGCTTCGACCTCGACACCCCGCTCGAGGAGACGATGGGCGCGCTTGCCCACGCGGTCCGGGCGGGCAAGGCGCTGTACGTGGGCATCTCCTCGTACTCGGCCGCCAAGACCCGCGAGGCGGCGGCCATCCTGCGCGCCGAGGGCGTGCCCCTGCTGATCCACCAGCCCTCGTACAACATGTTCAACCGCTGGGCGGAGCCGGAGCTGCTCGACGCCATCGAGGAGGTGGGCGCCGGGATGATCGCGTTCACCGCGCTCGCGCAGGGCCTGCTCACCGACAAGTACCTCGACGGGATCCCGGCCAACGCGCGCGTCAACCGGCCCGGCGGCGATTCGCTGCAGCGCTCGATGCTCTCCGAGGAGAACCTCGCCCGCGTCCGCGCGCTCAACGGGATCGCGAAGCGGCGCGGCCAGTCGCTCGCCCAGATGGCGCTCGCCTGGGTCCTGCGCGACCGGCGGGTGACCACCACGCTCCTCGGAGCGAGCTCGCCCGACCAGATCCGCGAGAACGTGGGCGCCTTCGCCAACCTCGGCTTCACGGCCGAGGAACTGGCGGAGATCGACCAGTACGCGGTGGAGAGCGGCGTCAACCTCTGGTCGAAGCCGAGCACCGACCAGCGCCTGTAGCGCGGCCGATCGCCCCGAGGGAACTGCCGTCCCCCGCGGACGCGTCCCGCCGCCCCCGCCGGCCACGGGCCGCGTCCTACAATCAGGCCGCGTCCCTAGACCATGCGAACCCTGCGCGGGCACCCGCCCGGCCACCGCACGAGGCTCAACCGATGACCGACGACCCCGAGCTCGCGCGCTCGCTCGCGGATGGCCGCGACAACTACCCCGTCCCGTTCCTCCAGAACCTGATCGACAACGGCGAGGGCTGGCAGACCGAGAGCGACCTCGGCCGCGCGATCATGGCCGCGCTCGAGGACGGCACCTGCGTCCTCGGCCCCGTCGCACACCGCGACTACCACGGCAACATCGTGCCGGCACGCGGCGACGTCGAGCCGGGCGCCAAGGGCAGTCTCGCCTACGCCAACCGCCTCCGCGCCGAGCGCGGCGACCCGCTCCTCGTCGAGCAGGCGGACGGGACGGTGGGCGCGGCCGGCTGACGTCCGGACTCCGCGCCCGGCAGATCGCGAGCGCCTCGGCTTCTCGCCCCGGCCTCAGTGGGTCAGGGCGACCCCGACCACCCTGGCCACGTACGTCACGATCGACTCGCCCGCGGCGAGCGAGCTGTCGTCGCGCGTGTAGACGCTGATCACGTACGTGACCCCGCCGGACGACACGATTCCCGACGAGTTCACGGCCCACTCGCCGTCGGGACCCGGAACCCAGCCGTCCTTCATCTCGACGGTGGCTCCGGAGGGGCTGCCCGTGCCCACGCCGAATCGCTGCGACGCGATCACGCGGTGCATGAGGGTCAGCGCATACGAGCGGTCGGTCGAGTTGGTCAGCCGGCCGGTCCGCAGCCGCTCGAGGATCGTGACCATCGTCGAGGGGTGGATGTCGGTGTAGCCCCAGCTGGGGCCGGCACCCTCGGGCACGAGCCCGGAGATCCCGAACCTGCGCGCCCAGGCCGCTAGGCCGGTGCGCCCGCCGATCTCGGCGTACAGGGTGGAGGCGGCGCTGTTGTCGGACTGCTCGATCATCTTGGTGAGCAGGCTCTTCTCCGTGGCGGTCAGCGAGCGGTGTGCGGACTCGGCGCGCGCGATGACGGCCAGCATGATCGGCACCTTCACCGAGCTCGCGGTGATGAACGTTCCGCCCTCGTTCTGGCTGTAGACGACGCCGTGCGTGACGTCGAGGACCTCGACGCCGACCCTGGACCCGTACCCGGCGATGTACCGCGAGAGCGTGGCGCTGAGGGCGTTGATCCTCGCGTACGCGTCGGTCCCGGACGGTCGGCGGGTGCTCGTCGCCGCCGCCTCGATCCAGCCGGACCCGTGGCGCGAGGGGGACGTCCACGTCACGGCGAGCCAGGTGACGCCGTCATGGCGGGCGGAGGCGCCGGTCGCGGTGACCCTGTACCGCGGACCGACTGTGACCTCGACGGACGCGTCATCGTCAGCCGCCGTGCGGATGGAGGTCCAGCGCGTGGCGTAGCGGGCTCCCGCCACCGCCGCCGCGGCCGAGAGGCCAAGGGGCTCGCCCATGTCGATCGCGGGAAGCGGGGTGCCCGCCGAAGCCGACGGCACCGCGAGCAGCGAGACGACCAGGGCTCCGAGCAGGCCTCGCAGCAGGCTTCGCGCAACGGGGGACGGCCGGGATCGGCGCATGCACACGGCGTGACTCCCAAAGGAGGAACCTGCCGCGGCCGCAGTCCACGCGGGACGGGTGGTGATCCCCTGGTGCCGCCAACCATCGGCTCCGATCCTTTCGAAGACATGACGGCGAGATGGCGCGCTCGTCGCTGGTATGCAACTGTCACGTGACGGCGTGGCCGCATGCGGCGCGGGAGGCGACGTGCGGCGCCAGTGGAGGAGCAGCCGATGGCGGTGGTGGAGACGGTCCTGGGTCCCGTGCCGGCCGACGCGCTCGGGCCCGCCCTGCTCCACGAGCACCTGTGCATCGACCTGCGGCCGTCGTTCCCCGCCGCACGGACGGACGAGGTCGTCGGCCGTGCCACGATCGAGCCGGTCCGCCTCGATCAGTTCGCCTACTCCGACAACCTGGTGCTCGATGACCTCGTGCTCGCCGTCGCCGAGCTGGCGCCGTTCGCCGCCGCCGGCGGCAGAACCGTCGTGGACCTCACGCTGCCCGAGATCGGGCGCCGGCCCCGGGCCCTCGCCGCGCTCGCGCGCCGGACGGGGCTCAGCGTCGTCATGGGCTGCGGCCGCTACCTCGCCGCGGTGCGGCCGCCCGGCCTCCGGGACGCGCCGAGCGAGCGCCTCCGCGACGAGCTGCTGCGCGACCTCATCCGGGGCGTGGACGACACGGGGATCCGCGCCGGCGTGATCGGCGAGATCGGCACGTCCGACCCGCTCCACCCCGACGAGGCGCGGATGCTGTGGGCCGCGGCAGAGGCGCAGGCGCGGACGGGCGCGGGCATGGTGGTCCACCTCGACCCCTGGGGCCGCAACGGCCACCGGGTGCTCGACCACGTCCTGGGTGCGGGCGCCGACCCGTCGCGCGTCCTCCTCTCGCACCTCGACGCATCGCTCGAGGACCTGTCGTACGCCCGCGGCATCGCGGCACGGGGCGCGACGGTGGGCATCGACATCTGGGGCGATGGCGGCGCGTCCGGCGGCCGACGCCTTCCCAGCGACACGGCCCGCATCGCCGCCGTGCTCTCGGCGTTCGACGAGGGCTGGGGCGACCGTCTGGCGCTGAGCCAGGACGTCTGCCTCAAGAGCCAGCTCCGCACGCACGGCGGACCGGGGTACGCCCACCTCCTCGAGCGGATCGCGCCTCGACTGCGGGCCGCGGGACTCGGCGACGCCGAGCTCGAGCTGCTGTTCGTGGCCACCCCGCGCCGGATCCTCGCGGGCAGCGAATCGGCAAACGGGCTCGTTGGCGGCGGTCTACGCTAGCCGCATCGCCGCGACCACCGTGCACGGAGGGGAACAAGTGTTGGCAGGGCTGTCGCCGATCCACCTCATCCTCATCCTCACCGTCGGCGCCCTGGTGCTGGGGCCGATCGTCGTGCTCGTGCTGTTCCTCCGGGCCGCACAGGGCCACCAGCGTCCGGACCCCCGGGCCGTCTTGGCCGATCGCCTCGCTCGGGGCGTGATCACGCCCGACGAGTTCGCGACGGCGATGCGCGCCCTTGGCCTCGGGCCATCGTCGAACTGGGGACCCTCAGCCGCGCCGACGACGTGGGGCTCCGGTGCTGCTGCCCAGGCGCCCCCGTCCGACCGCGCCGACGCCGGTGGGCCCGCCGGCTGGCCGCCACCCTCACCCGGCGGCTGACGAAGGAGAGCCGAGGTGCCCGCGGCGCGGAGCCGAGGGCCGGCAGGGCGGTCTCGCTGCACGTGCCGGTACCATCGGGACATCGCCGCGCCGCACCAGGGAGCTCCGCCCGATGACCCCGCCGCCCGCCCGCCCCGCAGGTCGGAGCCCGCTCCCCGGATCGGCCACCGCCCTCGGTGGGCTGAGGAGGACCCGATGAACGTGCTCACGCTCCGCCGCTGGCGCGAGCTCGACGCCGCCGAGCAGGCGCGGATCATGGGCCGGGCGACCGCCACCATCCTGGACCCCGCGCTCCTGGCGTCGATCGGGGAGATCTACGCCGACGTGGCGGCCCGCGGCGACGCGGCCGTGGCCGACGCGACGGCCCGCTTCGACAAGGTCGTCATCGCGCCCGACGACCTGCTGGTCAGCCAGGCGGCCATCGCCGAGGCCCACGCGTCGATCGACCCGGCGCTCCTCGACGCCATCCGGCTCGCCATCGCCCAGGTCCGTGCGTTCAACGAGGCGCAGCTCGACGCGATGCCCGACTGGCGGCGCGAGACGCGGCCCGGCATCGTGGTGGGGGAACGGCACCATCCGATCCCGTCAGCCGGGCTGTTCGTCCCGTGCGGCAAGGGCTCGTTCCCGAGCGTGCTCGTCATGATCGGCGTTCCCGCGCTGGTCGCCGGCGTGCCGGACATCACGGTCGTGGTGCCGCCGATGCCGGGGACGGACAAGGTGGACCCGGGCGTCCTCGCGACGGCGAAGGAGCTGGGCTTCACCAAGATCGTCCGGGCCAACGGGCCGGCGGGGATCGCGGCGGTGGTGCTCGGCACCCAGACGATCAGCAGGGTCAGCAAGATCGTGGGGCCGGGCTCGCCCGCGGTGACTGCGGCGCAGATCCTCGCCCAGGTCCACGGGGTGGGGACCAACATGCTGTGCGGTCCGTCGGAGAGCCTCGTGCTCGCCGACGATTCGATCGACGTCGTGCGCCTCACGGCCGACCTGCTCAACGAGGCCGAGCACGGCGAGGACTCGGCGGCGCTGCTCGTCACCGATTCGCTGGCCGTGGTGGAGGCGGTCGACGCCGAGATGGCGCGCCAGATCGCGGCGCTGCCGGAGCCCCGGGCCTCGTACGCCCGCTCGGCGCTCTCGAACCTGGGCGGGGCGTTCCTGTTCGACACGATGGACGAGGCGACGACGTTCGCCGGGGACTACGCGCCCGAGCACATGCAGATCGCAACCCGCGATCCCGAGGCGACGCTGGCGAAGCTCACCTATGCGGGCGAGGTGCTGCTGGGTCAGGACTCCCCGGTGTCGGCGGCGAACTTCACGATCGGCGTGCCGGCGACGCTGCCCACGGGCGGCTTCGCGCGGATCAACGGCGGCGTGACCGCGAGGACGTTCATGACCACAGCGTCGGTGGCGAAGCTCACCGAGGACGGGCTGCGGTCGCTCGCCGCGCCGACGCTCGCGCTCGCCGACCACGAGGGCTTCCCCGCCCACGCGAACGCGCTGCGCATCCGGGGCATGGGATGAGCGGCAGCGGTGGCGCCAGCCGGGTCGCCTGGGAGCACGCGGCGGCGCCGTCGGGCGACGACCCGATCCGGCTCGCCGACTTCGAGGCGCTCGCGCTCGCGAAGCTGGCGCCCGGCAGCGGGGCCTACTACTCGGGCGCCGCCAACGACGAGGTGACGCTGCGCGACAACGTCACCGCGTTCGACCGCTGGCGGTTCCTGCCGCGGATCGGCGCCGAGATCCGCGATCGCGACGCCTCGGTGGAGGTGCTCGGCCGTCGCTGGGCCTCGCCGTTCATGGTGGCGCCGATGGCGCTGCACAAGCTCGGCGACCCGGAGGGCGAGGTCGCGGTCGCGCGGGCCTGCGCGGTCCGGGGGCTCGTGTTCAGCCTCTCGACGGTGGGATCCACGTCGATCGAGGACGTAGCCGCGACCGGTGTCGCCTGCTGGTTCCAGCTGTACTTCCTCGAGGACCTCGGCCGGAACCGCGAGCTGCTGGCGCGGGCCGAGGCGGCGGGCTGCGAGGCCATCGTGCTGACGATGGACGCGCCGATCCTCGGCCGTCGCGAGCGCGACATTCGGACCGGGTTCAGCCTCCCGCCGAGCGTGACGTACGCGAACATCCGGCGAGGCGCGGCCAAGCGTGCCGACACGTACGGCGACGACGACTTCAAGACGTCGAACACCTGGGACGACCTGGCGTGGGTGGTGGCGCACACGCGGCTGCCCGTGGTCGTCAAGGGCGTGCTCCATCCCGACGACGCGGTCCGCGCGCTGGACCTCGGCGCCGTGGCGATCGACGTCTCGAACCACGGCGGGCGCCAGCTGGACCGCTCGATCGCCGCGGTCGACGCGCTGCCGGCGGTCGTCGACGCGGTGGCCGGCCGCGCGCCCGTCCTGCTCGATTCGGGCGTCCGCCGCGGGACTGACGTGCTCACCGCGCTCGCGCTCGGCGCGCGGGGCGTCATGCTCGGCCGGCCGGTCCTCTGGTCGCTGGCCTGGGGCGGCGAGGCGGGCGTGGGCCGGGCGTTCGACCTGCTGGCGGCCGAGGTGGACCTGGCGCTGGCCCTCGCTGGCCTGCGCTCGCCGTCCGAAGCGTCACGGGCGCTGCTGGTGCGCGCGCCCGGGTGAGACGAGGGTGCGGTGTTGGGGGGGTCGACCGTCCGGATCCTCGAAGATCGGCCCCCAGGCGCGGGCGGCCGCGACGACAGCCACGACGACGGACCCCGCGGCGGCCAGCAGCGCTGGCAGCAGGTGCCACCGGGCAGCCTTGCCACCCCCCCACATCCCTGACGCATCGGATCCCCCCAGATGGCCCCCGGGAGGGCCTTAGGCGGTCGCCCGGGGCGTTTCCCGGCTCCAGGCCGCCCAGACCGCAACCTCGGAGCGTCTAAGGGTCCCCGGGAGGACATCTGCGAGAAAGTCGGCCGTCGTCGGCCGCTAAGGCCCTCCGGGGGGACATCTGGGGGGATCTGCAGGGATCACTGGGGAGTGACGAGGAATCTGCAGGATCGTGCCCGTTCGAGCCCCCTTCGACCGCTCGCCTGTACCCTTTCTGCGCATGAGTGCCCGTCGCAGTCCGTCCGTCCGTGACGCGTCGGCGCTCCTCGCCGCGCGCGGGCTGACGTGGACCGTCCGGCGGTTCGGCCGGGGCGCAACCTCGCTGCCCGGCCTGGCCGCGGCCAGGCTCGCCCCCGGCATCGACGCCCGTCTCGCGGCCGACCTCCGCGGCGCCGCGCTGGTCACGGGCACCAACGGGAAGACCTCGACCGCCAAGATGCTCGCGACCATCGTGCGGGAGCTGGGCCACCCGGTGCTCGCCAATGCGTCCGGGGCCAACCTGCGCCAGTCGATCGGCACCGTGTTCGTCAACGCCACCACGCTCCGCGGGAAGTTCCGCCAGCGTGGAACGATCGCGGTCCTCGAGGTCGACGAGGCTGCCCTCCCCCTTGTCCGACCAGCGGTGCCCGGCGGCGTCCTGGTGATGACCAACCTGTTCCGCGACCAGCTCGACCGCTTCGGAGAGACCGACCACCTCGTGCGCCTGTGGACGGCACTGCTCGGCGCGGAGGGCGAGGGGAGCACGCTCGTCTACTGCGCCGACGACCCGCGGGTCACGAGCCTCGCCCAGCTCGCCGGACGGAACGGCGCCCGGCTCGTCGCGTACGGCCTCGCGGGCGCCCCGGACCGGACCAGCGCCGCCGAGCTCACGCCCGAGCCCGTGACCTGCCCGTCGTGCGGCGCCCAGCTCGAGCGGGCGTGGACCGCCATCGGCCACCTCGGCGCCTACGCGTGCCAGGTCTGCGGCTTCACGCGGCCAACCCCGACCATGGCCGTGGAGATCGTCGAGCGGCAGGGCCTGACCGGGCAGCGCCTCCGGTTCTCCTGGTCCGACGCCACCGGCGCGTCGACCGACGCCCCCGGCGCGTCGACCGGCGCCACCGGCGCGTCGACCGAGGAGGTCGTCCTCCGGCTCCCCGGTCTCGGCAACGCCTACAACGCGGCGGGCGCGGTCGCGGCGGCGATCGGCATGGGCCTCGACGCCCGGGCCGCCGTCCGCGCGCTCGCTGCCGCGGAGCCCCCCTTCGCGCGCTTCGAGCACTTCACAATCGACGGCCGGACGGTCGTCCTCTCGCTGCTCAAGAACCCGGCGACGATGGCCGAGCTGACCTCGGTCGCCCAGGGCGCGCCGGTCGACCGCATGGTGGTGGCGCTCAACGACGCCTTCGCCGACGGCCGCGACGTCTCCTGGTACTGGGACTGCTCGCCGGCCGACCTCGTCGCCGGGCGACCGTACCGGCTCACCGGGCGCCGGGCGGCCGACTTCGCGGTCCGGCTCAAGTACGCCGTGTGCGACGATCCCGGGGAGGATCCGCCCAACTACCTAGGCCTGGTCGACGACCCGACCGAGGCCGTGGACCGCACGATCGCCGAGGCGCCCGCGGGCGGGAACGTCCTCGTCGTGGCGACGTACACCGCGCTGCTCGGCATCCGGGCCGCCTTCGCCGCGCGGGGCGTCGTGCCGCCGATGCCGCGATGACGGCGCCGTCCGGCTCCTCGCGCCCTGACCGCGTCGTCATCGCCCACCTGTTCCCCGACGCGCTCAACCTCTACGGCGACCGTGGGAACATCGACACGCTCGTCCGGCGGGCGGCGTGGCGCGGGATCACGCCCGAGGTGCGGGGCATCGGGGCGCACGACGGCGCCAGGCTCGCCGGCGCGGATGTGATCTTCATCGGCGGCGGGGCCGACCAGCACCAGCGGTCGGTGGCGGACGAGCTGATCGCGCTCGCCGAGCCGCTGCGCCGGGCGATCGACGATGGCGCCGCGCTGCTCGCGGTGTGCGCGGGCTACCAGAACCTCGGCCACGCCTTCCGGAGTCCGCATGTCGGCGAGATCCCGGGGCCCGGCCTGCTCGACGTGGAGACCGAGATGCCCGCGGGCGCGGAGCGGTTCGTGGGCGGGATCGCGATCGAGCTGGACGCGGCGTCGCCGATCGCCACGGCCGACGTGCAGGCGCGTCGCCGGATCGTGGGCTTCGAGAACCACTCCGGCCGGACGACCATCGGCCCGACGATGCAGCCGCTCGGTCGCGTGTTGATCGGCCGCGGCAACGACGGCGGGTCGGGGTTCGAGGGGGCGATCGCGATGCCGGGCGACGGCGGCCTGCGCGGCCTGCGCATCGGGACGTACCTCCACGGGCCCCTCCTGCCGCGCAACCCGCACCTCGCGGACTTCGTGCTCGCGAGCGGATTGGGGCGCGGCGCTGCGGTTGACCTCCCACCGCTCCCCGATGACGCGGAGTGGGACGCGCACGGCCGCTTCGCCGACGACTGGACCGCGATCCGGCCCGGCGTGTACCGGCGCTCGCGGATCGGCCGGCTGCGCGACCGCGCCGGGGCCCTCATCGGGTTCTAGCCGGCGTCTCTCCCGCGGCGCGTACCACCACGTCCGAGGGATGGCACGTCCGCGCCGCCCTGTCACCATCACCGCATGGCGATCTCGAGCGGCCCGGCCCTCGACGCGCGCGACGGGCCAGCGCCCACCTTCGACCTCGTCGCCAGCCTCCCGGCGGTGGTCTGGGAGGCCGATGTCGAGTCCGGCACGATGCTGTTCGTGTCGTCGCGTGCCCGCGACATTGTCGGGCACGACCCAGCGCTCTGGGTCGACGAGCCCGGCTTCTGGGAGGCGCACGTCCACCCCGACGACGTCGCCGAGGCCACGGCGGCCGTGAGTCGCGCTGTCGCGAGCGGGAAGCCCGTCCGCATCGAGTACCGGTTCCGCCCGGCCCAGGGAGGCTATCGCTGGTTCCAGGATTCGATCCAGGTGGTGCCGGGTGGCGATGGCCGCCGGAGGGTCGTGGGCGTCATGGTCGACATCCATGACGAGCGGACGCACCGGGAGCTGCTCGAGGAGGCCCGCTCGGGTGGTCGATCACCGGACGTCGACGTGCTCGCCTCCTCGCCACTGCACCAGGCCATCGTCGACAACCTCTCGGACGGCGTCTACTACGTGGACCGCGAGCGGAAGATCAGCTACTGGAACCATGGCGCCGAGCGGCTCACCGGGTTCCGGGCGGACCAGGTGATCGGCCGCCACTGCTTCGACAACCTGCTGGTCCACGTGGACGCGGAGGGCCGGAGCCTGTGTACCACGGCGTGTCCGCTCATGCACACGATCGCCGACGGACGCGAGCGGCAGCACCTCGTCTGGCTGCGGCACGCCGACGGCCACCGCGTGCCGGTCGAGACGCGCACCGCGCCGATCCGCTCGGCTGACACCGGTCGGATCGTGGGCGGCGTGGAGATCTTCTCGGACGCCACGGGCCTGATCGAGGCGCGCGATGCCATGGACGCAGCACGGCGCGACGCCCTGACCGACCCGTTGACCGGCCTGCCGAACCGCCGCCTGCTCGACGCCGTGCTCGCCGCGCGCCAGGACGACCTCGACCGGCGCCGTCTGCCGTTCGGGTTCCTGATGATCGACATCGACAACTTCAAGCGCTTCAACGACGACTATGGCCACGACGTCGGCGACCAGGCGCTTCGGGTGGTGGGCAACACGCTCCGCGGCGCCCTCCGATCGGGCGACACGATCGTCCGCTGGGGCGGCGAGGAGTTCGCCGTGGTGGCCGCGCAGGTCGACGTGGAGGCCATCCACCGCCTCGCCGATCGGCTGCTCCGGATGGTCCGCGCCGCACACGTGGCGGTCGGCAGCGGCAAGGTTGCGATCCACGTGTCGATCGGCGGGGCGCTCGCCCGACCGGGTGAGCCGCTCGAGCCGCTGTTCGCCCGCGCCGATCAGGCGCTGCTGGCCGCCAAGGCCGGTGGCCGGGACCACTTCGTGCTCAACGATCCGCTCGCAGCGAGCACGGAAGCGGGTTAGCTCCGGGTCCCCGGTCGCAGCACCCGCCTTGCCGCCCGCTCAGCGGGCACTCCAGCGCACCTGCCCGCCCACCGGGCAACCCGAGTCCTGAACGGTCCAACCCTGGGGTGTGCGCCTGAGCCCCGGTACGGCACCTACCTCGTGCGGCTCGTGGTCGACACGCGATCGGGCACCGACGGCCCGGTCGGATGGCAAGTGGTCGCTCGCCTCTCACCCTGACCGCCGGCGACCGCGACGCGCTTCCGCCGCCGGGCTGGCGAGGACGCACGGAACCCTGAGCCCGCGCGCCGCAGGTCGCGGCGCCTTGGAGGCTCGCCGGACGGCACGCGGCGTACCATCGCGGTCCGTCCGCCGCTACGCCCGTCCAGCCGGAGACCGCCCGATGCCCAAGCTTGCCGACTATCCGCGCAGCCCGCTCCTCTTCGGCCCCTCGCCGATCCAGCGGCTCGACCGGCTGAGCAAGCACCTCGGCGGCGCCACCGTGTGGGCCAAGCGCGAGGACTGCAACTCGGGGCTCGCGTTCGGCGGCAACAAGGTCCGCAAGCTCGAGTACCTCCTCTCGGACGCGCAGGCGCAGGGCTGCGACACGCTGGTCTCGATCGGCGGCGTGCAGTCGAACCACACGCGGCAGGTCGCGGCGGTGGCCGCGCACGCGGGGATGAAGTGCGTGCTCGTCCAGGAGCACTGGGTCGAGTGGAACGACGTCGTCTACGACCGCGTCGGCAACATCGTGCTCAGCCGACTCATGGGCGCCGACGTGCGGCTCAACCCGGCGGGGTTCTCCATCGGCATCCGCGATTCCTGGAAGGAGGCGCTCGCGAGCGTCGAGGCGGCGGGCGGCAAGCCCTACGCCATCCCGGCCGGCGCGTCGGACCACCCACTGGGCGGGCACGGCTTCGCGGGCTGGGCGTTCGAGGTGGCCGAGCAGGAAAAGCAGCTCGGCGTGTTCTTCGACACCATCATCGTCTGCTCGGTCACCGGGTCCACGCAGGCGGGGATGATCGCCGGGTTCGCAGTGCTCGAGGACGCCGGAGGGCGGAAGCGCCGGGTCATCGGCATCGACGGCTCAGCCACGGTGCCCGAGACGCTCGAGCAGGTGCGGCGGATCGCCCAGCGGACGGCGGGCATGATCGGCCTCGAGCGCGACCTGCGCGACGATGAGGTTGTCCTCGACGACCGCTACCACGAGGGCGCTTACGGCGTCCCGGGCGAGGGGACGCTGGCGGCGATGCGCCTCGTCGCCCAGCTCGAGGGCATGATCACGGACCCCGTGTACGAGGGGAAGTCGATGGCCGGGCTCATCGACCTCGTCGCCCGGCGCGAGATCCCCGCCACGTCAAACGTGCTCTACGCGCACCTCGGCGGGCAGCCTGCCGTGAATGCGTACGCGTCGCTGTTCACCAACGGCTGATCCCGCCAGCGGCGAGCGGCGGGCGGAGGAGGGAAGGTGGCGGAGCTGCAGATTCAATCGTTTGAGTCCGGTGAAGCCTGGGAAGCTTGGCTTGCGCAGCGTCATGGGAGTTCGCAGGGCATCTGGCTCCAACTGCTGAAGAAGTCTGCGGATACGAAAGCGCTCACCTATGCGCAGGCGCTGGATGTGGCGCTGTGTTATGGCTGGATCGACGGGCAGAAGAAAGCGCACGATGAAACCGCGTGGCTGCAGAAGTTCACGCCACGCCGCAAGGCCAGCTTGTGGTCCAAGACGAACCGGGAGCATGTGGAGCGTCTGTTGCGGGAAGGCCGTATGCAGGCGGCGGGGTTGAAGGAAGTGGAAGCGGCGAAGCAGGATGGGCGCTGGGAGAGAGCGTATGACGCTCCTTCAAGCGCGACGGTGCCGGAGGACTTTCTGCAGGCCGTTGCCAAGGACAAAGAGGCGGCAGCATTTCTCGCCACGCTGAACAAGGCCAATCTCTATGCCATCGCCTGGCGGTTGCAGACGGCCAAGAAGCCGGAAACGCGGCAGAGGCGCATGGAGACGATCCTGGCCATGCTGCACAAGGGCGAAAAGTTCCACTAATTGGTGAGCGGCTGTTTCACGGCTATCAGCGCGGCCTGCACGTCAGCGCTCTGGCGGTCCACGGCGCCGGTCCTCTCGGGCCAACTGGCAACGTCTCGGTCAGGCGCACCGGAAGCGTCCCTCGCTCCGACCTCGGCCGCTTCGCCAGGTGTACCGATTCGTGCGTGCCCGGCCGGTGGGGTGTCCGCGGGGAGGCCGGAATCCGGGTGGTTCGCGAATCGCGGAACGAACCGGCCGCTCCCCGGTAGTTCTGCGATTCCCGAACGACCCGTAATCCGGGCGCTGGCGGTGTCGTGCTCCGGCGGTCCAAGCGCGGTGGGGCGGGAGTGCTGCGCGCCCGCCGGCGTCTGGGCTCTCGCCTCGACGCGGCGCCTGGTGCCCGCCAGCATGCGCCGCGGTGCCGCGATCGCAGCCGACCCCGGTAGTTCTGCGATTCCTGAACGACCCGGATTCTGCATCCTGGCGGCAATGGCCCCGCCGCCCCACGCTCGGTGGGATGGCTGTGTTGCGGGTCAGCCGGTGCCCGAGCGCATGCGCCGCTGGTCCCCGGCGACCCGCGTGCGCCCGGGTCCCCGGCATGGTCGTTCTGCGATTCCCGAACGACCCGGATGTGGGCTTGGCGGAGACGTGCACCGTCGGCGCGACCGCGTCGAGCGGGGTTTGGGGGCGACCGACGGGGGCGACGGCGGGCGCTGGACGGCGGGCGCGGGACGGCGGGCGCGGCCGGGCGAGGCGACGGCCGACGAGGCGACGAGGCGACAGCGGGCGCGGCCGACGAGGCGACGGCGCGGCCGGGCGCTGGCCTCAGACCGCGCAGGTGGCTCCCGTTGCGCGCATCCGGAGCCGCCAGGCCACGGTCCCGAGGAGCAGCGACAGCGAGACAGCCCCCAGGACGGGCTGGATCGGCGCCCAGACCGAAAGCGCCCCGCTGGTCCCCAGGAGCACGAGGGCGACCTTGTTGCACAGCGGGCAGCCGATCGCCAGGAACGCCCCGAAGGAGGCGACCCCGCCGAGCCAGGTGGCCCGCTCGTCCTCGCGAGCTGGCGCTGACGTCGTCGCGGTGGCGGGTGTGCTCGGGCCGAGCATGACGATCGGCGAGGTGGCCCGCGCCCAGGGCGACGAGTAGGTGGCCCCGATGATCCCCATCAGCGGCGAGGAGAGCAGCCACACCGTGATCGCGGCGTCGGTGGGCGGGATCTCCCGCCCGAACGCCGGGTTCGGGATGATCGCCGCGACCAGCCCGTAGGCGAGCGCCGACAGCACGGTCCAGAGCAGGACGTGGACGCGGAACCTCGCGTCCACCCACGCGGGGCAGTTCACGGGATCAGGTGCGGTTCTTCTGGACCAGCGTCCGCCCGCTGGCCGTCCAGGCGTTCATCCCGCCGTCGAGGTTCTGGATGTTCGTGTAGCCCAGCTGGAGCAGTGACTGCACGGCGATCGCGCTCTCGGCGCCCGAGCGGCAGTAGACGACGATCTGGGCCGTCTTGTTCGTCGGCAGCTCGGACGCCCGCGCCGCGATGTCGGTGTACGGGATGTAGAGGTCGGTGCCGTCGATCTCGCCGATGTACGGCGTCTTCACGTTGAGCAGCGTGAAGTCGTGCGTCTTGAGCTCGGACGCGAGCTTGGCGGGCGTGATGTTGGTGTACGTGCCGGCGCTCGTCTGGACAGTCGCGGTGCCCGACGACCCACTGCCCCCGTCGTTCGAGAGCAGCATGAACCCGCCGATCGCCACGACGGCGACCACGAGGACGCCGATGACCGCTGCGATCAGCCGGGTCCGGTTCGCGCCCGTGGCGCCGGCCCCGCTGGCAGCGCCTCCCCTCGGCCTCGCGATGTCCCCCCTGGGCGCCGCAGGCCTGCCGCCGGCCATGGGCGCGCCTGCGCGGTCGAACCCCTTCCGCTGCTTCTTGCTCGCCATCGGTCAGGCCTCCGCCGGGACGGTGATCTCGTTCCCGGGCCCCTCGACAAGGACCTCGGCCGACGTCTCGGCGCCGGTCTCGGCATCAACAAGCCGATAGCCGTGGCGGAGCTCGGTGATCCCCGTCGCCAGGGTCGAGCCCACCGAGCAGTACTTGGTCGCCGACAGCTCGATCGCCCGCGCGACCGCTGACGGGTCCAGGCCCACGCCCGTCACCACGTGGGTCACGTCGATCCGGGTGTACGCATGGGGATGGGCGTCCATCTGCACGCCCGTCGCCTCGACGCTGTAGCCGCGGACGTCCTGGCGCTTCTTGCGCAGGATCGAGATCACATCCATCGCCGTGCAGCCCGCGAGGGCAAGCGGGACGAGCTCGGCCGGGCGCGCGCCGGTGTCGCCGTTGCCGTCGTCGAGGACGATCTCGTGGCCGCTGCCGACGCTGCCGGCGAAGCGGAGGCCGTCGCCCATGAGGGTGACGGTTGCGGTCTTGTTGGCCATGGCGGGTCTCCGGTGGTCCGGCGATGGGCCGGTGGTGGTGCGACGGTCGTGGGCGATCTCAGCCCGCGGTGGCCGCGGGTCGAGGTGATGGCGTTCGGTGCCCGGCTGCGGACGGGCGGCGGGGCGCCAGCCGCCGCTCCACGATGCCGCCCACGATGTCGCAGGCCTCGAGGATGGCGGGCTCGGCGAGCCGGTAGCGGACCGACGAGCCCTCGCGGCGCCCGTCGACCAGGCCGGCCGAGCGGAGCACCGCGAGGTGCTGGCTGGCATTGGGGAGTGAGGTGCCCATGCCCGCCGCGAGCTCGCCCACGGTGCGGTCCCCGTCGCGCAACGACGCGAGGAGCAGCAGCCGCTTGGGGTCGGTGAGGACCTTGCAGACCTCCGCGTGGAGGCGGTAGCGGTCGAGCGGATCGGGATCGGCGGCCATGAGTCGACCCTACAACATATTTGCGCAATTGCGCAAGTGGCAGAGCGAATGAAACAGTTCCGCGTGCGGCGCGGGCCCGGCCCGTCTCCGAGCGTGCTCCTGGTGGACGGAGGTGGCACCATCGCGCCCATGGATGCCACGGACTTCCGCCCCGCCCTCGCTGCCCGCGAGCCGATCCTGCTCGACGGTGGGCTCGCGACCCAGCTCGAGGCGCAGGGCGCCGACCTCTCGGACCGCCTGTGGTCTGCCCGCCTGCTCGCCGACGACCCGGACGCGATCGTCGCGGCGCACCTCGCGTTCTACCGGGCCGGCGCCCGGGTGGCCACGACGGCGAGCTACCAGGCGACCTTCGAGGGCTTCGCGCGGCGGGGGATCGACCGCGCCGCAGCCGAGGCCCTGCTCCGGACGAGCGTCGAACTGGCCGCTCGGGCGCGGACCGCCGTCGCAGCGGACGATGCCGCGGCTGGCCGTCCGGCCGTCCCCCGGTTCGTGGCCGCGTCCGTGGGGCCGTACGGCGCGATGCTCGCGGACGGCTCCGAGTACCGGGGCAACTACGGCCGGACGGTGGCCCAGCTGCGCGACTTCCACCGGGACCGCCTGGCCGTGCTCGCGTCCACCGACGCGGACGTGCTGGCCGTCGAGACGATCCCCGAGGTGGAGGAGGCGGCGGCCGTTGCCGAGCTGCTCCCTCAGGTCGAGGGCGCCGCGGCCTGGGTGAGCTTCTCGTGCCGCGACGGCGCGCACCTGTGCAGTGGCGCGCCGGTCGAGGAGGGTGTCGGGGCCATCGACGCGCATCCGGGCGTGGTCGCCGTGGGCGTCAACTGCACCGCGCCCGAGCACCTCGACGAGCTGGTCGCGAGGATCCGGGCGGCAACCGCGCTGCCGATCGTCGTGTACCCCAACAGCGGCGAGGGCTGGGACGCTGCGGCGCGACGCTGGACCGGCACGGGCCGCGATCGCGTCGACCCGGATGCGGCGCGCCGGTGGCGGCGCCTCGGCGCCGGGCTTGTCGGGGGGTGCTGCCGCGTGACGCCCGAGCAGATCGCCATCCTCGCTCCTGCGCTGGGCGGCCCCTAGATGACGGACCGGGCGCGTCTGCCGCCACCGCGTCGGCCGAGCCCGGCGGGTGCGGCCGCCCTGTTCGCGGTCGGTGGGATCGTCCTGCTGCTGCTCCCGCAACTCGCCCGCCGCCTGGCCACGGGCGAGGCGCCGGACGTAGCCGACCTCGTCGGCGACCTCGCCTTCCTGGCCGTCGCTGCGGCCGCCGTCTGGTATCTGGCCAGGCGGATCGGGGCGGCGTTCCGCGCGGAGCAGGCGGCGCGCGAGGCGGTGGAGCGGCGGGAGCGCGTCCTGGCCGAGGTCGTGGACGTCGTCCCCGCGGCGGTCCTGCTGCTCGCTGACGTCGACGACCTGGCCGTGTCCCACGCGAACCCGGCCGCGCGGCGCCTCCTCGACCTCGACGTGCACGGCCCGTCGCCGCGGCGCCTCGCGGAGGTCCTGCCGATCGACATGGCGACGGTGGACGGGCTGATGGCCGCCCTCGCCTCGAGTTCGGTGTGGTCCGGGGAGCGGACGATCGCGACCGGCTCGGGCCGCCGCCTGCCGCTGACCCTGGCCCTGACCCCGGTGGCCGAGGACGCGGGCGCGCGGGCCGTCCTGGTCGTCACCGATCGAACCGAGCTCCACTTCGCCGAGCGAGAGAGCCAGCGCCTGGCGGTGGAGCTCGAGGGCTTCGTCCAGACGGCGCCCGTCGGGTTCGTCACCGTCGGCCCGGACGGGACCGTGGCGGCGTGGAACTCGGCGGCCGAGCGGATCCTGGGCTGGACCGCGACCGAAATGGTGGGCGCCCGGCTGCCGGGCGAGCTCGGCGCCGTGGTCGCCGCATCGCTCGCGGCCGGGAACGGGCTGCCCGGCGGCGCGCGAGCTGCCTCGGCCCGGCCGACCGCGCCCGAGGTCAGCCTCCGGAGGGCCGACGGCATCCCCGTGGTGGTGCGGCTGACGGCGACCACCGCCTACGGCCGCGGCCACGACTTCTTCGGCTTCACCGCGATGTTCGAGGACGTCACCGAGGCAAGGCGGAGCGAGCGCGAGCGCGACCACGCCGAGGCGCGGCTCCGCGCGGCGGTCGACGCGTCGCCGGTGGCGCTCGTCCTCGTGGACCCGGAGGGGAAGGTCCGCCTGTGGAGCGCCGCGGCCGAGGCCCTGTTCGGCTGGACCGCCGACGAGGCGATGGGCCGCCTGTTCCCGCCCGTCCCGGACGCCGGCCTGCCGCGGTACTTCGAGCACCTGGCGCTGGCGAAGGCCGGCCATCCGGTCGGCGAGGAGCTGGTCGCGTACGTTGACCATGGCGGCCGGCCCGTCACGGCGCGCGTGTGGAGCTCCCCGGTCCGCGCCCCCGACGGGGCGGTGGCCGGCGTGATGAGCGCCATCCGCGAGGAGCCGCCGGCCCCAGCCTCGGATTCGGCGCCCGCCGGGTGACAATGGGGCCGTGCATGCGTCCTCGTGATCCTGAACGCAGGAGGCCTCCCAGCATGAACCGCGGCTTGGCGACCGCTGCCGTCGCCCTCGTGCTCCTCCCGCTCGTCGCGGGCTGCTCCCTGCTGCCGGGCGGGGCGAGCCCGTCCCCGTCGGGTCCGCCCCTGGTCCCGGCCGGGACGCACACGACGAGCGTCTTCAAGCCTGCCGCGACCTATACCGTGGGCGACGGCTGGGTGATCGCCGCCGACGCCGCGGACTACTTCGGCCTCCTGCTCGCCGCGGACACGAACAACGGCATCCACCTATTCCACAACCCCCAGGCGCTCTCGGAGGACTCGTCCTGTCCGGCCGCCGCGCAGCCGGGCGTGGGCACGAGCGCAGCCGCCCTGGTGGCGTGGATCCGCTCGGTCGAGGGCCTCAACGTGTCGCAGCCGATCATGGTCACGCTGGCCGGGCTGCCGGCGACGCAGCTGGACGTGAGCATCCACACGAACTGGACGCAGACCTGCTCGTTCTCCAACGGGGTGCCCACGGCGCCGCTGTTCTTCCGGGCGTCGGTGGCGAGCGGCTGGTGGGTGGGCGGCGACGAGAAGCTGCGGCTGTACCTGGTCGACGTGCCCGGCCAGGGCACGGTGGCGGTGGACGTGGACTCGTTCGCCGGGGACGGGTTCGGCGACCTCCTCACGCGCTCGTCGCCGGTCGTCAAGAGCCTCTCCTTCGCCAGCAAGTGACCGGGGCCCCCGCACCCGGCCCGCGCGTCCTCGCCCTCATCCCGGGCTACGAGGAGGGACCCCGGATCGGTGCGGTCGTGGCGTCGGCGCGGCGCCACCTGCCGGTCCTCGTGGTGGACGACGGCTCCACCGACGACACGGCCGAGCGCGCCGCAGCCGCCGGCGCCGCCGTGCTCCGCCAGCAGCCGAACCAGGGCAAGGGCGCGGCGCTCCGGGCGGGGTTCCGGCGGGCGCTCGACGAGGGCTACGACGCCGTGGTGACGCTCGATGCCGACGGCCAGCACGACCCCGACGAGATCCCCCGGTTCCTGGCGGCGTTCGCGGCCGGCGACGGCGAGGTGGGCGGCGCGCCCGGCGCTCCCCGTGCCGTCGGTGCCGCCGGACCGCGCCCCGAGCTGATCATCGGCAGGCGCGACTTCGGCCGGATGCCCCTCGCGCGCCGGCTGTCCAACACGATCGGCGGCGCCGCGTTCTCGTGGGCCGTGGGCCAGCCGATCCCGGACAACCAGTCGGGGTACCGCCTCCTCGCGCGACGCCTGATGGCCGCCATGGGCGAGAGCCGCGAGACGGGCTTCGAGTTCGAGGTGGAGATGATCGCGGTGTGCATCCGCCGCGGCTGGTCGCTCGGCTGGGTGCCCATCGCCACGATCTACGCGGGCGAGCCCAGCCACGTCCGGCCGGTCCACCACCTGCGCCACTTCGTGCGGGCCACGCGGGCGGCCCGGCGCCTGATCCGGGAGCGCTGACCGGACGTAGTTGAAGGCAACTTCATCGGGCGTCCACTCGCGTTGAAGCGGGATGCCTCATGCTTGACGCCGCCGGCCATGCATCGGCCCCCGCCCAGATCTGCCCAGGACCATGACTGAACCCTCCGCCCCGCCGCCCGCCGACCAGCCGGGCGCCGCGCCCCCCGAGCCCACACCGTCACCGTGGGCGGCGCCCGCAGCGATGCCGCCGGGCCATTCGTCGCCGAGCCTCCCGGGCCAGCCCGCGTCGGCCGCGGCCGCCCCGCCGCCGCCGCCAGGGGCCTTCAGGCTGCCGACCCCGGTCGCCGGCATCACGCCGCCACCGCCGCCTCGCCTCCGGCCGCAGGCAGCGGGCGGCGTGCCCAAGATCCTCGTCGCTGTCCTGGCCCCGGTGCTCGCGGTCGTGATGTTCGCGGGCGGCCTCGCGCTCGGGCACTCCGGCGGCGCCAGCCCGGGCCCGGCCGGCCAGCCGCCTGTCGGCTCGTCTGGCGCAGCTGCACCGTCGGGCTCGCCCTCGCCCGACCAGGAGCTCGCGCTGATCGACCAGGCGTGGCACGACATCCAGGACAACTACGTCGACGCCCAGAACCTCGACAACCAGGCCCTCGCCTACGCGGCCATCCAGGGCATCGTCGGCGCCGTCGGCGATTCGGGGCACACCTCGTTCATGACCGCGGCCGAGGCCAAGGCGATGGACCAGTCGCTCTCCGGCACCTTCGTCGGGATCGGCGTCCAGGTCGCGCCAGACGACGGCAAGGGCGGCGTGGTCGTCGGCCAGGTCTTCCCGAACACGCCGGCCCAGGAGGCCGGCCTCAAGCGCGGCGACCGCGTGGTCGCCGTCGACGGCAAGTCGACGACGGGCCAGACGCAGGACCAGATCATCGCGTCGATCCGCGGCCCCGCGGGCTCGCAGGTCACCCTCACGATCCAGCGCGCGGGCGTCGCCAACTTCGAGGTGACGATCACCCGCCGCCAGTACGACCTGCCGCTGTCGAGCTGGGCCATGATCCCCGGCCGGAAGGTCGCCTTCATCCGGCTCGACTCGTTCGCGACGGGGGCGGGCAAGGCCGTGGTCAGCGCGATCCAGGCGGCCGAGACCGCCGGCGCCACGGCGATCGTCTTCGACCTACGCGACAACGGCGGCGGCTACGTCAACGAGGCGGTCGACGTCGCCAGCGCGTTCGTGGGCGACGGGACCGTGTACCAGAGCGTCGACCGCAGCGGCAAGGTCCAGGACATCCCGGTCAAGCCCGGCGGCGTCGCCACAAGCATCCCGATGATCGTCCTGACCAACGGGAACACGGCGAGCGCCGCCGAGATCGTGACCGGCTGCATCCAGGACGCCGGCCGGGCCAAGGTGGTCGGGGAGAAGACCTTCGGCACGGGCACGGTGCTCGGCCGCTTCGAGCTCGCCGACGGCTCGGTCATGCGCATCGGGACCGAGCGCTGGCTCACGCGCAACGGCCGTCCCATCTGGCACGAGGGGCTGGACCCGGACTACACCGTGGCCCTGCCCTCGGGCGCCACACCGCTGACACCCGATGACGTGCAGGGGATGAGCGCCGCCCAGCTGGCCGCGTCGAGCGACACGCAGCTGCTCAAGGCGCTCGACCTGCTGCGGGGCCAGGGCTGACCGGCGGGCCAGGGCTGACCGGCGGTCGTCACCAGCCCCGCTGATCGCGGAGGAACCCGCCCCGCTCTCCGCCATACCTCCGCCCCTCCGCCCCGAGACTATCCGCCATACCGGCAGCGCCGGTGCCACGAAGCAACCGCGGCCAGCGCTGAGCGTGGGCTACTCCGCAGATACCGCCGGGGCCGGTGCCGCGGCCCCGATCGGCGCACAGCACCGCCGGCGGCGGTATCCGGGGGGCCCGAGGCGCCGGAGGGACCCGAGGCGCCGGGCGGCGGAAACCTACCGCCGGAACCGCCCGGTTCGCCAGGGCCCTGCCACTCGACCAGCGGTGCGATACCTCATGTCGTGAGGTCGAATACCTAGACATCCTGCCCGCCAGATGCCATTCTGCGCGGCATGACGAGCGCGGACCCCGAATTCCAGGCTGACCCCGAGACCCTGATCCGCGTCGGCCAGGCGGCCGAGATGCTCGGCGTGTCGGTGGAGACGCTGCGGCGCTGGGAGTCCGACGGCCGGCTGGCGACCACCCGCTCCGAGGGCGGCCAGCGCCTGGTGGGCCTCGCTGCCGTCTCCCGCCTGCTCGCTGAACGCCGCCAAGCCGCGACGAGCCGCCCCATCGTGGCCCAGTCGGCCCGCAACCGCTTCCCGGGCATCGTCACGAGGATCGAGCGCGACGGCGTGGCGGCGGTCGTGGAGGTGCAGGCCGGGCCCCACCGGCTCGTGTCCCTGATGACCGCCGAGGCGATCGACGACCTCGGGCTCGAGGTGGGCCGCGAGGCGGTCTGCGTGGTCAAGGCGACGAACGTCATCGTCGAGATCCCCTCGTAGCGGGGAGCCCGAACGTGCGCCGGAGCCTCCTGTCCGCCGTCCTCATCGCGATGACCGTCTCGGCCTGCTCGGGCGCGTCGGCCACGGCGCCGTCGAGCGGATCGAACCCCGCCGGCGGGTCAGGTGCGACCACGCCGCCCCCGATCGAGCTCCAGGTCTACGCTGCCGCGTCGCTCAAGCCCGTCCTCTCGAAGATCGCGACCGTCTACGAGGCCGCCAATCCCGGCGTCTCCCTGACCGTGTCCACCGACTCGTCGACCGCCCTCGAGGCCAAGATCGAGCAGGGCGCCCCAGTCCGACGTGTACCTCTCCGCGGACACGGCGAACCCCCAGAAGCTCGTCGACAGGGGCCTCGCCGCGGGCTCGATGACTCTGTTCGCCGGCAACGAGCTGACCGTCGTCGTCCCCACCGCGAACCCGGCCGGGATCACCGCCCCGATGGACCTCGGGCGCAGCGGCGTCAAGGTCATCGCCGCCGCTGACGGCGTGCCCATCCAGGCGTACACGGCGAAGTGGCTCGCCAAGGTGAGCGCCATCCCGGCCTACGGCGCCGACTTCGCCGCCCGGTACGCGGCCAACGTGGTCTCGCGCGAGGACAACGTCGGCGCGCTGCTGGCGAAGGTGGGCCTGGGCGAGGGCGACGCCGGCGTCGTCTACGTGACCGATGCGGCCTCGTCGGACCACGTCGCCACCATCGACATCCCGGCCGCGGAGAACGTCCCCGCCTCGTATGGCGGCGTCGTGGTCGAGGCGTCGCGGCACCGCGCGGCGGCGGGCGCGTTCCTGGCCTGGCTCACCGGACCCGACGGCCAGCAGGTGCTCGCAGGCTTCGGGTTCCTGCCGCTGCCACCGACGTCGTGAGGTCGCCGTGACCACCCAGACGACGTCGGCGGCGTCAGCGCGCCCCCCCGCCACGACCTCCCGCGCCCGCGGGGGCCGCCTCGAGGCGAGCGGATCGGTGACCGCGTTCGCCGTGGCCGCCGCGGCGGTCCTCGGGCTCCCGGTCGCCGCCCTCCTCGCCAGGTCGCTGCTCGACGGCTCGCTCGCCGCCGTCGCCGGGATGCGGGTCGTCATGGACGCGCTCGCCCTGAGCCTGACCACGACTGCCATCAGCCTCGTCCTGATGGTGGCGCTCGGGACGCCGCTCGCGCTGCTGCTCGCCCGCCGACGGTTCCGCGGCGCGCTGCTGCTCGAGACCGTCATCGACCTGCCGATCGTCCTGCCGCCCTCGGTGGCCGGCCTCGCGCTGCTGCTGCTCCTCGGCCGCAGCGGCCTGCTCGGCGGCCCGCTCCGCGCGCTCGGCGTCGAGCTGCCGTTCACGACGGCCGCCGTGGTGGTCGCCCAGTGGTTCGTGGCCGCGCCGTTCTTCATCCGGTCCGCGAGGACCGGCTTCGCGGCCGTCGACCACGACCTCGAGGACGCCGCGCGTGTCGACGGCGCGTCCGAGCGCCAGCTGTTCCTGCACGTCACCGTCCCGCTGGCCGGCAGCGCGCTGACGGCAGGGCTCGTGATGGCGTGGGCGCGGGCGCTGGGCGAGTTCGGCGCGACCATCATGTTCGCGGGCAACGTCGAGGGGCACACGCAGACGCTGCCGCTGGTGGTCTACGGCGAGTTCCAGGCGGGGAGCCTCGACACCAGCGTCGCGGCGGCGTCGATGCTGGTCCTGGCCGCGTTCGGGGTGCTGGTGGCCGTGCGGCTGCTGCACTGGGGCCGGGTGCTGGACCTACGGTCGACGCCGGGGAGCTGACGACGCGGGCAGTCGGCGCCGGACGCGGAGGATCCGGATCGCACGCCGCCAGCCGTCGTGGCGGGCCGGCGCGTCCACGTCGAGGCGGTACACCCAGGCCGGCACCGTGGCCGGCGGCTCGGCGGGGATCGACTCGCCCAGCACCGCCTCGCCGGCCGCGGCCCGGCTCACCCGAACCACCGCCCCTGATCGGCCGGCGCCACCCGCGGCACGGCTCCGTGACGGACGATGACGGGCCAGGCGGGGAGCGCCGCGCCGCGCGTGAGCTCCAGGCACCGGACCGCCAGCGCGGCCGCGAGCGGGTCGCTGGCAAGGGCGGTCACGGCGTCCCGGAACGTCACGTCGGCGCTGGTCGGCGCCAGCAGGTCGAGATCGCCGACCGTGGTGACTGGCGCGAGCGTGCCCCGCCGTGCGGCGACCCCCATGACGAACGGATCTGCGCGCCACCTTGCGGGCGGCGGCTCGTCGCGGTCGAGGACGTGGAGGAGCGCCGACGCGAGCAGACGCGCTGGCAGGACGGGGAGCCGGGTCGGGCTGGGCGCCGACGTGGCGCGCAGGTCGGGTGCGGTCATGGCCGCAGGTTCGGGGGGCCGCGTTACCGGGTCGTGAACGCGGGGTGAAGCGTCGGCCGCACGCTCGAGCGGATGTCCGCCAGTTCGACCGGGCGGTGGCTGAGGTGGCGGCGGCACCTGCCGCAGAGCATCTGGAGCATGCCGTTGCTCGAGCGGGTGGCGACGATCTGGTCGGACGGGCGGTGCCGGCCGCAAGACTCGCAGTCCATCGATGGGGTCTCCTCGGGTCTGGCGATCCACTGCCTCCATGGGACCCGGCGCTGACGGCCGATCATGCGAATCTGACTGCGGGCCGGTTCACGCCGCGGCAACGCCAGGTGAACGCCGTGTGAACGCTCGCGCCGGGCGGAAGCACTCGTTGGCTGGAGGCCTTCGACCGGCCCCCGCGGGTCAGCCCTTGGCGGGCAGCGAGGCGGCGAAGGCCAGCGAGCGCGCGACCCAGTCGTCGAGCGTCGCGTCGTCGGCCACCACGTCCGGCGGCAGCGATGCCCAGCCCTTCATCGAGCGCCCCGGCATCGGCGAGAACCCGGCCGCGCCGGGCATCTCGAGGGCCGCGGCGAGGTCGTCGGGCGCCAGCCGGACCACCCAGCGGTCGGCGAAGAGGCCGCAGGCGTAGTTGCCGCCCACGAACAGCGCGGGGTACCCGAACATCTTGCGCGACTGCGCCTGCGGATGGCGGGCGGCAACCTGGCCGAACCGCTCCACGAGCTGGGCGGGGGACTTCTCGAACGACGGCATGGTCCGCGGAGTGTACGCGTTCGATCGTTGCCGGGCGAAGGGGCAGTCCTTCGCCTACGACAGCCGCGGCGACGTGACCGGCGACGCCGAGACCGGGCTCGCGGTCACCGCGTACGCGTACGACCTCGGCAACAGGCTCGCGGGCATCGACGCCGCCGGCACCGCGAACGACGCCTCGTACGCGTACGACGCCCTCGGCCGCATCGCGAGCCGGACGGTCGACTCGGCCACCGACGCGCACTCCTACGCGGGCGCGTCCTCCGAGGTCGTGCGGATCAGGGCTAGGGCGCCGCCGACCTCGACTCGGCCGTCGGCCCCTCGGGCGGCCGGCTCGCCGCGGCCTCGGGCTCGTCGTACAACTGGCTCCTGCCCGACCCCCGCGGCTCGGTCGCGGGCTCGCTGTCCTCGGACCAGTCGACGGTCACCTCCGCCACCCGGTACGACGCGTACGGGGGCACCGCCGCCGCCTACACGGCGTCGGGCGGCGCGGTCGGGAGCGCGGCCTGGAAGTACCAGGGGAGGCTCGACGTCAGCCCGCCCGGCCTCGGCACCCCGCTGTACGCGATGGGCGCCCGCCTGTACTCGCCGGGCGTCGGCGCGTTCACGAGCCTCGACGCCTACGCGGGCAGCGCCCAGTCCCCGCTGTCGATGAACCGCTTCTTGTACGCCGAGGCCAATCCCGCCACCCTGGTCGACCCGACCGGGCACACGGCGATCCTCGAGGACGAGGCGGGGCACCTGCTCGTCCGTGAGGATCGGCGGCCCCGCGGCAGAGGGTCGAGCACAGCCAGCGATCGGCAGAGCGCCTGACCGCGTCGGCCGCGGGTGCGCGCGCTTACCATCTGTGTCGGTTGGAAAACTTGAGAACCACCCCGAGCGCTCTCTCCTCGTCATCGGCACCGTCGTCATCGTCGTGACTGTGGTGATGCTTGCGCCTGAGGCGGCGCCGTCCGTGATCCAGCAGCTGGAGCCCGCTGCACCGTGACGGGAGCAGCCGGCGCCGGCTCCATCGCCCGACTGACGCAGGCGGTCCGCCGCCGGGTCCGCCTGCGGTACCTCGCGGCCGTCTTCCCGCCCGCCATCGCCGTCGCCGTGCCGTTCGCCGCCAGCGTCGAATGGGCGGCCGCCGTCTTCCTGCTCGCGTTCGTCCCGCTCGCCTGGGCCGCCGACAGGGTCGGCCTCGGGACTGCGCTGTACGGGGATGACGGGCGGTGCGCCATGCTGCTCGGCCGGTATCAGGCGGAGGTCCTCACCCCCGTCGACCTCCTCGTCGACGAGGGCCGCGCCGAGGAGGCGGCGGCCGCGCTGGGCGATCTGGACCCGGGCTCGCCGTGGGGGCGCTTCCAGCGGGCGAGGCTGGCCCGCCGTCTGGCCTGGCTCACCGACGGCGTCCTGGAGGCGGCCGCAGACGAGCCCGGCGTGCCGACGTCGGGCCTCGGGGGAGACGTCGCCAAGGCGGTCGCGGCCCTCGCGGTCGACGACGCGGCCAGGCTGCTCGCGGCCGGCGGGCCGTGGCGGCGGCGGCTGCTCGATGCCGGCCCCGGGACGGCCGCCCCCGACCGGTCCGGGCCCCGGCAGTGGCGGGCCTTGTGGGCCGGCGCGGGGCTGGCCGCCGTGGCCATCGTCGCCCTGGTGGCCGCGACCGACGGGCCGCCTCCTCCGCCGTTCGGGGCCCGCGGCGCCCCGGCCCCGTCGGTGTCGGGCGACTGGCTGCTGAGCGGGGGGCCGGACTTCTCCGGGAGGCCCGAGGCGCCGCTCTTGGACGTTGGGCCGCGGCTGGTGCCGGTCCTGTCGGCGGCGATCCCGGGCGCCCAGCTCGTCGGCCCGGTCCCGCTCGCGACCGTGCGCGGCCTGAGCGCCCACCCCTCGCAGCCGGTGCTCCGGTGGTCGGGCGCCGACGTTCCCGGGCCCGTTCCCGGGCTCGCGCCTGGGCAGGGCTCCGTCACCCTGTTCTTCTCGTTCGGCGACTACGCGAGGACGGGCGACCCCATCGCATATGCGCTGGTCGGCGACGGGGCGTCGGGCTCAGCCGTCGCGCTCCGCATCGACGACCGCGCGGCCCGCGCCGCCACCGACACCCTGTATCCGGGTGAGGGGGGCTGAGCCGCGGCCCAGGCCGAGGGACGGCTGAAGGCCGAGCGGGCGGCCGCGAAGCTCGCCGCCGTCTTCGGGCTTGACAGCCGGGCCAGGGTCGGGCCCGCGGCGCAAAGCCGCGGCGCGGGGCGGCCCGCCGGCCCGGGTCGGGGTGCGCCCCGACCGGCGACTGCGGCGAGACGGTCGTGGAGTCGGCGGTCGTCAGCGACGGGAGGACGATCACGACCTGGGCCGACTACCAGCGGCTCGCCACCTGGTGCAGCACGCAGACCGGCTCGGACGCGGCCCCCGTCTGCCGGGCCTGGCAGGCCACCGACCCAACCACGCTCGTGGAGCCGCCGGACGACCACGGTGCCGCGTATCACCGGGCGGTGCTGGGGCTCGTGAACGCGGCCCTGGGTCGGAGACCTCGGGCGTGCGGCGCTCGGGGTGGACTCGGTCCGCGCCTCGCTCGCGCTGGGCCGCCCCGTGCTCGCTCGGTGGGGGGCGACGGCCGTGATCGCGCTGGCAGCCCTGGCCGCGGCCGCCCTGGCGTGGCCGCCGCCCCCGGTCGGCCAGTGGACGCCGGCCCCGGGCTACGGCATCGGGGACCCGGCCCCGCTGCCCGGGCGCGCGCCGTCGGCCGACTGGGGGCGCATGCCGGACGCGGTGGCGCTGCTGTCGTCGCGCCTCGGGGCCGCGCGCGAGGTCGGGTCCGCGCCCGCGTCCGACTTCGGCACGTGGCCGTGGTCCGCCGGCGGCCCCGTCCTCGAGTGGACGCCCGGGGCGCGCATCCCGGGCGTCCCGGGCGGCGCGCCGCGCGCCCAGGTCTACGTCCCGCTCGGCGCGTTCGTGCGGACCGGCAGCCCCACCGTGTACGTGGAGTACGGGCCGCTCGGCTCGTCGACGGTCGTCACCCTCGAGGTCGACCCGGCCGCGGTCCAGCAGGCGCTCGACTGGGTGTACCCGGTGGAGGCGGCCTCGCCGTGAGCCTGCTGGTCGGGGTCGCCGCCGGGCTGGTCGGACTGGCCGGGGTCCGGTTCGCGGTGTCGCGGATGGACCCCAAGTGGCGCGCGGCGTTCCTGGGCCTGCCCGGAGCCGATCGGGGGTGGCGGCGGTTCCCGCCCCCGCCCCCCGGAGGTGATACTCGCCGGCTCGCTGAACCTGCTCGACGGCGGCTTGACGACGGCCCGGGCGCTGGGGCAGGGTGGCCTCGTGATCGCCAAGACGGTCGAGGTGGCGACCGACGCCACCCTGACCCTCATCGACGCCTACCACCTCACGCACGGCGGGTGGGAGCAGTGACCGCGAGGACGGGCGGGCCGACGACGGAGGAACCCCGCGGCGTGCCGAAGCTCCTGCCCGGCGTGTCCGCGTGGGAGCACGACCGGCGCAGCGGCCGGTACGGGAACGTCATCGTCGTGCTCGTGCTCGGCCTCATCGCCTGCGCCGCGCTCCTGCACGACCCCTGGAAGGGAACGGGCATGCTGGCGTGCTTCCTGGTGGGCATGCGGCTCACGTGGCTCCAGTACAAGGAGGAGCGGGCCATCCGGCCGCGCCTCCGGGAGGAGCGCGCCTCCGGCTACCAGACCCTCGGCGCCATGCGCCGGCCCGACATCCCGCTGCTCGACGCGCGGACGGGAGAGCTGATCCGGCCGGCGCGCAGGCCCCGCGGGGGCTGAGGCGGCGGGGCCCGCAGGAGGGCCCGCGCACCTGCGACCATCGGGCTCACCGGCGGTCGGGGCGCCGGCCCCGCTCCGGCAGGTGTTCCCGGGCGACCGGTTCGACAAGTACTATCCGCGGTGATGGTTCTCCGCCGCCTCACCTCGCTGGCGATGGCGGCAGTCGTCGCGCTGGGCTGCAGCCCCGCCGGCCCGACGCCCGCGCCCTCGTCGCTGGTGCCGCCCGCCGAGCTGTGGGGCGTCGCCTGGACGACCCAGCGCGGGATCGTGGTCAGCTACTCGACACCTGCTGGGCCTGGATCGAAGGATCGGCTCGCGTCGATCGATGGGGGGCGGCTTTACGACCTGCCGCTGCCGGATCTGCCCGGCTGCGCGCGGGTCAAGGCGAACGCGCCATTCGCACTCCCGGACGGCCGCGTCGGGTTCCTCGCGTTCTGCGGCGACGGCCTCGTGCCCACTGGTTCGGTCGTGGGCATCCTCCCCGACGCGGGAGGGCCGGAGGTGATCGCCCAGACCGCCCCGCGGGTGCTCACGGCCGGCCAGGCCGCGGCGCTGCCCGGCGGCGCCTTCCTCGTCGGGTACGGCGGCGCCTTCTGCAGCACCATCATCCGGGTCGACGCGTCGGGCAGCGCGCTGCTCCCGTGGACCGTCGGCGACCCGCCGCGCCAGTTCCGGCTCGACGTCGAGCCGTCCGGCCAGGGCGACTGCCCGGGCACCGGCTGGGCGGACGAGCCCACCGTGTCGCCCGGCGGCGGCACGGTCGCGTTCGTCGCCTCGACCGACGCGATCGGCAAGTCGGGCCAGGCGCGGCTGGACGCCCCGCGCGGGATCTACCTCGCCGACCCCGCCACCGGGCGGGCGCGCCTGCTCGTCTCCGGGATCCGCGACCCGCGGGGCCTCGCCTTCTCGCACGACGGGACCCGCCTCGCCTTCGCCGGCCAGCTCGGCGACGGCCGGGACGGCACCTGGGTCCTCACCGTCGCGACCCGGGCGCTCTCCCGAGCGTCGGGCGACGCGTTCGACTGGCTGGCCTGGTCGCCGGACGACGCGGAGATCGCGGGGCTCGTCGAGGCGCCGAGCGAGGGCGACCCGCTCCTGTCGGCGCTCGTCGCGGTGGCCGCCCCGGCACGCTGACTCCGCGCCCGGCCTGCCCGGGTGCGTGCTCGGCTTGTGCCGCTGGTCGATCGTGAGCGTCGAGCCGCAGCCGTCGACGAGGATCGCCGTGTGCCCGGTCGGGTCGACCAGGGTGGCCGGGTCCGCCTCGGCGTACAGCCAGCGGTTCATCGACAGCGGGTCCTGCGCGGAGCCCGCGACCGTGTCGAGGCTGGTGAACGCGCCGACGCCCGGCGAGTACAGGCGGGCGCCCATCGCGTACAGGGGGGTGCCCAGGCCGGGCGGGCTGACGTCGAGCCTCCCCCGGTACCTCCACGCGGCGCTCCCGACGGCGGTGCCGCCCACGGAGCCGGCCGCCACCGTGCCGCCCCAGGCGTCGTACCGGGTGGCGGAGGTGACCGTCGACTGGTCCGAGCTCAGCGAGCCCGCCACCGAGCCGCGGGGGTCGGGCAGGAGGAAGTTGTACGTGGAGCCCGAGGCGGCGGCGAGCCGGCCGCCCGAGGCGTCCACGGCCGAGTCGAGTCCACGGCGGCACGGTCGCCTTCGTGCCACTGCCGGAATCCTGACGGGGACCTGCAACAGTGTCCCCGATCCGCTGATCCCTGGCCGCCTCCGGACGGCCTTGGCCAGGATCCTCCGGGAGGGCGCCCGCGGCTGGCCCTGGCCGGTCGACCGTGGCCGGGTCGACCTGGCGCACGGCTCGTTCCGCGATTCCGGAACTACCCGGAATCCGCACTCTGGCGGCACAGGTGCGCCCGTGGGACGTGCGGACGGAGCCGCAATCTGATGCCAGTGCCAGCGGTGGTACCATACGTCCATGGACAAGACGACCATCTACCTGACGGCGGATCTGCGGGCTGCCGTGAGGCGAGCGGCCAGGCGGCGGGGCGTGTCGGAGGCGGAGGTGATCCGCGAGTCCATCCGCGACGCTGTCGGCGGCGACCGCCCGCGGCCGAGGGCGGGCCTGTTCGCGAGCGGCGCGCCGATCGCACGCGAGGCCGATGCCCACCTGCCGGGGTTCGGCGAGCGGTGATCGTCGACACGAGCGCGCTGCTTGCGTTCTTCGACCGCGACGAGCCGGACCACGAGGCGGTCCGCCGCGTCATCGAGGCGGCGGACGAGCCGCTGGTAGTGTCGCCCTTCGTCGTCGCCGAGCTCGACTACCTCGTCGCCACGCGCCACGGGGTCGCCGCCGAGCTGGCGGTGCTGGGCGAGCTCGCCAGCGGCGCCTGGGATCTGCCCCCGTTCGGCCCGGACGACCTGGCCGAGGCCCGAACCGTGGTGGAGCGCTACGACGACCAGGCGATCGGCGTCGCCGACGCCTCCAACGTCGTCCTCGCCGCCCGATACGGCACGCAGACCATCGTCACCCTCGACCGCCGCCACTTCGGCGTCCTGCGGTCCGCGTCGGGCAGCCGGTTCGCCGTCCTGCCGTAGGCCCGGGCGACGCGGGGCGTCTCCCGACGGCCACGCGATGACGGCCGCCCGCACCGCGGCACGCCTTGGCGCAATCCGCTCCCTCGGCGGCATCATGGCCCCACCAATGGGCGGGTCGTCGCTCGCCCCGCAGCCTCCCGACCGTCCCTGTCGGGGTGGGCGCAACGGAGGTTCACTCGATCATGCGGATCCTGGTGATCGGCGCCGGCGGCGTCGGCACCGCGGCCGTGGCCATCGCGGCCCGGCGCGACTTCTTCGAGCACATGGTGGTCGCCGACTACGACCCGGCGCGCGTCGAGCACGCCCTGGCGCAGGTGGCCGGCGACGCGCGGTTCTCCGGCGCGAGCGTTGACGCGTCGAACGTGGACGCGATGGTGGCCCTGATCCGCGAGCAGCGGGTCACGCACGTGCTCAACGCGGTCGACCCCCGCTTCGTCATGCCCATCTTCGACGCCTGTTTCGCCGCCGGCGCCACCTACCTCGACATGGCGATGTCGCTGTCCAAGCCGCACCCGGAGCAGCCGTACGCGCTGCCGGGGCTCAAGCTGGGCGACGAGCAGTTCGCGAAGGCCGGCGACTGGGAGCAGGCCGGCCAGCTCGCGCTCGTGGGCGTGGGCGTGGAGCCCGGCCTGTCGGACATCTTCGCGCGCTACGCGCAGGACGAGCTGTTCAGCGAGATCGACGAGGCGGGCGTCCGCGACGGCGCGAACCTGGTCGTCGACGGCTACGACTTCGCGCCCTCGTTCTCCATCTGGACGACGATCGAGGAGTGCCTCAACCCGCCCGCGATCTGGGAGGCGGGCCGCGGCTGGTTCACGACGCCGCCGTTCTCGGAGCCCGAGACGTTCGAGTTCCCCGAGGGGATCGGCCCGGTCGAGTGCGTGAACGTGGAGCACGAGGAGGTGCTGCTCATCCCGCGCTGGGTCAAGGCGAAGCGCGTGACGTTCAAGTACGGCCTGGGCGACGAGTTCATCAACGTGCTCAAGGTGCTCCACACGCTCGGCCTCGACAAGACCGAGCCCGGTCACGGTGAAGGGCGTCGAGCGTCTCGCCGCGCGACGTCGTGGCGGCCTGCCTGCCCGACCCGGCGGGTCTGGGCGACCGGATGCACGGCAAGACCTGCGCCGGGACGTTCGTGACGGGCAAGGGCAAGGACGGCCGGCCGCGGGCGGTCTACCTCTACCACGTGGTCGACAGCGACTGGTCGTGGCAGCGAGTACGGCAGCCAGGCGGTGGTCTGGCAGACCGCGATCAACCCGGTCGTGGCGCTCGAGCTGCTGGCCGCCGGAACGTGGAGCGGGGTCGGCGTGCTGGGACCGGAGGCGTTCCCGCCCAAGCCGTTCCTCGACCTGCTGGTCGCGTACGGGTCGCCGTGGGGCATGCGCGAGGAGCCGGTCGCCGGCTGACGCTCGTCGTCAGATCGATTCGATCCGCCGTCCGGCCATCCTGGGGCCGCGCCGGGGCGCTGCGATGCCGGACGCCTCGAGCAGCCGGATGACGCGGCCGCGCTGCCCGGCGTAGGGCTCGAGGAGCTCGAGCATCCGCTCGTCGGTCGCGCGCCGCTCGCCTGCGAGCGCCCACGCCACCAGGCTCGGCAGGTGGTAGTCGCCGACGCTGACCGCGTCGGGGTCGCCGAACGCCCGCGCGCCGACCTCGGCCGCGGTCCACGGCCCGATCCCGGCGAACTGCCGCAGTGCGGCGTAGGCGGCCGCGGGATCGCCGTCTGGGCCTGAGGCCGTGCCGGCCAGCCGCTCGAGGCGCGGCGCCTCGCGGCAGACGGCGCGAATGAGCTCGGCGCGCCGCCGCTCGAGGCCGACCGGGTGGAACGCGTAGTAGGGGAGCGCGGCGAGCACCGCCGGGTCGGCCGGCACGCGCATGCCGCGCTCGCCCGCGGGACCGGGCGCCCGCTCGCCCCACCGGGCACTGATCCCCCGGTACGCCCGGGACGCCTCGTCCCCGGTCACCTTCTGCTCGAGGATGGCCGGCACGAGCGCCTCGAGCACCTTGCCTGTCCGCCCGATGCGTAGGCCGCGCAGCCGCCGGGCCGCCTCGGCGACCGCGGGGTGGCGGGGCACGAGGGCCGACGGGTCGTCATCGAGGCCGAGCAGCGCCTCGAGGTCGTCCACACTGGCCTCGGCCCCCGGCCCCCACGCGCGCGCCCGCACGCGCAGGCCGGCGTCCACGACCTCGATGAACAGGGTCGCCGGGCCGCAGGACGTCCGGGTCGTCCGCCATGCCGACCCGGACGCCTCGAACCGGAGCGCCGGATCGTGGCGTCCGTGCCCGTGCAGGCCGAGCGTGAGACGCAGGTCGAGCGGCCCCGGCAGGGCGACGACGCGCTCGACGACTGGCACGGTGGAGCGGGATCCGGGGGGCACGCCCGTAGCGTACGCATCGGCGTCCAGGACCATCGCCGAACGCGACTAGGACTATTCCTTAGTTGACGACTCGGGTATCTTGTGCTCCACATCGTGCGATCCAGGTTCATCGTCGCGATCGCGGCGCTCATCGCCGCGGCCGCCCTGGTCGCCGGACCCGAGGCCGCGGGGGCTCGCATGTCGAGCGTTGCCCAGACGCTCGACGCGGCGGAGTTCCGCACTGTCACGCGCGTCGCGCCCTCGGACGTCCCGGCGACGTCGATCACGACACTCGACTCGGCGCATCGCTCGGCCGGCTGGCTCGGGCCAGCGACTGCATTGGCCGAGGCCGCCGTCTCCGCCGGGGTTGCGGGCGCCCGTCCGACGGCGCCGCAGCCCACGGTGAAGCCGAAGCGGGCAGCGAAGAACCCTTGGCACCTCGACCGGGACATCAGCTGGTACGGCCCTGGCCTGTACGGCTCGCGGACCGCCTGCGGGGTGGTCCTCACCACCGCTGTCCGCGGCGTCGCCAGCCGAACCCTGCCCTGCGGCACGCTGGTCACCTTCCGCAACCCCGCCAACGGCCGCACGGCCACGGTTCCCGTCATCGACCGCGGGCCGTACGTGTCCGGCCGGACCTGGGACATGTCGGGCGGGCTCTGCGTGTACCTCGACCACTGCTACACGGGCTCGATCGACTGGCGGCTCGCGAAGGGCTGAGCAGCCCTGCCGGGCGCGCGGCGGGCACCCCTGCAGAGCCGGTCGCTCGCCTCCCGCGCCCATCGGGAACCGGACGCCTGCGCCTGGCGTTCTGGGGAGGTCGTGCGGCTCGCCGCGTCCCGGACTCGAGGTCGTCCCCATGCGCGCATCGATCCCCCACCAGCCGGCGGTTGCCGGCGGGCGCCTGTCGTGGCCGGCCGCCGCAGCGGCGAGCCTGCTGCTGCTCGCGGCATGCAGCCCGGCCGGGACGTCAGGCCCGTCGACCGCCGTCTCGGCGTCAGCATCGCTCCCGGCCCCTGCCGCCACCACCGACGCGCCCTCCGCTGGCCCGTCGTCGCCCGCGCCGGCGCCGGCGGCCCTCCTGCTCGAGGTGCGCAATGAGGGCGGGTTCATCAACCCGGCCGCGACGATCGGCGCCCTGCCCACGGTCGTCGTCGACACCGACGGGCGCATCTTCACGCCAGCGCCCGCCGCCGACGGCGGGCCGCTGCTCATCCCCGCGGTCAACGTGCGCGACACGGGACCGGCGGGCGCCGCCGCAATCCTCGCGGCCGCGACGGCGGCAGGGCTCGCGGACGGCAGCGCGGGGGGCGGCGTGGCGGCCGACACGGGCGTCACGGTCTTCACCCTCGAAGCGGGCGGGAGCGAGGTCGTCACGCGCGTGGCAGCCGGCGGACCTGTCGGCGGCCCGATTGGCGGCCCCGTCGGCGGTCCCGGCGTGCAGCCCGGCGCGTCCGGGGACGCGACGCGGACGCCGGGCATCCCGGCCCTCGACCTGCTGGCGAGGCTGACCGACCCCACGGTGGCGTGGGGCGGCACGGTTGCCGCGCCGGCCACCTACGACGCGACGGCGTACCGGGTCTGGCTGGCCAAGGCCGCCGACGGCGCCGCCGGCGCGACCGAGCGGTGGCCCCTGGCCGGCGATCCCGCCGCCTTCGGCGCGCCTGCCGCGGCCGACCTCGGCGTTGACGGTCTCCGCTCCGGCATCCTCTCGGGCGCGGATGCGGCGACGCTGGCGCAAGCCCTGGCCCGGGCGGCGGCCGGCACGGAGCTCACGGCGAGCGGCAGCGCCTACCAAGTCTGGGTCGAGCCGCTGCTGCCCGACGAGGTCGGGGGCTGAGCCCGCGGCCCGGTTCCTGTGGAAAGCCTCATCCGCGCCTCACGCCCGGCGCGGCGACGGAGCGTACGGTCGTCACAGGCAGCGCCGAATCCGGTCGGCGCGCCCCGGATGGAGGTGCCTGTGGCCGCGTCGCGAGCTGAGTCCTGGCGGTGAGTCGCCGCCAGCGCGGATCGCGCCGCGTCCCGGATCGAGCCTACGGCAGCGTGGAACCTGCGTCGCGGCCCGTCCGTCCGTCCGAGCCTGCGCCCTGGACCTCGCCCCGGGCGCAGCTGGAGGGCGCGAGTCTCGCGGCCCGCGCCCTCCTCCCCGTCCGCTTCTTCTTCGGCGCGACGTTCATCTACGCGGGCCTGGACAAGATCGTCGACCCCGCGTTCTTCGACCCCAGCTCGCCCACCTCGATCACCGCCCAGCTGGCCGCCTTCGCCCGCACCTCGCCGCTCGCGTTCATGATCAAGCCCGTCGAGCCGTTCGCGATCCTGGTGGGCGTGCTCATCGCGCTGGCCGAGATCGCGATCGGGCTCGGGACCGTCTCGGGCCTGCTCTTCCGAGTGGCCGCCGCCGGGGGCGCGCTGCTGTCGCTCCTGTTCTTCCTCACCGCGTCCTGGGCCACGCACCCGTACTACTACGGCGCCGACCTGCCGTATGCGTTCGGGTGGCTGGCCCTCGCGATCGCGGGCACGAGCGGGCTGCTGGTGCCCAGGCTCATCGCGGACATCGGCACTGGCATGGAGGCCGTGATGCCGTGGGGCCAGCGCGTGGCCAGCTCGGCGGCGGCGTCCGGGTTCCGGCCGCCCCGCTACCTCGAAGAGGAGCCGTCGGCGTCGCGGCGGTTGGTGGTGCAGACGGGCGTGCTCGCAGCGGCGACCTTCGTGGTCGGGTCGCTCGGCCTCCCCGTCCTGTTCCTTCGTCGTGACGACCGGGCGCCCAACGACGGCAGCACGGCCGACACGTCAGGCGGCGCGGGGTCAGCGTCCGCCGTGAACGGGACGACGACCGGCGCCGCGGGTTTGCCGCTCGCGTCGACGCCGCCCGGCGGACCCACCTCGGCACCGCATGCGACGCCCGTCCCTGGCTTCACCGCGAGTGGCCTCACCGTCACCACGACCGCCCAGGTGGACCAGCACGGCGCGGTGCGGATCCGGGTCCCGGTGAGTGCCCCGGCCTCCCTGCCCGCGGGCGATCCGGCGATGGTCGTCAAGCTCAAGAAGGGCGGCTACGCCTGTTTCGACACGGTGTGCACGCACCAGGGGTGCCGCGTGGGCTGGGACGCCGCGGACGGCGTCCTCCTCTGCCCCTGCCACGGTGCCGCGTTCGACCCGAACAACCACGCGGCCGTCCTCCAGGGGCCCACCAACCAGCCGCTCCTCGAGCTGCCGATCACGATCGATCCGACGACCGGCGCCATCACGCTCAAGGCCTGACCGCCCGGAGCGGCGTACCCTCTGCGCGATGGATCGCCAGACGGGCCCGGTGCTGTCGCGTCGCGCCGTGCTCGCCGGTCTGGGCGCGGGCGGCGCCGCGGCGCTCCTCGCGGCGTGCAGCCCCGCGCCGTCCCTGCCAGCGGAGCCATCGGCGTCCCGCGCGCCGTCCGCGCCGGCCGCCTCCGCATCGCCGACGGGGGCCGCGAGCACGACCGCCGCCACCCCGGCGCCGACCCCGACGCCGACCCCGACGCCACGGCCGTCCGCCGTCGACGAGCTGCCGAGGCGGATCGCGAGCCTCCTGATCGTGGGCTTCCGCGGCGAGCGCCTCGCGAGCGCGCCCTGGGTCCGAACCGCGATCACCCGCGATGGACTCGGCGGGGTAATCCTGTTCGACCGCGACCAGCTCACCGGCCACGCCCGCAACGTGGCGTCGCCGGCGCAGGTCGCCGCGCTCGCCGGTGAGCTCCGGGCCGCCGCCGGCACGGCCGGCCTCCTCATCGGGGTGGACCAGGAGGGCGGCGTCGTGACCCGACTCGGTCCGTCGCACGGCTTCCCGGCGCTGGCGTCGGAGGCGCACGTCGGCGGCGGGACGATCGCCGCGGCGCGGTCATGGGCGAAGACGCTGGCCACGACCGTCGCCGACGCCGGGTGCAACCTCGACTTCGCCCCGGTCGTGGACCTCGACGTCAACCCCCGGAGCCCGGCCATCGGCGCTCTCGGCCGCGCCTTCTCCGCCGATCCTGACGTGGTGGTGCAGCTGGCCGGCATCGAGCTCGACGCGCTGCACGCGCGCGGCGTCCGCTCGGCCGCCAAGCACTTCCCGGGGATCGGCTCGTCCACGGTGAACACGGACTTTGGCGTGGCCGATGTGACTCACACATGGAGCACGACCGAGCTCCAGCCATATCGCCGCCTCAACGCCGCGGGAAAGCTCGACGCGGTCATGGTCGGCCACGTGGTCAACGGCCAGATCGACGCGGCGTATCCCGCCTCGCTCAGCCGGGCGACGATCGACCGGCTGCGGGGCGACATCGGCTTCGCCGGGCCGACGGTGACCGATGACCTCCAGGCTGCTGCGATCACCGAGCGCTACGGCGCCGACGAGGCAGTGCTGCTCGCCCTCGAGGCCGGCAACGACCTGCTGCTGTTCGCGAACCAGCAGGTCTACGACCCCGGGCTCGTCGGCCATGTCGTGGACGTGGTGCTGGGGGCGGTCGCCCACGGCCGCCTGACCGGCGCCCAGATCAACGAGAAGTGGGCGCGCCGCCAGGCCCTGCTCGGGCTGCCGGCCTGAACGCGGCGCCCGCCCGAGCGTCTGGCCGCTGATCGCGTACGGTATGCCGATGCACGACGCGCCCGGTCCTGCGCCCCAGGCGCCCGATGACGCCCTCGCGCACCTGCGCCACATCGTCTTCGTCGGGCTCATGGGCAGCGGCAAGTCCACCGTCGGCCACCTGGTGGCGGATCGCCTCGGCCGGCCCGTCCACGACTCGGACGAGGAGATCTCGGTGCGGACCGGGTACAACGTCCGCGAGATCCGCGCCATCGAGAGCACCGACGCGCTGCACGACATCGAGGCCGCGCACCTGCTCGGGGCGCTGCTCGCCCAGGGGCCCGACGTCATCTGCCCGGCCGCGTCGATCGCCGATCGCGACGAGTGCCTCGCCGCGCTGCGCGGCGAGGGGGTGGCGGTCGTGTGGCTCGACGTCGACCCGGCGATCGCCGCCGTGCGCTTCGGCCGCCAGGACTACCGGCCGCGCTACGGCGGCGATCCGCTGGCCTTCCTCACCGCCCAGCGCGCCGCTCGGGGACCGCGCTTCGCGTCGGTGGCGAGGCTGGTCCTCGACGCCGGCCACCGAGCGCCCGAGGAGTTGGCCGAGATCGTGCTCACCGAGCTCGCCCGCCCGTCGGGCTGACCCGGGCAGGTCGACGACCGCAGGAACGGCGCCGCCGACGGCGTGATGTGCGGCCCGCGTGCGGGCCCCTCCCATCCGGGATCGGCTCGGCTGCGAAGATTGGGGGGCGCGCAATCGGCGCGGCACCCCACCAGCGGGAGCGAGGGAGCACGTGAGGCAGGCACAGGGCGCGCCGGGACGGGCGATGGACGCGGCTGGCCGCGGCCGGTGGATCGGCCTGGCGATGCTCAGCATCGGCGTCGCCATGATCATCGTCGACGCGACGATCGTGAACGTCGCAGTCCCATCGATCATCAGGGACCTCAAGCTCGACTCCACGACGGCCGAGTGGATCAACACGGTCTACGCGCTCGTGTTCGCCGCCCTGCTCGTGACCGTCGGCCGGATCGGCGACGTCTGGGGCCGCCGGCGGATGTACCTCATCGGCCTCGTCACGTTCGCCGTCGCGTCGGTGCTGGCCGGCGCCGCGCCCACGGGCCAGCTGCTGATCGCGGCGCGCGTGGTCCAGGGCATCGGCGGCGCGATGATCCTTCCGTCGACGCAGTCGATCCTCAACACGAGCTTCCGGGGCCGGGACCGCGCGATCGCCTTCGGCATCTGGGGCGCCACGATCGGCGGCATGGCCGCCGTTGGCCCGCTTCTCGGCGGTTGGCTGACGACGTACCTGGACTGGCGCTGGGCGTTCTTCATCAACGTCCCGGTGGCGGCGATCGCCGTGGTGGGCGTGCTGCACTACATCGGCGAGTCGCGCGATGAGCACGCCCGGGCGGGCGTCGACCCCATCGGGTTCCTGCTGATCACCTTCGGCCTCGGCGCCTTCGTGTTCGGCCTGATCGAGGGCCGATCCTACGGGTGGTGGACGCCCCGGCAGCCGTTCGGCGTGCTCGGCTGGAGCTGGCCGTCGGACACGGTGTCGGTGATCCCGTTCGCGCTGGCCGTCGGGCTCGTCGGCCTCGCGGCGTTCATCGTCGTGGAGCACCGGCGTGCGCGATCGGGCCGGTTCTTCCTGTTCGATGTTGACCTGTGGCGGTACCCGGCGTTCCGGTACGGCAATCTCGCGGGCACGATCGTCTCGCTGGGCGAGTTCGGCCTGCTGTTCGCGCTGCCGCTCTTCCTCCAGGGCGTCATCGGCTACACGGCGTTCGAGACGGGCCTCGTCTTCCTTGCCCTCGCGCTCGGCTCCTTCTTCGCGGCACCCATCGCGGCCCGGATCGCCCACACGTGGGGACCGCGCCGCGCCGTGACCCTGGGGATGGGCCTCGAGGCCGTGGGGATCATCAGCACAGCGCTCCTGGTGTCCACGACCGTGTCCGGGCTCCAGCTGGCGGGACCCCTGTTCGTCTACGGCGTCGGGGTGGGCCTCGCCACGGCCCAGCTGACGAGCATCGTCCTCTCCGACGTGCCGGCCGAGCGGTCGGGTCTCGCGTCCGGTGCCAACTCCACGATGCGCCAGGTCGGCTCCGCCCTGGGCATCGCCGTCCTGGGCACCGTGCTCTTCACGACGCTCGCCAGCGGCACCGCGGACAATCTCGCCGCGCTCCGGGGCACGACGCCGGCCTGCACCGAGCTGGTCACGACGCTCGTGGACCAGACCGCGGGGCAGATCCTCCCCGCGCTCCGGAACCCGTCCGCGGCCGCGGGTGCCGGCTTCGCCGGTGCGGTGGGATCGTTGCCGCCCGAGCAGGCGGCGTGCTTCGCCGACCCCGCGTTCATCGCCGCACTGCCCAGCACGGTCGAGCCCATCGAGCGCGCGTTCGTCGACGCCACGCGGCTGGCCGGGCTGGTGGCCTCCGGGTTCGTCCTCGCCGGTGTCGTGCTCAGCCTGCTCCTGCCCGAGATGCCCCAGCCGGACAAGGAGGGCGTCGAGGCGGAGCGATCGTCGGGCCGGGGACCCGCCGACCGTGTCCGATCGAGCGTCGACGATGTCCGATCGAGCGTCGGCGCGGGGCTCCCGTCCGGTGGCCGGACGTCCCGCGAGCCCGTGGACGCCGACGTCGACGCGGCCTGAGAGGGCCCCCATCCGGGGAATGGCGCCGTCGCCGGCGGGCCCCTATGGTCAGCGCGGCCGTGCGACCGCGGCGAACGGGCGGATCGCGAGGCGATGGGCATGACCACGCTGGGTTCACGCACATTGGTCCGATCCCTGGCCATCGGGCTGGCGATGGCCGTGGCCGCCTGCGCCGCCTCCCCGGCGTCGCCGCCCACCGCGCGGACGGGGACGACACCGGGGGCCACCGGTGATGTGGTGGCCGAGGCGGCAGCGCTGCTGGCCCTGGAGGGCGTCAGCCGACAGGCGTGGGCCGGTCCGGCTGACGGGGTGGCGAGGTCGAGGGCGCGGGGCCTGATCGTCTTCGTTGCTGCCGACACCACCAACGGCGGCATCATCGGGGTCTACCAGGGCGTGCAGCAGGCGGTGGCGGCCATGGGCTGGACCGTCGCGCTGGAGGACGGCGGCGCTCGCGCGGACGGCCGGGCAACGGCGCTGCGGGCGGCCATCGCGGCTCGGCCGATCGGGATCGTCATCGGCGGCTTCGACCCGTCCGAGCAGCCCAGCCTGATCGGCGAGGCCGTCGCGCAGGGCATCGCCGTCGTGGGCTGGCACGCCGGCACGGTCGCCGGCCCAGACCCCTCGAGCCCCCTCTTCACCAACGTGTCCACGCGGCCGAGCGACGTGGCGCTGCTGGCCGCCGACTACGTGATCGGCGAGTCGGGCGGCCACGCGGGGGTGGCCATCTTCACCGACAGCCAGTACCAGATCGCGCTCGACAAGGCGAACCTCATGAAGGCCCAGATCGAGCGCTGTGCCGGCTGCCGCGTCCTCGCCTTCCGGGACACGGAGATCAGTGCCTCGATCTCGCTCATGCCGTCGATCGTGCGCGACCTGCACCGCGAGTACGGCGCCGGCCTCACGTATCTGCTGGCCATCAACGGCAACTACTTCGCAGGCTCGAAGCTCGGCCTGGCGCAGGACGGCGTCGGGCCGCGCGACCCGCCGTACGCGGTGGCGGCGGGCGACGGGGACCAGGCGGAGTTCGACCGGATCCGCTCTGGCGGCTACCAGGTGGCGTCGGTGGCCGAGCCCCTGCACCTGCAGGGCTGGCAGCTGGTCGACGAGATCAACCGCGACCTCGCCGGGCAGGCGCCCTCGTCGTACGTGGCCATGCCCGGGCTCATCACCGTGGCCACGGTGCCGCCCCGGGGCGCCGTCTGGGACCCGGATGCCGGCTACCAGGCCACCTACGAGCGCCAGTGGGGCGTGGGGCCGTAGCAAGCGCGGCGCGCGTCGCGGCCGGCGCCGCTCCGCCGTCGTCCGCTACGCTGCGGTCATGTGCCGTTCCATCCGCCAGCTCCGCAGGGCCGAGGACGACGGGCCCGCCACCACCGGCGAGGCCCGCGCGGCCGCGCTCCAGTACGTGCGCAAGGTGTCGGGGTTCCGAACCCCGTCGGCCCGCCACCGCGCCGCGTTCGACGCGGCCGTGGAGGAGGTCGCGGCGGCCACGTCCCGGCTCCTCGCGGCCGTCGGCACTGACGTCGCGGAGGGCCCGGACCCGTTCGCCGACCCCGTTGCGCGCCGGGCCATCCTCGACGCGCGGACGTCGAGGGGCGGGTCGGCGCGCCGCGGGGACACCGCGCAGCCCTCCGCCCAGCGCGCCGCCACCGGCGACCGCCCGGGATGAGCGCCCCCGCCCGCTCGGCCGCGCCCGCGGTTCCGGTCCCGGCGCCGACCTGGTGGAAGCGCCCCGGGCTCGAGTTGCGCGACGGCTGGCTGGCCCTCAACGGCCACGACCTCGACGGCCTCCTGCGCGAGCACGGGGCGCCGCTGTTCGTCTACGACATGGCGCGGCCGGCAGAGAACGTCCGCACGCTCCAGGGGGCACTCCGGGCCGCGGGGTTGCGCTACGTGACGCGCTTCGCCCTCAAGTCCTGCCCCGACCCGCGGATCCTCGCGGTGCTGCGCGGCCTCGGCGAGCCGGGCACGCCTCTGGGCGTGGGCATCGACGCCTGCTCGCCGGGCGAGGTCCTCCACGCGCTGGCCAACGGCTGGGCGCCCGAGGCGATCAGCTTCACGGGCACGAACGTCTCCGAGCGCGACCTCGACGTCCTGCTGGCGCACCCGATCCGGCTCAACCTCGACGGGGTGAGCCAGATCGAGCGCGTCGGGCGCCGGTCGCCCGGCCGGACGGTCGGGATCCGCGTGAACCCGGGGGCAGGCGCCGGGTACACCGACCGCCTCTCGTACGCGGGCGAGCGGCCCACGAAGTTCGGCGTCACGCCCGACCGGCTTGACGACGCCGTGGCCGCGGTCCGCCGCCACGGCCTGGCCGTAGACACGCTGCACTTCCATGCCGGCTCGGGCTGGCTGGGCGACCAGCTGACCGAGTTCGAGGCGGCCCTGGCCCGGGCGACGGCGATGCTCGACCGGCTGCTCGAGGCCGGCTTCGCGATCGGCGAGGTCAACGTCGGCGGGGGCCTGGGGCGGGTCGCCCGGGACGGCGAGATCCCGGTAGACCTCGACGCCTACGCGGCGACGGTCGCCCGGCACCTCGCCCCGTACGGGGTCACGGCCGCCTTCGAGCCGGGCGACTTCATCATGAAGGACGCCGCGGTGCTGCTCGCCGAGGTGGTCTCGGTGGAGCGCCGGGGGAGCGTCACGTTCGTCGGGCTCGACGTGGGCTGGAACGTCAACTGCGCGTCCTTCATCTACGGCTACGCGCAGGAGGTGGTGCCGCTCGCGGCGCCCATGCGCGAGCGGACGCAGCTCGTGACGGTGGCCGGGCACATCAACGAGGCGGGCGACGTGTTCGCCGAGGACTACCCGATGCCCGACGTGGCCGAGGGCGAGGGCGTGGCGATCCTCAATGCCGGCGGCTACCTGCAGGCCATGTCGATGACGCACTGCCTGCGGCCGACAGGGTCGGCCGTGTACCTCGACCGTCCGGCGGGGTAGCCTTCGCCCATGCTGCCGCGTCCCGGAGAGCCCCATCTCGAGCGCCGTGCGACGAGCGTGACGGTCATCGCCGTCCGCGGGGCCGAGATGACGTCGCGGCCCGACCGCCTCGCGGGCGAGGAGCCGATGGCGATCAGGGTCGCGGGGCCCGGCCAGGCGCCCGTGGACGTCGCTGTCACGATGCGCACGCCCGGTCACGAGGCGGAGCTTGCCGTCGGCTTCCTCCACGCCGAGGGGCTGCTCGACGGACCTGACGAGGTCGAGGATGTCGTGCTCGGCGACGCCGGCGCCATCGCCCGCCCCGACGACGAGGTGCTGGTCCGGCTCCGGCGCCCGTTCGACGCGTCGCTGGTCGCCGCGCGCCATTTCGCCGTGACGTCGTCGTGCGGCATCTGCGGCAAGGCCGCGCTCGACGACATCCACCTGCGCGCCAGGCCGATCCCCGACGGCCCGGTCGTGGCGCCGGCAGTCCTGTGGTCGCTCCCGGACCGGCTCCGGGGCGCCCAGGCCGTGTTCGAGGCGACCGGCGGGCTCCACGCGGCGGGGCTGTTCGAGGCCGACGGCACGCTCGTGGCCGTGCGTGAGGACATCGGCCGCCACAACGCGCTCGACAAGCTGGTCGGCAGCCGGCTCCTGGCCGGCGAGCTCCCGCTGCACGGTCGGATCGTGCTCGTCAGCGGGCGGGCCGGGTTCGAGCTCGTCCAGAAGGCGGGTGTCGCCGGCGCCCCGATCCTGGCCGCGGTCTCCGCGCCGTCCGACCTCGCGGTGGAGGCGGCGGCACAGCTGGGGATGACGCTGGTCGGCTTCCTGCGCGGGGACGGCTTCAACGTCTACACCCGCCCGGACCGGGTGGCCGCAGGGCGGGCGTAGGAAATGCGCTATGACGGCTGCGCCTCGAGCCGGCCTACTTGCGCTGCTTGACGGACACCTTGAGAGCACGGTCCAGTCGGCGTTTGAGGAGCATCAGGGTCGCCACGCACAGGGCGATCAGCGCGAGCACGACGACCATCGCCTGACGCCGGAAGTTGCTCTCGTCGATCTTCGCCGTGGCCATCGCCAGCGCCTGCTGCGCCTTGGCTGTGGCGTCCGTCGACAGCTGCGCGACCGTGGCCAGCTTCGTCGTGTGGACGGCTGCCTGCGCCTGGATGAGGCTCGTCCTGGCCCCGGCCAGCGCGAGGTCCGCATCGGAGGTGATCATGCCCAGGCGCGACGCCTCCTGGATCTCCGCGTCTGCGGTGCTGTAGGCGGCCTCGGCGCCCTTGACCGCGTTGCTGATCCCCAGCGCCTGCGCGTAGATGTCCGAATCCGGGTGGTGGCAGGTGTCGCACCGCCGCTCTGCGTCATTCTGGAACGTCGCCACCTCGAGGCGAAGCTTGTGCGTCTGGAGGTCGTGGCACGTCACGCAGGTGTAGTTGGGCGTCGCCGGGTGGAAGAAGCGGTCCGAGCTGGGCTGCTGCACGTCGTGCCAGCCGTGGCAGGTCCAGCACTGCGGCGTTGCTGCCGGCAGCTGGGAGTGCACACTCTCCGCGTAGAGCTTCTGGGTGGCCGTGTGGCATTGCCCGCACACCTGGACCACGGTGGCGGAGGTCGGGGGCTGCGCGTCGTGGGAGCCGTGGCAGCTGACGCATGACGGCGCGCGCGTGTCCTTGTTCTGGAGCAGGGCCAGGCCGTGGACACTCTGCGAGTAGACCGCGTACTGGTTGGTCGGGATGCCGTACGGCCCCATCCGGGCGGCGTCCGAGTGGCACTTCGAGCACAGGGCGGGCACATTGAGGGGGAAGACCGGCGATGTCGGGTCGGTCGTCTTCTTGATGTCGTGCACCCCGTGGCAGTCGGTGCAGATCGCCACGCGCTCGTCTTGCCTGGTCAGCAGCTGCTGCCCGTGGACGCTGGTCCAGTACTTGGCGTACTGGTCCGTCTGGAGGTTGTACGCCTTCATCCGGTTCGGATCGGAGTGGCAGCTGCCGCACAGGCCGACGACCTGCAGCCGGCTCGGAACGCCGACGAACCCGTTGGCGGGGTCCATGGCCACGGTGATCTGGTCTGACGTCGGATCGCCGCCGTGGCAGTCCGCGCATGTGACGCCGACCGAGGCGTGGGCGCTGCTGGTCCAGTCGGCAGCGATCCCGGCCTGCTTGTCGTTGACGGCGCTGTGGCAGTCATTACAGGAGTTCTTGGTGCCGTCGGTCTTGTGGGCGATCGGCGTGGGCACGGGGGGTGCGGTGGCCGGGATCGGCGTCGGGGGCGCCGGGGTCGGGATGAACAGCGGGTTGAGCGTCTGCGACGGGCCGGGACTCCAGTCGGGGGTCCACACCGGCGTGGGAGACGCGCCGGGTTCCGACGGGTCAGCGCTGCTGGCACTGCCCGCGAGCGCGAACCAGGCGAGGCCGATGAGGCCCACAGCGGCGGCGATCCGCACCGCGCCCAGCCGGCGGGCATCGGCGCGGGGGTGTTCGCTAGCTGACATAGCCGAAGACCGTCAGGGCGACCATCGCGATGGCGACGAAGGTCGCTCCCCCGACAGCCAGGAGCCGCCGCCGGGCGACCACCTGTGGGTTGCGGTCCAGGAAGGGCCAGACCACGAGGAGACCGACCCCGACAATGGGGAGCATGATGCCGACCAGCTTGATCGGGACCAGCTTCAGCAGCTGGTAGACGCCGAGGAAGTACCACTCCGGCTTGACATGCTGCGGGGTCTGGAGCGGATTGGCGGGGTCTTCGAGGCCGGCCGGGAAGAGGGAGGCCAGAACGACCAGCACCGCCAGCAGGATGTACCAGGCCACGAGCTCGTCGACCAGGTAGTTGGGGAAGAAGGGACGGACTGGCTCGCTGGCCAGCGCGGCCTTCTGCTCCGCGGTGCGCGGGTCGGGGCGTTCGGGGTTCGCGAGCCCGAGCTGGTGGACGAGCACCAGGTGCAGGCCGAGGAGCGCCGCCAGCGATATCGGCAGCACGAGGACGTGGATCCCGAAGAACCGGCTCATGGTGTCGCCGCTGACGTCACTCCCGCCCCGGAGCAGGAGCAGGAGGGTGTCGCCGATCACGGGCACGCTGCCGGCGATCTCGGTCCCCACCACCGTCGCCCAGTAGGCGCGCTGGTCCCATGGCAGGAGGTAGCCGGTGAAGCCGAAGCCGAGGGTCACCACCAGGAGCAGCATCCCGACCACCCAGATGACCTGGCGCGGGTACTTGTAGGCGGCCTGGAGGAAGATCCGGACGAGGTGGAGGAAGACGAACAGGATCATCAGGTCCGCGCCCCAGTGGTGGATGCTGCGGATCAGCCAGCCGAAGTTCACCTCGCTGGTGATGAACTGCACGCTCTTGTAGGCCGCCTCGGGGGTGCCCTTGTAGTAGAGGGCGAGCAGGGTCCCGGTCGTGGCCTGGATCACGAACAGGAAGAGCGCGATGCCGCCGAAGTACATGGTGTTGGCAGACAGCGGCACGCGGACGTGCAGGCCCGCGGCGACCACGGGCCCGAGGTGGCTGTGCTCCTCGAGCCACGTCGTCGCCCGGTTCGGGGTGCCCTGGGCGCCGGCTTCGGGCGGGGCGGTCATCTCAGGTCTCCGACAGGAAGATCTGGTTCCCCTCGACGGACACGGCGAGCGGCGGCAGCCCGGTTGGCGGCGGGCCGCTCACGACGGCGCCCGTGGTGGCGTTGAAGGTCCCCCCGTGGCACGGGCACACGATCGCGCCCTGGAGGACGTTCCAGGCGACGACACAGCCGAGGTGCGTGCAGATCGCCGAGTACGCCTTGACGCCCGAGTCGGTGTTGACCACGACGGCGGGCTTGCTGCCCATCGCCACCACCTTGCCGGTCCCGGGCGGCACGTCGTCGGTGGTCGCGACGAGGACCTTGCCTCCGTTCGCGCTCCCCGCCGACGAGGTGGGGACCAGGAAGCCGACGATCGGCGTCAGGATCATGCCCCCGGTGGAGAGGACGGCCAGGCCTCCGAGCCAGCGCAGGAACCGGCGGCGGCTGGACGGGTCGACCGGCGGCGCGGCGCGGCCGCCCTCCGCGACCGGCGAAGACTGGCTCGCCGCAGGGGGAGGAGGGCCATCGGGCGCGGCCGGACCGGATGAAACCGGCGGCTGGGCGTTGGGCGACGACTCCGGGTCCATCCTGCCCTCCAACACGAATCGGCTGTTGGGGAACCCCAGTGGCTGGGATTGTGCAGACGGAATGGACCAACAGATAAAGGGCATAGGGCCTGCCCGTCCCGGGCACAATGGCCCGTCGCGCGGCCAGACTCGCCACGGACCCGGCGGTGTGTGCGGTCCTTGCGCGGGCGGGCTGGGGGCGGCTGCGGGTCAGCCGCCCGGGAGGGGCTCCGCGCTGCGGCCCGTCAGCCGCCCGGGACGTCCCGCAGCGGGTAGAGCATGCCGGTCCCGGGTGGCGACGAGGCGGGCACGGGCCCGCCGGACGAGGGCGTGCCCGCCTGGGCCGAGGGCACGGGTGCCACCGGGGTCTGCGGGTGCGTGGAGAACGGCGTCGTCTCGGGCAGCACCTGGTTGTTGCCGTGGCAGACCGCGCAGAAGACCGGCTGGTGGCAGTAGGCGCAGGCGTTGTTGCCCTGGGCGCGGATCACGGCGGCGTGGTTGGTCGCCATCGCGTCGTGGTCCACGGTGACCGCGCCGGTCTGGTGGCAGTTCTGGCAGTAGTCGGCGGCGTGGCACTGCCCGCAGGACTGGCCGCCCGGGTCGGTGCCCGTCGCCACGTTCTTGTGGTCGAAGACCCACAGCCTGTCGTTGTGCGTCGTCGGCGGCGTGCCGAGCGGCAGGCTCGCCACCGAGCCGATCTGGGGGAACGTGTGGCAGGTGTCACAGGTGGACGGGATGGTCTGGTTGGTCACCTTGCCGTCGACCACGAGGTAGTGGCCGCCGTCGTGGCACCGGAAGCAGCCCGGGAAGTCGAGGTGGCCCAGGTTGTTGGGGTACGTGGCGGCGGTCACCTTCATGTCCGGTGTGGCCGTGAGCCGGTACAGCGTCTTGATCTGGTTGATCGCCTCGTCGATCTCGGCGGGCTTGGAGGCGGCGATCGGCGGGTAGTTGAGCGCGTAGAAGCTCTTGATGCCGTCGGCAGCGGCGTCGGCAGCGGCGGTGTTGGGGTAGGTCGCCCACAGGATCTGCAGGCCCTGCTGCTTGATGTAGGGCAGCGAAGGGTCGATCGCCCCGGGCTGGGTCGGGTTCACCGAGCCCGTCTGCATCGCGTCGTCGAGCCCCGTCCGCGGGTTCGCGACGTCGTGCCCCACCCGGTTGTGGCAGTCATAGCAGCTCATCGTGGTCTTGGCCTCGGAGGTGATGATCGCGTCCACGTCGGGCTGCGCGTTCTCCGACACCCTGACCTTGCCCTGCGCGATGTACGTAGCCACCGTGCCGTCGGTCTGGGTGGCCTGGACGAGGTCGATCGTCTGGGCGGCCGGGTCGGTGCTGTAGAAGTTGACCGTCCGCTCCACGTGCCAGTGGACGCTCCGGTTCACGTTGAACGGGTCGCCGCCGCCGGGCCGGATCATGAGGCCGATGAACTCAGGCGTGTTGGCCGCGTCCTCGCCGTAGACGATCTCGGTCTTGAGTGTGGTCACCGCGGTCCGCGTGACGCCGTGGCAGCTCTCGCAGCTGTCGACGGTCGATGGCATGTCCGCGTGGTCGGGCGGCGGGATGGGCGTGGGGTAGGTCCCGAGGACCACGTCGATCAGCTGCTTGGTGCCGTTGATCTTGGCCTTGAGCCAGCCGATGATGCCCGGCTCCACGTGGCACGCGGCGCAGTCGACGCTCTTGTGCGGGCCCGCCTCGTACGCCTGGAGCTCTGGGGCCATGGTGTGGCAGCGGCCGCAGAAGTCCGCGGTCTCGGTCCAGGTGATGAGCGACACGGCCGTGAACACCCCGGCGAAGCCCAGGCCGCCCACGACGAGCAGCAGCGCGAACAGGCCGCGGCGCGACTTGGGCAGCCCGAGACGACGGCCCCGCAGGTAGAACGGGTGCCGTCGCTTGGGGGTGGCGTCGCCGCCGGCTTCAGCCGCCTCGGGCGGCTGCGGCTCGGCGTCCGCGCTGTCGGCCGACGCGGCAGGCTCAGGCTGGGGCGCGTCGGGCTCGACGGTGTCGCTCATTGATTCCTCAGTGGCGCTACTTGCCCAGGATGGACTGGATCTCGCTGTCGATGGTCGCCGGGTCGAGGGCGCCGAGCTTGACGTCCTTGATCGTGCCGTCGGCCCCGATGAAGTAGTGGGTCGGGATGCCCATCGTCCGGTACTCGCTGGCGATCTTGGTCTGCTGGTCGACCGCGATCGGGAACGTGAGCCCGGCCTTCTGGGCGTAACTGCCGATGTCGGTCGGGGACTCGCTGATGAACACCGCGAGGATGTTCAGGCCCTGCGCCTGGTACTGCTGGTACGCGGCCTCGACGTCCGGGGCCTCGGAGCGGCAGTCCGGGCACCACGATGCGCCGAAGGTCAGCCACAGGGCCTTGCCGGCGTAGTCGGCCAGGCTCACCGTCTTGCCGTCGTAGGTGGTGGCGGTGAACAGCGGCGGCTTCGCCCCGGCCACCGGCGCCGCGCCGGCGACGTTGTCGGTGAGGGTGACGGCACTCACGCCGTCGGACTGGCCGAAGGCGCCGCCGCCCATGACCACGGCCGCCACGATGATGACGACCGCGGTCACGGCCAGGACGATGATCGTCTGCAGCCGCCCGGCCGGCCGCCCCGCCACCGGGGCCCCGACCGCCGCATCCGCTGCGTTCATGTGCGCATTGCTCCCTTCGACCGGCTGCCTACTTGAGGCCGGAGTAGCTGTGGAGCCCCTGGAAGAACAGGTTCCCGAAGTAGGTGAACAGGGTCGCCATGAAGCCCAGGATCAGCAGCCAGGCGGCCCGCTGGCCGCGCCAGCCGCGGACGACGCGCGCGTGCAGGTAGGCGCCGTAGACGAGCCACGTGAGCAGCGAGGCGGTCTCCTTGGGGTCCCAGCTCCAGTAGCTGCCCCAGGCGGTGTTGGCCCACACGGCGCCGAGGATGATGGTCAGGGTGAGGAACGGGTAGCCGACCACGACCGCGCGGTAGCCGATCTCGTCGAGGACCTGCGGCTTGGGCAGGCCCCAGCGGGCGTTGCCGTCGGTGGCGTCGCTGCTGCCGCGGACGACGAGGCCCCACACCACGCCGGGGACGAGGGCCACGCTGAGGCCCACGGTGATGCCGCCGAGCAGGCCGCCGACGAGCCCCGCCGTGACCACGTTTGCGGCCCCAAGGACCGCCCCCACCACCGCGCCGATCACCGAGAGCACGAAGGCCGCCACCACGATCGGGGCGTCGTTGGTCTGGAGCAGGTAGAGCATCGAGGCGGCGAACGCGATGGCGAACGAGCCGTAGGCCACGATCGCGACCGCGACGTGCACGGTGAGCAGGAGGTTGTTCTGGAGGGCGGGGACGAGGGGCTCGATAGTGGCCGGGATCGTGGACGCGTAGGCCATCATGCCGAGCGCCACCGGCAGGGCGATGAGCGCCAGGATCCGCTGGTGGTACTTGTGCTCGAACCACATGTAGGTGAGCATCACGCCGAAGGCGAACGCGAGCGAGAACTCGTACATGTTCGCGAACGGGCCGTGGCCGGTGGCGATCGCGCGGAAGATCAGGCCCGTGAGCAGGAACGCGGAGGCCAGCCAGCCGAGCCATGTGGCGTAACGGCCGATCGCCGCTGTCCGCGGGCCTGACACGAAGCCCAGGGCGCCGGTGGTGGTCGGCATGCCGGCCGTCTGCATCCTCGCTGCGCGCAGCCCGGAGACGGCGTAGGCGAGGTAGAGCGCCGTCGCGAGGATCGTGCTCAAGAAGGCCGCCACGAAGGCGTAGCCGGACATCTTATCCATCAGTGGGGACCCTCCCTCAGGCCTGTGCGGGCGCCTGGAGCGCCGCGCGGATGTCGGTGATGAGATCGTCGAAGTCGGTGCCGAGCGCCACATCGCGGCGACCCAGGCTGGCCACGGCCAGGACCGAGGCGGAGCCCCGGCTCGAGATGCGCGCCCAGATGCGCCGCTGCGGGAGCAGGAAGACGAGCGTGAAACCCCCGAACAGGAGCAGCGCGCCGAGCCAGATCAGGAACTGGCCGGGGTCGCGGTTGATGCTCAGCACCGTGAACTGCGACTCGCGATCGAACGTCACGGTGTAGGTGCCCAGCTGCTGCGCCTTGCCCTGGTCGATCACCTGCTGGGCGATGGTCGAGTTGTTGACGGCGCTGATGAGGACCGCCTGCACCTGGCCCGGCTGGATCGTATTGTCCGAGGTGCCGGTGGTGCCGAACACGTACAGCTCGTCGCTCGTGTTGGGGATCGCGATCAGCCCCGCCGGGTGCTGCGCACCGTCCGCCGACACCTCGCTGAGCGGCAGGCCCTCGCTGTAGACGGTGTTGCCCGTGGCGTCCTTCACCGTCATCACGGCCGCCTGGCCATACGAGCTCTGGTAGTAGGTCGCGCCGTCGTAGCTGAGCGGCTCGTTGACGCGGATCGTCTGCGCCGCGACCTTGGAGCCGTCCTTGTACAGCTCCACCTGGCTGGCGTAGTCGGACGGCAGGTTCGCGGTGGACGTGTACCAGGTCGAGGTGAAGTCGATCAGCTTGAGCGAGAGGCCCGCCTCGGTGCCGGTCGGGAGCGTGGCTCCCTCGGCGATCACGAACGAGGGGTTCTTGTAGCCGAACGTCGCCCCGACGATGGCGCCCGCGAGGATCAGCACGAGCGAGACGTGCCCGGCGAGCGAGGCGAACGCCATGAAGCGGTACCGGTCGGCGTACAGGTGGATCGTGCCGTCGTCCTTGGTCAGCAGGCGGTAGTGCCGCTTGCGCAGCACGCCCTGCACTGCGACCAGCGCCTCGGGTGCCGCCGCGTGGACCACGATCGACTCGCGCTGCGGCGCGTGCTCGAAGAAGCTCGCGCCCACGTCGACGCGCGGCTTGGTGGCGGTGCGCCAGGCGCCCGGGATCCGGTGCACGGTGCAGGCGACCAGGCTGATCACAAGCGCGGCGACGAGGATGCGGAACGCCACGCCCCCGAAGATGTTGAACAACCCGAGGCTGTCGAACACGAACAGCGCGCCGCCGAGCACGACCAGCATCACGCCCAGGACGAGCGTCATGGCGTACGCCTCGCGGTTGTTGGCGCGGACAACGGCCATCCCCGCGAGGATCACCCCGGCGCCCAGCGTCAGGACGCCCGGCGCGACGGCGAACACGTTCGCCCAGCCGCCGTACATCGGCCGGACCGAGTCGAGCCACTGCGCCCGGGCCAGCGAGTCGCCGGCCATGCCGGCGGGGACCTGGATCAGGAGCGATCCGGCCATGCACATCGAGGCGAGGACGATCATCAGGACCATCGCCACGCGCATCGACGTCAGCAGGCTCCACAGGCCTTCCAGCGCTGTGTCCACCCGATCCATCAGGCTGGGCTGCACCGCCACCTGGCTGGCCGCAACCGCCGCCGGACGGAGGGGCGGAGTGCGAACCTCGTGGGCCATCTCCGACGACCTCCTCTAGAGGCCCAGCGGCGAGGTGAACCTCGCCAGCTGGCCGAGCATGTTGGTGAGCATCAGCACGCCGAGTGCCGTCAGGAGCACGCCCGTGACGGTGTTGACGGCGACGTGGTGGCGGCCGACCCAGCCCAGCCGCTGGCTGACCGCGGACGCGCCCATGGCCACGGCCATGAACGGGACCGCGAGGCCGGCGGCGTAGGCGACCAGCAGCGTCGTGCCCGCGGCGACGGACGCGCTGGCCGTGGCCAGGCCGAGGATCCCCCCGAGGATCGGGCCGATGCAGGGGCTCCAGCCCGCGGCGAACAGCAGGCCGAAGGCGAACGAGCGGCTGTAGCCCGGGCGCTCGCCGGTGGCGAAGACGGCACCGCCGCCGGCGCCGGCCATCACGAGGCCGCCGCGCGGGCCGCCCATCGAGGGCATGGCGCGGGTGTCGCGCCAGAGGGCGCGGATGTTGATCACGCCGGCGACCTGGAGGCCGAGGACGACCAGCAGCGCCCCGCCGACGATGTTGAGCATACGCCGGTCGACGAACACCCCGAGGGCGCCGATCACCGCCCACATGGCCACGAACACCAGGGAGAAGCCGACCACGAACGAGATGCCGTGCGTGGCGGCCGGGCGGCGGCCGGTGGTGCCCTCACCGGTCGCTCCCACCATGTAGCTGACGTACGCGGGGACGAGGGGCAGGCAGCAGGGAGACGCGAACGAGACGACGCCCGCCGCGAAGGCGATGCCGAGCCCGAGCACGCCGCTGAGGTCGGTCATGGCCTCAGCCCCCCACCACGAGCGTGCCGTTCATGGCCGTCGGGTGGACCGTGCAAGTGAAGGTGTAGGTCCCCGCGGGCAGCGCCGGGACCCGGTAGTCCACCGCCGCTGGCCCGGTGACCATGTCGCCGCTGAACACCGTGGTGCCGGCGCTGTCCTTGATCAGCATGTCGTGCGGCACACCGCTGTCCTGGTTGTCGAAGTGGATCGTGAAGGGCGTGTTGGCGGGCGCGTTGAGCGTGCCGCTCGTAAACGCCATGCCCTTTGCGCCCTCGTTCACCACCGGGCCGGCGGCCGGCGCGGCGGACCCGCTGGGGGCCGCGGCGCCCGACGGCGCCGGCGAGCTCGATGCGGCGGCAGCCGACGGCGTGGCCGAGCCCGACGGCGCCGGGGCTGACGCCAGGACCGGCGGCGCCGAGAGGTCCGGCAGCAGGGAAGCCGGGAGCATCGAGGCCTGGGCGATCTCGGTGATGTACCCCGCCACCGTCGTGGCGTTGGTCGAGGTCGGGTCGATCGCGATGACCTGCTTCCACTCGTAGATCACGTTCGCCCAGTCGGGGGTGGTCTGGTGCATGTACAGCAGGCCGAGGTCGTAGTGGACCTCCTGCGCGAGGCCCTTGTCGCTCGGGTTGAGCGCGACGACCTGCTTCCAGATCTTCTCCGCGGTGGCGGTGTCCGAGAGGTTGTACGAGGTGGCGCCGCTCGCGATCAGCGCCTTGATGTTGTTGGGGTCGATGGCCAGGATGTTGTTGTAGAAGGTGCTGGCGTCGTTGTAGTCGGCCCCGTTGAAGTAGGTGTCCCCGATCGCCTGCATCGTGGCGATGTCGTTCGGCTTCGCCTGCAGCTGCGTCATCAGCGTGGTGATCTGGTTCATGTCCACGGTCGGGCCGGACGCGCTCGGGGCGACGGAGCTGTCCGCTGCCGGGGCGCCGGTGCCGAGGTTGAAGACGAACGGGACGACGAACGCGAAGAGGACCACAAGGCCCAGCAGGACCGTGGCGCCGACCGCCACGAACTTCCAGGGGCCGTCGCCTGCGGGCGGCGTCACCGCGGCGGCCGGGACCGCCTGGCGGCCCGTGGCGCCTCGCGGAGCGGCCTTGGCCGGAGCCTTCGGACGATCGGGCGGAGCCGCCACGGCCGCCGCGGCCTTGGGGGCCTTGCCGCCGCTGACCATGTCGCGGTGGGCGCCCGGGGTCACGGACGCGTAGAGCGCATCCATGTCGTCGGTGTCCGTGTCGTCGAGCGCCTCGGGCTCCGCGTCCTCGGCGGCAGGTTCGTCGGCCGCCGAGGCCAGGGCGTCGAGCGCCGGCGCCTCGGGCTCCTCGACGTCGTCATCGAGGAGCTCGTCGGCCGGTGCCGCCGGAACGGGGCCCCGGCGGGCCGGAGGTGTCGCCGGCCCGCCGGGTACGACCGTCGGCGGCCTCGTCGGGCTCCTGAGGGCCGAGCCCTCGAGACCGACCGGGTCGGTTAGCTTGAGGTACGCCTCGTCGAGCACCGAGGCCTGGGCGCGAGCCCAGCCCTTGATGCCGTTCGGCGCAGCCGCGAGGAACTGGCTCACGGCGAGGTGGAGCTGGTCGACGTCCTCGGGCGTGGCGCTCGGCGGCAGACCGAGCTGGGCCAGCAGCTCGTTCTCCACGGCGACCCGCCCGGTGGGCGTGGTGGAGGCGCTCATGCGCGGCCTCCCGGGACGCACGCTCGACGGCTGCCGAGCGCAGGCATGCGAAGCATTGATTGCCCTCATCGTTTGCCGTGGGGGACCACGGCTTGACACCTGAGGGAATTGTCCGGACGGGAGGCCCCGCGGCCTATCCGTCGGGCCGCACATTTCCACCGGGACCGTGGAGGGCCAGAGGGTGGATGGCGCCGACCCGAGCCTGTATCGCTCGATACAGGTCGCGCCTCAGGGGATCGGGGATGGGCTCCCGGACAGGCCCGGCGAGGCCGTCGCGGAGTCGCTCGGCGACGGGACGGGCGTCGCGCTCGGCGACGGGGGAGGCGTGGCGCTCGGCGACGGGGGAGGCGTGGCCGCGGCGGCCACGGCCGGGACTGTGGCCCCGTCGTGGTTCACGCCGTGGCAGGTCAGCGTGCAGTTGCCGGTCGACTGGTCGTACGTGATGGGCTGGCCGTTGTACGGCAGGACGTCGGGCGCGAAGACCACCAGGCCCCGCTCGCTCGACGAGGTGCCGTGGAGGTTGTAGTGGCACTCGGCGCACAGCGCGTTGCCCTGGCCGGCGCCGGCCACGGTGATGTCAGTGCCGCCGGAGCTGAAGCTGCCGATGCTCCGGATGTGGAAGCCGTGAGCCGAGAAGTTGGTGCCGGCCGTGGCGCCCGTGGGATCCTCGATCGCCGCCTTGCTGGCGCTGTGGCAGGCCCAGCAGAGCGCGAAGTCCGACGACTTGTAGGCCTCGCCGGACGCGCGCAGCGGGTCGACGCGGTACGTCGTCGCGAGCAGGTCCGTGTTGGACGCGGTGTGGGCCTGGTGGCAGGCGCCGCAGGTGTCGCTCGAGAGCGTGCCTGGGACGATATGGGGCGAGTTCGGGTCGACGAGCGCGAGCGGCGCGAGCGGCGCGATGGGGAGCGGCGTGGCGCTCGGTGTGGGGGACGCCGAGGCGGACGGCTCCGGCGAGCCCGAGGGCAGGGCGGAGTCCGAGGGAGCAGGCGAGTCGGAGCCGGACGGGACGTCGGACGGAGCCGCCGAGTCGCCGGGTCCCGCGGAATCGGACGCGCTGGGCGAATCGGATGGGCCAGCGGAGTCCGAGGGAGCAGGCGAGTCGCTCGGGCTCGCCGTCACGGTTGGCGCGGGCGAGCCGGCCGGGGCAGGCGTGTCGGTGGGCGACGGCGCAGGCGTGATGGACGGTGCCGGCGCGGGCGTCGGCGAGTCCGGCGGCTGCGTCACGTCGGGCGTCGGCGTCGTGCTGGCATCCGACTGCGTCGCCGTGGGGTCGGCCGACGGGTCGGTTGCAGCCACGGTGGGGACGAGGGGCGTGATCATGCCGACCACGGCGACCAGGACCAGGGCCGCGCCGAAGAGCGGACCGGAGCGGCGCCTGAGCCCGTCGTGCATCGTCCTGTGCCCTTGCCCTTCTGCGGAACGCTGGATCTTGGCTGGTGGCCCGAGATCGCGCTGGGAAGACGCCCGCGCTGCTTCAGCGCGTCGGGCGGCTGCCCACCGGGATGCCGGTCGGGTTGCCCCGGCGGCCCGAGGATCTCGGGGCCGCCGGAGCGCTGTTGGCGCTTGAGGTCAGTTGCCGGGGGTCGGCAGCGGACCGACGTAGGTGCCGGCCACCACCGTGCCCGTCGGGTCGTGGCACATCTGGCACGTCCCGCGGTTGTTGACCTTGAGCAGGCGGCTGTCACCGGAGGTGATGCCGCTGATGGTGACCTTGGTCGGCACGTCGCCGTTGGGGTCGGTGAAGTTGAGCGAGTTGCCCTGGGTCATCGCGGCGTTGGAGCCGTGGGCGACGTGGCACTGCTCGCAGCCGATCCGGGTGGTTCCATGCTTGAACATGAAGTCGGCGTCGGTGCTGTTCGCAACGAGCGAAGACGCCTGCGTGCCACCCGGGGTGTGGTCGCTGACGCCAGCGACCAGGGTCGTGCTGTACCCGTTGTAGCGGGTGTGGCACTGGATGCACCACGCGGTCATGAGACCCGTGTTGTTCGCCGGCGCGACGCCACCGTTGGCGGCAGCGTTGGTCGGATTGACACCGTTCCAGCCGGTGTTCATCGGGTCGGCGCTCGGGCCGCCCGTGGTGAGCGCCCAGCTGAGGGTGCCAGTCGGATCCCAGTGATACCGCCAGTAGTCGCCGGTGTCGGCAGTCACGATGTTCGCCGCTGAGCCGCCGGCGTTGGTGCCGTCGGTGGCGGGCTTGATCGTGTAGTTGTGCGTCCCGGTCGTGGTTGTGTCAGCGACCTGGACACCCGTGGCGATCGAGACCGTGTAGGTCCCGGTCGTCGCGATGAGGCTGGGCGTGGTCTGCAGGATGCGGTACTGCCCATTGCCGTGCGGGTTGTGGCACGAGCCGCACTCAAGCGTGACGCTCGCGCCGGTGCCGCTGCCAACGGCGCCATTGCCCCACACCGTGCCCGTGCCCCAGCCGGCCGCGTAGATCCCGCCGACACCACCATGGGTCGACGTGACCTGAGCGCCGGTTGCGAGCGGCTGCACGTGGCCGATATTCCGAGTCGCAGTGCCCGACGTGTACGACAGGCGCGCTGCGTTGCCGGAATCGATCAGGGCGTACTCGAACCCGCCGCCCCGGAGGGCGCCGAGGACCGTGCCGCCGCCAATCGAGTTGTACTGGACGCCGTCAACGACGTCAGTGGTCGCCTTGGTGCCGTCATGGCAGTTCAGGCAGATGTCCGGCTGGTCGGAGTTGAGCAGGTTTGCCGCCGCCGCCGTGTGGGCACGATGGCAGCCCGCGCAGGAATCTGCGGTGAGGCCGCCGGTGCCGTTGTTGGTGGCCATCGAGTGAGGACCACCATCGGCGAAGGCAGTAGCTGCGGCAACGAACAGCCAGAGGGCGGCAATCGCACCGATCAGTGCGAGCTTCCTCACTGTCATTACCTCCTTAGGGTAAAGATTGATTGATGCCCGCGCTGCAGGCGAGATCGTCAGCCGGTCGCCACCTCCATCTCCTCTCCACACTTCAATAGCCCCAGATCTCGAGCCGGTCGTTTCCCCAGTCGGCCACGTAGACGCGACCCTGGGCATCGGCTGCGAGTCCGTTCGGATACGAGAAGTTGGCGTCGCCGCTGCCCTTCTCCCCAAACGCATTGATGTACAGGGGGCTGTGCTGCCCCGAGGCCAGCTGGCTGTAGGCCTGGACGCGAGCCGAGCTCGAGTCGACCACCAGCACGCGGCCCTGATCGTCGATTCCCACCCCGACGGGCAGGCCGAGGTTGCCGTCCGCGGCACCCCGGTCGATGGCGCCGACCAAAGCGCCCGAGGCGTCGAAGATCTTCAGCTGGCCGTTGCCCGTGTCGGACACGTAGGTCGTGCCGTCATCGGCCACCGCGATGCCGTTGGGGTGGTCGAGGCTCTGGCCTTCGCCGAAGGAGCGGAGCTCCTTGCCGTCGGGCCCGAACACGTGGATGACGGCCGCCGGCTTGCCGACGTCGGCGACATACGCGTCGCCCGCTTTGTCGAAGCCGATGGCCAGCGGCGCCCAGTCCTGCAGGGCGCTGCCCGGGTCGAACACCTTCTCGAACTTGCCGCTCGAGTTGTACACGGCGACGATCCCGTTGTAGCGGTCGGTGGTCCAGAACTCGCCCGTCACGGGGTCCACGGCCACGAACAGCTGGTGGGGGCTGGGCACGTCGCTCGTGGGCGGGGCCAGCACGCCGAGCTTGTTGCCCTGGCGGTCGAGCATCACGGTGTCGAGCGAGGTGCCGGTCTGGGTGACCACGATCCGCGTGGCGTCGGTGCTGACGGCGACGTCCTGCGGCTTGCTCAGGCTGTACAGCGAGCCCTGGTACGTGGGCATCGCCTCGGGCGCGGTGACACCCGGCAGCTGGGTGAGCGGCTTGTGGAACAGCAGGTACCACGAGGCGATCAGCGCGAGCAGCAGGAAGAGCAGCAGCATGAGGAGCAGGACGATCAGCTTGCGCCGGCTCGCGGGCTGCTCCTCGTCGGGTGTGGTCGGTGCCGGCGCGTCTGCGCCGGGCTCGGCGGGCACGTCGCCCGCAGTCAGCTCAGAGGATCCCATCGTCAGTTGCTCGCTCCAGGGGTGGGGGACGCGGCCACCGTGGGAGCGGCCGACGGAGAGGCGGCACCTGGGATGCCCGAGGGGTGGGCGTCGCTCAGGCTGTTGAGCGCGATCGCCGCCGACTGGTTCTGGGGGTCGATCGCGAGCACTTGGTTGAAGTAGCCCCGGGCGGCGGTGTTGTCACCGCGGCCGGCGGCCACGTAGCCCAGCCCCATCAGGGCGTCGAGCTTCATCGAGCCGCCGGTCAGCGGCTTGAGCGCGGCCTCGGCCTCGTCGTACTGGCGATTGCACATGGCGACCATCCCGTTCGCCCAGGCGGCGCCGTCCGGCTGCTTGAGGCCGGTATAGGCGACGACCAGCTCCTGGTACGGGTCGCACCAGCCGGTGGGCACGAACGCGGTCGCGAGCTTGAGGATCTGCACCGCGTCGGTCTGGCGGTTGATCTTGTCGAACGCCACGCCCAGCGAGTAGAGCGCATCCGCGTCTGTGCCGTCGATCTTGAGCGCCTTCTGGAGCGTGTCGGCGGCCGTGGACGCGTCGCCCTTCTGGAGCTGCACGGTGCCGAGCTCGTAGTAGGCCTGCTCGAGCTGCGGGTCGCTGGCGGCGAACTCGCCCGACGCATTGCTGGCGATGAACTTCTCGAAGTCCGCCTGCGCGAGGTCGAGCTGGCTCGTCTTGATGTACGCGATGCCCCGCCCGAGGAGCGCGGCGCGGTCGGTGGCGCTCAGCTTGAGCGCCTCGCCGAACTGCGCGATGCCGTCGTCGGTGCGGTTGTCCGCGATGTAGGCGGCGGCGAGGTGATCGCGGGAGGCAACGTCGTTCGGCGTCTTCTGGACCTGGGCCTCGGCCTGGGCGACGGCCTGGTCGGCCAGCGACGGCGCGGTGCCCACCTGCCGCTCACTCCAGTAGAACAGCACGAACGCGATCACGCCGACGACCAGCAGAAGGCCGACGATCCTGATCGCCCTGGTCAGCGTCTTGTCGGTGATCGTCGTGGGACGAGCGACTCTCATCATGCGGTTTCCTTGTCCAAGCTCGGGGGCTCGCGGCTTTCGGCGCAGGACGTTGCGCCCGGAATGGACGAGCCCACGAACATGGTCGCGTACGCGTGCGCGGGTTCCCATCCGTCAGGGGATAGAAGTCAGATACAGGGTGTCGCGGCCGGACACCGCCGCGCCTGTATCGAGTGGCCCAATCAGAGGGGGCTCCTTGGCCGTCAGCGGCGGTGTGCTGACGCACCGGTCACGGCATCGCCCGAGGCGCCGCCGCGATGCATCGCGCCCGATCGGTGGTGCGGTCAGGCCGGCCCCGTCACGCTCCCAGCGACTCCCGCGGGGTCACGAAGTCGCCCGGCACCTCCACGCTGACCACGCCCCCGGCGTCACTGATCGGGAGCTTGTTGAGCGGTCTTGGCGGAGGCCCGGCGAGGACGCTGCCGTCGAGGGCGAACTCGCCGCCATGGCAATTGCACTTGAACTTGTCCTCGGCGGCCACCCACTTGTACCGGCACAGCGCGTGGGTGCAGCGCGGGTCGTACGCCGTCAGCGTGCCGTCGGCGTTCTTCAGGATCCACATCGACGACTGGACTGATGTCCCGCTCGTGTTGGTCATCGTGAACGGGACCTCGACCGGCACGCCGGGCGGCATCGTCCCGGGATTGACCTGGAGCACGACCCTCACCGGGGCGACGGGTCCGCACGCCTCGAGGATGGCGCCCAGCCCGGCGCCCGTCGCGAGGACGCCGGCGCCGAGGAACAGCAGGACGCGGCGGCGGGGGATCGGCGTCTGGAGCGGGTCGAGGTGCGCGGCGGGCGCGGGGGCGCGGTCCTGGCGGTCCATACGGACCTGAATGCTAGCCCGAGACCGTGGCGTGCTGCACTCCGAGATCGCTCTCGTGCCCGCCGCCGCAGTCGATGACCTGGGCGACGGCCGAGCGGAGCGAGGCGAGGAAGTCGTCCGGCCGCGTGGACAGCGCCTCGCGGCGCAGGGTCCACGCATTGGTGGTCGTGATGTCCACGTCGAGCACCACCGAGCAGGTGGACCGCCGGACCACGTCGGCGGCGTCGAGCGGACCGCCCTCCTCCACGATGATCACGTCCGGCTCGAGGGCCAGGGCGGCGTCGACTGCGCCGGGCACGGCCACGTCGACGGCCTCGACATCCAGCCCGGGCTCGGTCTCGAGCATGCGTCCGAGGCCCTCGCCCATCAGGGGATGGCTGTACAGCAGGAGGACTCTGACCACGACAGGCGACACCCTAGGCTCCCACTCCCTCGGGCAACCCCGTGCCCGTGGGAGGATGCTAGGCGAGGCCCGCGGCATTGCCCATCTGTCGTGTTGCACACGCGTGCGTCCCCGGAATGTATCCGTCGGGGGACTCGGCCGCGACGGCGCCGGAGGGCCGTGCGCCGACTGCCCGAGCCGTCAGTCCCGCGGGTTCTCGGAACTGGTCAGACCCTGTCGGACCGCGTACGCCGCCGCCTGCACGCGATTGGTGAGGTGCAGCTTCTCGAGGGCGTTGTGGACGTGGTTCTTGACGGTGCCCTCGGTGATCGTCAGCTCGTTCGCGATCTCCTTGTTGGACAGGCCGTCGGCCACCAGCTGGAGGACCTCGAACTCGCGGCGCGTGAGGACCGTGTCGCCGGGGGCCACGACTTGCGCCCCGGCGGCGCGCGACGGGAGCCCGCCGGTCCGCAGCGCCTCGAGCAGCTTGGACGCGACGGCAGGCGCGATCGGCGCCTCGCCGCGCATGACCCCGCGCAGGTCCTCGAACAGCTCCTCGGGCCGGACGTTCTTGAGCAGGTAGCCGTTGGCGCCGGCCTTGATCGACTCGAACAGGTCGTCGTCGTCCTCGGACACGGTGAGCATCACGATCGGCGTCGTGAACCCCGCACCGCGGATCGCGTTCACGCCGTGCACCCCGTCGGCGCCCGGCATGTTCACGTCCATCACGACGATGTCGGGGTGCACGGCGCGCACCTTCTCGAGGGCGTCCCTGCCGTTCTCGCCCTCGCCGACCACGGCCATGTCGAACTGGGCGCTGATCAGCGTCGCCAGCGCCCTCCGGAAGAGCGGCTGGTCATCGACGAGGAGAACCCGGAGCTTGGGCGGAAGGTGAGCCACGCGTGACCTCTGCGTCGAGCTCGACCCGGATGGTCGTGCCCTCGTTCGGCGCAGTATGCACAGCGATCCTGCCGCCGACCTGCTCGACTCGCTCGCGCATGGAGGCGAGGCCGAAGCCGCCCTCCATCGACCGCGCGACGGTCGAAGGCTCGAAGCCTACCCCATCGTCCTCGATTGTGATCGCCGTGACGGGCCCCGTGCAGTCGATCGTCACCGTGGCGTGCGTCGCGCGCGAGTGCTTGCGCGTGTTCGTCAGCGCCTCCTGGACCACCCGCAGGAGCTGCACCTCCGCCCGCGGCGGGAGCAGGCTCCGGGTGTCGCCGTTGCAGTTGAGCGTGGCGATGATCCCGGTCTGGCGGCTGTACTTGCGCAGGTACTCGCGCAGCGACCCCTCGAGGCCGTCGTCCTCGCGCACGGTCTCACGGAGGCCGAGGATGGCCTCGCGGACGTCGCGGTACGCTTCGTCGGCCGTCTCGGCGATGCTCGACAGCTCGGACGCCATCAGGTGGCTCGCCTCGTCCTTCGCCCGCGTCTCGAGCGCCCGCAGCTGGAGGTGGATGACGCCCAGGACCTGCGCGAGGCTGTCGTGGAGCTCGCGGGCGATGCGGTCGCGCTCGGCGTGGATCGTCCACTGCTCCTCGGCCTCGTGGAGGCGGGCCGTCCGCACCGCGATCGCCGCCATGTCGGCGAGGGCGCCCAGGAGGGTCCGCTCCTGCGCGCTGAACGGCCGGCCGCTGCGGACGACGCACAGCTCCCCGAGCAGCCCGCCGGGTCCACGCATCGGGCGGGCCGCCCAGGCGCGCTTGTCGGCCGGCGTGACGACGGGGCACTCGGGGTTGCGCGGGTGCTGCGCCGTCGGGATCTCGTGCGCGATCAGGCAGGAGCTCCCGTCGTCAGCGATGGCGATGCGGTCGTGCGGCGTGATCTCGCGGGTGCCGGCCGCCCGGGGATCGGCGAGGCAGACGATGGCGCGCTCGGCCGCCAGGAGGTCCCGCGCGTGGGTCGTGATCGTGTCCAGGACCTCGCGCAGGTCGTTGCGGCCGGTGAGCTGGAGGGCGACGGCGTAGAGCGCGGCGCGCTCGCGCTCGCGGCGGTGCAGGTCGGCGACCGTGAGGCCCAGCTGCGCAGCGCCCGCGATCTCGCCGGCGATGTCGCTCAGGGCGCTCGGGCTGATCTCGGGGTCCACCGGCGGGTGGAAGGCGAGGCGGACCTGCCCGATGCGCTCGGCGCCGCGGACCAGCGGGAGGTCGAGGGTCGCGGTGTCCACGGCGGCGCGCCGCTCGTAGCGCGGGGCGTCGATGGCGGGGTCCTGCGGCTCGTCGAGGATCGTGCCCAGCCACGCGAGCCCGGGCGCCAGGTTCGCCGGGCGGCGGATGACCAGCGGATCCTCCGAGGCGGTCACGGTCACCTGCCCGGCCAGCGCGCCCGTCTGCGTCACGAGCCGGTCGAGCGCCTGCTCGAGCAGGTTGGGGAGTGACAGGCCGCCGCGGACGGCCGAGCTCACTGCGTGGGTGGCGGTCAGGTCCCGGTTCTGGGCGACGAGCTGGCGCTGGGCGCGGTCGAGGTAGACGCCGACCACGAAGGCGAAGATGAGGATCGCCCCGCCGATGATCATGAGCGCGGCGAGGTGGGCCTCGTCAGACGACAGGGTCCGGTCGAGCACGGTCTCGCGGAAGACCTCGAGCAGGACCACGAACACGAGGGGGCCGACGACCGTCGCCCACTTGAAGCGCGACAGGTCGCCGTCGGGACGCTGGCTGTTCACACTGGCGACTGTATCGTTCGATACATCGCGCGCCGCAGGGCCGAGTGGCCGTCCCAAACCGGGTCAGAGGGCCCGCAGCCGGCCCCCACGGGCCGTACGATGCCCAGCGCGGTGCCGAGGTGCGCCAAGTGTCGGCTGTCGGACCCCTCAGGGGTTCGTCACGGTCACCGTGTCCATCGCGACCGGCGTGGTGGCGATGTTGTACGGGCTGCCGGAGTTGGGCATCGCCGCGATCGCGTCCACGCTGCTCATCCCCGAGGTGACGCTGCCGACGATCTGGTAGGTGTCGGCGTCAGCGCCGCCGAGGGTGGCCCCCGCGCTGTCGGACAGGACGATGAAGAACTGCGACGTCACCGAGTTGGGCTTGCTGGTCCGGGCCATCGCCACCGTCCCGCGGACGTACTTCTTGGTGACCGGCTCGTCCTGGATCGTGTACGGCGCGCCGCCGAAGCCCACGTAGTCGAGGTTGACGTCGGGCTCGCGCCCGTAGCTGCCGTCACCACCCTGCAGCACGAAGTCGGGCACGATCCGGTGGAAGACGACGCCCGTGTAGTACCCGCACGAGGCGAGCGCGACGAAGTTGCCGGCGGCGATCGGTGAGAGGGCGCCCTCGATCCCGATCACGATCTGGCCCTTGCTGGTGGCGATCGTGACCGTCCGCGTCTGGCCGGCCGGCAGAGCCGCAGGCTGCTGGGTGGGGCAGCCGGGCGGGTAGCTCGACTCCGGCGGGTGCGAGTCGAGGGCCGAGGGGCTGGCGGAATCGGACGGTGCAGCCGAGCCGACCGGCGGCACCGTGGGACGAGTGCTGATCATCGAGCACCCGGCCACCAGGCACAGGACGGCGGCGAGGGTCCAGGCGCGCGCGACTCGGGTCATGCCGGGCAGGATAGCGGGCAGTCGCCCGGAGGGCCGGGCGGGTCCGGACCCGCCGTCGGTCCGGCGGCCGGGCGCTGTGGTCAGCTCGCCTTCCAGGTCACCTTGAAGCCGTGGGTCGAGAGTGAGGACGGTGTCGCCAGCGTGCGTCCGGACCGGCTGATCGAGGTCCGCAGGTACGGGAACGGGATGCTCGCCAGCCGATAGCGCGTCCCGCTGATGGTCAGCGCCCCATTGATGCTCACCGTGGTGAAGCGGGCCAGGGCCACGAAGGAGCACGAGGTGCCGGCACACGACGCGGCGGGGTCCTCGACGACCCACTCGGCGGTGAGCAGCGGGGCCGCGCGGAGAGTCCACGCCTGGGTCGCCCCGACGCGCTGCGTGAGGTTGATCACCGTGGCGAGGAACTGGCCCTTGCCGATCCAGCGGACCTGGGCCCAGATCTTGTCGCCCGGGTCGACGCCCAGCGTGAAGGGCTCGATGTGCCGCAGGTCCGGCAGGAACTCGTACCACGCCCCGTACTGTGCCCGGCCGTCGCTGCAGTCGGCGAACGTGCCGGCCTGGGCGAGCGTCGCCGAGGAGTCGGGGATGCCAGCGATCGCCGACGAGCCGTCGACCCCGACCCAGACCGCCACCGATGTCCGGCCGGTCGCCGGGCACCTCACCCGCGGCTGCGTCCACGTGCCCTCCACACAGGTGACGTGGCCGCGGGTGGCCCCCAGCACGTAGCCGGCCCAGTTGCGCGACTGCCCCGAGCTCACCTGGCCGCGATGTGCGGAGTTCGTGTGGCCAGGGCAGGCGTCCTGCGTGGCGCCCACGATGGGCGGGGCGGTGGGCGCGGGTGTCGGGGTCGGGGGCGGCGTGGGCCTGCGGGTGGGCGTGACGGTGGGTCGAGGGGTCGGCGCGGGCGTGGGCGTGGGCGCTGGCGACAGGAAGTCGGTCGCGGTCGACGGTGGGTCCGTCGGGGCCGGCGAGCCGCAGGCGGCGACCAGAGCCCCGAGCACCAGCGCTATCACCGCCGCGCGTCGCCGCCCCGCGGCTCGGCCCGCCAGACCGTGGATCGACCGCATCGCCCCTCTGCCCAGAGCGCGACCCCTCGGTTATGCCTCGCGGGCGGAGCCCCTCGGCTGGACCTGGACGAAATCAAAGCCGAAACGGCCCTTCACGCACAGGTTACCGCTGGTGACGTCAGCGTCGAACGGCGAGAGGACCTTCACGATGCGGTTGTCCTGCACGTGCAGCTCGAGGGTGCACCCGACGCCGCAGTACGGGCAGATGGTCTCGGTGGTGGTCTGCTCGTCCTCGCGCCAGTCGCCGGCCTGCCGGAGCTCGTACTCGGACCGGAACATCAGCGCGCCGGTGGGGCAGACGTTGATGCAGTTGCCGCAGAACACGCAGGCGCTCTCGTTGAGCGGCAGGTCGAACTCGGTGGAGATCCTCGCCGCGAACCCGCGCCCCGCCACCGAGATCGCGAAGGTGTTCTGGGCGTCGACGCCGCACGCCTCGACGCACTTGTAGCAGAGGATGCACCTGCTGTAGTCGCGCACGAACAGGTCGTTGTCGACCTTGGCCGGCTGGGCGACCGTGGACGCTGTCGCGCCGTCCGGGGCCACGTGGTGGCCGGCCTCGGCGGTCTCCCGCTCGCCGGGGGACGTCGGCGGTGACGGCGGGCCGAAGCGCCCCGGGTCCGCGCCGTAGCGCTCCATGTAGCCGCGCAGCGAGGAGTCGGGCAGCTCGGGGCCGGCGAGGTCCAGCTCGACCGACGAGGCGAGCATCTCGAGCACGAGCTTGCGCGAGTGCCGGACGCGGCCGTTGTCGGTCTCGACCGTCATGCCCTGCGCGACCTTGGCCGAGCACGACGGGGTCAGCACGCGGGCGCCGGTGTCCACGACGCACAGCCGGCAGACGCCCTCGGGCGTCAGCGTGCGGAGGGTGCACAGGGTGGGGATGTCAATGCCCTCGGCGCGGCACGCCTCGAGGATCGTCACGTCGCCGGGCACCGTGACCGGGACGCCGTCGATGGTCATCCTGACGGGTTTGGACCCGGGCCTCGGGGGTGCCGTCGGGACTGCCGGGGAGCGGGCCGGGGGGGACGTGAAGATCTCCGGGTCGGGACCGGCGGCGGGCGGGACGTGCGGCGGGACGACGGCATCCGGCGGCAGCTGCTCGCTCACTGCAGGACTCCCGCCAGTCTGATGCCCGTCGTCACCGCGTGGGTGGCCGTCTGGCCCAGGCCGCAGATCGACGCGTCGCGCATCGCCTGGCCGAGCTCGTCGAGCAGCTGCAGCTCGTCCTCCAGCGTGCCGCGCGGACGGTTGGCGATGAGCCGCGCGAGCAGCTCCTCCTGGCGGACCGTGCCGACACGGCAGGGCACGCACTGCCCGCACGACTCGTCGCGGAAGAACTCGGCGATCCGCCGCAGGATGTCCAGCACGTCGGTGTCCTCGTCGAGCACCACGACGGCGCCCGCGCCGAGCGTGGCATCCGCGGCCCGGGCGTCCTCGTAGGTGAGTGGCAGGTGCAACCGGTCCGGGCCGACGAACATGCCCGCGGCGCCGCCGAGGTTGACCGCCTTGATCCCCTTGCCGCCCGGGACGCCGCCCGCCAGCTCGATCAGGTCTAGGAGCGTGACGCCGAACTCGACCTCGTACACGCCCGGCCGAGCCACGTGGCCGGAGACGCTGAACAGCTTGCGGCCCGTGGAGCCGGCCGTGCCGTGGCGCTTGTAGGCCTCGCCGCCATCGACCACGATGTTCAGGACGTTGACCATCGTCTCCACGTTGTTGACGACCGTGGGCTTGCCGAACAGGCCCACCTCGACGGGGAACGGCGGCTTCGATCGAGGCTCGGGGCGGTCGCCCTCGATCGACTCGAACAGGGCCGTCTCCTCGCCGGCGATGTAGGCGCCCGCTCCGCGGCGGACCTCGATGTCGAAGTCGAAGCCGGCGTTCATGACGTTGGCGCCCAGCAGGCCGCGATCGCGGGCGCGGCCGATCGCGTTTCGCATCCGCGCCTCGGCGAGCGGGTACTCGCCGCGCAGGTAGATGAACCCGCGCTCCGCGCCGACCGCGAATGCGGCGATGGTCATCGCCTCGACCAGCGCGAACGGATCCTCCTCGAGGATCACTCGGTCCTTGAACGTGCCCGGCTCCGCCTCGTCGGCGTTGCAGACGATGTTCTTCGGCCATGCCTGTGCGGCGCGCGCGGCTGCCCACTTCCTGCCTGCCGGGAACGCCGCGCCGCCGCGGCCGAGGACCTCGGAGGCGATGAGCCTCTCGATCACGCGCTCCGGCCCCGCTGCGATCGCCTCGCCCAGCGCGCGGTAGCCGCCGCTCGCCAGGTAGCCGACCAGGCTCATCGGGTCCACCCGGCCGACCCGCGAGAGGAGCTGCAGCCCGGGCGAGCCAGCCTGCGGCGCGAATCGGCGCAGCTCCTGCAGCCGCTCTTGCGAGGGCACGGTGCCGTCCGGCCCCTCGAACGCCTCGAGGTTGTCGCGGCCCCGCAGCCCGTCGTCGAGGCGCGCGAGGATGGCTGGCGCGTCGAGCGGGCCGGTGGACACGCGGACGGGCGGGTCGCCGGCGATCGTGAACAGCGCCGCTGGCGCACGCTCGCACTGGCCCAGGCACGGGCTGCGCTGCCACGTGCGCTCCTCGCCAGGCCTGGGTTGACCGGCCGGCCCCAGCTCGTGCTCAAGCTCCTCGCACACGCGTTCTGCACCGGCGAGCCGGCAGGCCATGTCGTCGCAGACGTGGACAGCGGCACGCGGCCGTTCTGTGGTGGACAGCAGGGCATAGAAGGAGGCGACGCCGAAGATCTCAGCGGGCGGCACGGTCAGGCGCCGTGCGATGTGGGCCACCGCTCCCGGGGAGATCCAGCCGACACGGTCCTGGACCGCGTGGAGCGTCGGCAGCAGCAGGTCGCGATGGGAGCGGGCGGCGTGGCCGCCGCGGAACACGCGCCCGTCGACTGCCATGTCCCGCTCTCCGCCGTCCCAGCCGCCGCGCGCCGGCCCGATCAGCGGGTCGAGGAAGGCGTCCACCGCCTCGCGCTCCCCCGACGAGGCGGCGATGGCAGCGATGCGGAGATCCATGCCTCACGGAGTGTACGACGCGGTGGCGCCTGCTGGCGACCACCGGTCCCGGGGCGTGCGAGGGCCGAACGGCCAGGGGCCCTCGCCGGGGCAGCCGCCTTCCAGAGGGATCCGCCGCCGTCCGGGGGACCACGCCCCGTCGGCTAGACGGACACCGGCGGGCCGTACCAGACGGACGCCGCGATGATCAGGTACAGCCCCACGAGCATGAGGCCCTCGAGCCAGGTCGCCTCGCCGTCGAACACGACCAGGGCGCTCAGGATCGCCGCCATCGCCACTGCCACGAGCAGCGTGGGTGCCAGGACCAGCGTGAGGGGGACTGGTGCCACGACCAGGCTCGCGAGCACAAGGGCCGGCGTCAGCGCGATGGACACCTGCAGGCTCGAGTTCTGGATCAGGCTGATCCCCAGGTCGATGCGGCCCCGCAGGGCCGCCTGGATGCCGGCCACGTTCTCGACGGCGTTGCCCGCGATGGCGACCACGACCAGGCCGACGAACGCCTCGGAGAGGCCAAGGCTCGCCATCGCCGGCCGAAGGGCCTCGACGAACCAGTCGGAGACGACAGCGGCACCCACACCAGCGCCGGCGAGGACGACGATCGAGGTCCGCATCGGCCAGGCCCTGCCCTCCTCGACGGCGGCCTCGGGCATCGAGGCGCCCACCCCGCCGCCGAGCGAGAACGGGATCGAGGCTGCGAAGACCAGCAGCAGGATCACCGACACGAAGACGCTGATCTCGGTGGCGTGGCCCGCGTCGGGGCCGCCAGCCGACGTGGAGATGGTGGGGATGACCAGGGCGGCGACGGCGAGGACGAGCGAGACGGCGATGGTCCGGACCGGCGCGGGGTCGAACGTCATCGAGCCGTGCCGGAGGCCGCCCGCGACGAACGCCAGGCCCAGGACCAGCAGGCTGTTGCCCAGGATCGACCCGATGAGGGAGACCTGGACGAGCACGACGAGGCCCTCGCGGAGCGCGAACAGCGAGATGAACAGCTCGGGCAGGTTGCCGAGTGCCGACTGGAGCACACCCGTGGTGGCCGGGCCGAGGCGGCTGCCGACCTGGTCGGTGGCCTCGCCGACCAGGCCCGCAAGGCCGGCCAGGGTGACCGCCGCCACGACGAACACCGCCACATCGTTGGCACCTGCCGTCCGGAGGGCGACGGTGACGAGGCCGCCGAGGATGCTCACTGCGATGAGCACGATGGCCTTCCGGCCGAGGAGCGCGAGCTGGTGCATGGGCGAAACGGTACTGGTCCGCGACACCGCGCGGCGCATCATGTGGCGCATGTCGCTGCGCCAGCACGAGATCGCCGAGGCCAACCACCGCATCCTCAATCCGCTCGTCGAGCCCCAGCTCCGGCTGCTGGGCGAGGTCGCGCGCGTTGGCCCGGGCTCGCGCGTGCTCGACCTCGCCTGCGGGAAGGGCGAGCTGCTCTGCCGCTGGGCCGAGTGGTTCGGCAGCTCCGGGGTGGGCGTGGACCTCTCGGCCGTGTTCGCCGCGGCGGCCCGGTCGAGGGCGGTCGAGCTGGGCGTGGCGGACCGCGTGGAGATCGTCGAGGGCGACGCCGCCGCGCACCGCGCCGAGCCGGGCGCGTTCGACCTCGTCGGCTGCATCGGCGCCACCTGGATCGGTGGCGGGCTGGCCGGGACGGTGGAGCTGCTGCGGCCGGCGCTTCGCCCCGGCGGCCTCATGCTGATCGGCGAGCCGTTCTGGAACGAGGTGCCGCCCGAGGAGTGCATCGCGGCCCACGGCTTCGCGTGGGACGACTACACATCGCTCGAGGGCACGTTCGACCGCCTGGACTACGCGGGCCTCGAGCTCGTCGAGATGGTGCTGGCCACACCAGCGTCGTGGGACCGCTATGAGGCCTCGCAGTGGATGGCCGTGACCGACTGGCTGGAGGCGAACGCCGGCGACCCCGACCGCGACGCGATGGTCCGCTTCCGCGACGACGGCCGGCGCACGTACCTGCGCTGGGGCCGCCGCTACCTGGGCTGGGGCGTCTTCGTCACGCGGGTGCGGTAGCGCCGTCGCCCCGCGACGCTCGAAGGCTCACGCCAGCGATTGTGCTACCGTGTGCTACATGAGCGAGAGGGAGAAGCCGGCGCGGGTGGGCGTGCGGGAGCTGCGGCAGAACCTGTCGGTCTACCTTGACCGGGTCAAGGCGGGCGAGACCCTCGAGGTGACGGAGCACGGCGTTCCCGTGGCTCAGCTGGGTCCTCGGCCTGTGGAGCGGCCGTCGATCATCGAGCAGATGATCGCGGACGGGCGGATCACGCCAGCGACCGGTGATCGGCGGTCGCTGCCCCACCCGCCGAAGATGCCGGGTCGGCCGCTGAGTGAGATCCTCCAGGAGATGCGCGACGAGGACGACCGATGAGCGTGCGCGCGTACGTGGACGCTTCCGCGATCGTGAAGCTCGTGCTGGAGGAGCCTGAGACGGCCGCTCTCGAGCGGTGGTTCGTCGAGGCCGCCTACGCCGTGACAAGCCGGGTCGGCGTCGTGGAGACGCGTCGAGCCGCTTCGCGACGGCCGCACGACCCGGAGCATCGAGAGCACGTGCTCCGCGATGTCGAGGTCCTGGAGTTGACGCCGGACGTCGCGGCATCGGCCGCGGTCATCCAGCCCCTGGGCATCCGCACGCTTGACGCCATCCACCTCGCGTCCGCACTCGCGATCGCAGCGGATCTCGACGCGTTCGTCACCTACGACGACCGCATGGCGGAGGCGGCGCGGAACCTCGGGCTGCCGGTGGTCCGGCCCGCGTAGGGTCAGCGGTCAGTCGGGCGGCAGGTAGCCGTCCTCCGAGCGGCAGCGGACCACGATCGGCGTCCTTCCCTGCTTGACCGCGCTCGACGGCGCCTCCTGGGCCACGCGGCATCTCGCGGCTGTACCCGGCGGGCCGCGGCTGTACCCGGCGGGCCGCGGCTGTACCCGGCGGGCCGCGGCTGTACCCGGCGGGCCGCGGCTGTACCCGGCGGGCCGCGGCTGTACCCGGCGGGCCGCGGCTGTACCCGGCGGGCCGCGGCTGTACCCGGCGGGCCGCGGCTGTACCCGGCGGGCCGCGGCTGTACCCGGCAGGTTTCGAAAGGATTGAACGGCGCGAGTCGTCGCGCGCTGGGCGGCGCCACAGCTTCGCCCTTGGCGCCCCCGCGATGTCGCCAATCCGCGTCTCGGGCCCGTCCGCGCCCGGCTGGGCGTGCGGATCTGACCTCGATCCGGGGCGCGGCTGGGTCGCCGATGGCTGGTTCAGCCCGCCGGCGACGAACATGTTCAATAGGAGTGGAACACGTCGGTGCTCGCGCTGGTGTCGGCGCTGGAGCGTTCGCGACGGGGGCCCCGTCATTGGGCGCGGCGGAGCGCATCGGCGGCGCCAGCGTAGCCGGGGTGCCGGGGATCCAGGCGGTGAACGTCGGCGAGCGGCGCGATCGTGCGCTTGCGCGACCCGAACGGCACGAGCGGGTCGAGTAGGACGAGGGAGCTCGTGACGGCCGCCATCGGCCGGTTGCCGTCGAGCCAGGCTGCCAGTTGGTCCGGCGTGTCCGGGCACAGCGCGTCGAACGTGGCGCGGCGAAGCCGGAGCACGTGCAGGAGCTCGGCCGACCAGAGGCAGGCCATGACGTGGGTGACGCTATGCCAGCCGCTCGGCCCGATCTCCAGCCGCTCTGCCAGCGAACGCGCCAGGTACTGCCGCTTGGCGTTGTAACTGCCAGCGGCGTCCTGGATGTTCGGGAAGCGGGTCCGGTTCTCGATGTGGACGAGGTCGCGATCCTGCCACGCCAAGACATCTGCGCGGCCCGCGAACTGGTAGTGCTGGTACGGCTCGTCGATCGCGATCGTTCGGCCCGGTCGCGCGAGCGCCCGCGCCTCCGCTTCGCCCATGGCTGCGTGGACCACGTCCTCGGCGTCGCCGCGCCGGCTGGCCGTGGCCGATCGGGTGCGCTCGTCCACCAGCGCGATCGAGGGCCGCATCGCCAGCGCGACCGCCAGCCGCGCATATGACTCGAGGCTCGCGGTCTCCCCGGCTTCGACGCGGTGGACCACTCCGAGCGCGACGCCCGACCGATCCGCGACCTCGCGCAGCGTCCAACCCCGGCGCGTGCGCTCGCTTCGGACGCTCTGGCCGGCCTCGACGGCCATGCGCCGCAGGGCGGACAGAGCTGCGGGCGACATGGGTTCCCGGCGACGAAGCGGCGACATTGCAGGAGGATTGAACGACAGGGGGCTCACCGGCGGCTTACGTGCTCCCGGCCGTCGCGCAAGACACCCCGTCGCCCCTCGCGAGCTTCGGACGCGAAAGGGTCGAGGGGCTGAGCGCCCCTCTCGAGCTTCGGACGGGGGTCGCGAGCCGTCGAGCGGTCGCCGAACAGGCCCCGGACGGCCCCGCTGTTCGAAAGGATCGGAAATCGGGTGGCTGCGGCCGATGCCGATGCCGAGCCGCGGCCGATGCCGATGCCGAGCCGCGGCCGATGCCGAAGATCAGCCGGACGAAACCGGCGCCAGCTTCTCGATTCGGATCGCGGCGGCCTTGAACTCGGCCGTGCCCGCCCTCGGGTCGGTGGCGTCGATCGTGAGCTGGTTGACGTCCACCTGGTCGGGGAAGTGGTAGGTCATGAACGCGAGGCCCGGGCGCAGGGCGTGCTCCGTCCGCACGGGCGCCTGCACCGACCCGCGCCGGGTGACGATCCGCACCACCTCGCCCTCCTCGAGGCCCAAGCGGGCGATGTCCTCGGGGCACAGGTCGAGCGTCTCGCCCTTGCGACGCGGGTAGCGGAGCGACCCCGACTGCACGCCCGTGTTGTACGAGTCAAGCCGCCGGCCGGTGGTGAGCCGGATGGGGAACTCGTCGGTGAGCGCCTCGACCGGAGGGTCGTGGTCCACCGGGCAGAACGGTGCGCGCTTGCCGGGGACCGGGTCGACCCAGAGGCGCGAGTGCAGGAAGGCCTCGCCCGGGTGGGTCTCGTCGTAGCACGGCCACTGGAGGCCGCCCTCCGCCTCCAGCCGCGCATACGTCATGCCCCGGTATGCACCGGCCAGGCTGCGCACCTCGTCCCACGTCCTCTCGGGCGAGGGCTCGCCCCAGTCGTGCCCCATGCGCCTGGCGATCTCGTGGACGATCCACAGGTCGTCCTTGGCCTCGCCCGGCGGCTCAATCGCCTTGTGGACCCGCTGCACGCGGCGCTCGGAGTTGGTGACCGTGCCCTCGCTCTCCGCCCAGGCGGCCGCCGCCGGCAGCACGACGTCCGCCAGCTCCGCGGTCGCGGTGAGGAAGATGTCCTGCACCACCATGAACTCCAGACCGCTCAGCAGCCCCCGCACGCGGTGGGCGTCGGCCTCCGACTGGGCCGGGTTCTCCCCGATGCAGTAGAGCGCCGTCAGCTCGCCCCGCTCCATGGCGTTGAACATCCTGGTCAGGTCCCAGCCCTTCGTGGGCGGAACCGTGGCGCCCCACGCCTGGTCGAACGGCGCGCGGAGCGCCTCGTTCTCGACGTGCTGGAAGCCCGGCAGCCGGTCCGGCAGCGCGCCCATGTCGCCGCCGCCCTGGACGTTGTTCTGGCCCCGGAGCGGGTTGATGCCCGAGCCCCACTTCCCGACATGGCCCGTCAGGAGGGCCAGGTTGATGAGCGCGAGGACGTTGTCGACCGCGTTGTGGTGCTCGGTGATGCCCAGGGTCCAGCACAGCAGCGCCTTGTCGGCCATCGCGTAGGCGTGGGCCGCCTCGCGGATCGCCGCCGCCGGCACGCCCGTGGCGCGCTCGGCGTACTCGAGCGTGTACGGCTGCACCCGCTCGCGGAACTCCTCGAAACCCGAGGTGGCGCGGTTGATGAAGGCGTCGTCGGCGAGGCCGGCGGCCATGATCTCGCGGGCCATCGCGTTGGCCAGCGCGATGTCGGACCCCACGTCGAGGCCGAGCCACAGGTCCGCCCACTCGGCGGACGACGTGCGCCGGGGGTCCACCGAGATCAGCCGCGCGCCGTTGCGGACGCCCTTGAGCAGGTGGTGGAAGAAGATCGGATGCGTCTCCCGGGCGTTGCTGCCCCACAGGAGGATGAGATCCGTCTCCTCGGCCTCACGGTATGAGCTGGTCCCGCCACCAGCGCCGAACACGGTCGCCAGACCGACGACAGAGGGCGCGTGTCAGGTGCGGTTGCAGCTGTCGATGTTGTTCGTCCCCAGGACGGTGCGGGCGAACTTCTGGGCCGCGAAGTTGACCTCGTTGGTCGACTTGCTGCACGAGAAGATCCCGAACGTCCGGGGGCCGTGTGCCGCACCGGCCGCCCGAAGCCCGCTGGCGACCCGGTCCAGCGCCTCGTCCCAGCTGGCGGGCCGGAGCGGGGAGCGGCGGTCGCCGTCGCGCACGAGCGGCGTGGTGAGGCGGACGTACTCCCTGGGCACTGGCGCACCTCGGTTGCGGAGGGTCCGATCAGCGCAGTGTAGCCTCGCGGGCGATCGACGGCGCGCGGGCGCATGACGTGGGCGGCGTATCAGATGCATGGCACGGCTGCGGGGCCTGTCGGCCAGACCGGCCCGGGGCGCGCGGCTCCGAGCATGGCGGGGACGGCCGGCGTGATCGCCGACCGGTCTGGCCGGTGGTCCGCCCAGCGGGACCGCGGCGCCTGGCCGCCGGCCCGCTCTGCTACGGTCGGCCGGCGTCCGCGAGCGTCCCGTGCTGGAGCGGTCCATGTCGACACACCTCCGCGTCCTCTCCGACGCCGAGATCACCGAGATCCACGAGAAGAGCGTGGCGGTCTTGGAGCGCACCGGCATGCGGATCGACTCGGAGCGGGCCCGCCGCATCCTCGAGGACGCGGGCGCGCGGGTGGACCACGCCGAGCGCCGGGTCAGGTTCCCGCGGGCGCTGGTCGAGGCATCGCTCGCCGCGGCGCCCAGGGAGTTCTCGCTCGGCGGCCGCCGCGAGGGCTTCGCGCTCCGGATGAACGCCGGCGAGTGCACGCTGATGCCCGACGGCGAGACGACGATGTTCTACGACCCTGCCACCGGCGAGCGCCGCGCCCCGACCCGCGACGACTGGGCGAACGCGACCCGGCTCATCGACACGATGGACGAGGTCGGCGCGTACTGGCAGATGGTCACCGCGGGCGAGGAGGGGCCTGATCCCGCCCGCTCGGCCCGCCACTGGCGCGACGCCCACGCCCTGTTCAGCAAGCACATCCAGGACGAGATCGCCAGCCCCCGCGAGGCGGCGTGGCTGCTGCGCATCCTGGAGGCCGTCTATGGGTCGCGAGAGCGCGTCCGAGAGCTGCACCCGTTCAGCGTCCTGTTCTGCCCGGTGTCGCCGCTCGCGATGGAGGAGCCCCACACCGACGCCTACCTGGCCACCGCGGGGTGGGACATCCCGATCGCGGTGATGCCGATGCCGATGATGGGCACCTCCGCCCCGGTCGGCCTCATCTCGACCATCGTGTCGGGCAACGCCGAGGTGCTGGGGGCACTGTGCCTGGTCCAGGCGATGGCGCCCGGCACGCCGTTCATCTACGCGCCGGCGCTCGCGGCTATGGAGCCGCGAACCGGCCGCTGGGCGGGAGGCGGCCCGGAGCACGCGCTGCTCGGCGCCGCCACCACCGAGATGGGCCGCTTCTACGGCCTGCCGGTCACCGCATCGAACGGCGGCACGGACCACTTCGCGGCGGGCATCCAGTCGGCGTACGAGCGGACCATCAACTGGCTGCTCCCGGTGCTCTCGTGGCCGGACATCCTGATCGGCCCGGGATCGCTCGGCGGCGCGTCCACGCTGTGCCTGGAGACGATGGTCATCGATGTCGAGGTCTACCGCGCCTGCCGGCGGGTGGCCCGCGGGGTCGGCGGCGGCGTGGGCGAGTCGGACGTCGTGGCGGCGCTCGAGGAGGTGGGCCCCGTGGGCGAGTTCCTGGCGCGCCCGGCGACGCGCGACGCGGTGCGCGGGGGCGAGTGGTTCATGCCCAGGCTCGGCTGGCACAGCACCTGGGACCGCTTCGAGGCCGCGGGCCGGCCGGACGTCCTCGGCGAGGCGCGCGAGAAGGCGTTCGCCGCCATCAACGGCCACCAGCCGCTGCCGTTCGCCGACGGCGTGGCCGAGGCGCTCGACGACATCGTGCAGGCGGCCGAGGCGGCGACGGCCGCCGACGCCGGCGCGCGCTAGCGAGGGGGACCGCGATGCGGCTGCACGCCCCGTACCTGTCCGACGGCGAGATCGCGCGCGTCCACGAGGCGTCGCTGCGGATCCTCGCCGAGACCGGCATCCGTGTCCATGGCGAGCGCGGCCTGCCCCTGCTCGAGGACGCCGGAGCCCGAGTCGACCACACGGGGGGCACCGCGAAGATCCCCCGCAGCCTCGTCGAGCAGGCGCTGGCCCGCGCGCCGCGCGCGTGGACCCTGGGCGCCCGCAACCGCGGGCTCGACTTCTCGATGCCCTCGGACCGGTCCGCCTACTCGATCGACGGCACGGCGGCGTTCATGGCGGACTTCGCCACCGGCCAGCGGCGCTACGGCACCAAGGCCGACATCACCGACGCGATGCGCGTCCTGCGCGCCTGCGATCTGGCCGTGATGGCGTGGCCGCCGGTAGCGGCGTCCGACACGCCGGTCGGCTCGCGGCCGCTCCATGAGTTCGCGGCGATGCTGGCGGCGTTCTCCGGCCACGGCGAGCACGAGCTCCACCGCCGCGAGCAGGCGCCCTTCCTCCGGGCGATCATCGCCGCCTTCGCCTCTTCCGAGGCGGCCGCCCGCGAGCGCCACGAGGCGTCGCTCGTGTACTGCCCGGTCGCCCCGCTGGTCCACGACGGCCCGATGCTCGACGCGTACCTCGACGTCGGCGACCTCGACGTGCCGGTGATGGTGCTGCCGATGCCGGTGCCCGGGAGCACGGGCCCCGCGTCGGTGCTGGGCAACATCGCGCTCGCCAACGCCGAGTCGCTCTCGTCGATCGTGCTCTTCGAGCTCGCCCATCCCGGCCGGCCCCTGGTCTACGGGTCCGCGGTGGGGTCGATGGACTTCCGCTCCGGCGCGTTCCTGGCGGGGACGCCCGAGATGGGCATCCAGTCGGCCGCGCTGACCACGATGGGCAAGTGGTACGGCCTCCCGACGGCCGCGTCGGGCTGCGTCTCCGACGCGCACGAGGCCGGGCCCGAGGCGTGCATCGAGAAGGTGCTCACGACCGTGCCCTGCGTCGCCTGCGGGGCCGACGTCATCGTGGGCTTCGGGGAGATCGACGGCGACCAGACGCTGCTGCTCGAGCAGATCCTGGTGGACAACGAGCTCGCCCACCTGGTCGAGCGGCTGGTGGACGGCGTCGACGCGCGTGCGGGCGCCGAGCTGCTGGCCGACGTGGCCGAGGTGGGCCCGGGCGGGCACTTCCTCGCCCAGCCGACGAGCCGGCAGGCGGCCCGGAGCGGCGAGTTCTACGAGCCGCGGCTCATCGGCCGGAACACCATCGACGGGTGGACGGCGGCGGGACGGCCGTCGATGTACGCCCGAGCCCGCGAGCTGGTGGCCGCCATTCTCGAGGGGCCCGTGGTCGACCCCGTCCCGGACGCGGTCCTCGAGGACGTCGACCGGATCCTCGCCGAGGCGGACCGCGCCCTCGGCGACAGATAGTCGCGGCGGGCCCGACGGCCGGTGGGGGGACCGGCCGGGGGCCCGCCGCGGAGTGCCCCGAGACGCCGGGGCGCCCGTGGAGGCAGACCGAGCGGCCCGGGCGAGCGCGACGGCCTCGTCCGATGCCGTGACATGGGACCGGTGATCCAACGGTTGGTGACCGCCTCGTTGGCCACGTTCCGGCGGTCCACGCAGGCCGGTCCCGCCATTGGCTCAGCGCGGCCCCGGCGGCTCAGCAGCTCAGGCCGCGCTTCATCGCCTCCTGCGTGGAGCGCAACCATCGTCCCGTCTCGAGTCGTCGGCCAGAGGCAGAGGTCCTCCTCAACCAGGGCCACAGAACCTAGGCGAATCTGCTCGCACAGGGGTGGTTCTGGAGCCGCCATCGGCCGCCCGAGGACGGCGATCGCGCCGCTGGCGCCTCGCGGGGTACGCTTCGGCGATGACTGCCGCGCCGGACACCCCCGCCGACGACGGGCGGCTGTTCTGCTACCGCCACCCGGACCGCGAGACGTGGGTCCGCTGCGGCCGCTGCGAGCGGCCGATCTGCACGCAGTGCGCGCTGCAGGGCCCCGTGGGGTTCCGCTGCCGCGAGTGCGGCAAGCCCGCCCGCGACCCGATGACCTCGTTCACGCCCGTCCAGCTCGTCGGCGGGTTCGCCGCGTCGTTCGGCGGCGGCCTGCTCGCGGCGGCGATCTCGGGCATGTTCGGCTTCTTCGCGCTGTTCGTGGCGTTCTTCGCCGGCGGGCTGATCGTCGAGGCGATCACGCGGATCACGGGCTACAAGATGGGCGCCACGATGGACGCGATCGTGTACGGCGGGATCATCGCGGGCGCGGTCGCGGCGTTCTGGCTCGCGAACGCCGACCTGATCGGGATCCTGCTGAGCGCGGGCGCGAGCGCGGGGGCGCACAACGGCGGCTCCGGGGTGGGCAGCGTGCTCGCCCAGCAGGCGTTCTGGGCTGCCCTCGGCGCGGGGTTCACCGTGGCCGGCGCCCGCACGCGAGGTCGCTGAGGCGGCTTCCCGGTCCGCCCGAGCTCAGCGCAGGGCGACCCGGGGGGCCTCGTCGGGCGCGAGGGCCCCGACCGTCCCGACGCGCCAGGCGTCGACGCCCGCGTCCGCCAGATCGGCCTCGACGGCCGCCAGCGATGACGCGGCCACGGCCGCCAGCAGCCCGCCCGACGTCTGCGGGTCGTGCGCGAGCGCGACGAGCTCGGCGGCGACCGCCGGGCCGACCGTCAGCGACCCGGCCGTGTATCGGCGGTTGTGGCCCGCCCCGCCGGTCTCGACGCCGGCTCGCGCCGCCGCGAGGGCGCCGTCGAGCGCCGGCAGCGAGGCTGCATCGAACGCCAGCCGGGCCCCGGAGGCGCGCGCCATCTCGAGCCCGTGGCCGAGCAGCCCGTAGCCGGTCACGTCCGTGGCGCCGCGGATGCCGTGCCGGGCGAGCACCTCAGACCCGGCGCGGTTGAGGCGCCGCATCTGGTCGACGGCGGCGTCGAAGTCGGCCGCGCGGGCACCCTCGGCATGCCGCCCGCTCACGAGCAGCCCCGTGCCGAGCCGCTTGGTGAGCAGCAGGACGTCCCCGGGTCGCGCACCGCCCTTGCGGAACAGCCGGTCGGGATGCGCCGCGCCGATCACCGCGAGGCCGTACTTGGGCTCGGCATCCTTGATGGTGTGGCCGCCCGCGAGCGTGCCGCCCGCCTCGCGGACCTTGTCGGCCGCCGCCTCGAAGATCGCCGCGAGCACCTCGCGGGGCAGCTCCTCGGGGAACGCGGCGATCGAGAGCGCGAACAGGACGCGACCACCCATCGCGAACACGTCAGAGAGCGCGTTGGCCGCCGCGATCTCGCCGAACGCCACCGGGTCGTCCACGACTGGCGGGAAGAAGTCGAGGGTGCCGAGGATCGCGAGGTCGTCCGAAACGCGGTACGCGGCGGCGTCGTCAGGCGGATCGAGGCCGGCGATCAGGGCCTCGCCGCTGGCCGACGCGGGCGTCCCGGCGCCCAGGCCCGCGAGCGCGTCGGCGAGCAGGTCGGCGCCGAGCTTCGCGGCGCAGCCGCCACAGTCGGTGAAGTCGGTGAGCCGGATTGGCGGCAGGTCGGGACGCGCGGTCATGAACCGATGATAGGGCGGGGGCGCGGAGCTCGGCGGCGGCCACCCGTTCCCAGGGCAAACCCCTGCCGGTGCGGAGTTGCGGGGGCCGCCTCGGGGTCGATCCCTAGGTGAGCGCCCCGATGGACGGGTGCGGCCGCCAGTTTCCCCCGCCGCAGTGACGCCGTCCCGACAGCGGGCAGCGCAGCGGGTCGAACGCCGGTGCGCCGACGAACCGCGCTGTGACGTTCGGCCCTCCGCCCGAGGCCCCGGCCCGCGTACAGTGCCGAGCGCCAGTCCGCAGGAGGGGGTCATGCGCGCATTTCCAGGGCTCGCTATTGCGGGCCGCATCGCGGCCTTCAGCGCCATCGGTGCCGTCGTCGTGGTCGTCTGCGCGGGGCCCTCCATCGCGCGAGCCGACGGCTACCTGGCGGGCAGCCTCACGATCGACAGCGGTGCGGGCGTCACGAGCTCGGCTGAGGTGACCGTGGCGCTGAGTGGTCCCGCCGACGGCGCGGGCGACGTGCGCCTGTCGAATGACGGCAGCACCTGGCTGCAGTTCCCGTGGGCCGCGACGATCTCATGGTCGCTCACCGATCCGGATGCCGGCGGCGTGGACGGCGACGGTCCGCGCATGGTGTCCGTCGAGTACGGCGACGGCACGACGTGGTCGGACGCCTCGACGGCCAGCATCCTCCTCGACACCACGCCGCCCTCCATCGACTCGCTCACCGTGAATGTCATCGACCCGGCGCACGACGGCTATGGCGCCCAGTATCGGGGCACGGCCTCGGATGCCGGCAGCGGTGTCACCGGCCAGCGCTACTCGCTCAACGGGGTCGACTGGTCGGACTGGATGACATCGACCGGCGGCCTGTTGTCCGGGGTGGACCTCCACAAGGGCCTGTACGGCGGGACCTTCACCGGGGGCGACCGCGTGGTGTACGTCGAGGTCCGGGACGCGGCCGGCAACGTGTCGGCACCGGGCGAGAGCCATGTGCTGCTGCCGTCGACGCCGGTCGATCTCCAGCAGACCGCCAAGACCACGATCACGATGTCGATGCCGCTCGCGCCCGTGACGGGCCAGACCTTCACCCTCCACCCGAACTACCCGGCGGGCTTCGTGATGCCGTCCGACGCCTTCTGCCAGTGGATCCTGACCTGGGGATCGCACAAGTCCCTCATCTACGGACCGCCCGACAAGGACTACGGCGAGGTGTGGTTCCAGCGGCCGGCCTCCGCCGGCGGCTGCAAAGAGTGGACGTTCACGCTGCCGTACACCACGCCGCGGCTCTACTACTGGCAATTCTCCCTGCTCAGCAAGCCCACCGGCGCGCCCGAGTACGCCGCCCACGTGACGATCGCCGAGATCTCCGACCAGCTCGAGACCGAATTCCATGCGGCTTTGGGCACGACCGAGCGGCGCATCCTCCACTCGAACATCGGCATCACGTACCTGCTCCCGGACACGACCACGCCGGCCCCCGGGGCCTCGATGACCTACCGCCTCTATGCGACGGACGCCTCGCGGCCGCCGCAGACGGGCCTGTTCTGGGCGTATGCGGTCGACTGCTACATCAACCCGCAGCTCAGCCAGCAGGGCGGCGATTCATTCACCTACCGACCCAGCTGCACCGGGCCCTGGGACACCGGCTGGACCGGGACGTACCACGGCCCGTGGTACATGCGGAACCAGTTCGACCCGGTCGAGGATCGGCGGGCGCCCGCGATGCACGGGCCGACCCTCACCGCCGCGGCCACGCGGCTGTCGGGTACGGCTGTACCAGTGACCATCAGCTGGTGGGCCGCCAATTCGCAGTCGGGCGTCTGGGCATACCAGCTCCAGGTCAGCCGCAACGGCGGCGCCTACGGCTCGATCACGCTGCCGAGTCGCCTGAGCACCTCGGCAGTGCGCAACCTGAGCCCGACAGGGACGTACCGCTTCCGGGTGAGGGCCAGGGACCGGTCGGGCAACTGGAGCGCGTGGCGGTACTCGTCCACCGTCCGGGCCATCCTGGTGGAGCAGACCTACTCGCACATCACATGGACGGGCGCGTGGTCGACGAACGCCGATTCGGCCTGGACCGCATCGTCCGCGCGGACGACATCGACGCCCGGCTCGGCCGCGATGCGCTGCACGTGCCGCGCCGTGTCGTGGGTGACCAGTACGGGCGCCGAGCGAGGCGTCGCGCAGGTGTTCATCGACGGGACCCTCGCCGCCACCGTCAACCTCAACTCGCCGTCGCTCGTGAGCCGAAGGATTGCCTTCGCGAAGAGCTGGTCCGTGACCGGCGTGCACACGATCCAGATCCGCGCGCTCGGCACGGCCGTGACGCCACGGGTTGACCTCGACGCCTTCGCCATCATCCGCTGATCCGGGCCAGAGTCCCGGCCGCGCGCCTATCATCGGTCCTGGGGGGCGGATGGGTCCCGGTGGGCCTCCTGGTCTTCAAAACCAGTGGCGCGGCGCTCGGCGTCGCGCGGTGGGTTCGACTCCCATGCGCTCCCGCCACGCCAGCGCCACGCTATCACCACCTGCCCCGGATGCCCCGCTCTGCCCCCACGTGCGGGCCATGCCGCCAGGCGGCGCTTCGGGGAGAACCCTGATGGCGCCAGCAGGCTCGCCGTGGCCTCCTTTCCTCGTTGCCGTGGCGCGGCAGGCCGAGCCACGTCGCGGCAACGCCCGGCTGCCCGAGACCGGACTGCAGCTCGGCGCCAACAGGGGTGCAGGACGCGAGGTGGATGGGCATGAAACTGACGATTCGCAACAAGCTGCTGGCCTGCTCGCTCGGCGTGGCGGGTCTTCTCGCGGCCGTCGGCGGGATCGGCATCGCCGGGATGGGCAGCATCAACGGGCAGGCGGTCAACGTGGCCGACCAGCGGCTGCCCGCGCTCAAGACGATCCTCCAGGTCAAGGAGCAGTTCGGCACGTACCGGCGCCGGCAGATGATCCACCTCCTCAGCACGCCCGACGCCTGGCCCGCCGCGGAGCAGGACCTCTCGGACACGACCGGGACGCTCAACTCGCTGCTTACCTCGTACAAGTCCCTGGTGTGGAGCCCGGAGGACGCCGGCTTCTACGCGGACGTGCAGAAGGAGTGGGCCGACTACCAGACGGAGACGACACAGCTGGTCCCGCTCAGCCGTGCCGGGAAGACCGCTGAGGGGTTCGCCCTGCTGACCTCGGGTGCCGCGGACAACACGTTCAGCGCGCTCGGCGACAGCGTGGCGTCCTGGGTCGACCTCAACAACAAGGCGGCCGACGCGTCCATCGCTGACGCAGCCGGCACGTACCAGCAGAGCGTGGCGCTCCTCGCCGGCGTGGCACTCCTCGGGGTCCTCGTGGCCGTGGGTGCCGGGCTGCTGCTGTCCCGGAGCCTGTCGCGCCGCCTCCGGCGCGTCGTGGTGGCCGGCGGGCGCGTCGCGAGCGGCGACGTCACGGTCGACGTCGACGACGCCTCGGTCGACGAGGTGGGCGACGTGGCCCGGTCGTTCGCCGCGGTCGTCGACTACATGCGCGGGACCGCCGCGCAGCTCGATGCCATCGCGCAGGGCGACCTCACGGCCAGCATCGAGCCGCGCGGCGACGGCGACGCCATCGCCGTCTCGCTCGCGTCCATGCTCGACACCCTCCGCGGCACGATCGGCGAGGTCCGCGGGGCGTCCGGGTCGGTGAGCGCCGCCTCGGAGCAGCTCAACACGACCGCCTCGCAGTCGGGGGCCGCGGCCCAGCAGGTGGCCCAGACGATCAGCCAGGTGGCGGGCGGCACGGCCGAGCAGGCGCGGGCCGCGTCCGACACCAACGCCGCGGTCCAGGAGCTCGCGGGCGTCATCGCCCAGGTGGGCAGCGGGGCCGACACGGCCGCGCGCGCCGTGGCGGCGAACGTGGGCGCCCTCTCGAGGATGCAGGATGCGCTCGCAGCCTCCGACAAGGCGCGAGCCGAGCTGGCGCCAGTCAACGACCGCGCGGCGGCCGCGATCGAGCGGGTCACGGCCGCGATCGGCGAGAACGCGGACGGGCTCGCCCGGATCAAGGCCGCGGTGGACTCGTCGGCGGTCCGGGTGGCCGACCTGGGCGCGAAGGGCGACCAGATCGGCGCGATCGTGGAGACCATCGACGACATCGCCGAGCAGACCAACCTGCTCGCGCTCAACGCGGCGATCGAGGCGGCGAGGGCGGGCGAGATGGGCAAGGGCTTCGCGGTGGTCGCCGACGAGGTGCGAAAGCTCGCCGAGCGCTCCGGTCGCGCCACCAAGGAGATCGCCGCGCTGATCGAGGAGGTGCAGCGCGAGACCGCGGCCGCCGTGGACGCGATGACCGCCGGGTCTGCGGAAGTGGATGCCGGGGTGGAGCGGGCCCGCGGTGGTGCCGCCGGCGCCGCCGAGATCGGCGAGGCCACGCGCCTCCGCGACCAGGGCGCCGTCAAGGTCTACGGTGCGCTCGACGTCATCGCGGCCGTGGCCCAGGAGGTCGTCGCCACGAGCGACGACATCGCCCGCATCGTCGGGGAGACCGCGGCCGGCGCCCTCACGATGGCGTCGGCGTCGAACGACGTGACCCGCTCGATCAGCTCGATCGCCGCGGTGTCCGAGGAGAACAGCGCGGCTGCCGAGGAGGTGTCCGCCGCCACCGAGGAGATGAGCGCCCAGGCCGAGGAGGTCGTCGCGTCCGCGGCGACGCTCGCCGAGATGGCCGGACGGCTCGACTCGCTCGTGGCGCGGTTCAGGCTCAATTCGGGGACCGCCACGGCCGGCAGCAACCCCCGTCGTCGCCCCGACGCCGTGCGGCGAGCCGCCTGAGGCAGCGCCCTCGACGAGCGGAGCCCGCCAGCAGGAGGCCGGGGGGCGGATGACCCTGCAGTCCGCCCCCTGCCGCCGCTGCGTGACTCGCCCCGCTCAACGCGAGCGATGCCCCAGCCTATGCCTCCTCGGGCTCGCAGCCCGGGCAGTAGCCGCCGATCATCACGTGGCTCAGCACCACCCTGAAGCCGCGCGCGGCCCCCAGCCGGCCCACGAGGTCGGCCGCCTCCTCGCGCTCGACCTCGTAGGCCGCCCCGCAGCCGAGGCAGCGGAGGTGCGCGTGGTCGGCGCCCGGCAGCACGTGGTACTCCTCGCGGCCGTCAGCACCGTGGCTGTGGCGGACGTAGCCCAGCTCCTCGAGCACGTCGAGCGTCCGGTACACCGTGCTCGGGATGGTGGCCGTGTCCCGGGTGCGGCACCGCTCCACCAGCTCGGCACCGGTGATGTGGTGCCCGCTCGAGTCGGCGAGCGCCTCGAGGATCAGCCGGCGCTGCGGCGTCCAGCGCAGGCCCCGCTCGCGCAGCGCGCCGCGCGCGTCGGCCCAGGCGCGGGCGCTCGAGGCGCCGCCCTCGCCGCTCACGCCTCCGGCTCCGGGCGTTCCAGCCCAACCCGAGCAGCGGTCGGGCTCGGCGTCGCCGCTCCGGGGCCCGGTGCGGCGACCTCGGTGTCGATGGCGATCGGCTCGTCGAGGCCGTGGTGCTCGGCGTCATGCGCGTGCGCGTGCCGGACGCCGCCGTGCTCGTGGAGGTGCTCGTGGATCAGGTTGGCCCGGATGAGCAGGTCGCGGTCGGCGAGGATCTCGTCCGTCGGGCCGTCGGCCAGCACCCGGCGGTCCTCGCCCAGGACCACCACCCGGCTCGAGATGATCGGCACGATGTCGAGCTCGTGGGTCGCGGTCACGAGCGTCGTGCCGCCCTCGCCGAGCCTGCTGATGAGGTTGACGAGCACCCACTTGGTGCGGGGGTCGAGCGCCGCCGTCGGCTCGTCGAGCAGGAGCACCTCGGGCCCCAGCGAAAGCACCGACGCGATCGCGGCCCGCTTCTTCTCGCCGCCCGACAGCTCGAACGGCGCGCGGTCGGCGAGGTGGGTGATCTCCATCTGCGCGAGGGCGCCGTCGACCGCGGCCCGGACCTCCTCGAGCGGCCAGCCGAGCTGCAGCGGGCCGAACGCCACGTCGTCGCGCACGGTGGCGCTGAACAGCTGGATGTCAGGATCCTGGAAGACGAGCCCCACCTCGCGGTGGAACCGGAAGGCGTCGTGGCCGTCGGCCACCGCGGCGACGTCCCGGCCCATCGCCCGCATCGTCCCGGCGGTCGGCGCCACGATGCCGTCGAGCAGCTTGAGCAGGGTGCTCTTGCCCGAGCCGTTGGCGCCCAGGAGCACCACCTGCTCGCCCGGGTCGATGCGCAGGTCGACGCCGTCGAGCGCCACCTGGCGGCGCCCGTAGACGAAGCGCACGCCGCGCAGCTCGAAGACCGGCTCGCCGGGCACGAGGGTGGGCGCCCCGCTCCGCGCCGTCTCCGGGCCCGCCGAATTGGGGGCCGACGGCGCTGCCGCCGGGTTGCGCCGCCCGATCACGGCAGGCCCCGCTGGGCGACCACGGCCGCCACCGAGATCGCGAGCGTCGCCGCGAGGGCCGTCCAGTCCGCCCGGGTCATGCGGTAGTCCGCGAACGTGCGGATGGTGCCGGTGAAGCCGCGCGCCACCATGGCGGCATAGACGTCGTTGCTCATCTTCACGCTCCGGTTGAGGAGGCCCCCCATCGCGGCGGTGATCCAGCGGCGCTGCTCGCTGCCGCTCGTCCGCCCCACGGTCCGGCTCTTGCGCGCCTCGAACATGCCGTTGGCGAGGTGCAGGAACAGGAAGATGTAGCGGTAGGCCATCGCGAGGACCAGGATGAACAGCTGCGGCACGCGGACCGCCTGCAGGCTCTTGAGCAGATCGGCCCACGGCGTCGTCATCACGAGCAGGACCGCGAGCGAGACGCTCACGCCCACGCGGCTCACGAAGAGCACGGCGCCCGCGACGCCCGGGACCGTTGGCGCGATCGTGACCGGACCGAGGGCGAGCTCGAACAGGTGCGGGCCGGGCACGAGGAACACCGCCGGCACCACGATGACGCCGGCGAAGAACGGGATGCCCAGCCAGACGCGCCGCACGAAGAAGTCGAACGGGATGCGGCTGGCGCGCGCCGCGGCGAGGACCGCGGCGTAGAGCACCGCGAGCACGAGCACCGAGCTCGACAGGCTCGCGGCCAGCACCGCGGCCAGGAACATGCCCAGCTTGGCCCGCGGGTCCACGCGCTGGAGCCAGCCGTGCGCCCGCGCGTGCTCCTCGGTGAAGATCGACCGCTCGACGGACTGCGTGATGCCCGACACGGTGTGCTCGAGCCAGCCCGTGCCGTCGCCGTCGCCGTCCGCCTCGTGGCTGCCGCGCGCCAGCAGGCGGCCCACGGCGTACATCGTGCCGCCAAGCAGCAGGATCCCGACGATCCCGGCCAGCTCGTAGCCGACCGCGCGCTGCCACAGCCCCGCGTTGGCCCCGCTCAAGAACGGCAAGGGGACCTCGTAGCCCGCCAGCGGGGCGCTGAACACGCTGCCCAGTTGCTGGAGGCCCGACGGGACGTAGCCGAAGGCCTGCTGCACGTCAGCTGCGGACCCCTCGCCGTAGGCGAAGCCCGGCGCGATGAGCCCCAGGGGCGCGAGGATCGCGGCCGCGGTGAACGCGACGCCGATGCCGCGGATGCGCCGCGGGAGGAGCAGCCAGCCGATCGGGATCAGGACGGCCGCGATCGCGCCCGTGGCGAGGAGCATCGTGGCGACGCTGGCCCAGTCGACCGCGGCCCAGTCGGCGCCGAAGGCATGGGACGGGTCGCCGCCCCCGGTGACGAGGCCGGCCGTGGCGATCAGCGCGATGCTGATCGCGATCAGGATCGTGGCGGTCTGCCACAGGGGCCGCGGTGGCGCGGCGGGCTCGACGTCCGCTCCGGCGCCGTCGGGCTCGGCCGCAGGCACGTCGGGATCGTGGGCCACGCCGCGGGTGAGGTACTCGGGATGGCGGCTCTGGATCCACGCCACGCCGAGCGCGGTGATCAGCGCCTCCACGATCGAGGCGCCGAGCGCATGGGCCAGGAGCATGGCCGGGATCGCGGACTCGAGCCCGTAGGGGCTGTAGAGCGCGTGGCCGTTCTGGGTGAACAGGATCGGCTCGATGCCGAGCTGGACGCCCACCGCGAGCGCGGAGGCCGTGATGCCGATGTAGGCGCCGATGCCGGCGGCCCAGACCCGGCGCTCGGAGAGCATCGGCGAGCGGCCGGCGAGCAGCCGGTACACCCCGTACCCGACGAACGGCAGGATGAACGCCATGTTGAGGCAGTTGGCGAAGATGGCGAGCACGCCGCCGTCGCCGAAGAACAGGGCCTGGATGATGAGCGCCACGCTGACGGCGATGGCCGCTGCCCACGGCCCGAGCACGATCGCGATCAGCGTCCCGCCCACGCCGTGCGCGGTGGTCCCTCCGGGCACCGGGATGTTGAACATCATGATCGTGAAGCTCATCGCGCTGAACACGGCGAGCAGCGGGATCGTCCGGTCCGAGAGCGCCTTCTGGACGCGGTTCGTGGCCACGGCCCATCCGGGTACGGTGGCCGCGCCGAGGCCGACCGAGATGATGGGGCTCAGATAGCCGTCGGGAATGTGCATGGAGGACCTCGCATCGCGGCACCGGGCACTCGGGCCGCACCGGTCCCTTCGCAGGGGGACGCTGTGCGGATGATTGTCGTCGTTCTTGCGACGCATTGCAACAGCACCGCGCCTGCGTGCAACGACGCGAAGGCCGTCGCCCGCGAGCTCGAGATCGCGATCCCGTCCGGCCCGCGTCGCGGCGCAAGCGACCGCCGACGAGACGAGCGCGCCGCCGTCAGGCCCGCGGCGACCCAAACCGCGCCGGGTCCAGTGCGGACGGGATCGTCGGCGGCCGGCCCAGCACCAGATCGGCCACGAGCCGCGCCGAGCCCGGCCCGGTCGAGATCCCCCACGGCCCGTGGCCGGCGCACACGTAGGCGTTCCGCAGCCCGGGGACCGCGCCCACCAGCGGCCGACCGTCGACCGACTGGGGCCGGGGACAGCAGCGGACACCACGGATCGGCGCATCCGCGATGGCAGGCACGAAGCGGGCGGCGCGCACCAGGATCCGCTCGACCCACGCCTCGGGGTCCGGCTCGACGCCCAGGAACGTGGACCCCACCGACCCCGCGCCCGCCTGGGGGACGAAGCTGAACTCGATGTCGCCGTCGCCCGGGCCGCCGTCGGCCTCGTGGGCGGCGTCAGCCGTGGCGGCGTCAACCGTGCCGACGTCGGTGCCGTCGGCGTCGAGGATCGCCTCGATGCCCGCCTCCTCGAGCGCGTGCCGCGGCGCGCCCGGCACCGCTGCCTCCACCACGACGCCCCAGAGCGGCGCGATCGGCGCCCACCGGCCGGCGGGGTCGAGGAGCGCGGGCGTCCAGGGGCCCGCCGCCGCCACCACGGCGCCCGCCGGCAGGAGCCGGCCCTCGACCCGGACGCCGGTGACCGCTTCGCCGTCAACCTCGAGGGCCGCTGCCCGCCCGACCCGGATCGCCGCCCCGCGCGCCTCCGCGAGGGTCGCGAACGCGTACGTCCCCGCGGCGGGCGCCACCGGGTAGCCGATCGGCACCCGGCAGGCCCACAGCCCGGGGGCGAGCGCCGGCTCGACAGCGCGCAACGCCTCGCCGCCCAGGACCTCGGGGCGGAGATCGGGGAACGGCGCCTCGACGAGCGCCTTCTGCCGCCCTGCCGCCGCCTCGTCGCCCGAGACGTACAGCATGCCCGCGGGCTCGTCGCCGATGGCGAAGGCGTTGGAGCTGGCGGCGAGCTCGCGGTAGAGGGACAGCGATGCGCGGTAGAGCTCGGCCATCACGGGGTCGAACGGGTGCTGGACGACGCCCGAGTTGGCTCCAGAGGCGGCCGACGCGAGCGCGTCGCGCTCCACGAGGACGACGTGTGCGCCCGCCTCGGCGAGGAAGGCCGCGGTGGCCGTCCCGACGATGCCGCCGCCGACGACGATGACGTCGGGCGACGGCGTGGCCGGACCGCCGGGAGTCGACATGCGGACCCGGCTACCCGAGCATGCCCTCGGCCGCCCCGAGGATCCGCGTCAGCTCGGCGGCCTTGCCCGCGTCGAGCGGCTCCGGCCGGTGGTGCTCGCGCACCCAGAGCGCCCGCTCCCGAGCCACCTCGATCGGGTCGCGGTAGCGATTGTTGACCAGATCGTGCTCGAGGCCGCGGACGAGCGCGGTCTTCATGTGCTTGCGGGTGTGCTCCTCGGCCAGGTAGTGGCCGCCGGGGCCGACCTCGGCGATGACGTCGAGCGCGAGCGTCTCGTCGTCGATCTCGAGCGCCTGCACGGCATACCGCGCCCGCTCGTACAGCTCGTAGTCGAGCAGGATCGCCTCCGGCGTGAGCAGGGTGTACGTGCGGTCGAGGCCGAGGCCCGTGACGAGCTCGGCCCCCGACAGCGCGCCGAGCACCGGGTCCTGCGCCACATCCGACGCCGCCAGCCAGGTGCCCGGCTGCGGCGAATCGGTGCCGAAGCAGGCGGCGAGGCTGGGCACGCCCCAGTGGTGGGCCATCTCGACCGGCGCGTACCGGGCGGTGCCGCTGTTGAGCGAGTAGCCGACGTAGTTGCCGGTCCGCGGGTCGGCGTACGCCTTCATGATCGAGTGGAAGACGGGCAGTCCGGGGAACGCGAGCTGGAGCAGCACCATCCCCGAGATGCACTCGGCGTCGCCGACGACGAAGGCGCCGGCCGACGTGGAGGGCGCGGTCGTGCCCAGCGTCGGCATCGAGAGCACCCCGATCGGGATGCCCGCCTCGCCCATCACGAGCGCGGACTCGAGCGCCGCGTGGTCCTGGGCGAGCGGCGCGACCGAGCACACGAGGTTCGAGAGCACGGGCCGACGGCGCAGCTCCTCGGCCGAGCCCGCCACGACGGTGGCCATCTCGACCGCGAGCTTGGCGGCCTCCTCGCCCATGACCATCGCCTGGAAGTGCTTGACGCTGTTGTTGTAGGCGGCGTCGATCTCGTGGAGCTGGCTCGTGCGGCCGTGGTCCTGTGCGGACACGGTCGGCCAGATGAAGCCGATGCCCGGGAGCCAGTCCGCGACCCGGGCCTGCGCCTCGAGGTCGGACTTGCGCGACGGCCGCTCCTGCCGCGTCTCGGGGTCGAGGGCCGCCACGCCGCAGCCGTCGAGCGTGTAGTAGGAGGTCCCCTCGGCGAGGTGCAGGTCGAAGTCGGGGTTGCGGGCGGCCATCGTGAACGTGCGGGGCACGGTGGACATGGCCCGCCGGACGACCTCGCGCGGGAATTTGGCGACCTGGGTCGCCCTGTCGACCGCGCAGCCGTTCGAGGCGAGGATCTCGAGCGAGCGCTCGCTCGGGAACTTGACGCCCACCTCCTCGAGCACCGTGAGCGTGGCCTCCTGGAGCTGCTCGAGCTGCCCGTCGTCGAGGAACCGCACACGGCGGGTCGTCCTGATGGGTGCCAGCGGAGGCGTGACGCTGAAGGCGGGTGCGTCGACGGTGGCGTCCATCAGGAGACCTCCTCTGGGTCGGCGGCGACGGGTCGTCGACGGTTGCGGCGCGACGTGTAGAACGTGGCGGCCAGGATCCCGACGGCGGTGACGGTCACGACGATCGTCGAGATGGCGTTGATCTCCGGCGTGACCCCGAACTTGATCCGCGAGTAGATGTAGAGCGGCAGGGTTGACGAGCCCACGCCGGCGTTGAAGGAGGTGATGATCAGGTCGTCGAACGAGAGGGCGAACGACATCAGGGCGCCAGCCGCCACCGCCGAGGTGATGAGCGGCAGGGTCACATGGATGAACGCGCCGCGCGCCGTGGCCCCCAGGTCGCGGGCGGCCTCCTCCATGCGCGGATCGAGCGACATCGCGCGCGAGCGCACGATCACCGTGACGTAGCTGATCGAGAACGCGATGTGCGCGATCGCGATCTGGAGGATCGAGCCGTTGGCGTTGAAGACGATCGCGAAGAACAGCAGCAGGCTGACCCCGGTCACGATCTCCGGGGTGACCATCGGCAGCAGGATCAGCGTGTCCGAGGCGGCCGCGGAGCGGCCGGACTTCATGCGCGCGATCCCGAGGCCAAGGAGGGTGCCGAGGATCGTGGTCACCACGACCGAGATCACCGCCACCTGGATCGTGACCCACAGCGCCGAGAGGATCTCCCGGTCGGAGAACAGGGCGGGGTACCAGTTGAGCGTGAAGCCCATCCAGCTGAAGTTGCGCCGCGACGAGTTGAAGCTGAACAGGATCAGGACCGCGATCGGCGCGAACAGCACCACGTAGACGATCCAGGAGTAGACCGTCAGTGCCCAGTTCCGCTCGCGGCGCATCAGCCGATCACCTCGCGGCGCAGGAAGCGCAGGCCCGAGACCGTGCCCAGGATCGTCATGACGATCAGGACGAACCCCAGCGCCGACCCGAACGGCCAGTCGCGCGACGACAGGAACAGCGTCTGGATCACCTTGGCGATGGTGGTGGTCTGGGCGCCGCCGAGCAGGTCCGGGGTCACGAAGTCGCCGATCGCCGGGATGAAGGTCAGGATCGCGGCCGCGATGACGCCGGGCATCGTGAGCGGGAGCGTCACGTGGAGGAACGCCCCGCGCCCCGAGGCGTAGAGGTCGCGCGCGGCCTGGACGAGGTTGGGGTCCAGCCGGTCGATGGCCACATAGAGCGGCAGGATGGTGAACGGCAGGAAGCCGTAGGTCATGCCGAACACCACCGCCAGATCGGTGTTGAGCAGCTGGAACGTGGGCAGGCCCAGCGCGCCGAGCAGGCTGTTCACCACGCCGTTGTCGCGAAGGATGATCATCCAGGCGTAGGTGCGGATGACGTAGCTGGTCCAGAACGGGAGCATCACCAGGACCAGCAGCAGCGCCTTGCGGCGGCCTCCGTAGCGGCTGATCCAGTACGCCATCGGGTAGGCGATGAGGATGGAGAAGATCGTCGTGAGCGACGCGTACCGGAGCGAGTTCCAGACCGTCGGCAGGAAGTCGGGCTCGAGCGCGCGCAGGTAGTTCCCGAACGACAGGTGGCTCATGTCCAGCCCGCCGTACGGGTCGCGCTGGCCGAGGCTCACCACGAAGATGAACACCAGGGGCACGGCGAAGAACACGGCCAGCCACGACAGGCCGGGCCCCAGCAGGGCCACGGCTCGCGTCCGCCCGGACGTGTTCACTGGCGCATCCGGCGCGTCCCCGGCGCCCCCGTCAGGCGCCCTTGAGCTTGAGCCAGCGGCTGGAGTAGAGGTTCTCGTTCTCGCCCAGGTCCTGGATCTCCTGGAGCTTGGCGATCAGGTCGGCCGGCGGGTTGATGCCGGGATCGTTGACGAGGCCCGGGTCGATGAACTGCAGGGCCGCCTGGTTGGGGCCCATGTAGCCGGTGTAGTTGGTGTTGTTGGCCGAGACCTGCGGGTCGAGCATGTAGTTGATGAACAGGTGGGCGGCGATCGGGTGCTTCGCGCCCTCCAGCAGCACCATCGTGTCCGAGCCGCGGACGGCGCCCTCCTGCGGGAGGTAGTAGGTGACCGACGAGTTGGGGTTGTCGGCCTTGACCTGGTACACGTCGGCGCCCCACGCGTGCATGACCCAGACGTCGCCGGTCGAGAGCACCCCGATGTCGTCGGTGGTGTACGTCCGGAGCAGCGGCTTCTGCTGCTGGAGCAGGGCGAGGGCCTGGTCGAGTTGGCCGGTGTCGATCGTGTTGATGTCGTAGCCGAGCTTGATCAGCGCCGCGGAGAAGCACTCCCGGTAGTCGTCGAGCATCGCCATGTGGCCCTTCCACTGGGGGTCCCACAGCGCGTCCCACGAGGTGAGCGTGGTCTTCACCTTGTCCGCGAGGTAGGCGGCGCCGGTGGTCCACCAGAAGTACGGCACCGAGTGCGCATTGCCCGGGTCGTAGGAGGGGTTCTGCCACTCCGGCGCCAGGTTGGCCACGTTCGGGATGAGCGAGAGGTCCAGCGGCTGGATCAGGTTCCGCGCCACGTAGCCCTTCACGTAGGTCGAGGTCGGGAACGTGATGTCGTAGCCGCTGTTGCCAGTGGAGATCTTGGCCGTCTGGGTGTCGGTGGTGTCGAAGAAGTCGTACGTGACCTTGATGTTGTACTTGCTCTCGAAGTCGGCGATCGTGTGGTCGCCGATGTAGTCCGCCCAGTTGTAGATGAACAGCTCGCCCTCGGGCGTGGGCTGGGGCGTCGGCGGCGGCGTCGGGGAGGGCGTCGCGGTGGGGGCCGCGCTGGCGGCACCCTGGCTCGGCTCGGGGGTCGGGGCAGCCGTGGGCGAGGCCGTGGGCGCCGGGGTGGCCGAGGCGCCGCAGGCGGCGGCGATCGGCCCGAGCGCGGCCGCTGCCGAGAGGCCGGCCATGCCGCGGAGCACCGTGCGTCGGGTCAGGGCGCGGCTCGTGGGAGGCCGCCGGTCGGGAACGCTCATGCCGAGTTCTCCTCCTGGGCTGCCGTCCGCGGCAGCACGACTGCATCGCCCGCTCGCCAGCGGACCCGGACTCGGTCGCCGCCCGCGAGCCGCTCGTGGCTCCGGGGGACGACAACCGTGAGCGTCGCCCCGCGCTCGGTGCGCACGCGGTGGCTCACCGATGTGCCGAGGTAGGCGCTCTGCAGGACGCGCCCCGCGATGACGGGGGTGCCGCCAGCGTCACTGGCCGCGTCGTCCCCGTCCGAGCGCTCGATCGTGATGACCTCGGGCCGGACCACCACCGACACGGCCTGGCCGGCGGACGTGCCCGACGCCGTCGCTGTGCACGTGTCGCCGGCCTCGAGCCGGACCAGCGCCTCGCCGCCCGCCACCCGCTCCACCGTCCCGGGCAGGACGTTCGAGGTGCCGATGAACCCGGCGACGAACAGCGTCTGCGGCGCGTCGTAGAGCTCCTCGGGTGTTCCCAGCTGCTCGACGTGGCCCCGGTCCATGACCGCGATCCGGTCGGACAGCGCGAGCGCCTCCTCCTGGTCGTGGGTCACGTACACGAACGTGATGCCGACCTCGAGCTGGACCCGCTTGAGCTCGGTCTGCAGCGCCTTGCGCAGCTTGAGGTCGAGGGCGCCGAGCGGCTCGTCGAGCAGCAGCACGGTTGGCTCGCACACGAGCGCGCGGGCGAGCGCGACGCGCTGCTGCTGGCCGCCCGAGAGCTGGTCAGGCTTGCGCCTGGCGAAGTCGGGCAGGTGGACGAGCTCGAGCGCAGCGCCCACGCGACGGGTGAGCTCCGCCTTCTCGACGTGCCGGCGGCGCAGCCCGAACGCCACGTTCTCGAAGACGTCGAGGTGGGGGAACAACGCGTAGCTCTGGAACACCATGTTCACCGGCCGCTTCTCGGGCGGCTCGTGGGTGATGTCCTGGCCGCGCAGCAGGATCCGCCCGGAGGTCGGCAGCTCGAACCCGCCCAGCATCCGCAGGGTGGTGGTCTTGCCGCAGCCGGACGGGCCGAGGAGCGAGAAGAACTCGCCCTCGTGGATCTCGAGCGAGACGTCGTCGACGGCCACGACGTCGCCGAACGCCTTGCGCAGGTCTTCGAGGCGGACGTCGGCGGGCGCAGCGGTCCTGGGAGCGGCGTGCTGGCCGATGTCCGTCGCCAATCCGTCCCTCCACTGCCGGCGGGTGGTGATTGGTGACGCTGCGGCCGTGCCCGGACGACCGCAACGGCCATCCGGCAGGTTGCGTGACCCGGAGTGTCGGCGCCACGCCCGCCGCGGCAAGGCCTCGTCCCGCGCGATGGGCCGGATGCCGGCCGCCGGGCCGTCTGCGATGATCGATCCGTGCGCGAGCCCCCCACCGGCCGATCCCGCCCGCCGAGCGTCGAGCACGTGCTTGTGCGCGTGCGTGCCGTGCTGCCGGACGCCGACCCGGCTGCCGTGGCAGCGGTCGCCAGGGACGTCGTGGGTGACGAGCGTGCGCGCCTCTCGGCCGGGGCCCCCGCGACCCCGCTCGCGGTCCTCGCCGCGGCGGTGGCCGCCCGGATCGAGGCGTTCACCGACCCCGGCGCCGAAGGCGGCCCCGTGCCGCCGCGCGTCGTCAACGCCACCGGGGTGGTGCTCCACACCAACCTCGGCCGGGCGCCCTGGTCGGCGGCCGCACGGGCTGCCGCCGACGCAGCGGCCGCCAGCTACGGCTACCTCGAGCTCGACGAGGCGACGGGCCGCCGCGGGCCGCGCTTCGGCGTGGCCGAGCAGCACCTGGCCGCGCTGACCGGCGCCGAGGCCGGGCTGGTCGTGTCCAACGCTGCGGCAGCCCTGCTGCTCGCGGTTGGCCTCGCCGGCCGGCGCGGCGCCGTCGTCGTGTCGCGGGGCGAGCTCGTGGAGATCGGCGGCGGGGTCCGGATCCCGGAGGTCATCGCCCGCGCCGGCGCCCGCCTCGTCGAGGTGGGCACGACCAACCGCACGCGGGCCGCGGACTTCGAGGCGCCGCTCGCCGAGGGTCGGGCGAGGCTGGTCCTGCGCGTCCACCCGTCCAACTTCGCGGTTGCCGGGTTCGCCGAGTCGGCGGACCTGGCCGAGGTCGCCGCGCTGGCGCACCGCCACGGGGCGCTCGTCGTGGACGACCTGGGCTCGGGCGCACTGCTCGACACTGCCGCATTCGGCCTCGCCCACGAGCCCACGCCAGCCGAGCGCCTGGCGTCCGGCGCCGACATCGTCCTGTTCAGCGGCGACAAGCTGGTCGGCGGACCGCAGGCCGGGCTGATCGCGGGACGAGCGGACCTGGTCGCGCGGCTGCGGCGCGACCCGCTTGCCCGGGCCATGCGGCCCGACAAGACGATCCTCGCGGGCGTTGCGGCCACGCTGGGCCTGTACCGCGCCGGCCGCGCGCTGACCGACGTCCCGGTCTGGCGAGCGATCGCGCGGCGGCAGGACGAGCTGCGGGCGCGGGCATCGGCGATCGTCGGGGCGGCGGGCGGGCATGCCGAGGTGGTCGCCCTCGAGAGCACCATCGGCGGCGGGTCGCTACCCGGCCAGACGCTGCCGTCCGCGGGTGTCGCGGTCCGGGCGGGCTCGCCGGACCGGGCGGCGGCGGCGCTGCGACGAGGCCCCGACCGCGTCCTCGCGAGGATCGAGGGCGACGCGCTGGTCTGCGACCTGCGCACCGTCGAGCCGGACGATGACGTGCTGCTCGCGCGCCGCCTTGCCGAGCTGGGCGCCGGGTGAGCGGATGACGGGCCCCGCCTCGGGCCGGGCGGTACGCGCGTGAGCGTCGTCGTCGGCACGGCCGGCCACATCGACCACGGCAAGACCACGCTGCTGCGGGCGCTGACCGGCATCGACGCCGACCGCCTGCCCGAGGAGCAGCGCCGGGGCATGACGATCGACGTCGGGTACGCGCACCTCGCGCTGCCGGGCGGCGGCACGCTCGACTTCGTGGATGTCCCGGGCCATGACCGGCTGGTCGGCAACATGCTGGTGGGGGCCGGGGAGATCGACGCGGCGCTGCTGGTGGTGGCGGCCGACGACGGTCCGTCGGCCCAGACCATCGAGCACCTCGAGCTGCTCGACGCCCTCGGCGTCCGCGACGGCCTGGTGGCGGTGACGAAGGCCGACGCGGCTGGCGCGGCCCGAGCCGCCGAGGTTGCCGAGGGCGTGGCCGCGCTGGTCGGGCGGACGACCTTGGCCGGGGCCCCGGTCCGCGTGGTGGCGTCCACGACCGGCGAGGGGATCGACGGGCTGCGCGCGGCCCTCGGCGCACTCGCCGAGCGGGTGGCGGCGCGCCTGGCGGCCGAGGCGGCGTCGTCGGGCGGTCCGCGGCTGGCGGTCGACCGCGCGTTCCGGGTCCACGGGCGCGGCGTGGTCGTCACGGGGAGCCTGCGGGGCGGGCGGATCGCCGCGGGCGATGCCCTCCGGCTGATCCCGGGCGACCGCGAGGTCCGCATCCGCGAGGTGCAGGCGCGAGGCGCACAGGTGGCCGCGTCGGACGGGGGGCGGACCGCGCTGCTGCTCGCCGGCGTGGAGCTCGACGACGTGCCGCGGGGCGTGGTCCTCACGACCGACCCGGCGGTCGTCGCCACCTCGCGCGTCATGGTGGCTGTGCGAGCTCCCGCGGGCCTGGCGCCGGCGGGCGCCGGGCGGTACGCGACGCCGGCCGCGCCAGCCGATCGCGAGCGCCTGCGGCTCCACCTCGGCACGGCTCAGGCGGGCGTGCTCGTCGTCCGCGGCCCGCGCGAGGCGATCGACCTCCCGGACGGGTCGTCGCTGGCCATCCTGCGGCTCGACCAGCCGGTCGCCGCGGCGCCGGGTGACCGGTTCGCCCTTCGGCGCCCGTCGCCCGGGTCCGCCGCGGGCGGAGGGGTGGTCGTTGACGCCGCGCCGGCCCGCGGCGTCTCGCGTCGACGGCTGACGCCGGATCGGGCCGCCGCCCTCGCCGCCGACCCCCGCAACGCGGCGGCACGCCTGGAGCTCCACGGCTGCCTCGTCGACCGGCGAGACCGCGCGCTGGCGCCGGACGTCAGCGCGGCCCTCGGCTCGGTCGCGACGCGGCTGGTGGCAGAGCACCACGCGGCGCACCCCGATTCCCCCGGGATCGCGCTCCCGGTGCTCCGCCAGGAGGTGGCGCATGCCGCCCGGCGCCTCGTGACCGTGGACCGGGCCGCCGCCGACGCCGTGGCGCAGGACGTGATCACGGCGCAGATCGCGGCGGGCGTCCTCGCCCGCGACGGGGAAGTGGTCCGCGACACGTCGCACGCGGCGGGCCTGCCGCCCGACGTGGTCGCGGCGATGGCGCGGCTCGAGGCGGCGCTCGCGGTGGCCGCGCCGCCACCGCTCGCCGACGCCGCCCGCGACGCCGGCTGCCCGCCCCCGGGCGTGCGGGCGCTCGAGGCCGCCAACCGGATCGTCCGCCTCGAGGACAACCTCGCCTGGGCGGCCACGACATACCGCGATCTCAGCCGCCAGGCGCTGACCATGGCGGCGGCTGGCCCGCTGTCGCCAGCCTCGTTCCGCGACGCCACGGGCACGAGCCGCAAGTACGTGCTCGTCATCCTCGAGGACCTCGACCGCCGGGGACTCCTCCGCCGGACCGACGCCGGGCACGTGCTCGGGCCGAAGACGCTGGCGCGACTGGCAGAGCGGGCGGCGCGGCGGGCAGAGGACGGGGGCGGGGAGGGGGCCGCCTCGTGAACCCGCGCGAGGTGACGGCCGCGATCGTCCTCGCCGGCGGGGCGTCCTCGCGGTTCGGCGCTGACAAGCTGGCCGTTGAGCTCGACGGGCGCCCGCTGCTGCACCACGCCCTCGCTGCCGTGGACGAGGCGGCCGCGACGACCATGCTCGTGCTGGCGCCCGGTGCGCCGGCCCCGACGCTCCCGACGCTCCGCGGCCGGGTGCTCGTGGCCCACGACGCCGCCACCCATCAGGGCCCGCTCGCCGGTCTCGCGGCCGGGCTCGCCGCCCTCCCGCCGGGCATCGAGCGCGCCGTCCTCGTCGGAGGCGACATGCCGACGCTGGTGCCGGCCGTGCTCGACGCGCTGCTCGCGGCCCTCGACGCCGAACCTGCGCTCGGTGCCGCGACCCTCGAGGCCGAGACGCCCGCAAGCCTGCCCATGGCGCTCCGGCCCCAGCTCGTGCGCCCCGCGGTCGAGGCCCTCCTCGCCGCCGATCGGCGGGCGTTGCGGGGCCTGCTCGCGAGCGTCCCCTCGGCCGTCGTCCCAGCCGTCGCCTGGCGCCCGCTCGACCCCGAGGCGCAGACCCTCCGCGACGTCGACACGCGAGGCGACCTGCGCGGGCGTTGACGGTGACACGTGTTGGCGCTGTTGGCGTTGGCTGCGCTCGACGCCGTGCAGGCGAGGGTGCCGCTGGCGCCGCCGCTCGTCTGCGCGGATGCGGCGAATACCGACCCGTCCGCACGACCGACGGCACATGCTCCGCGGTCGGGGCGTCTGCTACACCTCGCGTGGAAACGAGCTTTGGGGGTGGCATGGACGCGTTCGAGCAGCCGGTTGGCCCCGTCGGACCATCCTCGAGCCGCATCATGCGACTCGCCGCGTGGTTCGCGGCGGGCGCGGTCGTCGTGGTCGCCGCACTCGCTGGCGCCGCAGCCCTGGTCGCGGGGCCGTCACCGTCGCCGTCGGTCGCCGGCGTGGCGTCACCGCCGGCCTCGCCCTCGGTCGTCGTGCCCTCGGTTCTCGTCGCGCCCTCCCGCACTCCGGGCGGCATTCCGTTCCACTTGGTGACGCCTTCCCCGCAGCCGTCGGTCGCCGAGACGGTGCCGCCGACCTATGCGCCGGGAGAGCTCGCCGCACTGGCCCCGTCGTGGCGCGTGAACCTGGTCGGTGCGGACGCCACGCATCCGGTCGTGGCCGTTGTGGACGATCCGCTGCAGCGCGTGGTCGGCGCCGGGGTGGCCGATCCGCGCTTCTTCACGTCGGGGTTCAAGCAGGGCATCGAGCCGGGCGCCTCGGACAGTGCGCTCGACATCTACTGGACCGGCACGACCTGCGACGGCTGGGCTGAAGTCGGGCTGAGCCCGAATGGCGGCGAGGTCACCATCACGACGGTCCCCCGCGTGACGAGCTGCACGCCGCACAACCAGATGTACGGGCTGGAGCTCCGGTTCGGCGCCAAGGTGAACCCCATGGCGTACTCCCTGACCATGGCGAAGCCAGGCCGATACACCAACGACCCCGGCGGGTGGGCCGTCGCCTTCTGGGACGCCACGCACGGCCTTGCGGTGACCTCGGCCGGCGTGGCGATCGCCGCTGAGACCTTCGACGGCGGCGAGGTCTGGCATCTCGTCCCCGTGTCCGACGGCTGGGCCACGGGCGTGGCGGTGAGCGGCTCGACCGCCTGGATGGGCATCGCCTGCGACACAGGGGGCTGGGACCACTGCGCCCCGGGCGTCTATCGGCGCGAGGGCGGCGCGTGGACCAGGGTGGCGGCGATGGTGCCCGGTGCCCTGGCGGCCAGCGGCAGCAGCGTCGCCGTGCTCGAACAGTCGCTGGTGGACGGCTCGCTCGACGTGACGCGCCTGGCGACCGGCATCCGCTCGAGCGACGACTGGGGGAGCACGTGGTCGTCCATCGGGAATCCGTGTCCGTTCGAGACGCCGGGGTTGTCGGCGATCGCGTTCTCGGATCGCGGGCTCATGGTGGTCTGCGAGGGGGAGAGCAGTGATGGCAGCGCCGACAAGGTGCTCCTGACCGCGGCGGCGCCGTATGCCGTGTGGACCGCGACGTCATTGCCGCGTACGGGCGCCAACATGAGGCTGTCCATGGCACCGGCCGCGTCCTCGGGGAGCGGTGGCGGGCGGACAGGGCTGCTGTGGAGCTATGGATCGCCGCTGCTCGTGACCGCAGACGGGGGCGTGACCTGGACCGCCCGGCGCAACGTGGCAAACGGCACGACGCGCATCGTGAGTTCGGGCGACGCCTGGCCGGGGGGTGGCGGCGTGATCGCCGTCGACGACCTGGACCGCGCCGCAAGGCTGCTGCTGACCTCGCCGGACGGGAAGGCATGGACCGAGATGACGTCGTTCGCTGATCCGCCCTGCTGCGGGGGCTGAGCGCCCCGGGGCGCGCATCCGGGGGCCGGACGGCGATTCGCCTGTGAGGCCTAGGATTCGGCCGGGTTCGGTCGGGACGTCGCCTGCGAGACCGTGATCCGACCGGATTCGGACCTGCTCGGCGGCCAGCGAGGTCGGAGATCGGCACGTCGGGCCAAGGATCGACCGAGATCGCCGGATTCGATGGCCCCGGAGGCGAATCCGCGACGTGCAGCAGCGGTCAGTCCAGCCCGGGCGCCTCGAACACCGCCTCGCCGCTCGACGAACGTCCCGAGCACGCGCGCCTCGCCGATCGGTCCGGCGCCACGTTCGAACAGGTCGCGGTCGAGCACCACGAAGTCGGCGAGCCTGCCGGCCTCGAGCACGCCCGCCTCGTCGAGGTGCTGCGCATGGGCCGAGCCCGCGGTGAACGCCCGGAGGGCCTCCGCCAGCGAGATCCGCTCGTCGGGCAGGAACGGGGCGGCGTCACGGGTCTCGGGCGAGACCCGATTGACCGCAACCTCCATCTCGAGCAGCGGATTGGGCGTGGAGACGGACCAGTCGGAGCCCATCACGAGCGTCGCGCCATGGCGAAGGAGCGAGCGGAACGGGTACTGGTGCGCGGCGGCCTCGGGCGAGATGAACGGCAGCGTGAGCTCCGTCATCTGGTCCTCCTCGGCGGCCCACAGCGGCTGGGCGTTGGGCAGCGCGCCCAGCTGGCGGAAGCGCGGGACGTCGTCGGGGTGGACCACCTGGATGTGGGCGAGGGTCGGGCGCGTGTCGGTCCAGCCGTTGGCGAGGCGGGCCGCCTCCACAGCGTCGAGCGCCTGGCGGACCGCGCGGTCGCCGAGGGCGTGGAAGTGCGGCTGGAGCCCGAGCGCGTCGATCCTGACCACGATGTCCTTGAGCAGCTCGGGGTCGATGAAGTCCATGCCGCGATTGGCGGTGGCGTGGCCGTGGCCGTCGAGGTACGCGTCGAGCATCGATGCCGTGTAGTTCTCGACGATCCCGTCGACCATCAGCTTCACGCTCGTTGCGTTGAACCGGCCGAGCTGGCCGGTCGCGCGCCGCTCCACGATCTCCTCGACCTGCTCGATGCCGCGCTCGCGCTCCCACCAGTGCGCGCCGACGACGCGTGCGGTGAGCTCTCCCGACGCCGCGAGCGAGAGGTAGGCCGCCTGGTCGATCGGCGTGAGCCAGGCGTCCTGCCAGTTGGTGATCCCCAGGCTGTGGAGGTAGCGCTGGCTCTCGAGGAGGGCGGCCCGCAGCTCGTCCTGGGTCGTCGGGGGGATGAGCGGCTCGACGAGGGCGGACGCCCCCTCGTGCAGGGTGCCCAGCGGCGTCCCGTCCGGGTCGCGCGCGATGCGGCCGTGGGCCGGGTCGGGCGTGTCCTTCGTGATCCCCGCCAGCTCGAGCGTCCTGGAGTTCACCCACACGTCGTGGCCGTCGCGGTTGGGCAGGTACACGGGCCGGTCCGGAACCACGCGGTCGAGGTCCTCGCGGCGCGGCAGGCCGCCCGGGAAGTCGGCGAGCGACCAGCCCCCGCCGAGGATCCAGGCCGCGTCGGGATGCGAGGCCGCGTACGACGCCACGATCGCGAGGTAGCGGTCCTTGCCCCGCTCCTCGTGGAGCTCGCAGCGGATGCGGGCCAGGCCGCCGTGTGTCGGGTGGACGTGCGAGTCGCCGAAGCCGGGGGTGACGGTCCGGCCGCGAAGGTCGACGGCGCGGGTGCGCGGCCCGATGAGTGGCTTGACGAGGGCGTCCGTGCCGACCGCGCTGATCCGACCGTCGCGGACGGCCATCGCGCGGGCCCACGACCCGGCGCCGTCGGCAGTGAAGAGCCGTCCCCCGATCAGGACGAGGTCGGCGTGCTCGGCATTCGTCATGGCCGGCAGCATGCACGCACGCCGCCCGAGTTCGGGGCCCCGTTGCGCCCCGCGGCCGCCCGCATAGGCACGGTCCCGCTAGGCCGCGTAGGCTTCGCGCCCGGGCGCACGGCGCGCGGCCTCGCCGCCGACGCCCCACGCACGGGAGCGCGCCGATGGCCAGCGTCCACCTCCTCCACGCCGGCTACACCGAGGGCGGCGTGGGCTCGTCGATCGCGCTCGTCCGGGACGGCGATGCCCGGATCGTGGTGGACCCGGGCATGGTGAAGTCTCGCTCGCTGATCCTGGACCCGCTCGCGGGGCTGGGCGTGGCGCCGGAGGCGGTCACGCACGTGTTCCTGTCGCACCACCACCCCGACCACACGATCAACGTGGCGCTGTTCCCCAACGCCGAGGTCGTGGACTTCTGGGCCCGCTACATCGGCGACCAGTGGCTCGACCATGACGGCGACGGCTACCGCCTCTCGCCACGGGCGCAGCTGTGGCTGACGCCGGGCCACACGAGCGAGGACGCGTCGCTGATCGTGGAGGCGGACGACGGCGTCTACGCGATGACACATGCCTGGTGGCACGCGGACCGGACGCCCGAGGAGGACCCGCTGGGCGACGACCAGGCGGCGCTCGAGGTCTCGCGGGCGCGCCTGCTCGCGGCCGTGGACATCGTGATCCCCGGCCACGGCGGCCCGTTCCGGGTGGCGCGGTGACGGCGCCTGCCCCTGCATGTCGGCCCGGTGCCGTCAGCGGCGACGCGTCGCGACGATGTTGAGCCGCACATAGTCGATCACCGCGTCAGGCAGGTTGGCGGCCACCGCCTCGACGAACGGCTCGCGGCGCGCCTCCGGCAGGCGCTCGAGGTGGGAGCCCAGCACCACGGTGCGCAGGAACTCGCGCAGCGGTTCGCCCGGTTCGAGCCGTGTGGGCTCGTCGTGGAGCCAGACCTCGACATCGGTGAACCCGGCGGCCTCGAGGCGCTGCCGCGTCTCCTCGGGGCCGGCCATCGTCCACGGGCCCGGCCACCGCTCGCCGGCGGCCAAGATCGCCTGCAGGACCGTGGTGATGTTGCCGCGGCCGCCGCACTGCGCCACGAGCTGGCCGCCCGGCCGCACGATCGCGGCGAGGTGCCGGAACAGCGACCTGTGGTCCTCGATCCAGTGGAACACGGCGGTGGAGAAGACCGCGTCCACGGACGCGGCGCGGAGCGGCAGGCGGCGAGCGAGGTCGGCCTCGACGCACTCGACGCGGCTGCCGAAGCGGGCGAGGCGCTCGCGGGCCGCAGCGAGCATCGCGGGCGATCCGTCGAGCGCGATGACGCGCCCGGCCGGCAGCCGCTCCGCCAGCCGCTCGGTGACGCGTCCGGAGCCGCACCCCGCATCGAGGACTGTCTCGTCGCCGACCAGCGTCAGGCGCTCGAGCACGCTCGCACCCCAGCGGGCCATCGGCCCCGAGACGCGATCGTACGTGTTGGCGTCCCAGTCACGCGGCACCTCGCGCCGCGGCAGGTCCTCGATCGGGTCCAGCTGCGCGCTCCCTGGTCGCTGCTTGCTCCGTCGAGCCCGAGTGTGTCAGCCGACGAGTGGCCCGTCCACCCGCCCTCGGGGCCGTTCGGCACATCTCGTCTATCCTGCGGTCCATGCGCGGGCCGATTGCGCTCGTCGGAGCGGGCGAGTTCCTGGACACGATGGCGGAGTTCGACCGCGACCTCCTGGCCGCCACCGGCCGCCGGCGCCCGCGGGTGGTGATCCTGCCCACCGCTTCAGCCAACGACGGCGAGGCGGTGTTCCTCTCCTGGGCGGATCGGGGCGTCGCGCACTTCACGACGCTGGGCGCCGAGGTGGAGCCGGTCCTGGTCCGCAACGCGGCCGAGGGCAGTGATGCCGCGGTGCTCCAGGCGGTCGGCGAGGCCGACCTCGTCTACCTCTCCGGCGGCGATCCGCGCCACCTGCTGCGCGTCTTCCGCAATTCCGCGCTCGGTGCCGCGCTGGTGGCAGCGAACCGGCGCGGGGCGGTGATGGCGGGCTGCTCGGCCGGGGCCATGGTGCTCGTCTGGCGCTCGATGAACTTCTGGTCGCTGCCCAGGATGCCCTTCCCGATGCCCTTCCCGATGCGCTGGCAGCCGGGGCTGGGCATGGTGGACCGCGTGGTGGTGCTGCCCCACTACGACGCGGTGCCCGAGGCGTTCTCGGCCTGCATCGCGCTCCAGGCGCCGGGCGGCAGCGTCCCGTTCGGGATTGACGAGCACACGGCCGTCGTCGGGCGCGACGGCGCGTGGCAGGTCTACGGCGCCGGTCGCGTCACCGTCTGGCGCGGCCGTCGGCGCGAGCGGTTCCGCCGCGGCGAGGCATTCCGGGCCTAGCCACGCGCGCCGGACGACTGCCGCGCCACGGCGCGACGGGTCAGTCCGGCTTGATCTGCCGGTAGCAGTCGCTGCAGTAGACCGGCTTGTCCATCCGCGGCTTGAACGGGACCTGCGCCTGGTTTCCGCAGCTGGTGCAGATGGCCACGAAGTACTCGCGGGGTGCGCGGTCCTCGGCGCGCTCGTAGCCGCGGGGACCGCCCGACGCGCGGTCGTCGCCGGAGGAGTCACGGGTCGCCCGTCGGTAGGCCCGGCAGGAGGCACAGCGTTTGGGGTCGGACGTGAACCCCTTCTGTGCGTAGTACTCCTGGTCGGCGGCGGAGTGGACGAACTCCACACCGCAGTCGACGCAGATCATCGTCCGATCGACGTACGTCACGCGAGCAGCTCCTCCCGGGCGCGGGCGCTACGGGTGCGTGCCGCCGGGAATGGATCGAGCAGCGCGGGGACCGGCGGGGAGTAAGCCGGACCACGGCCGCGGATCCGAGCTTGTTCCCTGGAGGGGCGCACCGGTGGTGGTCGGCCCAACGTACACCGCCGCCCGGACGAGGGGGCGTTAAGCCTTCGTTGCAACCAATTCTCGCGGGCCGCGCGGCGCAGCCGGCCCGGGGTCCGCCCGCTCTCCCGCGACTCGGGACTGAAATCCCCCGTGGCCGGTGACAGGCGACCTGTCACAATGGAGCCGGAGATTCGGCGGTGCGACCGGGAGCGATGGGGGCGCCCGGTTTGCAGCCGGGCTCCGCTGGCGACTGGCCTCGTCCCGCCCGCCGCCGACCGCGACCACGGTCGATCGGCGGAGCGAGGATCGCGGACGGCTGCACGCGGGGCCCGGTCAGGCCCGCCGCGCGCACGACGGAGCCGGTCGCGCAACGCGCTTGCCGGCAGGCGAACAGAGGGAGGCGGCGAGGCGCATGCTCCGGCTGCTGCACATGGCGGACGTCCATCTGGGGGCGCGTCGCGAGGACTTGGGCGAGGCGGCGGCGGCACTCCGCGAGCGGCAGCATGCTGCCCTTCGTGCGGCCGTGGACCTCGCGCTGGCTGAGCACGTGGGCGCCGTCCTCGTCGCGGGCGACCTGTTCGACGCCAACACCGCCTCGCGCCGGTCGGTCGAGCGGGCGGTCGGGCAGCTCGCCCGGCTCGCGGCCGCGCGCATCCGCGTCGTGCTGCTGCCGGGCGACCATGACGGCTACACCCGCGCCTCGGTCTACCGGGCGTACGACATCCCGGCGCTGGCCGGGGGCGACATGGTGACCGTCCTGACGCCCGATGCGCCGGTCGTCCACATCGACGCGCTCGATGCGGTCGTCGTCGGCCCCGCCGACCCGTCGCGCCCGGCGGCGGGCCCCTTCGCCAGCATGGGGGGGTCGCTCCCGTCGACGACGTGGCGGATCGGCCTGCTGCACGCGTCGGTCGGCGAGGGCAGCGGGAGGGTCTCCGCGGCGGCGCTCGAGGCGAGCGGCCTCGACTTCGCCGCCCTCGGCCACGACCACGCCGCGTCCGCGGGTCGCGCCGGCGCCACCACCTGGGCGGTGCCGGGATCGCCCGAGCAGGTCGACGTCGACCGCGACCGCCAGGGCACGGTGAACCTCGTGCGCCTCGACGAGACCGGCGGCGCCAAGCACGTGGAGGTGGAGGCGCGGACGGTCGGCTCGACATGGCACCGCGCCCTCGAGGTGGACGTCGCCTCGATCGAGTCGCAGGACGCGCTGGTGGACCGGCTGCGAGCGGCCGCCGATCCCGAGCTCGTGCTCGACGTCCGCCTGGAGGGCGACCGCCCGGACAGCCTCGATCTCGACCCCGCCACGGTCGAGGACGCCCTGCGGGGCTCGTACCTCCACCTGCACGTCGATGATCGCAGCCGGCCGCCGCTGACCGCGGGCGCGCTGCCGCCGGCAGAGACGATCGCCGGTGCGTTCATCCGCAATGTCGAGGGCCGCATCGCCGAGCTCGAGGCGTCGGGCGAGGCCGCGGCCGAGGAGGAGGCGGCCGAGCTCCGCGAGGTCCTCCGGCTGGGACGACGCCTGCTGACGGGCACGGAGGTGGCGTCGTGAGGATCGCGAGCCTGTCCCTCCACAACGTCGGCCGGCACGTCAGCGCGGAGTGGACGCTCGACCCTAGGGTCACCGTCCTGCGCGGCCCGAACGAGTCGGGCAAGTCCACCCTGCAGCGCGCCCTCGAGCTGGTCCTCACGCGGTCCGCGACGAGCACGGCGCCCGACATCGCCGCACTCCGCAGCTGGGGCTCCGCCGCCGCGGCGCCAGCCGTGGCGATCACGTTCACCTGGGACGAGGAGGACGGCAGCCTCCACACCGGGCGGCTCGCCAAGGTCTTCGCGGGTGCCGCCGGCTCCACGCGGCTCGAAGTCGACGGGACCCCAATCGACGACCCCGCACGCGCGGAGCAGATGCTGGCGGACCTCTCGGGCCTGCCCACCGAGGGCTTCCTCCGGTCGACCGCGTCCGTCCGCCAGACGGAGCTGGCCGGGCTCCAGCGCGACGAGGCCGCCCTGCGCGATCGGCTGGCCGCCACGATGAGCGGTGCCGACCGCAGCACGGCGCGCGCCCGCCGGCAGCTCGCCGCCACCATGGCTGACCTCACGCCGCACGACGGCCGGCCGGGCCGGCTGGCCACGGCTGCCGAGGCCGTGGCCGACGCCGAGCGGCGCCTCGCGGCGGGCGAGGACGGCCTGAGCCGCCTCGAGCGGGACCGGGAGGCCCACACCACGGCCAGGGAGCGGCGCACGGACGCCGACTCCGCCCTCGCGGAGCGCCGCGAGCAGCTCGAGAAGGCCCGCCAGGCGGAGCGCCTCCACGTCGAGCTCGACGACGCCCAGGGGCGCCACGACCGGTACTCGGAGGCCATCACCCTGCGCGACCAGCTCGCCGAGCTGGACACGACCCACCCGAGCCCGACGCCGCTGGCCGAGCTCCGCCCCGCCGTTGAGCGGCTCCGGATCCTCGAGGCGCGGATCACCACGCTCGAGGAGGCGCTCGCGAGCGAGGTGCAGGTCAACTTCGACCTGCCCCCCGAGCGGAAGTGGCAGCCCCGGTCGAGGATCGGGCTCGCCCTAGCGGCCGTGGGCGTCCTGATCGCGGTCCTCGGGACCGGGGTCAGCCTCGCGGGCATCGTCAACCTCGGGGTCGTGCCGGGGGTCGTCGGGATCGTGATTGCCGCGATCGGCGGGCTGAGCGCCGGCCTGGCCCTGCGGGAGCGGAACGCTGACCGCATGATGCGCCACCTCAGGGACGACGAGGTCGCCCGGCGGCTGCGCGGGCGCTCCGACATGGAGGAGGAGCTCAAGCACGACCGCAACGAGCGCGAGGATGTGCTCGGCAGGCTCGAGCTGCCGGGCACGCCGGAGGCCGAGGAGCGGCTGGCGGCCGAGACCGCCCACGTGGATCGGATCACCACGAGCCGGGCCCGACTCGCGGGCCTGATCGGGGACGAGCACCCGGACACGCTGCCGTCGAAGCGCGACGCCGCCGCAGCGGACGTCCGGACGGCGTCCGCGGCGCTCGACGCGCTCGGGCCGATCGCGAGGGAGCCGCGGGCGCGCGAGCGGCTCGAGACCGAGGTGCGCGACGCGGAGGGGGTCGCGGACCGGGCCCGGGACGACGAGGCGACCGTGCGGGCACGCGTCGAGCAGAACCCGGTTGACGCCGAGGACGTGGCGGGCCTGGCCGAGCGTCTGGCGGGCTGGCGGGCCGACCTCACGGCTCTCCAGCGCCGCGAGCGGATCCTGTCGCGCACGCTCGTTGAGCTCGACGCGGCCGAGCAGGCCACCATGGCGCGGGCGACGCGGTTCCTTGAGCGGCACATGGTCGGCGACGTGGCGCGCCTGACGGGCGGCCGCTACCGCGAGGTGCGCATCGACGATGACGGCCTCGGCTTCGACGTCCGCTCGACCGAGCGCGGCGACTGGGTGCCGGTCACCGAGCTGTCGCGTGGCACGCTCGACACCGTCTACCTGGCCGCCCGGATGGGCCTGGTGCGCCTCATGACCGGCGACCGCCGGCCGCCCCTGATCCTCGACGATCCGCTCGTGACGCTCGACGATGAGCGGGCCGAGCGGGCCCTGGGCGTGCTCCGCGAGCTCGCCGCGGACTTCCAGGTGATCTACCTGACCACCTCGTCGCGGTACGACGGCCTCGCGGACCGCGTGATCGCGCTCGACCCGCCCGAGGCGGCGGCCAATTCCTGAGCTGGGACCCGGCCTTGCCACGGTCCTCCTCGGGCTGACCTCCGCGATCGCCTGGGGCGCGGGCGACTTCGGCGGGGGCCTGATGAGCCGTCGGGTGCCCCTGTTCGGCGTCGTGGCCACGACGCAGGTGGTCGGGATGGTCGTCGCGCTGGCGATCGCGATCGCGCGCGGGGAGCCGATCCCGGCCGGCCCTGACCTGGCGTGGGCGGTCGGCGCGGGCCTGTGCGGCGTCGTGGGGATGACCTCGCTCTACCGTGGCCTGGCGGAGGGGCGGATGGGCGTGGTGGCGCCGACCACGGGCGTGATCGGCGCGGTCGTGCCGGTGCTCGTCGGGTTCGCGCTCGAGGGCGTGCCCGGGGTGGCCACCGTGGTCGGGATCGTCGTGGCGCTGCTCGCGGTGGTGCTCGTCACGCGTGCCCCCGGCCAGCACGCCGACCGCCCGTCCGGGGTCGCGTGGGCGGTCCTGGCCGGCACCGCGATCGGCGGCTTCAACATCTGCATCGGCCAGTTCTCGGGCGTTGGCCAGTTCGGCCCGCTCGTGGTGCTGCGGCTCGTCCAGTCCCTCGTGCTCGTGTCGCTCGTCATCGCCTGGCGCCAGCCGTGGCGCGTGGGTCGCGCGGACATCGCGAGGCTCTCGGTCGTGGGCGTCCTCGACATGCTCGGCAACGTGGCCTTCATCACGGCCGCCCAGGTGGGCGCGCTGGCCGTCGCGGTGATCCTCTCGTCGCTCTACCCGGTCACCACGGTGCTGCTCGCCCTCACCCTGCTCCACGAGAAGGTCACCCGCAGTCACCTGGTCGGCATCGCGCTGACCGTGGTGGCGATCGCCCTCATCGGCCTCGGGACGGCGGCTACGTGAGCGTCGTCTAGGCTCGGCCCGGGCCCCCGCTCGCCGCGCGGACGACCGTGACGCGGTCGACCGCCGCCGGGTCTCGCAGGACGACGACCACGGCGAAGCCCTCCGCGTCGAGGCCGGGCGGCCGCATCGCGTCGGCGAGCCTGCGGAGGTGGCGACGGACCACCACGTCGGGCACCGCGCGGCCCGTCCGGCCGGCGTTGCGCGCCAGGACCACCTCGGGCGGCAGGTCGAACACGATCGCGACGCACGGCACCCCGCAGGCTGACGCGGCTCGAAGCAGCGGCCGCCGATGCTCGCGCCCGACGCTCGTGGCGTCCACCACCGTCAGGCGCCCTGACGACAGCCGCCGCCGAACCGCCCGGTGGAGGGCCGCGAAGGCGGGGGCCGTGGCGGCCTGGTCCGCCGGGTCGCCCGCGATCCGCTCCCGGAAGCCGTCCGAGGAGAGGACCTCGTCGGGGGCGAAGTGGCGCGCAGCGAACGTGCTCTTGCCGGCGCCCGCCGCCCCCACGAGCACGACGAGGCACGGGTCGGGGACGATCAGGTTCGAGGTGTCGGTCACGGGCGGATCATCGCGCGTCACCGGGCGCACGTCCTTGGTGTGCCGCGGTCTGGCGCCACGCGCGCTACGGGGCGGGCGTCGCCTCGGCCGGCGTGGGCGTCGCCTCGGCCGGCGTGGGCGTCGGCTTCGCGGTGGCCGTGGGCTTCGCGGTCGCGCTCGGCTTCGCGGTGGGCTTCGGCGTGGGCTTGGGCGTCGGCTTCGGCGTGGCGGCCGGCGTGCGCCCGCAGTCCGAGGACGACGTGGCCCGCTTGGTGGCGCCACTGCCGTTGTCGGGCATCGTGTCGAACCCCTTCGGGCGGACGCCGGTGGGCGTGAACAGCTTGGCGGCCATCGCGCGGATCTTCGCGATGTCGGGCAGCTGGATCGACCCCCGGACGTCGCTGCCCGGCTTCACGTACGGATGGCCGATGACGATGCGGTACACGTCGTCGCGGCCGACGTGGCTGGCCACGTCCACCCAGTCCGCGATGAACGAGGGCTTGATGTTGGTGCGCACCGTCTGGCCCGCCGACTTGAGGAACCTGGTGGGGTTGTCGAGGAAGCCGCCGTGGACGACGCGGTCGCGGATGGCGGCGACGACCTCCTGCTGGCGTGCGGCCCGCGTGAAGTCGCTCTCGCCCGCGGCCTTGCGCACGCGTGCGTACGCGAGCGCCTGGTCGCCGTTCATGTGCCACCAGCCGGGCGAGATCTGGAAGCCGTCGATCCCGTACTCCTTGTACCGGTAGTCGCAGAAGGCGCTGGTCACCTTGATGTTGATCCCGCCGACCGAGTCCACGAGCGCGGCGAAGCCGCCCAGGTTCACCTCGGCCCACAGGTCGATCTTGATCCCCAGCAGCGTCCCGATCGCGGACGCCAGCACCGACTCGCCGTCCTTGGCTCCGGGGAACTTGGACTTGTGCCAGTTCACGTACGAGACAAGGCTGTTGATCTTGGGCTTGAAGGTGCGGCCGTCGGGCAGCGGCACGTCCACCATGTCGCGCGGGATCGAGGCCATCGACACGGTCTTGCCGACCGGGTCGAGCGACGCGACGATCATGGTGTCGGTGGCGAACGTGTTCCGGCCCACGCCCGCGTCCACGCCGATCAGCAGGACGTTGATGCGGGGGACGGCCGGGCTGGGCGATGCGGTCGCCGTGGCGGACGGCGCCTCGGACACGTCGACCGAGGGGATCGGCGAGTCTGCCGCGAAGTCGGGGTCGTTGGACGCCACGGGCGGCACCGACGCGTCGGGCACCCATGCCCCGCCCTCGTCATCCGCCTGGAACACCGCGGCGGCGGCGTCGCGCGCATCGGCGGTGAGGTTGACGGCCAGCACCTGCGGCCCGGCCACGATGGCGACGGCGACGAGCACGGCGGCGACGGTGGTCGCCCGGGCCCGGATCGGCGTCAGCACGCGCACGGCGCCGATCGCCGCCAGCCGCCACAGGAGCAGCAGCACCTGGACCCCGATGAGCGCGGTGAGCACCGCGGGGTCGAGCAGGCGGGCGGCGAGCGACGTCCCGCTCGTGGCGAGCGCGAGCAGGATCAAGATGACGATCGGCAGCAGGACCGGCAGGGCCAGCAGCGCCGCCCAGCCGCGCCGGCCGCGGAGGAGGTGCGGCAGGCCCGGGAAGATGGCCGCCAGGATCAGGAGGCGCGCCGCGGACGGGGGGCGGGGTCCGGGAGCCGGCCGTGCCTCGGCGTCGGGGATCGGCATGAAGGGCGCGGTCGGGTCGGTCACGCGGGAAGGATAGGGGGTGCGGGCCGTCCGCACCCGTGCCGTCCGGTACGGTGGTGGAGTGACGGCCCAAATCCCCTCCCCGGTGCCCGCCTGGCGACGGGTGGTTGCCGTGTACTGCGTGACGCAGCTCGTCGAGAGCTACGGCATGAGCCAGGTCTTCGCCCTGCTGCCGGCGCACCTCCGTGAGCTCGGCGTCGCCGAGGCGGACCGCGTCGCCTTCGTCGGGCTGTTCAGCTCGCTCATCTTCGTGCTCGGCCTGCCCCTCGTTCCGCTGTGGGGCGTCTGGGCCGACAAGTACAGCCGCAAGGCGGTGATCGTGCGGAGCGCCCTCGTGGAGACAGGCGTCTTCACGCTGGTCGCCCTCGCCCAGCAGCCGTGGCAGGTGGCGGCGGCGCTGATGCTGGTGGGACTGCAGCTCGGCAACACGGGCGTCATGGTGTCGGGCATCCGTGATGTCGTGCCGAGGCGGCGCCTGGGCACCGTGATCTCCGTGTTCGGCGCGGCCAGCCCCGTCGGCTTCGCGCTCGGACCGCTCGTGGGAGGGGTCCTGATCGACGGGCTCGGCTTGTCGATCTCGAGCGTCTACCTCGTCGCCGCCGCGCTCTCGATGGGGACGGCGACGCTCGTCGGGCTCGGCACCCGCGAGGTCCGGCCGACGGTGGTGCCCGTGGGGCCCGTGCTGCGGCTGGCGTTCGGCGCCGTTCGCGGCGTGCTCTCCGACCAGACGGTCCGGCGCCTGTTCACGGTCTACGGGGTGGTCTTCCTCGCGAACCAGGTCTCGCGCCCGTACACGCCGCTGCTCGTGGAGCAGCTCGTGGGGACGGGCGAGGGGCTGGCGTCTGGGATCGGCGTGGTCGTGGGCCTCGGGTCGCTGATCGGCGCGCTCGCCGCGCCAACCGCGGGCTGGGCGGGCGACCGGGTCGGCTTCCGCCCCGTCCTGCTCACGGCGCTCGGCGCGGGGGCGATCGCCTCGGCGCTGATGCCGGCGATGCCCGCGGTCGTGGCGCTGGCGGCCGTGTCGGTGCTGCTGGGCGCGGCGATCGCCACGGTCGGGGCGATGGTGCTCTCGCTGCTCGCCACCGAGTTGCCGCCCGAGCGCCGGTCGGCGACCCTCAACCTCGTGTACTTGCCACTCTACGTGGCGGGGATCATCGGGCCCGCCAGCGGGTCCGCGCTCGCCTCGACCGTGGGGCTGGCCGGGCCCTACCTCGCGGGCGGCCTCGTGTTCCTGGCCGGAGCCGTGGTGATCGCGCGGCACCACGCGTCGACGCCCGCCGCGCCCGAGCCGGTGGCAGCGCCGGTGCCGTAGGCGACCCGCTCAGGTGGGGCTCGACGCGCTGACCGCCGCCCGCCCGTTCCGGCCGCCGCGCGCTGGCCGGCCGCTCGGCGCTGTTCCGGCAGCCGGGCGCTGTTCCGGCAGCCGTCCCGCCAATTTCGCCAGGCCTCTATTCGCCCAGCGTCCCTACGGGCGCGTCACGCGCAATCCCATGCGGTGCCCGAATGGGAACCCGCAGCCGGGTGCCATTTCGCGCCGATCCCATGCGCCCGCGGCATTGCCCTGAGCGCGACGTGATGTATGGCGCGCTGGCTGAATAGCGACCCTCGCCGGGCTGGCGGCCGCCTGCGGGACGATGAGGACGCAGCGCCGCGGAAGAGACCGACCGCCGCGCGCTGGCCGACCGCGCGCGATGAGACCGACCGCTACGCGCTCGGCAGGTGGCGCTCCGACGGCCCGATGTACCGCACGTCGGGCCGGATCAGCCGGTTCGCCGCCCCCTGCTCGATGGCGTGGGCCGTCCAGCCCGCGTGCCGGGCCAGGGCGAACGTGGCCGGGAACAGGTCGGGCGTCAGGCCCACGCCCATCAAGACCGGCGCGGCGTAGTACTCGACGTTGGTCTTGAGCGCGCGCTCGGGGTGCTTCTCGGCCAGCACGCGCAGCGCCACGTCCTCGACCGAGATCGCGAGCGCCAGCCACTCGGGCTTGTGCTCCATCGACTCGGCGACCTCGCGCAGGGCCGCGGCGCGCGGGTCGTAGGCGCGGTAGACGCGGTGGCCGAAGCCCATCAGCCGGATGCCCTGGGCCACCGACGCGCGCACCCATTCCTCGGCGCGCTCAGGCGAGCCGACCTCATGGATCTGCTCGACCACCTCGGACGGCGCGCCACCGTGGAGCGGGCCCTTCATGGCGCCGATCGCGCCCGCCACGGCAGACGCGATGTCGGATCGCGTGGAGCTGATCACACGTGCGGTGAACGTCGAGGCGTTGAACCCGTGCTCGGCGCCCACGACGAAGTACGCGTCGAGCGCGCGGGCGCTCTCGTCCGAGGGCTTCTCGCCGTTGAGCTGGAACAGGAAGCCCGGGACCAGGTCGAGCTCCGGGTCCGGCGCCACGGGCTCCAGGCCCTGGCGGATCCGGGCGAATGCGGCGAGCGCGGAGGGGGACGACGCGGTCAGCGAGCGTGCCTGCTCGGCGGTGGCCGGCCAGCTCGGGTTGTGCTCGGCGCCCCAGACCGAGACCGCGGTCCGCAGGGCGTCCATCGGCCGGGCGTCCTTGGGCAGGGCACGCAGGGCGGTCAGCACGGTCGGCGAGACGGGCTCGCACGGCAGCTTCGCCCCCGGGGTCCACTCGCCGGTCCAGAGGAGCTCCGCCACCACCGCATACGAGCCGCCCTTGACGAGCTCGCCGATGGGGTAGCCGCGGTAGAGCAGGCGGCCGTGCTCACCGTCGATGTAGGAGAGCGAGGACTCGCCGGCGATGACGCCCTCGAGGCCGGGAGAGTAGGGGCGGGTGTCGGCAGGAGCCGGCGCGGGATCGGTCATGGCGCGATGGTAGTCCGTTCGAGGGTTGCGAGGAGGAGACGCCCCGGGCTCGACAGCCCGGCGGTCGAGCCGCGCCCGGAGGAGGAGATGCCCGGGCGGTCGAGCCGCGCCCGGCCGTGGAGCCGCGCCCGGCCGAGTCAGCGCCGCTCGAGCGTCCGCAGCACCAGGCGGACGACGATCGAGCCGAGGATGGCGACCACGAGCGCGCCGACAAACCCCTGCGCCTGCCCCAGGCCCATCTGCCCGACGATCCAGCCGCCGACGATGGCGCCCAGGATGCCGACCACGACGGTGGGCAGGCAGCCCTCGACGCTGCGGACGCCCACCACCCAGCCGGAGACGCCGCCCGCGAGCAGCCCGAGGATGATCCAGCCGATGATGTCCATGGCCGCAGTCTGGCATGGGGCAGCGGCGAGCGTGGAGCGTCGCGGCATGCCCGGCGGCTCAGGCGTCCAGGAACGCCTCCACGCGGGCGCAGAACTCGGCGGCGTGGCTGTGGTGGGCGCCGTGGCGCGCGCCGTCGATCACCTCGAGGCGGCCGTGCGCCAGGCGCTCGTCGAGGGCATCGCGCGCCCTCGAGGAACCATGGTGGCGAAGCCGAGCCCACCAGCTGGAGCACCGGCACCGTGACCCCTGCCAGGGCCTCGATCGAGAGCACCGGCGACGAGATCGCGGCGCCGAGCTCGCGGACGATCGTCGGTCCGGCTGCAGCACGGCGCGGCCAGATCGGGTCCGCGCGGAAGGCGGCAAGCTCGTCAGCGGACATGCCCACCGCCTCGGTCATGAACAGCGCGAGCAGCCCGTCGAGGTCGCCGGCGTCGAGGCGGGCCTGCAGCCCGGTCACGAGCGCCGCCTCGACCGCGCTCGGGGCCGCGACGCCTTCGTAGACCGCGACACGGCGGATGGCCGGTGAGATCAGCGACGCTGCGAGCGCGAGGCGGCCCCCCAGTGAGTGCCCGACGATGTCGACCGGCCGGCCGCGCGCCACGGCCCCGGCCACCGCCGCGATGTCCTCGACTTCGCGCTCGACCGCCCACGAGGCTGCATCGCCCGAGTCACCCCGACCGCGGCGGTCGACGGCCCACGCCTTGCGGCGGCGCGCGATGCGTGGACCGGACGCCCGCCAGGTGCGGTGATCGCCCGACGTTCCGTGGACGAGCAGCACGGGGCGTCGGCCCGGGCCTGGTGCGCCGTCGCCCTCGCCGGGGAGCACGCTGAAGACGGCAAGCTGGGTTCCGTCGCGGGACGTGACCCGCAGCGCCCCGGACTCGAAGGCCGCGTCGATCACCGCAGGCCCGCGGCAGCCGCCTCGTCGACGAGCCAGGTCGTCTGCGGCAGCAGCGTCGCGCGCAGCGGCAGTTCGCCGGGGTCGCCGCCGGCCCATGCGCGCGCCAGCACGTCCGCCTTCGATGCCCCCGCCGTCACGACCAGCACCGACCGGGCGGCCGCCACCAGCCGCGGGTTGATCGTGACGCGCGGAACGTGCGGCTCCACATGGGCGGGCGCGGGCACGGACTCGACCCACGCCGTCGAGTCGAACACGGCGGACCCGGGGAACACCGACAGGATGTGCCCGTCGGGTCCGACGCCCAGGATGACCAAGTCGAAGGCCGGCACCTCCCGCAGCGGGTGGTCGCGCCGCACCGCCGGGCGGAGCACGCCGGCCACGGGCCCCGCGGACCGCAGCTCGCCCGCGTACTGGGCCGCGGCGTCGGCCGGGCTGCCGCCGCGCGCCAGCACCGCCGCCACGGGCACGGGGTGGACGTTGGCGTCGGGCACCACGACGCCAGCCCCGGCCTCGCGCAGGATCGTCTCGAGCGGCAGCACGTTGGACAGCGGATCATCGGCGGGCACGAACCTGTCATCGCCCCACCAGGTGTGGACGCGCGACCAGTCGAGCCGGTCGCGCAGCGGCGCTGTCCGGAGGGCGCGGTAGATCCCCGGCGCCGACGACCCGCCCGTCGTGCACCAGTGGGCCACGCCGCGCTCACGGACCGCCTCGGCGAGCCGCCCGACGATGAACGCGGCTGCGGCAGCCGACACATCCTCGGGCGACGGGACGATTGACAGGGCGGGCTGGGTCATCGGGCTCCCTCCATGACGGGCGGTGTGGGCCGGGCGCGGTGTGGGACCCGGTCGCGTGTTTCGGTCAGGCGGGGCGGGCGTCGCGGCCGCTGTCGCCGCCGACGAGCTTCGCGGCCATGCGCAGCGTCTCCATCGCCACGGCGTCGCGGCTGCTGCCCTCGATCGCCTCGGACAGCAGGTCGATGTCGCCGCGGCGGGGCGCCTTGAAGGTGCGGTCGAGCGCTTCCACGCCGTCGAGCCAGGCGTGGACGTGCACGTTGTCGGCCTCGGCGGTGACGTCTGCGCGCAGCTCCGATCCGCGGCGCTCGGCGAGGATCTCGACGCGAAGGGTAGTCCCTGCGGGCGCGGTCGACGCCACCGGCCGGACGACGACGCCCACCTCGCTCGACCGCGGGTCGCGCAGCTTGGCCGCGAGGCCCCGGTGGAGCGGCGGCTTCTCGCCCGGCCGAAGGCGCGGGGCGGTTCCCCTCGATGCCACCGGGGTCAGTGGCGCCACCACGCGCATCCCGAGCCGCGACGCCAGCCACGCGACGTGGTACAGCGGCTTGACGACGTTGGTGGTGCCGGGGGCGCCCGTCTCGTCGCGCGTCCCGTAGGTCACCGAGATCCGACGCACGTAGCCCAGGTACGGCAGGAAGTCGGCAAGGTCGAACACCGTGGCGATCGCCTCGCGCCAGCGCGACTGCCGGACGAAGCCGAAGTCCCGGATGGACATCCGCGGGTAGCGGTCGTAGAGCGCGGCCAGCTGGCGCAGCCGCGCCAGCCCATCGGACGTCCAGGTCGAGCCGTCCACCACCAGCCGGTCGGTCGGATCGAGCAGTTCGTTCGCCACATCGCTGGTCAGGGGCGGCTCGCCCGGCCACCACGTGGTGACCGGCAGGTCGTGGACGAGCAGGGGCGTCACGAGTCCCGCGAGGTGCCGCCCGGTCTCGCCGCCCGCGGTGAGGAAGATCATCTCGGTGCACGATTCCGGGGCGCCCGGCCGCGGCAGCATGCAGTGCGCCTGGATGCGGCCGTCGAGCCATGGCGGCCCGTCCGGGTCGGCGACCAGCACCACGATCGTGCGCGACGGGTGGCGGCCGGTGAGCCGGCTGATCGTCTCGGCCGTCCGCGCGCCGGTCTCGGTGTCGCCGGCCACGACCACCAAGTTCATCACGCTGGTCCGGGCGGCGGCCTGCCGGACCGGGCTCTCGTGGCCGGCGTCGAGCACCATCGGCGGCTGCGCCCAGATCCGGTTGAGCTCCTTCTCGATGTCGTCGATCGTGTTGGCGCGCGACTGCCAGCGCAGCTGCGGCTCGCCCGGCCGGATCGGCCCGAGCGGCTCGATGCGTCCGCCGGTCATTCGGGTCCCGACCGAGAGGATCGTGCCCGGCGCGGGCCTGCCCGGACTCAGATCCGACGCCACCGTCGTCCCTCGCGGGCGAGGAGGTCGTCGGCCGCCTCGGGCCCCCACGTGCCGGCCTCGTAGCTCGGGAAGTCGGGGGCCTGCTCCTCGGCCCAGGTCGCGATGATCGGGTCCACGATCGACCACGCCTGCTCCACCTCGTCGGCGCGCGTGAACAGCGAGGCGTCGCCGAGCAGTGCGTCGAGGATCAGCGTCTCGTACGCGTCGGGCGAGTCGGTCTGGAACGCCGAGCCGTACGTGAAGTCCATCGTGACGTTGCGGACGTCGATGCCCAGGCCCGGGACCTTGGCGCCGAAGCGCAGCATGATCCCCTCGTCGGGCTGGATGCGCATGGCGAGCAGGTTGGGCTCGGGATCGGAGGCGGATTCCCGGAACAGCTGGTGCGGGACCTCCTTGAACTGGATCGCGATCTCCGTGGCCCGCTTGGGCAGCCGCTTGCCCATCCGCAGGTAGAACGGGATGCCCGACCAGCGCCAGTCGTCGATCATCAGCCGCGCCGCGATGAACGTCTCGGTCTCGGACGCGGGGTCCACGCTCGGCTCCTGGCGGTAGCCCACGACGGGCTTGCCCGACACCCAGCCGGGCCCGTACTGGCCGCGGACCACGTCGCTGCGCACCTGGGCCGGCGTCAGCTCCGCGATCGCGCGGATCACCTTGACCTTCTCGTCGCGCAGGGCGTCGGCGTCGAACGTGGCGGGCGGCTCCATCGCCACGAGGCTCAACAGCTGGAGCAGGTGGTTCTGCAGGAAGTCGCGACTGGCGCCGGTCTCCTCGTAGAACGCGCCGCGCCCCTCGATGCCGATGGACTCGGCCACCGTGATCTGCACGTGGTCGATGTGGCGGCGGTTCCAGATGGGCTCGAAGATGCCGTTGCCGAAGCGGAAGACCAGCAGGTTGCGGACCGTCTCCTTGCCCAGGTAGTGGTCGATGCGGTAGACCTGCCGCTCGCGGAAGACCTTGCCCACCTCGCGGTTGAGCCGGATCGCCGAGTCCAGGTCGCGACCGAACGGCTTCTCGATGACCACCCGCCGCCAGCCGCCGTCGTGGCGCTCGTGGTCGAGGCCGGCGCGCCCCAGCTCGGCGATGATCTCGGGGAACGCCGAGGGCTGGGTGGCCAGGTAGTACAGCCGGTTGCCGCGGGTGCCGTGGTCGATGTCGATCCCGTCGAGCCGCTCGGCCAGCGCCGCGTACGTCGCGGGGTCGTTGAAGTCGCCGCGGTGGTAGGTGATCCGGCCCGCCAGGTCGCCCCACGCGTCCTCGTCGATCGGCAGGGCGCGCGAGAACCGGTCCAGGCTGGCCTTGAGCTCCTCGCGGAACACCGCGTCGGTGTACGGGCGCCGGCCGACGCAGACGATCGTGAACTCGTGCGGCAGCAGGTGCGTGCGCCACAGCTGGAACACCGCCGGGATCACCTTGCGGTGCGCGAGGTCGCCGGTGGCGCCGAACAGCACGAAGATGTTCGGGTCCGGCACGCGCTCGAGGCGCAGGCCCTCGCGGAGCGGGTTGTCGGCGCCCTTGTCGGCCTTCGTCTTCCGCCGCGCCTCGGTGGCCTCGCGCAGCTCGCGCATGGTGCGCGGCGCGTCCTTCTTGGGGGAGGGCGGGGCGGGGGCCTCGGGCTTGGCAGGCGCAGGCGCCGACGGGGGGGCGGAGGCGGTCTTCGTGCGAGGCATGACTACGCGGACTCGACCTTGCGGAACGGCATTGGGCAACTCCGGGCGCTTCCGGCGACAGATTTGCGTTCGCCCAAGAGCATAGGCCTGCTCGCCGAACGACGACGTGACGACCGACGAGCCACGGGCGATCGTGCGGACGAGGGCGGCCGCGGGACGGGATCCGCGCAGCCGCGCACCCGGCGTGGTGGTCCGCCGCCACCAGGCTGCGGGCCAGTCCCCGGCGCCGGCCGCTCGCGGTGTGCGCTGCACGCGCTTCGCGGCCGGTCTGGTGGCCGGTCGCCAACGCCAGGTCCCCCGAGGGAACCGCCGCAGTCGCCGGACCCCGTGCCGTCAGACGATGATCGCCCTCAGCCGCCGCCCATCGAGCTCGCCTCGATCGCGAGCACCTTGCGCAGCCGGCGCTCGTGGCGCGGCTCCCCGGAGAAGCGCGCCGCGAGGAACGCGAGCGAGCACTCGACGGCGGGCTCCACGCCGATGACCCGGGCGCCCATCGTGAGCACGTTCATGTCGTCGTGCTCCACGCCCTGGTGCGCCGAGTAGGTGTCGTGGCAGATGGCCGCCCGGATGCCGCGCAGCTTGTTGGCGGCGATCGAGGCGCCCACGCCCGAGCCGCAGACGAGGATTCCGCGGTCGGCCCGGCCGTCCTGGATCGCACGGCCCAGGGCCTCGGCGAAGTCCGGGTAGTCGTCGAGCGGGTCCGAGCCGTCGCCCCCGAGGTCGATGAACTCGTGGGCGTCCCCGACCGCCTCGCGCAGCTTCGCGATCACCTCGGCCTTGAACACGGCCCCGGCGTGGTCGGCCGCCAACACGACGCGCATCCTGCGGTCCTCCTCTCGCCGTCGGCCGGCTCAGCCGTGGTGGTGGGCCGGCTCGCCCGCGACCGGTCCGCTGACGCCGACGCGACCGCGCAGGCCGTCCCGCACGACCCGCCGCGCGATGGCCGCCACGTTGTCCGCGGTGAAGCCAAACGCCTTGAAGATGGTCCCGGCGGGGGCACTCGCGCCGAACCGGTCGATGCCCAGGATCGCGCCCTCGTCGCCCGCGTAGCGCTCCCAGCCCATCGAGACCCCGGACTCCACGGTCAGGCGCCTGCGGACGCCCGAGGGCAGCACGGACTCGCGGTATGCAGCGTCCTGCGCGTCGAACCGCTCCCAGCAGGGCAGGCTCACGACGCGGGTGGCGATGCCGTCAGCCTCGAGCGCGTCGGCCGCCGCGTGGCACAGCGCGAGCTCCGAGCCGGTCCCGACGAGGATGAGCTGGGGGCTCCCGCCCGACGCCTCGCGCAGCACGTACCCGCCGCGCCGGACGCCGTCGCGGGCGCGCTCCTTGGTGCCCGGCAGCGTGGGCAGCTTCTGGCGGGTGAACGCGAGCGCCACGGGCCCGGACTCGGCGCCGTCGATGTCGGGCCGCTCCACCGCCAGCGCCCAGGCGGCGGCAGCCTCGTTGGCGTCGCCCGGCCGCACGAACCACAGGTTCGGGATGGCGCGCAGCGCGGCGTAGTGCTCGACCGGCTGGTGCGTGGGCCCGTCCTCGCCCAGGCCCACCGAATCGTGGGTCCAGACGTAGACCACGTGGAGACCCGAGAGGGACGCGAGCCGCACCGAGCCCCGCATGTAGTCGCTGAACGTGAGGAACGTCGCCACGTACGGCAGGAACCCGCCGTGGTAGGCGATCCCGTTGGCGATGGCGCCCATGGCGTGCTCGCGCACGCCGAAGCGGAGGTTGCGCCCGGGGTTGTCGGCCTCGAAGTGGTCGTGGCCGTTGGCCTTGACGTCGGTCAGGTTCGACTCCGAGAGGTCGGCCGAGCCGCCGAACAGGCCCGGCAGCACCGCGGCCAGGGCCTGGATGGCGTCCTGGCTGGCGTTGCGGGTGGCGACCTCGGTCCCGGTGTCCCAGGACGGCAGCCCGGTGGCCCAGCCCTCAGGCTTCCGGCCCGAGATGCGGCGCCGCAGCTCGGCCGCCCTGTCGGGGAAGGCCGCGGCATAGGCGTCCATCCGCGCGGTCCAGTCCGCCACCCGCGCCTCGCCCTCGCCGACGGCGGCGCGGAACACGGCGAGGGCCTCGTCGGGGACGTAGAACGTCTTGTCGGGGTCCCAGCCGTACGCCTCCTTGGTCAGGCGCACCTCGTCGATCCCCAGCGGCGCGCCGTGCGCCTTCTGGCTGTCCTGCTTGTTCGGGCTGCCGAAGCCGATGTGCGTGCGGACGGCGATGATCGAGGGGCGCGGATCCGCCTTCGCGGCGTCGATGGCCGCGCTCACGGCCGCGACGTCGTTGCCGTCCTCGACCCGCTGGGTGTGCCAGCCGTAGGCGTCGAAGCGGCCGAGCACGTCCTCGCTGAACGCGAGCGCCGTGGGCCCGTCGAGCTGGATGTGGTTGTCGTCGTACAGCGCGATCAGCTTGCCCAGCCGGAGATGCCCCGCCAGCGACGAGGCCTCGGCGCTGACGCCCTCCTGGAGATCGCCGTCGGAGCAGATGACGTAGGTCCGGTGGTCGACGATCGCGTGGCCCGGGCGGTTGAACTCGGCTGCCAGGCGCCGCTCGGCGATGGCCATCCCCACGGCGTTCGAGAGGCCCTGCCCGAGCGGGCCCGTGGTCGCCTCGACGCCGGAGGTCACGCCGTACTCGGGGTGGCCCGGCGTGATCGAGCCCCACTGGCGGAACGACTTGAGGTCGTCGAGGGTGACGGCGTAGCCCGTGAGGTGGAGCAGCGAGTAGAGGAGCATCGAGGCGTGGCCGGCCGAGAGGACGAAGCGGTCCCGGTCGGGCCAGTCCGGGTGCGTCGGCGCGTGGCGGAGGTGCTGCGTCCAGAGCGCGAAGGCCATCGCGGCCGCGCCCATGGGGGCGCCGGGGTGCCCTGAGTTCGCCTGCTGCACGCCGTCGATCGACAGCGTCCGGATGGTGTCGACGGCGAGCCGCTCGAGGCGGGCGTCCGGCAGGGTCATGGCGGTCTCCGGTGGGCGACGAGGAGGTTCGGCGCGGGGATGCGGCGGGAAGGACCATCGTACCGCGGGGCGGCGGAAGCCCTCCCCGGCGCGGGCCGGGCGGGCAGCGGCGAGCGCCCGGCCCGTCGTCGCAACTGCGCCCGCCTCGCCGGTGGCCCCTTCCACCAGGAATTCCTGTGGCGACTCGTATCCGCAGGGGGAACCCGGCCTGGCGCCATGGATGCGCACTGCGCATGACCGGTGGTCGAATGCTGCGGTTCCAGCCCCGCGGCGGTCCCACCGGGCGGCGGGCTGTGGACACGAGTCCTGGCAGGGGTGCGTGACGGAAACGGCCGCCAGTCCCCCCGGAGTGCCACGAGGCGGCCCCGTCTTGCGGAACGCGGCGCGGCGAGCCTGACCCGGAGACCCTGGCAAGGCCCGGCGGTGGCGCCGCGGCACCGGCCGCGCGGCAGCGCCAGAACCCTTAACGGTCGAAGGGATCGGGCGTCCGGCCATCAGGAGCCGGCCGTGGGTGGCGCTGGCATGGCCCGCTGGCCGCGCCATGGCGTCCGGCAGCGGGAACCGTCAGGCCTCCCCCCGGAAGGGCATTAGGCGACGGTCCGGGGCCGCAGGGGCTCGATCCTCGTCGATTCTGGTCAATTCAACGGTCATACGGCCCTCCCGGTGGACATTTGATGTCCATCTGGCCAGACGGGCTCCGGGGGCCGATCGCCTCCGGGGGGTCGTGGAAGGCGGGCCCGGGGAATCGACCTGGGGAGCCTCGGCGAGGCTCCCCAGGTGGCCTGCCACCGATCCGGCGCTGAAGGCGGGCCTAGTGATTCGACCGGGGGAGCCTTCTGGGGCTCCCCCGGGAGACGGCGTTTGCGAGACGGGCGCCGCCCCGCCGCGTGGTCAGCTCGCGGCCGTCGGCGGGGCCGGCGGGTTCGCCCCGCCGGCGTTGTCCATCGTGCCGGGCGATGTCGGCGACGCGGTCGACGCGTCCGCGGCAACGGTCCTCATGACCGAGTCGCGCATCGCCCGGCGCCGGGCGTCCATCGCCGCCCGCTCCTCGGTGCGCTCGCTGCTGGCCTGTGCCGTGAACGGCTTGCCGGTCAGCTTCTCGGTCAGCAGGACCGACAGCAGCGAGGTCAGGACATTGCCCCCGGCCATGCCGCCACTGTCCTCGCCGCCGCCGCCCATGATCAGCTGGGTCTGCGGAACCAGCGGGATCCGCCCGTTCTCGATCGCCGTCGCCAGCTGGCGGGTGACCTCCTGCGCGAGCTGGAACTGCGGGCCGCCGTAGGCATTGACCTGTTCCTCGGTCGCGATGGCCTTGCCGATGCCGACCTTGGCCTCCATCTCGGCGTTCGCCTCGGCGGTCATCCGGATCCGGTCCGCGTCGGCCGCGGCCAGGGTGCGCACCCGGTCCGCGTCCTGCCGGGACTTGGCGAGCTCGGCCTTGCCGGTGTTCTCCTGGACCGTGATGTTGATGTTCGAGCGGGTCAGGTCGCCCTGCGCGGCGGCCGTGGCTTTCGACTGCTCCAGCTCGCGCTGCTTGTCGGCGGCGACCCGCTGGCTCTCGTACGTCTCCAGCTGCTCGCGGGCGACCTGCCGATCGCGGAGCTGGGTGAGGATGTTCTCGATGCGGGTGTCGCCCTCGGAGCCGCGCGGCGTGCCGATCAGCACCTCCTCGAGCTCGAGGTTGTAGCGCTCGAACCGCTCCTTCATCTCGGTCGAGGCCCGCAGCTGGATGTCGGACCGGCTCTGGATGAGCTCGATCAGCGTCTTGGTCTGGCCGATGTTCTTGAAGTACGCCGCGACCATCGGGTCGAGCGTCTGGTTGACGAGCTTGCTGACGTCGCCGAACCGCTGGATGACGAGGGGCGCCTTGCGATAGTCGATGTGGATGACCACCGACAGCGGCAGGCTGGGCTCGAAGGCGTCCTTGGTGATCAGGTCGACCTCGGCCAGGTTCTTGTCGTAGCCGTCAGTGCCCGACTCGCCGCGGATCCACTTGAGGATGATGTTCGTCGTCGGCACACCGATCACCTTGCCGGCGTACGTGTTGAACGCGTACTTGCCGGGCATCAAGGCGCTGTTCCACACGCCGCGGTTGCCCGTGGCCACGAGCTCGCCGTGGCTGTACTCGGCGCCCGAGGTGTCAGCCCCCTTCGGGCCGATGTAGCTCACGACCACGCCCACCGAGCCCACCTCGACGATGGTCTTGGGGATCAGCTCGACGGTGGCGAACAGCCGGTTGACGAAGTACGTGCCCTCGGTGAGGACCTGGTACTGGCGGCCGCGGAAGCCGCCCCCGGCGAGGAACGCCTCGGGATCCTGGAAGTTGCCGTGGTACCCGGGCTGGCCCGCCTTGTCGCCGACCGTCGGGGCGATGATGTCGCCGGTGGGCAGCGACGGGCCGTCGGTGACGGTCACGACGCCCGTGAGGTCGTCGGCGTCGCGGATGACCACGGGCGCGAAGCCGCCAACGTCGTTGAGCTGCTGGCCCATCGACTGGATCGTGGCCTGCTCGCTGCGGTCGCCCAGCGGGTGGTAGAACGCGCCCTGCTCGGTGAGCACGATGAACTGGGCGAGGTTGAACGCGTACGTGCCCTCGCGGAGGATGGCGCGCTGCGGGCCCTTCTGGCCGCCACCGGTCAGGAAGGCGCGCGTGTCCTGGAAGTTGTCGCAGTCGATCACCTTGCCCAGGGTCTGCTGCGGCGGGAGGGCGATGCCGTCTCGGGCGAAGAGGTAGCCGACGGCCCCCTGGGGGATCGTGACCAGCGGGTAGGTGTGGACGCGGAACATGAACGGCGACTTGAAGTGCAGCCCGGCCCGCAGGACGTCGGGCTGGTAGCCCGCCTCGCCGTTGAGGGCGATGATCTTGTCCTTGAGCGAGCCCCTGGGACTCCACCACTTCTCGACCACGCCAACCTGGCTCGACCCGATGATCCGGATGCCGATGAGCTTCCAGACGAGCCATGCCAGGAACAGGACGACGACGAGCCCGATCACGAACACGATCAGACCCGAATAGTCTGAGGACGACAGGTCCACGTGGAGACCCCCTCCAAGCGGCTGCCCCATTGGCCCTCCGGCCGGCCAGGCTAGCCAGCTGCGGAGGCGCTTGCGCGGCAATCGCGAATGCGGGACAGCGTCCGTCGAAGCGGGCTGGGCGTCAAGGAGAATTCGGATCGGTCCGAACCGATGATCGGGGCGCCCAAGGTCACATCCGGTTTGCGCCCCAATGGGCCGATCGCCCCGCCACATGCGGGCACCCTGTCACACGCTCCTCTCCGGGTGGGTGCCCGGGGGGGTGCCCCGAGCGTGGCGCATCCGCGGTTCTGCCACTCCCGCCTCGCCGCGCCATCGCACGGTCGGATGATGTCGCGGCGTATTCTCGGCCGATGCCGAGCCTTCGCCGCCCCCGCCGCCTGCCGTCACGGCGCCCTTCAGGCGGCCTTCGGCGGGCCGCTGGCGTGCCCCGGATCGTGGTGGTTGGCGATCTCGTGCTCGACGTCGTGCTGGCGCCGGACCACGACCTCGCGCGTGGCACCGACGTGGTCGGCCGGGTGGTCCTGCGGTCGGGCGGATCGGCCGCGAACACAGCGCGCTGGCTCGGGCGGCTTGGACTGCGGCCGACCCTGGTGTGTGCCGTCGGCCGCGACGCGACCGGGCGGGCCCTCGTGCGCGGCGTGGCGGCCCACGGCGTGGACGTGCGGGCTGTCCGCGTGGCCGGCAGGGCGACCGGCCGGATCGGCGTGCTCGTGGAGCCGGGCGGCGAGCGCTCGTTCGTGACCGACCGCGGCGCGGCCCTCGGTTTGCGACCCGACGACCTGCGGCCGGAGTGGTTCACCGGCGTGGCGGCCGTCCACCTGCCCGCCTACTCGCTGCTCGACGAGCCGCTGGGCCTCGCGGGCATGGCGGCCGCCCGCCTGGGCCATCAGGAGGGCGCCCTGGTGTCGGTCGACCTCGCGTCGTCCGCGCCGCTGCTCGCGCACGGGCGCCGGGCCGCGATCCGCCTGATCTCGGCTGCCGCCCCGGACCTGCTGTTCGCCACCCGCGGCGAGGCGCGGGCGCTGCTCGGTCCGAAGCACGACGAGCGGCTCCTCGAGCTGGCACCAGCCGCCATCGTGAAGCGGGGCCGCAAGGGGGCCACGGTGCTGCTCCGCAACGGAGACGCCACCCTCCGTTTCGAGGTGGCCACGACGCCGGTGCGGGCCGAGGACACCACCGGCGCCGGCGACGCGTTCGACGCCGGGTTCCTGGCCGGCTGGCTCGCCTCGCGCGGCCGGGGCCTCGCCGAGTCGGCGGCGCTCCAGCGGGGCGCCGTGCTCGGCAATCGGACGGCCCTGCGGCAGATCGCCACCCGACCACCCGAACTGTCGATCGGCTAGGTCGGCGCGGGCGCGCAACGCCGCGGCTCTGGCGCGGCCGCGCGACGTCGCGGCTCTGGCGCGGCTGGCGTCAAGGGTGCCCGGGTGCGGGCGCCCGGCCCGATCGCCGCCACTCGCGCTCGTCAGCCTGCGTCCGGCATGGGACCCCGCATCTGGCGCTGCTGCTCGCGCTCGATCCACGGACGCGCCGCGGCCAGCGCCTCCTGGGGATCCGGGCCGGCCAGCAGGCCCTCCTCGTGACGGCCGACCCAGCCCTGCGCCAGGGCCGTGCCCACGATGCGCCGACGGGTGTTGACCAGTCGGCGGCGGCCCTCGGCAAGGTCCGGCCAGTCCATGCCCGACGCCTGCGCCTCGGAGAGGACGACCTCGTCGGTCAGCAGGGCGCCCAGGGCGAGCCAGAACTCGCCAGGCGAGCCCACACGGGCAACCTCCTCGATGACCTCGTCCATCGCTGCATCATCGCACTGCGACGATGCCGCCCGTGGCGCGGACTGTCCGCATCGAGCACCCGTCGGACGTCCGGCTTCGGACGCGGGGCTGACTCGCCCGACGAACGCCAGCGACGCGCTCAGGCGAGCACGAACCGCTCGAACCAGGCCAGCATCCGCGTCATCCGGTCCAGACGCCGGTCGATGCGACCCGTCGCCTGGACCACGTGGTACTCCTCGGGGTAGAGGACGAACTCGACCGTGCGGCCGAGCTGCCGCAGGGCGACGAAGTACTGCTCGTTGTCGGACGCTGGGCAGCGGCGGTCGCTCTCCGCCTGGAGCATGAGCAGCGGCGTCCGGACGCTGGCCACGTTCCGCAGCGGCGACTGCCGCCACAGCCGCTCGACGCCCTCAGGCGTGGTGGGGTCGCCCATCCTCGCGGTGCGGCAGTACTCGGGTCCGCAGTCGCTGGCGGCCCAGGCGGCGACCTGGTTGGTCACCCCGTTCTCGGACACCGCTGCGCGGAACCGGTCGGTCGTCCCGACCAGCCAGTTGACCATGAACCCGCCGTACGAGAGCCCCAGCACGCCGAGGCGGTCCGGGTCCGCCAGGCCGAGCGCGATCATGTGGTCGAGCGCGGCGTGGACATCGTCCGCGTCGGGCCCGCCCCATGCCCCCAGCTGCGCGGCGATCCACGCTCGCCCGTAGCTCGCGGAGCCGCGGATGTTGGGCAGCACGACGCGGAAGCCGCGCGCACACAGGAGCGCGACCTCCAGGCTTGGTGCCGGCGACCAGGCGCCGAGTGGCCCGCCGTGCACGTCCACGACGGTCGGCATCGGCCCCTCGCCCGCGCCGGCGGGCGACGCGACCCACGTCTCGATCGGCCCGCCCGGCCCCGGCGCCTCCACGACGCGCATCTCGGGCCAGGCCACCCCGTCGAGCCACGCGCTGCCGATCGTGGTCCGGGCGCGCAGCCCGTCGGCCGGGCCGGCCAGGCACAGCTCGGGCGGCCGCGCCCCGACCGTGGCGAGGACCGCGATCGTGCCGTCGGCGGCTGCGGCGACCATGTTGGCCATCGCGTCGCCCCGCCCGGCAGGCCGCGGGTCGCCGCGGTCGGGGCGGCCCGTCGCCGGGTCCACGCGGAACCGCCACGGGTGGGTCCGCCCGCGGTCCGTGACGAGCGCGACGATCTCGTCCGGCGCCGCCCAGACCGGGCCCGGCCGCTGGTCGACCATCCAGCCCGTGAGGTCGCTGTCCGCCCAGTTGCCCACCGGCCGGTCGAGGCCCGGCGCCAGCGCCCAGGGCCGCGCGGAGCCGTCCAGCGGCCCGACGTACAGGGTTGGCGGGAGGTCGTCGAGGTATTCCGGGTCGTCGACGCCGATGCCCACGACGAAGCGCCCGTCGGGCGAATACGCGGGGGCGCGCACCGGGCCGGCCAGCGCGAGGAGCTCGCGCGGCTGGCCCCCGTCGAGCGGCAGCTCGAGGATGGTCGTGCACGGTCGCCGGTCGGCGTCCGGGCGGGGGTCGGCGGTGACCGCGATCGCCCGGCCGTCAGGCCGCCAGGCCGGCACTCCGGAGACGCCGCCCGGGACCCCGGCAAGCTGTCGTGGGGTCTCCGCGCCGTCGGCCGGGACCACGAAGAGCTGGGCGTGCTGGTCCACGTAGCCGGTCTCGTCGAAGCGGTAGTCCATGACCGTCACGACGCGCGCCGTCGGCTCCGGCCGCGTGCCGTCGGGCTTAGACGGCTGCTCGCCCACGATGAACCGCTGCGGTCCCGCGTCGGCGGTGAACGCGATCAGGCGCCCGTCGGGGGACCACACCGGCTGGCTCATGTGGAGCTCGCCGAGGTCGAGCACCGCCGGCGCGTCGTCGGGTCCGGCCCCGGCGTCCAGGACGGCGAGCTCGGTCCGCTCCTCGCCCGGGATCTTGCGCGTGAACGCGATGTGGCGTCCGTCGGGGCTGACGGCCGGGCGGCGGTCGCGGACGTGGCCGACGGTGAGCTGGCGCGGCTCGGTATCGCCGGCGGCCTCCACCAGCCACAGGTGCGACACATAGTCCTGGCCGTCCACCACGCGGCGCGTGACAACCGCGAACGAGCTGTCGGGGCTGATGTCGAGCTCCTCGAGCACCACCTGCTCGCGGAGGATCCCGGGGGTGGGGAGGCGGAGGTCCCGTGCGGTCGGCATCGCTGGAGCGTAGCCGCCCCGCCGATCCGCCTGTTCGGCTGTTGCGGGCAGCAGGCCCGTCCGTGTGGCGGCGCCCCGCGTGCCACCTGCCCCGGGCGTACCCTCCCGAGATGCTCCGCTCCGACCGTCTCGTGCTCGCGCCCGAGGTTGCCGACGCCCTGGCCGACCGCCGTGCCGTGGTGGCCCTCGAGTCCACGCTGATCAGCCACGGCCTGCCATACCCGCAGAACGTGGAGGTGGCGACCGCCTCCGAGGCGGCGGTGCGGCGATCCGGGGCCGTCCCCGCCACGGTCGCGATGCGCGACGGACGGCTGCTCGTGGGCCTGGCAGCCGACGAGCTCGAGGCGCTCGCCGTGGCGCCCGCGGGCTCGGTCCGCAAGGTCTCGCGCCACAGCCTCGCCGAGGGCGCGGCGGCGGGCGGCTGGGCCGCCACCACCGTGTCCGGCACGATGATCGCCGCGCACGCGGTCGGGATCCGCGTGTTCAGCACCGGGGGGATCGGCGGCGTCCACCGGGGCGCGCTCGACGGCCCGGTGCCGTCGTTCGACATCTCGGCCGACCTGGAAGAGCTGGCGCGGACGCCGGTCGCGGTGGTGTGCGCGGGCCCGAAGGCCATCCTCGACGTGCCGCGGACCCTGGAGTACCTCGAGACGCGGGGTGTCCCCGTGATCGTCCTGGGCGAAGACGAGGTGCCGTTCTTCTGGGCGCGGCGGAGCGGGATCCCAGCCCCCATGACGGTCGCCGATGTTGCGGCAGCCGTCCGGGTCGTCGAGGCGCAGGCGGCGTTGGGCCTCGAGGCCGGGATCGTGCTGGCCAACCCCGTCCCGGTGGCGGACGCGCTACCCGACGCGGATGTCCGCACGGTCGTGGACCGCGCCATCGCCGACGCCGCGTCGGCTGGCATCCGCGGGCCAGCGACCACGCCGTGGCTGCTCGCGCGGATCGCCGAGCTCACCGCGGGCGCGAGCGTCAAGGCGAACGTCGCGCTGATCGTCGACAACGCCCGGGTGGGCGGACTGCTCGCGGTGGAGCTGGCCCGCAGCGGCTGAGAGCGGCGGCCGAGCGCAGCGTCGAAGGCCCGCTTCGAGGGCTCCTTGTGGCGGGAGAGGGCTCCTTGTGGCGGGAGCGGCTTTCGCGCGCGCGTGCGCGCCCGTGCTAGGCTTGCGCCCCCCGACCTGCAGCGAGGCATCGCTTCGTGCCCTCCGAACGCCCCAGCGCCGCGCTGCCCCCCGCGATCGAGGCCGCCGGCCTCCGTCGCGTCTACGACATCAAGCCCAACCCGGTGGTCGCGCTCGACGGCGTCGACCTCGAGGTGGCGCCGGGCGAGTTCTTCGGCCTGCTGGGGCCCAACGGCGCGGGCAAGACCACGCTGATCAAGATCCTGACCACGCTGCTGCTGCCCACGGCCGGCAGCGCCCGGATCTTCGGCTTCGACGTGGCGCGCGACACGCGCCGGATCCGCCGGATCATGAACATGGTCGCGGGCGGCGAGCAGTCGGGCTACGGCATCCTGACGGTGCGCGAGCAGCTCTGGATGTTCAGCCAGTTCTACGGCCTGGCCACCCGCGAGGGCTGGGGCCGCGTGGACGAGCTGATCGACGCCGTGGGCCTGGGCGAGCAACGGCTCCAGCGGGTCAGCACGCTGTCGACGGGTCAGCGGCAGAAGATGAACATGGCTCGCGGCCTGCTCAACGATCCCTGGATCCTGTTCCTCGACGAGCCGACGCTCGGCCTGGACGTGTCGGCCGCGCGCGCGATCCGCGAGCAGGTGCAGGCGTGGCGGTCACAGATCCCGGGGCGGACCGTGCTCCTGACCACCCATTACATGGCCGAGGCCGACGAGCTGTGCGAGCGGGTCGCGATCGTGGACCGCGGCCGGATCCTCGCGATCGGGACGCCGAACGAGCTCAAGCGGCGGGTCCAGCGCGACTCGATCTTCCGGCTCGAGGTGGATCGGCTCGACGGCGGCCCGGCCGCCCTGGCGCGGCTCGACGGGGTCGTGTCGGCATCGCTGGCGTCGGACGCGGACCCGGACTCGCCGCGCGTGACGGTCAACCTCGTCCTCCGCGAGGACGCGGCGCTGGGTGGCGTGGTGACCGCGCTCGCCGGGATGCGCAGCCAGCTCCTGGCGCTCGGCAAGTCGGAGCCCACGCTCGAGGACGTCTTCGTCGCCCTGGTCGGGCGTGGCCTGGCCGACGATGCAGACGACGGCGGGCCGATGCCCCCGAGCGGGGCCGACGAGGACGTGGCGGCCGCCCACGCCCAGGCGCACGATCCGGAGACGGGCGGGTGAGCGGGCTCGACGGGCCGACGGGCCAGAGCGGCGCAGTTGGCGCCCCCGGCCGCCCGCCGATCACCACCCCCGCGCAGCGGCGCCTGGCCGACGACCCGCGGGTCGCAGCCGACTGGACGGCCCGGCAGACCGCCGAGACCAACCTCCGCGCGCTGGTCGGGCGCGCCTATCCGCGCCTGCGGGGCATGTTCCGCGAGCCGTCGTGGCTGTTCTTCGAGATCCTCCTGCCGTTCCTCGGCACCTCGGCCTACGTGCTCGTGTACCGCGCGCTGCAGGCGCCCGAGCAGTACGTGGGCTTCGTGGTGCTGGGCGGCGCGCTGTCGGCGTTCTGGCTCAATGTCGTGTGGTCGATGGCGGGCCAGCTGTACTGGGAGAAGAGCCAGGGCAACCTCGAGCTCTACTTCGCCGCCCCGATGAGCCTGATGTCGGTGCTCCTGGGGATGGCCGCCGGCGGCCTCGCGATGAGCTCCACCCGCGCCACGGCGGTCCTCGTCATCTCCGCGGCGGTGTACGGGGTCCAGTTCGAGGTCCAGCAGTGGTGGCTGGTGGCCGTGGTCTTCCTGCTCACCCTGAGCGCGCTCTACGGCCTCGGCATGATGATGGCCAGCCTCTTCCTGCTGTGGGGCCGCGAGGCCTGGCACCTGACCAACGTGATGGTGGAGCCGGTGTACTTCGTCTCCGGTCTCAACTTCCCGGTCGGCCGCCTGGGCGCGCTCGGCATGGCGGCGATCGCCACGCTGCCGTTCGCGGTGGGCCTCGACGCGATGCGGCAGCTGGCCTTCCCGGGTTCGGACCTGCTCACCGGCACGCCGCCGCCGGGCATCGAGGCGCTCATCCTGGTGGCCATGACCGCGGTGTTCACCGTGGCGGCGCGCTGGTGCATGACCGTCATCGAGCGCATGGCGCGCTCGCGCGGCAGCCTCTCGATCCGATGGCAGTGACCGCGTCCGGGATCGGCGACGCCGGCCGCGCGGAGGGCCGCGGGCACGTCGACACGGCGCGCCACTTCTGGGCGGCCCTGGTGCTGGGCTGGCGCGTCGAGTCGAACTGGGCTGACCCCGTGCTGTTCGCGATCTACTCGGTCGTCCGCCCGATCAGCTCGATGCTGCTGCTCACGGTGATGGTCAGCGTCATCGGCGGCTCCGCGGATGCCAGCGTGCGGACCTTCGTCATCTCGGGCTCGGCGCTGTGGGCGGTGCTCGTGGCGGGCCTCGCCGGGCCGGCCTGGTCCGTGCTCGAGGACCGCGAGCGGTATCGCACGCTCAAATACCTCTACACGAGCCCGGCGACGTTCCTGGTGCTCCTCGCGGGCCGCGGCTCGGCGCGCCTGGTGACGGGCGCCATGGGCACCTTCGTGGCCATCCTGTTCGCGGTCGCCGCACTGGGCCTCCGGATCGACCCCGCGGTCGTCGACTGGCCGCTGCTCCTCGTCAGCCTCGTCCTCGGCGTGCCGCCCGTGCTGGCCCTCGGGATCGTGCTCGCCGCGGTGTGCCTCCAGACCCGGCAGGAGTCGTGGAACTACCCCGACGCGTTCTCGGGGGCCATGTTCCTGGTGTCGGGCGTTGTGTTTCCGCTCGCCGTCCTGCCCGACCCGCTCGAGGTGCTCGGGCTGTTCAACCCGGTCACCTGGTGGGTTGCCGGCGTGCGGGAGGCGATCCTGCCCGGCGGCCCGTCCTCGATCGGCGGCGCCGGGTCGGTGTGGACCGCAGTCACCGGTTCCGCGTCACCGGACCCGCTGGCGATCGTGGGCGCCTTGTTCCTGACCGGGGCGATGACTACACTCGTGGCCACCGCCATGTTCCGCGGGAGCGAGCGGCGGGCGAGGGACCGCGGCCTGCTCGACCGGACCACCGGCTCGTAGGCCGGCGCGAACGGAGGCGGACGCTCCGCAAGGAGGCTCGATGCGGATCTACGAGGGAAGCCCGCGGCAGGACTTCGAGGAGGTCTTCCGCTCGATCGGCGCCTTTCTCGACCGGCGCGGCATGCGCGACATCCTGCTGCTCGAGGTGCCCGACGGGTACGTGGTGCAGGGCCTCGTGCTGAGCCAGGGGACCACGAGCGCCTGGTCTGAGACGGTGGGCTCCTTGTCCAAGGAGACGCTGACCTACCTCGACGAGGACATCGCCAAGTTCATGGAGGAGGCGATCAAGCGGCGCGGCAGCAGCGCCCCGGCGGGCGCGCCGCAGGCCGGATCCCATGAGCGGGCGCTGCGCGTCATCGGGCGCTGGATGGACGAGCAGAAGCCGCGTGATGTCTTCCTGTTCGAACAGGACGGCGGGTACGTCGTCCGCCTGTTCACCTCCGGGCAGTCGGGCGCCCACCATGTGCTCGCCGAGTTCACGCAGGAGGACGTCGACAGCCTCGTCGCCCAGGCCCCGTCGATGCGGACGCCCGCCTCGCCGCCCGCCGCGCCCGGTGCCGCCCCGGCATCCGGCTCGTGACAGGCCGCCGGGCAGGCGGCACAATGCCCAGCATCACGTCGTAGCACAAGGAGGTCCGGCCATGAAGGCACTGCGGACTGTTGCGGTTGCCCTGGGGATCACCCTCGGCGCGATGATCATCATCCCGCTCATCGTGCTTGCCGGGCTGTTCGTCTGGCTCAAGCTCACCGAGGAGGATGACGAGGAGGCGCTGGAGCTCGAGCAGGAAGGCGCCTGATCGACACCGGCCCCACGGCGGCACCGGCCGCCGGCACGTCGAACCCGCCCGTGACGCCCGCCAGACCGGCGGGCGTCGCCGTGTCTGCGCGCGAACGGCGGCTGGCCGAGGCCGGCGTCCTCCTCACGGTCCTCGCCTGGTCGGCCAACTTCGTGGTCGTGAAGGCCGCCATCGGGGTGCTGGGCCCGCTGACGTTCACCACCTCGCGGTACGCGGTCGCCGCGGTCACGCTGTTCGCGCTGGTCCGATGGCGGTTCGGCGCCATCCGCCGGCCCGGTCGCATGATGCTGCCGCTGATGGGCCTGGGCATGATCGGTTTCGGCGGGTACCAGGTGCTCTGGACCATCGGCCTCACCCAGATCACCGCGGGCGATTCCGCGCTGATCATCGCGGCCGCGCCGGTGGCGACGGCGCTCCTGGCGGGCGCCGTCGGGCTCGACCGCCTCACGGGCCCCAAGCTGGCCGGAGCGCTGACGGCGTTCGCCGGCGTGGCGGTCGTGATCGGCGCCGGCGCGGGGCTCTCGCTCGACGCCTCCCTGGTCGGGGACGCCCTGACGCTGACCGCTGCCCTGCTGTGGGCGGTCTACACGGTCGCCGGGACGCGCGTGCTCCGCCACGTGGACCCGCTGACCGCGACCGCCTGGACGGTCCTGGGCGGGACGCTGTTCCTGGTCCCGTTCGGCGTCTGGGACGCGGCCACGGCCCCGCCATCGTCGATCCCGCCGCTCGCCATCGCCGCGATCGTCTACTCGGGGGCACTCGCAGCGGGCGTGGCCAACGTGCTGATGTTCAACGCGGTACGGCTGGTCGGCCCCACCCGGGCGTCCTCGATGCAGCTGCTCGTGCCGGCTGGCGCGGTGCTGCTCGGCGCGCTGTTCCTCGCCGAGCCCGTGGGCGTCGCGCAGGTCGCCGGCGGCGTCGTCATCGTGCTCGGCGTGGCCATCACGCGGCGGGCGTCGGTCGTGCCCGCGGGGCTCCGCGCCCGCCTCGGCCCGAGCGGCTGACGGACGTGGTCCAGGCATCGCGCACCGTCCCGCAGCGGCGGCCGGCGGAGCCGCCCCTGGCGCTGCTCGTGGACTTCGACGGCACGATCGCGCGCGGCGACGTCACCGAGGCCGTCTTCCTCGCCAGCCTCCCGCCCGGTCGACGGCTGCCCTGGCTCGAGGGCAGCCGGCTCTCGTGGCCGGACCTGATGCGCGAGGCCGCCGCCTCGTTCCCGGTCGATCCCGCACCGCTGCTCGCCGCAGCGGACGCCATCCCGCTCGACGAGACATTCCGCGCCCTCGCCGCCGCGGCCAGGGCCGGCGGCGTCGCGATGGAGGTCGTGTCCGACGGGTTCGGGTTCTTCATCGAGCCCGCGCTCCGGCGGCTTGACGCGGCCTGGGTGCCGATCGCCTCGGGCGACACCCGGTTCGGCCCGGCGTCGACCCGCATGGTGTTCCCGCACGGGCACCCCGCCTGCAGTGTCTGCGGCACCTGCAAGCGCAACCGCGTGCTTGCGCACCAGGCTGCCGGGCGGCGGACGGTGTTCGTCGGCGACGGTGAGTCGGACCGCTACGCCGCGGGGTACGCCGACGTCGTGTTCGCGAAGGACGGCCTCGTGGAGATCTGCACCGAGGCCGGCGTGGCGTACCAGCCGTGGGCGACCTTCGACGACGTGCGCGCCTGGCTCGACGACGCGCTCGTGCTGTTCGCGGCCGATCCCGGCGCGCTCGGGCCGCCGGCCGTCCGGCCGCTGTTCTGCGGGCCCGAGGCGTGGGGCGCGGGCCGCTGAGGCGGCACGGCAGGGTGACGCCCGTGCTGGGGCCCCCGGTGCCGCGCCGGGCCCGCACGCGCTGGCGCGCCCGGGTCGGTCGTGTCAGCGCCCGTCCGGGCCGTCGCCCGGCTCGACCGGCTCGCGCCGCTGGAGCGGCTCGACCTACTCGGCCGGCTCGACCGGCTCGCGCTCGCCGGGCGGCTCCCTGACTGCCGCGGCCGCCCCGTCCGCAGCACGTGCCGCCTCCGCGGGCGTGGCTGCCGCAGCCGCGGCGCCGGGCGTCGGGGAGGGCGCGGACGCGGCGCCGGCCGGTGACGAGGCGGCCCGCTCGAGCAGCAGGTCCAGCTCGTCGGCGAGGTCCTGCGGGGCCAGGACGGTGATGCGGTCGCCCTGCTCGATCAGGGTCTGGGCGCCCGGCCGAAACGAGCCGCTGCCGCGTCGCACCGCGATCGGCAGGCAGAACGCGGGCCAGCGCAGCTCGCCGACCCGCCAGCCGACCAGCGACGCGCCAGCCTGGACCTCCAGGTCGACGACCCGATAGTCGCGCAATCGCCCAGCAAGGCTGGCCGCCGTTCCCGACGCCGGCGTGCTGACGCCGGCAGGCTCGCGGGGTGGCCCCGTCCGCTCAGCCGCGGCCACCTCGGCCCCCATGCGCGCCGCATAGGTCCCGAGGATGTCACGGTGCGTGAGCCAGCCCACGACCCGCTGCCCGTCGACCACAGGCAGCCCCGGCGTGCCGAGGCGGCTGAGGATCTCGATCGCGTGCTCCAGCGACGCGTCGGGGTCGACGGCGGGCAGCTGCTCGGCGAGGCTGCCGGCGGTCGACGCCAGGGCGTTCTCGCGCAGGCTCTCCTCAACCTGCCGGGCTGTGACCACGCCCCGGTAGGCGCCCGCCTCGTCGACCACGGGGACCGCGTCCCGCCCCTCGCCCACCAGCCGGTCGACGAACTCCCCGACGGCGGCGCCGGCGGGCACGGCGTCCGGGATCGGGCGCATCGCCTGGCGGACGGTGAGGATCTCCATCATGTTCGCCGGGCGCCCCCGGCGGACGTCCACGCCGCGGCGGCGCAGCTTGAGCGTGTAGATCGTGTCGTCGCTCATCACCGACGAGAGGCCCGCGGCGAGCGCCACGGCGAGCATCAGGGGCAGGATGATCCGATAGTCGCCCGTCAGCTCGAAGATGATCAGCACCGAGGTGATCGGCGCGCGAGCCGCGGCCGCGAAGACGGCGCCCATCCCGACCAGCCCGTACGCGCCCGGCGGGCCGACCACGTCGGGACCGAGCTGGCCCACCACCATGCCGAAGGCCGTGCCCAGCATGCCGCCGATGAACATCGAGGGCGCGAACACGCCGCCGGAGCCCCCGATGGCGATGGTCAGGCTCGTGGCCAGGATCTTCCCGGCCAGCAGCAGGACGACCAGCCCGAACGCGAACGAGCCGTGGATCGCCGCCTCGAGAGGCGGATACCCCACTCCCGACAGCTGGGGCAGGGCGAGCAGGAGCACGCCCAGCACGAGGCCGCCGGCGACCGGCCGCAGCCACTCGGGCCGACTGCCCCAGATCCGGTTCGCAACGTCCTCGGCGCCGTACAGGCAGCGGATGAACACCAGGCCCGCAACGGCCGCGAGGACCCCGAGCACGGCGTACAGGGGGTAGTCCCAGAGTGAGCTCGTCTGGAAGGCCGGGAGGGGGAGGAACGAGGTGTTGCCGAACGCCGCGCGGCTGATGATGTCGGCCACGACGGACGCGAGCACGACCACCCCGAACGAGCGCACCTCGTAGTCGCGCAGGATCAGCTCGAGCGAGAAGAACACCCCCGCGATCGGAGCGTTGAACGTGGCGCTGATCCCGCCTGCTGCGCCGCAGGCGACCAGCAGCCGCATGTTCGCCTCGCTGAGCCGGACCGCCTGGCCGACAGCGGAGCCCACGGCCGAGCCGATCTGCACGATCGGGCCCTCGCGGCCGACCGAGCCGCCAGCCCCGATGCAGATCGCCGACGCCAGCGACTTGACGACCGCCACCCGTGGCCGGATGCGCCCGCCCTCGCGGGCGACCGCGAGCATGACCTCCGGGACGCCGTGGCCACGCGCCTCGCGGGCGAACCGGTCGATCAGCGGCCCGTACAGCAGCCCGCCGGCCACCGGCACCAGGACGATGAACCAGGGCCCGAGGCCCAGGTAGCTCGTCGGTCCCGCGGCACTGTAGTCGGCCGTCCCGGTGAACAGGTACGTGAAGCCGCCGATGAGGTACCGGAAGACGATCGCCCCGATGCCCGCCGCGAGGCCCGTCCCGAGCGCCAGCGCAGTGAGGCCCGAGGGGCTGGCGCGCAGCCCGTCATGAAGCCTCGTCCTGACCGAACGCGAGAGTTCGGGGACCCGAGGCCACTGCGGCCGGTCGCCCCCAGGCCACCTCATCCGGCCCCGAGCATAGACCAACGCCCCGACGCCAGCGTCGGGTGTTGCCGGTCATCGCGGCCGCCCGAGCCCCCGGGCTCGAGCTCAGCCCCAGCGGTCCCAGCGCGCGAACTGCTCGAACGGGACCCAGCCGCGCTTGAGCGAGGGCGACCGGACGTCCGGCAGCGGCGTCCCCACGGGCATGACGCCGATCGGGGTGAACTCCTCTGGAATGCCCAGCACGTGGCGCAGCGGCGCCACGCCCCCTCCGGCCCCGCGAACCCGCAGCCGAGCCCGGCGTCGACCGCGGCCAGCATGATGGTCTGCATCGTGGCGCCGATGTCCACCCACCAGAACGGGACCGGCCAGTCGATCTCGCGGCCGTCATCGTCGATCTTGTCCGGCTCCTGGTAGCGCCGGTGGTAGATCGCCTCGGAGACGCATGGGACGAACTGGGCGGCGCACTCGCTGACCCAGTGGCCGAAGACGTCCTCGTCCTCGTCCTCCCCGCAGGCCGCGCCGACGCGCCGGCGCACCTCGGGGTCCGTGACCACGACGAGGCGCTGGCCCTGGGAGAACCCCGCCGACGGGGTGCGCTGGGCGAGGCGGGCGATGCGCTCGAGGACCTCGTGGTCCACGCCCCCGTCCACGAAGCGGCGGACGGCGCGGCGCCGCATCACGACGTCGGCGAACTCCATGCATGCCTCCTTGCCCGGGCCGCCGACACTGGTCCCGACGGTGCATTGCCCGGCGGCCCGCCGCAGCGTACCCTCCTGCCGCGAGAGGGGAGCCGCCGTTGATGCACCGCCGGACCGGGATCGCGATCGCCGCGGTCGCCATCGCGGCCGCCGCGTGCGGCGCACCGGGTCCAACCCCGACGCCTCCCGGTTCACCGGGCCCGCTGGCCTCGCCGTCGACCGCCCCGTCGGCGCCGCCCACGCCGTCGGCCTCGCTCACGCGGGGCGACCTGCACTGGCTGACCCTGGGCGACAGCGAGTCGACCACGGTCACGGTGCCGCTCGACTACCGGGACGGATCGGCGGGCACGATCAAGCTGGCCGTGGTCCGGCGGAGGTCGCCCGACCCGACCACGCGCATCGGCACCCTGCTCCTCAACCCGGGCGGGCCGGGAGGCTCTGGTGTCCAGATGCTGGCCTTCGCCGAATCGGCGCTGCCGCCGGACGTCGTCGAGCGCTTCGACATCGTGAGCTGGGACCCGCGCGGGGTCGGCTTCAGCCACGACGTCGCGTGTCCGGACGCCTCGCTGACACGCCAGGTGCAGGACCTCGACCCGGACCCGACCACCCCGGCCGCGGAGGCGGCCTACAAGACCGTGTTCGACCAGATCGCGGCCGCGTGCGAGGCGCAGAGCGGCGACGTCCTGCCCTACCTGTCGGAGGCGAACAGCGCGCGCGACATGGACGCCATCCGCGCGGCGATGGGCGAGGCGACGATCAGCTACTGGGGCTGGTCGTACGGGACGTACCTCGGCTACCTCTACGCCACCATGTTCCCGACGCGGCTGCGCGCCATGGTGCTCGACGGGCCGGTCGACCCCACCCTCGACCTGGCCGGCCGCGACCTCGGGCAGGCGCGCGGGTTCGAGGCGGCCTTCGACCACGACCTCGAGCTGTGCGCCGCGTCATCCGCCTGCCCCTTCTACAACGGCGGCCAGCCCGGGACCGCGTACACGGCGCTCCTCGCCTCACTCGCGGCCAAGCCGCTCAGCGTCGCCGGCATCGGCACGCTCGGCCCCGGCGGGGCCGAGACGGGCGTCCTGGCCTCGCTCTACTCGGGCGACCCGTGGAGCCTGATGTCCGCGCTCGCTGCAGCGCAGGAGGGCGACGGCACGGTGCTGCTGGCGCTTGCGGGCGGGCTGTTCGGGCAGGGCCCGCTGGGCTCGTACCTCGCCACGACGTGCCTCGACGTGGCACGCCTGCCGACGCCTGCCGCGATCGACGCCGCACTCGCAGCCGCCCGCACCGTCGCGCCGCGCTTCGCCGGCCAGGTCGTCCTCTCCGACGGCTACGGGTGCCTCGACTGGCCGGTGCCGGCCGATCCGGTGCCCGTCGCCGCCCCGCCGGCCGGCCTGCCGCCGGTGCTCGTCCTGGCAGGCTCGTACGATCCCGCGACCCCGCCGTGGATGGCCGAGCCGCTGGCCCGCGCCCTGGGGACTGGCGTGGTCCTGCAGCGCGACGGGCTGGGCCACACGAGCGAATCGTCGATCCAGCTCAACGAGTGCCTCAGCGGCGCGGCGAGCGCCTACGTGCTGCGGCTCGAGACGCCGGACCCGGGCACCGTCTGCCCGGACGACCCGTTCTCGTTCTGACCTGACCCGCAAGGTGCTGCCGAGCCCGGGCCGGGTGCGGGCTTCGAGCACCTCGTGGAGCTGGCCGCTGGCCTACGGCACACGACACTCGGTCGGGAGGCTCCGCGGGCCACGGGCCTGCCGCCGCCAGGGAATCGCCGCACCCGAATCGCAACCCGCCGTGGCTTGTTCCGGGGCGCCTGAATCGGTAGCATGAGAAAAACCCCGGAGGACCAGTGCCCATGGCGAAGTATGTCTTTGTGACCGGAGGAGTCACCTCCTCACTCGGCAAGGGCATCACCGCCGCTTCGGTCGGGCGCCTGCTCAAGGCGCGGGGGCTCAAGGTCTCGATCCTCAAGCTCGACCCCTACATCAACGTCGACCCGGGGACCATGTCGCCGTACCAGCACGGCGAGGTGTTCGTCACCGACGACGGAGCCGAGACGGACCTCGACCTCGGCCACTACGAGCGGTTCATCGACGAGAACCTCTCGCAGGCCTCGAACGTCACGACGGGCCGCATCTACTCGGCGGTCATCGCCAAGGAGCGGCGCGGGGACTACCTCGGCGGCACGGTCCAGGTGATCCCGCACATCACCAACGAGATCAAGGAGCGGATCACCCGCGTCGCGCGCGACGGCGACCCGGACGTGGTGATCGTCGAGGTCGGCGGCACGGTCGGCGACATCGAGAGCCTGCCGTTCCTCGAGGCGATCCGCCAGATGCGCAAGGACGTCGGCCGCCACAACGTGCTGTACGTGCACGTGACGCTGCTGCCGGCGCTGGCCGCCACGGGCGAGCTCAAGACCAAGCCGACGCAGCACAGCGTCAAGGAGCTCCGGGGCATCGGCATCCAGCCCGACGTCATCGTCCTGCGCTCGGACTCCGAGGTGCCCGACGAGATCCGCGAGAAGATCGCGCTGTTCACCGACGTGGACGTCGACGCGGTCATCCCGGCTCCCACCGCCTCCACCATCTACGAGGTGCCGCTCCAGTTCGAGTCGTTCGGCTTCGGCCGGTTGGTCGTGCGCGAGCTGGGCCTCGGGGATCCCGACGCGGTGCCGGACCTCTCGTCGTGGCGCGCGCTGGTGGCCCGGATCAAGGCGCCCAAGCCCACGCTCGAGGTTGCGCTCGTCGGCAAGTACATCGAGCTGCCGGACGCCTACCTGTCGGTCACCGAGGCCCTCCGCCACGCGGCATGGGCCAACGGCGTCGACGCGAGGGTCCGCTGGGTGGACAGCGAGGCGCTCGACAGCGAGAACGTCGGGGACCGGCTGGCCGGTGCGGCCGCGGTCCTCGTGCCGGGCGGCTTCGGCCACCGGGGGATCGAGGGCAAGGTCCTCGCGGCCCACTGGGCGCGCCAGCACGGCAAGCCGTACCTCGGGCTGTGCCTCGGCCTCCAGTGCGCGGTGATCGAGTTCGCGCGCGAGGTGCTGGGCACCCAGGACGTCAACTCCACCGAGTTCGACATGTTCACGGCCAACCCGGTCATCGACTTCATGCCCGACCAGCGCGACGTCGAGGACAAGGGCGGCACGATGCGCCTCGGCCTCTACCCGGCCAAGCTGGCCGCGGGCACGAGGGCTCGCGCGGTCTACGGCACCGAGGTGATCTACGAGCGCCACCGCCACCGCTTCGAGGTGAACAACCGCTACCGCGCGATGCTCGAGGGCGCCGGCATGGTCCTCTCGGGCACGTCGCCCGACGGCCGGCTGGTCGAGATCGTCGAGCTGCGCGACCACCCGTGGTTCGTGGCGAGCCAGTTCCACCCCGAGTTCAAGTCCCGGCCGGAGCGGCCGCACCCGCTGTTCCACGGCTTCGTCGCCACGGCGCTCGCGCTGCGCGACGGGACCGAGCCGGTCCTGACCGCGGTGGGCCCCGGGCTCGACGACAACCGCGAGCCCGAGGCGGAGGCGGCGTCGGCGTCCTGAGCACGGCGAATCGCCCGAGGCGACGCCGCACCGTTGCTGCTCCGCCCGGGATACGCGATCCACCGGCCAGGACGATCGCTCGGTGCGGCGTTCGTCTGCGCTGCGCGAGCCGGTCCTACGAGATGACGACCCGGCGCTCGACCCTGCCGGACTCGCCCAGGGCGACGAGGGCCTCCGTGCCATCGACGCGGACCTGGTAGTCGCCGGCGAACCCCTCGATCGCGATCCGGCCGTCATCGTCGGAGACGATCGATGTCCGCGTGAGCCACCACTCGTCCCTGATGAGGCGTCGCAGCGCGTGGTACGCGGGCTTGGGCGTGCCGTCGGCGCGGACGAGACCGGACGGCGCTCCCAGCCACGACCCGTTGTCGGTCAGGCCCCAGTACGTGGCGGACTTGACGGCCGGGTGCTCGACCAGGGTCGTGTAGTGGCGCACGATCTCGTCGGCCTGGCGCTCCTCGCCCTCGGGCGTCGACGGCCACTCGGGCACCTGGTAGTCGTTGAGGTCCTCGATCTCGGGCGGCATCAGGCTCCCCGACAGCAGCGTCGTCTCGCTCATGTGCAGTGGCAGCCCGAAGCGGGAGAAGCGCTCGAGGACGGAGCGGGTCCGCTCCTCCCCCCAGTAGCCCTGGTGCATGTGGCTCTGCAGGCCGATGCCGTCGATGGGGATGCCGGCACCGAGGCACGACTCGATCAGGCGCTCGTACGCCTCGCTCATGTCGAAGTCGTTGAGGATCAGCGTGGCGCCGGGGCCCGCTGCCCGGGCCGTGTCGAAGGCGAGCCGAACCATCTCGACGCGCCCCAGCCGCTGGCTGAGCGGGGTGATCGCGTTCGCCTCCCGGTCGAAGACGGGCATGATCACGGCCTCGTTGATCGCGTCCCAGGTGTGGATCACGTCCGCGAAGTCGGTGACCTCTCGGGTGATGCGCGCCCGCACGACGCGCTCCACGTCTGCGTCCGGGATGTCGAGGAGCCAGCGGGGCGCGAGCGTGTGCCAGACGAGCGGGTGCCCCTTGACCTTGGCGCCCCGTTCTGTGAACCAGCGTGCCGTGCGCATGAGGCGCGCCGTGTCCGGGTGCCCGCGCTCAGGCTCGAAGCTGCGCCAGTAGAACGGCAGGGTCGCGATGTTGAACAGGTCGAACCACAGGTCGACGAGCCGGGGCGCGAGATCGAGCGACGCCCCGCCGAACAGGTGGGACGGGCCGGCGGCCGCCTCGCCATTGGCGAGGGCCAGGAAGTCGAAGCCGATGTTGCCGAAGCCGAAGGCGTGGCGGACCTGCTCGACAGTCACCGGCCTGCCGCGGAGCGGTTCGCCGTTTCCCGCCACCAGCGTCAGGTCCCCGCGAACCATGCGGTGCCGGTACCCAGGCCCGGCGCTCCGTGATGCGACGTTCATGCCATGTCCTCGCGTCTGCTCGTGTGGGGCGATTGCCTGCCCGTCGGCGACGGTCTCGGCGGAGCCGTCGACTCGCGGACGACCACGGAGGTCGACAGCTCGATCCGCTGGTTCGGGCGGGTGCCGCCCCTCGCCAGCTCGATCACGATGCGGGTTGCCTCGCGTGCCATCTCCGCGAGCGGCTGGCGGACCGTGGTCAGCTGGGGTGTGACCCACTGGCACAGCTCGACGTCGTCGAAGCCGATGACGGAGAGGTCGTCCGGGACCGCCAGCCCCAGCTCCCTCGCCGCCTTGCAGACGCCGTAGGCCTGCTCGTCGGATCCGCTGATGATCGCGCTCGGGCGCTCGGGCAGCTGCAGCAGCGCCGGAGTCTCGCGCAGGCCGCCCGACATGAGCGAGTCGCCGGTGCGCACCAGTTCCGGGTCGGGCTCGATCCCCGCCCGCAGAAGGGCGGCACGGTAGCCGTCAAGCCGGTCTCGGTGGCACTCCTCGCCGAGGGGCCCGGTGATGAAGCCGATCCGCCGGTGCCCGAGCCCGATCAGGTGGTCCGCCGCGTCTCGGCCGCCGGCCCAGTCTGTCGCGGCGACGGTCACCGACGACTGGGGTCCCGTCCCGACCGGGTCCACCAGCACGATGGGCACGTGGACGCTCTCAAGTTCCGCGCGGCCCGTCTCCGACAGCTCGGAGACGACGAGGACGACGCCCGACGACCCGCGCCGCACGACATGGTCGACCCAGTCGGGCGTGCCCACCGGGTTATTGTGCGTGGTCCTGACGACCAGATCGAACCCGAGGCGGCCCGCCTCGGCCTCCGCGCCCCTGAGCAGCGTCATCGCCCACTGCGTGTCGAGGTCCGTGATCACGAAATGGATCAGGCCGCCGCGGTCATGCCGGGCCCGGCGCTCGTAGCCGTGTTCGACCAGCAGGCGCTCGATCTCCTCGCGCTTCTCCGCCGACACGCCCGACCTGCCGTTGAGCACCCTCGAGATCGTCGGGACCGAGACCCCGGCCGCGGCCGCGACCTGCGCGATCGTGACGCCTCTCGTGGGCATCGAATCCTCCCCAAGATTGCGTTATTGGACCATTGACGCGCTCTTTCGGAGAATATAACGTAACGCCGCAACGAAAGTTGCGCGACGCTCTTTCCTAAGAGCGGCCAGGACCGATGGCTGTGGGCAAGGGACGCAATCCGCAGATCGTAGGCCCAAAGCCATCCACCCTGCGCGCCGCTCGTCGGCAACCGACGAGCGCCGCGACCCGCGGTTCGGAGGACCCGTCCGCAGGGGCCCGGGGCCGTCGCAGAAGCCCGAGTTCGGGCGGAAAGGAACGGACGACAGGATGGAGGAGACGCAGGGAGCGACGCGGCGCAGGAGCCGGCCGAGGGCTGGACTCGTTGTCGTCGCCGCCGCGGTGCTCGCCCTGAGCGGCTGCTCGGCCAACAACCCAACCCCGGCACCGTCCGCCAGCGGCGCGCCGGCGGTCACGACCGCGCCGGCCACCAGCTCGGAGCCGGCCGCTTCCGCCGACACCACGAAGCTGACGGGCGACATCACCTGGTGGGGATGGACGCCCACGGCAGACCTCGCCACCACGATGATCGCGGCCTTCAACAAGGTCTACCCGAACGTGAAGGTGACGTTCGTCTCGAAGCCGATCGACACCTACAACTCGCTCATCGGTCCGGCCATCACGTCGTCCAAGGGGCCCGACGTCTTCGGCATCGCGCCGGGCTCCCTCAACGGCGGCGTGTCGCTATTCGGCCCGGGCGCCATCGACTTGACCCCCGCCATCACGGCGGCTCTCGGCTCCAACTGGAAGGACAAGGTCGCGCCGGCGGGCGTTGACCCGTTGACCCTCAACGGCAAGCTTGCCGGCCTGCAGGTCGGCGCCGTCTACTCGGGCTGGATGTGGGTCAACCAGGACATCTTCGACAAGTACAGCCTCAAGGCGCCCACCACCATGGCCGAGTGGCAGAGTGTCTGCGCGACCCTCAAGGCCAACAACGTGGGGTGCTTCGTCCAGGGCGCGGGCCAGTGGGCCTTCGACATGGACACCTTCGAGGCCATCGTCGAGAACATCGAGCCTGACCTCTACACGCAGGCGGCGCAGGGCAAGGTCAAGTGGACCGACCCCCGCTTCGCCCAGGCGATGACCATCTGGAAGTCCCTCTTCGACGACGGGATCATGCAGCAGGGGGCCGTCGGCCTCCAGCAGTACCCGGACGCGAACAACCTGTTCCTGTCAGGCAAGTACGCCATGGTCATGATGGGCACCTGGTACACCTCGAACACCGTCAAGGAGACGATGGTGAACGGGATGACCGCGGCCGGCGTGAGCAACCCGACCCCGATCACCATCATGCCCGTCCCGTTCCCGGATCTCGCCGGGACCGGCAAGACCGGCACGATGTTCGGCGACGCTGACTACGGTCTCGCGGTCAGCGCAAAGTCCTCCCAGCAGGAGGCGGCGACGGCCTTCGCCGTCTGGATCGCGACGTCCCAGGCCGGCCAGCAGGTCGTGGCCAACACGCTGAACCTGATCCCGGCCCTCAAGGGTGTCGGAGCCCAGTGGGACCAGATCGACCTCGTCAACCCCTCCAAGCAGCTGACAGCGCTCCAGGACTACCAGACGAAGGCTGTCTCTTCGATCTCGCAGCGTCTGGGTGACGTGAGCACCGACCTCAACACCGCGTTCCGCGACGCGCTCATCGGCATGGCCACCGGCCAGAAGACCGCCGACCAGGCCCTGCAGGGCCTGCAGGCCGTTCAGGACGCCGGCAAGTAGGCCGGCGCGAGGAGTCCGCCCTCGCTCCAAGCGGATGAAACCTGTGCGTGTCTCGACTGCGACCGAGGGCATGCCATGAGCACTGCACCCGCGCGTGAGACGCTGGGTCGGCCGGCCAACGAGGCCGGCCGACCGAGACGCCGCTCGAGCCCGCTCGGCTCTCGATTCGCGGGCCTGCCCTGGATCCTCCCGGCGATCGTCCTTGTCGTCGGCTTGATCTACTTCCCGATCGGCTATCTGGGCTACGCGTCCACGCTCGACTGGAATGGCTTCATCCTGTCCGCTCCAGTGCCGATCGGGGACGCCAACTACCAGAAGATGTTCGGCGACTCCGTGTTCTGGACCTCGCTCTGGCACACGGTCTACTTCTACTTCATCACCTTCTCGGTGCAGACGTTCATCGGGTTCACGTTCGCGGCGGTCATGCACTCGAGGATCCGCCTCTCGAACTTCTACAAGGCGGTCGTGTTCATCCCGACCGTGCTGGCCCCGGCGACCATGGCGCCGGTATTCCGGCAGATCTTCGACCAGTTCGGGCAGTTCAACTGGCTCCTAACCCAGATCGGCCTCGGTTCGCTGACGCGCCCATGGCTCGCAGACGCGACGACCGCGATGCCGGTCGTCATGTTCATCACCGTGTGGGAGTGGACGGGCTTGACGTTCGTCCTCTACTACGCCGCGATGTCGCAGCTGAACCCGGAGATGCTGGAGGCGGCCAGGGTGGACGGCGCGGGCGGCTGGCGCGTGCTTCGGTCGATCGTGTGGCCGATGTGCAGGGGCACGACGGCCGCGCTTGCCGTGCTCGGCCTGATCGGCGCCCTCAAGACGTTCGACATCCCATACCTGGTCACCCATGGCGGCCCCAACCACGGCACCGAGTTCCTGGGCACCTACATCTACTACGTGATGGCCCAGGAGTCGCACTTCGGCTATGCGGCCACACTCGCGATCGCCTTGCTGGTGCTTGCCGTCGCCGGCGGCGTCTTGCTCAGGACGAGCGCCAACCGGGCGGAGAAGGGGTAGCGGCATGTTCGACTTGCATAGCCGCGCCTCGCGCATCGGCCTCCAGATCCTGGCCACCCTCATGATCCTGCCCTTCCTGCTGCCGCTCATCTTCGGGGTCCAGGGATCGCTCGGCGGGCTTGGGCTCGGCAACTACGCCAAGGTCTGGAACACGGGCATCGTGCCGACGGTCTTCACCAACAGCGCCATCATCTCGGTTTCCACGATCACCATCGTGCTCGCAGCCTCGATGCTGGCGGCGTTCGGCTTCTCCAAGCTCCGGATCCTCGGCAAGGAGATCTGGTTCTGGGCCCTTCTCGCGGCGCTTACCGTGCCCGAGGCAGTCCTGCTCACCCCGCTGTTCGTCGTGGCGTCGACCTTCGACCTGTACGACGAGCTTCCCGGGGTCATCCTGCCGCTAGCGGCGTTGCAGGTTCCGTTCACGATCCTGATCGCGCGCAACTTCTTCGACGGCATTCCCGACGAGATCATGGAGGCGGCCCGCGTCGACGGCGCGAACGGAGCGCAGGTCTTCTGGAGCGTCGTCCTGCCGCTGACCCGACCGATCGCGGCGGCCATCATCGTCCTGACGCTGATCACCTCCTGGAACTCCTACCTGCTGCCAATGCTCATGCTCACCGAGCAGAGCAAGCAGGTCGTCACGCTGCTGCCATCGTTCTTCACGAGCCAGTACACGAACGACCAGACCGGCGTCCTCGCGGGGGCCGTGATGACCGCGGTGCCCGAGATCCTGGTCTATCTCGCGTTCCAGCGGTACTTCGAGCGCGGCCTCGCCGCCGGGGCGCTCAAGTGAGCGCCACGCTCCGGTGGGGGATCCTGGGTGCGGGCGGCATCGCCCGCACCGTGGGGGCGGATATCGCCGCCTCGCCGGGGAGCGCGGTGGCGGCGGTCGCCTCCCGCGATGCCGCGCGCGCCGCAATCCTCGCGGGCGAGTTGGGCGCCGACCGCTCGTACGGCGGGTACGACGCGCTCGTGGCGGACCCGGACGTGGACGTCGTGTACGTCGCGACCACCCACGCCCAGCACCGCGACGCGGCACTCCTGGCCCTGGCTGCCGGCAAGCCTGTCCTGGTCGAGAAGCCGCTCGGGGTCAACGCCCGTGAGGGACGTGAGATCCGCGCCGCCGCCCAGGCGCACGGCCTGCTCTGCCTCGAGGGCATGTGGCTGAGGCTGAACCCGACGGCACGGGCGCTCTGGGCTGCAGTGGGCGGCGGCGAGATCGGCGAGATGGTGGCGCTTCGCGCGGACCTCTCGCACCGCTTCGACTACGACCCGCGCCATCGGCTCTTCGACCCGGCCGTGGGCGGCGGCGCCCTGCTCGATCTGGGGGTCTACCTGGCGGCCTTCGTGCTGCCGCTCATCGGTCCGCCCTGCAGCGTGCAGGCGACCGCGACCCTCGCCCCGACGGGCGTCGACGCCTCGGTGGTGATGACGCTGACCTCGCAGGCCGGCCAGACTGCCACGCTCACGTGCAGCTCGACCACCGAGGGCGGGTCCGGCGCGACGGTCATCGGCACCAGGGGCTGGGCCGAGCTGCACGGCCCCCTCTTCCGGACCGAACGCCTGACGGTCTCCACCGCGCACGGCAGCAGGGCCGAGGCCCGAGCACTGCCTGACGGCAACGGCTACGGCCTCGAGGTTGCCGAGGTGGAGCGCTGTCTCGCGGCCGGTGAGACCGACAGCCGCCTGATGCCCCTCGCGGACGCGGTGGCCGCGCTCGAGGTGCTCGACGAGGCGCGACGACAGATCGGCGTGCGCTACCCAGCCGACGAGGAGCAGTGATGGGACTCTTGGAGGGCCGCCTCGCGGTGGTCACCGCCGGCACCGCCGGCATCGGCCGCGCGGTCGCGGCCCGGTTCGTCGCCGAGGGCGCCGACGTCGTCGTGGTCTCGCCGTTCGAGGACGAGATCACCGAGACCGTCGCCGCGCTGGGCGCGCACGCGACGGGGTTCACGGGCGACGCCAGCAACGTTGCCGACCTCCGGCGGCTGGCCGGCGTCCTGGGCGCGGCAGGGCGGCCGGTCGACATCGTGGTCGCCAACGCGGGCCGCGACGTGGCGGCCACGCCGATCGTCGAGACGACGGAGGACCAGTTCGACCGCGTCGCCGACCTCAACCTGCGGGGCACGTTCTTCACGGTGGGCGCCCTGGTTCCGCTGATGCGCGATGGCGGAGCGATCGTGCTCACCTCCTCGATCGCGGGCCACAACGGCGGCCCGGGCCACGCGGTGTACAACGCCACGAAGGCGGCCGTCCGCTCATTGGCCCGCACCCTCACCTCGGAGCTCCGCGGCCGCCATATCCGCGCCAATGCCGTGAGCCCGGGGCCGACCGACACGGCGGGATTCGCCCAGTTCACCGGCGGCTCCGAGGAAGTCGAGCGCAAGGTCGTCGCCATGATCCCGGTCGGCCGGGTGGGCCGGCCGGAGGAGCTCGCTGCCGCCGTGCTCTTCCTCGCGTCCGACGAGTCGTCCTTCATCGCCGGCGCCGAGCTCGTCGTGGACGGCGGCATGAGCCAAGTCTGAACGCACACGTCCGGGCGCCGATCCCGCCCTCCACCGATGCCCAAGCGAAGAGGAGGCCGTCTCCAGTGCCGTCAGTCAGATACGCCATCATCGGGAGCGGCTGGCGCTCCGAATTCCACATCCGCATGGCCAAGGCCGCGCCCGACCGGCTCGAGGTCGCCGCGGTGGTCACCGAGACCGACGCGGAGGCCCAGCGCATCGCCGGCCGCTGGGGCGTGCCGACCATGCGCACGATCTCCGAGGCGCTCGCCTGCAAGCCCGACTTCGTCATCTCGGCCGTGAGCTGGCCGGCCATGCCCGGGATCGTCCGCGAGCTCGTCGCCGCCGGCGCCAAGGTCCTCGCGGAGACGCCACCCGCCCCCGAGCTCGAGGGCCTGCGGTCGCTGTGGCACGACGTCGGCTCCACGGGGCGCGTCCAGGTCGGTGAGCAGTACACGCGCATGCCGGGGCACGCCTCGCGGCTGGCGGTGGCGCAGGCTGGGACGATCGGTCGGGTGAATGCGGTCGAGATCGCCTCCACGCACCTCTACCACGCGGTGTCGCTCGTCCGGGCCTTCCTCGACGTGGACATGCGTCCGGTCGTGGTCAACGCCAGGACGTTCACCGCGCCGCTCGTGGACCCGCTGAGCTTCCACGGCTGGGTCAAGGACCCGACCCCCGGCCCCAAGACGACGACGATCGCCACACTCGACTTCGGCGATGGCCAGATGGGCCTCTACAACTTCGTCGAGAACCAGTGGTGGAACCCGCTGCTCGCCCGGCGGATGGTCCTCCGCGGCTCCCTCGGGGAGATCGTCGACGACACGGTCACCCGGCTCACCGCCGAGGGCCCCATCACCTCGCCGATCGTCTATCGGCGGACAGGCGTGGACATGAACCTCGAGGGCAACGAGGTCGTGCACGCATCCTTCGACGGGCGGGTCATCTACCGGAACCCGTGGGTCGGGAGCAGCCTCTCCGAGGACGACATCGCCGTCGCCAGCCACCTTGCGGCCGTCGGGCTGTGGGCGCGCGACGACGGGCCGGCGCCGTACCCCCTGGCCCAGGGCTGCCAGGACCATGCGGTTGGCCTCGCGATCGAGGCATCGGCGCGAACCGGGGCCGACGTCAAGGTGGAAGGCGAGGTCTGGGCCTGATGCCGCTCGTCACGATCGAAGTCGCCGACACCGTTCCCGCGGAGAAGCGCATGGCGTACGCGGACGCCATCAACGCCGGCCTGGCCGAGGGCCTCGACATTGACCCGGCCGACCGCTTCCAGGTCATCCATCCGCTGCCGGCCAGCCAGATCATCGCGGACCCCCACTTCCTCGGCGGCGAGCGGCGCGACGTCGTCTTCATCCGGGTCCTCATGGTCCGGATGTACGACACGGTCACCAAGAACCGGATGTACGAGGCCGTCGCGCGCCGGCTGGAGGCCGAGGGCGTGCGGCCCGACGACGTGTTCATCGCCGTCACCGAGAACGGGCTCGAGGACTGGTACCCCGGAGCGCGCGGAGCGCGCGGCTAGACCAGGGCCGGCCCGGCGTTCCTCCTCCCGCCGGGCCGGCCCAACCACGCAGGGAGATCCATGGCGCCGTCCACCAGCACCCCAACGCGGATCGCCGAACTGATCGCGGTCATGACCCTCGACGAGAAGCTGGCCCAGCTCGTCGGCGTGTGGGTCGAGGCGTCGGCGGGGCCGGGCGCGGAGGTCGCGCCGCTCCAGGACGCCATGGAGGGTGAGCGCGTCCCGTTCGAGGAGTTCGCCCGCCATGGGCTCGGGCAGATCACACGCTTCTACGGCACGGCGCCTGTCGACCCCCATGTGGCGTCAGGCGTGCTCCGCGAGCGGCAGCGCTGGCTCGTGGAGCACACTCGCCTCGGGATCCCGGCCATGGTCCACGAGGAGTGCCTGACGGGCCTGCAGGCCTGGCAGGCGACCACCTTCCCGGCGCCGCTCTCCTGGGGTGCCTCGTTCGATCCCGAGCGCGTCCGCGAGGTCGGCCGCGCCATCGGGTCCACGATGCGGGCGCTGGGCGTCCACCAGGGTCTCGCCCCGGTCCTGGACGTCGTGCGGGACGCCCGCTGGGGCCGGGTCGAGGAGTGCATCGCGGAGGACCCGTACGTCGTCGGGTCGATCGGCACCGCCTACGTCCGCGGCCTCGAGGAGGCCGGCATCGTCGCCACCCTCAAGCACTTCGTGGGGTACTCGGCATCGCGCGCCGGGCGGAACCTCGCGCCGGCGCCGGTCGGCCCGCGCGAGCTGGCAGACGTCCTCCTCGTCCCATTCGAGATGGCGGTCAGGGACGGCCACCCGCGATCGGTCATGCACTCGTACGCGGACGTCGACGGGCTGCCCGCCGCCGCGGACCGCTCGCTGCTGACCGGCACGCTGCGGGAGCGCTGGGGATTTGACGGAGTGGTGGTCTCGGACTACTTCGGCGTCGCCTTCCTCGCCTCGCTGCACGGCGTCGCCGCCGATCTTGGCGACGCAGCGGCGCAAGCGCTCCACGCCGGCGTCGATGTCGAGCTGCCCACGGGCAACGCGTACCGCGAACCGCTCGCGAAGGCGATCCGATCGGGCGCCGTGGACGAGGCGCTCGTCGACCTCGCCCTGGAGCGGGTGCTCCGCCAGAAGGCGGAGCTCGGCCTGCTCGACGCGACCTTCGACGGGCCGGCACCCGAGATCGGCAGCCTTGACCCCGCGGAGCACCGGGCGATCGCGAAGCGGCTCGCCGAGGAGGCGGTGATCCTCCTGGCGAACGACGGGATCCTGCCGCTGGCCGGGCGCCCGAGGATCGCCGTCATCGGCCCGAACGCCGACCGGCCCAACGCCGTGTTCGGCTGCTACTCGTTCGCGAACCACGTGCTCGACCACTACCCCGACGTGCCGCTCGGCATCGACGCGCCCAGCGTCCTCGAGGCCCTCGCCGCGGAGCTCGACCAGGCCGACACCGTCTTCGCGCAGGGATGCGGCGTGGACGACCCGGACCGCTCGGGGTTCGCGGACGCCGTCGCAGCGGCCCGGGACGCCGAGGTGGCGGTCGTGGTCGCCGGCGATCGCGCGGGCCTCTTCGGGCGGGGCACGTCCGGCGAGGGGTGCGACGCGGACAGCCTCGAGCTGCCCGGCGTCCAGCGCGAGCTCGTGGAGGCGGTCCTCGCCACGGGCACGCCCGTCGTCCTCGTCCTCGTGACGGGCCGGCCCTACGCGGTGGGCTGGGCCCTCGAGAGGTGTGCCGCCGTCGTCCAGGCGTTCTTCCCGGGCGAGGAGGGCGCTGCGGCGATCGCCGGCGTGATCGGCGGCCGGGTGAACCCGTCAGGGCGCCTCCCCGTGAGCCTGCCGCGCTCCGCGGGCTCCCAGCCGTACTCGTACCTGCATCCCCACCTCGGCGGTCCGTCAAGCGTGTCCAACCTCAACCCGGAGCCCGTCCGCCCGTTCGGGTTCGGCCTCTCGTACACCACCTTCGCCCGCGACGAGCTGCAGGTGGCGTGCCCGACGGTGCCCACCGACGGGCAGATCGGGGTCAGCGTCCGGGTTGCCAACACGGGCGCGCGCGCTGGCGCAGACATCGTCCAGCTCTACGCCCACGACCCGGTCGCCTCGATCACGCGGCCGGTGGCACAGCTCCTCGGGTACGCACGCGTCGAGCTTGAGCCGGGCGAGGCCGCGGTCGTGCGGTTCGCCGTGCCCACCACCCGGGTCGCCTTCTCGGGTCGTGATCTCATCCGCGCCGTCGAGCCCGGGCTTCTCGACCTGTGGGTCGGCGGCTCGTGCGCCGACCGTGAAGCAACCGCGTCCGTCGAGCTCGTCGGCGAGCGCCACCCGATCAGCCCGGCCGACCCACGCTGGGTGGACGTCGTTGTCGACCGCCTCGCCAGCCATCCCGCCGCACAAGGAGCAGACACGTGAGCACCGAGTTCTTCTCTGCGGTGGGCGAGCCGATCCGGTACGGCGGGCCGGACTCCACCGACCCGCTCGAGTTCAAGGTCTGGCAGCCGGATCGGGTGGTCCTGGGCCGCCGCATGGTCGACTGGCTGCGCCCGGGCGTGTGCGTCTGGCACTCGTTCAGCTGGGACGGCCGCGACATGTTCGGGGTCGGCACGCTCGACCGCCCGTGGCTGGCCGGGGCGGACGACATGGCGGGGGCCCGCGAGCGCCTCGCCGCCGCGTTCGAGTTCTTCGCCAAGCTCGGCACGCCCTACTACTGCTTCCACGACCGCGACGTGGCGCCCGAGGGGGCGGGCTTCGCCGAGTTCCGCGACAACCTCGACGCCCTGGCCGACGAGGCGGCCGGGCACCAGGAGCGGACCGGCGTCAGGCTCCTCTGGGGCACCGCCAACCTGTTCACGCACCCGCGCTACCAGGCGGGCGCGGCCACCAACCCGGACCCCGAGGTGTTCGCGTACGCCGCCGCCCAGGTCAAGCACATGCTCGAGGTGACCCAGCGCCTCGGCGGCGAGAACTACGTCCTGTGGGGCGGCCGCGAGGGCTACGACACGCTGCTCAACACCGACCTGCGGCGGGAGGGCGAGCAGCTCGCCCGGTTCCTGCACCTGGTCGCCGAGCACAGGGAGCGGATCGGCTTCGCCGGGCAGCTGCTGATCGAGCCCAAGCCGCAGGAGCCCACCAAGCACCAGTACGACTACGACGGCCAGGCCGTGCACGGGTTCCTCGCCCGCCACGGGCTCGAGGGCGAGTACCGGCTCAACATCGAGGCCAACCACGCCACGCTCGCGGGGCACTCGTTCCACCACGAGGTCGCCTACGCGTGCGCCAACGGGATGATGGGCTCGGTCGACGCCAACCGGGGCGACCCGCAGAACGGCTGGGACACCGACCAGTTCCCGAACTCGGTGGACGACCTCGTGCTGCCCGTGTACGAGATCCTCCGGGCGGGCGGCCTCGGCAGGGGCGGCTTCAACTTCGACGCGAAGCTGCGGCGCCAGTCCACCGACCGGGCCGACCTGTTCCACGCCCACGTCGGCGGGCTCGACACCATCGCCATGGCGCTGCTCGCCGCCGCGGACCTGGTCGAGCGGGGCGAGCTGGCGGCGGGGGTCGAGGCGCGGTACGCCGGCTGGGACGGCGAGCTGGGCCGCTCGATCCTGGGCGGGGGCGCCTCGCTCGCGGACCTCGAGGCGAGGGTCGCCGCGGGGGGGCTCAGCCCGGTCCGGCGCTCGGGCGGCCAGGAGCGCCTCGAGAACCTCGTCAACCGCAGCGTCTGGTCCGCCGGCCGGGGGGCCTGACGCGATGGGCGTCGTCCTCGGGGTTCGTCGACGAGGCGGGCGCGGCTCAATTCGCGGCCGCGCAGGCGCCGCGTCCGCCTGTCGATCGAGCCCGACCATCGAGCACCGGACGGTGGCCCAGCCGGAGGAGGCGATGTGGGTAACGCGATCCAGGTGACCGACAGCTGCACCCAGCACGGCGAGGGTCCGTTCTGGGATGCGCGCGTCGGCCGGCTGCTCCTCGTGGACATGCTGGCCGGGGCCGTCGTGGAGTGGGACACCAGGGGTCCGGTCAGGCGCCACCAGGTCGGCACCGTGGCGGCCGCCATCCGGGCCCGTTCCAGCGGCGGCTACGTGCTCGCCGTGGAGCGGGGCTTCGCCCTCGCCAGCGACGACTTCAGCGTGGTGGAGCCGCTGCCGGAGGCCTTCTCCGACGCCACGGTTCGCATGAACGACGGCGGGTGCGATCCGCAGGGCCGCTTCTACTGCGGGTCGATGGCGTACGCGATGACGCCGGGCGCCGGCACGCTCTACCGGCTCAACCCCGACCTCAGCGTGGAACGGGTCCTGACCGGCGTGAGCATCTCCAACGGCATCCAGTGGAGCCGCGACGGCTCCACCGTCTACTACAGCGACACCGGGACCGGCCGGGTCGACGTGTTCGACTTCGACCCGGAGTCGGGTGCGTTCAGCAATCGTCGACCGTTCGTCGTCCTTGGTGGCTCCGTGGGAGCGCCGGACGGCCTCGCGATCGACGAGGAGGACGGCCTGTGGGTCGCCCTCTGGCGCGGCGGAGCGGTGCGCCGCTATGACGCCCGCGGCCGCCTGACCGAGGTCGTGGACCTGCCCGTCCCCAAGGTGACGGCGTGCGCGTTCGGCGGCGACGACGGCCGGACGCTGTTCATCACGACCTCCCGAGACGGCCTCGCCAGTGGCGAGCTGCCCGAGGCCGGGGCGGTCTTCAGCGTCCACGCCAGCGTGGCCGGCGCCACGCAGCACGCGTTCGCGGGCTGACGGATGGACCGAGAGCACCGCGAGGGGGACGCGTCGGGCGCGGGCCGGTTCGCGCGCATCGGATCTGGGAGCGAGGAGGCGATCGTGGTCGTCAGTCGGGAGCATCGATGAGCAAGCCGCGGAGCTCGGACTGGTACTCGGGGACGGACCGCAACACCTACCTCCACCGTGCGTGGATGCGCCGGGGTCTGCCGGCGCACGCGTTCGACGGCCGGCCCCACATCGCGATCGCCAACACCGCCTCTGACCTGAGCCCATGCAACACGCACCTCGACGAGATCGCCGCCAGCGTCAAGCAGGGCGTCTACGAGGCCGGAGGCATCCCGCTCGACCTCCCGGTCGTGTCGCTCGGAGAGACCCAGGTGCGGCCCACCGCCATGCTGTGGCGAAACATGGCCGCGATGGTGGTCGAGGAGCTGCTCCGCGCGAACCCCGTCGACGGGGTGGTCCTGCTCGGCGGATGCGACAAGACGGTCCCGGCGCTGCTCATGGGGGCCGCCTCGGTCGACCTGCCCGCAGTGTTCATCTCGGGCGGGCCGATGCTCAACGGGACGTTCTGCGGCCAGGTCCTCGGCTGCGGGACCGACGTCTGGCGGCTGAGCGAGGAGGTGCGCGCCGATGCGCTCTCCGAGGCGTGGTTCGTCAAGTCCGAGTCGTCGATGATCCGCAGCCGCGGCCACTGCAACACCATGGGCACGGCCTCGTCGATGAGCCTGGTCGCGGAGGCGCTCGGGATGACGCTGCCGGGGACCGCCGGGATCCCCGCCCCGGACAGCCGGCTCCTCGAGGCCTCGCACGCGACCGGCCGGCTCGCGGTGGAGATGGTGGAACACGACCGCCGGCCCAGCACCGTCATGACGGCGGGCTCGTTCCGGAACGCCATCGTCACGCTGGCCGCCATCGGCGGATCGACGAACGCGGTCGTCCACCTGATGGCCATCGCGGGCCGACTTGGCATCAAGCTGACGCTCGAGGACTTCGACCGCATCGGCACCGGGATCCCGCGTCTTGTCGACCTGCAGCCGGCGGGCCGCTACCTCATGGAGGACTTCTACCGGGCCGGTGGGCTGCTCGCGGTCCTCGACCAGGTCAGGGACCTGCTCGACCCCGAGGCCGTGACCGTGACCGGGCGGCCGCTCGTCGACCACCTCGACGGGCAGCAGATCTGGGACGAGGCGGTCATCGCGCCGCGGGAGCGCCCGTTCCAGGATGACGCCGGGATCGCGGTCCTGCGCGGCAACCTGGCCCCGTCGGGGGCCATCATCAAGCCCGCGGCCACGTCGCCCGGCCTGCTGCAGCACCGCGGCCGGGCCGTCGTCTTCGACTCGATCGAGGACTTCCACGCGCGGATCGACGACCCCGACCTCGACATCGACGCCGACGACGTGATGGTCCTGCGGGGCTGCGGTCCGAAGGGCTACCCGGGCATGCCCGAGGTGTCCAACATGCCGCTGCCCAAGAAGCTGCTCGAGCGGGGCGTGCGGGACATGGTCCGCGTGTGCGACGGCCGGATGAGCGGCACCGCGTTCGGGACCGTCGTCCTCCACGTCGCGCCCGAAGCCGCCGCTGGCGGGCCGCTCGCCCTCGTCCAGGACGGCGACGAGATCCTGCTCGACGTGCCGGCGCGCCGGCTCGAGCTGCTCGTCCCGCCGGAGGAGCTCGCCCGCCGCCGCCCCAGCGCCAGCACCACGGAGGGGTTCGCCTCGCCCACGCGCGGCTGGGAGCGCTTGTACGTGGACCACGTCCTCCAAGCGGACACGGGCGCCGACCTCGACTTCCTGGTCGGCTCGAGCGGATCGAGGGTGTCCCGGGATTCCCACTGAGCACGGAGTCGCATGTGGTCTCAGCGGGACCAGCAAGGAGCGCAGTCAGCCATGGCGAAGGCGGTGATCTTGTCGGGGGGCGGACGGCACGCCGATCCATGGCATCCGTTCGCCGCCACCTCAGATCGCCTCGCCGCGATTGCCGCAAGCCTCGGCCATGACGTGGAGATCGCCGAGGAGCTCGAGGAGCGGCTCGCGAACCTCCAGGGCGTCGACGTGGTCGTCGTGAACGCCGCCGCCGGGCCCCTGACCGCCGCCCACGAGGCGGCACTCACGGGGATGCGCGCCTTCCTCGCCCGCGGCGGCGGGGTGCTGGCCGTCCACGTCGGCGCGTCGGTGCTCGTGGACATGCCCGAGTGGGAGCAGGTGACCGGCATGCGTTGGATCCCCGGGGTCTCCATGCACCCCCCGCTCGGGCCGGCCCACGTCCTGGTCCACCCCGAGCGCCATGCCATCGCGGCCCCGCTCCGCGACTTCGACCTGCTCGACGAGCGCTACTGCCACCTCCGGCTTGCGCCCGACATCGTCCCGTTCGTCTCGCACGAGCACGAGGGCGCCAGCCACCCGCTCGTCTGGGCGCGCCGGTACGGGGACGCGAGGGTCGTGGCCGACGCCCTCGGGCACGGCGTGGAGTCCTTCGACTCGCCGGACCACCGCGAGCTGCTGCTGCGGTCGCTCCAGTGGCTGACCGGGACGCTTCCGGTGGCTCCCGCATGAGGACCCGGGGCGACCAGCCCAGCACCACGACCCCGACGTTCGGTATCCAACCGAGGAGGAGAAGCTGATGCGCGCAGCGGTCCTGCGGCAGGCCGGGCGCCCGCTCGAGATCGAGGACGTGGACCTCGAGGCGCCCAGGGCGGGCGAGCTCGCGGTTCGCGTGGAGGCGGCGGGCGCCTGCCACAGCGACTACCACTACATGACCGGCGACATCACCTGCCGCCTCCCGGCGGTCCTCGGCCACGAGGGCGCCGGGATCGTCGAGGCTGTCGGCCCGGGCACGAGCGGGGACATTGCCGTCGGCGCCCGCGTCGCCTTCATGTGGCGCCCGCGGTGCGGCCGGTGCGCCGCGTGCGTCTCGGGCAGCCCGGTGCTCTGCGCCTCGGGCCGGGTGCAGGCGACGACGGGCGGCCTGCTCGACGGCACGACTCGCCTGAGCGCGGGCGGCGAGACGGTGCACCACTTCCTCGGCGTCTCGTGCTTCGCCGAGCGGGTGGTCGTCTCGGAGCGGGCCGTCGTCCCCGTCCCTGACGGCGTCCCGGCCGAGATCGCCGCGATCACCGGGTGCGCGGTCGTGACCGGCGTGGGCGCCGTGCTCAATGTGGTCGAGCAGGCCGCCGGTCGGGGGATCGTGATCTTCGGCGTCGGCGGCGTCGGTCTCAGCAGCGTGATGGGCGCCCGCCTCGTGGGGGCGGAGCCGATCGTGGCGGTGGACGTCGACGAGGGCCGGCTGGAGCTGGCCCGCCGACTCGGCGCCACGCACGCGGTGAACGCCGCGACGTCGGACGCGCTCGAGCAGCTGCGGGCGATCGCCCCGGGCGGCTTCGACTGGGCGGTCGAGGCGATCGGGCAGGCGGCGACGCTGCGCCAGGCGTTCGCGTCGCTGACCCCGGGCGGCACCGCCATCGCGCTGGGGCTCGCGCGTGTCGGTGCGACGTTCGAGGTGCCGATCAACGAGCTGGTGCAGGGCCAGAAGCGGATCGTGGGCTCCCTGTACGGGTCGTCGAACCCGCTGATCGACCTGCCCCGCATCTTCGGGCTCTACCTCGCGGGCCGCCTCCCCCTCGACGACCTGGTGGGCGACCGGTTCGCGCTCGACGACATCAACGAGGCATTCGCCCGGCTCGTGGCCGGCGGCATCGGGAGGTCGGTGGTGGTGCCGTGACGACTGGAGATCCGCTCACCCGGTTCGCCCGCTACCCGAGCCTGCAGGATCGCGTCGCGTTCGTCAGCGGCGGCGCCACCGGGCTGGGCGCGGAGTTCGTGGCCCAGCTCGCGGCGCAGGGGGCGCGCGTCGCCTTCGTCGACATCAACCGCGCGGCGGGGCTGGAGCTCGCGACGTCTGTCGCCGCGCAGGGGCACCCCGAGCCCCTGTTCATCGAGTGCGATGTCCGGGACGTCCCCGCCCTGCAGGCCGCGCTCGCGGCGACCCGGGCGCAGCTCGGCCCGGTCACGGCGCTCGTCAACAACGCAGCCAACGACCAGCGGCACCGGATCGGCGAGCTGACGGTCGAGCAGTGGGACGACGGGATCGCGGTCAACGTGCGCCACCACTTCTTCGCCGTCCAGGCCGTGGCGCCCATGATGCGCGCGGCGGGGGGCGGGTCGGTCATCAACCTCGGGTCGATCAGCGCCCACATCGACCTCCTCGACCTGCCGACCTACATCACGGCGAAGGCCGGCGTCGAGGGCCTGACCCGAACGCTGGCCCGCGAGCTCGGCCCCGACAACATCCGGGTCAACTGCATCATCCCCGGCTGGATCATGACCCAGCGGCAGCTCGACAACTGGGTCTCGCCGGAGGCGGCCGCGTCGATCGACAGCAACCAGGCGCTCAAGCACCGCCTGTACCCCGATGACGTCGCCCGGCTGCTGCTCTGGCTTGCGGCGGACGACTCGCGCTCCTGCACCGGTCAGGCCTGGATCGTCGACGGCGGCTGGATCAAATGAGCGCACTCCTGTCCCATGTGCGCCGCAGCCGGTCGGCGGCAGCACGATGACGCCGGTCCTCGAGCCTCGGCAACTGGGCCGGACCGGGCTGCGGGTGACGCCGGTGTGCGTCGGCACCAGCCCGTTCGGCATGCCGACCCACTACGGCTACACCGTCGAGCCCGCGCGGGCCGTGGCGACGGCGCTCGCGGCGCTGGACAGCCCGATCACCTTCCTCGACACCTCCAACGAGTACGGCGGCGGCGAGGTCGAGCGCCGTGTGGGGGAGGCGATTCGTGCGCGCGGCGGCCTGCCGCCCGGGTTCGTCCTCGCCACCAAGGTCGATCCCGATCCGCGCACCGGCGACTTCTCCGGGCGCCGGGTCCGCGCCTCGGTCGAGGAGAGCCTCGAGCGACTCGGGCTGGACCGCATCGACCTCCTCCACCTGCACGATCCGGAGCGGATCAGCTTCGAGGACGCGATGGCGGCGGGCGGACCGGTCGAGGCCCTCGTGCGGCTCCGCGACGAGGGGATCGCCCACGCCATCGGCGTCGCCGGCGGTCCGATCGAGCTGCTGACCCGCTACGTCGGCACCGACGTGTTCGACGCGGTCCTGACGCACAACCGGTACTCACTGCTGGACCGCTCGGCAGATCCGCTGTTCGACGCCGCCGGGGCGCGGGGCATGGGGATCCTCAACGCTGCGCCGTACGGCGGAGGGATGCTCGTCAAGGGTCCCGACGCCCGGCCGCGCTACGCCTACGGCCTCGGTGACGGCTCGCTGGCCGACACGGCCCGGCGGATGGCGTCGGCGTGCGCGCGACACGGCGTGCCGCTCGCGGCCGCCGCCCTCCAGTTCTCGGTCCGCGAGCGGCGCATCCACGCGACCGTCGTGGGCATCTCCGCCCCGCAGCGCGTCGCCGAGACGCTCGGCCTGCTCGACGTCCCGATTCCGGACGAGCTGTGGGCCGAGTTGCGCGAGCTCGCGCCGCCGCCCGAGCTCTGGATCAAGTGACCACTGCATGACGGACACCACGACCTGGAGACGAGCATGACGCGACCCGCCACGACCCTTCGCTCGACGTCCCCCCAACAGCCCGACGACGTCGTGGGCGAGTGGCCGGACGGCGGGTCCGACGCGGTCGAGGCCGCAGCGTCCCGCGCCGCCGCGGCCCAGCGCGGCTGGGGCGCCCTTCGCGCGGCGGAGCGAGGCCGTGCGCTGGCCGAGGCAGCCGACCGGATGGCGTCCGACGCGAGCGGCCTGGCCGAGCTCATGGTGCGCGAGGTGGGCAAGCCGCGGACCGAGGCCGCAGGCGAGGTCGCCCGGGCCGTGGCAATCCTCCGCTACTACGCCCAGGTGGTGCTCGACGCCGACGGCGACGTCTATCCGTCCGCCAACGGACGGGGCTGGCTGTTCACGCGCCGACGGCCGCGCGGCGTCGCCGGCCTGATCACGCCGTGGAACTTCCCGGTCGCGATCCCGATCTGGAAGGCGGCCCCGGCGCTCGCCTACGGCAACACCGTCGTGCTCAAGCCCGCGACCCAGGCGCTGGCCTGCGGCCTCCGCGTCGCGTCGTACTTCGACCTGCCCGACGGCGTGCTCGAGGTCGTTCCGGTGGGCGGGGCGGACGCGTCGCGCCTGGCCGAGCTGCCGAGCGTCGATGCGCTGTCCTTCACCGGATCGAGCGCGACCGGCGCGGTGCTCGCCGCCGCGGCCGCCCGACACGGGATCGCGTTCCAGGGCGAGATGGGCGGCAGCAACGCGTCGATCCTCCTCCCGGACGCGGACCTCGACGCGGCGGCGCCGGTGATCGCCTCGTCGGCGATGGCCTTCGCCGGGCAGAAGTGCACCGCGACCAGCCGCGTCATCGTGGTCGGCGACGTGGACCGCGCCTGCGACGCCCTCGTTGCCGCGGTCGAGCGCCTCGGCGTCGGCGACCCGGCGCTGGCTGCGAACGTGGTCGGGCCCGTCATCTCGGAGGGCGCGCGCGAGGCCGTGCTCCGGGCGGCACGCGCCGCCGAGGCGGCGGGCGGGCAGGTGATCGCTGGCGGGCGGGCCCTCGCGCAGGCGGGCTGGTACGTGAAGCCGACGCTCGTGCGCGACGTGCCGCGCGACGCCGAGCTGGCGTGCGAGGAGGTGTTCGGTCCCGTCTGCGCCGTGCTGCCCGCCAGGGACGCCGACGACGCCGTGGCGCTCGCGAACGCCACCCGGTACGGCCTCGTGGCCTCGGCCTTCACGCGTGACCTCGACCAGGCCATGAGCGTCGTCGAGCGGCTCGACGTGGGCATGACGCGGGTGAACGCGTCGACGACCGGGGTCGACTACTGGGCGCCGTTCGGCGGTGCCAGGGAGTCGAGCGCCGGGCCCAGGGAACAGGGCCGCGCGGCGCGCGAGTTCTACACCAAGACCGTGACCGTGACGGTGGAGCCGTCACGCTAGGAAGGGACGGGTATCGACCGTGACGCAACCGCTGGGAACCGACAGGATCGTCCAGGTGGGCATCGTCGTCGCCGACGTGGAGGCGACCGCCCGCGCTTGGTCGCAGCTCCTGGGGCTGCCGATGCCGGAGATCAGGATCACCGACGCCTACGACTTCGCCCAGACGGAGTACGACGGGGCCCCGACGTTCGCGAGGGCGCGGATGGCCTTCCTCAACGTGGGCCAGCTCGACATCGAGCTCCTCGAGCCGGTCGGCGAGCCGAGCACCTGGAACGACCACCTGCAGCAGCACGGCACGAGCGTGCACCACCTCGCGTTCGACATCGCCGGGATGGGCGAGAAGCGCGCGTACCTCGACGGCGAGGGCGTCCGGCTGATCCAGCGCGGTGAGTTCGAGGGCGGCCGATACGCGTACTTCGACACCCAGGAGCGGCTGGGGGCGGTCCTGGAGCTGCTCGAGCGCGGCGAGCAGGCCCCCCAGGTCGACGAAGGGGCCGCGTAGGCCGGATCGGCGATCCTGTCGACGGGCTCGACGCCAGCCGAGGGTCGACCGGTTCCCAGCGCGGCTCAGCGGCCCAGCTCGACCACCGTCATCCCCGGGGTCGTCGCAGGTGCACTCATCGCCATGAGGGCAGCCGGCGCTTCGTCGAGCCCGATGACCCGGCCGACGAGCCGGCGCACGTCCACCCTGCCCGTCTCGAGGAAGTCCAGCATCTCGCGGTAGTCGCGCGCGGGCAGCCCGTGGACGCCGAGGAACTCGAGCTCGCGGGCGATCACGCGGGCCACCGGCACGGCCGCCACGCCCTGGTCGCCGAGCAGCAGCCCGACCTGGAGGTGCCGCCCGCGCGGCCGGAGCGAGAGGATCGACGCTGTCAGGGTTGACGGCGCGCCGAGCGCGTCGATCGAGGCGTGGGGACCGTCGCCCGTCGCCGCGAGGACCGCGGCTGCGACGTCCGCCGCCTCGAGGCCGGCCGACGAGACGAGGGCGCTGGCGCCGAGCTCGCGGGCCGCCTGGAGTGCGGCGTCCGCGACGTCGACGGCGACGACGCGCGCGCCTAGCGCCACCCCGATCATCACGGCCGACAGCCCCACGCCCCCACAACCATGGACCGCCAGCCACTCGCCCGGGGCCACCCGCCCCTGGAGGACCACTGCGCGGAAGGCCGTCGCGAACCGGCAGCCGAGCGCCGCCGCCTCGACGAAGCCGAGCGCGTCCGGGAGCGCGACGAGGTTGGTGTCGGCGGCGTGGATGGCGACGAGGTCGGCGAACGACCCCCAGCCGGTGAACCCGGGCTGCGTCTGACGGGGACACACGTGCGTGTCGCCCCGCGCGCACTGCTCGCACTGCCCGCACCCGCACGCGAACGGGACGGTCACGCGGTCGCCGACGTGCCAGTTCGACACCTGTGGGCCGACGGCCTGCACCGTCCCCGCCAGCTCGTGGCCGGGGACCATGGGAAGCGGCACTGGGTCGTGGCCCAGCCACGCGTGCCAGTCCGACCGGCACACACCGCTCGCGCCCACCCTGATCACCGCCCCGCCCGGCGGGCACTCGGGATCGGCGACCTCCATCACCACCGGCGGCTCGGCGTAGGCCGCATAGCTCACTGCGCGCATTGCACCATCCCGGCTCGGGCCTCCACGGACGCTGCGGCCATGGTAGCCGGGAGGCGCGGCCGGCCGACGGGGGCGCGGCTGGCCGACGGCACGGGCTGGCTGCGGTCGGTTCCACTTGCTCCGTTCGGCCGAGGCTGCCTGCTCGTGTTCACGGCGATCGCGGCGCTCCCGGGCGCGCCGGGGGTGCGGTGCGGCTTTGATCCCGATAGGAGCCGCAGGCCGCTCACGGGGCAGATCCGGCTGTGGTCGAACTGCCGCACGGTCAGCCGGAACGCCGACGACGCCGCACAACCACTGGTTGCAGACAGCGGCAGTCGGCGCCCTCGGCGCGCCCTTGATACGTGGCGCACAACAACCGCTTGTGCGGGAAAGGCCAACAGGCGCCTCGCCGTCGGCCGCACTACCGCAGGTTGTGCGGCGATCGTCAGCCGGGAAAGATCGGGCCTGATACGACTGGTGGTTGTGCGACTGACGGCCAGCCGGAGCGGGACGCGGTCAAGCCCAGCGCGTGACGCCACAGCGCCTGACGCAACAGGCGTCCTCCTCGCGCCTCGCCCGTCAACTGGCCATCAGCGGCGCACGGCCCACCGCATCGTGCTCGATGCCCGCGTCGATCGACGTGTCGCTGAGGGCCGTGGTCTCGGGGCTGCCGGCGCCGCGGGCCGCCGCCAGCCTCCAGGCACGACTGCCGCTCGCGGCCGCGCGGGGAGACGTTACGTCGCTGCCGCCCGAAACAACGTTGACGCCGCGCAGCGACGTCCCATATGATTCATTGCACCCCCACCGGCCGCGCGCGACGTTCCAGCGATTCCGCGCGAGCGACGGCCCGTGGCGCGCCCAACCCGACCGGCCCGCACCCGTGTCGACCCATCCCGAGGGATTCCCGTCCAATGCCGAATGGCCCCGACCAGCGCCCGAGCCGCAACCGCCGCTCCCGCCGCCGCTCCCAGACCACCCGCCTCCCGGTGACCGAGCAGGACGAGGTCGCTGAACTCGAGGCCGCGCGCGAGCGCAACGACCTCGACTTCCGCGACCTCAGCGAGATGTCGGAGAAGGAGCTGCGCGAGGTCGGCAAGGGCCTCGAGATCGACGGCGGCGTCGATCGCCGTGAAGAGCTGGTCGATGCCATCCTCCAGGCCCAGACCGAGCGCGCGGGCCTCGACTACGTGTTCGGCATCCTCGACATCGTCGACGAGGGCTACGGTTTCATGCGCCGCCACGGCCTGCTGCCGAGCCCCGACGACGTGTACGTCTCCTCGTCCCAGGTCCGCCGCTTCGGCCTCCGGGTGGGCGACCGCGTCGTGGGCGCCGTGCGGGCGCCCCGCGAGGGCGAGAAGTACTGGGGCCTCATCCGCGTCGACACCGTCAACGGGGTCGACACCGACGCGGCGCGCCGACGGCCATTCTTCAACGACCTCACCCCGATCCACCCGATCGAGCTGATCAACCTCGAGTCCGACTCGAAGAACCTCTCCCAGCGCCTCGTCAACCTCGTCAACCCGCTCGGCAAGGGCCAGCGCGCCCTGATCGTCTCGCCCCCCAAGGCCGGCAAGACGATGCTGCTCAAGGCGATCGCCAACGGCATCACGGCCAACTACCCGGACATCCTCCTCATGGTCGCGCTCATCGGCGAGCGGCCCGAGGAGGTCACCGACATGCGCCGAAGCGTCCACGGCGAGGTGATCAGCTCCACGTTCGACGAGCCCACCGAGAACCACACGCACGTGGCCGAGATGGCGCTCGAGATCGCCAAGCGCCAGGTCGAGACCGGCCGCGACGTGGTGATCCTGCTCGACTCGATCACGCGCCTCGCACGCGCGTACAACCTGGCCCTGCCGCCCAGCGGGCGGACGCTGTCGGGCGGCATCGACCCGATCGCGCTCTACCCGCCCAAGCGCTTCTTCGGCGCGGCGCGCAAGATCGAGGAGGGCGGCTCGCTCACGATCATCGGGACCTGCCTCGTCGACACCGGCTCGCGAATGGACGATGTGATCTACGAGGAGTTCAAGGGCACCGGCAACTCGGAGCTCATCCTCGACCGCAAGCTCGCCGAGAAGCGCATCTTCCCGGCCATCGACGTCCAGCGGTCCGGCACCCGGCGCGAGGAGCTGCTCCTCGAGGAGGGGACCCTCAAGATGGTCTGGACGATGCGCCGGATGCTCGCTGCCGTGGGCGCCAACGAGGGCATCGAGATCCTGCTCAACCGGATCGCGAAGACCGAGACGAACGCGCAGTTCCTGGGCACGCTCAACAAGCCGCTCGACTGACGCAACAGGGGCCCCGCCGAATCCCCTGCGACGGCCCGGGCGCGCGCCCCTGTGACGGCCCGACTAGGTTAGGAAACGTTTACGTTCGACGCAGGATGCCTCGGTTTGCCCAGATTCGGGCCATTTGATCCGGGATAAAAGGCCTCCCGACACCCCCTGAATCGGGATGCGTCGTTTGACCTGCGCGTTGACGGTCTGTTAGGGTCCCGGTTGATCGGAACGGCCGCAGGGACGCATCACGCAGCGCCGTTTCCGGTGCACGACCAGCACCCCGGAGGGATCGGCACAGGCGCCCGGGATCGCCCCCGCGCTCGATCCTCCCCCAGGAGGCCGTATTGCAGAAGTCCACCGACGGCGTCGGTCGCCGGCTCAATCGCCCGCGCCCCGCCCGCCGCGTGTCATCCGCCAACCGCGCGACCCACCGGACCGCCGCTATCACCGCGGCGCTCTTCCGGCTCGGTCGTTTCGTCCCCACCGCACGAGCGCGCCATGCGCTCGCCGCGTCGCTCCGCCCATTCGTCACGGCGGAGCGCGCCCTCCCGATCCTCGTCGCCGCCATCGTGGCCGTGGCCTCGATGCTCGCGCTCCTGCCCAGCACCCCGGCGGGCTCCGCTGGCGCGGCGCAGGGCACGACGGCCAATCCCCGGCTCGCGGTCAACGGCGGCGTCTCCTACCTCGATCCCAGTGACGGCCCGCGGGCGGCAGCGATCCTCGACGCCCAGAAGATCGACGCCAGCTTCCAGCCCGTGACGCTGCCGACCGAGGTCACGACGCCGCCCGCCACCGAGCAGGCCAGCCAGGATGCCGCCGCTGTCACAGAGGACGGCACGCTCATCACCGGGTATGCGCCGCAGTCCACGGTCGAGGACGGGTCATCGCTGATCCAGATCTACCGGGTCAAGAAGGGCGACACGCTCTCGACGATCGCCGCCAGCTACCACGTGTCGATGATGACGCTGTGGTGGGCGAACAAGTCGGCGATGAAGTCCAAGACGGACCTCCACATCGGCCAGCTGATCAAGGTCCCGCCGGCTAATGGCCTGGTCATCACTGTCGCGGCCAATGACACGCTCGACAGCCTCGCGTCCAAGTACGACGTCGATGCCCAGAGCATCATGGACATCAACCAGCTGACCGATCCCACCCTCGTTGTCGGCCAGGTCCTGATCGTCCCCGGCGCCCGCGGCGCGCCGATCGCGACGCCCAAGCCCACCGTCAAGCACACCACCCCGGCCAGCACGTCCACGCACTCGACGCCCACCAGCAGCAAGCAGGGCAGCGGCGGCAGCGCCTCGGGCATCGGCGGCCACTACACGGGCGGCAAGATGACGTGGCCCGTCATCGGGGGCGGCAACTACATCAGCCAGTACTACCACTACGGCCACTGGGCGATCGACATCGCGGCGCAGTACGGCTCCAAGGTCGTGGCCGCCGCGGCCGGGAAGGTGACCTTCGCGGGCTGGAAGAACAACGGCGGCGGCTGGCAGGTGTGGATCAGCCACGGGGGCAACCTGTACACGACCTACAACCACATGTCGGCCATCACCGTTGCCGCGGGCGAGTACGTCGGCCGCGGCCACCAGGTCGGCCGGATCGGCCAGAGCGGCGACGCCACCGGGCCGCACCTCCACTTCGAGGTCTGGGTGGGCCCGATCTGGAACGGCGGCCAGCGGATGAACCCGCTCAACTACCTCTAGGCCAGCAGCGCCGGCCGCGCACGCCCCCGGTCCACCGGGGGCGTTCGTCGTTCGAGGCGCTGGCCCGTGCGAGAATGCCAGCCATGTTCCTTGACGAGGTGCGCATCGTGGTGCGCGCGGGCGCGGGCGGCGACGGGGCCGCGACGATGCGCCGCGAGGCGCACGTGCCGCGCGGCGGACCCGACGGCGGCGACGGCGGTCGCGGCGGCTCCGTGTACCTCCGGGTCGACGCGGGCCAGACCACGCTGCGCGACTTCCGCTACAAGCACCACTTCGCCGCCACCCCCGGCGGCGCGGGCGAGCGCCAGAAGCGGCACGGCCGGGCGGGCGACGACCTGCGCCTCGCCGTCCCGCCGGGCACCGCGGTGCTGGACGAGGCCACTGGCGCCCTGATCGCCGACCTGGTGGCGGTTGGCCAGGAGGCGATGGTGGCTCGGGGCGGCCGCGGCGGCCTCGGCAACGTGCACTTCGCGACCGCCACGCACCAGGCCCCGAGGCACGCCCAGCGCGGCGAGCCCGGCGAGGAGCTCACCCTCCGGCTGGAGCTGCGGCTGATCGCCGACGTCGGCCTCGTCGGCCTGCCCAACGCCGGCAAGTCCACACTGCTGGCGGCCCTGACGGCGGCGCGCCCGAAGATCGCCCCGTACCCGTTCACGACGCTCGAGCCGAACCTCGGCGTGCTGGACCTCGGGGTGGACGACGGGCGCCGCCCCACGATCGCCGACGTGCCGGGGCTGATCGAGGGGGCGTCCGACGGCGCCGGGCTCGGCCACGCGTTCCTGCGCCACGTCGAGCGGACGAGGGTCCTCCTCCACGTGGTCGACGGCGCCGCCCGCGACCCGCAGTGGGACCACGACGTCATCCGCGACGAGCTCGAGGCCCACGACCCCGCCCTGCTCGCCAAGCCGATGCTCGTCGTGTTCAACAAGCTGGACCTCCCCGAGGCTCGGACCGCCTGGCCGGCCTTCGAGGCCGAGGCCCGGCGGGCGGGCCGCGCGGCGCTCGCCATCTCGGCCGACACGGGCGAGGGCCTCGACGCCCTGCGGGCCGCCGTGGGGGCGCTGCTGCCCGATGCCGACGCGCTGGCCGAGCCGCCCGACCCGGCGGGCGTCGTGGTCCACCGGCTCGAGGCCGCCGGCGACGGCTTCACGATCGAGCGCGACGAGGCCGGCTTCCTCGTCCGCGGCAAGCGGATCGAGCGCCTGGCGGTCCAGACCAACTTCGACAACGAGGAGTCCGCCGAGCGCTTCCAGCGCGAGCTGCTGCGCCTCGGGGTGGACGCTGCGCTCCGCAAGGCCGGCGTGCGGCCCGGCGACGACGTCCGGGTCGGCGCCGTCGCGCTTGCGTGGGAGCCTCGCGAGGAGGACGCGTGACCGACGCGCCCGGGGCACCGGTGCTGCCCGCGGCGCCGGTGGTGCCCGGCTCGGTGGGCATCCTCGGCGGGACCTTCGACCCGATCCACCACGGGCACCTCGCCATCGCCGAGGACGCGCGCGAGGCCCTCGGCCTGGAGCGGGTGCTGTTCGTCCCGGCCGCGGTGCCGCCGCACAAGCTGGGTCAGGCGGTGTCCGCACCCGATCACCGGCTGGCGATGGTGCGCCTCGCCGTGGCCGGCAACCCGGCGTTCGCCGTGTCCGACATCGAGGTCCGCCGCGGCGGGGCCTCGTACACGGTGGAGACGCTCGAGGCGCTGCGCGCCGACGGCCTCGCGGAGCCGTGGCTGCTGCTCTCGTCGGAGGCCCTCGCGCTGCTGCCCACGTGGCGCGAGCCGCACCGGATCCTCGAGCTCGCCCGCCTCGCGGTGGTGCCGCGAGCAGGCTCCGACCCGCTCGGCCCGGCCTGGGTGGAGGCGGCATTTCCCGGCGCCGCCGATCGGGTCCGCTTCCTGCCGGGGCCCGACTTGCCCATCTCGGGTAGCGTGGTGCGGCGCAGGGCGCGCGCCGGCCGGTCCATCCGGTACCTGGTCCCCGACGCCGTCGCTGCCTACATCGCGGCACGCCGCCTCTATGCCCCGTCCGCGCCATGACCCGCTCCCTGGAGGACCCCGACTGACGTGACCGAGCCCACCACGACCGCTCCCCGCCCCGACGGGCTGCCGCACCGCACGGCGGCGGCGCCGGCGTCCGACCGCGCCCCGCTCGACCTGGCCCGCCGGATCGTCGAGCTCGCGGAGGACAAGAAGGCGGCCGACATCGTGCTGCTCGACCTCGCCGACCTGACCACGCTCGCGGACGCGTTCGTGATCTGCTCGGGCGGCTCCGAGCGGCAGATCGACGCCATCGCGGACGGAATCGTGGAGGGGCTGCGCGCCGAGGGCGTCCGGCCCATCGGACGGGAGGGCACGCCGGCGTCGCACTGGGTGCTGGTCGACTTCGGCTCGGTGATCGTCCACGTGTTCACGCCCCCGGAGCGCGACTACTACGGGCTCGAGAAGCACTGGTCCTCGGCACGGGTGGTCGTTCGGGTCCAGTAGGACGGGCTGGCCCCCTCCCGCTTCGTGGGGTACCGCTCGGGCCGGTACCGCTGGGTCATGTGCAGCCGGGTCGACCCTGCATAGCATCGCTTGCAGGTCGTCGGCCATTGGGGCCGGCGCCACCGGAGAAGCCCCGATGTCGGGCCTGCGAGATCGCTGCCCCAGCTGCAGTCGGCGCCTCATCATCACGCGCTTCGACACGACGTTCCGGCTGCCCGACCGGACGGAGCGGCTGTGCTTCGGCATTCCCGGTGGGCTGTGCGAGGACTGCCACCAGCTGTACATCGATCCCGAGCTGATCGAGCTGCTCGATCTGGGCGAGGGCCGCTGCGTGTTCGCCATCGAGAGCGACGTCGTGCTCCAGGAGCAGGCCTGGTCGTCCGCCGACTGACGGCCCGACGCGGCGCTCGGGCGCCGCGGGGCCGCGCTGCACCACCTCGTCTGACCGCGCCGCCGCGCGGTCAGCTGCGTTAACCCGGATCCACCGAACCTCGTCGTCTGATGGGTCGATGACGGGCGCGGGGCCCCGATCGAGCCGTTGGCGCGGCATGGCCAGGGCGAAGGACGGTCGATGGACAGCCGAAGCAGGCTCCCACGGCGTCGCCGACCGACGGGGGTCGATTTCTTCCCACGCTCCCGCCAGCCCCGGAGCGGCGACTGGTGATCAGCGCCCGGTCAGGCGAGGAGCGGCATGGCCCGGAACCGCGCCAGCGCTGCCGTCCAGCCGATCGCCCACGGCCAGCGGCCCGGCAGGTGGAGCGTGAGCCGCCGGGCCGAGCGGGTGAGCCGCCCGACGAGCCCGAACAGCCGCCGCCGGAGGGTCTTGGTGGTGACGATCCCGGCCCCCAACCCGAGCCTCGCCGTCCAGCGGGCGAGGTTGTGCGCCATCACCTGGACCGCGAGCCAGGCGCCGTTGGCGGCGAACCTGCCCGACGGCAGGTGGTTCAGGCCCATCCCGTGCTTGAGGTCCCGGATCGCGTTCTCGATCTCGGCGTGCCGGCGGTGGTCGGCCTCGAGCTCGAGGATCTCGCCGTCGCGGTCGGTGATGAGCGCGTGGTAGTCGTACAGGGTGAGGAGCGAGAGCTGGCTGCCCGGCGTCGGCTTCACCCGGCGGACGATGAGCCGGACCGGGACCGCGTCCCTCTCGTCGGCGAACGGGACATAGCTGGTCTCGGCGACATCGGCCCCGCCCCCGATCCAGTACGGGATCGGCGTCCAGTCCGACTCGGGGATCGCCTCGATGAGGCCCCGGAGCCTGCGGCCGTGCAGCCGCGCCGTGATCGAGAAGCGGACGTCCATCGCCCGGCAGACGGCGACGACCGCGTGGGCGTAGAAGCCGGAGTCGGCGCGCATCGTGAGCTCGCCCGTGGCTCCCGCGGATCGGACCCGCCCGATCGTCTCGCGCAGGAAGTGGGCGGCACCCCGGACGGTGGCGGCCCGCCCCTCGCGCAGCCTCGCCATCAGCACGTCGCCCGTGCCGGCGGCGACCGCGAGCAGCGGGTGGTAGCCGCGGACGTGGGTGTACCCGTGGTGGAGCGCGCCCTCCTTGGCCAGGCCGTACGTCTCGCAGATCGTGGAGTCGAGGTCGATCGTGAGGGGTGCACCGCCCGGTCCCGCGCCCGCCGCCCACGCCCGTCTGAGGAGCTCCCGGCTCACCCGGTCGAGCTGGCGGACGTGGCCCCAGCGGAAGCTGCGCAGGAAGGTGCCCAGGGTGGAGGGGGCCTTGACGCTGAAGCCCAGGATCCGGCTGGTTCCGCCGGCGCGCAGGGCGTCCGCGTCGTCGATCGAGTCGCCGCCCGCGAGCGCCGACATCAGGAGCGTCAGGAGCTTGTCCCCCGCGTTCGCCCGGCCGGCGGCCCGCCCCAGGTCGAGGAACCGATCGACCAGTCCCTTGAGACCGAGATGCGCGGCAAGGGTTGCCGGCAGCAGGAGCCCCGCGTCGGCCACCAGGCGGTCGTCGTCGAAGGCCGTGTCAACCCGGTCGACGGTGTGGGATGATCGCATCAATCAGGTGCTCCTCTGGCCGGGCTGATGGGTCGTCTTCAACGCCATCTTCCCAGTTCAGATGGGCACCTAATTCGTCATCCGCGCAGGCTCAGGGACCGCGTCGATCGGTGGATCCGGGGTTAACGGCGGGTATTGCCTGCGGCCCGCCCGACCCCTGCCGGCGGCCCGCGCCCGACCCTTGCCTGCCGCCCGCGCCCGACCCCGGCGGCGCGCCCGACCCTTGCCTGCCGCCCGCGCCCGACCCCTGCCTGCCGCCCGCGCCGATCCCTAGCGGCGGGCGCGCCCCGACGGACTGGTGCCTCGCGGCGCCACCCGTTCGGCGACCCATGCGACCCAGGCCATCCGCCGCTGGCCGTCGGTGCTCGCCACCGCGTCGGCGTGCTTGGCCATTCGGTCGAGCTCGAGCAGGCCGTCGAGCGCCGCCTCGAGCTCCGGCACGGTCCACGCCGTCGCCTGCTCGGCGCGCCGCTGGACCAGGTACGGGCTGCCCCCGATCAGCTTGACGAGGTCGGCGGGCTTGGCACCCGTGATCCGCGCGTCGAGGGCGATCAGCAGCTCGCGCAGGCGCCGATGGAGCAGGACCAGCAGGACCGGCTCGGGCTGCGTCTCGAGTGCGCGGTCGAGCGCCGGGCCGGCCGTCTCGGCGCGGCGGGTGGCGACTGCGTCCGACAGCGCCCACAGGCTGTCGGGGACCACCTCCCCCACGAGCGCGCGGACGTCCTCCGCGGAGACCGGCTCGGCGCCGCGGTAGAGGCCCAGCTTCTCGAGCTCGCCGACCGCGATCGCGCTCATCTGGCGCCGGTCCACGTCGCCCTCGCCCACGTGGGAGCCGATCCGCCGCGCGAGCTCCCGGGCAGCGTCGGGCGCGAGCGACACCCCCATCTCGGCGGCGCGCCCGTTGATCCACGCTGGCATCTCGCCCGCGCTCGGCGCGCGGCACGGCCGCCCCGCCCCGCCCGCCCTCTGGACGGCCGCCTCCAGATCCACGAGCGTCTTGGGGCGCCTGCGGCCGCCGGTCGTGTCGAACTCGAGGAACACGAGCGCGTTCCCCGGCGCCACCGAGGCGATGACCCGGTCGAGCGCCTCGCGCAGCGCCTTGGAGCGGACGAGCTGGGTCGGGCCGGACACGACGGCGACCGTCCCGCCGCCGAACATCGGCGCCATGGCGACCCGCTCCGCGATCGCATCCGCGGTGACGTCCCTGCCGGACGCCCGCCACCGGTCGGGCGGGGCGCCCGTGTCACGTTCCAGCTCCGCGGCGAGGGCTGCGACGAGGCGATCCATGGCCCACTCGTCGTCGCCCCACAGGTAGAGCACCTGCGGGCGGTCGGCCGTGCTCATCGGGCGGCTCCCTGGACGGCTCCCTCGACGGCCGCCGCCTCGCGCAGCGCCCGCCGCGACCAGCGCAGGCGGGCCACCCCGCCGGGCGTGATGCCGGCCGCGGCGCACACGTCGCGCTCGAGCGCGCCTGCGCGCGCGTCCACCAGCTCGGCCGTCGCCTCGTCCCAGCCCGACCCCGTCGGCCCGCCGTCATGCCGGCGCACATGCTCGCCCGGGCCGGACGGGTAGCGGCGGCGCCAGGAGGCGAACCGCTCGTCCATGGTCTCGAGCCGCTGACCCGCCCGCTTGTCCGCGTAGGCCACGAGACGCGCCTCGAGCGGCGCCGCCGCGAGCCGTGCCGCCAGGGCGTCGTCCGCGAGGTTTGTCACCGGGTGGTCGCGCACGAGCGGCGCGAGCTCGCCCAGACCGTGCGCCGCGAGCCAGGCCGCCGATCCCTCGCCGTGGGGGAGGCGGGCGTCCGCGCCGGCAGCCGGCAGCTTGTCCACGTCGTGCAGGAGCGCCGCCGCGGCCAGCGCTGCGCGATTGACGCGAGCTCCGCGCGCCGACACCCGCTCGCCGAGCCACGCCGCCACGTCGGCCACGGCGCAGGCGTGGCGCAGGAACCAGGCGGGCGGGTCGAGCGAGAGCAGCAGGCTCGCCGCCTCCCGGCGTCGGGGGACTGTCATGGGACCGATCGTATCCGGTGCGCGTCGTCGTGGCGCCGGTCCGCGCCCCGCTGGTGCGGACCTCGACGCCGGCGGTGCGAAGGTCGGCCTCGATCCTGCCCTCGAGGTCGGTGCGGTAGACCCGCGCCCCGGAATCGCGCAGTCGGCCCAGCGTCGAGCGCGCGGGGTGGCCGTAGTCGTTGCCGGCGCCCACCGAGATCAGCGCCACCGCCGGGTGCGTCGCCTCGAGCAGGGCGGCCGACGTGGCGGTCGCGCTCCCGTGGTGGGCAACCTTGAGGATGTCGAGCGTCGGGGAGCCCGCCAGCCAGCAGCGACGGGTCGACGTCGTCCTCGGCATCGCCGGTGAGCAGGAAGTGGCGCCCCGCCGCCGACCCGAGCAGCACGATCGAGGTGTCGTTGATCGCCCGGCCTGTGGCACCCGGCGCGGCGGGCACGGTGCCGGGTTGGGGCCAGAGGACGTCGAGCGCGATGTCGCCCAGCGTGAGCCGGGCACCTGCTGCGAGGGTCGCGCGCGGGGGGCCATGGCGCAGAGCCGCGTCCCAGGCCTCCCAGCCGGGCCCGCTGCCGTGCATGCCCGGCTCGAACACGCGCCCGACGCGGTAGCGTTCGAGCACCCGCACGAGTCCGGCCACGTGGTCCTCGTGCGGGTGGGTGAGCACCACGATGTCAAGGTGCCGGTCCCAGGGTGGCACCACGGCGTCGAGCTCGGCGAGGACGCGGTCGGGGTCTGGCCCGCCGTCGACGAGCATCCTGGCGCCGTCACCGCTCTCCACGAGGATCGCATCGCCCTGCCCGACGTCGAGCACGACGAGGCGGTCCGGCCGGCCCACCGTGTCGGCCGCCCCGAGGACCGTGATGGCGACCGCGATGAGTGCGGCGAGGAGTGCGGCCAGCTCGAGTCCCGTGGCAGGGCGTGCGAGATGGCGCGAGCCGGCGCGACGGCGTCCGGGGGCGCCCGACGGCGCCGCACGGCGTGGCTGACGGGCCTGGCGATGGTGCCGTGACCGCCACCGGACAGCGCCCAGCACCGCGACCACGAGGACTACCGAGGCTGCAGCGGCAGGCAGGGTCAGCTCCGCCGGCAGCGCGACCGCCGCGTACGGCAGTCCGGCCGCGAGCCGGACGATCGCGACCATGACGTGGAGCAGCAGCCAGCCCGGCAGCCCCGCGATGACGCCGACGGCCGAGGGGGCGCCGAGCTGCACGGCCCAGCCGCCGACCAGTGCGATCGCCCCGCCGGCCATCGCAGCGGGCACGATCGGGACGACGAGCAGGTTCGCCACGGGCCCGACCACCGACAGCCGCCCGAACGTCGCCAGCACGTCCGGCAGCGTCGCCGCCTGGGCCGCCAGCGTGATCCCCAGGCCCTCGGCCAGCCAGCCGGGGAGTCGGCCGCCGGCGAGCCCCCCAAGCCATGCGCCGAGCGGCGTCGCCCAGGCGAGCAGCCCCGCCGTCGCCATCACCGACAGCCGGAACCCGGCGTCGCCGATCATCGCCGGGTCGAGGAGCAGCAGGCCCGCCGCGGCCAGCGAGAGGGCCGCCGGCGCCCGGACGCCGCGACCGGAGGCACGCGCCGCGAGGACGACGCCAGCCATCACGGCTGCGCGCACCACCGACGGCGACGCGCCCGCGGCCACGACATAGGCCGCGATGACGCCGCCCGTCACCAGCCCCACGACGCGTCTCGGCCGGCCGCGGAGGAGCGCCCCGACGAGGGCCGCGACGATCGCGATGTTCCAGCCCGAGATCGCCACAACGTGGCTCACGCCCGCCGTCGCGAAGGCCGCCGCGAGATCGCGGTCGACCCGCTCCCGGAGGCCGATGAGGATCCCGGCCGCGAGCCCTGCCTCTGGCTCCGGGAGCGCCAGCCGCAAGGCGTCGCCCGCCCCGTCCCGGACCGCCTGGACCGACGGCCAGGGCGGCGCGCGGATCACCCGCACGCTCGTGGCCCGAAGGCTCCCCGAGGCGCCCGTGCGGAGCAGGTACTCGCCGTACGGGTCGTCGTCGGGCGGCGGCTCGAGGCGGCCCTGCACCTCGACGATCGCCCCTGCCGACACCACCGGGAATGCCGGCAGCGTCGCCGCGACGACGACGGGCTCCGCGCCGGACGCCACGATCGCGAGCCGCACCAGCTGCGCCCCGCCCTTCGGCGAGCCGACCGACACGACCTCGGCGGTCCATGGCGCAGCCCCCGCGCTCGTCAGGGGCGGCAGGGCGTCACCGCCGGGCGCCAGCGCCAGCCGCAGGCCGATGAGGACGGCACCCAGGCCGGCCGCCGAGAGCGCTCGACGGTGCGGGCCCGCGCCATGCCGGATTCCAGCGAGCCCGAACGCGAGCAGGCCCGCGGCCAGCACGACTGCCGGCGGCGCGCCGGCCCAGCCCGCCGCCGCCGCGCCTGCGGCCGCCCCGATGGCGAGCCATGCGGATCGAGGCAGGCGCCCCAGGCCCATCAGTTGCCCACCGTGACGAGGTCGCGGATCTTCGCCAGCGTCGCCGCCCCCACGGCCTTCTTGGCCGTCAGCTCGTCGATCGCGGCGTACGGCCGCCCGCCGATGATCTTGGCCGCGGTCGCGGGGCCGACGCCGGGCAGCGCGTCGAGCTGCTCCGCCGTGGCGGTGTTGAGGTCGAGCAGGGCTCCCGGCCCCCCGCCCGAGCCCTGCGCCGTGACGCCCGCCGAGGCCGGGTCATCGCGGTCCGGCACCTGGACCTTCTCGCCGTCCTTAAGCGGCGCGGCCAGGTTGAGTGCGCGGGAGGCGGCGCGGACGTCGACCCGTGGACCGTACCCGCCCGCAGCGTCGATGGCATCGCCGACGCGCGATCCGGGCGGCAGGCGGTACACGCCCGGGTGCGCGACCGCGCCGCTCACCTCGACCACCATGAGGCGCGACGACGGGGCTGGGACCGCGGTCCCCGGTCCCCCCTCGCCCGCGGCCCCCGCCTCCGTGATGGCCGTCCCCTCGACGCTCACGCCCGGTGCGGGCCTCGCGGCGACCAGCAGCGACCCTGCGCCCATCGCCACCGCGATCATCACGGCGGCGATGGCCAGCCAGGGCCGACCGCGGGGCTCCGAGTCGGGCGGCGGCGACGGTTCGGTCGTGTCGATGGCGCGCCACGGGGCGCTCGAGGGCTCCACGGTGGGCAGCTCCCCGGCGGGCAGCGGCGGGCATTTCGACTAGGACGGTCGGCGCGTCGGGGGCACGTCCGGCGTGCCCGACCGTCCTGGCAGCGGATCCTACGGGGGCGGACTTATCTGCGACTTACGCGAGCCGCAGACCCCTCGCCCGTCATGACGCGGTTGGCGAAGTGAAGGAGAGCGGCGACCGGCAATGCCGCGTCCGGCACCGCGCAGTCGACGCGGGCGTGCGCCAGCGCGCCCCGGCCCGCAGTGACTCGGGCCGACGATGCGCCGGGCGCTACGTTCGAACCGGGCTCAGTTCGCCCGACCCATGATCAGGGTCGCCGCAGTCGTGGCGGCCTCGGACATCGCGTGGGTGGCGTCCGCCAGCGCGCTGAACGGACGGGCAGCCAGCCTCCGGACGCGGCTCGGGCGGCGCGGGCCTTCCGGTGATCCGGCGGCGGCCCGTCCAGCCTCGCGGCGTCGCGCGACCATCTCGGCCTCGCGGGTTCTGTCGTTGGCGATCTCGATGGCAAGGGGAAGGTACATCACGAGTGGTGCTCCAGGGTGCGGTCGGCGGTGAATTCGGGACGGCTCTCGGCGCCCGCGACGGCGGCGACGAGGCCTAGCAGGATGAGCAGGGCGATGACGGCGAAGGCGTCCATTCAGCAACCTCAGGCTCGACGGTTCGTAACCGGTTCAGATGTTCTTGACGGTTACTAATCTAGCCGCTTGCGCGTAACCTGTCAACAGGAATATTGTGGTTACGTCATGACAGCCCAGCACGTCCACACCGTCGACCTCGACACCACGGCCGACTTCCTCAACACGCTCTCGTTCGACGACGGCGCGCCCGACGAGCACCTCGCCACGGCCGACGACGCAATCGCCTTCCTGGCCGGCCGGGGCTTGGCCCACGAGGAGGCCCTCCGCGCGCAAGCGGAGCGCGCCGGACCCAACGCCTGGCTCGATCGAGTCCGCCTGACTCGCTCCGCGCTCCGCGCCCTCTGGGATGCCGAGGTCGAGCACCTTGAGCCGGACGTGGCGGCGATCGGCGCCGTCAACGCCGTGCTCCGCGAGGCGCCGCGGATCGAGCTCGTGATGGGCGACAGCTGCTGCGGCATCGGGCACCGGCACACAGCCGACGACCCCACGGGCGAGGCGCTTGCGCGGCTCGTGGAGCCGTTTGTGGCGGCGGTGGGCGGCGGCACGACTGACCGCCTGCGGATCTGCGCCAACGAAGGCTGCCGATGGGTCTTCGAGGACACCTCGCGTGGCGGCCGACGGCGCTGGTGCGACATGACGAGCTGCGGCAACGCCGCGAAGGCGCGAAGGCACCGGGCTCGTGTGAAGGCCGCGACAGGCGGGGCGGGCGACCCGGGCGACGAGGCTGGCGACCCGGGCGACGAGGCTGGCGACGTGTCTGGCGACGCGCCGGGCGCGGTCGCGCGCGTGTCGGCCAGTGGCGGCTAGGCACCCTGGACTAGTGACGTCTCGGGCCCCGGCTGCCGCGGCTCGCTCGGCCGACTCATCTGCCCCGACCCCCTGGGTCGCCCTGACCCCCTTGCCCGCGCCGACCCCAGCCGCCCGGGCCGTGGCGTGGCCCCATGGGCGCTTCGCGCCCCGCTTGGGCCATCTGGTGGCCCGTCTGGCGGACCTTCTTGCCCGCAGCCGCCGAATGGGCCGCGTCCCGACCCGCCTGACCGGTGCCGCGGTTGATGGGGCCACGCCGCGGCCCGGCGCCCCACGAGCCACGCCGCGGCCCGGCGCCCCACGAGCCACGCCGCGGCCCGGCGCCCCACGAGCCACGCCGCGGCCCGGCGCCCCACGAGCCACGCCGCGGCCCGGCGCCCCACGAGCCACGCCGCGGCGCGGCCGACCCGAGCAGCCGCATCGTCTCGCGGCACACGCCGTCCCGCGACGGGTCAAGCGGGGTGGCGCCGTTCCGTGATCCTGCCCAAGGTCCGCGATCCCCGCTTCATCACGCTGCGCCGAGGCGGCACCCTCACGGACGACCACCACCACCTGCTTGCGCTCTGGGCCGCAGCCTGCGCTGAGCACGTGCTGCCCCTGTTCGAGCGGGAGCGGCCGGGCGACGAACGCCCGCGGCGCGCGATCGAGATGGCGCGGGCGTGGACGCGCGGCGAGGTCACGATGACCGAGGCCCGAGCCGCCGGCGGCCACGCCATGGGTGCGGCCCGCGACCGGCACGGGGCGGCCCGGCATGCCGCGTTCGCCGCAGGCCAGGCCGGCGTGGTGGCCCACGTCGCGGCGCACGAGCTCGGTGCGGCGGCCTACGCGATCAGGGCGGCGCAGGCGGCGGCCCCGCCCGACCAGCGCGGGGACGTCGGCCGGGCCGAGTGCCGCTGGCAGCGGGCCCAGCTGCCGGGCGAGATCCGCGACCTCGTGCTCGACGACGAGCGGCTGCGCAACGAGATCTGCTGGTTCGTCTTCGACTGGTAGCGCGCGACGCGTGCAGGTCGGGGGATCGCGTCCGGCGCTACCCTTGCCGCATGCGTCCCCTTCGATACTCCATCAACATCACCCTCGACGGCTGCTGCGACCACCGCGAGGGGATCGCGGACGAGGAGCTCCACCGCCACGCCGGGGAGAACGTCGCCTGGGCAGACGCCCTCCTCTTCGGCCGGGTGACCTACCAGATGATGGAGGAGGCGTGGCGGATGCCCGGGCCGACGGGACCGCTGCCCGACTGGATGGAGCCGTGGATGGAGCCGTTCGGACGGACCATCGACGCCGCGAAGAAGTACGTCGTGTCCAGCACCCTGCAGCAGGTCGACTGGAACGCGGAGCTGCTGCGCGGCGACCTCGGTGAGGCGGTCCAGCGGCTCAAGCAGGAGCCGGGCGCGGGGATCCTGACGGGAGGCGTGACGCTCCCCCTGGCGCTGGCCGAGCTCGGCCTGATCGACGAGTACGAGTTCGTCGTGCACCCCAGGCTGGCGGGCCACGGGCCGACGCTGTTCGCGGGCCTCTCGAGACCGCTCGACCTGCGGCTGGTGAGCCGGCTGGAGTACGGCTCGGGGGCGGTGGCGATGCGGTACGAGCCGAGGCGGTAGGCGGCCGGGCCGCGGCGTTCTCGGTCCATTCGGCCGAGCGCTATTCGCCCGGCGCGCCTACGGGCGCACGACGCGCGATACGACTCGGCCTGCGCATGGGATCGCGCGGCATCCCACCCTCTGGGCGCGATCCCAGTCGCCAGCCGAATGAGATCGCGGACGGTGCGCCCATCCATGCGCCGCGCGAATGGCCGCCCGCCGGCCCGGCCAATTGGCCGCCCCCGCCGCGCGAATGGCCGCCCCCCGGATCGGCCAATTGGGGCTCCGGCGTCGCACGAATGGCCTCCCCCGAGCGGCACGCCGCGGCGCCCGGCCGAACGGCCGATGCCGGCGACTGCCGAGGGCGAACCCGCCTACAGCTGCTCGAGCAGCGGCCGGACCTCGGTGGCGAACCGGGTCATCGACTCCTCGTCGTAGTCGGACGGGACGCCGGCGATCAGGTGCCGGAAGCCGAGCTTGACCTTCGGCGCCAGCTTCTCGACCACCTGCTCCACGGTCCCGACCGGCTGCTCGGTCCACAGTCGGCTGACGCGGTTGCGCGCGAACGCCGCCTCGAACAGGCGCTGCGCCTCCTTGGGGTCGTCGCGGATGAACACGGTGCCGATCCCGGTCGTGCGCTCGATCGTGGCCGGGTCGCGGGCCACGGTCTCGCAGTGGCGCAGGAGGACCTCCTCCTTGCGCGCCAGCTCGTCGGGCGTGCCGCCGAAGTTGCACATGTCGCCGTACTTCGCGACCAGCTTGAGCGTGACCTGCTCGCCCGACCCGCCGATGCAGATGGGCAGGTGGTCCTGGACCGGCCCGGGCAGGTTGCGCACGCGCTTGGCGTGGTAGTGGTCGCCCGCCGCGGTCGGCTCGGTGCCGTCGAGCATGCCGCGCATCACCGGCAGCGCCTCGCCCAGCCAGCGCAGCCGCTCGGGGAAGCCGGAGCCGAAGTCGAGCCCGAACGCCTCGTGCTCCTCCTCGAACCACGCCCCGCCGATGCCCAGGATCGCGCGGCCGTTGCTGATGTGGTCGAGCGTGGTCGCCATCTTGGCCGTGAGCGTCGGGGTCCGGAAGGTGTTGGCGCCGACCATCAGGCCCACGCGGATGCGCCTGGTGGCCGCGGCCCAGGCGGTGATCGTCAGCCAGCCCTCGTAGTTGGGCCCGCGGGAATCGCCGACGATCGGGTACACGTGGTCCCAGGTCCAGAGACTTGTGTATCCAAGCTCGTCGGCTCGGATGCCCGCTTGGAGGAGGCTCGGCCAATCGGTGTACTGGTTCCAGCAAAGGGCGCCGATCTTGATCTCAGTCATGGAGCCAGTCTATGGCCCTCACCGTCGATCCCGCCTACGGGCTGACGATGACGCCCAAACCCCAACCTTCAATCTGGATCGTTGCGCCGCCGCGTGCGTCAGGGCTGCCCATTGCATAGTCCCAGACGCCCATTGCATATCGGCCGGCGCCAAGGATGCCCACATCAACCCAGAGCACATCGTTGAAGACGACCTGGGTTGCTCCCTCGTACGTCGGATAGCCACCATCCCCCACGCCCTCGAAGACGGCCTGCGGGGCGACGCCAGACGCCGATCCTGCAAGGACGTAATGGCCCGGGCGCACCGTCACTGGAGCGAGGCGCTCCCACTCAGCGTCTGTTACGCGGCCGGGGAACTGGTCGGCGGCCGTGAAGAACGGGCCGCCAACGGCGGTGATCGACTGACAGGTGATCTCGGTATCGATACGACAGAGCCCCCAACTATCGCCGCCGCGGTTGAGGTAGGCGGTCCAGAGTTCGTGGCTCACCTGCCCGCCGATTACCGCAGGCGGAGTCACGGGTGCCGGTGATGAGGAAGGCAGCGACCCCTCGCTCGGTGATGGTGCTTGCACGGCAGCGGAGCCCACGCCGTAGCCGAGGAGGAAGGCGGCGAGCCCGACGCTGGCAATGAATGCCACCACTCGGACGCTGCGTCGGCCCGTCGTTTCCGGGCGCACCTTCTGTACCTGGACGCTTCGTTGTTCGCTCACACGTCAACCCCGACGGCCGCCCTCGCCGAGTCCATTCTCCGCCTTGAGGATGTGGCACGCAGAGATGGCCGGACTCACCTAGGCAGTCCGGTCAGGGTCAGACGTGGTCCCAGGTCCAGAGCGTGTCGTAGCCGAGGCGCTCAGCGCGCAGGCCGGCCTCGAACAGGGGCCCGAACTCGGAGTACTGGTTCCAGCAGAGCGCGCCGATCTTGATGTCTGTCATGGACCCAGTCTATGGCCGATCGCCGTTCGATCCGGCGGTCGGCCCTCGTTCACGCCGGCTTGACGATGTCGACCGAGACCTCCACCGCGGGGACCGTGCCGCGGTTCTCCAGCCAGTGCAGCGTGTGCCGGTCCTCCGGCCACCCCAGCCCCGGCCCGTAGTCGGTCGCGACCCCGTCTCGGTGGTCGGTGATCGTCCCCTGGAGGATGTACACGATGCCCGGCCGGCCCGCGTGGTCGTGCACGGGGCCGAAGACCGCTCCAGGCTCGAAGGTGAACGCGCGCATCCGAAGCTGGCGCCCCTCGAGGCCCTCGATCTCGCCCGCGAGATCCACCGTCCCGAGCAGCTGCACCGACACGCCCCTCGTCTCGGGTGCCGCCGGTTCATCGCTCATCGTGCGCTCCTCTCAATAGGATGCGTCGCGTTCGGGACACAGTCGTCCGACGAGCCGGACGCAACTCCGCTGGGCGGTCGCTCAGCGAGCAGCGCGCGCGAGCCGTCCGACGGCGCCGACCGCGACGGCCGCCACGACCGCGATGAGGACCACCTCGATGGCCCAGGGCCGGAGCGTGTCGCTCGCCGAGTGCGAGCCGCTGTCGATGACCGCGAACCGGAAGGCGGCGACGGTGACCGCTGCCGCGACGATCAGGACCCGCGACAGGAGCACGAGCTGGCTGCGCATGGCGCGGAGTCTACGATGCCGGCACATCTCCCACCCGGGGGACGAACCGCAACGCTCCCCCGATACTCAGATGAGACATGGAGAGCCTAGATGCCGGCGCCGTGCTCGAACTCGTCGAGCGCGCCCGCGCCCGGGACGAGGCGGCGTTCACGATGCTCGTGCGGCCCCGGCTCGAGCCGCTGCTCCGCGTGGCGACGGCGATTGTCGGCAGCGAGTTCGAGGCCCGCGACGCGCTGCAGGCGGCCCTCGCGGCCAGCTGGGCGAACCTGCCCAAGCTCCGTGACCCTGATCGCTTCGAGGCGTGGATCACCCGGATCCTGGTCAACGAGTGCCGGGCTGTGCTTCGGCGCACGGCCCGGGCGCGAGTGCGCGAGCTGCGCATGGACACGATCGCGCAGCCTGACGCCCGCCCGGCGCTGCAAGTCGGGGGACCGGAGGCCACCCTCGCCGATCGGCTCGCGCTCGAGCGGGCCTTCGAGCGCCTGCCCGCCGACGCCCGTGCCCTGCTGGTGCTGCACCACCTCGAGCAGCTTCCTGTGGGGGCGATCGCGGAGGTGCTCGTCATCCCGCCGGGCACCGTCAAATCCCGGCTGCACGCGGCGCGCAAGGCGCTCGAGCGCGAGCTCGAGAAGGAGACCTGATGACCGTCAACGACGACCTGCTGCGCGACGTCCTCACCTCGCGGGCCGATCGCGCCAGATCCGAAGGTCTCGACGCGCTCCTCGCCGGTGCGCTCGCCGAGCGGCGTCACAACCCGACACCCCTCCGCCAAGCCCCGGGCCGCCTGGTCGCGATCGGCCTGATCGCCGTGGTGGCCGTCGCGCTCGTGGCCGCGTCGCTCGGCCCGCTGTCGGGTCTGCTCGAGGTGGCGCCCCTGCCGAGCCGGAGCCCGTTGCCGACGACCGCCGCCACGGCGACGCCAGCCCCGACGGCCCCCGCAACGCCGACGCCGGCCCCGACCGACCTCGCCCTCACGCCGCCGCCGTATGTGCCCGGCACCTGCCCGGTCACGCCGGTCACCGATCTGGCCGGGGGACAGGCGCCCGAAGTGGCCGCAAGCGGCATCCGGTGGCTCTGGGGGGACGAGCCGTGGCAGGCGGGCATCGGCCAGAAGGTCGTGCTCCGCAGCGGCACCGGCCCAGAGACGTATCCGGACGTCGATGTGATCGCCGCAGCGCGGCTGCCGTTCGGCTCGCCGTCGTCGCCGCTGAGCGTCCGCTACCCGAAGGGTGACGGGCCCGGCTTCGTGTTCGGCATCGGCCTGCCCGAGCCGGGCTGCTGGCTCCTGACGGCTGTCGGCGCGATGGTCCGCAGCAGCGTCGTCGTCGAGGCCGGACCGAAGCCCGCGAACGCACCGAGTCCCGAGTCGCAGAACGTCCCGGTGGTCACGGTCCCGCTGACGCCGCTCGCCGTCTGCCCCACGAGCCCGGTGGACATGAGCAATGGATATCGAAGGTTCGTCGATCAGTCGCGGTTCTGGGGTGACCCTGATCCTGCGTCGTGGATGGCGGGCAAGGAGCGCAAGCTCGTCGTGGGAGCCAGCACGGACCCTGTGATCGCGGTCGCGTCAGAGGTCGGCTCCGTTTCGGCCGGCGGGCCGTCCCAGTCGCCTGCGTTCGTCACGGAACCGCCAGTGCTGGCGACGCCACCGCCGGGCAGCGGCTCCATCGGCGTCGGCTTCACGATCCCGCGCGCCGGCTGCTGGTCGTTCGCGTTCATCGAGGGCAGCGGGACGTCCACGGTCGTCGCGGAGGTCGGCCCGGCGCCAACCCCGTCCGGCGGCTGAGCGGGTCCGCGCGTCTTCCCCGCGTGCGGACGCTCGGTGGGCGCTCAGCTCGCGACCGTGACGACCTGGCTCTGCTCGGCGCGGAGGTGCGCGTAGCCGGGCTTGACGAGCTCGTTGATGACCCGCAGCCGCTCGTCGAACGGGGCGAACGCGCTCTTCATCGCGTTGATCGTCAGCCACTCCATCTCGCCGAGGCCCAGCCCGAAGGCGGCGTCGAGGGCGGCGAACTCGGAGGACAGCGTGACGTTGCTCATCAGCCGGTTGTCGGTGTTGACCGTGACCCGGAAGCGCAGCCGCCGCAGCAGGTCGAAGGGGTGGCGCTCGATCGACGTGGCGGCCCCCGTGTGGACGTTCGAGGTCGGGCACATCTCGAGCGGGATCCGCCGGTCGCGCACGTACGCGGCGAGCCGCCCGAGGACGATGGCGCCGTCGTCGCGGACCTCGATGTCGTCGACGATCCGGACGCCGTGGCCGAGCCGCTCGGCCCCGCAGAACTGGACGGCCTCCCAGATCGACGGCAGCCCGAACGACTCGCCCGCGTGGATGGTGATGTGGAAGTTCTCGTGCCGGATGCGGTCGAAGGCGTCGAGGTGACGGGTCGGCCGGTAGCCCTCCTCTGGCCCCGCGATGTCGAACCCGACCACGCCGGCATCGCGCCACCGGACGGCGCACGCGGCCACCTCGACCGAGCGCGCGGCCTGGCGCATCGCCGTCACGAGCATCCGCATGGCGATCGGGTGGCCGGCCGCGGCCGCCCGCTCCGCACCGAGGCGGAACCCCTCGAGGTTGGCCTCGACGGCCTCGTCGAGCGTCAGCCCGCGGGCCGTCGACAGCTCCGGCGCGTACCGGACCTCGGCGTAGACGACGCCGTCGGCCGCGAGGTCCTCGGCGCACTCGGCCGCCACGCGGACGATCGCGTCCCGCTCCTGCATGACCCCGACAGTGTGGGCGAACGTCTCGAGGTACAGCTCGAGGCTCTTGCGGTCGGCGCCGCGCGTGAACCAGCGGGCGAGCTCGGCAGGATCGCTCGTGGGCAGGTCGTGGTAGCCGTACTCGGCGGCGAGGTCCACGATCGTGGCCGGGCGCAGCCCGCCGTCGAGGTGGTCGTGCAGCAGGGCCTTGGGGGCTCGGCGGATCGTGTCGGTGGTCAGCATCGCGCAGCTCCGGCGTCCGGATCGGTGGCTCTCGGCAACACCGGAATGCTACCGCCGGACGCCGACCGCGGGCTCGCGGTCAGTCGACGGTCAGCGTCTTGGACAGGTTGCGCGGGAAGTCGGGGTCGAGGCCGCGCAGCACGCTCATGTGGTAGGCGAGCAGCTGGAGCGGCAGCACCGCGAGCAACGCGCTGACCTGTGGGTCGGTGGCCGGGAGCGAGATCAGGTCGTCGCCGTTGGCGCGCAGCCGCGCATCCTCCTGGGCGATCGTGATGGTCCGCGCCCCGCGCACCCGGACCTCGTTGATGCCGCTGATGATCAGCGGGACGTCGTCGGGCCCGGCCGCAAAGATGATCGGGTAGCCCGCGCTCACCGCGGACAGCGGGCCGTGCTTGAACTCGGTCGAGAGCATGCCCTCGCAGTGGGCGTAGGTGACCTCCTTGAGCTTGAGGGCGCCCTCGAGCGCGATGGGGTACGTGGCGCCGTAGCCGAGGCAGTAGAGGTCGTTGTGGTCGGCGAGCTCGGCCGCGAGCGCCTCGGCCTGCGCGGCCACCGACGCGATCGTCGCCTCCATCAGGTCCGGCACGCCCGCCAGCGGCGCCGTGTCGCGCCCCGCCATGCGATAGGCGAGGTAGAGGAAGGCGATCACCTGGTTGGTGAAGGTCTTGGTGGCGGGCACGCTGATCTCGAATCCGCAGCCGAGCGGCAGGCACAGGCGCGTCTCGCGCGTCAGCGCGGAGCCGACGACGTTGGCGAGGCCGAAGCTGGCCATCCCCCGGCGCTCCGCCGCCTCGAGCGCGTTGAGCACGTCCTTGGTCTCGCCCGACTGGCTCACGAAGATGCCGACGTCGTCGGGCCCGACGGCCGGCGCGTACTGCGCGATGAACTGCGGCGCGAGGACAGGGATCGCGACCCGGCCGGCCAGCTGCGCGAGGTAGACCGAGCCGAGCATCGCCGCGTGGTAGCTCGTCCCGCAGGCCACGAGGTAGAGGTGGCGCGCGTCCCGCATCCGCTCCAGGAGCGGCGCGACGTCGGCGCTGGCGTCGAGCAGGTGGAGGAGCTCGCGGGCCACCTGCGGCTGCTCGTGGATCTCCTTCGCCATGAAGTGCGGGTAGCCGCCCTTCTGGGCCGCCTCCATCGTCTCGGTGACGAGCTCGGCCGGGCGGTCGACGAGGCTCCCGTCCGCGACCGAGCGGACCTCGACCCGGTCCGCCCACAGCGTCACGATCTCGCCGTCGCGCGGCCTGACGACGCGCCGGGTGAGCGGCAGGATCGATGGCAGGTCCGACGAGACGCAGGTGAAGCCGTCGCCGATGCCCACGACCATCCCGGAGCCCTTCTTGAACGCGTACAGGCGGTCGTCGTCCGCCAGGCCGATGACGAACGCGTAGTCGCCTGCCAGGTCGTCGTAGGCGTGGCGGATCGCGTCGATGGGCGCCTCGCCGCGCCGCAGGTAGCGCTCCACGGCGTGGACGCAGGTCTCGCCGTCGTTCTCGGAGCGGACGGTCATGCCCTCGGCCGCGAACTCGGCCATCAGCTCCACGTTGTTGACGACGTTCCCGTTGTGGGCGCCGCACATGCCGCCGTCCGAGTCGAGGTGCGGCTGGGCGTTGCGCTGCGACGGCTCCCCGAACGTGGCCCAGCGCAGCTGCGTGATCCCCCGGCTGCCGCGCATCTCGCGCAGCCCGTGGCGCTCGGCCACCGCGTCGACCTTGCCCACGTCCTTGCGCAGGTCGATCGCGCCGTCGCGGAACGTGGCCGCCCCCACCGAGTCGTAGCCACGGTAGGTGAGCCGCTGGGCGGCCTCGACGAGGATCGGGCCGAGGGCCTCGTCCCGGTTCGTGACATAGCCGAAGACGCCGCACATGCGAGGGTGATGCTCCGTTCGCTCCGGGGTTGGGGGTCGTGCTGGGGAGGAGCGCGTGGCCCCTATCGTGCGGCCTCCCGCGAGTTGGCGCTGGGCGCGCGCGGGCCTGCGCCCCGGCAGGCAGGACGCCGAGACCGGCCGCAGGACGGCTGGCCGCCAACCTGCCACGATGCGCGCCTCGGGCGTTCTGCCCGCAGGCACCACAGAGGAGTGTCTCCCTCCATGGACAGTGGGCTGGTCGATCAGGTCCTCGCGGCCGCGGGCGTCGTGCTCGCCGGCGGGGCGATCTCGCACAACGGGCACGGCAACGTCAGCCTCCGGGTGGCCGGCGGCGACGAGATGTACTACACGTCGGCGTCGTCGCTGCGCGGGCTGACAGCGGCCGGCGTCGCGCGCGTCGGGCTCGACGGGCAGCTGCGCGAGGGCAACCTGCCGCCGATCCAGGCCGCCGTCGTGGCGATGCACACCGCGATGTACGCCGACAATGCCGAGGTGGGCTGTGTGGTCCACACGCACGCCCCGTACGCGACGGCGTACGCGGTCGCGAACCAGCCGATCGACTGCTGGATCGAGGCGCTCGCGATGTTCGGCCTCGCCGACGGCGTCCCGCTGGCCGGCTACGCGCCGCGCGGCTCCGACGAGGCCGTGGCCGCGATCCGGGCGGCCGTGATCCCGGGCAACCCGGCGGTCCTGCTGGCCAACCACGGCGTGCTCGTGTTCCACCGCAACATCGACCTGGCGGCACTGGCCCTCGGCGTGGTCGAGGAGGCGGCCCAGGCGTCGATCAACGCGCGCGGGCTGGGCGGACCCGTCGCGATCCCTGACTCCATGCGGGCCGCAGCCCTCCAGCGCGCGATGTCCTTCGAGGCGGCGGGGACCCGCACGAGCTGAGCGGGGAACAACCGGGGGCGCCCGCCGGGCGCGGACGACTGCGGCGCATGTCTCCGCTGACCGTTCGTGCCCGCGGCTCGGCCGCCCCGTGGCCCGCGGCGCCCGCCTCGTGGCCCGCCGCCCGCCCCCGCAGCGCCCGCCCGTGGCCCGCGGCCGCCTCGTGGCCCGATGGGCGTCGCCGCCGGCTGTTTGGGCCGTGGGGTGGCCCGAACGCACCGCGCGCGAGGCGCCGGGTGCCGCACGGGCCGCCTCGCGGCCCACCCGACGCCCGGGTCGGTCCATGGGGCCACGACCCGGTCCGGGCCGTGGCCCCGGCGGCGCCGGGCCGGTCCGTGGGGCCGCGACCCGGCCCAAGCCATCGTCCTCGGCGGCGCCGGGCCCGCGGACTGCGGGCCCGCGCGACGCCGGCGCCAGCGACCGGGGTCACCGCGACGCCACGGCCCTGCCGGGCCAGTGCGACGCCACGACCCTGCCGGGCCGGTTCGGCTGGCACAGCCAACCGCCGCGGCCGCTACCCCTTGACGACGACGTTCACGAGCTTGCCGCCGCCCGCGTGGATGATCCGCACGACCTTGCCCTCGCCGATCGCGGCGCGGATCTTGTCTCGGGCGAGCACGACCTGCTCGAGCTCGATGTCGCTGATGCCCGTGTCCACGGTGACCCTGTCGCGCAGCTTGCCGTTGACCTGGATCGGGACCTCGCGGGTCGCCTCGACGATGGCGGTCTCGTCAACGTCCGGCCAGCGATGCGTGTGGATCGAGGACCATGGACGGCCAGGCGGGGGCCCCAGCCGCTCCCAGATCTCCTCGGTGATGTGCGGCGCTGCGGGTGCCAGCATCAGCAGCAGCAGCCGCACGGCCTCGTCCCACTCCGGGAGGCCGGCCACGGACGTCCCGCGGTACCGCCACAGGACGTTGGACAGCTCCATCAGCTTGGCGACCATGGTGTTCCAGCGGAAGCCCTCGTAGTCCGCGGTCACGTCACGCAGGGTGCGGTGGGCCGCCGCCCGCATGCGGTCGCGCGCGTCGGACTCGTCCTCGCCGGCCGGCAGCTCGGCCGCCTGGGGGTCGGAGGGCTCGCTGCCGTGCGGGTCGATCGCGATCGCCCACACGCGGCCCAGGAACTTGGCCACGCCGCTGATCCCTGTGGGGCTCCACGGGCCGCCCTGGTCCCAGGGGCCCATGAACATCAGGAACAGCCGCACCGCATCGGCGCCGTACCGCGCGATCAGGTCGTCGGGGTCCACGGTGTTGCCGCGCGACTTCGACATCCGCTCGCCGTCGGCGCCGAGGATCTGGCCCTGGTTGAACAGCCGTCGGAACGGCTCGTTCTGGTTGACCAGCCCGATGTCGCGCATCGCCTTGGTGAAGAACCGGCTGTACAGCAGGTGCATCACCGCGTGCTCTGCGCCGCCGGTGTACTGGTCCACTGGCGTCCACTGCTCCACCAGCGTCGGGTCGACCGGCCCCTCCTCGTTGTGCGGTGACAGGTAGCGGAACCAGTACCAGGAGCTGTCGATGAACGTGTCCATCGTGTCGGTCTCGCGCCGCGCGGGCTTGCCGCAGCGCGGGCAGTCGACGCGCAGGAACGCCTCGTCGCGGTTCAGCGGGTTCTCGCCCGAGCCCTGGTAGTCGACCGTGTCGGGCAGCAGCACCGGCAGGTCGGCCTCTGGGACCGGCACCGGCCCGTCGTCCTCGCAGTGGATCACCGGGATCGGCGTGCCCCAGTAGCGCTGACGGCTGATCAGCCAGTCGCGCAGGCGGTACGTCGTCGCGCGCCTGCCGGTGCCCTGGGCCTCCAGCCAGTCGACGATCTCGTCATAGGCCAGCGCGGCCGGCCGGCCGGTGAACTGGCCGGAGTTCACCATGACCAGCCGATGGAATCCCCGGTCCGCGGCCACCATGTCCCCGACCGGCCCGAGGACGGGGATCCGCTCGATGGCCTCCGGGATCCCGACCGCCTCGGCGGCGTGCTGCTCCTTCTCGGTGAAGGCCTGCTCCAGCACCGCGTCGGGGTCGGCGTCGCGGGGCATGACCACGTTGACGATGGCGAGGCCGTACTTCTTCGCGAACGCGAAGTCGCGCTCGTCGTGGGCCGGGACGGCCATGATCGCGCCCGTGCCGTAGCCCATGAGCACGTAGTCGGCCACGTAGACCGGGATCCGCTCGCCGTTCACCGGGTTGATCGCGTCGCCGCCGGTGTAGACGCCCGTCTTCTCGCGCTCGGTCGACAGCCGGTCGATCTCGGTCTTCGCGGCCGCCTCGGCCACATAGGCCTCCACCTCGGCGCGCCTGTCGGGCGAGGTCAGCGAGGCCACCAGCGGGTGCTCGGGGGCGAGCACCATGAACGTGGCGCCGAACAGCGTGTCCGGGCGCGTCGTGAACACGCGCAGCTCCTCGCCGCCCGCGTGGTGCCCGGACGGCGCGGTCTTGAACACGACCTCGGCGCCCGACGACCGGCCGATCCAGTTGGTCTGCATGATCCGGATCGGCTCGGGCCAGTCGATGCCCTCGAAGTTGAGCAGCTCGTCGGCGTAGTTGGTGATCCGCAGGTACCACTGCGGCAGCTCGCGCTTCTCCACCTTCGCGCCGCAGCGCCAGCACCGGCGCTCGGTGCCCTCGACCTGCTCGCGGGCCAGCGTGCCGTCGTTGGGGCACCAGTCCACCGCGGAGACCGAGCGGTAGGCCAGCCCGTTCTCCATGAACTTGGTGAACATCCACTGGTTCCAGCGGTAGTACTCGGGATCGCAGGTGGCGAGCTGGTTGTCCCAGGCGAACGTCGCGCCCATGCTCCGGAACTGCCGGCGCATGTTCTCCATGTTCGCTTCGGTCCAGTCGCGCGGGTTGATCCGGTTCTTGATCGCGGCGTTCTCGGCGGGCAGCCCGAACGCGTCGAACCCGATCGGCAGGAACACGTTGAAGCCGTGCATCCGCTTGAACCGGGCGATGGCGTCGGTGGGCGTGACGATGTACCAGTGGCCGATGTGCAGCGCGCCCGACGGGTACGGGTACATCGTGAGCAGGTAGAAGCGCTCGCGGCTCGGGTCGTCGAGGTCCGTGTCGTGCAGGCGGAGCTCGGCCCAGCGCGCCTGCCACTTGGGCTCGATGGCCGTGGGCTCGTAGCGCTCGGCGCGGTGTCGCGTGGCGGTGTCGCTCTGCTGGCTGGTCTGGCTCATCTCCGGGGGCTCCCTGCCGACGCGTGGCGGTCCAGGCGGGTACAGAAGACCCCCCGCCACCGGCGAGGGGTCACGGGAAAGCCGCCCACCTGTGAGGGTGGACGGCTAGCGAAGGAAGAGGTCGAACCGGTGGGCCGAGGTTGTCATCTGTCCCGGGCGATTGCGGTGGGGTGGTGGAGCTACGGGGATTCGAACCCCGGACCTTCTGAATGCCATTCAGACGCTCTCCCAGCTGAGCTATAGCCCCACGGTTCCGTGCTCTGTCAGAGCTGCTTACTGGTTGTTTGCCTTGACCATCGCGCTGTCACAGACTATAACAGGGCCGGAAATCCAAGTGACCAGTCTGCGAGTCATCAGCTGTGACCAGCTCCCTGACAGGCGCCGCACATAGTACCGCATCGGGGCTCGAGCGCGACATCGCGTCCTTCGCGCGGCACCTGCGCGCGGCGAACCTGAGCCCCAAGACAGTCGGGACCTACCTCGAGGCCACGAGCAGGTTCGGCACCTTCCTCGCCGAGACTGGGCGGCCGGACACCGTCGCCGGCCTCCGTCGCGAGGACCTCGAGGCGTTCATCGAGGACCTGCTCGGGCGCCATGCGGCGTCCACGGCCCACAACCGCTACGCGGGCCTCCAGGCGTTCTTCCGGTGGGCGGTCGAGGAGGAGCTGATCGCGGTTTCGCCGATGGTCCGAATGCGGCCGCCCAAGGTCCCCGAGCAGCCGCCCGCGATCCTGCGGGAGCCGGAGCTCCGGGCCCTGCTGCACGTGGTCGATGTAGACCGGACGTTCGCCGGCAGGCGCGACGCCGCGATCCTACGGCTGTTCATCGACACCGGCGCCCGGCGGGCCGAGGTGGCGAACCTGCGCTGGACACCGGCGGAACCCGACACGAACGACGTCGACCTCGACTCGGGCCTTGTCCGGGTGATGGGCAAGGGTCGCCGCGAGCGGCTCCTGTCCATCGGATCGAAGACCGTGAAGTCGCTCGACCGCTACCTCCGCCTGAGGGACGCGCACGCTTCGGTCGCCCTGCCCTGGCTGTGGCTGGGCTTGAAAGGTCGCCTCACCGACTCGGGCATCGCCCAGACGGTCGCAGACCGGGGCCGGGCGGCCGGGCTCGGCGACAGCGTCCATCCCCACCTGCTGCGCCACACCTACGCGCACATGGCGCTCAGCTCAGGGATGCAGGAGACGGACCTCATGCGGATCGCCGGCTGGCGAAGCCGGGCGATGCTGCAGCGCTACGCGGCGTCGGCGGCGACCGAGCGGGCGCTCGCGGCGGCGCGACGGTTGAGCCCGGCGGATCGACTGTAGCCGACCTCGTGGCATGCCGGCCGGCGCGTGGTGGTGGAGCGGTAGCGATGTCCCGGTTTCCGGAGCTCCACGCATGCTGAACGGGCCGAGACCTGTCTTCTCCGTCGTCGCGACCTGGTCGCGACACGGTCGCGGCTCGTGTCCAGGGAGGTGCCGGGGACACGACCTGGAGCGCGACGACACGGAATAGCCGACCGCATCAGGTGAGCCCGGGCACCGCGGCGATCGCCCGCTCGTCGAGGGCCTCCATGCCGTCTGGCGTGGCGAGGCACAACGGCTGAAGGATCGGCCATGGATCATCGAACGGGTGCGGCCCGAGATCGATCGTCCGCGCGGCGTCGATCGTTGGCGACACCCACATCGCTGCATGTGGATTCGCCAAGAGCTCCGCCTCGGTGGTGACCCAGACGCGGATCGCTTCGGCCGGATCCTCGCTCGGTCCACGCAACGCGCGCCGCACGGCGAAGGCTCGCCGCTGGCTCCCGACGACCACGCCGACGTGGAGCGAGCCCGGCTGCTTCAAGCGCGAATAGACGCTCCGATAGCGCCTGACCTTCTCGACGAGCACAGCGCCGCGCTCGGTGCCGAGATCGCACTCGATGAACAGCACGATCATTGACTCCCAGACCCGCAGGATCGCGAGCGCGTCCGGCCGCAAGAAGCCCGTGCTGGTCAGTCGGACGAGCGCCCGTTCCGGCACCCAGCCCGCGAGGCCAACCTCGGCGTCTGGATCCGCGACCCGCAGGAACGCCGCCAACAGGTCATGGGTCGCGAGCTGGTGGATGACCGGCGACACGGTCTCGATCGCGCCGTCGAGCAACGTCGGCTTGCCGAGCGGCCAGACGAGGCGCTCGAGCTGCGAGCGAGCCATCTTCGTGAGCGAGTAGGCGTACCGGCCTCGTGGTCGTTGCCGGTTCGCCGCCCAGAAGCCCGTCAGCAGACCGTACTCGACGAGCCGTGCGAGCCGCCGTTGCGCGATCCGGCGATGGCCGTACGCGAGCAGCGCCGCGAGTTCGGCCGTGACGACATCGCCCTGGACGAGCCAGAGGAGCAGCGCGCGATCCCGCTCCGGAAGGGCTGTCCAGGCGGAGACGCCCGGGCCTGCGCGGACCAGCGGCGCCCGGACCGTGGCGCTCATCGGACGCCTCGGCGTCGGGCCGAACGGGCTCTCCGCGCCCTCGCCGAAAGGTAGGCGAGCTTCGCGAAGTAGGCCGATCGGGCGTGGGCTGCTCGCCTGGCACGCTCCGCCGGCGGCAGGATCCCATCGGGGTCGACGCGGCGTTCGAAGGAGGCGAGGAAGGCGTCACGGCCTGGCTTCGAGGTTTCGCGCGAGTCGTGCGTGGCATGCAGCCGGTACGCCCCGATCCGGCCGCTGAGTGCCCGGTCAGACCGATCGAGCCTGGCCATCACCCGAGTTCCTCTGAGGTGTCATCGAAGAAGGTGGTCGTCGTTGAAATGCCCATAGCACAGCTCCCAAACGCGGCGCAGCCCTGAAGAAGGTGTGGCGTTGCGGGGGCTGGCGGGTCGATCGAATCGACGGCGCTCCGCGACCTGAGCAGCCTCGATCGTCGCCGGAGGCGATCGGCCCGACCTCGGGACCTGCGTTCGCGCGCATCGCCCGATGAGATGACGCTGGCGACGGCTACTTGCACAGCCCGAGACCGCGGTCGGTCACCCGGCCACCGCCGGCTCGGCGCCGACCGACGCGGCGGGCCCGACGTGAGCGGCCGGTTCGTGGGAGTGCCCGCGCGTCCGGTCGCCGCTCCTCTCGATGCCGGACCGCCGGGCCGGCACCACTTCGAGTTCGAGGCTCGCCGCCGTCTTCGCCGAGACGGCCAGGACCCCACGCTACGACCGGATGGGCCCGAATTCAAGTGATTCTTGTGTACGTGATTCGTGTATTCGAGCGTCGTGGCTCGCCCACGTGTCAAGCCTCGGCGTTCAGCCGTTCCAGGACCTTCTTGGGGACCGGGATGGGCGACCCTGCTTGAAGGTGGGCGCCGGAAGGTTGCGTGACAACCTTGAGACGGATGGGCCGAATGCCACTTGACCGACGTCACGGCGGTCGCCCAAGATCGCCGCTGGTCGCGGCGATGCCCGCGACCGGGGGGGGGGACCTCCTAGACAGCGGCAATTCTCCCCGCTCGGGTTGCCGCGAAGCGAGCCGACCGCGGACGGTGCTCGGCTCGCCGGGCAAGGAGGTGCGTGTTGCGGCACGGACTGCGCAGCACGGCGGCCATTCTGATCGCTTCGGCGATGCTGGCACTCGTGGCAGCATCGCCTGTGGCCGCCAGCGGAGGTTCCAAATCCGGATCGACGACCTGCGGCGGGACTCGGGAGGTGATCGTCCAGAGCCAGGCGAGCGTCTACATATCGCACAACTGGCAGGACGGCCACGTCCAGTACTTCTACAACCCCTACCGGACGCTGAAGACGTCATACACCGGCTATCAGTCGACCTGGTGGGTTGTGGCCTACGATTTCGAGATCACGTCATGGGGCGGGTCCTGCGTTCAGTGACCCGCAGCACCGCTCGCGCTGGGCTTGTGTCCGCGCTCGCTGCGGTCGCGGTGGTTGCTGTCGGGTGCTCTAGCGCCCCGCAGCAACCACGCGCCAGCGTCGGAGGCGTCGGAGGCGTCGGAGGCGTGGCGGCCGCGACCCCGTCGGCTACACGTGACCCGGACAGCCCCTACGCGACAACCCAGGTGGACTTCCTCCTCCGAACGAAGGCATGCGTCGAAGACCGGGGGTATCCCGTCACGCTGGACCTGAGGCAGGCCGGCTTCGAGTTCGCGCTCGGGGACGACACGCGGGCGAAGGAGGCGGGCCAGGCACTGCGCGACTGCATGGCGTCGATCGACCCGGCGAGGCTGGGGCCGCCCCCGAAGCTGACCGAAGCCCAGCTGGTCGCCTGGTATGCCTATCGTGTCCACGAGGCGGCCTGCCTTCGGGCAGCGGGCTATGCGGTTGAAGACGCACCTCCACAGCGCGTCTTCATCGACACGAATGGTGACTGGGATCCATTCGCATGGCTCGCCGGCAAGGGAATGGCGGTGCCTCTCGAGGCGCAGATAAGCTGCGAGGGCGTCGAGGGTCGCCCGGCGTTCCTCGGGTGGTGACGGCACGACCACCCGGCCCGCGCAGCGATCAGCCCCGGTGTCGATGATGTGGCAGCGATTGCGGAGGCGGGCGCCCTGGCTAGTCGCCGCAGTACTTCTGCTGGCCTCGGGTTTCGCGGCTGGCGCGACGGTCGTCCGCGCACCTGGCGAGGGTCAGCCGGCTGCGGCCGCTCCGCTCACGTATCGGGTGGAGGCGGGGACCTTGGGGCGGAGCCTGACGCTGCCCGCGACGTTGCATTGGCCTACCGTGCGCCGGATCTACGCGCCCCGCGGAGGGATCATCACGGCGCTCCGCTCCGGGTCCGGTCCGCTTTCCCAGGATGATCAGGTTATGCGGCTCGACGAGCGCCCCATGACGGTCATAGCGGCCGATGTGCCAGCGTTCCGGACTCTACGCACCGGCGACGCCGGCCGCGATGTGGCCGCCCTGAACGCCTTTCTGCGGCACCGCGGCTACAGCGTCGACGCCGCGAGCGACGTGTTCTCTGCGGCCACCAAGGAAGCGGTCGCCGCCTGGCAGGGCTCGCTGCTACTCCCATCCGACGGCGTCGTCCAACTCGGAGATGTCCTGTTCCTTCCGAGCAGATCGCTCGACGGGCCTTCGTTCGCCTGGGGCACTGACGCCACTGTCGGCGCTCCGATCGCTCCGGGAGTCGAGCTGCTCGACGAGCTGGCGGCGGTTCCTCAACTGACAGTTCAGTTTGGTTCAGCCGCGCCAGACGGGCTGGCGGCGGGCACGAGCGGGGCTGCCCAACTCCCTGATGGAACCTCGATCCCAGTGACGCTCGAGAGCATCGCGTTCAGTGAGGGGCTTGCCGTCGGTAACGTCGCCGGAAGTTCGGGAGCGCTTTGCTCTGTGAACCGCTGCCCAACTCCAGATGCCGGCGGTCACGATATGCGCGTCTCAATCGAGTTCACGCTGGTTGAGCAGACGACGGGGCCGCTGGTCCCGTCAGCCGCAGTCCAGACCGATCCAGCGATTGGAGCCTATGTTCTGCTCGCCGGCGGTCAGCGCCAGCCGGTGAAGATACTGGTGGCCGATCAGGGTCAGGCGATCGTGTCGGGCATTGAGACCGGCACGCTGCTCGTGATCCCGTGACACCGGTGCTCGCGGCGAGCCACCTCCACTTTGCGTACCCGCGCGCGGACGTCGCAGCCATCGCGGACGTCTCGCTGGCGTTGAGCGCCGGGGAGCTGCTCGCCGTCCATGGGCCGTCGGGTTGCGGCAAGTCAACGCTCCTGTACCTGCTCGGGCTGTTCCTCACGCCGACGACGGGGGAAATCATGTTCGATGGGGCCAGCGCTGCCGGGTTGGACGACCGGGCCAGGAGTCGGCTCCGGGCGCATCACATCGGGTTCGTATTCCAGGATGCCGCGCTCTTGCAGTCGGAGACCCTCCTCGACAACATCGTCGAGGCCGGCCTCTACTCGGGCCTGTCGCGTGGCGAGTCGATGGCCGAGGCGCGCCGCCTCGCCACGGCGATGGGACTCGAGCAGGTGGCGGCTCGGCGGCCCAATCAGGTCTCCGGTGGTCAGGCGCAACGGGCGGCCCTCTGCCGGGCGCTGGTACGACACCCGAAGCTGATCCTCGCGGACGAGCCCACGGGCAACCTCGACCCGGCGACCGCAGAGTCGGTCGTGGCCACACTCAGGCAGGCGGCCACTGACGGTGTGGCAGTAGTCGTGGTCACGCACGCGCCCGACGTCATCCGGGCTTGTGATCGCGCGGAGCGCCTCGCGTGACCGCGGAACTCGAGCTGCCCGGCCTTCATCGCAAAGAGGTCGTCCGGCTGGCTCTGGCGGATCTCCGGCACAGCCGCCTTCGGTCGGCCGTCACGGCGACCGTGGTCGTGCTCTCCGTCGCAGTAGTCGTCGCGACCTCCGGTCGTACTTGGGCCACGCGGACGGTCGTGATCGGACAACTTGAGGCGCCGGCGGCTCGGATCGTGCGCGTTACCGATCAGAGCGGTTCCGGCCATCTACTGCCCGGGTCGGTCGACCGGCTCGCGGATGTCAGCGCGGTCGAGTGGTCGGTCGCCCTCGACGCGGCAGGCTCGATCGCCCACAACGCCCAAAGCGGGAGCGCGCACACAGGCTACTTGCACTCGGCCGTTGGCCTCCGCAGATACCGTGGTGACCTTCTGGGTGCCTCTCTTGCGTCGCTGGTCGTCGGCCACGTGCCCGCCGACGGCGAGGCGCTCGTGGGCGTTGCCGCAGCACGCGATCTGGGGATGCCGCGGGGGCGCGGACTGCTGGTCGACGAGTCAGGCCGCCTCATCGACGTAGTGGGCGAGGTGCGCTTCGCCGCCCCGATTGCTGACCTGAACGACTACGCATTTGTCCGCGGATTCGGACCGCCAGGGGAGGCCGATGGCGAAGTCGGCGAGATTCGGCTCCTGGCCCGAACGAGCGCTGACGTGCCAGCCTTCATAAGGCTGCTGCCGGACATCCTGGGACCTGCGGATCCCAGAGCTCTGGCAATCGAGGGATCCGGAGATCTCGCCCGCCTGCAAGCGGGTCTAGGTGAGGAGGTCGGCTCGCTCGACACCGCTGTGCTGCTCGGATCCCTCGTCTTCGGCGTCGTCGTCGTTTCGGTCAACCTGTTCGGGTCTGTCGCTGCGAGACGCCGTGAGATCGGCTTGCGACGCACGCAGGGTGCGGAGCGCTCGTCGATCGCTGCGATGCTGATCGTCGAGACGACTGTTATCGCCACTTTCTCGGCCGTCGCGGGCGCCTTGATGGGGTCCGTGATCGTCTACGCACAAGTATCGAGCGTGCCGCGGGTCACCCTGAGCGTATCGGCGGCCGCTCTAGTGGTGATCGGCGCCATCTTGGCCTCCCTTCCTCCGGCAGTGGCTGCGGCCCGGCAGGATCCGCTTTACGCGCTGCGCGCCTGATCGGGGGCCTTGTCCGGAGGTGAGAGTCCACGGGCCGCCGGATGACGTCATGCGTACAGCCAGCGCGGACAGCACAGGCCGAAGCCACAGCAGTCAGTCATCGCCTCTCGCACCGTTATCGCCTCTCCGCCACAGACGATAACTTGGGCGATTCCGGTCAACTCGATCGTGATCGGGGAGCGGCAGGCCACTGCGCTCAGCGGCACCTGAATGCCATTCAGACGCTCTCCCAGCTGAGCTATAGCCCCACGGTTCCGTGCTTGATCAGAGCTGCTTACTGGTCGAGGCGGCAGTCTACCACACGCTCCGGGGGACCCCGGACCAGCACAACGCTCGCAGAGCTGATAACTGCCGCCGTCTGCAGCGGTGACTCAGTCAGTTATCAGCTCTGTTCAGGGGCCTTCCTCTCGTGATCAGCGCTGAGGGATGAGACACCGCGTGGCGGGTATCGTCCTCGAGACGGGCGTTCTGTGTGACGGAGTATACTCACATCGCGTCACGTGTTACGACCTCCAGATGGGCGAATAGCGACATGGACTATAACGCGCCAAGCGGCGGCATCTCAGCCGAGAACAGGCGCCTCCTCGAGCTGCTCCACCGCGCCGGCGGCGCGGCCTTCACGGCGCGCGACGCGGCGGCGCTGTGGCGCATGCCGGAGGGGCGGGCCGGCCGCCTGCTCCGATCACTGGCGTCGCGGGGGTGGCTCGCGCGCCCGCGACGCGGGCTGTACGTGCCGGTGCCGCTCGAGGCGGCGCGGTCGGGGGAGTGGCACGAGGACCCCTGGCTCATCGCCGCGACGCTGTTCCCGCGCGGCTACGTCGGGGGCTGGAGCGCGTGCGAGCACTGGGAGCTGACCGACCAGCTGTTCCGCGACCTGCTCGTCTACGCACCCGAGCGGACCCGCGGCCGCACCGTGCCGCTCGACGTCGCAGCCATCGAGGTGCGGCACATCGCCGAGGCGAAGGTGTTCGGCCTCCGCTCGGTGTGGCGCGCCGACCGAAAGGTGGCCGTCTCCGACCCGACACGGACGCTGGTCGACGTCCTCGACGTGCCCGCGAACGGCGGCGGGATACGGCACGTCGCCGACGTCGCCGACGCGTACTTCGGGAGCGGCCACCGGGACGACGAGCTCCTCATCGGCTACGCCGAGCGCCTCGGCAACCGGGCCGTGTTCAAGCGCCTTGGCTACCTCGTCGAGGCCCGCGGCCTCGGGGCGCCCGCCATCGCCGCGGCGTGCCTTGCCCGCATCAGCCGCGGGGTCAGCCTCCTCGACCCCGCCATCGAGCCCCGTGGGCCGATCGTGACCCGCTGGAACCTCCGCGTCAACGCGGGGGTCGCGCCGTGATCGGCAGGGCGGCCATCGTCGAGCGGGTCTCGGAGTGGGGGCTGCGGGAGGACGTGGTCGAGAAGGACTACGTCCTCGGCTGGGTGCTGTGGGGCATCGGCTCCGACCCCGTGCTCTCGAGCTCCTGGGCGTTCAAGGGCGGCACCTGCCTCAAGAAGTGCTACGTGGAGACCTACCGCTTCTCCGAGGACCTGGACTTCACGGTCCTCCCCGGCGGGCCCGCCGACGAGCCGGGGGCCCTCGAGGCGATCCAGCGGGTCCTGGCCCGGGTGCACGAGGCTTCCGGCATCGACTTCTCCGTCCGCGAGCCGGCCGTCCGCGGGCGACCGGGCGCGACGTCCCTCGAGGGGCGCGTCTACTTCCGCGGCCCGCGGGCCGCCCCCGGGGCCGCGTCCATCAAGATCGACCTCTCGACGAGCGAGGTCGTGGCCAGGCCGCCCGTGCTCCGGGCCATCAGCCACCCGTACACGGACGACCTGCCGGGCCCGGCCGTCGTGCGGGCCTACTCGTTCGAGGAGGTCTTCGCCGAGAAGATCCGCGCGATGGGGGAGCGCGGCCGCCCGCGCGACCTCTACGACATCGTGAACCTCTACTGGCGCACCGACCTCCGGCAGCATGCCGAGCTGGTCAGGTCGACGCTCGGGGAGAAGTGCCGCACGAAGGGAGTGGGCGTCCCGACGATGGCGTCGGTGGCCGCCGCCCAGACCCGTGCGGAGCTCGAGTCGGAGTGGTCGAACATGCTGGCCCACCAGCTGCCCGTCCTGCCGCCGTTCGAGCAGTTCTGGGGCGAGCTCCCCGCGCTCTTCGCCTGGCTCGAGGGCGGGGAGGGGCCCGAGGTGCTGCCGGTGATCGCAATGGATGCGGACGAGGACCCCTCCTGGAGCCCGCCCCCCACGGTGGCGACCTGGGGCGCCGGCGTGCCACTCGAGACGGTCAGGTTCGCGGGCGCCAACCGGCTGTGCCTCGAACTCGGGTATGCGGGGACCGTCCGCGTCGTGGAGCCGTACTCGCTCCGCCGGAGCCGGGCCGGGCGCCTGCTGCTGCACGCCCTGAGGGCCGACAATCGGCAGCACCGCTCCTACCGCGTGGACCGCATCGAGAGCGTGCGGGCCACGACGCGGCCGTTCCGGCCCGTGTACGCGATCGAGTTCGCCGCGGCCGGACCCCTGGCGGCCCCGCCAACGGCGCGGGGCTCCTCCGGCAGGACGGTCAGGCGGCGCCAGACTGGCACACGCCGGCGCCGGTAGGAAGCGGGCCGAATGGTGCCTGTGTGTCGGGCAGGCCGCACAGCGGCCCAGGCCGCCAGCGCTCACCCGGACGACGGCGGGCCGTATTCCTGTCACCGCCGAACCGTGGTCGATCCGGACGACGGCTAGTAGGGTTGGCTACAGGTCGTCCAGCCAGCGCATGAACTGGCTCGCCAGCCCGAGCAGTTCGATCGCGGACGCGGCGGGGATCCCCTCGAGCTCGTGGGCGCCGAGGTTTCGGACAGCCTGCGACGCCCCCATGAGCATCAGCCGCCGCCCCTCGTGCTCGTCCACCCCGAGGCGGCCGGGCCGCCCCGAGAGCCGCCACGGGGAGTTCGCGCCCCCGAAGGCCTGCCCGACCAGCCTCGCCCCCGTTTCGTCGATGCCGGTGATCGCGCGTATCCGAACCTCGACTGCCTTCATCGCCTCGAACACCGCCTGCGCCAGGTGGCCGTCCGCGTACAGGCCGCCCGCCGCGGCCGCGACCGCGGGGTGGAGGTCTCCGATCGACAGCGTCTTCGGCCGGGGCATCGCGGGCCGTGGCGGGTCGCCCCACACCGCCTCGATGTGGTCCATGGCGCCGTGGCCTTGGAAGATCGCGACCTTGGCCACCGTGTGCCGGATGACCGTGCCGCCGTCCCTCGGGTCCGGCTCCTCGACCACGTCGCCGACCTCGACGGGCGTCGTCACGTCGAAGAAGCCCATCTTCGGTTGGACGGTCGCGACGACCGCATCCCGCCGCTCGGCCTCCGTGCCGAACCCCTTCACGAGCGTGACTCTCCTGCTGCCTGGCAATCGCATCGTGTTTGCCCCCTCCGAACACCGCCACTGCGTCAACCACTGCGCATGGCGTACACCTCCAGCGAACGCTACCCGAAATTCGAGACTCCGCTGCGCCGACGCGCAGCTGACTCGGGGTGGAGGATGCTTCCGCCAGCCAAGTGAAAACAGGTTCGGGCGATCGCGACTCACAGCTGCTCGGGCACCACCTCGTCCGACCGAACGCCGAGTTCGTGCATCACCCGAGGGAGCATCGCGATCCCACTCTCGGTTCGGGCGTGGCTGGTCTGCAGGTGGCGTGCTCGCCAGCAGCTAACGATCATGGCGAGGACGACGCGCTGCCAAAGACGCCGCACTTCTCCCGCCATGTGCCCACGGATGCTTGCACAGTGATTGCTCCCGCGCTAGCATTCGCTAGCAGCATAAGGAGGCCGCGTGACCGCAACCATCTACGCTAGGGTCGACGAGGAGTTGAAGGACGCCGTCGACGACTACCGCAGGGAGCACGGCCTGTCGCTGACCTCTGCGGTCGCGGAGCTTCTCGGCCGGGGCCTCGAGGCTGCGGGGAACGAGGACTCGGTCGGCGACCTCGAAGTGCGCCTGCGCGAGCTGCAGGGGGAGCTCGCGCGGATCGGGTCGGCTGCGGGACAGGTGGACGGCCGGATGGCGCAGGTCCTGGGGACGTGCCGCTGCGGGCGCGACCTCACCGGCCGCGACCTCCTGATGGCGGGCCGATGCCCCGGCTGCAACCGCGGCGTCACCGGCCTCCTAACGGGGGCGGCGGCCGACACCGACGGCGTCGTGAACCGCACTGAGCTGACGCCCTTCGTCGCCGGCGTCGGTGTGGCCCTCGCCCTGATCCTGCTCGCGTACGCCACATCGAAGGAGGCCTAGAGATGCACCACCAGCCGACTCCCGGGGCCGAACGGCTCGGGCGCTTCCTCCGGCGCTGGCTCGCGGCCAACCCGGGCTGGCCGTACGCGGGTCCGGCGGGACCGTACGCCCGACTCAGCGGGGCTGGGGACGTGGCCCGCGCCATCCTCGGGGACGCGGAGTTCGCCGAGGTGCGGCTCGCCGGCTGGTTCGCCTCGCCGGACGGGGAGCTCGTCCGGTCCGTCGCCCGCTCGGTGCTGCCCTTCGCACCGGCCGCCGAGCTCGACCTCCTCGTGGAGGCGGTGACGATGGCGGCGGATGCGCACCAGCGGCGGCGCGAGCGGGTCGCGGTGGTCTCGACGCTGGCGGCTGGAGCCGTTGCGATCGTGCTCGGGCGCTCCCTCCTGTCGGGCGCCCGGGGCGTCGGCTAGGACGGTGCCCGGCGACGGCGTGGCAGATAGCGATCCCGCTGGCTGGCCCGAGCGGACGAGGGCCCTGGCGGACCGGTACGGCATGCCCACTCCGTCCCCCGAGTTCGTCGGATTCGAGGCGCGCTGCTGGAACTGCGGCCGCAAGACCCCCGTGTTCCTGTGGCCGGGGATCAGGGACTTGGCCGCGCCGCCCGAGCCGGCCCCGCGGACCGTCCGGCGGCGGTTCTCGAAAACGCTCGGCACGGAGTACCCCGCGAACGGGTGCGTCCACTGCGACGCGATGTTTGGCGACTTCTTCCTCCCCGACCTGCTGCTCGACAGCCTCGACTACGACGAGGCCGCCGATCTGGCCGACCTCTTCCTCAACGACCTGGAGCGCCCGAGCTAGGCAGGGCAACAAGGTGAACCGTTCGAACCGCGACGCCGGGCCGTCGGCGCAGAAGCCACAATGGGTGGCACGGGAGCCAGGTGTCGGTCTAGTGCTCGCCGGTATCGCGATCGCGGTCGCTTGAGTTGACGGTCGGCGTGTTGGTCCACTCGCTGGGCAGTCGATATCCGACCTGAACGATCACAACGGCAACCATCGATGGCACCGTAGGCTGTGCGGCGCCGTGCAGGCGCGGGTAGACCCAACGGAGGTAGTTGGCCGGAATGCCGGGTGCTTCTGTCTTCGGCGAATCGTCCAGCACGGTCAGGATCGACACTGGTGAATCGGCTGCGCTGCCGTATTGGGTTGGCTGCCCGACCAGTCTTTCGGCGTCGGCGATGTCTACCGATTCGTGCATCACCTTCAACTCGTCGTTGATCCGGCGAAGTACGAGGTCGACGACGCCTCCGCCCAACCGCGAACCCTCGTGGATGTCGCGACCGATCCGCGAGTCCTGCACGAAGGCCTGCTTCAGCTTCCGCTGGAAGGTTCGCTCGTCGATGCCCTCGAGATCGTCGCGCTCAAGGGCGAGCGAGGCGAATGCCAGTGTCGCGTCGAGTAGAGCAACGAAGTCCTTGCGGTCCTGGGTCGGGAGCGTCGGGATTCGGCTACTCAGCTCGCCGAGCATCTCGACGATCTTCTGCGCAACGAACGGCTGTCCGGTTGCCAGTCCGGGGTCGAGCGTTGTGACCCGGAGCTGCCGATGCCCGACCACGCGGGCCGGCTCCACCACCCCCGGCCCCATGAAGCGGGCCGCGGCCGTGAGCTCCGCCGGGTGGTCGATGCCAATCTCGGCGTGGGAGACCATGTAGGTCTCGGCGCGGGCCCTTCCCTTCGGGATGACGATCGGGCTCAATGAGAGCACCGCGCTCGGGACTCCCTCGAGCGCGATCTCGATCAGGTCGGCGCCCGCGGGCCAGGGATCGACCCGGGCTGTCGCGCCCAGTCGGTAGACGCGATTCGATTCGACGGCCAGCGGCCACGCTACCGCGCGCTCGTCAACATCGAAGCGAAGGTGGACGACAGGGCGCGGAGCCTCCGCCGGATCCTCAGGGCGTGGCGCCCACCGCTCGGGAGGGTCGAATAAGGTGGTGACCGGCGACGAGACGGCCGTCCGTCGGAGGGCAGCGGCGGCTCGCAGCGGATCTTCGAACGCGTCGAGGGCTGCGAGGGTCGCGAGCCCCTCGTTCAGGCCCGGGCTCCACGCGTCGATCGGCGTCGTCGCCAGGGTCTGCTCGGCCAGATACCGAGCCGAGGCACGGAAGCGCTCGGGTTCCGGCTCCGCGTCGGCGAGGGCCTGTTCCCAGCGCTGCGCGCGATCGAGGGCTCGAAGCGCGCGGCCCATCGCCCAGGCCGCTGTGCCGGCCTCGCGGCCCGCGGCCAGATCGTCCGCCACGTCGTTGAACTCGACGACGCGGCCACGTGCAACGGACCCAAGCCGCTCATCGATGCTGCGACGCAGCGCGAAGAGCGACCCGAGCGACCGACCGTCCCCTGAGAGGTGGATCTCACGCATGGTCGGAGGCCTCCTCCGCCGCGAGGGCAACCGCCTCATCGAGGAGGCGCCTCATATCGGCTTGATCGTCGGCTGCCGCGTTAATGCGGTGGCTAGACGTGATGAGCCGGGCCAGTCGGCGGCGAGGACCGCTCTCGCGGGTGTCCGGGGTGCCATCGACGACCGCCTGGGCGAGGCTCGCTGCGCGCTCATGTTGGCCGTGCCGGCCGAACAGGTCTGCGATAGCCCAGGTCCACGTGCTCTGGAAGTCCAGGTCCCGCATCGCTGCGGCCTCGAGCGCGTCCCAGTTCGTCTCGAGCCAGGCGGCTGGCGCTTCCGCCAGGAGTCGCAGCAGGTCCTCCTTCTTCATCTCGTGGACGCCGTACCAGTCACCTCCGCGGTCGTCGGGCTCCATGGCCCGGACCACCGCCGCCACCCACTGTGCCCCTGTGCGGAGCCGGTGCAGATGCTCCAAGGCGTCTGCTGCCTCCGAGCTGGGCATGTCGTTGACGATCTTGAGCGCGAGGTCCATGACCTGTGGCTCGTAGTCCTGGTGCTCAGACAGCGCCAGCGCGAGCGAGAGAGCTCGCTCGACGTCGTCCGAGCGGAGTGCCTCGCGCTTGTAGGCGAATGCGAAGGCAACCAGCACGTTCACGATCGGGACGCGCTCAATCGGCTCGACCTCGACGATGTGGAGGGCGCGGATTGCGGTGATGGTCACCCAGAGGCGGTCGGTGCTGAGGAGGTTGCTAACGATCAGGCGCTGGATGCCAGCGGGGATGGTGAGTCGGTCCCCAGCCTTGCCGAGGGCCGCGAGCGCCGCCGCCCGCTCGAGCGTCTCGCCGGCGGTGAGCACTCGCGTCAGCAGGGGCTCTGCCCTGGCGACGTCTTCGTCGGTCCGCATCACGCCGAGCGCGTCGAGGAGCGATTCCCTGTCGTCTTTGCCGAGGGCGCTTGTGCTGCTGAGCTCGAAAAGCGATTGGATCGCATCGACATAGGCGCCGAAGTCTCGCTTCGCCTTTCCCTCCAGGGCCTCCCTGACGTTCCGGGCGATGCCGCGGATCCGGATCTTCTGGTTGTCCCATTCGAGGAATGCCAGCATCGGCGACGGGTCGGGCGGGCGGCGATCCTCTGCTTCGAGAGCTTTCCTGTTCCACAATCGAAGCAGGTCGATGAGGGCCGCGAGCGGGATGCCGACGGTCGGCCCGTGGTCATCGGTCAGGTGCGAGAGGGTCTCGGAGACTTCGGCGAGGAGGCCGAGTGGATGATCCTCGTGCAGGATGGCGACGGCCCGTTGTTCGATAAGGGCGACGGTGTCGTCTGGCACTCCACCCCGGAACCTCGTCGGGGCGGCGTGCCAGTAGCACTTCCACAGAGCTCGGCCTTCACGCTCACTAGTCCCCGTCATACGCGCGGCGATCGCGTCATCGGTGGACGGGTCGGCGATCAGGACATCCGCCACGACGTCCGCGGCGGTCGAGGCGGCGAACGGGTCACCGTGGTAGCGGCTCGAATCTGGCATCTGGACGCAATCGAGGAGCGCGGGGAGGAGGGCGGGACCAGCTGACGGGCGAGCGCGAACGAGGTGCCGAGCCGCGTGGGCTCCCATCGTGCGCATCGCGGTCTGGTCGTGCCGGAGCACGAGACCGAGCGCCTCGACGGCACCCTTCGCGTCGACGTCGAAGAAGCGCAGCAGCGCTGCGGCCTCGCCGCCCGTCCAGTCTCCTCCGTGGAAGCTGAACGACCCGGCCGCCAGCCTAATGATGCCGAGCCGGACTCCTTCATCGGCCGGAACACTCGTCGCGTGCGCCGCGATGACTTCCCCGCCGGCAGCCGCGGCTGTCCCCTTGGCCAGGGCGGCGAAGGCTAGTGGCAGGACCGTCTCGACAGCAGGGCGGCCGGAGAGCTCGAATACCTTGAACACCACTTCGAGGAGGGCGCCCCGCTTGATCGCGATCGCCTCGCTGGCTAGATGCTCGAGGAGCGGGTCGGGGAAATCTCCGGGTGAGAGCTCGGCGTTCTTGAGGAGCAGGCTCTCAGCGTCGGCGTCGGCGCTTTCCGCGTCGATCCGATCTACGAGATTGAGGATCGCCTGAACGCTCGGATCGGGCGCTCCGATCAGGAAACGTCGGCTTCGCGCGCGATCTTGCCGTTGCTCAGCCTCGACGCGGCGCTGCTCCTCGACTTGGCGAGCCTCCTCGTTACGCGCGGCGATCAGCGTGTCGGCCCATGTGCCCAGGTTCGGCGTCCGCCCCGTCGGCTTCTGGTGCGCGCAACCGATGCAGTTCGCCTCGTAGAAATCGACCGCCGTGTGCTTGAGGACCATTCCGTAGGCACGCGGGTGGTTGGCGTAGTCGCATCGGAGACTGCCTCCGCTGATCGGCAGGCTGGTCACCTGCTCGACGATGCCGACGCCCAACGGCCCGCGATCGATGCCTATGTTCTCGCACCACGCCGCGGCGAGCTCCAGTATCTGGAGGTTCTCCAGGCCTATAGCGGTCGCCTGTTCGATATCGTCCCGGATGTCGTCTTGGTCCACGGCTCGTACCTAGTGCCCTGATTCATAATGCTCGGTAGGTAATCGCACTCCCCGTTCCAGCCGATCGAAGCGCAGGAGGTGGCGATGGCCCGCCGGGCCGAACTCTTCGTCCGTGAGTTGAGCGACGGGGAGGCGGCCCACCTCCTCCAGCTGTCCAGACGAGGCACCAACGCGGTGGTACGTCACCGGGCGATGCTCCTGTTCGCCTCGTACCAGGGCCAGAGCGTCGGCCAAGTCAGCCTGATGTTCCAGGCCAGCGCGACGCATGTCGCCGCCCTCATCCACGCCTTCAACGAGCAGGGGTTCCCGGCCCTGGACCCTCAGTGGGGCGGGGGCCGACCGCGCCGGATCGATCTCGACGAGCGGACCGAGATCGTGAAGGTGGCCCTCGCCCGTCCGGCTGACCGGGGCGAGCCGTTCACGCGCTGGAGCCTGACCAAGCTCCGGGCCCACCTGGTCCGGTCCCGGATCGTGCCGGCGATCAGCCGCAGCCAGCTGTGGCGGATCCTCCACGAGGCGGGTATCCGCTTCACCCACCACAAGACCTGGAAGGCGTCGCCCGACCCCGAGTTCGAGACCAAGAAGAACAGGATCCTCGACCTGTATGCCCATCCACCGGCGGGTGCCCGGGTGCTGTGCCTCGACGAGTTCGGCCCGCTCAACCTCCAGCCGCGGCTCGGGCACGGCTGGCATCCGGTCGCCGAGCCGGCGCGCTTCCGGGCGACGTACAAGCGGACGGCGGGCGTGCGCCAACTTGTGGCCGCCTACGACCCGGCCACCGGCACCCTGTACGGGCACCTGCACGACCGCAAGACCTGGCGCGAGATCCGGGAGCTCCTGCGCTCGCTGCGGGCCCGCTTTGCCGAGCACCTGATCGTCGTCCTCGACAACTTCAGCCCGCACAAGAAGCACGAGCTTGCGGCGTGGGTCGCCGACCACGACATCGAGCTCGTGTTCACGCCGACCTATTCGAGCTGGCTCAACCTCATCGAGTGCCAGTTCCAGGCGCTCCGCTCGTTCGTCCTCAACGGTTCTGACTATCCGAGCCATGCCGAGCAGGACGCCGCGATCCGGGCCTACCTGCGCTGGCACAACCGGAACGCGCGACCGGCCAAGGCCTGGCGCCTCAACGCCGAGGTCCACCATTCGCTCCCCGACGTTGCGGCATGAGGCACTAGCCGATCTGATCGGTGCCCGGACAGGTCGAGACTAGCTCCAGTCCGCCCTGCGCGGGTGCGACTGGGATCAGGACGGCCCTAACTCAGGACACCACTCGCCAGTGCCGCCGCCGAAGTGTCTTCAGGCCCAACCCCGTCTAGTGGCTTCCCCAGGTCGGCCTTAGAGCCCCCGGCATCCGTGTCCCCGAACTCTGCCACAGCGGCATGCAGAAGGGGCGACGCGTCGGAATGGCGGTCTGCGAGTGTTCAGGAGCCGCGGGATGATCGCGGAGCCGCGCCGGCACAGCTGACGTTGGCCGTTGCCGCGTGTCCCTCCCGGGGGGTGCCGAGATGCCGGTTCACGCCGACTAAGATCCCGACCATCTGCAACCGTTGCGGGTTCTTGGTGCCTTGCTTCCCGCCTTCCCTGCGGATGTGTCCACGGACGTGGTGGCCATCCTCTTCGTCGTGACCCTGGGCGGCGTCGCCGCTGAACTTGCTGCTTGAGGGCCTAACGTCAACGGGCGAACGCCCTCGCCTTACTGCTGGCCATGATCGGGGCCGGAACTGCCCCCCGTCGATCGCGATTGGTGGAGGTTCGGCGCACGGGCGCCGGCTCCGTCCGGATCCCGATTGAGAGCACTGTGACAGTCAACCTGTCACACGCCGAGGCCATCCTCTCCGCGATACCGCACGGGGAGTCGATCGGTGGCCGACGTCACAGTGACCTTCGGGAGCCAGACACACGCGAACGGGGCGATCACCCCGTCCTGGATCAGGAGCGCCGTGGAGGCGCTCGAGCGGGCCGGCCAGCCCCTCTGCGGATCGGCCGCACGTCTCGGGCGGCGACATCGACGTGACCCTGCCCCTCGGCTCGTGCCCGCAGCCGGGAGGAGGCGGCGGGAGGCGCCCCAACGCGGCGGAGTCGGATGTCATCGACCGCTGGCGGCGACTGCGCCTAGACCAGCCGCGCATCGTCGCGGGCGAGATCGAGGCCTTCGTTCGGCAGTGTTTGCAGCTGTGATCGGGACGACAGGCGGCCAGCCCGCGGGCCGCAGTGAACACTCCCAACCGCAGGGGGAGAGCAGGAGGGGCCACGGCGTGCGTGGACTGCGACTGGACGTGGAGCGCCTCGCCGCCGCGTGGAGTCGGGCCGAATTTGCCGGTCTCCAGCTGGCCGGACTGGCGCTCGCCAGCGTCGGCCTCTCGCTTCTTACTGCGTCGGTGCGCGGGACGCCCGAGTTCCGACTGCTGGTCGGCGGCGCCGGGGTCGTGCTGGCCCTCGCCGGGGCCCTTGCCGCCCTGCGGCTCCGGGAGGACGTCGTCACCGGCGCCGCGGCCGGAATCGCCACCGCCTGGCTCGCCGTCGTCCTCGTCGTCATCAGCCCGACCACGAGCGCGCAGGACGTCGCCAACGACCTGCTCGTCCCGGCGGTGATCGGTTGTCTGGCCCTTGCCGTCCGGGTGTTCCGGGGCGGGTTCCGCGCGCAGCGGCGGGGGGCCAACGTCCGCTAGGTCCGTCGGCAATGGCGATGGATGCCCTGGCTGCGAGGCCGTTGGGCTGGCGAGGCCCGGCGGCCCGGAGGGTCCCCACGCGCCCGGCCGCGAGCCGACGCGACGTACACGAGCGGCATTGACATCCCGGTCCGGGCTCGTCCAACTACGGGGTTGAGGGGCCCTTGCCTGGAGAGCAGTCAGCCATGGACTCACACCGGTACGTGGTGGACACGCGGCGGAGGCGACCGACAGTAACAGCCTCTGGTGCTGTTATCGCCTCTCAGCGACAGACGATAACTTGGGCGATTCCGCTCGTTTCGATCGTGATCGTGGAGCGGTCGGCCACAACGCTCAGCGGCGCCTGCATGCCATTCAGACGCTCTCCCAGCTGAGCTATAGCCCCACGGTTTCGTGCTCGATCCGAGCACGCGCTGGTCGAGCCGGGAGTCTAGCACAAGCATGGTGGCCGGCCCCGGGACGCCACGACGCTCGGAGATGACGACACCTGTCGCCTGAAGACAGATCGTGCGAGCGTCACGGCGGGATGTGAACTGGTCGCATGACTGGCAAGCGCGCCCGAGGCGCATCGCCACGGCGCGCTTCCAGTCAGTCGCCTACCCGTCCGACGCCGCCGACCTGGATGTCGATGTACATCCCCGCGTTCTCGTGGACGACAGGCTTCACTGCGTCGCAGAACAGCCTGTAGGTCCCCGGCTTCAGCTTGATCTTCAGCGTCACCACGATGTCGTTCGCCGCCGTCTCGGGAAACGGGGTGGCGGTGCTGCACTTGAACACGTCAGCGTTCGCCGGATCGTCGTTGCAGACGGGCGTGAGCTCCGTCGGGACGGCGCCCTTGCCGGGCCCGCAGGCTGTGGTCGAGCCCGGGCAGCTCCTGAGCTCGAAGTTGTGACTGTTGAGCGTGTCGTCGACGGTGATCCAGTACGTGCCCGGTCTGATCTTGAGCAGGCCGGTCCCACTGGGGACGCAGTACTGCGGGCCAGCTGGGGGATCCACGGTCGCCGGCGGCTTGGCGCAGGTACCGCCGTTGCCGTCGACGCCGTACCCCTCGACCGGCGAGTGCCCGGCCACGCTCGCGCTGATGCAGAACAGGTGGTCGTTCAGGCAGAAGCCGCCTTGAATCCTGCGACCGTGCCCTTCGTGTGCGGCGGCGGGGCTGGCCGTGACCGCCAGGACCGCGAGCGCTGCCACAAGCGTCAGAACCCGTTTCATGGACGCTCCTTTCCAGACGCGACCGCCTCGACGACCCTCAGCAGGTCCAGCCCGGCCCGCTGGGCCGCGATCTCGGCCTCGATCCCGGACGTCGCCGCGAAGGTGTAGAGGCAGACCTCGTCTCGGGGACGTAGACCGATCCGTCGAAGCGCGCCGCCGTCCCTCTTACGTGAGCGCCTCGAGAGCACCCTATGGTCCCGGCGAGAACGGTGAAATAGCGGAAAGCTTGTGACTTGCCGGCTCGGGCTCCGCGGTCGGCGGTCAGAGGCGCGTCGTCATGCGGTGCGCGAGCTCAGCGCGCGATCGAACGCCCAGCTTGGCGTACGCGTGCGAGAGGTGCAGCTCGACGGTATGAACGCTCAGGAACAGGCGGGCCGCGATCTCCTTGTTGGGGTGTCCCTCCGCGGCGAGCTCGACCACCCGCTGCTCCGCCGCGGTCAGGGCGCCCGGCTCGTGACGCGAGGTGATGACCCCCAGCTCGGCACGGCAACGTTCCGCCCACAGCACGGCACCCTGATCCTCGAACATCCCGAGCGCCTCCTCGAGGGACTCACGTGCCGCACGTTTCTGGCGGCGTCGCCGCTGGACCTGGCCAAGCACGAGGAGCGTTCGCGCGGCCGGAAACGGCATTCCCAGCTGGTTGAAACTGCCGAGCGCGGATCGAAGGTGAGCTTCGGCGCCCTCGAGGTCGCCGCGGGCTGCACCCAGCTGGCCGCGAGCGCGAGCGGCATGGGCGAGCGCCCAGGTGCGGTCGACCTCGCGGGCGCGCGCCTCGAACGAATCGAGGAGTCGCTCGGCACGGTCGAGCTCGCCGAGCGCAATCAGGGCCTCGAGGGCGGCCGGCAGGTACTGGTGGAGCTGCGGTTCGAGGATCGTCCTGGTTTCGGCATCCTCAGTCAGCTGGCGGACGGCCGCCCAGGCCCCGGCGGGGTTGCTGAGCGAGAGCTCGAGGAGCCCCAGCGCTGAGCCGACGAAGAGCATCGGCTGCCAGAACCCGATCGACGCGCAGATCCGGGCGGCCTCAGCCGCGTCTGCGCGGGCCGGCGCGACCTCGCCCCGGTGCGCGCGGACCAGCGCTCGCTGGCCGAGGAGATATGCGCGGCCGGACTCGCTTCCGGTGAGGCGTGCGAGTTCGATGCCTTCGTCCACGAGCGAGGCGGCTGCGAGAAGGTTCCCGCCGGCCGTCTCGAGCGATGACAGCCACCAGAGCACGGCCGACAGATCGCTCTCGTCGCCGGACTCCCGCGCGGCATCGCGCAGCGCATTGAGCTTCGCGCGCGCCGCCTCCGCACGACCGACGAACAGCGTGAGTGCGGCGTCGACCGTCCGCGGTCGCGTGGTGAGTGCGACCAGGCGGCCCGGGTCCTCGAGCGCCAGCGCCTGCTCGACCATCTTCCAGTCGACCCCGCGCCCGGACAGGAAGTCGACCATCGCCTGGATGGCGAGCGCCTCGGCGAGGCGGCCATCGTCGCCCAGGGCTGCCGCCTCGGCACGCGCCAGCGTGGCGTGCCGGTCGGAGCGATCGAGGGCACCGACATTGAACGAGACAAACGCCAACGCGACGAGCACCGCCACCCGCGAGGCCGGATCGTCGGCGTGCGCGAGCGCCTCGTCGAGGAGTCGCTCGGCCTGGTCGAAGCTGTCCTCGTTCTGGTGGACCTCGGCGAGGAGGCGGAGAGCCTCGCAGCGAAGCACGCCCCCGGGAGTGGACGCGAGCACGTCCTCGAGCAGGGCGCGGGCGCGGGGTCGATCGCCCGCGTGGACATGGTGCTCCGCGGCGCGAACGAGACGGGAGCGTGCCTCGTGCGCCTGTTCCGGAGGCGTGAACCGATGGCCGAGCTCGAGCAGTTCGGCGGCCGCGTTCCATGCGCCGCGCGCTCGCGCGCCCGCGGCCGCCGTGTCGAGCGCATCGGCGATGACCTTGTCCGGCGGCCTCGACGCGAGGGCCAGGTGCCGGGCGTGCTCCTCGGGGTCGCCGGCAAGCGCGGCGAGCCGTTCGTGCATGGCGTGCCGTCGGCGAACCGAAGCGGAGCGATAGACGACGGCGGCATAGAGGGGATGCGCGAACAGGACGCGGTCGCCTTCCTGGCGAAGCAGGCCGGCCTCCTCGGCCGCGGCCAAGCCGGCGATGGAGGAGGCCGCCTCGACGACGTCGGCGCGCGGGTGCGAGAGGGCGGCCGCCGCGAGCAGCGCCCGCCTGCCCTCTGGCGAGAGCTTCGTCACCTGCCCCACAAGGAGCTCGCGCAGACTCTCCGGCACAGGCAACGGCGCTCCCGGGTCGAGGATCGGAGCGGGGCCGAGCGCTTGCGCGACCTCGAGGGCGAACAGCGGGTTCCCGCCCGAGACCTCCGCCAACCGCACGAGGACCGGTCTCGGATACCGGTGGCCGAGTCGCGTCTCGAGGAGCACGCCCAGGGGGCCGACGCTGAGCGGCCCGACGTGGAGCCATTGGACACGCTCGGAGCCGAGCGCCCGGTCGAGCCCCACGGGGTCGGATGACGTGTGGGGTCCGCGAATGGTCGCGACGACGCCGATCCGATGCCCGGCGATCCGCTTGGCCACGAAGCCCAGCACGAAGGCTGTGGCTCCGTCCAACCACTGGACGTCGTCGATCGCGAGGAGCACCGGCCCCGCCTCCGCGAGCCCGACGAGGACCGAGTGAGCACCAAGGGCGATCGTCTTGGCATCCGGGGCACGCCCCGGCCTGGGTGCGCGCCGGACGAGCGCGACGTCGAGCGCCTCGCGCTGCAGGCGTGGCAGGCGGCCGAGATCCTCGTCACTGACGCCGACCAGGAGATCGATCAGGCCCACGAACGACAGCTGTGCTTCGGCCTGGTCGCCGACACAGCGGACCACGCGGTAGCCGCGCGCCTTCGCGGATCCGAGCACATGACGCCACAGCGCCGTCTTCCCGATCCCGACGTCTCCCTCGATCAGCAGCCCCGCTGCACCGTTTGAGAGCGAATCGAGAAACGCCTCTGCGGTCGCGACCTCCTGATCGCGACCAACGATGTCACTCTCCATCGCACGGCTCCGGACTCGCGCCCGTCCTTCGGCCCGGTCCTCGGGTCCACGGATTGTGCGCCTCGATGCGAGACCCCGGAAGTGGGGAGTCCGCCCCAGTGCGAACGTGCGGGACCGCCGGTTCGGCCGCGACCGGACGGGCTGGGACGTTCACGAGCTTCGCGGCGTCGAGCCCGCGCCTCCAGCGCTCGACGGCGATCGGCACGACCGCCTCGCACCAGTCGCGACCTTGGCCAGATCTCCGCGGATCGACCGCTGCGTTGGCTGCGCCCTCAGCTCGCCGCGACCCGGTGGAGGACGAGCGTCTCGCCCTGCACGGCGATGCTGAGCACGCCGTCTGCGACCCACGCCTGGGCGACGTCGTCCGGGTTGCTGCCCAGCCCGATGCGCAGCCTGCCGGACTCGTCGACCGACCAGTGACCGCCGACGGTTCGGCCACTCGGGGCCGTGAGGGTCAGCTCGCCGCCCGCCACGAACGTGTACGTCCGATGTCCTGTTTCCCACGCCCCGAGGATCGACTCGGCCAGCGGCCGGGGATCGCGTGCCTTCGCGGGCGGCGCTTGGACGCCCTTGTGCGTCTCGGGCCTGAGCGCTTGGTTGAGCGCGGTCAGCTCTGCGAGCGCCTCGGCCTCGCGGTCCGTGTCGCCGGATCGCATCTCGCGCCCGATGTCCCGAAGGGTCTGCGGCGAGCCGATCACCGCGTCCGTCACCGGCCGGTCCGCCAGGCGCTCGAGATTGACGACGGTGTGGCTGCGCGGGAGGACGTAGATCCGGACGTGGCCGGCGTCCGGCGTCGCGTCGAACAGCGCGCGGTCGACCGCGTATCGCCGGTGGGCGACGGTGATCGAGTACGTTGCGCGGCTCGAGCCGGCGGCGTGGACTCTGCGCTCGTTCCGCAGGACGGCGCCCTCGACCGTGTCCACCCGTGGGTCGCGGAGCTCGCGCGCGAGCGCCGAGCCGACCGGGAGCCCGGCGACTGCCAGGGCCGCGCCGATGACCAGCCCCGCGACGCCGCCGATCAGCCGGACGGCCGCACCGGATGCCGGCCCGGGCCCGGTCAGCACGACGACGCCGATCACCGCGAAGCCGACGGCGAGAACCAGCAGCTCCTTCCGCGTCGACGAGGCGCGCGCCCGCAGCTCCCTCGCCTGTGCGTCAGTCAACCGCCCGGCACGGTTGGCCTCAAGTGCGTCGGCCCGGAAGGCCGCGACGGCGTCCGCGCTCATCGGGAGGCACCGGCACACGGGTGGGGGCCAGCCGCGACCAGGTTGGACGGGCCGGTCAGTGGCACGCGCATCGGGACCTCCCTGCGATGACGCCGGTGCACCCGCGTTCGGCCGCCGGAGCGCTGGACGGCCCGGGCGGGGTCGAGCTCGCATCGCGATATATGTGCCGTCCGAACACCGGTGTCAAGCGGGGGCTCGAAGCCGGGCCGGGGTTGTCGATGCCAGCGCGTCGACCTCCGCGTCGACGGGACGCCAGACGGCGGTCCTCGCGGCCAGCGGCTGAAGGTGGGCGCCCTCGCTCGGGATGTCCGGCAAGGGCGCCCAGGGGTGTCAGCGGACGGGCGCCGCCACCCGCGCGTGCTGGGCGAGGAGATCCTCGAGCGTGACGGCCTCGCCGCGCTCGCCCAGGCGTGCCATCCCGCACTCGGTCGCCACCGAGAACGGCCGCCCCGCCGAACTGGCCGCCGCGACCAGCGCGTCGATGCGCTCGGAGTCGTTCTCGTAGTCGATGACGCCGAGGGCGAGCTCGGCGTCGCCCGCCCGGAGCTCCGCGAGCGGGGCGAAGTAGCCCGCGTCGAGGCCGTTCTCCCGATCGACCGGCATGTGCACGAAGTCGAACGGGACCCGGGCGGCGACCGCGTTCGCCAGCCGCACCGGCAGCGAGAGGTCGGCTGGCGCCTTGAAGTGGCGGTGCTTGTAGTCGCCGTAGCAGAGGTGGAGGCCGCGCTGGGCCGGCGGGAGCACCTGCTCGAGGCAGGCGACCAGCTCGTCGACGATCCGCTCCTCCGGCCGCAGCTCGTCGATCGGCTCGAAGACGCCCTCGAGGACGCCAACCTCCACCGCGACGTCCCACTGGATGGCGAGGTCAGAAGGCGGGATGTCGCGCTGGATCGCGCGGACCTCGGCGAAGAGGGCGTCCCTGAACGGCCGCCACAGCCGCCGCTGTGATTTGCCGGTCGACCAGGCGACGACGACGGCGTAGGGCGTCGGCACGCTCACCTGGAACCGCACCCCGTGCGGGACGGCGCCCTCGGCGCGGAGGCGGGTGAAGTCCGCGTACGAGGCCGCGGCGGCGTCGCGGTAGCCGAGCGCCCCGGCTGGGATCGCCGCGCCTTCCTCCACGACCAGGCCGGGGAAGACCGAGTAGTCGGGGTTGCCGGTCTCGGGGTTGACCTGCGGCGGGCCGAGCTCGATTCCCGGCAGCGCCGTGAGCCGGTCGATCTGCCACCAGATCCACTGGGCCCGCTCCCCGGTCTCGCCATCGGTGAGGCGTCTGAGGTGGCCGCCCAGGATGCGGGAGGCGGAGGTCATGGCATCGACAGCAGTTGGGGCGGCGAGCCCCCCGACGAGGTGAGCGCCTTGGGCGAGGGTCATGGCTGTCTCCTTTGAGGCTCGGGGTCCTGGGGCAGATGCGCTGCAGCCCTCGGACGCGGGAGGATGGTCGGCTGGCGGGCATGCGGGGCGGCCGGACGCCAGGGAGCGCGGCCCGACCCCTCATGCCTTCGGGTGTGGTTCCGCGCAGGCATCCTGATGGGCGTGGGCGGGAGGTCCCAGGCCGGAGTGGGGCCGGCGGCTACCCGTCGCGGCTGGTCCGGGGACAGCGGGGCGGCAGCCTGTGCGGCTGCGGCCCCCGGGACCTCGATCCGGGTCCCGTCAGCGCGTCAGGAGGCGCGCGCGCGACCTCGGACCCCGTCCTCGGCACGGCGGGGCCGCCGGCGCATGCGCATCAACTCGATGAAGCGGACGGGGGTCGTCATGGCGGAACCGTATTGGCGCCGCGGGTTGCGGTGCAAGGTGCGGATTGGTTGCGCTTGCCGGAACGCGCCCAGGGAGGCCCAGGGGAGGGCGGGCGGGATGGAGCCCGGAACGGGCGTCGACCGCAGGGCGCAAACCTCGGATCGCCAGACTCGGGCTCTTTATAAGGGTCAACATCGTATCTTGCACAGGCATCATGGCTGCATATAAGATACTGCTAATGTATCGTATGCAGGACCCCGTGGCCGACAACGTCGTTCAACGCGCGGACAGCGCAGCAGGCATGACACCGCAGGTCCGCAATGCCCTTGTGGCGCTGATCGTCGGCGGGATCGCGGCGATCCTCGACTCGACGATGGTGACGCTCGGCCTGCACACGCTCGTGGTGGAGCTGCACTCGAGTGTGGGCACGATCCAGTGGGTGACGACCGGGTACCTGCTGGCCTTGGCCGTGGCGATCCCGGTGACCGGATGGGCCGAGGCCCGGTGGGGCGGCAAGCGGACGTGGATGGCCGCCCTGGTGGTCTTCGTCCTCGGCTCGGTCCTCTCGGCGGCGTCTTGGAGCGATACCAGCCTGATCGGCTTCCGGATCCTGCAGGGCCTCGGCGCCGGCCTCATCTTCCCGTTGATGCAGACGCTGGTCGTGCGGGCCGCCGGCGGGCGCGCGAGTGCCAGCCTGATCGCGACCATCAGCCTGCCTGCGGCGCTCGGGCCGATCATGGGCCCGGTCATCGGCGGCCTGATCCTCAACTGGCTGAGCTGGCGGTGGCTGTTCCTCGTCAACGTCCCCGTGATCGCGCTCGGCCTGGTGCTCGCGTGGCGGCTGCTTCCCGACGACCGCCCGGGCAGCGGCGCCAAACGGGCGCGGCTCGACGTGGTCGGCCTCGCGCTCCTGGCGCCCGCCGTCGCGCTGGTCCTGCTCGGCCTGTCGGACCTCGCGCAGGGCGGCGGCGTCGCCGCCTTCGACGTCCTCGTGCCGCTGCTGGGCGGCGCCGCGCTGCTCGCGGCGTTCGCGGCCTGGGCGCTCCAGCCGGGCGACCGGGAGCCCATCGTCGACATCCGGCTCCTGCGGCTGCGGTCCCTCGGGGCAGCGTCGACGGTCCTCTTCACCGCCGGCGCCGCGATCTACGCCGGCATGATCCTGCTGCCCCTCTACTACCAGCAGCTGCGCGGCGAATCGGTCCTCGACGCCGGGCTCCTGCTCATCCCCCAGGGCGTCGGCGCGCTGCTGTCGCGCTTCGCCATCGGCGGGCTCGTGTCGCGCTTCGGCTCCCGCACGGTCACGATCGCGAGCTTCCTGCTGGTCACGGCGGGGACCGTGCCGTTCGCGCTCGCCGGGCCCCAGACCAGCCTGTGGTGGCTCGGCGCGGTGCTCCTGGTCCGGGGCTTCGGAACCGGGGCGCTGCTCATCCCGCCGATCTCGGTCGCCTACCAGGACGTCCCGGCGGCCGGGATCGCCCACGCCACGATGACGACGCGCATCACCCAGCAGGTCGGCGCCTCCTTCGGGGCGGCGGTCGTCGCCGTCGCGCTCCAGTCAGCCCTCGCGCAGGGTGCGGGCGTCGCGTTCCAGGGGGCGTTCTGGTGGGCGGTCGCCATCACCGTGGCCGCGGTGCTGCCGGCCCTCGTCCTGCCTCCCGATCGGAGCGCCCGGGCGTGACGAGCCCTCCGGCCGGCGTCGCCAGGCCGCCACGGGCGTCCGCCAGGACGGCGAGAATGTCGCCCATGGACACGCACGCCACCGGTCCCCGCCGGACGCGTCGGCGCGGAGCGGAGCTCGAGAGCGACATCCTCGGGGCCGCCTGGGAGCAGCTGACGTCGGAGGGGCACGAGCACTTCACGATCGACGCGGTCGCTGCCCGCGCCAGGACGAGCAGGCCCGTCCTCTATCGCCGCTGGAAGACGCGTGAGGAGCTGCTGCGCGCGACGATCCGCCACCGCGGCACCATCGGCCAGCCACAGGTGCCGGACACGGGCAGCCTGCGCGGCGACCTCCTCGCGGTTCTCGCCGACGCCAACACCCGCCGCGTCGGCGACCTCGCCCTGCTCAGCGCCATGCTCGGCAGCTTCTTCGACGGGAGCGGCCCGAGCCTCGCCGAACTCCGCGCCGACTTCATCGGGGGGCGGACGACCTCGCTCGAGGCGGTCATCGGGCGCGCAGTCGAGCGGGGCGAGATCGACGCCGATCGGCTCACCCCCCGCATCGCCAGTCTCCCCTTCGACCTGCTCCGCCACGAGGTGCTGATGACACTGCGGCCCGTCCCGGACCACGTCCTGCGCCAGATCGTCGACGACATCTTCATCCCGCTGGTCGCCGCCGCGCCTCACCAGACGACCAGCTGACCCCGGCGAGGTCTGACCGCCCGACGCAGGGCGAGGTCAGGGCGCGTGGACGCGTATCAGGCCCACGCTGCTGCCGTCGCCGAACCCGAGGGTCAGCTCGATGACCCAGTCGCCCGACGGCAGGCTCGCGAGGTCGATGCATGCAGTGGCACGCCGACTCGGGTGACTCCGCACAGATAGGATCGACGGCGATGCGAAGCGAGGCCGCCGTGGTCGAGACCGACGAGGTCGTCCGCCTGCCCGGCGGCAACCTGCCGTACACCCTGCGCCGCTCGCCGCGCGCGAGGCGCCTCCGGGTGGTGATCCACCCTGACCGCGGCGTCGTCGTCACCCTGCCGGCGGCCGCGCGCCTCGGGCGGGGCGGGGCGGACCGCGTGGTGCGCGAGTTCCTCGCCGAGCGCGAGCCGTGGCTCCGCCGCCACCTCGTGCGCCAGGCGGCAACGAGGGCGACGCTGGACGACCGGCCCGCGCTCGACGACGGGCGCCTCGTGCCGTACTTGGGCGTGCCGCACCGGGTGCGGGTGGAGGCGGCGGGCGCGGGCATCCGGGTCACGCGCGTGTCGCGCGTGGGGGGCGAGGACGAGGACGAGCTCGTCGTCGAGGTCGGCCCGCGGGACGGCCGCGGGACGGCAGACATCCTCGAGGCGTGGTTCCGCGAGCGTGCCAGGGCGGCCGTGACCACGGCCGTCGAGCGCCACGCCGCGTCCCTGGGCGTCGTCCCGTCGTCCATCGCGATCCGCGACACCAGCAGCCGCTGGGGCAGCTGCTCGCGCAAGGGCGCGCTCTCGTTCTCGTGGCGACTGGTGCTGGCGCCGCCCGCCGCGCTCGACTCCGTGGCCGCCCACGAGGCGTGCCACCTGCGGGTATTCGGCCACGGCCCCAAGTTCTGGGCACTGCTCGAGACGCGGGTCCCCGACTATGCCGCCTGGCGCCGCTGGCTCAAGCGCCACGCGCCCGAGCTCCACGCCGCGCTCGACTGACCAGATGCCTGACATCGGGGCACAAGCGGCGGCCTCCGCGCGTCTCTAGGGCTGCCCCGGCGGAGGACCGGGCGCCATCGGCCAGTCCAGAGGTCCCATGAAGCCGCGACTCGCCCCGATCCTGGTCTCCCTGCCGCTCGCCGCCGCCGTGCTCGCGTGCTCGGCCGGCGCGCCCGTCACCACCTCGCCCGGGGCGAAGGGCGCCCCGACCCTCCCCACCCCGGCCGTCCCCAGCGCGGCCGCGCCCGCCTCCGCGGCGCCCGTGGCGGCGACGCCGTCGTCCGCGCCGATCGCGGCGGCCTCGCCCGCACCCACCGCACCGCCCGACGAGGGCAACGTGGACGGACCCGCGACCCCGGACCTCTCGATCGTGCCGGCCGGCGCGCAGGCGATCCGCGTGACGCTCGTGGACACGGCCGCCAAGGCGTGGCGTGTCATCGTGGCTGGCACCGGCAGTCGTGCTGGCGACCGCTGGACCCTCGAGGTCGAGACCGGCGATGTCGCGCCCGCGATCACGACGGTGGACACGAAGGCCGGCGTCGACGGCGACCCGCAGGAGCAGGCAGCGCTGGAGACGGGCGACGCGGCAGGTCGCGTCTGCTCCGCCGTGCTGCCCGTCTGCGTGACCGTGCGCAGCGTGCAGCTGCCGGCAGACAGCAACGGCACGCTGGTCCTCGAGCTTGTGCGGACCGACGCGTCGGCGGCCCTCGCGGTGACCGCCGCGACGGCGGGCTGGCTCGGCGAGCCCTTCAACCTGGGTCCGTGGACCACCACCGAGGCCTTCCCCTGGGAGGCCTGAGGCGGTCCGCTCCGGCCCCGGCCGACTGCGCGCGCCCCTACCGCCGGTTGACGGCCCGTTCCGCCGTGAGCCGCAGCGTCTCGACGCTCCAGGCGGCCTCCTCGAGGCGCTCGGGCGTCTCGGCCGCCTGGACCCGGCCGACCACCTCGGAGAGCAGGAGCAGCCAGTAGTCGCTGCGCTCGGTGGCGGCCTGGGCGAAGCCGACCTGGAACGGCAGGCCATCCCGGTCGAGCCGCACGAGCGCCTCCATCGCGGCGCTCTCGACCGCGCCCCCCGCGTCGAGCAGGCGCGCCTCGAGGACCGGCCGGCCCCCCGCGATGTCGCGGGCGAGCAGCCGGAGCGCCCTAAGCACCGACTCGGACGAGTCGCGCATGGCGCGTCACCCTACCGCCCGGCGGTGACCGTGGCGCGTCGGGACGCTGGCCCGGGGTGGGTGCGCCGCCGCGGAGCCGGCGCGCGGCTCAGGCGGCGCGCGGTCGAGCCCTCGCGGGCGTCGATGCGGCGCTCCGCTCCGAATCCACCAGCGCCCCGTCGAGCACGAAGTGGTTGACGAGCTCGTCGAGCCGGGCGGCCATCGCCGCGAGCTCCTCGGCCGAGGTCACCACCTCCTGCGCCTGCGCCGACATCTGCTCGGTGGCCGCGGAGACCTCCTCGGCGGCGGCGGAGTTCTCCTCCGACACCGCGGCGATCCCGTCGACGGAACCCGCCAGGTCGCCCGACGCGCCGGTCATCTCGGCCCCGTCGCGGCTGGTCGCGGACGCCAGGCTCCCGATCCCGTCCATCGCGGCGACCACGCCCCCGAGCGCCCCGTTCATCGCCTCGACGGCGGCCGCGATCCGGCCCACCGCCTCCTTGGTGCTCGACACGGTCCCTGCGATCTCGCCCAGCGCGTCGCTGCTCGCGTCGGCGAGGCCGGCGCCGCTCTCGACCTCCGCCGAGCCCGCCTGCATCGCGTCCACGGCAGCCGCGGTCTCGCGCTGCACCTCCTCGATCAGCGCGGCGATCTCCTTGGTCGCGCGGCCGGAGCGCTCGGCGAGCTTGCGCACCTCGTCGGCGACCACCGCGAACCCCTTGCCGGCCTCGCCCGCGCGGGCCGCCTCGATCGCCGCGTTGAGGGCGAGCAGGTTCGTCTGGTCAGCGATGTCGTTGATCGTCTCGACGATGTCGCCGATCTGCTCCGACTTCGCCCCGAGCTGCTCGACGCGCTCTGCAGACACGTCCATGGCGTGCTTGATGCGCGTCATGCCCTCGGCCGACTCGGCGACCGTCGCCAGCCCCTGGGCGGTCGCGAGCGCCGCGTCGGCGGCCACCCCGCCCACCTGGGACGAAGCCGCGGAGGCGGCCTCGAGCGCCGTCGCGAGGCCGGCGATCGTGCCGGACGCCTCGCCCAGCCGCTCGCTGGTCTCCGTCGTGGCGATGCCCACGCGGCTGATGAGCTTGCTGAGGGCCTCGACCGACGCTCTGGTCCGCGCCGCGGTCTCGGCCTGGTCGCGGGCGCCGCCGGCCACCTGCTGCATCGTCGCGGCCACATGCTGTGTGGCGGTGCCGGTGTCGCTCGCGGCCTGGTTGAGGTGCGCCGCGGTCCGCGTGACGAATTCGGAGGACTCGGCCACCTCGCGGATCATCGCCGAGAGCGAGCCGCGCGCCGTCTCGTAGGCTGCCATCGTGGAGCCGAAGCGGGCCACGAGGGTGTTGGCCTCCTCGGCCATCGTCGCGATCTCGTCGCGACCCTGCGCGGGCACGGGCTCGGTCACCGGTCGGATCGCCACCGACAGGTCGTTGGCGGCGAGGGCGCGCAGGCCCTCGTCGAGCGCGCTGGCGTCGTGCTCGGCGAGCGAGAGGATCGCTGACTGCACCACCTTGACGCGCCGGATGATGCTGCGGGCCAGGAAGACGCTCACGAGCGCGCCCGCGAGCATGCAGGCGAGGCCGGCCAGGAAGCCCACGAAGAGCATCTGCCCGCGGCCGTCCTCGATGTTCGCGGTGACGACCGCGAAGTCGTCCTCGTAGGAGCTGGCGCCGATCACCCAGTCCCAGGGTGCGTAGTAGGCGAGCCGGGCGAACTTCATCCGCGGCGCAGGATCGCCGGTGTTCTGCCACGGGTACCGGACCGTGGTGAGCTGGCCCGGCTGCAGCACGGTGGCGGCCGCGATGATCTCCTGGATCGGGTAGGTGCCGTCGGGCGCCTTGAGGCTGAGGATGTCCTCACCGTCGCGCTTGCCGCCCGCGGACACGATGTAGTGGCCCTTGTCGGGCCCGGCGCCGCCGATCACGTAGACGTAGCCGCTCTTGCCCACCTTGATGTTGAGGATGGCGTTGCGGAACGCGGCGTTGCCCTGCTCGGCCATCGCCACCTCCACCATGCCCACGACCTTGCCGGCAACGGTGATCGGGGATGCGGCGACGACATAGCCCAGGCCGTTGGCGCTCGAGACGCCCGCGAAGGGCTTGCCGGCGAGGACGCTGGCCAGGACCGGGTCGGCGGTCCCGTCAGACAGGGTGGCGGTGACGGCCGTGCCGGTGATCGGCTTGCCGTCCTTGTCCTTGATCGTCGTGCCGATGCGCAGCATGTCGCCGGCGTCGTCGGTCCGCTCGTACACGGTGACGTCGGTGCCGGTCAGCGACGCGAGCCCGCTGGCTGCGGCGTTGGCGCCCGCCGGCGTGCCGAGGCTCGCGGTGCCGAGTGCGAGGACGGGCAGCGTGACGGGCTTGGGCGTCTCGTTCGCAGCCGCCGCAGGGATCCAGCTCGCGGTCGCGCTCGTCTGGCTGAACCCGCCGAGCTGCTGGACCTGGCCGGTCGCGAGGCTGCCCCCGTGGTCCACCTGGCCGCGCAGCAGGGCGTCCTGGGAGGCGACGAGGTCGTAGACGCTGTCGGCGATGTGGTCGAGGTCCGAGTCCACGAGGGCCGCGGACTCGTTGATCGCGCGGCTGCCGAAGTCGCCGCTCTGCCAGAACTGGACGACGAGCAGCAGCGTCGAGGGCACGACGACCGCCACGAGGCCGAGGCCGAGGATCTTCCCCCGAAGTCCGACGTGCGTCAGGGACGCCAAGGATGCCATGTGGTCGATACTCCCTTGGGTTCCCCGCGGTTCCCCGTGCGCGGGCAGGGCGGCGACGCCGCGGAGGGCGTCCACGACCCGACGGTAGCCGCGCACGCCCGTGATCGGGATCAGGGTTCACCCCGAACTCGCGGGTCCACTCGTGGGGGTGGGGGGCGCAGGCGGTGCCGGCCCCCAGGGGCGGGCGGCGCCCGAAACCGCTGCGATGCGTGCTCCGCGGCACCCTCGGGCTCGAGGGGCCGCTCGCCGGCTCGACCCGTGACCCCGTCGCCGGGGTCGTCGCTGGGGGCCCGGGCGTGATCAGCTGTAGCCGCGGGCCGCGATCTCGACTGCGCGCCCGGCGTACGGCTCGACGCTCGGCGCGGTCCCGGCCCGGAACCCGTCCACCATCCGGTTGTACATCGAGAAGCCGGCCGCGATCAGCACCGCGAGCTGCACGTCGCCATCACTGGCGCCGGCGGCGGTCGCCGCCTCGATGTCCGCCGCCGCGAGCTCGCGCGGGGCGCGGCGCACGATCCTGGCGATGTGGACCAGCGCCGCCAGCTTGGGGTCCAGGCCGTCGGAGCCGCCGTCCTTGAGGATGTCGATCGCGGGCATCGCGTCGAGCCGGTCGCTCGCCGACATCACAGCGGCGGCATGCGCGCCGTGCGAGTCCATGCAGAAGAAGCAGTCGTTGGCGGCCGAGACCGCGGTCGCGATGAGCTCGCGGTCGACGCGGTCGATCGTGGCACCCGGGTAGTCGTGCACCAGGAGCTCGTCGGCGAGGCCGCGCAGGTGGACGCCGAGGCCCGGGGTCAGCGACATCGCGACCCGGATGCCAGGCACCTCGGGCAGCCCACCGACGATGGGGCGCTCCTGCGCGCGGGCGAGACGCTCGGTGTCGCGGGTCATGACCACTCCTCGGCTTGACGGGGGGACGCTGGAACGTGCGGGCTGGGTCAGGAGCTGGCGCCGTACGCGAGGGCCGCGACGTTGAGCCACCGGGCACCGGTGGCGCGGCGGATCGCGAACGTCTGGGTGAAGGGGACCGTCTGCTCGGACACGAGATGGCCCGCGAGGTCGTAGGTCTGCCGGGTCACGGTGCCGCTGGAGTCGAAGCCGAGCGAGAGGCCCGACTGGACGCCGAACGGGACGAGGAGCCGGACGGTGACGGCATCGAAGTGGTAGTGGGAGACGACGCAGGCGCCGTTCGCCGGGATTGCCGCGACCATCGCCTGCATCTGCGCGAGCCGGTCGCCGTGGTCGACCTCGGTCAGGATCGCCGGGTCGCGCGCGAGCATCGCCTGGTTCTCGAGCTCGAGGTTCTGGGCAAGGGTGACGAGCAGCTGCTGCGAGCTCGACGCGATCGCCTGGTCCCAGTCCCAGACCGGCTGGGTCACCGTGATCGGCGGCAGGGTCGAGGGGTCGAGCTGGACGCTCGAGCCCTCGAGCATCGCCTCGCTGGTGTTGACCGCGATCGCGCCGCGGGCAGGCGCTCCGGCCAGGACGACGCCCGTGCCCCACACGGCCACCAGCACGGCCACCGAGGCGACGCCCGCAGAGCGGCGCAGGAGGCCGGCACCCGAGCCGCCGCCCACGAAGCGGCGGGCGGAGGCGACCACGCTGTCGGCGGCCGACTTGGGCTGGGGCAGCCAGCGCGCGAGCGCGTACCGGCCGGCGCACAGCGGGACGAGCCCCGCGAGCAGGCCGACCTTGGTGCCGAACTCGTCGGCCTGCGGGGCCATGAACAGCGTGCACAGGACGCCCACCATGACCGCGAACACGACCCTGCCGACCCTCCCGGCCGGGATGACCCGCGGGTCGGTGAGCATGAACGCGGCATAGATCAGGACCTCGGGCGAGGTGACGATGACCCGCCAGTAGTCCGCGCCGCAGACGGGGGCGAACGCCCAGTTGGCCGTCATGCAGTGGCCCGACGCGGCCAGCACCGCCATCCCGGCGGCAAGCGTGAGGTAGAACGCGACCGACACCGCATACAGGCCCGCCCGGATCAGCAGGGCGCTCGAGCCGACCACGATGACCACGTACGCGATGACCATCCACAGGTTCGAGATCGGCGCCCACCACAGCTCGAGCGGCTCCACGCGGCTGTTGCCCAGCACGATGAAGGCGAGCACGAGACCCAGGTTGGACGGGTTGAACACGTGGGACCCGCGGAACTTGACCAGGTACTTGGTCGACAGCGCGAACACCGACACGCCCGCGTAGAGCGGCAGGTAGGAGGTGTTCCAGGGATCGTCCGCGGGCATGCCGGGAACGCGAAGGATCAGGGCAACGCCGCTCGCCGTGAGCATCGCGCTGGCCGGCCAGATGATCTTCTTCTGCTGGCGGAACGAGATCGCCATCTCGATCACGGCAGCGCTGAGGATCGCTGCCAGGATCTGGGGCACCGAGAGGCGGAAGTGGAGGCCCACCTGGCCCAGGAGGTGGACGGTGAGCGTGACGGCGGCAACGTGGAGCCGGGCATCGCTCAGCTTGGGCAGGATGACCGGGTACGTGGTGCCCCGCACCGTGATCGCCCGCTCCGCCACGACGCCTCCCGCTTCGAACAGCATCCGCCCGTGGCCCGCCGGTCGAGGTGGCGGGCGCTGACCGTCCGGCGCTGTCGCGGCGCCAATTGTACGAAACGATGCCAAACGGCCGACGGTGTTTCGCGCGGCGGACAGCGTCGCGAGCCACGGGCGGGTCACAAGCCGCAGACGGCTCGTCCGCCTTGCTGATCGGGGGAGGGAGAGCCGCGCCCCCAACCTTGCGCTGCCGGGTCGACAGGCCGCGGTCAGTCGGGCGCCGCCGGGACGGCGCGCACGACGAGGCCCTCGACCCCATCGAAGTCAGAGGGGTTGGCGGTGTAGAGCGGCAGGCCATTGGCGATTGCCGTGGCCGCGATCATGGCGTCGCAGGAGCGGGCGGCGGGCTTCCGGCCCGACCGACGGTACGAGGCCGCGACGGCGCCGATTGCGCGCGCCGCCGCCGCGTCGAACGGGAGCGGGTCGAAGTCGGCCTCGGCCTGCTGGACCTGGGCCAGCCGCCGGGCGCGCTCCGCGTCGTCCGCGGCGACGAGGGGCCCGACCGAAAGCTCCGCGAGCGTCACGGCCGAGATCAGCGCGACCCCCGGCAGCGAGGACGCGTCCGGGAGGCGCGAGAGCGCCAGCACGGCGCTCGTGTCGAGAAGGCCTTCCGGGTCGCTCACAGCGACTGGTCGATGACGGCGTCGACGTCGCGGCGGAGCGCGCCGGCGTCCACCGCCGGCAGGCGGCGCCACCGCTCGAGCAGCGCCGCTGCGCTGACGCCGCGCGATCGGAGCGGGCGCAGCTCGGCGACGGGCCGGCCGTCGCGGGTCACCGTCACGCTCTCGCCCGCCTCGACCCGGCCCACCACCTCGCCGCCGCGGTTGCGCAGGTCCCGGATTGTCACGGTGTCCACGCGCAGAGCGTATCACCGGTGAGACACTCGTCAAGGGCCGGCAACACTGGGCGGCACGATGAGGACCCGCAACCAGGGCGGTCCACCTCGACCACGCCGTGTCCGGGGCGGCGGCCGGCGCCACCTTCGTGGTCGTCGCCGCCGTGACCAAGAACGTCGCCGCCGCGGGGGCAGCCTCGGGCGCCGTGGGCGACGCCGTCCAGCAGGGGATCGACCTCGTCGCCGGCACGCGCTCGGGCTTCGACCTGGGTGAGGTGGCGACGGCGGCCGGCGTGGTCACGGTCGCGGGCGTCGTCGGGGCCAAGGCGGGCGGCAGGATCGCGGACGCCGCGGAGGGGTGGGTCGGCAGGGGCCTCGACGAGGCCATCGGCGGGCTGCGCGTCGACGACGGCTCGAACTATCTCTCGGGTTGGACGCCAAAGCCCGGCTATACCGATGTGTCGATCTCGCAGGTCCTGGATCGGGCCAACCAATCGGCCTCGGCCTACCCGGTCGTTGTCGGACTCGCCTGGTCGCCGTGCCAGAAGCCGGCGAGGGCGTCGGCCACGGCCTGCTGCTCGGCCGGTGTCAACCGGCCGCCGAACTCGCGCTCGATGACGCGCAGGTGCTCGACGAACGCCTCGTCGTGTCGCCGCCGTCCTTCGGGCGTCAGCACGACGCGGACGCCGCGCCGGTCGCCGGGGACCGGCTCTCGGCGCACGAGACCGGCCGCCTCGATGCGATCCACGAGCCGGGTCACGCCGCTCCGCGTGAAGAGCGAGCGCTCCTCGAGTTCCTGCATCCGGAGCCCGTTGCTGGGGGCGTCATAGAGCTGAGCCAGGACGTCAAGCCAGGTGATCGGGAAGCCCTCGCGCGCGACGAGATCGCGCTCAGCGATGCGCAGCACCTTGGCGCTCGCGAACAGCACGCCGCGCCATGCGTCGTTCCACATGGCCGTGGGGCGGGTGGGGTCCTGGTCCGGTTCCATGGGCGGAGTGTACCAGATCAGTCTCTGGCATCGCAACTACTGCAAAGACGCTTATTGACATCGCAGTAGATGCGATTACACTGGCTGACAGGTCCGACGGTGAGACGTCCCCACCGCGGCCCTCGGCGACACGGAGCCAGCATCATGACCACGCTCTTCGTTCGACACACCGCGGCCGACTACGCGGCATGGCGCCAGGTGTACGACGCGTTCCAGCCGAAGGCGAGGACGCTCGGCGTCCAGGCCGACGCGGTCTACCGGGCGGCGGACAACCCCAACGAGATCACCGTGACCCACGACTTCGCGACCCTGGAGGCGGCCCGGGCGTTCGCCGGGAGCACCGAGCTGCGGAGCGCGATGCACGACGCCGGCGTCGTCGGCGCACCCACGATCTGGTTCGCCCAGCGCGCCTGATCCGTGCTCGCTCGAAGCCGCCTGCCCGCCCCGGCCGGCAGGCGGCTCCAGCGGCCCGCGCCACCTGTTGACTCGATGCCGCCCTGGCTGCGGATCAGGGCGCCTGAGCCCAATTCGACCAAGGAGACTCAAACGATGGCAGCCACCGGCAAGGTCCTCGTCACGGGCGCGACCGGCAACACCGGCCCGGGACTCGTCTCCGCGCTCTGCGCGGCAGGTGTCGACGTCCGCGTGCTGGTGCGCGACGAGGCGAAGGCACGACCGCTCCAGGCCATGGGCGCCGAGGTCGTCGTCGGCGACCTGGACCGCCCCGAGACGCTCGGACCGGCCTTTGCCGGCGTCGCCAAGGTCTACCTGCTCACGTGGAACGGACCGACGCAGGCGCAGCAAGTGCACGACTTCATCCGCGCCGTGAAGCGCGTCGGGGCCCCCCACATCGTCCGCCATTCCATGTGGGGCTCGCCACGCAGCCGCATCATCGCGCAGGGCGAACAGGCCGAGGCCGAGATCGCGTCCTCCGGCCTGCCCTGGACGATGCTCAAGCCCACGTTCTTCATGCAGAACACGATGATGGCCGCCCGGACAATCGCGAATGACGGCGTCATCTACTGGGATATGAAGGACGGCCGGCTCGGCATGATCGACGTCCGAGACATCGTCGACGTCGCGGTGTCCGTGCTGACCGGGGACGGGCACGAAGGCCAGAGCTATGTCCTGACGGGACCCGCGGCCATCTCGTTCCACGACGTGGCGGCCACGTTCTCGGCCGTTCTCGGCAGGGAGGTCACCTATGTCCCGGTGCCTGGTGAGGCCTCGCTGCAGGCGATGATCGGGATGGGGTTCCCGGAATGGGTCTCGCGCGGGTTCATCGAGCTGTCTGAAGGCTTCAGCGTAGGGTTCGCCAGCCAGGTCACGGACAACGTGGCAACGCTTTCGGGCCACCCGGCACGCTCGTTCGAGCAGTTCGCCCGCGATTTCGCTGGCGCCTTCAGGAGCGCAGCGGTCGCTTGACGTCGTGGGGCCGGTTCGTTCCGGGCTTCGCCGACCCGGTGCGAACCGTCCGGCCCCGGCAGGGTTCGGGAGCAGGGCGCAGCGGAGCGAGGCCTGCGCCCGAACCGACGGCGCGCCGCGACCAGCCGGCGGCTGGGAGGTTCGCTCAGGCTGGCTTGGCTCGTCTACAGGAGGGGCTCGCGATCCGGTCGCCGACCGCTCCTCCGGGGGGACGCGGCGGGTCAAGCGACGCGCTCACCCGTCCAATTCCTGTCCTGGACGGCTTTCACCCACCGTATATCGTTCGGACTGCTCGCCAGGGACTGGCGATTCGGCGGCGGCGCCGCGCGGGGAGTCTCTTTTGTCCTCAAAGCCTCCCGCCAACAGCTCAGCGAGGTTCGATGCTCCGCCGGAGGGTCTTTCCGACCTCCTGGAGCGCTCGTGCACCTCCTTCCTGATCCTCGAGGCCGAAGGGTTGCGGATCGTCTCCGCCAACGCCTGGGCACGGCAGCACCTGGCAGTACCGCAACCACTTGGCGAGTGCCATCTCGAGGACCTCTCCCTCGGGCTTTCCAACGCGCATGCCGAGGCTCTCCTCAGACGCCTGCGTGATGGCTTCATTGACCACTTGGTGGTCGAGGCAGAATTTCGGTCTCCCGACGGAAGCCGGCAGCCGGTTGAGTTGCGCTTCAGCTATGCGGCTGGCCCGCCTCCGCGCTACGTCCTCCTCGTGCTCGATACATCGGAACGCTCCAAGCCGGACGACCTCGTCCTTCGCCGCGAGCGCCTCCGGGACGCCATGGCCGAGATCCTGCGGGTCCTCAATCGCATCGACGATCGCGACGAGCTGTACCGGGAGGCCTGCAGGATCGCCGTGGACCGAGGCGGCTTCCGGATGGCCTGGATCGGCTTGGTGGATCGCGAGAGCGGCGACGTCATCCCGGTGGCGTCGGCAGGCAATTCGGGGGGCTACGTCGATGACCTCCACCTGAACGTCAGGCACGATCCACGGGGACCGGGCATGACGGTCACCGCAATCCTCACGGGCCAACCCGTTGCTGTCGCCGACCCGCGAATCGACGCGATGTTCACATCGCTCAAGGATCAGGTGACGCTGCGCGGGTTCCAGTCGGCCATGTCGGCGCCGCTTCTTGTGGAAGGGCAATCGACCGGCGCGCTCACGGTCTACGGCGATGTCATCAACGCCTTCGGGGCGATCGAGGTAGAGCTCCTCCAGCACCTCGCCGACGACATATCGTTCAAGCTCGAGGTGATCGGGCGGGAGGAGCGAAGGCGGACAGCGGAGGCGGACCGTGACCGGCTGGCGGCGGTCGTCGAGCAGGCGGGCGAACTGGCGATCATCACCGACCGCGATCGGCGGATCGTGTACACCAATGGCGCGTTCAGTCAGATCACGGGTTATGAAGGAGCCGAGGTCCTCGGGCGACGCACCGAATTCCTGGCGGGCGAGACGCAGGAGCCACATGTCGAGCAGCGCATCGCAGATGCGATCCGGAACGGCGGGTCGTGGGCTGGAGCCACCCGCAGCCGTCGCAAGCATGGCCAGGACATCGATCTCCACCTGTCCATCAGCCCATGGACCGACGAAGCGGGCGCGGTCATCGGTTCGATCATCCTCGGGCTCGATGTCTCTCGCGAGAAGTCACTCGAGGATCAACTGCGGCAGGCTCAGAAGATGGAGGCGGTGGGTCGCCTCGCCGGCGGCATCGCCCATGACTTCAACAATCTGCTGACCGCCATCTCTGGCTACGCTGAGCTGCTGCTCGTGGATCTCGAACCCGAGGACTCGCGTGCCGACGACGTGATCGAGATTCAACGCGCCGCAGCCCGGGCAACACAGCTCACGCGTCAGCTTCTCGCCTTCTCGCGGCGGCAGGTTCTCAGCCCGAGGCCACTGGACCCCCGAATGGTCGTCATCGGTGTCCTGCCCATGCTTCGCAGGCTCATCAACGAGGATGTCGAGCTCATCGTCGATGTGCCGCCGGGCCTCGGGCCGATCATGACCGACCCTAATCAGCTGGACCAGGTGCTCGTCAACCTCGCACTCAATGGCCGCGATGCCATGCCCGACGGGGGCCAGCTGAAGATCGCCGGCTGCGAAGTCGACCTCGACGAGGCGTTCGCGAGCACGCATCTCTGGGCTCGAGCCGGCCAGTATGTCCTGCTGACCGTTCGGGACACGGGGGCCGGGATGACCGAGGAGGTCCGTCAGCAGGTGTTCGAGCCCTTCTTCACGACGAAGGCACCGGGAAAGGGCACGGGCCTGGGCCTCGCAACCGTGCTGGGGATCGTGGAGCAGTCGAACGGGTACGTCGATGTCGAAAGCGAGCCCGGCCGGGGCTCGGCGTTCCACATCTACCTGCCCAAGGTGATGGCAATGCCAAGCGAGGCCGTCGAGCAGACGGCCGCGGTCGAGCTCAGTCGCGGGACCGGCAGGCTCCTTGTCGTCGAGGACGAATCGCCCGTCAGGGCGTTCGCCTGCCGGGTCCTCCGACAGGCGGGCTACACGGTGCTCGAGGCGGCCAACGGTGAGATGGCACTCGACGTCGAAGCCGGCGATTCCGAGCGGATCGACCTCCTCTTCACCGACGTCGTCCTGCCCGGGATGAGCGGGCACCAGCTCGCCGACACGCTCCGGCGCCGGCGCCCACGGACGGCTGTCCTGTACGCCTCGGGCTACGACCGAGACATGGTGGCTGGACAGGGTGCCCTGGAATTGGGGGTCGAGTTCATGTCGAAGCCGTACAACGCCAAGGAGCTCCTGCGTCGGGTCGGGGAGCTGGTCGGCAGCGCGTCACCGCCGCCCGAGACTCAATGATGGGCCGTCCGGCTGTGTCCCGTCGCTCCCGCTCCGGGCCAGCATTGGCCGTGCCGTCCGACCTCCCGACGCTCTTTCTCGCTACCGCTGCGGTCTCCGCGCCGACCGCGTCCTGACGGCTTGCAGGTCGCAGACGACTCCGGGTCGGGGATCCTCAGCTCGTAGACCGCTTGCGTGGACCTATCTTGATTGTCGGAACATCCAATCGCGCATCTCGGCGTCTGCGTACGCGGGGACCCAGGAGAAATGGGGCGAGGGATAGAAGTAGGCAGACGTCGGGTACTCGGTGAACCTCGGCGAGGCTCCGGCATCCCGGAGAGCCTTCACCGTCTTCACCGACCTGGAAACGGAGACGTCCGGGTCGAAGACCGCTGCGAAGACCCATACGGGCACCGTGGAGATGGCCGCGAGCCTGGCCGGGTCTCCGCCCCCGCAAACCGACACCAGCGCCGCAAAGTCATTCGGATGCGCGATCGCGAGGGCGAACGCGCCGAAGCCACCCATGGACAGGCCGGTCAAGTAGACGCGCTTCCGGTCGATGGAGTAGTCGCGTTCGACCCGCTGGAGGATGTGATACGCCGTGACCAGCTGGTCCTGGGGATCGAACGGATGGAAGCGATCATCGGCCATGAACGACGTCCAGCCGGTCGTTGAGTCTGGTTTGCCGTTGCTTTGGGGCGCCAGAACGAACGCAGCGTGCTTGGCCTGCTCCTCGGGCGTTGCCCAGACCGTGGCGCCCAGATCCGCGGTCAACTGTTTCTCGTTGTCGGTGCCCCGTTCGCCAGCGCCGTGGAGGAACAGGACGAGCGGATACGACTGCTTCGGGTCGTACCCGTCGGGCACGAACAGCCGATAGCCCATGGTGACCTTGGTTGCCGGGTCGGTGAACGACAGCTTCAGGAACTTGTCCGCGACGGGCCTGATGTCGTCCCGAACAACGGCGATGGTGTACGTGGTTCGCATGCCACTCGCCGATGCGACGACCACCGATGCCTCCGACGATCCGACTGGAGGCTCGACGCCGACGGGGGTGCCCGCCGTGGCGTCAACCCCGTTGACAGTGACGCCGTCGGTCGATCCGCGGGGCAGATCCGGAACGATCCCGATGTGGAAGATGTCGCTCTCGACCGTTATCGAGTAACGGGTCACGTCGGGCGAAAAGGCCGGACTCAGCGCGCCACCTCCGCCGGTCGTGACCTGAACCTCGAGCCCGGCCAGCCGAGGGATCTGCTGCGGGGCAGCCGTGGGCGTTGTGGCGATCACGGGAATCAGGGTCGGGCTCGGCGAAGGCGCCCCGGTCGAGACCTGGCCCCCGCAAGCCGTCAGGAGCAGACCCGCCGCAGTCACGAGTGCCATTGCAGGCCGACGACGCATGACTCCCTCCCTCCGGTCAGCTCTTCGTACGTCGGCCGGCCGGCCCACTGCCGCCGGGCTCCAGCCCGACGTGCCGGTGCGAGAATTGTCTCACCGCGTGGCGCAGACATCGTCACGCCCGCAGATCTGGCCTCCGACACCGTCGTTCGGACCCCGGCCGGCGAGGCACCGGCCGGCCGGGTCGGACCGCGGCGCCAGGACCCGCCGGGCGCCTCCAGGACACCCGCGGCGCTCGGCGACGCGACGGCGCCCGGCGAGAGGCGAGGCGGGCGGCCGCGGCGCGCCGCCGCCGCAGCCCGCCAGCGGGACCGTGGCCAGGACGCCGATCCGGCGCCGCATGACGTCCCCCTTCCGGCTGCCCGGCTCGCGAGCGCGGACCGGCCCCAGAACGATCCGCCGGGCGGGATGGGAAGGTCGATGTGCCAAGTGCCTCCCGCGGAGACGACAGAGGCGATGTAGAGGTGTCCTCATTGTGAGGTATCCTCCGAGTATGTCGACGACACCGACCCTCCCGCCTGTCGCACCGGATCGGGCCGAGGCCGAGCCCGCGCTCGAGATCGCCGAGCTCCTCGGGCAGGTCGTCCGCCGCCTCCATCGCGGGACGAGCGAGGCCCTCGCGCCGCTCGGCCTGTCTCGGGCCGAGTCGCGGGTCGTTCGTCTCCTCGCCGACGGCCCGCTGCGGATGGCGGCCATCGCCGAGCGGCTCTCGGTCGTGCCGCGCACGGTCACGGATCTCGTCGACGGGGTCGAGGCGGCAGGGCTGGTTGCGCGCCGGCCTGACCCGCAGGATCGTCGCTCGACGTTCGTCGGCCTGACGGCCGGCGGTCGGCTGCTCCTCGACCAGCTGGCGGTCGCGCGGCGGGAGAGCGCGGAGCAGGTGCTCGGGCGGCTCGACCCGGCGGACCGAGCGGCCCTCCTTCGGCTCCTCCGCGACCTCGCGGAGGGGCTCGGCGACGGGTGCGGGCCCGGGGCGCCGATCACGGCGGATCCGGCCCCGATCGCCCGAGGCCAGGCGCGATGAGCATGATGGGCGGGAGCGGCATGGGCGGCTGGCACCTCATGCGCTCGTTCAGGCGCGATGACTCCGTCCGCTCCCAGCGCCTCTCGCCTGGCCTGGCCCGCCGAATCGCGCGCTTCGCCGCGCCCTATCGGCGGCTGCTGCTCGTGTTCCTGGTGCTGATCGTGATCGACGCCGCGGTCGGCGCGGCGAACCCGCTCGTCTACGCCGCGATCATCGACCACGGGATCCTGCCCGCCGACACGGGCCTGGTCATCAGGCTCGCGCTCCTGCTCATGTCGCTCGCGGTCTTCGACGCGGTGCTCTCGCTCGCCGAGCGGTGGATCTCGGCCCGGGTGGGCGAGGGGCTCATCTTCGACATGCGGACCCAGGTCTTCGCGCACTTCCAGCGGATGCCCGTGGCGTTCTTCACGCGGACCCAGACGGGCGCCCTCGTGAGCCGGCTCAACAGCGACGTGCTCGATGCCCAGAGCGCGTTCACGAACACCCTCTCGTCGGTGGTGGGCAACGCCATCACGGTGGCCGTGACGCTGGTCGCGATGTTCTTCCTCAGCTGGCAGGTCACGCTGCTCGCGCTGGTCCTGTTCCCGATGTTCGTGCTGCCGGCGCGCTGGGTGGGCCGGCGGATCCAGGCCATCACCCGCGAGAGCTACAACCTCAACGCGGCGATGACCTCGACGATGACTGAGCGCTTCAACGTCGCCGGCGCGCTGCTCGTGCGCCTGTTCGGACAGCCGCTCCGCGAGATCCACGCCTTCGAGGCCAAGGCCGGGCGCGTGCGCGACATCGGGGTCACGCAGGCGATGTACACGGCCGCCTTCATGACCTCGCTGCTGCTGACGGCGTCGATCGCGACCGCGCTCGTCTACGGCGTGGGCGGCTGGCTCGCGATCGGCGGCTCGCTGCAGGTGGGCACCGTCGTGGCGCTCGCAGCGTACCTCAACCGGCTCTACGGACCGCTGACCTCGCTGTCCAACGTGCAGGTCAGCGTCATGACCGCGCTCGTGTCGTTCGACCGCATCTTCGAGGTGCTCGACCTGAAGCCGCTGGTGGCCGAGCGCCCGGGCGCGACCGACATCCCGCCGGGCCCCGCGAGCATCGAGTTCGACCACGTCGACTTCAGCTACCCGACCGCGTCCGAGGTCTCGCTGGCGTCGCTCGAGTCGGTGGCGGTGCTCGACCAGGCCCCATCGAGCCAGGTCCTCCACGACGTCTCGTTCACCGCCCGCCCCGGCGAGCTCGTCGCGCTCGTCGGCCCGTCCGGCGCGGGCAAGACGACGATCAGCCAGCTCGTGCCGCGCCTCTACGACGTGCGCGCCGGGGCGGTCCGGATCAACGGGCTCGACACGCGCGACGCCACCCTCGACTCGCTCCGCGCGATCATCGGGGTCGTCACGCAGGACGCGCACCTGTTCCACGACACGATCCGGTCGAACCTCCTCTACGCGCGCCCCGGCGCGTCCGAGGCGGAGCTCCTCGACGCCCTCGCGGCGGCCCAGATCCTGCCCTTCGTCCGCACCCTGCCCGACGGTCTCGACACGGTCGTCGGCGATCGCGGCTACCGGCTGTCGGGCGGGGAGAAGCAGCGGATCGCGATCGCCCGGCTGCTGCTCAAGGCGCCCGACATCGTGGTTCTCGACGAGGCGACTGCCCACCTCGACTCGGAATCAGAGGTCGCCGTCCAGCGGGCGCTCAAGACCGCGCTGGCCGGCCGCACCTCGCTCGTCATCGCCCACCGGCTCTCGACGATCCGCCAGGCGGACCAGATCCTCGTCGTCGCGGAGGGCCGGATCGTGGAGCGCGGCACCCACGCCGAGCTGCTCGCCGCCGGCGGGCTCTACGACGAGCTGTACCGGACGCAGTTCGCCGTCCAGGCGACGGGCCTCGCGACCCCGGGTGACGTCCCCCTCGGGGCCGCCGGCTGAGGCGATTCGCCACTCGCGTTGGTCGCCGCTCGGCGGGGCGACGCGCCGGCACCGGGTCGCGCTGCGGCTCGTCGCGTCGCGTCCGGACACCCTCGGCCAGCTGCCGAGACGCTCGGATCCCCCCATGGGGGACGGTGAGGCCGGCTCCGCGGGGTCGAGGCCTCCCGCGACCGGCCCTGCGCACTTCTCCAGGAACGTGTGGACCCGTCCTTGCTGGACGCGCCGAGTGGACCGCGCCTCCGCTCGCGCCGTCACCCTCCGGCGTCGTCCTCCGGCGTCGTCCTCCGGCGGCGGGCCGCCCCCCGTATCGCTGAACAGCGGGAACCTGACGCCCTCGACCTCGCTCACGCCGGTCAGGAGGCGGAGCAGGCCGGAGCGCTCGCGGGTGGCGGCGGACCTTGCCGTTGACGGTCGCCGGCCTTGGTGCGATACAGCACCCATGCACGTGCGACCAGCCGCCGCCGCGGATCACGGTCCGGTCCAGGCGTTCCTTGCCGCACACAACGCCGATCACGTGGCCCGCCGGGGGGAACTCGTCGACGCGCTCCGTTGTCCGGCCCTCGTTGCCGAGGAGCTGGGCGAGCTGACGGGCGTCCTCACTTATGTCATCGACGGCGCCGCCTGCGAGGTCCTGACGCTGTACGCGAGCGTTTCGTGGCGGGGCACCGGCACCGCCTTGCTCGAGGCAGTTGAGCGGGTCGCCCGGGCGTCGGGCTGCACCCGACTCTGGTTGATCACGACCAACGACAACGTCGATGCACTCCGCTTCTACCAGAGACGGGGCTTCCACATGGCGGCGCTGTACGCCGACGCGGTGACCGACTCCCGGGCGCAACTGAAGCCTGGCATTCCGGAGATCGGTGACCACGGCATCCCGATCCGGGACGAGATCGAGTTCGAGCGGCCAATCTGACTCGCGGATCCCCCGGCCGTCGGCAGAATCAACGTGATGTTGATCGAGCCGAGGAGTGCAGGCCAACCTCCGCAGGATGCGGGCGGCCACGATTGCCGACCCTCGGTCAGCCCAGCCCGCCCTCCGTGGGGCGACCGGGTGTCACGCCAGCGCCCGCGGAGTCGCGTGCCATCCCGGGCGATGCGCAGCCGGCGGCAAGCAGGGCCGGAGCAGGCGATGGGCGCGTCGCCTCGGCGACGCGGGGCCTCCCGGTGGCTGACATCCCTAGCCCGGGGCGCTCGTCGGCCGAAGGGCCCGATTCGTGCGTGAAAGCTGCTGGTGGGCCGGGGCAGAATCGAACTGCCACAGCCGAAGGCGAGGGTTCTGCAGTTCCCGATCTGACGTCCGCCGGCGTCCGCCCAGTCCGGTTCCACGCACGAAGCGCCCGTTTCGCCTGTTCTGGCGTCCGCCGGCGTCCGCCCCGATTGCTACCGGCATTGCCACCCGGTGAGGCTGCCCGAGCGGCCTCACCGATCGGCTCCCTGGAGCGTATGGGCTCGATCTCCCTTGCGGCGGAGGACCGCCCCGCAGATGAGCTCGGCGACCTGCGAGTCGGCCCAACGCAGCCGCCTGGTACCCGTCTCTCATGCGCTTCGGGCCGTCGTCGGGAGGGACTCCCTCGGCGTGCGGTTGATCATTACCTGCGCTGATCCCTCGCCCGGCCCGCGACCCAGCGTCAGATGGACGTGCTGGCGGCCTTCATCGCTGCTGGTGGATCGGTCCAGGACGCAGCCGAGCTCGTCGGCATCCGGCCCAGCACCGTCAAGCGTCACCTTGCCGACCTGCGGGCGCGGTCGGGCCTGAGCACCGAGCAGTTGATCTACTGCGGACGTGCGGAAGGGTGGCTTGTCGTCCCTGGTCTGGAATCCGACAGAGGGCGCCCGGCATCGCAGGCCGCTCGGTAGCGCGGCTGCCTCGCGGCTGCGATCTCCGCCCGCTGTCTCCCGCCGAATCCGCGGGCGTACCCGACCGACTCGGCTGGACCAAGGCGTTTCCTGGACGGCGAACCCAGCTGATCCGACGACCACGGACGATGGTTGGCGTAATGAGCGCACCCGTTCGGCCAGGAGTTCCTCCAGGTCCGCCGGCCCGCAGCGTGGGCAGGGGCCAAGTTCGCGCCGGAACGAAACGCGCTGACGGCCGCGCCCATGTCGGAATCGATGTGCTCATGGACCCAGACCGGCTGCGCCACCTCGACCTTTGACCTGACCTGGATCGGAAGACCGACAGATCTCGTCCTCGCCTCGCGGATCGTCGTCGTTGCCCGTGCGTCACCCTGCTGATCTTCGGGCGCGGTCACGCCTCCCAACCGAGGAGCTGATCTACGCCGGGCACGCTGGGGTGTGCGCCCGACCGATGTTGGACGGTTGATCAAGAACGGCCCGGTCCGGTGACACCGTCCATCTGCCGCAGGCTGCTAATCCCGCGGAGCAGGGCCTCGACCCCGTAGTCGAACTCGGCGTCCTCGCGTCCGAGCATCAAGGGAGTCAGAGCCACAAGGTTGGCGTACTGCGCCACGGGCAGCGCACCGACGAATGCGCCCAGGAGCTGCAGGTACTCTCCAGGATCCTGCCCCTCTGCCTCGAGCTGCAGTAGAGGCAGCAGTTCGAGCAGCGTGAAGCCCAGCGTGTAGTTCACGAGCGTCGACGCGGCGAACAGGGCGTCGCGATCCGGGAAGCCGTCAGTCCGCAGGATCCCGAGCACGCGCTCGAGGGCGCCGAGGGAGTGGGGGCCGAACGCCACCCGCGTCCCCCTGACCAGCACGAAGTTCGGGTGGCGATGGAAGAGTGCACGCAGGCGATGGGCCGTAAGGGCGAGTGCATCGCGCCAGGCAGCATTCGTGTCGGGCAACTCCAGCTCGGCCGTCACAGCGTCCAACGCCAGGTCCAGCAGCTCGGCCCGGTCACGCACATGGCGGTAGACAGACGTTGCCCCGGCGCCAAGCTCAACGGCCAGCCGCCGCATCGTGAGCGCGTCGATCCCCTCACCGTCGACGATGCGAATCGCGGCCACCACTATCTGGTCGCGATCAAGGGCCTTGCGGCGGTGACGAGCCGTGGTCTGGGTCGGCGTAAGCCAGACGGGCGGCAAGGCCTTTCCCGAACGCGGCTGGTTGTCGGAGCGGTCCACTGGCACCCTCTAGCGTGGGTATAGCATACGCCGCACGCAAGGCGTACACTGTGCGCGAATGCGAGCAATGTATGCGGAGGCAGGCCATGACGACGCTGGCGATCAAGGCCGAGGGTCTGTCCAAGCACTACGGCAAGGTCGAGGCCCTCAATCATCTCGACCTCGAGGTCGCCGAAGGCGAGGTGGTGGGCTATCTCGGTCCGAACGGCGCGGGCAAAACGACCACCATCCGCCTGCTCCTTGGCCTCGTACGACCGACCGCCGGCAGCTCCCAGATCTACGGGTTGGACAGCCAGCTCCAGACCGCGCAGGCGCACCGGCGATTGGCGTACGTGCCCGGTGAGGCAAGTCTGTGGCCTTCTCTCACGGGCGCCGAAACGCTCCACCTGCTCGGTCGTGTCCAGGGCCGGGTGGACCCGGCGTACCGAGACGGGCTCATCGAGCGGTTCGAGTTGGACCCGTCCAAGAAGGTGCGTGCCTATTCCAAGGGCAACCGCCAGAAGGTGATGTTGATCGCTGGACTGATGACCCGAGCAGACCTGCTGGTGATGGATGAGCCGACGAGCGGACTGGATCCGCTGATGGAGCGGGTGTTTCGCGAGTGCGTGGTCGAGGCGAAGGCGCAGGGCCAGACCGTGTTCCTGTCCTCGCACATCCTCAGCGAAGTCGAAGCGCTGTGCGATCGGGTGGGGATCCTGCGAAGTGGCCAGCTGGTCGAGATGGGAACGCTGGCCGAGCTGCGCCACTTGTCGGCGCTGTCGGTGGAGGCCGCGTTCAATGGACTGCCGCCTGACCTCTCCCGCATCCCAGGCGTGACCGCCATCGAGGTGGCGGGCGATCGGGTCCGATGCCAGGTCCACGGCTCAGTCCAGCCACTGCTCATGGTGCTGGCAACCGCCGACACGCGCCAACTGCTCGCCCGGGAGCCGTCACTGGAAGAGCTGTTCCTCGGCCTCTACGGTACGAGCTCCGAGCCGGTGAAGGAGGCCCCCAGTGCGGGCTGAGGCGCCCGCCCGGGTGCGGCGACCGGCGGACTTCAGCCCCGCCACGGTTATCGGGCGCCGGCTGGCCGGCCGGGCAGCCCGGTCGGGCATCGCGTGGGGGCTGGCCTTCGGGCTGTACGAGCTGTACGCCGTGTTCACCTATGCGGCCGAGTACCCGACGGTCGCATCCCGTCTTCAAATCGCCCAATCCCTCGGCGCCAACACTGGCTTGCTGGCGCTCCTCGGGCAGGCCCCCCAACTCGGAACCATGGCCGGCTTCACCGCCTGGCGCAGTCTCGGTCTGCTCGCGGTGCTCGGCGCGATGTGGGGACTCCTGACGAGCACGAAGTGGCTGCGGGGCGAAGAGGAGGCCGGTCGGTGGGAGTTGTACCTGGCCGGCCAGACGACCCGGCGCGGCGCAGCCGCCCAGGCGCTGGTCGGGCTCACCGCAGGTTGGGTTTCGCTGTGGGGCGCAACGGCGGTCATCACGGGCGTCGCCGGGCTGCGCCTCGATCCCCCGCCATCCCTTGCCAATTCCCTCTTCTTCTCTCTCGCTCTGACCTCCAGCGCTGCCGTGTTCGTCGCGGTCGGAGCCCTGGCCAGTCAGTTCGCAGCCACCCGGCGTCAGGCCCTGACAATCGGTGCCGCAGTCCTCGGGGCCGCCTTTCTGATCCGCATGGGCGCCGACTCGAACCCACACCTTGCGTGGGCTCGATGGGCGAGTCCGCTTGGCTGGGTAGAGGAGTTGCGCCCGCTGACCGGGCCGCAGCCGCTCGTCCTCGTGCCGATCCTCGCACTCATCTTCTTTCTCTATGCCCTCACCGTCTTCCTGGCCAGTGCCCGCGATCTGGGTAGCAGCACATTGCCGGGTACCGATGCCGCCAGCGCGCGGACCTGGCTGCTGGCCGGACCAACGAGCCTCGCAATCCGACTCATGCGACCGGTGGCGATCGGTTGGATCGCCGCCATCGCCGTCGTCGGCTCAGTCGGCGGGCTCATCGCGAAGTCGGTTGCGAGCGGAGGCTCGTCAGCTGTTGGAGCGGCCTTCAGTCGCCTGGGGGCGGAGCGGGCGGGGACCGACGCCTTCCTCGGCATCATCTTCCTGCTGATCGCCACCCTCATGCTCCTGGTTGCGGCAGGCCTGGTCGCGGCTAACCGTGAGGAGGAGGCCGAGGGCCGATTGGACAACCTGCTCGTCCGCCCTGTGGGTCGTCTGAATTGGCTGGCCGGGCGCTTGGCCGTTGGAGCCGCCCTGATTGTCTTGTGCGGGGCCGCTGGTGGTCTTCTGACCTGGGCGGGCGCTGCCAGTCAGGGCGGCGATGTAAGTTGGACCAGCCTGCTCGAGGCCGGCGTCAACACGGCGCCTCCGGCCCTCTTCCTGCTCGGCCTGGGCACCCTCTTCCACGCCACGGTGCCACGTCTCGCGAGCACGGCATGTTACGCCGTGGTTGCGTGGTCCTTCGTCATTCAGGTCATCGGCTCGATGGCCGACGCGAACCGCTGGCTGCTGGACACCTCCGTTCTCCACTACATGGCCCTCGCGCCAGCCGCAAGTCCCGACTGGCCGAGTGCCGCCCTCCTCGTGGGGCTCGGCCTTGCTGCTGCAATTGCTGGGGGGATCATCTTCACTCGCAGAGACTTGGTGAATGCTTGAAGCAAGCCGCCGTTCGGGCTGGCGCGCAGCATGGGGAGACGAAGCCCCGTCCGGCGCATACGGGGGGATTGTGGGCGCGGCGAGGGGGCTTGCCCCTCCTCAGCTCATCATCGCCCGCCCTTCGTGATGATCAACCGCACGCCGAACGAATCCCTTCCAGCCATGGCGCGAAGCGCATGAGAGATGGATACATGCGCGGCGAGCTCTCGCGCCCGGCGACCAGGCGACAGATGGACGTCCTCACTGCCTTCGTGGCGGATGGAGGTGCCGCAGGTCGCGCGCCGGGCCGGGGTGCATCCGGTCAGTGTCTATCGCCGCTGGGGCACGAAGGCACGGCTGGTTGGCGAGGCGCTGCTGGAGCAGGCCCAGGTGCTCAATCCCACTCCCGACACCGGCACCGTGCGGACCGATCTCGAGACGCTCATCGCCGGCGGGGCAGCCCTCGTCGAGACGCCGGCCGTGCGTGGCCTCTTCGAGGTGCTCCTCGCCAGCTCCGGAGACGCGCCTACGGAAGTCGTGCAGGCACGGGACCGGTTCTGGGCCGCTCACGTCGATCAGGCACGCTCCATCGTAGATCGGGCGGTGGCGCGCTCGGAACTGCCGGTCGGGACCGATCCAGTGGTTCTGATCGCGCTGTTGATCGGTCCGGTCTTCTTGCGTGTCCTCCTGATGGGGCGTCCGATCAGCCCCGATGACGTGGCGGAGATCGTCACCAGCGCCCTCAGGGCCCTGGGCGCGCCACCAGTTGGCCGAGACACCAAACTCAAGGAGACACCGACATGACAGAAGGGCACGGATGCGGGTCATGCGCCCGTTCACCAACCACGTGATCAACCCGATCACCCGCCTGTTCGCGGGCTGGCTGCCTGGCTTCGCGATCCTGACCTACACGGGGCGCACGAGCGGCCGACGCTACTCGACGCCGATCAACGTGTTCCCGCGCGACGGTGCCTACATCTTCGCGCTCACCTACGGATCGAACGTCCAATGGCTGAAGAACGTCACCGCCGCTGGCGGCTGCGAGATGCGGACGCGGGGACGAACCGTCCATCTCACTGAGCCGGAGCTGTTCGAGGATAGGAGCCGGAAGCTCATGCCCCTTCCGGTGCGTGTGATCCTGCGTCTGAACCGGGTCACACAGTCCGTCCGAATGCGACCGGGCTGATTCGAGAACGGTCATCTCTGGAGGGCTGGTCGCCGCTGCGCTCGTGGACCTCCGGCCGAGCACCGTGAAGCGCCACCTCGCCGACCTCCGCGCCCGGTCGGGCCTGACGACCGAGCAGGTGATCTACGCCGGGCGCTCTGGTGGCTGGCTCAGTGCCCCGAGTCTGGAGCCCCATTGAGCCTTTGCTCATGTCACGGACGCGCATCCCGGGCGGCCGCCTACTCGACCTCGCAACAGGCTCGAGCTATCGGATGCCGAGGATCTGACGAAGGGTCGTCTCTGCGGTGGCCGAGTCCGGGCCGCTGATGCACGCATCGACTTCGTCCCATCGGTACACCGACGGCGGAGTCGGAATCGGAGAGAAGCCGTCGATGACGCGGAGCTCGGCGTTGCCGCCGATGGCCCGGCATCCGTCGGATGTGGGCTCCACGGTTGACCAGTACCACGTCGCTTGGTCAACCTGGATCTGCTCGCCCGGAAAGGACTTGAGATCGGGCGTATCCCAGTGCCAGACGCCAGCGACGAGACTGTTCGGCCGGAGCTGTGCCGAGGGCCAACGATTCGCGCAGGTCGTCGCCCCTTGGCAGGGGCTGGTGAGGTCGCCGGGGCCGAAGAACAGCACGGGTCGCGCAGACGTCGTTGTCACGAAGTCGTACTTTGCCGTATGCCAGCCTGGTGGCAGAGCCAGTCGGAGTGCACCGGGGATGGCGACCTCATCCGTCGTCGTGAACCCGGACCCGGTGGCCAATTCCGCCGAGGCTGGCCCGTCCGACCTGTCTAGCAGGCCACACGATGCGAGACAGGTCGCGAGCGCGATCAGCATCGCGGCCGCACGTCGCCCCAACATCAGGATTCATCTGGTCACCCACGATCTTGGCTGACGGCAGGCGGGCAGCCGTTCATGCGGAATCGGACTCGAGGAGGTCCGCCACCGGCGAGCGTGAGCCGATCCAGGTTGCCGCCGCGGTGAGCACCACGATCGCCAGCAGCGCCCCGATCACCAGGGCGAGAAGCCAGGGCAAGGGCGGGAGGATCGGCGCGAGACCCCCGCGGGCGTAGATCGCCACTCCCCCGACGATGCCCAGGAGTGCTCCCACGAACGCGGGGACCAGCTGGGCCAGGGACAGTCCGGTCGTGACCTGCGCTGGCGTAGCTCCGAGCGCGCGGATGAGTGCAGCGGGGCGCCGCACGTCGAGCGCTGTTGCCCAGGCGATGATCAAGGCGTTCACGACGGCCAGCAAAACCAGCAGGACGGAGATGATCGCCAGTGCCTGCACGACGCGTGGGCCCAACGACCCAGCCGGTAGTTCGCCGCCGCCAGGCAGGCCGGATGATGGCGCGTTGAGGATCAGCACCGCCACGAGCCCACTCATCGTGACGGCGATGCTGAGGACGCTCAGCACCAGTCGCCGTGGTCGGCGCACGACGAGCCGGACTCCCACGAGGAGCGACACTGGGAACAGCGTCGACAGCCGCACTACTGCCGCTCGGCGTCGCGGCGCACGGGCGGCGCCTTCGAGCGCCGAGACCGTACTCTGACGGGCTGCGCGGACGGCGGGCACGAACGTTGCGGCCAACGCGACCGCCAACGCGACCGCCACCACGATGCCGACCGTAGAGCCCGTGAGCGGGGGAACAGTCGGAGCGCCGAGGAGCCCCGCCCCGGGCGCGTCGATCAGTGGTGCCGCAAGCCATCCGACAAGCAAGCCGATGCCGGCGCCGCACAGCGCGACAAGCACGTGCTCGAACAGCAGCATGAGCGCGACGAGCGCGGGCGTGCCGCCGACCGCCTTGATCAGGCCCACCCTGCGTGTCTGCTCGGCCATGCGTGCGCCGACGAGCACGACCACGCTCGCGATCGCCAGCAGGTCGAGCAGGACGCTCCCCGTAATGAGGACCGTCTGCACCTTGGCGACCACGTCCGCGTTGGCATCTCGGATGACCTGCCAGGCAAAGAGGGTCGGTTCGGTCGGGGCTGCGCTCGCGTTGAAATGGTCGGCGAACGTCTGGGCGTCGGCGGGATCGCCGAGCCTGAGATTGAGCAGGTAGTAGACGGGTTCGGTGCTCGCCGCGGCAATGCGCCCGACGTCGGCGGACGGCGCCCAGATGAGGCCCGGTTCGTACAGGCTGACCTTCCCGACGAGGAAGCAGCCGAGGGACTTGCAGACCGTTGGATAGGCAGACGTGGCCGCCGTGACCGCTGTCCCGACGACCTGATACCGGCTGCCGCCCAGGCTCAGCCGATCGCCGACATGGATGCCGAGCGCACTCGCGAAGCCCGCCTCGACCACCACGCCCCCGGGCCGCACCCAGGCGCCCTCCAGGAGCTGGGGCTCGTCAACCGGCGACGTCGCGGAGTCGCGCCCCTGCACCTCCGCGCTTGCGGGCCCGTTCGGAAGGTCCAGCAAGGCCCACGTCATGGGGAACGGCCCCGAGGACGCCGCCACTCCCGTTGCGTGCTCAAGGGGAACGAGTGCGCTCGGATCGGCCACGTCGCTCTGGGCCTGGCCTCCGTCGCCGGCGACCGGTTGGGGCGGCCCAGAGCCGCGTGTCGATTCGGGGGAGACCTGGGCGACGATGTCCGGGCCATTGGTCGCCGCGCGCGTCCGCTCGTATGGATCGGCCGTCGTCCCGCCGATCGCCAGGGCGAGCGCCAACGTCGCGGCTCCCGTGGCGATCGCGAGGAGCAGGAGGATCGACTGAGCCGGCCGGTGCCGGATGTCCTTCAGCGCGAGCCGGGTGATGAGAAGTGCCTTGCCCATCGGTCAGCCCCTCACCGTCGAAAAGCTGCCAGGCTCGTCCACTGGGCTGCCGCTCGATCCCGTCTCATTGGCGAAGCTCCCGTCGCGCATCGCCACCACCCGGTCCGCGCCCGCCGCGATCTTCGCGTCATGGGTGACGATGACGAGCGTGAGACCCGAGCGGTGGAGCACTTGGAAGAGCCGGAGCACCTCGGAGGCGGCCTCGCTGTCGAGGTTGCCCGTCGGCTCGTCGGCGAGAACGAGCGCTGGCTCGTTGGCGAGGGCTCGGGCGATGGCCACGCGCTGGCGTTGACCGCCCGAGAGTGCCGACGGGAGGTGGTCGGCCCGATCGGCGAGGCTCACCTGGTCGAGCAGTTGCCGGGCTCGCTGCCGCGCGATGCGCGAAGTGCCTCCAGCCAGGAGGACGGGGAGTTCGACATTCTCCTGGGCGGTGAGCTCCTCCATGAGGTGAAACGCCTGGAAGACGAACCCAACCTCCTTCTGGCGCATCACGGCCAAGGCGCGCTCCGAGAGCCGGTCGATGCGCCGCCCGCTGAGCCACAGCTCGCCGGCGGTTGGCCGATCAAGCCCGCCGAGCAGGTGAAGGAGCGTCGACTTCCCGCACCCGCTCGGCCCCATCACCGCGAGGGCTTCTCCGCGCGCGATATCGAGGTCGACCGCGTCGACGGCCCTGACCAGTCCATCACCGACGCCATAGTCCTTGCGCAATCCCCGGGCGCGGACGATGGGCGCGTCGGGCCCGCTCACCGCCTTCTCCTACGACTGGCGCAGCTTGGTCTCATCTCGTCTCCTTGGATCCGTTGGTCGATGTCGACCCCCGGCCGCTGTCTGTGGCCGTCCGTCGAGACGAGGTATGCGCCATCGCAGGTTGCGCGGCGGTAACCGCGCGGAGCAACTCCCGGGTGTTGTTACCGCGGCGCAATTCCGCCGGGTCCATCATGGTCGGGACGGCCCGGTGAGCCGCAGATGAGGAAGCCGATGCGCGTGCTCGTGATCGAAGACGACGAGGAGCTGGCCGAGGTCGTCGGCGCGACGCTGCGGCGGGAGCAGATGGCGGTCGACGTCGCGTTCGACGGCACCGCGGGGCTGGAGCGCGCGCTCGAGCACGACTACGACGTGGTCGTCCTCGACCGGGACCTGCCAGGGGTTCACGGCGACGAGATCTGCGCGGAGCTCGTCTCGGGAGGCCGCCGGTGCCGGGTGCTGATGCTCACGGCGGCGGCGACGACCGAGGACCTCGTCGACGGACTCGCCCGGGGCGCCGACGACTACATCGCCAAGCCGTTCGACCTGCCGGAGCTCGTGGCGCGCGTCGGCGCACTCGTCCGGCGTGCCCAGCCGGTCCTGCCGCCGGTGCTCCGGCACGGCGACCTCGAGCTGGACACGGCCCGTCGTCGCGCCTCGCGGGCCGGCCGGCTCCTCGAGCTCAGCGCCAAGGAGCTCGGGGTCCTCGAGCTCCTGCTCGCCGCCGGAGGTCGCGTCGTGTCGTCGGAGGAGCTGCTGGAGCGGGTCTGGGACGAGAATGCCGATCCGTTCTCGCAGGCCGTGAAGACGACGGTGAGCCGCCTGCGCGCCAAGCTCGGCGACCCTCCGCTGATCGAGACGGTCGTCCACGCGGGGTACCGGCTTTGATGGCCGGTCCCGGGTGGCGGTCATGGAGCTGAGTCGGCTCGCGCGCCTGCCGCGGCCCACCATTCGCCTGCGCCTGACGCTCCTCTACGGGGCCCTCTTCGTGCTCGTTGGCGCCGCGCTGCTCGGCGTCACGTCCGTGGTCAGCGCGACCACGGGCCTGACGGTGAACGTGGCCCCGAATGGCGAGGTCCGCGTCACCTTCGGGAGCCCGTTCGGCGGCGGCGACGCGAATACCTTCGTCGCGCCGTTCGGCGGGTCGCCAGCCGATCTGCCCGCCGTCATCCGGGCCGTCGTCGAGGCCCAGCACGCGGCGGAGCAGCAGTACTACCTCGTCCTGTCCGTCCTCGCGGTGGTGATCCTGTCGCTGGCATCCGTCCTGATCGGCTGGTTCGTCGTGGGGCGCGTGCTGCGCCCGCTGCGCACGATGACCCACGCCGCCCGTGAGATCTCGAGCTCGAACCTCGGGCTCCGGATCGCCCCGCACGGCCCGGATGACGAGCTGAGGGATCTCGGCGAGACCTTCGACGAACTCCTCGGCAGGCTCGAGCGGTCGTTCGAGGCGCAACGACAGTTCGTGGCCAATGCCTCCCACGAGCTCCGGACGCCACTCGCGCGGGAGCGCGCCCTGGTCCAGTACGCCCTGAGCGATCCCCAGCCGACGCTTGATACGTGGCGGGCGACATTCGAGCGCGTCCTCGTCGCCGAGCAGCAGCAGGAGCGGTTGCTCGAGGCGCTCTTCACGCTGGCGCGCGGCGAGCGGGGCCTCGAGCGCCACGTGCCGGTGGACCTCGCCGACGTCGCAGATGGCGCGCTTCGATCGCAAAGCGTGGACGTCGAGGGCCGCGGCCTGCGAGTCAAAGCCAGCTTGGCCCATGCGGTCGTCCTGGGAGATCCGCAGCTGCTCGAACGGCTCGCGGCGAACCTTGTCGAGAACGCCGCCCGCTATAACGTCCCGAGCGGTGAGCTCGAGGTCACGATCGAGACGCGTCCCGGGGAGGCCATCCTGCGGGTTGCCAACACCGGCCCAGCGATCCCCCCGTCGGACGTCGATCGGCTGTTCGAGCCGTTCCGGCGGCTGCAGCCCGACCGAACGACGCGCGAGCCGGGCTCGGGACTCGGCCTCTCGATCGTGCGCGCCATCGCGAGCGCCCACGACGGGTCAGTGCGCGCCGTCGCGCAGGAGGGCGGCGGGCTCGAAGTCGAGGTTCGCCTCCCAACGATGGCAGGTCCGATGTCGGCAGTCGCCGCAACCGACGGCCAATGATCACGACAGTGCCCGGGGATTAGCACCGCGGGCGAATGGACCGCGCCGTTGGCGGTCTCGAGAACCTCGTGGGGTGCGCCGAGTTCGACCTGCTGGTGCGCCGAGGTCAACGGCGCCGTCCGCTGCGGGACCTCGGCCGTGCCTGCCGAGCGCCTCGCCGCCGGGCGCGCCCTGCTGCGGCCGCCGCCCTGGCTGTGCCCGGCCCCGGCGCCCACCGCGGTCCGCACGGTCGACCGCCTGCGCACCGTCCGCTTCGGCTCGGCGCGGCACAGCGTGCCGGGCGCGTCCATCGGCCGTCGGGTCGACCTCCCGGTCGCCGGCGGCGACCCCGTCGTCTCCCCCGCCGCCTCGGAGATCGCGAGGCACCGGCTCGTCTCTGCGACCAGGCTCATCGCGATGGCGACGAGCATGCATTCCAGCGTCACACCAGGAGAACCCGCCGGGTGTCCGGGGCGGACCGCGCAGACCGGGGCCGCCCGGCCGCAGTGGGCGTCCAGCAGGCTCATCTCGCCCGGGCCGACGAGCGCCCGGCGCAGCTCGGCGAGGAGCAGCGGCGCGACCGCGAGCTCGAAGGCGCCGTCCCGCCACGCCGCGGGCAGGCGGCCCGGGGTGCCCCGCGGCGACACGGCGGCCGAGACCAGGACGCCGGCGTCGAGGACTCAGCCCGTGAGCGGCGGCCAGGCCCCCGGGGCCGTCGATGCGAGGGCCAGCGCCGCGGCGAGCCCGACGAGCGCGAGGAGCGCGGCGGCGCGCACGAGCCGCCGTCGCGGGCGGCGCTCCCGCCGGCGACGCGCCCGGTCCTCGGCGAGCTGCCCGGGCGTCGCCTCCTCCCACGCCTCCGCCATCCGGAGCGCGATCACGTCCGCGAACCACGGCAGCGGGGTGTGCTCGGGCGGCATGACGGGGCCGCCGCGGCGGCCGCGGGCCAGCCACACGTCCCAGGCACCCGCCGCCCGGTCGCGCCGCCGCCGCACGCGGTCGGCGACGCCGCCGGGCGTCGCGACGGGCGCCGGGAGGACCCACGCCCCCGACGGCCCCCAGGCCGGCGCGCGCCGCCCGCCCACGGCTAGGAGAGCAGCTCCGCGAGGGCGGAGAGCAGGTCGGGCCTGGGCACGAACTCGAGGCCCGGGGGCAGGGCGAGCCAGGACGGGTCGGCGCCGCTCGTCAGGATCACGCGCGTCGCGGGGTCGCCCTCGAGCAGCCGCTCACGGAGCGCGAGGCCGCCCATGCCCGGCATCTGGACGTCGACCACCGCGAGCCCCGGCCGGCGCAGCCGCGCGGCCAGGAGCGCCGCCTCGCCGGTGCCGGCGGTGCGGACGTCCCAGCCCAGGCGCTCCAGCAGGCGCCGAACCAGGCCCGCCACGAGCGGGTCGTCGTCGGCGACGAGCGCGTTCGGCATCTGGCGGGGCCCCCGGGCCGGGCGGCCGCCGGGCGCGGGCGCGTCACGGCCGGGCCGCCTCTGCGATCGTAGGGCTCGCGGGCCGCCGGGCGAATCACCCGCCCGGAGCCCCCCGGGCGGGGGGCGGCGGCAGCGCCGGCCATCGGAACCGACGAGCACAAGCTGTACGAGCACGGGCTCAAGGAGGAGGTCACCCTGCCGTGGGTCTTCTGCCCGCTGCCCGGCGGCAAGTACTTCACCGAGTACTTCCCGGACACGGACAAGACGTGCGCGTTCCTCGAGGAGCACTTCACCAAGCAGGACGCCGCCGCGTACCGCAAGTGGGGCGACCTCTGGGCAAGCCTCAACGAGGCGCTCGGGCCCGTGATGATGAACGTGCCGCCCTCCTTCGCGGACTTCCTCTCGATGTTCCAGGCGCCGCTCGAGCAGGCGGGCGCCCGGAAGGTGCTGTTCTACAGCCTCGCCGAGCTGCTCGACGAGTTCGGCTTCGTGTCCGACGGCCCCAAGGGCTACCTCGCCCACATGGCCAACGACATCGGCTGGGGCGGACCGATGACCCCCGGGACCGCGCTCGGGTGCGGCTTCCACTTCATCGCCCCCAAGCCCTACGAGGTGCCCATCGGCAGCATGGGCTCCCTGGTGGACGCGATCGCGGCGGTCGCGAGGGAGCGCGGCGCCGAGATCTTCACCGAGGCCAGGGTCGAGCGGATCGTCATCCGCGACGGCGTCGCCACCGGGATCGTGGTCGGCGGGCGGGAGGTCACCGCCAAGGCCGTCATCAGCACGCTCGACCCCAAGACCACGCTGCTCGGGCTGATCGGCGCCGGAGCACCTCGACGCCGAGACCCTCGAGCTGCTGCCGACGGCCAAGTCGAGGAACTCCAGCGCCGAGGTCTTCTTCGCCCTCAGGGAGCTGCCCGACTACACGGCCGCTCCCGGCAAGGACCCGACGGCGTTCCCGCACCGGGCCGCCCAGATCGTCTGCCCGTCGCTCGAGTACGCCGAGAACTGCTTCGACGACTGGAAGTACGGCCGGATCTCGAAGCGGCTCTCGCTGGTGATGCTCAACGAGTCGGTCTTCGACCCGCGGATGGCGCCGGAGGGCAAGTTCACGGGCAAGGTCCTCGTGACCGCGGTCCCCTACGACCTCGCCGAGGGCAGCTGGGACGACCCGGCCGTCAAGGCAGAGCTCGCGAACAACGTCATCGACACCATCACCGAGTTCGCGCCCAACTTCCGCGACGCCGTCATCGACCGGTACGTCTTCACGCCGCTCGACTTCGAGCGCGTGTTCGGCAACTACAACTGGGCGCACGTCGACGTCCGCCCCGACCAGATGTTCGGGTACCGGCCGATGCCCGGCTGGTCGGGCTACCAGACGCCGATCCCGAGCCTCTACCTCGGCGGCGCGTCCACCCACGGCGGCCCGGCGGTGTCGGGCGTCCCGGGCCACAACGTCGCCGGGATCGTCATCGAGTCCGTGGCGCCGGCCCTGGCCGGGGCCCGGTAGCCGACCCCTCCCGAGAGGAACCGCACATGCCCTCCGCAACCGTCACGTTCGAGGTCAAGAGCCCGCCCGAGAAGGTCTTCGGCTTCTCGAACGACCTCCCGAGGCTCGGGTCCCGGCGGCGTCGTGGAGGATCCGGCGACCGGGGCCGCCGCGGCGGCGCTCGGGGCGTACCTGCGCTGGCGCGGCGAGCTTGTGCCGCCGGCGCGCTTCACGATCAGCCAGGGGGTCGAGATGGGCCGGCCGAGCCTGATCGAGGTCGAGGTCCCGGACGCCGATGGCGGGATCCGGGTCACCGGGACGGCCGTGTCCCTGGGCCCGGAGGCAGGCTGAGCACCCGGACGGCCGCGCGCCGACGCGGTCCGGCCGACCCCCACGGCGTGACTTCTGATTACTGGGTAGTTCCAGTAGTGTAGACTGGCGTCGCGATGCCTCGACCACAGCCCAGCACGTCCCGCCAGACCGGCGAGCCGATCTCGATCCGCCTGAGCCGCGCGACCGACCAGGTCGTGGCGGCCGAGGCCAGGCGGACGCGCCGCTCTAAGAGCGCCGTCGTGTCGGCATTCACTGAGGAGACGGCCCGGACGAGGCGCTTCCCGGGGATCGGCTTCCGGGGCGACGACGCAGCCCGACGGGCCTGGGTGATCGGCTCGGGACTCGACGTCTGGGAGGTCGCCCAGATGCTCGACGACTACGGCAGCGCCGAGCGGCTCCTGGCCGAGACGCACCTCACCGAGCGCCAGGTCCGGCTGGCGCTTGCCTATCGCGACGCCTACCCGGAAGAGGTCTCCGACGCCGTCGCCGACAACCGCCGCTCCGTCGAGGAGCTGAGGACCCTCTACCCGTTCGTCGTACTCGCCGCCGACCGCGGGTAGGACCGGTGCGGCTGCTGCTCGACGCCAACCTCTCGGGTCGACGGATCGGGGGGCCGCTGCGCCAGGACGGCCACGATGTGCTGGCACTGGGCGAGCGCCCCGACCTCGAGGGGCTCGCCGACCCGGCTGTCCTCGAACTGGCGGCCGCCGACGGGCGGGTCCTCGTGACGCGCAACAGCCGCGACTTCTCGCCTTTGCTCCGCGAGTGGGCCGAGCGCGGCCGCTCCCACGCCGGCTGCGTCCTCATCTGGACGCTCCGGCACGATGAGTTCGGGCCCATCCTCCGGGGCGTCCGGCGCCTGGTGGCCGAGCGGCCCGAGCAGGCCGACTGGCGGGACCTCGCCGTCGCCCTCTGACCGCGATGACCGCGATCGAGCGCGATCGCGCGTCTCCCTCGGCCCGACTCGCCGGAGGAGCCGGCCGGATCACAGCGACGCTGAGGCGGTGTCGCCGGCGGCCGCCCAAAGGCTCCCGGCGTTGCCACCGGGCGACGACCGCGGGCCCCGGCCCCCGGCGCGGAACGTACACGCGACGCGTACACACTTGGGGTTGATCTGGGGACCCGGCGGCCGTACCTTCGGGACTAGGGCGCGACAAGGCCCAACGGACGCCGAATCCGGCACCGGCGGCAACCGGGCTCGCGCGCAAGGAGATGCTGGTGGGCCGGGGCAGAATCGAACTGCCACAGCCGAAGGCGAGGGTTTTACAGTTCCCGACTCGGCGTTCGCCGGGGTTCGCCGAGTTGGTTTCCACGCACGAACCGGCCGTCCACGCCCATCCGGCGTTCGCCCCGATTGCTACCGGCGTTGCCACCGGGCGAACGGCGCCGTCGGAGCGGACGGTTAGGGCACCGACCCTCGCGGCGTACGCGCATTCGGCCCAGCTCGCGAGCCCCGCCTGTCTACCATGGCCCCATGCGCACCTCACGCACCTTCGACGTCGCGGCCCGCCCGGACCAGGTCGTCGCGTTCCTGTCCATCCCGCGCAACTGCTTCGTCGTGAACATCCCCGGCACGCGCCTGGGGCAGTCCGACGGGCCGATCCGCTCAGGGTCATGGGCGGACATGGCGTTCGGGCAGCTCCGCGTTCACCTCGAGTACGTGGCGTTCGAGCCGCCCACCACCATCGCCGTCTCAGTCCAGTGGGCCGGCACCGGGTCCTTCGGGACGTCGGGCACCTACACGTACCGCATCGAGCCCGTCGCCGCGACGGGGACCGCGCGGCTCACGGTCGAGGTCGACTCGCCGAGCGGATGGTGGCCGGGCCCATATGTCCGGTGGTACCGGAAGAAGATCTCGCAGCAGGTCCAGGGGGCGATGGAGGCCTACGCGGCCGCTCGCCCGTAGGTCCGCCGGCCCTGGCACACTCATCGTCGTGAGCCACCTGCCTCCCCTCGGGCGCGACTCGGCAATCGAGGTCACCGGGTCCGACTACTCCACCGGTCCGGCGGTCACGGACCAGATGGTCGCGCTTGCCGAGGAGCGCCTCGGCGTCCGGCTGCCCGCCGCCTGCGTCGGGCTTCTGCGCGTGCGGAACGGCGGCGAGCCGGTGCGGCACCGCTACCCCACGCCGTTCCCGACCTCGTGGGCCGACGACCACATCGGCGTCGGGGCGATCTTGCGCATCGACGGTGCGCGAGGGATCGACTCGGACACCTACGGGACGCCGTCCTCGACCTGCCGGCCCTGGGCCTGCGGTCGTCCACGTCGACCAAGACCGCGTGCCCGCCGGATCGCCGACACGTTCGGGCAGCTCCTCGCCGGGCTGGCGGGGTGCCCGGAGTGACCCGCTCGGCGGCCTTCGGCCCGGCCCTGGAGCGCGCGCGCCGGCTCCCCTGGCCGCCGCGGGTCGTCGCGGCCGTCCGCGAGAGTCGTGCGAGGCACCATCAACCCTGATGCCGGTCCCTCGACTACGACCCGCGACACCTCAAGAACGCGCGGCCGACTTCTGGCGCTGGTGGCCGACTGCGCGCGACCGGCTCCGTCGCGAGGTCGAGGCGTCAGCACCGGGCGAGGCGCACCTTGAGCTCGCTCGGCGGGTCGCCGCGATCGACCGGCGCCTCGGCTGGCTGGTCGAGCCGGGCTCGACAGCTCGACTCCGCCTCCTGCTCGACCCGCCGCTCGGACACCCGAGCATTCGAGGGCTGGCCGGCGCGTGGCATGCCGCGGCGCCGCGGGCCGACGGGGTCTGGGAGTTCGGGCCGTCCCGCCCAGCCCGTCGCGACCTCCCGCGCATCGAGGTCGAGGACGGCTGGATCGAGACTGCGGAGATCCGCGTCGAACCCGCCTGGAATGCGGACCGCGAGGTGGTGGATCTCCGCGTCTGGCACCCGGTGTTCGGCGAGCTCGCCGAACGCGAGCCCGGCGCCGCGGTGTACGTGGTCCTGGATGCCCTCGTCGCCCTGCTCGGGGCCGACGACGTCGACCGGTGGCTGGGCGCCCTCGAGCTGGACCCGCTGCCGGACGGCGCGATGCGGCTGCCCGCCCTGCGCGAGTGGCTCGCGCGGGCGTCCTCCGTGGCGACCCGGAACCGATGGCTGACCGTGATGCGGCGGAACCAGCGCGGCGAGCCGGTCGCGTTCCGGTTCAACGCCGCGCTCAAGCGGATCGACCATCCCGGCGCATCCGACCTCGTCGCCGTCGACATGCCCCGCCGCGCCGATCGGGTCGAGGCCGCCGAGGCGCCCGGCATCACGGATGCCCTCCGCGACCTCGAGCGCGACCTCGGCGCCGGCGTCGTGAAGGCGAGCGAGGTCAGCGAGCCGTCGCGGCTGACCGTCACCTACGCGACGCCGGACGGCATGGCGGCGGCTCGGACAGTCGACCGGTGGTCGGCCGCCCGCCGTGGAACATGGGCCGAGGCGCGGTTGGTCAGCAATCCGGAGTGGGCCACGGTCGGGGACGGCGCCGAGGATCCCGCCTCCGCGTCAACCCGTCCGCTCATCACGCCCCGGCCGACCTCCGCGATCGATCGTCGAACGCGCTGGATCGAGCGGCACCCCTGGAGGCTCATCGGCGGCCCGCTGGCCGTGGGGGCGGCACTGGTCCTTGTCGGTGCGGTCGTCCCGGGTCTTGCCGCGATCTCCTCGACGCTGTTCATCGCGGTGTTCGGCGTCGGCGCGATCGCGGTCGGCGTCTACGTGCTCGCGCTCCAGTACCTGGCAATGAGAGAGCACGCGGCTGTCGGGTGCCTGTCGCTTCTTCTGCACGGCTGGATTGGGGCCGCCGCCCTCGGCGTTGGCTTCCTGGCGCTCGTCGTCGCGCTGCTGTCGTTGCAGTACGGAGGCGGCTGATGGGACGCCGGAGTGGCGGCGACAGCGGGTGCCCGCTCGCGGAACGACATGCGCGAAGGCGGGCGTGGAGGGCCGCCGATATGCCGACCCGTCCCTGAGGTGGCTGGCGCCTGGCGGAGGCGAGGCGACCGGTCCTCCAAGAGGCAGCGATGCCCGGGCCCGCGGCGGCAACGGAATAGAACAAGCGCGGTGGCGTACGGCCTCATCGACAAGCCGTTCTGACGCAGGCGATGACCCGATGGGCGGGCAGACGGACCGACGCACGGCCGATGCGGCCGACGAGGGCCGACCGAGGGGTGTCCCAGCGCTCCTTGTCGCGCTGCTCGCTCGCGGCGGCCGGCGCCGTCCTCGGGCTCCTGCGCCCCGCCGCCCCGGCGACGGTCTCGACGGCTGCGGCGCCGACGCCGCCCGCCACGTCCGCCGGCGGGGCGCCACCCCCGGACGGCGTCGGCTCGATCCCGGTCCTGGGCGACCCGGTCGCCGCGCTCACGGCCTGGTACGCGGACCGGATCGGCGACGCGAACCGGGCCGCGCTCGCCAACCTGCGCGGCCGGACCCTGACCCCGCTCGACCCGCTGGGCGACCCGCCCACGATGGGCCTGTACGGCGCGGTCGTCGCGATCACGGTCCCGATCCTGGTGCTCGGCGGCCTCGCGCTCGGGTACCTGGTGATGACCGGCGCCGGCGGCGGGGGCACCGAGTACACCGTGCGCTCGATCACGCCCCGCTTCGTGGCGGGCACGGTGGTGGCGCTGCTCGGCGTGTACCTGGTGTCGGTGCTCGCGCAGTTCACCGCGGCGCTCGACGCGGCCGTGGTCGGCGTCGCCCTGCCGGCCGGATCGGTCGGCCCGCCCGTTCGCCTACACCTACGGATGAAGATGTCAACCCCTGGCTGCGCGTCGCCCGGCGAGTAGGATGGCGCTGGACGCGGCACGACCGCGTGGCGAAGGACGGGTGTCCGGGGATCATGGCCCCGTTGCGCAGCCCGTGCCGGCGCTGGCCGGCCGATCAGTCGCTCCCCGGTGCGGCCGCCGCGTCCGCTGCCTGCCGTCCAGCCGGTCTTGTCCGGCTCCGGACGAGCTCCCGGTACGCCTGCTCGGCGGTCTCGAGGGCCGCTCGCTCCAGCACGCGCGCCCCGGCCCGCTCGGCCCGGGCGGCCCGGAAGGTGCCCCGGAGCTCGAAGCGCCTGGGCGCACCGGCGCGCAGCTCGAGCCGCCGGACCTTGTCCGCGGTGAGCGTGGCCGGGCTCCAGCGGTAGTCCTGGTCCTTGGTCAGCAGGTGCCAGGCGAGCACCGCGAGCTTGCGCGCCACGGCCACGATCGCCACCCCGGGCCCCCGCCGGCGGCGGACCCGGTCGTGGAACGCCCGCAGCGGGCCCGGTGTCCGGACCGCGGCGTGGGCGGCCTCGACGAGCAGCGAGCGGGCGTGCGCCTGGCCCGCCCGGCTGATGTGCCCGGTGAAGCTGCGCTCGCCAGACTGGCGGACCCGCGGGTCGAGCCCGAGGTACGACACGAGCTTGTTGGGGCGCGGAAACCGGGTCACGTCACCGATCACCGCGAGGAGACAGGCGCAGGTGGTGGCGCCGAGGCCGGGCACGGTCAGCAGGTGCCGGACCCCCCGGTCGTCGACCACCGCGGTCGCGATCGCCTGCTCGACGGCCGCGACCTCGGTCTCGATCGCGTCGTGGAGCCGGAGCGCGGTCGCGAGGGCGAGCGACTCGTGGGCCGGCAGCGCGAGCGTGGCCAGCCAGGCGCGGCCCGCGGCGCTGAACACATCGGCCACGGGCGGTGTCAGCAGCATCCGGGCGAGGACCGCCGCCACCCGGTTGCGCTGCGCCGTCCGGCTGCGGACGAGCGCGGCCCGCTGGGCGACCAGGGCCCGCAGCTCGCGGGTCCGCTCGTCGGGCTGCCAGACCTCGGGGATGTAGTCGGCTGCGAGCAGCTCGGCGAGCACCGCGGCGTCGATCTGGTCGGTCTTGCGCTTGGCGTCCGCGATCGCCCGCGTCCGGAGCGGGTTGCTGACCACGACCCGGCCGGCATGGGCGGCCAGGAGCCCGGCGATCGCCCAGGTGTTGGTCGACGCCTCGAGGACGAGCTGGTCGTCGGGGCCCAGGGTGGCCGCGAAGCGGCGCAGCGCCTCGGGCGTGACCGCGATCCGGCTGGCCGCCCGGACGGGCGCTCCGGGCTCCTTGATCGCCACCGTCGCCCAGTGGCGACCGACGTCGAGGCCGATCGTGCGCATCATCGGCTGGTCTCCTTCCACCCCCGCTGCTCGCTGGAGGGACGGCTGTGGGCGACACGACACCTACGGATCCGTGCTCGAGGCACAACCGGGCGAGTCGCAGGGGCGGCCACTTACGACGGCGGACTCGTGGTCCAAACGCGTACCGGCCTGCCCATCAGCTGGTGTCCCGCTCGACCCCTGTCCCGGTCGGCGGAGCGTACCCCGTCGACCGGCGAGCCGAGCACCCATCTTCATAGCCGGTACGACGCCGACGGCAACCGGACGTCGGTGACCCGCGACGGGACGCAGACGACCTACACCTACGGCTCCACCGACCAGCTGCTGACGGCCAAGACCGGCACCAGTGCCACGCTCGCCGCGGCCTGGGACGCCTACGGCGACCTGACCTCGGCCCCGGACCCGGGGGGCGCCAGCTCCACCCGCTACGCCTACGACCTCGCGGGGCGGCTGACCGGCATCACGCCCTCGTCGGGCCCGGCCTACGCCCTCACCCTCGACGCGCTGGGGCGCCCGAAGACCAGGCTCACCGGCGGCACGACGACCGACGCCTACGCCTACGCCCTCTCGTCCGACGCGGCGGTCTCGACCGGCTCCGCCTCGGCCGCGGTCGACGGCTCGGGCTCGCTCGACGCCGAGTCCGCGGGCGGCTCCCTCGCCTTCACCGTGCCCGACCTCCACGGCGACGTGGCGGGCTCGCTCTCGGGCTCGCTCGTCTCGGTCGCGGACGCCTACCGCTACGACCCCTACGGCGAGCAGGTCGCCGCCACCGCGGGCGCGTCCTCCCCGTGGCGCTACCAGGGCCGCCTGCTGCTCGGCGGCGGCTCGGCCCAGGACACCTACGCCCTCGGCGCCCGCGCCTACGCGCCCGCGCTGGGCGCCTTCACCAGCATGGACACGGTGGCGGGCAGCGCGCAGGACCCGCTCTCGCTGAACCGCTTCCTGTACGCCGAGGCCGACCCCGCCACCCTGTCCGACCCCACCGGGCACAGCGTGGTCCTGATGGACGAGGCGGGCAGCACCCTCACCCACGACCGGACGACCGCCCGCACGGTCAGGCTGGCCTCGGCCTCCCGGCTGCGGGCCGCCCGCCAGGCCGAGCGGCGGCTCGCCGCGCAGCGCGCGGCGCGCGCGGCCTGGGCCGCCCGGGTGGACCGCCGCACCGGCGAGTCCGCGTCCGCGCGCGCGGACGCCCAGAGCGCGCAGGCCAGGGCCTCGCTCGACCGGGCGCGCACCGCGTCGGCGGCCCGGGTGGCCGCCCGCACCGGCTACGGCACGGACGAGGCCGCCGCCGCGAGCCAGGCCGCCGCCGACGACGCGCGCGAGTCCGCCTCGCTCGCCCGCACCGCCCCCGCGGGGCCGGCCTCGGGAGGCGGGGGCATGGACCCGTTCCGCGTCGACCCGGGGGTGGCCGCTCTGAGCGCCCTGGCCGTCGTCGGCCTGTTCGCCGCCGGCACCGCCTGCGTCCTGAGTGGCGTGTGCGAGGTGGCCGCCGCCGGCGTCGTTGCCGTCGACGCCACCGTCATCGCCGCGGGGGCGGTCTGCGAGGTGGCCTGCGGCGGGGTCGCCGACGCCCTCGGGGGCTCCGGGCAGGCGGCCGCGGACCAGATCGCAAACGACGTCGGTCCAATCCGCTGGACACCATTCAACGGGCCAGGCCCGCTCGACAGCATCCTCACGAGCTCCGGTGACACGGTAGCGAGCACCTTCAGGTCCTCGTCATACACTCAGACCACCCTCTCGGACGCCACGACTCTGTACCGAAGCTGGGGAGGACAGGCGGGTCCCATCTCGCACTTCTGGACGGCTGAAGCTCCTGCGGGGCCATTGCAGGCACAGCTCGACGGCGCCATCAATCCGGCGTGGGGAAACACACTCCAGGGTGTGTCCACAATCAAGGTGCCCGCAGGAACTGAGGTGTTCACTGGCGTCGCGGGCCCTCAGGCCATCGCGGGCGGCGCAGGCCAACTCCTCGGTGGGGGAAGCCAGTACTACATCCAATCCGTTAACCCTGCGTGGGTGGTGAAGTGATTTCGACCGCTGAGGTTGTTGAGGCGCTCCGTGATTGGCTCCCCGACAAGGGGTTCGTTGGCATGGACGTTTCGGGCGGTGAGATCGGGCGGCCCGGTGACAATCTCTATGAGGTCACGGGCCTCGCCGCATTGCACCGCAAGGTGATCATCGAGCTCGACGCACAGATTGTGTTGGTCCTGACGGACCCGTCACGGATCACGCGCAGTCCAAAGGAGTTCATCGTCAACGATTGTTTGCAGGTCGTGATCGACTGGCAGGAGTACATCAATCTTCGTCCCCACGCGAAGGTCGTCACGGCGGCCACCGTGAGGCTGACGCGGTAGCGACCCGATAGCGCACCCTGACCCAGCGCCCGCCGGTCGACGTCACCGCCTTTCTCGCCCACGACGACTTCGGTGGCAGGAGCGCCACGCGTCCTCCTACGCCGGCGCGACCTCCGAGGCCGTCCGGATCTTCACCTTCGCCTACGGATGAAAGAGTCAAGTGCCCAGGTGCGCGCGTATCCTGAACTGCGGATGCGGCCGACCCCGTGGCGAACGGCGGAGTCAGGGGATCAGCTCCGCGGCGCAGCCGGTCCCGGTTCGACCGGGCCATCGAGTCGCTCCCCAGTGGCGGCGGCCGCATCCCTCGCCCGCGACCGCTCCGCGCGCGCCCGGACCTGCTCGACGTAGGCGGCCTTGGGCATGATCAGGCGGGTTCCAGTCAGCGTCGCAACGCTGGTGGTGGCCCGAGGAGTGTAGCGAGGCGCTCGGCGGGGCTGTCCCAGCCGAGGACGCGTCGGGGGCGCTCGTTCGGCCCGGCCTGGACGGCGGCGACGTCCTCGGGCGTGTGGACCGACAGGTCGGTCGACTTCGGGAAGTAGTCGCGCAGCATGCCGTTGGCGTGCTCGTTGCTGGGGCGCTGCCACGGCGAGTGCGGGTCGCAGAAGTAGACGGCCGGCATGCCCAGGGCGTCGGCGACCTCGGCGTGCGGGCCATCTCGGCGCCCTGGTCCCAGGCGAGCGTGCGGCGCAGGTGTGATGGCAGCGGGACGAGCGCCGCGACGACCGCGTCCCGCACCGTGGCCGAGTCGCGCCGCGCGCCCGGCAGGTGGCCCAGCAGCGTGAACCTCGTCGTCCGCTCGACCAGCGTCACGATCGCGGAGACGTGCCCCCGGCCCATGATGAGGTCGCCCTCCCGGTGCCCGGGCTGCTCCCGGCCGAGCGCCTCCGCCGGGCGGTCGGCGATCGGCGTCATGCCCGCGACCGGACCGGTGCGCCTCGCCTGCGCGTCGCGCCGCCGCATCCTCCTCCGCCGCCGCAGCCGCAGGACCCGCCCCGGCAGCTCGCGCGGGAGGCCGCCGAGGTCCGGGCGGTACACGGCCTGGTACACGGTCTCGGCGCAGAGCCAGCGCTCCGGGTCGTGCGGGAACGCCCGGCGCAGCCCCCGGGCGACCTGCTCGGGGCTCCAGCGGGCGAGCAGGCGGGCGGCGACCCAGTCGCGCAGCTCGGCGTCGCGTGCGAGCCTGCTCGGGCGGCTGAGGCGCCTCCGCCCGAGCGCCCTCCGGTGCGCCTCGAACGGGCGGTACGAGCCGGCGTCGGCGCCGCGCCGGAGCTCGCGGCTGACGGTGGACGGCGAGCGCGCCATCCGGGCGGCGATGTCGCGCACGCCGCGGCCCTCGCGGCGCAGGTCGGCGAGCGCGACGCGCTCGTCCTCGGACAGGTGTTAGCGGCCACGCTGTTTGGTGACGAGTCGGCAGGATTGCGCGGGGACGTGACGGCGGCGCTCGGTGGAGACGCCGCCGCCGCGTGCTGATCAGTCGCGGGTGAGCTCGGCGACCGCCTTCTTGGCGCAGGCGTCGTCGACGATCTCCTTGCCGTCCGACGCCGCGGCGATCAGCGCGGCGACCGCGGCGTTGTTGAGGGCGCGCGGGATCCCGTTGGACTGGCGGTGGAGGCGGACGATGGCGTCGTCGGCGAAGAGCTGGTCCGACCGCCCGGCGAGCGCCAGGTGGTGGCGCAGGTACGCCGTCGAGTCGCCGAGGTCCATGGGCCCGATGTGGTAGCGCACGGCGATCCGCTGGTCGAGCGCGGCGAACACCCCGAGCCGCAGCTGTCGCGCGAGCGACGGCTGCCCGAGCAGGATCCCGGCGAACGGGCTCCTGGAGTCCATGTCGCTGTTGGTCAGCAGCCGGAGCTCCTCGAGCTGCTCGGGCGCGAGCAGGTGGGCCTCGTCGACCACGATCACGACCCGCCGGTGGCGCTCGGCCTCCTCCGCCTCGAGCAGCTCGGATGTCTGGGCCATCACCTCGGCCTTGTGGAAGCGCGGCGTGCCGCCGAGCGCCCGGACGATCGTCACGTACAGCCCGCGCGTCCCGAACGCCGGGTTGGCGATGTAGATCAGGGCGTGGCGGGACGGGTCGAGCGACGCCCGGGCCGCCCGCGCGGCGACCGTCTTGCCGGTCCCGACCTCGCCCGTGATCACCCCGAGCGCCGCCTCGGCGATGCAGTGGCGGATCCGGGCGACGGCCTCCTCGTGGGGCGCCCGCGTGAACAGCTCGCCCGGCGCGAGGGACTTCCCGAACGGGCTGCGGGTGAATCCGAAGTGGGCCTGCCAGGGCGCGCGCTCGGCCATCAGAACGGCTCCCCGTCGGCCGGGGCGCCGCGCACGGCGCGGTACGCGATCGGCCCGGCGGTCTCGGCCTCGTGGTCGGCGAGCACCTGGCCGAGGTAGTCGATCCCGGTCGGGGGCGGCGGCGCCGGCTCGGGCGGCGGCGGCGCCTGGCGGTGGACGTGGCGGGCGATCCGGCGCGGCTCCGCCCAGCCCGCCTGGCGGCCCCCGAACCAGACCTCGATCGCGAACAGGTCCTCCGGGCGGTACCGGAGCTCGACCGTCCGCCCGGCGAGGCTCGCGTCGACCTCGTACTCGTTGCCCTCGAAGCTGACGCCCGCGGTCCGGCTCACCCTCCTCGTGGCCGACCAGAGGAAGGCCGACCGGAGGACGTCGGGGTGCGGGTCGCGCCGCCTGGCCGTGCTGTGCCGCGCGAGCGGCGACTCGCCGGTCTCGGAGTGGACGCGGACGTTGAGGTACCGCTCGGCCCAGGCCCGGAAGCGGTCGTTGAGCTCGTCGAGGCTCGCGATCCCGACCTGGGTGGCCTCGAGCAGGAAGCGCTCCCGGATGACCCGGTTGAGGCGCTCCTGCTTGCCCCGGCCCTCCGGCGCGTACGGCCTCGAGTGGATGAGCCGGATGCCGAGGATCGCGCAGCTCCGCGCGAGCTCCGCGCCGCTGTACGCCGACCCGTTGTCCACGTACAGCGACTCGGGCGCGCCGTGGCGCAGGATCGCCGCGTGGAGCAGCTCCTGGCCCGCGCGCAGGGTCTCGTTGCCGGCCCAGCGGCCGGCGACCAGGAGCCGGGAGTGGTCGTCGACGAGCACGAACAGGCGCGCGCGCACGGACCCCGGCGCCCGCGGGTGGGGCACGAAGGGGCCCACGAGCACGTCGCCGATCCAGCGCTCGTTGGGGGCGCCGGCCTCGTACCGCCCGAACGCCCGCCCGTCCCGCAGCAGCTCGGCCCGGGCGAGGCCGCGCTTGCGGAACTGCTCGGCGAGCGTGCGCTCGGCGATCCGCACGCCGTGGCGCGTCCTGATGATCTCGCTGATGTGGGCGGCGCTCCGGGCCGGCTGCTCGAGGCGCAGGCGGATCGCCTCGTCGAGGAGCTCGGCGTCCACCCGCGCCCTGCCGTGGTCGCTCCGCGGCCGGTCGCGCAGGCCGGCGAGCCCCTCGGCGCGGTACCGGCGGATCCAGCGGTCGAGCGTGTTGCGGCTGGCGTGGCGGATCTCGCCGGCGGGGTCCTCGTGGTCGCCGGCGAGCCGGCGGACCGCCTGGCCGCGCTCCCGGGCCCCGAGCTTCGGGTCGAGGGCCTCGGCGATCAGGTGGTACCGCCAGAGGGCGAGGGCTTCGGCGGGGTCGCGGGCGGCCATGGGGCACCTCCAGGGGTGGTTCGGGATGTCCCGGCCATCACAGGACCGGCCGTCCCGCCTGCCAAGGGCGAGCCCGTGTTGGGGGCGAGGAGGGTCCCGCCGGTGACGAGGGCGGCGACGCGCCAGGGCGGGACGGGCCCGCGGCGGCGGCTCCAGGCCGAGGCGAGGGCGGCGACCGCGGCGGCGGCGCGCGGTCGTGGCGTGGTCGGCAGGTCGAACCCGGACCAGCCGCGCTCGACCGCCGCCGCGAGGAGGATCCGGGCAAGGTCGGCGGCCACGCGACCGAAGCGCCGACACCACTCGCGGACGGTCGTCTCGGGACGCTCCAGCGACGCCGCGATCGGGCGCACGCCCCGGCCGCCGGCGTGGAGCTCGAGCGCTGCGCCGATCACGTCGACCGTGTCGTACCGGTGCGGCGCCACGAACCAGGGGAGCAGGGCATCGGTCCGGCCGCAGTCGCGGCAGCGCACGCGGGGGACGAAGATGACGAGGAGGGCGTCAGCGCGCAGGTGTCGCCGATACCCGGACCAGGGCCCGGTCGGGCCGCCGCAGGCCGGGCAGCGCACCACCGGCGGATCGACGCGGCGGCCGGCCGCCGCGTACGCGCTGACATCGAGCGGGCACGGCCATACGATCACCGGCGGTGGAGCCTCGTTCCACCACGACCCCCCGAGGGCCCGATACCCGCGGGGGGTCACTTGGTTTGTGCCGGTTCAGATCATCCCGCTGCGCGCCGCCTGCTGTCGACGTCTCCATTCAGCGCCGCCCCCTTCAGCGGGTTCATGCCCACAGAGTCATGCCGCCAACAACAGGTAGCGGGGCGAGTACTGCCTCGGGGGCGCCGTGGTGATCACGGGCGCCAAGTCCAGCACACGCCGGCCGGCGACGAGCCGCCGGCCGTTCCGCCAGCGCTTGCCGGTGCGCGGGTTGATCCCCACGATCCGGCTCGCGCGGGCCGAGGGGACGCCCTCCGAGATCAGCCTCGCGAACTCGTCGCGCTTGTCGTGCAGCGGCTCCGGCCCCCGTCGGCCCATCGCAACTCCTCATCGGGTGTTGCGACGCTCACCAAGATCCGCCTGATCATTCCTAGGTGGACCGCGCGTCGCGCCCCGACGACCCGGCCCTGTCCGACACCGCGCGCTCCTGGACCAAGACCGTCTACGACCTCGCGGGCCGGGCGGTCAAGACGCTCGACCACTACGACACCACGGGGGCCGCGGGCCTCGAGGTCGACTCGTTCGAGGGCCCGAGCCTCTCCGACCCCACGATCGCCGGCGACGGGGTCGCCGAGCGCTGGTCGGCCGCGGCCGGGACGTTCGTGTCCGCGGGCGCCACGGCCACGGAGGACCGCGCCGACGACGCCGTCCGGGGCACGGGCACCCTCTTGGTGGCGCCGGCGGCCGCCGGCCAGGGCGCCGAGTGGAGGCTCGACGGCACGTTCAAGGCGGGCCGCGCCTACCGCGCGAGCGTGTGGGTCAAGGCCCCGTCGGGCACCACCGTCCGGCTGCGCCTGGGCGTCTCCGGCGACGCCACCGCCGCCGGCGCCTACGACGTCGCGGGCAGCGGCGCCTGGCAGCGTCTGGGCGCCGCCATGTCCTGGACGCCGTCGGCCGACCGCACGGGCGTCGTGCTCGCGGCCTACGACTCCACCGGGACGGCCCAGTTCCGGCTCGACGACGCCGTGGTCTGGGACTCGAGCGCCGACGGGTCGGGCGCCAGCCGCGCCGACGTCGACGTGCCGACGTCGGAGACCGTGTACGACGCCAGCGGCGCGATCACGGCCACCGTGGCCCCGCCCGGCGTGCCGGGCTCGGACGAGCCCATGGTGACCACGACGGCCCGGGACACCCTGGGGCGCCCCACCACGATCACCGTGGACGCGGTCGCCGGCGGCGGCACGTCCGACCCCGCGGTGAACCTCGCCACCACGACGTTGTACGACGCGCTGGGCCGCACGACGGGCTCCACCGACCCGCGGGGCACCGTGACCCGGTACTCCTACGACCGCCTGGGCGACCTCACCAAGACCGTCCAGAACTACCACGACGGGACCGCGTCCGGCCAGTTCACCGACGACGACGTCACCTCGACGTTCGCCCACGACTCGCTCGGCGAGCTCACCGGGTACTGCCCGGCGGCCGCGGTCTGGAGCACGGGCGGCTGCGACCCGTCGGCGACGGCGGGCGACGCCAAGGCCTGGCACTACGCCTACGACGCCGCCGGGCACCTCTCGGTCCAGACGCCCCCCGTGAACCAGGCCGCGACCGCGCTCGCGTCGACCCGCTGGGAGTACGACGCCGGCGGCCGGCTCTCGGCCAGCTGCGACACCGCGGCGCCCGGCTCGACCTGCGCCGCCGGCGGCGCCTCGGTGGTCCGGACCCAGCTCCCGGCCTACGACGGCGCGGGCCGGACCACGCGGCTCGACACGCGCGCGGGCACGCCGTCGGGCGCGCTCGCGCTGCGCACCGAGACCGACTACTACGGCGACGGGAGCGTCAAGGGGACCCGCTACTACACGGGCGCGACGCCGACCCTCGTCGACACGGTCGACGACGCGTACGACGAGGCCGGCCGGCTCGAGAGCCTCTCGCGCGGCGCGACCGTGATCGCCGCCCAGGCCTGGAACCCCGACGGGACGCTCGCGTCCCGCACCGACGGCGACGGCGGGGCGGTGGGCACCACGGCCTTCACGTACGACTGGGCCAAGCGCCCCGCCACCGCGGCCCTGCCGGCGAAGTTCGGCGGCGGCACGGCGGCCTGGTCCTGGCGCGCCGACGGCCTCGTGGCGTCGCGGACCTACACGTCGGGGGGCACGCCGTCCACCTTCTCGTACGACGCCGCCAAGCGGGTGACCGGGCTCATGCGCGGGTCGCTCACCGAGGGCCAGACGTACGACCGCGACGGCAACGTGACCTCCGAGTCCCGCTCCCTGCCCGGCGTCACGGGCGACGCGGGGACCGGCACCCAGGCGTTCACCTACGACGGGCTCAACCGGGTCACCGGGAGCACGGGCCTGTCCACCGCCAACACAGTTCGGCTACACCTACGACCGCGACGGCAACCGGGCGACGCAGACCGCCGGCGGCGTGGCCTTCAGCTACGCCTACGACCGGACCGACGAGCTCGTCTCGGTCCAGAAGGCCGGGCAGGCGGCCCAGTCCTTCGCCTACGACTCGCGCGGCAACCTGACCGGCGACGCCGAGACCGGGCTCGCGGTCACCTCCTACGCCTACGACCTGGGCAACAGGCTCACGGGCATCGACGCCGCCGGCACCGCCAACGACGCCTCGTACGCGTACGACGCCCTGGGCCGGATCGCGAGCCGGACGGTCAACTCGGTCACGGACACGTACTCGTATGCCGGCGCCACCGCCGAGGCCGTCCGGATCCTCACGGGCTCGACCGCCCTCGACTCGGCCGTGGACGCCACGGCCGGCCGGCTCGCCGCCGCCTCGGGCTCGACCGTCAACTTCCTCCTGCCCGACCTCCACGGCTCGGTCGCGGGCTCGCTGTCCTCGGACCAGTCGACGGTCACCTCCGCCACCCGCTATGACGCGTACGGGGACACGATCGCCACCGGCGCCGCCGGCGGCACCCCGGTCGGCAACGCCGCGTGGAGGTACCAGGGGCGGCTCGACATATCGCCGTCCGGCCTCGGCACCCCGCTGTACGCCATGGGGGCCCGGCTGTACGACCCGGGCGTCGGCGCGTTCACCAGCCTCGACACGGTCGCCGGCTCCGCGCAGTCGCCGCTCTCGATGAACCGCTTCCTGTACGCGCAGGCCGACCCCACGACCCTCGTGGACCCGACCGGGCACAGCGTGATCGACGTCGACGGGTACGGCTCGACCCTCACGGTCGACCAGCGGCACAAGCCCAGCACGCACCACAAGATCGTCCTCGCGTCCGCGTCCCGGCTCCGCGAGGCGGCCGCGGCGGAGGGCCGGCTCACGGCCCAGCGGGCTGCCGCGAAGGTCGCGGCCGTCTTCGGGCACGACAGCCGGGCAAGGGTCGGGCCCGCGGCCGCGGCGCAGGGCGCCGGGTGCTCGGCGGCGAGGTTCGACTGCACGTACGCCGACATCGACGCCATGACCCTGACGCAGCGCGCCGCCTGGGTCGGCCAGTTCCAGGGCGCCACCGGCAGCAAGGGATGGCTGAACGCGATCGACGGTGTCGTCACCGCGGCGGACACGCAGGGCCTCACCGGCGCGAGCTGGTTCGGCAAGGTCGACGCGAGGATCCTCGCGAACATCCAGGCGGGCTACCTGCGCTCCCAGGGCGCGGACGTGCCTGACGTGGGCGGGGTAACCGAGTGGACGAAAGCATGGCAGGCGATCGGCAAGAACGCGGATCCGGACGTGATCAACCACCTCGTCGCGAACGCCGAGTCAGCGTCCATTGTCACCGGGCGAGCGGAGGCCAAAGCGGCCGGGAGGTCGCCGACCCTCGGCGAGGCCGCAGCCCTCACGGCATCGGACACCTTCAGGGTGGCGCAGCGGAACCGCGGGGCCGCGAGGACCGCGGCCAACATCCTCTGCGGCCCCGCGTGCTGGTCGAGCGGCGCGGCGGACAATGCCGTGGACGCGGTCGTCGACGAGCGCGACTTCACCACCGCGTTCGTCGGCGCGAGCACGATGTTCGGGCTCAACAACGACCCGGGCGCCGCCCTGCTCCGGCAGGTGTTCCCGGGGGACTGGTTCGACAAGTACTATCCGCGGTGATGGCCCTCCGCCACACCGCCGCCCTCTCGCTGGCGCTCGCGACGCTGCTCGCGGCGGGGTGCGGCCCGGCGGGCTCGACGCCAGCGCCTTCCTCCCTGGTCCCGCCCGCCGAACTGTGGGGCGTCGCCTGGACGACCCAACGCGGGATCGTGGTCAGCTACTCGACACCTGCTGGGCCTGGATCGAAGGATCGGCTCGCGTCGATCGATGGGGGGCGGCTTTACGACCTGCCGCTGCCGGATCTGCCCGGCTGCGCGCGGGTCAAGGCGAACGCGCCATTCGCACTCCCGGACGGCCGCGTCGGGTTCCTCGCGTTCTGCGGCGACGGCCTCGTGCCCACTGGTTCGGTCGTGGGCATCCTCCCCGACGCGGGAGGGCCGGAGGTGATCGCCCAGACCGCCCCGCGGGTGCTCACGGCCGGCCAGGCCGCGGCGCTGCCCGGCGGCGCCTTCCTCGTCGGGTACGGCGGCGCCTTCTGCAGCACCATCATCCGGGTCGACGCGTCGGGCAGCGCGCTGCTCCCGTGGACCGTCGGCGAGCCGCCGCGCCAGTTCCGCCTCGACGTCGAGCCGTCCGGCCAGGGCGACTGCCCGGGCACCGGCTGGGCGGACGAGCCAACCGTGTCGCCCGACGGCGGCACGGTCGCGTTCGCCGCCTCGACCGACGCGATCGGCAAGTCCGGCCAGGCGCGGCTCGACGCCCCGCGCGGGATCTACCTCGCCGACCCCGCCACCGGGCAGTCGCTGCTGCTCGCCTCGGGGGTCCGCGACCCGCGGGGCCTCGCCTTCTCGCACGACGGGACCCGCCTCGCCTTCGCCGGCCAGCTCGGCGACGGGCGGGAGGGCACCTGGGTCCTCGCGGTCGCGACGCGGGCGCTCTCCCGGGCCGCCGCGGACCAGTTCGACTGGCTCGCGTGGTCGCCGGACGACGCGCTGATCGCAGGGCTCGTCGAGGCGCCGAGCGAGGACGACCCTCTCCTGTCGGCGCTCGTCACGGTGGCAGCCCCGGCACGCTGAGCCGCGCCCCCGCGGCAACCTGAGCGGCGACGCCGAGACCGGGCTCGCGGTCACCTCCTACGCCTACGACCTCGGCAACAGGCTGGCCTCGATCGACGCGGCCGGCACCGCCGACGACGCCTCGTACGCGTACGACGCCCTGGGCCGGATCGCGAGCCGGACGGTGGGGGCGTCGCCCTCGACCCCGGTGACCGACGCGTACTCGTACGCGGGGGCCACCTCCGAGGCGGTGCGCATCGCGACCGCCGCGCAGGGCCGGGCCGCCGCGGACCTCGACTCGGCCGTGGACGCCACGGGCGGCCGGCTCGCCGCCGCCTCGGGCTCCACGTACAACTTCTTCCCGCCCGACCCCCGCGGCTCGGCCGCGGGCTCGCTCTCGGCCGACCAGTCGACGGTCAACTCCGCCACCCGCCACGACGCCTGGGGGGACACGATCGCGGTCGGCACCGCCGGCGGCACGCCCGTCGGCAGCGCCGCGTGGAAGTACCAGGGCCGGCTCGACGTCTCGCCCGCCGGCCTGGGCACCCCCCTGTACGCCATGGGCGCCCGCCTGTACTCGCCCGGCGTCGGCGCGTTCGTTCACCAGCCTCGACACCTACGCCGGCTCCGCGCAGGCGCCGCCGTCGATGAACCGCTGGCTCTGCGCCCAGGCGGACCCCGCCACCCTGGTGGACCCGACCGGGCACTGCGTGATCGTGTGCGCCGCGGCTGTTGCGACCGTGGAAGTTCCTGGAGTCGACGCGGTCACTACAGGCGCGTGCGTTGTAACAACTGCTGTCGAGCTGGCCCCGGTCGCGATTGCGGCGGTCTCGACCGGCGTTGGCATCGTCGCTGGAGCCTGCATCTTCGGAGTGATTCTTTGCGGTGATCCGAAGGCTCCAGACGGGCCGATTCCGCTCGCATGGCGCGATGCGCCGTGGCAGGACCCGACAGCGGGCCGCCGTTCCCCAGGGGCAGAGGCCTCGCCGCGGCCCTGTTTGTCGTGGTCAGCGTTGGCTCCTACATCGCGTGCGAAATCCTGGCATGCAATGCGAGCGTCCCGCAGCTTTCTCCCTCTGGTTCGTCGCCGAGGCGCCCGCACGCAACGCCCAAGCCCTGAGCCAGCCTCGCAAGCTGTCGCCCATCGCCTTCGGAGTGGATCCCGAGGCGGCTCGTGCCGGGCGCCAAGATCCCGGCCGGGCTGGGGTCTCGCCCGACGCCAACCCGACGCCTTCTGAGCCGGCGTGAGGCATCATCTTGTCTGGGATCGCGGCCTTTCCGTGCGGTGCTCGACGGCCGATGGCGGGTGGATTCGAGGCGATGGCGCCAGGGGCTCGACGGCAGATGGGCCGGGGGTGGTTGGCGGCCGCCTCGCTGCTCGCCCTCGCGGCGTATCTCGCCAACATCCTGGTCCTGCACTCGCCGGCCGTGGCCGTGGCGGTCCGCGTCGCCTTCAGCCTGGTCGTCATCGGCATGGGCGCGCTGGCCGTCCGGGGCGTCGCGGCGGCAGGCGCGCCCCCCGGCCTGCGCCGGCTCGCCGCGCTCCTCGCGGCCGCCCTGACCGCCAGCCTCTGGACGATCGAGCTCCGGGGCGTCGTCGTCCTGTTCATCGCGTCCTCGCTGGCTGGCGCCGGGTCGTTCCTGCTCATCGTCGCGATGTGGCTACTCCCCGGGGCCGCGTGCCGCGCGTGGAGGCGCCTCGCACGCTGAGCGGTCGACACCCCGGTGACCGACGCCTACTCGTACGCGGGCGCGTCCTCCGAGGCCGTCCGCATCGCGACCGGCGGCGTCAACCTCGACTCGGCGGTCGCCGCCTCGGGCGACCGGCTCGCCGCCGCGTCGGGCTCCACGTACAACTTCTTCCTGCCCGACCTCCACGGCTCGGTCGCGGGCTCGCTCTCGGCCGACCAGTCCACCGTGACGTCCGCCACCCGGTACGACGCCTGGGGGGACACCATCGCCACCGGGACCGCCGGCGGCACGCCCGTCGGGAACACGGCGTGGAAGTACCAGGGCCGGCTCGACATATCGCCCGCGGGCCTCGGCACCCCGCTGTACGCCATGGGCGCCCGCCTCTACGACCCGGGGGTCGGCGCGTTCACCAGCCTCGACGCGGTCGCGGGCTCCGCGCAGTCGCCGCTCTCGATGAACCGCTTCCTGTACGCCGCCGCGAACCCGGCCACCCTCGTGGACCCGACCGGGCACACGGCGATCCTCGAGGACGAGCAGGGCACGACCCTCGTCCGCCTCGGGTCTGGCATCAAGCCCACGAGGCTCAAGCCCGGGAGGCGGCGCGTCGACACGGCTGTCGCGAGCCTGCTCGCCCCCGTGCGCGAGAAGGAGTACCGCTTCCGGACGCGGACGGCCGCCCGCACGGGCTACCTGTCGGACCAGCTCCAGGACGCCCAGACCGCGCGGGCGAGGGCGGGCGACCTGTCCCGCCGCGCGGCGAGGGCGGAAATGGCGCTCGCGGCCGCGCAGGGCAAGGACGCCCAGGCCGACGCGGACTTCCAGGCCTGCCACACCGTCCGCTGCCAGATGGCGGCCCAGTGCCAGGCGTCGCCCCCGAACCCCAGCAAGGACTGCGGGGTATACGACTGGGGGCAAGACAGCAACCTCGACCGGCCCGCCGTAGACGCCACGCCGACAGTTCGGCTACACCTACGACCGCGACGGCAACCGGGCGACCCAGACCGCCGGCGGCGTGGCCTTCAGCTACGCCTACGACCGGACCGACGAGCTGGTCTCGGTCACGACCGACGACAACGGCACCCAGTCCTTCGCCTACGACTCGCGCGGGAACCTGACGGGCGACGCCGAGACCGGCGCCGCGGTGACCTCGTACGCCTACGACCTCGGCAACCGGCTCACGGGCATCGACGCCTCGGGCACCGCCAGCGACGCCGTCTACGCCTACGACGCCCTGGGCCGGATCGCGGCGAGGACCGTCGGCGCCCCGCCGGACGCCATCCCGGCCACCGACACGTACTCCTACGCGGGCGCCTCGTCCGAGGCGGTCCGGATCGCGACCGCCCAGCAGGGCCAGGGCGCCGTCAACCTCGACTCGGCCGTCGGCCCCTCGGGCGACCGGCTCGCCGCCGCCTCGGGCTCCACGTACAACTGGTTCCTGCCCGACCTCCACGGCTCGGTCGCGGGCTCGCTCTCGGCCGACCAGTCCACCGTCACCAGCGCCACCCGCTACGACGCCTGGGGGGACACCATCGCCACCGGCGCCGCCGGCGGCACGCCCGTCGGGAACACGGCGTGGAAGTACCAGGGGCGGCTCGACATCTCGCCTTCCGGCCTGGGCACCCCGCTGTACGCCATGGGGGCCCGCCTGTACTCGCCCGGCGTCGGCGCGTTCACCAGCCTCGACGCGGTCGCGGGCAGCGCGCAGTCGCCGCTGTCGATGAACCGCTTCCTGTACGCCGCGGCGGACCCGGCGACCCTGGTGGACCCGACCGGGCACACGGCGATCCTCGAGGACGAGCAGGGCACGACCCTCGTCCGCCTCGGCTCTGGCGTCAGCCCGACGAAGCTCAAGCCGGGCCGGCGGCGCGTGGACACGGCCATCGCTAGCCTGCTCGCCCCCGTGCGCGAGAAGGAGTACCGCTTCCGCACGAGGACCGCCGCCCGCACCGGCTACCTGTCCGACCAGATCCAGGACGCCCAGACCGCGGGGGCGAGGGCGGGCGACCTGTCCCGCCGCGCGGCCAGGGCCGAGCGGGCGCTGGCGGCCGCGCAGGGCAAGGACGCCCAGGCCGACGCCGAGTACCAGGGCTGCCACACCGTCCGCTGCCAGATGGCGGCCCAGTGCTATTCGTCGCCCCCGAACCCCGGCAAGGACTGCGGGGTCTACAGCTGGTCCCAGGACACCGGCCTCGACCGCCCGGCCCAGGACGCGACGCCGAACCTGCTGGTGCCGCTCGTGATGTTCGGGGCGCCGGTCGCGGTCGCCCTCGCCGCCCCCTGCATCGCCGCGTGCTCGACGGCCGCCCTGCTGCGGATACTCGGGTTCGCGACGGCGGCCGAGCCAGAGGCGCAGCAGGAGCTCGAATCGACGGGGCTCAGCTTCTCAGAGACGCAGCTTCAGAGCCAGTTGCAGCAGCATGGTCCCGATTGGGGCATGACGGGGGGCAATACTGCCGCCGCGCGGCAGGACTTCATGTCTACGCTTGTTGACCACGTTGATTCTCTTGGCACGACGCGTATCGACGGCCTGTACCGAGGCAACCCGGCGCGTTTCTACGTTGATCCAGAATATGGACTGAATGTAGTGACGTCGCCTGAAGGAGGCTTCATGGCGGGATGGAGGCTCGGCCCAGAGCAGATCTGGAACACGATTGTGCGGGGGCGCCTCAACTGATGCAGCACGACATTATCGAGTACCTGCTATGGCCTGTGGAGAGGTGGCTCCGGGAGGGAGGCGATGCGTGGGAGATGGACCTAGCGTATTGGCAGCGCCGGAGGGCCTTGATGGACGGCGGGGCGTCGTTTGAGGGTGACGGCTCTGCGACCATCAGCTCCGTGGACACCGCGATGGATTGCTTCTCTCCAGACCAAGATCGGGCACAGTTTCAGATCGACGAAGGGCAGCTTCGCCAGGAGCTGATGAGCGCCATTGACGCCCTGCGTCGTTCTGGCCTCATGAGGCACCAGCGGCTCTGATCGCGCCCCGCGTCACTGGACAGAGGTGGGCGCGGAGCCACGACGGCAACGTCACTTCCGAGTCCCGCTCCCTGCCCGGCGACGCCGCCGGCACCGCCAGCGACGCCTCGTACGCGTACGACGCCCTGGGGCGGATCGCGAGCCGGACGGTCAACGGCACGACCGACGCGTACTCGTACGCGGGCGCGTCCTCCGAGGCCGTCCGGATCCGGACCGGCGGCGTCAACCTCGACTCCGCCGTGGCCGCCTCCGGCGACCGGCTCGCCGCGGCCTCAGGCCCCACGTACAACTTCCTCCTGCCCGACCTCCACGGCTCGGTCGCGGGCTCGCTCTCGGCCGACCAGTCCACCGTCACCAGCGCCACCCGCTACGACGCCTGGGGGGACACCATCGCCACCGGCGCCGCCGGCGGCACGCCCGTCGGGAACACGGCGTGGAAGTACCAGGGGCGGCTCGACATCTCGCCTTCCGGCCTGGGCACCCCGCTGTACGCCATGGGGGCCCGGCTGTACGACCCGGGCGTCGGCGCGTTCACCAGCCTCGACACGGTCGCGGGCTCCGCGCAGGCCCCGCTGTCGATGAACCGCTTCCTCTACGCCGCCGCGGACCCGGCGACCCTCGTGGACCCCACCGGGCACCGGTACTGCACCGTCGGCAACCCCGACGACTGCGACGGTTACGCGCCGGGGACGACCACCCGACAGCGACAGAAGGTCGACCTTTCCTACGCGAGGCACATGGAGAACCAGGAGGCCATCGCCGCGAGGCGGCGCGCCCAGTGGCTGGCTGCCGCGAAGGCGAACCGGGCGCTGGCGGCCGCCCAGCGCAAGGATCGTCAGGCGGACGCGGACTTCCAGTCGGTGGGCAATACGCCCCCGGTCGGCATAGACTTCGGTGTCCCCATCCAAGAACAGACGCTGTTGACGCTCTCGTCTGTGGACTACGGCAATCTGACTGTGAAGACCGACCTCGTCGGCAAGGCGACGGTCAAGTTCAGGGGCACCCAAGCGGGCGCGGCGATCGCATACGGTCCAGATTTCCTGGCGGTCTCCAACGGCGACTTCCAGATCCAGTACGCCAAGGACGATCTCCAGGCGGATGCTGGCCCAATCTCCATCCTGAAGGACGGCAATGCTCTCACGCTGGGGCCCGCATTCCAGACTGGCTACGGCGGCACCACAGATCGTGTGATCTTTCCGGTGGGCGGCTCGCCGGTGTGGGTCCATACAGTGAACCTTGGCGACGCCGGGGGCCCGCCGGTCGAAATCGAGACCGACATCACGACCCGGAAGACTCTTGAGAACCACCCCGAGCGCTCTCTTCGTCATCGGCACCGTCGTCGTCGTCGTGACTGTGGCGATGCTTGCGCCTGAGGCGGCGCCGTCCGTGATCCGGCAGCTGGAGCCCGCTGCACCGTGACGGGAGCAGCCGGCGCCGGCTCCATCGCCCGACTGACGCAGGCGGTCCGCCGCCGGGTCCGCCTGCGATACCTCGCGGCCGTCTTCCCGCCCGCCATCGCCGTCGCCGTGCCGTTCGCCGCCAGCGTCGACTGGGCGGCCGCCATCTTCCTGCTCGCGTTCGTCCCGCTCGCCTGGGCCGCCGACAGGGTCGGGCTCGGGACTGCGCTGTACGGGGATGACGGGCGGTGCGCCATGCTGCTCGGCCGGTATCAGGCGGAGGTCCTCACCCCGGTCGACCTCCTCGTCGACGAGGGCCGCGCCGAGGAGGCGGCGGCCGCGCTGGGCGATCTGGACCCGGGCTCGCCGTGGGGGCGCTTCCAGCGGGCGAGGCTGGCCCGCCGTCTGGCCTGGCTCGCCGACGGCGTCCCGGCGGCGGCCGCGGACGAGCCCGGCGTGCCGACGTCGGGCCTCGGGGGAGACGCCGCCAAGGCGGCCGCGGCCCTCGCGGTCGACGACGCCGCCAGGCTGCTCGCGGCCGGCGGGCCGTGGCGGCGGCGGCTGCTCGATGCCGGCCCCGGGACGGCCGCCCCCGACCGGTCCGGGCCCCGGCAGTGGCGGGCCTTGTGGGCCGGCGCGGGGCTGGCCGCCGTGGCCATCGTCGCCCTGGTGGCCGCGACCGACGGGCCGCCTCCTCCGCCGTTCGGGGCCCGCGGCGCCCCGGCCCCGTCGGTGTCGGGCGACTGGCTGCTGAGCGGGGGGCCGGACTTCTCCGGGAGGCCCGAGGCGCCGCTCTTGGACGTTGGGCCGCGGCTGGTGCCGGTCCTGTCGGCGGCGATCCCGGGCGCCCAGCTCGTCGGCCCGGTCCCGCTCGCGACCGTGCGCGGCCTGAGCGCCTACCCCTCGCAGCCGGTGCTCCGGTGGTCGGGCGCCGACGTTCCCGGGCCCGTGCCCGGGCTCGCGCCTGGGCAGGGCTCCGTCACCCTGTTCTTCTCGTTCGGCGACTACGCGAGGACGGGCGACCCCATCGCGTATGCGCTGGTCGGCGACGGGGCGTCGGGCTCAGCCGTCGCGCTCCGCATCGACGACCGCGCGGCCCGCGCCGCCACCGACACCCTGTATCCGGGAGGGGGGTGAGCCGCCGCGGTCGCGGCGGGCGCCGGCGGGTTCCGCTTCAGCCCCTCGCTGGCCCGGCTCGACGGGAGCCTCGCCGACGCGCTCGGGCGGCTCGACCCGCTCAGCTACGGCGTCGGGCGGCGGCTGGTCGTGGGCACCGCGTCCCGCTGGGCCGCGGTGTTTGACGACGCCGTGGAGAAGGTGGCCGTGGACTTCGAGAGCCTGGTCCTCGACATCGGGACGACGGGCGCCTGGTACAAGTCGGTCCCCGACGCGCGGGCGGGCGGGCGCGGCCGGTACAGCGCCACCTGGTTCGCGGTCGGGACCCCGGGGGCGGGCGGGCGGTGGCCCGAGCGGGAGGTGTACGCCGGGCACGACGGGGACCGCTGGGACTTCTGGGCGAGCCAGCCCGGCACGGCGAATGGTCCAAATAGACGCCGGACGCACGTCCGGCGTGCCCGACCGTCCTGGCCCGGGATCCTACGGGTGCCGACTTATCTGCGGCTTACGCGGTTCCGGCGGCACCGCCGCCGGGCGCACCCACTACGATGGTCATCCGGAGGGTTCCAGGGAGGGCTTCGCGGAACATGCTGGTCGGCGCCCCCGCGGCAGTCCTCTTCGCGTGGCTCGCGCTCGCGGTGCCGCCAACGATCGCCGCCTGGAGCGCTTACGGCGAGCTTGTGGAAGCGCTGGTCGCCCGCCACAGAGTGCCGCGCAGTCCTCGCACCTTCGCACCGGGAACGCCGGTCTCCGCCAAGTTGAGGTACTTCATCAGCTCGATCGGGGACCCGTCCGCCAGCGACCTCAACGAGTCCGTGGCGCGTGGCGAGCGCCAGCGGCTGATCGAGGACCTCGTGCGGACCACCACCGACGTGAGGATCCGCCGGCTCGACGTCGCCCGGCGCCGCTGGTTGGTCGCGGCCGCGAGCCTCTGGATCGGCGGCATCCCGATGTCCATGCTGCTGGTCGGCGTCGTGGCCTCCGTCGGCGAGCCGATGCCGGCGGACGGCGACCTGCGCGCCGTGCTCCTCGTGGTCGTCGGCTGGGTCGTCTTCCACGCGTTCCGCCGCCGCTTCGCCGGGGACTCCCGGTGATGCGCCCACAGCCGCGGGGCGTCCGGACCGGGCTCGCGGCCTGCGCGGCGTGCCTCGCCCTGGTCGGGTGCGGCCCGGCGCCGGCGACGCCCTCCTCGACGCCGGCGTCCGCGAGCACCGGCGCACCGGGCCCGCATTCGCCGCCCGCCGCCCGGGCCGGCGCCGCCGGCGGCGCCTCGGTGGTCCGGACCCAGCTCCCGGCCTACGACGGGGCGGGCCGGACCACGCGGCTCGACACGCGCGCGGGCACGCCGTCGGGCGCGCTCGCGCTGCGCACCGAGACCGACTACTACGGCGACGGGAGCGTCAAGGGGACCCGCTACTACACGGGCGCGACGCCGACCTGGCCGTGGTCGCCGCGGCGACATTCGGGCCCGAGGCGAGGGCGATCCTCATCGCCGCCCTGGCCCTGCCGCTCATGGGCGCACTGATCGTTTCGAGCCAGGCGAGGATGGCGGAGCTGCGGGCGCGTCGCTTGGAGCGCGCGGCCGGGTACACGACCGAGTTCGGGCAGGGCCGGGACCTCTGGCAGCTCGAGCCGCGGACCGGCGTCGTCCTCCGCCGCCCCGGCGAGCCCCTGATCACGCTGGCCGAGGCGAGGCGGCGTTCGGAGGCGGCCCGCCGGGGCCCGGGCTGACCGGTGGCCCAGCCCGGCCGGGCGCGGCCGCGCCGTCGCAGCCCAAACGGCGCGGCCCGACTGCCGCCCGGGTGGCGGGGAGGCGTCTCGCCTCCGAGGCCGCCGATGAGGTGGCGACGACCACCGATATCATCGGCGCGGAGGTCGCGCTCCCGTTCGCGATCGCCGGCGTCATCCTGGCGCTCACGGGGAACTAGCCGCCAAAGTGGTTGCCGTAGCGGTGAATCAGTGATGCCCACTAGCTATGCCGACGCCACACGTGCGCTCGCAGCCGCCGGGTGGCAGCCCGGGCGCCGGTACAACTGCCAGCCCGACCTCCGGGCCCTTCGCCTCCGGGGCTGGAACCCGTGGCCCGAGCTCGTCTCGTTCCTAGCCGAGTTCACGCGGCTCGTCATCCCCGACTCCCGCCCGCTCCCTCCGAAGGTCGCGAGCCGTCAGGCGGCGCAGTGGTGGGGCGGCCGCAACCTGGTCCAGTTCGGCGCTGAGATGGTGGCGGGGGAGGTCGCTGAGCTTGAGCGTGCCGACTACCGCCGCCGCACCGGAACGGACATGGCGCCCGTCGGGAGGGCCCTCTCCGAGGCCGCCGTCGTCCTCATGGCGACCGACGGGCGCTTCTACCTCGCCCAGGGCCGGCTGCTCTGGTACGTCGGCGACTCGCCGCTCGAGATGGTGGCCACGCTCATGGGGCCCCACGACGGGCCAGTCGAGGTTCCTGTCAGCGGATAGCGGCCAGCCGAGCCTCGGTACGCCGTAGGCCGTCCGCATCGCGACCGGCGGCGTGAACCTCGACTCGGCCGTGGCCGCCCCGGGCGACCGGCTCGCCGCCGCCTCGGGCTCCACGTACAACTGGTTCCTGCCCGACCTCCACGGCTCGGTCGCGGGCTCGCTCTCGGCCGACCAGTCCACCGTGACCTCCGCCACCCGCTACCACGCCTGGGGGGACACGATCGTTCCCAACCGGCGCCGCCGGATGGACCCCGTGCTGCAGTGCGCCCCGCCGCGCGCTGGCCACGGGCCAGTCTGAGGGGCATCGCGAGACCGGGCCGGCGGGCGCGTTCCCCGGGCGGGTTCATGCTTGCACCAGCCGCCTTGCCACCGCATCTCTCCGGCTTGCCACGAGGTTGGCGCCGGCGGCTGAGGGTCGGCGCCTGTGGCGGCCGCCCTTGATGGCAACACGGTCATCGTTGAAAGTCACGGTGCCGCCATTCGAGCCGGCTGCGCCCGCTCGGAACGCGGGATCGGGCGCAGTTCTCGCAGAGCTGCACGGGTCTCGGCGGGATGTCCCACAGCTACCTGATATCGGGTGCGCTGTTCTGCCTCGTCAGCTTCCCCGATGCGGCCGGGGGAGCCGCTGCCCGACCAGCCCATGTAACCAGGGCTAAGCGACGTCACGCAGCATCATCCCGCCCCGGCAACGCGCCCGTCGGCTCGATTGTGCGGCGCCGCTCGGACTGGTATGCGGCCAGTCCACGACCGGGCGACCCGGGGCCAACGCTCGCCTGCCCCGTCCGCGATACTTGGTGGATGGCGGAAGCGGAGTCCTTTGATGTCGGCCTCGCTGCGGCCGAGACCGCCATCGATAACCTCGCCCGAAAGCTTGACGTTGCCCTCGAAGGTAGGTCCGGGGCCTGCGCCGTGGTCCTGGGGATTACACGGCAGGCACTCGAGGTCTATCGGGGTTTTCGACGCGAGGCCGACGCGGATCCGCTGGGTGTCACCGCTCCGATCCTACTTCGCTCCCTCGTTGATGCCGCGATCTTGGTCAGGTGGATCGAGCTTGATCCGCCCCTTCACGTGGAGATGTACATGGCTGAGGCGGATCGCTACCGGCTCGCGGCCGCGGCGCCGTTCGAAGCATGGCGTGAGCAGCGGGGATCCGGATCGGGCCCGGTCTACTCGGACGCGGATACCGACGAGCTGAAGCGCAGCGTACGAGAGGCCCGCGACAAGGCCATAGCGGCGTCAGAGCACATCGGGAAGAAGGGATCGCTACTGCCGACGACGGAATGCATGGCGGCCGAGACCGGAGACTCCGCGGTGCAGGAGGCATACCAGATCATCTTCCGGATAACTAGCCCATGGACCCACCTTGGCGGCTGGTCGTTGGCGATGCACCGCGTTGAGGTGCGCGAGGATGGCATGCACCTAGTCGTGGACGGCGCGCACAAGGGCGTGGCCCTCCGCGCGCTCGGTGCGCCGGCTGCGGCTCACCTGGTCGGCTCAGCCAGCCGGATCTGCGGCCTTGGCCTCGAGACCGAGGCGCGCGTGTGGCAGGACGCCGTGGTTCAGTGGCCTGCACCGATCGTCGACAGCATTCGTCCTCGCCTTGGGACATAGGGCGGCCTCCGACTCTCGAACAAGGGTGAACCACTCGCCGAGCGTCGACGGTGAGCCGGCCGGCGGACTGTTGGGACTCCTGCCAGCGAACGTACACAATTCCGGTTGACACAGAACCGCAGCGCGGCC
>CAVQKO010000014.1:0-719879 GCA_963713075.1 uncultured Chloroflexia bacterium
AATCCTCTCGCCCCGACCAGTCTTACGCAATTCCCTCCAACGTCGCTGGCGTACAGTCACGCGCCGGCCCCTACCTCTGCCGCAGCATCGCGAGCACTGCGAGGGCGGCGCCGACGATGGCGGCACACCCTGTCGCCCTCGTCTGGGCCCCCGTCGTGCTCGGTGGGCGCCGGGCTCCCGCCGCTGCCGAGCCAGGTTCCTCGGCAGCGTTCGGCGGCCGCTCGCCGCGAGGGTCTTTGGCGGCCTCCCCGTAGCGAAGCACTTCGCGTGCGTTGGACCCGTCGAACGGGCCTAGGTAGCCCCGCGCCTCGAGCTGGTCAATGAGTCGGGCGGCCCGCGCGTACCCGATATTCAGCCGCCGCTGGAGCAGGGATGCCGAGGCCCGGTCGTACTCCCGGATCACCGCCACCGCGTCCGGCAGCAGGCGGTCGGCCTCCTCGTCGGCCAGATCATCCACCGATCCGGTCGACTCGTCGTCGGGCGTGACGATCGAGAGGTCGTAGTGCGGGTCGTCGATCTGGTCCCGCCAGTGCCCGGTGATGCGGCCGATCTCGCGATCGGAGACGAACACGCCCTGGAGGCGCATGGGGCGCGGCAGGTCGGACGGCTGGTAGAGCATGTCGCCCCGGCCGATCAGGTCCTCGGCGCCGGGCGCGTCGAGGATCGTGCGGCTGTCGATCTGGCTGGCCATCGCGAACGCGATCCGCGACGGGAAGTTCGCCTTGATCAGGCCCGTGACCACGTTGACCGACGGGCGCTGCGTGGCGAGGACGATGTGGATGCCGGTCGCCCGGGCCTTCTGGGCGAGGCGGACGATCGGGTCCTCGATGTTCTTGCCCTCGCGCATCATCAGGTCGGCGAGCTCGTCGATGACGATCACGATGTAGGGCATGCGGTCGGCCGGGTCCGCGCGCGTCTCGTTGAAGCCCTTGATGTTGCGCGCCGTCGCGCCGGCGAACCGCCGGTAGCGGTTCTCCATCTCGTTGACCGCCCACTTGAGGGCCGACTTCGCGCGCTCGGGCTCGGTGATCACCGGGACCAGCAGGTGGGGCAGCCCGTTGTAGCCGGCCAGCTCGACGCGCTTGAGGTCCATGAGGATCATCCGGACGTCGGTCGGGTCGGCCTTGCACAGCAGGCTCGTGATCAGCGCGTTGACCATCACGCTCTTGCCGGAGCCCGTCGCGCCCGCGATCAGCAGGTGCGGCATCCGGGCGAGGTCCACGGCCGTCGCCTTGCCGGCGACGTCGCGGCCGAGCGCGAAGATCAGCCGGGAGCCGGTGGCGCGAAGTCGACCTCGTCGAAGATGCGCCTTAGCGAGACGACGCTGAACTCGGCGTTGGGGATCTCGATGCCGACCGCGCTCTTGCCCGGGATCGGCGCCTCGATGCGGATGCTCCGCGCCGCGAGCGCCATCGCGAGGTCGTCCGAGAGCGCCTTGATTCGGCTGAGTTTGACGTGCGGCGCCGGCTGGACCTCGTACTGCGTGACACCGGGCCCAACGTTACGCCCGACGATGATGGCCGGGATCTCGAAGGAGGCCAGCTTGCGGACGATGATGTCCTCGTTGCGCGCGTGGACTGCCTCAGACGGACCTTCCGTGCCCGTCGACAGGTCGAGGAGCGCAAGCGGCGGCAGCCACCAATGGGTCGCATCCGCTTGTGGTCGCGGAGGGGCGGCAGGATGGACGGGATCAGCGGAACGCCCAGGTCCTCGCCGGCTTGAAGTCGTAGCGAGATCTGAGCTCCGGATCAGTCAGCCAGTCCCTGGCGACGTTGAGGCGGGCCATTCGGAGGGCCCCCGTGCCCGTGTCGGGAGCCACGTCGGGGTGGTTTCGCTTTGCCAGTGACCGCCAGGCCGCCTCGATGGTCTCGACGCTCGCCCGCTCGCTGACCTCGAGCTCAGCATAGAGATCGAACTCCGGGACGGGTTCAGGCATCAACTCTCACTGAAAGCCGGGTCGACTGGCTTGCGCAGGGACAGCCCCGGCGCAAGGGTCGGGATCGATTCTGGCCGTGTCCAGCCTCGAAGGTGGACTAGGCGGTCACACCTCATTCTGCGTCAGCCTTCGTCGGCGCGACTGGTGATCCCGTCCAACTGGAGTAGCCGCCCGAGCCCCCGACCAGTCTTGCGCCATTCCCCTGACGCAGTCGCGCCACCGCGCGGATGTGGCGCCCGCCGCTCGACCCCCAGCACCTAGTGGCGGGTGATCGGCCCATGGCCCTCAAGCTCTTGATGTCATCTCGGGCCGTGTCCGAGGATCGGCGCACCGGCCCCGCCTGTCGCTGCACCAACTCGCGTCGGTCCCCGGGATGGCGACGAGCTGAATGCTCGGTCGGAACTGCGGGCCTCAGCGAGCAATTTGATCAGGCGGAGGCCGGAGGCCATGAGTGCCGGCACCACTCGGTCCGAGCAGCGACGAGCTGCGCGCTCGTCGTCGCCCTAACCTTGGGCCGCGCGTTCGCCAAGTGGTGCTCGACGGTCGAGTGCGCCAGGCCGAGCGGGCGCAATGATCGGCGCGGGTGGAGAACCGGGCGGGCGTCAGGCAGATGTCATCCTCCTGCACCCGCTGCCGCGTGGACCTCCTCGAACCTCTGGCGCAGGTCGATGACGCCCTCCCATGCCTGGCGCTCGATACTTCGGGGACGCCGGCCTCTGCGCGCCACCTCCGCCGCGCCGTCCTCCACCACCTCTGGCTATCCGCGTGGGGCGGCGCCGACTCGTGGCGGACGAGCACGCCGTCGCGGAACCAGTCCCGGTAGACGATCTCGATGCCTTCCAGGCCCCCGACGTCGATGATGCAGGCCACCCGCAGCTCGAGGCCGGGCCAACCGGTCGACGCGCTCTCGGCCCACGGGCCCGGGTTGTCGTCCCGGACCGCAAAGCTGTACACGGCGTGGCCGGGCGTGCTCGGCCGGGCCCGCTTGACCTCGAGAGACGGCCACCCGCCTCTGTCCCAGCCCTGGCGCCACTCTCGACGGCGCGGATGGTGACTTCGGTCAGCCACTCCTCCCAGCGGCGGATCTCAGCGGCAGGCCCTGCGACGACGAGTTCGCAGTCCGTGATGCCAGACATGGCTCCCACCCTTGGCTTGACTACGCGAGTGACGGCTCGAAGCTTGCGGACCCAGTCGCGAGCGCCGGCGGCGACCGTTGTCGACGACCGAGATGCGACGGCATCGCGGCGGCGAGGCCTTCGGGTGGTAGCGGCGCGGCGGGGGCGAGGTCCGGCCATCGTCGTCCTATGACGCGGCGAGGGTCGCCGCGCGGCCCTGGACGGGCTCTCGGACGAAGCGGATGGTCATGCCGGGGATGGCCACGGCGCCGTCCATGGCCGCCGCCCAGCCGCGCGCCTCGGCCTCGACGCTCGGGTAGCAGCCAGACCTCGTCACGGGCCGAGCACCTCGACCCGGTCGAACAGCGCCTGGACGATGCGGTGGCGGGTGAGTGGCCTCGGCGTCGGCGAAGAGCGAGGCCTGGAGGTCGGCGAGCGAGGCCGCGACCTGACCGAGCGGTCAGCGTCGGGAGGCTGGATCTCGTCGCCTCCGCCTCCTCGCCGTCGAGGCGCTGCATCGCCGCGTTCCACACGGCCGTGTCGCGGTCCTGCGTGAGCCGCTCGGTCGCCTGGCGCCGCTCACGGCGGATCCGCGCCAGCCGGAACTGGTCGGGCATCGGCTCCGCCTCGGGCCCGATGGCGTCCTCCACCTCCGCGACCAGGAGGGCGTTCGCGACGACCCGGGCGAGGGCCTGCCCGGCGATCGCGTCGTAGACATCGGCCTTGTACGAGTCGCCCCGGCCCCTCGCGTCGGCCCCGCCCGGGCGGGCGGCCCGGAACTCCTCGCAGGCGTCGACGTGCCGGTACCGCTCGACGTGCCCGGTCAGCCGCCGCCCGCAGGCGCGGCAGACGATCAGACCGGACCAGAGGTACTGGCGGTAGGTCGCCGGTCCCGGATGGCGGTGCGAGTGCCGCGACCGCATCTCCTGCACCTGGTCCCACACGCCGTCCGGGAGGACCGGCGGGCGGCGGCTGCCGTCGCTCAGGACGCCGTCGTAGATCCGGTTGGTCAGGATCTCGCTGACGTGCGTCTTCCTGAGTCCCGACCGCTCGGCGACCTCGCGGTCGGTGAGGCCCTCGGCGGCCCAGCGAACATGGAGCGCACGAGCTCGATCGCGTTCCGGGACCTCGACCAGCCAGGGCGGCCTGCCGCCGTCCCGCTCGAACCCGAACGGCGGCCTGCCGCCGGGCTCGCCGAGCCGGCGGCGCTTGCCTCGTGGCCCTCGGCCAGGCGCCGCCCGAGCTTCCGGCTGTACGCCTCGGCCTCGACGGCCTCGTCCGCCCACTCCTTCCAGCGCCGCTCGTCGGAGCTCAGCAGGTGCTCGTCGGCGAAGAGGATCACGGCGCCGCGCGCGTGCATGTCGTGGCGGGCGTTCACGGCGGTGCGGAGGTCCCGGGCGAAGCGGGAGGAGTACCCGACCACGAGCACGTCGAAGTCCGCTCCGGCGCGCTCCAGCATCTGGCGGAACTCGGGCGTGTCTCCGATGGTCCGGCCGGAGTGGGCGACCTGGTAGCTGAGCGTCGCGTCCGCCTCGGCGGCGTCGAGGAGCCCGTACCGGTCGATGGCGCGGTCCTGCTGCTCGCGCTGGGCGTCGGGCCCGAAGCTGTCCCACTGGCTGCCCCTGGGCCTCCCGGTGTCGGGGTCGACCCTGCCCGTGGACTCGCGGGTCCACCGCGCCGCGCGGAGCCCGCTGACGTGGTCGAGGTCGGGCGGGAGCGGGCGCTGGGCCGGGCGGCGAGGGCTCACCGTGCAGCCCCGGCCTCGCTTGAGGCCACGGCCGCGAGCGCCGCGCGCGGGACGCCGTTGGCCTGCGCGGGCAGCACGACAGCGCGTCCTGGCTCCATGGCACCGACACTAGCGACGAGCTCGCCGACAAGTCCAGCGCGCCTCGCGTGCTGGTCGATGACCGCCTGCGCCAACGCGGCCACGAGCGCCGATGGCGTGGCCGTCCGACTGCGGCGATGGGGCTCGCGCTCGGCTGCCATGTAACGCCTACGCTGCCCGCTGGCGTCGCGTGGACGTCGCCTTGGGCATGGACGCTACCGTCGTCGGCGCCGGCGTCGAGGATGCCTTCGTTGCCCGCCACAGCGCGACCCGGCATGAGGTCGAGCATGTGCGCCGGTCGGCGCGCGACCTCGGGTCGATCGGCGCGCCGCATCGGTCGCACTGTCGGGGCGCGGTCACAGCTGCAGGCTCAGCACGACGTCCACCGCGCGGATGCACGCCTTGCAGCGGTGCCCGGGGGCGAGCGCGGGCTCTCCGCAGGACACGCAGCCGCCGGGCCCGACACCCTTCCGCGCCATGAGCGTGGGGATCGCTCCCGCTGCCGGGACCTGCGGCAGCATCGCCTCGACCCGCCAGGCGATCTCGGGGTCCATCGGCAGCGCGACGAGGCGCGCGCCGTCCGGCCGAGCGTCATCTCGCGGGGGCCCGAGGTCCAGCTCGTCCACGTCCCACGGCGCGTCGATCGGCTTCGCGCCACTGGGGCCATGCGTGCCGGTGCCTGCGCCCGAGTCCAGCACGGCCACCATCAGGTTCCGGTCGGAGCCGAGCCTGGCGAGCTCCTCGCGCAGGACCCGCTCCGACTCGTCGCCGTGGCACCGCAGGATCACGAGCCATGGTGCGCCGCATTCGCTCGGTCACCCTCTTGCCGGTGACGGAGGCCCAGGCGGCGGCGAAGTCGCCGAGCCGTTCCGGCGTTGGCTCCGGGAACCTCCGGCGGGCGTCGCGGATCGCGTCCCGCAGCGTCCTGTCGGGAAGGAGGCGCATAGCAGATTCACTCTTCGTCATGGAGAGGGCTACTGCTACGAGCTACGCGCACCGCGCACGCGTATCTACGCGCACGCGTGTAACTACGGAGGTGGACTCGGTTGCCTGGGCCGTGCGCCGATGCCAGCCATCGGCGGACGTCGAACCCGACGCCATGGGGCGCACGCGCCACGGAGGAGGAGCCGCTGGGGCCCCAGACCAGAGTCACTCGGTCTGCCCAACGGCGCTCGGGCGCGGGGCCGCCCCGGCGCGCACCGGCGCGACGCTGGCGCGCGGACCTGCGGCGGGTTTCGGCGCGACGGCGATCGCTGCGCGGTACCTCTCGGCCCAGGAGGGGCTCACGCGGGCCAGCTGCTCGACCTGGCCGATACGGGCCCGAGAGCAGCCCAGAATGGTTGCCACGTCCTCCTGGCGGAGGCCCAGGCGCAGGCGGGCGAGCCTGAGAGTCCTTCCCTTCACTTCCGTACCCTCAAATCAAAGACCCGGACTGCAGAACGCCTCCTGCGGTCCGGGTCGCCGACTTCGGGTAGTGGTCGGTTCGCCGCGTCCTTCCGCGCCCTTGCCAACGCGGCTGACGCTTCGAATCATGTACCCCTGTCAGCACATCGCGCAAGGGCATCCTGCTTGCGCAAGGCGAGAGCGCGGCGTCGCGGTGGCCTCGCAGCAGAACCTCGCGGACGCGCTGTCGTTCCGGGACTGCCTGGCCCTCGGCCACCCGCGTCGGCGAGCCGGATCTCGGCCCTGAGACGATGCCGGTGGCGGCCCGCCCTACGTGCGCGCGTTGCGACGCGTGCGCGAGGACGGAGGAGGCGTCCTGGACCGCCCGCGCTCGGACGTGGGGCGGGCCCGCCTAGCCATCGCGCTGGCGCTCGGCGATCGCCCGGAGCGCCTCCCCGTATCGCGCCGCCCAGTAGCCCGTCATCGCCCCTTCACCAGCCGCTTGCGCGCTGTTCTATGGGTGCATCGCCGATGCGCTAAGGAGAACGAAGACCACGAAACGTTCGAATGCTGGACAAGGGGCTTGATCCCGGCGCCGACCAGAGGTAGCACACACGACCAACCTCCCAACGCCAGAAGGTGGTCGACGTGCCATACCGAGTCCTCGTCATCCGGCCCGACGGCGGCGCTGCCGAGACCCACCGCGTCCGCGTCCCGGACGACTCAGTCGCCGAGTGGCTCCGCGAGCGGGCCAGCCTGCGCGCCCGGGGCTATCCAGACCGGCCGCCGGACATTGACACGGCGACCATGCGCGCGTGGCTCCCGCGCCTCGGCGAGCAGGGCGTCCCGTACTTCCGGGACCGCGCGGGCCTGGGCAGCGCGCCGAAGGACACGACGCTATTCCCGGTCTACACGGCGGTGTGGCACGCGCCGGGCGGGGTGACCACCAAGGTCATCGTCACCGGGACCGGCGACGGCGGCTTCGTGAGCCGCGTGGTGATCGTGAGGGCGTCGGGCGAGTGCTCCATCGACAAGGCCCACCGGCTCGACCCGGTCGCCGATCCCGACGCGGTCTGGGACGAGGTGGAGACGATCCTGTCGGCGGTCAACGTGGCGCCCATGGGCTGGGGCCCGGACGACCCCCTCGTCACCACCTACTTGGACTTCGTCGCGCTCGACGCCGAGATCGGTGCTGCCGAGGCAGAGGCGCGGGCTGCTGGCTTCCTCGCGCCCGAGCGGGTGCACTGATGCCCAAGGCGATCGGGTACCTGCGCTGCAGCACCGAGGAGCAAGCCGACAGCCGGGCCGGGCTCGACGCCCAGCGGGCCGCGATCCTCGCGGAGGGGCAGCGCCGGTGCTGGGCCGAGACCGAACTGACGTTCGTCGAGGACGCGGGCTACAGCGGCAAGGACCTTCGCCGACCCGGGATCGAGGCCGCGCTCGACGCCCTGCGCCACCACCGGGCCGACACGCTCGTGGTCAGCAAACTGGACCGCCTGAGCCGGTCGCTCGTGGACTTCGCCGGGCTCATGGCGCAGGCGAGCCGGGAGCGGTGGGCGCTCGTCGCGCTCGACCTCAGCGTGGACACGGCGACGCCAGCCGGGGAGGCCATGGCGGCGATGCTGGCGACCTTCGCCCAGTTCGAACGGCGGCTGATCGGCCAGCGCACGAAGGAGGCGCTGGCGGTCAGGAGGCAGCAGGGCGTCCGGCTTGGGCGGCCCCGGGCGGTCCCTGCTGACGTCGTCGAGCGCATCGCCGCCGAGCGGTCGGCAGGCATGACCCTGCGCGCGATCGCCGACGGCCTCAACCGCGACAGCGTCCCCACCGCGATGGGCGGCCGCAAGTGGTGGGTCGCGACCGTGCAGGGGGTGCTCGCGCAGCCGCCCTACCCGGGGACCGGGGAGTGACGGCGGCCGACCGCTTGTCACCCGGCGGGACCGATCCCTCAGCCGGCCGCCCCGTGCTGGCGATGATGGGCGAGGACGGCAATGCCTTCGCGATCCTCGGGCGGGCGAGGCGGGCCCTCCGGCTCGCCGGGCGCGGCGACGAGTGGGACCTGTTCGCTCTGGAAGCCAGCAGCGGCGACTACGACCGCCTGCTGGCGACGGTCATGGACTGGTTCGACGTCCGGTGAACCGGGACGAGATCCGCGAGGCCGTCGTGCTCACGTGGGAGGCGCCCCGCCCGGGCCGCCAGTCGCTGTCGGGCGGCTTCGCAGACGCGTTCGGGACGGCTACCGAGGCCATGCTGCTCGACGCTGTGGTCGACACGCTCGCGGCGTTCGCCGAGGAGCGCCCGCATGCCCCGAGGAGGGCCCAGTCCTGATGGACGACCCCGCCTACGACGACCTCGTCCACGACCCGCTGCTGCGCCGCCTGACGGCGTGGTGGGTCCCGTCCCGGTTCCGCGCCCTCCCGGCGGAGGAGAGGCGCTGGCGGGGGCGCGTGTTCCTGATGGCGATCACGATGACCGGCGGCGCCTCGGGAAGCGCGGTGATGCTCGCGTGGCACATGGCGATGACGACCGACCCGGAGGCCGAGGCGGACAACCGTCGCCTCGCCCAGTCGGTCCCCGACGAGGCGATCGTCGCCGGGCTGGAGGCGATGCGGGAGGCCTGATCACGGCGGCGGCGCCGTCCGATCGTGGCGCGCACACCGAGCGTTTCCGCGCACCGCCGACCCCCCCCTTTCCACGCTCGGGCCGGTGCGCGGAATCGGTGCGCGGAGCGGTGTGCGGTGCGCGGTGTACCCAGCCCGAGGAACACCACGCGGCCGGCGGTTGCCGGCGGCGACGGAAGGGGAGCGCCGCGCACTGGCATGTAGCCAGGCCGTCAGTCCACCCGGGTCGTTCTCGTGACGGGGGGCGTCGCCGGACCGCCTGCGGCTGCCTGCCGCTCGGTGGCGGGCATGTAGCCTTCCGGCTCGCCCAGTCGGCAATCATCTTGCGTCGCCTTGGCGACGACCACGACCGAGACCTCGTCGTCGCCGGCGAGGGGCCTCGGGACGCTCTTCGTCTCCAGCGCGAAGGGCGTCCCGGCGCGCGGGGCGAGCTATGCCCGAGCTGCGCTCCTCGCGGCCTCCGCTTCCTCGAAGTGGGCGCGGATGGCGTCCTCGCTGATCCGCGCGCTCTGCGGCGTGTCCTTCCACGGCCCTTCGGCGTGGGTCAGGTTCCGGAGCTGCCACGCCTCGTACTTGCCCCAACGCAGGTAAGTGGCGCGGACGATGGCCTCGTCCTGGGGCAGCATGCGGCTGCAGTCGCCGACCGCGTCATCGGGGATCGGGTTGCGGCCAAGTGCTCGGAACTCCTGCCAGACGGAGGGCACGACCGGGCCGTGCTCCCAAGCGAGGATCTGGTCGCGGAACATCGGCGCCCCTCGCAGGCGCAGCGACATGCCCTGCACGAAGTAGAGGAGCTTCTGGATCTTGAGGTTGGTGATGAGGTCCTCCGGATCCCGCAAAGACAGGATGCAGGCAGCGACCTCGCGGGCTCGGTAGATGCGCGACGCGGCGTAGGGCCGCCGGGCTGGCGTGCGCTCCTGCGGCTCGGCGGCGCGTGCGGTTGCCACGGCCTCGAGCGCGCTGAGGATCGCCGTGCCCCTCTCGAAGCCGGGGATCGTCTTGGCGGTCTCCATCCGGCTGATCTCGGACTGGTGCTCGCCCACGAGGTCGGCGACCTCGGTCTGCTTGAGGCCGAGCGACATCCGCAGCTGGTGCAGCCGGGTCGCGAAGGTGAAAGCCTGGCTCAGCTCCTCGCCGAACTGCCGGAGTTCGGGCGTCGACGCCGCCTCGGCGACGAGCGGCGCAAGCTCCTCGTAGTCGTCGGTGAGCGAGGCGTAGTCGACGTTGGCCAGGTCGGCGGTGGGGATGGTGGAAGTCTCGTTGGCGCTGGCGGCGCGGCTCATGGGTGTGGCCCCTCTCTGGACTGGAGTATGAGGCTTGACTCATATGACGGCAAGGGGGGTATCGGCAGCCTTTCGTCCCGGGTCAAGTTCGGGGCGCCCGCGCGGCGGCTTTGCGCGCGCGGTCCTCCTGGCCACGGTAGTCGCTCAGGGCTGTGAAGGCCGCCTCGATCGCAGCCTCCTGGCCGTTGGGGTCCTCGCCCTTGTCGTGGCCGTCGAACAGCACGATCGTCGAGTCGTCCTCGCTGAAGCAGCAGAACACCCGCAGCTCGATCTTGCGCTTGGGATAGCCGCTGTCGCGCGGCGTGCCGTCCGGGTTCTCGAGGGGCAGGTCCGCAGCATCGACCTGAACCTTGAACTCGAGGATCCGAGGCGCCTCGGTCCGCGCCCGGTCCCTGGTGATCCACCGGCCCATCCGGCGATCCTTCGCCACCGCCTTGCCGAGGACCGCCAGCTGGTTTCTGGTCGCCTTGTCGACCGCGATCCGCTTGTCCGGGTCGAGTCGGCTAAGCCAGCGATCGTAGGGTCGGTTGCTCTTGTCGCCCCCGACCCGATATCGCCCGAGCCGGTACTTGGCAGGCATGGGCTGCGCCGCGAGCAGGGCGCGGTAGGGCGCCGCTCGGGTAACGAGCCACTCCTGCCAGAAGCCGTCCCCGAGGCTCAGCGCCTCGGAGAACCAGGACCAGACGCTGTCCCACCTGCAGAAGCACTGGCGCGGGTGGAGCAGGGTCTCGAGCTCGCCGTGTCGACGCCGGTATTCGCTCTCGACCTCCGAGCAGTCGACCGACTGCGACGCGACCGCGCAGAGCAGGTCGTGCTGTGCGTCGAGCAATCGTTCGAGCAGGCCGAGATCGATCGTGGCGGCCACGTTCCCCCCGTGTCGCGGCCGACGCCGCGTGAGTTTCCGTTCGAGGCCCAAGGATAGGACGGCGGCGACCCGCGCGTCCCCTTGCAGCCACCGTCCGCCCGAACGGCGCAGCTGTCAGCTCGCGCCGTCGCCCTCCGCGCTCACCTCTTGGGCGGCCAGCTGCGGCGGTTCCAGAACCCGGACAAGCACCGCCACCACCCAGCCAACCCGACCCGGCCGCCCCACCCCACGAGGTTCATGATCTCGTAACGGCATCGAGAGCAAATGCCATTGGACCCGTCCGAGCAGATCGGGCAGGTGCGCCGCTCGCCGCGCCACTACGATGCGATGCAGCGGCTTGACGCGGGGGACGGCGCGGCGAACGTGAGAGGTGCTGGACCCCGGGTCTCGGCGCCGCCACTCCGCACCGAGGCCTGCCCGACCATGTGGCCCGACAACGAGACCCGCGTCGACCTGCTCGGGTTCGACTTCCTCGTCGACGAACTCCTCGAACTGCTCCTCGACCCCAACGTGCTGCCGATGACCGTCGGCGTTGCAGGCGACTGGGGCTCTGGCAAGAGCTCCATCCTCAAGATGGCCGCCGAGCGCCTGTGCGAGGACCACGCAGACAACATCCTCGTCGTCGAGTTCAGCCCGTGGCGCTTCGAGGACTACGCCGACGTCAAGGCGGCCCTCCTCGCGGACGTCCTCGGCAAGGTGCGCGGCAGCATCGAGAAGATCGAGGACGCGGATCGGCGCGCGAAGCTCTTCCGAATCCTCAAGCGGCTGGCTCTCCGCGTGAAGCTGCTGCCCCTAGCTCGATTGGCAGCGACGGGGATCCTCAGGGCGCACGGCGTCGACGACCCCGCCCTGCTGGCGCTTGCATCTGACCCCCTTCTCACAAGCGATCTCGAGGCGATGCAGGAGCGCGCGCTGCAAAAGGCGCAGGAGGGCGAGAAGGAGCCTGACGAGCCGGTCACGCTCGCGGCCTTCAGGGAGTCGTTGAAGAGCTGGTCGACGGCCTCGATGTCCAGGGCGTCGTGGTCCTCGTCGATGATCTCGACCGCTGCCTGCCCGACACCATCATCAACGTCTTCGAGGCGATGCGCCTCTTCCTCTACGCGCCCAAGACGGCGTTCGTGGTGGCCGCCGACCAGCGGATCGTCCAAGCGGCCGTGGAGCACACCTACCCAGAGGCCGTCAAGGCCGACTCCAGCGTCAGCACCGATTATCTCGAGAAGGTGCTCCAGTTCACGATTAGCATCCCGCCGCTGTCGACGTCGGAGTCCGAGACCTACACCAACCTGCTGATGGCAGAGGCGCACACGACCGGCGAGGACTTCGCGAAGCTGGTGGCCGCCGCGCAACTGGGACGGGCCAAGGGCAGCCTCGCCGTCGCGATGAACCACGGCATCGCGGCCGCAACGCTCGGCAACCTGAGCGACGACCTTGCGGGGGCGCTGGCGATCGCTGGCCGGATCGCCCCCGCGCTGGCGCCCAAGCAGCGCGGGAACCCGCGCCAGATCAAGCGGTTCCTCAACCTCTTCGAGCTGCGGCGGAGGGCGGCGGCGCGGCGCGGCCTGGCGCTCGATCCCGCCGTCCTCGCGAAGATCATGGTGCTCGAGACGGTCGCCCAGGAGGCGCACCGGATCCTGTTCGGCTGGCAGGCCGAGAGCGCGGGCAAGCCGATCGAACTGGAGCGCGCGGAGAAGGGGGGGACTGAGGATGCGACCGAGGGGAAGGCTGCGGCGTGGATGGCGGCGCCAGGCGTCGGGGACTGGCTCCGGACCGAGCCGCCACTGGCCGGCGTGGACCTGCGCCCCTACTTCTTCTTCTCCCGCGACCGGCTGAGCCCAGCCCTTCCCGCGTCGCGCCTCAGTCCCGAGCTCCAAGCGCTCCTCACCGAGCTGCGCTCAGACGCCGAGGGCACCCGGACCGCCGCCGTCGCCAGCGCATCCGAGCTCGATGCGGACAACTTCGCCGTTGTGTACTCGCGCCTCCTCGATCTCTCGGCGCGCTCGGGCTCCACGCTGTCACGCGAGTTCCGCAGCGCGCTGGACATCGCCGCGCAGAACGCGTCTGCCCACGAGCCGTTCCGCGACATGCTCGTGGCGCTCCCCGCCGCGCAGCGTAGCGCGATCACCCCGATGGTCCTAAAGGTGGCGTTCGGCAGCGACCTCGAGCACCCCGTGGTCAAGGGGGCATTCGACGTCTGGGTGTTGGAGCCAACACTGAAGACGGCCGTCGAGCTCGCTCGGCGCCCAGCGAGGGGGAAGAGGTAATGGGAACGTCCAAGGACTACACGGGAGCGACCGGTGGCGGCTGGACCCGCGTGAAGCGGATGGCGACCCAGATCGCCAAGGACGGACCGACGCGGGACCGCGTCGCCCGGTACGTCGAGGGCTACGTCGCCGCCCTCGGCGGGGCCACCGAGGCCGCCCAAACGTCGCGGGCGGCGTCCCGCACCGCTGCCGGTATCGGTGCCTTCCTCGGGAGCGTCAGCGAGAACGGACTCGACCAAGCCCTGCGGGATGTCGGGCTCGAAGGCGCGATCGGTCGGCCTGGCATCGAGATCATCTCGATGCTGGCGGACGAGCTGGCCGGGGACGGCGCGACGCTCGAGGACAACGCAGCGAGGCAGGCTCTCATCGACTGCCTCGACCCAGAGCTCGGCGACCTCACCTGGGACGAGCTCGAGCAGCGCGCCTTCGGCGACGACGACGTCCGCTCGTTCCTCGCCGTGTTCCTCGGGCGCTACGTGTTCCGGCGGGTGCTCGCGCTGATGATGACCCGGCTCAACCGCGAGCCCGTCGACGTCCGCCGCCGTACCGAGCAGGAATTGGACGACTACACCCGCGCCTGCGGTGTCGACATCGTCCGGGAGGTCGACTTGCACGGCTTCAGCACCAGGGAGTCGGGTCTGGCCCTCGCGGAGGAACTTGTGCAGCGCACGTTCGAGGTGTTCGGATCATGACGACGCTCCGACTGCGCACCCGCTCAGGCGAACGGGCGCCGAATGGCGGGACAATCCTCCTTGACGCCTTCGCGGGCGCAGACCGCTTGGCGAGCACGGTGTACACCGGAGACCGTTCCGAACGGCGAACGCGAAACCCGGCCAATCTGGCCGCACCCGCGAACGACCTGATGTGGCTGTCGATCGCCGTGTTGGGGGCGGACGTCACGATCCCCCGCTCGCGCACGGCGGATGGCTGGACGCGGCGATCGACCTCGAGATCGGCCTCGAGGATGAGCGGTGGGCGGGCGTGCGTCCTGACCTCAAGGGGCTGCTCGGCTTCCTGACCGGGGACCAGTGGCGGATCACGCTCCTCGCCCATGCACCGCGTCGACTGTCGGTCCCGAGCCCGACCGGCGACGTGGTGTGCCTCTTCTCGGGCGGCCTGGACTCGCTCGCAGGCGCGGTCGACCTTCTGGCTGGCGATCCGGACAGGCGAGTGGTGCTTGTGGAGCGAGGGACTCGGGCACCAGCGCCAGCAAGCAGATCGACCTCGGCGAGGACCTCGTCGCCGCGTTCCCGGGGCGCGTAGATCAGGCACCGGACCTCGGTGACCTTCAGGCGTGAGACGCCGGAGCAGGCGAGACCGCTGCCGAGAGAGCGGGAGAACACGACGCGGTCGCGGTCGTTCTACTTCCTTGCTGCGGGGATCGCCCGGGCCTCACTCCTCGGTGACCAGGTTCCTATGCACATGCCCGAGAACGGGGTGATCGGGATCAACGTTCCGGTAAGCCCTTCCCGCCCCGGCAGCCTCAGCACGAGAACGACACACCCGCACTTCATCGCTTCGCTGCAGCGGAGCCTCGCGGCCGTCGGCCTCGAGAACAGGATCGTGAACCCCTATCGGCTCATGACGAAGGGAGAGGCGCTCGACAGCTCCCCGGCCCGCGACCTGCTGCTGCGCCTGGCCCCGAAATCGGTGTCGTGCGCCCACCCGTCAGCCCTCCGCTATCGTCGGTTGCCTGGCCCGTGCGGATACTGCTACCCATGCCTCATCCGGCGGGCTTCGCTGCACGCGGTGGGCGCCGACGGGCCGACCGGCTACGGCATCGACGTCCTCCGCCAGCCCGGCTTCGTGACCGCCGACTCGGTCACCAAGGCCAGCCTCCTCGCGGTCCTCGACCGAGTCTTTCGCGGCTCCGACCGGTCAGAGGTGCTCGGGACCGGCCGAATAGCCGTCGATGAGGCGGCGGCATTCGCCGACGTCCACCGACGCGGGGTCGCCGAACTGGCCGCCTGGCTCGAGACGGCGACCGACCCGGGCCTGCTCGCACTCCTTCCGTGAAACCAACCTTCGTCGACTCCCACTGCCACATCGACCAGTGCCGAGCACCGAGCGACGCCGTGCGGCGCGCCGTGCAGGCCAACGTGGCGGTTGTGGCGGTCACGGAATCGCCGAGCGGGTACCTGAGCGCCAAGAGCGCGCTCGGCGGCCGGAGCATGGTCAGGGTCGCCCTCGGCCTGCACCCGATGGCGCTGCCGTCGCTCGGGCGCCGGGCAGTCGGGCAGTTCCTCGAGGCGCTGCCCGGGGCGGACTACGTGGGCGAGGTCGGCCTCGACTACTCGACGAGCGACGTCGGGCTCCGCCGCGAACAGACGTCAGTCTTCGAGGAAATTCTGGCGGCACCGTCCGCCCGGTCGAGCCTGTGGAGCGTCCACAGCCGTCGGGCGGCGGCCGAGACCATCGAGCGGCTCGAGGCTGCCCGCGTCCCGGCGATCCTCCACTGGTTCACCGGCTCTAAAGTGCTGGCCGAACGCGCGGCGGCGGCCGGGCTCTACTTCTCCGTGAACCTCGCCATGGCCGAGTCCGATCGGGGGCGCTCCATCATGGCCGCGCTGCCGAGGGACCGCGTCTTGACCGAGACCGACGCGCCCTTCGTGCCCTCCGGTCGCCAGGAGCCGACGGACGTCATCGCGGTCGTCGACCAGCTGGCTCGGACGTGGAGCATGAGCCGGGACGAGGCCCGAGACGCCGTGTTCGACAACATGGCGCGTGCCTTCGCACTGCGGCTTCCTCGCCCGGGGGGGCCAGCGAACTCAGGCCCTGAAGAGCAGCGATAGGGGCCAAACCCGGTCGCTCCGGCGTCGGCGATCCGATGTGGCGCGCACGAGCCGCTGCGCGGGAGCGCACCGCCGGGCGTTCCGCGCCCTAGCACGTGCTGAAAGGGCTGCCGCTCGTGTTCCGGGGGGCCTGTCGCGTCCGTGCGTCGGTGGGGCCATCACGTCTTTGAGCGTTTGGCGGACGGTGCTCTAGGCGATGCCGGGGCACGCGGCCGCCTCGCCAGCCGTGGGGTGGAGGTAGTACTCGGCGAGCAGCTGCCTCTGGCGGTCGGTCAGCGGCCGCCTGCGGCTTCCCGGTGCGACGGCGGGGATTGGACTCGTTGGAGGGCTGCATGCGGGAATCGCAGGCGCGCGAGTCCCGACGTTGCAGACTGCCGTGCCGGCACGGGAGCCGGCCGCTGCCGGACAGGTCCCGACCGCCCCGGGGATGCTCGCGTCGGCGACTGGGTCTCGTAGCAGGCGACGGGAGCAAACGTACCCGTCAGCCGTTATCGCCTCTGGGCGAGGGCGGTGTGAACGAAAGACGTACCGGATCACGATCGCCGCTCCCTACAATGGCCGTGTCGGCGCAGAGCTGCGTCGATGGACCGGGGAGGGAACTCATAACCACGATCAGGGTGCGGGCGCCGGGCGGCATCAACGGCCAGCGGGGGGACTCGGACGCGCGGGCGACAACCGCGTGAAGCTCGAAGACCTCCAGCCCAACGCGGCCGTTCGCGGCATCCTGCCGGACGCCCTGGTGACCGTCGTCAGCGTGCAGTGGTTCGGCTCGGAGGCGCTGAGCTGACCTACAAGGACCCGACCGGCAAGGTCGCCAACGAGCTCCTCTACCGCCACGACGAGCCGCGCCTCGAGGTCGTCGAGCAGGGCCGGCCGTGGAGCTTCGACGGCGACGGCGCGCTCTTCCGCCTGGTCTCCGAGGCCCAGCGCATCCGCCTGGCCCACCTGTTCGATCCGGTGCTGGCGGTCCACACCTCGCTCGTCGAGCCGCTGCCGCACCAGATCACCGCCGTCTACGAGGCGATGCTGCCGCGCCAGCCGCTGCGCTTCCTGCTGGCCGACGATCCCGGCGCCGGCAAGACGATCATGGCCGGCCTGCTCATCAAGGAGCTGATCGCCCGCGGCGACCTGCAGCGCTGCCTGGTCGTCTGCCCGGGCAGCCTCGCCGAGCAGTGGCAGGACGAGCTCTACCGCCGCTTCCACCTGCCCTTCGAGATCCTGACCAACGACAAGCTGGAAGCCGCCCGCACCGGCAACTGGTTCCTCGAGACCAACCTGGTCATCGCCCGCCTCGACAAGCTCTCCCGCAACGAGGACGTGCAGGAGAAGCTCGCAGGCGCCCGACTGCCGCTGGGACCTCGATCGTCTGCGACGAGGCGCACAAGATGTCGGCCACCTTCTTCGGCGGCGAGGTCAAGTACACCAAGCGCTACCGGCTCGGCCAGCTGCTCTCGACGCTCACCCGCCACTTCCTGCTGATGACGGCCACGCCGCACAACGGCAAGGAAGAGGACTTCCAGCTCTTCATGGCGCTGCTCGACGGCGACCGCTTCGAGGGCCGGTTCCGCGACGGCGTCCACACGGCCGACGTCTCCGACCTGATGCGCCGCATGGTCAAGGAGAACCTGCTCAAGTTCGACGGCACGCCGCTCTTCCCCGAGCGCATCGCCTACACCGTCCCCTACAAGCTCTCCGACGCCGAGGCGCGGCTCTACAAGGCGGTCACCGACTACGTGCGCGAGGAGTTCAACCGCGCCGAGGCGCTTGCAGAACGACAAGCGCGCCGGCACGGTCGGCTTCGCGCTGACCATCCTGCAGCGCCGCCTGGCCTCCTCGCCCGAGGCGATCTACCAGTCGCTGCGCCGCCGGCGGGAGCGGCTGGAAAGCCGCCTGCGCGAGCTGGAGCTGCTGCAGCGCGGCGGCCAGGTCGCGCCGCGATCCGTCGCCGGACCGTCCCGGTGCTGGACGCCGAGGACGTCGAGGACCTGGAAGAGGCCCCGGACGACGAGGTCGAGGCCGCCGAGGAGGAGATCCTCGACCAGGCCACCGCGGCCCGCACGCATCGCCGAGCTGAAGGCCGAGATCGACACCCTGAAGCGCCTGGAGGCGCTGGCGCTCGAGCGTGCGCCGCAGCGGCGAGGACACGAAGTGGCGCGAGCTCGCCAGCCTGCTCGGCGAGATCTTCACGCCGGCCGGCCTGAGCGGCCGGATCGGCGAGCCGAACGCGTCCCGTACGGCGCCGGCCCCATCCCGACGCCGGTCCCGTCGCCGCGCCAGAAGCTGGTCATCTTCACCGAGCACCGCGACACCCTCAACTACCTCGAGCAGCCGCATCACCACGCTGCTCGGCCGCCAGGAGGCGGTGGTCATGATCCACGGCGGCATGGGCCGCGAGGAGCGGCTGAAGGCGCAGGAGTCGTTCAGGCACGACCCCGAGGTGCAGGTGCTGCTGGCCACCGACGCCGCCGGCGAGGGCATCAACCTGCAGCGCGCCCACCTGATGGTGAACTACGACCTGCCCTGGAACCCGAACCGCATCGAGCAGCGCTTCGGCCGCATCCACCGCATCGGCCAGACCGAGGTCTGCCACCTCTGGAACCTGGTCGCCGAGGAGACCCGCGAGGGCGACGTCTACCGCACGCTGCTCGAGAAGCTCGAGGAGGCCCGCCAGGCGCTCGGCGGCCAGGTGTTCGACGTGCTCGGCAAGCTCCAGTTCGAGGGCAGGCCGCTGCGCGAGCTGCTGATCGAGGCGATCCGCTACGGCGAGCAGCCCGAAGTCCGCGCCCGGCTCACCCAGGTCGTCGAGCGACGCGTTCGACCGCAGCCAGCTCGCAGGACCTGCTCGAGGAGCGCGCGCTGGCCCACGATGCGATGGACGCCAGCCGCGTGCAGCGCATCCGCGAGGACATGGAGCGCGCCGAGGCCCGCCGCCTGCAGCCGCACTACATCGAGTCGTTCTTCCTCGAGGCCTTCCAGCGGCTGGGCGGCACCGTCCAGCAGCGCGAGCCGCGCCGCTACGAGGTCACCCACGTGCCCGCGCCGGTGCGCAACCGCGACCGCCTGATCGGCATCGGCGAGCCGGTGCTGCCGCGCTACGAGCGGATCGCCTTCGAGAAGGCGCTGGTCGCGCCGCCGGGCCAGCCGCTCGCCGCCTTCGTCTGCCCGGGCCACCCGCTGCTCGACGCCGTCATCGACCTCACGCTGGAGCGCCACCGCGACCTGCTGCGCCGCGGCACCGTGCTGGTCGACGAGCGCGACCCCGGCACGCAGCCGCGCGTGCTCTTCTACCTCGAGCACGCCATCCAGGACGCCAGCCTGACCCGCTCGGGCGAGCGCCGCGTCATCTCCAAGCGGATGCTCTACGTCGAGACTCGACGCCGAGGGCACGCCCGCCACCTGCACTACGCGCCCTACCTCGACTACCGGCCGCTCGCCGACGGACGAGCCCGGCGTCGAGGCGATCCTCGCCCGCCCCGAGTGCGCCTGGATCACGCGCGAGCTGGAGCAGAAGGCGCAGGGCTACGCCATCGCGCACGTCGTGCCCGAGCACCTCGCCGAGGTGCGCGACCGCCGAGCTGGCGCTGATCGACAAGACCGAGGCCGCGGTGAAGGACCGGCTGACCAAGGAGATCACCTACTGGGACCACCGCGCCGAGCAGCTCAAGCTCCAGGAGCAGGCCGGCAAGGCCAACGCCCGGCTCAACTCCGGCGAGGCCCGCAAGCGCGCCGACGACCTGCAGGCACGGCTCGCAGAAGCGCCTGGCGGAGCTGAAGCTCGAGCGCCAGATCTCGCCGCTGCCGCCGGTCGTGCTCGGCGGCCTGCTGGTCGTGCCGGCCGGGCTGATCGCGGCGATGACCGGCACGGCCGCTGCCGCCGCCGGCAGCCCGGTCGACACCCAGGCCGCCGCCGCCCGGGCCCGCGCGATCGTGATGGAGGTCGAGCGCGGCCTCGGCTTCGAGCCGACCGACCGCGAGTTCGAGAAGCTCGGCTACGACATCGAGAGCCGCGTGCCCGGCACCGGCCGGCTGCGCTTCATCGAGGTCAAGGGGCGCGTCGCCGGCGCGGACACGGTCACCGTGACCAAGAACGAGATCCTCTACTCGCTCAACAAGCCGGACGACTTCATCCTGGCGATCGTGGAGTTCCTGGACGGCGAGCGCCACCACGTCCACTACCTGCGGCGGCCCTTCGAGCGAAGCGGCGTGACGACGGACTTCAACGGCGCGAGCGTGAACTTCCCGTTCGCCGACTCTACTGGCACAGGCGGAGCCACCGCGATGAGATCAGCCAAGTGAACGAGGTCCCCGATGTCGATTGAGGCCAGGAACCGTCTGCTGCCGGATTGGTTCACGCGCATCCGAACCCGTCAGACGGTCCTGCCGAGGTTCCAGCGCTATGAGGCGTGGGACCACTCGCGCGTCACGCAGCTGTTCAACACCATCCTGCGGGACTTGCCGGTCGGCGCCTGTCTGGTTCTTGAGATTGGTGATGAGGAGCCCTTCGTTTCGCGGACCATCAGGGGCGCGCCGGAGACGGGCGAGCGCGTCACGGAGCACCTGCTCGACGGTCAGCAGCGTCTTACCGCATTGTGGCGCGGACTACTCAACAACTACGACGACCGGACGTTCGTCTTGCACTTCTCGCCTGACGAAGAGACTGGGGCGCCCGTCTTCGTCGACTCCATAGCGCGGTGGAGGAAGCCGGGCGACACAGCATCCAGGCCTTTCTGGGCCAACGACCCCAAGGAGCAGTGGGCTCGGCGGGCAATGCCCCTGGATTTGCTAGCGCCGGACATGCCAGGGATCAACCCAAACCAAGGCTTCCGCTCGTGGGCTAAGGAGGCGATTGCTGACAACGAGGAGCGGGAACGGGTCCATGACGACTGGACGTCCCTGCGAGGGAAGTTCCTCTCCTTCAATCTCCCGTTCATGTCTCTGCCGGTCACGACAACGAAGCAGACCGCCCTCGACGTGTTCATCAAGATGAACACGTCCGCAACTCCATTGTCGATCTACGACATCGTCGTGGCCCAGGTGGAGGCAGGCATGGGGACATCGCTCCATGACCTGGTTACAGACATTCGCACTGTCTGCCCCAGCATCTCCGCCTACTACTCGCCTGAGGACCTCGCACTCTACGGCAGCGCCCTCCTGCAGGGCCGAGCCCCCAGCAACGCAACCTACATGGCCAAGGACTTCGGGCTCAAGTTGCTGGAGAACTGGGACGCACTCCTTCGCGGCGCGCGTCGGACCGTCGACTTCCTGGAGCAGGAGAGGATCTTCGATGCTGCGCGACTGCCCACGGACATCGTCATTCCGGTGCTGGTGGCGCTCTGGGGCCTTGCGCCGGAAGATCTCGATGCGGCAGGGCGCGCCCGCACCGTCCTGCGCAAGTACATGTGGCGCGCATTCTTCTCGAACCGGTACGAGAATTCCACGAGCTCAAGGGCCCTGGTTGACTTCGCCGAGCTAAGGCCGCTGGTCACGGGGGCGGGTAAGTCCGAGCCCACGATCTTCGACGAAGGCCTTCATCCGCTTCCCGAGATCCAGGAGCTGATGGACTCCGGCTGGCCCGTGCGAAAGGACCGCGTCTCCCGAGCGATCCTGGCTCTGGCCCTGAGGAACGGGGGCGTCGACCTCGCGGACGGTGGCGCTGCCACCCGGGCGAACCTCCAGCAGCGCGAGTATCACCATCTGTTTCCGGTCGCGCACCTCGTGAGCAAGAAGCTCGATGGTGTCCGGGTCTACCGAGATGACCAGATCTACCGATCACTCAACTGCGCGCTCGTCACGTGGCGCACCAACAGGAACATCTCCGCCAAGGAACCCGAGCGTTATCTCGCAGAGCGGCGCGACGGGACTGACCTGGGCGAGGCAGAAGTGCGCGCCAGGCTGGGGACCCACCTGATCCCCTTCGACGAGATGATCGCCGATGACTACCCTGGCTTCCTTGAGGCGCGCGCCAAGCTGGTCCACGCTCAGATGCGCAAGCTCTGCGCCGGTGGTGGAACTGGACAGAGCGCATGATCGCGAACAAGAAGCTCATCGAAGTCGCGCTGCCGCTCGAGGCGATCAACATCGCCTCGGCGCGGGAGAAGTCGATCCGCCACGGGCACCCGAGCACGCTGCACCTGTGGTGGGCGCGGCGGCCGCTGGCGGCGGCGCGGGCGGTGATCTTCTCGCAGATGGTGGACGACCCCTCGGCCTACGTGGACGTGCTCCGAGCAGACCCGAAGCTGCACCGAAGGGCCGAGACCGCCCTCAAGGCCCGCCTGAAGCTCTGGGAGGAGGCCCGATCCCTCGCCGAGAAGGCCAAGGGCACGGGCCTCCAGGTCCCGGAGCCGGGCCTGCGCCGACGCTCGACGACATGCTGGCCGACCAGGAGCGCCAGCGGCTCTTCCGGATCATCGAGGACCTGGTGCTGTGGGAGAACACCACCAACGAGACGGTGCTCCAGGCGGCGCGCGACGAGATCTGGCAGAGCTGGCGACGGGCCTGCGCCGACGAACGCCGACCATCCGCGGGCGAAGGAGCTGTTCGACCGCCACAAGCTGCCCGCCTTCCACGACCCGTTCGCCGGCGGCGGCGCGCTGCCGCTCGAGGCGCAGCGGCTCGGGCTGGAGAGCTACGCCAGCGACCTCAACCCGGTGGCGGTGCTGATCAACAAGGCGATGATCGAGATCCCGCCGAAGTTCGCGGGCCGGCCGCCGGTGAACCCCGAGTCGCGCGCAGACGCGACCGCTCCTCGCGAGGGAGTGGCAGCGGCGCGCAGGGGCTCGCCGAGGACGTGCGCTACTACGGCACAGTGGATGCGCGACGAGGCCGAGAAGCGCATCGGCCACCTCTACCCGAAGGTCGAGGTCACGGCCGAGATGGCGAAGGAGCGGCCGGACCTGAAGCCGTACGTGGGCCAGAAGCTCACCGTGATCGCCTGGCTCTGGGCGCGCACGGTGAAGAGCCCGAACCCGGCCTTCGCGCAGGTGGACGTGCCGCTCGCCTCGACCTTCATGCTCTCCACCAAGGCGGGCAAGGAGGCCTACGTCGAGCCGGTGATCGAGGACGGCGGCTACCGCTTCACGGTGAAGGTCGGCAAGCCGAAGGATGCCGGAGGCGGCGAAGAACGGCACCAAGCTGGCGCGCGGCGCGAACTTCCAGTGCCTGATGTCGGGGACGCCGATCGCCGGCGACTACATCAAGGCCGAGGGCAAGGCCGGGCGCATGGGTGCGCGGCTGATGGCGATCGTCGCCGAAGGCGACCGCGGGCGGGTCTATCTCGCGCCGACGCCGGAGCATGGAAGCGGTCGCGCGACGGCGAAGCCCGACGTGGAAGCCAGAAGACGACCTGCTGCCGGACGACCCGCGGCAACTTCTGGACGTGCAGTACGGGCTGACGACCTGCGGCGACCTCTTCACCCCCCGCCAGCTCGTGGCGCTGACGACCTTCTCCGACCTGGTGCAGGAGGCGCGCGAGCGGGTGAAGCGCGACGCCCTCGCCGCCGGCCTGCCCGACGACGGCAAGCCTCTCGCGCGACGGCGGCACCGGCGCCACCGCCTATGCCGAGCGGTGGCGATGTACCTGGCGTTCGCGGTCGAGCCAGGCTGGCAGATCACTGGTCATCAGTCTGCGCCGTGGGATCGGCCGACGCGCAGATGCGCGCAACGCTTTCGGTCGACAGGCGATCCCGATGGTCTGGGACTACGCGAGAGCAATCCGCTCGTGCGACTGCGTCAGGCAGCTACTGCGACGCTCGATCGTGAGACGGCGTATCGAAGGCGCTCTCGGCGCTCGGACAGCGGATGCCGGCTTCGCCAGCCAAGCTGACGCCGCAACTCAGTCAGACCAGCTCGAGGCAAGGTCGTCTCGACCGACCCGCCCTACTACGACAACATCGGCTACGCCGACCTGTCGGACTTCTTCTACGTCTGGCTGCGCCGCTCGCTGAGGCCTGTCTTCCCCGACCTCTTCGCCACACTCGCCGTGCCCAAGGCCGAGGAGCTGGTCGCCACGCCCTATCGCCACGGCAGCAAGGAGAAGGCCGAGAGCGTTCTTCCTCGACGGCATGACGCAGGCGATGCACCGCCTCGCCGAGCAGGCGCACCCGGCCTTCCCGGTCACGATCTACTACGCCTTCAAGCAGTCGGAGAGCGAGAGCGACGACGGGCACCGCCAGCACCGGCTGGGAACCTTCCTCGACGCAGTGATCCGGGCGGCTTCGCCATCAGCGGCACCTGGCCGATGCGAACCGAACGCAGGCAGCCGCATGATCGGATCGAGCACCAACGCCCTCGCCTCCAGCATCGTCCTCGTCTGCCGCCCGCGCGCCGCCGACGCGCCCACCGCCACGCGCCGCGAGTTCGTCGCCGCGCTCAAGGCCGAGCTGCCGGAGGCGCTCGCCGCACCTCCAGCGCGGCAACATCGCCCCGGTGGACCTGGCGCAGGCGGCCATCGGCCCGGGCATGGCGGTCTACACCCGCTACGCCAAGGTGCTCGACGCCGAGGGCAAGCCGCTCACGGTGCGCGAGGCGCTGGCGCTCATCAACCAGACCCTCGACGAGGCGCTGGCCGAGCAGGAGGGCGACTTCGACGCCGACAGCCGCTGGGCGCTGGCCTGGTTCGAGCAGTCGGGCTTCGCCGAGGGCGAGTACGGCGTGGCCGAGACGCTCTCCAAGGCCAAGAACACCAGCGTCGCCGGCATGGTCGAGGCCGGCATCCTCGACATCGAAGGCGCGGCAAGGTGCGGCTGCTGCGGCCCGAGGAGCTGCCCGCCGACTGGGACCCGGCCACCGACCCGCGCCTCACCGCCTGGGAGATCGTCCACCACCTGATCCGCGTGCTCGCAAGCGGCGGCGAAGGCGCGGCGGCCGAGCTGGTCGCCAAGCTCGGCGCCAAGGCCGAGATCGCCCGCGAACTGGCCTACCGCCTCTACACCCTGTGCGAGCGCAAGAAGCGCGCGGCCGAGGCGCTGGCCTACAACGGCCTGGTCCAGAGCTGGCCCGAGATCACCCGCCTCGCCGCACGAGGGCGGCAAGCCGCAGGCCGAGCAAGGCGGCCTGTTCGACGACACGGAGGAATAAGCCATGGCCATCACCAACCAGGAGCGCGTCGGCAAGGCGCTGGACCTGCTCGAGCGGGCTTGCGCCCTTCGTCGAGCGCGAGTTCGAGAACCTGCACAAGGCGCAGGCTGGACGACGATGGCGCGCCGCTACCTCGGCGACGATCGGCTGGTCGGCCAACAAGCCGATCGACGAACTGGGACGTCGCGGCGCTGCTGCAGGCTGATGTGGGAGACGTGGAACGAGGTGTTCCGAGGACCCTCGGCCGCGCCGAGCGCACGCTGGTGCAGCGAGCTGCGCGACGTGCGCAACAAGTGGGCGCACCAGGAGCCGTTCTCCAGCGACGACGCCTACCGGGCGCTCGACTCGGCGGCGCGCCTGCTGACCGCCGTCTCGGCGCCCGCAGGCCGACGAGATCGAGCAAGATGAAGATGGAGCTGCTGCGGCTGCGCTTCGACGAGCAGGTGCGCAGCGAGAAGCGCAAGGCGCCGGCATCGCCATCGAGAGCGCAGGCGACCGGCAACCTCAAGCCCTGGCGCGAGGTGGTGACGCCGCACGCGGACGTGGCCAGCGGCCGCTACCAGCAGGCGGAGTTCGCCGCCGACCTCTGGCAGGTGCACCTGGGCGAAGGCACGGACGAATACCGCGAACCCGGTGGAGTTCTTCCGCCGCACCTACCTGACCGAGAGCCTGAAGCGGCTGCTGGTCGGCGCGCGTGCAGCGCCTCTCCGGCAAGGGCGGCGACCCGGTGGTGCAGCTCCAGACCAACTTCGGCGGCGGCAAGACGCACTCGATGCTGGCGCTCTACCACCTGTTCTCCGGCGCGACGCCGAGCGACCTGGCCGGCGTCGACGCGGTGCTGGCCGAGGCGGGCGTCAAGAGCCTGCCCAGGGCCAAGCGCGTGGTGCTGGTGGGCAACAAGATCTCGCCCGGCAACCCGGTCACCAAGCCCGACGGCACGGTGGTGCGCACGCTGTGGGGCGAGCTGGCCTGGCAGCTCGGCGGCAAGAAGGCCTTCGCGCGCGTCGCGGCCGACGACGAGAAGGCCACCAGCCCCGGCGACGTGCTGCGCGAGCTGTTCAACGAGTACGGGCCGTGCCTGATCCTGATCGACGAGTGGGTGGCCTACGCGCGCCAGCTCCACGACCAGAGCGACCTGCCGGCCGGCGGCTTCGAGACCCAGTTCACCTTCGCCCAGGCGCTGACCGAGTCGGCCAAGCTCGCGAAGAACTGCCTGCTGGTGATCATCGCTGCCCGCCTCGGACACGCACGGGCTCGCCGCACACGCAGGCGGACGATGTCGAGGTGGGCGGCATGCGCGGGCGCGAGGCGCTGGACCGGCTGCGCAACGTGGTCGGGCGCGTGGAGTCGTCGTGGCGGCCGGCGACGCGCCGAGGAGGGCTTCGAGATCGTGCGGCGGCGGCTGTTCGAGCCGCTCGACGGGCCGGACGCAGTTCAAGCAGCGCGACGTGACCGCGCGCGCCTTCGCCGACCTCTACCGCGCGCAGGCAGCCGGAGTTCCCGCCCGAGTGCCGCGACGGCGACTACGAGAAGCGCATCAAGGCCGCCTACCCGATCCACCCGGAGATCTTCGACCGGCTCTACACCGACTGGTCCACGCTGGTGAAGTTCCAGCGCACGCGCGGCGTGCTGCGCCTGATGGCCGCGGTGATCCACAGCCTGTGGGAGAAGGGCGACCGCAACCCGCTGATCCTGCCCGCCAACATCCCGATCGACGACCCGCGCGTGCAGTCCGAGCTGACGCGCTACCTCTCCGACAACTGGGTGCCGATCATCGAGAAGGACGTGGACGGGCCGAACTCGCTGCCGCTGCGGATCGACGGCGAGGTGCCCAACCTCGGCAAGTTGCACGCGACGCCGGCGCGTGGCGCGCACCATCTACCTCGGGCTCGGCGCCCACGGCCGACGGCCGCCCACCGGGGCATCGAGGATCGGCGGGTCAAGCTCGGCTGCGTGATGCCGGGCGAGTCGCCGGCCGTCTTCGGCGACGCGCTGCGGCGGCTCGCGGCCGCCGCGACCTACCTCTACCAGGACGGCCCGCGCTACTGGTATTCGACCCAGCCGACGGTCACCAAGCTCGCCGAGGACCGCGCCGAGCAGCTCAAGCGCGACCCGGACAAGGTGGCGCAGGAGCTGGACGAGCGGCTGCGCGCCGACCTGCGCAAGACCGGCGACTTCCGCCGCATCCACCCGATGCCGCGCTCCGGCGCCGACGTGCCCGACGACCTCGACGCGCGGCTGGTCGTGCTGCGGCGTCGAGCAGCCCTACAGCAAGGAGCCGGACAGCGCGGCCGAGACGGCGGCCACGGCGCATCCTCGAGTCGCGCGGCAACACCCCGCGCCTCTACCGCAACACGCTGGTCTTCCTCGCGGCGGACAAGATGCGCCTGCAGGACCTGGACGAGGCGGTGCGCCGGTTTCTGGCGTGGGAGTCGATCCTGGCCGAGAAGGACGACGCTCAACCTCGACCCGCACCAGGTGCAAGCAGGCCGAGACGCAGAAGCAGGCCGCCGACGGCGCGGTGACGGCGCGCATCCCGGAGACCTATCAGTGGCTGCTGGTGCCGGAGCAGGTCAACCCGCAGGCCGCCGATCACCTGGCAGGCGATCCGGCTCTCCGGCAGCGATGCGCTCGCGGTGCGGGCGAGCAAGAAGCTCCGGAGCGACGAGTCTGCTGGTGCCCGTCGCTGGGCTCGACGATCCTGCGCAAGCACCTCGACGCCGTGCCGCTCTGGCGCGGCGATCACGTCCCGGTCCGGCAGCTCGTCGAGGACTTCGCGCGCTATCTCTACCTGCCGCGACTCGCAGGGTCCGAGGTGCTGGTCGCAGGCGATCCGCGACGGCGTGGCGCTCCTCTTCTGGCAGTCCGACACGTTCGCCTACGCCGAGAGCTTCGACGAGGGCGCCGGTCGCTACCTGGGGCTTCGTGGCGGTCAGATGGTGTCGGTTTCCGCCGACAGCAGCGGTCTGCTCGTCAAGCCCGACGTGGCGAAGCGGCAGATGGACGCCGAGATGGCGGCGACGTCGCCGAGCGGTGCCCCGGAGGGCGGGACCGGCACAGGCGCTGCTGGCGGCGCGGCCGGCGGCGTCCCTGGCGGGACACAGCCGGGGTCCGGTGGCACGACCGCCGGGACGATCCCCGGCCCGGCGCCTGCGCCACGCCCTCACCGCTTTCACGGCACCGTCCGCCTCGACCCGACGCGGGTCGGCCGCGACGCCAGCCGCATCGCCGACGAGGTGATCGCGCATCTCGCGGGTCAGGTCGGCGCGGAGGTCACCGTCACCCTCGAGATCGAGGCGACCCTCGCGGACGGGGCCACCGACCAGATCGTGCGCACCGTGACCGAGAACAGCAGCACCCTGAAGTTCGATAGCCACGGCTTCGAGTCCGAGTAGCAAATCGGCGGGGGTGCGTGGTGCCACTCGATGACCCCTTGCGGACGACGAGGCTGTCGGTGGCGACTGAGGCCGGCCCTGTCGGAGGCCAAGTCGGGCGAGCCGGAGCAGGCCGGCCCTTGACGGCGTGCGAGCCGATTGCGGATCGTGGGCGACGAGCGGCCGCCCGGCCGCGTCGATGCGGGGGGTCGCGATGACGGTGGACGAAGCGCCCCAGTGCCCACGCTGCTCGAGCAGGATGACCTTGCGGAAGAGGCGGAGTGACGGCGGCGAGTTCTGGGGCTGCTCGCGCTTCCCCGCCTGCCGTAGCGTCCGCCAGATCGAGGCGGTCGCGCTCGAACCCGAGGCCATGAGGCCGAGCGCCCCGCCACTGCCCCAGCCGACGATCGCGGCGCCCGCAGATGATCCGATCGAGACGGGCTTGGCGGGTGGTTCCGCCCGCGAGAAGCACGACCGGCTCGCTGCGCGGCGACAGGCCGAGGTCAAGGGCCGCTGGGGCAACCGGCTCGGCGGCATCGTCCTCGCGCTCAACGAGGAGCCCCAGCACATCCGAGCGTGGGGCACGGGCTCGGTAGGCGAGGTCAAGCTCGCCGAGGCGCTGGCCAAGGTCGAGGGGATCGTGGCCCTGCACGACCGCCGGGTGCCCGGCACGCGCGGAAACGTCGACCATCTGGTCGTCGCCCCGTCCGGTGTCTGGGTGGTCGACACCAAGCGGTATGAAGGCGAGGTCCGCCTGCGCGACGTGGGCGGGCTCCTCCACAGGGACGTCCGCCTCTACGTCGGGCGCCGGGACCAGTCGAAGCTCGCCGACGCCATGGCGTGGCAGGTGCGCGAGGTCGAGGCCGCCCTCTCGCGGGCGGGCATCGAGGACGCGGGCAAGGTGCGATCGGTGCTCTGCTTCGTCGACGCCACCTGGCCGCTGTTCGGCGCTCCAGACGAGTTCCGGGGCGTGCGGATCGAGGACCCCAAGTCGCTCGGGAAGGTCCTGGCCCGCGAGCGCGGCCTCGAGCCGGGGGCTGTGGAGCGCATCGCCCGGGCGCTCGCCAAGGAGTTGCCGCCGAAGGCCGTCCCTGCCCGGCGTGTCCTCGGTGATGGGGCCCGCTCGTGAGGATCGCCGACTACCGCGAAAGAGGAGGACGCTTGGGAGCGAGTTCAGCTGCGGCCGGAGCAATTGCACGGCTCACTCGGCGCCTCCTCAGTCCGGCCGATGTCGAATCTGGGCGTTGACTTGGCCCGGATTGCTCGGGCTGTCCCCAGCCTCCCACCGCACCGGAGCGGACGGGTGATTCTCAGTGCAACCCAAGTGAGGTTAGGAGATTGAGCGACCTGATCCTGTGCAGCGAAGTCTTCGACCACATCATCCGGCGGTCCCAGTACAGGCTGGGGCTGCTAAGGAAGGAAGTCGACGCCTTATCCTCCTCTGAAGCGCGTCAGGCGGTCATTCGGGGATACTCGTGGCGAGTGTTCTGGTTCTGGGAGAGACTTGACGACGTTTCGCAGGGGTTCGCGGGGCGAAGGATCGGCGGCCAGACGGTCATACCAATCGTCACGAGCCGACCCGATAGTTTCGGCCTCGTTCGGGTAACGCTGCGGCAGGTCGGGGAACTAGAACTCGACGCGAACATCGACCGCGAGTTCGTGTCCCGGGTGCTCGGTCACCTCGCCGACTCAATGGCGAAGGCATCGGCCCGGGCGAGTTGCTCCGATCAAGTGTCCTTAGTGTTCCTCGATCCGCTTGATCAAGCCCTATTCGACCCCGGGGCCGCCGGACGTGACGAACAGTCGCGCAGGGAGTGGGAAGCCGGCGCAGAGGCTCGGGCGGCCTACTACGACAGTTATGTTGACCTCGCCGAACGCGCGTTTCAAGGCGGTGCACCGGGGCTTGGTCGTCGTTCCTAGAGTCTAGTGTCCGGTCAGCGGCCGGGTGGACCGGGGGAACATTGCGCCTTCCGCCCGAGGCGGTATCCGCAAGCCAACCATGCACGACTCCGGTGACGCTTGGTGAGCGCCTTGCCGCCACGCGTCGATCCGATCTCAAGCGACGCCAGACACCGGATATACGCTCGCCGCCCTCACGAATTGCACGACCTGGCTTGCGTCACTCATGAGGTTCAAATCCTCTCGCCCCGACCAGTCTTACGCACTTCCACTCGACGCTCTTCGGCCGCTGTGGTCGCCCAGCTGGCGAGCGCCGCGGAGCCGGTCGAGGGCGCCGCCTCACGAGGTCGACCTCGCCCATCGAGCCCTCGCGGGGTTGACGGCGCGGGCGTACCCGAGGTCGCAACAGGCCTGGGGGCCCGGTGTTGGCGGCATGACTCTGTGGGCATGAACCCGCTGAAGATGGCGGCGCTGAATGGAGACGTCGACAGCACGCGGCGCGCAGCGGGATGATCTGAGCCGGCACAAACCAAGTGACCCCCCGCGGGTATCGGGCCCTCGGGGGGTCGTGGTGGAACGAGGCTCCACCGCCGGTGATCGTATGGCCGTGCCCGCTCGATGTCAGCGCGTACGCGGCGGCCGGCCGCCGCGTCGACCCGCCGGTGGTGCGCTGCCCGGCCTGCGGCGGCCCGACCGGGCCGTGGTCGGGGTACCGGCGCCACCTGCGGTCTGACGCCCTCCTCGTCATCTTCGTCCCGCGCGTGCGCTGCCGGGACTGCGGGCGGACCGATGCCCTGCTGCCCTGGTTCGTGGCTCCGCACCGGTACGACACGGTCGACGTGATCGGCGCCGCGCTCGAGCTCTCGGTGATCGGGCTGGGCGTGCGCCGGATCGCGGCGGCCCTGGAGCGTCCCGAGACGACGGTCCGCGACTGGTGTCGGCGCTTCGGTCGCGTGGCCGCCGGCCTTGCCCGGACCCTCCTCGCGGCGGCGGTCGAGCGCGGCTGGTCGGGCTTCGACCTGCCGACCGCGCCACGGCCGCGCGCCGCCGCCGCGGTCGCGGCGCTCGCGTCGGCCTGGATCCGCCGCCACGGCCCGGTCGGGTCCTGGCGCGTCGGCGCCCTCGTCACCGGCGGGGCCTGGCTCGCCCCCAACACGACCTCGCCCTTGGCAGCGCCGGCGGCCTCTCCTCTGATGGCCCGGACACCGCGAACCACCCCTGGAGGTGACCCATGGCCGCCCGCGACCCCGCCGAAGCCCTCGCCCTCTGGCGGTACCACCTGATCGCGGAGGCGCTCGACCCCAGGCTCGGTGGCCGCGAGCGCGGCCAGGCGGTCCGCCGCATCGCCGGCGAGCACACGGCGCCCTCGGGAGAGCCGCGGCAGGTGAGCCGCAACACGCTCGACCGCTGGATCCGCCGGTACCGCGCCGAGGGCCTCGCGGGCCTGCGCGACCGGCCGCGCAGCGACCACGGCAGGGCGCGGGTGGACGCCGCGCTCCTCGACGAGGCGGTCCGGCTGCGCCTCGAGGTCCCGGCGCGGAGCGCCGCCGCCATCAGCGAGATCGTCCGCGCCCGCCACGGCGTGCGGATCGCCGAGCGCACGCTCGCCGGGCAGTTCCGCCGGCGCGGCCTCACGCGGGCCGAGCTGCTCCGGGACGGCCGGGCGTTCGGGCGGTACGAGGCCGGCGCCCCCAACGACCGCTGGATCGGCGACGTGCTCGTCGGGCCGTTCGTGCCCCACCCGCGGGCGCCGGGGTCCGTGCGCGCGCGCCTGTTCGTGCTCGTCGACGACCACTCCCGGCTGCTCGTGCACGGCCGCTGGGTCGGCAACGAGACCCTGCGCGCGGGGCAGGAGGTGCTCCACGCGGCGATCCTCCGGCGCGGGCTGCCAGCCGAGCTCTACGTCGACAACGGCAGCGCGTACAGCGGCGCCGAGCTCGCCCGGAGCTGCGCGGTCCTGGGCATCCGGCTGATCCACTCGAGGCCGTACGCCCCCCAGGGGAGGGGCAAGCAGGAGCGCCTCAACCGGGTCATCCGGGAGCGCTTCCTCCTCGAGGCCGAGACGGTGGGGATCGCGAGCCTCGAGGAGCTCAACGACCGCTTCTCGGCCTGGGTCGAGCGGTACCTCAACGTCCGGGTCCACTCCGAGACCGGCGAGTCGCCGCTCGCGCGGTACAGCACGCGCCAGGCGAGGCCCGCCATTCCCGAGGTCCTGCGGACGGCCTTCCTCTGGTCGGCGAGCCGGCGGGTGAGCCGGACCGCGACCGTGTCCTTCGAGGGCAACGAGTACGAGGTGGACGCCGCCCTGGCCGGCCGCACGGTCGAGCTCAGGTTCCGGCCCGAGGACCTGTTCGCGATCGAGGTCTGGTGGCGGGGCGAGCTCCACGGCTGGGCCGAGCCGCGGCGGGTCGCCCGCCACGTCCACCGCCAGGCCCCGCCCCCGCCCGACCCTGCGCCGGCGCCCCCGACCGGGATCGACTACCTCGGCCAGGTCCTCGCCGACCACGAGGCGGTCACGACCGGGCCGATCGCGTACCGCGCCGTTCGCGGCGCGCCAGCCGACGGAGAGCCGTTCTGATGGCGACGACGATCACGACCGCCGAGCCCCGGGCCCCCTGGCAGGCCCACTTCGGCTTCACGCGATCACCCTTCGGCAAGGGCCTCGCCCCGTCCGAGCTGTTCACGCGGGAGCCCCACGAGGAGGCCGTCGCCCGGATCCGCCACTGCATCGCCGAGGCGACCCTCGGCGTCATCACGGGCGACGTCGGGACCGGCAAGACGGTCGCGGCCCGGGCCGCGAGGGCCAGCCTCGACCCGTCCCGGCACGCCCTCATCTACATCGCCAACCCGGCCTTCGGGACCCGGGGCCTGTACGTGACGATCGTCCGGGCGCTCGGGGGCACGCCGCGCTTCCACAAGGCCGAGGTGATGGCCCAGACGAGCGAGCTGCTCGAGACCGAGGAGGTCGAGCGCCACCGGCGGGTCGTGATCGTGGTCGACGAGGCGCACCTCCTGACGCCCGAGCAGCTCGAGGAGCTGCGCCTCCTCACCAACAGCGACATGGACAGCCGGAGCCCGTTCGCGGGGATCCTGCTGGGGCAGCCGTCCCTCGCCCGCCAGCTGCGGCTGGGCGTCTTCGCCGCGCTCGACCAGCGGATCGCCGTGCGCTACCACATCGGGCCCATGGACCTCGGCGACTCGACGGCGTACCTGCGCCACCACCTGGCGCTCGCCGGGCGGTCGGACCAGCTCTTCGCCGACGACGCGATCGTGCGTCTCCACCGCCAGAGCAACGGCATCCCGCGCGCCCTCAACAACGCCGCGGTCGCCGCGCTCATCGCGGCCGCGTCCGACGGCAAGGAGATCGTCGACGACGCCTGCGCCAAGAAGGCCGTCGCCGAGCTCACCCGCGACTGATCAGCACGCGGCGGCGGCGTCTCCACCGAGCGCTGCCGTCACACCTCCACGCAATCCCGCCGAATGATCACCATTCAGCGCCGCCGGCAACACCCCCGCCCTGGTCGTCCTCAAGGCGCTCGCGAAGGGCGGGCGCGACAAGCCGAAAGACCGCCCTTGACCGCGGCGACACTCCGGCGAGACGTGTTCCCCCCATAACTCGCCGACGCGGCTGCGCCAACATGATGCATGTGCCAATTGCCCCAGACTTTCGTGACCGTGGCCGCTCCTTCGGGCCAAGCCGGCCGAACTACCTTCCGCCGTGCGTCGGAGCCTCCACGTCGCGGTGCCGTCCCGGCAGGAGACTGTTCGAGGGGGGCGCGTGTTTCCGGCCCCCCGGGAGGGAGGGTCGAACATTGACCAGGATTAGCGGACGAAGACGACATGGTCGGGCGCGCATGCTGCTCGGCGTAATGGCGGCAGCCGGACTGCTCGCCTTGGCGGCCCCGTCGGTCGGCGCCGCCGGGCCCGACGCCCAGGCGCCCACGGCGTCGGACTCATACAACGTCACCGATGCCATGCAGCCCGCCTGGAAGAACGAGCTCGTCGCGCTCCACGACAAGCAGGTGGCCGGGACGATGACGGCAGCCGACGTGGCCGCCTACGACCAGATCCTGAGCGCACACGCGCTGGGGCTGCCGGCGGGGTCGAAGGCAGGCGTCGGCCCCCTCGCGTACAGCTCGAACCAGCTCGCCGGGACGCAGCGCTCGCAGGACCAGAACTACTACTGCGGTCCGGCCACGGCGATGAGCATCGTCGTCTCGTGGTGGCTGTCGGGGCGCCGGAACACCACGAACTCGGCGCTCCAGCCGGGCGTGGGCGTCACCCAGGAGGCCCTCGCCACCGACACCTACCTCGCCACCGACACCCTCGGCCAGACCCCGTGGAATGCCACCATGACCAGGGGGTTGAACCTCTGGCTGTACGGCCGGCCCGACGCGTTCTACTACCACTACACCCCGGCGACGGCCTCGGCGCTCACCAGCCACGTGGAGACCGACATTGACCAGGGCGCGATGGTCGCGGCCGACACCTACGAGCCGGCGGGCGACCCTAACAAGCACTACAACGGCCATCCCTGGGATAGGACGATCAGGCACTGGCCCTCGATCTACGGGTACTACAACAACGGAATCTCGATCCGCTTCCAGGACCCCGCCTACCAGGGCCAGCACATGACGTGGTCGGCCACGAGCCCATACTTCAACCTGGGCAACTCCGTCGCGTGGCGGTACATGACCCAGTACGGCGCCACCTACGGCATCGTCTGGTGAGAGTGCGGCTCGCCGCGCTCGCCGCCGCGTGCCTGGTGGCCTCGTGCGGCGGGCCCGCCCCCACGCACACGCCGGGGGTGCCGTCGCCGGCGCCCGCCACCATGGCCTCGCCGGCCACGCCCCCGGCGTCGATCCCCGCCGGCGCGTGCCGGCTCTCCAACCCAGCTGCCGTCACCGCCCCCGCGAGCCTCACGCAGGAGAACGGCCGGGTCGCAGGCGTCACCGACCGGGGCGAGCTCCTCGTGATCCAGTCGCACCTGCCCGGCGTCGGCGACACCCTGAGCGTCCTCGACCCCGCGTCTGGCGCCGTCACCCCCGTGGTCAGCCGGCCGCCGGCGGCGAGCGTGGACGACGCCACCTCGCAGATCGACGGCGGCATCACCGGCAACGCCGACTGGGTCGTGTGGCAGGAGAGCGGCTTCCTCCTCGAGCAGGCGGACTGGCACATGTGGGCGTTCGACCGGCACACCGGCGAGGTCCGCGAGGTCGCCTCCTACGATCCCGGCCCTGGCGGCCAGATCGCGCCGGGCTGGGCGACCGGCGTGTCCCTCCTGGGCGACCTCGCGGCGTGGGCGGCCCCGGTCGTGCTCGGGCCGACCACCTTCGGCTCCCGGATCTACGTCGCGGACCTGCGGGCGCGGACGGTGCGCCGGCTCGACGAAGAGGCGAACTACCCCTCGCTGGTGTCAGCCGGCGAGATCGGGGCCGCGGTCAAGACCGCGACGGACCCCGCGACCGGCGATGGGCTCGCCCAGCCCGCGGCGATCTCGCTCCCCGGCGGCGCCGCGACGACCGGGGACTGGATCGGCCCCTCGATCCTCATGGCCGCCGCCGCGAGCCCCGCCGGGGCCGTCGTCGTCCGGCGCCTGGAGAACTCGACGGCCGAGGACCCGACGGTGAAGGCCGACGTCGTCGCCCGGTACGCGGCTGGGCAGACGAGGACGTTCGCGCTGCCCGGCCAGTGGGGCCCGGTCGCGGCCGGTCCGGGGTTCCTCGCCTGGAGCGACTACCGCCACCTCTGGATCATGCCATCAGGGCAGGCCGAGCCCACGGTGCTGCTCGACGCGGGGAAGGGGGCAGTCGGGTTCTTCGCCAGCGGATCGGTCTTGTACTGGCACAACTATCAGGCCAGCGCCCGGCAGTACGACTGGAGCGCCGGGAGGCTGGCGAGGGTCGACTGCCCCTGATGCCGACAGGGCATGTGAGGTTCAGATTCCACGCGAACTCGCACTCGGCCGGGTGCGATGATGCGCAGCTAAACGTCGCCGCGCTCGTTGGGCCTGCTTCCGGCACACTCTCACGGCCACCACCACGCCCTTCACCTGAGGAGTGAGAATCCGCACTCCGGGTGGTGGCAGAGACTGTGGGACCGAGGGACGGGCTCGGTGTCTCGCGCAGCGGAGCCCCCCGGCCGCCCTGGGACCGTCGGGCGCTGGGAACGATCAGGCGGATTTTGGTGAACGTCGCAACACCCACGAGGAGTTGCGATGGGCCGCCGAGGGCCGGAGCCGCTGCACGACAAGCGCGATGAGTTCGCCAGGCTGATCTCGGAGGGCGTCCCCTCCGCCCGGGCGAGCCGGATCGTGGGCGTCAACCCGAGGACCGGCAAGCGCTGGCGCAACGGCCGCAGGCTCGCGTCCGGCCGGCGTGTGCTGGACTTGGCGCCCGTGATCACCACGGCGCCGACCAGGCTCTACTCGCCGCGCTACCTGTCCGAGGACGAGCGCGTTCAGCTCGCCGACCTGCGCCGGGAGGGGCGCGGCGTCCGCGACATCGCCGGCCGGATGGCGCGCTCGCCGTCCACCGTGAGCCGCGAGCTCCGCCGCGGCGCCGACGGTGTCGGGTACCGCCCGTTCGAGGCGCACCGGAGGGCGCTCGGGCGGAGGCGCATCGGCCGCCCGAGCAGGCTCGCACAGGACGCCGAGCTGCGCGACTGGGTCGCCGGGAGGCTCCAGGCCCGGTGGAGCCCGGAGCAGGTCAGCCGCGGCCTCCGCCGCCTGGGAACGCGTCGCTCGCGTGGGGCCCCGGATCCTGTCACGGTGGACGGCGAGCGTCTCGCTGAGACGACAGAGTGAGGCGCGAGTCCCTGACCCCCAGCGAGCGTGTGATGCGCGCCCGGATGGCCGCCTACACGCTCCAAGCCCGCCACGACCCGCGTGAGACCACCCGGCCCGCTCGCGCAGCCTTCAACCAGCGCTTCCTCGACGAGGTCGACCCCGACCACCGCCTCCCCAACCACGAGCGCCTCCGCCGCGCCGACGCCGCCAGGCGGGCGTACTTCACGAGGCTGGCCTACCTCTCGGCACGGAAGCGTCGGGGAGCCGGCCAGCGGTCCGCACGGTGACCTACGGCGAGGCCGGCTTGAGGCGCCACAGAAGTTGCTCGACCCGCGCGTAGGCCAGCGCCTGGACCCGGTCGGCCTCTGGGCTCCCGAGCGGCACCCTCCGGTACAGGGCGACGCTCGCCGGCCCGATGGCGTCGATCGAGGCGAACCTCTCCGCGAGGATGCGCACGGCCTTCACCACTGGACCAACGCGGCCCATGGCGCTGATCCCGGCGGCCACCTCCTCGACGCCGACGTGGCCGAGCAGGTAGTCGATGTCGTAGGCTTCCTTCGGCTTGTCGCGCCCGCCCATCGCGAGCGCCTTGAGCACGACCAGGGCGGCGGGGGCCGCGACGCGGACGGAGACGCGGTTCGGGCGCCCGTCCGGCAGCAGGCCGCCGATCTCCTGGTCGACGAAGGCGGTGCGGACGAGCTCGGCGCCCTCCGTCCGCCGTGCCAGCGGCTCGCCGCCGATCCGCTCGTGGCGATGGCCCGCCCCGCCCCGGGGTGTGGCCGGGGCGAGCAGGTCCACCTCGACGTCGATCGATCGCCCGTCGACGACCACCGACCGCAGCCACCGGAACGGCTGGTCGAGCTGGACGTAGCCGCGCTCGCGGAGGAGCTCCGCAATCGTCCTGTAGACGTCGTCGGGGACGCCGATCGGGTCGATCACGAGGTCGACGTCGAGCGTGCCCACGTAGGGATCGTCGGGCCGGTCTCCGGTGAGCAGCGGGGGAGCGCTGCCGCCGACGACCGTCATCGCGTCGCCGAAGCCGGCCAGGACCGTCCAGAGCTCGAGGAGGACACGCTGCGCCGCCACGACCGACGCGGGGTCGTCGCGGGGGTCTACCGCGGCCACAGCTCGCCCCGCTCGCGCAGGAAGGCGGCCGCCTCGGCCGCCGCACCGCCGCGCCGGATCAGGTCCACGTAGAGCTGCGGGCGGCTCGCGAGCGTCACGCCGTCGCGCTCGAAGCTGCCGTCGAGGGTGCCGCCGTCGGTCGGCCGGATCAGGATGATGTTCCCGCCCCGGGAGACCTGCGTGAGCCCGAGGGCCTCGTCCCAGGCTGCGGGGTCCGTGACGTACAGCTCCACGCGGGCGAACCTGGCGAACGGCGCGAGCCTGTCCGCGGCGGCCTCGGCCGTGATCGCGTAGCGCGGCGGGCCCTCCAGCGCGCGGATGGCCCGCAGGATCGCCTCCGGGCCGCCGACGGTCGCGACCCGCTCCAGGAGGGCGTCCCCGGGCGCGGGCGCGGCTGCCCAGGCGGACAGGAGGGCGTCGCGATCGGCCACGCGGCTCGCCCCACGGGCGCGGTCGAGGTACGCGTCCCGCGCCAGCGTCTTGAACGTCCGGCTCACGAAGCCCGGCGTGAGGCCCGTGACGGCGGCCATGTCGGCCAGCGTCCACGAGCGGTCGGGCTCGATCAGGAGCCTCCGGACGATGCGGAGGGCCGCGCCCGAGAACAGGTCGGCGACGTACCGGGTGCCGGCAGCATCCGCCTGGCGGCGCGCCGGCCGGCGGCCCAGCCGCTCGACGAACAGGCTCCCGAGGACGATCCGGCAGTCCCCGTCGGGCTCGATCCAGCTGACTCCGGCGCCCGCGAGGATCTCGCGAGCGCGCGCACCGATCGCGGGCGCCACGAGGACGGCCGCGCCGCACCGCTGGAGCCAGGGCACGAGCCGGACCACCTCCGCCGGCTCGGCGCGGGCCTTGAACTCCACGCACGCCGTCGTCAGTTCACCCGAGGGGGCAGTGACCTCGACGTGGGCGTCGATCCGGGCGCCCGCAGAGACATCGCCCGGGCGCAAGGCCATCGCCCAGCCCGGCGGAAGCATGGGGGCAACGGCCCGTTCGAAGGCCAGCTCCAGCGTGGCGCTGCGTTGGAGATTCACCATTGTTAGTCACTGTACCACAGCGGTATAACTAACCAATTCGGTAGATATGCAGCTCTGGTGATGCCGAGTTCCAGCCGCCCGGGCTGTCGAGATGGAATCGGATTGGTAGCGCCTGCGCGAGGCCTCGGTCGAGCGGTTCCTCAATCCTATTCGTGGTGCGCGCATCAAGGCGTGCGCCGCCGAGGGTTGACGGCGCCGCAGCGACATGCGTAACATTCAGGTTACACAGGAGACTAATCCAGATGCCGACAACCGCGTTCGACCGACGCTTTGACGCGTGGATGCACGACCAGGAGTTCGCCGAGAGCTACCGCTTGCACCGTGCGCGGATCGACGCCATCGACAACCTGATGCGCGCGATCGACGAGGAGCGCGAGCGCCAGCACCTGACCAAGGCCGAACTCGCGGCCCGGATCGACGCCCAGCCGGCTGCCATCCGCCGGCTGTTCAGCCAGCGGAGCCCGAACCCGCAAATCGGCAGGCTCGTGGACATGGCGAACGAGCTCGGCCTGGAGGTCGTCGTGCGGCGGCGCCCGCGCCACCAGCGGAACCGGGAGGCCGTGCCCGCCGCGAGCTGAGGGTCTGACACGAAATAACGTGACATTCACCCCCTGGTTCGGTATGCTCCGGGGGTGATCGATGAGCCGGCCATCGCGACGCGCTACGGGGCGATGTCGGGTGCCCTGGACGAGCGGTCCCGCCGGCTGCTCCTCGGAGCCGAGGCACTGGCCGCAGGGCCGGGCGGCCAGGCCGCGGTGGCCCGGGCGACGGGTGCCTCGCCGGCCACGGTCCGACGCGGTCTGGCCGAGCTCGCGGCGCCCGTCGAGACGCTCGAGCGGGGACGCATCCGCAGGCCCGGTGGCGGCCGCAAGCGGACGGTCGAGCTCGACCCCACCCTGCGGGCCGACCTCGAGACGCTGATCGAACCCGGCACCCGGGGGGATCCCGAGTCCCCGCTGCGCTGGACGACCCGCAGCGTGCGCAACCTCGCGGCCGAGCTCGGGCGCCAGGGCCACCGGGTGAGCTACCGGATCGTGGGTGAGCTGCTCCACGACCTCGGCTACAGCCTCCAGGCCAACAGCAAGGTGCTCGAGGGCACCGCCCACCCCGACCGCGACGCCCAGTTCCGGTACATCAGCGAGGCCGTCCAGCTCCAGCTCACCCTCGGCGAGCCCGTCATCAGCGTCGACACCAAGAAGAAGGAGCTCGTGGGGCCGTTCCGAAACGGCGGCCGGGAGCTGCGACCGGCAGGCGATCCCGAGCGCGTCCTCATGCACGACTTCGTGATCGATGATGCGGATCACGGCCGGGCGAGCCCCTACGGGGTCTACGACATCGGGCAGAACGAGGCCTGGGTGAGTGTCGGGACCGACCACGACACGGCGGCGTTCGCGGTCGAGGCCATCAGGCGCTGGTGGCAGACCATGGGCGCGCCGCTCTACCCCGACGCCAGCCGGCTGCTCGTCACCGCCGACGCCGGGGGCAGCAACGGCTATCGCACCCGCCTGTGGAAGGCCGAGCTCCAGAAGCTCGCCGACGAGACCGGCCTCGAGATCGCCGTGTGCCACTTCCCGCCGGGCACGTCCAAGTGGAACAAGATCGAGCACCGGCTGTTCAGTGCGATCACCATGAACTGGCGGGGCAAGCCCCTGGTCAGCCACGAGGTCATCGTCAAGCTCATCGCGGCGACCACCACCCGCACCGGTCTGCGGGTCAAGAGCGCGCTCGATCGGAACGCCTACCCAAAGGGCGTCAGCGTCTCCGACGCCGACATGGCGACCCTCTACCTGCGGCAAGACGCCTTCCACGGGGAGTGGAACTACTCGCTGCTGCCGAGGCTCATGCTCCCGCAGGACTGAGCTGGTCTATTTCGTGGCGGGCCCTGAGTCCCGGCACTATCGCTCGATGCTGCGCGGCGTGCGCCCGCGGTACTCGTCGCCAAGGCTGCGGACCCGCCGATAGTCGGCTTGCGAGAAGGCGGACGCGTTCGGCTTGTCCAGCCCGGTGACGATCACGAGGCTCGGCCCGGGAAGGCCGGGCGCCTCTCGTTCTAGCAGGCAGTAGAGCCGGTAGAGGCGCCTGCGCGGTCCACGGGTCCGGGCCTCGTAGAGGCCGGCCATGTCGCCGTGCATCGCCTCCCACTGGCCGCCGCCCGCGAACTTCATGGGCGGCGCGTCGGCGACCGCCTTCACGATCGCGGCGAGGTCCGCGCGCACGCCGATCGGGCACGACTCCAGGAACTCGGCACCCGGCACGGACTGGCCGGGGTCGTGGTCCTTGTGACGCTGGAAGAAGACGATCGCCCATGGGCTCGAGCGCGCGCGCTCGTCGGGCGCATCGGTCGGCCTCCGGCGCCCGCTCATAGCCGGTCGCCCGGGCTCCGCTTCCGGTACGCCTCGCGCGCCCGCTCGTCGGCGGCCGACGCGCCGTAGCGGCTGAGCATCTGGCGGCTCTTCCAGCCTGCGAGGCGCATAAGGTCGCCCTCCGTGCCGCCGTCGGCGAGCCACATGTGGGCGTAGGTGTGTCGGAACTGGTGGGGGTGGAGCGTGGGCAGCCCGGCCACGGCGCCGCGGCGCCGGAGCACCTGGAGGACGCCGCTGTCGGTGAGGACGCCCCGCGCGCCGAGCCACAGCTCCTCGCGGCCGGCCTGCGGGTGCGCCGCGCGCGTACGCAGGTAGCGGTCGACCGCCTGGGCGGTCTTGCTGCCGAACGGGCAGGCCCGCGGGCGGCGGCCCTTGCCCAGCACGATCGCCACGCCCTCGTCGAGGTCGACGTCCGCCAGGCGCAGGCCGGTGATCTCGCCCCGGCGCATGCCGGTGTCGAGCAGCATCCGGACCAGGGCGGTGTCACGCCTGGCCTCGAAGTCGGTCCCGGCGCAGGCGTCGAGGATCGCCTTGATCTGCTCCGGCCGCAGGATGGGCGGCGGCTCCTCGGGCACGATCGGCGGGGTCATCCGGGCCATCGGCAATTCGCGGACCTCGTCCTCCGACACCGCCCACTTCCAGAACGCCTGCAGGCAGCGGTAGGCGAGCGAGACGGTCGCGGGGCGCGACCCGGCGTCCTGCAGGGAGACCAGGAACGCCTCGACGTGCTCGCGCCGGATCCCCTCGAGCGAGCCCGGCATGCCGCGCTCGGCGACGAACGCGTCGAACCGCGTGGCCGCGTCGAGGTAGGTCTTGATGGTGGCCGGGCTGCGGTTCGCGGCGCGGAGGCTCAGGCGCCAGCTGTCGACGGCCGCCCGGAGGCCGAGGCGTGGCGCGCCCGCCGCCTCCGTTATAGTGGTCCTGGTGCTCGTCGACTTGACCACGGGCCTGCGTCCTCAGCGCAATATCGCTCTCATCGGGAACTTGAACCTGCTAAGACTTATACGCTGTGAGAGCGCTGTGGTCAAGCCGGAATACAGTTAGACGCTGTAGCGGAGCACAAAGCCGGGCGGGAGTAGCTCAGTTGGCAGAGCGGCAGCCTTCCAAGCTGCATGTCGCGGGTTCGAACCCCGTCTCCCGCTCCACCCGCCCATCCCGGATCAGAGCGGGTCACGGGCTGCTGCGCCTCGGCGGGAGCACGGGGCGGAGCGCGCCTGAGGTCTGGTCGAGGGCAGGAATCCGCGATGTAGGCTGCGAGCCATGGACTTCGGATTCACGCTCAAGCCTGACCACGACATCGGGCGCGTCATCGCGCTCACGAGGCAGGCGGAGGCTGCCGGGTTCCGCTACGGCTGGCTGTTCGACAACCACCTGCCCTTCCGGGAGGTCTACCCCCTCCTCACGCTGATGGCCCTCAACACCACGCACATGCGCCTCGGCACCTGCGTGACGAACCCGGCCACGCGGGAGCCGAGCGTCACGGCCAGCGCGCTCGCCACGCTCGACGAGATCTCGGGCGGCCGCATGGACCTGGGCATCGGCCGCGGCGACAGCTCCGTCCGCTCGCTCGGCAAGCCGCCGACCACCTTGAAGACGCTGGAGCAGGCGGTGACCCTCATCCGCGACCTCGTCGAGGGCCGCACGACGGTCCACGAGGGGGCCGACCTGAGCCTCCCCTGGACGAAGGGGTGGCCGCTGCCCGCCTGGATCGCCGGCTACGGCCCGATGGCGCTCGCCCTGGCCGGCCGGATCGCCGACGGGCTGATCCTGCAGCTGGCCGATCCGGACCTGATCCGCTGGATGGTCGGCCTCATGCGTGATGCGGCGGCGTCGGCCGGCCGGGATCCCGCGTCGATCAGGGTCCAGGCCGCGGCACCGGCGCACGTCGGCAGCATCGAGGTGTGCCGCGAGCACGTGCGCTGGTTCCCGGGCCTCGTCAGCGGGCACGTCATCGACCTGGTGAACCGGTACCCGGCCGACCGGCTGCCCGCCTCGCTGACCGGCTACGTCCAGGGTGGCGAGCGCATCGGCGAGCGCCCCCATGACGAGTTCGGTGCCGCAAACGCGGCGCTCGCCGCGGACGACGTCGTGGACCGCTTCGCGATCGTCGGCCCGCCCGAGGATCACGTGCGACGGCTCAGGGAGCTCAGCGCGGCCGGTGTCGACCAGTTCAACCTCTACCTCATGAGCGGGGACGAGGAGGCGCAGCTCGAGGCCTACGGGTCGTCGGTCATCCCAGCGGTCCAGGCAGGATCCCGCGCCGTCTGACCGAGGCAGCAGCGCCGGGGCGTGGCACCGAGCACGTCCGGCGCGGCACACCGACCGGCGTCACCGTTCCGGGCACCCCGACGCGGCGGGAGACGTCCGCCGACCTGCGCCGCGGCCGGAGCGACTACCATCAGGCGCAGGCCGGACCCCGCGAGGGCCTGGGAACCGCACAGCCTGGAGGCCGCACGCCGTGTCGCTCCGCGGGGTCGCCTTGTTCAGCAACGAGTACCCGCCGTACGTCTACGGCGGCGCGGGCGTCCACGTGGAGTACCTGGCGCGCGAGCTGTCGCGGCTCGTCCCGGTCGAGGTGCGCTGCTTCGGCGACCAGGACGTCAGCGAGCCCAACCTCCGCGTGCGCGGCTACGGGCCTTGGGCCGAGGCGACGCGCGACACGGACGCGCGCTTCAAGGGCGCCCTCGACGCGTTCTCGCGCAACCTCTCGATGGCCAAGGACACGCTCGACGCCGACGTCGTCCACACCCACACGTGGTATGCGGACATGGCCGGCGTCCTCGCCAAGCGCCTCTGGGGCACGCCGCTCGTGGCGACGACCCACTCGCTCGAGCCGCTCCGCCCGTGGAAGGTGGAGCAGCTGGGCAATGCGTACCACCTCTCGAGCTGGATGGAGCGCACGACGCTGCTCGACGCGGACGCGATCATCGCGGTGTCGAAGGAGACCCGGGCCGACGTGCTGCGGTTCTTCGAGGTGGACCCGGCGAAGATCCACGTCATCCACAACGGGATCGACCTCGACGAGTACCGCGCCGACGCAGCGACGAACTTCCTGACCCAGTACGGCGTCGACCCGGACCGCCCGTACGTCCTGTTCGTGGGCCGGATCACGCGCCAGAAGGGGATCATCCACCTGGTCAACGCGATCCCGGACATCGACCCGTCGCTCCAGGTCGTCCTGGCGGCGGGCGCGCCCGACACGCCCGAGATCGGCGCCGAGATGGCCCAGCGCGTGGAGGAGGTGAGCACGGGCCGACGGGGCGTCATCTGGATCCGGGAGATGCTCCCGCGCGAGGCGGCGATCCAGCTGTACTCGCATGCGGCGGTGTTCTGCTGCCCGTCGGTGTACGAGCCGTTCGGGATCATCAACCTCGAGGCGATGGCGTGCGAGACGGCCGTCGTGGCGTCGGCCGTGGGCGGCATCCCCGAGGTCGTCGTGCCCGACGAGACCGGCCTGCTGGTGGACCCGGCGATCGTCCCCGGCACGTTCGACCCGGCCGACCCGGCGGCGTTCTCGCGCGGCCTCGCCGAGGCGATCAACCGCGTGGGGCTCGACGAATCGCTGCGGGCGCGCATGGGCGAGGCGGGCCGACGCCGGGCCGAGCAGCACTTCAGCTGGGCGGCGATCGCCCGGCAGACACTGGACCTGTACACCTCCCTCGTCGAGGGCGGGGGATCGGTCGCCGGCTAGCCGGTCGACGGCGGTCGCGACAGCACGGCGGCGGAGGCGAGGATGGGCGAGCAGGACGAGGCGGGGCAGGCGGCGACCGGCGGGCAGGCGACCGGCGAGGCGCGAGCGGCGACCGGCGGGCAGCCGGGGGGCGAGGCGACGGCGCGAGCAGCGGCCGACCCCGGGCCGAGCGCGATGCCGAGCGACGAGGCGTGGAACCGGGTCGCGATCGAGCGCCTCTCGCCCCGGATCGACGGCGGCCGCTTCCCGATCAAGCGCATCGTCGGCGACCCGGTGGTCGTGGAGGCGGTGATCGTCGCTGACGGGCACGAGCTGGTGTCGGCCGTCGTGCTGCACCGAGACGCTGACGCGGCGGACTGGACCGAGGTCCCGATGGCGGCGCTCGGCGACGACCGCTTCCGGGCCGAGTTCCGCGCGGGCGGGCCCGGGCGCCACCGCTACACCGTGGTGGGCTGGGTGGACCGCTTCCGCTCCTGGGCCCGCGACCTGGGCAAGCGCCTCGACGCGGGCCAGGACGTGAGCGTGGAGCTGCTGATCGGCGTGGGGCTCATCGAGACGGCGGCGGGCCGCGCCCGCGGCGCGGACCACGCCAGCCTCGCCGCGGCCGCGGCCATGCTCCGTTCCGGCGGGGCCGCGCTCGCCCGCGCCGCGCTGGACCCGGGCCTCGCGGACCTCATGGTCCGCCACGGCGATCGCCCGTTCGCCGCCCGCCACCAGCCCGACCTCGAGATCGTGGTCGACCGCGAGCGGGCCCGCTTCTCTGCCTGGTACGAGCTGTTCCCGCGCTCGGCGGCGATGGAGCCGGGGCGCCACGGGACGCTCCGCGACGTGGAGGCCCGCCTGCCGGCGATCGCGGCGATGGGCTTCGACGTGCTGTACCTGCCGCCGGTCCACCCCATCGGCCGGGTGAACCGCAAGGGCCCCGACAACTCGGCCGAGGCGAAGCCGGGCGACCCCGGCAGCCCGTGGGCGATCGGCAGTGTCGAGGGCGGCCACAAGTCCGTCCATCCCGAGCTCGGCACGCTCGAGGACCTGCGCCACCTGCGCGACTCAGCGGCCGCGCACGGGCTGGAGCTGGCCCTCGACATCGCGTTTCAGTGCGCGCCCGACCACCCCTATGCGGCGGCGCACCCCGAGTGGTTCCGGATGCGCCCGGACGGCACGATCCAGTACGCGGAGAACCCGCCGAAGAAGTACCAGGACATCTACCCGTTCGACTTCGAGACCTCGGCGTGGCGCGAGCTGTGGGCCGAGCTCGGCAGCGTGGTGCGGTTCTGGGCAGAGCAGGGGATCCGCATCTTCCGGGTGGACAACCCGCACACCAAGCCGTTCGACTTCTGGGAGTGGCTGATCGCGGACGTCAAGCGTGACTACCCCGACGCCATCTTCCTCGCCGAGGCGTTCACCCGTCCCAACGTGATGTACCGGCTGGCGAAGCTCGGCTTCACCCAGTCGTACAACTACTTTCCCTGGCGCAACACGCGCGCGGAGCTCACGGGCTACCTGACCGAGCTGACCACGACCGAGGTCCGCGAGTACTTCGGGCCCAACCTGTGGCCGAACACGCCCGACATCCTGCCCGAGTACCTCCAGTTCGGCGGACCGCCGGCGTTCGCCGCGCGCGCGGTCCTCGCCGCGACGCTCGGCCCCAGCTACGGGCTGTACGGCCCGGCGTTCGAGCAGTGCGTTGCCGAGCCGCTCGCGCCCGGCCGCGAGGAGTACCTCGCTTCGGAGAAGTACGAGATCCACCACTGGGACTGGGATGCCGAGGGCAGCCTGGCCGGGCTGCTGGGCCGGCTCAACGCGATCCGGCGCGACAACCCCGCCTTCCGGGCCAATCACGGCCTGGCGTTCCACGAGGTGACCAACCCCGAGCTGATCGCGTTCTCGAAGTCGTCGGTCGACGGCGCCAACCAGGTGCTCGTGGTCGTGAACCTGGACCCGCACCACGTCCAGTCGGGGTTCGTGGACCTGCCGCTCGCCGAGCTGGGAATCGAGGCGAACCGCTCCTACCAGGTCCACGATGTGCTCAACGACGCGCGCTACCTGTGGAGCGGCTCGCGGAACTACGTGGAGCTCGGGCCGGACCACCACCAGGCGAACATCTTCGTCATCCGGCGCTGGACGCGCTCCGAGCACGACTTCGACTACTACCTGTAGCGCCCGCCCGCCCGCCGGGACCGCCGGGACCGCCGCCGCGGCGAGCCAGGTCGCGCTCATCCGCTGCCACCTACGCCCCGGGCGCGTCGTAGGCGGGTCCGGCCGAAGCCAAGCCGCGACGTGGCGGTGGAATTGGCCACTTGCACGCTCGGGGAGCGTCGGTGGCGCGGATCCGGGGCCGACCGGCGCCTACGACGCTCCGGGGGCGTGGGCGGTGTCGCGTGGCGCCGGGGTGGCGTGCGGCAGGCGTGGCGCGGAGGCGGCGGCGCGGCCGGGGTGCCCGGGTGGGACCGGCGCTACACCTGCGCGATCACGCCGAGCGACACGCGGAACCCGGCGCGCCGGTGGGCTGGCGGCATGATCACGCCCTGGCCCATCGGCGCCGTGCCCTCGAACCACGCGACCCACTCGTTCTGGAACGGCTCGAAGTCGACGGGGTCCCGCAGCGCCCAGTTGGCCCACACGATCCTGTCCAGCGACGAGCCCTCGCGCTCGAGGAGCGCCTTGAGGTTCGCCATGCACTGGTGCGCCTGCTCCTTGAACAGATCGCTCACCACGTGGCCGGACTCCGCCACCACGGGCCCCACGCTGGACGCGTAGACCATGCCGCCCGCGACGTGCGAGGTGCCGAGCCCGAAGTCGAGCCGGCGCCGGGCGTTCGGCCCCGCGTCGATGCCGATGGAGCGGCCCTTGCCGACACGCGACTTCACGGGGTGCTCGGCGGTCTCCGGCGGGATGCCGAACTCGCCCTGCGGCAGGTCGATGCCGCTGGTGGCGAACTTGGGCATGAACGTGGGCCGCTCGCCGGTGGGCCGCAGCTCACCGACGATCTTGCCGTTCTCGTCGATGCCGGTCTGCTCGAAGGCGAAGATGTCCTGCGTCAGGATCACGTCGTCCTCGACTCCGTAGACCTCGGTGATGTTCATGATCTTGCGCGAGCCGTCCTTGAGGCGCGCGGTGTGGACGATGACGTCGACCGCCGACGCGATCTGCTCGCGGATGGTCCGCAGCGGCATCTCGTAGCCCGACATCAGGATCATGGTCTCGAGTCGCCGGAGCATGTCGGGCGAGCTGTTGGCGTGGCCGGTCGAGAGCGAGCCCTCCTGGCCCACGCTCATCGCCTGGACCATGTCGAGCGCCTCGCCGCCCCGGCACTCGCCCACGATGATGCGGTCGGGGCGCATGTGGAGCGCGTTGCGCAGCAGGTCCCGGGTGGTGATCTCGCCCAGGCCCTCGAGGTTCGGCGGCCGCGCCTCGAGCGTGACCACGTGCTCCTGGCGGAGCTGGAGCTCGGCGGCGTCCTCGATGGTCACGATCCGCTCGCCCTCGGGGATGAACGACGACACGACGTTGAGCGTGGTCGTCTTGCCGGAGCCCGTCCCGCCGGAGATGAACACGTTGAGGCGGGCCTCGACGCAGCAGCGCAGGAACTCGAACATCTCGGGGCTGGCCGTGCCGAAGCCGACAAGGTCGTCGACGGTGTACGGGCGGGCGGAGAACTTCCGGATGGTGATGACCGGCCCGACCAGCGACAGCGGCTCGATGATCGCGTTCACGCGGGAGCCGTCGGGGAGCCGGGCGTCGACGCGCGGGCTCGACTGGTCGATGCGCCGGCCGAGCGGGGCGATGATCCGGTCGATGATCCGGAGCACGTGCTCGTCGCCCATGAACGAGGTGTCGACGCGGGAGATCTTGCCCTTCCGCTCGATGTAGATCTGCTTGGGCCCGTTGACCATCACCTCGGTGATGGTGTCGTCGCGCAGGAGCGGCTCCAGGGGCCCGAGGCCGGTCACCTCGGCGACGACCTCGTCGATCAGCCGGAGGCGCTCCTCGCGGTTCACCGCGAAGCTGTTGGCGGCGAGCATCCGGTCCACGATGATGCCGATCCGGCCGTGGAGCTCGGCGCCGTCCGCAGCGCTGAACAGCTCCTTGGACGAGGCGATCACCTCGGCCTGGAGCGCGTCGCGGACCTCGCGGAGCTGCTGCTCGCGCCCGACGGACGACGCCCGGCGGATGCCGTCGTAGGGGACAGGCGTCATCGCTTCGCCGGTCTGCCCATCGGCCGCCTGCTGTGCCCGTTCAATTCGCCGGAGCAGGGACAAGGTCACGCCTCCCCGTGTGATGAGGGCGCGATTCTACGGCTCCTGCCCGGCGGGCGCGAGGGGACGGATGGCGCACGGCCGGCCCGGCCCTCCGGGACCGGGGGGTGCTTGCGCGGCTGCACGCACCAGCGTATGGTTGGCGCTCTCAATCAAACGTTCGTTTGGATGCGCTCGGCAGCGAGGACGGGGCGGTCGACGGCATGACAGCAGGCACCACCGGCAGCCCGGGCGTGACCCGGCCCCGCGAGGCGGAGCTCCGCCGTGCCGCCACCCGGCTGTTCCGCGAGCGGGGCTTCCACGCCACCTCGATGCAGGACCTCGCCGAGGCGATGGGCATGAACCGCGGCAGCCTGTACCACTACATCGAGTCGAAGGACGACCTGCTCTGGTGGATCGTCGCGGACACGATGGACAACCTCGGGCGGCGGGTCGAGCCGGTCCTCGCGGGAGGCGGCCCGGCAGCCGAGCGGCTCCGCGGCGCCATCGGCGCCCACCTCGCGTTCGCGGCCGACAACGCCGACGAGATGTCGCTCGTCCAGATCGAGCTGCGCTCGCTCTCGCCCGAGCGTCGCGCCGAGCTGGTCGCCCGGCGCGACGCGTACGAGGGCCGCTGGCGGGCGGTGCTCGAGGCTGCCGTGGCCGAGGGGTCCATCCGGCGGGGCGACGTCCGGCTGACCGGCATCGCGATCCTGTCGGCCTGCAACTGGTTCACCCAGTGGTACCGCCCCGACGGCCCGCTTGGCGTGGACGAGATCGCGGCCAGCTTCGCCGACCTGTTCCTCTCCCGACCGAGCTGAAAGGCAGGCCCATGATCCCGCGCGCAGCCAACGTGATCGTCCTCGGGGCGGGGACCATGGGCGCGCAGCTCGCGTGCCTGCTCGCAGGGGCCGGCTCGCGCGTCCGGCTGCTGGACCTCGACGGGCCGACCGCCGCCGCCGGCCTGGACCGCGTGAGCCGCCTGCGCCCCTCGCCGCTGTACGCGGCCGCGGACCGCGCCCGGATCTCGACCGCCGGCTTCGACACGCTCGAGTCGGCCGTCCGCGACGCCGACTGGATCCTCGAGGCTGTCGTGGAGCAGCTCAAGCCGAAGCGCGCGCTGTTCGAGCAGGTCGACCGCGCGCTGGCCCCGCTCGGGGCGGCCGACCGCGTGCCCCTCGTCAGCTCCAACACCTCGGGGATCCCGATCGCGAGCCTCGCGGCGGGCCGCAGCGGGCGGTTCCGGGCCGCGTTCCTCGGCACGCACTTCTTCAACCCGCCCCGGTATGCGCGCCTGCTCGAGCTGATCCCGACCGCGGACACGGATCCGGGGCGCGTGGCGTGGATGGAGTCGTTCGCCAGCCGGCACCTGGGCAAGGGCACGGTCCGCGCCAAGGACCGCCCGGCGTTCATCGCCAACCGGCTGGGCGTGCACGGGCTGCTCCGGGCGATCGCGCTCGCGCAGCAGCTCGGCCTCGGCCCCGATGAGGTCGACGAGATCACCGGCACGCTTATCGGGCGGCCCAAGAGCGCGACGTTCCGGACGCTGGACCTCGTCGGGCTCGACGTGGCTGTCGCGGTCGCGGACCACTGCCGCGATGCCCTCGAGGACGAGGGCGAGAAGGCGGCGTTCGAGGTGCCCGACATCCTCCGCCGGCTGGTGGCCGACGGACGACTGGGCGAGAAGACGGGGCGCGGCTTCTTCCGCAAGGAGGCGGGGGAGATCCTCGCGCTCGACTTCGAGACACTCGAGTACCGGCCGCGCCGCCGGCTTCGCTCCGCGGCCGTGGAGCTGGCCCGGACGGAGCCCGACCTGCGCCGCCGCCTCGCCGCGCTCGCCTCGGCTGCCGAGCGCGGCACCGAGGACCCGGGCGCCGCATTCCTGTGGGGCGTCACCGCGTCCGAGCTCGCCTACGCCGCCGGGGTCGGCCCGGAGGTCGCTGACGGGGCGGAGGCCGTGGACCGCGCGATGCGCTGGGGCTTCGGCTGGGAGCTCGGGCCGTTCGAGCAGTGGGACGCCCTCGGGCACGGGCGCGTCGCCGCGGGCCTGGCCGCCGCCGGCGTCGCGGTCCCGAACCTCGTCCGCCGCGCGGGCGATGCCGGGCTCGACCGGTTCCACCGCGACGGTGCGGCCCTGGACTTCACGACGATGGTGCTGGCGCCCGAGCCCGCCCAGCCCGGTCGAATCGACCTCGATGCGCGCCGCGCCGCGTGCCCCGCGCTGCCGACGAACGCCGCGGGGAGCCTCGTCGACCTCGGCGACGGCATCCTGGGCTGCGAGCTGTCCGCGAAGCTGAACCTCATCGGCCTCGACACCCTCGACCTGCTCCGGCGAGGGCTGGACCTCGCGAGCACGTCGTACGACGGCTTCGTCATCGGCACGCGCGCCGCCGACTTCTCGGCAGGCGCGAACCTCGCACTGCTGCTGCTCGAGGCCGAGGACGACGAGTGGGACCAGCTCGACCGCGTGGTCCGGCTGTTCCAGGGCGTGGCCACCGCGATCCGGTTCGCGCCAGTTCCCGTGGTGGCGGCGCCGCGCGGCCGGACGCTCGGCGGCGGCACCGAGCTGTGCCTCGCGGCCGACCGGCGGCAGGCGCTCACCGAGACGTACATCGGCCTCGTCGAGACGGGGGTCGGGCTGATCCCGGCCGGAGGCGGGTCGACCGCCATGGCGCGGCGTGCAGCCGAGGCCGTGCCCGAGGGCGTCGACGGGGACCGGTTCGCCTTCTTCTCGTCGGCGCTCACCACCATCGCCATGGCGCGGGTGGCCACGTCCGCCGCCGAGGCCGTGGAGCTCGGGATCCTGCTCGCGGCCGACCCGCTCACCGCCGATCCCGACCGGCAGTGGTCGGACGCTGCCGCCACGGCGCGCCACCTGGCCGAGGTCGGCTACCGACCGCCGGCCGACGCGCCGATCCGCGTGGTGGGCCGCCGCGGGGTCGCCGCCGCCGAGACCCTCACCTACAACGCCCAGAAGGCGGGCCAGATGAGCGAGCACGACCGCAAGATCGTGATGGCCCTCGCGCGCGTGATGAGCGGCGGGGACGTCGCCGAGGGCACCCCCGTGGCGCCCGCGCACCTGCTCGACCTCGAGCGGGAGGCGTTCCTCGCGCTGCTGGGCGAGCCGCTCACCCGGGCGCGCATCCGCCACACCCTCAAGACCGGCAAGCCGCTGCGCAACTAGCGGGAGCGAGGACACCATGCAGGACGCCGTCATCGTCAGCGCCGCCCGCACCGCGGTCGGGAAGGCGCCCCGCGGAGCGCTCCGCGAGACCCCGCCCGAGTCGCTGGCGATGGCCGCCGTGCGAGAGGCGATCGCCCGCGCCCCGGGCCTGGACCCGGGCGAGGTGGGCGATCTCGTGCTCGGCTGCGCGATGCCGGAGGGCGCCCAGGGCCTCAACGTCGCCCGCATGGTCGGGCTCGGGGCCGGGCTGCCCGAGGGCGTGTCGGCGATGACCGTCAACCGCTTCTGCGCGTCCGGGCTGCAGGCGCTGGCGCTCGCGACGCAGGCGGTGGCCTTCGGGACGGCCGACGTGGTCGTGGCGGCGGGCATGGAGTCGATGAGCTTCGTGCCGATGACCGGCTGGCACTACGAGCCGGATCCGGGCCTCGCGGGCTCCTGGCCCGGTGCCTTCCTGTCGATGGGCCTCACCGCGGAGGAGGTGGCGACCCGGTTCGGCGTCGAGCGCGAGGCGCAGGACGCGTGGGCGCTCCGCAGCCACCAGCGGGCCGCCGCCGCGCAGGCCGCCGGGCTGTTCCGCGACGAGATCGTCCCGGTCACGGCCCGGACGACGGTCGTGGAGGACGGCCGGCCGCGGGTTGAGGAGCGGCCGTTCGAGGACGACGAGGGGATCCGCCGCGACACCGACGCGGCGCGGCTGGCCGCGCTGAAGCCGGCCTTCCGCGTCGGCGGCAGCGTCACGGCGGGCAACAGCTCGCAGACCAGCGACGGGGCGGCTGCGCTGGTGGTGATGAGCGGCGCGCGTGCCGCGGCGCTGGGCCTCACACCGCTCGGCCGCCTCGTCAGCTACGCCACCGTCGGCGTTGACCCCGAGATCATGGGCGTCGGGCCGGTGCACGCGGTCCCCCGGGCGTTGGCCCAGGCCGGCCTCGCCCTCGACGACATGTCGGTCATCGAGCTCAATGAGGCGTTCGCCTCGCAGGTGGTCGAGATCGTTCGGCGGCTCGGACTCGACGAGGCGCGCACCAATCCCAACGGCGGCGCCATCGCGCTCGGGCACCCGCTCGGCGCGACGGGCGCGAAGCTCACCACCCAGATCCTGTCCGAGCTGGCCCGGCGCGAGGCGCGCTACGGCCTCGTGACGATGTGCGTGGGCGGCGGGCAGGGCGCCGCGGGCGTGATCGAGTGGCTCGGCGGCCGGCAGGCGGTCCGCCCGGCCGGGGCCGACGCGACGTCCGGCGGAGGCGACGCCGCCACGACGAAGGAGGCGGCGTGATGGCCGTGGACACCGACCCCCAGACCGCGGCCCGTGCCGCGGCGGCCCAGCCCGGCGGGGCGTTCCTCGTCCGGCCGCTGGCCGTCGGTGAGCTCCCCACCCCGGAGCGGCTGACCGACGAGCAGCGCGCGATCCGCAAGTCGGCGGCGACCCTCGTCGAGCGCGAGGCCGTGCCCCGCCGTGAGGCGCTCGAGGCCAAGGACTACGCGGCGCACCGCGACCTCCTGGCCATCCTCGGACGCGACGGCTACCTGGGCATCGACGTCCCGGAGGCGTTCGGGGGCGTGGGCCTCGACAAGACGACCAGCGTCGCGGTCACCGAGGCGCTGGCGGGCGCCGGGTCGTTCTGCGTCACGTTCAGTGCGCACACCGGGATCGGGACGCTCCCGCTCGTGTTCTTCGGCACCGAGGAGCAGCGCGGCCGGTACCTCCCGGGCCTCGCCGCCGGCACGACCGTCGCCGCGTACGCGCTGACCGAGCCCGGGGCGGGCTCCGACGCGCAGGCGATCGCGACCCGGGCGACGCGACAGCCCGACGGCTCGTGGCGGCTGGACGGCAGCAAGCAGTTCATCACCAACGCCGGCTTCGCCGACCTGTTCACCGTCTACGCGAAGGTCGACGGCGAGCAGTTCTCGGCGTTCCTGGTGGAGCGGGGGACGCCGGGCCTGACCGTCGGGCCCGAGGAGCACAAGCTGGGCATCCACGGCACCTCGACCTGCCCGCTCACCTTCGACGGGGCGGTGGTCCCCGCAGAGAACCTGCTGGGCGAGGTGGGCAAGGGACACCGCGTGGCGTTCAACGTCCTCAACGTGGGGCGGTTCAAGCTGGCCGCGGCGGCACTGGGCGCGATGAAGCCCGCCCTCCGCACCGCGGCCGCGTACACCGCGGAGCGCAAGGCGTTCGGCCGCGCGATCGCCGGGTTCCCGCTGGTGGCGGGCAAGCTCGCGGAGATGGCGGTCCGGACCTACGTCACCGAGTCGGTCGTGTACCGCATCGCCGGGCTCCTCGACGCGCGCCTGGCAGGCGCCGAGTCGGGCGGGCCGGACGGCGTCCGGATCGCCCTCGAGGAGCTTGCCGTCGAGTGCTCCATCGCCAAGGTGCTCGCGAGCGAGGAGCTCGACGCGGTGGTCGACGAGCTGGTGCAGGTGCACGGCGGCTACGGCTACATCGAGGAGTACCCCGCCGCGCAGGCGTACCGCGACGCGCGGATCAATCGCATCTGGGAGGGCACCAACGAGATCAACCGCCTGCTCATCCCGGGCACGCTGCTCAAGCGCGCGATGACCGGCCGTCTGGACCTGCTGGGGCCGGCGCGCCGGGCGCAGCAGGCGCTGCTCGCCGGGCCGTCGGGCGACCTCTCGGGTCCCGCCGGGCCGTTCGCGACCGAGCACCGGCTGGTGGACGGCCTCCGCCAGGCCACGCTGCTGCTGGCCGGCGCTGCGGTCCAGCGGTTCGGCACCGCGCTCGAAGAGCAGCAGGAGGTCCTCGCGGGTCTCGCCGACCTCACGATCGCCGTGCTCGCGCTGGAGACCGTCGTGGTCCGGGCCGAGCAGGCCCCTCTCGAGGCGCCGCGCTTGGCCGACGATCACGCCGCCCTGGCGCGCCTCGCCGTCGTCGACCGCATCGGCGCGGCGGAGCTCACCGCGCGCACGCTGGCCGCGTCGGTCGCGACCGGCGACGACGCGCGCGTGCTCCAGGCCGGCGTCCGGCGCCTCCTGCGGGCCGAGCCCGTGGATCGGGTCCCGCTCGCGCGCCAGGTGGCGGCCTCGGTAATGGCCGCCGGCGGCTACCCCGTCTAGCGAGGTCCGGCGTCCCGGAAAGGAGCGGTCTCGTGATCCAGTCAGCCAGCAGGGCGACCGGCACTGGCGGCCGTCCGTGGCTCGCGAACTATGACCCGGGCGTCCCTGCTGACGTGGACGTGCCCGAGGTCACCGTGGACGCGCTGCTGCGGCGCGCCGCGGAGGCGCATCCGGCGCGCGATGCCATGGACTTCTACGGGCGGCGCACCAGCTACGCAGAGCTTGACCGCCTCGTCGACGCGTTCGCGGGCCTGCTGCGCCGGGCGGGTCTCGGCGCCGGCGACACGGTCAGCCTGCACCTCCCGACGTCGCCCGCCTTCGTCATCGCGTTCCTCGGCACGCTCCGGGCGGGCTGCACCGCGGTGGCCATGAGCCCGCTCTACGTGGAGCGCGAGGTCGCGGTGCTGATGGGCCAGAGCCGGCCCCGGCTGTCGGTGACGCTCGACCTGCTGATGCCCAGGGTGCAGGCAGCGCGGGCCGGGCTGGGCGACGTGCTCCGGCCCCCGGAGGGGCTCGCCCCGGTCATCGCCACCGGCATCGCGGACTCGCTGCCGGTCCCGCTCCGCTGGCTCTACCCGCTCAAGATGCGACGCGAGGGCCGCTGGCACCCCGTCGCCCACACAGCCGAGACGCCCAACCTGTTCCGGCTCCTCGCGGACGCCCCGTCCGAGCGCATCGACTCGCCGGCCCGGGCCTCCGACCCGGCGGTGCTCCAGGGGACGGGCGGGACGACCGGCCTGCCCAAGGAGGCCGTGCTCACGCACCGCAATCTGGTGGCCAACGCGGTCCAGTGCCAGGCGGTGATCGCGGGCGGCCACGAGGGGCCCGCCGCGGTCCTGTGCGCCCTGCCCTACTTCCACATCTACGGCCTGACGGTGGCGATGAACTTCGCGCTGCTGCTGGGCGCCACCCAGGTGCTGCTGCCCAGGTTCGACGTGGACGCCGTGCTCGCGGCGATCGACCGCCACAAGCCGCGCTACTTCCCGGGCGTCCCCACCTTCTACGCCGCCCTGAGCGCACACCCCAAGATCCACGACCACGACCTCCGCTCGATCGAGGCCTGCATCAGCGGCGCGGCGCCCCTGCCACCGCCGGTCCAGGCCCAGTTCGAGGCGCTGACCGGGGGCCGGCTGTGCGAGGGCTACGGCCTGACCGAGGCCAGCCCCGTCACCCACGTCAACCCGGTCCACGGCCGGGGCAGGCCGGGCACGATCGGGCTGCCCCTGCCGGGGACGGAGGCTCGGCTCGTCGAGCTCGCAACCGGTTCGGATGTCGTGGAGCCCGGCGGGGTGGGGGAGCTGCTGGTGCGCGGGCCGCAGGTCATGAGCGGCTATCACGAGCGGCCGGCCGAGACCGCGCGCGTCCTGCGCGACGGGTGGCTGCACACAGGCGACCTCGCGACGATGGACGCCGACGGCTACTTCGCGATCGTCGACCGCATCAAGGACGTGATCATCGTGAGCGGGGCGAACGTCTACCCGCGCGAGGTGGAGGAGGTCCTCATCACCCACCCGGGCATCGCCGAGGCCGCCGTGGTGGGCAGGAAGAGCGCCCAGAAGGGCGAGGTCCCCATCGCGTACGTCGTCCTCAAGCCCGGCGCCACGGTCACGGTCGAGCAGCTGCGGGCGTTCTGCGCGGACAACCTCGCCTCCTACAAGCGGCCCGCGGTGATCGAGATCCGGGTCAGCCTGCCGCGCTCGATGGTCGGCAAGGTGCTCCGGCGCGAGCTGATCGCCGAGCACGAGGCACAGGCGGCGGCCGACCAGTCCTGACCTGGGCGGGCCGCCGCTCCGCCGCGACCAGTCGCCGCGACCAGTCCGCCGCCTCGCCCGGTTCGCCGACGCGCATCCCCGGGGACGGCTCGCAGGCGGGTGCGGGTTCACCCCGGCGCGTCCCGGCGCGCCCCGAGACCGCGCCCGGGGGGTGTCGGGTGTGGCCTCCGGGCAACCCCCCTCGGGGACGCCTCAGGGTGAACCCCCGAGGCGTCGACCGGGACCCACTGGGACGTTCGGCCTACCGGCCTCAGGGAATTCCCCGACACAAGGTCTCGGCGCGGGCTGCCGACTCCTCGTTCATGAGCCAGCGTGTCATCGTCCGGACGGCACCCCAGCCCGCGCCCACCCTGCGCACGATCGCTGCCGCGCTCGTGCTGCTCGCGGTGGTCCTGGCCGGCGTGTCCGGGACGGTGCGCGTGAACGTGTCAGGCGAGCCTCCAGCCCTGGAAGCATCGCACTGACCCGTCGCGACCGTCTGCGGGGGTCGGTCCCGCAAGCGTCGCGCGCCATATCGCAAGGCCGCCTCCACCCCACGGGAGGCGGCTCTTGCGCGTTCGGTACAGCGACCCCCCGCGTCCGGCGGGAGGGTCCTACCTCCTTCGTGCGCCTCTTCCTATCCATCGACCCGGCGGCCGCCCCTAGGGGAGCATCGATGACATCGCCGGCAGGCCGAAGCCCCCGCCAAGCCGGCTCCTGGAATCTGGACCGACCCCCGTCTCGTGAGCACGAAGGGAAGCCCCCCTATGGCCCTCGCCGCCTTGGCCGCGACTCGACGCCCGCTGCCGGGCCCGGTCGCCTCGGACCCCATCCACCGTCGCCTGCCGGTTCGCGCGCTCGTCGTCCACCCGGCCGATGTGGTCCGGGCCGGCGTGTCGACGCTCGTGACGTCGTCGGGCCTCTGCGACACGACCCACGTGGCATCGGCCTTCGAGGCGTACCGCGTCGCCCAGGCGACCCGCCCCGACCTGATCCTGTTCGACTTCCGCCCGGGCGAGGGGCCCGAGGCCACCCGGCTGCTGGCCAGCCTGTGGCCCCGCCCGCGCCTGGTTGCGCTCGTGGCCAGCACGGCCCAGATCCAGCCGGACGCGTGCCTGCGGGCCGGCGCCGACGCCGCGATCGCGATCGAGAACGTCTCGGGCAGCCAGTTCCTGGCGGCGGTCGAGCACGCGATCGACGGCCGCGGGCCGGCCATCGCCGGGTTCCCGCGGACCGGCCTGCACGCCGTGGATCCGGACCAGGACGAGAGCCCCACCGCGATCCTCACCCCGCGTGAGCGCGAGATGCTGTTCCTCATCGGGGAGGGCCTCTCGAACAAGGAGATCGCCGACTCGCTGGTCCTGTCGGTCAAGACCGTCGAGACGCACCGCGCCAACCTGTCGCGCAAGCTCAACGTCCGATCCCGAGCCGGCCTGATGCGCCTGGCGATGGGCATCCGGCTGGGGACCTCATCCGCCGGCGCCCTCTAGTCACCGCCCAGGCATCGGAGTTCGGCCGTGATCCCGCTCACCCGACCCGACGGGTCCCCCCTCCTCGTGAACCCCGACCGGATCGAGTTCATCGAGGAGACCCCGGACTGCGTCGTCACCATGGCTGACGGCAAGAAGCTGCTCGTGCGCGAGAGCGCCGGCGAGGTGGCTGCCAGGTTCCGCGCCTACCAGCGCTCGGTCCGGCTGCCGGAGACGCGCTTCGGCGGCCGCCGCAGGGGCGACCCGCCCGCCTCGCACGACCCGGGCCGCTACGCGAATCCCAACCGCGCGAACCTCCACCTCGCACGCGCCGCCGGGGGCGAAGGGCGGACCGACCGGTGATCGGCGTCCTGCTCGGTCTCGCCGCCGTCATCATCACGTTCCTGCTCAAGGGCGTCTCGCCCGCGATCCTGATCAACCTGCCGTCGTTCTTCATCGTGATCGTGGGGTCGGCGGCGGCCGTGATCGGGTCCTTCGGCCTCGACAACTTCAAGCACATCCCGAAGCTGTTCGGGATCGCCACCAAGACCTACAAGAGCAACGTCGTCGCCACCCGCGTCATGCTCGTGGAGTTCACCGAGCGCGCGCGCCGGGCCGGCCTGCTCGACCTCGAGAAGGACGTCGAGGAGGTCGGCGACCCGTTCATCAAGCACGGCCTCCAGATGGTCATCGACGGCATGGAGCCCGAGACGGTGGAGGACGTCCTCTCGCTCGAGGTCGAGGCGCTCAAGACCCGCCACAGCGTGGGCCACCAGATGTGGGGCCTGTGGGCCGGCTACGCCCCGACGTTCGGCGTCCTGGGCGCGGTGATGGGCCTGATCGCCGCGATGGCGCACCTCTCGGAGCCCGAGAAGCTGGGCGCTGGCGTCCAGGTGGCGTTCATCGCCACGCTGCTCGCCGTGGGGCTCGCGAACATCCTGTTCATGCCGATGAGCGTGGCGCTCAAGCAGCGCACGCTGCTCGAGACGACCGAGATGGAGATGGCGCTCGCGGGCATCCTGGCCCTGCAGGCCGGCGACCACCCGCGCGTCGTGGCCCAGAAGCTCGACACGTTCCTCACCCCGGCACAGCGCGCCTCGATCCCCGAGAAGGGGACGTCGTCGGCGAGCGCGGCTGCCGCCGCAGAGGCCGCCTGAGATGCCCAGGAAGCACAGGGGCGGCGACCACGGGGACATCCACGCCGACGAGCGGTGGCTGGTCACCTACGCGGACATGATCACGCTGCTGCTGGCGGTGTTCATCGTGATGTACGCCCTCTCGGACACCAACCTGCGCAAGTTCAACGCGTTCGCCCAGTCCCTGTCGGCGGCGTTCAACACCGATGTCATGACCGGCTCCTCGCAGTTCACCGTGACCGAGGGCCAGTCAACCACGCCTGACGACGGCTCCGCGATGTCGGCGACGGGCTTCCTCGGCTCGGACGCCCAGCAGGTCCAGGCCACGATCAAGGACTTCGCGATCGCGAACGGGTTGGGGTCGAGCGTGAGCGTCGACTCGGTGCCCGAGGGCATCGCGATCCGGATCAAGGCCAACCTCCTGTTCCAGGCCGGCCGGGCGTCGCTCGACCAGGCGTCGCTCGGCCTGCTCAAGGAAGTGGCCGCCGTCCTGCGGCCCATGACCCAGAAGGTGCGCATCGAGGGCAACACCGACGCCACGCCGGTGTCGGGGCCCCTGTTCGCCGACAACTTCGAGCTGTCGGCCGCGCGGGCGATTGCCGTCCTCCACTACTTCGTCGACGAGGGGCTGGACTCCGGCCGCCTCTCGGTGGCTGGCAACGGGGACAACAACCCCCTGCCGGGGACGCGGCCCACCGACGAGACCAACCGACGCGTCGAGATCTTCGTCCTGAACTCGACGTCCACCCCCATCGCGTCGCCGACGCCGGCCATCGAGTCGATCGCGCCGTCGTTCAACCCAGTATTCGGAGGCTGAGCTGTGAAGGTTGGCAAGAAGGCCATCGTGCTCGTGGGGCTGCCGCTCGGCATCGGCATCGCCATGGCCGTCGTGGTCCTCGTCATCCTCAAGCCGTTCGACCCGGTGCCCGCCGTGCCGGATCCCGCGGCCGGCCAGCACGGCGTGCTGCTGCCCCTCGACACCAAGGTGGTGAACCTGGAGCCCGGCGGCGACTTCAAGTACGCCAAGGTTGGCGTGACGCTCGAGCTCCGGCCGGCGACCGCGGCGTTCTACACGATGGCGGCCACCGACCGCGAGGCGGCGACGGCCCTGGTCGTCACCGACATGACCGACTACCTGCCGATGCTCGACGACGCCGTGGCGACGGTGGTCTCCGCCAAGACCTCGTCCGACCTGCTCAACGACACGGGCCGCCAGTCGCTCAAGCAGGAGCTGCTCGACGCCTGCCGAGAGGTGCTCGACGGCACGGCCACCGCGAGTGCCCCGGCCGCGAGCAGCGCGAGCCAGGCCCCGTCGCCGGCGCCCGCGCCGTCCGACGTGCTCGACCTCTACTTCACCGACCTGGTCATGCAGTAGGGGATCGACGATGGGCGAGAACCAGCTGACCCAGGGCCAGATCAACGCGCTGATCGCGGGCGCCAAGGGCGCCGAGCATGCGCCGGACACGACCGCGCGCATCGCCAAGTCGGTCAAGACCTACGACTTCAATCGGCCCGACAAGTTCTCCAAAGACCAGCTGCGCACCCTGACGGCCATCCATGAGGCCATCGCGCGGGTCGCCAGTGGGCGGCTCACCGACAAGCTCCGCACGCCGGTCGCGATCACGCTGGCCGAGACCGCCCAGATGATCTTCAAGGAGTACGTGGCCGGCCTGACGCTGCCGACGCTGCTGTTCCCGATGACGGCGCCGCAGCTCTCCGGTCCGTTCCTCCTGGACCTGGACCTCGCGCTCGCGCTGGGCTGGGTCGACCGCCTCCTCGGCGGCGGGGGCGAGCTGCCGGCCGAGCGCCGCGACCCGACCGACATCGAGGGCGCCCTGATCACGCGGCTCGTGGACGAGGTCCTGCCGGCGATCGCCGAGGGCTGGAGCCAGGTGGAGACGGTCACGCCGCGGTTCGACGACCCGCACCTGCAGCCGGCGATGCTGCGGGTGGCCGCGCCGAGCGACGTGGTTGCCGCGATGACGTTCGAGGTCCGCTCGCCCGGGGCCACCTCGTCGCTGTCGATCTGCCTGCCCTACGACTCGCTCGAGAGCGTCATGTCCCGCCTGTCCGCGACCACGTGGTACGCACAGCAGAAGAGCGCCGTGGACGGGGCCGTCCGCGCCGAGCTCGCCACCACGCTCGACAACGTCGAGGTGCCGCTCATGGCGGTCCTGGGCGGGGTGGAGCTCACGGTGGACGAGCTGGCCAGCCTCAAGCCCGGAGACGTGATCCGGTTCGGCGAGCGCGCCGACCACCCCGTGCGCCTCTCGGTGATGGACCAGGCGATGGCCTGGGCCTCCCCCGGCCGGGTCGGCGACCGCGTCGCCCTGCGACTCATCACCCCGCTGCAGCAACTGATGGAGGCCTGACCCGTGAGCTGGGAAACCCTGACCTGGCGTCCGGCCGACGCCTCCAACCCCGAGGGCATCGCGCCCCTCCTGTCCGAGGCCGACACCGTCAAGTCCGCCCTCGAGGAGGCGGTGGGGGCGATGGTGATGGGCCCGGTGACGGTCACCGCGCTCGACGTGGCCGACCTCGCCGGGCCGGCCGAGCTGCCTGACGGGTTCAGCACCGTCGCCACGTTCGAGCTCCTGGGCAAGGGCCGCCTGCCGCTCGCCGTGGCCCTCGACCCGGCGGGCGGGGACCGCCTCGCGGGCACCGTGTTCGACGTCGTCGAGCTGGGGCGTCGCCTGGCCGAGGAGCTCGACGCGGTCGTCGGGTTCATCGCGGGCGAGGGCCTCCAGGTCGGCCCGGGCGACGGCGCCACCTTCCCCGATGGGGACGAGCTGGTCCTGCTGCGGCTGACCCTGTCCGACGCTGACGGCAGCGAGGCCCGCCTGGTCGCCGCGGTGGACGCCGACGCGCCGGCCGACCTCGGCATGCACCTGATCCTGGTCAAGGAGATGGGCAAGATCACGCTCGACGCGCCGACTGCCACGGGTGCGCCGGCCGCCGTCGCCGCGCCGGTGCCCGCCCCCGGCAGCGCCGCGCCGGCGCCGGCGCCCGAGCCCGCGACGGCCGGCGCACCCGCCGGGGCGCCCGGAGGCTACCCGGCGCAGGCCGGCTACCCGCAGCCGGCCGGGTACCCGGGCCTGCCGGCCATGCCCGGCGGCGCGCCTGCGGGCTTCGGCCCCGCCGCGTACCCGTCCAACGTCCGGCCGCTCACGCTCGAGGAGCTCGGAGGGAGCATGTCGTCAGGGCCCGGCTCGTCGCTCGACATGCTCTACGGCGTCAATCTCGAGGTGTCCGTCGAGATCGGCCGGACCCACTTGCCGATCCGCGACGTGCTGGCGCTCACGCCGGGCTCCATCGTGGAGCTGGACAAGCTCGCGGGCGAGAAGGTGGACGTCCTCGTCAACGGGCACCTCATCGCCACGGGCGAGGTCGTGGTCGTGGACGAGAACTTCGGCGTCCGGATCACCGAGGTCTCCGCCCGCGCGAAGCGCGCCGCGATGGCAGAAGGGGCGGCCTGAGCGATGGCGGCCACGCCGGCGACCCGAGCGCGCCCGACCGGGCGCGGACCGATGGCGCACCGCGCGCCAGCGGGCCGGAATCGGCCGGTCGAGGCTGCCCGGCGCGCGCTGCCCGGCCCGATTGCCGCCGCCCTGGCCGACGAGGCGGCTGAGCTCACGCGACTGGCCCGCCGGGTCGTCCCCACGCGCCGTGCCGCACTGCTCGTCGGCCTGGCCCTCCTGGTGCTCGTGGCGGTCGGCGGGATCGCCGGCGCCGCGGAGCCCAAGCCGGCCCAGCGCTCGGCGCTCGAGGCCTTCGCCGCCACGGCGGTGCCCGCGGCAACCCGGGCTGCGACCGGTGCGGCGGTCGTGCCCTCCCTCGTCCCGGACTCCGGTATCGCGGGCGCAGCGGCGTCGCCCGTCGCGGGCGGGGCGGCCAGCGGACCGTCGGCCGCGTCGTTGACGGCCGCGGCCGCCCTTGCCGACGACCCGGCCCTCCAGGGCCCCGACCTGCTGAATCTCGGCGCCAAGACGCTGCTCGTGGTGGTGCTGCTGCTCGTCACCCTGCGCGTGCTGCGGCGCGTGCAGGGCGCCAACCCCGCCCGGGCATCGGGCCAGCTCTCGGTGCTCGAATCGCGGCCGCTGGGCCCCAAGACGCAGCTCCACCTGATCGCCGTCGGCGACCGCCGGCTCGTGATCGGCCAGTCGCCATCGGGCCTCGTGGCCCTGGGCGAGCTGGACGCGGCCGAGATGCCGGCCCTCGAGCCCGTCCGCGAGCCGTGGGCTCGGCGCGACGCGCTCGACGCGGACCCCGAGCTCGAGACGCAGCTGGCCCACGAGCTCGCCACCGGCCGCCGCCCGCGGCTCGGAGTGTCGGCATGACCCGCGGGCGTCTCCTGCGCATCGCGAAGGTCGCCGTCCTGCTGGCCCTGCCGCTGCTCCTCGGCGCGTGCTCCGGATCGGGCAGCGGCGCGCCGTCGGTGGGCGTCTCGATCAACGACGGCTCCACCTCGTCGGGCGGCGGCACGATGGCGCTGTCGCTCCAGCTGCTGGTCGCGCTCACCATCCTCGCGATCGTGCCCTCGATCCTGCTGATGGCGACCAGCTTCACCCGCATCGTGGTCGTGCTCTCGCTGCTGCGCAGCGCGATCGGCATCCCGCAGCTGCCGCCCAACCAGATCCTGCTGGGCCTGTCGCTGTTCCTGACCCTGTTCATCATGGGCCCGGTCTTCACCAAGGTGAACGACGACGCGGTCCAGCCCTACCTCGCGGGCACGATCACGAGCGACCAGGCGATCTCGGCCGGCGTGGCGCCGATGCGCACGTTCATGCTCGCCCAGACCAGCGAGACCGACATCCAGCTGTTCATGGACCTGGCCAAGAAGCCGCGACCGGCCACCGTCGACGACATCCCCGTCGAGGTCATCCTGCCGGCCTTCGTGACGAGCGAGCTCAAGACCGCGTTCACGATGGGCTTCCTGCTGTTCATCCCGTTCCTGGTCATCGACCTGGTCGTGGCGTCGGCCCTCATGGCCATGGGCATGGTGATGGTCAGCCCGACCCAGATCGCGCTGCCGTTCAAGCTGCTCCTGTTCGTGCTGGTCGACGGCTGGGTGCTGATCGTGACCAGCCTCGTGCGGAGCTTCGGCGCATGACCGCCGAGGGCCTGGTCGGGGTGATGGAGCGCACGCTCGTCGTGGCGCTCCAGATCGGCGGGCCGATCGTGATCGCCGGCATGGTCGTGGGCCTCGTGGTCTCGATCTTCCAGGCCGCCACCCAGATCAACGAGGCGACCCTCACGTTCGTTCCCAAGCTGCTCGTGGTGGCGGGCATCCTGGTGGTGCTCGGCCCCTCGATGATCCAGTCGCTGGTGGACCTCACGCGGTTCGTCCTCGAGGTCGCCGCCGCCTCCTCGCCGGTGAACGGCGGATGAACCCGTTCGCCGCGACCCTCGGAGCGGGACAGGTGGCGACCCTGTTCCTGGTGCTGCTGCGCTGCACCGGCTTCGTGATCACCGCGCCGATCCTGGGCCACCGCGCGGTGCCCGGCCCGGTCAAGGCGGGCCTCATCGCGGTCCTGGCGGTCACGCTGGCCGGCGGTGCGTCGGCCGCGGTGGGCGCCCAGCCGATGCTGCTCGCGGCCCCGGTGGAGCTGATGATCGGCGTCGCGATGGGCCTCACGATGGCGGCGGCGTTCGCGGCGGTGGACGCCGGGTCGCGCCTGCTGTCGATCCAGATGGGCCTCTCGCTGGGCGCGGTGTTCGACCCCGTCGTGGGCGAGGCGGCCACGCCCCTCCAGCCCCTGTTCGCGGTGATCGCGGGCCTGCTGTTCCTAGCCCTCAACCTGCACCTCGCGGTCATCCGGGTCCTCGCCGAGTCGTTCACCGCGCTGCCCATCGGCGGCGCCCTCCCGTCAGGCCTGTTCGGCACGCTCGCGTCGCTCATGGCCGTCGCGCTCGAGCTCGCGGTCAAGGTGGCGATGCCGCTCGCGCTGGTCCTGCTCCTGGTGGAGCTGGCGGTCGCCCTCATCTCGCGGGCCATCCCGCAGGTCAACGTGTTCTTCCTGGGCCTGCCGATCAAGATCCTGCTCGGGATCGCGCTCATCGCGGTGACCCTGCCCGGCCTGCTCAACGGCCTCGCGGGCCTCTACAGCACCGTCATCGACGGCACCACGGCCGCGATCGGCGCCACCACGGCCGCACCGACCGCCGCCCCTGCAGCGAGCCCGGCGCGATGAGCGCGGAGCGCACCGAGGCCCCCACCCCGCGTCGCATCGATGACGCACGGCGCAAGGGCCAGGGGGTCGGCCGCAGCCACGAGCTCGCCCAGGTGTTCACGCTGACGGCGGGCCTGCTGACGCTCTCGGCGCTGCTCCCCGGCGTGGGCAACCACATGGCCGGGCTGCTCGTGGACCACGTGGAGGCCCTGGCCCAGGGCCCGCTGACGCCAACCGACGGCCTGGTCGCGGACGTCGGCGGCTCGCTCGGGGGCGCGATCGGCATGATCCTGCCGCTCGCGGCGGCGGTGGCGCTCGCAGGCGTCATCGGCAGCCTCGCCGGCGGCGGCTTCGTCCTCAGCCCGGCCGCCATCCGCTTCGACCCCTCGCGCATCAACCTCCTCAGCGGCCTGCGGCGACTGGTGGACAAGACGATGGCCACCCGCCTCGCCATGTCGCTCGTCAAGCTCGCGATCCTGGCCGCGGTGTCCTACCAGGTCATCAGCAACAAGCTCCCCGACCTGCTCTCGATGGACGGCGAGGGCGGCTCGGTCGTGGCCGGGCGGGCGCTGTCGGCGATCTTCGAGCTGGGCGTCACCATCGCGATCCTGCTCGCGACGGTCGCCCTCGGCGACTGGATCATCCAGCGCCGTCGCGCGATGGGCAGCCTCCGGATGACGCGCGAGGAGGTCAAGCGCGAGAGCCGCGAGCAGGAGGGCGACCCGATGATCCGGGCGCAGCGGCGCCAGCGCGCCCGGCGCCTCGCGTTCGCCCGGATGATCGAGGCGGTGGCGACCGCCGACGTCGTGGTCACCAACCCGACCCGCCTGGCGGTCGCGCTCAAGTACGACCCACGGTCGATGCGGGCGCCCAAGGTCGTGGCCAAGGGTCAGCGCCTCATGGCGGCCCGGATCCGCGAGCTCGCCCGCAAGCACAACGTGCCGATCATCGAGGACAAGCCGCTCGCGCGAGCGCTCTTCCCGCGGCCGCTCGGCGCGGAGGTCCCGGCCCACCTCTACAAGGCGGTGGCCCGGATCCTCGTGCTCGTCGCCCGGATCCGGGCCGGCAGGGCGCAGCCGATCTCGCGCCGCCGCCCGGCCCCGGGCGCCGGCACGCTGCCCACATGGTTTGAGGGGACGACAGCCCGATGACGACCCAGACGCAGACCCGCGGCTCGAACGCCTCGCTGGCGCGCAGCGACGCGATCCTCGCCGGCGTGGTGGTGGCGATCGTCGCGATGATGATCATCCCGCTGCCGACCGCGGTGCTGGACATCCTGATCGTGCTGAACATCACGTTCAGCCTCACGATCCTGCTGCTCACGCTCAACGTGCGCGAGCCGATGGAGTTCAACGCGTTCCCGCCGCTGCTCCTGATCGCGACGCTGTTCCGGCTGGGGCTCAACGTGAGCGCCTCGCGCCTGGTGCTGCTCAACCACGACGCGGGCCAGGTCATCTCGGCCTTCGGCAAGGTGGTCGTCGGGGGCAACACCGTCGTGGGCGTGGTGGTGTTCCTGATCCTGGTGGTCATCCAGTACGTGGTCATCACCAACGGCGCGGGCCGGGTGTCGGAGGTGTCCGCCCGGTTCACCCTCGACGCCATGCCCGGCAAGCAGATGGCGATCGACGCCGACCTCAACGCCGGCCTCATCACCCCCGAGGACGCCCGGACGCGGCGCCGCGCGATCGAGCGCGAGGCCGACTTCTACGGCTCGATGGACGGCGCCAGCAAGTTCGTCAAGGGCGACGCGATCGCGGCCATCGTGATCATCATCGTCAATATCGTCGGCGGCCTGACGATCGGGATCATCCAGTCCGGGATGGACCTGGGGCGGGCCGTCCAGACGTTCACGGTCCTCACCGTGGGCGACGGGCTGGTCAACGAGATCAGCGCCCTGCTCATCTCGGTGGCCACCGGCATCCTGGTCACGCGCGGCGGCTCCGACGAGGGCCTGGGCGCCGACCTGGCCGGCCAGCTCTTCTCGCGCCCGCGGCTGTTCATGGTGATTGGCGGGATCCTGGCGCTGATCGGGTTCGTGCCGGGCTTCCCGACAATGGTCTTCATGCCGGCCGGCCTGCTCGTGCTGACCGCGGGCTGGCTGCTCAGCGACCGCGCGAAGGCCGTGGTGGCGACGGCAACCGCGCTCGCCCCGGCGCCCGGAGCGCTGCCGGCGGGGGAGTCGGCCGCGGCGCCGCGGATCGCGGCCGGCGAGTCGCCGCTCGAGGCGCTGCACGTCGAGATCCTCGAGCTCACGGTGGGCTACGGCCTCGTCGGCCTCGTTGACGGGTCGGCGGGCGTCGGCGGCGGCCTCGTCGAGCGGATCGGCCTCATCCGCCGACAGGTGGCGGCCGAGCTCGGGCTGATCGTGCCCACGGTCCGCATCCGCGACGACCTCGCGCTCGAGCCCGACGTGTACGTCGTCCAGCTGCGCGGCGGCGAGATCGCCCGCGGCCGGATCGACCCGACGCGCCTGCTCGCGATGGACCCCAACGGCGGCGAGATCGCCGTGTCCGGGATCCCCACCACCGAGCCCGTGTACGGACTGCCGGCCGCCTGGATCAGCGTGGCCGACCGCGAACTCGCCGAATCGATGGGCTACACGGTCGTCGACGCGGCGTCGGTGCTCGCCACCCACCTCGCCGAGACCATCCGGGGCCACGCCGCCGAGATCCTCGGCCGGGGCGAGGTCATGGCCCTGCTCGAGGCCCTCAAGGCCGAGATCCCGGGCATGGTCGAGGAGGTCATCCCGGCCCAGCTCTCGGTGGGCGAGGTCCAGAAGGTGCTGGCCGGCCTGCTGCGCGAGCGGGTGCCGATCCGCGACCTCGCCACCATCCTCGACGCGGCGGCCGACGCCGCGCGCCAGACGAAGGAGCCGCTGTTCCTGGTGGAGGCGATCCGGCACGCCCTGGCCCGCACGATTACCGGCCGGTTCCGCGGGTCGGACGGCCAGATCCACGCCGCCGCCCTGTCGCCCGGCCTCGACGCCCGCCTCGGGCAGGCGCTGGTGGTGCAGCCGGGCTACGTGGGGCTGGACCTGCCGGCCCCGGAGGTCCGCGCGCTCGTGGAGTCGGTGGACAAGGCGCTCCGCCGCCTCTCCGGCGAGGGCCGCCAGCCCGTGCTGCTGTGCAGCACCCGCATCCGCCTGGGCCTCCGGACGCTGCTCGAGCGCCACGTGCCCAACCTCGCCGTCCTGTCCTACGAGGAGCTGCTCCCCGCAGTTCCCGTGGTTGTCCACGCCCACGTGGAGGTCTAGTCGATGGAACTGCTCGTCGCCGCGTGGACCGCGCGACTGGCCCTGGTCGGGGCCCTGCTCGTGGGCTGGATCAGCCTCGCGGCAGGGGCCACCATGCTGGACGTGGCCATTCGTGTCGCCATCGCGGCGTTCGTCCTCACCTATGCGGGCCGGCTGCTGATCGGCTGGCTGGAGACGCCTGAGCAGAAGATGCTCCGGCTGCGCGCCGGCCGCTCCTCGCAGCGGCCCAAGAAGCGGGCGAAGGCGTGATCGGAGACGCCGGACTGCGGGTCCAGCCCGCGGGCGCCGTCACGCGGCCGGCCCCCGCCGAGGGGGTCGGCGGGCCGCGGCTGCCCGCCGACACGGCCGCCGCCCGCGACCAGCTCGTCGAGCAGTACGCGCACCTCGTCAAGTACGTGGTCGGCCGGCTCGCCGTGTCGGTGCCCGGCGTCTTCGACCGCGAGGACGCCATCCAGGCGGGCACGATCGGCCTCCTCCGCGCGATCGACGCCTACCGCGCCGACTCGGCCGCCTCGTTCGAGTCGTACGCGATCGTCCGCATCCGCGGCGCCATCCTCGACGCGGTCCGGGCGCTCGACAGCGTCGGCCGCGCCGGCCGCGAGGCGGGCCGCGCCATCGCCAGGGCGATCCACGACCTCGAGACCGAGCTCGGCCGCACGCCCGACGAGACCGAGGTCGCCGCCCGCCTCGGCGTCAGCGTGCAGCGGTACCGCGAGCAGCTGGCCGCCGCGTCGGTGGTGACGGTCTCGCTCGACGAGCCCGACCCGCGCAGTGACGACGACGACCTCGCTGGCGGCTACGCCGAATCCACCATGGACCACGACGCGGTGGACCCCGGCGACGAGGTGGCCCGCCGCGACGCCGTCGGCGTCCTGGCCCGCGAGATCTCGCGCCTGTCCGACCGGCCCAAGCTGGTCCTCGCGATGTACTACCAGGACGAGCTCACGTTCCGCGAGATCGGCGAGGTCCTGGGCGTCACCGAATCGCGCGTCTGCCAGATCCACACCGAGGCGATCCTCACGCTCCGGAGCCGCATGCTCGAGCCGGACCTCCTCGCCCGCTTCCCGCGCAGGAGGGTGCGCCGATGATCCGCGGCATCTACACGAGTGCGTCCGGCCTGGTGGCCGCCCAGCAGCGCATGGACGAGCTGGCCGGCAACATCGCCAACGTCAGCACCACCGGCTTCAAGCAGATCCTCGCCACGCAGGAGGACTACGGCACGGGCGTGGGCCTCTCGCTCGGCGACGGTCCGAGCGCCGCGGGGATCGGGCGGCTGTCCTATGGCACCGTGACCGTGGGCGCCATCGTCGACCACCTCCAGGGGCCGCTGCTCAGCACCGGCAACCTCACCGACCTCGCGATCTCGGGCGACGGGCTGTTCGCGGTGGGCACCCCCAACGGGGTCGCCTACACGCGTGCCGGCGACTTCGCCCTCGACGCCAACGGCACGCTGACCACGCAGCAGGGCTACCCGGTCCTCGACACCAACGGCAAGCCGGTCACGGCCGCGGGCGGCGCCAGCAGCTTCGTGGTCGCCAAGGACGGCACCGTGGACGGCACCGGCCAGCGCCTCGCGATCGTCTCGTTCCCCACCACCGGGCTTGCCGTCGCGGGCGAGAACCTGTACGCGATCAGCGGCGCCGTGACGCCCGTGGCGGCCGGGGCGGGCACCGTCGAGCAGGGGTTCCTCGAGGGCAGCAACGTCGACCTCTCGGGGTCGATGACCGACCTCATCGCGCTCGAGCGCATGTTCCAGTTCAGCGCCAAGTCGCTGACGCTCCAGGACCAGACGCTCGACGACGCCAACAACGTCGGGAAGCTCAGGTGACGGCGCCTCGGGGCATCCCCCGACCCCGTCCGGACGCGGGCCACCACGACCGGGGGATCGATCCCGGCCTGCGGTGCCAGCACACTGGCGAGCGGACGGGTTCCGCAATCCGCGGTCCCGGCCTCAAGCCCGCGCACGTGGCAGCCGATCCCTCGGGTGAGGCAAGCCACGAGGAGCGACGATGAGAGTCCAGCAGCCCACCACACGGAGCGCCGATCTCGCGCTGCAGGCCCCCCAGGCCCAGAAGGCCGAGGGGAACGCCGCGCAGCCGGCGCCGGACAAGGCCCACGGGGGCCACGGCACCGGGCCCGCAGCCACGGTCAGCCTGTCGTCACGCAGCCGGGAGCTCCACGGAGCCATGGCGGCGGCGCAGGCGGCACCGGACGTGCGCGCGGACAAGGTTGCGGACGTCCGCCGTCGCCTCGACAACGGGACCTACGTCGTCGACCCAACCCGCATCGCCAGGGGCATCCTCGACTCCACGGCGTAGCGGGCCCGCCCCCGTGCCGGTGACCCCGGTGCCCCTCGGCAGGCCGCCTCATGCTTGTCTCACAGGACCGGTCCAGCGCCACACTGATCGCCGCGGCCGACGACGCCGCCCTCCTCGAGGCGCTCGCCGACGCGGGTGACGCCATGACCGCCGCCCTGGTGGCGCACGACCTCGGCGCCATCACCGCGGCCACGCGCACCGCCGAGACACTGTGCAGCCGGCTCGAGACGACCTTGCGCGCGCCGGGCGCCGCGCGCCGGGATCGCGACCTCCACGGCGAGGTCGTCGCCCGCATCGGCGCCGCCGCGCGCCGCAATGCCGTCCTGCTCGAGTCCGCGTGGGCCACCGACGCCGCGATCCTGCGGCTGCTCGCCGCCGCGGCGGTCGAGCAGGCCGACGCCCAGTCCTCGTACCAGGTCCCGGTCGCGAGCCCGCCCCCGGCGGGCTGGCTGGACCGCTCGGCGTAGGGGAGGGATCGGCCATGGCGAACGGCTGGCTCGGCCTCAACACCGCCCTGTCGGGCCTGCGCACCTCGCAGGAGATGCTCGACATCGCGTCCCACAACATCGCCAACGCGTCGACGCCCGGCTATTCGCGGCAGCGGGCGACGGTCGTGGCGGCGCCGCCGTTCAGCTACCCGGCCTTCAACCGCTCCGGCCTGCCGGGCCAGCTGGGGACCGGCGTCCAGATCACCTCGGTCGACCGGATCCGCGACGTCTACCTCGACCAGCAGATCTACCAGCAGCAGTCGCTCGACGGGTACTGGACTGCGCGAGCGGACACGCTCGCGACCACCGAGGCGTCGTTCCCCGAGCCGTCGGGCAGCGGGATGGGCGACGCCCTGTCCGCGTTCTGGTCGGCGTGGGAGGACGTGGCGGCCAACCCGTCCTCGTCCGCGACCCGGACCGAGGTCCTCACCCAGGCCGCCACGCTCGCCGCACGGTTCAACCGTGACGCCGGCCAGATCTCGACGCAGATCGCCGGCGTGGACGGGCAGGTCCGCGGCGCCATCGGCGACATCAACGGCCTGGCCTCGCGGATCGCCTCGCTCAACAAGCAGATCCAGGGGATCGTGGTCTCGGGCGACCACGCCAACGACCTCGAGGACCAGCGGGACCAGCTCGTGGAGCAGCTCAACGGCCTCGTACCCGTCCAGTCGGTCGCCCAGAAGGACGGCACCGTCACGGTCCTGATCGGCGGCACCGCGCTCGTCGACCACGAGACCACGCGGACGGTCACCGCGACCAACGACGCCAACGGCCATGCGACGCCCACCTGGACGACCGGCGACGCGCTCGACGTGAGCGGCGGCAAGCTCAAGGCGTACCTCGAGGCGCGCGACGTCACGCTCGCCGGCTACCAGACCTCGATGAACACGCTGGCCAAGCAGATCGCCGACCAGGTGAACGCCGCCCACACGAGCGGCGTCGACCAGAAGGGCAACCCGGGCCTCGCGCTGTTCACGTACACGCCGGGCGAGGAGTCGGCCACGCTGGCGGTGAACCCGGCGATCGGCTCCGACCCGTCGCGCGTGGTGGTCGGGACCGCGGCCGCCGCCCCGGGCGACACCTCGATCGCGGCCCAGATCGCCGACCTTGTGTCGTCGGCCACGTTCGGCACCGGCACCCAGACGCCCGCCGACGCCTACGCCACGTTCATCGGGCAGATCGGGGCCGACTCCCAGCAGGCATCCGGGATGGCGAGCAACCAGGACCTCGTGGTGCAGCAGCTCGTCGACCGCCGCTCCTCGATCAGCGGGGTCTCGCTCGACGAGGAGGCCACCGACGTCATCAAGTTCCAGCAGGCCTACCAGGCCTCCGCGAAGGTCATCACGACCATCAACGCGATGCTGGACTCCCTCATGAACATGGTCTAGGCGGGGCACGGCAATGCGCATCACGAACTCCATGCTGACCGCCCAGGGCCTCCGGGACCTGCAGGCGAACTACGCGGCGATGGCCAAGGCGCAGGAGCAGGTCTCCTCGGGCAAGCGGCTGAACCACCCGAGTGACGACCCCGCCGACGTGCAGCAGGCGATCAAGGTCAACGGGACCCTCGCCTCGATCGCCCAGTACCTGCGCAACATCGGGACGGCGCAGACGACCACATCAACCGCGGAGTCGGCGCTCTCGAGCGCGTCCGGCGCGGTGCAGCGGCTGCGCGAGCTGACCGTCCAGGCGCAGAACGGGACCCTCTCGGCCTCCGACCGGACCTCGATGGCGGAGGAGGTCCAGCAGCTCACGCAGCAGCTGGTGTCGATGGCCAACACCAAGGTGGGCGACGACTACGTGTTCAGCGGCCAGAAGACGGGCACGCCCCCCTACGCCAGCCCAACCGCGCCCTACGCCGGCGACAGCGGGCCCATCAACGCCCGGATCGCCCCCGGCATCACCGTCGCGATCAACGTCACGGCCGACGCGGCCTTCGCGCCCGCCCTGGCCGCCGCCAACCAGCTCGCGACCGACCTCGCCATGGGCAACACGCCCGCGGCGGGCACGCTCACCAACATCGACGCCGGGCTGGACGCGCTCCTGGCGGCACGGGCCAGGATCGGCTCCGTGGACAACCGCCTGACCGACACGCAGACCTTCCTGCAGTCGGGCCAGGACGCCGCCACCCAGCTCCTGTCCCACCTCCAGGACGCTGACATGGCGTCTGCGATCACCGAGGCCTCGGCGCGCCAGACGACGTACCAGGCCGCGATCTCGATCACCGCCAAGATCCTGCAGCAGAGCCTGATCAATGAGCTCTGAGGTGAGCGTCCCCCCGGTGCTGTCGCTGGCCGACGGCATGGTGGGGATGCCCGACACCAGGTCCCTCGAGGTGGTGCCCATCGGCGGCGGCGACTTCGTCGAGCTCATCGACCGCGACGAGCCGGCCCTGGGCTGGCTGGCCGCGGCCGCCGACGACGTCCGGCCCGGCATGACCGCCGCTCTCCGCGCCGGGGACCGAGTCGAGGCCGACGAGATCCTCCTGGTGCTGCTCGCCAGCCACGGCGAGCCCGCGGTCGTGACCGCGAACCTGGCGGGGCCGATCGCGGTGGCGCCCGACGGCAGCGCCCGCCAGCTCGTGCTCGAGGACCCGGGCTACGAGGTCCGCGCCCAGCTCAGCCGGCTCGCCCCCGCCTCGTCGCAAGGCGACTGACCGCGATGCTCGTGCTGACGCGCCGCCCGGGCCAGTCCATCCTCGTCGGCGACGACGTGGAGCTGGTCGTCGTCCGCATCGAGGGCGACCGCGTGGTCCTGGGCATCGACGCCCCGCGCGAGGTGCGCGTGGTCCGGGCAGAGCTCCTGCGCGACCTCGAGGCGGAGAACCGCGCGTCGTCCGAGGCGCGCGACCGGATCCGGGCGCTGCTCGTCAGGCGCTGACCGCCCCGCGCTGCCCGTCTCCGATCGTCGGGCGCCGGACACTCGTCGTGTGGAAGCCGACCAGCGCGGGCAGCCGCACCGTCGCCCGGTCAGGGCCCCCGCCGGGGGGTCCCCCGACCACGACCGGGGGATGGGCGAGCGCGTCGCGCCATGCCACGCTCGCGCCCATGACCAGACTCGAACATGGCGCGCCGGCGAGCGGCGCACGATCCTCAGCGGCCGAGGATCCTACTGAGCCGGTCCGCGTGGCGGTCGGCGTCGCCACGCCCCCGCACGGGGCTGCCGACCGCATCCGCCTCGAGGCCATCGTGCCGCTCCTGGTGTCCCGGGCATTCGCGTTCCGGCCGTGGTCGCAGCCGCGATCGGTCACCGGACGCCAGGGGCGTGCGGGCGTGAACGACCCGGGCACGCTGCTGTGGTCCGACCTGGTCTGGTTGCGCCGGTTCGTGGACGGCACCACGCCCGACGCCAACGGGACGATCCGGCCGTCCGGCTTCGACGGGCTCCTCGCCGCGATCGGCGACGACCCCGCAGTGCTCGCCGGTCGCCGCCTCGTGTACGACGTCGACGCGGACCTCCTCGACCCGCGCCCGGGTACGCTCGCGTCGGGCGCCGACAGGGCGCAGGTCGCAGCGCTGCTCGCGACGGCCGACCTCGTGACGGTCAGCTCCGAGACGCTGCGCGCCCGCCTCGCCGACCATGTGCCCCACGAGCGCCTCGCGGTGCTGCCCTCGGCGCCTCCGCTGATCCGGAGGCCCGCCGGTGCCCAGCAGGTGCGCCACGCAGTGCCGGTGGTCGGCGTGATCGACACGCTCGACGGCCCCGGCGGCATCGAGGCCTGGCTGCCTGCGGTCGCACGCGTCCGAGCCGAGGGCCTGCCGCTCCGACTCGTCCGCCTCGCCGATCCGGTCGCCCCCGAGATCGACGGGTTCGACGAGGTCCTGCGCGCCGACGAGGGGACCGGGGCATGGCTCGACGCCCTCGACGCCATGGCGCCGGACATCGTGCTCGCGCCCTCGCTCGGCGACCGCTTCGCGGCCGCCTGCACCGACCTCGCGTGGGCGGAGGCCACCGCCGCCGGCGCTGCGGTAATCGCGAGCGGCAGCCCCGCCGGGCCGTACCGCGCGCTGCTCGACGGCGGCGACGCTCGGCTCGCTTCCGATCCCCGGGACGTCGCGGCAAACCTCTCCGCGCTGGTGCGCTCGCCGTCGGCCCGCGCCGAGCTCGTCGCCGGCGCCCAGCGGTCCGTGCTCGCGAGGCCCTCGGGCGATCAGGTCGGCGAGCTCTGGGCAGACGCGTTCCGGCGCGCCACCGAGCGCGAGCCGCGCTGCCGATCCCTCGACGGCGAAGCCGCCTTCTCCCGGCGGCGCTCCCGTCGTGGCGCCCTCGGCGGGGTGTCGCTCCCGGGCGGCGCGACGCGCCGGGGCGACTCGTTCGGGCTCGTCGGCCTGGCCGATCCGGCCGGCATGGCGGCCGCGCTCGATGCCGCGGCCCGCATCGAGCCCGCGCCGGTCGAGATCGTGCTCGCCGGGCCAGAAGCGGCCCTCGCCGCCGTCGAGCGGGACGTTCGCGACATGCCCGCGGCGCAGATTGCCGTGCGCCTCGTCGCGGTGCCTGACCTGGCGCCTCCGGGAGCTGCCCTGGCCGCCGCGGTGGCGGTCACGCGCGCGGACTGGCTCGGGATCCTCGACGCAACCGCGGAGCTGCACCGAGACGGGGTCCGCGAGCTCCTCGACGCCGCCCGGGCGAACGGCCTGGACGCCCTGTACGGCCAGCTGCTCGTGGCGGGCGCGGACGGGACCGTGCAGCGGAGCTCCGACTGGCCGCCATCGTGCGGCGGGTTCCACGACGCCACCCTCATCGTGTCCGGCGAGGCCGCGCGCGCCCTACCACCGTCCGCCGAGGCCGAGACCGGCAGCGCCGTCCTCGACTGGCTGCTCCGCCTCATGGAGGCGGGCTGCCGCACCGGCAGCACCGAGACGCTCGTCGCCCGCTGGCTCCCGTCGGCGGCGCGGACGATGCGGATCGCCAGCACGGGCGCGGCCGTGCCGTACGCCGACGGTGGCGAGGACCGGCTCCTGGGGATCGTCGGCGGGGCGCAGGACCGATCCTCGACCTCGGACGAGCTCGCGAAGGGGATCTCCGACTGGACGACGCGGTACCACCTCTCCCGGCTTCGCGGGAACATCGTGGGGTCGGTCGCGTTCCCGAGCGGAGCCCGGGTCATCGATGTCGGCGCGGGAACCGGGACGATCGCCCGCTCGCTCGGCGAGCGCGGCCTCGAGGTCGTGGCGCTCGAGGGCAGCTTCGACCGCGCCCGCGTCGCGGCCGTGCGCTGCGCCGACCTCCCGTCGGTCACGGTGGTCCACGGAACGGTGGGCGAGTACGAGGCGCCGGGCGAGTTCGACGCGGTCGTGGTCATCGGGGTGCTCGAGTACTCGGGCTCCTTCAGCGGCGGCGCGGCCGGCCCCGGCGCCTTCCTCGGACGGGTGCGGCGGCTGTTGCGCCCCGGCGGCGTGCTCGTTCTGGCCATCGAGAACCAGTTCGGCCTGAAGTACCTCCAAGGGTACGCGGAGGACCATCTCGCGCGCCCATGGGTCGGCGTCGACGGCTACTCAGGGTCCCGTGGCGTCCGGACCTGGTCGCGCCGCGTCCTGCGGGGCATGCTGGACGAGGCCGGGTTCCCGCACCAGCGCTGGCGCTACCCGTTCCCGGACTACAAGCTGCCCACCGTCGTCGTCGACGAGCGGGCGTACCAGGGGCGGGACGCCGCCATGTTCGTGGACGCCCTGATCCGCGAGCCCGTCCGCGACTTCGCCAACCCCCGGACGATCATCCGTGACGACCGCGGCGCGCACAGCGGCATGCTCGAGGCGGGGCTGGGCGAGGACGTGGCCAACTCGTTCCTCGTCATCGCGAGCGCCGATGCGGCATCGCTCGAGGCCTATGCCCCGAGCGACGGACCGCTGGCCTGGCTATTCGGCGACGAGCGCGGGTCTCGCTGGCTGCGACGCCGCACGGTCGTGCGGGACGGCGAGGGGCTGGCCGTAGTTGCGGCCGAGGGCGCCTCGGTCGTCGAGACCTGCGGCCTCGTGCAGCAGCGGGCCGCGCGCGAGGCCTTCGTGTCTGGTGTCACCCTCGAGCAGGAGTTCAAGGCGGCCCTGGCCGAGGACGGCCCTGCCGGTGCTCGACGCGTGCTGGCCGTCTGGCGTGCGGCGGTCGAGGCCGAGACCCGTGCGCTCCGCGGCGCGCCGGCCGCCCGGCAGCGCGCGACCGGCCAGGGCGGAACGGCATTCGCCGCTCCGAGCGGCCGTCCCACGCTGCCCGGCACGATGCTCGACCTGGTGCTGTCCAACTTCATCCGATCGCCCGAGGGATCCATCGAGCGGATCGACCGCGAGTGGTGCGTGGAGGGCGAGATCGAGCGCGACGTTGCGCTGCTGCGCGCCCTCTGGTACCTCGCCTCGTCGATTGCGCGCGGCGCGTGGCCGGGGCCGTGGGCGAGTGCCACGGCGGTGCCCCAGATCGCCGTCGAGCTCGCGCAGGCGGCCGGGATCACCGTCGACGACGCCCTGTTCGAGCGGTTCCGGGTGGCCGAGAACTGGCTGCAGGAGCGCGTCCAGCGGCCCTGGGCCGTGCCCGGCGGCCCTGAGCCGGAGGCAGGGGGGCGGTGAGCACGCTCCACGTCCTCGTCTACGGCCTGTTCACCAACGGCGCCTGCAACGTCTACCGCTTCGGCATCCTCGAGCGCGCGCTGGCCGCCCACGGCGTTGAGCTGCGCAGCTTCTCGGGCGGCCGGCTGGCCGTCCCGGTGCGGGATGCCCGCACGCCCGAGCGGATGTACGCCTCGCAGGAGCTCACGCTCGACCGGAGCGAGCTCGACTGGGCGGACGTGATCGTGTTCCGCCGCTTCTACTCGACGACTTGGACGTGCATCGACTGTGCGTTCGTCAGCCACGACCCCAAGCGGGCGCGCCGGCACCGGATGGACGTCCGCCACATGGTGCTCGAGCCGGATCGGCTGGTCCGCCCCCTGTACAGCGCCCTCGAGGCGTACCCGGAGCTGCTGCGCGGCCGGGCGATGGTCTACGAGACCGACGACGACCTGCTCAACATCCAGCCCTGGAACGGCATGCGCAACCGGACCCAGCCCGAGGAGGACCTGATCAAGCGCATGCTCGGCAGGGCCGACCTCGTGACGGTCAGCACGCCGGCGCTGCGCGCCCGCCTGCAGGGCTACAACGGGGAGATCCGCGTGCTGCGCAACGCCGTCGATCCGTCGTGGTACACGCCGCCGCCCGAGAGCGCCCCCGCCGTCGGCAGCCCGCGCCTCCTCTACTACGGCTCGCCGGCACGGTTCCGTGACTACGAGGTCTGCCAGCCGGCCGTGGACGAGGTGGTGCGCGCGACGCCGGGCGCCCGGCGCGTGTGGCTCGGGGCCCTGAACGCCCGGGCGGGCGGCGGCGCTGCCCGGGTGCTCGCGGCCGTGGACGAGGCCGGCCCGTTCATCGACGACCCCAGGCTGTTCGCCGGGGAGCTGACGGCCGCGCGGCCGGACATCGGCCTCGCGCCGCTCGTCGGCGATTCGTTCGACCAGGCGAAGTCGGAGCTGCACTGGCTGGAGTACTCGATGGCGGGCGCAGCCACCGTCGCAACGCGGATCGCGGGCGGTGGCCCCTACGATCCCATCCGCGACGGCGTCGACGGACTGCTCGTGGGCACGCACGACGAGTGGCTCCACGCGCTGCGGCAGCTGGCGGCGTCGCCGGCGATGCGGGAGGACCTGGCCTCGGCCGCCCGCGAGCGGGTCGTCGCCGAGTACACGGTCGACGTCCGGGCCGCAGAGTGGGCGGACGCGTACCGCTGGGCCGCCGAGCACGCGGGACGCGGCGTCGCCGGGCGGGTTCACGGGCTCGGGCCGCTGGCCGCGCCAGAGGTCCAGCGCGAGGGCCGGGCCTCGCTGGCCGCACGCGCGCAGCGCCGCGACGCCCTCGCAGCGGCGCCGGGGGCGCTCGCTGCCGTCCGGGCCGGCCGACCGTCCTGCGGCTCCGGCATCGGCGAAGCGCCGTCGCTGGTGACCGTCGTCCTGCCCATCGTGGACGAGGTCCCCGCAGCCGTCGAGCGCGCCCTGCGCTCGGTGCTGACCGGATCGCACCAGGCGCTCGACGTCCTGCTCATCGCGGACGCGGCCTGGCCGCACGACCTCGACGCCCTCGTGCAAGCCGTTGCGCCGGGCGACGGGCGCGTCCGAACCCTCCCGCGGGAGGTGCCAGGGTCCCGGGGAGCGGCTGCCGACGCGGCGCGGGCGGCTCGGCTCGGCGGACTCGTGGCCGGCGGGGTAGCAGCGGCGAAGGGCGACTGGATCGCCCCGCTCGCCGCCGACGCCGAGTTCCGCCCGGACCATGTCGCCGTCCTGCTTGGGATCGCGCAGCAGCATGAGCTCGAGTTCGTCTACGGGCAGGCACAGGTGGCGCTGCCGGAGGGCGAGGTCGTGCTGGGCGCCTGGCCGCCGACCGCCGACGAGGTCCTGACGTTCGCCACGGAGCTGTTCGCACTGCCCCTGGCACGGGTCGTGCCGCTCGTCCCCGACGCATGGCGCGATGCCGAGACGACCGGGTGGGCGTTCTGGCGGTCGCTGCTCGAGACCGGGGCCCGCATGGCCGGGATCAGCTACGTGGTGACGCGGCTCTCGCCCCTCGACCTCGGGACCCCCGAGTCGAGGCTCCCGGCGACACCCGTGCCGGAGCCCGACGATGCCGGCGCCCAACTGGTCGCGGCGCGGAGGCGCGAGCCGGCCCCCGTGCACGGTCGCCGGGGCGCGGCGCGCGGCCGCCGCGAGGGCGCTCGTCGGGCGCGCTGACACCCCCCGGTCGAGGGTCCCCATCCGTCGGCTCAAGTCCCGGGCCGCCCGGCCCGATACCCAAGGTGGCCGACAAGTGGTCAGCCGCGGCGACAGGACGTCGCCGGGATCGAAGATCGGGCTAGGAGGCCGGATCAGTGAGCATCGTCATCAACACCAACGTCGCGGCCCTGGACGCGCAGCGGAACCTGAGCGCGACGTCGACCGCCTATGGCAAGTCGGTCGAGAAGCTCTCGTCGGGCCTGCGCATCAACCGCGCCGCCGACGACGCGGCGGGCCTCGTCATCAGCGAGAAGCTCCGCGGCCAGGTCAGCGGCCTGAACCAGGCCTCGCGCAACGCCCAGGACGGCATCTCGCTCGCGCAGACCGGCGACGGCGCGCTGAACGAGGTCCAGGCCATGCTCCAGCGGATCCGCGAGCTGGCCGTGCAGCGGGCCAACGGCACCGTCGACTCTGACGGCAAGTCGGCCATCGACGCCGAGGTCACCTCGCTGCAGAGCGCGATCACCAGCATCGAGTCGCAGACGAAGTTCAACGGCGTGAGCCTGTTCGCCGGCTCCACGATCACGTTCCAGGTCGGCGCCAACGACGGGAACACGTTCTCTATCACCACCGCCAGCACGATCGCGCCGCCGTCGGCCACGGCCGCCCTGTCCGCGATCGACGCGACGATCACCCAGGTCAGCAACGCGCGCGCCACCTTCGGTGCCGCCCAGAACACCCTCGAGCACCTGGTGAACAACCTCGGTGTCGCGTCTGAGAACATGTCGGCATCCGAGTCCCGGATCCGCGACCTCGACGTCGCCTCCGAAATGGTGAACTTCACCAAGAGCCAGATCCTCCAGCAGGCCGGCGTGGCGATCCTCGCCCAGGCCAACCAGGCCCCGCAGTCGGTCCTGAGCCTGCTGCGGTAAGCACGGTGAGCCAGGGGCCCCGGGCCGGCGACGCCGGCCCGGGGCCCCTTCGCCACCACCCCCCACGATCCGAGGCCGGTCATGCCGTACGACACCACCGCCGCATATCGCACGGGCCAGGTGACGACGACCAACGCCGCAGGCCAGGTCGTGCTCCTCTACGAGGGCGCCATCCGGTTCACCGCGATCTCGATCGCCAAGCTCGAGGCCGGCGACCGAATCGGCTCCCACCAGGCGAGCCTCCGCGCCCAGGCCATCATGTCGGCCCTGCGCGAGTCGCTGGACATGAGCGCGGGCGACGTCGCCCGGCGCCTGGACGCCATCTACGACTTCATCACTCGGCAGCTGATCGAGGGCAACCTCGCAAAGGACCCCCGCGCGGCACGTCAGGTGCTGCCGCTCCTGCGCGAGCTGCTCGAGGCCTGGCGCGTCGCCGCCGGCGAGAACGCAGGCCCGCAGTCGCGGTCGGCGGCCGCAGGGGGCTACGGCCAGCCGTGGCAGACGACGCCGGCGGTCCCCGCCGCCCTGGACGCCGTCCTGCCAGCAGGCCTCCGCGCATGAGGATCGGCGCCCCGCTCCTCGGCACCGCCGGGCCGGCGCTCCAGCCGCGTCGTGACGTCCGCCCTGGCCGGCCGGACCGCACGGCCAGCGCGGTCGCGACCTCCGGTCCCGCGGTGCTCTCCGAGCTCCCGAGCCCGCTCTCGGACCGGCTCGACTGGCTGATGGCCACCGACCCGGCACTCGCCCAGGCGATCAACGCCCAGCTGCCGGCGGCCCGGCAGTCCTCGGCAAGGGACCTCGCGGCCTACGTCGCCACGGCGAGGACGCCGCAGGTGGACATCAGCGGCTGAGGTTTCGGGGCGTTTCCCGACTGACGCCGGGCTCGCGCCAGCCCACACTGGACCAGCGGACAGTCCGCGCACGCACAGGCAGGATGCCATGTCGACGCTCAGCTTCTCCGGAGCGATCTCCGGCCTCGACACCGCGAGCATCATCGACGCGATGATGTCCTCGGCCAAGGCCCCGCTGACCCGCCTGCAGACCCAGGCGACGACGCTGACCAACCAGCAGACGGCCTACGGGACGCTGCGGACGCTCCTCACGACGCTGGAGAACGCCGGCAAGGACTTCACCGTCCTCTCGGCCGGCTCGTCACGGGCGGCATCCTCCTCGGACGCGACGATCATGACCGCGACCGCCGGGCCGTCGGCGATCCCAGCCTCGTACCAGGTGACCGTCAACCACCTGGCCACCCCGACCGTGGCCACCTCGACGGGCGCGATCGGCAGCCCGATCACCTCCGCCGACCTCGGCACGGCCCTCGCCAGCCTCCCCCTGCCCGGCTCGGTCACGGCGGGGACGATCAGCATGGTCGTGGACGGCAAGGTCGTCCACACCACCGTCGGCGACCCCTCGACCGCCACCCTCGGCGACGTGCTGAGCTCGATCAGCGACGCCCTGACGGCCCAGGTCCAGGCCAACGAGGGCGGGTCGGGGGCGACCGTATCGGCGTCTGTGGCGGGCAACCGGCTCCAGGTGGCACTCAGCGGGTCGAGCACGACGCACACGGTGTCCTTCGGGACCGCGGGCGACTCCTCGAACGCTCTCGCGATGCTCGGCCTGACCGGCATGAGCTCGACGTCGCTGAGCTCGTCCACCCCGCTCGGCGGCACCAGCTCGCTCGGGGTGGTGCGCACGACCGGCGCGCTCGACTCCGCCGGCCTCGTCGGCCTCACGAGCGGGGTCGGCACGCTCACGGTCAACGGGGTCGGCATCTCCTACGACACAACCACCGACTCGCTGACCACGCTGATCAGCCGGATCAACAACTCGTCGGCCGGCGTCATGGCGAGCCTCGACCGCGGGAACGACAAGCTCATCCTGACCGCCAAGACCGGCGGTGCCCTCGCGATCGACATCTCGGACACCGGCACCCTGGCGAGTTCCCTCAACCTGGCGCCCGGCACAACCGACGCCCAGATGCTCGGCACGCAGGCGCAGGTCGCGATCGACGGCCGGCAGTACCTCTCCGACACGAACAAGCTGAGCGGCATCATCAGCGGCGTGTCGCTGACGCTGCTCGCCGAGGGCACCTCGACCGTCTCGGTGACGCCGGACGCGACGGCGACAACGACCGCCGTGCAGGCCCTCGTGGACGCGTACAACGCCCTCGCCGACAAGATCGACGAGCTCACCTCGAACACGCCGGGTGGCGTGCAGGGCGACCTGGCAGACCAGTACGACGTGCGGAGCCTGGGCCTCTCGCTGCGCACGCTGCTGACCGGCGCGCCGTCGAGCAGCGGGGCCATCCGGTCGCTCGCCGACATCGGCGTGACGACGGGCTCGATCGGCTCGGCCGTCGGCACCACCAGCCGGCTCCGGATCGACACGACGAAGCTGCGGAGCGCGCTGGAGAACGACCCCTCGGGGGTGGCGAGCCTGCTCAACAGCGCGACGGGCGCCATCAAGCCCGTGACCGATGCCGTGGACGCCTGGGCCAGGCCCAACGGGCGGATCGACACGTCCCTGAAGACGATCGCGAGCCAGCTGCGCGACAACACCAGCCGGCAGGCGTCGCTCCAGGAGCGGATCGACGCGCAGCAGCAGGCGCTCCAGGCGAAGTTCGCCGCGATGGAGCAGATGCTCGCCACGCTCCAGTCGCAGTCGGGGGCCCTCGGCTCCATGACGGCCGCCTCGACCAGCTCGTCGAGCTCCTCCGGCTCCTCGAGCGGCTAGATCTCGGCGCGGCGCCGCCAGCCGCGCCTCGAACGCGGCTCGCGCGTGTCTCGACCGCCATTGCCGTGCTCTGGCACGGGCCAATCCAGCTTGGGTCGGCCGCGCTTCCACCCGCGTGACGTCGGCAAGGGCCAGCTCGCAGCGATCCACCGACACACGACACGAGCGCCGGCACGCCCGGGCTTGCCCGCACCAGCTGGTCCCGCGGGTCGGGAGGGGCCGCATTCAACCACTGACCGTCCCTTCGAGGTGCTTGGCGACCCATAAGAACGGCTTCCTCGAGCGTCAGCGACCGGGCTCGGCCCGCTACGTGAGAAGGACCGTCACCGGGTGTCTCGAGTTCCACGTCGTAGCGGCCCGCGGTCCGCGCCCAGCTGCTGACGTACGCGAGCCGTTTCGGCTCGCCTCACGCGAGCGGCTTGCGGCGGCGGACCATCGATATGGCCCAATCGAGGGGCTGCGGCGGGGGCGAGGTTCGTCGCGGACGCGGCCAGCCCGCCCACGGCTCGCTCGGATTGCCAACACGGAAGTCCCCGTGCCGCCGAAGCCGAGGCTGGCTGAGGATTTCGTCACGGTGGCTGGCTGTCCGATGCCACAGCCTTGGTGACATTGATCGGGACAGCTGTCGACTCGAAGCGGAGCGACTTCCGCGTCGCCCTCAACGACCGGTCGGCGGGACCGGCGCCATCCTCGACCCGTCGGCGCTCGGCTACGGCGACTTGCGGTACAGCCCCGACGAGAGCATCTCGAGGCCGAACGACCGCCAGTCCGAGATCGCCTCGGCGGCCCCGATGAACAGGAAGCCGCCGGGCCGCAGGGCGTCGACGAACCGCCGGTAGAGGCCGTCCTTCGCGGTGTCGGTGAAGTAGATGACCACGTTGCGGCAGGCGACGATGTCGAGGTCGCTCGGGAACGGGTCGCGGAGCAGGTCCTGCCGGCGCCACGAGACCAGGTTGCGCAGCTCGGGCTTGACCGCCCAGCGCTCGCCGAGCGCCTCGAAGAACCGGGCGCGGCGGGCAGGCGACACGCCGGCCATCTGGAGCTCCGTGTAGGCGGAGGCGCGCGCCTGGGCGAGGATCGTCTCGTCGAGATCGGTGGCGAGGACCTTGGTGTCGGCGCCGCCGCCCGCCTCCCTGACCAGCATGGCCCATGTGTAGGGCTCGTAGCCGAGCGAGCAGCCCGCGCTCCAGAACCGGATCGGCCGGCCCAGCTTGAGCAGCCCCGGCAGCGCCATCGTGCGGACCTGCTCCCAGGCCTCCGGGTTCCGGAAGAACTCGCTGACGTTGATCGTGATCATGTCGCGCAGGTCGGTGCGCAGCTCGAGGTCGGTCTTGCACGCCTCGACCAGGCTCGTCAGGTCGCGGAACCCGCGCTGCCTGGAGAACGAGTTGGCGCGCCGCCAGACCTGCGGGCGCTTGTACTGCGTCAGGTCGAAGCCGAGCAGCTGTCTGATTCCCGCCGAGAACAGCTCGTAGGCAGCGTGGTCAACCGTCTGCTCGATCTCGCTCAGCGTCGGGACGGGCATCGGCGGCGGGGCCGGGCGCGGCGGGACTCCCGCGGCGCGCTGGCCCGGCGCGGCAGCGGGGCGCGGGGTCGACGGGCCCGCGGTCGCCGTCAGGGGGCGCGCCGGGGCGGCTGAGCCGCGGTGGCTGCGGACGGTGTGGCCGGCCAGCCCGTGAGGGGGGTCTGCACCGGTGGCGGCGAGGCCGGCGCAGGATGGGTGCCCGCGGTGAGGCTCGCCCGCGGCTGGGCGGCGGTCGGTCTCGACGACGGGGCTGCGGGGCCGGGGCCGGGCCGCGGCGGAGCGGGGAGGGGGGTGGTGCTGCGGCCGGGCGTGGCGCCCGCGGCCTCCTGCGCGTCGAGCCTGGCCCGCAGGCGCTCGAGCGCGGTCAGCGGCGAAGTGCCGGGCGCGCCGGGCGCGCCGGCCGTGCTGGCAGCGGGCGTGGCGACGCGGGCGGAGCCCGGCGGGGCGGTGTTGGCAGGGCCGGCGGGGCTGGCGGGACGACGGCTGGCCTCTGGACCGAGGGCCATCGTCAGGCGGCCCGGCCGGCCCGGTCGAGGACGGCGCCGATGTCCACCACGAGGCCCACCCGGCCGTCGGCCATGATCGTGCCGCCCGAGATGCCCACGAGCCTGCCGGTGAAGGCCGACATGGACTTGAGGACGATCTCCTGCTGGCCGACGAACTCGTCCACCGCGAGCGCCAGCTCCTTCTCGCGGGAGCGGACGACCACCATGTTCACGAACCCGCGGTCGTTCGGAGCGAGCGGCCGCTCGAGGTCGCCAAGGGCGCTGTCGAGCTGGGCGATCGGCACCACGCGGTCGCGGAGGTTGATGACCGGCGCGCCGCGCACGGTGCTGATCTTGGCGGCCTCGACGCGCAGTGTCTCCACCACGCCCGTCAACGGCAGGCAGCAGACCCGCTCACCGCTGCGGACGAGCATCGCGCCGATGATCGCCAGGGTGAGCGGCAGCGAGAGCATGATCCTGGTGCCCTGGCCGATCGCGGACTTCACCTCCACACGGCCGCCGATCCGCTCGATGTTCGTGCGGACCACGTCCATGCCCACGCCGCGACCGGCGAGGTCGGTGATCTTGGCCGCCGTGGAGAAGCCCGCCAGGAAGATGATCCCGAGCGCGTCCTGGTCGCTCATGGCGGTCGCCTGCTCGGGCGTCAGGAGGCCCTTCTCGACCGCCTTGGCGCGCAGTACGCCGGGGTCCATCCCGCGCCCGTCGTCCTCGACGGTGATCACGATCATGCCATCGGTGTGCCGGGCATTGAGCCGCAGCTGGCCCTCGGAGGACTTGCCGACCGCGATCCGCTCCTCCGGCGTCTCGATGCCGTGGGTCAGCGAGTTGCGGATGAGGTGGCCGAGCGGGTCGCCGATCTCCTCGAGGACCGAGCGGTCGAGCTCGGTCTCCTTGCCCTCGATGACCAGCGCGACCTCCTTGCCCTCCCTCTGGGCGACGTCGCGGACGACGCGGGGGAAGCGGTTGAACACGGTCTCGATCGGAAGCATCCGCAGGCCGGTGACCTGGTCCTGGAGCTGGCCGGCGATCCGGCTGAACTGCTGGGCGCCCTCCTCGGCCTCCCGCGCAACGGGGTCGTCGCCCAGCCGGCCGTGGAGGATCCCCGCCTGCCGGGTCAGGCGCGTCTTGTGGGCGACGAGCTCGCCCACAAGGTTCATCAGCTCGTCGAGGCGCGAGACGTCGATCCGGATGGTCTGCTGGGCGGCCTTGAGGCGCTCGCCCGCGATGCGCTCCTTCTCGGGGCCGGCGATGCCGCGCGCCTCGACGCCCAGGTCGACCGTGCGCTGGTCCACCCCGGACGGGACGGTCGGCGCGGCGCCGGACCGGACCGGCTCGGACATGACCACATCGCCCGAGCCGAGCAGGTCCTCGAGCGGAGCGAGTGACGCCACGCCCAGGTCGTCGATCATGCCCAGCCGCTCCGAGAGCGTTCCGAGCGATGCCTCGTCGCCCTTCACCAGGAGCGTGAGGAACCGGTCGCCGAGGCCGCCCTCGATCTCCTCGCGGGACGGGACAGACGCGAGCAGGGCGCCGGACTCGGCCGCCTCGACGACCGCCTGGTAGAGGCGGACGCTCGTCCACTCGCAGCTCTCGTCCACGACCAGGCGGACGACGGCCCTCTCCCCGTCGTGCGCGGGCGCCTCGTCGAGCAGCCGCAGCAGGGTGGGGTCCTCGGCCGACGACACGGGCGCTGCCGCGGCCTCGACCACGGTGTCCCCGCCGCGGGTGGCGGACGCGAGGCGCGCGCGCAGCTCGGCGGTGAGCTCGGCCGGGTCCGCGAGCACCTCGCCCGCGCTCACCTCGTCGAGCAGCGCCCGGAGGATGTCGATGGTCTGGTACAGCGGGTCGGCGAGGTCGCCCAGCTCGGGCAGGCGCCCGTCGCGGACCGCGCCGAAGACGTCCTCCATCGCGTGCGTGAGCGCGCCCATGCGCGTGTGGCCGATCGCGTTGGAGTTGCCCTTGAGGGTGTGGGCAGCCCGGAAGACGCGGTTGATGACGTCGGGGTCCGCGTCGCCCTTCTCGAGCCGGAGCAGCCCGCTCTCGATCGCCTCGATGTTCTCTGCGGCCTCGTCGCTCCACAGGCGGACGTCACCGGCGTCGATGTCGAAGGTGAGCTGCATGTGCGGGAGCCTCAGCCGTTCTCGCGCAGGGCGACGTGGACGTGCACCGGTCCATGGGCTGTTCCCAGCGGCACGACCAGGCGCTGGATCTCGACCGACGAGATCTTGGCGTTGGCGCCCAGTAGCAGCAGCGGCGGGGTGATGTTGGTGACGTAGCCGAGGTCGGACAGCCCCATGCTCGCGGCGCCGGCCACCACGTTGGCGAGCTCGGCGATGCCGCTCTGGGCGAGCTCGTCGAAGTCCGTCGCGGGCTGGCCCATCATGCTGCTGACGAGGTTGAGCGCGGTCGCCTCGGACATCGAGAGGTAGAACGACCCGCCCATGGCGCCGTTGACCCCCACGATGGCGGTGACCTCGTCGCTGGTGAAGGCGTCACGCTCGAGGCGGACGCTGCCGCGCTTGACGGACCCCCCCGTCTCCTGGGCGATCACGTCCGCGGCCGCGCGGACGTAGCAGTTGACGAGCTGGACGCGCATGGGCGCCCGCGCCCCGTCGTGGCTGGGTTCGGCTGCAGACATGGCGTCTCCTGTAGAGCGGGGCCGATCCCCCGGCGCTGTCAGCTGGCGGCCGCCACAAGGGCCGCGGCGTCCGCGTCGCCGAACAGGCCGGCCAGGTCGAGCAGGATGACCAGGCGCTCGCCGAGCTTCGCGATGCCGCGGAGGTACTGCGTGTCGTAGCCCGACGCGACCTCGGGCGTCTGCTCGACGGCGTCCGCGGACACCATGAGGACCTCGGACACGCCGTCGACGACGAGGCCCACGCGGGTGCCCGCGGCCTCGCAGACGACGATTCGCGACGCCTTGGTGAGCTCGCCCTGCGCCATGCCGAAGCGCCGCCGGAGGTCCACGACCGGGATGATCCGGCCGCGCAGGTTGATGACGCCCTCGACGAACGCGGGCGCCTGCGGCACCGCCGTCACCGGCTGGTGGCGGATGATCTCGTAGACCGTGGCGATGTCAAGGCCGTAGCGCTCCTCGCCGAGCTCGAACACCACGAGCTGGGACTCGTCGGCCGCGGCCCTCGAGCCGGCGGACACGGGGGCAGTGGCAAGGGTCATCGTGGTTCACCTCTTCGGCGCGTGGCGACCGGGCGGCGGCGCCGGGCATGTGGCTGGTATAGGTCCCGAGCAGGTCTCGCTCCATCGGTGTAGTCCCCTAGATCCGCCCCGCCCCAGCCCCCGGGATGTACCGCCGCGCGCCAAGGGGACCCCCCCGTCCGTGGGGTGGGGGGCCGTCGCGCGCGCCAGTACGATTCGCGCGCCGACCTTCGGCCGGACGGCGCCCGGGCGCCTGTCGCTCGCGAGGACGCATGGACAGCCCGCATGCAGAACCGAACACGACCCGCACCGGGCCGGCCCCGCGAGCCGGGGCCAGGGTGACCGTGCCACCGCTGCGCAGCCGCCGATCCACCAGCGTCACGGCGTCCTCCGCAGGCGCCACGACAGCGTGATGCTGCGGCTGCCGGGGCGCCTCGGGCGCCTCGATCCCACCCTTCGCGGCCAGGCGCTCGGGATCCTCGCCCTCATCGTCGCCCTGATCCTCGCCGAGGGACTCATCTTCTACACCGCAGCCGAGGACGCCCACACCTCCGAGCAGATCACTCGGTTCGACGTCGCTGTGAGCGGGACGAAGGCCCTTGCCTCGTACGTCGACTCGCTGCGCAGCGACGTCTACGCCCTGCACGCGAGCCCGGCCGCGGTCGCCGGGGACCTGCAGGCCCACGTGGCGATGATCCGGGCCACGCTCGACGACGTCGCGGCCTCGTCGGGGCCGAAGTCGGGCCTGGCCGTCGCGGAGATCCGCGACGAGCTGTCGGCGCTCGAGCGGACGGTCGGCCCGTGGCTCGCCTCGGGGGCGCCGCCCACCACCCTCGACGACGTCAACGCCCAGCAGCAGGTCGCCGCGCTCCACAACCTGATCAGCATCCAGCTGCCGGGCGTGGTCAACAACGAGCAGCAGGCGGCGATCCGCCAGAACACCGACGTCCAGCGCCTCGCGATCGCCGGACTCGTGATCGCGGGCGTGCTGCTGCCCCTGATCTCGATCGCGGTCGTCGTGGGCGTCACCCGGATCGGCGTCCGCCAGCAGGAGGGCAACGTCCGTCAGCTCCGCCTCCGCGACCGCGCCCTGGCCGCCTCGCCCGACGCCATCGCGATCACGGACGCCAGCCAGCCCGACGAGCCGATCGTGTTCATCAACCCGGCCTTCACCGCGCTCACCGGCTGGACGGCTGCCGAGCTGATCGGCCGCAGGTGCCCCCTCCTCGAGGCCCGCACCGCCGACGGGGCCGCGATCGCCGTGGGCGGGCCCGACGGTCCGGTCCACGAGGTGCCGCGCGAGGCGCAGATCCCGCGCCAGGACGGCACGACGCTGTGGGGCTACGTGGCTGTGGCTGCCGTCCGCGACGACGCGGACGCGGTGACGCACCACGTCTGGACGGTGCAGGACATCAGCCTGCGCCTCGAGGCCGAGGCGGCCGTCCGCCGGTCCGAGGAGTACCACCGGATGCTGATCGAGAACTCGACCGACGTCACCACCATCATCGACGCGGCCGGTGTCGTGACCTACATCAGCCCGGCCGTCACCCGCGTGCTCGGGTACCCGGTGGCGCACTACCTCGGCCAGCGGGCCCTCCGCTTCGTGCACCCCGAGGACCGCCGCAAGGTGTTCGACGCGTTCCGCCACTCGCTCGCGACCCCTGACGCGCTGGTCATGCCCGCCGCGGTCCGCTACCTGCGGGCGGACGGCGAGGTGGCCCGGCTCGAGACGGTCTCGCGGCGCATGGTCGATGACGCCGGCAGGACGATGCTGGTCACCAACTCGCGCGACGTCACCGAGCGCCTCCGCGTGGAGCAGGCGCTCGGCGAGAACGAGGCGCGCTTCCGCGAGACGCTCGACACGATCCAGCTCATGGCCATCACCACGAGCGCGGACGGCCGCATCCTGTACGTCAACGATCGCCTCGTCCAGGTGACCGGGCGCACGCGTGACGAGCTGATCGGCGAGTTCTGGACCCATATCCTGCGGGCGCCCGACGACCCGGACCTCGCCGACGAGCTCCTCGCCGAGCGGCGGCGCCTGCTCGAGTCTTACGCGGTGCCGCGCCACGACGAGTACGAGATCGTGACCCGCGGCCGGGAGCGACGGCTCGTCTCCTGGAACCGGACGGTCCAGCGCGACCACACCGGCGCCGTGGTGTCGGTCACCGCCATCGGTGAGGACATCACCGACCGGCGCGCCGCCGAGGAGCGGATCCGGATCGACTCCGCCCGGCTCCGGACGCTGGTCGAGAACATGCATGCGGCCGTGCTCATCGAGGACGCCCGCCACCACGCGGTGCTGGCCAACCAGGCGTTCTGCGACGTGTTCGGCCTCCCGTTCTCGCCCGAGCGGCTCGAGGACTGGCCGCTGCCCGTGATCGTGGACACGATCCGCGACCGGTTCGAGGACGGGGAGGCGTTCGCGGTCGGCGTCGAGGAGCTGATCCTCGGCGACGAGCCGGTGACCGGGCAGGAGGTCCGCTGCCGCGACGGCCGCGTCTTCGAGCGCGACTACCTGCCCATCCGCCACGATGGCGCCACCCTCGGCCACTTCTGGGTGTACCGAGACGTCACCAGCCACGTCCACACGGCCGACGACCTGCGGGCGGCCCGCGACGCGGCCGAGGCGGCCAACCGCGCCAAGAGCGCGTTCCTGGCCACCATGAGCCACGAGATCCGCACGCCGATGAACGGCGTCATCGGCATGGCGGGCCTGGTCCTCGACACGCCCCTCACCTCCGAGCAGCGGGAGTGGGTCACGACCATCCGCTCCTCGGCGGACGCGCTCCTCTCGATCATCAACGACATCCTCGACTTCTCGAAGATCGAGGCGGGGCGGCTCGAGCTCGAGGAGATCGACTTCGACCTCCGGGGCGCCGTCGACAGCGCGCTCGAGCTGTTCGCCGAGCGGGCCGCCGCCCAGAAGCTCGAGCTCATGGCCGAGGTGGCCCCCGACGTCCCGGACCTGCTGCGCGGCGACCCGTCGCGGCTGCGCCAGGTGCTGCTCAACTTCATCTCCAACGCGCTCAAGTTCACCCCCTCGGGCGAGGTGGTCACGACGGTCGCCCTCGACGCGGCCGAAGGCGACCAGGTCACCCTCCGGTTCTCGGTCCGCGACACCGGCATCGGGATCGGGCCTGAAGCGATGGCCCGCCTGTTCCGCCCGTTCACCCAGGCGGACGAGTCGATGGCCCGCCGCTACGGCGGCACCGGCCTCGGCCTCGCGATCAGCCGCCAGCTGGCCGAGCTCATGGGCGGCTCGATCGGCGTCTCGAGCATCCCCGGCCAGGGGAGCACGTTCTGGTTCACGGCCCGGTTCCCGCTCGCGGCCGGGGCCAGCCTGCCGCCGGGCCTGGACCCGGACCTGGCCGGCCAGCACGCGCTCATCGTGGACGACAACGCCACCCAGCGCGCCATCCTCGAGCGCCAGCTGCGCCACTGGGGCCTCGACGTCGTGGCCGTGGCGACCGGCCCCGCGGCCATCACCGCGCTCCGCGACGCCCGCACGGCCGGGCAGCCCGTCCGCCTCGGGGTGATCGACGAGACGATGCCGGTCACCGACGGCTTCACCCTCGCCCGCCTGATCAAGAGCGACGCCGCCACCGCGTCGGCCCAGCTGGTGCTCCTCGCCGAGCCCGGGCGCCGCTCGATCACCGGGCAGATGGCGTCGGCGGGCATCGCCACCTACCTGCGCAAGCCGGTCAAGGTCGGCGACCTCCGGAACGTACTGCGGCAGCTCGTCGGGGCGGAGCCCGTGGCCGAGGTGCCGGACTGGCTGCGCGAGCCCGCTCTCGACAGCGGGTCCTTCGCGGGCGCGCGGATCCTCCTCGCCGAGGACAACCAGGTCAACGCGACCGTGGCGACCACGCTGCTGTCCCGCCTCGGCGCCCTGGTCGACGTGGCGGCCGACGGCCTCGAGGCCATCGAGGCGGTCCGGCGGGGCGGCTACGACCTGGTGCTCATGGACTGCCAGATGCCCGAGCTCGACGGGTTCGAGGCGACGCAGGAGATCCGCCGCCTCGAGGCGGCCGCCGACCGGCAGCCGATCCCGATCGTGGCGATGACCGCGAACGCGATGGCCGGCGACCGCGAGCGGTGCCTGGCAGTCGGCATGGACGACTACCTGGCCAAGCCCGTCAGGCCCGACGACCTGCGGGCGGTGCTCGCCCGCTTCCTGGGCGTCGGCCCCGACCCGGAGGCCCCGGGAGTGGCCGTCACGCCTGCCGCGGCCGACGAGGCGGGCGTTGGTCGCTCCGGCCTGGTCGACCTCGCCCACCTCGACGCGCTGGGCGTGCTGGCCGAGGACGACCGCGCGACGCTGCGCGAGCTGGTCAGCCTGTTCGCGGTCGAGACGCCGGAGCAGATCGCCCGCATCGAGGACGGGATCGACGCGGGCCTGCCGGCGACGGTCGAGCGGGCCGCCCACACCCTCAAGGGGAGCTCGATGTCGCTCGGCGCCGTCACCATCGGCACCCTGGCCTCGGAGCTCGTCCGCCGCGCCCGGGAGGGCTCCATCGACGGCGCGGCCGAGCTGGTGGCCGAGATCGACGCGGCATTCGGCCGGACGATGGCTGAGTTCAGAAGCCTCACGACACCCGACGGGGCGGCGCCCGCCCCGGCCGTCACCCCCCATCCGGCGGTGGGGACCACCCCGATCCGGCCGGTGGCGCAGGACGCGCGACAGCCTATCGTCGGCCTGTCGGGCGGGTCGCCCGTCACCGCGTCCGGCCACACCGCCGCGCGCACGGCAGACAGCAAGGGAGAGGTGGTCGCATGACCGTGCTGGTCGTCGACGACGATCCCGTCTCCAGGCAGATCATCGAGATGACCCTGGACAAGCGCAAGCACCAGGTCGAGTCGGTGTCGAACGCCAAGGAGGCGATTGACAAGCTCAAGACCGAGACCGGCTTCACCCTGGTCATCACCGACCTCGACCTGCCGGGCCAGATGCGCGGCCTCCAGTTCGTCAAGTTCCTGCCCACCGACCCGCGCTGGCGCAACCTGCCGGTGATGGTGTGCACGAGCCTCGCCGACGAGGACACGGTCCGGCAGGCGATCCAGGCGGGGGTGCGCCACTACCTGCTCAAGCCAGTGAAGCCGGCGATGCTGGTCGAGAAGGTCGAGGAGATCCTCGCCCGCACGGTGCCGGTCCTCGAGAACCGCTTCGAGGCCATGAGCCGGCTCGACGTGACCGAGGCCGAGTACCGGCTGCTGATCGAATCGACGCTGCGCTACCTCGACGAGCTCACGACGGCGCTCCAGGAGGCGCGCGACCGCGACGACCTGATCGAGACGATCACCATCGCCCGGCGCGTGCGCGAGCCTGCCGCGCTGCTCGGCGCCGCGCGCGTGGCGGGCGCGGTGGACACGCTCAACGAGGCCAACAACGTGACCCAGCGCAACCAGGCGCTCGGCCTCGTGGCCCAGGAGATCGGGATCCTGCGCGAGGAGCTGGTCAAGATCGCCCGGCCCGGCCAGTCGAAGCGCGCCGCGGAGGGCTAGACCGGAGCAGCGCGCGCGGCCGCCGGCCCGCGAGCGCCTACGGGCGGGCGAACAGCCGTGGTGCGGCCTGCGACCAGGGTGCCGAGGGGCGGACCGCCGCCGTGTCTGCCACCCACGTCGCGATGGCCTCGGCCATCCGGTCGAGCGGGAGCACCCGGTCGGCCAGCCCCGCCTCGACCACCGAGCCCGGCATGCCCCACACGGCCGAGGAGTCGCGGTCCTGCGCGAACACGGTCCCGCCATGCGCCTTCACGGCCCGGGCGCCCTCCCGGCCGTCGGCGCCCATCCCCGTCAAGACCACGCACAGCAGCCGCTCGCGCCAGACGGGCGCCACGGCCTGCAGGGTGACGTCGGCGGCCGGGCGCACCGAGTTGACCGGCGGCAGGGAGCTCAGCTGGATGCGGCCCGAGCCCGAGCTGATCATGTGGAAGTCGCCGGGGGCGAGGAGGGCCTCGCCGTCGACGATCAGGTCGTTCGCGGCCGCCTCGTGGACGCTGAGCCGGCCGGCGGCGTCGAGGCGGGCGGCGAGCGAGGCCGTGAACCCGGGCGGCATGTGCTGCACGACAAGGACACCGGCCGCCAGCTCCGCCGCGAGGTGCGGGACCACCGCATTGAGCGCGCTCGGGCCGCCGGTGGAGGAGGCGATGACCACCAGGCGTCGAGCGGCGGTGGCGCCCACGCGGACCGGACGCGCCGCGGGCCGCGGCGCGGGGGCTGCGGGGTGCAGGGCGGTGCGCTTGGCGGCGCGCGCCCGGTGGGCGAGGAAGGCGGCCTCGGACATGCCGGCCGCCGCGCGGATCTTGGAGACCAGGTCGATCCCCACGCGGCCGATGTCGATCGTGAGCGAGCCGCCCGGCTTGGCGACGAAGTCGATGGCGCCCGCGTCGAGGGCGTCGAGCGTGACGGCGGCACCATCGGTGGTCAGGCTCGAGAGCATCACCACGCGGGTCGGCGTGGTCGCCATGAGGCGGCGCAGCATCCCCGGCCCGTCCAGGACGGGCATCTCGACGTCGAGCGTGATGACGTCGGGGCGGAGCTCGGCGGCGGCCTTGAGGCCATCCTCGCCGTTGGCCGCGGAGCCGACCACGACCAGATCGCCGGCCTCGCCGATCAGGCGCCCGACAGCATGGCGCATGAAGGCGGAGTCGTCGACGACCAGGACACGGATCGGTGCCACGGCGCAGGTTCCTTCCCGCTTGGGGGCCGGGATGGGCGGTGGCCGGGATCAGGCGGTGAGCAGCTTCTGGACGGCGCCGAGGACGCGGTCGGGGGCGAACGGCTTCACGACGAAGTCGCGCGCGCCGCGCTTGATCGCGTCCATGACGATCGCCTGCTGGCCCATGGCGGTCAGCATCGCCACCTTCGCCCCCGGGTCCACCTTGCGGATCTCGGACAGGGCCTCGAGCCCGTCCATCTCGGGCATGGTGATGTCCATCAGCACCGCGTCCGGCTGCTCGGACTTGTAGACGTCGATGGCCACCCGGCCGTTCTCGGCCTCGAACACGGTGTGGCCGGCCTCGGAGAGCAGTTTCACCGCCCGCAGCCGCATGAACGCTGCGTCGTCGACGACGAGGATCTTCGCCATGGTGGTCTGGCCTCCAGATGCTGCCGCGGCCTTTAGAGGACCGAGACGCTTGTCACGCTCTTGACGAGGAGTCGGCCGGTCGCCCCCTCGAGTTGAACCGTCCGGCCCGCCTTGCCGCCGAGATCGCTGCTGTGGAGCCGGAGGCCGTGCGCGCCGAGTGCCGCCTGGAGGGCCTCGGCGTTGCGCCTGCCGATCTCCATCGTGGACGCCATCACAGCCAGCATCGCGGCGCCGCCCGCGGCCTTCATCTGGGCTCGCCGCGGGTCGCCGCCCCGCCGCGAGAACTCGGAGAAGAACTGGGGCAGGCCGCTGTCCACGAACTTCACCGGGGGATGCGTGAGCGGTCCACTGGGCAGCATGAAGTGGGCGAGCCCGGCGACGCGCGCCTTCGGGTCCCACATCGAGAGCGCCACGCACGAGCCGAGCCCGTACGCGACCAGTGCCGCGTTGGGGTTGCTGGTCACCACCATCTCGCCGATCCCGGCGACCAGGACCTCCTGCTCGGCGCCGACCATGGTCATGCCGCCCCCAGCGCCACCGTCAGCGCCACGAGGCTCTCCTGGCGCGGCAGCACGAGGACGGCGCCCTCGATTGTGTCGCCGTTGTTGATGAACGAGGTCCGCGCGGCGAGGACGTCGTCGCTCTCGGTCGTGAGGTCGGCGAGCACGGCGTCGAGGATCGCGCCCGCCATGTCGGACACGGCCACCGGCACGGTCACCACCACCGGCTCGTCGAGGTGGCGGCCCACCTCGTTGAGGAAGGCCCCGACCGTGACGTTGCCGACCTCCCGCAGCGCCGAGAGCTCCAGCTCGTCGAGCGCCGGCAGGCCCGGCTCGTCGATCTCGACCACGGCCGGCTCCGCGAACCCGTCGAGCAGCAGCGCCGCGAGCCGGCGGGCTCCATCGGGCGGCAGCACGAGCAGCGCGTGGCCGACCACCGAGCCCGTGATCCCCAGGTAGATCCCCACCACGACGGCCCCGGCGCCGCCGGCGGCCTCCACGACGCGGCGGGAGTTGGTCCTCGCGACCTCGGTGGCGACGACCTCGATCGTGTGGCCGCTCATCTCGGCCAGGGCTCGTCCGGCGGCGCCCATCGCCCGCTCGAACGTGCGCTCCAGGGCCTGCGTGGCGGCTGGGGTGGAGGTCGGGGCGTACATGGACTCCTCGGCGCGGACATGCTCGGGCATCAGGGCCGGCATCAGGGGTGTCGGTCGCGCGGCGGTTCGGGCGCATAGCCCAACGGTGGGGGGTGGTGGTGGGGGCGGGTCGAGCCCGCTCGCACGGGCCGGCGGCTCAGCGGCCGCGGTACATCGCCATGGCGGCGATCATCCGGGAGACCGATTCGGGCGGGATGAGCCGCACCAGCTTGCCGTCCTCGTTGACGATCGCGACGGTGACCTGGCGCGTCTTGTCGTCGAGCTGGAACACGGCGTGGACGCTGACGGTGCCGTTCGCCGTCCGGACCGTCGCGTCGGGGCCGCTCCGCTTGGCGAACGCGTCGAGCGGCACCGTCACCGCGTCGGTGCGGTCGGCACTGCCCGTGGTGCCGGGCGTGCCGCCCGAGCCAAGGACGTGGAAATCGGGCGCCTTGGCCTGCTCCTTCGCGTCCTTCGCGGCCTGGCCGGCGCCCGCCGGCGTCGACGGCACGGACACGGTGGGAGTCGGGACAGTGGCGATCGCGGTCGCCCCGGTCGGGGCGGTGGTGGCGGTAGGAGCGGCGTTCAGCATCGTCATGGTCGGCACCTTGTACGCAAGGAGTCGGCGGGATCGACGCCGGACTTGAGCCGAATTCGCAACAGGCGACGCGGCGATGCCAGGACGGGCGGTGACGGCCCCGCGCGGGGCGTCAGGCGTCGAGCGGATCGAGCAGGCCGGCCCGGTAGGCCACGATCGCCGCCTGCGTCCGGTCGGCGGCCCGCAGCTTCCAGATGATGTTCTGGACGTGCTTCTTGACCGTGTCCTCGGCGATCGAGAGCTGGCCCCCGATCTCCTTGTTGGTCATGCCGTCGGCGAGCAGGCGCAGCACGTCCAGCTCACGGGGGGTCAGCGCGAACAATTCCGCGCGGGCACGGGCCGTCTCCTCGGCCGGCGGCTCCTCCGGCGGCGCCATCAGCGCCTCCCGCAGCAGCCCGGGCTCCACGGCCAGCTGGCCGTCGGCGACCGCGGCGATCGTGGACAGGATCTCGCCGGTGGACGCCTCCTTGAGGACGTACCCCGCGGCGCCGCGGCGGATGGCCTCGAGCACGTACCGGCGGTCGTTGTAGAGCGTCACGATGACGACCGCGACCGGGTGCTCGAGCTTCTTGATCTCCTCGAGGCACTGCAGCCCGTCCAGGCCGGGCATCCGGATGTCCAGGAGCACGATGTCGGGCTGGAGGCGCTCGATCTGCGCAAGGCCCGGCTCGCAGCCGTCCGCCTCGCCGACCACCTCCACCCAGTCCGCAGTCGAGAGCATCGCCTCGAGGCCCCGCCGGGACATCTCGTGGTCGTCGATCAGCAGCACGCGGCTCGGCGTGTCGGTCATGGCCTCACTCGCCTCTCGTCTCTCTCTCGTCGCTCACGTCGATACGGTCTGGGGCTTCGAGTGGAACTGTGATGCTGATGGTGGTCCCGGTGCCCTGGCGGCTCACGATGTCGACGCGGCCGCCCAGCCAGCCGGCGCGCCGCTGCATGCCCATGAGGCCCATGCCCTCCATCGTCCGCCGGTGGTGGGCCGCGGCAGGGTCGAAGCCGGCCCCGTCGTCCGCCACGGTGATGATGCCCCGCCCGCGGGCCGCGCGCAGGTCGATCCGGATGTGGGCGGGCTGGCCGTGCTCGACGGCATTGCTGATCGCCTCCGCCGTCATGGCGAACAGTCCGGCCTCCAGCCAGTAGGCGGCGCGCGGCAGCTGCCCGGCGACCGCGGCCGTGATCGGGGCCGGGACGAACTCCTCGGTGTAGCGCTCGAGCGCCTTGGCGAGGCCCAGCTCCTCGAGGCCCGGCGGCACCAGTCTGTTGAGGACGGCGCGGATCTCGCGGATCGTGGTCAAGAGCCGCTCCTGGGCGGCATCGAGATGGCCCGCCGCGGTCTCCGGGCGGGGGCCGTCGAGGGACGCCCGGGCGGCCTCGAGGAACCTGTGGGCGGCCACCGCCGACTGCCCGGCGGTGTCGTGCAGCGCGTGCGCGACGGCCACGCGCGACTCCTCGGACTCGCGCAGGGTCTCGCGGGCCAGGAGGTCCAGGCGGGTCATCGAGCTCTCGACGTTCGCCCGATCGCGGTCGGCCGCCGTGTAGAGCCGGTGGAACTCCTCGGTCGTGGCGATCATCTGGGCGAGGGCTGCAGCGGCTGTCCGCCGCCGCTCGGCACCGCGTGCCCGCTGCTCGGCCTCCCAGGCGCGCAGCCCGTCGACCGAGCGCAGCCGTCGCGCGGCGTGGAGGATCGCACGGCCCGAGGGCAGTTCGCCGTCGCTCGATTCGGTGGTGCCCAGGCGCAGGACGGCCGCCGAGTCACGGGCGCCGGCCGGAGCGGGGAAGGCGAGCATCCGGATCCCGAAGGGGCAGCGGTCGGCGGCAGCCCGACCCGTCCGCAGGACGCCGTCGACGATGCCCACCGGGCAGCCGCGACACGCCTCGCCGCCGTCGGACGCCACGAACGGGGCGCATGGCTGGTGGCCGTCCTCCCAGCCGGCGACCATGACCAGCGGACCATCGGCAGGGTCGGTCGGACTCGTGCGCGCCCCGTCCCAAGCCAGGGGAGCCCCGGCCCGGTCGAGGCGGACCCAGCGCTCGGCGCCGGCGAGGACGCGGCTGGTGTCGGGCTCGGGTCCTTGCTGCATCAACGGCGAGTGTACGCCGTTCGGGGGTGCCCGCTCCGACCCCTAGGACCCCCCGACGGGGGTCCGGAGGCGCGTGAAACGTCGGGGTCCGCACCGATGTTCCCCGGCCGCCGCCCAGCCGACGATGCGGTCGTTCGCCGGAACACTTGAGGGCAGGACTTCCACTGATGAGCGTCTTCGACACGATCCGCATCGCAGCGTCGGGCATGACGGCGGAGCGGTTCCGCATGGACGTGGCCGCCGGGAACCTCGCCAACTCCCGCTCGACCCGGAGCACGACGGGCACGCTCTACCAGCCGGTCGCGCCCGTGTTCGAGGCCGTGACCATGAGCCAGAACGGGGCCATGGGCGTGGCGGCCGTCGGGGTCGCCGACATCGGCGGGGACCCGATCCGGGTCTACGACCCCACGCATCCCGATGCCGACGCGCAGGGCTACGTGAGCTACCCGGACGTGGACGCCGCCACCCAGATGACCGACCTAATGGGTGCCGCCCGCTCGTACTCGATGAACGCGACGGTGACCCAGGCGGCCAAGCAGACCGCGCTCGACGCGATGGACATCGGGAAGTAGGCCATGACCGTCATCGGACCTGTCACGGGCGTCGCATCGGTGCTCTCGGGCGCCGCCGCCGCAGCTGCCGGCGGCGCCGCTCCCGCAGCGGCCGCCGGCGCTCCCGGCGCGGCGTCCCCGGCCAGCCTCGGCGGGGTGGACGCGTCCACGTCGGGCAACTCGTTCCTCGATGCCATCGGCAACGCCCTGGGCCAGCTCAACACGCAGGTCAACGGGGCGGACACGGCGATGGCGCAGTTCGCGGCCGGCGGCTCGGCCGACATCCACACCGTGATGCTCGAGCTCCAGCAGGCTTCGATCGGACTCAAGACCGGGATCGCCGTCCGGGACAAGCTCCTCGAGGCCTACCAGGAACTCATGCGCATCCAGGTCTGACGGCCGGCCACCCGCTAGCAAAGGGCTTCGATGATCGACCAGCTGCTCCTGCTCGTCCGCCAGCTCACGATCTCCCAGCGAATCGGGATCGTGTTCGGCGCGGCCCTCACAGTGCTCATGACCGTCGGCCTCGTCATGTGGGCGGGCCAGCCGTCGATGCAGGCCGCGTTCACGAACGTGACCTCCAGCGACGCCGGCACGATCACGAGCGCTCTGACCTCGGCGGGCATCCCGTACACGCTCGACGCGGGCGGCGCCACGATCTCGGTGCCCGCGACCAAGGTGGCCGAGGCGCGCATCGCGGCCACGCAGGCGGGCTACGCGGACGGCGGCTCGCAGGGCTTCGACCTGTTCAACTCGCAGACGCTCGGCGCGAGCGCGTTCGACCAGCAGGTCCAGCTGCAGCGGGCCCTCCAGGGCCAGCTGGCCAACACCGTCAAGAAGTTCGACGGCGTGGCCGACGCGACCGTCACCATCGTCTTCGCCAAGACCGGCGTCACCACGAGCACCGACCAGCCGGCGTCGGCGTCGGTGTGGGTCAAGATGGCGGGCGGCGGCGAGCCCAACTCGGAGCTGGTCGCCTCGATCGTGTCCACCGTGGCCGGGTCCGTGGGCGGGCTCGACAGCGGCAACGTGTCGGTCGTGGACTCCGAGGGCCACACGCTCGCGGGTCCCAACAACGACGTCTCGACGGCCCTCAACCTCCAGGCAACCACCGAGCGCACCCTGCGCTCCAAGATCCAGACGCTGCTCGACAGCGTGCTCGGCGCCGGCAAGTCGCAGGTCCAGGTCACGGCCACGCTGGACATGCGCAAGATCGACCAGACCACGACCACGGTCGCCCCGATCGACACAGCCCACTGGACCCCGACGGGCGTCCAGTGGAGCGTCGAGACCTATGGCGGCGACAGCGCAACCGGGGCGAGCGGCATCCCGGGCACCACCTCCAACGTGCCCGGCCTGCCCACGTACCCCAATGTGCCGGTCGCGAGCCCGTCCGCGTCGGCGGGGGCATCCGCGTCGCCCGCCGCCACGGCGTCGGCCTCGCCGTCGGCGTCCACGGGGCCCTACCTCAAGACCACCCAGACGGTCAACTACGCGAACTCGACCGACGTCCAGCAGGTCACCCAGCAGCCCGGCACCATCCTGAGCCTGAGCGGCGCGGTGATGGTGGACCAGTCCGCGCTCCAGACTGCCGGGCTCAAGACCGCTGACCTCGAGGCGCTGATCGAGAGCGCCGTCCAGGCGCCCAAGGGCGCGATCCCCGTCACGCAGGTCGCGGCCCTCGCGGGCACGGCCGCACTCGCCACGACCGCTGCGGGTCCGGACCTGTTCGGCATGATCGGCGGCGCCGTGCCCACGGCCGCGGGCGTGCTCCTGGCGGCCGTCCTGCTCCTGCTCGTCTGGCGCAACATGCGGGCGCTCCGCGGCCGGGCCGAGGAGATGCAGCTGACCGCGGCGCGGCTCCACCTCTCGTCGCTGGGCGCGGGCGAGGCGGGAGCGCCCGAGCGCGGCGGCGGAGGCCGCATCGGGGCCAGTTTCCAGGAGGAGCTCCCCCAGATCCCCGACACGGCCCAGGCCCGGATCGGCGAGCGGCTCCGCCAGCTGGCGGAGCAGGAGCCCGACGAGGTCGCCAACCTCGTCCGCTCGATGCTCGACGATGACGATCGCGGTCGGCGCCGGTAGCCGCGCCCGATGACCGACCAGCCCCTCCCGGTGCCCGCCGTCGCGGCGCCGCTCCAGCTCTCCGGCGCCGAGCGGGTCGCGGCCCTGCTGATCACGATCGGCACGACTGCCGCCGCGAACGTCCTGTCGCGCCTGCCGCCCGAGGCCGCCGAGAAGGTGGCGGCCCAGATCCTCAAGACCAAGAGCGTCCGGCCCCAGGTGCGCGACCAGGTGCTCGAGGACACCTATACCGCGCTGTTCTCCCACATGACCGACCTGCAGGGCGGTCCCCAGTACGCCCTCGAGCTGTTCGTCGAGGCGTTCGGCGAGCAGAAGGGGATGGACCTGCTCGAGCGCGTCACCGCGTCCCAGATCACCCCGCCGTTCGACTTCGTGCTCCGCGCCGAGCCGTCCCAGGTGGCCCAGATGCTCGAGAGCGAGCACGCCCAGACGATCGCGATCGTGCTCGCCCACCTCGAGGCGCGCGCCGCCGCCAAGATCCTCGTGCTCCTCGACCCGGCCCTCCAGGTGGAGGTCGCCCGGCGGATCGCGGTGACCGACCAGACGACCCCGGACGCGGTGCGGATGGTGGAGGACGGCATCCGCCGCCGGCTCGCCAACACCGTGCAGGAGTCGACCAAGGTCGGCGGCGAGAAGCCGCTCGCGCAGATGCTCAACCAGGTGGACCGCTCCACCGAGCGCCAGATCATGGGCAGCCTCGCCGACCTCGACGCCGATCTGGCCGAGAAGGTCCGCCGGCTGATGTTCGTGTTCGAGGACATCGCGCTCCTCGACGACCGCTCGATGCAGCGGCTGGTCCGCGAGATCGACACCAAGGACCTCGCGCTCGCGCTGCGCAACGTCGACGAGGCGCTCAAGCAGAAGTTCTTCGGGAACATGAGCTCGCGCGCCGCCGAGATGCTGCAGGACGAGATGACGGTGGGCGGCCAGGTGCGCATCAAGAACATCGAGGAGGCGCAGGGCCGCATCGTCGACATCGTCAAGCGGCTCGAGGACGCCGACGAGATCTACATCAACCGGGGAGGCGAAGGTGAGTTCGCCTGAGCGGATCCTCTCCGGCCGCAAGGCCCGCCTCCCGGGCGACCCGTGGACCGGCACAACCCGGCACCGCGGGCACGTCCTGCCTGTCGTCGACCCCGAGGCGCAGGCCATGGTCGAGGCGCGCGAGCGCGCCGAGGCGGCCAGGGTCGCCGAAGTGGTGCGCCTGGCCGACGAACGCGGCTACGAATCCGGCCGAGCCCGCGCCGAGGGCGAGCTGGCGTCGGCGATCGCCGCGGCCGGCGCGCTGGCCCGCGCGCTCGAGACCGCCGTGCCGCGGGACGTGGAGATGGTCGCCCGGACGGTGGCGGAGCTCGCGATCCTCGTCTCCCGCCGCATCCTGGGCGCCGAGCTCCGGCACGACCCGTCGGTGCTGATCGCTGCGATCGAGGCCGGCCTCAGGCAGGCCGTTGGCGCCTCGTCGGTGCAGGTTGAGCTCCACAACGACGCGGTGGCGCCGGTGCAGGAGGCGTGGCTCGCCCGCCACGGCCAGCGGCACCGCGGCCTCGCCTGGTCCTTCGTCGGCGACCCCACGCTCCCGTTCGGCGGCTGCCGCCTGCGCACCGAGTACGGCCTCGTCGAGGCCGGGCTCGAGGACCAGCTCTCGGAGGTCGCCGCTGCCCTCGACGCGGCCATCCCGGGCTACCTCACCGCAGCGCTGGGCGCCACGGAGGCGGACGTGTCGGCCGTGCAGCCCGCCGCCGACCTCGCGACGCTCGCCTCGTCGCCCGCCGACACGGTCCGCTCGGTCGCGGCGGGCGCCGCGCCCCGCACCTCCGCGGGCCCCGATGCGGTCGCGGCCGACGGGACGCTCGCATGACCAGCCGACCGCACCCGCCGCTCCTGGGCCACATGCGGCACGCAGTGAGCACCGCCACCACGCTGCACACGCAGGGCTCGGTGACCCGCGTCGTGGGCAACACGATCGAGGCCGCCGGCCTGACGGTGCGGCTGGGCTCGATCTGCTGGGTGGACCTCGAGGGCGAGACGCCCGTCTCAGCCGAGGTCGTGGGGTTCCGCGACCAGCGGATCACCCTGGTCCCGTTCGGTGACATCGCGGGGGTCCAGCCGGGCTCCGCGGTCCGCGTCCGCGAGCAGCAGTTCCGGGTTCCGGTGGGCCGCGGCGTGCTCGGGCGCGTCCTCGACGGGTTCGGCCGGCCGATCGACGACAAGGGCCCCCTGCACGCCGACGTCCGCGTGATGTCCGCGCAGATCCCTGACCCGCTCGCGCGCGCCCGGATCACGAGGACGATGTCCACGGGCGTGCGCGCGATCGACGGCCTGCTCACCACCGGCACCGGCCAGCGCATGGGCATCTTCGCGGGGTCGGGCGTGGGCAAGTCCACCCTGCTGGGCATGATCGCCCGCCACGCCAGCTCCGACGCCAACGTGATCGCCCTGATCGGCGAGCGCGGGCGCGAGGTCCAGGAGTTCATCGACGAGCAGCTGGGCAGCGAGGGCCTGGAGCGCTCCGTGGTGGTCGTCGCCACGTCCGACCAGCCGGCGCTGCTGCGCCTCAAGGCGGCCGAGGTCGCGATGGCGATCGCCGAGTCGTTCCGCGACGACGGCGACGACGTGGTGCTGCTGATGGACTCGGTGACGCGCCTCGCCATGGCCCAGCGCGAGATCGGCCTCTCCGCGGGCGAGCCGCCGGCCCTGCGCGGCTACCCGCCCTCCGTGTTCAGCTACCTGCCGCGGCTGCTCGAGCGGGCGGGCAACGCCGACACGGGCACGATCACCGGCTTCTTCACTGTGCTCGTGGAGGGGGACGACTTCAACGAGCCGGTCGCCGACACGGTGCGCTCGATCCTCGACGGCCACATCGTGCTGACGAGGACGCTCGCCGAGCGCAACCACTACCCGGCGATCGACGTGCTGGCCTCCGTGTCCCGCGTCATGCCCACGATCACCACCGACCACCACCGCCGCCTCGCGGGCTCGCTGCGGGCGGGACTCGCCGAGTACGAGGGCGCCCGCGACCTGATCGAGGTGGGCGCCTACGCGCCCGGCTCGTCCGACGCGATCGACCGCGCCATCCGGCTCAAGCCCGACATCGACGAGCTCCTCCGCCAGGATGCGGGCGAGCCCGGCGACGTGGAGACGGTCGTGGCGGCGATGGAGACACTCGGGCTGCTCGACGGCATGCCGGCCGCCAGAGGTGCTGCAGCGTGAGCGGCGGCTTCCGGCTCGGCGTGGTCCTGCGGCTGCGCGAGATGGCCGAGGACGCGGCGCGCGCCTGCCTCGCGGCCGCGGTGGACGGCCACCGCCGGGCCACCGAGACCCTGATCGCACTGACGACCGCGCAGCACGCTGCCGAGGGCCGCCAGGTCGAGATGGCCGAGAGCGGCGCCCAGGCCGGGGAGCTCCGGGCGGCCAGGGCTGGCGTCGAGGCCGCCGAGCAGGCGACCGCTGCCGGCACCACGGAGCTCGAGTCCGCATCGGAGGGCCTGATGCTCGCCCGGGCCGCGCTGGCCGAGGCGTCGAAGCGGCGCGAGGTGGTCGAGCGCCTGCGCGACCGCGTCAGGGCGGCCGAGGCCCTCGAGGCCCAGCACCGCGAGGACAAGGTCCTTTCCGAGATCGCGGGCGTGCGGCACGCGAGGGCCATCGCCAGCCGGGAGGTGGAGCCGTGAGCGGCCCCGAGTCCATCGCCCCGGTCCTGGCGCGGATCAGCCAGATCCAGAGCCGCCTCGGCGGCGCGGGCGACGCCGCTGCCGGCATCGCGGGCGTGGACCCGGCCAGCGGGTCGTTCGCCTCGATCCTCGCCGGCACCGGACCAGGCGGCGTCGTGACCTCGGCCAGCCTGCCCAGCTCGTGGTCCATCCCGTGGGCGGCCGGCGCCAAGCCCGCCAGTCCGCGTCCGTCGACCGAGCGGTCGACCCTGCCCAGCCTCGCCGCGGCCGCCTCCACCGCCACCAGCGCCAGCGCCGCCGGCGGCCTCGGCAGCACGGCGCGGGCGGGGGCGTCGGCGGTGTGGCCGGTCCACGGCACGATCACCCAGAAGTTCGGGCCCACGACGTGCACGCTCGAGCCCGCCGCCACCGTGAACGGCCACCACTACGCCCACTACCACGACGGCCTCGACATCGCGGCCGCCCAGGGCACGCCGGTCCGCTCCATGGCCGCCGGCACGGTGGAGTACGCCGGCCGGTACCCCGACGGCGCGGAGGTGGTCCGCGTCCGCCATGGCGACGGCTCGGTGGCCCTGTACGCACACCTCCAGCCGGGCCTGAAGGTCAAGGCGGGCGACAAGGTCAAGGCGGGCCAGGCCCTGGGCCGCGTCGGCATGACCGGCAACACCACCGGGCCCCACCTGCACCTCGAGCTCACCGTGCACGGCAAGAACATCGACCCGCTGCCGGTGCTGCGCGGCGGCTGCCTGCCCGGCGACGAGAAGGTCGCCGCCTCGGGCTGGACCGCCGCATCGCCGCTCGCGGCCGCCGACGGCAAGCTCACGCCGAGCTCCCTCGCCGCGTTCGACGCGGTCGCCTCGAGCATCCCGTACCACGCCGAGATCCGCGACGCCGCAGTGCGTGCCGGCGTCGACCCGCTGCTCCTCGCATCCCTCGTCAGGGCCGAGTCGGGCTTCCGGCCGACCGCCGTCTCCTCGGCGGGCGCCCAGGGGCTCTGCCAGCTCATGCCGGCCACCGCCAAGTCGCTCGGCGTGAAGGACCCGTTCGATCCCGTGCAGAACGTTCGCGCCGGCGCCCGCTATTTCGCCCACAACCTCCAGCTCTACGGCCGCACCGACCTCGCGCTCGCCGCCTACCAGGCCGGCAAGGGCGCCGTGGCGAAGGCCGGCGGCGTGCCAGACAGCACCACCACCCACAACTACATCGACCGGATCTGTTCCTACTGGACGCACTATCGGGAGGCGGCGGCATGAGCAACTGGCTGATCGACCCCACGCAGCGGATCCTCACCAGCGCGCTGGACGGCCTGGCCCTCCGCGAGCAGGCCGTGGCCGCGAACCTGTCCAACATCGACACCCCCGGCTACCAGGCCGAGACGGTCGACTTCGAGAGCGAGCTCCAGGCGCAGCTCGCCGACGGCCTCAATGGCGGGACGGACCTCGCGCTCAACGCGCCGATGTACGGGCAGTCCGCCGCCGTGGGCCTCGCCCGGACCACCGGCGCGCAGTTCTCGGGCGCCCCGGGCGGCGACGCGCCCCAGACAACGCCCCTCGATTCGCGCGACCCGGCCAACGCGCAGCGCGTGGACAACAACACGGTGAGCGTGGACGAGGAGATGACCGCCCTCGCCGACACCCAGCTCAAGTTCGCATCGGTTTCGCGGATGGTCACCGGCAGGTTCGGGATGCTCAAGGACGTGGTGAGCGCACGATGACGGCGCCGATGATCCTCCCCGTCGCCGGCGTCGCGTCCGAGGCGCTCGACGCGCTGGCCGCGGTCACGCGCCCGCCGAGCACGTCCTCGCCCGACGGGGGGCCAGGCTTCGGGCGCGTGCTGGCCGCCGAGGCCGCGGCGCCCGCACCCCTGGCGCCCGCTGACATCGATCCGGTCGCGGCGCACGGCGCGCCCGGTGCGCGCCAGCCCGACCACCTGCCCGGCGGCGATCCCGAGCCAGATCACGGACTCGATGACCAGCGTGCGGCCGACCGGTCGCGGCCGGGTCGCGGCACCAGCGGGGCCGACGGATCGGCCAAGGGCGATCAGGCCGAGCATGCCCGCGACGCTGGCGCCGCAGATGGCGAGCCGCCGGCCGACGGGGCCGGGGGCTCCGCTGGCCGCGACGGCTCGGGTGGCCACGGGCACCACGACGGCGCCGACGAGCCGGCGGGCGCCAGCCGGACGCACCGCAGGCATCCGGCGGCCGCCCCGGGCGACGTGGCCGCGGCCCGCCCGAGCGGCGCCCCCGCGATGGCGGGGGCGGCCAGCCCGACGCTGGCTGCCGCGGCGGCGTCGGCGCCCCAGGCGCCCGGCACCGGCGACCCGAGCGCGAAGGCGCGGGACGCGCAGGCTGGCGCGCCTGCAGCGCCGGCGCTGCCGGCAGGCCCGGCGGCCGGTGGTCCGCGCGTCCCCGCCGTGCCTGCCGCCTCGGCAGTGCCCGGGGCCAAGTCTGGGCCCGGCGTCGTGCCGCCAGCCGGGGGCTCGTCCGGCCAGGCCGCAGCCGTGCACTCGGACGTTGTGTCGGCGCCGACGGCGACCGCCTCCTCCACGGCCTCCGCAGGTGATGTGGCGCCCCAGGCCGCCGCCGCCGCGTCCGCGACCGGCCTACCCGTCCCCTCACGCCGCGACCAGCGCGGCGGGCCGCCCGCCGCCGACGCCGCCGCCGGCGCGCGGACGCCGAGCGCGCCCGCCTCGACGGGTGGCGACGGGCTGCCCACGCCCGGCGACGACGTCGCCCGCGCCCGTGCGTCGATGGCCCGGATCACGGCGGCGCACGGCACGCCCGCCGGCGACGACCACCGCGGCAGTTCCGGAGGGGACGCCGCCCGCGAGGCGAGAACCTCGTCCACCGACGCTGCCGCCGCCCAGCAGTCAGGGGGCGTCGCCCCGCCGGCGGACGCGGCACTGGCGGCACTCGCCGCCGCGCGTGGGAGCATGTCGGTCCCGTCCGAGGTGAGCACCTCGACACCGGCCGGGCTCGTCGCCGCATCCGCCGCGGACCGCGTTGCCCAGGAGGCGATCGACCGGATCCGGACGACGGCCACAGCCGGCGTGCCGGGGCTCGAGAGCCGGATCGACGATCCGGAGCTGGGCGCCATCCGCATCATCGTGAGTGCCCGGCTGGGCGAGACCATCCGCGCCGAGATCGTCGCCCGCGACCCGGCGGCGGCCCACGAGCTCGCGTCGGGCATCGACCGCGCGCTCGCCGCCGGGGCCGTCCTGCCCGGGAACATCGACCTGCGCATCCGTGCCGAGGGCACCACGACGAGCGGCCACCTCGACGCCCGCGCCGGGTCGGGCGGCGACCAGCCCCGACCGCAGGACCAGCAGCCCGCGGGCGGCTTCGCCGGCGCGGGCGGGGGAGGCGCCGCCCGCGACGCCAGGCACGACACCCCGTCATCGGTCCCGTCATCAGCCCCGGCGTCACCGCCGGCGACCGGCCGCACCCGCGGCCGCTCGCCGGCCATGGTCGCCGCCGCGTCCAGCACGGGGTCAGCGCACCCCGGCAACGCCCTCGACGTGCGGGCGTAGGAAGGAGCCGGCCATGCCGTTCGACATTGCACGAATCACCGCCCCCACCGTGAGCCCGACACTCGATTCGGGCACCGCGGGGTCCAGCGCCGGCACCGGCGGCGTGGACACCATCAAGTCCAGCGCCGGCGCCAGCGACGTGTTCGGCCTCACCAAGGACGACTTCTTCAAGCTGTTCCTCGCGCAATTGCAGAACCAGGACCCCACATCGCCGATGGACGACAAGGAATTCCTCGCCCAGCTGGCCCAGTTCACCCAGATCGACACCTTGCAGCAGGTGCAGAAGTCCCTCGGCGGGACGCAGCTGGCGCAGGCGTCGGCCCTCATCGGCGACCAGGTCATCGGCACCGACACCACCGGCCTCCCGGCGACGGGAACGGTGGACCGCATCGTCCAGGACTCCACCGGGATCCTGCTCGTGCTCGACGGGGGCTCCCTCGTGGACCCCGCCCAAGTGACCCAGGTCCTCAAGTCCAGCTCGAGCTCGAGCACCACCACCGGCACAACGTCCGGCACCAGCACGGCCACGACCTAGTCAGGCCTGGCCGCGCCGCACCGCGGACGGCCGTCGTCTACGTCAAGGCTCCTACCGAACCAGGAGACCAGCAGCATGCTTCGCTCGATGTTCTCGGCGATCTCCGGTCTGCGGGCCCATCAGGTCATGATGGACGAGATCGGCAACAACATCGCCAACGTCAACACCGTGGGCTTCAAGACCGGCCGCGTGAACTTCCAGGACATCCTGAGCCAGACGTTCCGCGGCGCATCCGCCCCCCAGGGCGGCCTCGGATCGATCAACCCGGCCCAGGTCGGCCTCGGCGTGACCGTCGCCGGGATCGACGTGATCATGACCCAGGGCAACCTGCAGTCGACCGGCCGGCTCACCGACATGGCCATCCAGGGCGACGGCCTCTTCGTCGTCAACGACGGCAGCCGCCAGTACTACACCCGCGACGGCTCGTTCGACATCGGCCTCGGCGGCAACCTGATCAACTCCGCCTCGGGCCTCAAGGTCCAGGGCTGGAACGCCAACGCCGCCGGTGCGGTCGACACGACCACCGCCCCGACCGACGTGATCATCCCGCTCGGCACCCGGACCACGGCCCTCGCGAGCTCCGCCGGCACCGTCACGGGCAACCTCGACGCGGCCGCCGCCGTGGGCGACACCTCCACCACCACGCTCACGGCGGTCGACTCGCTGGGCGTGAGCCACTCGGTCCAGGTGACGTACACCAAGACCGCAGCGAACGCCTGGAGCTGGGCAGCCAGCACCGACCCGACCGACACGGCGGCCAGCACGGCCTCCGCGGGCACGATCACGTTCAACAGCGACGGGACGTACGCGGGCTCGACGGGCTCGCCGATCAGCGTCGCGCTGACCAACGGCGCGACGTCGCCGCTCAACGTGAACGTTGCCATGTCGGCAATGACCGGCTACCAGGGCGCCTCGACCGTCAACGCCCAGGTCGACGGCTTCACGAGCGGCACGCTCGTGACGTTCACGATCGGCAACGCCGGCGACGTCACGGGCGTGTTCAGCAACGGCCAGACGCAGCTGCTGGGCCAGATCGCGATGGCGTCGTTCGTCAACGCGGGCGGCCTGCTCCGCCAGGGCCAGAACCTCTACGCGGCCTCCTCGGCCTCGGGCGGGCCGGCGATCGGCATCCCCGGCACCGGCGGTCGCGGCACGGTCACCACCGGATCGCTCGAGATGTCCAACGTGGACCTCGCGACGCAGTTCACGAGCATGATCACCGCCGAGCGTGGCTTCCAGGCCAACGGCAAGGTCATCACGACCTCGGACGAGATGCTCCAGGACCTCGTCAACCTCAAGCGCTGACGCCTGGCCGCCGATCCCACTACTGAGAGACCTGTGATGAATCCCTGGACCCGCATCCTGCGCACGATCGGTGCGGCCGCCACGGCCGCCTGCTTCGTGCTGGCTGGCGGGTCCGGGCACCTCGTGCTCGCCAACGGCGTCGGCGACCTGTATGTCGCCGACCCGAGCGGCGTCCGCGAGCTCTACCTCAAGAACCAGACGACCGAATCGCTGATCACCGTCCCCGAGGTCCCGACCCAGCTCGCATTCACGGCCGACGGCCAGACGCTGTACACGGCCAAGGGGACGGCCAGCCTCTACCAGATCGACATCGCGACGCTCAACGTGAGCGGCCCGACCACGGCCAAGGGGCCGATCATCGCGCTGGCCCACCCCCAGGGCTCCTCGCTCTACCTGGCCCTCCAGGGCTCCAAGGCGCTGGGCGTCCTCATGGACGGAGCCACGACCATCCTCGACGGCGTGAACCTCACCTCCGTGCCCAACCTGCTGGCCGCCGACCCGCAGGACCCCCACGTCGTCGCGGCCTCGACGACGGGCACCTGGGTCTCGATCATCGAGCCCACGAACGCCAAGGTGACCCAGGTCGGCGGCACCAGCGGCCTCGGCGCCACGGTGGTGGCCATGTCGGTCGCCCGCGCGTCCGGGTACGTCTGGGTGGCGACCGCCAACCAGAACCGTGTCTACCTCATCTCGCTCTCCACGGGCCAGGTCGTCAGCTCGGTGCCCCTGAGCGCGGGTGCCCCGACGGCGATCACCGCGCTCGGCAACTACGCGGTCGTCTCGGTGGGCAAGAAGCTCTACAAGGTGGTCGCGAAGTCGGTCACCGCCTGGGCGACCGCCCCCGGGACCGTCCTCGGCCTGGCGTCCGACCTGACCGCGGCCTTCGTCTACGTGGCGACCTCGGACAAGGTCACCGCGCTCGACGTCACCAAGCCCACGGCGGCGCCGGCCGCGTCGGTCGGCATGCCCAAGGGCGCCCCGAGTGCGCTCGCCCCCGTCCCAAACAAGGGATCCAGCCTCGCGGCCGTCGCCGGAACCAAGACCGGCGCCGGTCCCGGCTCGAGCGGCGGCACCAGCGGCACGACCAACGCAACGACCAGGGCCACTGCCAAGCCGAAGAAGACGCACGCGCCGGCCACCGACACCGTGAGCGGGCTTGCCCCGGGCTCGCCGGGCATGGACGCGTCCACCGTGCTCGCCGCCCTGGGTGCGCTGGTGGTCACCGTGACGTTCGGCTCGCGCTACGTGATCAAGCGCCTCGTCGGCGAGTAGCGCGGCCTGGAGGTCACCCGCGCGACCGCGCGGTCTGGGTGGACGCGCGCGGGCCCGGCCGGCCGGCTCGGCTCCCCAGCGGTCGCCCCTCGGCGCTCTTTCGCCCAGCGCGCCGAGCGGCGCCCCCGCCGGCGCCCCCTCGCCGGCGCGGCGCCCCTGCGGCCCTCATTCGCCCAGCGCGCCTATCGTCGCCCCCGCCGGCGCCCCCTCGCCGGCGCGGCGCCCCTGCGGCCCTCATTCGCCCCGCGCGCCTATCGTCGCGGCCCGCGCGATTCCATGCGGTCGCCGGATGGATTTGCGCGCGGGGCGGTGCCCTGGCCCGGATCCCATTCGCGTTCGGCATTGGATCGGCCGATCTGCGCCCTACGGTGCGCCAGGCGAATAGAGGCGAGGATCCGCCGCACCCCTCGAGGCCGCCTCGAGCGGTAATGCCCCGTCGGAGCGCTCGCGGCGACGGGGGCGAGAGCGTGGAGCTCCATCAGACCCCGCAGCCGCACAACGAGCCCGACGCGTTCCTCCGTCGAGGCGTCGCGGCCGCCCCCCCGCATGGGCTCCGTGGCGTTCGTGGCTGGCGTGCCCGCGTGGCACGGCGCCGCTCGCGTGGTACGGCGCGGCTGAGTCGCATGGCGTCGCAGAGCGGCGTCCACCGGCGCGCCTGCGCGGGCGCCTGCCGACTCGCCTGCGCGGGCGCCTGTCGAGCGCCTGCCGGGGCTACTGCCAGCGCGCCTGCCGGCTCGCGGCGGGCGTCGAGGCGGAGTCCGGGCAGACCCCAGGGAACCGCACGCTGACCAGAGCCGCACGCCGACCCGGCCCGCACGCTGACCAGACCCGCACGCCGGACCAGGCGCAGGGAGTCCCAGGAGTGCCCACCACTGACCGCCAGACACGGCAGTGCGGCCGGTCGCCCGGCCGCACCGTCCGTCGCGGGGGCTCCTAGTTGCCGAAGCGCTCGAAGACTGTGAGCAGCTCCGCGTAGTCGGCGCGGACCTGGGGCGCAACAGCCTCCCATGCGTCCCGCGTCACGCCGATCGTCGCGAGCGCGGCGTCACTGATCGCGATCGCGGCCTCCGGGCCGTTGGGGGAGGGATGGTGGACCTCGGCCACGAGCGCATCCGCTGCCGAGACCACCGCCGACAGGGTCTTCGGCTCGGGGTTGTGGTGGGCGCGCATCACCGCCGCCAGCGTGGGCGGCAGGTTCCAGTCGTAGGAGAAGGCCAGGCCCACGTCCTGGTGGGTGGTCCCAGTCAGCTCGAGCTCGCGCGCGAGCGGGTCGGCGGGCGCCTCGTCGACCAGGTAGGCCGCATAGGCGTCGCCCGTGTCGTCGAGCAGGTAGACGTGGCCCAGGTCGTGGAGCAGGCCGGCGGAGAACGCGTCGTCGGGAGCGCACAGGCGCGACGTGGCGGCGAGCGCTCGGGCCACCACCGCTGCCCGCACGGCATTGCCGGTGAGGCGGGCCGCCGCGACGCCCTGGCGGGTGGAGCGGCCGGTCTCCTGGCGGCTGAGGACGAGCGTGGCGAGCACGAGCTGGCGGAGCACGGTGTGCCCCAGCATGGGGACGGCGCGACCGAGCGACACGACCGGCTCGGCCGGCGCGTAGAAGCTGGAGTTCGCCATGCGGAGGACCCGGGCGGCGAGCGCGGGCGAGCCCTCGATGAGCTGGGCGAGCTGCTTGGTGGAGGCGTCACCCTTGCGGAGCGTGTCCTCCAGGCGGAGGAGGCTGCGCGACGGCGTCACAGCGTGCGCCCGGCGGAGGACCTCCCGGGCACGATCGAGGGTCGGAGGCGGCTCAGCAATCACGTCGCGATCATCGGGTCCTGACGTCGCCACACCAACCCCCTGTTCGTGGGAGTGCGAATTGCCTAGGGCATCGCCCCGGGCTTCACTCGAGCGTCGGGACGCCCAGGATGTTGAACCCGCCGTCCACGTAGAGGACCTCGCCCGTGACCGCTGACGAGAGGTCGGACGCGAGGTACACCGCGGACTTTCCCACGTCCTCGATCGAGATGTGGGCGCGCAGCGGCGCGATCTGGTCGAAGGGGCCGTAGAGCTTGCGGAAGTCGGCGATGCCGCCGGCCGAGAGCGTCCGGATCGGCCCGGCGGAGAGGGCGTTGACGCGGATGCCGTCAGGCCCGAGGTCGGCGGCGAGGTACCGGACCGACGCCTCGAGCGCGGCCTTCGCCACGCCCATGACGTTGTAGTGCGTGACCACCTTCTCGGCACCGTAGTAGGACAGCGTCATGATCGAGCTGCCGCGGCGGAGGTACGGCCGCGCCTCGCGGGCGAGCGCGACGAGCGAGTACGCCGACACGTCCATCGCGAGGGCGAAGCCGTCGCGCGAGGTGTCCACGAATGTCCCCGAGAGGTCCTCGCGCTTGGCGAAGGCGACCGCGTGGACGAGGATGTCGAGACCGCCCTGCTGCTCGCCCCACTTGGCCATCACCGCACGGATGTCATCGTCGCTCGTGACGTCGCAGGGCTCCACGAACGGCGAGGCGACCGACTCGGCGAGGGGCCGGACCCGGCGCTCGATGAGGCTCTCCACCGACGAGAAGCCGACTGTCGCGCCCTCGGCGTGGAGCGCCCTGGCGATCCCCCACGCGATGGAGTGGTCGTTGGCCACGCCGAACACGAGCGCCTTGCGCCCCTCGAGCAGTCCCATGTCGGTCTCGTCCTCCTTCGGTACGCTGCGCATCATGCCCGACCTGCCCGCGCCCGACGATTCGCTCCGTGCAGCGCTGCACGGGGTCCGTGGCCTGCTGCTCGACCTCGACGGCGTACTCGTGCTCCGGGGCGCGGCCGTTCCGGGGGCCCCCGAAGCGCTGGCCGCCCTAGAGCGCGCGGGTTTCCCGTACCTGGTCGTGACCAACTCCTCGCTCGTCTCGCGCAGCACCCTCGCAGCCTGGGGCCGGTCCATCGGGTTCGCCACGCCGCCCGACCGCTTCCAGTCCGCGCTCACGGCGTCGGCAGAGCTCGTCCGACGCGAGTTCGGCGAGCAGCCGGTGTTCGTCATCACCTCGGACGACGCCCGCCAGGAGTTCGCGGGCGTCAACGTCCTCGACAGCGCCGCCGTCGACGCCCACCCCGACGGCGTTGCCGCGGTCGTCCTCGGCGACTCGCCGGACCAGCTCACCCGGGACAACCTCAACCGGGCGTTCCGGCTGGTGCTCGGCGGCGCGGCGCTGATCGGCATGCACCGCAACCCGTGGTGGCTCACGCCCGAGGGGCCCACGCTCGATGCCGGGACGTACCTCGTCGGCCTCGAGTGGGCGACGAGGCGTCGAGCCAGGATCGTCGGCAAGCCCGACCGGGCGTTCTACCGGGTGGCCATCGACCGCATGGCCGCCGAGACGGCGGCGCGTGGCGAGGCGAGGCTGCGGCGTCGCGACCTCGCGATGGTCGGCGACGACGCGTTCAGCGACATCGGCGGCGCGCGCCGGGCCGGTCTGCGGACCGTCTTCGTCCGCACCGGCAAGCACGGCGACGCCGAGCTGGCGAAGGCCGCCTCGGGCTCGCGCGGCTACCGGCCCGACGCCGTTGCGCCCTCGATCGCGGAGGTGGCGGCAGCCCTGGTGGGGTAGGGCGGGGCGGCTGCCACTGGGCGGCCCCGCGCTCGTCGGGCGCGGCCCGGCGCTCAGAACGCGACGCCGCGCTCAGAACGCGACGCCGCGCTCAGAACGCGACGCCGCGCTCAGAACGCGACGCCGCGCTCGAGCACCTCGACGGCCCGGTCCACGAGCGCGATCGCGTCGAGGGGCCCGTCGGACTCGTACATCGGCAGCATCGCCGCCAGGACGCCGCCCATGGCGGCTCCGGTCGCCACCCGGATCTCGAAGTCGTCGGAGGGCCGCCCGAGCCGCTCTGCCACGAGGTCGACCATCAGGGCGACCGTGCGGACCATCTCGATGACGTAGCGCTCGCGCAGTGCCGGCACCTGGAATGCGAGGCGGCCCCGCTCGAGCTGCTCGTCGACCTCGGTCGTCGACAGCGCGCCCCAGACCTCGTGCATCGCCTCGCGCATCGCCCGCAGCGCCGAGAGGTCGGCCGGCTGGCGCCGGAACGCCTCGATCAGGAGCGGGTCGAGCGCGTCGTAGAGGACGACGTCCTCCTTGGTGGGGAAGTAGCGGAAGAAGGTCGACGGCGAGACCTCGGCCGCCTCGGCGATCTGCTCGACCGTGGTCTGGTCGTAGCCCTGCTCCCGGAACAGGCGCAGCGCCTGCTCCTGGATCGCCTGGCGCGTCTTGGCCTTCTTCCGCTCCCGGAGGCCCGGACGGGCGTCACCCCCCGACGATGGCTCGCTCATGTGCAGATTGTGCGCCGCCAGCGGACCGCGCCGCCAGCCGGCCGGGGAGCAGCACCAGGGCGATCGGCACGCCGGCGAGCGCGATGAGCGCCGCGATCAGCAGCGCCTGGCCCAGCGCGTCGACGAACGCGGCCTTGACCGCGAGGGCCAGCGCGTCCGAGCCAGCCTGCTGGGCGACCGCGAGACCGGCGAACACGCTCGACTGGACCGAGGCTGCCACGTCGGCCGGCAGACCGGCCACCGGCACCCGCGTGCGGTAGGCCTCGTTCATCACGCTGCCGAGGACGGCCGCGCCGAACGCTGGGCCCAGCTTGATCACGGCCTGCACGAGCGCCGACGCGACGCCGCTGCGCTCCGCGTCAAGCTCCACCATGGCGGCCGATGCCGCGGTGGCGAGCCCGAGCCCGGCGCCGAGGCCCGCCACGAACATCCAGGCCGCGATGAAGGCGTCACCGCTGTCGACGCGGACGGTCGCACCGAGCGCGAGACCCGCCGCCAGCAGCGCGAGCCCGAGGACCACGGTGAGGCGGGCGCCGACGCGGGCCGCGATCCGGTCGGCGACGACGGCCGAGGCCACCATCCCCGCGATCACGGGCAGCAGCCGGATGCCGGCGCCCTGGGCGTCGAGCCCCTGCACGCCCTGCCACAGCTGGGGCATCGCGAACAGGAGGCCGGTGAGCCCGAAGATGCCCATGCCGGCGAGCACGACGCCGCCCGTGAACGAGCGCGAGCGGAACAGCGAGAGGTCCACGAGGGCCTGCCGGCCCGAGGACGCGAGCCGGTGCTCCCACAGGGCGAACGCGACGATCACGAGGACGCCGCCGAGGAGCGGGCCGATGGTGCCCGCATCGCCCCAGCCCATGCGCCCGGCCTCGATGACCCCGTACATGAACAGGGTGAGGCCTGCCGACGAGCCGACGACGCCCCACCAGTCGATCGGCGGGCGGCTCGCGCTGCGCGACTCGGGCACGAGCGCGGCCACGGCGACGATGCCCACGAGCACGACCGGCACGTTGACGAGGAACACCCAGCCCCACCACAGGTTGGCGAGCATCCAGCCGCCGACGATCGGGCCGAGCGGCAGGGCGAGGAAGTTGGCCGCGCCCCAGATGCCGATCGCCCGCGGCCGCTCCGCCTCGTCGAACAGGACGGTGATGACTGAGAGGGCCATCACCACCATCGCAGCGCCGGCGACGCCGAGCACGGCCCGCGCCGCGATGAAGGCGGCGCTGCTGGGCGAGAGGGCGCAGGCGGCCGATGCCGCACCGAAGACGACGAGCGCGCCGAGGATCGTCCGCTTGCGGCCGAGCCGATCGCCGACGAGGCCGGCGGGAAGCATCGCCGCCGTCAGCGCCAGCGTGTAGGCGGTGACGAACCACTGGAGCTGGCTCTCGTTGGCGCCCAGCTCCGTCGCGAGGATGGGCAGCGCGAGGCTCAGGATGGTGATGTCGAGGCCGACTGCCAGCAGGCCCAGGCTGATCCCGCCGAGGGCCAGCCAGCGCCCGGAGGCCCGGGGCGTCGTGATGCTCATGGCGGTAACCTCCGATCGAGTGTCACTAGAAAATGCGTGTGAGTTGCATTATAGATCAACACGCAGAAGCGTCGTCAAGGGGCCTCGTCGGGGTCCCGCGACGACACGCGGAGGGGCGGGCGTGGGCGGACGTGCCGGTCGCGGAGCCGAGGATCAGGACCGCACGCGGCGGAGCGTCAGGACGGCCGCGTCACCCGCACGTCGTCGATGCCGGCCTCCACGGTCGAGGCTCCGCCGCCGTCGGCAGCCTCGAACCGGATCCGGATCGTCTGGCCGGCCCAGGCGTCGAGCGACACGGACGCCGAGCCCCATGACGCGCGCGCGACCGCGGCCGAGCCCGGCCGCTGCCACACGACGGTCTGCGTGCCGTCCGCCGCCTCCACGATGGCCCGCAGGTGGTCCGCGCTCGACGAGTTGGCGAGGTGCGCGAACAGCCACCGGAACATGAGGTGCTGGCCGGCTGCCTGGGGCAGCGAGATCGGCTCGGAGCGCACGGTCGTGGTCCCGTCGAGGTCGTACGAGTTGACCGAGGCCCCGGCGTGCACGCCGGTGATCAGCGCGTACCGCCCCGAGGGGACGCTCCCGGGCTGGATCGTGACGCCGTGGTAGGACGTGGCCGCCGGGTGGCCGCGCGCCCAGCGGGCCGTGACCGGCGCCGTGTCGGTGCCGTCGGGGTTGACCTGCCAGCCGCGCGCGATCTCGAAGTCGTCGTCGAAGGCGCCGCACCGGGCGTTGACGACGGCGGCCCCGAGCACCGCGTACGGGCAGCCGGCCGACAGCGCCAGCCATAAGGCGGCGGTCCGGTTGCGCGCCGTCTCGGCGAGCATGACCGAGTTCGTGCGGTAGACGTCAGTGCCCATCTCGATCGTGTAGGCGAAGACCCGGTAGGTGCCGTACAGCCAGTCGGTGAACGAGCCGGAGTCGACGTACATGTCGCTCGACTGCATCGCCCGGTAGCCGTTGAGGGCGGCAAGGTGCTTGGCCAGGCCCGCGAGCGCCTGGTGGTCCTGGGCGGTCATGTCCGCAGGAACGTCGGCCTTGGTCCAGTCGTACGGCCAGAGGACGAAGCGGCCGGACTCGTGGAAGTCCACCGCGGTGCGGATCATCTGGCGGCCGTTGACGACGCGGCTGGCGACGAACGCCCGGAGCGCGGCGACCTCGGGCGCGGAGTAGGGGGCCGCGCCGCGGTAGTAGACCGACGCCGGGTTGGCCGACACCAGCCCGCAGCAGCCCCAGTGGTAGCGCCAGTTGCGGTTGAGGTCGGTGCCGACCGCGGTGGTGTGCGCGTTCGGCTGGCGGTTCTTGCGCCAGCTGCGGAAGTGGCTCGCGGCGATGTCGTACTCGCTGCCGTCGGGGTTGAGGTTGAACAGGATCCAGACCACGCGGGTGTCGACGACCTTGGTCGCCCCGGCGTCCGAGCCGTAGCCGTCCACGAGCCACTGCAGGAGCCGGATCGTCATCTCCACGCCCATGTGCTCGAGCGCATGGGTGCCGCCCTCGAAGAGGACCTCCGGGCGCCCGGCGTCCACGGAGACGTCCTGGCTCACCTTGGCGAGCCACAGGTCCCGGCCCTGGTAGCTCTTGCCGATCGACTGCAGCGACACGAGGTCGGGGTGGGCCGCGGCGACGGCCTCGATGTCCGCGACCATCTCCGCGTACGTGTGGTACGCGGACCACGAGCCGCTGAAGCCCGACGCGGGAACCACGGTGCTCTGCGCGCCGGGAAGGGGACCCACGGACGAGGCCGCGACGCCAGGGGCAGGACGGGGGCGACAAGCCCGGCGGTCGCGATGAGGGCGGCGAGCAGGCGGAGTGGGCGGCGCATCCACCCCACCATGCCATGCCCGCGCAACCCGCACCGGCCGACCCTCGGCGCCGCGACGCCGGGGCTAGACTGGCCCCAACGATCGACCTCTGGCCGCGCGGCCGGTCCTCCGGTCATGCGCGCCACACGGGAGCTGCTGATGACTGCCGAGCGAATCAAGATCACCTACGCCACGCTGTCGGCCAACAACGAGACGCTCCACCAGCTGTACGAGGCCGGCCTCGAGAAGGCCAAGGCGCGGCTCGGCCAGTACCACCGCAACTTCATCGACGGCCGGGAGCGCGACGGCGACGGCACGTTCGAGGTCAGGACGCCCATCGACACCGACGTCGTCGTCGGCACCTTCGCCAAGGGCACCCGGGCTGACGTCCAGGACGCCATCGCGGCGGCGCACCGGGCGCAGCCGGCGTGGTTCCGCCTCGGCTGGGAGAAGCGGCTCGAGATCCTGCGCCGCGCCGCCGAGCTCATCTCCGAGCGCCAGATGGAGTACGCGGGCCTGATGGCGGTCGAGGTGGGCAAGACGCGCCTCGAGGCCCTCGGCGAGGTGGAGGAGGCGGCCGACCTCATCCGCTACTACAGCAGGACCGCCGAGGCGAACAGCTTCTACGACCACCCGATGGACAGCCTCGGCGACGCGGCCGTCCACACGCGGACGATCCTGCGGCCGATGGGCGTGTTCGCGGTGATCAGCCCGTTCAACTTCCCGATGGCGCTGGCCGTCGGGCCGTCGTCGGCCGCGATGATGGCCGGCAACGCGGTGGTGTTCAAGCCGGCGTCGGCCTCGGCCATGACGGCGATCGCGATTTCGGAGGCGTACCGGGACGCCGGCGTGCCCGACGGCGTGTTCAACCTGGTCATGGGCCCGGGCGACACCGTCGGCGACGAGCTCCAGACGAACCCCGGCATCGACGGGATCGTGTTCACGGGCTCCTACGAGGTCGGCTTCGCGCTGTTCAAGCGCTTCTCGCAGAAGTACCCGCGGCCGTGCATCGTGGAGATGGGCGGCAAGAACCCGGCCATCGTGATGGCCTCGGCGGACCTCGAGGAGGCGGCCGAGGGCGTCATGCGCGCCGCGTTCGGCTTCGGCGGCCAGAAGTGCTCGGCCAACAGCCGGGTCTACGTCCACCGCGACGTCCACGACGCGTTCGTCGAGCAGCTGGTCGCCAAGACCGAGAAGCTCGTCGTCGGCGACCCGCTGCCGCGCACTGCGTTCCTCGGCCCGGTCATCGACGGGCGGGCGGTCGAGCGCCACCAGCAGGCGGTCGCCGAGGCCCGCCGCGACGGGCGCGTGCTCACCGGCGGCGAGCACCTGACCGACGGCGCGTTCGCCCGCGGCTACTACGTGGAGCCGACCGTGGTCGACGGGCTGCCGTCGTCGCACCGGCTGTACCAGGACGAGCTGTTCGCGCCGTTCACCGCGGTCTGCAGCGTCGACTCGCTCGACGAGGCGCTGCGCCTCGCCAACGACAACGTGTACGGCCTGACGGCCGGCGTCTACAGCGAGGACGATGCCGAGGTCCAGCGCTTCCTCGAGGAGATCGAGGCGGGCGTCCTGTACGTCAACCGCCGCGCCGGCGCCACGACGGGCGCCTGGCCGGGCGTCCAGGCGTTCGGCGGCTGGAAGGGCTCCGGCTCCACCGGCAAGGCCGGGCTCTCGATGTACTACGTCGCGCAGTTCCTCCGGGAGCAGAGCCACACCGTGGTGGACTGACGGTTCCCGGTCTCGCGCGCGCCACTCGAGCCCCCGGTCCGCCGGGGGCTCGTCGATTCCGCCGCGCCGCGGCACGCTGCCGGCGGCGTGCTGCGGGGCGACTGGCGCCCGCGCCCGCGTCCAGTCGCAAGTGCTTGCCCCATCGCGACGGTTGACCCTATGGGCGCATTCCTCCGCAGTCCAGGATCAGCGGGTCGTGGCCCGGCCGTCGCGACCGCTGGATCGGGCTGCCAGACGCCGCCCAGCGGCGCTCGACGGGTCGTGGAGTGCGGGAGGAACGAGATGGCGCAGCGGATTGAGCGGAGGAGCGGGGTCGGCACGGTTGTCGTCGCGCTCATCCTGATCGTTCTCGGCGGGTACTACCTACTGAAGAACGCCCTCGGCATCGCGCTGCCCGAGCTCGACAGCGAGGTCGTGGTTCCGGCAATCGCACTCATCGTCGGCTTGGCGCTGCTGTACCGGGTCGCGCGCGATCGCTCCCAGGCCCAGGCGCAGGATTGGCCCCAGCACGGTTGATCGGCTCCGGGCGCCGCGCGTCGCGACGCCCGGGCAACCGGACCCGTCCCGGACGGGGACGCCGCACGGCAGGCGCCCGTCGGGAACCTTGGATCACCCTTGCCCCGCGCTGCCGGGACCATGGGCCTGCCTCCGCCGACCCTCGCGCTGCCCGTCGGTCGGTGTGGGCCGCGCCAGCGCCATCCCCGCGGCGAACACCAGCGCGCCCAGGATCGCGGGCCCGACGTGGCTCAGGTCGTCATACCCGATGAGCGCGTGGACGCCGATCGCCGACCCGAACCCAGCCGCTCCGGCGATTGCGAGGCTCTGCCACCAGCTCCTCGACGGCAGGCCGCACCAGACGCAGGCCATCACGGTGACACCGGTCGTGGCGAGCCCGCCTCCGAACCCGGCTCGGTCATGGGCGATCAGCGGGACGAGGTGCGGGTCGATGGCGTCGAGCGCTTGTCGCGTCTGCCCCAGGTAGGCGAGGTCCTGGGGCACGAAGACGACCAGGCTGCCGACCGTGGTGATGACCACGCCGGCAACCGCCACCCCGAACCCCGCGAGCAGCAGCACCGCGCGCCCGAGCCACGCGCGGCTCCAGCGGGCGGGCCGCGCCCCCGGCTCCCGGAGCGCCTGGGGCCCGCATGCTCCGATGAGGCCGCCGCGGGCGACCGCCAGCCCCCCGACGTAGAGCGGCAGGAGGGCCAGCGTCGCCAGCCCGTGCCAGGTGTCGAGGTAGCCAGTGCCGAGGTACGAGAGGAAGCTTCCGAAGCCGACCACGCCGGCGACCGCGAGCGTCCACCACGCCCACGGCTCGCGGCGCCCCAGCGGGACCCGGATGAGCCACAGGTCGAGGACCGCCACCGCAACGAGGGTTCCGCCGAAGGCGGCACGGTCGTGCTCCATGAACTCGACGATGCGGCCGCCGTCCGCGGCACGCAGCTGCGCCTCCGCGATCTGCAGCCAGGCGAGGTCGTGGGGCAGGAGCCGCCCCGTCAGCGCGAGGAGCCACGCGACGAGGCCCGCCGCGAGCAGCCCGAGCGCGGCCGCCGTGAGCAGGCCGACGTCGCGGGGCCGGTCGGCGATCATGCTCCGGGCCTGCCGTCCGCCGATCAACTTGCTATCCACAGGTAGCACGATACGGCGACGCGCTGGCGGGGTCAAGATGGCGCCAGCGTCGCTGCCGCCGGCCGCGCCACGCCGGAGCCCGGCACCGGCCCCGTCGCGGGCACCGGGTGCCCCGATCCGCTCGTCCCTCGCTGGTCGACCCGCTACAGGGTCGGGAGCGCCTCCCGCGCGCAGGAATCGCGCCCCGAAACCCGGGGTGCGGGCCCGCGGCACCGCATGCCGCCGCGCCGTGCGACTCCAGCCGGAATCGCGCGCCAGCGCGCGGCAAGGACCCCGGGGTGGCGACCGCCGAGCGGCTTGAGGACAGGGGACACCGAGACGGACATTCGGCGCATCGTCCGGCCCGTTCGGGGGATGGCGCGCGATGCTACAGTGATATGCAATCTGCATAACCTGTATGCGTTGCAGCGCTGCGCCCACCGCCCAGCGGCCCTGAACGAAGGAGAGCCCATGACGCCGCTCCAGGCGCGATCCGTGCCGGACATCGTGACCGCCATCCCCGGCCCGAAGGCCAGGGCGCACATCGAGTTCGACCACGCCTGGACGAGTCCAAGCCTCCCGCGCGCCTATCCGATCGTGCCCGTGCGCGGCCTCGGCTGCGCCATCGAGGACATCGACGGCAACGTGTTCCTCGACTTCGCCGCCGGCATCGCGGTCAACTCGACCGGCCACAGCCACCCCGACGTCGTGGCGGCGATCCAGAGGCAGGCGGCTGAGCTCCAGCACTTCAGCGCGAGCGACTTCTACCTCCCGATCTACGCGCAGGCCGCCGCCGAGCTGGCGCGCATCGCGCCGATGTCCGGCAAGACGCGTGCCTTCATCGGCAACTCGGGCGCCGAGGCCGTCGAGGCCGGCATCAAGCTCGCCCGGCACCACACCCGCCGGCCCAACGTGATCGCATTCCTGGGCGCCTTCCACGGCCGCACGATGGGGGCGGTCAGCCTGACCGCGTCGAAGGCCAAGTACCACGACCACTTCGGGCCGCTCATGCCGGGCGTGTACCACGTGCCGTTCGGCCTCGCGGGACTCGACGAGATCGAGGACCGCATCTTCAAGCGCCTCATGCCGGCCGACGAGTTCGCCGCCATCATCGTGGAGCCGATCCAGGGCGAGGGCGGCTACATCGTCCCGGAACCCGAGTTCCTGCCCCGGCTCCGGGACCTGTGCAGCCGTCACGGGATCCTGCTGATCGCCGACGAGGTCCAGTCGGGTGCGGGGCGCACGGGCAAGATGTGGGCGATCCAGCACTGGGACGTGGAGCCGGACATCCTGCTCACGGCCAAGGGCATCGGCTCCGGCATGCCGGTGGCCGCGATGATCGCCAAGGACGAGGTCATGACCTGGGGTCCCGGCGCGCACGGCAGCACGTACGGCGGCAACCCCGTGTCCCTGGCCGCGATGCTCGAGACGATCCGGCTGCTCGAGGGCGGGCTGATCGCCAACGCCGCCATCCGGGGCCGCGAGGTCATCGACGGGCTGCGGCCGCTCGTCGAGCAGTACCCGGGGCTCGTCCGCGATGTCCGGGGCAAGGGCCTCATGATCGGCATCGAGTTCGACACGAGCGAGACGGCCGACGCCGTCCAGATGCAGGCCTTCGGGCGCGGGCTCCTCGTCCTCGAGGCGGGTGACACCTGCGTCCGCATGTCCCCGCCGCTGGTCGTCTCGCAGGCCGAGGCATCGACTGCCGTCCGCCTGTTCGCCGAGTCGGTGGCCCACGTGGCGCTCCACCGCGAGCAGGACCTCGGCCAGGTCCAGGCGGCCATCCGCACCGGCCTCACCACGGACGGGTTCGGGGCGTCGGGCCGCTAGCCCCAGGTCAGGGCCGCGGCCGACGCGGGCAACGGGATCGGCCGGCTCCGCACCCGCCGTACACTGGACCCGCAGCGGCGAGCTGCCCATCCCTTGATGCTTCCGGCGCCCGGCCGTTGCCCCGGGCGACCGGCGCGGAGGTGTGATGCCCGGCAAGGTCACCTCGATGCGCGATGCCGTGGCGGCGCTGGTCCGCGACGGCGACACGGTGGCGATCGAGGGGTTCACGCACCTGATCGGCTTCTCCGCCGGCCACGAGATCGTCCGCCAGCGCAAGCGCGACCTCGTCCTCGCCCGCATGACGCCCGACGTGATCTACGACCAGATGATCGCCGGGGGCGTCGCGCGCAAGCTGATCTTCTCGTGGCTGGGCAACCCGGGCGTAGGCGGCCTCAACGCCATCCGCAGGCGGATCGAGCCCGCCGCGCTCGCCGGGGAGCGGCCGCTCGAGATCGAGGAGTACAGCCACTTCGGCATGGTCGCCCGCTACACGGCAGGCGCCACCAACCTGCCGTTCATGCCGCTGCGCTCGTACTTCGAGACCGACCTGCCCAGGGTGAACCCGCTCATCCGCCCGATCCAGTCGCCCTACAGCGACGAGGTGGTCTACGCCGTCCCGCCGCTCAACCCCGACGTGGCGATCATCCACGCCCAGCGCGCCGACGCCACCGGCAACACCCAGATCTGGGGCCTCCTGGGCTGCCAGAAGGAGGCGGCGTTCGCGGCGGACCGCGTGATCGTCGTGGTCGAGGAGCTAGTGGACGAGGCCGTCGTCCGCGCCGATCCCAACCGAACGGTGATCCCCGGGCTGATCGTCGACGCCGTGGTGGTGGAGCCGTTCGGCGCGCACCCGTCCTACGTGCAGGGCGCCTACGACCGGGACAACCGCTTCTACCTCGACTGGGACCCCATCTCGCGCGACGAGGAGAAGGTCCAGGCCTGGCTGCGCGAGTGGGTCTACGGCCTGCCCGACCGCGCCGCCTACGTCGAGAAGCTGGGCGCCGAGCGCATCGCGTCGCTCAAGCCCGGGCCGGCCCCCTCGGGCTCGGTGGACTACGGGAGCTACCGGTGAGCGGACTCGGCTTCACCAAGAGCGAGATGATGATCGTGGCCGCGGCGCGCGCGCTCGCGGCTGCCCGCGTCTGCTTCGTCGGCGTCGGCCTGCCCAACATCGCGGTGAACCTCGCCAAGCGCACGGTGGCGCCCGACCTCGAGATGGTCTACGAGGCCGGCGTGTTCGGGGCGCGCCCGGCGCGGCTGCCGCTCTCGATCGGCGACCCCACGATCGTGACCGGCGCGACGGCGGTGGTGTCGATGTTCGAGCTGTTCGGCTACTACCTCCAGCGCGGCCTGATCGACGTGGGGTTCCTGGGCGCGGCCCAGATCGACAAGTTCGGCAACATCAACACCACGGTCATCGGCGACTACGAGGCGCCGAAGACGCGGCTGCCGGGCTCGGGCGGGGCCTGCGAGATCGCGATCAACGCCCGCGAGGTGTTCGTGATCATGCGCCAGTCGGCGCGCTCGTTCGTGGAGCGCATCGACTTCCGCACCTCGCCCGGCAATCTGGGCGGCGCCGAGCAGGCCGAGGCGATCCGCAAGGCGGGCGGCTGGAACGGCCGCGGGCCGAGCGTGGTGGTCACCGACCTCGGCATCTGGCACTTCGACGAGACCGGCGAGATGCGCCTCGACTTCCTGCACCCGGGCGCCACGCTCGACGAGGTCCGGGCCACGATCGCCTGGGAGCCGAAGGTCAGCCCCGACCTGGCGACGACCCCCGCGCCCACCGCCGAGGAGCTGCGCCTGGTGCGCGAGGAGCTTGACCCCGAGGGCGTCTACACGAAGTAGGGCGGCCGACGGCGCGACGCCCGGTCGGGGGAGAGTCGACCGGGCGCCGTCGGGTGTGCGCGGGGTGCGGCGCTGCCGCCCGGGTCAGTTGACGGGCGCCTCGCGGGGCCGGACCACGAGGACCGGACAGTGGGCGTTGCGCACGACGTGCTCGGAGACGCTGCCGAGGAACAGGCGCCCCACCGCCCCCCGCCCGTGGCTTCCCACCAGGATCATGTCCGCGTGTTCGGCTTCGGCCGCCTCGACGATCATGTCGCCGGGGTCGCCCGTCCAGATGAGGAACGAGACCTCGATCCCGGCGGCCCGTCCGCGCTCCACCAGCTCCTGGGCCAGCTTCTCGCGGCGCTCGCGGACCTGGTCCACGCGGACGCGGAACCGGCCGCCGGGCAGGAGGAGCGATCCCGGGTCGATGACCGACACCACAAGCAGCGAGGCGTCGAGCCGGCTGGCGAGCTCGAACGCCTCGTCGGTGGCCGAGGCGGATGCCTCGGTCAGGTCGGTCGCGAGGAGGAGCTTCTTCAAGTGCGATCCTGGCTGGGCGGAGGCCTGCGACCCCGGGCCCGGCAGCTGGGCCGGGTCCCGGTCGGTGCTGGCCGCCATGAACGCCATCGTCTCGCGGCCCTACGCGGTCACGAGCTTGACGATGTCGGCGATGTCCTGCGCCTTGGGCACGACGATGAGCGTGTTGACCATGCCGAACATGCCATCCGCGCCCTCGGCGTGGGGGAGGATGTGGCAGTGGAACGCCCAGATGCCCAGCCGGTCTGCGGTGACGACCACGTCGTATCGCTCGCCCGGGTTGACCCCCAGCGTGTCGCAGTAGAACGGCTGGGGCAGGTAGTAGCCGTCGCGCGCGATGACCTTCATGCGGTACCCGTGGAGGTGCCACGGGTGCATCATCGTGCCCTCGTTCATGAACCGCACGCGGATGGTCTGGCCGAGGGCGGCCAGCACCGGCACGGTGGCCGGAAAGCCGTGGCCGTTGATCGTGAACCCGCCCAGCGCGTCGTTCGAGATCCAGACGTAGTCGACGCCGCCGCTGTCGATGACCTTCTTCTCGTCGGCGTTGGGCCTCTTCGGCGCCACCAGGAAGCCGCCCAGCTGGCCGCGCCCAACCTGATCGGTCGCGTTGTGGTGCGAGTGGTACATCAGCGAGCCCGGACGCTCGGCCGTGAACTCGTAGGTGAACTTCTCGCCCGGCGGGATCGGCAACTGGGTCACGAACGGCACGCCGTCCATGAGGAAGTTCTCGAACTCCACGCCGTGGAAGTGGATGCCGGTGGTCTCCTGGCGGTTATTGGTGAACACCGCCCGGATCTTGTCGCCCTCCTTGACGCGCATCGTCGGGCCGGGCCACTGCTGGTTGTAGCCGGTGGCCTTGACGGGCGCCTTGAGCTCGTCGATATGCCAGTCGAAGTCGTCGACGGTCAACTCGAAGTGCAGGTAGCCGTCGGGATCGGTGGTGGGCTGGAGCGGCGTCGTCGCGTCGCTCAGGAACAGGTTGGGGACCTGGGCGAACGCCGGCTTCTGGGTCAGCTCGGGATAGTTGTCCGCGGCACCCAGGATCTCGGCCATGGCGTTGAAGACCGCGTCGCCGTAGATCCCCTTGAGGGCGGGCGCCAGGCTGCCGACGTAGCGGCGCACCACCTGTCGTGCGGCGACGTCGTGGGCGGTCCAGCCGGCCGGCACGTTCGCCGGCAACGCGGACGCCGAGGCTGACGGCGCGACCGAGGCGCTGGCCGCCGGCGCCGAGGCCGACGGGGCCACGGACGCGGTTGCCGATGCCGAGGCGGACGGCGCGGCGGCGGACGGGGCAGCCGACGGCGCGGCGGCAGAGGGGGCCGTGCCCGGCGTGGCGGGGGCGCCGAAGCTCCACTGCGGCGTGGTCGCAGCCTGGCAGGCGGCAAGGCCGGCAGCCACACCGGTCAGGCCCACGACCCCTGCCGTACGGAGGAACCCGCGGCGACTCAGGGGGCTGCTCTCCTCGGCGGGCTCGGCCCGGGTCGGTGTGGGCTGGGACGTCATGGCGGGCTCCACGGGCAATCGATCTCCGATGGACGAGGTCGTCGACTGGATGCGCGAATGGTCGGGGGCAGCCTCCCCACTGCGAAGTGACCAATGGCCCGAAGGCGCGGGCGGCGTGACCCGTGGCCCCCACCGGGCTGCTAGGCTCACCGCGTGTCATCCGCTCGGCGCCCCAGAGTACGCGACGCTGCCCGCCACGGGGCGGCTCCGTTCCCCCTCGTGCTGGCCCTCGAGGCCCTGGAGCGGTGGCAGCTCGAACCGACCCAGGTGAACCGCGAGGCGGTCGGCGCGGCCCTCGGCGAGGTCCTCCATGTCGTCGGCGCGCGCGGGGCGGTCCTCGAGGTGTGCGCCCCGCCCCTGGCGGCCCTCGAGGTCGGCGCCGGAACGCTCTCGCTGGCGCCCCCCGTGACGGAGCGCGGCGATCTGGCGGTGTTCAGCCTCGGCTCGCACCGCGGCCACCACACGCTCGGCCGGCTGTACCTCGACGCGCCGGCCGGCGCCACAGAATCGATCGTCCGGACGATCGAGCTCGCCGTGGACGCCGCGTGGTCCCGCGCCGAGGTGCACGATCGGGCAGAGCGGCTGTCGGCGCTCGAGACGGCCACGCGGGCGGTCGCCGCCGAGCTCGACATCGACCGCGTCCTGTCGGTCATCGTCGACCGCGTCCGCGAGCTCGTCGGCGCCCGCTTCGCCGCGATGGGGGTCGCCGACAGCCGCGGCCGCATCGAGCGGTTCATCTCGAGCGGCGTCTCGCCCCAGCAGCGTGCGCAGATCGGTGCGGTGCCCCACGGCATGGGCCTGCTTGGGCGGATCATCCGCGACGGCCAGACGCTGCGCGTGGACGACATCCGGGCAGACCCCACGGCGTACGGCTTCCCGGCCAACCACCCGCCGATGACCTCCTTCCTCGGCGCGCCGGTGTGGGTGAAGGGTCGCTCGGTCGGCAACCTCTACCTCACCGACAAGCACGACGGCGAGCCGTTCAACGAGGACGACGAGCACCTCGTCGAGATGTTCGCCGTCCACGCCGGCATCGCGATCGAGAACGCGCGGCTCCACGACCAGGTGCAGCGCCTCGCGGTGGTCGAGGAGCGCGAGCGCATCGGTAAGGACCTCCATGACGGGATCATCCAGGCGATCTACGCGGTGGGCCTCTCGCTCGAGGACGTCGCCGAGCTCGTCGAGGACGCCGACGGCCGGGTGGAGGCCGTGGCCAGGGTCGACCGCGCGATCGACGCGCTGAACCTGGTGATCGCGGACATCCGCTCCTACATCCTGCGGCTGCGGCCGACGATGGGCGGCGAGGAGGATCCGGTCGAGGGGCTGGCGCGCCTGGGCGAGGAGCTGGGCATGAACGCGGTCATCGACCTCGAGCTGGACGTCGAGGGCGGGGCGCCGCTGCTCCGCTCGATGCCGCCCGACCGCACCTCGGACCTGCTGTTCATCGCGCGGGAGGCCATGGCGAACGTGGCGCGCCACTCGGGCGCCACCCGGACCGAGCTCATCCTGGCCCAGGAGGGGGATGATCTCGTCCTGTGCATCGAGGACAACGGCCGCGGGTTCGACCCGGCCGACCACACGGGTCCCGACCGCCTGGGCAGGCACCAGGGACTCCAGAACATGCGTGACCGCGCCATCGGGATGGGCGGTTCGTTCATAATCGAACGGCCCGATGGCACTGGCACGCGTATCATCGTGCAGGTGCCCTCGCTGCCCAGCGAGGCGCCGGGGAGCGTCCCCCCTCCAGGGCCGGAGACAAGCAACAGTGACTGATCTGAGCTCGCGTCCGCTGCGCCTGCTGGTCGTCGACGACCATGAGGTGGTCCGTCAGGGCCTCGTCGCCCTCCTCGACCGCCGTGAAGGTTTCCAGGTCGTCGCCGAGGCCGGCTCTGCGGCCGAGTCGATCGAGCAGGCCCGCCGCTTCCAGCCCGACATCGTGGTCATGGACGTCCGCCTCCCGGACGGCTCGGGCATCGAGGCCTGCCGGGAGATCCGCGCGGAGCTGCCCGCGACCCGCGTCGTCATGCTGACCTCGTACCCCGACGAGGAGGCCGTGCTGTCGGCCATCGTCGCGGGAGCCTCCGGGTACCTGCTCAAGCAGATCCGGGCCCGGGACCTGGTGGCTGCCCTGGAGTCGGTGGGTCGCGGCGAGTCGCTGCTGGACCCGGCGGTGACCGAGAAGGTCCTCGAGCGCGTCCGTCGGATCGCCACGGGCGCCTACACCGACGAGATGGCGCAGCTGACCGCACAGGAGCAGCGGATCCTGCTGCTCGTCGCCGAGGGCAAGACCAACAAGGAGATCGCGTCTGAGGTCTTCCTGTCGGACAAGACGGTGAAGAACTACGTGAGCTCGATCCTGTCCAAGCTCAACCTCGAGCGCAGGGCACAGGCCGCGGCCTTCGTCGCCAAGCACCGGCTCGACCGCGGCGGGGCCTAGGCCCCGGAACGGCCCCCACCGGCCCGCAGCCGCCGCACGCCCGGTGGAGGACGACCTCGTCGCATGGGGCCGCGTCGCGCGACTGGAGACGCGGGGCCGGGTCACCGGGCGACCGGCCCGGGCCAGCGTGGGGTTCGTGGAGCGCGCCGACGGCGCGCTGCTCGTGGCGGCGGGCTCGCCCCGTGCAGACTGGGCGCTGAACCTGCTGGCCGATCCCCACTGCCGGGTCACGGTGGGCGCAACGGGCCGGGCGGCCGTCGCACGTGAGCTCGCCGGCGCCGAGCACGCGACCGCCGTCCGCGAGTTGATCCTCAAGTACGGCACGCCGTCGGAGGGGCTGGGTGACGGCCCCGCCTTCGAGCTGCGCCTCGACGCCTGAGGCGGGCCCGGCGACGTCCGAGCTCGGCCGGCCCGAGAGCGCGCCGCTGAATCGCGCCGCCGGGCACCCACCGGGCGGCACGGCGCCGTCGGGTCCCGCGGTCCCGCGGTCCATGCCATCCGGCCGCACCGCGCACCGCCGGGGGCTGCGAGACTCGGCTCATGCGTATCGTGTCGCCCGAGGAAGCGGTCGCTGGCATCAAGTCGCGCGACCAGGTCTACATCCAGATGGCTGCGGCGACCCCGACGGTGCTCCTGGACGCGCTCGTGGCGCGCGCGCCCAGGCTCTCCGACGTCGGGATCACCCACCTCCACCTCGAGGGGCCGGGGCCGCACTTGGCCCCGGAGATGGCGAGCCACTTCCGCCATCGCGCGCTGTTCATCGGCCCCAACGCCCGGCAGGCCGTGAACGAGGGGAGGGCGGACTTCGTGCCGGTCTTCTTCTCGGACATCCCAGCGCTCTTCCGCAGCGGCGCCTTTCCGCTCGACGCGGTGCTCGCCAACGTGACGCCGCCCGACTCGCACGGGTTCTGCTCGCTGGGCGTCTCGGTGGAGGCCATGCACGCGGCCATCGATGCTGCCCGCACCGTGATCGTCCAGTTCAACCCGTCCATCCCGCGGACGCTCGGCGAGTCGTTCATCCACGTCAGCCAGATCGATCTCGCGGTCGAGGTCGACCAGCCGCCCTTCGAATCGCCCGGCCCGGCGATCGGCCCGGTGGAGCGGCGGATCGGCGGGTACGTCGCGGACCTGATCCCGGACGGCGCAACGCTGCAGCTGGGCATCGGCGCCATCCCCGCGGCCACGGCTGAGCTGCTCACCGACAAGCACGACCTCGGCGTCCACACCGAGATGTTCACGGACGCGATCGTCGACCTCGTCGAGGCAGGTGTGGTGACGGGCGACCGCAAGGTGCGCAACCGGGGCAAGCTGGTCGCGACGTTCCTGATGGGGACCTCGAAGCTGTTCCGGTTCGTCCACGACAACCCGATGGTCGAGATGCGGCCCGTGGAGTTCACCAACGACACCCATGTCATCCGGTCGCTCGCGAACATGGTCGCGATCAACTCGGCGATCGAGGTCGACCTGTCCGGGCAGGTGGTCGCGGACTCGATCGGCTACCGCATGTACTCGGGCGTGGGCGGACAGATGGACTTCATGCGCGGCGCCGCGCTCGCGCCGGGGGGCCGCGCGATCATCGCGATGCCGTCCACCGCCGGCAAGAACGGGGACCAGAGCCGGATCGTCCCGTCGCTCAAGGAGGGGGCCGGCGTCGTGACGACGCGCGCCCACGTGCGCACGGTCGTCACCGAGTGGGGCGTGGCGGAGCTGTGGGGCAAGAGCCTGCGGGAGCGGGCCAAGGCGCTCATCGCCGTCGCGCACCCCGACCACCGCGACTACCTGACCGCCAAGGCCCGAGTGCACCACGAGCTGTAGCGGCCGGCACGGCACGTTCGCTCCACGGCCCCGGACACCGCCCGGGGCCGTTCCATGCTGGGCGCCGCGCCTGCGGCCGGGCGTCGCCGGCCAGGTCCGCCCGAGAAACAAAAAACCCCCGCCTGTGCGGGGGTGTTACGGGTGGGTGCCGGGCGTCCCCTCCGGCACCCACCTCACGTGCATACTCGGGGGTGGGGCAGGGCCTCGGTGAGTGCCGATCGGACCACCTTCGCGGGACCTGCGGCACCCCGTACGGGGCGTGACGACCGGCGACCGGCCCGAGCCGATTAGCGATGATGGCGGGACGCGGAGGCGGTGTGACCACGCCCGCCTGCTGGTCCGGCGGATCGGCGCTGGTGTCCGGGGTGCCCCTCCCCTCGAGGTTGATCATGCGCACAGAACGCGTGCTGATCATGGGCGCCGCCGGGCGCGACTTCCACGATTTCAATGTCGTCTACCGCGACAACCCGTCGGTCGAGGTGGTCGCGTTCACCGCGACCCAGATCCCCGGCATCGCCGACCGCCGGTACCCGCCGGAGCTGGCAGGTGGGCGCTATCCCGAGGGGATCCCCATCCGCCCGGAGGCCGACCTCGAGGCGCTGATCGCCGAGCACGAGGTCAACACCGTCGTCTTCGCGTACAGCGACGTCTCGCACGAGCAGGTCATGCATGCCGCCAGCCGGGCCCTGGCGGCCGGCGCCGACTTCAAGCTCCTCGGCCCGGGTGCCACGATGCTGCGCTCGAGGCGGCCCGTGGTGGCCGTCTGCGCCGTCCGGACGGGCAGCGGCAAGAGCCAGACCAGCCGCTTCGTGGCCCGGGCGCTCGAGGCGCGGGGCCTCAAGGTGGCGGTCGTGCGGCACCCGATGCCATACGGCGACCTGGTGGCACAGCGCTGCCAGCGGTACGAGACGTATGCGGACCTCGACCGGTACGAGACCACGATCGAGGAGCGCGAGGAGTACGAGCCGCACCTCGACGCCGGTCGCCTCGTGTTCGCGGGCGTGGACTACGAGGAGATCCTGCGCGCCGCCGAGCAGGAGAGCGACGTCGTGATCTGGGACGGCGGGAACAACGACCTGCCGTTCTACGCGCCCGACCTGATGATCGTGGTCGCGGACCCGCTGCGGCCCGGCCACGAGCTCAAGTACCACCCCGGCGAGGCCAACCTGCGGATGGCCGACATCGTGGTGATCAACAAGATCAATTCGGCCACGCCGGAGGGGCTGGCCCAGGTCCGCGCCGACATCGCCGCCGCGAACCCGAGGGCGGCCATCGTCGAGGCGCGGTCGGCGCTGGCCCTCGAGGGGGGTGACATCGCCGGCAAGCGGGTCGTGGTGGTCGAGGACGGCCCCACGCTCACGCACGGCGGCATGACCTACGGGGCCGGCGTGGTGGCGGCCAGGCGGTTCGGCGCGGCGGAGGTCGTGGACCCGCGGCCGTATGCGCAGGGCGAGCTGGCCGACACCCTGGCGAAATATCCCAAGCTCGAGCGCCTCCTGCCCGCGATGGGCTACGGCGCCAAGCAGGTCCACGAACTCGCGGCGGCACTCGACGCGGCGCCCGCGGACGTGGTGCTCGCCGCAACACCCATCGACCTCACGCGCGTGCTCTCGACCCAGAAGCCCATCGTGCGCGTCCGCTACGAGCTCGAGCCCGTCAGCGGGTCTCTGGACGAGCCGATCGCCGCGATCGCCGAGCAGGCCAGGGCGGGAGTCGTCGGCCACTGACCCAACCCGGCATCACCGCGCTGCGCAGGGCGCCCGCGCCGTCAGGCCGGGCGCCCGTCCATGACCAGCACGGCCGTCCCGGACACCTGGCCCGCCGCCAGCCGCGCGAGCGCGAGATTCGCGTCCGCCAGCGGGTGCGCCTCGATGTCGGTCTCGATGCCGATCTGCGCCGCGATGGCGAGGAACTCGCGGGCGTCGGCTCGAGTCACGTTGGCCACGCTGCGGATCGACCGCTCCCACCAGAGGTCCTCGTACGGCATCGCCGGCAGCCCGTCGAGGTGGATCGCGTTGATGGCCACGACGCCGCCCCGGTCGAGGGCGCGGACGGCGTCGGCCACCACCGAGCCGACGGGAGCGAACGTGACGACGGCGTCGAGGGCCACGGGAGGCCGGTCCCCGTAGCCGCCAGCCCACACCGCCCCGAGCTCGAGCGCCCGCTCCCGCTCGGCGGCAGCACGCGTCGCGACGTACGCCTCGACGCCCCACGAGCGCGCCACCTGGAGCGCCAGCCTCGCTGACGCGCCGAAGCCGTACAGCCCGAGCCTGGCGCCTGACGAGCCGGGGCCGATGCCGGCCACCCGCAGCGCCCGGTAGCCGATCACCCCGCCGCAGAGCAGCGGCGCGGCGGACAGGTCGGGATACCCCCCGGGCAGTCGGACCGCCACATCGGCGCGGGCCGTGACCGACTCGGCGTAGCCGCCGTCGCGGTCCCAGCCGGTGAACGACGCCGCCTCGCAGAGGTTCTCGCGGCCCGACCGGCAGAAGCGGCAGGTGCCGTCGGTTCCCGCGAGCCAGGTCAGGCCAGCCCGGTCGCCGGGCGCCCAGCCCTCGACCCCCGCGCCGACGGCGTCGACCACTCCGACGACCTGGTGGCCCGGCACGATCGGCAGGGTCCTGGGCTCGAGGTCGCCCTCGCAGATCTGGAGGTCCGTGCGACACACCGCGCAGGCGGTGACGCGGAGTCGCAGCTCGCCCGGCCCGGGCTGGGGCAGGGGGCGGTCCTCGGGGACGAGCGGGTGCGTGCCGGCAGGGCGTGGGGAGTGGAGGGCCATCGCGCGCATGCCCCGAGCCTACGCCCGTCCCGGGAGGATCGGGGACACCGGCCGGGCGAACGCGACCAACGGCAGGCGAGCCGGACCGCCGCGGCGGCGCACGATGGTCGGGCGCCGAAGGGAGGCAGCCATGGACAGAACCACGCGGAACCGAGTGCCCTCGACCGCCAACGGGCCGTCCAGCACCGGGCGCAACGCGGTCGTCTGGATCGGCCGGGACCGGGCCGTCGTGGTCCGAGACGCGGGCGTCGGCACGATCGCCGAGGTGGAGGTGCCGTTTCCGGACGCGGTCGCCGCGATGCCGCTCGCCCTGGCCGAGGTCGCCCACGTGATGGGCGCGGTCGACCGGGTCCTCGTGCTCGGGTCGCCCGACCTGCGCACGGCGCTCGAGCGCGAGATCGCCGCCATCGGCCACCACCCCGAGTCCATCCTCGACGCCCAGATCGACGAGCCAGTCGACCGCGAGGCGCTGCGCGCGAGCCTCCGCCGCCTCGCCTGACTGCCGGCAGCCATGGCGCGCCGCCGGCCGGATGGCCCCTCAACGGCGTCGTCAGCCGTGACAGGCGACACGTCGCGCGGCCCGCGCCGCGGCGACCGACGGCACTCGCCAGCGTTCCCGACCGCGGCGACGATCCGGGCAGCGGGTCGTGCAGGCGTGCCCCGATGCGGGCACGCGGCCGGCCGCCTAGGCGAGGTCGAGCCTGATGGTTCCCGTCCCCAACGACACACTGCCGGATCCGGCGCTTGCCCTGTCGGGCTCATGGTTCGGTGCCGGGCTGCCACCAGAGGCGGTGAGCCGCCTCGCGTCGATCGGGGTGGTGCGCGACATCGCGCCGGGGGACTTCGTGGCGCGGGAGGGGCAGGTGACCGAGTCGCTCGGCATCGTGCTGACCGGGCGCATCGCGTTGCGCGTGCTCGTCCCGGAGCGCGGCATGGTCACGATCCTGACGGTGGAGCCCGGCGACGTCGTCGGCTGGTCGGCCGTCGTGCCGCCGTTCCGCGGCACCGACGACGCGGTGGCCATCGAGCCCGTCCGCCTGCTCTCGTTCCCGGGGGAGGCCCTGCGCCTCCTGCTGCGCGCCGACGTCCCCCTCGCCGCGTCGCTGTACCCGCGCCTGCTCCAGGCGGTCGGGCGCCGCCTCGCCGCAACCCGGCTCCAGCTGCTCGACCTGTTCGCCCGCGAGGAGTGGGGCCGCGCGGAGGCGATGCGATGGTGACCGACGAGCACCTCCCGTACGCGCCATACCCCTCCGCGACCGGCACCGCTGTAGCCGCGACGCCCGCCCAGATCGGTGCCATCGGCGGTGGCGGGCCGTGGTTCCTCGCCCGGGCCAACCTCGGCATCCTGATCGACCTCCTGCGCGAGGACGGCCGCACGGTCATCGGCCCCACGGTGCTGGACGGCGCCGTCTCCCTCGCCGAGATCCGCTCCGCCGAGGACCTGCCCGCCGGGATCGGCGACGCGCAGGAGCCCGGCCACTACCGGCTCACCAGCCACGGTGACCGCCGCGTGTTCGACTTCGCGGTGGGCCCGACCGGCCCGAAACGCTGGATGTTCCCGCCCGTGGTGCCGCTCAACGTCGGGCGCCGCGAGGGGCGGGCGGTCACGTTCGAGCCGTCGCCCATGGACCCGCCGCGCCTCGCGCTGCTTGGCGTCCGCGCCTGCGAGCTCGCTGCCCTGGGCATCCAGGACCGGGTCTTCCTCGGCGGCCCCTACACGGACGAGGACTACCGCGGCCGAAGGCGGAACGCGCTCGTCATCGCGGTGAACTGCGCGTCCGCGTCGGACACGTGCTTCTGCACCTCGATGGGCACAGGGCCGGAGGCGCGGGGCGGCTACGACCTGGTGCTCACCGAGCTCGACGAGGGCTTCGTGATCCGCGCCGGCAGCCCGGAGGGGGCCGACCTCCTCGCGCGCCTGCCGGTGCGCGCGGCCGACGCGGGACAGTTGTTCCGCGCAGCGGAGTCGGTGGGCAAGGTCGCGGCCACCATGGGCGACCCGCTGCCCACAGCGGGGCTCCACGACCGCCTCCTGGCGCAGTTCGACAGCCCCCACTGGGCTCGCATCGCGGAGCGCTGCCTCTCGTGCGCGAACTGCACGATGGTCTGCCCCACCTGCTTCTGCAGCAGCGTGGTCCAGCGGTCCGACCTCGACGGCGACGTGTCCACCTCGGACCGAGTCTGGGACTTCTGCTTCACGGCGGGCTTCGCCAAGGTGGCCGGCGGCTCGTTCCGCAGCCGACCGCGGGACCGCTACCGCCAGTGGCTTACCCACAAGTTCGCGACCTGGGTCGACCAGTTCGGCACGTTCGGCTGTGTCGGCTGCGGCCGGTGCATCACGTGGTGTCCGGTTGGCATCGACATCCGCGCCGAGCTGCTCACCATCGCCCCGCCGCTGGCCGCCCGCCCCGAGCCGGCGCGCCCGACGCCCGTCGCGGCGACGCCCGGCTCGTATGCCACGGCCCGCATCGTGTCCGTGCGGCCCGAGACCAGCGACGTGACGACCCTCACGATCGGCGACGTCGACGCGGCGTTCCTCGCTGGCGAGTTCGGCCAGTTCGCGATGGTGGCCGTGCCGGCGTTTCCGCCGGTGCCGATCTCCATCTCGCGCTTCGGCCGCGACACGATCGACCTCACGATCCGCGCCGCCGGCCCGGCGACCGCGTCGATCATCGGCCTCGGCCCGAGGGACGAGATCGGGCTGCGCGGGCCGCTCGGCACGTCCTGGCCGATCGAGCGGGCGATGGGCCACGACGTGGTCATCGTGACCGGCGGCATCGGCTTGGCGCCGCTGCGGCCGCTGCTCGACGGGATCATCGCCCGGCGTGACAGGTTCGAGACCGTGCGCCTGTTCTACGGTGCACGGACGCCCGCCGACCAGCTGTACCGCGAGGAGCTGCGGGCGTGGGCCGCGCGCGGCGACGTCGACGTGGAGCTGATCGTGGACCGCGCCACGCCCGAATGGTCCGGCCCGGTCGGCGTCGTGACGCACCTGTTCGACCAGGCGACCTGGGACGGCGAGCGCGCGCTCGCATTCGTCTGCGGGCCCGAGCGGATGATGGAGGCGACGGTCGACACGCTCGAGGAGCGCGGCCTGTCGCCGGACCGGATCTTCGTCACCCTCGAGCGGCACATGGAGTGCGGCATCGGGCTGTGCGGCCACTGCCAGACCGGCCGCCTGTTCGTCTGCCGGGACGGGCCCGTGTTCGCCCTCTCCCAGCTGGGCGACATCTTCGGACGGGAGGGCATGTGATGGCCGCCGTGGCTGCCCGGCCGAGGCTTCGTGTCGGCATCGTCAAGATGGCCTCGTGCGACGGCTGCCAGTTGACCCTCCTCGACCTCGAGGACGAGCTGCTGGCGATCACCGACCGCTTCGAGGTGGTCGAGTTCCCGGAGGCGAGCTCCGCGAGGTCGGCCGGTCCGTACGACGTGCTGCTGGTGGAGGGCGCGGTCAGCACGCCCCAGCAGGCCGTCGAGATCGTGGAGCTCCGTCACGAGAGCAAGCTGCTCGTGAGCATCGGCGCGTGCGCCAGCTACGGCGGCATCCAGGCGCTGCGGAACTGGTCAGACCACGACGCCATCCGGGCCGCGGTCTACGCGCACCCCGAGTACATCGAGTCGCTTGACCAGGCCACGCCGATCTCGGAGCACGTCAAGGTGGACGCTGAGCTCCACGGCTGCCCGATCAGCGCCGAGCAGCTGCGCGAGGTCCTGGTGTCGGTTGCCGTCGGCCGCCGCCCCCAGATCCGCGAGGAGGCGGTCTGCCTCGAGTGCAAGCGCAGGGGCACCGTGTGCGTGATGGTGGCAGAGGGGATCCCGTGCCTCGGCCCGGTGACCCAGAGCGGCTGCGGCGCGCTGTGCCCCGCGTTCCGGCGCGGCTGCTACGGCTGCTTCGGTCCGCGGGAGCAGGCGAACACCGCCAGCCTCGCGTACACGCTCGCGGGTGCGAGCCGGGAGGACAGCGACGTCGCGCGCCTGTTCGCCGGGTTCACCGGCTGGGCCGGGCCGTTCCGCTCGGTGGTCGCCGCCTACGGGGGCCCGCCCGGCGTGATCCCGTATGCGGTCCCGCCGACGATCGAGGGAGGTCGCGATGAGCGCGGCTGAGACGCTGCCGGCCGGGCCGGCGATCCCGGACCGCGAGTACCGGGTCGACTACCTCACGCGGGTCGAGGGCGAGGGATCGCTCGTGCTGCGTGTGCGCGACGGGCAGGTCGCCGAGGCGCGCCTCAAGATCTTCGAGGCGCCGCGCTACTTCGAGCGCCTGGTCGTGGGCCGGACCGGCGACGAGGTCATCGACATCGTGGCGCGCATCTGCGGGATCTGCCCGATCGCGTACCAGATGACCGCCGCCCACGCCTTCGAGGACCTCTACGGCGTCGAGGTGGCGCCGGCCGTCCGCGCGCTGCGGCGGCTCCTGTACTGCGGCGAGTACATCCAGAGCCACGCGCTCCACGTGTTCATGCTCCACGCGCCCGACTTCCTCGGCTACCCGTCGGTGGTGGCCATGGCCGGCGACCACCGACCGGTCGTGGAGCAGGGTCTCGCGATCAAGAAGATCGGCAACCAGCTGATCTCGGTGCTGGGCGGCCGGCCGGTCCACCCGGTCTCGGTGCGTGTCGGCGGGTTCTCGCGGGTGCCGTGGCATCGCGAGCTCGATGGCGTCCGGGCCGACCTCGACCGCGCGGTCGAGCTGGCCCGCGCCACCGTCGACCTGGTGGCGTCCTGGAGCCCGCCCGACCTGGGCAACGCCCAGCCGCTCGTCGCGCTGCGGCATCCGGCCGAGTACCCCTACAACGACGGGCGGATCGTCTCCACCGACGGGCTGGACCTCGCCCCGGGCGCCTGGGGCGACGCATTCGAGGAGCGGCAGGTCGAGGGCACCAACGCGCTGCACGCGCGGACCCGCGACGGGCGGGCGTACCTGCTCGGCCCCACGGCCCGGATCACGCTCGACGCGGACCGGCTCCACCCGCTGGCGGCGGAGGCCCTGGCGGCAACCGGGCTCGAGGACGAGATCCGAGCCAACATCCACCGCTCGATCGTCGCCCGCGCCGTCGAGCTGCTGGGGGCGTGCGCAGAGGCGCGCGACCTGATCGACGGCTACCGGGCCCCGGCGCAGCCACGCGTGCCCCACACGCCGCGGGCCGGCGTCGCCGCCTGGTCCACGGAGGCGCCGCGCGGCCTCCTGCACCACCGCTACGAGGTGGACGACGCGGGCCGGGTCACGGCCGCCCAGATCGTGCCGCCGACCAGCCAGAACCAGGGTGCCATCGAGGCGGACCTCGCCGCCTTCGCGCCGAGCGTGCTCGACATGCCCCAGGCCGAGGCGACGCACCGGCTCGAGATGCTCGTTCGCGCGTACGACCCGTGCATCAGCTGCGCCACGCACTTCCTCGACCTGCGCATCGTGAGGCAGGGCCGCGACCCGGCCGGGGGGTGACCCCGCATCCGCCACCAGCCGGGAGCGGGCCGGGCCCTGGCGGCGCGCAGGCCTTGGCCGCCCCGCCGCGAGAACGGCCATGCGCCCCGCTCAGGGGCTGCGCTCGCCGGGCCCCGCCGCCGGGTCTGCGCCGCGCCATCGGGATCGGCCGTCGGGATCCGCCACCCGGGTAGCGCCCCCGGGCGGGGCCGCCAACCCGCGAGGGGTCACGCCGCCGCGGGGCCGTACGGCACGGCTAGGCGGGCGCTCCGAGAGGCGCCCCCGCGACCGACGGCACTAATCGCGCGCCTTCCCGGGTCCCAGCATGTACTGCGCGGGTCCGGTCACACAAGCTCACAGCACCGCGTCGACCGAGCCGGCAAGCCGAGGTCGAGCCTCTGATGAGTCTTCCCGTCACGACCGAAGGCGTCCCCCAGTCAACCGTGTCCCCGTGGTGCGCGGCGCGCGCCACGCGGCGGCACGTCCGGCCGGCCGGATGCCGATCGACCGCGCAGGGGGGCGTTGAACGATGACGCACTTGGCACCGCCGTCCGTTCGCCTGCTCGTCTGCGGCAATGCCGACCGGGGCGATGACGGCGCCGCTCTCTCGGCGGTCGCGACGCTGCTGCCGACCCTGCCCGCGTCGCTGCTCGAGCGCCTCGAGGTGCGCCGCTGCGGCGAGCTCCGGGTCGAGGACCTGCTCGAGATCCCGCCCGGTGAGGTGGCCGTGGTGGTCGACGCCGCTGTCGGCGTGCCGCCGGGCCACGTGGTGGCACTCCCGATCGGCGACATCGCGCCCAGCCTCGGCACAGCCGCCCCGCGGTCCTCGCACGAGCTCCCGATCGACCAGGTGCTGAGCCTGGCGGCGACGCTGCGCTCGGGCGGCCTGCCGAGCGGCACATTCATCGGCCTCGGCGGTCGGCGCTTCGGCTACGGCCGGCCGCTGTCGCGCTCGGTGCGGCTGGCCATGCCGGGCTTCCAGCAGGCGATCGCGGTCGAGCTGGCGCGCCTCGCCCGCGTGCCGGGCTGAGGCGTCGAGGGCCGGCTCCATCGCATTGCGCCCCGGGCCGATCGTGCGCGCCCCGGCCGGTCCGCCGCGGGCGTGCCCGGCCGGGCACGGGGCGGTAGGCTAGCCGGACACCCGGCCGCCGCGAGACGTTGCCCGCGGCTCCGGACTGGTCGAACAGTGGACTCGCCGGGAGGCATTGGCACCCTGTGGGCATGGATACCGTCGGGCTCAGCGCCCCCCGCCAGGCGGCGGTTGCGACAGTGGACGAGACGCTGGCGATCGGCATGGTCTCGACCTCGGACCTCGTGCGTGCGATGTCGGCCTCGGCCCAGACCGGCGAGGCTCCCGCCGCGGATGACCCCGAGGCTGGCGCATGACGGGCGACACCGAGCCCGGCGCGGGCACGCCGATGCGCGGCGTCTGGGTCGCGCTCGCCCTGGTGGGCGGCGCAGCCCTGGTCCTGCTCTTGCTCGTGCTCACGTCTGGCGCGCTCGGCTGACCGAGGGGTGCCGGTCTCAGGCCCCGCGCAGGCCGAAAGCCGTGCCGATGCGCGACGCGGGCGGGTCGGCTAGGCGACGACCTCCTCCAGCCCTGCCCCGTAGCCCGCGTCGAACGCGGCGAGATCCGCCTCCACCATGTCTGCATGGCGGTCGCCGAGCACGATCGCGAGCGCCCGGTGGACCGTCTCCGGCTCCACGAAGCGGCGCCGCCCGACGAGTGCGCCCAGGGCCACGACCGAGACCAGCTTGTCGTCGCCCGCGCGCTTGGCCACGGCCGTGCACGGGACCTCGAGCACGTCGATGTCGTCACGGGCCGCCTCGGCCTCGATGAGCGTGGTGTTGACGACGAGGAGGCCGCCCGCCGCGACGACCGGTGTGTACTTGGCCATCGACGGGGGGTTGAGCACCACCGCGTGGTCCGCGCGGTCGACGATCGGGGAGCCGATCATCTTGTCCGCGATGATCACGGTGCACGACGCCGTGCCGCCGCGCATCTCCGGGCCGTACGACGGGATCCAGAGGACCTCGCGGCCCTCGAGCAGGCCGGCCTCGGCGAGCACCTTGCCGGCGAACAGGATGCCCTGGCCGCCGAAGCCGGCGATGATCGTGGAGAGTTCCATCGCTAGAAGCCCTCCGTGATGGACCGGTGGGCGGCGCCCGGCTGCGGCATGGCGGGGGAGATGCCGCGGTCGCGGTCCACGAAGGTGCCGACCGGGTACGCGTCCATGACGACGTCGCGCAGCCGGTCCATGGACTCGGTCGGGGTCAGGCCCCAGCCGACCGGGCAGGTCGAGAGCACCTCGACGATCGAGAAGCCCTTGTCCTCGAGCTGGACCTCGAACGCCCGCTTGAGCGCCTGCTTGGCCTTGCCGACGTGGCCCGGGTCGGCCACCGACACGCGGGCCGCGTACTGGACGCCCGGCAGCAGCGAGAGCATCTCGGTGACCGGCAGCGGGTAGCCCTGGGTCTGGACGTCTCGGCCGCGGGGGCTCGAGGTGGTCTTCTGGCCGGGCAGCGTTGTCGGCGCCATCTGCCCGCCGGTCATGCCGTAGATCCCGTTGTTGACGAACACGACCGTGAAGCGCTCGCCGCGAGCCGCCGCGTGGACGATCTCGGCGGTCCCGATGGCCGCCAGGTCGCCGTCGCCCTGATACGTGAACACCACCTTGTCGGGGCGGAAGCGCTTGACGCCCGTTGCGACCGCCGCGGCCCGGCCGTGCGGCGACTCGACCGAGTCGAGGGCGAGGAAGTCGTACGCGAAGACGGAGCAGCCGACCGAGCCGACCAGGATCGTCTTGGCGCCGAGGTCCAGCTCCTCGAGCACCTCGGCGACCAGCCGGTGGACGATGCCGTGGCCGCAGCCCGGGCAGTAGCTGGTGGCGTTCGAGAGCAGGAGCGGCCGACGGTAGATCGTCCGGCCCTCCTGCCCGGTCATGGGCTCGGCGGCGGTCATCGCGCGGCCTCCTCGGCGGTGGTCAGGACGCGCCGGACGGCGTCGACGACACCGTCCGGGCTGGGCACCATGCCGCCCATCCGGCCGTGGTGGAAGACCGGCACCCGGCCCTCGATGGCCAGCCGGACGTCCTCGACCATCTGACCGGCGGACATCTCAACGGCCATCACGACCCGGGCGCCGGCCGCGGCATCGCGGAGCGCCTGCGCCGGAAACGGCCACAGGGTGATCGGCCGGAACAGCCCGGCCGCGATGCCGGCCTCGCGGAGCCGCTCGACCGCCGTGCGCGCGACGCGCGCTGCCGTGCCGTATGCGACGAGCACGACCTCGGGGTCCTCGAGCTGCTCGCCCGCCCAGCGGACCTCCTTCGCTGCGATCTGGTCGTAGACCTCCTGGAGTTCGATGTCGTGCGCCTCGAGGTCCTCCGGGCGGAGGTGCAGCGACTTCACGACCCGCGGCTCGCGGTGGTCGGCCCCGTCGAGGATCCAGTCGGGGCGGCCCTTGGGGAGCGTCTTGAAGGTGGGGGCCACCGGCTCCATCGCCTGGCCCAGGATGCCGTCCGCCAGCAGCATCACCGGCGTCCGGTAGCGCTCGGCCAGGATGAAGGCGTCGCGCACGAGGTCGATGGCCTCGGCGATGGAGGACGGCGCCAGAACGGGCACCTTGTAGTCGCCGTGCCCATGGCCCTTGGTCGCCTGGAGATAGTCGCCCTGCGCGGCGCCGATGCTGCCCAGGCCGGGGCCGCCGCGCATGACGTTGACGAGCACAACGGGCAGCCGCGAGCCGGCCATGTAGGACATGGCCTCCGCCATGAGGCTGATGCCCGGGCTCGAGCTGCTGACCAGGACGCGGGCGCCGGCGGCGGAGGCCCCGAGGGCCATGTTGATCGCGGCCAGCTCGCTCTCGGCCTGGACGAAGACGCGGCCCTCTTCAGGCATGCGTCGGGCCATCCACTCGAGGAGCTCGGCCTGCGGGGTGATCGGGTAGCCGAAGTACGCGTCACAGCCGGCCGCGACAGCGGCCTCGGCGATGGCCTCGTTGCCCTTCATCAGGACGCGGTCGGGGACGTCGATGGCATCGCCTCCGCGTGCGGCGGCGATGTGGGGCCGGGCGGGCGCCGGGCGGTTGACGACGGTCATCGCGTCACGCTCCGCGGGGCCGGGCGAAGATGGACAGGGCGGCGTCTGGGCACATCCGGGCGCACTTCGCGCAGCTGGTGCAGGCGTCCGCGTCCACCAGGACGACCGGGTGGTGACCCAGCGCGTTGACGTGGACCGTGTCCAGCGCGAGGGCGTGGGGGGCGCAGGCGTCGACGCACAGGCCGCAGCCCTTGCACCGCTCGACCGCCACCAGGACGGGTCGGAAGGACGGGGATGTTCCGCTCGAGGGACGTCGAAGTGGGGCGTCGGCGAGCGGCGCGTGCATGGCCATCAACTGCACCTCCGTGCGGAATATGTCCCCGACTTGGACTAGCAGACAGGGCCAAGTTGCACCTGCAGACGGGCCGTTCCGCATGAGGCCACCGTCGCCAGCCGTGGGGGCCGTGCGGCGGGGCGGCAGCAGGCCCTCCGGCACCCAGCGAGTGGTCCCACGCAGAGCGGGTCAGCGGCGCTGACGGCACGCCCCGTCCCGGGCCGCGGAGGCGGCGATCGACCTGGTGTGCGCGGACGCGGCGTCAGGACGGCGCGTGGCCACGGGGCCAGAGCCCACCGGTCGAGGTCATCCAGTCCGCGATCCGCCCGCACGCGGCCTCCACGTCGCCGTCAGAGGTGTCGAGTTCGAGGGTCGGCAGGAGCGACTCGCTGGCCAGGCGACGCAGGAGGTCCTGCTCCCGCCGGAACAGGTCGAGGTCGTCGTACTGGGAGGGGTTGCCCGACACGAGCAGCCGCTCGGCGCGGGCGGCCTCCCACGTCCCCTCGCGACGCGTGCAGAGCACGACATGGACGTCGAGCGCGAGCAGCCGGGCCTCGAGGCCGGAGAAGTCGAGGTCGAGGTCGTGCTCGGCCAGCTGGTAGGCACGAGCGGACAGATGGAACCGGTCGATGATCCACGAGTAGTGCGGCTGGAGCTCGATCAGCCGCACCCACGTGTCGAACACGGCCATCGCCCGAGCCTGCTCCTCGCCGCCCGGCTCGAAGTTGATCGGCCCGCGACCCCACGGGAACGGCGTGAAGCCGCACCACTCGGCCGAGAGGATTGGGCTGTGGTAGCGGTACCGCCTCGGGCCGACGATGCGCGGGTGCTCGTTGAGGGCGAACGCGATGTCGGTCTTGTGGGTGAGGCGCGTGCCCTCGAGGATGATCTTGGGGGTCAACTTGGGCATGGCGCCAAGCGTAACGTGCGGGCCGAGCGGCCCGGGCTCGTCGGCCCCCCGTGTCGGTCCATCGGCCCGCCCGGCGGCGACACTCGGCACTTATTCGCATCTTCGAATATGTCGATGATTGCGGACATGGACGAGATCACGATGCTGCAGGCCGAGGTCCTCAAGACCCTCGCCAACCCCCGGCGGCTGGAGATCCTCCATCGCCTGGTCCTCGGACCGTGCGAGGTTCGTCGCCTCGCCGAGGACCTCGGCGCGTCCCAGCCGAACATCTCCCAGCACTTGGCCGTGCTCCGCTCCGCTGGCATCGTCGATGCCGAGCGGGACGGCCGCGAGGTCCGCTACCGGCTCACCGACCCGGACGTGATGGTCGCGTGCGGGCTGATGCGGCAGGTGATGGCGCGGCGCCTCACGCGCCTGGGCCGGCTGTCCACCATGGACGCCGCGACCAGCGAGCTGGTCGAGATCCAGTAACCAGGAAGTAGGGAACAGCCCGTGGACGAGAGCCTGAACCTGGTGGTCTTCTCGGGCACCGACGACAAGCTGCAGGCGGTCGCGGTGCTGGCTGCCGGCGCCGCCGCGCTGGGCAGGAGGGTCAACCTGTTCCTGCAGTACTGGGCGCTTGACGCGTTCACGAGGGCGAAGATCGACCGCGACCACGGGCTCGCCCCCGAGGCCGGCGACGACGGCCGCGCCGCCGTGGACGCGCTCGCGAAGGCGGGCCAGGCCAGTTGGGCCGAAACCCTCCGCCAGGCGAAGGAACTCGGTGAGGTGGACATCCAGGCCTGCTCACTCTCGATGGACCTCCTCCACCTCGAGGAGGAGGACCTGGACCCGCTCGTCGACGGCGTGGAGGGCGTCACCGCCTTCTACCTCAACGCCGGCGAGGGGCAGATCGTCTTCATCTAGGGAGCGAGCGCGGCACGGTGCCGCGCGAAAAGGGAGCACGAACCATGGCCAACGCAACGGTGGACGCCAAGGGCCTGAACTGCCCGATGCCGATCGTGAAGACGGCACAGGCGATCAAGGGCCTGGCGTCGGGGGAGACGCTCGAGGTCCTCGCGACCGACGCCGGCTCCGTCAAGGACTTCGCCGCATGGTCGAAGACCACCGGCAACGAGCTCGTCGAGCAGACCACGGACGGCGGCGTGTTCCGCTTCGTCCTCCGCAAGAAGTAGGGAGCACCCATGACCGTCGCAGAGGCACCCCTCGTTCCGGTCGCCGAGCCCGCGCCGGCTGCCGAGCCCGAGCCCGAGACCCGCCAGCAGGGCATCGCGATCATCTGCTACAGCGGCGACCTGGAGAAGACCTGGGCCGCCATGATCCTCGCGTCGACGTCCGCGTCGCTGGGGCTGCCCACCAAGGTGTTCGTCACCTTCTGGGGCCTCCAGACGTTCGTCCGCGACGGCAAGCGGATCACCGGGCAGAACTGGATGCAGAAGATGCTCTCGTTCATGTCCCGGCCGGGCATCAAGCACCGCAAGATGTCCAAGATGAACTTCCTGGGCATGGGCCCGTGGATGATGTTCAAGCTCGCCAAGCAGTACGGCGTGTCCACGCCCGCAGAGCTGCTCGAAGTCGCCGAGATGATGGGTGTCGAGTTCGTGCCCTGCCAGATGACGATGGACATGTTCGGCATCACCCGCGACGACCTGCTCCCGGGGATGGGCGAGCCGGTCGGCGCTGCCTCGTACCTCGCCGACGTGGCCTCCGGCCTGTCGCCGATCTTCATCTAGCCGCTCCCTTTCGGCTGCCACGGCGCGGGCCGTCCCGCCCGCGCCCTGGCTCGTCGTGCCCGTGGAAAGGACCATCCGATGACCGCCGAACCCACCACCACCATCACCACCACCATCGACGCACGCGGCAGCTTCTGCCCGGGCCCGCTGATGGAGCTCATCCGGGGCATGAAGGAGGCCGAGGTCGGCGACGTCCTCGCCGTGCTCTCGACCGACAAGGGCAGCAAGACCGACATCCCCAAGTGGATCGGGAAGGCGGGCCACAACCTCATCGGCGTGTTCACCCGCGACGGCTTCGACGAGCTCATCGTCGAGAAGACCCGGTAGGACCGCCGTGAAGCGCGTCGTCGTCCTCGGCGGCGGCGTCGGGGGCACCCTCGCCGCCAACCTCATCGCCCGCAAGCTCAAGCGGGAGATCTCGGCCGGCCAGGCGAAGGTGACCGTCGTGGACGCCACCGGCAGCCATGCCTACCAGCCGGGCTATATGTACATCGCCATGGGCAGCGAGAAGGCCAAGAAGCTGGTCCGGCCGGAGAAGTCCCTGCTCGACGGCAACGTGGAGCTCGTCATCGACGCGGTCACCCGCATCGACGCGCCCGGCGGCACGGTCACCCTCGCGTCGGGCGTCACGATGGCCTTCGACCAGCTCGTCATCGCGCTCGGCTCGCGCATCCTGCCCGGCGACCTCGCCAACTTCGAGGCCGAGGCCCACCACTTCTACACGCCCGAGGCGGCGGCGAAGCTGCGCAAGGCCCTCGACGCGTTCAAGGGCGGCAGGATCGTGATCGGCATCGCGGGCATCCCCTACAAGTGCCCGCCCGCGCCGCTCGAGGTGGCGTTCCTCATCGAGTCCGAGCTCCGCGAGCGCGGGCTGCGCGACAAGACCGAGCTCACGTTCCTCTCGCCCATCAACCGCGCGTTCACCATCGAGAGCGTGTCGGACATGGCCACGCCGATCTTCGAGGAGAAGGGGATCCGCCTCGAGCTCCTCGCCGGTGTCGGCGAGATCGACGCCGAGCGCAAGGTGGTGGTCACCGATGCGTTCGAGGAGCACCCCTACGACCTGCTGATCTGCGTGCCGCTCCACAAGGGCGCCCAGGTGCTCATCGACAGCGGCCTCGCCCCGAAGTCGGGCTGGCTGCCCACCGACCGCGCCACGCTCCAGGTCAAGAAGGTGGCCAAGCCCGCGCCGGGCACCGCCGACGAGGACGTGCCGCGCTACCCGAACGTCTTCGCGCTCGGCGACACGACCGACCTGCCGCTGTCCAAGGCCGGGTCGACGGCGCACTTCGAGGCGCCAGTCGTGGCGGAGCGGGTCGCCGCCGCCGTGCAGGGCCGCGAGCCCGAGGGCAAGGCGGCCATGTACACCGGCAAGGTCATGTGTTTCTTCGAGGTCGGCGACGGCAAGGGGACCCTCCTGCAGTTCGACTACAACCACCCGCCGAAACCGCCGAAGCCCAGCCAGCTGTGGCACATTGGCAAGATCATGTTCAACAAGACGTACTGGCGGACGGTGCCGCGCGGGCGCGTCTAGCGGGCCCGTCGCGCGTCCCAACGCGTCCCGCCCTCCACGGCCCCGGTCGTCGCCCGCCGGGGCCGCGGGATTCCCCGACGTCCACCGACGACCCCGCGCGAGCGCCGAACCTACAATCGACGGGATGAATCGACTCGACCTCCCGCGCCGCGAAGGTTCCCGATGAGCGGCCGCGTCTTCTCCCGGGCGTCCTCGCCCAACCCGCCGGTCGCGGTCTCCGCCCACGGCTCGACCATCGTCGACTCGGAGGGACGCGAGTACCTCGACGCCGCGGGCGGGGCCGTCGTGGTCGGGATCGGCCACGGGCGCCGCGAGGTGGCGGATGTGATGGCCGCCCAGGCCGCGAGCGTCGCGTACGCCCACGGCTCGGCGTTCACGAACGCAGCGCTCGAGCGCTACGCGGTCGCGGTGGGCGCGCACCTGCCGATGGACGAGCCGGCGATCTACCCGGTCAGCGGTGGGTCCGAGGCGATCGAGACCGCCCTCAAGATGGCCCGCGCCACGCAGCTCGCCCGAGGCGAGGCGGGCCGCTCGCTGGTGTTCGCGCGCTGGAGCAGCTACCACGGCAACACCCTCGGGGCACTCGATCTGTCGGGCCGCAGGTCGCTGCGCCGCCCGTACGAGCCGTGGCTGGGGCGGTTCAAGCACGTCTCCGCCGCGTACCCGTACCGCGCGGGCGAGCCCGGCTCCAACGCGCTGGGCACCGCTGAGGCGCTCGCCGCGGAGCTCGACACGGCGATCGTCGAGGCGGGGCCGCAGAACGTCGCGGCGTTCGTGGCGGAGCCCATCGTGGGCGCGTCGCTCGGCGCGGTCGAGCCGCCCGAGGGCTACTGGCCCGCCATCGCGGAGGTGTGCCGGCGCCATGGCGTCCTGCTCGTCGCCGACGAGGTGATGACCGGGTTCGGCCGCACGGGCGCCTGGTTCGGCGTTGACCACTGGGGCGTGCGCCCGGACATCCTCGTCGCGGCCAAGGGCGCCACGAGCGGCTACTGGCCGTTCGGGTTCGCGGCCGCGTCGGGCGAGGTCCACGCGACGATCCGCTCCGGCGGCGGCTTCACCCACGGGTTCACGTACTCGCACCAGCCGACGGCGGCCGCCGTGGCGGGCGAGGTGCTGCGGATCCTCGAGGCCGAGTCGCTGGTCGGCGCGTCGCTTGTGAAGGGGGCGCAGCTCCAGGGGCTGCTCCACGACCGGCTCGACGATCACCCCGCCGTGGGCGACATCCGCGGGCGCGGGCTGATGGCGGGCGTGGAGCTGGTGCGGGACCGCGCGACCAGGGCGCCGTATCCGCGCGCGGCAAGGCTGGTCGAGGGCGTCCTGCGGATCGCCCGCGAGCACGGGCTGCTGCTGTACTCGGGCAGCGGCAACGCGAACGGGACCGACGGCGACATCGTCCTGCTGGGCCCGCCCTTCGTGATCACCGAAGCGGAGCTGGCGCGCGTGGCCGACGGCCTGCGCGGCGCGCTCGACGCGGCGATCGCCGGGTTGGCGTAGGTCAGGAACGCCCCAGGGAGCGCGGTCCCGCTACCAGGACCGCCGGCCGCCCGACGAGCGGGCGAGCACGATGAGGCCGAGGACCACCAGGAGCAGCGGCCAGACCAGGTCGCCGATGCCGGGCACCGCGAGCGACGTGCCCCCGATCGCCAGCAGGATCACGCCCAGCACCGCCTGCCAGCCCCAGCCCGCACGGCTGGCGGCACGGACGAGCGCGATGAACAGGAACGCCACGCCCAGGCACAGGGTTCCGAGCCCCGGCCCGCCGACGATGCCCGCCGCCTCGAGGAGCCCCGGCGCGGCGAGAGCGGTGATGATCGACCCGAGGTAGAGCGACCCCATCCCGCGATCGACCAGCCACGACACGAGGAACGCGACGCCGACGGCGAAGAACAGGAGCGAGCCCGCCTCCCTGAAGTAGGGCAGCAGCTGCTGGACCAGGAGCAGACCGCCGAAGACCACGAGGAAGATCCCGAACCAGGGGACCCGGCTCCGGCCGCGCGGCCCTCCGATGTCCGACCACTCCCAGCGGTAGTTGCGGACGCCCCCGTCGACCACGTCGCCGTGCACCGGCTCCCCGTGCTGCTGACCCATCAGGCGGTCCTCCTCGTCGTGGGTCGAGCGTAGCGCGTCCGCGCGAAGCGCACCGCGGGCGGACTACGATCGCCCCATGCCGCACGCCATGACCGTCCTCGGCCCCGTCGACCCCGCGGTCCTCGGGTTCACCCTGCCCCACGAGCACACCCAGATCGCCCTGTGGCAGATCCCCGGTCGCTACGACTACTGGGAGCTCACCCGCGACGAGCCGGTGATCCTCGAGGAGCTGCGCCTCTTCCGCGAGGCCGGCGGCTCCACACTGGCCGACCTCACGCTGCCCGGCGTCGGGCGCGACCCGGCCTGGCTCGCGGGGCTCGCCCGCGCGTCGGGCCTCAACATCGTCATGGGCGGCGGCTGGTACCGCAATCCCTACTACCCGCCCGAGGCGCGGATCGACCGGCGCATGACCGACGAGCTGGCCGAGGAGCTGGTGGCCGAGGCGACGGCCGGGGTGGGGGAGACGGGCATCCGGATCGGCATCCTCGGCGAGATCGGCACCGACAAGCCGTGGGTCAGCCCGGCCGAGGAGCGGGTGTTCCGGGCCGTCGCGCGGGCGTCGCGGCGGACCGGGCTCGCGATCTCGACCCATGCCGCGCAGTCGCCGGTCGGCGCGCTCCAGCTCGACATCCTCGAGGAGGAGGGCGCCGACCCCGGCCGGATCGTCGTCGGGCACGCCGACTCGTACCCGCGGCTCGACCACTACCTGCGCCTGCTCGGGCGCGGCGCCTCGATCGAGTTCGACTTCCTGGGCATGGCGTTCGAGCCGACCGAGAGGCATGGCGAGGCCCGGGTGGTCGACCTCCTGCTCGAGCTGCTCTCGCGTGGCCACGGCGACCGCATCCTGCTCAGTCAGGACGTGTGCCACAACAGCCAGCTGCGGCGCTACGAGGGCAACGGGTACACCTACCTCCAGACGACGTTCCTGCCGCGGCTGCGGGCCCGGGGGATGTCCGAGGCGGAGATCACCCAGCTGATGGTCGACAACCCGCGCCGCCTGCTGACCATCGGGTAGGCGCCATTCCTGACATCCCCCGACTGGGAGCCGGGTACGATCGGGGACGTGGCGCAGGGGGCCGCTGCCGTCGCCGGTGCTCGACGGTCCCGTGCGAGTCCGCACCACGCAGCACGCGCCGACGCACGAGGTGAAGCATGGCCGTCCGCACCGTCGTGGAGCACGGGCCCAAGGACAAGCGGTCCGTCGCGTTCAGCATCGACTGGCCGGGCTGGAGCCGGGGCGCGAAGTCCGGCGCGCTGGCGCTCGAGACGCTGGAGTCGTACCGGGCGCGCTACCGGCCTGTGGCTGCCCTCGCGGGCATGGCGGACGAGTTCGACGCCGCCGGCCGGCTCGAGCTCGTCGAGGAGAAGGTCGGCAGCGGGTCGACCGACTTCTGGGGGATCTCGTTCTCCCCGTCGGCGGCTGAGCAGGGGCTGCTGGGCGAGGCCGAGCTCGAGCGCGCGATCACGCTGCTGCAGGCCTGCTGGGCGTTCTTCGACGGCGTCGCGGCCCGGGTCTCGCCGGAGATGCGCAAGGGGCCCCGCGGCGGCGGGCGGGACCGCGACACGATCATCCGCCACACCATCCGCACCGAGAGCGAGGACTTCGCGAGGAAGGTCGGCCTGCGGATCCCGGAGCGCGCCGCCCTCACGCCCGACGGGCTGCTCCGGCACCGGGAGAGCTATGTCTGCGCGATGCGCGCCTACAACGCCGGCGAGATCGCCGGGAACATGCGGACGTGGACGCTCCCGTTCCTCATCCGGCATTCCGGCTTCCACACGCTCGACCACGCATGGGAGATGGAGGACAAGGACCTCTCGGCCGAGGCCGGGGGCCTGACCGCACATCCGGGTGCCCACGCCGTCGGCCCGCCACGGTGACGGACCGCAGGGCGAGGCCGACTGTCAGGCGAGCGTCGCCTCCACGGACAGCGCCACGTTACCCTTGAGCGCCCGCGAGACCGGGCAACCCTCCTTGGCCGCATCGGCCAGCTCGGCGAACTTGGCCTGGTCGAGCCCGGGCACCTCGCCCCGGACGGTGATCGCAGAGGACGCGATGCCCCAGCCGGCGTCGGTCTTGTCGAACGTCACGGCGGCCTTGACCGACAGCTTCGTCGCCGGAGTGCCGTTCTTCGCGAGGCCGTTCGAGAAGGCCATCGAGAAGCACGCTGCATGGGCCGCCGCGATCAGCTCCTCGGGGCTCGTCTTGCCGTTGTGGGCCTCGGTCCGAGCCGCCCAGCTGACGGGCATGCGGCTGAACGCGCCGGACCCGACGTAGTCGATCGAGCCGGCGCCCTCGGTCAGGGTTCCGGACCAGGTGGCGTCGGCGGTGCTGGTGATCCCCATGACGAGCCCTCCTTGGGCGACTGCGACGGGACGCGGGAACGATCTGCGTGCCGCTAGGTTGCCACGGGTGGGCGCGACGCGGGTCGGCGCCCGCCCGGGCCGTCCATCAGGCCTCCGCGAGCTCGACGTGGATGGGCGCGGTGGCGTCCTGCCCGCCATCCCCGCCCGCGCCGGCGCCCCGCCCGCCATCCCCGCCCGCGCCGGCGCCCCGCCGTGACACCCGCGAGCGCAGACCGTCGACGAGCGAGTAGACGACCGGGACCACGAGCAGGGTCAGGAACGTCGAGCTGAACAGGCCGCCGATGACGACCGTGCCGAGCTCCGCGGCGATGATCGACCCCTGGTTGAAGCCCGCGGCCAGCGGGATCAGGGCCAAGATCGTCGCGATGGCCGTCATCAGGATCGGCCGGACGCGGGTGCGCCCGCCCTCGACGAGCGCGTCGTGCGTGGACAGGCCCTGCGCCCGCAGCCGCTCGACGAGGTCGAGGAGCACGATCGCGTTGGTGACCACGATCCCGATCAGCATCAAGAAGCCGATGAGGGCGCTGACGCCGAGCGGTCGGCCCGTGAGCAGCAGCGCGGGGAACGCGCCGATTGTCGCGAGCGGCAGGCTGAACAGGATGATGAACGGCGTGACGAGCGAGTTGAACGTCAGCACCATCGCGAGGTAGACCACCAGGACCGCGACGCCCATCGAGACGTAGAGCCCCGAGAACGCATTCTGCTGCTCCTGGGTGACGCCGGCGAGCTTGACCCTGATGCCGTCGGGGATGGTCCCGTCGGCGATCATCGAGTCGATCTTCGCCTGGACGTCCTGGCTGACCCGGCCGGTGTCGACGCTGGTGATCTCTGCCGAGACCGTCGCGGCGGGCGACTGGTCCACGCGCGTGATCGTGCCCTGGGCGTCGACCTGCTCGACCGTCGCGATGTCGCCCAGCGGCTTCGTCACCGCGGTGCCCACGCGGATCGCCTTGAGGTCAGCGACGTTGGCCACGGCGTTGGGGTCGACCTGGACGACCACCGGGGTCGAGCTGGTCTGGTCCTGCAGCGTGACGGATGTCGCGGTGCTCGGCACCAGCATCGCGCGGACGGCTTGGGCGACCTGCGCCGCCGTCATGCCCACCTTGATGGCCTTGTTGGGGTCGGGGGTGACCTCGATCTCCGGCGTGCCCTTGGAGAGGTCGCTCTTGATGTTGAGCAGGTCCGTGTTGCCGCTCAGCGCCTTGAGGACCGCGTCGTTCGTGGACGCCACCTTGGCCGAGTCCTCGCCCGAGATGACCACCGTGAGGTTGTTGGACGTGAAGCCCGCGGACTGCGCCACCGCCACGTCCCAGCCATCGGTCTTGACCGGCGCCAGCTCGTCGGACAGCTTCTTGCTGTAGTCGTTGAGGTCCACCGACGGGTCCAGGCGGATCGTCATGCGGGCCGAGTTGGCGGGCAGGCCGCTCTGCGCGGCGACGACCGTCTGGAAGCCCGTGTCGCTCTCGCCCGGGATGGACGTGGCGACGTGCTGGACCTTGGGGTCGGCCAGCAGGAGCTTCTCGGCCTGGGCCGACCGGTCGAGGACGGCCTGGCTGCTCGTCCCGGAGGGCGGGGCCACCGTGGCCTGGAGGATCTTCTCGCCGCCGGCGTTGATGAACGCCGTCGGCAGCAACGGTGCGATGACGCCGGTCGCCAGGAACAGCAGGAGCGACACGCCCACCACGCCGAGCTTGGTCCAGCGGTTCCGCAGCGCCGCCGTGATGGTCGGGGTGTAGAGGCGGATCCAGATGGAGTTCTTCGGCTCGCCGTCCTCGTCCACGTTGGACGGGACCTTCCGGATCAGCAGGAACGCGAGCACGGGGACCACGGTCAGGGCGCAGAACAGCGACGCGACCAGCGCGAAGGTCACCGTGAGCGCGAACGGCAGGAAGAACTGCGACACGATGCCGCCGACGAAGCCGAGCGGCAGGAACACGCCAACGGTGGTGACGGTCGCGGCCGTGATCGCGCCGGCCACCTCCCGCGGACCGTTGATCGACGCCGTCAGGCGGTTCTCGCCCTTGGCCCGGTGCCGGTAGATGTTCTCGAGCACGACGATCGCGTCGTCCACGACGCGGCCCACGGCGACCGCCAGGCCGCCCAGGGTCATGATGTTGAGCGTGATCCCGGTGACCTGCATGACCACCAGCGCGGTCAGCAGCGAGAGCGGGATGCTCACCGCCGCCACCAGCGTCGAGCGCAGGCTGAACAGGAACAGGAAGATCGTCAGGACGGCGAAGATCGCGCCGGTCAGCCCCTCGTGGAGCAGGCCGTCGGTGGACTGCTTGATGAACGTCGAGAGGTCGTTGACGACGGTCACGCTGACCTGGTCCGCGTGCTTGGCGCCGAGCTCGTTGAGCTTGGCGGTGACCTCGTCCGCCACGGTCACGGTGTTGGCGGCGGACGTCTTGCTGACCGAGATCGAGAGGGCCGGGCTGCCGTCGAAGCGGGCGTAGCCGGTGGTGGGGACGCCGGCCAGCTGCACCTCGGCGATGTCGGCGATGGTGACGGGCGTGGGCGCGGCGGCCGGGGCCGCAGGCGCCGACGCGACGGGGCCGGGCGACGTCGCCGGCGCCGACGCGCCAGGCGCCGCAGATGCTGCGGTGGCGCCCTGGCCCGAGCCGGGCTGGCCGGTGGCTGCGCCCGGTCCTGCCGGGAGCTTCATCCCCACGACAAGCTGCTTGATCTGGTCCACGCTGGTGATCTCGCCGATCGTCGAGACCGGGATCCGCAGCCCGCCGCCTGTGATCTGGCCGGACGGGAAGGTCAGGTTGTTGGCGGTGAGCACGCCGCTGACCTGCGCGGCGGTGACCCCGGCGTCGCTCATCCTCGTCGGGTCGAGCGTCACGACGACCTGCTGCTCCTCACCGCCGGCCACGTCCACGGACGCGACGCCCTCGAGGCCCAGCAGCGCGGGCTGGATCTCCTTGGTCACGATCGCCCCGGCGTCGGCCAGCGAGGTGCCGTCCTTGGTGGCCACGGCGGCGATGATCACCGGGCTCGCGTTGATGTCGAGCGCGCTCACCTGGGGCGTGACGCTCGCTGGCAGCCTCGCCTGCTGGAGGTTCGCCTCGATCGTCGCCTTCGTCTCCTTCACGTCGGTCCCGTACGTGAACTGCGCGATCACGAGCGAGATCGAGTTGGCGGACGAGGACGACAACCCCTCCAGGCGCGGCACTCCGCCGATCGCCCGCTCGATGGGCTTGGTGACGGCGTCCGCCACGTCCGTGGCGCCGGCGCCGGGGAACGGCGCGATGACCGTGATCACGGGCAGCTGGATGTCGGGCAGGAGTTCCTGCTGGAGGCTGCCCCAGGCAGAGATCCCGGCGAAGAACAGGGCCGCGGCCAGCAGGAGCGTCACGCTCCGCTTGGCCACCGCGAGCTCGGAGAGGCGGCTCATGCAGGGTCCTTTCGGGCAGGTGACGGGTCACGCGGGGCGGCCGGCGCATCGCCAATGGAGCGGGCGGCCAGCAGGTCGGCGGCGCGGGCGAGCGCGGCCAGCGTCGAGAGGGCGCCGGTCAGCTCGTCGTCGTCGAGCAGGTCGAGGAGTCCGCGCATCTGGCGCGCGTTGAGCTCGCGGAATCGGTCGATCAGGCCCGCGCCGGCGGGCGTGAGCCCCACGACGACCTGACGCCGGTCGGACGGGTCATCGCGGCGCGAGGCGAGCCCCGCCTCGACGATCCGGTCGACGAGACCGCTGACGGTCGAGAGCGAGACGCCAAGCCTGGCCACGAGCTCGGACATGTGGAGGTCGCCGGCAGCGCCGAGCAGGTAGAGCAGCTTGGCCTGCGGCATCGTGATGGCGATCTCGAGGAACTCGGGCGCATGGCTGTCGGCCATGCGGTGCATGAGCGCCTCATACCGGGTGATCACCTCAGCGGCGATCGCGGTGCGTTCGGTCGGGTGAATGGCTCAGATCCTTCGTCTGCAACTGATGCTTCGGTCACGCCGTAGCATTCGGTCGCGAGGGTAGCCCGGATTGGCCGAGCACCCCATAGCCCGATCAGGTGGGCCGCTCGCGCCATCTGGCGGCCGGCCCATCGCGCGGCCGGCCCCGGGTCGTGGCGCCTCGGGCCCGTCGTGACCCCGGCGCGGCAGACCGCGGCTGCAGGGCTTGAAGCGGGTCGTTCTGGTGACGCCGGCGCACCAGACGTTCTGGCGGCCTCGATCCCCGTGCGTGGCCTTCCCCTCACGAATTCCTGGCAGGACTGGTAGACGCGGCCGCGCCGCCCACGGCTGCCGTCGGCGCCCGAAACCGCAACCTTTGCCCGCCACCAATGCAGCGGGAGAATTTCTGGCCGTATCGGAGGCGGCGGCCTCGGCGACGAGTCCTGGTGCGCATAGGTGAAGGCTCCAAGACCCACTGTCCCGCGTACCGTAGGCTCCCTGCCGTGCAGGAGCTGCTCGCCCTCGTCGCCTTCTCCTTCGTCAGCGCCGTCACGCCCGGCCCCAACAACGTCCTGCTCTGGGCGTCGGGGGTCGCGTTCGGCGCGCGGCGCACGCTGCGCCACGTGCTCGGCACGGCCCTCGGGATCGGCGTGATGGCGCTCGCGTCGGCCGCCGGCCTGGCGGCTCTGATCGCGGTGGCGCCAGCGCTCGCGGTCGTCATGCGCCTGGCCGGGTCGGCATACCTGCTCTGGCTCGCCTGGCAGATCGCCCGGAGCGGGGCAATCCGAGAGGGCGTCCTCGCCCGGCCGATGGGCGTGATCGGCGCCATCGGCTTCCAGCTCGTCAACCCCAAGGCCTGGGTCTTCGCGCTCGGCGCGGTCACCACGTTCCGCCCGGCCGACCTCCCGCCCGTCCCCGGCACGCTGGCGATGGCGACCGTGATGATGGCGGTCGTCATCCCCTCGGCCCTGCTGTGGGCGGCCGCGGGCGGGGCCATGGCGCGGCTGCTCGTGAGCGACAGCCGTCGCCGCCTCGTGACCGGCGTGCTGGCCGCCCTCGTGGTCGCAACGGTGGTGCTGGTCTGGGTGTGACCGGCGCCCTGCGTCACCAGCTGTCAGGAATTGCCCCCTACCATGCGCCCGTGACCCACCAGCCCCGCCTCGTCTCGGCGCGCACCGCCCGCCGCTACCTCGCCCACCACCACCTGCTGGCGCCGCCCCGCTCGCTGCCCGCCGAGCCCGGCTCGGTGATGCGCGTGATCGACCGCCTCGGCTCGCTCCAGTTCGACCCGTTGGAGGTGGCCGGCCGCAACCACGACCTCGTGCTGCTCGCGCGCGTCGCGGGCTACCGCCGCGCCTGGACGGACGGGCTGCTCTACCGCGACCGCGTGCTCTACGAGACGTACAACAAGATGTTCTCGCTCGTGCCCACCGCGGAGCTGCCCTACTACCGGCACTCCTGGGACCGCATCCGCGCCAGGCACGAGCAGAGCAGTTTCGACGAGCACGCGCCGCTGGTCGAGGAGCTCCTGGGCCGCATCCGCGAAAGCGGGCCGCTCAGCTCCACCGACTTCGAGCCGCGGGCGGCCATCGACTGGTACTGGCGGCCCACCAACCAGGTTCGCGCGCTGCTCGAGGCGCTCGCCGAGGCCGGGATCATCTCCATCGCGCGGCGCGAGGGCAACCGTCGCGTCTACGACCTCACGGAGCGGCTGTTCCCCGAGGCGCTCCTCGCGCAGCGTCCTCCCGAGCACGAGCAGCGCCTGCACAAGCTGCGCTCGCGCTACCAGGCGAACGGCCTGCTGGGCGCCACCGGCGAGTACGCGCTGTGGGCCGGCACTGCGCTCAGCACCCCGCACCGCCACGAGCTGCGGGCGGAGCTCGAGGCGCGCGGCGAGATCGTCCCCGTGAGCGTCGAGGGGCTGCGCGGTCACCGCTACGTCCCGGCCGCGTCCGTGCCGCTGCTCGACGCAGCCGAGGCCGAGGTCGCCGCGGAGGGCGAGCCGACGCATTCCTGGGCCGTGGGCCGGCCCGCCGGCCGCGAGCCCGGCGTGGCGCTGCTGGCCCCGCTCGACCCGCTGGCCTGGGAGCGCGACCTCCTGCTGCGGCTCTACGGCTTCGACTACCGCTGGGAGGTGTACGTCCCGCTGCACAAGCGCCGCTGGGGCTATTACGTTCTCCCGCTGCTCTACGGGGACCGCCTGGTGGGCCGCGTTGAGCCGCGGATCGACCGCAAGGCGAAGGCGCTGCGCATCCTCGACTTCTGGTGGGAGGCCGGCTTCGACCCGCTCGACGAGGCGCACGGCGGCTTCGTGGACGCCCTGGCGGAGGCCCTCCGCGCGCACGCCGCCTTCGCCGACGCCGGGCGCGTGGTCATGCCCAGGACGGTGCGCCACCGCGGCCTCGCGGCCCTGCTGCGGCCGAGGCTGGCCGTTCGCGCCCCCGGCTGGTAGCGTCAGCGTCATGAGCATCGAGATCCGCAACCCGGCCGCGCCGGAGGACTATGCGGCGGCGGTCGACGTCATGTCCACCGCGTTCCTCGAGCGCCCGGACCTGTCGAAGGTGGCGGCGCAGGTCCGGCCGCACTGGGTGTCCGAGCGCACCTGGGTTGCGTGGGACGGGCCGCACGCCTGCGGCACGTTCCGGTCCTGGGCGACCGAGCTGACGCTGCCCGGCGGCGCGGAGCTTCCCGCAGCGGCGGTGTCGGCGGTGACCGTGCTGCCGACGCACCGGCGCCGCGGCATCCTGACCCGGATGGCCGACACGGCCCACCGCCGGATCGTCGAGGCGGGCGAACCGCTCGCGGTCCTGCTCGCCTCCGAGTACCCCATCTACGGGCGATTCGGGTACGCGCCCGCGACCCGGGCGGCGACGCTCGCGATCCGCCCCAAGGAGACCTCGTTCCGCGGCGAGGCAGCCGGGACGATCGAGCTCGCGCCGATCGGCGAGGCGACACGCGACGCTGTCCGCGCCGTGTTCGAGGTCGCGCGGCGCCGTGTCGCGGGCGAGATCTGGCGCCGCGACATCTCATGGAACATCGAGACCGGGATCGAGCCAGACGCCTTCGAGGACAAGCGGTGGACCGGCTTCATCGCGCTGCACCGCGACGGCGCGGGCTCGGTCGACGGCTACGCGCGCTACAAGACGGACCCCAAGTGGGAGCACGGGCCCACGGGCGAGCTCGAGCTCGCGGACCTCCACGCGCTCACCGACGCCGCGTACGCCGACCTCTGGCGCTTCGTCCTGTCGGTCGATCTCGTCACCTCGGTCAAGGCGCCGAACCGGCCCGTGGAGGAGCCCTTGCCATGGCTGCTCACCAATGCCCGGGCGGCGGACACGGAGCGGATGAGCGACCGCCTCTGGGTGCGCATCTTCGACCTGGCGCGGGCGCTCGAGGCGCGGGCCTACGAGCGGGAGGGCTCGCTCGTGCTCGAGGTGGTCGACGACGCCGCGTGGGGCGGGACCCGGCGCTGGCGCCTCGACGCGGGGCCCGACGGGGCGACGTGCACGGCGACCGATGCCGAGCCGGATCTCACTCTGCCGATCGCGGGCCTCGGTGCGGCATATCTGGGCGGGTCGCGCCTGCGGGACGTGGTCCGGGCGACCGGCTGCGACGAGCACCGCGACGGCGCGCTCGCGGAGGCGGACGCGCTGTTCCGGACGGCCGACGCGCCGTGGTGCTCGACCTTCTTCTAGGCGAGGGTCAGGTCAGGACTGCGTCGGCGAGTGCGTAGGCCGCCTCGAACTCGTCGCGGGTGATCCGCTCCGCGCCCTCGAACGTCTCGTCGAACGAAGGAGAGCCGGGCGGCACCGGGTAGTCGGTGATGGGGAAGTCGCCAGGCCGGGTGATCAGCGTGGGCCGGCCGTCCCGGTCGAGGCCCACCTCGCGGGGGACCTGGCCGCTCGGGAACACCTCGAACAGGTACGTCCGCGCCGTGCCGGGCTCGCCTGGCATGTCGTCATAGATCCGGCGCAGGAACACGCGCTTGTCGGTCACGGCACGACTGTGGGCCATCTGCCCTCCCGAGGTCAATATCGCCACTGGCGCGAGGGGCGGCTCGGCGTCCAGCGCGGCCTGGCTGGCTCACGGCAGCGGCGGCAGGGCCGACGGGTCGTGCCGCGAGCCAGGAGCGGCAACGGCACGACCTCGTGCAGGCAGTGCCGGCGCCGCTCGCCCGCTATCGTGGTCGCCGCCACCCGCCAATCCAGGCGTGCCGTCCGCGATGCCATCCCCGGGGGCAGTGTCGTGTCGGGCGCCAAGGCTGAGCCGGCTGAGCCTGCGAGGAGAACGGCAGCAGTGACGACATTGTCGAGGCCCGGGTCCGCCGCCATTCCGTGGTGGCGGACTGCGGTCGTCTACCAGGTCTACATCCGCAGCTTCGCTGACGGAGACGGCGACGGCGTGGGCGACATCGCCGGCATCCGCGCACGCCTGCCGTACCTGCGGAGCCTGGGTGTCGACGCCATCTGGATCACGCCCTGGTTCCCCTCCCCGATGCGCGACGGCGGCTACGACGTGGCCGACTACCTCGGTGTCGACCCACTGTTCGGGACGGTCGAGGATGCCGAGGCGCTGTTCGCCGAGGCGCACGCGGCCGGCCTGCGCGTCCTGCTCGACCTGGTGCCGAACCACACCTCGTCGGCCCACCCGTGGTTCCAGGACGCGCTGCGGGCCGGCCCGGGCTCGGCGGCGCGCCGCCGCTACGTGTTCCGGCGCGGCAGGCGACGCGGCGGCTCGCAGCCGCCCAACGGCTGGATGAGCATCTTCGGCGGTCCGGCCTGGACGCGCGTCCAGGAGCCCGACGGGCGTCCGGGCGACTGGTACCTCCACCTGTTCGATCCCGGCCAGCCGGACCTCGACTGGCGCTCGCCTGAGGTTCGCGGCGCCTTCGAGGATGTGCTCCGGACCTGGTTCGGCCGCGGCGCCGACGGCTTCCGGATCGACATGGCCTCGGGGCTGTTCAAGAACTTCTCGATGCCGACCATGCCGCCGGCGCCCGACCAGGCGGCAGGCCTGTATATCGCCCCTGACGACCCGACGAACGACCGCCCCGGCCTCCACAGCCTGTACCGCACGTGGCGCGCGATCGCGGACGCCGCCGAGCCGCCCCGCGTGCTGTTGGGCGAGGTCCACGTCGCCGACCTCGGCCGGCTCGCCCGGTTCCTCCGGCGCGACGAGCTCCACGGCGCGTTCAACTTCCAGTTCCTCCGCTCGCCGTGGGAGGCGGGCCGACTGCGCCGCGTGATCGACGAGACCTTCGCGGCGATGGGCCCCGTCGGGGCTGCCCCCAGCTGGGTGCTCAACTCCCATGACGAGACCCGCACCGCGACCCGCTACGGCCGGCCCTACACGGGGATCCGCGACCGGGCGATCGACGACGGCCAGCCGTGCGACGAGGCGCTCGGCCGACGTCGCGCGAGGGCTGCGGCGCTCCTGCTGCTGGCCCTGCCGGGTGTCGCGAACCTGTACCAGGGCGAGGAGCTCGGGCTGCCCGAGGTCGAGGACCTCCCCGACGGCGCTCTCGCGGACCCGGTCTGGGAGCGCTCCGGCCACCGGATCCGCGGCCGCGACGGCTGCCGCGTCCCCCTGCCCTGGTCAGGCGATGCAGCGCCGTTCGGGTTCGGGCCCGACGGGTCGGCGCCGTGGCTGCCCCAGCCGCGCCAGTGGGCGTCGCTGACGGTGGCAGCGCAGGACGAAGATCCCGGGTCGGTGCTCTCGCTGTACCGCACCGCGCTGGCACTCCGCCGGTCGCACCGCGGCCTTGTCGGGCCGGCGTTCCGGTGGGTCGGCGTCGACCGCGACGACGTCCTCGTCTTCGAGCGCGAGGCGCGCCTGCACTGTGCGGTCAACCTCGGCAGCGAGCCGTTCCGCATCCCGCCGGGCTCGGCGGTCCTCGTCCGCAGCGACGGGTCCCGGGCTGGCGGGCCGCTGCCCCCCGACGCGGCCGCGTGGTACGTGGCGCCATGACGGCCGCCCTGCCTCGCAAACCGGCGCGACGTCATTGACATTCGGCGCGCCACGGGCTGGGACCCGGTGACGGGCCTCGGCACGCCGAACGCCGCCAATCTCATCCCGGACCTCATGGCCGCCGCGAACTGACCCCGGCCGCCGCCATCCGCGAGCGCGACCCCCCCGCGGGGCCGCGCTCGCGGCTCGTCTGGCGGCGGTCGTTGACGTTTCGGCCGCTAATTCCGATAATTCTGGTCGGGATTACCCGCGGGCTGCGTCCCCACGGCGCCCGCGGGACCCGCCTCCGCCAACCGGCCGCACCCAGCACTATCGCCCGCAGCGGCGCCCGCCGCCTGAAACCGGAGCAGTCATGAGCTCAACCCGCGACCTGGTCCGCGACGAACGCGACCAGTACGCCTTCCACGACGACATCGTCTACCTCGCCGAGACCAAGCGCGGGCTGACCCGCGAGACGGTCGAGGAGATCAGCCGCTTCAAGGGCGAGCCGGACTGGATGCTCCAGTTCCGCCTGCGCGCCTACGACCACTTCGTGAAGCGCAGGATGCCGACCTGGGGCGGGCGCCTGGCCGACATCGACTTCGACAAGATCGTCTACTACCGCAAGCCATCCGAGCGCGAGGAGAAGTCCTGGGACGACGTCCCGGAGCAGATCAAGGCGACGTTCGAGAAGCTGGGCATCCCCGAGGCAGAGCGCAAGTTCCTCGCCGGCGTGGGAGCGCAGTACGACTCCGAGGTGGTCTACCACTCTGTGCGCGAGGAGCTGTCCAAGATCGGCGTGGTGTTCATGGGCACCGACCAGGCGCTCAAGGAGCACCCGGAGATCTTCCGCCAGCACTTCGGCACCGTCGTCCCGCCCGAGGACAACAAGTTCGCCGCGCTCAACTCCGCGGTCTGGTCGGGCGGTTCGTTCGTGTACGTGCCCAAGGGCGTGGAGGTGCCGCTCCCGCTCCAGGCGTACTTCCGCATCAACGGCGAGAACACGGGCCAGTTCGAGCGGACGCTGATCGTCGTGGACGAGGGCGCCAAGGTCCACTACATCGAGGGCTGCACCGCCCCGATCTACGCGACCGACTCGCTGCACGCGGCCGTGGTCGAGGTGGTGGCTCTGCCGGGCAGCAAGGTCCGCTACACCACCATCCAGAACTGGTCGAACGACGTCTACAACCTCGTGACCAAGCGGGCCCACGCGTACGCCAACTCGATCGTGGAGTGGATCGACGCCAACACCGGGTCCCGGCTGACGATGAAGTACCCCGCGATCTACCTGCGCGGCGAGGGCGCCAGGGCCGAGGTGATCTCGGTGGCCGTGGCCGGCAAGGGCCAGCACCAGGACACCGGCGCCAAGGCGATCCACCTGGCGCCCAACACGACCTCGCGGATCGTGTCCAAGTCCGTGTCCAAGGACGGCGGCCGCGCCACGTACCGTGGCCAGCTCAAGGTGGCACCCGGCGCCACTGGCGTCACCGCGAGCGTCCGATGCGACGCGCTCATGCTCGACGACCAGTCGCGCAGCGACACGTACCCGTACATCGACATCGGCGAGGACGACACCACGATGACCCACGAGGCCACCGTGGGCAAGATCTCGGCCGAGCAGGTGTTCTACCTCATGAGCCGCGGCCTCACCGAGAACGAGGCACAGAACCTCATCATCCAGGGATTCCTCGAGGTGTTCACCAAGGAGCTCCCGATGGAGTACGCCATCGAGTTCAACCGCCTCGTGAAGCTGGAGATGGAAGGTTCGCTCGGATGACGGAGGCGGCCGACACGTCAACGCAGGCGCGCCCGGCGCGCCCCGCCCGCCGCGCCCCCGACGACCTCCCCTTCAGCTTCGTGGACGACGCGCTGGTCGCCTCTGTGGGCCGGGCCCGCGGGGAGCCCGACTGGCTGCGCGATGACCGGGCTGCAGCGCTCGCGCGCTTCACGGCGCTGCCGGTCGAGGCGAACCGCCTCTACACCCCCTATGTCGACCTGCGGGCGGCCTCGCTCGACGGCGCCACGCCCTACGTGTCCGCCGGCGACGCCGAGGCTACGCCGGTCGCGGGCGCCCATGGCGACGACGCCGCCACGGCCGGCCTGCTCGAGCTCGTCGAGGACGAGGTTGGGGCCGCCACGATCGACGCCGGCGCAGCCAGGGCGGGCGTCCGGCTCATGACGCTGGGCCAGCTGGTCCGCCGCGACCCCGACCTCGCGCGGACGCTGCTCGCCGACGACGTGGTCCTGCCGGACGACGAGAAGCTGGCGTGGCTCGGCCGTGCCGCCTGGGCTCAGGGCATCGTGCTCCACGTCCCGGCGGGCATCCGCGTCGAGCGGCCGGTGGTGCTGCGCTGGGCGGTGGGCGCGCCGCGCACCATGGTGGGCCGGACGTTCATCGTCCTCGAGGACGGCGCCGAGGCGTCGGTCGTCGAGGAGCTCGTGGCATCGGGCGGCGGGGTTCCGGGCGCGCAGGCGCTGCTCTCCCTGACCACCGAGATCCGCCTCGGCGCACACAGCCGGCTCGCGCTCTCCAGCCTCCAGGAGACCGGTCCCGACCAGGTCGTGTTCCAGCAGCGGACCGCACGCCTCGGGGAAGCCGCGGACCTGCGCTGGGCCCTCGCCCAGCTCGGCGGGCGGCTCGTCCGCTCGCGGGTGGACAACGTCCTGGCCGGCGACCGGAGCGTGGTCGAGCAGGTCGAGATCGTGTTCGGGGCGGGCGACCAGCTCCACGACCTGACCTCGTACACCCGTCACATCGGCCGCGACACGACGGGCCAGCTGCTGTCCAAGGGCGTGCTGCTCGACAGGGCGCGCAGCTACATGAAGGGCCTGATCACGATCGACAAGACCGCCGTCGGCACGGACAGCTTCCTCGGCGAGTTCGGCATGAACCTGTCCAAGCCGTCGCGCGCGGTCGCCATCCCCTCGCTCGAGATCGACCAGCCGGACTGCCGCCGCGCGGCCCACTCGTCGTCGGTCGGGCCGATCGACGAGGCCCAGCTGTTCTACCTCGAGAGCCGCGGCATCGACCCGGTGGAGGCGCGCAAGTTCATCGTGCTCGGGTTCCTCGAGCCGGTGGTCGCGCGCGTGCCGCTCGAGGAGGCCCAGGACCGCCTGCGGGAGTCGCTCGAGGCGAAGTGGACGGCGGGCTTCGGGCCAGCAGGCAGCGCCTCGGCGGCATGACGCCCCGGCGCGGCCGGTGTGCCGGCTGCCGCCCGTGAGCCGCCGGATCGACCTCCTCGCTGCGGATGCGGTGGCCGAGGGCGAGATGCAGATGGCCTGGGTGGACGGCGGTGCGAGCCCGGTGCTGGTCGTCCGCTCCGGCGGCGTGCTCCACGCGCTCCAGGGCACGTGCTCGCACGAGTACTTCGAGCTCGACCGCGGGTTCCTCACCCGCGGCACCCTGACCTGCCCGCTGCACCTCTCGCGGTTCGACCTCGACGACGGCACGCCGCTCGACCCGCCCGCCGAGCTCCCGCTCGCGGTCTATCGCGTGGTGGAGGAGGGCGGCCGGCTGCTGATCGAGGTGCCGGACGGCCCGCTCGAGCTCAACGAGGACTAGCCCCGGCCTGCGGCGCTCTCGGCCATTCTCCGGACAGGGCGTGCCCCCCTCAGTCGATCAGGGTGCCGCCGTTGATGTCGAGCACCTCGCCGGTGATGTAGCCGGCCTCTCCCGAGAGCAGGAACACCACGGCCGCCGCCACCTCCTCGGCTGTCCCCAGCCGTCCCACCGGCACGCGCCCGGCCACCTCGCGTGTGGCGCCGAGCAGCTGCGTGTCGATCAGGGCGGGCGCGACGATGTTGGCGGTGATCCCGTCGCGGGCGTACTCGGCGGCGATCGACTTCACGAGCGTCATCAGCCCGGCCTTCGACGCCGCGTAGGCAGCCGATCGGGCTCCACCAGACTTGCCAGCAGCTGCGCCGAGCCCCACCACACGACCGTACCCGAGCGCCCGCATCCCCGGCAGGGCCCTTCTCGCCACCAGGAACCCGCCCGTCAGGTTGATCGCCAGCGTCCGCTCCCACAGCTCCGAGGAGGTCTCCTCGAGCGGGACGAGCGGCAGGATGCCCGCGTTGAGCACCAGGATCGTGGCCGGGCCGAGCTCCGCCTCCACCTGATCGAATGCGGCGTTGACGGCCGCCTCGTCCGACACGTCGGCCTCGATGCCCAGAATGCCCGGCTCGTCAGGCGGTGTCAGGTCCAGGGTTGCCACACGGGCGCCGTTCTCGATCAGCAGCCGGCAGATCGCGAGCCCGATGCCGCGCCCGCCGCCGGTGACGACCGCCACCCGGCCGTCCAGACCCTCGACCCTGACCATCGGCGACGGCCTCCGCTCGCAATGCGCCTGCCCGGCGGCGCCGGATCTCTGGTTCCTACCATAGACCACGGGCCATAGGCCCTGCCCGGTGCGCGACGGAGCTGCGCAACGCTGCGCCGATCCGGCCGCGCTGCGACCGCCGCGCCCAGGGCCTCGCCTGCGACCGCCGCGCCCAGGGCCTCGCCTGCGACAGCCGCGCCCAGGGCCCGCCGGCGCGAGCGACCGCCCCGCCCGTCGCCGGCGCGACCAGCGGGAGGGACCGCCCCGCCCGTCGCCGTCGCGAGCGACCGCCCCGCCCGTCGCCCGCGCGCGCCATACAGTCCTGCGGTGCATGGTATGCAGGAGGCAGGGGCGACGGCTGCGCCACCTACGCCCAGGACGCATATATGGCTCGAGAATCGGCCCAATTCGGCCCAATTCGGCCCGGCCGTCCGCCTAGTAGTCACCCGGCGACTGTATGGCGTGGCCCGCGTGGAGAGGGCGATTGGATGGCCCGGCGGCGCGCGCGATCGGCCCGCCCGTGACCCGCGCGCGCCGCGGGAGGGACGGTGCGGTTTGATGGCGGTTTTCGGGTCGTTCACATCTCGCGGAACGAGTCCGGGGCGTCAGGGCGTCGCCGTTGTGAGGCGACCACCAGTTGGCTCCTCCTCGATGGTTCCGCGAGTCCGGAACGATCCGGAAACCGGCGTCTTGTGACACCTGCCCCGGCGGTCGTCCCAGCGGCGGCGCGGGCGCGAGCTGCACCTGCCCCGGCCGATGGTTCCGCGAGACCGGAACGATCCGGAAACCGGCCTCCGGCGGCGGCGGAAACCGGCCTCCGGCGGCGACGGCGCCACGGCCTCGGGAACCAGGCGGAAACCGGCCTCCGGCGGCGATGGTCGCGGGCGCCGGCGGTCGTCCCAGCGGCTGCGCCTGGCACGCCGTTCGGCGGGTGATCGGCCCCAGCCTCAGACAACCGGCGAGGCGGCCGTCTCCACGATCGGCTCCAGCTGCGGCTCGGAGCTCCGCTGCAGGACGAGCGCGCCAAGGAGCACGAGTGCGGTCCCGCCCGCCTGGGCCAGCGTCATGGACTCCCCGAGGACGACGGCCGCGAGGATGACGCCGGTGACCGGCTCGAACAGCATGAGGATGCCCGCCCGCGTGCCGCCGATCCGCCGGATCGCCACCAGGAACAGCGACGAGGAGACGCCGGCGGCGGCCACGCCGCCGAGCAGGATCAGCGGCCAGACGCCGCTGTTCCCAAGCGGGACGAGCAGCCCGTCGGCCTGCCCGACGACCACGGCGATCGCCACCGCCCCCGCCGCCCCCACCGCCATGATCACGACGGACGCCGCCACCGCCGGCACGGCGCGATAGCCGGTCCGGCTGACCGTCACGAAGACGACCTGGCATGCGGACGCGAGCAACCCCAGCAGCACCCCGCCAGCGGAGTTCGGCCCGGCGTCGGTTGTCGGCGAGCCGCCGGCGAGCACGAGGACCACCCCGCCCATCGACACGACGAGCGCCGCGGCCCGCCACCGCGTGAGGCGCTCGTGGCCGAGCAGGACGTCGACGACGGCCACGCCTGCCGGATATGTGTAGAACATCATCAGGACGAGCGCGACGGGCGCCAGGCCGAAGGCCGTGAACATGGCGACATTGAGGACGAGGCCGGCCAGCGCCGCGGTGGCGAGGGTGGCGCGGCCACGCCGGTCGAGGGTCCGGACCGCGGTCGCCGAGGAGCCGAGCGACCTCGTCGCCACGAGGACGACCGCAAGCGACCCCGCGCCGACCACGGCCCGCCAGGCCGTCATGCCGATGCCGGGCAGACCGGCATCGGCCGCCAGTCGCGTGAGCGGCCCCAGCATCCCGAACAGGCATGCGGCCACCACGGCCGCGAGCGAGCCTGCTAGAGCGCCGCGGGCCGGCCCGGCCGCGCCCGTGGTCCGGGACACCGTCACGGGGCGGGCTGGAGCACCAGCGTCGCGGTCGAGGCGCTTGCCACCGCCTGCGGCGAGAAGGGCAGCGGGACCGTCTCGCCGGCGAGCCACTTGGCGATGAAGTCGGTGTGGTGCGAGCTGAACGGCGCGTCGCTCTGGCCCGTGGTGGTGATGATCCGCGAGGCGTCGAGGCTGCTCATGTCGTAGATCGCCCGCATCGAGGGGCCGTTGGTGACGGCGAAGATGCCTGGCAGTGTGGTGGCGCTCGGTGCCGAGCTGTCCACCGGATCAGGGTAGGCCACCGACCAGTGGTAGTACGTGTTGTCAACGGCGCCGGCCGCACCGTCGACCGGCACCGGCGAGGTGTCGAAGTACCAGTCGAGCGGCCCGATCCCCGCCGAGCCGAAGGTGGCCTCCTGGAAGGCGATCTGGTGGATCCGGCCCCAGGTCCACGTTGACGGGTCGCCGAGATCGCGCCGCAGCCAGCGGCCGGCGGTGTCGAGCGCCTGCGCCGTCACGGCGGCGGCATCCGCGCCGGTGCCGGACTTGCGGTCGCCCCACCATGCCGACGCCCGGCCTCCCGGTGTCCCGATCAGGGTCGCCGCCAGGTCGTTCGCCCAGTCGGAGCCGACGTAGTCCGCGGCCGATGGCCCGAGGTCGTCGTCGAAGACCGCCCGTTCCACGGCGAGCTCGAACACGCTGAACGAGCTGCAGCCGGTCGAGGCCACGGTGCAGGTGCCGTCCCAGGCGAGTATCTGGGCAAGCACGGCCCGCCCGTCGGCGGTGGTCGGGTGGGGGGACATCGACTTGAGCGCCGCCTGCATGCGGGCGCCGCGCAGCAGGGTGGTGTCGCCCTGGATCGCGCCCATCGTCTGCGCGGTGACGGTGCCCTTGGCCGCGTCGAGCAGCTGTGTGATCCGTGCAGCGCGGTCGCCGCGGTCGTACTCGGCGCCGATGAACAGCGAGCCCGCGTCCACTTCGTTGTTCGCGGTCACGAGCCGTCCCGACGGCGGGTCGTACACCGACGGCAGCTGGTCGAACGGGATGAACGAGGTCCACTCGTGCTGGCCGTCCCAGCCCGGGACGGGCCGCAGGCCGTGGTCGCCGGGGTCGGTCCGCACGGGGATGGCGCCCGGCATCTGGTACCCGATGTTGCCGTCGACGTCGGCGTAGACGAAGTTCTGCGACGGGGCGCCGAACAGCCGCAGCGCGTCGCGGAACTGGGTCCAGTTCTGCGCGGTGTCGATGTCGAGGAAGGCCTCGAGGACCCGGTCGGGCAGCGCGGTGGCGGTCCAGCGGAGCGCGACGAGCGTCGGGTTGCCGGCCAGGCGCGCGTCGGCGTCGTTGACGATGGGTCCGTGGCTCGTCTCGCGGACGGTGAGCGTCACGTCGTCGCCGCTGGCCACCTTGATGTACTCGGTGCGAACGACGAACGGCTGCGAGCCGGTGGCGGTGACGTACTTGCTCGGGTCGGAGGGGTCCGGCTTCTCCATGACCAGGTCCTGGACGTCGGGGTTCACGTTGGTCACGCCCCAGCTGATGCGGGCGTTGTGCCCGGCGATCACCCCTGGCGTGCCCGGGAAGGTGACGCCCACCACGTCGTACGGGCAGGCGGCCGTGACCTGCGCGCAGTGGAGGCCGTTCACGTACCAGATCGACGGCATGTTGAAGCCGAGGTGCGGGTCGTTGGCCAGCATCGGCTTGCCGCTCTGCGTGTAGCTCCCGTCGACCACCCAGTTATTCGAGCCGATGCCCGCCATGCCCGCCATGCCGCGCGCCTGCGTGATGCCCAGCGTGGCGCCGATGCTGTCCGCGGTCTGCGCGAGGTCGGACCAGGCGCCGGCCGTGGACCGCGTGACCAGCGGCGGGCTCGATGCGGACGCCGGAGCGGCGAAGGTCTCGACCGGGGCGCCGACCGTCGCGCCCGGGGCGCCGACCGTCCACGCCGACCCCGGCGGCACGCCACTCGAGGCTCCCTCCCCGGTCTGCTGCGGGGACGCGATGACGGGCCGGTCGGCGGGGTATGCGGGGAACAGCTCGTCGGTGAGCGCGGGGCTGCCGAGGCGCTGGTCCTCGAGCATCCGGAAGATCTCGGTGTCCATGTTCCCGCCCAGGCTCCACGCCTCGACCTTCGCGAAGGTCAGGATGTCGAGCGGGCTCCACGGCTCGGGCCGGAAGCCGTGGAGCAGATCGCCGAGCCCGTACTTGACGGCGACCAGCTCGAAGGCGGCACCGAGCGGGGCCGGGTGTCCGGCGATGTAGGCGTTGACCCCGTCGCAGTAGGCCTGGAGCACGGCTTTGGCCGTGTCCGACAGCGCGGCGAAGTCCTGCTCAGCGGCACCCCGCCAGTCGAGGGTGCGGATGAACTCGTCCTGCTTGAGGGCCGCCGACCCGAGGATCTCCGCCAGCCGCCCCGCGCCGGCCATCCGCCACACCTCCATCTGCCAGAGGCGCTCGGACGCGTGGACCCAGCCCTGGGCGAAGAACAGGTCGTGGCTGTCGGCCGCGGTGATCTGCGTGATGCCGCTCGCGTCACGGTCCACCTGCACGCGCCCGTGGAGCCCGGACACTGCGAGGGTGCCCGACGTGGTCGGCTGCCCGGAGGCCGTCACCCAGCCGACGGTGCCCACGGCGAGCACCACCACGAGCAGCAGCACCACGCCGACGGCCAGCAGGCCACGCTTCGCCTTACGACCCACGACCGCTCCTCCGAACCTCTCCTTCCGGGGTGCCCGCCAGTCTGCCCGACGCGACGGCTGAGCGCGGTGCCGTCTCGCGCAGCCTGGGCGCCATTCCGCGCCCCTCAGCGCGGCAGCGGCGTCCCGAGCCCCCGCCGCACTGCCTCGGCGAGGATGGCCGACCCGAAGACCACGTCCGCGAGGCCCGTGCCCAGGTGCGTCGCCACCACGCGTCCGGCGGGTCGAGGCGCCCCCGACGCGAGCACCGCGCCCATCATCGCCTGCGGCTCCGGGTAGCCGTCGAACTGGCCAGCGTCGCGGTTGGCGAGGAACTGGGCGGTGTGGTCGGTCACGAACAGCGCGGCGTCGCGGGCCACCTCGGCCGCGCACATCGTCGCGTAGTCCACTGGGACCACCAGCGCCTGCGGTTCGAGCCAGTCGTTGGTCATCACCTGGCGCTCGGCCGGCGGCGCGAACGAGGCGGCGGTGACCACCACGTCAGCACCCTCGACGGCCGCTCGCGCGGAGGTGGCGACGGTGATGCCGGCGAGGCCCGCCAGCCCACGCCCGACCTCGGCGAGCGCCTCCGCCCGCGCGGCGTCGCGGTCGAAGAGCGTCGCCTCGGCACCGGGCAGCAGGTGCGCGAGGACCGGGAGGTGGCTGTGGCCCTGGACGCCCGCGCCGACGAGCGCGACGCGCGGCCGGGTCGGGTCGGCCGGCGCGGCCCATGCCCGGACCGCGACGCCGGACACGGCAGCGGTGCGCTGGGCGGTGACCGGCCCGGCATCAAGGATCGCGACGGCGAGGCCGGTCCGCGGGTCGTTGAGCAGCAGCAGGGCCCCGATCGCGGGCAGGCCGAGGGCGATGTTGCCGGGGAAGCCGAGGACCCACTTCATCCCCAGCCGGTCCTCGGAGCCGTCGGCCGGCCCGCCCGGCAGGAACGCCGGCATCGCATGCGCGAAGGAGCCGTCCGGTCGCGGGTGGACGCCGATCTTGGCGGGCAGCTCGGCGGGCCCGGCGAGGCCGCGCAGGGTCGCCTCGGCGAGGTCGAGGCGCTCGGGCAGCCCGGGCATGGCGGCCGCCACGTCCGAGGCCGAGAGGTAGCGGAGCGGCGTCGGCTGGTCCATCAGGCGAGTGTAGGCTTCGGACGCGACGATCGACGCGTCACACGCGACGCGTCACGCGGAGGAACGATGGCGAGGCACGAGCTCGAGGCGAGGCTGCGGCAGGAGGGCTTCGACGCCGGCGCGTGGGGCAATGGCCCGGGCGACCGCTACGCCCCGCACGAGCACGGCTACGACAAGGTGCTCGTCTGCGTGGAGGGGTCCATCCGGTTCGGTCTGCCGGCAAGCAGCCGGGCGGTTGACCTCGCGGAGGGCGATCGGCTCGACCTGCCGGCCCACACCCGCCACGACGCGACCGTGGGTCCGGCCGGCGTGACGTGCCTCGAGGCGCACCTCCCCGCCGGGCGGCTGGCGGGGCTGCGCCGCCACGCCGCCGGCACCTGGTAGCGTCGCGGGCTGCGGCGCATCCCGCCGCCGCGCCGTCAGCCCGGCAGGGACCCGACCACCGCCGTCGCCCCGTCGGCGAGCACGAGGTCGTACCGATCGACCGCCGCCGGCACGACGGCGGTCTCCAGCGGGGCCAGGCGCTCCTCGAATGCGTCGCCCACCAGCGTGACGCTGCCGCCGAACGCGGTCACGATCTCGGGTGAGCGGCCGGCGGGGCGCCGCGCCGAGGCCGGCCCGGCCGCCACCAGCTCGAGCCGGATCCGCCGGTCGTCGAGCGCCCCGCCCTCGAGCCGCCAGTCCGACCCGACGAGCTCCGCGCGGCGCGAGGGGTCGACAGCCTCGAGCGCCTCCTCGAGGTGGAGCCGCCGCCCCGGTGTCGGGGGCCGGCCCCAGTCGCTGATCCGGAAGGTGAGGTCCGAGGGCTGCTCGAGCTCGTACACGAAGACGCCCGGACCGATCGCGTGGATCGTTCCGGCCCGCACATTGAGCACGTCGCCCGCCGTCGTCGTGCGCAGCTCGCACTCGGCGAAGCCCATCGAGCCCGCGGCGACCGCCGCGCGGACTGCGGCCGCGTCGAGGCCAGCTGCGGGCCCCGTGACCAGCCGCGAGCCGGCCTCCGCCGCCAGCACGACCCAGGCCTCGTCCTTGCCCACGGCATCGGCCCCGAACAGCCGGCGGGCAAGCGCGTCGTCTGGGTGGACCTGCAGCGAGAGCCAGTCGGCGGCGTCGATCAGCTTGGCGAGCAGGGGAAAGCGCCGTCCGAGCGCTGCGACGCCAGCCCGTCCCACGAGCGCCTCGGCCTCGATGGCGGCCAGCTCGTCGAGGGTGGCCGACGACCCGTCGGGCAGCGGCACCAGCGACGCCGGGCCTGCGACCCAGACCTCACCCACGCCCTCGCCGAGACGGGTGCCGGCCCACGGCCGGGGGCTGGACGCCGAGACGGGGCGGAGTGGTCGGGACAGCTCCAAGCGGGCCTCCGGCAACGGTCGTGTGTGACGGCCAAGCATACCGGCCGGGCATGCGAACGCCCCGGCAATAGCCGGGGCGCTGGGTGCGTTAGGCTGTGCTGGCGCCTAGGGGCGACTGAGCGAGGTCAGGAGGACCGGGTTCTCGCGGGGATCGCGGTACTCCCGCGTGTCCTCGCCGCTCAGCACGACGGCGACGATCGAGATCAGCGCGAGGAGTGCGAACGTGGCGATCAAGACCATCGTGCACCTCCGTTGTGCGGCGGGCGCCGGACGACGCCCTCTCAGCTGCAACATCGGCATTCTAGCCTACGAACTGTAGGCTGCATAATCCGGTAGGCCTAACGAATAGGTGCTCTGTGGCCAAGAACGACCCTGTCAGTCAGACCGACGCCCGCCTGCTGAAGATCCTGCAGGTGGACGGCCGCCGCTCGTATGCGGACCTGGGCAGCGATCTCGGGATGGCCGGTCCGTCGGCGCACGAGCGCGTCAAGAAGCTCGAGGCCCGGGGGATCATCGTCGGCTACTCGGCCAACGTGGACCCGCGGGCGGTCGGCCTGGGCGTCCTCGCCTTCACATGGGTCACCCAGGCACCGGGCACGATCACGGTGGACCTCATGCCGCGGTTCGAGGAGGTTGCCGAGATCGAGGAGTGCCACCATGTGGCGGGGGCGGCTGACTACATCCTCAAGATCCGCGCCCGCGACATGGAGCACCTCGGCGACGTGATCCGGTGCGTCCAGATCATCCCCAATGTGTTCACGACCCAGACAGACGTCGTGTTCAGCACCGGCTTCGAGCGGCGGCCCCTCGCGCTCGGGCGGTCGAACGACGGACCGGCCGAAACCGCTCCCGCGGGCGAGTCGTAGCAGGGGGGAGGGAATAGGTGGCTGACGACCTGGACGAGGGCGCCCTCGTCCGTGCCGTGGCTGCCGGCTCGGAGGATGCCCTCGGGGCCCTGTATGACCGGCACGCCGCGGCCGTCCACGCCACCGCGTACCGCCTGACGGGCGACAGGGGCATCGCGGAGGAGGTCGTGCAGGAGACGTTCCTCGCGCTCTGGAACCGCGCGGGGGCGTTCGACCCCAGCCTGGCGTCGCTCGGCACCTGGCTGCGCTCGATCGCGCGCAACCGATCGGTCGACCGCCTGCGGGCGGCGGGCCGGCGCGTCCAGCTCGTCGCGCTGCCTGGCGGGGCGGGGGACGATGACAGCGCGGCATCCGCCATCGAGCGCCTCGACCCCGACCTCGCCGTCTTCGGCGGCGCGACGCGGGACCCGGATCCCGTGGCGGCCGCGGAGTCGATCGCCACCCGCGCCGTGATCGTTGCGGCCCTCGCGCGCATGCCCGAGGATGAGCGCGCGGTGATCCTGCTCGCGTACCAGCAGGAGCTCACGCAGTCCGAGATCGCAGCGCGTCTCGGCTGGCCGCTGGGCACCGTGAAGACGCGCACCCGGCGCGCACTCGCCCGCCTGCGGGCGGCGCTCGAGTCGGACGATGCCCTCGCGCCACGCACGGCCCGCGGGTCGGACGGCGCCCGCTCCAACCCGGGACCTGGAGGCGCCTGATGGACCACACTGAGGTCATCGAGCGCATCGAGCTGGCCGCCGTCGAGCCCGGCGGGCTGGCCCGGCTCGCCGCGGGCGACACGCCCGACGCCGCGGCCGTCGCGGGCCACCTGGCGGGCTGCGCGGACTGTGCGGCCATGCTGGCCCGGACGGGCCGCACCGCCGCCGTGGCCCGAGAGGCGATCCGCGAACTGCCGGATCCCGCCCTGCGGGCGCGGACCCTGGCCTTCGTCCGGGACGTGGGGATCGACCGGCCAGCGGGCGTCGCGGCCATGTCCATGCCCGATGCCAGGGTCGACGGCGACGCCGCCCGGATCGCCGCTGCTGCCGGGCGGCCGGCGGCCGACGCCCCGTCCGGCGTGCCGGGTGCAGCGGGGCGCGCAGAACCCGCCGCCGTGCCCGGTGCAGCGGTGCACGGCCGGTCGACCCCGCAGTCGTCGATTCGCGGGCGACGGCGCATCGACGCGCGCGCCGCGTGGTGGGCCGCGGCCAGCATGGCCGCCGTGCTCATCGCGGCCGCGGCGGGGTTCGCCGCCGGCGGGGCGGGCCAGCCGCCCGGGAACGGCAGCGGCGCCGTGGCCGCGGTCCGGACGACCGTCCACATCGCGCAGCAGCCCGACCAGGTGCGGATCGACCTCGTCGCCGCGGACAGCGGGTCGGCCCGGGGGAGCGTGATGTACTCGGTCTCGAGCGGCGAGCTGGCGATGGTCGCGAGCGGCCTCGACCCGGCGCCGTCGGGATCGTCGTACGCGTGCTGGGTCGAGCAGGGCGGGCAGCGTCGGCGGATCGGCGGGCTCTACCTCGCGGGCGGCGATGGCGAGTGGGCCGGTCCAGTGTCCGGGCTCGGGGACATCGAGCCGGGTGCCGTGTTCGGCGTGTCGCTCGTGTCGGACGGCGCTGCCGCTGACACCGCGGTGCTCACGGGGAGCCGCTGACCGACACCGCGTCGCACCTGAGGCGTCGACGGGTCGCCCGCATGGGCCCGGAGTCGAACGTCGCGGCGGGCGCGGGACCGCCCCGGCGACCGGCGCCGGCGGCTCAGGCCTCGGGCTGTGCCACCTCGACTGCCTGCTGCTCGAGCACCGCCAGCTCGTCGGGCGAGATCAGCGCGTCCGGCGGGGGGTAACCGAGGTACCGTCGGTGCGCCTGGAGGACGTCCTCGGCCAGCGCCGCGTCGAACCCGGGCCGCTCGATGGTGTTGGCCAGCCAGGTCGCCTCGGCGCGGAGTTCGCGCTCGCTCATCTCGTCGTCACGGCGGCTGAGCTCGCCCATCACGAGCCAGGTGAGGGCGCCGCCGGCCACGAGGCCCACCAGCAGGAGCCAGATGCTGAACTCGGAGCCCACGGTCAAGATCCCCAGGAGGCAGTCGTCATCGCCGCGTAGCGTAGCCCACGGCCGGACGGCCCGCTCCCGCTACACTTCGCCGATATGCCCACGCTGATCCTGCCTGTCCTCGCGATGATCGCGATCACCCCCGACCCGATCGCGGTCCACCTCGGCCCGATCCCGGTCTACTGGTACGGGATCTGTTACGCCATCGGCCTCGCCGCGTCGTATGCGGTGGTCACCCGCGAGGCGCACCGGCGCGGCCTTGACGAGCGGCTCGTGGACAACGGGATCATCATCGTCGCGGCCGCGGCCCTTGTCGGCGGGCGCGCCTACCACGTGATCGACCAGTGGCACCTGTACCAGGACAACCCGATCAAGATCTTCCTGCCCCCGTACGAGGGGCTGGGGGTCTACGGCGGCATCGTCACCGGCACGCTCGCGGCCGCCTACATCATCCGCCGCTGGAAGCAGCCGTTCTGGAAGTGGGCGGACGTCGTGGCGCCGGCCCTGTTCGCGATGCAGGCGATCGGGCGCTGGGGGAACTTCTTCAACCAGGAGCTCTACGGGCCGCCCACGAGCCTGCCGTGGGGCATCCAGATCGACTGCGCCCACCGCATCGGCGACCACGGACTCCCGCAGTGGCCGTGCACGCAGTACCCGTTCGAGACCACGGCGTTCACCCCGCTCTTCCTCTACGAATCGGTTTCGGGGGTCCTGGGCCTGATCGCGCTGCTCTGGATCGCCCGGCGCTGGGGCCCGCGGATGCGGCCCGGCGACCTGCTGATCGTGTGGGCGATGTGGTATGCCGCGGTCCGCTTCTGGCTCGAGACGTTCCGGGAGGGCAACTGGACGTTCTTCGGGGTGCCGACGGCGATGCTCGTCTCGTCGGTGGTGTTCGTGGCGGGTGGCCTGTTCCTGGCCTACCGGCACCGGCCGGGCGTGGTCTACGAGTCGTGGGGCGAGCCGTCCGAGCCAGAGGAGGAGCTGTTCGAGGACGACCTCGACGAGGACGTGCTCGACGACGAGGAGCCGGCCGATGGCGGCGAGGCGGCCGAGGCGGCCGACGAAGCCCACGACGACGATGCCCACGACGACGATGCCCACGACGACGAGGTTGGCGGCGAGCCGGACGACGAGCCCGTCGACGGGGACGGCGGCGAGCGCGATGGAGGCGCCCGCCCTGCCGGCTGACACGTCGACCTCGGTGCCCACCCGGCGCCCCGGGCGCCTCGACCGCGACGGCCCCGCCGAATCTGACGTGGCGTGACGCAGTGCCCCGCGCGCCCGAGCCCGATCCGCCCGGCATCCCGGAGCTTCCCGCCGGGCTGATCGGCCGCGCCTCGCCACGCGCCGGGCTCGCCTACCGGCTGCTCCGTTGTGCCTGGCGCCTCGCTGCGCTCGCACTGGGCCTCCGGATCCGCGTCCGCGGCCTCGAGCACCTGCCGCGGGACGCGGACGGCCGGCTTGTGGGCGGCTATGTGCTGGGCGGGGTCCCGCACCGCACCTGGATCGATCCGTTCCTGCCGTGGGGCTGGCTCCCCGCCGAGCCGCGGCTCGCGTTCTTCGGCGACGCGCGGACGATGGCGCGCTCGCCGCTGCGGCGGTGGGTCGTCCGGCGCGTGGGCGGGATCCTGCCCATCCCCTCGCACGGCGGACCGCGCGCGTTCGCCACCCACCTCGCGGGCGCGGCGGAGGTGCTGCATGCGGGGATGGTGTTCTGCCTGTTCCCCGAATACGGGCCGCCCTCGCCGGTCGAGGCGTCGCGTCCGGTCGCTGCGGGCCTGGGCTACGTGGCGCTCCGCGCGTGCGTGCCCATCGTGCCGGTCGTCATCGGAGGCAACCACGAGCTGTTCTGGGGCCGGCGGATCGTCGTCCGGGTGCTGCCGGCGCTCGACCCGAGCGGCCTGGCGGGGCTGGCGCCGGGGTCCCCCATGCCCGCCCCCGGTTCACGCGAGGAGCGCGCGGCCGCCCACGCCGTCGCGGAGGCGTTCCGGGCCGCCACGGCAGCCGCGGTCGACGAGGCGTGGCGCGCCGCGGAGCCGCGCCCCGGCGCCAAGAAGCGCCTCCTGCGCCTGACGCACCTCTTCCGCTGAGCAGGACCTGGCGATCGCGGAGCGCGCCTGGAGCGGGCCGGCTCGGGGCCGTGCGGCAGTGCCAGATATGCGTCAGGCGGGCGTTCGACCAGAATCGCGTGCCAGGTACCCGTCTTGTGCATCGGTGACAGCGAATCGGCCGGAATTCGTCCGTCTCGCGTGACGAGCACCCGCCCCATGCATATCTGGCAGCGGCGAGCCTGGCTGCAGGCGCGGACCGTCGGGCGCCGAACGGCCGCGGCACATGGGCTGCGACGCCCGGTTGCGCCCTCGCGGGTGGCAGGACTCGCGCGTCGAGATACGGGGCGGGACTCGAGTCGAGGGATGACGAAGTCGCCGGACTGCCCGCGATAATCGGGGCTTGACAGGGAGACTACATCGGAGTTAGATGTAGATATACCTCGGACAGCGAGGTAGCACGAGGGGACGATGGGCCGCGATCCGCTCCGCACCGAGCTCATGAAGGGCGCCATGGCGTACCTGGTGCTCTCGGTGCTGCGCGAGGGCGAGCTCTACGGGTACCAGATCGCCGTCAGGATCCGCGAGCGCAGCGATGGCGCGTTCGCGCCGTCGGAGGGCTCGCTCTACCCGACGCTGCACCGCCTCGAGACCGAGGGGGGACTCGAGGCGGTGTGGCGAGTCGGCGACAAGGGGCCGCGACGACGGTGGTACCGCATCACCCCTGCGGGCATGTCCAAGCTGGCGGCGCTCGAGGAGGAGTGGGCCGCCTTCAGCAGCGCGGTCCACCGCGTCGCCGCCCGCCCGGAGCCGTCACGTGCCTGAGCCGCTCGAGCGGGAGGCCTTCCTGCGCCGGGTCGCCGACGCGGTCGACCTCCAGCCCCACGACGTCGGCGAGGTGCTCGAGGAGCTCAACAGCCACCTCTCCGACGCCGCCGCCGCCTGGCGCGAGGCAGGGCTCGAGCCGGGCGACGCGGAGCGGCGCGCGATCCGCGGACTGGGCGACCCGCAGACCCTCGGCCGCGAGCTCGGTCGCGCACGGCACCGGGCGCGTTACTTGTTCGCCGCGGCGGGCGGCGGCATCTTCCATGCGTTCGCCTTCGGGATCTGGGCGTATCTGACCCTGTGGATCGTCGTGGGAGGCCTCGCCCTGATCTCCCTGATGGGCACGGTCTCCCTGGCCAGGGCGATGGGCTGGGTTGATGGCAACTGGCTCACGGGACCCTCCGGCAGCCTGGGAACGGTCATCATCTCGACGCTCTGGTTCGTTTGGGCAGGCTGGATCCTCCCGGGCCGGGTCGCTCGGTCGGCGCACCGATCCGTGCGGGGCGTGCAGCTCGCGGTGGGGCTGATCGGGTTCGCGGTCGGAACCTGGGCGCTGTGGGCGTGGATTCAGGTGGACATGGACCCGGTGCTCGCCCTCGGCCTCCCGCTGGGCCCGCTCGCCTTCCTGGTCGCCGCCCAGCACCCGTCGGGGGGCTCGTCCCTGTTCCCCCGCACGACGCTCCGCTGGCGCGTCGCCATCGCGCTGGCCGTCATGCTCGGCACGGCGATCGTGGGGCTGCTGACCGTGGACCGCACCGGGAACGGCAGCATGGGCGGCGGCTGGGCCCCTGGGCTGGCTGGACTGGGCGCTGACGTCTCCTCAGATCCGGTGCTGGCGGCGACCCTGTTCAACGTGGCGGTCTCCCCGGACGGGGAGTATGCGAGCGGCGGCTTGCAGGCGGGCGCGGCGGTCGTCGGCGGGGTCGCGTTCGATGACGACGCGAGCCGGGCCGCCTTCCTGCGCCGCGTGGACGCACTCGAGGTCGAGGTTCTTCCGGTGGCCGTCACCTGGCCCGACGCAGCCCAGCCAGGAGACCTCACACTGGTCGGCGGCCCGGTGGCGACGTCATCGGTTCGCCTGCCGGTGGCCGACCTCGTATCGGCCGTCCGGGTGGACTTGCCGACGCTGCGGACCCCCACCCAGCTGGTGGCGGTCCTGGTCGGCGAGCGGCCCGACGGGACGCGCGTCGTCCTCGGCTTCGACACCTTCAACTCGCCCGTCTGGCACGGAACGCTGGTCGACTGGTGGTTCACCGGCCGCTGACCGCCCGGCGAGCGCGTCCTTGGCCATCGTGACCGCCCAGTGGGCATTGCGGCGCACGTGCCCGCCCAGCGGGCGGTGCAGCGCGCGATCGGCCCGGAATCGGGCCGGCCGCGGCACGGTCCTGCGGCGGACTGCTCGCCCGGCGGGCAGATGCGCCCGGTCGCCCGCCCAGCGGTCAACCTCGATGGACTGCCCGCAAAATGGTAGGCGGGCAGCGGTGCACCTCGCGCGGGCAGGCCGGCAGCTCGGCCGGCAGCGCGGCACCTGCGAGCAGGCCGACACCTTGCGCGGGCCGGCACCGAGGTCCTGCGACAACGACCCCCACGACAGGCTTGGGACCCTCGGCTAGAATTGACGGCAACCGAATCGCAACCTTGACTGCGGAAGCCGACTTCCGGGTCCAGCCGGACCCCCTACGCGCGGCCGGTCACAGCAACTCGCGGGCGAACGCGTCCCGCGTCCCAGTCGAGGTACCCGCGCCATGGCCGTGACCACTCCCAACCCAGCCCGCCAGGTCGGCGGCAGCGTGCGCGCCAACCTGTCGGTCGCCGAGCTCTACGAGCGCGCGATCCGCGACGGCGAGGGCCTTCTCGCCGCCGAGGGCCCGCTCGTCGTCCGCACCGGCCAGCACACCGGGCGCTCGCCGAGGGACAAGTTCGTCGTCCGCGAGCCTTGGAGCCAGGACAAGGTCTGGTGGGGCGAGGTCAATCACGAGATCAGCGAGGCGCACTACGACAAGCTGCGCGCCCGCCTGATGGACTACGTGGCGGACAAGGAGCTGTACGCCCAGGACATGTACATCGGCGCGCACGAGGCGCACCGGCGGAGTCTGCGGGTGTACACCGAGACCGCCTGGGCGAGCATCTTCGCGCGCAACCTGTTCCGCCGGCCGCCGCGCGCGGACCTCGCGTCCTTCGTGCCCAACTTCACGATCATCAACGTTCCCAGCTTCCAGGCCGACCCGGACACGGACGGCACACGCAGCGGCACCGCCATCCTGCTCCACCTGCAGCGGATGGAGGTCATCATCGTCGGCACGCAGTACGCGGGCGAGATCAAGAAGTCCGCGTTCACGGTCATGAACTACCTGATGCCCGACGAGGGCGTGCTCCCGATGCACTCCTCGATCAACGTGGGCGAGAAGGGCGACGCGTGCGTCTTCTTCGGCCTCAGCGGCACCGGGAAGACCACCCTCTCCGCCGACCCGCTGCGGAGCCTGATCGGCGACGACGAGCACGGCTGGGGCGACGGCTACACGTTCAACTTCGAGGGCGGCTGCTACGCCAAGACGATCCGGCTCTCGCCCATGTACGAGCCCGACATCTTCGCCACCACGAAGCGCTTCGGGACCATCCTCGAGAACACCGACTTCGCCGAGGGCACGCGCGACCTGGACCTCGACTCCGAGCGGTTCACCGAGAACACCAGGGCCGCGTACCCGCTCCACTTCATCGGCAATGCGGACGAGACCGGGGTCGCCCCCGGGCCGCGGAACGTCGTGTTCCTCACCGCCGACGCGTTCGGCGTGCTGCCGCCGATCAGCCGGCTCACCCGCGAGCAGGCCGCCTACCACTTCATCAGCGGCTACACGGCCAAGCTCGCCGGCACCGAGGTGGGCGTCGTGGAGCCCACGCCCACGTTCAGCGCCGGATTCGGCGCCCCGTTCCTGCCGCGCCACCCGGGCGAGTACGCCCACATGCTGATGGACCGGCTCGAGGCCACCGGCGTGCCCGTCTGGCTGGTCAACACCGGCTGGACCGGCGGCTCATACGGAACCGGGCACCGGATGAACATCGCCCACACCCGCAACATGGTCCGGGCGGCCATCAACGGCGAGCTCGACGGCGCTGAGTTCACGACCGACGCGGTCTTCAGGGTGGCCGTGCCAGCCCACGTCTCGGGCGTCCCCGACGAGGTCCTGGTGCCGCGCAACACATGGGCGGACACGGCCGCCTACGACGCCGCGGCGCGCAAGATCGCCGGGCTCTTCCACGACAACTTCGCCACGTACGCCGACGGCGTGTCCGAGGCGGTCCGCACAGCCGGGCCGATCGCGGCCGACCCCGGCCAGGGCGCCGACCGCTGAGGACATCCGGCCGATGGCCGGGCGGGAGCCCCGGCGCGTCGGCCTGTCCGCCTAAGATGGCCCCACACCCGGGCGGGGCCCGTCCCGAATCGCCCGTCGACCCGCCGTCCAGCCACGGAACCCGGAGGAGCATCCGATGAATCGAGTCCCGCGCCGCAAGGTCACCGTCATCGGCGCCGGCAACGTTGGCGCCACCACGGCCCAGCTGATCGCCCAGACGGGCCTCGCCGACGTGGTGCTCGTCGACATCGTCGAGGGGCTGCCGCAGGGCAAGGCGCTCGACCTGGCCGAGGCCGCCCCGGTGATCGGCTACGACGTCAGGATCACCGGCACCAACGACTATGCCGACACGGCCGACTCCAAGATCGTCGTGGTGACCTCTGGCATCCCGCGCAAGCCCGGCATGAGCCGCGACGACCTGATCGCGACGAACGCGGCGATCGTGGGCGGCGTGGTGAAGGCAGCGGCCGCGGTGTCGCCCGACGCCATCCTCATCGTGGTCACCAATCCGCTCGACGCGATGTGCCACGTGGCGATGAAGGCCTCCGGCTTCCCGCGCGAGCGTGTGATCGGCATGGCCGGCGTGCTCGACTCCGCGCGCTTCCGCGCGTTCATCGCCGAGGAGCTCGATGTCTCGGTCCGCGACGTCCGCGCGTTCGTCCTCGGCGGCCACGGCGACACCATGGTGCCGCTGCCCCGCTACTCGACCGTCGGCGGCGTGCCCATCACCGAGCTCATGACGCCCGAGCGCATCGAGGCGCTCGTGAACCGCACGCGCAACGGCGGTGCCGAGGTGGTGGCGCTGCTCAAGACGGGCTCCGCCTTCTACGCCCCCGCCGCGTCCGTCGTCGAGATGGTCGAGTCGATCCTGCTGGACCGCCGCCGCGTCCTGCCCTGCGCCGCGTACCTCCAGGGCGAGTACGGCGTCGACGGGCTGTTCGTGGGCGTCCCGGTGGTCCTGGGCCAGGGCGGCCTCGAGCGCGTGGTGCAGATCGAGCTCAGCGGGGACGAGCAGGCGGCCTTCAGCAAGTCCGCCGCTGCCGTGCGCGAGCTGGTCGGGGTGCTCCCCGCCTGACGCGGGCGGCGCCCCGAGCTGAAGCCCCCGGACGGACTCCGGGGGCTTCTCCGTCCAGACCGATGCCGCAGGCTCCGGCCGGCGCCGCTCCGGGACCCGCGGCCGCGGCGGGCGGGGGGAGCAGGGTAGACTCCGGCTTCGTGGTGACCCTCGCGTCGCTCCCGGCCATGATCACCTTCGAGTTCCCGGCGACCTTCGCGGTGGCCGGCTTGACCGTTCGCTGGGAGACGCTCATCGGGGCGATCGCGGTGCTCGTGGCGCTCCTGCTCGCGGCGTCCATCGGCCGCGTCACGCCGGTCGACCTCTCGGTGGACCCCGACTGGCCGTCGCCCGACGCCGACGACGACGGCCCCAACCACCTGCGGGCCGACGACCTGCTGTACATCGCGGTGGCCGCGCTGCCCGGGGCGCTGGCCGGCGGCCGCCTGGGCTACGCGCTGATCCACCTCGACTACTACGCGGCCAATCCGGGCGCGCTGCTCGACATCGGCGCAGGCGGCCTCGAGCTCTCCATGGGCGTGGTGGGCGGCACCATCACGGCCTCGATCGTGGCGATGCTCCTGGGGGCGCCGCTCGGCCGCTGGCTGCACGCGCTCGCGATCCCGCTCCTGGTGCTCCTGGGGCTCCTCAAGTTCGCGATGGTGTTCGGCGGGTCCGGCCAGGGCATGCCCGCCGACTTCTCGCTCGCGACGCGCTACCTCGGGCCCGGGCCCTGGGGCTCGCTGGCGCCCGACATCGCCTCGTGGCCCGCGCAGGCGATGGAGGCGCTCGCCACCGTGCTCGCGGGCGGGCTCGCGTGGTTCTTCATGACGATCGGCGTCTTCCGCCGGCGCAACGGCGCGGCGTTCTTCCTGGCCGTGGGCCTGTGGGCGGCGGCAAGGGCGGGCGTGGCCGCGACCTGGCGCGACCCCGCCGTCCTCGGCCCGCTGTCGGCGGCGCAGCTGCTCGCGGTCGCGATCGCGGCGGTCTGTGCGCTCGTCGTGGTCGCGTTCGTGGCCGCGGCAGCGGTCGAGCGAGCGCGATCGGGCGACGAGGACGATGAGGCGGGGGGCGAGGACGACCCGGTCGCCTGGCCCAGCCGCTGATCTTCGGCGCGCGCGGCCGTGGGGCCGTTCTGCCTAGCGTGCGGCCGCCAGGACCTCGGCCAGCTCCTCGTCGGTGAGGACGATCGGGTTGGTGCGCATCGAGCTGCCGCGGGCGTCGGCGACGAGGCGGGGGATGGCGTCCGCCGTCACGCCCCACGCCGAGAGGCCCGGCACGCCGAGCACCGACGTCCACTCCCGCAGGAGCGCCACCAGCGCTGACCGCGCGCCGGCGTCTGGGGTCGCCTCGGGCAGGCGCGCGAGCAGGCGCCCGAGCTCCGCATACCGAGCGAGGGCGCCCGAGCCGGGATCGCGCGCCTCGAGCGCCGCCACGTTGGCCGCCGTGACGGGCGCGAGCGTGGCGCCGCAGGCCGCACCGTGGGGGACGGGGAACTGCGCCCCCAGGGGGGACGCGAGCCCGTGGACGGCGCCCAGTCCTGCGTTCGCGAGGCAGATGCCCGAGAGCAGTGCGGCCCAGGCCATCCGCTCGCGGGCAGCCGGGGCGGCGGGCCCGTCCGGGTCGGCATGCCAGACGGGCAGCCCGTCCCGCGCGGCCGCGAGGCCCGCGAGCGCGAGGGCGTCGGTGAACGCGCCGGCGCGCTGCGAGACGTACGACTCGAGGAGCTGGGTGACCGCGTCCATCCCGTTGGCGGCGATCCCGGCCGGCGGCAGCCCGGCGAGGAGGTCGGGGTCCACCAGGGCGTCGGCGGGGACGAGGCGCTCGTCGCGGAACGAGCGCTTGTAGCCGGCGCGGCCGCGCTCGCTGACCACGGCGTTGCGCGTCGCCTCGCTGCCGGTGCCCGCGGTCGTCGGGACGGCCACCAGGGGCACGGCCGGCCCGGGCCACGGCCGCGCTCCCGGCAGGCCCTCGAGGAAGTCGCTGACCGGCGCGTCGACCTGCAGCAGGCCGGCGACGGCCTTCGCCGTGTCGAGCGCCGACCCGCCGCCGATCCCGAGGACCACCTCGATCCGGAGGCCGCGGTTCGCGGCGGCGATCCCGTCCACGAGGGCGGGCGACGGCTCGCCGCCCACCTCCGCCTCGCCGACCAGCGTCACGCCACCCGCCGCGAGGCCGGCACGGAGCTCCTCGAGGCGGCCGCCCGCGGCCAGCGAGCGCGCGCCCCGGACCAGCAGCGCCCGACGGCCGTGGGCGCCGACGACGGCGGGCAGTCGGGCGAACGACCCCGGGCCGAACGTGATCCGCGGCAGGCGCCCGACGTTGACCGGGCCGATCGACGCCCCGGCGCCGGGCGGCAGGGTCACGGCTCCGGCACCTCGGGGGCGAGCCCGACGTACCGGACGCCGACGCGCGGCTCCTCGAACATCTCGGCGGTGGCCTCGCGCCAGGCGCTGTAGTGGGGGGTCTCCTTGTGCGCCTTCGCGGCCGCCTCGTCGACGTACCACTCGTAGAGGACGAACCGTGTCGGGTCCTCAGCCAGCTGGAGGACGTCGAATCGGACGTTGCCGGGCTCCCGGGTGGAGCCCTCGTGGTTCGCCACGCAGGCGTCGACGAAGGCGTCGACGGCCTCGGGCTTGACGTGGCAGTGGACGAGCGTGACGAACATCGGGCGGCTCCGGCTGCGGCTTCGATGCCCTCAGACTACCCGTGCGGCGCGGCGCCCGGTGCCACCGGCGGGAGCCGCCGTGCAGGGGCCCCCGCTCGTCGCCCCGCGGACATGAAAGCGACCCCCGCCGGCCGGGCCGGCGGGGGTCGCTCAAGCGGTGCGGGGGCTAGTGGGCCCGGGCGAAGTCGGCGCGACCGCGCTTGATGAACTTGCCGGCGCCCTTGCGGCCGGTGAACTCGCCGTTGCGGACGATGACTGAGCCGCGGCTCATCACGATGTCCGAGCCGCCCTGGACCGTCATCCCCTCGTAGCAGCTGTAGTCCACGTCCATGTGGTGCGTCTTGGCGGAGAGGACGTGCTGGCGGTTGGGGTCGTACACGACGAGGTCTGCATCGGACCCCACCGCGATGGCGCCCTTCTGGGGGTACATCCCGAACATCTTGGCCGGTGCGGTGGACACGACCTCCACCCAGCGCTCTCGTGAGAGCTTGCCGTCCGCGACGGCCTGGTGCATGAGGTCGACCCGCTCCTCGACGCCGGGCAGGCCGTTGGGGATCTTGCGGAAGTCGCCCCGGCCCATCTCCTTTTGCCCGTGGAAGTCGAACGGGCAGTGGTCCGTGCCCACGAGCACGAGGTCGTCGCGCTTGAGCGCGTTCCACAGCTCGACCGCGTGGTCGGGTGTGCGGAGGGGCGGCGAGCAGACGAACTTGGCGCCCTCGAAGCCGTGGCCCAGGTCGTCGAGCGTGAGGTACAGGTACTGCGGACAGGTCTCCGCCCAGGCCATCGCTCCCCGGCCGCGCGCCTCGACCAGCGCCTTGAGGGCCTCCTTGGCCGACATGTGGACGAAGTAGACGGGAGCCCCGGCGACCTCGGCCAGGCGGATGACGCGGTTGGTGGCCTCGCCCTCCATGCGGCTGTCGCGCGCGAGGCCGTGCCCGATGGGATCAGTCACGCCCTTGGCGATCTGCTCGGCGGCGAGGATGTCGATGACCGGCCCGTTCTCGGCGTGCATCAGGATCATGCCGCCGTTCCTGGACGTCTGCTGCAGCGCCCGGAAGATGTGGTCGTCCGGCGAGTAGAAGACGCCCGGATAGGCGGTGAACAGCTTGAAGTCCGGCACGCCCTCGTCCACGAGCTGGTCCATCTCGACCAGGGTGGCGTCGGTGACGTCCGACATGATCATGTGGAAGCCGTAGTCCGCGACAGCCATGCCCTCGGCCATCCCGAACCAGGTGTCGAGGCCCTCGTGGAGCGACTTGCCCTTGTTCTGGACAGCGAAGTCCACGATCGTTGTGGTCCCGCCGAAGGCCGCGGCCCGCGTGCCGGTCTCGAAGTCGTCCTTGGCGAACGTCCCGCCGAACGGCAGCTTCATGTGGGTGTGGGCGTCGATCCCGCCCGGGATCAGGTACTTGCCCGTGGCGTCGATCACCTCGTCGGCCGTCACCGCAGCCGACAGGCCGGCGCCGATCTGCACGATCGTCTCGCCGTCCACGAGCACGTCCGCCTGGTACGAGCCCTCTGCGGTGACAATGGTGCCGTTGGCGAACAGGGTGCGCATCCTTCCTCCTTGCGTTCGGAGCCCGTCGGCAACACCCGTCGGCGGGGTGGCACATGTGGGGCCATCGTAGCCCCGGGGAGGGGGCGCAGGAGGGTCCGTGCGGCCGGGCAGGCAGGGGCCACTCGGCGCTGCAGGCCGGCCGCGAGGATGGTAGCGGCGGCGGGCCCTGTCGGTGCGGGGGGGCCGCGTCCGGTCGCGCGGCCGGGGGGCGGGAGGTCAGCCGCGCCCGACCAGCACGAAGCCGAGCCGCAGTGCCAGGACGCCGCCGGCGGCGGCGGCTGCCGCGAGCGAGGTCGTGAATGCCGCCAGCTCGCGCATCCGGCGGCGGTGGTACTCGCGCCGGGCGGCCGGGCCGTCCTCCTCCCAGCGGGGATCTCGGCGGCGGGAGAAGCGCATTGAGAGCATGGGGCAACCTCCGACCCGATTGTCCCTGACGTGCCCCCGGCGGTCGAGACTGACCTCCAGCGCAGTACCAAAATCCAGCGCGACGAGGCTTCTGCTATGGCGCGGGTCAGGGCATCGGGCCGTCCCGATACGGCGGCCTCCCTAGTCCTGCAGCGCCGGGATGACCTCTCGCCCGTACACCTCGACCTGCTCCTCCTCGTTGCCGTTCATGAGGTACAGGTTGAACTGGTCGACGCCGGCGTCGGCCAGCTCGCGGAGGCGCGCGATGTGGTCCGCGACGGAGCCGACGAGGCAGAAGCGGTCCACGATCTCGTCCGACACGAACGAGGCGTTCGAGGATCCCACCTCGGCGTGGTGGAGGTAGTCGTAGCCCTCGCGGTCGCGGATGTAGGTCGTCAGCTCCTCGGGCAGGTCCTCGCGGGGGTACTTGTTCACGAGGTCGACGACGTGGTTGGAGACGAGGGCCGGGAACCAGCGCGTCCGGTCGCGACCGTCGGCGAGGTCGCCGACGTGGGCGGGGGCCGCCGCCATCACCTTGACTGACGACGGGTCCCGGCCGGCCGCCTCGGCGGAGGCCCGCACCTGGGACACGAACCAGCGGACGAGGTCCGGGTCGCCGATCTGGAGCATCGCCCCGTCGGCGACGCGCCCGGTGAGCTTGAGCGCCACCGGCCCGTAGCCCGCGATCCAGACCGGTAGCCGGTGCTCGCCGCTCACCCACGGCAGCTCGAGCATCGCCCCCTCGAACTCGATCGAGTGGCCCTCGGCGAGCGCCCGGATCACGTGCACCGCCTGCTCGAGATCCTTGATCGTGGTCGGCGCCTTGCCCAGGACCCGCCGCGCGGAGTCGCCCCGGCCGATGCCCAGGTCCATGCGCCCGCCGGAGAGCTCCTGGAGGACCGCCAGCGCCGAGGCGGTCACCGACGGCTCGCGCGTGGCCGGGTTGGTCACGCAGGTGCCCAGGCGCATGTGCGTGGTGGCCTGCGCCATCAGCGTGAGGAGGGGGTACGGGTCGCGCCACAGGACGTGGGAATCGAACAGCCAGCCGTAGCTGAAGCCGGCCGCCTCGGCCTGCCTGGTGAGGGCGATGGTCCGCTCGATCGAGCTTTCAGGCTTGAGCGTGAACCCGAACTGCATCGCATCCTCCACCCGGGAGACGCCCCGGAGAATCGGACGGCTCGGCTGCCCTCCTCCTGGCAGCCGAGCCGCGCGGGATCATACCCGATGCCCGGCCTGCGTCGAATGTCGCATTCGCCGCGTCGGCCGGGCGGCGCGGGCGTCAAGCCTACGGCTTGATGAGGTCGCCGTACATCTCGGGTCGCCGATCGCGGTAGAACTGCCACGTCTGGCGGACCTTGCTGATGAGGTCGAGGTCGAGGTCGCGGATGATCAGCTCCTCGTCGTACGGGCTGCCCACCGCCCCGACGAACTGGCCGAGCGGGTCGACGAAGTAGCTCTGGCCGTAGAAGTCGTCGGGCCCGATCTCCTTCTCGATGCCCACCCGGTTGATCGTGCCCACGAAGTAGCCGTTGGCGAGCGAGTGGCTGACCTGCTCGACGCGCCACAGGTACTCCGACAGGCCGCGCGAGGTGGCCGACGGGATCAGCACGATCTCCGCGCCGTTCACGCCGAGCGCGCGGGCACCCTCGGGGAAGTGCCGGTCGTAGCAGATGTACACGCCGACCCGGCCGACGGCCGTCTGGAACACCGGGTAGCCGAGGTTGCCGGGCCGGAAGTAGAACTTCTCCCAGAAGCCGTCGACGTGCGGAATGTGCGTCTTGCGGTACTTGCCCAGGTACGTGCCGTCGGCGTCGATGACGGCGGCGGTGTTGTAGTAGATGCCGGTGGTCTGGCTGTCCTCCTCGTACATCGGCACGACGAGGACCATCCCCGTCTCGCGGGCCAGCGACTGGAAGCGCTTGGTGGTCGGCCCGTCCGGGATGAGCTCGGTGTACGAGTAGTACTTCTTGTCCTGCACCTGGCAGAAGTAGGGCCCGTAGAACAGCTCCTGGAAGAGCATGAACTGGGCGCCCTGCTTCTTCGCCTCGTGCACGTACTGCTCGTGCTTCTGGATCATCGACTCCTTGTCGCCGGTCCAGGTTGCCTGCAGGAGTGCGCCTCGGACGTTACGGGGCATCGCGAACAGCCTCCTCGAACAGCGTCGCGCGGGGCCCGGTGCGCCCCGCCTTGTGGGGCGACGGGCCTGCGGGCGTGGGCGCCCGCAGCGGTGAATGCCGAGAGCATACGCCGCCCGATGAGCGTGGGGAGGGCCGTTCGGGCCGGGCCGAACGGCGTGTGCGCAGGCCCCGGCGGGGCCGTCCTGCGGTCCTCGGCGTGCGCCCGCGGAGCAGCTGCGCGCCATCCGCGCGATGATCCGGCCGTCCGTCCCGGCAGCCGCGCCCGGGCGCCGGGCGCGACGAGGGAGTGGCCATGGACCCGCAGTCGGCGCGCAGCGAGACCGATGCCGCCCTCGCCCGGGCAGCCGACCTGGCCCGCACGTGGGTGGCCGGCGTGGACGCCCGTCGCGTGGGCCCGACGGCCACCGTCGACGAGCTGCGGGCGCGGCTCGGCGGCCCCCTGCCCGAGCACGCCAGCGGCCCGGTCGACACGATCGAGGCCCTCGCAACGGGCGTCGACGGCGGCCTCGTCGCCAGCGCGGGGCCGCGCTACTTCGGCTTCGTGATCGGTGGCGGGGTGCCGGCCGCCGTGGGCGCCGACTGGCTCACGAGCGCCTGGGACCAGAACGCGGGGATGTACGTGATCGGGCCCGCTGCGGCCGTCGCCGAGGAGGTGGCCGGCGCATGGGCTGCGGAGCTGCTGGGGCTCCCCGCCGGCGTGTCGGCCGGCTTCACCACGGGCGCGACCATGGCCTCGTTCACGGCCCTCGCGGCCGGACGGCACGCGCTGCTCGAGGCGGCCGGCTGGGACGTGGAGCGGCAGGGGCTGTTCGGCGCCCCGGAGATCCCGGTGGTGGTGGGCGGGGAGGCGCACGTCACGATCCACGCGGCGCTCCAGATGCTGGGCATGGGCCGCGACCGCGTGACCCGGGTGGCCGTGGACGGCCAGGGGCGCATGCGGACGGACGCGCTGGCCGAGGCGCTTGCCCCGCTGGACCGCCCGGCGCTCGTCTGCGCCCAGGCGGGCAACGTCAACACCGGCGCCTTCGACCCGCTCCCCGAGATCGCCGACCTCGTCGCGGCGAACGGCGGCTGGCTCCACGTGGACGGCGCCTTCGGGCTGTGGGCGTCGGCGGACCAGGCCCGGCGCCACCTGCTCGCGGGGGTCGAGCGGGCCGACTCGTGGACTACCGACAGCCACAAGTGGCTCAACGTGCCGTACGACTCGGGGCTGGTGTTCTGCGCGCACCCCGCGGCGCACCACGGGGCGATGACCCTGGGCGCCGCCTACTACGTGGAGACGGCGGGCGGCGAGCGCGACCCGTACAACTGGGTCGCCGAGTCGTCGCGGCGGGCGCGCGGGTTCACGGTGTGGGCGGCGATCCGCTCGCTGGGCCGGGACGGCGTGGCGGCGCTGGTCGGCCGCACCTGCGACCTGGCGCGGCGGTTCGCCGCGGGCCTGGACGGGGCGCCCGGCCTCGGGATCCGCGTCCTCAACGATGTGGTGCTCAACCAGGTGCTCGTGCGCTTCGACGACCCGTCCGGCGACGCGGCCGCCGGCGACGCGCGCACGAGCGCGGTGATCGCGGCCGTCCAGGCCGACGGGACGCTCTGGCTGGGCGGCTCCACGTGGCAGGGCCAGCGCGTGATGCGGATCTCGGTGTCGGGCTGGCGGACCACCGAGGCGGACGTGGACCGCTGCGCTGCGGTGGTGCGGCGGATCGCCGCCGCGATCCCTGCGAGCCTGGCGCCGGGCTGACACCCGCGAGCCCGCGCGCGGCGACGCGTCTGGCGCCCGCCGCGCCGGTGCGCGGACGCGGGCCCGGACGCGCAGGGGCCGGGCGCCGCCCGGGGCGGCGCCCGGCCCGGGAGAACCGCGGTGGCGGCGGCCCGGCGGGCCGCCGACCAGTTACGGGGTCACGTGGCCGATGTAGGTGCCCCAGTTGGCGAGGATCGTGCGGGTCCCGCCGCAGCTCGTGTCGCTGACGAACTCGCTGACGGTGCAGGACTGGTTGATCGACTCGTTCGCGAACCAGATCGACCCGTCGGCTGCGGCGCCCGCGGCCCCGTAGTCGCCCCAGCGCTCGACGCCCTTGTCGACCGGGTCCTGGCTCTGCTCGCCGGTGAAGCCGTCGGCCGGTCCCTCGCCCCAGCGGGCGACGTTGATCCGCGACGGCGCGTGTGCGGCGCTGAGCGTGACGTAGCCCACGCTCGGGTAGATGTCAGGGCCGATGACCGAGAAGGACATAACCCCCTGGCCGGCCGCGTTGGCGGCGATCGCGGGGTAGGCCGCGTTCCCGTTCGCCACGCTGACGTAGCCCTGGCGAGCGATCGAGCCGCTGAGCCCGCCGCCGCCCCAGCTGGGCGTGACGATGAACCACGCCACGCCGGAGTGGACAGGTCCCGTCGGGCCCTTGACGACGGTGTTGACCGCGCCCCACACCTTGCCGTCGGCGTAGACGGTCTGGTTCATCCGGTCGTCGTTGGCGTTGATGACGTTGAGGTGCTCGGTGGCCGGCTTCGCGACCAGGCCGAGCTGCACGCCGAGCTTGCCGTGCAGGACCTCGGTCAGCGGGGCCGGGCCCGGCCGCTGCTGCATCGCCGGCGGCTGCCCGTAGACCTCCGAGGAGAGCACGGCCTGGCTGAGGCCGACCGACGGGCTGGCGCTGGCCAGGCTCGAGGTGTCGGTCAGCGCCCAGAGCGTGATCCGGTTGTCGAGGGTCGCGTTGAAGTCGAGCGCCGAGAGGAAGTACTCGGTGCCGCCGTTGCCCGAGGCGTCCGCGCCACCCGGCGGCGTCGTGGTGGGCTGCATCGAGTAGGCGGGGCCCTCGGCCTGGGTGAGGCCGGAGATGTGGACCGCGCCGCTTGCCGAGCCGCTGATCAGGGCCGCCTTGCTGATGGCGTACAGCTGCGTGCCGTTGAACTCCGGCCCGGCGATCGAGAACTCGTTGTTGGAGATGTAGAAGCCGTTCGCGTCGGCGCCGATCAGCGGCTGGTCGCCGAAGCACGGGCAGCCCGCGTCCGACGGTGTGCCGTTGCTGCCGTCGTCGGTGGTGTCGAGCGCCATCGTGTACCAGTCACCGGTCGGGTCGGACGTCTTGGACACCGCGATGAGCGTGGACGAGTGGCCGAGGAAGCCGCCCGTGGCCGGGTCGACGTCGATCTCCAGCAGCGTGATGAAGAAGCGGCCCGTGCCCGGGTCGTAGTAGCACTTCGGGTCCGAGGTGAACTGGCCGAACACCAGCGGGTCGGCCCGGACGATCTCCGGTGCGAGCCCGAAGAACTGGTTGAAGGCCACGGCACCCGAGAGGTCCCCGCCCGTCGTGCTGCGCACGCGGAAGGCGGTGTTGACGCCCTCGACCACGTACCCGTTGCCGACGCACAGCATCTGGTCCGGCGGCTCGAGGCTGAACTGGGTGTTGGCGTAGTCGCCGCTGCCGGCGGTGCGCTGGTCGAAGTGGTTGAGCCCGTCGAAGCCCGAGCCGGTCGCGTCCGTCAGCGAGAGCGGCGAGGGCCGCGGCACGTGCGACGAGGGGACGCGTGCCGCGCTGATCGAGTTCGGGATCTGCTTGTCCAGCTCCGCGCCGGTCTCGCCGGGCTGGGGCTGCGTCTGGTCAATCGTCGCCGGTGCGCTCGCCTTGGCCGCGACGCGGGCAGTCCCGAGGCTGGTGATCCGGGCGTGCGACTGGGTGCCGAGCGACGCCTTCGGCGCTGCGGCGGCCAGTGGTGCCGCCAGGCCCGCGATCAGGCCTGCGGCAGCGAGGGCGGCCCCGATGCGGGCAAGCCTGCCCGGCGCTCGGGATGCCATGAGAACGGTCATGCGCCTCTCCCCAGAGTGCGGAAGCCAACGATCGCACCGGGGCGGCTCCGCCCGGGCCCGGTCGGGCCGCAGGGAACGCACCGGCGGATCACTCGATCAGCAGACGGTACGGCGTTGTAATGGGTCGTGCAAGGGGGGTCGCGGCGCCCAGCCCGCGGCCGCCGGGTCGCTCGACACTCGCCCGGCCGGGAGGAGGTGGCGTCTGGCGCCCGCCGCGCCTGCCACGACGCCGGTCACCGTCCCCCGCACCGGGCGCCACGCCGGGGTTGGGCGCTGTGCTGTAATGGCTCCAATCCGCGCCTCGTCCGCAACCGCACGGGCCGCCCGCACCGCGGCCCGACTGGAGGATCCATGGGCATCAGCGCAGCGCCGCGCATGACCAGCGAGGAGATCGTCTCGCTGTCCCGCGCCCACACCATCTTCAGCTGGTCGATCCAGGGGCAGCTCGACCCCATCGCCATCGACCGCGCCGAGGGCGTCTACCTCTACACGCCCGAGGGCAAGCGCATCCTCGACTTCAACGCCCAGCTGATGTCGGTCAACATCGGCCACGGCGACCGCCGCGTGATCGACGCCATCAACGAGCAGGCGTCACGGCTCCAGTTCGTCCAGCCGGCGTTCGCGACCGAGATCCGCGCCCGCCTGGGCGCCAAGATGGCCGAGATCCTGCCCGGCGACATGAACAAGGTGTTCTTCGTCCTCGGCGGCGCCGAGGCGGTCGAGAACGCGATCAAGCTCGCCCGCCACGTGACGGGCAAGTACAAGCTCCTTGCCCGCTACCGCGCCTACCACGGCGCCACCGCCGGGGCGATGACCCTCACCGGCGACTACCGCCGCTGGGCGAACGAGCCGGGCATCGTGGGCGTCGTCCGCTATCCGGACACGCACCGCTGGGGCGAGAAGGAGCCGCGCAGCGCTGACGAGGCGCTCAACGGGCTCGAGGACGTCATCAAGTACGAGGGCGCCCACACGATCGCCGCGGTGTTCCTGGAGACCGTCGTCGGCACCAACGGGATCCTCATCCCGCCCGACGGGTATCTGCGTGGCGTCCGGGAGCTGTGCGACAAGTACGGCATCCTGATGGTCGCCGACGAGGTCATGGCCGGCTTCGGCCGCACCGGCCGCTGGTTCGCGGTGGACCACTGGGACGTGGTGCCCGACCTCATGACGATGGCCAAGGGCCTGACCTCCTCCTACCTGCCGCTCGGCGCGGTCGCCATGCGCGACCATGTCGCCGAGTGGCTCGACACGCACCAGTTCTTCGGCGGCTTGACCTACTCGTCGCACCCGGTGTCGCTGGCGGCGGCGCTCGCGACGATCGGCGTCTACGAGGAGGACGACCTCATCGGCAACGCCGCGCGCATGGGCGAGGTCCTGCGCAGGCACCACGAGGCGCTGGCCGCGAAGCACCCCTCGGTGGGCGCGCACCGCAGCATCGGCCTGTTCGGCATCCTCGACCTCGTCCGCTCGCAGGACCCGTGGACGCCGATGACGCCGTTCAACGGCACGTCCGACGAGATGAAGGCGATCGGCAAGTTCTTCCGCGAGAACGGGCTGTACACGATGATGGCCAACAACTCGATCCACACCAACCCGCCGCTGTGCATCACCGAGGAGCAGTTGGCGGAGGGCTTCGCGATCATCGACCGGGCCCTCGACATCGCCGACCAGGCCGTCACCGGCTGACCCGCGCCCGTCCCCGCGTTCCGTCTGGCGGCCGGCTCCTCCGGGGCTGGCCGCTGCGGCGCCGGCCGTCCGTCCTCCACACCTGCGAAGTCGTTCCGGCATTCGCGTACCACCCGGAATCCGGTCTCTAGCGCGCCCATCACCAGCCGCGAGCTCGCCCGTTCGCGCACGACCCGCCGCCGCCCATCGCCAGAATCTGGCGGAATCCGGGTCGTTCGCGAATCGCGGAACCAGCGGGGTGATGACGGCGGGGGCGGCGGGGAAGCCAACAGGGGATGAGCGCCCGGGGGAAGACGACCGGCAACCGCCGCGGTCACCGGCAACCGACGCGGTCCTTGACGGTTCGCGCCGCACCCCGGATGCTCCCGGCATGCCCACCCTGCCCGCGCCCTCCTCTATCTCCCGCCCGATCATCGCCGACGGTGCGATGGGCACCGCGCTGTTCTCGGACGGCATGCCGGTGGGCGAGGCGCCGGAGGCCTGGCTGCTCACCCCCGACGGTGCCGCGATGGTGGAGGGCGTGCATCGCGGCCACGTCGAGGCCGGGTCAGGGCTGGTCCTCACGTCCACGTTCGGCGCCAACGCGATCCGCATCGCCGACTCGGAGATCGCCGGCCGGACGGCCGAGGTCTGCGCCGCCGCCGTCCGGGTAGCGAGGGCCGCCGCCGGCCCGGACCGCATCGTGGCCGGGTCGATGGGCCCCACCGGGGGCCTGCTGATCCCGTACGGGGTGCTCGACGCCGGCGAGGTGCGCGACGCCTACGCGCACGAGGCGGCCGCACTGGCCGAGGCCGGCGTCGACGTGATCTGGGTCGAGACGATGATGGACCTCAACGAGGCGCTGGCCGCCGTCGAGGGCGCCAAGCAGGGAGCGCCCGGGCTGCCGGTCATCGCCACGCTCGTGTTCGCGGTCCGGAACCGCACCATGTTCGGCAACCCCGCCGAGGAGGCGGCGGACAAGCTGGTCGCGCTCGGCGTGGCGGGCATCGGCGCCAACTGCGGCGACGGCTGGGCGCCGGTCGAGGCCGTCATCCCGATCCTCGCGCAGCACGCGCCGGGCCTCCACGTCGTGGCCAAGGCGAACGCGGGGATCCCGTCGGGCACCGCGGACGGCGTCACCACGTACCCGGGCACGCCCGAGGAGGCGGCCGCGTACGCACGCCGCGTCGCCGACATGGGCGCCACGATCGTCGGCGGCTGCTGCGGGACGACGGCCGCCCATGTCGCAGCCATGGCCGGAGCGCTCGGGTCCTGACGCGGCACCGCCCAGCAGGCGGAGGCCCGCCAGCGAGGCGGGCCTCCATCCAACCGCGCGAGCCCGGTCGGGCTAGGGCAGCGTCCCCGTCGCCACGAGGGCGCTCGTGTCGGTGCCGAACAGCAGGCCGTCAGGGAGGAGTGCCGGCAGCGGCACGCTCTGGGCTGCCGCGAGGTCGGCCGCCGAACCCGTCAGCGTGACCTGGGTCCAGGTGCCGCTGCCGTCGCCGATCCAGTACTGCTCCGGCGCCGACTGGTTCGTGCCCGGGTTGCCCGCCACCATCACATGCGTTCCGTCAGCGGCCAGCAGCCCGGCAGCCGAGCCTGCGCCCTCGCCGCCGGTGAAGATGCCGAGCGGGCTTTGGGCCGAGACCCAGGACGTTCCATCGACGGTCCGCAGGAAGGACGAGACGCCCGGGGCGTAGCCGGGCTGCGTCACCACGGCGAGTGCGCCGCCGGTGCCCACCATCGGCTGGCCGACGAAGCCGTCGTGCGCTGCGGCCGACACCGTGGCCTTGTGCCACGTCGTGCCATCGTCGGACCACCACGCGAGCGGCGTCGCGCTGCCCGTCGGGCCGGCGTAGCCGACCACGACGTAGCGGCCGTTGAGGACGCCGGCCCCTGCCAGCGTCAGTCCGCTCGCCGTCGAGATGACCTTCGAGCTGAAGCTCGTGCAGTCCGTGCTGACGAGCACCTTGCCGGAGGTCGTGGTCATGATCGCCCCGCCGGGACCACCGGCGAGCGAATCGACGCCGTCGAGCGGGCCAATCGTTCGCGGTCAGCGTCGTGCCATCGACCGTCGAGACCACCGCGGTCGAACCGCCGTTGCGGGTGAGGGCGAGCAGCAGTCCCTGGCCGCACGGCGCCGCCTGAACGGTGTTCACGTCGGCCGACCCGCCGAGGGCGGTCAATGCCTGTGGCCACCCCTGCCAGGTGTGCTCGTCGGTCGACGTCCAGAGTGACGGGACCAGGTTGCCGTCGAAGGCGACGGCCACGTAGCCGCCGGCCCAGTACGCCACCTGGCTGACGCCGCCCGGCAGGCCGGTCGCCTGGCTGACGGCGAGCGTGCCGGCCGCGGCGGCCTGCGTCGGGGAGGCCGGCGGCTCGACCGTGGGCGTGGCGGAAGCAGCGACCAGCGGCGTCTCGATCGGGACTGCCGAGGCCGGAGGCGGAGGCAGCGAGGGAGAAGCCGCAGGCTCGACCGAGAGCTCGGACAGCGGGGCCACGAGCGGGCCGAACCGGACGAGGTCCACGAACGCCGCCGCTTGCTGCCCGCCCGGGTCGCTCACCGTGGAGATCGAGATGGTGATCCGGCCGTCGGTGATCGGATCCCTGATCGCGGGCGCTGACCAGACCTTGCCGTCCAGGAGGATGGCGAAGTACTCGCCGACATGGGCGGAGGACCAGGTCGCGAACGTCTGCGCGGCGGTCGGGTCCAGGGCGATCTCGACCGTTGGCGATCCGCTGGCGTCGGTGCCCATCGCAAGCGACGAGATCCCGGTGCTGTCGAGCAGTGGCTGCTGGGCGGCGGTGTTGACGGTCTGGCCCGCGGCGTACGCCGTCGGGCCCGTGGGCACGAACTGGAGCAGGCCGGTCGTCCCGGCCACCCGCTCGACGGCGCTGACGCTGCCGGCGGGTACCGTGAGGGCAAGCCGGTCGCCCGCGGTCGACGCGCTCCAGACGATCCCGACGGCGTTGAGGCGGGCCAGGACCACCCGGGCGTCGTCGTCTGTCTGCGCCTGGGCGGCCAGGGCGCCCGACGTGGCGTGGGCTTGGTAGGTGATCGTCACCCAGCCCTCGCCAGATGGCGACGGCGTGGGCGAGGCGGCGACTTGCCCTCGGAATGTGCCGTTCAGAAGCAGGGCGAGCCCGACGACGCCGAGCACCACGACCGCGGCCAGCGCGGCGAACGGGGCGAGGCGCAGCCGGGACGCGCCGAGGCGGCGCGGGGCTGCTGCCGGCCGCGTCTGCGGGACGGCCGCGACAGACTGGCGGAGGGTTGCGGGGACGGTTTCGGGAGCCATGTCCCGGAGCACCGAGCGGAGGTCGCGCTCGAAGCGGGTGTCGTTGAGGTCGCTCATCGGGTGGCCTCCCCGGACAGGCGGTCGGCCGCGTCGTACGCGGCACGGAGGGCCGCCAGCCCGTAGTGCAGGCGGGATTTCACGGTGCCGAGCCGCTCGCCGGTGCGCTCGGCGATCTCCTCGACCGGAAGGTCGAGCAGGTAGCGCATCACGACGACCTCTCGGTGGTCGCCCGAGAGCTTCGCGAGCGCGTCCCGGAGCGCCTCGCGCTCCGGGATGCCGCTAACGCCGTCGGCGACGGGGCGCTCGAGCCCCCCGTCGAGCGCAATGAAGCGGACGCGGCCCCGCCGGCGGAGCCGGTCACGGCAGCCGTTGACGAGGATCCGGCCGAACCACGCGCCGAACCGCTCCCGGTCGCGCAGGTCGTCGAACCGCTCCCACGCAGTGACGACCGCGTCCTGCACCGCGTCCTGCGCCTCCGGCTCGCTGCCCAGGAGCAGTGACGCCATGCGGTACGAGGACGCCAGGTCGCGGTCGATGAGGCGAGCGAAGGCGCCGGCTCGTTCGGCGTCGGATGGGCCCGATCGGCTTCTGTCGGTCACGGCTAGCTCATCGATCATGCCCGTCCCGACGAGCGGTCCCGGCGGAACGTTCAAACTTCGACATCGACTCGACCCGCGCCTGCCACCCGCACGGGCGTCCAGCGTGGCTGCGACGCTAGCACTCGTCGCTGCTCGTCGCTGCTCGTCGCCCGGAGCCCCACGCCGCCCGGGCCCACGCCGCCAGAACCCTGCTCGCCCGGCGAGGGGCTCCGCCCGTCCTGACGGACCGCTCCCTCCGCCCCTGGGCCCGCTCGTGGCCCCATGGGCGGAGGGAGCGCCGTTTGGGCCGCGTCGGGGCCCGACCGACCGGCGCCCAGGCCGGGAAGGGTCGTTCGGGCCACGCGGCGGCCCAGATGCAGCCCGGCACTGCCCATAGGGCCGCGAGTTGGCCCGGCGTGACGGACCACGCCGTGGCCCGAGTGGGCGCTGGTCGGGGACCTGTTCGACACGCCCGGGCGTGAGGGCCGGCCCCGAGAGCGCCAGCGCCTGGCTCGAAGTCGCGGCGCTCGGCTGCCTGTTCGCGCGGCTGCGGCCCGAGCCGGCCTGAGCCATGGTCCACCGGGCGCGGCCCGCTGTGGCGGACGCCGACGGGAACTTGCGCTGGCACCCTGACGTCGCCATCCTCGCAGAGCAACGCACTCGCGAGGAAAGTTCGAGATGACCCGGTGGCCGACAGTCGTGGTGCTGGCGTTGGCGACAGCGGCCTGCTCGGCGGGGCCGGTTGCCCCGGTGGCTGGAACGCCAGCAGCGCCAAGCCCATCTGGCGGCGCGGGCACGCCGTTGCCAAGCGGCATCCCGCGCGACGCGGCCATCGTCGCCGCCCGAACCTACGTGTCGATGACGGAGGTGGATGGCGCGTCCGCGGGGACGTTCGCCGACCTGGACGCCGACCCGCAGCACACCGGGCCGGGCAACGGCATCAAGCCCGACCGCCTCGTGTGGGCCGTGAGGTTCAGCGGAGACATCACGATCTGCACGCCGGTCGGAGACTGCTGGTCCCCGCGCCCTGCCACTTCGGTCGTGTTCCTCGACTACGGCACCGGGGACTTCATCACCAGCGAGACGCTCTCGCCTGCCCCCTGACGACCGAGTTCGTTCACAGGCCCGTCGTCAGCTCGCCGCGCTCCGTCAGCTCGCCGCGCTCCGTCAGCTCGCCGCTCGGGGACACCACCGCACCGGTGCCGGCGCCGCAACGGCTGAGGCCGCCCGGGGGCGCGGGTAGGATGTCGCCCATGAGCCCCATCGACTTCGGCCGCTTCGACGCCCTCACCTTCGACTGCTACGGCACGCTCATCGACTGGGAGCGCGGCATCCTCAACGCCTTCCAGCTGGTGCTGTCGCGCCACGACGTCGCGCCGACCGAGGACCAGCTGCTCGAGCGCTATGCGGCGCACGAGGAGGAGATCGAGCGCGGCGTCTACCGCACGTACCGGGAGGTGCTGACGGCGTCGGCGCGCGGCGTCTGCGCCGACCTTGGCGTCGACCCGCCCCACGCCGGGATCGCGGCCTTCGCGAGCTCGGTGGGCGACTGGCCGGCCTTCCCGGACTCGGCCGCGGCGCTGCGGGCGCTCAAGACCCAATTCAAGCTCGGCGTGCTGACCAACTGCGATGACGACCTGTTCGCGGGCTCGAACCGTCGCCTGGGCGTCGATTTCGACTGGATCGTCACCGCGCAGCAGGCGCGCGGCTACAAGCCCCGCCGGGAGAACTTCGAGGCGCTGTTCGCCAGGGTGGACGTGCCCCGGGAGCGGATCCTCCACGTGGCCCAGAGCCTGTTCCACGACCACGCCCCGGCCAAGTCGCTCGGGATGACCACGGTCTGGATCAACCGACGCCATGACAAGCCCGGGTTCGGTGCCACGCCGCCCGCGGACGCGACGCCCGACCTCGTCTGCCCGGACATGCGGTCGTTCGCGGAGGCCGCACTCGGCTGACGCGGCCCGGACACCGCCGCGGGCGCGCCGCGGGCCCGGGCGGCGGGGACCGGCCGCGGCCGGCCGTGGCGCTCCTGGCCTCGGCGGGACCCGCCCCCCGGGCTCGGCGGGACCGGCCCGCACCGCTCCCGGCCCCGGGGCTGACCCGCCCCCGACGAGAGCGGGAGGGCCGAAGCCTCACCCGAGCGTCGCGATCGCCTGCCCGGCCAGCGCCGCCAGCACCACGACCACGATCGGCGGGACGCGCCGCGTGAGGAGCAGGCCGAGGCCGGCGCCCGCCACGAGGACGTCGACCGGCCGCGAGACGGCGCTCGTCCAGACCGGCGAGTAGAGCGCTGCCGCCAGCAGGCCCACGACCGCCGCATTGGCGCCCGCCAGGCCGCGCCGCACACGTGCCGATCCCCGCAGCCGGTCCCAGAACGGCAGCGCGCCGAACACGAGCAGGAACGCCGGCGCGAAGATCCCCGCGAGCGCCAGGAGACCGCCGGCCACGCCGCCCGGACCCTCGGTCGACACCGCGCCCAGGTACCCCGAAAACGTGAACAGCGGCCCGGGCACCGCCTGCGCCGCGCCGTAGCCGGCCACGAACGCCGAGTCGCTGACCCAGCCGGGGTCGACGACGTTCGCGTGGAGCAGCGGCAGGACGACATGCCCGCCGCCGAACACCAGGGCGCCCGAGCGGAAGAAGGAGTCGAACAGCGCGATGCCGCCGTCGAGCCCGGCGACGAGCGGCAGCACGACGAGCAGGCCGGCGAACAGGAGCAACAGCGCGAGCCCGAGACGCCGGCCGACGGTCCTCGGCTCCGCGACCGACGCTGATGCCGCGGCGCCCGGGAGCAGCGCGAGGCCGAGCAGCGCCCCGGCGGCGATGATCCCCACCTGCGCGAACGGCGAGGCCGCCAGCAGCGCGGCGCCTGCGGCCAGGACCGCCATCGCGCGCCGCGGCCAGTCCGGGGCCAGGGATCGCGCCATCGCCACCACGGCCTGCGCCACCACGGCCACCGCCGCGAGTTTGAGCCCGTCCACCCAGCCGGCACCGGTGACGTCGACGCGCGTCGCCACGACCCCCAGGCCGATCATCACGGCCGCCGACGGCGCGGTGAACCCGACCCAGGCCGCCAGCCCGCCGAGGATGCCCGCCCGGCGCGTCCCGATCGCGATCCCGAGCTCGCTGCTGGCAGGCCCGGGGAGGACCTGGGCGAGCGCCACGAGGTCGCCGAACGCCTCCGCGTCCAGCCAGCCGCGCCGCTCCACGTACTCGCGCCGGAAGTAGCCGAGGTGCGCGACGGGGCCACCGAAGGACATCAGCCCCAGGCGCAGGGCGGCGCGGAAGACCTCCGCTGCGGAGCCGGGACGCGATACGGTCGCCACGTCGGCAGCGTAGCTGACCGGCGCCCGCGGCCGGGGCACGCTAGGCTGCGGAACGGTGGACACGCAGCGCGCTCGGGGTGGGGTCGTCAGCGGGGTGGGTAGCATCCAGCCCGGCGAGGAGACGACGCGCGCGCTCGCCGCGCGGATCGGTGTCGTCGCCGTCGCGGTCGTGCTCGCGACCGCGGTCGCCGTCGTCCTCGAGCAGGGCTTCGGCGTCCAGGACGCGTCGCCCGTCTACCTGATCGCGGTGGTGGGGGCCGCCTCGCTGCTCGGGACCTGGGCCGCCGTGGTCACGTCGGGCGTCGCCTTCCTCGCCTACGACTTTCTGTTCACCTCGCCGCGGTTCACGTTCGCCGTCTCGGACCCGGCCGAGTGGCTCAGCCTGCTGCTGTTCCTCCTCGTCGCGGTCGTGATCGGCCGGCTGGCCGCCCTCCAGCGGGAGCGTGCCGAGGAGGCCGACCGGCGCGTGCGGGAGGGCGTGGCGCTCGTGGCGATGAGCCGCGGCGTGGCGATGGCCACGACGTTCGAGGAGGCCGCCGACGCGATCGCGCTCCGGCTGCGGGTCGACGCGGAGATGGACGCGGTCTGGGTGGAGGAGTCCGACGCGCCGGGCCGCGCCGTGGCCTGGACCGGGGAGTTGTCCCCGGCGGCTGCTGGAGCGCCGTGGACGCTGGTCCGCGCGGAGGACGACGCCACCGAGTGGCTCCGGCTCCACGCCGGCGAGAGCGCCGTTGCCGCCGACGACGACGCGCCGGCCCACTACCTGGTCCCGATCGACACCGGCGACGAGATCGCGGGGGCGATCCACGCCACGCGTCGACCTAGCGAGCCACGCCCCGGGCGCGGGGCCCGGCGCCTCCTCGCGCTGGCGGCAGACCAGCTCGCGATCGCGTACCGCCGCGATGTGCTCCGGGCCGAGCTGACCGCGGCCGAGGTGGCCCGCCAGAGCGATGCCCTCCGCGGCGCGATCCTCGACTCCGTCTCGCACGACCTGCGGACGCCCGTCGCCAGCATCCGGGCACTCGCGGGCGGGCTTGCGGACGCATCGTCCTACGTCGACGCCGCCAGCATCCGGGACACGGCCGAGAAGATCGACGCCGAGGGCGAGCGGCTCGGCGGCCTCGTCAACGGCCTGCTCGAGATGGGCCGCATCCAGTCGGGTGCGATCCGCCCTGACCTGCGCCCCTACGACCTCGGCGAGCTGGTGGAGACGACGCTCCGCCACAAGGCCGCCGACCCGGGCCAGCGCCCGGTCGACGTGACGGTCCCCGACGACCTGCCGCCGGTCCTCGCGGACGCGGTGCTGGTCAATGTGGCGCTCGGCAACGTCGTGGACAACGCCCTCGTGCACACGCCGGGCGACGCCCGGGTGCGCGTGAGCGCCGGGCTCGGGGAGCCCGGCTGGGCCGAGATCACGGTGGACGACGCGGGACCCGGCGTGCCCCGCGACGCGCTGCCGCACCTGTTCGAGCGCTTCTACCGCGTGCGGGCCGGGCAGGAGGGCCCGCGCCACGGCATGGGCCTCGGCCTCGCCATCGCGAAGGGCTTCGTGGAGGCGATGGGCGGCACCATCGCCGCCGAGGTCAGCGACCTCGGCGGCCTGGCCGTCCGGATCCGGCTCCCGCTCGCGCCGGAGGAGGACGAGGCGTGAGCGGCGCCCACCTGCTGCTGGTGGAGGACGACGCGGTGGCGCGGGCGGCCGTGGCCCAGAACCTCGCCGGACACGGGTATGTCGTCGCCGAGGCCAAGGACGCAGCAGGGGCGATGCGCGCGTGGGACGCGTCCCGCCCCGACGTCATCGTCCTCGACCTCGGCCTGCCGGACCTCGACGGCCTCACGGTCATCCGCCGCGTCCGGCGCGAGGCGGCAACGCCGATCCTCGTCCTGTCGGCACGGGGCCGCGAGGCGGACAAGATCGAGGCACTCGATGCCGGCGCAGACGACTATGTGGCCAAGCCGTACGGCATCGGCGAGGTGCGGGCAAGGATCGCGGCACTCCTGCGCCGTGCTGGCGGCCCGGCGGGCGCGCCATCGGGCGTGCTGCGCAACGGGTCCATCGCGCTCGACCCCGTGCGTCGCATCGTCACCGTGCGCGGCCGGGCGCTGGACCTCACCCCGCGCGAGTACGAGCTGCTCAAGCAGATGCTCGGCGCCCCCGGCCGGGTTCTCACGCGCGGGCGCCTGCTCCGGGCGGTCTGGGGCACCGCCTACAGCGACGAGGGCCACTACCTCCACGTCTATGTGTCGCGGCTCCGCCGCAAGCTCGCGGCCGCCGATCCGGACGGCGACGCGAAGGACCTGGTCGCGGCCGAGCCCGGCGTCGGCTACCGCGTGCGCGAGGCGCCCGCCGACTGAACGCGGGTCAGGCCGCACTGCGCCTCGGCCCAGGCCCCGTGCAGGACGTGCACGTCCTCGACGACCAGCGACCGGGCCGTCAGCCGCCGCCGGCCCCGGCGTCCACGATCAGCGCGCAGGGCGAATCGTCAGTCGACCAGATCGGCCTGACGCACAGCCGGTACAGGCGGGCCCGGGCGCGCGCCGACTCCAGGATCTCCGTGCCCAGCGGCAGGTTCGCGACGGTCATGCGCGCCGCCGCGCCGCGCCGAACCATGGCGATGGCCGAGTCGACGAGCCGCAGCTCACGGTCGATCTCCGCCTGCAGGGACCGCTCGGCCAGGGCGTCCACGTCTCGGTCCTATCGCTGCCGCCGGAACGGCACGTCGGCGACGAGGATCCCCGGGTGACCGGTGAGCGCGTCGCGCAGCCGATAGGCGCTCTGGTTGTAGAGGAAGCGCTCCCACCAGTGCTTGATGATCCGCTCCGGGATCAGGACGATCGTCACGACGGACGGGTCCTTCGCCGCGGTCAACTCCAGGTACCGGATCAGCGGCCGCACGAACTCCCGGTACGGCGACTCCACGATGACCAGGTCCACGCCCTGGACCTGCGCCTCGAACCGGGCGCGGAACGCCTCGGCGGTCGCGAGGTCGTCGGTGACATGGACCGCGACCACGCTCTTGGACATCGTCAGGCCCAGCTTGATGGCCTGGATCGCGTCGCGGCGCATGTCCTGCATCGGGACGATGACGCGCTGCCCGCGGCTCGGCGGGCCGATGACGGATTCGGGGCGCACGTGCATCTCGATCTGCGCGCTGTGGTACTCGCGGCCGACGAGCAGCATGAGCACGACCAGCAGCGGGACGATGATCAGGACGATCCAGGCGCCGAGCGCGAACTTCGCGATGGCGAACACCACAGCCACGGTGCCGGTGGCAACCGCGCCGCAGCCGTTGATGACCGCGCTGCGCTGCCAGCCGGGCTCCCGCGAGGTCATCCAGTGGCGGACCATGCCGGCCTGCGAGAGGGTGAAGGCGGTGAACACGCCGATGGCGTAGAGGGGTATCAGCGCGTCCACCCGAGCCTGGAACCAGATGACCACGCCGATGGCGATGACCGCCAGCGCGATGATCCCCGAGTTGAACGCGAGGCGCTCACCGCGGAATGCGAACTGGCGGGGCATAAAGCCGTCGCGGGCAAGGATCGAGGCGAGGCGCGGGAAGTCGGCGAAGCTCGTCTGGGCGGCGAGGACCAGGATCCCCATCGTCGAGAAGATCAGCACGTAGTAGATCGGCGTCTGGCCGAAGGTGGCGGCGGCGATCTGCGAGAGCACCGACTGGCTGCTGCTCGGGATGGCGCCGCTCACGGTGGCCAGGAACGAGATCCCCAGGAACACGCTGCCGAGCACCGCAGCCATCGCGACCATCGTGGTCTGGGCGTTCTTCCACTCGGGCGGCTTGAACGCGGGCGTGCCGTTGGAGATCGCCTCGGTGCCCGTCATCGCCGAGCAGCCGTCGGCGAACGCGCGCATCAGCAGCAGCAGGGACATGCTCTCGGCCGTGACCTTGAGGGGCACGACGCCCGTGACGGTGGGCGGCTGGCCGAGCAGCGTCCGGCCGATGCCGACGCTGACGAGCAGCAGCACGCTGGCGATGAAGATGTAGGTGGGCAGCGCGAACACGGTCCCGCTCTCCTTGATCCCGCGCAGGTTGATCACCATGACCCCCACGATCGAGAGGACCGAGAGGTGGACGAGCCACGGGAGCAGGACCGGGAAGGCCGACGCGAGGTTGAAGATGCCCGACGACACCGACACCGAGACGGTGAGCACGTAGTCGGTGAGCAGTGCGGCGGCCGCCACCAGCCCCGGGAGCACGCCGAGGTTCGCGCGGGCCACGATGTAGCTGCCCCCGCCCTGCGGATAGGCGCGGATGGTCTGGCGGTAGCTGAACGTGACCAGGAACAGCAGGCCCACGATCAGCAGGGAGATGGGCATCAGGAAGCTGAAGGCCACCGTGCCCACGGCGAGCAGGGTGGCCATGCTGGTCTCGGTCGCGTAGGCCACCGAGCTCATCACGTCGCTCGAGAAGACCGCCAGCGCCTTCCACTTGGGCAGCCGCTGCTCGAGCTCCTCGTGCGTGGAGAGGACGCGCCCGAACAGCACCCGCCGGGCGCCGAACCCGAGGCGGCCGACGCGCGACGCCGGCTCGATGGCGGCGGCCTTGGCGACGATCGAGCCCGGCCCGCCGTAGCGGAAGTAGCGCGCGTCCGGCCGCTGGACCTGGACGCGGCGATCGCCCGGCTTGCGCCCCGACCGGGGGATCCGGCTTGGACCCGCGCGGCGGTCCTGGGCCGGGGAGCCGTTGTCAGACACGGCGGACCCTGGTCGCGCCGTGGGTGCCGACCGGGACCCGGCGTGCTCCGATGGTTTGCGCTGGGCGGTTCACGTGGTCTCCGACGCCAGATGACGCTCGACGTTGACGCGGAGGGGCAGGAGGCACCTGCGCGCACAGCCCACCCTACCCAGCGGTCCACGCTCAGGTGGTCACGCGGTCCCCGCGTCCGCTCAACAAGGCCTCAACAACGGGCGCGTCAGTCCCTGCGGACGTCCACCATGTGGACCTCGAGGTCCGGGTCGATGCGCAGGAGGTGCTCCGCCAGCGTGCCCCGCCGCAGCCGCGTCAGGCCGTTCGCCGGCTCGTGCGCGAGGACGACATGCGTGGGGCGCCGGAGCCGCAGCGCGGCCTCCAGCCCGGCGGCCGCGTCCACGGCGTCCACCCGCAGGATCTCGGCGCCCAGGTCAACCGCGTCGTCGAGCGCCTGCTGGATGTCACGCCGCCGGTCGTAGGGGAGGCGCGCCGCGGCGGGGCTGTCCACCACGAGCGCGATCAGCGCGCCGTGGAGCAGCGCGGCCATCCGCGCGGCGCGGCGCACCGCCCGCTGCGCCGCAGGGCCCTCGTCCACGAGCACCAGGACGCGCTCCGTCACGAGCGCGATCGGGGACGTCCCCGCGGCCTCGAGCTCACCCTCGACGCTCTGGGCCGCCATCCGAAGCGCGATCTCGCGCAGCGCGGTGAGGTTCGGCTCGGTGAAGAAGCGGTCGAGTGCAATCGCCGCACGCTCGGGCGGGTACACGTTCCCGTGGCGCATCCGCTGGCGGAGCGCGTGCGGGCTCATGTCGATGAGCTCGATCTCGTCGGCGTCGCGGAGCACCTCGTCTGGGAGCCGCTCGTTGACCGGCGCCCCGGTGATCGTGGCCACGGCGTCGGCGACGCTCTCGAGGTGCTGGATGTTGAGCGTGGTGACCACGTGGATCCCCGCGTCGCGGACCGCCTCCACGTCCTCCCAGCGCTTGGCGTGCCGGGAGCCCGGGATGTTCGTGTGCGCCAGCTCGTCCACGAGCGCGACGGTGGGGTGGCGGGCGATGACCGCGTCCGCGTCCATCTCCTCGAGCGTGACGCCGCGGTATTCCACGCTGAGCCGAGGGACGAGCTCGAGGCCCTCGAGCAGCCTGAGGGTGTTCGGCCGGCCGTGGCACTCCGCGAAGCCCACGACGAGGTCCGTGCCGCGATCGACCCGGCGGTGCCCCTCCTCGAGCATCCGGTACGTCTTGCCCACGCCCGGCGCCATCCCGAGATACAGGCGCAGCCGCCCTCGTCCGCTCTGCCCGTCGGCGTGCAGGCGGGCTAGCAGCTCGTCCGGGTCGGGCCGGACGTCGAACGCGTCGCGCTCGGGGTCGCGCATCGGAGACCCGGCCTCAGCCCGCGGCGCCAGTCGACGCCGAGGCCGCCCTGAGCAGCCCGTCGAGGTCCAGGTTGAGCTCGAGCACGTGGACGCGCGGCTCGCCCAGGAACCCGAGCAGCGGCTGCTCGGTGTGCCGCGTGACCGCTGCACGGACTGCGTCGACGGTCATGCCGCGGGCGGCCGCCACGCGCGCCACCTGGTACTCGGCCGCGGCCGGGCTGATGTCGGGATCGAGGCCCGACGCCGACGAGGTCACCAGGTCCACCGGCACCGGGCCGCCGCCGTTGGCCCGGCGGGCGGCGTCGACCGCCGCCGTGACGTTGTCGATGAGCTGCGCGCTGGTGGGCCCGAGGTTGGTCCCGGCCGAGCCGCCAGCGTCGTAGCCGTCCGTGCCGGCGGCCGAGGGGCGGCCCCAGAAGTACTTGGGGTCCGAGAAGGCCTGGCCGATCAGGCTCGAGCCGACGGCCTTCCCGTCCACGGTGATCATCGAGCCGTTGGCCTGGCGCGGGAACGCCACCTGCGCGATGGCGGTGACGACGGCTGGGTACGCCGCGCCGGTGATGAGGGTCAGCACGACCAGCAGCATGACGGCCGGGAAGAGGACGTGCCGCAGGAAGGAGCGCATGGCGGTCACCTAGCCGAGATGGAGGGCCGTGACCAGCAGGTCGATCGCCTTGATCCCGAGGAACGGGGCGATGAGCCCGCCGAGGCCGTAGACGAGGAGGTTGCGCCGCAGCAGTTCGCTCGCGGGAGCCGCGCGGAAGGCGACGCCGCGGATCGCGAGCGGGACGAGCGCGATGATGACCAGCGCGTTGAAGATGACCGCGGACAGGATCGCGCTGTGCGGCGTGGCGAGGCCCATGACGTTGAGCGCGCCGAGCTGCGGGTAGACGCTCACGAACATCGCCGGGACGATCGCGAAGTACTTCGCCACGTCGTTCGAGATCGAGAACGTCGTGATCGACCCGCGCGTGATCAGCAGCTGCTTGCCGATCGCGATGACCTCGAGCAGCTTGGTCGGGTCCGAGTCGAGGTCGACCATGTTGGCGGCCTCCTTGGCGGCCGAGGTGCCGCTGTTCATCGCGAGGCCCACATCGGACTGGGCCAGGGCGGGCGCGTCGTTGGTGCCGTCGCCGGTCATGGCCACCAGGTGGCCGTCGGCCTGCTCCTTGCGGATGAAGGCGATCTTGTTCTCGGGCGTGGCCTGCGCGATGAAGTCGTCCACGCCCGCCTCCCTCGCGATCGTGGCGGCGGTGCGCGGGTTGTCGCCCGTGATCATCACGGTGCGGATGCCCATCTTGCGGAACTCGGCGAACCGCTCGACCAGGCCCTCCTTGACGGTGTCCTTGAGCTCGATCATCCCCAGCACCCGGCCGTCGGCGCGGATCGCCAGCGGCGTCGCCCCCGCGTCGGCGATGCGGTCGGCGTCGGCGGCGATCTCGGCGGGCATCGGTCCGTCGAGGCCAGAAGCGATCGCGTCGACCGCGCCCTTGAGCACGAGGCCGCCGGACACGGTCCGCACGCCGCTGGTGCGGGTCTCGGCCCGGAACGGGATCTCTTCCGCGATGGTCGCCGCCAGCGCCGTGTAGCCGCCCTCGTCATCGGTGCGGGCGGGCTGCCCGAGCTCGGCGAGCCGCTTGCGGGCCAGGTCGACGACCGAGCGGCCCTCGGGCGTCTCGTCCCGGATCGAGGTGAGGAGCGCGGCCCGGACTGCCTCGGCCTCGGTGACGCCGGGCGCGGGCGAGATGCTCGCCGCCAGGCGGTTGCCGTAGGTGATGGTGCCGGTCTTGTCGAGCAGGATGACGTCCACGTCGCCCGACGCCTCGACCGCGCGGCCGCTCATCGCGAGCACGTTGAAGCGGGCGACCCGGTCCATGCCGGCGATGCCAATGGCGGACAGCAGCCCGCCGATCGTGGTCGGGATGAGGCAGACGAGCAGGGCGACGAGGGCCACCGTGTCCACGGTCGCGCCGGCGAAGGCGCCGAACGGCCGGAGCGTGACCGTCGCCATCAGGAAGATGATCGTCAGGCCCGCCAGGAGGATCGCGAGGGCGATCTCGTTGGGCGTGCGCTGGCGCTTGGCTCCCTCGACCAGGGCGATCATCCGGTCGAGGAACGTCTCGCCCGGGTCCGACGTGATCCGGATCACGAGCCTGTCCGAGACGAGCGTGGTGCCGCCCGTGACCGAGCTGCGGATGTCGGTGCCCGGCTCCTTGAGGACCGGGGCGGACTCGCCGGTGATCGCGGCCTCGTTGACGAAGCCGACGCCCTCGATGACGTCGCCGTCGCCGGCGATCGTCTGGCCCTCCTCGACCACGATGATGTCGCCCTTGCGCAGCTCCGACGAGCCGACGCTCTCGAGCGCTCCGTCGGCCCGCCGGCGGTGGGCGGTGGTCTCCGACCGGGTCCGCCGCAGCGTCGCCGCCTGGGCGCGGCCGCGGGCCTCGGCCACGGCCTCGGCGTAGGTCGCGAACAGCACGGTGAACCACAGCCAGACCGCGATCTGGAGCTCGAAGCCGGTGCCCGCCGAGCCGGCGAGCGGCTGGAGCCCCGTGACGTGGGCGAGCCAGGTGAGCGTGACGAGGACCGCCGTCAGCTCGACGACGAACATCACCGGGTTGCGGATCAGCAGCCGCGGGTCCAGCTTGCGGAACGCGTTCGGCAGCGCCGCCTTGAGCAGCTCGGGGTCGAGCACCCCGCGCGGCCTCGGGGCCCCGCCGCCGGGCTTGGCGCCGCCGAGGGAGACGAAGCGCTGGAAGCGGCGCGTGCCGCGGCCGAGGTCGATGGACATCAGGGAGCGGGTGGTGCTCATGGCTAGAAGGTCTTCCCGGCGTTCTGGAGGAGCTGCTCGACGATCGGCCCCAGCGCGAGCGCGGGAAAGAACGTGAGCGCGCCGACGATGACGATGACCCCGATCAGCAGGACGACCCACAGGACGCCGGTGGTGGGGAACGTCCCCAGCGACGCGGCCACGCGCCGCTTGGCGGCCATGGACCCGGCCAGCGCGAGGATCGGGACGATCATCCCGTAGCGGCCGACCAGCATCGCGATGGCGCCCGTGACGTTGTAGAACGGCGTGTTGCCCGTGAGGCCGGCGAACGCGGAGCCGTTGTTGCCCGTCTGGCTGGAGTAGGCGTAGAGGATCTCGCTGAAGCCGTGCGGACCCTTGTTGAGCGGACCGGCCTGGCCCTCGGGCAGCACGGTCGCGAGGGCCGTGAAGCCCAGGATGCTGGCGCCCAGCACCAGGGCCGTGATCATGGCCATCTTGATCTCGTACGCCTCGACCTTCTTGCCCAGGTACTCGGGCGTGCGGCCGACCATGAGCCCGGCGATGAACACCGCGAGGATCGCGCCGATGACCAGCATCCCGTACATGCCCGCGCCGATGCCGCCGGGCGTGATCTCGCCCAGCTCGATGTTGAACAGGGGCACCAGGCCGGCCAGCGGCTGGGCGCTGTCGTGCCAGGAGTTGACGGCGCCCGTGCTCGTGCCCGTGGTGACGGTCATGAACAGGCCGCCCACGCCCGCCCCGAAGCGGACCTCCTTGCCCTCCATGTTGCCCATGGCGGCCTGGTCCACGCCCGCCGGGAACAGCGGGTTGCCGACGGCCTCGAGGTGCATCGCGAGGACCGCGCCCAGGCCCAGGACCAGCGCCATGGCGGCGAAGATCGTCCAGCCCTGGCGCTGGCTGCCCGCGTAGCGGCCGAACGTGTAGGTCAGCGAGAACGGGAACGCCAGGATCGCGAACAGCTCGAGGAAGTTCGTCAGCGGTGTCGGGTTCTCGAACGGGTGGGACGAGTTGGCGTTGAAGAACCCGCCGCCGTTGTTGCCCAGCTCCTTGATCCACTCCTGCGATGCCACCGGGCCCAGCGAGATGTGCTGGACCGCGCCCTGCAGGGTGGTGACGGTCCGGGCGGGATCCCATGTCTGGGGCGCGCCCTGCCACACAAGCACGATCGCGCCGACCAGCGAGATGGGGAGCAGGAGGTACAGCACGCCGCGGGTCAGGTCCACCCAGTAGTTGCCCAGGGTGCTGGCGCTCCTGCGGGTGAGGCCGCGGAACAGCGCGATGGCGACAGCCAGGCCCGTTGCCGCGGAGGTGAAGTTCCGCACCGCGAGCATCGCCGCCTGCGTGAGGTACGTGGCCCCCGTCTCGCCGGAGTAGTTCTGCCAGTTCGTGTTGGTCTCGAAGCTGACCGAGGTGTTGAACGCGAGGTCCGGCGTCATCGGCGGGATGCCGCCCTGGTTGAGCGGCAGCACGTCCTGGAGCCGCAGGACGGCATAGCCGACGACGATCGCGACCGCCGCCATGACGAGGACGGCGACGGTGTAGCCCTTCCAGCTCTGCTCGACGGTCTCGTCGATGCCGCACACGCGGTACACGAGCCGCTCGACCGGGCGGAGCACGGGGCTCAGGAAGGTGCGCTCGCCCTCCATGACGAGGTGGATGTAGGTCCCCAGGATCGGGGTGATGAGGGCGACCGCCGCGGCCAGGGCCACGAGGGTCAGCAGGTCGCCTAGCGGCACGGCTAGAAGTCCTCCGGGCGCAGCAGCGCCCACAGGAGGTACACGAAGACGAAGGCGGCCGCGAGCCCGGCCAGCAGCTCGACGGGGTTCATCCCCGCACCCGCTCGACGAGCGCGAGGTACAGGGCGGCGACCACGGCGCACGCAGCCATGATCAGCACGATCTGCCAGTCGTCCATGGGTTAGTCAGTCTCCTCCGGCGTCTCCGTGCGGGACGCGAGGACCCGCTCGATCGTCGCCTGCAGCGTCTCGAGCGGGAAGGGCTTGGGCAGATAGCCGGCCACGGCGAACGACGCCAGCCGGCGGTGGTCCACGGTCGTCGCCGATGCGATGACGACCGGCGGGGCGTCGGGCGACGAGAACCGCTCCGAGCGGAGCAGATCCCAGCCCGTGTGCCCCGGGAGGTTCAGGTCCAGCAGGACCATCGCGGGCGTGGGGCCGGCCGCCAGCACGTCACGGGCAGCCTCGGCCGAATCGGCCTCCAGCACCACGTAGCCTTGGCGGCGCAGCCAGTTCGCGATGATGTGTCGGAAGGGCTCGTCGTCATCGACGACCAGCAGCGGTCCGTGCTCAGGCATCGGCGACCCGAGAGATCGTGAGACCGGTCGGTGCGTCGTCGAGCGACCACATGGGCGTCACGGAGACTCCGGCCACCGCGGCATCTGATCGGGCCGGTTCGAGCAGCTGGCCAGCGAAGTGCAGGCCCGCGCAGACGACCCGGGTCGAGACGCCCGCGGCGACCAGCTCGATGGCGCCATGGACGATCGACTGCTCGAACTCGAGGGTGACGGTCGCGCTGGCCGCGGCCAGGCCGGAAGCCTTCATGCCTCCACGGTGCGCCGACGGCCCAAGAGGCTGGCGCTGCAGGGAGGCGCCCGCGCCTAAAGAACCGCTAAGGTTCGGGCGGCCCCTCTGCGGTCCCGGGCTCGCGAACGCGGTAGCCCACCCCGGGCTCGGTTACGATGAGGTCGCGGAGCCGGCCCTCGGGATCGGCCGCGGCGATCTTGCGCCGCAGCTGGCTGACGTGGACGTACACGTAGCTGTCCTCGCCCTGGTATGCCTCGCCCCACACCGCCCGCAGGATCCTGCCCTTGGTGACGAGCCGTCCGGCGTTGGCCAGCAGGACGCGCAGGATCTCGAACTCGCGCGGCGTGAGGTCCACTGGGCGCCCGCCCACACCGACCTCGTGGCGGCCGGCGTCGAACACGAGCGGCCCGACGGTCACGCGGCCGCCCGAATCGGCAACCGGTCCCCCCGCTCGCCGCAGCGCCACGCGCAGGCGCGCGTGCAGCTCGGCCACGCCGAAGGGCTTGGTCACGTAGTCGTCGGCGCCCCGCTCGAGGGCATCGACCTTCTGGCGCTCCTCGTAGCGGCCGGACAGGATCACGATCGGCGTCGTGGCCTCGCGTCGGAAGCGGGTCACCAGCGTCAGCCCGTCGAGGTCGGGCAGGCCCAGGTCCAGCAGGACCACGTCCGGGCGTCGCGCCTCCCAGCGGCGCTGGGCGGCGGCGCCGTCCTCGGCTTCATCCACCGCGTACCCGCGGCTGCTCAGCTCGCGCGCCAGCGCTCGACGGGTCTCCTCATCGTCCTCCACCACCAGGATCCGCGGCCCCAGCGCCATCACACCGCCTCACCGGCCGGGCTCGGCACCCGCGCCACCGGCAGGTCCATGTCCACCGCGAGTCCGCCCAGCGACGACCGGCGCGCCCGCACCCGGCCGCCCGACGCCTCCACGAGACCCTGCACCACGGCGAGGCCGATGCCGGTCCCGGCACGGGACCCCCGCGGCCCGCCTGGCACCCGGTAGAACTTCTCGAACAGCCGCGGCAGCGCATCCTCGGGCACGCCAGGGCCGCCGTCCTCGATGGTCAGGCGGACGAACGGCTCGTCCGGGAGGGGGCGGGCCCCCACGCGAAGGGGCGCCTTGGCATCGGTGTACTTGACCGCGTTCTCGAGCACGTTGGTCACGGCGTCGTCGAGGAACACGGGGTCCACGTACACGGGCGGGACGTCGAGCGCGAGCTCCAGCGGGCGGCTGCCGAGCCGGTCGCGCAGCCGGTCGACGGTCCGGCCGACGAGGTCGTCGAGGTCGAATGCGTCGCGGTCTGCGCGCAGGGCGCCGGCCTCGATCCGCGACAGGTCGAGCAGGTTGGTGACCAGCCGGTTGAGGTACTCGACCTCTCGGTCGATGGCGAGCGCGCTCTCGTGGCGGTCGGTGTCGTCGAGCCCGCTGCCCGGGCGCAGGGAGCCGGCTGCGGCACGAATGGTCGCCAGCGGCGTGCGGAGGTCATGCGAGACCGACTGGAGGAGCGCCGACTTGAGGGCGTCGCTCTGGCGGGCCACCTCGGCGGCCCGCGACTCGGCGGCAAGCTTGTCATGGGCGAGCGCCTGACCGGCCTGGTCCGCGGCGGCAGCGAGGAGCCGGGTCTCGGTGCGGTCCGGCTGACCCAGGTCTCGGCCGCGCGAGGCCCAGATTGACCCGAGCTGCGCGTTGCCGGCCTCGATCCGGACACGGTACAGCGCCTGCTTGCCCGGCCCGGCCCGGAGCGCGCCGACCTGGTGGACGCGAACCCAGGTCGCGGGCTCGTCACCGGGCGTTCGGCGGAGCACCTGCTGCACGGCGGCCCAGGGTCGCGGCCCCGCTGCGGTGTCCGCGGCGATGTGCTCCCGGCCCTCGGTCCCGAGACCGATCCACACCCGCTCCATCCCGGCCTCGTCTCGGAGGATCCCAGCCACCATCGGCAGCACCGTGAGGGCGGTCTCGCGCGTGGCCAGCGCATGGCTCACGCGGAACAGTGCCATGGCCTCGCGCTCGCGCTGGCGCGCATCCTCGGCCCAGTGGCGCTGGAGCGCGGCGAGCTGTCCCACGATCAGCCCCACGCCCAGCAGCAGCACGGCGTTGAGCCACTCCGCCGGGTCGCTCATGGTGAACGTGTAGTACGGGGTGGTGAAGAACCAGTCGTACAGCACGATGCTGCCGATCGACGCCAGCACCGCGCCCGGCGCACCGCCGGCGATGGCGGTGGCCACCACGGCGGCGAGGTACACGATCGACGCGTTCGACGGGGCGATGGTGGACCGCAGCACCGCCACGATCACCGTGGCTGCGGCCAGCGACGGGACCGCCACCCCGATGGGGACCGCCGCCTGCCGAACGCGCCGCGGGTTCATGGACGCCATGCTACGCGCGAGTGGGCGAGGTCGACGACGCGACGCCGCGGCGTCGGCGTGGAGCGGTCTTGCCCGGGCGGGTGGCGGGTGCGGCCGGGCACGACGCCGGCCGGCTACGGGCGGCGGGGACCTCGTCGGCTCGCCACGCGTGCGGCCCGCAGGGGCAGGACGAATGCCCGAGACCTCGTCCAACGGGCCGGCGGGCGAGCGGTTTGCGGCGTCCGCCCGTCGGCCCCGGCCCCAGTCAGCCTGCTCAGGCGACCCGGCCCCAGTCCGACGCGCGCCGGCGCTGGACGACGGCCCCGCCAGCGGCCGCCGGCTTGGCGCCCGACTGGCCCTCGAGCCGGAAGTGGGCCACCAGGCCGTCAAGCCGTCCGGCCATGTCCGCGAGCGTCGCCGCGGACGCGACGACCTCCTCGGCCTGGGCGCTCATCTCCTCGGTGGCGGCGGACACCTCCTGGGCGGCCGCGCTGTTCTCCTCGGACACCGCCGCGATCGAGCTGATCGAGCGGGTGACCGCGTCAGAGTCGGCCGTCATGCGGTCCACCCCCGAGGCGGTCTGCTGGACCACCTTGGCGATGTCGTCGCTGGCCGCGGTGACGTCGCCGGCCGCGCCCTGGATCTGGGCCAGGGCTTCGAACACGCGGGCCAGGGCGGCGTCGCGGGCGGCGCCCGCCTCGCGGATCTCGGCGGCGCTCGCCGCGCCCCGGCGCCCGACGGCGAGCCCGGACTCCACCTCGGCCGCGCCCGCCTCCATGGCCCGGACCGCGTCGGCGGTGCCCTTCTGGACCTCGGCGATGAGGTCGGCGATCTCCTTGGTGGCCCGCCCGGAGCGCTCGGCGAGCTTGCGCACCTCGTCGGCGACCACCGCGAAGCCCTTGCCCATCTCGCCCGCCCTCGCGGCCTCGATCGCCGCGTTGAGCGCGAGCAGGTTGGTCTGCTCGGCGATGTCGTCGATCGTCTCCACGATCGCGCCGATCTGGTCGCCCTTAGCGCCCAGGTCGGCGACCTTGACCGCGCTCTCGTCCACCGCGGCCTTGATCCGGGCCATGCCCTCCGCATTGGCGGCGATCGCGTCGGTCACCTTGGCCAGGGCGTCCGCGGCCCGCTCGTTGGCAGGGCGAAGGTCGCCCGCGGCCCGGTCGGACGTTGCGAGCGCGCCCCGCATGGACGTGACGGCGGCCGCGCTGCGGTCGACCGAGCGGGCGGCCTCGGACGCCCCGCTGCCCACCTGGGCGATGACGCCCGCGAGCTCCTGGACCGCCGCGTTCGTGTCGGACGCGGCCCGCGCCTGCTCGGCCGTGCCGCCCGCCACTTGGCTGATCGTGGTGGCCACCTGCTGGGTCGCGGCGCCGGTCTGGGTCGCCGCGGCGTTGAGCTGCTCAGAGGTGCCAGTGACGCTGTCCGCAGCCTCCTGGACCTCGCTGATCGTGCCGGCCAGCCCGTCGCGAGCCTCGTTGTACGCGCTGATCGAGGCCACCACCTTGTCCCGGAGGGCGTTGGTGTGCTCGGCGAGTTTGCCGATCTCGTCGGTGCCGTAGCGATCGATGCGGGGCGTGACGGCGGTGACCGCGTAGGTGAGGTCGCCGTCGCGGAACCGCTCTAGGCCCTCGGCGAGCCAAGTCGCGCACTTCTCGGCGAGCATCTCGAGCCGGTCCTGGACGACGGCGACCCCCGACACGACGCGACGTGCGAGCACCACGGCCACGCTGAACCCGATCACGACCGTCAGCAGCAGGGCAATGATCGTGAACAGGACGGCGTTGCCGAAGTCGGTGCTGACCTGGCCGGAGAGCGTGTTGGCCACCGAGACCTTGGAGTCGAACAGGCTCTGGAAGGCCGTCGTCGCGCTCGTGGCGGCCGGGATCGCCTCGTTCTTGTTCACGGCGTATGCCTGCTCGGCCGTGCCCGCATCGGCGGTCGCCATCACGTTCGTGAGGGCCGCGTTGTACGCGACCAGGGCGGACTGGAGCGTGGCGAAGTCCTGCTTGCCCTGGTCGGTGAGCAGCGTGCCCTGCACGCGGGTGAGGCTTTCGGAGATGGTGCTCGCGTTCGCGGCGATCTTGGCCTTCACGTCGGCCCGCTGGGCTGCGTCCGTCTCGAGGATGTAGTTGTTGAGGAATGCCCAGTTCTCGTTGAACTTGGCGCGGGCGACGCCGAGGTCCGCGAGCGGTGCGGCGACGTCGGAGGTCAGCTGGACCGCCGTGTCGTGCGCCGAGCTGAGGTTGAGCAGCGACAGCGCCGCGATCGCCACCGAGGAGGCGATCAGGATGGCTGCGAGGCCAAGGAGCTTGGTGCGGACGCTCGGGTGCATACCTGGCAGCAACCTCGGCTGGCCCGGCCTCGCAGGCACGGGCGGGGTGGGATGGGCGCGAGCGGCGGGACGGGACCGTTCGGGACAGCGTCATGCGTCGCCGGCCGGGCACGCGGCAACGGCCAGGACACAGGTATGCCCCTCCGGCAGTCGTCGGGCTATGCGGGAAGACCCCTAGATCCGTCCGGGGCGGACCCCCACATTCCGGGAAGCAGCGGACGCGGGCCTCAGCGGCTCGTGCGGGGCCAGACCGCGCGGCCGGTCGCCACCGTGGCTGCTGCTACGATCGGGCGACGAAGCCCGGGAGCCGCCGTTGTCGTCCGTCGCCCTCGTCACCGTCCTGTCCGCCTTCCTCGCCGCCGCCGTCGAGTTCGTGGAGGCGGTCACGATCGTGCTCGCCGTGGGCGTGACGCGGTCCTGGCGCTCGGCGCTCATCGGGACGGCCGCGGCCGTTCTCGTCCTCGCGCTCCTGGTCGGGGTGTTCGGGACCGCCATCGCGGTCCTGGTGCCGATCTGGCTGCTGCGCCTCGTCGTCGGCGGCTTCCTGCTCATCTACGGCCTGCAGTGGCTGACCAAGGCGGTCCTGCGGGCGGGCGGCGCGAAGGCAAAGCACGACGAGGCGGCCATCTACGAGCGCGAGGTGGCCGCGATGCGCGACGAGCCGCCGGTGCCCGCAGCGGGCATGGACTGGATCAGCTTCACCGTCGCCTTCAAGGGCGTGCTGCTCGAGGGCCTCGAGGTGGCCTTCATCGTGGTGACCTTCGGCGCCTCGGCGGGCATGCTCGGCCCCGCGGTGCTGGGCGCCGCGATCGCCGGCATCCTCGTGCTCGGCGTGGCGGCCGTCGTCCACCGCCCGCTGGCGCGGGTACCCGAGAACGCCCTCAAGTTCGCCGTGGGCGTCATGCTCGTCGGGTTCGGCACGTTCTGGGCGGGCGAGGGCGTGGGCATCGAGTGGCCGGCGTCGGACGCCGCGATCCTCGTGCTGCTCGCCGCCTACCTGGCCGCGGCGCTCCTCGGCGTCCGCCTGGTGGCCGCACGCACGGCGGCGCAGCGCGCCAGGGCGCACCGCGCGACCGTCGACGCGGCCGGCGCGTGATGGCCGTGTCCGCATGAGCTGGCTGCGGCGCTTCGGCGCCTTCTGGTACGACTTCCTCGTCGGCGACCGCTGGGAGCTGTTCGTCGGGCCGATCGCCGCCCTGGCGGTCGCGGCGGCGCTGGTGGCCGTCGGCGTGCCGGGCGTGGTCGCGGGCGTCGTGCTGTTCGCGGCCGTCGTCGCGGTGGGCGCGGTCAGCGTCGCCGCCTGCATCCGCTGATCGATGACCCGACGCGGAGCGAGCCGCGGCCCGCGCCCGGGCTAGGGTGCGTTCGAGGCCGCCCCCGACGGCGCGGGCGACGGCCCGTTCACAGCTGACGGGGAGGCCGACGGACCGGTCACGGGTGGCGCGGACGAGCCCGACGCCCAGTCGCCGAGGCTCGTCCACGACGTCCCGGAATCGCTCGTGCCGAGCAGCTCCACGCTGCCGGCGGCCGGGTCCTCGACCAGGACGAAGCCCGTGCGCCCGTCCACGAGCGACGCCGATTCGATGGTGAGCGTGCCCGGCCCGGCGTGCGTCGGCGTGATCGCGGCCCAGCGCCGGCCGCCGTCCGTCGTGCGGTACAGCGCGGCGTCCGTCCAGAGCCACCCCGACCCGTTCGGGCCCGCGGCGATCCCAATGAGCCCCCCGTCCGTAGGCAGCTGGCCCGCGCCAGTCGGGCCCGCCGTCGCCTGGGCGCCGGCGGTGAGCGCCACCGCCGTCCAGGTCACCCCGCCGTCCTTGGTCGAGAGGAGTGCCTTGGCGTTCGGGTGGGCGCTGTCGCCGCCGCAGCCGAGCCAGCCGTCGCTCGCCGACGTGGCACTGACGCCCACAGCGACCGGCGCGTCTGCCGGGCAGCTGACCGGGCCCTGCGACCACGTCACGCCGCCGTCGGCCGTCTGGAGCAGCGCCGTGCCGCCGCTGCCCGCGGCCAGGGACAGCGCCCAGCCGTTGAGCCCGTCGAGGAGGGATGCGCCGGCGACGTCGGGGACGCTCGTCATCGTCCAGGTCGTGCCCCCGTCGGAGTTCGTCATGAACCCGGCGCGGCAGGAGGGATCAGCCCCCGCCGGGCACGGGACGATCGCCCAGGCCTCGGTGTCGGCAGCCATCACGCCGCCCAGCGGGCCCACGGCGAGGCGAACGACACGCCACCGACGGCCGCCGTCGTCGCTCGTGGCGGCAATGCCGGCGGTGCCGTCCGGTGTCGCGCCGACCAGGACCAGATTCTGGGCATCGATGGCGGCGACCGCGCGGGGCGCGAGGGACCCGAACCAGGCCGTGCCGTCGACCGCCCCAGGCGGGTGCATCGTGGGCGCCGGCGTGGGCGTGGGGGTTGGAGCCGGGGTCGGCGAGGGTGCGACGGAGGCGGTGGCGGATGGTGCCGGCAGGGCGCTCGGGGCGGCCGAGGCGACGGCGTCGATCTCCACGACCGGCAGCCCCACGATCACGACGTGCACGGTGCGCTGCAGCCGCGTGGCGATGTCAGTCTGGATGGTCGCGACGTTGGCCGGTGATGGCGGCGATGCGATCTCGGCCGTGACCCGGAGCTCGAGCACCGCGTCCTGCTGCGACCGCTCGACATCGGTCACCCGGCAGCCCGGGAGCCGTTCCGCGAGCACATCGACCACCGTCTGGCTAACGGTGTCGGCGAACTGGGCCTGGTTGGCCGCCGCACGGCTCTGCTGGGCGAGGCTGATGGCGGACGGCACCAGCACGAAGCCGAGGGCGACGACGAGGGCCCCGGCGAGGGCCAGCCCCGAGTGCCCGGACCGGCTCCTCCGCGGCCGCAACCGGAGGGTCGTGAACACGATGGTCGCCGACGCGGTGATGGCCACCCCGTTCGTGGTGAAGAGGATGGCCGCAGCGGTCGAGATCCCGGCATCGCCGAGCGCGAGCCCGATGCCGACGGTGCACAGCGGCGGGACCAGGGCGGTGGCGATCGCCACGCCGAACAGGGCGGCCGCGCCCGTCATGCGCACGAGGGCATACGCGGCCGCGGCGCCGCCGGCGAGCGCGATCGCGAGGTCGAAGGGACCGGGGTGGGTGCGGGACGTCACCTCGAGCGGGATCGTCGCGAGGACGTCGAAGGGCAGGAGCAGCGCCAGCCACGTGACCGCGAAGGAGGTCCCCAGGGTGATCGCGACGCCCGCACTGAGCGTAACCGCCGCACGGAGGAGCAGGCGGGACCGCCCGCCCAGGGCCCCGAGAGCGATCCCCATGATGGGCGTGAGCATCGGGGCGATGAGCATCGCCCCGATGATCACGGCGGCCGAGTCCGTGATGAGGCCGAGCGTCGCGATCACGCTCGCGATCACCGTGAGCAGCACGAACTCGGGCTTCAGCCGCGACGAGCGCCGGATGTCCGCGACCGACCCGAGCTTCCACCACGGCATGGGCGACGACGGCGCCGACGCGTGGGCGGGTCCACGGAGACTGTTCTCGTTCGTGGGCTCGGACGGCTGGTCCACGGGTCCAGCATAGCGGCGGCGGCGCTGTCCGCCGGACGCTGGGCGACCGCGGCTCGGCTCGCGCAGCCCAGAGGATCGGGCGAACCCGCTGGGCGAGGGTTCTCCCGCCGTTTCGGGCGGGCGTGGCGGTGCTACGGTCCAGCGGATGAAGCCGACGCGCCTCACGGTGCTGGCACTGGCGATCCTCGCGGCCTCGGCGGTCGCGGGCATTGCGGCGTTTGCCAGCGGCACAGTCGACGACGGGCTTGCGTACGGATTCTCCCGCGACGCGGCCGGGGACCAGCTCCTGGTGGTCGCGTCGGTGCGCCCCGGCGGCCTCGCTTGGCACGAGGGCGTGGATCCCGGGTTCATCGTCCTGTCCGCGGACGTGTCCTTGAACGGGGGCGGGATCGACGAACAGATCTACACGCCGCCCGGCGCGGCGGAGGCCCAGCAGAGGACAGCCGGGGCGGTCCCGTACATCATCCACATGGTCAAACCGGGCGAGCTGCCGTCGCCACTCCCGCCGGGCTACCTCGGGTCGCAGGTCTTCATGCCAAGCTGGGCCATCGTCCGCCTCGGCCAGAGCGGGTTGGCGCTCATCGCGGCCGGCTTGATCTGCCTCACGGGCCTCCTCTGGCTTGGGTACCGCGGCCTCGGCCGCAAGTCGGCCCTGGGAGTCGAGGTGCCGCTTCTCGCCGCGGCTGCCTCGCAGCTCTTCTTGCTGCCTGCCTACCTGACACTGACCCCTCTCCTCGTCGTGCTGGTGAGCGTGCTCGTGGCCGCTGCCGCCCTCGTCGCCGCCGCGGCCTTCGCCCAGCTCATCGCCACGCCCCAGGCGCGGCGCCATGCCCTCCTGGGCTCGACCCTTCTCGCCCTGGCCGCCGCCCTCGTCGGCGCGGTGGCGGCCGTCACGGGCATGGAGCGCGGCGTCGTGTCGATCCTGCGCTGGGCCCTTGCCTCGGCGGTACCGCTCCTGCCGGCGCTCGTCCTGGCGGCGCAGCTCCGGCACGGCGCCGGACGCCTGACCGGCTCGAGCCGGCTCGCCTCGGTGGTCCGCGCCGGGGACACGGCCGTCCTCGCCACGCTGCCCGCGGTCGCGATCGCCCCGCTCGCGGCGCTGACGCAGACGACATTCCTGCAGCCGCTCGTCGTCTGGATCGCGGTCGTGGGCATCACGCGCGCCGTCGCCGTGCTGCCCGTCGCCCGTGAGGCCGCCCGGGAGGCACGCGACCGCGGCCTGGTGGTGGACGAGGGTGAGTCGGAGCGGGCGAGGATCGCCGCGGACATCCACGACGACGTGATCCAGGACCTCTCGATGCTCGTCCACCGGCTCGACCGCGCCGGCGAGGACGAGTCGGCCGCCACGCTGCGCGCCGCGATCGACCGGCTGCGTGCGATCTGCGCCGACCTCCGCCTCCCCGTCATCCACGACCTCGGGCTCGCCGCGGCGCTCGAGGCCCTCGTGGGGGAGGTGCGGGCCGTCGCCGGCAGCCAGATCGACCTCCGGTGCGACGGCGCCGGGCGGCTGCCCTACGACGTCGAGCTCGGGCTCTTCCGCATCGCCCAGGAGGCCGTCGCGAACGCCGTGAAGCACGCCCGCCCGCCGATCACCGTGCACCTCCGCACGGAGTCGGGCCGGGCCGAGCTGGAGGTCGAGGACAAGGGTCCCGGCGTTGGCGAGGAGGCCCTGGCGAGGCCGGCCAGCCCAGGCCACCTCGGGTTCCTCACCATGTCGCAGCGCGCGGCGAGGCTCGGGGCCGAGCTGGCGGTCGCCGATCGGCCCGAGGGCGGCACTCGCGTCCGGGTCGTCTGGACCGGCGACGCGGCGGGCACCGCGACCGATGGGCTCGGGGTCGCGGCGACGTGACCGCCGAGCGCGGCGCCATCCGTGTCGCGATCGTGGACGACCACCCCGTGGTCCGCGAGGGCATGGCGGTGCTGCTCCGCGAGTACCCGGGGATCGAGATCGTCGGCAGCGCGGCCTCGCTCGACCTCGCCGAGCCGTTCTTGGACAAGGACCGGGTTGACGTGCTGCTCCTCGACATCCGCCTCGGCGAGGAGACCGGTTTCCGGCTCCTGGAGCGCCATCGCGACGCGTCCCGACGGCCGGCCGTGGTGGTGCTCACCGCGTTCGCGCAGGCGGAGTACGCGGCGGCGGCGCACCGCCTCGGCGCCGCCGCGCTCGTGCTCAAGACCGCGCCGATGCCGGAGCTCGCGGCCGCCATCCGGGCGGCGGCACTGGGCGAGCCCGCCACGGCCGAGCCCAGCCCCCGAGCGGCCTACCCCACGCTCACGACCCGCGAGCAGGCGATCGTCCGGCTTGTGGTCGAGGGCCGATCGAACGACGAGATCGGCGCGGCGCTGGCGATCGCGACCAAGACCGTCGAGGGCCACCTCCGGCGCGTGTTCGAGCGCCTGGGCATCGAGTCGCGGGCCTCGCTATCGGCGCGAGCGGTGGCGGAGGGGTGGCTCGACGTCCCGACCGTCGCCCGTCGTCGAGGGCTGGGGCCGACATCCGGCGGCGGCACGTAGCGTGGCCTCAACAGAAGCGTGTCCTGACCGGCCTTCACGATGGATGGCTACCCGACCCGGTTGCCGCGGGTGGCGGGGGTCAGAACCGGCCGATCGGCAAGCCTCTTCTCAGCCCGCGCCGCCCGTCCCGAACTGGCGGTCGCCCGCGTCGCCGAGGCCCGGCATGATGTAGCCCTTGTCGTTCAGCTGGCGGTCGATCGCCGCGCAGTAGATCTCGACCTCGGGGTGCGCCTTGAGCACGGCGTCCACACCCTCGGGCGCGGCGATCAGGTTGACGAGCTTGATCCGGATCGCGCCCCAGCGCTTGAGGACCTCGATCGCCGCCGTCGCCGAGCCGCCCGTGGCGAGCATCGGGTCGAGGATCAGGCACAGGTCGATGTTCGTGGTGCTGGGCAGCTTGTTGTAGTACTCCACCGGGCGCAGGGTGCGCTCGTCGCGGAACAGGCCCAGGTGCCACACCTGCGCGGTGGGCATCAGCTCGAGGAACGCGTCCACCATCCCCAGGCCGGCGCGCAGGATCGGGATGAACCCGATCCGGTCGGCCAGCTCCGCGCCCTGCATGACCTCGAGCGGGGTGGGCACGTCGATCGGGCGGGTGCGGGCATCGGCGAGCGCCTCGTAGCCAAGGAGCCAGGACAGCTCGCGCACCACCTCGCGGAACTTCTTGGGCTCGGTCTTCTCGTCGCGCAGGATGCCCAGCTTGTGGCGGACCGCGGGGTGCTGCGACACGTGGAGGTTCGGCCAGTCGGTCACGGGATCCCTCGCGCTGATCGATCTCGGGCGGGATGGGCGGCCGCCCCCGCGGGACGTCGGCTCCGGCGCGAATCCTACCGCGGTATCCTCGCCCCTGATGGCTGCCCGAACCCCCGCCAAGGCGTCCCGCGGGTCCACTCCGCCGATCCTCGTGCGCCAGACGCGCAACGGCGTGGTGGAGTCGGTCCACCGCGGCGACATCGTGGAGGCCGACGCCGGCGGCCGCCTGCTGCGGGCGATCGGGGACCCGGACCGCGTCGCGTACCTGCGCTCGACGGTCAAGCCGTTCGGGCTCGTCTCGCTCCTTCGCGCGGGCGGCCGCACGGAGTTCGACCTGTCCTCGGACGAGCTGGCGATGATGGCCTCCTCGCACTCGGGCGAGGACGTGCACGTCCGGACGCTCCAGGCGCTCTACCGGCGGGTGGGCATCAGCGCGTCGCTGCTCGGCTGCGGCACCGAGGGCATGCCGCTCGACGAGCTCACCGCGACCCGGCTCGCCCGCGACGGCGAGCGGCCCGGGCCGATCCGCCACATGTGCTCGGGCCAGCACACGGTGTTCATCCTGCTGTCCAAGCTCGCCGGCTGGGACCCCGAGGGCTACTGGGAGGCGGACCACCCGGCCCAGCGCGCCTACGCGGAGACGGTGGCCGCGGCGTTCGACGTCCGGCCCGACCAGCTCCGCACCGGGATCGACGGCTGCGGCCTGCTCACGTACGCGTTCCGCCTGCGCGACGTCGCGCGCGCGTACGCGATGCTCGCCGCCCCCGACACGCTGGCCGAATCGGACCGGCGGTTCGTGCTGGCGCCGCACCTGGCGGCCGTCCGCGACGCCATGCTCCGCCACCCCGAGCTCGTGGCCGGCACGCGCGACCGCCTCGACACCGCGCTGATGAAGGCGATGCCGGGACGCGTCGTGTCGAAGGGCGGCATGGAGGCGCTGCGCGGCGTCGGCATCCTGCCGGGCGTGCGGACCGGGACCGCCGACACGGGCCCGAGCGGCCTCGCGCTCAAGATCGAGGACGGCGACGGCTACGACCGCGGCACCTGGGCCGCGACGGTCGAGGCGCTCGTCCAGGCGGGCCTGCTCCACGCGCAGGCCGCCCGTCAACTCGGTCGGTACCACCGGCCGCCCAGCTTCGACCCCCACGGCAACCTGTCCGCCGAGGCGATCCCGAACTTCGAGCTCGTGCCGGTGGGCGAGCTGGTCGGCTGAGGTCGCGACGGCGGCCGCGATGAGACGTGCCGCGCTGACCGCGTCGCAGCCGTCATGACGCCGCTGGGCGACCCCTACCGCGTGCTCGGGCTGGTCCCGGGCGCGTCCGTGGGCGAGATCCGCTCCGCCTACCGCCGCCTGGCGAAGCTGCACCACCCCGACACGGCGGGCGAGCGCTCGCTCGGGCGGTTCCTCGCCGTCCAGGCCGCCTACGAGGCGCTGGTGGACGGCGAGGGCCGGCTGCGCACCCGAGGCTGGCCCGCGAGGGCCGGCACCGGGACGACGCGGGCGCCGAACCCCGGCGCCAAGGGCGCGTCGCGTGACGCGTGGCGGGCGCGCCAGGCGGCCGGGTCCTCGGGCGGCGGGCCGACGGGGGAGGGCGCCGCGGGCGCCAACGGAGCACGACCGGGGTCGGCCGGCGCGCGATCTGGCCCGGCTGGCGCCAGTCCCCGCGACCGTGGCGCGGGCGGCTCGGCGCCCGGAGGAGCGAATGGTGGCGGTGGGCCCCGGAGCAGCAGCCGGGCGAAGGCTGCCGATCGGCGGACGGCCAAGCCCGGCTCCACCACCTACGACGAGGCGGCCCAGCCGCTCGACCCGTCGTGGGAGGGCGCGGAGTGGTACGGGGCGTCGTCGGGGCGCTACTGGACCCTCAACCCGCGCGAGTACGCGGATCCGCGCAAGCACGGCCCGGAGTACCAGGAGCGGGCGCGCAGGGCCGCGAGGCTCGAGGCGCAGCGCCGTGCGAGGGCGGCGCGGGCCGCGGCGGGAGCCGGCGCCGGGCTCCCCCCGGCGCCATCGGCCGACGCCATCGACGAGGAGCCGGCGCCGGACGAGGCCGAGCCCGCCGGCTGAGGCGGCGCGCGACCCGCGGCCCGGCGACGCCGAATGCCGCAGCCGTAGACTTCGGGCATGCGCCGCAACGGCCCCGCCGACATCTCCGCCGCCGCCCAGGAGTACCTGCTCGCGCTGCGCGTGATGGGCTCGGACGGGCGCGTCGCGACCAGCGCGCAGCTCGGCCGCCACGTGGGGGTGAGCACGCAGGCCGCGTCCGAGATGTGCCGTCGCCTCGCGTCGGACGGGCTGCTCGAGCCGGCGACCGGCCGCGGACTCGTCCTGACGACCGCCGGGCGCGCCGCAGCCGACGCGATCTTCCGCCGCCACGCGCTGCTCGAGTGGCTGCTCACCGCGGTCATCGGGCTGTCGTGGGCCGAGAGCGACGCCGAGGCGGCCCGCCTCCAGGGTGCCCTGAGTCCACGCGTAGAGGCCCGCCTCGACGAGCTGCTCGGCCACCCCGAGACGTGCCCGCACGGCAACCCGATCGACCAGGAGACGGCGCTCCGGCGGCCGGCTGGCGTGCCCCTGTCCGAGCTGGAGTCGGGCACGCGGGCGACCGTCCTCCGGATCACCGAGGAGGCCGAGGAGGACGCCGGGCTGCTGTCGTACCTCGAGGCGCGGGCGCTGACCCCCGGTGCGCACATCGCGGTCCTGGCCCGCTCGGAGTCGCTCGACTCGCTGACGCTCGAGGGGCCGCGCGGGCGCGCGACGCTGGGCCTGCGGCCCGCGTCGCTGATCCGCGCCCTGCCGGGCGACGCGGACCCGGCGCTGTTCCACGTCGTGCCGGCGCTGGCCCGGAGCTGAGGCCCGTCAGGCCCGATGGGCCCGACGGTGGTCCGATGCCACCCCCACGAGAGGGGGCCGCCTGCGCACGCCGTTTCGGGGTTCTCCCTGATGGCCCGGTGCGCTCCCGTCAGGCTTGATTGCTGGCCACTGGGGGCTCGAGCCCGCCGCCGCCGCTTAGGCCAGCGCGGTGGCGCACTGGGGGAGAAAGGCCGGGACAGCGTGCGGCGGTTCGGCAATCTCACCATCGGCAGGCGGCTGACGCTAGGCTTCGGACTCGTGATCGGGCTGTCGGTGGTCGCGTTCACCGCGAGCGTGATCGCGTCCGCGAACGAGACGGCCGTCGCCGGCCGCATCGTGGACCACCTCGACCCGGCCCGCCGGGCGGCGGGCGACATCGTGGCCCTCGTGCGCTCGATCGACGACGACGGCGCCTGGTACGTCAACAGCCTGTCCGGGGACTCTGCCCACGCGGCCCAGATGGCCACGTCCTACTACGCGGGCGTCGACAAGCTGCAGCAGACGATCACGACGACCCTCGACCTCGCCGACACGCAACAGCAGCGCGATGCGATCGCGTCCTTCCAGACGTTCTTCTGGGGCAGCACGCCGCTGACAGCCCAGGACCAGAGCACGCTCGACGCCCAGTCGCACGCGGTGTTCAAGGGCTCGAACAGCTACCTGTTCGGCAACGAGCAGGTGTTCGCTGAGGCCCGCTCCGGCGCCTACCTCAAGGCAGCCTTCGACTACACCACCGTGCCCTACGTCCAGGCGCTCGACTCGGCGCAGGTGTACATCGACGCGGTGGACGCGGAGATCGCCCAGGCGACGGCAGACCAGCGGACGGCCGCGACCGTGTCCACCGCGCTCACCGTCGCGCTCGGCGCCCTGATCGTCATCCTCGGGGTGGTGATCGCGGTCACCATCACCCGCGGGCTCACGCACGGCCTGCGCGAGGTGCGCGCCGCCGCTCAGGGGGTTGCCTCCGGCGATCTGGACCAGGAGGTCACCTTCCGCTCCGGGGACGAGCTTGGCGCGCTCGCCGACACGTTCCGGGGGACGCTCACCTACCTGCGCGGCATCGCCGACGCGGCGACGGCGGTGGCGGCCAACGACCTGACGGTCGATGTTCAGCCGCAGTCCGAGCAGGACAGCCTCGGCCTGGCGTTCAGCCGGATGATCGCCAACCTGCGGTCGACCGTCACCGAGGTGCAGGCCGCTGCGGAGTCGGTCACCCGCACCAGCGAGCAGCTCAACGAGGCGGCAGCCCAGTCCGGCGCCGCCGCGCAGCAGGTGGCCACCACGATCGGCCAAGTGGCCGGGGGCACGGCCGAGCAGGCGCGGGCCGCGAGCGACACGAACGCGGCGGTCCAGGAGCTCTCGGGCGTCATCGACCAGGTGGGCGGCGGCGCCGAGGCCGCCAACGCGGCCGTGGGGCGGAGCATCGGCGCCGTCGGCGAGATGCAGCGGGCGCTGGCCGCGTCCGACACGGCCCGCGCGGAGCTCAAGCCGATCAACGCGCGTGCCGCCGAGGCGATCGAGCGGGTCGTCGTCGCGATCGACGACAACGCAGACGGGCTCGCCCGGATCAAGGCCGCGGTGGACTCGTCGGCGGTCCGGGTGGCCGACCTCGGCGCCAAGTCGAACCAGATCGGCGCGATCGTGGAGACGATCGACGACATCGCCGAGCAGACCAACCTGCTCGCGCTCAACGCGGCGATCGAGGCCGCGAGGGCGGGCGAGATGGGCAAGGGCTTCGCGGTGGTCGCCGACGAGGTGCGCAAGCTCGCCGAGCGCTCCGGGCGGGCCACCAAGGAGATCGCCGACCTCATCGCCGAGGTCCAGAAGGGCACCGCCGACGCGGTCCGGGCCATGGAGGCGGGCGCCGCCGAGGTCGAGTCCGGGCTCGCGGTGGGCAGGCGCAGCGCGCAGGCGGCCGCGGAGATCCGCGACTCCACGCACCAGCGCGACGCAGGCGCGGCCACCCTGTACAAAGTCCTCGACCAGATCGCGGTCGCCGCCGGCGACGTGGTTGGCGCCAGCGACGAGATCGCCCGCGTCGTCGAGCTGACGGCGTCGGGCGCCACGACGATGGCCTCCTCGTCCGACGCGGTCGCCCGCTCGATCAGCTCGATCGCCGCGGTGTCCGAGGAGAACAGCGCCGCCGCCCAGGAGGTGTCCGCCGCCACCGAGGAGATGAGCGCCCAGGCCGAGGAGGTCGTCGCGTCCGCGGCGACGCTCGCCGAGATGGCTGGACGGCTCGACGAGCTGGTCGCGGCGTTCCGCCTCGACCGAGGCGTGCACGGAGAGGCCGAGTTTGCCGCCTACCGCAAGACCCACCTCGCGTGGGTCGCCCGCCTGGAACGGATGCTCGCGGGCGCCGAGACCATCGATGCCGCCACCCTGTCCGATGACACGGCGTGCGCGCTCGGCAGGTGGTACCACCGATCCGACGACGCCGCGTACCGACAGACCACCGCCTGGCTCGACCTCGGGCGGGCCCACGCCAGCGTGCACCGCGCGGTGAAGGCGTGCGTCACGGCCCACAACAGCCGGCGCGATGCCGCCGCACAGGCGAGCCTCGCCGAGGTCCGCACCGGATCGTCGTCGGTCGTCCGGCTGCTCGACGAGCTGGAGCGCCGGATCGCCTCGACCCCGGCGGGGTCGCGTGTTGCCGAGGTGGCTGGGCGGCAGCGCCCGGACGACTGGCGGCGCCGGCGCGCATCCTGAGCGGGGGCGGCGCGCCCAGGCGGACGGCGCGTCAGCGACCGCCCGTACAATCGGGACATGCCCTCCGACGTCCGCGTCCGCATCGCCCCCAGCCCGACGGGCCCGCTCCACATCGGCACCGCGCGCACGGCGCTGTTCAACTGCCTGTTCGCCCGGCACGTCGGCGGCACGTTCATCCTCCGCCTCGAGGACACCGACGTCGCCCGGAGCACCGCTGCGTTCGAGAGGGACATCCTCGACGGGCTCCACTGGCTGGGGATCACCTGGGACGAGGGCCCCGGCGTCGCCGGGCTGGAGGAGGCGGGGCCGTACGCGCCGTACCGCCAGATGCAGCGCCTGGACTCCTACGGGGCGGCTGCCGAGGAGCTGCTGGCGAAGGACCTCGCCTACCCCTGCTACTGCACGCCGGACGAGCTCGAGGCCGACCGGCGCGAGCGCGAGGCCGCGAAGCTGCCGCCGGCCTACAGCGGCCGCTGCGCGCACCTGACGGCCGACGAGCGCACGGCGCGCGAGGCCGAGGGCCGCCGCGGCGCGATCCGCTTCCGCGTGCGCCCGGGCGTCGTGGGCTGGAACGACCTGGTCCGCGACCGGGTGGAGATCGACACGGCCAACCTCGGCGGCGACTTCGTCATCGTCCGCGCCGACGGCACGCCCCTGTACCACTTCACGGTGGTGGTCGACGACGCGGCGATGCAGATCAGCCACGCGATCCGCGGCGAGGACCACGTCAGCAACACGCCCAAGCACATCCTGCTGTTCGAGGCGCTGGGCCACGACGTCCCCGCCTTCGCCCACCTGCCGCTCATCCTCAACCCCGACGGGACCAAGATGAGCAAGCGCAAGAGCCAGACCGCAGTGGCCGACTACATCGCGCAGGGCTTCACCCGCGAGGCGCTGGTCAACTACCTCGCGTTCCTCGGCTGGTCGCCCGGCACCGAGGACGACGTGATGACCCTCGACGAGATCGTCGCGCGCTTCGAGCTCGAGAAGGTCCAGAAGGGCGGCGCCCGCTTCGACCGGGAGCGCCTCGAGTGGCTCAACGGCCAGTGGATCCGCCGGCTCGATGACGATGACCTGGTCGCGCGCCTGCTGCCGTTCACCGAGGCCGCCGCCGTGACAGGGCAGATCGACCGCGCACCGTCCGAGGGCGAGCTGACGGCCCTGCTCCCGATCGTCCGCGAGCGGCTGTCCACGCTGGCGTCGATCACCGACGTGGTGGGCTTCCTGTGGCGCGACCTGGCGCCCGACCCCGCCGCGCTCGTCCCGAAACGCTGGGACGCGGCGACGACGGTCGAGGGGCTCGTCGCCGCCCGCGAGCGCCTCGCCGCCCACGACGAGGTGACCTGGGAGGCTGACGAGCTCGAGCCGCCGCTCCGCGCGCTCGTCGAGGCCCGCGGCTGGAAGGCCGGCGACCTGTTCATGGCGATCCGGATGGCGGTCACCGGACAGGCGGCGACGCCACCGCTGTTCGACGTCCTCGTGGCGCTGGGCCGCGAGCGGACGCTGGCCCGGATCGATGCGGCGGTCGGCGCCCTCCGTGCCGCGGCCTGAGCAGCCGGGCGCGGGGCCCTGGCGGCCGACCGGCGCCGCCGAGAGCCGGCCCCGACCGCGCCGACGGAGCGTTGACCCGGCGTGAACCAGCCGTTAACAACCCCGGCCGACGATGACGCGCGCATGGCACGAACGATCCTCGTCGTCGATGACGAGGCGACGCTCCGGGAGACCCTCGTCGAGGCGCTCGAGCTCGAGGGGTTCCGTGCCATTCCGGCGGCCGACGGCCGCGAGGCGCTCGCCAAGTTCCGCTCCGAGCACCCTGACCTCGTCCTCCTCGACCTGATGCTCCCCGAGCTCTCGGGCGTCGAGGTCTGCCGGATCCTGAGGGCCGAATTGGCGGTGCCGATCGTGATGCTCACCGCGCGCGACAGCGAGGTGGACAAGGTCGTGGGCCTCGAGCTCGGCGCCGACGACTACGTCACCAAGCCGTTCTCGCTCCGCGAGCTGACCGCCCGAATCCGGGGCATCTTCCGGCGCCAGGACCGCCTGGCATCCCCGGCCGTCGAGCCCCCGGCCGCCGCCGTCGTGCGTCCGCCCGTCGACCTGGGCCGCGTGCAGGTGGACCTCGCAGGGCACCGGCTGCTCCGCGACGGCAGGCCCGTTGCGGTCAAGCCCAAGGCGTTCGAGCTGCTCGCGTTCCTGCTCCGCAACCCGGGCCAGGTGTTCACGCGCGACCAGCTGCTCGAGCACGTCTGGGGCTACGACTACGCCGGCGAGACCCGCACCGTGGACGTCCACGTCCACTGGCTTCGGGTGGAGGTGGAGGCGGACCCGGCGAACCCGGTCCTGCTGCAGACGGTCCGGGGCGTGGGGTACGTCCTCCGCCGCGACTGACCGGCGGCCCCGGGAGCAGGCGGCGCCGCTTCGTGGGACGATCCGCGCCATGACGTCCACCACGACCGGCCGCCCCGACGACATTCACGCCTACATCGAGCGCGTGGGCTATCGCGAGCCCGGGATCCTGGCCCGCCTCCGCGAGGAGACCGCCGGCCACCCCGACGCGGGCATGCAGATCGCCCCCGAGCAGGGCGCGCTCCTCGCACTGCTCGTCGAGCTCGTGGGCGCGACGCGCTGCCTCGAGATCGGCACGTTCACCGGCTACTCGTCGCTCGCCGTCGCGCTCGCACTGCCGCGCGACGGCCTGCTGCTGTGCTGCGACGTGTCGGACGAGCACACGCGGACGGCGCGGCGGTACTGGGCGGAGGCCGGGGTCGCCGACCGGGTGGAGCTGCGCATCGCCCCGGCCGTCGAGACGCTCGACGGGCTGCTGGAGGCCGGCGCCGCGGACACGTTCGACCTCGCGTTCATCGACGCCGACAAGCCGGCCTACGCCGGGTACTGGGAGCGCTGCCTGCAGCTGGTGCGCCGGGGCGGGCTGATCGTCCTCGACAACATGCTGTTCCACGGCCGCGCGGTCGACCCCAAGCCCGGCGACGCGAGCGGCAACGCGATCCACGCGCTCAACGCGCAGATCGTTGCCGACGAGCGGGTGAGCTTCGTGATGCTCGGCATCGCGGACGGGATGACGATCGCCCGGCGGCGCTGACGGCGTCGCGCGGCCGCGGGGAGCGCGGCGCCGCACCGGTGCCGCCGCGCGGCGCGGTCGCCGGGAGCGCGGGCCGTCGCGCGGCGCGGTCGCCGGGAGCGCGGCGCCGCACCAGTGCCGCTGCGCGGCGCGGTCGCCGGGAGCGCGGGCCGCCGCTGGGCCGCCGCGCTGCGCGGTCGCCGTCGTCCTGTTCGTGTCAGGTATGCGCCAGGCGGGTGCTCGTCACCGGGTCGGGGCCCGGAGGGGCGAATCGGGTGACACCCATGCAGGGAGCGGGCAGGTGGCACCGGATCCGTGACGAACACCCGCGTGGCGCATATGTGGCGGGAAGCGCTGCGGGGGGCCCGCGACGGGGGCCGGGATGCGGCGAGCTGGGCGGTCGCCACGCGGAGGCGGGGGAGCCCGCGACGGGGGCCGGGATGCGGCGAGCTGGGCGGGGGGCCCGCGGCGGCGGGGGCCGCGACGGGGGCCGGGATGCGGCAGCCGGGTGGTCGCCACGCGGCGCCGGAGCAGTCGGTCAGCCGAGCCGCCCGACGCGCCGCCGAGCCGCCCGACGCGCCGCCTGGCCGCCCGATGCGCCGGACCGGGTTCGGTCAGGCCTTCGCCAGGATCCGCTCGATCACCTCGGCCGCGTCCTCGCCGGCGTCGATCGCCTCCTCGAGGATCTGGTACAGGTCGCGGAACTTGATCACCTCGAGCGGGTCGAGGCCGCCCTTGAACAGCCGGCCGATGGCGCTCCGCGAGAGCTGGTCGGCCTTGTGCTCGAGCTCGTGGACCGTTGCCAGGTGCTGGGCCATGTCCTTGCCATGCTCGAGCCGCTGGATCGCCTCGAGCAGGTGCGACGCCTCGCCGGTGAGGATCTCGGTCATCTCGCGCGCCTCGTCGGTCGGCTTGACGATGCCGTAGATCTGGAACGTCTCGGCGGCGGCCTGGATGTTGTCGACCACATCGTCGAGGAAGTTCACGAGCGCGTGGATGTCCTCGCGGTCGAACGGCGTGATGAACGACCGCTCGAGGCGCTTGATCACCTCGGCGTCGATCTGGTCGCCCCGCTTCTCGAGGGCCTGGATCTCGGCGATTCGCTCGTCGAGCCGGTCGTAGGACGTCGCCAGCTCCTCGAGCTTGCGCGCGGCGGCCAGCAGGTTCTGCCCGTCCTCGACGAACAGGTCGAAGAACTTCTCGTCGCGGGGGATCAGGCGGACCATGCGGTGCCTCCGGTGGTGGTCTGGCGGGGGGCGGGGGAGTCGGCGGCGGCGGGCGCGGTCATGACAGGCCCAGCGTGGTGGCCAGCGCGTTGACGAGCACCCAGGCGATCGCCCCGATGATCCCGGCCGCCGGCAGGGTCAGCACCCACGCGATGAGGATCTGGCGGGCGACGCCCCAGCGGACGCCGCGCATGCCCTTGCTCGCGCCGACGCCCATGATCGCGCTCGAGATCACGTGGGTGGTGGAGACCGGCATGCCGAGGTGCGCCGCGCCGAGGATGACCGACGCGGCCGTCGTCTCCGCGGCGAAGCCGTGGATGGGCTCGAGCTGGACGACGCGGTGGCCCATCGTGTGCATGATCCGCCAGCCCCCCATCGCCGTCCCGAGGGACATCGCGGTGGCCGCCATCACGATGACCCAGGTCGGGACGTCGGTCGTGCCGATCACGCCCGCGGAGAACAGCGCGAGCGTCACGATGCCCATCGTCTTCTGTGCGTCGTTGCTGCCGTGGGCGAACGCCATGTAGCCGGCCGAGAGGACCTGCAGGCGGCGGAAGGCCCGCCCGAGCGGCTTCCGGGCGGCGTTCCGGAAGATCCACGTCAGGGCGACCATCAGGACGAAGGCGCCCGCGAAGCCCAGGAGCGGCGAGGTGACCAGCGGAAGGACGACCTTGCTCCACACGCCGTCCCACTTCACGGCGCCCGTGCCGACCGCCATCATCGTGGCGCCAAGCAGGCCGCCGATGAGCGCGTGGCTCGACGAGCTCGGCAGGCCCCCGTACCAGGTGATGAGGTTCCAGGCGATCGCGCCGACCAGCGCCGAGGCAACGATCACCTGCGTGGTCGTCTTCTCGTCGACGAGGCCAGCGCCGATGGTCTTGGCGACCGCGGTGCCCGCGAAGGCGCCGATGAAGTTGAACGCCGTCGCCATGAGCAGCGCGTACTGCGGCCGCAGGGCGCGGGTGGCGACTGACGTGGCGATCGCGTTCGCCGTGTCGTGGAAGCCGTTGCTGAAGTCGAACACCGCCGCGAGGGCCACGACGGCGACGAGGAGCAGCGTGACGTGTTCGATGGCTTGGGCACCTCGACGACCCGGTGGCGGGACGGACGCACCGCGAGCATATGGCCCGAGCGGCGACAGCGGTTGTTAACGCTGTGTCAACTCCGCGGCAGGGCCGCGCAGTCTGGCGGGGACCGGTGACGGAGCTGCACCACGTTCCGCTCATCGGGAGTCGCGCCCCTTGGACTGGTGGCGGTGGCGCACCGCCGGTACCCGTTTGGCGGTCTGGAGTCGCCATACGGAGTCCGTGGCCGGTCGTTCGCGCCGGATTGGTGCGCGGGGATCACCGCCGCCCGCGGGCCGGGCCGCGCTCGTTCGGTATCCTTCGCGCCATGCGCCTGTCCAACCTGTTCTTCACCACGCTCCGCGACGACCCCGCCGACGTCGAGATGGCGTCGCACCGCCTGCTGCTCCGGGCCGGCTACATCCGGCCGCTGGGGTCGGGGATCTACTCGCTCCTGCCGCTGGGCAAGCGCGTGAACCGCCGGGTCGAGCAGATCATCCGCGAGGAGCAGGACCGGATCGGCGGCCAGGAGATGGAGATGCCCGTCGTCCACCCCGCGGACGTCTGGCGCGCGAGCGGCCGCTACGACGCGATCGGGCCGGAGCTGACCCGGTTCCAGGACCGCAACGGGCGCGACATGGTGCTCGCGATGACCCACGAGGAGGTCGTCGGGATCCTGCTCGCCGACATCGTGCGCTCCTACCGCCAGCTGCCGATGATGGTCTACCACTTCCAGACCAAGTGGCGCGACGAGCCCCGGGCGCGGGCGGGCCTGATCCGCGTGCGCGAGTTCGTGATGAAGGACGCGTACAGCTGCGACCGCGACGCAGCCGGCCTCGAGGTGAGCTACCAGGCGCAATACGAGGCCTACACCCGGACCTTCGAGCGGCTCGGCCTGGAGGCGGTGGCGGTCTCCAGCGACGTCGGGATCATGGGCGGCAGCCAGGCCCACGAGTTCATGGTGCTCAATCCCGCGGGCGAGGACGTCCTCGCCCTGTGCGAGGCGTGCGGCTACGCGGCCAACCGGCAGGTGGCGCCGAGCACCGCGGCGGCGCCGGAGGCCGAGCCGCTGCTCCCGCCTGAAGAGGTCTACACGCCCGACGCGACCACCATCGAGGGCCTCGCCAAGTTCTTGGGCATCCCGACCAGCCGGACCGCAAAGGCGGTGTTCGAGGTGACGGGTGACGGGCGCTTCGTGGTGGCCATCGTCCGTGGCGACTACGACCTCAATGAGACCAAGCTCGCCAACGCGATCAAGGCGACGGGCGGGCTCCGGCCGGCCCAGGTCGAGGAGATCCTCGCCCGCGGCATGCAGGCGGGCTACGGCTCGCCGATCGGTGCGCGCGACGCCCTCGTGGTCGTCGACGCCCTCGCGGCGCAGTCGCCCAACCTCGTGGCGGGCGCGAACAAGGTCGGATACCACCTGCGCAACACGAACGTCGGCCGCGACTTCACCCCCGACGTCGTCGCCGACATCGCCAATGTCCGCGAGGGCGATCCCTGCCCGGCCTGCGGCCAGCCAGTGGTCCTGCGCAACGGGATCGAGGTCGGCAACATCTTCAAGCTCGGCACCAAGTTCGCGGACGCCGCGGGCGCGACCTACCTCGGCGAGGACGGCCAGGCCCACCCGATCGTCATGGGCTCCTATGGGATCGGCGTCGGGCGCAACGTCGCCTGCGTCGTCGAGGCGCACCACGACGAGAAGGGGATCGTCTGGCCGGCCGAGGTGGCGCCGTACCCCGCCCACCTCGTGGCGCTGGGCGCCAACAGGAGCGCCGAGGTGACCGAGGTCGCGGAGCGGCTCTACGCGGCCGCCGCGGCGTGCGGCGACGCGAGCCAGATCCTCTACGACGACCGCGACGAGTCGCCCGGCGTGAAGCTGACCGACGCCGAGCTGCTGGGCATGCCCTGGATCCTCACGGTGAGCCCGCGCTCGCTGGCCGCAGGCGGAATCGAGGTCACCGAGCGGGCCACCGGGACGCGCTCGGTGCAGTCGGTCGAGCACGTCACCGACTTCCTGGAGGGTCGGGCGGCGACGCCGGCCTGAGGCGCGGCGTCGTCGGCGCCGCCCCGGCCGGTCCGCGTCGCCCGGAGGCCCGTGCCCGTTCCCCTCGTCCCCGACGACGACCTGTATGCGCGGCTCGCGGTCGGCGCGGACGCCTCGCCTGAGGCCATCGACCTCGCGTGGCGGGCCCTGCTGCGCAAGCACCACCCGGACGTCGCGGGGGACGGCGCCGATGCGCTGGAGCGGGCCAAGCGGATCAACGTCGCCCACGACTGGCTCGCGGACGCCGACCTGCGGGCGCGGTACGACGCGGAACGGGCGGGCGTGCCCTCCGCGGTGGCGACCCGCGCGGCGGGGGCGGCTCGCGGCCGCTCCGTGCGAACCGCCCACGCGCCGTGGCGGAGCACCGTCCGGTCGGGGGAGCGCCCGCGACGGCCGGCCCGCCCGCGGCGCACCGACCTCGTCTCCGGCACGCCCGACGAGCGGCTGGCCCGCTTCCTTGGCCGCGTGGAGCGGCTGACGCCCGACGAGCTCGACCGCCTCGCCGCCGCCGAGCCCCCGCCCATCGCGTTCCTCGCCACGGTCCGGCGGTTCCTCGCGCCCGACGCGCGCGACGCGTTCACGGCGTGCGAGGCGGCGCTCGTCGCCCGGGTGCCCCATGCGCGCTGGGCCGAGACGGGGCTGCGCGAGGGCCTGCTCGCGGCGGCCGCCGAGGTGGTGCTCGCGCCGTTCCTCGACGACCTCCTGGCCGAGCCGTTCCGGGGCCGGGCGCGCGAGCGCCTGCTGCGCGCCTGGGACGCGTCGGTGGACCAGCCGAGGTTGGGGCCCAACGGGCTGGCCGTGGCGGCGCTCATCGAGCGGGTCCGCGGGTGGTCCCGGGTCGACATCGCCGCGTACCTGCGTGCGTCGACCGGCGTGGACGCGGCCGAGCGCCCCTGGCCCGACGCACTCGACCGCGAGGAGGACGAGGCGCTGCGCATCTCTGCCGAGCTCGCGGCACGCGACGTGGCCGCGGCCGTGCCAGCGGCGGGGATCGCGACGAGCTCGGCCGCGCGGGCCCGCCGGCTGGCGGCGCGGCTCGGCTACGCGACCGCGCTCCGGCATGCCTACCCGGCGGGCGTCTACGCGCGGATCGCGGCCGCGCTCGACATCGCGGCGGAGCAGCGTCGCACTGCGCCGGCCGCCAGGGGCCCGGAGGTCCGCCGGGCGCGACCCTGAGCGATCGGCCGTGGGCCGGTCGTTCCGGGGTCACGGCCCCGTCCGCGCGTCGGGCCCGCGCGTGGGAAGATGCCGCCACACCGGAAGGAGTGTCCCCGTGCCTGACCTCGAGGAGAACAAGGCGGTCGTCCGCCGCTTCGTCGACGAGATCTTCGTCGGCGGCAGCTTCGACGCCGTCGACGAGCTCATCGCCCGCGACGCCGTGTTCCACACGTACCCGTTCGGCGACGACCCGCGCGCCGGCATGCGCGCCGCCATCGAGCGCGTCCGCGCCGGCCTGTCCGACGGCCAGTTCACCGTCCACGACCTCGTCGCGGAGGGCGACCTCGTGGCCGCGCGCATGACCACCGCCGCCACGCAGTCCGGGCCGTTCATGGGCATGCCGCCCACCGGCAGGCGCTACGAGATCGAGGAGCTCCACCTGTTCCGCGTCCGTGATGGGCAGGTGGTCGAGCACTGGCACCAGTTCGACCAGCTCGGGTTGATGCGCCAGCTCGGCGTGGGCCCCGGCGCCTGAGGGGTCGGCACCGCGCAGGGGTCGCGCCGGTTGGGCCGCGACGCCGGCGGACGGAGGACGGGGAGGGCCGGAGGCCGCGGCGCGCTCTCGCGAGCACAGGTTTGGCGCGCCTGTGCGATTCTCGCGCCGATGGACCAGTTCGACGCCCCCGGCGACCCGCTCGACGACCTCCTGCCGGTCGGGGTTCTGCGGTTCGACGCGTCGCGGCACGTCGTGGGGGCCAACGCGCGCGCCTGCGCGCTGCTCGACATTGCCGCCGGGCGCCTCGTCGGCCGCAGCGTGATGGAGACCTTCCTCGACCTGCGGGTCGAGCAGTTCCTCGACGAGGGCGGCGGCACCACCGAGGTGCGGCTCGGGGCAGGGGAGCCCAGGACGGTGCTCCTGCGAGCCGCCCCCGCGCCCGACGGCGGCACGGTGGTCGTGCTCGAGGACGTCTCGGAGCTCCGGCGCCTCCGCCAGATCCGCAGCGAGTTCATCGACAACCTCTCGCACGAGCTCCGGACGCCGATCAGCACGGTGAGCCTGCTCGCCGAGACGGCGGCGCGTGAGGCGGCCGCGGACGGCGTGCCGGAACGCCTCCGGGACCGCATCACCAAGATCGAGGTCGAGACCGGCCACCTCGCGCAGATGGTCGCCGAGATCCTCGACCTCGCCCGGATCGAGGGCGGCAGCTCGATCGTCCCGGAGGACGACGTGGACCTGGCGCGCCTCGCCGAGCTGTCGGCCGACCGGCTTCGGCTGTTCGCCGAGCGCAGCGGCGTGGCGATCCTCGTGGACGGCGACCCGATGACGCCGATCGTGCGGGGCGAGGAGCAGCGGCTGGGCCAGGTGATCGTCAACCTCGTCCACAACGCGGTCAAGTTCAGCCCTGACGGCGGCGAGGTGGCGATCCGCGTCCGCCCGGACGGCGACGGTGCGCGGGTCGAGGTCGTCGACCGCGGCATCGGCATCAAGCGGGAGGATCGCGCCCGGGTCTTCGAGCGCTTCTACAAGGTGGACCGCGCCCGGGTCCGCGGCGGCGGCACGGGCCTCGGGCTCGCGATCTCGCGCCACATCGTGGCAGCCCATGGTGGCACCATCGGCGTGGAGTCGGAGGAGGGCCGCGGGTCGACGTTCTGGTTCGTCCTGCCGACCCGGCCGCCGCTGGCGTCGACAACGGAGGCGGGCGGCTCCTGACTCGCACCGCCGACCGTAAAACCGCCTGACCGTTCAACCGCCTCACCGCTCACGGAAGGGACCGCATCCGGGTGGACCGCCTGCTCGTCGCGACGCTCAACATCCTCAACCTGGCCGACCGCTGGCCTGAGCGCCTGCCGCTCCTGCTCGCCGACATGGCCGCCCTCCAGCCGGACCTCATGGCCCTCCAGGAGGTGGTCTACCCGATGCAGCAGGACCGGCTGCTCGGGGCGGCGGGCGAGGCGCGGTACGCGGCGGTCCGCGGCTGGGCCGGCCGTCCCGAGTACGGCAACTCCATGCTGGTCCGCGAGCCGCTCCCGTTCGACTCCTACGAGCGGCTGGACCTCGGCCTCGCGCGCGCCGCGCACCGCATCCGGGTCTCCCTGCCCAGCGGCGGCCGACTGCTGTTCGCCGCGACGCACCTGCACCACCTCCCCGACGACCACGCCGCGCGGCTCGGCCAGGCCGAGCAGCTGCTGGCCTGGCTCGAGACCTCGCCCGAGCACGAGGCGATGCTGGTGGCCGGCGACTTCAACGCCGACCCCCGCGAGCCCGCCTACGCGCGGATGCGCGCCGCCGGCTTCCGGTCCGCCTATCTCGAGCACCACGGCCACGAGCCGTCGGTCACCTGGCCGTCGGGCCTCCAGGCACCCGCGATGGACACCGACGGCGACCCTGACTGCCTCGACTACCTCTGGCTGCGCGGCGCGGTCGAGGTAGACGATGCGGTGCTGGTCTTCAACCGCGCCGACGTCGACGATCCCACGCTGTACCCGTCGGACCACGTCGGCGTCGCGGCGCGCGTCCGCGTGGCGGGCCCTGCGTGAGCGGTGCGGAACGTGGCTCGCGCTCACTCCGGCTCGCCCATCGCGGCGACTGGCGCGTGGCGCCCGAGAACACCATCGAGGCACTGGCGGCGGCGATGCGCGTGCCCAGCTGCGACGGGGTGGAGTTCGACGTCCGCCTCGCACGCGACGGCACGCCAGTGATCCTCCACGACGAGACGCTCGCGCGGGTGCAGGGCCGACCCGAGCACGTCACCGCGCTCGATGCCGACGAGCTCGCCGAAGCGGGCGTGCCCACGCTTGCCGCGGCGCTCGCCTCGCTGGGCGCCGGCCCCTTCCTCGACATCGAGCTCAAGGGCGACGACCACGCCGACGCCACGGCCGAGGTGCTCTGGGCCGCCCGTGGGGAGGCCGGGCCGCGCGCCGCGATCTCGTCGTTCGACGCGCCGAGCCTCGCTGCGATGGCCGAGCGGCTGCCGGGGTGGACGCTCTGGTACAGCTCCATGGACCTCGCCCCCGGCACGCTCTCGCTCGCGCTCGGGCTCGGCTGCCGCGCGGTGTCGGCGATGTGGGGCGCGATCACGCCATCGTCGATGCGGCGGGCGCAGTCCGCCGGGCTGGAGGTTGTCGCCTGGACGGTGCGGCGCCGCGCGACCTACGCGCGGCTCGAGCATCTCGGGGTGGCGGCGCAGTGCGTCGAGGCTGCTGCGCTCGACGGGAGGGAAGCGTGAACACGATGGAGGGGTATGCGGAGACGCCGCTGACGCCCGGCGAGACGGTGCTCGACCTGCGGGCGGGCGACGTGCGCGTGGTGGTGCGGCCCGAGCACGGCGGGCGGCTCGGGTCGGTCAGGGTCGCGGGGCGGGAGCTTCTCGTCACCGGCCACCACCTCGGCCCGGTCTACTGGGGCTCCTACCCGATGGCGCCCTGGGCCGGCCGGATCCGCCGGGGCGCCTTCTCGTTCGCGGGGACCGCCCACCAGCTGCCGCTGGCCGCCCCGCCGCACGCGCTCCACGGCGTGGTGTTCGACCGCCCGTGGCGGGTGGACGGCCCCGACCGCCTGTCGATCGAGCTCGACGAGCGCTGGCCGTACCGGGGCCGCGTCACGCAGGTGTTCGCCGTGCGCGAGGACGGCCTCGACTGCACGATGACGCTCGAGGCGGACGAGCCGCAGCCGGTGGTCGTCGGCTGGCACCCCTGGTTCCGGCGGCGGCTCGAGCCAGGAGGGATGCCGGCGGTCCTGCGCCTCGACGCCGCCGAGATGCTGGTGCGCGACGCCGAGGGCATCCCGTCGGGCGAGCGCGTCCCGCCGCCGCCCGGGCCGTGGGACGACTGTTTCGCGGGGCTCCGGGCCGATCCGGTCCTCGAGTGGCCCGGTCTGCGCCTGACGATCTCGTCCTCGTGCACCTGGTGGGTGGTCTACACCGAGCCCGACTACGCGGTCTGCGTGGAGCCCCAGTCGGGCCCACCCGACGCCGCGAACAGCGGGCCCCAGGTGGTGGCGCCCGGCGCGCCGCTGGTCCACACGATGCGCTGGCGCTGGGAACGGACGTAGCGCTCGGAGGCGCACCCTCCGGAGCGTCCGCGGCTCGCGGTCGATCACCCATGCCCACCAGGACTGGTAGCCACGGCCGGTTCCGCCGTGCCCGCCGAAGATGCTCCCCGCGCATGGGTGGTCGACGAAGGTTGCGATCGGAGCCCCCAGTCGCCTCATCTCGGGCGGGGTCGCGGCTACCAGTCCTGTCAGGAATGGGTGACCGGAGCGCGAATCCCATCCGCCGCGCGCATGACGCGGCTCGCCGTGCGATCGCTGGAGGCGCGTCGGTGGTGGCGCCCGGCGCGCCGCTGACCCACACGATGCACTGGCGCTGGGAGCGGACGTAGTGTTCGGAGGCGCCTGCCCGGCCCGTCGCCTGCTGCCCCTGTGGCGCTATGCGCCCAGCGCGCACTAGATGACACGGCGCGCGATCGCATGCGAGTCGCGAATGGGGATCAGCGCACGGCCGCCGGGAGCCCGGATCTTCATCCGTGCGGCGCATGGGATCGCGCGGGACGCGTCGGTAGAGACGGTGGCGGAATAGGCAGGCCTGGGGCGGCCAGACGAGGCGCGCGGACGAGGGGTGCCGATGCCCGCGGCTAGGTGAAGGTCCCCGGGGATCAGCCCACGACCAGCTCCGGCGGCAGCAGGTATCGCAGGGTCCCGCCGCCCGCCACCACGTCGTCGCCCGGGAAGTCGACCCTGGCCAGCGCCGCCTTGCGCATCGGGATCGGCCCCGTGCCGATGAACTCCCCGAGCAGCTCGGAGAAGTCGGGGTCATGGCCCACGAGGCACGGGCGGTACGCGGGCGGGGCGGCGTCCAGGATGGCGTTGACCATGGCCGGGTCGATCGCGCCCGCGAGCCGGTCGTCGACCACCACCTTGACCCGGTTGCGCAGCGCCTTCGCCACGATCTCCGCGGTCTGGACGGAGCGCAGCTTGGGCGAGGAGATGAACAGGTCCGGTGGCTCGTCGATCAGCGCCAGGAGGCCGCCGAGGTCCTTCGACTGGCGGCGCCCCTTCTCGGACAGCGGGCGGGACTCGTCGTCGCCGTCCCATCGGGCGGGGTCGCCCGCGTGCGCGTGGCGGAGCAGGTGGAGCGCGATCATCGGTCCTCCGGGGCGTCGCGACCGGCCGCGACGCCACCCCGCGAGTGTAGGGCCCCGCTCAGGGGTTGAGGTCCTCGACCTCGCCCGAGGCGAGGAACACGATGTCTTCGGCGATGTTCGTCACCCGGTCGCCGATCCGCTCGAGGTAGTGGGCCGCGAACAGGATCCGGGTGCACGGGTCCACGTTGGCCGGGTCGGCCCGCATCAGGTCGAGGCAGACCGCGAAGATCGCGTGGTAGAGGTCGTCCACGTCGTCGTCGACCTTGGCCACATCGCGGGCGTGGTGCTCGTCCACGTCCACCAGCGCCCGGATGATGCCCCGCACCTGGCCGGCGACCAGCTCGCCGAGCTCGGGCAGCTGGACGTAGTCCTTGATCGGGGCGAACGGCGCGAGCTTGCGCGCCTGCTTGGCGACCGAGCTCGCGTGGTCGCCCATCCGCTCGAGCTCGTAGCTGACGTGGTCGAGCGTGAGCAGGTAGCGCAGGTCGCGGGCGACCGGGCCCTGCGTGGCGATGACCGCGGCGATCATGGCCGTGGCCTTGCGCTGCACCTCGTTGATCAGCCGGTCGTCGATGATGACCTTGAGGGCGGCCTCGGCATCGTGGACCAGGAGCGCGTCGATGGCCGCGCGGATCTGGGCCTCTACCAGCGATCCCATGCGCAGGATGTTGTCCTTGACCTCGGCCAGCTCGTGGTCGTACGTGCTGCGCGTGGCGTGGGCCGGCATGGGGGCGGGATCCGCGGCAGTGGGATCGGCGGCGTCGGAAGTGGTGGGCTCCGTCATGAGCGTCTCTCCTCGTCTCAACCGAAGCGGCCGGACACGTAGTCCTCGGTCAGCTGATTGGCGGGGTTGGTGAACAGGGTGGTCGTCGCGCCCATCTCGACAAGGTACCCCGCGCGGTCCTCGCCCATGGTGAAGAACGCCGTCACGTCGCTCACGCGCGAGGCCTGCTGCATGTTGTGGGTCACGATCACGATCGTGTACTGCGACTTCAGCTCCGACATCAGCTCCTCCACCTGGAGGGTCGCCACCGGGTCGAGCGCCGAGCACGGCTCGTCCATCAGCAGCACCTGCGGCTCGAGCGCGAGGGCTCTCGCGATGCACAACCGCTGCTGCTGCCCGCCCGAGAGCGAGGTGCCGCCGTGGCGGAGCTTGTCCTTCACCTCGTCCCAGAGCGCCGCCTGGCGGAGGCATCGCTCGACGAGCTCGTCCTGGGCCGCTCCTCCCTTGACGAGCCCGTTGAACCGGGCGGGCGCCGCGACGTTGTCGTAGATCGACATCGTCGGGAACGGGTTCGGCTGCTGGAAGACCATGCCGATCGTCCGCCGGACCGCGGCGGGCTCGACGGCGGGATCGTAGATGTCCACCCCCTGGTAGCTGACCGTGCCGTCGCTGCGGGCCCCGGGCACGACCTCGTGCATGCGGTCGAGGCAGCGCAGCAGCGTCGACTTGCCGCTTCCGGAGGGGCCGATGATCGCGGTGATCGCCCGGGCGCCGAACTCCATCGAGACGTCGCGGATCACCCGCCGGCTGCCGTACCACGCATTCAGGTCGCGTACCGAGATGGCCGAGGGCTCGATGGCAGCCGCTGGGCTCACGATGGCGTCGAGAGGGGACCGAGGCGCATTGGCGGGGTGGATCGGCTGGTCGGTGGACACGTTCATCGGCGACTCCCGGCGGGGCGCCTGCGGGCGGTCAGCCACCGGCCCAGCAGGTTCAGCCCAAAGACGATCAGGACGAGCAGCAGCGCGGCCCCGAAGGCCCGGTCACGTGCCGTTTGATAGGCGGAGTTGAGGGCATCCCGGTAGATCAGGAGCGGCAGCGCCTGCATCGGCTGGTTGAGGTCGGGCGTGAAGAAGTTGTTGCCGAGCGAGGTGAACAGGAGCGGGGCGGTCTCCCCGATCGCGCGCGAGATTCCGAGCAGGACCCCGGTCACGATGCCCGACAGCCCGACCGGGATGAAGACCGACAGGATCGAGCGCCAGCGCGAGAGGCCGAGTGCCCGGGCGCCCTCGGCGATCGGCCGCGGGGTGAGGCGGAGGATCTCCTCGGCCGAGACAGTCACCACCGGCAGCATCACGATCGCCAGGGCGAGGGCGCCGGCGAGGCCCGAGAAGTGGCCCTGGGTCACGACCACGCTGGCATAGACGAAGATCCCCACGACGATCGACGGCAGCCCGTTCAGCACGTCGATCAGGAACCTGGCCGCGCGCGCCAGGCCGCCGCCGACCTCGATCGCGAACACGGCGACCGCGAGCCCAACGGGGACGGCGATGACCGTGGCCAGGCCGGTGAGCTCGAGCGTGCCCACGAGGGCATTCCGAACTCCGCCCCCGGCCGCGGTGAGATCTGCCGGCGGGTCCTTGAGGAAGAAGTCGATGCTGAGCAGGCTCCCGATCCCGTTGACGAAGATGTACCCGAACACGGCGGCGAGCGGGATCAGGGCGAGGATCAGGGCGACGACGGCGAGGGCGACGAACAGCTGCTCCTTCAGCCTCCGCTCGCGACTCGTCTGCCCGAAGACGACGGCCCGTTCAGAAGCCACTGCGGGAGCCTCCGGTGAACCGGCTACGGATCGCGATGGCGACGGTGTTGACGATCACCGACAGCACCAGCAGTACGGTGCCGAGCGCGATCAGGGCCTCCGGATGGAGCGTCTCGGTGGCCTCGTTGAACTCGTTGGCGATGACGCTCGCGAGCGTGAAGCCCGGGGCGAAGATGGACGTGCCGATGTTGTTCGAGTTCCCGATCACGAGCGTCACCGCGATGGTCTCGCCCACCGCCCGGCCCAGCCCGAGCACCACGGCCGCCAGGAGCCCCGCCCTGCCAATCGGCAGCGTCACCGTTCGGGCGACATCCCATCGCGTCCCTCCCAGGGCGAGGACGGCCTCGCGCTGCAATCGCGGCGTCGAGGCGAAGACCTCACGCGTGACGGCCGAGATGATCGGGATGATCATGACCGCCAGGATGACGCCGGCGGCGAAGTAGCTCGCGCCGGGGGTCGGGGGGCCGAGGAACGGTACGACCTTGCCGATCGTCGCCGCGATCCACTGCTCGAGCGGCCGCATGGCCGGGACGAGGACGATGAGGCCCCACAGCCCGTAGACGACCGAGGGGACGGCTGCTAGCAGATCCACCGCGATCCCGAACGGAGCGCGTAGCCGCACGGGCGCAAGCTCCGTCAGGAGCAGGGCGATCAGCACCGAGATCGGGACGGCGATGACCAGGCCGATCAGGCTGGTGAGCAGCGTGCCGTAGATGAACGGCCAGGCGCCGTAGACCGTGAAGGAGGGGGCCCACTTCGTCCCGGTGACGAACCCCAGGATGCCGAACTTCCCGTAGACCGGTGAGGCATCGGCAAAGCTCTCCGCCATCATGACGGCCAGGATCACGGTGACGCCGAGGGTGACCACGGCAAGTCCGACGCGCAACGTGATGTCGCCCGTCCATCTTCGGCGATGGAACGGGCCCGGGCTCGGGGCACCCTGCGGCGACGCGGCTCGTGTCGTTTGCGTCATGGCCTGCTCATGCGGTGGGCGGTGAACCGTAAGCAGAGCCCGGGGCGTGGATCACACCCCAGGCCCTGCGCGCCTGTGGAACGGCTAGGGAAGGAGCGGGGCGCCGCCCCAGTTGATGGACCTCGCCGCGGCCTCGTCCTGGGCGAGCAGATTGGGGGGCAGGGAGCCGTAGTCGAGCGGTGCCGCGTCGGACTGGCCGTCATGGATGGCCCACCAGATGAAGTCGACCAGGGAGTTCGCCCGGTCCTGACTCTTGAGGACCTTCGAGAGGTCCTGGTAGACGATGATCCAGGTCGTTCCGCAGATCGGGTAGCCCTGGGCCGCATCGGTGTTGACGAGGTCGAACCGGAGGTCGGAGGGGTACGAGGGCAGGTTTGCCGCCTGGGCAACGGCATCGAGTGTCGGGGTGATGAAGTTGCCGCTCTTGTTCTGGATGTCCGCGAAGGGGACCTTGTTCTGGATCGCGTAGGCGACGTCGATGTAGCCCACGGCGCCATCAGTTCCCGTGATGCCCTGGGTCACGCCCTCGTTGCCGCTGGCTCCCTGTCCGAGCGGCCAGGCGACGGTCTTGCCGGCCGACTTGGTCGGATCGCCCCCCCCGACCTCGTTGACCCAGTCCGGGCTCACCGCCGTGAGGTACTTGGTGAAGATGCTGTTGGTCCCCGATCCGTCGGATCGGTGGACGACGCTGATGGCCGTGCTCGGCAGGTTCACGCCGGGGTTGACGGCTGCGAGGGCCGGGTCATTCCAGGTTGTGATCTTGCCCAGGAAGATGCCGGCGACAACGTCCGGCGTCATCTTCAGCGGGGCGGACAGACCGGAGAGGTTGTAGCCGACGACGACGGCGCCGAACGTGGCCGGGATCTCGACCGGCGTCCCATTCGCGGATGCGGTCGCGATCTCGCCGTCCGACAGGTATGCGTCGGAGGCGCCGAAGTCGACAGTGTTCTGCTGCCAGGCCTTCACCCCGCCGCCGGATCCGATGGACTGGTAGTTGACCTGGACGCCGCACTTGGTGTCGTAGTCGCCCGCCATCTTCGTGAGCAGCGGGTTGATGAACGTGGAGCCTGCACCGTTCAGGGCGCCATCACCCTTGGTGCACCGGTAGGTTGCGGCCCCGCCGCTCGATGCAGCCGGGCTGGCGGCGGACGGTGCGGTGGACAACGCATCTGACGCGGCTGCCGTTGTCGGCGCCGGGGTCGCGGCGGCCGACGGGCTCGCACCGCCGCCGCTGCACGCCGCCACGAGCACCGTGGAAGCGATCGCCAGCGCACCGATGCGCCTGGCAGAGGTTGTGATCAACGGACTTCCTCCTGCGGGACCCGGATCGGGCCGAGTCCGGGGATGTTGATGTCGCTCTCCGCAGCCAAGGTCGAGTCGGGCGGTGAACGGCTGATGAGCCGCCCGTTAAGTCGTCGTTAACGGCGGCTCACCTCGGGATGGGGTCGAGCCGGTAGCCCACGCCGCGCACCGTGACGAGGGTCACGGGCCGGTCGGGATCGGGCTCGATCTTCGAGCGCAGCCAGCGCACGTGGACGTCCACCGTCCGGCCGCCGCCGCGCGGGCTGCCCCAGACGCGGTCGAGGAGCTCGGCTCGCGTGTAGGCGCGGCCAGGGTGCGCGGCGAGGAGCGCCAGCAGGCCGAACTCCTTGGGCCGGAGGTGGACCGCCTCGCCCGCGTGTCGAAGCTCGTGGGCTGTCGTGTCGAGCTCGAACCCGTCGCCGAACCGAAGCACGGACCCAGCCGGGGTGCGCGACCGTGAGCGGGCGTCGTGCCAGGCGAGCCGGCCGACCAGCTCGTCGAGCGGGACCGTCGACGCGAGGGCGTCGTCAAAGCCGCGGGCGAGGGCGTCGAGGCGGGCGTCGACAGCCTCTGGCGGCGCGATCAGGACCGCGCGCAGCGAGGGGCGACGGCGACGGGCCTCGGTGACCGCCTGCAGGTCGGTGGCGCTGGCGGGCGGCCGGCTGCAGACGACCACCCTCGGGCGGAGCGAGTCCAGCAGTTGGCGAAACCGGGCTGGTTCCGCGACGACCGCGACGCCCGCCCCGGCGGCCGCCGTTCCGAGCAGGGCCGCGGGCCCGTCTGCGGCCAGGACCAGCCAAGCCGTCGAGGCCGCAGCGTCGGCCATCGCCAGCGGAACGCCTCGGCCCGGTGTCGGCCGCGAAGTCATCGCCATGTCGCGAGGCTGTGACCCCGCCGTCAACGGTGCATTCCGTCCGGGTTAACGGCGCGTCAACGCACCACGGGCTGCCCCCGAGATGCGAACGAGTGGCGCCAGGATGCGCGGACGTGCGGCAGACTTGACGGGTACGGGTTCGCCTGCGACGGCCGCGGGGGCAGAGGGGCAAGGAGCGTTCGATGATGGACTCCGGCGAGCGCGAGGAGGGGATCCCCGGCGAGGGCGAGTCGACCATTGGCCGCGATCCCGGGCGGGCATCGAAGCGGGCGGCGAAAGCCCTGGCCAAGTCGTCGAGGAAGACGGCGAAGGCGCTCGCCAAGGCGGCGAGGCGAGCCGCGAAGGCGCAGGCCAAGGCGGTCAGGGCGGTGCAGGAGGCGGCCGAGGCCGAGGCACGGCTCGTGGCCGTCCCCGCGGACGCGGCCGGCAAGGCGGCGAGGAGGGCGGCCAAGGCGGCCGCGAAGGCCAACGTCCGGGCCGCTCACGCGGTCCAGGCTGCCGAGGAGCGCGCGGCCGAGGCCGACGCGAAGGCTCGCAAGGCGGCACGACGAGAGGCACAGGCCCTGTTCAGGGCGTCGTCTGCGTTGGCGACGCAAGCGGTCGCCGATCGCCCCCCGTCGCCGGCCGTGGCTGCGGCGAGCGCCGTCCTTGAGGAGGCGGCCGAGCTCTTGCGGCGGGGAGATGGGGTGTCCGGAGCCGACGAGCCGGGGCTTGAGGCTGAGGCTGACGAGGCGGGAGCGCGACCCGAGACCGAGCTGGCGCCCGAAGCCGAGGCGCCGGCCGAGGCCGCTGAGCCCGAAGCCGTGTACGAGCCGGAGCCCGACGCCGAGGCGCCGGCCGAGGCCGCTGAGCCCGAGCCCGACGCTGAGGCGCAGCCGGAGCGTGACGCCGGCGCCGAGGCCCAGCCCGAGCCCGACGTAGCGGCTCAGCCAGAGTCTGAGTTGGAGCCCGACCCTGAGGCAGAGCCCGAGGGCGCCGCCGAGACCCAGCCCGAGGTTGCCGAGGCGGCCGGGGAGGAGGCTCCGCCCGAGCTGGAGACCCAGGTGACCGCCGATGCCGAGGCCCAGCCCGAGCCCGACGCTGAGGCGCAGCCGGAGTCCGAGGGCGCCGCTGAGGCCCAGCCCGAGGTTGCCGAGGCGACCGGGGCGGAGGCTCCGCCCGCGCTGGAGACCCAGGTCACCGCCGATGCCGAGGCCCCCGAGCCGGATTCGGAATCCCCCGAGCCGGAGGCGGAGTCCGAGGCCGAAGCTGTCGACCTCGAGCCCGAGACCACGCAGGCTGAGTTGACCCCAGAGCCCGGCAACGGTTTGGCTTGGCCCGAGGCGGAGGCCGGGCCGGCGGCGGATGCCGAGCCCGAGGCGCTCGAGCCCGAGCCCGAATTGTCGCAGGCTGAGCCCGATGCGCCCCAGCCGGAGTCGATGCCCGAGGTCGGGCATTGGTCAGTGCCCGAGTCGCCCGAGTCCGACGCCGTCGACGACGGCCTGCCTCAGGCCGAAGCGGAGCCTGAGCCCGATACCGCCGAACTTCAGGCCGCCGAGTCTGGAGAATCGCCCGAACTGGAGCCGGACGCCGAAGTGGCCCCCGAAGTCGATGGGCGCGAGCCAGAGGCGGCGGACAACGTGGAGCCCGAGCCGGCCGACGCCGAGCCGGAGCCCGAGCCGGCCGATGCCGAGCCGACGCCCCAGTCCGTGACGGCCGACGCCCAGCCGGCGCCGGAGCCCGAGGCCGGACCGCCCGCTTCGGAGAACGTGAACTCGCCCATCGCGCCAACAACGCCGCCACCGCGAATCGAGGTGCCGGCGGGCAGCCTCGTGGCGGCGGCCATCGACGTGGGCGCCACCAGCATCCACCTGCTCGTGGGCACGGTGGACGGCCATCGGGTCGTCCCGCTGCTCGACGAGTCGGCATTCCTGGGCCTGGGCGACCGGGTGAGCTCGGCGGGCTTCATCGGCGACGAGGGCCGCGACGTCCTGGTCGCCGACCTCGCGCGCTATGCCGCGGCTGCGCATGATCTCGGCGCCTCCACGGTCATCATCGTGGGCACGGACCCGCTGCGGCGCGCCGAGGACGCCGCCGCGGTGGTGCACGCCGTCAGCGACCGCGTCGGCGTGCCCGTCCACGTCCTGGACCACGCAGAGGAAGGCCTGCTGACCCTCATCGGCGCCACGGGCGGCCGGCCCGTGAGCGGCGAACTGCTCCTGGTCGACGTCGGCGGCGGCAGCACCGAGTTCGTCGTCGTCCATCGCGACGGCGGCGCCCGCAGCATGGGCATCCCGCTCGGCGCCGCCCGCCTCACGCAGGAGCACGTCCGCTCAGACCCGCCGTCGCTCGTGGAGATCGAGGCGCTCCGCAAGGAGACCGCCCGTCACGTCGCCTTGGCGCCCGACGCCAGCCCGATCGAGATCGTCGCCGTGGGCGGCACCGTGTCGAACCTGCTGCGGCTGCTCCCCGCAACCGCCGTCGACCGGTCGCTGACCCGCCGTCGCATCGCCGTCGCCCTCGCGATGCTCACGGTGGAGCGCAGCCGCGAGGCCGCGACCCGGCACCTCATCCGGCCGGAGCGGGCGAGGATCCTGCCCGCCGGCGCGATCATCGTCGACGCGATCCTCGAGAGGTACGGCTCGGACCGGCTGCGGGTGTCGGAGGAGGGCATCCGCGAGGGTGCGATCCTCGCTGCAGCCCACGGCGGCGCGGGGTGGCGGGACCGGCTCGCGGCCCTGGCACGCGGCTGGGCAGAGTCGAGCCGCGAGGGTCGCTGAAGGCTCAGGCGCCCCGAGTCCGCGGTGCGCCGCGAGTCCGCGGTGCGCCGCTAGAGGCCCGCCACAAGCCGGCCGAGGGCGCGCCGGAAGGCGAGGCTCGACACGCCGCGCCACGGCGTGCCCACGGACTTGCGCAGCCGAGCCAGCTCGCGCTCACGGTCCACGAGGTAGCGGCCGATGGCCGCGCTCTCGAGTTCGTCGAGGTCGCCGGCGTGCTCCACGAGGAAGGCTCTGGCCAGGCCCGCCGCCACATCGGCGTCGTGCAGCCAGCCCAAGTGGTCCTGGAGCGCCACGACCTTCTCGATGACCGTGCCCGCATCGGGGCCCAGCGCCTCGCGCACGAACTCGAGCGTGTAGCGCAGCCACTTGGCTGCGATCCGCAGGTCGTGGAGGGTGGTGACGTCCGCCCAGCGCATCACCGGCTCGTACGCGCGGACCGCCTCGTAGGCGGCCCAGATGCGCGACGGCATCGCGTCACGCACGCGGTGCGGCTCCACCGGGCCGACCGCTCGAGAGCCCGCCCCCTCCGCCTGGACGAACGCCGCATACTCCTCGACCCACTTGGCGTATCGCCTCGAGTCGAGCTCGTGGACGAGCAGCACGCGGGCGGCGGCACGACGGGCGCGCCATGCGCCGAGCAGCGGCTCGAGCGCGGCAGCCTCCTTCGACGTCAACCGCGATCGGTACGCCTCGGCCTCCTCGATCAGGACGTCGAGGTCGCGGACGCCGCCCAGGTCCGCGGCCACCGCGCGCAGGCGCCGACGGTGCCGACTCGTGCGCTCCGGGTCGAACGACCCGCCGAACACGCGCCAAGCCGCACGCTGCCGCCGGGTGGCCACGCGCATCGTGTGCAGCTCCTCGGGATCGCCGCCCTCGCGGGTGCCCGCCTCGCGGGCGAGCATGCGCGCGAGGTGGAAGCGCAGGACCTTGCGGCCGGCCTCGGCGAGGTGGTCGTCGGCGACCACGCCCGGCGTCTTGCCGACGTTGAGCCGCGGACCCTCGCGCGCCGGGGCGTGTGGCGTGGTGGCGTCAGCCGCGGCCTGCGGGACCATGACCGGCACCGGTGACGGCGGCGGCGCGATCACGGTCGCAGGCCCGGGCTCCTCACGGTGGAGGGCGGCGAGCGCGCGCTCGAGCTTCGAGGTCTGGGCCGGGACGAATTCCTCGATTTCATTGAGCAGGTCGACCAGCGGTTCGAGGGCGGCCTCGTCGCCCTCGCGCAGCTCCACCTCGAGCTCGGCGAACCGCTCCACGACAGCCCCGCCGGCGATCACCGAGACGTCGTCCACCGACACCTCGACCACGGCGCCGTCACGCCCGTAGCGGCGCTTGCGACGGGTCTGGCGGATCCGGGCGATCTCGGTGAGCGGCTGGTCGCCGGCCAGCCGCACCACGGCGTCGCGGGCGTCGGACGCCGGCCACGAGAGGGCGGGCTCGCCCTCGACGGCCGGGCCCTCGAGCTCCTCGCGCCGGTGGACCGCGCCTCCGTCGTCGATGCGCCGCAGGCCCTTGAGGGTGATCAGCGTCCCGGCCTCGTCGGTCCGGAGCCGCCCCGCATAGCCGGCGGCGGTCAGCGCTCCGTCGGGCGTGTCCACGTACCGGTCCTCCACGCGCGACGTCTCGGCAGGTCCGAGCGCGTGGAACCCGTCGAGCTCGTCGCCCGCGAGGAGCCGCTCGCCCGTGGCGGCGTCGGTCATGCGGAACTTGAGCTCCACCTCCATCGGCGGGGCGGCGTCGGCCGTCACGCGCGCGGGTCCATGGAGCCGGTCAGGGTCTGCGGGCGGGTCGGCTCGGACGCCGGTGCGGCCGCGGCGGCCGCGTCCTCCTTGAGCACCGCGAACGTGTCGATGGTCCCCGCGCGCGAGCCCAGCACCTCGGTGCGCAGCCAGGAGCCGTCGGACTGCAGCTGCCACGACCGGCGGTCGTCGGCGAGCATCACCTCGATGATGCGGGCGAGGCGCGCCTGGAGGCCGTGGTCCTCGACCGGCGTCACCACCTCGACCCGGCGGTCGAGGTTGCGCTCCATGAGGTCGGCGGAGCCGATGAACCACTCCGGTCGGCCGCTGTTGTGGAACATCCAGATCCGCGAGTGCTCTAGGAACTCGCCGATGATCGAGCGCACGCGGATCCGGTCCGACACGCCGTCGATGCCGGGCACGAGGCAGCAGCCGCCGCGGACGATGAGGTCCACGTCGACGCCGGCGCGTGACGCCTCGTACAGGGCCTCGATCGCCTGCGTGTCCACGAGCGAGTTGACCTTGAGCACGATCCGCGCCGGATGGCCGGACTTCGCGTAGGCGACCTCGCGCTCCACGAGCTCAAGGAAGCGCGTGCGCAGCGTGATCGGGGCGACCAGCAGCCGCCGGAACACGCGCTGGCGCGAGAGGCCCGTGAGGGTGTTGAACAGGTCGGTGACGTCGGCGCCCAGCTCCTCGCGGCAGGAGAGCAGACCGAGGTCGACGTACTGGCGGGCGGTCCGGCTGTTGTAGTTGCCGGTCCCGATGTGGACGTAGCGGCGCAGGCCCGCACCCTCGCGCCGCACCACCAGCAGCACCTTGCAGTGCGTCTTGAGGCCGATCACGCCGTAGACGACGTGGGCGCCCGCCTGCTCGAGCTTGCGGGCCCAGACGATGTTGTTGGCCTCGTCGAAGCGGGCCTTGATCTCGACCAGGACCACCACCTGCTTGCCGCGTCCGGCGGCGTCGATCAGCGCCTGCACGATCGGGGAGTCGCCCGAGGTCCGGTACAGGGTCTGCTTGATCGTCAGGACGTCCGGATCGTCGACCGCCTGGATCAGGAACCGCTCGACCGACGCGGTGAACGACTCGTACGGGTGGTGGAGAAGGATGTCGCCGGCGCGGATCTGCGCGAAGGTGTCGGTGGGCTCGTCCTCGTCCGAGGGCTGCAGGCGTGCCGGCACGACGGGCACGTAGGGCAGCGACATGAGGTCGCGCCGGTCGAGGTCGACGAGCTGCCAGAGGGCGGTCAGGTCGAGCATGCCGGCGATCTCGAAGCAGTCGCCGTCGCGCACGCCGATGCCGCGGGTCAGGATCTGGCGCGTGGCGTCGGGCATGGACCGCTCCACCTCGAGCCGGACGGCCTCGCCGAAGCGCCGGCGCCGCACCTCCTCCTCGATGACCAGCAGCAGGTCGTCGGCCTCGTCCTCCTCCACGGTGATGTCGGCGTCGCGGGTGACCCGGAACAGGTGCGTCTCGATGATCTCCATGCCCCGGAACAGCTCATCGAGGTTGGCCTCGATGACCTGGTCGAGGAGGACGAACTTGTCGCGCTCCACCGCGAACAGGCGGGGCAGGCTGGGCGGGATCTTGACCCGCGCGAAGCGGATCTCGCCCGTCTCGGGATCGCGCAGGCCCACCGCGATCGAGAGGGACAGCGTGCTGATGTACGGGAACGGATGGCCGGGGTCGACCGCGAGCGGTGTCAGGACCGGGAAGATCTCGTCGTGGAACCGGCGACGCAGGTCCTCGTGGTGCTCGGGGACCTCGTCATAGTCGACGATTGCGACGCCCTCGGCCGCGAGGTCCTGCCGCATCGAGGCCCAGATCTCCGCGTGGTCCACCACGAGCATGCGGACGCGCTCGCGAATGGCGTCGAGCTGCTGGAGCGGTGTCATCCCGTCCGACGAGACCGCGCTCGACCCGGCCCGGACCTGGCGCCGCAGGCCCGACACCCGGACCTGGAAGAACTCGTCGAGGTTGCTCGCGAAGATCGCGAGGAACTTGACGCGCTCGAGGAGCGGGTTGCGCGTGTCGCGCGCCTCGTGCAGGACCCGGGCGTTGAACTCGAGCCAGGAGAGCTCGCGGTTGAGGATCGGCGCCCGCTGGTCGCGACCCGCGCGGCGCCGGCCGCGGCCGACGCGAGGTCCGGGTGCGGGGCGAACTGTGGCCATCGGTCCTCAGCTGGTGACGATCGGGGATCGTCCGCGGCGCACGCCGAGGGGGTCACCCGGTCCCGGTCGGGGTGCCGGAGCATAGCACGCGCGCGTGGATACCCCGAGGGCCGAGGTGCCCCGCGGTGTTGCCCCGACTTGCCCCAACTCGTGGCACACGACCCGCGTTTTGCCGGCCCGCTGGCGCCCCAGGTCTCGGCTTTCCGGCGCTCCCGGGGGGAACCTGAGCGGCTCCCACCGCGTGGGGGCCCGCCTAGACCCAGGCTGCATCGGAGGGGCCCACCTTGCGGCGACGGAGCCGTCTGCTCGTAGCCGGATCCCTGCTCGCCGCGGCCCCCAGCCGGGCCACTGGGCGGCCCCATCGGCGGGTGGCGCGCCGCCCAGGCCGCGGGATGGCCGGAGCGGCGCCCGGCCGGCACGTCGGCGGTCGAGCGGGCCGCCGGCGGGCCCGCACGGCGCTCGGTCTGCCCATGGGGCCACGAGGCGGCCCGGGGCGGCCGGCGGACCCCAGATCGCGGGCCCACGCCGCTCCGGCTGCACTGGGTCGGCCCCCGGGCCCCGCGGCCGCGGTCAGGCGTGCTGGCCCAGCGCCAGGTCAACGCTCGGCCACGTACCTCCGTTCGCCGCTTGCGGGGTCCACCCAGACGCGCATCGGCACACCCGTGGTGGGATCGAGGAAGCGCTCCTCGGTCGGGCGGAACCGGCCGTCGGGCAGCCCGGTCTCGCCGCCGCCCGGCCCGTGCCCGTCGCCGGACAGCTCAGCCTGCAGCGACCGGTAGCGGGTGCGCTCGAGCAGCACCCCCGCCACCAGGACCGCTCCGGGAATGAACACGACCAGCGCGCTGAACAGGTCGCCCTGCGAGCCGGGGATGGCCATGAGGGCGATCCCGCCGAGCATCAGCAGCGCACCGAAGCCGCCGAGCAGCCCCCGGACCAGCGTCACCCCCACCGCTGCTACTCGAGCGGCGGCTGCGCCCCGGCGTCGGGCGCGACCACGACCGCGGTCCCGTACGCGACGATCTCGGACATGGTCCCGGCCAGCTCGGACGAGTCGAACCGCATCGAGATGACCGCGTTGCCGCCGACCATGGTGGCGTTCTGGACCATCCGGTCGATCGCCTGGCGCCGCGTGTCCTCGAGCAGGCTCGTGTACTCGTGGATCTCGCCGCCGCCGATGGACCGCAGGCCGGCCATGATGTTGCCGCCCAGGCCGCGGCTGCGGACCACGAGCCCGAACACCTGCCCCTTGGTCTCGATGGTGCGGTGGCCCGCGATGAACGGGGCCGTCGAGATGATCATCCGTTTCCTCCATGCCAGTGGCGGTCGCCGGCGGCTCCGGCCGGCTGGCCTGCATCAGAGACCCGGCGCGCTCGGTCGGCCGCGCAAGCCTCGCAGGGGCACTGCTCGCGAAGCAGCGCGAATGCGTGGAACCCCGAGTCGTGGCCGTCGCCCCAGGAGGGCTGGATCGCGTAGTTGCCAACAAGCACGACGCTCACGAGCCGGGTCTGGTCTGTCGTCAGCGTCGGGTTGCTGTCGAGCCAGCCCGGCAGGCCGGCCTCGCCTCGGCAGTAGGCGCAGGGGCACAGCCAGCGCAGCGTCGCGGTGTCGTACTGGGTCTGGTGCCCGTCGGCCCACTCGAGGCGGAGGGTCCCGGCAGCGCGGTCCGCGTCGATGCGCACGGGGCGGTTCCTGGTGTCGTCCTGCATGGATCGATGCTACTCCGAGCGGGACCCCGGCCCCACCGTTCCGCCGAGGATGGCGGCGACGACGGCGAAGCCCTCGGGCGAGCCCGTCCAGCGCGCCCGGAGCTCCTCCATCCCGACACGCCGGCGGACGTACCTCAGGGCGACCACGGCGACCACGACGTCGTCGATCGGGCCCAGCACCGGGATGAACTCCGGAATCAGGTCGATCGGCGACACGATCCACGCCACCAGGCCGACCAGAACGACTCGCACGTCGAGCGGCACGGTCCGGTCTGAGGCCAGCGAGCGGAGCAGGCGCAGCAGGTCGGGCACGGCCGCGACCACCGCTCGCGCCGAGACGCCCTTCGGCCGGGCGAGCCAGAACAGCACCAGGCACGCGATCCAGAGGGCCACGAGCGCGGCCACGACAGCAATCAGGATGTCCATGCCCATGGCCCGATCGTGCCACATGCGCGTTGCACGCGGGCCGGTATGCTCGGCCACATGTCGCTGGTGGTGGACCACCTCAGCAAGCGCTTCGGCCAGGTCGTCGCCCTCGACGGCCTGACGTTCGAGGTCGCCCCCGGGCAGGTGTTCGGCTTCCTGGGCGCCAACGGTGCCGGCAAGACGACGACGATGCGGATCGCCCTGGGCGTGCTCGAGGCCGATGCGGGCCGGGTCACCTGGCAGGGCACGGAAACCCGGCGGCTGCCGCGCTCGACGTTCGGCTACCTGCCCGAGGAGCGCGGGCTGTACCCGCGGATGCGCGTCATCGACGAGCTGGTGTTCTTCGCGGGCCTCCACGGCGTGCCAGCGGACCGCGCCCGCGGCGAGGCGCTCGCCTGGCTCCGCCGGTTCCGCGCCGAGGACCTGGCCGACCGGCGCGCCGAGCAGCTCTCCAAGGGCAACCAGCAGAAGATCCAGTTCATCGCGGCGGTCCTCCACGATCCGGCCGTGCTCCTGATGGACGAGCCGTTCACGGGCCTCGACCCGGTCAACACGGCACTCCTGCGCGAGGCGTTCGTCGAGCTGCGCGACCGGGGCAGGACGGTGGTCTTCTCCACGCACCAGATGGAGGTGGCCGAGGCGCTGTGCGAGTCCGTGGCGATCGTCGACCGCGGGCGGATGGTGGTGGGCGGGCCGCTGCGCGAGGTGCGCCGGTCGACGGGCCGCAGGATGGTGCGCATCTCCGTGGCGGCCGACCACCGACTGCCGTGGCTCGCGGGTGTGGCGGGCGCCAGCGTCATCTCGGCGGGCATGGACCGCACGACGGTGGAGCTCGACGAGGGCCTCGAGCCGGACGTGATCCTGGCCGCGGCCGTCGCGGCGGGGGCGCGGGTGCTCCACTTCGAGGTTGCCGACCCGTCGCTCGAGCAGGTGTTCATCGACCACGTCGGCCGCCCCGCGGACGAGGAGATCCACCTCGCGCCGGTCTCGGAAGGCGCCGCATGAGGCCGGGCGGCACGTTCGGCAACGTCTGGCTCGTCGCCCGGCGCGAGTTCTCCGAGCGGACGCGGTCGCGCGCGTTCGTGTTCTCGACGCTGCTCCTCGCCGCCCTCGCCGTCGTGGTCGCGCTGATCCCGCTCGGGGTCCGGCTGGCCGACCAGGCGACGATCTCGCGCGTCGCCGTCACCTCGCCTGAGCCCGGCCTGGCGGCGCAGGCGGCCGCGACCATGGACACGTTCCTCAACGCCCAGTCGGAGAAGGGCAACAGCGGCAACCGCGCGTTCGACTTCGCGGTCTATCCGGATGCGGACGCCGCGTCCACGGCCGTCCAGGACGGCTCGCTCGTGGCGTCCGTGGACATCACCCGAGGTGCCGACGGCGGGCTCGGCTTCACGGTGTTCAACATCGGCGGCCTGGGCGCCGACCGCGCCCAGCTGCTCCAGGTGGGGGCATTCGCGGTCGGGGTGCTGGACTGGACCCGGTCGAACCCGGGCGCCACGCGCCCCTTCGTCACGCCGCAGTTCAACATGGTGGACGCGGGCTCCGCCTCCGCGGGCGCGAGCGGCAACGCCGCCTTCGACGCCGCCGACTACGCGAGCCGCCGGATTGTGGGCATCGTGTTCGTGGTGCTCTCGTTCCTGACGCTGGTGTTCTACGGGCTGTGGGTGGCGTCGGGCGTCGTGGCCGAGAAGTCGAGCCGCGTCATGGAGCTGCTGATCTCGGCGGCCACGGCCCAGCAGCTGGTCGTGGGCAAGATCCTGGGCATCGGGCTGGCGGGCCTCGCGCAGGTGAGCCTGGTGCTGCTGCCGGCGATCCTGGCCCTGCTCGGGTCGGGCACCATCGGCGACGCCGTGCTCGGGCCGGATTCGGGCACCGGCGCCTCGCTGTCGGCGCTCTCGCCGGGCCTGTTCGTCGGGTTCATCGTGTACTTCATCCTGGGCTTCGCGCTGTACGCGGCCCTCTATGCGGGCGCGGGATCCCTGCTCTCGCGCGAGGAGGACCTCCAGACGGTGGCGCTGCCGCTGTCGATCCCGGCGGTCGCGGGCTACTTCCCGGCGGTCCTGGCGCTGTCGGGCAGCACCTCCTCGATCATCCGCGTGGCGTCGTTCGTGCCGCTCTGGAGCCCGTTCGTGATGATGTCGCGGCTCGCCGTGGGACGGGTGGAGCCGTGGGAGCTCGTGGTCTCGCTCGCGCTCCTCGCGGCCACCGTGCCGCTGGTCACGCTGCTGGCCATCCGCGTCTACCGCGCGGGTGTGGTGATGTACGGGCAGCCGCTCTCGCCGCGGACGTTCTGGCGCGCCGTCCGGGGCGGCGGATAGGACCCTGGCCTAGTCGAAGTCGAGCGGTAGGCGGCGGAGCAGCGTGAGGACGGGCGCTGCCGGGCGCGCGATCGCGTCCTCCGGCTCTGGCGACGCCCCCTCCTGGTCCGCGTCCGCGGGCTGCACGGCGATCACGCGCCACAGCCGGCTCCGGACCCCGGGAAGGTACGGGCTCGTGCGAGACCGCGCGAGCACGCCCCAGATCCCCTGGGCGGCGACGGCCGTGTAGAGCGCCCGGCCCTCGCCCGCGACCATCGGGACCACTACCGCCGTATCGCCGTCGGCGACCACCCGGCGCAGCAGCGCCCGGCGGGTCTCGAGCGGCTTGCCCAGCAGCCAGGTGCCGTCGTGGTGGAGCAGGTCGAACGCGAGCAGCGAGACCGGGCGCCCGCTGCCGCCCGCCAGCCGCGTCCGCAGCGCCGCTTGGTCGGCCCGCCCGCGACCGTCGACGGCGACGAGCTCGCCGTCGAGGACAGCCGACCTCGCGGAGACCAGGCCGCGCACGCTGGCGAGCTCCGGGAGCACTGGCGCGAGGTCCGCCCCGGTCGCGTCCACCGCCCGCAGCGTGCCCCCCGGCTCGAGGAAGACCAGCACGCGATGCCCGCCCCAGGTCGGCTCGAAGACGTGGTCCGCCGAGTCGAACGCGTCGCGCCGGGGAACCGGCCACATGGGCGCCACGGCGCTCGCGCGAGGCAGGGCGGGATCGAACCCGAGCGAGAGCTGGTCGGACATGGACTCGATGGTAGTCGCCGCGGCGGCGCCGACGCGCGGGCTCGGGGCTAGACTGGGCCGAAGTCACCCCGCCGGTCGGACCTCAGACCGGCTCCCCTCTGCCCTGCGCACCCGGAGGTTGTTGTGCCCCGTCCTGCCCAGCCCGACGACCTGTACCGCCTGCACGTCCCCACCGACCCTCGCCTCTCCCCGGACGGGCGGTGGGTCGCCTTCACCGTCACCCGCGCGGCCGTCGCCAATGACGGCTACCGGGCGTCGGTCTGGCTTGCCCCGGCTGACGGCTCTGCCCCGGCGCGCCGGCTGACATACGGGCCGCGCTCCGACGCGCACCCGCGATTCTCGCCCGACGGCATGACGCTGGCGTTCCTCTCCGACCGCCGCACGAAGGTCGAGGACGATCCCGAGCGCGAGGCGGTCAAGGACCGCCAGGACGAGGTGCAGGTGCACCTCCTGCCGCTCGGCGGCGGCGAGGCACGCCGGCTCACGGACCTGCCCCGAGGCGTCGTCGACTTCGCCTGGTCGCCGGACGGGAGCCAGTTCGCGGTCCTGTCGTCGTCGCTGGGCGCCACCCTCGAGGCGGACGCGAGGCGGCGCGGACGGCCGGCCCCGCCCAAGCCCGGCGAGACCCCGCTGTCCGACTACCGGTACATCGACAAGCTGGGCTACCAGTACAACGGCGAGGGGTTCATCGACGACAAGGACGCCCACCTCTGGCTCGTGGACGCCGCCACCGGCGTGGCGCGCCGGCTGGTCGCTGGGCCGACGCCCGAGTCGGGCCCGGCCTGGTCGCCCGACGGCTCCCGGATCGCGTTCGCCGCCAACCGCCACGCGTCGCCCGACATCCACGGCCGCAGCTCGATCCTGACGGTCGACGTCGCGACCGGCAAGGTGGTCACCGTGGCCGGGGGCGCCGACGCCGTGTTCTGGAGCCCGGCGTGGACGCGCGACGGCGCGTCGATCGTCGCGCTCGGCGACCGCTTCCCCCGCGTGGGCTACCGCACCGGGATCTGGCGCTTCGCGGCGGACGGGTCCGGCGCGACGGCCGGCACGGACCTGCTGGCCGGCAGCGAGCTCAAGCCGGACGCGGTGATGAACAGCGACATCACGATCGGCGAGCACGCCCGCGCCGTCGTGGCGGCCGACGGCACGTCCGTCCTGTTCACTGCGCCCGTGGACGGCAGCTGCGAGCTGTGGCGCGTGCCCGTCGCGGGCGGGAAGGGACCGGAGCGGCTCACCGAGGGCCGCCACTACCTCTCCGGCTGGGACAGCGTGGCGGTGAAGGGCCACGACGTCGTGGCCGCGGTGGTGTCGGCAGCCGCGCGCCTGCCGGAGGTGCACGTGCTCGACGCGTCCAGGGGCGGCGCCCGGGTCGCGCGCGCCGTGAGCGCCCTCAATGCGGAGGCGCAGGCGGAGATCGCCTGGGTCGAGCCCCTCGAGCGGCGCTGGACGAGCGACGGCAGCGCGATCCAGGGCTGGCTGTACCCGGCGGGCGAGGGGACCCGGCCCACGGTCGTCGAGATCCACGGCGGGCCGCACACGCTGTACGGCCGGAGCCCCGTGCTCGAGTGGCAGGTCCTGGCCGGCGCGGGCGTGTCGGTGCTGGCCTCGAACCCGCGCGGGTCCGAGGGCTATGGCGAGGCGTTCAACCGCGCCAACCTGGGCGACTGGGGCGACGGGCCGATGGCCGACGTCATGGCGGGCGTCGACCAGGCCGTTGCCGACGGCCTCGCCGACCCCGAGCGCCTGGGCGTCACGGGCGGCTCGTACGGCGGCTACCTGACCAACTGGATCGTCGGCCGCACCGACCGGTTCCGGGCCGCGGTGACCTGCCGCTCGGTGGTGGACATGGGCACGCTCTTCCTCACCGGGGACATCTCGGGCGGGGAGTGGGCGCAGATCGAGTTCGGCAAGCTGCCGTGGGAGGACCCCGCCTACTTCTGGTCGATCTCGCCGATCTCGCTCGCCACCAACGTGCACACGCCGCTGCTGATCCAGCACGCGGAGCACGACCTGCGGTGCACGATCGCCCAGGCCGAGGCGCTCTTCACCGTGCTCCGGTCGCTGCACCGGCCGGTGCGCCTGATGCGCGTCCCCGACGAGAGCCACGAGCTCGTCCGATCCGGGACGCCATTCCGCCGCGCCGAGAACCTCGTGCAGGTCCGGGACTGGTTCGACCACTACCTCGTGAAGGGCGAGCGCCGGCTGCCCGCCCTGCCGAGGAACCGCGCCGGCCGCTAGCGTCGACGGCGGAGCCTCCGCCCGGCAGCGGCGGTCCGCCGCCCCCCGTCCGCGACGGCACCGCCGCGCTCCCCGGCCGAGCGAACGCCGAGGCTGCGTGGAGGAAGGCTGGAGGAAGCATGGAGGCAAGGTCGCGGCCCGGTGTCCGGATCGCGACGGCGCGGTGCCCAGATTCGGCGCCTGCGCCACCCGCCCGGCGCCGACCACGGCACGACCGGAACCTACCGTTGGGCCATCCCGCCTGACCCCAGGGGCGGCCGACGGAGGAACCGGCATGGTGAGCCTGCTGCTGCCGCTCGCGCTGGTCCTCATCGCCGCCGAGCTCGGGGCAGCCCTCGCCCATGCGGCTCGCATGCCGCGGGTCGTCGGCCAGATCGGGGCGGGCCTCGTCATCGGCCCGAGCGTGCTCGGGCTGGTCGGCGACGGCGACGCGGTGAAGCTCGTGGCCGAGCTGGGCGCGCTCGCCATCCTCGGCACGGCTGGCCTCGAGACCAACGTGTCCGCGATGAAGCGCGTCGGCCGCCCGGCGCTCCTGGCCGCGGTGGGCGGCGTCGTCCTCCCGTTCGCGCTCGGGTATGGGGTCTCCGCGGCCTTCGGCCTGGACGTGGCCAGCGCGCTCTTCGTGGGCGCGATCCTCACCGCCACGAGCGTCGGCATCACCGCGGCCACGCTGCAGTCGCTCGACCTGCTCAACGGCAGGGCGGGGCTCACCATCCTCGGCGCGGCGGTCATCGACGACATCCTGGGCCTGATCGTGCTCGCCCTCGTCGTGGCGGACGCTGGCGGCGGCAGCTCCCCGATCTCCATCCTGGTGCCCATGGCGGCGACCGTGCTCGCCGCGGGCCTCGCCCTGCGCTACCTGCCCCGCTACCTGCACCGCGCCATCGACGCGCTCCACCTGCAGGGCGGCGGTGGCCTGGCGGCGGCCCTCGGCTTCGTGCTGCTCGTGGCCTGGGCGTTCGAGACGTTCGGCGGCCTGGCCGGCATCACCGGCGCGTATGTCGCAGGGCTGCTGCTCGCCGAGTCGCCGCTCGCGGAGCGCATGAAGGACGGGCTCGTCCGCGCCGGTGAGACGCTCTCGGTCCCGGTGTTCTTCGCCTCGATCGGGCTCGCGGCGGACCTCCACGACGTGCCGCCGGTGCTCCCGTTCGCGCTCGCGCTCCTGGGCGTGGCGGTGATGGGCAAGGTGGTCGGCTGCGGCCTCGGCGCGCGCCTGGGCGGCCTCGACGGCAACGACGCCGGCCTGGTCGGGATGGGCATGGTGAGCCGCGGCGAGGTGGCCCTGGTCGCCGCGACCGTCGGCCTCCACAGCGGCGCGGTCAACCAGTCGGTCTATGCGGCCGTGGTGCTGCTCGCCCTGGCGACGACCGTCCTCGCCCCGATCCTCGTCACCGCCTGGGTGCGGGCCGGCGAGCGGGCCACGGCCCGGGAGCGGACGCCGCAAGTCGGGCGGACGCCGCAGGTCGGTCCCGCGCTGCTGCCGGTCCGCCTGCCCGCGGTGGACGGCGAATGAGCCCCGAGCTCGCCGCCGCCCTGCGAGCCCTGGCGCAGGAGGAGATGGACCTGGGCCGCGAGCGCCTCGAGGCCATCACGGCCGCCGATCCCGGCAACGCCGACGCCTGGGCGTACCTCTCGGGCGTCCGGCTCGCGGTCGCCGATGCCGACGGGGCGACGGCGGCCTCGGAGCGGGCGCTCACGCTCGACCCGGACGGGTTCACGCCGCGCCTCAAGGCCGGCGAGCTCGCGCTCCGGCTGGGCAACCTCGAGGCCGCGGAGCGGTGGTTCGTCGCCGCCCTGCGCGCCGTCGACCCCGGGACCCCGGCGGCCCTGGCCGCGAAGCGGGCCCTCGTGATCACGCGCACGAAGCGGCGGAGCTCCATCGCCCATGGCGCACTGCTGCCGAGGCTGCGGCTGGCGCTCCCATGGCGCCGCCGCGCGGACGTCACCACGGAGGGTGCCCGCTGATTGCCAGTCGGCAGCGGGCCGGAAGGAGGATACCGATGACCAGCCGCTCCCTGTCCCCCCTCGGCCTCGCCGGGGCGCGCCGCCAGCCGGCGAGGCGGGGATCACCCCTGCTGCGACGCGCCGTCCTGATCGCCGGCCTGCTCGGCATCCTGCTGGTGGCGGCGGGCTGCGCCACGGCACCGGTGGCCGGCGACCCGTCCGGCGGGACCACCGGTTCCGCCTCCAATCTCGTCGGCCTCATGCCCGGCACGATCACGCAGTCCGACTACGACACCGCCAAGGCGTCCGAGCCGTTCGCCGCCAAGCTGGCCGACCTCGTCGACCAGAACCGCCTGGGCATCAACTTCACCTGGCTGCTCGTGACCGGCTTCCTGGTCATGTTCATGCAGGCCGGGTTCGCCCTCGTCGAGACCGGCTTCACCCGGGCGAAGAACGCCATGCACACGATGTCGATGAACTTCATGGTGTACGCGATCGGCATCGTCGGGTTCTTCCTCGTCGGGTTCGCCATCGCCTTCGGCGGTCTGGGAACGGTGGGCGTCGGCAACCTGGGCGGGCTCAAGCCGCTCAACGGCATGGCCTCCATCACGCTCGGCGACAACACCTGGAACCTGTTCGGCACAACCGGCTTCGGCCTGACCGGCGGCACCTATGACGTCGGCGTCATCGCGTTCTTCCTCTTCCAGCTCGTGTTCATGGACACGACCGCCACGATCCCGACCGGGTCGATGGCCGAGCGCTGGCGCTGGAAGCCGTTCGTCGTCTACGGCCTGTTCGTGTCCGCGCTGCTGTACCCGATGTTCGCGGCCTGGGCGTGGGGCGGGGGCTGGCTCAGCCAGCTCGGCCAGATCGGCCTGGGCTCCGGCTACGCGGACTTCGCGGGATCCGGCGTGGTCCACTCCGTCGGCGGCTGGTGCGCGCTCGCGGGCGCCCTCGTCATCGGCCCGCGGATCGGCAAGTACAACAAGGACGGCTCGGCCAACGCCATCCCGGGCCACAACCAGATCCTCGCGATCCTGGGCACGTTCATCCTGGCGTTCGGCTGGTTCGGCTTCAACCCGGGCTCCACGTTCGGGGCCTCGGGCAACGGCGCCCTGCGGATCGGCATCGTGGCCGTGGTCACGATGATCGCGTCCGGCTTCGGCGCCATGACGTCGATGTTCTACACCTGGTGGACCGAGAAGAAGCCCAACCCCGGCATGATGGTCAACGGCATGCTGGCGGGCCTGGTCGCGATCACCGCCCCGTCCGGCTTCGTGAGCCCGGTGTCGGCGGCGATCATCGGCGGCATCGCGGGCGTGCTCGTGTGCGTGTCGGTGGCGTTCTTCGACCGGATCCACGTCGACGACCCGGTGGGCGCGATCTCGGTCCACGGCGTCAACGGCCTGTGGGGCGTGATCTCGGTGGGGATCTTCGCCGACGGCACGGCCAACTACGGCGGCTGGCAGGTGAGCGGCCTGCTCGCCGGCAATCCCGGGCAGTTGGTGGCGCAGATCGTGGGGGCGATCACCTGCTTCGTCTGGGCGTTCGGCGCCTCGTACATCTTCTTCAAGCTCCTCGACCGCGTCATGAGGCTCCGGGTCAGCCCGGAGGTCGAGCTGGCCGGCCTGGACCTGCCGGAGATGGGGATCGCGGGGTACATCCCCGACGACATCCCGTCGGGACACCACGATCCGGTGGGGGCCGGAGCGGGCCTGGTCCCCGAGCCCGCCTGACCGCACACTCTCCCGCTGCTCCTCGCGGACGGGTCGCACGCCAGGCCGGCGGCGGCCCGTCCGCTTTGCTGACGCTGCGCCGTGCGGCCGCAGGCCCGGCTGCGGTTGCGGCCCGGCTGCGTCCCCGGCCCGGATCCCGTCACCGTCCCCGGCCCGCCGTCACCGGCCCGGTCCCCGTCACCGGCCCGGCCCGGATCCCGTCACCGGCCCGCTCCTGTCACCGGCCCGGCTCCCGACGCGGCCCGGTCCCCGGCCCGGCTCCCGACGCGGCCCGGCTCCCGACGCGGCCCGGTCCCCGGCCCGGCTCCCGACGCGGCCCGGTCCCCGTCACCGGCCCGGATCCCGTCACCCATTCCCACCAGGACTCGTAACCGCGCGGGCGACGCCGTCCTCCGTCACCCATGCGCGCGGTGAATGGCTGGCTGCCCAACGTTGCGGAAACGACGGGTCGGGCAGGTGTGCCGACGGCTACGAGTCTTGACAGGAATAGCTGGGGTGCGGGCGGTGGGGCGCGGGTGGGGGCGCTGGCCGCGGGGCGCGGGCGGCGGGGCGCGGGCGGTCCGCGATCGGGGCGCGGCGCGGGCGGTCCGCGCTCGTGGCGGGGCGCAGTCCCCGTCGCCGGTCCCGGGATCGGCCCTGTTTGGCGCACCCGGTAGTCGCGACGAGTCGTGGCGAGACACCTGGTGCGGACTGTTGACCGAATGCACCGTCGACTCCGGACTCTTCCCGCGGACTCCGTCCCGCAGCGTCACGCCGGTGGCCGTCAGCGCTATGCTCGCGCCATGACGACTCCGACCGTCCGGCCGTCCGCGCGCGATCGCGCAGGGGAGCTCGTGCGTGCGCTCGACCCGCGTGCGGCCGGGAGCCTGGGCTCGGTGCTGGGGCGGGTGACCCCGGTCGACGCGGTGGGCGTGCAGGAGCGCGTCGCGTCGCTCCAGAAGCGCTCGATCAAGAAGGCGTCCAAGGTCTGGGCGCTCAACCTCGCGATCTCGATGATCGACCTGACCACGCTCGAGGGGAAGGACACGCCCGGCAAAGTCCGTGCCCTGTGCGCCAAGGGCATGCACCCGCTGCCCGGCGACCCGAGCGTCCCGCACGTTGCCGCGATCTGCATCTACCCGACGTTCGTGGCCGAGGCCAAGGCCGCGCTCGGCAGCTCCGGCGTCAAGGTGGCGTCGGTCGCCACGGCCTTCCCGTCCGGCCAGTCGTTCATCGAGGTGAAGCTGGCCGAGGTGCGGGCGGCCGCCGCCGCCGGCGCCGACGAGATCGACATGGTCATCGACCGCGGGGCGTTCCTCGCCGGCCAGTACGGCGAGGTGTTCGACGAGATCGTCGCCGTCAAGGAGGCGTGCGGCGACGCGCACCTCAAGGTGATCCTCGAGACGGGCGAGCTCGGGACCTACGACAACGTGCGCCGGGCGAGCGTGCTCGCCATGGCCGCGGGCGCCGACTTCATCAAGACCTCCACCGGCAAGATCCAGCCCGCCGCAACGCTGCCGGTGACGCTCGTGATGCTCGAGGCGATCCGCGACTTCCAGCGCGTGACAGGCCGGATCGTGGGGATGAAGCCCGCGGGCGGGATCCGGACAGCGAAGGAGGCGATCCAGTACCTCGTGGTGCTCTACGAGACGCTCGGCCCCCGCTGGATGACCCCCGACCTGTTCCGGTTCGGCGCCTCGTCGCTGCTCAATGACATCCTGATGCAGCTCCAGAAGGAGCGCACCGGCGCGTACCAGCGCCCCGACCACTTCACGCTGGACTGACGGCCGTGGGAGAGCGCTGGTCGCGTGTCGGCGGCGTGGCCCCCGTGCGGCGCGTCGACATCCTCGTCGGCGACGAGCCCTGGCGCGAGCTGCAGGTGATCGCGAGGGGCTGGACGAAGCCCGTCACGGTCCGCGTCTACCGCGTCGACCTCCGCGCCCTGTACGCGCCGACGCCCGACGAGGCGGCGTCCTGGCCGCTGCTGCCCGAGGGCGGCGTGGTCGCGGAGCTCGGCCGGGGGCGATGAGCCCGCAGGCGGCACCGGGCGGCCTGCCGCTGCTTCGCGTCGCCGGCTCCCATCGCGACGTCGGCCGCCAGCTCGGCGCGGCCACGGCCGCCACCATCCGGGACGCCGTCGCGTTCGACGCGCACCTGCCCGCTGGCCGCACCCGCGCGGCGCAGCTCGAGCTCGCCGCCACCCACCGCGAGGCCACACTGCGGGCGACGCCCTGGCTCGTGGAGGAGGTCGACGGCACGGCCGAGGGCGCCGGGGTCGATCCGCTTGAGCTGTTCGCGGCCTCGATCGAGGAGATCTGGTCGGTCCGGCCGTCGCAGGCCGGCGACGCGGCATCGCACCTGCCCGGCCACGGGCGGTGCTCCGACCTGGTCGCCGCGCCGCCCGCCACGGCCGACGGCCACACCTGGGTGGCCCACAACAACGACCTCGCGCCCGTTGCCGAGGCGCAGGCGGTGGCGGTGGAGTGGCGCGTGCCGGGCGAGCCGGTGGTGTTCTCGCTCGGCATCGGCCCGTGGATCTCGGTCGGCTGGAACTCGGCGGGCCTCTCGTTGACCGGCAACGAGCTGTCGCCCAACGACGACCGCGTCGGCGTGCCGCGCCTGCTGATGGTCCGCGAGCAGCTCACGGCGCGGACGCTCGACGAGGCGGTGGCCATGGCGCTCCGGCCCGACCGCGCCTCCTCGTACAACACCGTGTTCGCGCACCGCGACGGCGGCGTCGTGAACGTGGAGGGCTCCGCTGCCGATGCCGAGCTGACCCGGCCGTCGGCCGCCGGCACACTGGCCCACACCAACCACTACGCCTGCGAGCGCATGCTCCGCTACGAGGGCGACCCGGCGTATGCGCGACTGTCCGCCGTGCGCCTGGCGCGGGCGCTGGAGCTGCTCGACGGCCCGGCGGGGCCGGGGCCGGCCGCCGGCTCGCTGACCGGGGAGGCGCTGTTCGCCGCGCTCTGCGACCACGCGACAACCCCGTCCATCTGCCGCCACGACGACGGGAGCGAGGCGTCGGTCACGTGCTTCTGGTGCCTCGCCGACGTGACCGCGGGCGTCGTCGCCTACGGGCGCGGCAACCCGTGCCGCGGCAACCGCGCCGAGTACCGGTTCGACCGGGCCTGACGTTGACGCCGAGCCGCCCGCCGCGGGGCCGCCGGACGCCGAGCCGCCCGTCGCCCGAGGAGCTCGATGCCGAGCTGTACGACCTGCGGCCGATCGGCTGGCCCGGCGAGCTCGCGTTCTACCTCGACGCCGCCCGCGCGGCCGGGCCGAGGGCGGCGGTCCTCGAGGTCGCCTGCGGCACCGGCCGGGTCCTGCTCGAGTTGGCGCGTGCCGGCTTCAGCGTCACGGGTGTGGACCGCTCGCCGGCCGCGCTCGCGATCGCGCGCTCCAAGCTCGCAGACGGTCTCCAGGCCTCGCTCGTCGAGGGCGACATGCGCTCGTTCGACGCCGGGGGGCCGTTCGACCTCGCCATCGTGCCGGCGCACTCGTTCCAGTTCATGGCCACTGCCGACGACCAGGATCGTGCGCTGCGCCGCATCCGCGACCATCTCCGGCCCGGCGGCCGGCTCGTCCTCCACGTCGACCACGACTCGCTCGCGAGCCTCGGCGCGATGGACGGGTCGGAGCGTCTCGGGCGACCGATCGTGCAGCCGCGCGGCGGCCGCCGGTTCCGGCCGCGATATGCGTGGACGTACGACCACGCCTGGCAGAACGCGACGCTGCGGATGGGCTGGGACGAGCTGGACGCCGACGACTCCGTGGTCGGCCACTGGGAGTTGCAGCCGATGGTGCTGCACGTCCCGTCGGCGGTTGAGCTCGAGCACGCCCTTCGAGGCGCCGGGTTCGAGGATCCCGAGGTTGCCGGCGCGTTCGACCGCTCGCCGTTCACGGCCGAGAGCGGCGACATGATCTGGACCGCGCGCCGCGCGTGAGCGCTGCGCGGCCGCCGCGCCGGCTCGCGCACTCGATGACGCAGCAGGTGCGCCCGCCCGTCGGCCCCGCTACGAACCCGTCGCGCCTGCAACGGCAAGATGCCGGTCGAGCCCATCGGGCCGGGTCACGCCGGGGACGGTCTGGGCAAGGTGGTCCAGCACCACCGCCGCCTGGCGCAGCTTCTCGTCCGTGTCGAACGAGGCGTGGCCCGTGGCGTAGGTGTAGACCCGCGGCTCGAGTCCGCGGGCGCGCAGCCGGGCCACGTAGTTCCAGATCTGGCGGATCGGGCAGCGCGAGTCGTTCTCGCCGGCGAGGATCAGGAGGGGAGCCCGCACGGCGTCCGCGTAGGTGATCGGGGAGCGCTCGTGGAAGAGCTCGGGCTTGGTGGTCGGGTCGCCGCCGAACAGCGAGCGGTCGAGGGCCTGGAGCGACGGCGACTCGTCCTCGAAGGCGGCGACGTAGTCGGCCACCGGGACGCCGGCGACGAGCGAGGCCCAGCGGTCCGGGTGTCGACCCGCTCCGAGCAGCGTGACGTACCCGCCCCACGACCACCCCGCGAGCACCACCCGGGCGGGGTCCGCCAGGCCCCTCGCGACGAGGTCGTCGACGCCCGCGAGCACGTCCTCGAGCTCGAGGAAGCCCACGTTGCCGATCAGCTCGTCGCGCCACGCCTGGCCGTACCCGTCCGAGCCGCGGTAGTTGACCATGGCCACGAGGAGGCCGGCGTCCACGTGGGCCTGGATGTCGGGCACCCAGCGGTCCATGTCGAGCATGTGGGGGCCGCCGTGGACGCGGACGATCACTGGGTGCGGGCCGTCGCCGTCGGGACGGACGATGAAGCCGTGGACCTGCTGGCCGGCGGGGTTCGCGAAATGCCAGGTCTCGAAGGCCCGGCCGGCCGGCGCACGCGGACCGTCGGGCTCGAGCAGGGGATCCTCGGTCTCGACCGCGCGGAGCTGGGCGGGGTGCTCGCCGTTGTGGCCGCGGTACCAGACCTGGCCGTCGGGGCGCACGGCGGCCGCCGTGATCGCCCCCGGCTCCGACGCGAGCGGCGTGGTGACGCCCGACGCGATGTCGTGGCGGTGCAGCCGGTGCCGGCCGTCCACGAGCTGGAGCAGCAGCAGGGCCGACCCGTCGGGCCACCAGCCGGCCACGTCCACGTTGCCCGCCAGGCCCGTCGTGATGTCGGCCACGTCGCCCGTCTTGACGTCCCAGAGCGCCGGCCTCCGATCGCCGTCGCGCTCATGGGAGATGGCCACCCGCGCGTCGCCGGCGACCGGCGAGAAGCCGTGGCAGGCGAGGGCGACGCCCTCCCAGCGGAGCTCGGCGACGCCGCCGCCGGCCGCCGCGTCGATGACCCGCAGCGCGGCGTGGTGGACGTCGCCGTCCGGGGCGTGCTCGTAGACGATCATCTTCTCGTCGGCCGAGAGCGACGCCTCGTCGTCCGAGCCGAGGTTGAGCATCTCCGGCTGCTCATGGAGGCAGCGCGCAGGGGCCCCCTGGTCCGAGGCCCAGATGGCGAACCGCTCGGCCGTGCTGATCGCGGCGACGATCCTCGTCCGGCCGATGGCAAGCCCCTCGTCCCACCCCTCGGGCACGCCGTCGAGCAGCGGCTCCGCCGCCACGTCCTCACTGAACGGGGCGACCACCCACGCTCCCGACTCTGCCCCCGTCGCGTCGTGGAACCAGACGATCCCGCTGCCGTCTCGCGTCGGGCGTCCACCCAGCACGCCGACGGGGTCGTCGGTCACCTGGCGCCGTGTGCTCGCGGCGCGGTCCCAGGCGTACAGCTGGTAGGAGCCGCTCTCCGTCGATGCGATGGCGAGCCGGTCGGGCGCATCGGGGGACCAGGCGGGGAAGGAGAGGATCGGCGCGCGGAAACGGGCCTCCCAGGCGGGCAGGTCAGGCATGCCGCGGAGGGTAGCGGACGCGACTCACCGCGCGCTTATGCGCCATGCGCGAGCTCGAGCGCCCAGTGCACGAGCGGCGTCAGCGGCAGGCGCCCCGTCTCGCGCAGCGGGACCCAGGTGGCCCGGTCCGTCGAGCCGTCCGCCTCATCGCGCAGCCGCCCTCCCGTCACGGCACAGCGGTACACGATGCCCACGGTGTGGATGCGGTGCCCGGTGACGGTCTCCCCGGGCTCGAGGACTGCGGAGTAGGCCCCGACGATCTCGCCCGGTGCCACCGTGAGGCCTGTCTCCTCGTCCACCTCGCGGGCCAGCGCATCGAGCGGGGCCTCGCCGAAGCGCAGCCCGCCGCCGGGGAGCGTCCACTGGCCCGCTCCCGGACCGCTCGCCGCCACCCGGCAGAGGAGCAGGCTGCCGTCGCTTTCACACCACGCGTATGCAGCTGGCCGAACCCGCTGCACCACGCCGTCCGGTCCGAGGAGGCGCTCGATGCCATCGGGGAGCGTCGCGTCGGTCATGCCGCCATGGTCGCACGTGCGGCCATCGGGAGGCGGCCGGTCGGGTCGCAGGTGGCCCGCCGCGCGACCCTTCCGCGATTCGCGAACGACCTGGGGACCGGCCTCCGGCGCGCAACCAGCGATCTCCCGCCTCCCACACGGCGCCGGCGGCCCGTCCGCAGCCGTGCACCGAACCCTCGGCCACGGGCGACCAACCTCATGCTTCCGCAATTCGCCAATGACCCGGAAACCACCCTCCGGCGGCAATGTGCGCCGGCCGCCCGAAGCTCCCCGGCCGCATGCTGCGGCCGCCCGCGGCCGGCGGCGCCGGCGCACCCCGGAGCTCCGCACGGCACCCCGCGCCCCGGCCGCGACGCTTCCGCCATTCGCGAACGACCCGGAAACCGCCCTCCGGCGGCAATGTGCGCCGGCCGCCCGAAGTCTCCCCGGCCGCATGCTGCGGCCGCCCGCGGCCGGCGGCGCCGCGGCCACCGGGCCAGGGCCACCGGCGGGACCAAGCGGCTACGCGGTGACCTCGGCCAGCGAGACGGGCCGGTTCTCGCGCCAGCTCCGCGTGCAGGCCACGGCCAGCCGGAGCGTCTCGAGCGCGTCGTCCGGGCCGGGAAGCGGCGTCCGCCCGGCGGCGAGGTCCGCGAAGAACGCCTGGAGCTCGCGCTGGTAGGCGGTGTCGAAGCGGTCGAAGAAGTCCGCGTACAGGTCGTGCTGGAGGCTGACGCCGCTGGTCACGGTGGCCGGGGTCTTCCGGTCGGCGTCGATCGTGACCTTGTTCTTGGAGCCGCTCACCTCGGCCCGGATGTCGTAGCCCCAGGTCGAGTGGCGCGCCGTCTCGATGACGCCGAAGGCGCCGTTCGCGAATCGCAGCATGATCGCGGCGGTGTCCCAGTCGTTCGCCTGGGTGAAGCGGTCGTCGAACAGGGTTCCCGCCCAGGCGTGGACCTCAGCCACCTCGCCGACGAGGAACCGGGCCAGGTCCAGATCGTGGACCGACATGTCGAGGAACGAGCCCCCCGCGTGGAGCAGGAACTCGAGCGGCGGCGGGTTGACGTCGCGCGAGTAGGCGTGGAACTGCTCGATCCGCCCCAGCTCGCCGCTGTCGATCAGCTCCTTGGCGCGCGCGTAGCCCGGGTCGTACCGGCGCATGAACCCGACCGCGACCGGGATCTGCAGCTCGCGCCACAGGTCGACGATCCGCTGGGTGTCGGCAAGCTCCTGCGCGATGGGCTTCTCGGTCCAGACCGCCCTGCCCGCACGCAGGGCCGCCTCGATCAGCGCGGCGTGCGTGGACGTCGGCGTGACGATGACGACCGCCTCGACCGCAGGGTCGGCGATGGCCTCGAGCGGGTCGGGGGTCCAGCGGCGGGCGTGGGCGACCTCCATGCCGCGCCGGGCAGCAGCCTCGAGCGGGTCGGCCACCACGACCACGTCCGCGTTGTCGATGCCCGCCAGCGTCCGCATGTGGGTCTGCGCCATGCGACCGGCGCCGAGCACCGCCACGCCGATCCGCCTCGGGTCCCGGAGCGAGAAGCCGCCCATCTGCCGTCTCCTGTGGCCGTGCCGTCGACAGGTCGGCGGCAATCGATTACACGGGATTGTAGTCGGACTACGGCCTCCTCGTCCGGGCTGGTCGGCCGCCCGAGGCCCGGATGCCATAATGGCCACGTGAGCACCGACAAGTCCGTGACGCCGTCCGCCGAGCAGCCGCCCGCGTCCTGGGGTCTGGGCGACGGCCAGGCCGTCCCGTGGGAGTACGCGCCCGCTCCCGAGTCGCGCGACATCGTCACCGTCCGCGACCACTACGGCCTGTTCATCGACGGCCGGGAGCGCGACGCTGCCGACGGCGGCGCCTTCGCAACGGTCGACCCGAGCACCGAGCAGCAGCTGGCGACGGTCGCGAAGGCCACGACGGCCGATGTCGACCGAGCGGTCGCCGCCGCGAGGCGGGCGCATCGTCGCGTGTGGGGCCCGATGCCCGGCCGCGAGCGCGCCAAGTACATCTTCCGGATCGCGCGGATCATGCAGGAGCGCGCCCGCGAGCTCGCGGTGCTCGAGACGCTCGACTCGGGCAAGCCGATCAAGGAGAGCCGCGACGTCGACATCCCGCTCGCGGCGGCCCACTTCTGGTACTACGCGGGCTGGGCGGACAAGCTCGAGTACGCGTTCCCGGGCCGGGTCGCCAAGCCGCTCGGCGTCGCGGCCCAGGTGATCCCCTGGAACTTCCCGCTGCTCATGCTGAGCTGGAAGATCGCGCCGGCCCTCGCGGCCGGCAACACGGTCGTGCTCAAGCCTGCCTCGACGACGCCCCTCTCGGCGCTGCTCTTCGCGGACATCTGCCAGCAGGCGGACCTGCCGCCCGGCGTCGTCAACATCGTCCCCGGGCCCGGCGACATCGGCATGGCGCTCGTCAGCCACCCCGACGTCAACAAGGTCGCCTTCACCGGGTCGACCGAGATCGGAAAGAAGATCCAGCGCGCGGTCGCGGGCACCGACAAGGTGCTCACACTCGAGCTGGGCGGCAAGGCCGCGAACATCGTGTTCGAGGACGCGGCGCTCGACCAGGCCGTCGAGGGGATCGTCAACGGGATCTACTTCAACCAGGGCGAGGTGTGCTGCGCGGGCTCGCGCCTGCTCGTCCAGGAGTCGGTCGCGGACGAGCTGGTCGAGCGGCTCAAGGACCGGCTCGCGACCCTGCGCGTCGGCGACCCGATGGACAAGAACACCGACGTCGGGGCGATCAACAACAAGGCCCAGCTCGAGAAGATCACCGAGCTCGTGGCCAGCGGCGTCGCCGAGGGCGCCGAGCTGTACCAGCCGGCCTGCCAGCTGCCCGAGCGCGGCTACTTCTTCCGGCCCACCCTGTTCACCAACGTCGCCCAGAGCCACCGCATCGCCAAGGAGGAGATCTTCGGGCCCGTGCTCTCGGTGCTCACGTTCCGCACGCCCGACGAGGCGGTCGAGAAGGCCAACAACACCGAGTACGGGCTGTCGGCCGGGATCTGGACCGAGAAGGCCTCCAAGGTGTTCGCGATGGTCGCGGCGATGAAGGCGGGCGTGGTCTGGGCCAACACGTTCAACCGCTTCGACCCCGTGAGCCCCTTCGGCGGCTACAAGGAGTCCGGCTTCGGCCGCGAGGGCGGGATGCACGGCCTGCACGCATACGTGCGGCTGGAGGACCGCTGATGGCCGCGACCCCCGACCGCCTGCCCGTCCTGCGGACGTACAAGCTCTACGTCAACGGCGCCTTCCCGCGGACCGAGAGCGGCCGCACGTACCTGGTCAGCGACGCCGACGGGCTGCCGCTCGCGAACGCGTGCCGGGCATCGCGCAAGGACCTCCGCGACGCGGTCCGCGCCGCCCGCGCCGCCGCCCCGGGCTGGGCGGCGCGGACCGCGATGAACCGCGGCCAGATCCTGTACCGCGCAGCCGAGGTCCTCGAGGGCCGGGCCGACCAGTTCACGGCCGAGGTCATGGCCGCCGAGGGCGTCCGGGTGGGGGAGGCCCGAACCCTGGTCGGGCGGGCCGTCGACCGCTGGGTCTGGTATGCGGGCTGGACCGACAAGATCAGCCAGGTGCTGGGCTCTGCCAACCCGGTCGCCGCCCCGTATTTCAACTTCACGATCCCTGAGCCATCCGGCGTCATCGGGGTCGTGGCGCCAGAGCGCTCGTCGCTGCTGGGCCTCGTGTCACGGCTCGCACCCGTGCTGGCCGGCGGCAACGTGGCCGTGGTGCTCGCATCGGAGTCGCGCCCGCTGCCCTCGATCACGCTGGCCGAGGTGCTCGCCACGTCCGACGTCCCGGGCGGCGTCGTCAACATCCTCACCGGCCAGCGCAAGGAGCTCGTGCCGGTGCTGGCGGCGCACGCGGACGTCGACGGCGTGGACGGCTGGGGCATCCCCGACGAGCTGCGCCTCGCCGCCGAGATCGCCGCCGCCGATTCGGTGAAGCGCGTCGCGCGCCGGCCCGCGGGCGTCAAGGACGCCACGTTCGACTGGCTCGACGACCGCGCAGCCGAGCGTCCCGAGTGGATCGCCTCGTTCCTCGAGGCCAAGACCGTCTGGCACCCGATCGGCGTCTGAGGCCGCCGTGATCGTCATTGCGGGGGACGCCCTCGTCGACCTCATCGTGCGGGCCGACGGGTCGATCACGGCCGTTCCGGGCGGCGGTCCCTACAACAGCGCCCGGGCCGTCGGGCGCCTCGGGACGCCCGTCTCGTGGATCGGCGGCCTGTCGTCGGACCGGTTCGGGCGGGACCTCGAGGCGGGGCTGGCGGGCGCCGGCGTCGACCTCTCGATGGCCCAGCGCACCGACCTCCCGACAACGCTCGCGCTGGCCGAGATCGGCGTGGACGGGGCGGCCTCGTACCGGTTCTACACGGACTCGACCTCGGCGCCGGCGGTGTACCCCGAGCCGCTCGCGGGCGGCCTCCCGACCGACACGTCCGCGGTCCTGACCGGGACGCTCGGCTTCGTGCTGGAGCCGATGGCGACGACCCTCGAGGCCATGGTGGCGGCGCTCCCGCCGGGCCTCCTGCTCATGATCGACCCCAACTGCCGCCCGTCGATCACCCGCGACCCCGACGCCTTCCGCGCCCGGCTCGCGCGCGTCCTCGCCCGCGCCGACATCGTGAAGGTGAGCACCGAGGACCTCGCGTTCCTGGTCCCGGGCGAAACCGCCGAGGCCGCGACCGGGTGGGTGCAGGCGCTCGGGCCGCGGGTCCTGCTGATCACCGACGGCCCCGCCCCCGTGCGCGTGCTGGTGGACGGCGTGGCGCACGAGGTGGCGGCACCCGGAGTGGAGGTCGTCGACACGATCGGCGCAGGGGACACGTTCGGCGGGGCGTTCCTCGCGTGCCTCGTCCAGGGCGGCGGCGGGCGCCATGCCGCGGGCGATCCCGACGCGGTGCTGCGGGCCGCCCGCTTCGCCGTCCTCGCGGCGGCCGTGGTCTGCGGACGTGCCGGCGCCAACCCGCCGACCCTCGCCGAGCTCGGGGGCTGGCCAAGCCCGGTCTGAGCACGCTGCGAGGTGCCCGCCGGGCGGTCGCGTCGGCGGCCCCGGGACCGGTGGCACGGCGACGTCGGCCCCGGGACCGGTGGCACGGCGTCGGCGGCCGCGCCCGCCCGGCAGGCGGTCGCGTCGGCACCACAACCGGCAGTGGTGGCCCGCTCTCTGGGCCGGGCCCAGACCCGTCCGCCGAACGGCCGCGTCGGCGCCACAACCGGCAGTGGTGGCCCGCCCATTGAGCCAAGCCCGTCCCCGCCCGCCGGACTGCCGCGTCGGCGGCACAACCGGCAGTGGTAGCCAGCTCTCTGAGCCGGGCCCAGATCCCGTCGCACAACCGCTGGTTGTGGGGACGCGCCCAGGACGCAGGCTGAGGCCCTCCGCACAACGTCTGGTTGTGCGGAGGGCCGCGACGGACCGCGATGGCTGTCTGCTACTACCCGGGGTTGTGCGAGACGGCGCCCTCGGCGGTCTGGGGACTGGGGGGCGCCAACGCGGCCTGCGCCCCGACCTGCGCCCCGGCCTGCGCCGACGCGGCCTGCGCCCCGGCCCGCGCCGACGCGGCCTGCGCCCCGGCCTGCGCCGACGCGGCCTGCGCCCCGGCCTGCGCCGACGCGGCCTGCGCCCTCCGCGCCCCCGGGCCATTCGGACCCGCCCGATCGGGCGCCCCGAGGCCGCCGGTCGGGACCCATGGCCCCAGCCCTCTTGCAGGTGCGTCATATAATCCGACCGACAGTCGGTCGGAGAATTCTGAAGACCATGGCCCGCACCCTCAACCACGCCGCCCACGCCGTCCGCCGCGACGAGATCCTCGACGTTGCCGAGCGCCTGATCCGCTCCCTCGGCTATGACGCGATGAGCATCCAGAGCGTCCAGGACGAGCTCGGCTGCTCGCGCGGCGCGCTCTACCACTACTTCGAGTCGAAGGAGGCGATCCTCGAGGCGGTCATCGATCGCATGACCGACGCCGGCCTGAGGGTGCTCCGTCCGATCGCCGAGGACCCCGCGATGTCGGCGGTCGACAAGCTCCAGGCCCTGTTCACGGTCGGGGGCAACTGGAAGAGCGAACGCAAGGACTTCATCCTCCCCTTCATGCGGGGCTGGTACCAGCCCGGCAACGACCTGGTCCGCACCAGGGCGGAGGGGCGGGCGTTCGAGCAGTTCCGTCCGGTGATGGCCGCCGTCCTCCGGCAGGGCGTGGCGGAGGGCACGGTCAGCGTGTCCTCGGCCGACCACGCCGCCGTCATCGTCACCGCCATGTTCGCGGGCTCCACCGATGCGATCCGCCGGGCGCTCATGGATGCGATCGACGGCCGCGCCCCAGTCGAGGAGGTTGAACGGTTCATCCGCGCCTATGACGAGGCGATGGAGCGGGTCCTGTGCCTGCCGCCAGGATCGTTCACCATCCTCGACCCGAATCTCATCCGCATCTGGTTCGACTGAGTAAGGAGTGCCCATGCCCCCGGTCATCACCCTCGAGAAGCTCACGAAGTCCTACGGAAAGAGCCGCGGGATCATCGACGTGGACCTCGAGGTGCAACAGGGCGAGGTCTTCGGGTTCCTGGGCCCCAATGGGGCCGGCAAGACCACGACCATCCGCACGATGCTCGACCTCATCCGGCCGACGAGCGGCCGCGCGACGGTGTTCGGCATCGAGTCCAGCGCCGACCCCGTCTCGATCCACAAGCGGGTCGGCTACATCCCGGGCGAGTTCGCGCTCTATGACCGCCTCACCGGCAAGCAGACGCTCGAGTACTTCGGGAACCTGCGCGGGGGCGTGGACACGGTCTACCAGGCGGCCCTGATCGATCGGTTCGAGCTCGAGGCCGGCAAGCGGTTCAAGGAGTACAGCAAGGGCAACAAGCAGAAGGTGGGCGTCATCGCCGCCCTCCAGCACAAGCCCGAGCTGCTCGTGCTCGACGAGCCCACCTCGGGCCTCGACCCGCTCGTCCAGCAGACGTTCTTCGCGACGCTGCGCGAGCACGTCGCCGGCGGCGCCACGGTGTTCCTCAGCTCGCACATCCTCTCCGAGGTTGAGAAGAGCTGCCGCCGCGTCGCGATCATCCGGGACGGCCGGCTGGTCAAGGTCGACACGGTCGAGGGCCTCCGCGACTTGGCCCACCACCAGGTTGAGCTGCGCTTCGCCGGCGCTGTCCCGTCCGACACCTTCGCGCACCTGCCCGGCGTCTCCGACGTCGTCGCCGAGGACCACGTGCTCCGCATGCGCGTCGCGGGCGCGATCACGCCGGTGGTGCGCGCGGCCGCCCAGTTCGAGCTGCTCGACTTCGTCTCCCGCGAGCCCTCGCTCGAGGAGACGTTCCTTGCACAGTACGGCCGCGACGCCGCGGGGGCGGGGTCCGATGGCCGCTAGCACCGGCGCGCCGCGCCACCCCGCGGCGGCAGCCTTCCGCCCGGTCCCGTTCCGCTCGCGGGTCTACGGGCTGGGCAGCGTCTACGGCAAGAGCATCCGCGATTCCCGGTTGGCCTTCATCATCGCGGCCGGGCTGCTCGGCGGGCTGTCGCTCGCCATGGGCGCCGCGATCCCGACGGTGTTTCCGACGGACGCCTCCCGGCTCGAGATCGACAAGCTCATCGGCGGCATGCCGTCGCAGATGGTCGACTTCTTTGGGAAGCCAGTCGGCCTGGGCACGTTCGGCGGCTACCTGACCTGGAAGTACGGCCTGGTGTTCGTGCTCACGACCTCGCTGTGGTCGATCCTCGCGCTGTCGGGGACGCTCGCGGGCGAGGCTGGCCGGGGCAGCCTCGACATGATCGCGACCTCGCCGTTCGGCAAGCGCCGGATCGCGCTCGACAAGCTCGCCGCCCACCTCACCGGGCTCGTCGTCGCGCTCGCGTTCATGACCGTGATGCTCATGGTCAGCTCGAACACCTACGGCAACGCCGCCCTCGGCGACCGGCTCTCGGTGCAGGAGGCCGTCGGCTTCGCGCTTTGGCTCGGCTTCCCGGCGCTCTTCTTCGGCGGCCTCGCATTCGCGCTCGGCCCGCTCCTCGGCCGGGCCGGCTCGGCAGGCGTGGCCGGGATCGCGCTGGCCGTCGCATGGAGCGTCAACGGCCTCCACCTCGACCCGCTGACCATCCTCAGCCCGTTCAGCTGGATGGCGAACCACGTGCCGCTGGCCGGCTCGTTCGACTGGACTGGCCTTGCGCTCGTGGGCGTCGCCGGCGTCGTGCTGCTCGCCCTCGGTGTCGAGACGTTCGCCCGCCACGACATCGGGATCACGCTGGGCCTCGGGCTGCCGACCCTCCCGGGCTCGGTGCTCGGCGTCCGGGGGCCTATCAGCCGGGCGTTCGGCGACCAGCTGCCGCGCGCGCTGGCCTGGGGTCTCGGGCTGGGCGTGTTCGGCGTGATGCTCACCTCGCTCGTGGGCGAGATGACGGGCCAGCTCGCGGGCGACTCGAACCTCATCGGGGTCCTGCAGAACGCGTTCCCCGGCCTCGACCTCACGACGGCTGGCGGCTTCCTCCAGCTGTTCATCGAGCTCTTCTACATCATCGCCGGGTTCGCCGCCGCCACGTTCATCTCCAAGTGGGCATCCGACGAGACGGGCGACCGGCTCGAGGAGGTGCTGGCCACGCCGCTGCCCCGGTGGCGGTGGGTGGTCGCGGGCGCCATCGCCGCGCTCCTGGCCGACGTCGTCATGACCCTCGTGTTCGCACTGGCCGTCGGCCTGGGGGCGACCTCGGGCGGCGTGTCGGCGGGCGAGGCCATGCTCGGCTCGGCGTCGCTCGGACTGTACGCCGCGGCGCTGATCGGGATCGGCGTCGCGATCGGCGGACTGTGGCGGACGTCGCTCGCCGCCGAGCTCGTCGCCCTGTTCGTCGTCGTGACGTACCTGCTCGGCCTGCTCGGCAAGCCGCTCGGCCTGCCCGACGCGATCACCGGGCTCGCGCTCACCACGCACTTCGGCCAGCCGATGGCCGGCCAGTGGGACGCGGTCGGGGTCGTCGCGTGCCTCGTGATCGCCGTCGGCGGCATCGCGCTCGGCGCCTGGGGCATGACCCGGAGGGACGTCGCCCGCTAGCCGCGGCCACCCGCGGATGTGGGCCGGGACGTCGCGCGCGGCGCCCCGGCCCCTAGACTCGCCGGGTGGACACCCTCGCCTTCGCGTGCGTGCTGGCCTCGGTGGCCATGCACGCCACGTGGAACATCCTGCTCAAGACCGCCGGCGACCCGCTCCGGACCGCGACGGTCGGCATGCTCGCGGCGTTCTGCGTGGTCCTGCCACTCGCCGCGATCGGGTGGGTGGCCTTCGGGATGCCCGCGGTGCCGACAGCGGCGCTGGTGATCGGGCTCGTGTCGGGTTTGGCCGAGGTGGCCTATTTCGTCTTCCTCGCGGCGGCCTACCGGCGGGGCGACCTGTCGATCGTCTCGCCCCTCGCGCGGGGCTCCGCACCGCTGCTCATCGTCATCGTCGGGGTCGCGGCGCTGGACGAGCGGCTTTCGGGCGGTGCCGCGGCCGGCGTGGCGCTGGTCCTCGCGGGCCTGCTCACCGTCCAGCGGCCGTGGCGGCTGCTCCAGAGCGTCAACGCGGCCCACCGCGGCGCGGCCGCCTTCGCGCTGCTGACCGGCTTGACGATCGCGACGTACACGAGCCTCGACCGCGTCGGCTCCCAGCTCGCGCCGCCGTGGATCTACGCGGCGATCCTGTGGGCCGTCGCCGCGGTCGGCCTCGGGGCGATCGACCTCGCCCGGCCGCGGATCGCAGGCGGCGCGTTCGCCGCGCCGGCCGGATCGCTCCGCGTGCGGACCGCGATCATGGCGGGCATGCTCACCCTGGCCGCCTACACGCTCATCCTGTTCGCGCTGTCGCGGGCCGAGGTCTCGATCGTGGGGCCGCTGCGCGAATCATCGGTGCTGATCACCTCGGCGTACGGGATCGTCAGGCTGCACGAGGCGCTGACCCGCCGGGAGGTGGCGCTCCGGCTGGCGGGGTCGGTGCTCGTGCTCGTCGGCGCCGCGGTGCTGGCCGTCTCGGGCTGAGGTTCGCTCGCGGAACAGGGCGCCAGCGCGGGGGCGCCGATGCGATCTGGTCCGCGCCGGTCAGGCGGGTGCGTCGGGCCGCCAGAGGTCGATCTCGGGCAGCCCGGCCACGCCGAGCAGCTGCGAGATCTCGCCCGCGTGGAAGGCGTCGTGGCTGAACAGGCGATTGAGGATGGAGATGCGCCGGTGGCGCTGGACGATGTCGCCGTAGCGCCGCTCGACCTCCTCGGCGAGCATGGCCGGCGTCCAGCGCTCGAGGCAGCCCGCCACCACCGCCCACGAGGCGTCCAGCGCCGCGACCAGCTCGCCGCCGGATCGGGGGTGCGCAGGGTCGTCCTCCCAGCCCTCGCCGGTGGCCGGGTCGACGACCGTCGAGGTCTCGAGCCCGGGCTCGCCGCACACCATGCACAGCCAGTACATCCGCGACGACGCCACGTGCGCGGCGAGCGCCCAGACCGGCGCGTGGTCGGGTGACGCCCGCAGCGCGAGCTGCTCCGGCTGGAGCGCGCCGACGACCCGGGCGATCCGGCCGGCGTACTGCGGCCAGTCGGGGAACGTGGCGACGGCCGGGGCGAGGTCCATCCGCGGAGTATGCCGCGACGGGCCGGCCGCGACCGGGGCGCGCGCGTCCGTGGCGCCCCGTGGCGCACGCCTAGTGGGCCCGTGCCGGACTCGCCGTCGTCGCGCCGCCGACGGATCGGGGCGATCATGGTCCGACACGACGCACGATTCGGGAGATGTCCATGCCCGCCCTCCGACTCGGCTACAAGGCCTCCGCCGAGCAGTTCCCGCCCCAGCGCCTCCTCGACCTCGCGGTCGCCGCTGAGGATGCCGGGTTCGACTCCGTCTGGACCAGTGACCACTTCCAGCCGTGGCGCCACCACGGCGGCCACGCGCCCAATGCGCTCGTCTGGCTCGGCGCCGCCACGCAGGCGACGAAGCGGGTCGTCCTGGGCACGAGCGTTCTCACCCCCACGCTGCGCTACAACCCCGCGATCGTGGCGCAGGCGTTCGGGACGCTGGGCCTGCTCGCGCCGGGCCGCGTGATCCTGGGCGTGGGTACGGGCGAGAGCCTCAACGAGACGCCGGTCGGGGTCGACTGGCCCGAGCAGAGTGAGCGGTTCGCGCGCCTCAAGGAGTCCGTTGGGCTCATCGCGCAGTTGTGGCGCGGCGAGCGCCTCACGATCGAGGGCGAGCACTACCGCGTCGCCAACGCCACCATCTACGACCGACCCGACGAGCCCGTCCCGGTCTACATCGCCGCGTCCGGGCCGGCCGCCGCGCGCCTCGCGGGCCGCATCGCGGACGGGTTCATCTGCACCAGCGGCAAGGGCGAGGAGCTGTACACGCAGACCCTGCTGCCGGGGCTTGCGGAGGGCGCCGAGCGCGCGGGCCGCGACGTGGCCGCGATGGACAAGATGATCGAGATGAAGGTCTCGTTCGACACCGACCGCGAGCGGGCGTTCGAGGACACCAAGGTCTGGGCCGCCCTCGCCCTGCCGGGCGAGAAGAAGGTGGGCATCCACGACGCGCTCGAGATGGAGGAGGCCGCCAAGGAGGCCGAGCCCTACGCGCACAAGCGCTGGCTGGTGTCCTCCGACCCCGACGAGCACGTGGACCAGATCGCGCCCTACCTCGGCTACGGCTTCACGCACCTCGTCTTCCACTTCCCGGGCGAGGCGCAGGAGGCCGCCATCGAGCGCTACGGCGAGCTGATCCTGCCGCGCCTGCGCGCCCGTTTCGGCTGACCCTGTGCCCCTCGGGCAGCGAGGCCATGGACCACACCGCGGGGACGAGGGGCCGGGAATGGGCTGATGGGGTTGACATCCCGCCCGGGGGGGTAGCCTTCCCGTACAGGAGTAGGTCGGTCCGCCGGCCGCCAGCCACATCACAGGGGGAAGATGCTGGCCAACAGGCGCATTCGCATGGTGGGACAAGCGGCGGTCGTGGCACTCATCATGCTGGTCCCAAGCGTGATCATGCCTCGCGATGCAACCGCGTTCTTCAACGGTGGCTGCACTGCCGGGACCTCCGGAAACTTCCACGAGTACAAGGGACTCAACAGCTCGAGAGATCTCGGCGGGGTGCTGCTCAAGGGCTCCTCAGGCGACATCGACACTCATCAGCAGTTGTTCCCATGCACCACGCCAGGACATGGCTTCTCCGTCGTTCTTGCCGCAAATCTGCAGCAGGGGAACAACGGCTCCGGGATCGTGCAGATTGGCATCGGCCGCCAGAACGACCCCAGCTACGGGTGGCCGGCGAGCACTGACCCGGTTTTCGTCTGGACCTCGGACGACCACGGTCCGGGCGTCCTAACGAAGCTCACCTGGTTCGCGAATGGAACGCAGCCCATCTACGGACACCTGTACGGCTTCTCCGTCTACATGTCCTCTTGGTGGAGCGACAGCACAAAGCCTGCGTGGACCTTCTGCATCTACGACAACACTGCGGCGAGCAACTGGTGCGACCAGATCCATCGACACTGGAACAACAGCACTTGGGGTGAACCCGTATCGCATGGCTCTTCCTATGGTGACTACGCCTGGTCGGGCTACGAGACTGGCAACACGATGGATGCGATCGGTCGGCCGGCGAACCTAACTCCGGTCAAGACGTACCGGATCAACGGTCAGAGGCGTGACAACAACACGTGGGTGACCAAGGCCCCGATCGCTGCATGCGACCACGATGCGTCCGGTGATCCATCGGCATATACGTGCAGCGTGAGCACGACGCAGGTCTCCCGCGACACGATCTACGCCCAGACCTCGAATCGGCCTTAGGGGGGACCAATGCACCGGACCAGAGGATTGGCGGCCCGCCGCTCGGCAGCATTCTTGGCCTGGCTCGTGGTCACGTCGGTCGCAGCCTGCTCAGCGTCGACGCTGCCCCCGAATGTTGCCGGGCCAGTACCGAACCCCACGCCGATCGTGAACGCACCCGACCTGCACTGGATCAATCGCGATCCCGTCTGCACCGCCAGCGCCGTTGAGCCATCGGTGCGACCGGGCACGACGGGTCCTGTCGAGGTCGAGCCGACGCCCGGAGACGTGGTGTGCGCCACGATGGGGCCCCCACCCGTGGCCGCCACCGTCGACGCGGCGTCGCCGCTGGCGGTGGCTCGGCTCAGCATCCCGCTCACCGACCTTGGGACGCAGCACGTGCCGCTGGGCGGGCTGACACTGCCAGACGGGTACTACACGTCGACATCGCTCACGCTGGCGAACGCAGCCTCTGGAACCTACGTGGTGCAGGGGCTGCACGTGGAACTTCAGCCCGTGGCTTCCGGTCGGCCTCCGATGCAGGGCTCAATGGTCGGGCGGCCGCCGTACATCGGGCCGGAGCCGTTCGCCGCCTCCCTCGTATTCGATGTCGTGTCCTTCAACCCGGGTGCGACGTTGGAGATCACCGGGCTGTCCGTCAGGTAAAGGCGCCGCCACTGCCAAGCCCGCGGCGTACCATTCCAGGCATGAGCCGCATCCATGCTCGTCTGGTGAGCTCCGACCCCGACGAGCACGTGGAGCAGATCGCGCCCTACCTCGGGTACGGCTTCACGCACCTCGTGTTCCACTTCCCGGGCGAGGCGCAGGAGGCCGCCATCGAGCGCTACGGCGAGCTGATCCTGCCGCGGCTTCGGGCTCGCTTCGGCTAGGAGTGGCGGCCCGGCTGGCGTCCCCCCGGCCCGGTCGAGCAGTCGGCCTGGTCGTCCTGCTGTTCATCGTCAACGGCCTCGGCAACGCGGTCTTCACCCCGTTCGCGCCCGCGATCCTCGTCGAGCGGGGCGTGTCGGCGACCTGGCTCGGAGTCCTGGGCGCGCTGGTGTCGCTCGCTTACGTGGCCCTGGTCGGCACCTGGGGCCACGTTGCCGACGTCGTCCTGGGGCGCTCCCGGGCCCTGGCACTGGCGCTCGTCCTGGCGGCAGTCCTCCTGGCCGTCTTCGCGCTCCCGCTGCCCCTGGCCGGGGTCGGGCTCGCGTACATGGCGTTCGCCACGACGTACGGGCTCATGTTCCCGCTGCAGGACGCCCTCGCCGTGAACGCCCTCGCCAACCCTGCGGGCCAGTACGGGCAGCTCCGCGCGCTCCAATCGGGCGCCTTCGCGGTCGGCTCGCTCGTGGCCGGGGCGCTGTTCGAGCGCGCGGGCTACCTGGCGGCGGTCCCCGCGTTCATCCTGCTGGCCGTGCCGTCGATCGGCATCGCGCTCCGGATCCCTGACGTCGGCCGGGCGCGGATCGCCGCCGAGCGGCGCGGCGGGGCGATCCGCGAGGCCCTGGCGGTCGAGCCGCGGCTGCCGAGGGTGCTCGTCGCGATCGGCCTCGCGAACGTCGGCGTGTTCGCGACCCTGACGTTCCTGCCACTGCTCGTCGAGCGCCTGGGCGGCGCCTCGGGCGACATCGGCCTGGCGTTCGGCGTGGCCGCGGCCGTCGAGGTGGGCGCGATGCCCGTGGTGTCGCGGCTGCTGGCCCGCCACGGTCCGCGCCCGGTGATGGCCGCGTCGATCGCGCTGCTCGCGGTCGTCTTCGCCTGGTTCGCCCTCGCGCCGGCGCCGGAGCACGTGATCGCCGCCGCTGCCCTGAACGGGACCGGGTGGTCGGGGATGTACGTGGGCTCGGTCACGACCATCCGCCTGCTGCTGCCGCCAACGCTCCAGGGCTCCGGCCAGTCGCTCCTCGCGCTGACCACCGGGGGTGTCGGCGCGCTGGTCGCGAATGTGGGCGGCGGGTTGCTCTGGAGCAGCTCCGGCCCGATCGTCGTCTTCGGGCTGGCGGCCGTGTGCGCGGCGGTCGGGTCGGCCGGCGCGTGGTGGGCGCTGGCGGGCGTGCGGGACGCCCGTCCCGACCCGGAGGCCGTCGCCGCGTAGGCGCGCGAATCGCCGAGCAGACGACTTGCCCGCCGTCGTAGAATTCAACGCATGATGAATTCTTCGCCGACGCCGCCGGCACCCGCCGCGGGCGAGGTCGCGATCCGCGCGGCGGGGCTGGTCAAGACCTTCGGCGACCTGACGGCCGTCGACGGCATCAGCTTCGAGCTCGCGCCCGGCCACATCTACGGCCTGCTCGGCCCCAACGGCTCCGGCAAGACGACGCTGATCCGGCTGCTGACCGGGATGACGCGGGCGACGGAGGGGACCGCCGAGGTGTTGGGCGTCCGGATGCCCAATCGCGCCAACCTCGCGCGGATCGGGTACATGACCCAGGGCGACGGCATCTACCCGGCTCTGACCGTGGGCGAGAACGCCGAGTTCTTCGCGGCGGTGTACGGGGTGGCCGACCGCGGGGCCGTCGACGCGGCGCTCGGGCTGGTCGAGCTCTCGGACCGGCGGGCGACGATCGCGGGCACGCTGTCGGGCGGGCAGCGCCGGCGGCTCTCGCTCGCCTGCGCACTCGTCCACCGGCCCCCGGTCCTGTTCCTCGACGAGCCCACGGTCGGCGTCGACCCGCTGCTCCGCGTCCAGTTCTGGGGCCACTTCCGGTCGCTGGTCGACGCCGGCGCCACGATCGTGGTGTCGAGCCACGTGATGGACGAGGCCGACCGCTGCGACGAACTGCTGTTCATGAGGGCGGGGAAGGTCATCGCCCGGGGCTCGGGGGAGGGTCTGCGGGCCGAGGCCGGCACGCCCGATCTCGAGGCGGCGTTCCTGCGGTTCGCGGGCGAGCGGGAGGTGGCGGCATGAACCCCCGGCGCCTGCGCGCCATCGTCCGGCGCGTCGCGGCCGAGATCCGCCGCGACCGGCCGTCGCTGGCCCTGCTGTTCATCGCACCGATCCTGGTCACGGGGCTGCTCACGTTCATCCTCCGCGACGGCTCGACGCCGACCGTGCACGCGGCGATCGCGAACGAGGCGAGCGGCCCGGCCGCGATCATCGGCGAGCGGCTCTCGTCCGCGCTCGAGGGCGCCGGCATGACCGTGGCGCAGGCCGCCGACGCGGACACCGCCAGGGCGATGGTCCGCGACGGCGACGCCACGATCGCGATCGTGATCCCGGCGACCATGCCCAGCCCGTCGTCGAGCGTCACGGTCATCACCGACGGCCTCGACCCGTCGGGCGACGCGGCGCAGATGAGCGCGGTGGTCGCGGTGCTGACCGGCGCCGTGGCGTCGGCCCTCGGGACGGTGCTCCCGTCGATCGCCCACGTGACCATCTACGGCACGCCGAGCAACGATCCCATCGGCCCGTTCGCGCCCGCGATCGTCGCCTTCTTCCTCTACTTCTTCGTGTACATCCTCACCGGCGTGTCGTTCCTGCGCGAGCGAACAGGCGGCACGCTCGAGCGGCTGATGGCCACGCCGGTCACGCGGGGCGAGGTGGTGGCCGGCTACACGCTCGGGTTCAGCCTGTTCGCCACGGTCCAGGTCGCGGTGCTGCTCACCTGGGCGCTCGCGACGGTCCACGTCCCGGCGATCGGGCCCCTGCCGGCGTTCTCGCTCGGCCTCGGCATCGCGGTCGCCGGCAGCCCGCTCATCGCCTTCGTGGTGGTGCTGCTGCTCGCCCTGGGCGCGGTGAGCCTGGGCATCTTCCTCTCGACCTTCGCCCGCACCGAGCTCCAGGTCATCCAGTTCATCCCGGTGGTCCTGGTGCCGCAGTTCCTCCTGTCGGGCGTCCTGTTCTCGGTCAGCAGCCTGCCGGACGTCCTGCGGCCGCTGGTCGCGGTCATGCCGCTCAACTACGCGGTCGACGCGCTGCGCCAGGTGTTCATCCGCGGCGCCGACCTCTCGGTCAGGGCGGTCCAGCTCGACATCGCGGTGCTCGCGCTGGTGGCCGTGCTGTTCGCGGTCATCGCCTCCTGGACCATCCGCCGGGACGTGGTGTGAGCGCGGGCGCACCGGGCCCAGGTCCCGGGCGCCGGCCCGGGCGTCCACGCGGTCCGGCCGACCGCGGTCCGGCGACCCGCGACCGCATTCTCGAGGCCGCCCGCGTGGCGTTCGCCGAGCACGGGTTCGACGGCGCGACCGTCCGGGTGATCGCCTCCGGCGCCGGCGTCGACCCGGCGCTCGTGCACCACTACTTCGGGACGAAGCAGCGGCTGTTCATGGCCGCCATGCAGTTCCCGATCGACCTCGCGCAGGTGTTCCCCGCGGTGGCCGCCGGCCCGCGCGACGAGATCGGGGAGCGATTGATCCGGCACCTGGTCGCGATCTGGGACCGCCCGGAGATCCTCAACGTGATCATGGGGATCGTTCGGTCCGCGGCGACCGACGAGGCGGCCGCGGGCATGCTGCGCTCGTTCCTGGTCGATGGGCCGCTCGCGGTGGTGGGGGGCGCGCTGAGCGTGCCGGACGGTCGGCTCCGGGCGACGCTGGCCGGGACCCAGATGGTCGGCCTGGTGCTCGCGCGGTACGTCATCCGGGTGGAGCCGATCGTCTCGCTGTCGGGGGACCGGCTCGCGGCTCTGGTCGGACCGTCGATCACGCGCTACCTGACAGGCGACCTGGGGGACCTCGGCGCCACCGGCGAGCTGGGCGCCCTCGGCGCCGCTGGCGCGCAGCATTGACCGGCGGTGGGCGCACAACTGCCAGGCGTATCGGTCCGCTCCACCCGCCGCCCGACGTGCGCCGCACAAGCGACCGTTGTGCGCGGCCGCACACACGGCGCCGTGACGCCGCCCGCACAAGCGGCGGTTGTGCGGCGGCCCTCTCCCGAACTGCCGGGGGCGGGCTGCCGTCCTGCTACAACCCACAGTTGTGCCGGGAGCGCGAAGGCGGGCGGCTGCCCGGGCGGCGAGGGGCCATCCATCCGACGGCAGCGGCACGCGCACACGCACGGCACCGCGGTTCGATAGGCTTGGCCGCATGCCGGACACGCCCGCCGATCCGTACGCTGCCAACCTCGCACGCGACCCCGAAGCGCTGGCGCGGCGCCTCCGCGAGATCGACCCCGAGTCCGCCGCGCATCCCGCGGATGTGCGTCTTGTGTTCGCGCCCGGCCGCGTCAACCTGATCGGCGAGCACACCGACTACAACGAGGGCTTCGTGCTGCCGGTGGCCATCGACCGCGGGATCGCGATCGCGCTTGTGCCCACCGACGACGGCATCGCGCGGCTCACCCTCGCCGAGACGGGCGAGACGCGCGAGTTCACCGCCGCCGCGCCGGGCCCCCGCCAGAACGCCTGGGTCGACTACGTGGCGGGCATGGGCTGGGCGCTGGCCGAGGCGGGGCTGCCGGTGACCGGGTTCCGCGGCGTGTTGGCGTCGGACCTGCCGCAGGGGGCCGGGCTGTCGTCGTCCGCCGCGCTCGAGGTCGTCTCCGCCTGGGCCCTCTCCGGCGGCGACCGGCCTGCGGTGGATTCGATGGACCTCGTCCACCTCGTCAAGCGCTCCGAGAACGGCTACATCGGGCTCAACAACGGGATCATGGACCAGTTCGCGTCGATCTTCGGCGAGCCTGGGCGGGCGCTGCTGCTCGACTGTCGGAGCCTCGAGCACCGCGCGATCCGGCTGGTGGGGGAGGACCTCGCGCTGGTCGCCTGCCACTCCGGCTCGCCGCGCCGGCTCGAGGCCTCCGCCTACAACGAGCGCCGCGCCCAGTGCGACGCCGCGGTGGCCGCGATCGCCGCGCTTGAGCCGGGGGTCACCGCCCTGCGCGACGTGACGCCGGCGATGCTCGACGCCGTCCGCGACAGCCTGTCGCCCGTGGAGCTCGCCCGCGCCGAGCACATCGTGGCCGAGGACCGGCGCGTTCTCGACGCGATCGCCGCGTTCGAGGCCGGCGACCTCGCCGGGGTGGGCCGCCTGTTCTACGCCAGCCACGCCTCGCTGCGCGACCTGTACGAGGTCTCGTCGCCCGAGCTCGACGCGCTCGTCGAGATCGCCCGCGCCACGCCGGGCGTCATCGGGGCGCGGCTCACGGGGGCCGGCTTCGGCGGCTGCACCATCAACCTGGTCCGCCGCGACGCGGTGCCGGCCCTGCGGGACAGCGTGCTCCGCGACTACCCGGCGCGGACCGGCCTCACGCCGCGCGTGTTCGAGGTCGAGGCGTCCGCGGGGGCCCGCCGGCTCGCCTGAGCCGCCGGAGCGCGAGCGCCAGGCCGAGCGAGCCCGCGCCGAGGAGCAGCCACGGCGCCGTCGACGAGGCTGGGGGTGGCGGCGCCGACAGGACTGGAGCCGCCGCGTCCGTGTCCGGCAGGGCCGCCCACACGGAGGCCGCCTGCGCGGGCGTCGCCGACTGGCCCACGACGAAGTAGTAGTCGCCGTCATCCAGCATGAGATCGGAATCGTGGATGCCGATGAGCAGGACGACACGTGAGCCGACTCGGACGTGATCCCCGCACCACGCCGCCTTGAAGCGAGCGGTGTACACAGCGCCGGTCTTGATGCCGTAGGCATGCTCGACACGCACGGCGAGCACGCCGACGAAGCCATTGCTGTGCCTGGACACGGCGGTCACGCGGCCGACGACTGCAGCCTTGGCGCGCGGGACCATCGCGCTGAACACCAGTGCGCCTTCGCACTCGGCACGGGCTGTGGGCGCCGCCATGTGCGCCGCGCCGAATAGGCTGCCGAGGACCATCACCGCCGCCAGCATCTCCAGCGCCTGCGCCGACCCTGCCCACCCGGTCCGGCCACGGCTCAACCCCCTCGCTGCGTGTCGCGGACGGTAGCGGCGCACGTCGTCGCCCGCGAGTGCCGCTCGGCCTGCGCCGTCGATGCGGCCGGACAACCGGTGCCGGGGTGCCACGGTCGCCCGCGGTCCGCACCGGCGCCCCGCGCCCGCCTCGCCCCTAGACGCGCCGCAGGTCGAACAGGCGGAACGTGAAGTCGCCGCGGACGAACCGATGGCCGTCGGCGCCGACATCGTCGCCGATCGGCATCGGGTCGGGCGGCTCGATGCCCAGCCCCACGGCCATCAGCTCGTCGCCGCCGCGCTCGATCGTGGGCATCGGCGCGTCGAACGATGTCCAGCACGTCACGGCATAGCGCGCCCCGGGGTCGAGCCCGCGCACGACCAGCCGGTCGCGGTGCGGCCACGGGCGCTGCAGCACGCGGTAGTGGGCGACGAGCGCCCGGGCGCCGTCACGCGACGACACCATCCACGCGGCCTCGTTGCCGTCGCCCTCGAACGGGGAGCGCAGCCGCGTGAAGCGCCCGTACTGGAGCAGCTCGCGGCGCTCGGTGTAGAAGCCCACCTGCCGGCGCACGGCCGCCACGTCGTCCTCGCTCATCGCGGTCGGGTCCAGCTCGTACCCGAACGCGCCGAACATCGCCACCGCGGCGCGGAAGTCGAGCGGCGCGATGCGCCCGGTCTGGTGGTTCGGCACCGCGGAGACGTGGGCGCCCATGGACGAGAGCGGGTACGCGAAGGACGTGCCCCACTGGATGCGCAGCCGCTCGACCGCGTCGGTGTCGTCGGAGGTCCACGCCTGCGGCGCCCAGGCGAGGAGCCCGGCGTCGAAGCGGGCGCCGCCCGCCGCGCACGACTCGAACAGGATCTCCGGGAAGCGGGTCGTCAGCCGCTCGTACAGCTCGTACATGCCCAGGGTGTAGCGGTAGAAGAACTCGCCCTGGCGCTCGGGCGGCAGGGTGGGGGAGTACGGCTCGGTGATGAAGCGGTTCCAGTCCCACTTGATGTAGTCGAGCTGCGCACTCGCGATCACGCCGCCGATGGCGCCCGCGATGTGGTCCACGACCTCGGGGTTCGCGAAGTCGAGCACCAGCTGCTGGCGGCTCTCGGTGCGGTGGCGGCCCGGGACGCCGATCGCCCAGTCGGGGTGGGCGCGGAACAGGTCCGAGTCGGGGTTGACCATCTCGGGCTCGATCCACAGGCCGAAGCGGAGGCCGAGCGCCTTGACCTCGCGGGCGAGCCCGTCCAGGCCGCGCGGGAGCTTGCGCGTGTTGACCACCCAGTCGCCGAGCGAGCGGTCGTCGATGTCGCGGACGCCGAACCAGCCGTCGTCGAGGACGAACAGCTCGATGCCCATCGCCTTGGCGGCCCGGGCCATGCCCACCAGTCGGTCGTGGTCGAAGTCGAAGTAGGTGCCCTCCCAGTTGTTGAGCAGCAGGGGCCGGGGCTTGTCGCGCCACGGCCCGCGGGCCATGCGTCGCCCGAGCAGGTCGTGGAGGCTGCCGCTCAGCGCGGAGAGCCCGTCGCCGCTCCAGGCGAGCAGCGCCTCGGGCGTGGTGAACGACTCGCCTGGCTCGAGCGGCCAGGCGAACTGCTCGGGGTGGAGCCCGATGCGGATGCGCGACGTCCCGAACGAGCCGACCTCTGCCTCGGCGAGGAAGTTGCCCGACCAGGCGAGCACGACGCCCCAGCACTCGCCCGCGGCCTCGGTCGTGGCGGGACGGCGCAGCACGAGCGAGGGGTTGTGCTCGTTGCCCGATCCGCCGCGCAGGCTGCCCACGCCCTGCCGGCCCGGCACGAGCCGACGGTCCGCGGGGAACCGCTCGCGAGCCCACGCGCCGGAGAACGTGATGAGGTGCCAGTCGTCGTCGGGCAGGTCGAGCGTGGCGCTCATCGCCGTCCGGACCACGACCCTCGAAGCGCCGAGGTTCTTGAGGTGCATGGAGCGCGCCACGACCGGCTGGTCGCGGAAGATCGAGAACGCCAGCGTGACGGTCAGCCCGGTCGGCCCGTCGGCGAGGTCGACCTCGAGCGTGTCGGCCTCCGCGTCGTCCTCGGTGTAGGTGGCCGGCAGCAGGCCGGGGAGCGCGGGCTTGCCGGTGAGGATCCGGTGCGCCGCGTACCGGGGCTCCACCACCTGCGAGCCGTCGGCCGCCTCCACGACGAGCGCGGGCACCCGGAAGTCGCCGAGGCCGGGCACGGGCAGGGCGAGGCCGACGGGCTCGCCCACGCGGTTCTCGAAGCCTGCGAACTCGCGCGGGCCGAGGTGCGCGTACGACGGGCCGGCCGCCAGCGGGGCGCCAGCGTGGTGCAGGCCGAGCCAGCCGTTGGGCAGCACGCCGAGCACCCACGAAGTCCGGCCGTTGTGGAGGTGCCACTCGCTGGCGTCAGGGTTCCACGTGATGGTCATCCGCGCGTCGCCTCCAGCGGCTCGAGCGTCCACTCCCAAGTGTGCGTCCCCGTGGGCACGATGTACGCAGGAAGCGTGTCGGGGCCGCACGAGGCGGTGCCGACGCCGCGGTGGACGGCGTCGATCGTGACGAAGGTTTCAGGCCGCGGCGCCACCTCGTCGTCGTGCGTGGCGGCGTCGAGGTCGTGGGCGGTCACGTGCAGCGCGGCCACCTGGCGCGGCGCGTCTAGCACGATCTCGACGTCGCCGACCGCGAGGCGCCGCACACGGGCGTGCCCGCCGCTCTCCTGCGGCCGGACGTAGGGGACGAGCTGGCCGGCCACCGTGGAGGCCCAGCGGCCGACCAGCCCGCCGCGACAGCGATCGGGGTACGTCTCGTGGGGACCAGTCCCGAACCACGTGAGATCTTCATGGCCAGCGCCCAGCGTGAGGAGCGTGCCCACCCGCGGCAGGTCCGCGAGGACCGGGGGGATCTGGGCCGTCTCGGTCACCCGAACGCGCCCCTGCGCGTCGCGGGCGAGGCGGGCGACGTGCGGGACCTCGATGCCGGCCGCCGTCCGCCAGGTTGAGCGCACGATGGTCTCGGCGCCCCCGCGCTCGATGCCCTCAAGCGTCCGGGTGAGCGATGCCAGGCCCCATGCCTCCCACCGCTCGGCCATGCCGCCGATCCGGTCGTTGTCGGTGGGCGCGCGCCACAGCACGAGCGCCGGAGGCGCGGCGAAGGCCGGATGCACGAGGTTGCCTCCCGTGTCGAGCTCCACGTCCCCGGTCCAGCCGGACGCGTCGGGTCCGCCCGCGCCTGCAGGGGCCGCGCCCAGGGCCACCTGCGCCCAGCCCACCTCGAACCCGGCCGGCGCCCAGAGTGTGGCCTCGGCGAGGGCGAAGCGGAGCGTCAGGAACCGCTCGACACCCGGCTCGGGCAGCACGAAGCCGGGGATCATGACCTCCGCCCGGGCGCCCGGCGCCACGTCGGGCAGCGGGAGCTCGCCGTGGCCAAGGGACCCGCCCGCCACGTCCGCGTCCACGGACCATTTCGCGCGCAGCCATCCCAGGTTGCGGAAGTCGCCGCGGTTCTCGAGGGTCACGCGGCCCTCGCGGGCGGCATCCGCACCCGAGACCACGCGCACCGGCGTCCCGAGGTGCTTGTGCTCCCACAGCCCGGGCTTGGGCGCCCGGTCGGGGAAGGTGACGCCGTCGCACACGAACGTGCCGTCGTTGGGCACGTCGCCGAAGTCGCCGCCGTACGCGTGGCGCGTCCGTCCGTCGGGGAGCCGCAGGTCCAGGCCGTGGTCGCGCCACTCCCAGATGAAGCCGCCTTGGAGCCCGTGGGTGGCCTCGATGGCGTCCCAGTACTCGCCGAGCGTGCCGTTGCTGTTGCCCATCGCGTGGCTGAACTCGCACATGATCAGCGGGTGGCGCTGCTCGGGCGACGAGGCGTGGCCGACAATCGCGGCGATCGGCGGGTACATCGGGCAGGTGATGTCGCTCGCGGTCTGGGCGCTCGCCCAGTCGAACTTCATCGCCCCCTCGTAGTGGAGCGGGCGCGACGGGTCGAAGCGGCGCAGCCAGCCGGCGGCGGCGTCGTGGTTGGCGCCGTAGCCCGACTCGTTGCCCAGCGACCAGGCGATGACCGAGGGGTGGTGCCGATCGCGGACGGCCATCCGCGCGACGCGGTCGACGAACTGGCTCCGGTACCCCGGGTCCCAGCAGACGTCCTCGTAGAAGGCGTGGCTCTCGATGTCCGCCTCGTCGATGACGTACAGCCCGTACTCGTCGCACAGGTCGAGGAACAGCGGGTCGTTGGGGTAGTGCGAGGTGCGGACCGCGTTGACGTTGAACTGCTTCATCAGCGACACGTCGGCGCGCATGTCATCGGGTGAGACGACGCGCCCGGTCTGCTGGTCGAAGTCGTGGCGGTTGACGCCCCGGAGCAGGACGGCGCGACCGTTGACGAGCAGCTCCTTGGCCGTGACCTCGACCCGACGGAAGCCGATCCGACGCTCGATCCGCTCGGCGACGGTGCCGTCGGGGGCGATGAGCGACACGGCGAGCGTCCGCAGTGCCGGCGTCTCGGCCGACCACGGCGTCACGCCCGGGACCTTCGCCTCGAGCCTCACCACGCCGACCCGCGGCGGGATGATGATCGGCTTGGCCCGCCCCCACATCGCGATGTCGTCGGGGTCGGTCAGCGCGTTGGCCGCGCCGAGGCTCTCGAGGTCGAGCCGGCCGCGCCGAGGCGGGCCGGGAACGGCGAAGTCGCCCGAGTTGCCGTGCGGGGTCGCCGCGGCCGTGACGTCGGACCGCAGGACTGCAGCGTGCCCCTCGAGGCGGGCCGCGACCGTCCAGCCCGGCGCGCGGTGGCCGGGCCGCCAGCCCACGTGCACCTCGAGCGCGAGCGCGCCCGTGGTGTTGTCGGCCTCGAGCCCGGCGTCGATCTGCACGTCGGCCAGCCACGTCGGGCCCGTCGCGTACAGGTACACCGACCGCGTGATCCCGCCGTGCCACCACTGGTCCTGGTCCTCGATGAAGCTCGCGTCGGACCACTTGACCACCGTGAGGCGGAGCGTGTTCTCGCCAGGCCGCAGCAGGTCGGTGAGCTCGTGCTCCTGGGCCAGGTGCGAGTCCTTGCCGACCCCCACTTCGTCCCCGTTGAGCGCCACGGTGAGCACGCTCTCGGCGGCGCCCACGTGGAGGACGACGCGCCGGCCCGCCCACGCCTCGGGCACTCCGAACCTGCGCTCGTAGACGCCGGTGGGGTTCGCCTCGGGCGCGTTCGGCGGCCGGTTGGGCCACGGCATCTGCACGTTCGTGTACTGGGGCTTGTCCCAGGTGTCCTGCATCGTCCAGCAGCCGGGCACCTCGATCGGGCGCCAGTCGGCGGGGGAGGTGCCCGGGGCGTCCGTCGGGCGGTGCAGGAGTTGGAAGCGCCATGTCCCGTCGAGCGGGAGGCGGTCGTCGTGGGGGACCGCGTGCATCGGGAGGCGGCCGCGCGATGTGAGCTCAGGATCGGCCCAGGGTGCGGGGGTCATGAACGGCGTCCTCCTGGGACCGGCGGGCCCGGCCGCGAGGCCGCGCCCCAAGCGCCTACCCCTTGGTGGCGCCGAGGGACAGTCCGCTGATGAAGTAGCGCTGGAGCGCGAGGAACACGAGGATCGTCGGGATCGCGGCGAGCAGGGCGCCCGCGGCGAGCAGGTTCGTGTTCGTGAAGAACTGGCCCTGGAGGTTGTTGAGCGCCGACGTGATGGGCCGTCGGTCGCCGGTGCTGATGAGGATCAGCGCCCAGAAGAAGTCGTTGTAGATGAACGTGAACTCGAGGGTCGCGAGCGCGGCGAGTGCGGGCCGGCAGAGCGGCATGATGACCGCAGCCCAGATCCGCAGGACGCCAGCGCCATCCACGAGGGCTGCCTCGGTCAGCTCGTGCGAGATCGTCTTCATGTAGTTGCTCATGACCAGCACGCAGAAGCCGACCTGGAACACGGTGTTGATCAGGAACAGGCCGAAGTACTGGTCGTACAGCAGGCTGTTGTCGCTCAGCGGCTGCGGTATGCCACGGATCCCAGCGTAGATCTTGAACAGCGGCAGGATCAGGACCTGTGGCGGGAGCAGGTTGCCCGCGATGAAGATGAGCAGGACCACGATGTTGAAGCGCCAGCTGAAGCGCGACACGGCGAACGCGACCATCGACGCGACGATGAGCGTGACGATGACGGCGGGGATCGTGACGATCAGCGTGCTCGCGAAGTGCATCGCGAAGTTGCCCTGCGACCACGCCGTCAGGAAGTTGTCGAGGGTCAGCGTGCTGGCCATCGAGATGTACCCGTTCGCCTGCGTGTCCGAGAAGGGCCGCAGCGCGGTGTAGACGGCCCAGGCGAGTGGCAGCAGCCACAGCAGCGCCATGGCGGTGAGGAACGCGTAGAGCCCGACTCGTGGCAGGCTCGTACGGCGCCGGCGCGGCGCGCTCCTGGAGCCCGTCGCGGTGAGAGCGCTCATCGTTGATCCTCACGCATCATCCGGGACAAGAACGCGACAATCGGCACGAGCGAGACCACCAGCAGCACCACGGCGATCGCGGAGGCGAAGCCCACGCGGTTCGACTCGCTGATGCCGTTGTTCGTGATCAGCGTCGAGAGCAGCTCGAGCCCGTTCTTGCCGTGGTTGATGATGTAGGCGATGTCGAAGGCGCGGAGGGCCTCGATCGTCGTGATGACGACGATGACCACGTTGATCGGCATCATCACCGGGAACACCACCCGGAAGAACGTCTGGCGCTCGTTGGCGCCGTCCACCTTTGCGGCCTCGCGGAGCGTGGGGTCGAAGGCCTTCAGCCCGGCCAGGTACAGCACCATGATGTAGCCGACGTGGCGCCAGCTCGCCGCGACCAGCGCCGCCCAGATGTTGAGGCTCGGGTCGCCGAGCCAGTCGATCAGGTTGTCGTTGGATGTGCGCCCCAGGACGTTGTTGATCAAGCCCTGCTCGGGGGCGTACTGCAGGCCCCAGATGATCCCGATGACCGCCAGCGAGAGCACGACCGGCAGGTAGAACACGGTCTGGAACACCCGGGTGCCGCGGGCGATGCGGTCGAGGAGGACCGCGAGCAGCATCCCGACCGGTGTTGCGATGAACATCAGCCACGCCAGCCAGATCAGGTTGTGGCTGAGGGCCGGCCAGAAGAACGGGTAGCCCGTGATCAGGTACTCGTAGTTCTTGGTGCCGACGTTCTGCGCGTCGAACGGGCTGCCGATGCCGTTCCAGTCCGTGAACGAGATGAAGAACGAAGCGACGGTCGGCCCCCAGATCAGCGCGAGGTCGAACACCAGGGGGATCCCGACCATCAGCGCCAGGACGATCTTGTCGGTGCGGGTGATGCGACTGTACCGGCGCCGGCCGCGGGCGCCGGAGCGGCCGTCCTTCCGGGAAGCAGCCAGAGCGAGATTCGCCCCCGCCCCGCCGGTCTGATCGGCGGTGGCGGGGGCGACGTGCTGGCTCGGTCGATCTGTCATGTCGAGAGAAATCTAATCGAGCCGAGCCATACCGACTACAGCGTGTCCCAGAAGCTCTGGATCTTCTGCTGGAATGCAGCCATGTCCTGCGTCGGGTTCTTGATGAAGTCGAGGAGGAAGGCCTGCATGCCGTCCGCCCCGGCGAAGTTCGGGTTGGTGTCGCGGTCGAGGAACTGCGTGATGCGCTGGGCGTCGCCGATCAGCTGCGCAGCCTTGAGCTGGAGCGGGGTGTACTTGCTCGTGTCGGCATTCTTCACAGCCGCGATGTTGCTCGGGTCCTGGGAGACCCAGGCGACCTGCGTCGCCGGCTGGGCCAGGTACTCGAGGAACGCCTTGGCAGCGTCCATGTCGGCCGCGAGGGTCGGCGAGTTCTTGCTGAGCATGAACCCGTCGATCGGCGCGTCGAGCGCCTTCTCGGCGTCGTACTGGGTCCCGAAGCTCGGGTACGGGAAGAAGTCGAGGTCGGCGAGGTCCGCTGCCCCGGCCGTCTGGAACTGCTGGGAGACGAACATCCCGAGCAGGTACATGCCGGCCTTCTTCTGGACCAGCGTCTGGGCGGCGTCCTGCCACGTCCGGCCGGCTGCGCCATTCTGGTGGTACGGCAGCAGGTCCTTGAAGGTGCTGAACACCGTCGCGACCTTCGGGTCGGTCCACTTCTCCTTGCCGGCCATCAGGCCGACATGGAAGTCGTAGCCGTTCGTCCGCAGGTTGATGATGTCGAACGTGCCCATCGCGGGCCAGCCGTCCTTGTCGCCGAACGCGATCGGGACGAGGCCGTCCGCCTGCATCTTCTGGCACAGCGTCTTGAAGTCGTCGAGGGTGGCCGGGATCTGGTAGCCCTTGTCCGCGAACACGCTCTTCCGGTAGAAGATCGCCCAGGGATAGTTGTAGATCGGGATGAAGTACTGCTTCCCGTCGTCGCCGGTCGAGCCGACCTTGAACGCGTCGGAGAAGTTGCTGCCCACCTGCGCCCAGACGTCGCTGATGTCGGTCGCGAGGCCCTGCGCGGCGAAGAACCGCATGCGGAAACCCGAGAACCACGTGAAGACGTCTTGAGGTGTGCCCTGGAGGTAGACGCTGATCTGGTCCTGGAACGTGTTGTGGTCGACCGTGTTGACCTTGACGGTGACGCCGGTCTGCTGCTTCTGGAACGTGTCGACGATGCTGGCGAGCACGCCCTTCGGGACCGGATCCGAGTAGTTGGACCCGAGCGTGACGGTGCCGGTGAGAGCTGCCGGGGCGGAGGACGCGGGCGCCATGGACTCCGGGGCCGCGGACGACGCTGCCGGGACCGACGCCGGCGGAGCGGACGCCTCCGCGCTCGGGGACGGACTCGCGCTGCTGCCGCAGGCAGCGAGGAACGCCGATGCGCCTCCCAGCGCGGCAACGGCCGCGCCACCCTTGAGGATCGTCCGGCGCGGTACCGGGCGGTGGCCAAGATCAGCCATGTGAGGTCCTCCTCTGTGACGCCCGCACGCATGTCCCTGCGGGGGCAGGCCACGATGTGGATTGTTGCGACCCGACTGTAGGATTGTCAAGGGACTCGCACCCGTTCCAACAACGGTTTTTGTTGATCTGCGTTGACTTTCCGTGAGGCCCGGGGCGATGATGAGCCGTGCCGGCCACCGTTCGCCGCGAGCGGTCCGATCGCCGACCGGCACGCACAGGAGCGGAGGGCATGCTCGCTCGCCAGCGCCAAGCGCTGATCCTGGACCGCGTCCGGCGGGTCGGGGCAGTCCGGGTCGCGGAACTCGTCCGCGAGCTCGAGGTCTCGGACATGACGGTCCGGCGCGACCTCGAGGTCCTCCACGAGCAGGGACTCCTGGAGAAGGTGCACGGCGGCGCGACGGCGCCCTCCAACTTCGCCAGCTACGAGCCGGCCTTCGTCACCAAGTCCTCGCTCCAGCAGGGCGAGAAGGCTGCGATCGCCGCAGAGGCCGCGGCACTCGTGGAACCCGGGATGGCCATGGCCCTGTCGGCCGGGACCACGACCTACGCGCTCGCGGGCCTCATCGCGACAGTGCCCGGGGTCACGGTCGTGACGAACTCGCTGCAGGTGTCGGAAGTGCTCAACCGCACGAAGCGGCAGGACCAGACCGTCATCCTCACCGGCGGCGTCCGGACGCCGTCGGAGGCGCTCGTGGGGCCGTTCGCCGTTGCGCAGCTGCGATCGGTCCACCTCGACATCGTGTTCATGGGCGTCCACGGAATGGACGCCAAGGCCGGCTTCACGTGCCCTAACCTGATGGAGGCGGACACCGACCGGGCGCTGATCGAGGCCGGCCGCCGGCTGGTGGTGCTGGCCGACCACAGCAAGTGGGGGATCGTGGGCATCGCATCGATCGCGCGTCTCGACCAGGCCGACGTCCTCGTCACCGACGCGGGCATGGACGCCAGCGTCCTCGAGGTCCTGCGGGAGGTCGTGCCCAACGTGATCGTGGCCGACGCCCCCGACCAGTCACCGCCCGCCGTCATCGACGACCGCAGGCTCCCGCCCGAGGTTGCCGCGCGTGCCCATTGACCCGGCGCGCCCTGACGACGAGGCGCTCGAGGCGCTCGACGGCGAGCCCCATCGCCGGCGCAATGCGCTGACCGGCGGGTGGGTCCTGGTCTCGGCCGGCCGGACCAAGCGGCCCTGGCTGGGCGCCGAGGAGCCCGAGCCGCCCGAGGAGCGGCCGGCGTTCGACCCCGGCTGCTACCTGTGCCCCGGCAACACGCGCGTCAGCGGCGACGTCAACCCCCGCTACGACCAGACATTCGTGTTCACCAACGACTTCGCCGCCCTTCGCCCGGACACGTCCGACGCGCGGGTGGGGGAGGGCCTGTTCCGCGCCGAGGGGACCCGCGGCACGTGCCGCGTGGTCTGCTTCTCGCCGCGCCACGACATCACCCTCGCGGGGATGGACACCGGCGCGATCCGGCACGTCGTCGACGTCTGGGCGGACCAGACCACCGAGCTCGGCTCGCGGTTCCGGTGGGTCCAGGCGTTCGAGAACCGGGGCGCCGCGATGGGCGCCTCGAACCCGCACCCGCACGGGCAGATCTGGGCCGGCGACGCGCTGCCGGTCGAGGCGGCGCTCGAGCTCGAGACGCAGTCCCGGCACTTCGCCGAGACGGGCCGCCGCCTGCTGGTCGACTACGCCGCCGCCGAGCGCGGCAGCCCGCGCGTGGTCCGCGATGCCGACGGCTGGCTCACCCTCGTGCCGTTCTGGGCCAGCTGGCCGTTCGAGGCCATGCTGCTGCCCGTCGAGCCCGCCGGGCGCCTGGCCGATCTCGGCGGCCACTGCCGCGACGCGCTGGCCGAGGCGCTCCAGGACCTCAACCGCCGTTACGACGCGCTGTTCCGCCGTCCGTTCCCGTTCTCGATGGGCTGGCACCAGGCGCCGTTCGGCGAGGGCGACCCGGCGTGCTGGCAGCTCCACGCGCACTTCTACCCGCCCCTCCTGCGCGCGTCGGTGCGCAAGTTCATGGTGGGCTACGAGCTGCTCTCCGAGCCCCAGCGCGACCTCACGCCCGAGGAGGGCGCGCTCTGCCTCCGCGAGGCGCTGGGCTGATCGACGTCGGTGCCGCCGCGGATGACGTCCTGCCTCGAAGCGCCGCGCTGCCCCCACCCGAGCCTTCCCGCACTCGACCGTGATCTCGCCCCCCTGAGCGCCATCGGAACCAGCGCCCAACGAGGCCTCGCGTGCCCGCCGCGGATCCTGCGCGCCTGAACGGGCCCGGAGGTTCGGCACTCGACGGCCGCAGTCTCGGGATCGATGATCTTCATCCACAGGGAGGTACCCAGGCATGGTCGACCAGCACCCGGGCGCACGACGGCGTCTCGTCAACGGGCTTCAGCACGCCCTCGGCCACCGGCCCAGCGAGCCCGCGGCCTCGACCGCCAAGGAGCCGTGCGCGGCCTGCGGCGAGGAGACGGCGGCCGGCAGCGCGTTCTACTCGGACCGACGCCAGACGACGCGGACCGACGGGACGCGCACGTTCCTGTGCTCGGACTGCCTGGGCCGGGCGCACGCCGCCCGGAAGGGCGAGCCCCTGACCGACGCGGACCTTCGCGTCATCGCCGAGAACGGCCTGGTGGTCGGGGTCGGGCTGCTCGGCGGAGGCGGAGGGGTCTGACCGACGCGGCTGCCGAGCCTGCGCTCGGATCGAGCCTGGACGAGTCCGCCAGCCCGTTTCCGCGACCGCCGCCCGGTACGATGGCCGCGGGCACCCGGACAGGAGGCACGATGCGGCTCTGGGGCGGTCGGTTCGGCGACGAGCCGGACGGGCGGATGGCGGACTTCACGCGGTCGATCGAGGTGGACGCGGAGCTTGCGCTCGACGACATCGCGGGATCGATCGCGCACGTGCGCGGGCTCGCGCGCGCCGGCCTGCTCACGCCCGAGGAGGCGGAGGCGCTCGAGCGGGGTCTGGCGGCACTGCGCGACGACGTGGTCGCCGGGGCGATCGTCTGGGACCCCTCGCTCGAGGACGTCCACATGAACCTTGAGACGCTGCTCACCGAGCGGGTTGGCGCTGTGGGCGGCAAGCTGCACACGGGCCGGTCGCGCAACGACCAGGTGGCGACGGACCTGCGCCTCTGGACGCGCCGGGCGGTCGCCCTCCTCGACAACGGGATCCTCGACTTCGAGCGGGCGCTGGTGGAGCTGGCCGACCGCGAGGGCGACGCCGTCCTGCCCGGCACCACGCACATCCAGCCCGCCCAGCCGGTCCTGCTGGCCCACCACCTGCTCGCGTACGTCGAGATGCTCGAGCGCGACCGCGGCCGTCTTGCCGACGCCCGGCGTCGGCTCAACGTCTCGCCGCTCGGGTCGGGGGCGCTCGCGGGCTCGGGCTACGCGATCGACCGTGAGGCGACAGCCGCCGAGCTCGGCTTCGACGGGGTGACCGCGAACTCGCTCGACGCCGTCTCGGACCGCGACTTCGTTGTCGAGGTGCTGGGCGCCGTGGCGCTCGCGATGGTCCACCTCTCGCGGCTCGCGGAGGAGGTCACCTGGTGGTCGAACCCGCGCTTCGGCTTCGTGCGGGTGGCCGACGCCTTCTCGACCGGCTCCTCGATGATGCCCAACAAGAAGAACCCCGACCCGGCCGAACTCGTCCGCGGCCGGGCCGCGGGCGTGATCGGCGCGCTGGCGGGGATGCTGACGCTCATCAAGGGCCTGCCGCTCGCCTACCAGCGCGACCTCCAGGAGGACAAGCCCGCGTTCTTCGCCGCCGTGCGGACGCTGGACGCGTCGCTCTCGGTGATGACCGGCCTTGTCGCCACGCTGGCGGTGAACCGCGAGCGGATGCGCCTCGCCGCGGAGGAGGGCTTCACGACCGCCACCGCGCTCGCCGACGCGCTCGTTCGCCGGGGCGTCCCGTTCCGCGCGGCCCACCACATCGTCGGCGGCCTGGTCGGCGGCGCCGAGGCCGAGGGGATCGGGTCGCTGGCCGGCCTCCCCGACGAGGCGTACAGGGCCGCGCTCGACGGCTCAGACGATCCCGTCGCGCGCAGGCTGGCCCACGAGCGGGGGATCGTCGCGGCCCTCCGCGGCGCGGCGACGGTCGAGGGATCGATGGCCTCCGCCGACGTGATCGGCGGCACCGCGCCACATCGCGTCGCCGAGACGCTCGCGGCAGCCAAGGCGCGGCTCGGGCTCGAATGACCGGGCGCGGCGGGCGGCACGCCGGATGAGCGGTCTGCCGGTCCGGACCGCTGACGTCGTGGTGGTGGGGGCCGGCGTCCAGGGCGCGTCGCTCGCGTTCCACCTGGCCGCACGCGGCGCGACGGTGCTCGTGCTGGAGCGCTCGGTGGTGGGCGCGGGGGCGACCGGCCGCTCGTCAGGCTTCGTCCGGATGCACTACGACCTCGTGCTGGAGGCCGAGCTCGCCTGGCGCTCGTTCCCCTGGTTCACCGAGTGGCACGACCGTGTGGCCGAGGGCGACCCGGCCTTCGTCCGCACCGGGTTCGTCCAGCTCGTCGGGCCCGAACACGCCGACGCTCTGCGCGCCAATGTCGAGAACCAGCGAGGGCTCGGGATCGCGACCTCCGTCGTCGAGCCGGGCGATCTCGCCGACATCCTGCCCGGGATGACGACCGGCGACGTTGGCGCCGCCGCCTTCGAGCCGCTGAGCGGCTATGCCGACCCCACGGGCACCGCCGCGGGCCTGCTCGCCGCCGCACGACGGATAGGTGCGGTGTTTGCGGGCGGTGTCATGGTCACGGGCGTCCGGACCGACGGCGACCGCGTGCGCGGCGTCTCGACCCCCGCGGGGGACGTGGACGCGCCCGTGGTCGTGGATGCCGCCGGGGCCTGGGCGGCCGCGCTGGCACGGACGGCGGGCGTCGAGGTCCCGGTCTCGCCCTGGCGCCACGACACCGCGTACTTCGGGTTGCCGGTGACGCGTCCCCCGGCCATCCCGATCGTGCTCGACCACCCCGGGGCTGTCTACTTCCGGCCCGAGGGGAGCGAGCTCCTGCTGGTGGGCCTCGAGACCGGGAACGAGGTCGGCGGCTCGCCCGACGCGCCGATGCCCGGGCACGACCCGGCGGCCATCGAGCCCATGGTCGAGCGGCTGACGGCGCGGCTGCCCTGGATGGCCGAGGGCGACTTCCGGACGGCCAATCGGGGCCAGGACGGCATGACGCCCGACCAGCGCGCGATCCTCGGGCCGGCGGGCCCGGACGGCTTCTTCCTCGACTGCGGCCACTCGGGGTCCGGGTTCAAGACTGCGCCGATGATCGGGCAGTGCCTCGCCGAGTGGATCCTCGACGGGCAGCCGTCGACCGTGGACATCCGGCCGTTCGCCCTCGACCGGTTCGCGGCGGGGCGGCCGCTGGTGGGCGAGCACCCGTACGAGTCGCTCTGGCGCTGAGGCGGCATGGCCCGCGGGAGAGGGGCCATCTGTAGGAGTCGGGCCGCGGGCTCGTCCCTAGGCTCCAACCTTCGACGGGGACGGCTGGTCGGGCATTCGCCCGATGACGGCGCGCCGTTGTCCGGCCAGCCTCGTGTCCTGCGGTCGGCGCCCCTGCCGGCCGGGATGCGGAGGTTCCCATGGCGACGTTCATGGATGTCCACAGCGGGTTTGTCGGAGTGACGGCCGAGCAGCTCCGCGAGGCGCACGAGCGCGACCTCGCGATCGAGAGCGACGAGTCGGTCCACTTCGAGCATGCCTGGCTCGATCCGGAGTCCGGCAAGGTGTTCTGCCTCGCGACGGGCCCCTCGAAGGAGGCGGTGATGCGAATCCACGAGCGGGCAGGCCACCCGACCCCGGACGTCTACGAGCTCACGGTGGAGGTGTAGCGATGCGCGGGCCTTGCCTGCGTCCGCGCTGCTGGCGTCACCTTGCCCGCCTGGCGGCTGGACCCGGCCCGCCTCGCGGCTGGACCCGGCCTGGCGGCCGCGTCAACACGCGTCGGCCGCGTTCCTGAGGCCTGCGGTGTCAGCGGCGAAGGCGCAGGTCGCCACCGCCGGGCCGCGTCCGGCGCCCGGCTCGACGGCGCGGCCTCAACGGGGTCGGACGCCCGTCCCGACCGGCGGCGCGGCGACGCTCGACACCCATGCTGCGATCTCGGCCCGCCGCCCCGCGCCGAGCTTGCCCAGGATGTGCTCGACGTGCGCTCCCACCGTCTTCGGGGAGAGCCCGAGTTCGACAGCGATCTCGGCGTTCGTGCGCCCCCCGGCGACGAGCCGCGCCACCTCGAACTCGCGCGCCGTCAGCGGCCGCCACGGGTCCTCCATGACGCCCCGACCGCGGGCGATGGTCGAGAGCCCGTCAGCGCGCGTCATGAGCGGCGGGCTGTCGAGCCGCTCGGCGGTCGCGCGGGCCGCGGCGAGCACCGGCAGCGCGTCGAGGTGGCGGTTGCCGCGGATCAGCGCCGCCGCGAGGTCGAGTCGCGCCCAGGTGGCCTCCCAGACCCTGCCGAGCGAGTCCCAGCCCCGGACCGCCGCCTCGAGGCACACCCGGGCCGCGACCGTCGACCCGGACTGGGTGCGGATGAGCCCCTCGGCGTGGTCGAGCGCCGGGCGCGCGCGAGCCCAGCCCTCGACACGGTCCCGGACGCGCCCGAGCCACGCCTCCGCCGCCTCGGGCCGGCGCGCCATCTGCGCGGCGCGCACGCCGGTCACCACGAACGGCACCAGGAGGGCTCGCTCGTTCGCCGCCTGGGTCAGCGTCAGCGCCTCCTCGCACGACGCTGCGGCCGCGTCCGGCTCACCAGCCACGACGGCCGCCTCGGCGAGGCCCCAGATCGAGGGGAGGACGATCTCCAGCTCGCCGCTGGCTTTCGCGAGGGCGTACGCGGTCCCGAGCACGTCCCGCGCTCGCGACACCTCGCCCCGGCCGAACGCCACGAAGCCGAGCACGTGCTGCGCCCACACCCCGCTCCTCCGGCTGCCGGGCTCAACGAGCTCCAGTTCCGCGGCCGCGACGGCGTCGTCCCATCGGCCATCGGCCCACGCGACAAGGGCCGCGGTCGCGGCCATGATGCGGCGGCAGTACGACTGCTCGATCTCGTCGGCATAGCGCAGGCCCTCTGCGAGCCCTGTCGCGGCGGCCTCGAGGTCGAACAAGCGGACGCCGAGCACGGCGGCGTTGCGGAATGCGTCGACGCCGGGCGACTCGAGACCAGCAGCGCGGGCCGCTCGGGCGATCGCGAGGATCTGGCCGATCTCGTCGACGGACGGCCCGCCGACCGCCGATGCGGCATGACGGAAGACCAGGGCCTCGGTCGCGGCCGCCTCGTCCCCGCCGGATCGAGCGATCGCCGCGGCCTCGTCGAGGATCGCAGCGGCGGCGTCCGGGAGGCCGAGCGCGAGCTGGTGCACGCCCCGCGACATGAGCGCCTCGGTCCACGCCCGCTCCCGCTCGGCACTCGCGGGCAGTCGATCGAGCTCGCCCAGGGCCTGGTCCACCAGCGCCGCGACCGCGTCTGCAGGCTGGAGGTCGCGACGCGCCAGGTCGGCTGCAGCGATGAGCATCCGGGCGGCGTCGAGGGGCCGCTCGGCCTCGAGATAGTGCTGGCGGGCCACAGCGGCGGCCTGCGTCGCGAGCGTCACGCGGTCGATGGCGGAGGCGGCCGCGCAGTAGCCGTCGTGCAGCACCGCCAGCTCGCCCGGGGGGAGCCCGTCGGGCACGTTGGCCACGGCCCGCTCGTAGAGCTCGAACGCCTCGCGGCGGCTGGACACGGCAGAGGCGGCACGGGCGCCGACGAGGGCAGCGCGGTGGGCCTGGGCACGGAGGCCGGCCCGCTCGAAGTGGACCGATGCGTGGACCTCGGTGGACCCCACGAGCTCGGCGCCGAATTCCGCGGCCCGCGCGTGGAGCCGACGGAGCTCCGCTGTCGGGACCGTGGCGTAGACCGCATCGCGGAGCAGCTGGTGCCGGAAGTCGAAGAACCCCCGATCGACGAACGCGAACGGGAACAGGAATGCGTTGGCGACCAACTCCTCGAGCGGTGCCTCGAGGTCGGCGACCTGGCGGTCCATGACCCCGGCGAGGACCTCGGGCACGAAGCACCGCCCGATTACCGCGCCCGCCCGGGCCACGCCGCGCGCCTCGTCCGACAGGCGCGTGAAGCGGGCCACGACGGCATCCTCGATGGTGTCGGGCACGTGGGCGTCGCGGATGGCGCGCCCGTCCGAGCGGGCCGCCTCCCCGAGCGCCCCGAGGAGCTCCTCGATGTGCAGCGGGATGCCGTCAGTGCGCTGGTACACGGCATTCGCGACGTCGCGCGGCGCGGGCAGCCCGGTGTCGAGGATCAGCGTCGTCACCAGAGCGGTCTGCTCGAAGGTGAGCGCTGAGAGGCGGGCCTCCTCCGCGTGCCGCTGGGCGAGGAGGCGAGCGCGCCACTCGCGGTGGGCCGAGCCGACGGGCAACTCGTCGAGCCGGTACGCGGCGAGCAGGAGCAGCGGCCGGTCGCGGCCGAGACGCGCGAGCTCGCCCACCACCTCGAGGCTGAGCTCGTCGGCCCACTGGAGGTCCTCGAACGCGAGCAGCGTCGGCGTGTCGGTCGCGGCGACGATCCGCTCGGCGATCCCGAGCACGCGCGCGCGGCGCGCCCCGAGGCTGTCGGCGCCCGCCACGTCGTGCAGTCCGGCGAGGTCGGTGCCGAGGTCGCCGAAGCGGGGCTCGGTGGCCATCGTCCGGCCCAGGTCCAAGATCGACGCCAGCGGCACATGGCGGTCGGCCGGCGCCAGGTCTCCCTGCGCGATGCGGAACCCAGCCTGGCCCGCCTTGCGCACCACGGCGCGGAGCAGGCGCGTCTTGCCGATCCCGGCCTCGCCGGCGACCAGGATGGCGCAGCCCCGGCCGGCGGCGACCTCGCCGATCCGGCGGTCGGCGAGGCTGAGCAGGTCGTCGCGACCGACCAGCAGCGGGCTGAGACGCGGGCCCAGACGGCTCATCGTGGACCGCAGTCTACGGCCCCGCTGCAAACCCGCATCGGGCGAACGACCGATACGCCTGTGCCGAGTCGGCGGCGCGTGCCGCTGACACGCCGGCCCCAGGGTCGGCTCAGGTCGCGGGCAGGGCCACCATGAACCGCGACCCGCCGTAGCCGTTCCTCTCGATCCACACCCGGCCGCCCATCCCCTCCATCAGCCGGCGGGCGGCGAACAGCCCGATGCCCGAGCCGCGGGAGCGCGCCCGGTCGAGCCGGACGTACGGCTCGAACACCGCCTCCCAGTCCTCGATGGGGACGCCGGGGCCATCGTCGGTGATGTACACCTGCACCTCGTCGCCGACCCGCCACACGCCGATCGAGACCGCCTGCTCGGGCGGCGCGTACTTGGCCTCGTTGTCGAGGATCTGCTCGAGCACCTGCTGGAACCGCGTCTCGTCGCCGAGCGCCATCTGGTGCGCGCTGGGCGGGTACCAGCGGACCGACCGCGTGCGCAGCAGCAGCGCGAGCGTCCCGACGGTCCCGGTGATCGCCCCGACCACGTCGAACGGGTCGCGGCGCAGTCCGGTGAGCCCCTCGCCCCGGACCGAGGCCAGGATGCCGTCCACGAGCCGGTCGAGGCGCGTCACCTGGTCCACGGTCCCGACCCGCCAGGCCTCCACCTGGGCCCGCCGCTCGTCGGGGGTGTTCGCGGCCGCCGCGTCGGCGAGCAGGTCGACGTACGCGCGGACCACCGCCAGGGGCGTGCGGAGCTCGTGCGTGACGACCGCCAGCAGCTCGGCGCGCGCGGCGTCGAGCTGCGAGAGGCGATCGAGCTGCGCCTCGGCCTCGGCCTGCATCCGCCCCTTCTCGATCAGCCCGCCCAGCAGCGCCGCGATGGTGCCCAGGAAGTCCACCTCGTCGGCGGTGAACTCGCGGACCGCGGTGGTCTGGACGTTCAGCACGCCGACCAGCTGCTCGTTCCAGAGCAGCGGCATCGAGAGCATCGCGTGCAGGCCGTGGACGTCGAAGCCGCGCACCCAGGAGAACTGCGGGTCCGCGGTCACGTCGCGCGAGGTCACCGACCGCCGCGTCCGGGCAGCCCGGCCCGTGATGCCCTGCCCGATGGCGAGGCTGACCCGGCCGACCTGCTCGGGGTCGAGCCCGTTGGTGGCGGCCAGGGTCAGGCGCGCGCCGTCGCGGTCGAGCAGGTAGAACGAGCACACCTCGACGCCGAGGGCGACGGTGGTCCGGTCGACGAGCGTGCGCATCAGCTCGTCCCAGTCGCGGGCCTCGGTCAGCAGCTGCGCGAACTCGTGCAGGAAGGCGAGCTGGTCCACGCGTCCCGAGGCGGCGGGCGAGGTCGAGGACGGGCCGTTGTCGCGCGCCGATGAGGCGGCGGGCGGCGTCGACGACGGCGCATCGGGCGGCACGGCGTGCGACGCGGATCGCAGGTCCGGCCCGGCCGGGGGCTCGGCGGCTGGCTCCGCAGGCTTGGCGGTCTTGGCCGTCCTCGGCCTGGGGGGCTTGGCTGTCACCCTCCCAGCCTACGGCATCGTCAGCCCGCGGCGGGGGCCTCGGTGACCGAGGTGGGCAGGCCCTCGAGCAGCGGGTTCGTCCAGGTCCAGGCGGCGCCGTGGTGCTTGCCCACCGCGCCATGGCGGGCCGCCTCCACGCGGAGCGGCAGGCCGAAGATCTCGATGAACCCCACCGCCGCGGCGTGGTCGAACGCGTCGCCCTCGCCGTACGTGGCGAGGTTCCGGTCGTACAGCGAGAGCGGGGAGCGGCGCCCCACCACGTACGCCCGGCCGTGGTCCAGGCGCATCCGCACCTCGCCGGAGACCACCCGCTGGCTGCTCATGGCGTACGCGCGGAGGTCGCGCGACAGGGCGGAGAACCACAGGCCGTCGTAGATGATCTGGGCGAGCTCGTCTGCCACCAGCCGGTTGAAGCGCAGTTGCTCGCGCGAGAGCACGAGGCCCTCGAGCGCGCGGTGGGCGGCGTGGAGGATCACCGCGGCCGGCGCCTCGTAGATCTCGCGGCTCTTGATCCCGATGAGCCGGTCCTCCACGTGGTCGATCCGGCCCACGCCGTGCGCGGCGCCGAGGGTGTTGAGCCGCTCGATCAGGGCAGCGCCCAGGAGGTCCTCGCCGTCCACCGACACCGGGACCCCGCCCTCGAACGCGAGCACGAGCTCGACCGGCTCGGGTGCGTCCGCCGCCCGGACCGTCCAGGCGTAGGCGTCCTCGGGCGGCGTGGCCCAGGGGTCCTCGAGCGGGCCCGTCTCGCACGAGCGGCCCCACAGGTTGACGTCGATCGACCACGGCGTGGCCCGCGCCGCCGGGACCGCGATGCCCCGGGCGGCCGCGAACTCGACGGTCTGCTGGGGCGTCAGGCCCATACCCACCCGCATCGGGGCCACGACCTCGAGCCCCGGGTCCAGCGCGTGGACCGCGATGTCGAAGCGGACCTGGTCGTTGCCCTTGCCGGTGCAGCCGTGCGCGACGGCCTCGGCGCCCTCCTTCTGGGCCACCTCGACGAGGAGCTGGGCGAGCAGCGGCCGGGCGAGCGCCGTGGCCAGCGGATAGGCGCCCTGGTACACGGCGCCGGCCTGGAGGGCGCGCCAGACGTACTGCGACACGAAGGTCTCGCGCGCGTCCACGACGTACGCGCGCGAGGCGCCGGCGGTCATCGCCCCGCGCTCGATGCCGTCGGTGAGCGAGCCCCCGCCGAGGTCGACGGTGAGGGTCACGACCTCGGCCCCGTACTGCTCCCTGAGCCATGCGACGGCGACCGACGTGTCCAGCCCGCCGGAGTAGGCGAGCACCACCTTGTTCATCGGGACATGGCCTCCATGGCGGCCCCCGCGTCGGCCGGGGCCTGGATCGCTGCGAACCGGTCGAGCCAGCGGAGCAGGGCGGACTCGTCGGGGAACAGGACGATCAGCGTGTTGTCGCCGGCGACGGTGCCGACGAAGCCGTCGAGGGTGGACTCCTCGATGGCCTGGGCGATGACGTTGGCGGTGCCGGGCTGGCCCGTCAGGACGAGGATCAGCCCGCTCCGCCCGACTGTCACGGGGATGTCGGCCAGGATCCGCCGGAGCCGCTCGTCATGCGGCGGCCGGTGGACGCCCGCCAGCGACTCCGGCAGCACGTACACCGAGTGCTCGCCGCGCATCACCTTGGCCAGCCCGAGCTCGGCGATGTCGCGCGACACGGTGGCCTGCGTGACCTCGAAGCCGAGCACGCCGAGCTCGGACACCAGCTCGCCCTGGCTCGCGATCGGGCGGTCCGAGACGAGGCGCCGGATGGCGGCGTGGCGGTCGCGCCTGGCGATCACGGCCGTCACGCGGCACCGCTCGCGGCATGCGCCGAGACGCGCGTGCCGAAGCTCGGGTCGTCGAGGGCGCGGACCAGCGCGTGCTCCCCCGAGCCGTCGGCGATGATCGCCTCGGCGCCCTCCCAGGCGAGCGCGGACAGCGCGGCCCGGACCTTCGGCACCATCCCCCCGGAGATGGTCCCGTCCGCGATGAGCTCCTCGGCCATCGCCGGGGTGATCGAGTCGAGCTTGCGCCCCGTCGCGTCGCGGACGCCGTCCACATCGGTCATGAGCACGAGCTGCCTCGCGCCGAGCCCCGTGGCGAGCCCCGCGGCCGCGTCGTCGGCGTTCACGTTGCAGACGGTGCCCTCCTCGTCGCGGGCCAGCGGCGCCACGACGGGCACCTGCCCGGCCACGAGCAGCGAGTCGATGAGGTCGCGGCGGACGCCGGTGACGGTCGCCACGAGCCCGACGTCCGGCAGCCGCCGGCCGATCAGCAGCCCGCCGTCCACGCCCGACAGCCCGACCGCGTCGCAGCCCGCGTCGTGGAGCGCGGCCACGAGCTCGCTGTTGACGACGCCGCGGAGGACGGCCGCCGCCACCTCGAGCGCCGCCGGGTCGGTGACGCGGAGCCCGCCCTCGAAGCGCGTCTCCACGCCCAGCCGCTCGAGCCACTCGCTGATGCGCTTGCCGCCGCCGTGGACGAGCACGACCGGCCGTCGGCGGGCGACCTGGGCCACCTCCTCGAGGACCTGGCGCTGCTCGGCGAGCGTCGTCCCGCCGAGCTTGACGACGATCACCTCACTCACGCCGCACCCCGGTCGCCACTCTGGCGTGGTCAGGGCAGGACGGAGCCGGGCACGCGAGCGCGCGCACGCTCATGTGGTGTACTCCGCGTTCTCCTTGACGTAGGCCTCGGTCAGCGGGCACCCGAACGCCTCGCCCCTCCCGTCGCCCAGCCCGAGGTCGACCCGGATCAGGACCTCCTCGGCGTCCATCGCGACCCTGGCGGCGGCCTTGTCGATGCCCACCGGCCCGCCGACCGCCCCGTCGTAGGCGAGGTAGCCGGCGATCGCGATCCGCATCCGGGCGGGATCGACGGCGGCCGGCAGCGCGGCCCTGGCTGCGGCCTCGCCCGGCCCCATGCCGGCCGCCTCGAGCACCGCGGCCTCGGCTACCAGGGCATTGCCGGCCGCGCCCGCGATCCGGCCCCAGTTGGCGTCCTTGCCGTGGACAGCCGCCTTGACGAGCGACGAGCTGATCACGGCGCGCGCCACGGCCCGGGCGTCCGCGTCATCGGCGGCGCCGGTGACCTGGCAGGTGATGAGCGCGGTCGCGCCCTCGCCGTCGCGCGCCTGCTGGCGTGCGAGGTCGCGGGCGACCGCCTCGATCGCCGCGCCGAGGGCCTCCCGTGCCGCCGGGTCGTCATCGGCCGATGCGGCCCCGGCGGCTCCCGACGCGAGCGCGAAGACCGTGTCGTTGGTGCTCGTGTCCCCGTCCACCGAGAGCTGGTCCCAGGTGACCGCGGCGGCGGCGCGGAGCAGGCTGCGCAGCGTTGCGGGCGAGGCGGTGGCGTCGGTGAGCACGACCGAGAGCATCGTGGCCATTCGCGGGTGGATCATCCCGACGCCCTTGGCGATCCCGGTGACCGTGACGTCGACGGTGCCGCCGGCGGCGCCCGGCAGCGGCACGGTGGCGCTGGCCGTCTTGGTGGTCGAGTCCGTCGTCCGGAGCGCCTCGGCGGCCCGGCCGAGCGCGGCGTCGGAGGGCTCGAGCCCGTCCGCGACCACCCGCGCGATCGTCGAGGTGACCTTGTCCACCGGCAGGCGGATGCCGATGATCCCGGTGGAGAGGTGGAGCACCTGCTCGGGGGCGGCGCCGATCGCGTCGGCCACCGCCCGCCCGATCGCCGCCTGGTCGGCGTCGCCCGCGTCGCCGGTGGCGGCATTGGCCGAGCCCGAGGTGGCGATCACCGCCGATGCGTAGCCGCAGGTCGCGCTCGTGCCCCCGGTCGCCTGGAGGTTGGCCCGCGACAGCCGCACAGGCGCCGCGGCGAACCGGTTCGGCGTGAACACGGCGGCTGCCGGGACGGGACCGCCCGCGGCCAGGACGAGCGCGAAGTCCGGCCGGCCCGACGCCTTGATCGCCGCCGAGGTGCCCACGGCCGTGAACCCGAGCGGCATCCGCGGCGCGCGCTCGACGCGCGGCAGGCTGTCCTGGAGCGGCGCCAGGAGCGGGTCGGTGGACGGGGGCATCGACGGGCCTCGGGTGGGGGAGTGGATGGGCCGCGCGGGCAGCGCCTAGGGCGCCAGGGGCAGCTGGAGGAGGCCCGCCGGCTCGGGCAGGCCGTGGAGCACGTTGAACGCCTGGATCGCTTGGCCGGCGGCGCCCTTCACGAGGTTGTCGAGCACGCCGATCGCGAGGACGCGGCCGGTCCGCTCGTCCAGCCGCGCCCACACGCGGAACTCGTTGGAGCCCAGCACGTGCTTGGTGGCCGGCGGTCCGGGCACGACGGTGACGAACGCCTCGCCGCCGTACGCGGCCGCGTACAGGCCGTCGAGCTCGTCCTGCGTCACCGGCCGCGTCGTCCGGACGTGGCAGGCCGACAGGATGCCGCGGGTCATCGGGACCAGGTGGGGCAGGAAGTCGATGCCCTCGGCGCCGGGGTTGGCGCCCGGGGCAGGCGACTGCCCGAGCAGCTCCTGCTCGATCTCGCCGATGTGGCGGTGGGTGAAGACGCCGTACGCCTTGACGCTCTCGTTGACCTCGCCGAAGTGGAGGTCGGCCTTGGGGTCGCGCCCGGCGCCCGAGACGCCGCTCTTGGCGTCCACGACCACGTCCGCCAGCAGCCCGGCCCGCGCGAGCGGCACCAGGGCGAGGATCGTGGTGGTGGCGTAGCAGCCCGGCGAGCCGACGATCGCGCGAGGCTTCGTCCCGGCCGCGGCCAGCTCGGCGCGGTGGAGCTCGGGGAGGCCGTACACGGCGCTCGCGAGCAGCTCGGGCCGCGGGTGGTCGAAGTGGTACCAGCGCGGGTAGTCGGCCGGGTCGTGGAGCCGGAAGTCGGGGCCGAGGTCGATCACCGCCTGTTCGCGCGCGAGGAACTCGTCCACGCGGCCGGCGACGGCGCCGTGGGGGAGCGCGAGGAAGACCGCCTCGGCGTCGTCGGGCACGTGGTCGTAGACGCGGAGGTCCCGCGTCGCGAGGTGCGGGTGGATGTGCGCGATCGGGTCGCCCTTGCGCTCGCGGCCGACGAGCCCCGCGATCTCGACGTGCGGGTGCAGCGCGAGGAGCCGGATCAGCTCGGCGCCGACATACCCCGTGGCGCCGACGATCGCGACGCGGACCGGCCCGCCGCCGGCGAGCGCACGGGCGCCGCGCTGGGCGGGGACAGGGGCCGGGGCTGACGCACGCTCCGCCGCGATCGCCGAACCCGTCGAGCCCGCGCTCACCGGCGCGCGCGGCCGCTCTCGGGCGGCCGGCTGGTGGGGTCGGGGATCGGGCGGAGTGTGGTCACCGAATGACTATACATTGGCCTGCATACTCATGCAACACCCGAACCCGATCTGGGCGGGACGCGTGTCCGGGATTGTGCCGCATCATCGCCTGTGGCACCGTGCGCAGCACGGCCGCGTCCCGCAGGCCGCACGGGAGGAAGGCCGATGGCCGACGGCACCGGAACCAAGGACGACCCCTGGCGGCTGACGACTGCGCCCGGCACGTCTGCGTACACGATGTACCGCGACGCCGCCGCTGACCCGCCGCAGATCGTCTGCCAGGTCGGCTCCACGAAGCTGACCTACGACGCGCGCGCGATCGAGGAGCTCCACGCCTGGCTCAAGGCGCAGGGCGGCTGGGTGCCGCTCGGCGGTGCTGACGAGCAGAAGCCCGCCGCCGAGGGCACAGTCGAGGCGTGGGGCCGCTCGCCGGACAACCCGCGCGGCGGCTGGTACGGGCTCAAGAAGGGGTTCCGCGGCCGGTTCGGCGTGTACCTGCCGCCGCTGCTCGAGGCGCTCGGGCTCGCCGAGCTCACCCACGACGCCAAGAACAACTCGATGCGGGCGCGGTAGCCGCCTGCCGGCGGCGTGCTGCCGTCGTCCGCCGCGCGCTATGCGGTCGGCGCCGCCAGTTCCTCGAGCGCCGCCGCCTCGGCCTCGAACTGCTCGTGGTAGAGGCGCGCGTACAGGCCGTCCTGCGCCAGCAGCTCGCGGTGCGTGCCCCGCTCGACGATGCGGCCGCGCTCGAACACGAGGATCCGGTCCGCCCGCAGGATCGTCGACAGGCGGTGGGCGATGGCGATCGTGGTCCGCCCCTCGGTGAGCCGCGCGAGCGCCGCCTGGATCAGGCGCTCGGACACGGTGTCGAGCGACGACGTCGCCTCGTCGAGGATCAGGATCCGCGGGTTCTTGAGCAGCACGCGGGCGATGGCGATCCGCTGCTTCTCGCCGCCCGAGAGCTTGTACCCGCGCTCGCCGACCACCGTGTCGTAGCCCTCAGGCAGTTCTCGGATCCGCTCGTGGATCGCCGCGGCCGCGGCCGCCGCCTCGAGCTCCGCGTCGGTCGCGTCGGGCCTCGCGTAGAGCAGGTTCTCCCGAATCGACGAGTGGAACAGGTATGTCTCCTGGGTGACGACGCCGATGGCCCGCCCGAGCGAGGCGAGCTTCACCTGCCGCACGTCGTGCCCGTCGATCGTGACCCGTCCTGCCTCCACGTCGTAGAGCCGCGGGATGAGGTAGGTGGTCGTGGTCTTGCCAGCCCCCGACGGCCCGACCAGCGCCACGAGCTCGCCCGGGTTCGCCTGGAAGGAGACGTCCTCGAGCCCGAAGGGGGAAGCAGGGCCCGTCGCCGCCGCCGGCACCGGCTCGGCCGCTGGCTCGTCCGGCCGGGGCGCCCCGGCGGGCTCGGCGCCGTCATCGGGCGCGACAGCCGCCGCGGGCTCGGCCGGGTAGCGGAACGCCACGCCCTCGAACGCCACGGCGCCGCGGACCCGGTCCGTCTCGAGCTCGACCGCATCGGGCGCGTCGGTGATCTCGGGATCGAGGTCGAGGTACTCGAAGATCCGGTCGAACAGGGCGAGCGAGCCCTGGATCTCCACCTGGATGTTGAGCAGCTGGCCCATCGGGAAGAACAGCCGGCTCTGGAGCGTGGTGAACGCCACGATGTCGCCCGCGGTGGGGGCGCTCGGGTCGCCGTTGGCCGCCAGCGTGCCCGCCAGCCAGTACACGAACGCGGGCGTGATCGAGAAGATCGTGCCGATGATCATGAAGAACCAGCGGCCCACCATGGCCTGGCGGATCTGGAGCCGCGCAAGCTCGAGGTTGAGCCCACGGAAGCGGGCGATAGACCGCTCCTGCGCCCCGAACGTCTTGCCCAGCAGGATCCCCGAGACCGACAAGGTCTCCTCGGTCACCGCGGTCATCTCCGCCAGCCGCTTCTGGGTCTCGGTGGACACGGTCCGGCGGACCTTGCCGACGCGGTTGGTCAGGTACAGGAAGAACGGCAGCATGCCGAGTGAGAGCAGCGTCAGCCGCCAGTCGATGAGCACCATGGCCACCATGGTGGAGAGCGCGACGGCCACGTTGGAGGTGACCGACGCCGCGGTGTCGGTGACCACCGACTGGATCCCGCCGACGTCGTTGGCCAGGCGGCTCTGGATCTCGCCGGTCCGGGTGGCGGTGAAGAACCGGAGCGGCATCCGCTGGAGGTGAGCGTAGAGCGCGTTGCGCAGGTCCTGCATCACGCTCTGGCCGATCAGGTTGTTGAGGTAGCTCTGGCCCACGCCGATCAGCCCCGAGACGATCGGCAGGACGATCATCAGGCCGACGTACAGGTTGAGCCTGTCGTACTGCCGCCCGACGATGACGTCGTCGATGAGCAGCTTGAGCAGGTACGGGTTGACTAGGCCGATGAGGCTGGTGGCGATGATGGCCGCCAGCACCACGCCCACCTCGAGGCGGTAGGGGCGGAAGAAGTCGGCGACCCGGCGGGCCGTGGGCCAGCGGCGGCCCGGCGGGACGTGCGTGAAGTCGTTCCGGGGCGGGGTCAGCCGGCCCGGTCCAGCGGCGCCGCGGCCGAGGGATCGCGCGCCGCCGCCGCGGAGGGTCACAGGGGACGCAGGGAGGCCATCGGGACGCTGATGCCCTCCTACCAGGCGGTCTGCGTGGCGTGCTCCGCGATGCCCATACTCTCGAGCCAGCGCTCGGCATCGATCGCGGCGCGGGCGCCCTCGCCCGCCGCGGTCACGGCCTGCCGGTAGCGGTCGTCCGCGACGTCGCCCGCGATGAACACGCCGTCGATCCGGCTGGCGGTGTGCTCGTGGGGCCGGAGGTAGCCGTGCTCGTCGGTCTCGAGCCAGTCGCGGAACACCTCGGTGTTGGGGCGGTGGCCGATCGCGATGAACAGGCCCTCCATGGGGACGGTGCGCTCGCTGCCGTCGCGCGTGTCGCGGAGCCGGAGCCCGGCCACGAACGAGTCGCCCAGGACCTCGGCCACCTCGGTGTTCGTGTGGACCTCGATCTTGGGGTTGCCGTACGCCCGGTCGATCATGATCTTGCTGGCCCGGAAGCCGTCACGCCGGTGGTACAGGTGGACCTTGGACGCGAAGCGCGTGAGGTAGTTCGCCTCCTCCATCGCCGAGTCACCGCCGCCCACGACCGCGATCTCCTTGTCCCGGAAGAAGAAGCCGTCGCAGGTCGCGCAGGCCGACACGCCGCGGCCGCGCAGCCGCTGCTCCGAATCGAGGTTGAGCCACAGCGCCGAGGCGCCCGTGGCGAGGATCACCGACTGGCCCACGAACTCGGTGCCGCGGGCCCAGGCGCGGAACGGGCGGCCGGACAGGTCGACCCTGTCCACGTCGAGGTCGAAGAAGCGGGTGCCGAACCGCTCGGCCTGCGCCCGGAAGCGGTTCATCAGGTCCGGGCCGTCGATGCCCTCGGGGAAGCCCGGGTAGTTCTCGATCTCGCTCGTGAGCATCAGCTGGCCGCCGGGCGCCGAGCCCGCGACGACCACCGGCTCGAGGTTGGCGCGCGCGGCGTAGATGGCGGCGGTGAGCCCGGCCGGGCCAGAGCCGATGATCAGCACCTTGGACTCGACGGGCGCGCCGTCTGCCACGGCCGTGGCGGGCCCGCCGGCGATCGGCATCGCCTCGGCCGCGTCTCCGACGATCGAGAGCCCGCCGAACGGCGAGCTGCCGCCGGCGCCGAAGTCGATCTTGAGCCCGCCGAACGGGCTGGTCGGGGACTCGGCGGTCTCGGGTTGCTTCTGGTCGGTCATCTGTGCTCTGGATCTCGTGGTCTGGAGTTCGTCGGCCACACTGTAGCACGTTCGCCGTATACCCCCTGGGGGTATTGCCACGGAGCGGCGGGGCCGCAGCACGGAGCGCCACGCGCAGGCGACGGGGTTCGGTTACGCTGCGCGCCAGACGGGAGGCGTCCATGAACTGTCCCGAGTGCGGGACTCTCAATGAGGCGGGGCGCAAGTTCTGCGGCGAGTGCGGGGCGCGGCTGGCGGCCGCCTGCCCCATGTGCGGCACGGCCAACTCGCCCGCGGCCCGCTTCTGCGGCGAATGCGGCGGGGCGATGGCGTCGTCGGGAGCCGCGACCGCTGCCGCGAGGTCCGGGATGGCCCCTGCTCCGGCCGCAGACACGAGCCCGCTTGCGCATGCGCGGCCGGGGCCGGTGGCCGAGCGCCGCCTCGTCTCGGTCCTGTTCGCCGACCTCGTGGGGTTCACCTCGCTCGCCGAGGGCCGGGACCCGGAGGCGGTCCGGGAACTGCTGACGCGCTACTTCGACCAGGCGACCGACGTCATCGAGCGCTACGGCGGCGCCATCGAGAAGTTCATCGGAGACGCCGTCATGGCCGTCTGGGGTGCGCCGACGGCCCGCGAGGACGACGCCGAGCGCGCGGTGCGCGCCGCCATCGAACTCCTCGACGCGGTCCGGACCATCGGCCCGGGCGTCCAGGCCCGGGCGGGGATCATGACGGGCGAGGCGGCGGTCACCCTCGGCGCGTCCGGCCAGGGCATGGTGGCGGGCGATCTCGTGAACACCGCCTCGCGCCTCCAGTCGGTGGCCCAGCCCGGGACCGTGTTGGTGGGCGACGGGACCCACCAGGCCACCACGACAGCGATCGCCTACGAGGCCGCAGGCGACCACGAGGTCAAGGGCCGGGAGGCGCCCGTCGCCGCATGGCGGGCCCTCCGGGTGGTCGCGCAGCGCCGCGGACGCGGACGAGACGACCGCCTCGAGGCGCCGTTCGTCGGTCGCGACGCCGAGCTGCGCCTGCTCAAGGACCTCTTCCACGCCACGTCGCGCGAGGGTCGCGTTCGCCTCGTCTCGATCACTGGCCAGGCGGGGATCGGCAAGAGCCGCCTCTCGTGGGAGTTCCTCAAGTACGTGGACGGCGTGGTCGAGGACGTCTGGTGGCACGAGGGCCGATCGCCGGCCTACGGCGAGGGCATCACCTTCTGGGCACTGGGCGAGATGATCCGCTCGCGGGCCCGCCTGCTCGAGACCGACGACCCCGCTACGACGCGGAGCCGGATCGTGGACATGCTCGCCGAGTACGTGCCCGACGAGGCGGAGCGACGCCGGATCGAGCCCTCGCTGCTGGCGCTGCTCGGCGTGGGGGAGGCTCCCGCCGGCGGCCAGCCCGAGCTGTTCAGCGCCTGGCGCACGTTCTTCGAGCGCCTCGCCGCCACCGGCATCGTGGCGCTGCTGTTCGAGGACCTGCAGTGGGCCGACTCGGGGACCCTCGACTTCATCGAGCACCTGCTCGAGTGGAGCCGCAACGTCCCCATCCTGATCATCACCCTCTCGCGGCCCGAGCTCCTCGACCGGCGGCCCGGCTGGGGCGCTGGCAAGCGGGCGTTCCTGGCCCTCGACCTCCAGCCGCTCGACGCGCAATCGATGCAGGAGCTGCTGCGGGGCCTCGCCCCCGGGCTCCCCGACGCGGCCATCCGCACCATCGTCGCCCGTGCCGACGGCATCCCCCTCTACGCGGTCGAGACGATGCGCATGCTCGTCGCCAGCGGCCGACTCGTCCCGCGCGACGGCGGCGGGTTCGAGCCCGTCGGGGAGCTGGGCGAGCTCGCGGTGCCCAACTCGCTCCACGCCCTGATCGCGGCTCGCCTCGACGCGCTCGACACGGGCGACCGGGCACTCGTCCAGGACGCTGCCGTGCTCGGCCAGTCGTTCACCGAGGATGCCCTGGCCGCAATCGCCGGGCCTGACCGGGCGACGCTCGCCGCCCGCCTCCAGCGGCTTGTCCGCGGCGACCTGCTGCATGTCGAGGTCGATCCGAGATCGCCGGAGCGGGGGCAGTATGCGTTCGTGCAGGCGCTGATCCGGGAGGTCGCCTACTCGACCCTGGCGCTGCGCGACCGCCGCGAGCGGCATCTGGCCGCCGCACGCCATTTCAAGGGCATCGGCGACGAGGAGCTGGCCGGAGCGGTCGCGGCACACTACGTGGCGGCCTACCGGGCCTCGGCCGAGGGCGGCGAGGCCGCGGAACTGGCCGGCCTCGCCCGGTCGGCTCTGACGGCGGCGGGTGCCCGGGCCGAGCGCCTGGGCGCGCTGGACCAGGCCCGCTCGTTCTTCCTCCAGGCGGTCGAGATCACCGCCGATCCCCGCGAGCGGGCGTCGCTCCTTGAGCGGGCGGCCGTGGCGGCGATCAAGCTGCAGCGGGCGGAGGCAGCGCTGCCGGACCTCGGCGCCGCGTTCGAGACGCTGCGCACAGCCGGCGACCGCTCGGGCCAGGCTCGTGTGGCCGGCTGGATCGGCAACGCGCTCGCCGGCGCGCGGCGGCGCGACGAGGCTGTCGCCCACCTCGCCCCCATGGCGCGCGAGTTCGACGACCTCGGTGACGACGACCCCAACCTCGTCCACCTGCTCCAGACGTACGGAACGACGTCGTTCCTCGTCGGCGACTACCGCACCGCGCTGGCTGCGTCCGATCGGGTGCTGGCCGCCGCAGAGCGGTCGGGCGATGCGCGTGAGGCCGCCGAGGCGCTCCGCATCAAGGGCTCGTCGGCGTTCAACCTCGGCCGGATGTGGGAGGCCCGGGCGCTCCTCCAGGGCTCGTTGCGGGTGGCGCAGGACGCCGGCCTCGCCGACGCCGAGCTGCGGGCCAGCGCGATGCTGACCTCGGTCCAGGCCCTCGACAGCCCGGGCGACGCGCTCGCGCTCGAGCGGGACGCGATCGAGGTGGCGCAGCGGATCGGCCAGCGCTCGCAGGAGATCGTGATCACCCAGAACGCGTCGGAGGACGCGCGTCGGGTCGGCGAGTGGGACTGGGCGGTCGAGGCGATCGAGCGCATCGACCAGTACGACATCGACGTGGCCGCACACACGGCCAACCGCATCCAGCTCGCGCTGTTCGCCGCCTGGCGCGGCGCGCTCGATGCCGACGAGATCGACGCAATCAAGGCCGGTCTCGCGAGCATCGAGGACCGCGACATCGAATCGGCGGTGGACGACCTCGAGGGCGTGCTCGCGATCGTCGACGGCCGCTTCGGCGACGCAGCCGTGTCATGGCTGCGGGTCGCGGGCGTGAGCGACCTCAACGCGCCCTATACGCTCCCCCGAGCGGGGCGGGCGGCCGTGCTCGCCGGCGACGCGGACCTCGCCCGGCAGGCCCTCGACCGGCTGGCCGTGCTGGGCTCTCGCGGACGCGCGGTCGACGCCGACCGGGCCACGATCCGGGCCGGGCTCGATGCGCTCCAGGGCGACCGCGCCGCGGCGCTCGCCGGCTACCGCGCGGCGGTCACCGCCTACCGCGAGCTCGGCCTCGCGTTCGACGAGGCGCTGCTCGGGATCGAGGCGGCCCGCCTCGTCGGCGTGGCCGATGCCGAGGTCGCCGGCTGGGTGGAGGCCGCCCGCAGCACATTCACCCGGCTGGGCGCGGCCCCGCTGGTGGCCGCCCTCGACCGGGCCGCGGCGAGGAGCGTCGCGACGGCGTAGGCTCGGGCGCCGCTAGATCGCGTGCAGGGCCGGCACCACGTCCCGGCCGAGGCGCTCGAGCACCCGCGGGTCCCAGATGTCGCGGGCCGAGAAGATCACGTGCTCGGCGCCCGCGTCCCAGAGCTCGCCGAAGCGGTCGACCACCTGGGCCGGCGTTTCGCCCTCGCCGTCGCCCAGGTCCAGGCGCACGGTCTGGAGCGTGGAGCGCTCGATCTCGTCGGGGTCGCGGCCCACGGCCGCGCAGTGCTCGCGCAGCACCTCGTACTTGTGGTGGATCGCGGTGGGCGCCCCGAACACATTGCAGGCATCGCCGTACTGGGCCACCAGTCGCAGCGTCTTGCGCTCGCCGCCGCCGCCGATCATGACCGGCGGGTGGGGTCGCGAGATCGCCTGGGGCGAGTTGAGCAGGCGCGCCGCGCGCGTGTGGCGGCCGTCGAAGTCGGCGCCGGACCCGTGGTCCCCCTGCCACATCTGGTGGACGACCTGCAGGGTGTCCTCGAGCAGCTCGAAGCGCTCGGCGAGGGGCGGGAACCGGAAGCCCAGCCCGTTCGACTCCTCCTCGTTCCAGGCGGCCCCGATCCCGAGCCACGCCCGCCCGCCAGAGAGGACGTCGAGCGTCGTGGCGGCCTTGGCCCACAGGCCGGGCGCGCGGTAGTGGACTCCCCCGACCATCAGGCCCAGCCGGGCGCGAGCGGTGTTCGCGGCCAGGTAGCCGAGCGTCGTCCAGCCCTCGAGCATCGGCTCCTCGGGCCGGCCGACGCCGCGGATCTGGAAGAAGTGGTCCATCACCCAGATGGAATCGAATCCCGCCGCATCGGCATCGCGGGCCACGCGGGCGAGGGTGGGACCGATGGCCTCGTCGCCACCGGGCCACGTGAACGAGGGGATTTGCAGGCCGACCTTCATGGTGTTCAGGGTAGCGCCCATCGCGGAATTGGCCCACGAGGTCGCCGAGCTCGTCGCGCTGGTCGCCCACTTCGGTCTCGGCCCCGCCACGTCGGCAGCCCGGCTGCGGTCGCCGGGCCGCGCGCGGTCCCCGGCTAGCGGAAGAGGTCCGTCTCGGCGGGCATCAGAGCCGAGGCGATCCGGTCCTCGCCGAGCGGCGGGTTGGCGCCCCGCACGAGCGCGACGGGCCGGCCCGCGGTCTTGCCAAGCGCCAGCTCCGCCGCCGAGGCCAGCTCGTCGGCCACCGCCCGGACCGTCGTCTTCATCACCCGGCCGTCGGCGTCGGGGACGCCGCGCAGGTCGTCGAGCGGGTGGAGCCCCGCCACGCCCAGCGCCACGTCGACGATGCCCCAGCGCCAGGGTCGCCCGAAGCTGTCCGAGACGATCACGGCGGTGTCGTGGCCGAAGCGGGCGCGGAGGGCCGCCCGGATGGCCGCGGCCGAGGCGTCAGGGTCCACGGGGAGCAGCGTCACCAGATCGCCCGAGGCCGGCCCCACATTGCTCGCGTCCACGCCGCCGTTCGCGCACACGAACCCCTGTGGCGTCTCGGTGATCAGCACGCCGTGCTCCATCCGCACGATCCGCCGCGCCTCGCGCAGCACCACCTCGATCGCCCGGGCGTCGCGGTCCCAGCGGGCCGCCCACGCGACGGCCTCGGCGCGCGGCTCCACCGTCCGCAGGTCCACCACCGCGCCCTCGGCCTTGGACACGACCTTCTGGGTCACCACGAGCACGTCGCCCGGTTCGGCCGGCAGGGCGCCGGGCGTGGCCTCGAGTGCATCCCCGATCATGGCCGCCAGGTCGTCGCCGGGCCGCACCTCGGGCAGGCCGGCGAGCGCGATGACCTCGACCCGTCCGGGCTCAATGGGCATGGACCGCCTCGGGCTGGACCGCCTCCACGAGCAGCAGGTCGTCGGGGGTGTCCACGTCGAGCCCGAGGAGGCCCGGCAGCTCGACGAAGGCCGCGCCGGCCGCAGCAGCCAGCCCCGCGTGCGCGTCGCGGCTGTCGCCGCCGAACGCAGGCTCGATGATGTCCGGCGGGTCGAGGAGCAGGGCGTTGGTGCCGCGGCCGTGGCGGTCGGGCGCCAGGACCACCGCGGGTCCGGCGGTCCGCGCCGCGGCATCGCCGGCCGCGAGCACGGCCTCGACGTCCCCCGCGATGAGGCCCGGGAGGTCGCCGGGCAGCACGAGCAGCCGGTCGGCGCGCCCGGCCAGCATGCGGCGCGCCTCGGCCAGGCCCGCGTTGAGGCCCGACGTCCGCTGGGCGATCGGATGCGCGCCCGCCTCGGCGGCGACCGCGAGGGTGTCGGGGTCCGGTGAGACGACCGCGACGAGGTCCACGCCAGCGGCGTCGAGCGCCGCCGCGACGGCGCGCCGCATCAGCAGCTCCACGAGCTCCCGCCGCTCCTCTGCGTCCAGCACCGCGCCGAGGCGGGACTTCGCCCCCTCGAGCGCGCGCACGGGGATGACGACGGCGGTCCGGCGGCGGAGGGGGGGAGCCGGGCGGCGCCCGGGGCGGTCTGCGTGCACGTGCCGATCCTATCGCGCGGCGGGCGGGACCCGGCGGAGCGCCCCCTCGGACAGCGCCGACCCGCGACCGCGACGTCCGGCCGCCGCCTCCGGGCCTGCGCCGCGGCGGCCGTCAGGCGGCCCGGCTGGGGACCCCAACGGCGGCGAGCACCTCGGCGGCGAGCCGCACGCGTGCCGCGTCGTCGTCCATCACGGTGTCGGTCACGAGCGTCCGCGGCCCGAGCGCCGCGATGTCGGCGGCCAGCGCGGCGTCCGCGTGGTCGAGCACGAACACGTCGACGAGGTCCGCGTACAGCCGGGCCACGCCCAGCGCCGAGGCCTCGTGGCCGAGCGAGGCGAGCATCCGGTCGGCGGGTCCCTTGAGCGCCCGACCGCCGACGATCGGGCTGACGGCCGCGATCGCCGCCCCGCGGGCGCGCGCCGCAGCGATGCGATCGCGCACGCCCGGCACCGCCAGGATGGGCCCGATCGAGACGAGCGGGTTGGACGGTCCGATGACCACCGCGTCGGCGGCGCCGAGGGCCGCGTCCACCTCGGGCGTCGGGCCCGCGTCCTCGACGCCGTCGAACCGCAGCTCGAGCACCTCGGGCGCCTGGCGTCGGTGCACGAAGTACTCCTGGAACTCGAGCCAGCCGTCGGCGGTGCGCACGGCCGTGGCCACCGGCCGGTCGGTCATGGGCAGGATCCGGGCGGCGATCCCCAGGGCCCGCTGGGCGGCGAGGCAGGCCTCGGTCTGGCGGGCGCCGGCGCGCACGGCGGCGGTCCGGGCAATGTGCAGCGCGAGGTCTCTGTCGCCCAGGGCGAACCAGGTCGGCTCGCCGTACACGCCCAGCTGGTCCATGACCGCGTGCGTGTCGCCCTCGATCCCCCAGCCGAGCCCCGCCTGCTCGATGCCCGCGAGGTTGTACAGGACGGTGTCGTGGTCGGGCATCACGAGCAGGCCGTGGCGGACGCCGTCGTCGGCGGTGTTGACCACGACGGACAGGCGATCGCCGAGGAGCGCCTGGAGTCCGTCTGCGAGCTTCGCCCCGCCGACACCGCCAGCGAGGGCGACCACCGACGGCCCTGCCATCTCAGCCCGCGAGGTGGTCGTGGACGCCGGCGACGCGGACCAGGAAGGTCACCCGCTGCTGGCTGCGGAAGGTGGCCTCCTCGTCGGGATCGGCCGTGCCGTCGGCGCTGTACCGGACGGCGAGCGCCACGATGTCGTCGCGGGCGCGGTCCACGTCCGCCACCACCTCGTCCACGACCCCCGTGATGCCCAGCCAGCGCTGCCCGTCGTCGCGGTCCGTGATGGCGATCGCGACGCGGCCGTCGCGGAGCAGGTTCTCGGGCCAGCGGCGCTGGCGGCGGCTGTTGAGCAGGATCCGGCCGTCGGGCTCGAGGCGGTACCAGATGACGGCCTGGCGGGGGGCGCCGTCCGCGTCGAGCGTGGCGACGGTGGCGTAGTGGCGGCCGGCGAGGAACGCCACATGGGCGGGGGTCAGCGAGGTTGGCTCCATGGCCCGATGGTAGACCGGGCGGCGGACCTCGTGGGCCCGCGACCCTCCGGCCCGTGCCGGCTCGGGGTCAGGGCGCGACGGATGCGGGCACGCCCGAGCTCGGCGGCGCCGTCTGCTGCGAGCACCCGTTCCAGGACTGCGCGCAGCCGCCGTCGCTGCCCGACGCGCTGCCGGCACTGCTCCAGCCGCTGACGGCCGTCACCACGCCGAGCCCGAGCCCGACAACGAGGATCGCGGCGCCGAGCGCGCCGAGCGTGCGCGGCCGGCCGGGCGGCTCGGCGGCGGGCGCCGGCCCGTCGGTCGGGACCGAGTCGGACTCGAAGGTGCCGGGCAGATCCGACTCGACGAGGCCGCGGCGGACGGCGTAGGCGACGAGCATCACGATGCCGATGACGATGAAGATCGCGGCCAGGACGCCGGACAGAGGCCACATGGGGGACGTTCTCCTTTGATGGTTGCACCTAGGGTCGGGGGTCGCCTCCCGTCTGCACCCCGGTCGAACGGCCCCTCGTGCGGGCGCTTCGGCCCGGTCCAAGGGCACCCGCATGCGAGAATGCGGGCCTCGGCAGGTCAGTGGAGGCACGCGAATGGCGGACGTGGCGGAGATCGGCGTGGTCGGCGGGTCGGGCTTCTACAGCCTGCTCGACGACGTCCGCGAGGTGAAGGTCGACACGCCGTACGGCTCCCCGTCGGACTCGGTGTTCCTCGCCTCGGTCGCGGGGCGCGACGTCGCGTTCCTGCCCCGCCACGGCCGGCGGCACACCATCCCGCCCCACCGGGTCAACTACCGGGCCAACATCTGGGCGCTCCGCTCACTGGGCGTGAAGGCCGTCATCAGCCCGTGCGCCGCGGGCTCGCTGCAGCGCCACGTCGAGCCCGGCCACTTCGTCGTGGCCGACCAGTTCGTGGACCGGACCAGCGGCCGCGCCGACACGTTCTTCGACGGGCCCATCGTGACCCACGTGTCCTCGGCGGAGATCTACGACCCCACGCTCCGGCGCATCGCGCTCGACGCCATCCGCGCGCACGGGATCACCGCCCACGACGGCGGCACGGTCGTGGTGATCCAGGGCCCCCGCTTCTCCACCAAGGCCGAGAGCAAGTGGTTCAGCGATGCGGGCTGGGAGGTCATCAACATGACCCAGTACCCCGAGGCCTACCTGTGCCGCGAGCTGGGCATGGCGGTCGTGAACATCAGCCTCATCACCGACTACGACGCAGGCGTCCTCGAGGGGACCGAGGCGGTCACCGCCCACGACGTCCTCGCGGTGTTCGAGCAGAACTCGGCGCGGATCCGCGAGGTGGTGCTGGACATGATCGGCCGGATGCCCGCCGACCTCGACGCGCTGGGCGCGGCCGCCGCCCTCGGCCCGACGCGCGGCGACGGCCATGCGGCCAGTCCCGAGGACGTCCGCCTGTTCCGGACCTGGGGCTGACGGGGCGGCACCCGGCGACGCCTGGCCGGGCGCGGCCCGCGTCCGGGGCGGCACCGACGGCCGGACTCTGGCACGATCCCCCCATGCCCAGCGACACACCCTCTTGGCCGTCGGGCGATCTCGTCGCCAGCCGCTTCGCCGCCGATGCGGCATTCACGCGCTCGGTCGCCGAGAGCGCAGGCGCGCTGCTGCGCGAGCGGTATGAGCGGGTGGGCGAGATCGCCTACAAGTCGGCGAAGGACGTGGTGACCGAGGTCGACCACCTCTCCGAGGCGCTGATCATGGGCGCGATCCGCGAGCGCTTTCCGGGCGACGGCATCCTGGCCGAGGAGTCGGGCGAGCACCGCGGCCACGGCCACGGGGGCCGCGGGCCGAAGGGTGCCGGCGGCGGGTCGGGCGTGGCCGCACCGGCCGACGACAGCGCCGACGCAGTCGCCCGCAGCCTCGCCGCGGGGCGGACCTGGATCATCGACCCGCTCGACGGGACGGTGAACTACGCGAACGGGCTGCCGCTGTTCTGCGTGTCGGTGGCGCTCATCGAGGACGGTCGCCCGGCCGTGGGGGTGGTGGTCGACCCGATGCGCTCCGAGACCTTCTGGGCCGTCGCGGACGGGCCGGCGATGCTCGGCGATCGCATCCTGCACGCCTCGGCCAAGGAGCGCGTCGGCGATTTCGTCGTTCAGCTGGCGCTGTCCGGCCGCGGGGTGACCTCGCGGATCCGCGCCGTGCGCAAGGCAGTGCGCGTGTCGCGCAACATCGGCACCTCGTCGCTCGCCTTCACCTACGTGGCGGCAGGACGGTTCGACGCTGCGCTCCAGTCGGCGGGCATGTCGGCCTGGGACATCGCGGCGGCAGGGCTCATCGCCGAGCGCGCCGGCGCGACCGTGACCGATGCCGAGGGTGGGCCCTGGTTCGACGTGGCGCGCGCGACGCGGACGTTCGGCTGCCTCGCCGCCCCGCCCGCCCACCACGCCGAGCTGCTGCGCCTCTCGAGGCAGCCGGCAAGCTGACCGCCCGCGCCCGAGCGCGGGCAATGGCCTGGCGGGGCGGTGGGGCCGGGGACTAGACTCCGCGTGCGTGCGCCACCGTCACTCGGCGCTGCGCAGGGAGGGACGGCGTGAACATCGTGGATGTCGAGGGCATCGGACCGGTCTACGCGCAGAAGCTCGAGGCCGCGGGGGTCGCGACAACGGCCGACCTGCTCGAGCGCGGTGCGCGCCCCAGCGGGAGGGCGGGCCTCGCGGAGGCGGCCGGGATCTCCGGCTCGCTGATCCTCGAGTGGGTCAACCACGTCGACCTGATGCGCATCAGCGGCGTGGGCTCGCAGTACGCGGACCTCCTGTCGCAGGCCGGTGTCGACTCGCCGCTCGAGCTGGCCCGGCGCAACCCGGCCAACCTCGCGGGGACGTTCGCCGAGATCGACGCCGCGCGGCCCGACGAGGTCCGGCGCGTCCCGTCCGAGCAGACCGTTGCGGACTGGGTCGAGCAGGCGAAGCAGTTGCCGAGGGCGGTGTTCCACGAGGATGGCCCCGCCTCGGCCAGAGCGGCGTCGGCGCAGCCGGAGGCGCCCGGGGAGGCGGCGGCCGCGGCCGAGGCCCCCGCTGGCGCGCCCGCGACCCAGTCGGCTCCGGCTGCCCAGGCTGGGGCGGCTGCCCGTCCGCTCGCCCCGACCGCCGAGGAGCGGCTCGGGCTCTGGGCACGGATCAAGCGCGCGATCCGGATGGGCTGAGCGTCCGCGCGAGGGGGCACTACCGCCAGCGCGGCGGCCGCTCGGCCAGTCTGGGCAGGCCCCACTCCGCGCAGAACGCGCTCCACCGCCCGCGGTCCGCGCCCGGCCAGCGGAGATCGTCCGCGTCCGCCTGGGGGATCGGCACGCCGTCGGCCGTCGTGCGCAGCGTCGCCAGGTTGCGGAAGAGCAGCGCGTCCGCGAAGCGCTCGCGCAGCGTCGCCGCCAGCGCGGGGGCGCCGCGCACCGCCACGTCCCAGTCGGCGGCGTCGAGCGGGATCGCGTCGAGCCCCCCGTAGCGTGCGACCACCGCCGCGGCCGACTTGTCGCCCCAGCCAGGGAGCCCGGGGAACCCGTCGGCCGCGTCACCGACCAGCGCAAGCCGGTCCGCCACGCCGTCGGGCGCAACGCCCCACTTGGCGCGGACGCCCGCCTCGTCGTACACGATGTCGCGGCGCCGGTCCCAGAGCACGACGCGCTCGCCGCGAACGCACTGGGCGAGGTCCTTGTCGGGCGTGCAGATGAGGATCCGCTCCACGCGGGGGTCGGCCGCGAACCGGTCGGCGGCGGCCGCGATCGCGTCGTCGGCCTCGTACTCGACCATCGGCCACAGCACCAGCCCGAGCGCCTCGATGGCGTCCTCGGCGATCGGGAACTGGTCCAGCAGCTCCGGCGCCACGCCAGCGTCGGTCTTGTACCCGGGGTAGAGGTCGTTGCGGAACGAGCGAATCACGCGGTCGGTGGCGCAGCCGACGTGGGTGGCGCCCTGGTCGCGCAGCAGGTAGCACAGCTGCTCGACCAGCCCGGACACGCCCGAGAGGACCATCCCGTCCCGGCCGCGCACCGGCGGGCGCGGCGAGAAGTGGGCGCGGAACAGCTCGTACGTGGCGTCGACGAGGTGGAGCTGCATCGGCCTGGCCGTTCGCGTCTGCCGGGCTCGGTCAGTCGACCGCGCCGTCCTCGACCAGCTGCTTGAGCCGCTCGAGGTCCGCCTGGAAGACTGCCCGCAGGATCGGCGCCTGGACGAGGGCGCCCAGCTGGGGGAGGAGCGGCGCCGCCAGCGTCTCGTCCCAGCGCAGGATCGTGGTCGTGCCGTCGGCGCCGGGCTCGAGCGTGATCACGCCGCCGCCCTTGAACAGCCCGAGGTGCCGGATCTCGTAGCGGCGTGGCGGCTCGAGCGCGACGATCTCCACCGGGTCGGTCACCGACAGCCCGAGGATGCGCACCGTCGCCTGGCCGCGCTGCCCCACGTGTGCCCGCCCCGGCGGGTCGAGGACGAGCTCGCGCATCTCGGCCATCCACTCCACCTGGAACGGGACGTCGGCCACCGCGGCCCAGACCGCCTCGATCGGCGCGTCGACCACCACGAGCATGCGCATGGGGTCGGGCGCCCGGCCTCCTCGAGCGCGGCCGAGGGCCCACTCCGCGGCGAGCGCCCCGGCGACGCCCGCGATCCCGAGGGCGGCAGTGCGGCGCAGCATGCGGTCCCGCGTCCTGCTAGCGCGCCAGGCTGGACACGAGCACGGCTCCGGCCGTGCGGAGCTCGTCGAGCGCCCCCTCGCCGTCACCGGGGCTCACGTTCACGGCCGCGATGCCGTCGGTGAGGACCGTCGTCTCGTAGCCGAGGCCCAGAGCGTCGAGCGCCGTGTGGCGCACGCAGTAGTCGGTGGCGAGCCCGACGACGACGACCCGCTCGACGCCCGCCTCGTGGAGGAGGGTTTCGAGCGGGGTGGGGATCGTCGCTCCGGTGTCCGCGTCACGCATCGAGAACGCCGAGTAGCCGTCCTCGCCGTTGGTGCCCTTGCGGATCAGCGCCGAGCCGGGCGGGCAGTCGAGCCCCGGCACCATCTCGGCGCCCCAGCCGTCCGCGACGCAGTGGACCGGCCACGGGCCGCCGTCCTCGGCGAAGTGCGGCGTGTGGCGCGGGTGCCAGTCCTGCGAGAAGACGACGAGCCCGCGGCTCTCGCGCGCGAGCCCGATCTGCCCGTTCACCACCGGCAGGATCGCCTCGGCGCCGGCGACGTACAGCGAGCCGCGCGGGTCGGCGAAGTCGTTCTGCATGTCCACCACGACGAGGGCGGCGCCCGGGCCATAGAGCATCATCGGGCTACCGTAGCGCGCCGCCGGGTCACTCGTCGCGCCCGGGGGGCGGATCCGGAGCCGTCTCGGGCCTCGAGCGGCCTGCCGGGCCATCGGCTGGCGGGGCGGGTCCGGCGTCGTCCGCCGGCTCGACGTCGAGCAGGTAGCCGATGCCCTGGAACGTCCGGATCCGGCCGGCCTCGCCCGGCTTCGCGCCCAGCTTGCGCCGCACCCGGGACACCCACACGCGCAGGTACTGGAGGTCGTCGCGGTACTCGGGGCCCCAGACCTTGGTCAGCAGCTCGGTGTGGAGCACCACCTTGCCCGCGTTGGCCGCGAGGTGCTGGAGGAGCAGCCACTCGGTCCGCGAGAGCGACACGAGTTCGCCTCCGCGGGTCACCGTCCGGCGCTCGAGGTCGATCTCCACGTCGTCGAAGCGCAGTACCCCGGCCCCGGGCTGGAGGCCTGTGGCCCGGCGGATGACCGCACGGACGCGGGCCGCGAGCTCGTCCGGGTGGAAGGGCTTGGCGATGTAGTCGTCGGCGCCGAGGTCGAGGCCCTTGGCCTTGTCGGTGGCCGAGCCCTTCGCCGTCAGCAGGATCACCGGCACCGGCCGCCGCTCGCGCAGCCGGCGCATGACCTCGATGCCGTCGAGGTCCGGCATCACGATGTCGAGGAGCACGATGTCCGGCCGGACCTCCTCGGCGCGGGTGAGCGCCTCCTCGCCGCCACCGGCGGTGATGACGCGGAAGCCCTCGCCCGCGAGGGCGATCGACACGAGCTTCGTGATCCGGGGCTCGTCGTCGGCGACGAGCACGAGCGGCTGGGTGCTGATGCTTCACCTCGCTGGAGCGAGCGCAGGCCCTGCGGCTAATCATGCCGGTGTTCCGCCGGGTGTGCAGGAGGTGATACCGGCTGGAGGCCCCGGCGCGTGCGCGCCGCGCGCCGCCCCCCGCGCCGCCGTTCGTGCGCGCCCCGCGCGCCGCCCCCCGTGCGCGCCCCGCGCGCCGCCCCCCGTGCGCGCCCCGCGCGCCGCCCCGCGCGCCCCGCGCGCCGCCCCCCGCGCGCCCCGCGCGCCGCCCCCGCGCCCCGCCGCGCGGCCCGCCTCGTTCCGTCCGCGCCCCGGCACGCGCCCCGCGGCGCCCCCCCGCGCCGCCGTTCGTGCGCGCCCCGCGCCGCCCGCGCGCCCCGCCGCGCAGCCCGCCTCGGCCGCCCCCCCGCCTGATCCGCGCGGCGTATCAGCCATCGGGGCGGTTGTCCGGTTGATCCACTCGGCACATCATTCCGCCCGTCGCGGCGTCGGATCCGGGCAATCCTCTGCCAGATGATCCGCCGCGGGGATCAGCGCGACAGAGCGGGGCGATATCAATCCCTCCCGCGGATCAGACCGCGGAAGGGGCGCGAAGCGCCCGTCGCGGATCCCGACAACCGGCCGCAAGGACTCGTCACGCCCGGCCGCGGCTCACGGGGCCGAGCGGCGACGCCGGCCTGTCGACCACTGGCTGGGATCGAGCTGCGCCACGCGCCAAGCCCCGGTGTGCCCACCGATACGCCGCCCGGTGTTCACGGATAAGCCCGGATCCACCGACCGCCCAGCGTGATTCACGATCCGGGACAGACGAACAGGTGCCCATCTGAACGGGAATGATGGCGTTGCGAAACACCCATCAGCCCAAACAGAGGAGCACCTGCCGGATGCGATCTTCCCACAGCCTCGACCGGGTTGACACGGCGTTCGACGGTACGCAACTCGTGGCCGATGCCGGCCTCCTCCTGCCGGCCACGCTCGCCGCGCATCTCGGCCTCCGGGAGCTCGTGGGGAGGTGCCTCCACCTCGGCCAGGCGCCGGGCCGGGCGAACGTCGGGGACAAGGTGCTGACCCTCATCGCCTCCGCCCTGGCGGGTGGCGACTGCATCGACGACGCGGCCGCGCTCGGGGCGGGTGGGACGGCGAGGATCCTCGGTTTCACGGTGAAGGCGGCGTCCACCCTGGGCACGTTCCTGCGCAGCTTCCGCTGGGGCCACGTGCGCCAGCTCGACCGCGTCAGCCGGGAGCTCCTCGCCCGGGCCTGGGCGGCAGGAGCGGGACCGGGCAGCGCTCCGTTCACGATCGACCTCGACTCCACGATCTGCGAGACGTACGGCCTCAAGAAGGAGGGCGCCGTCCACCACGGGTACGCCAAGGTGCGCGGCTACCACCCCCTGCTCGCGGTCGCGGCCGGCACCGGCGATGTCCTGATGGCGCGGCTGCGGGAGGGCCGGGCGAACACCACCAGGGGAGCCGCCCACTTCCTGCGCGAGACGATCGGGCGGGTCCGATCCGCTGGAGCCACGGGTGAGCTCACCCTGCGGGCGGACAGCGGCTTCTATGCCCACGCCGTCGTCGAGACCTGCCGGGCGATGGACGTCCGCTTCTCCATCACCGCGCGGCTCCATGGCCGGCGGCTCCGGTGCCTCATCGAGGCCATCCCCGAGGCCGCCTGGACGCCGATCCCGTACCCGATCCGGGGTGGCGCGGATGTGGCGGAGATCGCGTATACCCCGTTCGCCGACGAGAAGGGCGCTCGGCCCGTCCGCCTGATCGTGCGCCGGGTCCGGCCCAAGGAGGGGTCCCGGCTCGCCCTCTTCACCCTCTACGACTACCACCCGTTCATCACCGACCGGGTCGGGGACATGCTCACCCTCGAGGCCGACCACCGGCGCCACGCCGAGATCGAGAACGCGATCCGCGACCTGAAGTACGGGATGGGGCTCAACCACCTGCCGTCGGGGAGGTTCGCGGCGAACGCCGCCTGGCTCGCGGTCCAGGTCATGGCCCACAACCTCGCTCGCTGGACGGCGCGGCTCGGGCTCGGTGTCGGCGTCGTCACGGCGAAGACCCTCCGCCGCCGGCTGTTCGCCCTCGCCGGACGGATCACCCGCAGCGCCCGGCGCACGACGCTCCACCTGCCGGTCGACTGGCCTTGGGCCGTCGAGTTCATGACCGCCCTGGCGCGGTTCCGGGCCCTCCCGCTGCTCGCCTGACGGCCCGCCCACGACCGCTCGCCGCACCGGGGCTGGCGGAAGCGCGTCCGCGACCACGCGTCGGTGCCGCTTGGGGGCGTCGCTCGCGCCGAGCTCACCGCGGATCGTCGCAGATCTGGACGTTCGATCGCCCCATCGGGCGAGCCGACGGCCGTCTCGACCCCGTTGGGCTACTCAAGCCGGAACAACGGTGGATCCGGGATAAGCCGTGGCGAAGGGCGACGAGGTGTACTTGGCCCATGCCTCCGAGCCGACTCCTGGTCGCCGCCGCACGCCGCTCGGCGCGTTCACGGCTGGCGCTCGCCGAGCACCTCCGGCGCCTGGTCGACGACAGCGGCGTGACCGAGCGGTCGCTGGCGGAGGCCACCGGCCTGGCGCAGGCGTCGGTCTGCCGGATCCTCGAGGGCACACAGCGGCCGTCGCTCGAGACGTATCAGCGCCTGGCCGCCGCCTTGGGCGCCGACCTGTCTGTCCGCCTGTACCCGACCACCGGCCCCGCCCTGCGCGATCGCCACCAGGCCCGGATGCTCGAGGCGCTGCTCGCGATGGTCCACCCGCGATGGCAACCCTACACGGAGGTCGCCGTCCAGCGACCCAGCCGCGGTTGGATCGACGCGGCCCTGCACGACGCGAGAGCGGGCCGGATCCTGGCGACCGAGCTCCAGTCCGAGCTCCGGCGGCTCGAGCAGTTGATCCGGTGGCACGCGGCGAAGGCGGACTCACTGCCCAGCTGGGACGGCTGGCAGCATCTCGCACGAGATGAACCCGCCATCGGCCGCCTGCTCGTTGTTCGCCGGACGCGGACAACCCAGGCGGTCGCCGTTGAGTTCGCACGGCAGCTCCGCGTTGCGTACCCCGCCCATCCGGACGACGCCCTCGCGGCGCTTACGACACCGGTCACGCCGTGGCCGGGCAACGCCATGGTCTGGTCCGAGTTCGCAGGCGGGCGCACGAGGCTCCTGTCCGGCAGGTGAGGGGCGGCAGCTGCAAATCCGCGCGGCCGGCGGCGCGCGGTCCAGTCGGGCCGTCAGCAGGCGCGATCGGAGCCGGATGACGGACCCCGAGGCATATCGGCCACCCGATCCGAGCACGCCCGGACACCGTTTCGCCACCGACACCGCGACCGAATCGGTACTACCCTTACGCCGCCCAAGCACAAGGTGGCGGACCGTCGCGTCCACGGGAGCCGGATGTACTTCGACGACTTCAAGCACCAACTGCCCGACATCGACGAGGTGGAGACCCGCGACTGGGTCGAATCGCTCGACCAGGTCGTCGACCAGGAGGGCGAGTTCCGGGCCCGCTTCCTGATGTACAAGCTGCTCAAGCGTGCCCGGCAGCGCCAGATCGGCCTGCCGAGCCTCACGCAGACGCGCTACATCAACACGATCAGCCCCGAGCAGGAGCCCTACTTCCCGGGCGACGAGGAGCTCGAGCGCCGGATCCGCCGGCTGATCCGCTGGAACGCGGTGGCAATGGTCCTGCGCGCGAACACGCGGTTCCCGGGCATCGGCGGCCACCTGTCCACCTACGCCTCGGCCGCGACGCTCTACGAGGTCGGCTTCAACCACTTCTTCCGCGGCAAGGAGCACGCAGGCGGCGGCGACCAGGTGTTCTTCCAGGGCCACGCGGCACCGGGCATCTACGCCCGGGCATTCCTCGAGGGCCGGCTCTCCGAGGACGACCTCGACCACTTCCGACGCGAGACCGGCGGCCGCGGCCTGTCCTCCTACCCGCACCCGCGGCTCATGCCCGACTTCTGGGAGTTCCCCACGGTCTCGATGGGCCTCGGCCCCCTGGCGGCGATCTACCAGGCGCGCTTCAACCGCTACCTGCACAACCGCGGTCTCAAGGACACCAGCGAGCAGCGGGTCTGGGCGTACCTCGGCGACGGCGAGATGGACGAGCCCGAGGCGATCAGCGGCATCGCGCTCGCGGCGCGCGAGGGCCTCGACAACCTCACGTTCGTCGTCAACTGCAACCTCCAGCGCCTCGACGGGCCGGTCCGCGGCAACGGCAAGGTCATCCAGGAACTCGAGGGCCTGTTCCGCGGCGCGGGCTGGAACGTGATCAAGGTGGTCTGGGGCCGCGAGTGGGACGACCTGCTGGCGCGCGACGTGGACGGCGTGCTCGTCGAGAAGATGAACAACACCGTCGACGGCGAGTTCCAGAAGTACTCGACCTCGACCGGGCTCTACGTGCGCGAGCACTTCTTCGGCCCGGACCCGAGGCTCCAGCGCCTGGTCGCCCACCTCTCCGACAGCGACATCGAGCACCTCCGGCGGGGCGGCCACGACTACCGCAAGGTGTACGCGGCATATCGCGCGGCGACCGAGTACCAGGGCGCCCCGACGGTCGTGCTCGCCAAGACGGTCAAGGGCTGGACGCTGGGCAAGGGGATCGAGTCGCGCAACTACACGCACCAGGCCAAGAAGATGCGCGAGGACGAGCTGCGCGTCTTCCGTGACCGCCTCGAGCTGCCGATCCCCGACGACCAGATCCACGACTACCCGTACTTCCACCCGGGCTCCAGCTCGCCGGAGGTGGAGTACATGATCGAGCGGCGGGCGAGCCTGGGCGGCTCCGTGCCGCGGCGGGTCGTGCGGGCGGCCGCGCTCCCCGAGCCGCAGCCCTCGGTGGACGCCGAGTTCGCCGCCGGGAGCGCCACCGAGGTCTCGACCACGATGGTGTTCGCCCGGCTGCTGCGCAACCTGATCCGCGACCCCGGGCTGGGCCAGCGGATCGTGCCGATCATCCCCGACGAGGCGCGCACCTTCGGCCTGGACCCGCTGTTCAAGGAGGTCGGCATCTACGCCGCCCACGGGCAGCGGTACACGCCGGTGGACTCGGAGCTGCTCCTCTCGTACCGCGAGTCGACCGACGGCCAGGTGCTCGAGGAGGGGATCAACGAGGCGGGCTCCATGGCCAGCCTCCAGGCGGCGGGCACCGCGTACGCCACCCACGGACTGGCCATGGTCCCGTTCTACATCTTCTACTCGATGTTCGGGTTCCAGCGGGCGGGCGACCAGGCCTGGGCGTTCGGCGACCAGCGTGGACGCGGGTTCATGATCGGCGCGACGGCGGGGCGGACCACGCTCGCGGGCGAGGGGCTCCAGCACGACGACGGCCACAGCCACGTGCTCGCCTCGACGGTGCCGGTGGTCCGCGCTTACGACCCCGCGTTCGCGTACGAGCTCGCGGCGGTGGTCCGCGACGGCGTCACCCGCATGTACCACGACGGCGAGGACGTCTACTACTACGTCACCGTCTACAACGAGAACTACGCGCAGCCGCCCAAGCCCGAGGGCGTCGACGAGGGGATCGTCAAGGGCATCTACCGGTTCTCGGCGGCGCCGGAGATCCCGGGCGGCGCCAAGGGCCACGTCCGCCTCGTCGGCTCGGGCTCGATCCTGCTCCAGGTGATCGCCGCGCAGGCGCTGCTCGCCGAGCGCTACGCCATCGCGGCCGAGGTGTACTCGGCCACGTCGTTCCAGCAGCTCCGCCACGAGGCGCTCGAGGTGGACCGCTGGAACCGCCTCAACCCCGATCGGCCCGAGCGGGTGCCGTTTGTGGCCCAGGTGCTCGGGCGCGAGGGCGGGCCGATCGTGGCGGCCACGGACTGGATCCGGACGCTGCCGGACATGGTCGCGCCGTGGATCGAGGCACCGTACCTCACGCTCGGCACGGACGGCTTCGGGCGCAGCGACACGCGCGAGGCGCTGCGCCGCCACTTCGACGTCGACCCGGTGTCGATCGCGGCGGCAGCGCTCTCGGGCCTCGCCCGCACGGGCTGCTACGACGCGGCCGCTGCCGCGCGGGCGATCCGCGAGCTGGGCCTGGACCCGGAGTCGACGGGCTCGCTGAACGCCTGACGCGCCGCCACCGCGCGCCGGCGGCGGATCTGCCGCCGGCTGGCCCCGACGCGCGACCGTGTTCGGCGGCGCAAACGCCGCAGGCGACCCGCGGCGCAGACACGGATCCGCCGCCAGCCGTTGAAATCGTCAGGGGAAAGAGTCACGCCGCACGACCCGCGAGGGGAACCGAGTCGTGCGGCGTGGCAATCGCGACACGGCCCCGTCACAGGCCATGGCGCTGATAGATGCAACCCCCCTCACGGTACGGCGGCGGCGGCCTGAAATGAGCCTGTTCTGCGCCGCCAGTCGTTACAGCCGCATTGCAATCCGGGGGGAATCTGGGTCAAGCTGGACGCAGCGGCCCGGACTGGCGCACACGCCTCAGCCGCCCGCCGAGACGAGCCGCACGACCGCCCCGCCGGTGAGGTCGGTCAGGTAGACCTCGCCCGCGTCGTCGGTGCCGATGGAGCTGATCGCGAGGCCCGTCGAGAGCAGCCTGACCGGCGCCTGAGCGCCGCCGGCGGCGTCGATCGCCCACAGCGTGCCCGAGCAGTAGTCGCTAAACAGGTAGGCGCCCCGGAGCGCCGGGATCGCATTGCCGCGGTACACGACGCCGCCGACGATCGCGCAACCCTGGTCGTGGCCGTACTCGGCCAGGGGCATCGTGACGCCCGTGGGGTCGCAGCCGGTGGTGGGGTTGTAGCAGTGGAGGCCCTCCCAGCGCCGCCAGCCGAAGTCGAGCCCGACGGCCCCGGCGGGCGCTGCGTCGACCTCCTCCCAGCGGTCCTGGCCCACGTCGCCGATCCAGAGCGTGCCAGTCGCCGGGTCGATGCTGTCGCGGTATGGGTTGCGCAGCCCGAAGTCGAGGATCTCGGGCCGGGCGCCCGGCGTCGCGACGAACGGGTTGTCGGGCGGGATCGTGTACTGCCGCCCGTCGGCAGGGCCTGCCAGGACGTCGATCCGGAGCATCTTGCCGAGGATGGTGCCGAGGTTCGACGCCCGGTTCTCCGGGTCCCCGCCGCTGCCGCCGTCGCCCAGGCCGATGAGCAGCCGCCCCTGCGGGTCGAAGCCGATCCAGCCGCCGTTGTGGTTCGCGTACGGCTGCTTCTCGACGAGCAGGACGCGGAGGGTCGAGGGGTCGAGCGTGTCCGCGCCGGGTGCCGCCCGGAGCTCCGCGATCGTCGTGTCGCCGGCCGTGTCGGAGTAGTGGACGTAGAGGCGGCCCTCGCTCGGTCCGAAGCCCGGCGCGAAGGCCAGGCCGAGCAGTCCGCGCTCGCCGCCGGAGGCGATCTGGCCCGTGAGGTCCAGGTAGGACGCCGGGACCAGCTGGCCGTCCTTGACGACGCGCACGCGGCCCGCCTGCTCGAGGACGAAGAGGCGCCCGCTGCCGTCGTGGGCACTGGTGACGAACACCGGCGACGCGAGGCCGGTCACCGCGAGCTGGAGCGCGAGCTGGACGCCGGACAGATCCGGATGGGCGCTGCCTGCCGAGGCGCTCGTGCCCGGCGGGGCCGTCGAGGCGGCGGCGGACGCCGACACGGACGGCACGCCGGTCGACGACGGCGACGCGGGCCCCGACCCTGCCGTCGGCGGCGTCGGGGCCGCGACGAACGTCGCCCGCGCCGGCGGTCCGGCGCAGCCGGCCGCGAGGATGACCACCGCAGCGAGCAGGGCAGGTCGCGGGGCGGGACGAAGGGACCGGGTCGTCATGGCGTGCGTGTAGGGTAGTCCGATGCAGCACCACCCCATCGCGGAGCTGGTGGCGCGCGCCGCCGCCGCCCCGGAGTCCTGGCATGAGTTCGTGGTCGGGCCCCACCTCACGGTCGGCGTCTACGTCCTGCCGGCCGGCGCCGACGACCACCAGTCGCCCCACGTCGAGGACGAGGTCTACGTCGTCGTGGCGGGGCGGAGCAAGTTCAGCGCCGACGGCGTGACGGTCGACGTGGCGCCCGGCGACACGATCCACGTCCCGGCCGGCGTCTCGCACCGGTACCACGACATCGTCGAGGACCTGCACATCGTGTACACGCTCACGCCCGCCGAGGTGCCGGCGGACTGACCGCGGCCGTCCTCAGCCGGCCTCGCGGACGCGCTCCACGCGTGCCGCGAACCCTTCGGCCCGCAGCGCGCTCGTGCCGTCCTCGTCGTGGCGGAACATGACGTAGGCGTCCATGCCGTCGTCGAGGAACGGGACGAGCCGGCGCGCCCAGCCGTCGAGCCCCGCCTCGTCGTAGCCGTGCCGGCGCAGCCGCAGGTAGAGGAACGGGCCCGTGCGGCGGATGTCGGGCGGGTCGTCCTCGTCGTCGAGGTCGGTGGCGCACAGCACCGCCCCGGCGCTCCTCAGGGCGGCGAACGTCTCGTCCACGTGCCACGTCGGGTGCTGCGCCTCGACGACCAGCGGCACCGCGGACGGCCAGGCGTCCAGCACCCCGGCCAGGCGCTCGTCGCTGCGGGCGACCTCAGAGGGGATGCGCAGGAGCATCGCGCCGAGGCAGTCGCCAAGACGCGGGAGGTGCTCGGTGAGCCATGGCACCGACTCGCCGGGGGTGCTGTACAGGGCGCGGATCGAGCCGCCGCGCTGCCCCTTCACGATGAACCGGAAGCCGTCGGGCACCGCGGCCGCCCACGCGTCGAGCCGCTCGGGCGTGGGGCGGGCGTAGAACGTCCCGTTGAGCTCGCAGGCGTTGAGGCGGCCCGCGTAGTGGCTCAGCCGGTCGGCGGCCCGCAGGCCGGCCGGGTAGAAGCGCGGCGCCCAGCCGGCGTAGGAGAAGCCGCTCGTGCCCGCGAACACCTGCCCGCGGGTGCGCGTGTCGCCTCCGGGCGCCGTGGCCGTGCGTCAGGCCTCCGCTGGCGCGGTGCACACGCTGTCGGCGCCCAGCACCCGGCCGGTCAGCCCGCCCGACACGCGCTCGAGCGACTGCTGCAGCACGGCCTGCTCGTCGGCGGACACCACATCGAGGAAGTAGCGTCGGACGCCATCGAGGTGGGTCCGGGACGCGGACCGCAGCCGGTTCACGCCCAGCGTCGTGATCGCGGCCATCGAACCGCGCGCGTCGGTCGGGCAGGCGAAGCGCTCCACCATGCCGTCGGCGACCAGCCGGTCCACGAGGCGGGTGATCCCGCTCCGCGAGAGCAGCACGCGATCGGCAAGCGCGCTCATGCGCAGGCGCCGATCGGGCGCGTTGACGAGCTGGAGGAGCGCGTCGTACTCGGCGAGCGAGAGGCTGTGGGCAGCCTGGAGCTCCTCGTCGAGTCGGTGGAGCAGGCGGGCGTGGGTCTGGATGAAGGCACGCCAGGCCCCCAGCTCCGCGTCGTCCACGCGTGACCGGCGGGCCGCCGCTGCCGAGGTCGCCGAGGGAACCGTCCGGGACGTCATGGCGCGTACGTTACACCACGGCGATGTCATTGACAATGCAACTATCGGTGCGCTATTGTTGCGGAGTCAACCAACCCGCTGGCGGCACGGCCGCCCAGGAGACCCCGCGACCCATGGCGACCACCACGTTCACCCTCGACAAGTCCCACACCGACGTCACGTTCAGCACCAAGCACATGATGGTGACCACCGTCCGCGGTCGGTTCAACACCGCGGACGGCACAATCAGCCTCGACCCGGAGGACCCGACGGCGTCGTCGGGCTCGTTCACCGTCGAGACGTCGTCCATCGACACCGGCGCCGCCCAGCGCGACGGGCACCTCCGCTCCGCGGACTTCTTCGACGCCGACGCATACCCGACCCTGGCCTTCACCTCGACCGCGGTCGAGTCGAGGGGCGGTGACGACTACCGGGTCACGGGCGACCTCACGATCAAGGGCGTGACGCGTCCGGTGACGTTCGAGGTCGAGTTCCTCGGCCTCTACGCGTCGATGGCCGGCGCCCGCCGTGCGGGCTTCCACGCGGTCACCAAAATCAACCGCGAGGATTTCGGGCTCACCTGGAACGTGGCGCTCGAGAGCGGCGGCTGGCTGGTGGGCAAGGACATCAAGATCGAGATCGACCTCGCAGTCGAGGAGACGGCCGCCGTGGCCGAGGTTGCCGCGACGGCTTGAGGCCCAGTGCCGCCGACGGCCGGCGGCAGTGTCGCCAAACGACCGAAAGCGCCTGCGCCCCGGCACCGCCCCGTGCCGGGGCGCAGCGATTCCCCGATGCCTGCGTGGCCGGCTGAAGCATCCAGAGGGCGCCTGACGGCGGGGCCGACCTCCCGCGCGCTACGGGCCGGACCCGAGCCGCGCTAGCATCGACGCAGAGACCCGCCCCCGAGGTGCCCCGATGCCCGCCTTCGACGCCGCCGCCCTGCGCGCCCGCTTCCCCGCGCTCTCGATCGAGCAGGACGGACGACCCGTCGCGCTCTTCGACGGCCCCGGCGGCACGCAGGTCCCCGACACGGTGATCGAGGCGGTGGCGCGCTACTACCGCGAGTCCAACGCCAACCACGACGGGACCTTCCTCACCTCACGCCGCAGCGACGCGCTCGTGGCCGACGCGCACGCGGCGCTCGCCGATTTCTTGAATGCCGCGGATCCGGACGAGATCAAGCTCGGCGCCAACATGACCACCCTCACGATGCACGTGGCGCGGTCGATCACCGCCGTGATGGCGCCGGGGGACGAGATCGTGGTGTCGTCGCTGGACCACGAGGCGAACGTGGGCCCGTGGCGCTCCGCGGCGGCCGACCGCGGGATCACCGTCCACACCGTTCCGATCCGCCCCGGTGACGTCACGCTCGACGTCGAGGCGTTCGACCGGCTGCTCCACGGCCGGCCGAGGCTGGTCGCGTTCGGCTGGGCCTCGAACGCCTTCGGCACGATCAACCCGGTGCCCGAGCTGGTCCGGCGGGCCCATGAGGCGGGCGCGCTCACGTACGTTGACGCGGTGCACGCCGCGCCGCACCTGCCGATCGACGTGCAGGCGGTGGGCACCGACTTCCTCGCCTGCTCGGCGTACAAGTTCTTCGGGCCGCACGTGGGCGTGCTCTACGGGCGCCTCGACGTCCTCGACGCGCTGCCGACCTACAAGCTGCGGCCCGCCCACGACCACTTCGAGACGGGCACCGGCAACTTCGAGGGGTACGAGGGCGCCCGCGCCGCCGTCGAGTACATCGCCGAGGTCGGGCGCACGTACGGGGCGCCGTTCGCGGACGGGTTCGCACACCTGGCGCCCGGCCGGCGCCGCGACGCGCACGCGGGCATGGCGGCGGTCCGCGCCTACGAGCTGGGCCTGTTCGGCCGGCTGCTCGACGGCCTCGAGGCCATTTCGGGCGTCCGCGTCTGGGGCATCACCGACCGCTCGCGGATGGACGAGCGCACGCCGACCGCCGCGATCACATTCGCGCGGGTCACGCCCGAGGCCGCCGCGACGGCGCTCGGCGAGCGGGGGATCGCCACCTGGTGGGGCGACTTCTACGCGACCGGCCCGGTCGAGGCGCTCGGCCTCCAGCCGCAGGGCGTCCTGCGCATCGGCCTCACGCACTACAACACCGCCGACGAGGTGGACCGCCTGCTGGGCGAGCTGCGCGCCATCGCCGCGGGCTGAAGTCGGTGAGGGCGTGGCCGGGCAGGCCCGCCCGCCCGAGACGCGCGGGCCCGCAACCCGCCCGCCCGCGACCCGCCCCGGTCCTCGGCCCGCTAGGCCGGGTCGATCCGGGACACCGTGCCGCGGAGGTCCACCACGTACAGGTTGCCCGCCGTGTCCTGGCCGAACGCGCTCACCTGTCGCCCGGAACCCGTGCCGAACAGCGTCACCGGCACCGGGCGCGTGGAGGCGACGTTGGAGACCGCGAGCACCTCACCCGAGCAGTAGTCGCCGAAGACGTACCAGCCGCGCAGCGACGGGATTGCCGTCCCGCGGTAGACGTAGCCGCCGGTGATCGCGCAGCGGCCGTTGGTGGCGTGCGAGTACTCCAGCAGCGGCATGCGCTTGCCCGCACTGCACCCGGTCGACGGGTTGTAGCAGTGGAACCCCTCCATCATCCGCCAGCCCCAGTTGTAGCCGCGCCCCGGGCCGTACGTGGACTTGACCGCCCGGTCGACCTCCTCGTAGCGGTTCTGGCCCACGTCGCCGATCCACAGGTTGCCCTGCAGCGAGTCGAACGAGAACCGCCACGGGTTGCGCAGCCCGCGCTGCCAGATCTCGTCGAGACCGGCGCGGCCGACGTACGGGTTGGTCGAGGGCACGCGGTACTGCCTGCCGGTGCTCGTGTGGTTGATGTCGATCCGGAGGATCTTGCCCAGCAGACTGTTGAGGCTCTGGGCGCGGTTGCCGGGATCGCCGCCCGACCCGCCGTCCCCGGTTCCGATGTACAGGTACCCGTCGGGCCCGAAGGCGATCATCCCGCCGTTGTGGTTGGCGTACGGCTGCCTGATCGTGAGGATCGTGCGGCCGGAGGTCGAGGCCACGTGGTCGGGGTTGGTGGGCGACGCCCGGTATTCGCGGACCACGGTGTTCCCGTGGAGGTCGGTGTAGTCGACGTAGAACTTGCGGTTCGTCTTGAACGAGGGGTGGAAGGCCAGCCCGAGCAGCCCCTGCTCGCTGCCCTTGGTGACCCAGTGCGAGATGTCGAAGAACGCGCCGGGCAGGAGCGAGCCGTTCTGGACGATCCGGATCGAGCCCGTCTTCTGGACGATGAACAGGCGGTTTGTGCCGTCGTTGGGCGAGGTGACGAACACCGGGCTCGACAGGCCGCTGGCGACGGCGGTGAGCTTGACCTGCGCCGCGCTGGGCGTTGCCGGCGTGACCGCGGCCGTTGTCGGCGGCGGAGCCGGCACGGCCGATCCGGACACGGACGGCGCGACGCCGGCGAGCAGTCCAGCGGCCGCGAACAGCGCGAGGACGGTTCGGGCCGGTGACGGGAGCGGTGTGCGGACCATCGCGAGACCTGCGCTGCGGGGCGGTCGGGGCGCCAGGCGGCCCCCCGGGAGCCGTATGGTGCCCCTGCGGGCGGAATCGTGCACCGCGCGGCGCCGCCGGGCCAGTCCTCGGGCGGCCGCGTATCCTCGGGCCATGACGACGACCGAGCGGGCCTTCGGCGCCCAGTCGATGACCGCCCCGCTGCGCGAGGTCCTCGTGAAGGCGCCCGGGCCGGCCTTCGGCCGCGCGTTCGACGATCCCGCGGTCGGCTTCCTGCGGCCGGTCGACCTCGACGCCGCGCGCCGCGAGCATGACGGTCTCGTCGCCGTGCTCGACCGCCTGGGTGTGCGCGTCCACGAGCTGGGCGCCGAGACCGCCGACCCCGACCTGGTCTACGTGTTCGACCCGATGCTCGTGGCCGACGGCGGGGCCATCCCCCTCGCGCCCGGCAAGCCGAGCCGGCGGGGCGAGCCGGCCGTCCTCGAGGCGTGGACGGCGGCGCACGACATCCCGACGCTCGACCGGATCACCGGGCGCGGCACGGTCGAGGGCGGCGACACGTTCTGGCTGCGCCCGGACCTGCTGTGCATCGGCCGCTCGCTGCGAACCAACCACGAGGGCGCGCGGCAGCTGGCTGCGATCGCCGGCGGCGACGTCCGCATCTTCGACCTGCCGTACTGGAAGGGCCCGGCCGAGCTGGTCCACCTCCTGTCGGTCGTGTCCCCGGTGGCCGACGACGCGGCAGTGGTGTTCCTGCCGCTGCTGCCGGCGGGCCTGCACGAGCTGCTGGCCGACCTGGGCACCCGGCTCATCGAAGTGCCCGAGGAGGAGTACCCCACGCTCGGCTGCAACGTGCTCGCGGTGCGCCCGGGCGTGGTGGTAGTCGCAGACGGCAACCCGATGACGCGACGGCGGATGGAGGCGGCCGGGATCGAGGTCCACGCGATCCGGCTCCGCGAGGTGGGCGAGAACGGGTCGGGCGGCGTGACGTGCCTCACGCGCCCACTCCTGCGAGGCTGAGCGCGATGCCCGAGTCCGGTGCCGTCTCCGGCGGCCTCTCGGCCGCGGCGCGTGCCGCCGCCGACGCGGTGGACCCCGCGCCGCTCGTCTCGGACCTCGCGGCACTCGTCCGCATGCGCAGTGTCACCGGCGACGAGGACGCGATCGCGGCCAGCCTTGCCGACCGCCTCGAGGCGCTCGGGCTCGAGGTCGAGGTCTTCTCGCCGAACCCGGCCGACATCCGGGGCGACCCCGCCTGGCCCGGCGAGGAGGTGCCCCGCTCGTCGCTGACGGTCGTGCTCGGGCGCGCCGGGCGGCCGGGCGGCCGCCGCATCGTCCTGTCGGGCCACACCGACGTCGTGCCCGCCGGCGACCCGTCGGCCTGGACGCGTGCCCCGTTCTCGGGGGACGTCGCCGACGGCGAGCTGCACGGGCGCGGCGCCTGTGACATGAAGGGCGGCGTCGCGTCGATCCTGGGCGCGGTGCGGGCGCTGCGCGACACGGGCGCGCTCGGACGCCTCGGCGGCGAGCTCGTCGTCGCGCTCGTCCCGTCCGAGGAGGACGGGGGGCAGGGGACGCTCGCGGCGATCCGGGCGGGCGCCACCGGCGACATGGCGGTGATCACCGAGCCCACCAACCTCGAGCTGGTCATCGCCCATGCCGGGGCCATCACCTTCCGGCTCACCGTGCCCGGCCGCGCGGCCCACGCCAGCCGGCGGACCGAGGGCGTGTCCGCGCTGGCGAACCTCGGGACGCTGCTCGCCGCGCTCGAGGCCGACGAGGCGCGCCGCAACGCCGCCGAGACGGAGCCGCTGATGAGCTCGCTCGGCATGCCGTACCCGTCGATGGTCGGCAAGGTCGCGGGCGGGGAGTGGGCGTCCACGGTGATGGACCGCATCGAGGCCGAGGGCCGCTACGGCGTCCGGCTCGGCCAGACGCCCGACGAGGCGGCCGGCGAGCTCCGCGCGTGCGTCGCCGGGGCGTGCCAGGCGGACCCGTTCCTGCGCGACCACCCGGCGACGGTCGAGGTCACCGGCGCCCGGTTCGGCTCGTCGCGGGTCCCCGCCGACCATCCGCTCGTGGCCGGGTTGGCGGCCGTCGCGGGAGCCGTCACCGGCTCGGAGCCGGCCCGGATCGGCGTCCCGTACGGCTGCGACATGCGGCTGTTCATCGACGTCGGCGACACGCCGTGCGTGGTCTACGGGCCGGGCGACGTCCTGCTCGCCCACGGCGCCGACGAGCGGGTCCCGCTGGCGCAGGTCGAGGCGTGCGCCAGGGTGCTCGCGGCCTGGGTGGTCGACGAGCTCGGCCTCCGCGGCACGCCGGCCGACGCGCCCGCGGGCGCCGCGACGCGAGCGGGCTCGGGACGCCGCCCCTAGACTCCGATCGTGGAGATCGCCGCATGACCGCCGTCAGCCAGCGCGCCTGGGTGCGCGCTGCGCGGCCCGATGACGTCCCCGCGATCCGCGAGGTGGCGGTCCGGGCCTGGTGGGCGACCTACGGCGGGCGGATGCTCGACGAGACCATCGAGCGGTTCCTCGCCGCTGCGTACACGGAGGAGCGGATCGGCGTGCGGATCGAGCGCCACGAGGTGCGCGTCGCCGGGTCCGCCGCGGACGCGACGGCCGTCCTTGCGTTCGCCGAGGTTGCCACTCACGAGGACCACCTCCAGCTCGTGTCCATCTACGTGCTGCCCGCGGCGCGCGGCCAGGGCCTCGGCACCGCGCTGGTCGAGGCGATCGTCGCGGCCCATCCGCACGAGGACCTCGCGGCCGACGTGCTCGTGGACAACGAGCTCGCCGAGCCGTTCTACGCCGCGCGCGGCTTCGTCCCAGGCGAGGAGCTGACCGACGAGATCGCCGGCGACCTGATCCGCGAGCGCCGCTGGTGGCGCCGGGCGGGCGGCGAGGAGGACGCCGAGACGCCAAGTGCGTCGCCCACCCCCTGAGGAATGGCGCCGACGATGCGGTGAAGCACAAGCAAATGAGCCTCTGAATGGGTTGACGCGGCGCCCCACGGCGAACGATGATCCCCGGTGGCGTCCCCGAGGGATGGAGCGCGACGGAGCATTCGCATCCGTCGTCGCATGGGGAGGTCTTCGGGTATGCGCCGTCTTCTGGGCGGGCTGCTGGGTGCGGCTATGGCCATCTCGCTCGTATGGTCGCCGGCGGCCCCACAGCCATCGGCCTCAGCTGCTGGTCCCACGCCACCACACCCGACGGCGGCCCCGCAGCCCTTCACGCCTCCCGTGAAACCGGCTTCGGGCGAGGTGCCCAAGGCGTCGGCCGCCGACGTGATCTCGTCGCTAGCCGCTTGCACACCGCGGGTTGCGCTCCTGGTCACGAGTTCCGCGCGCTTCAACCTCGGCGCGGACCCCGACGCCTCGACTTGCGGCTCGAACGGGCTCACCGCACAGAGCTGGGACCTCATGTACCGATGGCCGAACAGCCCGGCCACGTCGTTCGCCACGGTTCAGATCGACGGTGGCGACTGGGTGTACGGCTCGGCCGGCACGATGAACGGTGCCCCCGTCACGTCCGGCCTCTCAAATAGCAGCTCGTGGTGGGACGGCGACGTCCTCGTCAGCCAGCGTCTCGAACTCGTGCCGAACGACACGACCGGCGAACGCGAGGTGCTGCGCGTCTCGTACACCGTCCACAACTACGGACAGGCCGGCCACGACGTCGGCGTGCGGTCGATGATCGACACTGAACTCGACTACAACGACGGCGCCATCTTCCGGGCCGACGGCTACGGGACGATGTATTACGAGCGGCAGTTCTGGGGCTCGGAGATCCCGTCAAAGCTGGACACCCTGTACAGCGCCGATGACACGGTCCACGTCGGGACGTTCACGCTGCGGTCGCCCGGCACGCCTGATCCAGATCGCGTGGTCATCGCGCGATGGCCGTGGATTGTGAACACGACCTGGGACTACAGTCCGGACTCTGCCGCATCGATCACCGCCGACAGCGCCCTGGGAACCTACTGGAACCCGACCTGGCTGGCGGCCGGCGCCAGCCGCACCTATACGCTCGCATACGGGCGCGGCACGTCCGGGGCCGCGACGACGGCCGTCAGCCCCAATGACGGACCGTGGAAGGGCGGCAACACCGTCATGCTCTCTCTGCCTGGCTATGACGGCAGCACCGTCCCGACGGTCAAGTTCGGGACGAAGTCCGTCACCAAGGTGCTCGGGCACGGACCCGGCTGGATGACGGTCCAGGCCCCGGCCGAGGGGAACACCCCGACAGCGACGGCCGCACCCGTGAGGGTGACCGTTGCCGACAGCTCGCACGTGTACCTCAACAAGGACAGGGCGTACACGTATCGCGGCGTCGCCGTGGTGTTCATCCGCGGCATCGCGTCGTCCTTCAAGGCTGGCCAACAGAACGCCGATCCATCGGATCCCTTTAACTGGATGTTCCCGCAGGGCACGTATTGGTATCTCGCCAACCGGATGCCATCAGATGCCCTGCACCAGTTCAGCTACAAGACGGGATCGAATGACTACGAGTGCTCCGACACCTTTCAGAACCCAGCCCAGGACGCCAGGAACCTGTCTGCGCAGATCGACGCGATCGTTGCGAACTCCGGCGACGTCGACCTCTACCTCATCGGCCACAGCAAGGGCGGCGTTGTCGCCCTCGGCTATCTCGACCTCCTGCTGGCCAGCCATCGCGATCCGGCCGATCTGACAGCAGTCGTTGGCGGCAAGACTGGCCACGCCCGTCTCGCAGGCGTGGTCAGCATGGACAGCCCGCTCGGGGGCATCGATGCAGGCATCGCCTGGCTCAACTGGCAAGCCGACCTGCAGTGCCTCGACGCCTCGGCGTCGTTGAGCGTCCAGAAGAACAACTTCATGGTGCTCATGTCGGCTCTGCGCGCGACGGCCAGTGGGCAGAACTCCCTGGGCTCGCACGCGTATCTGGGCGGAATCCTGTTCCCCGGAATGCTGGCTGCATCCAATCAGGACCTGTCAGAGGCGGCGACATCGGCTGGGATCCACAACGGCCCGGCCGTCCTGACGGTCGGCAATGTCTGGGACGACGTCTTCAACCTGATGTCGGTCGACACCTGGCTCTCGTACACGACCCAATGGATGCACTCGTCCGCCGGCTCTGCCACGTATTCGCGCGCCATCGCGGACAAGGTCGGCTGGATCTACCTGAAGTGGGCCAACCACGGCCTCGTCCAGCAGAACCCCGCGGTCAATGAGGCGGTCTGGGACCTCGTGAACGGGACAGCGCCGCCGCTGTCGGACTCGCTCTTCGAGCCGCCCGTGAACGCCCCGTCAATCGCCCAGCACACGGGTGGCGCCGACGTCCAGTCGACGGCACCGGCTGCGTCGGTCGCGATCGGCCTGTCGGGCGTGGTCTCGAGTTCGGGGGCGGGCATCGCCAACGCCGACGTGGCGGCGATCTCCACTTCCTCCGGCTCGGTCGTCGCCGGTTCTGCCGACGGGACGGGCGCGTTCGCCCTCGCCACCCCCGCTGGAACCTACGTTCTTGCGGTCCACGACCCGGCGGGTCTCCACCCGACAGGGTACGCGGGGCCGTCCGGATTCACGACGAGCCTCGCGGATGCCAGCCGGTTCATCGTGACGACCGGCCTGGTCGCCGCGGATGTGCAAGCGCCCGAAGGCGTGGCCATTTCCGGCACCGCAACGCTCGGCGGCGCGAGCCACGCGGGCGTCGACATCGAGGCACTGAGCCTGGCGGGGGACACGATCGCGACCACGCAGACGGCGGCCGATTCCAGCTACTCGCTGGTGGTCCCCGCAGGGTCATACCTGGTCAAGGCCGTAGGCAACACCTCGACCCGCGCTTCCGCCTACTACGGCTCCACGGGCGTCGTCCCGGACGCGGCCTCGGCGACGCACGTCGCGCCTGCGTCGCCCGGCACTGGCGGGATCAACCTCGACCTGCCCGTCATCGCCAAGATCAGCGGGCAGGTGACAGACCGCTACGGGTCCCCGCTCGAGGGGATCACCGTGACGGCCAGCGACGCGTCGAGCGGGGGCGTGTTCTCGACCCTGACGCAGGGTGACGGCACGTACTCCCTGCCGGTCGACCCCGGTGCCTACACCATGCTGTTCACCGACCCCGCCGCCGTCCATGTCGACGGATACTTCGGCGACGGCGGCTGGACTGGCGATGCGGAAGCGGCCGTCGCGCTGTCGGTCGGCTTCAGCAGCGTCGATGGCGTGTCCGTCAGCCTCCCGGATCCCGGCGCGCCGAGCGCCCCGTCGAACGTATCGGCCCACCACGGCGAGGGGGGATCCGCGTGGATTGACTGGACCGAGCCAGCCTCGGACGGTGGGACGGCGGTCCAGAGCTACGTGGTCCTGTCGAGCCCGGGCGGGTTCACCTGCACCGCATACGCGGTTCCCGGCTGCGAGGTGGATGGCCTGACGCCTGGTGCCACCTACTACTTCAGGACGTGGGCCGTCAACGCGGCTGGCATCGGCCCGGCGTCACCCTGGTCGTCGCCGTTCGTCGCAACCGGGCTGCCCGGCATCCCGGGCACGCCCGTCGCGACGCCAGGCAATGCATCCGCGAAGGTCGTCTGGTCGGCGCCCCTGGATGATGGCGGCGCCGCCATCACGAGCTACACAGTCACGAGCGCGCCCGATGGTCTGACATGCACGGCGGTGGCGCCCGCGACGACCTGCACGGTCACCGGGCTCTCCTACTGGAGCTCGTACTCCTTCACCGTCACGGCGACCAACAGCAACGGCATCGGCCAGCCGTCGGACGCCTCCAGCGTCATCTGGCCGCGCGACACGAGCCGACCCAGCGCCTCGCTCCCCGTGGCGAGGGCGGAGGTGTCAGGGGCAGTCAACTCCGGCCGAATCCCCATCGTGGTCGTGCCCCGCGGCTCTGACGGGACGGGCTCCGGCATTCGGCGCTTCCAGGTCGAGCGCAGCACGACTGGGGGCAGGACCTGGACGTCACCGATCTCGGTGCTGGCGGGGGCCTCCTACCGGATCGCCGTATCGCCGACGGGGACCTTGCGCTTCCGAGCGCGGGCCATCGACTGGGCGGGCAACATCTCCGCCTGGAGCACCGGACCCGTGTTCTCGCCACGACTGGTCCAGGAGACCACGACCTCGGCGCGCTGGTACGGGACCTGGAGGAGGTCGACGAGCACCTCGTTCTCGGGCGGGGCCGTGAAGTACAGCACCGCGAAGAGTGCCTCGGTCAGGTACACGTTCACGGGCCGGGCGGTGGCCCTCGTCGCCACCCAAGGACCCAGCCGAGGAGCAGCCAAGGTTTACGTCGGCTCTACCCTAATTGCCACGGTCGACCTGTGGGCCCCCACCGCGGGCTATCGCAGGGTGGTGTGGCAGGGGGTCTGGGGTTCATCCGCGGCGCGGTCGATCAGGGTGGTCGTCGTGGGCACCTCTGGGCGTCCGCGCGTCGACGTTGACGCGTTCATCGTGCTTCGATAGCGGCGATTGGCTCGACGGGCGGGCATCCCGTGAAGCCTCCGTCATAACCGGGGCCAAGGAGCGTTCCAGGCCTCTAGGGCACGCCCGCGGCGCAGCCGAGGCCCGCGTTGTGGCCGCCCCCTAGCCGAACAGCGCCGCGATCGCCTCGGCGAACACCTCGGTGTGGCGGTCCACGTCGGCCTCGGTCGTGGCCGGGGACATCAGGGCCATGTTGTGGAACGGCGTCATCAGCACGCCCCGGTTCATCGCCCAGAGGTGCAGGAAGCGCTCGAGGTCCGGATCGGCCGCGTCGTGGAGCGCGGTGCCGTTGCGGGGCGGCTCGGCCAGGAAGTGGTACTCGGCGCGGGCGCCGAGCCGCGTGACGTGCCACGGGATGTCGTTGGCCGCCAGCACGCCGTTCACGCCCGCCTCGAAGCGCTCGCCGAGCGGGATCATCCGGCCGAACGCCTCGTCGGTGAGGACCTCGGTGAGCGTGGCGCGGATCGCAGCCAGCGAGAGCGCGTTGCCGGCCAGCGTGCCGCCGATGCCGCCGACGTCGGAGTCCTCGCGCTCGATCGACCGCGAGATCCGCTCGGCGACCTCCTCGCTGAACCCGTAGGCCGCGGCCGGGATCCCGCCGCCGATCGTCTTGCCGATCGTGACGAAGTCCGGGTGCAGGCCGTGGGCGCCGGTGTAGCCGCCGGGCCCGGCGCAGATCGTGTGGGTCTCGTCGTTGACGAGCAGCGTCCCGTACCTGCGGGTCAGCTCGCGGACGCCCTCGTGGTAGCCGGGCTCGGGCAGCACGATGCCGATGTTGGTGAGGGCGGGCTCGAACAGGCAGGCCGCCACGTCGCCGTGCGCGAGCTCGCGCTCGAGCCCCTCGAGGTCGTTGATCTCCACGACCCGCGTGGTCTCGGCCATGGCCACGGGCATGCCGATGTTGCCGCGCCGGGCGACCGCGCCGCCGTCGGGCCCGATGACCGCGAACGTCTCGTCCACCGACCCGTGGTAGCAGTGGTTGTGGACGACGATCTTGGAGCGGCCGGTGATGTGGCGGGCGAGCCTGATGGTGAACCGGTTGGCGTCGGTCGCGGTGAGCGTGAACTGCCAGAAGCGGACGCCGAAGCGGCGCCGGAGCTCGTCGCCCGCGGCGATCGCGTCCTCGGTGGGCAGCATGTGGGTGATGCCCCGGCGGAGCTGCGCCTCGACCGCCCGGACCGTCGCGTCGGGGCCGTGGCCCGCCATCGCGCCCGTGTCGCCCAGGCACAGGTCCACGTACTCGTGCCCGTCGACGTCGCGGAAGTGGGCACCCGAGGCGGATTCGACAAAGAGCGGGAACGCCCCGGCCCACTTGACCATCCAGTTCATCGGGACGCCGTCGAGCAGCGAGCCGTGCGCCTGCTCGAACAGCGCCCGCGAACGGGGGTTCGAGCGCTCGAAGGCGGCCAGCTCTGACGCCATGAGCGTAGCGAGGCGGGCGCGGTCGAGGGTGCGGTGGCCAGTCATGGGGCTCCTTCCCGACGTCGGGGTGCCGTGCGGCACGGTGCGGGCGCGATTGTCGAGGAGCCCCGCAGGGGCAGGCAAACCCGTCGCGCAGGGCGGGCAGGCTGCCCAGGGGAGAGGCGGGACGCGAGGGCGTCATCCGCCGAGGCACGAGCGGGCCGACCGCGCTTGGGGTCGGCCGCGGACTCGGGATGTGGTGGGGCGGGCGGTGTCGCCCGCGAAGGCTAGTTCAGGCGGCGCGTGTAGCCGCAGATCTCGCAGTGTGCGGTGCCGGCCACCTCGTCGATCACGAGGAAGCTGGTGCAGCCGTTCGTCGAGCAGTACAGCCGGTAGGCGTGCGCTGCGCGGCGGCGCATCCGGCGCATCGAGGATGCGCGGTTCGCCACGGCATTCGTGGTGGAGCGGGACAGCATGTGACGGTTGATTCCTTTCCGGGCTCCGTCGGGTCTTGGACGGAGGTCCCTGCCGCTCCAACGGCCGTGGCATTCGGAGGCCGGAGCGGCGTTCTTAGGCCCGGTGCGGCGGCGGTTCGCGGTGTTGGCGAAGGCCTGGCGGCCGCAATCCATCGGGCGATATAGAGGAGCATGCGGTGAACAGGCGTTCCTGTCAAATACCCCGAAGGGCCATAACCGGTGGCCCGATCGGCCCACCCGGACTGGGAACCCCGCTGGCCGCCTCGTCGTCTGGGGGCAGGCGCCCCGGCGCCGTCCCACCGCCACGCAGCATCAGGTGCCCGTCATGCGCCTCCCCTCGGTCGCTCTGCCGCTCCTCGCGGGCGCCCTGACCGCGAGCGCCCTCCTCGGTGCCTGCACGGCCGTGGGCGGGGGAGCGGGAGCCGGTGACCAGACGCCAGCCGTGCCGGCATCGGTGCCCCCGTCCACCGCGGGCGGGCCCCAGGTGAGCAACCGAGCGTTCATCTCGACCGTCCTGACGGGCCATGCGCTGGTGCCCGGGACGAGGGTCACGCTGCGGTTCAGGGACGGGGACCTGGGCGCCAACGCCGGCTGCAACTCGATGAGCGGCAGCTACGACATCGCGGGTGACATGCTCAACCTGTCGCAGCTCGCGACCACGGAAATGGCCTGCCAGGCTGACCTCATGGCGCAGGACCAGTGGCTCGCGGCGTTCCTGCCCGGGGCGACGGTCTCGCTCGACGCCACCGGCATGACGCTGGCGAAGGAGGGGGTCACGATGGCGATGGTGGACCAGCAGACGATGAACCTGCCCCTCGAGGGCACCTACTGGGTGGTGGACGGCCTGGTTGCGGGGGACGCGGTGTCCTCGGTGCCCGCGGGCGTCAATGCGATCCTGCGCTTCATCGAGGGCCGGGTCGAGGTCCGCGCCGGTTGCAACCAGGGGAGCGGCACGGCGGCCGTCGACGCCGGCCGGATCACGTTCGGCCCGGTCGCGCTGACGAAGATGGCGTGCAGTGCCGACGCGATGGCCGTCGAGCAGCACGTCGTCGCCGTGCTCGCGGGCGTGCAGCCGTACAGCATCGCGGGCGATTCGCTCCAGCTCGGCGCGAGCGGCAGGGACGGGCTGACGCTCAAGGGCGCCACGCCGCCCGCGACGGCGCCATCGGACCCCGGGCCCACCTGAACGCCGGTCAGACCTCCGGCGGGTACCCCGTGATGCGCCGGATCTCGCGGTACAGCGGCCGCAGCTGCTCGTACAGGCGCAGGTACACCGTCCGGTAGAGCTCCTCGTACACGGCGTGCGCGGCCGGGTCCGGGTCGCGCGTCTCGGCGGTCCGCGTCATGGCGGCCACCGCCGACTCGAACGACGAGTGCAGGCCCAGGCCCACCGCCGCGTCGATCGCCGCGCCGAGGCCGCTCGTCTCGTGCGTGTGCGGCTGCTTCGCCGGCAGGCCGAAGACGTCGGCGATCAGCTGCACGGCGGCCGGGCTCTGGCTGCCGCCGCCCGACACGCGGATCTCCGTGACGGGGACCTTCGTGCGCCGGCCGGTGCGCTCCATGCCCTCCCGCAGGGCATAGGCGAGCCCCTCGAGGATCGCGCGGTACAGGTGGGCCCGGGTGTGGACGTCGCCCCAGCCGATGACCGCGCCCTTCGCCTCCGGGCCCGGGATCCGAACCCCGGGCGACCAGTAGGGCTGGAGCACGAGGCCCATCGAGCCGGGCGGAGTCGCGGCGACCAGGTCGTCGAACAGCGACTCCGTGTCCACGCCGAGCTCGCGCGCCCGGGCGACCTCGACGGCGCCGAACTCGCGCTTGAACCACTCGATCATCCAGAACCCGCGGTAGACCTGGACCTCGAGGCTGTACATGTCGGGCACGGCCGCGGGGTACGGCGGCACGAGCGGGATGACCTCGACATACCGCCGGTGCGTGGTGTTGAACGTGGCGGTGGTGCCCAGCGAGATGGCGCCGATGTGCGGGTCGAGCGCGCCCGACCCGAGGACCTCGCAGGCCTTGTCGCCGGCGGCCGCGATCAGGGGCAGGCCCGCCGGGATGCCCGTCGCCTCGGCGGCGGCCCGGGTGATCTGGCCGATGACCTCGCCCGGGCGGACCAGGTCGGGCAGCCATTCGCGGCGGACGGGCACGGCCTCCCACTTCCAGTCGCCGCCGCCCGCCCAGGAGAGGGCCTTGAAGTCGAACGGCACGTAGCCCACCTGTGCCGCGACGCTGTCCGCGAAGCGCCCCGTCAGGCGGTGCACGAGGAACCCCGAGAGGAACAGGTAGTGGCGGACCCGAGACCACAGCTCGGGTTCGGTCCGGGCCAGGACGTTGGCCTCTGCCTCCGCCTGGAACGTCGCCACGGTCTCGGTGGCGCGGGCCGCGCGGAACGCGAGGCCCCACTTGCCGCCAATGCGCGGCAGGCCCTCCGCCCGGCAGCGGTCGAGCCAGACCATCGCGCGCCGGAGCGGCTCGCCCGCGTCGTCGGTCGGGACGACGGTGCCGCGCTGGGTGGTGAGTGCCACGCCGGCGATGGACGTCCGGTCGACGCCGGCGTGTTCCCAGAGGATCCCGACGGCGTCGGCCAGCGCGCGCCAGTAGAGGCCGGCGTCCTGCTCGCAGCAGCCGGGCGGACCGGGCACGTGCGGCTCGATCGGGACCTTGGAGGACACGACCAGCTGGCCGGCGGGGTCGAAGACCATCGCCCGCACGCTCTGCGTGCCGACGTCGAGAGCCAGGACCCGGTCGGCGGCGCTCACGTCCGCTCGGCCGGCCCCGACAGCAGCACGCCCGGGTTCATCATCCCGTCGGGGTCGAAGGTGCGGGCCACCGCCTCGAGCGCGGCCATCCCGAGTGCGCCCTTCTCGGCCGCGAGGTACGGCACGTGGTCGACGCCCACGCCGTGGTGGTGGCTGATCGTCGCGCCGTCGGCGGCGATCGTCTGGCTCGCGGCGGTCTTGAGCGCCCGCCAGCGGGCGAGCGTCTCGTCGGGATCGGGGGCCAGCCGGAAGACGTACGTCACGTACAGGCTCGACCCGGACGGGTAGAGGTGCGAGAGGTGCGTGAACACGTGCACGCGCTCGCTCCAGGGGTCGAGCGCGTGGCGCAGCGCCGCCTCGAGCCGCGCGAGGAGGCCAGGCACGTGCGTCCAGTCGGTGGCGGTCTCGAGCGTGTCGGACGCGTAGCCCTCCGACCACAGGGCATTGCGCAGGTAGGGCGAGCGGAACCTGGTCCTCGACCACGCCCCCGCGAGCGCCGGCAGGCGGATGCCGCCATGGGCGCCGAGGATCGCCCGGGCCTCTGCCCGCGCGGCCTTGGCCGTTCGGCGCCGCCCGGCCACGCCGGTCAGGACCAGGACCCAGTCGGCGGGGCGCCGTCGTGCGCGGACATAGGCGCCGAGGGCGCGGGTCGCGACGGGCTTGTCGGCGAACGCGAGGAGCGTGAGGGTCTCGGGCGCGGTCGACAGGCGCAGCAGCGACAGCCCGGGACGTGCCTGGACCAGCTCGCGCACGGCATCCACGGCGTCAGGCCAGGCCGGGAGCGCCCAGGCGTCCATGCCCTCGGCCTCGGGCAGGGGGGAGGCGCGCAGCACCGCCTCGGTGAGGATCCCGAGGCGACCCTCCGAGCCGAGGACGAGCTGGCGCAGGTCGGGACCTGCCGCCGACGCCGGGAACGGGGGCATGTCGAGCGTGCCTGCCGGCGCCTCGAGCCGACCGCCCGCGAAGAGCTGCTCGATGCGCCCGGTGCCCAGGCTCTTGAGCCCCGACCCGCGTGCGGCCACCCAGCCGCCGACGGTCGCCAGCTCCCAGCTCTGCGGCTCGTGCGCCACCGTGAGGCCGTGGCCGGCGAGGAGCGTGGCCAGTTGCGGCCCGGTCGTGCCGGCGAGCACCGTGACAAGGCCGCTGCGCTCATCGACAGCCGGCACGCCGACGAGGGCACCGAGGTCCACGGTGATGAGCGGGTCGCTGCTCGGGCGTGCGCTCACGCCGCCGACCACGCTCGTGCCGCCGCCGTACGGGATCAGGCGCGCCCCGACGCCGCGCGCATGGTCGATCAGTCGGCGGACATCGGCCGCTTCGCCCGGCCGTGCCACGGCATCCGGCACCGCGTCGAGCCGGCCATAGCGGAGCGACGCCAGGTCCGGCAGCGACTGGCCCCGCGCCCGGCGGACGCGCGCCTCGGGATCGGTAGTCAGGCGCAGGCCGTCGTCGGGCTCGAGGCGTGACGCCGGGACGGCCGCGACCACCTCCGCCAGCGTCGCATCCCGTGGCCGCGTCCCCGGGCCGATCGCGGTCGCGAGCAGGTGTCGCCCGCCCGACCCCACGGTGGTGGCGTCGCCCTCGTCGCCCCAGCCGTTCCAGCTGCGCATGCGCCCATCGTGCCACCCGCGACTGGGGCGTGCGGGTCATCGCCGCCACACGCCTTCCGCCCCCGTGCGCGGGCGAGCTCCCATTTCGCCCGGCGCCTGCGCCGGCGGCCCGGCGGCCCGGCGGCCCGGCGGCCTGACCATCCTGTCGGCCGACCCGCCGGCGGCCCGCCGGCCCCGGGCACGCCGGCCGGTCCGCCGGCCGGTCCGCCGGCCGGTCCGCCGGCCGGTCCGCCGACCATGGGCACGCCGGGTAGCACCGTGCCGCCAGACGCCGGTTTCGGGATCGTTCGCGAATCGGCGAACGATTGTTGGCGCGACCGAGCGATTGCACGGCCAGCTCGCGAGGCGGCGAGCCCGACCGGGGTCGTTTCCGTCATTGGAGAACGATGCGGAAACCGCCACCTGGCGGCGATCGCCGTCGCCGGCCCCGGGGTCGTCGTCGCGTGCGGCCGCCGGAGGCGTGGGTGGTTCGCGAATCGCGCAACGACCGGCCGTGGCCGGTCGGCCCGACACCTGAGGGTCGTTCCGTCATTGGCTAACGATGCGGAAACCGCCACCTGGCGGCGGGCCGGGACGGGACGGGCCGGGACGGGACGGGACGCGGGCCGGGACGGGACGCGGGCCGGGACGGGACGGGGGCCGCGACGGGACGCGGGCCGGGACCGCGCGGGACCGGGACGGAGTAGAGGCCCGGAACGCGAGGAGGCCGCGACGGGACGGGCGCCACCGCGGGGATGCCGGCGCGGAGCCTGGCGGGCGGAGGCCGGAAGGGCGTCAGACCGGCGGCCAGGGCACCGCAGGCCAGCGCGGGTCCGGCTGCGGGAAGCACCCAGAGGCGATGAGCCGCTCGAGGCGGCGGGCCGTGGCGCCCACCTCAATCGGGTCGAGCAGCTCGTGCAGGCGGCCGCCGAGCTCGGCGTCGAGACCGCGGCGGAGAACGCGGAGCACCGCGACCTCCTCGTCGGTGAACGCCTCGCCGCGCCACGCCCAGAGCACCGTCCGGAGCTTGGGGACCGGCGAGAAGGTCACGCCGTGGTCCACGCCGTAGATGTGGCCGCCGGGCACGGGCAGCAGGTGCCCGGCCTTGCGATCGGTGTTGTTGACCGCGGCGTCAAAGACCGCGATCCGCCGCAGTCTCGGGTCGTCATCGTTGACGAGGTCGACGGGATCCACGTCCGGGTCGGTTCGGATCCACAGCTGGAGCATGCCCGGCCCGAGCGGTCCGTCGCGCAGGACCGTGGGCGGGACGACGCCCCACCCGGTCGCCCGGGAGGTCACGAACGACGCCACCTCGCGGCGGGCAAGGGTGCCGTCGGGGAAGTCGAACAGGGGTCGCTCGCCTGCAACCGGCTTGTGGATCACCGCGGCCTCGATGCCGTCCCCGCGGACTGTGCCCAGCAGAGCATTGTTGGACGACACCCACAGCCGGCCGATCAGGTCCAGGTCGCCGCGCGCGAGCAGCACGAGCGCCTCCGCCTCCGGGAGCACCGGCATCGGCAGGCCGAGCGACTCGATGCTTGTCGAGGCCGCAGCCTCCTCGCCCTGCTCCTCGTCCTCGAGCTCGTCGGCAAGCTCCCGCTCGAGCTCGGCCTCGGCATCCGCGTCGAGGCCCTGGCCGACCCCCGGGGTCGCGTCGCGCGCCGCGTCGTCCGGCATCGACCTCGCCGTCAGTTCAGGAGGTGGCCGTTCCGGCGCGGGCAGAGGTGCCCCTGCGGGTCCAGCGGCTGGCCGCACAGGGGGCACGGCGGCCTTCCGGCGGCGAGCACGCGGACCGCGCGGGCCACGAAGCGCCGGGCCTCGGCGGGGGAGAAGCGCACGCGGAACAGGTCGGGCCCGTCCTCGTCGTCCTCATCCTCATCAGCCTCGTCCTCGTCCGCCTCCTCGTCGTCGGTGAGTTCGCGGGCCTCGAGGATCACCAGCTCGTCCACGGTGTCCCAGCCGAGCGACAGCGTCCCGGCCCGGAAGACCTCGTTGAGGGGCTCGTCCAGGGCCGCGGTGTCGCCGACCTCCCCCTCGACCTCGGCGGCGTCCTCGACGCCACGACGCTCCAGCTCCTCGAGCAGCTCGAGCAGCCGCTGGGACAGGGCGGCGACCTGCACCTTCTCGAGGGACACGGACACGACGCGCGAGGCGTCGCGGGCCTGCAGGAAGAACACGCGGCTTCCCGGGGCGCCGACGGTGCCCGGCACGAACCGATCAGGCGAGTCGAAGAGGTGGCGTCGTCGAGGCATCAGGCGTCCGAGGTTACCCGATACGGCCCTCGAGTGGCCCGGATGCTGGTCTAGCCGACGTTGACCGAGATCGTGTGGTGGCCGCGGGCGCCGTCGGGATCGGGCGTCGAGACGTTCGCCGTCTGGACGACACCGGTGCCGTCGGTGGCGCGGACCTCGATCGTGTGCTGGCCGCTGGTCGCCTGCCAGGCGTACTTCCACTGCACCCAGGTGGCGGCCGACAGCTCGGTGGCGAGCATCGCCTCCTGCCACGCGCCCCCGTCGATGCTGACCTCCACCTTGGAGATGCCGCGGTCGGGCGCCCACGCGACGCCGGCGACGGCCACGGGGCCGGCCTTCATCGATGCCCCGCTGCCGGGGACGTCGATCCGCGACTGCGTCAGGATCGGCGCCTCCTTGGCCCAGCCCCGCGGGACCCAGTACGCGTCGATCGCCTCGAGCGTGGTGAGCTGGATCTCGGTGAGCCACTTGGTGGCCGAGACGTAGCCGTAGAGGCCGGGGACGATGAGGCGGGCGGGGAAGCCGTGCTCGACAGGCAGCGGCGCGTCGTTCATCTTCACCGCGATGATCGCGTCGCGCGGATGGGCCGGATCGGTGATCCAGGAGGTCGGGAAGCCCGCCGTCCAGCCGTCGACGGAGCGCGGCACGACCTGGGTGGCGCCGGCCTGGACGCCGGCCATCGCGAGCACGTCGGCGAGCTTGACGCCGGTCCACTTCGCGTTGCCGACGAGGTTGCCGCCCACCTCGTTGCTGACGCAGGCGATCGTCACGTAGCGCTCGATGAGCGGCAGCTGCATCAGCTGCTCGAACGTGAGGGTGACCTCCTTGTCGACCATGCCCCAGACGCGCAGGGACCAGGTCGTGATGTCGACCGCCGGGGTGATCAGCGCGGTGTCGATCCGGTAGAACTGGTTGTTGGGCATCACCACCGGGGTGATCCCCGCGATGCTGAAGGAAGCGTCGGGGCCCGGGCTTGGCGCCGGGTCCACCGCCTGCGGGATCGTGATCCCGCCCGGGCCGCCGCCCGGCCCGCTGAGCGATGCGCTGGCCTGCGCCGCGGCGCGTCCGTTGAGGAGGGTGCGCCCGATCGCGCCCCCGGCGACCGCGACGACCCCGATGGCGCCCGCCTCGACCAGGAAGGTGCGTCGGGCCCGGCCCGCCGCCGCGGCGGCCCCCGGCGTCTCGGCGTCGCCCGCGCCCGTGGCCGGCACCGGCGAGCGAGCGGCCGCCAGCAGCATCATGAGCGCCTGGAGGCCGACGCCAGCCTGGAGGGCGGCCGTGACGACGACGAGCGGCCCGACGGCGGTCGAGTCACGGAGCGAGGCGAGGCCGCCGACGGCCACGACGCCCACGACGAGCCAGCCCGCGAGCATGACGCTGCGACGCGCGAGCAGGCCGATCCCGGCCCCGGCCGCGAGCACCACCAGCGTCACCAGGATCATGAGGGCGGCCTTGTCGTTGGTCCCGAACAGGCTGACAACGACGTCCTTGCTCCCGGGCGGCGCGAAGTCGATGGCGGCCGTCCCGACGGCCGCGAGCGGGGAGGGGATGCCGCGGACGAGCCCGGCCACGAGCTCGCCCGTCGCGAGGGCTGCCCCGGCGGCGAGGAGCCCCGACAGCGCGGCACGGCCAGCACCCGCGGCTGGCTGGCGGGCCGCCGTCTTGATCTGCGGCATCGGTTCGGGGCGGGAGAGGATGGGTCGGTCGGTCACTGGTCGCTCATGCTGTGCATCTTGGCGGAGGTTCGCGTGCGGGGCGCCGTCGGTTCGGCGTCGGGGCCCACCTTCGCAGCCTGCAGTGACATCACGATGACACGCCGGGCGCCACGACGCCGCCGGCCGGGCCGGCGGCGGCGTCGTCGTGGGGCGGGGGGCGGGGCGGGACTGGCCGGAACGGGCGTCTGCCGTTCCGGCCAGCGGCCACGGTCGGCCTAGGCGCGCACCTCCTGGCGGAGGAAGAGCACGTAGGCGAGCGCGAAGAGCAGCACGGTCAGCGCCACCAGCGCCACCAGCTGCGGCCAGACCAGCAGGACGCTCTGGTCGAGGGTGAGGAGGGTCGGGATCTGCTGCTGGCTGCTCGTCACCTGACCGAGGTTGGACACGATCAGCACGTTGGTGCTGGGGTCGAGCGTCGCCTGCATGATGTCCTGGTAGAGCTGGACGGGCGACAGCCGCAGGAACAGCTCCTGCGCCGAGTACGCCCCGACCTGCGCGGCGGCCGAGGCCGTGGTGTCGACCGGGAACAGGAACCCCGCTGCCGCGTTGATCAGGAACGGGCCCAGCACCGAGACGGCGAGCCAGACGCCGAACCCCACCAGGGCCGCCGTGGCGGTGCTGCGGATCACGACCGACAGCAGGAGCGCGAAGGCCAGCCAGAACGAGGCGTAGAGCACGGTGGTCAGCAGCCACACGCCCACGCGCGCGACGTCCTCGCCGGTCGGGATGATGCCGAGCCGGAGAATCCCGATTGCGGTCACCAGCAGGATAAGGGTCACCATCATCACGAGGATCACGGTGATGCCGGCCACGAACTTGCCGTTGATCACGTCGTCGCGGTGGACCGGCTGCGCCAGGAGGCGCGACAGCGTTCCCTGGCTGCGCTCGGAGTTGATGCCGTCGAAGCCGAAGGCGATCCCCACCAGCGGGACCAGCAGCACCACCAGCGCGATCATCGAGATGTTGTTGAACGACGATGCGCCGTGCGTGAACAGCGCGAGGAACACGAGCGGGTTGCTGCCGTTCGTCTGCGAGGCGACCTGCTGGATGTCGTTCGCCGAGAAGTACATGGGCAGGATCGACAGGATCGCGATCACGAGGAGGAGCACGAAGAAGCGCCAGCTCGCGATGTGGTCGGCGAGTTCCTTGGCGGCGATCGTGCGCCAGCCGCCCGACGGCGCGCGCTCGGCGCGCCGGGCGTCGGCGCGGGTCTTGCGGGTGGGGGTGCCGGCGGTCTCAGTGGGCGCGGCCATCGATTCCCTCCGGCACGTAGCGGCGGTACAGCTCCAAGAGGTCGGTGCCGCGCCGCCGAAGGTGGGTGAGCGGCAGGTTGGCCGCGGCGAGCGCCGTGGCGAGCGGCGCCGACACGTCGTGGTCGGCGTAGACGATCCGGATGTGGTCGAGGTGCGGATCCGGCGCCACCTTGGTGACGCCGCTGATGCCCCGTGCGATCGGGTCGATCGCGGACGGGCTCGCCTCCACCGCCACCTCGAGCTCGACAGGCCTGTCGGACCCGCCGGACAGCTCGTCGAGCGGACCGGCGGCCACGAGCTTGCCGGCCGAGTAGAAGCCCACCCGGTCGCACAGCGACTGCACCTGCCCCAGGATGTGCGACGACAGCAGCACGGTGAGCTCGTGCTCCTTCACCAGGCGCCGGAGCATCCCGAGCAGCTCCTCGACGCCCGCGGGGTCGATGGCGATCGTCGGCTCGTCGAGGACGAGCACCGACGGGCTCTTCACCAGCGCGTCGGCGATGCCGAGCCGCTGTCGCATGCCGCGCGAGTACTGCTCGGCCTTCTTCCCGGCGGCGTCCTCGAGGCGGACCTCCGCGAGCAGCTCGTCGATGCGCGCGTCGGCCTCGCGGTGCGTCAGCCCGTTGAGCCGGGCGGTGTAGCGCAGGTTCTCGCGCCCGGTCATGTTCCCATAGAAGCCGACGTTGTCGGGCAGGTAGCCGACCTTGCGCTTGACCGCGAGCGGCTCGCGCGTCGGGTCGAGCCCGAGCACGCGGACCACGCCGCGGGTCGGCTCCGTGAGCCCGAGCAGCATGAGCACCGTGGTCGTCTTGCCGGCGCCGTTGGGGCCCAGCAGGCCGAACACCTCGCCCCTGTGGATGGTCAGGTCGAGCGAGTCCACCGCGGTGAACTCGCCATACCGCTTGGTGAGCCGCCGAGCCACGATGACCGCGTCCTCGGGGACGTCGGCGAGGAGGTCCGCGACCGTCCGCCGGCGGCGCCTCGGCCTGTCCTCCACCGGTGCGGATTCGACGTCCCACGGGCGGACGCCGCTGGCGGCATCGTCGGTCAGGCCCGTGTCGGCGTCGGCCGGGTCGTGCGGGGCTCGAGCCCGCTGGGTCGCGCCAGGCGACACCTGGCCCGCGCCGGGCCGGGGCCTCGCGCCCAGGCCCGCGGTCGGCCGGGGCCGACGGCGCTGCACCCCGCGCCGCGGCTCGGACGGGTTCGTCCGGTCCTCGGTCATGGGGCTACCGCCGCCCGTACGTCCGGAAGACCCAGTACAGCCCGGCGAAGGTCGCCAGGAGCAGCACGACGCCGGCGATCCACCAGAACTGCGGGGTCTCCACGCGCACCCGAATGTCCACCGAGCCGTTGGCCTCGGTGCCGGTCACCTTCATCGTCACGACGTAGTCGCCCGCGATCGCGTCGCTCGACGGGATGATCTTGGCGGTGAAGGTCTGGACGTTGTTCGTCGAGCCGGCCGCGAGCGTGTCGACCGATGTCGGGTCGAACGTCACCTTCCAGCCGGTCGGCGCCGTGGCCGAGGGCGTGAGCTTGGTCACCGGAGCCGTGCCCGTGTTGGTGGCCGAGATGGTGAAGTCCTTCTCGGTGCCCGCATTGGCGGTCGTGGAGAGGACCTGGTCGGGCGTCGACACGCTGAGCGAGTAGCTCCCGGTGATGGTCACCGTCATGTCCGCCTCGGCGGTCTTGCCGCCGCCCGCAACCGTCGCCACGATCTTGTTGTCGCCCGCGACGGCATTCGCGTCAGGCGTCACCGAGACCGTCAGCGATCCCGTGGCGCCGGCGGCAACCTCCAGCGTCGACGCCGTCGACGAGCCGGCCGGCTTGATCGTCGTAGTCCAGCCGTCGGGCCCCTGGGCATTGAACGAGTAGGTCGCCTGGCTCGGCGTGTTGTTCGAGAGCGTCAGGTTGAAGGTGAAGGTCGAACTCGACGTTCCCTTCTGGGCGGGGAAGTCCGCCTTGAGCGCAATGGTGCCGCTGGCCGCCGACTCCACGCGGACGGAGACCGGCAGGCTCTCGTTGAGCCCGCCGCCGGACGCGTGGACGGTCATCTTGGTCGTGCCCGCGGTCGCGTCGGCCGGGACGTCCACTGAGAACTGGACGTCCGGCGCCGTGCTCGCCGTGGGGCTCGTGTTGGCCACGTACACGCTGTCGATGACCGTGCCGTTGCCGCGGAACCGGGAGGTCCAGCCCGAGGGCACGCCGTCGGCGCTGAGGGTGACAGTTGCGGCCGGGTCGGCGCTGAGGTTGAGCTTGAAGGTCGCGGTGGAGCCGGGCTCCGCCACCACCTCGGGGTACGCCGTCGTGATCGTGAGCACCCCGGCCGCGCCGACGATCGGGGCCCCGGGGCCGGCGACGAGGGCGAGGACGCCGAGGACGAGGGCGATCCGCGAGGTCAGGCCGACCCGGCGCGGACGCCCAGAAACGCGATCCGACATGCGCTGTCTCCAGGAACTGGGGTAGTGGACTCGGTCACACACGCGGGCGCCAGTCTCCTCAACGGGTCCGCGGCGGCGATCATAGGGCGAATCGGCTGAGAGGAGCCTGAGACTTCGCTTCACGAACGGTCAGGCGAGGCGCGCCCAGGCCGCGCCGCCCTGCGCGGTCGGGGTGGGCGCCGGCGTCGGCGTGGGCGGCGGGGCCGTCGGCGTGGGCGGCACGGGTGTCGGCGTCGGTGGCGGTGGTGTGGGCAGCGGCGTCGGGGTGGGCGGTGCGGGGGTCGGCGTGTCGGCCGGAGGGGCGGACGGCACCACGGACTCCGTCGGGCTCACCGACGGTGACGGGCACACGATCGTCGACGCGCCGGGCACGGCGGACCCGTCGGAGGGGAGCGCACTGTCGCCGGGCGCCCCAGAGGCGCACGGGTCGACGGTCGGGCTCGGCGATGGCGATGCGCAGGAGCCGCCCCCGACCAGCGGTCCCCACGAGTGCCCGTACGGCGCGAACGAGCCGTTGTAGAAGTACGAGGTGCGCGTGCCCTTGAGCCCGCCGCCGGTGAACGGGCCCTTCTGCGCCCGCTTGAGCCACGTCCGGTCGGCCGCGAGCCAGCTCTGGTTGCCGTTCTCGAAGCCGACCGTCGTGAGGACGGCGTCGCCGCAGGTGCCCGCCGGCAGCGCGGCCGTCGGCGCCGTGCCGGGCAGGAAGAGCTGCGTCACCGTCGGGTCCTTGCCCGCGGGCAGCTGGCCAGTGAACGCGTCCACGGCCGCCTGGTCGAGACCGCCCGGCTTGATGAACCCGTTGATGCTCCAGCTCCTGGTCACCTCCTGGAGGAAGCCCTGCCACACGTAGGTGGGGACATTGAGCGAGAACAGCGGGTCGGAGGCGGGTGCGACGAGCGAGTTGTCCGAGTTGCCGTTCCAGGCACCCACGGCCAGGGCGTATTCGCCCTTCTTCCGGTCGGCAGCGGACGGGGCGCCGATGTAGCCCCACGCGTTGAGGTCCTTGGCGTCGTTGTTGGTGCCCGTCTTGAGCGTCGCCGGGCGGTGATGGCCGCTGGAGCTCTTGATCTCGAACTTGCCCCAGAACGGGTTGACCGACGGCTGGGTGTTGCCGGCCAGAGTGTCGGTGATGATGTAGGCGGCCGCCGGGTTGAGCACCTCCGTGGCGTCCACCTTGCTGGTGTCGGTGTTGTCGACGAGCACCGTGCCTGACGGGTCGGTCACCTTGAGCAGCGTGGTCTGCGGGGCGAGCTTGCCGCCGTCCGCGATGGTGCCGTACGCGCGGACGAGGTCTTTGCCGTGGACCTCGGCGACGCCGAGCGCGAACGACAGGCCGGCCTTCACCTGGCCGTTCTGGAAGTTGATCCCCATCGCCTCGGCCTGCGTCTGGACGCGCGGCACGCCGATCAGCGAGAGCGCCTTCACGGCCGGGATGTTGAGCGAGAAGCGGAGCGCGTCCTGCATGCGCACCGGGCCGCGCTCGAGCAGGTCCGCGTCGGTCGGGATGTAGCCGCCGCCCATGTCCGCCGCGACGTCCATGAACACCGACGCGGCGGTGAAGTACCGGTCCGCGATCCCGGTGGCGTACATGATCGGCTTGAACGACGAGCCCGGCTGGCGCCAGCCGTCGGCGAGCACGTCGAACTGGGGCTGGAGCTTCTTGGTCGCCTTGACGGTGGGGTCGTCAGCCGCCGCGGAGCCGACGTACGCGATGATCTGCCCGGTCTGGTAGTCCTCGGCGATGAGCGCTCCGTTGTACAGGCTCTTGTTGACCAGGTTCTTGATCCAGGCCTGGTAGGGGACCTTGAGCGCGCTGGCCTTCGCCGCCGGGTTCTTCGCGTGGGGCACGATCGTCGCGGCCTGGACCCACTTGGCGGCGATCCTCTGGATCCTGTAGTCGAGCGTGGAGACGATCGTCAGGCCGCCGCGCTCGAGCACAGGACAGGTGTCCACGCCCGCGCCGCAGATCTGGGTCGCCAGCTCCTTGCGCACCTGGTAGACGAACTGGGACGCCAGCCAGGCCCTGGTCTTCTGCGAGGCGAGGATCACCGGTTCCTGCTTGGCGGCCGCGAAGTCGGCCGCGGTCGGCTGCTGGCCCGCGGCGGTGAGCAGCGGGGTGCGGTCCTGCGCCATCAGGTCGAGCACCGCGTTGCGGCGCTGGACGATGGGCGAGTCCTGGGGGACCTCGAGGGCGGTCGTCTTGCAGTTGGAGTCGGTCGGATCGAGCGTGGGGTCGCTCGTGCACACCTGCTGCGCGTTCTGCACCAGGTCGTAGTAGTCGGGCGCCTGCGGCAGCGCGGCGATGATCGCCGCCTGTGCGAGCGTCAGCTTCGCCGCCTGCTTGGGGTCGGTCAGGTCGATCCCGAAGTAGCCCCGCACGGCGGCCGCGACGCCGTACGAGTCGTTGCCGTAGTAGTTCTGGTTGAGGTAGGCACGGATGATCCGCTGCTTGCCCTCGACGCCCGGATAGGCCTGGGTCACCCGGATCGACTGGATGATCTCCTTGATCTTCCGCGAGAAGGTGGTCTGCGTCTGGGCCGTGCCGTTGTCGGTGAGCAGGCGCTGGCGGACGAGCTGCTGGGTGATCGTGGAGCCGCCTCGTGCGTGGCCGCGCAGGGCGTCGATGCCCGACGCGAGGATCCCGACCGGGTCGAAGCCGGAGTTCTCCCAGAACGTGTTGTCCTCGACCGCGGTCGTGGCGTCCACGATCTTCGCCGGGATGTCCTTGAACTCGAGGACGGTGCGGTTCTCGGTGCCGAAGGTGGCCAGCTGGGTGGTGCCGTCGCGGGCGAGGACCACGGACTGCTGGATCAGCTGCATCTGCTCGAGCTGGGTCGGGTCCGGCAGGCCCGCGGAGAACGAGGTGTAGAGGCCGACCGCGGCGACGGCCCCGGCCGCGCCGAGGCAGGCGAGGCCCGCGAACAGCACCAGGCCGATCTTGGCCGCGGCACCCATGCCGCGTCGTCGGCGCCGCGGGCGGTCGGGGGCGGCGGCCCAGTCCCGGGCCGCTTGGTCATCGTGCTGCATCGCGCCCAAGGATGCCCTGAGCGCGCGGATTGTGCTGGGGGGCCGCCGACGGGACGGGACGCCAGGATCCCGCTTCGTCGGCCCCCAACGGGCTCAGGCCTTGCGCAGCTCGTCCCGGATCTCGGTCAGCAGCTTGACCTCGTCGGACGGCTCGGCGGGCGGCGCCGGCTTCTCCTTGATCACGGTGCGGGCGATCATGAACACCACGAACGCCACGACGATGAACGCGATCACGAGGTTGATGAAGGCGCCCCAGCGGATGTCGACCTCGGGGATCGGCTTGCCGGCGGCGTCGGTCGTCGCGTCCTTGAGCTTGATGACCAGGCTCGTGAAGTCCACGCCGCCGAGCAGGACGCCGATCGGCGGCATGATGATGTCGTTGACCAGCGAGTTGACGACGTTGCCCAGCGCGACGCCGATGATCACTCCCACCGCCAGCGCGAGCGCGTTGGTCTTGAGCAGGAATCCCTTGAACTCCTGGAGCATTGGCCGAATCCCTCCGTGTCTGCCGGCGTGCCGACCGGCTCGCCGCGAACCTTAGCCGGTCGGCGGCCTGCCTACAGGCCGAATCGGCCGATCGCCTCGTCGGCCAGCCGGGAGCCGATCGCCAGCGAGGACGTCGCGGCGGGCGAGGGCGCGTTGCGGACGTGGAGCATGCGGTCGCCGCCCGCGAGGTCGAAGTCGTCGAGCAGCGTCCCGTCACGGGCCAGCGCCTGCGCCCGGACGCCCGAGGGGCCGAAGGTGACCTGGTCGGCCAGCAGCTCGGGCAGGTAGCGCTGCATCTCGCGGACGAACGCGCCCTTCCACCAGTCGCGCCACATCTCCCCGGCGCCCGTGCGCCAGAAGCGTCGGGCGAGCCGCCGGAAGCCTGGGTCCCCGAGAACCTCGGCCAGGTCGCGGAGCGACACGTCACGCCGCCGGTAGCCGGTGCGCCGGAACGCCAGCACCGCGTTCGGCCCCGCCCAGACCTGCCCGTCGATGCGCTTCGTGAAGTGGACGCCGAGGAACGGGAAGCGCGGGTCGGGCACCGGGTAGACGAGGCCGCGGACGAGCGGGGCGGCGTCAGGCGTCAGCGTGTAGTAGTCGCCCCGGAACGGGATGATCGTCGGGCTGTCGGGGGTCCGGTCGCCGGTAAGCGCGGCGACGCGATCGGCCCACAGGCCCGCGCAGGCAATGACCGCGTGCGCCTGGACCGGGCCGCGTGGCGTGGTCAGCACGAGGCCGTCGGGGCGCCGCTCGATCGCGGTCACGGGCCGCGAGAGCTCCACCCAGCCGCCTCGCGCCCGCACGTCGTCGGCGTAGGCCTCCGTGACGAGCGCGAAGTCGGTGATCCCGGTCCTCGGGCTCCACAGGGCGCGGATGCCGCGGACGTGCGGCTCGAGCTCGCGGATGCGCTCGGGCCCCACCTCTTCCAGCCCGTCGACCCCGTTGGCGCGGCCGCGCTCCCTGAGGTCGGCGAGGCGGGGGAGCTCGGCCACGTCGAGGGCCACCACGAGCTTGCCGGGCCAGGCGATCGGGATGCCGTGATCCTCGCAGTAGCGCTCCACGAGGCCCTTGCCCTCGCGGCACAGCACGGCCTTCTGGGACCCCGGCGTGTAGTACAGGCCCGAGTGGACCACCCCGGAGTTGTGGCCGGACTGGTGCGCCGCGGCGGCGGGCTCGCGCTCGAGGACCACGAGCCGCAGCGCCGGCCGCAGCTCGAGCAGCCGCAGCGCCGTCGCGAGGCCCACGATCCCGGCCCCGATGACGACGACGTCGGCGCGCTCCGGGGCGGGGGATGGCGATCGGTCGGCGCTCACGCCCGCAGCGTAGCGCGCTGGCGGAGGGGCGACGGGCGACGGGCGGCTGTGTGCGGCGGGCGGCTACATGCGCGCCAGGGCTGCGAGCAGGCGGTCCACGAACTCGGCCTGGGCCGGGTTCAGCCGGCGGCGCGCCTCGGCCGGGCGGGCCCACATGACACGGTCGATCTCGGGCACGATGACCGTCTGGCCGGTCTTCGGGGGCCACTCCACCTCGACCTCCATGCTCCGCAGGCGATCGGGGTCGAGGTCGCCCTCATAGGCCCAGGCGTGGACGACCTTGCCGGATCGCATCCGGACCTCGCCCAGGTCGATGGGCTGGCCACCGGGCGCGTCGTGGCCGGTCTCCTCCTCGAACTCGCGCCGGGCTGCCACGAGGAGGTCGGTCTCGCTGTCGAGCGGGGCGCCCTTCGGAACCGACCATGCGGCCGTGTCGCGGCGCGCCCAGATCGGGCCCCCGGGGTGGGCGATCAGGACCTCGACGGTGTCGCCCATGCGGCGGTAGAGCAGCAGGCCGGCAGAACGCTTGCCCATGGTGGTCCTGAGTGTGACGGGTGCGGCGCCAGATTGGGCGCCGAAGCCGCGGCGCACACGAAAGCGCCCGAAGGAACCATGCGCACCGCCTCGCCCGCGACCCGACCGAGCAAGCTCGGCCCTGCCGCAGCGGCTCCAGCTCCGTTCCACCTCAACGACCTTGCGGCCACCGTGGCGGAGGCTCTAGAGACCCGGTCCGATGATTGCTCACCGGTCCGGTGTCGGTGCCACCGGCCCCTTCGGGCAAGACGAACCATACCCGGCCGCAGCCCGCCCTCCAATGGGGTTGTCCACGAGATTCGGCGGAATCGCCGGAGAGTTGTCCACGATTCGCAGCGTGCGTGGACAAGTTGTGGAGAAGTGCGCTCGCGGCCGGGGCGTCGGGCGCCGATTCATCCCTCGTCGGCCACGACGCCACGGGCGGCGCGTGCGGGCGCGACCTCGTGGTGGCGCAGGCAGCGCGCCTCGTAGGTCTCGACCGCCGCCTCGAACCCGCCGATCACAATGAGTTGGTCGTCGACCGCCGCCGGGCGTCCGCCGACGAGGCGCTGGGTGCGCGTCGCGGTCTCGCCGCAGACCACGCAGATCGCGGTCAGCATCGTGATCTCGTCGGCCAGGGCGAGCAGTTGCGGCATCGACCCGAACGGACGGCCGGCGAAGTCGGTGTTGAGCCCTGACGCGATGACATGGCGGCCGCTCTGGCGGAGCGTCTCCACCGTCTGGACCAGGCTCGGGTGGAAGAACTGCGCCTCCTCGATCCCGATGAGGTCGACGTCGCGCTCGCGCGCGAGGGCGAGGATCTCGACCGGGTCGCCCTTGGGCACGGGCGTGCTCGGGTAGCGGGCCTTGCTGCGACTCTCCGCGTACTCGGCCGGCGAGCGGTCGTCCACGTCCGGGCGCACGAGCAGGATGCGGCGCCGGGCGATCTCGGCGCGGCGTAGCAGGCGCAGGAGCTCGTCGGTCTTGCCTGACGACATGCACCCGGCGATGACGTGGAGCCAGGGGTCGGCGCGATACAGCACGTTCCCGATGCTACCGGCTCCCGCCGGGCTGCGGCGGACGCCTCCGCGCTCCGCGTAGCATTCGGGTCATGACTCCAGCTGCCGTCCGACTCGGCATCGGCCTCAACCTGCCGACGTGGCCCCGATCCGACGGCACAGTGGCGACGTGGCCAGAGATCCGCTCGCTCGCCCGCGACGCGGAGTCGCTCGGCGTGGGGCAGCTGTGGGTTCCCGACCACCTCGTCCGCGTCCTGCCGAGTGGTCGCGTCGTGGGGTTCCGCGAGTGCTGGACCATCCTGACGGCCACCGCCGAGGCGACGCGGCGGATCGGCATCGGACCGTTCGTCGCCTGCACGGGGTTCCGCAACCCCGGGCTGCTCGCCCGCATGGCCGACACGCTCGACGAGATCAGCGGCGGGCGCCTCGTGCTCGGGATCGGTGCCGGCGGTCCTGCCAACGACACCAGTTGGCGGATGTTCGGCTTCGACGAGGCGCGACCCGTCGGGCGGTTCGCGGAATCCGTCGAGGCGGTAGCAAGGCTCCTCCGCGGGGAGGTCGTCACGCTCGCCGGCGCGCACATCCGGCTCGAGGGCGCCACGCTTGAGCCCCGCGGCCCGCGACCGGCCGGGCTGCCGGTGTGGGTGGCCGCGAAGGGCGACCGGACGATGGACGTGGCGGCCCGCTGGGGCGACGCGGTCAACGTCAACGTGGCCCTCGCGACCGCCGAGGACGGGGCAGCGGCGGCCGATCTCGCGGCGGCCGCGTGCGCCCGGGTGGGCCGCGACCCGGCGACGCTGGCCCTGACCGGGTGGGGCCGCATCTCGCTCGACGCTCGCGGCCACGGCGTTGCGAAGCCGGGATGGCTGTCCGGCTCGCCCGACGAGATGGCCGCGACGCTCGCGGCCATGGCCGCTGGCGGCCTCCGGCACATCTCGCTCTACATCGGCATTGACGACGACCGGAGTCCGCTGCCGGCGCTCACGTCTCGCGCCCTGTCGCGCTTCGAGCCGCTCATGGAGGCGGTCGTCGTCGCCTGACGTCTCGCGGTGTGCCCGGTGGTGCCCCGCCGCGCCGTCGGCGCACCGTATGCTCACGGCAGTCGCCGTCGACGGCTTCGGACGGTGGCTCGCAGAGGCCGAGGAGAGCGATGTCGGGCTTCACGCCGTTTACCAGCAACTACTCCGATCTCTCAGACGAGAACGGCTACCAGTTCGAGTTCCGGTGCGCGGTCTGCGGCTCGGGCTACCGGAGCGAGTTCCAGCGCTCGACGCTGGGCACGGCCGGCAATCTCCTCAGTGGTGCCAGCAGCCTGATCGGCGGGTTCTTCGGGAGTGCGGCCAACGCGGCCGACCGGGTGAAAGACGTCACCGATCGCGGCGCTCGCGACGACGCGCTCAAGAAGGCGTCGAACGAGATCATGCACCTCTTCACGCGCTGCCCCCGCTGCAACGAGTGGGTCGACGAGACGTGCTGGAACGCCGTGCGCGGGCTGTGCGTGAACTGCGCGCCCAACCTGGCCTCCGAGTTGGAGGCCGAGCGCTCCGCCGTCGAGCTCCAGCAGATGCGCGAGGCGATGCAGCAGCAGACGGTCTTCTCGGGCGACACGAGCGCCAAGCAGACGGTGTGCCGGACGTGCGGCAAGCCCGTGGGCTCGGAGAAGTTCTGCTCCAACTGCGGCACGCCGACAGGCCAGAACCACTGCACCCAGTGCGGCGGCGAATTGCCGGCCGGCGCCCGCTTCTGCGGCAACTGCGGCGCGAAGTCGGGCTGACGCCGGTCTGGTCGCCGACACTGGCTGGCCGTCCCCGGCGTCTGGCCCCGCGCCGGACCGCTCCTTCGCCGCCCGATCGGCTCCCGCGGTCCGGCCAGGCTCCGCTCTCGCCGGCGCCCCCCGGACTCGTGAGCTGTGGCCCCTCAGCTGACGGGCGTGCCGCAGTCCTTGCAGAAGCGCACGCCCGGGCCGAGCGCGCTGCCGCAGGCCGCACAGACGCTGGGCGCAGGACCGACCCCTGGAGCAGCCACGGCCGGCGGCGTCACCAGTTCTGCGGGCAGCGCTTCGGCCTGTGGCGCGCCTGACTCCGACGCCGGCGGTGCAGGTTCGGTCGGCGGCGTCGGCGTGGGCGCCTCGCCCCAAGCGGGCTGGGCGGGCGCGTCAGGGGCGGGAGCAGCGGCGGGCGGCTGGCCCCACGACGGCGGGACGGCGGGCGCATCGGCGCTCGGGTCGCCCGATGGCGTGGCGACCGGTGCGGTTGACGGGTCCGGCGTGGCCGGTTCGGGTGGAGGGCCTGCAGGGTCGACTTGCTGCCCCCATCCCGCGGTCGGCGGCGTCGACGTGGGCGCCTCGCCCCAAGCGGGCTGGGCGGGCGCGTCAGGGGCGGGAGCAGCGGCGGGCGGCTGGCCCCACGACGGCGGGACGGCGGGCGCAGCGGGGGCCTGGGCCCATCCGCCTGTGCCCGTCGCTGACGGCTGCTGCGGCTGACCCCAGCCCCCCGGGGCGGGCGCGGCCGGTTGGGGCGTCGACGGTGCCTGGGCCCAGCCGCCAGGTGCCGGCGCGGCCGGTTGGGGCGTCGACGGTGCCTGGGCCCAGCCGCCAGGTGCCGGCGCGGCCGGCTGGGGCGTCGACGGTGCCTTGGCCCAGCCCCCCGGGGCGGGCGAGGACGGCTGCTGCGGCTGTCCCCAGCCTTGGGTCGCGCCGCCCTGCGCCGTGCCCTGGCCGGACGAGGACGTGGCCTGCTGCAGCCACCCCGAGATCTGCTGGCCGAGGCCCGCGACCTGCTTGCCGACGTCGGACACCGTCTCGCTGACAGTGGGGGTTGGGGCCTGTGGCCCGGACTGCGGCGAACCCCAGAGCGCGCCGTTGGGACCGGTCGGCTGGGGCGGAGCGGGCGCCGGGCCTGCAGCGGGCGCCGGGCCTGGAGCGGGCGCGGCAGGTGACTGACCCCACCCGGGCACGGGGGCGGCAGGCCCAGCGGCTGGTGCAGGGGACGGGGGCGCAGTGGTTGCCGGCGGCGGCGTCGGACCCGGAGGGGTCGGCTGGCCCCAGCCCGCTGCTGCCGGCGGCTGAGCGGCAGCCTGCGGCTGGCCCCAGCCCGGGGCCGCGCCGGTCGGGATGGCGGGCGGCGCCGCGGGCACCGGGGCGGCTCCCCAGCCGGACGCAGGCGCCGGGCCGGCCGACGGGGCCGACTGGCCCCAGCCGGGCGCCGCGCCCGACCCTGGCGGCGGCGGAGCTGCCTGCGGCGCCGCGCTCGACCCCGGCGGTGGGGCTGCCTGCGGCGGCGGGGCTGCCTGCGACGGCGGGGCTGCCTGCGACGGTGCCTGCTGGTTTGTCTGGGCCGCGGCGAGGGCGGCGTTCACCGGATTGCCACAGCGCGGACAGGCGACCCAAGACGGGTCGTCGATCTGGGCCGAGCAGTTGGGGCAGCGGCCGGGCGAGAATGGGTCCTGCGCCCCGCACGAGGGGCAGGCAACCACGTCGCGCTCGATGTAGGTCCCGCAATGAGGACACGGGTGCTTGAACGTCGGCATCGAGACTTGCTCCCTCAGCCGGCCGAACTGCCGGCGGCTTCGCTGACCTGTGCCTCCTGATCGGCCCTGCCGGGCCACTCGGCCGAATCATCGCGCGAGACCGCGTGCCACGTCACGAGGTCGTGGAGCGCAGCCTCCCACGACGCCGCATCCCGGTGGACGAGGCGCGCGACGAACGCCCGGCGCGCCGCGGCCAGCGACGGCAGGGCGGCGAGCGCGAGCCGGTACCGGAGCGCCGCCGGGGTCGCCAGCTGGGCGGCCGGGAGCGCGATCGGCTCTCGCAGGAACCGCGCGTCGAGCAGCGCCTCGGAGATGCCGGTCACGGCGGCCTCGAGCGCTCCGGCCGGCAGCGAGCCGGTGAAGGCAGACCGCGCCACGACGCGGAACAGGTAGGTGGCGTGGGCGCCCTCGCTGACCAGCTCCATCGCGATCAGGTTGCCCGGCAGCCCGACGAGGAACCACACCTTGGGGCTCTCGGGCCGGCCGGGGTCCTCCGGTGCGCAGGCCAGCCACCGCGGCGCGGCGTCACCGCCGCCGACCGCGCGCAGCACCCGGTACGACTCGTCGAACGGCGGCACGCCGAGCGTGGCCGCCTCGAGCAGCGGCCACGCGTCGCCCAGCTGGGCCGCGCTGGCGGGCCGACCCTCGAGCATCAGCTGTGTCGCGCTGGACCGTGCGCCGAACGGCGCGTCGGGCACGAGGGCCGTCACGATCGCCGCTGCGTCGGCGGCCGCCCCGTCGCGGAGGGCGGTCCAGCGCCGCGCGTGCTCCGTGGCAACCGGTCCGAGCCGCAGGAGCCGAAGCGCCGGCCCGCCGTCCACCGCTGCCGGCAGGCTCGGCCCGGCCCCGCCGACGGACACCCCGCCGACCGCCGGGTCTGGCCTGACCTCGCCGATGTCCGAGCGCCGGATCCGCCGCCACGGACGACGCTCGTCGAGCGGCGCGAGGACGACCCCGCGCTGGTCGTAGGCGAGCTGGCCGACGCCCGCCTCGGGCCCGGCCTCGTACTCCACCAGGTCGATCTCGGCGTCGGGGTCGAGCGCCACCAGCCCGTCGCCCAGCCGCTGGCGGAGCCGCCCGTCGCGGAGCAGCCGGACGAGCAGCCCGGTCATGGTCCCGAACCGCCTGAACTCCCAGCGCTGGGCGCCTGGCCCCGTCCCGAGGTCGACGGTGACGACGCCGCCGTCGACCGCGACCGCTGCGAGGTCCCGGTACCCGGCCGACCATGCCGCAGCGCCGGCCGAAGCGACGGTGAGCCCGCCGTCGTCGAGGGTCACCTGCGCCTCGCCCGAGGCCTCGCCGGGCCGGCTCACGTCCCCGCTCAGGCGGGCGGGCAGCTGCGTGGTCACCGGCACATCTCCCCTGCAGAACGCGCTCGGTCGGGCGCGAACGCTCTCGCCATCGTAGCGGGCCGCGCAGCGCCCCATCGCCGGGCCGCGTCGCGCTGGTCGGAGCGTGGGCCCGCGGGATAGGCGGTGCCGGCCGGCCGGGCACGACGGGCGCCCGGCGCCGGGGGTCGCGGCGTGCCACGCTAGCGCCGATCCGACGCGCGGAGGCGCCCATGGCCGATCTCGCCCCAGAGCTGCTCAACTGGCTCGACGACCGCCTGCGCCCGGGGGACGACTTCCGGGTCCGAGAGGAGCGTGCCTGGACGCGCTGGCCGCACCGCTTCCGGCAGCGGGTTGAGGTCGGGCCCGAGCGTCTCGACAGTGACGCCCTGACGACGCGCGTGGTCGGGACCACGCCGCTGGTGGTCGAGGTGCGTGATCTCGACGCGGCGCTGGAGCTGGCCGTCGGCTCCAACCGCGTCGCGAGCCTGAGCGCGATCGTGGTCGACGAGCGCGATCGCTCGGTCGCGCTGGCATGTGCGGCGTCGATCCGACCACGCAACAAGGTGTGGCTGCTCGAGGTGCTCGGCGAGGTCCTCAAGCTCCAGATCGCCGTCCCCGAACTGGGCGACCCGCGGGCCCTGGCGGAGGGATTCGGGGGGCGGCCGGATCTCGCAGCGCACCCGCTCAGCGGGCCCCGGGGTCAACCGCACCCGGAACTCGAGGTCGTGGAGGCGTACCAGCGGGCCGGGCTGGAGCCGGGGCGGATCGCCGCGGGCATCTTCGCCGCGGTCGTGGGCGACCTCGCGAGCCGGGGGGTGCCGTCGGCCGCCTACGGCACCCTGCTCACCATCGGCGCCGACACGTTCCACCTGGGCGGCCCGGCACGGATCACGCTCGAGAATGCGACCCATCCCGGGTTCGGCAACGGCCTGCTGGCCGTGCTCCGGGCGTCGGGCGCCGCCGCGGCCCGGGATGCCGCCCGAGCGGTGAACGAGCTCAATCGACGGGAGCTGTGGGACCGCCTCGACGGGCAGTCGTTCGGCGCCTGGTCGTATGACGACGCCGGCCTGGGGCACATCGTCTTCTACCCGAACCGGCTGATCCCGCGCGGCATCGCCGAGCGGCGTGCCAGGCTGATCAACGCGGCGCTCGACGAGGTCCACCGCCTCGCGTGGCTCGACCGCGTCTGGCCGGTGCTGGCCGAGTCCGGTGCGCCTTCGTGACCGGCGTCGGTGCCTCCGCCCGGTGGGCCGCCCGGCTCACCTGCACCGTCGAGCTCGCCCCCTGAGCGGCCGACGACCTGAGCCCGGGCACGATCGCGCGGTCCGTGATCGAATGGGCGCCATCCGTCCCGCTCCCGACCCTCGCGACACCCAGGAGAGCAACCGTGATCGTGTGCGTGCCCGTCACTCCCGACGGACAGGTGGATTCGAGCTGGGGACGCGCGCCGCGTGTCGCCGTGGCCAAGGTCGAGGGCGGCCGGATCGCCGCCTGGGACGAGCACGCTGTGGCGTGGGACGCCCTCCACGACGTTGGCACCGAGGGTGGCCACCACGCCCGCGTGGCAACGTTCCTCCAGGACAACGGGGTGGAGGTCGTCGTGGCCGGGCACATGGGCCCGCCCATGGTGCAGATGCTGGCCAAGATGCGGATCCTCGCGCGGCTCGGCGTCCACGGGGATGCCCGCTCGGCCGTCGAGGCGGCGGGGCGCCTCGACGCCTAGGAGCGCCTGGCGGGACGGCAGTGCCCGGGCCGGCGGCGGCTAGCGTTCCGCCCGTGGACGATCCCGCCATCACGCCGGCGGCGGCCGGCTTCGCGATGCCGCCGGCATGGGCACCCCACGCGGCCACCCTGATGGCGTGGCCCTGCCGGATCGCGCTGTGGGGCGGGCTGCTCGACCAGGCCAAGGCGGAGTACGCGGCGATGGCGCGCGCGGTCGCCCGCTTCGAGCCGGTCTTGATGGCATGCCAGCCGGGCACGGCAGCCGAGGTCCGCAGCATGGTGGGGTCGACGGAACATCCGCTCGAGCCCCTCGAGGTGCCGCTCGACGACTCCTGGGCGCGCGACAGCGGACCGGTCTGTGTGGTCGACCGCGACGGTCGAGTGGCCGCGGTCCAGTTCGCCTTCAACGCCTGGGGCAACCGCTGGCAGCCGCATGCCGAGGACGCCCGCCTCCCCGAGCGGGTGGCGACGCACCTGGGGATGCGCCTGTTCCGAGCGCCGATGGTGCTCGAGGGCGGCGCGGTGGAGGTCGACGGCGACGGGACCGTGCTGACCACCGAGCAGTGCCTGCTCAACCCCAACCGGAACCCGGGCATGGGCCGCGGAGAGATCGAGGACACGCTCCGCGATTACCTGGGCGTGGAGCGCGTCGTCTGGCTTCCCTACGGCCAGGAGACCGACTGCGGCCCCGAGGGCACCGACGGCCACGTGGACGGGGTGGCGGCGTTCACCGCCCCGGGCCGCCTGCTGCTCGACGTGCGCGAGGATCCCGCGTCGCCCGAGTTCCGAAGCGGACGGGCCAACCTCGCGGCGCTGGCGACGGCGCCCGATGCGCGGGGACGGGCGCTGGAGGTCCGCACGTTCGACCCGGGGCCGTTCGCGAGCGTGGCGTACGCCAACCACTACCTCGTCAACGGAGCGGTCATCGTGCCGCTGGCTGGCGAGCCGGAGGCGGACGCCCGCGCCCTCGAGGCGATCGGCGAGGCGCACGGCGGGCGCGAGGCGGTGGGCGTGCCCGGCATGGTGCTCGCGGCCGGCGGCGGCGGCCCGCACTGCATCACCCAGCCGATCCCGGCGGGCCCGATCGCGCAAGCGTGACCGCGGACTGCAGCATCCCCGCAGACCGCGCCCCCAAGCGGCCGTGCCGCGCCGTCCCGCGGGACGTGTCGCCCAGATGACAGCCGCCGCGTCGCATGGGGGCTGGTCAGCGGGGCCCTGAGCGCCCAACATGCACCGATCAGGGGCAACGGGGACCGAGACCACCAAGGAGCAACACGATGGCCAAGGCGAGCGACATCCATCCCGAGGACCAGGCGAAGCCGACCGACGAGGCAGCGGAAGCCGCCCTCGACCAGGAGGACGACGTCGAGGGCCACTCGATGCTCCCCAGCCCCACGGTCGGGCGCGAGCTCGCACGGGCCCGCAGCGCCGAGGTGGAGCGGTCGGTCCGGGCCAAGAATTTCGAGCACGAGGCCAAGCGGGTCTTCCGCCGCTAAGCCCCCTCCGGCGCGAACCGCGCGACACACCGGATCATCACCCAGAGGGGCCGGCCCGCGTCCCGGGGCCGGCCTCTTCTCGTGCGCGCGCCCTGGTCGGCAAGCCCGCCGCGCCCGCCACCCGCTGCACGCCCGGCGGCCGGGCTGTGTAGCATCGCGTCCTCGGCCCGGATCGAGGCCGATCTCGTGGGAGTGGGGCATGGCCGGCTCGCCGTCGAGCACCGCGTTCGCGATCGAGGCGCTGGGCCGCAGCGCGCTGTTCGCGCGCCTCACCCCAGAGGCGCTCGCCGCCTGCGCCGCCAGGCTGCGCATCCGCCGCTACCGCCGGGGCGAGACGATCTTCCACCAGGGCGACCTCGGCGACTCGCTGTACATCATCGAGTCGGGCGCGGTGAAGATCGTGCTGCCGTCGCCCGAGGGCGAGGAGGGGGCCATCATCGCCACTCTGGGCCGCGGCGACTTCTTCGGCGAGCTGGCCCTGCTCGACGGGGCGCCCCACTCGGCCACCGCGATCGCCAGCGATGCCGTGGATGCGCTGATCCTCCAGCGGGCCGTCTTCGCCGAGCTGCTCGAGACGCAGGCCGACCTGCGGAATGCGCTGATCGGGGGGCTCGTGGCGGAGCTGCGCAGGCTGACCGACCACGTCGAGGACCTGCACTTCCTCGACCTGCCCGGACGACTCGCCAACCGGATCGTCCGGGTGGCCCGCCAGTCCCGGCCCGGGGAGCTCCGTGACGTTCGCGTCGAGTGGCGGTACACGCAGTCTGAGCTGGGCGCGATGATCGGCGGCACCCGCCAGACGGTGAACCGGCTGCTGGCCGACCTCACCGCCCAGGACCTCATCCGCATCGAGGGCGACGAGCTGGTGATCCCCGACCTCGACGCGCTGGCGCGGATCGCGGCACGATGACCCGCGAGGAGCGGCTCCTCCGGTCGATCGCGCTGCGGGTGGAGGCCGCGCGCCGGCTCGAGGGGAGCGCCGCCGGCCAGGTGCTGCAGTCGGTCGTGGAGGCGACCGTCGCCCTGTTCGACGCGGAGGCGGCGTCGATCGCGCTGTTCGACGCAGCCACCGGCCGGCTCGTCTACGAGGTGGCGGCGGGCGAGCGCGGCCAGGGCGTCATCGGCCTCGCGATCACGCCCGACCAGGGGATCGCGGGCTACGCGTTCACGACCGGGCAGGCGCTCGCGATCTCCGATGTCGAGCGCGACGCACGGTTCGGGCGGGCGACGGCCGAGCGCACCGGTTACGTGCCGCGCTCGATCGTGGCGGTGCCGCTCCTCGACGAGCAGGGGACGATCGGTGTGCTCCAGGTGCTCGACAAGCGCAGCGCCGCCGCGTTCTCGCTCCAGGACGTCGAGCTCGCGAGCGTGTTCGCCCGCCAGGCCTCGGTCGCCATCCGGGCGAGCCGCGTGGAGCGCGACACCGCCGCCCTCCTGGCCATGACGCTGCGGCGCCTGGCGGAGGAGGGGCGAGCATCGCCGGACGCTGCCGGTGATGCGGGTGCCAGGGCTGACGGGGCCGGAGCTGAAGAGGCAGCGGCTGACGAGGCCGCCATCGACGCTCTGGTCGCGCGCGCCACCGCCGAGCTCGGGCGTGACGACGACTCGGGCCTGTGGCGCCTGGCGGAGCGCGTGGCCCGCCTGCGAGAGGCCGACCCCGCAGCGGTGGACCTGCTGGCAGACCTGCTCGACGTCCTGGCCGCCCGTGCGGAGCGGACGCGTCGCCGCGGTCCGGCCGACACCGCCGCCCGCTTCGCCGCGCTCGACGACGCGTGACCGAGCTCCCCGTCCCGGCCTGGAGCGAGCCGTTCCTCACCGGGCGCCGCGCCTCGCTCGACCGGCCGCGCCCGCTCGGCCCGGTGGACCGCGAGCTCGCCTTCGGGGGCAGCGACGGCGCGGGGGTCACGGTCGCCATCGTCGATTCGGGCGTGGACGGCTCGCATGCGGCGGTCGGGGGTCGTCTGGTGGCCAGCGTCCGGGTGGCGCTCGACGAGGATGGCGCGCGCGTCGTCGACGACCCTGAGGGCCGCGACGTCGTGGGCCACGGAACCGCGTGCGCGGGGATCATCCACGCGCTTGCACCTGCCGCCGACATCGTGTCGGTGCGCGTCCTCGGGCCGGACAACCGCGGCAAGGGCGCCGTGTTCGCCGCCGGCCTCGAATGGGCGATCAAGCGGGGAGCGACGGTGGTCAACCTCTCGCTCTCGTCGCGCAGCGAGGCGCTCGTCGGCGCGTTCCACGAGCTGGCCGACCGCGCGTACTTCGAGAACGTGCTGCTCGTCTGCGCCGCGAACAACGTGCCAGGTGCCAGCTACCCGTCGCTGTTCGCGTCGGTGGTCTCGGTGGCGGCCCACGACGTGCCCGACGCCTGGACCTGGTTCTACAACCCGAGGCCGCCGGTCGAGTTCGGGGCGCGCGGCGTGGGCGTCGAGGTGGCCTGGCGGGACGGGGGGCGCATCGTCGCGACCGGGAACAGCTTCGCGGCGCCGCACGTCGCGGGCCTCGCCGCGCTCATCCGCTCGAAGCACCCCCAGGCGAGCCCCTTCGAGGTGAAGGCCATGCTCGCCGCGACCGCCGACCGGTGACGGCGGGGTCGAGCGGACGCACGACCGCCGCCGGCGGGGCCGGCGGCGGCGGGGGAGGCGGGTGGTCGGGCGGCCGCCCGACCCGGGGTCAGCGCTGGAGGTCGGCCGGGGTGCTGAAGGAGCGCAGCGCCGCCATGTAGTTGGCCCGCTCGAACAGTGACGGGTCCTCCACGTTGGCCGCCGAGGCCGAGCCGCGGAGCTGGTCCACGGACTCGTACTCGTGCTCCTCCATCCAGGATGCGAGACCGTCGACGAGGGCCTTCATCCGCAGCACGCCGTGCTGGAGCACCGCCGACGCGGTCATCGCCACGTCCGCGCCGACCAGCAGCGCCTTGGCCGCGTCGACCGCGGTGTGGATGCCCGAGGTCGCGGCCAGGCCCACGCCGGGGCCGAGCTGCGGCCGCAGGATCGCGATCCAGCGCATCGGCAGCCGGAGCTCGGCCGAGGTGGACAGCGACACCTTGTTGACGATGTCGAGCGAATCGAGGTCGAGGTCGGGCTGGTAGAAGCGGTTGAACAGGACGAGGCCGCCCGCGCCGGCCGCGACGGCGCTCGACGCGAAGTTGGCGAGCGCCGAGTAGTACGGGCTCAGCTTCACCGCCAGCGGGATCGTCACGGCGGCGCGGACCGACGCGATCATCTCGAGGTCCCGCGCCTCGCGGTCGGTGCCGGTGAGGGCGGGGTCGGCGACAACGTGGTAGAGGTTGAGCTCGAGCGCGTCAGCACCGCTGTCCTGCATCAGGCGCGCGTAGCGGACCCAGCCGCCCGCGGTGGCGGCGTTGAGGCTGGCGACCACGGGGATCGACACCCCCGCCCTGGTCTTCTCGAGCCGGGCCAGGTACCGGTCTCCGGTGCCCTTGTAGCCCTCGATCTGGGGGAAGTAGGAGAGGGCCTCGCCGAACTGCTCGTCACCCTGCTCGAGCGAGCGGTTGAGCTCGATCTCCTCGTTGAGGATCTCCTCCTCGAACAGCGAGGGCAGGACGACGGCGCCCGCCCCCGCCTCCTCGAGGCGCTTCACCACGGCCGGGTCGCCGGTCCACGGCGAGGACGACGCGACGATCGGGCTCCGCAGGGCCAGCCCGAGATAGCGGGTGCGCAGGTCGGCGCTCACGCCTCGTCTCCCTTCGCGCTCTCGTCCGCGGCCCCCGCGTCGCCCTCCTTGGCGTGGAGGTGCGGCACGTTGCGGTGGATGCCCGCGAGCTGCTCGTAGTAGCGCCACTTCTCGTCGGCGTCGGCCTGCATGAGCTCGCCGAGCTCGGCCGCCTTGTCGGGGTTCGTGCGCTCGAGGATCGCGAACCGCGTCTCGCTCGCCACGAACTCGTGGACCGGGATTGACGGCTTGGTCGAGTCAAGCTTGAACGGCAGGCCGTCGTCGTCGGTGACCACCGGCGAGTAGCGGTAGAGCGGCCAGTAGCCGGACTTCACCGCGTCCTTCTGGTGGCTCATCGACTTGCTCATGTCGATGCCGTGGGCGATGCACGTGGCGTAGGCGACGATCAGGCTCGGCCCCGGCCACGCATCGGCCTCGAGGAACGCCTTGATCGTCTGGGCGTCGTTCGCGCCCATCGACACCTGGGCCACGAACACGTTGCCGTAGCTGCGCGCGATCGCACCGAGGTCCTTCTTGCCCGTGGCCTTGCCGGCGGCGGCGAACTTGGCGACCGCGCCGCGCGGGGTGGACTTGCTGGCCTGGCCGCCGGTGTTCGAGTAGACCTCGGTGTCGAGGACCAGGATGTTGACGTTGCGGCCCGACGAGAGGACCTGGTCGAGGCCGCCGAACCCGATGTCGTAAGCCCAGCCGTCGCCGCCGATGATCCACACGCCCTTGCGGACGAGGTCGCCCGACAGAGACGCGAGCGAGCGGGCATCGTCGGAGTCGATGTCGGCCAGGATCCCGCGCAGCTGCGCCACGCGGCCGCGCTGGGCCTCGATGCCGGCCTCGGTGCCCTGGTCTGCGGTGACGATTCCGGCCGCCAGGGCCTCGCCGACCTGCGGTGCGAGCCTCTCGACCAGCGACATGGCCTGCTCGTGCTGCTTGTCGAGCGCCAAGCGCATGCCCAGGCCGAACTCGGCGTTGTCCTCGAACAGGCTGTTCGCCCAGGCGGGGCCCTCCCCCTTGGCGTTGGTCGCCCACGGGGTGGTGGGCAGGTTGGCGCCGTAGATCGAGGAGCAGCCGGTGGCGTTCGCCACGACCATCCGGTCGCCGAACAGCTGGGTTGCCAGGCGCAGGTAGGGCGTCTCGCCGCAGCCGGCGCATGCGCCCGAGAACTCGAACAGCGGTTCCAGGCGCGCCGCGCCCTTGACCGTGTCCACCGCGATCGCGTCCCGCGCCAGCGGCTCGACCGCCTGGAACTTGTCCCAGCGCTCGCGCTCGACGTCGCGGTTCTCGAGGAAGTTGGCCATGTTGATGGACTTGTGCCCGATGTCGGTCTTGCTCTTGGCGGGGCAGACATCGACGCAGACGCCGCAGCCTGTGCAGTCGTCGGGCGCCACCTGGATGGTGATCAGGTGGTTCGGCAGGTCGCGGCTCTTGAACTCCTTGCTCGGAAGGCCCTCGACACGGTCCGCCTCCGGGTAGACCTTCATCCGGATCGAGGCGTGCGGGCAGACCATCGCGCACTTGCCGCAGTCGATGCAGATCGACGAGTCCCACACCGGGATCGACGGCGCGATCGACCGCTTCTCGTAGCGCGTGGTGGCGGTCGGGAAGGTGCCGTCCACCGGCAGCGCGCTGACCGGCACGAGGTCGCCGTCGCCCGCGATGAGCTTCGCGGTGACATCGCGGACGAACTCGGGCGCGGTTGCCGGGATGAGCGACACCAGCGCCTCCTCGTCCTTGACCTTGCCCGGCGTGACGTGGGTCATCCGGGCGAGCGAGGCGTCGATGGCCGCGAAGTTGCGCTGGACCACGGCCTCGCCGCGCTTGCCGTAGGTCTTCTTGACCGAGTCCTTGATCCGCGCGATCGCCTCGTCGGCGGGTAGCACGCCGGACAGCTGGAAGAAGCACGGCTGCATGACCGTGTTGATCCGGTTGCCCATGCCGACCTCGGTCGCGACAGCGAACGCGTCGATGACCCACAGGTCGATGCCCTTGTCCACGATGCCGCGCTGGACGCTGGCCGGGAGCTGGTCCCAGACCTCGTCCGGGCCATACGGCGCGTTGAGCAGCAGCGTGGCGCCCGGCTTGGCGAGCTCGACGACGCGCTTGTTGAAGATCAGGTTGAACTGGTGGCAGGCGACGAAGTCGGCCCGGTCCACGAGGTATGTCGACTTGATCGGCTTGGGGCCGAAGCGCAGGTGCGAGGTCGTGAGCGAGCCCGACTTCTTGGAGTCGTACTCGAAGTAGCCCTGCGAGAACAGGTCGGTGCCCTCGCCGATGATCTTGACCGAGCTCTTGTTGGCGCCCACGGTGCCGTCCGAGCCCAGGCCGAAGAACAGGGCCTGCACCTCGCCGGCGGGGCGCGGGAAGCGGAACTCGCGGTCGATGGGCAGCGAGAGGTGGGTGACGTCGTCGTAGATGCCGAGCGTGAAGTGGCGCTTCGGCTTGGCGCTGGCGAGCTCGTCGAAGACGGGCTTGGCCATCGACGGGGTGAACTCCTTGGACGCGAGGCCGTAGCGGCCGCCGATCACGCGCGGCATGACCGCGAACGGCGCGTCGTCGGCGTCCATCACCTCCGTCAGCGCGGTCACCACCTCGAGGTAGAGCGGCTCGCCGACCGCGCCCGGCTCCTTGGTCCGGTCGAGGACCGCGATCGAGCGCACGGTCTTGGGCAGCGCAGCCACGAACTCGGCGGTCGGGAAGGGGTTGAACAGGCGGAGGGCGATCATGCCCACCTTCTCGCCCCGTGCCACGAGCGTCTCCACGGTCTCCTCGACCGCGCCCTCGCCCGAGCCCATGACCACCACGACGCGCTCCGCGTCCGGGGCGCCGACGTAGTCGACGAGGTGGTACTGGCGGCCCGTGCGGGCAGCGAGCTCGTCGAACACCTGCTGGACGATGCCCGGCACCGCGAGGTGGTACGGGTTGGCCGCCTCCCGGGCCTGGAAGAACACGTCCGGGTTCTGGGCGGTGCCCCGCACCACGGGCGTCTCGGGGGTCAGCTGCCGAGCGCGGTGGGCCAGGACGTCCTCGTCGTGGACCAGGGCGTGCAGGTCGTCGCGCGACAGCACCGCGATCTTGTTGACCTCGTGGCTGGTCCGGAAGCCGTCGAAGAAGTGGACGAACGGCACCCGCGAGCGGAGGGTGGCCGCGTGGGCGACCAGCGCGAAGTCGTGCGCCTCCTGGACCGAGCCCGCGGAGAGCATCGCGAACCCGGTCGGCCGGGCGAGCATCACGTCGCTGTGGTCGCCGAAGATCGAGAGCGCATGGGTGGCCACGGCGCGGGCCGCGACGTGGATGACCGCAGGCGTGAGCTCGCCGGCGATCTTGAACATGTTCGGAACCATCAGCAGGAGGCCCTGCGAGGCCGTGAACGTGGCGGCCAGCGCGCCCTTCTGCAGCGCGCCGTGCATCGCGCCCGCGGCGCCGCCCTCGGACTGCATCTCCACGACGTCCGGGATCTGCCCCCACAGGTTGGGCTTCCCGGCGGCCGCCCAGTCGTCGCAGTGCTCGGCCATCTGCGAGGCGGGCGTGATCGGGTAGATCGAGATGACCTCTGACAGCTCGTAGGCGACGCGTGCCGCCGCCTCGTTGCCGTCGAGGGTCTCCCAGTGCTGATCCATACTTCGCTGCTTCCTTTCGGGCGGCGCCAGCCACCCGGGATGGTGGCGGTGGATTGGAGACGCGGGCACACGCGGAGGTTGCCCCTCCGGCGCGCACCGGAATTGTGCGCCTTCCCGGCACGGCGGCAGGCGTCCCAACGGACCCCACATCGCGGCCCGCAGGTCAGGCGATGCGGGTCCATCGGGCGCGATTACAGTCCGATCGGCCCGGGCGAGGGGCGCCGCTTGACCGCCCGGCGGCGGCCCCAATACCCTCCCTCCGACCGGCGATGGGTCCCGCCGAGGCGCGCCGCGCGCCTGAACCGCCCGCCCGGGCTGATGGCCCCTGGCCTGCGACCGCAGGGCTGGGGGCTTTCTGTTGCCCAGAAGACGGAGACCGGATGACGTACCTGGCCATCTCGCTCGGCGCGATCCTCGGCGCGAACACCCGGTTCATGCTCGGCGGCTGGGTGCTCGACCGGCTGGGCCCCGAGTACCCGTACAGCACGCTGCTGATCAACGTGACCGGCTCGTTCGTGATCGGCCTCGCCTACGCGCTGATCGAGCGCCACGGGGCGCCGGACTGGGTCCGTCCGCTCGTGATCGTGGGCTTCCTGGGCGCCTACACGACGTTCTCGACGTTCTCGCTCGACACGCTCGCCCTTGTCGAGCGCGGGGCGTGGCTGGCGGCCGGCTCGTACGTGCTCGGCAGCGTGGTGGCGTCGTTCGCCGCGGTCTGGGCTGGGGTGACGTTCGGTGGGCTCGGCTGACCGGCGCCCGCGTCAGGTCGCCGTCCGCCCGACCCGCTGGACCAACTGGACGGGGTGCCCGTCGGGATCCTCGACGAACGCCACCCGAAGGCGACCGTCCAGGAACGGGTGCGGCGCCGCGTGGTCGACGGCGCCGGCCTCGAGGGCCATGGCGTAGCCGGCGTCGACGTCGTCGGTCCAGAGCGTGATGCACGCGCGGTGGCCGGCGGTCACGGGCGTGATCCCGTGGCTCGCCGCCGCGGGCCCGGGCAGCGCCAGTCCCAGCGTGAACCCGCCCAGCTCCATCTCGATCTTGACGGGCGGGCTCTCTCGCGTGCGGAAGGACTCCACGAACCCGAACCTGGCGTAGAAGCGCGCACTGGCCTCGCAGTCGGCGACGAACAGGATCGCCTGCGGATCGGTGAAGGTCGGCATGGCGCGAGGATACCCGCGTGCTGCGGGGCCTTCACGTGGGGCAGCCGCGGTCGCCCGCGCCGCGGCCCGCGAGCGCGATCGCGCGATCACTGCTAAGGTTCCGCGCCGTTGGCTTGACGACAGGGGCATCAACCGCATATCGCCGTCCGGCAGGGAGTCCTGCCGACCGATTGTCCTCCCGCTCGCGAGAGGCGCGATCGCCCCCCGCGCTGCCCTCCCGGCGCGACGCCAACCTCCTCTGACCGGCCGGCGCCGTCCTATCGCCACGGCGGCCCGACCACCGTGCCCGGCAGAGAGGAGCACCTTGGGGTTCATCGCCACCCGTCGCGCCCTCGCGACCACGGCCCTGGCGGCCGTCTCCCTGTTCAGTGTCGCTGCGACGCCCGTCGCGGCAGCGGCCCCCACCAGCAGCTCGGCCACCGCCGCCGTGCGCGTCGTCCGCATCGCCGAGGCCCAGCGCGGCAAGCGGTACGCCTACGGCGCCAGCGGCCCGTCCGCGTTCGACTGCTCCGGGCTGGTCCAGTACGCGTACCGAAAGGCCGGCGTCGCCAGCCGCCTCGGCGGCGGCCACTCCGGGTACGGCATGCTCGCCTGGGGCCGCGCCCACCACCTGTTCAGCCGCACGGCGCCCCAGATCGGCGACGTCGTCATCTACGGCAACGGCGCCCACGCCGCGATCTACATCGGCCACGGCCGGGTGATCAGCGCGCTCAACCCGACGCAGGGCATCCGGATCACCGGCATCCACGCCCTGCACCAGTCGGTCACCGGGTACATCCACACGCACCTCGGGCGGAAGACGATCAGCGCCGCGCAGCCGCGCCCGCGCACGCCGGCCAAGGCCACGTCGAGCTCCGCGTCGACGGCGAAGCTCGTGCGGACCCGCTATTTCGTCAACCTGCGGGCCAGCGCCACGACCGAGAGCCGGGCACTCGCCGTCCTCCGGCCGGGCGTCCAGCTGCGCGTGCTCGGCTCCACGATCCGCGCCGCGAAGCGGTGGGACCACGTGGTGTACCGGGGCCGCAGCTACTGGGTCCGCGCCGACCTGGTGCGCGCCGGCTGAGATCACCGTGTCTCCGGCCGCGGGCGAGCGCCGCCGTCAGGGACACCGCTCAGCTCCTGTCGGGGACGCGGACGGACGCCCGCATCGGGGCTGGCGCTCAGCAGGACGGCGTCGCGTCCGCAGTGTGCGCGCCGGGCGGGCGGGTCCGTGCCCGGCGCCCGCAGTCCGCGCGCCCGGCGGGCGTGTCGCTGACAGGCGCCCGCAGCCCGGCGCGCCCGCCGGCCTGTCAGCCCTGGCGCGTCCCCGACGCCGCCGGCCCGCCCGCCCCGACGGCGGCCAGCTGACCCTCCACCGCCCCGCGCTTGCCGGACCCGCGGATCAGGCTCGTCACGATGCCGATCGCGCACACGGCGGCTGCGACCCAGAACGCATCGTGGATCGCGCCCGCGAGCGCCGCGCCCGGCGAGGCAGCCCCGGCCATGTGCACCGGCAGCCGTGTCGCCACGATGGCGGCCGAGAGCGCGATGCCCAGCGACTGGCCGGTCACCCGCATCTGCGCGAGCGTCCCCGACGCCGTGCCCACGCGCCGCCCGGGCACCGAGCCCAGGACCGCCGAGCTGTTGGGGCTCATGAACAGGCCCTGCCCGATGCCCATGATGATCAGCCGCCAGATCAGGTCGGGCAGGGCGAACTCCACCGGCAGCTGGGTGAGGCTGAGCAGCGCCAGCACCATGAGCACCATGCCGGCGCTCGCCGGGAGGGCCGGCCCGAAGCGGTCAGCGGCGATCCCCGAGAACGGGGCGACGATCGCCATGGAGATCGGCACCGGCGTCAGCAGCAGCCCGGCCTCGACGGGCGAGAACCCGCGGCCCTGCTCGAGCAGGAATGGCAGCAGGAACGTGGCCGTGAACAGGCCCGAGAACGCCACCACCACGCTGGCGAGGCCGAAGCTGAACGGCCGCACCCGGAACAGCGCGAGGTCGAGCAGCGGCTGCACCGTGGCGCGCTCGGCGTAGAGGAACGCCGCGCCGAGGACGATGAAGGCAGCCGCCAGCAGCAGCGTTGCCGGCGACGTCCAGCCCCAGCTCTGGCCCTCGGAGAGCGCGAGCAGCAGGCTGAACAGCGCGAGGCCGGAGAGCGCCGCACCGCGGATGTCGAACGACTGGTCGCGGCCCCGGCCCTCGGCCGGGAGCACCCGCCAGGCCCACAGGATGGCGATGACGCCGATGGGCGCGTTGATCAGGAAGATCGACCGCCATGAGGCGACCTGCGTCAGCACGCCGCCGAGCGCCGGCCCCAGACTCAACCCCAGCGAGACGCTCACGCCGTTGAGGCCGAGGGCGCGGCCCCGCTCGCTGGCGTCGAAGGTGCGCGCGACGACGGCCGGCCCCATGGCCATGATCGCCGCCGCGCCGCACGCCTGGAGCGCCCGGAAGCCGACCAGCCAGAGCTCGTTCGGCGACAGCCCGCACAGCACACTCGAGACGGTGAACAGCGCGAACCCCATGAGGTAGACGCGCTTGAACGTGGCCACCTCGCCGAGCCGGCCCACGGGCAGGAGCAGGCTGCCGACGATCAGGAGGTAGGCGACGACGACCCACTCCACGGTGGTCAGGTCGATGCGGAAGTCGGACTGGATGGCGGGGAGCGCGATGTTGACGATGCTCCCGTCCAGCGTGGACATGAGCGACCCGAGTGAGACCGTCGAGAGGATGAGCCACTTGCGCTGCACCGGTCGAGGCTACCTGATCGCTTCGGGTACCGAACGGCGCCGCTCCCGGCCATGCCCAGCGCCGGTCATCCGCTCCGATGCGCCGTGGCGTCGCACCAGGCCGCGAGCGCCCGCGTGGCGGCGTCCGCGGTGCCCAGGACGGGGATGCCCGCCGCGGCAAGCCGATCGCGGAAGGGGTCGTAGAGCGCGCCCGCGTCCACGACCGCCACCCACGGCTTTGTCGTGGTCCGCCACAGGTCGACCAGGACGTCGGCGATGGCGCCGGGCCTGGCAAGGTCCTCGCCGTGGCCCTCTCCCGCGGGGAGCGTCTCGATCGAGTCGGCCATCGGCACCGCGCCCACGATCGCCGCGTCCACCTCGTCCGCCTCGAGGATCACCCGTGCGGCGGCGCCCGCGACGGCCGCCCTCGCGATGGGCGTGAGGTCGAGCGGGTTGTGCACGTCCACGACCGCGGTGATGCCGGCCGGCACGAGCAGCTCGCCCAGCGCCCGCTCGGTCGCGGACGAGAAGGGGACCAGGGCAAGCGAGCCCGCGTGGTCCGCGATCGTCACGCACTCGGACCCGGCGTTGGTCGCGGCGCCGAGGCGGTGGCCGGCGGCGGGGCGGCCGTCGAGCAGCGCGAAGGTCCGGAGCAGGTCGTCGAAGTCGGCGGGCGTCTCGGCCCAGGTCACGCCTGCCTGGCGCGCGAGTTGCCGCGTCACCGTGGCGTCGCCCGCGATGGCGGCCGTGTGGCTCGCCGACGCACCGGCGCCCGCGGCAGTCCGGCCGGCGCGGTAGAGGACCACCTGGCGCCCGTCGGCACGCAGGCGCTCGGCCGCCTCGAGGAACCGCAGCCCGTCGAGCCGCACGAAGCCCTCGACGTAGACGCCCACGACGCGGACGTCCGGCTCGTCCGCGAAGTGCGCCAGGTAGTCGCCCGCGGTGAGGTCGGTCTGGTTGCCGATCGTGATCACGTACCGCGGGTCCAGCGGCGCGAGGCGCGACAGCCGCGTGATCGCGAAGGCGCCGCTGCCGGTCACCAGCGCCACCGGCGCCGCCTGCGAGCCCGGCGGCAGCTTCGCCTGCGGGATGAACAGGGTGTCGTAGCGCCCGGGCCGCGAACGGATGCCGAGGCAGTTGCCGCCGTTGATCACCGGGCCGCCGTCGGGGCGCGAGCGCGCTGCCGCCAGCGCGCGCTGCATCCGGTCGGCGAGGGCGTCGCCGCCGGTCTTCTCCTCGAGCCCGCCCGGGATCACGATGAACGAGGCCGCGAGGTCGCGCTCCACGGCCTCGGCCACGAACCCGGGTGTGGCAGCCGCGGGCAGCACGACCACGATGAGGTCGACGCGGCCCGGCAGCGAGGCGAGGTCGGGCACGCAGCGCACGCCGTCGATCTCGGATGCGCCGGGCTTGATCACCGTGATCGCGGCGGGGTCGAAGCCGTCGCGTAGGACGTTCTGGAGGATCACGCGGCCGGCGTTCATCGACGACGACACGCCGACGATCGCGATCGTCCCGGGCCGCAGGAGGCGTGCCACGGCCGCACCCGGCCTTGGTGTGCGGGCGGGCTTGGGGGCGCCTCCCAGCCGGACCAGCACGTCCAGGGCCACGAGGCCGCCGGCGGTCACGGCGGCCGGGTTGACCTCCACCTCCAGCAGGTCGTCGGGCGCGAGCGGCGCGAGCGCCATGAGCCTGCCCACCGCCTGGGCGAGGCGCTCGGGCGCCAGGCGCGGCGGCTGCCCCCGCACCGGTCGCGTGGCGAGCTTCACGGCAGTTGCCTCGGCCAGCACGTCCGACAGGCGGTCGAGCGGTGTCAGCCGCGGCGACGCGATCGCGAGCTCCCGCCCCGGTCGCAGGTCAGCGGCCAGGAGCTCGGTCGCCGTCCCGCCCGCCCCGACCGCCACGATCGGGCCCATGTCGTCGGTCCAGCGGAAGGCGAGCAGCAGCTCGCCGCCCGGATCGCGCTCGTGGGGGACGAGCTCCGCGACGGTGAACCCGGTGGGCGGGGCGGGGAGCCGGCGGCGCATGGCGGCCATCGCGTCCCGGACCGCCGCGGCGGAGCGCTCGACGAACGCCACGCCGCCCACCTCGGTCTTGTGGGCGAGGCCGGGCGCCACGGCCTTGAGGACCACGCGGTCGCCCCCGAACCCGTCGATGAGCGCCTCGTCCACATCGGACTCGCCCACGACCAGGCGCCACGCCGGCACCGCGATGCCGAGTGCCGTGAGGAGCTCCAGGCCCTCGGGCTCGGTCAGCGTGTCACGCCCAGCGGCACGGGCGTCGGCGAGGAGGCGGCGCAGCGCGTCGAGGTCGGGCCCGGTCACGCGCCCAAGGGTGCCCTGAGGCCGCCCCCTCCCGCAAGGCCGTCCGGCAGGGCCGGTCGGATTGGCCGAATGGACCGGCGCGGCGCCGCGAGGGCGGTCACTTGCGGCGCGCCACCACCTCGATCAGGTGGACGTGGTGCGGGTCGCCGAGGGCGAGCCTGCCGTCCTCCTCACGCTCGAACCAGGACTCGATCTCGTAGTCGGCGAGGAGCCCGCGGATCGCGGCGGGCGAGAAGCAGGTGAACCCGGGCTCGCCGGCCGATTCGTCACGGTCGCCGTAGAGCAGCCCCGCGAACCGACCGCCCCGCGGCAGCGCGGCGGCGACCCGGCGCATGACCGCGGTGTAGTCGTCCGGCTCGAGGAACTGCAGGCTCACGCTGGCCACCACGAGGTCGCACCGAGGCACCTCGAACGCGGCGAGATCGGACACCACGCCCTCGAGCCGGGCCCGGTCGGCGTCGGGCGTGGCGGCCTCGATCGCCTCGATCGCCGACGCCTCGAGGTCCACGGCCAGCACCCGCCAGCCGCGACGAAGGAGCTCCCGCGCGTCGCGCCCTGCGCCGCAGCCGAGATCGACGGCCAGGCGGGGCGGGGCGCCGGGGCCGTCCTCGGCCGCGAAGCGTTCGGCGGCGTCGATCGTCGTGCTCCAGGCGGGTCGGTCGACCGTCACCGCGTAGTAGTCGGGCCAGTGCACCTCGGGCATGGCCCGAGCGTACCCCGTGCCCGGGGACCGGCGCAGGCCACGACCGCAGCACGGCCGACCGCGTCCGCTTCCCGGTGCATTACCTGACAAGGCGGTTCAGGTATTCGGGTAGGATACGGCGGTCATGCGTGCCAGCCGCCTCGTCAGCCTCCTGCTGCTGCTCCAGGCGCGCGGCCACCGCACCGCGGCGGAGCTCGCCGAGGAGCTGGAGGTCAGCGTCCGGACCGTCTACCGCGACGTCCAGGCGCTCGCAGAGTCGGGCGTCCCCATCTACGCGGAGCGCGGCCCGGGCGGCGGCGTGCGCCTCGTGGACGGCTACCGGACGCGACTGACCGGCCTGACCACCGACGAGGCGGAGGCCCTCTTCCTCTCCGGCGTTCCAGGGCCCGCGGCGGAGCTCGGGCTCGGCACCGTGGTGACCGCGGCTCGGCTCAAGGTGCTCGCCGCCCTGCCGCCTGAGCTGCGGACCCGGGCCGGGCGGGTTGCCGAGCGCTTCCACCTCGACGCCCCCGGCTGGTGGCAGCAGGCGGACCCGGTGCCGTGCCTGGGCGAGCTGGCGAACGCGGTCTGGGAGACGCGGTCGGTGCACGTCCGGTACCGACGCGACGAGCGCGTGGAGCGCCGGCCGCTCGACCCGCTCGGCCTGGTCCTCAAGGGCGGCGTGTGGTATCTGGTCGCGCTCTCGAAGGGGGAGGTCCGGACGTTCCGCGTCTCCCGCGTGGAGGCGGTGGAGCCGGGGGAGCGCTTCGAGCGGCCGGACGGGTTCAACCTCGCCGGGTTCTGGACGGAGTCCACGGCGCGGTTCGAGGCGGAGACACCCACCCTGGCCGTCACGATCCGGGTGGACCCGGCCGCGCTGCCGTCCCTCGAGCGGGCGCTCGGCCGGGCGGCGGCGGCCACGCTGGTCCTGCCCAAGCGCCCCGATCCCGACGGATGGCTCCGCGTGCGGTTCCGCCACGAGTCGCTCGAGGCCGCGTTCTACGACCTGCTGCCCCGGATCCGGACGGTCGAAGTCCTCGCCCCGACCGAGCTCCGCTCGCGGTTCGCCGCCGCGGGGCGGACCCTAGCGGCGCGGTACGCGGCACCGGCGACGCGGCCGCCGATGCCGCGCCGCCGGGCCGTGGCGGAGGCGGTCAGCTGATGCTCGCCCCGGCGGCCTGGCAGGCGACGCAGGGACGGTCCGCGGTGTGCGCCGCGGGATCGTGGGTTGTCGGGGTTGCCGTCGCCTGCTCTGCGGCCTTCGCCGCCAGCGCCAACCGGACGTTGGCGCGCTCCTGGAGCCGGCGCTGGATCGCCATCTCGCGCTCGCTGGCGACGATCTGGGCGGTCAGGACCTGCAGCATCTCGCTCCTTCTTGGGTGCGTCTGTCTACCTGCCAAAGGTAGCCGATGATGCTGTCAGTTCTTGTCAGGATTGCTCGACCCGATTCGACGCGAATCTCCGACCGCTGACCAGCCGTTCCCGGGCCGTTGACGGCCGTGCCGATAGGATGGGCCCACCATGATCCCGCCCAAGATCCGCGACTGGCTCATCGACATGGACGGCGTGCTCGTCCACGAGGAGACCGCCATCCCCGGCGCCGACACGTTCATCGCGCGCCTGGGCGAGCTCGGCATGCGGTTCCTCGTCATGACCAACAACTCCATCTACACGCCGCGCGACCTCTCGGCGCGCCTGCGCACCAGCGGCCTCGACGTGCCCGAGACGTCGATCTGGACATCGGCGCTCGCCACGGCCCAGTTCCTGCGCAGCCAGCGGCCGGGGGGCTCGGCCTTCGTCATCGGCGAGTCGGGTCTCACCACCGCGCTCCACGACGCCGGGTACACGCTCACCGAGCGCGACCCCGACTACGTGGTCCTCGGCGAGACGCGGACGTACAGCTTCGAGCGCGTCACGCGCGCCATCCGCCTGGTCAGCGAGGGCGCGCGCTTCATCGCCACCAACCCGGACGCGAGCGGGCCCACGACCGACGGCCCCGTGCCCGCGACCGGCGCGGTGGCCGCGCTGATCTCGACCGCCACCGGCGTCCAGCCGTACTTCGTGGGCAAGCCCAACCCGCTCATGGTGCGCAGCGCGCTCAACGCCCTCGATGCGCACTCGGAGGTGTCGGGGGTCATCGGGGACCGCATGGACACCGACATCAAGTCGGGGCTCGAGGCCGGCATGTTCACCGTGCTCGTGCTCACCGGCTCCACGGCGGCCGGCGAGGTGGACCGCCACCCGTACCGGCCCTCGCTCGTGGTGGACTCCGTCGCCGACCTGGCGACTCGGCTGGCCTAGGAGGCGACGATGGGACTCGGCTTCGGACTGCTCTCCGCCCAGCTCCGGCCAGGGGAGGCAGACTGGACGCGCGCCTACGACGAGACGATCGCGCTCGCGGTCGAGGCGGAGCGCCTCGGCTTCGACGCCGTCTGGACCACCGAGCACCACTTCGTCGACGACGGCTACATGCCCTCGCTGCTCGTCGTCTCGGCGGCGATCGCGCAGGCGACCTCGCGGATCGGCATCGGCACGGGCGTGATCCTCGCGCCGCTCCACCATCCGCTCCGCCTGGCCGAGGACGCCGCGACCGTCCAGCTGCTCAGCCACGGCCGACTGACGCTGGGGCTCGGCCTCGGCTGGTCGGAGGTCGAGTTCGCCGGCCTGGGCGCCGACCCCCACCGACGCGGCGCCGCCATGGAGGAGATCCTCCAGATCCTGCCCGCTGCCTGGTCGGGCGAGCCGTTCACCCACACCGGGCGCGTCTTCGACCTCCCGACGCTTGGCGTGCGGCCGACCCCGCCATCCAAGATCGCGGTGCTCGTGGGCGGGGGCGCGGAGCCGGCCGTGCGCCGCGCCGCGCGCCTCGCCGACGGCATCTTCGCGAACGTGACGGTCGACGAGTTCGTCGAGCAGGTGGGCTGGGTCCTCGACGAGTGCGATCGGATCGGCCGGGATCCCGCCACGCTCCGCTTCGTCCACTACTCGATCCTGCTGCCGGGCGCGTCCAGGGAGGCCGCCATGGCCCGCTATCGCGATGCCCTCTGGGGCATGCAGTGGAAGTACTCGGACATGGAGGCGTCGGCGTCGCGCGCCCTCCCCGCTGTCGTGCCGCCGCCGCTGGCGCGCTCCGATGACGAGCTCATCCACGGGCGGGCGACGTACGCCGGCCCCCCCGAGCAGCTGGTCGAGGCGCTGCTCGACATCCGGCGTCGGGCTGGGGTTCCGGTGGAGCTGGCCGCGCGGAGCCACCTGCCGCTGCTCGAGCACGGCGCGCAGCTCGACCTGATGGCGCAGCTGGCGGAGGGCGTGCTCCCGCACGTGTGAGGCCCCGTCAGGGGTGACCGAGGCGCCAGCACCGGCGGGTCAGGCGCCTCCCATCAGCGCGACCGCGCACAGTGCACAGGCGACGCCGGCAGCCTCGATGCGCCCGAGCCGTTCCTTGAGCAGCGCGGCGGCCAGCACGACCGTCACCGCCGGGTAGAGCGAGGCGAGGACCGACACCAGGCCCAGGGGGCCGCTGCCGTACGCTGCCAGGAGGCAGGTGGTCGCCGTGGCGTCGAACAGGCCCGCGAGCCCGATCATCGGCCCTGCCGCGCGCGTGGCGGCGAGCGGGCGTCCGGAGAGCAGCGCCCAGGATCCGGCAATGGCCAGGCCCACGACACGAGCCACGAGCGCCATGTGCCACGCCCCGTCGCCGCCGGCGCTCGCCTGGGCGATCGAGAACAGCATGAAGGAGCCCGCGTACCCGACGCCCGACACCGCGGCGAAGGCGAGCGCCCGGCGCGACCCGGCTCCTCCGCGCGCCGGACGCGCGACGGTCACGATCGCGACGAGCGCGAGGGCGATGCCGAGGACCTTGCCCGCTGGCAGCGGCTCGCCCAGGGTCAGGCCAACCGCGAGCGGCAGGCTCGCGCCCAGGACCCCGACGAGCGGCGAGACCTGGCTCATCATTCCGGCCGCGAGCGCGACGTAGAGGGCGAGGGTGGCGATGACCTCGAAGATGCCGCCGAGGATCGCCAGCCCTGTCTGCGCCGAGGTCAGGGGCGGGCCCCCCTCGGCGAGGGCCCCGATGATGACCATGGGCAGCGATACCGCGTACGCCCCGACGATGACGGTCAGGGCCGGCGTTCGGCGGCTCGCGACACCGCCAGTCAGGTCGGCGGCCCCGTAGAGGACGGCGGACAGCAGGCCGAAGCCGAGGCTGGACGGGTTCATCGCGCGGAGCAGACCGGGAGGGCCAGGGCGGGCACGGGCAACGGACCTCGTCGTTCCCCCCGCCCCGCGTGGCCACTGCCTGCGGGCCGACGTGCGGCTGCGCCGTTTCCTGCGGGGCGCGGCAGGTCCCACCAGTCTCCGGGCCGCCGGCCCGCCCGTCAGCGACCGTCGTGCCGGTGATGTGGAACTCAGGTCACACGCCGCGGCCCGATCGGAGCCCGGCGCGGCTCGGTCGGCGATGGCAGGCGCCGGTCCCCGTGAGGGCCGCGCGGCTCAGGCCCGGGAGCGCTCCGCGTCGAGCCGAGCCGGCTCCAGGATCACGATCCCGGCGCGGCTGGTCGTCACGAGCCCGTCGTGCCGGAGGTCGCGCAGGATCCGGACCACGACCTCGCGCGCCGTGCCCACGGCGTCGGCGAGGTCCTGCTGGCTGACCGTCGCGACCAGCATTCGGCCCTGCTGCCGGTCCGTCGCGAGGTCGAGCAGGTGGCGCACCAGCCGCTGGCGGACGTTGCTGAACACGTTGTCCGGGATCTCGTCGACGAACGTCACGACGCGCTCGCTGAGTTCAGCGAGCATCGCTCGTGCGACCTCGATCTCGGTGTCGGCGAGCCGACGGACCGTCGCGGGGCGCAGGGAGAGGATGTCCGCGTCCGTCACGGCCTGGATCGATCCGGGCATCGCGTACTCGTCGCGGAACAGCGACACGAGGCCCAGGAGGTCGCCGGCTCGGCCGTAGCGGACGGTGAGCGTCCGTCCGTCGTGCGCGGTGACGAAGATCCGGAGCAGGCCGTCCACGACGAGCTCGAGGTGCGGGCCGGGCTCGCCCACGCCGCGCAGGATCGTTCCGGCCGGGAGCCGCAGGCGGGCCGCAGAATCGAGCACGGCCGCCGCCATCGGACCACTCAGGCCCCGCAAGTTGGACCTGGCGACCGCTGCCTGCAGGAGGTCATCGCCCCCGTCCCCCGCCGGACCACCCATGGGCGGAGGCTACCATGGCGCGCGACCCCCGGAGCTGCGGGCAGCCGGCGCGGGCCGGCCCGACGGCGTCAGCTCCGCGGTGCCACGCCGCCCCGAGCCACCGTGTCCGGCGCCTCGGCGAGGAACGCGAGCAGTCGGTCCACATCGCCTTCCGTCGTCGCGATTCCCACTGACGCCCGCACAGCGCCAAGCGCCCGGCCGGGCAAGAGCCTGCGCAGGTCCTCGTAGTCCGGCTGCCGCCCGAGGGCGAACACGCGCTCCATGTCGGCCGCGGTGATGCCACGCGCTGTCTCGCTGCAGCCGGGATTGCAGAAACACCCCGTGCGCACTGAGATCCGGCGTTCCGCGGCGGCCGCCTCCACGTTCCAGAAGTCCACGACGCCGCCCGCCCGGTCGAGCAGGTTGAACGGGATCGTCCCGCCCCGGTCGACGTCGTCCGTCGGGCCGTAGAGCCTGACCAGCGGCGACCCGTCCCGGTGACGCAACGCGGCAAGGCCCGCCAGGAGCCGACGGGTGAGGTGGCGCACCCGGCGGTGGACCACGGGCAGCCCGACGGACTCGAGGTGGCGCAGCCCGATCTCGATGGCCGGCAGGCCGAGGTAGTCGATGGTGCCGTCCTCGAACCCGATCTCCGCCTCGCCCAGGGTGTGATGGGGCACGACCACCGACGCGACCCCGATCGTGCCGCCCGCGAACCACGGCCGGCGGAGGCGGGCGAGCGCCTCGCGGCGCACCACCAGCGAGCCGATGCCGGTGGGGTACCCGAAGACCTTGTACCAGGAGAGCGCGACGAAGTCGGGACGCCAGCGCGAGAGGTCCAGGCGGTTGGTGGGCACGAATGCCGACGCGTCCAGCAGCACGTCCCAGCCGCGCGCCTGCGCGATCGGCACCCAGTCCAGGGGGTGGCGAACCCCCGAGTAGTTCGATTGGGCGGGGAACGCGAACAGCCGGCGGGCTCCGCCCGGGGCCGCCCCGAGCTCCGCGAGCACGGCGCCGGGGTCCGGGCGCAGGTCGTCGCGCCGAAGGGGCACGTACACGACCGACGCATGGCCGGCGCGCGCGAACTCGCGGATGCCGTTGACCGAGTTGTGGTTGTCGGCGGTGAGCAGCAGACGGCCGCCGGCGGCGAACGGGTAGGCCTCGCCGACCAGGCGCAGCGCCCCGCTCGCGTTGGCCGTGAAGATGACGACGTACTCGTCGGGCGAGGCGTTGAGGAAGGCGAGGACGGCGCGCCGGGCCGCCTCGGCCAGGTGCGTCGCGGCTCGCGACGTCGGGCTGCCCGAGTGCGGGTTGCCGAACACGCCCGCGCGGAGGAGCTCCTGGTGCTCGAGGAGCTGGGACTCGGCATACAGCCCGCCACCCGTGTAGTCGAGGTAGACCTGATCCCGGGCGTCGAGCCGGGCGTAGTCGCGCGCCCGCAGGGCGGCGACGGCGTCGCCATCCCACTCGGCGTCGGGCTGGGGGTGCGAGGTTGCCTGGGACGGAGGGGACGCTGGGCCGCTCAGGCGGCCGGGGACGGCAAGGGACGTCATCGGCGGATCATCGGCATCTGGCGGCTGCTCGTCAGGAACGAATGTTCCTCGCGGCCTGGATCGCCCGCGCCGATCGCGACCGGGTGTGCGCCACACGCCCCACCCGGCGGCCGGTCCCGGGGCGGTCACCCGGAGACCGGCCGCCGCGCGCCGGATCGATCAGGCAGCCGCCTCCCCGAAGTCGTCAGCGGCGATCTCCTCCGGATCGACCTCGACCGCCTCGGCGCCGGCCTCGCGGAAGAGGAGCACGAGCCCGGCGGCGGCGACCGCGGTCACGATGCCCACGGCGAACGTGCTCGCCGTCGCGATCGACAGCGCGTTGTGGACGCCCGAGTCGTGATGGCCGGCAGGAGCGGAGCGACGATCGCCGCAGCCCGGCCGGCAGCGACGTCGAGGAACGAGGCGCTCGCGCCGCCCACGCCGGTCAGCGCCCCGGCGCCGCCGTTGGCGACGAGCGCCCCCGCGACTTGGGAGGGCACGCCGGCCGCCGCCAGGGTGCCCGGCAGCTCGCGCGCGAGCGAGCCCGCGAACAGGGTGCCCGAGACCGCGAGGCCGACGGTGCCGCCGATCTGCTGGAAGAACGTGAGGCTGCTCGACGCTGACCCGAGCTGCCGGATCGGCACGCTCGACTGCACGACGAGCGGGAACACCGAGAACACGGGGCCCATGCCCAGGCCGGTCACCACCATCGCGAGCCACAGCAGCGGGAGCGGCGTGTCCGACCGGAGCTGGGTGAGCATCGCGAGGCCGCCCGCGAGCAGCAGCAGCGCCCCGAAGCTCAGCGCCTTGTGCCGGCCGGTCCGCGCGATGATCTGGCCCGAGGCCACGGCCGCGACGATGACGCCGGCCAGCAGGGGCAGCATCTCGTAGCCGGAGACCGTCGCCGATGCGCCGCCCACGACCTGGAACCAGCGAGGCAGGAACACCGCCGCGGCGAGGTAGCCGCTCATGGCCAGGAAGACGGACAGCACCGAGACAGAGAACGCCCGGATGCGGAACAGGCCGAGCGGGACGATCGGCTCCGACGTCCGCGACTCGACGGCCACGAAGGCCGCGAGCACGAGCAGTCCGAGGCCGATGAGGCCGCCCACCGCAGGATCGGTCCAGTCGGCCGCGGCCTTGTTGGACAGGCCGACCAGGATCGGCACGAGCGCTGCCGTGAACAGGCCCGCTCCGAGGTAGTCGATGCTCGCCCGGGGTCCGGCGGCGTGGTAGGCGGGCAGGTAGCGCCGGACGGTCACGAGCACGATCGCGCCGACCGGCAGGTTGACGAAGAACACCCAGTGCCAGCCGACCGTGTCGGTGAGCAGGCCGCCGATGCCCGGCCCGAGCAGGCTGGCCAGCCCGAAGACGGCGCCGAACAGGCCCTGGTAGCGGCCGCGCTCGGACGGGGCGAACAGGTCACCGATCGTCGCGATGGCGATGGGGAACAGGGCGCCGGCGCCCAGGCCCTGCACGCCGCGGGCGGCGACGAGCTGCCACATCTCGCGCGACAGGCCCGAGAGCATCGAGCCCACCATGAACACGCCGACCCCGAACAGGAACACCGGCCGTCGGCCGATGAGGTCCGACACCCTGCCGTACAGCGGGCCGCTGATCGTGGAGGTCAGGAGGTAGGCCGTGAAGGCCCAGGTGTAGAGGCTGTTGCCCCCGAGATCCGTGATGATCCGGGGGAGGGCCGTCCCGACGACGGTCTGATCGAGCGCTGCGAGGAACACGCCGACCATGACCGCCCCGAGGACGCGCATGCGGACCGGGTGGGGGAGCGCGACCGGCGGCTGGTCCGCCGATCCGAGCCCTGTCTGCACCGCTTGGGACACGAGCGACACCTCTGCTACGCGATTTGGCTGACATCGCTCAGTGTGGTGGGTAAATAGGCTTGTTTCGTTCCTAATGACCCACTAGCATTCGCGACGTCATGAGCACCTCGTCGCGGCTCCTCCGCCTGCTGTCGCTGCTCCAGACGCCGCGCGACTGGACCGGGGCGGAGCTCGCCGGCCGGCTCGAGGTCAGCGCCCGAACCATCCGCAACGACATCGAGCGGCTGCGCGCGCTGGGCTACCCGGTGCACGCGACGCGCGGCGCGGTCGGCGGCTACCGCCTGGAGGCGGGCACCTCGATGCCGCCGCTGCTGCTCGAGGACGACGAGGCCGTGGCCGTGGCGCTCGGCCTGCGCACGGCGACCGCTGGCGCCGGGGCGGGGATCGGCGAGAGCTCGCTGCGTGCGCTCGCCAAGCTCGAGCAGGTCCTGCCGCCGCGCCTCCGCCGTCAGGTCGCGACGCTGCAGGACGTCACGGTGCTCACGCATCGGCGCACCACGGCGACGGCCGCCGACCCGGCCGTCCTCACCGAGCTGGCGCGCCTCGCCCGCGAGCGGTTCGCCGTCCGGTTCGACTACTCGGACCGGCGGGCGACCGCGTCCCGGCGGCGCGTTGAGCCCTACCGCGTGGTCAATGCGGGCTCGCGCTGGTACCTGGTGGCCTGGGACCTCGACCGCGGCGACTGGCGGACCTTCCGCGTCGACCGGATCGCGTCCACCCTGTCGGCCGCCGCACGCTTCGCGCCGCGGCGCCTCACCGACGCGGAGGTGGAGGCCCTCGTCACGCGCGGGATCCCGCCCGAGGCGCGCATCCACCAGGCACGGGTGGTCGTGGCCGCCCCGGCGCAGGAGCTCGCGGACCGCTTCGGGCCGTGGCTGGGGACCATCACGGCGCTCACCGCGGGGAGCTGCGCGGTCACGATCGGCGCCGACCGCATCGAGGACCTCGCGATCTGGCTCGGCCGCCTCGGCGCCGACTTCACGGTCGCCGATCCGCCGGAGCTCGTGGCACAGCTCCGCGTCATGGCTGAGCGGTACGCGCGCGCGGTGCCTGCCGGCCATGACGCCTGACGGCGGTCCGCGGGTGCGACGTCACGCCCCGAAGTCGGTCTCCTTGACCACGCGACCGTCGCGCGCGACCGTCCGCCAGACGCCAACCTGGCGGCCGCGCTCGAACGCGCCGGCGCGCATGAGCGAGCCGTCGGCGCGGTAGAAGCGCCACTCGCCGTGCATCTCCCCATCGAGGTTCTGCCCCTCGAAGCGGACGTTGCCGTTGGGGTAGTGGTCGATCGCCGGGACGGGCTTGTCGGTCACGCCGGCGGCCGCGCTCGTGGGCCGTGGCGGCGGCAGCGGGCCTGGTAGGCCTCCACACCACCGACGTTCGCCTCGACGAGCTCATCCGGGCCGACGAGCGGCTGCGCGACCCGGACATGGAACACCGCCTCCTCGCCGCACAGCGTGCAGATGGCGGTCAGCTTGTCGACGCGCTCCGCGAGCGCCATGAGCGAGGGCAGGGGCTCGAACGGCTGGCCGTCGAAGGTGACGTCCAGGCCTGCCACGATGACGACCCGCCCGCTTGCTGCCAGGCTGCTCGACCACGTGCGTCAGGCCCGGCCCGAAGAACTGGGCCTCGTCAATCGCGACCACGTCCGCTCCGGCGGGGACCGCCTCCTCGATCGCGCCGGCGTCGGCCACCGCGACTGAGGGGTAGTCGAGGCCGGCATGGGACGCGAGCCTGCCCGCGCCGCTCCGCCCCTCGTCGAGGGCGTGGCCGATGACCACGACGTGCCGCCCGGCTATCACCGCGCGGCGGACGCGGCGGAGCAGCTCCTCCGTCTTGCCCGCGAACATCGGGCCGCAGACCACCTCGACCCGTCCGACCCGCTCCACGGCGACAGCATGGCACGTCGCGGTCGCGCACTGCGCGTCGCCTACGCCCCCGGAGCGTCGTAGACGCCGTACGCCCCGGATTCCCCGTCAGCGACGTGCCCGAGGCGTGCCTGGACCCGATCCTTCGCCTCCACCGGGCGCAGACGCGTCCCGCCGGCGCCTACCACGCTCCCGGGGCGTCGATGGTGATCTGGGCGTCCACGGCGTGCTGGTCCTGGTGGGATGTCGCTGGCGTTCGGGGCCAGCGCGCAGCTGCTGCCCTGGAACGGGGCGCCGCGCCTACCCCCGCCTACCCCCGCGCCTGGGCCTTGGCCCAGCTGTCCTTGAGGGTGACCGTCCGGTTGAACACCAGGGCGTCAGCGCGCGAGTCGGTGTCCGCGCAGAAGTAGCCCAGGCGCTCGAACTGGACCGTGTCGCCGGGCCTGGAGCCCGCCAGTGATGGCTCCACGAACCCGCGGACGATCGTCTCGGACGCTGGGTTGAGGTCGTCGAGCAGGTCGCGGCCAGCGGCACCCGGGTCGGGGCGCGTGAACAGGTAGTCGTAGAGGCGGACCTCGGCGGGGACCGCGTGCGCCGCGGAGACCCAGTGGAGCGTGGCCTTCGGGCGCCGGCCGTCGGGCGAGTCGCCGCCCCGCGTCGCCGGGTCGTAGGAGCAGCGGAGCTCCACGACCCGCCCTTCGGCGTCCTTCACCACCTCGTCGCACGTGATGAAGTAAGCATTCCGGAGCCGCACTTCGCGCCCCGGTGCCAGGCGGAAGAACTTGGGCGCTGGTTCCTCCATGAAGTCGTCGCGCTCGATCCACAGCTCACGCGAGAACGCCACCGGCCGCTCGCCGGCCGCAGGGTCCTCCGGGTTGTTCACCACCTCCATCGTCTCGATCCGGTCGTCGGGGAAGTTGGTGATCACGACCTTGAGCGGGTCGAGCACGCCGAACCGGCGCGGCGCGGTCCGGTTGAGCACGTCGCGGACGCAGTGCTCGAGCAGCGCCATCTCGTGGGTGCTGTCGGCCTTGGCGACGCCCACCTCGGTCGCGAAGTCGCGGATCCCCTGGGCCGGGAAGCCCCGTCGCCGCAGGCCCGAGATCGTGGGCATGCGCGGGTCGTCCCAGCCGCGGACGCGCCCGTCCTGCACCAGGCGGAGCAGGAACCGCTTGGACAGCACCGTGTAGGTGAGCGACAGCCGCGCGAACTCGTACTGGTGCGGCACGTGCGGCACGGGCAGGTGCTCGATCAGCCAGTCGTACAGGGGCCGGTGGACGTCGAACTCGAGCGTGCAGATCGAGTGCGTGACGCCCTCGATCGCGTCGCTCTGGCCGTGCGCGTAGTCGTAGGTCGGGTAAATGCACCACGCGTCGCCGGTCCGCGGGTGGCTCGCGTGCACGATCCGGTACAGGACCGGGTCACGCAGGTTGATGTTGGGCGAGGCCATGTCGATCTTCGCCCGCAGCACGCGCGCGCCGTTGGCGAACTCGCCTGCGCGCATCCGCGCGAACAGGTCGAGGTTCTCCTCGGCCGACCGGTCCCGGAAGGGCGAGTTCGTCCCGGGCTCGGTCAGCGTGCCGCGCGTCTCGCGGATCTCGTCGGCCGAGAGGTCGTCGACGAACGCGTCGCCGTTGCGGATGAGGTGGAGCGCCCATTCATAGAGCGTCTCGAAGTAGTCCGAGGCGTGGAACAGGTTGTCGCCCCAGTCGAAGCCGAGCCAGCGCACGTCGGTCTGGATCGCGTCGAGGTACTCCTGCTCCTCCTTGACCGGGTTGGTGTCGTCGAAGCGCAGGTTGCAGTGCCCGCCGAACTCGGCGGCCACGCCGAAGTTGAGGCAGATCGACTTGGCGTGGCCGATGTGGAGGTAGCCGTTGGGCTCGGGCGGGAACCGTGTCACCGGCGCGCTCACGCGGCCGGCGGCGATGTCGGCGGCCACGATGTCGCGGATGAAGTCCCGGCGGTCGGGGGCGCCAGCGGCGGGCTCGGTCCTGGATACGCTCATGGCGGCGGCTCCTGCTACCGGTGGGGGAGGAGTCGCGGCTCACGCGAGCGGGCGCACCACACTCCCTTGGGAGTTGGCTGACGCACCGGGATTCGAACCTCGGCCCTCCCGGCTCAGCACCGGGCGCTCGTCCATGAGCCACGCATCAGCGACCTGGCGCCCAGTCTAGCGCACCGATCGCGACAGACCAGTGCTTGGCATGAGGCCTTGCGTCGGTGTGGAGTATACGTATACTGATACTCATACTCTGTTTCCGATCAGGAGGCTAGGATGTGCCCGTGCCGAACAAGACGATCTACGTGTCCGACGGAGACCTGCCGCTCTTCGCCCGTGCGCAGGAGCTCGCCGGCGGCAACCTCTCGTCAGCGATCGCGAAGGCGCTGCACCGCTGGGTGGACACCGCCGACGCGCTCGCCGGCGGCTTCGAGGAGATCACCGTCCGCGTCGGACTCGGCGCAGGCCGCAAGGTCCGCTTCGTCGGCGTGCTCGTGGGCGAGTGGACGGACACGCGGACCGGTGGTGGCGGCATGGCCGACGCCTATCACGTCTACCGGGGCCGGACCGGCAAGCTCGTGGTCCACGTGGAGCGGAGCCCCGAGTGGTGGGCCGTCGACGCGGAGGGCAAACCAGCGGGCTGGCGCGCCTGGGTCGGCGTGGGCGACGTGCGCTATGGCTCGCGGCCCAAGGAATCGACGCTCGAGGTGGTGGACACGCTCGAGCAGCTGCGCGACAAGGTCCCCCCTGAGCTGTTCGACATGGTCGAGCGGACGATGCGCCAGCCGACCGTGGAGGAGCTCGACATCTAGCCCGGCGGGCACGCCGCCCTCCGCTCACGCGGCTCGGGCTGCGGAGGCCGTCCGATGACCGGGCCGGAGCGGGCCAGCGCGGTCTCGGCACGCGGGCTGCGCAAGGCCTATGGACCGCACACGGTTCTCGACGGCATCGACCTCGAGGTCCCCGCCGGCACCGTGTTCGCGCTCCTCGGCCCCAACGGCGCAGGCAAGACGACCGCGGTCCACATCCTCACCACGCTGCTCCGCCCCGACGCCGGGGAGGTGCTCGTGGGCGGCGTGGACATCGCCCGGCGGCCCGACGAGGCGCGGCGGCTGATCGGGCTGACCGGGCAGGTGTCGGCGGTGGACCCGCAGTTCACGGGCATCGAGAACCTGCAGCTGATGGCCGACCTGCACCACCTCGAGCGCGGGGACGGGCACCGCCGGATCCGCGAGCTGCTCGACCGATTCGACCTGGGCGAGGCGGCGACCAAACCCGTGCAGACCTGGTCCGGCGGCATGCGACGGCGGCTGGACCTGGCGATGACCCTGGTCGGGCAGCCGCAGATCATCTTCCTCGACGAGCCGACGACCGGCCTCGACCCGAGGAGCCGCCGCGTCATGTGGGACACGGTCCGGGAGATCGTCGGCGGCGGGGTCACGGTCTTCCTGACCACCCAGTACCTCGAGGAGGCCGACCGCCTGGCGAGCCGGATCGCGCTGCTCGACGGCGGTCGCATCGTGGCCCAGGGATCGCCGGCGGAGCTGAAGCGGCTGGTTCCCGGCGGCAGCGTGCGGCTGGAGTTCGGGTCCGAGGAGCAGCTCGAGCGCGCGGCGAGCGTGCTCGAGCGCGGCACGCGCGACGGGTCGGGGCTGGCCCTCGAGGTCCCCGGCGACGGCGGCATGCACGCGCTGCGCGGCCTGCTCGAGCGGCTCGAGGCGGCCTCGGTCGAGGTGGACGCGCTGTCGGTGCGCCCGGCCGACCTCGATGACGTCTTCCTGTCCATGACCGGCCGCCGCGACGGCCCCGAGGAGGCCCCCCGATGAACGCCACCACGCTCGCCGACACGTCCACCATGCTGCGGCGGAGCCTGCGCCGCATGCGACGCTATCCCTCGCTCACGCTGTTCATCGCCGGCATCCCGGTGGTCCTGCTGCTCCTGTTCGTGTACGTCTTCGGGGGCACGCTCGGCGCCGGGCTCGGCGGGGCGGCACCGCAGGACGCGGGGGGTGACCGGGCTGCGTACATCGCGTATGTCGTGCCGGCCATCCTGCTGATCGCCGTCTCCGGGGCAGGGCAGGGGACGGCCATCTCGGTCGCGATGGACATGACCCAGGGCATCATCGCCCGGTTCCGGACGATGGCCATCGCGCGGTCGTCGGTGCTCGGCGGCCATGTCCTCGGCGCCGTGGTGCAGTCGATCCTGGCCACCGCCCTCGTCGTGGCCGTCGCGCTGCTGATCGGCTTCCGCCCCACCACCGGGCCGGGCGAGTGGCTGGCCGCACTGGGCCTGCTCGCGCTCTGCGCCGCTGCGATCAGCTGCCTGTCGGTGGCCCTCGGGCTGGCCGCCAACAGCGTCGAGACCGCGAGCAACTCGCCGATGTTCCTGACCCTGCTGCCGTTCCTGAGCTCGGGGTTCGTTCCCGCGGCGTCCATGCCCGGACCGGTCGGCTGGTTCGCCCAGGTGCAGCCGTTCACGCCGGTCATCGAGACCCTGCGCGGGCTGCTCCTCGGGACCCCCATCGGGAGCAGCGGGCCGGTCGCCATCGCGTGGTGTGTGGCGGTGGCCGTTGCCGGCTTCGCCTGGGCGCTGCGACTCTACGAGCGCCTGCCGGAGCGGGCCGGGGCCTAGCGGCCATCGTGGTGCGGCGGTCCTTCCGCGCTCCGGCCCGACCGGCCGCTCGCCGCCGGGACGCGGCGGAGCGTGCGCGGGGAGGCGCACTGTATCGTTGCCAGTGCGCTCGTTACCGCCGGCGCGAACGCCTCTCCAGCCACCGCGTGCGGGCCAGGCTCAGGATCTCCATCCGCATCGACATCGCTTCTGCGGTCGGCGGGGCCAGCACGCGCCTGAAAGGCAGGTCGACATGGAGCCCCTTCGCATTGGCATCATCGGTGCGGCAAGGATCGCGCCCGACTCGATCGTGACGCCGGCGAAGCTCACCGGGGCGCGCTTGGTAGGGATCGCATCGCGGGACCGCGGGAGGGCTGAGGCCTTCGCCGCCGCCCACGGTGTGGAGCGGGTCCTCGACTCGTACGCGGACGTGATCGCTGACCCCGAGGTGGAGGCCATCTACAACCCGCTTGCCAACGGCCTGCACGCACCGTGGAACCTGGCGGCGATTGCAGCCGGCAAGCACGTCTTGTCCGAGAAGCCGTTTGCGAGCAACGCGGTGGAGGCGGCTGAGGTCCGCGACGCAGGCCGGCGCGCCGCCGTGGTGGTCGCCGACGGGTTCCACTACCTGTACCACCCGGTTACCATGCGGCTCCACGAGCTCCTGGCGTCCGGCGAGCTCGGACAACTCCGGCATGTCGAGGTGCGGATGGTCAACCCGCCACCCGACGACGATGACCCCCGCTGGTCGCACTCGCTCGCTGGCGGTGCGCTGATGGACCTCGGCTGCTACAGCCTTCACGCCCACCGTGTGCTGGCGCCGCTGGCAGGAGGCGAGCCGGTCCTCGTGTCCGCCCGCGGCGGAGAGCGGCGCGGCCGCCCCGGCGTCGACGAGTGGCTTGAGGCGGACCTCAAGTTCCCCTCCGACGCGACGGGCCTCGCGCACTGCAACATGGCAGGCGAGGCGCAGGAGCTCACCTACCGGATCGTCGGGTCCCGCGGCGAGGCGATGGCCGCGAACTTCATCCTCCCGCACGTCGATGACCGGCTTCTGGTGCGGACCGACGCAGGCGAGCGAGTGGAGCACCTCGGCAACCGGTCCTCGTACACCTACCAGCTCGAGGCCTTCACCGCAGCCGTCCGGACCGGCGCGGCGATGCCGACCGACAGCGACGACGCGGTCATGACCATGCAGCTGATCGACCAGTGCTATCGGACGGCCGGTTTCGAGCCGCGACCCCGCTGGATTTCGTCTCCCAGCGGCTGAGAGCACGTCTGGTCGCGTCTTGCGCGGTGGCGCCCGGGAGAACCGCCGCACCTCCGGGGCCGCGTCGAGGCGGTGGGCGCGTCGCGGCCGGCGGTCAGCCGGGCCGTGGCCGCCGGACGCCGGTGGGCTCGAGACCGACGCCTACGCGGGAGCCTGGCCTGGAGCGGCAGGCGATTCAGGAGCGTCGAGCACCACGATGACGATCAGCTGCCGGGGGCCGTGGACGCCCTCGACGCGGTCGAGCTCGATGTCGCTCGTCGCCGATGGCCCGCTGATCCACGTGAGCGGGCGATGCGGGTCGAGTGCCGCCACGGCCGCCGGCACGTCATCGACGATGGCCGATGCGGGTACGATGCACACATGGCGGTCCGGGACGAGTGACAGCGCGCGGCGGCCCTGCCCGGGGCCCCCGTCGAGGACGACGGTGCCCGTCTCGGCGATGGCGAGGGCGCAGCCGGTGATGACCGCGTCGATGGCATCGAGTGCTGCGCTGGCGAGGTGCGGGTTGTCGCACAGCAGGCCCGGGAGGCCGTCCGGCAGCCAGTACTCGGGGACGCCGGCCGGGACGACCACACTCCGAGCGCCGAGCGCTGCGAGGGCGTCGCGCACGACCGATGCCACCGCGCTGGACGCGACCAGCCGAACCTCCGCTCGGAAGTCAGCGACACGCTCCGCGAACCGGGTCGCAGCGTCAGGGGGAGCCTCGGTCGCCCGGCGGTAGTCGCGCGGGACGACCGGCAACGGCGGCTGGTCCGCGAGCGCGCTGCGGGCGGCCTCGAGGATGCTCTCACGCGACGTGGTCACCGCCCTCGCCCCTTCCACCAGCGCCGAAACGACGGCGCCGCGAGCGGGCGCAGGTCGCGCGCCCGGAACCACGAGCCGGCAAGCCCGGGCAGCCGGAGTCCGCGCGTCCGGCCCCGCCTGGCGATCGCTCTCGACCCGACCGCGCCGATGCGCTCAACCGCGTCGAGCCGGCCCGGCCCCGCGAACGCGGCGCCGAGTCCGCGCATCATGAGCGATTCCTGCGTCAGGGCCGACTGCCATCCGTGCTGCTCGACCACCTTCGCGCGCAGGTGGACCAGGACCTCGGGGATGTCGATCCGCACGGGGCAGACCTCGAGGCACGCGCCGCACAGGGACGACGCGTACGGGAGCGAGGCGGTCTGGGCATCGACCCTGCCCTGCGCGATGCCCCGGAGCTGCGGCGTGCGGATCGCCCCGATCGGGCCCGCGTAGGGCGAGCCGTAGGCGCGGCCGCCCGTCCGCCCGTAGACCGGGCACACGTTGAGGCACGCGCTGCACTTGATGCACCGCAGCGCCTGCCGGCCGACGGGGTCCGAGAGGGTCGAGGTGCGCCCGTTGTCGAGCAGCACGAGGTGGAACGCCTGCGGGCCGTCACCCGGGGTAACGCCGGTCCACATCGAGGTGTACGGGTTCATCCGCTCGGCGGTGGACGAGCGCGGGAGGAGCTGGAGGAGCACCTCGAGGTCCCGCCATCGCGGGATGACCTTCTCGATCCCCATGACCGTGATGAGTGTGTCGGGGAGCGTCAGGCACATCCGGCCGTTCCCCTCGGACTCGACCACGACGATCGTGCCGGTCTCGGCGACGGCGAAGTTGGCCCCCGACACGGCGACCCTCGCCCGGAGGAACTTCTCGCGCAGGTGGAGGCGGGCGGCCTCGGCGAGGTCGGCAGGGTCGTCGCCGAGGCCGTCGGGCGCCGGGCGGCCGGCGAGGCCCATCTCGCGCAGGAAGACCTCCCGGATCTCCGCGCGGTTGCGGTGGATGGCGGGGACGAGGAAGTGGCTCGGCAGGTCGCGGCCGAGCTGCACGATGAGCTCGGCGAGGTCCGTCTCCCAGGCCGCGATGCCGGCGGCCGCGAGCGCCCCGTTGAGCTCGATCTCCTGGGTCGCCATGCTCTTGACCTTGACCACCTCGTCGGCGCCGGCCGACTGTACGAGGCGCACGACGATCTCGTTCGCCTCCGCGGCATCCCGTGCCCAGTGGACGGTCCCGCCCGCGGCGGTGACACTGCGCTCGAGAGCCTCGAGCAGCTCGGGCAGCCTGGCGAGGGCCTCGTCCTTGATCGCGGCGCCGGCGAGGCGGAGCGCCTCCCAGTCGTCCCGCTCCGCGACGACCCGAGCGCGCTTGCCCCGGATCGTTGCGGTTGCCCGGCGGAGGTTCGCGCGCTGCTGGACGTCGGCGAGCGCGAGCCGGGCCGCCTCGGGAAACGGCGGCGTGCCCTCGAAGCGGGGCGTCGGCGGGGGGAGCGGGCGCTGCGCGGTCACGCCGGGAGCGCCGCTGCGAGGATCTCGGCCAGGTGCATCACGCGGATGCGCGAATGGCGCCGGCTCAGCAGCCCGCCGACGTGCATGAGGCACGACGTGTCGGCGGCGGTCAGAACCTCGGCGCCGCTCGCCTCGATCGCCGCGACCTTGTCGGCGCCCATCGCGACCGAGGTCGCCTCGTTCTTCACCGAGAACGTGCCGCCGAAGCCGCAGCACTGGTCGGCGCCGGGCAGCTCCACGAGGCGCAGCCCGCGCACCGACTCGAGGACCCTGCGAGGGCGGTCGCCGATGCCGAGCAGGCGCGTCGAGTGGCAGGTCGGGTGGAGCGCCACGGCGTGGGGGAACCTCCCGCCCGGGATGGGGGCCCGGTTCACGTCAAGGAGGAATTCGGTCAACTCGTGGACCCGGGGCGCCAGGGCCTGCGCGGCCCCCTCGAGGCCCGGGTCGCCGCCGTGGCGGGCCACCGTCGCGTGGTGGTGCCGGACCATCGCGGCGCACGACGCGGACGGGGTCACGACGGCCTCGAATGCGCCGAACACGTCCGCGAAGCGCCGGACGAGCGGCACGCAGGCGTCGCGGTACCCGGTGTTGAAGTGGACCTGTCCGCAGCAAGTCTGCCCGCGCGGGAACACAACCTCATGGCCCATCGCCTCGAGCAGGCGAACGGTGGCCCGTCCGACCTCCGGATACAGGGCGTCATTGAAGCAGGCTAGGAATAGCGCGACTCGCACCGTGAGGCCTCATTGACCGGGGGGGCGGTGGCAGAAGTGGATCGCGGCTGGCGGAAGGCGGCCGCGACCAGGTATCGCGCGCGTCGACGGCGGTCTCGGAGACGCCGACTCGTCGGCCGGCTCGCCGCACGCCCCAGGCGCCTGGGGTTTGCGGCGCCCGGCGGGGAGAAGTGCCGCCGGGCGCCGCCGGGTTGGTCATTCGACCGGCAGGTGCAGCGGATAGACCCCGTGCTCGCGGACGAGACTCACGATCTGGTCATACGTCTTGCCCGAGACGTCGCTGGCCACGGAGTGGTCGCTCATGAAGACGTAGCCGCCGCCCTCGGCGGCGCGGAGGCGGTGGAGGACCTCACGGCGCACCTCCTCGGGGTCTCCGCGCTCCCACACCCGAATGTCACTGTTGCCGCAGAACGTGAGGCGGTGGCCCAGGCGCTTGCGGAGCTCCACCACATCGAGGTCGGCCTTCGCCTCCAACGGGTTGTAGCCGTCCAAGCCGATCTCGATCATGTCCTCGAAGATGGCGTTGGCGTTGCCGCAACCGTGATACATGACGATCAGCCCGTGCTCGTGGGCGAGCTCGATGATCTTGGCGACGGTAGGCTTGTAGTACTTCCGCCAGTACGCAGGACTCATGAACAGGCTCTTGCGGTAGGCGACGTCGCCCCAGATCACGAGGCCGTCGAGGAGGCCGTCGGCTGCCTCGATCTGCGCCTTGGCGATCTCATAGCTGAACTCGCCGATCCGGAGCAGCTGCTCCCCGAACCGCTCGGGATACTCGCCGATCCACATCAGCGTGTTGAGCTGGCCCAGGAGGCGAGTGGTGATCTCCGAGGCCTCGGTCACGCTGCCGAAGACCGGGAAGTCTGCGTGGAGGGACTTGACGGTCTCCACCCAGGGCGGGCTGTTGCGCTCGAACCCGTCACCGACGCCGGCAATCTGGTTGTCGCCGGCCTCGAAGTAGCGGCGCCGGTCGTACGGGTCGTCGAACTCGAAGGCCTCGAGCTTCTCGATGGTGTCCGTCTCCCAGCTCACCTGCTCGGGCATGGGCAGGTCGAACCGCTTGCGGATCGTGGTCTCGAAGCCGGTCTTGACCACTACCTCCTCGTCGTCCTCGCGGATCGTCTCGAACGAGCGGATGTGGGGGTCCATGTTCGGGACGGTGACGATGTAGTCGAGGTCGTAGTGGTAGTAGGGGTCGGCGTCGGCGGCCAGGCCGAGCTCGCTGCGCCACCGATCGCGGAACTGGCCCCAGAAGAAATCCGTGATGGGGACTCGGTCCGCCTCCTCGTGGGCGAACGTCTTTCGGACGCGGTCGAGCTTGGCGAGGGTCTCGGGCTTGCGCGCCTCGGTGCCGCCCCGTCCGTAGGTCTCGAACATGCCAGGCATCGGGTCAGCCCGCCAGCAGCGACTTGGCCAGGTCGACCGCGGACCCGGCATCGGGGGCGAAGCCGTCGGCGCCGATCTGCTCGGCGAACTCGGGCGTCGTCGGCGCGCCGCCGATCATGACCTTCGTGTTGAGCCCGGACGCCTTGATCGCCTCGACCACCTTGCGCATGTTCGGCATCGTGGTCGTCAGCAGCGCGCTCAGGCCGATCAGCCGGGCATCGTGCTCTCGGGCGGCAGCGACGAACCGCTCCGCCGGGACGTTCACCCCGAGGTCGACGACGGCGATCGCCGCGCCCTTGAGCATCATCCCGACCAGGTTCTTGCCGATGTCGTGCAGGTCGCCCTCGACCGTGCCCACGACCGCGGTGTGCTCCGGGCGGATGCCCGCCTCCACCAGGACGGGCTCCAGGATCGCGGTGGCCTCCTTCATGGCGCGAGCCGCGATCAGCATCTCCGGGACGAAGATGTCGCCGTCCTGGAAGCGCTTGCCGATGATCCCCATGGCGTCGGTCATGGCGTCGAGGATCTGCTGCGGCGGAATGCCGGCTCCGAGCGCCTCGTTTGTGTGCTGCACGGCCGACGCTCGGTCGCCCGCCTCGATCGCGAGCGACAGCCCGCCCAAATCGGCCATTGCTCCGGACTCCTCTCGGTCTTGCGGGCTCGCCGTCTCAAGACGGCACGGCCCCGTGGGTGCTACTCGTTGACCAGCCGCATCGCGACCTCGACCCACTCCTCGAGCCGGCGCGGCTCGTAGCGGATCGTGCTCACGTCCTTGAGGATGAACTCGACCGGGGTGCCGGTGTGCCGGCACGTCTCGATCGTCGCGCGCAGCTCCCTCTCGACCGCGTTCGGGTCCCAGCCGTCCATCGCGAGGAGAGCAGGGTTCGGCTTCCGGGACATCACATAGTCATGGCCGATGCCATCGGCGCCGCGGTCGATGTTGGCCCATGGGCTCATCGAGATCTTGCGAACGTTGGGGATGGTGCGGATGTGGTCGATGTTCCGGTCGAGGACGTCGCAGCAGCCGTAATACCCGAGGCCGAAGCGCGCAAACCAGCGCGAGGTTTGCTCCACCTCGAACTCGCGGAACATCTTGGGCGACGCGGAGGTGAAGACCTGTGCCATGCCCATCGTCCACAGGTCCTCGGCCCGGGGCCGCTCATGATCGAAGCCGGGGTGCGGCAGTTCGTCGGTCCATGCAGGGGTACAGTGGACCAGCGCCATCGAGTGGCCGAGCAGGCTCTGCGCCTCCATCTGGTCGAGCATGCCGAGATGCGCGGTGACCAGCCGGTCCATGATCGCGTGCAGGTGCTCCGGGCGGTCGACCAGGTCGATGAGGACTGCGTCCACGCCGCGCCAGAAGGCGATCGTGTCCCAGAAGTTCGCGCCACCCGCCAGCAGTTCGTCCGGCCAGTCGTGAACCAGTGACCGCGTCTCCGGCTGCGACTCCAGGCCCGGCCACTGGTTGGTGCTCGGCACCCAGCCCTGCAGCCTCACGGGGAGGATCCCGTCGAAGACCGCGCGGGCCTGCTCCTCGATCCGGGCGGTGGTCTCGGTGTCCAGCCAGACCTTGGGCATCCGGATCTTGAGCGCGTCCTCTTCGTGCTCGAGCTGATCGAAGAAGTGGTGCGAGACGATGGTGTTGGCGGCATCGACCGCCTCGGTCTCCTCGTGCATCTCGATCCCGAAGCCGTCGAGCCGGAGCACCTTCGGGATCAGCAGCTCGGGCTCCACGACCATGTCGGCCCGGAAGTGCTGCCACCGGTAGAGGGTTCGCCGGAGGTCGATCTCCAGCCCCCGGTAGAACGGGTCCTCGCACATCGTGACGAGATCGGGGTCGACGCCATCTCGTGCCACGGCAGCTGGTCGATCGCGACCATGGGCCGCGTTGCCCGCAGGCCGTTGAGGTCCTTCCACAGGGAGATCGTCTCCTGCTGGACGGGCAGGGCGGCGATCTCGGCGACACGACTCCCGAGTTCCCGCAGGACCTGACGGTCCGCCGCGACGCCGATCATTGCGTCTGACCCTCCCGGACGCCGCGAGCGTCCGCTCAGCTACCCGCCGGAGACGGCACGACCTCAGTGCCGGTCGCCCAGCATCACCAGCCTACCATCGTTCTAGGGGGTGGTATATCGATTTTTCGCAGACTTGTTCCGTGTTCATGGGGCACGTGGGCACCTAGGTGGGCAAGCATCATGCACACATGACCGGCCCGCGGCCTGCGTCTGGACGACGGCGGCTGTCGCGCTGCCAGCAGGTCGCATCCCAAAACCACTATCAGGGACGCGATGATAGCGATCCCAGTTGACAAGGCCATCATGCGGTCGTCCCGAGTTGGCCGCCCGGCTCGGACGACTGGTTGACACTGCCGGAAGGCCTCCCTACCGTGGCTGCGGTCCATCCCATCGAGGAGCACGCCTTGGCGGTCATCGATTCCCACCAGCATTTCCGGGACCCGTCGCGGGTCCCGTACGATTGGCTTGGGCCTGACCTCGGACCAATCAACCGCGCCATCGAGTTCCCCACTTGGCGCCGCTGCTCGCGGCCACGGGCGTCGAGCGGACGGTCCTGGTCCAGTCCGCTGACAACACCGCGGACACGGACTACATGTTCGAGGTTGCGGCGGCGCACCCCGAGATCGCCGCGGTGGTCGGTTGGGTGCCGCTCGACGATCCCGAGACGACCGCCACCCGCCGCCTGAACTGCGTGCCAACCCCGTCTTCGCGGGGATCCGGACCGATCCACACGAAGCGAGACCCAGACTGGCTGCTCCGGGCCGACGTGGACGCATCGCTCGGCATCCTCGCCGCCGCAGGCGTGCCGTTCGATGCGGTGTCGGCGCCGCCGCGCCACCTGGAGCACGTCCCGAGCCTCTGAACCGCCACCCAGACCTGCTGATGGTCATCGACCACATGTCGAAGCCGCCCATCAAGGCGGGCGACTACGAGCCGTGGCGAACCCTGACCGCAGGGCCGCCGAGAACCCGCGGGTCTACGCGAAGGTCTCCGGGCTGTACCCGGCCGTCGGCGACCTCGCGGCCTGGTCGGCAGACGATGTCCGGCCCAACCTCGAGCTGGCGCTCCAGCTGTTCGGGGCCGATCGGCTGATGTTCGGCGGCGATTGGCCGATCTCGGTGCTTGCGGGCGGGTACGTGCGTGTGTGGGAGGAGCTCTCGATCCTGTTCGACGAGCTCGCTCCCGGCGAACGGTCGGTGATCCTGGGCCGCACAGCCGCCTCCTTCTACTCGATCGGGGACGATCGTCTGCCGGGAGGCGCTCGTGATCGACCAGTTCGCGCCGATTGCCAGTGCCTGCAGGATCGAGGTCGCGGCCGCGTACCGGCTGCCCATCGCGATCGTGGGGGCGGGGGCGATCGTCGACGTAGCGCACCTCCCGGCATACCGTGCAGCCGGCCTCGAGGTCGTGGGCCTGTACGACCACCACCCGGGACGTGCTGCCGAGGTTGCGGAGCGCCACGGGGTCGGCAGAGTCTTCGCGTCGCTCGACGAGCTGCTCGCGGACGACCGGGTCGCGGTCGTGGACGTGGCGGTCACCGCGTCCGCCCAGCCGGAGATCGTCCGCCGCGTCCTCGAGTCTGGTCGACATGTGCTTGCCCAGAAGCCGTTCGCGCCGGACCCGGGCACCGGCCAGGCGCTTGTGGACCTTGCCGAGGCCCGTGGCCTGGCGCTCGTGGTCAACCAGCAGCTCCGTCCGAGGAGGGGATGGTCGCCGCGCACCGCATGGTCGAGCTCGGCTGGATCGGCGACGTCACGTGCATGTCCATCACGGTCAACATCTGGACGGAGTGGACAGCCTGGCCCTGGACGCTCGGGCGCCGCGCCTCGAGGTGATGGTCCACTCGATCCACTATCACGACGTCGTCCGCTGGTTCTTGGGCGAGCCGTCGCTCGTGTTCAGCGTGGCCGGGCGCACGCCGGGCCAGGCGCCTGTCGCCGAGACGCGCTCCGTCACGACGTCCTCGTACCCCTCAGGCGCGGTGTCGGTCATCCACGCTAACCACGAGAACAGCCAGGGCGACAACCTCGCAGCCTTCCGCATCGACGCCTCGCGTGGCGCCATCCGAGGCACACTCGGCCTGCTTTACGACTACCCGTCGGGCCGACCCGACACCCTCGAGATCAACACAGCGTGCCGCCGACCGACGGCTGGGTCCCTATTCCGTCGGCTCGCGCTGGGTTCCGGATGCGTTCCTGGGGCCCATGGCTTCGCTGCTCCGGTCCATCGCCACGGATCCACGCCGCGCTCAAGCGGCCGCGACAACGTCGGCACGCTTCGGCAGCTCGAGCGGATCTACACGTCCATGGAGACGGGCAAAGCGGTGAAGGTCAGCGGCTGAACGCCCTGGGTGCAGGGCCGGGCGGTCGCTGCTGATCAGGCAGGCGTCGCCCCGGTGGCGCGCTTCTCGACGACGTACACGTGCACCAGTGCCAGCACCACCTCGCCAGACTGGTTGGAAGTGGTGACGGTTTCCTCGACCACGCCGAGCGTGTCGGGACGCTTCCGGTGGTCGCCCAGGCTGGAGATCTCGGCCCGTACCGTGATCGTGTCGCCGATGAACACTGGCCGCACAAACCGGACCTTGTCGTACCCGTAGCTCATCGCCCGCGGGTTGATGTCGCCCGCGGTCATCCCGACCGCCAGGGACATCACGAGCGTGCCGTGGGCCATGCGACGCCCAAACGGCTGCGTGGCGCACCAATCCGCGTCCATGTGGTGCGGGAAGAAGTCGCCCGTCTGTCCCGCGTGCAGCACGATGTCCGCCTCGGTCACCGTTCGGCCCGTCGTCGTGCGGGCGGCGCCGACCTCGTAGTCCTCGAAGAACGCTTCGACGACCCTCATCTCCGGTTGCTCCCTTCCAGCCGCCGTGAGCAGATCTCATCAGCCCGCACGAGGCAGGCCTGGTCCGCCAGCTCGCCCCGGAGCGCCCGGTTGATCAGGATGCCTACCTCGTCCTGCACGTCCAGCCAGCCCTCGAAGCGGGGGCGGACCCAGGCGCCGTCGAGCGTCCGGCGCGTCGCCCGGAAGAAGTCGAGGCTATCGTCGTTCAGGCCCGCGTCCTCCAGGCGGCGAGATTCGCCGGCTGTCCGCCCGACGCGTAGTACACACCTCGCTGGACCTCGGCGCTGGCCAGCCAGAAGGCGTGGGCGACAGCGGCCTCGCGGTCTGCCGCGAAGGCAGACACCGCGATCCCAGCGCCACCGAGACACGATCCTGCGACGCCGCCCGGCCCAGCCGGCATGTCGGTGTAGGCGATGCGGTGCGGGCGGAACCCGGCTCGACTGTAGTTCGTGTAGCCGAAGGCGAGCGGCGCATAGCACCACCGGTCGTCGGTGGAGAGCCGCTCGGCTGTCTGGATCGGATCTTCATCGAGGCAGGCAGGATCCACTTGGTCCGCCATCAGGTGGAGGGTCTCGAGGATGCCGTCCCGCCTCCCGTGCGACGAACCCGCTCTCGGCGATGGGGATCCCGCGGTTCGCGGCCACAGTGAGGAAGCTCGAGATCGCGTCGACCGGCTTGGCGGGCCACAGCACGCGGCCCGTCCGCGCTAGCTCGAGGACCTCGTCCCAGGTCGACGGCGGTTCAGGCACGAGGTCCGGTCGGTAGAGGGCCACCTGCGCCGCGGCGTCGATGGCGAGACCGTATTGGTGGCCGCCGTGCGCGTACGTCGCGTGTGATGGACCCACGGCTTGCAGTGCCAGACAGTCGAGCGCGTCGTCACGACCGGACTCGTCCAGCGCGACGAGGACCCCGGCGGCAGCCGCGCGGGGAATATGCGGGTGGTCGATCACGAGCAGGTCGTATTCGCGGGCGAGTGCCTCGAGGGGCTGGTCGGCGAACCCCTGCAGGGAGCGGGCCCGCCACTCCACCCGGACCCCGGGGCCCAGCCTCTCGTAGGCCGCGGCGGCCCCTTGCACGCTCGCGAGTCCGCGCGGATGGTCCCAGGTCATGCCCCGCAGCACTGTGGCGGCTCGGCTGCTCATGCGCCGGAACCCGACTCGGCGTCTGGGCGCAGGCCGAGCTCGCGGTCGATCGCCGTCGTGTGCTCGCCGAGACGCGGCGCCCGCGGTCGGCGTGCAGGACTGCTCCGTCGATGCGCAGGGGGACCGCGTCGTCTTCATGCGGGCCTCGCTCATGCCGTCGACCGCCGGCCGCCTGACCTCCTGGTCCATGCGCAGCGCGCGAAACCCCTCGTGGTCGACGAGCTCCGGGAGTGTCAGGACCGGCGCGCACCAGACATCCGCGGGCCGGAGGAGGGACAGCCAGTGCTCCGTGGACTGCTGGCCGAGGTGGGCCGCGAGGAGCAGCTCGATGCGATCGCGCTCGGTCCACCACGTCTGCGGGTCCGTGTAGGACTCGAGAACTGCCAGCCCGATCAGGGCGCCGATCCGCGGCACCGGGTTCATGGCGATCGCCAGGTACCCGTCGGCCGTCGGGTAGACGCCGTACGGAGCCGGGAGGAAGGCGTTGGCGCCATGGAGGCCACCCCGCTCCACGACGACGGACCGGTCGTTGAGATGGGCGCTGAGCAGCTCGAACTGCAGGTCGAGCATCCCCTCGATGAGGCTGGTCTCGACGAGGCCGCCCTCACCCGTCCGCTCGCGCCGGAGCAGCAGCGCGGTGATGCCGTGCGCGAGGTGAATCGAGGCGAGCAGATCGGCGATGGACAGGCCGACCGGGATCGGGCCATCGTCGCGGCTCCCGCTCAGCCAGGGAAGCCCGGAAGTGGACTGGGCGAGCAGGTCTTGCCCCGGCAGATCTCGCCAAGGCCCGTCTGGGCCATAGCCGGTGACGCTCCCGTAGACGAGCTTCGGGTTCAGGGCGCGCGCGGATGCGTAGTCGAGCCCGATCCGCTCCATCACGCCGGGCCGGAAGTTCTGGATGAGCACATCGGCCTGCGCAACGAGACGTCTGACGGCCGCGAGGTCCGCGCTGTCCTTCAGGTCCGCGGCATAGCTGTCCTTGCCGCGGTTCATTATCTGGAATGACAGCGTGTCGCCGTCGAGGGTCATGCCGGCAAACGCGAGCGTGCGCCCGAGGTCGCCGGCTCCGGGCCGCTCCACCTTGATCACGCGCGCGCCGAGGTCTGCCAGCCGTAGGGCCGCCACGGGGCCCGCAAGGAACTGGCTGAAGTCCACGACCAAGAGCCCGTCCAGGGGCAGGACCGGTGCCCCCGACGCCGAGGCCTTATCACGTCCGCGTGCCACGCATCCTCCTCGGAGCTTCGCTGCCGTTTGGGGATCTAGTCAGGCGAGCGGCGGCCGAGCTGCGATCGCTGCAAGCGGCAGGCATGCCGGCCCGACCGGCTCGAACGTCTTGTAGGTCAGGACGAACTCCTGATGGCCCATCGCCTCGCTGGCGGTCCGCCGACCGTCGGCAACCTCGCGGACGAGGTCGACGATCTCGGCCCCGACCTCCTCGAGAGTGCCGCGAGCCTCGATCACCCGTCCGGCATTGACGTCCATGTCCTCGGCCATGCGCCTGTACGTCTCGGGGTTCGCGCAGACCTTGACGATCGGCGAGATCGCGGAGCCCACGACCGAGCCGCGGCCGGTGGTGAACAGGATCATGTGGGCGCCGCACGCCATCAGCTCGGCCGCCTCCGCGTTGTCGTTGATGTTCGGAAAGCCCCAGCGGACCTCGCCGTCGGGGATCACGTCGAGCAGGTAGAGGCCGGGTTGGCCGGGGATGTCGCCGGGCTTGATGACGCCGGAGATCGGTGCCCGGCCGCTCTTCGCGTACGCCCCGAGCGACTTCTCCTCGATGGTGGTCAGGCCGCCCTCTGCGTTGCCCGCTGCGAAGCTCCCATGACCCAGGACGTTGTAGTAGGCCTCGGCCTTGTGGACCGCTGCCACCAATTCCGCGCCGAGATCCGGGGTGATGGCCCGCTCCGCCATCCGGTATTCGCAGCCGATCAGCTCGCCGGTCTCCTCGAAGATCGCAATGGCGCCAGCCTCGACCAGTCGGTCGAAGGCAAGCCCGACGGCGGGGTTCGCGCTGATGCCGCTCGTGCTGTCGGATCCCCCGCAGATCGTGCCGATCACGAGGTCTGAGAGCGCCATGTCGACCCGGGGATCATCCGCGATCTGTGACCGAGCCCGGCTGACCCACGTCCGCCCAGCCTCGATGGTGGCGCGTGTCCCGCCGGCTTGCTGGACCACCAGCACCTCCACCGGGCGGCCGGTCCGGGCCACTTTTCGGGCGAGCTCCGCCCGGTCGAACCCCTCGCAGCCGAGCGATACGAGCAGGACCGCGCCGACGTTGGGGTGCGTCGCCAGCCGCTCGAGCATCATCGCCGCGTAGTCGTTGGGATAGCAGCCGCCGAACCCGATGACGTGCACGTCGTCTTCCATCCCCGCGGCGATGCGGGTGGCGACGTGATGCGAGCACTCGACCGTGTAGATGACCGCGACGACGTTCCGGATCCCCTTGCGGCCATCGGACCGGAGGTAGCCCTGCATGGCTCAGGCCTCCCCGCGCGCGTGGGTGTGCATGTACAGGCTCTCGAGGTTGTGAGTGTGGATCAGCTCACCTCGGCTCGCCGCGCGCGTGAGGCGCCCGATCGGCATGCCGTACCGGATGGCCACGCTGCCCTCCTCGAGGTCGCGGACGGCGATCTTGAACCCCAGCGGCAGGGTCACCGCGGCCTCCACCGTGACGGAATCGACGACGAACCGGTCGCCTGCGGCGATCGGCGCGATGACGATCATGACCGTGTCGCCCTCTGCGAGGCGAAGGAGGCGAGGATCAGAGGCGACGGACTCGGTCACAGGACGTGCCACCGGTCCCAGACCTCGCGCAGGCTGGCGCCGGCCAGGAGCTCCGCGAGGACGGAGCCTTCGGCGGTGGCCCGGGCCACCGCTCGCTCGAGCACCTGGCCCTCGACGGCCGCCGGCACCACCACGATGCCATCGGCATCGGCGACCACCAGGTCGCCCTCGGCGACCACGACGCCAGCGCACCTGACGGGCTGCGCCACCGCGACGATCCGCATCCGCGCCCGGAAGTCGACCGGCCGGGTGCCTGCCGCGAAGACGGGGTACCCCAGGGCGCGCACCCTCGGCGTGTCCCGCACTGGTCCGTCGCAGACCGTGCCGACCGTGCCGCGCCCGATCGCCGCCGCCGAGAACAGCTCGCCCCAGTAGGCCGTCCTGTCGTCCGGGCCTGTCGCGATGACGGCGATTGATCCGGGCCTCAGCCCATCGATGTAGGACATCGCGTCCGCGTACGGGTCGGAAGCATCTGATTCGGTTGGCGCGAACTGGACGGTATGGGCGCGTCCGATGGCGCGCGCCCCGGGCTCGAGGGGGATCAGGCCTTGATCGAGCACCTGGCTGCGCAGACCCGCCGCGTCGAGCGAGTCCGAGACGATGGACGTTGTCAGCAGGGCGAGGGTAGCGGCGTGAATCTCCTCCACGCTCGGGCCGCGCTGAGCATTCGTTTGTTCATCCATGACCGCAGTGTAGCGCTTCGAGAATCTGATGTGAACAGCGACATTTCTGGGCACTGGGACAGGCATCTAGAGCGCCGGTTGGGTTGCTGGTTAGCGATACCACCTTGACACTGCGGTTGCAGGTGCGTAGGCTCGCAACGTCCCGGCAACCGTCCTGCGGCCCATGTTCGGCGGCGAGGCTGAGGAACTCGGAGGAGTGGTCGATGAGTTCGAGTCTTCGAGGAGGAGACTGGCGGCGCCTGCTGACGATGAGCAGTGCTGCCCTCCTGGTGGTGGCCGGATGCGGCTCATCCGCCTCGCCCGCGCCGGCGACGGCCGGGGCCTCTGCTGGGGCCAGCGCGCCGGCGCCGGCGGCCAGCCCGTACACGGACCCCAACGCCACCGATTCGGGCGGCAAGATCACCGTCTGGGTCGACGCCCCGCGCGTCCCGGCGGCGGACGCCTTCAAGAAGGCGCACCCCGAGATCCCGATGGACGTCAACACGATCCAGGGGAACGTCGGCAGCACCGACCTCCAGCAGCAGTTCGTGCTGTTCAACCAGGCGAAGAGCGGCTGGCCGGACGCCATCTTCTTCCCGTCCAACGACGACATCGCCTGGGCCACCAGCTCCAAGATCAACTATGCGCGTGATCTGACCGCGCTGCTCCCGGACTTGCTCAAGGGCTACTCGGCTGCGGCCAACGGCCCCTGCAACATCGACAACCAGGTCCGCTGCGTCCGCAACGACGAGGCGCAGGACGTGTTCTGGTACAACGCCGCGCTGTTCAAGCAGTGGGGCTACACGCCTCCCACGACCTGGGAGGACTACGGGACGCTGGCCGTCAAGATCGCGACCGAGCACCCCGGCTACATCTCTGGCTTCCTCGGCGACGCCTACGCTCCGGACCGGTACCTGTGGGCGAGCGGCTGCCCGACCAACGACCGCCTGTCGGAGACCAGCGTCCACATCGACCTCACTGACCCGAACTGCACCCGCGTCAAGACGCTCATCGACTCGATGATCGCCGGCAAGGCGCTCAGCGCGGTCGGCATCTTCGATCCCAACGCTGCGCAGGTCGGCCCGAAGCTCGTCATGAGCCCAGGCGCCGTGTGGTGGGGCAACTACCTGTTCCGCGACACCTGGAAGATCCCGGCTGGCCAGATGACGGCGACGACGCCGCTCAAGTGGTCGTCCGACTCGCAGGGCTACACGGGCGACGAGGGCGGCGGCCTGTGGGGCGTCTCGAGCCACATCAAGGGCACCGAGCTCGCGAACACGCTGATCTTCGCCAAGTTCGTCGCCAGCGATCCCGCCTGGCAGGTCGAGCTGTCCACCGGCATGCCGGCGTACGGCCCGGTCCAGCAGGCTTGGCTCGACAAGCAGGCATCCGCCGCATACTTCTTCGACACCGCAGGCTCTGCCGCCGCCTTCAAGACGGCCGGCGACATGGTTCGGCCCAACCACTACTACATGCTCTACAACACCGGTAGCATCTGGAGCAAGACCGTCACTCCGGTCGTGACTGCCGGCCAGAACCTGAGCGCCGCCTGGGACGCGTTCAACACCGAGCTGCTGAACGAGGCCCAGACCTTCGGCTACACGGTGCAGAAGACGGGCAACTAACCTCGTCCAAGTACCACCGAGCTGCATGGAGGCGGCCCCCCCGGGCCGCCTCCAACCGCTGCCACGTCCGGTGACCGCGGTAGCGCAGCCCCCAGACTGAGACCGGAACCTGACCCGGTCGAAACCTGACGGAGTGCAGATGGCAGGCGGGGAACACGTCGTGGATCGAGATCTTGAGCCGGAGTTGGCCGCGCCACGGGTCTTGCGCGCGTCGCGCGGACACCTGCACCGCGGGGAGGCGCTCGGCGCCGCCGTGCTTGTTGGGCCGTATCTGATCCTGCTGACGATCGCCGGCATCGTGCCGACGATCTACGCCGTGGTCCAGAGCCTCCAGTCCACCTCAGGCAGCGGGTTCGCCGGCCTCGCGAACTTCTCCCTGATCATCGGCGACTTCCGGTTCTTCAACACGTTCCAGAACATCCTGATCACACTGCTGGTCTGGATCCCGATCATGATGGTCGGGGTGGTCGGGCTTGCGCTGCTAGTGCACGCGAGCCCGGGCAAGCTCGGCTCCTCGATGCGGATCATCTACTACATCCCGGGCGCGATGGCGGGCACCGCGAACTTCATGCTCTGGCTGTTCCTGCTCAACCCCGGCCAGAGCCCGCTCGACTTCCTGTGGCACGGGTTCGCCTACACCAACCTCAACCAGGTGGCCCAGCCGAGCCACCTGCCGATGATCCTGGCCGCGATGCTGTTCTTCCAGGGGGCGGGGACGTGGCTGGTCATCGTCAACGGCGGCCTGAACGGCATCCCCGACGAAGTCCTCGAGGCTGGCATCGTCGACGGGGCGGGACCGATCTCCCTCGCCTGGCGCATCAAGCTCCCCATCATCCGGCCATGGCTGGGCTACATGCTCCTGCTCAACATCGCCTACGGGTTCCAGTTGTTCGTCGAGCCGCAGGTCATGAGCCAGGCGACCCACGGGCTGATCTCGCCGCAGTGGTCGCCCAACCAGCTGAGCTACACGTACGCCTACCAGATCATGAACACGCCCGCCGCGGCGGCGATGTCCGTCCTGCTGCTCCTGATCTCGCTGGGCCTGGGCCTGCTGATCGTCAGCCGCAGCGGCCTCTTCGCGGCGCAGGACTAGGGAGAGGAGACCATGGCAAGCTCTGCCGACACCCGGCCCGCTCCCAGGTCCAGCGGCTGGACGCGCACTCGCGCGGGCCGCCTCACGCTGCTCCTCGTGGCCGGCGCCCTGTTCGCGATCCCGATGGCCACCTTCTTCGCGATGGGATTCCGGGCCCATGGCGACACCGGACAGGTCCCGGGCGGCATCTTCTCGCTGGCCGGGCTGTCGATCAGCAACGCCATCGCCAACTGGGACACCGTGCTGGCGTTCAACCGCGGCATCTTCACGTCCTGGATCATGAACTCGCTGATCGTCGCCGGAGGTGCCGCTGTGCTGGCGGTCTTGACCGCCATCCCGACCGGGTATGCGCTGGCCAAGCTGCGCTTCCGCGGCCGGCGTGCCATCCGGTTCGTGACCCTGCTGACCATGGTGATGCCCAACACCGTGCTGGTCATCCCGCTGTTCCTCGAGGTCAGCGCCGTGGGCGCCGTGAACGAGTTCTGGCCCGTGATCCTGATCATGGGGTTCTACCCGTTCGGCGTGTACCTGGCCTACATCCACTTCATGACGGCCCTGCCGTCCGAGCTGATCGAGGCGGCCCGCATTGACGGCCTGTCCGAGATCGGCGTGTTCTGGCGGATCGCCATTCCGACGTCACGGCAGGCTGTCGCGCTAGTGGTCTTCTTCAGTTTCGTGGCCAACTGGACCAACTACTTCTTGCCCCTCGTCCTGCTGCCGATCGACAAGAAGTACACGGTCTCGCTCGGGCTCCAGCAGCTGGTCGGGTCGAGCCCGCTCTACGACCCGACCAAGTCGGCGGGCCTCGATGTCAAGCTCTACGCCCCAGAGCTCGCGCTGGCGACCACCGTGTCGATCGTCCCGGTGCTGATCGTGTTCTTCATGGCGCAGCGCTACCTGATGCGTGGGCAGATGATGGGAGCAGTGAAGGGATGACCGTCGAGGCGTCCGCCGACCGGGCGCCTGAGGACCCACCGGCGGTGCGCCGCTTCGGGAGCGTCATCGGGCTTCGGCCCGAGCACGCCGAGGAGTATCTGGCGCTCCACCGGGCCGTCTGGCCCGGCGTGCTGGCGATGATCGAGGCCTGCAACATCAGGAACTACTCCATCTACCGCTGTGGCGACCTGCTGTTCAGCTATTTCGAGTACGTGGGCACGGACTACGACGCGGACATGGCGCGCATGGCGGCCGACCCGGAGACCCAGCGGTGGTGGGACGTCTGCAAGCCGTGTCAGCGGCAGACCGATGAGGCGGGTCCCGGGGAGTGGTGGGCGTCCGTCCCGGAGATCTTCCACACCGACTGAAGAGCCTGTGCGGCCAGCCGCCCACGCGTCGACGGTCCGCCAGCCGAGCAGGGCGACGACGGGCACCGGGCCGCAGGCGGCGTGCCGACCCGGTAGATTGTGTGGAAGGCCCCGTCTCGAACCGCGGCGCGTTATCGCCCGGCGGCACCCGGTAGCGACGGCCAGCAGGAGGCACCGGGATGACGACGCCGGGTCAGGGCAGCCGAGGTCGGCCGCGGGGACGCGCGACGTTGCGGGACGTCGCCAGGCTGGCGGGCGTCTCGATCTCCGTCGTCTCGCGGGAGCTCAACGGCGACCCGGTGCTCCGCGCCCGGGACGAGACCCGGCGGCGCATCCAGGAGGCCGCCAAGTCGCTCGGCTACACGCCCAGTCACGCGGCGCGGTCCCTGCGGCTGGCGAGGGCGTTCGCGATCGGGCTCCTCGTCCCGGACGTGACCAACCCGATCTACGACCAGCTGATCCGGGGCATCGATGATGCCGCGGACGGACTCGGCTACCAGGTCCTCCTCGGACGGACCGAGCGCCTGCAGCCGGAGAGCGACTTCCTCCGGCGCCTCGTGGGCGAGGGCCGCGTGGACGGTTTCCTGGTGCAGCGAATGGACGAGACCGAGGCGCATGCGTTCGCGCACCTGATCGAGGGCAGCGCCCCGGTGGTCCTGCTGAACTCGCGCGGGTCTCGTCGCGGATCCGCGGTCCTCGACGATGCGGCCGGCGCCCGGCTGGCGACGGAGCACCTGCTCGAGCTTGGCCACCGCGACATCGCCCTCGTCGGAGGCGACGTCCACAGCCACACCGGCCGGGCCCGGGAGCGCGGCTACCTCGAGGCGATCAAGGCAGCCGGGATGCGGCGACGCTCGGCGTGGATGCTCCACTCCGGGTACAGCACCGAGGCGGGCGGGCGAGCAATCCGCGCTCTGGGCTTGGCGGGCGGGCGGAGGCCCACTGCCGTCGTCGTGGCCAACGTCACCGCCGCGCTCGGGGTCCTGCGAGGTGCCCGGGAGATCGGGCTCGCGGTTCCCCAGCAACTCTCAGTCGTGGCGATCCACGACTCGTGGGTCGCAGACTACGCGTGGCCGTCGCTGACCACGGTGCGGATGCCACTGTACGAGCTCGGCCGGGAGGCGGTCCGCCTGCTCCATCTGCGCCTGATGGGCGAGCGGGCGATGGATGTCACCGTGGACCATCCGGCGCCGGTCGTGATCCGCCGGGGCTCCACGGCGCCCCCGCCGCGACGCGTGGCCCGGGCTCGGGGCGCCGAGCCGGACAGGCCCCCAGCCGGGGGCGACGTCGAGAGCGCGATCCCCCCGACCTGACCGGGGTCGAGCGGAGGGCCCCGAGTCAGAGACCGTGCAGCTCCGGCACCAGCCTGCCGCTGTCGTGCTGGCGGACGAGCAGCTCGATGGTCGCCGCGATGCCATCGCGGATCGAGGTCACGGGAACGGGACCAAGCGCAGTGAGGGCGGCGTCGGAGATCTCCTCGGGGAACGGGAGCGGCGCCCCCTCGACCGTGATCCGCGAGGCGGATCCGGGAAGTTGGGCGTCGATCTCCGCGACGAACGACCGGACGTCCACAAGATTGCCGCCGAGGTTGAACGCGTGGGCGCCTCGCAGCGGGCTGCGGCTGGCGGTCAACAGGGTCTGGGCGACGTCGTCCGCGTACTGGAGCACCGTCCGCCCGCTGAATGAGATGGTCGCCGGCCGACCGAGCACCGATGCGACGATCGCCTTGGTGGGCGAGCTCGTGAGGCCCTGGTCACGCCCGGTTCCGTAGACGGTCATGGGGCGCAGGCCGATGCTTGAGACGCCGTTCTCGAGCCAGTACACGCGGGCCGTACCCTCGTTCGCCTGCTTGTAGACGCCGTAGTGGTTGATCGGGTGCGCAGTCGCGTCGTTCTCGAGTCGTCTCGTGGTCGGGTCGGCGTCCGCGGCGTCGAACATGCCGATCGAGCCCGTGTACACGACCTGGCCGATCCGGTCCGAGCGGCGCCGCGCCGCCTCGAAGATGTTCACGGTGCCAAGCACGTTCACCCTGGCCCCCAGCGGCGGGTCCGCTCGACAGAACGGGACCTGGAGCGCGGCGAGGTGGACGATGTTGGTGATGCCGTGCTCGTCGAGGGCGCGTTCGACGGACGCGAGGTCGGTGATGTCGCCGCCGACGAACGTGATGCCCGCGAGCTCCTCGTCCGTGCAGATCTGACGTACCCGGCGCGGGTCCGTGGCCTGGTCGAAGGCGACGACGGGCGTCCCTTCCCGGGCGAGGTCTCGGAGCGTCCACGCCCCGATGCAGCCGAGGGCGCCGGTGACGAGGAAGCGCTCGCCCGTCCGGTCCTGCGCGGCCGGGGCGTGGACAGGGTCGATCATCTAGGCCTCCAGGGCCGGACCGGTCCGGCAGGTGTTGGTGAGTTCGCCGATCCCCTCGACCGCGACGGTCACGATGTCGCCGTCCGCCAGCAACCGCGGCGGGCGGCGGAAGATGCCCACGCCGGCTGGGGTCCCGGTGGCGATGACGTCGCCTGGCTCAAGGGTGAAGGCGTCCGAGCAGTGGCTGACGAGCCGCCGGACGCCGAAGAACATCGCCGACGTCCGAGCGTCCTGGAGCGTCTCGCCGTTGACCGTGCAGGAGACGCGGAGGTCCCCGGGGTCCGGGATCTCGTCGGTGGTGACGATGACCGGGCCGATCGGGCAGAACGTGTCTAGGGACTTGCCCCGAACCCACTGTCCGTCGGCGAACTGTAGGTCCCGGGCCGAGACGTCGTTGAGGCACGTGTAGCCGAGCACGAAGTCGAGCGCGTCGTCCTCGGTCACCCGCCTTGCCCGCCGCCCGATGACCACGGCCAGCTCGGCCTCGTAGTCCACTTGGTCTGTCAGCGCGGGGTCCCACCGGATGTCGGCCCCCGGGCCAACGACCGAGCTTGGGAACTTGGCGAACAGCAGGGGCGACGTCGGCGGTACCGCTCCCTCCTCGGTGGCGTGGTCCACGTAGTTCCGCCCGACCGCCACGACCTTGCCGGGCCTCGGCACGGGCGCGAGCAGGTCGAGGCCTGCGACAGGGACGCCATCGGCGGCGATACGGGCCCCCTCGGCGGCCGCGCCGAGCCGGGCGATCTCCGCTGGTGCTGAGCGCAGCAGATCCTCCACTGTGGCCGGGCCGCCCGGCATGAGGGCGGAGGCGGCGATTGCATGGTCTCCGGCGACCACGCCGAGGACCTCGTTGCCCCCGGCGTCGCGATAGGTGATGAGGCGCATCAGGCAGGTTCCTCGGCTTGGGGGCTGCGGGTCGCCACGCCCGGGCGAGCGGCGGGAACGGGTGCATCCGCGGGCAGGAGCCCCTCGGCCTTGAGCTCCGACCACAAGTCGTCCGGGATGCGCCTCGTCATCAGGTCGGGATACTCGTCGAGTTGCGCCGACGTCCGAACGCCGGCCACGATCGACGTGATCGCCGGATGGGCGAGGGCGAACTGCACCGCGGCGGCCCGCAGGGGGACCGCGTGGCGTTCGCAGGTGTCGCGCAGCCGCTGAGCGCGAGCGACCAGCGCCGCGTCAGCGGGCAGGTAGCCGAACAGGGCGCCCGGGCGGGGCTCGGCCAGGATGCCGCTGTTGAACACGCCGCCGAGCATGACCGCGATCCCGCGTTCCCGGCATAGCGGCAGAAGGCGCGGCATCGCGTCCTGGTCGAGGAGCGTGTAGCGGTTGGCCACCAGGAGGGCGTCGAAATCCCCCTCGCGCGCGAACCGCTCGAGCATCGAGACCTGGTTCATGCCCACGCCGATGGCGCTCACCACGCCCTCGGAGCGCAGCCGCTCGAGGGCGGGATAGGCCTCTCCGATCGCCTGCGCCCAGTGGTTGTCCGGGTCGTGGATGTAGGCGATGTCGATGCGGTCGAGAGAGAGGCGCTTGAGACTCGCGTCGAGCGAACGGAGGACGCCGTCGCGGCTGTAGTCGAAGATCGGCCGGACCGCCGGCGTCCCCCGGTAGAAGTAGTCGTCCTGTCCGGCAACGCGCTGGTGGTCGACATCGAGCCCCTCGACCGGCGCCTCCCTGTCAATCAGCAGGCGGCCGACCTTGGTGGAGACCACGAACGACGACCGAGGAAGCGTGGACAGCACCGCCCCGAGGCGGCGCTCCGAGTTGCCGTAGCCGTAGACGGGTGCCACATCGAAGTAGCGGATCCCCATTTGCACCGCGTGCGCGCAGGTGTCGACCGCCGCCTGCTCCGGCACCTCTCTGAAGAGGCCGCCGATCGTCGCCGACCCGAACGCCAGTCGTGTGACCGCCAGGCCAGTGCCGCCGAGCGCGACCTGCTCGAAGGGATCGAAGGCCACCGCTGGTCCTCCGCAAAGGGCTCCGTGACAATCTGCGTCCCGAGCGACCCCACGGGTCGGAACGCCAGTATCCTAGGATAAACGATTGCTCAGGTCCGCAACAAGCGCAGTCGCGCTCGCGACACGCAGCAGCCGAGTCGGTGAACGGGAACCCTGCATCCTTCGAGCGGGACGGTTCAGCCCAGAAATGCGCCCATTCATGCGCGGGATGGGCGGACCAGCCCATTGGCGGGATCGGCACCCACGGCCCGGGCGGCTGCCGCGCCGAGGGGACCGCCACTCGACTTGCGGATGACGATCTCGGTCGCGAGGACCACCTCCCGCGGGGGTCGGGTCGGGTTCGCGAGTCCGTCGACCAGCATCGCCACGCTCTGCCGCCCCATCTCGGCGGCCGGCTGGGATGCGACCGTGAGGAAGGGGAAGGTGACCATCGCCTGGGGCAGATCGTCGAGCCCGACCACGGCGACGTCCTCAGGCACGCGGAGCCCGAGCTCGTCGAGCGCGTGGAGCACGCCGATGGCGATGAAGTTGTTGGCGGCGAACAGCGCCGTGGGGCGCGGCCGGTGCTCCATCGCCCGGACCGCCATCTCGTGGCCGCTGTCGATCGAGTAGGCCCCGTGGAGGACGCGCGGAGCGGGGATACCCGCCTCCTCGAGCGCCGCCGCGAACCCGGTCGCCCGGTCGATGGACGTCAGGACCGACGCCGGACCCGAGAGCACCGCGATCTCGCGGTGGCCGAACCCCACGAGCAGGCGCCCGAGCTCCAGTGCGCCGTGCTCGACGTCGGCCCGGACAACGTCGGCGCCAGGCTCCTGCGGGCGGCGGTCAACGACGACCACCCGGACGTGTCGATCCCGGCAGAAGCGGATGGTCTCGCCGCCGCCGCCCGCTGGCACCACGAGGAGCCCGTCCACCTGGCGCTGTAAGAGCATCGAGACCAGCCGCAGCTCCTCGTCCTCGCGCTCGTCGCTGTTGGCCAAGAGGAGCGAGAAGCCTGCCTCGCGCGCCGCCGTCTCCACGCCTTGGGCCAATGTCGTGAAGAAGGGGTTCGTCATGTCGGGGAGGAGCAGGGCTAGGGTGTCGGTCCGCCGCGCGCGCAGACTCCGCGCCAGCGTGTTGGGCATGTAGCCGGTCTCGGCGAGCGCCTCCTCGACGCGGGCCCGCAATCCTGGACTAACCTCCCCGGACCCGTTGACGACGCGGGACACGGTCATCGGCGAGACGCCGGCGCGCTTCGCGACGTCGTGTAGGGTCGGCATGCTCGGTTGCGGTCACCCTCAGCTGCACCTTGCGCTGGTAACGCTAGCAATGCGTCGGCTTGGTGTCCAGCACCCGGTCAGAACCCCCGCAGGGCGGTGCTTGATCGGGCCTGCAGGCCGGCGTGCGGAAGCCGCGCCAGCACCACGTACTCGATCCCGTGGCCGCGGCAGAACTCGCGCTTCTCCGGCTGGTCGCCGTCCTCGTTCACGACGTAGTGCGTGGCCCCGATCTCGCCGATCTCGGGCTCGGCGTCCATCCACCCGTGGCCGGACGAGATCATGCACGCGTGCACGCTCCGCACCGAGCCCACCATGAAGCGTCGCTCCTCTTCGTGCTGGAGCGGGTGCCCTGGCCCCTTGAGGAGCCCGACGTTCCGGTCGCTGCCCACGACGACGTAGAGCGCCCCGTACGCAGCCGCGTCCATGAAGAACCGCAGGTGGCCGGAGTGGAGCCAGTCATAGCAGCCGGTGACCACGACACGGGGCGCACCGACCGGCGGTGGCGGACCTGGGTCGATGGGCGGGAAGCCCTCGCAGGACGCGCGGCTGAGGGACTGGACTGGTACGCCGTGGGCAGCGGCAGCGTCTCGCGCCGCGTGGTCCTGGTCTCCGTCCGTGGTGACGAGGATTGCCCCAGCCGCGGCGAGCCCGGGCATCTCCTCGGACACGGGCACGGCCTCGACCGTGGTCCGGGCTACCCAGCGGAAGGACTCGCCGAGGAACAGGCGCTCAGCGGCCGGGAACAGGGGCGGTGCATCCGTGCGCGACGCCACGAGGTCGTCCGACAGGATGCGAAGGTGCACGGGTCCGAGACGTGCCGCCTCCTGGAGGAGGCGAACATCGCCGGACCGGAGGTTGTCGAGGCTCGCCTCGACGACGACTGGCCGCACTGTGGTCCCCGCGGTCACGAGGTCCGCACAGAGATCAAGCTGGACCCGGGCGGCTCGTCTTCGGACGCGATGATCAGGTAGCCGCCACCGCACCCGGAGTACATCGCCCCCCGATACCCGGCCGCGTAGACGGCCAGCAGACCGCGCAGGTCGACCGTGATCGTGGGATGGACGAAGATGTCGGGCAGGAGCGCGTCCCATGCCCGCGAGCACTCGTTGAAGGATTCGCCGAGCGCAGCCACGTCCATCGCCCTGATCGCGTCAAAGCAGGCGCGGCCGCTCGCCGACAGGCGCGCGATCCAGGCAGGATCGAGCCGTTTGACCCCGAGCGGCCCGTAGCCGGGCGGCCGCTGCATCACGGGCACGAGGTGGATGACGCGCTCAAGCCACGCAACGACCTCGGGATCGCATGTTGACGTCACCGCGGCCGGAAACCAGCCCCCGTCGACCGCGGCGTCGTAGTCCAGCCGGCTGATTCCCGGGTAGATCAGGCCGCACATGTCCTGCGAGCCGGAGGGCTCGACCAGATTCGCATTCTCGGCTGCATAGAGCTCGCGCACGAGGCTCTCGTGCGTCCGGCCGGCCGGGACCCGCTCGCCCCAGAGCGCCTGTGCCACCATGCGAGTTCCCGTCGCCATCCCGCAGCGGTCCATGTAGCGGACAGTCGGCTCGAGCGACACGACGACCATGGACCCGGGTGGCTCCGGGTTGCGCGACGACACGAACGGTTGGTCGATCCAGCCGCCTGCGAGCTGGAGGCGGTAGGGGAGGCTCCCGGTGGCCGCCAGCATGCCGGGGGTCGCCCGAGACGACGCCGTAACGCCGCTCATCGCGATCAGCCCTCGACGACGCGCTTGCCTGCCTTGCGGGCGGCAAACTGCTCGGCGATCCAGGCGTAGGTTGCGGCCATGCCGTCGCGGAGCGGCGTGTTGGGCTCCCAGCTGAGGACACGCTGGATCATCGTGTTGTCGCTGTTGCGGCCCGCGACGCCCTTGGGGGCATCGAGCTTGTAGGAGCGCTCGAGCTTGACGCCGGCGATCTTCTCGACGATCGAGACGAGCTCGTTGATCGAGACGAGCTCGGAGGACCCGAGGTTGATCGGGGTGGCGATGAGCTCGGGGGTGTGCATGATCAGGTCGATGCCGTGGAGGCAGTCGTCGATGTAGCAGAACGAGCGCGTCTGGGTGCCGTCGCCCCAGATCTCGATCTTCATCTCGCCCGAATCGATGGCCTCGAGGACCTTGCGGGACATCGCCGCAGGAGCCTTCTCGCGGCCCCCGAACCAGGTGCCGTTGGGGCCGTAGATGTTGTGGAACCGCGCGATGTGCGTCTCGAGCCCGCGCTCCGCCCAGTACTCCTGGCAGAACATCTCCGAGATGAGCTTCTCCCATCCGTAGCCGCGCTCGGCCATCGCCGGGTACGCATCGGACTCCTTGAGCGCGATGACCTCGGGGGACTTCTGGAGGTCCGTGTTGTACGCACAGGCGGACGAGGAGAAGAAGTAGCGCGCGACGCCGGCGCGATAGGAGGCCTCGGTCAGGTGCGTGTTGACCAGAACGCTGCGGAGGCACTCGACGCGGAAGTTCTCGATGAAGCCCATGCCGCCCATGTCGGCCGCGAGGTTGTAGACCTCCTTGGCGCCGCGCACCGCCTCGATGGCGTTCTGCTCATGGGATAGGTCCATCGAGATCGACTCGACGCCCGGGACGCGCAGGTACCAGTCGGGGAGCGGCTTGCGGTCGATCGCCCGGATGTTGGTGTAGCCCTGCTCGGTGAAGTACCGGGTGAGGGAGCCCGCGATGAAGCCTCCCGCCCCCGCGATGACGATCAGGTCGTCCTTGGCCAGCCCGCGCGTGACCGCGGTGCCGGGGATGATGTCGGTGTACTTGGCGGTCATCGCAGATTTACCTCGGTGCGTCGGGCGCTGCCGACTCGGCGACGGGTGAAGCATGCCCTAACCCTTCGTGGTAACGTTACCACGAGCGTACTGACCTGTCCAGCCCCCAAGAGTCCCGAGGCATCCGCCGGGGGGATCCCCGGAGGTGGTCGACCTCGCACGCAGCCTCCCGCAGCGTCCGAGCGTGCGCCTCGGGCTATCCGGGTCCAGGCCCGGCGGCCGCTTGGTAGAGGGCGTTCAGCCTGCGCTCGGATCGACGGGATCCGGTCGAACGCCGCGCGGACGCGCGTCGCGAGCTCGCGCTCGGTGCGGGGGGCCACTCAGGCCGTCGCGACCGGAGTCGCCGGACGCATCGGCTCAACCCTCCCGCCCGATGGCATCGAGCATCTCCCGGAGCATGAGCACGTGGCCCTCGGGGCCCGGGTGCAGCCCGTCGGCGAGGTAGAGGCGGGGTTCGAGCTCGGGGCCGAGGGCCGTCATGTGGTCGACGAAGGTGAGGCCATGCTGGGCCGACACTTCTGCGGCGATCCCTGAGCACTCCCGCAGGTCGGCGTTCTCCCAGTGGACCCGCTGCGCCGCGAAGTCCGGGTTCGCGTCGGCCACCCGGGACGCAACGGGCGCGGGGCCGGCCACCACGACACGCGCGGCCGTATACCGCAGGAATGCGTCGACGATCCCGGAGAGGTTGCGCCGATACTCGTCGGGTTGGACGAGCCGGCGCCCTGGGTCGCCTGCGGTCGCGCCGAAGCGCTTGCAGTCATTGCCGCCGATGCCCACCGCAACAACGTCCGGCGCAAGGCCCAGGAACTGGACGTACGTGAGTTCCAGTCCGTGCTGGGTGGTGAACCCCGATCGTCCTCCGTTGACGACGCGGATGCCGTCGCTCGGGCGCCGTTCAGCGAGCATCGCGGCGAGGAGCCGCGGGTAAGAGCGACGGTAAGCGGTGATCGAGTCGCCCACGAATAGGAGGGTGCCACCCGGCCGGATCGGGAAGGCATCGATCGCCGCGGCCGGCACCGCATCATCAAGCAGCCGCCGCGCGCGTGCCTCGACCTCGGCCTGTACCTCGGCTGTGTACGCCTCGTACACGTCGAGGCCGAGCCCGAACAGGGCGGCCGCGGCGCCGGGCCCAGCCTCGAGACCAACGCACGCCGGGACGTCGGCAATGTTGAAGTCGACCAGGAACGCGACGGTGGCATCAATGCCCTGGAGAGCGGGTTCGGACACGTCTGGATCTCCGGGTGCTCGGGCGGCCCGTCGTTCCCCTCGCGCTGGAGCAGCCGCCCGTGGCCGCCTGCAGTGGTAACGTTACCAATCAGATAGGGACCCGTCGAGCCCAAGCCTCTGCCGACGGACAGGCGCGGCCCTCGAGGAGAAGCGCGTGCTCGCAGTCATTCTCGCCGGCGGCGGCGGCACCAGGCTCTGGCCGCTGTCGCGCCCGGAGTGTCCCAAGCCGTTCCTGCCGCTCCTGGGCAGCAGGACCCTCCTGCAGCGCACTTGGGGCCGCATCGTGCCTGCGCTCGTCGACGCGACCGACGTCGCGGTGGTGACGGAACGCCGATATGCGGACCTTGTGCGAGCCCAGCTTCCGGACCTGCGCGGCGAGATGCTGCTGGCGGAGCCGGTGGCGCGCAACACCGCGGCCGCAGTGGCCCTGGCCGCGACCGCGCTCGGTCGGCCGGACGACGAGGTGATGCTGGTGCTGCCGGCCGACCACCTCGTCTCGGATGAGCCGGCGTTCCGCGCGCTGTTGCGTCGGGCAGCCGCCCTGGCCGCAGACGGGGACGGGCGCCTGGTCACGCTGGGGATCGCCCCGGTCGGGCCGGAGACGGGCTATGGGTACATCGTCGCCGGCGCCCCGGTTCCGGGACACGAAGGCGCGGTGGCAGTCGCGCGGTTCACCGAGAAGCCATCCGCGGCGGACGCACGCATCCTGCTTGAGGGGCCGGCCCCGGTGGCGTGGAACGCGGGCATCTTCTTGTGGCGGCTCGACGCGCTGCGGACAGCGTTCCGGGCGGGCTCTCCGGACATCCTCGCCGATGTCGAGTTGGGCGCGACCGCCGGTCCGGACGGCCTGGCCGCTGCCTACGGGCGCGTGCGCGCGACCTCGATCGACTACGCGATCTTGGAGCCCGCGGCGCGCGACGGAATGGTGTCGATGCTGCGGGCGGAGGTGGGGTGGAGCGACCTCGGCAGCTGGAGTTCCCTCCGGGAGGCGCTCGCCGAGCGGGCCGTCGCCCCTGGCGCGGGGGGGACCGGGGTGCCCGGCGTGACCGGCAGCGGTCCACGGACCGATCTCGGCTCCGAGCGGACGCTCGTCCTGGCTGCCGACCGGCCCATCGTCACCATCGGCCTGCGCGACGTCATCGTCGTGGACGCCGGTGACGTGGTCCTCGTCGCGGCCGCGGATGCTTCGCAGGACGTCAAGGCCGCCGCCGAGCTGTGGGCGGCCGGCGAGATCGCGAGTCGCTGACGGAGCCGGCACGGACCAATCTCGGCCCCGTCGCCAACGATCGCCCGGGAGAAACCGTCGCCCGCGTCGGTGGTCGAGGGTTGTAGCGCATGTCGGTTGACGAGCGCGCTAACGTGGAGCGTGGTATCGATAACGCAACGTTGCAGCGGCCGGACAGCCATCGCGGTCGGTTTGGATTGCTGTACCGGTTCCGGGTTGCGCGCGGCCCCGATCGCCGTCCGGCAGCGAGTGGATCCAGGTTCTGCCCCGATGAGCACCATCAGCGACGTAGCGAGACGCGCGGGCGTCTCAGCCATGACGGTCTCGCGGGTCGTCAACGGCACGGGCTACACGCGCCCTGAGACGCGCGCCCGGGTCGAGGCGGCGATCGAAGAGCTGGGCTATGTCCCCAACGCTCTGGCCCGCCAACTCCGGTCCAAACGGACCAAGTCGATCGCGCTGGTCGTGTCCGACATCACGAACCCGTTCTTCACGACGATCGCGCGCGGGGTGGAGGACTTCTTCATCGGCCATGGGTTTTCCGTCACGTACTGCAATACGGATGAGGACGAGGCGGAGGAGGAGCAGTACCTCCTGATGCTGGTCGAGCGCCAAGTGGACGGGATCCTGCTCGTTCCAGCCCGCAGCTCGGGCAAGTCGCTCCGGTTCCTGGCCCGCCACCAAATGCCCGTCGTCGTGCTCGACCGCCGCGTCGCTGCCCGGGTCGACAGCGTTCGCTGCGACTCGGAGGCCGGCGCCCATGCCTTGGTCGAGCACCTGGTTGCGCTTGGACACCGGCGGATTGCCGTTCTCACTGGTCGGCGTTCCGTCTCGACCTCCGTGGACCGCGTCGCGGGTGCCCGGCGTGCCCTCGAGGAGGCCGGGCTATCCCTGCCGGACGAACTCGTGTTCTGGGGCCGGTTCAATCTCGGCAGGGCCAACCAGGCCGACGGTCATCGAATGGCGGTGAAGATGCTCAACGCCCCGGGCGAACGCCCGACGGCGGTCTTCTGTGCCAACGACTTCATCGCGTTCGGCGCCATCCGGGCGCTCCGGGATGCCGGACTGGTCGTTCCTGACGACACCTCGGTGGTGGCCTTCGACGATCTGCCGTCCGAGTGGGTCTGGGACCCGTTCCTGACCGTCGCGGCCCAACCTGCATATGACATCGGAAACCGCGCCGCCGCGCGGCTCCTGGACCACATCACGGGGGCGCGTCGGCCGACGGGCGAGTCCGTGGTCCTGCCGTTCGAGCTGATCACCCGCCGATCGAGCGGACCGCCCAGATCCACCGCCACCGGCACCGACTAGGAGGAGGCCCGATGCTCAAGACCCGCCTGCTCCACCCCCAGATCCTGGCCGCACTCGGCGAGGCCGGGCACGGCGCGCAGGTGCTCATCGCGGACGGGAACTACCCCCTCGCGACGCGCTCCAACCCGTCGGCCTACCAGGTGTTCCTCAACCTCGAGCCGGGCAAGCTGACCGTCACCGACGTGCTCGAGGTCGTTGCCGACGCGATCCCCGTCGAGTCCGCGAGCGTCATGGGCCCCGACGACGGCAGCGAGCCCTCGATCTACGCCGACTTCCGGCGCCTGCTGCCGGGCACCGCGCTCACGCGGCTCGGGCGGTTCGACTTCTACGACATGGCGCGCGGGCCGGACTGCGCCCTGGCCATCGCCACGGGCGAGCAGCGCCTCTACGCCAACATCCTGCTGACCATCGGCGTCGTCCAGCCGGAGTAGCCCGATCACGCACCGCCTGGCGTCCCAGAGCGAGAGGAGCCGCATGACCAGCGTCAACACATCCGGCCGGTTCGTGGGCGACTGGCCCAAGATCGGCATCCGCCCCGCCGTCGACGGGCGACAGCACGGCGTCCGCGAGTCGCTGGAGGCCCAGACGCGCAGCATGGCGCTGCGGACCGCGGAGCTGATCAGCGCGAGCCTGCGCTACCCGGACGGCTCGCCGGTCGAGTGCGTGGTCCCGGACCACAACATCGGCGGCGTGTACGAGGCGGCCAAGGTGGCCGAGCTGTTCCGCAAGGAGGGCGTGGGCGTCTCGATCACGATCACCCCCTGCTGGTGCTACGGGTCCGAGACGATGGACATGGACCCGCTGACGCCGAAGGCCGTGTGGGGCTTCAACGGCACCGAGCGGCCCGGCGCCGTGTACCTCGCCGCGGTCCTCGCCGCCCACACCCAGAAGGGGCTGCCCGCGTTCGGCATCTACGGGCGCGATGTCCAGGACGCCTCGGACGGCACGATCCCCGACGACGTCGGGGCCAAGATCCTGCGCTTCGCGCGGGCGGGCCTCGCCGCGGCCATCCTGCGCGGCAAGAGCTACCTCTCGCTCGGCGGCGTGTCGATGGGCATCGCGGGCTCCATCGTCGACCAGCCGTTCTTCGAGAAGTACCTGGGCATGCGCGTCGAGGCCGTGGACATGTCCGAGATCCACCGCCGGCTCGAGGAGGGGATCTACGACCCGGTCGAGTTCGAGAAGGGCCTCGCCTGGGCCAAGGCCAACTGCCGCGAGGGCGCGGACCGCAACGCGCCGGACAAGCAGAAGAGCCGGGCCCAGCTCGACGAGGACTGGGCGACCGTCGTCAAGATGTTCCTGATCGCCCGCGACCTGCTGGTGGGCAACCCGCGCCTCGCGGATCTCGGCCACGTCGAGGAGTCGCTGGGCCGCAACGCGATCCTGGGCGGCTTTCAGGGCCAGCGCGCGTGGACCGACCACAGCCCCAACGGCGACTTCATGGAGGCGATGCTCAACAGCTCGTTCGACTGGAACGGGGTCCGCGCCCCGCACATGTTCGCGACCGAGAACGACTCGCTCAACGGCGCGACGATGCTGCTCATGTACCTGCTGACCAACCGGGCCCAGATCTTCGCCGACGTGCGGACCTACTGGAGCCCCGACGCGGTCGAGCGCGTGACCGGCTACCGGCCCGAGGGCGTCGCCGCCGACGGGTTCATCCACCTGATCAACTCTGGCGCGGCCACGCTGGACGCGACGGGCGCGATGCCCGACGCGGACGGCAAGCCCGCGATGAAGCCGTTCTGGGAGATCAGCGAGGCCGACGTCTCCGCCGCTCTGGCGGCGACCACCTGGTACCCGGCCAACCGGGGCTACTTCCGGGGCGGCGGCTACTCCAGCCAGTTCGTGTCGCGGGGCGGCATGCCCGTCACGATGGCCCGCCTGAACCTGGTCAGCGGCGCGGGGCCGACGCTCCAGGTCGCCGAGGGCTGGACGGTCGAGCTGCCGGCCGAGGTCCACCGCGTCCTCGACGAGCGGACCGACCCGACCTGGCCGACCCACTGGTTCGTGCCCCGGACCACCGGCGAGGGCGCCTTCCGCGACGTGTACACGGTCATGGCCAACTGGGCGGCCAACCACGGCGCGATCAGCTACGGCCACATCGGCGCTGACCTGATCAGCCTCGCCTCGGTGCTCCGCATCCCCGTCCACATGCACAACGTGCCGGGCGAGGACGTCTTCCGGCCGAGCGCCTGGGCCAACCTGGGCACGGCCGACCCCGAGGGCGCGGACTTCCGCGCCTGCGCCAACTTCGGCCCGCTCTACGGGCGCAAGTAGGCGCCATCCTGGGGCCCGCCGGGTGCCAAGCGCTCCTCCAGCACCCGGCGGGCCGCCCACCCGCCCGTCCGCGACCCCGTCACGTGCGATACTAGAACATCTGTTCTAGACCGCACGAGTTCGGAAGGACGGTTGCGCCCATGGCGGACTGGATCATCGACACGGCGAGCCACGCGCGCGGGTTTCCGAGGGTCCAGCACCGCCACCCCAACGGGATCCTCGACGCCGTGCGGGACCGGACCCCCGACGTGGTCCAGGCGCACTCGCCGCGTCGCGAGCGCTGGTCCTTCGCGTGCCCGGGCTGCGGCGACGTCTACCAGTGGGAGCGGCCGGCGACCGACGCGAGCTGATGGCAGCCTCCGCCCTGGCGCCGGCGCGCTGGTGGGGCAGGGGAGTCGACAGCGGGGTCCGGCCTCCGGCGTCCGTCCTCGCGCGTCCGGCATGCGCGCCCGGCTTCCGCCCGGCCGTCGCTTAGTCGCGGCCGTCAGTCGGAGAGGCTGAAGGGAGGGTACGGCGAAGCGACGAGCAGCACGTAGGCGTTCAGGCGCGCGGTCCACCGCAGGTAGCCGCCGACGAGCGTCACGATGGGTTCCGCCTGCCGGCCGAGCAGCAGGACCGGGATCCAGTTGACCAGGCCGAGGAACCCGACGGCGATCCCGAGGAAGGCCAGCACGATGTAGTGCGGGATCAGCACGATCGAGCGGATCAGGATGCCCAGCAGCGGGATCCCCCACAGGCGGCTGAACCGCTGGTCGCGATCGACCTCCACACGGGCGCCGAAGTCGCCCGACAGCGGGTAGCCGCCCACCAGCAGCAGCAGGTAGGCACCTAGCCGCGCGGTCCAGTCGACGTAGAAGCTGTTCACTCCATAGACCCAGCCCGCTTGGCGGCCGGTGAACAGGACCGGGATCCAGCTCACCAGCATCGTGAGGGAGACCGCGAGGCTGACGAGTCCCAGCACCAGGTAGAGCGGGATCGCGAGGATCGATCGCACGAGGACGCCGAGGATGGGAATGCCCCACAGCCGACTCATCGACGTCCGCGAGCCGTCGATCCTCAGCCGGACCGGGTAGCCGGTCCCGGGGGCCGGGCTGCCGGCCATTGGGTACGGCGCAGGCGGCGCGAATCCGGCTGTGGACGGGCCCCGAGGCGGGGACGGCGGGGGAGGCGCTGCAGCAGGGGGTTCCGGCGGCGCCGCGCCGAGCTGGTGCGCGCCCGGGTGTCCCTCGTTCAGCGCACACCGCGCGCCGCTGTCATTGACCGCACTGCACTGCGAGCCGACCGTCGTCACGCCACGCACCCTCCCGCCCGACGATCAGCCGAGCGACCTACGCCCATCTCTGCCGCGCGGACCCGCGCAGCCGGTCTGTGGGCCCCTCCGCGGAAGCCTACAGGTCGTGACCCCGCGCGTCATGTTGGGCCTGTGGTCGGTTGGGCCTGATCGGCCGATCGCGCGTCTCCGCTCGAGCGGCTGTTGCAGGTTCGGCTGATCACCGATCGGGCCCCAGGTCACCGGCGGGGGGGATGTCGGCGTCCAGCGAACCCACGCGATCCAGGGCGTTCCCTCCAACGACCACGTCGGCGGAGGTGCTGGTCGTCGATGACCCAGATCCGGGCCTCGAACCCGCCTGGGCCTTGGTCAATCGACGGTTGTGGGTCGGCATCGGCGCGTGTAGGCTCCGCCAAATCGAATCGCCATTGTCAGGGGTGCGGATGCCATGGCTGCCAGATCCACCCGTGTCACCTTGCGGAACCAGACGAGCCAGGTGCTGACGCACATCAGCGATTCCCTCTCCGGCGGCGAGTGGACGGACCCGCTCACGCCGCCCGCGTCGATCGCGCCGGGAGCCGTGGTCTGGTGGCAGTCGGAGTCGGACGGGATCGCCACCGGCACCGAGGGACGCGCCGCCTACCGGATCGGGGACTCGGGCGACCAGCTCGATGTCCACTGGGACAACCCCTACGCCGGCACCAACTTCTACGAGCAGGGGATCAGCGGGCCGTACGGCCTGTACTTCGAGGGCGGCAAGGGCGACAACACCGAGGTCATCTACACCCTGATGACCGACCAACGGATCGCGGTCCCGGGCTACCTGCCCTCGGTCCAGGGGTTCCACTTCGGCAACCACTGGCCGGACATGCACATCACCTCGATCTCCCTGCCCGACCCGTTCGGCGACATCCTGGTCGGAAACGCCTCCTGGGGCCTGTGCGGCGGGATGTCGTTCGCCTCGCGCGACTACTTCGAGGCCGGGCGCCCGGCGCCGGTGCAGAGCGTGAACCCGCGGGGCGAGGGCGACCCGCTGTTCGACTACATCGTGCGGCGGCTCTCACAGAGCCTGAACGCCGGAGACGCCGCCGACTTCGTGAAGTACGCCGACCCGGTCTACCCCGACACCGACGACGTGACCGGGGACGGCCGCAACTGGCGGATGGCGCACGTGAGCTGGCCGGGGATCCGCAACGTGATCGACAGCGGGCACCCGTGCCCGATCGGGATCGTCATCGGGCACGTCCCCGACTTCACCGACCTGGGCCACCAGGTCTGCGTGTACGGCTACCAGCTGCGCAACCAGCTCCTGACCCTGTGGGTCTACGACCCGAACACCCCGAAGGGCGACGACGTCACCATCCAGCTCGACATCTCGCGCACCGATCAGCACCTGATCCCGGTCACGACCACCGTCTCCGTCCACGGCTCCCCGCCCACGATCAACTGCTTCTTCACCCAGACCTACGAGCGGCGCGACCCGCCGCTCACGGTGACCTCCCACTCGGAGAGCGCACTTGGCGCCGTCGCCCGCGACCCCGACCAGATGGACGTGTTCTGGGTCGGCCCCGACGGCGCCATCGGCTCGACCTGGTGGAACGCCGCCCCGGGCCAGGGCTGGGGCGACCACCAGCCGTTCGCGATCACGCCGCCGGGCGCCGGCGTCGCCGGCGGCCGGGTCGCCTCGGTCAGCCGCGACCCCGACCAGATGGACGTGTTCTGGGTCGGGCCCGACGGCGCGATCGCGTCCACCTGGTGGAACGCGGCCCCGGGCCAGAACTGGGGCGACCACCAGCCGTTCCCGATCACGCCGCCGGGCGCCGCGCGCCAGGGCTCCCCGGTCGCGGCGCTCAGCCGCAACCCGGGCCACATGGACGTGTTCTGGATCGGCCCCGACGGCGCCATCGCGTCCACCTGGTGGGACGGCGCCCCGGGCCAGGGCTGGGGCGACCACAAGCCGTTCGCGGTCAGCGATCCCGGCGGCGCCGGACCCGGCTCCGGGCTGACCGCGGTCAGCCGCGAGCCCAACCAGATGGACGTGTTCTGGGTCGGCCCCGACGGCGCCATCGGCTCGACCTGGTGGAACAGCGCCCCGGGCCAGGGCTGGGGCGACCACCACGCCTTCCCGGTCACCGGGCCCGGGGCCGCGCAGCCGGGCTCGGGGGTCGCCTCGGCCAGCCGCGACCCCGACCAGATGGACGTGTTCTGGGTCGGGCCCGACGGCGCGATCGCGTCCACCTGGTGGAACGCGGCCCCGGGCCAGAACTGGGGCGACCACCAGCCGTTCCCGATCACGCCGCCGGGCGCCGCGCGCCAGGGCTCCCCGGTCGCGGCGCTCAGCCGCAACCCGGGCCACATGGACGTGTTCTGGGTCGGCCCCGACGGCGCCATCGGCTCGACCTGGTGGGACGGCGCCCCGGGCCAGGGCTGGGGCGACCACCAGGCCTTCCCGGTCGCCGGACCCGGCGCCTCCGGACCCGGCAGCCACCTCGCCGCCGTCAGCCGCACGCCCGACCACATGGACCTGTTCTGGGTCGGCCCCGACGGCGCCATCGGCTCGACCTGGTGGGACAGCGCCCCGGGCCAGAACTGGGGCGACCACAAGCCGTTCGCGGTCAGCGGACCGGGGGCTGCGATTGGCCCCGGGTCTCGGCCGGGGACGCCCTCCGGGTTCGCCGTCGCCCGCGACCCCGACCAGATGGACGTGTTCTGGGTCGGCCCCGACGGCGCCATCGGCTCGACCTGGTGGAACGCCGCCCCGGGCCAGGGCTGGGGCGACCACCAGCCGTTCGCGATCACGCCGCCGGGCGCCGGCGTCGCCGGCGGCCGGGTCGCCTCGGTCAGCCGCGACCCCGACCAGATGGACGTGTTCTGGGTCGGGCCCGACGGCGCGATCGCGTCCACCTGGTGGAACGCGGCCCCGGGCCAGAACTGGGGCGACCACCAGCCGTTCCCGATCACGCCGCCGGGCGCCGCGCGCCAGGGCTCCCCGGTCGCGGCGCTCAGCCGCAACCCGGGCCACATGGACGTGTTCTGGATCGGCCCCGACGGCGCCATCGCGTCCACCTGGTGGGACGGCGCCCCGGGCCAGGGCTGGGGCGACCACAAGCCGTTCGCGGTCAGCGATCCCGGCGGCGCCGGACCCGGCTCCGGGCTGACCGCGGTCAGCCGCGAGCCCAACCAGATGGACGTGTTCTGGGTCGGCCCCGACGGCGCCATCGGCTCGACCTGGTGGAACAGCGCCCCGGGCCAGGGCTGGGGCGACCACCACGCCTTCCCGGTCACCGGGCCCGGGGCCGCGCAGCCGGGCTCGGGGGTCGCCTCGGCCAGCCGCGACCCCGACCAGATGGACGTGTTCTGGGTCGGGCCCGACGGCGCGATCGCGTCCACCTGGTGGAACGCGGCCCCGGGCCAGAACTGGGGCGACCACCAGCCGTTCCCGATCACGCCGCCGGGCGCCGCGCGCCAGGGCTCCCCGGTCGCGGCGCTCAGCCGCAACCCGGGCCACATGGACGTGTTCTGGGTCGGCCCCGACGGCGCCATCGGCTCGACCTGGTGGGACGGCGCCCCGGGCCAGGGCTGGGGCGACCACCAGGCCTTCCCGGTCGCCGGACCCGGCGCCTCCGGACCCGGCAGCCACCTCGCCGCCGTCAGCCGCACGCCCGACCACATGGACCTGTTCTGGGTCGGCCCCGACGGCGCCATCGGCTCGACCTGGTGGGACAGCGCCCCGGGCCAGAACTGGGGCGACCACAAGCCGTTCGCGGTCAGCGGACCGGGGGCCAGTTCCTGATCAGCTGAATACCTGGCCAATGACGCGTTGGCCTGGGGCATGACGGGCCAGGCTGCCGCACAGGGGCGCGAATTAGAACGCCCCGCCGGTCGGAGGCGGGGTGTTTCACGTTCGGGGATTTGGCTGGCGCGATAGGATTCGAACCTAGAACCCCCTGATCCAGAGTCAGGTGCTCTACCGTTGAGCCACGCGCCAGCGCGAGCGTGGATGATACCCCAACAGCCTCGCCCAGCGCGATCGGGGCAGGCCCCGATCTCGCGTCCGGTGGCTTGGCGCCTCGCGGGTGGTGCGCGCGGCCGCGCTTGACTGCTTGCGGGCTCGACCCGTACGTCTGTCGCCCGATTGACACAGCCGTCGGCGTCGCGGAGGATCGCGACTGCGTCCAGGTGGGGCGCGGCAGGTGCCTCGGGGGGCTCCGGTGTTCTTCCCGGTCGAGGACTGGTTCGCCGCCTTCGTGATCACGGTGCTCGTGGAGGCACCGCTGGTCGTCGTCCTGCTCGCGCGCGCCGAGCCGAGCCTCCCCCGGCGCGCCGCGCTCGTGGTCTTCGCCAACCTGGCATCCCACCCGGCCGTGTGGTTCGTCTTCACCCAGCTGCTCCTCGTCGGGACGACGGAGTTCGTCGTCGCCGCCGAGGCCTGGGCGTTCGGCGTCGAGGCCCTCTTCTACACGACCGCCGTGCGCGGCGTCACGGTCAGGCGTGCCGTTGGCGTCTCTCTCGTCGCCAACGCAGCCTCGTTCATGATCGGCCACCTGGTCGGGCAGGTCCTGCCCCAGGTCCTCTGAAGGAGCGTCCCATGTCGCGCAGGTCATCTCGGGAACCATCGAGCCTGGCGCCCCTCCGGCCGCGACGGGCTGTCGTCGCCGCCGCGTGCCTGCTGCTCGCCGGCTGCAGCTCGTCGACGCCGAGCTCGTCCCCTTCGGCCGTCCCGACACAGCCCGCCCCCGTGGCGGCCGCGAGCCCGACGCTCGCTCCGTCACCCACGGCGTCGGCCACGTCGAGCGCCACGCCGTCAGCGCCTGCGGCCAGCGGCTGGGTCTCGGCGGGCACGATGACGACTGCTCGCGTCCGGCCCATGGCCGCGCGCCTGTCTGACGGACGCGTCCTCCTGGTCGGCACGGCATGGTCGGACAACACGGACGACACCCGCTCTAGCGATATCTACGATCCCGCCTCGAATGGGTGGACCGCCGGGCCGAGCCTACCCGCCGACCGCACCGATGCCGTGCTGGTCGCGCTCGACGACGGTCGGGCCCTGATCGCCGGCGGCCTCAACAGCGCGAGCCAGTCGTACTCAAGCGCCTACGTGCTCGACCCGTCGGCCGGCTCGTGGACGAAGGTGGGCCTCATGGGAGTCGCCCGGACGCGCGCCTCGGCGGCCGTGCTCAACGACGGCCGGGTGCTCGTGGCGGGCGGCTACTTCTCCAAGGGCGGGTCGGCGCAGGACGGTACCGGGGTCCTGGCGGCCTTCAGGGTTCCCGCCGCCTCGAGCGGTCCGGCGTGGGCCGACGTGGCGCCGGACCACATCGGCCCGGCGATGGCGACCGCCGAGCTGTTCGACCCGGCGACCGGCACCTGGAGCAAGACCGGCTCGATGGCGTACGCCCGCTTCGGAGCGGCCATGGCCACCCTGTCCGACGGCCGCGTGCTCGTGGTGGGCACGGAGTCGGCCCAGTGCTGCGGCGTGGACGTGAGCGGCCGGGCCTACGACTCGGCCGAGCTCTACGATCCCGCCACGGGCAAGTGGTCATCGGCCGGGACGCTGCCCGCCATCGACCGCACCGGGCTCCAGCAGCAGGGCCCGAGCGGTGCCAACAAGATCCCAACCTCCGCGCCGGAGCCCGACGGCAGCGCACAGCTGATCGCCCTGCCCGACGGCGGTGCGCTGCTGGTCAATGACCACCGCTCGTGGAAGCACGTGGGGGAGATCGACAGGTCGTTCCGGTTCGACGCCGCCGCGCGGACGTGGTCGGTCGTCGGCCAGACCTACATCGAGGTGGGGGAGCCGGGAGCGGTCGAGCTCGTGATCCCGGGCACGACCAACCTCGGCAGCTGGCAGCTCGCCGCCCTGCCGGACGGCTCGCTGTTCGGGCTCTGGGGCGACACCGGTGACGCAGCACGGATCGACCCGATGAGCGGCACGCTCACCGCCTTGGCACGGCCCGCCGTCACGCGGACGCTGCCGGCCGCGGTGACGCTCGCCGACGGCTCGGTGCTGGTGGCGGGCGGCGGCGATCCCGACGGCAACAGCCTCGCCACCGCCGAGCGCTACGTCCCCTGACGGCTGGGGACGGATGCGGGCTGGGAGACGCAGGCGGCCTGGCTGCATCCCGGTGCTCGAGACGCGGGTCAGCCGAGCCGCGCCTCGGGCAGCATCGGCTCGTCGAGCTCGACAGGGTTCCCGGAGGGGTCCTCGACGATCACCTGCTTGACGCCCACGCCCTCGATGGCCCCGCCCCGGAACGGCACACCGGCGTCGCGCAGGCGCTTGACGACGGCCGCGAGGTCGGGGACCTCGAGCTGGATCCGGTTCCAGCCCCCGGGCTCCGGCGTCCTGCCGTCAGGCAGCGTGGCCCCGCCGCCTGGTCCGCCGCCCGGGCGGCTGAGCACGAGGCGCAGGTCACCCAGCGACAGCATCGCGAAGTAGGGGTTCGGGTGCATCACCACCGTGAAGCCGAGCCGGTCGCAGTAGAAGGCCACCGCCGCCTCTGTGTCGTGGACGATGTATCGAACGCTGACCGTGGCCATGGGACGCTCCTGCAGCTGCGATCGCGATCGCTCGGCGGTCGCGGGGGGCGCAAACGAACGTACGCGCCGGCGCCGGACCGGTCAAACCGCCGGGGGCCCACAGGCCGCGCCCCGGCCCGGCGCTCGAGTCCGAGCTCAGGCGGTTGCGGCCACCCGGCGCCCGGCCCGTGCGATCCCGTCGTCGAGCGCGTCGTGCAGGAACGCCGTGAGCTGCTCCCACTCGATCAGGAACGCGTCGTGGCCCTTGGCGGAGCGGATCTCCCGGTACGAGGCGTCCACGCCCGCGCCCAGGGCCTCCGCCACGAGCAGGCGGACCTGGTCGGGCCCGAACAGGATGTCGCCCTCGATCCCGATCCCGGTCAGGCCGCAGCCGGCGGCCGCGAGGGCCCGGAAGGCCTCCCGGACCCCGCCCCGCGCCCGCCCGACGTCGTGGCTGTCCATGGCGTGCACCAGCACGCGGTACGTGTCCGGGTCGAACCGGCCCAGGATCTTCTCGCCCTGGTAGTCGAGGTAGGACGCGATCGAGAACCGCCCGTCGGCCTCGACCCGGCGCCCGAACCGGCCGTCGAAGTCGGCCTCGGAGCGGTACGTGATCATCGCGAGCTGCCGGGCCAGCTCGAGGCCCCGGTCGCCCAGCGCCTCGATCAGCTCCAGCTGGATGTGGTTCCAGCCGATCGCCATCGCGCCGGCCGCCGCGGGCGCCCCGAGCACCGCCACGTGGCCGATCGCGGCCGGCCGCGCGAGCGCCACCTCCTGGGCCACCATGCCGCCGAGCGAGCCGCCCGCGACGAGCGCGAACTGCTCGATGCCGAGGCGATCCGCGAGGGCCCACAGCGTGGCCGCCTCGTCGCGCGCGGTGGGCTGCGGGAAGGCAGCCCCGTAGGGGCCGCCCGTCGCCGGGTCGACCGAGGTCGGCCCCGTGGTGCCGTAGCGCCCGCCGAGGAGGTTCGCGCAGAGCACGCCCACTCGCTCGGTGTCGAGCGCGCGACCGGGACCGATGACGGGCTCCCACCAGTCGCCGGCCGCGTCAGCCGAGCCGGTGAGCGCGTGGACCACGAGCACCTGCGGCGCGTCGGGGCCGGGCCCGTCGTGCCGGTACGCCACCGTGACCGGCAGCGATGCGCCCGACTCGAGGGAGAGGTGCCCGATCGAGACGGCCTCGAGCCGCCCGGTGCCGAGGGGCGGCCGGGCGGCCTGGGGGGTCGCGGGTGCGGGCGACGGGGGGCCCCCGGCCGGCGCGAGGACGGTCGCGGCGAGCCCCTCGATCCCGGCGGCGTCGCCGGGGATGTCGAACTCGGATGCCGGGGAGCCATCGGCCCCCCGGGCAGTGCCGTCGTCTGGAGACATCGCGGCGGCCCTAGACGCTGGCGGGCGTCGGCTGGACCGGGGACGCGGTCGCGGCGCGGAGCGCCTGGTCGAGGTCGGCGAGGATGTCGTCGACGTGCTCGATGCCAATGGACAGGCGGATGAGGTCGTCGGTGACCCCGCTCGAGGCCTGCTCCTCGACGCTCAGCTGCTGGTGGGTGGTGCTGGCCGGGTGGATCACCAGGCTCTTGGCGTCACCCACGTTGGCGAGCAGGCTGAACAGCTTGACGCTGTCGATGAACGTGCGGCCGGCGTCGACGCCGCCCTTGATGCCGAACGTGATCATGCCGCCGAAGCCGCCCGAGAGGATCCGCTTGGCGATGGCGTTGGACGGGTGCGAGGCGAGGCCCGGGTAGTTGACCCACTCCACCTCGGGGCGGTCGGAGAGCCACTGGGCCACGCGCAGCGCGTTCTGGCTGTGGCGCTCGATGCGCAGCGGCAGGGTCTCGAGGCCCTGGATGAGCTGCCAGGCGTTCCACGGCGAGATCGCCGAGCCGAGGTCGCGCAGGCCCACGACCCGCAGCTTGAGGATGAACGCGAGCGGGCCGAACGCCTCGGTGTAGCTGACGCCGTGGTACGACGGGTCGGGGGCGACGAAGTCGTCGTGGAACCGGGGGCTGGCGGCCCAGTCGAACTTGCCGCTGTCCACCACGACGCCGCCGATCACCGTGCCATGGCCGCCGATCCACTTGGTGGCCGAGTGGACGACGATGTCCGCGCCGTGGTCGAAGGGGCGCGCGAGCAGCGGGGCGAACGTGTTGTCCACGATCAGCGGAACGCCCTGCGCGTGGGCGGCCGCGCTCACGGCGTCGAGGTCGGCCACGTCCAGCCGCGGGTTGCCGATGGTCTCGCAGTACCAGGCACGGGTGTTCGCGTCGGTGACGGCCGTGTAGTTGGCCGGGTCGGAGCCGTCCACGAACCGCACGTCGATGCCGAGCTTGGCGAGCGTGTAGTGGAACAGGTTGTACGTGCCGCCGTAGAGGCTGGAGCTCGACACGATGTTCTGGCCGGCCCGGGCGAGGTTGAGGATCGCGAGCGTCTCGGCCGCCTGGCCCGAGGCGAGCGCCAGCGCCCCCACGCCGCCCTCGAGGGCGGCGACCCGCTCCTCGAACACGCCGGTGGTCGGGTTCATGATCCGGGTGTAGATGTTCCCGAACTCCTGGAGCCCGAACAGCCGCGCCGCGTGCGCGGCGTCGTCGAACACGTAGCTGGTCGTGGCGTAGAGCGGGACGGCGCGGGCCTTGGTGGTCGGGTCGGGCGATTGGCCGGCGTGGAGGGCCTGGGTCTCCGGGCGGAGGCCGCCGAGGGCGTTGGGGTCGAAGCTGCTCATCGTGGTCGCTCTCCGGGTGTCTGCGCGTGGTTGCGGCTGGTCGTTTCGTCGAGGGGCCCTGAGGGGTCTGGCTCGGCGGCTACCCGTCGCTGTGGCCGGAGAACGAAAAGAGCCGCGAACCCTCGTGGTTCGCGGCCCCGGGACCTCGGCTCCGAGATCCCCGCTGTCACCCGCTGTCTCTGGTCAGCGCGCGGCGATCTCGGCGCCCGTCTCCGAACGACGGGGCCGCCCACGCATGCACATCAGCCAGGACACGGTCGTGTGAGTCATCAGGCTGCGGAGGATGGGGGAGCGGGCGCGGTTCCGTCAAGTCCCCGGGCGCTGGCGCAACCGAACTGCAATCTCCGGCCACCGCACCGACCGCTGCGCCGCGGCCGGATGTCGCCGCCGCCCGGCTTTCTCCGTCACGCGCGGACGTCGCCGCCACGCGCGGCCGCCGCCGCCACCCACGGGCGACTCCGCCACGCGCGGACGTCGCCGCCACCCCGCTTTCCGAACAGAGTGAACAAGGAACCCTGGCGGGCGACGGTCAGGCCCTGGCGGGCGACGGTCAGGCCGTGGCGGAGGACGGTCAGGCCGTGGCGGGCCCCTTCCAGCCCGGCTTGCCCTCCGTCGAGCACGGCTTTGCGGCGTCGGACCGCGCCGGGGAGCGGCGCGCGGCTGCGTCGGCGGGCGGCAACCACACGGCGTGTTCGGAAGGATTGGAATCCGGCTGCCCTGCGGCCGTGAGCTGCGCAATGGGGGCATCGGTTTCGGCGCGTGACGGGAGCCGCGCAGGCGTCATCACGCCGCATTGGGAGGTCAGGGCGTCGGCGCCGGGCGGCACGGCGCTGGACCCCGCGGGCACGGTGACGCCGCCGGGTGGTCCCGACGGCGCCGTGTGCTGCGCGCTGGCGGCCCGGGCGACCCCCTCAGCCCCCGGAGACGGCCTCAGCCGCCGGACGCCGGGCTGGCCGACGGGGCCGCTGCGCCGTTGAGGAGCCCGCGCAGCCCGCCCTGCCCGTTGCCGCCGGCGCCCCCGGCCCGCAGCTCGCGCAGGATCCCCCGGCCGATCGCCCGCAGGTCGCTGATGGTGAGCTGGCCGTTCTTCATCAGCGGGGCCAGCTGCTGGAGCGGGCTGTCCGCGGGGAGCTGGGCGAGCTCGTCCGCGGTGAGGATCCCGTCCGAGAGGAACGCCTTGAGTTGCTGGCGCTGCGCCTTGACGTCGCCGCGCTTGGCGACCCACGCGTCGACGATCGCCTGCTCCTGGGCGCTGGTGATGGTCCCCTTGGTCACGAGCCCGTCGAGCACCGAGGTGAGGCGTGGGGCCTTCGGGGCCGCCGATGCCGCCGGTGCGGGCGAGGCGGTGGCTGCCGCCGGGACGACGACCCCGCTGTCAGCCGGTGACGATGGCGCCGTTGCCGCGAGGACGGCGCCGGCGCCCACGACGACGAGCGCCGCCGACGCGATGGGGAGGACGATGGCCTTGGCGAATCGCACGGTTGAGCCTCCGAGAGGTGGGGCGCGCATCGGTGCCCGCCGGATCACTGGCCCTCAGCGTCGGGGCGGCGGCTCAGGGCTGGCCGGGCGTCGGCTGTGAACTGGCTGAGAGCGGCGCGCTCGGTGCCGGGGCCGCTGGCGGGCGAGCGCGAACGCCAGGGGCAGGAGCACGCCGAACGTGGCGCCGCCGCCGGGCGTGGCCTCGTGCCACAGCCTGCCGCCGTGGGCCGCCACCAGGGACGCCACGATCGAGAGGCCGAGCCCCGAACCGCCCGTCTCGCGCGAGCGCCCCGCGTCGGCGCGATAGAAGCGGTCGAAGACCCGCGCGGCGTGCTCGGGCGGCACGCCGGGGCCGTGGTCGACGACCCGCAGCTCGGCCCACTGGGCCCCGTCCGGAGCGGTCGAGGCCCGCAGGACCACCTCGACCGGCGTGTCGGCCGGGGTGTGGACCCGCGCATTGGCGAGCAGGTTGCCCACGACCTGGCGGAGGCGGTCGTCGTCGCCCGCCACGACGATGCCCGGGTCCACGGCCGCCACGACCGGGTGCGTGGGTCCCGCGGCCGCCAGGTCGGCGACCGCGTCGGCGCACACCCGCGAGAGGTCCACAGGCTCCCGGCGCAGCGGCCGACCCTGGTCCAGCCGGGCCAGCAGCAGCATGTCGTCGACGAGCAGGCCCATCCGGCGGCTCTCGCCCTCGACCCGTCCCATGGCGGCCTCGAGCGCGGCCGGCTCCGCGAGGCCGCCGGCGCGGTACAGCTCGGCGTAGCCCCGGATCGCGGTCACCGGCGTGCGGAGCTCGTGCGACGCGTCGGCGACGAACCGGCGCAGCCGGGCCTCGCTGTCCTCCTTGGCCGCCAGGGCCGCCTGCTGCTGGGTGAACGCGCCCTGGACCTGGTCGAGCATCTGGTCGAACGCGGCGCCCAGGCGCCCGACCTCGGAGCCGTCATGGGCCACGCCCGTCCGGTGCGTGAGGTCGCCCGCCGCGATCCGCCCGGCCGTGTCGGCGATCCGCTCCACCGGCAGGAGGCCGCGCCGGACGATCAGCCACGCCACGGCCAGCACGATCGCGAGCGTCGCGACGCCGATGAACAGCAGGAGCCGTACGAGCGTGGACATGGCGTCGTCGACGCCGGTCAGGGGTGCCGCGAGCGCGAGCGCCGCGCCGAGGCGCCCGTTGACGAGCAGCACGCGGTAGTGCATCGCCCCGTCCACCGACGGCAGCTCGGTCACGTGGCCGATGGCCGAGGCGGGCACGCCGCCCGTGTAGTTGGGCAGGGCGGGGAGAGGGTCCGGGGCGTCGGGGAAGCCCGACGGCAGGGCCAGGGTGATCGACCCGCCCCGGTTGAGGCGGATGACCGCGATGCTCCGCCCGGCGGACGTGTCCGACGACTCGGCGGTCATGAGCCGCTGGAGCGAGCTCGAGTTCGCGATCGTCGCGAGCTCGCGGTCGATCCGGTCCACGAGGCCGGCGTGGAGCAGCCCCGCGATCAGCACGCCCGCGACGGCCATCGCCAGCGCGAGGACCGCGCCGAGGCTCGCGACCAGCCGGAGGCGGAGGCTCATCGCGTCAGCCGGCGCCGTCGGCGCGGAGCACGTAGCCGAACCCGCGCACCGTCCGGAGCAGCCGCGGCTCGGCGTCGTCGAGTTTGCGGCGCAGGTAGCTCACGTACGTCTCCACGACGTTGTCCTCGCCGTTGAAGTCGTACTGCCAGACGTGGTCGAGGATCTGCTGCTTGGACAGCACGCGCTCGGGGTTGAGCAGGAAGAACCGCAGCAGGCGGAACTCGGTGGGGGAGAGCTCCACCTCGCGCCCGGCGCGCCAGACCTGGTGGCGGTCCTCGTCCATCTCGAGGTCGCGGTAGCGCAGGCGGGGCGCCGGCTCGCCGTCGCCCTTGCCGGCCCTCGCCCGCCGCAGGAGCGCCCCGATCCGGAGGGTGAGCTCCTCGAGGCTGAACGGCTTGGTGACGTAGTCGTCGCCGCCCCGGACGAAGCCGGCGATCCGGTCGTCCTCCGAGTCGCGCGCGGAGAGGAAGATGACGGGCACGAAGTCGCGGGCCTCGCGGAGGCGCCGGCAGACCTCGAAGCCGTCGAGGTCGGGCAGCATCACGTCGAGGACGACGAGGTCCGGGGCCGCGGTCGCTGCGGCGTCGAGGGCCGCGAAGCCGCTGGCGGCGGTGGTCACCTGGTAGCCCATGTAGCGCAGCGCCGTCGCGAGCAGGTCCGTGATCGCGGGCTCGTCGTCGACGACGAGCACATGGGCGTTCCCCGGCGCAGGCTGCATGGCGCCATCTTGGCCCACCGATGCTGTGAGGATGCTGTGAACTTGCCGAGAGCGGCGGCCGAGCTTGGCCGGCGCGCGTGCCTCGGCGACGCGGCCTCGAACCCCGGAACGCGCCCGCCCCGGGCACGCGCGGCACGCCTATGATCCGGCCATGTCGAACGTGCCAGCGACCTTCCGAGCCTTCGTCGTCGACAAGCCCCCCGACGGAGCCTTCAGCCGCGGCCCCCGCGACCTCGAGCCGCACGACCTGCCGCCGGGCGAGGTCACCGTCCGGGTCGCGTGGTCGAGCATCAACTTCAAGGACGGCCTGGCCGCGCGCGAGGACGGCCGCGTCGCCCGCGCCTATCCGCTCGTCCCGGGCATCGACCTGGCGGGGACGGTGGTCGCCTCCGAGGACGACGCCTTTCCCGTGGGGAGCGAGGTCCTCGCCAACGGCTACGACATCGGCGTCGCCCGCCACGGCGGGTACGGCGAGCTGGCCCGGATCCCGTCAGGCTGGACGGTGGCCCTGCCGGACGGCCTGGCGGCCAGGGAGGCGATGGAGATCGGCACGGCTGGATTCACCGCGGCCATGAGCGTGGCGGCGCTCGAGGAGCGGGGGCTGCAGCCCGGGGACGGCCCGGTCGTCGTCACCGGTGCATCGGGCGGGGTGGGCTCGGCCGCCATCGCCATCCTCGCCTCGCGCGGGCACGAGGTCTGGGCGGCCACGGGCAAGCCCGACGAGCATGACCGCCTGCTCGACCTCGGCGCGAGCGGCTTCCTCACCCGCGAGGAGGTCACCGCCCCTGGCCGGCCGCTGGAGCGCGAGCGCTGGGCGGGCGCCGTCGACACCGTGGGCGCCGCCACGCTGCCGTACCTGCTGCGCACGCTGCGGATCGGCGCGGCGGTGGCGTCGTCGGGGAACACGTCGGGCGCCGAGCTCTCGACGACCGTGTTCCCGTTCATCCTGCGCGGCTGCGCGCTGCTCGGGATGGACTCCGCGAACATGCCCATCGATCGACGCCGGGTGCTCTGGCAGCGCCTCGCGGGCGACTTGGTCCCGCGCGGCATCGCCGACGGGATCACCGAGGTGGACCTCGACACGCTCGAGCCCGCGCTCGACGCCATCCACGGCGGCCAGGCACGGGGCCGCTGGGTGGTGCGCGTCACGGGGTAGGGCGGCGCGGCCACGGGCGGCGACGGCCAGGAGTTCCCGCCAGCGTCTCAGTCGAGTCGGCGCCTCAGTCGAGCTCCCCCCGGAGCTGCGCCAGCGCCCGCTCGATCGGCTCGCGGCTGGTCGCCGGCGGGAACGGCGAGGCGGCGATCGCCGCCTCGACATCGAGTCGTCCTCCGTGGACGCCGCGCGCGAGGTCTGCGATCGCGGCGAAGTCCGCTGCCTGCTGCGCCACGAACGCTCGATGGCCGACGTCCCCGTGGCCCGGCACCACGACGGTCTGGTCACCGGTCCGCGCGAGGATCGCCCGGGCGGTGGCCGGCCAGTCGAGCGGGTAGCTGTCGCCGAAGTAGGGGGTGGCGCCGCTCTCGAGCAGGTCGCCCGCGAGCAGGACGTCCGCGTCGTCGACGGTGATCACGATGTCGTTGTCGGTGTGCCCGCGGCCGAGGTAGGCGAGCCGGACAGGCCGACCGCCGACCACCACCGTCGAGTCGTCCGCGAATGTCCGGTCGGGCGGGTCCAGCTCCACCTCCGCCAGCTCGTCGGCCAGCTGCGGGAGTTCGGCGGCCGCGTGCTCGTGCTGCCCGCCCGCGGGCGAGAGCATCGCCGCCGCGCGCTCGTGGCCCCAGATGGGCGCCGGCCGGAACAGCCGGTTGCCGAACGCGTGGTCGTAGTGGCCGTGGGTGTTGACGACCGCGGCGACCCGCGGCGCGCCGAGCGCCCGCAGGTCGTCGAGGACCTCGCGCGCCTGGCGGTACGTGGACCGCGTGTCCACGACCAGCGCGTCGCCCCGGTCGACAACCGCCACGATGTTCTGCTCGTAGAAGTGGTACCGGCGCACGAACACGCCGTCGGCGATCTCCACCCAAAGCTTCGTCATGCCGGACATCGTACGCGGCGCGGCCTCCGACTCGCGCGGTGCGGATCGGAGGGCGTACCGTCTGCGGCGAGGGGACGGCTCGATGGAGGCACCCATGACAGGCGCGACGGCGACGGCAGAGCCCCTGGTCCCGGCCGAGGCGACGGCCCGGATGCCCGACGGCACGACGCTCCGGACCCTGCACTGGGCGGCGGTCGGCGAACCCTGGACGTCGGCGCTCGTGGTCCACGGCCTGGGCGAGCACGCCGGCCGGTACGAGACCGTGGCGGCGGCGCTGAGCCAAGCCGGCATCGACGTCTTCGGCTACGACCACCGCGGCTTCGGCGGCTCGTCGGGCTTCCGCGCCTACGTGGACAGGTGGAGCCAATTCCACGACGATCTCGCCAACCGGGTCGACGCCACGCGCGCGGAGCACCCGGGCCTGCCGCTCGTGCTGTACGCGCACTCGCTGGGCGGGCTCATCGCCACCGGGTACGTCGTGGCGGGCCAGGGTCGGCCCCTGCCCGACCTGCTCGTGCTGTCGGCGCCGGCCATCGACGCGGCGACGCCCGCCTGGAAGAAGGCGCTGGCGAACACGATCCAGACGCTGGTTCCGAGGATGCGCGTGTCGAACGGGCTGGCGAAGGACGGGCTCTCGTCGGACCCCACCGTGCGCGAGCGGGTCGACGCCGACCCGCTGTGCACGAGCTCGTCCACGGTCCACTTCGGCGCCGAGGCGTTCGCCGAGCAGGACCGGCTCGCGGTGCTGCTGCCGGGCCTCGAGGCGATGCCGGTCCCGACGTATGTCCTCCACGGCGAGGCGGACCCGATCGTGCCGCTGCGCACGAGCGACGTCCTCGAGGGCAAGCGCAACGTGACCCGCCGGGTGTGGCCCGGCCTGCGCCACGAGTGCCACCACGAGCCCGGGCAGGCCGAGGTCCTCGCCGAGGTGGTCGCCTGGATCCGCTCGCAGGTGGCGGGCGCGCCGGCCGCCGACTGAGCCGCTCCGGGGTCCGAGGGCGCCGGGAGCGGCCTAGCCGCCGGAGGCCGAAGCGCCGCTCGTCGGCTGGCCGCTCGTGCCCGCCGACGCGCTCGGCGGGGTCCGGCCGCAGTCGGGCTCCGTGCACAGGGTCAAGCCCAGGTTGTCGAGCCCCTCGGCCAGCGGCGTGAAGCCGAGGTAGCCGTCGATCTCGCGCGCGGTGATCCCGGCCGGCTGGCCGTCCACCAGCACGGCCCCGCCCGAGTCGCCGACGCCCGCCTCGATGTCGGAGATCACCATGCACGGGAAGATGACGTCGGAGGCGAACTCGTAGCGCTCGATCTGGATCACCTTGCCCGAGCGGTACCAGTTGCGGCCGCCCACCTCGACCGGGTCGCCCACGTGGATGTCGCCGCAGGCGAGGGGGCTGGCGTCGGGCGCGATCACCTTGTACCCGCCGCCCGTGAAGTCGACGAGGTTCAGGTGGCCCCACGGGATCTGCGATGGCTCGAGGACCATGGGCATGAAGTCCGATGGCGAGCAGAAGCGGCCCGCGGGGCAGTCGGCGAGCTGGGCCAGGCGACCCTCGGTCCCGATCGTGAGGCCGGCTGCATCCTTGACGGCCAGGCCCGGCGCGCCGCAGTGGCCCGACATCGTCAGCACGATGCCCTCGGCGCTGTCGGCGTAGAAGCCGCCGGTGCACGTCTGGATCAGCAGCTGGCCCGCGAGCACGGGCGGCGAGTAGACGGGTGTCCGGCGGGTCGTCGCGAGCAGGAGCTGCACGTCCGGCACGAGGAGCTTGCCGACCAGGACGACCAGCACCGCGACCAGGCCGACGAACACAACCCGGCTCGGCCGGACCCTGCGTCGGCGGGACTGGTCCGCCGCCGGTTCGACGTCCGCTCGCTCGGTGGCCACGCTACCCCCTCTCCTGCTCAGCGCAGCCCGGGCGGCGCGCGGCGCCGCAAGGATGGCCCGGCGCCGGACGGCCCGCCAGCCCTCGAATGGGCTATGCCGGGTGTAGACTCCCGGCACAGTTGCATACCGCCTCCGGGGAGCGCCCAGCGCGCTGAGAGTGTGGCCCACGCCACAGACCCGCTGAACCTGATCCGGCTCGTACCGGTGTAGGAAGCAGGCCCACCACGGCAGACGCCGTCCCCGCAATCCGGGGGCGGCGAGTTTGTACGTGGAGGTGATCTGGCGATGGCGACGTCGGCGTCCCAGTCCGCTGCATCCGCACCGGCCGTGCCGGTCTGGCGGACTCGTGACATCGTGGTGACCGCGATCATCGGCGTGGCGTTCGGGGTTGTGTTCTGGGTCTGGGGCCTGCTGTGGAACGGCTTCGACGCGGTGTTCGTGTTCTGGCCGCCGGCCAAGGACCTGCTGTACGCGGTCTGGCTCGTGCCCGCCGTCCTGGCGCCCGCGATCATCCGCAAGCCCGGCGCGGCGCTGTTCGCCGAGATGGTGGCCGCCGGCGTGTCGACGTTCCTGGGATCCCAGTGGGGTCCCGACGCGCTGCTGTCTGGGTTCGTCCAGGGCGCAGCCGCGGAGATGGTCTTCGCATTCACGCTCTACCGCCTCTGGTCGTTCCCGGTCCTCGCCGTCGCCGCGATCGCGTCTGCCGCGGGGGCGTGGATCCACGACTGGGCGCTGTACTACGCCGACGTCTCGCTGGAGCTGCAGCTCATCCGCGGCCTCATGATGGCGCTCTCGGCGGCCATCATCGTCGCCGGCGGGTCGAGGCTGCTCATCCGCGCCCTGCGGCAGGCGGGCGTCCTCGAGGGGTTCCCCGCTGGCTGAAGCCGGAGCGATCCGGGCCCGGGGGATCACCTTCCGCTACGCCGCGCGTCCATCTGCCGCGTTCGAGGACGTCACGTTCGACGTCCCGGCGGGGCACTGCCTGCTGGTGGTCGGCCCATCGGGCTCGGGCAAGAGCACGCTCGCGCTCGCCCTGGCGGGGCTGGTTCCGCGCGAGGTCCCGGGCGAGTTCGCCGGCGAGCTCACCGTGGACGGTCTGGACCCGCGCACCGCCGGCCCGTCCACAGCCAGGCGCGTGGGCCTGGTCTTCCAGGACCCCGCCAGCCAGCTCGTGATGGAGCGCGTCGAGGACGACGTGGCCTTCGGGCTCGAGGGGCTCGGCTGGCCCCGTGACGCGATGCGCGCGCGCGTCCCCGAGGCGCTGACGGCTGTGGGCCTGGGCGGTCACGAGCGCCGTCGCACGACCCGGCTGTCCGGGGGCCAGCAGCAGCGGCTGGCACTGGCAGGCGCCCTCGCGCCGCGCTCGCCCGTCCTTGTGCTCGACGAGCCGACCGCCAACCTCGATCCGGATGGCGCCCGCGCGTTCATCGACCGGCTCGCGCTCATCCGCGCCGCGCGCGCCACGACGATCGTGCTCGTCGAGCACCGGGTCGAGGTCGCGTGGCCGCTGGCCGACCTGGTGCTGGCCCTCGGACCGGACGGCCACTCCATCGACGTCGGGCGGCCCGCCGAGGTGCTGGCGCGATCACGGACCGCGATCGAGGAGGCGGGCACGTGGCTGCCGGGCGCCGCGGCAGGCGGGACGCGCGCGCGACCGTCCTCAACCCCAGCGCCGGTCGCAGCCGAGCCGGTCGTCGTGGCGCGCGGCGTGCAGTTCGCCTACGACGCCGCGCCTGTGCTCGAGGGCGTGGACCTCGAGGTCCGGCCGGGCGAGCGCCTGGCCCTCGTCGGCCCCAACGGCAGCGGCAAGTCGACGCTCGCCCGGCTGCTCGCGGGGCTGCTCCGGCCGGCCGCGGGCTCGATCCGCATCGCGGGTGCCGACCCGTCCCGCCTCGCTCCGCGCGAGCTCGCCCGAGCCGCCGGCGTGGTGTTCCAGGACCCCGAGGCGCAGTTCGTCGCCACCCCTGTCCGGGACGAGGCGATGGCGGGACTGGACCACCGCGATGCGGCGGCCGCGGGCAGGGTTGCCGCGGTGATGGCCCGCCTCGGCTTGCCGCTCGACACGTTCGGCGATCGCAGTCCGTACACGCTCTCGGGCGGGGAGCAGCGGCGCCTCTCCCTGGTTCCCGCGCTGGTCCGGGCCCCGCGGCTGCTGGTGCTCGACGAGCCGACCTTCGGCCAGGACCGCCGGGGCTACGAGGCGCTGACCGAGATCCTCGACCAGCAGGTCGCGGCCGGCGTGGCGCTGATCGCCGCGACGCACGACGAGCGGTTCATCGCCTCGTTCGCCACGCGGATCGTGCGACTGGCCGGCGGGCGCGTCACCGCGGACGAGGCCGTCGGGTGATCGTCACGCGCCTCGAGCTCGAGGAGCGGGTCCTCGACGGGCCGCTCGGGCGGGCGAGCCCGGTGGCCAAGCTGCTGGTCGCGCTGGGCTGGCTGCTCACCATGGCGCTCACCCTCGACGTCCGGCCGCCGCTGGTCATCACGGCCGCGGCGCTGCTGGCGGGCGTGCTCGTCGGCAGGGTCCCGCCGCGGCGGCTGGCAGCCGGCCTCGCGCCGCTGTGGCTCGCCGCGCTCGGGATCGGCGTGTTCAACGCGCTGTTCTCGGCGTCGAACGCCGACCCCTCGGCCGTCGTCGCGGCGGTCATCGGCCCGTTCCGGATCACGGCGCCCGCCCTCGCCGCCGGCGTCGGGCTCGCGGTCCGGGTGGTGGCGATCGCGGCTGTCGGGATCGTCTTCGGGCAGACCACCGACGCAACGCGGTTGGTGGATTCGCTGGTCCAGCAGGCGCATGCGCCCGAGCGGTTCGCCTATGGCGCCCTCGCCGCCTACCAGGCGATCCCGCGGCTGGCGGAGCAGCTCACCACGCTCCGCGAGGCACGGCGGATCCGCGGGCTGCGGTCCGGCTGGCACCCGCGGATGCTGGTCGGCCTGCTCGTGCTCGCGATCCGCCACGGCGACCGCCTGGCGCTCGCGATGGATGCCCGCGGGTTCGGCTCCGGCCCGCGCACCCGGTACCGCGAGGTCCGCTGGAGCCGCCTTGACGGCGCCGTCGCGGCGGGCGCGATCGCCGTGGCGGCCCTGGCGGTGATCGCCGGCCGCTGAGCCGCTGCTGCCCGGGCGGCGGGTCGAAGGGATCGGGGCCGCGGGCCGCCGGCACGGGAACCGGCTGGCCCACCGTTGGCCCACCTATGCCTGTCAGGACTGGTCGCGGCGCCCGATCCCGGGCATGGCATTCTGAGCGGCACGTTCTGCGTCAGTCATGCGCACGGGGCATGGGCGGCAGGGTTCCGCCCCCGGGTTGGCGGCTACCAGTCCTCACAGGCATACGTGGTGGACGGGCCGCCGGGGCGCAGCGGCCGGGGCGGCCGGGGCGGCCGTGGCGGCGGGTCGGCGGGATTGGCCGTGGTGGATTGGGCGCAGCGGCCGGGGCGGCCGGGGCGGCGCGATCGTGGCCGAGGTGGATTGGGCGCAGCGGCCGGGCCGGCCGTGGCGGCGGGACAGCGCGGCGGCGCGGGTCTCTGCCCCGGCCCGGGACCTGCTAGGCCTGCGGCGGCTGCTGGGGAGGCTGGCCGCTCGGCTGTTGGGGCGGCTGCGGCGCGAACGGGTCCGGGCCGAGCACCGCCGCGGTGCGCTGGTACTCCTCGACGGTGATCTCGCCACGGGCGAGCCGCTCGCGCAGGATGTCGTGAGGGGTGGGGCGCATCGGCGCGGACGGCATCATGCCGGGCTGCGAGGGACCGACCGGGGGGACGCCGCCATAGGGCGGCTGCCAGGGCTGCGACGGCGGCGCATGCCGGTTGCCGCGCACGGCGGTGGCGAGCAGCCACGCGACGCCCACGATCAGCACGATCATGCAGACGAGGCCGACCAGCCACCAGATGCCGCCGAAGCCGAAGGGGAAGTAGCGCGCGTACATGGGATCCTCGCTGTGCGGCGGCTTCCGGCAGCGGCCGGATGGACGCCAGCCCGACCAGCGTACGCCGCGCCCCCTGAGACCGGCATGACAGGGCGTCCGCGGCGTGGGCGCGACGGGGTGTGCCGCCGGCGCGCGACCGGGGCCGACGGCCCGCGCAGCCCGGCCGACCGGCAAGGCCGGCGAACCGCCGCAGCGGAGCGGGCGCCGACCGGGTGTGCAGGCGGGGCCGACGGCCCGCGCAGCCCGGCCGACCGGCAAGGCCGGCGAACCGCCGCCGCGGAGCGGGCGCCGACCGGCATCACGGCCGGCCGCGTGACGCGCGGCGCAACGTCCGGCCCGGCCCGGCGACGCCGTGCGATGATCGGCGAACCGGCGATCGGCGGACCCAGCCCACCACAGCGGCGCACCCGGCCGGGCCGAAGCGACGACCGACCAGCGACGAGGTGGCAGCGGTGGCCGACCGCAAGACGATCGTGTTCTTCCCTGAGGGCGCCTACGGCCCCACGAACAACTGCGCCGGCATCGGCGCGCTGCTGCGCGAGCGGGGACACCGCGTGGTGTTCATCGTCGAGGAGTCGTTCGCGGGCAGCCTCGAGCAGCGCGGCTTCGAGGAGCGGCTGATGCGGCTCGGCCCGCCGCCCGCCGAGGCCGAGGTGCCCGGCCAGTTCTGGATCGACTTCATCCGGGACACGGCGCCGGTGTTCCGCAAGCCCACCATCGAGCAGCTGGGCGACTTCATCGCCCCGACGTTCCAGGCCCTGATCGACGGGGCGAAGTACGTCCAGCCCCGCCTCGAGGAGATCATCGACGAGCTGTCACCAGACGCCGTCGTCGAGGACAACGTCGTCTCGTTCCCGGCGATCATGGCCACCCGCCATCCGTGGGTCCGCATCGTGTCGTGCAACCCGGCCGAGCTCAAGGACCCGCTCGTGGCGCCGTTCTCCTCGGGCTACCCGGTGGACGACCAGCGTGACTGGCCCGCGTTCCTCGAGGAGGTGCGGCGCACCCACGGCGAGATGTGGAGCGACTTCGACGCGTTCTGCCGAGAGCAGGGCGCGGGCGGCCTTGCCTGGGGCCCCGACGGCCCCGACTTCATGCACGAGTCCCCGTACCTGAACCTGTACTCCTACCCGCGCGAGGCGGACTACGCGCGATCGGTCACGTTGGCGCCAACGTGGCACCAGCTGGACTCGACGGTGCGGGCGGCCGAGGCGACGTGGGCGCTGCCCGAGCACCTGGCCAGCGGGCGAGGGGCGCTGGTCTACCTCTCGCTCGGGTCGCTCGGATCGGCCGATGTCGAGCTGATGCAGCGGCTCGTGGACGTGCTGGGCGGGACGGAGCACCGCGTCATCGTGTCCAAGGGCCCGCTCGCGGACCAGATTCGGCTCCACGACAACATGGCCGGCGAGGGCTTCCTGCCGCAGCCCGCGATCCTGCCGCTCGTCGACCTCGTGATCACCCACGGCGGGAACAACACGGTCGTGGAGTCCTTCCACCACGGCAAGCCCATGATCGTGCTGCCGCTGTTCTGGGACCAGGTCGACAACGCCCAGCGTGTCGACGAGACCGGGTTCGGACGACGACTCTCGACGTACGGGTTCCGCGACGAGGAGCTCACCGGCGCCATCGACGCGCTCCTGGCCGACGAACCGCTCCACGCCCGCTTGGCATCGATCGCCGCCCGGATGCAGTCGGCTGCGGGCACCGTCCGCGCCGCGGACCTCATCGAGCAGCTGTCGCTCACGGGTCAGCCAGTCACGGGCTAGCCGTTCCGTCGCCGTCGTGCGGCGAATCTAGGCAAACCTCTGTATACGGGGAGTCGGGCCGCCGCTAGACTCCCGGCCCAATGGCGTCCCAGCCGCCGGTGTCCGGCGTCCACGACGACCGCGTGCTGCCCATCACGCGGCTCGTCGCCATCGTGGTGCCCCCGTTCCTGCTGGTCGCCTTCGGGATCCTGTACATCGCCCATGAGCGGGCCGCCGACCTCTTCGCCTGGGCGGTCAAGCCGCAGCTGACGGCGATGCTGCTGGGCTCCGCGTACATCGGCGGGGTCGTCTACTTCCTCTCGTCGCTCGCGCTCCGCACCTTCCACCGCTCTGCGCTCGGGCTCCCGGCCGTGGCCACGTTCGCCTCGCTGCTCCTGCTGACCACCGCGCTCGAGTTCAGCCAGTTCCTGCTCGACCGGCCGGCGGGCGTCGTGTGGACGCTGATCTACATCGTGGCGCCGCCGCTCGTGATCGCTGCGTTCGTGCTCAACCGCCGCACCGACCCCGGACCGCTGCCCGGCGAGGCGACCGTCCCGCCGCTGCTCGTCCGGGCGCTGCTCGCGGGCGGCGGGGCCGCGATGCTCCTCGCGATCGGGCTGTACATCGTGCCGAGCGCCTTCGTCGGCGTCTGGCCGTGGAAGCTGACGGACCTCGGCGCCCGCGTGCTCGCGCCGATGCTGTGCCTCCCGGGCGTCGTCGCGCTCGGCATCGCGCGCGACCGGCGGCGGTCCTCGATCCGCCAGCCGATGGTCGCGCAGGCGGCGGCCCTGGTCGCCATGCTCGCGGCTCTGGCCATCCGCTCGGCCGACCTGACCGGGCCCGCACCGTCAGTCGCCATCACCTGGATCGTGCTGGGCGGGTCGCTGGCCGGCTCGCTCGCCCTGGCCATCGGCGTGGGCGAGGCGGCGCCGCAGGGAGCCTGATGTCGGCGCCGCTCGAGCTGCCCGCGGGCGTGGCCGATGTCCTGCGGCGGTGCCTCACGGCCGAGGTCACCACGGTCAACCGGACTGGCCAGCCGATGACCTGGCCCGCGGTCGCCTACTTCGACGAGGACGCTGGAAGGATCATCTGCGCCGTGTCGATCGCCTTCCCCGTGAAGGCGCACAACGCGCGCCGTCATCCGCAGGTGTCGCTGCTCTACTCGGACCCGACCGGGTCGGCGCTCGCGGACCCGCCCACGGTCCTCGTGCAGGGAACGGCCGAGGTCGCCGAGATCCTCGACTACCCGCCGGATGTCATCGGCCTCTTCGCCATCGTGGCGGAGCGCCAGCCCGACTCGGCGCGCTTCACGGCGAACCGCTTCGTCCGCCGGCTGTTCAACTGGTACCTGTTCCAGCGGATCGCGATCCGGATCACGCCCGACCGGATCACCGCGTGGTCGGCCGGAGATGCGGCCGCAGCCCCCGTCGAAGTCCTGCGGCGTGGCTGACCTCCGGCTCCTCGACCGGGTCGGGGACTACCGCTCGGGCGTCCTCTCGTGGGTGCAGCCCGACGGCTGCCCAGCGAGCGCCCGCTGCACGGCCAGGGTCCAGAGCGACTCGGACGGGCGGCCTCGACTGGCCCTGAGCGACTTCGCCGGACCGGCGCCCGGGACGCACGGGCTCGCGTGCGTGCTGTTCCACCGCCATGACGAGCATCTCGAGGCGCTCTTCCAGATGGTCGTCAAGGGGACACTGGTCGACGACGACGCGGGGGGCGTGGCCCTGGTGGTCGACGGGGTCGTCACCGCGAACGGCCGCCCGGACACCGACGCGATGCCGCACGCATCAGCGCCGCTGCACATGCTGGCGTTCTACCGCACGGGGCGCGGGGCGGCGAGGGCGTACCTGGCCAAGCGCGGCACCCCGTGGCCGTCGATCCCGTACGACGAGATCGGGCGCAAGGTCGCGGAGCACCGGCGGAGCCGCGGCCAGAGCTGACGGTCCGCAGACGACTTGGCCGCGCGACCGACCTGGCGCTACATCCCCTCGCGGAGCAGCCGCCACACGGCGCGTGCGCCGGGGCGCTGTCCGTACAGGAGCACGCCCGCGGCGTAGATGCGCGCGGCCACCCAGATCGCGACGCCGATCGTGGCGACGAGAAGGAGCAGGGCCAGCGCCACCTCCCACGGCTCGGCGACGCCGGTCGCGGCCCGGCCGAGCATCATGAACGGGCTGAGGAACGGGACGAGCGTCAGCCCGGTGATCAGGCCCGACCGTGCGTCGAGGATGCCGATCGAGGCGTAGACGCCGATCATGTAGCCGGCCGTCGAGATCAGCGTCATCGGCATCACGACCGCGTTGACGTCCTCGATCCGGCTCACCAGCGACCCGGCCGCCGCGTACAGCGAGGCGTAGAGCAGGAAGCCGAGGATCCCGAACACGCCGAACAACAGCAGGAGCGCGGGCGTGAGGCCCTGTGGCAGGGCGGCCGCCGAGGAGGTCCCGAGGATGACAGACTGGAGCGCGGGCTGGGCGAGGAGCGCCACACCGCCTGAGACCACGACGGCCGCGTACTGGAGGAACGCCACGGCGCCCACCCCGAACACCTTGCCGGCGAGCAGCTGGAACGGCGTGGCCGCGTTGAGGACCACCTCCATCACGCGCGACGACTTCTCCTCCACCACGCTCATGGCCACCCAGTTCCCGTACATGATCACGATCATGAAGATCAGGATGGTCATGCCGAAGGCGAGCATGTCCTCGTTCACGGAGGCGGTCTCGCTCTTGAACGGGTCGGTCCGCGCCGGATCGGGCCAGCTGAACGCGAAGTCGGCCGGCGCGAACAGCGATGCCTGCTCCGCGGCCGGGATGGCCAGGTGGTCGAGCCGGTCGCCCACGGCGACCGAGTTGGCGGCCTGGCGCAGGAGGCTCGCCGTGCGGCCCCTCCCGCCATCGTCGCCGTAGTAGGTGAACGCGAGCGAGCCGTCGGGCGCGCGCGCGATCCCCAGCACGCACGAGTACTCGCCGCGCACGGTGGCGGCGCGGGCGGCGTCGAGGTCCGGCAGCACCGTGACCACGAAGTCCGGCTGCGCGGTCGCGGCCGATCCGGTCTGGTCATTGCCGGCGTTGAGGAGCGTGGAGATGGTGGCGGTCGCCCTCGCCGCGAGCGCCTCGTCGGGCGCGACGACCGCGACCTTGGTGGCGTTGACGCTGTCGATCTTGCTGATGACGACCGGCAGAAGCGCGATCGCGACCACGCCCAGCACGAGCAGGGTCGTGCCGATCACGAAGCTCCGGGTCCGGACGCGGATGGAGACCTCGCGGCGCGCGATTGCGACGATATTGGAGGTGCTGCTCATGCCCGGGCTCCCCCAGCGGCCAGCGCCGGCTCGTCCTGCCGCTGCGCCGCCACGCGCTCGACGAACACCTGCTCGAGCGAGGGATCGGCCACCTCGAAGCGCAGCACAGGGCCATGGGCGATGGCGGCCGAGAGGATGTCCTGCGGGGTCGTCCCCGCAGCGACGGCGACCTCCGCGTAGTCGGCCCCGTCGCGCAGCACGGTGACGTGCGGGAGCGCCTCCAGCCAGCTGCGCTCCGCGTCCTCGGTGGCGACCCGGACCACCTGGCGTCCGGTCGAGCGCCGGACGTCCCTGGTGGCGCCGGCGGCCACGACGCGCCCGTGGTCGATGATCGCGACCGACGAGCACAGTTCCTCGGCCTGTTCTAGCTGGTGCGTGCTGAACACGGTGGTCCGGCCGCGGTCCCGCATGTCGAGGAACGCCTCCTTGAGCATCGCGACGTTGACCGGGTCGAGCCCGGCGAAGGGCTCGTCCATCAGCAGGACCTCGGGCTCGTGGAGGATCGTGGCGATGTACTGGACCTTCTGCTGATTGCCCTTGGACAGGGTGTCGAGCCGGCTGTCGGCCTTGTCGGCGATCTGGAACCGCTCAAGCCACTCGCGGGCGTCGGCTCGGGCGCGGCGCCGGGGGATACCGTAGAGCGACGCGAAGTGCACGAGCTGATCGATGACGTGCATCTTGGCGTACAGCCCGCGCTCCTCGGGCATGTAGCCCCACGTGCGGCGCGGCCAGTCGCGCGCGGGCCGACCATCCCATGTGACGGCCCCGGCGTCGGGCTTCATCAGCCCGAGGGCGATCCGCATCGTCGTCGTCTTGCCGGCGCCATTCGCGCCGAGGAAGCCGAACACCTCGCCCTGCTGGACCGAGAACGAGATGCCGGCCAGTGCCTGCACGTCCCCGAACCGCTTGTACAGCCCGTCGATGACCAGCGCCATCGGCCGCCTCCCGTCCTGCGAGCCCCGTCAGTCGGCAAGGATCGCGTGGAGGCGTCACGGCGGCCCCTGCCAAGGTGGCCCATCGGAGGGGGCAATCAAGCCCGGCACCGCAGCCGGGACGGCCCCCATGCGCTGCTCGTGGACCGTCCGCGCCGCGCCGAGGCCGTCCGCGCCGCCCGCGCGGCGCCCTGCCGCGCCGTCCTGATCCGCCGGGCGGATCGGACCCGGCCCAGTCCGGCCCCGACGATCCGCGGCTCGTATCGGAGTGCGGCCGGGACGGCCCCGGACGGCCCCCGCGCGCCGTCCGCGCGGCGCCTGCCGTCCTGATCCGCCGGGCGGATCGGACCCGGCCTCGCCCGGCCCCGACGATCCGCGGCGGGTATCGGACTGCGGCCGGGACGGCCCCCGCGGCGCCCGGCGCGCCGTCCTGATCCGTCGGGCGGATCGCGTCGACGCGGTGGGGCCCGGCCCGATCCGCCGTGCGGATGAGCGCCGCTGCGCCACCGCGCCCCACCGCCACCGCGCCCCACCGCGCCGCTGCGCCACCGCGCCCCACCGCGCCGGTGCGCGCCGCTGCGCCACCGCGCCCCCACCGTGCCGCTGCGCCACCGTGCCGCTGCGCCGCTGCGCCACCGCGCCGCCGCGCCGTGCGCGCCGCTGCGCCGCTGCGCCCCACCGCGCCGGTGCGCCGTCCGTGCCACCACGCCGCTGCGCCGTGCGCGCCGCTGCGCGCCGCTGCGCCCCACCGCGCCGTCCGCGCCGCTGCGTGCCACCGCGCCGCTGCGTGCCGCTGCGCCGTCCGCGCCGCTGCGCGCCCGGCTGCGCCCGCGCCGGCCCCTGCCGCCCTCGTCGCGTCCCGTGCGCTTGCGCTTGGAAGCGCCGCGTGACCTGCGCGACAATCACGCCACCATCTGCAGACCATCGACACCAGCGCGCCGCAACCCGCCTTGGAGGGCCCCGAACGTGACGATGACGGAGATCAAGACGTATCAGCAGTTCATCGGCGGCCAGTGGGTCGACGCGGCGTCCGGCGAGACGCAGGCCGTCGAGAACCCGGCCGTCTACGAGGAGATCGCGCGCGTCCCGGCCTCGGGCCAGGAGGACGTCAACCGGGCGGTCGAGGCGGCGGCGACGGCGTTCGAGAGCTGGAGCCTCACCACCCCGCAGACGCGCAGCCTCGCGCTGCTGAAGGTGGCGGACCTGCTTGACGCAAACGCCGACGAGATCGGCCGGCTGGAGTCGCTCCAGACCGGCAAGCCCATCGCCGCCGCCATCGACGAGATGGGCGTGGCGTCGGACCTGTTCCGGTTCTTCGCCGGTGCCTGCCGCGTCCAGGACGGCCTCGCGGTCACCGAGTACCTCGAGGGCCACACCTCGATGGTCCGCCGCGACCCGGTGGGCGTCGTGGCCAGCATCGCGCCCTGGAACTACCCCCTGTACATGGCCGCCTGGAAGCTCGGGCCGGCGATCGCCACCGGCAACTGCTGCGTCCTCAAGCCCGCCTCGCGGACCCCGCTGTCCGCGCTCCGCTTCGCGGAAGTGGTGCAGGAGGCGCTGCCCGCGGGCGTCCTCAACGTGATCACGGGCTCGGGCGGCGTGATGGGCGACATGCTCGTGGCGCACCCCAAGGTCCGCATGATCTCGATCACCGGCGACACGGCCACCGGCAAGCACATCGCCGAGGTCGCCGCCGCGGGCGTCAAGCGCCTCCACCTCGAGCTCGGCGGCAAGGCCCCGGTCATCGTCTACGACGACGCGGACATCGATCTCGTCGCCGAGACCCTCCGCTTCGCGGGCTACTGGAACAGCGGCCAGGACTGCACGGCGGCCTGCCGCGTGATCGCCGGGCCGGGCGTGTACGACAAGCTGCTCGGCGCGCTCGCCGACCAGGTCAAGACGATCAAGTGGGGCGACCCGGCCGCGGCCGACGACCTCGACATCGGCTCGCTGATCGCCAAGAGCCAGGCCGACAAGGTCGAGCAGATGGTCAACAACGCGCTCGACGCCAAGGCCGAGCTGGTGGTCGGCGGTCACCGTCCGGCCAACCACGGCGCCTACTTCGAGCCCACGGTCCTCGCCAATCCCGACCAGCGCTCCGAGATCGTGCAGGACGAGGTGTTCGGCCCCGTCGTGACCGTCCAGCGCTTCTCGGACGAGGAGCAGGCGATCGCCTGGGCGAACGACGTCAAGTACGGCCTCGCGAGCTCGGTGTTCACGGGCTCGATCGCCAAGGCGATGCGGACCGCGCGCCGGCTGCAGTTCGGCACCGTCTGGATCAACGAGCACTTCACGCTGGCGTCGGAGACGCCGCACGGCGGCGTGAAGGAGTCCGGCTGGGGCAAGGACGGCAGCAAGTACGCGCTCGAGGACTACACGACCGTCAAGCACCTCACCATCAACACCGGGATCTGAGTTGCGTCGTCGGCTGGCGGCGGGTCCGCCGCCAGCGCGGCGCTGTCGCCTGCTGGGCCCGCTCGCGCACGCGCCCGCGCGCCCGCCCCGCCCCTCGCCGGGGTCGGCGCGGCCGCGGGGGAGGCGTTGACCATCGACCGCACGGCCGCCTCGGCCGCCGTCCGCGCGCTCGACCTCGAGGCGCTGGCGGGGGAGCGGTGGTTCGCCTCGAAGGGCGAGCCCGTCACCTCTGCGCAGCTGGCGCACGCGTTCAGGCTGTCGGCCGACGGGATCCTCGCCCTCGTCGACCTGCGTGTGGGCGAGGACCCGGGCCGCACCGAGCGCTACGCGATCCCGTTCTCGCCCGGTCCTGCCGGCACCCTCGTCCGCGCCGGCGACGGCGACGCCGTCTGGCGGGCCCTGGCCGCCGCGATCGCCGAGGGCAGGACCATCCCGGCGCTCGGCCGCGTGGCGCCGGGGACAGCGGGCCACGGGAGCGGCAGCGTGGAGGCGGCGCTCGTCTGCCGGCCGTCGGCGGGCCTGGCCGACGCCTGGCCCGGCAATCCGGCCGCGCTCCGCGAGGCGGATGTCGCTCAGCTCGGCCGCGACCAGTCGAACACCTCGGTGGTGCTCGGCCATGCGCTGCTGCTCAAGGTGTATCGGCGGGTCCAGGCCGGTCTCAACCCCGACCTCGAGCTCACCGCGTACCTGTCGGAGGAGGCCGCCTTTCCCGGCGTGCCGCGCCTGGCCGGCTGGGCCGAGGTGGTGGCAGGCGATGGCGGCGTCGCGACCGTGGCGATGCTCCAGGCGTTCGTCACCGATGCGGCCGACGCCTATGAGTCGACCGCCGAGCAGCTTGCCGTGCTGGTCGCCGCGCCTGGTGCCGCGAGCCTCGAGTCGGCGACCGAGATCGCCGAGGACCTCGGCGTGCTGATCGCTGGCCTCCACGCCGCGCTCGCGACGCCGCCCCGCGACGCTGGCGGCATGACGCCGCGCGCAGCCACCCACGACGAGCTGAAGCGGTGGCGATTCGACGCCCACCGCCAGCTCAACCGGGCGATCAGCGACGTGGCCGCGATCGACCCGGGCCTCGCGGCCGAGCTGCGCGAGGCAGGTGCGCAGATCGCCGCCCGCGCGTCCCGCTTCGAGGCGGTGGCCTCGCCGCCGATCGTCATGCGCATCCACGCGGATCTGCACCTCGGCCAGGTCCTGGTCGCGGCCGACGGCTATCGCGTGGTCGACTTCGAGGGCGAGCCGCTGCGCCCGGTCGAGGAGCGCCGACGGCTCGACTCGCCGCTCCGCGACGTCGCCTCGATGCTGCGCTCGCTCGACCATGTCGCCCGGTCGGCGCAGCGGCGGGCGGAGCGCCGTCACGGCGGGCCGATCGAGCGCCCCGGCATCGACATCGACGCGTGGATCGAGGAGGCCCGGCGGCGCTTCCTCAGCGCATATGCCGCGGGCCTCCGGCGCGCCGGCGCGCCGGGGTGGCTGGACCCCGACCTCCTCGACGCGTTCGAGGTGGCGAAGGAGTGCTACGAGTTCAGCTACGCCGCCACGGTCCTCCCCTCGTGGCTCTGGGCGCCGCGGGACGGGATGCGCTGGCTCCTCGCGCACGGAGCGTCGTGACGGACGAGCCGTCGACGGCAAGCGCAACTGACCCCGTTCGGCGTCAAGCAGGGACCGGCCACCCCGATTCGCCCAGGTTCGGGCGCGATTCCGACGATGAGCGTGACCTCTGACCGGACTCCTCGTGACGTTCTCGGGACGCACGGCCCTCCCGTCCCAAGCCGCCAAACCCGCTAGGATGACGGTAGGTTCCGGACGATTTGGTGGATTTGGGAGGTTTTGCGGCGCGATGGCGTCCCAGGCGACCGTGACAGACCCGGGCTGGGTCACGCTCACCGAGGCGTGCCGTCTGCTCGGCGTCTCGCCCTCCACCGTCCGCCGCTGGGGCGACTCGGGGATGGTCCGGACATACACGACCCCGGGCGGCCACCGCCGCTTCTCCCGGGCCGGCCTCGAGGCGATGCTCCCCAGCCGTCCGACAACCCGCCCGTCGCTCATCGACCTCGGCGAGACGCCCCGCAGCCTCGCGCGCGGCTACCGCAAGAGCACCGACGAGTCGCCGGCGCACATCCCATGGGTCTCCGAGCTCGACGACGCGAAGCGCGAGCGCTTCCGCGGCTATGGGCGCGGCATCGTCGTCTCGCTCGTCGCCGCCCTCGACACCGACGATGCGGGCCGCCGCGTGGAGCTGCTCCGCTCGGCCGAGGACGCCTGCGCCAACTACGGCCGTCTGGCCGCGGGGGAATTGCTGGGCGCCTCGATGACCGCCGACATCTTCCTCCGCTTCCGCCGCCCCTTCCTCGACGAGCTCGCGTCGCTGACACGGCGCCGCGAGTTCGACGCCACCGCGACGTCGGCCCTCTTCGCCGACGCCAACGCCGCCCTCGACGGCCTCCTCCTCGCCACGCTCCGCGGCTGGGAGGCCGCGACGCTCGGCGCGGGCCGCCGCCCCAAGCGCACCGCCTCCTGAACCAACCCCCCCCAGGGAGCAACGACCGACGTGAACGTCCCCCGCGCCGCGCTCGAACTCAACGCGCTCGTCGTGCATGCCAGAGCCGTCTCGAGTGAGGAGCGCGAAGCCTTCGCCCGCGCCGCGATGCGCGTCGCCCACGACCCGCGCGCGATCCTGCTGCGGACGTGCCATCGCGTCGAGCTCTACTACATCGACGACGACGCCTCCCCCGACCTCCCGGCGCTGACCCCGCCGGCTCCCCCCGACGGCGGGGTGCACCTGGCGGGCCTCGACGCCGCACGCCACCTGCTGGCGGTCGCGGCCGGCCTCGATTCTGTCGTCGTCGGGGAGGACCAGATCCTCCACCAGCTCCGCGAGTGCCTCGCGGACCGCCGCCTGCCGGGCGCCGAGCAGTGCCCGGTCGAGGTCGGCTCCCACGAGTCGGGCGCCCTCGAGCTCCACCCGCTCATCGAGCGGCTGTTCCAGGTGGCGCTGCACCTCGGCCGCGAGACGCGGTCGTGGCGCGAGGGTCCGCCGCGCTCGCTGGGCGACATGGCGACCGACTGCGCCATCGCCGCCACGGGGCAGCTGATCGGCAAGCGGGTGCTCGTGGTGGGCGCCGGCCGCATGGCCCGCCTGGCCGCCATCTCGGCGTCGCGGCAGGGCGCGCGGGTGCTGGTCGCCAACCGGAGCGCCGAGCGCGCCGCAGCACTCGCTTGGGAGGTGAACGGTGAGCCGGTCGCCTACGGCCTCGACGCGCCGCTGCCCGAGGTGGACGCGGCGATCCCCGCGATCTCCGCCCGCTGGGAGCTCTCGCCCGCCGCGCGGAACGCCCTCCTCGAGGGCGGCTTCCCGGTGGTCGACCTCTCGTCGCCGCCGGCGTTCGGGCCCGAGATGCGCGAGGCCCTCGGCCGCCGCTACACCTCGGTGGACGACCTCGCCCGCAGCCCCCAGGACCAGGTCCGCCCGCGCCTGCGCAGCCGCCTGGAGAAGGCGATCGACGCCACCGAGGCGCAGTTCGCCGCCTGGGTGAACGCCCGCTCGTCGGTGCCCGCGATCCAGGCCCTGAGCGAACAGGCCGAGACCCGCCGCGCCGAGGAGCTCGACCGCCTGTTCCGCCGGCTCGACCTCGCCGAGCACGAGCGGGAGCTCGTGGAGCAGATGAGCCAGCGCCTCGTCGCGGGACTGCTCCACGCGCCGCTCGCGTCGCTGCGCGAGGACACCTCGGGCGACCTCGACCGCGCGGCGCGCGCGCTGTTCTCCCTGTAGGGCAGGGGAGCGCGACGTGGCCAGGACCCTGCGGATCGGCACCCGCGGCAGCGAGCTCGCGCTCGTCCAGGCCCGCTGGGTGGCAGCCCGCCTCGCCGAGCACGGCGTGACGGCCGAGATCGAGATCATCCGCACCGAGGGCGACGACCGGCCGGCCGACACCGCGTGGGGCGAGGGCGCGTTCGTGGCGCGGATTGTCGCGGCCCTCCTCGAGCAGCGCGTGGACATCGCCGTCCACTCGGCCAAGGACGTCCCGACGTCGGAGCCCGACAAGCTCGTCATCGCCGCCTATCCGCCGCGCGAGGACCCGCGCGACGCCCTCGTCTGCCGGGTGCGCGGCACCACGCTCGCGTCGCTGCCGCAGGGTGCTCGCGTCGGCACCGACAGCCCCCGCCGGGTGGCCTTCCTGCGCGCCCAGCGCCCCGACCTCGAGCTGCACCCGCTCCACGGCAACGTGGACACGCGCCTCGCCAAGCTCGACCGAGGCGACTCCGATGCGCTCGTGCTCGCGGTGGCCGGGCTGACCCGCCTCGGTCGCGCCGACCGCATCGACGAGGTCCTGCCGACGGCCGTGGTCCCCTCGGCGCCCGGCCAGGGCTCGCTCGCGGTCCAGGTGCGGGCCGACGACGGCGAGGCGATCGAGGCCGTGGGCCGCCTCGACGACAAGGCGACGCGCGCGGCGGTCGAGGCCGAGCGGGCGTTCCTTGCCGCGACCGGCGGCGGCTGCCGGTCGCCGATCGGTGCGATCGGCACGGTGGACGGGGCCAGCGTCACGCTCGTCGCCGGCGCGGCTCGGACGTGGTCAGCGGCCTCAGACCGGCAGGTCGACAGCAGCGCGGTGGCCTGGGTGCGCGGCACGGCGCCGCTGGCCGAGGGCCCTGATCTCGCAGAGCGCCTCGCTGCACGGGTCGTCGCCCTGCGCAGCGCGCCGCGAGTGCTCGTCGCGCGGCCAGCGGGCCAGGCGGGCGACCTGGTCGCCGGGCTGGCGGCGCACGGCGTCGACGCCGTCCACGTGCCCGCCATTGCGATCCGCCGCGCGGCCGAGGGCGGATCGCTGGACGCCGCGCTCGCGGACGCGGAGCCGGCCCAGTTCATCGTCGTGGCCTCGGCGAATGCGGCTCGGGCCGCCCTCGACGCCGCCAGCCGCATCGGCCTCGAGCCGCTCATGGTCCGCTGGGCCGCCATCGGGGAGGCGACCGCGAATGTCATCCGCGAGGCGGACATCGACGACGTGTTCATCCCCTCGGCCCCGGACGGCGAGACGCTCGCCCGCGAGCTCCCCATCGTGGCCGGCGACCACGTCCTCGTTTCCCGCGCCGACATCGCGGACCGTCGGCTCGCCGAGATCCTGGCCGACCGCGGTGCCGTCGTCGCCGACGTGGTGGCGTATGAGACGAGCGAGGCTCCCGAGACGTCGCGCGCCCTGCTCGCGGCGACACTCGACGACGGGCCCATCGACGCGCTGGTCCTCACGAGCGGCTCGACCGCGCGCGGGATCCTCGCCCTTGCCGCCGGCCCCTCGCGGGACCGGCTCGCTGCCACGCCGGCGATTGTCGCCGGCGCCGCCACGGCCGCGGCAGCCCGCGAGGCCGGCTACGCACGCGTCCTCGTCGCGCCGTCGCCCGCCACCGCCGACCTCGCCGCCTTCACCGCCGCCGCCCTCGGTGTCGACAGCCACCAGGGCCGCATCGACCACGCACTCGCCGACCACGAACCCGCCAGCGGAGCCGCCCGATGAGCCTCCTCGCCGATCGCCCCGAATCAGCCGCCGACAACGCGGTGCCGATCCCGGACCCCGCCCACCGCCTGCGCCGCACGCGCCGGACCGAGGCGCTGCGGTCCTTCGTCCGCGAGACGCGGATCCACCCGCGGCAGCTCGTGGCCCCGCTGTTCGTGTTCCCGGGCCGCGGGCTGCGCGAGCCGGTGGGCTCGATGCCGGGCGTGGAGCGCGTCACGCCCGACGAGGCCGAGAAGGACGTCCGGGCGCTGTCCGCGCTGGGCGTCGGCGGCGTGATCCTGTTCGGGCTGCCGGCCGAGAAGGACGGGATCGGCACCGGTGGCTGGGTCAGCGACGGGATCGTCCAGGAGACGCTGCGCCGGGTGCGCGACGCCGACCCGGACCTGGTGCTGATCGCCGACACGTGCCTGTGCGAGTACACCGACCACGGCCACTGCGGCCCGCTGCTCAAGGACGGCCGCGTGGACAACGACGCCACGATCGAGCTGCTGGCCCGGACTGCGGCCTCGCAGGCCGAGGCGGGCGCGGACGTCGTGGCCCCGTCGGCCATGATGGACGGCCAGGTCGCGGCCATCCGGCACGGCCTCGACGCGGGCGGCTTCACGGACGCCGCGATCCTCGCCTACGCGGCCAAGACCGCGTCCGCGTTCTACGGGCCGTTCCGCGACGCCGCCGGCTCGGCGCCCTCGTTCGGCGACCGGCGCGGCTACCAGATGGACGCGGCCAACGGCCGCGAGGCGATGCGCGAGATGGCAAACGACCTCGCCGAGGGCGCCGACATGCTGCTCGTCAAGCCCGCCATGCCGTCGCTCGACATCCTCGCCGCCGCCCGCGGGCGCTTCGACGTGCCGATCGGCGCGTACCAGGTCAGCGGGGAGTACGCGGCCATCGAGGCCGCGGCCCGCAACGGCTGGCTCGACCGGCGGCGCGCGCTGACCGAGGCCACGACCTCGATCCTGCGCGCGGGAGCCGGCTTCGTGATCACGTACGCCGCGGCGGACCTCGCTGCGTGGGCGCGCGAGGCATGGTGATGACGCTCAACACCACCCCCGGCCGCCCCATCGCCGCCACCGGCCTCCAGGCGCTCCTGCGCCAGGACGCGGAGGGGCTCTTCCCGGGCGGCGTCAACAGCCCGGTCCGCGCCTTCCGATCGGTCGGCCGGCCCCCGCTGATCCTCGTGAGCGGGTCGGGCTCGCGGGTCAAGGACGCCGACGGCAACGTCTACCTCGACTACATCGGCTCGTGGGGACCGGCGCTGCTCGGCCACGCCCAGCCGCAGGTCGTGGAGGCCGTGCGCGCCGCCGCGCTCGACGGGTTCGCGCTCGGCGCCACCGGCCCGCGCGAGGTCGAGCTGGGCCAGCGGATCCGCGCCGCGATGCCGTCGATGGAGCGCCTGCGCTTCGTCTCGTCGGGCACCGAGGCCGTGATGAGCGCGATCCGCCTCGCCCGCGGGGCGACCGGGCGCGAGCTCGTGGTCAAGTTCGCGGGCGGCTACCACGGCCACGGCGACAGCCTGCTGGTCGATGCCGGCTCGGGGCTCGCCACGCTGGCCATGCCCGGCTCGGCCGGCGTCACGCAGGGCGCCGCCCGGGACACGATCGTCGTGCCGTTCAACGACCCCAAGGCGATCGCCACCGCGTTCGAGGCGTTCCCCGACCAGATCGCGTGCGTGATCGTCGAGCCGGTGGTCGCCAACGTCGGCGTCATCCCGCCGGACCCCGGGTTCCACGAGTTCCTCCGGGGCCTCACCGAGTCGAACGGGGCCCTGCTGATCTTCGACGAGGTCATCACGGGCTTCCGCGTCGCCAAGGGCGGCGCCCAGGCGCTGTTCGGGATCACCCCCGACCTCACGACCCTGGGCAAGATCATCGGCGGCGGGATGCCGGTGGGCGCCTACGGCGGCCGCGCCGAGCTGATGCGGCTGATCGCCCCCGACGGCCCCGTGTACCAGGCGGGCACGCTGTCGGGGCACCCGCTGGCGATGGCCGCCGGCGTCGCCACGCTCGACCGGCTCGGGCCCGCGGTGTACGCGGGGCTGGAGCGCGCCGGGGCGCGGCTCGAGGCGGGGCTCCGCGAGGCGGCGGCCGGGGCCGGCCGCCAGGTGGCCGTCAGCCGGGTCGGCTCGCTGCTCACGGTGTTCTTCCGGCCCACGCCGCCGCGCAACGCCGCCGAGGCGCTCGCGTCGGACCGCGACGCGTTCGCACGGTTCTTCGGCGCGATGCTCGACGAGGGGATCCTCCTGCCGCCCTCGCAGTTCGAGGCCTGGTTCCTGGGTGCCACGCACTCCGACGCCGACGTCGACGCGACCGTGGCCGCAGCCCGCAAGGCGTTCAGCGCATGATGTCGGCCGCGTCCCAGGTTCCCGCCGCGGCCCCGTCGTCCGCCCCGGCCCCGCGGCCGGACGCCCGCTTCCTGCGCGCCCTGCGGAGCGCGCCCGTGGACGCGACGCCGGTGTGGTTCATGCGCCAGGCCGGGCGCGCGCTGCCCGAGTACCGCGCCGTCCGCGAGCAGGCCACGCTGCTCGAGATCACGCGCGACCCCGCGCTGTGCGCCGAGGTCACGCTCCAGCCGGTCCGCCGGCTGGGCGTGGACGCCGCGATCCTGTTCGCCGACATCACGACGCCGCTGGCGGGGATGGGCGTCGCGTTCGACATCGTGGAGGGCCGGGGCCCGGTGATCGAGCACCCGGTTCGCACGGCTGCCGACGTGGCCGCCCTGCGCGCCTTCGAGCCCGAGGCGGCGGTCGCCCCGCTGCTCGAGGCCATCTCGCTCATCCGGGGCGCGTCGCCGGTCCCTCTGATCGGCTTCGCGGGGGCGCCGTTCACGCTCGCGTGCTACCTCGTCGAGGGCGGCCCGTCGCGCGACTTCATCACGACCAAGGCGCTGATGCACGCCGAGCCCGAGACGTGGGCGCGGCTCCTCGACCACCTCGTGACGGCCACGATCGCCTACCTGCGGGCGCAGGTCGCCGCGGGCGCCGAGGCGGTCCAGGTGTTCGACAGCTGGGTGGGCGGCCTCTCGCCGCTCGACTACGAGCGCCGCCTCTGGCCGCACATGCACCGCCTGTTCGGTGGCATCGCCGAGCTCGGCGTGCCGTCGATCCACTTCGGGGTGGGCACGGCCGGGATCCTCGCGCTCCAGGCCGCGGCCGGCGGCGACGCGATCGGCCTCGACTGGCGGATCGCCCTCTCGCAGGGCCGCCGGATCGTGGGCGACCGCGCGGTGCAGGGCAACCTCGACCCGACGCTGCTGCTCGGCCCGTGGGCCGGCGTCGAGGAGGCCGCGCGCTGGATCCTCTCGGAGAACGACCGGCGCGCGGGCCACGTGTTCAACCTCGGCCACGGCGTGCTGCCGGGCACCGACCCCGACCACCTGCGCCGCCTCGTCGACCTCGTCCACGACCACGGAGCGTGCCAGTGACCCGCGACGCCGTGCTGCTGATGGCCTACGGCAGCCCCGACAGCCTCGACCAGGTCGAGGCGTACTACACCGACATCCGGCGCGGCTCGCCGCCGCCGCCGCACCTGCTCGAGGAGCTGAAGGGCCGCTACCGCAAGATCGGCGGGGGCTCGCCCCTGTCGCGGATCGTGGGCGAGCAGCGGGCCGCCGTGGAGGCGGAGCTGGCCGCCCGCGGCGTGCCCATTCCGGTGTACGCGGCGATGCGCCACATCGCGCCGCGGATCTGGGACGTCGTCGCCCAGATGGCCGCCGACGGCGTCGAGCGGATCGTCGCGATCCCGATGGCGCCCCAGAAGAGCTCGAACGCGGCGGGCTACCGGCGTGCGGTGGAGCGCGGCCTCGCCGGCCTCGAGACCCCGCCTGAGATCGTCTTCGTGGACAGCTGGCACGACGCGCCGCGGTTCATCGAGGCGCTCGCGATCACCACCCGCGAGCTGCTCGCCCGCTTCCCGGACCCGGCCGCCGTGACGCTGATGTTCAGCGCGCACAGCCTGCCGGCTCGTGTGGTCGCCGAGGGCGACCCGTACCCCGACGAGCTGGCGCGCACCGCGAGGCTGGTGGCGGAGGCCGTCGGGCGTCCCCACTACACGTTCGCGTTCCAGTCCGCCGGCCGCACCGACGAGCCGTGGCTGGGCCCCGACATCCTGGCCGAGATCCGGCGGCTCGCCGCCGAGGGCGTCACCGAGCTGGCCGTCCGCCCGGTCGGCTTCGTCGCCGACCACCTCGAGGTCCTCTACGACCTGGACATCGAGGCCCAGGGCGTGGCCCGCGAGGCGGGCATCCACCTCGAGCGCGCCCGCTCCATGAACACCGACCCCGTCTTCATCGCCGGCCTCGCCGACGTCGCGCTCGCGGCGCTGGGCATGCCGGTCTCCGCCTGAGAGGAGCGTTCCGTGACCGCGACCATCGAACCCGCGCACCCCGGCCATCCCGGCGGCCACCCGGGCGGTCATCCCGGGCACCCCGGGATCACCGGTGTCGGCGCCGTGCGCGCCGAGGGCTACGTCTACTCGCGGGCGCCGATGCTCGTGTACTGGGAGACCACGCTCGCCTGCGGCCTCGCCTGCCGCCACTGCCGGGCCACCGCGCAGCCGGAGCGCAACCCGCTCGAGCTCACCACCGACGAGGGCTACCGGCTGCTCGACGAGATCGTCAAGTTCGGCCGGCCGTTCCCGCACGTCGTGTTCACGGGCGGCGACCCGCTCAATCGCCCCGACCTCCACGAGCTGGTCCGCGCCGCCACGGAGCGGGGGATCGGCTGCTCGCTCGCCCCGGCCGCCACGCCGCTGCTCACCCGCGAGGTCCTCGCGAGCCTCCACGAGGCGGGGATCCAGAACATCTCGCTCTCGATCGACGGCTCCGACGCGGAGCGCCACGACGGCTTCCGCGGCGTCCCGGGGACGTTCGAGAAGACGCTCCAGGCCGCCAGATGGGCTAACGAGGTGGGGCTGCCGATCCAGGTCAACACGCTCGTCACCGACGAGACGCTGCCCGACCTGCCCGCCGTGTACGAGCTCCTCACGCGCATGGAGGTCATGCGCTGGAGCCTGTTCATGCTGATCACGACCGGGCGCGGCAGCGCGCTCAAGGAGGTCACCCCGGCCGAGTCCGAGCGGCTCAACCTGTGGCTGCTCGCCCTCGCCAAGACGGCGCCGTTCCAGGTCAAGACCACCGAGGCCACCCACTACCGCCGCCAGGCGGTCAAGGCCTGGCATGCCGCGGGCATGGACGACGAGGCGATCGCCAAGACGTCGGTGGGCCGCGGCTTCGGGATCCGCGACGGCAATGGCATCGTGTTCATCAGCCACGACGGCACGGTGAACCCGTCGGGCTTCCTGCCGATCCCGCTGGGCAACGTGCGCGATGCCTCGATCGTGGACCTGTACCGCGACCACGCGACGATGAAGGCGCTGCGCAACCCCGAGGGCTTCAAGGGCCGCTGCGGGATGTGCGAGTTCGCGCGCGTCTGCGGCGGCTCGCGGGCCCGCGCGTACATGTGGACGGGCGACCCGCTCGAGTCCGACCCGCTCTGCCCGTACGTGCCCACCGGCAGCGTCCCCGCGTACGGCATGGCCTGAGGCGCGCCTCGATGAGCGTCCTCGTCGTCGGGGGTGGGATCACCGGGCTCGTCGCGGCCCGCGCGCTCGCCCGTGACGGCATCGCCGTGGTGCTGGCCGAGGCCGGCCCGCGGCTCGGCGGCAAGGTGTCGACCGAGCGCGTGGACGGCTTCACGATCGAGCACGGGCCCGACTCGTTCCTCGCCACGCGGCCGGCCGGCACCGCGCTCGTCCGCGAGCTGGGCCTGGGCGAGAAGCTCGTGGGGACGGCCGGCACGCGGACGGTCTACATCCGCCACCGGGGACGGCTCGTGCCGATGCCCGAGGGCCTGGGCCTCGTCCTGCCGACGCGCGCGGCCCCGTTCGCGCGGTCGCCGCTGTTCTCGTGGCCCGAGAAGCTGCGGATGGCCAAGGACGTGGTCGCGCCGCGGTCGATGCCGGAGGGCGACATCGCGGTCGGCACGTACCTCCGCGGCCGCCTGGGCGACCCGCTCGTGGAGCGCCTGGCCGGGCCGCTGGTGGGTGGCGTGTACGGGACGCCGATCGACGAGCTCTCGCTCGACGCGGTGGTGCCCACCCTGCGCACCGCCGAGCGCGAGCACCGGAGCCTGCTGCTCGCCGGCCTCGCCGACGGCCGCAAGATGCGCGAGGCCGCGGCGAAGCGCGCCGCGGCCAACCCGGCCGCGAAGGCGCTCGGGGTCTTCGTGTCGCTGCGCGGCGGGCTCGAGTGGCTGACGTCGGCCGTGGCCGCCTCGGCCGCCCTGGCGGGCGCCGACCTGCGGACCGGGGTCGCCGTCCGGTCGCTGGAGCGGGCGGGCGCCGGCGTCGCGGCCGCCTTCTCCGACGGCACGCGTGCCCGCTTCGATGCCGTCGTCATCGCGACGCCCGCCAACGCGGCGGCCGTGCTGCTCGACGACCCGCTGCCGGAGGCGGCCCGGTGCCTCAAGGCCATCCCGCACGGGACGTCGGTCCTCGTGACGCTCGCGTACCCGCGCGAGCGCGTGGGCCGCCGCCTCGCCGGGCACGGCTACCTCGTCCCGCAGTCCGAGGGCGGGCCCATCGCTGCGTGCACCTGGTCGTCGGAGAAGTGGGCCGGCCGCGCGCCGAGCGACACGGTGCTCCTGCGGATGTTCGTTCGCGACGAAGGCGCTGCCACGTCGCTGCCCGAGGCCGCGCTCGTGGCCGCCGCCCGAGCCGATGCCGAGCGGACGCTCTCGATCACCGGTGAGCCGCTGCTCGTCCGCACCGCCCGCCACGAGGGCGCCATGCCGCGCTACACGGTCGGCCACCTCGAGCGCGTCACCGCGGTGGAGGCCGCGATGGAGTCCTGGCCCGCGGTCACGCTCGCGGGCGCCTCGTACCGCGGCGTCGGGCTGCCGGACTGCATCGCGCAGGGCCAGGCGGCCGCGGCGCGCGTGGCCCTGCGCCTGGCGTCCCCCGACCGGGTGGAGGAGCCCGAGCTCGTGGCGGCCGCGGTCGGCTGATCCGGGTCCGGCGCCCGGATGCTCGACCGCCCTGACCGCGGCAGCTCAAGGTGGCGGGCGAGGCCGCCACCTCTGCGACCAAGGCGCAGCGGGGCCGCCGCCAGCGCGGCATAGAATGTGGCTCCACGGGTGCCGCGTGGTGTGGGGGTGGACGCCACCCGCCCAGCCCCGCCAACCAAGCCCGAGATCGGGCCCCGACGCCCGCGCAATCCGCCGGGGCCGTCGCCGCGACAGCCCCGGTGGTCGTGGCGATCCGGTCCCAGCTGACCAGGATGGCAAGGAGTGAGATGGCCCAAGGCGGCGAATCCGTCATCCGCGTGGCCGACCTGCATCGCTACTACGGCGACGTCAAGGCGGTCGACGGGGTCTCGTTCGAGGTTGCGCGGGGCGAGGTCTTCGGGATGCTCGGGCCGAACGGCGCGGGCAAGACGACCACGATCGAGGTCCTCGAGGGCCTCCGGTCGCCGGATTCCGGCACGGTGGAGGTGCTGGGCCTCGACGTCGGCCGCCACGCCGCGTCGATCAAGCAGCGGATCGGGGTCCAGCTCCAGAGCGTGTCGCTGTACCCGCGGCTCACGGTCACCGAGCTCCTCGACCTGTTCGGCAGCTTCTTCAGCCACCGTGTGCCGACCAAGGAGCTGATCGACGCGGTGGACCTCGGGGAGCGCGCCAAGGCCTGGTCGATGAACCTGTCGGGCGGGCAGCAGCAGCGCCTGTCCATCGCGCTGGCCCTCGTGAACGACCCCGAGCTGGTGTTCCTCGACGAGCCGACGACCGGCCTCGACCCCCAGGCGCGGCGCTCGCTCTGGGACCTGGTCAAGGGACTCCAGGCCCGCGGCAAGACGGTGATGCTCACGACGCACTACATGGAGGAGGCCACCGAGCTGTGCGACCGGGTGGCGATCATGGACCACGGCCACATCCTCGAGATGGGCGCCGTGGGCGAGCTCATCGGGCGCCGGTTCAAGGAGCGGGCGGTGTTCTTCGACTCCAGCCCCCTGCTCCCGGTGGCGGAGCTCGCCCACCTCCGCGGCGTGACGCGCACCGCCCAGGAGGACGGGCAGACCGTGCTGTACTCGGAGGACGTCGCCGACACGATCGGTGCACTCCTCGCGACAGCGGACGGGCTGAACGTGGAGCCCGCCAACCTGGGGATCCGCCACGCGACCCTCGAAGACGTCTTCCTCGACCTGACCGGCCGAGCGCTGCGCGACTAGGAGACCGACGATGCGAACCCTGCTCGGCCTCACCGTGGCGAACGTCAGGAGCCTGGCGCGCGATCGGGCCGCCCTGTTCTGGACGATCTTCTTTCCGATCATGTTCGTGTTCCTGTTCGGCTGGATCTTCGGTGGCAACAGCGACACGAAGATCACCGTCGGCTACGTTGACCAGGACGGCTCGACCGCGTCCGCCGGCCTGCACCAGGCATTCGCCGGCGTCCCGCTGCTGAGCCTCAAGGAGGGTTCGCTCGAGGACGAGCAGGCCGCGATGCGGCACGGCGACGTGTCGGCGGTCATCGTCATCCCGAAGGGCCTCGAGGGCGTGCTGGCACAGGCTCGGTCGGGCGGCGCGGCCTCGGCGGCCATCCAGCTCTACGTCGACCCGTCGCAGAGCCAGACGACCCAGGTGGTCGAGGGGGTGGTGTCCCAGGTCGCCAACGCCTTCAACCTCCAGGCGCTCGGGGCAACCGCCGTGCTCACCGTGAGCCAGGTCTCCCTCCAGTCGACGTCGATCAGCTCGGTCGCCTATCTCGTGCCCAGCATCCTCGCGATGGCCCTCATGCAGCTGGGCGTGTTCGCCGCGATTCCCCTGGTCCAGCAGCGCGAGAAGGGGATCCTCAAGCGCCTGGGCGCCACGCCGCTGGCCCGCTGGAAGCTGGTCGGCAGCAACGTCCTGCTGCGGCTCATGGTGGCGGTGGTGGACGCGGTGCTGATCCTCGGGATCGGCTTCGTGTTCTTCAACGTCCAAGTCGTCGGCAACCTGCTCGCAGTGGCGGGCGTGGTGCTGCTGGGCGCCGGGTCGTTCCTCGCCATCGGGTTCGCGCTCGCCTCGTTCCTCAAGACCGAGGAGCAGGCGTCGGGCGTCGTCCAGGTCGTCCAGATGCCGATGATGTTCCTGTCGGGGATCTTCTTCTCGTTCGACTTCCTGCCCGGGTTCCTGCAGTCGATCGCCCGCCTCCTGCCGCTGACCTACCTCGGCGACGCCATGCGCCAGGTGATGGTCAACGGCACGCAGGTGGCGCCGCTCGGCGTGGACATCGCGGTGCTCGCGGGCTGGCTGGTCGTGTGTCTGGGGATCGCCGCGAGGACCTTCCGCTGGGAGTAGGGGACTGGCGCCGGCCGCTGCTACGCGGTCTCGCCGCCGTGCCACCAGCGGGCGCGCGCCACTGACGGGTCGAGCCGGACGCTGCCGTCGGGGAACACGAGGACCACCCAGCCCCGCGGGTCCGGGTCCGAGGCGTCGCGGATGCGCAGGCCGCGGTGGAGGCGCCCGGCCTCGGCCAGCCAGCGCGCATCGTCCACGCGGAGCGGGCCGCGGTAGATGACCTCGCCGCCGTTCGCGCGCACCTCGGCGTCGGCGATGAACCGCGGGTCGGCGTCCATCACGCCCCGAACGCGGTCCGCAGCTCGGGCAGGCGGTCGATCGTCGCGTGGTCCCACGGGTGGCGGAAGACCAGGACCGGGTGCGCGAATCCGACGTCGCGGTACGCGCGCAGCACGGCAGCAACGTCCGGAACGGAGCCGCCCGCGTCGAGACGCCCCTCGCCGCCGTGCGGCCGGTGCTCGCGGTGCCAGCCGTCCCAGGCCGCCTCTGCCGCTGCGCGCTCGTCGCGGATCACCACGTTGAGGTTGACGGTGCGCTCCACCGCCGCGTCATCGCGGCCGGCCGCCTCGCAGGCCGCGGCAAGCAGGGCTGACGCCGCTGCCACCTCGGCGGGGGTGCCGTACGCGTTCCACATGTCGGCGGAGCGGGCCACCAGCGGCAGCGTCTTGCGCGGCCCGGAGCCGCCGATCAGGATCGGCAGCCGGGCCTGCACCGGTCGCGGGGCGCACACCGCGCGGTCGAAGCGGTAGAAGCGGCCGTCGTGGCTGACCTCATCGCCGTCGAGCAGGCGCCGGATGAGCGGCACAGCCTCGGCCAGCCGGTCGAGCCGCTCGCCGAAGCCTGCGCCGAAGTCGAAGCCGAACGCGGCGTGCTCGCGCTCGAACCAGCCGGCGCCGATGCCCAGGATGGCGCGCCCGCCCGAGACGTGGTCCACGGTGGTCGCCATCTTGGCCACGAGCCCCGGGTTGCGCAGGGTGTTCGCACCCACCATCAGCCCGAGGCGCGCGCGCGCCGTGACGGCGGCGACGGCGGCAAGCGTCGTCCAGCCCTCGAACTTGGGGTCCGGCCAGTCGGCCTCGTCGGAGAGCAGGTGGTCGTCGATCCACAGGTCGTCGAAGCCGGCGGCCTCCGCCCGCAGGACGGCCTCCCGCAGGGATGGCCAGTCCGTCCGCTGGACCCAGAATGCCGCCCCGAACCGCATCGCCGACCGCCCTCCTGCGTGTGCCGACATCGTAGGGGCGGGCGCGGCGCGTGGCCCGCGGATCGCGCCGGGCGGGCCGGCCGCAGCTCGGCCGCGGGCCGGCCGCGAGTCTCAGGGGATGGGGGAGACGTCGATCAGCGTGCTGAGCATGGCCTGGGTGCCTGACGGCCGATGGGCGTTGAACACCGAGGTGAAGACCGCGCCCGACACCGTCTTGGTCCCGGAGCTCCCGATCAGCGTGACGCTGACGAGGCGCCCGGACACGCCGCGGTTCGAGAGCTGCAGCGCCGTCACGGTGCCCACGTCGGTACGGGAGTCGGCGCGGAAGATGCGCGTCACCCAGTACGGCGAGCAGGCGACGGTCTGCCAGGTGGCGTACGGCGACGCGGCGTCGTAGGACGCGCCGCCGCTCGTGCGGTCGGGCGACCCCTGGAGGTAGCTCACCGGGCCGGCCACGATCGCGCCGGTCGACGACACGAAGGCGAGCTGGTTGTCCTCGGTCGCTCCGCCGCCTGTCGAGTGGTAGAGCGCGTTGGCGACGTGGGAGCCGCTCTTGACCACCTGGCCCGCGGTTGCGGCGATCGCCGCGTCGGTCGATGCCCGCTGTGCGAGCACGCCGCGGTAGACCTGCGAGCGCGTGTCGTCGTAGAGGTCGTAGCTGCCGGTGCCGGAGTGGCGGTGGTAGTCGGCGTACGAGCGCGATGCGATGGCCTGGGCTTGCAGCGCCTGGGCCGGCCAGCCGGACGGCATCTCGGCCGGCACCACGCCGCGCAGGTAGTCCTCCATCGAGACGAGGTTGACGAGGCGTGCCCTCGTCGAGCTGAGCAGCGCCCGGATGGCGCCGCGGTACGTGTTGTACGACGACGCCATCGAGGTGACCTGGAGCACGCTTGCGGCCGAGGCGGGGCGGAACACGACCATCGAGGTCGGCGACGTGCTCACGAGCGTTCGGCCGGCGGCGTCGACCACGAGGCGCCAGCCGGCGCTGGTGCGGTAGAGGCGGGCGCGCGCGTCAGCGGGCAGCGGGGTCGCGACGCCGTCGATGGCCCAGGGGCCGCCGCGCCCGTAGACGGTCAGCGGGGCGCTCTGGGTCGCCGACTCGTCCTCGAGCATCACGCGCAGCGAGGGGTTGCTGCCGAGCGCGCCCACGGTCGTGCCGGTGTAGTAGTGGGCGAGGATGGATGCGGCGTCCTGCCCCGCCTGGGCGCGGCCGAGCGCGCCGTACTGCGACATGCCGACGCCGTGGCCGTACCCGCGGCCGTAGAACGTGGTGGCGGAGCCGATCTGGGTGGGCGTCGTCGCGGCCACCAGGACCCCGGTCGCGGCGTACAGGGCGCTGACGCCGTACGCGGCGCTGACCGGGCGGCCGTCGACCGCGGTGACCTTGTACCAGGACGAGCCGGACCTGGCGGCCGGGCAGGAGGCGGACCAGGCCCCGCCGCCCACCGTGCCGGACACGGTGACCGACGCCCCCAGCGGCAGCGACGCGCGGATCGAGCCCGAGAGCGAGGGCGCGGCCCGTAGGTTGGCGCCGGCGCAGCCGGGGGTCATCGCGGTGCCCGAGGGGCTCGGCATGGGCGACGGGGTCGGGCTCGCACTCGGCGTCGGGCTCGGCGTGGGCGTCGGCGTCGGACTTGGCGTGGGCGACGGCGTGGGCCTCGGGCTCGGCGTGGGCGTTGGCGTCGGGCTCGGGCGCGGTGTTGCGCTGGGCGACGGGGACGGCGTCGGTCCGGGCAGCGTCGAGCCGCCGTCGGCGAAGAGGCACGCGAAGTAGGTCTTGGTCGTCCCGGGCACGATCGCGGACCCGCAGCCGAACCGCTGGTAGCCGGCCAGCTCGGCGGCCCGATGGGGTGATGAGCTCATGAAGTTGCGCTGGGCGATCGCCACCACCGCCGGGCTGGGCGTCGTGCCGCCGACGCAGTGGAGGCCGTTGATATCGCACCCGATGTGGTAGGTCGACATCGCCGCGGTGTGCGTGTTCCAGTGGAGGATCTCGCTGCGCGCGAGGCTGTAGCCGAACACGCTCCGGACGATCGTCAGGGACGGGTAGGGCGTGGTGGTCCCCTTGAGGTAGCAGCCGGCCACCGTGTGCGAGAAGTAGCCGCGGCTGGCCATGTCCTGCGCCCGGCCGTGCAGGTGCAGCGAGGTGTTCGTCGGGCACGTGAACGCCGCGTCCTTCGCGATCGCGGACAGCCGAGCGTCGACCAGGTAGGGCTGCTTGCCGAGCGCTGCCCGGTCGAGGTTGACCAGCCGGATGAGCTCGCTGCCGAGGGGATCTGCGGTGTTGGGCGTCCCGTCGGGCATCGCCGCCAGCACCCCGGTCGCGGCGTACAGGGCGCTGACGCCGTACGCGGCGCTGACCGGGCGGCCGTCGACCGCGGTGACCTTGTACCAGGACGAGCCGGACCGGGCGGCCGGGCAGGAGGCGGACCAGGCCCCGCCGCCCACCGTGCCGGACACGGTGACCGACGCCCCCAGCGGCAGCGACGCGCGGATCGAGCCCGAGAGCGAGGGCGAAGCGCGCAGGTTGGCGCCGGCGCAGCCGGGGGTCATCGCGGTGGTTGCCGCGGACGCCGGCACCGACGCCATGGCCGGCAGGAGCAGGCACGCGACCAGCGACGCGATCAGGAGGCGAGTGGACGGGGCGTGTGACGGCCGGCTGGCTCGCCGCACGAGGCGCGGGATCGAGAGCTTCACAGCGCGGCCCAGTCTGCCAAGGGCGGCGCGCTGGCGCAACGGCCCCATGGGGCCATAGACGCCTTCCCACGCGTGGGACGATCGGCCCACGCCACGGTGTCGCGGACCCCGCAACGCCAGCGTGGCGGCCGTGAGCCGCCCTGCGCGGCGCTCGACTGTGCGCCGACAGCGCCACGGCGGCCGTGGGGCTATCGTGGCGTCGCCCCCCGGCCCGTCCCCTCGTCCCCGTTCCATCCGGAGGAAGCCGCGTGACCGCGCACCAGCCCGCTCCCACCGACCCCAGCAACGCCGCAGGTGGCGGCGCGCTCGACGACCCGAACGCGGTCGTCCGCTACGCGGTCTGGGCGGTGTACCAGCGGACGGGCGAGGCGCCGGGAGAGAACGCCGAGTCGAGCGTCATGGCGTGGGCGGCGTCCCTGGCCGCGGACGACATCGTGCTGCGCGGGATGTACGACGTGTCCGGCCTGCGCGCCGACGCCGACGTGATGCTCTGGCTGCACGGGCCGTCGGCGGAGTCGCTCCAGGCCGCGCTCCGGCGGTTCCGGCGGAGCGCGGCCGGCGCGGCCGCGCGACTCGCCTGGTCGGCCATGGGGACCCACCGGCCCGCCGAGTTCAGCCGGGATCACGTCCCCTCGTTCATGCTCGACACGCGCCCCAAGGACTGGCTGTGCGTGTACCCGTTCGTCCGCTCCTACGACTGGTATCTGCTCCCCGAGGACGACCGGCGCGAGATGCTCCGCGAGCATGGCCTGGCCGGCCGGGAGTTCCAGGGCGTCCAGGCGAACACGGTCGCGGCGTTCGCGCTCAACGACTGGGAGTGGATCCTCGCCCTCGAGTCGGACGACCTCCACGAGCTGGTGGACCTGATGCGCGACCTGCGCTCGACCCAGGCCCGGCGACACGTGCGCCTCGAGATCCCGTTCCACACCGGGCACCTCGTGGACGCCGAGGGCGTGGTGGACGCCCTCCGGTGAGCGCGGCGTACGACGCATTCCTGCTGCTCGGCTTCGGGGGCCCCGAGCGCCCCGACGACGTGATGCCGTTCCTGGAGAACGTGACCCTCGGCCGGGGCATCCCGCGAGAACGGCTGGAGGAGGTCTCGCACCACTACCTCGCCCTGGGCGGGGTGAGCCCCATCAACGCCCAGAACCGGGCGCTGCTCGCCGCGCTCTCCGGTGCCTTCCGGGAGCGCGGCCTCGGGCTGCCGCTGTACTGGGGCAACCGCAACTGGACGCCATACCTCGCCCCGGCGCTCGAGGAGATCGCCCGCGACGGCCACCGGCGGGTGCTCGCCCTGGCCACGTCCGCCTACGCGTCGTACTCGGGCTGCCGGCAGTACCGCGAGGACGTCGCCCGGGCGCTGGCGGAGACGGGCCTGGACGGCCGCCTGGAGGTGGCGAAGGTCCGCCTGTACTTCGACCATCCCGGCTTCGTCGAGCCGTTCGGCGAGGGGCTCGCGGCTGCGCTGGCCGAGCTGGCCGCCGATGGCGTGCCCACGGCTGCCACACGCGTCCTGTTCACGACGCATTCGATCCCGCTCGCGATGGCGGACGCGTCGGGTCCGCGCGGTCGCTTCGGCTCGGGCGGCGCGTACGTGGCGCAGCACCAGGCGGCCATCGAGCTGGTGGTCGCGTCGGCCCGCCGCCGGGGCGTCGATATCCCCGCCTGGCGCCTCGTGTACCAGTCCCGCAGCGGCTCGCCGCACATCCCGTGGCTGGAGCCCGACATCAACGACGCGCTCGGGGAGGAGCACGCGACGGGGGCGCGCGCCGCTGTCGTCGTGCCAGTCGGGTTCGTCAGCGACCACGTCGAGGTGGTCTGGGACCTCGACCACGAGGCGCGCGAGACGTGCGACGGGCTGGGCATGCGCATGCTCCGGGTGGCCACGCCGGGGACCCACCCGGTGTTCGTGGCTGGGCTCGCCGATCTCGTGGCGGACCGCATCGCCGGCGATGCGGGCGAGGCGCTGAGCGCGCTCGGCCCGTGGCCGTCGCTCTGCGCGGCCGGCTGCTGCGCCAACCCGCGGACGGACCTGCCGACGGTCGCGGGCGAAGACTCGATGCCGGGCGCTCTGGCCCGCTAGGGCGGAGGTCCGGCGGCCGCGGCCGGCCCGTGCCCCGGCGGCACCCGGTCACGCCGCTCCGGCCGCGGGCGCGGACGCGCCGGCGCGTCGTCGCTCAGCCGGGCCCGGCGCTGCAGGCAAGATCCACGACGTGCGCCGCGAGGCGCTCTGCCTGCCTCGCGTCGATCGCCGCCCCGGCACCGGACTGGCGAGCGAGGGCAGCCTCGATCACGGCGGGTTCCGTGTAGCGCCTGCGCGCCCACCGTCCGGCTTCGAGCTTGGAGCCAAGACGGCGGGTCTCGCTGAACAGCCAGACCCGCGCGCAGGTCAGGACGAGGTACTCGGGCTCGGCGTTCTCGCGCGCCCAGTCGATCTCGCGCAGCATGGTGGTCAGGACGGTCGCGTCGGGGACCACGGCGAGCGACGACCGGGGCGGCGGGCCGACGACGGCCAGCCCTCGTGCGCGACACACGGCCAGGTGGAGCACGAGGTCGCTGTCGCCCGCTCGACCCCGGCCGTCCACCACCCTGCCTGCGCCCGCCCTGCCCCGAGTGGTCATGTGGAGCTGGAACCGTGGGGCCGGCAGATCGGGCGCAGCCGCCTCGGCGCCCGTCATGAGGCTGATCTCGAGGCCGTTCGCCGGGTAGGCCAGTGGGCCGAGCGCGTCGACGATGCGCCGCACCTGCCCGTCGCTGACCGGGAGGCGACTCAGGCCCAGGATGTCGAGGTCGCTCCGATCCCAGCGGAAGCCGCCCAGGACGGCCGAGCCGTGGAGGTAGACGGCCGCGAGGTTCCCGCCCAGTGCACCGCCCAGCGCGTCGGCCACCGCGCGCGCCGCTCTGGTCGGATCGTGGAGAGGGTCGTTGCCCGTCCGCATCGCCTGGTGCCTCGTTCCGCCTCGCTCCCGGGCATGATCGCAGGCCAGGCACGGTGAGCAGGGCGGCAATCGCCAGGGCGCCAAGCGGGCGCGGCCGGGACCCGCTCGAGGCCGCGGCAGGCCCAGCAACGCCCGCCGACCCCCGGCCCCCGGCCGCGACGCGCGGCCAGCCGGCCTGTTGCGGCGGCACGTCGGTCGGCCCCCCGTCAGGGGCCGGTCGTCATCGACAACAGGTGCCGTCGGACTCAGGGCACCTATATGTCAGAGACATACAACTGCAGGTGACATCTAATCCCGCGGCCGAGCGACCGCATCACAAGGTGCCAACGCGCATGAGCGACGCCCTCAACCTGGTGCTCTTCTCCGGCACAGCGGACAAGCTGCATGCCGCCGCAACCCTGGCCGCCGGGGCCGCGGCCATGGACCGGCCCGTCAACATCCTGGTCCAGTACTGGGCGCTCGACGCGTTCCGGACGGAGCGCATCGAGCAGAACCTGGGCCTGTCCTGGGACTCCACCGTGGTGGGCACCAGTCGCCCCGTCCACGGGACCAAGGCCATCAACTGGCTCGAGTCCCTGCGCATGGCCAAGGAGCTGGGCGAAGTCTCGATCCTCGCCTGCACGGGCTCCATGGACGTGCTCGGGATCCCGATGTCCGCCCTCGACCCGATCATCGACTCGGAGGGCGGCATCGCAACCTTCCTGATGGCCGCCGACGACGGCCAGATCGTCTTCATCTAGCGGTGGAGGACCACGTGGCCGCAAGCGAGAAGCTGGTCATCATCGCGACCCACGGCATCCGCGAGCCGGAGCGGGCAACGATCCCCTTCGTCATGGCAGGCGCAGCCCTCGCCTCTGACGTCGCGGTGACCATGGCCTTCCAGGCCGATGCCATCGAGCTCCTCAAGGCCGGCGCCGCCGAGACGGTGGTGGCCGCGGGCTTTCCGCCCCTGGGCAAGCTGTTCGACGACGTGCGCGCCCTCGGCGCCTCGCTCCTCGCGTGCAGCCCATGCATGACGGCCAGGGGCATCGTCCCGGCCGACCTCGTCGACGGCGCGGAAGTTGTCGCCGCCGGCCGCCTGATCGCCGAGATCACCTCGGCCACGAGCACGCTCACCTACTAGGAGGTTCCATCCCATGGCCACGACTGCCGAACTCGAGACGCTCGCCACCGACAAGGTCATCGACGCCCGCGGCACCGCCTGCCCCGGCCCGCTCCTCGAGGCCAAGAAGGGCATGACCACGGTCCCGCTCGGCTCCACGATCGAGATCTGGTCGACCGACCCCGGCACCAAGTCCGACATCAACGCCTGGTCCGCCAAGGTGGGCCACGACTTCCTGGGCGTGCTCGAGGCCGACGGCTACGACCGCGTCTTCGTGATCCGCCGCAAGTAGCGGACACCAGCCTCATCGCCGTCGCGACGTCGTCATCCACGGGCAGACGCCGCGACGGCGACCACCTCCTCGCGCAGGAGCCGTCGATGACCGCACCCGCCGCCGCCGAGCCGGGAACCGCCGCGGACGCCTTCGTCCCGCGGATCCTGGTGTTCTCGACGAACAACATCTCGGACCCCGGCGTTGACCTCGCCGGGTCCTCGCACTTCCACTACTCGCCCGGCGTGAACGTGATCACGCTGCCCTGCACGAGCGGGATCCGGCCGTCCTGGATCCTGCACGCGTTCGAGGCCGGGTACGACGGCGTGTTCGTCGCCACCGACGGCGAGGAGTGCGCCTACCTCCACGACTGCGCGAAGCGCTCGAATGCGGTGGTCCAGAAGGCCCAGAAGGTCCTCAAGGAGCACGGCATCGACGCGAGCCGCGTCCGTGTGGCGGCGATCTGCTCGGTGTGCGCGGAGCCGTTCACCAAGCACATGACCACGTTCTCCAGCGCGCTCGTCGCGATGGGGCCGGCCAAGGCGGGATGACACGATGACCGAAACCTGCGCCACCAACGATGCGCCGGCCGCCCTCGACTACGACGTCCTGGTCGTCGGCGCGGGCATCGGCGGCATGGAGTCCGCCCTCAAGCTCGGCGACATGGGCTACAAGGTCCTGCTGGTCGAGAAGGAGGCCTCGGTCGGCGGGAAGATGATCCTGCTGTCCAAGGTGTTCCCGACGCTCGACTGCGCGTCCTGCATCTCGACGCCCAAGATGGCGTCGACGATCCACCACCCCAACATCACGCCCTGGACCTACAGCAAGGTCGACCAGGTCCGCAAGGCCGCTGACGGCACGTTCACCGCGACCGTCACCCAGCAGGCGCGGTTCGTCGACATCGACGCCTGCACCGGCTGCCAGAAGTGCGAGACCGCGTGCACCGTGGCCGTGCCCGACCAGTTCAACGCGGACCTGGTCGCCCGGCGCGCCGCCCACATCACGTTCCCCCAGGCCGTGCCCAAGAAGGCCGTCATCGACCGCGCCGGGAGCAGCCCCTGCTCCTTCGCGTGCCCGGCCGGGATCCAGGCCCACGGCTACGTCAGCCTGATCCGCAGCGGCCTCGACGAGGAGGCCTTCCGGCTCGTCCTCGAGGCGACACCGCTTGTCGGCACGCTCGGCCGCGCCTGCTACGCGCCGTGCGAGGGGGAGTGCACCCGCGGCTCGCTGGAGGGCACGCTGCCGATCCGCCGCCTCAAGCGGTTCGCGTCCGACAAGCACGACGCCTCGGGCAACGGCAACGGGCTCGAGCGGCCCGAGTCCAACGGCAGGCGGGTGGCCATCGTCGGCTCCGGTCCCACCGGCCTGACCGCCGGCTTCCAGCTCGCAAAGCTCGGCTACGGCGTCAAGATCTTCGAGGCGGCCCCGGTCGCCGGCGGCTTCCTCCGGCTGGGCATCCCGGACTATCGACTGCCCGAGGCCGTGGTGGAGCGCGACATCGAGAACGTCACCGGCCTCGGCGTCGAGATCGCCGTGAACACGACGGTCAACGACCCGGCCGCGCTCAAGGACCTGGGCTTCGACGCCGTCCTGGTCGCCACCGGCACGCACCGCGACAGCGGCCTCGGCGTCCCCGGCGAGGACCGCCTGGGCGTCGTCGGGGCGACGGCGTTCCTGCGCAAGGTCAAGCTCGGCCAGCAGGGCGAGCTGACGGGCAGGAAGGTGGTCGTGCTGGGCGGCGGCAACGTCGCCATGGACGCGGCCCGCGTCGCCCGCCGCCTCGGCGCCGCCAGCGTGACGGTGGCCTACCGCCGCAGCCGCGACGAGATGCCGGCCCACCACGTGGAGTCCGTGGACGCGGAGAAGGAAGGGGTGCAGTTCCGCCTGCTGGTCGCCCCGGCCGAGGTCCTCGGGAACGCCGACGGCTCCGTGGCCGGCCTGCGCTGCACCGAGATGCGCCTGGGCGCCCCCGACGCGTCGGGCCGCAAGTCCGTCGAGCCCATCCCGGGCTCCTCGGTCACGATCGACGCCGACCTCATCATTGCCGCCATCGGGATGGCGCCCGACACCTCGATGTTCGGGGGCCGCGTGGCGGTCGAGAAGAACGGGCGCCTGTCAGCCAGCAGGGCCACCTGCCAGACCGGCGTCGAGCACGTCTTCGCCGCCGGCGACGCGGTGAACGGCGCCACCGACATCACCCGGGCGGTGGGCGAGGGCCGCAAGGCCGCCCACCAGATCGACGCCTGGCTCAACGGCCGCGCGTTCGACAACTGGGACGACCGGCTGCCCGTCGTGGACAAGCAGGCCGTGCTGGCCCGCCAGAAGGCCTTCACGGTGTCGGCCCCCACGCCGGACGGGATGCAGCTCGAGGCTGCCCCGGCCGACTTCCACGAGATCGAGGCGCCGCTGACAGAGGCGGAGGCACGCCGTGCATCCGGGCGGTGCATCGACTGCGCCGTGTGCTCCGAGTGCAACGAGTGCGTCAATGCCTGCCCCGTGGACGGCTGCATCGACCTGCGGGCCACCGACCGGACGCACGAGCTCCGTTTCGGCGCCGTGGTCGTGTCCACCGGCTTCAAGCTGTTCCCGGCCGACCTCAAGCCGCAGTACGGGTACGGCGTCTACAAGAACGTCATCACCGCGATGCAGATGGACCGCCTGCTCGCCCCGACCCGGCCCTTCAACACGATCCTCCGCCCGGGCGACGGCAAGGTCCCGGAGCGGATCGCCTACATCCTGTGCACCGGCTCGCGCGACCTGCAGGTGGACAACCCCCTCTGCTCGCGGTTCTGCTGCATGTACTCCATCAAGCAGAACCAGCTCATCATGGGCGCCCTGCCGCTCGCCGACGTGACGGTCCACTACATGGACATCCGGGCGCCCGGCAAGCGCTACGACGAGTTCTACGAGCAGGCCAAGGCGATGGGCGCGAACTACGTCAAGGGCAGGGTCGCGGACGTCACCGAGAATCCCGACGGGAGCCTGGTCCTCAAGTACGAGGACATCGAGAACGGCGGCGCGATCACCGAGGCCGAGTACGACCTGGTGGTCCTCGCGGTGGGCGTCCAGCCCAACCGGGACGCCGAGCAGCTGTTCTCGGTCGGCGAGCTGGCCCTCGACGAGTGGCACTACGTCGACGAGCCCGAGGAGGACCTGAACCCGGGATCGACCAACATCCCCGGCGTCTACGTGGCGGGTGCCGCGTCGGGCGCCAAGGACATCGCGGACTCGATCGTCCACGCGGGGGCAGCCGTCGCGCAGGTGGCGGCACACCTCGAGCGGACCAAGACCGCCCTGCCGCAGATCGAGATGGTGCCGGCATGAGCGACGAGACCCTCACCACGGCGGCCCCCACCCATGCCCAGGAGGGACAGCGCCGCATCGGCGTCTACGTCTGCCACTGCGGCGGCAACATCAGCGACTACGTCGACGTCGAGAAGGTGATCGAGGACATCCGGGACAACGGCGACGTCGTCGTGTCGCGGACCACGATGTTCGCCTGCTCGGACGCGTCCCAGCAGGACATCGAGGCGGACATCAGGGCCAACAGCCTCGATGGCCTCGTCGTCGCGTCGTGCTCGCCGAAGCTCCACACGTACACGTTCCGCGGGGTCGCCCAGCGCGCCGGCCTGAACCCGTACGAGTACACCCAGGTCAACATCCGCGAGCAGTGCTCGTGGGTCCACACCGACGACCACGAGGGCGCCACCGCCAAGGCGACGGCGCTCGTGATGGCCGGCATCGGCCGGACGCGGAACACGATCCCGCTCGAGCCGATGGTGGTCGACACCATCCCGCACACGCTCGTCATCGGCGGCGGCATCGCCGGCCTCCGGGCGGCGGTGGGACTGGCCGACGTCGGGCTGCGCGTCACCCTCGTCGAGCGGGAGCTCTCGCTCGGCGGCTGGGTCAAGCAGCTCGGCACCATGTACCCGCACGGCAAGGTCGGCCGCACGCTCATCGAGGAGCTCATCGCCGAGGTCAAGCGCCGCCCGTCGATCACGGTCCTGACCGGGGCCGAGGTCGTGGGCAAGGCCGGCAGCTTCGGCAACTACCAGGTCACCGTCCGTGTTGGCGGGGAGGGTGCGGGCACGATCGAAGTGGCCGTCGGCTCGATCATCGTGGCCACGGGCTTCGAGAGCTACGCGCCCGGGGACGGCGAGCTCGGCTTCGGGCTCGACGGGGTCGTGACGCTGCCGCAGTTCAAGGAGATGGTCGATGCGGCCAAGGGGCCGCTCAGCTGGCAGGGCCGGCCGGTCCGCAGCGTCGCCTACGTCTACTGCGTGGGCAGCCGCAACACCGCGGGCTGCTCCAACGCGTACTGCGCCCGGTTCTGCTGCGCGGCCACCGTGCAGACGGCCGTGCAGGTGTCGGGTCTCGACCCGTCGGTCCGCCAGTTCCACCTGTACCGCGACATGCGGACCTACGGCAAGTTCGAGCCCCTCTACACGGAGGCCCGCGACGCCGGCTCGGTGTTCCTCAAGTTCGACAACGACGAGCCGCCGACGGTGGCCTTGGGCGCCGACGGCAAGCTCACCGTCACGGTGCGCGACCTGCTCACCGAGCGGACCGAGCTGGCGCTCCCGGTGGACCTGGTCGTCCTCGTGACGGGCATGGTCCCGCGCGAGAACCAGCCGCTCGTGGACGTGCTCAAGCTGCCGGCCGGCGCGGACGGGTTCTTCAACGAGATCCACCCCAAGCTCCGCCCGGTCGAGACCGTGGTGGACGGCGTGCTGATCGCCGGCGCCTGCCAGGGCCCCAAGACCTCGGCGGAATCGGTGACGCAGGCCCTGGCCGCGGTCACGCAGAGCGCCGCGGTCCTCAAGAAGGGGTACACCGAGCTCGACCCGCTGGTGGCCCTCGTCTACGCGGACGAGTGCACCGCGTGCGGAGACTGCCTCACCACCTGCCCCTACGACGCGATCAAGATGGCCGAGGAGGGCGATCGCCACTTCGCGGTCATTGACGCGGCGAGCTGCAAGGGGTGCGGCGGCTGCGTGCCGATCTGCCCCGAGAATGCCATCGACCTGCTGGGCTACACCGACGCCCAGATCACCGAGATGATCACCAACATGGCGGAGGTGCCCGTCTGATGCCTGCAGCCAATCGGGATGTCCGCGAGGTCATCCGCGAGGAGGCGGTCTGGCGGCCGCTGATCCTCGCCGCCCTGTCAACCGGTCCCAAGACCGTGCCCGAGATCGCCGAGGCCATCGGCGCCCCCACCCACGAGACCGTCTTCTGGGTGATGGGCCTGCGCCGCTACGGCTGGGTGGCCGAGATCAAGGGCAGCGAGGGCGACGGCTACTTCCGCTACGAGCCCACCGGGCGGGTGTCCTGAGATGACCGCGACCACTGTTCCCGCCGCCGCCCCGGTCCGCGTGGACCTGGGGCTGTACCCCGAGATCCAGAAGTTCGGCGCCACCGACATCAGCGCCTGCTTCTCGTGCGGCACGTGCTCGGCGACGTGCCCGATGAGCCAGACCGACGGCACCTTCCCGCGCCGCATCATCCGCTATGCCCAGCTGGGCATGAAGGACGCGCTGCTCTCGTCCAAGGAGCTGTGGAGCTGCTACCAGTGCGGTGAGTGCGCCGAGTCCTGCCCGACCAAGGCCGACCCGTCGGAGTTCATGGCCGCGACCCGCCGCTACGCGATCGCGTCCTACGACCGGACACGCCTGGCCAAGGCGATGTACACGCGCCCGGCCGTGGCCTCGGTCGTGGCCGTGCTCGTCGCCGTCTTCTTCGCCGCCTTCTTCCTCTCGTCCAGCGGCCCGATGGCCAGCCAGCAGCTCTCGATCTGGGGCTTCATCCCCGAGGAGCTGATCCACAACACCGGCATCGTCGTGATGGTCCTGGTGGTGCTGGCCGGGCTCGTCGGCGTGGGGACCATGGTCCGCGACATCGGGCGCAAGGAGGGCGTGTCCGTCCGGAGCGCCTTCGGCTCGCGCGCCGGCCTGGCGCGGACCGGCCGCGCCATGTGGTCTGCGGTCGGCCGGGAGTCCTTCGGCCAGGTGCGCTTCCGCGACGAGTGCGAGGCCGACGACGTGTCGAAGGCCGTGCCCTGGTACCGGCGCCGCTGGCTCGTCCACGCCATGGTGGTGTGGGGCTTCGTGGGCCTGCTCGCCGCGACGGCCCTCGACTACGGGCTCGCCCTGATCAGCGTCAAGGCCACCGGCGCACCGGTGCCGATCTGGTACCCGATCCGCCTGCTCGGCACGGTCGCCGGCGCGTCGCTCGTCTACGGGGCCACGGTCCTGGTCATCGACCGCTACCGCAAGGCCAACCGCTCAGTCACCGGCTCCACCACGGCCGACTGGCTGCTCCTCGCCCTCCTGTGGGTGACGGCGGTCACGGGCTTCACGATCGAGCTTGCGCTCTACCTGCCTGGCGCCCCCGTGTGGGGCTACTGGCTCTTCCTGATCCACGTGTCCGTGGCGATGGAGCTGGTGCTCCTCGCGCCGTTCATGAAGCTGGCCCACGCGGTCTACCGGCCGGTGGCCCTGTTCTTCGTCGCGCTGGCGGCGGAGTCGAAGGAGGCCCCGCGATGACCCAGTCCCTGCCGCAGGTGGCGCACGAGCACCATGAGCGGATCCTGGCCCACATCGACCGGATGCCCGAGCTGGCCGACCTGCTGCTGACCGCGAGCGCAGACGACATCCGCGCCCGGGTCGTGGCCACCAACGAGTTCCTGACCGGGACGCTGCTGCCGCACATCGACGCGGCTGAGCGGAGCGTGTACCCGGAGCTGGAGCGCATGTTCCAGAATCGGCACTCGATGCGCCCCATGCGCAACGAGCACGATCAGGTCCGCAAGCTCGTGGGCGACTACGGGACGCTGTCGGCGGACCTGCGCGAGGGCCGGGTGACGCTCGGCCGGAGCCTGGCCCTGCGCCGCGTGATCTTCGGGCTGTACGCGCTCCTCAAGGTCCACCTGGCCGAGGAGGAGGCGTACCTGCGGATCATCGACCGGGGCGGCGGGTCCGACCTGTCCGAGGTGATCGCCGCGGCGCTCGAGCACCCGGTCGCCGGCTGAGCCGGCGAATCGGCGTCCAGGCACCTGTCGATGGCCACGCGGCGCACCTCGATCCGCAAGCCGGTCGCGACCGCTGAGCGTCCCGCAGGGGCCGCCCGAGCGGCGGCGCCGCCGAGCGGCACCGCGTCCGCCAGCAGCCTGGGCGTGCTCGCGATCGCCACCTCGCGCGACGACGCCGGCGCCCCGACCCACCGCGGCTGGTCGCCGATCGCGGCCCACCACCGGTGGCTCGAGCCGTTCGTGCTGATGGCGCTCGCGAGCGGCTGCGGGCACGGCTACGCGATCATCAGCCTGCTGACCGAGATCGGCATGACCGACGCCGCGCTCGACGTCGGCCAGGTGTACCGCACGCTGCGCGACCTCGAGCAGGTTGGGCAGATCGCGTCCACCTGGACGACCGGCACCGGGCCGGCGCGGCGCGACTACACGATCACCGAGCTCGGCTCACGCGCGCTCGACGAGTGGGCGGCGGTGATGAAGGAGCGCCACCGCCTGATCGCCGAGTTCGATGCCGCGTACCTCGCCTGGGTCGCCAGCCACCCGGGCCCCTCGCCGCTGCCCTAGAGGCCCTCGTCCATCGCATGGCCGAGGCTGCGGGCGAGCGCGTCCTTCTCGGCGGGGTCGAGGTTGCGCTCGAGCACCTCGAGGTAGAGCTCCTCCTCGGCGAGGTGCACCTTGAGCAGCGCGTGCAGCCGGTACAGCACCCGCCGGAGCGCCATGCCCTCCACCGCGCTCCAGGTGCACTCGTCGGCGTGGTCGCGGTATCGGCCCAGCTCCGCGACGAGGCGGTTGATCGTCCGGTGCTCCTCGCGCATCGGGGTCAGCGAGTGGTGCCCCGAGAGCTCGGCCTCGATGCGCCCATAGAGGTTGCGCTCGATGACCTCCATGTGCGGCACCAGCGAGCCCGTGATGAACCGGTACTCCTCGTCGAACATCGGGTGCAGCGACGAGCACTCGACGTGGCCCACCATCTCCGCCAACTGGAGCAGCCGGTCGACGTGGGGGATCATGCGCGCATGGTGCTCGTCGCTGGTCGTGCGCAGCGACACCAGGCTGCCGCCCGCCTGCGACTCGATGACCTCGCTCATGTCCGCACCGCTCCTGCTCTCGTCGCGCTTCCGCGCGCTGCCCATCGTGCCCCAGATCGCACCGTGCCGCTCGCCCCGGCGACGCGGCGGTCACCATCGCGCGAGCCGGTCCGGCCCCGCTACCTCCAGGAGGCCTGTTGAATCGATGCCCACGTACCGCGTTCTCGCCTGGCGGTCCATCCCCACGCAGGTGGAGGTGATCGGCGACGACGGCACGACCGCCAAGCAGCCGATGCCCCGCTGGTTCATGCAGGAGGTCAGCCGGATCACGATGCGCGAGGGGCTCGCGGCGACCGACGACTACCTCGACGAGTTCGCCTGGAGCGAGCCGGTCGCCCGCGAGGGGACGGCCGAGGCGATCCTGGAGGCCGTCATCGCCGAGCAGGCGGCGCGGCTCGGGCGCAAGCCCGACGGGCACCCGCTCGAGGGCGCGGAGCGGTACGCCGGGGACGGCACCCAGGTCGAGAACTGACGGGACGGGAGGGCCGGGCGCGTCTCAGGGGGCGCTCCGGCCGGTCGGGACGCCGCCCGCTCCCGACGGCGCCGCGGAGCCGGCGCCACGAGCGCCGCCCGACGGCGCCGCGGAGCCGCTCGGGGTACCCGCGCCGACCGCCGGCCCCGAACCGCCAGGGCTCGACCGCTGACCGGCGCCAGACCCGGCGCCCGATCCGTCGCCAGGCCCGGCGCCCGATCCGTCGGCCGAGCCTGCGGGGGTGCCGACCCCGGAGGCGCCGTTGCCGCGCCCATCCCTCGACTGGGCCGGGCTGGCATCAGGTCCGCTGGCCACCGGCCGACCACCCGCGCCCGCGCCGCCCGGCCCACCCCCGGGGCCTCCGACCGGGGATCCCGTGTCGCCGCTCGGGCCGGCCCCCTGGCCGGATGGCGGCAGGCGGGTGGACGGCGCCTGGCCCCCCTGGCCGGGCGGCATCGAGGGGTCGGGACCGGAGCCGGCAGGGTTCCGGGGGTCCTCCGGTGCCGCGCCGGCCCCGAGTGCGGCAACGAGGCGAGCACCGGCATCGAGCGCCCCCTGACGGGCCCGGGCGACGCCGGCGCTCCCCGCGGGCACCTGCTCGATGCCCTGCAGCTGGGCGGCGACCCGCGTCGCCTCGGCCGCGTCCGGGACGGCCACCGCGGCGGTCTCGCTCGCGATGCCGGCGAAGGCGTCGAGGCTCGCGACGAGTGCGCCCCCGTCGTTGCGGGCAGTGGCCGCCCGGATCTCGTCGAGGCGCAGGCCGAGGCGCTCGACGTCGGCGGCCTGGCGACCGGGTCCGCTCGCCGGCAGGGTCACGGCCTCGACCGCGAGCCGAAGCCCGTAGAGCGGTCCGCCGGCGCTCGACGCGGCGATGCCGGCCGCCCCCGCGAACAGCAGCAGGCCGGCGAGCGAGAGGCTCGTCGCGAGGCGCCCCGGGAGGCGGATCGCCGGTCGACGGGAAGGCTGCCCGAGACGCGCGGCGGCAAAGGCGCTCAGGACGGCGGTGCGCGTCGCCGAGGCACGCGGGGGCTCGGCCACGCGCGGAGCGAGAGCGCCCGCCACGCTCTGCGCGAACGACGCCATCTCCGCGTCGTCCCAGCTGTCGGCCACGGTCGTCGTCGGGCTCACCTTGCGGCCACCTCCACCGCCAGCGCGTTGCCGAGCCGGGCCCGCAGGGCCACGAGGGCGCGGTGCTGCAGGGCGCGGACGGCCTCCGGCGAGCGGTCCATGAGCACTCCCGTCTCCGCGGGCGAGAGCTCGGCGAGAAAGCGCCAGACGAGCACGTCCCTCTGGTCCGCCGGGAGCGTGTCGATGGCGCTCAGCAGCCGGGCCCGCTCGTCGGCCCGGATCGCGCTCGCGAGCGGGTCGCCGTCGGGTGACGGCCGGTCGTCGGCGAGCTCGATCGGGACAGCCGGATGCCGTGTGCGCCGGTCGTCGATCACCAGGTTCCGCGCCACCCGGAAGATCCAGGCGCCGAAGGGCGCGCCCGTGGGGCGGTAGCGGGGAAGTGCCTCGATCATCTTGAGGAACACCTGCTGGACGAGGTCCTCGACCCGGCCTGCCTCGGCGACTTGGTGGCCGAGGAAGCGGCGAAGTCGAGGGGCGAAGTGGTCGTAGAGCGCAGCGAACGCGGCGGCGTCGCCACGGGCGGCGAGCACGACGAGTCCATCGATCGCCGCCGCGTCCTGCTGCGCCTCGACCATGGGCTGGCGGGCGTGCCGTCAGGGCGCCGGGGTGGCGGCCGGAGCGCCGCCATTCCGGTGCTGGTTGCCGTCGCCCGGCGCCCCGGCCGACGCCGGCGAACCGGTGGGCGACGGCGAGCAGCTCTGGAGCCGATCGCGGGTCTGGTCCTGGTCGCGGTCGCCCTGGCCCGTCCCGGTCGCGCCCTTGGGCTCGGCGGTCGCCGCCTGCGTGCCGCCGCCAGCCTTTGACTGGGTGCGCTCGCGGACCTGCTCCTGGGCACGCACCTGCGCCGACGGCGCGGCGGATGCGGACGCCTGCGCGCGGACCTGGTCGCGCGCCTGGTCGCGAACCTGGTCCTGCGCCGGCACCGCTGTCGGGTCCTGGACCTGCACGCGATCGCGGTCCTGCGCCTGGACGCGGTCCTGGTCGCCCACGGGGGCCACCGAGGGCGCCGCCAGCTGCACGCGGGACCGGTCACGCTGCTGGAGCTGGTGCGTCGTCTGGACTTGCGTGCCGCCGTCGTGCCCGCCGGGCGCCTGGGGCGGCGCCAGCGTCACGGCGCCCACGGCGATGGTCCCTGCCACGGCCGCGCCGCCGAGCACGGCTGGGAGTTTGAGGGCGAGGAGTGCGGGGAGCAGGTGGGTCATGGCTCTGCCTCCGGGACGGCGGCGGGCTGCTGCCCGCAGGGGCGCCGTCTGTGGTCGGGGAGCAGAAACGAACGTCCGCCAATCCCGTGACGCGGCCGGCTCACGGCACCGGGCCGCGCTGCAGGTCGATCCAGTCGCGCAGGGCGACCACGGAGAACAGATCGCTCTCGAGGTCCTTGACGGCCGTCGAGGAGGGGGTGGCCGGATCCAGGCCGAACGCGGCCAGCAGGTCGGGTAGCGGCACGCCGAAGGCATCGGCGACGTCGCCCACCGTCATCCAGCCCTTGATCTCGGTGGTGGACGTGCCCTGGAGCGTGACGCTGGCACCACCGGCGGTCGTCCGGCCGCTCGTCTGCCAGACGCCAGCTGCGGCACTGAGCCCGACGATCCCGGCGAACACCGTCACCACCAGCGCGCCGTACAGGGCCGTGGGAAGGTGGCGGCCACGGCGGACTGGCAGCGGCCGCCCTCCGCGTCCCTGGCGCGCAGGCGCCGCGCTGCCCTCCGCGTCCCCGGCGCGGGGTGGCAGGGAGTCGGCGGCCGGGAGTGACGTCCCGGCCGCGGCGTCGGGGGTTTCGACGGTCGCGATGCCAGCCGACGCGCGGGTGGTCGGGAGCGGTCGCGCGGTCATGCCCGGCCTCCGACCGGCAGCCCGAGGTGCAGTTCGAGCGCACCGGCGCGCGGGCACGCCTCCACGCACTCGAGGCAGCCGATGCACTCGGCAGAGGTGACCGCCGTGGCCTTCGCCACGTCGATCCCCATGGGGCAGCTCCGCGTGCACAGGTTGCACGCGACGCACGCGGATTCATTGCGCTCGAGGCGGAGCGGGCTCAGGCGCGCCGCCAGCCCGTTGGCGGCGCCGAGCGGGCACGCGTAGCGGCACCAGGGCCGGTCCACGAACACCGCGCCCAGGAGGACGACGGCCAGGACCGCGAGCCCGAGGCCCGTGCTCTCGCTGGCGATGTCGAGCAGGGCGATCCACGGGTCGACGTCGCGGAACACCATGATGCCGAAGGTGGCGGCGCCCCAGACGGCCCACACTAGGACCGCGTACTTGACCAGCCGCAGCGGCCGGTCGAGGACGGCCAGGGGCCTCGCCGCATGGCGCAGCGCCCGCATCGCCCGGTGGGCCGCGGGCACGCGCCGCTGCACCATCGCGCTCCCTCCGGCCACGAGGTCCTGGAGGAACCCGAGCGGGCAGATCCACCCGCAGAACGCGCCGCGCGCGGCGATGGCGAGGACCAGCACGGCCAGGGCCAGGACCAGGTTGGCAGCGTGCACGTGGGGGACGAAGACGCCGGTGGTCAGGAAGGTGGCCAGCGTCTCGATCCCCCCGAGCGGGCAGAGGGCCTCGGGGCTGGTGGCGGTCGGCCCGGCGGCGGCGGCGCCCCAGCGGTCGACCGCGAGCACGCCGACCGCCCCCAGCACGGCGAGCTGGACCGCGCGCCGGGCGCCCTGGATCCCCCGCAGGGCGGCGAACCCCCGGCGCGGCCGCCGGATCGAGCCGAACGGGCGGCCCGCCGCCGTCACGTCGAGGATGCGCAGCTGGGTCGGCGTCATGCGGGCGACCCGTCGGCGGGCGCGCGATGGGGCTGGGCCATGGCTCGGCTCCTGTGCTGGCGGGCTTGGGCAGCCGCCTCGGGTCCCAAGGCTCGACCCGGCGCGTGGACCCTCCATGGAGGCGTCGTGGAGTTCTTGCGAAACGCTGCCCGGGCCGCCGCCAACCCGGACGCTCCGCACGACGCCCACGCGGCCTCCACGCGGCCTCCGCTCAGCGTCCGCACGGCCCAGCGAGGCTGTTGTCATCGGCCCGTGGGGGCCGCAAGGGGCGGTCGCAGGGCCGCTCCCCTGAGGTGAACCAACCATGCAGCAGCAGAAGCGCAAGATCCTCGTCGGCGTCGGCGGGGCCGTGCTCGGCCTGGCCATCGCCGCTGGCGCGGTCCTCGCCGCCGGGCCGCACGGCTCCTGGTCCGGCGCCAGTGCCACGTCCGCTCCGTCGGGGATCGCGAACGGCGCCGGCTATGACGCGGGAACCGGTACCGGGGGCTACGGAACGGGCTACGGGGCCTCCGGCACGGCCGGGCAAGCTCGCACACAGGCGTTCGACGCCGCGCTGGCTCAGCCCGTCGGCACCCTCACCGCGGCCCAGGCCGCCGGCCTCGCGGGCATGGCCGAGGAGGAGCAGCTCGCGCTCAACCTCTACACGGCCTTCGGCGCCCAGGACAGCACGCCGGTCTGGCGGAACATCGCGGCGGCCGAGGCCACCCATCTCGCGGCGGTGCGCTCACTGCTCGCGCGGTACCAGATCAGCGACCCCACCGCGGGCCGGTCCGCGGGCGACTTCGCCTCGCTCGAGATGACCAACCTCTACCGCTCGCTGCTCGCCCGCGGGACCGGGTCGGCGGCTGAGGCGCTGGCCGCTGGCGCGACCGTCGAGAACGACGATATCGCCCGGCTCGACGCGGCTGCCTCCGGGATCACCGCGCCCGACGTCGCAGCGGTCTACGCGAGCCTGCGCGCCGCCTCGCAGCAGCACCTCGCGGCGTTCACGCGGCTCCTCGGCCGCTGACGCGCGACCACGGCCCCGGTGCGGACGGGATCACGCACGAACTCCACCGCGGGTTCACGCGCGCTCCACGTCCGCCCCGCAGCCTCAAACCCAGCGCTCCCGGGAGGACCGGGGACGCACCCAGCCTGAAAGGCGTCCAACCATGAACAAGCTCATCGCCCCCGTCATCGGCGCCGGCCTCGCGGCCCTGCTCGCAGTCGGTGCCGCATCCGCAGCCACGCCGGCGCCGTCCGCGTCCCAGACGGTCGCCCCGATCGTCCCGACGGCGACGTCGACCGCCACGCCGGCGGCCCCGGGCACGAGCGCCGGCACGGTGCTCACCGACATCCTGGGGCTCTCCAACGCCGAGATCGCCGCCCTCCGCCAGGGGGGCCTCACCCTCGCCCAGATCGCCGAGCGCCAGAAGGTCGACCCGCAGAAGCTGATCGACGCCCTGGTTGCCCAGTGGTCGACCCGTGTCGACGCCCGCCTGGCCGTCGGCGCCATCACCGCGGACCAGGCGAAGACGCTCAAGGCCGACCTGGCCGTCCAGGCGAAGGCCATGGTCTACCAGGCAACACCCGGCGGGATGCGCGGCGCGGCCGTCGGCGCCGGGCCCAATGGCGCCATGCGCGGGGCGTGGGGCTCCGCGTCGGGCGGGCCTGCTGGCGCTGGCCGCGGCGCGATGGCGCGCGGCTTCGGGGCAGCAGGCGCGTGCCCGGTCGCCAGCGCCGTGCCCAGCAACTAGCCGGGCCGACTCCCCAGGCGGGCGGCTGCCTCCCCCCGGTGGCCGCCCGCCCTACGATGGCGTCCACATGAGCAGCATCCTCGTCGTTGACGACGAGCCCCACATCCGCGACATCGTCGGCTCGTATCTGGCCCGCGAGGGCCACGAGGTGCGGTACGCGGCCGACGGTGACGCAGCCCTCGAGGCGGCCCTCGAGGGCGACCCCGACGTCATCGTCCTCGACGTCATGCTCCCGGGGCGCTCCGGCTTCGACGTCCTGCGCGAACTGCGGGCCGCCGGCCTGCGCTCGGCGGTCATCCTGCTCACCGCGCGAGACGACGTGATCGACCGCGTGGCGGGCCTCGAGATCGGCGCCGACGACTACGTGACCAAGCCGTTCGAGCCCCGCGAGGTGGTGGCCCGCGTCGGCGCCGTGCTCCGCCGGGTCGGCGGTTCCGCGCCGGCCGCCGGCCCGGCCGCGGATGCGGCGGGCCGGGCCTTCCTCGACCTCGAGATCGACGAGCCTGCGCGCGAGGTCCGCCGTGCCGGCGCCGACCTCGGGCTGACGCGGGCCGAGTTCGACCTGCTCCTCGCGCTCGCGGAGCACCCGGGAGTGACCCTCACCCGGGCGCAGCTCGGGGAGCGCGTCTTCGGCGAGGCGTTCGAGGCCTTCGACCGGACGATGGACACGCATGTCAAGAACCTGCGCCGCAAGCTCGGCCCGCGCGACGCCGGGCGCGAGTACATCGAGACGATCCGCGGCGTGGGCTACCGGGCCGCGCGGTCATGACCGAGGGCGCCCGCCCGCGCGGACCCGGCCTGGCCGTCAGGCTCGCGGCGGCGTTCGCGGCCGTGGCCGTCGCGACGGCAGCGGCAGTGGCGATCGCGGCGCCGCCGATCGTGGGTCGCGGCCTCGCGCTCATGCAGGCGGGCGACACGGCGGCGCCGGGCACGGGCCTCGGTCCGGGCCGCGGCCTCGGTCCGGGCGCAGGCGGGGGCGCCGCGTACCTCGCCCAGGCCCAGCAGGAGGCCATCACGACGATCGTGCTGGTCGCGATCCTAGCCGCCGCGGTCGCCTCGCTCGTGGGGATCGTCATCGCGTGGTGGATCACCCGGCCGCTCGTCCGCCTCGAGCGGGCGGCGGCATCCGTCGCGAGCGGCGACCTCTCGGCACGGTCCGGTGTGGCCGGTCGCGGCGACGAGCTGGGCTCGCTCGGCCGCTCGTTCGACGCGATGGCGGCCGACCTCGAGCGGAGCGAGGCCGCTCGCCGTCGGTTCTTCGCCGACGCCGCCCACGAGATGAAGACGCCGCTCGCCGTGATCGAGGCGACCACGGCTGCCGTGCTCGACGGCGTCTATCCGCACGACGACCGCCACCTCGCGACGATCCGCGACCAGGCCCGACTGCTCGGCCGCGTCGTCGACGACCTCCGGACGGTCAGCCTGGCGGAGGCGGGAGCGCTCCCGCTCGCGATCACGCCGGTGCGCCCGGGCGAGCTCGCCGAGGCTGCCGTCGCGGGGTTCGCGGCCCGCGCCCGAGAGCGCGGTGTCGAGGTCGTCGCCGAGGTCGCCGAGCCGTCGCCGACGGCTCGCGCCGACCCCGACCGCGTCGGCCAGGCGCTGAACGCGCTGCTCGACAACGCCAGCCGGTATGCGCCCGCGGGGAGCCGGATCACGGTGCGGGTGGAGCCCTCGCCGGCCGGCAGCCCGACGGTCAGGCTCACGGTCCTCGACGCGGGCCCGGGCATCCCCCCGGCGGACCTCCCGCACGTTTTCGACCGCTTCTACCAGGCCGACCCGGCCCGCGACCGGACGACGAGCACCTCGGGGCTCGGGCTCGCGATCGCGCGTGCGCTGGCCGAGGCGCACGGCGGATCGGTCGGGGCCGCCAATCGGCCGGAGGGCGGGGCAGCGGTCTGGCTGGAGCTGCCGCGGGCAGGTTGACGCGCCGCGGGCGCCGAGCCGGGTTGTCATGGCGCTGTTGCGTGGCTCGACCAGCGCCCGGTGCAGGTGTCGCGGCAGATCGGCCACGCTCGAGGCGTGCCGACCGCGACCCTCACCCTCGCTGCCTGGACCGCGATCGCGCTTGGCCTGGGCTCGGCGGCCTGGATCGCGCGGGACGTCTGGTGGCGCGGCAATCGGCTGCAGATGGCGGTCATGGAGATCGTCTGGCCGGTCACGGCGCTGTACCTGGGACCGCTCGCGGTGCTCTGGTACCGGCGCTGGCGCCGCCCGCGCGGCTCCCGTCACGGCCCCCGCACCACCCCGGTGGCCACGACGCTCGCGGTCAGCCACTGCGGCGCCGGGTGCACCCTCGGGGACGTCGCCGGCAGCACGCTCGTGTCCCTGCTCGGGCTCCGGCTGGCCGAGCTGGCCCTGTGGATCGAGCTGCCGGTGGACTTCGCGCTCGCCTACCTGCTCGGGATCGCGTTCCAGTACGCGACCATCGCCCCGATGCGAGGGCTTGGCGCCCGCGACGGGATCGCCGCCGCCCTCCGCGCCGACACGCTCTCGCTCCTGGCGTTCGAGGTGGGCATGTTCGGCTGGATGCTCCTCGTCCAGCTCGTCCTGTTCCCCGAACACCTCCACCCCGACGACCCGGCCTTCTGGTTCCTGATGCAGGCGGGCATGGCGCTCGGGTTCCTGACCGCGTGGCCGGTGAACTGGTGGCTGGTGCGGACGGGCGTGAAGGAGCGCATGTAGCAGCCGAGCGCGGGCTGCGGCGGTGCCCGCCCGGCGGGCCGGCGCTCAGCTCCGCTTCGCCTGGTTCACGCCCTTGAGGATCTTGAGGTTGAGGACGACGAACCGGAGCAGCTGGAAGAGCTTGAAGTTCATCCAGAACCGGTCGCGCGGGGTGATCTCCATGGCAGGTGCTCCGGGCTGCGGGTCGGGCGGGGCAGGGGAGGGCTTGGCGGCGCTCATTCGGGGATGAACCTCCAGCCGATGCCGCCCTTGAGCTTGTGGATGAACGTGGTGTGGAGCATCCGCTTCATCCACGCCCCGGCGAGCCCCATCTCGAGATGGGTCACGAACAGGTCGCGGCCCTCCTCGTTGGGGTAGCGCCGGAAGTCGGGCACCACGGGGTAGATCATGATCGTCGCCGCCGAGCCGTCCCACAGGGAGTCGCCCATCGAGGCGATGCACGCGGCGTACATCTCGGTCATGCGCTCGCCGTGGGTCATCCGGCCGTGCTTGACGATGTCGATGATGTTGAGCGCCACCACGCGCCCGATGATCCCCGAGACCATGCCGGTGCGGGGCGGGGCCGAGGTGATGTTCATGCCGTTGGGGTTGACGTGGGGCTCGGACACGGGTCCTGGCGGCGCGAACGCGATCCCGGCGGCGAAGATCTCCGGGTAGCGGGGGTTCTGGTACCGCTCCGGCCAGGCGTCCGGGTTGCGGATGAGGTCCTCGTACGGGAGTCCGTAGGTCGCGTCCACCTTGACCAGGCCGTTGGGCGCCAGCACCTCGGCCGAGACGTCACTGCCGTCCTTGTCGAGCACCTTGAGCGGCTGGCCCAGGAAGCGCGGGATCAGCATCGCGAAGTCGTACGGCGTCTCGCCCTCGCGCCCCTCGTAGTCCTCCCAGCGGATGACCTCGGGCGTGACCTCCTTGACGCCGGTCTGGACCTGGTGGCGGATGCCGTAGTCGCGGAACACGGCCCCGATGAAGTCCGTGCTGGACACGATCTTGCCGCCCCGCCGCACGTGGACCCCGCGGACGCCGAAGTCGCCCACGGCGCGCTCGTTGGAGAGCCACAGCAGGTCCACGTTGTCGCGGACGCCCCGCCGGACGAGGTCCTTGTGGAGGTTGGTGATGTACTCGAAGGCGGCGCCCTGGCAGGTGGCCCCGGGGTGACCGGTGCCCACGACGAAGCGGCGCTTCTCGCCCCTCTTGAGGCGCTCGACCTCGGCCAGGTAGTGGTCGCGGGCGTGCTCCGCGTGGGGCCCCGTGCAGATGGACTCGGTGTGGCCGCCGTCGGGCCCGAGGCCGGGCGTGCCCGCGAAGTCCAGCTTGGGCCCGGTGGCGACGATGAGGTAGTCGTAGTCGACGCGCGCGTCGGCGGGGTTGCCGTCGGCCGGCTCGACCGTCACGTACCGCTCGTCGGGGTGGATCTCGGTGGCCCTGCCCACGATGAACCGGATCCCGAACTTGCGGTACACCGGCGCGAGCTTGAACTGGGTCTTGGCGAGCGGCATCCGCCCGACGCCGACCCAGACCCAGGAAGGCACATAGGAGAACAGGTCGAGCCGGTTGACCACCGTGACCTGGTGGTCCCTGCCGAGCTTGTCGCCGAGGTAGAGGGCCGCGGTGTGGCCCGCGAACCCGGCTCCGAGGATGGCGACGCGAGCCATCGTGCCTCCGTTCGGTTGCGCGCGCCCAGACGCCCGCCTGGCCGCGACAAGGGAGGACGCAGCGCGAACGGTAGCCGTGCTTGCACGCTTGCGCAAGTGGCTGATTTCCTGCTATCGTTCGTAACTAGTTGCGCAACTACGCAATTACAGACAGGAAGGCCCCGATCATGCCGAGCCCGCAGCCCACCGCCCGACCGCACCGGGTCATCGTGTTCTCGACGCCCACCTGCCCGTGGTGCACCCGCGCGAAGACCTACCTCCGCGGCCGGGGCGTCCCGTTCCGCGACGTGGACGTCAGCCGCGACCCTGCGGCCGCCCGCGACCTTGTCCGCCGCACCGGCCAGATGGGGGTGCCGGTGATCGAGATCGATGGCCGCCCGATCGTCGGGTTCGACCAGGCCCGCATCGACTCGATGCTCGGCCTCCGCCCCAACTGAACCGCTCGCAGCGAGAGCCCAGGAGTTCCACCGTGTCCGAAACCGTCCAGCCGCTCGGCAGCCGCGTGCTCGTCGTCGTCCTCGCCCAGGAGAACCGGACCGCGTCCGGCCTGGTCATCCCCGACACCGCCAAGGAGAAGCCGCAGCGCGGCGAGGTGGTGGCGGTGGGCGACGACGGCGACGTCATCAAGGTGGCCGTGGGCGACCGCGTGCTGTTCCCCAAGTACACCGGGACCGAGATCCAGATCGAGCACAGGGACCACCTGATCATCGAGAGCACGGACCTGCTCGCGATCCTGCGCGACGCACCGGCCGCCTGACGTGGCGACCGCAGCCGAGCCGGCCGCCACGGGCCGCAAGCGCGCCCTCGTCCTCGGGGGCGGCTTCGCGGGCGTGGAGGCCGCTGCCGAGCTCGCCAAGTCCGGACGCTTCGACGTCACGCTGGTCTCGGACCGCGACTTCCTGTACCTCAACCCGATCTCGATCTGGATCCCCACCCGGGGCATCGAGCCGGAGCGGGCACGCGTCCCGCTGCGCAAGATCGCGGCGAGGCGGGGGTTCAACCTCGTCGTCGACCGCGTCGAGCAGATCTCGTCGGCCGGGCACCGCGTCCGCCTCGCGGGCGGCGAGCTCGAGTACGACCAGCTGGTGATCGCCCTGGGCGGCAGCAAGCTCGCACCCAGGGGCGTCGAGCACACGCTCTCGATCTGCGGCGCGCCGGCGACGGCCGTCGAGATCCGCGACCGGCTCGACGCGCTCATCGCCAGGGGAAGCGGGTCGATCGCGGTGGGCTTCGGCGGCAACCCCAAGGACCGCTCGGCGGTGCGCGGCGGCCCCGCGTTCGAGCTGCTGTTCAACATCGTCAATGCGCTCAACCGCCGGCACGTCCGCGACCGGTTCGAGATCACGTTCTTCGCGCCGATGGCGGAGCCCGGGGAGCGCATGGGCCGGGGAGCCCTCGACCTGATGGCCTCGATGTTCGAGCGGAACCGGATCCCGTCCCGGACCGGCACCCCGATTTCCGGCTTCGACGAGCGGGGCGTGGCCTTCGCGGACGGCTCGCGCCTGGACGCGGACCTCGTCCTGTTCATCCCCGGCGCGGCGGGCCACCCGGCGCTCGCCGCGTCCGACCTGCCGCTCAACGAGGCGGGCTTCGTCCAGATCGACGACCACGGCCTGGTCGCCGGCACGAGCGACGTCTACGCGGCAGGCGACGTGGCGGCCCTCGAGGGGCCCGAGTGGCGGGCCAAGCAGGGCCACACGGCCGAGGTCATGGCCCGCAACGCCGCAGCCAACATCATCGCCGCCGAGGCGGGCCGCCCGGAGCGGAAGGGCTACCAGGCCCACCTCTCGATCGTGTGCCTCATGGACACCGGCAACGGGGCCGCCATGGTCTACCGGGGCCGGAAGCGCAATGTCGTCATCCCGCTGCCGTTCGTCGGCCACTGGCTCAAGCAGGGCTGGGGCTCGTACGCGGCGCTCACCAAGCTGGGCCGCCTCCGGCGGCTGCCGGGCCTCTAGGCCCCGATGTATCCCTTCGCCCGCCGATCTCGTCAACGAGGCAGCGGGCACCAATCGACCGCCCGTTCCTAGCAGGAGCAACCCCGATGCGCCTCTCCCTCAACGAGTCCACCCCCGACCGGATCGTCCGCGTCATCCTCGGCGTCGTGCTCGCCGCGCTCGCCGTCACCGGCGTCGCGGGCGGTGCCCTGGCCATCGTGGCCTGGGTGCTGGCCGCCGTCATGCTGGTCACCGGCGTCGTCGGCTTCTGCCCGCTCTATGCCATCTTCCGCATCAGCACGCGGTCGGCTGCCCGCTGACCGCCCGACCTGATGGACGAGGCCGCGGTTCCCGGCGACGCCTTCGCGGCGTCGCTGGTCGCGGAGCTGCCGCGCCTCGTCCACCTCGCCACACGCCTCGTCCGCGACGCCGACCTCGCCGAGGACTGCGCCCAGGAGACCATCGTGGGCGCGTGGCGGCGGCGCGACCAGCTCCGCGACCCCTCGGCCCTGTCGGCCTGGCTCCGCCGCTCGCTCGTCAACCGCGTGATCGACCGGTCCCGCGTCCACCACGACGAGCTGGACATCGAGGCGGTGGAGGCCGACTGGCGCGATGACCACTGGTCCGTGGTCCCGGAGCGGGTCCTCGAGAAGGCCGAGCTGCGCGACGAGCTGGAGGACGCCCTCACCCGGCTGCCGGTCGTCTACCGCGTGGCCGTGCTGCTCCACGACGCGCTGGGCTGGACGGGCGCCGAGATCGCAGCGGCCACCGGGGCGGGCCTGCCCGCGACCAAGCAGCGCCTCCGGCGCGGGCGGATGATGCTCGTGAGCGCCCTCGCGGTGGACGATGCGCGCCGGCTGGCCAGCGAGGCGCAGCCCCTCCGGTGCTGGCGCGCCCGCCGCCACGTCTCGGGGTACCTTGACGGGGAGCTGGACGATGACACCAAGTCCGCCGTCGAGGCGCACCTCGAGACGTGCCCGACGTGCCCGCCGCTGTACGCGAGCCTCGTCGGCGTCCGGGCGACGCTCGGCGGGCTGCGCGACCCGGACTCCGTGGTGGAGGACGCGGTGGCGCAGCGGGTCCGCGACCGACTCGCCGCCCTCGGATGACAGGAGCACCGCGCATGACCGACGAGCCCGAGAAGACGCGTCGCCAGCTGTGGGACGAGCGCCATGCGGCCCGCGAGCCGATCGAGTCGCGCGAGCCCGACCCCGCGCTCGCGGACGTTGCCTCCTCGATGCCGCCTGGGCGCGCTCTCGATCTCGCGGCGGGCGATGGCCGGCACGCCATCTGGCTCGCTTCGCGGGGCTGGCAGGCGACCGGCGTCGACTTCTCGGGCGTGGCGGTGGAGCGCGCCCGCGAGGCGGCCGCACGGGCTGGCGTGGTGGTTGCGTGGGTCCACGCCGACCTGCTCGAGTGGGCGCCCGAGCCCGGCTCGGCGGACCTGGTCGCGATCATGTTCCTCCACCTGCCCCCGGTCGAGCGCCGGGCCGTGGTCGCGAAGGCGGTCGACGCCCTGGCGCCGGGCGGCCGCCTGCTGCTGGTCGGCCACGACCGCGTCAACCTCGGCCGCGACGTCCCCGGGCCCCGGGACCCGGCCTACCTCTGGGACCCCGACGAGGCGGCGGCGGAGCTGGGGGCCCTCGTCGTGGAGCAGGCGCGCCGCACGGACCACGATCTCGGCGATGGGCGGATCTCGACCAGCACGGTGGTGGTGGCCCGGCGCCCATAAGCCTCGCCGTACGCCCAACGGCCTGGCGCCATACGCTTCGCGCCGTGGACGCCGACCTCGACCCCGACGGCCTCGTTCCGCGCGCGGCCCGCGACGCGATCCTGGCCTGGTACGCGGAGAACGGGCGCAGCCTCGCGTTCCGCTCGACCGCCGACCCGTACGCGGTGCTCGTCTCCGAGCTGATGGCCCAGCAGACCCAGGCTGCCCGCGCCGCCGAGGCGTGGACGACCTGGATCGCGCGCTGGCCGACGGTGGCCGACCTCGCCTCGGCGCCCACGGCCGAGGTGCTCCGGGCGTGGGCCGGCCTCGGCTACAACCGGCGCGCCCTCGCCCTGCACCGGGCGGCGCAGGCGATCGTCGCCGACCACGGCGGCCGGGTGCCCGACGACGTCGCTGCGCTCGAGCGGCTGCCCGGCGTCGGGCCCTACACCGCGCGGGCCGTGGCGGCGATCGCGTTCAACCGGCCCGCGGGCGCGGTCGACACGAACGTCCGGCGCGTCCTGGGGCGGATCGCCGCCGGAGCGCCAGGCATCCTGAGCGCGGGAGCCGTGCAGGCGCTTGCCGATGCGGTCGTGCCTCGGGACGCCGCGGCGGCGTGGACGCATGCGCTGATGGACATTGGCGCCGGGCTGTGCGCCCCGCGCGCCCCGCGCTGCGCCGGGTGCCCGGCTGCCCGCTGGTGCCGGTACGCGGCGGTGGGTCGGGCGGACGGCGGCGCCCCCTCCCGTGCCACCACGCGGCGGCGCGCGGCGACCCCGCCCTTTCCGGCGACGCGGCGCTGGCTGCGGGGCCGAGTGCTCGGGCTGGCGAGGGAGGCGCCCGGCGACGGGTGGGTCGCCTACCCGGAGGCGATCGGCGAGCACCATGCCGCCGCCGTCCGCGACGCGGTCCTGGCGCTGACGAGCGAGGGCATGCTCGAGAGCCGCGACGGGCCAGCCGGGATCGAGGCCCGCCTGCCGCGCTAGGCCGCTGGCCTCAGGAGGCCGGGGCCACGGCCTCGGCGTCGTCGATCATCGAGCGGATGCGCGCGAGCAGGAGGCGCGGGCCGACGGGCTTCGAGAGGAAGGCGTCGCAGCCCGCCTCGGCCGCGTGGCGCACGTCCTCGGGCGAGGTGTCGGCGCTGAGCGCGAGCACCGGGATCCGGCCCGCGCCGTCACGCTCCCGGATCGAGGGCACGAGGTCGAGGCCGCTCTGGTCGCCGAGCCGGACATCGAGCAGGACCAGATCCGGGCGGCGCCGCTGGAGCAGGCGCATCGCCGCGTCGACGTCGGTCGCCTCGCGCACCAGGTACTCGGCCTTGCGGAGGACCTCGGCGACGAGCTCGAGCGCCGTCGGGTCGTCCTCGACCACGAGGACCAGCCGGCCCCGTCCCTCGAGGGGCGGGTCGCCGGCGGCAGGCGACGCAGACCTCGGCAGCCCGCGCGGGCTGGGCCGGCGTGGCACAACGAGCGAGAACTCGCTGCCCGCGCCGGGCGTGCTCGTGACCTCGATCCGGCCGCCGTGGAGCTCGGCCAGGCTGCGCGCGATCGCGAGCCCGAGGCCGGCGCCGAGCTGACTGGTCCGCGCCCCCTGCTCGAAGGGCTCGAAGATCCGCTCGAGGTCCTCAGGCGCGATACCGGGTCCCGTGTCGTGGACCGTGAACCGGATCGAGGCGCGGGTCGTGCTGGTCTCGGCCCAGACCCGTCCGCCGGCCTCGGTGAACTTGATCGCGTTGGCCACGAGGTTGGTCAGGATCTGGCGGAGCCGGACCGGGTCGGCGACGAGGGCGAGGCCGGGGGTCGCCGGCAGGTCCAGCTCCACCTGCTTCTCCCGGGCCGACGGCCCGAGGCTGGCCGTGATCTCGCCCAGCACCTCGCCCGCGTCGACCTGGGTCATCTGGAGGTCCACCCGGCCGGCCTCGATCCGGGCGAGGTCCACGAGGTCGTCGATCAGCCGGACCATGTGCCGGCTGCTGGTCTCGATCGTCCGGCCCAGGCGCCGGATCTCGTCCCCCCGCAGCGAGCCGCTGGGCGGGTCGTGGACGAGCTCGCCCGCGACCAGGATGGCGTGGAGCGGGGTCCGGAGCTCGTGCGCGACGCTGCCGAGGAAGCGCGACTTGGCCTCGTTGGCCCTGGTCAGCTCGAGGTTTGCCTGGTCCAGCTCCACGACGAGTCGGCGGGCCCGCTCGTTGACCCGGGCGTTCTCGATGCACACCGCGGCATGCGTCGCCAGGGCCACCCCGACCGCCTCGTCGCCCGCGGTGAACTCCTCGGCGCCCTCGCGGTTCATGACGAACATGGTGGACCCGCCGGGCAGGTCCACCGACAGCGGCAGTGCCATGAGCGAGCCCAGGTGCGGGCTGTCCGCGAGGACCGCCCCGAACTCGGGGTGGCTTCGGACGTCGCGGATCCTGACGGGGCGGCCGAGGCGCCGGGCGAGGCCGAGGGCGCCCGCGCCGGCCGGACCCGCGGCCACGAGGCGGCGGATCGTCTCCGGGTCGATCCCGTCGGCCTCGACGCCCGGGTCCGCCTCCGCCTCCGCGGGGAACTCCACGATGGCCGCCACCTGCGCGTGCAGCATCTCCCGCGCCGCGGTCAGGGTGGCTCGCGCGATGCGCACCGGGTCCTGCATGCCGCTGATCGCGAGGGTTGCGCGGCGGAACTGCTCCTCGGTCGAGCGGGCCTCGTCCTCGGCCCGCCGGCGCTCGGTGATGTCGTCGATCGTGTAGAGGGCGAACGGCACGCCCGAGGGCGAGTCGCGGACGAGCCGTGTTGCCACGCGCACCCAGACGACGCGCCCGTCGTGGCTGACGTACCGCCGCTCCACGCTGCGCAGGTCGGGCCCGCGCTCGAACAGCCCCTCCTCGACGGCCGCCACCGTCGCCATGTCATCGGGGTGGATCATCTCGGTGACCGGCCGCCCGATGAGGGCGTCGGACGGCAGGCCCAGCAGCTCGCAGAGCGCCGGGTTGGCCTCGGTCCAGCGGTGGTCCGGGCCGCACGCGCCCATGCCCAGCGGACTCGCCTCGATCACCGTGCGCAGCTGCGCGGCGCCGGCCGAGGCGGCCTGCTCCGCACGGACGCGGTCGGTGGCGTCGCGCAGCATCGCGGCGGCGCCCACGACCTCGCCCGCCGCGCTCCTCACCGGCGACAGCGAGATGGCCACCGGCACGTGCGTCCCGTCCTGGCGCTGGAGCTCCATCCGGACCTCGCCGAGCTGCGAGCCGTCCATCGCCGCCGCGAAGTGCCGGTTGAACGTCTCGAGGTCGGGCTCGAGGACGAAGGCGGCGGCCGTCTGCGACACGATCGTGTCCGCCGGGTAGCCCAGCAGCCGCTCGGCGCCGGGATTCCAGCTCGCGATCCGGGCCCGCTCGTCGAGGGCGATGATCCCGTCGTCGGACGACTGCACGATGGCCGCGAGCTTGGTCACGTCGTCGAGCGAGGCGGTGAGCCGGGCGATCAGGTCCGAGTTCTGGAGCACGAGCGCCAGCCGATCGCCGACGGTCTCGAGGAGGTGACGGTCCTCGTCGCGGAACCGGCGCGCCACGTCGCGCGGGTCGGCCACCGTGATCGTGCCCACAACCTCGCTGCCGCCCCGGAGCGGCGTCGTCATCGCCTGGTGCCAGCCGTCGGGGAGGTCCGGGTCGCGACGGCCCAGGGTGCGCGGCGACTGCCCGGGGCCGAGCAGGGCGCGCCGCTCGGTGAGCAGCTGTCCGGGCGCCGTCTCCACGAGCGCGCCCATGTGCGCCTTCTCGACCCACACCCTAGTGGCGGGGCCGCGACGCGAGCCGAGGAGCAGCTCGGCCACCCGGACGCTGAACATGGCGTGGATGCGGATCATGAGCTCCGAGAGCACCGCCTCGTCGATCGTCGGCCCGTCGAGGAGCTGCGAGCAGTCGTACAGGAAGCGCAGTCGCGCCTGGCGGTGCTGCTCCGACGAGATGGTCCGGTAGCCGATGAGGCCGGCGACCGCCGGCACGCCGAGGAGGAAGAGCTCGCCGGGCTCGCCCGCCCCGTCGGACATGGCCACGAGCGCCATGGCGGTGTTCACCGTGGCGGTCGCGATCCCCAGGACCACGAACCTCCCGAACTCCCGCAGCCCCGCGTCGCGGCCGGTGGTCCGGAACATCGTGTCGGCCCCGGCGAAGGCGAGCACGGTGACGCCCACGCCCGCGAGCGCACTCGCGAAGTCGCCAGCCAGCCCGTCCGGGGCGCGCTCCGCGACGACCCGGAACACGAGCACGGCGCCGACGCAGCCCAGCGCGTGGATGCCGAGCTCCGCCGCGGCGCGGTGCGGTGGCCGGTCGCGGCGGATGAGCACGGCGAGCGCCGAGCCCATCATGGCGGCGATCACGAGGTCCACCGGCGCGAGGTAGAAGAGGCCGAGGGCGATCGGGATCTCGGCCAGGCGCACCGACACGGGCACCGCCCGGATGACGATCCGCGCGTTCGCGAGCTCGGCCAGCACGATGGCGCCCGCGAAGACCGGCCAGGGGAGCGCCCGCTCGGTCGCCCAGGCGGACATCGGGAGCAGCAGGGAGGCGAGCAGCAGCACCGCGGCGACGCCCGTGGCGAGGGCGATGAGCCACTCCGTCCGGCCCTCGCCGGTACGGGACCGCTCCAGCGACGCGGCGGTCATGCCGCCCACGCCCGGGCGGGGCTCACGCGGGCGTCCGCGACGAGCACGCCGGCGTCCGCGACGAGGTGGCAGCGCATGGGCGACGCCGCCCGCCAGCAGGGCGCGGGTCCACGCCGTGCGCGCCGGCGCTCGCCGGCCAGATCGCGCGGGAGACGACCCTCATGCACAGGCTCTCAGTCGTGGCGGCTGCCTTGGAACGCGGACCGGTTGCCCTTGATCACCGTCCCGCCCCGGGCGGCACGGGAGCGCCGCGGACCCACCGGAGGACGCGTGCCGCCCCGTGTCCGCCCGCGCATTCTGGGTTGCGGCGCGGTGCAGCGTCCACCCCGCATCCGCGGGATTCCGGTGCGCCCGAGCACCATCGCGTCCTGTGACGTCCGAGATTCTGGGCAAATGTTCGTTTTCCCGGGGCCGCGGCCCGACTATAGTCCGCGGCCTGAGGCCCTTTGTCCCAGGGGCCGAATGCCCATCACCGACGGCGGTGGGCGGGGAGGGAGAACCCGCCGTGACTCAGGTGATTGCCGCGCCCGCGGGCACCCTCGCGGGGGCGCGAAGCGATGCCACCCCGGGCCTTGACGCCCCACGCCGCGAGGATTCGCGGCGTCCCCCAACGGCCCCGGGCGACCGGACCACGAGCGTCCTGCTGATCGATGACCACCGGGCGTTCGCGGAGGCGCTCGCCATGGCCATCGACCACAACGACGACCTGCACTGCCTCGGCACGCCGTCGACCGTCGCCGAGGCGCTGGCCGCGGTCGAGACGGTCCGGCCGGACGTGGTGCTGGTGGACATCTTCCTGCCCGACGGCGACGGCATCGACGCCATCCCCCGGCTGCGAGAGCGGCTGCCGGGCGCCCGGTTCGTGGTGATGACGGGCTACACGGATGTCGCCGTCCTCACGCGGGCGGCCTCCGCCGGCGCCGCGGGCTTCCTGCCCAAGGAGACGCCGATCGGCTCGGTGCTGGCGGCGATCCGCGCGGCCGGCGACGGGCGCATGCTCGTGGACGGCTCGACGCTCGCCGCCATCCTCGGCCGGGAGCGGGGGCAGAGCCGCGACCGCAAGGCGGCCGCCGCCTCCCAGGCTGGGCTCACAGCGCGCGAGCAGGACGTGCTCGGGCTCATGCGCACCGGCCAGGATCCGCATGCCATCGCCGCACGCCTCAAGATCAGCCTCCACACCTGCCGCGGGTACGAGAAGAGCATCCTCGCGAAGCTCGGCGCCCACAGCCAGCTCGAGGCCGTGGTGATTGCCGCCCGCATGGGGCTCGTGGACGCCCTCGACCACTGAGCCCCGCCCGCGGCGCCGGCCGCGGGCCCCCCGGCGCCCAGCGCCCCCTTCCTGATCCCGGGCCGCCCCGAGTCGAAGCCGCCCGGCGCCGGGCCATGCCCGCATGCACCCCCCGCGTATGGGGGAGCGCGACCCCGCGTCTGCGGGCATGTCCCCCCTCGGCGGGCTGGCCCGCCGCTCCATCTACGGGCTGGTTCCGGCGGCCCATCAGGTGCCTACTCGGGGTCGCTGCGCCCTTGTGCCCCCAGCGAGGCCGCAGCCGCCCGTCGCGACTGCCCTCGGAGCGCAGTCGCGACGGGCCGCACAACCGGGCAAAAGACAACGCCGTCAAGGCGCGACGAGATCGGGATCGGGAGAGGGAGATCGTCAGATGAGTCGGGACCGCGCCGTTTCGTCCCCTCGGCTTCGCCGGACTGGCCTCCGAGCGCGTCTGGGCAGGCGGCTGGCGCCGCTCGCGGCGCTGGCCCTGGTGCTCAGCGTGCTGCTGCCGGACGGTGCCGTCGCGGCGCCGGTCGCGCACGCCGCACAGCCCGCTGCGGCACCCGCCGCCCCGACGACCAGCACGCTGTACCTGCGCGTCGAGAGCGCCCGCGAGTGGGCCCCGGCCGGCATCGCCAAGGGCGGGGCCATCCCGCACTACCGCTGGCTGGTGGTCCAGGACGACACGGGCGACCCCACCCACTACGGCACGGCCCTGGGCGCCACCGACACCAAGAACTCGAACTACGCCTGCGTCCCGCAGTCCCTCGGCGGCGACCCGCAGTACCCGGCCAACTGCCAGTGGCCCTCCATCCACTCGGTGGCCGGCGGCACGAGCGCCGAGGTCGTCGCCCAGGGCGACGAGACCACGCTGTCGGAGACCGTGGGCATCGACACGAGCGCGTGGCCCGCGAACGACCACAACCCGAACCGCCGCTACATGATCTCGGTAGTGGCCGACGGGTTCGACATCCCGAACTGCACGCCGCACCAGGCGACCGGCCCCACTGGCCAGCCCTACCAGGTCACCTGCCACGTCGACGGCTTCAAGATCGACGGCGCCTGGTTCAGCCTGCCGCTGCCCGACAACGGCGCCGGCCACGCCAACGTGACCGTCGACATGCAGCCCTACCCGCTGCCGCTGCTGACCCTGCGGATGCAGGTGTGGAACGACCTCCAGACCAACGGCGCCTACGACACGGGCGAGCCCTACCTCGCCGGCTTCGAGGGGCACATCGCCGACATCCTCGGCCCCGTCACCACCGACTGGTACGGCAACCCGATCTGCACCACGTACCGGCACGACGCCAGCGGGATCATGCTGTTCGACGCCGACGGCCACCCGCTGATCCAGCAGGTTGGCGGCCACTGCTTCAGCGACGCGAACGGCGTCATCTCGATCCCGTACCTCGGTCCCGACCGCTACTCGTCAACCGTCACCCCGCCCAACGGCCAGGACTGGTTCCAGACGAGCACCCTCGAGGGCTGGCACGACTGGGACACGTGGGCCATGGAGGGCTGGAACGGCTACGACCCCGAGTTCGTGCAGGGCGCCGAGCCGTTCCCGTTCGCGGAGTTCGGCTTCGTCCAGATCCAGACGAAGGCCGGCACCAACCACAACTCGGCCCAGTGCTGCAACTACGGCTCACCGGCCTCGACGGGCTCCATCAAGGGCACCGTGGTGGGCATCGGCGAGTACGCGCCCCAGATCGGCGGGTTCAACTTCGGCGGCCAGGGCAAGCACCTCATCGAGAACATCAACCAGCCGCTGCTCTCGCTGATCGACACCGGTCGCGACGACAGCACGGTCTACGTCGGGCGCGGCAACGCTGACGGCTCGTTCAGCATCACGAACATCCCCGACGGCGACTATGTGCTCTCGTTCTGGGACGAGGACCAGGCATACCTGCTCACCCAGGCCAACGTGAGCATCGTCAACGGCCAGGCCATCGACCTCGGCAACGTCGACGTCGCCGCCTGGTGGAGCCAGCTCCACGGCAAGGTCTGCTCGGACACCAACCGCAACGGCAAGTGCGACGCCGGCGAGCCGGGCATCCCGGGCCTGATCCTCAACCTGCTCGACCGCGACAACAAGCTCGCCTTCTACGGCGACAACACCGCGACGACCGACAGCAACGGCAACTACAGCTTCCCGCGCGCCTATCCGCTCGGCCAGTGGGTGGTGGCGCAGGGCTACTGGGAGCAGTTCTACACGGTCGGCGTCACGTACCAGACGAACAACCAGCCCAGCGAGACCACGGTGATGGCGAACGGCGGGTTCGTCGACGTCAGCACCTTCAACCTCATCGGCGACCAGACGCGGCTGGACTTCGCGGTCCACACCTACGAGTCGGCCGCCAACGCGGCCCTCGGGCCGACCAACGGCGGGATCGTGGGCGAGGTGGTCGCCACGACCACCCGCAATGAGACCGACGCGCGGTTCCAGGCCATCGAGTCCTACGAGCCCGGCCTGCCGGGCGCCACCGTGCACCTGTACGCGCCGGTCGCGTGTGACCCCAACGACCCGAGCACGGTCCCCGCCGGCACGAACTGTACGCTCGAGACGACGGCCTTCGGGTCGAACACGTACCTCACCGACGCGGACACGGGCGCGGTCAAGCCGCTGTCCGACGGGCCCGACAAGGTGAGCGGCAACCCGATCGACCTCTATGCGCCCTACACCACCGAGACCTGGCAGCGGCCGCAGGACTGCGTGGCGCGCGGCGCCGACGGCGCCGTCGTCGCGGAGCAGGTGCTGCCGCCCTCGACCGGCGGCCACGACTGCCTCGAGGCGCCGCTGATGTCGAGCCAGGTCGGCGACAACAGCGTGGGCGACTTCATGCAGGTCAACGGCAACTACGGCTTCACCGCGCTCGACCACGACCCGACGACGGGCGCCGCGCTCGCGTCCGAGGAGGCGATCCCGCCCGGCGACTACCTGGTCAAGGTGGACGCGCCCGCGGACGCCGGCGGCCGACCCGCCTACGAGATCGTCAAGGAGGAGGACGTCAACATCTTCTCCGGCGACGAGTTCGTCGCCCCGGGCGAGACGCCGCTCAACCCGCCCAACCCCAACCTCACGCCGAACACGCAGGTGACGCCGGCGATCCCGCCCTTCGGCTGCGTGGGCGACCTGCACACCGTCAATGTGGTGTCCGACACGGCCCAGGCCAACTACAGCGTGCTCGACCCCGCGCACACCCAGGGCGTCTACAACCCGGACATGGTCGACGGCGGCGGCAGCCCCTACGAGGGCCTCCGCAAGCCGCTCTGCGACGTGCAGCTGGTCACCGTGCGCAACGGCCGCAGCGCCACGCCGAACTTCCACTTCAAGACCTTCAGCGGATTCACCGCGACGGGCAGCCCGCTGCCGGCCACCGCGGGCGTCCCGCTCCCCGGCCGCCTGTTCGGCATCGTGGTGGACGACCTCAACCTGTCCACCAACCCCAAGGAGCTGTTCTACGGCGAGAAGAAGGGCATCCCGAACCTCCCGATCGGGATCTACGACTTCTCGAACCGCCTGGTCACCACGATCCAGACCGACCCCAACGGCCAGTACGAGGTCATCCTGCCCTCGACCTCGACGTACAACTGCCCGCTGCCGGCCGGGCCCTGCCCGGGCATGTACCGGCTGCTGGCCAACGACCCGGGCCAGCCGGGGCACGTGAACCCCAACTACAACCCCGCCTACCGCACGATCGGCGCGGTGTTCGAGGTCTGGCCGGGCGTCAGCCTGCCGTCCGACCTCGCGCCCACGCCCGTCGCGTTCGGGATCGAGAACCCGGGCACCCAGACGGCCGCCCCGGCCCAGTGCCTGCTCAACGACCCCAGCGCCACCGGTGACCCGGCCGTGCCCGAGGTGTGGTCGATCAACAAGCCGTACATGCTGACCAACGCGAGCGGCGCGGCGCGCACCTTCACGCTGACCGGCCAGGGCTTCGGCTCGACCGCCGGCCGGGTGCTGCTCGGCACCGACACGATGACCATCGCGAGCTGGTCGAGCACCTCGATCACGTTCACGGTGCCCTCGAGCGGCGCCAACTCGCCCGGCCCCAACCCGTACCAGCTGGCCGTCATCGGCAGCGACGGGCAGGCCAGCGTCAACGGCCTGACGTTCCACGTCGTCTCGACGAGCAACGGCGGCGGCAACGGCACGTACAACCCGACGATCTACGAGGTCGGGCCAGGGCGGACCGGGCTGCGCCAGTACAACTCCACCGACCCCAACCCGACGCTGGCCGCGCACGCCATCCAGCGCGCCGTCGACGCCGCCGCCTCCTCGAGCAAGGCGCTCGTGGTCGTGTACCCCAACGCGCCCGGCCAGTTCAACCCGCTGGGCGGCTACTTCGAGAACCTCGTCATCCACTCGCCGCTCAAGCTCCAGGGCGTCGGCCCGGGCGGCGTCCGCGCGGACGGGACCCTCGTCCCCGGCACCGTGCTCGACGGGCTGGGCTACGGCACCGACGGGACCCGTGAAACGGCCTGGCAGGCCACCGTCAACGCCCTGTTCGCCAACGGCGGCGGGATCATGGGCCCCGACAACGTCCGCCAGACCGACGTGGACACCGCGGTCGTGCCCGAGGGCGCGGTCATCCTCTCGGTGGCCACCGGCACGACCGCGTACGGGTCAAGCTTCAAGGCCGCCATCGACGGGCTGCTGGTCCAGAACGGCGACGTCATGGACTTCGTGCCCAACGTCAACACCCTGGGCAACGGCACCCAGGTGGGCGGCGGCAACAACACGCCCGGCAACCCCAACCAGGGCGGCGGCATCGTTGCGCTGGCCTCGACGCGCTACCTGCAGATCACCAACAACATCATCCGCAGCAATGCGGGCGCGTACGGCGGGGCCATCCGCGTCGGCACGCCGCTCGTGGGCGACAACAACAACGACAGCCTCGTCATCGCCCACAACCGGATCCTCAACAACGGCGGCTCGAACCTCGCCGGCGCCATCGGCCTGTTCACCGGCGCCCAGGGCTACGAGATCGCCGGCAACGACCTGTGCGGCAACTTCTCCGCCGAGTACGGCGGCGCCATCAGCCACTTCGGCCTCTCCGCCGGCGGCAAGATCCACGACAACCGGATCTACTTCAACGGGTCGTACGACGAGGGCGGCGGCATCATCATCGCCGGCGAGCCCCCGACGAACCCCACGACCTTCGGCGCCGGCGCCGGTGCGGTCGACATCTACAACAACCTGATCGAGGCCAACCTCGCCAACGACGACGGCGGCGGCCTCCGGTTCCTGACGGCCGGCAACTTCCCGTACAACGTCTACAACAACATGATCGTGAACAACATCAGCACCCACGAGGGTGGTGGTGTGGCGATCGACAACGCGCCGAACGTCCGGTTCTTCAACAACACGGTGATGAAGAACATCACCACGGCGACGGCGGCAACGAGCAACGGCCAGCCGGCGCCCGCCGGCCTGTCGACCGCCCCCAACAGCGACTACCTCCAGGCCTCGCTGCCCGGGGGCTCGCCGACCTACAGCAACCCGCTCCTGTTCAACAACATCTTCTGGGACAACCGCGCCGGCACCTGGGACGGCAACAACCTCACCGGCATCGGGGGCATGGTGTGGTCCGGCGGGACCCAGGTCCCCGACCCGACCCCGGTCAACGCGTGGGACATGGGCGTCCCGGGCACGACGGCCCAGCTCTCGCCCACCAACTCGCTGCTCCAGACCGAGACCGTCAATCACAACGACGTCGCGGCCAGCGCCACGAACGTGCTCGACGCGGACCCGGGGGTCAAGGCCACCTTCGACGCGACGGTCTCCGGCCTGCCGTGGCGCGGCAACCCCAACTTCGTGGCGAGCGTGATCGTGGCCCAGGACCTGCCCGTGACGATCATGGGCGACTACCACCTGGCCGGGACGTCCTCCCCTGCGTTCAACGCCGGGGCGGCCTCGAAGACGGTTCCGAGCTACCAGCGCCCGCCGACCACGCTCTCGGCCCCGACGACCGACATCGACCACGAGGTGCGGCCCGCCTTCGGCGGCGTCGACGCCGGCGCCGACGAGATCCCGGCCCCGACCGCGAACGTCGCGGTCGCACTGACCGACAACGTGACCTCGGTGTCGCCCGGTGACAGCGTCGGCTACACGCTCACCGTGACCAACAGCGGCCCGAGCGGCGTGGCGGGGCTCGTGGTCAGCGACACGCTGCCGGCTGCCCTGACCGGTGCAACCTGGACGTGTGCCGCGTCGGCCGGCTCTGCCTGCGGGGCTGCCGTCGGCACAGGCAGCGTGAGCGACACAGCCAGCCTCGCCAGCGGCGGCGTGCTCACCTACACGATCACCGCCACGGTGGCCGCCGGGGCGACCGGCACGCTCGCCAACACCGCGTCGGTGACGATGCCCAACACCGTCGCCGACCCCAACCCGGCCGACAACACCGCAACCGACACAGACGCGATCGTCCTGCGCACCGACCTCGCGATCACCAAGACCGACAACGTGACCTCGGTCAGCCCGGGCGGCCAGCTCCACTACACGATCGTGGCCAGCAACAACGGGCCGAGCGGCGTCAACGGCGCCCGCGTCACCGATTCCTTCCCGAGCGCGTTCACCGGCGCCACGGGCTGGACGTGCGCCGCCACCGGTGGCGCAACGTGCGGTGGCAGCGCCAACGGATCGGGGTCCATCAACCGCACGCTGAACCTGCCGGTCGGCGGCACGGTGACCTTCACGGTCTCCGCCCGGGTGTCCACGCGGGCCCGCGGCTCGCTGTCCAACACGGCCTCGGTCACGGCGCCGAGCGGCTACCTCGACACCGACACGAGCAACAACAGCGCGACCGACAGCGACAGCATCAACGGGTTCTTCGTGGCGAACCTGAACCGCGCCGCGGTCGTCACCAGCCGCTCCACCTGGGCGGCCCACGTCACGGTCGTGGTCGTGAACGCGGCCGGCGCGAGGGTCAGGGGCGCGAAGGTCACCGTCGCCTGGAGCGGCGGCGGCCGGGGCGGCCTCACCTGCACCACCAACACCCACGGCACCTGCACCGTGACGCGCAGCGGCCTGAGCCGGGCGGCGATCCGCTCGGTCCGGGCCACGGTGACCCGGCTAACGCTCTCGCCCTACGTCTACGAACGGGCGCTCAACAGCGACCCCGACCGCGGGGCGCAACGGAGCAACGGGACCTACATCAGGGTGGCCCGCCCATGAGCGGCCACCAGCGGCACCCCTCCGCGCCGGCGGGCACGACTTCCCGGACCGCCGGCGCCCATCCCCGCACGAACGCGCACCCAAGGAGGGTCCGATGAGCGTCCCCAGCTCAGGCCGAGTCTCGCGGCGCCAGCTGCTCAAGGCTGGCGGGCTCGGCATCGCGGCCGCAGCCGGCGCCTCGCTGGTCACCACCTGGTCGGGCAAGACGCTGCTCGGCGTGCCCGCCACCAAGGCGGCCTACAAGTCGCCGACGCCCAAGGTGTTCAAGCACCTGCTCGGCTCGGACGGGTGGATCTCCATCCCGATGGGCCAGATCGTCAACGAGAACGGCGCGCTGGTCGCCCCCGACCCGCTCGCCCCGTCGGGGCGCACCACCTACGTCTTCGGGTTCCGCGACGTGACGGTGCTCGACGGCGGCCCGACAGTGCGCACGCCGAGCACCACGACCAACCCCAAGATCCTGGCCCAGAAGGGCCACGTGCAGCATGCCGCGCCGCTGATGTACTTCGACGAGGGCGACGCGATCCAGGCCACGCTCACGAACCTGGGCCTGGCCCAGCGGCCCGACCTGACCGACCCGCACACGATCCACTGGCACGGCTTCCGGAACGCCACGCCGCTGTTCGACGGCGTGCCGGAGATGTCGATCTCGGTGCCGCCGGGCTCGGACTTCCCGTACTACTTCCACCCGACCGACCCGGGCACGTACATGTACCACTGCCACAACGAGGACGTGGAGCACGTGCAGATGGGAATGGACGGGGTCGTCTTCGTCCGGCCCGTCCAGAACCGGACGGGCAACCCCGCCGGCGCCCCGGTGGCGCGGTACAACGGCGGCCCGTCGTCCGCCCCGCTGGGCTACGCCTACAACGACGGCGTGTCCCTCTCGGACGCGCGCTCGACGGCGTACGACCGGGAGTTCGCGATCTTCCTCAACGAGTTCTGGGCGCAGTCCCACTACGACGACGCGCACATCCAGGTGAGCGACTGGAGCGACTTCCACGCCGACTTCTACCTGATGAACGGGCGGTCGTACCCGGACACCATCGCGCCCAACGGGGGCGGCACCAGCCTCTCGACGGGCGACCTGATCGCGCCTGCGGGCCGACCCGACCTCGCGTCGCAGCCGCTGTCGTCGCTGATCAGCTGCAACGCCGGCGACCGGGTCCTGCTGCGGATCGTGAACCTCGGCTACACGCAGCCGGCGATGAAGCTGTCGGGGATCCCGATGCACGTCATCGGCAAGGACGCCACCCCGATGCGCGGCGTCGTGGGCGGCGCGCGCGTCGGCGAGGACACGAGCTTCTACACCGACACGATCTACATCGGCGCCGGCGAGGCGTACGACGCGGTCTTCACCGCGCCGCCGCACGCGGGGGGCGGCTACGACACGTACCTGCTGTTCAACAACGCCCTGGGCGCCCTCACCAGGCCCGGCGGCCAGGGCCTCGGCGGGCAGGTGACCGAGGTCCGCGTCTACGCGGCGGGCGCCCTGCCCAAGCAGCAGTCCCCCAACACCTAGCAGACACCGAGGAAGGGAGGCATCTCGCATGCGCGTGCATCTCGGAAAGGCGCTGCGCCTCGGTGTCGCGGTCGTGCTGGCCGCTGGCGCCATGGCGGTCGGCGCGAACCGGATCCTCGTGGCCAGGGCGGCCCAGACGTCCAGCTCGGGGATCCTGTGCACCACGGGCGGCAGTCCGAACGCCAGCTTCTCGCTGACGGCCGACGCCGACTACATCAACATGCCCGACGGCAACACGATCTACACCTGGAGCTACGGGCTCACCGGCAACGGGTTCCAGTTCCCCGGACCGGTCCTGTGCGTCAACGAGGGCGACCAGGTCACGGTGGTCCTCCACAACAACCTCGCCGAGGCCACCTCGATCGCCTTCCTGGGCGTCGACGACGTCACGGCCGACGGGGCCCCGGCCGAGCCCGTGTTCGACGGGACGACGCTGACCTCGCTCGTCCCGACGGCGGCCGCGAGCGGCGGGAGCATGACCTACCGGTTCACGGCATCCCGGCCGGGAACGTTCCTCTACGAGAGCGGGACCGACGTCGCCAAGCAGGTCCAGATGGGCCTCTACGGGGCGCTCGTCGTCCGCCCGCGCGACGCCGGCGGCACCCTCCACCCCGACTGGGCCTACGCCAACGGCAACAGCCCGGTGGGGCAGTTCTCCACTGAGGACGTGATGCTCCTCTCGGAGATCGACCCGGCGCTGCACGCGGCGGTCGAGCTCGGCCAGCGCTACGACGCGACCGCGCTCCACCCGCGCTACTGGCTGATCAACGGCCGGTCGTTCCCGGACACCATCGCGCCGAACGACGCCCCGTGGCTGCCCAACCAGCCGTACAGCTCGCTGGTCCACGTGACGGTCACCGACCCGAACGTCAACCCCAACCAGCCCCCGGCGCTGATCCGCTATCTCGACGCCGGCTCGCGCAACCACCCGTTCCACCCGCACGGCCAGAACGGGCGGGTCATCGCGCGGGACGCGACGCCGCTCATCAGCGCGTCGGGCCAGGACCTGTCCTTCGAGACCTTCGCGTTCTCCATCGGCTCGGGCCAGACCTGGGACCAGACGTACACCTACCTCAACCAGGAGGAGTTCGACCCGGTCAGCAACCCGGTCCCGGTGACGATCCCGCAGCTCCAGAACCTGACGTTCAAGGACAACGCCACCTACTACAGCGGCAGCCCGTACCTCGGCCAGCAGGGCAAGCTGCCGGTCGGCACCACGTCCTACAACGAGTGCGGTGAGTACTACATGGTCATGCACAGCCACGCGCTGTACGAGGTGGCCAACTACGACACCGGCTTCGGCGGGATGCTGACCCTGGAGCGCATCGATCCCACAACGCCGGCCGCCGGCACCACGTGCACGCCGTAGGTGAGAGCGATGAAGACGCCCATTCGACGCCCGCGTCCCGTGCGGATGCGATCAACCCTCCTCGCCACCGCCTCGACGGTGGCCATCCTGGCCGGCCTCTTGGCCGGTCCGGCGGCCGCCGCCGGCGGAACCCCGTCCGGGCGCGCGACGGCCGCCCAGTCAGGCACGGCCTCGGCCCGCCTGGCCGGCGCCACGCGGGCCGTCGCGCCCGCGGCGGTCACCGGCACCGCGTGCTCCCCGTCGTGCGACCTGTACGCCACCACGGGCTCGCTCTCGCTGCCCGGCGGCCGCACGGTGACCACGTGGGGTTACACGACCTCGAACACCCCCGGCAGCGCGAGCGTGCCCGGCCCGGTCCTGGTCGTGAACCAGGGCGACCCGGTCTCGATCACCCTGCACAACGTCGACCTGCCCGAGGCGACCTCGCTGATGATCAGCGGCCAGCCCGGCACGCCCGACACCGCGGGTGTGACCGCCGGCAGCGCCAGGTCGTACGCCTGGGGCGCCGGGGCGCTCAAGCCCGGGACCTACCTCTACGAGGCAGGCCTGACAGCGGGCGGTCCGCGCCAGGTGGCGCTCGGCATGTACGGCGCCCTGATCGTGCGCCCGACAGGCTGCGCAAGCTGCGCCTACGGCACCTCCACGAGCTTCGACGACGAGGCGCTGCTGGTGCTGGGCGAGGTGGACCCCGCGCTCAACGCCGACCCCCAGGGCTTCGTGCTCAACGACTACTCGCCGGTGTACTGGCTGATCAACGGCAAGGCATACCCGCAGACGGACGCCATCCCGACCGCGGCCGGCCACACGGTGCTGCTCCGGTACGTCAACGCCGGGCTGCAGCACCACTCCATGGGCCTGCTCGGCCTGCATCAGACCGTGATCGCCCGCGACGGGCTGCCCGAGGCCAACCCGCTCCGGCTGGTGGCCGAGACCGTGCCCACCGGGGGCACCCTCGACGCCCTCGTCTCCGTCCCGGCCAGCCCTCCCGCCAACGCGACCTGGCCGCTGATGGACATGGCGATGACGCTCCACAACGACGGGCTCACAAGCGCCTCGAGCGGCAGCCTGTCCTACCGGCCCGTCGACTTCGGCGGCATGCTCACGTTCCTCACCACCTCCGGCGGCACTGCCGGCGAAACCGGTCCGGCGACGTCCGGCGTCGCGCTGTCGCCGAACCCGAGCAACGGCAGCTCGCCGGTGACCCTGACCGCGACCGTGTCCGGCTCGCCCGACGCGGCCGAGTACTTCGTCGACACGCTCGCCGCCGACGGCACCGGCTGCGCCATCAGCGGCCCGATCACGAGCATCAGCGTCGCGATCCCCGTCTCGGGCGCCACCGCGCCCTGCGCGGACCTCACGACCCTCGCGAGCGGCAGCCACACGTTCTACGTCCAGGCCCACGATGCCAACGGCTGGGGCGCGCCCTCGTCGGCGGTCCTCAACCTCGACAAGACCGGGCCCGCCGTCACCGGGCTGAGCCTGGTGCCCAACCCGACGAACGGCTCGGCCGACGTGGCCCTCGCGGGCACGGCCAGCGATGCCGCGACCGGCGGCCAGACGATCAGCGCGGCCGAGTACGCCATCGACGGCGGCACCGCCACCGCGATGACGCTGCCCGCCTCGCCCACGGTCGACGCGGCGATCACCGCGGCCATCCCGGCGGCCACCGTGGCCGCCCTGACCGCGGGGGCGCACCAGGTCGGCGTCCGGGCGCAGGACGCGCTCGGCAACTGGGGCGGGGTCGCCACGATCACGCTGCACGTCGACAAGGGCGGCCCGACCACGACCAACGTGACCGCCACGCCCAACCCGAACAACGGCGCGACCGGCGTCCAGATCTCGACTGGTGGGGCGTACTACCTGCGCATCGACGCGACCGAGACCGCCAACGGCGCCTCGGGCATCGCCGCGGCCGAGTACTTCCTCGACACCGTCGGGCCCGACGGGACCGGCGGCGCGATGCTCGCGCTCGACGGCACCTTCAACAGCACCAGCGAGGCGGTCTACGCGGCCGTCGACCTCATCGACATCGCCAACCTCGCCGAGGGCAACCACACGATCTCGGTCCACGGCCGCGACGCCGCAGGCAACTGGGGCCCGATGGCCACGACCGTGCTCGTGATCGACAAGGGCGCGCCGACCGTGAGCGGCGCCGCGGTCAACCCGGCCATCGCCGGGACCGGGGCGCTCGCAGTGTCGGCCAACGCCGTCGACCCGGTCCACAACGGGGTCGCGTCCAACATCGGCGGCGGCGAGTTCTTCCTCGACACCCTGGGCGCCCCCGGCACCGGCACCGTCATGACGGCCGCCACGGCATCGCCCAGCTCGGTCATCAACGGCACCATCGCGGCGGCCACCGTGGCCGGCCTGTCCGCGGGCACCCACACGGTCTACGTGCGGGCCCGCGACGCGGCGGGGAACTGGAGCGCCGGCACCTCCAACGCGACCCTTCGGATCGACCACACCCCGCCCACGTTCAGCAGCATCACGCTCAACCCCAACCGAATCGGCCGCGGCACCACCAGCATCACGCTGACCGTCAACGGCGCCTCGGACGGCGCGGGCGGCAGCGGCGTCGCGGGCGGCGAGTGGTGGATCGGGAACTCGAACATCACGCCCGGCACCGGCACCGCGTTCGGCGGCCTGTCGACGACCGTCCCGACGGCCTCGCTCAACGCAGGCACGTACACCGTGCGCGTCCGCATCCGCGACGCGGCGGGCAACTGGAGCACCGGCCGCAACGGGGTGCGCACCGCCACCCTGCGGGTCACGAACACCCTGGTGTTCGCCAACGGGTTCGAGTCCGGGATCGCCGGCTGGAGCGGCGCGTCCACGACCAGCGCCTCGCGGCTCAGCGTGACGTCGGGCGCCGCGCTCGTGGGGGCCCGCGGCCTCCGCGTCCGCGGCAACGGCGCCAACTTCGTCCAGCGCAACTTCAGCCCGGCCACCTCGACGCTCGACGCGCGGTTCTACTTCAACCCGCGCGGCAACGCGTCGGCCGGCCAGGACATCTTCGCGGCGGCGACGTCGAGCACCTTCCGCACGGTGGCGTTCCACATCCGCTACCGGCGGAGCGCCGGCGTGCCGCAGGTCCAGATCCAGGTGGGCGGCACCCGCAATGCCGGCTGGGTCAGCATCGCCAACACCTCGACCCGCCTGGAGGTGACGTGGACCGCTGGCGGGACCCTTGCCCTCTACGTCAACGGCGGGCTCGCGCAGACCCTGCATGCGAGCGGCCGCTCCCTGGCCTCGGTCCGCCTCGGGTCGGTGACCCGGGGCACGAGCTCCACGCTGATGTACTTCGACGCCTTCAGCGCGAAGCGCACCGCGTCGCCGCTCGTCGGGCGCTAGCAGCGCATGCAACGGCGGGGCCGTCACGCCCGGACGGCCCCGCCACCCACGCACCGCCTCGGGCACCTGGGGAGACCATCGCATGACCGCCGCATCACCGGACCTGGCCCGCGCGCCGGGCTTCCGCAACAGCCTGGTCCAGATCCTGTTCGTCCTGGTGGCCGCCGCGGTCATCGTCCTCGTGGCGTTCACGCAGGGGTTCCTGCGGAGCAGCCCGTCGGCCATGGCGCCCGTGCCCCTCAGCCCCGCGGTGGAGGCGAAGTGGGGCGTCCGGGTCACGCAGGTGGCCGTGACCGCCGACGGGGGGCTCATCGAGCTGCGGTTCATCGTGCTCGACTCGGACAAGGCCACCGGGATGATGTCGAGCGTCGACAACCTGCCCGTGATGCACCCCGACGGCTCCGATGTCGTGGTGAACAGCGCCGCCCAGATGGGCGAGCACACGATCCTCACGGCCGGCCAGACCTACTTCCTGCTGTACCGCGACACGGCCGGCACCGTGAAGCGGGGCACGTCGCTCTCGATCCACTTCGGCGACCTGCACATCGACAACGTGACCGCCCGATAGCGGCCGAGCGCCCAACGCGACACCTGGGGGCACCGACATGACCGGACCGGCACCCACTCGACGACGGCTGCGCCGCTGGCTGGCGGCGGCCGCGTGCATCGCGCTCCTGCTCGTGCTCAGCCCGGGCACGGCGGCGGCCCACGCCAACCTCGAGCTCGTCGACCCGCCCGACGGGGCGACGCTCGACACGATGCCCGGCCAGGTGCGGATGGCGTTCTCCGAGGCCGTCCGCCCCGACCTCGTCTGGGTGGAGCTGGTGGACACGAAGGGCCAGGTGGTCGACGGCGCGACCGTCGCCGCCGACCCGGCCGACGACCATGCCGTGCTGGTGGGCCTGCCGGCCGAGGGTGCCGGCTCCTACCGGCTTGCGTGGCAGGTCATCGACGAGGAGGACCTCCACGTCACCTCCGGCACCGTCGTGTTCGGCGTGGGCATGCCATCACCGGCGCCGGTCGGGCAGGCCGATGTCGCCACCAGCCCGCTCGAGGTCCTCGTGCGCTGGCTCGACATCGCGCTGCTCGCGGCCGCCTGCGGCGGCCTGCTCGTGCTCGCCTCGATCGGCGGCGTCGGCTCGCGGCGGCCGGTCGCCTCTGCGGCCGCGCTCCAGCGGCGCCTCGTCCGCCTCGCGGCCCTCTCGACTGCCGGCGCCCTCCTCGCGCACACGGCGCTGTTCGCGCTCCAGGTCGCGGGCGCCAGCGGCGCCTCCGCCGCATCGGTCCTGCAGTCCACGTTCGGCGTCGCCTGGCTGGCGCAGGAGGTCGCGCTCGTGGTCGTGCTGGCAGCGGCCGCCGCGTGGGCCGGTCGTCGGGGTGGTCCGCGCCACGTCCGCTCGCTCGCCGTGCTGGCGCTGGCCGGCCTGCTGGCGGGGGTCGAGGCACTCACCGGCCACATCGGGACCGGCGCCGCCGGCGAGTCGGCGTGGCGGTGGCTGGCCCTCTCGATCCACCTCGTGTCGATGCTCGCGTGGGCCGGGGGCCTGGTCGCGCTCGCCGCTGCCGTGGGCCCGCTGCTGTCCGGCCGGGGGAGCGACCGGGACCTGGCGCGTGCCGTGCTGCGCCGCTTCTGGCGGGTCGCGGCGCCGTCAGTCGGGGCGCTGGCCATCACCGGGCTGTATCTTGGCGGGCAGCTCGTCGCCTCGGTGGACGCGCTGCTGCTCACCACCTACGGCCGGGCGCTGCTGCTCAAGACGCTGGTCGCCCTGGTCGCCGTCGGGGCCGGCGGCCTCCACGCCCTCGCGCTCCACCCGCGCCTGCGCCTCCGGATCCTGCGCGTGGTGCCGATGCTCGGCCGCGTGCTGCCGTCGTCGGCCTCGATGCGCCGGACGCTGGGCATCGAGGCCTGTGCCGCCCTCGTGGTGGTGCTGCTCGCGGCCGTGATGGCGTCGAGCTCGCCCGCGGTCGGCCCGCAGTTCCTGCCCGCCCCGGCAGGGGCGCCCGTCACGTCCGCTGCCGGCCCGGCCGACGACCTGATGGTCACGGTGTCGGTCCGGCCTGACCGCCCCGGGCCGAACTTCGTGGACGTCGGCGTGCTCGAGACCCGAAAGCCGGCGCCCGCGCCCATCGGCTCGGTCACCGTGTTGCTCACCGCGCCGTCGGGCGCGACGCAGTCGCTCACGCCGGCGCAGACGGCCCCGGGGCGCTACCTCGCCAACGACGTCGCGCTGGACGAGGCGGGCCAGTGGCGCGTCGCCGTGGTCGTCGTCCGCCCGGGGCTGGCCGACGCCTCGTTCGGCGTGGCGTGGCCCGTGGCGACGCCGCTGTCCGCCCCGCACACGGTGCTTGTCTCGGACCGACCGCTGGCGCCGCTCGCCACGCCCGCGGCGCTCGCCCTGCTGGTACTGGCGGTGCTCCTCGCTGCGGGGTCGGTCATGGCCCGCCGCTGGGACGCCGGGCGCCCGGGGCCGGCGTCCGGCTCGCGGGGTCGGGGAGCGGTCGGAGCTGCGGCTGACGCCTGAGGCCGGCCGACGGGGGACCGATGTGCCCGAGCTTCGGCGACAGGGGATCGCCGCTCCGAGGCCGCCGGCGCTCCGGGGATCGCCGCACCGTGGTTGTGCCGGCGCGTTCTGGCTGCCCGGCGCGGTCCGGCCGCCTGGTGCGCCTCGGGCCGACCGCAGCGCGCCCGGGTCGTTCGGCAGGGGGCCGGGCGCCGGCCGTCCTGGCGGCAGCGGTGCGGCGACATCGCGTCCGGGGGCACACGGCACGGGAGAGCGTCTGCCCGGCACGGTACCCTGTCTCACGTGCCCTCCAAGACGACGCCGCTGCCCGGCGACGACCCCGCCCTCCCGACGCTCTCGCTCGACGAGCTGGAGCTGCGCTGGGCCGACACGGCCGCGCGCGGGGCGATCTCCGCGGAGGCGATGACCGGCGCCGACCGCAAGGCGCAGGCGCTCGGGATCTCGGGAGAGACGTTGATGGAGCATGCGGGCACGGCGGTGGCCGCAGCCGCGCGGGCGCTGCTCACCCACAACGGGCGCGAGGGCCGGCCGGTGCTCGTGTTCGGTGGGCCGGGGAACAACGGCGGCGACGGCTTCGTGGCCGCGCGGCGGCTGGCCGGGTGGGGCATCCCGGTGATCGCCGTCCTCGTGTCGGGCGAGGAGCGGCCCGGAACCCCCGACGCGGCGAGGAACTGGAAGCGGCTCGACGGCCTGGCCGGCGTCACCTGCATCCACGCGCCGGTGGCCCGCGACGTGGCGATCCTGGGGCAGGGGATCGAGAAGGCGGGGATCATCGTCGACGCGCTGCTCGGGACCGGCGTCCGGGGCCGGCTGCGCGAGCCCGTCCGCACCGCGGTGGAGGTCATCCAGCGCGCCCGCGATTCCGGCACGCCGGTGCTCGCCGTGGACACGCCGACCGCTCTCGACCTCACGTCGGGCGACCCGTCCGAGCCCGTCGTCCGGGCCGACCTCACGGTGACCTTCCACCGGCCGAAGCTGGGGCTCCGCACGAAACTCGGCCGCGCGCTCGCCGGGCGCGTTCTGGTTGCGCCCATCGGCGTTCCGATGGAGGCCGATCGTGGCTGACCCTGAGGCCGATCGTGGCTGACCCGGTTCCGACGCCTGATCGGCGGCCCGTCCCCCGGCAGCCCGGGGTCCGGGAGGTGCTGCTCGTCGCCGCCGTCGTCGTCGTGCTCGTCCTCGCCGCCGCCGCGCTCACGGCCGTCCTGCCGAATGAGGTGCAGGCGCTCGTGTTCCACACCCCCCTCCTGATCGCGGTGCTCGTCCTCGGCACCGCGGTCGTCCTGTGGCGCATCCTCCGTGCGCCGAGTGCCTGAGGCCTGCCGCCATGCCTGACCAGCCGCACCTCGCCTCCCGTCCACCGCTCGCCGCCCGGGGTGCCGACCTCGAGCACCTGGGCCGCGAGACCTGGGACGTCCTGATTGTCGGCGGCGGCATCGTCGGCTGCGGCGCGCTGCTCGACGCCGCGAGCCGCGGACTGCGCGCCGCGCTCGTCGAGCAGGACGACATCGCCGTGGGGACCTCGTCGCGGTCGAGCCGGCTCATCCACGGCGGGCTCCGGTACCTCGAGCAGTTCCATGTCGGGCTCGTCCGCGAGGCGCTCCACGAGCGGGCGCGGCTGCTGGAGCTGGCGCCGCACCTCGTCCGGCTCGAGAAGTTCCTCTTCCCGCTCTACGGCCACCCGCTCGTGACGCGCTCCTTCTTCCAGTCGGGCATGGTGCTGTACGACCTCCTGGGATCCGCGAAGCGGGGCGGTCGCCACCACCACCTCTCGACGGCGGGCGCGCTCGAGCTCGCGCCGGACCTGCACCGGGAGGGGCTGCAGGGCGCGATGCTGTACAGCGACGGGATGGAGGACGACGCCCGCTACACGCTGGCGGTCCTCCGCACGGCACGCCGCGAGGGCGGGCTGGCCGTGACGCGCGTCCGGGCGCTGCGCCCCATCCGGGACGGTGAGCGGATCGCCGGCGCGGTCGTGCGCGACGAGCTGACCGGCGCCGAGTTCGACGTCCGCGCCGCCGTCGTGCTCGACGCGACGGGCGTCTGGGGCTCGAAGCCGGACCGGCCCTTTGGATCGGAGCGGGCGACCTTCAACGTCCTGCCCTCGCGCGGCAGCCACATCCTCGTCGACCGCGATCGGGTCAAGGTCGCCACCGGCGTGACGATCCGGGTCCCCGGCAAGGTGGCATTCATGGTCCCGTGGCCGCGCCACTGGGTGATCGGCACCACGGACGACCCGTTCACCGGCCCGGTGGACCGCCCGTCGGCGAGCGGCCCCGAGGTCGACAAGATCCTCGCGGCGGTCAACAGCGCCTTCGACGTCGGGCTCTCGCGCGACGACATCGTGGGCACCTACGCTGGCCTGCGCCCCCTCATCGCGCCGTCCGGCGCAAGCTCGACGGTCAAGGTCTCCCGCGAGCACAAGGTGGCGCTCGAGGACCGCGGCCTCGTCCGCATCAGCGGCGGCAAGTACACGACATACCGCCTGATGGCGCGCGATGCCGTCGACGCGGTGCTCGGTGCCGACGCGAAGGACCGCCCGTCGGGCACGGCTGAGCTGCCGATCGTCGGGGCGGCGCCACGTTCCGAGCTCGACGCCCTGGCCGTGCGCCTGGCGCGGGAGCCCGGCATCGACGCCGAGGTGGCGCAGTCGCTGGTTGACCGGCATGGCACTGAGGCCGAGGCCGTGATCGCGCTCGGCCGCGAGCACGATCTCGTGCGGCCACTGGTGGCGGGCGAGCCGCTGCTCGAGGCCGAGGTGGCGTGGGCGGCCGAGCACGAGCTGGCGCTGTCGCTCGACGACATCCTCGCCCGCCGGATGCGCCTGGCCATGACGCTCCGGGACCGCGGCGCCTCGATCGCCCCGCGCGCGGCGGCGATCGCCGGTCACGTCCTGGGCTGGGACGCGGGCCGCCAGGCGGCCGAGGTCGCGGGCTACCTCGAGGGTGCCCACCGCGAGTTCGACGTCCCGGCGTGAGGCAGCATTGGGGCCGTCGCCGGGGCTGCGGCGGGCGGACGGTCTGACCCTCGGCGATTGCGTCGCGCCGCCCGGAATCCGATAGCACCTCTGGATGAGAGCGTGCTGAAAATTGGGTATCGCCACGGTCGCAGTTTGAGGGTAGAGTGCGGACGCGCGGATCGCCGCGCACTGCTCATTTCTCGTTCGCGCGCACGACAACTTGGTCTCCTCCGGATTGATCGAAGGGCCCGGTCTAGAAGCGGCGACATCTGGAGGAGATCGGCACGTGGCCGACAAGACCCTGACCTGTTCCGACTGCGGAATGGAGTTCGCATTCACGGAGCGCGAGCAGGCCTTCTACGCCGAGAAGGGATTCTCGGAGCCTCGTCGCTGCCCATCCTGCCGCGCCAGCCGCAAGGCCGCCCGCTCGGGCGGCGACAGCAGCTTCGGCGGCGGCTCGTACGCGGGTGGCTATGACTCCGGGTACGGCGGTGGCGGCGGCTATTCCGCCGGCGGCTACAGCGGCGGCGGTGGCTTCGGCAACCGCAGCAGCGGACCGCGCGAGATGTTCACCGCGACCTGCAGCAGCTGCGGTCGCGAGGCTCGCGTCCCGTTCCGCCCGACAAACGGCAAGCCGGTCTACTGCTCGGACTGCTTCCGCGCGCAGCGGGGCGGCTGAGCCCCCATTCGCTCGACCGGGCCGCGGCGACGCGGCCCGGTTCTGTGTTTGAGGGGCGCGGTTCTGTGTTTAGGCGGCGCGTGGAGGGTCGATTGCCACCCGGCGATCATCCGGGCGGTCCCGACCGATGGGCGGGTGACCGCTGGGCGGTCATCCCGGCGCACGAGGTCAGCTCGCGGGCGGCCCGACACCACATTCCTGCGTACTTCGTCCGCTGCCCGCCCAGCGGGCACACGCGCTGGAATGACCGCTGGGCGGGCAGCGGACGAAGCACGAGCCGCCGGCCGGCTGCCCCGGTGTAGGATCGCGAGCGTCGTCCTGATGCGAGGCGCAGTGGCCGCCCCGCCCCCTTCCGGAACCAAGCGGAGAAGCCCAGACCCATGGCCGTCGGCTCGTCCAACTCGTTCGACCTGATCGTCCTCGGCGCCGGGACGGGCGGGTATGGCGCTGCCTTCCGCGCCTCGCAGCTGGGGCTCAGGGTGGCGCTGGTGGACGAGGGCAAGATCGGCGGGACGTGCCTCCACCGCGGCTGCATCCCCACCAAGGCGCTGCTCGAGTCGGCGGCGGTCGCCGAGCGGATGCGCCACGCGGCCGACTTCGGGATCGGCGGCGCGGGCGAGCTTGTGATCGACTACGCCAAGGTCGCCCAGCGCCGCGACATGGTGGTGAACCGCATGTGGAAGGGCCTGGGCAGCCTCGTCAAGAAGTACAACGTGACGTGGGTCGAGGGCCGCGGGCGGCTTGACGGGGCGCACAAGGTGCGAGTCACGGGCGCGGACGGCAGCGAGGTCATCCTCGAGGCCACCGACGTGATCCTCGCCACCGGCTCGCGCGTGAAGTCGCTGCCCGGCATCACGCCCGACGGCGAGCGCATCGTGACCAGCGACGACGTCCTCCGGCGCGACTCGCTGCCGGGGAGCGTGATCGTCGTCGGTGCGGGCGCGGTGGGCGTGGAGTTCGCGTCGTTCTACCACGACATGGGCGCCGCGGTGACGCTGCTCGAGTACCTGCCCGCCGTCGTCCCGCTCGAGGACGCGGACGTCTCGCGCGAGCTGGAGCGCACGTTCACGCGCCGCGGCATGAGGGTCATCACGAGCGCCCGCTTCGACGCGGCGTCGGTGGTGGCCGGGGACGACGGCGTGCGGATGACGGTGGGGCCGGACGGCGGCCAGGCCGATGAGCTGGCGGCCGACATGCTGCTCGTGGCCACTGGTCGCGCCGCAAACGTCGAGGATGTGGGCCTCGAGACGACGGCCGCCGAGGTCGACCGCGGCGTCGTCAAGGTGGACGGCCACATGCGCACCCGCGAGCCGCACCTCTACGCGATCGGCGACATCGTCGGCGGGCTGCAGCTGGCGCACACGGCTGCCCACGAGGGGATCATCGCGGCCCACGTGATCGCGGGCGAGGCCGATGTCCACCCCATGGACTACGTCCGCCAGCCGAGGGCGACCTACTGCCGGCCCGAGATCGCCTCGGTCGGCCTGACCCAGCAGCAGTGCGAGGCGCAGGGCCTCCCGGTCAAGGTCGGCAAGGTGCCGTTCCAGGCCGTGGGCAAGGCGATCATCGGCGGGGAGTACGAGGGCTTCGCCAAGGTCATCGGCCACGCGGAGACCGACGAGACGCTGGGGGTCCACATCATCGGCCCGCACGCGACGGACCTCATCGCCGAGGCATCGGTGGCGCTCTCGCTCGAGGCGACTCCGTGGGAGATCGGCGCCGCCACGCACGCCCACCCGACGCTGTCGGAGGTCCTGGGCGAGGCGGCGATGGCCGTGGACGGCCGATCGATCAACTTCTAGCAATGTGCGCCCGGGAGCAGCTGGAGGGGCGATGACGGTGGCCGGACAGGGCGGCGGCACGGCGGCAGGGGAGCTCGCAGCGGCATACGGCCTCGTCGACGCCGACCTCGTGGCCATGTACCGCACGATGGCGCTGGCCCGCGCGCTCGACGAGCGGATGTGGGTCCTCAACCGCTCGGGGCGGGCGCCGTTCGTGATCAGCGGCCAGGGCCACGAGGGGGCACAGGTCGGGATCGCGTGGCCGCTCCGCCGCGACCACGACTGGGTGGCACCCTTCTACCGCTCGATCGCCACCTGCCTGGTGGCGGGGATGACGCCGCGGGAGCTGATGCTGGCGCAGTTCGCGCGGGCCTCCGACCCGAGCTCGGGCGGGCGGCAGATGCCCGGGCACTACGGGCATCCCGGCCATCATGTCGTGTCCGTCTCGTCACCGGTGGCGACGCAGATCCTCCACGCGGTGGGCATCGCCCTGGCGGCCCGGATCCGCGGCCTCGACCAGGTGGCCATGGCGATCATGGGCGAGGGGAGCAGCAACCAGGGGGACGTCCACGAGGGCCTCAACTTCGCGGCCATCCACCGGCTCCCCTTCGTGTTCGTGGTGGAGAACAACGGGTACGCGATCAGCGTGCCGGCGGAGAAGGAGCTGTCGGTCCGCGACGTGGCCACTCGCGCCTCGGGCTACGGGATCCCCGGGGTGGTCGTCGACGGCACCGACGTGCTCGCCTGCTACGCGGCGTCGCGCGACGCGGTGGACCGGGCGCGCCGCGGCGAGGGTCCGTCGCTGATCGAGGCCAAGGTCACCCGCCTCACGGGCCACTCCTCGGACGACCAGCAGAGCAAGTACCGCTCCGAGTCCGAGCTGGCCGAGACGCGCACCCTCGACCCGCTGCCGATCTTCCGGGCCCAGCTGCGCGGGGCGGGCCTGCTCGACGACGTGGCGCAGATGGAGATCGACGGCGAGGTGGCGGTGGCCGTCGAGGACGCGACGGCGTTCTCGGAGGCCGAGCCCGATCCCGACCCGTTCACCGGTGTCGACCACGTCTTCGCCGATCCGTCGGCCAACGAGGCGCCGCCGCCCTGGCACCCCGCGTCGCGGGCCGGAGGCGCCGGCTGATGGCCGTCCGCACGTTCATCGAGGCGATCCGCGAGGGTATGGCCGAGGAGATGCGTCGCGACCCGTCCGTGATCGTGCTCGGCGAGGACGTGGGCAAGAAGGGCGGCGTGTTCCTGGCCACCGACGGGCTGTGGGGCGAGTTCGGCGACGACCGCGTGATCGACACGCCGCTCACCGAGTCGCAGATCGTGGGCACGTCGGTCGGAGCGGCGCTCAACGGGCTGCGGCCGATCGCCGAGATCCAGTTCGCCGACTTCATCTTCCCGGCGTTCAACCAGATCGTGTCCGAGGCTGCGCGCATGCGCTACCGGACGGCGGGCGGGGTGTCGGTGCCGATCGTCATCCGCGCCCCGTTCGGCGGTGGCGTGCACGGCGCGCTGTACCACTCCCAGTCGGTCGAGGCGTTCTTCACGCACGTGCCGGGCATCAAGACGGTCGTGCCGTCCACGCCGTACGACGCGAAGGGCCTGCTGCGCTCGTCGGTCCGCGACGACGACCCCGTCCTGTTCCTCGAGCACAAGAAGCTCTACCGCTCGGTGCGCGGCGAGGTGCCCGACGGCGAGTTCACGGTGCCGTTCGGGCGGGCGGCGGTCCGGCGTGCAGGCCGCCGGCTCAGCGTGGTGGCGTACGGCCTGATGGTCCACTACGCGCTCGAGGCGGCCGAGCTGGTGGCGGGGGAGGGGATCGACTGCGAGGTGCTGGACCTGCGGACGCTGCGCCCGCTGGACCGCGAGACGCTGCTCGGATCGGTGCGCAAGACGGGCAAGTGCCTCGTCGTGTACGAGGACAACCGGTTCGGCGGGTACGGGGCCGAGATCGCCGCGATCGTGGCCGAGGAGGCGTTCGACTACCTCGACGGGCCGGTCTCGCGGCTCGCCGGGCCGGACACGCCGGCGATGCCCTACAACCACGTCCTCGAGGAGTGGTTCATGCTCAATCCGGCCAAGATCGCCGACGCGATCCGCAAGCTCGCGGCCTACTGATCGTGGCCACCGCGCCCGACCTCGAGGTGGTCGGGGCCAGGCTGCGGGCGATGCTCGAGCCCTACGCCGATCGGCTCGAGTGGGCGACCATCTACAACCTCCCCACGCTGCGGCGACCAGGAGCGAAGGCGCACGAGTGGTTCGCCTTCGTGAAGCCCTCGGCGAAGGCCGTGTCGCTGTTCCTCCTGCCGGTCCACACATGGCCCGACCTGTTGGACGGCTGCGGCCCCGAGCTGCGGGCGCGCAAGAGCGGCGCGTCCACGTTCAGCTTCAGGCTGCTCCCCGACGACGTTGCGGCGGACGTCGAGGCGCTGCTCGCGCGGGCGTACGAGCGCTACATGGCGGCGTAGGATCGCTCCCGGACAGCGCCACGCGGGGCCCGGGCTTGGCGTACGGACCGATCGCTACCGGCCGTTGCGCGACCCGTCCCGGCCGGCAGCGATTGAACCCCGGGTGCGACAGGGGAGGGGACGCCGATGAACGCGGGGCAGTCGGGCGAGTCGCGCTGGCACTGGCGGCAGGTGTCGCCCAGGCGAGTCGTCGGGCAGCTGCTCCGCAGCTTCGGCTTCGTCGGCCTGCTCCTGCCCGGGTCGGACCTGGTACGCGGCAGCTGGGAGCCCAGCTTCGATCCTGCGATGCTCTGTGCCGCGACCGTCGCCCTCGCGGTCAGCGTGGTCGTGTTGCGGGGCGTGAAGCCCGCACCCTGGCCGTAGCCGCGGAGGGTTCGCAGCCCGCGCGTCGCCCGCGTCTCCGGGGACGCCCGCCCCGCTCGCCTCTCCCGCGTCGCCTACGCTCCCGGAGCGTAGTAGCCGCGGGGCCACGCCCGATCCGCGTCACTGACGCCCCGGAGGCGTGTCAGGGTCCTTCTCGGCCGCCCGGACCCGTCGCGGCCGCATCTGGGCGCGCCTACCACGCTCCCGGGGCGTAGGTGACGAGAAGATCAGCAGACCGGTCGCTCCGCGGGGTGCCGCCAGCCAGTGGCGGGCCGCGGCTCCGCGCAGCGGGTACGTTCGGCGCAGCACGACGTCGTGGCGCGCGACCTGTCGTCGAGTCGTCGAGAGGTCGGGCAGCACCATCAGGCGGGCCACGGCGCTCGGACGCCAGCCGAACCTCTCCCCCACGATCCGCTCCCCCAGCCGGACCTTGGCGTCGTGGCGCCGCAGCGTCTCCTCGAGGGAGACAAGGCTCGTCTTGACCTCGATGACGAGCAGGATCCGAGCGCCGGGGTGCCAGGCGACGAGATCGATCGAGCCGCGTTCGCCGTAGACGGAGTACGAGACCTCTGGCGCGGTGACCCAGCCGTGCCGCTCGAGCAGCGCGGTCGCCACCCCGACCACCGCGGCGTGGTCCTCGTCGAGCAGCCGGTCGAGTTCCCCGCCCCGCCACGTCGGGATTATCCGCAGTTCGATCTCGAGCGCATTGAGCACGGCGCGGACGGTGCTGACCTGGAGCGCCGACAAGCGCCCCCGCTCGACGCGGGACACCGTGTCCTGGCTCACCCCCGCCTTCACGGCGACGTCTGACTGTCTCAGGCGGAGGCGCAGGCGGACGGTCCTGACGCGCCTGCCGATCGCGATGTCCTCCATGGCCGTCAGCGTGCAGGCCGCGGCTTATCGCCGCCTCACCCGACGCACGCCGGAGCCGGATGCGCGACACTAGAGCACCCCAGCACGTGTCCCCGCAGGGAGATCATCCGGAGGAACTGCCCAGTGGCCAAGGTGACGATGCCCCAGCTCGGCGAGAGCGTGGCGGAGGGCACGATCGGGCGCTGGCTCAAGCAGCCCGGCGACGCCGTCGCCAAGTACGAGCCGCTGCTCGAGGTCATCACCGACAAGGTCAACGCCGAGGTGCCGTCGCCGTTCGCGGGCGTCCTCCGCGAGATCCTGGCGCCCGAGGGCGCGGTGGTCCCGAACAACGCCGAGATCGCGATCATCGACACCGCCGACGACGCAGGCGCTGCCGCGGGCGCGCTCGCCGCCGAAGCGGCCGCTGCGACGGCGCCGGCGACGGCAGCATCCGCGACCGCTCTGGACGCCGCCCAGACGTCGCCGCTCGCGTCGCCGGGTGCGCCGATCGCCGGCGGCACCCCCGCCCCCGCTGCCGCGGCGCCGCGCACGATGGTCGTCAGCGCGCCGGCAGCCGTGCTCGACGAGGTCGGCGACGCGAACGCGCGGATGACCCCGGCGGTGCGGCGGCTCCTGCGCGAGCACGGGCTCGACGCGGCCCAGATCAAAGGCACAGGCGGCGGCGGCCGGATCACCCGCGAGGACGTCCTGGCGCTGGTCGAGGCGATCCGCACGGGCGCCGCTGGCGCCGCATCCCCGACCACGGCCGCCGGGGGCCAGACCGCGGCCGGCGAGAGCGCCGCGTCGGCGCCGACCACCGCGGCGGCCCAGGGGGGACCTGGCGCAGGCGCCGCCGCGCCGCCCGCCGCGCGCCCGTCGCCCTCGACCCACGCCACGCCCGTCGCGTTCCCGCCCGGCGCGGACGAGGTCCTCGTCCCGATGAGCCAGATGCGCAAGGGCATCGCCGCCCAGATGACCCGAGCCCTCGCGGCGCCGCACGCCTACATCCAGATGGAGGTGGACGCGACCCACCTGGTCGCCCTCCGCGAGCGGGCCAAGGGCGCTTACCACGCGAAGGAGGGGATCGGCCTCTCCTTCGTCCCCTTCGTCGTCAAGGCCTGCACCGAGGCGCTCAAGCGCAACCCGACGTTCAACGCCCACTGGACCGAGCAGGGGCTGCTCGCCAAGCGCCGAATCAACGTCGGCGTGGCGGTCGCGGTTGCCGAGGGCCTGATCGTCCCCGTCGTGCGCGATGCGGACCAGCTCAGCATCCACGGGCTCAACGCCGCCATCAGCGACCTCGCCAACCGGGCCCGGGCCAACAAGCTCCGCCTCGACGACTTCGGCGGCGGCACGTTCACCGTGGACAACACCGGCTACCTCGGGACAAACCTCGTGATGCCGATCATCAACGTCCCCGAGGTGGGCATCGTCACGATGGAGGCCATCACCAAGCGCCCGGTGGTGGTCAGCACCCCCGATGGCGACGTCATCGCGATCCGCCAGGTCATGAACATGGTCCTCGGGATCGACCACCGCGCGAACGACGGCGCGGCCGGGGCGGCGTTCCTCCGCGACGTCAAGTCCTGGCTCGAGGGCGTCGGCCCCGAGACCGCCATCTACTAGGCATGAACCGAGAACTCCCCGTCCTCAGCACCGCCCCGGCCGCCCAGGCCCACGTCCACGCACCCGCGCTGCCGCCCACCATCGCGATGGGTGGCGGGCTCGACACGGCGCTCGCGACGCCGGGCGCACCGGCGGGAGGCGTCGGCATCCGCCGCCACCCCGAGTGGATCCGCGCGAAGATGCCGTCGGGCGAGGCGTACCACGACCTGCGGCGGACGCTGGCCGGGCTCAACCTCAACACGGTCTGCCAGGAGGCCATGTGCCCCAACCTCGGCGAGTGCTGGGACCAGCGGACCGCCACGGTGATGATCCTCGGCGACGTGTGCACGCGCGCCTGCGGCTTCTGCAACGTCAAGACCGGGCGGCCCACCTGGTTCGACGACGACGAGCCGCGCCGGGTCGCCGAGGCCGTGGCCTACATGGGCCTCGAGCATGTCGTCGTCACGAGCGTGGCCCGCGACGACCTGCCCGACGGCGGCGCCTCGGCCTTCGCGGCCACCATCCGCGAGCTGCGCGCCCGGTGCCCGGGGATGGGCGTCGAGGTCCTGATCCCCGATTTCAACGGCGAGGAGGCGCCGCTGCGCGAGGTCATGCTCGCCGGGCCGGACATCCTCAACCACAACCTCGAGACCGTGCGCCGGCTCCAGAAGCCCGTCCGCAAGCGGGCCCGCTGGGACCGGACGCTCTCGGTCCTGGAGCGGGCCAAGGCGTATGCGGGCGAGTACGGGTACTCGGTCCACACCAAATCCAGCCTGATGGTGGGCCTGGGCGAGACGCGCGAGGAGATGACCGAGGCCTTCGAGGCCCTGCGCGAGGTGGACTGCGACATCCTCACGATCGGCCAGTACCTGCGGCCCACCGCGAATCACCTGCCCGTGGAGCGCTACTACCACCCCGACGAGTTCGCTGAGATGCGCTACGAGGGCGTCGCGCTGGGCTTCAAGCACGTCGAGTCGGGTCCGCTCGTCCGCTCCAGCTACCACGCCCGCGACCAGGTGCCCGACGCCGAGGCGAAGGCCGCCCGCCGCCGCGCCGTCATCGACGCCGAGGGCCGCATCGTCCCCGCGGGCGCCTGACCGGCCGGGCGCCTGACCGGCCGGGCGCCCCGACTCGGCTATCCTTGGCCCATGCCGCGGACCCTCTCCCGCAAGATCCCCCTGGCCGAGCTGCACTGCCATCTGGGCGCGGCCGTCACCCCGTCGATCATGTGGTCGATCGCGCACGCCCAGGGCATCAAGCTGCCCACGCGCGACTACTGGGAGTTCCGCGACCTGATCACGGTCCACCCGCGGCGCCCCAAGAGCTTCGACGGGTACCTGCACCTGTTCCACTGGACCGAGCTGATCCAGTCGAGCCCGATCGCCGTGGAGCGCGCGGTCTACGAGGTGATCGGCGGCGCGTACCGCAAGAACAACATCACCACGATGGAGCTGCGCTTCAACCCGATGAAGCGGAACCGGGGCGGCGAGCAGGACCTCGACCACATCATCGCGGCCGCGGTCCGCGGCATGGACCGGGCGACGCTCGAGTACCCGGTCAAGCCGGGCCTCATCTTCTGCCTCGACCGCGCGTTCCCGTTCGAGCTCAACGAGATCCTGGTCGAGAAGGCGATCGCCTGGCGCGACCGCGGCGTGGTGGGTGTCGACATCGCCGGGCCGGAGTCCGCCACGTTCCGCGTCGCCGACTATCGCAGGCTCTTCCGGCGAGCCCGCCAGTACGGCCTCGGGATCACGATCCACACCGGCGAGTCCGGGCCCGTGGAGGAGGTCGCCCGCGTCGTCGAGCAGCTCGAGCCCGACCGCATCGGCCACGGCGTCAAGTCCGCCTACGACCCGCACGTGATGGGCATGCTGCGGGAGCGGGGGATCGTGCTCGAGATCTGCCCCACGTCCAACATCAACACCGGCGTCGTGTCGGGCTGGGAGGAGTTCCGCTGGATCTTCGACCAGTTCCGTCGCAACGGCGTCCGCTACACGATCAGCACCGACGGGCCCGAGATGAACCGGACCTACATCCGCGACGAGCTGGCCTCGCTTGGCCGCCTGGGCATCCTCTCGCTCGAGGAGCAGGAGCAGGCGGCGGCAACGTCGCTGGCCGCCTCGTTCGTGCCCAACGTGTCCGACGTGCCGCGGCCGAGGCGGGCGCCCGCGCCGCGCGAGGTCGTGGAGCGCGAGGAGGCCTGACCAGGGCCGTCCCGGAGCTGGCGGCTACGGCCCGGGGTTCGCCACGCGATACGTGCAGCAGCGGTCGCCGTCGAGCATGTGGCACTCGCGCTCGACGCCGGGCCCCAGCACGTCGCGGAACATCGCGAGCTCAGCACGGCATGCCGCCCGGTTCGCGACAGCGATGTCGTGCACCGCGCAGTTGTGCTGGACGAGCCTGACCGCGTCGTCGCCCACCGCGGCCTCGGCGAGGTAGCCGAGGCCGTCCTGCAGGCGCGCCAGCTCGCGCACGCGGTCCGCCAGCGGCGCGTCCGCCGGCAGGACGGCCGCGAGGCCCTCCCGCAGCGCGAGGCCGGCCTGCCGGCTCCGGGCCGCCAGGATGTCATCGAGGAGGGTGTCGCCGCCCAGCTCGAGGATCGCGGCGATTAGCCCGGTCGCCAGCCCCCCGTAGTTGGACGGGAACAGGCCCTGGGCATCGCCCGTGACGTCGTAGAGGTGCCGTGGCCGACCGACGCCGTGGCGAACGGCCGTGCGGCTGACGAGGCCGGTGCCCTCGAGGGCCCGCAGCTGCTGGGCAACGCCGCTGCGCGACGCGCCGATCGCCGTGGCGATGGCGTCTGGCGACGAGGGCCCGACCCGGCGCAGGTGCACCAGGATGGCCCGACGGAGCGCTGGCTCTGGCGTGGTGGTCTGGGGCGCTGACATGCCGCGCCGAGGCTAGCAGGAACCGGGCCGGGGCGTCCGGTGCGGGGGTTGGCTGGCGCGGAGCGGCGCCGAGGGCGCCGAGGCCCGTCACCCGGCCCGCGTCACCCGGGCCCGCGTCACCCGACCTGGCCGAGGCGGACGATGAGCCGGTACGCGCTGTTGGCTCCCACGCACGTCTGGAGCGTCATCGAGGGTGTCGCCTGGGGGGCCCATGCCCATGAGGCGTCGGTCGTCGGGCGCACGACCTTCCACCAGCGGACTGCGTACACGTGGGTCTTGCCCGAGCCGTCGGCGTAGTAGACGCGGATGCCCGCCTTGAGCCGGCCGCTGAGGTAGGCGTCGTGCAGCGGCTTGAACACGCCGGACGCGTGGCCCAGCAGGTAGACGTTGTTCGTGCCGGCGCAGCCCCACCGGTAGACGTCGTTGTCGGGCGGCGCGGACCGGGTGCACGAGAAGAACGAGATCGACTGGCTGACGCCCAGGGCCGGGATCCAGACGTGGTTGCGCCCGGAGTAGCTGGCGGCCTTGGGCTTGGCGGCCACCTTGGCCTTGACTGCGGGCTTCGTGGCGGGGTTCGAGGCGGGCTTCACGCTCGCCTTGGCCGCTGCCGGCCGCGGCGTGGCGGTCGGCGCAGGCGACGTCGCGGCGACCGAGCTCGGCCGCCGGTACGCCTGGCCGGCGGGCAGGGCCGGTACCGGGGATGCAGCGATCGGGTCCGCCCGGGAGGGAGCGTCGGTGGAGCCCACCTCGGCGAGCACCTCGCCGGCCGGCGACGCGGCGGGCAGGGCGTGGGTTGCACTCCGCGCCGCGAGCGTGCTGCTGGCGGCCACCGAGACGACGGCCACGGACTCGACCGCGAGGAGCAGGGCCAGGGCTGTCGAGACGGCGCGACGGCGGGAGCGGATCAGGTCCATGCCCGCAGGATCGGCGCGTCGACGCACCACTTCGACCGCCTGGTCGTCACCCCCCGGCCCGTGACCCGACGGCCCGAGCGGTGGCCTGCGGTGGGGTCCAGTGCGGTCGTGGCCAGTACCGGGCCATGACCCTCCCGGGATGGGCCAGGGGCCCCGGACCGCCGGGAATCAGGAGGGGCCGGGCCCGGCGGCCCGGCCCCTCCCGCGGCGTTGGATCAGCGCAGGACGACGAACGCGTCCACGTCCACCCGGCCGCTGGCCACGACGATCTTGATCGAGTGCGTCGTGTAGCTGCTGAAGGTGATCGCGTACGGGATGTAGCGGGCCTTGCTGACCGAGGAGGTGAGGCTGTAGGTGCCCTTGTAGACGCCGTCCACATACACCTTGGCCTTGCCCCGGTTGGCGCCGCGGTAGGTCACCCAGGCGAAGCTCCGGCCGTTTGTCCGGAACGTCACCGAGGCGCCCACCTTGCGCGAGTACTTCGTGCTCCCGCCGGTGTACACGCTATTCGATGAGGTCCCCCAGCCCGAGCTGTAGTGGAAGTTGGCGCGCGTCTGCTCGAACACCTGCGCGGTCAGCGGGGTGCTCCAGCTCGAGAAGGCGCCCCCGATGCCCACATCGTTGACGGCGGCCACGGTGAAGTCGTTGGCGAAGGCGCCCGGGTCGCCGTAGGTGAAGGCCGGCACCTTGGCGACGTAGGACGTGCCGGCCACGACCGCCGTGCTGGCGAACGGGCCCTCACCGACGAAGTAGTTGCGGATTCCGCTCTGCGGGTCGGACGCGGCGGCCCAGCTGACCTTGACGGGCACCGTGGTCGAGGTGAGCTGCGTCCCGGCGACCAACCCCTGTGTGGGCGTGCCCGGCGTCGTCGGCGCCGTGTCGTCGAGGACGAGGCGGTCGACGACCTGCTGCCAGCCGCCGTCGGGCCCCACGACCTCAGTGGCCGACCAGGCGGCCATCGTGCCGCTCGGGTCGGGCGTGATCCCCATGTAGTCGCCCCACCGCAGGCCGCTCGTGGAGTACGAGGTCGAGCTCGAGGCGACGAGCTTCGGGTCTGTAAAGGCGGCACCGTCGAGCGAACCCATGGCGTAGGCGGCGGGAGCCAGCGTGTCGCTGGAGCGCATGTAGGTCAGGAAGTACGCCGTGCCTGCGGAGGCGTCGCCGGCCGACACGCCGACGCCGGCCATCCAGTAGTCCTCGTCCTTTGCACCGAAGGTGCTCAGCGTGTAGGTCGGCGTCCCGGCGCTCGCTGCGGCGATCGACGTGGTGTAGGCCTGGATGACGAGGTCCAGGCCTGCCCCGCCCTGATCTGCCTCGCCTGTGCGCGCGAAGTACACGGTGTCGCCCGAGACGACCGCATCGGGGATGCGGCTGTCGACCGCCTGGTCACTGAACGTGCCGCCCGGCTGCCGCGGGTTGTGGTCGAACGGGTCAACGCCCGCAGCGATGCCCAGATCCTGGTCGAATCCGATCACCGGCGACACCGTGCCGGTCAGCGACAGGAGGCTGACATGGCCGAGGTCGCTGTCCTCGTAGACCACGTACGCGGTGGCCACCGCCGTGTTGGCACTGCGGGCAGGGCGCAGGTTCAGACATGCGGCGCAGACCTCGGGCGCGCTGGCCGACGTCCCGCCGGTCAGGAGCGACGACCAGGCGACGACCTGGAAGGCCGAGCCCTGCAATGTATCGCCGTTGAGGAACAGGTTGGAGGTCAGGACGATCTTGTCCTTGGTCGAGGCGATACCCGGGTAGTCGGGCAGCTCGTCGAGGTAGTCGAGGCGGTGGATCGTCCACGTGCCCAGCGGGTTCGAGGTGTCGGACACCGCGAGCGTCAGCGAGTTGTCGATGAACGTCGGGTAGTCGTAGGTGACGACGACGCCGACCCAGCGGCTGTGGGCCGCATCCCACAGGATCCGGGGGTCGGACTCGGCGTGGGCGACGTCAGTGTCGAACAGCGCGAATGTCGGGATGTTCCCCAGCACCGAGCCGCTGCGGTTCATGACGCGGACCACGCCGTTGCTGGAGCTCAGCACGTACGAGCCGTTGGCGACCACCCACGGATCGGGCGGCTCGGTGAGCACGTCGAGCAGGGACTGCGTGAAGGTGGTGTGGGTCACGCTGAGGGGCGGCGTCGCCACCACCAGGGGAGTGGCGATCTTGGGGGCGCGGCTGTTCTTGGGCGTGGTCTTCGCGCTCCTCGGCAGCGCGAGCTTGGGCAGCTGCGCCTTGGCCGGGACGTGGCGCGGGGCGAGGTGCGAGGCGGCCAGCGCGTTCACGCGGCCGACCGTCCTCGCGGGCAGTGCCGTCAGGGACGCGAACTTGGGCTTGGCGGGCGCCGCGGCGGTCGCGGGCAGCGGTGCGATCGCCGCGATGAGCAGGGCGGCGCCGACGAGTGCGGCCGCGCGACGGGAAGTCCCCCGCGCTCGAGTCCAGGGCATCAGTCTCCTCCGGTGGGACGCTTCGGATCAGTCGAGCCGGTGTTGATAATGCCAGCGGCGCAGTGCCCACCGCCACCCGAGGCGGGCGCTGCAATGCGGCTGCAGCGTCCGCGCCCGGCGCGGCTCCGTGCCGTGGCCCCCGAATCGGGGCCGGGCCTTGGCCGCTCGGGGTCAGCGCGCAACAGCGTTGCGGCGTCGCGGGCTCGCTGGCCAGCACTAGCCTCGCTTCCGTCGCTTGGCATCGGCCAGGCGGGCCAGGGTGTCGTCCGGGGCGCCCGGCGTGCCCGGCGTGCCCGGCCCGGGGTCTTCCGCCGTCGCCGCGGACCGGGACCGGCCGCCCTCGCCGCGGTCCCGTGGCGCTGCAGCAGGACCAGACGCTGCCGCCGACGCGGGCGACGCCGCGCTCGTCGGCGCGTGCGAGTCGGGCGCTGCCGCCGAACCCGGCTCCCTGACCGGGGCGGGCCCCGCGGCCGGCCCCGTGGTCGGCATCGCTGCCCCCGATGCATCCGTGCCGGGCATGGAGGGCCGGTCCTCTCCTCTCGCGCCCACCGCCGCCTGGCGGACGATTGCCGCTCGCGCCTCGGATGTCCGCCCGCGTGCGGCGAGCATGCCCTCGACCTGCGGAGTCCGGGCGGAGGTCTGCCGGCCGCGGAGGCGAGCCGCCAGCCACCGGCGCCCGTCCGCCAGCTCCCGACGCCCGACCGCGACACGCCGGAGCGCCACGTCGAGCGGCCAGAGCAGCAGCGCCAGCACCAGCAGCCACGGCCACAGTGGCGTCGAGCGGCTCGTGAGCGCCAGATCGTGGACCCAGGCGTCCGCTGGCGTCGCCAGCTCGCGCCCGCCGGTGGCTGCGCGCATCGCCGCCAGCAGCGGCTGGTTCGTCCCGAGCAGCCGGTACTCCGCGGCCGTCGGCGCCACGAGGCCGAGGGTCCGGCCCAGCGCGGCGGCACCCGGCTTGGTCTGCGTCACGCGGACCGCGTAGGCGCCGCTCTGGAGAGATGCCAGCGGCGCCTCGTAGACGCCCGGCGCCACCTGGCTGAGCGAGACCGTCGTCGAGGTCAGGTCCGGGCCGACGAGCGCGACCGAGGTGGAGTAGAAGTCGCGCGGCGAGTTGTCGGCGTTGGTGCTCTCGACCCGCAGGTAGTCGCGCCCGCCCCGCTCGGCGAACGAGGCCTCGATCCCGCCCGACTCCTCCCCCGGAAACGTCCAGGCGACGAGCCCGCTGAAGAAGGCCGAGAACTCGCTCCAGCCGACCCAGTTCTTCGCCCACCTGCCGGTGGTGTCCGAGGTCCAGGCCACCGCCCGCCCGAGGCCGTACTGCCACTGCGCGAGCAACGGGTCGTCGCGACCGGTCACCAGCACGGTCTGGGCGGCCGCCTTGGCGGTCGTCCCGTCGTAGCCCAGCAGCTGCGGAAAGGCCTTCGCGTCGAGCTTGTCGACGATCGGCGAGTGCGATGTCAGCACCGGGTAGAACGGCTCCTCCACGATCTGCTGTCCCGAGACCTGCTGGGTCTCCTTGAGGAAGATGTCGGGGATCTGGGCCGGGTTCGCGGCCGCGTAGTAGCGCCCGCCGCCCTCCGCCGCGAGCTGGGCGAGGAACGGGTTGGCGCCGCCGCCGGCGCCCACGGTCGAGAGCGTGATCCCGTCCGCCTTCATCTGGGCGAGGATCTGGTCGTACTGGCCGCTGTTGCTCCAGCCGTCGGTCAGCAGGATGATGTGCCGCCGTGCCGAGCTCGTCTTCTCGAGCGACTTCACCGCCTGATCGAGGCCGGTGTAGATGTTCGTCGTGCCCCCGGCTGTGATGCCGGCGATCTGGCCCTGCAGGTCGGTGATGCCGCCGAGCGGCTCGGTCTTGACCACCCAGTGCGCCGATTCGTCGAACGCGACAACCCCGAGCTGGTCGGCTGCCGACAGCGCCGAGGCCGCCCGGATGATGGCCTCCTTGCCGATGTCGACCTTCTGGACCCCGGCGATGCCGCTCGAGCCGCCGACCCCGCTGCCGAAGCTGTTGCAGTGGCATGCGGCCATGGACCCCGACTTGTCGATGACCACGACGAGCGCGATGTCGGGTTGCTTGGTCTTGTCCTTGACGCCCATGTCGACCGGCAGCGTCTCCTCGAGTGGGGTGTTCGCGAGCCCGCCCGCGCCGTACGTGTCCGGGCCGCCGATCGCCACCAGGCCGCGGCCGAGATCGCGGACGTACACCTGCAGGGTCTCCATCGCCTTGTCGGGGAGGCGGACCTTGGGCACGTCCACGAGCACGATGCTGTCGTACTCGGTCAGCGTCGCAAGGTCGGTCGGGAGCGCCTCGGGGACGATCGCGTCGACCGTCTGCTGCGCGGACGCGAGCCCCGAGACGAGCTGCTGGCCGACCGCCCGGTCGCCCTCGACGACGAGCACCCTGGGCGGACCCTTGACGATCGTGCTGGCGTCGGCGCGGTTGTTCTCTGCGAAGGTGTCGCGCGGGGCGTCGACGACCGCCCGGAAGCGCAGGAAGCCCGAGTCCCTGGCCGTGAAGTCGAACGTGACGGTGGTCTCGCCCGCGGGCAGCGCGACCGGCTGCGACGCGACCATCTCGCCGTTCACGAACAGGCGGACGGTGGCCTGCTGGGACACCGTCGAGCTGACGACCGCCTCCAGTTGGATCTTTTCGCCGACGTGGGCGGTCGAGGGCGCGGTCAGCCGCTCCACGAGCGCCTCGGCCTGCGAGCCGAGCCCGGCGGTCACTGTGTCCACCTGGATCGCGCGTGCCGCCGCGAGCGACGCCTCGGTCTCGCCCGAGCCCGTCGTGTCGTTGCCGTCGCTGAGCAGGACGATGCGCTTCTGGACGTCGTCGGGGAACAGCGCCGAGGCGAGCCGCAGCGCCGCCCCGATGTCAGTCGCGGCGCGGGCGGGCGTGGAGGCGAGCCGGTCGAGGTCCGTGAGCTCAGTCGGCAGCCGCTCCACGAGCGCATCGCCGCCGAACGCCACCACGCCCGCGAGGTCGCCCTCCTTGCGCGCCCCGAGCGAGGTCCGGATGTAGGCCAGCGCGGCCTCGCGGCCGGCGGTGCCCATCGAGTCCGACATGTCGACCACGTACACGACCGCGAGGCCGTCCACGGGCAGCACCACCGCGATCCCCGAGAGCGCGCCCACGAGCACCGCGATCAGCAGCAGCCGAGCGGCCAGCGCGGCCCGCCGCCGTGCCCTGCCCATGCGGCGCCGCGACGCGAGGTGCAGGACCACTACAAGCAGGGCGAGCGGCGGCAGCAGCAGGAGCGCGGCCGGGCTGTCGAACGAGACGCCCATCAGGGCTGCCGCTCGCGGCGGCCGGCCAGGCGAGCGGCGGCCGTGCGCCGGAGCCGGACCAGCGTGTCCCGCTCGTACACCAGCCACTCGGCCGCGATGACCGCGAGGGCGAGGAGCACGATCGGGATCCACAGCTCGTCGCGTGACGGCGCGGGCGATGGGCTGGCGCTCGCGGCGGAGGGGCTCGCATCGGCGCCCTGGCCCGCCGTCGGCGTCTTGGCCCCCAGGGCCTCGATGCGCGCCGGGTCGCCTGGGGCGATGTTGGATTCGTCGACGTCGAGCAGGTCGACGGCGAACCGGGTCGGGGCCCCGGGGTCGGCGGGGCGGAACGTCGGCCCGGCCGAGGCCCCGGCGGTCAAGGCGGGCGGCGTCGCGGGGACCGGCGTGACCGGAGCGGTCGAGGCGGCGGCGCTCGACGTGGACGGCTGGGCCGACGCGTCCGCCGCGCCCAGTGGGCTGACGGTGTAGACGCCCAGCTCGCCAGTGCGGGCGAAGACGACGCTCTCGGCCCCGGACGCGGGCGCCGGCAGGTCGTCGCTGCCGCCGTCCGGGCGCGTCACCCGAACGCCGGTCGAGCCGACCGGGATCGCGAGCGTGACCGGGGCGCCCGGCGCCACGGCGTCGGCGGGGGTTTGAGAGCCGCCCATCAGCTCGCCTGTGAGGTTGGCGAGCAGGATCGGAAAGGCCACCTGGAGGGGCAGGTCCGACTCGCGCGGCAGGAACGCGAGCACGGCCGCGCGCCGCCCGTCCTCGGTCCCGGAGTAGAGCAGGGGACCCGTTCCGCCGCCCGGGATGACCGCGCGGGCCCAGCCGGGCAGCGTGAGGGTCTGCGCCTGGGCGACGTGGAGCGTGGACAGGTCGACGTAGCGCAGGAGCGGGTCGGTCGAATCGAGGCTCCCCGTGGCGGGGCTCTGCGTCGCGCCCGTGACCGTACCGAGCGCCGACGTCGCCGGCGGCGCGATCGCGAGCACCGGGCCTGTCGGCAGCACGTCGGGCAGCCAGCCCTCGAAGACCACGAGGTCGAACTTCTCGGGGTGGGTCGACGCCCCGTAGTCGGCCGCCTTGACCCCGTAGAGCTCGGTGTCGGGCAGGTAGCTCAGCGCCGTCTCGAGGTACGGGTCGCCGGGCCCGACGAGCAGGATCCGGTGGAGCGCCGCCGGCGGCACCACGGCCCAGGCGACGTCGTCGACCGCGAGGTCGTCGGCCGAGGACGCGCCGCTCGACGCCAGCGCCGCGGGGTCCGGCTCGGCGAGCCGGACCTCGACCACCTTCGCCGGGTTGTTCGTGTCGTCGATGTCGTCGATCGAGAGGTCGGTCCGGCGCTGGGGGTCGAGCTGGACGGTGCGCGCCTCGCGCAGGACGCCGTCCGCGTACAGCTCGACGCGCCGAATTGCCATCTCCAGACCGGTGTTGGCCACCGAGATGAACGCGGAGTGCGACAGCCCGCTCGATGCCGTCCGGACCGCGAGCGCCACGATCGCCTGGTTCGTCGCGTCCCGGCCTACCCGCAGGACCTTGACCGGCGCCCGCAGCGTCCCCTTGGGCGGGGTCGTCACGGCGGCATCGGTCGCCACCAGGATCTGCGCGTCGTCCGACCGGGCGGCGAGCGCCGACGCAAGCTGGAGCGCATCGCCCATGTCGCCCGAGTCCGATGTGGCCGGGATGTCGCGGATCGCCTCTCGCGCGTGCTCAATCGCGGTGGTGGCGTTGACGACCACCGAGGCGCTGCGCCCCGCAGCGATCACGCTGACAGTCCCGCCGGCGGGAAGGTCCGCCAGGGCGTCGATCACCTGCGCCTTGGCGGCCTCGAGGCGGCTCGGGAAGACGTCGGTCGCCTGCATCGAGGCCGACGTGTCGATGACCACCACGAGGTCGCGGGCCAGCCCCGCCGGCCGCTCGACGAACGGCCGCGCTGCGAGCAGCGCGAGCACCACCACAAGCAGCAGCTGGAGCAGCAGCAGCAGGCTCCGCCGCAGCCGCTGCCAGGGCGCGTTGGCCTCGACGTCGGTGACCAGCCGCTGCCAGAGCAGGGTCGACGGCACGACCGTCTCGTCCCGCCGCAGCTTGAGCAGGTACATGGCGAGGACCACCGGGACGAACAGGAGGCCGACGAGCGCGAGCGGCGCGAGGAACGGCATCGGGCGCCCTACCCGACCACGCGCCGGCGGCGGAGCTCGGCGAACACGAGGTCGGCGAGCGGCAGGTCGGACGGCACCGGGGCGTAGGCGGCGCGGCGCCTGGCGGCGACCTGCGCGAGGCCCTCCTGCCAGACGGCCAGGCGGGCACGGTACGCGTCGAGGGTCGCGAGGTCAGCGGTGATGTCGACGCCCTCGCCCGTCTCGGCGTCCACGAGGCGCAGGTCGCCCTGGATCTGCGGGTCGAGCTCCTCGGGCGCGAGGACGTGGAGCACGGTCAGCTCGGAGCCCTGTGCCGCAAGCTCGCGCACGGCGCGGTCGGCGGACCGGTCGAGCAGGTCGGAGATGAGCACCACGACGCCCCGCCCCGACAGCATCGCGCCCGCATGGCGGACCGCGGCGAGGAGGTCGGTGGGGCCCTCGGCGGGCTGGATGCCCGACAGGAGGGTCAGCAGCCGGAACACCCGACCCGAGCCGCGGAGCGAGGCGTGGCGGCGGGCGACCCGCCCGCTCAGGGCTGACACAACCACGCGGTCCTCGCTGGCGAGCGCGATGTAGCCGAGCGCCGCCGCCGCCCGCTTGGCGAACAGCAGCTTCTCGGGCCGCCCGAAGGCCATCGACGGGCTGGCGTCCACGAGGAACGTGACGGTGACGTCCTCCTCCTCCACGAACAGCTTCACGAACAGCCGCTCGAGCCGCGCGTAGACGTTCCAGTCGAGCTGGCGCAGGTCGTCGCCGAGCGCGTAGTCGCGGTAGTCGGAAAACTCCACCGACTGGCCGTGCTTGGTGGACCGGCGGCCGCCCTTGAGCCCGCCCCGCGCAGGCTGCTTCATGAGGACGCCGAGACGCTCGAGTTGGCGCAGGAACCCCTCGTCGAACACTGTCGGGTCGAGGTCGTCGGGGAGCAGCGCTCCGGTCGCGCCCCTGCGCGCCGTGCCGGCGGCGGACGGCGTCGAGCCGCGGCGATCTGCAGCGGCGATGGCAGGCTCGGCAGGCTGCGGCGCGCCCGTCATCGGCTCACGGCCCCGGCCCAGGTCCCCGCGGCGGTCGTGGCCGCTACTCCACGGTCACCTGGGCGACCTCGTCGAGGACAGCCCGGACGACCGCCTCGCCCGAGATGCCCTCGGCCTCGCCCTCGAAATTGAGGATCACGCGGTGCCGGAGCGCCGGCAGGGCAGCGGCGCGGATGTCGTCGACGGCCACGTTGAAGCGGCCGTCGAGCAGGGCGAGGATCTTGCCCGCGGTCACCAGCGCCTGGGCGCCGCGCGGCGACCCGCCGTAGCGCACGTACTCGCGCACGAGCGACGGCGCGCGGTCGTTGTCGGGGTGCGTGGCCGCCAGCAGTGACACCGCGTACGCGGTCACGTGCGGGGCGATCGGCACGGCGCGGGCGAGCCGCTGCATCTCGACGATCTCGGCCGCGGTGGTGACCGCCTTGGCCTGCGGCGCCTCGACGCCGGTTGTGCGGTCCAGGATCGCGATGAGGTCGTCCTCGGTGGGGAAGGGGACGATGACCTTGAGCAGGAACCGGTCGAGCTGGGCCTCGGGCAGCGGGTAGGTGCCCTCCATCTCGAGCGGGTTCTGGGTCGCCAGCACGAAGAACGGCGGGTCCAGGGGGTATCGCGTGCGGGCCACGGTCACTTGGTGCTCCTGCATCGCCTCGAGCAGGCTCGACTGCGTCTTGGGCGTGGCCCGGTTGATCTCGTCCGCGAGGACCAGGTTCGCGAAGACCGGCCCCGGCTGGAAGCGGAAGACGCGGCTGCCGCCCTCCTCGATCAGGATGTTGGTGCCCGTGATGTCGGCCGGCATCAGGTCGGGCGTGAACTGGATGCGGTTGAAGCTGCAGTCGATGACATCGGCGATGGTCCGCACGAGCATCGTCTTGCCCAGGCCCGGGACGCCCTCGAGCAGGACGTGGCTGTTGGCGAGCAGCCCGACGAGGGTGTGGCGGACGAGCTCGCGCTGCCCGACGATGACCTTGCCCAGCTCCGCCTCGATCGCCCGCGCGCGCTCCGCGAAGGCCTCCGGGGCCAGCTTGGCGGCGGTGTCGGCCGCGGTCGTTGCGTCCATGGGTCCTCCGGGGAGCGGCGCCTCGGCCGCGGTCACTGCTGTGGGTCCAGCGAGCTGAAGTAGTCGCGCACGTAGTCCTTCACCGACGACGGCACGTACGAGCGGTCCAGCGTGGTCTGGGCATAGGTGTAGAAGTCGCTCCAGACCTGTTGGTACGGGACCGTGGAGCCGTTGTTCGCGCCCTGCCCCTGCTGTGTTCCCTGCTGGAGCTGGCCGTCGCCGCCGGTGCCAGCGACATAGGAGGGGTCGCCGGGCTTGCCCAGGCGATCGAACGGGGCGTACACCGACGAGACGTCCGGGCCGAGCGTCGCAGCGCGGTTCGGACCGGTGGGTGCCTTGGCTGCGCCGCTGGCGTTGCCCGAGCCCAGGAACTTGGCGTTGGTTCCTCCTCCTCCGCCTCCAGCGCCCCCGCTCAGCGATCCGCCAGGGGTCTGGCCCTGGCCCTGTCCGGGCTGCTGGCCGATCCCCGCACCGTTGCCCTGGCTCTGCGCCGGTGCTGGCGACTGGCCCTGGCCCTGGTTCTGCGCCTGCCCGGCGCCCGACGCACCCGGCGATGCGGCAGACCCAGACGACCCGGGACCGCTCGAGCTGCCGGGCGACCCCTGGCCCCGGCCCTGGCCCTGGCCCTGGCCGGTTCCGCCTGAGGCGCCCGGCGGGCCGACCGCGCCCTGCCCGTTGTTGCCGTTCGAGCCCGGCTGCCCGGAGCCCTTCCCGCTGGCCTGCGCGGTCTGGCCCTGCGGGTTGCCGGCATCGGCGATGGCGCGCTGCGCGTCCTGGAGCTGGGACGCCGCCTCGGCGAGGTCGCGGTTCTGCTGCACCTGCGCGCTGGCGGCCTCGAGCGCGGCGCCGAGCTTGTCCAAGGCGGTCTTCGCGCCCGCTACGTCGCCCTGCGCAATGCTCGAGGCGGCGTCCTGGAGCGCTTGGCCGGCGGTCGAGTCCGCCTGCGTGACGAGCTGCTGGAGCGCGGCGAGGGCGGTGGCCATCTGCGCGCGCTGGGCGGGCGTCATCGAGTCGAGCCTCGCCCCGAGGTCGTTGAGGTCCTCGTGCGTGACCTTCGTGTCGGCGTCCGGGTTGGCCTGCGGGTTGCCCGTCGCCGTCTGCGACAGCGCTCGCGCAGCCGCCGCAAGGGCCGAGGCGCGCTGCTCGTTCGAGGGGTCGAGCTGTGCCCCGATGGCGTCCTGGACCGCGCCCAGCTTGGCGAGGTTCGCCTGCAGGTCGCCCGGCTTCTGGCGCAGCTGCTCGGCGAGCTGGCGAAGCTCCTCGGAGAGCTTGCTGCGTGGGTCGGTCGGGGTGGTCCCCTTGGCAGCCAGCTGGCGCGCCGCCTCGTCGATCCTCGCGGCCTGCGCCTGCGCGGCGTCGCGGACGGCCTGGTCGCGCGCGATGACCGCGTCCTGCGGGTTTGGCAGCAGGAGCGCGGGCGCGACCACGAGCGCAGCGACGATCGCGACGAGCGCGCGGCGCCGATCGAGGCGGGGGCGGAACAGCCCGGGGTCGATCGCGATGAGCCGCCTCAGCGCGTCCAGCCGCTGGCGCCTGATGAAGCGGGCCTCGGCACGCACGAGGTCGAACGACGGGCCCACGTCGATGAGCTCCAGGTCGGCGTCGGCGGCGTCGCGGGTCTCACCATCGGCACGCACGCCGGCGAAGGCCAGTGCCGAGGCGATCGCATCGCCCGTGTGCGCTTCGGCGTCGATCGCCATCGCGGTCTCGCCCAGCGACGGGCGGCACAGCGCGACCGCCGCGAGCAGACCCACGGCTCCGAGCACGGGGATGGCGAGCGCGATCAGAGGCGCCGCCTCGAGGGGCCATGCGCGCTGGGCGAACGCGACGGCCGCCTCGGCGAGCGCGACGAGCGCCAGCGCGATCCAGCCGCGCCGCACGGCCCGGCGCAGCCAAAGCCGCCGCCGGTGCGGCCGGAGGCCCACCCGGATCGCGGCCAGCGTGGAATCGAGGGCCCGGCCGCGCACCAGGGGGTCCGGGGGCACCTGCACCCGCGCTGCCGCCAACATCCTGCGAGCGCCGCGGGACGGGCTGGCCGGTCGTCGGCGGGCGCGGCTCATGCGTCAGGCCCCGGGTCAGGCGGAGGTTCGACGACCGGGACGCTGTCCCGGTCCGGCGTCACCGCATCGGGAGCGTCGGGCACCGGGGCGGGCAGCCGGGCAAGGGCCGACAGGGGATCGGCCGCGTTCGCGGATGGGACACGGGCCGGCGCACCCGCGGGCGGGAGATCGGCGGTCGCCGCGGTGGGCGGCGCGTCCACGGCGGCGGCGGCCAACGCTGCGCCCCCGCGGTCCGGTGAGCCGCGCGTCCGCGGCCGGGGACGGCGCCAGCGCCGTGTCGGCGAGATGAGCTGTGTCGCCCCGAGGATCAGCAGCAGCGTCACGACCAGCATCGCGGCCACGCTGACCGGCCAGTAGCTGTCCTCCGGCATCGCGAACGCCTGCCCGTTCGCGAGTGCCGCCCCACCGCCCTGGGCGATGTCGAACCGCCCGGTCATCACGAGGACGACGGCGCACACGCCGTTGGTCGAGGTGTCCGCGTGGCACAGCACGTCCATGTCGGCCGCGAACGGGTTGGCCCACAGCAGCACCGGCGGCGGCCCCTGGAATGTCGACCAGTTGACCGACCCGTTCGCCAGGGTCGCCTGCTCCTGGGCGTCCGAGATGTCCATGGCGAGCAGGCCCAGGAACAGCCCGCCCGTGCCCAGCGTGAACACGACCGCGAGGACGAGGTTGAGGACGGTCGACGCCTGGGTGCGCTTGAACAGCGCGGAGATGAACAGCCCGAGCGAGCTGTACATGACCGCCGTCACGCCCAGCACGGTGTAGGCGCGGACCAGCTCCTCGGGGCCGACGCCGCCGAACATGAAGACGAGCGCCATCACCGGGATCGACGCGAGCAGCAGGAGCGCCATCCAGCCCAGCGCCGCCACGAGCTTGCCCAGCACGATCGCGAGCGACGACACCGGCGTGGTCACGAGCATGTCGAGCGTCTGCTTCTCGCGCTCGAGGCTGATCGCGCCCGAGGTGGACGACGGCGCCAGGATCAGCACCACGATGGTGAGGAAGATCAGCATGGCGTCGAACAGCACGCGCCCGATGTCCGCGCTCTGAGGACCGCCGCCGAACGGGCTGATCGACCCGACCGCGACCGTCTCGACGAAGAACGCGAACCCCGCGACGGCGAGCAGGTGGACCGTGAGCAGGACGAACGCCCGTCGCCCGCGCATCCGCCCGCGCAGCTCCTTGATGCCCACGGCGACAGCGCCGCCGACGACATCGCGCAGCGCGTTCGGGCGTCGGACCGCGGCGCTCAAGCGACGGCTCCCATGCCCGCGGCGGCGCCCGGGTCGGTAACTTGGAGGAACAGCTCCTCGAGGTCGCTCGCCGCGCGCGAGAACGCGGCGATCCGGCCGCCCATCATGACCGCGTCGGCCAGCAGCTGCGCAGCGGCCTCGTCGTCGCCTTGGAACCCTATTTCGATCTCGTCGTCGGGCAGGATCGCAGCCGTGGCGACGTCGGGTCGGCCCTCGAACCAGGCGCGGGCCGCCTCGAGGGTCGCCCGGTTGCCGAGGACGCGGACCCGGTACACGGCGCCCACCCGGAAACGCCGCTCGATCTCGGCCACCTGCCCGTGGGCGAGCACGCGACCGCGGTCGATGATGGCGACCGAGCTGCACAGCTCCTCGAGCTCGGGCAGGATGTGGCTCGAGACGAGGATCGTCTTGCCCAGCGACCGCAGCTCGCGGAGGAGCTCGCGGAGCTCGACGCGGGCCCTCGGGTCGAGGCCCGAGGCCGGCTCGTCGAGGAGCAGCACCTGCGGGTCGTGGACGAGCGCGTGGGCCAGGCACAGGCGCTGCTGCATCCCGCGCGACAGGCCCTGGACGTAGATGTCGCGCTTGGAGGCGAGGTCCACGAGCTCGAGCAGGTCGCCGATCGTCCGCCGCCGGCGGTCGGCCGGGATGCCGTAGCAGCGCGCGAAGAAGTCCAGGTACTCCCAGACCTTCATCTCGTCGTAGACGCCGAACGAGTCGGGCATGAAGCCGATCGCCCGCCGCACGTCGTTGGGCTGGCGCGAGAGGGAGAAGCCGGCCACATGGGCGTCGCCGCCGTCGGGTCGGATCAGGGTGCCCAGGATCCGGAGCGTGGTCGTCTTGCCTGCGCCGTTCGGGCCGACCAGCCCGAAGATCTCGCCGGCGCCGATCTCGAGGTCGATGCCCGCCACCGCGAGCGTCCGGTCGTAGCGCTTGACGAGGCCGGCGGCCTGCACGATCGCACTCACTGCACGCTCCCCTCAACCGCGATCAGGAACTGGAAGCCGAGCTGGCCGTGGCCCTGGTTCTGGAACCGCACCTGAACCTCGCCCGTCCGCGGATCCACCCAGCGCCCCGGGTCCGGGAGCGTGTAGGGGGCGCCGACCGTCAGGGACCCGAGCTCCACCCATTGCCCGGCGCGCACGTCGTACACGTCCACGTCCGGCACCTGGCTGCTCGAGGTCAGGCAGCCCGCCGTCCCCGGGGTGCAACGGCTGCCGACGGGCGCGTTCGACGGCGTGCCGGACGGCATCGCCGTGACACCGCCGCTGGTCTCCGCGATCGTCACCTTCGACGGCGTGAGCGTCCCGTCGAACGTCATCGGCCGATAGGACATCGTCATGGTGCCGGTGTCCATCCACAGCGTCGTCGGGTCCTTCGAGAACCCGGTCGCGGTCATCGAGGTGACCGTCCCCGGCAGCAGGTCGCCGAAGAAGCGGACCGGCCCGCCGACGGCCACGCGCAGGGGGATCTGGTACAGCACGTCGGCACTCTGGCTCGCGTGGACGCCATCGACCGACAGCGCGAGCACGGGGTCAGTTCCCCATGCGAGCAGCGTCGCCGAGTTCGAGACGAAGGTCGTCACGTTGCCCATGGGCATCGCCATCTGGATCGGCCCGTTGGCGAAGCCCCCGCCAGAGACGACCCCGCCGCCCCCGAAGGCGCCCTGGAACGTGACGCCCGCGGCGTTGTTCGTGAGCTGGTCGATGATCGAGTGGCGCTCGTAGACCTGTCTCGCCGCGGCGTTGCCGCTGGAGTCCCAGATCTGGCCGAACAAGCGGTCCGAGAGCATCATGAAGTTGTTCATGTCGAACGTTGCCAGCGTGAGGTTCACCGTTGCGCTGGCCCCAGCGCCGAGGCTGCCGAGCTTGGCCACCGAGTTGCCCAGCACGATGGCGGTATCGGTGAGAGCGGTGGTCGAGCGGTTGGTGACGGTCCCCTTGATCACCGAGCCGTCGAGGCGCAGCTCAGCGTCGATCACCGGACCGCTGGTCGTGCCGTCCGACCGCAGGGTCTGGATAGAGCCGTAGCCGACCGGCATGTCGCGGATGCGCGTCGGGTCGCCCTCGAGGACGTCGAGCGCGCTCGAGGACCCGCCGGTCATCATGGAGCTCGAGATGGGCGCCGACAGCAGGGTGTCGCCCGCCGCCCGGACCTGGAAGGAGCCGCGCGACGGGCTGAAGATTGCGGTCCACGCCTGCGCGGTCGCCTGGTCGGTCCCCTGGGAGCCGCTGACGATGGCCACCTGGTGGAGCACGACGTCGGAACCGCGAGCGGCCACGCCGATGCCGAAGGCGGCCACCGTGAAGGTGGCGATCAGCACCGGAACGGTCACCCACGCCCACTCGCGCCGGTCGAGGACGCGGAGCACGACGTAGTTCGCCGGGCCGACGAGCAGGATGTACGCGATCAACAGCGCGAGCAGGCCCCCGGTGGCGGGCAGTGCCGAACTCGGCAGGCTGGATGCGACGCCGACCACCGTCGAGTCGTCGACCACCGGGACGCTCACCGGCGCAGTCGGCAGCACACGCCGCCACAGCGCGGTGCTGGACTGGTCGCCCTGGGTCAGCAACGAGGCGGTCGGATCGAACCCGATCAGGGTCACCGAGCCCGCCCCGTACGCCATGTCGCCCGCGACCGTCCGGTCCCCCGAGGTGGCGAGGGCGCGCCCGTGGGCCAGCGTCCCCGCAAGCGCCGGGAGCGTCGAGCCGCCGCTGGGGACGGCGCCGAGGACGGAGCCCAGGACGGACGGGTTGACGTCCAGCGTGGCGGTTGGGCGGTAGGGGAGCAGGTCGTCAGGGATCGCGCTCAGCTCCGCGGGCCCAGCGGTACCGCCGACGATGACGAGCCGGCCGCCGCTGGCGATCCAGGTGCGCAGCGCCGCCAGTTGCGCCGTGCTCAGGCTCGAGGCGTCCACGTCCTGCCACACGAGCGCGTCGAGCACGGTCCACGGCTGAACGCGCTCGGGCAAGTCGGCCGCGGTCAGCGGCACGATCGCGGATGTGCTGCCGGCGCTGGGCAGGAGGCCGAGCTGGTTGACGAGCTTCCCCGGGCTGCCCGCCAGCACCCCGATCGTGGTCGTGGAGGTGTCTGTGAACGAGATGCTGAGCTTTGCCGAGGCCAGGATCTTGCCGTCCGAGACGAGCTCCACCGTCGGGCTGGCGTTCATGGTGCTCGCATCGGGCTGGGCGAACAGCAGGAACTGCTTGCGCGAGCCCGTTGCCAGCTCGGCCGGCTGGCTGAACCGCGTCCTCCCGTCTGTGCCGCCCAGGATCCGGAGCTCTCCCGTGACCGCTGGGCCGGTATTCGCAGCGTCGACGGCAATCCCGAACCAGCTGCCGAGGCGGACGTGCCCGCCGAGGAGGGCCCGTGCCGTCATCGTGAGGCTGCCGTCGCTCGTGAGCCCGCCGTCGGCACGAGCGCCAGACGGCAGGATTGCGAGGACGGCCAGCGCCAGCGGGACAGCGAGCGCGAGCGTCAGGATCGGATGGGCGGGCCGACCCGGCCCGGAGCGGGGTCGACGGCGCACGGGAGCTCCTCGGTGACGGACCGCCATGGTGTGGCACCTGAGACGCCGCGCGCCCAACAGAAGTTGCATGCCCCCCTCCGAGCCATCTTGGGCGACCGGCCGTGCCCCGAACGCTGGCTATCGTAGAGCAGCGGGTGGGCCGCCGCGCATGGGATTTCTTGGCCGTTCGGGTCCGCCTGCCGTACGATGCTCGGGCCCCGGATCCGGCCGATATCGTCTTGGCCGCGCCCGCTCCTCCTGAGGAACCCGTGCCCGACATCCGCCCGTTCCGCGCGCTCCGCTACAACCCTGACGTCGCCGGCGACCCGGCGCTGCTGGTGGCCCCGCCGTACGACGTCATCGGCCCGGCGCTCCACGAGCGGCTGCTGGCCCGACACCCGCGGAACGCCGTCCGCCTCGACCTTCCCGCGGCGGTGCCGGGCGAGGACCCCGACGACCGCTACCGGCGCGTGGCGCGGACGGTTGCCGAGTGGCGTTCCGACGGGACGCTGCGGCGGGACCCCAGGCCGTCGGTCTACGTCTACGAGCAGGCGTACCGGGTGCCCGGCACCGACCTGCAGCGGACCCAGCGCGGCTTCTTCGGGCGGCTGCGGATCGAGCCGTTCGGGCCGGGATCGGGCGTGCTGCCACACGAGCGGACCCTGTCGGCGCCCAAGGAGGACCGCTACCGCCTGCTGCGCGCCACCGGCATCAACACCTCGCCCGTGGTGGGCCTCTACGAGGACCCGGCGCGCGCGGCGGCGGGGGCGCTCGGATCGACCGTCGTGAACCCGCCGGCCGTTGACATCAGCGACGACGACGGCGTCCGCCACCGGCTGTGGGTGGTCCCGGCCGAGCCCGGCGGCCCCGCCGAGGCGATGATCGGCGCCGCGGCGGGGGGCCCGGTGTTCATCGCCGACGGCCACCACCGGTACGAGACGGCAGTCCGCTACCGCGACGAGCGGCGAGTCCACTCGTCGGAGACCGACCCCGCGTTCGACTTCCTGCTCATGCTGTTCCTCGACGCGGGCGACGACCTCACCGTGCTGCCGACGCACCGGCTCGTGCGCGGGCTGGGCGCGGAGGGCCTGGCGCGCCTGGCGGACGGGCTGCCCCGGCTGTTCGCCGTGGAGGCCGCCACCGCCGAATCGCTCGCGGGGCGCTTCGGCGCCGCCGGCGGCCTCCGGGGCGGCGAGGGCCGGTTCGGCCTCCTGACCAGGGACCGGGCGTGGCGGCTGACGGCCCGCCGGGACGCGATCGCGCCGCTGCAGGGGACGGGCGGCGCGGCGGTGCGCGCGCTCGACGTCTCGCAGCTGGGACGCGCGCTCGAGGCGCTCGCCGGGATCGACGCGGCTGCCGTCGCGGCCGGCGAGCGCATCGCGTACACGAAGTCGGCGGCTGAGGCGGCCGCCGCGGTGGCCTCGGGCGACGGCGGCGTGGACGCCGCATTCCTCCTCGAGCCCACGCCCGTCGCGAGCATCCTCGCGGTGGCGCGCGACGGCGACGTGATGCCCCAGAAGTCGACGTACTTCTACCCAAAGGCCCTCACCGGGCTGCTCCTCAACCCGCACGAGTGGTAGGGTCACTGTCCCGATGGCCGACCTGACCCCTCCCCCCGACCGCATCCTGAGCCGACCCTCGTCGGGCGGGCGCCCGGTGCGCAAGGACGAGACGGAGCTCGCGGACCGCGGCCTCTACGTGGAGTCGTGGCTGCCGGAGCGCCGCTCACGCCGCAAGCCGCTGCTGTTCGTCCACGGCGCGCTCGGCGGCTCCTGGGTCTGGGAGCGCTACCTCCACCACTTCGCCGCCCGCGGCTGGGAGGGCCACGCGCTCAACCTGCGCAACCACTACTGGAGCCAGACCGCCGACGCGACGTCGCTCACGATCGAGTCCTACACCGAGGACGTCATCGCCGCGATGGACAAGCTGGGCCCCAGTGTCGTGGCGATCGGCCACGGCATGGGGGGCCTGCTGGTGCTCAAGGCCATCGAGCGGGCGCCGGTCGCGGCCTACGTCCTGCTGGCGCCGGAGCCGCCGCGGGAGGTGCGCGAGCCGGCGCGCCCGCACGAGGTCCGCGAGGTGCCCGACGCCTGGGGCCGCGCCGAGCTGGGCTGGGAGACGCTGCCGGAGAAGCTCATCCGCGAGCAGCGGGACCTCACCGTCGCCGACGTCGTGCGCATCCAGCACCTGCTCGGCCAGAAGCCGTTCGAGTCCGGCCCGGCGCGCCGACAGGTCCTCACCGGCGTCCCGGTCGACCGGGCCGCCCTGCCGGACGTGCCGCGCCTGGTCATCGGCGCGGGCCTCGACACGTTCATCCGCGAGCCCGACGTGGAGCGGCTGGCGGAGTGGCTCGACGCCCCGTACGAGCCGTTCGGCGCCCACTCCCACTATGGCCTGCTGCTCGGCGAGCAGAGCTACCTGCAGGTTGCCGACACGCTCCGCGCGTTCCTGGAACAGCACCGCCTGTAGCGGCCCGCAGGCCCGCGCGGCCCGGTTGCGGGGTGCCGCTGGACCCTGCTATCCTGCGCCGCCGGTCGCGCACGTGGCCGAGCGACTCGCCGCATTCGTCTAGAGGCCCAGGACACCGCCCTCTCAAGGCGGAGATCATCGGTTCGAATCCGATATGCGGTACCAGCGATTCGCCCCCGACGCCCCCGGTCCGCGCCGGGGGCGTTGTCATTCTCGGTGAGGGTCGGGCGCGGGCACCGGGCACGGCAGCCCGGCCGCCACGAGCGAACTGGTGCGCCCGCCCGGGTGTTCGCGCACGCTGCGTGCAGCGCACGCGCCCGGCCCCCGTCGGTGCCGGGTCAGAGCCGATAGACTCGCAGGCGCCCCTCGACCCGCCAGGAAGGACCCATGCCGCCGACCGCCGACCGCCGCCTCGTGATCCTCGCTGAGGGCAACTTCGGCTACCACCACGGCAAGACCGCGATGGGCGTCGTCCGGTTCGGCCAGGACAAGGTCGTCGCGGTGATCGACTCGACGCAGGCGGGCCGCAACGTCCGCGAGTGGCTCGGCGACACGGGGCGCTACGACATCCCGATCGTGGCCGGCATCTCGGACGCGCTCGGGTTCCTGCCCCGCGCCAACGGCCTGCTGATCGGCATCGCGCCCACCGGGGGGAAGCTGCCCGACGAGTGGCGCGCGACGATCCTCACCGCGATCCGCTCAGGACTCGACGTCCACTCGGGCCTCCACACGTTCCTGGGCGACGACCCCGAGTTCGTCGAGGCGGCCCGCACATCCGGCGTGCGGCTCATCGACTACCGCCGCCCGCCCGAGCGCATGGAGACCTCGGTGGGCCGCCTCCACGAGCCGGGCAAGCGCGTGATCCTCACCGTCGGCACCGACTGCGCCATCGGCAAGATGTCGGTCGCACTCGAGCTCCGCCGGGCGGCGACCGGGAGCGGCCGGACCGCGTCGTTCGTGGCCACCGGCCAGACCGGCATGATGATCGAGGGCTGGGGCGTGGCCGTGGACCGCGTGATCAGCGACTTCGTCCAGGGCACCTGCGAGTGGCTGAGCGAGGAGGGCGAGCGGCGCGGGGACTGGGTGCTGGTGGAGGGCCAGGGCTCGCTCGACCACCCCGCGTACAGCTCGGTCACGCTGGGGCTGATCCACGGGTTCACGCCCCAGTCGATGGTGCTGGTGCACATGCCCGGCCTCGAGGACCACGACTGGGACCACCTGCCGGAGCGCAGGTTCCCGCTCCAGCCGCTGCCCGACTTCATCCGCGTCCACGAGGAGGTGGCCGGGCTGGTGGCGCCGTCCCGCGTGGTCGCGGTGGCCCTCAACACCTCCCGCATCTCCGACGAGGCCGACGCCCGGCGGGTGATCGAGGCGACCGCCGCCGAGACCGGCCTGCCGTGCGACGACCCGGTGCGCTTCGGCGGCGATGCCCTCTGGGCGCAGATCGCTGCCGCGACCGAGGCGCTGCCGTGGGTGGCCGCCAACGACGCGCGGTCCGCCGCCGGGGCCACGGCATGACCTTCTCCATCCGCTTCCGCACCCTGGAGCTGCCGCTGCGCGACCCGTTCGTCATCGCGCGCTCGGTGCCGGGCGAGGGACGCCGGATCACGACCGTCGTCGCCGAGCTGGGTGACGACGCCGACGGGGTCGACGGGCCGGTCGGGCTCGGGGAAGGGTATCCCGAGGCCTATTACGGCGACACCCCCGAGACGATGGCCGCCGTCGCGCCGGTGCTGCTCGCCGCCGTGGAGCCGGTGGCCGATGGACTCCGGAGCGGGCTGGCCGAGGCGCGCGCCGCCCTCGAGGAGGCCGCCGACCGGATGGCGGGTGCCCTGGCCCACCACGGCGCCGCCAAGTGCGCGATCGACATCGCGCTCCACGACCTGGTCGGCAAGCGGCTGGGGATCACGGTCCGCGAGCTCCTCGAGATGCCCGCGGACCGCCCGCCCACCGACTTCACGCTCGGCATCGACACGCCCGAGGTGGTCGCCGAGCGCGCCCGCCGGGCGGCCGACTTCCCGGCCCTCAAGATCAAGGTGGGCGGCCCGTCCGACATCGCCACCCTCGAGGCGGTGCGCCGGGTCTACGACGGGCCGATCCGGGTCGACGCCAACACCGGCTGGACGCTCGACGGGGCGACGGAGCTGCTGCCGGTGCTGGAGCAGCTCGGGGTCGAGCTCGTCGAGCAGCCGTTCCCCGCTCGTCGGCTGGACCTGCTGCGCGAACTCCAGGCGCGCTCCCCGCTGCCGGTCGTGGCCGACGAGAGTGCGGTCACGATCGAGGACCTCGACGCGCTGGCGGGGGTCGTGGCGGGCGTCAACGTGAAGCTCGCGAAGGTGGGCGGGGTTGGCCCCGCGAAGCGGATGCTCGCCCGCGCCCGCGAGATGGGCTTCCGGACGTTCCTGGGCTGCATGGAGGAGACATCGGTGGTCATCGCGGCGTCGGCGGTCGTGTCGCCGCTCGCCGAGTGGGTCGATCTGGACGGCTGCCTGCTGCTCGCCGACGACCCCGTCACCGGCCTCGAGATCGGCCCCGACAAGGTCTGGAGGCTGTCGCCGAGACCGGGCCTGGGGCTCGAGCTGCGCGGCGACAGCCGGCCATAGCACGCCACGACGGGCCGTGCAAGGCGAGCCCGCAGCGGTGCGTCCACAGACTTCGCTGGTCCCCCGGGCGCTGTCCACCGAAGCCCCCAACCTGTGGACAAGTCGGTGTGCAACATCGTGGAGAAGGCCCTTCCGCCCCGCCCGCCGCGACCGTAGGATTCACCGGGTCGTCGATGCCCGGGAGGCAACCGCAAGGGGGCGCCGGCGGACCAGACCACAGACTGCCCAGGCCGGTGGGCCGCCCCTCCGATGGGGCCCGTTCCCGCCGCCGTGCCGTTCCAGCCCCCGGAGGACTCGTCTTCATGCTGCCCGCAAGAACCGCGACGACCGCTGCGCCCTGCACCAAGGAGGCCGAGGCGTTCGTGCGGTTCTGCTACCAGCGCCGCCGGGTGGGGTGGCCCGAGCTGTACGACGAGATGTGCCACGTCGCCACGCGGGGGCTGTACCGCGGCATGAGCCCCGATGCGCTCCTCGAGGTGGGCGTGGGGTTCAGCCTGTTCGAGACGCCGCGGATGGCGCAGCTGGTGCATCGCGTGGTGGGCGAGGAGCTGGCCGCCCGGCGCGCAGCCCGTGCCGCGGCGCTCGAGACGGCCAAGGCCGATGGCGCGAGCGGCTCGCCCTCGGCACAGGACCTGGCCGCCAGCGCCGCCTGATCCAGCCTGCCGGGCGGGTCCCGCCGGGGCCCCCTCGGCCCGGCCTGGCCGCTCATCGAGCCCGGACCTTCCCCTTGGCTGCATGACGCCGGCGTAGCCGGCCCCCGGAGCGCACCCCACGTTCGTGGGATTGGGTTCCGCGATCCCCGACTCCGTACAATCGGCACGCGGCTGCCGGCGTCCCCCGTTGCGGCCGCGAGGGTCGTGCCAGTGGGGAGCCATGCACGAACAGGGGACGCCCGGCGAGACCGCGGCTGGGCGCCACGCAGGGTCCGGCCGGGGGACGCTGCTTGGGGGTGGCCGGTCCAGCGCGCCGCGCCGGCGCGCCACGTTCGCCAACGACCCCTGGGCTGCCCCGCTGATCCTCGGCCTCGCCGCGGGCTGCCTGCGGCTCTTCGCGGGCATGCCCTGGGCGTCGCTCCTCTCGATCGCGGTGATGCTGGGCGCCACGGCGCCGATGGTGTACCGGTCCCGGCACTCGGGCGGCCGCACCCGGCTGGCATGGGCCCTGTTCGCGGCGTCGGTCGCCGCGGGCTCGATCTCGGCGCTGCTGGTCCAGTGGAACGCGCACGACGCGTTCGGCGTGGCGCGCGACGCCGCCGACACCATCGCCTACGTGTGCGGGGCGATCGGCGTGGTGCTGCTCGCGCGCGACTTCGACGATTCCGATCCGGACGCGTGGCTCGACGCGGCGGCCGTCGGCGTGGTGCTCTCGCTGGTGGTCATGGAGCTCGTCATCGAGCCGCTGGGCACGCTCTCGCTGCCGCAGCGGCCGCCATTCTTCCCGCTGGCGGTGGCGGGCGTCGACGCGGTGGTGTTCACGACGCTCGTGCGCTTCGTCATCCGGCCCGTCGCCCACCTGAGCCTCTCGGGGCTGGCCGTCGTGGTCGGCATCGTCCTGGTGCTCGACGCCACCTACTACGCCACTGCCACCGACGTGATCCCGCGCCCCATGTACGAGGCGCTGTGGATGATCGCCTACGGCGCCTGGGGGGCGGGCGCCATCCACCCCGACACGGCGCTCCTGGCCCGCGGGATCCCGCGGCCGCGCCGGCCGGTCGAGCGCGAGATCAGCATCGCCTACCGCGCCGTGTGGCTGTACGCCGGTGCGTTCGCGCTCGGGATCCTGCTGCTGTGGGTGGACTTCACGCGCGATGCCGGCAAGGAGTCCGCCATCATCGCGGCCGGCCTCGTCGGACTCAACGCCGTCACCGTGGCGCGATCGGTGCGCGTTGTGCGCCGCCTGTCCGACGACTCGGCGCATCGCGCCGTCGCCGAGGGCCGCCTGCGCGAGAGCGAGGAGCGGTTCCGGCGCCTCGCCGAGGGCGCGCCGGTGGGGATCTTCGTGTCTGACGCCGCCGGCCGATCGGTCTTCCAGAACGATGCGTGGGCGGCGGCCGCCGGCACCACGCCCGGCGAGGGCCTTGGCCTCGGCTACGTTGAGCGCGTCCACCCTGACGACCGCGACTGGGCCATGGGCGTGTGGCTCGAGTGCGAGCGAACCGGGGCGCCGATGTCGATCGAGCACCGCCTGTTGCGGCCGGACGGCTCGACTGTGTGGGTCCACGCGCGGGCTGTCCCGATGCCGGGCGCAGACGGCCGACCGACGGGCTGGGTCGGCACCGTCTCGGACATCACCGAGCTCAAGGCGGCGACCGCCGCGGCCGAGGAGCGCGAGGCGTTCTTCAACGGGCTCATCGAGCAGTCGCCGATCGGCATCGGCGTCTACGGGCTCGACGGCGCGCTGATCGGCCACAACGACGCGGAGCGGCGCATCCGAGGACGGATCGGCATCCCGCTCGAGGTGCCCGACGTGCGGACGGACGCGCTGCTGCTGCGCATGGGACAGGGCCCGGCCATCGAGCGTGCCTACCGGGCGGAGATGGCGACCGAGGAGCCGACCGCGGTCCGGGCGGTGGCCGCCGACGCGGCGAGCGCAGCCGAGGGCGAGCGGATCTGGCTGCGCTTCCGCTGGTACCCGCTGCGCGGGGCCGACGGCGGCCTGCTCGCGGTGATCTCGTTCACCGAGGACGTCACGGGCACGATCGAGGCCGACATCCGCGAGCGGCGGGTGGGGGACAAGCTGCAGGAGTCGGCCAAGCTCGAGGCGCTTGGCGTCCTGGCCGGCGGCATCGCCCACGACTTCAACAACCTGCTCGTGCCCATCCTCGGCTATGTGGACCTCGCGCTGACCGAGGTCCCGCCCGAGTCGACGACGGCCGAGGACCTCCAGGCCGCGAGAACCGCCGCCGCCCGGGCCGCCGACCTGGCCCGCCAGATGCTCGCGTACTCGGGACGCGGCACGTTCACGATCGGCCCGGCGGTGCTCGAGGACCTGCTCGGCGAGATCGGCGACCTCCTGCGCCGCTCGATCGCCAAGGGGGCGCGGCTCCGCTACGAGTTCGCTCCCGGCCTGCCGACCGTCCTGGCCGACGCGACCCAGCTCCGCCAGGTCGCCCTGAACCTGATCGTCAACGCATCCGACGCGCTGGACGGCCGGCCGGGCGACATCACGCTTCGGACCGCGATGACGACCCTGGAGCCCGACGACCCCGACGTCGTCCCGGGCTCATCGGCCGAGCCCGGCGAGTACGTCATGCTCGAGGTCTCCGACTCGGGGTACGGCATGGACGCCGCGACGGGGGCCCGGATATTCGACCCCTTCTTCTCCACCAAGAGCATGGGCCGGGGCCTCGGGCTGGCAGCGGTGCTGGGCATCGTGAAGGGGCACGGCGGCGCCATCCGGGTGCGGTCGACGCCGGGGGAGGGGAGCAGGTTCTCGGTGCTCCTCCGCCCGACAGGTGCGGCCGGCGAGGCTGCCTCGTCCCCCTCGCCCGGGTCGTCCGCCGCGCATGCTGCCACCGGCCGGGTGCTGCTCGTGGACGACGAGCCCTCCGTCAGGCAGATCGGGCGGCGGATCCTGGAGCGGGCCGGGTTCACCGTCGACGAGGCGGACGACGGGCCGGTCGCGATCGAGCAGTTCCGCGATCGGCCCGACGAGTTCGACAGCGTGCTGCTGGACCTCACCCTGCCGTCGCTCGACGGCCTGGCCGTCATGCGCGAGCTCCGGGCGATCCGGCCGAGCGTGCCGGTGGTGCTGTGCTCGGGCTGGTCAGCCGACGAGGTGGCGGCGGGGCTGGGGTCGGCGCCGCACACCGCCTTCCTCCAGAAGCCCTACCAGATGCAGACGCTGGTGGAGGCGCTCCAGAGCGTCGCCGAGCGCGCGGAGCCCAGCGCCGGGGAGTGACGCGGCGGCGGACCGGTCGGCCCGCGGGTCAGGCGCGAATGCGCCGCCTGGCCATCTCGCCCTCGATCTGGCGCTCGGCCTCGACGTAGCGGTCGATCTGCTCGCGCAGCTGGTTGGCCTCGGGGGTGTAGAGGTGGACCTGCTGCTGGAGGATGTACGAGAGGCGCCGGCTCGTCATCCGGACGTGGTCGAGGTTCTTCATCAGGACCAGCGGGTCCATCGCGGCGAGGTCGGACGGGGGGTACATCTCGTTCATCGCCCAACATGCTAGCCGAAGCGGGCGGCCCGGCGCGGGGCCGCGGGGCGGCGTCGGCGCGCGGCTTCGGGACCGGGGTGCTAGAGCGTCCGCAGCCGCTGCGGCGGCCACGTCCAGTCGATCGGCAGGTCGGCCCCGGCGATGGCCCGCCGCCGGCCGGCCTCCGTGGCGCCGAGCACGAGGAGCCGGTCGGTCTTGGTCGCCTGCCCGGCCTCATCGCCCCACAGGCGGGTCATCTTGCGGTTGGCGGCCACCTCGTCACGCACGATGCCGGCGAGGCGGAACCCTGCCGGGTGGGCCGCCTCCTCCCAGACCCGCTCGGGGAGGTGGTGCCCGTCCCGGGACGGCTTGCCGCGGTCCGTCTCCACGTCGCCGACCACGAGCACGGCGATCCCGTCGTCGGTCAGTGCCGGCCGGAGGTCCGCGAGCACCTCGCGCAGGAACGCGAGGTACGGCTCGCGGGTGTGCGCGTCGTCGAGCTCAGCGTCGATGGCGCGGGCGTCGAACCCCAGCAGCCACGTCCGCAGCCAGTTGTAGTAGCCGTACTTGAGCACCCGCAGGTACGGCGGCGAGGTGACCACGAGGCGGGCACGGTCCGGCAGGCCGCGGGCTCGGAGGGCGGCCCGCGCCCGGCGGCCGGCGGTGCGGGCGTCGCCGTGCAGCGCGATGCCGGTCGTGGCGGGAAGGGGCTGGCGGTACAGCCGGTCGAGCTTCGCCCCGAGCGCGTCGAAGGCGTCCCGGCTCGGCGGCTCGTAGCCGTGCTGGGCCACGAACGTCCGCACGTAGCGCGGCGCCATGCTGAACGTGTTGGGCATGACCGTGGACAGGTACGAGGGCGTCTTGCCGTGGAGGATGCCCGCCAGCGCGCCGGCGATGAACCGGTCCGTGTGGTCGTCGAGCTGCAGCTGCGAGCGCAGGAGGGCGAGCTGGCCCAGGGTGCGCGGGTGGAACGCCAGGGCCACCTCGTCGGGGACGGTCTCGTCGCGGGCGTCCGGGCCGCGGCCGCTGCCGGGGGAGGGGAGGGACGCCGACGGGTGGCCGGGGCGCGCGTGCGCGCGCTCGCCGAGGGCGTCCCAGGCGGCGGCGTCAGCGGACCACGCGAGGCGCAGCGCGGTCAGGCGGGTGCGGGCCTCCGCCCGTGTGGCGGGATCGAGCTTCGCGGCGGTCAGGACGTGGGCGAGCGGGTTGAGGTCGTTGCCGACCCCGATCCGTCCCTCGGCGGCCGCCTGCAGCGGCGCAGTGCCGCGCCCGGAGAACGGGTCGAAGACCACGTCGCCGGGTCGCGTGTAGCGGGCGATGAACGCGTGCGGGAGCGCAGCAGGGAAGCTCGCGAGGTACGAGCACATCGGGTGGAGGCTGTGGCCCCACAGGCGGGCCTGCTGCTTCCACTCCGGCGCCAGCGCGAGGGTCGGCAAGGCACTCGGCAGCTCGAGGGCGAGCTGGCCGTCGGCGGCGGCATGAGAGCGAGATGGCTGGTCGGGCATTCCCGGGCTCGACGCTCCGCGCGGTGTTGGGCTCCGCGTGCGGCGGCCGCGAAGCGTACCACGTGCGACTCGGGCCGCGAATGGGCCGAACGGCGGAACGGGCCCGAGCCCGGCGTGGGGTTCCGGGTGGGATCAGCGGCGCGCCGGCGCCTCGATCCGAACCCGTGCGTCCAGGACCACCGCCCGGTCCGCGAGGACCACGACCGGGTTGCAGTCCATCTCGACGATCTCCGGGTGACCCTCGACCATCGCGCTCACGCGGAGCAGCATCTCCTCGAGCGCGGCGACGTCCGCGCCGCGGGCGCTGTGATAGCCCTCGAGCAGCGGGTACATCGCGAGCGAGCGGAGCATCTCGTGGACGTCGCGATCGGTCAGCGGGGTGATGCGGACGGCCACGTCCTTGAGCAGCTCCAGCTCCGCGTCGCCCGCGCCGCAGGCGATGACCGGCCCGAACAGCCGATCGTGGACCACGCCCACCAGCATCTCGACGCCGGCCGGCACCATGCGCTGGACAAGCAGCCGCTCGACGTGGTGGCCGGCGGCCTCGAGGTCGCGCGTCATCTCCTCCGCGGCGCGGCGCACCGCCTCGCCGCCCTCGAGCCCGAGCGCGACTGCCCGCGCCTCGCGCTTGCGCACGACGCCGGCGGCGAACGCCTTGAGGGCGACCTGGCCGCCAAGCTCGCGGGCCGCCTCGCCCGCCTCGCCCGGGGACCCCACTAGGCGCCAGTCGGCCATCTCGATGGCGTAGCAGCCGAGCAGCTCCGCCACCTCGTCGGGCCGCAGCCAGCGCGACCCGCCGGCGGCCGGGTCGACCTCGGCCAGGGACCGGGCGAGCGTGCCCGCGGCGTCGTCCACGCGGATGTCCTCGAAGGCGGGGATGTCGCCCTCCGGCGCGCGCCGCCACTCGGCGTAGGCGGCGGCGTGGGCCAGCGCCCGGGCCGCCTCCTCGGGGAACGCGTATGCCGGCACCCGCTGCTCCGGCCCGCGAAGCGCCGTCGGCGCGATCTCCGCGGCCATGAACACCGCCAGTACCGGGATCCGCCGCTCGAGCGACACCACCGCCTCGTGGATCGCTGCCGCCACCTCGTCGGCACTCGAGCCCAGGGGCGGCACGAACAGGACGATGATCGCGTCGACGTCCTCGCACCCGGCGAGCACCCGGATCGCCTGGCCGAAGGCCTCCGGCGGCGCGTCGATCACGTCCACGGGGTTGCCCAGGGCGGCCATCTCGGGCAGGAACGCCGCCAACTCGCGCTGGGTGGCCTCGCAGATGGGCGGCACGACCAGGCCGTCCGCCTCGCAGGCGTCGGCCGCCAGGATCCCGGGGCCCCCGCCGTTGGTCAGGATCGCCACGCCCCGGCCGGTCGGCAGCGGCTGGTTGGCGAGCAGCGCCGCCACGTCGAAGAACTCGCTCAGCGTGTCGGTGCGGACCACGCCGGCCTGGTGGAACAGGGCGTCGACCGTCACATCGGAGGCGCCGATCCGGGCCCCCGTGTGCGACGAGGTGGCGCGTGCCCCGGCAGCCGAGCGTCCGCTCTTGACCGCGATGATCGGCTTGCTGCGGCCGACGCGCCGCGCGATCCGGCTGAACTTGCGGGGGTTGCCCACCGACTCGAGGTACAGCGCGATGACGCTGCAGGCCGGGTCCGCCTCCCAGTACTGCAGGAAGTCGTTGCCCGACAAGTCCGCCTTGTTGCCGATCGAGATGAAGCTCGACAGCCCGAGGCCCAGCCGCTTGACGTGCTCGATGATCGCCAGGCCCAGCGCGCCGCTCTGCGAGAGGAACCCGACCCGGCCGTGGAGGGGGATGACCGGTGAGAAGGTCGCATTGAGCTGCACGTCCGGCTCGAGGTTGATCACGCCCATCGCGTTGGGCCCGACCAGCCGCATGCCGGCGTCCCGGCACGCCGCGGCCAGCTCGGCCTGCCGGGCCGCCCCGTCGGGCCCCGTCTCGGCGAAGCCCCGCGACACGACGACCACGCTCTTGACGCCCTTGGCCGCGCACTCGTGGACGGCCGCGATCGTCGCGTCCACGGGCAGCACGATGATCGCCAGGTCCACGGGTCCCGGGATGGCCAGCACGGAGCGGTACGCGGCCACGGACTGGACGACGTCGGCCGCGGGGTTGACGGGGTAGACGGGGCCGTTGAAGCCACTTGCCAGCAGGTTGCGGAACAGCTCGCCGCCCGGCGTTCCGCGCCGCCGCGAGGCCCCGATCACCGCCACGGAGGCCGGGTGCAGGAGGGCCCGCACGGCGGCCGCGGCCGCAACCTGCTCGCGGCGCTCGAACCGCTCCCGCGCCTCGCCCGTCAGCTCGGTCGGGAACTCAACCTGGATCGAGCCCGGTTCCGAGTGCACCCGGAGCGGGAACCCGCTTGCCCGGAGCACCTGGAGCATCTTCGCGTTCTCGGGCAGGATCTCGGCCAGGAAAGTCGTGACGCCGGCCGCGTTGGCGCGCCTGGCCAGCTCCTCGAGCAGCAGCGTCGCCACGCCCCGGCCCTGGTACTCGTCGGCGACCACGAACGCGGCCTCGGCCGTGGTGCCGTCGACCACGAGGTAGTTGCCGTTGCCGATGATCTTGGTCGCGCCGGCGATCTCGGTCTCGGCGACCAGCGAGCAGTCGCCGGGGCGTTCCTGGACCGCCCATGCGCGTGCCCGCGCCGCGAGGTCGCCCCCCACGCTCGCGAAGCGGAGCCACCGTGACTCGGCGTCCAGCCCGCGCAAGAACTCCTCGAGGCCGGCTGCGTCCACGGGGGCCGCGTCCCGGATCCGGATCGAGGCGCCATCGCGAAGGATGGTGTCGCGCGCCTGATCCAAGCTGGTGGCGGGGTTGATGCGGTGCACGTTCTTGTCCACCCCAGGGGCCTCCGGGTGCGCTGCGTGCTACTGTCGCCCAGCCCGACCCGACCGGGTCCGGGCCTGTCGCGATGGTACCGCGATCGACGTCCTGCCCAGTACGGGGGCCTCCTCCCAGCCATGCCGTCGCCCGCCGGCAGCAGCCAACCCCAGCCGCTCGTGATCTACGGGCCTGCGTCGCACGAATACGACTTCGGGCCGGAGCATCCGTTCACGCCACGTCGGTTCGGGCCCGGGATCGACCTGCTGCGCGAGGTTGGCGCCCAGGACTTCGAGGCCCCTCGGCCGACGTCGGACGAATGGATCGCGCGCGTCCACGACCCCAACTACATCGCGACCGTCAAGATGCTCTCGGACTTCCCGGAGGCGGGGGGGGCGACAGGGTTCGACACCGGTGACACGCCGGCGTTCTACGGCATGCACAGGGCGGCGGCAGCCGTGGTCGGCGGCACGCTCGCCGGCATGGAGCGGATCATCGCCGGCGACCGGATCCACGTGTTCCACCCGGGCGGCGGGCTCCACCACGCGTTTCCGGCGCAGCCCAGCGGCTTCTGCGTCTACAACGATCTGGCCGTCGCCATCCGGCGCGCCCTCGACGCGGGCCACCGGGTCCTGTACGTCGACCTCGACGTGCACCACGGCGACGGCGTGGAGGCGATCTTCTGGAACGAGCGCGACGTGCTCACGCTGTCGTTCCACGAGACGGGACTGGCGCTGTTCCCCGGCACCGGGTTCGCCGACGAGCGCGGTGGCCATGAGGCGTACGGCAGCGCCATCAACATCCCCCTCCGGCCGGGGACGTCGGACCCGTCCTGGCTCGCGGTGATCGAGCACGCCCTGCCTCGCGTCGCCGACGCGTTCCGGCCGACGCTGGTGGTGAGCCAGAACGGCTCCGACAGCCACGCGCTCGACCCGCTCGCGCACCTCGGGGTGACGACGGCTGCGATGTCCCGCGCGGCGCGCCTCGTGGACGAGGTCGCCCACGAGCACGCCCAGGGGCGATGGCTCGCCACGGGCGGCGGCGGCTACGACGTGTACCGGGTGGTGCCCCGAGTCTGGTCGCTCGTCTGGCTCGCGCAGGCGCACCGCGATGTCCCCGAGGCAACCGCCGCCGCCTGGCGGGAGCGCTGGGCGGACGCGGCGGCGGCCCACCGGCAGGGCCCGCCACCGGCCACGATGCTCGACGCCCCCGGCTTGGCGGCACCAGAGCCGGACGGCGTCATGGAGGCCAACATGGCCACCGCCCGCCACGCGCTCGAGCACACGCTGGGCGTTCTGGCGGAGCGCGACGGCCTCTAGCACGACCGTCGGTTGCGCGACGGTGCCTAGCGCAACGCACAGGCGGCGTCAAGTGGCAGAGTCCCCGGTCGACCTCACCAAGTGCACTCGTCTATTGGTTGCCGGAGTGCAACCACTTGACAACTTCTTGCCACCGATTAGCGTTCGCATCGTGGCCCCGTGCGGGGCTGCGGTCGGTGGCCCCAGAGAGACGTAGGTCGTGGCGTAGCCGTGTATCGTCGCGCGCCCATGCGCGGCTCACGGGAGGAAGGAGGGTCTCACTTGGCTCAGGCCCAATCGGCACCGAAGGAGGCGAACCCGGCCCCACTCGGGTTGGCGGGATTCGCGCTCACGACATTCGTGCTGTCGCTGGTCAACGCGGGCGTCATTGACGCGACCGGCGAGCAGCTCGTCCTGGCCCTGGCGCTCGCCTACGGCGGGCTGGCCCAGTTCGCAGCCGGAATGTGGGAGTTCAAGAACGGCAACACGTTCGGGGCGACCGCGTTCAGTTCGTATGGGGCCTTCTGGTTCGCCTTCGCGCTCTTCGTCTGGCAGTTCGCGAAGGAGCCCACCGGTGCCGCCGTCGGCGTGTTCCTGCTGGGGTGGGGCATCTTCACGTTCTACATGTGGATCGCCACGCTCAAGCACGCACGCCCGGTCATGATCGTGTTCCTCCTGCTGTGGATCACGTTCCTGCTCCTCGCGGTCGGCGAGTTCGCCGCCAGCGACACCATCCACAAGCTGGGCGGTGCGGTCGGCATCCTGACGGCGATCGCCGCCTGGTACGCATCGGCGCGCACCATCATCAACGAGGCGTTCGGCAGGGAGCTGCTGCCGGGCTGACGCCCGACGCCGCCAATCGCCGCTCTCGACGCCCGGGCCGCGATCGCGCCCGGGCGTCGGCGCGCCCGCCGCGGCCACGCCGTCGGCATCGCGCGCGCGACGAGCGGGTAGACTCGGCGCGGCTCGCCCCCGTAGCTCAGCGGATAGAGCAGCCGCCTTCTAAGCGGTTGGTCGCAGGTTCGATTCCTGCCGGGGGCGCCAGCAGCCGCCCGCCCGGGCGGCGCGTCAGCGGCGGACGGTCGGGCGCGGGTCCCGCGGATCCGGCCACGCACCCCCGCTGACTGCGGCCCGCCGTTGAACGCTCAATTGTCGGTGGCGTTACAATCCAGCCTCTGGCCCAGCACCGACGATACCCCGACAACCTGGTGGCCACCCAGACTGATCGTGGGGCGGGACCAGGGAGGTTCTCCGGTGCGGCGCGCGTCCTCCAGTCCCGGATGCGACCGACGTGATCGGTCCGGCATGCCCGACGCGCTCAAGCCACCGGCAGCCAACGTGAGCCGCGACGGTTCCGCGACATCGGATTGCTAGGAGGCTGAACCTTGGAATCCAACGTCGGCGCGAGTGGCGCCCAGGTATCGGAGGCGCAGATCGCCGTCCACTGGCGGGAGGAGGAGTACTTCGACCCGCCCGCCCGGATCAAGTCGGTGGCGAATGCCAACGACCCGGCGATCCGCGAGCGCTTCTCGGAGGAGCACTTCCCCGAGTGCTTCGTCGAGTATGCGGAGATGCTCACTTGGGACCGCAAGTGGGACACCATCCTCGACACGTCGAACGCCCCCTTCTTCAAGTGGTGGGTCGGCGGCAAGCTCAACGCGTCGGTCAACTGCATCGACCGGCACCTGGACACCCGGGGCGACAAGAACGCGATCATCTGGGTGCCCGAGCGCGAAGAGGACGAGACGCAGGAGATCACCTATCGCGATCTGCACGGCCGGGTGAACGAGTTCGCGGCGCTGCTGCGTGACTTCGCCGGCGTGAAGACGGGCGACCGCGTGACGTTCCACCTGCCGATGGTCCCGGAGCTGCCGGTCGCCATGCTCGCGTGCGCCCGCCTCGGCGCCCCGCACTCGGAGGTGTTCGGCGGCTTCAGCGGCACCGCCTGCGGCCAGCGCATGGCCGACGCCCAGAGCACGATCCTGGTCACCATCGACGCCTACTACCGCAACGGCGCGCTGATCGACCACAAGGTCAAGGCCGACGAGGCCATCGAGGCCGCCCGCAAGGAGGGGCTCGAGGTCGACAAGGTGCTCGTCTTCCGCCGCATCCCCGGCGAGTACCACTCCGAGAGCCCGATGGTCGAGGGCCGTGACTTCTTCGTCGACGAGCTGCTCGGGAGCTACAAGGGCCAGCAGGTCGAGCCCGTCTCGATGCGGGCCGAGGACACGCTGTTCCTCATGTACACGAGCGGCACGACCGGTCGTCCCAAGGGCGCCCAGCACTCGACCGGCGGCTACCTCTCGTACGTCACCGGCACCTCGAAGTACTACCAGGACATCCATCCCGACGACACCTACTGGTGCTTCGCCGACATCGGCTGGATCACGGGGCACTCGTACATCGTCTACGGTCCGCTGGCGCTCGGGACCACGAGCGTCATGTACGAGGGCGTGCCGACCTATCCGGACCCGGGGCGGCCGTGGCGGATTGCCGAGAAGCTCGGCGTCGACATCTTCCACACCGCGCCCACGACCATCCGCATGCTGCGCAAGCTCGGCCCGGACGAGCCGGCGAAGTACAACTACCACTTCAAGACGATGACGACGGTCGGCGAGCCGATCGAGCCCGATGTCTGGCGCTGGTACTTCAACGTCGTCGGCAAGGGCGAGGCGTCGATCACCGACACCTGGTGGCTGACCGAGACCGGCGGCTTCCTCGGCTCGACACTGCCCGGCCTCGAGAAGATGAAGCCCGGCAGCTGCGGGCCGACGGTGCTCGGCCTCTACGGCGTCCTGTACGACGAGAACGGGCAGGAGGTCCAGAAGGGCTCGGGCAAGGCGGGCAACATCTGCATGCGCAACCCGTGGCCCGGGCGGATGCTGACGATCTGGGGCCAGGACGAGCGCTACATCTCCACGTACCACGCGAAGTACAACCGCGACCCAAAGAGCACCGACTGGCACGACTGGCCCTGGCTGGCCGGCGATGGCGCGGTGCAGGCGGCGGACGGCTACTACCGGATCCTGGGCCGGATCGACGACGTCATCAACGTCGCCGGGCACCGGCTCGGGACGAAGGAGCTGGAGTCGGCGGCGATCGAGGTCGAGGAGGTGGCCGAGGCGGCGGCGGTGCCCGTGATGGACGAGCTCCGCGGCCGGGCGGTCGAGATGTACGTCTCGCTCAAACCGGGCTACTCGGGTGACGACGTCGCGCAGAAGGTGACTGCGCAGATCGAGAAGGACATCGGCAAGATCGCGCGGCCGAAGAACGTCTGGATCGTGGCGGACATGCCCAAGACCCGCTCGGGCAAGATCATGCGCCGGGTGATCGCGAGCATCTCCAACTTCGCCGACATCGGCGACATCACGACGCTGGCCAACCCGGACATCGTCGAGAGCGTCCGCCACCACGTGCAGTCCGAGAAGGTCGCCCATGGTGAGACGCCGCGGCAGCTGACCGAGCAGGAGCTCACCGAGATCAAGGCATTCGGCCAGGCGGAGTAGTCCGCTCCAGCCGCGACTCGAGCCCCCGGCACCGCCGGGGGCTCATTGGTGTCGGCGGGGCCTCGCCCCGGGCTGAACGGCTGCGCGCCCCGTTCCCGCCCGGATCCGGCTCGCCGCTCAGAGGTGCAGCCCGTTTCCGGCGATCGCGACCACGATGGCAGCCGTGTTCGCCCCGGCCCCGATCACACCCGAGAGCGTGGCGGCGACGAGCGCCGCGGACAGCGCCACCCGCCAGCGGAGGCTGAGCGACGGATACCGCCGGGCGCGACGCGCGGCCAGGGCGGCGGGCCCGACCTTGACGAGGACCACGAGTTGGATCCCCCCGAGCCCCAGCAGCATGGCCACGAGCGGGTTCTGCTCGGACAGCGAGGCCGGGTGGGGCAGGAGGTAGAACACCGCCAGCGTGACGGCGTCGAGCAGCTGCGCCATGACGAGCAGGCCGGGCCTCACGGCGCGACCCTGCGGCCGCCCATCGACGGAGGTGCCGCCCGCACGGGATCCATGGGGACTGATACGGCCCTGTCACGGTGGAGGATCTCCGCCCCTGACGCCGGCGTGTGCGCCCGCGTCGTACCCTCAGCGCCGTAGGCCGAGTCGCCGCTGTGGATCGGAGTCGATGCATGCACCGTCAGATCGCCGCGCTCATTGATCGCCAGGCGGGCTGGACCGAGCCGCTCGCGGACAGGGTCCAGCCAGTCCTGGTACGGCTCCTGAACGAGCGGCGACAGGTCAAGAGCATCCTCAACGGGACGTGGTTCGGCCATCCGGTCCACCCGCTGCTGACCGATGTGCCGACCGGGGCGATGACGGTGGCCGTCCTGCTCGACGCGGCGGGCCAGGACGCCGGGGCCGACATCGCGGTCGCCGCGGGGATCGCCGGGATGGCGGCCTCGGCGGTCACCGGCGCCGCCGACGCGGTCGACGCCTACGGCCGGCCGCGCTCGCTCGCCACGGTGCACGCGACGCTCATGGTCGGCAGTCTCTCCGCGTACGCCCTCTCGCTCCTGCTGCGCCTGGGTCCGCGGGCGGGGCGGCCGCTCGCGCGACTGCTCGCCCTCGCCGGGTACGGGACCCTCACGGCAGGGGCCTACGTCGGGGGCGACCTCGTCTTCCGGGCGGGCCACCAGGTGGACCGCCACGCGTTCGAGTCGTCGAGCAGCAAGTGGCGGCCGCTCGACGTGGCCGCAGTGCCGCCCGGCAAGCTCGTCAGGGCGAAGGCCGGGCCTGACGCGATCGTGCTCTACCGGGCGGCCGAGGGCGATCCGCTGGTCGCCCTGAGCGCGGTGTGCGCCCACGAGGGGGGACCGCTCGACAAGGGGACGGTCGCCGACGGCTGCATCGAGTGCCCCTGGCACCGGTCCCGGTTCGAGATCGCCACAGGGCGCGTCCGCCAGGGGCCTGCGGTCTACGACCAGCCGCGGTTCGAGGTGCGCGAGGCGGACGGCGGCGGGCTGGAGGCGCGGCGCGCCTGACATCCCGCACCAGTCGCGGGACGCTCGCGCCGGGCGGCGTCCGCAGCGGCCGCGGGTTGACCGATCGCGCTGCGGCGCGCATCGTCCGCGCATGCGTCCCGACCGCCGCCCCGCCGCCCACGAACTGCTCGGCGTGGAGCCCGGCGCCTCGCGCGCCGAGATCCGGCGGGCCTATCGGCGTCGCGCGCTCAAGGTCCATCCCGACGTCGCCGGGCGCGACACGACGGCAGAGATGGCGGCGCTCAACGAGGCTCGCGACCAGCTCCTCGCGCCGACGCCCGGCCGCCGAGCGCGCGATCCAGGTCCCGCCGGCGATCCGGAGCGCCCGCGCCGACGCCGAGCGGCCGAGGAGCCGGCCTTCAGCCACGCCCCCACCTGGGACGACTACTGGGCCGCCTGGAACGACCCGCCCCGGCGGGAACGTGGCTGACCGCGAGCGTCGACGACCGCCGTCCGGTCCGATAGTCCCGTCCGGCCGGACCGACCGGCCCGTGCACGGCCCCGAACCGCAACCGGTCGCCGGGCCCGCCGGCAGGCGCGGGCCGAGCCCGCCTCCCGTACCGTCCCACTGCAGGCTCACTGAGCCCTGACAGCGAATCGCGCGCCCGCGTCCCGGCGCATGTTCTGCAACCCGCACGGAGGAAGCACGTGCCCGCCCTGTACCGCAAGCCGTCGCCGCCGAGCGACGACAAGCGCTGGAAGATCGTGGACACGCGGATGCGCCGGTTGGGCGACAGGCCGGCGGCGCTGATCGAGGCGCTCCACGCCGCCCAGGAGGCGTTCGGCTACCTGGACGAGGACGCGCTCCTCTACGTGGGCGACACGCTGGGCGTGCCCCACTCGCGCGTCTACGGCGTGGCGACGTTCTACTCGTTCTTCACCCTCAAGCCGCAGGGCGAGCACACCTGCGTCGTGTGCACGGGCACCGCCTGCTACATCAACGGGGCCAAGGACATCCTGACCCGGCTGGAGCGGGACCTGGGCGTCAAGCCCAAGCAGACCACGGCGGACAACAAGATCTCCGTCCTCACCGCGCGGTGCCTCGGGGCGTGCAGCCTCGCGCCCGCGGTCATCGTGGACGGCCAGGTGGCCGGCAAGGTCAACGCGGGCGAGCTCGTCGCCCGGCTGGAGGCGCTGTGAGCGAGCAGAAGGGCCCGGCCCGTCCGATCCGGCGCCGCGAGCTGACCGAGGGGATCGACGGCGGGCCCGTCCGCGCTCACGCGTACGTGTGCGAGGCGGCCTCGTGCATGTCGCTCCAATCGCACGACATCACGCTGGGCCTGGGCGAGGCCGCTGCCGAGGCCGGCATGACCGACGTGCTGGTGAAGCGTGTCGGCTGCATGGGCCTGTGCGCCGCCGGGCCGCTGGTCAGGATCCCGGAGACGGACCAGCTGTTCACCGCGGTCGAGCCGGGCGAGGTGGCGCCGATCGTCAGCGCCCTCGGGGCCGTGCAGCCCGGTGCCCAGCAGCAGCCCCTGGGCCCGTTCTTCGAGCGCCAGGTCCGCGTGGTCACCGAGAACTTCGGCGAGATCGATCCGGAGAGCCTCGAGGACTACGTGGCGCGGGGCGGCTACGAGGCCCTCCAGCGGGTCCTCGCCGAGTTGACCTCCACCGAGGTCCGCGAGGAGATCACCAAGTCCGGCCTGCGGGGCCGAGGCGGCGCGGGCTACCCCACCGGCCTCAAGTGGACGACCGTCGCGAAGGCGGCCGGGACCCAGAAGTACGTGATCTGCAACGCCGACGAGGGCGACCCGGGCGCGTTCATGGACCGCTCGGTGCTCGAGAGCGACCCCTTCCGGGTCCTCGAGGGCATGGCGATCGCGGCGTTCGCCGTCCACGCCACCGAGGGCTACGTCTACTGCCGGGCAGAGTACCCGCTCGCGGTGGCCCGGCTGCGCTCGGCGATCCGCCAGGCGCAGCGCGCTGGCTTCCTGGGCCAGGGGATCGCGGACACGTCCTTCACGTTCGACGTGCAGATCCGGCTCGGCGCGGGTGCGTTCGTCTGCGGCGAGGAGACGGCGCTCATCGCCTCGGTGGAGGGCAAGCGCGGCAATCCGCGGCCCCGGCCGCCGTACCCGGCGGTGGATGGCCTGTTCGGCTGCCCCACGCTGATCAACAACGTCGAGTCGTTCGCCAACGTGCCGGCCATCCTGCGCAAGGGCAGCGACTGGTACGCGGGCCTGGGCGAGGGCAAGAGCAAGGGCACCAAGGTGTTCGCGCTCGCCGGGCGCATCGTGAACACGGGCCTCGTCGAGGTCCCCATGGGGATGAGCCTGCGCGAGATCGTCTACGACATCGGCGGCGGGATCATCGGCGGGCGGCCGTTCAAGGCCGTCCAGACCGGCGGCCCGTCGGGCGGCTGCATCCCCGCCCAGTTCCTCGACATGCCCATGACCTACGAGTCGCTGATCGAGGTGGGCTCGTTCATGGGCTCGGGCGGCCTGATCGTCATGGACGACACGTCGTGCATGGTGGACGTGGCCAAGTACTTCATGGACTTCTGCCGCGACGAGTCCTGCGGCAAGTGCGTGCCGTGCCGCGTGGGCACCACCCAGATGTGGATGCTGCTCGACAGGATCACGCGCGGCAGGGCCGACCTCGTGGACCTCGCGCAGCTGGAGCGGCTGGCCGGCGTCGTCCAGCGGATGAGCCTGTGCGGCCTGGGGCAGGGTGCGCCCAACCCGATCTTCTCCACGCTCCGCTACTTCCGGGACGAGTACATGGCCCACATCGAGGAGCGGCGGTGCCCCGCCGGCGTCTGCGAGATCGAGCCCGCGGAGGTTCCGGCATGAGCAACGTCTACACGCTGACCATCGACGGCCGCGACGTGGCCGGGAACGAGGGCCAGACGATCATGGAGGTGGCCGAGGAGAACGGGATCGACATCCCGGGCCTGTGCCACCTGCCGGGCATCCACGACCGGGGCGCCTGCCGCCTGTGCGTCGTCGAGATCGAGGGCTCGCCCAAGCTCGCCGCGGCCTGCGTCACGCAGATCGCGGAGGGGATGCACGTCACGGCGCACTCGGACACGCTCCTCGAGTACCGGCGCGCGGCGACCGAGATGATCTTCCTCGAGCGCAACCACGTGTGCGCCGTGTGCGTCGCCAACAACCACTGCGAGCTGCAGGAGCTCGCAGACGACCTCCGCATCACGCACTTCGAGCTGCCGCGCATCAGCCCGTCGGTTGACGTCGACGCCAGCCACAAGCTGTTCGCGATCGACCACAACCGCTGCATCCTGTGCCTGCGCTGCGTGCGCGTCTGCGACGAGATCGAGGGCGCCCACACCTGGGACGTCATGCACCGCGGCCTCGAGACCCGCGTCCAGACGGACATGGGCATCCCGTGGGGGGAATCGCCCACGTGCACCAGCTGCGGCAAGTGCGTCCAGGTGTGCCCGACCGGCGCCCTGTTCGAGAAGGGCAGGCCCGTCGCAGCCGGGTCCAAGACCAAGCGGCCGTTCCTGCCCTGGCTGCGGGTCCACCAGGAGGAGCGGGGGCTGTGAGCAAGCCGCGTGTCGCCACCGTCTGGCTCGACGGCTGCTCGGGCTGCCACATGAGCCTCATCGACCTCGACGAGCGGCTGCTCGACATCTTCAGCCGGGCCGACCTCGTCTACGGGCCGCTCGTGGACGTCAAGGAGTTCCCGGAGGACGTGGACGTCTGCCTCGTCGAGGGCGCCGTCTCGTCCGAGGACGACCTCGAGCGGATCAAGATCGTGCGCGAGCGGACGAAGGTGCTGGTCGCGTTCGGCGACTGCGCCGTCACGTCCAACGTGCCGGGGATGCGGAACCCGATCGGCGTGCAGCCGCTCCTCGAGCGGGCCTACATCGAGAACGTGGACATCAACCCGATGGTCCCCGACCGGGTCATCCCGCAGCTGCTGCCCGACCTCCCAGCCGGTCAACCGGTTCGTGGATGTGGACGTGTTCCTGCCGGGATGCCCGCCCCACGCCGACCTGATCTACACCCTGCTCGACGACCTCCTGTCCGGCCGGACCCCCGAGGTCTCGGGCGCCCGGTTCGGGCGCTGAGGCGAGAAGGAGGCCGTCATGAGCCAGACCATCGTCATCGACCCGGTCACCCGGATCGAGGGCCACTCCAAGATCACCATCCAGCTCGACGATCGCGGCGAGGTCGTGGACGCGCACTTCCACGTGACCCAGTTCCGCGGCTTCGAGCGGATCACGCAGGGGCGGCCGGTCCACGAGATGCCGGCGCTGATGGCCCGCATCTGCGGCATCTGCCCGGTGAGCCACCTGATCGCGAGCTCCAAGGCCGTCGACGACATCATGGCCGTCGAGCCCACGCCCACCGGCGCCGACCTTCGGCGCGTGATGAACCTCGGCCAGATCGTCCAGAGCAACGCGCTCTCGTTCTTCCACCTGTCGTCGCCCGACCTGCTGTTCGGCTTCGACGGCGACCCGGCGATGCGCAACATCGTGGGGGTGGCGCAGGCGAACCCGGCGCTCGCGAGGGACGGCATCGGCCTGCGCAAGTGGGGCCAGCAGATCATCGAGTGGCTCGGCGGCAAGCGGATCCACCCCGAGGGCATCGTCCCCGGCGGCGTGGCGTTCCAGCTCACCGCCGACGTCCGCGACCGGATCCTCGCCGGCGTCCCCGAGGCGATCGCCGCCACCGAGCGCGCCATCGCCTGGTACAAGAGCGACATGCTGCGCTGGGAGGAGGAGGCGGCCAGCTTCGGCAACTTCCGCTCGGCGTTCATGGGCCTCGTCGACCGCCAGGGCAACGTCGACCACTACGGCGGCTGGATCCGCGTCATCGACGCGGACGGCCACCTCCTCGCCGACAAGGTCGATCCGCAGACCTTCAACGAGTACATCGGCGAGGCCGTCGAGCCCTGGTCGTACCTCAAGTCCACGTTCTGGAAGCCGATGGGCTACCCGGACGGGATCTACCGCGTGGGGCCGCTCGCCCGGCTCAACGTCGCGGAGAAGACCGGCACGCCGCGCGCCGACGAGGAGCTGGAGAAGTTCCGCTGGCGCGTGGGGCGGGTGGCGGGCTCCTCCTTCCACTACCACTACGCGCGCCTCATCGACACGCTCCACGCCATCGAGAAGGTGGAGGAGCTGCTGCGCGGCCCCGACATCCTCTCGCCGCACGTCCGGTCCGAGGCGGGCATCAACCGCCGCGAGGGGATCGGCGTGTCGGAGGCGCCGCGGGGCACCCTGATGCACCACTACAAGGTGGACGGCGACGGGATCGTGCAGTGGGTGAACCTGGTCATCGCCACCGGGCACAACAACATGGCCATGAACCGGGCGGTCCTGCAGGTCGCGCGCAAGCACGTCAAGGCGGACCGGCTCGAGGAGTCGATGCTCAACCGGGTCGAGGCGGTCATCCGCTGCTACGACCCGTGCCTCTCGTGCTCCACGCACGCGCTCGGGCAGATGGCGCTCCGGGTCCAGCTGCTCGCGCCCGGCGGCGAGGTCCTGTCCGAGCTCGTGCGGTGACGGCTCTGCAGCCTGCGCGCGAGGCGGTCCCGGCGGACGGTGGGGGACCCGCAGCCGGTGGGGGACCGGCAGCGGGCGTCCTCGTCGTGGGCTACGGCAACCCGCTGCGCTCCGACGACGGCGTCGGGCCGGTGGTGGCGGAGCGCCTCGCCGGCGACCCCCGGCTCCGCGGGGCCGACATCCGAGCCGAGCACCAGCTGACCCCGGAGCTCGCGATGGACGCCAGCCGGGTGCGCCTGCTCGTCCTCGTCGACGCCGACGGCGCCGTCGCGCCGGGGGTGGTGGTGGTCCGCAGGCTGGCCGCCCCGGGCCGGGCGGCGGCCGCGGGGCGGGGAGCGTCGGGCCGCAACGAGGAGGGCGGCCTGCCGCTCACGCACCATGTGGACCCGGCGTCGCTGCTCGGCCTCGCCGCCGAGCTGTGGGGCGTGGCGCCAGAGGCGGTCGTGGTGGGCGTCGGACCGGCGAGCCTCGATCTCGGCGACCAGCTCACGCCGGAGGTCGCGGCGGCGGTGCCGCGTGCGGTCGATGCGGTCGCGGACGCGGTGGCCGCTGCCGTCCCGGCCAGGGCCGCCCGCGAGGGCGGGGCAGGGGAGGGCTGACGTGCACGAGGTCGGGATGGTGGCCCAGCTGCTCGAGGCGGCGACCGCGCACTCGGGCGGGGCGCCCGTGGAGCTCGTGCGGATCCGCCACGCGAGCACGGTGCCGGAGGACGTGTTGCGACAGGCGTTCACGATGCTCACGGCCGACGGGCCGATGGCCGCCGCCCGGCTGGAGACCGAGCCGTTCGAGGTCCGGCTCGCGTGCCCCTGCGGCTTCGACGGCGCGCTCGAGCATGACGACGTCATCGGCCCGGGCCAGGCGGTCTGTCCCGCCTGCGGCGACTTCCGGACCTTTCCGCCGACGCCGGAGCTCGAGCTCGTCGAGGTCCGCCGGGCCACCTGACGCGCCGCCGGCGGACGGCGACACAACGAGGACCCGGGCGGTGCCAGCCCGCACCGCAGATCTGCGAATCGCGTAGGCGCGGGCAGCGGGTTGACCGCACAATCGGTCCCGCTCCCCGGCCAGGACCTCCAGACCGGGGCGGCACCCGGGGGCCGGCGATCGCGACCGATCGACGCATGGATGTGCCCCCACGCGCCGTTTTGCGCGGTCCCGGCCCACCGGTTCGGCCCCGGCCGGCCGGCCCGGCGCCCCTTTCCTCGCCGCCTCGGCCTCGCCGCGCGGCCCGTCCCGTGGCAACGTAGGGGCATGGCCCGCACGCGTGCACCGCTGCCACCGGAGACCTCGCTCTACGCGCCCGTCAAGGCGCTGCTCGAGGCGCAGGGCTATGAGGTCAAGGCCGAGGTCAACGGCTGCGACGTCGTGGCCGTGCGCGGCGACGAGCCGCCCGTGATCGTGGAGCTCAAGCGGACGTTCGGGCTGGGCGTGGTCCTCCAGGGGATCGACCGGCTCGCCATGACCGACGCGGTGTACCTCGCGGTCGGTGCGTGGCCGGCACGGTCCGACGACGTCCGGCGGCTCCTCCGCCGGCTCGGGCTCGGCCTGATCGTGGTGGCGCACGGGCACGCAGACGTGGTGGTCGACCCGACGCCCTATGCGCCCCGCCGCAACCGTCGCCGTGCGGGGCGGCTGCTCCTCGAGCACCAGCGCCGCACCGGCGACCCGAACACCGGCGGCTCCACGCGGCAGCCCATCATGACCGCCTACCGACAGGAGGCGGAGCGGTGCCTCGGGCACTTGGCCACCGGCCCGACCTCGCTGCGCCTGCTCCGCGCGGCCGGCGACGTCCCCCACGCCCCGTCGATCCTGCGCGCCGACGTGTACGGATGGTTCGAGCGTGCCGAGCGCGGCGTCTACCGCCTCACGCCGAAGGGCGAGCGCGCCCTGGCCGAGCACCTCGCGCGGGCGGGGCAGGCGGGCCCGGGACGGCCCTGAGGACTGGTCGTGACCGCACCTCGGGGCACCCCTGGACCCCGATTGGTACCACCGGGTTACCGAGAGTACGGGTTGTCCGAAGCGCCCCCAACTCCGACACTCCCACCAGTAGCGAGCCGGACCGCACCGAAGTGCCCTCCACGCATCCGCCCGGCTCCGGCATGAAGGAACCCCTCCATGGCGTCAATGGCCATCAACGACCTCGGGCCCATGCTCACCGCGAGCGAAGTGGCCGAGATGCTCCACCTCCACGTCAACACCGTGAAGCGGCTCGGCGACCGCGGCGAGCTGCCGTACTACCGCGTCTGCAAGCGGGGCGACCGCCGCTTCCGGCTCGAGGACGTCATGCAGTTCCTGGCCCGGAACCGCTGACCCGTTCCTTCCCGGGAGGGCAGCCGCGGGCGGTCTGGCGCGTGCCGGCCGCCCGCTTCGATTCCCCGAGGCTGGACCGCATCAGCCCCGGAGCGCGCCCTCGAAGATGCGGAGCGCCTCCTCCACCTCGGGCACGGTCACGTCGAGCGGCGGGATCCAGCGGATCACCTGGTGCGCCATGCCGCACGAGAGGAGCAGCAGCCCCGCGTCGCGCGCCCGGTCGATGACCGCCTCCGCGGTCGCCCCGTCGGGGATGCGCGAATTGCGGTCCTTCACGAACTCGACGCCGATCATGAGGCCGCGGCCGCGCACGTCGCCGATCGCGGGCGTCTCGGCCATCAGCTCGCGCAGACCGCCGAGGAGCTCGGTGCCGCGTGCTCGGGCGTTGTCGAGCAGGCCCTCCTCGGCGATGGTCTCGAGCACCGCGACGCCAGCCGCGCAGGCCACCGGGTTGCCGCCGTACGTGGTCCCGTGGGCGCCCTTGCCCCACGCCTGCATCGTGTCCTTCGAGGCGACGATCGCCGAGAGCGGCAGGCCGTTGGCGATGGCCTTGGCCACGCACACCACGTCGGGCACGATGCCCGACTCCTCGAACGCCCACATGTCGCCCGTCCGGCCGTAGCCCGACTGGACCTCGTCGACGATCAGCAGGATCCCGTGCCGGGTGCAGCGCTCGCGGAGGCCCTGGAGGAACGCGGCCGGGGCCGGGTAGTAGCCGCCCTCGCCCTGGATCGGCTCGATCACCACGGCCGCCACCTCGTCGGGCGAGACCGTGGTCATGAGGAGGCCGTCGAAGTGCTTGAGCGAGTCGGCGACTGCGCGCTCCTCGTCGCCGCCGTAATAGCGGTACACCCCCGGGTAGACCGTCGTGTAGACCCCGGCCAGCAGCGGCTCGTACCCGCGGCGGTAGTTGAGGGACGAGGTCGTGACGCTCGTGGCGCCGATCGTCCGCCCGTGGAACGCACCGCGGAACGAGATGATCGCGGGCCGACCGGTGACGCGGCGGGCGAGCTTGATGGCTCCGTCGATCGCCTCGGAGCCGGAGTTGAGGAACAGCACGCTGTTGAGCGGGTCCGGGAACGTGTCGGCGAGCATCTGGGCGAGCGTCACCGTCGGCTCGCTGAAGCCGATCGCGTGGACCGGGCCCATCAGGCGGTCCACCTGCGCGTGGATGGCCGCGGTGACGCGGTGGTGCGTGTGGCCGAGCGCCGTGACCGCGATCCCGTTCGCGAAGTCGAGGTACTGGTTGCCCGCGGTGTCGTACAGGCGGTGGCCGATCCCGTGGGACCAGCTCTTGTCCATGTACCGGCCGAGGATCGGGCTGATGTTGGCGTCCGCCAGGGCGGCGAGGTCGAGCGCGTCAGAGGTGTCCACGGCCGGAGTATAGGAGCGGCCGGGGGCGCCCAGCCTGCCGCGGCCGCCGCCACCCCGGTGGGGCGTCAGGGGTGGATGCGCCAGACGTTCGTGCCTGCCGCGTCGAGGACCCAGACATCGCCGAACGCCGGCTCGGCAACAAACGGCCGGACTGCGTCGGGCAGCGTCCACGACGCCGTCACCGCACCGGAGGACAGGTCGAGCACGCGCACCGCGTGTGCCGCCCCGTCGGGGACCCAGGCGTCGCCCCCGATCACCGTGCCATCGAGCGGCTGGACCCAGCCGCCGACCGGCGGGCCCAGCGCCCCCGACGCAGGGTCCACACGCGCCACCGTGCCGGACACCTGGTCGGCGATCGCAAGGGTGCTGACGCCGTCGTCGACGAACCAGGTGGGCGCGCGGCCAGCCTCGACGGTCGCGAGCACGGCGCCGGTTCCCGGATCGACCGACCGCAGCGTGCCCTCGACGTTGTCGGCGACCCAGATCCGGTCGCCCACGAGGGCCAGCCCGGCCCCGGACGGTCCGATGGGAACGCGCATCGTCACGGCAGCCGTCGCCGCACTGATCCGCAGCAGCTGCCGGGCGTTCCTGTCCACGACCCAGACGTCGTCGCCGCGCACTTTGAGGTCCCACAGATCGGGTCCGAGGTCGGGGATGCTGTGGGCGACCTTGCCGGTCCTCGGGTCGAGCGAGACGACGCGGCCCGCACCCAGGACGGCGATCCAGATCATGCCGCGGCTGTCGATGCCGATCCCACACGGGCTTCCGCCGATCTGGTACCGCTTGCTGACCGTGTTGGTCGCAGGGTCGATCCGGTCGACGGAGCCGCCGAAGCTGGTGACCCAGACGGCGGCCTTGCTCACCGCCATCGCGCACGGCCGAGTGTCGGTCGTGATCGTCGCGGCCAGCCGGTCGCCGAGCGGCATCGCCGACGGTGCGGCGGTGGACGGCGCGGTGGTGGAGGGTGCGGTGGTCGGCGGTGCGCCCGTCGTGGGGGCCGCGGTCGGCGCAGGTGAAGGCGCGGGGGACGTGGGGCCAGCGGCCGGAGGCGCGGAGGGGACGACGGTTGGCGGGCTGGCCTGGCCGGCGCTGCAGCCTGCCAGCACGAGGGCAAGGGTGAGCCGAGCGGCGGCTCGACCCGCGGTACGGGACGCCATGGGCCGATACTTAGCGCCATGACTGGATCGCCGGCAAGGGCCAGATCTCGACGCCACGATAGGGCCAGAGCAGCGGTCCCCGCCGTCGCTGGGGTCGCGTGGCTGCGAGCCCAGGCGGGTGCCGAGGACGGCGCGGGGACGCTGCGGTCGGGGATCGAGACGCGCATCCGTGCCGCGGTGGCCTCCGGTCGCCTCGCGCCCGGCGCGTGGCTGCCGGGCGCCCGATCGCTCGCGCGCGAGCTCGGGGTCGCCAGGATCACCGTGGTCACCGCGTACGAGCAGCTGGTCGCGGAGGGCTATCTCGAGCCGGTGCCGCGCCGGGGCACCCGTGTGGTCCCGGACCTGCCCGACGCGGGGTTCGCCAGGCTGCACCCGGAGCGGGGGGCGGACGAGGGCAGCCTCCCGTCGCTGAACCCGTGGGCCCCGACCGCCCCGGTCACGATGGAGGGCCAGGTCCCCGACGACCCGCTCGACCTCGGCCCCGAGGGCTTCACGCTGCACGGGTTCGACGGGCGATCGTGGGAGCGCTACCTCGTTTCGGCGTGGCGCGAGCTGAGCGCCGAGCCGAACGGCGGGGCCGTCTCGTACTTCGGCGGCCTGGGCGACCCGGTGCTCCGGGACGCACTGGCGCGCTACCTGACGCTGCAGCGGGGCGTCCCCGCCCGCGCCGACCAGGTCGCGATCAGCGCCGGCGCGACGGCCGCGTTCTCCGCGATCGCCCGGACGTGGCTCGGACCCGGCCGGCGCTGCGTCATCGAGGATCCCGGCGGCGCGCAGCTCCGGCGGAGCCTGGCCTCGAGCGGTGCGGAGCTCATCCCCGCGCCTGTGGATTCCGCGGGGCTCGACCCAGCGGGTCTGCCGGACCGGGCCGACGTCCTGTTCGTGACGCCGAGCTGGCAGTACCCGGCCGGAGGACGGCTGCCGCTCGCCCGGCGACTCGCCCTGCTTGAGTGGGCGCGCCGCGCGCGGTGCGTGATCATCGAGGACGACTGCGAGAGCGAGCTGCGCTACCAGGGCGAGCCGCTGCCCACGCTCCACGGGCTGGGCGAGATCGGTCGCGTGGTCTACGTCAACACCTTCAGCAAGGTGCTCTTCCCCGGGCTGCGAACCGGCTACGTCGTGGTGCCCGACCAGCACCGCGGTCCGCTGCTGGCCGCCCTCGAGGCGGGGGCCCGCCCACCCGGGGCCATCGAGCAGCGGGCCCTTGGCCGGTACATCGAGCGCGGCGCCTTCGTCCGGCACCTCCGACGGCTGCGTGCCGAGCTGGCGGCCCGGCGGGCAGCGTTTGCCGACGAGCTGGCCCGCATCGCGCCTGGACGTCTGGCGGTGCGGCCCGGGGAGGGCGGTGCACACCTGATCGTCGACCTGCTGGGCCCGGACCTCACCGGGCGGTCGCTGGTCCGGTCGGCGGCGGCGCTGGGGTTGCGGATCGAGCCGCTGGTGGCAAACCGCATGCGGCCCGCGCCGGCGGCGGATGACACGGCGGTGGTCGTCTACTTGGCCCGCGCGGACGTCGCGACGGCCCGGCGGGCCGCAAGCCTGCTCGCGGAGGCGGCCCGCGCGCGCTGACGGCGCCCGCCGCCGGGCCCGGTGCCCGGCTCCCGCCGCCGGGCCCGGTGCCCGGCTCCCGCCGCGGGGGCCCGCCCGCCGGGAGCATCGCCGGGGGAGGGTGCGGCGGGCAGAAGTGGTGCGCTCGCGACCATTTGCGAATCGCGGAACCATTTCGGCCGCCCGCGGCCGCCCGCGTCGTTCCGCAATTCGCGGCCAAACGCGGCGCTCTGGTGGCGAGGACGCCCGGCGCCACGCCGGCCACGTGCAACCGGGCCGGAGCCCGCGCCGCCGGGCGGTAGCATGGCCGGACCAACCGCCCCGACCTCCCGCGGGGCGCCGCCGCCCGCGCCGCCGCCCGCGCAGCCCCGGAAGGTTCCGCGTTTCGTGAACGACCCCGAATCCGCCAGATTCTCGACATTGCTGCCGGCGCGCCGTGCGGCGAAACGACAGGTGGTCGGGCGGGCGCCGGGCACCCCCGCCGGGCGGGCCACCCCGCCGGGCGCCGGATTCCGGGCGGTTCGCGAATCCCGGAACGACCGCGGGCGGATGCGGCCGCGGGAGTGCAGCGCAACAACAGTGGGACGCCCCGCGCCCGGCGGTAGCATGGCTGCAGGGACCGCCCCGAGAAGGCCCGGGGCGCCGAAGCCGCAAAGCCCGAGGCGCACACGATCGTGATCGACTTCACCCTGACTGACGAGAACAGGCTCGTCCGCGACGCCGCGCGGGCGTTCGTCGAGGCCGAGATCCTGCCCTACATCCGCGAGTGGGACGCGAACGGCGAGACCCACCGCGAGGTGTTCGCCAAGATGGGCGAGCTCGGGTTCCTGGGCGCCCCGATCCCGGAGCAGTACGGCGGCTCGGGCATGGACTACGTGAGCTTCGCGATCCTGTGCGAGGAGCTCGAGCGCGCGGACACGGCCTTCCGGGTCGTGCAGAGCGTCCACGTGGGGCTGAACAGCCTGACCCTGCTCCAGTGGGCCACCGAGGAGCAGAAGCAGCGCTGGCTCGTGCCGCAGGCGAAGGGCGAGAAGCTGGCCACGTTCGGCCTGACCGAGCCCGGGGTGGGCACCGACGCCGGCAACCTCGCCACGACGGCGCGGCGCGACGGCAACAGCTACGTGCTCAACGGCGGCAAGATCTGGATCAGCCTGGCGGACCTCGCCGACCACTTCCTCGTGTTCGCCTCGGTGGACCGCGCCCAGAAGCACAAGGGCATCACGGCGTTCGTGGTGGAGCGGGGGATGGCCGGCCTGACCACGGGCACCCTCCACGGGAAGATGGGCATCCGGGCCGGCAACACCGGGCTCGTCAACTTCGAGAACGTGCGAGTGCCGGCCGAGAACCGGATCGGCGAGGAGGGCGAGGGCTTCCTCATCGCGATGAGCGCGATCGACCAGGGGCGCTTCACGGTCGCGGCGGGCGCCGTCGGCCTGGCCCAGGCCTGCCTCGACGCATCGCTCAAGTACGCCCACGAGCGCCACACCTTCGACCAGGAGATCGGGCAGCACCAGCTGGTCAAGCAGATGATCGCGAACATGGCCAAGGGCACCGAGATCGGCCGGCTCCTCGTCTGGCAGGCGGCGGCGCTCAAGAACCGCGGCGTGCGCAACACGCGCGAGACCTCGCTCGCCAAGTGGCACGCGACCGACCACTCGGTCCAGGCCGCGCTCGACGCCATCCAGATCCACGGCGCCAACGGCTACTCCAACGAGTTCCCGGTGGAGCGCTACCTGCGCAACTCGAAGGCCGCGGTGATCTACGAGGGCACGAGCCAGCTGCACACGCTCATCCAGGCCGACTACGCGCTCGGCTACCGCCACGACCGCGCGCTGCGCTGCGAGCCGTGGCCGGCGCAGGGGTTCGAGCGGGGCTGAGTCCCGCAGGGCGGGGGCCAGCGAGCCGGGGACCCGAGACCTCGACGCGACGTCAGGCGTGGGTCGTCGCGCCCGGGCGGGACGACCGCTTGGCGTTCTTCTCCTCGTAGAGCAGGCGGTCCGCCTCGGCAAGGGCGTCACCAATCTCCGCGCCTGTCGCGGCGACGCCGGCGCCGATCGAGGCGCTGACCGCGATCCCGCCGTCCAGTGGCGGCGCGGCCGCGAGCCTGCGCCGAACCGCATCGGCCACCTGCTCGGCGTCGCGGGCGATCTCGCCGGGCAGCAGGATGCCGAACTCGTCGCCGCCCAGGCGCGCCGCGAGCGCCCCGTCGACCTTGGGCGTGACCTGCCGCACGGCGTCGGCGACGGCCGTCAGGAGCCGATCCCCGGTCTCGTGACCGAGGAGGTCGTTGGCCGCCTTGAGGCCGTCCACGTCGGCGAACACGATGCCGGTCGGCTGCTCCGACGTGCGGCGGGCCGCGATCGCCTCCTCCCAGGCGAGCCGGTTGCGCAGGCCCGTCAGGACATCGAGGCGTGCCTGGTCGGCCGCTGCGTTGACCGCGACGCCGAGCACTACCGTTCGGCTGATGTGCCGCTGGCGGTCCCGCTGCAGCATCGCCAGGAGGGCGATCGGCGGCCCGAGGAACACGAGCGCGGCCGCCGTGCCCGGCCACGCCAGCGCTGAGGCCAGGCCCACGGGAGCCAGCAGCACGTCTGCCGAGAACGTGAACCGAAGCGCTGCGGCGAGCTGCCGCGTGGGCACGCCGAGGCCCCACGAATTGCGGACCCATGACGCCGCGGCATCGCAGCCCAGCTGCGCCGCGAGCGCGAGCAGGTACACCGGGAGGCCGGCGAGGTCGGGCCGGGTCACGTGCGCGGCGGCGAACACTGCGGCCGGGCCCATCGCATGCCACGCCGAGCCGACGAGCACGGGCAGCCGCTCGCGCCGCGACGGGTCGCGCAGGCGCGCGATCGTCGCAGCGATGATCAGGCCAGCCGCCGCCATCGCGGGCACCAACTGCGGAGGGAGCACGAACAGCGCGACGACAAGGACCGGGGTGGTCGGCAGCGCCGAGCCCGGGCCGATCTCGAACTCGATCGACGACGCGATCGTGTGGGCGACGACGCAGGCGACGAAGGGGAGGAGCGCCGCGCCGGTCGGGGGCGCCAGCAGCAGCCACGCGGCGAGGGCCGCCGCGAACGAGCCGCCGGTCAGCAGCCCCGACCAGCGGTCTGGCGGGGCCAGCTCGCCGCGGGCTCGGCTCCGCGTCGCGCCGACGAGCAGGGCTGCGTCAACCGCCTCCTCGAGCGCTGCGGGGTCGGGACCCGAGTCAGGCGCAGTCGGGCGCATGTGCCGAGCCTGCCACGACGCTCAGGCCCCTCGCGGCCCGAGCGTCGTCGACATGCGTGACCGGATCGGGGTCAGTAGGACTTGAATGGGTCGACGGTGACGTCGTCGGCATACCAGGTGGCCGCGCTGCCCCGAGTGGACAGCGTGATCGTCAGCTCCTCGGTCTTGCCGCCGTTGAAGACCTTCGGGATGGCGAGGGTTGGCGTCGGCTGCCAGCCGGCCGGCCAGGCGTCGGCGTTGAGGTCCCACGCGAAGTAGCCGAGCGCACCGTTGGTCGGGTTGCGGACCACCACGTCGACGTGGAGGATCGCGCCCATCACCTTCGGGTTGTACGCGAACAGCCGGATCTTGTCCTCGCCCGTCGACACGCACAGCGTCCGCGACTCGGCGGAGGCGCCCTGCCCGAGGCGCAGCGACTTGGCGTCGCCGGAACCGACCACGCGATAGCTCTCGTTGCCCGCCACGACAGCCGCCGGGCCATTGAGCCGCCAATCGGTGGCGCCACTCTCGAAGCCGCCGTTCGAGACGCGGAAGTAGCCGTTCGTGTCGCCCCACTGCCTGTAGAACTGGCCGACCGCCCGGCCAGTGCACGACAGGGCGGTGCCGTAGGCCATCGTCCTCGGGGCGCCCCCGGCAAAGACCACGGTTCCGAGGATGAGCGAGGCGCCCAGCATCCCCCAGAGGCGGGTGAAGGCGCGGGTGCGGATGCGGGTGCGGTCGTCCCGCGACGCGTCGGCGCGCACGGCCAGGATCAAGCTCATGCCGGTTTCCTCGACATAGGAAGGGCTGGAGCCATTCGGCCTGGCAACCGGGCGGTCTCTCGGGGCCGGTCGGAGAGATCCCTGGCTTTGCGTCCCCGCCTCGCGACGAGTTTGCTAGGAGCGGGCCTGGCGGCGGGATACGGCTGTCGTTCCCTACCTCGGACCCTACCCCCTTAGTAGGATCCTTACGTATGGCCCGGTGGTACCACCGCGGAGGACCCGGAAAGGGGAGGTTCCGGGGTGCACCACGCCGGCCGGCGCGTCCGCCGGGCGCTCCGCGCTCAGGCCGCCCAGCCCGCGGCCGTCGGGCGGCACACCTTGCACGGCCGGTAGCCGCGCGCCCCGGCCTCGCGGAGCGAATGGAAGCTCACCTTGTGGCGAGGCGTCACGCGCTTCGCGTGGCGGCACGTTGGCCAGCACACGATGTGCGTGGTGTCCGACCCGACCAGGCGCTCGCCGCGGCGGGCGGCGCCCTCGAGCTCGGCTGGGTCGAGGCCCTCCGCGGCCAGGATCGCCCGCTTGTTGTGCGGCCCGCCCAGCGAGTAGTTGCCGATCAGCCCGTCGGAGCGCACGACGCGGTGGCACGGGACCACGAGCGGCACCGGGTTGTGGCCGAGCGCGGTGCCCACGGCGCGGACCGCCTTGGGCCGGCCGATCTCGGACGCGATCCAGCCGTAGGGCCGGACCTCGCCGAACGGGATCTCGAGTGCCTTCGTCCAGACCGCCACCTCGAACGGCGTGCGGCCGCGCAGGTCGAGCCGGATCGGGACGCGGCGGTCGCCCGCCAGGCGTCGGGACACGGCACGGGCGAGTGCCGGCGGCAGCGCGTCGGCGAGCAGCGTGCGGCGGCCGGCCTGCGCCTGGTGCTCGACGGCGATCGCCAGTCCGTCCTCGCCCAGGCCCACGCTGGCGACGCCGCGCCCGTTCCACGCGACCCAGAGCGTGCCGATCGGCGACGGCAGGGCCGCGATTCGGTCGACGAGGCCGACCTCGACCAGGACGTCGTCGGCCAGGGTGGCGGGCGCGGGATCCGCGAGCGCGGTCAGCTGCGCGCGATCGGTGGTCATGCCATCACCTCCTCGAGCCCGGCCTCCACCGCAGCGGCGCGCAGCATCGCGAGCCCGCGGTGGACCTGGGCCTTGAGCGTGCCCTCGGGGCGGCCGAGGACCTCGGCCAGCTCCGCGTAGGAGAGGTCGTTGATGTGGCGCAGGACGACCGGCACGCGGTAGCGCTCCGGGAGCCCTGCGAGCGCGGCGACCAGCCGCTCGCGCTCGTCGGCGGCCTGGGCCATCGCGGCCGGGCCGTCGCGCAGGGGTGCGGCCGGCTCCATGCCCGACTCGGCGAGCGCGTCGAGCGGCGTGGTGGCCGCCCGCTCGCGCCTCACGCGGTTGCGGCACAGGTTCACGACGATCGTGGCCAGCCAGGGCCGCAGCCGGAGCGACCGGATCCGGGCCGCGTCGTACCCGGAGAGTGCCCGGTAGGCGCGCACGAGCGCGTCCTGGGCCACCTCCTCGGCGTCGTGCGGGTCGCCGAGCACGCGCAGCGCGATCGCGTAGCAGCGGTCGGCGTGGGCGCGCACCAGCGGCTCGAAGGCGGCGTCGAGGTCGCGGGCGAGGGCGTCGGCGAGGGCTTGGTCGTCCATCACATCGATAGAACACAGTTGGTGGCGGCGCGGTTGCACGATGCCGCGGACCGCAACCGTTACCGGGCCACGACCGCGCGGCATGGCAGCCCGGGCATCGTCGCATGCCACAATGCAGCCATGCGCCTCGACGACCGCTTCGACGACCTCGTCGCGAGCCTCCGCGGCTTCTACCGCACCTGGTACGTGTTCGCCGGCCTCGAGCTCGGGCTGTTCGACGCGCTGCGCGACGCCGGGACGCGTGGCCTCACCGCCGCGGAGCTGGCCGCCCGGGCGGGCGTGGAGCCGGCACTGACCGCCCGCTGGGCATGGGGCGCGGACGCGTTCGCGCTCGTGGAGAGCGAGGACGGCCGCATCCGCATCCCGGGCGACGTGGCCGCGATCCTGCTCGACGCGGACCGCCCCGAGTTCCTCGGCGGGCAGTTCCAGTTCGCCGCCGTCGGCAGCCTCGACTACGGCCAGCTGCCCGACGTCTTCCGCTCCGGCAGGCCCGTGCTGGCGCGCCCTGACCGCTACCGGATCGCGATCGAGCGGCTGACCGTCCAGGACGTGGCCGTGTTCTTCGAGGAGGTGCTCGGCGCCTTCCCGCAGCTCGTGGCGGACCTGCGCCCGGGCGCACGGGCCATCGACGTCCACTCGGGCGGCGGCCGGTGGCTGATCGCGATGGCGCGCCGGTTCCCGGGCCTCGTCCTGACCGGGGTCGAGTTCGAGCCCGACTCGGTCGATCGGGCGCGGGCCAATGTTGCCGAGGCGGGCCTCGCCGACCGGATCTCCGTGGAGCAGGGCTCGATGCTCTCGGTGGGCCACGTCGCCGAGGCGGACCTCGTGTACTTCCAGTACGCCCTGCACCAGCTCCCAGACCCGGTGGGCACGCTGCGGTCGGCGTGGGCGGCCGTGCGGCCCGGCGGCTGGCTCGTCGCGCTCGACTGGTACCTGCCCGCGGACCCCGACGAGTTCCGCACCGCGCAGGGCGAGCTGATCGCAGGCGTCCAGCTCGACGAGCTGGTCCAGGGCACGCGGCTGGTGACCTCGTCGGAGGCACTGGGCTGGTTCGCCGCCGCGGGCCTGCCCGTGCCCGAGCTCGTCGACCTGCCGTCGGGTGCGAGCGCGATCGTCGTCCACCTCGACTGAGCAGGGTCGGCGCGCGCCCTCGCCACCCCGGACGTGCGGGCCTCCGCCCGGCGAGCCCGGTCTCGCGGTCCGCCCGGCGGGCCTGCCTCGGGACGACACGGCGACCTCCGGGTAACGTGGCGCCGTGACCCCGCGTTTCGAGATCGACGCCGCAACCATGACCGCCATCGAGCGGCACGAGCTCTACTCGCACGCGATCCCGTCCCGCGAGACCCGCGACCTGGGGGACGCGCTCCTCCTCCACGATCCGGCCGACGGCGATCCGTTCTGGAACCGCCTCCAGGCGGTGCGCTGGCCCGCCGACCCCGCCGCCTTCGACCAGCGGCTGGCCGAGACCCTGGCACTGTTCGCGATCATCGGCCGCCAGCCGCACATCTGGCCGTCGCCGGTGCATGCCGGTCCGCCGGACCTTGCGCTGCGCCTCCAGGGCAACGGCTTCGTGGACATCGGCGCCGGGCACGTGATGGTGCTGGCCCGTCCGCACGACGCTGGCCCGGTGCGTCGGGGCGAGCTGCCCGCGGACACGGAGCTCACCGTCATCGCACGGCCCGGGGACGCACGCCCGGGCGACCTCGACGAGGCGGGATCGGTGCTGGCGGCCGCGTTCGGCGCCCCCGCGGCGCGCGCGCCGGAGCTGGCCCGCGACCTCGTCAAGACGCTGCCCGACCGGCGCGTGGTCCTGGTGCTCCTCCGCGTGGACGGTGTGGCCGCCGCCACGGCGAAGGCCACCACGTTCGGCGGCTGGACGTACATCTCATCGATCGGGACGCTGCCGGGGTTCCGCGGGCGGGGCCTCGGGGCGCTGTCCACGCGTGCGGTGATCGCCGCGGCGCACGCTGTCGAGGGCGGCACGCCATACCTCGGGGTGTTCAGCGGCAACACGACCGCGATCCGCCTCTACGAGCGGCTGGGGTTCCGCTCGGTCGGGGAATCGCCGGACCTGCTGCTCGAATGAGCGCGGGCGGCGCGGGGGACGGGGGAGCCCACGACGGCGGGGGTGGCCACGACGCCGCTGGCGAGGCGGCCGGTTTTAGTCGCTGGGCCAGGCTGACCTGGCAGGCCGCGGACCCGGGGGCGCTCGCGGCGGCGGTCGCCGCACGGCTGGACGTTGCGATCGCCCCGACCGCCGACGGGGCCTGGCACCTCGGCGTGGCTGGCGAGCAGATCGCGGTCGTGCCGTGGCTGCGGGAGGGGCCGCGCGACGTTCCGTCGCGGGAGGGACGGCTGGTGCTCGAGCCCGTCGACAACGGCGCACCAGCCCCCGCCGCCATGCCGGGCGCCTCGCTCTCGCTCGTCGGCCTCGCGTGGTCCACCGTGGACCTCGACCGGGCCGAGGCGGACCTCGACCCGTGGCTGCTCCCGCGGGACGCGGCCTCCGGCGACGGCGACGCGCCCGACGACCCGCACCTGGGGGCCCGCGCACGCCGACGCCGGACGACCGCGCTGCCGGGCGGCACGCTCGTCCTCGTGGAGCCCCGCACCGAGGGGCGTCTCGCGGCGTCGCTGGCCAGGGACGACGAGGGGCCGTGCGCGCTGTACCTCGCGCCGTCGGCGGGCCTGGCCGAGTGGACGGCTGCCGCCCGGCGCCGGGGAATGCGGGTCTCGGCCCGGCGCCCTGGCCCGCTCGGCCCGGCGGTCCTGCTGCCGGGCCGCAGTCTGGCCGGGCCGCACCTGCTGATGGTTGAGGCTGTCCCGACAGCCCCCGGCCCGAGTACCATCGGCGCATGAACGACGCCAACGTCCTGGTCCGCCCGGCCACTCCCGACGATGCGGAGCGACTCGCCTCGCTGCTGACCGACGAGGGGTACCCAGCCGGCAGTTCCGACTTGGCGGTCCGGGTCGAGCGGTACGGCGCACTCGGCTCACCGGTGCTTGTGGCCGAGGCCGCGGGCGAGGTGGTGGGCTTCATCACCGTGCTGGTGCTGCCGCGGTTCGAGGTGGACGACCTGTTCGCGCGCATCACGAGCCTCGTGGTCGACGCGGGCGTCCGCGAGCGCGGCATCGGCCGGCTGCTCATGCAGGCGGCCGAGGACCACGCGCGGGCCGCCGGGGCGGCGTGGCTCGAGGTGACGGCCGGCCACCACCGGCCGGACGCGCGCCGCCTGTTCGAGTCGATGGGCTACGACCCGGGCGTCGCGGTGTACCTCCGCAAGCGGGCGTAGCGGGCTGGGCTCCCAACCGTCGACCGCCGCCGCGTCCCGGCCATGAGCCTGCCGCGCCTCCGGCTGCGCGACGAGGTCGCCGGCCTCCTCGACCTCCCGTGGGAGGCGCCCCTCGGCGAGTGGGGCGACAGCGGCGGCCGCTTCCGCGATCTGCCGGTGGGGCCCTCGCGGCACCTCGTCCGCTTCCTGGTCCACGGGGGGATCGTCTACGCGCTCAAGGAGCTGCCCGGCGCGGTCGCCCACCGGGAGTTCGATGTGCTGCGCCACCTCGAGGAGGCCCGCCTGCCAGCCGTTCGCGCCGTGGGCCTCGCCGTGCGGCCCGATCGGGACGACGCGATCCTGGTGACTGAGTACCTGCGCCACTCGATGCAGTACCGGCGCCTGCTGATGCGCTTCCGCGGCGTCTCCCACGCCTATCGCGACCGCCTGCTCGACGCGATGGCGCTGCTGCTCGTGGACCTCCACCGGGGCGGCGTGTACTGGGGCGACTGCTCGCTCGCGAACACGCTGTTCCGGCGCGACGGCGACCGAATCCAGGCGTACCTCGTTGACGCCGAGACGAGCGAGCTCCACGGGGCGCTCTCGGACGGGCAGCGCGACTACGACCTGGAGATCCTGGTCGAGAACGTCGCATTCGGCCTCGCGGACCTCGCCGCCTACCAGGGCCGCGTCGACGAGATGGACACGTCCATCGAGGCCGCCGAGTCGGTGCGGTCACGCTACGCGGCCGTCTGGTCCGAGCTCTACGACCAGCCCGAGCTGGTCCCCGGCGATCGCCAGGCGATCCGGGCCCGACTGCGCCGCCTCAACGAGCTCGGGTTCTCGGTGGACCTCGAGGTCGACCCGGTGGCGATGGACTCGGTGCGCCTCCGGACCAGCGTGACGACGCGCCGCTACCACGCCAACGAGCTGGAGCGCCGAACCCGGCTGCGCACGCTCGAGGGCCAGGCGCGCATCCTGCTCAACGACCTCGCCGAGTACGGGGCATGGCTCGAGCACGCGGAGGGGCGCATGATCGCGCCCGACGAGCAGGCCGAGCGCTGGCTGCGCGAGGTGTACCGGCCGACGCAGGCCCGGATCGCACGCGAGGTGGGCCCTGACCGCGACCTCGTCCAGGCGTACTGCGACGTGCTCGAGCACAAGTGGCTGCGCTCCGAGGAGGCCGGCTTCGACGTCGGCCTCGACGCGGCCATCGAGTCGTACCTCGCCGAGGGCGCACCCGCCCCGGAGGTCGTGGTGACCTCGGCCGGTGGCGTGACCGACCCGCTGGCGGGGCTCGACCTGGAGGCCGTGATCGCCGACGAGGACGGCCTGGTCAGCTAGACCTTGAGCCCTCGGCGTCCGGGGGCGCCCAGCGCTCGAGGTGCACGAGGTCCTCGATCGGCCGCCGACCGCCCGCGCGGTTCGGCCGCGCCAGCACGTCGGGGTCCGCCGGGTAGCCGAGCGAGAGCATGAACTCGCAGTGCATCTCGGCGGGGTAGCCGAGCAGTTCGCGGGCCCGCTCGGGCTCGTAGACGGTGGCCGGGCAGCTGCCGACGCCGCGCTCCCACGCCACCAGCATCATCTGCGCCGCCGCGCCGCCGAGGTCCCACGTGATCGAGAGGGGAGCGCCCTCCACCCGCGGGTCGGGTGTCACCAGCGCCACGGCGACCGCCGCCCCGGCCACGTGCCCGCACCACGGCCCGAGCGTGGCGAGCTGCGCCAGCAGCGCGCGGTCGCGGACCACGATGAACGCCCAGCGCTGGCGGTTCTTGGCGCTGTGGGCGCGGCGCCCGGCGTCGAGGATCGCGGCCTGGTCGTCCTCGGCGAGCGGGCGGTCGGCGAACTGGCGGACGGCCCGCTTGGCGCGCACCGCGGCCTCGACGTTCACGGTTGCGCCTCCTGCGCCGGGACGTCTGTGGCCGTCCTCGGCGTCTGGCGCCGGAACACGCGGAGCATCGAGCGCATGCCGCCCGGCTCCTCGTCGAGCGAGGTGAGGCGCTCGGGCTCGGGCAGGCGGGCGGCGGGAACGGCCGCGGCGGCATGGGCGGCGGCCGCGGGCTCGAGCGGCCCGCCGAGGTGCAGCGCGAAGAACCCGGCCACCGCGGACCGGAACAGGTCGAACTCGTACAGCCACGAGTGGTGGCCGCCGCGAACGACCAGGGCCTCGGTGACCGCGTCCGGCCTGGCGGCGCGGCGGATCCCGGCCAGGCGCGCGAGGTGGCCGACGGGGACGACCTGGTCCTCATCGCCGTGGACGAGGAAGACGGGCGCGTCGATCGTCCTCACGGCGCGGGCGGCGCTCACGCCGTCGACGGTGTGGCCGCGGGGGCGGAGGTAGACACGGGTCGTCAGCCACGCAAGCGGCCACGCCACCGGGCCCGGGATCGGGAGCTCGGCGAGGCGGAACGTCTGGCGGGTGAGCCGGTAGGGGTCGGCTGGCGTGGACACCGCGACCACGGCCTCGACCAGCGGCTCGGCCGCGGCCGCCACCAGCGCGCCGGCGGCGCCCATCGAGTGCCCGAGCAGCCCGACCCGCGTCACCTCGTCCCGGGCGGCGAGCCAGCGGACGGCCGCCGTCGCGTCGGCGGCGAACTCGCCCACGCTGATCGGCAGCGTCTCGGGCTCGTTCATTCCGTGCCCGCGGACGTCGAGCACGAGCACGTGGAACCCGGCCGCGTGAAGGAACTGGGCGTGGGGGAGGGTGCGGTCGCGGGCTGACTCCCAGCCGTGGACGAGCGCGATGCCGGGGGCCGAGACGCCGGGGCCCGCTGCGGGGGACTCAACCGGCCCGCCCGTCCGGACATCGCCCGCGGGCAGGTACCAGCCCGCCAGCGTGAGGCCGTCGGCCGTCCGAACCGCCACGTCGTCGAACGGCAGGCCGAGCACATCGGGCGTCCACAGCGGCTCGTGGCGATGGGGGTAGCCGGCCCGCACGCGGTACACCTGGGCGAACCGGTAGGCGAGCAGGACGGGGATTGCGGCGGCCGCGGCGGCGAGGCCAGCGCGCCGGGCGCCGGAGGACGGGAGCATGCCCGTATCGGAGCGCGGCCGCGGCGGCGTGTCAAGCGGCGGGGCGCCCGGGCGTTCCGCCAGCGCCTCTGCACGCGCTGCCGGGCCCGCGCGGGTGCGCATGCGGCGACCTCGGGCGCGTATGCCGATGCCGTGGCTGGACGCAACGGGAGCGCGCGGCGCGCTGGGTAGACTTGGGCTCGTGCCTGCCCGCGATCCGCACGACGTCCTGGGGGTGGAGCCCGGCGCCTCGATTGAGGAGATCCGGGCGCGGTGGCGATCGCTCGCCCGCCAGCACCACCCGGACCTCACTGCCCACGATCCCGTGGCCGCACGTCGCGCCACCCGCCGCATGGCCGAGATCAACACGGCCTATGCGGCGCTGACGCGCGCGGACGCCAAGGTCCGACGACGACGCGGTAGTGCCGCCGACGTGACCGCCGAGCCGACGCCGCGGCCCCAGCCGCGACCGGGCGCAGGGGTTCCCCCGCCGCCCAAGGCGAAGCCCGTGACGGGCCGCCTCGACACGTCGCACACGTTCCGGCCGCGGAACCAGGTGACCACGCCGCCCGGCCTGCGGTTGCCGCTGAACGGCCATCGCCCGTCGCGGTTCGGCCGGTCCCGGCTCGAGCTCCGCGCCTCGCAGCCCTCGGGACCGCTCGAGCGCGACCGCCTCGAGGGCCACGTGCCGATCGAGACGCCCACGCTCGACGAGGCGCTCGAGATGGAGCTCGCGTTCGGCAAGTTCCACGGCCACACGCTCGGCGAGGTGGCCGCGTTCGAGCCGTCCTACATCGACTGGCTGGCGGCCACGCTCACCCGCGAGCCCGACGTCACGCTCGCCGCCCGCGTGGTCCGCGCCGAGCTCGACCGGCGGGGGATCCGGCGCGAGCACCGCCCGCCGCGCCCGGGCTGGCAGTCCAACCCGTTCCGCTGAGGGGCCGGTCGCCGGCAAAATAAAACGCCCCCGGAGAGACGAGACCGGGGGCGAAATATAAGCCGATGAGTGCTGCCGCCCCACTCCCGGGCCTGCTGGCCGGCTCGTCCATGGTTACTCGGCTCGTGGCCGGTGGTCCGGTTCCCTCGTGCCGCCGAGCGTCCCCAACGGTCGAGTTGTCCTGCCGCCTGCCCGTGACCGACGCCCCAGGGTGTTTCCCGGTTTCTTGTGGGGTCGGCGCGTCTCGAACGCAGGCCAAACACTACGGCTGGCTCGGCGCAGATGGAATGGGTATGCGGTACGGATGCGCCGCACTCCTAGGTCAGGCGCATCCGGGCAACGCCGGGACCATCAGGCCTGACGCCTTCCGGGACCATCTGACCCCCTAGGTGAGATGCCCTATTGGGCCTCCGGGCGGGTCGCGCGAGCACGGCGGGGAACCTGTCGGGAGGTGTAGAGTCGGGCTCCATGAGCGAGCGTCCCGACCCCTGGACCGACCGCCGCCGCCAGTGGCGCGTCGAGCGCCTCGACCCCGCCCTCGACCGGCTGCCGGAGCGTCGCGACCGCTTCACGACCATGGGCGAGCTCCCCGTCGAGCGGCTCTACGGGCCGTGGGACCTCGACGCCGGGGCGGGCGGCGCACACGCCGGCCCGGGCGGGCCCACCGCGCTCGACCACCACGGCGAGCCCCTCCGCGACGGCGCCGGCGCCTACGCCGCCTTCGACCCCCTTCGCGACCTCGGCTTCCCGGGCGAGCCGCCGTTCACCCGCGGCGTCCACCCCACGGGCTACCGCAGCCGGCCCTGGACGATGCGGATGTTCGCGGGCTTCGGCTCCGCCGAGGACACCAACGCGCGGTTCCGGCACCTGCTCGACGCGGGCCAGACCGGCCTCTCGATCGCCTACGACATGCCGACGCTCTACGGCTACGACACCGACGACCCGGCCGCCGAGGGCGAGTTCGGCACCTGCGGCGTGGCGGTCAGCAGCCTCGCCGACATGGAGGTCCTGCTCGCGGGCCTGCCGCTCGACCGGGTGAGCACCTCGATGACGATCAACTCGCCGGCGGCGCCGATCTGGGCGATGTACATCGTCGCGGCCGAGAAGACGGGCGTCCCGCGCGAGCGGCTCGAGGGCACCACCCAGAACGACATCCTCAAGGAGTACATCGCCCAGAAGGAGTTCCTGTTCCCGCCCGAGCCGTCGATGCGCCTGGTCGTGGACACGATCGAGTTCGGGACGCGCGAGCTGCCGCGCTGGAACACGGTGTCGATCAGCGGCTACCACATCCGCGAGGCGGGCTCGACCGCGGTCCAGGAGCTGGCGTTCACGATCGCCGACGGCATGGCGTACGTGGAGGCGACGATCGCGCGAGGCCTCGACCCCGACGAGTTCGCGCCCCGCCTGTCGTTCTTCTTCAACAGCCACTCGGACTTCTTCGAGGAGATCGCCAAGTTCCGCGCGTCGCGGCGGATCTGGTACAAGCTCATGGCCGAGCGCTACCGTGCGAAGCAGGAGCGCTCGACGTGGATGCGCTTCCACACCCAGACCGCGGGCGTCTCGCTCGCGCCGCAGCAGCCGCTCAACAACCTCACCCGCGTGGCCACCCAGGCGCTGGCCGCCATCCTCGGCGGCACGCAGAGCCTCCACACCGACGCCTTCGACGAGGCGCTCGCGGTGCCCACCGCCGGGGCCGCGCTGCTCGCGCTCCGCCAGCAGCAGGTGCTGCTCGAGGAGACCGGCGTGGCGTCCACGGTCGACCCGCTCGGCGGCTCCTGGTTCGTGGAGTCGCTGACCAACCGCGTCGAGCGCGAGGTCTGGCGCTACCTCGACGAGATCGACCGCCGCGGGGGGATGCTCAAGGCCATCGAGGAGGGCTACCCGCAGCGCGAGATCGCCGACTCGGCCTACCGGTTCCAGCGCGAGCTCGACGCGAACGACCGCGGGATCGTGGGCGTGAACCGCTACGTGACCGACGAGGCAGTCGAGGTGCCGGTGCTCTCGGTTCCGGCGGGCTCGCTGGAGCGTCACCTCGCCCGGCTCGAGCGCACGCGGCTCGAGCGCGACCCGGAGGCTGTGGCGGCAGCGCTGGCGGGCCTGCGCGAGGCGGCCTCGCGGCCGGGCACGTCCGAGACGAACCTCATGCCGCACTTCATCCGCTGCGCCGCGGCGTACGCCACGCTCGGCGAGCAGTGCGGCGTGCTGCGCGAGGTGTTCGGCGAGTACCGGGAGCCGGTGGCCGTCTGATGGCGTCAGGCCCGCTCGCGCTGACGCGGACCTCGGCGGAGCCCGGCCGCTAGACCGACCGCCTCCGCTCGGCGCTGCTGAGCGCCTCGGCCAGGGAGGCCACCAGCTCGTCGGCATCGACCGCCTCGCGGATGCCCGCCACTTCCGCGATGCTCCCGCCCAGCAGCACCGGGACCTGCCGCTCGCCGGCCGCGGCGCGCACGGCGCGGATGGCGTCTGCCGCGGCCGGCTGGCGCCGGGCGGCGTTGGCGGTGAGGGCGACGAGCGCGACGTCGTTGTGCTCCACGAAGTGGCCGAGGTCCGACGAGGGCAGGTCGGCACCCAGGTTCGCGACCGACCAGCCGGCCTCCGCGAGCAGCTGCTCGAGGCACACGAGGCCGATCATGTGCTGCTCGCCGGCGACGCCCGCCAGGACGGCGAGGGGCCCGACCCGGAGCTCGGGGCGCATCGGCGGGCGGACCTGCTCGAGCGCGCGCAGCAGCGTCCGCGAGGCGAGGTGCTCCTCGGCCACCGTCCAGCGGCCGCTCTGCCAGCGCTCACCGACGAGCTCCATGGCGCGGCGGAGCAGTCCGTCGTACACAGCAACGCGAGGCTGCCCCTCGAGCGCGTGGCGCAGTGCCCAGGCGGCCAGCTCGTCATCGCCGTCGGCCAGCAGGCCGGCCAGGAGCTCGGGCGTCAGGGCGTCGGCGGGCACGTCGGCGCGCGAGGGGTCGACGGGCGGGAGTGTCGGCGGCAGGTCATCGCTCACGGCGCGGACTCTAGCAAAGGCGGCGGGCGGCGGGTCAGGCGCTGGCCTCGGCGCTCGGGCCGGAAGCCCCGACCGCCCTGCATTCGCGCGGCAGCGCCCGCCGGATGGGCCGGGGACGCGAGACGTGGCGGGGCGCGGTCGGCGCTCGGGCCCTCAGGTCCGGGCAACCGCCAGCGAGGGGCGCCGCGGCGCCGGGAGGTCGGCCCGGCCCGAGAAGTACCGGTCGCGGAGCTCCTCGACCGGCACGATCCGCCAAGTCGCGAAGCCGGCCGCCTCGAGACGCCGCTCCATCCCGAGCGGCCCCGGCCGGTCCAGCCACGGCTCACCGGCGGCGCCCACCGCGTCCGCGAGCCGGTCGTGCCCGGGGATCGGCGGGTGCGCGAAGGTCAGCACGAGCTCCGACCCCGCCGCCAGCCGCGCGACGGCCGCGAGCACCCGGTCGGACGCGTCGGGCGGGAGGTACATCATCACGCCGAGCCAGGCCACGAGCATCGGCTGCGCGGGGTCCAGGCCGGCTGCGGCGGCGGCCGAGGCGAAGTCGCCGGTGGTGAGGTCGACGGGTGCGTGGCGGACGTTGCCCGGCACCGCGATGCCCGCCGCCCGCAGCCGCTCGAGCTTGGCCGCCTGGGTGGCCGGGTGGTCGAGCTCCGCGACCCGGAGGCCGTGGGCCCAGGCCGGCTGGCGGTAGGCGAACGTGTCGAGGCCCGCTCCCAGGATGACGGCCTGCCGAACGCCCCGGCCGGCCGCCGCCGCCAGCTCGTCCTCGGCGAACCGGCTCCGGACGACGACGCCGGAGCGCAGGGCCATGCTGGCCGGGCGGCGGAAGCGCTCTGGCTGGCCCCGGATCCAGGCCTCGGCGCCCGGTCCGATCAGGCGCGCCGAGACCGGGTCGTCGAGGATGGCCGGCGGGTCGTCGAGCCAGAGGTGCGCGGCGCGCTGGCCCGCCACGCCGAGCGCGGTCCGGCTCTCGTCGGGCGGGGGCGGGACGTCGGCTCCGGTCACCTCCTGATGCTAGCGCGGGCACGCTGGCGAGCGGCCGTGAACGCCGTGGCGCGGAGGCACTACGATCGCGCCGCCACGCCATCGGCCCCGTGGCCCGCCGGCGCCGGTCACCGGACGACGCCACGGAGCGTCCTCGCGAGGAGACGATGCAAGACCCCGCCGTGCCGTCCTCAGGCCCGCACCCCGCCGCCGACGCCGTCGCGCGGGGAGTCGACCGCCAGGTCAGGATCCTGGTGGTCGATGACGAGCCGCCGATCGTCGAGCTCGTCACCGGGTATCTGGCCAGGGAGGGCTGGGCCGTGACGACCGCGGCTGACGGGCCGGCGGCGCTGGCGCTCGCGCGGCGGCTCGCTCCCGACGTGGTGGTCCTCGACCTGATGCTGCCCGGGCTCGACGGCCTCGAGGTCTGCCGTGAGCTGCGCGCCTTCTCGGACGCGTACGTGCTGATGGTCACGGCCCGCAGCGAGGAGATCGACCGGATCGTGGGGCTCGCGGTGGGGGCCGACGACTACCTCACCAAGCCGTTCTCGCCGCGCGAGCTCGTCGCCCGGATCAAGGCGCTCCTCCGGCGACCGCGGCTGGCGGGCAGCGGGACGGCCATGCCAGCAGCGTCTGCCGGACCCGGAGCCCCAGCCCCGGGCCTCAGAGTCGACGAGGGACGCCGGTCGGTCAGCGTGGACGGGCGCGAGATCGAGCTCACGGTCATCGAGTTCGACATCCTGGCCGCCCTCGCACGCGAGCCCGGCATCGTCATGGCCCGGCCGCGGATCTTCGCCACGGTCTGGGGCGATGACGACTTCGCCGACGACCACCTCGTCGACGTCCACGTCGCCAATCTCCGCCGCAAGCTGGGCGACGATGCGGCCAGCCCCCGGTTCGTCGAGACGGTCCGCGGCGTCGGCTATCGCCTCCGTGAGGCCCGCTGATGCTGCCCCGTTCGCTGCGGGCGCGCCTGCTCGTCGCCTTCATCGTGGTGGCGGCCTCGGCGCTCGGCACGGTCGGCGTCGCCGTCCTCCTGGTCGGCCCCGGTTACTTCGCCGACGCGATGGGCCACCTGCCGGGCGACCCGATGGGCGAGGCGATGGCGGCCTCGACCCAGACGGCGTTCGTCGACGCCATGCGCCAGGCGCTCCTCGCCGCCACGGTGATCGCCGTGATCACCGCCGCGGTCGTGAGCCTCGTGGTCGCCGCGCGCATCGCCCGGCCCGTGGCCCGCCTGGCGCAGGCATCGCGCCGGATCGCCGCCGGCCACTACGGCGAGCGTGTGGACGCCGACGAGCCGGGTGAGCTCGCCGACCTGGCGGCGTCGTTCAACGACATGGCGGGCTCGCTCGAGGCCACTGAGCGCCGGCGACTGCAATTGGTGGGCGACGTCGCGCACGAGCTGCGGACGCCGCTGGCCACCCTCGACGGCTACCTCGAGGGGCTCGAGGACGGCGTTGTCCGACCCGACGCGCAGACGTGGCACCTGCTCCGGGCCGAGACGGCGCGGCTCACGCGGATGGTCAACGAGCTCGCCGAGCTGTGGCGGGCCGAGGCGCACCAGCTTCCGCTCCGGCTCCAGGCCGTCGACGCCGCCGAGGTCGCCCGCGAGGTGGCGGCCCAGTTCGAGCCGCAGGCGGCGACGCGCGGCATCGCACTCGTCGTCACTGACGCGCACGTCCCCGTCATGGCCGATCGCGACCGCGTCGCGCAGGTCGTGTCGAACTACCTCTCCAACGCGCTGCGCCACGCCCCGGACGGCTCCTCGGTCGAGGTGTCCGTCGTGAGCACGCCGGCGTGCGGGCGCGTGTCGGTCACCGACCACGGCGCGGGTCTCGCCGCCGATCAGCTCGAGGCCGTCTTCGAGCGCTTCTACCGCGTCGACGCAGCGCGGAGCCGGTCCGCCGGCGGGTCCGGGATCGGGCTCGCGATCGTGCGAGCGCTGGCGGAGGCGATGGGCGGCCAGGCGTGGGCGGTGAGCGATGGCCCCGGCACCGGGGCGACATTCGTCGTGGAGCTGCCGAGCGCCGCGCAGGGGACCGCCGGACCGCCCTTGACGGACTCTTGACCCGCGCTTGCCCCCGTCTCCATGGCGGTGCCGCCGGCGGTGGCCGACGCTGTCCTCGCCGCCCGGCACGGGCGGGAGCCGCATTGAGGAGCCAGCGTCCCGATGCCCCGCCACAGCCGTCGGCCAACCGCCCCGACCCACCTCGTACCCTCGAGGGGCACGGCCGCGGGTGCTGCTGCTGCGCCGGTCGAGGAGCCGGGCCCGCGGCCTGACGGCGCCTCCACGCCCCTGGCCGACGAGCTCCACCGCCTCGCCGTGGCGCGCCGCGAGAGGCGGATGGGCATCCGCCCCCAGCCCGTGGAGCCTCGATCGACGGCCGTCTCGGGCGGGGGCGTCTTGCTGGCGTTCCCGGTGAAGGGCATGACCTGCCGCTCGTGCGAGGTCCGCATCGGCCGGTTCGTCGGCCGACTGCCCAACGTGGAGCGCGTCGCGGCGTCCGCGGTCAGCGGCGAGGTCATCGTGGAGTGCTCGGCGCCGGTCCCTGCCGCCGACATCGAGCGGGAGATCAATCGCGCCGGCTACGAGGTCGGCCGCACGCCGTGGGTGGAGCGCGACCCGGTCATCTGGGGCACCGCCGGCGCGGGCCTCGTCGTCCTGCTCGGCCTGGTGATCGCGGCACAGCAGGTCGGCCTCGGCGACGTGGCGGGAGCGGCGGGCGACCTGTCGACGGGCGGGCTCACCGTGGCCCTGCTGCTGGGGCTCGCGGCCGGCGTGTCCACGTGCATGGCCCTCGTCGGCGGGCTGGTGCTCGGCCTCTCGGCGTCGTTCCAGGCGCAGCGCGCCCCACGCGCAGCACGCGGCGCCGCCATGCGCCCGGCGCTCGTCTTCGTCGGCGGGCGGGTCGCCGGCTACGCCCTGTTCGGGGCCGGGCTGGGCGCCATCGGCGCCTCGATCGCGATGCCGCCGCAGTTGACGGCTCTGCTCCTCCTCGCGGTGGCCGTGGCGATGGCGCTGGTCGGGACCCGGTTGACGGGGCTCTTCCCGCGACTGGCCGGCTGGTCGCCGACCCTGCCGATGGGCCTGGGACGGCGGCTCGGCCTCGGCGGCGAGCCATCCGGCTCGGCCTACTCCGATTCGCGGACGGGAGTCCTCGGGGCGCTTTCGTTCTTCCTCCCGTGCGGCTTCACGCAGGCCGTCCAGGTCTTCGCCCTGTCGACGGGGTCGCCCGCCTTCGGTGCCGCCCTGCTCGGCGCGTTCGCCCTCGGGACGGCGCCGGGGCTGCTCGCCCTGGCCGGCCTGCCGATCGTCGTCCCCACGCGCGCCAAGCCCGTGCTGCTGCGCTTCGTGGGCGTCGTGGTCGTCGGGTTCGCCCTCCTCAACGCGAGCGCCGGGCTCCGGCTGTCGGGCGTCTCGATCACGCTCGCAAGCTCGACGCCGGTGGCCGCCGTCGACCCGGGCATCCTCGGCGCCGACGGCGTGGAGCGGCTCACGACGTACCAGGACGCGGGCGGCTACAGCCCGTCCAACGTGGCGATCTACGCGGGCTACCCGGTCGAGTGGACGGTCGTCTCGTCGAACACGAGCACGTGCGCGGCCTCGATCTTCGCGCCGGGCGTGGACATCCGCTCCAATCTCGAGAAGGGCCCGAACACGTTCAGCCTGCCGCCGCTGCCCACGGGCGTGCTCCGGTACACCTGCGCGATGGGCATGTACGCCGCGCAGATCACCGTGGTGCCGAAACCGAGCGGCCCCGGAGCGAGCGCAGCCGCCTCGCTCTCGGCGGCGGTCCCGGCGGCCGACCGCCCCTAGGTCACACGCTGGCCTGACCGGGCGACCCGGTGGTCAGTGGCTGAGCACCGGTTGGACCGCCAGCGGCACGTCGGCGCCACCGGAGAGGCTGACCAGGTGCGGCACCAGGGATCCCGTGTGGTTCGTGCGTGCCAGGCTGCCGCCCGGTGCGAGGAGGGCCCAGCCCGCCGGCGCCGCGTAGCCCTGGTAGCCGTCCATCGTGATCGCCAGCCCGAGCCCGTCGCCCGAGGCGCCGGACGCGGCGCCCGCCCGGACCGTCCCCACAGAGCCCGACGTGAGGTCCACGCTCAGCAGGGCACCGTTGGCGACACAGCTGCCGCCGGCCGCCGCCGACACGAGCAGCACCGGGCTCCCACCCGAGGTCGCGCCGAGCAGGCCGGTCCCGCTCGCCGTGCACGGGTCGGACGTGATGGTCCGAACCCCGCCCGACGCGAGGTCCACAGCGCCGATCGCGCAGCCGCTCCCGCAGCCCAGCCCGACGATCAGCTCCGTGTCTGTGACCCCGTATGCGGCGTCGGGCGCGAGTCCGGTGGTGCGGGTGACGAGGACGCCGTCCGCCGCGCGGTAGACCGCGACCGTGCACGAGAGGTTCTCGCAGTCGCGCACCACCAGTCGCGTCCCGTCTGGCGTCAGCAGCAGCTGCCGGTCCCACTGCTGCGATCCCGTGTAGGCGTGGCTCGCCGGCGGCAGGAGGCGGGTGGGCGCCGTCGCCCCTGCGGCGAGGCGCCAGATCCCGAGGTCGCGGCGGCCGGTCGCATCGAGGGGGTTGAAGTAGACGGTGCCCGAGGCCGGGTCCATGACCGCACCGTCGATCACGTTCGGCGTGGTGAGGACGGTGTCGTCGCGGCCGGACACCGCGTCCGCCACGTGCAGCTCGGACTGGGTGCCGTCGTACAGCCAGTAGAGGATCTTGGTCCCGTACGGCCCCGATGCGGACGGCAGCGACCCGCGCCCCACCCACAGCCCGGCCGAGACCGGGAGCGAGCGGTTGACGTGGACGGACGTCCTGCCGTCGAGGGTGCCAGCGAACAGCTCGAGGTAGCCAGGCCGACTGGGACCGCCGCCGGAGCAGGCGCTAAGGGGCTCCGCGGGCGCGTTCGCCGGGCAGCCGCCGTCGGCCGACATCGTGTACCACGGCCGTGTCGAGAGGTCGAGGGCCGGTGCCGCCGACGGCGCGACCATCGCCGACGCCGCCGGTGGTGCTGTGGCCCCGAGCGGGACGAACCCGACCCCCGCGACCATGTGCCCGACGAGCGTCGTGAGGTCCTCGCCGTAGACGGGGGCCGGCGGCTCCTGCGGCGGGTTCGACGGCGAACCGGGGATCTCCGGGAACGGGCCGATCAGGTAGGCCTTGGGCGTGTACCCGACGATCGCGGTGCCGTCCCGGCCGACGGTCGCGACGAAGTCGGGCACGAGGGCGTCGAAGACCTCGCCGCCCAGGGGCGGGCTCGCGTCGGGCGGCATCGGCCCCTTCGTCGGCTGTCGCCAGACGACGGCCTCGACGGCCAGCGTGCCCAGGCAGTCGGCACACGGGCTCGCGGTCGCGCCGGAGGCGCCTACCGCGTCGACCCGGACGACCGTGAGGGCCCCAGACGTGTGGACGAAGCCCGGAGCGGCAGCGATGCCGACGAGGCCGAACCGTGGGCCGTCGCCGGCCGGGTCGGCCAGCGCCCACGCCTCCACGCACGGCGCGGCCGATGGCGCCGCCTGCATGGGGCATGGGTCCGAGGCAAGGGTGAGCGTCCCGCCGGCGAGGAACGAACCGCCGCTCGTCGCCTGCCTGGCGATCGCGCCGCCGCGGAGCACCGGCTCGCCGCCGATCGACGAGGGGAGGCCGTCCGGCCCGAGCTGGACGGCCGCCGGCCCGCTGTTCGTCCGGCCGAGCAGCTGCGTTCCGACGACCACCATCGCGAGCAGCACCGCGGCCGCCCCGAGCAGCGCGACGAACGGCACACGCCCGCGGCGGCGACGGACCGCCGGCGCGGTCAGCCGCGGGAAGTCGGCCTCCGCCTGCCGGAGCTCGGCATCGAGGTAGGCACGGAGGCGCGGGTCGATCGTGGTCGCGGTCGGCAGCTCAGCCATCGCCGAGGTCCTCCCTGAGCCGGGCGAGGCCGGTCTTCAGCTGGCTCTTCACGGTGTTCTCGGTGACGCCCATCGCGCGCGCCGTCTCCTCGACCGAGAGGCCGGCAAGGTGGTGGAGCGCGATCGCCGCCCGGATGCGCGGCGGCAGCTTCCCCAGGCCGGCCCGCACATCCGTGCGCTGGGCGAGGTCTGGTCCTGCCACCGCCACCTCGGCCACGCGCCCGTCGAGCGCGACCAGCCTTCGCAGACGCCGGACGAGCCGGAACGCCTCGCGCACCTCCACGTGGAGCAGCCAGGCGCGCAGCGCGCCCGGGTCGCGGAGGCGGTCGGCGTTGCGGATGGCGATCTCGAAGGTGGTCTGCACCAGGTCCTGCGCCTCGTCGTGGTCGAGCGTGATCAGCCGGGCGGTGGCGAGCAGGACGGGCCCGTGCGCCGCGAGCCCGTCGACGATCTCGTCGCGAGCGCTCGCGGTGGCGTCGCGTGGCGACGTCGCGGCAGGGCTCCTCTCGGTCACCCGCACAGTGTCCATCCCCTCTCCATCCGGACGCTCGCCATAAAGGAGGCGCCCGGCCCGCGAAACGGGTGAGTCCGCGGCTGAACGGCGGGGCCCGGGCCGTCTACCATCGCGCCATGTACCTCGATGCCCTCTCCTTCCTCGAAGACGAGCGCGACGGCTTCCGCGCCTATGAGGCGCTGCTGGAGCTCAGCGACGAGCAGCTCGACCGCCCGGTCGAGGCCGCGGGCGGCTGGTCGGGCCGCGACCTGATGGGCCACATCATCCTGTGGCAGCAGGCGGCCCTGACCGCGGCCAAGGAGCTCGCGGTGGGGGAGGCCAGCCCGAGCATGGAGCGCATCGAGGCCCAGTGGGCGGCCGGCGGCGACCAGGTGAACGAGGACGGCCTCGCGCGGTTCCGCGCCATGCCGCTCGACGAGGTCCGCGCCGCCTTCCGGACCACCGCTGGCGAGCTGCGCGGCTACCTGACCGTGGTCCCCGAGGCGCGCTGGATCAAGCACGCGGCGCACCAGGAGTACTTCTTCGGCGAGACCACCGAGCACTACGAGGACCACGCCAAGGAGCTCCGCGCGATCCTGGACGCCGCCCGCGGCGCCTAGCGCCGCTCGCCCGGCTCAAGGCGGTCCTGGAGGACGGCAGTTGACCGATGATCCCGAGGCCGAGGGCGACCTCCCGCTCGACGAGGCCGAGGCGGCCGCCGGCGCCGCGGCCGCGGACGAGGCGCTGGACGAGACGCTCGACGAGCGCGTGGAGCTGGCGCTCGAGGCCCTGGGGGGCGTGACCCGTCGGCGCGACGGCGACGTCGTCCTGCTCGCGGTCCGGGAGCGCGTGTTCGCGGTGCTCGGCGCCGACTTCCTCGAGGTGGCGCTCGACCCGCCGGTTGCGGCGGCCGCGCTGCGCACGCCGGACACGCGGCCGTCGCCCCGCGGCGCGGGCTGGATCGCCTTCGGGCCGAAGCAGGCGGACCGGTTCGCCCTCGACCGTGCGGAGGCGTGGCTCCGACTGGGCCACCGCCGGGCGACGGGGTAGGGGAGGCGCAGCCGCCCTCGACGGAACGGCCCCTTCACGCGCCCGGTGGAAGCCGTCGCCGACCCAGGGCGGGGGGCCCGCTTGACGGTCCGCGAGGGCCGACCCACAGTACGCATGCGGCCGAGCCCATTGGCGGCAGCGGCCCGCGAACCGGTTGCAGGTGGGGATTGCACGCGTTCCGCCGGGATCGCCGCACGTGGCTGCTCGTGGTCCTGCTCATCGTGGTCGGGATCGCGCTCGCCCTGCTCCTGCTGATCGAGCGGCTCACGCCCGCCCCGACGCCGCTCTCGAGCTCGGACCTCTCGCCGTACGAGCAGCTGTGGGCGCAGGTCCAGCCCGACGGGACGGTGAGCCAGGAGACGGCGCTCGAGGCGTTCGCGGTCGCCATCGCCCCGCTGCCAGGGGTGACCCCGCCGGCCGGCGCCACGACCCCGCTCTCCGAGCGCATGGACGGCACCTTCGCGATCGACTGGCTGTTGCCCTACTATGACCAGCTGACGCCGGACCAGCAGCGTGCGGTGGACGCGGCCCTCGCGCCCGACCCGAACGCCCCGGTCCACAGCCCCGAGAGCAGCGACACCACGCCGGGCATCGTGCTGGCCGACGCCACGCCGGAGCAGTTCTACGACGGCTTCGTGGAGTCGGCGATCCCCGTGATCGAGTCGCGGCTGGGGCGCAAGCTCACGATCTCGCACGCGATCTCGATCAACCCGACGCAGGAGGGGAAGAAGAGCGACTTCGCGATCACGTATGCGGTCAGCAAGATCGGGACCGACTGCTACATCCACGTGAACCCGCTGCTCGAGACGATCGGCGAGGAGGCCGTCGTCCGGGCCACGATGGCGCACGAGGTGTTCCACTGCTTCCAGTTCGACTGGGAGCACTCGCACGGCGGGCTCAAGGACCTCCCCGCGTGGATCAAGGAGGGCCAGGCCGAGTGGGTGGGCGAGACCGTCGGCGGCCCGAGCTCGCAGGGGGGCGCCTGGTGGGGCACGTACCTCTACACGACTGACGTCGCCCTCTGGGCGCGCGGCTACGACGCCATCGGCTTCTACCAGCACCTCCAGGAGGAGGGGATCGACCCGTGGTCGATCTTCGACCCGATGCTGGCCGCGGCCACCACGGCCAGCGCCGGCCAGGTGAACAGCGACGCCTACAAGGCGGCGGACGCCACCGACGACACGTTCCAGGACACATGGGCATCGGGCATCTTCCGGGAGCCGTCGATGGGCGCTGCCTGGAACGCCACCTCGCCCTGGTACACGACCGCCAACACCGCGCCGAAGCACCAGCTCGTCAGCAACGGTTCGGTCGACACGCTGACCGCGGACGTTGTCGTCAACCAGGACTGGTCGCTGTTCTCCACCGCGGACATCGTCGAGATCGACGGCACGGGGCACGTGCGCCTCTACACCACCCCCGACGGCAACGAGACCGACACGGCACAGCGGTGGCTGTGCACGCGCTCGGGCGGCTGCGACTGCCCGGACGGGACGTCCTACGCGGGCCCGGACCTCGAGACGGTCACGAGCACCTTCGAGCTCGCGCTCACGGGCGGGCTCGCGGGCGCGTCGGCCAAGGTGACCGGTCATGCGCTCGACGAGTTCTGCAAGCCGCGGCCCTCGGTCCCGACGCTGCCGCCGAGCCCGCCGTGCAAGACCGACTGCCCCTACTCCAACGGCGACCCGCACATCCGCACCGTGAACAGGTACCGCTACGACTTCATGGCCGAGGGCGAGTTCACGCTCCTGCGCTCGCCCGACGCCAGCCTCGAGGTCCAGGCCCGGCAGGCGCCCGTCCCCGACAGCCGCTTCGGGGCGGTGTCCAAGAACACCGCCGTCGCGGCCAGGGTGAACGGCCACCGTCTGGGCCTGTATGCGGCGCCCGACACGGGGGCGCTCACGGTCAAGGTCGACGGCCAGGCGGCGGACCCGTCCACGCCCATCGACCTGGGCAGCGGCGGCGCGGTGCGCGCCGTGTCCAAGGGCGTCGAGATCGACTTCCCCGACGGGACGGTCCTGTGGGCGCTGTCGGTCGGGACGTGGGGCATCAACGCGGTCGTCCAGCCGTCCGACGCCCTGCGGAGCGACGGCATGGGTCTGCTGGGCTCGATCGTGCCGGGCGGCATCGGGCTGCCGGCCCTGCCCGATGGCACGCGCCTGCCGGCGGCTCCGGACGAGGCCACGCGCGACAAGACGATGTACGGGCAGTTCGCCGACGCCTGGCGGGTGACCGATGCCACCACGCTGTTCGACTACGACCCGGGGACGTCGACCGCCACGTTCACCGACCGCAACTTCCCGGCGGACGTCCCCTCGCCGGTCCCGCCCAGCTTCTCGCCCGACCTCGTTGCCGCGGCCGAGGCGGCCTGTGCCGGCGTGAGCGACCAGGAGCTCCACGACGAGTGCACCTTCGACGTCGAGGCGACGGGCGACGACGGCTACGCCACGAGCTATGCGGCAGTGGAACAGGACCTCTATGACGTCGGGATCGTGACCCCGAGCCCGACGCCCGCTCCGTCAGGGGGCGCCACCGGTGCCGTCGTCGTGACCCAGGCGACCGACATCCAGGGTTCGGCCCTCTCTCCCGACGGCTCTGTGGTCGACCTGTCCATCGACACCGCGTCGGGCAAGGCGCAGTTGGTGGCCGTGGACGCGAAGAGCGGCCGTGTCCTCAAGCAGGTCGAGGAGCCGCGCGCCACGGACCTGCACATCGCGGCCGGCTCGCTGTGGGCGGCGGGCCTGGCCGCGGACGCGAGCGGCGGGATCTGCACGGTGACCCGCTTCGACCCCGACACGCTCGATACCCAGGCGACGTTCCCCATCCCGTGCACCTTCGGCTATCCGGGGCCGCGGATCGTGTCCATGGGGACGTCGGTCTGGTTCGTGGACACCTCCGCCTACGACCTCAACGCGCAGACCGGCGCCAAGCTCACCCGGATCGACCCGACCACGAACCAGCCCGGAAGCAGCGTCCCGCTCGGGTTCATCGGCGGCTGCTGCCAGGACTCGCAGGGGGCGGTGTTCTGCTACTGCTCGCAGGGCACCTTGTCCGGGCTCGCGGACGGCGGGTCGGGGTTCGTCTCGCTGGGGCAGCCGAGCGGCAGCATCTTCCCGGTGGGGGATGGCGTGTGGACGACCGACCAGAATGGCGATGCCGTCCTGGAGCGGGTGGACGGGTCGACGTCGCCACCGATACCGCTCCAGGGCGCGCAGATCGTGGGCGGCGACGCGAACGGCCTCTACGTCCAGCAGTCGCGCGCCCAGATCGAGCTCCTCTACCAGCGCAGCGACGGGTCGGCGCCCACGCAGGTCGGCGCGGCGCCGGTGATCGGGACGGGCCTCGACCAGACGAACCTCGACTACGAGACCGGCGGCCCGGTGAAGCTCGCGGCGCCGGGCGGGCTCGCGACGCTCTGGCTGTACCAGGGGACGGTCTACGGCCAGTGGGCGCCGCTCCCCTGAAGGCTGCCCCCCGGAGATCGAAACGGCCCCGGTCGGGTGACCGGGGCCGGTGGAAGAGCGGAGGACCGGCGTCAGTTGGCAGGCGTCGCGGCTAGGCTCGACAGCCCGAACAGCTGCTCGAGCTGCTCGGCCGAGCGGTAGCCCGGGGCGCCCTTGGCCTGCTGGCCCGGCGTGAACAGCGCGATGAGCGGGATGCTCATGATGCCGAAGGCCTGCGAGATGCCCGGGTTGGCGTCCACGTCCACCTTGACGACGTCGACCACGCCGTCGTACTTGCTGGCCAGCTTCTCGATCTCGGGCGCGACCATTTTGCAGGGTCCGCACCACGCAGCCCAGAAGTCCACGATGACCGGCTTGTCGTTGTTGATGACCAGCGCCTCGAACGTGGCGTCGGTCGCGTGCTTGATCTCCGCCATGCGGCGGCTCCTTTCTTCCCGCAAGGGCGGGACGAGGCCCGTCAGCGGGCGATGGACATGAGGAGGTGACACGCCTCGAGGACGCGCGGGTCCGAGAGGCGGTAGTACACGGTGTTCCCGTCGCGGCGAGCCGTGACGAGACCTGCAGAGCGCAGCACCGCGAGGTGCTGGCTCATGTTCGGCACCTGGCACGAGACCCGGATCGCAAGGTCGCCCACCGAGACCTCGCCGGCGGCGAGGGACTCGAGGACGCACAGGCGCTTGGGGTCGCCGAGGGCGCGGGCGACGGCCGCGGAGCGGGCGCGCTCTTCCTCGGTGGTCAGTGTGTCGAGCATGCCCGGAGTCTCTCATCAATTGCGCAAGAACGCAAGTAGGTAGTACCGAAGGCGGGGCGACGGGGCCGCGCGCCGCCCCGCATACTCGCACCGTGCGCGACACACCGGTCACCCTCGCCGCCATCCGGGCCACACGCGGGCTGCTCGAGGGCCGCATCCACCGCACGCAGGTCCTGTCCTCGGCCACCGCCGCGCGCGTTGCCGGGGCGGCCCGTGGCGTCAGGCTCGCCGACGGCCAGCTGTACCTCAAGGCCGAACACCTCCAGAAGACCGGCTCGTTCAAGCCGCGGGCGGCGCTGGCGCGGCTCGCATCGCTCACCGACGAGGAGCGCCAGCGGGGCGCGATCACGATCTCGGCAGGCAACGCCGGCCAGGCGTACGCGTGGGCGGCCCGCGAGGCCGGGGTGCCGATGACCGTGGTGATGCCCGAGGGCGCGGTGGCGTCCAAGGTGGCGGCCTGCCTCGGCTACGGCGCGGAGGTCGCCCTCCACGGCAGGCACGTGGGCGAATCGCTCGAGCACCTGCACCGCCTCCAGGAGGAGCGCGGCCTCGCGCTCGTCCACCCGTACGACGATCCTGAGGTCCTGGTTGGCAACGGCTCGTGCGGCCTCGAGATCCTCGAGGACCTGCCCGACGTGGACGTCGTCGTGGTCGCGGTCGGGGGCGGCGGGCTGCTCGGCGGCGTGACCGTCGCGCTCCGCGAGAGCCGCCCCCGGGCCCGGGTCTACGGCGTGGAGCCGGAGGGCTCCGACGCGCTGTGCCGCGCGCTCGCCGCCGGGTCGCCGGTGCCCATCACGCCCCACAGCGTGGCCGACGGTCTCAACGCGCCGTCTGCCGGCCGGCTCGCCACCACGATCGCGAGGCGGTACGTCGAGGACGTGGTCACGCTCCCCGACGACGCCATCCTGGCCGGCATGCGCTTCTCGGTGGACCGGCTCAAGCAGGTGCTCGAGCCTGCGGGCGCTGCGGCCCTGGCGGCCGTGCTCACGGGCGCCGTGCCGCTGCGCGAGGGCGATCGCGTGTGCGTGATCCTGTCCGGCGGCAACGTGGATGTCGACCGTCTCGGCGAGCTGCTGGCCGCCGCGGCGCCGCTGGGGCCGACCGCGTGACCGACGACGGGGGGCCGGGCGGGCCGTCGATGCCGACGAGCCAGTCCACGCAGCCGGGGGCGCAGGAGCAGCCCGAGCCGTCGGCATCCGACCTGCCCGCCGGACCTGACCCTGCGGCGCCCGACGTGAGCCCGGCCTCGGCCGAGCTGCCCGAACCCGATCCCGGGCCGGAGCACGCGGCCGAGCTTCCACAGCCCGAAACCGGGCCGGCGCCCGGCGCCGCAGTCGCCCTGTTGCCCCCGCCGCCTCCGGGGCGCGAGCCGCCGCCGGGACACCACCCGCCGCCGTCACCCGCATTCGTCCCGCCCCCGCCGCCGTCGTTCGCGCCAGCGTGGGGGTTCGGCGGCTACGCCCCGGCCGTCGCTCCCGCTCCTGTTCCGCTGCCGCCGCCCACCGCCGAGACGCTCGCGATCCCGCTCGGCCCGCGCAAGCTCGTGGGCGTGTCGCTCGACCTGCTGACGCGGCCGGACTCGGGGCTCCGCAGCGCGTCGTTCTACATCGGGCTGATCCTCCTGGTCACCGTGGGACCGGTCGTGGCGCTGTTCGGGATCGCCGTGGCGTCGGGCGGCACCGACAGCTACTTCGGCTCGGCCCGCCCGGAAGCCCCGCCGGCATGGCTGGGTTGGCTGTTCCTCGCCCTGGTCCCGGCGTTCCTCGGGTTCCTCGCCGCCAGCGTCGAGGCGAGGACCCTCGCGGCGGCGGTCATCGCCGGCCGTGCCGAGGGCAGGCCGCTGCGCCTCCGGGAGTCGATCGCCGTGGCGCGCGCCAGGTTCTGGTCGGTGCTGGCCGCCGTGATCCTCCTCGGCATCCTCTCGTTCGTCATCGAGTACATCCTCACGGAGGCGCTCTCGGTCGAGCTCGGCAGCGTGGACGCGATCGCCTACGCGGTGTCGGTGACCGTGGGCGTGGTCGTGGGCACGCCGTTCATCTACACGACTGCGGGGATCGTCCTGGGCGAGGCGGGCACGGTCGAGGCGCTGCGCCGCTCGATCAGCCTCGCGCGGGCCCGCAAGCGGCTGGCCGTCGTCGTCACCCTGTTCTCGGTCCTCGCGGGGCTCGTCGTGCAGTTCGGCCTCGGCATTGCGCTCGACACCATCTCGCGCGTGCTGTCCGGCGCGGGCCTCGTGGACCACTTCCCGGCACCGCTCGTCGTGCCCCTCGCCGCTGCCATGGTGTTCGCGTATGGGACGCTGGTCCTGCTCACCGAGGCCATCGCGGCGGCCCCGGCCGTCCACGCCTTCGTGGCCCTCACGCACTACACGGGCGGCCTCGAGCAGGGGCGGCGGCAGCCGCTGTCCGTCCGCCACGCGTGGGACCCGTGGTTCACGCCCGGGCTCGCGGGGGTGACGATCCTCGGCCTGGTGGCGCTGGTCGCCGGCATCCTCTCGCTGCCCTGGGGCTAGGCCGTCGCCCGCACGCGCCCGCGGACGGTGCGGCGGGCGGCACCGCCCGGGTGCCCGCGTCTAGTCGATCCCGAGCTCGCGCAGCCGGTCCTCGTCCTCGATGCCCAGGTGGTGCGCAAGCTCGTGGAGGAGCGTGATGCGCACCTCGTCGGCGAGGTCGTCAGGGTGGGGGAAGTCCTCCTCGAGCGGGAGGCGGAACAGGACGATCCGGGTCGGCACCGGGACCCAGTCGCCGCCCCACTCGTCGAGCGGCACGCCCTCGTACAGCCCGTACAGCGTGTCGTCGGGCCGCAGCCCGTTCTCGCGCAGCTGCTCGCGCGTGGGCTCGTCGGCGATGACGACCGCCACCCCGTCGAGCGCCCTGCGGAACTGGAGCGGGATCGACGCGATGGCCCGGTCGACGAGGCGGTCGAAGCGGACGTGTGCCGACGGCGGGCGTGAACGGTGCCGAGCGGCCTTGGAGCCGCGGCGCTGCTTGACCATGACGTCCGTATCCTACGGGCGATGACCCTGCCTGCCGACCCGCCGGTGCGCCAGGTCGAGATCGACCTCGTGCTGGCGCCCCCGCCTGACCCGTCGCTCGAACCCGAGGGGTTCCTGGCCGCGGCCGATGGCGGCGCACGCATCCACTTCCTCGACTGGGGCGGCCCGGCGGGCGGGCCGGTCGAGCCGGGGGTGCTGCTGGTGCCGGGGCTGCTCTCGCCGGCCTGGTCGTGGGCGCCGGTGGCGCGGCGCCTCGCCCGGGTGCGGCGGACATGCGTGCTGGACCTGCGGGGCCACGGGCTCTCCGACGCCCCGCCCGACGGCTACGACCTGGCCGCGCTGGCCGAGGACGCGGCGCTCGTCGCCGAGGCGTCGGGCATCGCCGGCGCCGACGGACGCGTGGTGCTGGCGGGGCACGGCTTCGGGGCCTGCGTGGCGGCGGCCGCCGCGGCCGCGATGGGGGAGCGGTGCGCGGGGGTCGTGCTGGTCGACGGCGGCTTCGAGCGGCTGGGCGAGACGATCGACCTCGACGCCGACGAGCTCCTCCGCTCCCTCGACGAGCCGCCCGAGGTGCTCCGCTCGATGGACGCCTGGCTGGCCGACCGGCGGGCGTTCGACGAGGCGAGCTGGGACGCGGACCAGGAGCGCGCGGCGCGCGACGCCGTGGTCGAGACCGCGGCCGGCCACGTGGTGAGGGCCGTCCGCCCGTTCGTCGTGGCGGCCCTGGTGCCCACGATGCTGGCCTACGACCCGGCGCGCGTGCTGGCCGCGGTGCCGGCGCCGGCGAACGCCCTCCTGGCCCTGGCCGCGGGCGATCCCGGGCCTCGACTGGCCGAGCTCCGGCGGGCGGGCGCCGCGCGCGTGGCAGCCGGGCTGAGCCCGATTGGCGTCGTCGGGTTCGCCTCCTGCGCGCACAACCTGCCGCGCTACCGGCCGGCGGACGTCACGGCCGCGATCCTGGGCGCGGCGGGGTAGGCGGGCAGTCCTCCCCGGAGCGCATGCCGCGCGGCCGCCTCGTCGTCCCGCTACGATCGGATGGCCACCCAACCCCCCGGAGACCGCCATGCGCGTCGTCTACAGCCCGCTCCACCTCGGCCACGACATCACGATGCAGACGGTGCTCGGGCAGCGGATCCCGGCCAACGAGGTGGCCGCGCGCGCCGAGCGCATTCGCGAGGCGCTCCTCGCCGACGGCGGGTTCGCGTTCACCGAGCCCAGCGAGCACGGCGCCGCGCCCATCACCGCGGTCCACGACCCGGGGCTGCTCGCGTTCCTCGAGGAGGCCTGGCCGAGTGCCCGGGCCATCCGCCATCCCTACGACCACCTGACGCCCGAGACCATCATGGCCGCCGGGCTCACCGAGGGCATGGCCGAGCGCTTCCGCCACGAGACGCCGCGCGCCGAGGGCCGGGCCGGGTACTGGGCGCTGGACACCTCCACGCCGATCGTGGCCGGCACCTACCTCGCCGCGCGGGCGGCGGTCGACACGGCGCTCACGGCCGTCGACCTGGTCCTCGACGGCGGCGAGACCGCGGCCTACGGCATCTGCCGGCCGCCCGGCCACCACGCCGCGCGCTCGCTGTACGGCGGCTTCTGCTACTTCAACAACGCCGCGATCGCCGCCGCGGAGGTGGCCCGTCGCACCGGCGAGCACGTCTCGATCCTCGACGTCGACTACCACCACGGCAACGGCACCGAGCAGATCTTCTGGCGGCGCGGCGACGTGCTGTACGTGTCGATCCACGCCCACCCCGACCGCCAGTACCCGTACGTCCTCGGCTGGGAGGACGAAGTGGGCGAGGGCGACGGCGAGGGCGCGAACCTCAACCTGCCGCAGCCGCCCGGCTGCACCAACGAGCAGTACCTGGCGGCGCTCGACCAGGCCCTGGAGCGGATCGGCGCCGAGCCCGGCTCGGTCATGGTCGTGTCGCTCGGCTTCGACACCTACGGCCAGGACCCCATCGGCGACTTCGCGCTGACCACCGACGTCTACCACGAGGTCGGGCGCCGGGTGGCGTCGTCGGGCAAGCGGCTGGTCGTCCTCGCCGAGGGCGGCTACTACCTGCCCGCACTGGGCGAGAACGCCAGGACGTTCCTGCGCGGCGTGGATGGGCGCCCGTATGACCCGCGCCCGGCCATGGGGTTCAACGCCGCCGGGGTCGAGGCGTAGGCTGGCCGTGGTCCCGTGAGCGGGCCTGACACGTCCGGGCGGGCTGCGTCGTCGGGCGGGCTCGCCGCCTGCCCGGGCTGCGGCGACCGGCTGCCGGAGATCGACGGCGCCAGGCATCCCTACGTCGGCGCCTCGTCGGCGTGCTGGACCCGCTTCGCGGAGCTGTCCGCCACGCTCCCGCAGGGCGGCACGCCGCTTCGCCGGCTCGTCACCGACGCGTACATGGTCCAGCACCCGGGCGTGCCCGAGCGGCGCGCCATCCAGTCGGTGGGCGTCCACCTCGTCGGCCTGTGCCTGGTCCTCGAGGGCGGCCTGCCGCCCGATGACCTCTCCGCGACGATCCAGCGCCTGCTGGCGCGCCCGCCCGCCTGGCGGTGGCTCGATCCGCCCGAGCCGAACGGGCTGCTGACGATGGCGAGCCTCGAGGCGGCACGTCGCGAGGGGGGCCGCGTGCTGGCCGACGCGATCGACGCCTACGTCCGGGGCGTGTGGGACGCCTGGGCGGCGCACCACGCCCAGGTCGTGGCATGGTCCGAGGCGGCCCGCTGAGGGGGGTACCATCGCCCCGATGCCGCACAACGACCCAGCCGCCCTGCCCGACCACGTCCGCCGGATCGTCGACGAGATCGAGACCGACAACGACGACGACCTGCTGCCGCCCGCGCCCGGCCGGTCGAACGGCAAGATCGAGTCGGCGGTGCGCCAGATCCTGCTCGAGATCGGCGAGGACCCCGGCCGGCAGGGCCTCGTCGACACGCCGGCCCGCATGCACCGCATGTACCGCGAGCTCACGGCCGGCTACCACGTGGACGTCGACCGCCTGATCAACCGGGCCATCTTCGAGGTGGACTACTCGGAGATGGTGGTGGTCAAGGACATCGAGTTCCACTCCCTGTGCGAGCACCACCTACTGCCCTTCTTCGGCCGCGCCCACGTCGCCTACATCCCCAAGGGCCGGGTCATCGGGCTGTCCAAGGTCCCGCGCATCGTCGAGATGTACGCACGTCGGCTCCAGGTCCAGGAGCGGATGACCCAGCAGATCGCGGAGCTCCTGATGGAGCGCCTGCAGCCCGACGGCGTGGGCGTGGTGCTCGAGGCCACCCACCTCTGCGCGGCGATGCGCGGCGTCCGCAAGCCGGGCACCGTCATGACGACTGCCGCGGTGCTCGGGCTGTTCCGGCGCAACGACAAGACCCGCGCGGAGTTCTTCGCGCACATCGGCCGGCGCCCGATCGAGGGCTGAGGCCGGGCGCGCGTCGGGGGCGCCGCGCCGGCCCGCGCCCCCGGCCCCGCTCCGCGCCGGCCCGCGCCCGCTGCGCCCTCCGCACAACCCCCGGTTGTATCTGGCCGCGAGATCGGCGCCCCGTGCGGCCAGCGACCCCGCTCGCCCCCTCCGCACAACCACCAGTTGTATCTGGCCCCGAGATCGGCGCCCCGACGGCCCTCGCGCGCCCGCGCACAACCCCGGGTTGTGCGCGGGCCCCCAGGTGGCACTCCAGACGCCAGGCCACAACCCGTGGTTGTGCGGGAGTGGCCAGGACGCCAGGAACCTGCCGAATACAACCCACAGTTGTGCGGACGGGGATCGGCCGTGCGGCTGGGCGATTGAGCGGTGCGAGCAGCGCTTTGGGCAAACGGGCGGGGATCGGCGAGTGGCCGTCGAGCAGGAGCCGAACGCGAACGTCCTGCAGCGGCCGGCACCGGGACGGGACACCCGCAACAGCCCGAGGCCGACCTACAATCGCGCCATGACCGACCGACCGCTCAAGGTGCTGATCGCGAAGCCCGGGCTCGACGGCCACGACCGGGGCGCGAAGGTCCTGGCGCGTGGCCTCCGCGACGAGGGGTTCGAGGTCGTCTACACAGGCCTCCGCCAGACCCCCGAGATGATCGTCACGGCCGCCCTCCAGGAGGACGTGGACGTCGTCGGGCTGTCCATCCTCTCGGGTGCGCACATGACGCTCGTGCCGCGGGTCTGCGAGCAGCTGCGCGAGAAGGGCCTCGGCGACGTGCTCGTGACGGTGGGCGGCATCATCCCCGACGACGACATCGCCCCGCTCAAGACGGCGGGCGTGGCCGGCGTCTTCGGGCCGGGCACCACGATCCGCGAGGTCGCCGACTTCATCCGCGCCAACGCCACGCCCCGCGAGGCGTGACCGAGCCGGGCGGGACGCCCGCCGATGCCGGAGACCGCGGCGCCACGACGCCCGCCGAGCGCGCCGATGCCGCGGACCGCGCCGCGACGCCCCCCGAGCGCGCCGCAGTCCTGGCCGACGCCGCCCGCGCGGGCGATCGCCGCGCCCTCGCCCGCCTCCTGACCGCCGTCGAGAACCACACCGCGACCGCGGAGCACGCGCTGCGGCGCCTCTACCCGGAGGCGGGCCGCGCCCATCTGGTCGGGATCACCGGCCCTCCCGGCGCCGGCAAGTCCACGCTGGTCGCGGCGCTCATCGCGGAGCTGAGGGCCTCAGGGCGCACCGTGGCCGTCGTCGCGGTGGACCCGTCCTCGCCCATCACCGGCGGTGCGCTCCTCGGTGACCGCGTCCGGATGCAGTCCTACGCCTCGGACGATGGCGTGTTCATCCGCTCCATGGCGTCGCGCGGGCACGCGGGCGGTCTCGCCGCCACGTCCACCTCGGCCGCCGCCGTCTTCGACGCCGCGGGATTCGATGTCGTCCTGCTCGAGACCGTCGGCACGGGCCAGAGCGAGGTGGAGGTCGCGGCCGCGGCCGACACGACGGTCGTGCTCGAGGCGCCCGAGATGGGGGACGAGGTGCAGGCGATCAAGGCGGGCCTGCTCGAGGTGGCCGACATCGTGGTCGTGAACAAGGGCGACCGCCCGGGCGCCCAGCGGACGGCCGCCCAGCTCCGGGCCATGCTCGCGCCGCCGGGTGGCGCCGGTCGGGCGGGCCCCGCGGGCCGGCGCCCCGATGTGCTCGTCACGACGGCGATGACCGGCGAGGGCGTGCCCGAGCTGCTGGCCGCACTCGACCGCCACCGCGCCGACGGCGCCGCCGAGACGACGCCGGCGGCCCGGCGAGCGCGCGCCGCCGCGCAGGTGCGGGCCGTCCTCGTGGAGCGGCTGTGGGACCGGCTGGCGTCGACCGCGCTCGCCGCGCAGACCGATGCCGCGCTCGACGCCGTCGCCCGCCACGAATCCGACCCCTATGCCGCCGCTGACGCGCTGCTGGCCGCCCTCGGCCGGGAGGAGACCCTATGAGCATCGACCACGTCTTCGTCGCCGGGGCGGGCCTGATGGGCCACGGCATCGCGCAGGTCCACGCGGCCATCGGCAAGCAGGTCACCCTGTACGAGCCGGACATCGCGCGCGCCGAGGCCGGCCGGGCGAGGATCCTGGGCAACCTCGACCGGGCGGTGGCGAAGGGCCGCCTGACCGATGAGGCGCGCGGAGCGACGGCTGCGCGCATCGCCGCGACCGACGACCTCGGCACGGCCGCCTCGGCTGACCTCGTCGTCGAGGCCGTGTTCGAGGACGAGGCGGTCAAGGCCGGGCTGTGGGCCGAGCTCGACGCGGTGGCGCCGCCGCGCGCGATCTTCGCGTCCAACACCTCATCGATCTCCATCGACCGGCTCGCCGCGGCCACCTCCGAGGCGCGCCGCGCCCAGTTCGTCGGGATGCACTTCTTCAGCCCGGTCCCGGTGATGCCCCTCGTCGAGCTCATCCGGGGCTCCGCCACCGGTGACGCCACCGAGGCCGCCATCCGCGCCCTGACAGCGGAGCTCGGCAAGCAGGTCATCATCAGCGCCGACCGGCCGGGGTTCATCGTCAACCGGATCCTCATGCCGCTCCTGGCGGAGGCGATGCGCACCTACGAGGAGGGGACCGGGTCGGCCGACGACATCGACACTGGCGCGAAGGTCGGGCTCAACCACCCGATGGGCCCGCTCGAGCTCGCCGACTTCATCGGCCTCGACGTCTGCCTCGGGGTCATGCAGGTGCTGCACGAGGGGCTCGGCGGGCCGCAGTTCGAGCCGCCCGGGGTCCTCGTGGACCTGGTGGCCGCGGGGCACCTGGGCCAGAAGACCGGACGCGGGTTCCACACCTACCCGCGCTGAGCGGGCCGCCACAGCCGGCGGGACGCGTCCGCCGGACGACGCCGGCGACGCCGGCCGCGCCGCCGCCGCGCGCCGTCCGCCTCAGCCCCCGATCGCACCACGCACGAGGGCGATCAGTTTCGCGTTGTCGAACGGCTTGAGCACGACCGGGACGCCCGTCCGGGCGGCGAACGCCGCGACGTCGGCGTCGCCTGCGTCGCCCGTGGTGAGGATGAACCTCGCGGCCAGGGCCGGCTGGTGGCCGACGGCGAGCTCGAACAGCTCGGGCCCCGACATGTCGGGCATCCGGTGGGTCGCGATGACGGCCTCGACCCGGCGGCTCGCCAGGATCGCCGCCGCCTCGCGGCCGTCGCGTGCCTCGATGGCGCCGAGGCCGTGCCGCTCGAGCATCCGCACCATGAGCCCGCGGATCAGCTGCTCGTCGTCGCACACGAGGACCTGCGCGCCCGCCGCCTGGGCCGACGGCTGCGGGTCGGCGACGGCATCGCCCTGGCGCGGCAGGGCCGACAGGGCGGTGCCCGCGACCGGCAGCTCGACCACCAGTCGATTGCCGTTGGGCACCGGCTCGTGGAACAGGCGACCGCCGACCCGCTCGATCAGCGCGGCGGCCACCCGGAGGTCGCGCCCGGCTCGAGCCGACGTCGCGTCGGGGTCGACTTCAGGCCCATCGGCCCGCGCGCCGGCAGCTGCCGGTGCCGCGAACAGCCGTGCGCCCGCCGACGCCGTCAGCGCCGGGCCGCCGTCCTCGACCGCGAGGCGGACCCGGTGGCCCCCCTCGTCCTGGAGCTCGCGGCCCGACACGATGAGCCGCCCGTACGCGCGCTCGGCGCCGCGGCCCCACTCGCCGCCCTGCGCCTCCACGGCGTTGATCAGCAGCGACAGCACGGCTTGCCGCAGGAGGGCCGGGTCGGCCTCGACCTGGGGCAGGCCGGCGGGCACGTTGACGCGCTGCTCCATGTTGATCGTCGCGTGCCCGAGCAGGCGCACCTCGTCGGCGACCAGCGGCCCGAGCGAGACGAGCTCTGCCTGGGGCGGCCAGTGGCGGGCGAACTGCAGGGTGGCCCGGATGAGGTCCAGGGCGGCACCGGCCTCCGCCTCCAGGTCAGACGAGAACTCGCGCAGGTCGTCTGGCACCTTGGGGTCGCTCGCGACCAGTGCCGCGTAGCCGAGGAGCGCGGTGAACTTGCCGGACACGTCGTGGAGGACGCCGCCCGCCACGCGGCCGAGCGCGTCGCCCTTCTGGAGGGCCACGTCGTCCGGCCCGGGCGCGCCAGGGTCCGGCTCGTCGTCGACGGGGCCCCCAGCGCCAGCGGGCCAGACCAGCAGCACGGCCCCCGCGCCGCCGGCGAGCCCGATCGGGTACGGATCGCCGGGCGCCGGCACGCGGCCGCCGAGAGGCTCGCCAGCCCGGGCGGCGACCTCCACGACGGGCTGGCCACGGTCGACGGGGGACAGCCCGAGGCGCGCCGCCGCGGCGTCGTTCCACGCCGTCACGAGCCCTTCCGCGTCCACGAGGACGGCGGCATCGGCGAGGGCGGCGAGGAGCTCGGGCAGCGGATGCGACGATCCGGCGTCGCCGTGGTCGAGGGTCATGGGCGGGGGCGCCTCGGCGTCAGTGTGGGCACCGCGATCCTACCGGGAGGAGGCCGAGGGTGGAACCCTCCGCGGTGTACAGTCCGGCCATGGAACCGCTCGCTGGACCCGACGGGAAGGTCTACCTCGTCGCTGCTGCACGCACCCCCATCGGCAAGTTCGGCGGCGCCCTCTCAGCGGTTCCGGCGGTGGAGCTCGGGGCCACGGCCATCCGGGCCGCCGTGGAGCGGTCCGGGCTGCCCGCGGAGGCGCCCGTCGCCGAGGTCATCATGGGCCAGGTGCTCCAGGCGGGCGCAGGCCAGGCGCCGGCCCGGCAGGCGCTCCTGCGCGCCGGGCTCGCCGAGACCGTCCCCGCGACCACGGTCAACCGCGTCTGCGGCTCGGGGCTCAAGGCCGTCATGTACGCGGCGGCCGGGATCAGGGCGGGCGACGGCGACGTGTTCGTCGCGGGCGGCATGGAGTCGATGAACCAGGCGCCGTTCCTGCTGCGCAAGGCGCGCTTCGGCTACCGCCTCGGGCAGGGCGCGCTCGACGACGCGGCCGTCCTCGACGGGCTGTGGTGCGCGGTGGACGACTGCCACATGGGGACGCACGCCGAGCGGGTGGCGATCCGCGCGGGCATCTCGCGGGAGGACCAGGACGCCCTCGCGCTCGAGAGCCACCGCCGGGCGGTCGCCGCGATGGACGCGGGCCGCTTCGACGAGGAGCTGGCGCCGGTCACCATCCGCGACGCCAAGGGGCGCGAGACCCTCGTCACCCTTGACGAGGGACCGCGGCGCGACACCTCGGCCGAGCTGCTCGGGCGGCTGCCGCCGGTGTTCCCGCTGCCCGAGGGCGAGGACCGCGGTGACGCGACCAGGGGCACCGTGACGGCCGGCAACGCGCCGGGCATCACCGACGGCGCGGCGGCCACGGTGGTCGCGTCCGAGCGCGCGGTCGAGCAGTACGGCCTCGCGCCGCTCGCGCGCATCGTCGGCTACGCCCAGGCCGAGACGACGCCGAAGTGGCTGTTCCTCGCGCCGATCGAGGGCGTCCGGGCGCTGGAGCGGCGCACGGGCCTGGCCCCGTCGGACTACGACCTCGTCGAGGTGAACGAGGCGTTCGCCGCGCAGGTCCTCGCCGACGGCCGCGAGCTCGGCTTCGACTGGTCGAGGGTCAACGTCAACGGCGGTGCGATCGCGCTGGGGCACCCGATCGGCGCGTCGGGCGCGCGCATCGTGGCCACGCTGCTCCACGAGCTGCGGCGGCGGGGCGGGCGCTACGGCCTCGCGACGCTGTGCCTCGGCGGCGGCGGGTCCGTCGCGATGGCCTTCGAGCGGGTCTGAGGCGGCGAACACCCCACCGGGCGGGCCCCGCCGGTCCCGAGCGCCGCGTTTCGCGCAACTGGCCGCCGGCGGCCGCTCGTCGGCTCAGTTCTGTCGATGGCTCACCGGGGGGTCATCCGGCCAGAGGTTGGGCGGGACTCGTCCCAGGTGATCGCCGGGCGGTCCGTATCCGAGAAGTTCTCGGACAGGGGCAGTCCCACGGTCATCTGGCGAATTCGGGGTGCTCGCCTGAGCGTGGACAGGTCGTGACGGCCCCGGCGCCCTGGCCGGCGCCCGCATACGGTTCACCCGGCGCTCATGTGCGAAGAACACGGGCGCCCGTCAGCCTGAGGTCTCGGCCTCGATCGCGAGCACCGCCTCGAAGGCGACCCGAAGCAGAAGATCGCGCCCGGTGACATGGCCGACCCAGCCGCGCGGGTCCACGTCGCCGGACAGGTGGTCGCCGGCGTAGAGCATCTGCCCAAGCTCGGTGTCGCGGAACCGCGCAAATGGCCGCCCGGCGCCCCCGTTTGACGCCGCCTGCCCCGGCGCCCGACGATCGCGCCCAGCGTTGCCATCCCCGGAGGTCCCACATGCCCGAGCCCGCGGTCCATCGCCTGTTCATCGCCGGCCGCTGGGTCGACTCCGCCTCCGGCGCTACGTTCGACAGCGTCAACCCGGCCGACACCCGCGACGTCGTCGGGCGATTCCAGGCGGGCAGCGCGGCCGACGTGGCCATGGCGGTCCGCGCGGCGGGCGAGGCATCGAGGGCCTGGAGGGCGACGCCAGCCCCCAAGCGCGGCGAGGTCCTCTACCGCTTCGGCGCGCTGATGGCCGAGCACAAGGAGCGCATCGCCCGGGCGATGACCCGCGAGATGGGCAAGGTGCTCGCCGAGGCGCGCGGCGACGTCCAGGAGGGGATCGACATCGCCTTCCTCATGGCCGGCGAGGGGCGGCGCCTGTTCGGCGACACCGTGCCGTCCGAGCTCCCCGACAAGTGGGCGATGAGCATCCGCCAGCCGCTCGGGATCGCCGGGATCATCACGCCCTGGAACTTCCCGATCGCGATCCCGTGCTGGAAGATGATGCCCGCGCTCGTCGCCGGCAACACCGTCGTCTTCAAGCCGGCCAGCGATGCGCCGCACTGCGCCACGCTCCTCGTCGAGCTCATGGAGCAGGCCGGCTTCCCGGCGGGCACCGTCAACCTCGTCACGGGCGCCGGGGGCGAGGTGGGCGACGCGATCGTCGACAACCGGGACGTCGCGGTCATCAGCTTCACGGGCTCGTCGGCCACGGGCCGGCACATCGCCGAGCGCGCCGGCCGCCAGCTCAAGCGCCTGTCGCTCGAGCTCGGCGGCAAGAACGCGGTGGTCGTGCTGCGCGACGCCGACCTCGACCTCGCGGTCGACGGCATCCTGTGGTCCGCGTTCGGCACCACCGGCCAGCGCTGCACCGCCTGCTCGCGCGTCATCGCCGACCGGCCGATCGCCGAGGAGCTGGTCCGCCGGCTCGCCGAGCGCGCCGAGCGGCTGCGGCTCGGCCCGGGACTCGACGAGGCCGTCGAGGTGGGCCCGCTGGTCAACGCCCCCGCCGTGGCCAAGGTGGCGTCCTACGTCGGCATCGGCCGAGGCGAGGGCGAGCTCGTGTGCGGCGGCGAGCGCGAGACCGCCGGCGACCTCGCCCACGGGCACTTCTACCAGCCCACGATCTTCGCCGGCGTCGGCCCGATGGCCCGCATCGCCCAGGAGGAGATCTTCGGCCCCGTCCTCTCGGTGATCCCGGTCGACGGCTACGACGAGGCGCTCGCCGCGGCGAACGGCACCCACTACGGGCTCTCCGCCTCGGTGTTCACCCGGGACGTGAACACCGCCTTCCGGGCGATGCGCGACCTCGAGGCCGGCATCGTGTACGTGAACGCGGGCACCACGGGCGCCGAGACCCACCTGCCGTTCGGCGGCTGGAAGGACACCGGCAACGGCCACCGCGAGGCGGGCCACGTCGCGCTCGACACGTTCACCGAGTGGAAGGCGGTCTACGTCGACTTCTCCGGCCGGCTCCAGCGCGCGCAGATCGACAACCAGTGACGGGCGCCTCGGTGCCAGCGCCGGCCGTCGCGGTCCGCGACCTGCGCAAGGTCTTCTCGGTGCCGGTCCGCGAGGGCGGGCTCCGGGCGGCGGCGCGCAGCCTCGTCCGGCGCGACACCCGCGACGTGGCGGCCGTCGACGGCGTCTCGTTCGAGGTGGCGCCGGGCGAGGTCGTGGGGTTCCTGGGGCCCAACGGCGCGGGCAAGACCACGACCCTCAAGATGCTCTCGGGCCTGCTCTACCCGACCTCGGGCGAGGCGCTCGTCCTGGGCCACGTCCCGCAGCGCCGCGAGCGCGCCTTCCTGCGCCAGATCACCATGGTCATGGGCAACCGCAGCCAGCTCCAGTGGGATCTCCCGGCCAGCGACTCGTTCGAGCTGCTGCGGGCCGTCTACCGGCTGCCGCGCCCCGACTACACGGCGATGCGCGACGAGCTCGTCGAGCTGCTCGAGCTGGGCGACCTGGTCTCGAAGCCCGTGCGCAACCTGTCGCTCGGCGAGCGGATGAAGGTGGAGATCTGCGGCGCGCTGCTCCACCGCCCGAGTGTGCTGTTCCTCGACGAGCCGACCATCGGGCTCGACGTCACCGCGCAGAAGCGGATCCGCGCGTTCGTGGCCGAGTACAACCGCCGGAACGGCGCGTCGGTGCTGCTCACCAGCCACTACATGGCCGACGTCCAGGCGCTGTGCCGCCGGGTCGTGGTGATCCACCACGGGCGCATCCTGTTCGACGGCGCGCTGAGTGCGCTGGCCGAGCGCTTCGGGGCCACCAAGACGATCGGCGTGACGCTGCGCGAGGGGAGCCCCGACCTCTCGGCGTTCGGGGAGGTGGTGTCCGCCGACGGCGGCCGGACGACGCTGCGCGTGGCCCGAGCTGACGCGCCGGAGGTGACGACGCGCCTGCTCCGCGACTTCGCTGTGGCCGACCTCACGGTCGAGGACCCGCCGATCGAGGACGTCATCGAGCAGGTGTTCGCGAGCGGGGCCCCCGAGACGCGAGGGACCGAGGCCGCGCCGGGGGCGGCAGCCGGCCAGGGGACCCCGTGAGCGCCGCCATCACCAGCGCGCGCTGGTGGCTGGACCTGTACCTGACCGAGATGCGGATCGCGGTCCTGGAGCAGATCCAGTACCGGGTCGCGAACTACTTCTACATGATCGGGATGATCGCCGAGCCTGTGATCTACCTCGTCGTGTGGACGACCGTCGCCCGCCAGGAGGGCGGCTCGGTGGCGGGCATCGACGCCGGCCAGTTCGCGGCCTACTACATCGTCTGGACGCTGGTGCGGAACATGAACATCGTGTTCACACCGCTGGGCTGGGAGTGGCGGATCCGCGAGGGCCAGCTCTCCTCGCAGCTGCTCCGCCCGGTCCACCCGATCCACTGGGACCTCGGCTACTTCGCCGGCTGGAAGGTGGTCGTGATCGTCCTCTGGCTGCCGATCGCGCTGGTCCTCTCGCTGCTGTTCCAGCCGACCGCGCAGCTCACGCCCCTGGGCGTCGCCACCTTCGCGGTCGCGATCTGGGGCGCGTACCTGATCCGCTCGCTCAACCAGTCGACGCTGGGGATGGTCACGTTCTGGACCACGCGGGTCAGGCCGGTGTTCGACATCTACTTCACCGCCGAGCTGCTGCTGTCCGGGCGGCTCGTGCCGCTCGCGGTCATGCCGGACTGGGTGCAGACGCTGGCGGCGGTGCTGCCGTTCAAGTGGACCTTCGGGTTCCCGATCGAGGCGCTCGTGGGCGACCTGCCACCCGACCAGCTCATCGGCGGCCTGGCGATGCAGCTCCTGTGGATCGCGATCGGCGCGCTGGTGCTGCGGCGGGCGTTCGCGGTGGCCGTGCGCCGCTACTCGGCGGTTGGCGGCTGATGCGCGCGCTCCGGCTGTTCGCCGTGTTCGCGCGCGTCGCCGCCCTGTTCGAGCTGCAGTACCGCGCGAGCCTCGTCGTCCAGCTGGCGCAGTCGGTGATCGAGCTCGCCACGGGCCTCGTGGTGCTGGCGCTCGTGTTCTCCCAGGTCACCACCCTCAACGGCTGGAGCCAGCCCGAGCTGCTCGCGGTCATGGGCGTGTACACGCTGGTGGGCGGCCTCGTCAACGCGTTCATCCAGCCGAACATGGAGCGGCTCATCACCGACGTCCGGCAGGGAACGCTCGACTTCATCCTCACCAAGCCCGAGGACGGCCAGCTGCTCGTCAGCGTCCGCGAGTTCCAGCTCTGGAAGCTCGTCGACGTGGCGCTCGGCCTCGGGATCCTCGCGATCGCGCTGCCCGGTCTCTCGACGATGCCGGGCCTCGTCGACATGGGCGCGTTCCTGGTCGCGCTGGCACTGGGGACGGCGATGATCTACTCGTTCTGGCTGCTCCTCACGACCACCGCGTTCTGGATCGTGCGCATGGACGAGATCGTCGAGCTCTTCTCCGGCGTCTACCAGTCAGGGCGCTGGCCGGTGTCGATCTACCCCGACTGGCTGCGCCTGGGCCTCACCTTCCTCGTCCCGATCGCCTTCGCGGTCACGGTCCCCGCCGAGGCGCTGACCGGCCGGCTGACGCCCGACGCGCTGGCGGGCGCGGCGATCGTGGCGGTGGTGCTGCTCGGGTTCACGCGGTGGCTCTGGCGGCGCGGCCTGCGGCACTACTCGGGCGCGTCCGCCTGAAAGCGACCCGTTGCCCGGCGCCAGCGACTGCGCTGGCCGGTGGAGCCCACCGTCGCGCGGAGCGGGCCACATGCGCTATCCTCTCGGCCGGTCCGGGCCCGTAGCTCAACGGTAGAGCGGGGGACTCTTAATCCCTAGGTTCAGGGTTCGAATCCCTGCGGGCTCACCACCCTCCCACGCACGAACGAGGCCCTCCGGGCGAGCCGGAGGGCCTTCGAGCTGATCGGGTCCATAACGTCGGCCACGACGGGCCCGGGTCGCCTGTGCGACCCTTCGGCCGTGCGACGCCCCGCCATGAACGTCGGAGAGCAGGCAGCGCGCCTGCCGTGGTCGGGGCGCGCCACCCGACGCAGGCGGGGAGCGGCGAGGACTGGCGAGTCGATCCTCCTCGTGACCGCGACGGCCGCGCTGCTCGCGGCGACGGCCTGGCGAGCGAGCGATCCGGGCGCCGGGGCGGACGTTGGGGCTGCACTGTCGGCCCTCGGCGCACAGCTCCCGGTCACGCTCCCGGCGGCAGGGCTCGTCTCGCTTGCGATGGCGCTCAATGTCGCGGCGGGCGCGGGCCTGCTCCGGCTCGTGCGTCGCCGTCCATTCGCGGACTGGGCGGAGGCCGTGCTCGGTGGCGCCGCGGCCGCCGTCGTCCTCGATGTCGCACTCGTGTCACTCCTCGGCGGACTGGGCTGGTTCCGCGCGGTCCCGTTGGCCGCGGCCCTCGCCGCCGCCGCGGTCGCCGGGGTGGCGCAACGACCGTTCTGCTCGCAGCGGCCCGGGGTCGGCCGCGTCCGGCCCGCTCGACTCTTGCTCGTCCTCGTCGCGTGGTCGGGCGTGCTGCTCGTGGGCCTGGCCTCGCCGGTGGTGCCGGCGGCTGACGTCCTGCCCAACCACGTCGCCCCCGCGGAGCACCTGCGCGTGTTCGGGTCGATCGCGACCCTCGCCACGTACCCGTCGCCGATCTACGGGCCGTCCCGCCTCTTCCTCGGCGACGAGGCGCTGGTGGGCACCCTGGCCACGCTCACCGGGCTGCCAGCCGTGCTGGCGGTCGCCGCCTCGATCCCGTGGCTCGTGGGCCTGACCGTGCTCGCGGCGCGGCGGCTCGCCGTGGCGGCGTTCGGGCGCGGGGCCGCGTTCTGGGCGGTCGTCGCGATGCTCCTCTCGTTCACCTTCGTGCGGCTTGCGGACGTGCGCGACAGCGTCACCGCCCTGCCGTTCGCGGCACTGGTGCTCGCGGCCGTGGCGGGCTCGCACATCGAGCGCCGTCGTGCGGACCCTGACCGTCGCAAGCCCGACTGGACCCTGGTTGCGGCCCTGGCAGCCGCGACGCTGGTCCACCCGCTGGTCGGCACGCTGACCGGCCTCGCGGTCGCCGTCGTCACGCTGGCCGACCCCGGCCGCCACCTCTCACGGACGGCGCCGGCCCTCGTGGGCACGGCGGTCGCCCTGCTCCCGCAGCTCGCGGTGATGACCGGGCTCGCCCCGGCGCCGATCACGGGCGTCCTCGCACTGGCGGCAGGGGCGGCGGCCGCGCTCGCGACCGCCGGCGCCCTCGACCGGACCGGGCTGAGCCGGATAGCGGCCGAGCGCATCGGGCCACGCCGGGCGGCCATCGCCGTCACGGCGGCCGGCGCCGCTGCGATGCTGGCGCTGGCCGTCCTGGACCCGTCGACCGTCACGCAGGCGGCCGCATGGGTGAACCCGGCCTTCCCGCTGCTGTTCGCGGCGGGGGCTGTCGCGCTGGCCGGGCTCGTGGCGACGGGTCGAGGCGGGCGGCGTCTGATCGCGGCGGGCCTCGCCGCGGGGCTCGTGCTCCTGCTGGCGGTATCGGTCGTCCCCGACGATTCGGTCGTGGGCCGGTCGCTCCGCTACGAGGTGCCCAAGGCGGTCGGGTACTGGCTGCCGTGGGTCTGCGTGCCGGCCCTGGCGGGCGTCCTCGCGATGGCGAGCCGCCGGTCGGGGCGGCAGGCGGTCTGGCTCGGGGTTCCGGCCGCCGTGCTCGCGGCCACCCTGCTGCCGCTTGGCCCGGTGGCCCCCAACGCCTCACAGGCGTCGCATCCAACCGCGGACGTCGTCGTCTGGGATCTGCGCACCGCGCAGCTGGGCTACTGGCAGGGGTACCCGGATGCACGCGGTCTCGTCGGGGCGCGGGGGCAGGCCGTGGACGCCTTCCTCGTCGCCCAGATCGCGGCCGGCCGCCTCGACGCCTCCGACCGGCTGCTCCACGTCGCGGCCAGCTACCAGACCTGGGCGAGCATCCCGGTGGCGGCGTTCACCGGCGTGGACGAGACGATGGTCAGCGCCGACGCCGCAGAGACCATCTTCACCGCCGGCGGTCGAGTCCATCCGCTCGCCGACCTCGTGCCGCAGCTGCGCGACGGGTTCGCCTGGGTGCTCCTCGAGCCCGATCGGCTGCCACCGTGGACCCGTGACGCGATTGTGGCCGCGGGCTACCGCAGCGTGTTCACGACGGCGGGCGCCGAGGTGTTCGCCGGGCCCGCCGTCGAGGGCCGCTGACGCCCAGCGACGGGCGGGCCATTCCGCGCAGCGATGGGCCTGCGGGGCGATACTGGTCGCCGCACTCGAAACCCCAGCCAGCGCCGCCCTTGGCATGGCGCGGGCGCGAGCCTGTGCCATTCGGAAGGAGACGGCAGCCGCGTTGACCAACGTGCCCGACGCACGCACGGAGCCGCTGGCTGACGCGCCGACCGAGGAGGCTGGGGTCGTGGTCCCGCCCCGCACCTGGCTGCGCGGGCTGTTCCACTCGCGGCTCGCCCTGTTCGTCGGCTTCGCATTCGCGGTCATGGCCGATCCCGTCTCGTCGGTGGCCTACGCGATCGAGGCCGCGCTGCGGGCGCTGGGCGGCAACCTCGCGCTCCTCGGCGTCACCATGGTGGTGGTGGTGGGGATCATCGGCGTGGTGGTCGTCAACTACCAGCAGATCGTGGCCCGGTATCCGCACGGCGGCGGCGCCGCCACCGCGGCCCACGAGGCGTTCGGCCCGGCCTGGACGTTCCTGCCGCTCGGGGCGCTGATCGTCGACTTCGTCCTCACCATCTCGATCAGCGTGGCGGCCGCATCGTCCGCGCTCATCGCGTATGTGCCCGCGGTCGCGCCCGCCCGGGTCCCGATCGCGCTGGTGCTGCTGGTGCTCGTCGCCGGTCTGAGCTGGTTCGGCCATGGCGGCCGCGTCGTGTTCGCGACGATGACGATCGCGTTCCTCTCCGTCACGACCGTGCTGGTCGCGTCGGCCTGGACGGCGCCGGCTCCGGTGGTCGCGGCGACCGCCTCGGCGCCAGTCGACGTCGGGAGCGCGCTGACGATCCTGATCGCCTTCCCGGTCGCGATGGCGCTGGCCACCGGCGTCGAGGCGCCGTCGAGTGCGATCGCGCAGCTCGGCCAGCTCGACGACGACGGCCGGCGCCAGTTCGGGCGATGGACCCTGTGGTTCACCCTGTTCATCGTCGGCGGCGTCACGCTCGCCCTGGCCGGCGCGGCGGCGCGCCTCGACGTCGGCATCCCGCCGGCGGACTCAACGCAGCTGGCCGAGCTCGCCCGCACCGCCGCGCCGGGACTCGTGTTCGGCCTGTTCCAGCTGACGAGCGCCGTGCTGCTCCTGGCCGCGGCGAGCTCGTCGTTCCAGGCCGGCCCCGGGCTGCTCAAGGCCCTGGCGGGCTCGGGCTCCGGCTCGACCTCGGCGGCGTCGGTGCTGCCCGCAGCGCTGGGGCGGACCAACCAGCACCACACGCCGTTCCGGGGCGTGATCGTGTTCCTGGCCGCCGCAGCCGCGGTCGTCGTGGCCGCCGGTGCCCAGGACCAGTCGCTCGTGCTGTTCTACGCGGTCTCGGTGTTCATCAGCTTCGTGGTCGGGCTGGTGTCCATGGCCCGGATCGACGGGCGCGAGGGACGACGCGGGCGCCAGGCGTCCAACATCATCGGGCTCACCCTCGTCGCCTTCACCCTCCTCGCGAACCTCGCCCGCGGCCTCCCGATCGTCTCGCTCGCGGCGTCCCTCGCGCTGTCGGCGGTGCTGTACCGCATGTGGGTCCGCGCCGGCCGGCCGCAGGGCATCGACATCGCGGACTGACGTTCGCCGGCGCCCCCTCCGCGCCACGGGCGGACATCGGTCGACCGGTACGCGCCTGCCAGGCGTCGGCCTGTCCTGGCCTCCAGACGGCCCCCACCGCGGATGACCTCTGTACCCGACGGCACGTCGCATGACCCCATCCGGCCCGCGGCACGGGGCCCATGGCACGCCCCGGGCGGGTATTTGTCCCCCCAGCGCGGCGACCATCGGGTCTGAGCCGCCAGCCCGCGCTGGACGACCATGGCACCAGCGTCCCCGAGGTTGCGCCATTGCCGCTGCGGGATTCACCGTGGCCAACGGCGCGCGGAGCCGCGAGGTCTGGAGATGCAGGACGAGGGGCTGTACGCCGCGCTCGTGCGGCGGGGGATGTCCCGTCGTTCGTTCCTGCAGTTCTCGGCGGCGATGGCTGCGGCACTGGCCCTGCCGCTCAGCTACGCCCCCCAGATCGCCAGGGCGGTCGAGCAGAGCAAGCGGCTGCCCGTCATCTGGGTCCGCGGCCAGGCCTGCGGCGGCGACACGGAGGCGTTCCTGCGCTCCGCCGACCCGGACACGGTGTCGCTCTTCCTCGACGTCCTCAACATCCAGTACCACGACGCGTTCCTCGCCGTCGCCGGCGGCGACGCGGAGCTCGCCCGGACCGGCGCGATGGGCCAGTACCCGAACGGCTACTTCGCCGTGGTCGAGGGCTCGATCCCCGACGGCGCCTCGGGCGCCTACTGCCTGATCGGCGGTCGACCGGCCGCGGACGTGGTCCGCGAGGTCTGCGCCGGCGCGCTCGCCACGATCGCGCTGGGCTCCTGCGCCTGCGACGGCGGCGCCCCGGCGGCAGGCTCGAACACCACGGGGGCGAAGGCCGTGAAGGCCGTGATCGGCGGCGGCAGCTACATGGCGTTGCCGGGGTGCCCGGTCAACCCCGTGAACCTGGCGGCGGTGCTCGTCCACTACATCACGTTCAACGAGCTGCCTGCCGCCGACCTCGCGGGCCGCCCGCTCTCGGCGTACGGCGACCTCGTCCACAACCAGTGCGAGCGGCGCCCCCACTTCGAGTTCGGGCAGTTCGCCACCGAGTGGGGCGACGAGGGCGCCCAGAAGGGCTGGTGCCTGTACAAGCTCGGGTGCAAGGGACCAGAGACGATGGGCAACTGCCCGACCGTCCGCTACGGCGAGAAGACCAGCTGGAACGTGCGCGCCGGGCACGGCTGTGTGGGCTGCATGACGACCAGCTTCTGGAACGCCATGGGGCCGGCCTACAAGCGCCTCCCGCCGCCGATCCCATTCCTCCCCAACGTGACCACGGACATGGTCGGCGGGCTCCTCGTCGGCGGGATCGCGGGCGTCACGGCCGTCCACGGGGCCGGGATGGGCATCCGCTTCAAGCGGCGCAAGATGATCGCCGCCCGGGAGCGCGCCGCCGCGCAGGCGGCCGTGCTGGCCGAGGTGGCGGCCGAGCCCGGTCCCGTCTCGGCTGCCGTCGGCGAGGCCGTCGCGACGCCGCCCGCCGAGCCCGAGGCTGCGCCGTGGCCCGCGGCCGACCTGGCCGAGACCATGAAGGGCGAGGACGCCGAGCGCGCCCACGGCGCCCGGCGCGCCGACGCCACCCCGCCCGCGGCACCGGAAGCGGCGCAGCAGGCCCTGGCCGCCGACGCCGCCGGCACCCCGGAGGCCGCCGAGCGCGAGGCCGACCGCGACGCCGACGCTCCCGCCGGTCCGGAGGAGCGCTGACATGGCCAGGACCGTCCTCGATCCGGTGACCCGCGCCGGCGGCAGCATGCGCGTCGAGTTCTCGACCGACGGCGGCGTCATCACCGACGCCTGGGCGTCGGTGATGACCTTCCGGGGCCTCGAGCTGGGCCTGCGCGGCCGTGACCCGCGCGACGCGTGGCTCCTCGCGCAGCGCGTGTGCGGCACCTGCACCGGCGTGCACGCGCTGGCCTCGGTGCGCGCGGTCGAGAACGCCCTGGGCATCAACATCCCGGGCAACGCGCAGCGGATCCGGAACCTGCTCGGCGGCGTGCTGCTGGTGCGCGACCACGTCACCAACTTCTACCTCTCGCAGCTGCCGGACTGGGTCGACGCGAAGGCGGCCACCACAGCCGACCCGGCCGCAACGGCAACCCTCGCCGCCTCGCAGGCACAGCGCCAGGGCGAGACCGCGGCCGACTTCGCGGCCGTCCGCGACCGGATCAAGGCCGAGGTCGACGGCGGGCATCCCGGCGTGCTCGGCAACGGCTGGTGGGGCCATCCCGCCTACCGCCTGTCGCCGGAGCAGAACCTGCTGCTCGTCGCCCACGTGCTCGCGGCCATCGACTGGCAGCGCGAGTTCATGCGCGTCCAGACGCTGTTCGGCGGCAAGGACCCGCATCCCCAGACGTACCTCGTCGGCGGGATGGCGGTCGCGCCGCCGTGGGGCGGCCCGGCCGGCGCCTCGGGCCGAGACCACCCGCAGGTGCCCGACCACAACTCGCCCGACGCCCTGAGCGCGGACGGCTTCGGGTTCGTCGATGACCAGATCGTCGCCGCCCGCGACTTCGTGGCGAATGTCTTCGTGCCCGACGTCGCCCTCGTCGCCGCCGCCCACCCCGACTACATCAAGCTCGGCGCCGGGCCCGGAGGGTACCTCGCGGCCGGGGAGTTCCCGCAGGGGGTGAAGGACACGCCGGACCTGCTGTTCCCGACCGGCCGCCTCGACCAGGGCAACCTCGAGTCGTCGCAGCAGGTCGCCGACACGGAGTTCACCGAGGCCGTCGTGAGCTCCTGGTACGCCTACGCGGGCGGCAACGACACCCTGCTCGGCGGTGACAAGGGCGAGACGACGCCGGCGTGGCCGGGGCTGTCGCTGCCCCTCGGGAGCCTCGAAGGGGCCGCCGGCTACTCGTGGGCCAAGGCGCCGCGCTACCGGGGCGTGCCGATGGAGGTGGGACCGCTGGCCCGGGTGCTGGTCGGCCTCGCCAACGGCCAGGCCGACGTGACCGCGGCCACCGCCGCCCGCATGGCCCCGCTCAACATGGCGGTGGGCGACCTCGGCGGGGTGGTGGGCCGGATCCTGGCGCGCGCGGTCGAGGCCGAGGTGGTGGTGCAGCGCCTCTCCACGTGGCTCGCCGACCTGCGCACCAACCTGGGGACCGGCGATGTCGCCGTGGCCGACGTCACGTCCTGGGATCCGCAGTCCTGGCCGTCGGACGTGCAGGGCTTCTCGCTGGGGGAGGGGCCGAGGGGCGCCGTGGCGCACTGGGTGACGATCCACGACAAGACCGTCGCCGACTACCAGATCATCGACGCCTCCACCTGGAACCTGTCGCCCCGCGACGCCTCCGGGCTCCGCGGCCCGATCGAGGCCGCGCTCGCCGGCACGCCCGTCCAGGATCCGCAGCGCCCGCTGGAGGCACTCCGCGTCGTCCACTCGTTCGCACCCTGCGCCGGGTGCGCCGCCCACACCTTCGGCCCGCGGCGGGACGGCCCCGTCGAGGTCGTGGCCCGCGCGCGAGGAGGAGCTCCGATGACCGCGCTCGACGACGCCCTCGCCGTCGGCGGGGCCGCGGCGCCCGCGCACGACGCCCCCGGGCCCGACGTGCACCACGAGATCGAGCGGCCGCACGACCGGGTGGCCGTCTACATCTGGCAGGTGCCGGTCCGCGTCACGCACTGGGTCACGGCGTTCTGCATCGTGACGCTGAGCCTGACCGGCGGCTACATCGCGGACCCGTTCCTGCTCCCGCCCGGCGGCAGCATCATGACCACCATCCGGCTGATCCACATCATCGCGGCGCTGACGTTCCTCGTGTCGGGCGTCGTCCGGACCGTCTACCTGCTGGCCGGCAACCGCTTCGTCCGCTGGACCGCGTTCATCCCCACGAACCGCAAGCAGTTCACCGAGCTGTTCCGCCAGGGCGGGTTCTACGGCTTCGTTCGCAGCGACATCCCCAAGGTGCTGGGCCACAACCAGCTGGCGGCCGCGGCCTACCTCGCCCTGTTCGCGCTGCTGCTGGTCGAGGTGGTGACCGGCTTCGCGCTCGACGGCCTCATGGGCGCCGAGCCCGGCGCCACGGGCTTCGCCTGGCTGCGCGAGCTGCTCGGGCCGCAGATGCTGCGGCTCATCCACCACCTGACGATGTGGCTCATCCTCGCCATCGCCTTCTTCCACGTCTACAGCTGCGTGCTCGTCGACCACATCGAGAACGTGGGCGTCGTCACGAGCATGTTCACCGGCTACAAGTTCCCCACCCGCGAAGAGGTGGTGGAGTCGCGCGACGGCGGCCTCGAGATCCTCGAGCGGGCCGAGGCGAAGGCCGAGGCATGACCCCCGTGGCAGGCCCGGCCGTCGTGATCGGCGTGGGCAATGTCCTGCTCGGTGACGACGGGGTCGGGGTGCGCGCGCTCGACGCGCTGCGGGCTGCGATGCGGCTCGACGCGAGCGGGTTTCCGGCGGCCACGCGGCTCGTCGACGGGGGGACGCTGGGGGCCGACCTCCTGCCCGAGCTGGAGGGGGCCCGCAGCCTGGTGCTGCTCGACGCGGTGGACCTCGACCAGCCGGCCGGGACCGTCAGCGTGCTGCGCGACGAGGCCCTCCTGGCGGCCAGCGGCCGTCCGGGAGGTCGTGTCCCGGGTGGCGTGGGCGAGCTGCTTGCCGTGGCGCGCCTCGCTGGCAGGCTGCCCCAGCACCTGGCGCTCGTGGGCGTGCAGGTCGACGAGGCGAACGCAGGCCCGGGCCTCTCCGGCCCGGTGGCTGTCGCCGTGCCGCGCGCGATCGAGGCTGCGCGCGGCGAGCTCCTCAGGCTGGATGCCCTCGCGGCTGCGGCGCCGCGCCGGAGGGTCGTCGCGGGCCGCGCGGAAGGGGCGAGCGCATGAAGCAGCGAGTGGACCGGACGCTCCGGCTCCTGATCCTGCTGAACCTGGTCATCGTGGCGATGCTGGCGGCCATGATGGTCGCCAACTGGCTCCAGGTCATCCCCACGCGCTCCACGGCACCTGCCGACGCGAATGCGGCCGGGGCGTCGCCGTCGAGCGGGCTGTTCGAGATGGGCATCGCCCACATCCCCACGTCGGCGCAGTGCGTCCTGTGCCACGAGTCCGGCGGCTCGGAGGCGGTCAAGACGATCCCCGCCATGGGCCACCCCCTCGCCGGCTTCACGGCGTGCCTCACGTGCCACACGAACGACAAGCTCGGGCGCGCGGCGCCCGGCCACGACGGGATCCCCGAGACCGAGTGCACGAACTGCCACAAGGAGCCGACGCAGGGCCCCTCGATCACGCAGGCCCACGCCGCGCTCAACACGCCCTGCCTGGACTGCCACGGCTCGGTGGCCCACCTGCCGACCTCGATGGTCGGGAGGAACGAGAACGACTGCGAGCTCTGCCACAAGCCGAACCCGTCGCCGCCGCCGATCAAGCCGCACCCCGATCCGCAGAACCTCAAGTGCCGCGACTGCCACCAGTCCTCGAACGTCGGCGCCCTGCCGATCGACCACGCGCTGCGCGGCGACGAGACGTGCGTGCTGTGCCACGACATCGGCGGCGCCTCGAACCTCGCCAGCCCGACGCCGGCGCCGGCGGCCACGGCATCACCGGCGCTCTCGCCAGCGTGGAGCTTCCCGCTCGCGAGTCCGCAGCCGTCACCGTCGGGCTGAGGCCGCTCCCGCGGCCCGACCGGCGTGCCGCGCCTGGCGCGCGGTGAGCCGCGCCCGGCCGGCTCGCGCGGCGCAGGGGCCTTGCCGCATGATGGGCGCGTGCCGGAGTCGCTCGTCCTGACGTGGGATGCCCTCGATCAGCTCGTCGCCGGGCTGGCGGCGCGCGTCGGGCGGGACCACGACCTGGTCCTCGCGATCACCCGCGGCGGGCTCGTGCCCGCGGGCATGCTCGCGTACCGGCTGGACCTGCGGGAGATCCTCGTGGCCGGCGTGGAGTTCTACCGTGCCGGTGGCGGCACGCATCCCGAGCCGCTCGTGCTGCACTTCCCGGACCGCGCGCTGCTCGCGGGCCGCCGCGTGCTCGTCGTCGACGAGGTCTGGGAGACCGGCGAGACGATGGCCGAGGTGCTGGCCCGCGTCCGGGCGGCGGGCGCCGATCCCGTGTCGGCGGTGCTCCACTACAAGCCCGGCCGATCCCGCGTCGCCGGCCGCCCGGACCACTACGCGGCGACGGTCGACGGCTGGGTGACGTACCCGTACAAGGCCGGCGGCTGACGCGGGGCTCTCATGCCGCTCTCAGCCGCGAGCGCTGAAGTAGGCCTCGACGCGGCGCTCTCGGTGGCACCTTGAACCTCCTCTCCTCCCACCGAGAGCGCCGCGACTGTCTGTCCGCCAGCGGTGCCCGCCCTTGAGCATCTCCGCGCACCTGCCCCCGCCGCCGGCTCCGGAGTCGGCCGCTCCCGACTCGGCCGGGCGGACGGCCCCGTCGGCCCGCGGGGCGCTGGTGCCCCGGGCGCTCCTCGGCGGCGGGCTGGTCGCAGTGGTGGCGGCGCTGGTCGCGCTCTGGGCGCTCGACGTCAGCGGCTACGCCAACACGTACTACTCGGCCGCGGCCCAGGCCGCCGGCCAGAGCTGGTCCGCCATGTTCTTCGGCTCGATCGACGCGGCGGGGTTCATCACCGTCGACAAGCCGCCGGCGGCCCTGTGGCTGATGGGCCTGTCGGTGCGCGTGCTCGGGCTCAGCCCGTTCGCGGTACTGCTGCCCGAGGCGCTGTGCGGGGTCGGGGCGGCGGTCCTGCTGTACGACGCGGCCCGCCGGCAGTTCGGCGTCGCGGCCGCGGTCATAGCGGGGGTCGGGTTCGCCGTCACGCCGGTCGCCGCGCTGGTCTTCCGCTACAACAACCCCGACGCCCTGCTCGTGCTGCTGCTCGTGGCGGCGGCCTGGGCGCAGGTCCGGGCGCTCGAGACGGACCGCCGCGCCTGGCTCGTGGCTGCGGGCGTCCTCGTCGGCATCGGGTTCCTCACCAAGTACCTCCAGGCGTACCTCGTCCTGCCCGGCTTCGCGCTGGCCTACCTCGTGGCCGGGCGCGGGGGGCTCCGGCGGCGCGTGGCGGGCCTCGCCGTGGCGGCATCCTCGACCCTGGCCGCCTCTGCGTGGTGGGTCGCGATCGTGGAGCTGATCCCGGCCGGCTCGCGCCCGTACATCGGCGGGAGCACCGACAACTCGGTGCTCGAGCTCGTGTTCGGCTATGACGGGCTCGGCCGCATCTTCGGCCAGGGCGGGCCCGGCGGCGCACCGGGGGGCGGGGGAGGGCCCGGCGGGTTTGCACCCGGCGGCTTCGGAGCCTTCGGCGTGGGTCCGGGCGGGGGATTCGGCGGTGCGCCCGGCCTGCTCCGGATGTTCAACGCGGAGTGGGGGACCCAGATCAGCTGGCTGCTGCCCTCGGCGGCCATCGGCCTGCTGGTGGGCCTCGGGGCCCGGATCGGGGCACGGCGCACCGACGCCCGCCTCGCGGGGCTGCTGCTGTGGGGCGGCTGGGCCCTCGTCCACGTCCTGGTCTTCAGCCTGATGAGCGGCATCGCGCACCCGTACTACTCGTCCGCGATCGCCCCTGCGGCAGCCGCGCTCACGGGCGCGGGCCTGGCCGAGGCGTGGCGGCTCCGCGACCGCGTGCAGTGGGCCGGGCTCCTGCTCGCCGCGATCCTGGTGGCGACCGCGTGGTGGCAGCTCCAGCTGCTGGACCGGGCGCCGGCGTACCTGCCCGGCCTGGGGATCGGCGCCCTGTGCGTCGCGCTGGCCGCGGCGATCGTGCTCGCGGTGCCGGCCGTCCCCGACGACTTCCGGGCCCGCGGCATGGCGCGGGGAGCTGCGCTGCTGGGTCTGGCCGCGATCCTGGTCGGCCCGTCGGCATGGACGGCGGCGACGGTGGGCCGGGCGATCTCGGGCGGCGACCCGTCGGCCGGGCCCGCGAGCACCGGCGCCCGCGGCGGTCCCGGCGGCTTCGCGGGCTTCCCGGGCGACCCGGGCGGCACCGACCGGGCGCTCGTCGACTACCTCGTCGCCAACCGGGGCACGGCCACGTGGCTGGTGGCGGTGTCGTCCGCGAGCGCCGCGGGGCCGCTCCAGCTCGCGTCGGGCGTCCCGGTGATGGCGATGGGCGGGTTCATGGGGAGCGACCAGGCGCCGACCCTCGCGCAGCTCCAGGCCGACGTCCACGACGGGCGACTGCGGTTCGTGCTGGTCGGCGGACGCGGCGCCGGTCCAGGCGGGTTCTTCGGCGGGGACGGGCAGGGCAACGTCGCGAGCGAGCGCAACGCCTGGGTCCAGCAGCAGTGCTCGCCGGTCACCGGGGTGGGCGGGGGCAGCCTGTACGACTGCGCCGGCGCCGCGTGACGGCGGCTCTCAGGGGCACGATCCGCCGAAAGGCAGCCGGGGCATGACCACAGCACGCACGCCCCCGCCGCGTGCCGCTGCCCGGATCATGGGCGCCCGGCCGCCGGACGTGGCTTGGCCGCTGCCGGCCGCGACCGGAGCGCCCATCGCTCGCAGGCGGCTCGGCGGCGCCCTCTCAGGGCAATCTCAGCGGCGGTCGGTTGACTGGGCCACAATCGTTCCGCGCGTCCCGCATGGAGCCAGCACCGCATGACCCAGCCCCTCCCGCCCGCCAGCCCGGAGCCCTTCGGCCAGGACGACACTGCGCCGCTGCCGCTCCCTGGGGCGCAGGCCCCGGTTCCCCCCCAGCCGGGGCCTGCGCCCCAGGCCGCGGCTCCCTCCCCCGGCTGGTTCCCGTCCCCCGCGGAGGACGCGTCGGCGACGCCGCCCCAGCGCACCTGGGTCGCGCCGCCCCCGCCGGCCACGCCGTCGGCCGCCTCGCCGCAGCAGGCCGGGTGGCCGCTGCCCGCGAGCCCGTCGGCGTGGGCCGCGCCGGCCGCGCCGTCCGCGCCGCCCACCCCGGCCTGGGCGCGCCCGGCCGAGCCGCAGGGCGCGCCGGTCTCACCCGCCACGTGGGCGCCGCCATTCCCCTCGGCGCCCGAGCGCGCGAGCTCCGCCCCCGCCGTCCGGCGCGGCAGGGGCGTCGGGATCGGCACGCTGCTCGCGGTGGGCGTCCTCGCCGCGGTGCTCGCCTCCGGCGGCACGGCGCTGCTCGTCCACGAGCTGGTGCCCGCCGAGGCCGTCGTCGCGACCACGCCGCCCGCCGCCTCGACGCCTGCCCAGACGGCCGCCACCACGAACACGACGATCCAGACCACCGACATCACCGCGATCGTGGCCGTCGCCCAGAAGTCGGTCGTGACCATCACCGCCGACGGCGTCAGCGCCAACGGCTTCAACTTCGGCACGACGCAGGGCATCGGGTCCGGGCTCATCCTGACGGCCAACGGCTACATCCTGACCAACCGCCATGTCGTCGAGGGCAGCCAGACGCTCACCGTGGCGCTCGAGGACGGCAAGGAGTACCCGGCGACGCTGATCCAGACCGCCACCGACAACGACCTCGCGCTGATCAAGATCCAGGCCACGGGGCTCACGCCCGCCCACATCGCCGACTCCGCGAAGATCCAGGTGGGCGAGACGGCGCTTGCGATCGGCAGCCCGCTCGGGACCTACACCGAGACCGTGACGCGGGGCATCGTGTCCGGGCTGGGCCGGACCGTCACCGTCCGCGACGACGTCACCGGACGCCCCTCGACGCTCAAGAACCTGATCCAGACCGACGCCGCGATCAACCCCGGCAACAGCGGCGGGCCGCTGCTCGACTCGAGCGGCGCCGTGATCGGGCTCAACACCGCGGTGTCGACCAGCGCCCAGGGCCTCGGCTTCGCCATCCCGATCAACGACGCGAAGGCGCTCATCGACAAGGCCGTGGCGGGACAGGGCGCCTAGTCCGCGGGCGACGCTTCGGTAGCCGAAATAATCGCCCGCCTCTCAGACGGCTTTCAGGGGCGCTGGGCACCATCCTGAGCGTTCGCGTCCGTCAACATCATTTTCGCGCGCTTCCTACCCGGAAAGGATTCGCATGCGGCTCCGCCTGATCGGCACCCTCCTCCTCATGGTCGTCGGCGTCGGCGCTGTGGCCGCGGTCGTGATCCAGCCCGGATCGGGCGGCAACACCACCACCCGCTACACGACGGCCACGGCGTCGGTCACCAACGTCGTCAAGTCGGTCGTCGCCACCGGCACCGTGGAGCCCGTCGCGGTCTACAGCCTCCAGTTCGGCTCCAACGCGACGCTCGAGACCAGCGCCAGCAGCAGCGGCAACGGGTCCGGCACCAATGCGCCCACATGGAAGGTGGCCACCGTGTCGGCAACGCCGGGCCAGAGCGTCAAGGCGGGCGACGTGCTCGCGACCGCCGACACGGCGTCTGCCGAGCTCGCCCTCACGGTCGCCCAGGCCAACCTCGTCTCGGCGCAGGCGCGCCTCTCGTCCGACCAGCACCCGCTGACCGCGACGGACAAGGCAGCAGCCGCCCTCCAGGTGACCCAGGCGAACCAGGCGCTGTCGCAGGCCAAGACCTCGCGCAGCCAGACGATCGCCCAGAACAACCTCAAGCTCAGCCAGCAGCAGCAGGCCATCACCGCGGCCAAGGCGAAGTACACGACCGACAAGAAGGACCCGACGGTCCCGGCGGCGCAGCTGAGCCAGGACCAGTCGGCGATCACGTCGGCCGAGCAGCAGCTCGCCAGCCTCAAGCTCCAGGTCTCGGCCTCGAACCAGCAGGCCACCAACCAGGTGACCTCGGCCACCAACCAGCTCAAGTCGGCCAAGTACGCCTACACGACCAAGATCGCGCCCCCGTCGAGCGCCACGATCGCGTCGGACAAGGCGGCCGTCGCGACCGCCCAGCAGTCGGTCGACAACGCGCAGGCCAGCCTCTCCTACTCGCAGCTGCTCAGCCCGGTCGACGGCGTGGTGCTGGCGGTGAACATCACCACGGGCGTGGACGCCCCGTCCGGCTCCGCCATCACGGTCCAGAGCAACGCCTTCCAGGTCACCGCGAGCGTCGCGGAGGCCGACCTGCCGTCGCTCAAGCTGGGCCAGGACGCCACGGTCACGCTGACCGCGTCCGGCCTCAACGCGAGCGGCAAGGTCACCCAGATCACCCCGACCGGCTCCGGCGGCACCGGCGGCGGCGTCGTGTCCTACCCGATCCTCGTCTCGCTGGCGCAGCCCCCGGCCGGCACGGCCTCCGGCATGAGCGCCTCGATCTCGATCACCACCGCCGAGGCGGACAACGTCCTGGCGGTGCCCGCGATCTCGCTCGTCGGGTCGCTGGGCAGCTACTCGGTGCGTGTGCTCGGCGCCGACAACCAGCCCACGGTGGTGTCCGTCCAGGTCGGCCTCGTGACCTCCTCGATGGCCGAGATCCAGTCGGGGATCGACGGCGGGACGGTCGTGGTGACGGGCACCTCGTCGAACCGCACCGCCACCGGCGGCACCGGCGGCGGCGTCGGCCTGCCCGGCGTCGGCGGCGGCGGGTTCCAGCAGTTCCGTGCAGGTGGCGGCTGAACGTGGGCGAGACCATGTTCGCGCCCGCCGAGGCGAGCCCGTTCGGCGCCCCGGCCACCCCGGCCGGGGCGGCGGTCCCGGTCATCGAGCTCCGCGGCGTCACCCGGATCTACAGCACCGGCCGGCTCGAGGTGGCCGCGCTCCGCGGCGTGGACCTCGACGTCTGGCAGGGCGACTTCCTCGCCGTCGTGGGGCCGTCGGGAAGCGGCAAGTCGACCCTGATGAACATCATCGGCTGCCTCGACCGGCCCACTGCGGGCGTGTACCGCCTCGGCGGCACGCCGATCGAGCAGCTGTCCGACGACGACCTCGCGCGCGTGCGCGGCCGTGCGATCGGCTTCGTGTTCCAGTCGTTCAACTTGCTGCCGCGCACGTCCGCCCTCGAGAACGTGGCCACGCCCCTGCTCTACCAGGGCGTGCCGCGCAAGGAGCGCTACGCGCGGGCCCAGGCCGCGCTCGAGCGCCTCGGCCTGGGCGAACGCCTCGAGCACGAGCCCTCGGAGCTCTCGGGCGGCCAGCAGCAGCGCGTGGCGATCGCCCGGGCGCTCGTCACCGAGCCCGCGCTGATCCTCGCGGACGAGCCGACCGGCAACCTCGACAGCCAGTCCGGCGCCGACGTCATCGAGCTCCTCCACGAGCTCAACGCCGCGGGCACCACGATCGTGCTCATCACGCACGACGCCGACGTCGCCGAGCACGCCCGTCGCCAGGTCCACGTCCTCGACGGGCTCCTGCTGCAGTGAACACCCTCGACCTGATCCGCCTCGCCATCTCGCGCCTCGGCACGTCGCGGCTGCGGGCGTTCCTGACCATGCTCGGCGTCATCATCGGCGTGGGGTCCATCGTCGCCCTCGTCGCCGTGGCCGAGGGCACCACCTCGGGAATCACCGACCGGATCCAGGGCCTGGGCACGAACCTGCTCACCGTGTCGCCGGGCTTCACCCGCACGGCGTTCACGCGGGGCTCCCTCGGCTCGGCAACCACCCTGACCATCGCCGACGCCGACGCGATCGCCCAGGCGCCCGGGGTGGCCGGGGTGGCGCCGGAGCTGACCACCCAGAAGGTCGTGCTCGCGGGCATCCAGAACGAGACCACCAGCGTCATCGGCACGACGCCCGCCTATCCCGACGTGTTCACCTACACGATGTGGCAGGGCTCGTTCCTCAACCAGGCCGCCGTCGACGGCAGCCTGCGGGTGGCGGTCATCGGCTCCACTACTGCCGACAACCTCGGCCTCGACGCCTCGAGCCTCGGCCACACGATCCAGATCGGCGGCATCCCGTTCGAGTTGGTCGGGATCCTGCAGCCCAAGGGGAGCTCGGGATCCACGAGCCAGGACGACCAGGTCCTCATCCCGATCACCACGGCGCAGCACTACTTCGTGGGCGGAACGAACGTGCGCACGATCGGGGTCAGCGTCGCCTCGGCCAGCGAGATCGACACCACGCAGGCCGACCTCACCGTGCTCATGGAGCAGCGTCACGGCACCAACGGCACCAACGACGACTTCACGATCACCAGCCAGGCGCAGCTGCTCTCGACGTTCTCCTCGATCACCGGGCTGCTCACGGTGCTGCTCGGCGGGATCGCCTCGATCAGCCTGGTCGTCGGCGGCATCGGGATCATGAACATCATGCTGGTCTCGGTCCGCGAGCGGACCCGCGAGATCGGCATCCGCAAGGCGATCGGCGCGAGGGGCAACGACATCCTGTTCCAGTTCCTCGTGGAGGCGCTGGTCCTGTCGCTGCTCGGCGGCCTGATCGGGATCCTCGTCGGCGTGCTCGCGAGCCTGCTCATCGGCCAGATCGCCGGCTGGGGCTTCATCTTCAACCCCCTCACCGTCGTCGTCGCCGTCGGCTTCAGCCTCGTCGTCGGTGTCGTCTTCGGCGTCTGGCCCGCGCGGCAGGCCGCCCGCCTCGACCCCATCGCCTCGTTGCGCTACGAGTAGCGCGCCGCCTGAGAGGAGACCCACGCGATGACCCAGCCCGTCAACCCGCAGCAGAACCCCTTCTCGCAGCCCGAGCCGGGCCCGGTGCCCGGCCAGCCGACGCCGCCCGCGCCGCAGCCCGCGGTGGCGTCGTTCATCCCGCCCACGGTGGCCGCGGCGGTCGCGAACCCGAGGGCGCGCAAGGGCACGTCGGCGGGGACGATGGCGTTCGTGGCGGCCGTGGTCATCGCGGCGGCGGGCCTCGGCTTCGCCGGCGGGCGGCTCACCGCCCCCGCGAGCACCACCAACGGCCGCGGGGCGGCCGGCAACGGCGGGTTCGCCGGCAACTTCGGCAACCGGAGCTTCAACCCCGACGCGAGCGGCAACCCGAACCGCGGTCTGGGCGGGTTCTTCGGCGGGGCGGGCGCCTCGATCGACGGGCAGGTCACCGCGATCTCGAACGGCTCGATCACCATCCAGACCTCGAGCGGGCAGAGCCTGACCCTCCAGGTGCCGAGCACCGTGGCCTACCACACGCAGGCCGCGGGATCGTCGTCCGACGTCGCGGTGGGCTCCAAGGTCCAGCTGAGCGTCGGCCGCGGCGGTCCCGGCGCGTCCGGCCTGCCCGCGGCGTCCGGCCAGCCCGGCAACGGCGGCTTCCAGATGGACGTGACCGACATCACCGTTCTGGGCCAGTAGGCCGGCCCCGCCGACCCACGCCCGTCGAGCAGGAGCGCTCCCAGCCATGACCCAGCCGCCCTTCCCGCCCGGCCCGCCGCCCGGGGGCGCCCGAGCCCACCGAACCGTTCACGCATACCATCAGCAGACGAGCGGCAGCCAGTCCGACGTGGCCGCCGGCAAGACCGTCATCCTCAAGGTCAACGGGCGCTTCGGGCCCGACGAGCAGCAGGGCGGCGGCACGCTGGGCACGGCGGCCGACGTGACCGTCCTGCCCTGACGGGGGTCGAGGCGCTGCATGCACCTGCTGCTGGTCGAGGACGATGAACGGCTCGCCCGGGCCCTCACACGGCTCCTCGAGGAGGACCGCCACGTCGTCGAGCACGCGCCCGACGGCCGGACCGGGATCGAGCTCGCCACGGGCGTGGACGGGCTGGACTGCGTGATCCTCGACATCGGGCTGCCCGACATCTCGGGCCTCGACGTCGCGCGGCGCATCCGGGCCGCGGGCGTGGACGTCTCGATCCTCATGCTCACCGCGCGCGACACGATCAACGACCGCGTGGTGGGCCTCGACGCTGGCGCCGACGACTACGTCGTCAAGCCGTTCGCGTACCAGGAGGTGTCGGCCCGGCTGCGCGCGCTCGCGCGCCGTGCCGAGCCCGGGCCGCGGCGCGCCGATCCGCGGCTCCAGTGCGGGGCGATCACGCTCGACGAGGCCGCCCGGAGGGTCACCGTGAACGGCCGCAACGTGGACCTCTCGCCGCGCGAGTTCTCGCTGCTCGAGGCGCTCCTCCGCCACAAGGGCCAGGTGCTCACGCGCGACCAGCTGCTCGACCACGCCTGGCCGTTCAGCGTCGCCGTGACGCCCAACGCGGTGGACGCCTACGTCCACTACCTGCGCACCAAGCTCGCCGAGGCGGGCGCGCAGATCGAGACCGTCCGGGGGGTCGGCTACCGGCTGGACGAGCGCGCCAGTGGGTGACGGGGTCGCGGTCGACCCGCGCGACGACGGCGCGGAGCGCGAGGCGCTCGAGGGCGAGCACCGCCTGGTCCGGCGGACCCGCTGGCGGCTCGTGCTGTGGAGCGGCCTCTCGACCCTTGTCGTGCTGCTCGTCCTGGGCACGGCCCTGTACGCGGCGGTCGAGAATCGACTCGTCACCGCATCAGTTGACCAGCTGCGCGCCACGGTCAACCCGGTCGTCAACGCGCTGACAGGCACGGACGCCGACCACGGGGCCGGCACCGACGCGCCCGGCTCCGCCTTCGGGCTCCAGCCCGGCCGCGGCAGCATCTGGCTGTACGCCTTCGACGAAACCGGCCAGCAGGTGCCGCTCAACCGTCGGATGGGCGTGCCGCTCGCGGGCATGCCGGTGCCCGAGAGCCTCGCTGCGGCGCGGTCCGCGGCCGACGGCACCGACGTGCGCGAGGTCCCGCTCTCCATCGGCAACACGGTCATGCCCACGCGTCTGCTGACCCAGCGCTTCGTCTACGTCCAGGACGGACAGACCTACTTCCTCCAGGCGATCCAGGACCGCACGGTCGAGGTCCAGACGCTGCAGACGCTGCTGACCGTGCTCCTCGTCGGCGGCGCCATCGTGGCCGTCGTGTCGGTGCTGTTCGGCTACGTCTACGCCAGCCGCGCGCTGGTCCCGATCCGGCAGTCGCTCGCGGCACAGCGCGAGGCGTTGCGGCGACAGCGCGAGTTCGCGGCCGACGCGTCGCACGAGCTCCGCACGCCGCTCACGGTCATCCGCTCCTCGGTCGAACACCTCAACCGGCACCGCGACCGGCCCGTGGAGCAGCAGCGCGAGGCGCTCGACGACATCGAGGCCGAGGTGCAGCACCTCACCACGCTCGTCGACGACCTGCTGCTGCTGGCGCGCTCCGACTCGGGCGCGGTGGCGATCGACCGGAATCCGCTGGACCTGGGCGACATCGCATTCGAGGCGGCCGGGGCGCTCGGGCGGACTGCCGCCGACCGCGGCGTCCACGTGGAGGTGGACCCCGAGCCCGCCATGCTCGAGGGCGACCCTGCGCGGCTCCGCCAGCTCGTCACCATCCTCGTCGACAACGCCGTCCGGCACTCGCCGCGCGACGGGCGGGTGACCGTCGTGGTGCGCTCGGCACGGGACGTCGCATCGGTGGAGGTCGACGACCAGGGCCCCGGCGTCCGCGAGGAGGACATGCCCCACGTGTTCGACCGGTTCTGGCGGGCGCCCGGCGCGCCGTCGGGCGGGACCGGCCTGGGCCTCGCCATCGCCAAGTGGATCGTGGACCGCCACGGCGGTCGGATCGGGGTGGCGAACCGGCCCGGCGGCGGGGCGGCCTTCCGCGTGGAGCTGCCGGTGGCCAGGCCCGGCCTGCCCCCCGACCAGGGACGCGGCGGCGGGGAGATGCCGCCGGCCTCGTCGGCGCTGCTCGGGTAGGGCGCTCCCCGCTGGCGGTCCCCGTGGGGGATGCCTGCCGGCTCCTCGTGGTGGTCGGGTGCCACCCGGTCACCGTCCTCATCCACGGCGGCTGAATCCGGCGCGGAACCGATCGGGCCGCGGTGTCCGTGGGGACGTGCCGGGCACCGGCTCCACGACGTCCAGCGTGGTACAGTTCGGGCGTCCTGAGAGCCGGTCCCGAGAGGCCGGTGTACCGGTCCAGAGAGGCCGGGTAGGAGGCCGAAATGCACCCTCGCTTGCCCGCCGCCGGCGCCCGCGCGCCGCGCACCGCCGGGATCTGAGTGATCGCCCCACCGACTTCCCACCGACCGCCGTTGCCGCGCGCCGACGCGATCGTCGACCCGCGCGTGGGCGACGCCGGTCCGGCGCTGCTCGCGCTCGAGGACGGCACCGTGTTCCCGGGCATCGCCTTCGGGGCGCCCGTGGCCGCGGGCGGCGACCTCGTGGTGAACACGAGCCAGACCGGCTACCAGGAGATCGCCACCGACCCGTCCTACGCCGGGCAGGTCGTGGTCATGACCTACCCGCTGATCGGCAACTACGGCCGGCTCCTCGACGACGACCAGTCGTCGCGGCCCTGGCTGCGCGGCCTCGTGGTCGCCCACGCCACGGCCGCGGTGCTCGAGGACGCGCGCCAGCTCGCGACGATGCTCCGCGGCCACGGCATCCCGGCCATCGCGGGCGTCGACACCCGGGCCCTCGCCCGCCACCTGCGCGCCACCGGCTGCCTCCGGGGCATCATCACGCCGCCCGGCGTCACCGACCGTGACGAGGCGGTCGCCATGGCCCGCGACGTGCCGCGCTGGGAGGACCAGGACTTCGTGGCCCAGGTGTCGCCGGCCTCGGTGAGCGAGGTCGGCGACGACCCCGCTGCCCCGCTCATCGCGATCGTCGACTTCGGCCTCAAGGCCAACATCGTGCGCTCGCTCCGCCGGCGCGGCGCCCGGGTCCGCATCCTGCCGCACACGGCCTCCGCGGCCGAGGTGCTGGCCGACGACGTGGACGGCGTCGTCCTGTCGCCCGGGCCCGGCGATCCCGTCCGGCTCGTCGGGCCGGTCGCGCTCGCGAAGGCGGTCATCGACGACGGGCGGCCCCTGCTCGGCATCTGCCTGGGCCACCAGATCGTGGCGCTGGCCGCGGGCGCCGAGACGGGGCGGCTGCGCTTCGGGCACCACGGCGCGAACCACCCGGTGCAGGACCTCGACACGGGCTACGTGCAGGTGACCGCGCAGAACCACGAGGTCCACGTCCTCGACGGCACGCTGCCCGAGGCGTCCGGCTTCCGCGTCAGCCAGCTCAACCTCAACGACCGCTCGGTCGAGGGGCTGCGCCACGCCCAGAAGCCGATCGAGACCGTGCAGTACCACCCCGAGGGCGCTCCAGGGCCGCTCGACGCGCTCGCCGTGTTCGACCGGTTCGTGGACGCCGCCCGGCGGGGCGCCTGACGGGATGGCCGCCCGGCTCCCGACGCCGCCCGTCCGCGCCCACCGCCCCAAGCCCGCGTCGGTGCTGATCCTGGGCTCGGGGCCCGTCGTCATCGGCCAGGCGGCCGAGTTCGACTATGCGGGCACGCAGGCCTGCCGCGCGCTTCGCGCCGAGGGCGTCCGCACGATCCTCGTCAACTCCAACCCGGCCACGATCATGACCGACCCCACGGTCGCGGACGCGGTCTACCTCGAGCCGCTCACGGTGCCCGCGATCGAGGCGGTGATCGCGCGCGAGAAGCCCGAGGGGCTCCTGGCGGGCCTCGGCGGGCAGACCGCGCTCAACCTCGCGATGGCGCTCTCCGAGGCGGGCGTGCTCGAGCGCCACGGCGTCCGCCTGCTGGGCACGCCGCTCGAGGCCATCCGGATGGCCGAGGACCGCGAGGCGTTCCGCGACCTGCTCGACCGCATCGGCCAGCCCTACGCGCCGTCGGCGATCGTCGAGGGGCCGGACGAGGCGGCGCGCCACGCCTCGGCGGACGCCGCGCTCGCGGCGATCGGACTGCCGGCCATCGTCCGCCCCGCGTTCACGCTCGGCGGCACCGGCGGCGGCATCGTGGAGAGCGTCGACGGATTCTGGGAGCGCGTGCGCTCCGGACTCCGGGCGAGCCCGATCCACCAGGTGATGGTCGAGAAGTACCTCTCGGGCTGGCAGGAGATCGAGTACGAGGTCATGCGCGATGCCGAGGACACGTGCATCGCGGTGTGCGGCATGGAGAACGTCGACCCGCTGGGCGTCCACACCGGCGACTCGATCGTGGTGGCGCCGATCCAGACGCTGCCCGACCAGGTCCACCAGCGGCTGCGCAGCGCGGCCCTCGCGATCATCCGCGCGCTCGGCGTGGAGGGCGGCTGCAACGTCCAGTTCGCGCTCTCGCCCGACTCGACCGACTACGCGGTGATCGAGGTCAACCCCCGCGTCAGCCGCAGCTCGGCGCTCGCGTCCAAGGCCACCGGCTACCCGATCGCGCGCGTCGCGGCGCAGATCGCCACCGGGCGGACGCTCGCCGAGATCCCCAACGTGGTGACCGGCACGACCGTCGCCGCGTTCGAGCCGGCGCTCGACTACGTCGTGGTCAAGCTGCCGCGCTTCCCGTTCGACAAGTTCCCGACCGCCGACCGGCGCCTGGGCAGCCAGATGAAGGCGACGGGCGAGGTGATGGCGATCGACCGCACCTTCGGCGCCGCGCTCAACAAGGCGCTCCGGGGCCTCGAGCAGGCGGGCGCGGGCCCGCTCGGCGAGGACCCGTCCTGGAGGCCCACCTTCGACTACCTCGCGTCGGTCTACGGCGGCGTGGCCCACGACGACCTGGGCGACGGCATCCGGGTGGGCGTGGGCGGCCTCGACAGCCTCACGGTCCACGACGCCCCGATCCGCTGGGTCGACGAGAGCGGCCAGGCCTGCGAGAGCACGCGGCACGCCCAGCGCTCGGCCGCGCCGATCGTCCTGCGCCGGTTCCTCGTCCCGTCGGACTCGCGGCTGTGGCGGGTGCTCGGGCTGCTCCGCCGCGGCGTCCCGCAGGAGGTCATCCGCCGGGCCACGGGCATCAACGCCTGGTTCCTCGCCGAGATGGGCCGCAACGTCGAGCTCGAGGGCGCCGTGCGGGCGATGGGCGCCCGCCTCGCCGATCCCGAGGACGCGGAGGGCGCCACCCTGCTGGCCACCGCCAAGCGGTTCGCGTTCGCCGACCGCGACCTCGCCGCCCTGGCCGGGGTGGGGGAGCCGAGCGTCCGGGCCGCCCGCGCGGCGCTCGGCCTCGCGCCGGGCTACGCCATGGTGGACACGTGCGCCGCCGAGTTCGCCGCCGAGACGCCGTACTTCTACGCCACGTACGCCGCCGCGGGCTCCCCGCCCGAGGCGCCCCCGGTCGAGCGGCCGGCCGCCCTCGTGATCGGCAGCGGCCCCGTCCGGATCGGGCAGGGGATCGAGTTCGACTACTGCGCGGTCCAGGCGGCCGACGTGCTCCGGCGCAACGGCTGGAGCGCCGTCATGGTCAACTCCAACCCCGAGACCGTGTCGACCGACTTCGACGCGTCCACGCGCCTCTACTTCGAGCCGCTCGACGCCGAGAGCGTGCACTCGATCGTGGAGTTCGAGAGCGGCGGGACGATCGACGCCTCGGGCCCGGTGCCCCCGCTGCCGGCCGTCGTGGCCTTCGGCGGGCAGACGCCGCTCAACCTCGCCGCGGCGCTGGTCCGCGCAGGCGTGCCGCTGCTGGGCTCCGACCTCGAGGCGATCGACCAGGCCGAGGAGCGGACCCGGTTCTCCGCGCTGCTCGACCGGCTCGGCATCCCGCAGCCCGAGGGCGGCATGGCCGAGAGCGTGGAGGAGGCGCTGACCCTGGCCGAGCGCATCGGCTACCCGGTCATCGTCCGCCCGTCGTTCGTGATCGGCGGGCTCGCCATCGACTTCGCGTACTCGCCCGAGGACCTCGTCCGCCACCTCGCCGCGGCAGCCGTCGTGGACCCGGACCGCCCCGTGCGCATCGACCGCTTCCTCGAGGGCATCGAGGTGGACGTGGACGCGGTGTGCGACGGGACCGACGTGCTGATCCCGGGCCTGCTCGAGCACGTCGAGCGGGCGGGCATCCACTCGGGCGACTCGATCGCGTGGTTCCCGCCCCAGAACGTGGGCGCCGCCGACTGCGAGCTGATCGTCGAGACGATGGAGCGCATCTGCCTCGCGCTGGGCGCCCGCGGCCTCGTCAACGCCCAGTTCATCGTCCGCGACGACGGCGTGTACCTCATCGAGGTGAACCCGCGGGCGTCGCGCACCGTGCCCTTCCTGTCCAAGGTCACCGGGGTCCCGATGGTCGAGCTGGCCGTGCGGATCTCGCTCGGCGAGACGCTGCGCTCGATGGGCCGGGGCGGCGGGCTCCTGCCCGCGCCGGAGTTCGTGGCGGTCAAGGCGCCGGCCTTCTCGACGGCCAAGCTCAAGGGCGTGGACCCGTCGGTCGGCCCGTTCATGCAGTCCACGGGCGAGGTGATCGGCATCGCGGAGCGGGCGCCGGTGGCGATCGCCAAGGCGCTGACCGGTGCCTCGCTGATCCCGCCGCGCGCCGGTGAGGGCGAGGCGCCGCTCGCGCTGCTCTCGATCGCGGACCGCGACAAGTGGGGGCTCGCCGACCTCGGCCTGGCGCTCGTCCGCGCCGGCTACCGGCTCGCTGCGACGTCCGGCACGCGCGCCCTGCTCGAGCGCGCGGGCATCGCCGGGATCCAGCCGGTCGCCAAGCTCGGCGCGGCGCCGGAGGGGGACGAGGAGGGGATCCTGGAGCTGATCGCGTCGGGCACGGTCCGCCTCGTCGTCAACACGCCCACGCCGCGCTCAGGCCCGGTGCGCGATGCGGCGGACATCCGCCACGCCACGATCGCTGAGGGAATCCTGTGCTTCACCTCGATCGAGACCGGCGTCGCGGCGGCCGAGGCGCTCGACCCGTCGCTCGTGGACTCGATCGCTGCCGTCCGCCCGATCACCGAGTGGGTCCCGATGACCGGGGGCGAGCCGGCTGGCCGTCCGGCGCCGGCCTGAGGGGCACGGCCGGCGCCCGCGGCAGGCATGGGGGCCGGCAGGCCGCGACCCCGCGGCCTGCCGACGGCGGCTGCTACGACTTCGACCGGTAGAGGTACATCGTGAGCGGCCCGAACACGGCGACGAGGACCGCGCTCGCCGCCAGGACGAGCCAGACCTCGTTGCCCACCGCCACCCCGCCCATCAGGTCGCGCGAGGCCGTGACGAGATGGCTCACCGGGTTCACCTCGACCAGCGTCCGGAGCCAGGTCGGCATCGTCGCGGGCTCGACGAACACGTTGCTCACGAACGTGACCGGGAACAGGATCACCAGGCCCGCGATGCTCACCGACTGGGCGCTCCGCAGCACCAGGCCGAGGCTCAGCCAGATCCACGAGATGGCGAACGCGAACACGAGCACGAGCGCAATCGCCGCGAGCGTGCCCGGCACCCCGCCGCCGGGGCGGTAGCCCATCAGCAGGCCCAGGCCGATGACCACGCTCGTGGCCACGAGGTAGCGCGCCGTGTCGCCGATCAGCGCCCCGACCAGCGGCGCCGGCCGCCACATCGGGAGCGACCGGAAGCGGTCGAAGGTGCCGCTGGCGATGTCGGTGTTGATGCCCATGCCCGTGTACATCGTGACCAGCAGGACGGTCATCGCGAGCGTGCCCGGCAGCAGGTACTGGAGGTACTCGCCCGTCGAGCCGGCGAGCGCGCCGCCGAACAGGTACGTGAACAGCAGCGTGAACATGACCGGGATCATCAGCACGTCGCCCATCTGCTCGGGAACGTGACGCACCTTGAGCATCGACCGCCAGGCGAAGACCAGCGAGGTGGTCAGGGCGCCGGGCCGCGAGCGGGGGGCGGCAGGGGACGACAGCGCCGTGCGCTGCGCCGTGGTCGACTGGTCGGTCATGCGATGGCCTCCTCGGCGCTGGCCTCGCTCGAGGTCGCCCCCGTGAGGACCATGAACACCTCGTCCAGGCTGGGCTGGCCGAGCGCGAAGTCGGTGATCTCGATGCCGGCAGCGACGAGCGCGGCCAGCCCGCTGGCGGCACGCCCGGCGTCGGCGACGGTGCCGCGCAGCACGGCCGGGTCGGCGTCCGCGAGCAGCGGTGCGCCGAGCGTGTGCGCGAGGACGGCAGACGCAGCCGCGCGCCGCCCGGGGTCGAGCAGCCGGACGAGCAGCGAGCCCGACCCGATCCCGGCCTTGAGCTGTCCGGGCGTGCCCTCGGCGATCGAGCGGCCGTGATCGACCACGGCGATCCGGTCTGCCAGCTGGTCGGCCTCGTCGAGGTACTGTGTCGTCAGGAGCACCGTCGTCCCGGCCGCGACCATGCCGCGGACGATGTCCCACACCTGCATCCGGCTGCGGGGGTCGAGCCCGGTGGTCGGCTCGTCGAGGAACATCAGGTCGGGCGTCTCGACGATGCTGGCCGCGATGTCCAGCCGCCGGCGCATGCCGCCCGAGTAGTGCTTGACGAGTTTGCCGGCGGCCTCGCCCAGCCCGAACTCGTCGAGCAGCGCTTCCGCCCTGGCCCGGGCGTGCCGCCCCCGCAGGCCCAGCAGCCGCGCGATGAGCACGAGGTTCTCGATGCCGGTCAGGTCGGGGTCCACCGAGCTGAACTGGCCGGTGAGGCTGATCCGGCTGCGGACCGCGTCGGCCTCGGCGACCACATCGTGGCCGAACACCCGCGCCGAGCCGGCGTCGGGCCGCAGGAGCGTGGCCAGGATCCGGATCGCGGTCGTCTTGCCGGCCCCGTTCGGGCCGAGCACGCTGTACACCCCGCCGGCCGGCACCCGCAGGTCCAGCCCGTCAAGCGCGCGGGTCCTCCCGAACGAGCGGCGGAGGCCGACCGTCTCGATCGCCGTCTCAGCGCCCATGGTCATCGGCGTCACTCATGACAGCCCCTTTCTCCAGCATGTGACTCTCAGGTCTTGTCTGTCGCGTACCGTACCAGATAGTGACTGTCGGCAGCAAGTGACTCTCAAGCAGCGGCCAAGGTACACTCCCGGCGGCATGGCTGGACGCGTAGGGCTGTACGAGCGCAAGAAGCAGGCGACGATGCGGCGCATCCAGGAGGTCGCCCTGGACCTCTTCGACGCGCACGGCTACGAGAACGTCACCGTCGAGCAGATCGCCGAGGCGGCGGAGGTCTCGCCGAGCTCCATCTACCGGTACTTCGGCACGAAGGAGCAGCTCGTCCTGTACGAGGAGAGCGACTTCGAGTTCCTCGCGATCGTCGACCGCGAACTCGCCCAGTGGCCTCCGGTCGAGGCCGTGCGCCGAGCGCTGGCCGCCGTGATGGCGGGGTTCTTCGACCGCGGCGAGGCGCTCTCGCGCCGCAAGGCGCGCTATGCGCTCTCGGAGCCGGCCCTTCAGCCGGCCCTGGGCGAGCTGATCGAGGGCTTCGTCGGGGAGGTCACCGCGGCGCTGGCGCGAGCGACGGGCAGCGACCCTGACGAGCTTGAGCCGCAGGTCATCGCGAGTGCGCTCGTCTGGTCGATGGTCGCGGCGACCCGCCACTGGCACGCGGGTGGCTATCGAACCACCGTGCTCGACGAGATGGAGGCGGCGCTGGCGGCCCTCGAGCGGGGGTTCGGCAGACCGCCGGGGGCCGCGAGCGGCTGAACCCCGCGCCGCAGGCAGTGCCGCCGGCCGACCGGCGGCCGCATGCCTGGACCGTCAGACTCGAGCGGCCGGCCGGCTCCAGGCTGCCCGTGCCACCGCACGCGGTGGCGCCTCGGCGCCGGCCCGCGCGCCGGACGCGGCGATCTCCACGACGCTCGCCTGGCCCAGGGACCAGAGCGTGAGGGCGGACAGCGCCACCATCACGACCGCCAGCGGGACCTCGCGCGGGCGGACGTTGCGCACGACCCGGACATCCGCGGTGTGGATCTTGCGGTGGCGAAGGTCGCGCCTCGGCCGGGCGCCGGCCTCCATGTCGCGCTGGGCGGCCACGTGCCCGGCCCACGCGCCCACCATGTGGCCGCCCACCACCGCCGCCACCTGCAGCGTCCAGACGAGCCCGGCCGGCAGCCATCCGGACTGGACCTGGTACGACGCGGTCCCGAACAGGTCGGCGCCGGTGCCCAGCGGGTCGGACACCGCGACCGCCATCCGCTGCCCCTCGACCAGCAGGTAGGTGAGGTTGTGGGCGGCGAGGTAGCCGACCGCGACGGGGAGCAGTCCCGCGCCGATGGCGCCCGGGCTGACCTGGCGCGCGACCAGCAGCGAGAGCGCGACGACGACGGCCCCCCACGCCGCCAGCTCGGCCGACCTGGCCAGCAGCCCGGGCGACCCGAGCACCGTGGCCAGCGCGCCCGTCTGCGACACGCCGTCGAACAGGACGGCCGCGACGCCGAGCGCGACGAGCACGATGCGGGGCGTGCTCCACCGCGAGCTCAGCAGGCCCGCGCCGAACTCCCGGCGCACCAGCCGCGGCGGAGACCCGCCGCCGTGCCCCTCGAGCTGCCAGGACGTCTCGAGGCCGAACGGGGCCATGCGGTTGAGCGTCCTGAACCACACGGTGAAGGTCTCCCCGCCGGCCCGCCACTCGTCGCGGCCGGCGTGGGCCATGAGGACGAGCGTCAGTGCCGTGTAGCCCGCGAGGCTCCACGTCAGCGCGCCCGTCCCCGGCACGGCGACGAGGCGGAGCCACGCGAAGACCGCGAAGCCCGCCACGGCCGGCCACAGCCAGACCCGTGGGGGAACGCCCGAGGGGGTCCAGCCGCGAACGCCGAGGTGCCGCAGCAGCCAGGCGCCGACGTCGAACAGGGTGGCGAACGGGTCGAGCCACTCCCAGACCGGGAACGCGAGCGCCGACACGAGGGCCACGCCGATCCAGCCGTAGACCCACAGGAACAGCGTCGCCACCGAGGCGTCCGACCCGCCCGCGATGCCCTGGCCGAGCACCCAGGCCCAACCGCCGAGGCCGACGACGCGGAGGGCGGCACCCAGGGCGGCCGGCACCCGGACGGGCCGCCCCGGCAGCACCGTGGGCGCGCGGACGTCGCGCGCGATGACGACCGCGAACGAGAGGGCGACGACCGCCGCGGCGCCGACGAGGTAGACCCCGAGCGGCAGCGCGCTCGCGTACACGGCCACGGGGCCGTGCGCCGACGCCACGGACGGCACCGCGGCGGCGAGGATGGCAGCAGCGCCGGCCAAGGCGATCCGGGCCGACCAGCGGGCGGACAGGGTCACGGTGGGCGGAGTCTAGCCGCGGACGTCGCACCCTGCCGGGAGGGCCCCGGCATCTGATCTGCCGGGTGGGCCGCCCCACGCGGTCGCGGGGCTCGGGACGGTCAGGCCGCGTGGGCGGCGTCGCCGCATGGGTGGTGGGGCGCCTCGACCGCGCCGCCGCGCGCCACGCGCTCGCCGAGGGCGATCAGCGACCGGGCCACGGCGAGCCGTGCGCGGGCCATCCGCGGCGCGCCGGGGCGGTGGGCGCCGAGCCGGGCCGCCCGGCCTGCGGTGGCCGCCTCGCGCGCCTCGCGGATCCGGTCGTCGACGATGAGGGCCATCAGCCCGGGGACAATCGTCGGGTACATCGCGTCGCCCTCCCGCCTTCCAGAGCCTGTCTTCCAGTTGTTAGTCATTCATCTAACTCCCAGCCCTGCGACGTGCGGGGCGGCTGTCAATGCCTCGATCTAGGAGAGGTAGCGGCGGAGCTCGGACGAGGCGTCGTCGAGCCGGTCGCGCCGCAGGCTGTAGTAGGTCATCGCCCCGGACTCGACCACGGTCACCAGGCCGGCTGCGCGGAGCTGGGCGAGGTGGTGCTTGACCGTCGGCTTCGAGAGCTCGAGCCGCTCGGCGAGCTCGGTCAGGTACATCTCGCGGTCGACCAGCAGGCGCAGGATCCGGAGTCGCGTCTCGTCGCCCAGCGCACGGTGGAGCCGGAGCACGCCGGGCGGCGGCGCCACCGGGTCCACGGGCTCGATCGCGCCGTCGGCGACGGGGTAGACGAACAGCCGCCAGTCGCCGCCCGCGAACACGAAGTTGTAGGGGCGGGCGAGGAACGAGGGCGCCAGCACGATCCGCCGGACCCCCGGCTCGGAGAGCCAGCGGATGCCGCTCGTGGTGCGCTCCACGAGCTCGGCCGTGGCCAGTGACCGCCGGTCGCCGGCGCGGAGCTCGGCATCGCGCTCGATGACCGAACGGACGCGGGGCTCGATGTCCCTGTAGATCGGCAGCCAGGCGGTGAGCAGGTCGACGAGCTCGCCGAGCACCAACGCCGGGTCGCGGATCAGGCGCTCCAGGCGCTCGCGCTTGAGCTCGGGACAGGCGTCGATCAGGCTGGCGAGGGCAGCATGGTCGCCCGCGAGGGCCGCCTCGACGAGCGGCCCGTGATCGCGGTGGCGGTGCTCCTCGGAGAGCACGCGCACGGCGAACTCCTCGCCGGGCAGCCGGCGGAGCATGTCCACCAGCGACGCGGCGTCGCTGACGTCCGGCTCGTCGACGACGAGGACGGCGGCGAACAGCGCGTGCTCCGTCTCGGCGAGCGGGCGAAGGCGCTCAGGCAGCGCCGCGCGCGCCTGCAGGAGCCAGGCCCGGTCCGCGGCCGGCAGCTCATCGCCGGCGCCCGCATCCGGCGACAGGCTGATCGCGAAGTCGTAGGCGCTGCGGACGTCGAACACGGCTTCCGCCGCACCCACGCCGACCTCGCGGACCCGGGCGCGCGCCGCGCCCGGCGCCCCCGCCGGCGATGTGGGGCTGGTGCGGGATCTCATCGAACTCATGTTAGACGAGTATCTAACACGCCGGGCGGGGCGTCAAGCGGGCGGCCGGGCGAGCCACAGGGCCCAGAGCTGCCCGCCCGGGAGGCGGCCGCACACCGCCCGCGGGCCGCGCACCCTACAATCGCCGGACTCACGCCGCCGCCCGAGGGTCGAATTCCGGATGCCCGTACCCGTCGTCTCGTTCAGCGACGAGCGCCTGCCCAACGGCCTGCGCCTGATCGTCGCCGAAGACCACCTCGCGCCCGTCGCGGCCGTCAACGTCTGGTACAACGTCGGCTCCAAGCACGAGGTGCCGGGCAAGACCGGCTTCGCGCACCTGTTCGAGCACGTGATGTTCCAGGGCAGCGCCCACGTGGGCAAGTCCGAGCACATGGCGCTCGTCCAGGCGGCCGGCGGCACGCTCAACGGCACCACCTGGCTCGACCGCACCAACTACTTCGAGACGATGCCCTCGCACCAGCTCGAGCTCGCGCTGTGGCTCGAGGCGGACCGGATGGGCACGCTCCTCGACGCGCTCTCCCAGGAGAACCTCGACAACCAGCGCGAGGTGGTCAAGAACGAGAAGCGCTGGAGCTACGACAACCGCCCGTACGGGACCTGGGTCCACAAGCTGCTCGGCCACCTGTACCCGGACTGGCACCCGTACCACCACCCGACGATCGGCTCGATGGAGGACCTCGACGCCGCGTCGCTCGAGGACGTCCGCAAGTTCTTCGAGACGTACTACGCGCCCAACAACGCCGTGCTCTCGGTGGTCGGCGACTGCGACCGCGGCCAGGTGCGCGCGTGGGTGGACCGCTACTTCGGCGCCATCCCGGCCAATCCCGGCATCCCGGCCCTGCCGGACCTGTCGCTGCCGCCCGCGATCGGCGAGGAGAAGCGCGAGGTCGTGGTGGACAAGGTCCCGCTGCCGCGGGTCTGCTTCGCGTTCCGGGGCCCGGCGTTCGGGGACACCCGCCTCGACGCGCTGGACGTGGCCACGCAGCTGCTGTCCGGCGGCAAGAGCAGCCGCCTCACCCGTCGGCTGGTCCGCGACGAGCGGATCGCCCAGGACCTCATGATCGCCACGCTGCCCGCGGTCGGGGGCGCGTCGGCGGTGCTCGGCTACGCCACCGTCCGGCCCGGGGTGGACCCGGCCGTGGTCGAGGCCGCGTTCCTCGAGGAGCTTGCCCGCCTCGGGGCCGAGCAGCCGAGCGAGGACGAGATGGTGCGCGCCCGGGCCCTCACCGAGGCCGACGAGCTGGGCGCCCTGGCGCGGGTGGAGGAGCGCGCCGACCGGCTCTCGATGTACGCCACGCTGTTCGACGAGCCCGACATGATCAACACGATCCTGCCGCGCTACCTCTCGGTCACGGCCGAGCAGATCCGCGACGTGGCGGCGCAGGTGTTCCGGCCCGACAACCGGGTGGTGCTGACCTACCTGCCCGCAGCCGGCGCGCCCGCGACGGGCGGGGAGGCCGCGGAGGGGGTCGAGCCAGAGGCCGCGGACCTGCCGGCGGCGTCGAGCGGCGAGGGGGAGGGCGAGGCATGAGCGAGCGCGAGGGCATCGTCGCAGAGCGCCCCGTCCCGGGCGAGCCGCGCCCCTACGAGTTCCCGGACACGTTCCGCGCCACCCTGCGCAACGGCCTGCGCGTGGTCGTCACGCCCATGGCCGGCCGCGAGCTCGTGGCCGCCTCGCTCGCCATCCGCTCGGGCGCCGCGGACGAGCCCGACGCGATCGGCGGGGCGACGGTCCTCGCCGCCCGCGGACTGACCGAGGGCACGGAGGAGCGCGACGCGATCGCCCTGACCGAGGCGTTCGAGCGCCTCGGCGCGTCCATGCACGCCGAGGCGGGCTGGGACGCGATCTCGGCGGGCCTCGACGTGCCGGCATCGCGGCTCGAGCCCGCGCTCGAGCTGCTGGCCGAGGTGGTCCGCCGGCCGTCGTTCCCCGAATCGGAGGTCGAGCGCCTCCGCGACGAGCGCCTCAACGACCTGATCCAGGCCAAGGCCGACCCGCGGCGTCGCGCGGACGAGGCGTTCGTCTCGTCGATCTACGCCGCGACCTCGCCCTACCACCGCCCCGCCGGCGGCCGCGCCGAGACCGTGGCGGCGTTGACCTCGGCGCAGCTGCGGACGGTCCATGACGGCGCCTACGGCCCGGCCGGGGCGGCCCTCGTGGTGGTGGGCGACGTGCACCCCGACGCCGTGATGGGCGCGGCGGAGCGGCTGTTCGGCGACTGGTCGGGCGGCCGTGCGCACGCCCCCGTGCCGGACGCGGGGAGCGCGCTGCGCGAACGGGTGATCCGCATCGTCCACCGACCGGGCTCGGTCCAGTCCGAGATCCGCATCGGGCACCCTGGCATCCCGCGCCGCCACCCCGACTACCACGCGGTGTCGGTGATGAGCATGATCCTGGGCGGGCTGTTCAACTCCCGGCTCATGACCAACCTGCGCGAGGAGAAGGGCTACACGTACGGCGCCCACGCGGGGTTCGACCTGCGGCGCGGCGCCGGACCCTTCTCGGCGCGGGCGGCCGTCAACACCGACGTCACGGTCCCCGCGATCCGCGAGTTCCTCTCCGAGCTCGACCGCATCCGCGAGGCGCCGGTCACGCCGGCCGAGCTCGCGGCGGCGCAGCACTTCCTCGTGGGGGTGTTCCCGCTGCGGTTCGAGACGCCGGGGCCGGTTGCGGGCTCGCTGGCCGGGCTGTTCATCCACGAGCTGCCCGACGACGAGCTCGCGCGCTACCGCCCGGCGATCGAGGCGGTCACCGCCGACGACGTCCTGCGCGTCGCGCGCGAGCACATCGCGCCGGAGCGGTTCGCGATCGTGCTCGTGGGGGACCACGACAAGGTCGGCGCCGACCTCGAGGCGGCGGGCATCGCCCCGGTGGAGGTGGTCGTGGACGAGCCCGAGGGCGCGGCGGACCGCTGACTGCTGGCGCCCGGCGGCGACCGGCCGGCGGCGCGGCCTGACGTGAAACCTTTCGCCCGTCCGCACGCTCACAAGGGGTGAGCGGCCCGATCACGAGGGGAGCCGCCAGCGTCCAGGAGTCACTGTCCAATGCACACCGCTCGAACCGCCGTCACGCGGGCCGTCACCCGTGACCGTGTCGTCCGCCGCTACCGAGGTGGCGACCGGTAGGCGCATCCAGTCCCGGAGCCCATGACCTCCGTTCTGCGATGGGATCCCGTCTCGTCCGCGACAATGTCGTCGGACGGTGCGCGGGCCCAGACGGGCCCTCCCCGGGCCGGTGTGAGTCGCAGCGCGGAGGACAGGTCCACGGACGGACGCCCGGACGTCGCCCTCGAACCCGGAACCGCCAATGAAGACCGCACGATCGTCGAAGCCGTGCTGGCAGGCGACCGAGACGCGTACCGCCAGCTCGTGGAGCGGGAGAGCGCCTCGGTGGTCGCGGCGTGCGCGCGGATCCTCGGCGACCGCTCCGAGGCCGAGGACGTCGCCCAGGAGGCCTTCGTGATCGCCTACCGCTCGCTCGCCTCGTGGCGGGCAGAGGGACCCTTCGGGGCGTGGCTGTCACGGATCGCCGTGCGCCTCGCCGTCCGCAATGCCGGGCGGCGCAAGCAGGTCACGTGGCTGGACCCGCTCGCCGCGGAGGCCGACGAGCCGGGCCAGGACCGCTTCCGGACGAGCGGCGCCGCCGATGCGGTCGATCCCGCCCACTCGGTCCTGCGGGCTGAGCAGGACGCCCGGATCCGGGCAGCCGTGGCCGCGCTCGACGAGCCCTATCGCGAAGTGGTCGCCCTCCGGTTCTTCGCCGAGCGCTCCCTGCTCGAGATCGCTGCCGCCACGGGCCGCCCGCTCGGCACCGTCAAGACCCACCTCCACCGCGGCCTCGCCCGGCTGCGCAAGGGCCTCGAGGACCACGAGCAATGAGCGCTCGCTACCCGGGCCACAACCCGAACCCCTTCTCGGGCTCCGAGCTGGGCGGCCTCGAACTGCCGCCCGACGAGGTGGCCGCCGACGGCCGCACGGCCCGCGAGCTCGAGGCGGTGGCGGACCGCGGCACCGTCAGGCAGAGCAGCGACTTCGCCGACCGCGTGATGGCGGCCATCGCGACGGAGCCGACGCCCGCTCCGGTGCTGGCTGCCGGGTCGGCAGTCCGGCGGCTGTCACTGGTCGCTCTCGCCGCATCCCTGCGGGACGCAGTGCGGGTGACCTTCGGCCATGGGTTCCCGGCCGCGGCGCGCGCCCAGGCGATCGCCCTCGTGCTCGTGGCGACACTGGCCGCGGGCACGGTGGCCGCGGGCACCGCCGGGGCGTTCGGCCTGTTCAGCAACCGGTCCGCGGTCCCGGCCCCGACCATGACCTCGTCGCCGTTCCTCACCTCGCCGCCGACCGAGCGGCCGGAGCCGTCGCCGAGCCCCTCGTCGGATGGGCTGAATCCCACCGACAGCGCCACGCCCGAGGGGAGCGAGTCGCCGAACGCCTCGGAGAGCCCGGAGCCGGGCGACTCGGCGGAGCCCACCGCAACGCCCAAGCCGCACGATGGCGGGGGCGGGGAGGCGAACCCGACCCCGCACCCGACGCGGACCGCTCGGCCCACGCCGAGCCCCTCACCGCCGGAGGGGGACGGGCACCACTCGCCGTGGCCGAGCCACTCGCCGTGGCCGTCGCACTCGCCGTGGCCCAGCGGCTCGCCCTCGCCGTCCCACTCGCCGGACAACTGACGCGCCCGCGGCTCGGCGCCGCGGCGGGCCGGTGTAGGCTGGCCCGGTGATCGTGATCGTCGGTCGGCCTGGATGGCGCTCAGCGGACCCCCCGGGGCCGGCAGGCCGCGCGTCCGGCGTCGCGCTCGCGGCAGCCGCCCGCGGCGCCCGGGTGGAGCTGGTGGGCCGGGTGGGGGAGGACCCCGCCGGCGAGGCGCTGCTCATCGCCCTCGCGAACGCGGGCGTCGGCCACGCGGCGGTCCTGCGCGACCCCACCCGGCCGACCCTGATCGTCGCGCCGCCCCCAGCCCGCTTCCCCGGCGACGAGGACGCCCCCTCGCCGCTGGCCGAGCCCGAGTCGGTCCCGGCGGCAGGGGCGAACGCCGACGCGTCGGCGGCTGCGAGGCTCGAGGGTCCGGACGTGGACCTCGCGATCAAGTACATCGAGCCCAGCGGGGTCATGGTCATCACCGACGACCTCCCGGTGGATGCGCTGCCGGCCGCGGTGTCGTCGGCGGGGTACGCGCAGCTCGGGCTGGTCGTCCTCGTGGCGCCCGGCGGCCGGGCCGCCCGGGGCGAGCCCGCAGGCCTCCCCGACGACGCGACGGTGATCGCCGCCCCGGACGGGGGCGACGACGGGGACGGCGCGTTCGAGGCGCTCGTCGCCGCCTACGCCGCCGCGCTCGACGCCGGGACCGTCCCTGCCCAGGCGTTCACGGCGGCGCAGGCCGCCACCGGCTGGGAGGCGGCGGCGGCGGAATGACCCGTGGCGGCGCGGCCGGTGCCGGGCACGCCCGGTGCCGAGCACGCCCGAGCCGGGTGGGCCGTCAAGGGAGCAGCAGCCCGCCGCCGTCCGGCACCGGCAGCAGCAGGTCGGGGCCCTCGTTGCGCACGTTGTTCACGAGCGGCCCGATCGCGTAGGCGTCGAGCGCGAGGTCCTCGCGGGGCTCCAGCAGGGCACGCAGCTCGCCCGGGTCGCGCGGCGTCGGGTCGAGCCACAGGGCCCACCGCTCCGGGGCGATGACCACCGGCATCCGGTTGTGGATGCGGGCCATGAACGCGTTGGGGCGCGAGGTGATGACCGTGAACGTCCGCCGCCACTCGCCGGTCTCGGGGTCTTGGCGCCCGGTCCACAGCCCGGCGAGCGCGAGCGGCAGGCCGTCGGGATCGAAGATGGTCAACGGCGTGCGGTCCTTGCCGACGCGGTGCCACTCGTAGAACCCGTCGACCGGCACGAGACACCGCCGCTTCTGGAACGCGCCGCGGAACACCGGGCTGGTGGTGATGGTCTCGGCGCGGGCGTTGAACGTCCTCGAGGCGATCTTGGGGTCGTCGCTCCACGCGGGGACGAGGCCCCACCGGTACCGGACGACCGCCCGGTGGTCCTCGCGCTGCACCACGACCGACGCCTCGTCGGTCGGCGCGATGTTGAACCGTGGGTCGGGGGCGTCGGTGAGGTCCTCGGCGTCGAAGATCCTGGCCAGCTCCGAGGTCGGCCGCTGCTGCTGGAACCGTCCGCACATGGGCCGAAGTCTACGCGGCCGGGCGCGCGGCCGGCCGCCCCCGACCTCTCCGCACCACCCACTGGTACCTCCGACTGATACCGCCGCGCCCCCGCGCCCCGTGTACTCTCGCCTCGTGAGCGAACCGTCCGCATTCGACCTCCACGGAACGCTTGCGGCCAGCGGGCCGCTGAGCCGTGAGCAGGCCCTCGCCGCGCTCGACCACGCGGCGGGGCTGATGGGCGATTCGCAGTTCCTCGACGCTGCGCGGCTGTACCAGCGCGTCATCGGCTTCGACGACCAGGCCGTCACTGCCGCGGCCCTCCTGGGCCTCGGCCAGGCGATGCACCGGCTCGACCACGAGGCCCAGGCCATGAGCGCCTGGGAGGAGGTCACGACGCTGCCGACGACGCCCGCCACGTACGCCGCCTGGCGCGAGCTGGCCGGCGCCCGCGTGCGCGGCGGCGACCTCGCGAGCGCGCTTGACGCCTACCGCCAGGCCGACGGGCTGGCGCCCCAGCAGGACAAGGCCGAGATCGCGTCGCGCATGGGCTGGCTGAGCAAGGAGCTGGGCGACCCGAAGGCGGCCGGGCGGTACTTCTCGCGGGCGCGCGGCGGCTCGGCGATGGCCGTGACGCTCGGGATCATCGCGGTCACGACCATCGTCTCGCTGGTCGCGGACATCGGGGGCTATGACGGGAGCCAGCTGCTCCAGGCGCTCCAGCTGGACAAGGCGGCCGTCGCCGGCGGCCAGGTGTACCGCCTCCTGAGCGTGGCGCTCGTCCATCTGCCCCTGGACGTCAACCCGCTCCACCTGGTGCTCAACATGTACGCCCTGTGGATCGTGGGGCCGCTCGTCGAGCGGCTGTACGGGCGCTGGCGGACGGTGGCGTTCTACGTGGTGTTCGCCCTCGGCGCCTCGCTCCTCTCGTTCGCCGCCGGGCCCAGCCAGTACGCGGTGGGCGCCTCGGGCGCGATCTTCGGGCTGTTCGGCCTGCTCGCGGGGGCGCTCGCGGTGCAGCGGCCGATGCTCGGCCCGAACACGCGGACGCTGTTCATCAACCTGGTCGGGCTGATCGCGATCAACCTGTACATCGGCGCCACGACGCCCGACATCGACAACCTCGCCCACATCGGCGGCCTGCTCACCGGCCTGTGGTTCGGCCTGCTGTTCACGCCGACGGGCGTGCCCGCCCCCAAGTCGCTGTGGCGCCGCCCGGGTGCGGAGCCGGGCACGACCGTGCCCCTGCTCGGGCGCAGCGGCATGCTCGCGGTCCAGGCGCTCGGCATGGCGGGGCTCCTGGTCGCGTTCGGCGTCCTGTGGTCGCTGGGCAGCCAGCAGTGGGGCAGCCTCGTGGGGGCCGTCCTGCGCGGCCTCTAGCGACTCGGCGGATCGCCCGCCTGGGTTCGGATCGCGGCGCGGATCCCGTCGAGCACCGTCCTCGGCGGCAGGCGGGCCGGCGCGGTCAGCGCGAGCTCCGCGAGGACGTCGTCGAGCTCGGCCTCGAGCGCGCGGCACACCGGGCAGGCTGTCCGCAGCCGCGCCCAGCGCGCCCGCTCCCGGGGCGCGAGGTCACCCAGCGCGGCGCCGGCCGCCAGCCCGGCGTCGTGGCGGTGGCGGCTCACGGGCCAGCCTCCTGCTGCGCGCGGGCGATGCCCGGCACGTCGGACACCGAATCCCCGAGCACCTCGCGCAGGCGCAGGAGCGCGCTGCGGATCCGCGTCTTGGCGGTGCCCAGCGGGATGCCCAGGCGCTCCGCCACCTCCACGTGGGTGAGGCCGGCGAAGAACGCCAGCTCCAGCGCCTCGCGCTGCAGCGGGGTCAGCTCCACGATCGCGGCGTGCACCCGGTCCCGCCGGATCCGCAGCCACGCCTCGCGGTCGACGTCGTCCTCGGCCGGCTCGAACTCGAGGTCGACGTCGGCGGTCCGCTTGCGGACGTTCTGCTCGCGGCGGACGAGGTCGATCGCCTTGTGGCGTGCGAGCGAGAAGAGCCAGGGCCCCACCGCGCCGCGGTCCGGGTCGAAGCGCGCGGCGTCGCGCCAGAGCGCGATGAACGTCTCCTGGACCGCGTCCTGCGCGAAGCGCTCGGCACCGGTGACCTGGAGGGCGAGCGAGTAGAGCGGTCCCGCGTACCGCGCGTAGAGCGCCTCCACGGCCGCCTCGTCGCGGGCCACGATCCGTCCCAGCAGGGCGGCGTCCTCGGCTCGACGCTGCGCCCGCGCGTCGTCGACTCCCGCCACAGGTCCTCCGTGCGGACGGCTCCCAGCGGCACGCGCACGCTCCAGCGCTGGCCCCGCCCCTCCGGCCGATCATACCCAAGCGCGGCCAGACGGTACGATCTGGGACATGTTCGCGATGCTGCAAGGACCATGGCCGCGCGTGACGGCCGACGGCACCGACCTGGCAGCCCTCGAAGCCGAGGTGGCCGCGGGTCGTGCTGACGCCGCGACCCTCGACGAGGCCGTGGGGCGGCTGGTCGCCGAGGTGCTGGACGCCCAGCTCGAGGCGGGGCTGGAGCTCCTGAGCGACGGCCAGGTCCGCTGGCCCGACATGACCGCGGCCGTGCACCGGCTGCTGTCCGAGGGCCGGCTGGACGAGGGGCGCCCGCTGCTCGGGGCCTGGACGGCGGCGGCCGAGGCGGTCCCGGCCGGCGCCACGCTTGCGCAGGCGATCCCCGGGCCGTACACGCTGGGCCACCTCGCGATCGACGACGCCGTGCGACGGACCCGCGAGGCCGGCGAGGAGCCGCCCGACACCGACGGCCTGCTGTCGGCCCGGTCGGACGTGACGCTGGCCATCGCCGCGACGCTGGCGCGCGAGGTGGCGGCGCTCGTCGCGGCCGGGTGCGCGATGTTCGTGGTCGAGGAGCCGCGGGTCGCGGACATCGGCTCGGACGCGTTCGAGCGGGAGCTGCTCACCGAGGCGAGCCGCCGGCTCCTGGCCGGGGCCGAGGGGGCCCACGCCATGCTGGCGGTGACCGGCGGCTCCGCGCACGGCGCCGGCGCGCAGGCCATCTTCGGCGCACCGTGGCAGTCGGTCCTGGTGGACCTGATCGCCGGCCCCGACAACTGGTACCTCGTGCGACAGGCGCCCGGGGACCGCGGCGTGGTGTGCGCCGCGCTCCGGGTCGAGGAGGACGGGTTCGTGCCCGACCAGGCGCCCGAGCTCGTCTGGGCTGCCCAGTACGCGGCGTCCGCGAACGACCGGGGCATGGCGCGGGTCGGCCTCGCCAACGCGACGCGGCTCGCCGACCGCACACCCGAGGCCGCCCGCGCCGCGCTCCGCCAGCTGGCGCGCGGCGCCCGGTTCGCGGTCATGCCGATGGCCGACGCGGTCGACGCCGGCCTCGACCCGCGCACGATCCGCGACCCGCGGCCGATCCCCGCCAGCCGGGCCGACGGACCCGACCCGGGGAACCGCGCGGCCCGTCGCCGGAAGGCGCGTGAGGGCCGCCAGGCCGACCGTTAACGCACCGAGCCCATGCTGAGCGCGGGAGGGCGCCCGGCGGGGCGGCCCCAGCCCATCGCCCAGCCCGCCAACCCGCAGCGGCCGCCCGACCGCCCGACCGCCCGACCGCCCGCAAGGAGACCCCGATGAGCACCAGCTTCTGGCACGGCTTCGCCGACATGCACGTGGTCAAGGACGCCGAGCTGGTGATCCGTGAGGGCGACGGCGCCTGGGTGACGGACACCTCGGGCCGCCGCTACCTCGATGCCACGGCTGCGCTCTGGTACACGGTGGCGGGCTACGGCCGGGCCGAGATCGCCGACGCGGCGGCGGCGCAGATGCGCCGGATGTCCGCCTACTCGTCCTTCGGGCCGTACACGACCGAGCCCACGGTGCAGCTGGCCGCGCGGATCGCCGCCATGGCCCCGATGCCCAACGCGGCGGTCTTCTTCACGAGCGGCGGATCGGAGTCGGTCGAGACCGCCGGCAAGCTGGCCCGCCGCTACTGGGACGTGCTGGGCCGGCCCGAGAAGAAGATCATCGTCAACCGCGAGCACGGCTACCACGGCATGGCCGCCCTGGGCACCTCGCTCGCCGGCATCCCGTCGAACAAGGCGGGCTACGGCACGCTGGTGGCGGACACGCTCCAGGTGGGCGTCCACGACCTCGACGCGGTGGAGTCGCTGTTCGCGGCCCGGTCCGCCGAGATCGCGGCGTTCATCGCGGAGCCCGTGGTGGGCGCCGGCGGCGTCATCCCGCCGCAGCCCGAGTACCTGACCGGACTGCAGCAGCTGTGCCGCCAGTTCGATGTCCTGCTCATCGCCGACGAGGTGATCACCGGCTTCGGCCGCACGGGCTGGTGGTGGGGGAGCCAGCGCTACGGCATCGAGCCCGACATGATCACGTTCGCCAAGGCGATCACCTCGGGCTACGTGCCGCTCGGCGGCGTGGTCGTCGGGCCGCGCGTCCGGGCGCCCTTCTGGGACGAGCCGGTCCCGGGCGCGGTGTTCCGCCACGGCTACACCTACTCCGGCCACGCGACGGCGTGCGCCGCGGCCATGGCGAACCTGGACCTGATGGAGCGCGAGGACCTCGTCGGCCGCGTCCGGGCGCTCGAGCCCGTCGTGGAGCGCGAGATCGGGCGGCTGGCGTCCTCGCCGCTCGTCGGCGAGGTCCGGACCGTGGGGCTGACCGCCTGCGTGGAGCTGTCGGCCGGGGCGCGCGAGGCCAATCCGGGCGCGGTCGAGGCCGTGGTCGCCGCGGCGCGCACGCACGGCGTCCTGACGCGGAACATCCGGGGCGTCGGCCTGCACTTCTCGCCCGCGTTCGTGATCAGCGAGGCGGAGGTCGCCCAGATCGCGGAGGGCTTCGACGCCGCGCTGCGCGACGTGGCGGCCGCCGGCTGAGCCGACGGCGCCGCCGGCCGCGGGCCGCCTGGGCTCGAGGCCTCGCCCGCGCCAGGGGTCCAGCCCGCGCGCCGGGGTCCAGGCCCGCGCGCCGCCTGTCGCCTCGGCGGCGACGGTTTCGAACCCTCTGCGCCCGTTCGTCGCCCGGCAGGCGACGATTCGTCCGTCGGCGGGCCGGGGACGCGGTCGGTCGGGTCGGGACGTCGCCTCCCGGGCGACCATCCGACCGGCGGCCGCGGAAGCCGTCGCCGCCCAGGCGACGAGCGGCCGGAGAGGAGCGCCCGGCGGGAGGCCGCGCCGCCGCGCCCGAGGAGCGACCCGCGCCGGAGCCGCGCCGGAGCCGCTCGAGGAGCGCTCGAGGAGCCGCCCCGGCGGGAGGCCGCGCCACCGCGCCGGAACCCGCGCCGGATCCGCGCCGGAGCCGCCCGAGGAACCGCACGAGGGGTTCCCCCGGCCCGCACGGCGCACCCGTTCCGAAACCGGGTTGCGCCATTCGCGCCACCCTGCCACCATCCGGGGTGCCGCGCCTGCGCCCGGTGTTCCCCACCATCCCGGGGCCACTGCCTCCTGGCCGCGTCGGACCACAAATCACCCGTCGACGCCCGGGCCTCGCCCGCGGCTTCCCGGCGGACGATCAGCGTCACCCTTGCCAGCCGCGGCGGGACCCGCGGCGCTGCCGAATCCGGCGGAAGGAGGTCGTCCTGGTGGCCGAGCTGCACGTTGCGCTCGAAGTGAACGGCGAACACCGGGAGGTGGACGTCGAACCCCGCACGCTCCTCGTCTCCATGCTGCGCGAGGACCTGGAGCTCACCGGCACCCACGTGGGGTGCGACACCAGCCAGTGCGGCGCCTGCACCGTCCACCTCGACGGGCACGCCGTGAAGAGCTGCACGATGCTCGCGGTGCAGGCCGACGGGTCGTCCGTCACGACGATCGAGGGCCTCGGCCAGGTCGGCTCGCTCCACCCCGTCCAGCAGGCGTTCTGGGACAAGCACGGCCTCCAGTGCGGCTTCTGCACGCCCGGCATGATCATGGCGGCCGTCGACCTCGTCGCGCGCGACCCGGACCCGACCGATGCGGAGATCCGCCACGCGATCGCGGGCAACATCTGCCGCTGCACCGGCTACCACAACATCGTGGCGGCCGTCCGCGAGGCGGCCGCCGTCATGCGCGACGGCGCCGCAGCGTCGGCATAGGGGGACCGAGATGACCACTGACGTCCTCGGCACTCCGGTGAAGCGGGTCGAGGACCCGCGCTTCATCACCGGCAAGGGCCGGTACCTCGACGACATCAAGCTCCAGGGCATGGCCCACCTGGCCATCCTGCGCAGTCCCTACGCGCACGCGAACGTCCGCTCGATCGACATCTCGGCCGCCAAGACGGCCCCCGGCGTGGTGGCGGTGATCACCGGCGCGGACATCCCGTACAACCCGCTGCCCATGGCGTGGCCGGCGGGCGGCGCGTCGGGCATCCAGAACAACGTCAACACGCCCCGCGTGCTCGCCACCGACTCGGTCAAGTGGACCGGCGAGGGCGTCGCCGCGGTGGTGGCCGAGACGGCGGCCCAGGCGGTGGACGCGCTCGAGCTGATCAGCGTGGACTGGGAGCCGCTGCCTGCGGTGACCGATGCCGAGAAGGCCCTCGCGGACGGCGCCCCGCAACTCCACGAGAACGCGCCCAACAACCGCGTGTTCGACTGGCAGGTGGGCGACAAGGCGGCCACGGACGCGGCATTCGCCAATGCGGAGGTCGTGGTCAGCCAGCGCCTCGTCAACCACCGGCTGATCCCCAACCCGATGGAGGTCCGGGGCGACATCGGCTGGTACAACCCGGGCACCGACGAGTACACGATCTGGATGTCCAGCCAGACGCCGCACATCCAGCGGCTCCTCCTGGCGGCCTTCGTGATGGGCGTGCCGGAGCAGAAGATCCGCTGCATCAGCCCCGACGTGGGCGGCGCGTTCGGCTCCAAGATCTACTGCTACGCGGACATGGCGCTCTCGCTGTTCGCCAGCAAGCTCGTCGGCGGGCGGCCGATCAAGTGGGTCGAGAGCCGCCGGGAGAGCTTCGGCTCCACCATCCACGGCCGCGACCACATCACCTACCTCGACGTCGCGTCCACCAGGCAGGGCGAGGTCAAGGGCCTCCGCGTGCGGACGATCGCCAACCTCGGCGGCCGGCTCTCCACGATCGGCCCAGGCATCCCCACCACGCTCTACGGGCGCATCCTCTCGGGCCCGTACAAGATCCCCGCGGTCCACTGCGAGGTGACCGGCGTCTACACCAACACCACGTTCGTGGACGCGTACCGCGGCGCCGGTCGCCCGGAGGCGACGTACGTCGTGGAGCGGGCGATGGACCTCGTCGCCGACGAGCTGGGCATCGACCCGGCCGAGATCCGGCGGCGCAACTTCCTGCCGCCCGACAGCTTCCCGTACGACAACCCCTCGGGGCTGCTGACCGCCGTCAACGGCAGCAAGCTGTACATCGACTCGGGCAACTACGAGCCCGCGATGGACAAGGCGCTCGCGATGGCCGGCTACGCCGACATGGCGGCCAAGAAGGCCGAGGCGAAGGCGCGCGGCAAGCTGCTGGGCGTCGGGCTCTCCACCTACATCGAGGTCTGCGGGGTCGCCCCGTCCAAGTGGATCGGCGCCGTGGGCGAGGGCTGGGGCGCCGCGATGTGGGAGTCGTCGAACATCAAGGTCCACCTCACGGGCAAGGTCGTGGTCACGATGGGCACCCAGCCGCAGGGCCAGGGCCACGAGACCACGTTCGCCCAGATCATCAGCCACGAGCTGGGCGTCCCGATGGAGGACATCGTCGTCCAGCACTCGGACACCCAGGGCACGCCGTTCGGGTACGGCTCGTACGGCTCGCGCACGTCCAACGTGGGCAGCGGCGCCGCCATCAAGGCGGCCGGCAAGATCCGCGAGAAGGCGCGCCGGTACGCCGCCCACATGCTCGAGGCCAACGTCGACGACATCGAGGTCGAGGGCGCCGAGTACCGCGTGAAGGGCTCGCCCGACAAGAAGAAGACCATCCAGGAGATCGCCTTCGCGCTCGACCTCGCGTTCGACACGCCGCCGGGCATGGAGCCGTACCTCGACGAGACCGCCTACCACGACACCGACAACTGCACGTTCCCCTTCGGCACCCACGTCGCGTTCGTCGAGGTGGACGAGGAGACCGGCAACGTCGAGCTCGTCCGCTACGTGGCGGTCGACGACGTGGGCAAGAAGATCAACCCGATGATCGTGGACGGCCAGCTGCACGGCGGCATCGCCCAGGGCGTCGGCCAGGCGCTCTGGGAGGAGGCCGTCTACGGCGATGACGGGCAGCTGCTCTCGGGCTCGCTGCTCGACTACGCGGTGCCGCGCGCCGAGTGGCTGCCCTCCTTCGAGCTCGACGAGACGGTCACGCCGTCGCCCGTCAACCCGCTCGGGGTCAAGGGCGTGGGCGAGGCCGGCTGCATCGCCTCGACGGCCGCGGTGGCCAACGCGGTGAACGACGCGCTCAGCCCGCTGGGCGTCCGCCACCTCGACATGCCGTTCACGGCGCAGAAGGTCTGGGGCGTCATCCAGGCCGCGAAGGGAGGCCAGGCATGATCCCGGCGGCCTTCGAGTACACCCGGGCGTCCTCGGTGGACGAGGCGCTCGGGATCCTCGCGTCCGACGAGGGCGCCAAGGTCATCGCGGGCGGCCAGAGCCTGCTGCCGCTGATGAAGCTGCGGCTGGCCCAGCCCGCGCGCCTCGTGGACATCGGGCGGCTCTCGGAGCTCAGGGGCGTCTCCAGGCTCGACGACGGGCGCCTGTCCGTCGGCGCGCTGACGACGTACGCCGACCTCGAGGACTCGCCGGTCATGCACTACGGGGTCATCAAGGACGCCCTGCCGACGATCGCCGACGTCCAGGTCCGCAACCGCGGCACGGTCGGCGGCGCGGTGGCCCACGCCGACCCGGCGTCGGACCTCCCCGCGGCGCTGCTCGCGCTCGACGCCGAGGCGGTGGTCCAGTCATCCGGGGGCACCCGCAACGTCAAGCTCGACGGCTTCTTCAAGGGGGCCTTCGAGACGGCGCTGGCCCACGACGAGCTGCTGGCCGCCGTGATCCTGCCGCCGCCCCGCACTGACGCCGGGTCGGCCTATGCGTCGCTGGAGCAGCGCGCGTCGGGCTACCCGGTGGCCGGCGTCGCCGCGGTGGTGGTCGTCGGCGCGGGGGGCATGATCGAGTGGGCGGGCGTGGGCGTGACCGGCGTCTCGGACCACCCGTACCGCGCCCACGAGGTGGAGGCCGCGCTGGTCGGCACCACCGGCTCGCCCGAGGCCGTCGCGGCCGCGGCGGCCCTCGTGGTCGGCTCCCGCGATGTCAACGCCGACATCCACGCCGGGCGCGACTACCGCGCGGCGATGGCGGTCGTGCACGCGAGGCGCGCGATCGAGGCGGCGCTGGCTCGCGCCCGCTGACGCCGTCAGCCCGCCCCGGCCTGCCCGGCGTGCGCGTCGAGCACCTGGAGCCCGGTCGGCCCGCGCCGGCCGGGCTCGTCGGCGCCGTGCTCACGCGCGACATCGAGGTGGCCGGCCGGCGGTGGACCAAGGGCCGGCGGCTCACGGCGCCCGATCTCGCCGCCCTCGCCGAGGCGCCTGCCGGGCGGCCGCTCACCGTGCTCGTGCCCGCAGCCGACGACGTGCACGAGGACGATGCCGCCCTGCGCCTCGCGAGTCATGGCCGTCGCGGGTGACGCGGCCGCCGCCGGGCTCACGGCTCGGGGGCCGGCCCAGTCGCGCGTCGACCTGCTCGCGTCGGCGCCCGGCGTCGTCGAGGTCCGCCTCGCCGCCCTCGAGCGGATCAACCGGCTCGACCCCGTCGAGCTGTTCACGGTCGCCGCGGGCCGCATCGTCGCCGCCGGCGATCTCGTGGCGTCGGCGAAGATCGCGCCCCACCTCGTCCCGGGCCGCGTGCTGCAGGCCGCGGAGGCGATCGCAGGACGTGGCGGGCCGGTCGTGCGCGTGCGCCCGTTCCAGCCCCTCCGCGTCGCCGTCATCGTCAAGCAGACGCTCTCGGCCGCGGACCGCGCGCGGTTCGAGGCGTCCATCGCTGCGCGCGTCGGCGGCCTGGGCGCCACCCTGGCTGGGATCGCCCACGTCCCCGACGACCCCGACGCCGTTGCCGCGGCGCTCGCGGAGGCGGTCCGGGGCAGGGGAGGGGCCCGGGCCAGGGGAGGGGCCAGGATCGTGCTCACGGCCGGCGGCGCCAGCACCGACCCGGGCGACGCCTTCTTCGTCGCCATCGAGCGGCTCGGCGGGCGCGTCGTGCGCCGCGGCGTCCCGGCCCACCCGGGCTCGATGCTCTGGCTGGCCAGGCTCGGCCGTGCCGCGGTCGTGGGGCTCCCCTCGTGCGGCGCCTACTCGCGCGCCACCGCGGCCGACCTGCTGCTGCCGCTGCTGGTGGCGGGCTACCCGGCATCGCCCGCCACCGTCGCCCGGCTCGCCCACGGCGGCATCCTCGACCGGACGCAGCGCTTCCGGTTCCCGGCCTATGCGCGCGATCTCGACGCGCCGGAGGGCTGAGCGGCGAACTTCGTGGGGCCGCGGGTGTAATCGCCGGGGGCGTTGCGCGTTGTCCTTGCCGAACAACCCACACCACCGGAGGGACTTTTCGCATGCGACGACCCCGTCTGGCGCGCCTCGTGGGCGCGGCCCTGCTGGCCGGCGCGGTCCTGCTCCCGCAGACCGCCCTGGCCGCGACCACGCCGACGACGACGAGCACGGCGCCCGAGATCAAGCTGACGTGCAGCCTCGTGCTGCCCAATCCGCTCCAGGCGACGTGGCCCAACCGGGCGAACGTCTGCAAGTGGACCGCCCCGAGCGTTCTCACGGTGGCCAAGTACCGGCTGTGGCGCTCGGTCGACAAGGGTTCGCGCGTGGTCGTCGCCAACGTCCTGCCGACCGACACGCTCCGCTACGCCGACCGGAACATCCGCACCGGCCACACGTATCACTACTTCGTGGCCGCCCTCAACGCCGGCAACTCGCGCGTCGCGCGGAGCAATGTGGCCAGCGTCTACGTCGGCCGCGCGCCCCAGACGCTCGCGTTCAACTGCGTGCTGGTGATCGACGGGTCGCACCTGCACGACGTGTGCCGCTGGTCGGCCACGAGCCGCAGCACCGCGGTCCGCTACGTCCTCTGGCGCTCGGTTGACGGCGGGACCCGGACGGCCATCTACCGCACGGGGATCCACGGCACCCGCGCCTTCGGCGACTGGAACGTCAAGCGCGGCCAGACCATCCGCTACGCGGTTGTGGCCTACGACAAGTACGGCCGCGTCGTGGCGTGGAGCAGCCGCGACGCGGTGCGCATCCCCAGCTGAGCGAGCAGGGCCACCGCCATCGCCGCCGTCGACGCCGTCAGACTTGGCGAGGTGGACGGGATTCGCGATGCGGACGATGAACGGGCGCTGGTGGAGCGGGCGAGGGTTGACTCCTCCGCCTTCGCCGAGCTCTACCGGCGCTACCTCCCTCGCGTCTACGCGTTCGCCTATCGGCGCACGGGCACGGTCGAGGCGGCCGAGGACGTCACCTCGGCCGCCTTCGAGCGCGCGCTGCGCAACCTGGGCGCGTTCCAGTGGCGGCCGGGGGGCTTCGGGCCCTGGCTGTTCCGGATCGTGGCCAACGAGCTCGTGGACCAGTACCGTGCAGCGGGCCGGGCCGCGTCGGCCCGGGGCCAGGGCGCGGCCGACCGCCTGCACGGCACGCCGGACGGCGACCCGGCCGACGTTGTGGGGGCCAGAGATGAGGTGGAGGAGGTGCTCGCCGCGATGGACCGCCTGAGCCCCCGCTACCAGCAGGCGCTCTCGCTGCGCTACCTCTCGGGCCTGTCCCAGGACCAGGCGGCCGCCGCGCTCGGGACGTCCAAGGCCACGATGGCCGTGGTCGTCTTCCGCGCGACGCGCGCGCTGCGTCGGCTGCTCGACGACGGGGACGGCCGGTGAGCCGCGGCATCAGGCGCCGCCTCGAGGCGGCCGGCCAGCGGCCGGCGCCGGAGCCCGGCGACAGCTTCGCCGAGGCGCTCGAGGGGCGGCTGCGCGCCGCCGCCGCGAGCCGGTCGGCCGACTCCGCCCCCGTGGCCGCCGATGCCGTTCCCCGTGCCCGCCGACGCCGCGGGGCCCCTCGGCGCGGCGGGGCCCCTCGGCGCGGCACACCCGCCCGCCGGCGCGGGCCGTGCACCGTGGCGCCGTCGGCTCAGCTGGCGGCCGCTCGCAGCGCTGGGCGCCGTGGGTGCCGCGGTGGTGCTCGGCGCGGTGGCCCTCCTCGGGCCCTGGCAGCCGGGGTCGCCCGGGTCCAGCGCATCGCCCACCACCTCGGCCGCGCTCGAGCTGAGCGCCACGGTCAACGTGGTCGTGTCGCTGGCCGACGGGACGACGATGCAGAACCCGGACGGGCTGCTGCTCCCCGACGGCGCGATGATCACGGTGGGCGACGGGGGATCGGCCCGGATCGGCGACGTCGTCCTCGAGGCGGGCGAGGTCGTCATCGTGCGCGACGGCCGGGTCCAGGTCGAGCGCCCGGCCGCCGTCATCGGCGGCCACTCGCCATCCGCGGGCGCCGAGAGCACGGTCCAGCCGACGACCCCGCCGGCGAGCGGCCGGTCGGCGTCCCCGGGACCCGGCCAGCGGTCCGCGTCGCCCGGCCCGACAGCCCCGCCCGCCACCGCCACGCCCGCGACGAGGCCCAGCTCGACGCCGGGCCCGGCGTCGAGGCCGACGCCGACGGCGCCGCCCACCGCATCGCCGTCGCCGACGCCGATCCCCGCGCCGAGGCTCCGGGCATCGCTGGCGAGCCCGACCACCATCTCGGTCGCGTGGACCAGGACGCCGGGCGCACGGACCTACGTGCTCGTCGCCACGCGCTCGAAGACGGGCACCGCCGCGCGGCCCGTGTATCCGGGAAGCCGGACCGTCGGCCAGTTCGCGCGCCCGCCCGCCACGCCGCTCCTGCTCACGGTCCCGTCGGGCGTGGTGCAGGTCAAGCTCATGGTCGTGGCGCTCGACGGCCACGGGAACGTCCTGGCGCGCAGTCGGGTGGCCCGCGTCAACATCCCGGTGCTCGTGCCGATCGCCAGCCCGTCCTGACGGCTCCCGACCCCTCGGCGGCGCCGGCCCGGCGCCTCGGGGCGGCCGCATGGCGCGCGGCACCGAGCCCGGACCGCCGGGCGGTGTAGCATCGCGGCCATGACCGACCAGACCGCCGCCCAGGCGGCCACGGCCCGTGCCGCCGCCGCCCGTGCCGCCCGCCCCGCCTCGATGCAGACGATCGACGGGCTGATGGCGGCATTCCGCGAGCAGGGCTACATCGCCGAGCGCTCGTTGGCCACCACCGTGTTCCTCGCGCTCGAGCTCGGGCGCCCGCTGCTGCTCGAGGGCGAGGCGGGGGTCGGCAAGACCGAGCTCGCCAAGGTCCTGGCGGCGTCCCTCGGGGCGCGGCTCATCCGGCTCCAGTGCTACGAGGGCCTGGACGTCAACACCGCGGTCTACGAGTGGAACTACCCGCGCCAGATGCTCGAGATCCGGCTGCTCGAGGCGCGCGGCGAGATCGCGAAGGCGTCCGCCCACGACATCTTCGGCCCCGAGTTCCTGCTCAGGCGCCCGCTGCTCCAGGCGCTCGAGGCCGCCGACGGGATCCCGCCCGTCATGCTCATCGACGAGATCGACCGCGCGGACGAGGAGTTCGAGGCGTACCTGCTCGAGATCCTGTCCGACTTCCAGGTCACCGTGCCCGAGATCGGCACGATCCGGGCCGCCCAGCCGCCGCGCGTGGTGCTGACCTCCAACCGGACGCGCGAGGTCCACGACGCGCTCAAGCGGCGCTGCCTCTACCACTGGATCGACTACCCGACGGCGCAGAAGGAGTTCGAGATCGTCTCGACCCGCGTCCCCGACGCCCCGGCGGCCCTCGCCCGCGACCTCGTCGCCTTCGTCCACCGGCTGCGCACCGCCGACCTCACCAAGGTGCCGGGCGTCGCCGAGACGCTCGACTGGGCGGCCGCGCTGCTGTCACTGGGCGCGACCGAGCTCGACGGCGACACCGTCGACGAGACCCTGGGCGTGGTCCTCAAGTACGAGGAGGACATCCGCGCCGTCCGCGGCGCCAACGCGCGGCGGTACCTCGCGGAAGCCAGCGCGGGCGGCTAGCCGCTGATGGCCGAGACAACCAACGAGCCCGGGCCCCCGGACGCCAGGGTCGACCTCCACTGCCACACGTCGGCCAGCTTCGACGGGGTGGCCGACCCGGTCGCCCTGGTGGCGCGGGCCGCCGAGAGCGGGCTGACGCACGTAGCCATCACCGACCACGACACGCTCGACGGCGCCTTCCGGGCGCGGGACGCCGCCGGCCGGGACCTCACGGTGCTGATCGGGTGCGAGGTCCACACGCGGGACGGCGACCTGGTGTTCGTGTTCCTGGAGCGGCCCATCGGGCGGGACCTGTCCGCACGCGACGCGATCGCGGCCGGGCGCGAGCAGGGCGCCCTGATCGGCATCCCGCACCCCTACGACCACACGCGCCGCTCGCTGCTGCTGGAGCCGGCCAACGAGGAGCTCGTGCGCCTGGTCGACTGGGTGGAGGCGTGGAACGGTCGGGTGGCGCGCCAGGCGGCGAACGAGCGGGCGACGGCGCTGGCGGCGCGGCTGGCGATGCCCGGCATCGGCGCCTCCGACGCGCACGCGCTGATCGAGGTCGGGCGGACGTACACGACGATGGCCGGCGATCCCGCCACCCCTGCGGGCCTGCTCGCGGCCATGCGCGGCCCCATGACGATCGTGCGCGAGGGGCGAACGGCCGTCCCGGGCGGACGGATCCGACGCATGCTCCACCGGCGCCCGCGCGCCCTCGAGGCGACGCGGTGACCTCACCCGAGACCCCGCCGCCCGAATCCGCGGCGCCCGAAGCCTCGACGACGGAGGCCACGGCGCCCGAGGCCTCGACGACGCAGGCCGCGCCGCCCGGAACGCCGGCGACCCCGGCGCCGGCGACCGAACCCCCTGCGACCGAACCCCCCGCGACCGAAACCCCCGCGACCGGCGCCCCGGCGCCGGTCTGCCCGTACCTGGGCCTCGCAGACGATCCGGACACGCACTTCGCGTACCCGTCCGGCGCCCAGCGCTGCCACGCGACTGCCCGCCCGTCCAGCATCGAGAGCGCGAAGCAGGCCCGCGACTGCCTGACCGCGGCGCACGTCGCCTGCTCCCGGTACCACCCGCCGGTCGCCACCTCCGCCGTCGCGCCGAGCGGCGCGGCCGTGGCCCTCGCGGCGGTCACAGCCGAGGCATCGCGGCGGTCCGCCAGCGGGCAACCGCGGGGCCACGGCACCGTCAACACCGCGCTCGCGGTGACCCTGGCGCTCGCCGCCGCGATCGGCGGCATCTTCCTCGGGACCCGTCTCGCCGCCACCGTGGGCGGCGGGGCCGGGGGCACGGGCGGATCACCCGCCGCCAGCGTGTCGGCCGCGCCAGCGCCGTCGCCCACGCCGTCGCCCACGCCGTCGCCGACCCCCACCCCGGATCCGTCGCCCACGCCGACGCCCGCCCCGACCGCGTCGCCGGCGCCCACCCCCACGCCATCGCCCACCCCCTCGCCGACGCCCAAGCTCCTCACCCACCGCGTCGTCAGAGGCGAGACGCTGACCAGCATCGCGGCCAAGTACGGCGTCACGGTCGCAGCCCTGGAGAAGGCGAACAAGATCAAGGACCCGAGCCTCATCATCACGGGCCAGCTGCTGGTCATCCCGGCCCGCTGAGCCGCCCCGCCCCCCCAGACGAGGGGGTGCCAGGTGCCGAGTGGCCCATAGGCGATATGACAGACCGCAGTACGATGGCCACGCGTCGTCAGAGAGCGACGCCGCCGTTGCGTGCTCCGGTTTGGAAGCGTTTGGTAAGATCTGTTGGGCCATGGGCCCACGCGCCCGGGGAAAAGGGAAGGAAGCAGATGCGAAGGTTCCGCGCCGCTACCGCACTCTTTGGGGGGTCCCTGCTCGCACTCGTCGCAGCCGTGACCGTCTTCGGGTACGCCGGTCAGGTCGCCGCCACCGTCCAGGTGTCGTCGCCGTCGGGCCCCCAGGCGTGCAACACGCCGATCACCGTGACTGCCCTCGTCAAGGACGCCGCCGGGTCGCCCATCTCGGGCCAGCCCGTCGCGTGGGCGTTCGTGAGCGGCAACATCACCGGCGACAAGGTCCTCCTGACGCCCACCACCACGAACGCGAGCGGCATCGCCACCACCCACATCCAGCTCGCCTGCTCGCCGCACGGCCTCGTCCTGGGCGCCACGGCAGACCAGTCGATCGGCACGACCGCCATCACCGCGTCGGGCAAGACGCTGCCGCGGACCGACACCGCCCCGGCGTCCACGCTGCCGTCGATGCTCCTGGCCGGCCTTGCGGTCCTCGCGGGCATGGGCCTGATGCTTCGCCGCCTCGCCGCAGACCGCCGCTGACCCTCGCGACCCGGACCACGTTCGCGGCTCGCGTCCCTGCGCGGAACCTGACATGACCATCAGCTCGCCGCTGGTTCCGCATGGGCCGCTGCCCGGGCCGAACCAGTGGCGAGGGGCGGACCGGGCCGCATGACCAGCATGGACGCGGACCCGCCGGCGTCGCCGCCCTCGCACCGCCGCCGCCGCCGGCGCTCGTCGCCCGCCCGCCGCCTCGCGCGGTTCCTGGGCATCGACCGCAGCCCGGGACGGGTCGCGGTCCTCGTGGCCGCCCTCGCGGTCCTCGTCGTCGCCGGGGCCATCGCCCTGGGCGGCCGCTCGTCGCCCGACGGTCCGCCGGCAGGCTCGCCCAGCGCGCCGGCGGGATCGGCCGCGCCGTCCGCATCGGCTGCCACGCTGCCGCCCATCGCGACGTCCTCCGCCAGCCTGCCGCCGTCGTCCTCGCTGGCCCCGATCGTCACGCCCAGCCCGCAGCCGGTGGGCATCGTGGCGCGCCGGATCCGGATCGACCGCCTGGGGATCGACCTGCGGATCGTCGAGGGCGACGGGCTCGACGCGCCCATGAACAAGGCCGCCCACTACCCGGGGACGGGCTGGCCGGACGGCGGGACGAACATCTACATCTACGCCCACGCGCAGACGGGCATGTTCCTCTCGCTGTGGCAGGCGAAGGTGGGCGACCAGGTGGTCCTCGACCTCGTTGACGGGACCACCCGCACCTACACCGTGACGAAGGTCCTGCCGAAGGTCCCGTACGACGCGCTCCAGTACACCGCCGCCACGCCGACCGAGCAGCTGACCCTCCAGACCTCCACCTCGTACACGGCCACGGCGCCCCGGTTCGTCGTGATCGCCATGCCCGCGCCGTCAGCGTCGCCGTCGACGCCGCCCGCCTCTGCCCCGTGACGGACGCGCCGAGCCGGTCCGACCGCCACCGCCGCCACCGCCGACGGAGCACGCGCGGGCGCCGCCGCTGGGTGCTCGCGGGGGCGGGACTCGTCGTCCTGCTGCTCGTGGGCGCCGCCGCGGCCCTGGCCGCGTTCCGCTACCTGCCGGCCCTCGACGAGGCGCGGGCGCTCAAGACGGACCTCGAGACCATGGTGACCCAGGCCAAGGCGGCGGGTCTCGGCCTCGACCGCACCGAGCTCAACGCCCTGAAGCAGGACGACCGCTCGGCCCGCGACCACTTCGCGAGCCTCGACGCCCTGCTCACCGGCGACCCGCTCGTCGCCCTGGCGCGGGTGCTCCCGCCCACCCGCGACGCGGTGGTGGGGGCCGACCACGTTGCGCAGGCGGGCGGCGCGCTGCTCGACGCCGCGGACGCCGGCCTGTCGCTCGCCGACCGCTATGTCACCATCAAGGAACAGGCCGCGGCCGCCGGCACGCAGGGGCAGGGGAGCGCGCTCGCCCAGCTGACCGAGCTGATGGCCACGGGGCAGGCGGACGTGAACCGCGCGGTGGCCGCCATCGACCAGGCCCAGACCGCGCTCGAGGCCGCGCCCGCCAAGCTGCCCGGGCCGATCGCCTCCATCCGGGACCTGATGGTGCAGCGGATTGCTGACTACGGCCCGGTGCTCCACGCGTACGCGGAGCTCCAGGGCACGCTGCCCGGGATCCTGGGCTGGGACAGCCCCAAGCGGTACCTGGTGCTCACGCAGGACCCGGCCGAGCTGCGGCCCACCGGCGGCTTCATCGGCAGCTTCGGCACCATCACCTTCGACAAGGGGCACATCACCGAGCGCCACTTCCAGGACGTGTTCCTGCTGGACCTCCCCTGGGACTACCCGTTCGTCACGGCGCCGCCGGCCCTCTCCCACTACCTCCTGGGCCCCAAGCAGCCCTGGCAGCTGGCGGACGCGAACTGGTCGCCCGACTTCCCCACGAGCGCGCAGGAGGCCGTGACGCTGTACCGCAACGAGGGCGGCGCGGGGCCGATCGACGGCGTGCTCGGGCTGACCACCTACACGATCGACGACCTGCTCTCGGTCACCGGGCCAGTCACCGTGCCGGACTACGGCGTCACCATCGCGAGCGGCGAGACCACGCTCAAGGTGCTCCAGAACACGCGCGTGGCCACCACGCCGGACACCAACCGCAAGGCGTTCCTGTCGGACTTCGCTGACCGGCTGTTCACGGCCCTGCTGGCGCTGCCGCCCGCGCGCTGGACGGACCTCGCCTCGCACGGCGACCGGTTCTCGGCCCAGCACCTGCTGCTCGCCTGGTTCGCCGACCCCGGCGCCGAGGGGCAGATGACCAAGCTCGGCTTCGGCGGCGCCGTGCGCCAGGACCCCGGCGACTTCATGTACCCGGTGGACGCGAACGTGTCGCCGGTGTCCAAGCTCAACGCGGTCACGGACCGCTCGCTGGACATCGCGGTGAAGCTGGACCAGTACGGCAACGCGGACGACACGCTGACCGCGCACTGGGACAACCAGATCATGACCGACGCGGGGAAGGCGTACCGCGCGCTGCCCACGCTCCAGAAGCTCACCACCCTGGGCATGTACTTCCGGCTGTACGTCCCGCAGCGCAGCCGCCTCGAGGCGGTCAGCGCGGGCACGCAGATCCCCATCACGGCGCCCGCGGACATGACCGACGAGCTCGGCCGCACCGTCATCGCCAACTACTTCCAGATCCCGCCCGGCGCGGCCACCCTGATGTACCGCTGGGTGAGCCCGTACCCGGCCGACCTCGCCGACAACGGCATCGCCACCTACCGGCTGACCGTCCAGAAGGAGCCCGGGCTGCGGCCGGGACCGCTCCACCTGCAGATCACGCTGCCGCCCGGCGCCACGTTCGTGGACGCGAGCCCCGGGCTGACGCTGAGCGGGGGCGTCGCCACGGTGGACGCCACGTTCGACCGGGATCTCGTGGCGGTGATCCGCTACCGCCCGGCCGCGGGGACGCCATGATGCCCCGCCCCGAAGCCTGCCGCACGGGCCCCGGGTCGCCCACCCGCGCCTATACTCGGGAACGGCGCCTCGCGACGGCGCAGGCACCCGCCCCGCCGGAGGACCACCGCTAGATGGACGCGCGCCAGACGCTCAACGTGCTCCGCCGCTGGCTGTGGCTGCTGATCGCGTCCGTGCTGCTCGCCGGCGGCGCCTCGTATCTGGTCAGCAGCTCGCTGACCAAGCTCTACGACGCCAGCGTGACGCTCATCGTCGGGCAGTCCCTCTCGTCCTCCAACCCGGACATCAACCAGCTGCTGGCCAGCCAGCGCCTGTCGCAGACGTACGCGGACCTCGCCACCACCGGTGAGCTGCTGGCCAAGGTGATCGACGAGGTCGGCCTGGACACGACGCCGACAGACTTGCAGAAGGTGGTCAAGGCGGACGCGTCCACCAACAGCACCCTGGTGACGATCACGGTCACGGACCCGGACCCGGTGGAGGCGGCCACGATCGCGAACGCCATCGCGGACCAGCTGAAGAACACATCCCCGGCGCTGAGCGGCCACGACAAGGGCGTCCAGGAGTTCGTGGACAGCAGTCTGGCGGCGATCCAGACGCAGATCCAGGCCGTGCAGGGCCAGGTGCAGACGCTCACCGGGCTGCAGTCCCCGAGCCCGGACCAGCAGGCGCAGCTCCAGTCGCTCCAGAATCGCCTGGTCAGCCTCCAGGGCACGTACGGGACGCTCCTGGGGTTCAGCTCCAACAACGGCAGCAACCTGCTCACGGTGGTGGACGAGGCCGTGCCGCCGGCCGAACCGTCGAGCCCGCGGGTCCTGCTCAACACGCTGCTCGCCGCGATCGTCGGGCTGCTGCTCGCCGTGGGCATCGCGTTCGCCGCCGAGTACCTCGACGACACGCTCAAGTCCCCGGAGGCCGTGGAGGCCGTGACGGGGCTGCCCACCCTGGGCACGATCATCCGGATGCAGGGCGACGACAACCGCTCGGTCATCTACCGGCTGGCCACCATCCTGTACCCGAGGTCGCCCGCGGCCGAGGGATACCGGACGCTGCGGACCAACCTCGAGTTCGCGAGCCTGGACAAGCCCGCGCGCACGATGCTCGTGACCTCCGCCGTCCCCGGCGAGGGCAAGACCACCACGGCCGCCAACCTCGCGGCGGTGTTCGCCCAGGCGGGCCACGACACGCTCATCGTGGACGCTGACCTGCGCAAGCCGGGCGTCCACAAGATCTTCGGCCTGGGCAACACCGCCGGGCTCACGAACCTGCTCCGATCGGACGAGAGCACCATCGACGCCGTCGCCCTGGCCACCGAGCAGCCGCACCTGCGAGTCATCACCACCGGCGCCCTCCCGCCAAACCCTGCGGAGCTGCTGCGCTCGGCGAGGATGCGCACCGTCATGGAGCGCCTGGCCGGGGCCGCCGAGTACGTGATCGTGGACAGCCCGCCGCTCCAGGCGGTCACCGATGCCGCGATCCTCTCGTCGCTGGTGGACGGCACGGTGCTGGTGGTGGACGCCGGCCGGACCCGGCGCGGCGCGGTGGGCCACGGCCGGGACGCGCTCGCGAAGGTGGGCGCGCGAGTCTTGGGTGTGGCCCTCAACCGGCTGTCGGAATCGATGGCCGGCGGCTACTACTACTACGACTACTACGGCGGGTACGGGGCCGACGCGAAGGGCGCCACGGCCGATGCCGCGCAGAACGCCGGGGCGAAGCAGGCGTGACGGCGGGTGGGGGGGCGGCGGCATGCGGGTGCTGATCTTCGGCATCAACTACCGGCCGGAGCTGACCGCCGTGGGTCCCTACACGGCGGGCCTCGCGGAGCATCTCGCGGCCCGCGGGGACGATGTCACGGTGGTCACCGGCCTGCCCCACTATCCCGACTGGAGGCTTGCCCGCGGCACCCGCCGCGCCCTCTGGTCTCGAGAGCGCATCGGCGGGGTGGCCGTCGTGCGTGCGGCCCACTACGTGCCGCGGACCCAGTCCGCCCTCCGGCGCGCCGCGTACGAGGCAACCTTCGGCCTGACCGGCCTTGCGGCCATGCTGCCACTGCCCCGCCCGGACGCGATCCTGGGGATCGTCCCGAGCCTGGGCGGCGGGATGCTGGCGAAGGTCGCGTCCGCGCGCTTCGGCGCGCCGTTCGGGATCCTGTTCCAGGACCTGATGGGCCCTGCGGCCGCGCAGTCGGGCGTGCCGGGCGGGGGAGCGGTGGCGAGGGCCACGACGGCAGCGGAAGCGTGGGCGGTCCAGGGGGCGTCCGCGGTGGGCGTCGTGACGCAGGCCTTCGTCGCCTACCTCGAAGGGCTGGGCGTCGCGGCGCCGATGATCCACCACGTGCCCAACTGGAGCCGTGTTGCCAAGCCCGCCCTGACGGTCGAGGAGACCCGTCAGCGGTTCGGCTGGACCGATGGCCGCCAGGTGGTGCTCCACGCCGGCAACATGGGCTACAAGCAGGGCCTGGAGCAGGTGGTGGACGCGGCGCGCCTGGCCGCAGGGCGGGAGGATCCCGTCCGCTTCGTGCTCGCGGGCGGCGGCAACCGCGCCGCCGCCATCGGGGCCGCGGCCGCCGGGCTCCCCAATGTCGACATCCTCGGTGTCCAGCCCGACGGGATCCACGCCAGCATGCTCGCCGCGGCGGACGTCCTCCTCCTCTCGGAGCGGGCGAGCCAGATCGACATGTCCCTGCCCAGCAAGCTGACGTCCTACTTCGCAGCCGGTCGCCCGATCCTCGCCGCCGTGCCCGAGGGCGGGGCCACGGCCTTCGAGGTCGAGCGGTCGGGCGCCGGCGTCGTCGTCCCCGCCGGCCAACCGGAGGCGCTGCTCGCCGCCCTCTCGCAGCTTCGAGAGGATCCCGCATCGTGAGGGGCCTCGGCGCCGCGGGACGGGCCTACGCGGCGGCCAACGTCTCGTCCGGCGCATGCCTCGCGCTCGCGGCCCGGTTCGTCGACGCCATCGCCGACGGCCGGAGCACCAGGCTGGAGGTTGCGGCATGACGACGGCATCCGGACTGCCGAAGGCGCTCATCACCGGGATCACCGGCCAGGACGGCTCGTACCTCGCCGAGCTGCTCCTGGACAAGGGCTACGAGGTCCACGGGCTGATCCGCCGGTCCAGCTCGTTCAACACCGGCCGCATCGACCACCTCTACCGCGACCCGCTCCAGGAGCAGACCCGCCTCTTCCTCCACTACGCGGACCTGACCGACAGCTCGTCCCTCATCGGCCACCTGCACCGGATCAAGCCTGCCGAGGTCTACAACCTGGGCGCCCAGAGCCACGTCAAGGTGAGCTTCGAGATGCCCGAGTTCACCGCGGAGACCGCGGGCATGGGCACCCTGCGGATGCTCGAGGCCATCCGGACCGCGGACTGGCCCATCCGCTTCTACCAGGCCGGGTCCTCCGAGATGTACGGGAAGGTGCTGGAGACGCCCCCAGAGCGAGACGACGCCGTTCAACCCGCGCTCGCCGTACGCGATGTCGAAGGTCTTCGCGCACTTCATGACGGTCGACTACCGCGAGGCGTACGGGCTCCACGCGAGCAACGGCATCCTGTTCAACCACGAGTCGCCGCGCCGGGGCGGCACGTTCGTCACGCGCAAGGTGACCCGAGGCGTGGCCGCGATCCTCGCCGGCACGCAGGAGCACCTGTTCCTGGGCAACCTCGACGCCCAGCGGGACTGGGGGTACGCCAAGGAGTACGTCGAGGCGATGTGGCTGATGCTCCAGCAGCCCGTGCCGGACGACTACGTCATCGCGACCGGCGAGATGCACTCGGTGCGCGAGCTGTGCGAGGTGGCGTTCGGCCTCGTCGATCTGGACTGGGAGCGCTACGTGCGGGTGGACGAGCGCTATCTCCGGCCGACCGAGGTGGAGGAGCTCCGCGGCGACGCGTCCAAGGCCAAGCGCGTCCTCGGGTGGGAGGCGCGGACGGCGTTCCGCGACCTCGTGCGCCTGATGCTGGAGCACGACATGGCCGACGCGGGCATCGATCGGGGAGTGGCGAGCGGTGTCTGACTTCTGGCCCGGCCGCCGGGTGATGGTGACCGGCGGCGGCGGCTTCCTGGGACAGGCGGTCGTCCGGCGGCTCCAGGCGGGCGGCGCCGACCAGATCTTCGTGCCGCGCTCCAGGGACTACGACCTGCGGACGAAGGATGGGATCGACCGCGCGCTCGCCGACGGGCGGCCGCAGCTGGTGATCCACCTGGCCGCCGTCGTTGGCGGGATCGGGGCCAACCGGGAGAACCCGGGGCGGTTCTTCTACGAGAACGCGATCATGGGCATCCAGCTCATGGAGCAGGCGCGGCTCGCCGGGGTGGAGAAGTTCGTCACGATCGGCACCGTGTGCGCGTACCCCAAGTTCACCCCCGTGCCGTTCAAGGAGGACGACCTCTGGAACGGCTACCCGGAGGAGACCAACGCCCCCTACGGCCTGGCCAAGCGGATGCTCCTCGTCCAGGGGCAGGCGTACCGGCAGCAGTACGGCTTCAACTCGATCTACCTGCTGCCGGTCAACCTCTACGGCCCGGGCGACAACTTCGATCCCGCCAGCTCGCACGTGATCCCGGCGCTGATCAAGAAGTGCGTGGACGCCGATCGAGAGCGGGGCGGACCACATCGACGTCTGGGGGACCGGCTCGGCATCCCGTGAGTTCCTCTACGTGGACGACGCGGCCGAGGGGATCGTGCTCGCGGCCGAGCGGTACGACGGCGCCGAGCCCGTCAACCTGGGCGCGGGCGCGGAGATCACGATCCGCGAGCTCGTGGAGCTGATCGCCGAGGCCACGGGCTTCACGGGCGAGATCCGCTGGGACCCGACGAAGCCGGACGGGCAGCCGCGGCGGGCGCTCGACACGAGCCGGGCGCGTGAACGCTTTGGTTTCGGCGCGCGGACCCCTCTTGAGGACGGCATTGACCGCACGATCGACTGGTACGGAACGAATCGAGACGAGCGGATGCCCGAAAATGAGAGGACAGGGTGTCGCGGATGGCGACGCTAAGAAGCCGGATTGCCCGGCCGCATCGGGTCGTAACGTCGCTTCCTGCCACACCTCCGTTCCCTACGCCAAGTTGGAGAAACCCCCCATCGACCGTCAGTTTGACGGTCGCGTACGGACGCTGACCATCTTCTTCGAGGCGACGCGCGCGGGCTTGGAGGACCTGTGAGGATCGTTCATCTAATCGACACCTTCCATTGGGACGCGCTCTATCAGGAAGGTGAGCTTGCATCTGTGCAGGGGCACGCCGGCCATCAGACTTGGGTGGTAGCTCTCTTCCGAGGTCGGCCAACGCCGACACCTTCCGTTCTCGT
>CAVQKO010000015.1:0-305508 GCA_963713075.1 uncultured Chloroflexia bacterium
CGCAGGCATCGACAGCGCCGACAGCACTCGCACTCGGGGACGGCCCGCCGGCGCTGGGGGTGGGCGACGGCCCGGGTGACGCCGGGGCCGTGGGCCCGGATCCCGCCGCCGACGCGGTCGGGCTGGGCGCGATCGTGCCCGAGGGGGCGGGCGGGGGACTGTTCCCGCAGGCGGCCAGCAGGGTCGCCGAGAGCACGACGCAGACCGCGAAGGAGGGTCGGGCTGGCGGACTCGGGCAGTGCGATCGAAGGGCGAGATGCATGGTCTCACCTCCCTCACGGCAGGCTATCAGGATGGAACGGGACTGGCCCCGGCGGGGCGGGGCCAGTCCCGGTGAGTCGCGCCCGAGGTCGGGCTACGGGCCGGTGATGGCCAGGTCGATGTTGGCGGTGAGGTTGACGGTCGTCGCGGTCGACACGCCCGTGCCGCCGTACCAGAAGGCGGGGACGCCGGGCGCGGTCGGGGCGACGCGCAGCTTGTAGCTGCCCTGCCGGGAGGCTGAAGCTGAAGGCCCCGCTCGCGTTCACGGTGTACGAGCCGACGTAGGCGAACGTGGTGGCGTCGTAGATGGCGATCGACCCGGGCAGCGCCGTCCCGGTGGACGTCTTCACGGTGCCCGCTGAGGGTGAAGTTGACGTACCACGGTGATCGTCAGGGTCGTGTTGGCGGTGAGGTTGACGGTCGTCGCGGTCGACACGCCCGTGCCGCCGTACCAGAAGGCGGGGAAGCCGGGCGACGGTCGGGGCGACGCGCAGCTTGTAGCTGCCCTGCGGGAGGGTGATGCTGAAGGCCCCGCTCGCGTTCACGGTGTACGAGCCGACGTAGGCGAACGTGGTGGCGTCGTAGATGGCGATCGACCCGGGCAGCGCCGTCCCGGTGGACGTCTTCACGGTGCCCGCTGAGGGTGAAGTTGACGTTCACCACGATGTTCAGGGTCGTGTTGGCGGTGAGGTTGACGGTCGTCGCGGTCGACACGCCCGTGCCGCCGTACCAGAAGGCGGGGAAGCCGGGCACGGTCGGGGCGACGCGCAGCTTGTAGCTGCCCTGCGGGAGGGTGAAGCTGAAGGCCCCGCTCGCGTTCACGGTGTACGAGCCGACGTAGGCGAACGTGGTGGCGTCGTAGATGGCGATCGACCCGGGCAGCGCCGTCCCGGTGGTCGTCTTCACGGTGCCGCTGAGGGTGAACGTTGGCGACGATCTGGACCGAGTTAGAGGTTGAGTCGCCAGCGGCGTTGAACGCGATGACTCGGTACGCGTACGAGCCGTCCACGACGGCCGTGGCATCCGAGAAGGTCGTCTTGTTGGCGAGCGTGGTGCCGATCTTGGCGAACGTTCCCACCACGCCAGCGGTGACGGGCGCCCGCTCGATGCGGAAGCCGATCTCGCCGGCGGGGCTTCCGAGCGGCAGACCGTTCGGCGTCCCGTCGGTCCAGGTTAGGTTCACGGGACCGCTGATGTTCCCGGTGCCTGTTCTCGACAGCACCGGCGCCGCCGCCAGCGCCTTCGCGGCGTCGAACTCCATCGGCCGCATCATGTCGTTCTCTTCGTGGCCCAGCAGGTGGCAGTGCCACACGTACTCCCAGCCGAAGTTGACGACGTCGTTGACGAAGGTGCTGGGGTTGCCGGTGATGGGGTCGATGGTCGGGAAGACCATGCCGAGGGGCATGGACGGGTTGATCGGCCGGATGCTGTCCGGCACGCCGAACGGGAGCTCCGGGGTGACCGGCCGGAGGGCCACGATGGCGTCCTCCAGCGGGTTCATCCGCACCGTCTCCTTCCAGCCGAGCTCGTTCGCGTCGGGTGCGCGGATGGCGCCGTCCCAGCCCACCCGGTTGATCAGCTGGACGTTGAACAGGTGGAAGTGGATGGCGTGCGTGTCGACGCCGTTGTGGGTGATCTTCCAGATCTGCGTGCCGTCGCCGAGCGACCCGACGGGGGTCCCCACGTCCGATGGCGACATGATCTCCGTGGTCGGCTCGGCATAGCCGAGCGGGACGGTGGTCTGGTTGTTCCCGTTGGTGAACGGGAGCTCCACGCCCAGGGTGGCGTTCATGCGCCCGTAGTTGAGCTCGAACAGCTCCTGGATGGCCTTGGGCTGGAGCGGGACCGTCGTGTTCGGGCCGGCCGGGTTGGTCGGGGTGAAGTTGACCGACGTGTCCTGGATCCGGACGTAGGTGTTCGAGGCGGCGCCGTAGGCGACCTCGGGGACGATGGGCGCGGGCTGGGTGGTCGCGAACAGGCTCTGGACGGCCGTGTTGAGCGCCGTCGTGTCGAACGCGGGCGCCGGGGTGGCCGCGGCGACGTGGATCTGCATGACGGTCCGCGTGTTCGGGCCGTAGCCGGGGAGCGTCGTCGGGGCGCCGCCCATGGAGGTGTAGTCCGGATCGCCCGTGTAGTAGTCGTTGCGCGGGTCCCACGCCGGGACGGGGGCGCCCGAGTCGTTGTAGAGGATGAGGGTCTTGCCGGCGTACTGCGAGAAGTCGACGACGACGTCGGCGCGCTCGGCCGGTCCGAGCAGCAGGGAGTGCTTGGTCACGTTGGTGACCACGATGTTGCGCAGGTTGTACTGGTAGCCGACGGGCTCGGGGTCGATGGTCGTGACGGCGGGCAGGACGCCGCCCTCGCTGCCCAGCTGCACCCAGCTCGGGCCCATGTAGCGCGGGTCCGGCACGCCGCCGGCGCGGCCGTCGAGGATGTCCGGCCGGGTGCCGGGCACGCCGTCGGACGCGGTGGTCCAGTCGGTGGGGAACGGGATGGAGGGATCCGGCTGCGCGGGCACCATCGGCACCTCGCCGGCGTTCGCGTTGGCCAGGGTCCCGTCCGGGTTCCAGACGTTGCCGTTGGCGGCGGCCTGGTAGAGGGACAGGTTCCAGGACCGGTCGTTCGCCGCGTTGAGGATGCGGAACCGGTAGGCCTGCGGCTGGATGTCGAGGACCGGGTAGGCCGTGCCGTTGATGACCGGGGTGTCCATGTAGGACTCGGGCACCAGCGAGGGGTTGGGGATCCCGGGCACGGTGGGCATCGTGGTGCACGAGAGGCCGGTCGGGTCCGTCGCGCACAACGGGTTCGGGAGGTCCTCGTGGGCGAGCAGGCCGTTGTACGGCGGCCAGAACCACAGGGCGTAGTCCCAGCGGCCCATGGCGTCAGCGCCGGAGTCGTCGGCCGGGTTCTGGTTGGGCATGTAGACGTGCGGGAACCAGAGGCTGCCCTCGCCGCCGTACTTGGCCGTGTCCCAGGTGGGGTCCTGGGCGAGGAGCTGGGCCGCGTTGGGGACGAAGGTCTTGTCCTGGATGACGAGCGGGATCTGGTCGGACGGGATGGCCCCGGAGGCGACCGCGGCCTGCTCGGCCGGGTCGGTGACGAGGTAGCCCGCGGCCTCGCCCGCGTAGACGTCGAGCCGGGTGATGCCCACCGCGTGGTCGTGGTAGAACATCAGCCGCGCCGACTGCTGGTTGGTGTAGAAGAACGTCATCGACCCGTCGCCCGGGTCGGGCATGTCGGGCACGTTCTGGACGCTGACGCCCTTGGGGTACGGCGTGGTCTCGCCGGCCGGGGTGATCCACTGGTACGGCGTTCCGTCGCTGATCCACGGGGTGGCCCCGCCGTGGAGGTGGACCGACGCCCGGTTCTGCGTGTACGAGGCGCAGGTGGTGGTGGTCGGGTCGCACGGCGCCCCGGCCGCGGTCAGCGGGCCCATGCCGGCGCCCATGTCCGACGTGTCGACCGGGATGAAGAGGTCGCCGCCCGAGCCGGTGGGGAGGTAGTTGGTGAACTTGACGCGGACCGGCACCGCCTGGGCGGTGGTCCCGCCCTTGGCGATGATGAAGGGGCCCAGGTAGTGCGGCGCATCGACCGCGTACACCTGCTGGCCGTTCTTCGTGATGGGAATCGTGGTCCCGTCAACCAGGGTGTTGTAGAGCGGGTAGTGGTTGCTCACCGAGGCGTTCGCCGGCGTCTCGATCTGGACGTAGGCGCGGAGCAGCGTGCCGCCCTTCGAGGTGGTGGGGATCGCCCCGCCGCCCGTGTTCACGACCGGGGGCAGCGACGACGAGAGCTGCTCGCGGTACTGGACCAGGGCGATCTCGTAGTAGTCGGAGCCCGGGTACGTGGTGGTGTCCGCCACCGCCACCGGGATGTACTGGCCCAGGTCGTTGACGCCAGACCGGCCGAGGCCGGGGAGGGTGTCCACGAACTTCTTGATCCCGCCCGAGCCGGCGGAGTAGCCGGTGCCGGCGGCGGTCACGTTGACGGCGGACACCACGTCGGTGACCACGGTCGCCGTTGCCGACGCGCCCGTGCCGCCGCCGCCGCTGAACACGACGGTCGGGGTGGTGTAGCCCGCCCCCGGCGTGCCGACGGTGACGCTGGCGACGACGTTGGACAGCACGTTGGCCGTGGCGACGACCGAGGTCGCGGGCGTGCCCGAGTCATTGACCGTGACGGTCGGGGCGGTGGTGTAGCCGGAGCCGACCGCCGTCATGGTGATGGCGGTGACGCCGATCGTCGAGGTGGCGCTGGCGCCGGTGCCGTCCGCGTCGGTGATCCCGACGGCCGGGGCGCTGGTGTAGCCGGTGCCCGGCGTGGTGACGTGGATGGCGGTGATCGCACCGAGCGGGCTGATGGTGGCCGCGGCCTCGGCGGGGGTCGTCGGGCTGCCGCTGTCGTTGACCGCGACGCTCGGGACGGCGGTGTAGCCGGCGCCCGCGATCACGAGCTTGATCGCCGTGACCGTCATGGTTGCCGTGGCCGTGGCCGCCGTGCCGCCGCCGGCCGGGTCGGCGATGGTGACCGTCGGCGCCGACGTGTACCCGCCGCCGGGATTCGTGACGGTGACGGCGATGTTGCCGCTGCCATCGGCCAGGGCCGTGGCGAGGGCCTGCGACCCGGACGCCGGCGGCGAGCTGATCGTCACCACGGGCGTCTCGCCCGGGGCGTAGCCGGACCCCTGGGTCACCGTGACGGTGTCGAGGGCGCCGGACGCCGTGGCCGTGGCCTGGGTGCCGGTGGTGGGGGCGTCGATGGTGACCGACGGCGCCGTGTACCCGGCGCCGGGCGTGGTGACGGCGATGCTCGTGACGACGCCGGTGGAGAGGGTCGCCGAGGCGGCCGCGCCGCTGCCGCCGCCGCCGGTGAAGCCGATGACGGGGGCCGTGTAGCCCGGACCCGCCGTCCGCCACGACGACGCCGTCGACCGGGCCGGTGGCGGTGCCCGCGGCACCCGAGGCGCCGGAGCCGATGGCGACCGTGGGCGCGCTCGTGTAGCCGCTGCCGTGATTGGTGATCGTGATGGCGGTGACGACGCCGCCCACGACCGTGGCCGTCGCCGCAGCGCCGCTGCCGCCGCCGCCGGTGAAGGCGACCGGCGCAGAGGTGTAGCCGGAGCCGCCGCCGCCGAGGGAGATGCTCGTCACGCCGCCGGTGACGACGGCGGTCCCGGTGGCGCCGCTCCCGGAGCCGCCGATGGCGACGCTGGGCGCGGAGGTGTAGCCGGAGCCGCCGCTCGTGACGGTGACGCCCGTGATGGCGCCGCCCGAACCGACCGTGGCGATCGCGACGGCGCCGCTGCCGGGTCCGCCGAACGTGACGGACGGGCCGCCGCCGCCGGGAATGGAGCTATTCGCGTAGTTGGGCACGCACGTGCCCGAGTAGTCGACGATGGTGGTCGACGGCGTCCCGCAGCCTGCCGCCGGGGCGGCGCTCTTGGGGGACTTGCCCTTCACGGGGATGCCCTTGACGAGCTTCTCCATGTTGTTGACCGCGCCCTTGGCGACATTCGCCGCGGCCGCGGCCGCGCGCTTCGACTGGTCGAAGGCGACCATGGGCGGCATGCCCGGCGGCATGCCCGCGACCATCGGCGCGGTGACCGTGGTCCCCGTGCCCCCGCTTGGGTCCTGGGCGGACGCCGGAGCGACCGTCATCAGGGCCAGCGCCAATGCGCCTAGGAGTACCGCCAGCTTTCGCAGCACCACCACACCATCCCATCCCGTTCCAGTTGCCACGTTCGCCGTGGGCGTTTAGGCGACGCGGTCGCCTGCGACCGCACGTAGCGCACGTCCCCGGATGTCGCGTCCGCCTTGACATCTGGGGGCTCTGGAACCGGTTGGGCGATTGGGACTCCGTATCCCCGCTACGGCGATGCCCCGCTTTTTACACCCGTCCCTCTTGCACCCACACCCCCTTTGCACCCTAGTACAGGTGCCATCTGGCCCCCAGTGTCCCACCTCGATTGGGGAATGCAAGCGTCTCGTGCGCGGGGACGCGCAGGGGTTCGCGGCTGCTGCCGATCGCGGGTGCGAGGAGGCGCGCTACTTGAGGAGCGGCAGCACCGCCGCGGCCACGCTCGCGTCCGCGGTCTCGATGTCGAAGGCCACCGTGTCCGTCGCGTAGACGTAGTCGGTCGCCCCCTGCGCGTACGACACCTTCGTCACCGAATGGCCGGCGACCGTGGCCTGGGACTGGGTGGGCGTCTGCGTGGTGTTGGCCATCCAGCTGGCGACGATGGCGGCGGCGAGCTGGGAGCCGGACAGGCCGCTGACGCGGAACGCGAAGAGCTGCACCTGGGCGGTCCCGGTCGGGTCGTGCGCCTCGGCGATCTGGAGGTCGCCCGAGGTCTTGCTGTACTGCGAGAGCGAGGCGAGCAGCGCCTGACTCGTGGCGTCGGTCCCCAGGGCGCTCGTCCCGGTGACGCTCTGCCGGGTCAGGGTGCTGCCCCCCACCGCCTGCGGCAGCAGCGCCTCGAGGTCGGGGGCCACGTGGCTGACCGGAGGCGCCGTCGCGGGCGCGGGGCTCGCGGTCGCATTGGCCCCGGGCACGCTCGCGACGGGCGCCGCGGTCGCTCCCTGGGCTGGCAGCGGGTCGTGGCCGTCGAGCCGGGCGCCGACGTTGCCGCCAGGACCCGGACCATGGCCTGGTCGACGCTCCCGGCGATGGACTGGAGCACGCTCTGGTCCAGGGAGGTGGCGCCGGTCACGTCCGCGACGAGGATGCCGCGCCGGATGTAGATCGTCGTGCTCGACGTCACCGCGCTCGTGACGGCGAGCGAGGCGTCGCCCAGCTGGGGCAGGCTCACGTCCTGCGCGCCGCCCCGCACGGCGGCGTCGTGGTCGTGCGCGAGGGCGAGCTGGGCGTCGCTGCCGAAGCAGGCGACGCTCACGAAGGCCGCCAGGCCCTGCGTCGATCCGGACGGCGCTGGCCCGACGACCGTGGTCGTCATGATGTCGAGCAGGAAGCGCGTCGATGCGATCGTCCACCCCGGCGGCAGGGTCGCCGCGTCCGGCAGCGCATCCCAGGTCACCGTGCGACAGGCCGTGGCATCCGCCTGCCCCTGGTCCGTGCCGCGGGTCAGCACGATGGCGAGGGTCCCGATCGCGAGCAGCGTCGCGACGACGCCCAAGGCCAGCGCCAGCAGGGTCGTGGCGCGGTGTGGGGCGGCGGGCAGCGGGCGCTGCTGGGTCTGTCGTCGGGCCATCACGCGCCACTGTAGACGGCCGGCGTCGGTCGTGTCAGCGCCGCGCTCGCCACGGTCGCTCCTACGTGCCGGTGCGACCCAGGACCGCCGGCACCGTCCTCAGCAGGATCTGCAGGTCCAGCGCCAGCGACCAGCGGTCGATGTAGTCGAGGTCGCGCTCCACCCAGTGGTCGAACTCGGGATCGGTCCGGGCCTCCACCTGCCACAGCCCGGTGATCCCGGGCTTCATGGAGAGGCGCCGGCGGTGCCACACGTCGTAGTGGACGATCTCGCGCTCGAGGGGCGGCCGCGGGCCCACCAGGCTCATCTGGCCCCGCAGCACGTTCCACAGCTGCGGGAGCTCGTCGATGCTCGTGGCCCGCAGGACCCGCCCGAGACGGGTGATCCGGGGATCCGCGGCGGCCTTGAACGTGACGTCGCTGCGCTCGTTGAGGTGCTGGACGGACTCGAACCGCTCGTCCGCGTCGCGGACCATGGTCCGGAACTTGTACATGCGGAACGGCCGCCCGTGGAGCCCGATCCGGATCTGGCCGTACAGGACCGGCCGGCCCTCGGCGAGCAGGACCGCCACTGCGGCGACCAGCAGCACGGGGCTCAGCAGCACCAGGCCCACGACGGCCCCCACGACGTCCATGCCGCGCTTGACCGCCAGGCTCAGGATGCGTGTCGGGCCGTTGACGTATGAGCGGATGAGCAGGCCGTCCAGCTCCTCGGTCTGGAGGTCGAACGCCCGGACCGCGATGGGCGTGGGAACGCGGACGTGCTTGCCCTCGTCCGCGGCGAGGCGGAGGAGGGGATCCGTCCACTCGGCGCTGTCGGAGCCCACGCAGATGGCCACCTCGTCCACCACCTGCTCGTGGAAGATGCGCCCGAGGTCCGCGCCCTCGCCCAGGACCGGCCGTGTCACCGCCAGCGGCGGCCGCTCGGGCTCGGACAGGTGGCCGATGACCTGGATCCCCAGCTCCACGTGGCGCTCGAGGGCGTCCGCGAACGCCTGGGCCTCCACCCCGGTCCCGATGACCACCATGAACGAGCGGTTGAGCCCCCGGGCCCGCAGGTTCTGGAAGCCCAGCCGCATGAGCAGCCGCCCGGCGATGGTGGCGGCGGGCTGGGCGATGAGCAGGAGCAGCAGGAACAGCCGGCTGACGTCCACCTTCACCAGGTACAGGAAGCTCAGCATGGCGAAGGCGAGCATGAAGGTGGCCACGACGATGTCGCCCACCTCGCCGCCGATGGTCCAGCGGACGCGGAACGAGTAGAGGCCCAGGAACCACAGGATGGTCACCCAGGCCACCGCGTAGATGGCCAGCCCGAGGCCCTGGTCCACGCCGAGCGCCGTCCAGAGGCTCGGCTCCGCGTCCCCGAAGCGGATCGTCCGGACGACCACGAACACCACGGCGGCAACGACGAGGTCAGATGCGAGGAGCGCCAGGCGAAGCGCGAACAGGTGGCGCCGGATCAAGCGCTGGTGTCCTCCCCGGGTTCGCGCCTGGGCGCCGACCGAACCCCGCGCGAGTATAGCCACGTCCGCAGGGCCGGAGGGCCACCTGGCGCGGTCCACAGGGCCGGCGGGCCCCTGGCGCGGGCCTCAGGGCCGGCGGGAAGCCCGGTCGCGCGGGAAGCCCGCGGTGTGCGGCATGCCCGTATCGTTGGCACATGCCGATCACGTTGCGGACGCGGGTCCTCGCCTGGCTCCCGGCGCTCGCCTGGGCCGGGCTGATCTTCGGCCTCTCGGCCCAGCCCAACCTGCGCTTCGTGGACGACGCCGGCCTCGACTTCGTGGTCCGCAAGGCCGGGCACATGGGCGTGTTCGGGATCCTGGCGCTTCTGGTCTGGCGGGCCCTCGCGATGACGACGGCCTGGCGGCGGCCCCGGACGTGGCTCGTGGCGATCGGCGCGGCCGTGCTGTACGCGGTCACCGACGAGCTGCACCAGGGGTTCGTGGCCGGGCGGCACCCGTCTCCGGTGGACGTGGGGATCGACGGCGCCGGGGCGGTGCTGGCGGTCGCGGTGGTGGCGGTGGTGATGGCCCTCGCGCGCGGGTCACGCGCGAGGGCATCATCGGACGCGAGGTAGGCGCCGGGAGGGCCCGCGCTCGGGGGCGACTGCGGCGGCGCTCTAGTAGCGGACGAAGCGGGTGATGATCCGGTACTTGTTGGTGGAGCCCCAGCACGTCTGGAGGGTCAGGGACGGCGTGGACGTGTTGGACCACGCCCACTGGTCGCCGGTGAGCCCGCGGTAGATGTAGGACGCGGTCACCACCCGGACCCAGGCGAGCCGGTAGCGCGTGGTGTGGCCTGCGGCGTTGGTGAACGTGGCGATCATGCCGCGCTTCAGGAGGTGGCGGGCGTAGGCGAGGTAGTAGGAGTGGAACACGCCGTACGCGTGCCCCACCAGGAACTGGTTGTTGTTCCGGTGGCAGGTCCAGCGCAGGACGACGTTGGGCACCACCGACTTGCCGCAGCCCCAGTCGTACACGTTGGCCCGCAGGCCGAGCTTGCTGATCCGCAGGGTGCCCAGGCGGTGCAGCGAGTCCAGGACCGGCGCCGTCTTCGCGGCGGGCGGCATGACCGACGACTCCGGCGGCAGGAGACTGGCGGCGAGCGTGACGGGGTCGACGGCGGCGGCGGGCGCGATGGGCGCGGCGGGCGCGATGGGCGCGGCGGGCGCGGCCGCCCCCGGGCCGAAGCCCGCGGCGAGGGCGAGCGCGAGCAGGATCGACGGGAGGCGGGCCATGCCGCCACTCTCGCACCTGGCCGCGCCGCCGCTATGACACGAAGGTCCTGCCGCCGAGTGGGATGCCCCCGCCTGCGCCCGACCGCTCGAGGGGCTGCGCGGCGCCCGCGGGACGGTGGCGGCCGCGGTCGCTCGGCCGGCCGGGCGGGCCGCGGCGGCCGTCACACCGCCACCGGTACCAACAGGCGGTGTCCGGCCTGCGATCCGCCGCGTACGGTGCCTGCGATGCCGCCCTCACCCCCTCCGGAACCGCTGAGCCTGCTCCTCCAGTCCACGCCGGAGGAGGTGTTCGAGCCGGACGCCGTCGCCGAGGCGCCCCTCGTCCGCTTCGTCGCGTACGCCGGGCGGCAGCGCCTGTCAGGCTGGGTCCGGCTGCGGGCCGACCGCCTGACCGACCTCCTCAACGCGCACGACGAGCTGCACCTCGCCGATGCCCAGCTCGACGACCTCGAGGACGGCACCAGCCGCTCGGTGCCGGAGATGCGAATCGGCGTCAGCGACCTCGTCGCGGTCCACGCGTCCGGCCCGCGCGGCTCCGAGGCGCTCCGGACGCGCACGCACGCCCGGCCCGTCGCGGTCCAGTGCGGGCTCTACCTGATCGGCGGCTACCTCCACGTGGCGCCCGGTGCGGATCCGCTGGCGGCGTTCCGAGAGCGGCCGCCCATGGTCCCGCTGACCGACGCGTGGATCGAGTACTGGGCCGACGGCGCTCGCCGCAAGCACGCGACGGGCGTGATCATCGTCAACCGGCGGCAGGCGGACTGGGCGCGGGCCGTGACCGAGGACGACCTCGCCGACGGGATGCTGCGCCCGGTCGGCAACTGACGAGGCGCCGCCCGGCCGCCTTGGCTTCACGGCGCGGCGGGTCGTACCTGCGCTCGCGGCCGCAGCGGCCTGGCGGCGCTGCTGCCCGCGGCGCTGGTGCCCGGGGCGCGTCCCGGGCGCGAATCCGCGTGTCGGCTAGTCTGTAGCGCGTGACCGAGTCCCCGCTGCTCCTGTCCCCCTCGGGCGAGCTCATCGACGGTCGGCGCCTGCTGGCCGAGGCCGTGGGCTTCGGGCGGGCGCTGCGGGTTGCGGGCCTGTCGGTGGACCTGGGCGCCGCGATGGACTTCGCGCGCTCGCTGGGCCTGGTCGACATCGGCCGGCGCGACCAGGTCCACGACGCCGGGGAGGCCGTGTTCGTCCGGCGCCGCGACGACCGCGAGGTGTACGACCGCGTGTTCGCCCAGTTCTGGCGACGCCGCGGGCGCAAGCTGGCGCCGGGCCGGCCGGACGCGCCGGTGAACCCCGACGCGGATCGCGACGTGGACGGCGAGCCGGGCGAATCCGACGAGGCCGCCGAGGGCGGCGATTCGACGCTCGCCGACATCGCGCGCCTCGGCGTGCAGGAGACGGTCGACGTCGAGGACGGGGCGGAGGTCGAGGGCGAGACCATCTCGCCCGACGCATGGTCGAAGGGCGAGGTGCTGCGCCACCGCGACTTCGACCGGATGACGAGCGCCGAGCTGCGCGACGCCGAGCGGTTCGTGGACCTGCTCACGCCACGGCTCGAGCGGCGGCGGACGCGGCGCCACGAGCTCCACCCGCACGGCCGCCGGCTCGCCCCGCGCGCGATGTTCCGGAGCAACCTCGCGACCGGCGAGCTCACGGAGTGGGTCTGGAGCCGCCCCGTCAAGGAGCCCCGCCAGCTGGTGGTGCTGTGCGACATCTCGGGCTCCATGGAGCGCCACTCGCGCCTGCTCCTGCGCTTCGTCCAGGCGCTCGCCCGCGAGAACGATGTGCGGACCGAGTCCTTCGTGTTCGGCACGCGCCTCACCCGGGTCACGCGCCTCATGAAGGACCGCGACCGCGACCGCGCGCTCGCACGCGTGGCGGACACCGTCGTGGACTGGGCGGGCGGCACGCGGATCGGGGAGAGCTTCCGCCAGTTCAACCACAAGTGGGCCCGCCGGACGCTGCGGAGCAGCGGCGTGGTCATCGTCGTCTCCGACGGCTGGGACCGCGGCGACCCCGCGCTCGTGGCGGCGGAGACGGCGCGGCTGCGGCGCAACTGCCACCGGCTGGTGTGGCTCAACCCGCTCGCGTCGGCGCCCGGCTACCAGCCGCTGGCGGCGGGCATGAAGGCCGCCTTCCCGTACATCGACGACTTCCTGCCGGCCGGCACCCTGGCCTCGCTCGAGCGGCTCGGCGAGGTGCTCGCGGGGACCTCGCCGGGAACCATGCGCCGGGGTGCCGCCGTCACGCATGCCACGACCGTGGCGCCGTCGATGGGCCTCGAGGCGCCCGACGCCCTGAGGCCGCCGGCGCTCGACGGCACCGCGGTCCCGCCCGACCAGGCGCGGCCGCTGGGCAAGGGGAGGTAGACCGTGCGCGAGCTGCTCGACCAGCTGGACGCCTGGACGGCCGAGGGCGTTGGGGTCGGCCGCGCGGTGGTCGTGCGCACCTTCGGGAGCGCGCCGCGGCCCGAGGGCGGCGTCCTGCTGGTGACCGACGACGGCCGGCTCGCGGGCTCGGTGTCGGGCGGCTGCGTGGAGGGCGCCGCGGCTGAGGAGATCGCCAGGTCGTTCCGCGACGGCCGCCAGCGGGTCATCCGCTACGGGATCAGCGACGAGGAGGCGTGGGACGTCGGGCTCGCCTGCGGGGGGACCATCGACGTGCTCGTCCAGCCGAGCGTCCCGGCCGTGGCGGCCGATGCCGCGCGCGAGACGGCCGAGGGGCGGTCGGGCGGCCGGGCGGTCGTGACGCTGCTCCCGGCCGACGCCCCGCCCCCGGCGTTCGGCGCCCACCAGCCCGGCCCGGGCGCGGCGCCGGAGCCGCCGCTGGTGGTCCACGACGACGGGTCGCTCGAGGGGTCGCTCGGCGATGCGGCGGCCGACGGGGCCCTGGTCAAGGCGGCGCTCGACCTGCTCGCCCACGGCGTCAGCAGGACGGTCGAGGTCGGCGGGCGGCAGGCGTTCATCGAGTCCTACCCGGTCCGGCCGCGCCTCGTGGTGGTCGGCGCGGTCGAGGTGGCGCGCACGCTCGTCCGGCTCGCGAGCGACCTGGGCTACGAGACGGTGGTGATCGACGGGCGCGCGGCGTTCGCCACCGATGCCCGCTTCCCGGACGTCGACCGGCTGATCGTCGGCTGGCCCGACGAGGTGGCGGACGACATCGGCCTCGGCCCGGCCGACGCCGTCGCGGTCCTGACCCACGACGTCAAGTTCGACGAGCCGGCGATCGTCGAGGCGCTGCGCCGCGGCTGCCGGTACGTGGGCGCCGTGGGCTCGCGCAAGACGCAGGGCGACCGCCGGGCGCGACTGCTCGAGGCGGGCGTCCCGGAGGCGCAGCTCGACCGGCTGCGCGGGCCGATCGGGCTCGACCTCGGCGGGCGGCTGCCGCCCGAGACCGCGCTCGCGATCATGGCCGAGGTGGTGGCGGAGCGCCGGGCCGGCTCCGGCCGCCCGATGCGCGACCTCGCCCGGGAGCGGGGGGCCGCCGGGTGACCGTGGTCGCCCTCGTGCTCGCCGCGGGCGCGTCGTCGCGCTTCGGCTCGCCGAAGCTGCTCGCCGAGCTCCACGGGCGGCCGGTGCTGCAGCACGCGCTGGACGCGGTGGCCGATGCGGGGCTCGACCAGGTGGTGGTGGTGCTCGGCGCGGAGTGGGCGGCGGTCGAGGCGGCGATGGCGTGGCGCGGCGAGCGGCGCGTCGTCAACCCGAGGCCCCAGGACGGCCTGTCGAGCTCGCTCCGCGTCGGCCTCGACGCGGCGGTGGAGGTGCCGGGGGCGGACGCGGTGCTCGTGGTGCTCGGCGACCAGCCGATGGTCCGCCCGGGCGTCATCCGGGCGATCCTGACCGTTGCCGCCTCCCCGGCGGCCGTGGGCGCCGACTTCGTCAGGCCGCGCTACGCTGCCGACGGCGCCCCGAACCCGGTCCTCATGCGGCGATCTGCCTGGGCGCTCGCGGCCGGGCTGGAGCAGGACTGGGGTCTGGCGGCCCTGATGCGCGAGCAGCCGGACCGGGTTCTCGAAGTCCCCGTCGAGGGGGCGAACCCCGATGTCGACACCCCCGACGACCTGGCCGCCGTCGCAGCGGCACCCGCCGAGGATCCGCGATGAGCTCCGACGCACCTGCGCCCGCTGCCGAGCTCGAGGCCTTGTGGTCCGAGCGCGTCCGCGCCAACCGCGACCAGGCGGAGCGGCTCCGGGAGTCGACCACGTCGGACTTCTACGCCCCGGTGTCGTCGCTGTTCGTCGCCGACCCCCGCCGGACCGACGAGCCCGTGCTCGACGTGCTGCAGGCCATCGCCCGGCCCGAATCGCGCTGGCTCGACATCGGCGCCGGCGCCGGCCGCTACGCCCTGCCGCTCGCGCTCCGCGTCCGCGAGGTCATCGCGGTCGAGCCCTCGGCCGGGATGCGCCGCGCCCTGCGGACCGGCATCGACGAGCACGGCATCACCAACGTGCGCGTCGTGCCCGGCACGTGGCCGGAGGCCCTCGACGACCTGGGGCCGCTCCCTGCCGCCGACGTCGCGTTCATCGCCCACGTGGGCTACGACATCGAGCGGATCGGCCCGTTCCTCGACGCGATGGAGGCGGCCGCCGGGGAGAGCTGCGTCGCGGTGCTGACCGACCGCAGCCCGGGTGCCGTGGCCGACCCGTTCTGGCCGGTCGTCCACGGCGAGGAGCGCGTCCCGCTGCCGGCGCTGCCGGACCTGGTGGCGCTGCTCGGGGCCCGCGGGCGCCGGACCGAGGTGGTCCGCGTGGAGCGCTCCACGCGGTCGTTCGACTCCGTGGACGCGCTGGCGGCGTTCCTCCGGCGCCAGCTGTTCATCGCCGAGGGCAGCGAGAAGGACGTCCACTTCCGGGCCTCGATGCCGGACATGATCGCCCACCGCGACGGCGCCTGGACGCTGGCGGAGGGGCCCGCCGGGTCGGTGGGCGTGGTGACATGGCCGGTGCCGGGGAGCGCAGGCTGACCTCGGGCGCCGCCCATCGCCCATCGCCCCGCGCCCATCGCCCCGTTCCCCGCGCCCCGCGGCCCGTTCCCTCGCCCATCGCCCCGCGCCCCGTTCCCCGCGCCCCGTTCCCCGGCTTCGCCATACAGCCGCCGGGCGACTGCTTGGCGGCCCGGGCGGCCAGTTCCTCGCCATACAGCCGCCGGGCGACTGCTATCGCCCGTTCCGGGGACGCCCGAGGGCCCGGCTTCCGTATACCAGTCACCCGATGCATGTATGGCAAGGCGCGAGCGGGCCGGACCCCGCGGCGCCACGACGCGAGCGGGCCGGACCCCGGGCGCGAGCGGGCCGGACCCCGGGCGCACGAGGCGGCACGGCGCGAGCGGGCCGGACCCGCGGCGCCACGACGCGCCCACGGCGCGAGCCGCCTGGTCGTCGGGGTCGCCACGCGATGCCCCACGCGATGCCCCACGCGATGCGCCGCCCCCGCGCCCACTCGGCCGCCCGGGGGCCCAATGGACGTCGCTGCCGGGCAGTCGGGCCAACCCGTGGCCCGCCCGCCCGGCCGCCGCGCCGGTGCCGGTCGCCTGGGCCGCGCACCGGCCCTTCTGAAGCTGCAACCTGTCGATCGGGCCACCGGTCGGCCCGAAGGCGACGCCGCGGCGATCGCGAGGCGACGGGAGGGCGGCGGAGCCCGCCGCCGCCCGGGCGCGCGGGTGGGGGAGAGCCACAGCGGAGCACGCCGCCGCCCGGGCGCGGGCGGGGAGGGCCACGGCGGCGTGCGGGCCGCCCGGGCGCGCGTGCAGGGCCGCCGCCACAGCGGCGTGCGGGCCGCCCGGGCGCGCGGGCGGGGAGGGCCACAGCGGCGGAACCCGCCGCCGCCACAGGGGCGTGCAGGGCGGGCCGCCCGGGCGCGCGGGCGTGGAGGGCCACAGCGGCGTGCAGGGCCGCCAGGCGCGACGAGGTCCGAGCCCCGCCCACCGTGCGGGCCACACGATTGACGGGTCAACGGCCCCGGGCCATACTCGCGACCTCAACCGGGCCGCAACCTCCGCCGGCCCCAGAGCGCGGTCGGCGGTCCCCGCCGACGTCAGAGCAACGCCGAGCTCGTCCCCAAGCTCCGGTGTGGCGAGCCCGACATCCCTCGTGTCCCCTGCGATGGGAGGATGGCCGCGCATGATCCCCGCCAGCTTCGACTACGTCCGACCGGGCACGCTGGAGGAGGCGCTCGCGATCCTGCGAGACCGCGAGGGGGAGGCGAAGGTCCTCGCGGGCGGCTACAGCCTGATCCCCCTGATGAAGCTGCGCCTCGCCCAGCCACAGCTGCTCGTGGACATCCAGGGCGTTGACGGGCTCGACGGCATCGCCCGCGCGGACGACTGGTGGCGGATCGGCGGACGGACCACCCACCGGGCCATCCTCCTCCACGACGCGCTGGGCGCCGACCACGGGGCGATCCTCGACGCGGCCGCCGGGATCGGCGACCCGCAGGTCCGCAACTGGGGCACGATCGGCGGCTCGTGCGCGCACGCCGACCCGAGCTCGGACTGGCCGGCGGTCCTCCAGGCGCTGGGCGGGTCCTTCGTGTGCCGCAGCGCCGCCGGCGAGCGCGTGGTGCCGGCCCGCGGGTTCTTCATCGACGCGTTCCAGACCGGCATCGAGCCCACCGAGGTGCTGACCGAGGTGCGGGTCCCGATCGCCCGGCCGCACTCGGGCAGCGCGTACGAGAAGCTGGAGCGGCGCGCAGGCGACTTCGCCACGGTCGGGGCGGCAGCCTCGCTGCAGCTGGGCGCGGACGGTCGCATCACCGCGGCCGGCCTCGCGCTGACCGCCGTGGGCGACGCCCCGTTCGCGGCCCCCGACGCCGAGGCGGCGCTGGTCGGCGCCCCGCCCGGAGAGGAGGCGTTCGCCGCGGCGGGGAGGGCCGCGGCCGCCCAGTCGAGGCCGGTCGCGGACGGGCACGGCCCCGCCGACTACAAGCGGGCGATGGTCCGCGAGATCGCCGTCCGGGCCCTGCGCCGCGCCGCCGAGCGCGCCGCGTCCGCGTGAGGGAGACGGTGCCATGACCACCACCCACGTCCAGCTGACCGTCAACGGGACGCTCCGCGAGGCCGACGTCGAGCCGCGCCTGCTGCTCGTCCACCTGCTGCGCGACGTCTTCGGGCTGACCGGCACCCACACCGGGTGCGACACCAGCAACTGCGGCGCGTGCACGGTCAACGTCAACGGCCGCACCGCCAAGTCGTGCACGATGCTCGCGGTCCAGGCCAGCGGCGCCACGGTGACCACGATCGAGGGCATGGAGCAGGGCGGCAAGCTGCACCCGCTCCAGCAGGCGTTCTGGGACTGCCACGGCCTCCAGTGCGGCTTCTGCACGCCCGGGATGATCATGGAGTCGGCCTGGCTGCTCGAGCAGAACCCGAACCCGACCGACCAGGAGGTGCGCGAGGGGATCTCCGGCAACCTCTGCCGCTGCACCGGGTACGTGAACATCGTGAAGGCGGTCCAGCAGGCGGCCGCCGAGCTCCGCGCGGCGCCCGAGTCGGCGTCCGTGACCTCGTAGCGCCAAGGAGACCGCGATGACCACCGAGGCGCAGCCGCCCACCACGACGCCCGAGGTCTCGGGCATGGGCCACTCGATGAAGCGCCGCGAGGACCCGCGCTTCATCCGGGGCCAGGGGGAGTACATCGAGGACCTCACGCTGCCGGGCATGGTCTGGATGGACATCGTCCGCAGCCCGTACGCCCACGCGAAGATCACCTCCATCGACACGAGCGCCGCCCTGGCCATGCCGGGCGTCCTCGCGGTCATCACCGGCAAGGACCTCGAGAAGGCCGGGCTCCACTGGATGCCCACGCTGGCCGGCGACAAGCAGATGGTCCTGCCGGTCGACACGGTCATGTACCAGAGCCAGGAGGTCGCCGCGGTCATCGCGGAGACGCGCTACCAGGCGGCCGACGCGATCGAGGCCGTGGCGGTCGAGTACGAGCCGCTGCCGGTCGTGATCGACCCGTTCAAGGCCCTCGAGCCCGACGCGCCCGTGCTCCGGCCGGACCGCGGCGAGGGCAAGCAGAACAACCACATCTGGCACTGGGAGTCGGGCGACCGCGCGGCCACCGACGAGGCGCTCGCCGCCGCCGACCGGGTGATCCCGATCGACGTGTACATCCCCCGGATCCACGTGTCCTCGATCGAGACCTGCGGCTGCATCGCCGACTGGGACCCGGTCCGGGCCCATCTCGACTTCCACGTCACCAGCCAGGCGCCGCACGTGTACCGGACCGTGATCAGCCTCGTCTCGGGCGTGCCGGAGTCGCAGATCCGCGTCAAGACCCACGACATCGGCGGCGGGTTCGGCGGCAAGGTGCCGGTCTACCCGGGCTACGTCTGCGCGATCGTGGCCAGCCTGACCCTCGGGCGGCCCGTGAAGTGGATCGAGGACCGCTCGGAGAACCTCCAGGCGGACTCGTTCGCGCGCGACTACCACATCCACGCCGAGATGGGCCTCCAGAACGACGGGACGATCGCCGGGCTGCGCGTCAAGACGCTCGCCGACCACGGCTACACCGACGCCGCCGCGGACCCGTCCAAGTTCCCGGCCGGCCTGTTCAACGTGATCACCGGCTCCTACGACATGCCGCAGGCGTTCGTCGAGGTCGACGCCGCCTACACGAACAAGCCGCCCGGCGGCGTGGCCTACCGCTGCTCGTTCCGGGTCACCGAGGCCGTCCACACGATCGAGCGCCTCGTTGACGAGGCCGCCCGCACGATCGGCATGGACCCGGCCGAGTTCCGGCTCAAGAACTTCATCCGCCCCGAACAGTTCCCGTACCACACGCCCACCGGCTGGGAGTACGACTCGGGCGACTACCACACCGCGCTGCGCAAGGCGATGGACCTCATCGGCTACGAGGACCTGCGCCGCGAGCAGGCCGAGAAGCGCTCCCGCGGCGAGCTGATGGGCATCGGCATCAGCTCCTTCACCGAGATCGTCGGCGCGGGCCCGTCGCACACGTTCGACATCATCGGCATCAAGATGTTCGACTCGGCCGAGATCCGCGTCCACCCGACCGGCTCGGCGATCGTGCGCCTCGGCGTCCAGAGCCAGGGCCAGGGCCACGAGACCACGTTCGCCCAGATCGTGGCCGAGGAGCTGGGCATCCCCGCGTCGAAGGTCAAGGTGGAGGAGGGCGACACCGACACCGCCCCCTACGGCCTGGGGACGTACGCCTCGCGGTCCACGCCGACCGCGGGCGCCGCGACCGCCGTGGCCGCGCGCAAGATCCGCGAGAAGACGCGCCTGCTCGCTGCGCACCTGCTCGAGTGCTCGCCCGACGACCTCGAGTGGACGCCCGGCCAGTGGAACGTCAAGGGCTCGCCCGACCGGGTCAAGACGATCGCCGAGCTCGCCTTCGCGGCGTACACCAACCACCCCGAGGGGATGGAGGCGGGCCTCGAGGCGGTCGACTACTACGACCCGCCCAACCTGACCTTCCCGTTCGGCTCGTACATCTGCGTGGTGGACATCGACAAGGGCACGGGCCAGGTCAAGGTGCGGCGCTTCGTCGCGGTCGACGACTGCGGCAACATCATCAACCCGATGATCGTGGACGGGCAGATCCACGGCGGCCTGACGATGGGGCTCGCGCCCGCGCTGTACGAGGAGATCCCGTACGACGCCCAGGGCAACAACCTCGCCGGGACCTTCATGGACTACCTCCTCCCGACGGCGATGGAGACGCCGGCCTGGGAGACCGCCAAGACCATCACGCCCTCGCCGCACCACCCGCTGGGCACCAAGGGCGTGGGGGAGTCGGCCACGGTGGGCGCCCCGCCCGCGATCGCCAATGCCGTCGTGGACGCGCTCGCCCACCTCGGCGTCACCCACATCGACATCCCGATCACGCCCCACAAGGTGTGGCGGATCCTCCAGGAGAAGGGCGTCGCGCCGTGACCGGCCACGTCGCCCTGTCGGCGCGGGTCGCGGCGCTCGAGGACTCGGGCGCCACGTTCGCGCTGGCCACGGTGGTGGCGGTCCACCGTCCCACCTCGGCCAAGCCTGGGGCGCGCGGGATCATCCACCCCGACGGCGCCATCGAGGGCTGGGTCGGCGGCAGCTGCGCCCAGCCCGTGGTCGTCCGCGAGGCGCTCCGCTCGCTCCAGGACGGCCAGCCGCGGCTGCTCCGGCTGTCCAAGGACGGCCCTGCGGAGGGCCGCCGCGCCGACGGCATCGTGGAGCTCGTGATGACCTGCCACTCGGGCGGCACGCTCGAGATCTACGTCGAGCCGCGGCTGCCGGCGCCCGAGCTGTGGGTCGTCGGCACCACGCCGATCGCCCAGGCGGTCGCGGCGCTCGGGGTCGCGGCCGGCTGGCGGGTGTCGGCGTTCGACCCGGTGGCCGACCCGACGGCCTTCCCGGGCGTCGATCGGGTCGTGACCGAGGGCGGCCTGCGGGTGGTCGACCCGGAGGCCAGCCCGTACGCGGTGGTGGCCACGCAGGGCATCTGGGACGAGGAGGCGGTCGAGCGGCTGCTGCTCCGCGAGCGCGTCTCGTACGTCGGCCTGATCGCCTCGCCGACGCGCGCCGCGGTCCTGCGCCAGTGGCTCGCCGACGAGGGCGTCCCCGCCGAGCGGATCGCGGCGCTCCGGGCGCCCACGGGCCTCGACATCGGGGCCGAGACGCCCGAGGAGGTGGCGATCTCGATCCTCGCCGAGCTCACCTCGGTCCGCCGCGGCCGCGCGCCGTTCGTGGCGATGCCCGGCCCGGCGACCCTTGCCGGCGTGCCGGTCGAGGAGCCGGCGGCGCAGGCGGCACCGGACGACATCGTGCTCGTCGACCCGGTCTGCGGCATGACCGTGGAGCGGGACCGCGCCCGGCACCTCGCCGAGCACGACGGCGTGGTCTACGCGTTCTGCCGGATGGGCTGCCGGACGGCGTTCCTGCGCGAGCCGGAGCTGTACCTGGGCGCCGAGGCGCCCGTCGTCAAGATGTCGTAGCCGCCTCGGAGGGGTCGATGCAGTTCAAGGGCACCGTCCAGATCGCCGCACCCCGCGACCGGGTCTGGGCCTTCCTGATGGACCCGGACAAGGTGGGCTCGTGCGGTCCGGGCGTGGAGTCGATCGAGGTGCTCGACGCCGACCACTTCAAGGCCAAGGCCAAGGTCGGCGTCGGGTTCATCGCCGCGCGGTTCACCGTGGACATGTCGATCGCGGAGCGGGCCGAGCCCGACCGCGCGCGGATCAAGGCGCACGGCCAGGCGCCGGGCTCGGCTGTCGACGCGACCGCGGACATGGCGCTGTCGGGGCCGCCCGACGGGCCGACCACGATGGACTGGTCGGCCGACGTCGCGATCGCGGGCACGCTCGCCTCGGTGGGGGCCCGCATGATCGAGGGGACGGCCAACAAGATGATCGGCCAGACCTTCGACTGCATCCGCGCCAAGCTCGAGGCGGGCTGACAGCTCGCCGCCCGCCCCGGCTCGAACAGGTGGGGCCTACTCGTCGCGCGTCACGATCCAGTGCGACGTGTGCTCCAGCGCCTCCCGGACGGTCCGGATGACCTCCACCCTGGCCTTCGGGTAGCCCGCCTCGCGGAGCAGGCGCTCGACCTGCGCCCCAGCCTTGGGGCCGTCGTCGACGCCTGCCTGCGCGGTCTCGTCACGCGCGTGCTCGAAGGCCCGGACGAATGCCGGGTCGTCCCAGGGGGTGATCTTCGCCTTGATGTGCGTCATTGCCGTCATAGCGACCACCTCCGGGCTCCAGTCTGCACGCGTGGGGCGACACGCGCATGGGCCGGAATCCCCCCAGGATCGTCACGAAGCCCGTGCACCTGCGAGACTTGGGTCATGGAGCGTCTCCACGCCGTCATCGGCCCCCTGGACACCAATGTCTACGTCCTCGCCGACGAGCGGAGCCGAGAGGCCATCGCGATCGACACGGCCACGCCCTGCCTGCCCTGGATCGCCGAGGCGCTCGAGGCCCGCGGCTGGACGCTGCGGCTGATCGTCAGCACGCACGGCCACTGGGACCACGTGGGCGAGAACAAGGCGGTGGCCGACCACACCGGCGCGCAGATCGCGATCCACCCGGCCGACAACCACTACCTGCTCGACCCCCACCCGCTGTTCGCGCCGTTCGACATCGTCCCGTCGGTGCCGGCCGTCGAGCTGGCGGAGGGCGGCGAGGTCCGCTTCGGCTCGGTCCGGCTGCGGGTGCTCCACACGCCGGGCCACACGACGGGCTCGGTCTGCCTGCTCCACGAGGACGACGGGCTGCTGTTCAGCGGCGACACGCTGTTCCCGGGCGGCTGGGGCCGCGTGGACCTGCCCAACGGATCGCCCGAGCTCATGGCCGAGTCGATCGCGCGCCTGGCCGGGCTCGACGACGCGCTGCGCGTGCTGCCGGGGCACGGCGCCGCGACCACGATCGCCAAGGAGCGGCCCTGGCTCGACCTCGTCAGGCGCGAGGGCCGGCTGCCGTTCTAGATCTGCGCTCAGCGATGGTACGTCGCGGTCAGCGTCGCCTTGCCCAGGACGCGTGCCTTCGCGAGCGCCGCCCGGACGGCCGAGGCACCAGGCGCGCCGGAGAGGTCGAGCGGCGCGGCGAGCGCGTAGAGCGTGAAGACGTAGTGGTGGGTGCCCGACGGCGGGCACGGGCCGCCGTAGCCGACGCGGCCGAAGTCGTTGGTGCCCTGCGCCAGCCGGGCGCCGGCCGACCCGGCGCCCTCGGCGAGGCGCGTGGTCCCTGGCGCGATGGCGTAGGCGCTCCAGTGCGCGAAGTGCCCCGCGTCGGGGTCGTCCACGAGCAGCGCGAGCGACGCCGTGCCGACCGGGGCGCCCGTCCAACCGAGGGCGGGCGAGACGTCGCGGCCGTCGCACGTGTAGGCGGCCGGGATGCGGCCGCCGGCGCGGAAGGCCGCCGAGGTGAGGGTGAACCGGGGCGAGGGCCCGGGTCCGCCCGTCGTGGACTGGACCGGGCTCGGCGTCGCGGACGCGGTGGCGGAGGGCGAGGGGCCGAGCGCTGTTGGGCGAGCTCTCCGCCGACAGCGCGCTCGGCGCGGGACTCGAGGGGCTCGGCAGCGGGAAGCGAGGGGCTCGGCGGTGGAGTCGAGACGCTCGGCGGCGGCGCCGTTCCGCAGGCGGCGACGAGCACGAGGATGGCGACAGCCGATGCGAAGGGCAGGACGGAGCGGCTCATGGCGCCATGGTGGCGCGGTCGCCCGCGGTCTGCCAGCCCGCTGTCGCGGGCGCGTCGGCGGGCCGGCCGTACACCCGCCAGCCCTTGGCCACGACGAAGCCCAGCCCCTCGTAGAGCGTGACGGCCCCGGTCGGGTTCGAGCCGTCCACGCCCAGCCACGCCTCGGTCGCGCCCTCCCGGCGGAGGACCCGGAACGCCTCGGCGCACAGCGCCTTGGCGAGCCCGCGGCCGCGCCACGGCCGCCGGACCGAGACGCGCTCGAGCCAGCCGCGGGCGATTCCCAGCCGTGCGTTCTCGTCGCGGTAGACCGCGTTCATCACCACGCCCGCGACCTCGTCGCCGTCCCAGGCGACGCACCACAGCCCCGGGCTCGCCTCGGGCCCGTAGCACCACTCGTGGAATTCCTCTCGGTCGGCTGCCGGTTGCCCCAGTGGTCCAGGAACGCCTCCTCGTTGGCATCGAGGATGGTCCGGTAGTCAGCCTCGACGGGCGGCCGGAGCTCGAGGCCGGCGGGCAGGCGGTGGTCGGGCAGCGGTCCCGTGAGCGAGCGGCGCATGTCGAACCCGAACCGGACGGGCACGAAGCCCTCCGCGGTGAGCATCGCGATGAGCCCCGTCTCGGTGTCGAGGGCGTAGCTGCGCAGCTCGTGGGGCAGCAGGCGCGGGTCGGCGTCCATCAGGGCCACGGTGTTGTCGCGCGTCCGGTGCAGCAGGTCGCTGCCGATGCCGCGACGGCGGTACGCCGGGTGGACGGCCCCCACCAGCTCGGCCACGAGCGCGCCGCCGCGCTCCACGAGCTGCCCGGCGCCGTAGCCGACGGGCGTGCCGTCTGCCTCGGCGACGACGACGTCGCGCGCGACCACCAGCGAGGCGAACTCGGACGCGAGGCTCTCGCCCGTGCGCACCTCGTCCGCCCCGTCGGCCTCGCGCGCCGCGTTGACGATCGACGCGATCGCCGGCCAGTCACCGGCCGTCGCGGGCCGGTACGTCGCGGGGGTCATCTGCACCTCCATGCTCTCGGGTCGGTCAGCGGGCAAGAGCCCGCGCCGCCACGCCCGCCGCCGGGCGATCGGATCTGGCCATGGGACACCTCCCTGTCGCGGGCCGCGCTCAGCCCCGGGGTCCGTACTTGCGTGCCATGTGCTCCCGGGACGACGCCGCGATGCCCTTCCACTTGCGCCGGTGCTCCTCGCGCAGCAGCCGGTCGGCCTGGCGTGCCGCGTGGGCGGCCTCCCGCTCGAGCTTGCGGTGCGAGGCCATCCGCTCCTGCGAGAGGCGGCCCTCCTGGAGCGCCGCCTGGACCGCGCAGCCGGGCTCGCCCTCGTGGCGGCAGTCCGCGAACCGGCACGCTGCGGCGATCTCGGCAACGTCGGCGAAGGTCGGCGCGAGCCCCTCGTCGGCCCCGGTGACGCCGAGTGACCGGATGCCGGGGGTGTCGATGAGCAGGCCGCCGCCCGGCAGGCGGTGCAGCTCGCGGTGGGTCGTGGTGTGGCGCCCCCGGGCATCGCCGGCCCGTACGGCGCCGGTCCGCGCGCGCTCCTCGCCCATGAGGGCGTTGAGCAGCGTGGACTTGCCCGCGCCCGATGAGCCGAGCACGACGGCCGTGCGGCCCGGGATCAGGTGGTCGCGGGCGAGCTCCGGCACGCCGCTGCCGTCGCGCGCCGAGATCGGCCGGACGTCCACGCCCGGCGCCACAGCCTCGGCGGCAGTCCGCGCCGCGTCGGGATCGGCGGCCGCGTCGGCCTTGTTGAGCAGGACGACCGGGGTCGCGCCGCCGCTCCAGGCCACGGCGAGGTACCGCTCTAGCCGGCGCAGGTTGAAGTCGCCGTCGAGGCCCGTGACGATCAGCGCCACGTCCACGTTGGCGGCCAGCACCTGCTCCGAGCTGATCGTGCCGTCGTCGGACGCCCGTCGGAAGGCGGTCCGGCGGGGGAGCACCGCCGCGATCACGGCAGGCCCGGCCACCGCGGTGTCGGCGTCGGCGGCCACCCAGTCGCCCACGGCCGGGAGGTCGGCTGGGCGCACGGCCTCGTGCCGGAGCCGTCCTGCGAGGACCGCGTCCCGGTCGCCGTTGTCGAGCGCGAGGATCCAGGCGCCGCGGTGGGCGGCGACCACGCGGGCCGGGCGCCGGCGCCCGCCCGCGAACGGGGCGAACCCGGCGGCCCAGCCCTCATCCCAGCCGAGGCCGGCCGGGACGGGCAGGGGAGTGGGGGCGATGTCGAGCTCGGGCTCGGGCCTGTCCATCGTCAGCCCACCCGCTTGAGCTTGCCGGTGCGCTTGGCGTAGCGCTCGGCTCGGCCGAATGCCCAGAGGCCCACCGGGATCAGGACGATGCCCATCGCGATCAGCGGCACGATGTCGCCCCAGAGCGCGGTGATGGGCGTCCCGTCGAGCAGGCCCGCCCGCACGCCCGCCAGGACGTACGTCGCCGGCGAGAGGTGCGAGAGCAGCTGCATCCAGCCCGGCAGGACGCTGACCGGGTAGTAGACCCCGGAGACGAGCAGCAGGCAGGACTGGATCACGAACGTCATCTGGGCGCCGCGCTCCACGTAGAGCAGCGGCAGGATGGCGGCCATCATGCCGATGCCCACGAAGCTGAACGAGCCGAGCAGCACGAAGGCGGACGCGGTGAGCAGGTTCATCGACTCCGGCCGCAGCTGCGGGAAGAACACCAGGAGCACGATCAGCATGGCCGCGGTGTGGACGAGGCCGTACGCCATCGCGTACAGGCAGGAGCCCAGCAGCTGGGTCCAGCGGCGGACCGGGGCCATGAAGGTGTACTCGAGGGTCCCCTCCCAGCGCTCCACCGAGATCGTCTCGGCGATCCAGCTGAACACGACGGAGAGGTAGTTCCAGAACACCGCGCCGATGATGAGCGTGAGGAGCAGGCGGTTGTCACCGGCCGCGGCGCCGATCAGGCTGATCGAGAGCGCGCCCGCGACCGAGTAGACGAGGAAGGCCAGCTCCCACCCCCAGTACCGGCGGGTGAGGAAGAAGTTGCGTTCGATGAAGGCGTACGACGCCTTCAGCTCGGACGTGACGAGGGCCAAGGTGGGGTTCCTTTCAGGGGCTGGCGTGCCGGGCCGGTTGGTCCCGACCCGGCACGCTGGCGCGGCGAGGTCATCCCTGCCACGCGGGGGAGGGCATCGGGTCGCAGAGCGCGTCGCTCACCGCCTCGCCGCCCACCCTCTGGCCGACCCGGATGATCGACTCGCCCATGCGGTGGCGGAACGTGCGGTGCGGGGCCTTGGCCTGGCGCTCGCGCCGGGCCTCGGCTTGGTAGCGCGAATGGCGCTCCTTGATCTCCCTGTATCGGCACTCGATGTGGAACATGGCGGTGGTGTCCTCTCGGAAGGGGGTGAAGGGATGGCGGCTGGGCTGAGCGACTCGGTTCGTCGTCATCGGGCTACCTCCTTTCGCGTTGTCATTCGTCGTTGTCGCCGTCCTCCTCGACGTCGTCGTCGAGGGAGCGGCCGGTGAAGGTCATGAACACGGCCTCGAGCGTCTCGGGCTGCCCGTACCGCTCGGCGACCAGGCGCTTGAGCTCTGGCGCGGTGCCCTCGGCGACCACACGGCCCCCGTTGAGGAGCGTGATCCGGTCGCAGAGCCGCTCCGCCTCGGCCAGGTCGTGCGTGGTGAGGACGATCGTGGCGTCGTGCGCCGCGTTGACCTCCTCGATGAACGACTGGACCTCGAGCTTGCTGCGCGGGTCGAGCCCGGTGGTGGGCTCGTCGAGCAGCAGCAGGGTCGGGCTCGTCAGCAGCGCCCGCGCGATCGCGACCTTCTGCTGCATCCCCCGGCTCATCTGCTCGACGGGGCGGCCGAGGCGGCTCTCCGCGATGCCGAGCCGTCCGAGGATCCTGGTGGCCTCCCGTCGCGCCCCCCCGGCCTCGAGGCCGTAGAGGCGCGCGGCGAAGAGCAGGTTCTCCATCGGGCTCAGCTTCTTGAAGAACGCCGCGTCGACGCTGACGCGGTTGATGAGCCGCTTGACCGCGAGCTCGTCACGCTCGATGTCGAGGCCGAACACCTCGACCCGGCCCTCGTCCAGCGTGAGCAGCCCGGAGACCAGGCGGATCAGCGTGGACTTGCCCGAGCCGTTGGCGCCCAGGACGCCGTGGATGGCGCCACGCTCCAGGCGGAGCGAGACGTCGTCGATGGCGAGGACGGGCGCCTTACGCCGGTCGGGCCGGAAGCGCTTGGTGACGTGCTCGACGAGCAGGGCCGGGGCCGGGGCCACGGCTGCGCCCGCGGTCGCCGCGGCCTCGACGGCCGGGCGGTCGATCTTCAGTTCCGGGGCGAGGGTGGTGGTCACGGGACCCTCCTTGCGGTTGATCTGGCTCAGGCGGTTCGCGAGCCGGGCCGCGGGGTCCCAGACATGGGACGAGCCGCGGGCCCGGAAAGTCCGGGAGCCTGCGGCTCGCATCTCCTGGGGCGTGCACTGCCCCGAAAAACACTTGAGCCGCGGGCTTGGTGGCCCACGGCTCGGTGGTCGCTCTTGGGGCTCTCGCCCCGCGTCCTACCCTGCGGTGGGCACACTCCTCCCGTGAACGGCAGCGCCAACGGGCGCCGACGTGCGCGGGTAGAGGAACTCGTTCTGCACCATCTGGCGTAACGCCTCCGGTAGTAGGACGTGACGAGCGACCTGCTCGACCGGCCCGGAGTCTACGGGCCCGACCACTGGGCCGTCAACCCCCACGCAGGCGAGCTGTCCGCGCAGGCGAGCAGCTCGCCCGACGTCCGTGCCCCCGCGGCGCGACCGGCGTTGCGCGAGGGCGCCGGGCGCAGGCCGCCCTGGCGTCTTGGCCCCGAACACGGCGCCGTCGGGGACGGGCGCAACATTCGGCTCCTCCGTCCGTCCCTTGACCGATGCCGTCACGGCGTCGCCGGTCGCCCGGAACCCGCTGCAATGTGCGCTCGTGTCCGTCCGGCCCGACGGGCGAGCGCCCGGGACGGCTATCCTGAGGGGGCTCGAGCTGGCGGACCTGATCGCAAGGAGGTGGCGGATGCGTCGGAGGCTGATCCTGGTGGGAATCCTCGTCCTGACGCTTGCCGCGTGCGGCGATTCCTCGTCCTCCCCTTCGCCCAGCGCGTCCGACCAGGGCTCTGCCGCCCCGTCGTCTGGGGCGAGCTCGTCCGCCGGACCGCTTGACAGCCTGCAGCCCACCAGCGAGCCCAGCACCGCCGCCCCCGCCACGGGCTCGACCGCCACCGCGATCTGCGACGGGATCAGCCTCCGCAAGTCTGCTTCGAGCTCCGGCAGCCGCGTCAAGACCATCAACTCCGGCACCGCGGTGCACGTGGTCGCAACGGTCAAGGGCTCGTCCTACAGCGCCGGGGCCTGCGGGGTCTCCGGGAACAGCTGGCTCAAGATCGACAAGGTGGGCGGCAAGTCGGCGAAGTCGGCCTACGGCGTCAGCTACGTCTACGCCGCCGCGGGCTTCTTCCAGTAGAGAGGCCCGCTCCGCCGCCGCCCGCCTAGACGCCCCTGCGCATGACGACACGCGGGGCCCCGGTGGACGCCCTCGAGGTGGATGCCGCCGCAAGCTCGAACCCGGCGCGCTCGAACATCCCCGTCGTGCCCGTGTAGACGGACGCCGAGGGGATGCGCGCGCCGCTCGCGTCGACGGGATAGCCCTCCAGCGTCTTCGCGCCGTTGGCCCGGGCGTACTCGACCGCCGCCTCGAGCAGCCGGCCGGCGAGGCCGCTCCTCCGCGAGCGCCGCGCCACGACGAAGCAGTTGATCACCCAGACGTCGTCGCCGGGCAGCTGGGGCAGCGTCCGCGAGCGGGCGAGCCTCGGGAACGCCTCACGCGGCCCGAGGCCCACCCAGCCCACCGCTCGACCATCCTCGAGGGCGACGAGTCCAGGTGCCAGGCCGCCCTGCTCGACGAGCAACTGAAGGTCGGCGCGGTTCTCCTCGGCGGTGGTGTTGGTCCAGTTCGAGCCGGGCTTGCGCCAGAACTGGCACCAGCACCACTTGGGATCACCCCCGGCCGAGAACAGGTCAGAGAGGGCGGGCCACAGGTTAGGCGTAAGGGGGCGGACGTCAATCATGACGCATCGTCCATTCCGCGATTCGCGATACCCTCGGCCACCACGTGCGCAGCGTCGGCCCACACGTCGGCCGAACCAGGCGGAACCACTTACTGCACGCCTTGGACGAACATCCCCTCACCGACGATGCCGCCGTCGCTTTCGGGCTGAGCGCCGCGCCGGCCAGCGCCGGGAAGTGGTCGCCGTCATCGATCGCTCCTTGACCTCGTCTATTGAGCCAAATGGGTCGCCGCGGCAAGGGATCTCGGCCATGGAGGGCGATGTGTCCGGGGATGCTGGGACCCAAGGAGGGATGGCATGAAGGCGTGGCAACGAGCTGGGCTGGATGGACGACGTGACTTCTGACACTGTGCCAGTCGATGTGGTGTGTCCTACGGTAACGGTCGCCAGGGGAAGAGTGCAGGGGGAGTCGCGAGTGTTGAACAGCGGTCGCCGTCGAGCCATCGTTCTCGGGACCTCTCTCCTCCACGGCCTCGTCGCGCCCCATCAGACACTCGCCGTCAGTCCGAGCGACCTAGTGCCGACGCCCCCTGCATACTGGGATCTCGGCAACGACGGCGACCCGGATGCAACAGCGGCCACCATAGACGCTGACGGATCCGGCTGGACGACGACGAAGCTTGACCGGCTGAATGGAGCCGTTGACGAGTGGTACTCCGAGACGCAGTGGAAGCCTTCGCGAGTAGTCTCCGGCTACAGCAAGGTGTTCCTCGACGGCACGTTGGATCCAGATTGTGCGTATCCCGCCCAGTACTGGGCTGTTACCTGTGTTCATTTCACTCGTCGCGGTTCGGGGTCCGCAGCCTACGATGACATCTCCCGTGCGCATGTGACCTTTGCCACGGCGGCCGATATGTCGTGGTACGGATTCGAGTGGTGGTATGGATCTACGCACGACGTGCCGTCGAACGGCATCGATTTCCAAGGCGTCGCCACGCACGAGCTCGGGCACTACGGCGCTCTTCTGAACGACCTAGATCCACCTGACTGCAACTACGGCACGGGCATGTACACAATGTGCGGCTTCACGGGTTCCATCTACGGCGATCGAGACGACTCGTGGCGCTACCGTACGCTTACTTCGACCGATATCGCGGCCATGAACCTCGTCTACTAGGGGGATGACGAAGATGAGGAAGCGAAAGAGCCAGGTTCCTGAAGCACTGGCTATGCTTGCGGTGATCACAGGACTTCTCGGCATTATCGTCGCCAGTCTGGCGGTGAGGGCCCAGAGCACCGCTGCGGTGGGTGCCGCCTCCAACCCAGGAACATCGGCCGCTCGCGAGGCCTCGGCCGGCCACCCTGCAGCTGTAACCCGGCATTCGACCACGACGCCTCTCTCGGGATCGATCACGATCCTCCCCGTCTCCAACCCGCGCGAGGCTGCCGTGGAGCGACTGATCGCCATCTCGGGGACGAACTGCTACTCATGGGCGACTTGGTCTGGCCCCGGCTTACCGCGCGAGCTTGACGCAGCGATCAGCCACGCGGGTGGTTCGGGCTCGTGGCTCAGTCCGAACCGTGCCTGGATAGGCGATGCATCAAGCGCTTTGACCGCCTTCCAGGCATCGTGGGCAGCGAGTCAATCAGACAAGCCCGACTTGATGTACGCCCAACTGACCATGAAGGGCCACATCACCTTCGTGGAGCTTCGAGCAGCCGCTTCCGCCAATGGAATCCAGGTTTGGCAGTTGGTGTCGGCGGGAAGGTCGGCGCCATGCTCCTCGGACGGAGAGTAGCCACCGGGATGATCTGCCTGGGACGCGTGACCTGACCGCAATCGCCGAACCTCGGTCGGGCCCCGCGGCCGCATAGGCGAGCGCGACGTTCAGGGGTGCGCGCCTCAGCATCGCCGGGACTCGGTTTCAATGATACGCGATACTCCCGAGTAGCATATTCGGCCGCAGCCCGCCTCGGGAGCCAAGCCCGAGATGGTGTGCCAAGCTGTCACTGGCACCAGCACCACTTTGCAGTTGGCACACAACCAAGGAGCTCCGCGACCACTGGCCAGAGCTCGGGCGAGGCCGGCACGATCGCCATTGGCGCCATTGCTACACGCGCTACCCGCATTCAGCCGTCTCGGGCCCCGCGAGCGCCGCCGCCCTGGGCAGGAGGGTGGCCCCGTGGTCCGGGGGTGCCGGTCCCGCGCATGTACTCAATTGCGCCGATCGAGTACGCGTCCGAGTAGAAGCGACCGGCCCACACCACCGACTCATCGCCGTCGAATGCAGGGCGAATCCCGGATCGAGGTCGACGTCTTGGAAGCGAGCCAACAGGGTGTGGTTCGAGGCCACGAAGTCGTCGAAGCTCGCGTAGTCACCCAACCAGTGCGCATCGCGCCAATGGCCACTGGACGCCAGCATCGCGTCCTCTTCGACGAGCGTCGTGAACGACGAGGCGATCTGGACCCAGTCGTTGCAGAGAACGTGGACGCCGAACTCCTCGTCGAGACCGAAGACGAATTGGGCGATCCGATGCTCCAGACAGCATTCGAGGCGCCTGACGCCCAGGGGAATGGACGGTGGATGGAGCTGCTGTTGCCCGCGCGGTTCGAACGCCCATCCCCCGAAATAGGTCTCGTAGCTTCTCCCCGCGAACCACCGGTCGTAGAGGTCCCCGGGGTCCGAGGGCAGCTCCGCGTCCGGAGGTATGCCCATCAGCCAGCGCGCCCCTTCGGAGAGAGTCGTCGGGCCGCCCCGGCTCCCGCGCCGCTCATCCACCATGCCCGGATGGTAGCCAAGTTCAAGCCCGAGCCGTGGACGCCCGCATCTGGCACCAGCACCACTTGGGGTCGCCGCCCGCGGAGAACAGCTCAGCGAGGGCGGCCCAGGTCTCGGCCGCTGCAGGCGCGATCCGCATCACGGCAGGGCGGCGATCCCCGCGATCTCCACCTTGTAGATGTGCGCGGCGAGCTTCGCCTCCACGGTTGCGCGGGTCGGCAGGTTCGCCTTGTCCACCCAGGCGTCCCAGGCGGCGTTCATCTCGTCGAAGTGGCTGATGTCGGCCATGAACACCTGGACCGAGAGCAGGTTCGACTTGTCGGTGCCGGCCTCCGCGAGGTGCGCGTCGATGGCGGCGAGGATCTCCGCCGTCTGCTCGCGGACGCCGGCGTCCGCGTTCTGGGCGACGTGGCCGGAGAGGAAGACGAGCCCGCCGTACACGACCGCCGACGCGAAGTGCTGCTCAGGGTCGATGCGCACGATGGACATCTGGGGCCTCCTGTTCGGGTTGCGGCACGGACGCGCGCAGCGTACTCGACCGGGCGGTAGGCTGGCCCGGTGCCAGAGACCATCCCCCAGGCCCCGTACCAGCCACCGGAGGCCGTGGTCGCCCTCGTCGCCGCTCGGGTCCTCGACGCGGAGCTGGCGGCGCTCGTCGCGCTTGACCGTCGAGGGCGGCATCCCGGTCGTCGTCGCGGGCGGCTCTCGCGGGGAGCGGACGGCGGTCCGGGACGCGCTGGGGTCGGCGGTCCACCCCGACACGCCCGTGGTCCGGCTGGCAGGTGCGGCCGAGGACTTCGCATGGATGCCCCAGGCGGGCGAGCTGGGCTGGCGCTCGCCGGGGCCGCCGAGGGCGGGCACCCCTGGCGCCGTGATGATCGCCTCGCTCGAGGAGGACGAGGGCGGGCCCGGCTGGGGCGAGGCTGCGCGCCTCGCGATCAGGGCGCTCACGGCCGGCTACTCGATGCTGGCCACGGCCGCCGGCGCCTCGCTCGCCGACGTCCTCGGGCGCCTCGCGCTCGCGCCGGTCGGCGCCGGCGACGACGAGTTGACGCGGCTTGGTGTCGTCCTCGTGCTCGAGGCGGGGCCGCGCGTGGGGATCGCGCACTACCTGCGGCCGGCGGCCCGCGACCCGGGCGGGCACGTCCAGCGGCCCGCGCCAGCGGTCCTCGCCGCGTGGAACCCGGCGACGGGGCGCTACGACCATTTCGCCTGGGGCGTGACCGCCGAGCTGGCGGGCCGCCTCGGCTCGCGGCCGCTGGCGCTCGAGCGCGAGCAGGCGCGGCGGGCGAGCGCGATCTCGGCTGCAGCGACGAGGGCTTGACGAGCACGCCCCCCGTCCGCGTAGAGTGCGCGCGGCGCGTCCCCGCCTGATCCCCGTCCTCGGGGTCGCGGTCGCGCCGGGAGGTGAGGCCGATGCTCCAGCTGTTCCTGCTGCTCCACGTCCTGGGGGCCATCTTCGTGTTCGGCCCAAGCGTGGCGTTCACGTTCCTGGCCAACGAGAACCGGCGCCTGCCGGGTCACGGGCACTTCGCGGCGGTCGTGGGCGACGCGATCGAGCGCAAGGTGGTGCTGCCGGGCGCCGTGGTGCAGGGGATCACCGGCGTGGCGCTGATCTTCCTCGCGGGCTTCGACTTGACCCAGCCGTCCTCGCGCTGGATCGTCGGGGGGCTGATCCTGTACGCGATCGCGATCGTGTTCGCGTTCGCCGTGCAGGCGCCCAACGCGGCCAAGATGGTGGAGCTGACCAAGACCCCGCCGCCGGCCCCCCAGCCCGGCGAGACGCCGAAGGGCCCGCCCCCGGAGATCGTGGCGCTCGGTCAGCGGCTGGCCCGCGGCGGCATGTTCCTGACCGTGATGATCGTCCTGATCGTGGCGCTCATGGTGCTCAAGCCGGGCGTGTAGGCCGCAGGCGGGCGGGCGCCGACGGGCGCCCGGCCCACGCCATCCCGCCGTCCAACCGGCCCGCGGCCGGGGTCCACCCGGCCCGTGGCACGGGCGGCATCGGCCACGGGCGGCACGCCGTTCCGCCCGTCCCCGCGGCGGCGCGACCGGGCATGCTCGGGCTGCCCCCGCACGGGCGGGCGTGAGAACGTGTCCGCAGCGCCGTCGGCCGGTACCATCCGGAGGGCACGCAACAGGAGATCCGACCCCGATGCCCCACGTCGCCACATCCATCGCCGACCTGCTGGCCACCGTGGCCGGCGCCGCCCACGTCGAGGGGGATCGGCTCGTCATCGACGACGAGGCGCGCTTCCGCGCGGACACGATCCGCGACCTCGCCTGGACGGCCGCGTTCACCGAGGACGAGCCCACCGCCGAGGCCACCCGCTGGATGGTCTGGGAGGCCAGCCAGGCGCTGGGCGCCCTGTCGGCCAGCATCCAGGGGCTGTACATGGCCCGCAGCCGCGGCGAGGTGTCCGGGTTCACCGTGCCGGCGGTGAACCTGCGCGCCCAGACGTTCGACATGGCCCGCACCTTCCTCTCCGTCGCGAAGGAGAAGCAGGTGGGCGCGATCATCTTCGAGATCGCCCGCAGCGAGCAGACGTACACCTACCAGCGGCCCCAGGACTTCGCGACCTCGGTCCTCGCCGGCGCCATCGCGGCCGGCCACGTGGGCCCGGTGTTCATCCAGGGCGACCACTACCAGTTCAACGCCAAGAAGTACGCGGCCGACCCCGAGGCGATGACCGAGGAGATCCGGCGGGCCTGCCGGCTCGCGATCGACGCGGGCTACCGCAACATCGACATCGACAGCTCCACGCTCGTGGACCTCTCCAAGGGCTCGCTCGACGCGGAGCAGAAGGAGAACTACACCCGCGCCGCCGAGCTGACCGCGCTCATCCGCAGCCTCGAGACCGACGGCGTCACCGTGAGCGTCGGCGGCGAGATCGGCGAGGTCGGCAAGGCGAACTCGACGGTCGACGAGCTGCGGGCGTACCTCGACGGCTACAACACGGTGCTCGCGGGCCTCGCCCCCGGCGCCAAGGGCGTGAGCAAGGTCAGCGTCCAGACCGGCACGAGCCACGGCGGCATCCCGCTGCCCGGCGGCGGCGTGGCCGCGGTCAAGCTGGACTTCGAGGTGCTCCGCGCGCTGGGCGAGGTGGCCCGCTCGTACGGGCTCGCCGGCGCGGTCCAGCACGGCGCGTCCACGCTGCCCGACGAGCTGTTCCACCATTTCCCGACGGTCGAGACGGCCGAGATCCACCTCGCCACCGGCTTCCAGAACGCCCTCTACGACCACCCGGCCTTCCCCGCGGCCCTGATGGACGAGATCTACGCCTGGTGCCGGGTCAACGGCGCCGGCGAGCGCAAGGACGGCCAGACCGAGGAGCAGTTCCTGTACACCACGCGCAAGAAGGCGATCGGCCCGTTCAAGCGCCAGCTCTGGGACCTCGAGACCAAGGACGAGATCCTCGCGAGCCAGGGCGCCAAGATGGCGTTCCTGTTCGACCAGCTCAAGGTGCCCGGGACTGTCGATGTCGTGGCCAGGCACGTGCAGCCCGTGAAGGTCTCGCGGCCCGCGCCCGAGGCCCTCAAGGCCGCCCTCGTCGGCTGACGTGGCGTCCGGCCCCGGCGGCGTGTTCGCGGCCGAGGGGCCGGCGCCGCTCCCCATCACGATCCGCCTCGAGGCCCCCGGCGACGAGCCGGGGGTCCGGCGCGTCCACGAGGCGGCGTTCGCCGGCCCCGAGGAGGCCGCGATCGTCGACGAGATCCGGCGGCTCGCGCCCGAGGGCTGGCAGTCCGTTGTCGCGCTCGACCAGGCGGGCGTCGTCGTCGGTCACGTCCTCCTCTCGCCCTGCCCGATCGAGGACGGCTCGGGCGAGCGGGTGGGGGAGGTGCTCGCGCTCGGGCCGATCGGCGTGCTCCCCGCGGTGCAGTTCCGGGGCGTCGGCGGCTCGCTCATCACCGCATCGGTCGGCCTCGCGATCGCGCGCGGCGTGCCCGCGATCGTGCTGCTGGGCCAGCCCGCGTACTACCCGCGGTTCGGCTTCGTGTCGGCGCGCTCGTGCGGCCTCGAGCCGCCGGCCGCAGCGTGGCCCGACGTCGCCTGGATGGCGCGGCTGCTGCCCGCCTGGACCGACGCGATGCGCGGCACGGTGCGCTACCCGACGGCGTTCGAGCCGCTGGCCTAGCTGGCCGACGGCGCAGGGGCTCCTGAGGCGGGACGGCGCCGCAGGCGCCGGGCGTGCATCATGGCGGCGGGCGCGCACGGGCGCCGGGCGTGCATCATGGACGCGCCATGACGGACAACCCCGACGACACGGCCGACATCCTCCACGGCGAGCTCCGCGACGAGCTGGTGGGGGCGCTGCAGCGTGTGCCCGAGCTGGCGGGGCGGGCGCTCACGCTCGTCGCGATCTCCGGGGGCATCACCAACCGCAACTACCGCGTGGACGTGGCCGGGGAGCGTGAGCGGTACGTCATCCGCCTGGGCGGCACCGACACGCACCTGCTCGGGATCAGCCGCGAGGTGGAGCACGCGGCCTCGGTCGCGGCGGCGGGGGTCGGTGTCGGCGCCGAGGTGGTGGCCTTCCTGCGGCCGGAGGGCTACCTGCTGTCGCGGTTCATCGAGGGCACCCCGATGTCCGAGCTCGACGTCCACGCCCCGCGCGTCATCGAGCGCGTGGCCGACAGCCTGCGGCGCTTCCACGACGGGCCCGCGATCCCGGGGCTGTTCGTCCCGCTCCGGATCACCGAGGCGTACCGGGCGCTCGCGCACGACAACGGTGTCAGGGTGCCGCCCGAGTTCGAGCTGGCGCAGGCGATCGGGCGGCGGGTCGAGCTGGCGCTGCTCACCAGCCCCCACGAGCTGCGGCCGTGCCACAACGATCTGCTGGCGGGGAACCTCATCGACGACGGCAGCCGCATGCGGATCGTCGACTGGGAGTATGCGGGGATGGGCGACCCGTTCTTCGACCTCGGCAACTTCAGCGCGAACAACGGCCTGACGCCCGACGAGGACGCCGCGCTCCTGGCCGCCTATGACGGCGTGGCCCTGCCGCGGCGGGACCGCTTGGCCCGCCTCACGCTGTTCCGCGTGGTCAGCGACTTCCGGGAGGCGATGTGGGGCGTGCTCCAGGAGGGCATCAGCACGCTCGAGGTGGACTTCCGCGCCTACGCCGCCGAGCACTTCGACCGGCTGCTGGCGAGCGCCGCGACGCCCCGCTTCGAGCGGGCGCTGCGCGAGGTCGCGGGCGGGTGACGACCGATCCCGAGCGTCCAGCCCTCTACCACGAGCTCGCGGGCTGGTTCCACCTGCTGACCGCGCCCGCCGACTACGTCGAGGAGGCCGAGCTCGCGATGCGGCTGCTGCACGACGCCGTCGACGGGCCGCTCGTGTCGCTGCTCGAGCTGGGCGCCGGCGGGGGCAACCTCGCCTCCTGCCTGCCGCCCGGGCTGCGCCTGACGCTCACCGACGTCTCGGACGCGATGCTCTCGCAGAGCCGGGCGATCAACCCGGCCGCGGAGCACCTGGTCGGCGACATGCGCACGCTGCGGCTCGGCCGCGTGTTCGACGCGGTGATGGTCCACGACGCGGTGATGTACATGACGACCGCCGACGACCTGCGGGCCGCGATCGAGACCGCCCACGTCCACACGCGGCCGGGCGGCGCGGCGCTGTTCGTGCCCGACGCGGTCCGCGAGACCTGGCAGCCCGAGACGCGCCACGGCGGGCACGACGGGCCCGACGGGCGGGCCATCCGGTACCTCGAGTGGACCCACGACCCCGACCCGGACGACACCACGTACACCACGGACTTCGCGATCGTGCTCCGCGAGGCCGACGGGCGGGTGCGGGTCGTGCCGGACCGGCATGTCGAGGGCGTCTTCGCCCGCGACGACTGGCTCGGGCTGCTGCGGGACGCCGGTTTCGCGCCCGACGTCGTGACGGACGCATGGGGCCGGGAGCTGTTCGTGGCGCGGCGGGCGGGCGGCGAATCCGCCGGCGGCAGGGAGAACCGCGGGTGACCGAGCAGGCACGTGCGGTCGTCATCGGGGGCGGCGTGGGCGGGACGTCGGTCGCCTACCACCTCGCCGTGCGCGGCTGGACCGACGTCGTCCTCGTCGACCGGGCGGAGCTGACATCGGGGTCCACGTTCCACTCGGCGGGCCTGGTGGGCCAGCTCCGCGGCTCGGTCTCGCTGACCCGGATGATCATGTACAGCGTCGAGCTCTACCGGCGGCTCGCCGCGGAGACGGGCGTGGACCCGGCCTGGCACGAGGTGGGCTCGCTGCGCCTGGCCAGCACCGCCGCCCGCTACGAGGAGCTGCAGCGGCAGGCGGCGTGGGCCGCCACGTTCGGCCTGCCGATCGACCTCGTCAGCGCCCAGGCGGCGCAGGACCGCTTCCCGCTGATGCGCGCCGAGGGCGTGCTGGGCGCGGTCTGGCTGCCGACCGACGGCTGGCTCGACCCGTCGAACCTCGCGCTCGCGCTGGCCGCCGGTGCGCGCCGGCGGGGGGTGCGCATCCTGCCGCGCAACCGCGTGGTGTCGATCGACGTCCGCGACGGGCGCGTCCGCGGGCTCACGGTCGAGCGCGGCGGCGAGCGGGTGGCCATCGAGGCCGAGGTGGTGGTCAACGCCGGCGGCATGTACGCGTCGGAGGTCGGCCGCCTCGCGGGCGTCACCGTGCCGCTCATCCCGATGGCACACCAGTACCTGCTGACCGGGCCGATCGCGGGCGTGACGCGCGACCTGCCGCAGCTGCGCGACCCCGACAACCTGGTCTACTTCCGCGAGGAGACCGGCGGGCTGCTGATGGGCGGCTACGAGCACCACCCGCGGCCGTGGGCGCTCGACGGCATCCCGGCCGACTTCAACAACCGCCTCCTGGACCCGGACTGGCCGCGCTTCGAGCCGATCATGGAGGGCGCCATCCGCCGCGTCCCGGCAATGGAGGACGCACCGGTCACGCGGATGGTCAACGGGCCCGAGGCCTTCACCCCCGACAACGAGTACATCCTGGGCGAGAGCGAGGTCCGCGGCTTCTTCGTGGCGGCCGGGTTCTCCGCCCACGGCATCGCCGGCGCCGGCGGCATCGGCCGCGAGGTGGCCAACTGGATCGTTGACGGCGAGCCCGAGCTCGACCTCTGGAGGATGGACATCCGGCGCTTCGGGGCGCAGTACCGGAGCCGGGCGTTCACCCTCGCCCGCTCGTACGAGAACTACGCCACCTACTACGACATCCACTACCCCAACGAGGAGCGCCACGCGGGCCGGCCGCTCCGCCTGTCGCCCGCGTACGGGCGGCTGGTGTCGCTCGGCGCGTCGTTCGGCGAGAAGTCAGGCTGGGAGCGGCCGAACTGGTTCGCGCCGAACGCGGCGGATCCCCGCTGGGGCGGGGAGGCGGCGCTCGAGGCGCTCCGTCCGCGCGGCTGGGCGGGCGAGATCTGGCACCCCGCCATCGCGGCCGAGTCGATCGCCACGCGCGCGACCGCGGGGCTGTTCGACGAGACGTCCTTCGCCAAGATCGAGGTGGCGGGGCCGGGCGCGGTCGCCCTGCTGCAGTGGCTGTGCGCCAACGACGTGGACCGGCCGGTGGGCAGCGTGGTCTACACGCAGCTGCTCAACCGGCGGGGCGGGATCGAGTGCGACCTCACGGTGACCCGGACCGCGCAGGACGCGTTCCTGCTCGTCACGGGCACGGCGTTCGGCAACCACGACCTCGCCTGGATCCGCACGCACGCTCCCGCCGACGGCTCGGTGCGGGTCGCGGACGTCACGTCCTCGCGCGTCTGCGTGGGCCTGTGGGGCCCGGCGGCGCGGGCGATCCTTGCCGCCACGACGACCGACGACGTCTCCGACGCCGCCTTCCCGTACCTCAGCGCCCGCCAGATCTCGGTGGGGCCCGTGCCGCTGCTCGCGGTGCGCGTGACGTACGTGGGCGAGCTCGGCTGGGAGCTCTACGCCCCGGCCGAGTACGGGGCGACCCTGTGGGACGCGCTCTGGGAGGCGGGCGGGCCGCACGGCATGGTCGCCGGCGGCTACCGGGCGATCGACGCGCTGCGCCTCGAGAAGGGCTACCGCGCCTGGGCCGCCGACGTCACGCCCGAGGAGACGCCGTACGAGGCGGGGCTCGGCTTCGCCGTTCGACTCGACAAGGGCGACTTCCTCGGCCGCGACTCGCTCGTTGCCGCGAGGGCTGCCGGCCCCCGGAAGCGCCTGCGCTGCCTCGTGCTCGACGATCCGCGCTCGGTCTGCCTGGGCAACGAGCCGGTCAGCGTGGACGGCCGCGTCGTCGGCCGCGTCACCTCGGGCGGCGCCGGGTACACCCTCGGCTCGAGCATCGCCTTCGCGTACCTGCCGCCGGACACGGGGATCGGCGCCCGCGGCGAGGTCGACGTGTTCGGCACGCGGGTGGGCTTCGTGGTGGCGCGCGACCCGCTCTTCGACCCGTCGGGCGACCGCATCCGCGCATAGCATCGGGCATCATCAGCGCCATGACCGACCAGCCCTACGGACCCGCGTGGTCCGCCGCCCGCGCCCGCGTCCCCGAGGCCACCCTGCGCGGGTGGCTCGCGTTCGCGCACGAGGCGTGCGACGTCGCCGACGCGATCGCGCGCGACCACTTCCGGCGCGATCTCGACCTCGAGCGCAAGCCCGACCGGACGTTCGTGACCGTGGCCGACCAGGGGATCGAGCGGGAGCTCCGGGCGCGGATCGCCGCCCGCTACCCGGGTCACGGGCTGGTCGGCGAGGAGTACGGCACGCAGGACGGCGACGCGCCAACGCGCTGGTACATCGACCCGATCGACGGGACGCACAACTTCATCCGCGGCGTGCCCCTGTTCGGGACGCTGCTCGCGGTGGAGGTGGACGGCGAGGTCCAGGCCGGGATGGTCTCGGCCCCCGCACTCCGTGAGCGCTGGTGGGCGGCACGGGGCCTGGGAGCCTGGGCCCGCGGGCTTGACGGCGGCGAGCGGCGGATCCGCGTCTCGCGGGTGGCGTCCCTCGCAGACGCCCAGCTCCTGTACGGCTCGCGGACCGACAACGTGGCGTCGGGGCTGATGCCGGGCTTCGACGCGCTGATCGCGTCCGCCTGGCGTGACCGCGGGTTCGGCGACTTCTGGGGCTACACGCTGCTCGCCGAGGGCGCGGCCGAGGCGATGATCGAGGTGGGGATGAAGACCTGGGACCTGGCCGCGCCGCAGGTCGTGATCGAGGAGGCCGGCGGGCGGGTGACCGATGTGCTCGGCGTGCGCCGCATCGACACGCCGAGCTTCGTGGCGTCCAACGGCCTGCTCCACGACGAGATCCTGCGGCGGCTCGCGGCCAGCGACTGAGCGTCGGCGCAGCGTCGGCGCCATGTGCCTCCCGTGTGCGCGCGTCGCGTGTGCCGAGCTCCACCGGCCCGCCGAGCGGGTGTCGCCGTCCGTCAGCGGTGGTACGTGGCGGCGAGCCAGCAGACCGCCACGATCGCGAGGCCGGCGAGGAGCCCGGCGCCCGTCTGGCCGATCGCGACGCCGACGAACACCGCGGCCGGACCGGCCGTGCAGGCAAGGATCGTGGCGAGCGCCACCCGCAGGCCCACGGGGAACGGCTCGTAGCCGCCGACGCGCGCATCGCCGACGGCCGCCTCGGTCCAGTCGGACGCGCTGGGCTCGGGGACGCCGGGCGGCGCACCCGGGCCGCCGGGCTTCTGCTCGGGAATGACCTCGGCCTCGGCTGCGGCGTCGGCCGCGGCGTCGCCCCTGCCGTCGGCGTCCGCCTCGCGTGCCCAGCTGCCCCGGTGGAGTGGCGGCAGGCCGAGCAGCGCTCGGCCCGGCTCGGCGAGGCGCGCGGCCGTGTCCGCGTCGAGTCGGTCCTCGAGCAGGGCGACCGAGACCGCGTCCCGCACCGCCGAGATGACCGCCGCCTCGTCCTCCGGCCGAGCGGTGCTGGCGAGGCCGACGGGATACGCGATCATGCCCCGATAGGCGAGCGGCGTGAAGCGCGCCACCAGCTGGTCCCCGACCCGGGCGCGCACGCCGTCGAGCAGGTCGCGCCGACCGCAGCGGTCGGCCTCCGCCTCGAGCTCACGGAGCAGCGCCGCGTGCTCATGGGGCTCGAGCATCGCGAGGTGCGAGGGCACGAACCGCTCGACGCGCACCTGGTCAAGCCGGTCGGCCACCGCCCCGGCGCGCGCCAGGGCCGCGTTCTCGGCAGGGTTGGACAGGCGGTTGGGCTCGATCACCGCGGCGTCCGGCGGCGCATGGCCCGGCGGCCCTGGGCGGCCAGGAGGACCGCGAAGACGACCCCGCCCGCCAGGCCGATGGCCGGCGTCACGAGCACCGCCCCCGACACGAACACCAGCAGCCCGCCGACGGCGGCGCCGCCGTACACGACCAGGGCGTGGCCGGGCGGGCGCGCGCTCGCGGGCCCAGCGACGTCGGCCGCGCCCGGGACGGCACCGCCCTCGGGTCCGTGGTCGCCTGGCACATCCCCCTCGCTCACGGCGCGATGATGCGCTCAGGCGCCCGCCGCGTCGAGGGCCTCGCCGATGATCCGCAGCGCCAGGTCGACCTCCGCCGCGGTCGTGACGAGCGGCGGGATGATCCGGACCACGTTCACGTACGAGCCCGCCGTGAGGACCATCAGCGTGCGCTCGAGGCACTCGGCCTGGACGCGCTTGGTGAGCGCGGGATCGGGGACCCGCCCGTCGCCCTCGCCCGGCTTGACGAACTCCATCGCCAGCATCAGGCCGAGCCCCCGGACGTCGCCCAGTGACGGGTGCCCCGCCTGGAGCGCCCGCAGCCCGGCCAGGAACTGCGCGCCCCGCTCGCGGGCGTTGGCCACGAGGCCCTCGTCCTCGATCACGTCGAGCGTCGCGAGCGCCGCCGCGCACGCCACGACGTTGCCGCCGTAGGTGCCGCCGTGGGAGCTGGCGGCGAACGTGGCCATGATGTCGGCCCGGGCGATGATTCCCGACAGCGGGAGGCCCGACGCGATGCCCTTGGCCATGACCAGGATGTCGGGCTCCACGTCCCAGTGGCGCACGGCGAACAGCTCGCCGGTGCGGCCGAACCCGGTCTGGACCTCGTCGGCGATGAGCAGGATGCCGTGCTCGCGGGTGATCTCGCGCAGGCGGGGCAGGAATCCGGGCGGCGGCACGATGTAGCCGCCCTCGCCGATCACGGGCTCGATGATGACCGCCGCCACCTTGTCGGGATACACGAGCTGGTGGAACAGGAGGTCGAGCTGCGCCTCCCAGTCGCAGGTGCACGCGGACGGGTCGTGGGCGCCGCCGGCGGCGCGGTAGCAGTAGGGGTAGCTCGCGTGGTAGATCGAGCCCGGCAGCGGCTCGAAGGCGCCGCGGTAGACGTCCTTCGCAGCGGTGAGCGCCATCGTCTGGGCGGTCCGGCCGTGGAACGAGTAGCGGAAGGCGATGATCGCGGGGCGCCCGGTGGCGACCCGGGCGAGCTTGACCGCGGCCTCCACGGCCTCGGCGCCCGAGTTGGCCAGGAACGCCTGCCACGGTCCGCCGGGCAGGACGTGCTGGAGCCGCTCGTAGAGGCGCAGGCCGGGCTCGTGGTAGACGATGTTCTGCTGGCCGTGGAGCAGCTTCGCCGCCTGGTCCTGGACGGCCTTCACCACCCGCGGGTGCGCGTGCCCGGTGTTGGTGACCCCGATTCCGCACGTGTAGTCGAGGTAGCGCTCGCCGTCGCGGGTGACCAGCCAGGAGCCCTCGCCGCGCTCGACCTGGAGGTTGAAGATCCGGCCCCACACCGGCGGCACTACCGTCGTGTCGGGCAGCGTCTCGGCGGGGGACTGGGCGGTCTGCGTCATCGGAGTCCTCCTGGGACTGGGTCCGGCGTCGGGGTCTCGGCGCCCGCCGCCGCGATCGGGGTCAGAACGTGGGCGGCGTGTTGATCCACAGCACGCGGGTCTCGACCTGGCCGAGGGCCGCGATGCGGTGGTCCACCGTGGACGGGAAGGTGAGCGCGTCGCCGGGCTCGAGCCGGTAGAACTCGTGGGGGCCGTCGAGCCAGACGCCGAGCGAGCCGGTGAGCACGAACATGAACTCCTCGCCGATGTGGCGGTAGTAGCCGTCCGACGAGGCGCCCGGCGTCAGGACGAAGAGCTGGGACTCGAGCGCGGTCGGGCTGGCGAACAGGTCCTCGATCCGGACCCCGCGGCCGGCGTCCAGCACCCGCCGGGCGTCCGGCCGGACGAGCCGCCCGCTCGCGGGGGCGTCGCCCGCCAGGAGCTCGCCCACGGTGCGCCCGTAGGCGTCGAGGAGGCGCCGCAGGGCCGCGATCGAGGCGCCGCTGACGCCCCGTTCCAGCGACGAGATGAACGAGACGGAGAGGCCGCTCCGGGTGGCGGCCTCGCGCAGCGTCATCCCCTGGGCCTGGCGGATCGCCCGCAGCTGCGAGCCGGCGTGCCACGCCCCGGGGCCGCCGTGGGCGCTCTGCTGGGGGCCGGCCGCCGGGCCGCCGTCGGCCGCCGCGAAGGCTGCGGCCCGCAGGCCGGTGGCCGCCGACGAAGACGTGGAGAGCGCCTTCCCGGCCGCCTCCCCGGGCGCGGGCATGCCCGCATCCGGCTCGCCCACGGGTGCGGGCGGTCCGCCAGGCCCGCCGTTCCCGGCCATCGCGCGGTGCCGTCCGCCCGGGGCGGCCTCGGTACCCGTGGCCGACCCGTCGAGCAGCCGCCGGATGGCGGCCGCGTTGAGCCCGTCGACGGTGCGCCAGGTCCGGATCCGCTGGAGGCGGTCGAGGTCGTCGGCCGCATAGCGGCGCGCGCCGCCCGCGGTCCGGCCAGGATGCACGAGCCCCTGGCGCTCCCACTCGCGGAGCGCGGACGGCGAGGCGCCCACGAGGCGCGCCGCCTCCTCGATGCCGATGGAGCCGAGGCGCGCCGTCGGGGTGTGGGGCGCCCCGGCGGCGAACCGGCCCATCAGCGTTGCCGCCGCCGCCCTGCGATTGTCGTCAGGGCGACCAAGCCCACCGCGATGACGAAGATCGAGGTGCCGATCACGTTCACCTGGACCGGGATGCCGATGCGGGCGGCCCCGTAGATGTACATCGGGAACGTGACCGCCTGGCCCGAGGTGAAGTTGGTGATGACGAAGTCGTCGATCGAGAGGCTGAACGCGAGCAGGGCTGCCGCCACGATGCCCGGCAGGATGAGCGGGAAGGTGACGCGCCAGAACGTCTGCCACTCGTTCGCGAACAGGTCCATCGCGGCTTCCTCGAGGTGGCGGGGGAAGCCGGCCAGCCGGGCCCGGACAGTCACGACCACGTAGCTGATGTTGAACATGATGTGCGCGATCAGGATCGTCACGAAGTTGAGCGGGAAGAACGGCGGCGACCCGATGGACACGAACAGCGTGAGCAGCGAGGCGCCCATGATGATCTCGGGCGTCGCCATCGGGATGAAGATCAGCGCGTTGGTGAACGACTTGCCGCGGAACGCGTAGCGCTCGAGCGCCAGGGCCATGAGCGTGCCCAGGGCGGTGGCGATCGCCGTCGACAGCACCGCGATCGTGATCGACAGGATCACCGCGCTCGCCAGCCCGTCCGGGCCGAACGGGTTGAACCAGTAGTTGAGGGTGAACCCGTGCCACACGACGTTGGTCTTGCCGGTCGGGGTGTTGAAGCTGAACAGGATGATCACCGCCACGGGCAGCAGCAGGTAGATCACCGCCAGCGCCGTGTAGACGAGCATCGACCAGCGGTCGATGACCCGGCCGAGCTGGGCGGTGATGGAGCCCCTGGGGCGCTCGATGCGGGCGGGCGCGACAGCGGTCATCTCACGCCCTCGCCGCGGCCGCGGAGAGCTCCTCGGTGCCGAGGACCCGCGCGTAGACCATGACCACGATCAGGACGCCGGCCATCATCACGAAGCTCAGTGCCGACGCCGCGGGGTAGTCGTTCTCGGTCAGGAACTTCGACTGGATGACGTTGCCGATCATGCTCGTGTTCGGCCCGCCCAGCAGCTCGGCGTTGACGTAGTCGCCGATCGCCGGGATGAACGTGAGCAGGCCGCCCGCGAACACCCCCGATATCGACAGCGGGAGCGTCACCCGGATGAACGACTCGGACACCCGGAAGTGGAACAGGAGCGCGCCGATGACCGCCCCCACGATGGCGAACATGACCGGGTCGGCGTTGAAGACGAGCCCGAGGACCGCGAGGAGCAGGCCCCCGACCACGGCGCCGGTGATGGCGCCGCCGGGCCGCCAGGGCCCTGCGTAGAGGTCCTGGGCCGCCTCGACGAGGCGGTGGTCCACCTTCTCGAGCGCCACGTAGATCGGCAGCGTCATGAACGGCAGGAACGCATAGGTGATGCCGGCGATCACGGCCATCGGGGAGGCGAGCAGGTGGAACTGCTGCGGCAGCAGCCCGATCGTCTTGAGCGGCCCGAGGACCGGCCCGCTGTCGCTCAGGATGATCTTCCAGGCCACCGTGCGCAGCAGGAAGCTGGTGAAGAACGGGGCCACCACGAGGAACAGCAGCAGGTTCTTGTAGCGGCCGCCCTTGAACGCGATGGTGTAGGCGAGCGGGTAGGCGATGAGGAACGTGGTGACCGTCGCCGCGGCGGCGTAGGTGATCGATCGGAGGTAGACCGGCGCATACGTCTGGACCGAGTTGGGGTAGTTGACCCAGTTCGAGAACGAGAACTCGAAGCCCGTGGCCAGACTCCCGCTCCAGAAGCTGGCCATGAACATCTGGAACGCCGGGTACAGGTAGAACACCAGCAGCCAGAGCAGGCCGGGCGCGAGGAGCGCGACCGGCGTGACCCAGTGGTGGCGCTTGAGGAGGCTGCCCATCGACGATCAGGTCCCCTGGTGGCAGACGGTGGTCGGCCGTCGGTTGCGCGCGGCGGCGGTCAGGCGCCGTTGATCAGGTTGTCGAAGCCGGTGTTGAAGTACTGCTCGTCAGCGGAGGAGAGGCCGCCGAAGATCGTGGTCCGCGCGAGCAGCGAATCGGGCGGGAAGATCAGCGGGTTGTTCGCCACCGCCGGGTCGTTCTTCTTCAGCACCACGTCGGCGCCCTTGCACGGGCAGATGTAGTTGACGTAGTCCTCGACGGCAGCCGCGTTGTCCGGCATGTAGTACCAGTCCATGAGCAGCTCGGCCGTGTACGGCTGGGCGGCACCCTTGGGCACCATCATGTTGTCGGTCCAGAGCATCCCGCCCTCGGACCCGAGGTTGAACTTGAGGCCCGGCTTGTCTGCGAGGACCTGGACCATGTCGCCCGACCACGCCATGACCAGCACGGCGTCGCCCGCCGACAGGTCCTGCGAGTAGTCGTTGCCGGTGAAGCGGCGGATGATGCCGGCGTCCTTGGCCGCCCTGAGCGCGGTGATCGCCTGGTCGAACGAGTCGCGCGTGGGCTTGGCGGGGTCGAGGCCGAGCGACAGCATCGTCAGGCCGATCGTGTCGCGCATCTCGGTGAGCATGTCGACCTTGCCCGTCCAGCGCGGGTCGGCGTTGAAGAACGAGGTGAGGCTGGTGACGTCCCCGCACACGGCGGGATCGAAGCCGATGCCCGTCATGCCCGACTGCCAGGGCGCGTGGAAGTCGAGGCCCGGATCCCAGTTGACGCCCTTGTAGGTGTCCTTGATGTTCGCCTGGAAGTTGGGCATCGCGGCCGGGTTCAGGCGCTCGATCCAGCCCAGCCCGATCAGCCGCGCCGCCATCCAGTCGGTCATCGTGATCAGGTCCCACCCGGTGGGCTGGCCCGCCTGGAGGTTGGGCTGGATCTTCCCGAAGAAGTCGTTGTTGTCGTTGATCAATTCCTTGTAGGTGACCTTGACGCCGTACTTCTTCTCGAAGGCCTGGATGGTGGGGTGCTTGCCGTTGTTGTCGACGTCGATGTAGAGGGGCCAGTTCGCCCAGATCACGTTGGCGGGCTTGCCGTTCGCGATCATCGACGCCTCGGGCGTGGCGGCCGGCGCCTCGGACGCCGATGCGGCCGGAGCGCCGCTGCCGGCAGCCATGCTGGCGGCCGCCTGCGACGGGGCGGAGCTCGCGGCAGTCGTCGGGGCCGACGAGGGCGCCTGTGAGGCCGTGCCCTTTGTCCCGCAGGCGGCCAGGAATGCTGCCACGCCCACGAGCGCTCCACCCTGCAGCAGGCGGCGGCGGGAGATCGGGCTGTCGGTGAGCTGGTCCTTCGTGGTCATCGGTTTCCTCGGTGCTGCGCTGACGCGTGGGGTCGGGGGAGGGGCGGCGGGGCGTGACTGCGGCTATTCGACGGCGGCGATACCAACCTGCTCGACGACCCCCTCGTCGGGCACGACAAAGCTGTGGTCGGGGAGCCAGACCATCGCGACGCGCTCGCCGGCCGCCCACAGCTCGGCCTTGGTGGCGCGCTCGACGTTCTGCTCGAAGACGGTGACTCGGCGGCCGTCCGCGAGCTCGACGATGTACTGGGTGGAGACGCCGATGTAGGACGCGTGGCGGATGGTGCCCTCGAGGCGGTTGAACTGGCCGCCCACCTCGTCGGTGGGCTCCTTGAGGCGGATCTTCTCCGGCCGCACGCCGAGGGCGACGGGCCCGCTCACGCCGTCGAGGAGCGAGCGCGGAGCCCGAGCCGCCGTGCCTCCGGGCAGCCGCAGGACGGCGTGGTCGTCGGCGAAGCCGTCGGGCGAGGCCGGGATCAGGTTGCTCACGCCCAGGAACCCTGCGACGAACCGCGTCTGGGGCCGCTCGTACAGCGCCTCGGGGCCGCCCAGCTGCTCGTAGTGGCCCTTGTTCATCACGGCGATGCGATCGGACATCGTCATCGCCTCCTCCTGGTCGTGGGTCACGTAGATGAACGTGATCCCGACCTCCTGCTGGATGCGCTTCAGCTCGACCTGCATCTGCTTGCGCAGCTTGAGGTCGAGCGCGCCCAGCGGCTCGTCGAGCAGCAGCACCGACGGGCGGTTGATGAGCGCGCGGGCGAGGGCCACGCGCTGCGCCTGGCCGCCCGAGATCTGGCCCGGCTTGCGCTGCTCATAGCCCGTGAGCTGGACGAGCTCGAGCGCCTCGGAGACGCGCCGCTTGACCTCGTCGGGCTTGACGTTGCGGCGCTTGAGGCCGAACGCGATGTTCTCCCCGATGGAGAGGTGCGGGAACAGCGCGTAGTTCTGGAAGACCGTGTTGACGTTGCGCTTGTAGGGCGGCAGCCACGTCACGTCCTGGCCGCTCAGCTCGATGAGCCCGGAGGTGGGCTCCTCGAACCCGCCGATCATCCGGAGGGTGGTCGTCTTGCCGCAACCGGACGGCCCGAGCAGCGAGAAGAACTCGCCATCCCGGACTTCGAGGTTGATCGCGTCGACGGCGGTGAAATCGCCGAACCGCTTGGTCACGTCGACGAGACGGACCTCGATCTCTGCCACGCTCGGAGTACTCCTGATCTGCCTGCCTTGGGGATGGAAGACGAATCTGGGGCCCCGGTCTCGCGGGCGGCCCACAACGTGCGCAAAGGCTGCCGACGTACAGTAGGGAACGCGGCCGAACAATAGGGTCCGGCGGAACTCCGTGTCAAATGGCCCCTGCAAGAAGGCTGCGAGGTGCGCTCTGCGGGACGAATGTCACAACGAATCTCGTGACCCTCCGGCAATGCAACCGACGGGATTCGTGGCCTTGACGGCTCGCTCCTGATCCTGGCGGCGCCGCCGCGGTCCGCGACGACGACGTCCCGGATGCCACCGATCCGCTGCCCGGAGCGGGTCGGATCGCGGGCTTCGAGCGGCACCGAGCCGGCGCCGAGCGGGCGCCGAGCCGGCGGCGGGGACGGCGATGGCCCCGCCCCGGCGAGGGCTCCCGCGAGCACGCGGGCCTTCGGCCCCGGCGGCGGGCTTCGGCCAGCGGCGGTACGATCGTGCCCCCGGCGTTCCGGCGCCCCTTGCCGCCGGCGCCCACGTCCCGATCAGCGAGGAAGCCCAATGCCCGCGCTTTCCGAGGCCGCTGTCCTCGAGGCCCTCCGCACCGTCCAGGAGCCCGAGCTGGGCGGCGACCTCGTGTCCCGCAACATGGTCCGCGACCTGTCGATCACCGGGTCCGAGGTTGCCTTCACGATCGAGCTGACCACGCCCGCCTGCCCGCTCAAGGACCAGATCGAGGGCGAGGTCCGGAGCGCGCTGTCACCGCTGGGCGTGACGGGGATCGCCATCGACTGGGCGGCCACGGTCCGCCGCGCAGCGCCGCGCACGGCCGAGCAGCTGGTGCCGGGCGTCAAGAACGTGATCGCGGTGGCCTCGGGCAAGGGCGGCGTGGGCAAGAGCACGGTGTCGGTGAACCTGGCGGTCGCGCTGGCGAGGGCTGGTGCGTCGGTGGGCCTGCTCGACGCCGACATCACCGGCCCGAACATCCCGATGATGCTGGGCATCGACGGCCAGCCCACCGCGAGCGCGAACAACAAGATCGTCCCGCTCGAGCGGCACGGCGTGAAGGCCATCTCGATCCAGTTCTTCGTTCCCGAGGGCCAGCCGATCGTGTGGCGCGGGCCGCTGATCGGCGGCGCGATCAGCCAGTTCCTGCGCGACGTGGAGTGGGGCGAGCTCGACTACCTGGTCGTGGACCTGCCGCCCGGCACCTCGGACGCCCAGCTCACCCTGGCGCAGGCCGTCCCGATCAGCGGGACGGTGCTCGTGACGACGCCCCAGGAGGTGGCGCTCTCGGACGTGGCCAAGGCGCTCTCGATGCTCCAGCGGCTCAACGTGCCGATCATCGGCATCGTCGAGAACATGAGCGCCTTCGTCTGCCCGCACTGCGGCGAGGCCACCGAGATCTTCGGGCGCGGGGGCGGCGAGCGGTTCGCCGAGCAGCACAGCATCCCGTTCCTCGGCAAGGTGCCGCTCGACGTCACGGTCCGCCAGGGCGGCGACGCCGGCGTGCCTGCCGTGGCCCAGCGGGAGCCCGGCCCGGCGGCCCAGGCGCTGGAGCACATGGCCGGCCTCGTGGCCGCCGCGATGAGCGTTCGCGCCGCGACCTCGGCGACGCCGATCCTGACGGTCAACTAGGTCCCGGTCGGCCCCCGCCCGGGGATCAGCGCCGGAGGAACGCCCGGAGCACCGCCGCGCCGGCGATGGCCGCCCGGTCCGCTCCCTGTCGGCCGCCGAGGAATGCGGTGCGCCGCTCCGCATGGCGTCCGTTCGGGGCAACAACACCAACGTGGACCGCGGTGTCGCGGCCGGTCGACTCGACGCGGATCGCCAGGGCCACCTCGGCCGACGATGCCGCCCGGATCCGCTCCGCCTCGCGGAGCTCGAGCTCGCCCTCGTAGGAGGCCGCGCGCTCGGGACCGTCGTCGGCAGCCACCACCTCCGCGCGGCGGAGGGCGGCCATGCCCCGCAGGAGGCCGACGAGGGCCCCGCCGGTGCCGCGCTCGGTGGTCGCCAGGGCCCAGCCGCGGGCCTCCAGCGCCTCGCCCAGGGCGGCAGCCCAGGTGGTGTCCCCGCGCGCCCAGACGTGTTCGCCGAGGATGGAGAGCACGGTCGTCTCGGCCTCGTCCCCGAGGTCCTGCGCCGAGCGCCGGCCCTCGGCCCGGGCGGAGATCCGCACATCCACCGCCTCGTGACGCGCATAGGTCGCCACGACCGGGTTGGTCCGCCGCAGGAGCTCCTCGCCGAGCCGGTCCACGACCTGCAATTCGCCGATCCCCGTCAGCCGCAGCGTCCGCACGTCGGTGTCGTCCCCGACGCCGCGGCCGACAAGCCTGGGCAGCACGAAGTCGCGCCACATCGGGACCAGCTCCCGCGGCGGGCCCGGCAGGAGCACGATCACCCGGCCGTCCGGCCGGTCCACCCACCAACCCGGGGCGGTGCCGTGCAGGTTGGCCAGCGAGGAGGCCGAGGAGATGGTCCATGCCTGCTTGACGTTCGACGCCGGGAACGGCTGGTTCCGTCGCGCCCAGAGCTCCTCGAGCCAGGCGAGGGCCCGCGGATCGGTCGCCAGCGCCTCGCCGCAGACCTCGGCGACGGCCTCCCGGGTCAGGTCGTCCGGCGTCGGCCCGAGCCCGCCGGTGCACACGACGAGGTCCGCGCGCCCGAGCGCGGCGCGCAGCGCCTCGACGACCGTCGGCTGGTGGTCGGGGAGGTCGGTCACGCGGGTGACGCCCACGCCGTGGGCGACGAGCGACCTCGCCAGTTCGCCGCTGTTCGTGTCGGTCGTCTCGCCCACGGTCAGCTCGGTGCCGATGGCGAGGATCTCGGCGAGGAGGATCGCGCGACCGGGCGCGGCGGTGGGGCTGGGCTCGTCCATGGATGCAGCGTACTCCGGCGCCCAGCGCGGCCACCGGCTCGGGCGAGGGGGCGCCAGCCCGTCAACCGCGGGCGTCCACGGGTAGAATGGGCGGAGCATCGTGCAAGGCCAGCAGCCACGACCCTGGAGGACGACCGCTGGATCCCGACCGGCCCAACCCTGAGCAAGAGCGTCCCGCGTCCGGCCCTGCCCAGTCCGGCGACGACGCCGCCGCCGGCGGCGAGCCTGCTGCTGCGGGCCCGCCCGTCGGCGGATCCGCGGCAGACGCCGGGCAGGCCGCCGCAGCGGCATCCGGCGAGCCCTCACCCGGCGGCGCGGCCGCGGGCACCGGCGCGGCCGCGGGCACCGGCGCGGGGCCCGGCGAGGGCGCCTCCGGTACCGGAGGACCCACCCCGACCCCGCGGGCCGCCGATCCGGGTGCGGCACCGGGCCTCATCGCCCAGCTCAAGGCCACCAAGGAAGCGGCGCTCGGAATCATTCGCGCCCACATCGCGCTGGGCAGGGCCGAGGCGGAGGCGATCAAGGGCGAGGTCGCCTATCTGGCTGCCTTCGCCGGGGTCGCAGTGGCGCTCCTGCTCCTGCTGGCCATCTTCATGCCGATCGCCTCGATGCTGTTCCTCGGCGAATGGCTCTTCGGCAGCATCGGGTGGGGCCTGCTCCTCGGTGCCGAGATGCTGGTCGCGATCGCTGCAACGGCGGTCGTCACCGGCCTCAAGCTCAGCGGTCCCGTGCCCGCAGCGGCGGTCGGCGTGATCGCCGGCGTCGTCGCGTTCATCGTCCTCGGCGCCAGCTGGTTCAACCGCCTGTGGACCTGGATCGGCGACTCCGGGGGCTTCGCCATCGACGTGGCGTACCGGCCGCTGGTGGTCGGGATCGTGGTCGTCGCGATCGTGATGGCGGTCGTCGGACTGCTCGCGGGCGCGCGCGCAGCCGGCATCGGCGGGGCGATCGGCGGGCTCCTGGCAGGCATCGTCGTCGGCGGGCTGCTCGGGGCGTTCCTCGCCGAGGACTTCGGCTGGCGGGTCGGTGCTGCGCTGGGGTTCGCCACGTTCTACGTGGTCTACCTCGTGGTGCTCGCGGCGCGGGTCGCCGCAGGCGGCATCGACATCGACACCATCAAGCGGCGGTTCTGGCCGCAGCAGACCATCGACACCACCAGGGAGACGATCGAGTGGGCGAAGGCACAGAGCCCGTTCGGGCCGAAGTCCTAGCGGCTCGGGCCGACGTCCTGGCGGCCCGAGGGCGGCTCGGCGAGGAGCTGGTCCGCCTCGAGGCCTCGGCGCGCGCCGCGGTGGACATCAAGGCCAGGGTGAAGCGGAGCCCGATGAAGGCGGCGGGCGCGGTCGCGGGCGCCGGGTTCCTCATCGCCGGCGGCCCCAAGCGCGTCCTCCGCGGCGCCCGGAACGCCGTCTTCGGCAAGCCCGACCCGCTGCCCAAGTCGATGCTGCCCAAGGAGGTCGACGCGACGCTGCGCAAGCTGGGCACCGACGGCGAGCGCGTCCGCGGCCTCATCGAGCGCGACTTCGCGCGGTACCTCGACGAGAAGGCGCCCGAGCGCAAGCAGCGCGACATCGCCGGCATCATCGGGGGGCTGCTGATGACGGCCGGCAGGCCGGCGGCGACGAAGGCCGGCAAGCGGCTCGCCGAGCAGCTCTTCAGCACTGACCGCGCGGCGTTCGAGGAACAGCTCGAGCGGGTGCGCCAGAAGCGGTCCTGACGCTCGGCCGCTGCGGGCGGCGCTGCCCGGCCGGCGGGACCTCGCGGGGGCGCAGGGCCACGGTTGTGCGCGGTCCAAGGCGCTGCGCCGCGCCCCGCTCGCGCATCCATCCGGTGGCTCTACGGTGCAGGCGGCGCACGAACGAGTCGCCCGGCGGGTCGGCCGTGCGCTCCGGCCGCGAACCGGGCCGTGCGGCGCACGGTTGAACCGCTACCTGGCCAGAACGTGCGGTCAGCGCACGGGTTGCCCGCTCAGCGACTGGGCCTGGGCGCCGCGGCGGCCCGCTCGGGGCCCACCAGTCGCCAAGGCACTGCACAGCACGCAGGGTCGGCGCGCGGGGCCGCACCGCCGCCGGCTGGTAGGCGAGGTCGGGGTCGAACCGACACGCCCCTCACGGGGCACCGGCTCCTAAGGCCGGCGCGTCTGCCATTTCGCCACTCGCCCGTGGGCGACAGCATAGGGCGCGCACCGTGCGCGCGGCGCGGCCCCGACGACGCCGCACGCACGGGCGGAGCCCCCCGGGCCGGGCAGCGAGGCGGGTCGAGCCGACCGGGCCGGGGACCGAGCAACCGCCCGTCCGCTTGACCGGGGCCCCGCCGCCGATCCGCCCGCCCACCCTATACTCCCCGGGCGATGAATGTGACCGCCTCACCCGCCCCCAAGAGCTCCATCCTCCTCGAGGTCGAGGTTCCCGCCGACCGGCTGGACCGCGCCGTCCGCGAGGCCACCGGCCGCCTGTCGCGGCGCACGCGCGTCGCCGGCTTCCGCCCCGGCAAGGCGCCCCGCCCGATCCTCGAGCGCGTGCTCGGCCCGGGCGCGGTCCTCGACGAGGCCGTGGAGCAGCTGGTGCAGGCCACCTACCGCGACGCGATCATCGAGCAGAAGATCATCCCGCTGACGAACGCCGACGTGGAGATCCTCGAGGCGGTCGAGGGCCAGCCGCTCAAGTACAAGGCCACGGTCCAGGTGCGGCCCGAGGTCACGCTCGGCGACTACCAGAACTTCAACTTCGGGCCTGAGATCGAGGCCGTGGACGACGCCAAGGTGGACCAGGTGGTCGAGGAGCTGCGCGACCAGAACGCCACGCTCCGGGCGGTGGAGGACCGGGCGGCCCAGAACGGCGACTGGGCGGTGATCGGCTTCCGCGGCACGCGTGACGGCGAGCCGTTCGAGGGCGGCACCTCCGAGCGCATGCCGCTGATCATCGGCGAGGACCGGCTGATCCCCGGCTTCGAGGCGAACCTCGTCGGGCTCAAGCCGGGCGAGGCCACCGCGTTCGACATCTCGTTCCCTGACGACTACCCGGAGGAGGCCCTCGCCGGACAGCCCGCCCGCTTCGAGGTCGACCTCAAGGAGCTGCGCGAGAAGGTCAAGCCCGACGCCGACGACGACTTCGCGCAGAGCATGGGCCACTACCCGGACATGACCGCGCTCCGGGCGGACATCGACGCGCGGCTCCATCGCAACGCACTCGACCGCGCGCGCCACGAGTTCAGCGACAAGATCATCGACTACGCGGTGGCCAACGCCACGCTCGAGCTGCCCGACATCCTGGTGGACCAGGAGGTCGAGGTCATGCACGACGAGTTCCGCAGCTCGCTCGCCCGGCAGCAGATTGCGGAGCCGGCATACCTCAAGGCCACGGGCAAGACCGAGAAGGACCTCCACGACGAGTTCCGCCCCTCGGCCGAGCAGCGCACCAAGGTGCTGCTCGTCCTGTCCAAGATCGCCGACGAGGAGGGCCTGCAGATCTCCGACGCCGAGGTCGAGGAGCAGGTCGCCCAGGCCCGCGCCCGCTACCAGGACCAGAGGACGGTCAAGTACTTCGAGTCCGAGCGCGGACGCAACTACATCCGCAGCACGCTGCGCCGATCGCAGCTCGTGGAATCCCTGGTCGACCGCTGGCTGGCCGCCCATCCCGAGCACCCGGCGCTGCCGCACCTCGAGGACGACGCGCCGTCGGCGCTCGACTCCCCGCAGGCGCAGGCGTCGGCCTCGATCGACGCGACCGATCCGGGCGCGATCCCGGACCATGTCCATGAGGGCGAGCCCGACGACCACGGCGACGCCGAGGCCGACGGGGCCGCCGCCGGCGCCTGACGCCGGGCCGCCACAGCAGTCGATGCCCGAAGGCACCGCAGGGAGACCGACGATGCTCGTCCCGATGGTCATCGAGTCCACTAGCCGAGGCGAGCGCGCCTACGACATCTACTCGCGCCTGCTGCGAGAGCGGATCATCTTCCTGGGCGACGCGATCGAGGACCACCTCGCCAACCTCGTGATCGCCCAGCTGCTGTTCCTCGAGTCCGAGGACCCCGAGAAGGACATCAGCCTGTACATCAACTCGCCCGGCGGCGTGGTGAACTCGGGCCTCGCGATCTACGACACCATGCAGTACCTGCGCGCGCCGGTGAACACGATCTGCATCGGCATGGCCGCGTCCATGGCCGCGGTCCTGCTGGCGGCCGGGGCGACCGGCAAGCGCTATGCGCTGCCGAACAGCCGGATCATGATCCACCAGGGGTCGGGCGGCTTCCGGGGCAACGCGCCGGACGCGATCATCCAGATGCGGGAGTGGGAGTTCCTCGTCAGGCGGAACACGGAGATCCTGGCCAAGCACACCGGCCAGCCGTTCGAGAAGGTCGACGCCGACACGAACCGGGACAACTTCATGTCGCCCGAAGAGGCCAAGGCGTATGGCATCATCGACGCGATCTACTCGCTCCAGGGGGACTCGCTGATCGCGCAGGCGCACGACGCGGGCCGCTCGGGTGGCGAGGGATCGGCGGCGGAGCCGGGCGACGGTCAGCCCGGGCCCGCGACGGCAAGATAGGCGCGGGAGACCGAACGCGTGACGACCACGGGGTCCAAGGGAACCAAGGTCCCGTACCGCTGCTCCTTCTGCGGCAAGAGCCAGGAGCAGGTGCGCAAGCTCATCGCGGGGCAGGGCGTCTACATCTGCGACGAGTGCATCAACCTGTGCCAGGAGATCATCGAGGAGGAGATGCTGGAGGCGCCCAAGCAGCGCACCAGCCAGCAGAAGCTCCCGAACCCCCGCCAGATCACGATGTCGCTGGACCAGTACGTCATCTCCCAGGAGAAGGCGAAGAAGGTCCTCTCGGTGGCCGTCTACAACCACTACAAGCGGATCAACGCGGGCAGCGCCGTCGACGAGGTGGAGCTGCAGAAGTCCAACGTCCTGCTGGTGGGCCCCACGGGCTCGGGCAAGACGCTGCTCGCGCAGACGCTGGCCCGGATCCTCGACGTGCCGTTCTGCATCGCCGACGCCACCAGCCTGACCGAGGCCGGCTACGTGGGCGAGGATGTCGAGAACATCCTGCTGCGGCTCATCCAGGCGGCGGACTTCGACGTCGCGCGGGCGCAGCGCGGGATCATCTACATCGACGAGATCGACAAGATCGCCCGCAAGGCGGACAACCCGTCGATCACGCGCGACGTCTCCGGCGAGGGCGTCCAGCAGGCGCTGCTCAAGATCCTCGAGGGCACCGTCGCGAACGTGCCGCCGCAGGGCGGCCGCAAGCACCCCCACCAGGACTTCATCCAGATCGACACGACGAACATCCTGTTCATCTGCGGCGGGGCGTTCGACGGGTTGGAGCGGATCGTCGAGGAGCGGGTGGGGAAGCGGTCCATCGGCTTCGGGTCCGACGGGCAGATGTCGCGGGCGGACCGCGCGAAGATCATCGAGCGGCTGATGCCCGAGGACCTGCTCAAGTTCGGGCTCATCCCGGAGTTCATCGGCCGCCTGCCGGTGATCGTCACGCTCTCGCCGCTCACCGCCGACGACCTCGTCCGCGTCCTGACCGAGCCGAAGAACGCGGTCACCCGCCAGTTCCAGAAGTTCCTCCAGCTCGACAAGGTCGAGCTCGTGTTCACCGAGGGCGCCCTGACGGCGGCCGCGGAGGTGGCGCTGGACCGCAAGACCGGAGCCCGGGCGCTGCGCTCGATCGTGGAGGAGTCGCTGCTCGAGGTGATGTTCGACATCCCCGAGCGCACCGACGTGCGCCGCTGCATCATCACCGAGGAGACGATCCGCGACGGCCGCGCGCCGCTCCTGCTCACCAAGTCCGACGTGGACAAGGGCGTGGACGAGACCAACTACGCCGCGTGGCTCGCGGAGCAGGGCGAGACCGCCTGACCGCCGCGCCGCGCGCTGACGGGCCCGACCGACGCCGGCCGGGCCCGTTCCGATTCCTGCGGGAGCTGGTTCCCTAGCCGGTCTGGAACAGCCGGACCACGAGCGCCGCCAGCACGACGCCGCCGACGCCGAGCGCCAGCGTCCGATGACGTCCCAGGCGGCCCCAGAACCGCACCGCCGGCAGCACGAGCAGCGCGACTACGGCATAGAGCAGGTGGAGCGGGTCGTCGGGGTGGCCGCCGCCGAGGAGCACCGTCAGGCCGCTGAGGATCCCTACCGCGACCAGCCCCAGGGCGACCAGGATCGTGCGGTCGGCCGCGAACCGGACCGGTCGGCCGCGGGCCGCCCCCACGGCGACCACGACCACCAGCACGAGCCCGGAGGCGGCCACGAGCAGTGCGGCGACATGGTGCAGGGCGACGATCAAGGAGGTGCCTCGCGCGGGGCGAATCTGTGCGAATCCGGTAGGATTGGCTCAGACCTGATGGTAGTCCGTCCGACCGCGTCCCCCACCAGCAGCGCCCCCGCCAAGTCGTCTTCTGGCGCCTTCGGCCGGTCCCTGTCGCTGCGCCGCCTGGCGCTCGGCTACGCGGCCATCCTGGTCGCGGGCAGCCTCGCGATCGCGGTCGCCGGCAACGTGGCGGGTGCGGTCGCGCCGACGAGCGCGGCCCCTGCCGGGGCGGGCGTGACCGAGGCGGACCGCGGCGGACAGCTGTTCATCACCAGCTGCGCGGCCTGTCACGGGCCGCAGGGCGCGGGGACGGCGAATGGGCCGGACATCCGCAACGCCGGGGCCGCGCTGGCCGACTTCATGCTCCGCACCGGTCGCATGCCGCTGGCCGACCCGGCGGCGCCGGCTCGACGGGGGACCCCGGTCTACTCCGACGCCGACCGCGCGGCGATCGTCGCCTACGTGGCCTCCCTGGGCCGGGGACCGGCGATTCCCGATGTGGTGACCTCCGGCGCGGACCTCAACGCGGGCCGCAACCTGTTCGTGTCCAACTGCGCGGCCTGTCACGGGCCGGCGGGCGGCGGTGGTGCGGTGGGCGGCGGGTTCGTCGCCCCGGCGCTGACCCAGGCGGACGCCACCACGATCGGCGAGGCGGTGGTGTCGGGCCCCGGGCCGATGCCGAAGTTCTCCTTCGCGCCGGACCAGCTCAACCAGCTGGCGGCTTATGTCGAGTTCCTGCGGAACGCGCCCCACCCCGGCGGCGCCTCGTCGCCCGAGGTGGGCCCGGTCACGGAGGGGTTCATGGCGGGGATGACGCTGCTCGGCCTGCTGCTGGTGGCCCGCTGGGTCGCCGTCCGCAGGGAGCCCGACGGCCCCGTGGCCGGTGGCGAGTCCGCAGGCACCGACACGGCACCCGACGAGGCCGGCGCGTGACGGGGCCCGATACGGGCGCGCGTCGCGCGGAGCGCCTCATCGCCCTCTCCTTCCTGGCGTCGATGGTGTCGGGCTTCGCCCTCCTCGCGGTGTACCTCGCCGGCGGCCAGACGCAGCTCGAGGGGGTGCTCCTGGCGCTGTGCCTCGGCGGGATCGGCGTCGGGATCATCCTGTGGTCGCAGCGGCTGCTGCCGGGCGGCCTGCGCATCGAGGCGCGGCACCCGGTGGCCGACGCCGCCAACGCCGAGGCGGTGCGCGACATCCTCGCCGAGGAGGGGGCGATCACGCGGCGCTCGATCCTCGTGCGGGCGCTCGCGGGTGCGTTCGCGGGACTCGGCGCCGCGCTCGCGATCCCCGCGCTGTCGCTCGGCCCGGCGCCCGGGCGGAGCCTGTTCGAGACGCCCTGGAAGGGCGGCCTCAAGATGGTGGGCCTCGACGGGCAGCCGATCAGGGCGTCCGACGTGCCCGTGGGCGGGGTCGTGACGGGGTTCCCGGACGGCAGCCCCGGCTCGGCCGACGGCCAGGCGCTGCTCATCAACGTGGGCCCCGGCCTGCTGCACCTGGCGCCCGACCGGATGGCATGGGCGCCCGACGGCTACGTCGCGTTCTCGAAGCTGTGCACCCATGCGGGCTGCCCCGTGGGCCTGTACCGGAACGTCGAGCACCGGCTCATCTGCCCCTGCCACCAGTCCACGTTCGACGTCCTCGCCGGGGCGGTGCCGGTGTTCGGCCCGGCGAGCCGGCCGCTGCCGCAGCTCCCGATCCGGATCGACGCCGACGGCACCGTCGTCGCCCTGAGCGACTTCACCGAGCCCGTGGGCCCCGCCTTCTGGAACATCCACGATGGCTGACCCGACTGTGAAGGCCGGGCCGGTGGCGGCGGCCGCCGGGGCCGACACGGGGCCCGCAGTGCGCGAGGGGGAGCCAGAAGCCCCCGAGACGCCCGCGGCCGCCCGGGCCGAGCGCCAGACCGAGCTCGAGCGCCTCGCCGGGTGGTTCGACCGCCGGACCGGGATGGCGGCCCCCGTCCGGGTCGCCATGCGCAAGGTCTTCCCGGACCACTGGAGCTTCCTGCTGGGCGAGGTGGCGCTGTTCGCGTTCGTCATCCTGCTCGCCACGGGCACGTTCCTGACGCTGTTCTACACGCCCGACGCGAAGCCGGTGACGTACCAGGGGCCGTACACCACGATGCAGGGTGCCACGATGTCGGCGGCCTACGCCTCGGTCATGCGGCTCTCGTTCGAGGTGGAGGCGGGGCTGCTCATGCGCCAGGTCCACCACTGGGCCGCCCTGGTGTTCCTGGGCGCCATCGCGGCTCACCTCGCCCGGATCTTCTTCACGGGCGCGTTCCGGCGCCCGCGCGAGCTCAACTACCTCATCGGCATCGGGCTGCTGACCTTCGCCCTGGGCGAGGGCATCACCGGCTACTCGCTGCCCGACGACCTGCTGTCCGGCACCGGCCTGCGGATCATCGACTCGGTGATGCTCTCCATCCCGTTCGTGGGCCCGTGGCTCGCGTCGCTGTTCTTCGGCGGCGAGTTCCCGACCGAGGGGATCCTGAGCCGCCTGTTCGTCTTCCACGTGATGCTGCTGCCGGGCCTGCTGATCGGCGGCGTGTCGGTCCACCTGGCGCTGCTGTGGTTCCAGAAGCACACCCAGTACCGCGGCCACGGCGCCCGCGAGGACAACGTCGTGGGCCTCTCGTTCTGGCCCGGCCAGACGTTCCGATCGCTCGGGCTGTTCTTCCTCACGGCCGCCGTCATCACGCTGGTGGCGGGCCTCATCCAGATCAACCCGGTGTGGCTCTACGGGCCGTACGTGCCCTATGTGGCCACCGTCCCCGCCCAGCCGGACTGGTACGTGGGCTGGCTTGAGGGCGCCCTGCGCCTCGGCCTGCCCATCGAGCCGACGATCCTCGGCGTCACGATCCCCTCGCCGTTCGTCCCCGGCATCCTGATCCCGGGGATCCTGATGACCACGCTCGCGCTCTGGCCGTTCATCGAGGCGCGCCTGACCCACGACCACGCCGAGCACAACCTCCTCGACCCGCCGTGGCGGACCCCGATCCGCACCGCCACCGGCGCTGCGGGGGTCGCGCTGTTCCTGGTGCTGACCCTGGCCGGCGGCAATGACGTGCTGGCGGTGATGCTCAACGTGCCGGTCGAGAACCTCACGACGGGCTTCCGGGTGCTCCTCGTGGTGGCGCCGGTGGTGACCTGGCTGGTCGTCCACCGGATGGCCCGCGAGGTGCGCGACGCCCATGAGCGCCGCGAGCGGGCAGGGGAGGAGCCGGAGCCGCCCGCCGTCGTGCTCGTGCGGACCGCGGACGGCGGCTTCCGCGACGCGGAGCCGCACCCGTGACGGCGGCGAGGGGCAGGCTGGCGCGGGCCGCGCTGGTGCTGGGGGCGACCTCCCTGGCCGTGGCCGGCTGCATGCCCGCGGGCGCCACCACCCAGGGCCAGCAGATCTCGACGCTCTATGACGTCTTCCTCGTGGGCGGCATCATCGTCGCCGCGATCGTCTGGTCGCTCGTGACCTGGTCGATCCTGCGCTACCGGCGCCGCGACGACCAGGCGGCGCCCCAGACCGAGGGCAGCGTCAAGGTCGAGGCCGTGTGGACCGCGATCCCGCTGGCCACCGTGCTGGTCCTGTTCGTCCTGACGGTGCTCACCCTCGGCTCGGTGGACGCGGTCGAGCCCGGCGGCATCAACGTCAAGGTGGTGGCGTTCCGATGGCAGTGGCAGGTCACCTACACCGATGCCGGGGTGACCGACACCGGCACCACCGACCACCCGCTCGAGATGGTGCTGCCGGTGGGCACGCCCATCCACGTCACGCTCGAATCGCTCGACGTCAACCACGCGATGTACCTGCCGGCGTTCCTGTTCAAGCGCGACGCGATCCCGGGCTACCCCTCCACATTCGACCTGCAGATCACGCAGCCGGGCACGTACCCCGGCGCCTGCGCGGAGCTGTGCGGCATCGGCCATGACGAGATGCTGTTCTCGGTGAAGGCGGTGGACCTCGCCACGTACCGCCAGTGGCTCGCCAATCGGGTAGCCGGAGGCAGTGCGGCCCCATGACCACGCTCGATCTCGGGATCGCCGCGCCCTCGCGCACCGCGCTGCTCGAGTGGCTCACCACGACCGACCACAAGAAGATCGGCGCGATGTACATCGCGTCCGCGTTCGGGTTCGCTGCGGTCGGCGGGCTGATCGCCGAGCTGATCCGGCTCGAGCTCGCGGCGCCGGGCCAGCAGTTCGTGGACGCCTCGACCTACGACCAGCTGTTCACCGTCCACGGGACGCTGATGCTGCTGTTCTTCGCCGGGCCACTCGCGATCGGCTTCGCCAACGCGATCATGCCGCTCCAGATCGGCGCGGCCGACATGGCGTTCCCGCGCCTCAACGCACTCTCGTACTGGCTGTTCCTGTTCGGCGGGCTGATCGTGATGTCGGGGTTCCTCACGACCGGCGGCGCGGCCGCGGCCGGCTGGACGGGCTACCCGCCGCTGTCGAACTCCACCTTCTCGCCCGGGGCTGGCATGGACCTCTGGATCGTGGGCGTCGCCCTGGTGGGCGTCTCGGGCGTCCTCGGCGCGGTGAACTTCATGGTCACCATCTACGCCCGCCGGGCCCCGGGCATGCACATGTTCCGGATGCCGATGTTCACCTGGACGATCCTGGTGACCTCGACGCTGATCCTGTTCGCCTTCCCCTCGATCACGGCGGCCCTGGCGATGCTGTTCATCGACCGCCACTTCGGGGGCGGCTTCTTCGACCCGACCCAGGGCGGCAACCCGGTGCTCTGGCAGCACCTGTTCTGGTTCTTCGGCCACCCCGAGGTCTACATCCTGATCCTGCCGTACTTCGGGATCATGAGCGAGGTGGTCCCGGTCTTCTCGGGCAAGCCCCTGTTCGGCTACCGGCTCATGGTCCTCGCGGTGATCGCGATCGCCTCGCTCTCGATGGGCGTCTGGGCCCACCACATGTTCACGACCGGGCAGGTGGACCTGCCGTTCTTCTCGCTCATGTCGCTGCTCATCGCGGTGCCCACCGGGATCAAGATCTTCAACTGGATCGCCACGATGTGGCGGGGCAAGCTGCGGTTCAGCGTGCCCATGCTGTGGGCGATCGGCCTGCTGTACGTGTTCACCATCGGCGGCATCTCGGGCGTGATGCTGGCCTCGCCGCCGATCGACTACATGGCCCAGGACACGTACTTCGTGGTGGCCCACATGCACAACGTGCTGATCGGCGGCACCGTGTTCGCGGGCTTCGCCGGGATCTACTTCTGGTTCCCCAAGATCACCGGCCGGATGCTCGACGAGGGGCTGGGCCGACTCCACTGGCTGCTGTGGATCGTGGGGTTCGCGGTCACGTTCGTGCCCCAGTACATCCTCGGCGCCGAGGGCATGCCGCGCCGGATCGCCGACTACCCGCCGGACCGCGGCTGGGACACGCTGAACTTCATCTCCACGGTCGGTGCGCTCATCCTCGCGGTCGGCACGCTGCCGTTCGTGTTCGCCGTCTGGCGCGCCCTGCGCCGTCCCGCCGACCAGCCGGCCGACCCGTGGGGCGGCAACTCGCTCGAGTGGGCCACCTCCTCGCCGCCGCCGCACCACAACTTCGAGCGGCTGCCGCCGATCCGCTCGCTGCGCCCGGTGTACGACGCGCGGATGGCGGCCGAGGCCGAGCGCCGGGCCGGCGGGGCGGGCGACGGCGGCGGCGGCGGCGCCGGGCCAGCCGGGCCGCCGGATGCCGCCACCGTCGGGGGCAGCGCCTGATGGAGGAGGTCCGCTACTTCGGCCGGATGTCCGTCTACGCGCTCCTGGTGGGCGCGGCGTACTGGTTCCTCAGCTACGAGGCCGCCGGCACCGTGCTGCTGATCGGGTTCGGCCTGGCCACCGGCGCGGGCTTCACGCTGCTCCGCTCGAGCGCGCGTCGCCCGCCCGCCGAGGCCGGCTCCACCGAGCCCGACGGCCCGTTCGGCGACGAGTCGGGCCCCCTGCCGACGCGGAGCGCCGCGCCCCTGGCGGTGGGCCTCGGCGTGGCCGTGATCGGCATGGCCGGCGCATTCGGGCCGTGGTTCGTCCTCGCGGGGGCGGTGCCGCTCCTGCTGGGCGCCGCCGACTGGCTGCGGGCGGCCAACCGCGAGCTCGCGCTGCGCTCGAGGCTGGACGATGTAGAGCCCGAGCCGGGCCTCGAGCCGGGCACAGCGCCACGCATGGGAGCGCCGGCCGCACAACGGGATTGACAGGCGGACCTGGTTCGTCTAGAACACGCGGATCCTCGTGCGCCGCATCCGAGCGGGACCGAGGCGGCGCCTGCCCGGGGGCGGCGGACGCCTCAGTCCCAGCGTCCCTCGGAGCCGCGCACAGGCCCGGAGGTACGAGGATGCGCGCCCCTGTTCCGGCGTCCTTCGCAGCTGCGGCCGCGATCGCCATCGGTTCCACCCTTGCCGCGGCCCCGCCCGTCGCCGCTGCCGGGCCGCTGGTGATCCAGGCTGACCAGCCGGCGGCCGTCCCTGCCGGCCACCTGTGGGGCTTCAACGACTTCTTCCCGCGACATGCCACTGTGGCGGAGGGCCAGACGATCGGCTTCGCGATCGAGGGCTTCCACACCGCGACCCTGCTGCCCGCCGGGGTCACGCCCGAATCCGACCTCCGGGCCAACGGGATCGCGTCGGCGGACCGGGACCCGGCACCCAACCCGAATGGAACCTCGCACGCCTCGGTGAACTTCGCCGGGGTGCTGCCCACCTCGTTCACCTGCGGATCGCAGGCCAACCCCTGCGCGTTCGACGGATCGTCGGTCGTCAGCTCCGGCGCGCCCCTGAGCGGCCCGCCGGCCGCGCCATTCTTCGTCAAGGTCGACGCCGCGCCCGGCACCTACTCGTTCCTGTGTCGGATCCATCCCGGCATGACTGGCACGCTGACGGTGGTTGCCCCGGGACGCGCGACCACGTCGCAGGCGCAGGCCGCGGCCGCTACGGCCCGGCAGGTCAAGCGCGACACCGCCGCCGGCCTGGCCGCAGAGGCGCGGGCATCGTCGGGGTCACACTGGCGCAATCCTGACGGCACCACGACCTGGCTGGTCTCCGCGGGCACGCAGAGCCCGGACCGGCGCGTGGCCGTGCTCGAGTTCCTCCCCCGCGACCTGTCCATCAAGGCTGGCGACCGCGTCGTCTGGCGGCCGAGGGAGAGCAACGAGCCGCACACCGTGACCTTCCCGACCGACCTCGGGACGGACCAGATCCCCCTGTGCGAGAGCCCCGGCGGTGACGTCGGCGCGTTCCCGGTCAACTTCCCGCCAGCCGGTCCGCAGGACTTCGGCTGTCCCACGGGGGCTGGTCCGGTGGAGTTCGAGTTCGACGGTGGCAACGGGGTCTCGAATGTGACGTCACCTGCCACGGTCTCTGACTCCGGGCTGCTCGGCACCCGACGCCTGGCGCGCTCCTACGGCCTGCCGTCGAGCGCGGTCCTCAGCCAGTGGGCGGTCACCTTCACCTCCGCAACCCCCGGCACCTACACCTACGTGTGCCAGGTCCACGACGGCATGACCGCGACGATCACGGTCCACTGATCGCGCCTCCGGCCCGATCGATGTGCTCGGCAGGCGCCGTCCGGCTTCCCGGGCGGCGCCCCCACCAGGGGGTCGGCCCCGCCGCGCGGCCGGGGCCCGGATCACCGGGCGGGTCCGGCCACGCGGGCGAGGCCCGTCCACGCGCCCGTCGCCCGCCACGGCTGCGCCCGGCGGAGACCGATCACCCCGCGTGCTAGACTCCGGCTCTCACGGCGCTGACCGAGAGGAGTAGGCCCGAGTCGGCCACGGAGCGAGCGCGGGACGGTGCGAGCCGCGCGGGCACGACGGGACCGAAGGTCGCTCGCGAGCCGTGCGGGTGGCGCCCGATAGCGCGCCACAGAGCGTGGCCGGACGACGGTCGCGGGGATGACCCGCGGACCCCGGCCACGGAACCCAGCAGGTGGTACCACGACCCCGTTCGTCCGCTGGACGAGCGGGGGTTGTCGTTTCTAGGAGCCCGTCATGACCGAGCCGACCGCGACGCTCGCCAAGGCCTACGCGCCGGCCGAGTTCGAGCACGACATCTACGAACGCTGGATCGCAGCCGATGTGTTCGCGCCCGATGGCGCGGGCTCGCGTGCCGACTGGTCGAAGCCGCCGTTCACGATCATCCAGCCGCCGCCCAACGTGACGGGCTCGCTCCACCTCGGCCACGCGCAGCGGACGACGGTCGAGGACCTCATGATCCGCCACGCGCGGATGACCGGGCGCCCGACGCTGTTCCTGCCCGGCCTCGACCACGCCTCGATCGCCGCGCAGTTCGTGCTCGACAAGATCCTCGCCGGGGAGGGGGAGAGTCGGGCCAGCCTGGGCCGCGAGCGGTACCTCGAGCGGATGCGCGCGTTCGTCGAGGACACGCGCACGGTCATCCTCACGCAGCAGCGCCGCGTGGGCGGCTCCTGCGACTGGGGCCGCCTGCGGTTCACGATGGACGAGGTGTCCGCCAGGGCCGTGCGCGAGTCCTTCGTGCGGCTCTACCGCAAGGACCTCGCGTACCGCGCCGAGGCCCTGGTCAACTGGTGCCCGGGCTGCCGGACGTCGGTGTCGGACCTCGAGGTGATCCCGACCCCAGAGACGGGCACCATCTGGCGGATCCGCTACCACCTGCTCGACGGGGCGACGGGCGAGCCCGAGGCGGCAACCGTGACCGTGGCCACCACGCGCCCCGAGACGCTGCTCGGCGACACCGCGGTGGCCGTCCACCCCGACGACAGGCGCTACGCGAAGCTTGTCGGGCGCCGCGTGCGCATCCCGTTCGTGGACCGCGACGTGCCGGTCATCGCGGACCCCGTGGTGGATCCGGCGTTCGGCACGGGCGCGGTGAAGATCACCCCGGCCCACGACCACGACGACCACGAGACGGGCCAGCGCCACAACCTCGCGATGCCCACGGTGCTCGACGATGCCGCCCACGTGGCGAACACGGGCACCCGCTACGACGGCATGGACCGCTACCGGGCGCGCTCGGCGATCCTCGAGGACCTCGCGGCCGCCGGCGACCTCGAGGGCGAGCAGGCCCACGAGATGGTGATCGGCCGCTGCCAGCGCAGCAGCGACGCCGTGGAGCCGCGCCTCAAGACCCAGTGGTTCGTGCGGACGGGGCCACTGGCGGCGAGCGCGCTCGAGGCCACCCGCTCCGGGCGGACGGCGATCCTGCCCGAGCGGTTCGTGAAGACCTGGGAGCACTGGATGACCACGATCCGGGACTGGAACGTGTCCCGGCAGCTGTGGTGGGGCCACCGCATCCCGGCCTGGTACTGCCCCGACGGCCACGCCACCGTGTCGGCCGCGGTCGAGGGCCCCGGCGCCTGCGAGGCGTGCGGTGCGCCGGCGGCGCGCCTGACCCAGGACCCTGACATCTTCGACACGTGGTTCAGCTCGGGGCTGTGGCCGTTCTCGACGCTCGGCTGGCCTGAGGCCACCGACGACGTGGCCCGCTTCTACCCGGGCTCGGTGATGGAGACGGCCTACGACATCATCTTCTTCTGGGTCGCCCGGATGATGATGCTGGGCATCGAGCTGACGGGGGAGGCGCCCTTCCACACCGTCTACCTGTCGGGCCTCATCCGGGACCCGTACGGCCAGAAGATGTCGAAGACGAAGGGCAACACCGTCGACCCGCTGGGCGCCATCGACGAGCACGGCGCGGACGCGCTCCGGTTCGCGGTGGTCCACGGCGCGACGCCGGGCCTCGACCAGAAGTTCGGCCTGGGCAAAGTCGAGAACGCCCGCAACTTCGCCAACAAGCTGTGGAACGCCACGCGCTTCGTGCTGGGGGCGCGCCCGGGGAGCATCCCCGCCGACGCGCCCCGCCATGCGCCCGACCCGGCGCGCCTCGGGCCGGCGGAGCGGTGGATCCGCTCGCGCGCCTCCGCCACGGTGGCCGCGGTGGACCGGGCGATGGCCGACTACACGTTCGGCGAGGTGACGCGGCTGCTGTACGACGCGATCTGGAGCGAGTACTGCGACTGGGGGATCGAGCTCGCCAAGGTCCGCCTGACCGACGCGTCGCTCGCGGCCGCGGACCGGGAGGCGACGTGGTGGACGCTGGTCGAGGCGCTCGACACGTACCTGCGACTGCTGCACCCGGTGATGCCGTTCATCACCGAGCGCCTGTGGGGAGCGCTGCCGCACACGGCCGACGACCCGGAGCTGCTGATCGTGGCCGCCTGGCCGCGCGCCGAGGCCCGCGACGCGGCCGCGGAGGCGGAGGTCGGTGCCCTGGTGGAGCTCGTGCGGGCGGTGCGCAATGCGCGGGCGGACGCGAGGCTCGAGCCCGCGGCCTGGCTGCCGCTCGACGTCTTCGTGGAGCCGGGGCTGGCGGCCCCGCTCGAGTCCCTCCGGACGCCGATCGAGCGGCTCGCCCACGCGAGGCCGCTCCGCCGTCACGAGACCCGCGAGGCGCTCCATGCGGCGGCGTCCGGCTTGGCGGTCATCGCCGGCCCGGCAGAGGCCGTGGTCGGCACCGGCGTGGCCGACCCGGCGGCGGCGGAGGCGGACCGGGCGCGGCTCGAGAAGGAGCTCGGCGATGCCGAGCGGCTCTGGCAGGCGGCCCGGAGTCGGCTCGCCAACGACGCCTTCACGTCCAAGGCGCCCGCCGCGATCGTGGACGGCGCCCGGGCCCGCGAAGCGGAGCTCGCCGAGCAGGTCGCCAGGCTCCGGGAGCGGCTCGGGCGGTGACCCGTCGCGGCGACGCAAGCCGGCGCGCGGCGGCGATCGGCGGTGGTCGGCCCCGGTCGCTGCTAGGATGACCGTGATCCGGCCACGCGCCGAGTCAGGGAGGATCTCGTGCCGTTCCTGAAGCGCCGCGGCAGCGAACCGCAGCCGCCCACGCCCGCCGCCTCGGCTGGCCCTGCCCGCCTCGGGCTGCCCGAGGAGGTCGTCGCCCAGGAGTTCGCGCTCAAGCTGTACTACGCGGGCAAGAGCAGCGAGGGCGTCAGGATGCGCGCCGGCCCCCGCGCGCTCGCCGAACTCGCGAGCATGCTCATCGGCTTCGCCAAGAGCGAGGTCGAGGTGGTGGACCCGCTCCCGCTCGAGTTCTCCCAGGCGATGCCGCAGATCGCGCACCCGTCCGAGGCGATGCAGTGGCTCGGCGCGCACCAGGAGCTCGGCCCGATCACCCGCCACGCGCTGGTGGTGCTCGAGTCGATTGACGCCGTGGACCTCGCGTTCGACACGTTCGCGTGCGCCATGCTCGACGGCGACACGGACACCTCGGGCTACCCCGAGTACAACGCCATCGTCGGCGGCGTGGCCTCCCACTGGGACGAGGCGACCGGCGACATGATCGTCCGAGCCGTCGTCGGCTGGGGCGGCCGCGGCGTCCGCGGCGACACCGACCGCATCGCCCAGAAGATCCTGGCCGGGATCCTGGGCAACGTGCTCGGCAGCCAGCACGCGATGGGCCTGACAGCCGTGGACCGCCCGGTCCCGGCGGCCGGCCGAGGCGGGCTGGTGTGCGCCCACTGCGGCTTCGCATCGGGCCACGAACGCGCCTTCTACTGCCCCAAGTGCGGCATGCGCTTGCTCCGCGGCTGACCGCGCCGCTCAAACCCCACCTGACGATGCCCATCTACGACTACCTCTGCACCGCCTGCGACCACCGCGCCGACATCCTCCACGGGATCAACGACCCCGGCCCCAACTTCTGCCCCTCGTGCGGCAGGGAGGGGACGATGCGCAAGCAGTTCTCCGCGCCGTCGATCCACTTCAAGGGCTCCGGCTGGGCGAAGAAGGACCGCGGGAGCAGCAGCAGCACCAAGGCGGCTGCGAAGTCGTCCACCACGCCCGCGTCGTCGGAGTCCGCCGGGACGAGCGCCACGACCGGTACGCCCGCGTCCGACCCGAAGGACTGACCGATGCCCTCCGCTGCCGACTGGATCACCCTGGGCGAGGCCGCCGAGATCCTGGCGACCGCGAACGTTCGCTTCACGCCCGCGACGATCGGCGGCTGGGCGCGATCAGGCAAGCTCTCGAGCATCAAGCTCGGCGGTCGCCGCTACGTGCGCCGCGGAGAGGTGAGGGCGCTCATCGCCGCCCCGCGGCGCGTCAGCGCGGAGCACCTGCAGCCAGGCCTGTTCGAGGACCTGCCCTGAGGCCATGAGCGACGGCGGCATCCGGCGCGAGGCGGCCCAGGTCGAGCACGAGGTCGAGGACCGGATCGACGTCGTCCGAACCGTGGCCGAGCGGATCGCGGAGCGGCTCGGCGGCTCGCGGTGGGTTGTGCGCCTGCGCGACGTGATGACCACCTACGACCGGGCTGGCGGGGGCCTCGTCGCAGGCGGGCTCGCCTACACGTCGCTGCTGGCCATGCTGCCGGCGTTCCTGCTGGCGCTCTCGGTGGTGGGCCTCGTGGTCCGCGAGCCGGGCGTCCAGCAGCAGATCGTGAATCTGGTCGCCGGGGCGCTGCCGCCGTTCGAGGCCCTGGCAAAGGTCGCGCTCACCGGCGTGGGCTCGGGCGCCGTGTCGACGGGGATCCTCGCGATCGTCACGCTCCTGTGGGGCTCGAGCCGGTTCTACGCGAACCTCGACACGGCGTTCTCGCGGATCTTCAGCGGCGCCCCCCGCCGGAACGCGCTGGTGCAGACGGTCCGGGGCGTCGTGCTGACGGTGGTCCTCGTGCTCGTGCCGGTCGTGCTGCTGACGCTGGGCTCGGCGGTGGCGTGGTTGACGCAGCTCGCGCCGCCGGGGGTGAACGTCAGCGCGGCGCTCTCGTTCGTCCTGCAGGTGGCGTCGCCGATCGGGTCGCTCGTGGCGTTCGTGGCGGTGGTGGCCCTGTGCTATCGCTTCGTCCCGACCGAGCGGATCGCATGGCGTGCGCTCCTCGTGCCCGCCAGCGCGGTCGGGCTGCTGCTGGCGGCGTTCGCGCAGGCCTACGTGCTGATCGCGCCCCGCCTCATGGGGCTGTGGGCGGTCACCGGCACGGCCATCGCGCTGATCGCCCTGCTCGCCTGGCTCTCGATCGCGTTCAACATCCTCCTCCTCGGGGCGGCATGGACCGAGGTGCGGTCGAGGCTGGGCCCGCTGGTGGGCGTTCGGCGCTCGGGTCGGCCCTCTGTCGACGAGGCTGCCGAGCCCGAGTGACGGCTCGGGACCGCTCGGCGGGGCCGCGTCTGCTCCCGGCGCGGCATCGGCCCAGCGCGGCCTCCGGCTAGCCCTGGCGGGCCCCGCAGCGGCGGCAGAACCGAGCGCTGGCCGACAGGGACAGGCCACAGCCGATGCACGGCTGCGCCGTGGGTGCAGCTGCCTGCCCGCCAGTGCTGGGGCCACCCAGCGGGCCCTCCTGCAGGACCTCGCGCGCTGAAGCTGCCCACAGGTCAGCGGCGTTGCTGGACGGCCGCATTCGGCGACCAGCCAGCGTGGTACCCGCCATGGTCGTGGTCCGCCCGTCGGGCCGCTGGGGCCAGGCCGGGGCAGCACCGTCGTCGGGGGCCACCGTCAGCCAGCCCGGTGCGAGAGCATCGGACCCCTGGCCACCGTCAGGGGTCGCGGCGATGGCGGCCACCGGTTCGGGAGCGATCGGCTCCTCTGGAGCCGCGGAGGCGGCAATGGGCTCGGTCAGGACGGGGACGACCGGTGTCGGCTGGATGAGATGCGGCGGCGGCGGAGGCGCCAAGTGCGTCTCGGGTTCCTCGGCCGCGACAGGCTGGGGCTCGACAGGGGCCGCCTCGGGCTCGGCCGCGACCGCCTCGGGCTCGACAACGGCCGCCACCTCGGCCTCGGCGACGACCGCCTCGGGCTCGACAACGGCCGCCACCTCGGCCTCGGCGACGACCGCCTCGGGCTCGACAGCAGCCGCCTCGGGCTCCGCGACGGCCTCGGGCTCCGCAGCCGCCTCGGGCTCCGCAGCCGCCTCGGGCTCGGCGACGGCGGCCTCGGGCTCGGCGACGGCGGCCTCGGGCTCGACAAGAACTGCCGCGACCTCCGCCGCGGCTTCGGGCTCGGCGACGACTGCTTCGGGCTCGACAACGGCCGGCTCGGGCTCAGCCGCGACTGCCTCGGGCTCAGCCGCGACCGCTTCGGGCTCGACAACAGCCGCCTCGGGCTCGCCAACGACCGGCTCGGGCTCTGCGGCGACCGCCTCGGGCTCGACACGGACTGCCGCGACCTCCGCCGCTGCCTCGGGCTCGGCGACGGCCGCCTCGGGCTCAGCGACGGCCGCCTCGGGCTCGGTCGCGACGGTCTCGGGCTCTGCGGCGACCGGCTCGGGCTCAACAAGAACCGCCGCGACCTCCGCCGCCGCCTCGGGCTCTGCGACGGCGGCTTCGGGCTCGGCGACAGCCGCCTCGGGCTCAGGGGCGACGGCAGCCTCCAGAGCAGTCGGGCCGGCAGGCTCCTCGAGGAGATGCATCGCCTCGTACGCGGCGATCGCGTCCTCGAGGCTTTCGCCCGGTTTGAGTCCCTGGACCGCCGGGTGTGCCGCCTGCGCGAGGTCCAGTTCGGCCACGGCCTCGGGCTCGGCGGCGACCGCCTCTGGCTCGGCCGCGACCGCCCGGACGACCGCCTCGGCCTCGGGCTCGGCGGCGACGGCCTCGGGCTCGGCGACCGCCACGGCCTCGGCAGCGCCCGCCTCGGCCTCTGGCTCGGCGGCGACCGCCTCGGCGACCGCCACGGCCTCGGCAGCGCCCGCCTCGGCCTCTGGCTCGGCGGCGACCGCCTCGGCGACCGCCACGGCCTCGGCAGCGCCCGCCTCGGCCTCTGGCTCGGCGGCGACCGCCTCGGGCTCGGCGGCGACCGCCTCGGCCGCGACCGCCTCGGGCTCGACGACCGCCTCGGGTTCGGGTGCAACCACGACCGCTTCTGCCGCTCCGACGACCAGGCCGGCAGAGGGCTCGACAGCCGGCTCGGCCGGGGTCGCGACCGCCTCGTCGACTTGGCCTTCCGGGGCGAGCACCGTGGCCTCGGCGACCGCTGCCACGTCGGGGATGCCGGGCTCAGCTTCGTCGGCTTCGCTCGCAACCGCAGGCTGCGGTAGGTCCACCGCCGGCCACGCCGAAATCCCGATGGTCGATCGGTCGGTCTCGGTGTCGACCGGCGGCGCGGCGATCGCAGCGAGTCGCTCGGCGATGGCGTCCGACAGGCGCGGCTCGAGCTCGGAGGTCAGCTCTGTGCCCGGCAGCGGGGCACAGGAGAGGCAACGCCCCTCGTCCGCGTTCCAGCAGTTGCCGCACGTGTACTGGCGGCAGGAGAGGCAAAAGTTGAACGTCTTGTGGAACGCGTCGAGCTGGACGACCGTCGCGGCGAGCTCATCCTCGCCACGTGCGTCGGCCATGGCCTCGGAGAACGAATCGTCGGACAGGACGTAGTTGCGCAGGCCCTTCGTGAAGGTCTTGGCGCGACCGATTCGCGAGTTCCGGGGCCGTGCGGTCTCGAAGGTGTAGCGAGTACCGCACCGCTCGCAGAACGACTCGGTGAGGATCTCCGTCATCAGCTCCCGGCTCTCCGACGCTGGGGCACGCCCGACGAGTGCGGCCGGGCAGGGCCAGAGTATAGCCAGCACGGTCCAAGGCGCCTTGCTCGGTGGTACCGGTGACGTCCGCAAATGGTTCGGGCCCGACCGGGGTCCCCCCGGCTGGCTCTGGTACGGTTGCCCTGCCATGGCCGCGATCGCTGACCTCGAACGCCTTCTCGAGCGCGTGTTCGAGCGCACGTCGGCCCGGCTGTTCCGGTCGCGGGTCCAGGCCGTGCAGGTGGAGCGCCGCCTTGAGCGCGCCATGGAGGCCGGCCGGACCGGGCGGGGTGCATCGACTGTCGTGCCGAACCGCTTCCGCGTGCGGCTCCACGCGTCGGACCTGCGCGATCTCGCGGAGCGGACCGGCGGTCCCGAGGCGCTGGCGGCGGACCTCGCCGACCAGGCGCTGGCGTTCGCCCGGCTCCACGGCTACCACCTCGTCGCACGGCCGACGGTGAGCGTCGTCACCGATCCGGCGGCCGAGCGCGGCATGGTCGAGGTCGACGCGAGCGTCTGGCGCCCGACGGCCACGTCGGCGGTCGATGGGGCGGGCGCACGGGCCGCGGCGGTGGACGCGTCGTCGGCCGCGTCGTTGGACGCATCGTCCGACCACTCCGCGTCGCCACCAGCGGCAGGCTCGTCGCCGTCGCCCCACTGGGGGTCGGTCGCGGTGCCCGTCGACTCCGGCGACCTGGCCCCGCTCGTGGCGTCTGCGCCGGGAGCCGGTGCCGATGCAGCATCGCCGGGCAGCCGGGAGGCGGCGGTCCAGAGCCCGTCGCCGCGCGGGGTCGCACCAGGCCCGACACGAGCGGCCGCCGGCGCCGCTGCCCCGCGTGACCCGTCCACCCCGGGAGCCGAGCCCATGGCGGCGAGCGAGGGTCCGCCCAGCGCCGTGCCGTCCGCTGGACCACGCGTGGCGCCTCCCCACGAGGCCGCGCTGCCCGACGCCCTCGTGACGGCCGAGCCGAGCGAGCCCGGGAGGGTCGCCTCCGACGCGCCGGAAGAGGTCGTCCCCGGCGCTCCAGGCCCCGGGTCGCCCGCGGTCGATCGCGACCGCGCTCTGTCGGGAGCGTCGATCGCGCCGGGCCCCAGCGCGGTGGCCGGCCCCCGGCCGGGCGGCATCCGGCACGTCGGCGCCCAGCCGTACGCCGTGCGCCCCGCCGCGCCGCCGCCTGCACGGGCCCTCCTCCGCGTCACGGAGCCGGGCGGCCGCGAGCGCGAGGTGAGGGTCGAGGGCCAGCCGCTGACGATGGGGCGGGCGCCCGACAACGGGCTCGTCCTGCGCGACGCGCGCGTGTCGCGCCACCACGGGCGGTTCGTGAACCGCCACGGCACGCTGGTGTACACGGACCTCGGCAGCACCAACGGCACGCGCGTCAACGGCATCAGGGTGGACGAGTTCGTGCTGGGGGCGGGCGATCGCCTGCAGGTGGGCGATGTCGTGGTGGTCGTCGAGCAGCTGCCGGGCTGACCGTGGACGGCTTCGTCCTGACGCTCTGGATCCTGCGCCTCGGCTTCCTGGCGCTCCTGTACGTCTTCCTGTTCCTGGTCGCTCGAGTGCTCGTGCGCGACCTGCGGGCGGCGTCGCGGGGGCCGGCCGAGAAGGGGAGGCTCGTGGTCCTCGCCTCGCCGCGGGGAGAGCCTGCCGTCGGCACGTCGTTCCCGCTGGACGCCGTCACCTCCCTCGGCCGCGACCTGACGAACACCGTCGTCGTGGACGATCCCTTCGCCTCCTCTGAGCACGCGATGCTCACCTTCCGGGGACGCGTCTGGTATGTGGAGGACCACGGCAGCACCAACGGCACGTACGTCAATGGCCTGCTGATCTCCGATCCGACCGCGATGGGGTTCGGCGACCAGCTCCAGATTGGCGAGGTCCGCTTCCGACTCGACCGGGGCCGGTCGTGAGCGTGCTCGCGCAGGCGCGCCCCGCTGTGCGCATCCCGCGGGTGCGCCCCCGGCTGCGCAACGTGGAGCTGGGGCTGCTGACGGTCGTCGGCACGGCGCTGATCGTCGGCGGCGCGTCGCTCGGCGCCACCGAGCGCTACCTCAAGGCGCAGGCGGCGGGCGAGAAGCTGACGGCATTCGGGTTCGCGCCGCCCGACCCGCGCGGCCTCGGCCTGTACCTCCTGGCCCTGCTGGCGATCCACGTCGCGTTCGTCCTGTCGGGGCGGCGCACCGACCAGATCCTGCTGCCCGCGGTGGGCATGCTCGGGGGCATCGGCCTGCTCCTCATGCAGCGGCTGCCGCAGGACCTCGTGACGCAGTCGATCGGTTCGCTGGACCTGGGCCTCGGCGAGCTCCAGCTGCTGTGGCTCGTCATCTCGCTCGCGGTCATCGCCCTGCTCGCGCTGCTCGTGCGCTCCGACCACTGGCTCCGCGCCTACAAGTACACCTGGGCGGCTGCGGGGATCGCGCTGCTCGCCATGACGTTCGTGTTCGGCACGGACGTCAACGGCGCCCGGCTCACGCTCTCCATCGGCCCGGTCAGCGGGCAGCCCTCGGAGCTGCTCAAGGTGATCCTGGTCGTGTTCCTGGCGGCCTACCTCTCCGAGAACCGGCCCCTGCTCGCCGATGAGAGCATGCGGCTCGGGCCGCTGCGCGTGCCGCCCATCCCGTACCTCGCCCCGATGGTCGCCATGTGGGCCATCGCGCTCGGCGTCGTCGTCGTCCAGCGCGACCTGGGCGCCGCCCTGCTGTTCTTCGCGGTGTTCCTCGCGCTGCTGTTCGTCGCGACCGGGCGGGCCTCCTACGTCGTGGGCGGGGTGCTGCTGTTCCTCGCGGGCTCGTGGGTGCTGTACCACGTGTTCGCCCACGTCCAGGTTCGAGTGGACAACTGGATCGACCCGTTCCGCGATCCGCTGGGCCAGGGCTTCCAGACGGTCCAGGCGCTGTACGCGTTCGCGCGCGGCGGGATCCTGGGCGTGGGCCTCGGCGCGGGACTGCCCACGATCGCGGGCAACCTGCCGGTGCCCGCGGTGCACACCGACTACCCGCTGGCCGCGCTGGGCGAGGAGCTGGGCCTCGTGGGCCTGCTGGCGATCTTCGGGCTGTACCTCGTGATCGTGGAGCGCGGCCTGCGGATCGCGGCGGCGGCCCAGGACGAGTTCCGCGCGCTGCTCGCCGCCGGGCTGAGCCTCGTGATCGGCATCCAGGCGTTCATCATCGCTGCGGGCAACCTCAAGCTGATCCCGCTGACCGGGATCACCCTGCCGTTCATCTCGTACGGCGGCTCGTCGCTCCTGGCGAACGCGATCGCAGTGGGCACGCTGCTCGCGCTCTCCGACCGCGGTGCCGTGCCGCCGCCCCCGCCGCGCAACCGCCGCTGGCGGAATCGCGGACGAAGGAGCGTCGCATGACCGACGAGCCCGAGGTCCCCGAGCCGCAACCCCCCGATCGGCAGCCCGATCCGGTCGGCCGCGCCGCGGGCGCGGCGGAGCCGACGGGCATGTGGCCGCTCGAGCCGCCCACCGGCATCCCGACGGTGCAGGCGTTCGACGCCCAGGCGCCCCTGCCGGCCCCGATCAGCGCCGTCCCGCCCATCGGCGCGACGGTCGTCCGCGCGGGGCTCGCGCTCGTGGTCGCCTTCGCTGTCCTTGCCGCCGGGGCCGGCTGGTGGCAGGTGGTCGACGCGCAGCGGCTGTCGACCCGGTCTGACAACCCGTCGGTCGTGGCGGCGGCGCGGCGGACGCTCCGCGGCCCGATCGTCGACCGGAACGGCTCGTGGCTGGCCAAGAGCGTCCGTGACCAGAACGGCGAGGCGCTCCGGCAGTACCGCGACCCCAGCCTCAGCTCGGTGGTCGGGTACGCGTCCCAGCAGTTCGGCACGGCGGGGCTCGAGCGGACCTACAACGCGCAGCTGCTGGGCCTCACCACCGGCGACCCGCTGTCCGGGCTGGCGGGCAAGCTGTTCCCGAACACGAGCAGCGTGCTCGGCCTCCAGCTCTCGCTCGACCTGCGCCTCCAGCGCGCCGCAGTGGCCGGACTCGGCTCGGACCGTGGCGCCGTGGTGATGATGGACCCGAGCACCGGCGAGATCCTCGCGCTGGCGTCGACGCCAACCTTCAATGCGTCCGCCATCGCGGACCCGAGCACCGCGGCCGCCACGATGGCGGCGCTCCAGGCCGACAAGCAGCTGCCGCTCCTGCCCCGCGCCACCCTCGGCCAGTACGTGCCGGGCTCGGTGCTGAAGATCGTCACCGCGATCGCCGGCCTCGACAGCGGCGCCATCACGCCCGCAACCACATACCCGCAGCAGCCGGCCGCCGAGAAGAACGGGCTCCTGGTCGACGGGTTCCGGATCAAGGACGGCCACCATCCGCAGACCGGCTCCACGGCGCTCGACCTGGTCGGGGCGACCGAGGTGAGCTGCAACATCTGGTACGCGCTCACGGGCATCGCGATCGGCGGCGACCGCCTCGTCGCCGAGGCCTCAAGGCTGGGCTTCGGCCAGCCGCTCCCGTTCGACCTCCCCACCGCGGCCAGCCGTCTCACCAACGGCAACGGCCCCGCGCCCGGCGGGTTCGCCGACGACGCGGAGCTCGCATCGGCAGCGTTCGGCCAGGGCGAGTCGGTGGTCACGCCGCTCCAGATGGCCCTCGTCGCCTCCACGGTGGCGAACGACGGGTGGCTGATGAAGCCGCAGCTCGTCACCGCCCTGACCGGCTCGGGTCCCGGCGCGCGGACGGTCGGCCCCGAGACCTGGCGCCGTGTGCTGTCGGGCGAGGACGCCGCTGCGATCAAGGCGGCGATGGAGCAGGCGGTCGAGGGCGACCTCGGGAGGCTGTTCACGACAGGCGCCGCGGTGCCCGGCGTCCCCACGGCCGGGAAGTCGGGGACCGCCCAGCTCGGCGGCACGGGCGAGCCGAACTCGTGGTTCATCGGATTCGCGCCCGTCGACCACCCGAAGGTGGCGATCGCGGTCATCGTGGAGCACGGCGGCCGGGGAGGGGAGCGGGCGGCGCCGCTGGCCGGTTCGCTGCTGGCGCAGTACTTCGCGCTCTACGGGACGCCGTAGCGGGCGCGCAGTACGCTGGGCCGGTGGATCCGAGCCCTGCTCCCGAGGAGGCCGACCGGCCGGACGACCGCAGACCCCGCCCGATGATCGAGCGCCTCGGCCTGGGGCTCGTCGCGCTGGTCATGGCGGCCCTGTTCGCGCTCGTCGCCATTGCGTCATTTGCCGGCGGCGAGCTGTTCCTGGGCGTGATGGGCACGGTCGGCTGCCTGATGGTCCTGTGGGTGGGCGGGCTCACGCTGATCCGGGGCTGAGCTCCGCTCGGCGCGGCGACGCGACATTCCGTGCCGCACGCCGCCACACACGGCAGTGGGTCCGCCGTCACCTCGCAGAACCGGTTTCCGTCGTGCGCCGTACACTCCGCCAGACGGCACACGTCGGGCCAGTCCCGTGGGGCGGCGTGCCGGGGAGGGGAGGGCCACCCGCAGGCCCGCAGGCAGCAGCGGCCACACGCCGCGCCACGACGGGAGACCGATGGGCAGCATCGCAGAGATCGGCGACAGGGTCCTCGACAACGTCGAGCGGGTGATCGTCGGCAAGCACCAAGAGGTCCGCCTCGCGCTGGTCGCGCTCCTGTGCCGCGGGCACGTGCTCATCGAAGACGTGCCCGGCACCGGCAAGACCGTCCTCGCCAAGTCGATCGCGCGGAGCCTCGGCTGCTCCTTCCGGCGCATCCAGTTCACGCCCGACCTGCTGCCGTCCGACGTCACCGGGCTCTCGATCTACAACCAGAAGACGCAGGAGTTCGAGTTCCGGCCCGGCCCGATCATGAGCCAGGTGGTCCTCGCCGACGAGATCAACCGCGCCACGCCCAAGACGCAGAGCGCCCTCCTCGAGTGCATGGACGAGCGCCAGGCGACGATCGACGGGATCACCCACCAGATGCCCGACCCGTTCCTCGTCATCGCCACCCAGAACCCCATCGAGTACGAGGGCACCTTCGCCCTGCCGGAGGCGCAGCTCGACCGGTTCCTCCTGCGCCTCCGCCTGGGCTACCCGGCGCTGCACGACGAGGTCCGGGTGCTCGACGACCAGAAGGTCACGCACCCGCTCGACGAGCTCGAGGAGGTCTGCACCGGCGACGAGCTGCGGGGTCTGCAGTCCGCCGTCCGCGAGATCTACGTGGACCCGGCCGTCAGCAACTACATCGTCCGCCTGGTCGCCGCCACCCGCACCCACCCCGACGTGTACCTCGGCGCCAGCCCGCGCGGGTCGATCGCGCTGTACCGCGCCTCGCAGGCGCTCGCCGGCCTCCTGGGCCGCGACTACGTGATCCCCGACGACGTCAAGTCGCTCGCGGAGCCGGCCCTGGCCCACCGCGTGATCATCAAGACCGCGAGCACGATCCACGACGTCTCGTCGGTGCACGTCATCCGGGAGCTGCTCGACTCGACGCCCATCGAGACCGCGCGGCGCACGGCGGGCGGGCCGCGCGAGACGAGACCCAGCCCCGTCGTCGAGTAGCGCGATCCAGCGGCGTCCAGCGTGATCCGGCGGCTGCAGCTCCTGGGACTCGCCATCGTCCTCGCGGTGGCGGCGTTCTCGACCGGGTATGCGTTCCTGTTCTTCCTCGTCTACCTCGGGCTGCTCATCGGCGGCGGCAGCTACATCGTCACGCGCCTGGGCCTCGCCGACCTCGAGGCGGGCTATGCCGTGAGTCAGCTGACGGGCCATGTCGGGGACCGCCTCCGGATCACCTACACGGTCCGCAATACGGGCCGCCTGCCCAAGCCGTGGCTCGAGGTCCACAACCCGACCTCGCTGCCGAGCGGCCTGCCCGGCCGCGCGCTCTCGCTCGGCGCCCGCGGCGAGCGCTCGTGGCTGGTCCGCACGCTGCTCGAGAAGCGGGGACACTTCCGGATCGACCCGCTCCAGGTGCGGACGGGCGATCCGTTCGGGTTCTTCGAGGCCTCTGCGGGCGTCGGCCACGGCATCACCCTGGTCGTCTATCCGCGGATCGATCCGCTCCCGTTCTGGCGCCTGCCGCCGGCGAGCATCGAGGGCGCCCACGCGTCGCCCGAGCGGACGCTGCAGACGACGCCGCTCGCGACGACGGTCCGGCCGTACGCCCCGGGCGACTCGATGAACCGCATCGCCTGGCGCACGACCGCGCGCTCGGGCGAGATCTTCGTCAAGGAGTTCGACCTCGAGCAGACCACCGACGTGTGGCTGTACCTCGACCTCGACGCCGAGTTGGAGGCGGGCGAGGGCGACGACTCGACCACCGAGGTGGCGGTGCGGGTGGCGGCCTCGATCGCGGACAAGGCGCTCGCCGAGAACCGGGCGGTCGGCCTGACGGTGAGCGGCCACCGGACCACGGTCATCCCGGCCGACCGCGGCGCCCGCCAGCGGCTCAAGATCCTCCAGCTGCTCGCGGCCGTCGAGCCGGACGGCAGCACGCCGCTCGACGAGGTCCTGGTCACGGGGATCGGCCGGCTGCGCCGCGGCATGACGGCCGTGGTGGTCACGGCCACCCAGGACCCGGCGTTCATCCGGCCCCTCGCCACGCTCCGGAGCCGGGGCGTGGGCGTCGTGGTGATCATGCTCGACCAGGCGCAGTTCGACCCGCCCGACGACCACGAGGAGGCGGAGGCGCTCCGCCAGCACTCCCGCGCGCTGCGGCACGCGCTCGCCGAGTACGAGCTGCCCACGTACGTCGCCGGGCCCGGCCGCCCGCTCGGCGAGGTCCTCGCCCGATGAGCGTGCACGCGCACGAGGAGGAGGCGCCGCGCCGCCGCTGGTCGCCCGCCGAGGGCTGGTCGGTGCTGGTGCTGGTCGTGGTCCTCGGGCTGATCCTCGCCACCGCGATCGACGAGCCGGCCTGGGTCGACGGCCGGGGCGACCTCACCGACTGCCTTGCCGAGTTCGCGCTGCTGGGCACGATCGTGGGGTTCGTGGGGGCGAAGCTGGACTGGGGCCGCTGGACCACGCACACGGTCGGCGCCCTGTTCGCCGGGCTGCTCCTGCCGATCATCGCCGGCTGGGCGATCTGGCCCAGCGTGTCCGCGCCGCAGGCGTTCCGGCTGACGGCCGACGGCACGATGCAGGCGTACCTGGACCTGACCGTCCGCCACCTCCTGTTCACCACCCAGGAGGTCCACTACGTCTTGGTGCTGGGCGGGCTCGTGTGGGCGACGATGCAGTTCGGCTCGTACGCGATCTTCGGCCATCGCCGCCCGCTGTCGGCGGTCGTCGTGGTCGGCCTCGTCCTGCTCGCCAACATGGCGCTCACCCGGCGTGACCAGCTGGGCTGGCTCGTGGTCTACACCGGCGTGTCGCTGTTCCTGCTCGTCCAGATGCACGTCTTCGGGGAGCGGTCGACATGGACCCGGCGACGGATCGGCGACCCCGGCTCGATCTCGATGCTGTACCTCCGCGGCGGGACCATCTTCATCGTCGCGGCGGTCGCGGGGGCGCTGATCCTGACCCAGCGCGCAGCCTCGAGTCCGCTGGCCGGCGCCTGGACGGGGCTCAACAGCCAGCTCGTCCAGATCAGCAAGCAGATCAGCGGCTTCTTCCCGGTCGGCGGCGACATCCGCGGCGGCGGGGGCGTGTCGTTCGGGTCATCCGCGCAGATCGGCAACCAGTGGTTCAGCGACGAGGGCGTCGCCTTCACCGCGGACGTGCCGGCGGCCGCGAAGGGCCTCAAGTTCCGGGCCGCAACCTACGACGTCTTCGCGCTCGGCGGCTGGGTCCAGAGCGAGGTCCGCTCCGCCGCCGTCCCCGCCGAGGCTGACCTGCTCGCCGGGTCGCCCGAGATCGTCCCCAGCCTCGAGGACACGCTCAAGGTCACGATCCACCCCACCGGCTACCACGACACGGCGCTGCTCTCGCCGGGGCTCGCGCAGAGCGTCAACCTGCCCTCGACGCTTGCGATCACCGGTGACCAGGGCTGGTTCGCCGCCGACAGCGTGACCGCCGACACCTCGTACACGGTCACCGCGATGGTGCCGCGCCTCGGGCAGTCCGACGGCATCACGCAGAACGAGCTGCGAGCCGCCTCGACGGTCTACCCCGACGACATCATCGCCCAGTACACGCAGGTCCCTCTCGGCGCCATGGGTCCGTACGCCGACAAGCTGCTGGCGGCGATCCTGGCGGCTGCGCCCAGCGCCAACCCATACGACCTCGCCAGCTACATGGAGTCGTTCTTCCGCTCGGACTACTTCAAGTACGCCACCGACATCCGGTCGGTCGACTGCCAGGACCCGAGCGCCGTCGAGTGCTTCGCGCACTACCGCACCGGCTACTGCCTCCACTACGCGTCGACGATGGCGATCCTGATGCGCGCGGCCAACCCCGACAACCCGATCCCGACGCGCCTCGTCCAGGGCTTCCTGCCGTCGACGATCGAGGGCGGCCAGGAGAGCGTCACCAACTCCCAGGCGCACGCCTGGGTGGAGGTCTACTTCCCGGGCTACGGGTGGATCCCGTTCGACCCGACCGGCGGCGGCGTCGGGCGGCCCGTGCCGCTCCCTCCGGGCGCGCCCGTTCCGTCGGCATCGGCGCCGTCCGCCACGGCCGACACCTCGGGCCAGGACCCGCAGCGGACGATCCGCCCGTTCCCGATCACGGGGTCGCCGAGTGCGGGGTCGACGCCGACCGCCCAGTCGGCTGACCGGACCCTCGCCATCGTGATCGGCGGGCTGCTCGTGGTGGTGCTGGGCTCGCTCATGGCCGTCGCCTGGTGGCGCGGCCCGCGGGGCGAGGTGACTCCGGAGACGGCCTGGGCATCGGTCTCCCGGTCGGCGTCGCGGTTCGGCTTCGCGCCGCGCCCGACGCAGACCGTCTACGAGTACGCGACCTCGCTCGGCGACCTCGTGCCGGTGGCGCGCCCGGACATCGCGACGGTCGCCGACGCCAAGGTCGAGACGACCTACGCGCGCGTCGAGCTCACGGCTGATCGCGAGCACGCGGTGACGGCAGCGGTCCGGCGGCTCCGGCTGTCGCTCGTGCGGCTCCTGTTCCGGCGACGCCCGTGGAGGCGCCGCCGCCACTGAGCCGGCCCCGCGCCGTGTGCAGGGGCGGCAGGGGTGGCAGGCCCCGGCCGGCGCTCCCGGCTACAGCGCGCCCGACCGGGCCCGCCGCTCGGCATCCTCGCGGGCCAGCTCGTCCTCGACCGGCGCGAGGTGGTCCGTCCAGTTGTGCGCCCGGAGGACGGGCCGCCCGCCGCGGACCTCCACCACCGAGATGCCCGTGAGCCCCAGCGAGAACGACCAGAACTTGGCCAGCGGCAGCTCGAACAGCGCGAGCAGGACCGCCTTGAACACGCCGTCGTGGCCGACCAGGATCGACCAGGGCTGCTCGAGCGCCTGGCCCGCCCCGTGGTACCCGTGGACCTGGGGCCGGTCGGTGGTGCCGCGCGGATAGTCGCGGCCCAGCTCGTCGAGCACCCGGGCCAGCGCCGGCCGCACCCGTGCGTCCACCTCGACCAGCGACTCGCCGCCGGGCGCGTGCGCGGTGAGCGGGTCGCGCCGCCAGGCGGCGAGGACGCCGGGCCAGCGGCGCGTGATCTCGTCGGTGGTCTCGCCCTCCCACTCGCCCTGGCCGATCTCGCGGATGCCCGGCTCGGGGCGGAGCGCCGGGGGTTGGCCCTCGGGGCCGAGGCCCGCGAACGCTGAGGCCACGGCCCGGGCCGTCTCGGCGGTGCGCCCGAGCGGCGAGTGCACGATCTCGCGCGGCAGGCCGCCGGGGACGGGCATCGCGGGCGGCGCGTGCGGTCGCGCCAGCCGCTCGCCGGCGAGGGCCGCCTGGCGCCGCCCGAGGGCCGAGAGCGGCGTCTCGGACGCGCCCTGGAAGCGGCCCTCGCGGATCCACTCGCTCTCGCCGTGGCGGAGCAGCACGATCGTCGCGTCGAGGCCGTCGGGGATCAGCGGCGCGCCGTGCGCACGGCCCGTGGGCGGCGGCCCGCCCGTGGTCACCGGTGGACGTCCAGCGTGACCGACCACACGTCGATCATCGCGTCGTCGGCGCGGAGCGACTCGATCACCGGGGCGGGCGGGGCGTCGTCGAGCGCGAGCACCATGAACGCGTCCGCTCGCGGCGCCGAGCGGGCGAGGGTCATCGAGCTGATGTTGACGTCGGTCTGGCCGAGCATCACGCCGACGCGCCCGACCATGCCGGGCCGGTCGCGGTGGTTGGTGATCAGCATGTGGGTGGCGGGCGCGAGGTCCATCGCGTGGGCGCCGAGGCGGACGAGGCGGGGCTCGCCGCCGGCGACGGTGCCCGCCACCGTGATCGAGCCGCCGTCGGCCTCGGCGGTGACCGTGAGCAGCGACGAGAACGCGCCGGCGTCGGGCGTCTTGCGCTCGACCACCGTGATCCCGCGCGCCTTGGCGAGCGTCCCCGCGTTGACCAGGTTCACGCGCTCCTCGGTCGTGGCCTCGATCATGCCGCGGAGCACTGCGGCGACCAGCGGGCTCGCGTCGGCCGCCGCGGGCTCGCCCGCGATCTCGATCGTGAGGGTCCGGGGCGCGGCCGGGACCATCTGCGCCGCGAACTGGCCCAGCGTCTCGGCCAGCGGCAGGTAGGGCGCGATCACCTGCGCGGTCTCGGGCGTGAGCAGCGGCGCGTTGACCGCGTACCGGGCGGGCCGCCCGTCGAGCACGTCGAGGATCTGCTCGGCCACCTCCTGGGCCACCGCGACCTGCGCCTCCTCGGTGGACGCGCCCAGGTGCGGCGTGAGCAGCGTGTTGGGCGCCTCGAGCAGCGGGTTGCCCGTGGGCGGCTCGGCGGTGTAGACGTCGACCCCGGCGCCGGCGACCCGGCCGCTGTGCAGCGCCGCGGCGAGGTCCGCCTCGTCGATGATCCCGCCGCGCGCCACGTTGAGGAGCAGGACGCCCGGCTTCATGCGCCCGATGACCGACGCGTTGATGAGCCCGGCGGTGGCCTTGGTCTTGGGCACGTGCACCGTGATCGCGTCGGCGCGCGCGACCACGTCCTCGAAGGGCACGAGCTCGACGCCGAGCGTCGCCGCCTGCTCGGGCGTGACGAACGGGTCCGAGGCGATGACGGCCATCTGCATCGCCCGTGCCCGGACGGCGATCGCCTGCCCGATCTTGCCCAGGCCCACGATGCCCAGCGTCTTGCCGCGGACCTCGATGCCGGTGAACTGCGAGCGCTTCCACTCTCCCCGGCGCATCGAGGCGTCGGCGGCGGCGGTCCTGCGCGCGAGGCCGAGCAGCAGCGCGATGGTGAGCTCCGCGGCGGCGATCGTGTTGCCGGTGGGGGCGTTCACCACGGTGATCCCCGCGCGGGTGGCCGCCTCGAGGTCCACGTTGTCCACGCCGACGCCGGCGCGGCCGACCACGACGAGCCGGGTCCCGGCGGCGATCATCTCGGCGTCCACCTTGACCTGGCTGCGGACCACGAGCGCGTCGTACCCGGGGAGGAGGGCGATGACCTCCTCGCGCGGCAGGCCCAGGCGCTCGTCCACCTCGTGGTGGCGGCGGAGGATCTCGAGGCCCTCGGCCGCGAGGGCCTCGACGACGAGGATCCGCATCACTGCGCCCCCGCCGCGACGAGCGCGGCCTGCGCGGCGGCGACGCCGGCGCCGGGCGCCACCGGCAACCCCGCCTCGACCGCCTGCGCCTCGATCGCGCTGATGGCGGCCACGATGTCGTCGGTGGTGACCGAGCCGAGGTGCCCGAGCCGGAAGATCCGCCCCTTGAGCTTGCCCTGGCCGCCCGCGACCACGAGGCCTCGGCGCTTGAGGCCGCTGTTGAACGCCTTCCAGTCGAGGCCGTCGGGGATCCACGCGGCGGTCACGGTCTTGGACGCCACGGCGTCGTCGGCGAGCAGCTCGAAGCCGAGCGCCCGCAGGCCGGCCCGGGTCATCGCGGCGCAGGCCGCGTGGCGGGCGTGCACGCCCTCGCCCTCGGCCTGCATCAGCCGGATGCCCTCGTCCACCTGGAACATCACGGCCACGGCCGGGGTCCACGGGCTCTCGCCGTTGGCCTGCGAGTCGCGGTGGCGCCGGAGGTCGAGGTAGAACCGGGGCATCGTCGCGGTCTCGGCAGCCGCCCACGCCCGCGGGCCGACGGCCGCGAACGCCATGCCCGGCGCCGACATCCACGCCTTCTGCGACCCGGTGACGACCAGGTCGCAGCCCCAGCGGTCCATCTCGAACGGCACGGCACCCAGCGCCGAGATCCCGTCCACGAGCACGAGCGCGTCGGGCGCGGCGGCCCGGACGGCGCCCGCGAGCCCCTCGATGTCGCTGGTCACGCCGGTGGAGGTCTCGTTGTGGGTCAGCAGGACCGCCTTGAGGCCTGCGATGGCGGCAGCCGCCTCACGCACGGCGGCGGGATCGGGCGCCTCGCCCCACGCCACCTCGAGCCGCGTCACGGCGGCGCCGTACACCTCGGCCACCTTGGCGAACCGGTCGCCGAATGCGCCCATCGGCACCGCAAGGACGGGGTCACCTGGCGAGAGCGTGTTGACCACGGCCGCCTCGAGCCCGCCGGTCCCGGCGCAGGTCAGCAGGATCACGTCGTGCTCGGTCCCGAAGAACGGCCTCATCGCCGCCTCGACCCGCTTGGTGAGGGCCTTGAACTCGTCGCCGCGGTGGTTGACCATCTGCCGCCCGCCGGCCTCGCGCACCGACGGTGGCAGGGCCGTGGGGCCGGGGATGCGGAGGTTGGGCTCGAAGCGGGTCATCGTCGTCTCCCGTGGCGCAGGGGGAATGGGCGGCATGGTGCGGGATGTGGCGCCCATGCGTCCACCGTGGTAGATATGACGTCATATGAAGACGGTGCGCACGACGATCCTGCTCGACGCCGACCTCCTCGACCGCCTCGACCGGCACGTCCACCGCCAGCGCACGACGAAGACCTCGGTGATCGCCGCGGCGGTGGAGGCATGGCTGGACGCGCACGAGGCGACCCCCGAGTTCCCGTTCCTGGGCATCGGGCGCAGCGGGCACGGGCGGCTGTCGCTCGACGGGCGGGCGATCGTGCGCCGCGACGCCGGACGGCGCCAGGGCGGCGGCTAGATGGCCGTGCTCCTCGACCCGTCGGCAGTGATCGCCGCGGCCGACGCCGCCGACCTGAACCACCATGCGGCCGTCGCGTGGTTCGAGCGCGTGGACGAGCCGCTGCTGCTGGGCGCGCTCTCGCTGGCCGAGCTCGACGTCCTGCTCCAGCGGGAGCTCGGCCTCGAGGCCAGCCAGGCGGTGCTCGCGAGCGTCGTGGCGGGATCGATCCGGCTGGTGGCGCCCACGCCGGACGACCTGCGGCGCGCGGGCGAGCTGATGGCCGAGGCCAACGAGCACCGGCCGCGCCTCGCCGACGCGCTGCTCGTTGCCACGGCCGAGCGGCTCGGCGTGCGCCGGGTCGCCGCGTTCGACCGCCGGCCGCTCGCGGTGTTCCGGCCGCGCCACCTGCGGAGCCTCGACTTCGAGCCGTAGGGGCGGGGGCGGACAAACGAGAACGGGGCCGGCGGACCGGCCCCGTTCAGTGCGGCGGATCGAGGAGCGTCGGCTAGGCGCGCTTGATGACGACCGTGCCGGCCTGCACGTCGTGGAAGCCCTGGCGCTTGGAGCTCTGGGTCACGGTGTACAGCAGGTACAGCGCGTAGAGGATCTCGAGCGGCCAGGCGAAGATCGCGATGATCCACACGATCCCGAGAATCGCCTGCGGGCCCCAGAGGAAGGCCCACCGCCGGATCGCCTGGTTCTGGTTCAGCGTGGCGCCGTCCGAGGCATTCACGGTCTCGAGGTTGAAGAACTTCTGCCCGAACGAGGCGCGCAGGCGCGTCCAGCCGTACACGAAGTACACGACGCTGACGGCTGCACCGACGATCCCGCCGATGAACAGCCACAGAACGCCGATGCCGCCCATGGCGATCGACAGGGAGCCGAAGATGGCGCCGAGGACCGCCGAGATGAGGCCGACGATGAAGCCGTCGATGATGGCGGCGATGACCCTGGTTGTCGTGTCGGCGTAGACGATCCCCGGCGCGGGGCCTGCCTCGACGTTGGACGTCTGGAAGTTGGGGTTGAACCCGCCTTGCGGCGCACCCTGCGGCGGCGGCGGTGCCTGCCAGTTGCCTGAAGGCGGAGGGGGAGTCGGCGCGCCCCCGGCGGGATCGGTCATGTGCACCTCCCTCGCAGCGCCCTGTGCGCCGCATGTCCGGTGAAGCATACGACGCCGCACGAGCGCTTGGCAGCCCCGATCTTCATCGCGCGCCCCGGACGGCCGGCACGCGGGCGGGAGTTTCGTGACAGCGCCCGTGCGTGTCATCATGCGCAACGACCCGAACGACCCGCACCAGAAAGCCGAGGACCGATGCGCATCCGAGCCGCGAAGTTGGAAGAGCTCGCGCCCAAGCCGCGCGAGCGTGCGCTGAGCCCGCGCCAGCTGGCCGCCCTGGCGCGCGAGGAGGAGATCCGCAAGGCGCTCGCCCGACTCAAGTCGGACGATGACCTCATCGCGATCGAGCTGGACCCGGCCGACAAGGTGCCGACGATGCGCCTCGCCGTGAAGCGGGTGATCACGGCCCACCGCCCGGACGTCAGCATGGCGATCCGGGGCCGCACGATCTACCTGTCGACCGCGCGACTGCCCGGCGCCCGCCGGGGCCGCCCGCCGAAGGGCGGCTGAGCGGCACACCGTCGGCGTTCCGCGCGTCTTCCCCGGGCTCGCCGCCACTCACCGGAGCCCAGTCGCGTGTCGCCAGCTCCTCGCCCCCGCGTCCTCGCCGGCCGCCTCGCCGCTGCCGCGCTGATCGTGCTGTCCGTCGCCGGCTGCCTGCCCAGCACGCTCGAGGGCCGCACCGTGTCCACGGCCGACCCCACGGTGCCGGCCGCCACCGCGCCAGTCGCGCTCGCCGTTAGCGCCACGCCCTCCCCGTCGTCGGCGGAGCTCGCGTCCCCGGGAGCCATCGAGACGCTCCCGCCTGAACCGACGCCGACGCCCAGGCCCTCCGCGACCCCGAGGCCCGCCAAGAAGCCGGTCGATGTCAAGATCGTCGCCAACCCCGCGAAGCACTTCATCACCGAGATCCGCAACACGTGGTGCGCGGCCTCGGGGACGCAGATGGTCATCGCCCTCAACGGCCAGGTCGCCCTGACGTCCTCCGCCCAGTCGACGATCTTCAAGCTGGGGAACGCCAAGTACTGGTCGTGGTCCGACAGCCACAACAAGGGCTGGGGCCCATCGATGATCGCGAAGGTCCTCGCCGCCTACCACGTGCCGGGCTACGCGGTCCGCGTGTACAAGACCCGCGCCGCTGCCCTGCTCGACGCGGCGAAGGCCCTCGAGCGGACGCGCCAGCCCGTGCTGCTCATGGTCTGGCGCGGCGCCCACACCTGGGTCATGACCGGTTTCCGCGCCACCGCCGACCCCCTGGTCTTCTCGGACGCGACGGTGACCGGCACGTACGTGCTGGACCCGTGGTACCCGCGGATCTCGTCGATCTGGGGCCCGTCCGACCCGCCCGGCACGTTCCAGAACGCGAGCGAGATGGTCCGCAACTATCTGCCCTGGAAGCGCCCCGAGGGTCGCTACCCGGCGCGGGACGGCCAGTTCATCGCGGTGGTGCCGACGCTCCCCAAGCCCTGACGGGGCGCGCGTGCGGGCGTCAGCCCCTCGAGGCGAGGAAGCGGGCGAGGCACAGCATCACGACCTCGGGGAGCGGGATGCCCTCGTCGGCGACGTCGACCACCGAGCCCGCCAGCTCGTACCGGCCGTCGACCGTCGCCCAGTGGCGGGCGATGGGCCGCCCGTCGGCGTGGAGCAGGTCGTAGACGCCGAAGCGCGGGTCGGGGAACCCGTTGCGGTAGCCCGCCAGGAGAGCGGCGTCCGCCTGCTGCGCGAACCGCATCGGCGGGAGGCCCGGCTCGCGGCGCTCGATCGCATACGGCCCGGGCGCGCCGGGGGCCCCCGGCTCGCGGCGGACGACCGCCACGAGCGTCGAGAGCAGGGGCACGCCCGGGGTGGGGCGCCGAGCACGCTTGACCGCCTGGACACCGCCGCTCCCGGCACCGGACGCGTCCATCGGCTCCGTCCCGCCGCCCGCACTCGCGGCGATGCCCTCCGCCAGGCCGCTCAGCAGGGCCGACCTGACGGGGCTGCCGGTCTCGGCCGTCGCGAACAGCAGCGTCCGCCGGCGGTCGTCGGTCACGGCCCAGCCGCCCGCGAGGTTGAGGACCCGGCGCCCGGAGGCGTCGAGGAGCGCGGCGTCGCGGCCGTGGCGCCCGGCCTGGTGGTCGGCGGTGTAGCGCGGCATGGGGCCTCCCAAGAGGGGAGCGCGGCGGAACGGTCGGCGGGCCGGTCAGCCATCCGGCGCACCCGAGAACAGGCGGCGATGGCGTCCGGCCGCCGCAGCGTAGCGCGCGCCGGGCAGGGCCACAAGACCGCGCGTCGACCTCCCCGGCCGCGAGCGGCCACAGGCTGCGGGCGGGGCTTGACAGGGGGCAGGCGGTGCGGTTGAATGGGCTTATGCATAACCAAGTGGTTATCAATCAGTCCGGCAGCGACGAGCTGGGCGCCGTGTTCAGCGCGCTGGCCGATCCCACGCGCCGGGCGATCCTGGAGCGCCTCGCCGTCGGCGAGGCCACCGTTGGCGAGCTTGGCGCCCCGTTCGCGATGTCGCAGCCGGCGATCTCCAAGCACCTCAAGGTCCTCGAGGGGGCCGGGCTCGTGTCCCGGCGCCGACGGGGGACCGCGAACCTCTCGCGCCTCGAGCCCGACGCCCTCCGCGAGGCCGACGACTGGCTCGAGCGCTACCGTGCGGCCTGGGAGGAGCGCTTCGAGCGCCTCGATGAGGTCCTCGACGAGCTCCAGCGGCCACAGCCCTGACCACGTCCCGAGTCTTCCCTGTCAGGAGGCAGTGCAATGACCACCACCCGCGTGTCCGCCCCGTCGGGCACCCCGTTCATCGAGGTCGAGCGCGAGTTCGACGCGCCGCGCGACCTCGTCTACCGCGCCTGGACCGATCCGAAGCTGATCGTCCGCTGGCTGGGCCCGCGGCGGCTCCAGATGCGCGTCGACTACTGGGACCTGGGCGAGCACGGCGGGTCGTACCGCTACGTCCACTCGGGCGAGGACGGCGTGGAGCACGCGTTCCACGGCTCCTTCCACCGCACCACCGCCGATCCCTTCACGCTGCTCCAGACGTTCGAGTACGAGGGCGCGCCGGGCCACGTGTCGCTCGATGAGCTGCGGCTCGAGGAGCGGGACGGGCGGACGCTGGCGCGGATCCGCTCGGTGCACCAGACGGTCGAGGCCCGCGACGCGATGGTCGAGACGGGCATGAGCGAGGGCATGAACGACGGGTTCGACAAGCTTGAGGATCTGCTCGCGGGCGAGCTGGCGGCGGCCCGATGACCGCCGGGCAGACCCGTGCGGCCGCGCTCCAGCTGCGGCCGGTCGCGCCGATCACGCCGTACCTGTGGTTCGACGGCCAGGCCGAGGAGGCCGCCGAGCTCTACTGCTCGCTGTTCGCCGACAGCGCCATCGACGACGTGACCCGCTACACCGAGACGGGCCGCGAGGTCCACGGGCGCGAGCCCGGCTCGGCGATGACCGTCAACTTCCACCTTGCCGGCCAGCCCTTCGTGGGCCTCAACGGCGGGCCGCAGTACGCGTTCACGGAGGCCGTGTCGTTCATGGTGACCTGCGAGACGCAGGCCGAGCTCGACGCGCTCTGGGACCGGCTCACCGAGGGCGGCGACCCTGCCGCCCAGCAGTGCGGCTGGTGCAAGGACCGCTTCGGGGTCTCGTGGCAGGTCGTGCCCGCGGCGCTCGGGCGCTACCTGGGCGACCCTGACCCCGGGCGCGCGGCCCGGGCGATGGAGGCGATGCTCAAGATGAAGAAGCTCGACGTCGCCGAACTCGAGCGGGCCGCCGCCGGATAGCGCCCTCGAGACACGAGGAGAGCGCCGTGCGCCCCCGCTGACGGGGGCGCACGGCGCTCTGTTCTGCGCCGGGTGGCTAGGACGGGCTGCCCGTCTTGAGGGCCGCGAGCCGGGCGTCGACCTCGGCCGAGCTCTCCTCGTCCTCGAGGGTGGCGAACTGGGCGTCGAGCGAGCTCGCCTGCACTTCTGCCATGCCCTTGGCCTTGGCCTCCTCGTGGCGGATCTTCTCCTCGAACCGCGCCACCTCGCTGGTCGGGTCCATGACGTTGACGCTCTTGAGCGACTCCTGGACCTGGACCTGGGCCTGGGCCATCTTCGCGCGGCTGACCAGCTCGTCGCGCTTCTGGACCAGCTCCTCGCGCTTGGCGCGCATCTGGTTGAGCCCGTCCTTGAGCTGGTCGACCAGCGCCGTCTGCTGCTCGATCTGGGGACGGAACGTCTTGACCTGGTCCTCGTACGAGATCTGGCGCTTGAGCGCGACCCGGGCGAGGTTGTCGAACTTGTCGGCGTCGGCGGTGTTGCCCGCCGCCCGCAGCTCGTCGGCCCGCTTGGAGGCGGCCGCCGCCTTCGAGCCCCAGTCGGCCGCGGCGTCCGACGCCTCCTTCGCGTCGTCCTCGAGCAGTCGCAGGTTGCCGATCGTCTGGGCGACCGCCTCCTCGGCCTCGCGGATGTTGTCCGTGAAGTCGCGGACCAGCTGGTCGAGCATCTTCTGGGGGTCCTCGGCGCCGTCGATGAGCGCGTTGACGTTGGCCCGCATGAGCTGGCCGATACGCCCGAGGATCGATGACTGGGCCATGTCTGCCCCTCCAAAGCTGCTTGGCGGCGCACGCCGCGCCGCGTTGGGTCCGTGAGGTCGGGTGTGCGCGGGGGTCGCAGCGCCCCCGGATGCGTCCATCGTACGCGCCGGGTCCGCGGGCGGCGAGTCGTCGCCCCGTGGCAGGTCACCAGCGGCCGCTCCCCGACGAGCCGCCGCCCCCGCCGAAGCCGCCGCCGCCCGACGACCCGCCGCCGAAGCCCCCGCCCCAGCCGCCGCCGCCGCCGAACCCGCCGTGGCCGCCGCCCCCGAACGGCCCGCCGCCCCGCCGGCCGCCGCCGCTCAGCATGCCGCCGATGATCCCGCCGATGATGGCGCCGGCCAGGTCTGAGTTGGCGTTGCCCCCGCCCCCGCCCCCGCCGCCTCGCCAGGGGTCGTCCCAGCGGTTGTAGTCCTGCTGGGCCAGCGCCTCGGCCTGGGCGGCCAGGCGGCTCGCCGTGTCGGCCTCGGTGCGCGCCGTCGCGGCGTCGCTGGCCGCCAGCGACGTGGCCTGGGCGAGGTGGCGCTCGGCCTCCGCGAGCCGGGTCCGCGCGTCGGTGCCGACGCCGGCGCGCCGCGTCGAGATCAGCCCCTGCGCGCGGACGACGGCCGTCTGGGCGGTGTTGATCGCCGCGCTGAGCTCTGCTGACGCTCGCGCGGCGGCCTCCTGCGCCGAGCGGACCTGGGCGAGCACATCCTCGGCCGCCTTCTCGGCCTGCTGCGCCTTGTCGAGGGCGCCCGTCACGTCGGGCTTGGGCGGGTTGAGCGCGGTCCGGGCCTGGGCGAGGAGCTGGTCGGCCTGCGCGACCCGTGCCGTGGCACCGGCGTCCGCCCCGGGTGAGGTCGCGGCGGCCTTGGCCCGAGCGATGTCCTGCTCGGCAGCCGAGAGCTGGGCGGCGACCGAGCTCGCGGCCGCGTCGAGCTGCTTGGCGAGCGCGTCGATCGCGTCGACGAAGCGAGCGCCCTGGGCCAGGGCGTCCTGGCCGGCCTGCGCGGCGGCCGCCGCCTTGGGGCCCTCGCCCGCCGCTACTGCGGCACGGCCAGCGTCGACCGCGGCCCGCGCGCCCGCGACCCGCTTGCCCGCCTCGTCGAGGTTCGGCGCCACGGCCTGCCAGTCGGGATCGGCATAGGTCTGGAGGTGGGCCAACGTCTGGCCCGCCGCCGTCACGCGCGCCGCCAGGGCATCGGCCTGGGCGGGCAGCGCCTCGATGATCCCGGGGGCCTCCTTCTGGAGGGCGCGGAGCTGGTCGAACCGCGCCGTCTGCGCGTCGAGCTTCTGCTGCGCGGCGCGGCAGCCGCGGACGAGCTGCTCGAGCATCTGGCGGCGCTGGGCCGGCGTCTCGGGCGTGGCGTCGTCGAGCTGCTGGCGGATGACGAACGCGGCCTTGAGGTCGGCCTTGGCACCCTCGAGCGCGGTGGCGAACGGCGCTGCGGCGTCGTCGCCGAACTGCGCCTGGGCGAAGCCGAGCTCCTGGTCCGAGTCGCGCACGGCGTCGTCGGTCTGGAGGAGGAGGCTGTTGGCCAGGGCCTCGAGGTCCTTGTCCGAGAGCCGCGCGAGGTCGTCCGGGGCCGGGCCGCCGCGTCGGGCGGGCACGTTGCCCGTCGCCTCGCGGTGCGTGCTCAGGTACCACACGATCAGCGCCGCGCCCATCACAACCAGCGCGATCGCGAGGAGCGTGGGAACCGTGCTGTCGGCGCCCGCCGGCGCGGGCGCGGGCGCCTGCGTCGCGACCGGCCCCGCCGTCGGCTTGGCCGTGACCTGGGCCGCCGCGAGCGCCGAGCCGAGCTGGTCGGCGAAGTCGAGCGCCGCCTTGTCGGTGGCGCCGGCGCGGAGGTTCGCGGGCAGGGTGCGCGACAGCAGGAGCTCGAGGTCGCTGTCCGACAGCGGGACCGCGCCGCCCTTCCAGTAGCCGTAAGCGTGGTCGTTCATCGCGACCACGAGGAGCAGGTCGGCGCCGCCGAAGCTGTTCGCCTTCGCCGTGTCGGTGGCGAACGCGGCGGGGTCGGCGCCGCCGGTCGTGTCGGTGAACCAGATCCAGGGCTGCACGCCGCTCACCGACTGGACGTGGTCGAAGGCGGTCTGGATCTGCGACGCCGCGCCGGCCGGCAGGGCGCCGGCGTCATCGGTGACCGGGGAGGCGAGGCGCTTGGGGCTGGCCGCGAGCGCGAGCGGTGCCACGAGCAGGGCGATGACGAGGCCGGCCGCCGCCACGGCGAGGACGCGGGTCGTGAGACGGGCGACTGCGCGGCGCATTGGAGGCTCCCCTGCTGTTGGCGCCAACCGGCGCCGAGGCCGTGGGGCGCGTCCTGCATTCTGCCCCGGATCCGGCGGTCTGGCGACTCGGCGAGGTCCGCGACATGAGGAACGGGCCACGGTGCCGGCACGCGCCGGCACCGTGGCCCGTGTGCGCCGTGGGACGCGGCGCCGGGGAGGGACTGGGTCAGTCGACGACCATCCCGAAGGGGGCCGCCCCGCCCGGGATCGCCACCGGCGAGCCGGCCAGCTCGGTCAGGCTGGTCCCGTGGACCCGGAAGGCGCTCACCTTGGCCGCGCCGGCGCCGACGACGTAGAGGTAGCGGCCGTCGGCGGACACGGCGCCGTCGAACGGGGTGAGGCCGCTCGGGCTCGCGAACGGCGTCGAGCCCTCGAGCGTGAGGGTGCCGTCGCGGGCGACGCGGTAGGCGGAGATCGTGGCGCTGCCGGTGTTGATCGCGAACAGCACCCGGCCGTCGGGGGTGATCGCCACCCAGCACGGCGCCGTCTGGCCGTCGGCGAACGGCGAGCCGCTGACGCCGGTCAGGGTTCCGTCACGGCCGACATGGAACGAGGAGACCGTGCCGTTGCCCGCGCCGTCGTGGGCGTTGGACACGAACAGCTGGCTCGGGCGGGTCGGGGAGAAGACGCTGCCGAAGGGGCCCGTGCCCTCGGCCGCGAACGGCGAGCCGGGGGCCGCGACCAGGCGGCCGTCGCGGCGGATCCGGAACGCGTCGAGGTAGGACGGGCCGGCGTTGGGGCCGACGCGGGTCCCCACGAGGCGGGTGCCGTCGGGGCTGATCAGGACCTCGCCCGGGTGCGCCTCGTCGGGCAGTGCCACCGTCGAGCCCGGGATGTGCCACAGGCGGCCGCCGCGGCCGAGGCGGAAGCCCGTGTAGTTGCTGCCGCCGGCGCCGCCGTTGGCGACGTAGACCAGGCCGTCGTGCTCGGCGATGCTCACGGGCGAGGTGCCGTAGGAGCTCTCGACGTCCACGAGCGCGAGCGCGCCGTCATGGTGGACGCGGAGCACCGAGATCTGGTTGCTCGCGGGGTCGGTCGCCAGCAGGTAGCGGCCGTCGCCGGTCTGCACCAGCCCGTCGGCCGAGGGGTACACGGCGCCGGTGCCTGCGCCCCCTGCGTAGAACGGCGACCCGGGCGTCGGGGTGAGCGAGCCGTTCGGGTGGCGGTCGAAGGCCGCGACGGTGTTGCTGCCGGCGGTGTTGTTGTTGACGTAGACGTGGCCGACGACGGGGGGGCCGGCGGCGGCGACGGAGCTCGCGGTCAGGCCCGCGAGGAGTGCTGCGGTGACGCCGGCCAGGCCGGCGATCCGCGCCAGAGGACGCATGGGTGCTGGAACCTCCTAGGTCATCGGGGAGTGGGACTGCGCGCGGGCAGCACTCTGGCAGTCCGCCGTGCCGGCCCGATGACCCGGAGTTGACAGTTCCGTGACGGTCCGAGCCCGGGCGCTGCCGCTCAGCCCGCCTACCCCCCGGCGTCGCGCTTCTCGGTGTCGGCGAGCTTGCGGCGGCTCTCCTCGCGCGTCCGGATGATCTTGGACGCCGCGCTCATGCCGCCGCCCTCGCCGGTCGGTCCCGGGACCGGGTTGCGCGGCGTGCGGCCGGTGGCCCGCGCCTCGTCGCGCTGGCCCTCGCGGTAGGCCATCCGCTCGCCGATGGTGCGCTCGTAGCCCTGGTCGGTCGGCAGGTAGTAGCGGCGGTCCTTGAGTTGGTCGGGCAGGTACTGCTGGTCGACGTCGTGGCCGGCGAAGTCGTGCGGGAACTTGTAGCCGACCCCGATGCCGTGGGCCTTCATGCGCCGGTCGGCGGCGTTGCGCAGGTGGTTGGGCACCGGGAGCGAGCCGCGGTCCACGACGTCGGCGACGGCCTGCCAGTACGCGGCCCCCGAACGGTTCGATTTGGGGGCGGTGGCGATGTACGTGGCCGCCTGGGCCAGGGCGTACTGCGCCTCTGGAAGCCCGACGTGGTCGAGCGCCTGGGCGGCCGTGACGGCGACCTGGAGGGCCCGCGGATCGGCGTTGCCCACGTCCTCGGACGCCGAGATGATCAGCCGCCGGGCGATGAACCGTGGGTCCTCGCCGGCCGCGATCATCGCCGCCAGCCAGTAGAGCGCGGCGTCGGGGTCGTTGCCGCGGAGGCTCTTGATGAACGCGGACACGGTGTCGTAGTGGCCGTCGCCCGCCCGGTCGTAGGCGAGCACGCGCTGCTGCGCGGCCGACTCGACATGGGCGAGGGTGGGGGAGACCCGGCCTGCCTCGTCGCGGGCGTCCTCGTCCTCGGCCAGGGCGATCGCGCCCTCGAGGATGCTCAGCGCCTGGCGCGCGTCGCCCCCGGCCACGTCGACGAGGTGGTCGAACGGCTCGTCGGCCAGGGCCACGCCGCCCGTCGGCCCCAGCGGCCCGGCAACGCCGCGCTCCGCGTCGGCCAGGGCGCTCCGGACGATCGAGGCGACGTCCTCGTCGGCGAGCGGCTCGAGCCGCCAGACGCGCATCCGCGACAGCAGCGCCGCGTTCACCTCGAAGTACGGGTTCTCCGTGGTGGCCCCGATCAGCGTGACCGTGCCGTCCTCCACGTGGGGCAGCAGCGCGTCCTGCTGCGACTTGTTGAAGCGGTGGATCTCGTCGATGAACAACACGCTCCGGCGACCCGACAGCGCCAGCTGCTCCTGGGCCTCCGCGATCGTCGCCCGCACCTCGGCCACGCCCGACATCACGGCGCTCACCGTGCGGAACTCGGCGCCGATGGCGTCGGCGAGGAGGCGGGCGAGGCTGGTCTTGCCGGTGCCGGGCGGGCCCCACAGCAGCAGGCTCGAGAGGTGGCCGCGCGCGGCCGACCGGCGGAGCGGGCCGCGCTCGCCGACGAGGTGCGCCTGGCCGACGAACTCGTCGAGCGTGCGCGGGCGCATCCGGGCGGCGAGCGGCTGGCGCTCGGGCGGCGGGCGGAAGAGGGCCTCGGGCTTGGCACCGCCGGCCCGGGGGCGTGCGGACGGCATGCGGCCAGTCTACGGGCGCGGCGGCGATGTCGGTCGGGCGAGCCGGACTCGCGCCGCCTGCCTCAGGAGGGCTCCCAGAGCTCGATCGCGTTGCCCTCGGGGTCGTGGAGGCGCGCGAACCGGCCCACGCCGGGCGCGTCCCACTCGGGATTGGTGGCGACCGCGATCCCCTTTGCCTCGAGCGCGGCCCTGAGCGCGTCCAGCCCCGCCACCCGGAAGTTGAGCATCCACTGCTTCTCGGCCGGGAAGTAGTCGCTGTCCGCGTCGAACGGGGAGAAGACAGTCGGGCCGGCCTGCTGGTCCCACAGCCCCCACTCGCCGTCGCCGACGCCGAGGTGCTCCGCATACCACGCGGCGAGCGCTTTGGGGTCCTGCGCCCGGAAGAAGAAGCCGCCGATGCCGGTCACGCCCATGGGTCGTCCCTCCCAGCGCCTCGTTCAGCCCACGGGTCGTCGTGCGCGCACTGCCGGCCCGCCCATCCCGTCGGCTGCGGGCCGAGCCGGCATGGCGGCACGGGCGGCCGTCAGATCGTGATCACCTTGGCGATGTCGACCAGGAACCAGAGGCCCAACAGGATGGCCAGCATCAGCACGGCCATCTCGCCGATCCTGCGCACGTCGCGGGCGACGTAGGCGTACTCCTGCTCGGCGCGGACCGCGAGCGAGCTGCCGCCGCTGTAGGCCTCGCGCGGAGGGCGATCCGCGGTGCGCTCGCGGGCGCGGGACCGGGCCGCCTCCGCCTGGCGCTCCTGCTCGAGCAGCTGCTGCTCGAGCTCCGCCGCGCGCGCCGTCTCGGCCTCGGTCAGGCCGGCCGGTCGCGGGGCCGTCGGGGCGGCGCCGCTCGTCGTGGGCGCGGCGGGGCGGCGGTCGATGGGCCGGCGCTGGCCGGGACGGACGCTGCCGCGCGCTCGCTTCGCCATGACGGGGTCCTGGGCCTCCTGTGGTGCGGCGCCCGCGGGCGCGGGGCCGTCGGCCGGGAAGGATACACCGCGTCCGCCCGGCGCCGTCCCGCTGGTAGACTCGGCGGGCCTGCCCGGAGGAGAACTTGGACGCCACCAGCAGCGGTATCGTGACCGCCGCCCTCGCCATCGCCGTCGTCGTGCTCATCGTGGTCGTGGTGCTGCTGTGGCGCCATGTGGCCGCGCTCGAGCTCCGCATCGCCAGCCTCACGAGCGCGGGCGATGGCCACAGCCTCGAATCCACCATGCACGCAACGCTCGACCGGGTGGCCGCGCTGTCGCACGGCGTCGAACAGCTCCGGTCGCGGTCCACGGTGATGGAGGCCGTCCAGAAGAAGGCGATCCAGCGCTCGGGCCTCGTGCGCTACAACCCGTTCGAGGACACCGGGGGCAACCAGAGCTTCGCGGTGGCGCTGCTCGACGACCACGGGGACGGCGTGGTGGTGAGCAGCCTCCACGCGCGCCAGAACACGCGCGTGTACGCCAAGGCGATCACGGGCGGCCGGTCGGAGGCGGCGCTGTCCGACGAGGAGGCCGAGGCGCTCCGCCGGGCGATGGCGGAGGACACGCCGGGCGCGAGGACCTGACGGTCGATCTGCCGTGACACCAGAGCTGGCACGGCGCTGCGGCATCGTGGCCGCATGGTGGAACTCCGTGAACCCCGTCGGACCCCGATGACCCGCCGCGTGCGCCGGGGCTCGGCCGCCGGCCTCGTCCAGATCCCCGTCTGGGGTGGACCGCCGCCCGCCGCATCGCCCTCGGGGGACGGCGACGACGGCGCCGGGCAGGACGGCATCCACGCCCTGCTCGCCGGCCTCAACCGGGAGCAGCTCCGGGCGGTCACCCATGGCGACGGGCCGCTGCTCGTCGTGGCGGGCGCCGGGACCGGCAAGACCCAGGTGATCACGCGCCGCATCGCCTGGCTGATCGCCACCCGCCGCGCGAAGCCGTCGGAGATCCTCGCGCTCACGTTCACCGACCAGGCCGCGGACGAGATGCAGGCGCGCGTGGACCAGCTGGTGCCGTACGGCTACACGGACACGGCCATCTCCACCTTCCACGCGTTCGGCGACCGGCTGCTCCGCGAGTTCGCGCTCGAGCTCGGGCTGCCCACGGACCTGCGGGTGCTCAGCCGGCCGGAGACCGTCGTCTTCCTGCGGGAGCGCGTGTTCGAGCTGGGCCTCGACGAGTACCGCCCGCTGGGCGACCCGACCAAGTTCCTCGACGCGCTGGCCACGCTGTTCAGCCGGGCCAAGGACGAGGACGTCTCGCCCGAGGCGTTCCTCGCCCACGCCGAGCGGCTCGCGGATGCGGCCGCCGCAGCGCTGGAGGCCGCGGACGCGGACGCGGCGGCGGACCGGGAGGCGGCGCTCGCCCTGGAGGAGGAGGCGCGTCGGCGGATCGAGCTGGCGCGCGCGTATGCCCGCTACCAGCAGCTGCTCGCCGGGCACGGGGCCGTGGACTTCGGGGACCAGGTGAGCCTCGCCCTGCGGCTGCTGCGCGAGTCGCCCTCGGCGCGGGACGCGGTGCAGCGGCGCTTCAAGTACGTGCTCGTGGACGAGTTCCAGGACACGAACCGCGCCCAGGCGGAGCTGGTGGCCCTGGTCGCCCAGCCCCACCGCAACGTCACCGTCGTGGGGGACGACGACCAGTCGATCTACAAGTTCCGCGGCGCGGCGATCAGCAACATCCTCGAGTTCCGCGAGCGGTACCGCGCGGCCAAGGTGGTCGTCCTGCGGCGCAACTACCGGTCCCGCTCGCCGATCCTGGACGCGTCGTACCGCCTCGTCCGCCACAACGACCCCGATCGGCTCGAGGTCCGGGCTGGCATCATCAAGCGCCTCGTCGCCACCCGGAAGGGGCAGGCGGTGCCGGTCCGCCACGAGGCGTTCGCCACCGGCACCGAGGAGGCGGACTGGGTCGCGGGGGACATCGCCCGCCGGGTCGCCGGCGGGGCGCGTGCTCGGGACATGGCCGTCCTCGTGCGGGCGAACGCCGCCGCAGACCCGGTGCTCCGCTCGCTCAACCTCGAGGGGATCCCGTGGCGCTTCTCCGGCACCAGCGGGCTGTACGCGCGGCCGGAGGTGAAGCTGCTCCTCTCGTTCCTGCGCGCCGTCGCGGACCCCGGCTCGTCGGTGGACGTGTACGGGCTCGCCGCATCCGAGTTGTACGGCCTCGGCGGCGAGGACCTCGCGTCGATCGTCCAGATGGCGCGGCGCCGCAACCGCTCGGTGCTCGAGGTGCTCGAGGAGCTGGGCCGCCAGCCGGGAATCCTGCGCCTCGCGCCCCAGACGCGGACGGCGGCCGCGAGGCTCGTCGCCGACCTCCAGCGGTTCATCGCGCTCGCGCACGAGCGGCCCGCGGGCGAGGTCGCCTACGCGTTCATGCGCGAGACGGGCTGGCTCAAGCGGCTGGCGGCGGCGGGCACGGTGTCGGCGGAGGAGGCGCTCTCGAACCTCGCGCGCTTCTTCGACATCGTCCGCGCCCAGTCGGCGCTGCTCCCGGACGACCGCGCGATCTTCCTGGCGCCCCACCTCCAGACGCTGATCTCGGCGGGCGACGACCCGGCCACCGCGGACATCGACCCCGACGCGGACGCCGTGGCGGTGATGACGGTCCACAAGGCGAAGGGGCTCGAGTTCCCCGTGGTCTACCTGCCGGGCCTCGTGTCGGGGCGCTTCCCCGCCACCGCGCGCCGCGAGCCGCTCTCGCTCCCCGTGGAGCTCGTGGACGAGACGCTCCCCGAGGGCGACTACCAGCTCCAGGAGGAGCGTCGCCTGTTCTACGTGGGCATGACCCGGGCGCGCGACGAGCTGGTCCTGACGCACGCGGCCGACTACGGCGGTGCGCGCGCTCGACGGGTGTCGCCCTTCGTGCTCGAGGCGCTGGACCTGCCCGTGGCAGCGGGAACGGTGGGCGCGGGCGCCGTCGCCCAGCGGCCGCTGGACCGGCTGGCGAGCCTCGAGCGGACGGAGGCGGCCCCGGCCGCGGTGCCCCGTCGCGACGACGAGCCGCTGATGCTCAGCTTCTACGCCATCGACGACTACCTCACCTGCCCGCTCAAGTACAAGTTCGCGCACCTCCTCCGGGTCCCGCTCGCGCCCCACCACTCGATCATCTACGGGTCCGCCCTCCACGCCGCGGTGTCCGAGTTCCACAAGCGCCACGCACGGGGCGAGCTGATGAGCGAGGACGCGCTGTTCGCCGCGTTCAGGGCCGCCTGGACGAGCGAGGGGTTCCTCTCGCGCGAGCACGAGGAGGCGCGCCTCGCGGCCGGGCGCGACGCGCTGCGCCGGTTCCGCGACGAGCAGCTGCGGCCCGGGGCGGTCGTGCCCGCGTACGTGGAGCGGGACTTCTCGTTCCTGCTCGAGGGCGACCGCGTGCGCGGCCGGTTCGACCGGGTGGACATCGTGCCCCGCGAGCCGGGCGAGGCGCCGCCCGGGCCGGCACCCGATGACGGGCTGTTCGCTGCGGACGTCGTCGAGCCCACGCTGGGCCTGGCGCCCGAGCACGTGACGATCACCGACTACAAGTCGTCCGACGTCCGCGACCCGGCGAAGGCGCGGGAGCGGGCGAAGAACTCGCTCCAGCTCTCGATCTACGCCATGGCCTACGAGGCGATGACGGGCCGCCTCCCCGACGAGGTGGCGCTGCACTTCCTCGAGACCGGCCTCGTCGGGCGGTCGCCCGTGGACCGCAAGCGCATCGACAAGGCGAAGGAGGCCGTGACCGGCGCCGCGGCCGGGATCCGGGCGCGCGAGTTCGGCCCAAAGCCTGACTACATCGCCTGCGGCTTCTGCGCCTACCGCGAGATCTGCCCCTCGAGCGCGGCGCGGCGATGAGCGGCGGCCTGGACCCGGCGTCGCGCGCGCTCGTCGAGGCCGTCCTGGCGCGGCGCGCGTCGGGCGCCATCGTCGAGGCGGACAACCTCGACCTGCTCGCGGCACTGCCGGACGGCGTGGTCGACCTCGTGTACGCGGACCCGCCGTTCGCCACGGGCTCGGCGCGGCGGCTGCAGTCGATCCGGCTCGGGAAGGGCGAGCGGCAGCGGCCCGGGTTCCACGGCGAGGCCACCCCGTACGAGGTCACCAGCGACCTCGCCTACGAGGACGCGCTGCCGCTGGGCGAGCACCTGGCCGCGCTCCGGGCGCGGGTCGACGAGGTCCGCCGGGTCCTGGCGCCGCGCGGGTCGCTCTACCTCCACGTGGACTGGCGCACCGCCCACCACGTCCGGCTCATGCTCGACGAGGTCTTCGGCGCGGAGCGGTTCCTCAACGAGATCGTCTGGGCATACGACTACGGCGGCCGGGCGCCGGACCGCTGGCCCCGCAAGCACGACACGATCCTGTGGTACGCCAAGGGCGACAGCTGGGTCTTCGAGCGCGAGGCGGTCGACCGCATCCCGTATCTCGCGCCCGGTCTGGTGGGGCCCGAGAAGGCGGCGCGCGGCAAGGTGCCCACCGACGTGTGGTGGCTCACGATCGTGCCGCCCGGCGGCCGGGAGCGGACCGGCTACCCCACCCAGAAGCCGCTGCGCCTGCTCGAGCGCATCGTGGCCGCCTCAAGCCGGCCGGGGGACCTGGTGCTGGACCCGTACGCGGGGAGCGGCACGACGGGCGCGGCGGCTGCTCGGCTCGGCCGGCGCTGGCTGCTGGCCGACCGGAACCCGGCGGCAGTCGAGATCGCCCGTCGGCGGCTGGCGGCCGAGGAGGGGACCGCGCGGTGATCGAGGCCGTCACGCTCGACTTCGGCAACACGCTCGTGCCGGTGCCGGCCGCCGGGCTGCGCGGCGTGGTGGCCATCACCGCCCGCGAGATGGCCGAGCGCCTCGGCCCGTTCGAGGAGGCGCACGTCCTCGACGTCTGGAACGAGGAGCGGGAGCGGCAGTTCCGCGAAGAGGTGCCGCAGTTCCGCGAGGTGGACATGGCGCAGCGGATCGTCCGGGTCCTCGCCCGCCTGCGGGGCGTGGCGCCGCCGCCGGGCGACGCCCGCTGGGACGACGCCGCCGCAGCCCGGCTGAGCGACCCCGCCGAGGTGGCGTGGGCGGTCGAGGTCTACTCGCGGGCGTTCGTGGGCGCGCTCCCCGCGGCCGACGGCGTGGGCGCGCTGATCGAGCGGCTCGCGCGCCGGCGGCGCGTCGCCATCCTGTCCAACTGGCCGCTCGCCGCCACGATCGACCGCTACTGCGAGGCGGCGGGCTGGACTCCGCACCTCACCGCGATCATCGTCAGTCAGCGGGTGGGGGTCATCAAGCCGCACCCGGCGATCTTCGCGGCGGCTCGGACGGCGCTCGGAGGCCCGCGCGCGGCGCACATCGTCCACGTCGGCGACGACTGGGCAGCGGACGTGGCGGGCGCGAAGCGGGCAGGCTGGCGGGCGGTCTGGCTCGCGAGCCGGCCGGACGACTCGCCGCTCCCCGGCAGCGGGCGCGACGACACCGTGGAGGCGGATGCCGTGCTCGACTCGCTCGACGAGCTCGAGGCCGCGATCGAGCGCATCGACGAATAGCGCTCGGCGGGGACGGCGTGGCCGCAGCCGGCGCTCCACGAGACCGGAGCGTCCCAGGACGGTGTTGCGCGGGTGCCCGGGCTGAGGATCGCGGCGGCTGCGGCGCCCGATGCGGGTGCAGATCTCCCCCCGGGGGACCCTATGCAGCTCGGCACGTCCGGAAGCGCCGCGACGCCGTCAGATGTCCCGCTTGGGGGGCCGTAGAGCCCTGAAGGTTGCGGAATCGGGTCCCGAGCGGCCGGTGCGGCGTCGCGCTGCTGGATAGGGCCCTCCGGCGGGACATCTGACGGCAAGCAAGCCGCCAGCCGGCGCGGGCCTGGCGTGATGTGGCGGAGGCCCGTCCGGCGCAGCACCGTCCTGCGCCCGGCGCCATGCGATTTCGGGGTCGGGTGTGGCGCCCCAACACGCCCACAGCAGGGCGCGGCCCGTACACTCGGCGGCGTGGAGACGCGCGACCGACTCGCGAACATCGGGCTGCTCGGGGCAGCCGCGGTCGTGTGGGTGCTCGTCGGCATCCTGGTCACGACGCGCGACCCGTACCAGGACGGCATGGCGGGCTACGAGGGCGCCCTCCTCATCGGCCTCGCCGTCGGGCTCACGTGCTCGCCACTCGTCTGGCTCGTCGTCTTCACCCGGCACCGGCGCATCGCCTACCAGGGCGACTGGTTCCGCGCCGTGCGCCGTGGGGCCTGGATCGGCCTGTTCTTCGCGGTCGCGGTGGTCCTGCGCCTCGTCGACGCCTTCCAGCTGCCGATCGTCCTGTTCCTCGCCGCCATCTTCGTCGTGGCGGAGATCACGCTCTCCGCCGAACGCTAGGAGCCGCACCGTGCCCGACCCCGCCCCGCTCACCTCGTTCACCCCGGCCGAGCCGTTCGCCGACGTGAAGGCCCGCGCCGCGCTGGCCGTCGAGACGGCCAGCGCCGCGCTGCTCGACCTCTCGCACCGGATCCACGCCAACCCGGAGCCGGCCTTCGAGGAGCGCTACGCGGCGGCGGCGTGCGCCGAGGTGATCGAGCGCCACGGATTTGTGGTGGAGCGCGGCCCGGGCAGCCTCGAGACATCGATCCGCGGCCGGATCACCGGCGGCAGGGGTGCCGACGGCCCGAGGATCGCCGTCCTCGCCGAATACGATGCGCTGCCCGGCCTCGGCCACGGCTGCGGCCACAACACGATGGCCGCCTCGGGCGTGGGCGCCGCGGTCGCGCTCGCGGCCGTACGCGACGCGTGGGCTGGCGAGGTGGTGTTCCTCGGCACGCCCGCGGAGGAGCGGGGGAGCGGCAAGGAGATCATGCTCCGCGACGGCCTGTTCGACGGCGTCGACGCCGCGCTGCTCTACCACCCGTGCGACCGGAACCACGTCGAGACGGCGCCGCTGGCGAGCGAGGACGTGGTCGTCACGTTCGAGGGCGTCGCCTCGCACGCCGCGAGCGACCCGTGGATGGGCAAGAACGCGCTCGACGCGATGATCGCGCTGTTCGTCAGCGTCGGCCTGTGGCGCCAGCAGCTGCCGACCCACTGCCGCGTCCACGGGATCATCTCCGAAGGCGGCACGGCCGCGAACATCATCCCGAGCCACACCAGGGCCTGGTTCATGGTCCGCTCCGCCGACCAGGGCTACTACGAGGTCATGAAGGAGCGCTTCACGGCGTTGTGCGAGGCGGCGGCGAAGGCGGCCGATGTCACGGTGACGGTCGAGTACAGCGGCTACGCCAGCACGATGAAGCACAATCACGTGCTCGCGGACCTGTGGGTCGCGAACGCCGCGGCGTACGGGATCGCCGACCAGGGGCTCGACCCCACCTCCGGCTCGACCGACATGGCCAACGTGTCGTGGGCGGTGCCGGCCATCCACCCGGAGCTCTCGATCAGCGACGTGCCGGTGCCCGGGCACACGATCGAGTTCCGCGAGGCCGCGGCGTCGCCCAAGGGCGACCGGACGGCGCTGCTCGCCGCGACGCTGGTTGCCCAGACGGCCCTCGACCTGCTGCTCGACCCGGCGACGTCGGCGGCGGCCTGGAGCGAGTTCAAGCGCGAGGCGTAGCCCGCGGCCAGGTGCCCGCCAGCGGACACCGAACCGCAACCCGCTCGCCCCGATCGGTTGCCAGCCGGTACCATCGCGTCCGGCGCGCCCCGCTGGACGGTGGCCCGAACCGGCGGCGCCCGCGAGCCAGGCGGCAGCGCCCGGGCCAGGCACGACCAGCCGGGCCCGGCCGAGGCCCGCCGGGAGGACATCGTGGCCGAGCGTCCCAACCACGAGGACCAGGTCGACTTCGCCGCAAGGAACGGCTGGAACCGCCCGTACGAGGCGTTCGACGACTTCGACCTGCCCACCTACGTCGGCCTGCCGACGTTCATGAAGCTCCCGTGGGTGCCGGACCCGGCCGAGCTGCGCGCCCGGAACGTGGACATCGCGATCGTCGGCGCGCCGTTCGACGACGCCGTCAGCCACCGGCCCGGGGCCCGCTTCGGCCCGCGGGCCATCCGCGAGGCGCAGTACACGAGCGGCTCGGTCCACAGCCTCCAGCTGGGCGTGGAGCCGTTCGAGGTCCTCAACGTGGTCGACGCGGGCGACGCGAACATCGTCCCCGCCTGGATCGACCGCGCCCACGCGTTCATCTACCGCAAGGTCCGCGAGGTCGCGGCGACGGGCGCGATCCCGATCGTGCTCGGGGGCGACCACTCGATCACGTGGCCGTCCGCCACCGCGGTCGCCGAGGTTCGCCGACCTGGCAGCATCGGCATCGTCCACTTCGACGCCCACGCCGACACGGCCGACGAGGACTGGGGCGTGCTCGCGGGCCACGGGACGCCGATGCGCCGCCTGATCGAGTCCGGCGCGGTCAAGGGCTCCAACTTCGTCCAGGTCGGCCTGCGCGGCTACTGGCCGCCGGCCGAGGTGTTCGAGTGGATGCGCGAGCACGGCCTGCGCTGGCACCTGATGCGCGAGGTGGAGGAGCGCGGCGCCGAGGCGGTCATCGATGACGCCATCGCCGAGGCGCTCGACGGCCCGGACGCGGTCTACATCAGCGTCGACATCGATGTCATCGACCCGGGGAGTGCACCGGGCACCGGCACGCCCGAGCCCGGCGGCTTCCTCCCGCGCGAGATCCTGCGCGCCGTGCGCCGGGTCGCGTCGCAGGTGGAGGTCGCGGCCATGGACATCGTCGAGGTGTCTCCGCCGTACGACCACGCCGAGGTCACCGCGATGGCCGCCAACCGCATCGCGCTCGAGTGCATCAGCGCGCTCGCGCAGAAGCGCCTCGCCGGGCACCCGGTGCGCTTCGAGGGCGCCGACCCCCGATGACGGGGCGGCAGGCGGCGCGGCCGGCGGTTTCGTGCGGCCAAGCGGGCCGCGCGCACGTCGTTCCCGGCCGCCGCAGACCCGCGATGATGGGCGCATGAGCGCAGCCCCCGAACGCGCGGCCGACGCCCTCGCGCGCCTCTACGACCTCGACCTCTCGGCGGATCCCGGCGACCTGGACCTGTACCTCGCGCTCGCGGGGCGGAAGGGCAGCCCGGTGCTCGAGCTGGCCGTTGGGACCGGGCGGATCGCGATCCCCCTGGCCGCGAGCGGCTACGACGTGACCGGCGTCGACCTCGACCGCTCGATGCTCGCCCGTGCCCGTGAGGCCGTCGACGCGAAGGGCCTGGCCTCGGCTCGGCGCCTGCACCTGGTGGAGGGCGACGCCCGGACGGTGCGGCTCGAGGACGCGGGCCGCTACCAGCTGACGACGATCCCGCTCAACTCGATCTTCCTGATGGGCACCCGGGCCGACCAGGCGGCCGCGGTGCAGACCCTCGCCGCGCACCTGGCACCGGGCGGCATCGCGGTCGTGGACGCCTGGCTGCCCGACGCTGACGACCTCGCGCGGTATGACGGGCGCCTCGTGCTCGAGTGGGTCCGCGACGACCCCGACACCGGCCACACGGTGACCAAGGCCGTCGCCGCGGAGTTCGACGCGGCGACCGGCGTGGTCCGGCTGACGACGATCTTCGAGGGCGGACCGTCCGGCGAGCCCGCCGCGCGGTGGGTGCGCACCGACCGGCTCCGCCTCGTCGGCCCCGACGAGCTGGCCGCCTTCGCCGAGGCCGCGGGACTGGTCGTGGAGGAGCTCGCGGGCGGCTACGACATGGAGCCGCTGGCCGCGGGCGCCGAGCGCGTGGTGATGATCGCCCGCAGGCCCTGACCGGGGTCCCCGGGGAGTCTGGGCGAACCGGGACCTTCGGGGGCATGTGGGGCCGGGCCTGCGTGGTATCGTCGCCGCAATGCCCGATCAGACCCGCCTGCTTGTCGTCGAGGACGTTCCCCAGGTCGCGCAGTACATCCGCGGCCTGCTGAACTCGCAGACGGCGATCAAGCTGCTCGACGTCGTGACCGACGGGACGCGGGTGCCCGGGCTGGCCCAGGAGCTGCGCCCGGACGTCATCCTCGTCGACGCGCTCCTGCAGGGCCGCCTGAAGGGCATGCAGCTGGTGGCCAAGCTCCATGAGAGCGGCAACCCGGTGCCGGTCATCGTGCTGACGGTGCCCCAGCACCCGGTGCAGCCCAACCCGGGCACCGGGATCCACGCCGTCCTGCCGATGCCGTTCACGGGCTACGAGCTGGTGACGCGCATCCAGCAGGCGCGCCAGATCGCGGCCGAGTCCGAGGCCCATGGCGGCGCGCGGATGATCACGCTGTTCGCGCCCAAGGGCGGCGTGGGCAAGACGACGCTCGCGTTCAACCTCGCCGTGGCGATCGGGCAGTCCGGGTTGCGGACGGTGCTGATCGACGGCAGCCTCCAGTTCGGCGACATGCGCGCCCTGCTCAAGGTCCCGATGGACGCGCCCTCGCTGCTGGACCTGCCCACCGACCGCATCCAGGAGTCGGACCTCGAGGATGTGCTGTGGCGCGATCCGTCAGGGATCGACATCCTGCTCGCCCCGCCGCGCGTCGAGCTGGCCGAGATGGTCACGGTCCGTGACCTCGAGAAGACGCTCTCGCTGCTGCGCCGCGTCTACGCGGTGGTCATCGTGGACACGCCGGCCGTGATCAGCGATGTGAACCTCGCGTTCCTCGACGCGTCGGACACGATCCTCGAGGTGGTGACCTGGGATTCCACGACCATCCACAGCACGATGGTCATGGCCGACGCCTTCCGCGCCATCGGGTACCCACCCAGCAAGGTCCAGTACGTCGTCAACCGCGGCGATTCCACGGGCGGCTTCGACCCGGGCGTCCTCGCGAACGCGCTCGGGCGCACGCCGGAGCACGTCATCTCGTCGGGGGGCGCGCTCGTCGTGCGCACCAACAACGAGGGCATCCCGTTCGTGCTCGCCGACCCCAACGCGCAGATCAGCCAGGACATCTACCGCACCGCCGCGGCGCTGATCGGCCGCCCGGCGGCAGCGGCTGCCCGGCGGTAGGGCCGGCGTGTCCGACCCCCGCCCCATCGGCGTCTTCGACTCGGGCGTCGGCGGGCTGACGGTCCTGCGCGAGGTCCTCCGGCGCTCGCCCCACGAATCCACGGTCTACCTCGGCGACAACCTGCGCGCGCCGTACGGCACCCGCACCGACGACGAGGTGCTGCGCTTCTCCACGCAGGCGCTCGACGAGCTCGCCAAGCGCGACGTCAAGGCGCTGGTCGTGGCGTGCAACACCTCCACCGCCGTCGCGCTCCGGGCGCTGCGCGCGCGCTACGACCTCCCGGTGCTCGGCGTCGTCCGCCCCGGGGCCGCGGCCGCCGCGCTGGCCACCCGCAACCGGCGGGTCGGCGTCATCGCCACCCCGGCCACCGTCCGCTCCCACGCGTACTTCAACGCGATCAAGGACGAGAACCCGGCCGTCGAGGTCTACGAGCACGCGACCCCCAAGTTCGTGCCGATGGTCGAGGCCGGCATCCTGAGCGGCGACGAGCTCGAGGCCGTCGTCGCCGAGGAGCTGCGCCCGCTGCTGGGCGAGCGCGACGGGGCGGGGGAGTTCGTGTTCCCGCGGCCGCCGTCGGCCAAGATCGACACGCTGCTCCTCGGCTGCACGCACTACCCGCTGCTGCGGCCCGTGCTCTCGGCGGCCGTTGGCGACCGGGTGGCGATCGTCGACTCCGCGAACGCGACGGCGGCCACGCTCGCGGAGCTGCTCTCGGTGAACGGGCTCGAGGCGCCCGGCACGACGCGCGGCACGGCCGCCGACCCGGGGGAGGCCGGCCACTCGCGCCCTGCCGAGGCATACGGCCCGCCGCCCACGCACATCCAGCTCACCACCGGCGACGTGGGTCGGTTCACCTCGATCGCCTCGCGGATGTTCGGCCAGGCGTTCCCCGACGTGGCCGGGATCGAGCTCGAGGCGGCCGGGTGAGTCCGGCGGGCGGCGGGGACGGCCGTCGGCAGGGGGGTGCGCGGAGCACGCGCGTCTGGCCCGCGGGGTTCGCGATCGGGCTGGTCGTGGGCGCGGCGCTGACGGTGGCCGAGCGGCGGATCGAGCGGCACGCGCGCACCGCCGGCCTGGTCGACTGGGAGCGCGTCGAGCGCGTCGCGGGCGCACGGCTGCGGAGGGCGCCGGGCGCCCTCGACCCGGCTGAGCTCCAGGCGGCCGAGGCCTCGTACGCCGCCTCGATGGCCAGGGTGGTCCCGGCGCTCGAGGCGCACCTCGGCACCGCGCTGCCGGGCGTCGTGGAACGGGTGGCCGTCGTGGACCGGGCCGCCTGGGTGTCGGCCAACACGGCCGCGTTCGCCGCGCTGATGGGCCGCCTCGAGGTCCGCCTGCTCGACCAGCTGCTGCCGCCCGGGGCGGGCGTGGCGAAGGCCGCGATGACGCTCGCCAACCGCTGGGTCACCACCACCCAGATGGGCGTCCTGCTCGGGTTCATGGGCCAGCGCGTCCTGGGCCAGTACGATCTCGCGCTGATCTCCGCCGAGACGACCCCCGGCCGACTCCTGTTCGTCGAGGAGAACATCCGCTCCGTGGCGCGGGCCATGGACGTGCCGATCGAGCCGTTCCGCACCTGGATCGCGCTCCACGAAACCACGCACGCCTTCGAGTTCGAGGCGCACCCCTGGCTGCGGCCCTACATCGCGTCGCGGCTCGAGCGCCAGATCTCGATGTTCTCCGACGACGCCGCCGATCTTGGGCGCGACGCCGTGCGCCAGATGGGCGCCGCGCTGCGGGGCGAGGGCCGGCGCGACGACCAGCACTGGCTCGAGCGGCTGATGACCGACGAGCAGCGCGCGGTGTTCCGCGAGACCCAGACCGTGATGAGCCTGCTCGAGGGCTTCAGCGACCACGTGATGGATGCGGTGGGCAAGGACCTCGTTCCCGGCCACGCGCGCATCTCCGCCCGGTTCCACGGGCGGCGCGCCAACCGCACGCCGTTCGAGCGGGCGATGCTCCGGATCACAGGCATGGACCTCAAGATGGAGCAGTACCGTCGGGGCGAGGTGTTCGTGGCCGCCATCGAGGAGCAGGGCGGCCCAGAGGCGCTGCTCCGCCTGTGGGACGGCCCGGATTCGCTGCCGACCGCAGCCGAGCTGGACGACCCGCCCGCGTGGGTGCGCCGGATGGGCCTGGACCAGCGCAGGGGAGGGACGGCGTGACGGACGCAGCCTACGCGCCGGGTCCCGGCACAGGGCCCGGCGGCGTGCCCGCGGCGATCGCGCTGACGCCGATCCTGGCGGCGCGCTACCGGACCCGGGACCTCGACGCCATCCGCGCGGCGGCGCCCGGCGCGCGCCTCGTGACCGTCGGCTTCGACGGGCATCCAGACGGGCCGCTGGACGACGTGGAGGTGATGCTCCGCGGCCGGCTGCCCGCGGACACGTTCGACCGGCTCCTCGCCCGGGCTCCATCGCTGCGCTGGGTGCACTCGGCCACGGCCGGCGTGGAGCGCGTCCTGACGCCGGCGTCGCGGGCGCGCGGCCTCGTGATCACGAACGCGCGCGGCGTCTTCAGCCGGCCGATCGCCGAGTACGTGATGCTGATGATCCTGTCGGCCGCCCGGCGCCTGCCCCAGCTGCTCGAGCTCCAGGCGGAGCGGACCTGGCAGCCGCTCGAGGCGCGCGAGCTGCGCGACATCACGGTGGGGATCGTCGGGCTGGGCTCGATCGGGCGCGCTGTGGGGGCGCTGGCCACCGCCTTCGGGTGCCGCGTCATGGCCACCCGGCGTCGTCCGGAGGCCGGCGTCGCCGGCCACGACGGCGCCGGCGACGAGCCGTTCCTGGGCAGCCTCATGCTCGACCGCGTCCTGCCCCCCGAGCAGCTGCCCGTCCTGCTCGCCGAGTGCGACTTCGTGGTGCTCGCCGCCCCGCTGACCGACGACACCCGCGGGCTCGTCTCCGACGAGGCGATCGCGCGGATGAAGCCCGGCGCGTGGGTGATCAACGTGGCCAGGGGCGAGCTGGTGGACGAGCGCGCGCTCGCCCGCGCGCTGCGCAACGGGCGCCTCGGCGGGGCGGTGCTCGACACGTTCATCGAGGAGCCGCTGCCGCCCACCTCGCAGCTCTACGACGTCCCCAACCTGATCATCACGCCGCACACGTCCTGGTCGTCCGCGCGGGTGCTCGACCGGTCGATGGACCTGTTCTGCGAGAATCTGCGGCGGTACGCCGACGGCCGGGGGCTGGTCAACGTCGTCGACCCGTCCGCAGGGTACTGAGGGCGGCGCAGGTGAACCCGTTGGACGCAGGCGCGGGCGCGGAGCGGACGGCGATGGCGTCGTCGGCCGACTGGACCGCGGCAGGGCCGACCAGCGTCGCGATCCCGGCCACGCCGATGGCACCGCCGCCCCCGCCGGCCGTGGACGCCGTGTTCCGGGTCACGCTGGGCGACCTGTTCCGGGCCTCCGCGGAGGGCGCCCGGCACTCGTGGCTGGCCGCGGCCTTCGGCTTCCTCTTCGTCTACGGCGCGTTCTTCTGGAGCGCCTCGTCGGGCTGGCTCACCGGCGCGTTCATCGTCGTTGGCTTCGGCTTCTCCACCGGCTGGCTCTCGGCGCTGCTCGTCGTGCTCGGCATGAGTCGGCGGCGCGACCTGCTCGCCCGGGACTACGCGTTCCACGCGGACGCCGAGGGCATCAGGTGGGTTGGCCCCGGCACCTCGACGCAGGCCGCGTGGTCGGTGTACGCGCGGATCCGCGACATGCGCCACGACTTCCTGCTCGAGACCGGCACGGGCAGCGCTGCCGCCGTCCCCAAGGAGGCCCTCGGGCCTGACGGCGTCGAGACGTTCCGGGGGCTCGCGCGCCGCGCCGGCCTGCTCTCGGCCGGCTCCTCCTGGATGCGCCCGTTCATCGGCTACGCGACGGGCATGGGCGCGAGCGCGCTCCTGTACGTGGGCAGCTTCGCGATCCTCAACGGCTGAGGAGCTTGCGGCCGGGCCGCGCGGGACCGGAAGGGCGGCAGCTGGCGGCGGTCCGGCTCGCGCTCGACGGTGCCGTGGCCGCCCCACGCGCCCGGTAGCATCAAGGCATGCAGATCGCCATCGTCGGGCTTGCCGGCTGCGGCAAGACCACCGTGTTCAACACGCTCACCCGCGGCCATGCCGAGACGGGCGGCTACGGCGGCGTCACCCTGAACGTCGGCGTGGTCAAGGTGCCCGACCCGCGGCTCGACCGCCTCGCCGAGCTGTTCCACCCCAAGAAGATCGTCCACGCGGACGTGACCTACATCGACCTGCCCGCGCCGCCGGCCTCGCACGAGGGCCACGTGGGCACCGAGGAGCTGCCGGCCGAGCACCTCGCCCGCCTCCGTGACGCCGATGCGCTGCTCCACGTGGTCCGCGCGTGGGACGACCCGCACCACCCCCACCCCTCGGGCTCGGTGGACCCGGCGCGCGACCACGAGCAGCTCGACCTCGAGTTCACGCTCGCCGACCTCGCCCAGGTCGACCGCCGCCTCGAGCGCCTGCGGGCCACCGGCCGCCACGGCACGCCGGCCGAGCGCGAGGCGAACGAGCGCGAGGAGGCGATCCTGGCGCGGCTGAAGCCCGCCCTCGAGGCGGGCCGCCCGATCCGCGACGAGCCGCTCGACGACGACGAGGAGAAGGCCCTGCGCGGCTACCGGTTCCTGACCCAGAAGCCGGTGCTGGTGCTGCTCAACGTGGGCGAGGGCGACCTCGCGGGGGCGCCGGCGCTTATCGCGCAGATCGCCGCCGGCTACGAGCACCGCCACGCCATGGTCGACGCGCTCTCGGCGCGCATCGAGATGGAGTTGGGCGAGCTCGAGCCCGACGAGGCCGCCGTGTTCATGGAGGAGCTCGGGCTCCACGACTCGAGCCTCGACCGGGTCATCGGGCTCTCGTATCGGCTGGTCGGGCTCATCTCGTTCCTCACCGCCGGCCCCGACGAGGTCCGCGCCTGGCCGGTCCCAGACGGCTCCAACGCCGTCGACGCGGCCGGCGCCATCCACACCGACCTCGCCCACGGGTTCATCCGCGCCGAGACCATCGCCTACGAGGACCTGCTCGAGATGGGCTCGATGGCCGAGGCCAAGAAGCACGGCCGGCTGCGCTCCGAGGGCAAGACGTACCGGGTCCAGGACGGCGACGTGATCGAGATCCTGTTCAGCAAGTAGGGGAGCGGGGCTGAGGTGGTCGACGACGAGCTCCGCATCCGCCCGATGACCCCCGGCGACTACGACGCGGTCCTCGAGCTGTGGCGGGCGACGCCGGGGGTCGGCCTCGGCGTCGGGGACGAGCGCGATGGGGTGGTCGGCTCCCTCGTCCGCAACCCGGGGTTGAGCTTCGTCGCGCACCGCGGCGAGGTGCTCGTGGGCGCGGTCCTGTGCGGTCACGACGGCCGGCGGGGGAGCATCAACCACCTCGCCGTCGTGCCATCCGAGCGCGGCCTCGGCCTCGGCCGAGCACTCGTGGACCGATGCCTCGACGGCCTGCGGGCCGCTGGCATCGGCAAGTGCAACATCGTCGTCTTCGGTCGCAACGCCGATGGGCTGGCCTTCTGGCGCGCGACAGGCTGGACGGCACGCGACGACCTGGTGCTCATGCAGCACACCATCGAGCTGTCTGCTGGGGACGACTAGGCGAAGCGGGGGCCGGGAGTGTCGGGATCGGCGAGTCGCCTCGGTGGAATACTCCTCGCGATCGCCCTTGCGGCCTGCACCGGCCAGCCGCCCGCGGCGCCGAGCGCTCAGCCGCGCAGTGCTCCGGCGACGGTGCCGCCGGGCGCGACCGCCATCGCTCGCGCCACGCCGTCGGAGGCAACGAACGACGCGTTCGCGCCCACGCAGAGCCCAACGGATTCGACCGTCGCCCCCCGTTCGCCCAGGCCTGTCCAGTCGCTCGACCCTGAGGCGGCGGCGCTGGCCGAGCTTCTGCCCACGAAGCTGGGATCCGTCGACTATGCGGCCGTGGGCGGCACGGGCCCGCTCGGTGCGGGCAGCGGCGTCGACAACTGCACCCTAATCTGCGGCAGCGACGTCCTCGACTACGCCCGCCGACTCGGCTTCGCGGCGGGAACCGTGACCGAGGTCTTCGACGTTCCCGTGAACTGGCTGTCCGGAAACTGGACCCCGACCGACGTCGCGTGGATCCTCGCGGTCCGCGTGCCCGGCGCGGACGACGACAAGCTCGTTACGTCCTGGGTGCAGCGCGATGTCCCGGGGCTCCCGGTGAGGTCGTGGACGATCGGCTCGAAGAAGGCGGCGTTCGACCCAGGCGGCGGCCCGAGCCGCGGGTCATTCGCCTACGCCTCGGCCGACATCCTCTTCGTCGTGTTCGCCGACATCCCGGTCGACGAGAGCCTGATGCCTACGAGCACGCCGCCCGAGGTCGTCGAGGCGTTCAACGCGCTGCCGTGACGGCGGTGCGAGCGGGCTCCTGCGGATGCTGCGGGTGCTCGACGACGCGCTCGCGCAATCGGGCTGATCGGCACGTGGCTGACTGCGCGGCATCAAGCGTACGATCGGGGGCGCCCGCGGCGGGTGCCGCCACAATGGAGGGATGACTTTGGCGGCGGCGATGCGGCGTGTCGGGTTCATCGCTCTCGCCGTGGCGCTCGCGGCCTGCACCGCGCTGCCGGGTTCATCGACACCCGCGTCGTCCGCGAGCGTGGCGCTGGGCGGCTCGGCCACGCTCCCGCCTCTGCCGACGGCCACGATGGCGCCCACGCCAAGGCCGGACACGACGCCGACTTCGAGCCCGACGCCGTCGACCGCCTCGGTGGCGACGCCCGCGGCCAGCGCAACCTCGTCGGTCACGCCGCCGCTCTCGCCCCTGCCCCAGCGCACGCTCGGCCCCGGCGCCGCGGACGTCGCGGCCGTGCTGCCGACCGAGATCGCCGGCGTCGCGTACGCTGCCGTCGGCCAGACCATCGACGTGGCCCAGGACGCGCCCGGCGACTACTGCTTCCTCGTCTGCTCCGGAGAGCTCGCGGCGTACGCGAAGGTCCTAGGGATCACCTCAGGGTCCATCACCGAGGTCTTCGGCGTCCCCGTCGACCGCACGGCGCCAGATGTGGTCAGCATCGTCGCCATCCTCCTGCCGACGGCCGACCCGGATCGGCTGGTCGATGCCTGGAAGCGCCATCTCGCGTCGTACGGACAGGGGTATGCGCGCATCACCGAGCGCGCGATTGCCGGCAAGCAGGTCACGTTCCTGATGTTCCAGGCGGAGCCGAACCCGATGTTCGACCGGTACGTCTACGCCAGCGGCGGCATCCTCTTCGTCATCGTGGGGCCGGCGGCCGACGAGGGGACCACCCCCGCCGTCGTGGCCGCGGCCGTCGCCCTGCTGCCCTGAGGCGGCGGTCCGCCACGCCTTAGTTCAGCCGGGGGTCGCCCGCCTGGAGGTCCGCCAGGATCGTGGCGTAGTCGGTACCCTCTTCGGGCGCCTCGAGGTCGGCGAGGAAGTTCTCGTCCTCCTCGCGCGACACGTTGACCGCGGCCGTCAGGCGGTCGTCGTTGATCGTGATGAAGTCGTAGTTCGCCTCGAGCTCGTCCGCGATCGCCTCGACCAGCGTGCTCTGCTCGAACGAGTCCACGACGCGGCGGCGGATGGCCTGGACCACGTCGAAGAACTCCTCAGGGTCCATCTCGTCCTCGCGGACGAGGAGCAGGTCGGCGAAGACATCGTCGTCGCCCTCGTGGAGTTCGTAGAAGTGCATGATTGGAAACCTCGGTCGGAGGCGACCACGTAGGCCGCGCTGGCGCGTGCGTGCAGGGCGGCCAGTATAGGCGGGCCGTCGACGCGGCCCCGGGAGGATGGATGAGCGCGACGCCCGACGTCGTTGTGGTGGGCTCGGCCTGCCGGGACCTGGTCGATGACGACCCGCGCGGCTGGCGGCTCGGTGGCGGTGCCTCCTACTCGTCGCTCGCGCTCGCGCGACTTGGCTTGCGGGTGGCCGCGATCGTGGTGGCCGACGAGCTGGCGGCGGCGTCGTCCGAGATCGAGATGATCCGCGACGCCGGGGTCGAGGTCCACGTCCAGCCGGGGTCGAAGGGTCCGGTCTTCATCAACACCGAGACGCCCACCGGCCGGGTCCAGCAGACCCCGCAGGTGTCCGACCCGGTCGACCCTGCTGCTCTACCCGACGCCTGGCGACGCGCCCCCGGCTGGATGATCGCGCCCGTCGCCGCGGAGATCCCCGACGTGTGGGCCGAGATCCCGCCGCGCGACGCGCACGTCGCCCTGGGCTGGCAGGGCCTGCTCCGGGTGCTGGCGCCCGGCGCGCAGGTGCGCCACCGGCAGCCGTTCAGCTCGCCGGTCGTGCGGCGGGCGGACCTGATCGGCGTCGGCGTGGACGACATCGACGAGGCGACCACGCCCGCCGACCTCACCAGACTGCTCCGCCCGGGCGCGGAGATGCTGCTCACCGACGGCATCCACGGCGGGAACGCCCACCGCGTGGGCGAGGACGGCGGGGTCGCCGCCAGCCGCCACTGGCACTCCATCCCGATCCGCGACTACGTGGACCCGGTGGGCGCCGGCGACCTGTTCCTCTCGGGCGTGTTCGCGGCGCAGCTGGCGCCGAGGCTGGTCGCCGGGTGGGACTCCGCGGACGCCGACCTGCGGCTGGGCGCCGCCTGCGGCTCGCTGGTCCTCGAGGGCCCGGGCCTGTTCGGCGTGCCGCGCCTCGAGGCGGCGATGGCGCGGATGTCGGGAGGCGACAACCCCGACTGAACCGGCGGCGGCGTCACCGGCGATGCCCCCGCGGCGTGGGCGGCCCGATCGCCCAGGGCGCAGCCGCCCGCTCCGCGCAACGATCCATCCGCTCCCTGCAAGCGCTTGCACTGGCGTGGCAGGATGTACGCAGCCGGAGGGGCGCCCCTCGACCTGCGGGCCGCTCCGTCGCCAGTGGAGGAGCGATGGCTGCACGGCTCGGGATCGGGGTCGTCGGGCTGGGGCGCATGGGAGCGATGCACGCGCGCTTCGTGGCGCGCGCGGTGCCCGGCGCCAAGGTGGTGGCCCTCGCCGACGTCGACCCCGAGCGCGCCCGGGCGCTCGGCGAGGAGCTGGACGTCGCCAACGTGTTCGGCTCGACGGCGGAACTCGCGCACTCTCCGGGTGTCGACGCCGTCCTCCTGGCCACGCCGTCGGTCCGCCACCCGGAGGACGTCGCGGCGGCCGCAGAGGCAGGCAAGGACATCCTGTGCGAGAAGCCGCTCTCGCTCGATCTCGCCGGGTCCGAGGCCGCGCTGAATGCCGTCGCGACGGCCGGCGTGCGGCTCCAGGTGGGCCTGATGCGCCGGCACGACCCCGACTACCGCCGGGCGGCTGAGAGGCTCGCCGACGGCGTCGTCGGCCGGCGGGTCCTGTTCAAGAGCCTCCAGTTCGACCCGGAGCCGCCGGCGCCGGCGTTCTGCAGCCCGGCGGTGTCCGGCGGGATCTTCCTCGACATGGGGATCCATGAGTTCGACCTTGCGCGTTGGCTCATGGACGACGAGGTGGCCGAGGTCCACGCCTGGGGCTCCACGTCGGGCGCACCGGACCTCGCGAGCGTGGGCGACTTCGATTCCGCGGTGGTGAACCTGCGCTTCGTCAAGGGCGGGACGGGTGCCGTGGAGCTGGCGCGCACCGCGGCCTACGGCGAGGACGTCCGCACCGAGGTGGTGGGCAGCGACGGCAGCGTGTTCGTCGGCCGCCTGCCGTACGGCCAGGGCTCGGTCGGGACGAGGGGTGTGCTCACGCTCGACGCGGTCGACCCCGCAGCGATGCGCTTCGCGGTCGCCTACGCCGCGCAGGTCGTGGCGTTCGTCGGGGCCATCGCCGCCGACCGTCCGGTGACGCCAACGGGCGAGGACGCCCTCGAAGCCCTCAAGATCTCGCTTGCCGCCCGCTCCTCGGTCGAGTCGGGTCGGCCGGTGGCGGTGTGAGGTGAGGACCATGCGCCCGCTGCCGGAGATCGGGTTCCAGGTCTGGGGGCAGTTCACCGACTGGCCGGCGCTCGCGGCCACGGCACGCCGTATCGAGGCTTTGCGGTTCGCCTCGGTGTGGGCCAACGACCACCTGTTCCCGGCAGCCGGCGCGGCCTACCAGGCGGTGGACGCGCCGCCGGGCCCGTTCCTGGAGGGCTGGACCACGCTCGCCGGCATGGCCATGACGACCTCGCGGGTCGAGCTCGGCGTGCTGGTGTCGAGCGCGGGCTACCGCAACATCGGGATGCTGGTGAAGCAGGCGACCGCGGTCGACCACCTCTCGGCCGGGCGCGTGACCCTGGGGCTCGGTGCGGGATGGCACCCCCGCGACCACGCGGCATTCGGGTTCCCGCTGCCGCCCGTCGGCGAGCGGCTGGACCGGCTCGAGGAGCAGGCCGCCGCCGCGCGCGCGCTGCTCGCGGGCGAGGTCGTGACCGTGGTCGGCCGCCATGTGCGGCTCGACCGCGCCGTGAACCTGCCGCCGCCCGTGCGCGCCCCGATGCCGCTCATGATCGGGGGGAGCGGGGAGCGCCGGACGCTGCGGATCGTCGCCCGCTACGCCGACGCGTGGAACGGCGAGGGCGATGTCGAGACGTGGGCACACAAGAACCGCGTCCTCGATGCGCACTGCGCGGCGGTCGGCCGCGTTCCCGCCGCGATCCGACGCACGGTCGGCCTGCCGCCGGCCTCGATCCGGTCGACGCACGCCGCTGCGGTCGACGCGCTCGCGGAGCGCCTCCAGGCGAACGGTCTCGAGGCCGCGGAGGCCGCTGCGTCGGCGGCAGCGTCGCCCCTGGCCGGCACGGCCGACGAGGTGGCAGACGTCCTGCGGGCGTACGCCGCGGCGGGCGCGGCGGAGGCCCTCGTCGACTGGCCGGCCCCGTCCGACGAGGAGACGCTGGTCTCCCTGGCCGAGATCGGCTCGCGGGCAGGACAGGCGGTGACGGCGTGAAGGCGGCCAGCCGCGGGATCCGGGCAGGATGACCGCCCCGGTGGCCCCTCCCCCGGACGCCCGGACGCCGGCGATCGAGCTCGTCGGCGTCACCAAGCGCTACGGCGACGCTGTGGCGCTCGACAACCTGTCGCTCGTGATCATGCCCGGTGAATTCTTCTGCCTGCTCGGCCCGTCGGGCTGCGGCAAGACCACCACCCTCAACATCATCGGCGGGTTCATCCCGCTGACGTCGGGCGAGCTGCGCATCGAGGGGCACCCGGTCAACGACCTCCCGCCCCACAAGCGCAACGTCAACACTGTCTTCCAGAACTACGCGCTGTTCCCCCACATGACCGTGGCCGACAACGTGGCGTTCGGCCTGCAGATGGGCGGCATGAAGGGCGCCGCCGTCGACCGGCGGGTGCAGGAGTACCTCGAACTCGTCGACCTCGGGTCGTTCGCCCACCGGATGCCCGGCCAGCTGTCGGGCGGCCAGCAGCAGCGCGTCGCGCTCGCCCGCGCACTGGTCAAGGAGCCCGCGGTCCTGCTGCTCGACGAGCCCCTGGGCGCCCTCGACCTCAAGCTGCGCAAGCAGATGCAGGTGGAGCTCGCGCGCATCCACCGCCAGGTCCGCACCACCTTCGTGTTCGTGACCCACGATCAGGAGGAGGCACTCTCGATGGCCACCACCGTGGCCGTCATGACCGCGGGGCGCGTGGCGCAGCTCGGCGTGCCTCGCGATGTCTACTACCGGCCCGTGAACCGCTTCGTGGCGGACTTCATCGGCGAATCCAACTTCATCACGGGAGCGGGCGAGGCGGATGCCGGCGGCTCGTCTCATCTCCGGGTCGATGCGACGACCACGGTCCCGGGCCCGCCTGAGCTCGGCACGGGCCAGGCGACCCTGATGATCCGGCCCGAGAGCATGCGCGTCGAGGCACAGCGTGCCCCCGGCGACCGCGCCGCCATCCGCGGCAAGGTGGTCGGGATCAGCTTCCTCGGCGCCTATACGCGGTTGACGGTCGAAACCCCGGCAGGCCGGCTTGTGGCCGCCCCGCCGAACGTCGAAGGGTCGCGCTCCGAGGCGCATGCCGAGCTGCTCGACCAGGAAGTGTGGGTCTCATGGTGGCCGGCCGACGCCGTCGTCGTCGGCCAAGACTGAGGAGGAGGCAGCGTGTCCGTGGATCGTTCCGTCTCACGTCGTACGTTCCTGAAGGCCTCAGGACTTGCCGGTGTCGGCGCCTTCCTGGCGGCCTGCACCGGCTCGACACCGACGTCCGCCCCGAGCGCGGCGTCCAGCGCCCCGACATCCGCGCCGCCCGCGTCGGCGGCGCCGTCCGAGGCGATGGCGTCATCGTCGGCGGCAGCTTCGAGTGCCCCGTCCGTCGCGCCCATCACGGCGCCCCCTGGCGGCGGCACCCTCAACTTCCTCACCTGGAGCGACCACTGGTCCAAGGACGAGGTCGCGGGTGTCAAGCAGTCGACCGGCATCGATGCCCAGATCACCGAGCTCGCCGACAACATCGACGGCTTCAACAAGCTCAACCAGGTCCACGGGCAGCTCGACATGGTGTCTGGCGATGCGCTGTGGGTCCCCAAGTACTACGACGCGGGCCTGATCCAGGCGATCGACATCAACAGCCTCGCTGTGTCCCAGCAGCTGTACTCGATGGCCCGCACGTTCGACTTCTGGACCAAGTCCGACGGGTACCTCGCGTACCCCTGGGGCTGGTCGCCGATCCAGATCGTGTACGACCCGGCCAAGGTGACCGGCGGCGCCACGAGCTGGCAGCTCCTGGTCGACCCCAAGTACAAGGGCAAGATCGTCATGGAGAACCAGCCCACGGACATCATGCTGTTCGCGGGCATCGCCACGGCCGCCAAGGACATCTACAACATGACGGACGCGGAGCTCTCGGCGGCCAAGGACTGGCTGACCAAGCTCAAGCCGAACGTCTACAAGCTGGTCCAGCAGAACAACGAGACCATCACGGCGCTCGCCAGCGGCGAGGCGTGGATCGGCACCCAGAACCTCGGTTCACCGGACCGCATCAAGGCGGCCGGCGGGCCCGACATGACCGCCTTCGTGCCGGACGAGGGCACGACGGGCTTCATCGACGGCGAGATGACCGTCAAGGGCGGAACCAACCAGCCGCTCGTCCTGCCCTACCTGGAGGCCGGCGCCCAGGCGGAGTACGTCGCCCAGAACTTCCTCGACAACGGCCGGCCGTTGTGGAACGAGAAGGCGTACACGCTGCTGGTCAACAACGGGCACAAGGACCAGGCGGACCGCTACCTGTACAACCAGCCCGAGCTGGCGCTCAAGATGCGCCTCAAGGGCCCCGCCGGCAACGTGGACGCCTACATCAACGCATTCAACTCCGTCTTCGGCGGGTGACCTCGCTGAACCGGGGCCGCCATGACTGACCCTGCTGGCGGGCCTGCTGCAGGCCCGCCAGCCGAAGCCCACGCCGGTGCCGCGCAGCCGGCCTGGCGCCGGTACTGGCCGTTCGCGCCGGCCACCGTCGTCCTGTTCGGGCTGTTCTTCGTCCCGCTCGCGATCGTCCTCGTCTACTCGTTCTGGACGGTGGACAACAGGACGCTGCTGGTCGTCCCCGAGTGGACGCTCAAGAACTACGGCACCTTCTTCAACCTGGACAACCCGTACCTGCGGACCTTCGGCAAGACCATCCTCATGGCGGTCCTGGTCACGGCCACGGGCCTCGTGTTCGCCTTCCCGTTCGCGTACTTCCTGGTCCGCTACCTGACCGGGCGCTGGCAGCGCGTCCTGCTGCTGGCCACGATCCTGCCGTTCTGGACGAGCTACCTCGTGCGGATCTACGCGTGGCAGTCGATCCTCGGCGAGCAGGGCGCGATCAACGGCTTCCTCAAGCTCATCGGGGCGATCTCGGAGCCGCTCGACGTCTTCGTCTACAACGACGTCGCGGTCTACATCGTGCTCGTCTACCTCTACTTCCCGTTCGCGGCCCTCGCGCTGTACACATCCTTCGAGAAGTTCGACTTCACGCAGCTGACCGCCGCCCAGGACCTCGGGGCCACGCCGGGCCGCGCGCTGCTCCGGGTCATGGTCCCCCAGGTGCGCCCCGGGATCATCACGGCCTGCATCTTCGTGTTCATCCCGGTGCTCGGCGAGTACCTCACGCCCACCCTGGTCGGGGGAACCAAGGGCGTCCTGATCGGGAACCTCGTCTACAACTTCTACCGCGGGGGCGACCTCCCGGCCATGGCCGCGGCGTCGTTCCTCATCGCGGCCGTGATCGTCGTGGTGCTGGTGCTGTTCCGCCGGTACCTCCAGATCGCCGACGTCGTCACGAGGGCCTGATGGCACGGCGCATGGACGTGCTCGAGACGATGCCCGTCAGCCCGCGCGCGCGGCTGACCCGCTGGCTGCTGCGCATCTGGGCCGCGGTGATCATCGGCTACCTGTACCTGCCGATCGTGTTCCTGATCATGTTCAGCTTCGAGGACAGCAAGTCCGTGGGCTTCCCCATCCCGGGCTGGACGCTCGCCTGGTACGAGGGGCTGCCGGCCAACGGGCCGCTGCTGGGGGCCATCGGGCAGTCGGTCAGCACCGCGGCGATCGTTGCCGTGATCGCCACGCTCGTGGGCACGATGGCGGCGTTCCCGCTGGTCCGCTCCGGGATGCGCTTCCCCAACGTGGCCCGGATCCTGTTCACGATGCCGATCATGATGCCGGGCCTGATCATCGGCATCGGGATCCTCATCTTCCTCGCCAACTACCTGCACGTGCTGCTCTCCCAGCTGACGGTGGTGGCCGGGCACCTCGTGCTGACGATGCCGTTCGTCATCCTGATCGTGTCGGCGCGCCTGCAGGGCTTCGACCGGCGCCTGGAGTGGGCGGCGGCAGACCTCGGGGCGAGTCCGGTCCAGGTGATGTGGCGGATCGTCCTGCCCCTCATCTTCCCGGCGATCCTTGCCGGCGCCCTGATCAGCGTGACGCTCTCGATCGACGAGTTCGTGGTCACGTTCTGGACCGTCGGCCCCAAGCTGACGCTCCCCATCTACATCTACACGCAGATCAAGTTCGGCGTCACGCCCGAGGTCAACGCGGTCGCGACGCTCGTGCTCGTGTTCTCCGTTGCGATCCTCGCGCTCGCCGCGGCTCTGGGCATGGCGGTCGGACGCGTGCGGCAGGGCCGCCGCGACCGTGCCGCTGCGGCCGACGGCGGCCGGTTGTGACGGCCGACGGAGGCGCGAGTCGGTAACGCGTGGTCATTGAACGCCGGGCCGTGGGGCCCGGCCGCACCAGCCAAGGAGAATCCGTGCGCGCAGCCGTGTTCGAGGGAAACGGGAAGCTCTCGCTGCAGGATCGAGAGCGGCCAGTGCCGATCCCGGGCGAGATCCTCGTGGAGGTCGAGGCCTGCGGGATCTGCGGGTCGGACCTCGCGGTCCTCGACGTCCCGCCCCGCCATCCAGCCACCGCCGGCGTGATCCTGGGCCACGAGATGGTGGGCCGGGTCGTGGCGCTCGGCGACGGGGTCGGCTCCGTCGAGGTCGGCGCGCGGGTGATCGTCGACCCCGACCCGAAGTGCGGCGTGTGCACGTCGTGCAAGGCGGGCCGGCCCGCGACCTGCGAGAACATCGTGGCGCTGGGCGTGTACCGCGACGGGGCGCTGGCCAGGTTCGTCACGGCCCCGGCGGGATCCTGCCATCCCATCGCGGCCGGCGTGCCCGCCAGCCTGGCGGCGCTGGTCGAACCGCTCGCGTGCGTGGTCAACGGGACGAACAAGGCGGCCCTCCGGCCCGGGGAGTCGGCCGTCGTGTTCGGCGCGGGCGCCATCGGGTGCCTGTTCGCGGCGGTCTTCGCCGCCGGCGGCGCGTCCAGCGTGGTCGTCGTGGAGCCGAACCCCGCGCGCGTCGCGGTGGCAACGGCCGTGGGCGCCACGCATGTGCTCACCCCCGACCAGTGGGCCGAGCAGCGCGGCACGCTCCTGCCCGGCGGCGCCGACGTGGTCGTGGACGCGGTGGGCAGCGTCCTGCCCCAGGCGATCGACGCCGCGGCGATGGGGGCGCGCGTCGTGGTGTTCGGGATGAACGTCAACGCCCGGCCCGCGGTGCACCAGGTGGAGATCACCGAGAAGGGGCTCACCATCTTCGGCAGCTACATCACGGCCTTCACCTTCCCGCAGGCCATCCGGATGCTGGAGGCCGGCACGCTCAACCTGGCGCCGATGGTGTCGGCCGTGCTGCCGCTGGAGCAGGTGGTCGAGGGCCTCGCGATGCTCAAGTCGGGCGAGGCGACCAAGGTGGTGATCACGCCATGAGCGGCTCGATCCGCGTCGCGTCCGCGCCGTGCTCGTTCGGAGTGGACGAGGTGGTGGTCCACGACACGTGGATGCCCGGCCCCGACGAGATGCTCGACTGGATGGCTGCCCTCGACTACGCGGGCACCGAGCTCGGCCCGCCGGGCTTCATGGGCGACGGCCCGACGATGGGACGGCGACTTGCCGAGCGGGGCCTGGCGTTCATCGGGACGTTCCTGCCGCAGACCCTGACCGATGACGAGCGGTGCGTCGCGGACCGGGCGTGGATGGAGGGCCTGCTGGCCGAGCTGCGTCGCGGGCTGCCGGAGGCCGAGGCGCCGTTCGCGGTGTTCTCGGACGCGATCGACCAGCCGGTCCGACAGCAGGCGGCCGGCCGGGTGCGGTCCCGCCCCGACGCCCAGCTCGACGACGCCGCGTGGCGACGGCTGGCGGACAACCTGCACCGGTCGGCGGAGCGGGCGGCGGCGCTGGGCTTCCGGCCGGTGGTCCACCCGCACTGCGGCACCTACCTCGAGACCGCCGAGGAGATCGACCGCCTGGTGTCGCTGCTGGACTCGAGCCTGATCGGTCTGTGCCTCGACACCGGCCACTTCCGGTTCGGCGACGCCGATCCCGCCGCCTGCATCCGGGCCTATCGCGACGTCATCCGCCACGTGCACCTCAAGGACTGCGCCACCCGCGTCCGCGACGAGGTGGTCGCGCGCGGCGAGGACGTGGTCGCAGCGCTCGCGGGCGGAGTCTTCTGCCCGCTCGGCGCCGGCGACGCGGACATCCCCGGCGTGGCGGCGGCACTCCGCGACGTGGGGTACGAGGGCTGGGTGGTGGTGGAGCAGGACCAGTTCCTCGCACGGTCGGTGACGCGTGACGACGTCGTGGCAGGGCAGCGTGCCAATCGCGAGTACCTGGCGCGCCTCGGGCTCTGAGGCCGGGCGAGATCGCCCGGGTCGGCGGTGACGTGCCGGGCCGCTACCCGATCCGCCGCCGGGTGCTCTCCCGGGCCACCAGCGGGACCGGCATGATGCGCGACGGGGCGGGCTCGCCGGTCTCGATCGCCTGGAGGAGCTCGGTCGCGGCAAGCTCGCCCATCTCGTACGCGGGCTGGCGAACGGTGGTGAGCCGCGGGTTGGCGATGGCTGCGAACGGGATGTCGTCGAACCCGGCCACGGCCACGTCGTCCGGGACGGCCACGCCGATCGCCCTGAAGGCGTCGAGCAGGCCAAGGGCCACCCGGTCGTCGTAGGCGGCCACCCCGTCCACCCCGGCATCCCGCAGGGCGGACGCCAGCGCCTCGCGGTGCTCGCCGTCCCAGGCGAACGGGCCGAGGGGCGGAGCGGCGAGGCGGGCAAGGACCGTCTCGGTGAAGGACCGCTCGCGGACCACGTCGGAGCCCGGCCGGTCCGCGACGCCCACGTAGGCGAGGCGACGGCACCCCACGTCCACGAGGTGCTCGACCACCTGGCGGATCCCCCCGGCGTCGTCGGGCCGGAGGCAGCCCGTGGCAAGGTGGACGGGCTCCCCGCCCTTGAGGCGCTCGCTGTTGAGGAACACGACAGGGCTCGGGCGGACCATCGTGGCGATGGCCTCGAGGTCGAGCACGGCGCCCATCAAGGCGAGGCCGTCCGCCCGGTGCGCGCGGAACTCACGGACTGCACGGCGCTCCCGGGCGGGGTCGAGCAGGCTGTTGGACATGATCACCGCGTACCCGGCGGCCTGCGCCGCGGCCTCGAACCCGGCGACGACGGATCCGTGGATGGGGTCCGTGGCGTCGGGCACCATGAGACCGAAGGTCCGGGTGGCCCGGACGGCCAGGCTCCGGGCGGCGAGATCGGGGACGTAGCCCAGGGCCTCGGCGGTCGCCGAGACGCGCTCCCGGGTGGCGGCGCTGATCTGGGGGTCGTCGTGGAGCGCCCGGGAGGCCGTCGCGACCGAGACTCCCGCCGCGATGGCGACTTCACGGAGGGTGATCCTCGGCTCGCCGCTCATCGGCGCCACATGCTCTCCACCCGGCCGCTCCCATCCCTCACGGCTGCCCCTGCTCCCGCTTCGGCTGTGCCTCGACCGCATTGTGCGGGCCGGGTCCGGGCGGGGCAAGGCGGAGGCGCTGGCGACCCCGGCCGGGCAACGATCGCACCTGCCGGACCTTTGACATTTGGAGATCGGACGTTTACGGTGCAAGCGTTTGCGCTACCCCGCAGGAGGGCCGCCGCGATGCCCGGACCCGGAATCGAGCTGATCGGTGACGAGGAGACCGCCGAGGTCCTCGAGGTGATGGCGAGCCGCTTCCTGAGCCGGTACGGCCCGGCGGACAATCCGGCATTCGGCGCCAAGGTCCACAAGGTCGAGGTCGCCCTGGCGGAGATGGCGGGCGTCAAGCACGGGCTCGCGGTCAGCGGCGGCGGGTCGGCGGCGCTGTGGATCGCGATGCTGGCCCTGGGGATCGGTCCCGGCGACGAGGTGATCGTCCCGGGGTTCACCTACGTCGCCTCGATCTCGTCGATCGTCTACACGGGCGCGACACCCGTCCTCGCCGAGGTCGACGACTCCTTCGACCTCGATCCCGCTGACGTCGCGGCCCGGATCACCCCGCGGACGAAGGCCGTGCTCGTCGTCCACATGCTCGGCGGGGTCGCGCGCCTCGACGAGCTCAAGGCGCTGGCGGACGCGAAGGGCATCGCCCTGATCGAGGACTGTGCCCAGGCGTTCGGGGCCACCTACCAGGGGCAGGGCGTCGGGGGCATCGGGACGATCGGGACGTACTCGTTCAACGAGTACAAGACGATCACCTGCGGCGACGGCGGCGCCCTCGTCACCGACGACCAGGCCCTGTACGAGCGCGCCTTCGCGATGCACGACCAGGGCCATGCGCCGTTCCGGCTGGAGAGCAAGTACGCCGAGCGCCCGTTCCTGGGGATGAACTTCCGCCTGACCGAGCTGTCGGGCGCGGTGCTCCTCGCGCAGCTCAGGAAGCTCGACCTGATCCGGACGCACCTGCGCGAGAACAAGGCGATCGTGAAGGCCATCCTGCGCGAGGTCCCGGAGATCCGGTTCCGAGCGCTCGTCGACCCGGAGGGCGACCTCGCCACGCACCTCGTGGTGATGCTGCCGACCAAGGAGATCGCCGAGGCCGTGGCCCGGGAGGTCGGCTCGATCACGCTGGGGACGTCGGGCTGGCACGTGTACAACCACATGGACCACGTGCTCTCACGCCGCACCGTGACCGGCAAGGGCTGCCCGTTCGACTGCGGCCACACGGACCACGCGAGCGGCCAGTACAGCATCGGCATGCTCCCGCAGACCGACGGCCTCGTCGACCGGTCCATCAGCATCGGCATCGGCGTCCGGGACGGGAACCTCGCGCCGTTCGGGCTGCGGATGACCAGCTCGGCTGAGGATGCCCGAGCGGTCGGTGAGCGGTTCGCCGAGACGGTCCGCAAGTTCGTCTAGGGAGCGTCGTCCGCGCCGCTGTCAGCGGCCGGCGCCGATGGCGCCGCGGCCGATCCGGGCCGTGAGCCGGGCCGCACGCCGAGCAAGGTCCGCCTCGACGCGCGGGTAGGGCCGCCCGAGCAGGCGCGCCCGCTCGAGGATCCGCCAGGCGGCCCGCGTCGCGGCGAGGGCGCCCCGCGGGTCGGCCAGGCGATGCTCGCGCAGCTTCGCGACCTCGATCCAGGCGATGGCGCCCAGCGCTCCGCCGGCGCCCGCGGCGGACTGCCATGCCTCGGCGGCCTCGGCCCAGCGGCCCAGCCGGCGCAGGGTGCGCGCCCGCTCGGCGGCGATCCGCTCGTCCGTCCAGGCCGTGCCCGCGTCCCAGGGCGCCGTGGTGGCATCGGGTCCCAGCGGCCCGCCGCGGCCGGCCGCGAGCTCGCCCCGCCAGCCGCCGCGCGGCGGACGCCCGCCGTAGTGGGGGCGGGTGCGCGGCTCCCACCACGCCATGCCCGGACGCCCGTCGTCCTCATCGCTCGCGCCCCGCCGCACCGGCGTCCGCCCGAACGGGTCGCGCACCTCGCCGGGCCCCGCGAGCGCGTCGTCGAGGCAGGCGAGGGCCTCCTCGTGGCGGCGTGCGCGGGCGTAGGCGCGGGCGAGCCCGGCGAGGTCGCCGCGCGGTGCGTCGAGCCGCGACTCGCGCTCGGCGTACCGGCGCTCGACGTGGGCGAGCAGCAGCCCCAGCGAGCGGACGTCCTTCTCGTTGTGGATCACGACCCCGGCGAGCGGCTCCACCGGCCCGCCCCGGAGCACGTCGAGGTAGATCGAGGGGATCTCCCAGCCCTCGACGTCGCCGGCGCGGGTCACGCCGAGGAGCTGCTCCTCGACCGTCTTGAGCCGCGCGTCCTCCATCCGGTGGCGGAACACCCGGCGCACGAACGGGAGCATGTCGAGGTGGCCCGCGTGCGCCGGGGCCGCCCGGCCGGCGAGCCGGAAACGCGCCTCGATCAGCGGCCAGTCGAAGCCGCGGCCGTTGTAGGACACGAGCCACGCGTCGGGGGTGACCCAGCGCTCGATCTCGGCGAGCATGGCCGGCTCGTCGGCGTGGTCGGGCAGGAGCAGCTGCGTCTGGCGGAAGGACGTCCCGTCCCAGCGGGCGAGGCCCACTAGGAACGCGAGCGTCCCCGCCGCCGTGGCGAGGCCCGTGGTCTCCGTGTCGAGGCAGACGAGCGGCGCGTCCGCGGGCGGATGGCCCGGCAGGACGGCGAGCCGCACGCGGTCCAGGGGCACCTCGAGCGGGGCGACGACGCGCCGGACGAGCCACCCGTCGGGCGTGTCCGCCGCCTCGGCCCCCAGCGCCCGCGCCAGCCGGACGGCCAGCGCGCCCGAGCGTCGTCCGCTGAACGGCGCGCGGGCCGGCGGCTGCGTCGGGCCGGTGGGCGGGCCGCCTGGCCGGGCGATCGCCGCCCGCAGGTTCGCCAGCCGCCGCTCGCGCGTGACGGCGGCGACGGGTTCGGCGGTCATGCGACCGCTGCCGTCGGCGGTTCGGCGGGCGCAGTTGCCGTCTGGCCCGCGCCCGCACTCGGCGCCAGCGCCGCCAGCAGCCGGAGCGCCAGCGCCTTGCCGTCCACCTGCGGCTCGAGCCGGGGCCCGGTGCAGGCGGGGCAGCCGGCGTCGCAGGGGCAGGCGCGGATCAGCTCGGCCGCGCCGGCGACCAGCTCCCCGTGGCGGGCCCACAGCCGCTCCGAGAGGCCGACGCCGCCCGGCATCGCCTCGTAGAGGTAGATCGTCGGCGCCTCGTGGTGCGGCGAGCGGACCTGCGCCACGAGCCCGAGGTCCCGCGGGTCCACCATCAGCAGCACCGAGGCCACCGCCTGGATCGCCCGCCCGGCGCCGATGAGGGCGACGTCGAGCTCGTCGCGCCGCCATCCGACGGCCGCCCGCTCCGCGGTGAGCCAGTACGCCGTGGTCTGGAGCTCGATCTCGGGCAGGTCGATCGGCCCCCAGCCCACGTTCTCGTCGGTGCCGAACTTGAGCTTCTTGTAAAGGGTCACGAGGCTCGCGACCATGACCTCGCCGTGGACGCGGCTGCCGCCGGTCGTTGGCGCCTCCGCGAACACGTCGAGCGGCTTGAGGGTCACGGCGCGGTTGGCATAGGTGTAGTGGTCGGCGTCGATCTTGTGGACGTAGGCCTTGCGCTCGCCCCACTCGAGCCTGTCCACGTGGTACTGCGCCGACTCGTGCATGTAGATCGCGTGCTCGTGGACCAGCACCTGGGCGCTGAACAGGTCCACCTCGCCCAGGACGCGGGGGCGGTCCGGGGAGGTGTCGATGATGACCACGTTCTCCGGCGCCGCCGCCCGGAGCGAGACCTCGGAGGCCGGGAAGTTCTCCGAGCTCCAGTACCAGCGGCCGTCGTCCGCCTGGCGGACCTGGCCGCCCTCGCCCAGGAACGCGAGCAGCTCGTCGACGGGCCCGGGGCCGAACCACTCGCCGGGCTCGAACGGCAGCTCGAAGGTCGCGGCCCGGATGTGGGCGAGCAGGACGTGGAGGTTGTCCGGGTCCAGGCGCGCCTCCTCGGGCCGTCCGCCGAGCACGAACTCCGGGTGGTGGATGACGTACTGGTCCACGGGCGCGGGCGACGCCACGAGCACGGCCACGCTCACGTCGCCGCGGCGGCCGGCGCGGCCCATCTGCTGCCACGTCCCTGCGATCGACCCCGGGTAGCCCGCGAGGATCGCGACGTCGAGCCGCCCGATGTCGACGCCGAGCTCGAGGGCGTTCGTGGAGACCACGCCGAGCACCTCGCCGTCGCGCAGCCCGCGCTCGATCGCCCGGCGCTCGGTGGGCAGGTAGCCGCCGCGGTAGCCGCGCAGCCGGCTCCGCGGGCCGAGGTCCTGCCGGAGCCGCTCGCGCAGGTTGCTGAGCATGATCTCGACCTGGACGCGGCTCTTGCCGAAGACCACCGTCTGGCGGCCGGCCCGCAGGAACGGCAGCGCCCAGCGCTCGGCGAGCGTGAGGGCGGAGCCCCGGGCGCCGGTGGACCCGTCGATCACGGGCGGGTCCACGAGCACGAGGTGCTTCTCGCCGGACGGCGCGCCGTTGCGGTCCACGAGCTGGACGGGGCGACCCGTGATCGCCTCGGCCAGCTCTGACGGGTTCCCGATCGTGGCCGAGCAGCACACGATCACCGGGTGGCTGCCGTAGTGCGCGCACAGGCGGAGCAGGCGGCGCAGCACGTTGGCCACGTGCGAGCCGAACACGCCGCGGTACGTGTGGAGCTCATCGATGACGATGACCCGCAGCTGCTCGAACAGCTGGAACCACTTGGTGTGGTGGGGGAGGATGGCCGAGTGGAGCATGTCCGGGTTCGTCACCACCACCTGCCCCGCCTTGCGGATGGCCGACCGGATGGGCGCCGGCGTGTCGCCGTCGTAGGCCGCGGACGAGACCTCGAGCTCGGCGTCCCGCACGAGCTCGCTGATCTCGGCGACCTGGTCCTGGGCGAGCGCCTTGGTGGGGAACAGGAACAGCGCCCGCGCCGACGGGTCCTCGGCCAGCGCCTGGAGCACCGGCACCGTGTAGCACAGCGACTTGCCCGATGCGGTCGGCGTCACCACCACCACGTCCCGCCCGGCGTGGACCGCCTCGATCGCCTCCGCCTGGTGGAGGTAGGGCCGCTCGATGCCACGCCTGGCGAGCCCGGCACGCAGCCGCGGGTCGAGCCAGTCGGGCCAGTCCGCATACGTGGCCGCCGCGGCAGGCCGCACCTCGTGGTGGACCACGCCGCGGGCGAGCGACGGCTCCTCGAGTACCTGCTCGAGGACCGCCAGCGTGGAGGCGGGGGCGTAGGTGCGCATGGCCGGCTCCCGATGCAAACAGAACAGATGAGCGAATGTGCGCGAAGTCTACGCCACCGTGCGCGGGCCGCGTGACACCTCGGTTGTCACGACCCGTGCCTGAACGGCCGCGCAACGCGGTCGTGTCGCGCGCGCAAACTCGGTTGACAGCCGAATCGAGCGAAGCTACCCTCGCCGCAATGTCACGAGCCCACCCCCGCGACGCCGCTCCCGAGACCACCGAGGCTGAAGCTCCTGCGCCGGCCGGCCGCACCGCGCCGGTCCAGGGCGGGGCCGCCTCTGCGAGCCTGGCCGACCTGCCGGTCGCGGGCCTGACGCGCCGCCGGATCGCGCTGCTGCTCGGGGCGCTCATCGCCGCGTGGGTCATCCTGCTGTTCGCGCAGCAGATGGGGCAGGCGAGCGAGGCCGCTGGCAGGGCCGCGGGCATGCGCACCTCGAACGCCGCGCTCGCAACTGACGTGACGGCCCTGAAGTCGGAGCTGGACCTCATCCAGCGCCAGGCCTACGTCGTGCAGCAGGCGCGCGCATACCGCCTCGGGTCTCCCAGAGAGGTCCCGTTCTCGCTCGCGGACGGCGCCCCGGCGCTGCCGCCCGACGCGCCGGGCTCGGCCGGCGTCCGGCTGGGGGCCGACACCTCGAAGCCGAGCCCGATCCAGGACTGGATCAAGCTCCTGTTCGGGCCTGGTGGCGACCCGTCCAACCCGGCGGGCAGCTCGGGGAGCTGACACCGCCGGGTGTGCCGGGCGCCGCGTCAGTGCAGCGCGAGCTCCGCGATGGAGACCGCCTGACTGCAGGCCGCCGCCGAGTACGGGACGCTGTGGTCGGACGATGGCTGGTTGAGGTTGAGGTCACTGAAGTTCGACCCGATCAGCAGGCTGACATACGCGAGGTCGTTGCCCTTGCGGACGAGGGCCCCGGTGGCCGGGTACGTGTCAGACCAGCCGGTGCAGAACGCCTGGTCGCCGGCGTCTTGGACGTCGACCGCGAAGTACTGCCCGCTCTGGGCGTTCGCCTTCTCGGTGTTGAACACGGAGCTGGCGTCGCCGCCGCTGTACTTCGCGATCCGGCCGTAGCCGCCCGTGGTCTGCGATGAGTTGTCGCTGGCGCCCGAGATGATGTAGCAGTTGTCGGCGTTGGTCAGGACGCGCTTGTCGAGGGTGAAGCCGAGCGCGGTGTTGGCGAGGCCCGACAGCGGGTGCGCCTCAGTGTCCGGCCCGAGCACCGTCTGGAGCTGCTGGCTCGAGACGATCGAGCAGTCCTTGAGGTTGCCATTCGAGTCGACGCCGAGGCCGCCGACGAACGAGGTCCCGGCCGTGGCGACGAGGAAGTAGAACAGGATGACCCCGATGATCGCCAGGACGACGAGGATCACCCCGATGATCAGGCAGCCCTTGAGACAGCCGTTGTTGTTGCCCTGGGCCGGGGGCGGGCCGCCCTGCCAGCCCGGTTGCGGCTGTCCCGGGCCGCCCCAGCCCGGCTGTGGCTGGCCCTGCGGCGTCGGTGCGTAGCCGGGCGCGCCGACGGGCGCCCCTCCCCACTGCCCCGGCTGCTGCGGTGCGGGCTGCGGGGCCGGCTGCTGCGGCGCGGCGGGCTGCTGCGGCGCGGGCGCTCCCCAGCCCGGCTGCTGCTGGCCGACCGGCGGCGCTCCCCACTGCCCCGGCGCCTGCGGCGCGGGCTGCGGCGCAGGCTGCTGCGGGGCGGGCGCTCCCCACTGCCCTGGCGCCTGCGGCGCAGGCTGCTGCGGGGCGGGCGCTCCCCACTGCCCCGGCTGGGCAGCCGGCTGCCCGGGCGGGGTCGGCTGGGCAGGGGCACCACCGCCCCACGACCCCGGCTGCGCCGGCGCGCCCCAGCCGGGCGCCTGCGGCGCGGGCTGCTGCGGCGCGGGCTGTTGCGGCGCGGGCTGTTGCGGCGCGGGCTGTGCGGATGGCGGCTGGGGGGCGCCCCACGCCCCCGATGCATCGCCTGGCCCCGGCGCGGCGGGCGGCGGCGGGGTGGTCCACGCCGGCTCGGGCGGGCCGGGTGCTGCGGCCCCGGGCTCGGGCTGGTCAGGGCCGGCCCCAGGGCCGGGCATGTCAGTCGCCATCCGCTTCTCCCGTGGTGGTGCAATCGCGCGCATTGTGGCCGGTTGCGGCGCGACGCTCAATGGGCTATTCCGCACGCCCGAGACCGTGGCCCGTCATCTGGTCTACAATCCGCGGCCGTGGCTGGGTAGCTCAGCGGCAGAGCAGGCGACTCATAACCGCCCGGTCGACAGTTCGATTCTGTCCCCAGCCACCAGGACTCATCACCCGCTCGGGCACCCGCCTGGGCGGGTTTCATTTCGGGTTGCGGCGCACGATCTGGGCATCCGCACACGGCCCGTCGCCGTACTACTGGCAGCGCCAGCCCGTACGACCCCCGCGGAGGGCGGTCTGAGGACCCGGCGGTATACTCGCCCGATGGCCGGCTCGCACCGGTCCTTGCCATCCGGAGGCGCTCCGTTTGAACGCGAAATTCCTGCGCAACGGGATCGTGATGCTCGTCCTCGTGGCGGGCACGGTCGCGCTGCTCCTGACCTGGATCAACTCGTCGTCCCCATCGACCCAGGACGGCTACTTCAAGTTCCTCAACGACGTGAAGGCGGGCCGCGTCCTCTCCGTCGTCCAGGACGGCGAGACGGTGACCGTCACGCCCACGGCGTCGGCCAATGAGTCCACCTACTCGGTCATCGTGCCCAACGCGATCATGACCAACGTCGCCTCGGACATGATGCAGGCGGCGGCCGCCGGCAACGTGACCCTGAGTGACAGCGCCTTCACGCGCAAGCCCACGCCCGACACGTCCTGGATCGGCCTGCTGCTGACGGGCCTGCTGCCGCTGATCGTGATCGGCGGCTTCATCTTCTTCATGATGCGCCAGGCCCAGGGCACCAACAACCAGGCGCTGTCGTTCGGCAAGAGCCGGGCACGGATGTTCCTGGGCAACAAGACCGTCGTCACGTTCGCCGACGTCGCGGGCGTCGACGAGGCCAAGACTGAGCTCCAGGAAGTCGTGGAGTTCCTCAAATACCCGGAGAAGTTCAACTCGCTGGGCGCACGCATCCCGCGCGGCGTGCTCCTCGTGGGCCCTCCCGGCACCGGCAAGACGCTCATGGCGCGGGCCGTGGCCGGCGAGGCGGGCGTGCCGTTCTTCAGCATCTCGGGCTCTGAGTTCGTCGAGATGTTCGTGGGCGTGGGCGCGTCCCGCGTGCGCGACCTGTTCGACCAGGCCAAGCGCAACAGCCCGTGCATCGTGTTCGTGGACGAGATCGACGCGGTCGGCCGCCAGCGCGGCGCGGGCCTCGGCGGCAGCCACGACGAGCGCGAGCAGACCCTCAACCAGATCCTGGTCGAGATGGACGGCTTCGACACGAACACCAACGTGATCGTGGTCGCCGCCACGAACCGGCCCGACGTCCTCGACCCGGCGCTCCTGCGCCCGGGCCGCTTCGACCGCCAGGTCATCCTCGACCGGCCCGACATGCGGGGCCGCGTCGCGATCCTCAAGGTCCACACCAAGGGCAAGCCGCTCGACAAGACGGTGTCGGTCGACGAGGTCGCCCGCCAGTCGCCGGGCTTCTCGGGCGCGGACCTCGCCAACCTCGTGAACGAGGCCGCGATCCTGTCCGCCCGGCGCAACAAGAAGGTCATCGGGATGAACGAGTTCTCCGAGGCCCTCGAGCGCATCGTCGCGGGCCCGGAGCGCAAGAGCCGGGTCATCAGCGACGAGGAGAAGCGGATCATCGCCTACCACGAGGGCGGCCACGCCGTCGTGCAGCGGATCCTGCCCAAGTGCGACCCGGTCGCCAAGGTGACGGTGATCAGCCGCGGCATGGCCCTCGGCTACACCATGGCCCTGCCGACCGAGGACCGCTACCTCCAGTCCAAGACCGAGTTCGAGGACAAGATCGCGGGCCTGCTCGGCGGCAACGTGGCAGAGCGGCTCGTGTTCGGCGACACCACCACGGGCGCCTCGAACGACATCGAGAAGGCCACCGACCTCGCCCGGCGGATGGTCACCGAGTTCGGCATGAGCGACCGCCTCGGCCCGCTCTCGTTCGGCAAGCGCGACGAGCTGGTGTTCCTCGGCCGCGAGATCGGCGAGCAGCGCAACTACTCCGACGACGTCGCGAAGATGATCGACGAGGAGACCCGCGCGATCATCGACCACGCCTATGAGCGCGCCACCCAGGTGCTCACCGCGCACCGCGACCGCCTCGACAGGCTCGCCGACAAGCTGATCGCCGAGGAGACCGTCGACGCCGAGGGGTTCGCGACGATCTTCGACGACCTGCCGCCCAAGCCGGACCGGCACGCGGGGATCCCGCGCGTGATCGCCCCCGGCACCGACAGCGGCACGTCCACCGGGGCCGGCGCGGGCGCCCCTGCACCGAACCCCTCCCCGCAGCCGGCCTGACACACCGGCCCGAGGGGCCGCTCACCACCGCCGCTCAAACGAGGGCGGACCGCCGGTCCGCCCTCGACGCATGTCACACGGTAGATTCGCGACCGACGCCAGACCAGACCGCAGGAGCCTCCATGACCGACCCGACGCGCAGCCCGGAGCCCAACCCGATCGACCCGGCCATCGAGGCCGCCCTGGTGGCCTCGCGCGAGGCGCGCGCGGAGGCGCTCCTCGAGTTCGCCCGGATCCCGAGCATCTCGACGCAGCCCGAGCACGCGCCGGACATGGTGGCCGCCGCGGAGTGGGTCGCGGCCAGGCTGCAGGTCGTCGGGGCGACCGACGTGGAGGTTATCCGGACCGCGCTGCACCCGATCGTGTACGGGCGGATCCACGAGGCGCCGGGCAGGCCGACCGTCCTCGTCTACTGCCACTACGACGTCCAGCCCGTGGACCCGATCGAGCTGTGGGAGACGGCGCCGTTCGTGCCCTTCCTGCGCGACGGGCGCTTCGTGGGCCGGGGCGTGGCCGACGACAAGGGCCAGCTGGTGATGCACCTCTCGGCGCTCGAGGCGATGCGCGCGGCCGGCAAGGCGCCCGCCGTGAACCTCACGTTCGTGTTCGAGGGCGAGGAGGAGTTCGGCTCCGAGAGCCTGTTCAACTGGATCCCCCAGAACCGCGACCGCCTGGCCGCCGACGTCGCCGTCATCAGCGACACGGGCTACTTCGAGGGCAACGTCCCGGCGATCACGGTCGCCCTGCGCGGGATCATGTACGCCCAGATCGACGTCGAGCTCTCGCCTGTGGATCTCCACTCGGGCGGGTACGGCGGCTCGGTGGAGAACCCGGCCAACGCCCTGGCCCGGATCATCACGGCGCTCAAGGGGGCCGACGGCCGCGTCCGCATCCCGGGCTTCTACGACGACGTCGTGCCGCTCACCGACGCGGACCGCGCCCAGATGGCTGCCCTGCCGTTCAACGAGGAGGCGTTCCGCGAGGAGACGCAGGTGCCCGCGCTCGTGGGGGAGGCCGGCTGGTCGATCCTTGAGAGCAAGACGTCGCGGCCGACGCTCGACGTCAACGGGATCTGGGGCGGCTTCCAGGGGGACGGCGCCAAGACGATCATCCCGGCCCACGCCCACGCCAAGGTGTCCACGCGGCTCGTCGCCAACCAGGACCCGCACAAGGTGTTCGAGGCGCTGCGCGACTATGTCGCCCAGGTGGCGCCTCCGGGCGTCACGGTCAGCACCACCTACATCCACGGCGGCGAGGCGAGCCTCACGCCCACCGACCACCCGGCGACGCAGGCCGCGGCGCGCGCGATCCGGGCGGTCGAGGGCGTCGAGCCCGTCTTCATCCGCGAGGGCGGCTCGATCCCGGTCACGGCCGCCTTCGACCACGTGCTCGGCCTGCCCGTCGTGCTTGCCGGTTTCCCCCAGCCCAACTGCAACGCCCACGCGCCCAACGAGTGGCTCGACGAGCGCAACTTCGAGGCCGGGACCCGGGTGATGGTCCGGCTCTGGGACGAGCTCGCCACGCTGCCGCGGAGCGCGGAGGGGTAGCGCCGACCCAGGACCATCGGTGGACGGGCGCCTCGGCAGCCCGGTGCTAGGATGCGCCGGTGGGGACCCATGGCGGGAGGGCATGAGGGAGTGACTACCGAAAGCGGGCCGGTGCCGAAGTCGGCCTGGCGGCTCGACGGACCGAACGGCAGCCTGGCGCCGCGCTCGGCGATCGAGGTGCTGGTCGACCTCAACGACAAGGTTGCCACCGGCAAGGTGGGGGAGTACCAGCCCCTGCCCCTCGGCTTCACCCCGCTCGACAAGACCATCGGCACCGGGCTCCGGCCCGGCGAGCTGCTGCTGATCGGCGGCGCCCAGGGCACGGGCAAGACGACGATGGCCCTCCAGATGGCGCGGAACGTGGCGTCCGGCGGCCAGGCCAACGTGCTCTACATCTGCTACGAGCACGACGAGCTCTACCTGCTGAACCGCCTGATCGCCGCGGAGTCGGCCCTCGCCCACCTGCCCCACACCACGGGCGCGGTCAAGATCCAGGACGTCCGCAAGGAGATCCTGGGCACGTGGATGTCGGAGGGCGGCGGCGTCGCCCAGCTTGCGGCGAACCCGCGCCTGCGCCCGTCGCTCGACCGCATCGCGCGCTACGGGCAGAACCTGTTCCTGCTCCGCGGCACGCAGACGGCCAGCACCATCGAGGGGATCCGCTCGCTCGTGAGGCAGCACCGCGAGCTGTCCGGCGACCGGCGGCTCATGGTGGTGGTCGACTACATGCAGAAGGTGCCGGTCATCCCGGAGCCGCCGAACGAGGCGGAGAAGGTCACCTTCGTCATCAACGGACTCAAGGACGTCGCCCTGTCCGAGGACGTGCCGATGATCTCGATCGTCGCCGCGGACAAGGAGGGCCTCAAGGCGTCCCGGCTGCGCAACTACCACCTGCGCGGCTCGTCGGCCATCAACTACGAGGCCGACATCATCCTCATCCTCAACGAGAAGTACAACATCGTCGCCAAGGTCAACATCGAGTTCAACCCGTACCAGGCGCAGCGCTTCCGCGACTGGGTGGTGGTCTCGGTGGAGAAGAACCGCGGCGGCATGGACGCGGTCGACATCGAGTTCGAGAAGCACTTCGAGTTCTCGTGCTTCGACCCCAACGGGCGGACGGTGCAGGAGAAGCTCATCGAGGAGCGGCTCTACAACGACTGACCGCGCGGCCGGGCCGCACCACGCGTCGGGGTCGGCACAGCCGCCGCTCGTGCCGCCGTTCTCGCCGGCCCAGCGGGCCGCCGTGCGCGACCGTCTCCTCGCCGCGGCCGCGGACGAGCCCACCGTGGGGGCCGCCGTCCTGCTCGGATCGACGGCGCTGGGCACCGAGGACGACTGGTCCGACCTCGACATCGCGCTCGGCGTGACCGAGCCGCTCCCGACGGCGCTCGACCGCTGGACGCGGCTCGTCGGCCGCGAATTCGGCACGCTCCACCACTGGGACCTCCCGTCCGGCGCCGCGGTCTACCGCGTCTTCCTGCTCGCGCCAGCGCTCGAGCTGGACCTTTCGGTGACGCCGCTCGAGCAGCTCGCTCCGCGCGGGCCCGCATGGCGACCCGTCTTCGGGGCGACATCGGAGCCCGTTCCGCTCGAGCCCCCGACGGTCGACCAGCTGGCCGGCCGCGCCTGGCACCACGCACTCCACGCCGCCGCAGCAATCGCCCGCGGGCACCCGTGGACGGCCTCGCACTGGATCGCCTCGCTCCGCGAGCAGGTCATCGGCCTCGCCTGCCGCCGGGCCGGGCTCCCGACGTCGTATGCGAAGGCCGCCCACCGGCTGCCGCCCGGCGAGCTCTCGCAGCTCGAGGCCGCCCTCGTCGGATCGCTTGACCAGGCGGAGCTGCGGCGGGCGCTCGATGCGGCCACCCGGGTTCTGCTCGACGAGCTGGCCCGATCGGACGCGGACCTCGCTGAGCGGCTGGCACCTGCGCTCGCGGCCTGCCTCCGGCCGGCGTCCCCGCAGGGCCGCGAGCGGTGGCCGGGCCGCGAGCGCGGCGCGGCCGAGCCGTGACCTCGCCGACCCCGGCGGTCGAGCGCGATCCCGTGCTCGGCGGGCGCCGGGCGCGCACGTTCATCCGCCGCGCCGTGAACCCGTTCGTCCTCCGCCTCGGCCTCGCGGGCGGGCGGCGATCGCTCTGGGGCGTCATGACCGTCGCCGGGCGCCAGTCGGGCGTCCGCCGGTCCAACCCGGTGGTCCCCCACATGGTGGGCGACACGGTCCTGGTCCCGCTCAGCTACGGCCCCGGCGTCCAGTGGGTCAAGAACGTCCTGGCCGCCGGCGGCGGGACGCTCCGCTACCGCGGCCGCGACTGGGAGCTGGTGGACCCGCGACTCGTTCCCTTCGGCAGCGCGGCGGCACGGTTGCCCGCGCGCCTCGCGCGCTCGTACGAGCGGATGCGTGTGGCCGCTTTCCTCGAGCTGCGCCTCCAGGCCGGCTGGTAGCGGGTGCTGTTCGCGCCACCGGCCGCCTGAGCGCGCGAGGCGGCGGCGCGCCGGGGGCGGCCCCGTGTGCCGTGCCGAGCTGCGCCGCGACACCGCCGGTCGGCTCGCGGCGCTGCTCACGGCCCCGGCCTGTATCGTTCGCGCATGAGCAGCAACGCCGACAGGTACCCCGAGGTCGTCGAGATCGTGGTCGAGATCCCGCGCGGGAGCCGCAACAAGTACGAGTACGACGAGGCGGCGGGGGTCTACCGGCTGGACCGCGTGCTCTCGTCGGCCGTGTTCTACAACTTCGACTACGGGTTCATCGAGGGCACGCGCGCCGACGACGGCGACCACACCGACGCGCTGCTCGTCATCGACGAGCCGACGTTCACCGGCTGCCACGTGTGGGCGCGGCCGGTGGGCGGGCTCGAGATGCACGACGAGAAGGGCTTCGACTTCAAGGTCCTGTGCGTCGCGCTCGGCGATCCGCACCAGGCGCACATCAGCCGGCTGGAGCAGATCCGCCCCCACCGCCTCGTCGAGATCGAGCACTTCTTCGAGACCTACAAGCTGCTCGAGGACAAGGAGGTCCAGATCGACGGCTGGAGGGACCTGAACAGGGCGCTCGAGGTCCTCCGCGGCGACCGCGAGCGGTTCGATGCCGGGCACGGTGCCTGAACCGCCGCAGCGCCTGTTCATCGCTGTCGCGGTACCGCCGGAGCCGCTCGAGGCGTGCCGCCGGGTCGTCGAGGCCGTCCGCACCACGGACCTCGGCCGAGAGGCCCGCTGGGTCCGCATCGAGAACCTCCACCTCACGATCCGGTTCCTCGGCGACGTCGCGCCCGACCTGGTCCCCGATGTGGGCCTCGCCGTGAGGGACGCTGCCGCCAGGGTGGCCCCGTTCCGGATCGAGCTGGCGGGCGCCGGCGCCTTCCCCGACGGCCGCCATCCGCGGACGCTCTGGCTCGGGGTGGACCGCGGCAACGACGGCCTCGAGCGGCTCGTCGACGCGCTCGAGGCGCCGCTCGACCGGCTGGGCTGGCCGCCCGACCCGCGCGCCCGCCGCCCGCACCTGACCGTCGCCCGGACCGATGCCGCCCGCGGCGAGGTGAGCCACGCACTCGCGGATGCCCTCGCCGAGGCGGCGAGCGGCTGGCGGACCGGCTTCGACGCCGCGGCTGTCACGCTGTACCGCAGCCACCTCGGCGGCGGCCCGCCCCGCTACGAGCCGCTGGTGGAGGCGCAGTTCGGCGCCTGATGCGCCCGCGTTTGCCGCCGACGCGCCCGAAGCGTTAGGCTCGCACGGCCCCAACCTCGCACTGCACCCGGGAGAGACACTCGAATGGCCAGCGCACCCCGCCGCACGAAGTTCGTCCTCGACGAGGATCGGATCCCGCGGACCTGGTACAACGTCGTGGCCGACCTGCTCCCCAAGGGCATTGCGCCGGTCCCGCCGCTCCACCCGGGAACCGGGCAGCCCATCGGCCCAGCCGACCTGGCGCCCCTGTTCCCGATGGCCCTGATCCTCCAGGAGGTGTCCACCGACCGGGAGATCGAGATCCCGGGCCCGGTGCGCGACGCGTACACGCTCTACCGTCCCTCGCCGCTCCATCGCGCCCACCGGCTCGAGCAGGCGCTCGACACGCCGGCCCACATCTACTTCAAGAACGAGGGCGTGAGCCCGGCGGGCAGCCACAAGCCCAACACGGCCCTGGCGCAGGCGTTCTACAACAAGCAGGAGGGCGTCAAGCGGCTGGCCACCGAGACCGGCGCCGGGCAGTGGGGGAGCGCCCTGGCGTTCGCCGGCGCGGTGTTCGGCCTCGAGGTCAAGGTCTACATGGTCCGGGCCAGCTACGACCAGAAGCCGTACCGCCGGATCCTCATGGAGACCTACGGCGCGAGCGTGGTGCCGAGCCCCAGCCCCGACACCAACTATGGCCGCAAGCTGCTCGCCGAGATGCCCAACACGCCCGGCTCCCTGGGCATCGCCATCACCGAGGCGGTCGAGGACGCGGCCAGCCGCGACGACACCAAGTACTCACTCGGCTCGGTGCTCAACCACGTGCTGCTGCACCAGACCGTGATCGGGCAGGAGGCGATCGAGCAGATGGCGATGGCGGGCGAGGAGCCCGACGTCATCATCGGCTGCGCCGGCGGCGGGTCGAACTTCGGCGGCATGGCCATCCCGTGGGTCGGCCGGATGCTCCGTGGCGAGGGCAAGTACCGCGTGATCGCGGCCGAGCCCGAGGCTGCACCGTCGCTGACCCGCGGCGTCTACGCCTACGACTTCGGTGACACCGGGCACATGGCCCCCATCGTCAAGATGCACACCCTCGGCAGCGAGTTCATCCCCGAGCCGATCCACGCGGGCGGCCTGCGCTACCACGGCATGGCCCCGCTCGTGTCGCTGCTCAAGGTGAACGGCCTGATCGAGGCTCGGAGCGCTCACCAGCGCGCCTGCTTCGAGGCCGGCGTGACCTTCGCGCGAAGCGAGGGCATCCTGCCGGCGCCCGAGAGCACGCACGCGATCCGCGTTGCGATCGACGAGGCGCTGGACGCCAAGGAGCGCGGCGAGTCCCGGGTCATCCTGTTCAACCTCTCGGGCCACGGCCACTTCGACCTGTCGAGCTACGAGAGGTACCTCCAGGGCGCCCTCGAGGACTACGAGTACCCGGCCGAGCGCGTGGCCGCGTCGCTGGCAGACCTGCCCAAGGTGGGCGTCTGACGCCTGCGGCCGCCCGCTGAGGGCGACGGGCGCAACGAGACACGACGGGTCGCGACGGCTCGCACAGAAATACCGCGTGCGCCGCGGGCCGCAGTTGCATACGATCCGCACGTGCCGAAGCTCGCCTGTCACGCCTGCGGTCGCCAGATCTACACGGTCGCCCCGCTCGAGGCGCTGTTCGCCGACGAGCGCCGCTGCCCGCGCTGCGGCGCCTTCCTCTCGGTCGAGCGCCGCATGACGGACCGCCGCCAGCAGGTGCGACGGGTGAACCCGCCCGAGGACCCGGGACCGCCCGGGACCGGGGAGCGGCGCGTCGTCGAGCGTCGGCGCGCGTCGCGCCGGGGCGCCGACCGCAACCCGTTCCGCCCGTAGCGCGTCCGCAGCCTGTCGCGCCCGGCCGTGGCGCGCTTGGCGCGCCCGGGGGCGCCGCGCGGCTGCCCTGTCGCCGGGCGGCCGGTGCCGGAAGGGCAGGGCTTGCGATAATCGGCCCATGCGCGTCGCCCTGCTCGGACTCGGCCTCATCGGCGGATCGGTGGCGCGCGCGCTCCGGGCGGCGGACGGCGACTGGTGGGTGGGCGCCTGGACCCCGTCCGGAAAGGGCCCCCTGCGGGCCCTCGAGGCGGGGGTGATCGACGCCCGGTTCGCCTCGGTGCCCGAGCTCCTCGGAGCGGCCGACCTCGTGGTGCTCGCCGCGCCGCCGCTCGCCTGTGCCGGGCTGATCGGGCGCCTCGCCGGTGTCTGGGCCGACGCGCTCCGGGCCGGGGCCACGGTGACCGACGTGGCCTCGACGAAGGCCGAGCTCGAGCGGGCGGCCCGGGACGCCGGGCTCCCGTGGGTGGGCGGCCACCCGATGGCCGGCCGCGAGACCAGTGGCTTCGAGACGTCTGACGCCGACCTCTTCCGCGACCGTCCCTGGGTCGTGACCGACCCGCTCGGCACGGGCGACCCGACCGCGGTCGAGCGGCTGGCCGTCGCCTGCGGGGCGGTGCCGGTGCGCATGGACGCTGCCCGCCACGACCGCCTGGTTGCGGCGATCAGCCACCTGCCGCTCCTCACCTCGGTGATGCTGGTCGAGGCGGTGACGGGCCTGCCGGGGGCCGAGGACCGCGACTGGGAGGCGGCGCGGGCGCTGACTGCGGGCGGCTGGCGCGACACGACGAGGCTTGCCCGGGGCGACACGGCCATGGGCGCCGAGATCCTCGCGACCAACGCCGACCGGGTGGCGGACCGGCTGCGCGCCTACCGGGCGCGGATCGACGCGTGGCTGGAGCTGCTCGAGGCGCCCGGCGGCGCCGACCCGGCGCGCATCCGCGAGCGGCTCGAGGCCGTGCGCGACCGGCTGGAGGGCTGACCGTGGCCGATCCCGACGAGCTGGTGCTGGTGGTCCCCCGCGAGGCGCTCGTGCCCGGGGCAGGGTGGACCGGCGTCCGGCGCACCGACCTCGTCGACGCCCTCGCCGTGGTCGCGCGCGACGGCCGCTTCGTGCGGCGCGGCGACGCCGAGGACGACCCGTCGCTCAAGCAGGTGATCCCGTACCTGGTGCTCCGCGACGGCGAACGGTGGTTCCTCATGCGGCGGACGCGGGCCGGCGGCGACGCCCGCCTCCACGACCTGGGCTCGATCGGGGTGGGCGGGCACCTCAACCCGGGTGACGGCGACGTCGAGGGCGGCCTCCGGCGCGAGTGGCGGGAGGAGGTGGCGGCGGACTTCCTGCCCGAGTTCACCCCCGTCGGGCTGCTCAACGACGACACCACGGCCGTGGGCGCCGTGCACGTCGGCTTCGTCTACACCGCCGACGCAGCGGGCCGCCCGGTCGCGATCCGCGAGGTCGACAAGCTCGCGGGCGCCTTCGCCACCACCGAGGACGTGGCCGCGCACCGGGACCGCCTCGAGACGTGGAGCCGGCTCGCCTTCGAGGCGCTGACCGACCGGCCCGGCGAGTGAGGCCCGGCGGCACGGGCGGCACGACCGTGGGGGTGCGATACTCGGCGCAGGTCCGATGAGCGATCGCAAGCCGGCTTCTCGCCCTGTGGTCACCCGCGCGCTCCTTGCCGCGGGCCTGCTCCTCGTCGCCCTCGTCACGCCGGTCCACGCCGCGTCGGGGAGCGTGGTGGTGCTCACGGCCGACGGCGTGGTGGACAGCGTGATGGCCGGCTACCTCGCGGGCGGCATCGCATCGGCCGAGCGGGAGGGCGCGGCCGCGGTGGTCATCGAGCTCGACACGCCGGGCGGCAGCCTCACGGCGATGCAGGACATCACGAGCGCCATGCTCGAATCGACCGTGCCCGTGATCGTCTGGGTTGCGCCAGCCGGGGGCTGGGCGGCCAGCGCCGGCACGTTCATCACCCTCGCGGGCAACCTCGCGTTCATGGCGCCGGGCACGAGCATCGGCGCGGCATCGCCCGTGGACGCCAGCGGGGCCGACATCACCGGGACCGAGGGGGCCAAGGTGATGAACATCTCGGTCTCGACGATCACTTCGATCGCGGAGACGCGGGGCCGCGACCCGACATGGCCGATCTCCGCGGTGCGGGACGCGAAGTCCGCCTCGGCCGCCGAGGCGGTCGGGCTCAAGGTGGTCGACGGGATCGCCGATTCGCTCGACTCGGTGCTGGCCCAGGCCAACGGCCGCGAGGTCACGACCAAGGCGGGCCCGGTCACCCTGAACCTCGCCGGTGCCAGCATCATCGACGCGCCCATGAACCCGGTCGAGGGCCTGCTCCACCTGCTGGCCGACCCGAACATCGCGTTCGTGCTGTTCGTCGTCGGCCTGGCCGGCCTCGTGATCGAGCTCGTCCACCCCACCATCGTGGCCGGCATCGCCGGCGGCCTCGCACTCATCCTCGCGTTCATCGGCTTCGGCAGCCTGCCGCTCAACGTGGCCGGGCTGCTGCTCATCGGCTTCGGGATGCTGCTGTTCGTGCTCGAGACGCAGATCACCAGCCACGGCCTGCTCACCGTCGGGGGCGTCGTCTCGGTGGTGCTCGGCGCGTCCGTCCTCTACCGGCCGGCGCCTGGGAACCCGCTGGAGCCCGCGGTGGGTGTCGCCTGGCCGGTCATCCTGACGGCTGCCGTCACGACGGGCCTGTTCGGGTTCGGGATCACGCTCGCCGCCGTCCGGATCCGCCGGATGCCGGCCCAGACCGAGGGCGTCGGCACGAGCCTGCGGCCCGGCGTCGAGGGCGTCGTCCAGGCGCCGCTGGCTCCCCTGGGCACCGTCTACCTCGGCGGCGAGACGTGGAGCGCCCGCCCCGCGGACGGCGTCCCTCTCGAGCGCGGCGCGAAGGTCCGCCTCGTCGCACTGGACGGACTGGTCGCCATCGTCGCACCCGTCGCCGGGACTGCCACGCCGTCGCGTCAACCCGTCTCAGGCACCAATCCGACGGCGGCGGTCCCGCCGACCGGTCGCCCGTAACGCACTCGGAGGGACCCGATGGAAGTAGCGGTCGCGCTGTCCGTGCTCGCGATCATGATCCTGTTCGTGCTGTTCATCCTGTACATGTCGGTCAGGGTGGTGAACCAGTACGAGCGCCTGGTGATCAAGCGGCTGGGCCGCATGAGCGAGGGCCTCGTCCGGGATCCCGGGCTCCGGTTCCTGATCCCGTTCGTGGACCGGCCGGTGAAGGTGGACGTGCGCGAGCAGTTCATCGAGGTGCCCAGCCAGACGACCATCACCAAGGACAACGCCCCCATCAATGTCGACTTCCTGATCTACTGGCGGATCTCCGACCCGCTCAAGAGCGTGCGCGACGTCGCCTACTTCGCCGGCGCGCTCCAGGGCGTGGCCACCACCACCCTCCGGGCCGTGATCGGCGACATCAGCCTCGACGAGGTGCTGTCCAAGCGCGAGCAGATCAACGAGGTCCTGCGGACCAAGCTCGACGAGGTCACCGAGCGCTGGGGCGGGAAGGTCACCACGGTCGAGATCCGGGAGATCATCCCGCCGCGGGACGTCCAGGACGCGATGAACCGCCAGCTGTCGGCCGAGCGCACGCGGCGCGCCGTGATCACCGAGTCCGAGGGCGCCCGCCAGTCGGCGATCAACGTCGCCGAGGGCCAGAAGCAGTCCGAGATCCTCAAGGCGGAGGGCGAGCGCCAGGCCGCGATCCTGCGCGCGGAGGGCTTCAGCCAGGCGCTCGAGCGCATCTTCGCGGCGGCCCACCAGATCGACGAGAAGACGATGGCGCTGCAGTACCTCGAGGCGCTCAAGGCCCTCGGCGCCAGCCCGTCGACCAAGTTCCTGATCCCGACCGAGTTCTCCTCGCTCGCGCAGAAGATCGGCGGCTACGTCGAGCAGGGGATCGGCCCGGCCGCTGACACCGCCAAGTGATCCGGCGCGCCCTCGTCGCGACTGCCGCCCTGGGGGCGGCAGTCGTCTCGATCGGCCCGGTCAGCGATCGCCTGGCGCGGCGGCTCATGGCCGCGCCCCGCCGCCTCCCCGAGGAGGCGGGGATGGGCCCGCTGCTCGACCGTCTCGGCGGCGAGGTGGTCCGCCTGCGGTCGCGCGATGGCGTCCGCCTCATGGGCCGCTGGCTGGCCGCCGAGCCCGACGACGAATGGTTCGCCGACCCGCGCGAGGCCATCCTGCTCCTGCACGGCTACAGCGGGTCGGTCACGCCCGACCTCATTGAGGTGGGGCCGTTCCTGCGACGCACCGCGGGCGTCCTGGGCCTCGACTTCCGGGGCCACGGCGGCTCGGACGACGCCCCCACGACATTCGGCCTCCACGAGGTGGAGGACGTCGCCGGCGCGCTCGCGTGGCTCGGCGAGCGCGGGGTCCGCCGGGTCGCGCTCGTGGGCTCGTCCATGGGCGGGATCACCGCGATCGCCGCGACGGCCGTCCTCGGCGACGGGCGGCTGGCGGCGGCGGACACGCCAATCGACGCCGCGGCCACGACCACCGTGGACGCGCCGCGCCCGCGGATCGTCGCGATCGTCGCGGACTCCGTGTCGCCGGAGCTGGCGCTCGTCGTCGGCCGGCGGATGGGCCTGGCCGGCGGGGTCCGGCTCGCGGGCCACGCGTTCTCGCGGTTCGAGCGCATCGTGGGCGGCGACCCGCGGGCCACGCAGCCGATCGCCACGGTCGGGCTGCTGGAGGACGTGCCGCTGCTGCTCGTCCACGGCGGGGCGGACGCGCTCATCCCGCCCAAGGCCCAGGCGCGGCTGGTCGCGGCCGCCCCGGAGGGGACCCGACACCTGGTGGTGGACGGCGCCGGGCACGGCGAGCCGCACGGCAAGGACCCCGACGCATGGGAGGCGGCCGTGGGCGAGCTCCTCAGGACGGCGTTCCGCGCCGCACGGGAGTAGCGGCGGCGCCGCACCGGCAGGCCCGTATACTGCGCGCAGCGAGGCCAGTGGCAGCCCCGCGTCGAGGACGCAGCCAGGAGGTGGGATGGCCGGGAAGGTGCTCGTCGTCGACGACGACGCAGGCGTCCAGCGACTCCTCCAGCAGACCCTCCGCGGGGAGGGCTACGAGGTGGTCCTCGCCACCGAGGCGAACGAGGCCGTCCGCCTGTGGCAGGCCGAGGGCCCGTCGCTGCTCCTGCTCGACGCGACGCTTCCCGGGGTCGACGGCTACGAGCTCGCGACCCGGATCCGCGCGTCCGAGCCGGTGGGGCGGCACGTCCCGATCATCATGCTCACATCGGACCGCGACGTGTCGCAGAAGGTCAAGGCCCTGCGGTCCGGCGCGGACGACTACCTGGTCAAGCCCTTCCACCCGGCGGAGCTGCTCGCCCGCATCAAGGCGCTGATCGCCCGCTTCGCGCCCGGCGACTCGCTGGTCGGCCGGCCGCCGATGGGCCGGATCCACGCCTACTACGGCGCGAAGGGCGGCGTGGGCACCACAACCATCGCGATCAACACCGCGATCGCCCTGCGCTCGCTGGAGCGCCGGGTGGTCCTGGTGGACGGGAACCTGCAGTTCGGCGACCACCGCGTGTTCATGGACCTGGCCAACGACCGCAAGAGCATCGTCGACGCGGTCAACGCGCCCACGATCGACGCAGACCTCTTGAAGGGCGTCATCCAGTCGCACGAGTCGGGCGTGGACCTGCTCCTCGCGCCGCCCTCGCCCGAGGCTGCCGACCTGGTCACCGCCGTGCACATGCACGAGATCCTGCAGGTCCTGGCGACGATGTACGACTACGTGGTCGTGGACATCGACAAGCGCCTCGACGAGTTCAACCTGATGGTGCTCGACATCGCGGAGACGATCTTCGCGGTGATGACGGCCGACCTCTCGTGCCTCAAGAACGTCCGCCTGGTGCTGGGCACGATGGGCCACCTCGGCTACGCGTCGGGCAAGCTCAAGCTCGTGCTCAACCGGTCCAACGCCTACACGGGCATCAACGTGAAGAGTGCCGAGGGCGCCCTGCGCCAGCCCATCGAGCACCAGATCGTCAACGAGTACCGCGGCGCCATCTCGGCGCTCAACACCGGAGCGCCGTTCATGGCCGCCAAGGCCGACTCGGTGCTCGGGCGGTCGGTCCTCGACTTCGCCAAGGCGATCGACAAGGCCCCCGCGCGGTCCGCGCCGCAGCTGCAGCCGGGCACCGCGCGCTGATCGCCGGGGGCGTCGAACGGCCCCGCGGGCGGCCCCCTCAGCCCATCGCGGGCGTCCGCCTGCGGTCGGTGCGGGGCCCCAGCCGCCCCGGCATGCGGTCGGCGCGAGGCGCAGCCGCCGCCGGCATGAGGCGCCGATAAGGCCGCGGTGAGCGGTGCGGCCTACCGTGCCGCCCGTGCTCGCAACGCTGCTGTCCGCCACCCTCCACGGCCTCGCCGGCCGGGTCGTCCGCGTCGAGGTGGACGTCGCGCCCGGCCTGCCCGGGTTCACGATCGTGGGCCTGCCCGACGCCGCGCTGTCAGAGGCGCGGGAGCGCGTTCGGGGGGCGCTCCGCAACGCGGGCTACCGCCACCCGCCGCGGCGGATCACCGTCAACCTCGCCCCGGCCGAGGTGCGAAAGGCCGGCGCCTCGCTCGACCTCGCGATCGCGATGGGCGTGCTGCTCGGGTCGGAGCAGCTCGCCGCCGACCTCGCGGGTGCCGCCCTGGTCGGGGAGCTCGGCCTCGGCGGCGAGGTGCGCCGCGTGCCCGGCGTGCTGCCGATGACCCTCGCGCTGCGCGACCGGGGGATCCGCCGGGTGCTCGTGCCGCTCGAGGCCGAGGGCGAGGCGAGGCTGGCCCCCGGGGTCGATGTCATCGGGGTCGAGTCACTCGGCGACGCCGCGGAGGCGCTGCGGCGCCCGCGATCCCGGCGGCCCCGGCCCGCCCCGCTGCCGAGGACGGGCGACCGGGCGGCGGCAGCCCCGGACGCGTTCCGCCCGTCGGGCTACGACGCCGTGCCGGACCTCGCGGAGGTGCGCGGCCAAGTGGCGGCGCGGCGCGGCCTCGAGATCGCCCTGGCCGGCGGGCACGCGCTGCTGCTCATCGGCCCGCCCGGGGCGGGCAAGACGCTGCTCGCGCGGACGATCCCCGCGCTGCTGCCCGACCTCGACGACGACGCGGCGCTGGCCGCCACGGTGGTGGCGTCGGTGGCGTCGGAGACGCCGGTCACGGTCCTGCAGCGGCGGCCTCCGGTGCGGATGCCGCACCACACGCTGAGCTACGCGGGGATGGTTGGCGGCGGCCCCCGGCTGGCGCCGGGCGAGGTCACGCTCGCGGACCAGGGCTGCCTCGTCTGCGACGAGCTGCCCGAGTTCGGCCGGGACGTGCTCGAGGCGCTTCGGCAGCCGCTCGAGGAGGGGAGCGTGGCGGTGGTCCGGGTCGGCCGGTGGGCCACCTTCCCCGCGCGCTTCACGTTCGTCGCGGCGATGAACCCGTGCCCCTGCGGCCAGCTCGGCTCGGCGACGCGGGCCTGCACCTGTCCGCCCGGCGCCCCGCAGCGCTACCTGCGGCGCGTGTCCGGCCCGCTGCGCGACCGGATCGACCTCTGGGCGGCCATGGACCGGGTGGCGCCGGAGCAGCTGCTCCTCGGCGAGGCGCCCGAACCGTCGGTCGTGGTCGGCGCTCGGATCGCGGAGGCCCGGCGCCGCCAGCTCGCGCGCAACGGCAGCCTGCCGAACGGCCGACTGGGCGGCCGCGTGCTGCGCGAGGCGTGCGGACTCGACGGCGCCGCGGCGGGCCGCGCGGTGCTCCTCTCGGAGCGCGAGGGCCTCTCCGGCCGGGGCACGGACCGGCTGCTGCGCGTGGCACGGACGATCGCCGACCTGGCGGGCCGGGACGCGGTCACGCCGGCCGACCTCGACGAGGCGGCCCGCTACCGCGCCCCGGCCGACCGGTTCCGGCTGGGGCTCGCCGGCTGATGCTCGGCGTGGGGCGGTGGGGGCCGCTCGGCCGGGATGCGGAGCCGACCGGTGGCGGGGCGCGCCCGCCGCGGGCAGGCGGGCTGAGCGAGCGTGACGCCTGGGTCGTGCTCGCCGGCGCCCACGGCGTCGGCCCGGTGACCTTCGAGCGCCTGCTCGCGAGTTATGGGACCGCTCGGGCCGTGCTGCGCGACGCCGCGTCCGACGGCGCGGCCGCACGCCTCGTGGCGGCGTCGGCCGGGCCTGACGCGCCGCCAGCGCTGAGCGCTGCCGGGGCCATGACGATCGTCGCCGCGGCGGCAGACCACGACCGGGCCCTCGCCGAGGTCCGGCGCGCCGGGGTGGCCGTGGTCACGTGCCGCGACCGCGCCTATCCGCGCCGGCTGCGCTCGATCGAGCTGCCGCCGCCGGTCCTGTTCGTGGCCGGCGACGTCCGGGCGCTCGAGCCCGCCCGGGCGGTCGCGGTGGTCGGGACGCGCAGGCCGACCGAGGTCGGCCGCTCGACCGCGGGCCGGATCGCCGAGGCCGTGGCCGGTCGGGACGCCACCATCGTCTCCGGGCTCGCCTACGGGATCGACGCCGCGGCCCACGCCGCGGCCGTCCGGCTGGCCCGGCCGACCGTGGCGGTCGTGGGCGGCGGGCACAGCCGCCTGTACCCGGCGGGGCACCGCGGCCTCGCGGCGGCGATCATCGCGGGCGGCGGCGCCGTCGTGAGCGAGTTCGCGCCGGAGGTCGCGCCGTCGCGGGGCACCTTCCCGCGCCGCAACCGGATCATCAGTGGGCTCTCCGACGCCACGGTCGTGGTGGAGGCGGGCGCGCGGAGCGGGGCGCTGACCACGGCCGCCTGGGCGCTCGAGCAGGGCAGGTCCCTGTTCCTTGTGCCCGGCCGCCTCGACGACCCGGCGGTGGCGGGGTCGCTCGCGTTCCTCCGCGAGGCCTCGCCGGAGGCGAGGATCGTGGCGGGGATCGCGGAGCTGCTCGAGGACCTCGGCCTCGACACGCCGCTGGGCGGGGCGATGCCCGAGCGCCTCGTCGCCCCGGCCGCCGACCTGACGGACGCCGAGACCGCTGTCGCCCGCGCGCTGCGGACCGGCGCCGGCAGCACCGACGAGCTCGCCGCCGCCACCGGCCTGCCGGGCGCCGCGGTGCTGGCGGCGATCACCACCCTCGAGCTGCGCGGGCTCGTGATCGAGGTGCTCGGGCGCTTCCAGCCATCGGGATCCCTGGCCGTTCCCGGACCGCCTCCGGCAGCGACCGTGCACGCACGCCGGGCGCGCTGACGCGCCGCACCGGACCTGGTCGGGGTGGACTGGTCGGATGGCCAGTGCTACGCTCCGCCCGATCCCCGGGATGCATGCGCGTGCATGCCCGGTGTCGGCGCCAGCGTCCCCAGGCGCCACGCGAGACGACGCAGTGGAGGACCACGATTGCGGAAGCTCGGGGCGACGGTGCTCGCCCTGCCCGTCCTCGTGCTCGTCTACCTGATCGCTGCGGTCAGGTCGGCAGGCCGATTGCGGGCAGCCGGGTTCGTCGGCGTCGCCGGGCTCATCGCGCTGGTCCTCATGGCCGGGGCGCGACCTGCGCCTTCCACCGCGGCGCCGCCGACGGTCGCGCGGACGGTCGCGGCCCAGCTGCTCGACGCGGTCCTGACCGGCCACCCGCTCACGTCGTCGTTCGAGATCGGCTTCGACGCGCCGATGGACGCCGCGTCCGTGGCGGCCGCCCTGCGGATCGCGCCCGATGCCGCCGTCACCTTCACCTGGGACGCCGAGGGACGGAACCTCACGCTGTCCCCGGTCAAGTCGTGGGCGCCTGACACCCTGTACACGATCACCGTGGACGCCTCCGCGCGGGCGGCGGACGGGAGTGCACTCGCCAGCCCGATCCGCGCGGTGATGCTCACCGCGAAGGCCGGCACGGGCTCGGTGGCGGCGACCCGGCTGGTCGGCACCCGCGTCAGGTCCGACACCGCGTTCACCATCCACCTCGATCGGGCCGTCTCGGTGGCCGCTGTCCAGGCGGCGCTGCAGGTGGACCCGCCAGTGACGGGCACCGTCACCGCCGGCAGCGCACAGGGCGACTACGTGTTCACGCCCGACAGCCCCCTCGCCGCCAACACCGCCTACCGGCTGACGCTGGTGGGCCTCGTCGACGGCGACGGCATCGCGTTCGCGTCCTCGCCCACGGTCCTCGTGCGCACCACGACCGCGCCGAGCGTCGTCCGCTTCCGGCCGCTCAACGGCGCCAAGGACCAGGACCGGGCGTCCGTCCTCTCGGTGCGGTTCACCGACAAGATGAACCGCAAGACGACCGCCGCGGCGTTCAGGGTCACCGCCGCGGGCAAGGCCGTCGCTGGCAAGGTCACCTGGGCCGAGACCGACCACGTGCTCGTGTTCACGCCCAGCTCGGCGCTTGCCTACGGCGCCAAGGTCACGATGACCGTGGCGGCCACGGCGACGTCCGCCACGGGCGCGCCCGTCGCGGCAGCGTCCAGCGACACGTTCACCGTCAAGGCGAAGCCCGCCGCCGCCAAGACCGTTGCGAAGACGCCGTCCAAGACCACGACCAAGCCGATCCCGCACCCGAGCGGCACGGGCGGCTCGGGGGGCGTGTCGGCGAGCTGGTACTCGGTCGAGACCTACTACCTCAAGCTCATGAACTGCACTCGGACCGGCGGCTGGGTCACCTCGAGCGGCTCGTGCTCCTCGCCGGGCGGCCGCAACGTCGCGGCGCTCAAGCTGTCGGCGGGGATCAGCACCAAGGTCTCGCGCCCGTACGCCAAGTACCTCTCGGTGCACGGCCTGTGCAACCACTTCTACGACGGCACGCCGGGCGACCGGCTGCGCCGCGCGGGCTACACCAGCTACAACTGGGCGGAGAACATCGGTTGCGAGAACATCAGCCCCTACGCGTCGGTCCTCGGCTCGCACCTGTTCTTCCAGAGCGAGAAGCCGTACAACGGCGGCCACTACGTCAACATGATGAACGCGCTCTACACGCAAGTCGGGATCGGCGTCTGGGTGTACCACGGCCGGACGCGGCTGGTCATCGACTTCTACCGGCCATAGCGCGCGCCGGCCGCGCGGCGCGGGTCCCTGGCGCCGACGGGACCATCGGCCCGGTGACGCGGCGCCGCGCATCGGGGAGGATCGCCCGGTGATCCGCAATGTCGTCGTCCACATCTCCAACGAGCAGCCGCTGATGGCGGACCTGTTCGACCTGCCAGCGGCCTCCGACGCCGGCCTGCTGTGCACGAACCTGCGCTCCATGGACGGGAAGCGCCCGGTGTTCATCGACAAGATCGAGAACACGTTCTTCTTCCCGTACCGCGCCATCCGGTTCCTCGAGATCCCCGTCGGCGCGGTCGACCGGCACCAGAATGAGGGCGGCCGTGCTGCGCCCGCACATCGGATGCCGGCCCCCGGCGATGCTGCGCTCGAGTCCACCCTCCCGGCAGTGATCGAGGTCGGGGCCGGGGCGGGCGCCGCCGCCGACCTGAACGACGACCTCGACGACGACCTGAACGACGACCTCGACGAGGAGTTCCTCCGCCGCATCCGGGACGTGTAGCCCAGGCGCTGACGCGCAGCCCGCGCGCTGACGTGCAGCCCAGGCGCTGACGCGCAGCCCGCGCGCTGACGTGCAGCCCAGGTGCTGACGCGCAGCCCGCGCGCTCAGGAAGCGCCGACGGGGCCGGACCGGCCGGACCGGCCGCCAGCCGTTAACGGTCAGGAGAGACCCCGATGCTACACTCCCGGCCGCCATGCCCAAGCACCTCGTCATCGTGGAATCGCCTGCCAAGGCGCGGACCATCGAGCGCTACCTCGGCGACGACTATCAGGTCCTCGCCTCGTACGGCCATGTGCGCGACCTGCCCGAGAACCCTGGCAAGGGCAAGCTCGGCGTGGACGTGGAGCACGACTTCGCGCCCGAGTACGTGATCCCGGAGGACCGCCGGCGGCAGGTGTCGCAGATCGAGAAGGCGGCCAGGGCCGCGACGGACGTGTGGCTCGCCACCGACCTCGACCGCGAGGGCGAGGCCATCGCCTGGCACGTGGCCGAGGCAGCCTCGGTGCCGGCCGCCAAGACGCGTCGGGTGACCTTCTCCGAGATCACCGAGGGTGCCATCCGCGAGGCGTTCGCCCACCCGCGCGACATCGACCGCAACCTCGTCGACGCACAGCAGGCGCGCCGGATCGTCGACCGGCTGGTGGGCTACACGCTCAGCCCGCTGCTGTCGCGCAAGATCCGCGGCGGCCTGTCGGCCGGGCGCGTGCAGTCGGTGGCCGTCCGCATGGTCGTCGAGCGCGAGCGCGAGATCCGCGCGTTCACCGCGCGCGAGTACTGGACGCTCGCCGCCACCCTGCTCGCCCCGGACGGGACGCCGTTCACCGCGGACGTCGTGCGGATCGGCGGCGCGGCCGTGGACATCGGCGACGGCGACGCGGCCGAGCGCCACGCTGCGGCGATCCGGGGGCAGCGGCCACGGGTCGACTCCGTCGCCACGCGCCAGTCGAAGCGCAACCCGGCGCCGCCGTTCACCACCAGCACGCTCCAGCAGGAGGCCAGCCGGAAGCTCGGCTTCTCACCCAAGCGGACCATGTCGGTCGCGCAGCGCCTGTACGAGGGCGTGGACACGCCCGATGGCCACGTGGGGCTCATCACCTACATGCGCACCGACTCCACCGTGATCGCAGCGGTGGCCATGGCCGAGGCCCAGAAGGTGATCGCCGTCCGATTCGGGGAGCGGTACGGCACCGGGCGCGGCCGCGTGTACAAGACGCGCCAGAAGGGCGCCCAGGAGGCCCACGAGTCCATCCGGCCGACCTCGTTCCTGCGCGACCCCGACTCGATGCGCGGCCACCTCAAGGCCGAGGAGCTTCGCCTCTACCGACTGGTGTGGCAGCGCGCGGTCGCGTCGCAGATGGCGCCCAAGGAGCTCGAGACCACGACGGTGGAGCTCGAGGCGGGTGACTACCGCCTCCGCGCGTCGGCCACCCGGACGCTGTTCGACGGCTTCGCCCGCGTCTACACCGAGGGCCGCGACGACGACGAGGAGGAGGCCGAGCGCACGCTGCCGGCGCTGGCCGAGGGCGACACGACCGCCGTCCAGTCGGTCACGCCCGTCCAGCACTTCACCGAGCCCCCGCCGCGCTACACCGAGGCGATGCTGATCAAGACGCTCGAGGAGCACGGCATCGGCCGACCGTCGACCTATGCGGCCACCATCAGCACCATCGTCGACCGCGGGTACGTGAAGGTGGAGGACCGACGCCTGCGGCCCGAGGAGATCGGCGAGATCGTCACGGACCTGCTGGTCGGCCACTTCGGCGAGTACGTGGACCTGCAGTTCACCGCCCGGATGGAGGAGGAGCTCGACGAGGTCGCCCGCGGCGAGCGCAGCTGGGTCCCGCTGCTGCGCGACTTCTTCGGGCCGCTCAAGGAGCGCGTCGACGAGAAGCGCAAGGAGCTCCGGCGCCGCGACTTCACCACCGAGCCCACCGACGAGGTCTGCTCGCTTGGCCACCCGATGGTCATCCGCCTCGGGCGCAACGGGAAGTTCCTCGCCTGCTCCACGTACCCCGAGCACCGCGAGACCCGCCCGCTGCCGGGCGAGGAGGCGCCGCGGCTCGAGGGCGAGGGCGATCCCTGCCCGCAGTGCGGCGAGGGCACCCTCACCACGAAGCGCGGCCGGTTCGGCGCGTTCGTGGGCTGCTCGCGCTATCCCGACTGCACGTACATCCGCAAGGACGGGCCGCCGCCCCCGGACCAGCTGCCGTTCGAGGTGCGCTGCCCCAAGAACAACGACGGGCACCTGGTGGCGCGTCGCGCCCGGCGCACTGGGAACGTCTTCTGGGGGTGCTCCGCCTACCCGAAGTGCGATTTCACCACCAACGACGAGCCGACAGCGGCGGTCCACGACGCCCACGAGGGTGGTCTTGGAGCGGTTGCGCGGCGCGGCGACGGGGGGATCTGCCTGACCTGTGGCGCATCAGTGGACATGCCGGCCGTGGTCACGACCGGGATGCGCCTGCCCGGCGGCCCGGCCAACCCGGCAGCGCTCGAGCGGCCGGCGCGACGCTCGGGGGGCGGTCGACGCCCCGGCGGCGGGACCCGGACGGGCGGCTCGGGGCGGCGGTCGGCGAAGGCGGCGAGCGGCCGGCCCGCCACCGGCGCCCGTCGCCCGGCACCGTGAGCCGGGCCCCAGCCGCATGACCGGCCCGGAGGCGCTCCGGGCGTTCATCCGCTCGCTCGAGGCGCGCGACACCTCGCCCGAGACCCGCCGCTCCTATGAGCGCACCGGGACGGCATGGCTCGCGTGGGCCGAGGCGCACGGCGCCGACTGGCGATCGCCGTCGCGCACGACGCTGCGCGCCTATCTCGCAGAGCTCTCCGATGGCCACGCGCGCTCGTCGGTCGCCCAGCGCATGGCCGCCCTGCGCGCGTTCTACCGGTACGCGTCGCGGTCGGGGCTCACGCCCGGCGACCCGTGGGGCGCGGTCGCCACGCCGCGGCTGCCTCGCCGCCTCCCGCGCGTGCTCGAGGTGGAGCAGGTGGAGCGGCTGATCTCGGTTGTGGACGAGGACCTCGCGGCCGGGGCGGGAGGCCAGCCCGTGGCGACCCGCGACCCCGTGCTCGCCCGCGCCCTGGCGCTCCGCGACCGGGCGATCGTGGAGACGGCGTACGCCGCCGGGCTCCGGATCAGCGAGCTGGCCGCGGCCGACCTGCTGAGCCTCGACCTGCGACGAGGCGAGCTGCGCGTGCTGGGCAAGGGGCGCAAGGAGCGTGTGGGCCTCCTCGGCCGGCCCGCCCGCGAGGCGCTCCGCGACTACCTCGACGAGGGCCGACCGGTCCTCGCGGCGCGAGCCCACCCGGTGGCCGGCAAGCCGGACCCTGCCCTCGGGACGAGCGTCTTCCTCAACCACCTCGGCCGCCCGATCGGCGTCCGCGGTCTGCGGTACCGCCTCGACCGCCTGTGCCGGCTCGCCGGGCTGCCCGAGGGCGTGAGCCCGCACACGCTGCGCCACAGCTTCGCGACGCACCTGCTCGAGGGCGGCGCCGACCTGCGCGTGGTCCAGGAACTCCTCGGCCACGAGAGCCTCGCGACCACCCAGGTCTACACGCACGTCTCGCCGTCGCGGCTCCGCGACGCCTACCGGCAGGCCCATCCACGGGCCAGGGCCCAGCACTGATGGACGAGCCCGCGCCGGACGCGTCGGTCGTCGAGGGGGTGGAGGAGGTCCTGGCGCCGAGCGATGCGGCGACGCGCGGCGGTGCGTGGTCGACCCGGGCGCTGGCCGCGGCGGGACTCATCGTGACCGCGGCATCGCTCGGCTCGCGCGTCCTCGGCTATGTGCGCCTGGTGGTCGTCGCCCGGGCGGTCCCGGCGGCCGACCAGGGCGCCAGCCTCGACGCCTTCACGCAGGCGTTCAAGATCCCGGACTTCCTGTTCCAGCTGGTGGCCGCGGGCGCGCTCGCCTCGGCGCTCGTGCCCGTGCTGGCGTCCCTGTTCGCCGGCGGCGAGGAGCGGCGGGCGTGGCGCGTCGTCTCCACGGTGACCACCCTGGTGCTCGGCGCCCTCGTCGTCCTGGTCGTCCTGGCCGAGCTGGCCGCGCCGCTCCTGGTGAGCGAGATCGTCGCGCCCGGCTTCACGGGCGCGAAGCTCCAGCTCACGATCGACCTGACGCGGGTCATGCTGATCGGCCCACTGTTCATGGCGGGCGGCGCCATCGCGTCCGCCGTGCTCAATGCGCGGGGCCGCTTCGCCGCCGCTGCGGTCGCGCCGCTCATCTACAACCTGGGGATCATCGGCGGGGCGGTCCTCCTCGTGCCCTGGCTCGGCGTGGAGGGCCTCGCCGTGGGCGTCGTCATCGGCGCCGTGGGCCTGCTCGCGGTCCAGGTGCCGGGCCTGCTGTCGGTCCGCGCCCGGCTGGTGCCGTCGATCGCCGTCCGCGACGAGGCCACCACACGGGCGCTCGTGCTCATGGTCCCCCGGGCGATCGGCCTGGGCGCGGCCCAGGTGGCCCTGCTCATCATCATGTCGCTCGCCACCAGCCTGCCGGACGGGTCGGTCTACGCGTTCAACGCCGCGTTCACGCTGCTCCAGATCCCGATCGGCGTCATCGGCGTGCCCCTCGGGACGGTGCTGCTGCCGTCGCTGTCGCGCGTGGCGGCCTCGGGCGACGTCGAGGCCTTCCGCCGGCTCCTGGTGCGCGGCCTGGGCCTGCTCGGCTACGTGATGCTCGCGATCAGCGCGCTGGGCATCCCGCTGGCGGGCGACGTGACGCGGGTGACGTACGGCCTGTCGGGCCTCCACGCCGACGCCATGGGCTGGATCGCCGCGTCGCTCGCGGTGTTCATGGCCGGGCTGACCGCGCACTCGATGATCGCGATCCTCGCCCGCGCCTTCTATGCGATGCAGGACACGACGACCCCGCTGCTCGCAGCCGTTGCCGCGGTCGCGGTCAACATCGCGGTCGGCCTGCTGCTGGTGGGACCGTTCGGCCTGACCGGCCTGGCGGCGTCGATCGCCATCGGCGCCTGGCTCGAGGTCGCCTGCCTGGTGGTGATGCTCCAGCGGCGGCTGCACGGGCTCCGGCTGGGCGAGCTGTGGCGCGACATGGCGCTGACCCTCGTCGCGGCGGTCCCGGGCGCCCTGGCGGCGATCGCGGTCGAGGGGATCCTCGGGGGGTACAGCGCGGCACCGGGCGGGACGCTCGTGTCGCTCGGCCGGCTCCTGGTCGCCACGGGGGCGGGTGCGCTCGCGGGCGTCGGCGTCTCGCTGGTGCTGCGGATCGAGGAGCCCCGCCGTATCCTCGGGATCGTGCTGGACCTCATGCACCGTCGCGGCCGCGCATGACGCAGGCCGCCCGGCTCCCCGAGCCCGACCCGTCCGCCTGGGACGTGCTGGTCGAGGCGAACCCGAGGGGCTCGTACCTCCAGCTCTCGGGCTGGGCGCGCGTCAAGGCCGTCAACGGGTGGTCGTCGCGCCGGGTGCTCGTGCCCGGCGCCGAGGCCGGCGTCCAGGTGCTGCTCCGGCGGCCCGGCCCGCTGCCCTGGGCGTTCGGGTACGCGCCGCGCGGCCCGGTGCTCGCGAGCTGGGACGGCGAGGCGATCCGGGGACTGACGGCGGCCGTGCGGGCCGGGCTGGCGGGCGCCCGGGCGAGCCATCTGCGGATCGACCCCGAGATCGAGCGGGGCGCCGGTCCCGACGACGCCGGCGCGGTGACCGCAGGCCTGCGAGCGGCCGGCTGGCGCGTGGCCCCGCCCATCCAGCCGCTGTCCACGCGCGTCATCGACCTCACGGCCGACGAGGCGGCGCTGTGGAGCGACCTGCGGAAGAAGTGGCGCCAGTACGTGAACAAGGCGCGCGCCGGCGGCGTGCGCGTGGTGGACGCCGGGCCCGAGCGGTTCGACGAGTTCTACTCGATCTACCGGGAGACGGCCGACCGCGCCGGGTTCCTCATCCGTGCCCTGTCCGCCTATCGCGATGTCTGGGACGCGTATGCGCCGGACGGCCGGGCCCGGCTGCTGTTCGCCGAGCTGCCCGACGGGACCCCTGTGGCGACGCTGTTCCTCGTCCGGGCCGGGTCGCGGGTCGTGGAGCCGTACGGCGGCATGACCCAGGCGGGCGCCGATTCGCGCGCCAACTACCTGCTCAAGTGGGAGGCGATCCGGTCCTCGCGCGACGCGGGCGCCACGAGCTACGACCTGTGGGGCCTCGCGCACCCCGGGATCGCCCACTTCAAGACCGGCTTCGGCGGCCGCGAGGTGCACTACATCGGCGCCTGGGACCTGGTGCTCGACCGGCTCGGCCGCACGACCTACGGCGTGGCCGTGAAGACCCGGGTCCGCATCGAGCGGGCACGGCACGGGCTGCGCGGCACCGGCGGCCCGACCGCGGCGGCCTACGAGGGGGACGGCGGGGGCGACGCATGACAGGCGACGCATGACGGCGGCCGTGCGCGAGCTGACCGGCGCCGACCTCGACGGCTGGGACGCCGCGGCCGTGGACGCGCCGGGCGGGCACATCCTGCAGTCGCGGGCGTGGGCGGAGCACCGGGCAGCCCGCGGCTGGCGGCCCCGCTTCCTCACGGCGGGAGCGCAGCGTGCGCTCGTGCTGGAGCGGCGCTGGCCGCTCCTCGGCGGCGGCTCGGCGTACATCGCGCGCGGGCCGGTGGGGGAGGGCGAGCCCTGGACGGACGACGGCTCGGGTGCGGCGACGGGCGAGGCGCTCGCGTCGATCGCCGCGCACCTCGACGGGCAGGGGATCGACGTCCTGGCCGCGGACCCAGAGGTGGCCGAGGGCGACACGGCCTACCGCGGCCCGCTGGCCGCCGCGGGGTTCCACGCCATCGCCGAGATCCAGCCGTCCCGCCACCGCACGGCGCTCGCCCTCGCCGGCACCGACGAGGCGGCGGTCTTCGACGGCATCGCCAAGGCCACGCGGCAGCGGATCCGGCGCGCCGAGCGCGACCAGACCCGCGTGCTGCGCTGGGATGCGGCCGCCTCCGCGCTCGACGGCGCCGAGCCGGCCGGAGGCGAGGAGTCCGCCGACGACGCGCTGAACCGCTTCTACACCCTGCTCCGCGCCACGGGCGACCGGCGCGGCTTCGACTTCGCAGGCCCCGACGAGTTCGTCGCGTGGTGGCTCCGCGCCCTCGCCGCCGGCCACCTCTCCTACCTCGAGGCGCGCGCCCACGACGACGGGGCGCTGCTGGGGGGCCTGATCCTGTACCGCCACGGGCGGCGGCTCTCCACAGCCCACTCGGCCGACGCGGCCGAGACGCGGCGGACGCACGCGGGCACGATGCACCTGCTGCGCTGGCGCGCGATCCAGCTCGCCCTGGCCGAGGGGCGCACTGAGATGGACCTCGGGGGCGTCGACGTGGCCGGGGCGCGCCGCGAGCCGCAGCCCGGCGAGGCGACGTACGGCCTGTACGAGCACAAGCGCTCGTTCGGGGCGCGCTGGGTGGCGCTCGCCGGCGCGCAGGAGCGCGTCGCCCGGCCGTGGCGCTACCAGGCCGGCCGCGTGACCACCCGCCTGGTGCGGGCCGCGAGGGGACGCGCCGGGTGAGCCCCGAGCCCACGCCGATCGAGCGCCTGGTCGCCGTCGCCGGGCCCGCCGAGCCCCGTCCGCTCGCGGCGCTGGTCGCGCGCCTGGCCGGCGCCGACGTGCTGGCCCAGCCGGTGGACGCCGCAACGTCGGCGCAGGCGGTCCAGGGCGTCACCGAGGACTCCCGCGCGGCAGCCGGAGGGCGCCTGTTCGTGGCGGTGCCGGGGTTCCACGTGGACGGCCACGACTTCGCGGGCCGGGCGCAGTCGGCCGGCGCCGCAGCGGCCATCGTGGAGCGTCCGCTGCCGGAGCTGACCATCCCGCAGATCGTGGTGCGCGACGCGCGGCGGGCGCTCGCGGTTGCGGCCGGCTGGTGGTACGGCGACCCGTCACAGCGGATCGGGGTGGTGGGGATCACCGGCACCGACGGGAAGACGACGACCTCGTTCCTCGCCGCGGCCGCGCTCGAGGCGACCGGGCTGCGCGTCGGGCTGATCGGGACGGTGGAGACGCGCGTGGGGGGCCTCCGCGAGCGCCACGAGGCGCACGTGACGACGCCGTCGGCGCCCGAGCTCCAGGCGACGCTGGCCGCGATGGTCGCCGGCGGCGACGACGTGGCGGTTGTCGAGACCACCTCGCACGCGCTCGAGCTCGGGCGGGTGCTCGGCGTGGCGTACGACGCGGCGGTGTTCACGAACCTGACGCACGAGCACCTCGAGCTCCACGGCACCTTCGAGCGCTACCGCGAGGCGAAGATGCGCCTGTTCACGGCCCTCGCGGCGGGGCCCGGCAACCCGCCCAAGCGCATCGGCGGGCAGGCGTGGCCCAAGGTGGCCGTCGTGAACGCCGACGACCCCAGTCGGGCCTGGTTCGAGCGGGCCGCGGCCGACGCCGGCGCCCGCCTCGTGCGCTATGGCTGGGCCGCCGACGCCCAGGTCCGGGCGACCGCGGCCGACGAGGACGCGAACCGCCTGCACGTGGCCTTCGAGGCTCCGTCCGGGGCGGGCGGGCTCGAGCTCCGGCTGGCCGGGCGCTTCAACGTGCACAACGCGCTCGCGGCGGTGGCCCTCGGCGAGGGGCTCGGGCTGTCGCCCGCGAAGGTCCGAGCCGGGTTGGCGTCCGTCCCCGGCGTGCCCGGCCGCATGGAGCGCATCGCGCAGGGCCAGCCCTTCTCGGTCATCGTGGACTACGCGCACTCGCCGGCGTCGCTCGAGCTGGTGCTCGACCTGCTGGCGCCCGTCGCGCGCGCTGGCGGCGGCGGCCTGGTCGCGGTGTTCGGATCGGCGGGCGAGCGCGACACGGCCAAGCGCGCGGCCATGGGCCGGATCGCGGGCGAGCGGTGCCGCCTGGTGGTGGCGACCGACGAGGACCCGCGGGGCGAGGACGGGGCCGCGATCGTCGCCGAGATCGTGGCAGGCGCGGTGGGCGCGGGCCGCACCGAGGGCGTTGACGTGCTGGGCATCCCGGACCGCCGCGCCGCGATCGGCGAGGCCTTCGCGCAGGCCCGCCGAGGCGACGTCGTCCTCCTCGCCGGCAAGGGCCACGAGCCCACGATCCTGTACGAGAGCGGCGCGATCCCCTGGGACGAGGCCGGCGTGGCGCGCGCGACGCTCGCAGTCATGGGCTTCGGGGAGGGCTGACCCGTGCGCGGATGCCTGTTCACGGTCGTCCTCGCCTCGGCGGTCGCGGCCCTGCTCGTGTTCATCGGCCTGCCGGCGGCCGCGGCGGGACTCCTCACGGCCGGCGTCGGGGCCGCGGGGCTGCAGGCGGACGACACCACCGTGAACGTCTCGGCCGACCCGCCGTGGGACCTGGTCTGGCTCCAGGCGGACCGGGTGCGGGTCCGGGCCACGACCGCCACGTTCCGCGGCCTCCAGATCGGGGCGCTCGACGTGACGCTCTCCGATGTCTCGGTGCTGGGCCGCACAGCGGGCGGCGTCGCCGGCCGGCTGACCGGCGTGACGATCCCCAACGTGGCCGGGCAGCCGCTGGGACTGTCGGCGATCAACCTCGGCGGTGGCGGCGACCAGATCACCGCGAGCACCACGATCGCCGCCGCCGACGCTCGGGCGCTGGTGGCTGCCGAGATCGCGTCGGTGGTCGGCATCACCGTTCCGGCGTCCGCGGTCCACCTGAGCGCGCCCGACAAGGTGGTCGTCAAGGCGGTCGTGACGGTGACGGCCACGCTGTCGGCGGACAAGGACGGGAACCTGGTGGCGACTGCGGCCGGGCTCGCGCCCGTGACGCTGCTCCACGCCGGCGAGGACGTCCCGATCCGGTTCACCTCGGTCGAGGTGGACGCGGCGGGCAACGTCGCGCTCGCCGGCACGCTGGCAGTGGGCCTGCTGGGCGGCTGAGGGCCCGATTCCGCCGGCATCAGGCCCTCCGCCAGCGCGCGGTAGACTGCGCGAATGGCCGACCCCGTCGTCCGCGAGCCCGAGACCCCCCTGGCGAAGCCGCGCCCGGCGCCCCGCCAGGTTCGCCAGCGGACGCGCGACGGGGGTCCGGTGGTGCCCGTCGAGGGGCAGGCCCACCGGCCGCACCGCGGCGCCCACCAGACGCCCGAAGCGGCCCACGGACCGCTGATCGACTCCCTGCGCGCCCAGCACCCGCAGGCCGACCTGGGCGTGGTCGAGCGCGCCTTCGCGCTCGCGGTGGAGGCGCACGCGGGCGAGATCCGGGCGTCCGGCGAGCCCTACGTCATGCACCCGATCGCCTCGGCGCAGATCCTCGCGGACCTCGGGATCGACCCGGTCGCGGTGGCGGCGGCGCTGCTGCACGACGTCCCTGAGGACACCGAGTACAGCCTCGCCGACGTGGAGGAGCGGTTCGGCCCCGAGATCGCGCACCTCGTCGACGGCGTGACCAAGCTGTCCAAGTTCAGCACCCACAGCCACGAGCAGCAGCAGGCCGAGAACATCCGCAAGATGTTCCTCGCGATGGCGGACGACATCCGCGTCGTGCTGATCAAGCTCGCCGACCGGCTCCACAACATGCGCACGCTCGGCGCGCTGCCGGGCGAGAAGCAGCAGCGCATCGCCCGCCAGACGATGGAGATCTACGCGCCGCTGGCCGAGCGGCTCGGCATCTGGCAGATCAAGTGGGAGCTCGAGGACCTCTCGTTCAAGTCGCTCGAGCCCGAGAGCTACCGCGAGCTCGCCAAGCTGCTCGACACGCGGCGCAAGGGCCGCGAGAGCTACATCGAGCGGGCGATCGAGGAGCTGCGCCCGAGGCTCGCCGATGCCGGACTCGTGGCCGAGCTCCAGGGACGCCCCAAGCACCTGTACAGCATCTACAAGAAGATGCAGCGCAAGAGCGCCGAGTTCGGCGAGATCTACGACGTCTACGCGATCAGGATCCTGGTCGACGAGATCCGCGACTGCTATGCCGCGCTCGGCATCGTGCACGCGCTGTGGCGGCCCATCCCCGGCCAGTTCGACGACTACATCGCGGTGCCCAAGAACAACCTCTACCAGAGCCTCCACACCGCGGTGATCGCGCTCGACGGCAAGCCGCTCGAGATCCAGATCCGGACCCACGCGATGCACCAGGTCAGCGAGGTGGGCATCGCGGCGCACTGGCGCTACAAGGAGGGCTCCAAGGCCGAGCGCGACTACGACGCCAAGCTCGCCTGGCTCCGCCAGCTGATGGAGTGGCAGCGCGACGTCAGCGAGTCGGACGCGACCGAGTTCGTCGAGGGGATCAAGCTCGACATCTTCCAGGACCAGGTGTTCGTGTTCACGCCGCGCGGCGACGTGAAGGACCTGCCCGCGGGCGCCACGCCGCTCGACTTCGCGTACCGCATCCACACCGACATCGGCCACCGCACGATCGGCGCCAAGGTCAACAACCGGCTCGTCCCGCTCGACTACCGGCTCAAGAACGGCGACATCGTCGAGATCGTCACCACCAAGGGCGAGCACGGCCCGTCGCGCGACTGGCTCAACATCGTCCGGACCTCGCATGCCCGGGAGAAGATCCGCCAGTGGTTCAAGAAGAAGGACCGCGCGGAGAACATCATCCACGGCCGCGAGTCGCTCGAGCGCGAGCTCCGCCGGCTCGCCCGCACGAGCGTCCAGGCGGTGGGGCTGGAGCGGGTCATGGACGTGGCGAAGACCCATCAGCACGACACGCTCGACGACTTCTTCGCCGCCATCGGCTACGGCGCGATGTCGGCCCAGAAGGTGGTCATGGAGCTCGGCGTCCTCGACGACGGCCAGGCCACGCTCCCGATCGTCGCCCCGCCGCAGCCCGCCCGGACCGGCGGCGTCCGGGTCAAGGGGGTGGGGGACCTCCTGGTCCGGTTCGCCAAGTGCTGCCACCCGATCCCCGGCGACCCGATCCAGGGGTTCATCACGCGCGGCAAGGGGATCACGGTCCACCTGCGCAGCTGCCCGACGGTCATGAACGAGCGCGAGGTCACGCGCCTCATCGACGTCGAGTGGGAGTCCGCGCCCGCCCAGACCTACCCCATCGCGATCCGGGTGGAGGCGTACGACCGGACGGGCCTGCTCTCCGACGTCACCCAGGTCATGGCCGAGAACCGGGTCAACATCCTCGCCGCCAACGTGTCGGTGCTGCCCGACCACACGGCACTGCTGACGATGACGCTCCAGGTGGCGTCCGTCGCCCAGCTCGCCAAGGTGATGAGCCGCGTGGAGCAGCTCAAGGACGTGCTCAACGTCCAGCGCGACCTGGGGTAGCGAGGGTGGGGTCGCGGTGACCGACCCGGCCGCGAGCGCCCTCCTCATCGAGGGGCGCCGACGCTACGAGGCTGGCGAGTACGCCGACGCCGAGCCGCTCGCGAGGCGCGCGCTGGAGCTGCTGCCGCCGGGTTCGAACCCGCTGGCGCGCGCGGTGGCCGTCGAGCTCGCGGCCGAGTGCGCGTACGGGCTGGGCCGCTACCGCGACGCGCGGGAGCTGGCCGACGAGGCGGCCGGGCTGCGCGCCGGCGCGCCGGCCACGGACGTGGCGGAGACGAGGAACCTCCAGGGGGTCATCGACATCGCGCTCGGCGACCACGACGCGGGCTACGCGCGCCTCGTCGACGCGCTCCGGCTGCGAGAGGCCGCGCTCGGCCAGGACGCCCAGGACACCCTGCAGTCGCTCAACAACGTCGGCGTGGCGCTCGCCCGGCTGGGCCGGATGGACGAGGCGATCGCCGCGCACGAGGACGCCCTCCGCCGCTGCGAGCGCGCGTACGACGAGCCGACGCGCCAGCTCGCGATCACCTGCAACGCGCTCGCGGTCAAGCTGGACCGCGAGGAGGCCACGCGGCCGCGGGCCTGCGAGCTCTACGACCGGGCGCTGGCGGCCGCCGAGGCCGCGCTCGGACCCGAGCACCCGATGGTGGCGACCCTGACCATGAACATCGCGACCGGCAGGAGCAACGGGGGCGATGTCGAGGGGGCGCGGCCGCTCATCGAGCGCTCGCTCGAGCTCCACGATCGTCTCTACGGCCCGGACCACCCGAACACGGCCTCGGCGCTCGTCACCGGTGCCGCGACCGCGCGGCGCGACGGCCGGCTCGACGTGGCGCGCGACCGTGCTGCCCGGGCCGCGGCGATCCGCCTCGACGCCTTCGGGTACCTCGACGGGCGGACGGGCGCCGCGATCACGCAGCTCCTCATGGTGCTCGGCACGCAGGTCAAGACCGATCTCCGGCAGGGTGCCGACGCGGTCGCACTCCTGGAGGTGTACCGCGGGGTCGCGACGCGTCCCATCGTCGGCGACACCGTCCGCTACGCGCCCGACCCCGTGCGCGGCGAGCAGACGCTGCGCGCGTTCCTCGCCCGCGAGGCGGAGCGGCGTGCAGGCCCGGACCCCGCTGTGGAGCGGGCGCTCGACCGGTCCCGCGCGGCCGGCCTTGCCGCAGACGCTGCGCTCATGCGCGGCGAGCTCGACGTGGCGGTGGTCGCCGCACAGCAGGCCGTGGCCGCCGTGGAGGCCGTCCGCGGGCCGCTGCACCTCGACCTGCTCGCCCCGCTGACCCGCCTCGCCGGCATGCAGCGCGCCGCGGACCAGCGGCGGGCGGCGCTCGCGACGGACGCGCGGGTCATCGACGTGGTCACCTCCGCGTACGGCGACCGGCACCCGTTCGCCTTCGGCAGCCGCGGCAGGCTCGCGATCGAGGCCACCCGGATCGGGGACCGCGCGGCCGCCGACAACCAGCTCGAGGTGCTCCGCGCGGTCGTCGCGGACGCCGATCCGAGGGGTGACGCCGCACGGCTGGTCGCCCTGCTCGAGCGCGTCCTGGCGCGGGTCGCCGACGAGTCGGCCGAGACGCCTGGCGACAGGCTTTCCCGGGTGGTGAACTGAGCCCAGGCGCCCTGCTGCCCGCCGTCAGCGCGGGCGGGCGCCCAGCGGGGACGCGCCGGCCGGCTCGGGGGCCGGGACCGCGGCCGATGCGCGGGTGTTGATCCGCCCGAGCCAGACGATCGCCCCAAGGCCCGTGGCCACGCACATGGCCCCCGCGACCAGCAGCGAGGTGCTGACGGTGTAGGTCGAGGCGAGCCAGCCGGCGAGCAGGCCGCCGACCGGGGCGGAGCCCGCGAACACGGTCGTGTAGACGCTCATCACCCGTCCGCGGTAGCCGTCCTCGACGTTGAGCTGGATCGTGGTGTTGGCCGTGGCGGCCATGCCGATCGCGCCGAACCCGACGAACGCCAGCGCCACGAGCGACAGGGCGAACGAGGTGATCAGGCCGGCCGCGAGGAGTGCGGCGCCGAGCATCAGCGACCCGAGCCCGATGATCATCGGCCGCGACTTGCTGGAGAACGCGATCAGCAGCGCGGCGACCATCGAGCCGACCCCGGTCGAGGCCATCAGGATCCCGAAGCCCGTCGCGTCGGTCTTGAGCACCTCGTCAGCGAGGGCCGGGACCACCACCGAGAAGTTCATGCCGAAGGTCGACACGAGGCCGATCATCGTGACCGGGAGGAGCAGCATCGGCGAGCGCCAGACGTAGCGCAGGCCGTCGCTGAGCGTCTCGCCGACCGCGCGCAGGGTCGCGGGGCGGTGGTAATGGGCGGGGGAGTGGAGGTCCTCATCGCGCATCACGGTGTACGCGACGATCACCGCCAGGAAGCTGAGCCCGTTGACCAGGAACGCCGCGGCGATGCCGAGGACGCCGATCGCGATGCCCGCGACCGCCGGCCCGACGATGCGCGCGCCGTTGAACATCGCGGAGTTGAGCGCCACCGCGTTCTGGATGTCGTCGTGGCCCACCATCTCCACGGCGAACGCCTGGCGGGTGGGCATGTCGACGGCGTTGGTCACCCCGAGCAGGAGCGCGAGCACCATGATGTGCCACACCTGCACGGTGCCCGTGGCCGTGAGCCCGAACAGGATGAACGCGAGGATCATCTGGCTCGTCTGCGTGGCGATCAGGATCTGGCGCTTGGGGAGCGCGTCGGCGACGATCCCGCCGAAGAGCCCCAGGACCATGACCGGCAGGAACTGCGCGACCGAGAGCAGGCCGAGCATGAACGGGTCGCCGGTGAGCTGCAGGACGAGCCACGCCTGGGCCACGGTCTGCATCCAGGTGCCCACGAGCGAGATGCCCTGGCCGCCGAAGAACAGCCGGTAGTTGCGGTGGCCGAAGGCGCGTGCGCCGCGGCGCAGCGAGGCGCGGCCGCTCATCGGGCGGCCTCAGGCGCGGCTGCCAGCTTGCCCCCGTGTGCCGCGTGGGCCGGGGCGCGGCCGGCGTCGATGTCGTCGAAGTGGGCCTGGTTGTGGGCGCGCCGGGCGACAGCGTCGGCGAGCATGGCGTCGATGCGGGAGCGCTTCCGCTCGAGCGTCTGGATCTGGCGGTCGATGCGGGCGAGGGCGTCAGCGATCGCCGCCCGCTGGGCCGGCGCGTCACCGGCGCGGAACTGGGCGCGGCTGCGGGCGCGGGCCTGCTCGTCCTCGAGGAGCTGGCCGATCTCGGCGAGCGAGAAGCCGGCGTCGTTGCGCAGGGCGGCGATGAAGCGCAGCCGCTCGAGGTCGTCGCCGTCGTACAGGCGGTAGGCGCCCTCCGAGCGGGCTGCCGGCGCGAGGAGGCCGATCTCCTCGTAGTAGCGGATCGAGCGCGGCGTCAGGCCGGTTTCGTCGGCCACCTCCTGGATGCGGAGCAGCCGCGTCGATGACGTGTCGGGTGCGGCGGCTGAGCTGTCCATCGCTGTCAACGTTACCCCAACATTGACGTTTACGTGAAGGTTACGGATGGGGGGCCACGAACGGGCCGGTGCTGGCGCGATCCGCCCCGTGCGTCGCCGGGATCCGGTTCGTGTCAGGCATGCCCCAGGCGGGTGCTCGTCATCGTGACGGCGCCCGCAGGGGCGGATCCAGGGTCACCGATGCGCGGGGAGGGCAGGTGGCACCGAATCCGTGACGAACGCCCGTGTGGTGCATATCCGGCGGGAAACTCGTGCGACCGCGCTCAACCGCGAGCCGCGCGTCATGCGCCGTCGCCCAACCGCCCGCCGCGGACGTGCCGCCGGAGCGCCGGCAGGTGCGGACCGGTGAGCGCCGTGGCGGGGGCGGGGACGGCTAGACTTGGCGGCGATGCCGACCTATCGCGCCCCCCGGGGCACCCGCGACCTGCTGCCCGACGATCGCGCGGTCTTCGAGCGCCTGATCCGGATCGCCTCGGACCTGACCCGCCGCTACGGCTACCGCCCGATCGAGACGCCCCTGTTCGAGCAGGCCGCGGTGTTCGAGCGGGGGATCGGCGAGGTCACCGACGTCGTGGAGAAGGAGCTCTTCCGCATCGCCCCGCGGACGGACGAGGCCGAGTCCTGGGCGCTCCGCCCGGAGCCCACCGCCGGTATCGCCCGGGCCTACGTCCAGCACGGCATGCAGACGTGGCCGCAGCCGGTGAAGCTCACCACCACCGGCCCGATGTTCCGCTACGACCGGCCGCAGGCGGGGCGCTACCGCCAGTTCTGGCAGTTCGACGTCGAGGCGATCGGCGACCCGGGGCCGGGCGTCGACGCCGAGGTCATCGAGCTCGGCCACCGCTTCTACACCGAGGCCGGGGTGGGCGGCGTCGAGGTGCTCGTCAACTCGATCGGCGACCCGGCGTGCCGGCCGGCATACATCGCCACGCTCACCGCGTACTACCGCGGCCACGCCGCCCAGCTGCCGTCGACGGAGCAGGACCGCCTCGAGCGCAACGTGCTGCGCCTGCTGGACTCGAAGGACCCGGACATGGCCGAGCTCAACGCCGCTGCGCCCCGGATCACCGACCATCTGTGCGAGGCGTGCGCCGCGCACTTCGAGAGCGTGAAGGCGCACCTCGCCGCGCTCGGCGTCCCGTTCCGGGTGGAGCCGGGCCTCGTCCGCGGCCTCGACTACTACACCCGCACCGCGTTCGAGTTCTACGTCGCCGGCCGCGAGGGCCAGCAGCAGGCGCTCGGGGGCGGCGGGCGCTACGACGGCCTCGTGCAGCTGCTCGGCGGCCGGCCAACCCCCGGCATCGGCTTCGGCCTGGGCCTCGACCGGGTGGCGATCGTGCTCGCCGAGCAGTCGGGTGCGGACGGCCCGGGCCTGCCTGACGAGGGGCCCCTCGCGGTGGTGGTCTCGGCCGACCCCGACGACACGCTCAACCGCCTCAAGATCGCGACCGACCTGCGCGCCGCGGGCCTGCGCGTCCGGGCTGACCTCGCACGCCGCAAGCTGGGACGCCAGCTCGAGGCCGCCGGCAGGGAGGGCGCCCACTTCGCGGTGATCGTGGGCGAGGAGCTCGCGGACGGCCGCGTCGGGCTGCGCGACCTGCTCGCCGGCACCCAGAAGGCCGTCGACGTGGCGGACCTCGCCCGGGACCTCGCTCGCGCCGAGACCGGCCACAAGCACAGCTGACGTCGCATGGCCGCGCGGGTCACGGCGGACCGCGCCCGGGTCCTCGCGTATCGCCGGCGTGTGGGCGCCCTCGACCGACGGCTGCCGGCCGGCGCCGACTCGCTCCGCGCCGCCGCCCTGGCGGGTCTCCAGGACAGCGCGCCGCGGGCGGCCCTGCTCGCCCTGCACGCGCGGGTGGCGGGGATCGGGCCCGACGCGTGGGCCGACCCGGTCTTCGTGCAGGTGTGGGGTCCGCGCCGCTGCGTGTTCGTCGTGGCCGAGGCCGACCGGGCGCTGTTCACGCTCGGGGTCGCGCCCGACGACCCGCTCGATCGCGCGGAGGGCGAGGCGCTGGCGGGTGCCCTGGCCGCGCTCCCCGGCAGTGCTGACGGCCGCTGGCTGTCGGGGTCCGACCTCGATCCCTACTCGAATGCCCTTCGGCTCACGGGCGCCACCGGGCGCGTGCTGATCCGGTGGGACGGCGCCCGACGCCCGGACCTTCGCGTCGTGGCGCGACCCGACGCCGACGCCGTCACGGCACGGCTGGCGCTGGCCCGCCGGTTCCTACATGTCGTCGGGCCGGCCACGGCGCCGGGCTTCGCCTGGTGGGCGGGCCTGACCCCGGCCGCCAGTCGCGCGGTGTTCGCGCAGCTGGCGCCGGAGCTGGTTGCCGTCCGCACCCCGGTCGGCGAGGCCTGGCTCCTCGCGGCGGACGAGCCGCAGCTCCGGGCGGGAGCCGACGCACCGGCGCCGGCGCGCCTGCTTCCGTCGGGCGACCCGTTCCTCATGGTCGGCGAGCGCGACCTCCTCCTCCCCGGCGAGCTGGAGCGGGCGGCCGCCTTCCCGCGGAACACGGTCTGGCCGGGTGCCGTGATGGTCCGCGGCGAGCTCGTGGGCGTGTGGCGACGTACCGGCAGGCGGGTGACTGTCGCGCCGTGGCGGGGGCTGACGGCGGGGGAGCGGGCCGAGGTGGAGGCCGAGGCCGCGATCCTCCCGCTGCCCGGCATGACAGGCTCGGTGGCGGTCGCCTGGGAGGCCTGACGCGCGCGGCCGGTGCCGAACCCGCCGGGGGGCGATGCGATCGCGGCGAGGACCGCGCCCCGCCTCCGCTACGATGGGCGCGAGCCACCACCCGCACCCGGGAGCCCATCCGTGTCCGCCGACTCCGCCCCGCTCGCCACGCCCTACCGCACCCACACGTGTGGACAGCTGCGCGTTGACGACGACGGCGCGGACGCGAAGCTCGCGGGCTGGGTGCACCGCCGGCGCGACTACGGCAAGCTCGTGTTCATCGACCTGCGCGACCGCCACGGCATCACCCAGGTGGTGGTGGACGCGGCCGACGCCCCCGCGGCCCATGTCGAGGCGTCCAAGGTCCGCACCGAGTTCGTGATCGCCGTCGAGGGCGTGGTCGCCAAGCGCCAGCCGGGCACCGAGAACGCGAAGCTCGCCACGGGCGGGGTCGAGCTTCAGGCGCGCAGGGTCACGATCCTCAACGAGGCCAAGACGCCGCCCTTCTACATCAACGACCCCGACGCGACCATCGACGAGAGCCTGCGTCTGCGCTACCGCTACCTCGACATCCGCCGCGAGGCCATGGCGCGCCGGCTGCTCCTCCGGAGCCGCCTCGTCCAGGCGATCCGCGAGGCCCACCACACGCACGGCTTCGTCGAGGTGGAGACGCCCAACCTGATCAAGTCCACGCCCGAGGGCGCCCGCGACTTCATCGTGCCGTCGCGCCTCCAGCCGGGCACCGTCTACGCGCTGCCGCAGAGCCCCCAGCAGCTCAAGCAGCTGCTGATGGTGGCGGGCGTCGACCGCTACTTCCAGATCGCGCGCTGCTTCCGCGACGAGGACCTGCGCGGCGACCGCCAGCCGGAGTTCACCCAGCTCGACCTCGAGATGAGCTTCGTGGACGAGGACACGGTCCGCGCGTTCATCGAGCAGATGGTGATCGAGGTGACGAGGGCGACGGTGCCGGAGCGCCCGATCCGCGAGATCCCGTTCCCGGTGTTCGAGTACGACGACGCGATGGAGCGGTTCGGCTCGGACAAGCCCGACCTGCGGTTCGGCATGGAGCTGTTCGACTTGGCGCCCGCGCTTGGCGCCAGTTCCGGCTTCCGCGTCTTCGACGAGACGCTGGCGGCCGGCGGCCGCGTGAAGGGCATCGCCGCGCCGGGCATGGGCGGCGTGTCGCGCCGCGAGATCGACGAGCTGACCGAGCTCGCCAAGCGGTTCGGCGCCCGGGGCCTCGTCCACCTCTCGGTGCAGCCCGGCGGCGAGCTCCACGGCCCGATCGCCAAGTTCCTCGCCGCCGAGACGCAGGCCGCGGTCCGCGCGGCGTCGGGCGCGGCCGAGGGCGACCTCATCCTGGTCGTCGCCGACGCGCACGACACCACCAACGATGTCCTGGGCCGGCTGCGCAACGAGATCGCGGCGCGCCTGGGCCTCGCGGACCCGAACGAGCTCGCCTACTGCTGGGTCCACCACTTCCCGATGTACCAGTGGGATGCGGAGCACCACCGCTGGGACGCGACGCACAACCCGTTCAGCGGCGTGGTGCCCGAGGACGAGGTGCTGCTCACCACGCTCTCGGGCGACCTCGACGTCCGCGACCCCGGCGACCCGGCCGGCCGCGCCAAGGCGATGCAGTACGACGTGGCGCTCAACGGCTGGGAGCTGGGCGGCGGCTCGGTGCGCATCTGGAAGCCCGACCTGCTCGCCCGGAGCTTCAACCTGCAGGGCTACACGGTGGAGCAGATGCGGGAGCGCTTCGGCGCGATCCTCGAGGCGTTCGAGTACGGCGCGCCGCCCCACGGCGGCATCGCGCTCGGCGTGGACCGCTGGGCGGCGCTGCTGAGCTTCCAGACGAACATCCGCGAGGTCATGGCGTTCCCGAAGACGCAGTCGGGCTCGGACCTGATGCTCGAGGCGCCGTCGGTGCCCGACGAGGAGCAGTTCGAGGAGCTGGGCCTGCGCTTCGTGGGCGTGCCGGAGAAGCGCTGACCCTCTTCGCCTGGGTCGGGGCGCGGCCGCGCGCGGCGGCCGTCCTCGGCGCGCTCGCGATCGCCTCGTCGGCGATCTTCTACCGATGGTCGGGGGTGTCGCCCGCGACCGGCGTCCTCTTCCGCTGCCTGTTCGGCCTGCCGATCCTGGTGCTCGTCGCCCGGGCCGAGGTCGTCGCCCGGGGGCCGATGAGCCGCCGGACCGTCGCCATGTCGGCCGTCGCCGGCGTGTTCTTCGCGGCGGACCTCATCACGTTCCACGTCGTGGTGGACCTGATGGGCGCCGGCCTCGCCACGGTCATGGGCAACCTGCAGGTGGTCATCGTGGCGCTTGGCGGCATGGCTGCTCCTCGGCGAGCGGCCGCGCCGGGAGGTGTTCGTCGCCATCCCGGCGATGCTCGCGGGCGTGGTGCTCATCTCGGGCATCGTCGGAGCGGAGGCGTACGGTGCGGACCCGCGGGCCGGCGTCGCGATCGGGTTCATCACCGCGGTGTCGTACGCGGGCTACCTGCTGGTGATCCGGCAGGCCAGCCCTGACCACCGGCCGGCGGGCCCGGTCGCGATCGCGACGGCCGTGACCGGCCTGCTCGCGGGCCTGTTCGGCGCCGGGGTGGGCAGCCTCGACCTCCTGCCGGCGTGGCCCGCCCTCGGCTTCCTGCTCGCGTACGGCGTGGTCTCGCAGTCGATCGGCTACATCGCGATCCAGACGGCGCTGCCGAAGCTGCCGGCGGTGATCTCGTCGGTGCTCCTCCTGGTCCAGCCGGTCACGACGCTCGTGCTCGGGGTGCTGCTGCTGGGCGAGGACCCGTCCGGCGAGCAGGTCGTGGGGGTACTGATGGTCGTCGGCGGGATCGCGCTCGCAACCGGTGCCATCAGGAGGATCGCCGCCGCCGCGGGGCCGGGCGGGCGCGCGGCGCCGACCGCCTGACCGCGCGTGCCCCCGGCCGCCTGGCGGCCACTGCCGCGGCGCGTGGCCGCCGCGGGCGCGCGCGAGGGCAGGCCCGGGGTCAGGACCCCGACGGGGCGGCGCTCGGCGCGCCGGAGGGACCCGGGGTCGACGGGGGCGCTGGGAACTGGTCGGGCTGGGCCTGGACGCGGGCGAGCATCTCGAGCGTGGCCTGGGCCACCTGCGTCTGCTGGTCGTCACGGCTGAGCGTGGCCGGCGGGTCGTTCGGCTGGCCTGTGTAGTAGCCCATCTGCTCGTGGTTGCCGCCCTGGATCGCCACGAACGTGCAGTCGTCTGGGAGCCGGCCCTTGGACTCCGCCGAGGTGATCTGGTCGGCGCCGGCGTCGAGCGTGCCGTAGATCGAGGAGCACGCGACGCCCGAGCCGGCGATGTCGACGCCCGGGTAGGACGCCCAGAGTGCCAGGCCGCGCATGACGCCCGGGTGGCTGGACACGAACTGGACGGCCATCGCCCCGCCGAGCGAGTGCCCGGCGATCGCCCAGCGGGTGACCTCGGGGTGGGCGGCGATGACCGCGGTTGCGGCGTCGATGTCGAGGACGGCCATGTTCAGCGGCATCGAGACCACGACCACCAGATACCCGTGGGCGGCGATGCGCTGGGCGAGCGGGCCGTACGCCGCCGGCGGGACCTTCGCGCCGGGATACACCACCAGCCCCACCGAGTAGTGCATCGACGGCGGCATCCACTCGTAGTTGTCGCCGAGCTTCTGGAACGCGGTGTCGGGCTTGGCGCCCAGCGACACCTGCGCCTCCGGCAAGAGCTGCTGCGGCTGGAGATACCAGGCGCCGCCGGCGGTGACGAGCACGACGACGGCGGCGATGACAAGGGCAAGGGTCCGGCGGCGCGGCCGGCCGATTCTGGGGTGCCACAGCGTGTCCTAGGGAGCCGGGTCGGGGTTGGCCAGACGGGCCGGCCCGGCGGGCGGCGCGTCATCGGACTGGGCGGCGGCGGGAGCGCCCCACTCGCGCTCAAGGCCGTCGTCGGGGCGCCGCGGCCCGTCGAAGGCCGGCAGTGCCGTGAGCGGCACGGTGATGTCGTGCGTCGTGCCGGGGTCGCCGGTGTCCACGAGGCGGACCTCCAGGCCGCCCGCGGCGAGGCCGTCGAGGAGGTCGTCGAGGGGAGCTGTTGGTGCGAGGCCGGCCATCCGGTCGAGGGCGGCGAGCGGCAGGAGGGCGGGCCAGCCCGCGACGCCGTGGTGCGCCGGGCGCAGGACCTTCGTCGGCGCCTCGCCGTGGGCCTCGATGAGCGTCGTCACGGTCTCGGCATCGGCCCAGGCGTGGCGCGCCGGCCAGACGAGGGCGCCGCTCGTCGCGGCGACGAGGCGGCTGGCGGCCGCCATCCCGTCGGCCACCTGCCCGGCGGCGCCGACCCCGGCGGGCGGCGGCTCGAGCAGCGTGACCTGCGCCGTGGCGAGGGCTGCCGCCAGCGCGCCCGCCGGATCGGCGGCGACCACGACGACGGGCGTCGCCCCGCCGGCCCATGCCGCGTCCGCGATCCGACGCGCCGCTGGCGTCCCGGCAGCGTCGGCGAGCGCGGACTCGGGCGACGCGGCGAGGATGACGGCGGCGACGGTCATTCGGGCTCCTCCTGCACGGACAGGAGTGTATCCGTGGCGCGCGGCCGGGACGGGCGCGCCGACGCTATGCGCGGACGGGCTCGAGTTCGGGCGCGCGCTCCACCCCCGCGTCGAGGAGGCCCGCGATGAGCCTGCGGAGGCACTCGTCCAGATCGTCGAGGCGGGGTGCCAGCACGTCCGGGCCGGCGCCCCGCGCGATCTCGGCCTCGAGCTCGGCCGCGGTCCGCTCGACCACGAGGAGGCCGAGCCCCCCGGCCACGAGCGCCAGCGTGCGCATGGTCCGCGCCGCCTTCGCGGGCTGCCCCGCGCCCAGCCGCGCGCGGACGACGGCGACGTCCTCCGCATGGCTTGCGGCGAACCGCCCGAGCAGCTGGAGGTAGCCGGATCGGGCGGATGCGCCGGCGGCCAGCCAGGGACCGGCGTCTACGCCGGGCACCGCGCCGACGGCGCGGAGCACCGACCCGCTGTCGGTCGCGGCGCCGACGTCGCTCCCCGGCGCGCCGCCGTCGCCGTCGGCCGTCGCGCAGGCGGGGATCCACCGCTCGAGTGCGGCGTACAGCCGGGCCGGGTCCACGGGCTTGGCCAGGTGGTCGTTCATGCCGGCCTCGATGCAGGCCCGGCGGTCGTCGTCGAAGGCGTTGGCCGTCATCGCGATGATCGGGACGTCCTCGCGGCCCGGCAGCCGGCGGATCCTGCGCGTGGCCTCGAGGCCGTCGACGAGTGGCATCTGGACGTCCATCAGGATCAGGTCGTACCGGTCGCGCGCGGCGCGCTCGATCGCGGTCTGCCCGTCACCGGCGACGTCGACCACGACGCCGGCGAGCGCGAGCAGCTCGCCCGCCACCTGCTGGTTGACGGGAGAGTCCTCGGCCAGCAGGACGCGGGCGCCCGGGCGCGAGGCGCGCCTGGCGGCCGTGTCGACCGCGGGCGGGTCTGCGTGGGCCGTCGCAGGGGCGGTCGCCGGCGGCAACGGGAGGTCCACCGTGAACGTGGAGCCGCCGCCCACCTCGCTCTCGACCGCGATCCGCCCGCCCATCATGTCCACGAGCGACTTGCTGATCGCGAGCCCGAGGCCGGTGCCGCCGTAGCGGCGGGTCGTGGTGGCGTCCGCCTGCTCGAAGGACCGGAAGAGCCTCGAGAGGTCGTCCGCCGCGATGCCGATGCCGGTGTCGGCGATCACGAACCGGACCCCGTCCGGCATCGCCGGCGCGCGCTCGACCCGGATCGCGACGCTGCCCTCGTTGGTGAACTTGACCGCGTTCCCCGCGAGGTTGATCAAGATCTGCCCCACCCGCAGCCCGTCGCCGTGGAAGTCGGTGGGGACGTCAGGCCCCACCTCGATCGAGAACGCCAGGCCCCGCTCGCGGGCGCGCACCGCGACCATCGAGCGGACGTGCTCGAGCACCTCGGAGAGGCTGACGTCCGTCGGCTCGAGCGCGAGCTTGCCGGCCTCGATCTTGGACAGGTCGAGCACGCCGTTGATGATCGAGAGCAGGTGCTCGGCCGCCTCGGTGACCTTGGCCAGCAGCTCGTCCTGGCGCGGGGTGACAGGCTCGGCGCGCAGGAGGTGCGTGAGCCCGATGATCGCGTTCATCGGGGTGCGGATCTCGTGGCTCATGTTGGCCAGGAACGTCGTCTTGGCGCGGCTCGCCGCCTCGGCCGCGTCCTTGGCGTCGGCGAGGGCGAGCTCGGCGCGGCGGCGCATCGCGATCCCGTACAGGTCGGTGCCCACCAGCGTCAGCTCGTCGGCGTCGGAATCGTCGTATGGCGCCTCCTTGTTGCCGACGCCAATCAGCATCCGGACCCGGCCGCCCTCCCGGATCGGGACGCCCAGGTGGCGGGTGAGCGCGATGTGGCCCTCGGGCATGCTCTTTTGCCCGGGCGTCGCCTCCCAGTCGTTGTGGATGACCGGGGCGCCCGTGCGGTAGCTGTCGGCCCACACGCCTACCAGCGCGAGGGGGTAGTGCGCGTCGTACCCGGCCTCGGACTGCGCGAGCGTGTCACGCGACCAGGCGACGAGCTCGATCGACTCGTCCTCGTTGACGAAGTGGACGTAGCCGATCCGGCTGCCGGTGAGGCGGATCGCCTCCTCGAGGCCGTGGCTGAGCAGCTCGCGCTCGTCGAGCGACTCGGCACGCTGCGAGAGGTCGAACATGGCGCGGAGCCGCATGTCGGACAGCAGCAGCCGCCGGTTCGCCGCCGCCAGCTCGGCCGTCCGCTGCTCGACCATCTCCTCGAGGTGGCGGCGGTGGTAGTCGAGCTCGAGCTCGACCACCTTGCGGTCGGTGATGTCGGTGGCGACGGCGACGATCCGCCTCGTGTCCGCGATCGTCACCGGCTGGAGGCTGACGTCCTCCCACCGCACGCGCCCGCTCGCGGCGACCGTGCGCCACTCGAACCGGACCGGCCCGTCGGCGAGCACGGCATGCATCTGCCCGAGCGCCTCCGCGAGGGTGTAGGGCGCCGGGCCGGAGAAGACCAGGTCGAGGGTCAGGTCTTCGACGGACGCCACGCCGTAGTTGGCCAGCGCCCGCTGGTTGGCCTCGAGCACCTCGCCCGTCTCGCCGTCGTGCACGAGGACCGCGACCGTCGACGTGTCGAACAGCGTCTGGTACCGCCGCTCGCTGGCGAGCAGCTCGCGCTCGTGCTCCTTCGCCTCGGTGACGTCGCGCCACACGGCGGCGATGTACGGACGGCCGCCGATGGCGAGCGGCCGCAGGCTGGCCTCGACATCGCGCTCCACGCCGTCGCGCCGACGGTGGCGGCTCAGCAGCCGGACCGTCTCGCCCGCGCCGAGGCGGGCGGCCTGCGACTCGATCGTCGTGGCCGCAGCCGCGGCCTCGATGTCGTGCAGCCCGAGGCCGGCGAACTCATCGCGCGTGTAGCCGAGGCCGGCGCAGGCGGCATCGTTGAACTCGGCGAACGCGTACGTCTCGGCGTCGATCAGCGCCATGGCGTCGGCGGACTGGCTGACCATCGCCTCGAAGGTGCGGCTGCGGTCGGCGAGGGCCGCCTCGGTCTCCCGGACGCGGGTGACGTCGTGGACGATCCCCAGCACGCCGAGCACGGTGCCGTCGGCATCGCGCACCGCCGACTTGACGGTCTCGAGCACGACACGCCCGCCGTGCGGCTCGATCCGCTCCTCGATCGAGGTCAGCGAGCCGCCGGCGGCCATCGCGGCCTGGTCCACGGCCGAGTACCGGGCCGCGACGTCCCCCGGGTAGAGGTCGCTGTCGCGACGCCCCAGGAGCTCCGCCTCGGACCGCCCCGCGGCGACCTCGAAGGCAGGGTTGACGAGCTGGAACCGCCCCTCCGTGTCCTTGAGGAAGACGGGGTCGGGGCTCGACATCCAGATGGCGCGCAGGACACGGCGCTCCGCCTCGAGATCGGGGCAGGCAGTCGGGTCGGCGTCGGGCTGATCGGCCGGGTTGTCGTGCACAGTCGGGGCGTCATGGGCCGTGGAACGTCCGCGGCCTCTTCGCTGCGAGTGTGCCCGTCGCCGGGCCTCGCCGGCGATAGGCCGAGTGGCCTGACGGACCCCCCACAGTGGTGGGGGGTTGGACCGGGCCGACCGCCCCGAACCCCGGCATGTGCGACACTGGCGCCGCCCATGAGCGAAACCCTCGGCACCGCCGTGCCCACCAACGCCCCCCCGGCCGTGCGCCACGACCTGCGCAACGTGGCGATCGTGGCCCACGTGGACCACGGCAAGACCACGCTCGTGGACGCCTTGCTCCGCCAGACCGGCGTCTTCCGCGCCAACCAGGCGGTCGTCGACCGCGTGATGGACTCGATGGACCTCGAGCGGGAGAAGGGGATCACGATCCTGGCCAAGCAGACGACGATCGAGTTCGACGGCGTCCGGCTCAACATCGTGGACACGCCCGGGCACGCCGACTTCGGCGGCGAGGTGGAGCGCTCCCTGCTGATGGTCGACAGCGTCCTGCTGCTCGTCGACGCGGCCGAGGGCCCCCTGCCGCAGACCCGCTACGTGCTCCAGAAGGCGATGGCGCGGGGCCTGCCGGTCGTCGTCGCGATCAACAAGATCGACCGCTCCGACGCGCGCGCGGGCGAGGTTCTCGACGACGTCTACGAGCTGTTCATGGACCTCGGCGCCGACGAGCACCAGATCGAGTTCCCCGTCGTCTACACCAACGCCAGGGCCGGCACATCCACGCTCGACCTGGGCCAGACGGGCGCCGACCTGCGCCCGCTCCTCGAGCTGCTGGTCGCCGTGACGCCGCCGCCCGCGTACGAGCCCGGCCACCCGCTCCAGCTGCTGGTCACGAACCTGTCCGCGAACGAGTACGTCGGCCGGATGGCGGTGGGCCGGATCCGGAACGGGACGATCCGCGTGGGGCAGCGCGTCACGGTGGTGCGCGACGAGGAGGAGGACACGTCCGGATCGGTGGAGCCGGGGCGGACCGTCACCCTCTCGGGCGTCGTGACGAGCCTCCAGACCGCGCGCGGCATGGACCGCGTGGACATCGCCGAGGCCGGGCCGGGCGAGATCGTGTCGGTGGCCGGGCTGCCCGAGGTCACGATCGGCGACACGCTCACGGACCCCGGGGACCCCCGGCCGCTGCCGCGCCTCGACGTGGACGAGCCCACCCTGCGGATGACGTTCGGGGTCAACACCTCGCCCCTGGGCGGCCGCGACGGGAAGTACGTCACGTCGCGCCAGATCAAGGCGCGCCTCGACCGCGAGGTGCTGGGCAACGTCTCGATCCAGGTCCACCCGACCGAGTCCGGCGACACGTTCGAGGTCCGCGGCCGCGGCGAGCTCCAGTTGGCGGTCCTCATCGAGCAGATGCGCCGCGAGAGCTATGAGCTGACCGTCAGCCGCCCGGAGGTGATCCTCCACGAGGTCGGCGGCGAGGTCACCGAGCCCTACGAGCGGATCACGCTCGACATCCCGCCCGAGTACATCGGCGAGGTCCAGACGGCCCTGGCCGGCCGCAAGGGGCGGCTCGAGCAGATGAGCACCGACGCCGACGGCCGCGTGCGGATGGAGTTCGTGCTGCCCGTGCGCGGCCTGATCGGCTATCGCGGGCAGCTCCTGACCGACACCCGCGGCACGGCGCTGCTCCACCAGATCGGCGAGGGCTACGGACCCTGGGCCGGCGAGGTCACCCACCGGACGAACGGGGTGCTGGTGTCCGACCGGGCGGGCACGTCCAACGCCTACGCGCTGTTCAACCTCCAGGACCGCTCGGAGCTGTTCATCGGCTCGGGCGTGGACGTCTACGAGGGCATGATCGTCGGCGAGAGCGCGCGCTCGGGCGACATGGACGTCAACGCCACCAAGGAGAAGAAGCTCACCAACATCCGGACCCACGCCCACGACGAGGCGCTCCGGCTGACGCCGCCCCGGCCGCTCACGCTCGAGAGCGCGATCGAGTTCATCGGCGCCGACGAGCTGGTGGAGGTCACTCCCTCGGCGATCCGCCTGCGCAAGCGGCTGCTGGCCAAGCAGGACCGCGAGAAGGAGCGCGGGCGCGCCTTCGACGTGGCCAGGGCGTCCGAGCGGCCCTAGCCGCCCGGCGGCCCCAGAGCCTGTGGCCGGTCGCGCGTTTCGCGTGCCGGGCGTGCGAAACCAAGGAACGCTCTTGACGCGCGACAGGACGCGGACGATCGATGCCGGCTGGCGAGAGGGGGAAGCATGCGGTCACGCGCCACCGTGCGGCTCGCGTCCATGACGGTCGCGGCCTTGGCGGCGGTCTCGCTCGGCGCCTGCGGGCCGTCGACCGACCTCCGCATGGCTGGAGCCGAGGGCACCGCTGCGAGCGGCGCCTTCCGCGATGTCGCGGTCGGCCAGCCGTTCTCGTTCGGCGCGACCATGCTGTGCCTGTCGAGGCCCGGCAACGCCGTCCTTCGCTCGGTCGCGGTCCACCGGCCGACCGGCGACATCCAGGTGCAGGCGTTCGCCATCCGGCTCAACCCCTTCCTCCGCGGGCTCGACAGCCTTGGCGGAGAGGCGTCGACGATCGCCGGCCTCAAGTCGGACTTCAATCCCGACGCGCCCGTGAAGGAGGTGTCCGGCGTGTGCCCGGAGGACCCAGCCGACCTGCCCGACAGCGTGTCGGCACAGTTGGTCGAACTGGCGGTCCAGGTGGTCAGGGGCAGCGGCGACGCTGCGGGAGGCTCGGCGCTCGATGTGGTCTACGAGGTCGACGGCTCGACAAGGACGGCGGTCATTCCCCACGGCGTGTGGCTCTGCGCCGCCGACTGCCCGCCCGAGGCGGGCACCCTCTACAAGCCGTGAGCCGGGTCATCAGGTCGGCTGACCCGGAGCCTCCCGCAGAGTCAGGCGACGCAGGCGACCTCCATCCAGGCCTGCGCCTTCATGGCGTCACGGATGACGGGCTTCGCGCTCTCGATCCGTGACAGACTCTCAGCGGCCGCGGCCGGCCCGGACGCGGCCGTGCAGCCGCTCCACGATCGGCTCGGACGGGTCCCGCGGACGGCGCCGCCAGGTCCACCGGACGTCGTCGTCCTCCTGCACCCCGCGCGGCCAGCCCGGCATCTGGTGGCGGAAGAGGTTGGGCATGATTGACGGGCCCCCGGCGAGCGCCCGCACGATGACGGCCAGCCCGCCCGCAAGGACCGCCACGACGACGACGGCAACCGGATCCATGGCCTGATTCTCGTCCCCGCGGCAATGGAGCGTGCGGGCGCCGCCCGCCCGTCCGTTCGCCTGCGCACGGGGCCCGACGCCGCCCCGGTCGTACAATCCGGCGACGATGCCGATCTACCTCGACCACGCTGCCACCACCCCCGTCCGGCCCGAGGTGCTCGAGGCCATGCTGCCGCTGCTGGGCGGCACCTTCGGCAACCCCTCGTCGGCCCATGCCTTCGGCCGTGCCGCCCGCGAGGCGCTCGACGACGCACACGACCGGCTCGCCCGGGCGGTCGGAGCGGATGCGCGCGAGATCGTGTTCACGAGCGGCGGCACCGAGGCGACGAACCTCGCCCTCAAGGGCGCCGCGTGGGCGGGCAGGCCCCGCGGCCACCGGCTGGTCACGACGGCCGTCGAGCACCACGCGACCCACCACACGCTGGCCTACCTCGAGAAGTTCGGCTTCGAGGTGGTCGAGGTCGGGGTCGACCGCTACGGCCGCGTGGACCCCGACGACATCGAGCGCGCGCTCACCGACCGGACGACCGTCGTGTCGGTGATCCTCGGCAACAACGAGGTGGGCACCCTCCAGCCCGTCGCCGAGATCGCCGAGCGGGTGCGGGCGCGGCGGGGAATCCTGCTCCACGTCGACGCGGTGCAGGCGGCGCCCTGGATGGAGCTCGACCTGGAGGCCCTGGGGGCGGACCTCGTGTCGCTCGCTGCGCACAAGGTGGAGGGGCCGAAGGGCGTCGGGGCGCTCTGGATCAAGCGCGGGACGCACCTCCTCGCGCAGCAGCACGGGGGCGGCCAGGAGCGTCACCGCCGCGCCGGCACCGAGAACGTCGCGGGCGCCGTCGGGATGGCCCACGCCTACGAGCTGCGGGCAGCCGAGCGGGCCCAGCTGGTGCCGCGCGTGCGCGCCGGGCGCGACCGGCTGGCCGCCACCGTGCTCGCGAGCGGGCTCGTCGAGTCGACGGGGCACCCCACGGACCGGCTGCCGCACATCGCCTCGTTCATTGCCCGCGGGATTGAGGGCGGCTCGGTGGCGCTGGCGCTCGACCTCGAGGGGATCGCCATCTCGACCGGATCGGCGTGCGCGTCCGGATCCACCGAGGTCAGCCACGTGCTGACCGCGATGGGCTACCCGGCCGAGGAGGCGCGCGGGCAGCTGCGGATCTCGCTCGGACGGACGACCAGCGACGCGGACGTCGACGAGGCGTGCCGCATCGTGCCGGAGGTGCTGGCGCGCCTGGCGCAGGGCAGCCGCATCGCCGACGTCGCGGGGGTCCCCAGCGCCTCGTCGTGATCGCCCCGGCTGACGTCGTCCTCGTCGGCGTCGATTCAGGCGCCACGAAGTCGGCAGCGCTGGCCGTGCGGCCAGATGGCGCCGTCGTCGGGCGCGCCGACGGCGCTGGCGCCAGCCCGAAGCGTCAGGGCCTCGACGCCGCCGCGCGCCAGATCGCGGCGCTGGCCGGCGAGGCGTCGGGGCAGGGGACTGGGCCGGGTCACGGTGGCCCTGCGCTCGTCTACATCGCCGGCGCGGGCATCGACCGCCCCGAGCACGCGCGGGCGCTGGAGCGCGAGGTGGCGCGTCGGCTCCCGGGGACGCGCGTGATGGCGGCCAACGACACCGCGGCGGTCCTGCGCTGCGCTGCGGCCGACGGTGTCGGGCTCGCGGTGCCGGTGTCGACTGGCGGCAACGTGGTCGGCCGCGGGCCGGGAGGACTGATGACCGACCGGGGCCACGGGATCTTCGGCGGCGCGTATGTCATGGGCGCCCTCGCGGCCCGGGCGGCGCGGCGCGGCGCCGTCTCGTCGGACCTTGCCGCGGCCGTCGAGGCAGCCCGGCTCACATGGCGGGGCCGCCGTCCGGACCCCTCGGCAGCGCAGCTGGGCGCGGCGGTGGCGGCGGCCGCACGGGCGGGCGACCCGTACCCGGCGCGGATCGTCGAGCGCTGGTGCGGACGCGTGACGGCCGCGGTCCGCGAAGAGGTCGAGCGCCTGGGCCTGGGCGCGGAGCCGACGGTCGTCGTCTACGGCGGGCTCCTCGCTGCCGCGCCGTGGCTCGGCGATCGGATCCGGGCGGCCGTCCTGGCGGGTGCGCCCGGAGCACGCCTGGCCGGACGGCCGGCCGAGCCCGTCGAGGGGGCGGCGCTCCTCGCACGGGACGCCTGGGCCGGCCGCATCGCGGCATGGGACTTCGTGTCGCGGCGCTGACGCTGCTCCACCGCCGCCCCCGGCGGGGCGCTGCGGGCCGTCGCCGTACAATCCGCCGATGAGCCGGGTCCTCGTGGCGATGTCGGGCGGGGTGGACAGCTCCGTGGCGGCAGCGCTCCTCCACGAGCAGGGCCACGAGGTCGTGGGCGTCTGGATGCGCCTCCACGACGTGGCCGACAGCTACTCCGAGTTTCGCAAGTCGTGCTGCTCGGCCGATGCGGCCGACGATGCCAGGCGGGTCGCCGCGAGGCTGGCGATCCCGTTCTACGTCATGAACCTCGAGCGCGAGTTCGCCCAGGGCGTGATCGACCCGTTCGTCGCCGACTACACCCACGGCCGGACGCCGTCCCCGTGCGTCGAGTGCAACACGCTCGTCAAGTTCGGGGCGCTGCTCGGCCGGGCGCGGAGCCTCTACGGCTGCGAGGCGGTCGCCACCGGCCACTACGCGCGCCGCCTCGTCGACGAGACGCCCGACGGCCCGAGGGCGCGCCTCGCGGTGGCGGCGGACACGTCCAAGGACCAGACGTACTTCCTCTACGGCCTCCGCCAGGAGCAGCTCTGGTACAGCCGGTTCCCGCTGGGCGGGATCGAGAAGCCCGAGGTGCGCGCCATCGCCCGCTCGCTCGGCCTGGTCACGGCCGACAAGCCCGAGAGCCAGGAGATCTGCTTCGTGCCCGGCGGCGACTACCGGGCGGAGCTGCGGAGCCGGGGCGGCTGGGCACCGGAGCCGGGACCGGTGGTCGACGCCGACGGCCGCACGGTCGGCGAGCATGGCGGCGCGGCGGGCTTCACCGTGGGCCAGCGGCGCGGGCTCGGTGTCGCCCTCGGCGAGCCGCGCTTCGTCGCCCGCGTGGACGCGGTGACCAACACCGTGGTGCTCGGCCGGCGGCGCGACCTCGAGACGCGCAGCGTCGCCCTCGAGGCGGTGTCGTTCATCGCCGACTCCCCGCCGACCGCGCGCGACCGCGACGGCGCGTGGCGCCCGTTCCGGGCCCGGGTCCGGATCCGCCACCGTGCAGCGCTCGTGGGGGCGCTGGTGCGGCCGGCGACGTCCACGGAGCCGGCCGTCGGCGGCAGCTGGGTGGCCGAGGTGGACACGCCGGTCTGGGCCGCCGCCCCGGGCCAGGCGTGCGTGCTCTATGACGGGGACACGTGCCTCGGCGGGGGCAAGATCGCGTCGCAGCAGGACCCCGCCGCCGGCGATGGCCTGGCCCTTGCCGCAGCGCCGGCGGTCGGGGGAGCGTCGTGAGCATCGGACCGGGGTTCCTGATGGCCCTCATCGTCGGCCTCGTCCACACCGCGATCTACGTCCTGATCCGCGGTGAGTCCGGCGGCCGGCTCCCGCTCACGTACCTCGCGGCCGCGATGGGCTCGTGGGCCGGGGCCGCGATCGGCGCGCAGGTCGGGATGACATTCCTCGCGATCGGCGACTTCGCGCTGGTGCCCGCGTCGGTCGTGGCCTGGCTGGGCATCGCCTTCGTCGCCATCGTGGCCACCCTCGGCCCGGACCGACGGCAGCCGGGCTCGTGAACGACAAGCGCCGGGACCGGGCCGCCGCCCTGCCGCAGGCCGTGGCGGACGCGGCGACGCTGCTCGGCGGCGAGACGGGAACCTCCCGGGCGTTCCTCGGCGGCCTCATCGCGGGTGCGCTGGTCGGCGCGGCGATTGCCGGCGCGACGCTGGTGCGGTCCCGGGTGGCCACGCTTCGGGCAACGCCGCGGGAGGAACGCGCAGGCTGACCGGGGGGCCAGGCGCGGGCCGAGCCCGGGTCGGGCGCCGGTCGAGCTCGCGTCGGGCCCCGCCCTACCGTGTGGCCCCGCCCTACCGGGTGGTCGTCGGCTCGCGCATCTGCTGCTGCGCCTGGACCAGCGCTGCGAACGCCGCCGGCTCGAGGGGCCGGGAGAGCAGGAAGCCCTGGCCCATGTCGCAGCCCATGTGGGCGAGGGCGCGCGCCTGCGTCTCCTGCTCGATTCCCTCGGCGACGGTGGACAGCTTGAGGCTCTTGGCCAGCTCCACGATGACACGCGCCACCGCGGTCGCGTCGGGGTCGGTCCCGACCCCCTCCACGAACGACCGGTCGATCTTGATCCGGTCGATCGGCAGGCGGCGCAGGTATGCGAGCGACGAGTAGCCGGTGCCGAAGTCGTCGACGGCGATCCGGGCCCCCAGCTCCCGCAGCCGGCGGAGCAGGTCGGCGGTGTCGGACGAGTCGTCGATCGCGAGGCTCTCGGTGATCTCGATGGACAGGCGGCCGGCGTCGAGGCCGTGGCGCCCGATCAATTCGCGGACGAACTGGACGAAGGTGTCGCCGCGCAGCTGGGCCGCGGACACGTTGACCGCGGTCCAGTGGATCGACGGCAGCCGCGTCGCCCACTCGGCCGCCTGGCGGCAGGCCTCGTCGACCACCCAGCGGCCCACCTCGCCGATCAAGCCGGTGGCCTCGAGCGTGGGGATGATCTCGGTCGGCCCCACGATCCCGCGCTTGGGGTGGTTCCAGCGCAGGAGGGCCTCGCTGCCCACGATCTCGCCGGACCGGAAGTCGCGCACCGGCTGGTAGTGGAGCAGGAACTGCTGCCGCTCGACGGCACGCCGGAGCTCGCTCTCGAGCACGACGCGGCGTGCCGACGCCAGGTGGGATTGGGCGTCGTAGAGGCGCCAGCGCGCCTTGCCCATGCCCTTTGCCTCGTACATGGCGAGGTCCGCGGCGCGCAGCAGCCAGGCCGGCGACCGCTTGCGTGTGATGTCCGCGGCCACGCCCAGGCTCACGCGCGCTCCCAGCTGGAGCCCCTCGATCTTGAACGGCTCGTCGAAGGCCGTGACCACGCGCTGGGCGATCGCCACCGCGCTCGCCTCGTCGGCGAGGCCCTCGATGAGGACCGCGAACTCGTCGCCGCCCAGGCGCGCGATGGTGGCGCCCGTGCGGACGGTCTCGCGGAGGCGCCGCGCCACCGCGACCAGCAGCCGGTCGCCGACCTCGTGGCCGTGCGCGTCGTTGATGCGCTTGAAGTCGTCGACGTCGATCAGCAGCATCGCGACCAGCCCCGACTCGCGCTCTGCGCGCGCCAGGGCGTGCGCGACGCGGTCGTTGAGGAGGGCCCGGTTCGCGAGGCCGGTCAGCGGGTCGTGGAAGGCGAGGCGGACGAGCTCGGCCTCGAGCCGCTTGCGCTCGGTGATGTCGGTCAGGTAGCCGTGCCAGCGGACGGGCGCCCCGTCGCCGCCGGTGTCGAGCACGCTGTGGTCGCGGACCCAGATCTCGCGCCCGTCGCGGCGGCGCATGCGGTACTCGCGGTCCGGACGGCCGGTGCCATCGCGCGGCACCTCAGGCTCGTCGTCCGCGAGCACGCGGCGAAGGTCGTCGGGGTGGATGTGCTCCTCCCACATGCCGGGGATGCCGACCCACTCCGCCGGGTCGTAGCCGAGCAGCTCGAGGAGCTGGGGGCTCGCGTACTCGATGGGCGCCCAGCGCCCAACGCCGGCGGCGTAGACGACGCCCGGCAGGTGCTCGACGAGCGAGCGGTAGCGCGCCTCGCTCTCGGCGGCCCGCCGTTCGGCGGCGGCGCGCTCAGTCACGTCGCGCAGGAACACCGTGTACCAGGTCCGGCCGTCGTCCTCGTAGTCGGCAACGGCGGCCTCGGCCTCGAACTGGCTGCCGTCGCCCCGCCGCGCGATCACGCGGAGCAGGCGACCCGCCAGCGCGTGCCACGTGGCGTCGCCGATCTCGGTGGTGGGCGTCATGAGGTCGTCGATGGTCAGCGCCCGCGCCTCGTCGCCCGCCCATCCGAACAGTCGAGCCGCGGCCGGGTTCCAGCCGACGACGCGCCCGTGGTCGTCGGCGCTGACCACCGCATCGATCGCGGACTCCATGAGCAGTCGGGAGCGGCGCTCGGACGCCGCCAGGCGCGCGGTCGCGAGCGTCTCGGCGGTGGCGTCGCGGACCGTGAGCGAGACGCCCGTGATGGCGCCGTGGCCGTCACGCACCGCCGACCAGGACACCGCGGCGATGAACGTCTGGTCGCCGCGCCGCCGGTGCGTGGCGCGCGCCCGTTGGCGCCCGCCGTCGGCGAGCACGGTCGCGAACCGCTCGCGGGCGCCCGGCTGGTCGGCCGGGTCGACGAGGACCTCGAACGAGCGCCCCCGCGCCTCGCTCCCGCTCATGCCGTACAGGTCGGCCGCGGCTGGCGTCCACGACTGGATGACGCCGTCGAGGCTCAGCAGGACGATGGCGTCGTCCGAGGATGCGATCACGGCCTCGAGGCGGCTCGCGACACGGTCGGCGTGGGCCTCGAGCTCGAGCACGTGGCGGCCCCGCGCGCGGATGCTGGCGGCGGCGATGGCCAGCAGGAGCACCGCCAGCGGCAGGGCGACGAGGGGCATGGCGTACGTGGCCGGGGCGCTCGGCCCGCCCAGGAGGTCCCATGCCTCGGCGGCGAGCCCGGCGGTGAGCGCCGGGACGGTGGCGACCGCGAGCGCAACCGCCACGGCGGGCCGCCGAAGCTGCTGGGACACGGTGCGAGTTGTGCTCACGGCGAAGGATCTACCCCCTCGTGGTTGCCGAGCACCCGCGGCACGGTGAATGCGATGGGCTCGGGGGTGTGCGGCGTCCACGTCGACTGCAGGTGGAGCGTAGGCGCACCACCGAGCACGGGTAGGGGCTCTTCGGTCAGGGGTGCGCTGGGACCTTCGGCGCGACCGCGCCATGCGTCGGCGGGCTGCACGGCGTCGCCCACGGGCCCGCGAGGCGGGGGCCACCGTTCGCTACCATTGCGGCGATGCCGAACGACGCCCCGATCCCGTACCTGCCCGCGGCCGAGATCCGCCGCCGCTTCATCGAGTTCTTCGCCGAGCGCGGGCACACGGTCGTCCCCAGCGCGAGCCTCGTGCCCGCCGGCGACCAGACGCTGCTGTTCACCAACTCCGGCATGGTCCAGTTCAAGGACGCGCTGACCGGGGTGGAGAAGCGCGAGTACACCCGCGCCGTGGACTACCAGCGGGTCCTGCGGGTGGCGGGCAAGCACAACGACTTCGAGGAGGTCGGCCGGACGCCACGGCACCACACCTTCTTCGAGATGCTGGGCAACTGGAGCTTCGGCGACTACTTCAAGCGCGAGGCGATCCACTGGGCCTGGGACTTCCTGACCCGCGACCTCAAGGTCCCGGCTGACCGCCTCGCGGCCACCGTCTACTCGACGGACGACTTCGCCTTCGGCGTGTGGAAGGACGAGATCGGCCTGCCGCCCGAGCGGCTCGTGCGCTGGGGCGACTTCCCTGCGGGCGACGAGAAGAACTGGTGGCGCATGGCCGACGTCGGCCCCTGCGGCCCATGCTCTGAGCTCCACTACGACCGCGGCGCACACCTGTCCGAGGGCCCGGAATGCGTGCCGGACCACAGCGAGCACTGCCCGCGCTGGCTCGAGGTGTGGAACCTGGTGTTCATGGAGTTCGAGCTCCACCCGGACCGGAGCCTGACGCCGCTGCCCGCGCCGGGCGTCGACACCGGGATGGGCCTCGAGCGCATCGCCTCGGTGGTCCAAGGCGTGACGAGCAACTACGACACCGACCTGTTCGCGCCGATCCACGCCAAGATGCGCGAGCTGCTGGGCTCTGACCCCGACGAGTTCGAGGCGAGCCGGTTCAGCTACCAGGTGATCGCGGACCACGCGCGCGCCGTCACGTTCCTGGCCGCCGACGGGGTCATGCCCTCGAACGAGGGCCGGGGCTACGTGATGCGCCGCATCGTCCGGCGCGCGATCCGCCACGGGCGCCTGCTCGGCCGCCACGAGCCGTTCCTGGGCGAGACGGCCAAGGTCGTCATCGAGTCGATGGCCGACGCGTACCCCTACCTGCGCGACCACGAGGACGCGATCCTGGGCGTCATCTCGCGCGAGGAGCGCCAGTTCAACCGCACCCTCGAGGCGGGCATGGGCCTGCTCGAGGAGGCGCTCATCCCGCTGACCTCCAGCGAGCGGGTCGTCGGTCGCCAGGCCGAGGGCCTGCCCCACGGCGCGCCGGTCCTGCCCGGCGCCGTCGCCTTCAAGCTGCACGACACCTACGGATTCCCGATCGACCTCACAGTCGAGCTCGCGGCCGAGTACGGCGTGCGCACCGACCTCGCCGGGTTCCAGGACGCGCTCGCCGAGCAGCGCGAGCGCAGCCGCGCGAACACCAAGTCCGGTCTCGCCGAGGTCGCCCTCGCGGCGTCGCGCTACGCGGAGATCCTCGCCCGGACCGGCCCCACGCAATTCCTCGGGTACGAGACGACCAGCGCGGTCGGGCGCGTCGTGGCCATCCTTCGGGACGGCACCGAGTACGAGTCGCTCGAGGCGGTGCCGGAGGTGGAGCTCCGGGCGGGGGCCTCGGCGCGCGCCGAGATCATCCTCGACAGCACGCCGTTCTATGCGGAATTGGGTGGCCAGGTCGCCGACACCGGGGTCCTCGTCCCGCCGCCCGCGGACGGGGCGGGCAGCTGGCAGGTGCACGCGTCCGACGCGCTATTCCGCGTCGACGACGTCCAGCGCGTCGCCGGCACGCAGACCGCCGGCCTCACCATCCACCGCGGCGTGCTCCACGGACGGGTCGCCGTGGGCGACCAGCTGCTCGGCCTGGTGGACCCGGAGCGCCGCGCCCACACGATGCGCAACCACACCGGGACGCACCTGCTCCACCGGGCGCTGCGCAACGTGGTCGGGGAGCGGGCCCGCCAGGCGGGATCGCTGGTCCACCCCGACTACCTGCGCTTCGACTTCCCGTTCGACCGCGGGCTGACCGACGAGGAGAAGCGCGAGATCGAGCGCGAGGTCCGGCGCGTCGTCCGCGAGGACCGGCCCGTCAGCGTCGAGTGGATGTCCATGGCCGACGCGCAGGGCGCCGGCGCCGACGCGTTCTTCGACGAGAAGTACGGCGAGCGCGTCCGGACGATCCGGGTGGAGGGCTTCAGCCACGAGCTCTGCGGCGGGACCCACTGCCGGGCGTCCGGCCAGATCGGCAACTTCGTGATCACCTCGGAGAAGAGCATCGGGTCGGGCATCCGGCGCATCGAGGCCGTGACCGGCGCCGGGGCCGACCGGCTCATGGAGGAGCGGTTCGCGCTCCTCGAGCGCGCCGCGGTGGCGGCGGGCGCCAGGACCACCGACGCGCTCGAGGAGCGGATCGGGGCACTCCAGGACGAGCTGCGCGACACCAGGCGACGCCTCAAGGCCGGGGCCGCGGCCGGTGGGCGCCCGAAGCCGGGCGAGCTCGCGGCGGCGGCGCAGGAGATCGCCCCCGGCGTGCGGTTCGTGGGCTGGGCGGGTGACGTGGCATCGATCGACGAGCTCAAGGGGCTCGCCAAGGACATCCGCGGCTCGCTTCCGTCGGGCGTGATCGCGGTGGGCCTCGACGCCGATGAGCCGCAGCTGTTCGTGACCGTCAGCGACGACCTCGTCAAGCGTGGCATCGCGGCCGGTCCGCTCGTCCAGCGGGGTGTCACGAGGATCGACGGCCGCGGCGGGGGCCGGCCGGAGATGGCGCAGGGCAAGGGCACCCGACGGGAGGGGCTCGTCGATGCGATCGGCGAGGTGAGGTCCGCAGCGGCCGAGCAGGTCGGCGGCGCGTGACGCGGACGAGGCACCGGACCATGCGAGGGGAAGAGGGCTAGATGGCGTTCCTGCGGCGGATCTGGAGCCGTGACGAGGAGCCGGCGCCTGCGGCGTGCACGGCCCTCGACATCGGCACGGAGTTCGCCAAGGCCCTCGTCTTCGAGATCGACGACCAGGGCCATGGCACCGTCCGCGGCGTGGGGCGCCAGCGCCAGGGCCTCAGCCACATGCAGTCGGGCACCGTGGCGGACATCGCCGCGGTGGTGGACAACTGCGCCGTGGCGCTCCAGGAGGCCGAGGAGATGGCCGGCTTCCGGCCGACCCAGGTGGTCATCGGGATCGCCGGCGAGCTCGTCAAGGGCTTCACGACGACGCTGACCCAGGAGCGCAAGAAGCCCAGCCTGCCGATCAACGACGCCGAGCTCATGAAGCTCATCGACAGCGTCCAGCGCGAGGCGCTCCGCGAGGCCGAGCGGTCGATCACGTGGGAGACGGGCCTGCCCCACGTGGACGTGCGTCTGGTGCACAGCGCGGTGGTCGGGGCGTCCATCGACGGCTACGCGCTGTCCAACCCGGCCGGGTTCCAGGGCCGCCACGTCAAGATCGGCATCTTCAACGCGTTCGCGCCGCTGGTCCACCTGGGCGCCCTCCAGTCGGTGGCGAGCCAGCTCGACCTGGAGCTGCTCGAGGTCGTCGCCGAGCCGTACGCGGTGGCGCGGGTGCTGGGCGCGGAGAACGTCCGCCAGGCGGGCGGCCTGTTCATCGACGTCGGCGGCGGCACCACCGACGTGGCGCTCGTCCGGCAGGGCGGCATCGAGGGGACGCGGATGTTCGCCCTGGGCGGGCGCGCCTTCACCAAGTCGATCGCGGACCGGCTCGACCTGCCGTTCCCGCGCGCCGAGGCGGTCAAGGTCGACTACGCCCGCGGGCTGGCGGTGGAACGCAAGGACGAGGTGGCCGAGATCGTCCACGACGACGTGGCGGTCTGGGCGGCCGGCGTGGAGCTGGTCATGGAGGAGCTGGCGGCGGGCGAGATGCTGCCGGGCCGGATCCACCTGTGCGGCGGCGGGTCCCGGCTGCCCGAGATCCAGCAGGCGCTCGCGGCCGAGCGGTTCTGGAAGCGCCTGCCGTTCGCGCGCCCGCCCGAGGTGTCGGTCATGTCGCCCGACCAGGTGGAGTCGATCTCGGACGCCACCGAGCTGCTCGTCGACCAGCAGGACGTCACGCCGCTGGGCCTCGCGTACCAGGCGATCGAGCTGCACACCACCGAGGACCCGCTCGACGCGACCCTGCGCCGGGTGCTCCGCGCGATGAAGGTCTAGGCTCGCCCACGATGGCCGCGATCGTCTACCTCGACGTTGAGGACGAGATCACCACGGCCGCGGCGCGGATCCGCCACGCGGACGAGCAGCGCGTCGCGATGGTGATCCCCTTCGGGTCGCGCGTGGCCACCTCGCGGATCAACTTCCGGCTCCTGGCGCGCGAGGCCGTGGACGCGGGCCGGCGGCTCGACATCGTGGCGCCCGACGCGTCGGCCCGCGCGCTCGCGACATCGGCCGGGCTCGCGGTCTTCGCGTCGGTTGGCGACTTCGAGGCGGCCCTCGAGTCGGGGGAGCCGGCGCCCGTCCAGCCCAGTCCGGGCACGGCCGCCAAACGCCCGCCGGACGCAGCCGGCGGTGCGCCCGCGCCGGGCGCCGGCCCGGGCGGCGTGCGCTCGGGCGGGACGGCCCGGGGTCGGGGCGCCTCATCGCGGCCCGCGGGCGGGCAGATGCCCCTCCTCGACGACACCGAGCCCGTCGCGGGCGCGATCACGGCGCCCAGCCGGTCCGCCGCGTCAGGTGCGGCCCTGCACGAGGCGCCCGCCGCTGAACGGCCCCGCGGCCGGGCCCGCGGTCCGCTCCTCGCCGCTGTCCTGGTCCTCGTCCTCGTGCTCGCCCTGGGCGGCGCCGCAGCGGCGCTCGCACTGCCGTCCGCGACGATCACCGTGACGCCCGTGATGGACGCCGTGACCCCGATCGCGCTCACGGTTCGGGCCGACAGCTCGGCCACCGCCGTCGACACGGTGAACGACGTGATCCCCGCGACCTCGCTCGACGTCCCGCTCACCGCGCAGGGGGAGTTCACGGCCACCGGCACCAACGTGACCCAGACGTCCGCGACCGGCCAGGTGACGTTCGACAGCATCAACACCGTCAGCGCCATCCCCATCCCGCGCGGCACGCGGGTGTCGACCCTCGACGGCGTCACCTTCGCGACGACGGCGTCGGTCGTGGTCCCGCGGGCGACCGTGAGCGGCTCGACCATCGCGCACGGCCTCTCGAGCGTCGGCGTGACGGCCGTGTCGTCCGGGCCCAGGGGCAACGTCGGCGCCAAGGCGATCGACCAGGTGCCGAGCTCGTACGCCGCCCTCCAGATCAGCGTCTCGAACGGGACGGCGACCAGCGGCGGCGAGCGGACCGAGACGCCCAAGATCCTGGCGGCGGACATCAAGGCGGCGACGGACCAGCTGTCCAAGGACCTCGGCGACGAGCTGGCGTCCGCGGTCGGCGATCCAGCGCTGGCGCCGGACGGCGCGACGGTCTATCCCGACACTGCCCAGCTGGGCGAGCCCACCTACACGCCGGACACGGCCGGACTCGACGGAAAGGTGCTCAAGGCGGGCCAGGCGACGTTCACCCTCCAGGCCGACGCGACGGCCACGGTGGTCGCGGTCGATGCGTCGCCGCTCAAGGGCATGGGCGAGGCGGCCCTGCGCGCCGCGGTCACGGCCGGCGACCAGATCGTCGCCGACTCGATCGACGTGGTCGTGGGCGACGGCACGGTGGGCGAGGACGGGACCGTCAGCTTCACCGTCACTGGGAGCGCGCTCGAGCAGCATCCCCTCGATGCGGAGGCGCTCAAGGCGGCCGTCCTCGGCAAGAGCCCCGACGCGGCCAAGGCTGCCCTCGCGGCGTACGGCAAGGTGGACGTGGCGCTGTCGCCGTTCTGGGTGAGCGCGGTGCCCGACAGCGCGGACAAGGTGACGCTCACGATCGCCACCGCCGAGCGGCCGCCCGCGACGCCGACGCCCGCGCCGACCGCCACGCCGCGGCCGACGCCGCGGCCCACGCGGACGCCCGAGGCGAGCCCGTCCTCGCCGGGTCCCTCCGATTCCCCGGTCGACGCGTCACCGGTACCATCGGGGTGATGCACCGCTCCCATCCGCAAGCCGCCCGCCGTCGCCGGGCCACCAGTCGGTGACCGCCCAGATTCTGGGGGTCGACCTGGGCACGCGGCGCATCGGGCTCGCCGTCGCGGACGCCACCGTCGCGATCGCCCGGCCGCTGGCCACGCTGAACCGGGGGGCCTCACTCGACGAGGACGCAGCGGCGATCGGCCGCGTCTGTGTCGAGCAGGGCGTGGTGGAGCTCGTGGTGGGCCTGCCGCTGGAGGCGCGCGGGAACGAGGGGGCGATGGCCGTCGTCGCCCGCGAATGGGCCGCCGGGCTGGGCGACCGCCTCGGCCTGCCCGTCTCGATGCGCGACGAGCGCCTGACATCGTTCACGGCCGAGCAGCGCCTCGGGCGCATGCCCCGCGGCCGGAGCGGCGGAGCCCCGAGTCGCGCGCAGCGCAACGCCTACCGCGCCCGGGTGGACCGGGCGGCCGCGGCGATCATCCTCCAGGACGAGCTCGACGCCCGCCGAGGCGTCACGCCGGCCGCGACCAGGGCGTCGCAGGCCCTTGGACCAGCAACCCAGGAGAAGCAATGACGGTACGCGGCGGCCGCGGCCCCCGAGAGCCCATGGTCGACCCCGAGCCGCAGGCGGTGCCCGCCGACTACGGCTACCGGCGGTCCGGCCGGTACGGGCGGGGACCCGGCGACCAGCGGCGCTATCAGCGGTACGGCGACCGCGGCGGCGGGCTGGCCGGCCTCGTGCGGTTCCTGCTGTTCCTGGCCGTGCTCGCGGCGGCGGTCGTGCTCGTGCTGATCACGGTGGCGCGGCCCATCCTGCGCATGGCGGTGGCGCCGTGGGCCGAGGAGAACCCGGGTGCGCTCTCCATCGGGTTCGTCGCCGAGCTCGTCCGCGAGGACCTCGGACCGGCGCTGACCTCGCCCGCCAGCAGTGACACCTCGACCGTCGCCTTCGTGGTCGCAGACGGCGACACGCCCGCGACCTTGGCCCCCAAGCTCGAGGAGGCGGGGCTCATCACGAGCCAGCCGGCGTTCCTGTTCGTGGCTCGCGAGGCCAACCTCACGCCGCAACTCACGACGGGCACGTTCGAGCTGGCCAAGAACCTCACCCCTGAGCAGGTGGTGCAGGGCCTGATCAAGAACCGCGTCTTCGAGCAGACTGCCAGCATCACGTTCCGCGAGGGGCTGCGGATCGAGCAGATGACCGCCAAGCTCGAGACGATCGCCGGGACGCGGATCGACCCCAAGCAGTTCTACGACCTCGCTGAGCACCCGACCGACGAGCTGCTGTCGGGCTACGCCTGGCTGATCAACCCCAAGGTGCGCGCGAAGGGGTCGAGTCTCGAGGGCTTCCTGTACCCGGCGACCTACACGATCCGCACCGACCCGATTGCGCCGACCGACGCCGAGGCGCTGATCAAGATGATGCTCGACGCGTTCTACGCCAACGTCGGCCCCGACCGGATGAACGTGCCCGCGTCACGCGGGCTGACGTTCCAGCAGGTGCTCGTCCTCGCGTCGATCGTGGAGCAGGAGGCGCAGCTCGACGTCGACCGGCCGCTGATCGCGGGCGTGTACCAGAACCGCCTCAACCCCAAGCTGTGGGGCCCGGGCCTGCTCCAGTCCGACCCGACGGTCTTCTACGTGAACGACACGCTGCAACTCGAGTCGCTGGCATTCGCCAAGTGGCAGACCTACGTGTTCTGGGACGCGCTGCCCCAGGGCTACACGCTGCCCGTGCCGCTCCCGGCGGCGCTTGCCGGCTACAACACGTACACCAGCAAGGGGCTCCCGCCCGGTCCGATCTGCTCGCCGGCCGTCAAGTCCATCGACGCGGCGCTGACCCCGACCACCAAGACCGGCTACCTGTTCTTCCTGGCGACCGGCCAGGACGGCAAGACGGTGTACGAGAAGACGCAGGCGCAGCACGACGCTGACGTGCAGAAGTACCTCCGCTGACATGACGCGCCTGCCCGTCCCCGGCGACTTCCCGACGCCGCCCGACGCCGCCACCCGCGCGCGCTGGCGCGACGCCGACCGCGCCGCGCGCCCCGACCGCCTCGCCCGCCTCCGCGCGCGCATGGCGCAGGAGGGCGTCGACGCCTGGTTCGGCGTCCGGGCCGAGCACATGCGCTGGCTGACCGGGTTCACGCTCGGCCCCGGCGAGAAGCCGTCGGCCGGCCACTCCGGGGAGTTCCTGGTGGGCCCCGAGTCGGTTTGCGTGCTCGTGGACTCGAGGTACACGATCCAGGCCCGCCGCGAGGCGCCGGACGCGGTCGTCGACGAGATCGGCTACGACCTGCCGGGCGCGTGGGCGCGGCTGGTCGGCGCGATCGGCGCGCGGCGTGTCGGGATGGAGGCCGAGGCGGTCCCGCACGCGCTGTGGACGCAGCTCGCCGAGGCGGCGCCCGACGTGGGACTGGTGGCGGCGGACGGCTGGGTCGAGGCGATGCGGGCCGTCAAGACGCCCGACGAGGTGGAGCGGATCGCCGCAGCCTGCGCCGTGGCCGACCGGGCGCTGGCGGCGCTGCTGCCGGAGATCCGGCCGGGCCCGACTGAGCACGACCTCGCACTGCGCCTGGAGTGGCTCATGCGAACTGGGGGGGCGGAGTGCCTCGCGTTCGACGTGGCGTGCCTCGCGGGGCCGGAGGCGGCGCTGCCGCACGGCTCGCCCGGCGACCGGCCCGTCCTCGACCGCTCGGTGCTGCTGTTCGACTTCGGGGCGCAGGTCGACGGCTACCGCAGCGACATGACGCGCACCCTGTTCGTCGGCGAGCCCGCCGAGCGCGACCTCGGCGTGTACGAGACGGTCGCGCGCTCCCAGCAGGCGGCGATCGACGCGCTGGTCGCGGCGGTGCGGGCGGGTGGCGCGATGCCGGACGGCCGATCGATCGACGCGCTCGCCCGCGGGGTCATCGACCACGACGCGCGGTGGCCGGCCTACGGCCACGGCCTCGGACACGGGATCGGCCTCGCGACCCACGAGAAGCCGAGCCTCTCGCGCGCGGCGCCCGAGACCCCGCTGCCCAGCCCGACCGTGTTCAGCGTCGAGCCGGGGATCTACCTCGAGGAGCAGACGGGAGTGCGGATCGAGGACCTCGTGCACCTCGACGCCGCGGCCGGGGTCTGCGAGCTGCTGACGGGGTTCCCGAGGGACGTCATCGCGCTCCAGGCCTGAGGCCGCGACCGCCGGGCACGCGACACGGCGCCGGCCCGCGCGGTGCACCCGGCACTCGGCGCCCAGCACCCTCTCTGGTAGCATCCCGGGCACACCCACGTCCACGCGCGGGGCCAAACGACGGCCCGACAGCGCCACGCGCCACCGGAGCAGCCCAGCACATGATCAGCACCGGCGAGCTGCGCAAGGGCGTCGTCATCGAGCTTGACGGCGACCTCTGGCAGATCCTCGACTACCACCACATCAAGATGGGCCGCGGCTCGGCCCAGGTCCGCATCAAGCTGCGCAACGTCAAGAAGGGCAGCACGGTCGAGAAGTCGTTCCAGGCCGGCGACCGCTGGCCGCGGGCCCAGATCGACCGGCGCCCGGTGCAGTTCCTGTACCGCGACGGCGACGACCTCCACTTCATGGAGACCGACTCCTACGAGCAGTTCAGCCTGCCCGCCGAGAAGCTCGACGACGTGGTCGGCTTCCTCAAGGACGGCATGATGCTCGACCGCACCGCGTACCAGGGCGAGACGCTCGGCGTGGAGCTCCCGGTCACGGTGGACCTGCTGGTCACCGAGACCGAGCCGGGCTTCGCGGGCGACACGGCCCAGGGCGCGCGCAAGAACGCCACGATGGAGACCGGCCTCGTCGTGCAGGTGCCGCTGTTCGTCAACGCGGGCGACACGCTCCGCATCGACACCCGCACCGGCGAGTACCAGACGCGGCTGTAGCGCCGGTGCGAGCGGCGGCGCGCACGTGATGTCCCCCTCCGACGGGCCGCGCGACGCGATGCTGCCGCCCTGGGACGCCGTCGCCGACGAGGCGCCCGGCCGGCCGACCCCGGCCGCCCCCGACGCCGCGCTGCGCGTGCGCACCGTGTCCGAGGTCGCCCGCGCCCTCAAGGACCGCATCCGCTCCGACGAGGAAATGCGCAATCTTTGGGTGGAGGGCGAGGTCAGCCGGTATACGGTGTCCACCGCGGGGCACGCGTACTTCACGCTCAAGGACGCCCGCGCCCAGCTCCAGTGCGTGTGGTTCCGGGACGAGCGCCTGCGCTCCTCGTTCCAGCCCCAGGGCGGCCTCGCGGTGGTGGCGCACGGGCGGATGGACGTGTTCGAGGCGCAGGGCGCGGTCCAGCTGTACGTCACGACGGTGCAGCCGGCGGGGTTCGGCAACCTCGCGCTGCGGTTCGAGGAGGTCAAGGCGCGCCTGGCGGCCGAGGGCCTGTTCGACGCCGAGCGCAAGCGGCCGCTGCCGGCACGCCCGCCCGTCATCGCGCTCGTCACCTCGCCCACCGGGGCCGTGCTCCACGACGTGTGCACGGTGCTCGGGCGGCGGTGGCCGCTGTCCCGGGTGCTGCTCGTGCCGTGCCTCGTGCAGGGGAGCAGTGCGCCAGCCTCGATCGTCGCTGCGCTGCGGTCGCTCGACGTCTACGTGCGCGACCTCGCCCAGGCCGGTCGCGCCGACGAGGCGCCATCGGTCACGATCATCGCTCGCGGCGGCGGCTCGCCCGAGGACCTCTGGGCGTTCAACGACGAGCGGGTGGTCCGCGCGGTCGCTGCGCACCTGCTGCCGGTCGTGGCGGGCATCGGGCACGAGACCGACGTCACGCTGGCCGACTTCGCCGCCGATGTCCGGGCGCCCACCCCGTCGGCCGCCGCCGAGCTGATCGTCCCGGACCGGGTGGAGGTGGTCCAGGCGGTCCGTGCGCTGGGCGGCCGCGCCGACGCCGCGACGTCGCGCCAGATCGCCACCGCCCGCCGGGGCCTCGACGCCGAGGCCCGCATGCTGGGCCGCGTCGAGCCGTCGTCGCAGCTGGCGTCGAGCCGTGAGCGCGTGGGGCTCGCCCTCGACCGGGCGAGCCGCGAGGTCGAGTCGCGCCTCGCCCGCGAACGTCGTGCCGTGGCCTCGCTCGCGGCCCGCCCCGGAGCGGTGGTGCAGGGGAGGCTCGGCGCGGCCGCCGCATCGCTCGCCGCCCTCGGCGCATCGCTCGCCGCCCTCGACCCCGACGCCACGCTCCGGCGCGGGTACGCGATCGTGCGGCGGAGCGGGGACGGGTCGATCGTGCACGATCCCGCCGACGCGCCGGCGGGGGAGCGCATTCGGATTGCGCTCGCCGGGGGGGCGCTCCTCGCGACGAGCGACGGGCCGGCGGGCGAGGGGGGCGCCGCCGAGTGATCGAGGTCGTGGCCTACCTCGCCCTCGCCCTGGCCGTCACCGGTCTGGGGGTCTGGCTGGGTATGATCCTTGCCGGCCGGATCGACCGGCGCCTGGCGCCCCCGGACGCAGAGCCGCCGCCGCCGTCCCACGAGGAGCAGCCGTGACCGAGCCCATCGCAGCCGTGACCGAGCCCATCGCCGCCGTCGACCCCGCGACGCTCAGCTTCGACGATGCCTTCGCCGAGCTGGGCCGGGTGGTCGCGGCCCTCGAGGCTGGCAACCAGTCGCTCGAGGAGACGATCGCCGCGTACGAGCGGGCGGTGGCGCTCCAGGCCCGGTGCGAGCGGCTGCTCTCGTCGGCGGAGCTGCGGGTCTCGCAGCTCATGGCCCGGGCCGACGGCTCGCTGAGCGTCACGGAGGCGGCCGCGGACGAGTCTTCCGGCCAGTCGGCTGGCGGCTGAGGCACAAACAACCTGCTACCATCCGCTATCAATAAACGGTCCGCCGAGCCCGAGCCGACAGCAGGGAGCGGCCAGGAGCCCACCACGAAGGAGTCCCGATCCGTGTCGATCCTCGAGGTCCTGACGGGTCCCGCCGACCTGCGGGGCCTCTCGGAGGAGCAGCTCGACCAGCTCGCCGCCGAGCTCCGCGAGACGATCGTCCGCACCGTGGCGACGACGGGCGGCCACCTGGGGTCCTCGCTCGGCGTCATCGAGATCACGCTGGCCCTGCATCGGCTCCTCGAGTCGCCCCGCGACAAGATCGTCTGGGACACCGGCCACCAGGCCTACGCCCACAAGCTCCTCACCGGGCGCCTGGAGCAGTTCCACACCCTGCGGCAGATCGGCGGCGTGGGGGGCTTCCCGCGCCGCTCCGAGTCGGAGCACGACGTCATGGACGGCGGCCACGCGGGCACCGGCCTCTCGATCGCCGAGGGCCTCGCGACGGCCCGCGACATGCGCCACTCGATGGAGCGCGTGGCCGTGGTGGTGGGCGACGCGGCGCTCATGTCAGGCCTCAGCCTCGAGGCCCTCAACGACATCGGCCACCGCCAGACGCAGATGCTGATCGTGCTCAACGACAACGAGATGTCGATCAGCCCGGCCGTGGGCGCCATCAGCAAGTACCTCTCGGAGATCAAGCTGTCCTCGGCGTGGCGCCAGGGTCGCACCGCGTACGACTCGGTGGCCGAGCGCATCCCGATGGTCGGGCCGCGGGCGGTGGAGCTCTCGCGGCGCGTCCGGCAGTCCGTCGTGTCGCTCGCCCAGCCGGGCCAGCTGTTCGAGGACCTGGGGATCACCTACGTGGGCGTCATGCCCGGCCACGACCGCGCGTTCCTCGAGGAGACGTTCCGCCGGGCCCTGATGCTCGACGAGCCCGTGCTCGTCCACGTCCGCACGAGGAAGGGCAAGGGCTACAAGCCGGCCGAGACGGACCAGGTCTCGTTCCACGGGGCCGCGCTGCCGCCGATCGACATCTCGGGGGTGGAGACGGGGGCGCCGCCCTCCTCGTCGGTCATGGCCGACCGCCGGGGCCTGCCCCACGGGACCGTCAGACCGGTCCGCCGCGTCGAGCGACGCCGACGACGACGCCCGGCCCGAGCCCTCGACGCACACGCCCAAGGTCCCCAACTACACCTCCTTCTTCGCCCAGGAGCTCGTCGACCTCGGCTCGAAGGACCGCCGGATCGTGGCGATCACGGCCGGGATGCCGACGGGCACCGGCCTGAACAAGTTCCAGGCGCAGCACCCCGACCGGTTCATCGACGTGGGGATCGCCGAGCAGCACGCCGTGACCCTCGCCACCGGCCTTGCGCTGGGGGGCATGCGCCCGGTCGTGGCGCTGTACTCCACGTTCCTCCAGCGGGCCTTCGACCAGACGGTGCACGACGTGTGCCAGAACGACGCGCCGGTGCTGCTCGCGGTGGACCGGGCAGGCCTCGTGGGCGAGGACGGCACGAGCCACCAGGGCATGTTCACGCTGCCGGCCCAGCGGATGCTGCCGAATCTCGTCATCGCGAGCCCCAAGGACGAGCAGGAGCTCCGGTCGCTGCTCCACACCGCGCTCGCGCAGGACCACCCGTTCGCGCTCCACTACCCGCGGGACCCGGGCGTCGGCGTCGCCGAGCACGCCCCCGAGGTGCTCCCCGTGGGCCGGGGCGAGGTCCTCCGAGAGGGCCGCGACGTGCTGCTCGTGGGCTTCGGGCCGATCACGATGCGGGCCATGGCCGCGGCCGAGGCGCTCGAGGAGCGCGGCTGGTCGGCCGGCGTGGTCAATGCGCGGTTCGCCAAGCCCCTCGACCGGGGCCTGATCCTCGACCAGGCGCGCGGCAAGCGGCTGGTCGTCACGCTCGAGGAGAGCGTGGTCTCCGGCGGCTTCGGCAGCGCGGTGCTCGAGGCGTTCGAGGAGGCGAGGGCGGCTGACCCGGCGTACCGTGACGTGCTCGTCCGGCTGGTCGGGATCCCTGCCGGGCGCTTCGTGGACCACGGTTCGGTGACGGACCTGCGGCGGCTCCTCCGGCTCGACGTGCCCGGCATCACCGGGCAGGTGGTCGAGGCGCTGGAGCTCGCGGGCGTGCCCGCCTCGGCGGCCGAGGCGCGCTGACCCCAGTCGGCTCGGAGGCGTCGGCCCGCTGATCGGAATTCGCCCGGTCGGCGCCGCGGCGCGATACGCGCGATGAGCGGCGTGTGCCACCATTGCGGCATGCCGACGGCCTCCCGGAAGCGCGTCAGACTGGACCACCTCCTCGTGGAGCGCGGCCTCGCGCCGACGCGGACGCGGGCCCAGGCGCTCGTCTTGGCCGGCGAGGTCAGGGTGGGGGAGGGCGACGGGGCAAGGCATGACCTCAAGGCAGGGGACCTCGTGGACCGGGACTCGACCGTGACCGTCGCCCCGCGCCCCACATGGGTCAGCCGCGGCGCCCACAAGCTCCTGGCCGCGCTCGACGCGTTCGACGTCGACCCCGCCGGCAAGGTGGCGATCGACGTGGGTGCGTCGACCGGCGGATTCAGCGACGTCCTGCTCGCCCGGGGGGCGACGCGCGTCTACGCCGTTGACGTCGGGTACGGCCAGCTCGCCGACCGGCTGCGACGCGACAGCCGGGTCGTGAGCATGGAGCGGCTGAATGCGCGGACGCTGACCGGCGAGACGCTCCCGGAGCCCGTCGACCTCGCCGTCGTCGACGTCTCGTTCATCTCGCTCGGGCTGGTGCTCGGGGCCGTCCGCTCGACGCTGCGCGACGGCCGCGGCCCGATCCTGGCCCTCGTCAAGCCGCAGTTCGAGGCGGGCCGGGCGGAGGCGCGCGGCGGCGTGGTCCGCGACCCTGAGGTGCATCGGCGCGTGCTGCGCGAGGTGGCGGCTCGCGCGTCCGCCATGGGCATCGGCCTGCGCGACGTGATCGCGTCGCCGATCCTCGGGCCCGAGGGCAACCGCGAGTTCATGGCGTACCTCGGCGCCGGGCCCGCCTGCGCCGAGCTCGAGGCGACGATCGAGCGTGCTGTCGCCGCCGCGTGGGAGGCAGCCCGATGAGCGTCAGGCGGATCGGCTTCGCCTTCAACCCCACCAGCGCGGCCGCCCTCGAGCTGCGCGACCGCGCCGTGGCCTGGTGCCAGGCCGGCCGGATCGACCACTGGACGGCCCAGGCCGGCGACCTCGTGACCCTCCACCGCGAGCTGCCCGCCACCGACGTGCTGGTGGTGCTCGGCGGCGACGGCACGTTCCTGCGGGCGGCGCAGGCGGTGGCCGTGGACGACGTGCCGCTGCTCGGGGTGAACCTGGGCAAGGTCGGCTTCCTGTCCAAGGCGGAGCAGCACGAGCTCGAGCCCGTCCTGCTCCAGCTCGTGCGCGGCGACTTCACCGTCGGCGAGCGGATGGCCCTCACGGGGTCGATCCTGCCGGGCGGCCGGCCGTCGAGCGAGACGTTCACCGCGCTCAACGACATCGTCGTGGCACGCGGCTCGCTCGCGCGCGTGGTGCGCCTCGACGTGTCGATCGACGCGTCGCACCTCGCCACGTTCGTCTCGGACGGGCTCGTCGTGGCGAGCCCGACCGGGTCCACCGGCTACAGCTTCTCGGCCGGCGGCCCCATCCTGGACCCGCACAGCCGCAACCTGGTGGTCACGCCCATCGCGGGCTACCTGTCGGCGATCCGGTCGATCGTCGTCTCGCCCCGGCAGGTGGTGCGCTGCCGCGTCGTGGACGCGTTCGAGGCGCTCGTCTCGATCGACGGCAGGGAGGACCGCAAGCTGGCCGTGGGCGACGTGGTCGAGGTCCGCGCGCTCGAGCGGCCGATCCGGTTCGTGGAGCCCAGCGGCGCCCTGCCGTTCTGGGACCTGCTCCGGACCAAGGTCGAGCTCCTGCCGTCCTGACGATGCCCACCGACCCCACCCCGGATCGTCCTGGCAGGCTGCTCGAGCTCGCGGTCGCGGACCTCGCGCTCATCGACCGGCTGCGGCTGGTCCTGGAGCCCGGGCTCAACATCCTCACCGGCGAGACGGGCGCGGGCAAGAGCCTGCTGATCGACGCGCTCGGCCTCGCGCTGGGCGCCCGGGCGGACACCACCCTCGTCCGGCACGGCGCGGACGCCGCCCGGGTCGAGGTGCTGTTCGACCGCGTCCCGGAGCCCCTGATCGCGGTACGCGAGGTGGCGTCGGCGGGCCGCTCCACCGCGCGCATCGACGACGCGGCGGTCACGGCCGGCCGGCTCTCGGCGGTCGTGGGGCCGCTCGTGGAGATCCACGGCCAGCACGACCAGCAGCGACTGCTCGACGAGGACTGGCAGCGGGACCTGCTCGACGCGTTCGGCGGCCACGAAGCCGAGCGATCCGCGGTGGCGGCAGCGGTCGACCGCTGGCGGGGAAACCGTGCGGCGATGGACGGCCTCGCGATGGACCCGCGGGAGCTGCTGCGCCGGATGGAGCGGTTGGAGCACGAGGCGGACGAGATCGCGAGCGCGGGCATGCGGGCTGGCGAGGCGGACGAGATCACGCGTCAGCTGGCGGCCGCCCAGCACGCCGAATCGATCCTGACCGGCGCCGCCGCCGCCCGGGACCTCCTCCTGGCCGAGGGCTCCGGCGCACGGGAGCGCGTGGCGCGGGCGGGCCACGACCTGCGCGGCCTCACCCGCCTCGACGAGCGCTGGGCGCCGCTGGCGGATCGGCTGGCGGGCCTGGAGGCGGAGCTCGAGGACGTCGCCGCTGAGGTGCGAGCCATGGCCGAGACCGTCGACCACGACCCCGCGAGCCTGGCCCGCCTCGAGGACCGGCTGGGCGAGATCCACCGCCTGCTGCGGCGGTACGGCGACGACGAGGCGGCGGTGATCGATCACGGGGCGCGGGCGGCCGACGAGGTCGTCCGGCTGCGGGGGCTCGAGGACGAGCTGGCACGCCGGCAGGCGGACGACGGGCGGCTGCTGCTCGAGGTTGCCGACGCGGCGGCGACGCTGTCGATCCTGCGATCGCGGACGGCGCTCGCGCTGGGCGCCGCGGTCTCCTCGGTGCTCGGGGAGCTGGGCTTCCCCGCCGACGCGTTCGCGGTGGCGGTCGGGCGTCGGCCGGCAGCCCGCGACGATCCGGCCGTCGAGGTGGACGGCGACGCGGTGGCCTTCGACGCGAGCGGGATCGACACCGTGGTCTTCACGTTCCGCCCGAACGCCGGCGAGCCGGGCAGGGCGCTGGCGCGGATCGCGTCGGGGGGCGAGCTCTCGCGGGTGGCACTCGCGGTGAAGCAGGTGCTCGCCGAGGCGGACCGCACGCCGACTCTGGTCTTCGACGAGATCGACGCCGGGATCGGCGGGCGCTCGGCGGATCCCGTCGCGCGCAGCCTGTGGACGCTCGCCCGCGGCCACCAGGTGCTGTGCGTGACGCACCTTCCCCAGCTCGCGGCCTACGCGGACGCCCACTACCGCATCGCCAAGCGCGAGCGCGACGGGCGCACGGTGACCGAGGTGGAGCGCCTGGACCGCGACGGCCGCGTGGCGGAACTCGCCGCGATGATCGGCGGGCCCGATGGCGGCGAGGCCGCGCGGCATTCGGCGGGCGAGCTGCTCGACCGGGCGGAGGCGTGGTGCGCGGCGCGGACCGCGGTGCCCGCGTGAGGCGCCGCCGCGTGACCGGAACGGCGCTCGAGACCGCGATCGAGGGGTACCTCGCGTACCTGCACGTGGAGCGCGGGCTGTCCGAGGCGACGCTCCGGGCATACCGCGCCGACCTCGACGACTTCGCGATGAGCCGCGGCGCGGCGGCCGACTGGGCCGACGGTCCCGACGTGGCGCAGCGCTACCTCGCGGCGCGCGCGCGGCGCGGGCGGACGGCGGACCCCGGACTCGCGCCCACCAGCCTGCGGCGGCGCGCCGCCTCGATCCGGGGCTTCTACCGCTTCGCGTACGGCGACGGCCTGATCGAGCGCGACATCGCCGCGCACCTGGACCTGCCGCGCCAGCCCCGGCTGCTGCCGGAGACGCTCACCGTGGGCGAGGTGGAGCGCCTGCTCGAGGCGGCGGGCGGCGAGCCGCGCCACCCGCGCCGCCCCACCGAGGCTGACGGGGTCGCGCTGCGCGACCGCGCGCTCGCCGAGCTGCTCTACGCCGCCGGCCTGCGCGTCTCCGAGGCGCTCGGCCTCGACGTCGAGCACCTGCAGCTCGGCGGGGGCCTTGTGCGAGTCGTGGGCAAGGGCGACAAGGAGCGCGTGGTCCCCGTCGGCGAGGTGGCGGAGGGGTGGCTGGCGCGCTATCTCGCCTGGCCCCGCACCGACTGGCTGGCGGCTGCGGGCGTGGCCGACGGCCCGGGGTCGCCCGTGTTCATCACCGCCCGGGGCCGGCGGCTGGCGCGCACCCGGGCGTGGGCGATCGTGAAGGGCGCCGCCGTGCGCGCGGGCCTCGGCGAGCGGGTGTCGCCCCACACGCTCCGCCACAGCTTCGCCACCCACCTGCTCGAGGGCGGGGCCGACCTGCGGGTGGTCCAGGAGCTCCTCGGACATGCGACGATATCGACCACGCAGCTGTACACGCACGTGACTGGGGAGCGGATCCGCGAGGTGTACTCGCGCGCCCACCCGAGGGCCTGAGGAGGACGTGACATGGCCTATGTCGACAGCCTGCTGGCCGACGGCGAGCGCGTCGTGCGCCGCGCCCACCAGCACTGGTTCATCATGGTCTGGAACGCGCGCTGGGCGGTCGCCGCGATCGTCCTGGCCCTGGTAGCCGGCGTCATCAAGCTGCTCAACCTGAGCGACACGGGCGCCCTGATGTTCATCCTGGGCTGGATCGTGCTGATCCTGCTCGTGATCGGGATCGCGACGCTCGCGTGGGGCTGGATCGTCTACCAGAACACCAACTTCGTGATCACGAGCCGGCGGATCATCCAGGCGAGCGGCGTGGTCAACAAGCGCGCATCGGACAGCTCGCTCGAGAAGATCAACGACGCCATCCTCACCGAGTCGATCTTCGGGCGCGTGTTCGGCTTCGGCAACCTCGAGGTCCTGACCGCGTCGGAGACCGGCATCGAGCTGCTGCGGATGCTCACCGACGCCAAGGAGTTCAAGAAGGCGATGCTCGACGCCAAGCACGAGCTCGAGGTGGACATGGTGCGCCCGACGATGCCGCCCATGCGCGCCGACACGCCGCCTCCTGCCTATGCCGCGCCCGCGCCCGCCGCCCCGCCGGCGCCTGCGGCGCCCGCACCGACCCCCGAGATCGACACGCCCGAGGAGGTCGCCGACGCGGTGGCGCGGCTGGGCGAGCTGCGCGACAAGGGGCTCATCACGCCTGCGGAGTTCGAGGCCAAGAAGCAGGAGCTGCTGGGCCGCCTCTGAGCATGTACGTCCTCCAGCACCCCGACGAGGCCGCGATCCTCATCGCCTTCTTCCTGCTCGTGGCCTTCCCGGTCCACGAGTTCTGCCACGCCTTCGCCGCGTGGCGCCTGGGCGACAGTACCGCCCGCTGGAGCGGCTACCTCACGCTCAACCCGATCAAGCACTTCCACCCGATCGGGGGCACGTTCCTGGTGCTCTCGGTCCTCATCTCCGGCATCCCGCTCGGGTTCGCGGCCACACCGGTCAACCGGGCGAACCTGCGCGGGCGGTACGGCGAGGGGATCGTCGCGGCGGCCGGGCCGCTGTCGAACCTCGCGATGGCGATCGGGTTCGGGCTGGTGACGCGATTCCTCGCCGGCAACGACCAGTTCGTCTACTCGTCGCCCGACCGGCTGTGGCTGCTGCTCGGCCTGGTGACCACCGGCAACATCATGCTCGCGATCTTCAACTTCCTGCCGGTGCCGCCGCTGGACGGGAGCTCGGTCCTGCTCTCGCTGCTCCCGCCCCGCGCGCGGTACAGGATCGAGCCCGCCTTCTCGCAGTACGGCATGCTCCTGCTGCTGGTGGTATTCGTGTTCGGCGGCTACGTGATCGGCCCCGTCGGTTACGCCATCTGGCACGCCCTGGTCGGGTACTGAGCGCGTCCGGCGGCCGGGGCCCGGCGCGGGCCCGGTACCATACGCGGGACGCTCCGAACCCCCCTCCGAGGCCCCTATCCCCGTGACCTTTCCCTCGATCGACGAAGTTGTCTACCGGCTGATCGCGGCCGGCCTGGTGCTCCTGATCGGCTTCCCGGTCCACGAGGCGGCGCACGCTTGGTCCGCGTACCTCCAGGGCGACGCCACCGCCAAGATGTTCGGCCGCCTGACGCTCAACCCGCGCGTCCACCTCGACCCGACGGGGTCGATCCTGCTCATCATCTCCGCCCTCGCGGGCTGGGTGATCGGCTGGGCGAAGCCCACCCCCTACAACGCCGCCAACCTGCGCGACCGGCGGAACGGCGAGGTGCTGGTGGCGCTCGCCGGGCCGGCGGCCAACATGGTCGTGGCGATCGTGGCCGCCCTGCTGTTCCGGCTGATCGTCATGCTCCAGATCGGCCTGCCGATCGGGGTTGCCATCGTCCTCATCCTGTTCATCCAGTACCAGGTCATCCTTGCGATCTTCAATCTGCTCCCCATCCCGCCGCTCGACGGCTCGGCGATCCTGCTGCGCTTCCTCCCGCCGCGCCAGGCGTGGGAGGTCCGCGCGATGCTGTCGCAGTACGGCCTGATCGTGCTGCTCGTGATCGTGGTCCTGCTGGCGCCAGTGCTCTCAACGGTGATCTCGACGGTGACGCGTGCCCTGGTGGGCATCTAAGGCGCGCCAGTTCCGTGCGCACCTCCTCGCCCGCGTGACGCCGGAGGAGCGCCGGGCGCTGGCGTCCTGGGCCCGCCCGGCGGAACTCGGGCTGTTCGACGGCATGCAAGTCGCCGACCGCCGCCACGGTCTCGACGTGGTGGCCTACCTGCGCCGGTCGGGCGTCGCTGACCGCGACGTGCTCGCCGCCGGCCTCCTCCACGACTGCGGCAAGGGCGACACGGGCTGGGCGCCGCGCGTGGCGTGGTCGCTGGGCGAGCGCTATGGGCCGTGGGTCCACGCCGCCGCCGAGCGCATCCCCGGCTGGCGGGCGCCGATGCAGCGGCTGCGCGACCACGCCGAGCGCTCCGCCGATGCCGTGGCCGAGGCGGGCCTGCCGGCCTTCGCGGTCGCGCTCGTCCGCGAGCAGGCGGCGCCGTCCGACCCGGCGTTCGGCCGCGTCTTCCACGCCGCCGACGAGGCCTGCTGATGACGCTCTCCACCCCGCCGGCCGTCGCGTTCGGGGAGGGCCGCCGCCCGGAGGCCGCCACGCACGTGACGCTGCCCGCCTTCGACGGCCCGCTGGCACTGCTGCTCGCGCTGATCGAGGCGCGCCAGCTCGACGTGCTCACGGTGCCGCTCGGCGCGCTGGCCGAGGCCTACCTCGACGCGCTGGCCACGCTCGACGAGGACCGGATGGGCAACGTGTCCGCGTTCGTCGCCATCGCCAGCCAGCTGATCCTGATCAAGTCACGGGCGCTGCTGCCGCGCCGCCCGGTGGAGGGGGCCGTCCCGCTCGCCGACGAGGGGCCCGACCCCGAGGCCGAGCTCCGGGCGCGCCTCATCCTCTACCGCGCCTTCCGCGACGCGGGGCGGCGCCTCCTCGACGACGCCCAGGGGACGGTGGGCCTGTTCCACCGCGAGCCCGCCGCGTCGCGCGCGGCCGGCCTCGCCGGGGCGCGGCCGCCTGCCGTCGAGCCGCTGCCCGTGTCGGTGCTCACCGATGCGCTCGCCGCACTGGCCGTCGTCGTGCCGCCGCCCCCGCCTCTCCCCGAGACGATCCGCCGGACGGTGTCCCTCACCGACCGGGCGCAGGTGATCCGGCGCGCGCTGGCCGGCGCGGACGTCATCGTGCTCCAGGAGCTGCTGCGCGGCGTCCGCGACCGCGTGGTGGTGGCGGTCACGTTCCTCGCCATGCTCGAGCTGATGAAGCGGCGCGAGATCGTGGTGGAGCAGCGGGAGCCCTGGGGGCCGATCGTGGCCCGCCGCACCACCCCCGAGGAGCGGCTCGCCGCAGGCCTGGGCGCGGTGGCCGACGACGGGCCGCTCGACGAGACGCTGGAGGACTTCGCGTGAGCGGGCACGACCACGTACAGCCGGGCGTCGAGGCAGGCGGCGCCGCGATCGACCCGGGCAGCGCACCCGGTGCCGGCGCTGTGGCCGCGGGAGTCGGGGCGGCCGGGGGCGCGGTCGTGGCCGACGGCCGTCCGGGCGAGCTGACCGAGGCGCAGCTCGAGGCCCTGCTGTTCGTGGCCGAGAAGCCCCTCTCGCGGCGCGAGATCGCGGCGCTCGCCGGCGTCGAGCGCGCCACCGTGGACGAGCGGCTGGGCGACCTCGAGGTGTCCCTGGCGGGCCGCGGCGTCCGGCTCATCCTCGTCGGCGACCGCGTAGAGCTCGCGACCGCGCCCGAGGCCGGGGCGCTCATCGCGCGCTATGTGGGCGCCGACGCGGTGCGCCTGTCCCCGGCGGCGCTCGAGACGCTCGCCATCGTGGCCTATCGGCAGCCCGTCACCCGTGCGGCGATCGAGCGGATCCGGGGCGTCGACTCCGACTACACGGTGCGCGCCCTGCTCCACCGGCGGCTGATCGCGGAGCAGGGCCGGTCCGAGGCCCCCGGGCGCCCGATCCTGTACGGGACCGGCTTCGAGTTCCTCGAGCGGTTCGGCCTGGCCTCGCTCGACGACCTGCCGCCGCTGGACCTCGACGTCGCCGCGCGCCTCGTCGACGAGGCCGCGGCCGAGACGGGCGAGAGCGCGAGGGCCGCCGGGGACGCCCTGCGGCCGACCGGCCAGCTGCCCGACCCTGACGCCTGACCCGTGCCGGCCGAGCGGATCTCCAAGGTGCTCGCCGCGGCCGGGGTCGCCTCGCGCCGCGCCGCGGACGAGCTCGTGGCGTCCGGGCGGGTGACGGTCGACGGGCGTCCCGCGGTGGTCGGCGAGCGCGTCGACATCGCCGAGCAGCTGATCGCGGTCGACGGGCGCGCCGTCGGCGCGTCGGACGCCGGGCGTCTGTACCTCGCGGTCCACAAGCCCGCCGGCGTCACCTCGACCGTCCGTGACCGGCACGCGGCCCGCACCGTGGTGGACCTCATCCCCGCGGACCTGTCGTCGGGGGCGCGCCTCTACCCGGTGGGCCGGCTCGACCAGGACAGCGAGGGCCTCATCCTGCTGACCAACGACGGCGACTGGGCCGAGCACGTCCTCCACCCGCGCTACGGCGTGGAGCGCGAGTACGCCGTGGGGCTGTCGCGGATGCTCACCCGCGACCAGGCGGAGGCCCTCGAGGCGGGCGTCGCGCTCGAGGAGGGAATCGCCACGGTCAGCGGCCTCCGCGGCCAGACCAGGACCGAGGACCGCCGGCTCGCGGAGCTGATCGAGCCGTCGGCGCCCGGCCTCGTCTGGGTCCGCGTGACGATCCACCAGGGCTGGAGGCGGCAGCTGCGCCGGGTGTTCGGGCAGGTTGGCGCGCCGGTCCGCCGGCTCGTGCGCGTCCGCATCGGCACCCTCCGCCTGGACCCGCTCGGTTCGGGCGACGTGCGGCTGCTGACCGCCCAGGAGGTCCGGCGGCTCGCGCCGCGGAGGGGATGAGCACCCGCGGCGCGCCCGGCCGGTATCCTCACGGTCGATGACCAGCCCAGCCGCCCCCCGGATCGTCGTCGCGCTCGACGGGCCCGCCTCGAGCGGCAAGAGCTCGGTCGGGGCTGCCGTCGCGAAGCGGCTCGGCCTGCGCTTCCTCGACACGGGCCTCATCTACCGGGCGCTCACCGCGCTCGTGCTGCGCGGGGGCGTCGACCCCGAGGACCAGGCCGCGGTCGTGGCGCTGATCCCGCGGCTCGAGCTCGCCGACGACGGCGACGGCCGCCTCGACCGCGTGCTGGTGGACGGCACGGACGCGACGGACGCCGTGCGCACCCACGAGGTGGACGCAGCAGTGTCGGCGGTGGCCCGCCAGTCGGACGTCCGCACCGCGCTGCTCGGGCTCCAGCGGCGGCTCGCCGCGCCGGGCGGGATCGTCGTGGCAGGGCGCGACATCGGGACGGTGGTGCTGCCGGACGCGTCCCTCAAGGTGTACCTCGACGCGTCGGTCGAGGAGCGGGCGATGCGGCGCGTCCGCGAGCGCGGACTGGACCCGGACGGCGACGGTGCGACGGTCGTGCTCAGCGCAGATGCGCAACCGCGACGCGATCGACAGCGGCCGCGAGGTGGCCCCGCTCCGGGCCGCCGATGACGCGGTCGTGGTGACCACCGACGGGATGGGCTTCGAGGAGGTCGTGGACCTGGTGGCCGGCCTTGCCACGGTGGCCGCGATCACCGTGCCGGAGGGCGGTGCTGCCGCCGCTGCGACTGGGCAACCCGCCGTGGACGCGACCGGGCCGGTGCACCTCGAGGCCGCGCGCCCGGCCGCCCCACCGCGCAAGGCCGGCGCCGAACGCCCCCGCGACGCCCCGGCGGCCCCCGGGAGGCGCAACAAGCTGCTCGACGTGGCGATGCGGCTCGACAACGACCAGACGATGCTCGTGCGGATGGTCGCCCGCCTGTGCATGTGGCTGGGTCGTGCACTCGCGAGTGTCGAGATCGAGGGCCTCGAGCGGGTGCCGCGTCGCGGTGCCGTGATCATCGCCATCAACCACGCCTCGAACGCGGACACGTTCGTGACCGGCCCGTGGATCAGCGAGGCGCTGCGAACGCGGCGGATCCACTGGCTCGGCAAGCGCGAGCTGTTCGACTGGCCGGTGTTCGGCTGGGTGTGCGCCCACGGCGGCGTGCACCCGGTGGACCGCTCCACGGCCGACATCGAGGCGTATCGGCTGGCCACCCGGATCCTCGAGCGCGGCTATGTCCTCTGGATCTTCCCCGAGGGCACCCGCAGCCCCACCGGTGGACTCCAGGCGGCGAAGGACGGGATGGCCCAGCTCGCGCTCCGGACGGGCGCCCTGATCCTCCCGGTGGGGATCAACGACGCCGACCGCGTGTGGCCGAAGCACCGCAGGCTGCCCGCGCTGCTCCCGCGACGGCGGATCCGGGTGCGGATCGGGGAGCCCTTCCTCGCGGCCGACGTCGTGCCGCCCACAGCGGACCGACGCGCGGCGAAGACAGCCGCGACCACCGCCATCATGGGCCGCATCGCCGAGCTGCTGGAGCCGCGGCAGCGGGGGGTCTACGCCGACGCCGTGCGTGGGGCATCCGCTGGGGCCGAGGCGCCGGACACCGACTGACGCGGTCGCCGGCTGCGGCGCGAACGCCGGACGTGTGCGACCATCACACGGCTATGGGAATGGTCCACGACGTTCGAATCGCCCGCCGCACCGGCTTCTGCTACGGCGTGCGCGAGGCGATCGACAAGGCGAAGGTGTCCGCCTCCGCCGGCACGCCCACGAGCACGCTCGGGCAGGTGGTCCACAACGAGGGCGTGATCCAGCAGCTCCAGCAGGCGGGCGTCCGCTCGGTCGATTCGCTCGACGACGTGGGCAGCGGGGCCGCGGTCGTCATCCGCGCCCACGGCGTCAAGCCCGAGGTCTTCGAGCGCGCGGAGGCGCGCGGCCTCGAGGTCATCGACGGCACGTGCACCTGGGTGATCCAGGAGCAGCGCCAGCTCCAGGAGCTCGTCGACGACGGGTACACGATCGTGCTGCTCGGCACGCCCAAGCACCCCGAGGTCGTGGGCCTGCTCGGCTTCGCGCCGGACGCGATCGTCGTGGACGAGGAGGAGGACTGGGCGCGCATCCCGAGCCGCAAGCGCATGGCGCTCATCACGCAGTCCACGCAGCCGCCCTGGAAGTTCGAGAAGCTGGCGGCGTTCATGGTGTCGCGGGCGCACGAGCTCAAGATCGTCAACACCGTCTGCCCGGTCACGATCCGGAGGCAGGAGGACACGCTCGAGACCGCGCGCACCGTGGACCTCATGGTCGTGGTCGGCGGCCGCCACTCGGCCAACACCAAGGAGCTGACGCGCCTGTGCTCGATCGTGGGCACGCCCGCGATGCAGATCGAGAACGCCCGCGACCTCACCGACCCCGTCCCCTTCGCGAAGGCGACGGTCGTGGGCGTGACCGGGGGCACCTCGACGCCGCTCGAGGACCTGCGGGAGGTGGCCGAGCAGATCTTCCGCCTCGCCGGGACCCCTGAGCGCGCCGGCCGGGCCACCGAGCTCGCCGCCGCCGCGCTCGACGCCGTCGCGACCCCCGCGGGCCGGACGACCTCGCTGCCGCGCACCGACACCCCGGTCGGCGTCGCCTGACCGCCATGGCCTCCCGCTCGGCCGGCCTGCCGGTTGTCGCCCTCGTCGGGCGTCCCAACGTCGGCAAGAGCACGCTGTTCAACCGGATCGTCGGCGACTCGCGGGCGGCCATCGTGGAGGACCGCGCGCGGACCACGCGCGACCGCCTCTACGGCGATGCCGAGTGGAACGGCCGCCGGTTCGTGGTCGTGGACACGGGCGGGCTCGAGATCGCGCCGGGCGACCCGATCGAGGAGCAGGTGCAGCTGCAGGCGCGGCTCGCGATCGGCGAGGCGGACGTGATCGTGTTCCTCGTGGACGCGGAGTCGGGCGCCACCCCTGCCGACCAGGATGCGGCGGAGCTGCTGCGCCGCACGACCAAGCCGGTGCTGGTGGCCGCGAACAAGGCCGACAATGACCGCCGCGAGCAGGATGCGGCCGAGTTCTACCAGCTGGGCTGGGAGGAGCAGTACGCGATCTCGGCCAGCCACGGGCGAGGGGTGGCCGACCTGCTCGACGCGGTGGTCTGGGCACTGCCCCCCGAGAGCGACGCCGAGCGGGCGCGAAGGGCGCGCGAGGACGAGGCCGAGGCGTGGGCGAAGGACATGGCGGCTGGCCGCATCGAGCCCTACATCGTGGGCGACGAGGAGGAGCCCGGCGAGGAGGACGAGGCCGCCCACGACGCCGATGCGGCGCGCTGGGACGCGATGATGGCCGCCGAGAGCGACGAGCCGCCGGCGATCGCCTTCGTGGGACGGCCGAACGTCGGCAAGTCGAGCCTGCTCAACGCCCTGCTGGGCCAGGAGCGGATGATCGTCTCGAGCGTGCCCGGGACCACCCGCGACGCCATCGACACGACGATTCCGTGGGGCCGCTCCGAGATCGTGCTCATCGACACCGCGGGGATCCGCCGCCGGGGCAGGGTGGCCTCAGGGCCGGCCGCGGAGCGGTACTCGACGCTCCGGGCGCTCAAGGCGATCTCGCGGGCGGACGTCGCGGTCCTGCTGCTCGACGCCAGCGACGGCCTGACCGCACAGGACGCGCACGTTGCCGGCTACGTCGTGGAGGAGGGGAAGGGCCTCGTCATCGCGGTGAACAAGTGGGACGTCGTCGAGGACAAGACGCACAAGACCTTCGACGAGTTCGTCACCACGCTGCGCCGCGACCTCGCGTTCCTCGACTTCGCGCCGATCGTCTCGATCTCGGCCAAGACCGGCCAGCGCGTGCAGCGCGTGCTGGAGCTGGCCGTCGACGTGTGGGGCGAGCGCCGCCGCCGGATCGGCACCGGCGAGCTCAACCGTCTCGTCGCAGCGGCCGTGGAGCGCAACCCGCCCTCGATCGTGCACGGGCGCCGCGTGAAGGTGCGCTACGCCACACAGGTGGGCGTCGCGCCGCCCACGTTCGTGTTCTTCGCCACCGACCCGGCCTCGCTCCACTTCTCGTACCGGCGGTACTTGGAGAACCGCCTCCGCGACGCGTACGGCTTCGCGGGGACGCCCGTCCGCCTCGTGTTCCGCGAGCAGGTGCGCGAGAAGCGGCCGCCGAAGGGCCGGGGGGCCCGGTCCAGGCGGTAGCAGCCCGGACGCCAAAGCGGCCCGGTCCTTGCGTGGCCCCGCTGCGGGTTGGCCTCGCAGGCCAACGTTTCGGCCCTCGTCGGACGCTTCGCGGCCTCCAATGCCAAGACGCGACCGCCCGGCTGACCGAAAGCCCGCCAGAACCGTCGCACCATGGCTGCTGATGCCAAGGCCCGACACGTCGCGGGCGAATCGTCGGCCTCCCAAGCCGAGACGAGACCCGCCGGGGGCGGAGACGCGCCGGTAAGCCGCCGCTAAGCCGCGTCCGGTTGAATGGGGCCGATGCACCCTCGGCAGGTCGATCGCATGGCGGCTCGTGTCGCAGCCAGGTCCGCTCGCGTCTTCCGCGAGGACGTCGACCGCCTGCGCGAGGACGCTGGCGCCTCCGTTCCCGACGTCGCCCGCGCGGCAGGCATTGACTGCTCGTACCGGTACCGCGTCATCGCTGGCAGGTCGGAGCCGTCCGACGCGGTCCGGGCGAGGTTGGCGGTGGCGCTCGGCGCCGACCTGTCGATGCGCCTCTACCCCAACACCGGGCCGCTCGTCCGCGACCGCCACCAGGGCCTCATCGCAGAGGCGATGCTCCGCGTCCGCCACCCCCGCTGGCATGCCTGCGGGGAAGTCCGGGTCGTGCGCCCGTCGCGAGGATGGATCGGTGTGGCCTTCCATGAGCCGCGAGAGCGCCTGATCGTGGCGAGCGAGATCCAGTCAGAGTTGCGCCGCCTCGAGCAGCTGATCCGCTGGGCCGCCGAGAAGGCGGCATCGCTGCCGAGCTGGGACGGCTGGGAGCGCCTGGGCGAGCCGCCGACCATCAGCCGCCTCCTCGTGGTGCGTCGGACGCGGACCACGCGTGCCGTGGCCGCCGATTTCAGCGGGCAGCTCCGGCTGGCCTATCCTGCGCACCCGGATGACGCCCTCGCGGCGCTGACCGCCGACCGACCGTGGCCTGGCGCGGCGATGGTCTGGGCCGTGATCGACCGTGGAGTGGCCCGTCTGGCGTCGGGCCGGTAGCGTCCAGCCGGCAGGAGATGGCTCTCGGCCGGCGCGGGCCGCGAGTGCTAGACTCAGCGCCCTCGGGGCGTGGCGCAGCCTGGTAGCGCACCTGAATGGGGTTCAGGAGGTCGAGCGTTCGAATCGCTCCGCCCCGACCACTCTCCACGCACGAAACGGGCTCCGTCGTCAGCCGGCGGGGCCCTTCGATTCGGCAACGCTGCCACGGGCCTGGATGCACCCGCGGACGGCTCGATGCGGGGCACCGAGGCCCGCTCGAGGTCCAAGGGGTGTTGGCGCGCCTCGTCGCCGCTGACGTGGCCGGGCGACGAGCCCAGCGGGGGCGGGGGTTGCGGCGTGAGCCGCTCAACGGGCAGCGAGCCTCTCACCGAGGAGCAGGGCTCTCAGCGCGCGAAGACGAACCAGGCCGCGAACAGCAGCGCCGCAATCACGAGCACCAGCAGGAGCGCGGGCGGTACCCCCGTTGCGGCCGACGCCAGGTTCAGGGCCGCTGAGGCGTTGGCCACGATTGAGCTGCCGAGGTCCGTACCGCCACCGCCTCCAGACCCGGCGCCCCCGGCGCCGTCCGCGACGACCTGGCCGTACTCGCTCATGCCGATATCATCGGAAGGCTGTCAACGGACACTGGCCGAGCCGCCGCGGGACCGCGCCACGGTCTGGCGCCGATTCAGCGCGAATCCCGATGACGCCATCGGGGCTGTGCTTGGCGGTCGTGGATCCGCTCCTGCGCGCGGCGCGCGGGTCGAGTTCCGTCCAGTTGCGGACGGTGCTGCCGCTGGCCACGCTCATCGGGTTGCCGCCCGCGCACGAACGTGCCATTCCAACAGGACTCGCGATGGATGGCCGTCGCCCAGCCCCGGCGACGCGTTCGAGACGCCGGGTCGGGCCGCTGCGATGACCCTATCGCTCTCGATGGGGCCGCGCTATCGTTCGACGTCCGAGCAATGGGTCTCGTGCGCCCATTGGTGGAGCCGAAGGAGCAGTCGTGGAGCTCGACGACACGTCCAGGACCGTGCCCAAGGCCCTCGAGGAGTGGCGCTCAGCCGAGCGTGCGGCCGCCGTCGCCCGCCGCGGCACGCTCGCAGCCGAGGTCGCGTTGGCCGCCGCAGCGGAGGCGGCAGACGCGGCCAAGGCGACAGCGGACGCCTCCAAGGCAGCGCTCGAGGCCGCGTCCCAGGCCGAAGCGTCGGCGGCCAAGACGGCCACGTCGGCGCGTCTCGTCGTGGAGGCGGCCACGAGCGACCTCGCGGCGGCGCACCGCAATTCGGCCGCCGCCGATGTCGATCAGAACGCGGCAAAGGGCCGATACCAGATCGCCGCTGATCGAGCGAGCCGGCCTGCGCCGTAGGGGCTCGCCGGACGCCCGCCGGACCGGCAAGCCAGACGAGGGGATGGCCGGCGGCCACGGCCAGGCAACGTCGCCAGCATGCGACCACGGACGCTTTCCTGAGTCGCAACCGGCCAACGCGGCCGACGCGGCCACCTGCGGGCCGGCCGCGCGCCTGTCCGCGGCCTTGCCGATTCTCGCCCCGACATTGCGGTTCCATCACGGTGTGGATCGTGTGTGGATAACCTGCTTGACGCAGGCCGGAACCGGGCGCATACACGACTTCGAAGTTGGGAATCGACCCGGCCTCGTACCCGGCCGACGCGCGCTGCCGAGTCATCCACGGCAGGTTCGCGGCGGTCGCCGCGACAGTACGGAGTTGAGCCATGACGGCGCACCGCCCCCACCATGTTGGCTGCAAGCGCCCCGATCAGTGCCGGATCGACCGGCGTGCCCTCACCCTGTGGCCGCGGCTGGACCGTCGCGCGCTGTCGCGCTGCCGTCACGAGCCTGCATGCGTCGTGGCGCTGGTGGGCCGCCGGACGAGCCTTCCGCCGACCGCGGTGTGGAGTCTGCTGACGCTGGAACCCGTCTCCGCCGCGGAATCGGAGACTTGGTTCGGCTGAGCGTCGCCGCGCCCCGGCCTGCGCTCGCGTCGGAGGGCCGGCGCGACATCGACGCGACCTCGGGGCGCTCGGCCATCCGGGCGCGGGCCGCGGCCACCCTCTGACGCCCAGTCCGAGGCGTCTCTGCGCATGCCGACCCATGCGAGGAGCTCCGTGACCGGCATGCCTCCCCACGGCGTGCGGGCGTGCTCCTCTGGCCTGCCGGCGTCCAGGGAGAGCCGCCGTGGCCTCACCGGCGGTGCTCCCACTCGTCGCCGGCGTGGGCGCGATCGCAGGTGGTCTCGCGGCGATGCTGCGGCAGCCGGCGACGGATCTGGGTCACGCACGGAGCCGATCCCGGCGCGTGGGTGGCGCTCGATCCTGTGCTGAGGCGCGCCGTTCAGGCGCCGGCGAGATGAAGGGCAACGCGCCGATGGGCCCCTCGGCCACATCCCGCGCAGGCCGCCAGCCTCGACCGTCCGCACACGTGCGCGCCCGCGTCCCGGCCCGCGTCCCGGCCCGCGTCCCGGCCCGCGGCCCTCGCCACGTCCCCCGGGCAGCCGCGGACTAGCATCGCCCCACCGGCGCGGCGGCCCGCCAGCGGTGGCGACCGGCACCGATGGACGAGGGACGCACGGTGGTCGAGGCGCAGGCGGCGACGAAGGGCTCCATTCCGGACCAGGCCCGGGCGGTCATCATCGGCGGCGGCGCCATCGGCACCAGCATCGCGTACCACCTGGCAAAGCTGGGCTGGACCGACATCGTGCTGCTGGAGCGCCGCCAGCTCACCGCCGGCACGACGTGGCACGCCGCGGGCCTCGTCACCTCGGCGGGCATGGCGTCCGAGACCCTGCTCTGGATGGCGCGCTACACGCGCGACCTGTGCGTCTCGCTGGAGGCCGAGACGGGGCAGGCGACCGGCTTCCGCCCGATCGGCCACTGCCACCTGGCGACGAGCCCGGAGCGGCTCGAGACGCTCCGCCGCGAGGCCGCGTTCGTGCGCATGTTCGGCGTGGACGACCAGGAGATCTCGCCGTCCGAGTTCGCGAGGCTGTGGCCCGAGGCGAGGACCAACGACATCCTGGCCGCCTTCTACGTCCCCGACGAGGGCCGCGTGAACCCGGCCGACCTCGCCCAGGCCTACGCGAAGGGCGCCCGGATGCGCGGCGCCCGCGTCGTCGAGGGCGTCGCGGTCACCGGCGTCACGCAGGCGAACGGCCGCGTGACCGGGGTCGTCACCGACAAGGGCCCCATCAGGGCCGACGTGGTCGTCAACGCCGCGGGGCTCTGGGGCCGCGACGTCGGCGCGATGGCGGGCGTCACCGTCCCGCTGCAGGCCGCCGAGCACTACTACCTCATCACCGACACGGTGCCCTGGGCGCACCCCGACCTGCCGGTCGTGGAGGACCCGGACCGCTACGGCTACTACCGCGAGGAGGGCGGCGGCATCCTGGTGGGGCTGTTCGAGCCCGTGGCCAAGGCCTGGTCGCTCGACACGGTGCCCAGAGACATCGCGTTCGCGAGCCTCGAGCCCGACTGGGAGCGGATCACGCCGTTCCTCGATGGCGCGATGGAGCGCTTCCCGAGCCTGCGCGATGCCGGCGTGCGCACCCTGTTCTGCGGCCCGGAGTCCTTCACGCCCGACACGATGCCCCAGCTGGGCGAGGCGCCCGAGCTGCGCGGCTTCTATGTGGCCGCCGGCCTCAACTCGCTGGGCATCCTGATGAGCGGCGGCGTGGGCTCCGCGATGGCCGAGCTGATCGACACGGGCATCGCGCCCGTGGACCTCTCGGGCATGCACGTGGACCGCACGCAGACGTTCGAGACGGCCCGGCGCTTCCGGCGCGACCGGGCGGTGGAGCAGCTGGGCCGCCTGTTCGGCGACTCGTCGTTCCCCAACTGGCACCCGAAGACCGCCCGCAACGTGCGCAGGTCGGTGATCCACGATCGGCTCGCGGCCGCCGGCGCGCACTTCGCGCCGTCGTCGGGGTTCGAGTACGCCGAGTGGTTCGCGCCCGCGGGTGAGCACCCGGCGATTGAGATCGGGTGGGGGAGGGACGCCTCGTTCCCGCTCCAGGCGGCCGAGCACCGGGCCGTCCGCGAGGCCGTGGGCGTGCTGGACATGAGCGTCATGGCCAAGATCCTGGTCCAGGGGCGCGACGCCGAGGCCGTGCTCAACTGGGTCAGCGCGAACAACGTCGCGGTGGAGCCCGGGCGCCTCGTCTACACGCAGTGGCTCAACGATGCGGGCGGGATCGAGGCCGACCTCACGGTCACGCGCCTCGCGGAGGACCGCTTCCTCGTCGTCTCGACCGACACCATCCACCGGCGCCTGGAGCCGTGGATCCGCCGGCACGCGCCCGGCGGCGCCCACCTCTCGACCACCGACGTCACCTCGGGGACCACGCTGCTCACGGTCCAGGGGCCACGATCCCGCGAGCTGATCGCGGGCCTGACCAGCGCCGACCTCTCGAACGAGGCCTTCCCGTACCTGACGGCGAAGGAGATCGACGTCGACTACGGGCGCGCCTGGGCGATGCGCGTCACGTACGTGGGCGAGCTCGGCTACGAGCTCCACGTCCCCGCCGACCAGGCGCTCACGGTATTCGACGCGCTCTTCGAGGCCGGTGCCGCCTACGGCCTCGCGAACGTGGGCCTGGGCGCCATGGGCAGCCTGCGGCTTGAGAAGGCCTACCGCGACTACCAGGTCGACATCGACAACACCGACACGCCGCTCGACGTAGGGCTCGGCTTCGCGGTGGCATGGGACAAGCCGGGCGGCTTCGTCGGCCGCGACGCGCTGCTCCGAGCGCGGCAGCCGGGCCCGCCGAGGCGACGGCTCGTGTCGGTGCTCGTGCTGGACCCAGAGCCGCTGCTCTACGGCCACGAGCCGCTCTACCGCGGCGGCAGGCTGGTGGGCCACAACCGGGTCGGCGCCTACGGCCACACGCTCGGGGGCGCGGTCGGCCTCGCGGTCATGGAGGACGAGGCGGGCCTGCCGGCCGACGCGGTGGGCGGCGACGACTACGAGATCGAGATCGTCGGCGTCCGCCACCCGGCGCGCGTGTCCGTCCGCCCCCTCTACGACCCGGAGCGGCGGCGCATCCTCGCCTGAGACACGACGCGCCCGGATCGGGCACGCCGGCTGGCGCTGACGCGCGCGGTCGGGGCAGTCCGGGCATTCTCGGGACCGTATCCTGTCACGAGGCGCCGGCGACTCGACGCCGCCCTCTGGAGGCGTCATGCGCGGTCTGCACCGGAGCAGCGACGGACCGGTCCCGTACGGGCCGCCGCACCAGCCGCACGGTGAGGGCACGCCGGGCGATCCAAGCCCAGCGGGCGAGGTCAGCCCGCCCGATCCGGAGCCCTGGGCCGACGCGCAGCCGCGCGAGGACGCAGCCGCCCGCGAACCGCGCACGCCAGGCGCCGAGGCGTCACCCGCCACTCCTGTGGCCGCCCAGGATGCCCCGGCGTGGGGCGCCCCGCCGCCGGCCCAGCCGCCGGCGCAGCCGGGCTGGCCGCCGCCGACGGGCTGGACGCCGACAGCAGGTCCCGCAGCGCCTCCTCCCGCGCCTTCCCCGGGCATCCCGGCGCCGATCGCTCCGTGGGCCCCGCCGCCAGGCGCCCTCTCGGCAAGTGTCCCGGGCGCCACCGGCCTTGTCTACGGCCGGACCCTCGACCGGGCGATGGCCTGGTGGCTCGACGGGATCATCGTGGCTGTGCCGGCCCTGATCGTCGCGATCCTGGTTGGCAGCGGCGCGGCCGCCGGCGGACTCCGGGCCGGCGGCATCTCGCTGGTCGCGAGCATCGTCGCCCTGGGAATCCACCTGCTGTACTTCGTGTCGTTCTGGACCGGCAGCTCCCGCGCAACGCTGGGCATGCGGCTCATGAAGCTCCAGATCGCCGATGCGAAGACGGGTGCTGTGCCCACCGTGCAGCAGGGCATGGTCCGCTGGCTGGCGATCGGGGGCGCCTTCCAGCTCGTGGAACTGGTGCCGGTCCTCGCCCTCCTGGCCGTCTCGCTCGCCTTCCTGTGGGTCCTGCTGCTGCTCGCCACGACGGCGACCAGCCCGACCAAGCAGGGCCTCCACGACCGGATCGCCGGCACGGTCGTGGTCCAGCCGGCGGGGGCGGCGACGCCCGCTGTCACCTGCCTGCTCCTGCTCGTCGCCCTGTTCGCGGTGTGGGTGGTCGGCATCGTGGCGCTGGCCTTCCTGGGCGCGCAGGTGTCGAGCATCCTCTCGACGGTCGGCACCTCGATCTGACGCCAGTACGCGGGGCCGGCGAGGACACCGCGGCCGGTAGACTCATCGGATGAGCCCCGAACTGACACGCCTCGACCCCGAGCAGACCGGCGGCCTCGCCGACATGAGCCCCGGGGCGTTCCGGGCGGCGGCGCACGAGGTGGCGGATCTGGTCGCCGACTACCTCGAGGGCGTGGAGTCGTACCCGGTGTTCCCCGCCATCGAGCCGGGCTCGATCGCGCCCGCCTTCGCGCCGCACGCCCCGGAGGACCCCGAGCCGATCGACGCCATCCTCGACGACGTGCAGCGCCTCGTGCTCCCCAACGCCACCCACTGGCAGCACCCCGGGTTCTTCGCGTACTTCTCCACGTCCGCGTCGGCGCCCGGCATCCTCGGCGAGTGGATCACGGCGGCGCTCGGCCAGAACCCGATGCTGTGGCGCACCTCGCCGGTCGGCACCGAGCTCGAGTCGGTGGTCGTGCGCTGGCTGCGCGAGTCGCTGGGCCTGCCCGACGCGTTCGACGGGCTGCTGACCGACACCGCGTCCACGTCCACCCTGATCGCGATCGCCGCGTCGCGCGAGGCGGCCGGGCTCGACGCGTCGGCGCGGGGCCTGGCCGCGCGCGAGGAGGTCGGCCAGCCGCGTGTGTACGCCTCGGCCGAGGCGCACAGCTCGATCGAGAAGGCGTGCATGACGCTCGGGCTCGGGCGCGCCGCGCTGGTGAAGATCCCCGTCAACGACCGCTACGAGATGGACCCCGCGGCGCTGGCGCGTGCGATCGCTGACGACCGGGCCGCCGGCCGCACCCCGATCTGCATCGTCGCGACGATCGGCACCACGTCGTCGACCTCGGTGGACCCCGTGACCGCCGTCGCCGAGATCGCCGCGCGCGAGGGCCTGTGGCTGCACGTCGACGCGGCGTACGGCGGCGTGGTGGCCCTGCTGCCCGACCGCCGCGGGCCGTTCGCAGGCTGGGAGCGCGCCGACTCGATCGTGGTCAACCCCCACAAGTGGCTGTTCACGCCGCTCGACGCGTCGCTCCTGCTGTCGCGGCGGATGGACCAGCTGCGCGCCGCGTTCAGCCTGGTGCCCGAGTACCTGCGCACGCTCGACCGCACCAACCCGGTCCTCGACTACAACGAGTACACGCCGCAGCTCGGCCGCCGGATGCGTGCGCTCAAGCTGTGGATGCAGCTGCGCTGGTTCGGCATGGACGGGCTCCGCCGCCGCATCGCCCGCCACCTCGCGATGGCCGAGCAGTTCGCCGCCTGGGTGGATGCCGACCCGGACTGGGAGCGCCTCGCCCCGGTGCCGTTCGGCACCGTGTGCTTCCGGTATCGGCCACCCTCCACGGCCGGCCGCGAGGACGAGGCCGAGGTGCGCGCGCGCCTCGACGAGCTCAACACGCGGCTGATGGACGCGGTCAACCGCACCGGCGAGGTGTTCCTCTCGCACACGCGCCTCGCCGACAGGTTCACGATTCGGATGGCGATCGGCAACCTGCGCACGGAGCCGCGCCACGTCGCGCGGGCGTGGGAGCTGCTCCGCAGCGAGGCCGACGCGCTCGCCTGACACCCCAACCCCCAAAGGAGGTCACCCATGTCCGACCCGGTCGAGGTCCAGTACTTCTACAGGACCAAGTGGGGCTGCCACGACGAGTGGATCGCCCTGTTCCTCAAGAACCACTGGCCGATCCTGCGCGAGCAGCTGGCGCAGGGCCGCTACACGGCGGTCCGGATGGCTGTGCCGCGCTTCCACGGCGACGGGCTGGCCGGCTGGGACGTCGTGGTCTCGATCACATACGCGGACTGGGGCACGATCCAGGAGCACGCCGACCCGGAGCTCGTGACGCGCCTCTACCCGGACCAGGCCGCGTTCCGTGCCGAGGAGGTGCGGCGCTTCGAGCTCCTCGAGGCCCACTGGGACGTCGTGCTCGAGGAGCAGCCGCTTCCCTGAGCGGCGCCGGGCCGCGCTGCGGGCAGGGCCCGCCGGGTCGGCGCCGACGCGGCGGCTGCCGGCCTAGATGGTGGGCCTGAACACCATGAGCGCCACGATCACCGCGACGAGCGCCATGGCGATCCCGCCGAGCATGCGCGAGCGCCGCGCGGCCGCCTCGTACTCGGGCGATGTCGGGTCGGCCTGGGCCAGCGCCAGCTGGCGGCGCATCGCGGGCGCGTACAGCATGGCGCCCATTGCCGCGATCACGAGGTACAGCACGATCGCGAGAGCGATCCAGAGCGACTCGAACGAGAACGGCCCTGTCAGGACGATCGCGATGCCGGCAAGCAGGACCACGATGTACGACGGGTTGGCGATGCGGCGGTCCAGCAGCCGGACGTTCTCGATGACCCAGACGAGCCGGTCCCTGTCGTGTCCCGCCCGCGCATACCAGAACTGGTAGGTGGCGTTCGCGCCGACCGCCGAGATCACCGCCAAGACGTGCACGAAGAGGAAGACGGTGTAGATCTGCATGCACCGATTGTGCCGCGGGCGTCGCGTTCATGGTGGCACGTTGGGCTCTCCACCCCCCCCGTACGGGGACCCCGCGGCGTCGCGACGAGTGGTACCGGCGGGCCATGGCACAAGGGGACTCTTGGGTCGTAGGGTGATCCTCATGCCCTCGCCCGCCGCCTCGGCGCCCAAGGATCGGGTGTGGACCAGGTACGCGCGCACGTTCCTGCGCAGGCCAACGCTGATCATCCTGGTCTACAGCCTGTGCCTTGTGCTGGTCGGGATCACGGCAAGCGCCCAGGCGGGCGTCATCACGCTCCAGTACGAGCAGACGGCGCTCAACTCGGTCGTCGATGACGACGCCGGCCTCGTGCGGACCGTTGTGAACCTGCAGGTCCAGGCGTCGGACCTCCCGCCCGACGGCCCGTCCGAGAAGCGCCGTGGCGAGCTGACCGAGACCCTCAACGCCCTCGTCGCGCGCTCGGGCATCGTGCGCGTGGTGCTCAGCGACGCCCAGGGCGTCGAGGTCATCGCGAGCGGGGCCCCGGCTCCGGGCGTCTCGGCCGATCGCGGCCCGACCAGGGCCGCCGCGCAGACCGGCCAACCGTCGGCCGTGCTGGTGCAGTCGACGGCATCTGACGGCGGCAGCGCGGCAGCGCTCCCGGCGCTGATCCGTGAAGAGCTGCCGCTGCTGGACGGCGACCTGGGCGTCAAGGGCGTCGTGACGGTCTGGCGCGACGCTCAGGGGATCCTCGCGACGATCGACGAGATGCGCCGCGAGGTCGTGCTCCTCACGGTCTCTGCCGCGCTGGTCCTGGCCGTCGTGCTGACCTTCATCTTCCACACGGCCCAGGTGCGGATCCACCGGCAAACGGCCGCCCTCGTCGAGGCCACCCGCCGCGACCCGGTGACCGGACTCCTGAACCACGGCGCCCTCGTGGAGGTGCTCGGCTCGACGCTGAACCATGCCCGGGCGGGCGCCCAGCCCGTGGTGGTCGGCCTGATCGACATCGACAACTTCCAGCTGATCAACACCACCCACGGCCATGACGCGGGCGACGAGGCCCTGGTCGAGATCGCCGGCTGCCTCCGCGACGCGGTGCCTGCCGGCTTCGAGTTGGGTCGCTACGGGCCGGACGAGCTGCTCGTGTTCGGCGTCGGGACGGCGGCCGATCTGGAACCGATGCTCTACGAGGCGCGCCTGGCCGTGGCGGGGATCGACCTGCGCCGCGTGGACGGCGATGCGATCCCGGTCACGTTCAGCGCCGGGCTTGCCGAGAGCCCGGCTGACGCCCCCGGCATCACCGAGCTGCTCGCGACGGCGGCGCAGACGCTCGGCGCGGCCAAGGCCAGCGGCGGCGACGCGATCCGGACCACCGCCGTGGACGGCGAGGCCAGCCGGTCGCGGACGTTCGACGTCTTCCAGGGCCTCGTCATCGCGATCGACACGAAGGACCGCTACACCAAGCACCACTCGGAGGATGTCGCGCGGTACGGCCTGTTCATCGCAGAGGTCATGGGCCTCGACGCCGACACCACGCGGGCGCTGCGTGTCGCCGGCCTCCTGCACGACGTGGGCAAGATCGGCATCCCGGACTCGATCCTGCGCCGGCCGAGCCGTCTGACCGCCGAGGAGACCGCCATCGTGCAGCAGCACGTCGCCCTGGGCGACATGATCGTGCGCGACCTCCCCGACATCGACCTCGTCCGAGCCGGGGTCCGCCACCACCACGAGCGGTGGGACGGCAAGGGCTACCTCGACCACCTCGCCGGCGATGAGATCCCGCTGATCGCCCGGGTCCTCGCGGTGGGCGACGCGTTCAGCGCCATGACGACGACGCGGCCGTACCGCAAGGCGTTGTCGGCGCGCGAGGCGCTGATCCGCCTCACGGACGCCGCTGGCACGCAGCTCGACGAGGCGATCGTGCTCGCCTTTGTGAGCGCGATGGAGCAGCACCCGTCAGCGCCGCTTCCCGGTTCGCCTGCGGCCGCGCTGTGGCTGCCGCGGGCGATCGGCAGCGGGCAGGTGGCCGCATGAGGCCCACCGCGGGGCTGCCCGGCCGGACCGAGCGCGGCCACCGCCTGCTCGCAGTGGCACAGGCTGTCGCCGTCGCCGTCCTGCTCGTGCTCGGGTTCACCCTCGCGCCGTCGACGGTCGGAGCCGCTGCTGGTGGCCAGCCGCATCCGGCGGCGGCATCCAACAGGCCAGCACCGCGCGCGTCGACCGGCAAGCCGACGGCCTCGTCGCCCGTGACCGCGACGCCATCGCCGCCGCCGACCGCCTCGCCGAAGCCCAAGCACACGCCGAAGCCGCAAGCCACCGCGACGCCATCGCCGCCGCCGACCGCCTCGCCGAAGCCCAAGCACACGCCGAAGCCGCAAGCCACTGCCACGCCGACCCCGTCTCCGACCGCGTCGAGTCCATTGCCGAGCCCGACGCCGACCGGCCACGGGAACAGCGGGAACGGCAACGGGAACGGTGGGAACGCAGGGAACGGCAGCAGCGGCAGCGGCGGGAACGGGTCAGGCGCGGGGGGCTCGGGCGGGTCGGGCCCGGGGCGCGCCGGCGGTTCCGGGAGCACCCCGCTCACGCTCGGCTCGGGCTCGGGCTCGGGCAGGATCGGCAGCGGATCGTCCGCAGCTGCCGCAGGCGCCGCGTCAGACCCCCCGGGTCTCTCGGTTCCCGCCGTCACGGGCGTGTCCTTCGGTCCCGAGCGCGACCCCTCGGGCGACCCCTCCGACGCGGCTGGCAGCCTCAATGCCGGCACATTCCTCGACTTCCGCCTGACCAAGTCCATTGAGGTGCTCACGCCGATGGCGCTGCTCGCCCTGCCGAGCCTGCTGATCCTGCTCTCGGTCGCCGCGCAGGTGGCGGGCGGCATGATCTGGATCCCCCTCACGCGGCGCGTGCTGACAGCGGCCGGCCGCGTGCCGGCGCCCGGTGAGCGACGTCGTCGTGCAGCAGCGCCCGTCGCCCGGCCCGACCGCAGCCCGAGGGGCCGGCAGGCGCGATAATGGCCGCCTGCCAACCCGACCGTCCACCGGAGGCCCGAGGCCAGTGCCGCCCATCACCGAGCTGACCCGCATCGAGCCCGTCTACCTCGCCCGGCTGCAGAAGCAGGGCGTGTTCACGACCGGGATCCTGCTCGAGGTCTCCGAGACGCCGACGCGTCGGCAGTCGCTCGCTGACCACGTCAAGGCGTCCACCAATGACGTCCTGACCTGGCGCGACGAGGCGCAGATGCTCAATCTCGTGGGCTTCGGCGCGGCCGAGCACGAGCTCTTCGTCCAGGCCGGGATCGACGGCTTGCATGACCTGCTCCACGTGGAGCTGCCCGAGTTCCGGCTGCGGATTGCGCGCGCCGCCACCGAGCTCGCGGTCCAGGCCCCCGACGACCTGATGGTCGAGACGTGGTGGGAGCAGGCGCGGACCCTCGAGGAGTAGCCCCGGCGCGGGCCCGCCGCGCCTTACCGGTACCATCGGACGGACATGGGAACCGTCCGCGGCACGACTGCCGCCATCGTAACCGGCGCCGCAGCCGCGCTGGTGGTGATCGCCCTGGCGATCCTGCCGTTCCTCACGCCGGTCTGGATGCAGGTCGGGCAGGCGCAGGCGCAGGCGACGGCGTGGACCGGCTACACCGAGGCCCAGCTGCGGTCGGTCACCGACGGCATCGTCCACGACCTCGTCCTCGGCCCGCCGGACTTCGCGGTGGCGCTGCCCGGCCAGACGACGCCCGTCCTGAGCGACGCCGAGCGGTCGCACATGCGCGACGTGCGCGGCGTGTTTGCCGGCTTCTACGCGGTGGCGGGCGTTGCCGCGATCGTGCTCGTTGCCCTGTTCGCGGCTGCCCGCGGCGGCGGGGCCCGGGCGCGCCTCTGGGCGCGCCTCTCCCGGTCGGGCACCGCGATCGCGCTGGTCACGGTGGTGGGCGGGGGCATCGGCGTGCTCGTGTTCGACCAGGCGTTCACGCTGTTCCACGAGATCTTCTTCCCGGGCGGGAACTGGGCGTTCGACCCGCGGACCAGCAAGCTCGTCCAGATCTTCCCCGACCAGTTCTGGAGCGACACGACGATCGGCGTCGGTGTCGTGATCGTCGCCCTCGCGCTGGCGCTCCGCTGGCTCGGCGGGCGGCGCGCGGCAGCCCTCGAGCAGCGGGGCGCCGAGGGCGCCCTCGCGGTGGCGACATGAACGGCGGGATCCCGGTCGTCAACCTGTTCGGCATCGAGTTCCGCGTGTCGTTCACCCTCGCGGTGATGGTGGGCTTCGTGGCCCTGATCGGCGCCGAGCAGTCCGCGAGCCTCGCTCCGGACATGGCCGTGGCGCTCCAGTGGCTGATCGGCGCCGGCGTCGCGGCGCTGTTCCTGGTGTCGGTCGTCGCCCACGAGCTCGCGCACGCGCTGGTGGGCCGGCGTCGCGGCGTGCGGACGACAGCGGTGGTCCTGGGCCTCGTCGGGGGGATGGCGCCCCTCTCGATCGAGGCGTCGGCGCCCCGCGACGAGTTCGCGATCGCGGTGGCCGGTCCGATCGCCTCGCTCGCCATCGCCGCGGTTGTCGTGCCGGTCGGCCTTCTGGTGGGCCTCGCGGGCGAGGCCGCAGGGGCCCTCACCGGCGCACTGTTCGTCCTCGCCGCGCTCAACGTGATGCTGGGCGTGGCGAGCCTGCTGCCGGGTCTGCCGCTCGACGGCGGGCGCGTGGTCCGCGCCGTGGCGTGGGCGAGGACGGGCGACCGCGACCGGGCGGCCATGGCGACCGCGCGCTCGGGCCGGGCGCTGGGCTGGGGGGTCATCGGCGTCGGCGTCGTCGTCATGGTCCTCGACGACCCGGTGCTGGGGCTCATGCTCGCGGCGCTCGGCTGGCTGCTCGCGGGGGCGTCACGCGGGCTGGAGCAGCGCGCGGAGCTGGAGCGCGCCGTGCGCGGGCTGACCGTTGCGGAGGCGCTGGTCGCCGACGTCCAGCACGTCGGCCCCGGGCTGACGGTCGACACGTTCGCCTCGCAGCTCGGCGGCGAGGGCATGCCGGTCGCCGTGCCCGTGGTGGACGACGGCCGGGTGCTGGGCGTCGTGGGGGCGACGATGCTGCGGCGCCTGCCGCGGCGGAAGCAGTCGACGACGCGGGCGGCGGACGTGATGGCGGTCCCGCCGCAGGCGCCGCTCGTGGCGCCCGGCGATCAGATCTGGACGGTGCTCGAGGCGATGCAGCGGCGCGGGCTCGACGGGCTCGCCGTGGTGGAGGAGGGCCGGCTGGTGGGCATGGTGACGCGCGACTCGGCGGCGGCGGTGGTGCGGGCCCGGCTGCCGCTGCTCGAGCAGCGGCGGGGTCGCGGGCGGTGAGCGCCCTGATCCCCGTCGAGGCTGCGCAGGCCACCGTGCTCGCGGGCGTCGAGCCACTGGGGGCGGACGCGCCGATGGCGCCCGAGGCGGCGCTCGGCCGGGTGCTGGCCGAGCCGGTGTCAGCCGCCACCTCGCTCCCGCCGTGGGACAACTCGGCGATGGACGGCTACGCGGTCCGGGCCGCCGACGTGGGCTCCGCGCAGGACGGCAGCCCCGTCCGGCTGGCGGTGGTTGGCGAGGTGCGGGCCGGCGGGACGCCCGACGTGCGGGTGCTCGAGGGCACCGCGGTGCGCATCGCCACCGGGGCGCCGCTGCCCCCGGGTGCCGACGCCGTGGTCCCAGTCGAGGAGACGACGCCACTCGACGCGGCAGGCACCCCCGGTCCGCGCGGCCGGGAGGCGAGCGGGCCGGTCCCCGCGGCGTGCCTCGTCCACCAGGCGATGCCGGCGGGCACCAACATCCGGGCCAGGGGATCCGACGTCCACGAGGGCACGGTGGTCGCCCGGGCCGGCGACACGGTGACCCCTGCGGTCGTGGCCCTCGTGTCGGGCGCCGGGGCGGCGAGCGTCCTCGTCCGGCGCCGGCCCGTCGTGGCCGTGCTGGCCACCGGCGATGAGGTCCGCGCCGCGGGGCGACCGCTGGGCGCCGCCGGCATTCCCGACGCGAACGGGCCCGGGATCCGGTCGCTCGTCCGTGACGCGGGCGCGGAGGCCCTCGACCTGGGCATCGCCGAGGACCGGCTCGAGGACGTGCTCGCCCGGCTGCGCCGGGGCCTCGAGCTGGCCGACCTCGTGGTCGTGGCGGGCGGCGTGTCGGTCGGTCCATACGACGTCGTCCGGGCAGCGTTCGACACCGTCGGCCACGTCGACCTGTGGCGCGTCGCGCTGCAGCCTGGGAAGCCGTTCGCCTTCGGTCGCGCCGATGTCCCCGGCCGCGCGTCGCCCAGACTCCTCTTCGGGCTGCCCGGCAACCCCGTGTCGGTCTTCGTGACCTTCGAGCTGTTCGTGCGGCCGGTGATCCGGCGGTTGGCGGGCCACCAGCGGCTGCACCGGCCCGTGGACCGCTGCGTCCTCGAGGAGTCCGTGGCCAAGAGCCAGGGCCGGCGCGGCATGCAGCGCGTCACGGCGCTGCGGTCGGACGACGGCAGCCCGCTGCGCGACGAACTCGGTCGGGTGCGCGTCCGCCTCGCGGGCGGGCAGGGGAGCCACGTGCTCTCCGCGCTCGCCGCAGCGGACGGCCTGGCGGTGGTGCCCGAGCCGCTCGCGCGGGCGGAGGCCGGGAGCGAGCTGGAGCTGCGCTGGCTGGACCGCGCCTGAGCCAGGACGACCGAGCGGTCGCCGGCCGTCCCGGCGCCCCAGTGGCGCAATCGCCTGGCACGCAGCGGCCGGTTGTGTTAACAGTTACCACGACAGGGCTTCAACTGACGAACGGCGCTGGAGGACAGTGCCGTTGGCCCCCCAGGGACTAGCGCACACCAGTAGGATCGTGCGTGCCACGGAGGACCCATGGACCGCAACGACGCGCCGCGAACTGAACGCCGCCGCCTGACCCACGTCGACCGTCGGGGCCGCCCGCGGATGGTCGACGTCTCGGCGAAGCCCGCCACCGCGCGGCGCGCCGTGGCCGAGGCCGAGGTGGCCGTGTCCGCCGAGACGATGAGCCTCGTCATCGACGGCGGCGGCCCGAAGGGCGACGTCCTCTCGGTGGCCGAGTTGGCGGGCGTGATGGGCGCCAAGCACACCGCCGACCTGATCCCGTTGTGCCATCCGCTCGCGCTCACGGACCTCGCGGTGACGATCACGCCCGACCGTGCGGCCGGCGTCCTCCGGATCCGGGCCGAGGCCGCCACGACCGGGCCCACGGGCGTCGAGATGGAGGCGATGACCGCCGCGTCCATCGCCGCGCTCACCGTGTACGACATGGTCAAGGGCGTGGAGCGGGGCGTGGAGGTGCGCGCGATCCGGCTGCTGTCCAAGAGCGGCGGGAAGAGCGGCGAGTGGCACCGGCCCGCCTCGCCCGCAGCCGATGCGGACCGCCCGAGGCGCCGGCCCGGCGAGCGGATGGCCGGGCGGGTGGGCCGCAAGCGGCCGGTGGGCGGATGACGCGCAGGAGCGCGCTCGTGCTCACCGTCAGCGACCGCGTCGCCGCGGGGACCAGGGCGGACGCCTCCGGCGACGCGGTGACCGCGCGCCTCGAGGGGCTCGGCTTCGAGGTGGAGCGCGGGCTCGTGCCGGACGAGGTGCCCGCGATTGCAGCCGCCATCGCGGCCGGGGCGGCGGCGCACCCGCTCGTGGTGACCACCGGGGGCACCGGCCTGACGCCGCGCGACGTGACGCCGCAGGCGACGGCCACGGTGCTCGACTACGAGGTCCCGGGCATCGCCGAGGCGATGCGTGCCGAGGGCCGCAAGTCCACGCCCATGGCGTCGCTCTCGCGCGGGCTCGTCGGCGTTGCCGGCCGGGCGCTGGTCGTCAACGTGCCGGGCTCGCCCAAGGGCTCGATCGAGTCGCTCGATGCTGTCGTCCCGGTCCTCGACCACGCCCTCGAGACGCTCTCGGGCCCGTTCGACCACGTCACCGCACGCGCCGCGGGCCGGCGCGATCTCCCGCCGGGCGCCTGAGGAGGAGAAGCACCCCCGTGTTCGAGTCGTTCGCCCACGTGCCGGCGTACCCGCTGGTGTTCCCGATCTTCTGGGGCGCGTTCGCGATCTTCCTGCTGGTCGTGGTGCGCCACGCTCGGGTGTGGGTCGTGGTGAAGGCCACGGAGCCGCGTGCACTCCGGAACGTCCCGCGGCGGATCGGCGGGCTGATCCAGTACTCGCTGCTCCAGACGCGCATGTTCACCGAGCCCAACGTCGCGATCATGCACTTCGGCCTGTTCCTGGGCTCCACGATCCTGCTCATCGGCAACATCAACTTCGTGACGGGCGGGCTGCCCGAGTTCGTCCTCGGCTACCCCCTCGACGGCGCGATCTGGGCCTTCCTGCTCGGGCTCCAGAACGTGATGGCCGTCGCCGCGCTCGTCGCCTGCGGGTACGCGGCGTACCGGCGCATCGTGGTCAAGCCCGAGCGCCTCATCTCGACCGCGGTCCACTACCAGACGCTCGCGTTCATCGCCGCGGTGGTCGGCACCGAGTTCGTGGCCCAGTGGTTCGAGGCCGCGGCCTTCGGCGAGATCCCCGGCGCCTTCATCTCGAACCTCCTCGGCGGCCTCCTCGCGGGCATCGGCCACGACGCCACGAACGCGGTGTTCGTGGTCCTGTGGTGGGCCCACGTCTTCGTGCTGGCCGCGTTCCTCGTCTTCATCCCGCACAACAAGCACTTCCACGTCTACACCACGTTCGTCAACGTCTGGCTGCGCAAGCTCGAGCCCCGCGGCCAGCTGCCCGCGATGGACCTCGAGCGCGAGGACGCCACCTTCGGGGTGCGCACCCTCGCGGACCTGGCGTGGAAGGACGTGTTCGACGGGTTCACGTGCACCGAGTGCGGCCGCTGCACCTCGCAGTGCCCGGCCAACCGGACCGGCAAGTCCCTCGACCCGCGGGCGCTGATCATGGGCATCCGCAGGATGTCCGAGGCGGCCGAGGCGGGGATCGACCTGATCCCCAACGGCCCGGGCGTCCAGGCGACGTACGGGCTGGACGACGCCACGCCGCGGCAGGACCTGCTGCTGGCGCCCATCGTGGGCAACGCGATCAGCTTCGACTCGGTGTGGGACTGCGTCACCTGCGGGGCGTGCGTCGAGGCCTGCCCGGTGACGATCGAGCACGTGGACAAGATCGTGGGCCTGCGGCGCAACCTGGTCCTCGAGGACTCCAAGTTCCCGAGCGAGCTCACCCCCGCGTTCCGCGGGATGGAGAGCGTCGGCAACCCGTGGGGGCAGCCGCCCTCGGCCCGCCTGGACTGGACCAAGGGGCTGCCGTTCGAGGTCCGGACCGCGGAGGACGTCAAGCGGGCCGGCAGGCTCGACGAGCTCGAGGTCCTCTACTGGGTGGGCTGCGCGGCCGCCTTCGACGACCGCAACCGGCGCGTCGCCCGCGCGGTGGCCACGTGCCTCGACGCGGCCGGGATCAGCTTCGCCGTCCTCGGCCAGGAGGAGGCGTGCACGGGCGACCCGGCCCGCCGGATGGGCAACGAGTACGTCTTCCAGATGCTCGCCAGCCAGAACATCGAGACGCTCAACAAGTACGGCATCGGCGAGCGGACGATCATCACCGCCTGTCCGCACTGCTTCAACACCATCGGCAACGAGTACCCGCAGATGGGCGGCACCTTCCCGGTCCGCCACCACAGCGAGTTCCTGGCCGACCTGGTGCGCAAGGGACGCCTCAAGATCGGCGCCGACGGCGCGCCGCTGCGCACGGTCACGTATCACGACTCCTGCTACCTGGCCCGCTACAACGGGGTCATGGCGCCGCCGCGCGACATCCTGGGCGCGATCCCGGGCGTCAAGATGGTCGAGATGGCCGACAACCACCGCCAGACGATGTGCTGCGGCGGGGGCGGCGGCCGGATGTGGATGGACGAGAACCGCGGCAACACGCGGATCAACGCCGCACGCACGGAGCAGGCGCTGGCCACGGACGCCGACACCGTCGCCACGGCATGCCCGTTCTGCATGGTCATGCTCCGCGACGGCATCGCCGAGGCGGGCCGCGGCGCGGACACGTCCGACCCGATCATCTCGGCCGACATCAGCGAGCTGCTCGCCGCCGCGCTGGCGCCGGCGCCGGTGATCCCCGAGCGCGATGTGCCCGAGGGGCGCCGGCTGACGGTGGTCTAGCAGGCGGCGGGGCGGCCGCCGACGGCGCGCTGTCGTCGCGGGACCGGCTCCCACGAGCGCGCACCACCGCGATCGTTGCAGATGTCCCCCGGGTGGGCCTTGTGCGGCGAGCAGCCGCGGTGAACGCCAGCAGCGGCTGCAGATGTCCACCCGGGGGACCGTAGAGCCCCGAAGGTTGCGATTCGGGCCGATGAACGGCGTGCGCCACTCGATGCGGCAGGATAATGCCCTCCCGGAGGACATCTGAGGGCGCCGACGGCGCCCTAGCGGTCCGCGTCCGCCGGCGGCGCCCTAGCGGTCCGGGCGGCCGCCGGTGGCGCCCGGCGGTCCGCGTCCCCCCGCAGTTTGGCCGCGGCAACGGCGCTGGAGGTCGCCGTCGAGTGGCAGGCGAGGCGTCACGGGACGTCGGGGCGGTCATGGCCCTCTGGCCAGTCATCTATGCATGCTGGGACTCGTAGCCGCCGCCGCGGCGGCCATTCGGCTGCGCCGGGCCCCGGTTCGCAACCTTCGGCCGTCAGCGATGCCTGGGGCGCATGAGCGGCGGACGCAGGATGCGCAGGCCCTGCCGCGGTCGCCGGCCACGCGGCTGCCAGTCGTGGTAGGCATGGCTGGGGGACCGGAGGCGCCCGCAGGAGGCTGGCCGCCGAACAGCTTGCGCAGCTCGTCGCGGCAGGATAACGCCCTCCCTGGGGACATCTGAGCGCGCCGGGAGAGCGGCCCCCCGATGCGAGCGTCTGACCCGCCAGGGCACCGCATCTTGCGCAGCTATTCACTCGGTGTATAGTGACGCCCGATGAGCACGTCGCACGCACTCCTTGGCCTGCTCGAGCCCGCGCCCCGCCACGGCTACGACCTCAAGCGCCTCTTCGACCGCTACTTCGCGCCCGACCGGCCGCTCGCCTTCGGACAGGTGTACGCCACGCTCGGCCGACTCGAGCGCGACGGCAACGTCGTCGTCGCGGGCACCGGTCAGGCCGACGGCCCGGAACGCCGGATGTACGCGATCACGGGGCAGGGGAGCGAGGCGCTGGGGGAGTGGCTGTCCGACCCCATCGAACCCGAGCCCCACCTCCAGGCGACGCTGTTCACGAAGGTGACGCTCGCGGTGCTCACCGGCCGCCCCGTGACGCCCCTCCTCGACGCGCAGCGGCACGCTCACCTCGCCCGGATGCGCGAGCTCACCACGCTCCGCCGAACGGCGGCCCTGCCGGTCGCCCTGCTGGCCGACTACGCGCTGTTCCACCTCGAGGCCGACCTTCGCTGGATCGAGGTCACCGCGGCCAGGGCCGACGAGCTGGCCCGGCAGATCCCGCCGCTCGAGGCGGGTGACGCAAGCGCGCGCTCGCAGGCGCAGCAGGCATGACTGCAACAGGACTCCGCGCACCGGGAGGGGAGGCAACCGTGGCCGACGCCGCCAACACTGCCGTGGTCCTGCGCGGGAGCGGCCTCGTCCGCCGGTTCGGGCTCACCGAGGCGCTACGGGGCATCGACGTCGAGATCCGCGAGGGCGAGATCGTGGCCGTGATGGGCCCCTCGGGCAGCGGCAAGTCCACTTTGCTCCATTGCCTCGCCGGCATCCTGCGGCCCGACGCCGGCACCGTCGAGTTCGAGGGCCGGCGCATCGACGACCTCGGCGAGTCGGCGCGGACGCGGCTGCGGCGGAGCGCGTTCGGGTTCGTGTTCCAGTTCGGCCAGCTGGTGCCCGAGCTGCCGGCCGTGGAGAACGTGGCTCTGCCGCTGATGCTCGACGGCGTCCCGCGCGGAAGGGCCACGACCGCTGCCGCCGTGCTCTTCCCCCAGCTCGGCCTGGACGGCCTCGAGGCGCGACGGCCCGGCGAGATGTCAGGCGGGCAGGCCCAACGCGTCGCGGTGGCCAGGGCGCTCGTCACGCAGCCCAGGGTGATCTTCGCCGACGAGCCCACGGGCTCGCTCGACAGCCTCGCCGGCGAGCAGGTCATGGACCTCCTCACCCAGGCGGCCCGTGCGGCCCGGGTCGCGGTGATGCTCGTGACCCACGAGCCGCGCATCGCGGCCTACGCCGACCGCGAGCTCATCGTCCGCGACGGGCGCGTCGCCGACGGCACGGGGCAGTGATCCGCCTCGGCTGGCGGCTCGCGATCGCCGGCGGCCGGTCGGGCGCCATCGTCACCGGCCTGACCGCGCTGTCGGTGGCGGTCGGGACGTCCATCCTGCTGCTCGCGCTCTCGTTCGAGCCGGCGCTCCAGACCCGCTACGACCACTCCGCCTGGCGGGACACGCCGGCCGAGCTCGACCTCCAAACGGCCGATCACGGGCTGATGCTGTCGCGCACCGACGACCACTGGCAGGGCGTCGCGCTCACCCGCATGGACGTGGCCGCGCTATCAGCGGACGCGCCCGTGCCGCCGGGTCTGGACCACGTGCCGTCGCCCGGTCAGGTGTACGTGTCGCCGGCCCTTGCGCAACTCATCGCCGCGAATCCGCCCGACATGCTCGGCGACCGGTACGGCGCCATCACGGGCACGATCTCGGATGCGGGGCTGGCGTCTCCCGATGAGCTGGCCGTGGTGGTCGGTCGCGAACCGGAGGCGCTCCGGGCCGAGGGGGCCCGGGTCGTGACGGCGCTCGACGGCACCGGCCATATTCCGATGCCGCGGAACCCCATCGTGCAGGTGCTCGTCGTGATCGCCCTCGTGGGTGCGCTCACGCCGGTCGCGGTCCTGGTCGCCACCGCGACGCGGCTCTCGGCGGCGAGACGCGAGCGCCGTCTGGCCGCGCTCCGCCTCGCGGGCGCCACGCCGTCGCAAGTCACCGTCGTCGCCGCGATCGAGGCGCTGGCGGCGTCGATCCCCGGCGCGCTCGGTGGCGTGGTCCTGTTCGTCGCGCTGCGGCCGCTGATTGCACGCGTGCCGCTGTTGCAGGCGACGTGGTTCCCCGACGCGATCATGCCGCCGCTCGGTCCGGCCATCGCCGTGATCGCATCGGTTCCCGTGGTGGGCGTCGCCGCTGCGGTCATCGCCCTGCGGCGGCTCAACGTCTCGCCGCTGGGCGTCCAGCGCCATCAGCGGCCTGGCGGCCTCCGGCGGCGGCGCCTCATCCCGCTGGCGGTGATGCTCGCCACCTTCGCCGGCTCGCTCGCGGTCACCGTCGTGGGCGAGTCGAGCCAGGGGCAGTGGCTGCTGTGGGCCCTGGGCGGCTCCTTCCTCGGCATCGTCGTGGGGATCGCGATCGCCGGGCCGTGGGTTACCCTCGTGGTCGGAGGCCTGATCACGAGACTGGCGCGCGGGCCGGTGGCGCTGCTGGTCGGGCGGCGGCTGCTCGACGACCCGCGGGCCTCCTTCCGCGCGATCAGCGGCGTGGTGATGGCCGTGTTCGTCGCCAGCGCCTACCTCGCGATCGCCTCTGCCACGTCAGTCCTGTCGTCGGCCGCGGTCCAGCTCACCGTGCGGCCCGAGGTGATGGAGGCGCGCCTCACCGACGGCTCCCCCGCCGAGCAGGTGGCCCAGCGGCTGCGCTCGACGGCAGGCGTGTCAGCGGTCGCGGTGGTGCGCGAGGTCGCCGTGGTGCAGGCCGGCGCACCAGACGGCAGTGAAATCCCCACCGCGGTGGTGAGCACGTGCCCAGACTTCGCGGCGGTGCTCGACACCGTGCCCATCGTGTGCGGCAACGGTCTCGAGCACCTCGGGCCGGGCGGCAAGCCGCTCACGACCGGCATGGCGGAGACCTTCGGGTTCCTGTCCGAGCCGCCGATGCTCCCGCCCGGCCGCATGACGCAGGTGCCGGTCTCCGTCCCGGCCGACCGCGTGGACCACTACGTCCCCGCCGGCACGAGGACGTCCGGCCTCGCGCTCCCGGCGGTCCTGATCGAGCCGGCGGCCTTCGCGGACCTCAGCGGCCTGACGCCGACCCGGCTGCTGGTCCGCACGGACGGGACGCCGACGGCGGTGGAGCGCGCGCGGACGATCATCGAGGCGGCGATGCCGACCTCGGTGGTGGCGACGGTGGCGGAGGAGGCGGCAGACGGGACCGCGGGCCTGACCGAGCTGGGCCGGGTGGTCTCGCTCGGCGTGTTCGCGGCGATGGTGATGGCGGGCGCCAGCCTCGCGATCGCGGTGGTCAGCGGCCTGCTCGAGCGCCGGCGGCCATTCGCGGTGCTGCGCCTCGCCGGCCTGCCGGTGCGACGCCTCCAGGCCGTCCTGCTGCTGGAGGCCGCGGCCCCGCTGTCGGCGGTTGCGCTCCTGTCGGCGGTGCTCGGTACCGCTGTTGCGCAACTCATGATCAGGGCGATCCTGTTCAAGCGCGACGTCACCTTGCCCGGCCCGGACCTCGGCGTCGTGAGCCTCCTGGTGGTCGCGATGGCGGCGGCCCTCGCCGTGGTGGCCGCTGCGCTCCCGCTTGTGGGCCCGATCACCGACACGCAGGAGACACGGTTCGAGTAGCGGTCGAGGAGCCCGGCCCGGCAGGCCGCCCTCCGGCCCCCCCGCGGCGCCGCGTCAGCCCCGGAGCCGATTCCCGCAGGCGGAGCAGCTGCGCTCGGTCCAGAGGTTGCCCATGCCGCACTGCGGGCAGACCTTCATGCCCTCCGTGCTGGTGGCGAGCCGGTTGTCCGGATCCGAGGCGGGCCGGCGGGCCGTGAGCACCCCCCAGACCGCGACGATCAGCAGCACGCCGACGACCAGTGCAATCAGCAGCGGGGTGTCCATCGCGACGCCTCCAGCCGGCTCGCTCCCCCGGGGATCGTGACGGGGCACCAGCCGGTTCGGGGAGCGTAGGCGCCCCGGCGGCCCCTGTCACGTGGGGGCTTTGCCGTATCAGGCGTGCCGTCAGGTGCAGCCGCGCACCACGAACCGCCGGTCCGGCCCCCGCGGGGGCGCTGCGGACGCTGCTACGATGCCCGGGTGACCCAGAGCGGCCCGATCCTCGGCTCGACACGGCTCACGGAGGAGCAGGTCCTCCTGCGCGAGGCCGTGCGCGTCCTCGCCGACGAGCGGGTCGGCCCGCGCGCCGCGGCGATCGACCGCGACGGCCAGTTCCCCGAGGACCTCCGCCAGCTGCTCGCCGAGCACGACGTGTTCGCGATCCCGTTCGCCGAGCGGCACGGCGGTCTCGGCGCGGACCTGCTCACGCTCATCCTCGCGATCGAGCAGCTGAGCCGCGCGTGCGCCACGACCGGGCTGATCCTCGCGGTCCAGGCCCTCGGCGCCATCCCGATCCAGATCGCCGGCAGCGAGGAGCAGCAGGACCGCTGGCTGCCGGGCCTCGCGTCGGGCGAGAAGCTCATCGCGTTCGGCCTCACCGAGCCCGATGCCGGGTCCGACCCGTCGGGCATCCGCACGAGGGCGGTCCGCGACGGCGACGACTACGTGATCGACGGCGGCAAGCGGTTCATCAGCCACGCCAGCGTCGCCGACTACGTCGTCGTGTTCGCCGTCACCAACCCCGAGGCGGAGAAGGCCAGCCGGCGACTGTCGGCGATCCTCGTGGAGACCGACCGGCCGGGCTTCAAGGTGGTCCGCGTGGAGCACAAGATGGGGATCCGGGGCTCGCCCACCGCGGAGCTCGCCTTCGACGCGGTGCGGGTGCCGGTGGCCAACCGCCTCGGCGAGGAGGGCCAGGGCTTCGCGATCGCGATGAAGACGTTCGAGCGCTCCCGCCCGGGCATCGCGGCCCAGGCCGTGGGCATCGCACAGGGCGCGCTCGAGGCGGCGGGAGCCTACGCGAACCAGCGTCGGCAGTTCGGCAAGCCCATCGCAGAGCTCCAGATGATCCAGGCGCTGCTCGCCGACATGGACGCGGCGACCGAGGCGGCCCGCCACCTGCTGTACACCGCGTGCGAGGAGATCGAGGCCGGGAGCGCCGACGCCGCGCGCTGGGCGGCCATCGCTAAACTCGTGGCCGGGGACACGGCGATGCGCGTGACCACCGACGCCGTGCAGGTGTTCGGCGGGTACGGCTACACCGAGGACTTCCCCGTGGAGCGGATGATGCGCGACGCGAAGATCACCCAGCTCTACGAGGGCACCCAGCAGATCCAGCGCCTGATCGTCGCCCGGTCGCTCCTGGCACGGAGCTGATCGGCCAGGCTTTCCACAGCGGCAGGAGTGCGAACCCGCGTGCGAATTCTCGTCATGACCAAGCCCGTGCCCGACCCGGCGGCCAACGCCGAGCGGCTGGGCCCGGACCTGCGCCTCGACCGAGCTGCCTCGCCCACGGTGGTCAACGGCAACGACGAGTACGGGCTCGAGGCGGCACTCCAGCTCGTGGAGGCCCACGGCGGCGAGGTCGCGATCCTCACGATGGCCCCCGCGAGCGGCGTCGAGACGATGCGCAAGGCGCTTGCGATGGGCGCGCTGCGGGGCGTGCTGGTCAGCGACGACGCCCTGACGGGCGCCGACATCCCGACCACGGTCCGCGTCCTCGCCGCGGCGGCCGCCACCCAGGAGTGGGACCTGCTGCTCGGCGGCCTCGACACCTCCGACGGCGCGGGCGGCACGGTGACAGCCGGCGTGGCCGCGCGCCTCGGCCTGCCGCTGCTCTCCGCGGCCGCCCACATCGAGCCGGACGAGGCGGCCCGGACGGTGCGCGTGAAGCGGCTGTCCGCCAAGGGCTACGACCTGCTCGAGGCGCCGATGCCCGCCGTGGTGAGCTGCACGCAGGCGCTCGGCACGCCGCGCTACCCCTCGCTCAAGGGGATCATGGCCGCCCGGTCGCGCCAGATCACCACGCTGTCGCTCGCGGACCTGGGCCCCGACCTCGCCCCCGCCGAACGGCGCTGGCCGAGCCGGGTGCTCGCGGTCGAGCCGCCGCCGTCGCGCGCCGCCGGCCGGACCGTGACCGGGGACCCCGCCTCGCAGGCCCGCGAGATCGCCGACTTCCTCGCCGAGCGGAGGATCATCTGATGCCGCCCACCCTGCTCGTGCTGGGCGAGGTCGCCGACGGCCACCTGAGCAAGCTGTCCGCCGAGGTCGCGACGCTCGCGGCGGGGCTCGCGGCCGGGGCCGGCGGCCGGGCCGTGGGGCTGGTCGTGGACGGCGCGCCGGACGCGGCCGCGTCGGAGCTCGCGGCGTACCTGCCGCGCGTCGTGGGCGTGGCCCTCGGGCCGGCCGCCGACCAGGTCTGGGCGCCGCACGCCGCCGCCGAGGCCCGCCGCCTGGTGGACGAGGGCGCCACCCACGTCCTGCTCGGCGTGACCAACGACAGCCGCGACGTCGCCGGGCTGCTCTGCGGGGCCCTCGGCTGGGCCGTCCTGTCGAACGCCTCGGGCGCCTCCTGGGACGGCGACGCGCTGGTCGTCACGGCCACCGTCCTCGCGGGCAAGGCCATCACCCGCAGCACGGTCGACGGGGCGAATGCCATCGTGACGGTGGGCCCCGGCGCTGCCGAGGCCGCCGCGCTGCCTGCCGCGGGCTCCGTCGAGGCCCGCGACCCGGCGGGCGCCCCGGTCGTGCCCGCGGCCACCGTGCTCGACCGGGTGGCCGAGGCGGGCGCGGCCGTGTCGCTCGAGGAGGCAAAGGTCGTGGTGGTCGGCGGCCGCGGCGTGGGCGGCCCCGAGGGGTTCGGGGTCGTGGACGAGCTGGCCGCGCTGCTCGGCGGCGTCACGGGAGCCTCGCGGGCGGCCGTGGACGCCGGCTGGATCCCGTACGCCCGCCAGATCGGGCAGACCGGCAAGGTGGTCCGACCGTCGCTCTACCTCTCGCTCGGCGTCTCGGGCGCCATGCAGCACCGGGCGGGCATGCAGGGCTCGCAGCACATCGTCGCGGTCAACCGCGACCCCGACGCGCCGATCGCCGAGATCGCCGACCTGTTCGTGCTGGGCGACCTGTTCGAGGTCGGGCCGGCGCTCGCCGCGGAGCTCCGCGCGAGACGCGGCGGCTGAGGGCGGAGGGCCGCCGATGACGGGGACGCTGCTCTGGCTCACGGCGCTCGGCGCGCTGTCGCTGCTGGCTGCGGCGTTCCTGCGGCGGATGGCCAGCCTCGCCGGCGGCACGCGCGAGCTCGAGCACCTCCAGCGAGACGTCGTCGGGATCCACGAGCGCCTGACCGCGACCGTGGAGCCGCTCGCCGCGCACCTCGACGACGTGCGCCGCGGCGCGCTCGACCCCGCGCAGGCCGCGCCCGAGATGGACGCCGCCCGCGCGACGCTCCGGACGCTCAGCCAGCAGGCGCACCAGCTCAAGGCTCCTGCAGCCCTCGCCGACCGCGTGCACGTGCTCACCTGGGAGGTGGACCGCGCGGTCCGAGCCGCGGACATGGCGGGCCATGGCCTCGGCCAGATGGGCCAGACGCGCCACGACGCGGGCACTGAGGCGCAGACCGCGCTCAAGCGGGGCACGCTCGGCCTCCGCCACGCCCGCGAAGCGGTGGCGCGGATCATGGTCGGCATCGCCAAGCTCAGCCCGGCCGAAGTGCGCGTCATGCCGGTTGCCGGCCCCTCGTCGGCGATCGTGACGCCGCCCACGGACGAGGACCTCCTCGGGGGTCCCGAGGAGTCGTCCTCGGCCTGAGAAGGCCCAGCATGTAGTGGTATGCTCCCGGCACACCACAATGGGTAGTGGTGCCAGGACGGAGGGACGATGCGCTGCCCGCAGTGCGGGAACCGTGACAGCCGGGTGGTTGACTCACGCGACCTCGACGAGTCGGCCACCATCCGCCGGCGGCGCGAGTGCCCCGCCTGCAGCGCCCGGTTCACCACCTACGAGCGGGTCGAGGCAGCCCGCCTCGTCGTCGTCAAGCGCGACGGCACGCGCCAGGAGTTCGACCGCGACAAGCTCGCCGCGGGCCTCGCCAAGGCGCTCACCCGGCGCCCCGTCCCCGACGACGCGGCCGAGCGCGCGGCCGACGACATCGAGGCCGAGCTGCGGTCGGCGGGGCAGTCAGAGGTGCCGAGCTCGCGGGTGGGCTCGCTCGCGATGGACCGGCTGCGCTCGCTCGACCACATCGCGTACATCCGGTTCGCCTCGGTCTACCAGAGCTTCGAGGACCTCGCGGACCTCAAGCGCGAGGTCGACTCGCTGCTGGCGGAGGGCCGGACCGCCATCAAGGGGAAGGCGAGCCGATGAGCGTGCTCGCGGACCGCGACATCCGCGCCGAGCTGGAGGCGGGCAGGATCCGCATCGACCCGTACGACCCGGCCGACCTCCAGCCGAGCTCGGTCGACCTGCACCTCGACGCGTCGTTCCGGGTGTTCCGGAACAACCGCTACGCGTTCATCGACCCGCGGTCCGCGCAGCCGGACCTGACCGAGCTGCTCGCGATCTCCGGCGACGAGCCGTTCATCCTCCACCCGGGCGAGTTCGTGCTGGGCCAGACCGTGGAGTGGGTGGAGCTGCCCGACGACCTGGTCGCGCGGCTCGAGGGAAAATCGAGTCTGGGCCGCCTGGGCCTGCTGATCCACTCCACCGCGGGCTACGTGGACCCGGGCTGGAAGGGGACGCTCACGCTCGAGCTGTCCAATGTCGCCAACCTGCCGATCGCGCTCTACGCGGGCATGCGCATCGGGCAGATCAGCTTCTTCCGGATGAGCTCGCCCGTCGAGCGGCCGTACGGCAGCAAGGAGCTCGGCTCCAAGTACCAGGGCCAGTCCCAGCCCACCGCGTCCGCCTTCCACGCGGACTTCGAGCGCGGCCGGCGGGTTCGCCCGGAGGGATAGCGTGGGCATCAACGACGCGGTCCACTGGCGCGCCGACCTCGGCGGGGGCACCACTGTTGCGCTCGTCCAGGCGGGCACCTTCCGCTCCGACGCCGGCACCCTGCTGGGACCGGTGCCCTGGGTGCTGTGGCGCCCCTGGGCGGAGGCCGAGCTGGACGAGCACCGACGCCTCACCCAGGCGCTCAACTGCCTGCTCGTGGAGACGCCCGCGGGCCGGGTGCTGATCGAGACCGGCATCGGCGAGCGGCTGGACGACAAGAACGTCGCCATGCGCGGCTACGAGGGCCTGCCGATCGCGCCCAAGCTGCGCGAGGCCGGCTTCGACCCGGGGTCGGTGGACGTGGTGGCCATGAGCCACCTGCACTTCGACCACGCGGGCGGCCTGCTGCTCGCCGACGGCAGCAAGGCGTTCCCGCGGGCGCGGATCGTCGCGCAGCGGGCCGAGTGGGAGGTGGCGCTGTCGGGGAACTCCCGCGTGCTGGCGTCGTACGACCAGCCCGAGCTCCGGCTCGTCGCCGCCTGGGGCGCCGATGGCTGGGCCGAGGGCGACCGGGAGCTGCTGCCGGGCGTGGAGGTCGTGTCCACGGGCGGCCACTCGATGGGCCACCAGGCGATCATCGTGCGGGGGTCGGGCCCGGGTGCGAGGACCGTCGCGTTCTTCGGGGACCTGTGCATGCGGCCCTGGTCGGCCAACCCGCGCTGGGTCACCGCCTTCGACGACTTCCCGCTCGACTCGGTCGAGGTCAAGGCCGAGCTCTTCCGCCGCGCGGTGGAGGGCGACTGGACCGTGGTGCTCTCGCACGAGCGGCTGGCGCCGGTCGGCAGGCTGACGCCGGACCGCGACCGCTTCCGGTTCGACCCGCTGTAGGCCAGCTCAGGTTCGTCCTGGCCCGCGCCCGATCTCCCATTTGCCGGCGCGGCCGGTGTTTGGGGCCCGGCCGCCGGGCGCCGTGGGCGTGGCGCAGCCTCAGACACCGGCTCGGCCGGTGTTGGGGCCCGGCCGCCGGGCGCCGTGGGCGTGGGCGCAGCCTCAGACACCGGCTCGGCCGGTGTTGGGGCCCGGCCGCCGGGCGCCTTGAGCGTGGCGCAGTCTCAGACACCGGCTCGGCCGGTATCTGAGCCCGATCCTGCTCACAACACCGGTGCCACCGGTATTCGGGGCGGGCAGGCGTCGCCGGCGCGCTGGGCCGAGGCGCCGGGGCGTCGCCGGCGCGGTGGGCCGAGGCCCGGGGCATTCCGCCTAGAGCGCTCCGGGTTTCTCTCGTTTGGCCCCCGGACGGCCCGTATGCGGCCGAGTTTCCCCCAGATGTTCGCGGTGCGGTCGCAGGACCCCCATCTGGCGTCAAGGTTCCCTCAGATGCCCACCCGGCGGCCCGTAGCGGCGGCCTTTCGGTACAAGGGCCGCCCCGCGGCCATCTGGCGGAAGATCGGCCGACCCCGCGCTCGCCAGCCGTTCCGCGATCGCCGGCGTCCTGATGGGACCGTGCCTAGCGGCCGCCCCGCGGCCATGTGCAGGAATCACGCCCGGCTGTGGAAGCGGGGGAGCTGGGCGGGGGCGGATCAGCCTAGGGAGCCAGCGGCGAACCCGAGGCGCCCGGCGACGAGGAACCCGCTGGCGACGACGCCGGCGACGAGGAACCCGCCGGCGCCAGAGAGCCCCCCGCCGTCGTCGAGGAACCCGCCGGCGACGAGGAACCCGCCGGCGACGGAAGCAGCGGCTCGAGCAGCGACGGCGCCCCCGCGTCGGTCAGCGGCCCGTTGACGACCTCGATCACGCGGCCGTCGGGCGCGATGAGGACCTGCGTCGGCAGCGCGTACACCTTGTACGCGTGGAACACGTCGGCTCCGCCGTCGAAGGCGATCGTGTACCGCAGGTCGTATTTGGCCGCGTAGGCCGCGACGTCAGACGGCGTTGTCTCCTGGACCGCGATGCCGATGATCGAGAGGCCACGGCTGCGGTACGCCTGGTCGAGGTCGCGCAGCACCGGGGTCTCGCCCTGGCATGGCGGGCACCAAGTGGCCCAGAAGTTGAGCAGCACGAGTCGTCCTCGCAGGTCGGCGAGCCGGATCGCCTTGCCGTTGAGGTCGAGCAGCGGCGCAGGCGACCCGTCGGGCCCCCTCACAGACAGCTCGGGTGCCACGTCGCCGGGTGCGAGGCCGATGGTCGGGTTGCCCACCAAGAACGGCGTGGCCAGCGGCAGCGGGGTCGGGGTCCCGGATCCGGGCCCGGGCGCGATCGGGCGGGTGGCCACGAACAGCAGCACGGCGCAGGCGAGGATCACCCCGCCCGCCACCGAGAGCTGGCGCCCGGTGAACGGTCCGACGACCCGTCGCGCGCCGCGGCCGCTACGGGCGGGCGGCGGACCCTCGATCGGCTCCACGCGCTACACGTTGCCCCACTGGAAGTAGTGGGGCAGCAGCACGAGCAGGTCGAGGATCATCGCGACCCCGATGGCCGCCACGAGCAGCCCGCCGACCAGGGACACGATCCGACCGTGCCGGACCAGCGGGCGCATGAGCGCCGGCGCCCGGTCGTAGAAGAGGGCGAGCAGCAGGAACGGGATGCCCAGCCCGGCCGTGTAGCCCACGAGCAGGACGGCGCCCTGGACGGCCGTCGTCGAGGTGGCGGCCATGGTGAGGATCCCGCCGAGGATGGTCCCGATGCACGGTGTCCAGCCGATGGCGAACACGGCGCCGAGGGCGAACGACGCCCCGTAGCCGGCCCGCTGGCCCACGATGCGGGTGCCCAGCCGGCTCCCCGCGCCCCCGTCGGCCGCGGCCAGCGTCATGCCGCCCGTCATGCCCGTGACGCTGGCGGTGGCGCCGGCGTCGAGCGGCCGCCAGGTCCGCTCGAGCACCGGGATGTGGATGAGCCCCGCCAGCGAGAGGCCCATGACCACGAGCAGGCTGCCGCCGATGATGCGCAGCGGGCGGATGTAGTCGGCGATGGCGCCCCCGGCGAACGCCGCGGTGACGCCCAGGAGCGTGAAGATGACCCCGAAGCCGAGCACGTACGCCACCGCGTGGCGCAGCGCCGTCCAGCGCGACGGGCGGGCCCCCCGCGTGTTCTGGCCGGCCGCCGCCACCGCGACGGCCGTGAGCTGGCCGATGTACGCCGGCACCAGCGGCAGCACGCAGGGCGAGATGAACGAGATCAGCCCGGCCGCGATCGCGACGAGCAGGGTGTAGTCGCCGGTCACGCGGCGCCCCCGCCCGCCAGAGCGCCGTCGAGGGCGCCCTCGAGGAAGCGGCGGAGGCCCCCGCGGCTGGTGGCGAGCTCGAGCTCGCGACCGTCCACGGCCACCACCGGGATCAGCAGCTGGTAGCGGCGGAGGAGCTCGTCGTCGTCCTCGATGCTGCGCTCCACCAGCGTCGGCGACGCAAGGCCCGCGGCCGCCCGCGCCGCCAGCAGCTCCACGATCATCTGGTACGCGTCCTCGCAGAGGTGGCAGCCGGGACGGCCGTAGAGGACGATCTCGTGCGTGGTCGGGGTCACCGGGCCATTGTACGGGCGTGCGCCGGGACGGCCCGCGCGACCGCCCGCGTGCCTAGAATCGCGGCATGCCCCAAGCCACCCTCTACGAGCGTGTCGGGGGGATGCCGTTCTTCGAGCGGCTCGTGGACCGCTTCTACGCGGGCATCCGCGCCGACCCGGTCGTCGGGCCGATGTACGCGTCGGACCCGGCCGATCCCGACCTCGCGGGGCCCCGGCGGCGCCTCACGCTGTTCCTCGTCCAGTACTGGGGCGGCCCAACGACCTACCTCGAGGAGCGCGGCCACCCCCGGCTCCGGGCGCGCCACTTCCCGTTCCCCATCGGCGAGGCGGCGCGCGACCGCTGGCTTAGCCACATGCGGGACGCGATCGACGCATCGGGGGCGGGCCCCCGCGAACGCGACGAGCTCCACGAGTACATGACCGTGGCAGCCGACGCGATGCGCAACATCGAGGAGCCGGGCTCGGCAGGGTAGGGGGCTGGACTCGGGACTCGGCCCGCCAGGAGCGGCTCGCACTTCGGCCCCCCAGGAGCGGCTCGCACGCCGGCCCGCCAGGAGCGACTCGCACTTCGGTCAGCGACGGGATGGGCCTGCCCTTTGGGGCAGGAGTTCCGCCGTCGCGACCCGAAACCGTTGACACGCCTTCGCGCGGTCCGGACGATGCGGGGATGGGAAGCGCGTGGCGCGGCGAGGCCGCCGAGCGCTCCGCGGCGTCGCGTCTCCGGCCGCCCCGGGCCGAGCGGCCGAGAGTGCGGGGGGACGCCCCGCGGAGCGCACCGGCCTCCCTCTCGGCGGTCGGCTCGAACTTGGACCGGCGATGAGCGGGGCCGACTTCCTCGTGCTCCAGCGGACCGCGGGCAACCGCGCCGTCACGGGGGTGGTCCAGCGGGCCGGCGGCCCCCTGGACGACACGCTGTCGTCACTGGCCCTGGCGACCACGTTCAACCCGGATCCGGGGTCGGGCGGCGACGCGTCCTCGCTCCTCCGCAGCGGCACTGGCACGGCGGTGGCCGCTCCGCCGGCGCAGAACGCACCCGTCGGCGGGGTCACCGCAGGCACGTCCCGCCGGGCGCTGGTGTCGGCGGGGTCACCGCAGGCACGGTGCCGCCGGGGCAGAACGCACCCGTCGGCGGCGTCACCGCGGGCACCGTCCCGCCCGGCTCGGCGCCGGCGGGAGGCGCACAGGTGCCGGCTGCCGGACCAGGGGCGACCAGTCCGCGGAGTTCGCGAAGACGCGCCCGCGGTACACGGGGCAGGGCGCCCCGGTCTCGGACTCCGCGGTCGTCGACTACTTCCGCGTCAACCCCGGCGCCGTGCTCCGGAGCCCGTCCGCCGCGTTCCACGAGCAGATGTGGAACTTCGAGAAGGAGCCCGGCCGCCGCTCCGAGCCCCCGCGGGCGTTCGCGGTCGGCAACCAGATGCTTGTCGCGCCGGACTTCCCGGGGCCCGCGACGCACATGCCCGCCTACGCCGGCGACGAGACGACCGGCCTCGGGACGCCGGCGGCCACGCCCCAGACGCCGCTCGACTTCTCGGCGCCGCGCCCCGAGCGACCGTTCACGCGCGCGATCTCGCCGGGCTTCGTGCCCGGGCCCGAGCCGCCCGGACGGCAGGTCGCCGAGGAGGCCTCGCACGAGGAGGTGGTCGCCGCCCTCGCCGCCGATCCGCGGACGGTGGTCCGCAGCCCGAACCCCGCCTGGCACGCCCAGGGCTACGAGCTCGATCGCGGCAAGGGCCAGGCGCCGGCGGCCTACAAGGTGGGCGGGGTGATCATCGTGGCGCCCGACTACCCGTCCGACGGCCTGCCCGCCGCGCCCGTCAGCTCGCCCGTGGCGCCAGGCGGGCCCGCCGGCGCTCCGGGCCCGGGTGCTGCGACGGCTGCCCCTGGCGGCACGGCCGCCGCAGTTGCGCCGACAGCCGCGACGGCACCGGGATCGGCAGCCGCGGCGAGTGGGGGCCCAGACGCCGGCGAGCACCGCTGGAAGACCGACGTCAAGGCCACCAAGGAGGGCCCGGGTGTCGAGGTCGAGGTCGAGGGCGAGGACGCGCCGGCGGCCGGCGCTGCGCCGGGCCACAAGACTGGCAAGGCCGGGACGCTCGCGATCGGCGGCGGCGACATTCTCGCCGCCGGGGGCGCGAAGGTCGCCAGCGACACCGTCGGCGACGTCACCACCACCGTCAAGACGGGCGGCAACGCCAAGGTCGGCGACGGGTCGATCGTGCTTGGCGGGTCGCGCACCACCGAGACCACCAAGGGCGTGGACGCGAGCGGCACGCCGATCAAGACCGGCGGCACTTCGGCAACCGCCAACGTCGAGTTCGGCGCGGAGGGGTACGGCGCCTCGGGGGCCGTCTCCCAGACGACGGAGGGCGGCGACAAGCACAGCGCCACCGGCTCGCTCAAGATGGACGCCGAGGGCAACCTCAGCGGGTCGGCCGGCTATGCCTACCAGACCCAGGGCGGGACCTCGTTCAAGCCCACGGTCAGCGGCGGCACGAAGGCCGAGGCGGGCGACCCCATCCCGATGCCGGGCGGCGGGTTCGACGTGACCTACACCGTCACGGACACGGCCGGCGGGAGCATGACCGTGGGCAAGGAGATGAGCGGCGGACCGTCGTTCGCCGTGGGGGGCGGCGAGACCTCCGGGACGATCCAGTCAGGCCGCAGGCACTTCGTCTCGCGCGACCAGGCGCTCGCATTCCGGGACAACGCCGCGACCGTGCTCCTCAAGGAGCACCTGCAGGCGGTGCCGCCGCCCGACACGATCGAGGGCGCACTCGCGATCCCGATCGGCGAGGAGCGGGGCACCGGAACCGTCGAGGGCTCCAGCCTCAGCGGCTCGGTCGCGTTCGAGGGCGCCTCGCTCGGCCACCAGCGAACGTCGAGCACCACCCACACCGTCACCGTCCGGCGCATCGGGCCCAAGACCGTCGAGGTGACCGGCCTCGTGTCGGGCACCAAGGGATCGGACACCTCGGCCAGCGGGATCCTGACGGACACGGTGGGCTCGTCGAACACCGCCACGTTCAGCGTGACCATGGAGTTCAACCTCAAGTCCGATGCCGGCCAGCGCGGCTTCGAGTGGTTCACCCGCACCGGGATGCCGCCGCTCTCCGGCGGCAAGCTGGTCTCGATGACCAAGTCCGGGTCGGACGAGGACCACGACAACGTGTCGATCCCGCTGCTCGGCACGGCGCGGTGGAACGGCAGGACCTGGGAGGTCGTGACCGAGGACGCCAAGGGGACCCATGAGCAGTTCGGCGGCGAGCAGTCGCACGTCCAGGACCCGAGCTGGACCGGTCGTCACATCCTGGGGCAGCACAAGGAGTCCCAGAGCGCCGGGATCACCACGAGCATCGAGAGCCCGAAGGGCGGCAAGGAGCAGGAGTCGTTCCGCGCCGAGATCAAGGCGGGCGGCGAGTCGGGCGACGACACGCGTGACTACCTGGACAAGGCGTTCATCGACGCCGGGGCCGGCGGCGACGCGAAGCCGTCGGGCGAGTGGACCATCTCAGCCCAGATCTCGCCCGCGGTCGTCCGCGACCTCGAGCGCAACAACCCCGAGCTGCGCGCGGCCAAGACCAAAGAGGACAGGGCCCGCATCTACAGCCGCCTGGTGAAGGAGCGCGGCGTCGCGATGGTCCGCGCCCAGGTCGGGCTCGGCGGGGACGCGACAGCGTGGGACGTGGAGCTCAAGGGCGACAAGAACTTCCCGGGCGAGGCCGGGCGCGCAGCCCTCGAGAAGCAGCGCTCCGAGCTCAAGGCCCGGCTGAAGGGCAATCCGGCCGGGGCACGCTCGGTGGTGGAGGAGGCGCAGCGGACCCTGGACGAGCTGGCGGCACGCCGGAACGCTGTGGCCGACCACAAGCGCTACACGGACCTCTCCGACGAGCTCCGCGACGAGCAGCTCAAGCTGATCGACAAGCACATCAGCGACTTCCAGTTCATCCGCCACATGGCGTCCGAGGAGGCGATCAAGCTCGCGCCCGGCGAGAAGCTCTCGTCAGTCCGCGAGCGGATGTCGGCGAAGGACGGATACCGAGACGAGCAGCACTCGGCCCAGGGCGCGGAGATGGCGAAGCTCCGCGACGAGATCGCGAGCAAAGACGGCGCGATCAAGGAGATCGACCCCAAGATCCTCGAAGCGATCACCGCGGTCCAGCAGGCGCAGGGCCACGCGCTCGAGATGCCGTTCGGGTTCGTCAACTTCGCCTGCGAGCACAGCACCGACTACAACCTCCACTGGGACATCGCGGTGGGCATCAACGACCGCCAGTGGGCGATGTCGCCGCAGGCGGACGCCTTGCGGATGAAGCTGCTCGAGTACCAGTCGCCGACGGACCGGAAAGCCACGGCCGAGGCGCTCCTCAAGCTGCTCACCGACCGCCTGTCGCTGCTCGAGACGCTGCGCAGTGAGGTCACGTCGGCCGCGGAGTCCCTCAAGCCGATCACGACGCCCCGCGGCATGGCGGGCCACACCGCGTTCTGGGCCGGGGTCAAGGGCGACCCGTCGCCGGGTGAGGGCGAGTAGGGAGCAGGACGGCCGGACGCCGTTTTACACGGCGTTCACGCTGCGGCGCGCTTCCGTTCACGGAGCCCGGAGAGACTGCCCGCACAGGGGCGCCGCCCGCGTCCCCGTGTCCTCCTCCAGGGCGCCGCTGGGGCAGCCGAGTCCGCTGGCTGCCCCAGCGGCCTCGCCTTTCCGGGCAGGCGCCGGGCCGCGTCGGGTACGATCCGTGCCACGCCCCCGTAGCTCAGTGGATAGAGCGGCACCGTCCTAAGGTGCGCGTCGGCGGTTCGAGTCCGTCCGGGGGCGCCAGGTTCTTGTGCAACCCATGAGCATCTGCGGGACGACGCAGACGTCAAGCCGGGTGGTGCGTCTCACGGTGACGCCGGGCGTGCCTCGGCGGCGTCGATCGCGGAGGCGATCTCGTCGACCGCACGGAGCCACGACGTGCTCTCGAGCCGCGTGATAGTGGCGCGAGCGACCGCGAGCGGCTGACGGGCCGCATCGGAGGAGCCGAGGGCGAGGAGGCATCGAGCCTCGCCGAGCTGCGCGGCAGCCTGCTCGAGGACGATTCCGAACGTCGCCCATCCCGCGGCGGCCTCCCGGAACGCCGTCGCCCCCTCCTCGTACGCGCCCCGGGCCTCAGCGACGAGCGCAGCGTTGGTCCGATGTCCAAGCTGTTGGACCACGGCGCGCGAGCTCACGCCCGTCGGGATGCCGATGGCGAGGTCGAGGTCCTCGAGGTCAAGCGCGAGCCGGGTCAAGGGAGCGAGATGCAGCCAGTACCGGTCGATGGTGCGATCGGCACCGAGAGCGCGCACCAGCAGCTCGCGGGCGCGATCCCGATTCCCGACCGCCTCGTGAGCTCGGGCAGCGTGGATGACGGCGTCCGTGACGATTCCATCCGCGTTCTCGCTGTCCGCTGCCTCGTCAAGGGTCGGCAGCAGGGCATGGAGCACGTCCGTATCGTCGTGGGTCAAGGCGATCGCTGCCTGGATGCACAGCAGACCGATTGCCGCCAGACGATCGCCGCTCGAGCGCAACTCATCGCCGATCGTGGCTATGACGGACTCCGCCTCGGCAAGCCGGCCCGTGTCCACGAGCGCCCCGGCGTGGCTGAGGCGATGCCACCAGGCCAGTGACTTGAGGCCGTGGGAATCGCAGACTGCGAGGGCGCGGACGGTCAGAGCGTCCGCGACCGCGATGCCGTGCCGGAAGTACAGATACGCGGAGTAGTTCTGCGCGATGGTCGCCGCAGCCTCCCAGGCGCCCTGGTCGATCGCCGTCGTGAACGCTTCCTCGAAGTCGGCGAAACCCCCGATCTCATCGTTTTGGATCAGTCGAGCTTGGCCGCGCAGCGCGAGTGCCTCGACCGGCGTCGGCAGGCCGAGCGAGGCGGCCGTCGCGAGGGCTTGGTTCGCGTATTCCTGGACCCCGACGGGCGGGGTCGGCCACAATGCCACCCAGGCCCTGCCCACCAAGGCCTCGACGAGCATCGGCGATGGGCCGAGCGGCTCGAGGATCTCCAGCGCGCGGAGGGCGCACGCCTGCCACCGCAACCCCAGGGTCGCCATCAGCGGCCGCCTGAGGGCGATCAGCACCGCGGCAGCCTGCGGGGAGTTGTCCAGGCCCGCGGCCTCATAGGAGGCGAGCGCATCGTCGAGCGCCTCGATCGCCTCGCTCGTGCGACCTGAGCGATGCGCGGCTTGGCCTGCGCCGAGGAGCAGCTCCGGCAGATCCGCGTCGTCGCTGGTCGCGAGATCGATGGCGCGCCGGTACAGGGCGAGGGCCGCCACAGCATCGATCGGCGATGTCGCTTCGGCGGCCTCTCGGATGGCAGTGCGCGCTCTGTGGCGAAGAGCCTCGGCAAGCGCGCGATCCTTGAGCTCGACGCCGAGCTCGTACGCGGTCACGAGGTGATGCGCAACGATGCCGGCGACATCCGTGCGCTGGCCGCTCGTCGCGCCGATCCAGTCCACCGTCGCCAGGTGACCTTCGATTCGATCGTGGCGGGGGATCGCTCGGTAGGCGACATCGCGCAGCAGGACGTGCCAGAACCCGTACTCGACCTCGCCTGCGAGCGACGACGTCGCATGGCGACGGACGAGCTGGCGACGCGCGAGCGCTTCGAGCACTGGCGGGACCTCCGCCGTCCCTGATGGGTCGAGCGCCTCCACCGCCCCAGGCCAGAAGGTCGCACCGATGATCGCGGCGCGACCGAGGATTGACCGCTCGTCATCGGGCAAGGAGTCAAGGCGGGCTGCCAGGAGCCCGTGGATGGTCTCAGGCAACGGGATGGCCGCACCGGGCCGCAGGTGGAACACGCCGCCCCGACGTTCGAGCAGATCGCGATCCCCGAGCAGACGCACGAGCTCCTCGGCGTAGAGGGGGTTGCCGCGACTCCGCTCGAGGATCGCGGCGTGGAGCTCCACGGGGACGACGGACCCGAGGAGCCCGATCACGAGTGCCTCCGTCTCCTCGTCCGTGAGCGGCTGGAGGTCGAGGCGCACCGCGCGCTCCGCACGCGCACCGAGTTCCGGCGCGACGTCCGCGATCGATGGCCGAGTGGTCAGGACCACCAGTACCGATGCATAAGCCGCCTCGCAGAGCACATCGAGGAAGGCGAGGAGGGCGGGGTCAGCCCAGTGGACGTCCTCGAGGGCGATCACCGCTGTGCCAGACCCCGTGATGGATCGCAGGTACCGAGCCCACGCCGCGAACTGCTCCTCGCGAACGACGCCGTCGCCGCCGCCCAGCCCTACCAGCGGCAGGATCCGTTCCTCGAGCCACTCCGCGTCGGGCAGGTGGGCGAGTGTCGCTGCCAACTGCACCCTCGCGGTCTCGGCGTCATCGCCCTCGAGGATGCCCGCGTACGACTTCACAACCTCGCCGAGCGCCCAGAAGCCGGTCCCGTCGCCGTAAGGGAGGCAGCGGCCCTGGTGCCACCGCGCGGCGACATCGATGCTGCGGACGACCACACCGAACTCGGCAAGGAGTCGGCTCTTGCCGATGCCGGGCTCACCGGCGATGATCGCCAGCCGCGTGCGTCCCGACGACCGCACCTCGAGATACGCGTCGCGAAGCCGCTCGAGCTCGGCCTTGCGTCCGACGTACTGGCCGAGATGTGATCGCGACGCGTCCGCGCCGCGGACGTGACGTTCGCCACGCGCGTGGAATAGCCGGACGAGCTCCGACTTGCCCTTCAGCGATGCCGCGGGCAACTCGTCGTAGTCGAAGCCAAAGCGAGTTGCCTCCCACGTCCGTACGCCGACGGCGACGCCGAGCTCGGGAGCAGCGGTCTGGATACGGGCCGCCGTGTTGACCGCGTCGCCGACGAGGACGGGCTCGCCGGCCGCGGGTCGGGCGTCGAGGTGGACCAGCGCCTCGCCCGTGTTGACCCCGACCCGGAGGCGGAGCGGGGCGCCTACGGCACTCTTCAGGCGGCGTGCGCCCCGGCAGATCTCCAGCCCAGCGCGGACCGCGCGAGCAGGGTCATCCTCATGCGCGACGGGCGCGCCGAAGACCCCGACGACAGCGTCGCCGATGAACTTCTCCACCACGCCGCCGTGGCGCTCGATCGCCCCTCGGGCGAGTCGGAAGTACGCCGCGAGCATCTGGTCGAGGTCCTCGGGATCGGATGCCTCCGACTGCGCGGTGTATGCCACCAGATCGCAGAAGAGAACGGTCACGATGCGGCGTTCGCGGCGGTCGCGGCGTGGTGGAAGATCCTGTTCCAACGGCGCTCCACACGAGGGACACAACCGAGCGTCGAGCGATGTCGCGCCGCATGCGGGGCAGTTCACCACGCACGGGAGCGTACGACGTTCCTACACGAGCGGCAACGCGTACCACGCAAATGGGTCGGGCGCTTTGGTTTCCGAGCCCACGAGTCCGTCCGGGGGCGCCACAACCCCGCAGCTGCACGCACCGTCGAAGAACGGCCGCGCAGTCGCCCTGCCCGGGGTGCCCCGCCAAGCCAGCGCCCGACCTGATGCGGCCGGCACGCTATGAGCTGGCTGAACCACCTTCACGATGTTGACGGCGCCCTGTATCCGGTGTAAGTCACTGGCACGAAGCGCCCCGACGGGCGCTGTGTGGGTGTTCGCGGAGATGGGGAGGGGCTGATGAATTCACCTGAGGCCACGGTCCGCGCATATTTCACTGCGCTGAACGCCGCGGATCTCGACGGCATCGTGGCGGTGTTCGCCGACGACGGTTCCATCATGGCTGACGAGTTCCCCAGCGCGACGGGCCTGGAGCAGCTGCGCCGCCTGTTCACCGGGATCTTCAGGGCGCGCAGCTTCGGGCGCGAGCTCCACATCGACCGCATCATTGCCGAGGGCGACCTGGCGGCCGTGCAGACCCACACCACGGGGACGCTGACGATCCTTGAGACGAACACGACGATCCAGGGTCTGAGCCGCGAGCTGTGGGTCCTCCGCAAGGCCGATTCCGGGTGGCGGATCGCGGACTACATGTTCAACCGATCCGAGCCTGCGGGGTCATAAGGGCTATCCGTCTCGGTTGGGTCGAGCTCTCGCACGGCGATGACGAGCGGGCAGTGGAGTCCTGCCCCCCGACCTCCAAGGACCGGTCCGGAACGATGCGTCGCTGCTGGTGGTCCGAGTCCGTCCCGGGGCGCCAGCACACGCCCACCCAGGGGGCTGGGCGTGACCGCGGCGATGTCCAGCCCGCAGGGCTGACGATGTCGCGGGCCCGATCTCCACACAGGCGAGGACGCTGAGCGGGCCGTCTCACGCCGTCACATACCACGCGAACGCGTCGGCCGGGCCGCCGGCGCCTACCCCTCGTCCGGTGAACCGGGGACGATGATCGGCACCCAGTCGCGCGGGATCGCGCGCGGGTCGTCCAGGTCCGCCACACGCTCCAGCGCAAGGGCTCGACGCGCGCCCGAGGGCAGGATGGCGAGGTCGGCGGCGCGACGCACGAAGTCGCACAGGATGGCCTCGTCGATGTCGATCGACGGCTCGAACGTGAAGTAGCGGAACTGCTTCAGCCGTTCCTCGGCGCCGTGGAGCAGCCGCTCCGGGTCGGCGAGGATCGTCCCGTGCTCGAATCCGAGGTGGATGTGCTTCCGCTCCGGGCCGATCCAGGCGAAGTTCCGGACGCGCCTGCCCTCCGGGAGGGAGTAGGCGACCCACCGCCAGCCGGGGCGTACCGTCTCCACCGCCCCCGGCACCGTGCGCAAGATGAGGGACCGGAGCGTCATCCCCGTCGCACGGATCGCCTCGGGGAAGTCGTCCAGGAGGAACTCGACGGGCTGGGTGTCGTCCATGCCGCCATCCTGCACCGCGTTGTCGCCGGGTCGTGTCAGGATTGCAGCCTGCCAAGGGAGGATGCGGTGCCGCGATACCTGATCTCGTTTCCCGAAGGCGCGATGATCGTGCCCCTGGACCTCATGAAGGACAACCCGGACGGCCTCGACCTCGCGACGCCGTCGATCGCGTTCCAGGTCGACGACCTGGAGGCCACCCATGCCGCCCTCGTCGGACGCGGCGTGCAGGCGACCGATGTGGGCAAGCACCAGGGCACACGAAGCTTCGCGTTCCCGGACCCCGAGGGGCGCCGGTTCGCGGTCACGGCATGAGCACCACGGCCGGCCACCGGATCTTCACGACGACCGTCGCCTCCGTCTACCCACACTACGTCGCGAAGGTGGAGAAGAAAGGCCGGACCCAGGACGAGCTCGACGCGGTGATCGAGTGGCTGACCGGCTACGACGACGCCGAGCTGCGCCGCCACCTCGAGGACGGGACGACCTTCGAGGACTTCTTCGCCGGGGCGAACCTGCACCCGAACGTGACGCAGATCACCGGCGTGGTCTGCGGGGTGCGCGTCGAGGCGATCGAGGACCCGCTGATGCAGCAGATCCGCTACCTCGACAAGCTCGTCGACGAGCTCGCGAAGGGCAAGGCGCTGGAGAAGGTCCTCCGCGACTGACGGATCCGTCGCGGGCGCCTTGAGGCGAGCGCCGGCCGGTCCGTCTGTCCCGCGCGTTGCGCCCACCAAGCCCTGTCGCCCCTGAGCCGGCGGACGGGACACTCCGAGCTGGACCCGCGTCTTGTTGCCGCGGGCCGGCGGGCCCGCCGCGAACAGCAGGACCATTGATGGATCAGCACGCCATCGCCGCCGACAACCTCACCTGCCGCTTCGGCGAGCTGGTCGCCGTCGACCGCCTCACCCTGCAGGTGCCGCGCGGCATCGTGTTCGGTTTCCTGGGCAGCAATGGAGCCGGCAAGACCACGACGATCCGCATGCTGCTCGGCCTGCTCGAGGCAGGCGACGGGAGCGCCACCGTCCTCGGCCGTGACGTCGCGACGCAGGGCCAAGCCATCCGTGAGCGAACGGGGGCGCTCATGGAGGACACCGGCCTCTACGACCGGTTGACCGCAGAGGAGAACCTCGAGTACGCCGGCAGGATCTACCGCCTGCCTGCTGCCGAGCGTCGGCAGCGCATCCGGGAGCTGCTGACCCACCTGGACCTGTGGGATCGCCGCGCCGATTTCGTGAGCACCTGGAGCACGGGTATGCGCCGGAGGCTGGCGGTCGCGCGAAGCATGCTCCACCACCCGGATCTCGTCTTCCTGGACGAGCCGACCTCGGGCCTCGACCCGATCGCCGCCGTCGCGCTGCGCGAGGACCTGCTCTCCCTCAAGCGCGACCGGGGGACGACGATCTTCCTCAACACCCACAACCTGCCCGAGGCCGAGCGTCTCTGCGACCTGGTGGGGATCATCCACAAGGGACGGCTCCTCGCCGTTGCCCCGCCGCGGGATCTGGTCGCCGCACCGGCAGCCAGCGTCCTCGAGATCACCGGCAGCGCATTCGGCGCGGCCCTGCTCTCGAGGCTGAAGGCGCACGAGGGGGTCGAGACGGCCGAGCTGTCGGACGGTGTGTTGCGGGTCCGGCCGGTGAACGAGGAGGCGGTCGACGGCATCATCGCCCTCGTGGCGCGATCGGGAGCGCACATCGGGACGATCACGAGGGGCGCGGCCGACCTCGAGGACGCGTTCGTCGCGCTGGTCCGGGGCGACGGGAGGTGATCCGTGACGTCCTCACCGTCCTGTGGCGGGAGCTGCTCTACCTCCGGCGTGCGTCGCGCGCCTCGATGGTGCTCCTCCGCCTTCTTGCGTTCGTCGTGATCATCGGGGCGATCGTCCCGTATCAGGCCGGGCGGGCGTGGCTCGACTCGCCGCTGCCGCTCCTCTACTGGGGATGGCTCGCGGTCTACATGGCTTCGGCGGCCACGAGTGGCTCCTTCGCGCGGGAGCGCGAGCAGCGCACGCTCGAGACGCTGCTCGCCACCCGTCTTCCCGACGCCGCCATCCTGCTCGGCAAGATCGCGGCCGGTGTCGTCTACGCCGGCCTCCTCGCGCTCGCGAGCCTCCTCCTTGGCCAAGTCGTCCTCGGCCTCGATCTGGGTGTCGCCGCCGGCGGCTATCGGGCCAGCGTCGCCGTCGGAGGCTTCCTCGTGACCTTGCTCGCGGCCTTCGGGATCGGCGGACTCGCGTCGCTCACCTCGCTCCGGGCCGGGACGGCGCGCCAGGCGCAGGCGAGCCTCGGCCTCGTGCTCCTGGCGCTGTTCCTGCCACTCGTGGCCGGCCAGCTCGTGCCCGGAGCGGACGGGATCGTGCGGGACAGCGCGCTGGCCCTCGATGCCGACCTCGTGATCCTCGGCGCCGTGCTGGCGCTCGCGCTGCTCGACCTCGTGCTCTGGCTCGCGGCGCGACGCGCGTTCCGGCGTTCGCGCCTCATTCGCGTGACTTGACAGGGCGCATGCTCTCCGACCTGGCCTCCATGGCGTGGCGGGAGTGGCTCGAGTGGCAGCGCCAGTACGGGAGCCGACGCGCCGGCTGGCTGATCTCGCTCGCGACGCTCGCCGTCTTCGGCCTCATCCTGCCCATCCAGCTCGGCCGCGGCTGGTTCGACGATGCGGAGGCCATCTATGCCTGGCTGGTGCTGCCGATCGTCGTGCTTCTGAGATCGATGGGCGACACGTTCGCGGGCGAGCGAGAGCGCCACACCCTCGAGACGCTGCTGGCCACGCGGATCCCCGATCGCGCGGTCTACCTCGGCAAGATGCTGGTGCCGCTGGCGTACGCATGGCTGTTCACACAGGCGGTGCTCTTCGTGGCGCTCGTGCCGGCGAACGTGGTGGCGCCATCAGGCGCGTGGCAGGTCTACTCGCTGCCGGTGCTCGCGGCCGGGCTGTGCCTGAGCCTCCTCGCGGCCGGCTACGCGGCAGCAGGCGGTGTCTACCTGTCGCTCCGATCGCCCACGGTGGAGTCGGCCGACCAGTCGATGTTCTTGCTGCTCCTCGTGTTCGGCGCCGCGGTCGCCGCCGTTCGCGGCGCCTGTGCCGCGGCAGATCCGGCCGCCGGGCTGCTGGCGATGGCCCCGGTGCTCGCGGCCATCCTCGCCGCTGCGGATGCCGCCCTGGTTGTCATGACCGCTCGCCTCTTCACGCGCAATCGCGCTCTGTCCGGCCTGCACCGCCGACGGCGAGGGTGACGATCGACCCGAACCAAACTCGGCCGCTGCCACGCGCGGCGAGGATCGACCGCGGACCCGCCGATGGCCCGTTGCGGCATGGTCCAAGCGCCGTCGCGCGCCATCGGGCGAGGGGCTGACCGGCCTCCTCAAGCTATTCCGCGACCTGCGCGTGGTCGGAGCGTCGCTCAGGGGCGAACGAAGCGCGTCGGTCGCCGGCGGTGCGCCAGCGCTTCGTCTCCATTAACACGGCATCGACTTCGGGTGCTGCACCGGGGCCCAGCGGGGTGGAAAACCCCGTAGTCCTGCGGTGGTTCCTTTGCCCCGGACCGCATAGGTTCTGGTTGTCGGAGCGCACGGCAGGAGTCAGAAGATGCTCGACCTCGCATTCTCCCCGGAAACAGCTGCGGCGACGTCGGCCGTCGACGACGTCGGCACGGGACTCGGCTGGTCGTTCGTGGACGCCATCGTCGGCGGTGACTTCGATCGGCTCGAAACCCTGTTCGCGCCTGACGTGCGCTTCCGCGCGATCATCCCGAACGGATTCCGGGAAGCCTCGACAGCGACTGGGGCTCGCGCGCTGGTTGAGGACTGGTTCAGCGGGACGGACCCACGCCAGCTGCTCAGCTGGACGGTCGGATGGGTCGGCGACCGCCTCGCGCTCGGATACCGGCTCGAACTGACAGGCGGCGGCGAGCGGCGCATCGTCGACCAGCACCTCGCTGCGGCCGTCGACGGCGCATCGTTCCGCGACGTCGCGCTTGTCTGCTCGGGGTTCCGGCCGCTCGCCACCGATCCGGAAGGCGCGGTCGGGACGCTCGGTGCGGACGCCGCGGGAGATGACAACGGGGCCGAGTCATGGGCGCTCACACCGGCCGTCCGCCTCGACGCAACGAATCTGTCCTGCGCGACCCTGACCCCGACGATCTCCGCCGCGGTCCGTGGGCTCGATGTCGGTGCCGTCCTGGAGATCACCACCGACGACCCGGAGGCAGACGAAGGCCTGCGGTCGTGGACGAGGCTCACCGGCAACGAGCTCGTCGCGGCCGCGACCGGACAGGGAACCACCCGCCGATTCCTGATCCGTCGATCGCCGCAAGACGCGGCCACCACCAGCAGAAGAAGGATCGACTGATGGCCACGATCATCGTCAACGCCACCCACGGGCCGGAGGATCCAGAACGCGCGACTCTGGCGTTCATCATCGGCAATGTCGCCGCGGCGGCCGACCAGGACGCAATCGTGCTCCTGACGATCGAGGGCGCCTGGCTCGCCGTCCGCGGACGCGCTGACGACGTCGCGCACGCCGGGATGCCGGCCCTCCGCGAGGTCATGGCGCAGCTCGTCGCCGCAGGCGGGCGGATCTGGGCGTGCGGCGCGTGCACCAAGCCACGGGGCATCACGCAGGATGACCTCGTCGATGGCGCGACGATCGTGACGGCCGCCCAGGTGGTCGAGCTGCTTGCATCGGGTGCTGGGTCGCTAACCTTCTGAGCCTGATGCGAATCGTCGGGCTGATCGGCCGCGAGCATGAGGTCAGGGAGCTTCGCGCTGCCGCGTCGGCTGCGCGGCGTCGTGGCGGCCTTGTGCTTGTTGCGGGAGACGCCGGCATCGGCAAGACCGCCCTTGTCGAGCGGGCCATCGACCGTCGAATGCCGGTCGTCCTGCGCGGGGCGGCCCGGATCTCGGGGACCGCTCCGTTCGGCCCGCTCATCGCGGCGCTCCGCTCCCATCCACGCTGGCCGGCGATCGCCGCTGACGTGGTCCCGGTGCCCGGTGTGCCTGACGTTGCCCGGGATGTCATCAGCTCGCTGTTCGGCGAGCTCGCACCCTCGCCTGACGCACGCGCGACCGGCGACTCGGACGCGACCCGCGATGCCCTGGGCCGGCTCGTCCTCGAGCTTGCACGGATCGAGCCACTGGCGATCATCCTCGACGACCTGCAACGGGCCGACCACGCGACGATCGACGCGCTGCCCGGCCTCGCGCGGCTGGCCGCGCGCGAGCCGTTTCTCGTCGTCGGGATGTACCGGACCGACGAGATGCCGCGCTCGAGCCCGGTCCGACGCCTGCGCGTCGAGCTGCGGCGGGACGGCCGGCTGAACGAGATCGTGCTTGGTCCGCTCGACGCCGAGTCGACGGTGGCGCTCGCGGCCCGAACCCTCGGCGCCCGACCAGACGACCGCCTGGCGCGACGGTTGTTCGACCTGAGCCAGGGTCTGCCGCTCTTCGTGGAGGAGCTGTCCGCCGCCCTCCTCGCCGACGAGGCAGTCGTGGTCGTCGACGGCGTCGCGACGCTCGTCCACGAGGGCCTGCCGATCCCGGAGACGCTGCGCGACAGCATCCTCATCCGCGCCGACGGCATGGCCCCCGCTGACCGGGAGGCGCTCGCGACGGCCGCGCTGCTCGGCGATGAGGTGGACGCGACGCTCGTCGACGAGCTGGCCGGAGGGAACGAGGCCTGGAGGCGCGCAGGGACAGAGCGCGGGATCCTGGTCACCCACGGCGACGGCAGCGTCGCGTTCCGGCACGGGCTCGTGCGCGAGGTCCTGCTCGACGATCTGCCGTCATCCGAGCAGCGGACCCAGCATCGCCGGATTGCCGAGATCCTCGCGGTCCGCGGCGCGGAGCCACTCGTGGTGGCCGAGCACTGGCTCCGCGCCGGCGAGGCGCGCGAGGCCGTCGCACTGCTCGTCGTCGCTGCCGAGGCGTCCTGCCAGGTCTACGCCTATCGGGATGCCGCGAACGCCTACCGGCGGGCGCTCGACGAGGACCGGGGCACGCTCGCCTCGCCGGTCGACGTGCTCGAGCGGCTTGCCGGGTGCCTCGAGCTGTCCGAGGGCCTCGCCGAGGCGGCGAGGACATGGGAGACCGCGGCCGCGGCGCGGGCGGCGGGCGGACGGCCCGATCTCGCCGCCGAGGCCCAGCGGCGGCGCGCGCGGGTGCTCGAGGTCCAGGGCCGCTGGGCCCGGGCAATCGAGGCTCGGCTGGCGGCCGTCACGGCGTTCGAGGCGGCCGGGCGTCCTGCGGAGGCGGCGACAGAACGACTGGCCGCGGCGGCCCATCTCCGGTCGGCGGCGAACTTCACGGCCGCGCTCGGGCTGCTGGGCACCGCGCGCATGGAGGCGCGCGAGGCGGGTCGCGTCGATCTGGAGGTGCGTGCGATCGGGCTCGAGGGGAACGTCCTCGCACGCATCGGCAGGGCCGACGAAGGGCTCACGCTCGTCCGCCAGGGCCTGACACTGGCGCTCGACGGCGGGCTCACGGCGGCGGCGGCCGAGCTGTTCCAGCGCCTCGCCGACTCGCTCGAGCACGCGGGCAGCTACGATCCGGCGCGGGCGGCCTACCTCGAGGGCGCCGACTACTGCCGGACGCGGGCGATCGAGCAGACGGCCCAGCTCTGCCTGGCGTGCATGGCGGTGGTGCTATGGCAGACGGGCCACTGGACGCAGGCCGACCGGACGTCCCGGGAGGTGATCGGTTCGACGGACGCGACGCAACACGCCCGCGCCGTCGCCGAGGGGATTCTGGGGATCGTGGCCGCCCTGCGCGGCAGTGCAGGGCGTGCGCGACCCCACCTCGAGTCCTCCCTCCAGACCGCCCGCGGGATCGAGCTGGCGGCGATGGAGCTCATCTCGGCCTGGGGTCTCGCCCTGTGTGACCGACTTGACGGGGACCACGGCGGCGCGCTCGACCGGTGCCGGCGACTGCTTGCCCGCTGGGAGCGCACCGAGGAGCGGCACTACGTCGTGCCCGCTCTCCGCTGGGCCGCGACCGTGTTCGCCGAGCAGAACGACGCGGCGGGGGTCCGTGCGTGCGCTGACGCGCTCGCTCGCATCGTCGCCCAGACGGCGCAGCCCGAAGGCATCGCGGCACTGGCGACGACGCTCGGCGAGGCCGCCCTGCTCGAGGGCGATACGGGTGCCGCGGCCGCACATTTCGCGAGTGCGCTCGATGCCATCTCCGCCCGAGACCTGCCCCTCGAGCGCGCGGAGATCGGACGGCGTGCCGGAGTCGCCCTGGTCCGCGGCGGCCGCCGGGACGATGGGCTCGCTGCGCTCATCGCGGCTGCGCGCACGGCACGGCGCTTGGGCGCGACCCCGCTCGGCGTCATGATCGCGACGGACATGGCTGCACTCGGCGAGCCGGTCGAGCGCCGGCTCGGTCGCCGGGAAGCGCAGCGGCTGGCCGACCGGGGCCTGACCCGGCGGGAGCTCGAGGTCATCCGGCACGTCGGGAACGGCCTCACGAGCCGGCAGATCGGTGAGGTGCTGTTCATCAGCCCGCGCACCGTCGAGATGCACGTCGGCAGCGCGCTCACCAAGCTCGACTGCAGGACGCGCGCCGAGGCGGTCCGGCGGGTCGCTACGCTCGGCCTGCTGGCACCCTGACGCGCGAGGAACCCTCCGGGAAGCCCAAGCCGATGGCCGCTTCGGACGGCGCTTCCGCGGTGGCTCACGCTCTGGCATTTCGCGTGGGTGTTGGCGACGACACCTGCGACCGCTCTCCCGCGGGTGGCTAGCGCCAGCCCAGCTCCGGGGCGACGTACTTGAGGATGCTCTCGATCGCGTGGGCGTTGTACTCGACGCCGAGCTGGTTGGGGACCGTCAGCAGGAGCGTGTCCGCCGCCTCGATCGCCGTGTCGCCGGCGAGCTCCCTGACGAGGACGTCCGGCTCGGCGGCGTACGAGCGCCCGAAGATCGCCTTGGTCTGCGCGTCGATGTAGCCCACCTGATCCGACGCCTGGTTGCCGCGCCCGAAGTACGCCCGGTCGCGGTCGTCGACGAGCGCGAAGATGCTGCGGCTGACCGAGACCCGCGGCTCGCGCTCGTGGCCGGCGGCGGTCCACGCCTCGCGGTAGCGGCGGATCTGCTCGGCCTGGAGCTCGTGGAACGGCACGCCCGCGTCCTCGGTCAGCAGCGTCGACGACATCAGGTTCATGCCCTGCGTCGCCGCCCACTCGGCCGTCGCGCGGGTCCCCGCGCCCCACCAGATGCGCTCGCGCAGGCCGGGCGAGTGCGGCTCGGGGCGCAGCAGGCCCGGCGGGTTCGGGAACATCGGAGAGGGGTTGGGCCTGGCGAACCCGGTGCCGGACAGCGCCTCGAGCAGCACCTCGGCGTGCTGGCGCGCCATGTCGGCGTCCGTCTGCCCCTCCGGCGGCGCGTAGCCGAAGTAGCGGAAGCCGTCGATGACCTGCTCGGGCGAGCCCCGGCTGATCCCGAGCTGGAGGCGGCCCCCCGCGATGAGGTCTGCGGCCCCGGCGTCCTCGACCATGTACAGCGGGTTCTCGTAGCGCATGTCGATGACGGCCGTCCCGATCTCGATGCGCGTGGTGCGGGCGCCGATGGCAGCTAGGAGCGGGAACGGCGAGGCGAGCTGCTCGGCGAAGTGGTGGACGCGGAAGTAGGCGCCGTCGGCCCCGAGGTCTTCGACCGCCACGGCGAGCTCGATCGACTGCAGGAGCGCGTCCGCCGCCGTGCGCACCTGCGAGTGGGGCGAGGACGACCAGTGTCCGAACGAGAGGAAGCCGATCTTCTTCACGCGTCGAGTCTAGGGCGTTTGCGTCGATGACCGGGCGGCGCCCGTGGTCGCGCCGGGCGCCCGCCGGGCCCGCTCACGCGGGTCGTGACGGGCCGTGGCGCGCCACCGGGGGTCAGCAGAGCGTTCTGCTACGCTTCGCAAACCACACCCGTGGCAACCCGCGTGCAGCCACCCCTCTCGAACTGGCTACACGTCCGCCTCCTCCGTTCGAGACCCCCGGGAGGCGCCCATGACCGCGGGCACCGTCAAGAAGCTCGTCTCCGATCGCGGCTTCGGGTTCATCACCGCAGAAGACGGCAAGGAGTACTTCTTCCACCGAAGCGCCCTTGGCGCCTCGCTCGAGTTCGACAAGCTGACCGACGGCCAGAAGGTGCAGTTCGAGATCGAGCAGGATCCGAAGGGCGCGCGGGCGCGCAACGTCGAGGCCGCTTGAGGGCTCTCCATCCCGGCTGACGGCGCGACGCGCCCCCTGCCTGGAGTGGCGACCGTCGCCTGACGCGACGCGCGGAGACCCGAAGGAGTTGCCGTGTCCGGCACGATCTCGCGCTACTACCCGCCGGGCGATGGATCGGGAACCGGCCGGTTCGCCCACCTGCACGACAACCGCGAGACGATCCTCGAGCCGGTCGACCCGGAGAGCAGCGGGCAGGTGGACTTCCGCTGTCCCGAGTGCGACGACCGCGCCTCGATCGTCTTCGCGCAGGTCACCCCTGGACAACGCCTCGAGCACGCCCGGCGGATGTCCGCGGAGTCGAGGAAGTGGGGCAGGGACCGCGAGGCCTCCTACTGGGACCACGCGGCGACCGAGGCCGAGCAGGACTGACCCTTCCGCCGGCGCTGCGACGGTCCGCCTCCGCCTGGGCACGTCAGGCCGGGCAGGGCCATGGCGGCGGGCCTGGCGCTCGCCGTTCGCAGGGCCGTTCCCAGGGCGGGCATCGGGGGCGGGCCCACCCCTGTCGGGGTGGGGGAGCGCCCCTGATCGGGCCACCCGCAATGTCACCGGCTGCGGGCGGACCTCTGGGGGGTGACCCCGCCCGCTCTGGTGCGCGAGGATGGTGAGGCTGCGGCCGTCCGTTTCGCCGACGCCCGACGGGGCGCCCGGGTCGGAGAGGCCGGAGAGGTGGCCAGATCGATGACCGAAACGCTCGCTCCCGACGCTGAGGCGCAGGCGGTCGCTCCCGCGAGCGACGGCGACGTCGGCGCGTACCTCGAAGAGCTCATCGTCGACTTCAGCGCGAGCATCCGCCATGCGGAATCGCCGACGCCGGGGACGATCCTCCGCGTGGAGCTCGCCGGACCCCACCTCCGCCTGACGGGCGACCTCGCCCTGGGGCAATTCCGCCGCGTGTCCGACGTGATCAACAACCACGAGGGCCTGCTCCGCCTCGTCGACGTGGTCATCCAGCGACGGAACGGCACGCCGACGCGCGTGACCACGCCAGAGATCTGGGTCAGCCCGACCGACATCACGCTGGTCGGGCAGCACGACGTTGGCGCGCCCGAGCCGGCGCCCCCCGAGTTCCGGATCGTCAAGGAGCCGCACGCGCTCGTCGTCGTCACGCCGGGGCACACGCTCACCGGCAACGTGTACGTCCCGGTGGGCGCCGAGGTCGCGGTCTTCGTCGAGTCGAGCCACCCGGCCTTCATCCCGATGACGCAGGTGCGGGCGCGGTCCCTGGCCGACCGCCGGATCGTGACCAACTACCCGTTCGCGCTGCTCAACCGCCGGCACATCGTGGCCGCCACGGAGATGCCGGCGTCGATGAAGGTCGCCAACTGGCGCATCTGATCCCGGCCCGGCGACCCACCGGCCGCGGACGCCAACCATAGCTGCCCGACGGCGCTTGGCCCAGGTCTCCGCCGTGCTGCGGAGGGAGTCGGCCTGCTCTGCCAGGACCATGGCCCAGCGTGGACGGCAGGGCAGCCCCGTGCTCCTCGAGGATCGCCTCCGCGTCACTCGTCGCCCGGAATGTGGCGCGCGGCAGCGCCCGGGGCGTCACGCCGCGGGCCGCAGGGTGGACCGGAGACGGGGTCATTCGGTACCATAGGGCAATAAGTGCAATCAAGCATGCAAGGAGGTGCCTGATGCTCCAGGTCACGACCGCCGCGACCAAGCATCTCGTTCGCGTGCGCAAGGAGAGGGGAATCGGCCCCGATGCAGGGGCGCGATTCGTGTCCAATGGCACCGGAGTCGGCCTGACCTTCGCGCCCGCACCTGAGCCGGGCGACCGCGTCGTCGAAGGCTCGGACATCCAGATCTACGTCGCGCCGCAGATCAGCGACCGGCTCAACCGCTCGCAGATCGACGTGTCGGAGAAGGACGGCAAGCTCGGTCTGGTCCTGCGGCCGCAGGGACGCCCCAAGAAGGCTGACGCCTAGTCTCGGCCTGCGGGACAGCAAACCGGACCGCGCGGAAGGCCCGCGCACGCGATTCGCTCGTCCCAACCCCCACGCAGTAGGCTCTGTGCGGTAGCGGCGGCCATCGGCCGACCGCTGCCGTGCTGTTTCTGCCTGCAGCACGCCCCCGACGGTGCCGGATGCCGGCACACGAACCCGAGGGAGCGCCCGGCCCGTGACTTCCGCCACGCCGCCCGCCGCCCTGACGCCGCGGTTGTCCGGCATCAGCGAGCGCGTCCCGCCATGGTCGCTGGCCGTCCTGTCCATGACGCTGATCCAGCTGGGCGCCGCGCTGTCCACTGGGCTCTTCGACGTGGTCGGCCCGAGCGGGACCGCCTGGCTGCGGCTGTGCGCGGGCGCAGCGATCTTCCTCATCCTGCGGCGCCCGCGCCTGCGCGGCCGGAGCCGCGGCGAACTCGCGGGCGCGCTGGGGCTGGGGGTCATCTCGGGCCTGATGACGATGTCGTTCCTCTCGGCGCTGGCGCGGATCCCGCTCGGGACGACCGTCGCGATCGAGTTCCTCGGCCCGCTGGCCGTCGCCGTCGTCGGCACCCGACGGCTGCGCCGGCTCGCCTGGCCGGCGATGGCGCTCGGCGGCGTGCTCGTGCTGACCGAGCCGTGGACCGGGGCGGTGGACGTGCTCGGGATCGCCTTCGCCGCTGGCGCCGCCGCGGGGTGGGGGTCGTACATCCTGCTGACCGCCCGGGTAGGGGACAGGTTCGCGGGCCTCGAGGGGCTCTCGGTCACGATCCCGGTAGCCGCCATCACCGCCACGCTCGTGGCAGCTCCGGGCGCAGCCGCCCACGTGACGCCGCTCGTGGTCCTCGCCGCCGTCGGTCTTGCGCTGCTGATGCCGGTCATCCCGTACTCGCTCGAACTCCTGGCGCTCCGACGCCTGACGACGTCGGCGTTCGGCACGCTCATGGCGCTCGAGCCCGCGATCGCGATGGCCATGGGCGCCGCGATCCTCGCGCAGCTGCCGACGCCGCTTCAGGCGGCCGGCGTGGCGCTCGTGGTCGTGGCCGGCGTCGGCGCCACACGGGGCGGGGCACGCCCGACCGCGGCGGGCCAGGCCATCGTGCCACTCCTCGACTAGGGCGCCCGCCGCGCCACGGCCCCGCCGCCGATAATCGCTGTCCATGACGCTGCGGTACCCCTGCCTGCTGTTCGACGCCGACGACACGCTGTTCGACTTCGGCCGTGCCGAGCGGGACGCCCTGCGCGAGGCCTTCGAGCTCCGCGACGTGACGTTCGACGCGGCCTGGCTGCCGGTCTACCAGCGGGTGAACGCGGCCGCCTGGCGGGCGCTCGAGGCCGGTCAGGTGACCCCCGCCCGGCTCCGCACCCTGCGCTTCGAGCACCTCGTCGCCGAGCTCGGCCTGGCCCTCGACCCGGAGGCGATCAGCACGACCTACCGCGAGCGGCTCGCAGCGCAGGCGCACCTCGTGGACGGGGCGCGTGCCGTGGTCGAGCAGCTCCGGCCGCGCCACCGGCTCGCGCTCATCACCAACGGCCTCGCCGAGGTCCAGCGTCCGCGGCTCGCCCGGTCGCCGCTGGCCACGGCCTTCGAGCACGTCCTGATCTCGGAGGAGCTGGGCGTCGCCAAGCCCGACCCCGCGTTCTTCGAGATCGCCCTCGGACGCCTGGGCAATCCCGATCCGCGGGCGGTCCTCGTGGTGGGCGACAGCCTCAGCTCGGACATCGCCGGGGGTCGCGCAGCCGGCCTGGACACCTGCTGGTTCAACCCCGCCGGAGGACCGCGCGGCGGCGGCCCTGTCGCGACCTACGAGATCCGGGCGCTGGCAGAGCTGCTCCCGATCGCCGCCGGCTGACAACGGGGCGGGCGGGCGGTCCGCGGACGTGCCGGCAGGGCGGGAATTCTCAGGCGCTTGTCAGGAGCGGTACGCAGAGTCATGCTTCGCGGCTGCCAACGCGCGCCGCGCCCTGCAGACCGAGGCCCCAGCACGCAGAACCCGCCCGCCCCCACGCTGCTCACACGCCGCCGAGTGATCGCATCGCTCGGCGTGCTTGCTGTCGGCGCCGTGGTCGTCGGCGAGGCCAACATGGGCGCAGGGTCGGGCAGCGCGGCGCCGAGCAGGAGCGGCGGCAGTGGCGCGCTGGGCCTCGACGAGCCCACGCCCAGCCCCGCCGCCGCGAAGCCCTCGGCGTCGCCCTCGCCGGGCGCCCGCAGGACATACCGGTCACGGCCTGATATCGCCGCCCCGCTGATCGAGGTGACGACGCTTGCCGGGATCCCGGCTCCTGGCCTGACCTTCCTGACCCCGGCGAACGGCGACGGGCATGCCGGCCCGATGATCGTGGACGCCTCCGGCGAGCTCGTTTGGCTGCGCCCGGACACGACCGGGTTCGCCACCGACCTTCGCGTCCAGAGCCTCCGGGGCGCGCCCGTCCTCACCTGGTGGGAGGGCGACAACAACGCGGGCATCGGGTCCGGCGAGCACGTGGTCGCCGACGCGACGTACACCGAGGTCGCGCGCATCGGTGGCCAGAACGGGCGCAAGGCAGACCTGCACGAGCTGCGCCTCACCTCGCGGGGGACGGCGCTGTTCTTCGCCGACGCGTCGGTCGCGCACGGGCCGGCGACGCCCGCGCCAAGCCTGCAGCCGAAGCTCATGGACTGCGCGATCCAGGAGGTCGACATCGCCACCGGCGCGGTCCTGTTCGAGTGGCACTCGGTCGACCACATCGGGGTCGATGAGTCCGTCGTCGACGCGCCCACCAAGCCCGACACGGTCTACGACTACTTCCACGGCAACTCGATCGAGGAGGACGGCGACGGCCGGCTGATCGTCTCGGCGCGCAACACCTCGGCGGTCTACAAGATCGACAAGGGCACGGGGCGGGTGGTCTGGCGCCTGGGCGGCACGAAGAGCGACTTCGCGATGGGTCCGGGGACGACGTTCGCGCTCCAGCACGATGCCCGTCGCCAGGCCGACGGCACCCTGACCATCTTCGACGACAACAAGGCGCCCAACAACTCGCGCGGCATCGTCCTGCGCGTGGACGAGACCGCGATGACCGCGACCCTGGTCCGGGAGTACCCGTCCCCGGCGCACCTGCTCTCAACCAGTCAGGGGAACGTCCAGGTGCTGCCCAACGGCCACGTGTTCATCGGCTGGGGCAGCGTGCCGCGGTTCAGCGAGTTCGCCGCCGACGGCCGGCTCATCCTCGATGCCGGGTTCACGGCAACGCAGTCGTACCGCGACCAGCGCCACCCCTGGACCGGTCGCCCCACCGAGGCGCCGGCGGTCGCGGTCGACGCCGACGGCACCGGCATCGTGGTCTACGCCAGCTGGAACGGCGCGACCGAGGTTGCCCGCTGGGACGTCCTGGTAGGCGGGTCGACGCCCGGCCGCCAGGCGGCCTCGTCGCCGCGGACCGGCTTCGAGACCATCATCGGGGTGAAGAAGCTCAATCCCGGCGAGACGTTCGTGGCCGTGCGCGCCCGCGACGCCAGGGGGACGATCCTGGGGACCTCGAGGTCGATCGCCGTCCCAGACTGAGACGCTGCCGTTCACGCCGCCCGAGCGCGTCGTGGGGCGCGGCCCGACGTCGCGGACCATGCGGCCCTGACGGGCGCTGACGGCGCTCGCGACGGCCGGCCTCCGCGGGGTTCGCTACCCTTGGCTCATGCCCGCTGAGTTCATCTACACGACCTTCCGCCTCGGCCGCCACTACCCGCCGGACAAGACCGTGCTCGAGGACATCTCGATCTCGTTCTACCCCGGCGCCAAGATCGGCGTGATCGGGCCCAACGGCGCGGGCAAGTCCAGCCTGCTCAAGATCATGGCGGGGCTCGACGACGGGTTCGTGGGCGACGCGCGCCTCACGCCCGGCTTCACGGTCGGGTACCTGGAGCAGGAGCCGCAGCTGGACCCGGCCAAGGACGTCAAGGGCAACGTGCTCGACGGCGTCCGCGAGGTGCAGGCGCTGATCGAGCAGTACAACGCGGTGATGGCCAAGTGGTCCGACCCCGACGCGGACTACGAGGCGATCGGCGCCGAGCAGGCGGTGCTCGAGGACCGGATCGCGGCGGCCGACGCATGGAACCTCGAGCGCAACGTGGACATCGCCATGGACGCGCTCCGCTGCCCGCCCGACGACGCGGAGGTCAGCCGGCTCTCCGGCGGCGAGAAGCGCCGGGTGGCGCTGGCCCGGCTCCTCATGCGCCACCCGGACCTGCTGCTCCTCGACGAGCCCACCAACCACCTCGACGCCGAATCGGTCGAGTGGCTGGAGCGGTTCCTGTCCGAGTACAGCGGGACGGTCGTCGCGATCACCCACGACCGCTACTTCCTCGACAACGTCGCCAAGTGGATCCTCGAGCTCGACCGCGGGCGCGGCATCCCGTTCTCCGGCAACTACTCGGGCTGGCTCGAGCAGAAGCTCGCCCGGATGGCGACCGAGCAGAAGCAGGCCGACGCCAAGCAGCGCACGCTCGCCCGCGAGCTGGAGTGGGTCCGGATGTCGCCCAGGGCCCGCCAGTCGAAGGGCAAGGCGCGCCTGTCCGCCTACGAGCAGCTGCTGGCGGAGGCCAGCGACGAGAAGGTCGTGGCGCGCGAGCTCGAGATCGCGATCCCGCCCGGCCCGCGCCTCGGCGACCAGGTGATCGAGGTCAAGGACCTGCGCAAGGCATTCGGCGATCGGCTCCTGATCGAGGACCTCAGCTTCAGCCTGCCGCGCTCGGGGATCGTCGGGATCATCGGGCCCAACGGCGCCGGCAAGACGACGCTGTTCCGGATGCTCGTGGGCGAGGAGCCGCCCGATGCCGGCACGATCACCGTCGGCGACACCGCGCGACTCTCCTACGTGGACCAGGGCCGCGACGAGCTCGACCCCGACAAGACGGTGTTCCAGGAGATCACCCACGGGGTGGAGGTGGTCCGCGCCGGCTCGCGCGAGGTCCCGGCCCGCGCCTACGTGTCCTCGTTCAACTTCCGCGGCCCCGACCAGCAGAAGCTCGTGGGCGCGCTCTCGGGCGGGGAGCGGAACCGCGTCCACCTCGCCAAGCTGCTCCAGGCGAACGGCAACGTGCTGCTGCTCGACGAGCCCACCAACGACCTCGACGTGGACACGCTCCGCGCGCTCGAGGCCGGGCTCGAGTCCTTCCCGGGCTGCGCGGTGGTGATCAGCCACGACCGCTGGTTCCTCGACCGGATCGCCACCCACATCCTCGCGTTCGAGGGCGACAGCCAGGTCCGCTTCTTCGAGGGCAACGTCAGCGACTACGAGGCGTTCCGCCACCGCGAGCTGGGTGCCGCCGCCGACCAGCCGCACCGGATCCGCTACAAGCGTCTGGCCGGCTGAAGCGGGCGGCTACGCCGGGCCCTCGACACGGCGCGGCTCGGCCAGCGCCGTCGGCTCGCTCGCCTCAGCGGCGGGCAGCGCGCAGGAGCCGCGCCCGGAGCTCGCGCGGGAGCAGGCCCCGCGCGAGGCGCCGGGCCGCCGATGGGCTGTCCGGTCCGAGGCCGAGCCGGCCGCGGAGGTCCGCCTCGCGCCGCTGGCTCCTCGCGAGGTCGGCCTCGAGCCGCGCGATCCGGCCTTCCAGGGCCGCCGCTGACCGCGTCTTCCCGGGCGACACCCAGCCGGGCATCGTCTTCGGCCGGACGGCCTCGCGGGGTGCCCGGTACGCCTCGACGAGCTGCGCCGCGACACGATCGGCGCCGTGCACCCGGGCCACGAACGGGCGGCCGAGGGCGCCGACCGACGACCGCTCCGCGGCATCGGGCAGCAGGCGCCGCATCGTCGCCCGGAAGGTCGTCGGGTCGACGTGGACGATCGGGCTGTCGGGGTGGGCGAGCCGCACGGCATCGGACAGGTTGGCGAGCACCACCTTGCCGCACGCCATCGCCTCGAGCGACACGATGCCGTAGGAGCCGGCCACGATGTTGTCCACGAGGACGTCCGCGTCGGCGATGGCCTCGCGGGCCACGGCGTGGGGCACCTGCTCGACGAGCCGCAGCTCGAAGTCGACCCCCTCGTCGCGCAGCGCCTCGAGGTCGGCGAGGATCTGGTCGGTGCCCTTGCGGTCGCGCCGGGTGGGCGCGTGGACGACCACCGGCCGGGCGCGCTGCGCCACCGGCACCTCCGGCCACTCCGCGAGGTCGATCGCCCGCGGCAGGTACGCCGCGTCGGGGACGAACGCGTGGTGGTTGACCGAGGTCACGAACAGCCGGTCCGCGTAGGTGCGCATGACGACGATCGCCTGCTCGACGCGCTCGTCGTCGGCAGCGGGCCCGGGCGGGACCATGGCGGCCCAGGGGTTCAGCTCGCGGTAGACGCGCTCGACCCGGATGTCGGACCCGTGGAAGGTGAAGTACACGCGCAGCCCGAGCGCGCGGTACAGCGGCAGGTCCCAGAACGGCGGGAGCTCGGCGATGCCGCGGGGGACGAGGGTCCGGGCGAAGTGGAAGTGGACGATGTCGAACCGGCTCGCCGCCTCCTCGACGATGGCCCAGACGGCCCTGGCGTCGGGGTTCGGCGGAAAGACGCGGTCGGCGGTGCGGCCGAACGCCTCCGGGCGGTCCTCCCACAACTCGGCGTCGTGGCCCATCCGCCGAAGCGCAGCCACGACGTCGCCCGCCTGGCCTGCGATGTTCCGCGGGGCGTGCAGGATGCGGAGCGGCTCGCCGCCGTCGGAGGTGGGCATCGGCCCGAGTCTACTGTGGCGGGCGGGCCCCGAGGCGGCGTCTCCGCGCCGTGCGCGCCCGGACTCGGACGCGAGCGCTACTCGGCGTCGGGCTCGCCGAGGACCTGTGCAGCGATCGAGGCGGCGTACCCGCGGATCGCGTCCCAGTCCCGGAAGTCCCCGACCTGGTGCGTCCGCAGGATCTGCTCGTCCACCCCGGGCGAGTCGGGTTGGAGCCGGCCCCCGAAGGTCTTGTGGCCCCGGAACGGGACGTCGCCCATCACCTCGAGGACGTTGCCTGCCGGCGGCAGGTCCTTGCCGGCGAGCACCCGGTCGAGCGGCCCGCTGCTCCACAGCCAGAGCGGGACCTGGCTCAGGGCCTCGCGCCTCCGCGCGACGAAGCGGTGCGCGTCCCGTCGCCAGTGCGCCGCATAGAGGGCGCTGCCAAGCACGACCGCGTCGTAGGGCCCGAGGTCCTTGACCTCGCGCACCGGCACGGCGTCCGCCTCGAGGCCGTTGTCACGGAGCACCTCGGCGATCGCGTCGGCGATCTCCGCGTTCGAGCCCATCTTGGTCGCGAATGCCACCAGCACGTGCGCGGCCACGCTGCCTCCCTCCGGTGCGGTCGACGCGGGCCGGTCGACGACGACGTCCATCTTGCCCCAACTGCCAGCCGCGCGCGACGCGATCCGTCTACGATCCGCGCAGGCGCCGCCCTTTCCTGCCGCAATCCGGCGCCGTCTGGAGCCAGCCCTGACCGACATCCAGCTGACCGCTTCCCCGCAGACGGCCGCGATCTCCGCCCGCGCCGCCTGAGCGGGGTCCACGTTGGCCGCCGTCCGCCCCGACGCCGCCGAGGACGCGCCCGCAGCATGGGCGCGCCTCCGCGCGTGGCTCGTGATGGCGCCGGCCTACCCGCCGACCGAGGGCGACCTCCGCACCGTCGACCTCCTCGGCCTCCGCGTGCCGGTGCGCGCCACGGCCGCCGTCCTCCTCGTGGCGCTGGTCCTGCTCCTCGACTACCACGGCCAGGTGACCGGGCTCGTCGCCGCGGTCACCGGCTGGTCCACGGCCACCGACGCGGACTTCAAGCGGGTGCAGGGCGTGGGCCGGGCGGTGCTGCTGGCCGGCGTCCCGCTGTGCGCTGTCGTCGTCGGGTTCCGCGACGGGCCGGGCAGGTACGGGCTGCGCATCGGCGACTGGCGGGCCGGTGTCGCGATCGCCTTGGGCGGGGCCGTCGTGATGACGCCCGTCGTCCTCGCGATCGCGCACGTGCCGGCCTTCGCCGCCTACTACGCGCCGCAGGCCGCCCCGCCGGCGCAGGTCTTGCTCACCACGGCGCTCGACGTGCTGCCGGCCGAGTTCTTCTTCCGCGGCTTCCTGCTGTTCGCCCTGCTGCGGGCCGTCGGGCCGATGGCGGTTGTGCTCGCGACGCTGCCGTTCGCCTTCTCGCACCTCGGCAAGCCCGAGATCGAGACGCTCTCGACCCTCGGCGGCGGCATCCTGTACGGCTGGCTCGACTGGCGCACGGGATCGGTCCTGTGGAGCGGCCTCGCCCACACCTGGATCCTGGGCCTCGTGGTCCTGGCCGCGGGCGCGGCCGGCGTGCCCAGCTCGTAGCGTCCGCCCCCAGGCGCGCGGCCGCCGGTATCCTCGACCTGATGCCCGACCCGGTCCCGCACGAGATCCGCATGCTCGCCGACGAGCGAGCCCGCGCCCGCCGGGCGCACGACTGGGCGACGGCGGACCGCATCAAGGCCGAGCTGGCGGCGGCGGGCTGGAGGGTGGTCGACGCCGCCACGCTGTACTCGCTCGAGCGGCTGCCGCCGCCGGTGGCGGAGGTGGACGGCGAGCTGCGCTACGGCACGAGCGAGGCCGTCCCCTCGAGGCTTGACGAGCCGGTGATCGCCCCCGCCACGGTGGTGCTGGTCGCCGGCGACCGGCCCGGCCTCCTCCGGGCCGCCGTGGCGGCCGCCCGAGCCTCGGCGCCCGATGCCCAGGTCGTGGTCGTGGTCGATGCCGCGCCGGACGCGGCGGCCGGCGAGGTCGCCGGCCTCCCGGACGGCGTCGAGACCGTGCGCCTCGCGCGACGGCTCGGCGCGGCAGCAGCCCGGAACGCGGGCCTGCGGCGCGCCGTGGGCGAGGTGGTGGTGCTGCTCGACCCGCGGATCGAGGTCGGCGAGGGCACGATCGGCCGGCTCACGGGGGCGCTCGACGACCCGGGTGTCGCGATCGCCGGCCTCCGCGGCCTGGCGACCGATGACCTCGTCCGCTTCGAGCCCGCGCCCGATGGCGTCGCCGCTGTCGTGGCGGTCGACGGGTGGGCGATGGCGTTCCGCCGCTCGGACTACGCGGCCCGTGGCCCCCTCGACGAGCACTTCACGCTCGACGCGTACCTCGACGCGTGGTGGAGCCTGGTCTTGCGCGACGTTGCCGACGACGCTGCCCCCGGGGTGGAGCCGCGGCGGGCGGTCGTGGTCGAGGGGCCGCACGTGGTTTGCGCGCCGGAGGGGCCGGAGCCCGAGCCCGACGAGCGCCTCGTCAAGAAGCACCGCTACCGCTTCCTGCGGTCCTTCGCCACGCGCCGCGACCTGCTCGTGCCCGGGGAGGCGCCCGCCGCGCCCGGCCGCGAAGATTCAGCCTGACAGCGCCCATAACGAATTCGGAGCGGCGACGTTCCTTGGGTAGAGGCCTCGCACGACAGCATCGTTCCCCCGGCGGTGTGGCACAGCGAGGCCTCAAACTCTGCCCGCCGCGGCCCGGGCGAAGGATGATCGGGCCTCCCGGCGCGGGTGCGGGGTCCCCCGGGATACCGGCCTATACTCCGGCCGTGCGTCGCTGGGTCTGCATCGTGGCCATGCTCGCCGGCTTCTCCGGCAGCGGCTACGCGTGGACGGCGCGCCCCCGCATCGCCGTTCCGATGGTCCGCGTGCTCGACCCTCGCCGGCCCGAGCCAGGATTGCCGGAGGTCGCGTGGTGGAACCTGAGCTGAGCGAGCACGACCTGCCCGCGGAGCCGCCCCCCGCGCCGACACCGCCGCCCGCCTCGGGCGCCGGCCTGCCGCCCGACGGCGGCCCGGTGAGCGCGGGGTCCCGCTGGCGCCGCGTGGCGGTGGCGCTGATCGCGATCGTGGCCGTGGCGGCGATGGTCGTGCACCTGCTGCCCGGACCGCTCGGGCCCGGGCCGGACCGGACGTTCGCCGCGTCGAACGGCAGCGTGACGTTCCTCGCCGGCGAGCCCGCCTCCATCGACCCGGCCCACCACGGCGACCTGGGCAGCGCCCAGTACGTGAGCCAGCTGTTCGAGACGCTCACCGCCGTCGACCCGCAGCTCGACATCCGCCCCGCGCTCGCGGCGTCCTGGCAGGTCAGCGACAACGGGACCAGGGTGACGTTCACGCTGCGCGACAACCTCGAGTTCAGCGACGGCTCGCCGCTCACCGCGAGCGACGTCGTCCACAGCTGGCGCCGCCTGTTCACCCCGACCGACCCCTCGCCGCTCGCGTCCCTGATCGCGGACGTGAAGGGCGCCAGGGAGCTGCTGTCCGGGCAGACGAGCGACACGAGCACGCTGGGCGTCAGCGCCCCCGACGCGAAGACCGTGGTGGTGGACATGACCCAGGGCGGCGGCAACCTGCCCGCGATCGTGTCGAGCGCGCCGTTCGCGATCGTGCCCTCGTCGGTCGGCGACGGGGAGCTCTCGCCGGCACCCGGCTCGATGGTCGGCAGCGGCGCCTACACGCTGGCCTCGGTGACGTCCGACGCGTGGACGCTCCAGGCGAACCCGCACTACTGGGCGGGCAAGCCCGCCGTCGACACCGTGAACGTGCTGCTCACCCTCAACGGGCAGTCCCCGGTCAATTCCTTCTCGTCGGGGACCATGGACATCACGCCCGTCTCGTTCACGGACGCGTCCTGGCTCGCCTACGACCGCCAGCTCGGGCCGTCCCTGCGCGAGGACCCCAGCCTGTCGGTGACCTACTACGGCTTCGAGACGCGCAAGGGGCCGTTCGCCGACGTCCGCGTCCGGCAGGCGTTCGCGATGGCGATCGACTGGCGGCGCCTGGCCCAGCTCCAGGACCCGCTCAACAGCGTGCCCGCCACGGGGATGGTCCCGGCCGGCATGCCGGGCCAGCCCACGGGCAACTTCCTGCCCTCGTTCGACGTGGCCAAGGCGAAGTCGCTGCTCGCGCAGGCCGGCTTCCCGAACGGCCAGGGCCTCCCGGCGATCACCTTCATCGGCGGTGGCGGCGGCGGCAGCGACGCGGCGATCGCGGCGATGCTCAAGGCGAACCTGGGCGTCACCGTCCAGTACGAGACGATGGACTTCGGCGCCTACCAGCAGCGGCTCGCAACCGACCCGCCGGACATCTGGAGCCTGTCGTGGGTGGCCGACTACCCGGGGCCCAACGACTTCTTGGGCGTCCTGCTCGGGACGGGCTCGACGGCGAACGAGGGCGGCTGGTCGAACAGCGACTTCGACGCCGCGGTGGCGCAGGGATCCTCGGCCAGCGATCCGGCCGCGGCGCTCGCCGCGTACACCAGGGCCGAGCAGATCATCGGGGACCAGGTCCCCGTGGTGCCAGTGTCGTACGGGCGCTCGTGGTCGCTCGTGCGCGACGGGCTGCTCGGCGCGGCCCAGAACGGCACCGGGATCCTCCGGCTCGCCGGCCTCCAGTGGGGCGGGCAGTGACCGCTCAGCGCGCCGCCCCCGGCTCGGGCCGTTCCCGCGGCGTGGTCGGCGCGACGCGCCTCCTGGTCGCCCTGGCCACGGCCCTCGCGCTGCTGCTGCCGGCGGTGCCGGCGCGCGCCGCCTCGATCGCCTTCGCGGACCCCGGCGCGACCTCGGTCTTCGACCAGGGCATCGACTTCTCGGTCGGCCTCACCGCCGACGTCGCGCCGGCGAGGGTCGAGATCCAGATCCGGACGCCCGGTGACATCGGGCCCTACGTGGTCTCGCTGCCCGACACGCCGCGCTCGGGGACCAACGCCCTGCACTACACGCTCGACACCACGGGCAGCGGGCACCTCATGCCCAACACGCCCGTCACCGCGACCTGGGTCGCGTACCCCCAGGGGGGTGCGTCGCCGGTGAGCAGCAGCCCGTTCACGTACCGCTACAGCGACGAGACCCAGCAGTGGCAGTCGCTGCGCGACGGGATCGTGACCGTGCACTGGACGCAGGGCTCCAGCTCATTCGCCCGGAACGCCGCGAGCGTGGCCGTCAAGGCGATCACCACCGACGCCGCGCTCCTCGGCATCGAGGAGACCAAGCCCGTCGACTTCTTCATCTACGCCGACGACACCTCGTTCCGGGCGGCCCTCGGGCCGGGCGCGCGCGAGAACGTGGGCGGCGAGGCCATCACCGAGATCCGGACGCTGTTCGCCGAGTTCACGCCCGACATGCTCAACGACCCCTGGGTCGGGATCACGATCACCCACGAGCTGACGCACCAGGTGGTCGACGACGCGATGGGCAACCCCTACCGCTCGCTGCCGCGCTGGCTCAACGAGGGGTTCGCGGTCTACCAGTCCGAGGGGAACGCCTCCAAGTACCGCACGCTCGTGAGCTCGGCGGTGTCGTCAGGCGACCTGCTGCCGCTGACCGCGCTCGGCTGGCAGTTCCCGACGGACCCGACCAAGACCGTCCTCGCGTATGCGGAGTCCGTGTCGGCGGTGGACTACATCGTCCGCCAGTACGGCAAGGACGCCCTCGTCAAGCTGATCCTGGGCTACAAGGACGGGCCGACCGACGACGAGGCGATGCAGGCCGCGGTCGGCCAGGACATGGCCTCGTTCCAGACGGCCTGGTACAACTCGGTTGGTGCGGCGGCGCCGTCGCCGTTCGGGCCCCAGCCGGCGCCGTCGGGTCCGCTGCCGTCCGGCTGGCTGGGCAGCGCCACGGGACCGCAGCCGGGCACCTCCGGCGCGCCGTCGGGAGGCGCCCCGACCGCCGTCGCGCCGTCCACGGCCGCCTCGCCTGCGGCGCCGACCGCCGCACCCACGGCCTCGACGGGCGAGTCGGCCAGCGGCTCGTCGAACGATTCGCTGGCGCTCGTGCTGGTCGCCGTCATGCTCATCGCGGCGGCCGTGCTCGCCGGGATCCTCATCGCGAACCGGCGGACCGCAGCGCCATGAGCGTGCTCGTCAGCCGGATCAGGGGGATCCCGAGCTGGCAGGTCACCCTCGGGTTCGCGCTGCTCGCTCTCGGCTTCCTGATCGCCGCGCAGCTGGCGTCGGAGGGCCCGCGCGTCCAGTACACCACCCAGGAGCGGACGCCACTCGTCGCGACGGTCCAGGACCTCCAGAAGCAGCAGGAGCAGCTCAAACAGGAGGTCCTCGACGCCCGCGCCGCCATCCAGCAGCTCGAGGCCGCGGGCGAGGGCGGCGCCGCGGTGACCCAGCAGCTCAACGCCCAGCTGCAGAACGCCCAGGTTGCCGCGGGCCTCGCCGCGATGACCGGGCCGGGGCTGGTCATCCAGCTCTCGGACTCGTCCCTGGCCGTGCCGCCCGACGGCAACGAGCAGGACTACCTCGTCTCGGGGGCGGACGTCCTGACGGTGGTCGACCAGCTGTGGGCCGCGGGGGCCGAGGGGATCGCGATCAACGGGGAGCGGGTGGTGATCTCGACCGCGGTCGTGGACATCGGCGGGTCGGTGGTCGTCAACGGCGCCTACGTGGCCGCGCCGTACCAGATCACCGCGATCGGGCCGGGCACGATGTTCGACACGCTCACCCACCAGCCGGCCTTCGCGGACTTCATCCGGGCGCGCAGCGAGGCGTTCGGGATCGGCGTCTCGTACGCGACACCCGACGCCGTCGACCTGCCGGCGTACGCCGGCTCGATCAACCTGCGGTACGGCAGCGCCACCGCGACCCCGCTCCCCACGGCGGTGCCCTGATGGGGCGGGGGAGGGGGCCGATCGCCGTGGCGCTGGTCCTGGCCCTGCTCGGCTTCCTGGTCGTGGTGCAGGCACGCTCGCAGGCGCAGGACCAGGGACTCTCGCAGCTGTCGGTGCAGGACCTGACCGAGCTCGTCGCCAACGTGACCACGCGGAACAACCAGCTGCGCGAGGAGGTGGCCACGCTCCAGCAGCAGCAGCGCTCGCTGACGTCGACCGTCCAGCGCGGCGAGACCTCGAGCACCCAGATCCGCTCTGACCTCACGCACATCCTCGCCTGGTCGGGCGCGCTCGGGGTGACCGGCGCGGGCGTGCAGGTGACGGTGGCGGGCGACCTCCCGGCGTCGGCCGTCGGCCAGCTGATCAACGAGCTGCGCAACGCCGGCGCCGAGGCCATCGCGGTCAACGGCGTGCGGGTCGTGCCGGGCGTCGTCGCCAGCGGGGACCCGGGCCACCTCACGATCGGCGGTGCGCAGGTGTCCGGCCCGCTGACGATGGTGGCCGTCGGCCAGCCCGAGACGCTCGCCGGCTCGCTGTCGCGCGCTGGCGGGCTGATCGCGCAGCTGGGCGCGCAGTTCCCCGACGTCACCGTCCACGTGGACCCCCAGGACCGCGTGTCGGTGCCGCCGACCGACCGCAACCTGGCACCAGCGCTCGGGCGGCCGCGCCTCTGAGCACGCCCGATGCCCGGCGCCCTCTGCTACGCTCGGGCGCGATGTCCAGCACCCCCGTGACGCTCTACCTCGGCGACGTGGTCCGCCTCCGCCGCGCGCACCCGTGCGGCGCGGACACGTGGCTCGTCGACCGCCTCGGCGCCGACATCGGCCTCCGGTGCCAGGGCTGCGGCCGGCACGTGCTGGTCGAGCGGGCCGCGCTCGAGCGCCGCCTGGCCGCGTTCGTCGAGCGCGGCGACCCCGCCATGAGCGCCGCCGTGGCGCCGAAGCGGCAGTGACCGGGCCGTCCACGGCCGCGGAGCGTCCGCTCGCGAACGGCATCGGCAACGGGAACGGCCCGGCGCCGCGCGCGATCGACGTCTTCCGCAACCGGCCATTCCTGCTGCTGTGGCTGAGCCAGCTGTTCACCCAGGTCGGCGCGAACATGGTCATGTACGCGCTGATGGTGGTCATCCAGCTGGCCACCAACTCGAGCTCGGCCGTCGCGCTGCTCATCCTCACGTTCCTCGGGCCAGCGGTCATGTTCTCGGCCGTGGCCGGCGTGTTCGTCGACCGCATCGACCGGCGGATGATCCTGGTGGTCACGAACGTCCTGCGCGGTGTCGTCATCCTGGCGATCTTCCTGGTCGGCCCGCTCCTGCCGGCGATCCTGGTCCTGAGCGCGATCCTGTCCACGATCACGGTCTTCTTCGCGCCCGCGGAGGCGGCCATGATCCCGGTCGTCGTGCCCAGGAGCCAGCTGATCTCCGCCAACGGCGTCTTCACGCTGACGCTCAACGCCGCCTTCGCGGTCGGCTTCGCGCTGCTCGGACCGCTCATCGGCGCCCTGGCCGGCCCTGAGGGCGTGGTCGTGATCGTGGCCGGCTGCTACCTCCTGGCGGCTGTCTTCTGCTGGACGCTGCCCGCGGCGCCGCCCGGGCTGGTCACCGCCGGCGCCATGGCGGACTACGTGGGCGAGAGCGCGGCCGAAGTCGGCTCGACGTTCGCCCAGTTCCGCGAGGGGATGGCCTTCATCCGGGAGACGCCGAAGGTCCGCTGGTCGCTGGTCTACCTCGGGATCGCCGCGTCGCTCGTGGGCGTCCTCGCGGTGGTCGGGGCGAAGTTCGCCCAGAACGTCCTGGGCCTCGACCCGAACAACCTGGTCGTGATCATCCTGCCGCTCGGCTTCGGCATCGTGACCGGCATCCTGCTGCTCAACAACTTCGGCCACCTGGCGCCGCGCCGCCGGATCATCGAGGCGGGGCTCATCGCGCTCGGGATCCTGCTCGCGCTGCTCGCGGTCGTGGTCCCGGTGGCCCGCTTCCTGCAGGGCGCCGCGAGCCAGGTGGGCATCGAGGCCCTCAAGAACCTGACCTCCCTGCTGGGGATCGTCGAGGCCATCGCCCTCGTCGCCGGCATCGCGTACGCGGCGGTCGCGATCCCGTCGCAGACGCAGCTGCAGGAGGACATCCCCGCCGAGACCCGGGGCCGCGTGTTCGGGATCCTCAACATGCTCGTCTCTGCGGCCAGCTTCCTGCCGCTGCTCGTCTCGGCCCTGCTGCTCGACGTCGTCGGCACCACCAACACGGTGCTGCTGGTCGCCGCGCTGCTCGTGGGCACCGGCGTGACCTCGATCGTCAGGCGGGGCCCGCTCAACCCGGACGAGGAGGCGGCGCTCGCGGTCGGCCCCTCGACGGCGGCGGGCCTCGACCCGCTGGCCGTGGCGAGCGCGTCCGACATCGGCGAGGTGGCGGAGGAGCGTCGGGCGGCCCGGGCGGCGGCGCGGGCCCACGCGGCCGAGCCCGGGACGGCGTCCGCTGGCGCCGGGTCGGGCGGTGCGCAGCCGGCCGGGCTGGACGTCGTGGACCCTGACGCGGAGGTCGAGCCGGTTGCGGAGATCTACCGCCCCGAGGATCCGCCCTCGTCATGACCGCGCACGCCGACCGCATCGTCACCGGGCGCATCGCGACGCTGGCCGGCGACGAGGGGCCGGGCTGGGTCGAGGCGATCGCGGTCCGCGGCGGGCGCGTAGTCGCCGCGGGCTCCCGCTCCGACCTGGAGCCGATGGCGGGGCCACGCACCCGCCGACTCGCCCTGGCGCCCGACGAGGCTGCCGTCCCGGGGCTCACCGACGCCCACCTCCACCTGGCGGCGGCCGCGATGGCGCGACAGGCCGTGGACCTCGCGGGCGCCGCGTCGATCGACGAGCTGGCCGCGCGCGTCGGGGCCTTCGCGTCGGGACGGCCGGCGCCCGACGGCTGGATCGAGGGCGCGGGCTGGGACGCCGACCGGCTCGGCCGCTGGCCGACCTCCGACGACCTGGAGCGGGCGGCCCCGGGCCGCAGGATCGCGCTCTGGGCCCACGACCACCATGCCCTGCTCGCCTCGGGCAGCGCGCTCGCCGAGGCGGGCGTCGACGATGCCCGCCCGGACCCCGGCGGCGGGGTAATCCGCCGCGACGACTGGGGCCGCGCCACCGGCGTGCTCCACGAGCTCGCCGCCCAGCTCGTTGCCCAGCGCATCCCGCCCCCCGGCACAGCGTCGATCGCCGCGGCCATCGATACGCTCGCCGCCGAGCTGGTGGGGCTGGGCGTCGTGGCCGTGCACGATCCCGGCGGCCTCGCGCCGACCGGCACGCTCGAGGGGCCGGTCGGCGCGTACCGGTCCCTTGCGGCCGCGGGCCGACTGCGGCTGCGCGTCCACGCGTGCGTCCGCGCGGAGCAGCTCGACGCGGCGATCGCCGCCGGGCTGCGCTCGGGCGCGCCGCTCGGGCCGGACCCGCTCGACCGGCTTCGCCTCGGCTGGGTCAAGCTGTTCGCGGACGGCACGCTCGGTTCGCGGACGGCCGCCCTGCTCGAGCCGCTCGACGCCCTGCCCGGGGAGGCCCCGCCGCCCAACGGCGGCCACGGCGTGTGGCTGACGCCGCCCGGCGAACTGCTCCGCCTCTCCCGATCGGCGGCGGCCGCGGGCATCGCCGCCCAGATCCACGCCATCGGGGATGCCGCGGTGCGCGCCGCCCTCGACGCCCTGGCGCCGACGGTCGCCGCCACGCCGCTCATGCCGCGCGTGGAGCACGTGCAGCTGCTCGCCGACGCCGACCTGCCGCGGTTCGCGGACCTCGGCATCGCCGCGTCGATGCAGCCGGTCCACGTCCGCTCCGACGCGGCCAAGGCGCGCCGGCTCTGGGGCCCCCGGGCGGAGGCCCGCGCCTACGCGCTCGCCGCGGTCGCGCACTCCGGCGCCGTGCTCGCGGCCGGCACCGACGCGCCCGTCGAGCCCGTGGACCCCTGGCCGGGCGTCGCCTGCGCGGTGACGCGGTCGGCCCCCGACTGGGCCGCCGGGACGGCGCCATTCGGCGTCGTCAACGCGCTGGACCTGTGGACGTCGCTGCGCGCGTGGTGCGTCGGGCCGGCCGCGTCGGCGGGGGAGCGAGACCGCGGGAGGCTCGTCCCAGGCCAGCGGGCGGACATCGTCGTGGTCCCCGTCGCGGCGCTGGACGAGCCGGTGGCGGTCGGCGGGCCGCTCTGGCACGCCCGCCCGAGGCTGGTCCTGATGGACGGCGAGGTTGCGGCCGAGCGCTGAGTCAGTCCGCGCCGCGCTGTCGGCGGGCCTCGTAGAGCAGCACGGCCGCCGCGATCGAGACGTTGAGCGAGTCGCCCACGCCGAGCATGGGCAGGCGGACCGGGCGCGCCGGCGGCGCGGGCCAGCGGTCGGTCAGGCCGTCCGCCTCGCTGCCGAGCACGATGGCCAGCGGCCCGGTGAGGTCGACCTCGGTGTACAGGTCCTCGGCGTCCACGCGGGCGGTGACGGTCCCGATCCCGCGCCCCGCCAGCTCCGCCTCGACATCGGCCGTCGACCCCGCCGCGATGGGCATCGCGAAGATGGCGCCCAGCGACGCGCGGATCGCGTTGGGGTTGAACATGTCCGTCCGCGGGTCGGCGAGGATCATCGCGTCCGCGCCGGCCCCGTCCGCCGAGCGCAGCACGGCGCCGAGATTGCCGGGCTTCTCGACGCCCTCGAGCACCACCACGAGCGGGTCGCCCGGGAGGCGGAGCGCGCTGAGCGAGAGGTCGGGGATCCGCACCGTCGCCACGACGCCCTCGGAGCGGTCGCCGTAGGCGAGGCGGTCGAGGGCCGGTCCTGACGTCGGGAGGACGAGGGCGCCCGCCCCGCGCGCCTCGGCGATGACGTCGCGGGCAGCCCCGCCGAGCCGGGCGAGGTCGATGAAGACCTCCACCGGTGCCGCCCCGCCAGCGAGGGCCCGCTCAAGCTCCCGGATGCCGTCGACCAGGGTGAGCCCGGCCTCCTCCCGGGCGCGGCGGTCGCGCAGGGCGGCGGCGTGGCGGATGCGCGGGTTCTTCGGGCTCGTGATCTCGGGCTCGTAGGCGGTCACGGGGCGATCTTCGCAGATGGCTGGCGGTCAGCGGCGCGGCCGTCGGGCGGGCGCCTTTCCGCGGCTCGTCGCCATGGCCGGGGCGTGCACGCCGCCGAACGCCCACGCCCCGAGCTCCAGCCGGCTGCCGGAGCGCGCCGCGAGCGCGAGCGGAGCGCCGTCCGCCCTGATGCCGAACGCCTCGCGCACCATCGCCGCCAGCCGCTCGCCGTCGAAGCCGGGCGTGTGCGCGGAGAGCAGGACGAAGGCCGGCCGCGGGCCGCACAGCGCGGCGAGGTCCTCGAGGAGCGGCGGCAGGTCGTCCTCGATCTGCCAGGCGCCGTTGCCGTGCCCGTAGGACGGCGGGTCGAGGACGACGCCGTCGTAGCGCCTCCCGCGGCGGCGCTCACGGCGGACGAACGCGCGCGCGTCGTCCGCCAGCCAGCGCACGGGGGCGCCGTCGAGCCCGGACATGACCGCGTTGTGGCGGGCCCAGGCGACGGCCGGGCGCGAGGCGTCGACATGGGCGACTCGGGCGCCAGCGCTCGCGCACGCGAGCGTCGCCCCGCCCGTGTACCCGAAGAGCGAGAGGACCTCGGGCTCGTGGCCGAGCGCCTCGGCCGTCGCCCGCACTGCTGCGTCGAGCAGGCCCCACGTCGCGGCGTGCTCGGGGAAGACGCCGACCTGCCCGCCGGCCGCGGGCCGGCACTCGAGCGTGAGGCCGCCGACCTGCACGGGCCACGGGTCGATCGCCGCGCCCCGGACCCAGGCGCCCCTGGCCCACTTCAGCGTCGGGCGCGCCCAGTCAGCCTCCGGGAGTCGGCGGGGCTGCGTCGCGCCGGGCGCGGGGCGGTCCACGGTGACGCCGCCGAAGCGCTCGAGGCGCCGGCCGTCGCCGCAGTCGATGAGCTCGAGGTCGGGCATGGCCCCATCGTCGCACGAGCGCCGGTCGCGGCGGGCCTCCGGGGCGGGCGTTCGTGTTATCCTCCGGCGCCGAAGGGCGATTAGCTCAGCTGGTTAGAGCGCATGCTTGACATGCCGTTGCGCTCCCAGCGGTGTAGGCTCCCCCTATCCGATCGTGGACGGACCCACGAAGGCACGCCGATTATTGCAGTGTTCGGGATCGGTTCAGCCCTCGAAGTGTCTGGTGACGGTGAACGATGCGCCGGTCGCGTTGAGGCCACTGGCTGTCACGTGCGTCTGGCTCCTCCAGTAACTCGAACGCACCGTCCGGAATCAGGGCGCTCGCAACCCTGTCGTCTTGCCTCCGGCAGTGAGCGTGATACCCGCGAACAACGCGGACCCGAAAGGGCCGGCCTCGGAGTTCCCGCGTAGCCAACGTCCAAGCCGATCACGGTTCCTTTGACGCGGATTGATCTGGACTTGCCCCCCGACCGCACGGTGACCACCTGCCGGGACACAGTCACCGTCACTTTCCCGCCGATCGGGAACGGGGTGGCATTGCCGTTGACCACTATCGCGTCCTCTCCGAACCACCGGTCGCCTGAGCAGCCCTGCATGGTCAGGATCTGGATCTGCGTGCCTCCGGAGGTAAAGAGGACCAGCCCCAACGCGTCTTGGACGTTGGTCCAGAGCATGGCCGCTCCGCAGAGATAGCCATCCCGGAAGACGGGAAGGGTCGCCGTGATACGTGTGATCGCCTTGCTCGACCCGATACCGAAGCCGGCGGTCTGGCGCGTCCGCTGCGCCCGGACCAGGGGGCAAAATGGGCGAGGCGTGGGCCTTGGCGTGGGCCTTGGCGTGGCCCTTGGCGTCGCGGGCGGGGCCGCGTGCTCGGCGGACTCGGTGGGCAGCGGCGACGGGCTCTCGGTGGGGGATGGCGGTACGCTGATCAGGGCTGCCGCAGGTGTTTGAGAGTGAACCGGAGTCGACGAGGCCGGCCCAGGACATGCCCGTCCGTTGATATCGGCGCTGGGGCCGCGCCCGCATGCAGGGCGCCGAGAAAGGTGTAGGCCCCCAGTGCCACCACGAGGACCGCCAGGGCGGCGACGGCGGCCAGAAGGGCCGGGTTGAGGCGCTCGACAGGAGGCGCGCTGGCCGCCACCACTATCAGCGGCGAGCCGCACTTCGTGCACGCCCTAGCGAGGGGCAGATTGGCGGTGCCGCACTCCTCGCACACTCGGGGCGCGTACTGCCCGGCTGACCCGCCCCCCGCTCATCTGCCCATCGACTCCGTCGCGCGTGCCGCGCACTCTAACCTCCCCGTGATGCGCTCAGAGGCCGTCGATCAGCCGGTTGCGCTTGCGAGCATGAGACTTGGAACTCGACCCGGTGGGCTCCGTCGTCAGATCTCATCGAGGATCTTGGCCCTCCGGGTCGCGTACTCGGCCTCCGAGATGACCTGACTGGCGCGGAGCCGTTCGAGCGCCGCGAGCCGAACTCCACCCGAGAGCCAAGGTCGTCGGCCGTTGGCCTTGTACCAGGGTCCTTTCGGGCCGCGAGTTTCGGAGGGCGGACTCGCCTCTCGAACGTCACGGTGAGGCTGCCGTCGGGCTTGACGATAAGCATGTAGATGAACACCAGGAGGCCGATCAGGAGGATGCACAGCACTAGAGCAGCGAGCCAAGCGCCACAGCCCCATTGACCCTGCGCCCAGCTCTGCGATGAGGGCTGGTAGCCGAAGCGGCCAAGGACGTCGGTCTCGTGCTGCAGGCTAGACGCGGTGTCGGCCTGCTGCTTGCCGTGATAGACGCGGACCAGCGTCTGCGGCGGCGCTTCATGGCTGATACTCGCGCACCGCGCCCACAGGATGCGGACGGTCGGCCAGAGCTGGACTGCGGGCCCAGGGGGCATTCCCTGGATCTCGAACCCCGTCCCGTCCTCCAGCAATGCCAAGACGTACCCCGTGGCCGCGCCAATCCCGGGAGCGGCTCCACTGCCACGTAGTCGCCCACGGTCGCCTCGGACCGCAGCCGTTGCGCGCTCAACTTGGATGCCTCCGTCTCTGCTCGCCGCTCCGGTCCATACTGCCCGCCAGGACTCGCGGGGGGAGGGGCAGCGGCGGAAGCCTGTGGCGTCGGGGGCGGTGGGTCGGCACGCCGCGTAGACGCGGTTGAACCCGAGGAACGCCGCTCCGCCAGCCCCGACAACAATTAGGCCGAGCATGAGGGCTGGCGGGAAGCCGGCCACCACAACCCCGGCCACCACAAGCGAGCCCAACACCGCGAGCGGTATGACCCTGTGGGTCGCCGTTCACCCAGGCGTCGAGACGGCTGACAGCGTCCTCGAAGCTGAAGTCCGGGTCGGTCGGGGGTCCGCCCGGCAGCCGCGTCCTCCCTCTGGTAGACGGGGTCCGGAGCTCCGCCGATGGTGTCAAGATCCGAGGCCGAGTCGTTCGCGTCGATCCAGAGGTCCGCTCCGCACTTAGTGCAGCCCTACGTGCGAGGGGCAGGTTGGCGGTGGCGCAGACCGGGCACACGCGCGGCGGGAATTGCCCTGCCGGGGCGCTAGTGCTCATTGCCGGATTGTGGTTCAAGCACGACTAGCGTGGGTGTCGCCGACCCCGCCCTCGATGTCACGGCCAAGGTGTTGGCGGGTCGTACTGCGCCTGCCAGTCCTGTGGCGTCGTCGCCAGCGCCGACCTTGTCGTGAGCGAAACCACCGGCTGCGACGGAGGCTCGTCGCCGAGCGGCGGGATCGCGATGGCAGAACAGGTGCCGCGCGTCGTCTCGCCCGCGTCGAGGTCGGGGACGCGGCTGTAGGTGATCCAGCCGCCAGCCTGGACCGTTCCGCCCTGCGTGCCGTGCCTGCCAGTGAACTTGCACACGACGACCCCGTCCTTGGTGGGTCCTGTCACGTCGTACGTGGCCATCACGCCGACCATACCCATCGACGCCCCGGTTCCGTGAGGGTCTGGCGCAACTCAACCTCCACGATCTTGACCGATCCTGATGGGGCCCCCGCCGCATGCCGTCAACACAGCGGCAACGGCCAGCAGGCCGGACTCCCGAACACCCCGCATGGGACCCTCCCAATGAACCACCAACGCTTGTTCGACCATCCCCCGAATTCCGGCAACAAAGCAAGGGCTCAAAGTCGGATGTAGTCGACCGCGTTGTCGTCGAGCCGTCTTTGCGCCGCCAGTACGCTCTCGGTGGTTCGCGGGTCGGCTGTGGCCGGCAGCCCGCTGGACCAGGTGCAGCGGTGCGTGGCCCTCCAGCGCGAGCGTGACGAACGTGGCTCGGAGTGTATGGGGGCCGAGCCCGTGATGCCCACTGCGCCGAGCCGCTCGACCACGACGGAGTGGACCGCCCTGTCGGACAGCGGCTTCAGATCCCGTAGCCGCCCGCCCTTGGCGACCTGCACGAAGACCGGATCTGCGGCGCCGAGAGGCCAGGCCCGCGGCAGCCACCGCGTCGAGCCAGGCCGCGATGTCGCGACGGACGTCCGGCGGGAGCTTGGCCGTCCGCACCACGTTGCCCTTGCCGCGGATGGTAAGGACGTGGTGCCCGGCGGCCTCTCGCGAGGTCGCCGACGCGCATCCCGGCGAGCTCGCCCCGGCGCAGGCCGGTCCGGATCAGGACAGCCGAGGATGGCGCGGTCCCGCAGCGCCCGCAGCCGCAGCGATGGGCCTCCGCGTCGCGCAGGACGGCCCCCAGCACCTCGCGCGCCTCAGCGAGGGTGAGGACACCCCCCGCCCGCTCGTCGCGGCCCCTGAGGCCCCTGAGGCGGGCTGCGGGGTCGCGCGCGACACGGCCGCGCCGCTCCGCCTCCGCGAAGAGCGACCGGACGACGGACAGGCGCCGGTTGACGGTGGAGCGGGCGTACCTCGCAGCGAGCGCCTCCCTGTAGCGGTCGAGGTCGTCGGGGGACGACGGCGTCCCACGCTAGGCCCTCGGCCGACAGCCAGGAGCGCGAGCGCAGCGAGGTCGCCGGTGTATGCGTGTCGCGTGGGGGGCGAGTCGCCCCGGCCGGAGCAGCGCTGCGGCGAGGTCGGCAGCGATAGGCGCAGCGGCGCCGTGCGCGGCAGCGTGCCGGTCACGGTCCGGTCGCGTGTCGGCATGGCGCGCCGGCCGTGCCAGAATTGTGCCGCTGCGTCTCGGCCGTGCGGGCGATGAGCGCGGGGGCCGCGGGGTCTGGCGACCCGGCAGCGATAAGACGCCCGGCGGGAGGGCCGGGCGTCTCGGTGCGCGGGGGAGGCGGGAGCGGGGATCGGTCACGGCGTGGCCCGCGACCGTCGCTGCGATCGTCGGAGTGGCGATGGCCGCGCGGCACGACGGCCGGGCGCAGGGCCGCCCGAGGAACGCCGGCAGAGCCTCGCCATAGGCGGCCCGCATGGCCGCCTCCAGGCCCGCCCGCGCGCCCCACCGGCCGACCGTGGTGGCGCCCGCCCCGTCGCACAAGTGCCACGGGCGCCCCCGGGCGGTCACCGGGCGCTCGCCCGGTCGAAGGTGACGCCGCGGTCCCGCAGGCTGGCCCACCCGCCCGACCCGATCACGACGTGGTCCAGCACGTCGATGTCCAGCAGGCGCCCCGCCGCGATCGCCTCGGCGGTCAGGTGCAGGTCGTCGGGCGACGGCGTCGGGGTCGCCGCTCGGGTGGTTGTGGACCAGACGATGCCGGACGCGTCCATCCGCACGGCGTCGCGGAACAGCTCGCCGACCCGCACCAGCGAGGCGGAGACGTTCCCGGCGTACGCCACGGCCACCCGGACGACGAGGTTCTTGGCGTTGAGCACGACGACCCGGAGCTCCTCGCGCTCAAGCGCGGCCAGCTCGACGCCGAGGTGGTCGTACACGTCGCGGGGGCTGCGGACCGTCCAGCCGGTGGGGGCAGCGACCGCGATCCGGGCGGTGCAGCGCGGGCAGTTGATCGTCGGCCCGTCGTACTCGGGCGCGACCTCGCGGGTCAGGCAGTCCATGGGTTCCGCTCCTCGATAGGCTCCGGTAGCAGTGATTACCGGAGCAATCCGAGGCTCGCAGGCACCCCCCTGGGATCGGGAAACCCGGACCAGATCGGCGCCCCTTCGAGCAAGGCGTGGCGGGATAATGTGGACTGCGGCGAGTCCGGCTTGGAATCCTCGTCGAACTGGACTCGCGCAGGTGCCCCGAGGGAGATGCGAATGCAGGCGTCAAGAAGGGTTCTTTCGATGGTTCTGCTCGGGAGCCTGGTTGTCGGCTGTGCGGCAGCGTCGCCCGCTCCTTCGCTCTCGGATGCGGCGAGACTGTGGTGCCTCGACCACCGACCACGGTCAGAATGGCTCGGTGCGGTGCCCGATACCTACGATCTTGTGACCGAGGCGGCCAACAAGCTCGGGATCGCGTTCCCCAAAGTCGTGACGGATTACGACGCCGCGTGGCGGGTCATGAGCGCGTCGAGGACTCCATCACGATCCCGATGGATGTCGCATCGGCTTACGGCGCGTTCTATGGCGCCGAACGGGATCAAACCTGGCGCGCATCGCCCGAGTACGCGCGGGCGTGTGCGGCGGCCTTCGGGGCCAAGTGGCTGTCGTTTCCGGCGGGCCTTCGGCCGAGAGGCGACGGGCCGCCCCGGATACGTCGGCGCAGTGGACGAATTTGGTAGGCGTGCGCACCCCTATCGGTTGACCCGCCCTATCCCCTGACGGAGATCGTCTCGTGAGCGATCATGGCCGCGATGATCAGCTTTGCCCATGTCTCAGGTGGCACGCATGGGCCTGCCCCCGGACGCGATGCGAGGGGCCATGGGCCCCCCGCGGCCGGGTCCGCGGTGTGGCCGGGCATCGGGGCACGGAGAGGTCACCGCTCGGTGGTTGCTATGCGCCCGCGCCTACCTGCGGCGGTCGCGCCAGGCGGCACCCGACGGGCCTGGCGGGACTCCGGCTCCTTCTCCTGTATTCGGCGTAGGCCGGGGCGGTGGCCGAGTTGACGGGATTCCGCGGGAACAGCGCCGCGTCCGGACTGGTTGCCGCGCTGGCGATAACGGCTCCACTTGGCGCTCGTCGCTGAGAGTGGCGGCTCCAGACTCCATAGGCCGCGACTCTCCTTGTACGCTTCGCGCATGAACCCGGCCGAGTTCGCCGCGAAATGGGCGGGCAGCACGCGCACCGAGCGGGCCGCCTCCCAGGAGCACTTCATCGACCTGTGCCGGATGCTCGGCGTGCCGACGCCCAACGAGGCCGACCCGACCGGCGATGGTACGCCTTCGAGAAGGGCGCCGGCAAGGCGCGGGCGGCGACGGCTTCGCGGACGTGTGGAAGCGCGGCCACTTCGCCTGGGAGTACAAGGGCAAGCGCAAGGACCTCGACGCCGCCTACGCCCAGCTCCTGCAGTACCGCGAGGCGCTCGAGAACCCGCCGCTCCTGGTGGTCTGCGACCTCGACCGCTTCGAGGTGCACACCAACTTCACCAACACGCCCGAAGCGTCCATACCGTTCGCGCTGACCGACCTCGGGCGCGACCCCCACCGAGCCGCTGCGTGTCCTGCGCGCGGTCATGGACCACCCGGAGGAGCTCCGGCCGCGGCAAGACGCCGGACGAGATGACCGCGGAGGCCGCCGCGGCAGTTCGCCGACCTCGCCGAGCGCGCTGCGAGAGCGCGGGCACGAGCCCCGAGCGCGTGGCGCACTTCCTGAACAAGCTCCTGTTCTGCCTGTTCGCCGAGGATGCCGACCTGCTGCCCGAGGGCCTGCTCTCGCGGCTTGCCGGTGGCCACGAAGCCGACCCCGCCGCTTCGCCGCGTAGCTCTCGCGGCTCTTCGAGCGATGTCGCGAACGGCGGCGGCTCTTCGGCGCCGAGCGCGATCGAGTGGTTCAACGGTGGGCTGTTCGACGGCGCCGAGGTGCTGCCGCTCACGCGCGAGGAGATCGGGTCCTCCTCGAGGCCGGTCGCGCCTGGACTGGTCCCACGTGGAGCCCGCGATCTTCGGCACGCTGTTCGAGCGCGGCCTCGACCCCGGCAAGCGCGCCCAGCTGGGTGCCCACTACACCGACCGCGACGTCGATCATGCGGCTGGTCGAGCCGGTGGTGATGGCCCCGCTGCGGCGGGAGTTCGAGGCGATGCAGGCGCAGGTCGCGAGCTCTGCTCGCCGAGGCAAGAGGTCACCGCGCGCGCGTCCCGACCGGCGAGAGCCCGGACGCGGTGTTCGTGCCTTCCTCGACCGCCTGCGAGCTGTGCGGTGCTCGACCCCGCGTGCGGCTCGGGCAACTTCCTCTACCTGGCCCTGCGGAGCTCAAGGACCTGGAGAGCGAGGCGATCGCTGTGGGGGTCGCTGATGCCTCAAGATGCCCATGCAGTTCCCGCAGGTCGGGCCCGAAGCTGTGCTCGGCATCGAGCTCAACACCTACGCCGCCGAGCTGGCCCGGGTGGTCATCTGGATCGGCCACATCCAGTGGATGCTCGACAACGGCTTCGCCTACGCCGCGATCCCATCCTCCAGCCGCTCTGACAACATTCGAGTGCCGCGGACGCCATCCTCGACCTCTCGGACCGGAGCGTCCCCGCGAAGCCGAGTGGCCGGAGCCGACGTCATCGTCGGCAACCCGCCGTTCTTGGGCGGCAAGCTCATGCGGGCGACCTGGGCGACCGCTACGTAGAAGTCACTGTGCGAGGTCTACGACGGACGGGTCCCGGCGAGGCCGATCTAGGTCGTCTATTGGCACGAGAAGGCCCGCGCACAGGTCGACGCCGGCAAGACGGGACGCGTCGGCCTGCTAGCTACGCAAGGCATTCGTGGCGGCCCGAACCGGCAGGTGCTCGAGCGGATCAAGGGCACCGGCGACATCTTCCTCGCCTGGTCGGACGAACCGTGGGTGCTCGAGGCGCCAGCAGTCCACGTCTCTTCCTGGGCTACGATGACGGCTTCGACAAGACGAGGATGCTCGATGGCTCCCGGTCTCTGCCATCAAGCGAATCTCACGGCCGGCATCGACCTCACACGCGCGCAGCGGCTCCCCGAGAACCTCGGCGTCTCTTTCATGGGCGACACCAAGGGCGGCCCGTTCGACATCGACGCGGCCCTGGCGGCCAAGCGATGCTCGCGGCCCCCAACCCCGATGGGCGCTCGAACTCCGACGTCGTCGACCCTGGGTGAACGGGCTCGACATCACAGCGCCGGTCGGCGAAATGTGGATCGTCGACTTCGGGAACGGGATGTCTCGAGGCGAAGCAGCGCTGTACGAGGGGCCGTTCGAGTATGTCAAACAGGTTGTCAGCCCGAGCGCCAGAAGAGCCGGTAGACCACCGGAGACCTGGTGGCATCCACACAGGCCACGGCCGGAGATGCCGCGCCGCGCATCACGGGCTGACGCGGTATATCGCGACGCCCACGTTGCCAAACACCGTCTGTTCGTGTGGCTCGGCGCGGAGACCCTGCCCGATCACCAGCTCATCGTTTTCGCCCGCGACGACGACTACACCTTCGGCGTCCTGCACTCCCGCGTCCACGAGCTCTGGGCTCGGGGCCTCGGCACGCAGCTGCGCGAGGTCGAGGCGGGCTCCGCTACACGCCGACCACATCTTCGAGACGTTCCCGGTCCCGGTGGCCACGAGCTAAGCGCGACGCGATCAAGGACGCGGCCGCCGGCTCGTGATGCTGCGAACGGTTGGCGAACCCGACCAACGCGGACGCGGCGGCGCTGGCCGGCCGGACGCTCACGAACCTCTAAGCGAGCGGCCGACGTGGCTGACGATGGCGCGCGAGGCCCTCGACGCCGCGTGCTGGACGCCTACGGCCTCCCCACCGACGGGGCGAACGACCAAGTCCTCGCGCACCTGCTCGACCTCGACCTTCGCGGCCTCGGCGAGCGCTCGTTCCAGGGACGCGGCGGCTGCACGGTGACAACGGGGACGCATGCGGACGCTAAGGCCTCTTCTTCTTCGCCGCCGCCCTGTTCCTGCTTGGCGCGGTCTCGTCGAATTCCCCCGCCCAGACGATGATCGGCGGATACCAGCGTGGGGGCGACTCGCAGGCTTCTCTACGGCGTGTACGGGTACATGCTCTCGATTGTCACGATCGGCGGACCGATCGTGTTCCTGAGCGTCGCGATCGTGTCCGCCATGCGGCGCGAGTAGAAGTAAGGCCCGCATAAGGCCCGGGCGGGACACTGGCGACCACCCGGCTCCGCGCCCGCCGGATCGATCACGCAGCGCCGCTCAGACTGGCCCGCGTCCAGCTCGCGGCGGGGCGACCGGGGCCGCGACGCCGCGTATGTGTGGCCGAAGCAGTCAGCGGCGGATCAGGATCGGTACGATCTATGGCGATCATTCGGACCTGGGTGGAGCGTGACGGGGATGGTCGCAGAAGCCAGGGAGTGCAGCCGCTGCGGGTCGCCGATGGTCCGCGCGGTGGCGAAGGTCGGACCGCGCACGGCCAGCCCCTCTGGAGATGCAGCGACTTCTCGTGCCCCGAGATCGTGAACATCGACGAGGGCGACATCACGCCGCGCAGGCCGGCGGCCGGGGAGTCCGCTCAGGCGCGGTTCGAGCGCGAGCGCGCCGCGTTCCGCGAGCGCGCGAAGCAGATGTTCGCCGCCTTCGCCTCGCTGCCGGTCCTGTCGCCGCCGATCGGCTTCCTCGCGGCCGCGTGGGCCACCGCCGACCTGCGGGTCGCCGGGGCTGCGGGCCTGATCGTCGCCGGCGCCACCGTCGTTACTCGCTCGGTACCTGCCGAACGAGGTCGTCTGGTGGGGCAAGGGCGCGGAGGCCGAGAGGGCGGTGGGGGCGCGGCTCGACTCGCTCGCGGCCCTCGGCTTCGTGACCCTCTACGACCGGCGGTTCATCGGACGGGGCGGCAACATCGACGCCGTCACCGTCGGGCCGCCCGGCGTCTTCGTCGTCGAGACCAAGCACCGCGGGCGGGGCGTCGAGGTCGTCGCCGGCCGGCTCGACGTCGGCAACCGGACGGAGACCGACGTCGTGCGGCAGGTGACGGACCAGGCGCTCCTGCTGCAGGTCACCGCCGCAGCGTTCATGAACGCCCACCGCCTGACCGTGGTGCCCGTGATCTGCATCGGCAATCGCACGGTCTCCGGTGGGGAGCGGACCGGCGGCGTCCTGGTCACTGATGCCAAGTCGATCGCGAAGCGCCTCTCGTCCGAGCCGCACGTCCTGTCGCCCGCCGAGGTCCAGGAGCTCGCCACGGCACTCGACCGTGCGCCTCCCCCGTACGAGCGCCGCGGCTAGGGACATCACGCTCCGAAGGGGCGTGGCGCACCATCCTGGCCATCGTCCCCTGTCAGGTAGATCGCACGTTCGGCCCGCAGGATCGCGATGATTCATTCACGGGCTGTCAGTATCTGGACGGTTGGTCGCGGCCAGTCGTCAGCTCCTCGGCCCCAGCTTTGGCTCACCAGGGAACGGCCTTGGCCGCCATCTCGCTAGCGTGCTTCCCAAGTGCCTCAGCCGTGTCCGCCTGCAACCCTGTAGGACGACGCGGGAGCACCGAAGGCGCAGCCGTAAATGGTGCCCCACGACCGTTGCCCAATGAAATGCACATCGATCCAATGTGGTACTCAACGCCCAGCGGCGCGGTGCCAAAGAAGATCAGGACCAGGCCCAGCGCCACGCAGACGACATAGGCGGGCGCATCCGCGATGGCCTTGAGGATCGCCGCGAGCATTTCCCCGACGTCGGGCAGCCCCACGGCTCCATGGACCGTCCCGGACCCGGTGAGGGTGGTTATGTCCAGCTCACGATCACCTTGGCTGCGAGACCAATTCCTCCAGGAGCAAGAAGAGCACACCGACGAGGATGAGGGCTATGCCCGCAATTGCCGCGAACGCTCCCCGGCTCAGCCTCCTCGCTTTTTCGATAAATGGCGTCTAGGTGGCCAATGAGCCTCATCATCT
>CAVQKO010000016.1:0-186344 GCA_963713075.1 uncultured Chloroflexia bacterium
CTCCGCCAGACGTACACGCAGACGTACACGGTTGCGCCTTCCATCTGCCCCGACACCGGGCTAACGTCGTATCGATGGATTCCACCCTAACGAGGTCTGCTCCCTTGATGGGTCCGTGACGGCCGAACGGGCCGGGCAGTGACATCCCGCCCTCCTGTCGGTTGCGGTCCAGGAGGAGTACCGATGACAGAGCCGCTCGTCCCGCTTCCGCTGCCCGATCTGACCGGGCTGATCCAGCCGGTATTGGCCGTCCTTGGCGCCTACGGCGCCGCCAAGATTGGGCTACCCCTCGTCCGGGCGGCCAGGCAGCGCGCCTACGACGAGGCGTCCAGCGCGGAGGCCGTCAGGCTCGTCATCTCTGCGCCTGCCGGCCTAGCGCCCGACCCCGATCTGGCGGTCGAGCTCATCCGGGCCATCCATCCTCGCCAGCGCCGCGGCTTCGATGGCTGGCGCGCCGGCTGGCCCTCGATCGAGCTCCGGGTCGTCCATGTCGACGGCGCGCTCGGCTGGGAGGTCGTCACCAACCGGCAGGTGGCGACCCTCGTCGAGAACGCGCTCCGCTCGCTGTGCCCCGGGGCGGTTGTCGACGTCGCCGGTCCGGTCACGCGCATGCCGGCGGCTTCGGGCGTCGCTCGACTGGCTTCATCGGCGAGCTGGCCGCTCCGGGAGGTAGACAAGCCGGAGGCTCGAGCCCTCCATCGACTGGCGGCCGGCCTCGTGTCCGCACCACGCGGCGCCGAGGTCCGTCTCCGGGCTGTCGCGCGACCCGTCCCGCCTGATGACTGGCGCAGGCTCACGGCGCCCCTGTCCGCGAGCGCGAGCCCGTCGATGGGCCAGCTCGTCGGCAACGCGATCATCGACGGCCTACTACTCCGCGACAGCGACTACCGCGAGAAGTCGTCCGCGCCGGTCCTTCTGCCGGAGGAGCGCGACGCCCGGACCCGAAAGGGCCGAGGCGTCGTCGGTTTCGACGTCGGTCTCATCCTCGAGGTCGCCGGCATCCCAGCCGATCAGGCGGAGGCGCTCCTGTGGCGCCTGGTCGACTTCACCCACCCACTGGGCGATGGTCAACAGGAGCTCCGCTGGGACATCCGACGTGGTCCGGCCCGTGCGCCGCGGGCAGCCCGACTGGCGGACTGGGAGCTCGCACAGCTGTGGTATCTGCCTGATGCGTCATTCGATCGCGCCGGCTTCCCCCGTGATCGGGCGCTCGCCGCACCTCCGCCAGCCAGCGGCTCGGGCGAGCTCGGGCTCGTCGTTGGCGAGGCTCACGGCCGACCGCTTGCGATCCCGGATCGGATCCTGGCGCGGCACGTTGTGGCCCTGGGCGCGACGGGGTCGGGCAAGAGCACGTTGCTGCTCAACCTCGCGCTGGCGGCGATCGAAGCCGACATCGGGACGACGGTCATCGACCCGCACGGGGACCTCGTGAACGATGTCCTCGGCCGGGTCCCCCGCTGCGGCGACGGGCCGCGTCCACGTGCTGCGCCTCGCGGACCGCGCCCATCCTCGCGGCTTCAACTTTCTCGAGCGCCAATCGCCCAGCGACGACCAGCTCGTCGCGTCGGAGTTCGTGTACATGCTCGAGGACCTCTGGCCGCGCTTCTCCGGCCCGAAGATGCAGCACTACCTGCGCAACGCGCTGCTGACGCTCCTCGCCGACGAGCAGCCGCAGACGATCCTGGAACTGATCCGCGTCCTGACCGAAGACGCCTTCCGTGCCCGGTTCGTCAAGCACCTCCGGGACCCGATGATCCGCGGGTTCTGGGAGACGCAGTGGCCGTCGGGCGGCGAGCGCGATCGCGACCCGTCGATCAAGGCGGTTCTCAACAAGCTCGGCGCGTTCGTGACGTACGACTCGATCCGAATGGTCGTCGGCCAGGGCGTGTCGACGATCCGGCCCCGCGAAGTCATGGATCGCGGCGATGTGCTGCTCGTTGACCTGTCCGGCGTCGGCGGCGACAACGCGACGTTGTTCGGCGCGATGCTGGCGAGCCGCTACTACGTCGACGCGGTCGGGCGGCAGGAGCTCACGCCCTCGGCCCGTCGCCAGCACCTGCTGCTCATCGACGAGGCCCATCGGTTCTCAACTCGCGCGGTCGAGAACACGCTGGTCGAAGGCCGGAAGTTCGGCCTTGCCCTCGGCCTCGCGTCGCAGTCGCTCGGCGGGCTGGGGGAGCGTCTCAGCCGGTCGGTCCTGACCAACGCAGCCACGATCGCCCTCCTCGCGCCGGGATCCGAAGATGTCCGCACCCTGGCCCGGCTGTTCGCGCCAGTGACGGCCGAGGAACTGACCTCGCTCCGTGCGTACGAGGTCGTCATGCGGATGCCCGGGCGCGGCGGCCAGCCGACGGCGTACGGCGGGATGCTCCTGCCGCCCGATCCGGTTGACCCGGCCCTGGCCGATGAGATCGTGGCTGCCAGTGATACCCGCGATGCAAGCCCGATCGACGAGGTGCGCGCCGAGGTGTTCCTGCGGGCGGGTGGCGCCGAGTCGCCGAGCACGCCCGACGCGCGCGGGACGGCCAGGCGATGACGCGGGATTGTCCGCGGACCGTCGCGCGGGGTGGCGCGCGAGTGGGTCGACCCGCGTCAGGCCCGTGCCGGTGCCCTGTGCGCGTCCCGGCCGACCAATCGACGGGACTGCTTCCATGACTGTCGTCTTCCGCGAGAGCGCTGAACGAACGCTCCTGTCCAGCGTGGACGTCGGGCTACTGTCGGTCCGTGATCGCGCCTGCCTGCGACTGTTGTATCGCGCTGGCGTGGCTACAGGGGATCAGGTCGCCTCGCTCATCTTCCCGAGCCGGCGAACGGCGCTACGCCGGCTCCGGCGGCTCTGGCAACTCGGCCTCCTCGAGCGTGCCCCGCTCGCGCCCGATCGCGGCGGCATCCCGGTCGTCTACCGGATCAGCCGGCGTGGCAGCAAGCGCCTCGGCTACCACGACACGCGCACCGGCGGGGTCGGCAGGGTCCGCCACTCGCTGGACATCGTCGATACCGTCAGTGCCCTCGTCCGAGCTGCGTCCGAGGCAGTCCAGGTCTGGCTCACCGAGCCGATGGTCGACAATGTCCTGCCTCCGGACGTGCGTCCCGACAGTGTCGTCGTCCTTCAGCTCGACGGCGGCTCGGCGGTCCTCTGCCTCGAGATCGACGAGGCGACGGAGCACTCGCCGACGATCCGAGGACGGCTCGCGGCCTACGAGCGGGCGCTGGCGAGCCGGGCTGGCTGGCACGTACTCTGGGTCGTTCCGACCGAGGAGCGGCTCGGCTGGTTCCGGCGGATCGGCCGGTGGGACGCGCGGCCCGGGCTTGACCAATGCTCGTGGGGCCTCGTCCTCGATGACCTCCGGACGCTGGGACTCCGGGCGCCGACGCAGCCGATCGGCTGGAGCGGGGGACCGGTTCCGCTCGAGGCGATCGTCGCCGATCCGACCACCCGCAGGTGCCTCACGCCCGTGGGCTCATCCGCATGGGTCCGACTGCTCGGAAGCGGCGGCGCCGAGGAAGCCGACGAGGCGCTTCGGTGAGGCGGGACTCGCTGACGCCGGCCGAGCGGAGCCTCCGCGGCCGCATGGGCGCTTACGCCGTCCACGCGCGATACGACGCGCGCCAGATCACGGCGCCTGCCCGCGCGGCCTTCCTCAAGCGCTTCCTCGACGAGGTCGACCCCGATCGCGGTCTCCCCGAGCCGGAGCGGCAGCGCCGAGCAGCCGCGGCCCGCAAGGCCTACTTCACCCGGCTCGCGTTCCTGGCCTCCCGCCGCCGCACGAAGCGCCGCGCCCGAGGCCAGGGGAAGCAACACTAGTAGGGGCTCGCTCGACGTCATTTGGCGACTCGGGCGATGTAGTAACCTGTTCCACGAACTAGCCATGTTCCGCAAGGAGTGGAACAGCGCACATGACTGGAACAATGAAGGACGGCCCCGCGCCCTCGAGCGAGCGCGAGCTCCTGGGTTCGCTCGAGATGACGCTTGTCGACAGGATGCCTGATGGCTGGTCGATTGCGATCGAACGCGAGCCGCAGGCCCAGACCCCGGGCGCATGGCGGCCAGATGCGTTCCTCGTGATCGAGGCGCCCAACAAGGCCCGAGCGCGCCTGGCCGTCGAGGCCCGCGCGAGCCTCTACCCGCGGGACACCTACGCTCTGTCCAGCGAGGTGGGATCCCTCTGGCTGCGTCCGCCGGTCCCGAAGGGAAGGGCGGCGTCCATACCGGGCGTAGATGGCGTCCTCGTCATGAGTCGCTTCCTCACCGCGAGGACTCGCACGATGCTTGAGAGCGTCGGGTTCTCATACGCGGACGCCACGGGCAACCTGCGCATCGCGACGCGCGTGCCGCCAGTGTTCATCGAACTTCGCGGAGCGGAATCGAACCCGTGGGCTGATGACCGGCCCCTGCGATCGCTGCGGGGACCGGCGTCCGCCCGAGTCGTCCGCGCTCTGATGGAGTTCAGGCCGCCATATCCGCTCCGACAGCTGGCCGACACCGCTGGGCTCCCCCTCGGGAGCGCGTCCAGAGTCGTCGCACTCCTGGTGAGCGAAGCGGTTGTCGAGCGCAGCGGACGCGGGCCGATCGAGAGGGTCGACTGGAAGGGCCTCCTCTTGAGGTGGACGGAGGACTACTCCCTCCTGGAGGCCAACAGAGCGCGGTTCTTTCTCGAGCCGCGAGGCCCACGGGCGTTGGAGGCCCGCCTTCGCGAATTCGACGCGCCGTACGCCGTGACCGGCAGCCTCGCCGCCGCTCGTCGCGCCGAGGTCGCGCCGGCCGCCCTCGCCGCCGTCTACGTGCCGAGCATCGACAAGGCCGCGGCTCGCCTTGGTTTGCGCGAGGCTCCGACCGGCGGCAACGTGGTGCTCCTTGAGCCACTGGCCGATGTTGCGTTCGAGCGGACGTGGGATCAGGACGGCATCACGCTCGCGGCCCTGCCGCAGGTCGCAGCGGATCTCCTGACCAGCCCCGGCCGCGGCCCGGCGGAGGCCGAGGCACTGATCGAGTGGATGGAGGGGAACCAGGATGCCTGGCGAGTGTCCGTGCCCGCGCGAGGGAACGCCTGATGGTTTGGCCGGTCGTCTACTACCGGGCATCGGATCGGTCCGAGCCGGTGAACGACGAGATTGATGGTCTGCCTCCCAGGGCCCAGGCGGCGATCGACAACCAGATCGATCGACTCGGCCTGTTCGGTCCGGATCTCGGCTTCCCGTACACCAGCCAGATCGAAGGCGAGCTCCGCGAGTTGCGGTGTCATTTCGGCGACGACCACTATCGGATCCTCTATCGGCGCTCGCGGAACCTGTTCGTGCTCCTGCACTTCCTCGAGAAGCGAACCGGCAAGGTGCCCGCCGACGATGTCCGGATTGCGGGTGCACGCTGGGACGACTTCGTTCGGCGGATGGCCGAGCGTCCGCGCCGGCCGCCGCGTGCGGCAGGCCGTGACCCTCCTTGACGTACTTCTCAATAGTGGTAACATGCCGGCCGATACCAATCGCATGAGACGAGCCGCCATGACAGCCGATCAGGAGTGGGTAAGCCCCATCGGGAGTAGCAGTCAAACAGCGGGGCGGCGACGTGCAGCGCGAAGCCCGGAGTATCGAGCTGAGCAAGAGCGAATCGCCCCGTATGAGGCGCTGGCCAGGATGGTCATCGCTCGGCGAATTCGCTATGGCCTGACCCAGGACCAACTCGCCGACCGGATGGGCACGAGCGTCTCGGCGATTAGTCGGCTCGAGAGCGGTCAACATCGCCCGAACGTCGAGACCCTCGAGAAGCTCGGCGGAGCATTCGGTGAGCGGTTTGTCTTCGGCTTCGAGGATGCGGCCGGCGAGCGGGAGCTCGCGTCGGTCGGCGGCTAGGCAGCGAGCGATGCGAGCGCCGCGGTTCACCGCGGCGATTGCGACGCCCTCCTCAACGCGCTGCCCAGCGAGGACTCCTCGCGTCGAACGCCATGCCCGTCATGCGGGTCCATCCGGCGCCTCGTCACGGTGGAACTCGAAGGGCGCGTCGAGCCTCACGCCGGCCTTCGGCACCTTCAGAAGGGCGAACGCGCCGGTGTCCGAGGTCGACGTCTCGTTGATCGCACGGACTACGCGCCTCTTGGTGGCGAGGGCTACAGCCGGTCGCCCGGGCTGAGCCGCTTGTACGCCTCGCGGGCCCGCTCGTCGGCGGCCGACGCGCCGTAGCGGGCGAGCATCTGGCGGCTCCTCCAGCCCGCGAGGCGCATCAGGTCGCCCTCGCTGCCGCCGGCCGCGAGCCACTGGTGAGCGTAGGTGTGGCGGAACTGGTGGGGATGGACGTCGGGCAGCCCGGCGGCGCGGCCGCGGCGCTTGACGGCCTGCTCGACGCCGGTCTCGGTGAGCCGGCCCCGCTTGCCGAGCCAAAACCACGGCTCGCCGGCGTCGGCCCTTCGCGCGCGCAGGCGCAGATAGCGGTCGAGCGCCTGGCCGGTCTTGTGGCCGAACGGGCAGGCCCGCGGTCGACGGCCCTTGCCCATCACGACCGCCGCCTCCTGGTCGAGATCGACGTCGTCGACCCGCAGCCCGGCCAGCTCGCCGCGCCGCATCCCGGTGTCGAGGAACAGCCGGATGATCGCGCTGTCCCGGCGGTCCTCGAAGCCGGTCCCGGCGCACGCGTCGAGGAGCTTCCGGAGCTCGTCCTCGCGCAGCACCGGCGCCGGAGTCTCGGGCACGTGGGGCGGCCGCATCGTCGCCATCGGGCTGCCGTCGACCTCGCCCTCGGCGGCCAGCCACTTGAAGAACTGCTGGAGCGATCGGAACCGCTGCGCCACGGTCGCCGGCCGCATGCCGGCATCGGAGCGGTCGACGAGGAACGCCTCCACGTCCTCGCGCCGGACGTCGGCCACCCGCCGCGGCCGCCGACGCCCCGGCTCGGCCAGGAACCCATCGAACTGCTCGACCGCCTTGGAGTAGGTCGCGATCGTCGACGGCGCCTTGTTCTCTGCCCGCAGATGGCGGGTGAAGGAGGCCAGGTTGTCCGGGATGTCGGGCTGGGCTATAGAATTGGGCTGAGCCCGACCGCGGGCGCTAGAGCTCATAACTCACCTCGGCCGATCGTCGGATCTCGGTCACAGTTATAGGCTCAAGAACGGCTGTGGTCAAGCTCCCCGCCAGTTATCTCGTGTAACTGAGCGTGGATCCCCGGGCCCGTAGCTCAGCGGTAGAGCAGGGGACTTTTAATCCCTTGGTCCTGGGTTCGAATCCCAGCGGGCTCACCATCGCCGCTGGCCCATCTGCGTCCTCGCCAGCCCGGATCCTGCCCGACGCGCGCCGCGAGGAGGTTGACCCGCCGTGACGCTGCCCCCGCCTCCGCCCCGGGGCCTTGGCCCAGGCGCGTCATCGCCCCCCGCTCCGCCGCCTCGGCCCGGGGAGCCGGGCTCGACTGCACTTGCGGTCGCGGCCGGCGGCCTGGCCGGGCGTGTCCCCGACCCCGAGCGCCGCCCCGTGCGCCTCGTCGGCGCCGTGCTCGGGGTGATCGTCGCCCTCACCGCCATGACGGCCGCGCTCCCGGTTCGTGGTGGCGCGTCGGGGTTCGCGGCGGGCGTGGGGCCGACCCCGACGCCGACCGCAGCGGCCTCGCCGGGGACGCGATCGTCGCCGCAGCCCACCACGCGGCCCACGCCACCGGCCACGCCGCGCCCGACCCAGCGGCCAACGCCCCAGCCCACGCCCTCGCCGACCCCGAGCCCGACGCCCAGGCCCTCGCCGACGCTCCCGCCCGACGTCAAGGTCGTGAGCGCCGTGGTGCGCGCGATCAACACGGGCCTGCCCGACAGCCACGCCTATACGCCTGCCGTCATCGTCACCGTCAAGAACACGGGCGCCTCAACCGTCCAGCTGTTCGGCGGCCAGCCGTACACGCTGCTGGACGACACCGGGGCCACGGTCCTCACCGGCTGGTTCGCTTCGCCCTTCGTGTTCGCGCTCGGGCCCGGCAAGACGACCGAGTACGTCGACGTCCCGAACAACCCGCCGACGGGGTGGCTGCCCTCGAAGACGGCTCTCCGCGTGCTGTTCACGCCGGTGTGGGACCGCGAGCCGGACACGAGCCGGTACCAGTTGAAGGCGACGAACGTGCGGACGACCGAGTCCGCCGCGGGCCTGGCCTGCCTTTCCGTGCACCTCGTGCCCCCGGACGGGGCAATTCTGGGCAACTACTGGGTGGTGGTGCTGGTCGAGAACGCGAGCGGCAAGATCGTCGCCGGCGACATCGCGGTCTCTGAGCTCGCTGACGTGTGGGCGGACCCGCTCAACGAGCCGTTCACCTTCTCCGGCCCGCAGGCGTGCACCAGCATTCCCTACGCGGCGCTCAACGGGGCACACCTCAAGGTGGCGGCCTACGGGTCCCCGATCATCAACCCGTACCTCAATCCCTGACCGCGTCCGCGTGACCCTCCATCCGCCCCCTCCGCCGCCCCAGTGGGACCCGTCTCGCGGTCCGATGCCCTGGCAGGAGCCCGCCGGCCACCCCGCAGGTCGCGGCGGGCAAGACGAGGCCGGTCGAAGGCGGGGACTGTTCGCGTTCGTCGGCGCTGTGCTCGCCGTCGCCCTCGCGGTCACCGGCCTCGCCGCCGCCCTTGCGGCGGGACGCGGGGACACCCCGGCGCCGGGCGCTGCGGTCCTCCCGACCCTGTACCCAACTGCGGCGACGGACAGCCCCCGGCCGACCGTCGCCCCCGCGCCGACCGCTGTGGCCACGCCCTCCTCGGGGCCCACGGCGGCCCCACGGGCGACGCCGAGTGCCTCGCCCACATTCACCTTCCCGCCGGACGTTGCCGTCGTGAGCGCCGACGTGCGGCCGCAGAGCATCGTGGCTGGCGGCCGCCGCGTGTACTACCCGGCGGTGGTCGTGACCCTGAAGAACAACTGGCAGGACGTGGTGGATCTCGATGAGGACGCCCACTACACCCTGCTTGACGGATCCGGCGCACAACAGGGCTCGGGCGTCTTCAACGCAGCACTGCCCCCGTCGATTGGCCCTGGCGACACCGCGCAGTACGTCAGCATCGCGAGCGAGTACCCGGCGGACTGGTCGCCGGCCTCGACGCCCCTCCACGTGGAGTTCATGCCGCACTGGGCGATCCATGTCTACGACTCTGGCTGGGCGCTGGACGCCGCGAACGTCCACGCGACCAAGAGCGACGCCGCGATGCTGTGCATCAGCGTGGACCTGGCATCGTCGATCTGGGTGACCGTCGATCACTACTGGATCGGCGTGGTGGTGGAGGACGCCGACGGCACGACGATCGTGGGCGATGTCCTCGGGAGCTGGCCCCTGGTGCAGGATGCGCCGACGATCCACCCGGGCGAGACGGTGACATACGGCCCAGGCCTGGGCTGCACGAAGATCCCCTACGCCTCACTGGCCCACGCCCGCCTCAAGGTCGTGGCATACGGCTCGTACTGGTAGTGACCGGGCGACCGCTCAGCGCGCCTCGATCGAGCGCTTCGAGAGGCCGATGAAGAAGCCCTCGATGGCGGTGCGCGGCGCGTCGTCGGGCTTGGCCGCGGCGCCCAGCGTGACGAACAGCGGCGCGAAGTGCTCGACCGTCGGGTGCGCCCAGGGCATGCCCGGGGCCTTCTCGCGGAAGGCGAACAGCGTGTCGAGGTCGCCCGACGCGAGCGCCTCGGCCGCCCAGGTGTCGAAGTCGCGCGACCAGGCGGGTGCGCCGGGCTTGCCCGCGAAGTACTCCCCGATGAACGGCAGGCCGTGGGTCATGAACCCCGAGCCGATGACGAGCACGCCCTCGTCGCGCAGGGGCGCGAGCCGCCGCCCGACCTCGAACAGGTGCGCGGGGTCCAGGTCCGGCATGGACATCTGGAGGACCGGGATGTCGGCGTCGGGGTACATGGCCATGAGCGGGACCCACGCGCCGTGGTCGAGGCCGCGGCCCTCGCGCTCGAGGACGGGCTCGTTCGCGGGCATCAGCGCCTTGACCGTGGCGGCCAGCCCGGGGGCGCCCGGCGCCGGGTACTCGAGGTCGTAGTAGCGCTGCGGGAAGCCGTAGAAGTCGTACACGAGCGGCACGGTCTGCGTGGCGCTGAGGGCCATCGGCGCGGTCTGCCAGTGGGCGCTGACGATCAGCACCGCCTTGGGCTTGGGCAGGCCGGCGGCCCAGCCGCGCAGCTCCCGCATCCACAGCGGGTCGTCGAGCAGGGGCGGCGCGCCGTGGCCGAGGTAGAGCGCGGGGAGCGGCCCGGGGTCGGGCGTCGCTTCGGCAGCGGAGTCAGGACGCAGGTCGGTCATGGGTTGACTCGTGGCAGGGGACGACGGCGCAACGGTAGGCGGAGACGCCGGGCGACGCAACAGGCCGCCCGGCGCTCTCCCAGTGCCGGTCAGGCGACGGCCGCCTCGGGCGGCGAGACCAGCACGTAGGCGGTGTTCCAGGCGCCGTTGTCGAGCAGCTGCAGCCGGATGTTGAGCCAGGCCATGGCCTCGAGCTCCGCTGCTGCCGCGAGCGGACCAACCCGGACGGGCCGGAAGCCGATCGACGCCGCAAGGTCGGCGAACGTGGCTGCGGCGCCGTCGTCGTCTGTGGCGTAGAGGGCGTCGAGCACCTGCCCGAGCGCGGCCGGGTTCGCCTGGATCCCGGCGAACACGGTGTTGAAGGCCTTCACGACCGTGGCGCCCGGGAGGGCAGCCGCAATGCGCTCCGCGCCGGACGGGCCGCCGACGGTGGACAGGCCGGAGTAGTCGGCCTTGAGCGGGTTCGTGGCGTCGATCACGACCTTGCCCGCGGCGCTGCCCGCGAGCTCGGCGGCGACGGCCTCGGCGGCGGTGAAGGGGACGGCGAGGATGATGATGTCAGCGGCCGCCGCGGCGTCCGCGGGCCGTGTGGCCGTGCCGGCGCCCGTGGCCTTTGCTGCCGCGGCGACCTTGGCCTCGTCGCGCGCCGCGAAGGTGACCTCGTGGCCCGCGCCGATCAGAGCTGCTCCGAGTGCACGGCCGACGTTGCCGGTGCCGATGACTGCGACCTTCATGGGGCTTCCTTCCTTGACGCTTTGTTGTCAGCAAATCACAATTGCTCTCAGCTCAGTCTGGCATGGCATTTGCTAGAGGTCAAGAGGGTTGTCTGAGAAGAAACCCGTGGACGCGCCCGCGGCCCCGGCGCCGGCCGGTCCCGGACCCGCTCCCCGGCTGAACGTGGGCCGGGAGGTCCGGCGCTGGCGCCGGGAGCGCGGACTGACGCTGGCCCAGATCGGCGAGCGCAGCGGCCTCAACATCGGCTACCTCTCGCAGATCGAGAACGACAAGGCGGTCCCCTCGCTCGAGGCGCTGGCCGCGATCGCCGCCTCGCTGGACGTGCCGCCGGCCTGGCTGCTGCTCGACAGCTCCGCGCCGCCGCGCATCGTCCGGCTCCCGGACCGCCCGCGACAGGGGGGTCCCGGCGGCGGCGCCGTCACGGAGGTCGACGCGGGCACCTCGCGGGACCTGTGCATCGTCGAGGTGACCGTGCCGGCCGGCAGCTCGACGGGCGTCCACGCCCACCAGGGCGACGAGCACCACGTCATCCTCGAGGGCAGGTGGCGGATGACCCAGGGCGATGAAATCGCCGAGCTGGGCCCGGGCGACTACCTCGCCTGGGACCCGACGATCCCGCACGATGTCGAGTGCCTCGGGCCCGGCGAGGGCCGCATGCTGGTCATCTACCCGCGCCGCGGGCGTGACCGCCGCTCCGAGGGCGGCTTGCCCCCGGGTGGCATGGTAGAGGCATGACTGCCGCCGATTCGGGACCCGTTGTCCTCATCACCGGCGCGACCGGACCGCTGGGACGCGTGGCGGCTGCCCACTTCGGCGGTGACGGCGCGCGCCTCGGCCTGACCGGCCGGGACCCGGGGCATCTGGCGGCGGTGGCGGCCGGGGCGGGCCTCGAGCCGGATCGCCACCTCCGTGTCGTGGCGGACCTGGTCGACCGGGGCGCGGCGCAGGCGGTCGCCGACCAGGTCGCGGCGAGGTTCGGAAGCGTCGACGTCCTGCTCCACGCGGTCGGCGGCTGGGCCACCGGCAGCGCCGTCGTCGAGCTCAACCCCGACGAGGTGCGCCGAATGCTCGACCTGCACCTGTGGTCGACGCTCAACATCGTGCAGGCCGTCGTGCCCGGCATGCTCGCGCGGGGCTTCGGCCGCATTGTGGCCGTCTCGTCGCCGGTCGCGGCCAATCCCGGCCCGAAGTCGGCCGCGTACGCGATCGCCAAGTCGGCCGAGGAGCTGCTCCTGCGCGCGCTCGCCCGCGAGACCGCAGGCACAGGGGTGACGGCGAACCTGCTGGTCGTCCGGGCCATTGCCGCGGGCGACAGCAGCCCCGCGTCGGCCGTGCTGCCCGAGGCGCTGGTCGACACGATCGCCTACCTCGTGTCGCCGGGAGCGGGGTCGGTCACCGGCCAGCGCATCACCGTCGGCGGCTGAGCGCAGCCCCACGGGCGGACCGGGCGGCGGGTCAGCGGCGGAGGCGGCCCAGCAGCGAGCGCGGCCTCGCCGGGCCGAGCAGGCGGACCGCCAGCGCCGTGGCCAGCGCCGCGTACTCGTCGGCCGTGTTGTAGCGCTGCGCCGAGATGCGCACGAGCGCCGCCGTCGGCCCGGCCCCCGGGTCGAGCGCCGCCGCCACGGGGAAGGTGACGATGGGTACCTCGATCCGCTCCTCGTCGAACAGCTGGTCGTGGAGGCGGCGTGCGGCCTCCGGGGTGGGCGCCAGGCCGGGCAGCGGGATCGCCGCCATGGAGCCCAGCATCGCGTCGGGCGCGGGCGGCGGGACCCCGAGCGCCGAGCAGATCCGGTCGCGGCCCTGACGGGCCAGCGCAGCGTTGTCGGCCATGAGCCCGGGCCAGCCGTCGGGGTGCAGCGCGCCCACGAACCGGATCGCGGCCGACAGCGAGAGGTACGGCGAGTAGTCGACCGTTCCGGTCCAGTCGAACAGGCGCCGGTAGCGCGACCGGTCGAGCCGCGTGTCGTTGAAGCCGTGGGAGACCACGAGCGGCCGCAGCTGGTCCCGCTTGTCCGCGCGGGCGTGGAGGATCGCGGCGCCCTTGGGAGCGCACAGCCACTTGTGGCCGTTGCCCGTCCACCAGGCGGCCCCGATGCCGTCGAGGTCCACCGGGACCATGCCGGGCGCGTGCGCCCCGTCGACCAGCGTGTCCACCCCGCGTCGGTTGAGCTCGCGGACCAGCGCGGCCACGGGCAGCACCAGCGCCGTGGGCGAGGTGACCTGGCTGACGAGCGCGAACCGGGTCCGCGGCGTCACGGCCTCGAGGTACGCCTCGACCGCCTGGGCGGGGTCGTGGACCGGGAACGGGATGTGGCAGACGGCGACGGTCGCGCCGTCGCGCTGCGCGGCCGCCCGCAGGGCGTTGAGCGTCGCGTTGTACTCGTGGTCGCCGGCGAGCAGCTCGTCGCCGGGCTCGAAGCGCAGCGATGCCAGCACCGTCGAGACGCCCGTGGTGGCATTGGGCACGAAGGCGATCCCGTCCGGCTCGCCGTTGAGGAACTCGGCCACCTCGATCCGGACGGCATCGAGCAGGGGCTCGAGCTCGCGGTCGAGGAAGCGGACCGGCTCGGCCTCGAGCCGGTCACGCCAGGCGCGCTGCGCCTCCTGCACCGGCGCCGGGCACGCCCCGAACGACCCGTGGTTCAGGAACGAGACCTCCGGGTCGAGATTCCACGGCGAGCGGTCGAATGTGCGGCGGACCACATGCCGACGATAGACCACGCGGCCCCGGTTGGTCCCGTGCCGAACCGCCAATCGGTGCCCGGGCGCGCCACGTGCCCACCAGGCGGCGCCGGATCGCCGGACGGGCCGCGGCGCGTCGCGCCGTCGAGCTCAGCGGTACTCGATCGGCGGCTTTCGCCCGCGCCGCTTGGGCGCAGGCTCGACCGGCGGCTCCACGGTGCCAGAGCCGGCCGGCGGCGTCACGTTGATCACGTGCCGGGTCGGCGCCGCCCGCCGTGCGCCGAGCAGCCGCCCGGCCTTCGCGAGCCGCGCCGTCCCGGCCACGTACGGCAGGACGTAGAGGACGATCAGCAGCGGCAGGACGTACCTGACCGCGGGTCCGGCGTCGATGCTCACGAGGAGCATAGCCACGTAGCCGACCCAGGATGTGGCGAGCGCGCCCGAGCTCCAGCCGGCCCGGTGCAGCTGCCGCACCGGCAGCATCGCCACGAGGGCGGCCACGAGCAGCGCCAGGATCAGGGTCGGGGTCATCTCCCGGGCATCATATGGCGCCCGGCCGGTCGCGGGCCGCGGACCGGCGCCCGGTGCCGCGCAGCGGCTCGGCTAGGATGGCGACCCGCTCCAGAGGTTCCTCCACGTGTCATCCCGGCGGTCCGCATGGCTCGCGCGGTGGGGCCACGTGCTCCCGCTGCTCGCTGCCGAGGGCGTCATCGCGCTCGGGTTCGGGGCGATCCTGCCCATCCTCTCGATCTTCTACACCCAGCACGGGGTCGACCTGCCCGAGCTCGGAATCGTGGTGGCCGCGTGGCCGGCCGCGCGGCTGTTCGGCGAGCCGCTATTCGGGCGACTGGCCGACCGCGCGCCGCGCAAGCCGATGATGGTCGTGGCCCTGGCCGTGTCCGCGATCGCGGTGACGCTGCCCGTGGTCGTGACCGGGACCGCCATGTTCATCCTGCTGCGCGCCGTCGCGGGGCTCGGCGCGGCGGCCTACGACCCGGCCGCACGCGGCTACCTCATGGACGCCAACCCGCCGGAGCGGCAGGGCGAGACGTTCGGCCTGTACAGCGCGGCCCAGATGGGCGGGTTCATGGTCGGGCCGGCGATCGGCGGGGTCGCCGCGGCCGTCACCGGCGAGCCCACCGCGGTCTTCTGGGTGTTCGGCCTCGCGTACGCCGTGTCGGCCCTCGTGGTCCTGATCCGCGTCGCCGACCTCCCCCGTCAGGCGGCGGGTGCCCTGGCAACCAGGGTGGAGGCGGCAGCGGGCGACGACACCGTCGGTGCGGCCGGAGACGGCGCCCGGGACGGCCACGACGGCGCTGGCGACGCGGCCTCCCCGGCGCCGCCCGCGCGACTCTTGAACCGGCTGCTCGGCGTGGCCCTGATCGTGAACGTCGGGGCCTACCTCGCGGGCGGCACCTACGAGGTCATCTGGAGCGTGTACATGACGAGCCTGGGCGCGAGCTTCGCGCTCATCGGCGTGTCGTTCTTCACGTTCTCGCTGCCGATGCTCGTCCTGTCGCCGTTCAGCGGGCGGTTCGTGGACCGAGAGGGCGGGTTCCTCGCGCTCGTGCTCGGGGGCGTCGGCGTGGCCGCGTGCGGCCTCGCGTACCCGCTCGTGCCGAGCGTGTGGTGGATGATTGGGCTCGGGCTGGTCGAGGGGACCGCCAGCGCGTTCGCGTCCCCCGCGCTGTACACGCTCGTCTCCCGCGCCGCGCCGGCGGGCCGGAGCTCCAGCGCGCAGGGCCTGTTCGGGGCGGCCGGGACGAGCGGCACGATCGTCGCCTCGGTGGCCACGGGCCTGCTCGCTGCGATCGACCTGCGCCTGCCGTTCATCGCCACGGGCATCGCCATGCTGGTCCTGCTCGCGGTGGGCCTCGCCATCGGCGGCCGGGTCCTGTGGGACGCCCTCCAGCCGCGCCAGCCGGCGCTCGCGCCCGAGGCGATCGAGTCACCCGCGTGACGGGCATGGACTGGCGCGACGCGGTGGCCGAGGGCGTGATGCCCGCGCCGGTGGTGCTCGTGCTCGGCGGGTTCCTGACCTCGCCGCCCTTCTACCGGTCCTTCGTGCTCGACCTCTTCGAGCGGGGCGCCGCTGACGTGGTCGTGGCGCCGGTCTGGACGATGGACTGGCTGCTGGCCGCGCGCCGCGGCCTCGGGCCGATCCTGTCGCGCTCGGGCCGGGCGCTCCTGCGGGCCTCGGCGAAGTCCGACGCGGTGGGCCTCGGTGCGCCCGTGCTCGTGGTCGGCCACTCCGCGGGCGGGATCTCGGCGCGGATCCTGACCTCGCCGGTCCCGTACGCCGGGCGGACGCTCAACGCCTCGGGCCGGATCGGCGCGATCGTCACGCTCGGGACGCCGCACGTGGTGCAGGCGCCCCCGCCGGGGCGGCCGCAGATGGGCGCCGAGCACGCGCGCTTCGCCAACGAGCATGTCCCGGGGACGTCCTACGCGCCGGCCACGGGCTACCTCACGATCGGCTCGCGGCGCCGGGCGGGTCGGCGCAACGGCACCCTCGGCGAGCGGCGGGCGTGGCGCGGCTACCATCTGCTCTCGGGCTCCGACGACCCGGTGATCGAGGGCGACGGGCTCATCCCGCTCGCGTCGGCCCTGCTGCCGGGCGCCACCTCGCTCGTGTTCGACAATGCCGCCCACGGCCAGGGCATCGGGCGTGACTGGTACGGCTCGCCCCGGTACCTCGACCGGTGGTGGCCGCAGGCCCTCGCCACCTGGCACGCGGCACTCGAGGCGCGGGTGGAGCAGGTGCACGGCGCCCGGCCCGGCCCGCCCTGACCATCGGCGCGGCGATCGGTCGGGCGGGTGCGGCCCGAGCCATGAGCGGCACGCCGGCGGGCGTGCAGTCCGGCGCAAGAGGTGCGAGCATCGGTCCACCGGTCGTCTCCGGGCCTGGCGTCGGCCGTGACTAAGGAGGCCGAGGGCGAGATGGCGTACGCAGACGCGCTGCTGGTGTCAGGCGAGACCGTGCTCCGGCGCGAGCAGCAGCACTGGATCCTGCCGTTCTACATCGCGGGCCGCTGGGTTGCGGTCGCCGTCGTGGTGGGCATCGCGAGCCTGCTCGTGAACTGGCTCGTGATCCCGCCTGGCGGCGGGGGGATCCTCGGCACGATCGCGGGCTTCGTCGGCTGGCTGCTCGCCGTCATTACGGTCGCGGCCTTCGCAATCGCCGTTGCCGGGCTGGTCTGGGCGTTCGCCCGCTGGCGGGCGCAGGAGTACGTGCTGACGAACCAGCGCGTGATCCACGTCAGCGGCGTTGTCACGAAGCGCTCGTCGGACAGCGTCCTCGAGACCCTCTCGGACGCGCAGATCGACGTTCCGCTCCTGGGCCGGTTGATGGGCTGGGGGAACCTCGTCCTCATGACCGCCAACGAGTCCGGCGACGCGCAAATGCTGGCGCTGCGCGACCCCGTGGCGTTCAAGAAGGCAGTGCTCGGGGCCAAGACCGCCCGGATGGTCGAGCTGAGCCCGGCCGGGATCCGGGCCGCCGCCGCTGCTGCTGCCGTCGTGCCGTCCGCCGCGGTCCCGCCCACATGGCCGTCGCCGGGGACGGCGCCCGCTGCCCCGTCTTCGGCTGCCGCGCTGTCCGCGCCGGCCGCGCCGTCCCCGGCCGCAAGCTCGGCCGCCGCGCCGTCCGCGCCGTCCCCGGCCGCAAGCTCGGCCGCCGCGCCGTCCGCGCCGTCCCCGGCCGCAAGCTCGGCCGCCGCGCCGTCCGCGCCGCCCTCGGCCCTGTGGGGCAGCGCCGCACCGACCGCTGCCGCGTCCGCCCCGCCAGCCGTGCCTCCCGTCGTTGCGCAGGCGCCCGCCCCGCCGGCCCAGCCCGATGCCGCGCCGCCGGCGAGCCCCGGCCCGATTGGCCGGCCCGCGTCAGCTCGCTCGACGTCGAGGGCGGGCCGCCCGTCCACCGCGGCCGACGACGTGGCCCGCACCCTGACCGCGCTCGCCGGGCTGCGCGACTCCGGCACGATCACGGCCGAGGAGTACGAGACCAAGAAGCAGGAGCTGCTCGACCGGCTCTGAAGGGGGGCCGGGCCTGCCTCCGAGCCTCGCCCTTTTGACGGCTCGGGCAATCGCCGCTAGGATGATCGTCCCATCGCGGGGTGGAGCAGCGGCAGCTCGTCGGGCTCATAACCCGAAGGTCAGGGGTTCGAATCCCCTCCCCGCAACCAATTCGCCTCTACCAGAAACCCCCGGACCCGACCACCCGGGGGTTTCGACTTGTCTGGCGAGGTGGGGCGGGCGCGCTCGAACGCCCCCGACGTGGCCCGACTGGCGGCGGTCCCCGGCGGCAGCGGCGCGGTCACAGGCGGCAGCGGCGCGGTCACAGGCGGCCGCCGCCCGGCAGCCGCCGGGCGACCGAGCCCACGAGGGCACTCGCGGTCGGCTCGACGTCGCCCTCGGGGAGGGCCCAGACGCCCGCCTGCTGCAGCAGCCAGATCAGGACGATGAAGATGGCCCCGGCCATCGCCCAGACGAGCGTGAAGAACACGACGCCGAGGACGGCTTCGCGCAGCCCGAGCGGGCCTGGGGGAGGAGGCGTCGACTGGGCGCCCATCGGCGGACCCTGGTCAGCATTCATGACATCACCTCAGGTAGCGGAGCCACACGTATGCCGTGGAGATGAGCAGCGACATGGCCACGACGGCGGCGCCGGTGCGGACGAACTCCCAGAAGGCGATGCGGTAGCCCGCCCGCGCGGCCCGGTTGGCGACGACCACGTTCGCCGACGCGCCGACGATCGTGAGGTTGCCGCCCAGGCAGGCGCCGAGGGCGAGCGACCACCACAGCGGCGCTGCCGGGAGTCCGTCCTCGATCAGGCGCTCGACGACCGGGATCGCCGTGGCCGTGTAGGGGATGTTGTCGATGACGGCCGACGCGCCTGCGGAGAACCAGAGCAGCGCGATGCTCGCGAGCGTCACGTTGCCGCTCGTGGCCCCGGCCATCCACTCCGCGACCGACGACACGATCCCGACGTGCACGACGGCCTCGACGAGGATGAACAGGCCCACGAAGAAGAACAGCGTCGACCACTCCACCTCGCGGAACGCCTGGTGGGGGTCGCGCCGGGCCACGAGCATCAGGACCGTCGCGCCGAGCAGCGCCACCGCGCCTGCCTGCATGCCGATCGCCCCGTGGAACAGGAAGCCCAGCATGGTGAGGCCGGTGACCAGGAGGGCTCGGGCGAGCAGGTCCGGGTCCGTGATGGCCGTCGGTTCGGTCAGCTCGAGGGCGGCCTCGCGACGGGCGTCGGGCACCCTGAGCACGGATCGGAAGCGAAGGGTCATGAGCCCGGCGAAGGCCAGGAACACGACCACCGCGACGGGGCCGAGGTTGACGAGGAAGGCGCTGAAGTCGAGGCGCGCTGCCGAGCCGATCAGGATGTTCGGCGGGTCGCCGATCAGGGTTGCCGCCCCGCCGATGTTGGCGGCCAGGATCTGCGAGACGAGGTAGGGGATTGGCGACACGTCGAGCCGCCGCGCGATCGAGAGCGTGATCGGCGTGGTCAGCACCACGGTCGTGACATTGTCGAGGAACGCCGAGAGGACCGCCGTCACCAGCGACAGGAGCAGCAGCAGCGGGAGCGGCTCTCCCCGAGATGCCAGCAGCGAGCGGATCGCCAGCCACTCGAAGAGCCCCGTGCTCGCGAGGATCGACGCGATGACCATCATCCCCGCGAGCAGGAAGATCACGTTGAGGTCGATCGCCCCGAACGCCGCCTCCTGGTCGATGATCCCAAGGGCGATCATCGCGAGGCCGGCCAGCAGCGCGACTAGGGTCCGGTCCCCGCGGTCGAGCGCGATGAAGGTGTACGCAGCGGCGAAGACGCCACCGGCGATCCAGGCATCCATCTCAGCCACCCTTCATCCGGTCAGTCAGGTTGAGCGTCACCGGCCGAGCCGGGAGGAGGTCACGGCGGGCGCCCGGCATGGCCGCGTCTACGACACCCCCTCGACCACGTCGACGGGGAGCCCCCACAGTCGCAGGCCGAGGCGGGCGACGACCACGAACCCCGCTGCGGCAGCCAGGTCGGCGGCCTGGGTCGGGGCGTCGTCGACCGTCGACCAGATGCGTCGGCGTGCCAGGCGGTAGAGGCTCGAGGCCGGGCTGGCGGGCTCGCGCGACGCGACGGCTGCGCAGACCATCCGGCCGCCTCGGACCATGACGCGGCGACACTCCCGAAGGAGCGCCGCCCGGGCTGTTCCCGGGTGGACCACCTCCAGCGTGAAACCCAGGTAGACGGCGTCGAATGCACGGTCATCGAGGGGAAGCGGCGGGGCGTCGATGACCATGACGCGAGTCCACCCGGCCACTCCCGCCCGGGCGACGCGCTCCGCGGCGCGCGCGGCCATCGCCGGCGAGGGCTCGATGCCCACCACCGTCCCGGCCGGGCCGACGCTCCAGGCGATGTCGCGGAGGGTGGCCCCGGAGCCGCAGCCGATCTCGAGGACGCGCTCCCCGGGCCTGGCGCCGAGGAGGCGAAGCGCGACCACGCGGGCGTGGCGCGCGAACGGGGCCGCCAGGACGGCGTACCGGCGAGCGATACGGTCCTGGTTCGCCCGGATGGCCGTGGCGGGGCCGGTGGCCGTCGTGGTCGGCCGTCTGGCGGCGGGCGGCTCAGTCCTGGTCATGGCTTTGCGCTCCGGCGAACACGTGCCCGGGACCGGTGTGCCCGGGCGTGCCCCGAAGATAGGCGGCGCCCTGCTGGCGGACGTCACCCGTACGGGCAATTCGGCGGGGATTCGCTCGGCCGCGGCGCCGCCGACCCGGAGCCGATGGGCGCCCGCCGCACACCGGGGACGGGCAGGTCGCGGCCGCGGCGGCCCGGCGGGCGGGTCGTATGATCGGCGCGTGGACCGCCGACCGCCTGCCGCCCCCGACGTGCTGCGGGCCCTCGACCGTTCGAAGGCCGCCCGCTATGCCGTCGCCGCCCTGAGCGTCGTGGCCGGGATCACCATCCGCGACCTGCTGCTGCCGGGCGCCGGCGAGACCAGCCCATTCCTGACCTCGATCCTGCCGGTCCTGTTCGCCGCCCTGATGGGCGGCTTCGGCCCAGCCGTCTTCGCTGTTGCCCTGAGCGGGCTGCTCGCCGCGCTGCTGTACCTGCCGCCGGTCGGGCACCCGGCGGTGAACAACCCCGACGACCTGTTCCGCCTCAGCGGCTTCATCCTGGAGGGCCTGGCGGCGGCCTCGATCGGGAGCATCGCGCGGCGGTCGCTGCTCGGGCAGCAGCCGCTGGCGTCCGCATCCGATCGGGTGCACGTGCTCCTGCGGCTCCAGCGGGCCGCCGGCGGCCTCGCCTCTGACGCCTCGCTGGTGGAGCCGCTCAGCGAGCGCGAGACCGAGGTGATGCGGCTCGTCGCGCTCGGCCTGCGCAACGACGAGATCGCCGCGACGCTGTTCGTCTCGGGGAACACGGTCAAGACGCACCTCGCCCACGCATACGCGAAGCTTGGCGTCCGGGGCCGGACCGAGGCGGTGGCCCGATGCGCCGCGCTGGGGCTGCTCGACGGGCAGGCCGCACCGCCCCCGGATCACCCGACCGGGTGATCCGCGTACGACCCTGCGAGAGTAGGGTTATGGGGTCCGGGCCACGGGCGCGCCAGGTGCCGCCCGCCGCTGAGGCGTGAGCCCGCGGGCACGAGGTTGGCGACCCGGCCGTCGCCGAATGAGCGGTGCAGCATGGGCGCCCAAGATGTAGACCCCCGACCTGCAGGGCCTCTGTCGTGCCCGAGACCCTGGGCTGTCGACGCGCGCGAGGTCCTCGACGCCCTCGGCTCGGACCCGACCCGTGGCCTCGTGCCGGAGGAGGCGCAGGCCCGGCTTGGGCGCTTCGGGCCCAACGCGCTCAGGGCGCGGACCGCCAGGCGCGGATGGCGCATCCTGCTGGAGCAGTTCGCCAACGCGATGATCCTGGTGCTGATCGCGGCCGCGGTCGTCACGGCGCTGCTGGGCGACGTCAAGGACACCGCCGTGATCCTTGCCATCGTCGTGCTCAACGGAGCCATCGGCTTCGTGCAGGAGTTCCGCGCGGAGCGGGCCCTCGACGCGCTCAAGCGGCTCACGAACCCGACCGCGCGCGCCGTCCGCGGTGGCGAGACGGTGGTCGTGCCGGCGGCCGAGCTCGTCCCGGGCGACCTTGTCCGGCTCGAGGCGGGCGACCTGGTTGCGGCCGACCTGCGCCTGCTCGAGGCGCGGGCGCTCCGGGTCAACGAGTCCTCCCTCACCGGTGAGTCGGTGCCCGCGGGCAAGATGACCGCGCCACTGCCGGGCGTCACCGCCGCGCTCCTCGCAGACCAGCTGAACATGGCGTTCAGCGGGACCGCCGTCACCTACGGCCGCGGCCTCGGCGTGGTGGTCGCAACCGGGATGGACACCTCGCTGGGTCGTGTCGCCGATCTCCTCGGCGGGCGCGGGTCGGGCCCGACGCCGCTCCAGCGCCGCCTGGCTGCGCTCGGCAAGCGGTTGGCGGTCGGGGCGGCGGCCGTGTGCGTCCTCGTCTTCGCGGCCGGTGTGGCGCGGGGCGAGCCGGTCGACGTGATGTTCCTCACCGCGGTGAGCCTGGCGGTCGCGGCGATCCCCGAGGGCCTGCCGGCGGTGGTGACGATCGCCCTCGCGGTCGGCGCCCGGCGCATGGCCCGCCGCGCGGCGCTCGTCCGGCGGCTGCCGGCGGTCGAGACGCTCGGCTCGGTGACGGTCATCTGCTCCGACAAGACCGGCACGCTCACGGAGAACCGCATGGTGGTCGAGCGCGTGTGGACGCCGGCGGGCGAGTACCGCGTCGCGGGGGCCGGCTACGCGCCCGAGGGCACGTTCGCGCCGCTCCCCGCCGACGACCCCGCGCTCGACGGGCTTGTCCGGGTTGCCGCGGCATGCAACGACGCCACGCTCCGCGCGCCCGCGCGGCTCGGTGACGCCTGGACGATCACGGGCGACCCGACCGAGGCGGCGCTGCTGACGCTCGCGGGCAAGCACGGTGTGGACCCGGCGGCGCTGGCCGTCACGCGCCCGCGGATCGAGGAGCTGACGTTCGACTCCGCGCGGCGGCGGATGGTCACGCTGCACGCCCTCGGCGCGGGCGTGTGGGTCGCCGCGAAGGGCGCCCTCGAGTCGCTCGAACCGCTGCTCGACGAGGCCGACGCCAGGCTTGCCGCCGAGGCGAGAGGCGTCGCCGCTTCGTATGCCGCCGACGGCTACCGCGTCCTCGCGCTTGCCGAGCGGACGGTGGAGCGGGTGCCGGACCGGCTCGCGGACGTGGAGCAGGGCCTGCACCTGCTCGGCGTCGTGGGCATGGCCGACCCGCCCCGGACAGCCTCGGCGCCATCGATCGAGGCCTGCCGGTCCGCGGGCATCATCCCGGTCATGATCACGGGCGACCACCCGCTCACCGCGGCGGCGGTCGCGCGCCGGATCGGCATCCTCGGAGACGGGCGCGGGAGCCTCACCGGCGTCGAGCTCGAGGCGCTCGACGATGCCGCCTTCGACGCGGTCGTCTCCGACATCGCCGTCTACGCCCGGACGAACCCCGAGCAGAAGGTGCGGATCGTTGACGCCTGGCGGCGCCGCGGCGAGGTGGTGGCGATGACCGGTGACGGTGTCAACGACGCGCCCGCGCTGCGGCTCGCCGACATCGGGGTGACGATGGGGATCACCGGGACGGAGGTCAGCAAGGAAGCGGCCGACATGGTGCTCGCGGACGACGACTTCGCGACCATCGTCGCCGCGGTCGAGGAGGGCCGCCGGATCTCCGACAACATCCGGCGGTTCGTGCGCTACCTGCTGACGACGAATCTGGCCGAGGTCTGGGTCATGGCGCTCGCCCCGCTCCTGGGCCTGCCGCTGCCCCTCGTGGCGGTCCAGATCCTGTGGATCAACCTGGTCACCGACGGCCTGCCCGCGCTCGCCCTCGGCGTCGAGCCGGCCGAGCCCGACGGCATGCGGCGGCCCCCCCGGCGGCCCTCCGAGCCGATCCTCGCCCCGGGCCTGTGGCAGGAGGCGCTTCTCGTCGGCCTGTTCATGGCCGGCGTGACCCTCGGGGTCCAGGCGCTGGCGATTGACCGCGGCTGGCCGTGGCAGACGATGGTGTTCACCACGCTGGCGCTGCTCCAGCTCGGCAACGCCCTGGCGGTCCGCTCCGAGACGCGCTCCTTCTTCCAGCTCGGCCTGCGCTCCAACCTGCCCCTGACGCTGACCGTGGCCGGGACCGTGCTCGTGCAGCTCGCCCTCCTCTACGTGCCGGTCCTCCGGCCGATCTTCGACACCGCCGCCCTCGACGGGGGCCAGCTCGCCCTGGTGCTCACCGCCTCGACCCTCGGGTTCGCCGCGGTCGAGGTCCACAAGTCGATCGCCCGACGCCGCGGCGTCGCCGGGGCCGACCCGCGGGGGAGCGGCCGCCAGGCCCCGCCCGCCCGCGGGCCGGTCGGCGGCAGGGGCAGTGGGTGATGCCGGACGTGCTGCGCGAGCTCCTCGTCATCGGCGCGCTGATCGCAATCAATTCCGTCTTCGTCGCCGCGGAGATCGCGCTCGTCACCGCGCGCAGGTGGCGGCTCGACCAGCTCGCGGGCGAGGGCAGCGCCGCCGCGCGGCGGGCGCGGGCGCTGATCGCTGACCCGGCGAGGTTCCTGGCCGTGATCCAGCTCGGGATCACGTTCATCGGCTTCCTGGCGTCCGCCTACGCGACCGTCAGCCTGACCTTCGCCCTGGAGCGCACCATCGCCGAGCTCGAGCCGCTCGCTCCATATGCCGAGGTCCTCGCCCTGCTCGCGGTGACCGGCGTCCTGAGCATCACCACGATCATCTTCGGCGAGCTCGTCCCCAAGTCCATCGCGCTCCGCCACAGCGAGGGGTTCGCGCTGGCGCTCGCCGGCCCGGTCGACCTGCTGGCGAAGCTCCTGGCACCGATCGTGTGGTTCCTCGCGAGGGCCACCGACCTCATCGCGCGCGGCCACGGCGAGGCCGAGGCGGTGCTGGGGTCCGAGGAGATCCGGCTGCTGGTCGAGCACAGCCGCGAGCGGGGGGGCATCGAGGCGGACGAAGGGGCGATGATCGGAGCGATCCTCGAACTCGGCCGGCACCGTGTCCACGAGGTGATGACGCCCCGGACGGACATCGTCGCCATCCGGGCGACAGCCTCGCTCCACGACGCCGTCCACCAGTTCGTCGAGTCGGGCCATTCTCGCCTGCCCGCCTTCGAGGGCTCGCTCGACGCCGTGCTCGGCGTGCTCCACGCGCACGACGTCCTCGCCGCGATCGACCGGGGGCGGCGGGCGGACACGGTCGCGGCGGTCCTCCGGGAGCCCGTGCTCGTCCCGTGGTCGGCGCGGCTCGACGACGTCCTCCACGAGCTGCTTGGGCGCCGCTCGCAGGTGGCCATGGTCCTCGACGAGTACGGCGGGACCGCCGGCCTGGTCACCGTGGGCGACATCCTCGAGGAGATCGTGGGCGAGATCCACGATGAGTTCGACCGCGAGATCCCGATGGTGACCGAGCTCGAGGGCGGGCGCCTGCGGCTCGACGGGCGGGCGGACGTCAACGAGCTCGTGGTGCGCTTCGGCGACGCCGTCAACCCTGCACCGAGCGACTACGACACGGTCAGCGGGCTCGTGTACCAGGAACTGCGCCGGGTCCCGGCGGTGGGGGACGAGATCGCCCTCGGGCCGGTGGTGCTGACGGTGGAGACGCTGGCCGGGCGGCGCGTCGGCACCGTGCTCGCTGAGCCCGTCGCGCCGGGGGAGCGGCCGGGGGTGGCCGGCGGCTCGGGGGGCTCCGGCCCCGGGCAGGATGCGGGGGACGACGCCCCCTCGACCACGGGCCGCTAACGGGCGCCGCGCAGCTGCGCCAGCCGGATGTGGTTGCCCGACGGGTCGCGGAAGCCGGCATCGACGCCGTACGGCCGCTCGCTCGGCTCCTCGATGAACTCGACGCCGCGCGCCTTGAGCGCCTCCACCTCGGCCTTGCAGTCCTCAGTCGTGAGGAACAGCGAGCCGGCGTAGCCGCGGGACATCAGGCTGCGGACCTGGTCGGCGGTGGCAACGTCCATCACCGGCGCGCCCGGGATGGCCACGAGCGACACCGCCACGTCGGGCTGGGTTGGCGGGGACACCGTGAGCCAGCGGAAGTTGCCGAGCTCCGGCACCGTGATGTCGGAGGCCACGTTCCAGCCGAGCTTCTTGGTGTAGAACTCCAGCGCCTCGTCCTGGTCATGAACCCACAGCCCTGTGCTGCTGAAGCGGATCATCGGTTCGCCTCCGGTTGGTGGTTGCCAGGGGCCGATCCTCCGGCAGCGGAGGCCGCGTCGTCTTCTCGAAACGTTCGGTTCTGCGGACGGCCGTAGACGGCGAGGACGCACGACGGGATGAGCGCCATGTCCTTGGCCGGCGGATAGGCAGCCCGGTAGGCGGCGGGCGCCATCCCGAAGCAGCGGCGGAACGACGTCGTGAACGAGCCCACGCTCGTCCAGCCCACCTCCATGCAGATCCGCGCCACGCTGTAGTCGGTCGCGCGCAGCAGCGAGGCCGCCCGTTCCAGGCGCCTGGTCAGCAGGTAGGCGTGCGGCGTCTCGCCGAAGGCACGCCGGAACTCGGCCGAGAAGTGGGCGCGCGACAGGCCGGCGGCCCGGGCCATGTCGTCCACGCTGATCGCCTCGCCATAGCGGGCGTCAGCGAGGTCGCGTGCCCGCAGGAGGTGCCGCGCGGGCGGCAGCGGTGCCGGCAGTCGGTACAGGGGGGACGCGCTCACGGTTGCGAGAGTATCGCCGGTCCGGCGATCGGCCGCTGGCTTCGGCCCGCCGAACCGGCGCTCGGCCCCTGGCTTCGGCCCCCGCCTGGCCGCCCACCAACCTGCGCTCGGCCGCTGGCGGCCCGCCGAACCTGCGCTCGGCCCCTGGCTTCGGCCCCCGCCTAGCTTGCGCTCACCTGCTTGAGGATGGTCGCGATCAGCGTGCTGCCGGCGCCGAAGAAAATGTGGTTGCGGAGCATGCCCGAGGCGTCCACGAGGTACACCTCGCTCGTGTGCGACATCGCGTAGTTGCCGGTGGAGTCGGCCGGCTCGGCGTGGTACTGGACGCCCCAGGCCGCGGCCGCGGTGGCGATCTGGTCCGGAGTGCCTGTGAGGCCGATGAACCCGGCCTTGTACGCGTCGAGGTACGTCTTCATCGCCGACACGGTGTCGCGTGCCGGGTCCACGGTGACGAACACCACCTTCGCCGGAAGGGCGGCCTGCTGGATCGCCGTCCGCAGGTCCACGAGGGTCGTGGGGCAGACGTCGGGACAGTGCGTGTAGCCGAAGTAGACGAAGACGGGCGTGCCCCGCAGCGACGCCAGGTCGAACGGCTGGCCGTCCTGGTCGGTCAGCGCGAGCGGCGGCTCGCGCTTGGCGGGGTTGTACGTCGTCTCGCGCTCGCCCATGGCCGCGTTGCTGGCGGAGGCCGCGGGGTCGAGCATGATGACCGATGGGCTCGGCGCGCCGGCCGAGCAGGCGGCGAGCGTGAGCAGGAGCACGGCGGCGAGCGCTGATCCGATGAGGCGGCGCGTGCGGGGGGTCACCGCCCGAGGGTAGCCCGATTGCGCCGACGGCGCGCCCGGAGGCGATCCCGGGACGTCCGCGCGGCAGGCGAGCCACCGTCGCGCGCGACTGGCCTGAGTGCCATCGAGCGCCGCTCGGGCCGTGCGCTCGTTTCGGGCCGCGTGCCATCGAGCGCTCCCGGGGGGTGCGCGCGTTCCGGGCCGCCTCGTGGCCCCATCGGCGTCTCCGCCCTCCGGATGGGCCATGCCGCGGCCCGGCTGACGCGGCCGCGGGTCGCCCGCGGTCGTTCGGGCCGCCAGCCGGCCCGAACGGCGGACCGAGCGGACGATGGGGCCGCCAACCGGCCCGGCGGCGGGCGCGGGGAGCGGCGCGGCATGGGGCCGCCAACCGGCCCGGCGGCGGGCGCGGGGAGCGTCCCGGCATCGGGCCGCCAGCCGGCCCGGCGGGGAGCGTCCCGGCACTCGGCCCCTAGTCCCAGCGGAACTTGCGGGCGGCCAGCCCCGCCAGCACGACCGCCCACACGGCGAGCACCGCCACGGCCTCGGTCGCGTCGCCCGAGGTGCCGCCAAGGCCGATGGTGAGCACCCGCGTCAGGGCCGCGGGCGGCAGCAGCGCCGACGCCGAGGCCACGGTGCCGGGCAGTCGATCGAGCGGCAGGATCACGCCGCCGACGACGAGGGCGACCAGGAACAGCAGGTTGGCCAGCGCGAGCGTCGCCTCGGCGCGGAGGGTGCCCGCCATCAGGAGGCCGAAGCCGGCGAACGCCACAGTGCCCAGCCCGAGGCCCGCGACCACGAGCGGCACCGACGCCGTGCTGCCGGCCGACCAGCCCAGGGCGACCGCGATGACGATCAGCAGCACCACCTGGACGGCCTCGACCACGATGACCGCCGCGGTCTTGGACGCGACGAGCGCGGACGCCCCGGCAGGCGAGCCGCCCAGCCGCTTGATGACGCCGTACGAGCGCTCGAAGCCGGTGGCGATCGCGAGCGACACCATCGACGCGGCGAGCACCGCCAGCGACATGGAGCCCGGGAGCATCCGGTTGACCGGCTTGCCGGTCGAGGTGCCGCCCGACAGGTCGAACGCCGAGAAGACCAGCAGCACGCCCGCCGGGATCACGAAGGTGATCAGCAGGCTCTCGCCGCGTCGAATCGCGAGACGGAGCTCGTTCGCGGTGAGGGCCAGCGTCTTGGCGATCCAGCTGGCGGGCTGCGCCGGCGCCCCGGTCCCCAGCAGCCGGGTCTCGTCCGCGGTGCTCACGCGTCGCCTCCCGCCTCGGCCGCGGCGTTCGCGCCCACGAGCTCGAGGTAGCGCTCCTCGAGGCTGGCTGCGCCGAGGCGCAGCTCGGTGATCAGCAGCCCGCGGTCGGCGCACCAGGCGGCGAGCCGGGCGACCATCGCCGGGTCCGGCGCGTCGGCGAGGCCCTCGAGCTCGTAGTGGTGGTCCGCCCCGGCCTCCACCACCCGCGCCCCCGCAGCACGCACCCGCGCCCCCGCAGCACGGCCGTCTGCGGCGGCGAGCGCGAGCGCCGCGCCGTCACGCTCGGTCAGCGCCGCGGACAGCCGGAACCGGACCCGAGGCGCCCCGGTGCCGGTCAGCTCGGCCGGCGTCCCGTAGGCAACGATCCGCCCGCGGTCGAGCACGGCGACATGGTCCGCCAGGCGCTCGACGTCGCCCAGCTCATGGGTGGTCAGCAGGATCGTGGTGCCCGCGGCGCGCAACCCGGCGATCCGCTCGCGGGTGGCCTGCTTCGCGGCCGGGTCCATCCCGGCGGTCGGCTCGTCGAGGACGAGGAGCTCGGGGCGCCCGAGCAGTGCGATCGCGAGGCTCAGGCGCTGCTTCTCGCCGCCCGAGAGCCGCCGGTAGCGCGTCGTCGCGGCGCGCGCGAGGTCGACCGCCTCGAGCAGGTCGTCGGGGTTCTCCGGGTCGCGGTAGAAGCGTGCGTACAGCCGGAGCACCTCCCGGGGCGTCGAGCGGTTGTCGATGCCGCCCTCCTGGAGCATCAGCCCGATCCGCGGTCGCAGCGCGCTGCCCTCGCGGGCCGGGTCGAGCCCGAGGACGCGCACCGAGCCCGCGTCGGCCCGCCGGTAGCCCTCGATGATCTCGACGGTGGTGGTCTTGCCGGCGCCGTTGGGCCCGAGCAGGCTCAGCAGCTCGCCGCGGCACACCTCGAACGACACGCCGGAGAGGATCTGGCGAATGCCGTACGCCTTGCGGACATCGCGGATGGCGACAGCGATGCTGTCGGCCGTGGGTGCTGCGGGGGCGGCCGTCACGGCTTGATCTTCGCGTACTGCGTGTCGAAGACGTCCGAGGTCAGCTCCCCGATCTGCACCGCCTCGATCACGCCGTTCTTGTCGATGAAGAACGTCTGCGGCGGTGCGGTGATCCGGTAGGCGTCCGCGATGGTCCCGCTGGTGTCGACCACCGTGGGCCACGTCGCGCCGAAGTCGGTCACGAACGACTTGGCGAGGTCGGCCTCGTCCTTGTAGAGCACCCCGACGACCTGGAGGCCGTCGGTGGGCCCGAGCGCGGCGAGCTTGTCGCGGAAGACCGGGAACTCGTCGCGGCAGGGGACGCACCACGAGGCCCAGAAGTTCACTACGACCGGATGGCCCTTGAGGGCGGCCAGGCTGACGGTCGAGCCGTCCAGCGCGGTGCCCGAGATGCCGGGCGCCTCGTGGCCCGCGGCCGGGAGGGGGCCGGAGCTGCTCCCGCACGCGGCGACGAGCACGGCGATCGCGAGGATCGCGGCGGGGAGGGTGCGCAGTCGGCGGATGGCTCGATCCCTACTTGACGGTCAGCGTCCCCGTCATGGCTGGATGGACGGTGCAGATGAACGGGTCCTGGCCTGCGGGGAGGGCAGGGACGTCGTCGACCCTGACGGTGGGCCCGGTGACGATGTCGCCCGTGAAGCGCGACCTGCCGGTCGCGTCGCGGACCTCCAGATTGTGGGGAAGGTTGTCGCGGTTGTCGAACGCCACCGTGAACGCGCGGCCGGCCGGCGCGCTGAGCGCCCGCCGCTCCATGCGGGTCAGCGAGCCGGGCGCTCCCGCTCAGTCGCTGCGGAGGGCCGGTGCCCCCACGGGTGCGCTCACACCAGGTACAGCACCGAGAACAGGACGACCCAGACCACGTCGACGAAGTGCCAGTACAGCGACACGGCCTCGACCATGTCGTGGCGGCGGGCGTTGAACTGCCCGGTCCTCCCCCGGTAGACCACCAGGGCCAGCATCAGCGTGCCCCCCAGCACGTGCAGGCCGTGGAAGCCGGTGAGCGTGAAGTACGTGGTGCCGAACAGGCCCGAGCCGAGCGACAGGCCCTCGCCCGCGAGCACGCTGTAGTCGTACGCCTGGAGCAGCAGGAAAGCGACGCCCATGGCCAGCGTCAGGCTCATCGCCCGCACGAACCCGCGCTGGTCGCCCCGACGGATCGCCCGGACCCCGAACTGGCACACGAACGACGACAGCACCAGGATCAGCGTCGCCGGGACGATGACGTTGAGCGCGCCGGAGTCGGTCGTCAGGCGCCACGGGTTGAGGATGCCCGCGTCGGCGGCGGGCGGCCACACGTGCGTCGGCACGCCGTTGACGAGCTCGGTGTGGGCGGCCCGGATGGAGAAGTAGGCGGCGAACAGCCCCGCGAAGAACATCACCTCCGAGGTGATGAACAGCAGCATCCCGAGCACCGGGTTGCCCAGCCCGCGGGACGCGTGCGCGGCGGTCTGTGCGCGCGTCGCGGTCGCGGGCATGGCTGCGGCGTCGGCGCCCATCGTCACCTCTCGTCCGGCCGACGGCCTCGCCCGTGCGCCGGTCGCCGAGCCGCCATCTGTCGCCAATCATAGACGGCATCCCCGGCATTGGGGTCCGGGCGGCTCGCCGGGGCGTGACGAACGGCCCCCAGCGAGGGCGGACGGCGGCGCGCGTCCCGATCCGCGAATTGGTGGACAATCCCGCTCGTGGGTCGCCGCAGCCGCGTGATCTCCGCCGCCATGCTGAGCCTGGGCCTCGTCCTGGGCGCCGCGCCGCTCGCGCTCGCCCACGACGCCGGGGTCCTCCCGGCGCCGACCGCGGGCACGTTCGTCTTCGACTGGGGGTTCGACCCGACGCTCTGGCTGCCGGCGATCGCGACGCTCGCCCTGTGGCAGGCGTGCGTGCGCCGCGTCAACCGGTCGCACCCGGACCATCGAGTCGCGCGCTTCCGGACCGTGACGTTCGTCGCCGGCATCGCCGTGGTGCTCTACGCCCTCGACTCCGGCGTCGGCCTCTACGACGACACGCTCCTGTCCGACCACATGGTCCAGCACCTCCTGCTCACCCTGGTCGCGCCGCCGCTCCTGCTCCTCGCCGGGCCGGTGACCCTGGCCCTCCAGGCCGCGCCGGTCGACGTGCGCCGCCGATGGCTCCTGCCCTTGCTCCACTCGCGGCTGCTGCGCCAGCTGTCGCGGCCGGTGGTGGCCTGGGTCATGTTCGCCGCGGTCCTGTGGGGCACGCACTTCTCGCCGGTCTACGAGCTGTCGCTCGAGAACAACTGGGTCCACGACGGCGAGCACCTGCTCTACCTCGCGTCGGCGCTCCTGTTCTGGCTGCCGGTGGTCGGGCGCAACCCCGCGCCATGGCGGCTCAGCCCGGCGGCGAGCGTCCTCTACACAGCGCTCCAGATGCCCCAGATGACCTTCCTCGCCGTCGCGATCTTCATGGCGCCCGAGCCGCTCTACCCGTACTACGTGAACGCCGCGCGGACATGGGGCTCGACGCCGCTCGCGGACCAGCAGTTGGCGGGCGGCATCATGTGGGTGGCCGGGGACCTCGTGTTCATGGTGATCCTCATGCTGCTCGTGGTCGCATGGATGCGCGACGAGGAGCGGCGCGCGGTCCGGGCGGACCGCCAGCTCGACGCCGCCGCCGGCCGGCGACTGGCGGGTCAGGCCTCGGCGGGAACCGAGGCGCCCAGGTACTCGAGGTAGCGGTCCGGGTCCACGTTCCCGCCCGACACCACGCCGACGATCGGCCCGTCGGCCGCGTCGAGGCCGAGCTCCCGTGCGTGGAACCGCATCGCGGCCACCGGCAGCGCCCCTGACGGCTCCACCACCAGGCGCGCCTCCTCGGCGGCCAGGCGCACGCCGGCGGCGATCTCCGCCTCGGACACGGTGACGATCCGCTCCATCTGGGTGGAGAGGTGGGCGAAGTTGAGCCGCCCGATCGACTGGGTGCGCGTCCCGTCGGCGATCGTGCGGCTGACGCGCTCGGCCTCCCAGCGGACGATGCGCCCCGACTCCAGCGACTCGCGCGCATCGGCCGCCAGCTCCGGCTCCACGCCGATCACACGGGCCCGGGGAGCCAGTGCGCGGATCGCCGCCGCCACGCCGCTGGCCAGCCCGCCGCCGCCCACCGGCACGAGCACCACCGCCACGTCGGGCATGTCCTGCGCGATCTCGAGGCCGCACGTCCCCTGGCCCGCGACGATCCGGCGGTCGTCGTACGGCGGGATGATCGCGAGGCCCCGGTCCGCCGCGATCTGCTCGGCCACCCGCTTGCGCTCGTCCGAGGCCGTGCCCACCACCACGACCTCCGCTCCGTCGGCCTCCACGCGCGCCTTCTTGAGCGGGGGTGCGTCGGACGGCATGACGATGACCGCGGGCACGCCGAACAGCCTCGCCGCGCGGGCCACCCCCTGGGCGTGGTTGCCCGACGAGTAGGTGATCAGCCCGCGGGCGCGCTCGTCGGGCGGGAGCACGGCCGCGGCGTGGTAGGCGCCCCGCAGCTTGAACGCGCCGATCGGCTGCAGCGACTCGGCCTTGAGCCACTGGCGGCGGGCCGGCGCGCCGAACGGGACGAGCGGCGTGCGGAGCGCCACCCCCGAGAGCAGCCGTGCAGCGGCGCGGATCTCGTCGATCGTGACCAGGCGCAGCGCGTCGTCGGCGGCGCCCGCACTCATCGCCGACGTCCGGCGGGGGCCTTCTTCTGGCAGTCGATGCAGTGGGCAGCCGCCGGCAGCGCCTCGAGTCGCGCTGCGGCGATCGGCTGGCCGCAGGTGACGCAGATCCCGTAGGTGCCCGCGTCAATCCGAGCGAGTGCCGCGTCCACGGCCTCGATGAGCTGCTCGTCGTGGTCGCGGAGCGCGAGGTCCCGCTGCTGGGCGAACACCTGGCTGGCTGCGGCCGCCTGCGACCCGTACGTCATCGGGTCGGGCGCCTCGATCGTCATCTCGCGCAGCTCGATCCGCAGGCGTTCACGCTCCTCGAGCAGGGCGGCGCGCGCGCTCTCGAGCCGGCTGGGATCCATTGGCGCATCGTACTCCCGGCTGGGGTAGCCTCGGGGGCGTCCGACCGCCGGGCGGGCGTTTCCCCGGCGTCAACCGAGGAGCACTCGCCGATGGCCATCGTGAAGGACCCCGTCTGCGGCATGGACGTGGACACCGAGACGTCGCAGCTCTCGCTCGAGCACAAGGGGCAGACCTACTGGTTCTGCGGCAAGGGCTGCCTGCTCGAGTTCAAGGACGACCCCGACACGTACCTCGACCCGAGCTACGTCCCACAGGGGATGTGATCGGTCCCCCGCGTCGCCTCGGCCGTGCCGCCCGCCTGGGGGCCTGATCGGCCGGGTTGACGTACGCGGGGCCCTCGCGCATAAGCCGCCGCTAAGTGGGCGTGCGTAGGCTCCGTGCTCCGCAGGCCAGGTCGAGGGCACCCGAGGAGCGATCGCCGGCGGGCAGCTCAGCCCGCGCGCGGGCGGGGAGGCTCCTGTGTGGGTTCGCGTCCGAGGCGTGATCGCGGCCATGGCGCCGTGGGTGGCGCTGCTCCTGATCGTCTTTCCCGACACCGCCAAGCGCTGGCTGTACTGATGGGCGCGAGGGCACGTCGCAACGGGGTCGAGGGCGAGGCGTCGAGCCGGCGCTGGTAGTCGGGGGCGGTAGTCGCGGGCGCCGGCGGCTGCGCGGGCAGCGCCGGCCCGGCTCCTCGGCTACGTGCGCCCGGTCGGACCGCTCTCGCTGGTCAGGCGCTGGGCGAGGTACACCGGGATCGCCGAGGCCAGGATCACCAGCACGGCCACGACGTTGACCAGCGGCCGCTGGTTGGGCAGCCGCAGGTTGGCGAGGATCCAGATGGGCAGCGTCTGCTGCGTTCCCGCGGTGAACGTGGTCACGATGACCTCGTCGAACGAGAGTGCGAAGGCGAGCAGGCCGCCCGCGAGCAGCGCCGTCCGGATCGCCGGCAGCGTCACGAAGCGGAACGTCTGCCAGGTGTCCGCGCCCAGGTCCATGGACGCCTCCTCGATCGAGCGCGAGGAGCGCCGCAGGCGGGCCACGACGTTGTTGTAGACCGTGACGACGCAGAACGTGGCGTGGCCGATGATGATGGTGGCCACGCTGAACGGGATGTGCGCGGTGTTGTACGTGGCGTTGAGCGCCATTCCGGTCACGATGCCGGGCAGCGCGATCGGCAGCAGCAGCACGAACGACACGGTGTCCCGCCCGAAGAACCGGAACCGGTGGACGGCGAAGGCCGCCAGTGAGCCCAGGACGAGGGCGACGACGGTGGCGCTCGCGGCGGCCTCGAGGGTCAGCACCAGGGCATCGCGGATGTCCTGGTTCGCGACGGCATCGCCGTACCAGTGGAGCGTCCAGTCGGTAATCGGCCACGACTGGCTGCGGTCGGCGTTGAAGCTGTAGAGCAGGATCGTCGCGATCGGCAGGTAGAGGAACGCGAACACCCCGATCGTCGCGAGGCCCACCAGGCGTCGTCCCATGGCCGCCTCCTACAGCGCGTCGAAGGCGCCGAGGCGGCGCGCCACGACGAGGTAGACGGCCATGATCAGCACCGGGACGGTGGCGTACGCGGCCGCGAACGGCACGTTGCCGGACACGCCCTGGCTGTCGTAGATCACGTTGCCGATGAACTGGCTGTTGGACACGAGCCCTGGCGTGATGTAGTCGCCCAGCGTCAGGCTGAACGTGAAGATCGAGCCTGCCACGACCGCCGGGAACACCAGTGGCAGGATCACGCGCCGGAAGGTCATCCAGGGGCGCGCGCCGAGGTCGCCCGACGCCTCGAGCAGCGAGGCCGGCAGCCGCTCGAGGCCCGCGTAGATCGGCAGGATCATGTACGGGAGCCAGATGTACGTGAACACGATGGGGATCGCGAGGTCGCTCGGGTAGAGGACCACGTTGGGGATCCCCACCTGCGCGAACGTCCACTCGAACGGCCCGCCGTTGCCCAGGATGACGCGCCACGCGTAGACCCGGACGAGGTAGCTCGACCACAGCGGCAGCATCACGAGGATGAACATCACCGCTCGGGTGCGGGCCCGCGCGTACCGCGCCATGTAGTACGCGACCGGGAACGCGAGGAGCGCGTCGAGGACCGTGACCAGCGCCGCCGTCCCGACGGTGCGCAGGGTGATCGTCCGGTAGACGGCGTTCGCGACCAGCGTCTCGAAGTTCTTGATCGTCAGGTCGTGCTTGATGGCCGACGTCAGCGGGTCGAGGTACCAGAAGGCGGCCACGAACAGCACCGCGAGCGACCCGAGGTAGACCGCGCCGAACCAGCCTGTCGGCGGCGCCAGCAGCAGCACAAGCTGCAGGCGCCGATGTCGGTACAGGCGCGCGAGCAGGCGCCGCCGCAGGGTCTGCGGCGGCGCCTGGATCGTCGTCGACGCCATGGGCGTGCTAGGTCGTGGACGCGGGACCTGTCAGCCCTTGATCGTCGTCCACGCCTGCGTCCAGGCGGAGTAGTCCACGCAGGTCTGGCCCCGGCTGTCGCCGCAGTCGGCCAGCGGGGTCTTCCAGAAGGCGATCGAGTTGTAGAAGCTGGGGTCGTTGACGCCGTAGTCCTGGCAGAACTTCTGCAGCCCGTAGTCCCCGTACGTGGCGTCGAGGTACTTGCAGGCCTTGGGGTTGGCGGGCGCCTCGCCGAAGTACTCGGCCACCTCGGTCTGCACCTCGGGTGTGATCATCCAGGCCATCCACTTGAGCATGCAGTTGGGGTGGGCGGCGTGGCTGGACATCATCCAGGTGTCCGCCCAGCCGGTCATCCCCTCGCTCGGGACCACCTGGCCCACGGCGGCCTTCTCGGTGTACTTGAGGTCGTTGTACTGGTACGGCCAGGTCGTGCCGACCACCGTCGTGGCGTTCTTGAAGTTGTCGATCTCGTCCGAGAAGAGCGACCAGTACTTGCCGACCCACGGGTGCTGCGTCGTGAGCAGCTGCACCGCGGCGTCGAACTGGTCCTGGGTGAGCTCGTACGGGTCGGTGATGCCGAGCTCCGGGTTGTGGGCCTTGAGGTACAGCGCCGCGTCGGCGATGTAGATCGGGCTGTCGTAGTCGGTGATCTTGCCCTGGTACGGCTGCGAGGCCGTCGGGTCGAAGACGACGTTCCAGCTCGTCGGCGCGGGCGTCACGATGTCCGAGCGGTAGAGCAGGGTGTTGCCGCCCCAGCCGTGGGGGACGCCGTAGTGCTGGCCGTTGACCACGTAGTGGGGCGCATTCTGCAGGAACGGCGCGATGTCGCCGAAGCCGGGGATGGTGGCCGGGTCGACGGCCGCGACGTCGCCGTTGGCGATCAGCCGCAGCGTCGCGTCGCCGGAGGCGGACACCCCGTCGTACGTGGCGCCGCCGCCCTGCCGGATCAGCGAGACCATCTCGTCGGAGGTGTTGCCCACCTTGGTGTTGACCTGGCAGCCGGTCTCCTGCTGGAACGCGGTCACCCAGTCGTAGACCGGGTCGTTCTTGCCGCTCTCCGCGTAGCCGGCCCAGATGATGATGTTGAGCGAGCCCTCGCCGGGCCCTCCCACCTTCGACAGGTCGACCGCGGGCTTGAGCGGCTTGATCGTGCCGTAGTCGCTCGTCGAGTAGCTGGGCGCGGCGCTTGCAGCCTGCGAGGCCGGCGCCGACGCCGCGGTGGTGGGCGCCTCGGACGCTGTCGCGGCCGGGGATGGCGGCGTCGTGCCGCCCGTCGAGGGAACCGGCGTCGTGCCCCCGCTGCTGCAGGCGCTCGCGGCCAGGGCGGCCGTCGCCGCAAGTGTCAGGAACCTTCGTCGCACGCTCGTCTCCTCCTCCGAGTGGTGCCGGCCGAGGTCAGCCCTCGGCGATCTCCCGCATGTGCTGCCGTTTCCACACGAGGCGGACTGCCCGCCCCTGCTGCGCGAGCGCCTCGGTCGAGGACGTCTCGAGGTTCTGCTGGGTGACCACCAGCTCGCTGCCGGCGTCGAGGGCCACGACGTACCGGGTGTCGGAGCCCAGGTACACGACGCTCCGGATCCGGCCAGCGGCCGCGTACTCGTCGCCGCCGGACGGCGTGTCCGCGTCGCCGAGGCGGATCTTCTCGGGACGCACGGTGAACGTCCCGGGGCGACCCGTGATCGCGTGCGCCGCCTCACCGCTGATGAGGTTGGACGTGCCGACGAACCCGGCCACGAACCGCGTTGCCGGACGCTCGTACATCTCCGCGGGGGCGCCGACCTGCTCGATCCGGCCCGCGTTGAACACCGCGATCCGGTCGCTCATCGTGAGCGCCTCGTCCTGGTCGTGGGTCACGTAGATGAACGTGATGCCCACCTCGTCCTGGATCTGCTTGAGCTCGAGCTGCATCTCCTCGCGGAGCTTGAGGTCAAGGGCGCCCAGCGGCTCGTCGAGCAGGAGCAGGCGCGGCTGGTTGACGAGCGCCCGGGCGAGCGCCACGCGCTGGCGCTGCCCGCCGGACAGTTGGCCGGGCTTGCGCTTCTCGTAGCCGCCGAGGCGGATGAGCTCGAGCATCTCGCCCACCCGGCGCACGCGCTCGGCCCTGGGCACCCTGCGCACCACGAGGCCGTAGGCGACGTTGTCGCCCACCGTCATGTGCGGGAACAGCGCGTAGTCCTGGAACACCGTGTTGACGTCGCGCTCGAACGGCGGCAGGCCGGTGACGTCACGCCCGCCGAGGACGATCGTGCCGGCGGTCGGCGCCTCGAACCCCGCGATCATCCGCAGCGTGGTGGTCTTGCCCGACCCCGACGGCCCCAGCATCGAGAAGAACTCGCCGTCGACGATCTCGAGGTCGATCCCGGCAACGGCGGTGACGTCGCCGTAGCGCTTGACGAGGCCGACGAGGCGCACGGCGGGGCCGGCAGCGGCCGCCGGGCCCGGAACGGACGGGGACTGGGTTGGGGTCACGCTCGAACAGGCTCCTCGCGACGCGCCGTGCGACGGCCACCTTCCGCCTCGGCCGGAACGCGGGCTCTCGGGTGGGCCGCACGCTACGGGCGCCCTGTCGCCGTGTCAAGGATGTTCCGACGATGATGCGCAGGGCGGGCTCGACCGCGCACCGGGCCCGCTCGGCGATGCCGGCGACGCCCGGCGATCCCCGGAGCGGCGGTACCCTGCGGTCGCGCGCGCGGGCGCGTACGCCCGCCCCGTGCGGTGATACCCTTCGCGGCAGCCTCGGCCCGTCCGAAGACATTGCCGCGACCTCGATCAGGAGACAACCCCCGAATGACGTACGTGATCGCCGAGCCTTGCGTCGACGTGATGGACACGGCGTGCGTGTCGGTGTGCCCGGTGGACTGCATCCACCTCGACGAGGGCACCGACCGGATGCTCTACATCGACCCGAACGAGTGCATCGACTGCGGCGCCTGCGAGCCCGAGTGCCCGGTCAACGCCATCTTCCCCGAGGAGAGCGTGCCGGCGGAGTGGAGCGGCTACACGCCGATCAACGCGCAGTGGTTCACGGACAAGGCCGCAGCGCGCGCAGCCCTCGACGCGCTCAAGCCAGCCTGATCGCGATCGGCCGGAGTGCCGGCCGCGCACCCGTCACGGCCCCGCAGCGCTGCGGGGCCGTTTCGATTCCAGCCGCCGGCTCGTCCCCGCCGGTCGTGCGCGGCCGCGGACGATGGGCGATGAGGCCCCGCCCGTAGACTGGGACCGTGCGCATCGTCTCCCTGCATCCTGCCGCCACCGAGATCGTGTTCGCCCTCGGGCTGGGCGAGGAGCTGGTCGGCGTCACCGCCTACTGCGATGAGCCGCCCGGGGCACGGGGGCTGCCCGTCGTGGCCCGCCTGCCGCGGGTCGTTCCTGCCCGCGGCCAGCCGGGACCCCCGCTGCTCGAGCTCGACCGCGACGCGCTCGACGAGGCGGACCCCGACCTGCTGATCGCCTCGGACGTCAACCGCGTGTGCGCGGTCGGGCTCCGTGACCTCCGGGCGATCGCCGACGAGATCGACGAGGAGGTGGCGGTCCTGGGCCTCGACCCGATGTCGGTGGAGGGCGTGCTCAACGCCGTCCAGACCGTGGGCGCCATGACCGAGGCGGAGGACGCCGCCATGGACGTGGTCGTCGGGCTGCGCGAGCGCCTTCAGGCGATCGAGGGCATCGTGGTGGCGCGCCGCGACCACGGCTTCGTCGCCCCGCGGATCGCCGCCCTCGAGTGGCTCGACCCGCCTGTTGCCGCGGGCCGCTGGATCCCCGAGCAGGCGCGCCTCGCCGGGGGCTGGGAGCTCCTCGGGCAGGAGCACGAGAGGGCGCCGTCCACGTCGTGGGCCGCGCTCCGCGAGGTGGACCCGGAGATCATCGTGCTGATGCCGGCGGGGATGGACCTGCCCCAGACCGTCGCCGCGTGGGAGGCGCTGCCGAGGCCCGACGGCTGGGCCGAGCTCCAGGCGGTCCGCGCGGGCCGCGTCTTCGCCGTCGACGGCTCGTCGTTCTTCTGGCGCCCCGGGCCGCGCATCGTGGACGGGATCGAGGTGCTGGCCGAGATCATCGACCCCAAGGCGTTCGACGGGCTGGCGCCGAACGACAGCTTCGCTCGGGTCGGCTGAGCGGCGCATCGGGATCGGAACGGTGGCCTTCCGCGCTCGCTTCGCCTGCCTCTGGTGCGGTGCCGCCTGGACCACGCGCGGGCAGGGCGACCTGGAGGGCTGGGCGCAGCTCTGCCCGACATGCCTCGGTCGTGCGGGGGCGAATGCGTTCCTCCGCGACCGCCTGCGGACGGCACTGGCCGAGCGGGCGACGGCGGGGGCCGAGGGGGCAGGCGATGCGCCGAACGCGTCCGGCGACGGGCGGGACGCGGCAGGCGATGAGCCGGACGCGGCCCCCCGGCAGCCCCGCGCGCACGCCATCGGGCCGTCCGCGGCCCGCCGTCCGCGGCCCGCCCCGGCGTTCCCCGACGACTGGTTCCTGCGTCGGGGCGTGTTCGAGCGCGGCGCCATCCACGACACGGCATGGGCCGCCGAGCTCGACGTGGTCACCCGGTGGCTCGACGCGCTGCCGTTCGCCGGCCGCATCGGCGAGCCGGCCGCCGGCGTCGGGTTCTTCTCGCCGCTCCTGGCCGAGCGCGGCGAGCTCCACGCCTCGGACCCGGACGCCGCCGCGCTCGACGTTGCACGCGCCCGCCTTGTCGCCCACCGCCTGCGCGCCCACCTCCACGTCGCCGACCCCTGGACGGCCCCGCCGGACGCCCCCGCCCTCGATGCCCTGCTGGCCTCGTTCCTGCTCGGCCGGGTGCGCGGCGCCGGCCTCGATCCGGCGGCCGCCTCGCTGCGGTCGCGGCTGCGCGCCGGCGGCACGCTGGCCGTCATCGACCTGCGGCCCGACGCGGCGGGCGGCCCGCCGGCGGGAATCTCCTGGACCTACCACGACCCAGAGGTCGTCGAGGCGGCACTCGCGCGCGCCGGCTTCGCGGGCATCGAGGTCCGAACGACGGGCCGCTTCTTCCTCACCGTGGCCGCGCGGGCCGGCTGAGGCGCGGATTCGCGGTGGTATCCTCCGCCGCGATGTCCCCCCTCGCGAACCGCACGATCGCGACCGTCGGCTCGGGTGTCATGGCCGAGGCGATGATCTTCGGGCTGCTCGACGGCAGGCTGGTCGAGCCCGGCCAGATCGTCGCCAGCCACCCCCGCGCCGAGCGGCGCGCCGCGCTCGCCGGGACCCACGGCATCCGGACCGTCGCGTCCAACGTGGAGGCGATCGAGGGGGCGGACGTCGTCATCCTCGCGGTCAAGCCGCAGATGCTGGCCAAGGTCGGGCGCGAGATCGGCCCGCACCTGCGCCAGGGGCAGGTGGTCCTCTCGGTCCTCGCCGGACCCACCTCGGCCGCGCTGGTGGCGGCGCTGGGCCACGACCAGGTCGTCCGGGCGATGCCCAACACGCCGGCCCGGATCGGCGCCGGCATGACCGTCTGGTACGCCACCCCCGCGACCACCGCCGAGCAGCGCTCGCAGGCGAAGGCCCTCCTGTCCGCCCTGGGCGCCGAGCTCGAGGTCGAGGACGAGAAGTGGGTCGCGATGGCGACCGCCGTGTCCGGCACCGGCCCGGCCTACGTGTTCCTCGTGATGGAGGCGCTGATCGACGCCGCCGTGCATCTGGGCTTTCCGCGCCACGTCGCGCACGACCTCGTGATCGAGACGCTCGAGGGGTCGACCCGCTTCGCGAAGCAGTCGGGCGACCACCCCGCGGTCCTGCGGAACATGGTCACCTCGCCGGGCGGCACCTCCGCCGCCGCGCTCCACGAACTGGAGTCTGGGCGCCTGCGGACCGTGCTCTCAGAGGCCGTCTGGGCCGCCTTCCGGCGCACCGTCGAGCTGGGCGACCAGCTCGAGGCCCAGCTCGGGGCCAACGGGAGCAAGGCCGAGCACTAGATCAGCCCGCAGCGACCGCGGCAGCAGCTCCCTCGCACACCGTCGGCGACGGTCGCATGCCGGTGGGGTCGGTTCCTGGGAGGGTCCGCATCGGTCGGCCCGCCGCGGGAACCATCTGCAGGAGTCCGTCGTCTCGCTGTCGCGGCTGCAGGTCGCAGCCCACCGTTGAGCCCGAGGTCCACATGCGCCGGATCGAGCACTTGCGAGCGCCGCGGGTCCATCGTAAGCGAGATCGCCGACGCGGCCGCGTCCTCCTCTCGCTCCTGGCCGCAGCTGCCATGGCGTCGTGCTCGGGGACGCCCGCGCCCGCATCGGCCGCCTCGACTGCTGCTGCGGCGGCGACTGGCCAGGCTTCGCTGTCGCCTGCCCCGTCGACATTCCCGCCCCCGTCGGTGAGGGCGATCGCCGCGACGACGACCTTCCAAGGCGACGGCTTCACCTTCGCATACCCGATGGCCTGGCGCCTCATCAGCGGGTACGAGCATGCCGGCATCCACGGCCCGACGGTGCTTGCCGCAGTGGGCATCGGCAAATTCGACCTCGGCTGCAGCTACGCGTCGACGTCGGTGAGCTGCGACGCGAGTCCACGCTGGTCGGTCTCGGACAACGGCGTCGTGCTGGCCTACCACAGCGGGGCCTGGCTCGGAGCGGTCGTGCCGTACCCGACGCCCACGCTCGGATCGGGCGACCAGTGGGTGGAGGTCGGCGGGCGCTCCGCCGTCCTGTCCCAGCGCGCGCTGAGCCTCGTGTGGCAATTCCCGGGGGCTCCCGAGTCGATCGAGGCGCGCTGGGGCTCTGCGGTCGCTGACGACGCCCGGGCCGACGTCGAAGCCGTGATCGCCTCCTGGGCGTGGTCATCCCCGTAGCCGGCGGCGAACCGTGAGCGGCGCCGCCGCAAGGCTGACCGAGCGAGGCTCCGCTCGCTACCCCTTCGCCGCCAGCGCCTTCTCGAGCGATGCCTCGAGCGTCGCCACCTTGTCGAGCAGCGAATCGAGTGCCGTGTCCTGCGCCATGAGGTGAGCCTGGATCTGCTCGGATTCGTGGAACGTCGCGTCGGCGTCCTTGTAGGTCATCTCCGCGCGCTGGTCTGACGCCTTGGACATGATCGTCTGGCCCACCATGATCACCGACAGCATCACGAGCTGGATGAACGTCTGGCTGACCCAGGTCACCAGCGCGAGCACGCTGCCCTGCTGGATCGCCGACGGCAGGGCGACCAGCGCCAGCACCGCGAACGCATATGCGCACCACATCGTCCCGACGACGCCGGTGAGGCCCACGGCGAGGCGGCCGTTGAACCCGCTGGCGCTGTCCCCAGTCTTCGGCGGCCCGCTCGTGCGGTGCAGGGCGACGTGCGGGTGGGGAATGTGCTGGTAGTCGACGGCCATCCTGTCCTCCGAGGCCGGGTCGCGGCCGGCGCTCCGACGTCACGGCCTTCAAGGGACCGCATGGCCCGGAATCTAGCCGTCGAAGCGACTGTCCGCCCACGGGCTGGTGCGCTCTATGCTCTGCGCCGACGAGCGCCGCCTGCCCCCCGGGCTCGACACCGCCCCGCAGAGCCGCCGTCGCCGTCCTCTCGCCGACCTCGAGGTCCTCGATGCCCGATCGAACCGCCGTGAACGACCTTGCCGAGCGCGCCATGCGCTCGACGCTGCTCACGCTCTCGCACCGCAAGTCGCTCGGCCGCCTGGCGACGCGGGTCCCGGTGACGCGGCCGATGGTGCGCCGGTTTATCTCCGGCGAGACGCTCGACGAGGCGCTGCCGGCGATCCGCCGCCTCCACGACGCCGGCATGGGGACCACCGTCGACGTCCTGGGCGAATCGGTGACGGCAGAGGCCGACGCGCGTGCGGCGGCCGAGCGCTACCTCGGACTGCTCGACGCGCTCGCCGCTGCCGGGCTCGACAGCAACGTCTCGCTCAAGCCCAGCCAGATGGGCCTCGCCGTCGACCCCGCGCTCGCCCGGGAGAACATCGGGCGGATCGTCGCCAAGGCGATCGGGACCGGCGCGTTCGTCCGGATCGACATGGAGGACCACACGACCACCGATGCCACGCTCGCGCTGTGGCACGCGGTGCGGCCGGTGGGCGCCACCGAGCCCGGGACGAGCGGCGCCGACGTGGGCGTCGTCATCCAGTCCGCGCTCCGCCGCAGCGACCAGGACGTGGAGGCCCTGATCGAGGTGGGGGGTCGCGTCCGCCTGTGCAAGGGCGCCTACAAGGAGCCGCACTCGGTGGCCTACGCCGAGAAGCACGAGGTTGACGAGGCGTACGAGCGGCTCATGCTCCGCCTCATGCGCGCGGGCCGGTACCCCGCGCTCGCCACCCACGACGTCCGGCTGATCAGGCGGGCGGTCGAAGTGGCCAAGGCCGAGGGCATCGCCCGCGACGCGTTCGAGTTCCAGATGCTCTACGGGATCCGCCGCGACCTCCAGGAGCAGCTCGTTGCCGGTGGCTGGCGGGTCCGCGTCTACGTCCCGTTCGGCGGGCAGTGGTACCCGTACTTCATGCGGCGGCTGGCGGAGCGCCCGGCGAACGTGTCGTTCCTGCTGCGCAACATGTGGCGGGACCGCGGCAGGGCGTAGCGCCGGGAGGGGAGGGCGAGCGTCGTCCCGCGCCTCGCGACGACGGCAGACGACGCCACCGCACGGGAATCGAAAGGCCGCCGGGAGGAGGTTCTCCGGCGGCCCTCTTCGTGCGGTGGGCAATCACCGCGTCAAGTCAGCGACCTCAGGCGGTGGCGCTGATCACCAGCGGCGGCTCACCAGCGCTTCGCCGTGTCCGCGAAGACCAGGAAGAAGGCGGCGACGGTCCCAAGGAACATCGTCGCGCGGTAGGCATGCCACTTGATGGTCTTCATCAGCACGTCCCTTGCTGGTTGTCCTCCGCCGCAGGCTTGGCCCCCCGCGGTCCCAGATCAAGACCCTATCGCGAGGTGTTCGCTCAGAGGAATGACCCGGAGGTACTGGTACCCCCCCTCCGATAGGGGAGGACGGTCGGCGGCGACGCCGGGGCACGTGGATCGTCGAGGGTGCCCAAGACGGCGCGCGGCACGTCGCGCACCTCGCCAGGCCACGCTCCAGGCGCCAGTTCGGGCATGATCCGCGCATGAGCGACACCAGCCCGACCGCACCCCGGCCCCTGCCCCCGCGGCGGGGCCTCCGCCGCCGCATCCTCGAGGGCGAGCCCACCGTCGGCGCCTGGGTCAACCTCGGCTCCCTCGCCGCGGCCGAGATCGTCGCCCGCGCCGGGTACGACTGGGTGGTGCTGGACCTCGAGCACGGCATGGGCAGCGAGGCGGACATCCATGCCCAGCTGCTCGCGGTGCAGGGCACGCCCACGACCGCCCTCGTGCGGGTGGCCTCGATCGAGCGGCTGAGGATCGGCCGGGCGCTCGACCTCGGCGCCGACGGGCTGGTGCTCCCGCGCTGCGACACGCCCGCCGACGCCGCGGACGCGCTCCGCTGGATGCGCTTCCCGCCGACCGGGATCCGCGGCGTGGCGCTGCTCAACCGCGGCAACGGGTACTTCGAGCGGACCCACGCCACCCTCGCGTCCACCGTCAACGACCAGGTCCTGGGCGTGTTCCAGGTGGAGTCGCCCGAGGCGGTCGCGGCCGCAGGGGAGCTCGCTGCGATCGACGGGGTGGACGTCCTGTTCGTCGGCCCGGCCGACCTGTCGCACAGTCTGGGCGTCCCCGGGCGATTCGATGAGCCGGTCTTCACGAGCGCGCTCGACGCGGTGGTGGCAGCCTGCCGCGCCCACGGGAAGGCGGCCGGGATCCTGCTCGGCGACGCCTCGTTCGTGCCGGCCTACCGAGCGCGCGGGTTCAGCTTCCTCGGCGTGGGCTCGGACGCGGGCTGGGTGTGGGCGGGCGCCCGAGCGCAGGCGTCAGCGGCGAGGCTGGCCCTGGGACGGTGAGGCCGGGCGAGCGGACCACGCCGCGCGGCACCAGGGGCGGCGCGCCACAGGCATCGGATCGCGCGAACCCTACCTAGTCCTCGCCCAGGCGCAGTGCGGGCTGCGGCAGGTCGGCCCGTCCGCCGCGCGGCCCGGTCTGCGAGAGCACGACGCCCGTGAGGATCAGCCCGCCGCCCAGCAGCTGCACCGGCGCCAGCCGCTCGCCGAGCAGGATTCCCGCCGCCGCGATGGTCCACAGCGGCTCCACCGTGGAGAGCAGCGACGCCTGGGCCGCGCCCACCCGCTGCGCCCCCGCGTAGAAGAACTGGACCGCGACGAACCCGGCCACGACCCCGACGCCGACGATCCCCGGCCACGCGCCGGCCGGGATGTCCGCGGGCAGCACGGGATGGCGCAGCAGCGCACAGATCAACCAGTACGCCACGCCCGTCGAGCTGAGCATCAGGGCGCCCACGACCGTCGCGTTGGCGGCTCCCTCCGCCGCGCTGCCGACGCCGTCGCTGGTCTCGCCGGAGTGGCGGGCGGCGAGGATGATCCACACCGAGTACAGGAGCGGCGCCGCGATCACGAGCAGCAGGCCGCCCACCGGCGGCATCTCGGCCGCGTCGATCCCGCCCACCGCGAGCACCACGCCGAGCACCGCGATGCCGAGCGCGGTCCACGCCCGACGGCCCTGCAGCGGATGGCCGAAGCGCAGCGCCAGCACCGCCACGATCGGTGGGTAGATGTAGACGATCAGGGCCGCCAGGGAGAGCGGGGTGGTGGTGATCCCGGCGAAGTACGTGGCGGTGTTGGAGATGTAGTAGACGCCAAGGCCGACGGCGGTCAGCACCATCCGCCGGGGCATCACCCGCAGCGCGCGCCGCGCGGACGGGCTCGCAAGGAGCACGGCCCAGGCGAGCGCGCCGGCGAGCAGGAAGCGCCAGGCCATCAGCGTCAGCCAGTCGATGCCCGCGGCGTACGCGGGCCGCGCGAAGAGCCCGCCGGAGCCGAACGAGATCGCGCTGATGACCACCAGTGCCACGCCCACGACCCGCGATCGGTTCACCGGCCCGAGGGTACCGGCTCCGCCGCGCGCGTCGGTGCCGGATTCACGGGCTCCGGCGCGCGCCCGGCCCCCCACGCGCCGCTGGAAGGGCCGCGTCGCCCGACGCTAGGCAGGATGGGCCGAACGATCCACCCCGAACGGGCCAGGGGGCCTGCACCCGCTGCCTCCCGCTGCAGCGGTACACTCTCGCCCGTGGCAAACCTCAACGAGCGCGCCGTCCTGGCGCGCGTTCCATCCCTCGCGTCGGAACCCCTGATGGTGGTCGGGCGACGGCAGCCTGTGGCGATGGCCCCGGGCGCCACGCTCGGCGACTGCCTGCGCGCCATCCAGAGCACCGGCACCGGCGATTCCGTGTTCGTCACGGACGCCGATGGGCGCCTCAAGGGCGTGCTGACGGAGCGCGACATCTTCGGCCGCCTGGTCGGCCCCGACGTCGCCTCCGGCGTTGACCTCGACGCCCCCGTCGAGGAGTACATGACCACCGAGCCGCACACGCTCCACCTGTCGCAGACGGTGCGGGACGCGCTCGAGCTCATGCAGTCGGGCCGCTACCGGAACATCCCGGTCATCGACGAGGACCGGCAGCTCGTGGGCGTCGTGCGCCAGGTGGACATCCTCAAGTTCCTCGCGGAGTCGTTCCCCGAGGAGCTGCTCAACCTCCCACCCCGACCGCATCAGCGCATGGAGCAGGCCGAAGGCGGATGACAACCACAGCGCAGAGCCCCGAGCGCGACGTCCGCGAGCTTGACCGGGTCACCATCCGCTTCGCCGGCGACAGCGGCGACGGCATGCAGTTGACCGGCACCCAGTTCACGCGGACCGCAGCGGTCTTCGGCAACGACATCTCCACATTCCCCGACTACCCGGCCGAGATCCGGGCCCCCGCCGGCTCGCTGCCTGGCGTGTCGGGCTTCCAGATCAGCTTCTCGGCGCTTGACATCCACACGCCGGGTGACGCGCCCGACGTCCTGGTCGCGATGAACCCGGCCGCGCTGAAGACCAACGCGGTCGACCTGCCGGCAGGCGCCGCGATCATCGTCAACAGCGACGCGTTCACGAAGGCCAACCTGTCCAAGGCGGCCTACGCGTCCAACCCGCTCGAGGACGACTCGCTCAAGGCCTTCAACGTCTTCCGGATCCCGATCAGCACCCTCAACGCCGCGGCGCTCGAGGGGCTCGACATGACCAGCAAGCAGGTCGACCTGACGAAGAACTTCTTCGCGCTGGGCGTCATGTTCTGGCTCTACGAGCGGTCCATGGAGCCCACGCTCAAGTGGATCGACCAGAAGTTCGGCAGCCGCCCGGTCATCGCCGAGGCCAACCGCCGCGCCCTGCGGGCCGGGTTCGCCTTCGGCGACACGACCGAGATGTTCCATGAGACCTACCGCGTGCCCGCGGCCAAGCTGCCGCCCGGCATCTACCGGAACATCACCGGCAACGAGGCCACGGCGCTCGGCTTCCTCGCCGCGGCGCAGGCCGCCAAGCGACCCCTGTTCTACGGCTCGTACCCGATCACGCCGGCCTCTGACATCCTCCACCAGCTGTCGGCGTACAAGAGCTTCGGCGTCAAGAGCTTCCAGGCCGAGGACGAGATCGCGGCCATCGGGGCCACGATCGGGGCGGCCTACGGCGGCTCGCTGGCCCTCACCGGCACCTCTGGGCCCGGTGTCGCGCTCAAGACCGAGGCCATGGGCCTCGCGGTCATGACGGAGCTCCCGATCGTGATCGTCAACGTGCAGCGCGCCGGTCCGTCCACCGGCCTGCCGACCAAGGTGGAGCAGGCGGACCTGTTCCAGGCGATCTTCGGGCGCAACGGCGAGGCCCCGATGCCCGTCGTCGCCCCGGCAACGCCCGCTGAGTGCTTCTCGATGGCAATCGAGGCCTCGCGCCTGGCCCTCAAGTACATGACGCCGGTGATGTACCTCTCCGACGCGTTCGTGGGCAACGGCGCGGAGCCGTGGCGCGTCCCGTCGGTGGACGAGCTGCCGGACATCTCGGTCCCCGGCGCCGTCAAGGGCGACGGCCCGTTCCTTCCGTACTCCCGCGATCCCGAGACCCTGTCCCGCCCGTGGGCCGTCCCGGGCACGCCCGGCCTCGAGCACCGCATCGGCGGCCTCGAGAAACTCCACGGCCTGGGCACGGTGTCCTACGACGCGGACAACCACCACAAGATGACGGTGCTCCGCCGCGACAAGGTGGCGGGCATCGCCAGGGACATCCCCGACCTCGAGGTCTTCGGGCCCGAGACCGGCGACCTGCTGATCCTCGGCTGGGGCTCCACGTACGGCGCCCTCCGCAGCGCCACCGAGCGCCTGCAGGCCGACGGCACGTCGGTGGCCCACGCGCACCTGCGCCACCTGTTCCCGTTCCCGAAGAACACCGGGGACGTCCTCCGCAGCTACAAGACCGTGCTCGTGCCCGAGCTCAACCTCGGCCAGCTGTGGTTCGTGATCCGGGGCACGTACCTCGTGGACGCGCTCGCCTACGGGCGTGTCCGCGGCAAGCCGTTCCGGATCGCCGAGATCATCGACGAGGCCAACCGCGTCCTCGCCGAGCGGAGCTGATGCGATGACCGACATGCTCACCCCGGCCGAGCCGATCAAGCTCACGCGCAAGGACTTCGTCGCGGAGCAGGAGGTCCGGTGGTGCCCCGGCTGCGGCGACTACTCGATCCTGGCCCAGACCCAGAAGGTGATGCCCGACTTCGGCGTGCCGAGGGAGAACATCGTCTTCATCAGCGGCATCGGCTGCTCCGGGCGCCTGCCGTACTACATGAACACGTACGGCTTCCACTCGATCCACGGCCGCGCGCCGACCCTGGCGACCGGCCTCAAGATCGCCCGCCCCGACCTGATGATCTGGGTGATCACCGGTGACGGCGATGCGCTGTCCATCGGCGGCAACCACTTCCTGCACTCGATGCGCCGGAACGTGGACTTCACGATGGTCATGCACAACAACCGGATCTATGGCCTGACCAAGGGCCAGACCTCGCCCACCTCCGAGTTCGGCAAGCGGACCAAGTCCACGCCGATGGGCTCGGTGGACCGGCCGGTGATGCCGCTGACGCTCGCACTCGCCGCCGAGGCCACGTTCGTGGCCCGAACGGTGGACACCCACACCGAGCACATGCAGCACACGCTCGAAGCGGCCGGGCGCCACCACGGCGCCTCGTACATCGAGGTGCTCCAGAACTGCAACATCTTCAACGACGGCGCCTGGCGCGAGTTCACCGAGCGCGATGTCCGTGACGACCGGATGCTGTTCCTCGAGCACGGCAAGCCGCTCATCTTCGGCAAGGAGCGCGACAAGGGCATCCGCCTGCGCGGCCTCCACCCCGAGGTGGTGACGCTCGGCGAGGACGGCGTGACCGAGGCCGATCTGGCGGTCCACGACCAGTACGCCGAGGATCCGTACCTCGCGCTCATCCTGTCGCGGATGTTCTGGCCGGAGTTCCCGGTGCCCGTGGGCATCCTCCGCCAGGTCGAGCGGCCGACCTATTCGGACCTGGTCGATGCGCAGATCGAGCAGACCATTGCCAAGTCCGGCCCCGGGGACCTCGCCAAGGCGCTCATGGCCGGCGAGACCTGGACGGTGGAGTGACCCGATGCTGTGCCCCGTCTGCCGCTTCGACAACTTCGAGGGCGAGGACAACTGCGCCAACTGCGGCGCCGACCTCGCCAACTCCGACACGCCGGAGCCCGCGCTCGACTATCACGACACCGTGCTCGGCGAGCACCTCGACCGCCTGGGCATCGGCTCGCCGGTGACGGTCGACCCGGGGATGCCGGTCGCCGACGCCATCCGCCAGATGCACGCCTCGGGCGGCGACTGCCTGCTCGTGGTCGACGGCGACCAGCTGGTGGGGATCTTCACGGACCGCGACGCGGTCGTGAAGGCCACCGACAAGCGCCTCGCGATGTACAAGGTGCGCGACTTCATGACGCGCGACCCCGTGGTCCTGCGCCACGACGACACGCTCGCTGTCGCCGTCCACAAGATGGCCGTCGGCGAGTTCCGCCACATCCCGATCGTGGAGGACGGCCGGCCGATCGGGGTCGTGGCCGCCGCCGACGTCTTCCGGCACCTCGTCAAGTCCCTCGGGTGACGCTCCGCCCGGTCGGGGCGGGGCCGAGGGTCGCGGTCCTCGCCGACGACCTGATCTGGGGCACGCGCCTCGCCGAGATCGTCCAGCGGGCGGGCGGCCAGCCCGTGCGCCTCGCCTCGGTCGCGCTGCTGCGCGCCGCGGTTTCCGGCCTCGAGGGCTGCGTCGTGGACCTCACCGCCCGCTCGTATGACGGCATTGCGGCGATGTCCATCCTGGCCACGGCCCGGGTGCCCGCGGTCGCCGTGGGGCAGCACGACGACGCCGAGGAGCGGCGCGCGGCATACGCGGCGGGTGCTGTCCGCGTGTACACGTACCGTGCGCTGTTCGAGCACGGGAACCGCGATCTCGGCGACTGGGTCGCGGCGCTGCGGGGCTGGGAGGCGCACGAGTGAGGGTGCCGCAGGCCCCGCGCCGCCGGCTCGCCGCCCGCCACCGTCCGGGCACGGGGCAGGTCCCGTGACCCCTCCGACGATCCCGCCCGGGCGCTACGCCGAGCGGCTCGAGCGGGCGCGGGCGGCGGCCGCCAGCGCCGGCCTCGACGCGCTGCTCGTGGGCGTGGGAGCGGATCTGCGGTACCTCGCGGGGTACGCGGCGATGCCGCTCGAGCGGCTCACCCTGCTCGTGGTGCCCTCGGCGCCCGGGTCGGCGATGACGCTCATCGCCCCACGGCTCGAGGCGACGCCGGCGCGGTCGTGCCCGGCCGCGGCGACCGGCGCCGTGACGGTCGCCACGTGGGAGGAGACCGAGGACCCGATGCTCCACGTCGCCCCGGCGCTGGCCGCAGGCGCCGGCCGGGCGGCCCCGGACCTCGGCGCCGTGGCGGTGTCGGACGGGCTCCGGGCGGCGTTCGTGCTGGGGCTGCAGCGGGTGCTGCCGCACGCCCGGTTCAGCGTCGCGTCGGCGGTGCTCCGCGGGCTACGGATGCGCAAGGACGAGGACGAGATCGGGCTGCTGCGCGAGGCGGCGCACGCGGCCGACCGCGTGGTCGCGCAGATCGCCGGCGGGCGGCTCGTCGGCCGGGCCGAAGCGGCCGTCGCCCGGGAGGTCCGCGAGCGCCTGGTCGCCGAGGGGCACGACGACGCCGCGTTCTGGATCGTCGCGTCCGGGCCCAACTCGGCGTCGCCGCACCACGAGGCGGGCGAGCGCCTCATCCGGGCCGGCGAGCCCGTGGTGATCGACATCGGGGGGACGCTGGGAGGCTACGGCTCGGACATCACCCGGACCGTCTGGATCGACGGCGGCGACCCGGCGCTCGGGCCCCACCCGGACTTCGCCCGCCTGTACGCGGTGCTCCGGGGCGCGCAGTCCGCGGCCACGGCCGCCGTCCGGCCCGGCCTCGCTGCAGAGGCGGTGGACGCGGTCGCCCGCGACGCGATCACGGCGGCGGGGTTCGGGCCGCAGTTCATCCACCGCACAGGCCACGGGATCGGCCTCGAGGGGCACGAGGACCCCTACCTCGTGGCCGGCAACGCGGAGCCGCTCGCCGAGTGGAACGCCTTCAGCGTGGAGCCGGGCATCTATCTCGAGGGGCGGTTCGGCGCCCGGATCGAGGACATCGTCGTGTGCGGCGATGACGGCCCGATCGTCCTCAACGAGCTGACCCGCGAGCTGCTGGTCGTGCCGGGCTGACGTCGCCCGGCCGCACGGTCGGGACGCCGCCGCCCGGGGACCCCACCGCGGAGTATGATCGGGATACCCGGTCGCAGTCCTCGACCGCTCGACACGAGCCCACAATGACCGCCTCCTCCACGCGGGCGCACCGCCCGCTGAGCCCGCCCCGGTGAGCCGGCGCAGTCGGCACGGCCGGCATCCGCAGCCCGCCATGGCCTTCGAGCCCAGGCCCGCCGCACCCGACAGCGAGCGTCCGGCGGCCGCTGTGACGATGCGCGGAGTGCCCGAGCCGCATGCGCCAGTCCGCGACGAGGCGCGCCCCGACGACGACGGCCGCGGCGCCGCCACCACGCCCGTTCCGGCGGCAGTGCCCGCCGATGCCGTGTCGACGACGGTCGCCGCCCGGGTCGACGGCGCAGCCGAGGACGATGACCGCCGCATCACCTGCACGCAGGCGCAGATCCGCCGGTTCATCAAGAGCCGACCCTGGATCCCGATGCACGAGCTGCGGCGCCGGTTCGGGATCCCGGGCGGCGACGATGACGTGACGCCCGTGCGCACGGGGACCGGCATGATCTTCTTGGGCCTGCCAGCGCCTGAGGCGCGGATGCTGGGCGAGCTCCTCAACGGCGGCGACGTCGGCTACGAGCTGAGCCTCGACCCCGGCGCGCCGGTCGTGGTCGGCGTCTATCCCATGCGCCCCGTGCCGCGCGGCTAACGCCCCCGCCGCGGCGCCGCGGATGGCGAGTGCTCAGCGGCCGACCCGCACGCCCTCGAGGCGCAGCAGCGCTGATTTGAGGTCCAGCGCCGCCTCGACCCCGCCCCAGGCGGCGGCGCCATATCCCCCGAGCCTGCCCCCGGCCGCGATCACCCGGTGGCACGGGATGACCAGGCCCACCGGATTGCGCCCGACGGCCCCGCCCGTCGCCTGCGCCGCGCCCGGCCTGCCGGCCACGCGCGCCACCTCGCCGTAGCTCAGGGTGGTGCCGCGCGGGATGCCGCGCACGACGCCCAGGATCCGGCGGTCCCACTCGGGGCGGTCGCCCAGGTCCACCGGCAGCGCCCCGAGGTCGACCGGCTCCCCCGCGAGCATCGCCCCCGCCGACGTCGAGGCCTCCCGCAGCAGCCGCGCGGCATCGGGCCCGGCGCCGTCGGGGGACACCACCAGTCCACGCCGCGCGAGGCCCGCCTCGAACCCCTCCGGCGTCGCCAGCAGCGCCACCGCCACCACCCCCCGGGCGGTCGCAGCGACCCGGACCGGGCCGAAGTCGGACGCGACCTCGCCCGTCACACAGAATGCATAGAACTTATTCACGACTGCAAGTCTTGCATCAACTCATGAGTGCTGGCATGATGCGCGAGCCATGTCGCACACCATCTTCGCCTTCGACGCCAAGAAGAAGCCTTGGCGGCCCGGTCGAGAGACCCGGGCCCTGGGGCTCTGAGGGGCGCGCAAGCGACGAACCGAGAGCCTCCGGGACCGGAGGCGACGAAGGGGCCGCGGACACCGCACGGTGACGCGGCCTTTGTGATTCTTCGGACCTCCGGGACCGCGGCCCAGGACCAGCGGAAAGGACAGTCCGGATCATGCACCTCCTCCTCTACGGACCGGGACGGCTCGGCGACGCGATCGCCGCGGCGGCAACCACCCAGGGCTGGACCGTGACCACGATCGGCCGCCCCGCAGCCCACGGCCCGCGGGTCGCGGCGCCCACGGCTGACGTCGTGCTGGACGCGTCGCTCGGGGCGGCGGTCCCCGCCAACCTCGCCCACGCGCTCGCGGCCGGCAACCGGGCATTCATCCTCGCCGCGACCGGCTGGGAGCCGGACCAGGCCCGTGTCCGGGCGATGCTCGCCGAGCACGACGCCGTCGCGGTCGCCGCGACCAACCTCTCGCTCGGAGCGGCGCTGTTCCTGCGCCTCGTCGAGCGCGCCGCCGCCTGGTACGCGCGGGCCGGGGCCTTCGAGCCGTCGATCGTCGAGTGGCATCGCCGCGGCAAGGTCGACCGCCCGTCGGGCACGGCGCGCGCGATCGCAGGCAGGATCCTCGCGGCGGATCCGCGCTGGGCCGGCCCCGAGGCGGCGACCGATCCTGCCGAGATCCGCCCGGCCCTCGAGGTTGCCGGGATCCGCGCCGGCGCCGCGCCCGGCTCGCATCTGGTGACCTTCGACGGCCAGGGCGAGTCGGTCGAGCTCCGCCTCACCGCCCGCGACCGCACGGCCTACGCCGACGGTGCCATCGCGGCGGCCCGCTGGCTGACCGCCGCGGCCCGGACCCCCGGGCTCCACCCCTTCGACGAGGTCGTCGACGACCTGCTCGCGGCGCCCGCCGCCGTGCCCGCCTGACCCGACCCCCGCCCAGCCCGACCCCATCCGAAGGAGCCCGAGATGACCCGCCCCGTCCGCCCCTCCGCCGCCGATCGCACCGACCCCCGCCTGCGCGGCGCCTTCACGGCGCTCGTCACGCCGTTCACCACCGACGGCATGCTCGACGAGGCCGCCTACCGCCGGCTCGTCGCCTGGCAGGTCACCGCCGGCATCGACGGCCTCGTCCCGGTCGGGACCACCGGCGAATCGCCCACGCTGTCGGCGGCCGAGCGCGACCGCTGCATCGCGATCGCGGTCGAGGCCCGTGACGCGTGCGGGCCCGCCGCCCGCATCCCGGTGATCGCCGGCACGGGCTCCAACGACACGCGCAGCTCCATCGAGGCCACCCGCCGCGCCGCCGCGCTGGGCGCCGACGCCGCGCTCGTCGTCACCCCCTACTACAACAAGCCCGACCAGCGGATGCTCGAGGCCCACTTCCGCGCCATCGCGGACGAGGGCGGCCTGCCGATCGTCGTCTACAACGTGCCCGGCCGGACCGGCGCCAACGTGGAGGCGGACACGTTCCTGCGGCTCGCGGAGCACCCCCGTGTCGTCGCGGTCAAGGAGGCGAGCGGCAACATCGATCAGCTCGCGGTCATCTGCCGCGACCGCCCGGACGACGTGGCGGTCCTGTCCGGCGACGACGCGGCGACGCTCGCGATCCTCGCGATGGGCGGTGACGGCGTCATCAGCGTCGCGTCCAACCAGATTCCGGGCCAGATGAGCGCGCTGGTCCGCGCGTGGCACGCTGGCGACCCGGCCGGGGCGCGACGCCTCCACGACCGCTGGCTCCCGCTCATGCGCGCGAACTTCCAGGGCGCCCCGAACCCGGTCCCGGTCAAGGCCGGCATGCTGGCGATGGGCCTGCTCGACACCGATGCGACGCGCCAGCCGCTGCTGCCGCTGGCCGATGCGCCCCGCGAGCGCCTCACAACGCTCCTGCGGGCGCTGGGCCTGGTGGACGGCGGCGGCCGGATTCCCGCGACGGTCATCGACGATGACCGGGTCGATGCCGCGCCCGCGCTCGCCGGGGCCGCTGCATGACGGCCGCACACGGTGGGCGGGCGAACGCGCCCGCGGGCACGACCTCCATCCTGGCGGACCTCGATGCGGGCCGCCGACGTGCCGCCGTCCCGGACCCCGGTGCTGCCGGCGGCTGGCGCGCCGATCCCGAGGTGAAGGAGGCGATCCTCGCCTGCTTCCGGGACCGGGCGCTGGCGACCTGGGACCTCGGCGGGGTCCTGCGGTTCGCCGACCGGGTCGGCCTGCCCGTCAAGGACGTCCTTGACGGGCCCGAGGCCGACGCCGCGGCCCGGGCCGGCCGCCCATGGCGGATCGTCCCGGGCGGGACCGCCGTCCGGGCCGGCGTCTACCTCGGCCCGGGCGTGGTCGTCATGCCGCCCTCGTTCATCAACGTCGGGGCGTGGGTCGGCGAGGACACCATGGTGGACTCGCACGTCCTGGTGGGCTCCTGCGCCCAGATCGGGGCGCGGGTGCACCTCTCGGCCGGCGTCACGATCGGCGGCGTGCTCGAGCCGGCCGGGGCGCGCCCGGTGATCGTCGAGGACGGCGCGTTCGTCGGCGCGGGCTGCGCGCTGCTCGAGGGCGTGCTGGTGGGCGCGGGCGCGGTCATCGCGGCGGGCGTGACGCTGACCGGGACCTCGCGGGTCTACGATCTCGTCCGCGAGCGGGTGCTCACGGGCACCGCGGACGAGCCGCTGGCCGTGCCGCCCGGCGCCGTGGTGGTGCCCGGGACGCGACCGGCAGGCGGCGACTTCGCGTCGCAGCACGGCCTGTCGATGGCCGTGGCACTGCTGGTGAAGGACCGCGACGCGGGGACCGACGCCCGGGTCGCCCTGGAGGACGCCCTGCGATGAGCCTCGTCCGCGAGCCCGGGCCCCCGACCCGGCAGGCGCCGCACCAAGCCGCCAGCGGGAGCCCGTCGACCCGCAACGAGGTCCTGCGCGACGGGCGGCTGGCCGGCCTCGCCCCGGCCGAGCTCGCCGAGCGCTTCGGCACGCCCGCCTTCGTGTACGACCTCGATGTCGTGACCCGGCAGGTCGACGCCCTGCGCGCCGTGCTGCCCTCCCGGTTCGACCTCGCGTACGCGGTGAAGGCGAACCCGAACCTCGCCGTCCTGCAGCACCTCGCAACGATGGGCCTGGGCGCGGACGTCGCCTCCGGGGGCGAGCTGCGGCACGCGGTCCGTGCCGGCATCGACCCCGCCCACGTTGTCATGACCGGCCCGGGCAAGCGCGACGAGGAGCTGTCCGCCGCCGCGGAGGCCGGCCTGCGCGCGGTCACCGTGGAGTCGGTGGGGGAGCTGCGGCGCCTGGAGCGCATCGCGGAGGGCCTCGGCCGCCGGCAGCGCGTCCTGCTGCGCGCCGCGGTGACCGACGCCGCCGGGCTGGAGCGTGTCCGCCTCGTCGGCGACGACGGCGCCGGCAAGTTCGGCATGGACGCGGCCGACCTGCGGGTCGCCGCGGCCGAGGCCGTCGCCTCGGAGTGGCTGGAGCCCCTCGGCCTGCACGCGTTCGGCGCCTCCAATGTGACCGACGCGGCGGCGCTCGCGGGCCACGTGGCGGCGGCCGCCGAGACGGCGCGGAGTCTCGCCGCCGAGGCCGGCTTCGAGCTCCGCCTCGTCGACGCCGGCGGCGGCCTCGGGATCCCGTACGAGGCGAGCGAGGCCGAGCTGGACGTGGCCGAGCTGGGCTCCCGGCTCGCCGCGCTGGCGACGCGACTCGCGGCGGACCCGTCGACCCGCTCCACACGCCTGCTGCTCGAGCCCGGCAGGTACCTCGTCGGGCCGGCCGGCGCCTACCTTACGCGCGTGCTCGAGCGCAAGGAGGTGGGCGGCCACCACGTGGTGATCATCGACGGCGGCATCCACCACGTCCTCCGTCCGGCGCTGGTGCGCCAGGAGCACCGGCTGAGCGTGCTGACGGGCGCGGACGCGAGGTCCGGGACCAGACCGGTCCGCGTCCGGGTCACGATCGCGGGGCCGCTGTGCACGGGCCTCGACGTCTTCGCGCAGGCGGCGATCATGCCGCTGCCCGAACCGGGCGACCTCGTGGCCGTGCTCGATGTCGGCGCCTATGGCGCCACCGAGTCGATGCCGTTCTTCCTCTCGCACCCGATGCCACCGGAGATCGCGGTCCGGGGCGGTGAGGCCTGGGTGGCGCGGCCGCGGATCGACCCCGACACCTGGCTCGGCTGGCAGACCGGAGCGCCCGGCGGAGCGTGACGTCCGAGCAGCTCGTCCAGCAGCGTGCTGATGGGGCGCGCGAGTTCGTGACCTTCGGCCCACCGGCCGCCTCGTGACGGCCGCGGTATACTCCCCGGTAGTATGACGTCGTCCCCGCCCCTCCCCCACAGCGCCCAGCCCATCGAGATCATCCTGCCCATTGAGGGCATGACCTGCGCGTCGTGCGTCAACCGCATCGAGCGCTTCCTCAACAAGACGCCCGGCGTGGCGACGGCCGCGGTCAACCTCGCCACCGAGAAGGCGACGATCCTCGTGGACCCGTCGCTGGCCGGCCGCGACGAGCTGGTCAAGGCGGTGGAGGCCGCCGGGTACGACGTCAAGCCGGAGGCGCCCGACCTCGCCGACGCCGGCGCTGCGACCCTCGATGCGGAGCTGACGGCCGAGGAGCGGGACCGCGACCGCGCCCTGCGCGAGACGCTGCGGATGTCGATCACCGCGATCGTGGCCTCGGTCGTGATCATGGTCCTGATGTTCTGGCCACAGACCGCGGTCTCGATGACGGACATCAACAAGGCCATCCTGCTGCCGGCCACGTTCCTCGTCGCCTGGGCGGGCAGCCGCTTCTACCGCGCCGCGTGGAAGGCGGGTCGCCACGGCGGGGCCACGATGGACACGCTCGTGGCGGTGGGCACGGCAGTGGCCTGGGCGTACTCCGCGTTCGTCACGCTCTGGCCCGACGCGGTCCGCAACGCAGGGATCATGCCCGAGACGTACTTCGACTCGGCCACGATCATCATCGGGCTGATCCTGCTCGGAAAGTACCTCGAGGGGCGCGCCAAGGGCCGCACGACCGGTGCCATCCGCCGTCTCGTCGGCCTGCAGGCGACGACCGCCCGGCGGATCCGCAACGGCACAGAAGAGGACGTGGATCTCGCGGTGGTCGTCCCGGGAGACCTGCTGCGCGTTCGGCCCGGCGACAAGGTGCCGGTCGACGGTGTGGTCACCGAGGGCGCGTCTGCGGTCGACGAGTCGATGCTCACCGGCGAGCCGATCCCCGCCACCAAGAACCCGGGCGACGAGGTGATCGGCGCGACGCTCAACACCACGGGCTCGTTCGTGATGCGCGCCACGCGCGTCGGCCGCGACACCGCGCTGGCGCGCATCGTGGAGCTGGTGCAGCGGGCACAGGGCAGCAAGGCCCCGATCCAGCGCCTTGCAGACCAGGTCAGCGCGGTCTTCGTGCCCGCGGTGCTGGCCATCGCCGCCGCCACGTTCGTGATGTGGTTCGTGGTCGGCCCCGAGCCGAGGTTCACGCTCGCGCTGACCGCGTTCATCGGCGTCGTCATCATCGCGTGCCCGTGCGCCATGGGCCTCGCCACCCCCACCGCGATCATGGTCGGGACCGGCAAGGGCGCCGAGGCCGGGATCCTCGTCCGCGGCGGCGAGGCGCTCGAGGCGGCGGGCCGGATCGACACCGTCGTGATGGACAAGACCGGCACCCTGACGCTGGGCCGGCCGGCGGTGACCGCCGTGGTGCCGACCCCGGGGTTCAACGAGGCACGCCTGCTCGACCTCGCCGCATCGCTCGAGCAGGGCTCCGAGCACCCGCTCGGCGAGGCGATCGTCCGCAGGGCGCGCGAATCGGAGCTCGGCTTCGGCAAGGCGGCGGCCTTCGAGGCCATCGTCGGGCGCGGCGTGAGCGGTGAGCTCGACGGGGCGCAGGTCGTGGTGGGCAGCAGGCGCCTGCTCGAGGAGCGCGGCGTGGACGTGGTGTCGCTGGACGGCGCTGCGGCCGACCAGCAGGCGAACGGCGCGACCGTCGTGTTCGTCGCGGTGGACGGTGTGCCCGCGGGCCTCATCGCCATCGCCGACCCGGTGAAGGCCGAATCGACCGAGGCGGTCCGCGGGCTGCGCAACACGGGTCTCGACGTCTGGCTGCTGACAGGGGACGCTCGTGTGACCGCCGAGGCGGTGGCGCGCCAGGTGGGCATCCCCGCGGACCGCGTGATCGCCGAGGTGCTCCCCGGTGAGAAGGACGCGGTCATCGAGCGGCTGCAGGGCGAGGGCCACAGGGTCGCCATGGTGGGCGATGGCATCAACGACGCGCCGGCGCTGGCACGGGCCGACCTCGGGGTGGCCATCGGCACGGGCGCGGACGTCGCGATCGAGGCGTCCGACGTGACGCTGGTCGGCGGCGACCCGCGGCTCGTCGGCTCGGCGATCGCGCTGTCGCGCTGGACGCTGCGGGTTATCCGCCAGAACCTGTTCTGGGCCTTCGCCTACAACGTGCTGCTCATCCCGATCGCGATGGGCGCGCTCTACCCCGCGTTCGGCGTGACCATCAACCCGGCCCTGGCCGCGGGCGCCATGGCGCTCTCGTCGGTCAGCGTGGTGACCAATTCGCTCCGGCTGCGGCGCATCGACGTCCGCCCCGGACACGTGAGCGCCATGCGGGTCGGGACGCTCGGCCTGCTGCGCGACAGCGCGTACCTGCTGGCGATCGGCCTCGTCGGGCTCGTCGTGGCGGGAAGCGTGCTGGCCGCCGACCGGGCGCTCGACGCCGCGCTGCCCACCGTGACCGTCGCGGACACGATGACCGTGAGGGCGGGCCAGCTGACGGTGCTCGAGCTCCCGAACACGACCGCCTCCGTCAAGGCGTGGATGGCCGACGGCCTCGCGAACGTGGAGCTGCTCGCTCGCCCCGGCCAGACCTCGCGGATCCGCGTCTCGATCGCGCGGCCGGGCAGCTACACGACGTCGCTGGGCGCGCCGGACGGGTCGGGCGCCTCGATGGGCACGCTGGTCGTCACGCCCTGAGCCGCAACCGGGAACCGGATCGCCGCCGATGACGTCTGGCTGACGCCCGGAGGCCGGGGGCTTGCCGGGCGTGGAGGAGGCGTGATGGCCGGGCGCTGACGCTGTCGCGCCCGGCCACGCGCAGTTGGCGGGAGCGCTCGCACTGACGGCGCGCCGCTACCCCAGCTCGAACACGCGGGCGGTCTTCTGCGACCGGTCCTCGAGCTCGGTCGTCGTGCGGACCTCGTAGGTCGCGAGCGCCACCAGACCGTCGCTGGGCAGGTAGGCCCGTCCGGGGTCGCCCACGAGCACGTCGATGCCCGCGTCGCGGCACCGGCGCAGCCACGGCCAGATGCGCTGTGCGAAGCCGGTCTCGTACCAGGTGTCGCCGGCCAGGACCACGTCGGCGTCCGGCGGGCCCTCGTCGAGGACGTCGCGGCGTACGAGGCCGATCCGCCGCCCGGCGGCCTTCGCGTTCACCGCGATCGCGGCCCAGCTGAAGCGGTCGATGTCGGCGGCGGTGACGTCGGCAGCCCCGGCATCGAAGGCCGCCAGCGCGCACAGGCCGGAGCCGGACGCGACGTCGAACACACGCCGGCCCGCCACGCGCTCGGGATGCTCCTGCAGGTAGCGCGCGAGCGCGAGGCCGCCCGCCCACGCGAAGGCCCAGTAGGGGAGCGGTGCGTCGTCGTCATGCGTCTCGAGCTGCGTCGCCCGCCACAGCGGCAGCACCTCGTCGGCGAGGTGGAGGCGCAGATGCTCGGCGCCCGGCACCGGGCGCAGGCGCGTGTGGCGCAGGACGAAGGCGCGGGGGTCGGCGGCCACGAATCGAATGCTACGGCGTCGGGCCCGCGTACACTCGCTCGTCATGGACCCCCGGCCTGCCGACCCCGCCACCGGCCCCGGCCACGCGCGCATCGAGGTCCCGCCCGACCCGCGCGACCTGCCGGGCACCTTCCCGCGGCGCCTCGTCGTGGACGTCCGGTTCGGCGACACCGACGCGATGGGCCACGCCAACAACTCGCGGTTCCTCACGTACGTGGAGTCGGCGCGGATCGCGTACTGGGAGGCGGCCACCGGCGAGCGGTTCGCGATGGTCACGCACGGGGCCGAGGAGTCCATCATCCTGGCCGAGGTCCGGGTGGCGTTCCGCTCGCCGGCGGTGTTCGGCGAGGTCCTCACCGCCGAGTCGAGGGTCTCGCGCGTCGGCCGGACGTCGTTCACCATGCAGCACCGCCTGACGGCGTCGGCCTCGGACCGCGGCCGGGCGCGCCTGGTGGCCACGGCGGAGGACGTGCTGGTGCTGTACGACTACGCCAACGCGCGGCCGCGGGTGATCCCCGACGAGATCGTTGCGCGGTTCGAGGCGTTCGAGGGCCGTCGGCTGCGCGACTGAGGCCGAGGCGAGGTCGCCAGTCGGCGGGCGGCGGGCCGGCAGGCGGCGGGCGGCCCCGCGCAGCGTTGACCCCTCGGCCGCCCCCGCCCCTCGGCCGCTGCTGGCGCGCCGCCCGCACAACTGCCGGTTGTAGCGGGACGCGCGCACGCCCGACGACGCCGACCCAGGCATCGCCGCACAACCACCCGTTGTGCGGGCGGAGTCTTCGCGCCACCTGTGCGGCCGCGCACAAGGCGCAGTTGTGCGGCGTGCGCCCGGCGCCGAGCGCCGATGCCGGCTACGCCTGACAGTTGTGCGCCACGCGATGCGGCCGGCGCCGAGCGCCGATGCCGGCTACGCCTGGCAGTTGTGCGCCACGGGATGCGCCCGGCAGCCGTGGGGTCGCCACGCGATGGGACCCGGCCGGTCGCGCGGTCGACGTGGAACGCCAGCCGCTATGCCACGAACTTGCGGAAGATCGCGACGGCGTTCTGGCCGCCGAAGCCGAACCCGTTGACCGCGACCGTCTCCACGTTCTGCCGCCGCGCCACGAGCGGCACGTAGTCGAGGTCGCACTCCGGGTCCGGCGTGTGGAGGTTGGCGGTCGGGGAGATCACGCCGTCGCGGATCCCGCCGACCGCGGCGAGCGCCGACGCGATCCCGGCCGCGCCGACAAGGTGGCCGATCATGGACTTGGGCGAGGAGATCTGGCGTGTCGCCGCCGCCGACCCGTACGCCACCTTGATCGCCTTGGTCTCGGTTGAGTCGTTGAGCGAGGTCGAGGTGCCGTGGGCGACGATCCAGTCGATCTCGTCAGGGGCGACGCCCGCGTTGCGGAGCGCGTTCTCCATCGCCCGCGCCTGGCCCCGCCCCGACGGGTCGGGCGCCGAGATGTGGAACGCGTCGGAGGTGAGTGCCCCGCCGAGGACCTCGGCGATCGGCGTCGCGCCGCGCCGCAGGGCGTGCTCGGCCGACTCGACGACCATCGCACCGGCGCCCTCGCCCAGGACGAAGCCGTCGCGCGTCGCGTCGAACGGTCGGGACGCCGTCTCCGGCGAGTCGTTGCGCTTGGAGAGCGCGGTCATGTTGGCCAGCGCCGCGACGCCCATCGGAACCACCGGGGCCTCAGAGCCGCCCGTGAGGACCACGTCGCACTCCCCGGTCTGGATCAGCCGAAGCGCGTCGTGGAAGGCGATGACCGAGGTGGCGCAGGCGGCGACCTGGGTCATCACGGGCCCGGTCAGCCCGTACTCCATCGAGAGCATGCAGCCGGCCATCGAGCCCGACATCGCGGGCACCGCGAACGCGGACACGAACCTCGGCCCCTTGGTGTCGGCCACGTGTGTGCCGTCGATGATCGCCTCGACGCCGCCGCCGCCCGTGTTCATCACGACGCCGACCCGGTCGCGCGCCTCCTGGCTCATCGCCGCGAAGTCGATCCCCGAGGCCGCGACCGCCTCCTTTCCGGCGGCCATCGCCAGGTGGATGAACCGGCTCATGCGCCGGGCCATCTTGGCGTCCATCGCCGTGCCCGGCAGGAAGTCGAGCACCTCGGCCGCGATCTGGACCTCGAACCCGGTGGCGTCGAAGGACTGGATCAGGCGGGTGCCGGTCACTGCGTTCTGGAGGTTGCGCCAGTAGGTCTCGAAGTCGTTCCCGATGGGCATGACGGCACCGAGTCCAGTGACCACGGCGCGGCGCGAGAGATCGGAGGAGGGGGGCACGGTCAACTCACCCTCGAGTGATTGGGCGGAAGGGCTGTCGCCGGATTGTAGCCCGTCGGCCCTGCCGCCCCGCGCTCAGCGTCCGTCCCAGCGCTTGAAGATGATGGCGGCGTTGTGCCCGCCGAGGCCGATGTTGTTCGACAGGGCGTAGCGGATGTCCATCTCCGTCGCCTCGGTGGTGACCCACAGGTCGCACTCGGGGTCGAACTCGCAGTAGTTGATCGTGGGCGGGGCGAGCTGCTCGGCGACCGTCATGATCGTGGCGAAGGCCTCGAATGCCCCGGCGGCGCCCATCATGTGGCCGGTCATCGACTTGGTGCCGGTGATCGCCAGCGACCGCCTCGACGCGGCCGACCGCTCCCCGAACACCGTCCAGATGGCCTGGGCCTCGCGGGCGTCGCCAACGGGCGTGGACGTGCCGTGCGGGTTGATCACGTCGACCTCGTCGGCCGGCACGCCGCGGCGCTGGAGCGCAAGCCGCATCGCCCTGGCCGACCCGGCACCGCCCTCGACGGGCTGGATCATGTCCCAGCCGTCCGCTGCGGAGCCGTAGCCCACCACCTCGGCATAGATCCGCGCGCCGCGCGCCTTGGCGATCTCGAGGTCCTCGAGGATCAGCGCGCCGCCGCCCTCGCCCAGGACGAACCCGTCGCGCGACTTGTCGAACGGGCGCGACGTGTCGGCGATCGGGCGGCCTTCCCGCGGCGCGCCCAGGCCGCGCATGTTGCCGAACCCTGCATGCGCCACCTCGAGCAGCGGCATCTCGGAGCTGCCGGCGATCACCGTGTGCACGTCGCCGCGGCGGATCAGCTCGGACCCCTCGCCGATGGAGTTGGTGCCCGTCGAGCACGCCGTCACCACGCACATGTTGTGGCCGATGGCGCCGGTCTCGATCGCGATCATCCCGGACGTCGAGTCCACGAGCCCGTTGGCGATGAACGTCGGCGCGACGCGGTCGGGGCCCTTCTTGTCGAGGGTGTGCCAGTTGTCGATCATCAGCTGCTGGCCACCAGCGCCGGTCCCGTACACGACGCCCACGTCCTCGCGGTTGGCGTCGTTGATCTCGAGGCCGGCGTCCGCGATCGCCTGCTTGGCGGCCGCGACGCCGTACCACATCGCCGATTCGGAGCGGCGGACGGCCTTGGCGTCCATCCACTCGCGCGGCTCGAAGTCGTGGACCTCGCCCGCCACCTTGTGCTCGTAGCGCGACGGGTCGAAGCGGGTCAGGATCCCCAGGCCCGAGACGCCGTTGACGAGGTTGTTCCACGCCGTCTGCTTGTCATTGCCGACGGGGCTGATGACGCCGAGGCCGGTGACGACGACGCGGCGGTTGTAATCGGGTTGGCGCACAGGGTTCCTCTTCCGGTTTCGCGGGTTCGGGCGGGGCTCGATGTCGTGGGGCGGCAGACGGTGGCGGCGTGGGCGGCTAGGCGGGATTGACGTCGACGGCTGCGGCGTCGGCGAACGGGATGGCAAGGCGGTCGGCGGCGGCCTTGTCGTCGAGCGGGAGGACGACGACGTCGTCCACGATCCGCCTGACGAGGCCGCTCAGGACCTGGCCGGGACCGACTTCGATGAACGTGGTGACGCCGGCGCCTCGCATCGCACGGACGGCGCCCACCCAGTCCACGCCGGTGGTGAGGTGGTTGACGAGCTCGGCGCGGCAGGCGTCGGCGGTGGTGATGGGCGTCGCGTCCGCGTTCGCGAGGAGCGGCGGGCGCGGATCGCGGAAGGCGATGCTGGCGAGGACGCGGGCCATCCCCTCGGCCGCCTCCGCCATGAGCGGGGAGTGCGCGGCGACGCTGACCGGCAGCTCGATGGCGCGCTTGGCGCCGAGGCGCTTGGCGATCGCGAGTGACGCCTCGACGGCGGCCCGCTCGCCGCTCATCACCACCTGCCCCGGCGAGTTGCGGTTCGCGACGCCGAAGACGCCGTGGACGCCGGCCTCGGCGACGAGCTCGGGGATCCTGGCGTCATCGAGCCCGATCACGGCGGCCATGCGCCCCTCGCGCCCCGCGCCGGACGCCTGCATGAGCTGGCCGCGCGTGCGGACAAGGCGGACGGCGTCCGCGAGGTCGAGGGCGCCTGCGGCCACCAGTGCCGTGTACTGGCCCATCGAGTGGCCGGCGGCGAACGCCGGATCAGGCACGTCCACCTCGAGGGCCGCCCACCGCTCCCGGACTGCCTCGAGGTAGGCGACCGACGCGGCGAGCAGCGCGGGCTGGCTGTTCTCGGTGCGGTTGAGCTCCTCCTCGGGGCCATCCCAGGCGAGCCGGCTGATCGGCTCGCCGAGGGCGTCGTCGGCGGTCCGGAACACGGCGGCGGCCGCGGGCGAGGTCTCGGCGAGGGCCTTGCCCATGCCGACGTACTGGCTGCCCTGGCCGGGGAACACATAGGCGAGATGACTCATCGTCCCGCAGCGTATTCGGGTGCCGACATGTCCCCGGCAGAGTCCATGCAGGGTTGCAAGAATCGAACCGGCTGCCTACCCTCGGAGCGTGAGGATGCCGCGATGACCCCTGATCCCGATCCGGGCAAGCGCCCGGCCAAGGCTGGGCGCCCGGGCGACCTGTCGAGCCGCGTCGCCGACCTGCAGGCCCGCGTCCCGGACCTGTCCACGGCCGTCGCCGACCTGTCGAGCCGCGTCGCCGACCTGTCGTCGCGGGTGCCCGACCTGTCGGGGCGCGTGGCGGAGCTCCAGGCCAGGGCACCGCACCTGCCCACCCGCGCCGAGATCAGCGCGCACGTGCCGAGCATCACGATCTCGCGTCGGCCCCCGAGGCGGTCGGACCCCGCAGCCGGCCCCGCGCTGCCGGAGGCGCTCACCCGCGTCCGCCGTCCGAAGGCGTCGCGGGAGGTGATCGCCAGGACGTTCGAGGCGGACCTCTCCGCGCCGGTCGTGGCGGCCGGCACGCGGATCACGAACGTCCGCCAGGTCACCGAGCGCGTCGCGATGGGCCGGGCGCTCTGGAGGGAGCTCGTCGTCGGGTTCTCGTCGCAGCTGGGCGAGCTCAACCTCGGCTTCACCCAGCTGGCCGCCCTGTACGTGCTCGCCGAGGGGGCGACCACGACCATCGCTGACCTCGCGGAGGCGCTCGGCCGATCGCCGTCGGCGACCTCGCGCCTGGTCGACGGCCTGGAGCGCCGGCGTCTTGTGGAGCGCCGGCGCGAGGTCGAGGACGGGCGGCTGCGGACCGTCTGGCTGACGCCGCGAGGGCAGGCGACCCTGCGCATGGTCGACCGCGCCCGCGCCGAGCAGTTCCTGGCGGCGGTTCGTCCGCTCCCGCGGGGCGAGCGGGCCTTGATCGCGATGGGCGTGGCGGCGCTGGCGACCCACGCCATCTCGCGCCGCGGGCGGCTGGTGCGGGGTGGGGGCGGGCTCGTCGGGCCCAGGACGCCGACCGCCCCTGCCGGTGGGCGCGACTCGAGCAGCTGACGCCCGCGCCCCTCGGCTGCCGGGCCGGAGGCGGTCGAGGCTCACGTTGCCGGACGGACGTTGCCCGCTGGGCGGTCATCCCGTCGCACGTGCCCGCCGGGCGGTCATCCCGTCGCCTGGGCGGGTCCGCATCCTCGTATCGAGCAACGCTCCTGCATCGGGCTGCCCGCGGTGAGGGCACGGTGCGCCGGAATGACCGCTGGGCGGTCAGGCGCCAATGGAGGCGTGCACCGGCCCCGCGCGGAGGCCGGACGAGCGTCGTCGACTGAGCTACCCGCAGAAGCGGCAGACGAGGTCGTACAGGACCGGGAGCCCCCAGCGGAGGGCCTCGAGGCTGACCCGCTCGTCCTGGCCGTGGAACCGCTCGAGGAAGCGCTCCCCGGGCTCATTTCGCAGCGGCGAGAAGCCGTACGTGGGCGTGCCCACGAGTTGGGTCCACTTGCCGTCGGTGGCGAACGGCGCCATGACGGGCACCGGCACGCCATCGGGATCGTGGGCGCGGATCGTGTCGCACATGAGCTCGTAGAGCTCGCCGGAGGTCGGCCACTCCACCGGCGGCGCGCCCACTGTGTGCTCGACGTCGCAGCGCGGCGCGAGGTCGCCGAGGCGGGCCATGACCTCCTCCCGCATGTCGCCCTCAGAGGTACCGGGGAGCGTGCGGCAGTCGATCTCGATGACCGCCTCGCCGGGGATCACGTTGTACTTGATCCCCGCGTGGATGACGCCCGGGCTGATCGTGTCGCGCAGCAGCGCCCGGAGGGCGCGGGCGTACATCTCGTCGCACAGGCGCGAGACCGCGGCGTCGGACCGCCGCGGGTCGTCGTCGGCGATCGCGCGGGCCAGCGCGGCAGCGTCCGGGGGCAGTGTCGCCTCGACTCCGTCGAGCAGCGCGCGGATCGGCCCGGTCACGCGCGCCTCGCCGGGGCGGGCGAGGCGCCGGACCGCCTCTGCGGCCATGACGGCCGCGTTGTCGTCGCGGGGCATCGAGCCGTGGCCCCACGTGCCGTGAACCGAGATCCGGTAGGTCTCGCGGCCCTTCTCGGCCGTCATGATCGGGTAGAAGCGCCGGCCGGCCACGTCCACCGACACGGCGCCGGCCTCGTTGACCGCGCCCGCCGCGCGCACCCACTCGGGGCGTTGCTCGACAACCCACTTCGCGCCGTCGATGCCGCCCGCCTCCTCGTCGGCCGTGCACGTGAACAGCACGTCGCGGCGCAGGCCCGGGACCACGTCGCGGGCGGGGTCGAGGCCGGCCGCCCGGGCCCGCCGCGCGAGGAGGGCGACGACGACCACCTCCATCGCGACCATCGACTTCATGTCCACGGCGCCGCGGCCCCAGACGTAGCCGTCCGCGACCACCGCGTCGAACGGCGGGTGCGTCCAGCCGACGGGATCGACGGGCACGACGTCGTGGTGGCTGAGCAGCAGCAGCGGGTCGCCGCCGGTCCCGTCGCCGCGGAGCCGGGCGTGGACGGCGCCCCGGCCTGGAGCCGGCTCCGCGATCTCCGGCTCGAGGCCCTCGGCCCGCAGCAGGCCCGCGAGGTACTGGGCCGCCTCGGTCTCCGCGCCCGGCGGGTCGGGCGGGTTGATCGAGCGGATGCGGATCAGGTCGCGGAGCACGCCGACGAGCTCCTCGTGGGCGGCAGTCCAGGCGTCGGCGCCGAGCGCCGAGGAGGGCAGGGTGTCGGGCGACATCGTCACGGGTCCATTCTGCCCGACGCGATGCCCGGCGCGGCCGGGATTCGGCCCCGGCGCGCCGTGGCCGTCAGCCCGGCGCCGGGTCGAACGCCATCGCCTCGATCTCGACGGGGATCCCGGGCCCGATGCCAGCGGCCACGGTGGTCCGTACCGGCAGCGGCGGCCCGAACGCGCTGCCGTACGCCTCGTTCATGGCGGCGAAGTCCTCCGGCCGCGCGATGAACACCGACGTCTTGACGACATCGCGCAGCGAGAGGCCCTCCGACGCGAGGATGAGCGCGACGTTCGAGATTGCCTGCGCGGTCTGCTCACCGATCCCGCCTGGCACGAGCAGCCGCGTGGCGGGGTCGACGCCGGTCTGGCCCGCCACGAGGACGAGGCCGTTGGGCAGCCTCCGGACGAGGGAGTACGGGCCGCCGGGCGGCGGCAGCTGTAGCTCGCGGTCCATCTTCGCCTCCGCTGGGCAAGGTGCTCGGCGAGGAAGTCGAGCGTGCGGACGATGGTGTCGGCGCTGTTCGTGTCGCCGTCGAGGACGTCGAAGCTGGCGGCCGGTCGGCTGGTGGCGCCGTGGTCTGCACGTGCATGATGCCGCACGCGGCCGCCGCACGGTCGCGACGAGCGTTCCGCTGCGGCCCCCCGACCGTGCCATTGCCCGGCCGCCCGGCACCCGGCAACCTCGGACCCGGCGCCCGGCCGCGGACTGTTCGATCCACGCCCGGCGCCGCCCGGAAGGGTCTCGGCCGGCAGCCTACCCGATGCCTCGTCTCACCCGTCGCGCCTTCGTCGACCTGGCCGTGTGGATGCTCGGCTTCGGCGTGCTCGTCGGCCTCGTGTTCCCGGCGTTCTGCGTGCTGGCGGGGCTGCCTCGCGAGCAGGTGACATCGCCGCCGTTCGTGATCCTGACCGTGCTCGCCGGCGTCGCCGTGGGCATCGTCAACTATGGGCTTGCGAGGATGGTGGTCGGGCGGCGGCTGCGCCAGCTCGCCCGCAGCATGGATGCCACCGAACAGGCGCTCGGGGCAGCGATCTTCAGCCACGACTGGTCGGCATGCGACTCGGAGACGTGCCGGATCGAGGAGGACTCCGATGACGAGGCCGGGGCCGCGGCTGCCGCGTTCAACCGGCTCGTGGCGTCGCTCGTCCGGAGCCACGCGGTCGACTCCGCCCAGCGCGGATTCAGCGCCATCCTGGCGCTCGAGCCAGAGCTCGACGGACTCTGCCAGGCTGCCCTCGGCGGTCTCATCGCCACGTCTGGCGGCGACGCCGGCGCGCTGCTGGTCCTCCAGGACGACGACCTCCAGCTCGTGGCCTCCTATGGCATCCGCGACGCGGCTCAGCTTGCCGGCAGCAGCCAGGTGCGTCTCGTCGTGGGCACGAACCAGGTCCAGCGGCGCAAGGTCTCCGAGTGGGCCCTCGTGGTCGACTCGCTCGTGGTGGGCCAGGCGCCCCGCGAGACGCTGGTGGCGCCGGTCCAGTTCAGCGGCACGCCGCTCGGTGCCGTGGTCTTGGCAGCCACAGAGGCGTTCGACGAGGATGGGGTCAAGCTCCTCGAGTCGCTTCGGGCTGACCTGGGCCTGGCGGTCAGCAATGCCCTCACCCGAGAGCGGCTGGAGCGGCTGGCGGCGCTCGACCCGCTGACCGAGGTCTACAACCGGCGGTTCGGGCTCACGCGGCTCCGCGAGGAGCTCGCGCGGGCAGCGCGATCGGGCGTGCCCCTCGGCGTCCTGATGGCGGACATCGACCGCTTCAAGTCCGTCAACGACACCTACGGCCACCTCGTGGGCGACCGGGTGCTCCGGGAGGTCGCCGCCTCGATCCGCGCTGTGATCCGCGAGGGCGATGTGCTGATCCGGTACGGGGGCGAGGAGTTCCTCGTCCTCCTGCCGGGCGCGTCAGCGGGCAGCGTGATCACCGTGGGCGAGCGGATCCGGGCCAGCGTGTCGAAGGCCGCGATCGCCGATGGCGCGGTGGCCGTGACGGTGAGCATCGGCGGCAGCGTCTTCGACGCGGAGACGCGGACGGCCGAGCGGCTGGTGGACGCCGCGGACCAGGCGATGTACCGGGCCAAGGAGGGTGGTCGGGACCGTCTGGTCCTCGCCGGCTGACGACGACGACACCCGGATCGCCCGGTCCTCGCCGGCTCGCGGGTGCCCCGCAGGAGCCGGCCTGCACCCGGCCGTGACCGCCCGCTGGGCGTCAGTCGGCGGCGAACCTCGCGCGGATCGCGGCGATGTCCTCTCCGGCGGCGAGCGCGAGGCGGAGGAGGATGCGCGCCTTCCACGGCGAGAGGTCGTCCGCTGGGACCCAGCCTCGGGCGAGGAGCTCGGGGACCGGCGGGACGCGTCCTGCGCCCACCCGGGTCGACTGGACGACCACGACGCCCGCCGCCGACGCGCGCTCGAGCGCCTCGACCTCGGATGGCGTGGGGTAGCCCGCGCCCGTGGCGGCGCTGACCAGGCCCCTCGCCCCCGCGGCCACGGCTGCATCGACCAGCACCCCGTCCGCGCCTTGGTAGCTTGCTACCACGTCAACACGCGGAAGTGCCCGGAGGTCGACCGAGGCGAAGGCGCCACGGAGCGTGGTCCCTCTGCTGGGCCGCGCGCTGATCACCACCCGCCCGTCGCCGTCGACCCGACCGAGCGGCCCGGCCATCGGGCTCGCGAAGGCGTCCACGCGCAGCGTGTTGGCCTTGGTCACGGCCCGCACGCCGTGGATCGTGTCGTCCATCACGACCAGCACGCCGAGACCGCGGGCTGCGGGTGCCGCCGCTACCCGCACCGCCTCGACCAGGTTCAGCGGCCCGTCGCCCGACAGCGCCGACGCCGGCCGCATGGCGCCCGTGAGCACGATCGGCGCGTCCGTGGCCACCGTGAGGTGCAGGAGCCAGGCCGTCTCCTCGAGCGTGTTGGTCCCGTGGGTGAGCACGACGCCCTCTGCATCTCCGCGGGCGAGGACCTCCGCGACGAGGCCGCGAAGCCGGGCGAGGTAGTCGTCGGTCATGGCGTGGGCGGCGAGTCGCTCGAACGGGATCTCCGTGACCCGCGCGATGGTCCTGAGCTCCGGTATCGATGCCAGCAGCGCGCCGGGCTCGAGGCGTCGGCCCGTCTCGAGGTACGCGGCGAGGTCCAGGCGGTCGGCGCCCAGCGAGTCGATCGTCCCGCCGGTGGTGATGACGGCGACGCGCGGGAGGCTCACACCACGTCGACTGGGGTGGTCGGCATCTCGCCCCCGGCAGCGAGCAGCGGCGGGACGATCATCGGCTCGACGGGAATGGCCGGACCCCGGTCGCCGGCCCCGGTCCCGCCGTCGGCATCAACCCCGCGGTCATTGTGGGCCCCCGGCCCGGACCCGGCCCCGGCCCCGCCGTCGGCGGTCTCCGCCGGCCGCCAGTGCGGCGCGGACTCGGGCGGCGTGAACGCCGCCACGCGCTTGACGAGACGCCGGATCCGCAGCCCCTCGAGCGGCCCGAGGGCGTACAGCGGCATCGGCTGCAGCCAGACCGACGAGCCCAGCGACACGGCGTCGGCGCCCGCCCAGAAGTACTCGCGGCAGTCGTCGAAGTCGCGGATCCCGCCGTTGGCGATGATCGGCAGGCGGAACCCGGCGTCGCGCAGCTCGGCCACGACCCGCAGCCCGATCGGCTTGATGGCCCGGCCGCTGATCGCCCCGTAGCGGTTCTTCAGGTACGGCTCGCCCGTGTCGGGGTCAAGGCGCAGGCCCTTCACGGTGTTGATGGCGGTGATCGCGGCGCAGCCGAAGCTGGCCGCGAGTCGAGCCTGCCACTGGTAGTCCTCGTCGGGGCTCACCTTGAGGATCACCGGGTGGCGCGACTTCGCCACCGCGCGCCGCAGCGCCTCCTCGAGGATGGTGCCGAACGGGAAGTTGACGTTGTGGCACGAGGCGTTGAGCTCGACCGCGGCGATCTCGCCCGGGCGGGCCCGCTCGTTGACGGTCTCGACGAGCTGCTCGACCTCGTCGGCGGAGAAGCCGCCCACGCTCACGATACGGTTGAGGTCCGCCGTCCGGCCGAAGTACTCGTCGAAGTAGCGCGCCAATCCGATGTTCGACCAGCCGAACGCGTTGAGCCAGCCGCCGTCGACCTTGTGGAGCGCCTTCCCGTACAGCCGGAGCATCTCGGGGAACTCGCCGAGGCTCCAGGCCTCCTTGAGCGTGAAGTGGCCCGCTCGCGGCTCGAGCGTGAGCGTCCGGGTCGTCACCGCGCCGAACCGCTCGAGCGGCACCCATTGTGCGATCGGGGACAGGCCGTACAGGATCAGGCGGTTCTTCGAGGCGCCGTACCCGAGCAGGCTGGCGGACGTGAGGAGTCGGTTGCGGAGCCGGATGCCGTTGAGGTCGATGGTCACGGGCGCAGTCTAGCCGGGCAGGCGGATGGGGCATCGCCGGTCGGCCAGTCGCCCGCTCGCGTGGCGCGTTCCGGGGGTGCCGCGCCGCGCAGCACGATCAGCCGGCCCGGGCCGTTGCGCGCCGCCTGGCCCGGGCTGATGCCGCGCGCCATCGCCTCACGCCCCGAGGAGCGGCTCCGCCACCTCGTCGGCGAGCGCGGACATCCCGTCCGGGGCGATCGATGCCGGGAGCCCCAGGATGACGTGGGTCGCGCCCGCGGCGACGAACCGGCGGGCGGTGGCCAACGCCGTCCGGCGGTCGGCGGGCGTGGTGCCGCAGGAGAGCTGGGCGGCGAAGGAGAACCCGGACGGGTCGCGCCCAGCGGCCTCGAGCGCGCGCAGGACGGCCGCCCTCGCCTCGATGAAGTACGCCACGTCGCCCGGCCTGTTGCCCGGCATCGGCCAGCCCGAGGCGTGCTGCGCGAGGAGCCTGAGGCCACGCGGCTTCGTCGCCCCGACCCACACGAGCGGTCCGCCGGGGCGAACGGGCGGCGGCTCGTTCGTGGCCTCGCGCAGCGGGTAGAACGGGTCGTCGAGGGTGACGCCCGGGCGGTGCCGCGCCTGGTCGCTGAACAGCGCGTGCAGGACGCGGAGCGTGCTCTCGAACCGGTCGAACCGCTCCCGCAGGTCGGGGAGCGGGATGCCCAGGGCGTCGTGCTCGCCAACGTGCCAGCCCGCGCCCACGCCCAGGATGAACCGCCCGCCCGTGGCGTTGTCGAGCACGGTCGCCGCCTTGGCGAGGACAGCTGGATGCCGGAACGTGGCCGACGCCACAGCGATGCCCACCCACTTGCCGGACACCCTGCGGGACAGCGCACCGGCGAGCGACATCGCCTCGAAGGCCGGGCCGTTGCGCTCGCGCGAGGCGTCCGAGAGGTGGTCCGACAGCCAGCACGCCGAGACCGCGTGCTCCTCGCCCGCGGCGGCCCACGTCTCGTCGAACCGGCGCCAGTCCATGCCGCTCTGCTCCGTGGCGGAGAGGCGGACGCCGACCAGCCCGGGACGGGCGGGCAGCCGCGAGGCGCTGGGCCGGGACGCGAGTCCGGGCGTCGGGTGCGACGGCATCTCGACCTCCTTCCGCCCTGCCGCGGGCGCGTCGTTTCGGGCGTGTCCTCGGGCCCTGCGGTGCTGGCGCTAGCCGTGCATCCGCGCGTCCAGCGCCCGCTTGAGCGCCGCCCCGTTGGTGACCGCCCCCTCGGACGCGGACGACACCATGGCGGCGTACTTCGCGAACGCGCCTGTCGTGTAGCGCGGCGCCGGCGGCGCCCAGCGGGCCCGGCGCTCGGCGAGCACCGCGTCGGCCACCTCGAGGTTGAGCTCCTTGCGGTCCACATCGACGCTGATGATGTCGCCGTCCTCGACCAGCGCGATCGGGCCGCCGACCGCGGCCTCGGGCGCCACGTGGCCGATCATGAGCCCGTGCGTGCCGCCGGAGAACCGGCCGTCGGTGAGGAGCAGGATGTCGGCGCCCAGGCCCTGGCCCACGATGGCGGCCGTGACCGAGAGCATCTCCTGCATGCCCGGCCCGCCGACGGGGCCCTCGTAGCGGATCACCACGACGTCGCCCTTGACGATCGTGCGGTCCCGCACCGCCGCGTAGCAGTCGTTCTCGTTGTTGAACACGCGGGCCGGGCCCCGGTGCGTCTTGCGCTCGTGGCCCGCCAGCTTCACGACGCAGCCCTCGGGCGCGAGCGAGCCCTTGAGGATCGTCAGGCCGCCGAACGGCTTGATGGGCGTCTCGATCGGGTGGACCACCTGCTGGCCCTCGGTCGGCACCGCGTCCTCCGCGATCTTGGCGATCGTCCGCCCGTCGACCGTCTTCTCCTCGCCGTGGAGGAGCCCCTTCTTCATGAGCTCCTTCATGACGATGGCGACCCCGCCCGCCTCGTACATGTCCGCGGCGAGGTAGCGGCCGCCCGGGCGCATGTCGGCGATCAGCGGGGTGCGGTCGGCGATGGCCGTGAACTCGTCGATGGACAGCGGGATCCCGTACTCGGCGGCGATGGCGGGCAGGTGCAGGACCGCGTTGGTCGAGCCGCCGGTGGCGGCCACCGACGCGATCGCGTTCTCCACCGAGCCCTTGGTGACGATCGAGGACGGGCGGATGTCGTGGTGGACCAGCGTCATCACCAGCTCGCCGCAGCGGCGGGCGGCCGCATCCTTGGCGGGGTCCTCGGCGGGGATGCCGTTGAGGCCGGCCGGGGACAGGCCCAGGAACTCGAGGACCATCGACATGGTGTTGGCGGTGAACTGGCCGCCGCAGGCGCCGGCGCCCGGGCAGGCGCCGTTCTCGGCCTCGTACAGGTCCTCGAGGGTGATGGTCCCCGCGCGGTAGGCGCCGATGGCCTCGAACACGGTCACCACGTCGGCGGGCTTGCCCTTGTAGGTCCCCGGCAGGATCGTGCCGTTGTAGAGGACGAGGCCCGGGATGTCGAGCCTGCCTAGCGCCATGGCGCCGGCCGGGATCGTCTTGTCGCAGCCCACCAGGACCACGAGCCCGTCGAACAGGTGGCCGCGCGCCACGAGCTCGATCGAGTCGGCGATGACCTCGCGGCTGATCAGCGAGGCCTTCATGCCCTCGGTGCCCATCGACACGCCGTCGCTGATCGAGATCGTGTTGAACTCCATCGGCGTGCCGCCCGCCGACCGGATGCCCTCCTTCACGAACTCGGCCAGCCGGCGCTGGTTGATGTTGCACGGCATCGTCTCGATCCACATCGTGGCGACGCCGATGATCGGCTGCGCGAGATCGTCGTCGCTGAACCCGACCGCCTTGAGCATCGCCCGCGCGGCCGCCCGGTCAGGCCCGTCGGTGAGCGCGTGGCTGTGGCGCTTGCTGGGGTCGGCGGGGCGGTCGTAGGGGAGCGGGCGGTCAGCGGCCATGACGTCCTCGGGGATGCGTGCGGCGGGTCTGCGCCATCCAGTATGCCGCGCGCGGACGGTCAGGAACCGGCGAGCCGCCCCGACGCCCAGTCGTCCACGATCTCGGCCATCGTCGTCAGCGGCACCGCCCCCGCGCCGAGCAGGGCGTCGTGGAAGCCGCGGACGTCGAAGCGGCCGCCGAGGCGCTGCTCCGCAGCCGCCCGCACCCGGAGCATCTCCAGCTGGCCGGTCTTGTACGCGAGCGCCTGGCCGGGCAGGCCGATGTAGCGGTCGACCTCGTTGGCGATGTTGTTCGCGGCGAGCGCCGTGTGCTCCGTCATGAACGCGATGGCGCGGTCGCGCGTCCAGCCCAGTGCGTGCATCCCCGTGTCCACGACCAGCCGCGACGCCCGCCACGCGTCGAACGAGAGCACGCCCAGGCGCGAGAAGTCGCCCGAGTAGAGGCCCATCTCGTCGGCGAGCCGCTCGGTGTACAGGCCCCAGCCCTCGACGAACGCGGTGACGCCCAGATGGCGCCGGAACGCGGGCAGGTCGGTGAGCTCCTGCATGATGGCGATCTGGAGGTGGTGCCCGGGCACCGACTCGTGGTACGCGAGGGCCTCGGACTCGTAGCGGCGGCGCGTGTGCGGCTGGGCGAGGTTGACGTAGAACTGCCCCGGCCGCGAGCCGTCGGCGGCGGGCTCGCGGTAGTAGGCCACCGTGCCGTGCTCCTCCTCGTGCGGGCCCATCGGGACCACCTCGCAGGGCGCCTTGGGCAGCCGGCCGAAGAAGCCCGGGACCGCGGCGTTGGCGCGGCCGAGCGCCTCGACCACGCTCGCGAGCACCTCCTCGCGGGTGGCGAAGCCGAGCGCGGGGTCGGACCGCAGCCGGTCGATCGCAGCCGCGAGGCCGCGCGTGCCGAGCACCCGCCCCGCCAGCGCCTCCAGCTCGCCGTCGATCCGCGCCACCTCCTCGAGGCCGGTCTGGTGGTAGGCCTCCGGCGCACGGTCGAGCGAGGTGTGGAGCCGGGTCAGGAGGCGGTACCCGTCGAGGCCTCCCGGAACGTGGCCCATGCCCGGGGCGGTGTCTGGCCGGGCAGCGGGCCGCACCTCGTGGGCGAGCAGGTGCCGCAGGCGGGTGAGTGCAGGCCGGATCTCGTCGTTCGTCACGGTATTGACGGCTGCCGCGAACCGCTCGCGCTCGGTGGCGCTGAACGCCGTCCCGGCCGCCTCGGCCGCGGCCACCGGCGTCTCGACCAGCGGCCAGCGGTCGACGGGCTCGGCGAGCAGGCCGTCGAGGAGCGCGATGGTGCGGTCGACCGTCGGCCGGGCCGCGACGCGACCGTCCGCGAGCGAGCCGCGGAGCGTGGCGGCGTGCGCGTCCACGAAGCGGGCCATCGCGTGCCAGCGGGCGATCAGCGCCTCGCCTGCGGCGGGGCCGTCGACGCGCTGGAAGTCGGGGATCAGCAGCAGGCCGGCCGGGACGCCCTCGAGCGAGTCGACGTTCCAGTCGCCCAGCCCCGACTCGAGCTCCGCGATCGCGCCCTCGAGCCCGGCGCGGAGCGTCGACCAGGTCAGGCGCGCCGCTCGGGGCAGCGCGGAGGCAGGGCCGATCGCGTCGGCGTCGGCCAGCAGCGCGGCGAGCCGGCTCCGCTGCGCCGCGGCCGCCGCGGGCGTCGGGTCCGGCATGCGGTCGTCGAGGCGGCGGTCGCCGATGGCGGTGGCGAGCGTCGGCTGGAACGCGATGGTCGCCTCCCAGTAGGCGTCGGCCAGCTCGTCCAATCGCGCCTGGCCCGGGCCCGGCCCGTCGGGATCGTTCGCCTTGCTGGACATGGGGCCCTCGTGCTGCTCAGTGGATGCACGGCCCGACATCGGCCGCGTTCGTGCGCCCGACTGCCGGCCGCACCACCACGGCGACCGCCGACGGCGTCAGGGCGTAGCCGACCGTCGCGTCCGCGCGCGACTCGGCGAACACGATCCCGCCGATCGTGCCGTCGGGCAGGATGAGGGGCCCGCCCGAGTCGCCCGGCCGGATCGAGGCGCGCAGCTCGATGATCGTGCGGTCGATGATGGCCTGGTTGTAGATGTCGCGGCCGGTCGCCGGATAGGAGCCGGTGACGCCGGCCGGGATCACCGCCATCGGACCGCCGCCCGGGTAGCCGATGGCGGCGCCCTGGACGTTGCGGTCGGGCGTGGCCGTGGCGAAGCGCAGGACGGTGCCGTTGATCCCCGGTGCGTACAGGACGGCGACGTCGAGCTCCGGGTCGAAGGCGACCGGGATGGCGGCCGCGTCCTGTGAACCCAGCTCCACGTTGACCGCCTGGGCTCCCGCGACCACGTGGGCGTTCGTCACGAGGTAGTTCGCGGCGATCAGCTCGGCCGTGCCCGTCACCTGGGTGCCGCAGGCGATCGAGATGACCCGGGCGGTGCCGTTGACGGCGTCGGCGGCGAGGCGGCGTGCCGCAGTGGCGCCGGGGAGGTCCACCGGGGCCAGGGGTGCGGGCTCGAGGCCGACGAAGACCGATGGCAGGCCCGACGCGTCGAGGGCGCCCGCGATCTGCCCCACGACCTTGGTGGGCGGCGGCAGGTAGGCGTCGATGACGTGCATGGAGAAGGACTCCGACGCCGTGCGGCCGACCGAGGGCAGCGGGCCGACGGCGAGCAGGCCCCCCGCCAGCCAGATGATCAGGATCGCCTGTGCGGCCCCGAGCACCGCCCCCGCGACGCGGTCCACGCCCGACAGGACGCCCTGGCCGATCCGGTCACCGACCGAGCGGCCCACCGAGGACCCGATCGCCTCGCCGATGAGCACCGCGGCGATGATCGCCCCCAGCACGACCAGGACCCGCGGCACGGGCTGGAGCCCCGTGGTCTCGCTGACCAGCCACGGCGCGAGGTTGAGGCTGAGCACAAGACCGCCGACCGCGCCCGCGATGCCGCCGATCTGCGGCAGGGCGCCCGTCCGCGTGCCCGCGATGACGGCGGCGAGGACGACGACGACGGCCAGGAGGTCGAACAGGTTCACCCGGCGAGTATGGGCGAGGTTCTGATGGCGTGCCTTGGGCTATGCGCCCATGTGGATCGTCTGCGGCTGGTCCACGCCGGTGACCGCGATGGTCCAGTTCTGGTCGCGGATCGGCCCGAGGTTGACCGTCGTCTGCTTGTGGACGGCGATGGCGGGGCAGGCGACGCCGAGCTGCGCCGCGCCCTCGCGCACGGTCAGCGTGAACGTGCTGCCAGCCGAGGTGTCGCTCCGCACGACCCCGACCTCGGAGAGCTGGCTGCACGGGGCCGGACCGCTCCACCACACGATGGTCACCCTGATGGTGCCGCTCGAGCCGTCGACGGTGAAGGACTCGGCGCGGACGTCGCGGACGTCGAGCAGGCCCGCGACCGGCTGCTCGTCGGCCGGCGGTTGGATCACGATCGGGCCGAGCGATGCGCCGGAGCCGATCGGGCCGATCGGGATGGGCGTGATGCCGGGCGCGCCGCCGTTCCCGCCGCCGACCCCTGACGGGGCGCTCGGCGCGGGGCTGGCGGGGACGGCGTTGGAGGGGACGGGGGAGGCGGGGCCGGATCCGGACGGGGTGCCGGGAGCGGCGGTGCATGCCCCGATGGCGAGCACGGCGCACACGAGGGCGGCAATGAGCGGGGGGCGGGGACGTCGCGTCATGGGCGCCAGACGGACGGCGCAGGGCACAGGTTCCGCACCTCAGGCCGGGTTCAGGCGGCGCAGCCAGCGCTCGCGCGTCAGGCCGCGGAGGCGGGGCGCCTCGCCCGACTTGGGCCCCACGGTTCCGGTCATGTAGTCGCGGTACCAGGGGCGCCACGAGCCCGTCGCGTGCTCGTGCTTGACGTAGGTCTCGTTCCGGTCCGGCGCATCGGGCCGTGTCGTCCGCCGGTCGGCCACGTCGTGGAGGCCCGGCAGGTCGTCCTCGGCCAGCCCGAGGCGCCGGTAGACGGATTCGACCTGGTGGAGCCACTCGTGGACGAAGCCGTGGGCCGGGTCCTCGATCGTCGTCCAGCCGGGCCACGGGTCGGACACGATGGCCGAGTAGCCGGCGCCGCCGAGGAATGCCACCTCGCCCCACGTGTAGCCCCAGGCGCCGCGCAGCGCGGGGTCCCCATCGGACGGGTAGAGGAGCAGCACCGAGTCGCGCGGCGTCGTGAGGAGCGGCCCCACCAGGTCCCCGGCAGCTGCCGGGTCGGCCCACCAGCCGCCGCCCACCCGGGCCAGCCGCGTGAGCGGGCCGCCGGCGATCACCACGTCCGCCTCGAGCGCCACGTTGCCGTCGCTCCAGGCGGCGACCACCTCCGGCAGCGAGCGCAGGATCGCGGTGCAGGCGTCTGCTTCGGCGTCGGCCATCGCTCGCCGATGCCGCGACCCGAGCAGGCCGGCACGGGCGTCGAGCGCGGGCGCCACCACGCCCAGGAGCCGCCAGCGGGATGCCGGCAGGCCCGACGCCCCGTCCGGGCGGGTCGTCATCGGGTGCACGTCAGCAGCGGCCGCAGACCCGATCCGCTCGACGGGCCTCAGCTCGCGAGCGCCGTCCCGGTGCGGGTGTCCACGCCGCCGGGATGCGTCGCCTCCCAGGCCGCGATGGCCGGCTCCCTTGCCAGCACATAGCCGATCTCGTCCTGGCCGGCGAGCAGCATCGCCTTGGCGAACGGGTCGATCTCGAAGTCCAGGGTCGACCCGTCGGGCAGCAGCACGCCCTGCTCGGCGAGGTCGATCCGGAGCTCGGCGTCGGGGTTCTCCTCCGCCATCTCGAACAGGCGCTCGTGGGTGTCCTTGTCGACGACGATCGGCAGGACGCCGTTCTTGAGGCTGTTGCTGCGGAAGATGTCCGCGAAGCTGGTGGAGAAGATCGCCTGGATGCCCCACGCGCGCAGGGCCCATGGCGCGTGCTCGCGCGACGAGCCGCTGCCGAAGTTGTCGCCGGCGACCAGGATCTTGGCGCCTGCATAGCGCGGCTCGTCGACGATGAAGCCGGGCTCCCTGCGCGACCCGTCCTCGTTGTAGCGCCAGTCGTGGAACAGGGCGTCGGCGAGGCCGTCCTTGTTGGTGACCTTGAGGTAGCGCGCCGGGACGATCTGGTCGGTGTCGACGTTCTCGGCCCGGATCGGGATGACCCTGCTCGAGAAGGAGCGGAACGGCTCAGCCACGGTCAGTACCCTCCGCCGACGGTCACGAGGTCCGCGACGCCGTCGATCGTGCGCGGGTCGGTGACGGCGCCGTTGAGCGCCGAGGCGGCCGCGGTCAGCGGGCTCGCGAGGAGCGTCCGGCCGCCCTTGCCCTGGCGGCCCTCGAAGTTGCGGTTGGAGGTGCTGACCGCATACTGGCCGGGCGAGAGCTGGTCCCCGTTCATCGCCAGGCACATCGAGCAGCCAGCCTCGCGCCACTCGGCCCCGGCGGCCTTGAAGATCGCGTCGAGGCCCTCGCGCTCGGCCTGCGCCTTCACCTGCTGGCTGCCCGGGACGATCATCACGCGGGTCCCGGCGTGCACGCGCCGCCCCTTGAGCACGCTGGCCGCCAGGCGCAGGTCGCTGATCCGGCTGTTGGTGCACGAGCCGATGAACACGACGTCCACCGGCTGGCCCGCGATGGCCTGGCCGGGCGTCAGGTCCATGTACGCGAGGCTGTGCTCGAGCCCGCGCCGGGTGGCCTCGTCGGGCATCTCGTCCAGGGTCGGGATCCGGCCCGTGACCGGGATCCCCATGCCCGGGTTCGTGCCGTAGGTCACCATCGGCTCGAGGGCCGACGCGTCGAGGACCAGTGACTTGTCGTAGACCGCGCCCTCGTCGCTCGGCAGCTGGCGCCAGCGCTCGACCGCCTCGTCCCACGCTGCGCCCTGCGGCGCGTGGCGGCGGCCGCGGAGGTACGCGTAGGTGACCTCGTCGGGGGCGACGAGGCCGGCCCGCGCCCCGCCCTCGATGCTCATGTTGCAGATCGTCATCCGCTGCTCCACGTTGAGCGCGCGGATCGCTTTGCCGGTGTACTCGAAGACGTGGCCGGTCCCGCCGCCGGTACCGATCTTCGCGATGAGCGCGAGGATGATGTCCTTGGCGCTGACGCCGGGTCCCAGCCGCCCGTCGACGCGGACCTCGAACGTCTTGGGCTTGCGCTGCAGCAGCGTCTGCGTGGCGAGGACCATCTCGACCTCGCTCGTGCCGATGCCGAACGCGAGCGCCCCGAACGCCCCGTGCGTGGCCGTGTGCGAGTCGCCGCACACGATCGTCATGCCGGGCTGCGTGAGGCCGAGCTCGGGGCCGATGACGTGGACGATCCCCTGCGTGTCGCTCCCGTAGGCGTGGATGGGGATCCCGAAGTCGGCGCAGTTGACCTCGAGCTGCCTGATCTGCGCCGCGCCCATCTGGTCCAGGATCGGCAGGCCCCGCGGCGTGGTGGGGGTGCTGTGGTCGGCGGTGGCGACGGTCTTGTCGGGGCGGCGGACCCCGATGCCGCGCTGGCGGATCCCGGTGAACGCCTGGGGGCTCGTCACCTCGTGGATGAGGTGGAGGTCGATCGCGAGCAGGGCCGGCGCCCCCTCGTCCTGGGAGACGACGTGGTCGTCCCAGATCTTCTCGACGAGCGTTCGCGGTGCGGTCATCGTGCGGTCCTGTCGTGCTGCTGCGGGCGCACAAGGGTACCAGCGATCCCCGCCGACCCATCCGCGGCCCGTCCCATGACGCCCTGGTCGCGGGAGAGCCAGCCGCGGCACCCGCCACGAGTGGGTGGTACTTCTGGGGCGTGGTTCCCGCTGTCACCACCGGTTAGAACATCGGGGAACGCGCCCAGGCGCGCACCATGGCGCCCGATCGTCGCTGTGGCAGGCGGAGGCCCAATGACCGAGACCGACCCCCACAGCGCCACCCTGCCCTCGGTCGATGCTTCCGGGGAGCGTGCGCGGTCGGCACTCGGTCCCGGGCAGTCGATCGTGCAGCGGATCCCGCCGCCGGCGCGGATCGCCGCGTTCAGCCTCGTGCTCATCGGCACGGCCGTGGTCATGTACACGGCAGTCCTGGCCGCCCAGCCGCAGCCCGCCCTGCCCAGCATTCCGGTGCCCTGGTGGCTCGTGGCCGCCGGCTTCGCGCTCGCTGAGGTGCGCACCGTCGACGTCCACTTCCGGCGGGAGAAGCACTCGTACTCGCTGAGCGAGGTGCCCGCCGTCATGGGCATGTACCTCCTGGCCCCGAGCGAGTACTTCGTGGCGATGCTGGTGGGGTTTGGCGCGGCCCTGCTGTGGGTTCGCACCAGCCCGCTCAAGCTCGCCTTCAACCTCGCGAACTTCGCGTTCATGGGCGTCGCGATGATGTCCGCCTTCTACGTCGTGGGCGGGGCCGTTGGCGAGCCGGGCGTGCGGAGCTGGATCGGGGCGTTCGCGGGGACCTCGCTGGCCGCCATCCTGAGCGCCCTCACGATCGCCGCGGTCATCTCGATGTCCGGCGGCGCGTCGCAGTTCGAGAAGCTGGCCGAGATGGTGCAGTTCGGCCAGCTGGTGTCGATCGCCAACACCAGCCTCGGCCTGCTCGCCGTGTCGATCCTGTGGCTGGACCCCACACTGCTCGCGCTGCTGGTGGTGCCCCTCGGGGCCGTCTTCCTCGCCTACCGCGCCTACGGCTCTGAGAAGGAGAAGCACCAGCGCCTCGAGCTCCTCTACCAGTCCAGCCGCATCCTGCAGCACTCGCCTGAGCTCGACTCGACCCTCGGGGCCCTCCTCGAGCACGCACGGGAGATGTTCCGCGCGGAGCGCGCCGAGCTGCTCCTGTGGCCGCGCGACGAGGATGTGGACGGCCTGCTCACGGCGGCCTGCCACGATCGCTCGACCACCACCATGGTCCCAACCGCCGTGAGCGGGGCCGCGCCGCTCCACGCCCGCGTCGGGCGGGAGCGCCATCCGTTCCTGCAGGTTGGCGGCGGCGGGGTCTCCGAGGTCCGCCAGGCGATGGCGGTGCCGCTGCTGGGCGAGGCGGGGCTGATCGGCTCGATGGTGGTGGTCAACCGCCTGACCGAGGGGACGACGTTCGGGGACGACGACCTGCGGCTGCTCGAGACGCTCGCGAACCAGGCCGCCGTGGCGCTCGAGAACGGCCAGCTGGAGCAGTCGCTCAGCGAGTTGTCACGGCTCAAGGAGGAGCTGCGCTACCAGGCGTACCACGACCCGCTCACCGGCCTCGCCAACCGGACGCTGTTCGCAGACGAGGTGGACGCGGCGCTGGGCGGCGCATCGGGCCAGCGGATCCCGGTGGTCCTGTTCCTCGACCTCGACAACTTCAAGGACGTCAACGACAGCCTCGGCCACGCCGCTGGCGACCGGCTCCTGGCGGCGGTGGGCGAGCGCCTCCGGTCGTGCCTGCGCCAGGACGACATCGCCGCGCGCCTCGGCGGCGACGAGTTCGCGATCCTGCTGCTCGACGAGCCCCAGCTCCGCGACGCGCTGGGGATCGCGACCCGCCTGATCGAGAGCCTCGCGGTCAGCTTCCCGATCCAGGGCCAGGACCTCACGATCAGCGCCAGCATCGGCGTGGCCGCCTGCCAGGACCACGGCATGGCGGCGGACGAGCTGCTGCGGAACGCCGACGTGGCGATGTACACGGCCAAGCAGGGCGGCAAGAACCGCCTGTCGGTGTTCGAGCCGACGATGCACGCGGCGATCGTCGCCCGCCACGCCCTGACCACCGAGCTGTCGCGGGGCATCAACGACGGCGAGATCGACGTGTACTACCAGCCGGTCGTCTCGCTGGCCACGGGGCAGGCATACGGCGCCGAGGCGCTCGCCCGCTGGCACCACCCGACGCGCGGGCTCATCGGCCCCGACGACTTCATCCCGCTCGCCGAGGAGAGCGGCGCGATCATCCCCCTCGGCCGAGCGGTGCTGTTCGAGGCCTGCCGGGAGGCCGCCACCTGGCCCGGTGGCCTGGTGCCGCCCGTGGTCACGGTGAACCTGGCGGCGACCCAGCTGGCCCAGGACTCCTTCGTGGCCGAGGTGGTGGACATCCTGCGCGCCACCGGCCTGCCGCCGTCCCGGCTTGTCCTCGAGATGACCGAGACGGCGATGTTCCAGGACACCCAGACCACGATCGCCCGGCTCGGCGCGCTGCGCGGGCTCGGGGTGCGCGTCGCGATCGACGACTTCGGCACGGGCTACTCGTCGCTCGGCTACCTCCGCCGGTTCCCGGTCGACATCCTCAAGATCGCGCGCGAGTTCGTGGCGCCCGACGAAGCCTGGTCAGACGGCTGGGCGCTCGCGCACGCGATCGTCGCCCTCGGCCAGACGTTGGGCCTGCGGATCGTCGCCGAGGGGATCGAGGACGAATCGCAGCTCGTGCAGCTCCAGCGGCTGGGGTGTGAGCTGGGCCAGGGGTTCCTGTTCGCCCGGCCGATGCCCGGCGACGCGGCGGCCAAGTGGTTCGCCGAGCACGCACCCGCCCGACGCCGGCGTGCCGCCCTGCCGCGCGAGCTCGCCATCTCCAGCGAGGCGGGCTGATGTTCATCCTCTACGCGTTGGTCGTGGGGGTCCTGGCCGGGTTCCTCCTCGGCGGCCGCCCGAGAGGCCTCGCCTCGCTCCAGCTGCGCTGGTCGGCCGCCATCGTCGGCGGGCTGCTCTTCCAGGTGGTCCTGTTCGCGGGTCCCGTGACCGAGCGGATCGGGGAACTCGGGCCGCCGCTCTACGTCGCGTCCACGCTGGTCGTGGTGGCCGCCATGGCCCGCAACTGGTCCGTCACCGGGATCCCGGTGGTCATCGCCGGCGCGCTGTGCAATCTGGCGGCCGTGCTCTCCAACGGCGGGTTCATGCCGGCCTCGCCCAGCGCGCTCGCCGCGGCCGGCCGCATCGTGCCGGCGGCGTACTCCAACAGCTCCCAGGTCGTGAGGCCCGCCTTGTGGCCCGTGACGGACATCTTCGCGCTGCCCTCATGGCTGCCGCTCGCGAACGTCTTCAGCGTGGGCGACGTGCTCATCGGGCTCGGCGTCGTGGTCGTCATCGTCGTCCACATGCAGCGTCTCGCACCGGCGCCCCAGTTCGCGGCGGACGCTCCTGCCACGGGTGGTGCGTCCGCGCACTAACCCACTCGTGCGAGGTCGCATGGGACTCTCGGGGGGTGCCTTAAGGCGGCCATTAGTCGGTATCGTCGCTGATGAGGGACCCACCCTCAACCGCCACTCTCGTCCAGGGCAAACCCGTCGCGAGGCGGGGACGCAAAGCCAGGGATCTCCATTCGGGAGAGCGCCCGGTTGCCGAGGGCAGCGGCATCGAACGACAGACTCAGAAGGAGTCAACGTGAAGGCGAACCTGGCGCGCTTCACATGGGCGGTCACGCTTCTGGCGGCGATGGCCCTGTCGGCGGGCGCTTGGATGCGGTGGTAAGAGTCATGTGGACCGTGCGCAAGGCGATTGCCCTTCACGTTCCCATGGCCGCCCCGCTGTCCAAGGACGACACGATCACGGTCGAGTCTTGGCACCGCTGGTAGTAACGGGTCGGAACGCCGGCCCCGCCCACGAGACCGCCGCTTGCCGGCGGTCTCGCTGTTTCTGACGCGGTTCCTCACGGGCCCTCGGCCCCGTTCCGTCGGGCCAACCGCCCCTGCCCCCGTACCCCCTGATCGAAGGTTGCGATTCGGGTGGTTGCGCACGGCGCGCGGATGCCGTTACACTCCCGGGACCCACCACACCGTGGGGCGTGCAGGAGTTCACGTGGGTTTCTTCGAGAACCGGGACCGCCGCGCTGTCGCCGTCGTCGTGACGACGGACGGCCGCCGCGTGACGGTGCCTTCGCGTGACCTCCAGCTCGGCGTATCCGCCCTCGACCTTATCCGCTCGCTCCTCCTGGGCCTTGGCGGCCTTCTCGGCCTCCTCATTACGGGCTCCCGGCGGGAGAACGGAGGATCGCGGAGGACCGGGCGCCGATAGCGCCAGGACCACCGAGAACCGAAGGGACCCTCGCCGGGAGGCGAGGGTCTTTGCATGTCCGGGCGGTCGCGGGACCAAGCGGACGAAAGGGACCGAACCGCGATGACCGTGACGAAAGGCGAACCGCCGGCCGGCGGTACCGGCGCGAGCGCGCCCGAGCGGCGCAGCCACGTGCCCGGCGACGGCACCGCGGCTGCGGCCGAGATCGACCGGGCGCGCCGCGCCATGCTCCACGAGGTGCGCACCAAGAAGCGCACCCGCATCGGGGCCGACGCGCTCATGGAGGCCCTGATCCGCCAAGGCGTCGACACGCTGTTCAGCTACCCCGGGGGCGTCATCCTCCCCATCTACGACATCCTCGCGGACTATCCCGAGGTCCGGCACATCCTCGTCCGGCACGAGCAGGGCGGCGCCCATGCCGCCGACGGCTACGCGCGGGCCAGCGGCAAGGTCGGGGTCTGCATGGGCACCAGCGGTCCCGGTGCCACCAACCTCGTCACCGGCATCGGCACCGCGCAGCTCGATTCGATCCCGATCGTCGCGCTCACCGGCAACGTCGCCAGCCCGCTCCTGGGCAAGGACGCGTTCCAGGAGATCGACATCACCGGCATCACGCTGCCGATGACCAAGCACAACTACCTCGTTCGCCACGCCGACGACATCCCGCGGGTCGTCGCGGAGGCGTTCTACCTCGCCAGCCACGGCCGCCCCGGCCCCGTCCACGTGGACTTCACGAAGGACGCCCTCCAGCAGGAGACCCGCGCCGAGCACCCCACCGAGGAGGAGGTCGTCGCGGGCCTGCCCGGGTTCCGGCCAACGCTCGAGGGCCACCCCAAGCAGATCAAGACGGCGGCGCGGGAGATCTCCTCGGCCAAGCGCCCGCTCATCCTGGCCGGCCACGGCGTCCTCGTCGCGTCGGCCTGGGACGCCCTCCGCGCCTTCGCCGAGAAGACCAGCATCCCGGTGGCCTGGACGCTGCTCGGGGTCGGCGTCATGGACGAGGACCACCCGCTGGCCTACGGCTACATGGGCATGCACGGCTGGAAGCACGTCAACCGCGCCATCCAGACCGCGGACCTGCTGATCGCGATCGGGATGCGGTTCGACGACCGGGTGACCGGCAGCGTGGCCACGTATGCGCCGTATGCGCGGATCATCCACGCGGACATCGATCCGGCCGAGATCGGCAAGAACGTCGCGGTCGAGGTCCCGATCGTGGGCGACGCGAAGCGGGTGCTCGAGGCCCTGACGGCGGCCGTCCACCCCGTGGAGCGCTCCGAGCGCGCCGAGTACCTCGACCAGCTCGCCGAGTGGCGCGCCGAGTCCGAGGCCAGCTCGTGGCACGGCTCGGGCGGCTGGCGCGAGGGCGTCATGACGGCGGACTTCGTGGTGGAGCGCATCGGCGAGCTCACGGGCCATGTCGGCACGTACGTCGCCGACGTCGGCCAGAACCAGATGTGGACCGCGCGCTACACCAAGTTCAAGCGGCCCAACAGCCACATCAGCTCGGGCGGCCTGGGCACGATGGGCTTCGGCGTCCCGGCCGCGATGGGCGCCGCGCTCGGCTACCCGGCCGCGGAGACGTGGGCGCTCGTCGGCGACGGCGGCTTCCAGATGACCAGTCAGGAGCTCATGACGCTGGCCGCGGACGGCATCCCGGTCAAGATCGCGGTCCTGGACAACAAGAAGCTGGGCATGATCCGCCAGTGGCAGGAGATCGTGTACGGCGGCAACTATCACAGCTCCCACCTGCCCGGCCCGGACTTCTGCAAGCTGGCCGAGGCCTACGGCATCCCGTCGTGGAAGGCGAGCTCGCCCGAGCAGGTCGACGAGGCCATCCGCGCCGCCCAGGCGGTCGACGGCCCCGCGCTCATCTGGTTCGAGATCGAGGAGGAGCAGAACGTCCTGCCGATGATGCCCGCCGGGAAGGGCCTGTCCGACCTCATCGAGTCCTGGGGAGGCCCCGAGGAATGACCCCCGAGACCGCCGCGCACGCCGCCCCGCCGCCGCGCGCCATCCCCGGCTCCGGCCAGGCCCACCGCCACGCGCTCGTGGTCCTCGTCATGGACCGCCCGGGCGTCCTCAACCGCGTCGCCAGCCTCATGCGGGCGCGGAACTTCAACATCAATTCGCTCGCCGTGTCGCGCACGGACCGCGAGCACATCAGCCGCATGACCCTGACCCTCCACGGCGACGACGTGGCCGTGGAGCAGGCGACCAAGCAGCTCTACAAGCTGATCGACGTGCTCAAGGTCCAGGACGTCACCGCGGACCAGGTCGTCGAGCACGAGCTGGCGCTGATCAAGGTTCGCGCGACCGACGCCAACCGGGCCGAGGTCATCAAGATCGTGGAGCTCTACAAGGGCCGCGTCGTCGATGTGGCGCCGGAGTCCGTCATCGTCGAGGCGACGGGCGCGGAGGGCGAGATCGACGCGCTGGTGGCGCTGATGCGCAGTTACGGCATCAAGGAACTTGTCCGGACCGGCGCGATCGTGATGCTGCGCGGCGCCGGATCCATCGAGGAGGCGCTCAAGCTGTGACCGCGAAGATGTACTACGACGCCGATGCCGACCTGTCGGCGCTCGAGGGGCAGACCATCGCGGTCCTCGGCTACGGCTCGCAGGGCCACGCACACGCCGCAAACCTGCGCGACAGCGGCCTCAAGGTCGTCGTCGGCCTGGCCGAGGGCAGCAAGAGCCGCCCGATCGCGGAGGCCAACGGCTTCGAGGTCAAGACCGTCGGCGAGGCCGTCAAGGCGGCCGACGTGATCATGGTCGCCCTGCCGGACACCGTCCAGAAGGCGGTCTACGACGCCGAGATCGGCCCCAACCTGCGCGACGGCCAGCTGCTGATGTTCGCCCACGGCTTCAACATCCGCTTCGGCCGCATCCAGCCGCCGGCCGGCGTCGACGTGGGCATGGTGGCCCCCAAGGGGCCCGGCCACCTGGTCCGCTCTGTCTACGAGCAGGGCGGCGGGGTGCCCGCGCTGTTCGCCGTCGAGCAGGACGCGACGGGCACCGGCCGCGCCCGGACGCTCGGCTACGCGAGGGGCAACGGCAACACCCGCGCTGGCGTCCTCGAGACCACCTTCAAGGAGGAGACCGAGACCGACCTGTTCGGCGAGCAGGCGCTGCTCTGCGGCGGGGTGTCGGCGCTGATCAAGGCGGCGTTCGAGACGCTGGTCGAGGCCGGCTACCAGCCCGAGCTCGCCTACTTCGAGACGATGCACGAGCTCAAGCTGATCGTGGACCTCATGTACCGCGGCGGGCTCAACTACATGCGGTTCAGCGTGAGCGACACGGCCGAGTACGGGGACTACGTGTCCGGCCCGCGCGTGACCGAGGGCGCCAAGGCGGCGATGAAGGACGTGCTCTCCGACATCCAGTCGGGTGCGTTCGCCACCCGCTGGATCGCGGTCCAGGACGCCGGCGGCGGGGAGTTCGCGGAACTGCGCGCGCGCGACCGCGACCACCAGATCGAGCAGGTGGGCGCGGAGCTGCGCTCGAAGATGCCATTCCTCAACCCCGTCGTGGTCGAGGCGGGCGCCGCCCAGGCCTCGACCAGCTCGGTAGGGAGCAAGAAGTGACCTCGTTCGAGTCAACGAACCCGCGCTTCGGCGTCGGCGTCGCGGCGGGGGCGGTCAGGATCTTCGACACGACACTCCGCGACGGCGAGCAGGCGCCCGGCGCCGGCCTCACCGCCGCGGAGAAGCTCGAGGTGGCGCGCCAGCTCGCCCGCCTCAAGGTGGACGTCATCGAGGCAGGCTTCCCGGCCGCCTCGCCCGGCGACTTCGAGGCGGTGCGCCGGATCGCTCAGGAGACCAAGGGCGGGATCGCCGTGGCCGCGCTGGCCCGGTGCCGCGACGGCGACCCGCAGCGCGCGGTCGAGGCGATCTCGGTGGCCGAGCGACCGCACCTGCACCTGTTCATCGCCACGAGCGACATCCACCTCAAGCACAAGCTGCACCTGAGCCGCGACGAGGCGCTCGCCGAGGCCGTGCGCTGGGTGAAGTGGGCGCGCCGGACGCTGGGCCCCGACGCCGAGATCGAGTTCTCGGGCGAGGACGCCTCGCGCACCGAGCTCGACTACCTGCTCGACGTCTACGAGGCCGTCACCGAGGCGGGCGCCTCCACGCTCAACATCCCCGACACCGTCGGGTACGCCATCCCGTCGGAGTTCGGCCGCCTCGTCAGCGCGGTCAAGGGCCGGATCGGCGGCGCCGCCACCATCAGCGTCCACTGCCACAACGACCTCGGCCTCGCCACGGCCAACACGCTCGCCGCCGTCCAGGCAGGGGCGCGCCAGGTGGAGGTGACCATCAACGGCCTCGGCGAGCGCGCGGGCAACGCGTCGCTCGAGGAGGTGGTGATGGCGCTCCGCACCCGCCCGGCGCAGTTCCCCGACCTTGCGGCGTCGGTGGCCACCGAGCAGATCACCGCGGCGTCGCGGCTGGTCAGCTACCTCACCGGGTTCACGATCCAGCCCAACAAGGCGATCGTGGGCTCGAACGCCTTCGCGCACGAGTCCGGGATCCACCAGGACGGCGTGCTCAAGAACCCGCTGACGTACGAGATCATGACGCCGCAGTCGGTGGGCCTGTCGGGCAGCACGCTCTCGATCGGCAAGCTGTCGGGCCGCCGCGGGCTGCAGGGCAAGCTGCGCGAGCTGGGCGTCGAGGTGGAGGGCGAGGAGCTCGACGCGGTCTACCGCGCCGCGATCCAGCTGGCCGACGCCAAGAAGGAGGTCACCGACGCCGACCTGCTGGCCCTCGTCGAGCAGCGCAAGGCCGACGTGCCCCGCTCGATCGAGCTGCTCGGCTGGAGCATCACCTCGTCGTCGGGCGGCCACTCCGTCGGCTCGGCGAGCTTGGTGGTGGCCGGGAGCGCGAAGGCCGGCAACAGCACCGGGAACGGTCCCGTGAACGCGCTGTTCAAGGCCGTGGACGAGGCCATCCGACCGGTCCTCGGCTGGAACCCCGTGCTCACCGAGTACGAGATCAAGGCGGTCTCGGGCGACGGCGACGCGCAGGGCCAGGTGCTGCTCCGTGCCCGCCGCTCCTCGGACGAGGGCCCGGGCGCACTCGTGGTCACCGGCCACGGCCTCTCGACCAACATCATCGAGGCGTCCCTCGACGCGTACGTCGTGGCGGCCAACAAGCTCCACGGCGCCGAGATCAACGGCGTCGAGGTGGCGTTCGTCGGGCGGCGGGTCGTGGAGGACCTGCCTTGAGCGTCGGCCCTGGCCCCGCCTCCCCGAGCCCCGCTCCATGCTGATCGTCGGGTCCGTTCCGGGATCGCGGAACCAGTTCAGCCCGGCCGGTGGTTCCGCGATTCGCGAACGGTCCGGGATCCGGGCCCCCGGCGACACCGCCGCCGGCGCGGCGCCCGGCGAGAGGCCGGCGCCCGGGCCCGACACCTCCGGAATCGTCGGTTTCCGCCTGGTTCCGGGATCGCGGAACCAGTTCAGCCCGGCCGGTCGTTCGGCGATTCGCGAACGGTCCGGGATCCGGGCCCCCGGCGACACCGCCGCCGGCGCGGCGCCCGGCGAGTCGGCATGAGCGAGGAAGCGATGACGACGTATCGGATCGCCCTGATCGGGGGCGACGGCGTCGGCCCTGAGGTCGCCGCGGGCGCCGTCTCGGTGCTGGAGGCGACCGGCCGGCGGTTCGGCTTCGAGTTCGACTGGCACGTGCTGACCGTCGGCGGCATCGGGATCGACACCTACGGGGTCGCGATCCGGCCCGAGGACGTCGAGGCCGCCCGCAACGCGGACGCGGTGCTGCTGGGCGCGGTGGGCGGCCCGAAATGGGACAACCCCGACGCCGAGGTGCGGCCCGAGCAGGCGCTGTTCGCGCTCCGCGGCGGCCTCGGCCTGTTCGCGAACCTGCGCCCGATCACGGTGCAGCCCCAGCTCATCGCGGCCTCGCCGCTCAGGCCCGAGCTGCTCGAGGGCGTCGACTGCCTGATCGTCCGCGAGCTCACGAGCGGCCTCTACTTCGGGAGGCCGTCCGAGCAGCGCCAGACGTCCGAGGGGCGGGCTGCCATCGACACCCTCTGGTACACCGAGGGCGAGATCCGCCGCATCGTGACGCTCGCGTTCGAGATGGCGCGCGGCCGCCGCCGCAAGGTGACGCAGGTGGACAAGGCGAACGTGCTCGCGACCAGCCGCCTGTGGCGCAAGGTCACCGACGAGGTCCACGCCGACTTCCCCGACGTGGAGCTCGAGCACCGGCTCGTGGACTCGGCGGCGATGATGCTCGCCAAGTGGCCAGCCGGCTTCGACGTCCTGGTCACCGAGAACCTGTTCGGCGACATCCTGTCCGACGAGGCGGCGGTGATCTCGGGCTCGCTCGGGATGCTGCCGTCCGCGTCGATCGGCTCGCGCACCACCGAGCACGGCCGCCACGGCCTCTACGAGCCCATCCACGGCTCCGCGCCGGACATCGCGGGCCAGGACCTGGCCAACCCGCTGGGGACCATCCTGTCGACGGCGATGATGCTGCGCTGGTCGCTGGGCCAGCCCGAGGCGGCGGCGACGATCGAGGCTGCCGTGGGCGGCGCGCTCGAGGCCGGCTACCGGACCAAGGACCTGCTGCCGGCCCATCCGGCGCAGGCGGAGGCCATGACCCTTGTCGGCACCCGGGAGATGTCGCGCGTGATCGGGGAACGGATCGCGATTTGACGGCCGGTGCCCGCCCGGGCGGGTGGCCGGCCGGCCCACCGACGACCCTCCCCCTCCGCACGCACGAAGGCAGCCCACCGCCATGACCGACCAGCCCGTCATCCTCTACGACACGACCCTGCGCGACGGCACGCAGGGCGAGAACATCACCCTCTCCCTGCAGGACAAGCTCCGCGTCGCGCGGATGCTCGACGAGTACGGCTTCCCGTTCATCGAGGGCGGCTGGCCGGGCTCCAACCCCAAGGACATCGAGTTCTTCGCGGCGGCCCGCAAGCTGCGCTGGGAGCACGCGCGCTTGGCCGCCTTCGGATCCACGCGCCATCGGTCGAAGAAGCCCGCCGAGGACGCCAACCTCCAGGAGCTCGTCGCCGCCGAGACACCGGTCATCACCGTGTTCGGCAAGTCGTGGCTGCTCCACGTCACCGAGGTGCTTGGCGCCACCCCCGAGCAGAACCTCGACATGATCGCCGACTCGATCGGCTGGATCGCGGACCACGGGCGCGAGGCCGTGTACGACGCCGAGCACTTCTTCGACGGCTACCGCGCGGACCGCGACTACGCGCTGGACACGCTGCGGGCGGCCCGCGACGCCGGCGCCCGCACGCTCGTCCTGTGCGACACGAACGGCGGCACGCTGACCGGCGAGCTCAGCAGCATCCTGCGCGACGTGCGCGTGTCGCTCGAGGCCGATCCGGGCGCGCCCGCGGTGACCTGGGGGATCCACACCCACAACGACGCCGAGCTTGCGGTGGCCAACTCGATCGCCGCGGTCCAGGCCGGCGTGCGCCACGTCCAGGCAACGATCAACGGCTACGGCGAGCGGTGCGGTAACGCGAACATGGTGTCGATCCTCGCGAACCTCGCCCTCAAGACCGACAACGCGCTCGCGCCGGTCGGGGGCGGCGACCTCGCGGCGCTGACCGAGCTGTCGCGCTCGGTCGCCGAGATCGCCAACGTGAACCCCAACGACTACCAGCCCTACGTCGGCCGGTCGGCGTTCGCCCACAAGGGCGGCGTGCACGGCGCCGCCGTGGCCAAGGTCGAGCGCTCCTACCAGCACGTGGACCCGACGACGGTGGGCAACAGCGGCCGCCTCGTGGTCTCGGAGCTGGGCGGCAGGGCGAACACCGAGATCCGCGCCCGCCAGCTGGGCCACGAGCTCGCGGGCGTCATGGACGCGAGAGACCTCAGCCGCCTGATCAAGCGGCTCGAGAACGAGGGCCTCGCGTTCGAGGGCGCCGAGGCCTCGTTCGAGCTCCTCATCCACCGCAACACGCCCGGCTACGAGGCGCCGTTCCGGATCGTCGACTACACGGTGCTCGTGGAGCAGCGCTCCGGCCGCGAGCTGCTGGCCGAGTGCACGGTCAAGGTCGAGGTGGCCGGCGAGATCCTCCACACGGCCGCCGAGGGCAACGGCCCCGTCAACGCGCTCGACGGGGCGCTCCGCAAGGCGCTCGGCGCGTTCTACCCGGTGCTCGACAGCGTGCACCTCGTGGACTACAAGGTGCGCATCCTCGACGGGGCCAGCGCGACAGCCGCCCGGACACGCGTCATCATCGACTCGCAGGAAGGCTCGCGCACCTGGTCCACCATGGGCAGCGACACCAACATCATCGCGGCCTCGGCGCAGGCGCTCGCCGACTCGCTCGAGTACGCGGTGTGGACGTCCGGGGCGCAGCTGCGGCGGCGCGACGAGCGCCAGTTCACCACGCAGAACGCCGATGAGGAGTAGAAGCCGATGAGCGATCAGGCCCCGGCGCCGCTCCGGCTCGTGCGCTGGACCGTGACCTCGGGCAGCAGCGTCAGCAGCCGGGCGGCGGTCGTGCTCCATGCCGCGCACCGCGACTGGCAGGCCTCCGCCGAGGGCAACGGCGCGGTCGACGCCCTGCTGCGCGCCGTCAACCTCGCGCTCGAGGCCGTGCTCGGCGGGGCGCCCCTGCTGGTGGCCTACGACGTCCACGCGCTCGCGGAGGGCCCCGATGCCGAGGGCCGGGTGACCGTGCAGATCGCGCCGCCGCTGAGCGCCGTGGGCGACCGGGCGGGCGGGCGCTACACGGGCGAGGTGGCCTCGACCAACATCGTCGCGGCGTCCGTCGAGGCGTACGTGGAGGCGCTCAATGCGATGTTCGACGCCGGCGCGTGGGCGGGTGCCGCCGCGGATGCGGCGGCGCGCCTGGGCGCGGGGTCGGGCGACGAGCCGGCCGCTGCCGACGCCGAGTACCTCCACGGCCGCACGATCGACACCACGGCGTGGTTCAACCGCTGACCGGCGGCCAGGCCGCCGGCGCCCGGATCCGCGCCGCCTACTCGGGCGAGCCCGGAGCATTTGCCGAGGACGCCGTGCTCGGGTTCTTCGCCGATCCGGAGCCGCTCCCCCTCGCGTCGTTCCGGGCCGTCTTCGAGGCCGTCCGCGACGGGGCCGCCTCCGCCGGCGTCGTGCCCGTGGAGAGCTCCCTGCTGGGGACGATCCGCGAGAATCTGGACCTGCTGTGGGCGTTCGACCTGCCCATCGTGGGGGAGCTGGCGGTGCCCGTCCGGCTTGCACTCCTCGCACTCCCCGGCGAACGGCTCGAGACGATCGAGCGCGTCTACTCCATCTCGGCGGCGCTCGCGCAGGCGGATGAGTTCCTGCGCTCGCGCCAGTGGACCGTGGAGACCGCGTTCAACACCGCCGGTGCCGCCAAGGGCATCGCGGACCGCGCCGAGCACGGCGCGGCAGCCGTCGCGTCGGCCCGCGTGGCGCCGCTCTACGGCCTCGAGGTCATCGCCGACGGCGTCCAGACCGGCGACGACAACCGCACCCGATTCGCGGTGCTGGCCCGGCGCGGCGACGAGGCGGAAGTGCGCGCGGCGGCCCGACCCGCGGCGGTCGGCGGCGCGCCGCGGACGTCGCTCGTGTTCGCGGTCCGCAACGTGCCGGGCTCGCTGCACCGCTCGCTGGGCGCGTTCGCCACGCGGGGCATCAACCTGTGCCGGCTCGAGTCGCGGCCGTGGACCGAGCGCGGGGCGCGCTGGGAGTACGTCTTCTGGGTGGACCTCGACGGCGATCCCGTCGAACCCGCCTGCGCCGCGGCGCTTGACGCGCTCGCGTCCGAGACCGAGCTGGTCCGTATCCTGGGGACCTACCCGCGCGCCGCGGACGAGTAGCCGCGGACTCCGCGACGAGCCCGCCCGCACTGCCGCGTCGTCCCCGCCCAGCCGCGCGCGGGCGTCAGGGGTCGCAGCGGAGCGAGGGGCTGACCTCCGACAGGGGCTCCAGAAAGTAGCAGGTGGTCTGGGTGCCGGTCGACCGCCCCTCGATCGTGCCGTTGGCGAGGCGGCAGCCGCTGATGCCGCCGTCGGCCGCCACCCAGCACGTGTGCGGGGTCGGGTACTTGTCGGTGCCGGGGGACGGCGAGGGCCTGGCACCGCCCGACACGAGCGGCGTGACGGCGCCGATCCCGATGATCCCGGCCACCAGCAGCGGCCACGCCTTGAGGTAGAGGTCCCACGGGCCCTTCTCGGGGCTCACCGCCATGCGGTCGAACACGACCGCGCTCGAGAGCGGCGGCTCGTGCTCGGCGGCGCCGGCCGCGAGGACCGCCGCCGCATCCGGCCGGACGCGGGACAGCGGCAGCAGCCCCGTCCTCGTGGCCGCCCTGTCCTGTCGCCACGGGATGCCGGTCCATGAGCCGCACGTCGAGCACAGCATCCCGTGGGAGAAGCCCAGGAACAGCAGCGGCAGCCAGAAGACGCCCGCCCAGCGCGTGCGGCGGCCGACCACGTGCCGGCAGACCTGCCCGCACTTCTGGCACTGGTCGACCTTCACGCCCAGCACCGTGAACCGCGTCATCCAGCTGATGATGACCACGCCCGACACTCCTCCCGTTCGTGGGCCGAGCATGCCCGGAGCCAAGGCAGCCGGCGATGGCCCGATCGTCACCCGGCGGCGGGACGAGGGAACTGGAGGCCGGCCCGCGCGGATCCGATGTTCGAGCCGCCGCGAGGCCCGTTCGGCGGTCGCCCGGTGCTCGGCGTGCTCTGGCTGGGCAGGAGCCGGGCCGGCAGGGAGTACACCCCGAGGCGGGCAGTCCGCCGCGCCTCGGGGCGCCTGGCTTGGGCGTCAGCCGCTGGTGCTGGTCCCGGCCGACGGGCTCGCGCCCGGGGCGGCGCCGTTGCCGGCACCCGGTCCCCCCATCGGGCCGTGACCGTGCCCGCCGAACCCGCCCGGGCCGCCGGGGCCGCAGCCGGTTCTGTTGACCTGGTCGGTGGCGAACTGGGTCGCGTTGGCGAGCTCCTGGTCCGCCTGTGCCCGCGTGATCGTCCCGGCCGTGAGGGCCGCGGCGATCTCGTCCTTCTTGTCCGCGACGAGCGCGTCGATGACCTTCTGGACGTCCACGTTGTGGGCCTTCGCCACCGCGGCGATCGTCTGGCCGCCCGCGAGGGCGGTGTCGAGGTCGGTCTCCGTGATGCCGATGGCCCTGGCCGCCACCGAGGCGTCGGAGACGGCCTCCGTGGTGCCACCCATGCCGCCGCCCGGCCCGTGCCCGGCCCGGGGCGCTCCCGAGGCCGACGGGCTGGCTGTCGGGGCTGTCGACGGATCGGCAGCCGTGGCGATGGCCGGCAGGACGAGGGCCGCCCCGGCGCTCCCCAGCAGGAGGGCACCGGCGACGACCCCGGATGCGATGAGGTCCTTCCGCAAACAACGCTCCGTTCGAGTTCACGGTGGCCCACACGGACCACCCGGACCGACACTCGACCGCGGACCTGTCGGATCGGTGACACGGGGGTGGCGCATGGGGAAAGACACACGAAGCCGGCCCGGGCTGGGCCCGGCCCGGCTGTCGAGTTGAGGCATCGGTGCGGTTCGGTCCCCGCGCCGCCGGTCAGTGTCTGGCGACCTTGTCGAGCGTCTTGAGGCGCATCAGGTCGACGTGCTTTGAGCGACTCGAGGATCAGCTTGCCCGAGGTGCCGCTCGCTTCAGCGAGCTCGTCGCGCCCCTGCGGTGCGGCGCGGTCCCCATCAGCCGCCCCGGGCACAGGTGCGATGATAGGCCGCGGCCCACAGCCCGGGCCGGGGGATTGGGAGGACCAGGCTCATGGACGACGCGTTCCACGCGGAGATGGCGGCCGGCTACTCGTTCGACGAGCCGTGCATCGTCTTCGGGGCACCGATGCTCGGTGACGAGCTGGACGCCGGCGTCCGGGTCCAGGTGCCGCTGACGCGCGTGAACCGCCACGGGCTGATCGCCGGCGCCACCGGCACCGGCAAGACCACCACCCTCCAGCTGTTCGCGAGCCAGCTGTCCGCGGCGGGCGTGCCGGTGTTCGCGGTCGACGTCAAGGGCGACCTCTCGGGCATCGGTGCCCCGGGCGACCCGGCGAATCCCCATGTCGCCAAGCGCGTCGACGCGATGCACTGGGACTACCGGGCCAAGGGCCACCCGATCGAGGTGCTGTCGCTCTCGGGCAGGGCGGGCGCCCACGTCCGGGCGAGCGTGTCCTCGTTCGGGCCGCTGCTGCTGGGCAAGGTCCTCGACCTCAACGACACCCAGGTCTCGGTCCTCTCGCTCGTCTTCCACTACTGCGACCAGCAGCAGCTCCCCCTGCTCGACCTCGCCGACCTCCGCACCACCCTCAAGTACCTGGGCTCGGACGACGGCAAGGCGGCGCTGGACGACCTCGGCGGCATCTCGCCGGCCACGCTGGGCGTGATCCTGCGGGCGATCGTCACGCTCGAGCAGGACGGCTCGGCGGTCTTCTTCGGCGAGCCCGAGTTCGACGTGGACGACATGCTCCGCATCGCGCCCGACGGCCAGGGCGTGATCAGCCTGCTCGAGGTGGCCGACATCATGGACCGCCCGCGGCTGTACTCCACGTTCGTGCTGTGGATGCTGGCCCGGCTCTACGACTCGCTGCCCGAGGTGGGCGACCAGCCCAAGCCGAAGCTCGCGTTCTTCTTCGACGAGGCGCACCTGCTGTTCAAGGACGCCTCCCAGGCGCTGCTCGACCAGATCGAGCGCACGGCGCGTCTGATCCGGTCCAAGGGCGTGGGCGTCTACTTCGTCACCCAGGCGCCCACCGACGTGCCGTCGTCGGTCCTCTCGCAGCTGGGCAACCGGATCCAGCACGCGCTGCGCGCGTTCACGCCCGACGACGCGGACGCCCTGCGCAAGACCGCGCGGACCTTCCCCGTCACGACCCACTATGACGTGGAGAAGGCCATCACGAGCCTGGGCATCGGCGAGGCGCTGGTGACGGTGCTCTCGCCCAAGGGCGTGCCGACGCCGCTGGCGGCGGTCAAGCTGCTGCCGCCCGACTCGCGGATGGGCCCGCTGACGCCCGACGAGCTGACGGCGGCCGCGAACGCGTCGGCGCTGACCGCGAAGTACGGCCAGACGGTGGACCCGCAGAGCGCGCACGAGATCATCACGGCGCGCCTCGCCGCAGCCCACGCCCAGGCCGCGGGCGCCGGCGTCCCTGGCGCAACCGCCGGACCTGTGCTGGCCGCGCCCCCGCCAATGACCGCCGCGCAGCAGCAGCGCGCGATCGATCAGGCGGCGCGGGCGCAGGCGCGCGAGATCGAGGCGGTGCGGCGCGCGGCGGCGAAGGCTGCCACGGAGGCTGAGCGAGAGCGCAGGGCGCAGCAGCGGGCCGCCGCAGCTGCAGAACGCGAGCGCCAGAGGACGATGCAGACCGCGATGCGGACGGCGGGCCGGGTGGTCGGGTCGCGCGAGGGCCAGAACCTGATCCGCGGCCTCTTCGGGATCCTCGGCGGCGGCAAGCGCTGACCCGGGCTCGCCGACGCGATCAGGGCGAGCCGCCCAGACCTCCGCGGGACGGTTCGGCAGCACGCTCGCCACATGGGCCACGTCGCCCAGCGGCCCGCCGTGCGACCTACCGCAAGGCCATCGGCGGCGGGGCCGTGCCGGAGCCGGAGCGCGTTGCGGCCGCTTGCTGCGCCGGCGCGCTCGCGAGCGTCGGAACTGACCCCAGGGTTGGGCTGCGACCGACGCGCGCCGGCCGGATGGCGTGGGCGGGCCGTGCGCCGGGACAAATCCCGACGGTTCAACTCGGAATTCGCTCCGCCGCCGTAGAATCAGCGTCCCAGCGCCGCCGTGCCGTCCCAGGAGCCCCGCCATGACCGTCACCGTCGGAACCACGCCGCACAAGATCTTCCTCGCCGGCACGTGGGTGTCCTCGCCCGACGAGCTCGTCGTGGTCAACCCGGCCACGGGCGAGGAGGTCGGCCGCACCTACCTCGCCACGCCCGAGCAGTACGACGCCGCGGTGACGGCCGCCGAGCGCGCCTTCGAAGTCACCCGCAAGCTCCCCGCGTACGAGCGCGGGCGCATCCTGCGCGAGCTGTCGGCCAAGGTCGCCGAGCATCGCGACGAGCTGGCCGAGATGATCGTGCTCGAGGCCGGCAAGCCCGTCCGGGACGCGCGGGTGGAGGTGGACCGGGCCTCGTTGGTCTTCCGGCTCGGCGCCGAGGAGGGCGAGCGGATGCACGGCGAGGTCATCCCGCTCGACCTCATGCCCAGCTCGAGGGAGCGGGTGGGGATCACGCGGCGGTTCCCGATCGGGCCGATCGCGGGGATCAGCCCGTTCAACTTCCCGCTCAACCTCGCCGTGCACAAGCTGGCGCCGGCCATCGCGTCGGGCAACCCGATCGTGCTCAAGCCCGCGTCGAAGGACCCGCTCGTGATGCTCCGGCTCGCCGAGCTCATCGAGGAGGTCGGCGTGCCCGAGGGCATGGTCAGCATCCTGCCGATGACCCGCGAGATGGGCGACAAGATGGTCGCCGACGACCGCTTCAAGCTGCTCACCTTCACCGGCTCGCCGGCGGTCGGCTGGCGGATGAAGACCCGGGCCGGCAAGAAGAAGGTCGTGCTCGAGCTGGGCGGCAACGCCGGGCTCATCGTGGACAGGTCCGCCAACATCGACTGGGCGGTCAAGCGCGCGGTCACCGGGGCCTTCGCCTACAGCGGCCAGACCTGCATCAGCGTCCAGCGCGTGTTCGTCCACGAGGACATCTGGGACACGTTCATGGACCGCTTCACCGTGGCCGCAGCGGCGCTCAAGGTGGGCGATCCCATGGATCCCGCCACCGACGTCGGCCCGATGGTGGACGGCGCCAACGCGCAGCGGACCCAGGACTGGGTCGACGAGGCAGTCGCAATGGGCGGCAAGGTACTCCTCGGCGGCAAGGCGCAGGGCACGTACTTCCCGCCAACGGTCATGACCGACGTGCCGTTCATCGCCCGCGTCTGCTCGTCGGAGGCGTTCGCTCCGCTCGTGGTCGCGTTCAAGTTCCGGACCATGGACGAGGCGATCGGTCGCGTGAACGACTCGGACTTCGGGCTGCAGACAGGCGTCTTCACCTCCGACATCGGCGACGCCTGGAAGGCCTTCAACGAGCTCGAGGTGGGCGGCGTGATCATCAACGACATCCCGTCGTACCGCATTGACCACATGCCCTACGGCGGCGTCAAGGACTCGGGCCAGGGCCGCGAGGGCCTGCGCTGGGCGATCGAGGACATGACCGAGCTGCGGATCATGGTCCTCGCCTGGCCCCAGTAGCCGCGCGGCGGGCCTGACCGCCCGCCCCGTCGCTCTCGGCGGGGGTGCGCGGGCGCCGAGCGGGCCTCCGGCTGACCTGCACCGCGGTCGGCCTGCGTTTCACCGCCGCCAGGGCGCTCCGCCACCCCTCGCACCCGCACCGCACGCCGCACCCTGTCCCGCGCCCCGCGACCGCCCAGCCCGCGGACCGGCGGCGTCGAGGACACTGCGGGCATGGACTTCACGCTCACGTCCGCTCAGGCGGAGCTCCGCGACCGCGCACGCCAGCTCGTCCGCCACGTCCTCCAGCCGCTCGAGGCGGAGTTCGAGCGCAACCGCGGCCAGCTGCCGGCCGACACGGTCCGGGAGGTCAAGGGGCGGGCCATCGAGCTGCGGCTGCATGGCGGCAGCCTCCCCCGCGAGGCAGGCGGCCAGGGCTGGTCGGCCATGGAGCAGGTCGTCGTCCACGAGCAGCTGGGCCAGGTGACGGGCGGCCTCTGGGGGTACATCCCGGGCGCCTACAACGCGCTCATCCACTGCACCGCCGCACAGCGGGCCCGCTACCTCGATCCGTGCCTGCGCGGCGAGCGCAACGGCAGCTACGCCATCACCGAGCCCGGCCAGGGCTCCGACGCCCGCCGTCTCGCCTCGACAGCCCAGCTCGACACCGCGACCGGCGAGTACGTCCTCAACGGCGAGAAGTGGTTCGTGACCGGGCCGTCCGACACCGACTTCATGATCTTCCACTGCCACCTGCTGCGCGACGGCGAGCGCCTGGCGACGCTGTTCCTCGTGGACTATGACGCGCCAGGCGTGGACCTCGTCCACGACCCCGACTACACGCACACGTTCAGCGACCGCCACCCGCAGTTCCGCCTGACCGATGTCCGCGTGCCGCCGGACGCGGTCCTGGGCGAGATCGGCGAGGCCGACGCGATGACCAACGAGTGGTTCATCGAGGAGCGGCTGCACATCGGCGCGAGGTGCACCGGGGCCATGGAGCGCCTGCTCGGGCTCGGGGTCGACTACGCCACGCACCGGGTCCAGTTCGACCAGCGGATCTACGACTTCGAGGGCGTCTCGTTCCCGCTCGCGGACTCCGCCGCCGACGCGTCCGCGGCGCGGCTGCTCACCCGCGAGGCGGCGTGGCTCATGGACGTCGCCGCCAATCCCAAGCTGGTCCACGCCAAGGCGTCGATCGCCAAGCTGTTCGCGTCCGAGGCCGCCTATCGATGCGCCGACCGCGTGGTCCAGGTGTTCGGCGGCCGCGGCTACATGCGCGAGTTCCCGGCCGAGCGCTACCTGCGCGAGCTGCGGGTCGACCGCATCTGGGAGGGCACCTCGGAGATCCAGCGGCTGGTGATCGCCCGGGCGCTCGAGAAGCGCGGCGTGAGTGCCGTGGTGGGCTGAGCGCTCGACCCGAGGCGTCCCCAATGTCCGAGCTGCCGCGCCCCGCCACCGCGCCGCCCGCCATCGACCTGCGGCCCCTGTTCGCGCCTCGCTCGATCGCCGTCGTCGGCGCGAGCCCGCGCGGCGGGCTGGGCGCGACCGTCCGCGACAACCTGGCGGTGATGCGCAGCGACACGCGCTGCCACTTCGTGAATCCCAAGTACGAGGTGGTGGCGGGACAGCGCTGCTACCCCACGCTCGCCGACCTCCCGGAGCGCCCGGACACGGTGATCCTGGCCGTCAACCCGCTGCGGGCGACGCGGTTCACGCAGGAGGCGGCGGACGCCGGGATCCCGAGCCTCGTGATCCCGGGCGGCGGCGTGGTCGAGGGCGGCGAGGCGGCCGCCGAGATGCAGCGGCAGGTGGCCGAGATCGCCATCCGCCACGGCATCGCCCTGCTCGGCCCCAACTGCATGGGCATGGTCGACTGGACCACCAACAGCACCAACTACATCGGCGACGTGAACCCGTGGCTGCCGCGCGGCCATGTGGCGGCGCTCGCGCAGTCGGGCAGCGTGACGGACGCGTTCATCCATGCCCCTGGGTCGCGGATCGGGTACAGCCGGGTCGTCTCGGTCGGCGCGGAGGCGGTCCTCGACGTGTGCGACTACCTCGCGTACTGCCTCGACGACCCGGAGACCCACGCGGTCATGCTGTTCGTCGAGGGGTTCAAGCGGCCCGAGCGCTTCCTCGCCCTGTGCGACCGGGCGTTCGAGCTGGGCAAGCCGGTCATGGCGCTCAAGGTTGGCCGCTCGCCGCAGGCGCAGGCAGCAGCCGTGGCGCACTCGGGGAGCCTGGCCGGCGAGGACCGCGCCACCGCTGCCGCGCTCGACGCCGCAGGCGTGATCCGCTGCGCGGACCTCGACGAGCTGCTCGAGACCGCGGAGCTCGTGGCCGGCACGGGTCGGCTGCGACGGGGGGTCGGGCTCGGGCGGACCGGCGTCGTGACCGTGTCAACGGGCGAGGCGTCACTCGTCGCCGACCTGGTGGACCGCACCGGGATCGAGCTGCCGCCCGTTCCCGGCCACGCCCGCGACGCGATCCTGCGCGACCTGCCGACGATGGGCTACATCGGGAACCCGCTCGACCCGTGGGGCGCGGCCGATGCGCCCGCGGCGTATCGGGCGTGCTTCGAGGCGCTCGCCCAGTCGGGCGCGTACGACGTGCTCGCGGTCGTCCACGACAGCCCATTCCGCGACCTCCCGTCCGAGGTGGAGGTGGCCCGCGACGTGTCGACGGCGCTCATCAACGCCACGGCAGCGCGCCCGCACCTGCTGCCGGTGTACGTCTCGCTCACATCGGGCGACCTGTCCGAGCAGGTGAAGGCCACGCTCGACGCGGCCGGCGGCATGCCCATGCTGCGCGGGGCAACCGAGGCGTTCGGCGCCATCGCGGCGCTGGCGGCCTGGGAGCGGCGCCGGACCGAGCGGCTGGCCCGCGGACCGTGGCGAGCGGCCTGGGGCGCGCTCGCGGAGGACCGGACCGCTTGGGGTTCGGACGAGACCGTGGATCCCCTCGCCGCGTGGAACGCGGCCGGAGCCCGCATCGTCCTGCCCGAGCGCGAGAGCATCGAGCGCCTCGCCGCAGCCGGCGTCCCGGTGACGCGGGCTCTGGCGGTCCCAGCGAATGCCGAGGCGGCCGAGAACGCCTGGCGGGCGCTGGGCGGCGGCGCGGTTGCCCTCAAGGTCGATGCGCGCGGCATGGCCCACAAGACCGAGGCGGGCGGCGTGGTTCTGGGCCTGGCCGACGCAGCGTCGGTCCGGGCGGCGGTCGCGGTGCTCGTCGATGCCGCCCGCAGCGCCGGGGCGTCCCTCCGCGGCCTGCTAGTCGAGCCGATGGCGCCGAGCGGCGTGGAGCTCATCGCCGGTGGTCGTCGCGATGCCGTGTTCGGCCCGGTCGTCCTCGTCGGCCTGGGCGGGATCCTCGCCGAGGCGCTCGATGACGTGGCCGTCCTGCTGGCGCCGGCCCCGGCCGAGGTGGTCCGCTCGCGGCTGGAGCGGCTGCGCGGCGCGGCGGTGCTGCGGGGCGTGCGGGGCCGCCCGGGCGTGGACCTCGACGCCGTGGCCGGGCTCGTGGCGGCGGTCGGGCGAGTGCTCGTCGATGACCCCTCGATCAGCGAGGTGGACCTCAACCCCGTGATCGCATGGCCGGGCGGCGCCGTGGCGGTCGATGCGCTCATCGTGCTGGAGGCCGCCCCGACCTGAGGTGCGGGCTTCGGCGCCCGTTGTGGTCGTGCACCGGGGGTACGCGGCCCGACGATCGAACGGTGAGTACTAGCACCGGCCGCCTGACGAACGTACCCCCACTGGTGGGCCCCCCGTCCCGTATCGCCGCAGGGTGCGTGCGGTGTGTGATGCGCGATACGAAGACGACGCCGATCGCCTATGGGAGGGCGAGCGGAGGGGGCCCCCGACCGACCTGGGGACCGCAATTCTCGGCGCGTCACCGTCACGTGGGGTTTGCGCTCATGGACCAGCACTCATCCGACCAGGCACCGCAGCGCCGGCACCGCCGCCGACGCCTGCTGGCCGCCCTCCTCCTCGGCTCGACCGTCGCGACGGTCGGGGCCGGCGCCTCCTCGCTCGCGTACTTCACGGACAACTCGCAGTCGTCGAGCGGACAGTGGTCGAGCGGCACGATCATCCTGGGCGTGACCCCGACGACGACGTGGGGCGCGCTCAACATGTTCCCGGGCGACACCGGCCGCCAGACGATCCATGTCGCGAACACCGGAACCGGCGACCTCCGGTACGCGATGAACACGGCCATCGGCACCAACACCAACGACGTGGCCTCGCAGATGACGTTGGCCATCGCCTCGGGCACCTGCCCCGCGACCGGCCCGGTCGTCGGTGACGTCTCGGCCTCGGGCGCCCTCGGCTCGGCCGCCTTCGGCGACCTCTCGACCCACACGGGCCGCACGCTCGCCGCAGGGGCCTCAGAGGACCTCTGCTTCTACTGGACGTTCAACAGCACGGCCGACGACACGTATCAGGCGTCCGCCGTGGGCGCGACCTTCCACTTCTACTCCGAGCAGACCGCCAACAACCCGTAGTCGATAGCGTGGCCTGTCGCCGCGGCCGACCCGTCCTCCACGGGGCGCGCCGCGGCGACAGGCCACAGGTGGCCCGCTGATCGACGGCGGGCCGCCGCCCAACCACCCCGGCCGACTCCGGAGCTTCGACGCATGGCCCTCAGCATCGCCCTCACCGCCACCCTCCGGCGCCTCCTCGACATCGCGCTGATCGCGCTGGTCGGGGTGGTGCTCAGCGCCCTGATCGTCGCGCGTCTCATCCCGGCAGTCACCGGCCTGCCCACCTACGTCGTCGGCGGGGGCTCGATGCAGCCGACGATCCCGCTGGGCGCCGTCGTGGTCCCGGAACGGGTCGGCCCGACCGACCTCCAGGTCGGCGACATCGTCACGCTGCAGGTCGGGACACAGCACGCTGTGTTCACCCACCGGATCACGCGGCTCGTGACGCGTGACGGCGCGCTCTGGATCGAGACCAAGGGCGACGCCAACCCGACGGTCGACCCGTCGATCATCCCGGCCACCGATGTCGTGGGCCGCGTCAACACCACCGTCCCGTACATCGGCTATGTCGTCCAGCTGCTGTCGCTGCCGCAGGGCGTGGTCTTCCTGGTCGCATCCGGCCTCCTCCTGCTGCTCGTCGCCTGGGTGCTCGAGTCGCTCGAGGAAGACCAGCGCGCCTTCGTCTACCGCCGACGGCTCGCGCAGGTCGACGTCATCCCGATCGACTCGGTCGAGGGCGCGCCTGGATGATCCGGAGGGCCGTCGCCCTGGCGGCGGTTGCGGTTCTGGCCGCGCTCGCGGTCTCGGCCCCGACCACCCTTGCCCGCTTCGCATCGAACACGACCACCGCGACGACGTTCACGACCTCCACGCTTCGACCGCCGACGGCCCTCGCCGCGACCGGCGGCGCTTCGGCGTCGCTGACCTGGGCCGCATCGTCCTCGTCCTCGGCGACCGGTTACCACCTGCTCCGCAGCTCCACGTCCGGCGCCGGGTACGCGCAGGTCAAGAACGTGACGCCCGTGTCGGCGAGCTCCACCAGCGATACGCCCGCCGACGGCGTCTGGTACTACGTGCTCGAGACGTACCTCGGCAGCTGGACGAGCGCCCGCTCCAACGAGGCGGCGGTGACGATCGGCACGACCACGTCAACCGGCGTCACAGGCTGCGCCGACGAGGCGGCCGAGACGGTCAACGCGGGCGACAACGACGGCTACGAGACCAACCCTGCCAACGGCTGCGCCGCGGACGCCCATGTTGCGGTGGACGCCAACAGCGGGACGAGCACGGTGCTCGACTGTTCAGACGCCGGCAAGGACCGGGAGCGCTTCTGGGGGTACAGCTTCGGCCTGACCGGCACGCTCAGCTCCGTCACCGGCATCACCGTCGAGCTGGTCATGGGCCTCAATAACAACAGCGGCACCAACCGGGCATGCGTGCAGCTCTCGTGGGACGGCGCAGCATCGTGGACGGCCCCCCAGACCGTGACGCTGAACAGGGTGCCGCTTAACACGTACACGCTGGGCTCGACCTCGGACGACTGGGGCCATGCCGGCTGGACCCCGACCCAGTTGAACGCCACGAACTTCGTCGTGCGCCTCACCGACATGTCGGACTCGACGAGCAAGACCTTCAAGCTCGACAGCGTTGGGGTGAGCGTCGCCTACCGCCCATAGATAGCCGTCGGGCCGGTCACCCGACACGGCAGGGGGGTGCTCCCGGACGTTGTGCCCGCGGCCGGTGAGCACCCCCCTGCAGCCCCCGGCGCGTGGCCAGGATCTTCCGCTCGGCGCCCGTGGTCGGGCTGGGCGAGGGCCACAGGCCGGCCCCGAGACGGCTCTGGGCGCCTGGCCGTGCGGACGGCGCCTCAGTCCCTCGACGCGCCCCGCTTGGGCGGCTTCCGAGCGGCAGGGCTCGGGTCCTTGGCCGACGCGCCGGGCGCGGGGCTGGGCCCGCGTCGACTCCCGCCGGGCTCGTGACCGGTCGCGCTCTCGGGCGCTGTGCGCGCGGCGGCCCGCGGCCGGCCCGGAGTGTCACGGTGGCCCTCGGGGAGCGGTCCGGCCGCCGCACGTCGCTGCGTCGGCCTGGCCGCGGTGTGCGGCGCCTCGGCGGCGGGCTCCGGCCGCGACGTGGACGGGGCGCTCGGGGCCGCATCGTGCTTGCGCTCGCGCCGGGGGGACGGGCGTGCCTCCGCCGCGGCCTCGGGCGACGTCGGCGACCTCGACGCCCGGCGCCCTGCGGCTGCGGCGGGCGGGACGGCAGGCGTGGGGGTTGCAGGCGGCGCGGTGGCCGGCGCTGCTGCGGCCGAGGTGCTCCGGCTCCCGCCCGGGGCCCGCCTCGCCGTCGGCGAGGTCGCTGCCGTCCGGGCCGCGGGCGCGACGGGGCGAGCGGGCTCGGGGCGCGCTGCGGACCTTGGCGTCCGTGGCGCGGCCTGCGGATTCGGGGCAGCCCGTGGAGCGGGATCAGGCTGCGGATTCGGGGCAGCCCGTGGAGCGGGCGCCGCCTGCCCGGTCGACACGGGCGGTGACGACGGGACGTGGGGTGCGGACGGCAGGCGCGGCCACGACGGCGCCGGCGTGACGGGCGTGACGGGCGCGGGGTTGGCCGTGGACAGGCGAGCCGGCGGCCCCGCGGCCGCAACCGGCGCGCCGGCGAGGACCGGTGCGGCCGCGACGGCCGTCGTCGGCATCGGGCCGCGCGCTGCGGCGGGGGGCGTGGCCTCGGCTGCTGCACCGACTCGCGCCGACGGCGTGGCCTCGAGGTAGCGCGGGCAGCGCACGTGGTCGGTGGTCAGGCACATGCTCGCCTGGTACTCGGTGCCGATGGGCTGCGGCCCGCGGCCGGTCAGGCGCAGGACGACCTGCCGCAGGCGGCCCCCGACGCCACCGCTCGGCCGGAGTCCGGCATGGCACGCGTTGCCGGCGTAGGGGAAGTCGAACCGCGTCGTGGCATCGTCCCGCGATGCGAGGTAGCGGCAGACCGGCGCGACCGCCAGCGGATGCGCCTGCGCGCGGCGCGAGCCCGCATACTGCTGCACCACCGTCGTGCTCGGGGGCATGGAGCCGAAGGCTGCCCACCCGGACGTGGAGAGGCGCCCGCCCGGTGGTCTGGATTCCGCGCTGTCGGCGGAGCTCGCCGCGGCGAGGACCTCGGCTGGGCCGGCAGCTGCGCCCGGCAGGACGCCCGGGGTCATCCCCGGCGTCATGCCCTGAGTGACGCCCGGCGTGGCGCCCGCCCAGGACGCGGGGGGCAGACTCGCGCCGGCGCCACTGGGCGAGCCCGCCGGTCCGCCCGCCGTCCCGGACGGAACCCCGCCGCCCGCCGGTCCCGGCTGGCGTCCGGTGTCCCATCCAGCAGATGATCCCCGCACCGCGTCCACAGGTTGGCCGTCGGGCGCCGGTGCGGCACCGGCCGGCGCGTCGGGAGAGGGTGCGGACGTCTGACCCCACCGCGCCTGGCCCGTCCGGGGCGCGAGCCCGGGCATCGGGTCGACCCGGGGCGGCGGGGGCGGCGCGGGCGGGTTGCGATGGGCGATCGCGTCGATCGGCTCCGCCGCTGCCGCCACGTGCAGGACCGTGGCCGGCTCCGGCTCGGCGACCTCCGCCGTCGGGGTTCCCACCTCAGCCGCCATGACCGGGACCATCGGCCTGACGTCGCGCTCGTGGGGCTCGATCGCCGCGCCAGCGCCCGCCGCGGCTCGGCAGTTGTAGCAGCGCGAGGTGTCGGGCCTGTTCACCGAGCGGCAGGTGCCGCACACCCAGTACCCGCCCTCGATCACCAGGGTCGTGACGGCCGTCTCGCCGGTGGGATCGCGACCCTCGTCCATGCCCGTGAACTTGGGTTTCTCGGGCTGGGACCGCGTGGCGCGGTAGATCAGCCAGACGGCGGTCGGACCCCACAGCAGCAGGACGACGATGAGGAACAGACCCGGGTTCATCGCTGCTGTCACGCCCTCCGATACGGCATCAGGATAGCCAGCACCCCGTGGAACGTGCTCGACATGCGCCGCCTCGCGGGTGTGGCGATCCCCTCGCCCGGCTCATCATCGTCGCCCGCACTGCTGACGCGAGCCCCGTGGCGCGATTCTCGTTGCCCCTCAGCACCGATTGCCCCGGGTGGCCGGGGGCCATGGTCCCGGCGGCGCCGACCCGCCGTGCTATGCGCTCGCCGGGGAGGCGTGGAGCGTCGCAGCCAGCCTGCCCGCCACCGCCCCGAAGGCTGCGCCGACGGCCAGCCCAACGACGAGTCCGGTGACATTGTCGATCACGTCGCCGGACTCGCAGGTGCGCCCCGGGTCGACTCGATCACGACCGGGAGAACCAGGCCGTCGAGCACCACCGCGAGCGTCGCGGCGCAGGCCACGGCTTCGGGCAGGTCGAACGCTCTGGCGTTCTGTCGCGCGGACGCTCACCAGCCCTGGGCGACCGAGGCGTCGGGGCGCGTCATCACGCCGATCCCGCGGAAGACATCCTGCGCGCTCGGGCGCGCGGCGACCGGCTCGCTGTCGTGCGTCGCGACGCAGGCCATGATCCGCTCCCGGAGCTCGACGTCGGCGTCGCCGGTGGCGTAGGCGAGGAGGCTCATGGCCTGCTCCCGGATATCCCACGACGGGGGGACGGACCCGGCGCGCAGGACCTTGGAGCTGGCCGTCTGCTGGACCGTCTCGGCGTCGTAGAACAGCTCCTCGTGGAGCTTCTCGCCTGGCCGCAGGCCGACAACGTCGATCGGCTGGCTGTCGGGATCCCGTCCCGAGAGCCGGATGAGGTCGCGCGCCAGGTCGAGGATCCTCACCGGCTGGCCCATGTCGAGCACGAACAGGTCGCCTTCGCGGCCCAGGCTCGCCGCGTCGAGGATGAGCCACGACGCCTCCGGGATCGTCATGAAGAACCGGGTCATGTCGGGATGCGTGATCGTGAGGGCCTGGCCCTTCTCGAGCTGCTCCTGGAAGATCGGGATCACGCTCCCGTTCGACCCCAGCACGTTGCCGAAGCGCACGGACACGTACGGCCGTCCGGTGCGCCGGGCGGTGTCGGCCACGAGCATCTCGGCGATCCGCTTGCTGGCGCCCATGATGCTGGAGGGCTTCACGGCCTTGTCGGTGGACACGAGCACGAAGCGCTCGACGCCCGCTTCGGCCGCCGCGTCCAGCATGGCCATGGTGCCGGCCACGTTGACGTACACGGCGTCGGACGGGTGCTCCTCCATCATCGGGACGTGTTTGTAGGCCGCCGCGTGGAAGATGACGCTGGGCGACTCCTCCTCGATGACCCGCCTCATCTGCGCTCGGCTCGCGACGTTGGCGAGGTGGATCCGCAGCTCGCCGCTGCCGCGGTCGTGCAGGCGGCGCGACTCGAGTTCGCGCTCGAGCATGTAGAGCGGACTCTCGGCGCGGTCGATCAGGACCAGGCGCCGGGGCCCGAGCGCGTACACCTGCCGGGCCAGCTCCGAGCCGATGGACCCGGCACCGCCCGTGATCATCACGGTGCGCCCGCGGATGATGTCCTCGACGCCCTCGGCGTGCTCGGTGATCATCGGGCGTCGAAGGAGGTCCTCGACCCGGACCTGCCGGACCCGGTACGCGTCGATCGTGCCGTCGAGCAGGTCCGACACAGGCGGCACCGTGCGGACCTCGAGCTTGCGCGCCATCGCCGCATCGACGACGCGGCGGATGGCCGCGCCCTCGGCGTTGGGCATCGTGATCAGGAGCGTGCGCGCGCCGCTCTCTGCGATGGCGCGGTCGAGACTCTCCAGGCCGCCGAACACGCGGAGCCCGGCGACGATGCTGCCGGCAAGGGTGGGGTCGTCGTCGAGGAACCCGACCGGGCGCACGCCCGCGCTCGCCGTGCGCTTGGCCGACCGGGCCAGGAGGGTTCCCGTCTCGCCTGCGCCGTACAGCAGGGTCGAGCTGGCGGTGCCGGTGGCGGCTCGGGAGACCTCGGGGATGCGGTCGTACACCGCACGGATCCCGAAGCGCACGCCGCCGAGGAAGGCCAGGCTCAGCAGCAGCTCAATCGCCCAGAACGAGCGTGGGAAGCCGTTGGCCCAGCCGGTGCCGGCGAGCGAGACGGCGCCGTAGAAGATGGTGAGCGACGCGACCGAGCCCAGCAGGACCGCGACGACGATGCGCTCGAGGTCGGCGACGCCCGCATGGCGCCAGCGGCGTGCGTAGAGGCCGGTCGACTGGCAGGTGATCGTGCGGACGGCCAGCAGCAGCACGAGGACGAGCGGGAACGCGGGCACCATGAACGGCCCGCTGATCCGGTCGAAGCGGAGTGCCACCGCGAGGTACGCGGCCAGCGCCACGCCTGCGAGGTCGATCGCGAATAGGTACGGCCCGCGCGATCGGTTCGCGAGGCTGACCAGGACGCGATCGTGGATGTGCACCCCGCGCACGGCCCTGCCGGCGGTCTCCAGCGGATGCAGTAGCTGCCCGGACACCGGGCGCCGATTGGCAATCGGATGATCAGACAATGGGCTTCCCCGCAGTTCGAGGCGGACGCATACACGCCCCCCGAACCCACTCGAACTTGAACTCTCCCCAGGGCCCGCAACTCCTTTCCCTAGTCGCGAGCCATGACAACCCTAGCCCATTCGTACCAGTCTGCAATAGTGAATCTTCGGCTTCTGCCATGACAGCGGCGCCTTCCGGTGCGTCCGCGCACCACTCGGGCCGTCGGCTGGCCCGATGACCGCCAGGGCGTTCGGGTCGCGCGCCCGTCAGGACGAGGGCAGTTCGGGAGCGCGGTAGACCGGGAAGAACCCGGTGGTGTCGTCGGGGTCGCGCTCCGGGCGGTGCTTCGCTGCGAGCCGCCGATAGGCGTCCCAGTCAATGACCATCCGCAGCGTCGAGAACGCGTGCCGATCAGGCGAGAAGCCCGCCTTGAAGTGCATCAGGGAGTCGCCGCTCGCCCCGAGGCCCCCGCCGAGGAGCAGCGTGCGGGCCCCTCGCGTCGAGCCGTGCACGCCCGCCTCGTGGATCATCAGCTTGCCAGGCTGGGGGCAGGGCGAGGTGGGGTCCGTGCCCGAGAGGTAGTACTCCATGATGTCGCCCGTGGTCACGAACAGCCCCGCGGCCGCCACCTCGCCGTCGCGCTCCACCACCCACAGCTGCAGGGTCTCCCCGAGGGCAGCGCGCAGCTCGTGGAAGTAGGCGTCGCTGAAGTAGTAGTGGCCGGCTGCGGCATGGCGGTCCATCGTGGCGCGGTAGAGGCGCTTGAACGTGTCGTCGTGTTGCCACCCGACGTCGACATAGGCGGCCCAGCCCTCACGCCGGGCACGAGCGACATCGCGCCGGTGGTTGGAGCGCATCCGCCGCCACTGCTCCTCCGGCGAGGACGTCAGGTCGATGCCCACCGTGTCGCCGTGTCGCACCACCGTTCCGAGACCGTCAATGGGTGTCGTGTTGATGAGGGGGTGCAGGCGGACGAACGCGGCGACGACGCCTTCGTTCTGGAGCGTCTGGCGGGCGGCCGCCAGGCCGAGGCGGAGAAACGCGGGATCCGGATCCGTGGTCAGCGGGCCCGGGTAGCCGTAGGGCGACACCGCGTCGGTCTCGCCGTCGAAGTCCCGCAGCACGAGCGGCAGCAGCAAGGTCCGCCGGCCGTCTGCCACGTGGACAGCCAAGGCGCGCCCGCTCCGCTCCTCCGCGGACAGCTTCGCGTACGCCGGCAGGTGGTGGAAGTCGTGCCGAGTCGCCGCCAGGACGGCCGTCCAGTCGGGATCGTCGGGGCCGATCAGACGTCCGGTGAGCGTCGGCGCCGGGGTCACGGTTCGATGTTGGGCAGTCTCGAGATCCAAGACCATCACCAGTTCGCCACGGTCGATGCCGACGTAATGGTAGCCGAGCGACTCGTAGAGATTCCGGGCAACGGCGTTGTCGGCGTCGACCCGCAGGCGGAGGACCGTCGCCCCGCGGCGCCATGCCTCCGCCTGGAGCTCAAGCATCATGGCCCGCCCCAGCCCGCGGCCGCGATCGGGCGCGCGCACTGCGATCCCGAGGGTCGGAATCGGGTAGCCCTCGGCGAGCCCGCGGAGCATGCCGTAGGCAACCGCACGCCCGGATTCCAGGAGAGCGGCGTACACGTCGCGCTGCTCGCCCGTGGCAATTCGGTGCGCCTGTTCACGCGTGAACGGGTGCGGCCGGAAGAACCGGGTGTCGAGTTCGGAGAACAGGTCGACGAGCAGCGCCTCGTCGTCGCGCCCGATGATCTGGAACGTTCGGGTCACGTTGCCTTGCCGACGCTCCTTTTCGCCGCGGAAATTGCCCGATGGACGACACCGTGGATCGTGAGCATCAGCCAATTGAGCCAGTAGCCGCCGAACGGGACGTAGTAGCGCACGCGATAGCCCGCCTCGGCCAGCCGCGGGCCGAGCGTGGGCTTGACCCCATAGAGCATCTGGAACTCGAACCCGTCGTGGGCCAGGCCGGCATCACGGGCCACCCTGAGGGCCCAGTTGACGGCCTTGATGTCGTGCGTGGCGATGGCGGGCTTGGTCGCCTCCCGAAGGAGAAGCTCGATGTCGCGCAGGAATGCGGCGTCCGCCTCGGCGCGTGGCAGGACCACGCTCGCGGGCTCGCTGTAGCCGCCCTTCACCAAGCGGATCCGGGCCCCGCGCCGGACCATGGCGGCCAGGTCGTACGGCGGCTCGCGCAGGTACGACTGGATCACGATCCCGACTGCCTCGTCGCCGAACCGCCCGACCATCTCCTCATGGAGGCGGATGGTGGCCTCCACGAACGGCCGTTCCTCCATGTCGATGCGGACGAATACGCCGGCCTGGCTCGCCGCCTCCATCACGCGGACCAGCTGCTCGCGGCAGAACGTCTCGTCGATCTCGATCCCGAGCGCGGTGGGTTTGACCGAGAGGTGGGACCGAAGCCCAGTGGACCGGATGCGCTCCACCGTGGCGATGGACTGGTCAGCGACGCCGCGGGCGAGGTCCGGCTCCGTCAGGTGGATGCCCAGCGCGTTGAGCGTCACCTCGATCCCGGCGGCGTTGAGCTCCTCCGCGACGCGTGCAGCAGACGGCAAGTCCTCGCCTGCGACCATCCGCCAGGCGATGTCCCGGAAGCCTGGCGTGCTCATGGCGAGATGCCGCAGACGGGTGTTCCTCGAGGCCTGGATCGCGAGCCGGCGGAGCACGATGCCTCCGGTGAGCAGTGGTGTCTGGCTCGACGGGGCGCGCGGTCAATGCGGCTGGCCAGCCGGGCCAGTGTTGCACAGCGCGACGATCTCTGATCCGATAGGCTCTGGGCCGGTCCGTCCGCACGGGTGAGCAGCTTGCGAGAGTCGAACACTGGATCGGGCACAGCGCAGCCCGAACTGCGGGCCATGACGGAGGCTGACTTGGCCGCCATGCGCCAAGACGAGGGTGCTCGCGTCTCGGAGGTTGCCGGGCGGTTCTGGGTGGAGACGTTTCGGGGCTTCTATCAGCCGATCCACCAGATCGCGGAGCACCGGTTCGACGAGGTCCGGCGGCCGACGCTCGCCTGCTGGGGCTACCGTTCAGTGCTGTCCGCCGATGACGCGGTTCGCGCGAGCGGCGCGTATCCGGTGCACCTCGATCCTGACTTCCGCTCCTGGACGCCGAAGCGGTTCGCGGACTACAGGCGCCGGGACCTGCGTCGATGCGAGCGCATGGTCGAGATCCGGGCAACCAGCGATCCTGAGCCGTTCCTGGCCCACGGCTGGGACGCCTATTCGGAGGCGCAGGACCGCATCGGGATGGCCAAGAGCAGTCGCGAGCACTACCTGCGCGAGATCCCGAAGCACGTCGCAGACGGGCGGCGGCTGTTCGTCGCCGGGTTCATGGAGGGCCAGCTCGTCGGCTACATGGAGTCCTATCTCGTGGACGGGGTCTTCTACGGACGCGACCTGTTCGTCCGCAACGAGGCCATGAACACGGGCATCGCGACCGGCCTGTACCACCGCACGTTCGAGATCGGGGCGGCGTCCGGGGCCGCCGACCGGATGTGCCTCGGGCCCGAGCTCCGCGAACGCGACGGGCTCGCCTTCTTCAAGAAGTCCATGGGGGTAGGAGTCGTGCGCCTTCCGACGCGGGTCGAGATCCCGGGCGCGATCCGGGCGTTCATGCGCCGGGCGCGACCTGCTGCGTACTACCGAATCACGGGCGACGAGATCGCCCCCGCGCCGGCCGACGCCGGGGAGCGGTCCTCGTGAGCTCGGTCGCGTCGTCCATCGTCCCCGACGGCAACGTCAGGAGCCTGAGCGAAGCGGAGATGGCTGACGTCTGGCATCAATCGGGCGCGTGGGTGGCGAGCCGGCAGGGCCGCTACTGGGCGACGATCCAGCCCGGCTTCTACCAGCCGGTGAACCTCGTGGCAACCTTCACGCGGGCTGAACTGACCCGGCCCTCGCCACGGTGCTGGGGCTACCGGGCCGCACTCGACCCGGCCGACGCCCGAATGGCCAACGGCTCCGTGCCCGTGCACTACGCGCCGCTGGCGGGCCATGTTGACCTGTCGGCGATGAGCCATGGGCGCGTCCAGGACCTGCGCAAGTGCCGCGCGTCGGTGGAGATCCGGCTGTGTCGCGACCCTGACCTCTTCGAGGCGCAGGGGGCGCGCGTGTACCAGTCTGCGCAGGAGCGCCTCCACTACTGGAAGGACCTCGACGAGCCCGCCTACCGCAAGATGATCCGCCAGCTCGTGGCCGACCCGCGGCACATCTTCGTCGGCGGCTTCGTTGACGGCGTGCTCGTGGGCTACCTGGAGTCCTACATCGTGGGTCGCGTGATCTATGCGAGGGAGCTGATCGTTGCGAGCGACGTGCTCAGGACGGGGATCAGCACCGGGCTCTATGTCGACACGATGGAGCTCGGGCTACGCGCCGGCGCGATCGACGCTGCCTGTCTCGGTCTGGACACGCCAGAGCGGAAGGGATTGACGTCGTTCAAGACGAGTCTCGGGTTCCCCGTCGTGCACCTCCCGGCGATGAGCCACATCCCCGCGCCCCTCGCGGCGGTCATCAGGTCGCGTCGCCCCTGGTCGTACTACCGCCTGGTCGGCGCGACACCCGCTGCGGCACTCGCGGGCGCCTCGTGATGAGCCGGCGCGCGCGACCGGCTGCGCTCGCGGTCAAGCGGGTGTTCGACGTGTGCTGGGCGATGGCGGCCCTCATCGGATTGGCGCCGGTGATGCTGGTGGTCGCCGTGGTCGTGCGCGTGTCGCTCGGCAGCCCGGTCCTCTTTCGCCAGCAGCGGCCCGGTCTCCACGGACGACCGTTCACGATCTACAAGTTCCGCTCCATGCGGGAGCCCCGCCCCGACGAGGTCTGGTACCTCACGGACGACGCGCGAATCACACGCGTGGGGCGGGCCATCCGCTCCAGCAGCCTCGACGAGCTGCCCGAGCTCTGGAATGTGGTGCGCGGCGAGATGAGCCTCGTCGGGCCGCGCCCGCTGCTGATGGAATACCTCGACGACTACACGCCCGATGAGCACCACCGGCACGACATGCGCCCAGGGATCACGGGCTGGGCTGCCGTCAACGGTCGCAACACGGTCCAGTTCCGAGAGCGCCTGGCGATGGACCTGTGGTACGTGTCGAACTGGAGTCTCCTCCTAGACCTCAGGATCATTGCCCGGACGGCGCTCCACCTGATCCGGCGCGAGAGCGTCACCGCGACCGAGGATCTCGCGCTCGGATTCCCGCTGGAGCTCGCCCCGGATGAGGTCACCGATGGCGGCGGCGAGGAGGACACGCGTCTGGTGACACCGCGCTGACGGCCGCTAGGCGATCTCGACGGCCTCCCGGAGCGCGGCGGCCACCCGCGCCACGTGCTCGTCGGGCAGGCGGCTCGAGAAGGGCAGCGCGAGCGTCGTTGCAGCCACTCGCTCGGTGACCGGGAAGTCGCCCTCCTTGAACCCGAATGCCGAGCGGAGATGCGGCTGAAGGTGGAGCGGCGAGAAGTAGGGGCGGGCCGGCACGCCACGCTCGGCCAGCCGGGCGAGGACGCGGTCGCGGTCGATGCCCTCGGCCAGCCGGATGACGTACACGAACCAGTCGACCTCCTCGCCCGGGCCGGCCGTCGGCAGTCGGACCCAGTCCTCGCCGCGCAGCTCACGCTCATACGCGGCCACGACGCGGGCGCGGCCGGCGCGCAGCTCGGCCAGGCGCTCGATCTGGGCCACGCCGAGTGCCGCCGACATCTCGTCGAGGCGGTAGTTGAAGCCGAGCCGGACGTGCCGCAGCCAGGTGCCGTCCGTGTCGCGGCCCTGGTTGCGCAGACTGCGGATCGTATCGGCCAGCGCCGGGTCATCGGTCACGGCGAGGCCGCCCTCGCCGGTGGTGATCTGCTTGTTGGGGTAGAACGCGAAGACAGCGACGTCGCCGAAACTGCCCAGCGCTCGGCCGTTCAGCGACGAGCCGAGGCCCTCACAGCTGTCCTCGATGATGTGCCACCCACGGCTGCGCGCGATCCCCTCGATCGGCTCGATACGGCAGGGGCGCCCGAATACGTGGACTGGGAGCACGGCCCTCGTCGAGGTGGTTGCGGCGGCGGCCACGAGATCAGGATCGAGGCCGAGGCTGTCCTCCTCGATGTCGACGAACTTGGGGACGGCCCCCTCGTAGAGGATGCAGTTGGCCGACGCCACGAAGCTGAAGGGCGTCGTGATGACTTCGTCGCCCCGGCCGATCCCGAGCGCATTGACGGCCATGTGGAGCCCGGCCGTCCCGCTGGAGCAGGAGATCCCGTGAGCGCGGTTCGCGAGGGCGGCCACCGCCGCCTCGAAGCGCCCCGCGAACGGGCCGAGGGCGAGGACGTCGCTGTGCAGGACCTCCAGGACGAGCTCGACCTCGCGATCGCCGATGTCGGGGCGGGCGAGCTGGATCGCGGGTTGCGGTGACGATGTCTGCGGCGCGACAGGGCTGGTCACGATGGGCGGTCTCCGCTGCGTGCTTCGGGAGGCGGCGGGTTCCATCGAGCAGTTCGATGCCGGGCCCGCGCCGCCTCGGTCGAGGGAACGTCGAGGGACAGTATTGTCTTCTCGCCAAGCGGCCACCTAGGCACTCGACGGGGACGGGTCGAGGATCGCCGAGACCCTGTCGGTGACGAGCGCCCCGGCGAGCCCGCCGACCCAGCCGAGGGCGAGCCCCGTCAGGTTGTCGATGACGTCGCCGCTCTCGCAACTGCGGTGGAGGAGCGGCAGCAGCGCCTGCGTGCCCTCGATGGCGAATGGCAGCGCGATCGCACCGACCACGAGGACGAGGCTGCGGCGCGACCGCGGCAGCAGCCCGAGCGAAAGGCCCAGCGGGATGAACAGCAGGACGTTGCGCGACCTATCGTCGTGGTGGGCGAAGTCCGCGAGCGTGACCAGCGACATGGTGGAGAGATTGCAGCCCGTCGACCCGGCCGGGCCGGTCTCGAACGTGCCGTACAGCGGCGTGAGGGTGGCGAAGGCGATCGCCGCCACGCTCACGATGATGAGCCACGACACCGCGCGCCGGCTGCGGAGGACCCGGGCCAGGGGAGCGCTCGCGAACACCCCGATGACGGCGAACGCCAGGGTCCCGGGCACGAGCCAGGGCAACGGGTCTTGGAAGTGCATCCGCCCGATGCCGGCCATGACGGCACCGGCGAGCCCGTCGGCGAACGTCTGCATCAGCGGCACCGCCACGCCACGGAGGGCAGCCCCGCCACCGTGTGGCTCTTGCGGGGAGCGATCCGCGGCGGGACATCCGCGGCGGGCGCCGGCGACGTTGGATCGTCCAGCGTCGAGCAGACGAGACAGCCCGATCCGGCACGGCGTCGATCACGGGACGGCCTGCGGGCCTGCTGGCCCTGATCTGGACGCTGTCGCAACACTGCCCCTTCTGCGACACTCGAACGTCGCGCGGGCTGCCCGCCAGCCGAGGGTCGTAGATTGACCGTCCGCCGGCGCGGGCCCCGGGAGGAGACTACCGCAGCCCGCAAAAGTGGGCGCCAGGGCGGGACGGCGCGCACCGTGCCCAGGCCTCATCGGCGCCGGCTTGGCACCGGGTCGGCACCGGGCGCGACGCCCGGCGAATGGCGTGCAGGCGCTTCGTGTCGACTCTGGTCACCACCGGTTCGGTTGGGTTCGGAGTAGTCGGGTCGGCGTCGGTTGACGGCCACGCGCTGCGGCCTGATCATCCCGGGGGCCGCCCGATGTCGAGCGGACGTCGGTTGGGCGTGTCAAGGAGTCAGTCGGGTGGAGCTGCGGCGTCTTATCTCGATCGCACGCGCGTGGTGGCGACTGTTCGTTGTCGCGACGCTGCTGGGCGGTGCCGGGACATTCCTCGTGATGAACGCCCAGCCCGAGGTCGACCAGGTCTCGGCCACGATGCTCCCAGAGCAGCTCGTTCCCGGCAGTGGTGTCGACTACTCGACCGTCTCGGTGAGCCGGATGGTCAGCCTGTCGGTCAACTACGCCTTCATTGGCCACAGCAACGCCGTCCTCACCAGTGTCGCGACGAAGCTGGGCATCAACCTCCCCCCGGAGCAGCTGGTCAAGCAGGTTGACACGGTCGTCGACTACGACACCGCCGCCCTCACGATCACGGCCCGGGCAGGCACCCCCGACGCGGCGGCGAATCTCGCCAACGCCGTCGCGAAGGCCATCGAGACCGAATCGTCAACCGCGACGTCCGAAGCCGCGCTGCAGAGCGACATCGCGTCGGTCCGCGCGCAGATGCTCGATGCCGAGGCGCAGTACGAGCAGCTGCTCGCGATCCCGACACCCCGCACCCCTGACCAGGAGACGCAGCTGGCCAACTCGCTCGCGGTGTTCAAGCAGCTGCAGAGCCTCTACGAGACGCTCAACGCCTCGATGACGACGACCAAGGGCGGTCTGCAGACCATCCAGCTGGCCGAGCCGCTGGCCGCCAAGAAGGTCGCCCCCCAGGCGGCCCTCTACGGTCTCCTGGGGGCGTTCGGGGGGCTCGCCCTCGCGGGCCTCTTCGTGGCCCTCCGCGAGTACCTCAACGACCCGATCCGCGATCCCGCGAGCGTAGAGGAGGTGCTCGGCCTGGCAACCCTCGGCGCCGTCCCGCGCATCAAGGGCGACAAGGGTCGTGGCGAAATCTACCGTCTCGTGTCCCTGCTGTTCCCGCGCTCGGCGGCCTCTGAGGCCTACCGAGTCGCGCGCTCGAATGTCGAGTTCGGCACGATGGGCGCACCCCTCCACAGCCTGCTCGTCACGAGCGCGTCGCCGTCGGAGGGCAAGACGGTCACGGCTGCGAATCTGGCAGCTATGTTCGCGCAAGGGGGCCGCTCGGTGCTGCTGGTCGATGCGGACCTCCGCCGGCCGGGCATCCACGTCATCTTCAACGTCCCCAACACGAAGGGCCTCACGAGCCTGCTCCGGAACCCCGAGCTGCCCCTCGACGCCGTGATAACGCCCACCGAGCAGGCCGGCCTCAGCCTCCTGTCGTCAGGCCCGCTGCCGCTCAATCCAGCGGAGCTTCTGGCGTCGGTGGCGATGCGTGAACTGTTCCAGCGGCTGACCGCTGCCTTCGATCTGGTGGTCTTCGACAGCCCGCCGGTGGCGGTCGTCACCGACGGCGCCATCGTTAGCTCGTACGTCGACGGCACCGTTCTCGTCGTCGATGCCAATGGGAGCCGCCGGAACGCCGTGCGCCGCAGCCTCGATGCGCTGCGCCGGGCTGGGGCCAATCTGCTGGGTGTCGTGCTGAACCGCGTCGCCTACATCGCGGCCTCCGGCTATGGCGGCTACTACGAAGAACTGGTGGAGGCAGACCCGGGCGCGCTCGGCCCGAGCCATGGCGCCGACACGGCCGCGGCCTCGGGCCTCAAGGCGCGCATCGCGCCGCCTAGGGCGTAGTCCGCTCTGAGCGCCCGGGTAGCACTGGGCAGCCAGGGAGGTCAGAGCTGATGTCCAGTGCCCGGGCATGGGGCAGCGCCGCGGGTGGCTTCGCTGGCGAGCGGCTCGGGCTGCCGGCTGCGGACCCGCATTCGGACATCTGGGCCGGCGGCAAGGCGCCCGCGCTCGGCTTGGCGATCGTCGTCGTCATCCTCGGCGGCATGGCGATCGGCTCCGGCCTCGTCACGATGGGCGGCGTGGCGGCCGCGTTCGCCGTGTCCGTCGTGTTCCCGCAGGTCGGGCTGATCGTCCTGGCGGGGATCGGAACGCTGAAGCCCCCTGGGGTGATCCCGGCGCCGGGTTTCGAGGTCGCCCTGGTCGCCGTTTCAATCGTCGGCTGTCTGTTCCGGCTGCCGGTCAACCGGCGGCCGCTGACCGTGAGCGCGCCACTGCTGGCCCTCACCGGGTTCGTCGCGTTCGCCTTCCTCTCCCAGCTGCCGTCCTTCCTGTCCGCGTACAGCAGCACCAAGGCCCACGACATCGGGTTCCTGTTCTACCAGCTCGCGACGAGCTTCGGGACGATCGTGCTCGCTGGTTTCGTCCTCCGCGGGCGGTCGCCATACCCGGTCCTCGTCGCGCTGCTCGCATCCGCGCTCATTGCGGCCCTGCTCGCCTTTGCAACGGCGGATGGGGGCGGCGGGCTCCTCGCGAATCTGGCAGCCGCCGGCGAGGACGGATCGCGGGCGACGGGGCCCTTCGGCAACCCGAACAACTTCGGTCAGTGCATGGCGTACGGCGGGCTCCTGGCGCTGGGTTGGGGGTTGACGGTCCGCAGGGGCGCGGCGCGCTGGATGCTGCTCGGGGTGGCGGCGGTCCTGATCACGGCGATCGTCGTCTCGCTCTCGCGCGGCGCATTGGTGGCGCTGCTGGTCGGGCTCATCGCACTCGCGTTCGGCCGTAGCCGGGCCACTGGTGTCGCGGCCGCGATCGCCGTCCTGGCCCTCGCGGGCATCGGCTACCCGCTGTTCCTGCAGCTGCGGCTCTCCGTCGACTTCACCTCCTCGTCGGCGGCCGCGCTCGCTGGCCTGGCCTCGAGCGACGCGGGCCGGCTCGGGGCTGTGCTCGCCGGACCGGGCTTGTTCGCCTCGTCGCCGATCTTCGGGGTGGGCTTCGGCCAGTACAAGTACCTGAACGAGTTCGGCCTCGTTGCCCACAACTGGTATGGAACCGTGCTTGCCGAGCTCGGGACGGTGGGCACTGTGCTCTGGCTGCTCGTCCTCCTCGGGGTGGCGCGCTGGCTGCCACGTCGGCCGCAGCCCGCCCGCCAAATGGGCACCATGATGTTCGTGGCGGCACTGGCCGGGTGCCTCTTCCTCGAGCCCCCGACCAGCGTCCAGACCGCGGTCATTCCCAGCCTCGTCATCGTGGCGGCGCTCATTGCCGACTGGTCGCACGCGCCAGTCGGGCACGGCCCGGTCCTTCGCCCCGTCGTCCCGGTGCCCACGCGTGATCTGCGACCGAGGGCGGTGCCCGCGCCGGCGCTGCGGCCGGCCGATCCCGACCGCGCGCACCGGCGGGCATGACCCGCCCGATCCGGGTCGCGCTCCTGGCACCAACCCTTCAGCCGGGCGGCGCCGAGCGCCAGATGCTGTTCCTCGCCCGCGCACTCCCCGGGCCTGACTTCGACGTCCGGATCCTGGTCATGTCGGAGCGCGGAAGCCTTGCCGACGAGGCAGAGGCGCTTGGCGTGCGGGTTGACGTCCTCGGGCTTGGCCGGGACATCTTCCGCCGGCCGTCCTGGCGCTCCCCGCGGGACGCGGGCCGGGCAGTCACGCGGTACCTCTCGATCGTCCGGTCGGTCGACGTCGTCGACGCATGGCTCGTGCCGGCCTATACCTTCGCCGGCGCCCTGCAGCCGATCGCGCGGACACCGGTGCTGCTCGCTGGCCGACGCTCGATCCTCGATGTCAAGCGGACGCGGACGTGGTACCGCGAGGCGATGGGGTCATTCGCCACACGCCGGGTCGACGCGGTTGTCGCCAACTCCCGGGCGGCGGCCGACGATGCCATCGAGCACGAGGGCCTCGACCCGACGCGCGTCCACGTCATCCACAACGCTGTGGTCACGGTCGAATCGCCGCCGAACCTGCGCACGGAGCTGCGGACGGCCTGGGGAGCGGCGGACGGCGATCTGGTCGTGGGGCTCGTCGGCACCTTCAAGCCCGGCAAGGGCCACGCACTGCTCGTGGAAGCGGCGGACCGCCTCCGTCGGCAATGCCCCCGGCTGCGGTATGTCCTGGTCGGCGACGGGCCACTCCGAGGACAGATCGAGGAGGACCTCCGTCGCCGCGGGCTCGAGGACGTCGTCCGCATCCATCCCGGCGAGCACGATGCCCGACGTGTTTATGGCGCGTTCGACGTTGCCGTCCAGGGCTCGGAGAGCGAAGGGCTGCCCAACGCCGTCCTGGAGGCCGCAGCTGCCAGCCGGCCCATCGTGGCCACCGCCGTCGGCGGCACAGCCGAGATCATCACGTCGGGTGTCGACGGTCTGCTGGTGGGGCGCGGCGACGCGGCCGGCCTGGCCGAGGCGATCGCACGTCTGGCCGAGGACAGCGCCATGCGTCTCCGCCTGGGTGAGGCGGCCAGGGCACGGGCCGGGGAGTTCTCCCCTGAGAGCCTCGCCTTCCAGACCGGCGACCTGTACCGCACCCTGCTCGCCGGGTCGCCGCGGCGGCGCACGCCAAGGCGCCCTCCGGATCGCGACGGCGCCTAGGCTGAACATCCCGAGTCCTCCCGACGCCTGGGCGTCGTTGACCGGGTGGCGAGCGGCGCTGCAACCCCATGCCTGTCGTGTGCGAAGCGATGAGAGGCACGCGCGCCGTGACCGATGACGACCCGACCTTCCTGTTCAGGCTTGCCTGGTCGCCGCGGCGGGAGCGTGCGTGCCGCGCGTTCCGCGCGTTCCGCGTCCACCCCTCCACCTTCTACGGGTGACTCGAGCGGTGCCGCGCTCGGGGGTGGCGCCGCGCCGACCACGCAGCCTTGGGGGTGCGCCGGACAGGCCCAGCGGCCGGCCTCCACTCACTCGAGGTGCATCCGGGAGCGCCGGGACGTCGGCCTGCCTCGCAGGGGCACGCGTAGCCGCAGCACCGCGGGGGTCTCCGCGGCGGACACCGGGCAGGAGCTGGAATGCTGAATGTAGTGCCGGCGTCTATGACGGGCGGCAACCACATGCTGCGGGCATGGCTCAGGCCAACGCGCGCGACGGGTCCAGCCGAGAGGCCTCGGGGTGGTTCCGCTCGCGGAGCACGCTGGCATACAGATGCTCGTGGAGGCCGATGATGACCTGGAGGTCGCAGTGCTCGACGACGAACCGGCGCCCTCGCCGCGCCGACTCGGCGGCGGCCAGGGGATCGGCGGCGACCACGTCCATCGCCCGCGCCAGCGCCTCGACGTCGCCGACGTTCACGACGATGCCGCGGTCGGGCTCGACCAGGTCGGGGCCGCCCCGGCAGTCGGTCGTGATGACGGGAACCTCCAGCGCCAGCGCCTCCATGATGCAGCGCGGCAGGCCCTCCATCCGACTGGCCAGGACGAGCGCGTCCGCCGCGACCATGTAGGGCCGGACATCAGCGAACCAGCCGGGCAGGTGGACGCGGCCGTCGAGTCCGAGCTCGCGAACCTGTGCCTCGAGCCGGGGGCGCAGTGGACCTTCACCGAGGAGCAGCAGATGGGCGTCCTGCCGGGTCATCCTGCCCAGTGCGGCGATGGCGTCGAAGGGCCGCTTGCGAGGCCGGAGCTCGCCGACGTCGATGAACAGGGGTGCGTCGGGCGCGATGCCGAGGTCCGCGCGCACCCGGGCCGTGTCCGCCGGCGCCACGTTCTCGCGCGCGTAGTAAGCGGTGTCGACGCCGATGCCCGGCATGTACTGCAGGTGCTCGCGCGGCACGAGCCGGTTGCGCCCCGCCGCCTTGAAGTCCCACTCGTTCATCACGACCAGCCGGTCCGTCCAGCGCCCGGCGACCTTCTCGATTCCCAGGAAGCCCAGGTTCATGACCGGGCGGCCGCCCGGGTGGAAGTGGAAGCCGTGGGCGGTGTAGACGACGCCGGGCCGTGCGGCGGCCGGCATGCGGCGGATGGCGAGCCGCGTGAGGACACCTGCGATCGGGGTGTGGACGTGGACCAGGTCGTAGCCGTTCTCCAGGATCCCGCTCAGCGTTCGCATCCCGCGCGCGATGGCGCCCACGTCGCGAGGCGAGCGAGACAGTGGCAGGTCGTGCAGCTCGTCGAAGACGCCGGCGAAGCGGCCATCCGCAGGCGCTCCGTTCGCGGCGGCGTCGACGCGCCAGCCGAGCTCTCGGAAGTGGGCCGCGAACGGCAAGAGGAACGGCAGCGTCGTCGAGACCGTGGTGACGATCAGGAGGCGCGGGTGGACGGGCGGCTCATCGACGGGGGCGAGGGGCCGGTGACCGCCGGTCATGCGGCCCTCACGAGCGGTCGTGCGCCTGCAGGGGCAGCCTCCGACGCTACTCGCGCTTGTGGGCACCGCTCTGCCAACAGCATGACGTCCATGCGGCCGCTCTCCCGTGTGGACCCCGTGCACCGGAGTGTGTGGTAGTTTGCCGAGCGGATGGCGTCGCGCGGCCGTGCATCGGCACCGCAGCCCATCCTAGCATGGCGCTTTTTGGCGCCTGGAGAGAGGGGAGCCTTGAGGGTACTCGTCACCGGCGGCGGTGGGTTCATCGGCCATCACTTGATCGCGGCGCTGTTGGCCCGCGGCGACGAGGTCGCGGTCATCGACGACTTCTCGACCGGGGACCGGGCACGCCTGACGCCCGTGCTCGATCGCATCACGCTCGTGGAGGGCAGCATCCTCGACCAGGAGGCGCTCGACGAGGCCGTCCGCTCCTGCGAGGTGATCCTGCACGAGGCGGCGATCCCGTCGGTCGCCCGCTCCGTCGCCGATCCGCTCCGCTCCGACCGGGCCAACGTCGAGGGCACCATCAAGGTGATGCTCGCGGCCGTCCGCCACGGCGTGCGGCGCGTGGTCTACGCGGGTTCCTCGTCCGTGTACGGCGTGCCCGACTCGCTGCCGTGCGTCGAGACCTTCCGCCCGAAGCCCGAGTCGCCGTACGGCGTCAGCAAGCTCGCGGCGGAGATGTACGTCCGGACGATCGGCAAGCTGCACGGCGTGGAGACGATCACGCTGCGGTACTTCAACGTGTTCGGCCCGGGCCAGGACCCGAACTCCGAATACGCGGCCGTCGTCCCGAAGTTCACCACGGCCGTGCTCGAGGGCCGCCGCCCGACGATCAATGGCACTGGCGAGGTCTCACGCGACTTCACCTACATCGACAACGTGGTGAGCGCGAATCTGCTCGCCGCCGACGGGCACGGCACCAGCGGGATTACGTGCAACGTCGCCTGCGGCGATCGCCATGACCTGCTGGAGTTGCTTGACGCGATCAGCCGCGCGGCCGGCCGGGCGGTCGACCCCATCTTCGGGCCCCCGCGACCGGGCGACATCGTCCACTCGCTCGCTGACATCTCCGTGGCCCGGCGGGAGCTGGGCTACGAGCCGCTGGTGTCGTTTGACGAGGGGATCGCTCGGACCGTGGCCTGGTTCGGCGACCAGGCCGCCGGGCGCTGATGCCTTCGCGCGAACCCCGCTGACGTGGCCCCGTCCGCCGGGGAGGACGCCGCTCCCGAGCCCGAGCCGATCGCGGGCGATGCCGAGCTCGGCGCCGAGGCGCCGCTCGGAGCGCAGGTCGCCGCCGGAGCCGTGCCAAGGCGGCCGGATGTGTCCCTCGCGTCGGTCGGCCGGGCGGCGGTGATCCTGACCGGCGCAACCGCTGGTGTCCAGGTCCTCGCGATCGTCCGGGAGCTGTTCCTCGCCGCGAACGCCGGCATCTCGGCCGACCTCGACGCGCTGCTCATCGGCCTGGTCCTCCCGACCACCATCTCGAACATCCTGACCTCGGGGCCCTCCACGGCGATGGTTCCCGCCTACCTCGAAGCCCGAGCCGAGCTGGGTGTTGACCAGGCGCGGCGTCTGGCCGGGACGGTCCTTCTCTGGCTGGGCCTCGCCGGCCTCGTCCTGACGCTCATCCTCGAGCTCATTGCCAGCCCCGCCGTCGCCGTCGCCGGGCCCGGCCTGTCGCCCGCCGGCCTCGAGCACGCGGCCACCTACCTGCGGCTCCTCGCCCCGATCGCGCTGGTCGCGAGCCTGAACGGGACGATGTACGCAATCTGCCAGGCTGAGGAGCGTTTCGCCGCCATCGCCGTCGCCATCGTGTCGGGTGCGGCCGTGGCCCTCGTCACGATGATTCTGCTCTGGGGTGGCCTGGGCCTGGGCGCCTTCGCGCTCGGAAGCCTAGTCGGGCCGGTCGTGCAGCTGGCGATCCTGACCGCTGAGGCCCTTCGGTGCTCGATCATGCCGCGGCCCCGTCTTGTCTCCCGCGGCCTCAACCTCGGCGCCTTCGTTCGCCACGCCACGCCGCTGACCGTGAGCTCGGCCATCCTCCAGATCAACACGGTCTTCGACCGTGCCGTGGCGTCGCTGATCGGCCCCGGCGCGGTCAGCGCACTGCGCTACGGCGACACGCTGGTTCGTGTCCCGACCGGTGCCATCAGCCCCGCGTGGGGCGCGGCGATCTACCCCGCCCTGGTGCGCTCGGGGCAGGAGGCGGGCTCGGGCAGCCTCGCGTCGACGGCCGAGCGGTCGCTGCGCTACGTCCTCGCGGTGTTCATGCCGCTCTCCGCGATCACCCTGGCCGTCGCGCCGATCGGCGTGGCCGTCGCCTACGGCCGAGGGGCCTTCAGCGCCGACGCGCTCTCGCAGACCTCGCTCGTGGTGGCCGGCTTCGCGCCGCTGGTCGTGATCCTGATGCTCTCGCAGACGCTGACCGGAGCGCTCAACGCGCGGCGCCGCGGCAAGGACCTGCTCATGGCCGGGTCGATCAACGTGGTGGTCAACTGCACGCTCGACGTGGTGTTCGGCTTCCCGCTCGGTGTGGCCGGGGTCGCCCTGTCGTCGTCGGTGACCGCCGCGGTCGTGGCGATCTTCAAGGCCCGCCGCCTGGCGGCCGCGGAGGCCAGCTTCCGCCTCGAGCCGATGCTGCGCAGGGTCGCCTTGGCGTGTGCGGCGACGGCGCCCGGCGCCATCCTGGTCGGTGTCGTGGCATGGTCCGGCCGATACCCGTCCGGTACCGCGCTCCAGCTGCTGGTGCTGGTTGCGGCCACCCTCGCATGCCTGCTGACCTTCCTCCCGCTCGCCACGCGCCTCGGGATCCGCGAGCCGCTCGCGATGGTGCAGGGCGCCCGGTCGCAGCTGTCGCGCCGACTGCGGCTTGGCTGGCTCGCGCGGTGAGGCGACCCTGATGCGGCCGCTCCGGATCGCCCACGTCGTCACGGCGCTCGTGGCCGGCGGAGCCCAGCGACAGGAGCTCGCCCTCGCCGAGGGCCTGCCGCGGGACCGCTTCCACATCGACTTCCTCGCGGTCGGCGGGCCGGGCGAGTACGACGAGCGCGCGCGCGCCGCAGGGGCTGGCGTCGTGCACCTGGGCTCGCGGCCGACGCCCGGCGAATCGCGCCTCGCGGGCCACCGTCGGCGCATCGGCGTGATGACGGACTTCGTCCGGACCGTGCGGCAGGGCCGCTACGACATCGTGGACGCATGGCTCTACCCCGACGACGTCCGGGCCGCCACGACGCGATTCCTGACCCGGACGCCGGTGGTCATGTCCGGCCGCCGCAACATCCAGGCGCACACGAAGTTCGGTCCCATCGCCGGCGTGCTGGACCGCGTGGTCGACCGGCGGGTGGACGCCGTCGTCGCCAACTCCGAGGCGAGCGCCCGCTTCGCGATCGCCTCGCACCACACGAACCCCGGCCACCTCCACATCATCCGCAACGGCGTCGAGCGGATCGAGCCGCTCGACGCGTCACAGCGTCTCGCGTGGCGTCGCCGCATCGGCGTGGGTCCGGAGGACGTTGTCGTCGGCTGCGTGGGACGCCTCAAGCGCGTCAAGCGGCCGGACCTGCTGGTGGACGCCGTGGCCCGGCTCGCAGCCGACCGCCCCGACCTCCGGCTCGTCTTCGTGGGCGAGGGCGACGAGCGGCCGAGGCTGGAGCAGCAGATCCGCGGCCTGGGCCTCGAGGGCCGGGTGCTCCTCCACGGGAACGAGCCTGACCCGAGGCCGATGTACGGCGCCTTCGATCTGGTGGCCCAGTCCTCGAGGAGCGAGGGTCTGCCGAATGTCCTCCTCGAGGCGGCGGCAGCAGCTCGGCCCATCGTCGCGACCGACGCAGGCGGATCGAATGAGATCGTGATCGACGGGCGGACCGGGCTGCTCGTCCCGATCGAGTCGGTGGACCGCCTCGCCAGCGCCCTGGGCAGCCTCCTCGACGACCCGGCGCTGCGCGAGCGGCTGGGCATCGCCGCCCGCGAGCACGTTGAGGCCGCCTTCGGCATGGAGCGCTTCGTCCGCGAGTACGGCGATCTCTACGAGCGGACGGCCGGGGCAAAGGGCGTGTCGCGGGCCTGAGCCGCCCGTCGGCCGCGCCCGTCCGCCTCGCGCTATCGCCCGATGCGCCGCTGGAGGGCCGCCCGGACGGCACCCCAGTCGTGCACGCGCCGCTTCCCGTCGATCAGCGTCACGGCGCCGACACCGGTCAGGGTGTGCAGGCCGAAGGCGAACGCGCCGTCCGGGTCCGGCCGGACGATCCGCACCAGTTCCTCCGCGTAGCGCTCGGTCGTGAGGGCCGTGATGCGCTTGATTGCCAGGCGGTCGCCGTACCCCGTCGAGCAGTCCTGCGCCGGTCGGTAGAGCTGCCCGTCCGCGATGAAGCACGGCCCTCCGGGCCTCGCGGATCGGACGTCGGTCAGCACCGGGCTGAGCGGATGCTCCTGCCACGGTCCCTCGGGCCGGTCGGCGAACCACAGGCCCAGCTGCGTCGCGGGGTTGAGCCGATCCGGATAGATCGCGAACAGCCACCAGCGGTCAGCATGGTGGAGCAGCGTCGCGTCCGCCACCCCGCCGGGCACGTCCAGTGTGGCCGCCGGCCGCCAGGGACCATCGATGCCCTGGGCCGCATAGAGGACCAGGGCGCCCGCCGCCCGCGACTCCGGGAGCAGGCACAGGCGGTCGTCCTGCTCGAAGAGGAACGGGTACGACTGGTGGCTGCCGACGTCGAGCAGGGGCGACGCCGGGAGCCAGCCCTCGCCGCGCCGCCAGCCCCGGCGCGCGAGCGACGCCGCGCCCCGTGCATGCTCCCAGTCCTCGAACACGACCTGCAGCGTGGCGCCATCCCAGCGCCCGAACGGGTCGGCCGCATAGTGGCCCGCGCGGACCGGCGCCCAGTCCACGGCGGGCAACCCGTCCGCGGTCAGGAAGGAGGCGACGGGCGCCTCGACCACGCCGATGTTCCAGTCATCGTGGCGGAACCCGTGGTGCCACAGGCGCTGGGCCAGCGCGGCCGCCATGCCGACCACCAGGCGCGCGGCCGACACGGCTGTTCGCGCGCCGCTGACGGAGCCCGCCACCGGGAGCTCAGGCGCGTCCTCGGCTGCCCCCAGCCGCACGGCGCGACAGCCCAGGGCCGGCCAGCCCGCCACGCCGAACAGGACGCGGTCGCGCGTCCTCGCCCAGCTCAGCGCGTCCACGGCGAAGGCGCCCGACCGGAGGATCACCGGTGGCCCGCCCGGGCGCTCAGCCAGAAGACGCGCCTCCACCACCGCCTCGTGCGCGAGATGCTCGCTGGAGCCGATGAGCTCGCGAGGGGCCGAGCTCTCGGCACCGAACTGGAACCACCACACGCCGTGCCGGGCAGCGTCGACGATGCCCCCGACCGGCCGGGCGGCCGGGAGCCACAGGACCACGTCGGGCGCCGCCTCGCGGATCGACGCCAGGTCGTCCTCGAGCACGGCTGCGCCATCCTGGTCGGCTCGCCGCAGACGCGCCCGGAGCCGTGGCACGGCCCGGACGGCTGGGCGGGCGACCGTCCGCAGCGCGCGGGATCGCGAGAGTCGGGCCGCCAGCAGTCGCAGCGCCGCCCCGCCCGTGCGGCCCCGAGGCTCGACGCCCGCAGCGTCGACCAGGAGCACCACGGCGGCGCTGACGCTGGCCGCCAGACGCACCACCACCTCGCGCTGCCAGGCCGGGCAGGGCGAATCGAGGACGACCGCGAGCCGGACGCCCGCGGTCCCGCCCTCAGCTTCGCTCATGCAGCAGCTCGAGCAAGACGTCACCCGTGTTCCGGACAAGCCGATCGATGCTGAACTCGGTCACGATGCGCCGGCGCGCCTCGATGCCGCGGCCGCGCAGTGCGACCGGATCGGCCAGAGCCTCGCCCAGCGCGCGCGCGAGGTCGTCCGCGTCCTGGGCGTGGCAGACCCAGCCCGTGTCGCCGACCACCAGCGTGGAGTCGCCGGCGTCGGTGACCACCGCCGGCACCCCGCTCGCCATCGCCTCCGCCACGACGTTGGGGAACCCCTCGCCCCACGACGACGACGACACGAGCAGGTCCAGCGCGTTGTAGGCCCGGGGCATGTCGCTGCGGGCCCCGGCCCAGATCAGGCGTGCGCCCAGTCCGAGCTGATCGCCGAGTGCCGCGAGCTCAGCCTGGTAGGCGGGCGCCCCACCGCCGACGCAGATGAAGCGGGCGCGCGGCTCGCGGGCCGCGACGGCTGCCGCGGCGCGCAAGAAGCCCGCGTGGTCCTTCTTCGGGTCGAGCCGGGCCACGACGCCGACCAGCAGCTCGTCGTCGGCGACGCCCCACTCGGCGCGCACGGCAGTCCGTGCCTCGCTGTCGGGGTGATAGCGATCGCTGTCGATCCCGTTGGAGACCACCACCGACCGATCGGCGGGGAAGCCCAGGCCAACGTGGAACTCGCGCCCGGCCGACGAGTTGCAGATGATCAGGTGGACGAACCGGACAAGCAGCAGCTCGACCCGGAAGATGAGCCCGGGCAGTCGTCCGTAGCGGCGGTAGTCCATGTCCGACGACCGCACACCCCACACGATCTTCGCCCCCCGGAGGAATGGCCGCATCGTCACCGCCAGCGCGTTCTCCGTGCCGAGGTACGAGTGGAGGACGGCCGGCCGATGGCGTCGGATCGCCCGCATCATCCGGTACCAGAAGCCCACGACGTCCCAGCGGCCGGACTTGCCGAGGATCGTGATCGGCACTCCGCGGGCGCGCAGGTCGGGCTCGTTGACGCCGCCGCCGTACATCACGAACACCCTGACCGGCCACCCCGCGCGGTGCATGCCGGTGGCGAGCTCGATCAGCTGCCGCTGGGCGCCGCCGAAGTGGAGGTCGCGGATGAGGAAGGCGACGCGCGGCAGGCTTCGCGGCGCCGCGCCCGGGGTCGGAGCGGCGACCGCCGAGTCCAGCCGCTGCTGCGTGCCGTCATCCATGATCGGCATTCGCGGCCATCGCCGCGGCCACCTGCGCTCGCAGCCCGGTGTCGAGGTCGACCGCCGGGTGCCAGCCCAGGATCGCCTCTGATCGGGTCAGGTCGGCTCCCGTCTGGCGCACGTCTCCCGGCTGGGCGGCCGTGCGGCGCACCGCGATGGGACGGCCGATGATCGTCGCCAGGAGCTCGAGTACCTGGTTGACGGTGACCTGCGAGCCGCCCCCGACGTTGAACACCGGGTCGCCTGCGATGGCCGCCGAGCCGGCCCGGATCGTCGCCTCCACGGCGTCGGCGACGAACGTGAAATCGCGGATCTGGCTGCCGTCCCCGTACAGCTCGATCGGGCGGCCGGCGAGCCCCGCGGCGATGAACCGGCTGAAGGCCATGTCGGGGCGCTGCCGCGGGCCGTACACGGTGAAGTAGCGCACGCAGCGGGCGTCGATCCCCGACGAGCGCCGGTAGGCGAGGACCAGCTGCTCCGAGCAGAGCTTGGTCACGCCGTACGGCGAGATGGGCTGGGGAAGGTCGGTCTCGGCCGTGGGATAGCGCTCCGCGTCGCCGTAGACCGACGATGACGATGCGAACACCAGGCGGGCCGAGGAGTCGCGCATCGCCTCGAGCAGGCGCTGCGTGCCGATGATGTTGTGGTGGACGTACTCGGCGAACGCGACGCCCCACGAGGCGCGCACGCCCGGCTGACCCGCCAGGTGGTAGACGCAGCTGGCGCCGCGGACGGCATCGGTGAGCTCGTCCGTGCCGAGGTCGAGCTCGAGGAGGCGGAACCCGGGCCGTCCCAGGTAGCCCTCGAGGTTGCGCCGCTTGATCGCGGGGTCGTAGTACGGGGTCAGGGCGTCGATCCCCACGACCTCTTCGTGGTCGTCCAGCAGCCGCGGGATGAGGTGGGAGGCGATGAAGCCCGCGGCGCCGGTCACGACGACGGTCATGGCCGGGCCCCCTCGCGGCCGAGCCCGCGAGGGCGCTCCCGGAGCGCCCCGATCATGCCGGCCCCGGCCGCGCCGTGACCGGTCGCGCGGACGCGATCCTGGCCAGCTCGAGGCCCGCTGCGCCGACCCGAGCGGCATCCCAGACGTATCGGCCGTCCACGAGCAGCGTGCCCTTCATGGCGGCCGCGGCCCGCTCGAAGTCGAGGTCGACGATCTCCGGCCACTCGGTGCACAGGACGGCCGCGTCGGCATCCCGGAGCGCCTCGTACGGGTCGGCCGTGACAGCGAGTCCCGTGCTGGCGGGCGGGAGGAGGTCGCTCGTCACGGCCGGATCCCAGCCCACCACGTCCACGCCGGCGCCAGCGAGTTCGCGCGCCACGTGCAGGCCCGGGCTCTCGCGAACGTCGTTGGTGCCCGGCTTGAAGGCCAGGCCGAGCACGGCGATCCGGTGGCCCACGAGGCCGCCGAGGCCCTCGGCGAGGGTCCGGATGATCCGCCGCCGCTGGAAGTCGTTGACGTCCTGAATGGCGCGCATCAGCTCCATGGGCTCGTTGGCGGCGGAGCCCATGCTGATCAGCGCGGCGACGTCTTTGGGGAGGCAGCTCCCGCCGTATCCGACGCCGGGCTTGAGGTAGCGAGACCCGATCCGCGGGTCCATGCCGACGGCCTGGAGCGCTGTGACCGGGTCGGCGCCCTCCAGCTCGGCCAGGCGCGCCAGCTCGTTCGCGAACGAGATGCGCATCGCGAGGAAGGCGTTCGAGCCGTACTTGGCCAGCTCGGCCGTGCTGGTGTCGGTCACGATCGCTGTGGCCTTGGAGAACGCCATGAGGTCGCGCAGGCGAAGTGCGGCCTCGCGATTCTCCGAACCGATCAGGATCCGTGACGGCTCGCGGAAGTCTGCGAGGGCCCGGCCCTCCTGGAGGAACTCCGGGTTGGCCACCACCGGCACGTCGCTGCCGATCAGCCGGGCGATCTCCCCTTGGGCCCAGCGAGCCGTGCCCGGCGGCACCGTGCTCCGGATCACGATGATCGTGTCGGCTCCCGCGGGGTGCCGCGATTCGGCGATCCACATGAGCGCCTGGCGGAGCATCATCAGGTTCGGGTATCCCGCGTCGCCCTGGGGTGTGGGCACGGCGAGGAACGTGAAGGCAGGCCGCGGCCAGCCCTCCTCACGGACGTCGTGGAACGTGAGGCTGTCTCCAGCACCGCGCGCCGCCTCCTCCAGGCCGGGCTCGAGCATCGGGAACCGCAGCGCGCGGCAGGCCGCGACCCGCTCCGGGTCGATGTCGTACGCGCGCACGCGCAGGCCCTGTTCCGCGAGTCCAACCGCCGTCACCAGGCCGACATAGCCGCAGCCGACCACGGCGACCTGCTCGCTTTCTGACATCCCCAACGTTTCCCTCCGGATGGGCGATGGGCTGGAGTCCGCGAAACGGACCCTCCCCATGGCGACGGGCTTCAGGTTCCATGATGAGGCCTCGGGGCTCAGCGCGGAGGATCCGGCTGCCGGTCCCCGGGGTGTCCGCCAGGGTGCGACGCGATCGGCGCGCCACGAGCGAGGAGCACCCTCGCCGCCCGGACGCGGCCGTTGGCGTCGCCCCGGCGGCGTGTGGTCACGCGCGGACAAGACGACACGGGCCCCGCGAGCGGCAAGTCCGGCTCGCGGGGCCCGTGCGAATCTCGGCGTGGCTACGGAGCGGTGTTGTTGCCGCTGATCACCACGGTGCCCGCGGTATGGAGGGCGCTCACGAGCGCGGAGGTGCCGGCGATCGGCTGGCGGTTGCCCGTGATCCTGAGGTTGGACACGTGGTCGAGGTACATGACGTCCCGCTTGGACTGGGTGTCGTTGTCCGCGGTCGTGTTGTTGGTGATGACGAAGTTGTACTTCTGGTTCGCCTTGTCGGCGCGGATGCCCAGCCCGCCGAGGCCGTCGAAGTTGCCGTTATTGCTCGTGGCCGGGCCGATGTGCACGTTGTTGCCGGTGATGGTCAGGCCGCTGGCGACCACCCTCGACACCACCGAGTCGTTGGGGCACGCCGCCACGAACCAGCTGGTCATCGTCTGGCCCCACGAGTACCGGGTAACGTTGTTGTTGGAGATCACCACGTTCCGGAAGCCCTGCTGCGGCTGGTCCGGCTCGAGGTCGAAGGCCGTGTAGACGGTGTCGTTGATCGTGCTGCCCGTGACGGTGATGTTCTCCCCGGCCAAGATCGCGACGCCCATCTCGCCGCCGCGAATGGTCGAGCCGGTCACCGTGATGTTGTGTGGCCAGGAGCCGGCCCCGCCCTCATCGCTGATGAGGACACCGAACCCGTAGAGGCGGTCCCAGGTCACGCCCGAGAACGTGACGTACTGGCTCTTCGCGCGGACCACTGCGCCGTTCTTGTGCTCGTTGATCGCGGACCTGGCGCCGGTGGTCCCGGTGGCGGTGTTCCCGCCGTCGACCGTGAATCCCTTGATGGTGATGTGGCTGCTCGCCTGGAGGAAGAAGGCGGACGAGAGGTTGCTCGCCCCGTTGGTCCTCAGGCGAAGCGTGCTGCCCGCACCTTGCAGGGTGAGGCCGGTGCGCCCGGTCAGGTTGATCCCCGCGTCGCCGCCGAGCTCGTAGCAGGAGCCGGCCGGGAACACGAGCGTCGCCCCGTTCGGCTGGGACTTGATCCAGCTGTTGAGCGCGGAGCTGACGTTGCTGCTGCAGGTCGCATTGATCGACGACGGGACCTGGTTCGTCGGCGCCGCCGGCGGCGTGCTGACCGGCGCGCCTCCCCGTACCGACGAGGTTGCCAGGCTCAGGTTCCCAACGATCGACCGGTTGTAGTAGGCGCGGCTCTGGGTCGGGTCGAGCCGGGCCGTCATGCCCGTCACCCGGCTCGAGCGGAAGGAGATGAGATGGTGGTGGTACCAGGCGACGCTCTGCCACAGGTTGAGCATCGACTGGTCCTTGGTGAAGATGCCGCGGATGTAGCCGGTGGGTCGGTGGTCGTAGTCGGCGATCACGACGCGGGCGCCGGCGGCGAGGAAGGTCGCGGCGTAGTTGTCGGCCCGCGCCCGGGCCACCGACACGGACGGCTGGGCACGCCCGGACGGACTGTTGCCCGAGGCGTAGGACATCCGGCTCAGGATGACGGCCGCGTTGGCGGCCAGGCTCGCGGTGCGGATGTACTTCTCGCCGTAGTAGCTCCAGCGCGAGTCACTGGCGTGCGTGTACGTGTTCAGCGCGAACCCGTCCTGCCGCCCGGTGCTGCGTGATGACGTCCCGGAGCCCGGGTACCCGTAGCCGAGCCCGATGTAGACGACGAGCGACGCCCCGTTCATGGCGGCCCTGACGTTCCGCCAACTGGCGTGCGGGCTGTAGACCTTCACGACGTTCGAGGTGTAGTGCGCCGCTTCCGCGGCCGCGGCATTGCCCCACACGCGGTTCGTCGCCGTCTGGGACCCGGCGGGCCCGACGATGATGGCGACCTTGACGTTGCTCACGGCTGCCTGGGCGACGGGCGGCGTGGCCAGCGGCATGCCGAGCAGCGCCGCCGCGAGCAGCACGCCGGCGGGGAGCTTGAGGCCGCGGCCGAGCCACGGCGCCCGGCGGGTCAATTTCTTGAGCACGGATCGTCCTCCTGCACTCGATGGGTCGACGCCTGAGGGCCGCGCATGCGACAAGGCCGCGCACGCGGCGTGAGGGATGGGCCGGACACGGTCGAGGAGTGGCAGCGCGAAGCATGCAAGACGGTCGGGATATCGCTCGGCGAGCACACGAGCTGGTCGTGCGCGCGAACGCGTCCCGCCAGGCCGAACCGTTCGGTCCGTGAGTCGGGTCGTCCTCGTCCAAGGGGCGAGCGAGCCCGCAGCCGGCGATGGCTGCCCGACACGAGGTCGGCGACTCGGGCGGCAGATTGGCTCCTGTGTGTGACGGGTCAGAGGCCGCGACAGCTTCCGCAGAAGAAGCCGGGCGGACAGCTGCGCGTGTCCCGGTAGCGCGGTTGGCGCCGGATGGCAGCGGCAGTTTGGCATACATCGCGCTGGCCGTCATGTCGCGATGCGAATGGGCACCTCCGCCCGGCTGCGCGGCGGGCGCGGATGGCGACCCGTGTGCCGAGGCGAGCGGCTCAGGCGGCCGCCGGTGCCGAGGGGCCCGGCTCGCCCGTGGCGGCCGCCTCCTGGCGTGTGTCCAGCAGGCGGTGCTCAACCCGGGGCCGCAACCGCAGGAATGGCCGCTCGATCAGGTAGTAGGAGGCGAGCGCGAATCCGGCGGCCAGGACGATGTTGATCGGGAACGTCGTATACCAGGCGTCCGACTCGCGGTTCACGAACACCTGCTGCCACAGGTAGATCGAGTAGCTCAGGGCGCCCACATAGACGAGCGGCCGCGTGTTGAGCAGCCGACCCGCGAGGGTCGTCGGTCGGAGGACGCAGTAGGCGACCCCGAGCATGATCGAGAGGTTCAGGACGGTGACCGACAGCAGCAGGTTCGAAACGCCCCACTTGCCGAGCACCAGGGCAACCGCGATCAGGGCCGGGATCGCCAGCGCGTGGTCGAGGACCCACACGAACCAGCGGTTCTCGCGCAGCACGTCCAGCGTCAGCGCGAGCAGGCAGCCCATCGCGATAGCGTCGGCGGTCGTCTCGAAGGTGTTGCCGACGATGTCATCCCAGGCGGGGATGTAGTGGTACTCGATGGCGCGCAGCAGCGGCGCCGCGACGAGGATGGCGACGACGGCCCACCGCGCACGCCGAAGGCCGAGCAGGACGATCGTGAGCGGCCAGAGCAGGTAGAACTGCTCCTCCACCGCCAGTGACCAGAGGTGGCCGAACTGCTTCACGTGGTCGACCTGGTAATTGACCGTGTAGGTGAGCGCATGGGCGACGTCCACGAGCCGCACGCCGAAGACGCCGAACACCGACAGGACCACGATCGAGCCGACGAAGGCGTAGTAGGCGGGGAAGATCCGCATGGTCCGCCGCAGGTAGAACCTGCGCAGGCTGATCCCCTTGCCCTGCGCATCCTTCATCAGGATCCCGGTGATGAGGAATCCCGAGATCACGAAGAACACCCGAACGCCGACGTTCGCGATGTCGATGAGGCCGTTGTCGCGGATGAGGCCGCCGACCGCGCTCGGGAAGTTGACCGTGCCCGCGAGGTGCCCGACCAGGACGGCGGCGATCGAGAGCGCCCTCAGGCCGTCGAGCGACGGAATGCGCCGCGGCTCGGAGGATGGGCGGGCAGGGGGGGCGGTGGTCGTGCCGGAGGCGGCTGGCTCGAGCGCCGAGGCGGTGGCCACGGCGGAGGTGCCTGCCTCGAGCGCCGAGGCGGCGGGGTCGCCCGGGCCCTCCACCTCATTCCAGCTGTGCGCACCGGTCAAGGCGTCCTCCATCGTGGTCGGGCGCGGGCCTGGCGCGAGGACCCCATCTGCGCGAGAGCGCCAGAGCGGTCCTCAGCATAGTCAACGATGCCACTGCGGCGTCCCGGTCGAGGAGAATGCGTTGTCCACCCGCACCGTCGGCCCCCGGGCCTACGGCGTGGTGTTGTTGCCGCTGATGTCGCGCGAGCCGGTGGTGCCGCTGTCGGAGACGAGCTCGGCCCCGCCCGTGATCGGCTGCCGATTGCCCGTGATCGTCAGATTGTGCACGTTGGCGAGGTACATCACGAACTTGCCTGAGGGCTGGGTGTCGGCATCATCGGTGGTGTTGTCGGTGATGACCACGTCATTCTTCACGTTCGCCTTGTCGGCGCGGATCCCTAGGCCGCCGAGGCCGGGGTAGTTCCCGTTCTCGGGCATCGCAGCCCCCGCGTGCACACGGTTGCCGGTGATCGTGAGACCGTCCATGACCGCAGTGGTGACCACCTTGTCGTTGGGGTTGGCGGCCACGAACCAGCTGGTCAGGTCAGCACCGCCCCAGCTGTAGCGGGTGACGTCGTTATCAGTGATGTGGACGTTCCGGTACCCTCCGCCGCCGCCCGGCTGGCTGGGGTCGGGCTCGAGATCGATCGCCGTGTACACGGAGTCGTCGATCGCGTTGCGGGTGATGTCGATGTCCCGCCCGGCGACAACGCCCACGCCCATCTCGCCGCCGCGGATCGTCGAGTCGTGGATCGAGATGCCCGAAGGCCACGCCGAGCCGCCATCGGCGGCGATCAGGATGCCGAAGCCGTAGAGGTGGTCGAGCGTCATCTGGTCCACCTCGATCTGGCTGCAGTCGCCGCGGATCACCATGCCGTTCTTGGTCTCGGTCACGGCGGCCTCGGCTTGGGGGGTACCTGTGGCGGCGTTTCCCCCGTCCAGCGTGAAGCCCCGGACGACGATGTCAGTGCTCTGCTGCAGGAAGAAGCCCGACGAGAAGTTGCTCACCCCCGTCGTCCGCAACTGGAGGGTGCTGCCGGTGCCGACCAGCGTGAGCCCGCTGCGGCCCGCAAGGTCGATGCCGGCGTCACCGCCCAGCTGATAGCACGACCCTGCCGGAAACACGAGGGTGCTGTTGTCGGGCTCGCCGGCAATCCAGCCGTTGAGCGCTGCACTCACGTCGCTCCGGCAGCTGGCGTCGATCGAGCCGGGCACGGTCGCGGTGGGCCCCGCCGGCATGCCCGACGCGAGCGTGCCTGACGGCTGGGTGCTCGGGATGATGGATGGGTCGCCCGAGGCGCTCGGCAAGGGCGTTGCCGCGCCAGCCGGTGCCGAGCTCCCCGGGGGCGGCGATGGCGGGGGCGTGCTCGGTGAGCAGCCGGCCAGCAAGCCGACAGCGAGGAAGATGCACAAGCCGGCCCGTGTCTGCACTGGTCTACAGCATAGACAACGACGAGGCCGGCAGCGATCGTGGATCGCTGCCGGCTGGCTGAGCTGACTCGAGCGCGCGACGGCCGTCGGAGACCGGCCGAGCCCGTGGCGGACCAGCGGCGGAATTACGGCGTCGTGACGTTGCCGCTGACGGCGCGGCTGCCCGTCGTCCCGGAGTCGCGGACGAACGTGGCGCCGTTGCTGATGGGCTGGGTGTCACTGGTCACGGTCAGGTTGTGGACGTTGGCGAGGTAGATGACGCCGTTCGGGCCGGTGTTGGCGGCCGACGTCCAGTTGTTCGAGATGACGTAGTCGTACTTCGCATTGGCCTTGTCGGCACGGATGCCCAGGCCACCGAGGCCGTCGTAGTTCCCGTTGTTGGCGTCGACCGCTCCGCGGATGACGCGGTTGCCAGTGAACGTCAGGCCGCTCATCACGGCGGTGCCGACCACCGCGTCCTGGGGGCACGACGCGAGCACCCAGTTGGACGACGTGTTGTGCCAGCCGTAGCCGTCGATGATGTTGTCGCGGAAGACCGCGTTGTGGAAGCCGCCGCCGTTGGTCTGGCTGGAGTCTGGCTCCAGGTCGATCGCGGTCCAGGCCGAGTCCTTGATTGTGGTCCGCTCAACGGTGACGTTGTCGCCGGCCGTGACGCCCACGCCCATCTCGCCGCCGCGGATGTACGAGTCGTGGATCCAGATGTCGTGCGGCCAGGGCGCTCCGTCGCCGCGGTTGTAGCTCTCGTCGGAGCCGATGATGACGCCGAACCCGTAGATCCGGTCGATGTGGACGCTGTCGAACTCGATGTCGTACGAGCCGGCCCGGATCGCGATCCCGGACTTGGACTCGTTGACGGTCGGCATCAGGGTCCCGGTGGTCGTGTTGCCGCCGTCGACCGAGAAGCCCTTGACGGTGATGTTGTGGCCGTGATCGATGAAGAAGTACGAGGAGAACCCCGATGCGCCGCTCGTGTACGCGTGCAGCGTCGATCCGGTGCCATCGACCACCAGGTCGTGCTTCTGCGACAGGTTGAGGCCGGCGTCACCACTGAGCAGGTAGCACGAGCCGGCGGGGAAGACCAGGGTGCTGTTGTTCGGGACGGAGGCGATCCAGGCGTTGAGCGCGCTGCTGGCGCTGCTCGCGCACGTGCTGTTGATTGAGGCGGGGACGGTGTAGGTCGCCGTGGCCACGGGGGCCGGGAACGGGCGACCCGTCGCGGGTGGCGCTGTCGGCGTGGGCGTCGGGGCCGGCGTCGCAGTGGGGGCCGGCGTGGCCGTCGGGCGCGCTGTCGGCGTGGGCGTCGGGGCCGGCGTCGCGGTGGGCGCCGGCGTGGGCGTCGGGCGCGGCGTGGGCGTGGGCGTCGGGGCCGGTGTCGCGGTTGGCGCCGCCGTCGGGGTGGGCGCAGGCGTCGGGGTGGGCGCAGGCGTCGGGGCAGCGGTGGCCGTGGCTGTCGGGGCAGCGGTGGGCGCAGGCGTGACCGCCGGCGTCGGGTCGGGTGTCGTGGTCGGGACGACAGGCGTGGGCGTCGGCGCGACGCCGGCCGGCGGCGGCGTCGGGGTCGGCGTCGGGGTGGGCTTGAGATGGCCGTTGCCTTTGCCGTGGCGAACTGAGAATGCGTCGACGGTGACCTTGGCGGCGGGCGAGGCGGTCATCGCGGTGACCGTGACGGTGTGGGTCTGCTCGGTGCCCCAGTCGACCTGCCATAGGGTTGCGCGCGGCCGGAACTTGGAGCGGGCCGTGTTCACGGTGGTGACGCGGTGTCCGTCGACGAAGATGCCGAGCTTGCCCCGGCCGGGGCCCAGCGGGCCGATGATCGCGAGGCCCTGGCCGGTCACGGTCACGACGAGGCGAGAGCCGCGGGTGGTGGTGCTCATGGCCGTCCCGGCCAGGTAGCGGGAGTTCCGCTCCAGCTGCCAAGGGCCGCCGGAGCGGACCTGCGCGTCGGAAGTCTGGATGTTGCGCGCAACATACGGCACCGCCGCGACCGCGGTGAGCACTGGGGCACGACCGGCCCCGGCCACCACGACCGACGTGCCGCCCACCAGCACAAGCCCGATCAGCGCCACCGCGATCGGCAGGAAGCCGGGTGAGCGTCGCCGATGGTGGGCCTTCTGCTTGGACTGCTCCGCTTCGTGCGTGCGCTCGTCGATCCAACGCGTCCCATCCCAGAACATGAGATGCGCGCTCCTTTCCGCAACCTGACTGTCGCGGCAGCCCAAACCTCAGCGGCTCGGTCCTGCGACTTGAATGCCTTCTGCTCATGACCGCCTGACGGGGCAGACCGCCAGCGGTCCAGGGACGCATCGCCAGCGTGCCGGGCGCCCTCCGGGACGGCACTTGCACGTTGGTACGGCCTTAAGGGGGGTGGTAGGACCGCAGTCGTCGGCTCTCAACTGCACCCTGCCCGACCCATCTGGCCCTGCACCGCCGGCGAACTGATCGGGGCGCACAAGAAAACGTGGTGCCGGTCGGCACCACGTTCGGGGGGCCGTCGATCAGGGCGGCCCAGATGGCGGGCGCAGGAACCCGCTTTGGTCTCGCTGTGGATAAGTGGCCCGATTCCGCGAGCGCCTCAGCGTCGCGGAGTGGTCAGCGGGCCGGGGAGCGGGTGGGCGCGCTGTCGGCCGGCGGCGCCGCAGCCCGCGCCGAACTCAGCTGACCGTGTCGCCCGGCTGCCAGTGGTGGACCGTGGCCGTCCCGCCGCGCGCCCGGATCGCCGCCTCGAGCTGATCGGGCGTGCCGGCCAGGATCGGGAACGTGCCCCAGTGGATCGGCAGGACGTGCTGGACCCCCAGCAGTTCGACGGCGATCGCCGCGCCCGCCGGGTCCATCGTGTAGTGGCCGCCGATCGGGAGCATGGCCAGGTCAGGCTTGAAACGCTCGCGGATCAGGGCCATGTCGCCGAACACGTCGGTGTCGCCCGCGTGGTACACGCGGAACCCGTTCTCGAGCTCCACCACGAAGCCCGCCGGCTCGCCGAGGTACAGCGTGGTGGCCGCGTCCATGTTCCAGTCGCCCGCCGAGTGCTCGGCCGGGGTCATCGACACGCGCAGACCCGCCACCTCCACCGTGCCGCCCTTGTTCATGCCGATCAGCGCGTCCGCGCCGCCGGGCAGCCGCCGGGCCAGCCACAGGCTCATCTCGTGAATGCACGGCCACGCCGGGTGGAACTTGGCCCCGATCGCCACGGCGTCGCCGAGGTGGTCGCCGTGGCCGTGGGTCACGAGCAGCATGTCGCAGCGGTCGACCGCCTCGGGCGGCCGGGGGCTCTTGGGGTTGCCGAGCCACGGGTCGAACAGGACGACCTTGCCGCCCGGCGTCCGCATCTCCACGGCGGCGTGGCCGAGCCACGTGAAGCTGGTGTCGCGTCCAATCGACATTGCGCGCCTCCCGAGTGGTCGCTGGTTGCGCTGGCAGCTGCGCCGCCCGGCGGCGCGCCTGGTTCTCGGATTATCTGCCGGGACGGCGGAGCGGGTCTGCCCGGCTACACTCCCGTGCGTGCTCGCCTCCCAGATCGCCGCCAACCTCGCGCTCATTAACTGGACGGTCCTCGCCGGCCTCGGCGTCGGCTCGTTCGCCGTCGTCCTCGTCGCGCGCCTGCGCACGCCGGCCACGAAGGGCTACCTCGCGTTCACCGCGTTCTCGGCCGCCGCGTTCGGCCTGCTCGCGTGGCTCTCCGACGACGGCCTCGCGCCGGCGGCCACCGGGTCGCCGGTCGTCGCCAACCCAGTGTTCGACGCACCGCGGCGGGTCGCCATGGGCGTATTCGTCGTCCTCGCCCTGGTGACGATGGTGGCGATCGCCCGCGGCCGGCGCGGCGCCTGGCCGGCATGGGCGGGCCTTGCGTCTGGCGTCGGCTCCCTCGGCCTCGGGGCGCTGGCCTGGGGCAGCGGCGGCGCGGTCTCGACGCTGATGCTCGGCATCCAGCTGCTGGTGCTCGCCTCGGCGACGGGCGGCGTCTTCGCGGCCATGATCCTGGGCCACTGGTACCTCGTGACCCCCCGCCTGCCGGAGGCGCCCCTCGTGCTCGTCAGCCGGCTGCTCTTCGGCGTGGTCGCGGTGCAGGTGGCGCTGTTCGTGCTGTGGGTCGGCCTGGGCGCGGGTCCGGGCGCCAAGGGCGGGCCGTTCGCCGCGCTCGTGGGGCCGTGGGCGCTGTTCGTCTGGCTGCGCCTGCTGGTCGGGCTGGTGTTCCCGCTCGTCGTCTCGTGGGCCGCCGTCAAGACGGCCCGCTCGCGGTCCATGGAGTCCGCAACCGGGCTGCTCTACATCAATGTGGGCACGATCGCCGCCGGGACGATCGTGGCCGCCGGCCTCTACTTCGGCGCCGGCCTGCTGGTCTAGGAGGCACGCATGCACGTCCGCATCCGGCTGTTCGCGATGCAGCGCGAGGCCGCCGGCGCCCGCGAGGTCGGGGTTGAGGTGGCCGTCGGCGCGACCGTGGCCGATGCCTGGGACGCAGCGGTGGCCACAGTGCCCGCGCTTGCGCCGGGCCGCGAGACGCTGCGCTTCGCGGTCAACGGGGCATACGCGGATGTCGAGGCGCTGCTGGACGATGGCGACGAGGTGGCAGCGATCCCACCCGTGAGCGGCGGCGACGGCGGCGACGGCGCGACTGGCGCCGCCGCGGCGGGCCGCGTCCGCATCCTCGAGGTCCACGGCGAGCCGTTCCCGCCCGGGATGGCGGACGAGCTCGGTCGCCGGCTGGCGACGCCCGAGGACGGTGCCGTCGTCACGTTCCTCGGCCGCACGCGGATCACGCCCGGGACCCCGGCGCCGGGCCAGGAGGCCGAGGCGGCGAGGCATGCGGGGGCCCGCGTCGAGGGGCTCGAGTACGAGGCGTTCGAGCCGATGGCCCTCGCCGTGCTGGGCCAGATCGCCGACGAGATCGAGTCGCGCTTCGGCGTTGAGCGGCTGGCGATCGTCCACCGGACGGGTCCCGTGCCGCCCGGCGAGGCCTCGATCCTGGTGGTCGCCGCGGCGCCCCACCGCGACGCGGCCTTCGCGGCGGCCCGCCTCGCGATCGACGAGACGAAGGCGCGCGCGCCCATCTGGAAGGCGGAGCGGTTCGCCGACGGCCGGGTCTGGATCGGGGCCCCGGCGCGAACCTCGGCCGAGGCGGACCGCTGAGCCGCGCCGGACGGCGCGATCCCGACGGCGCGGGCCGCCATACTGGCGCCATGCAGGCGGCACCGGGGAGCGTCATCGCAGCGCTGGTCGAGCGCGCGGCGGCCATGGCCGCGAGCTGGGGGGCGAGCGCGCGCGCGTCGACGACCGTCGGGCAGGAGCGCGCCATCCTGCGGCTGCTCGGCGTGTCGGGCGTGGACCGCGAGGGCCGTCCCCTGGCCGCGGAGGTGGTGGACCGGTTCCTCGCCCCGGACGCGCGTCGCCTCGGCGGCGGCCTGGCCCTGCCGATGGCGGTCGCGATGGAGGAGTACGGCCTGCCGATCAGCGAGGTGGCGCTCGAGGTGGCGGCCGGGCACATCGACCTGGGCATGGAGGCGGACCTGCTCGCCGACCCAGTGCGCCGGGCCCGCGCGGAGGCGTCGGCCGGTGCGATGGCGGCAGCGGCCCACGCCAGGGCCGACGCGAACCGGACAGCGCGCCGCGAGCTGGTCGCCCTGCTGGGGGAGCCGAGGCGGCCGTTCCTGGGTGTGACGCTCGAGTCACCCGCGATCATCGACGCGCTCGACGAGGCCATCAGCGCGGTCGCGGCCGGCGCGGGCGCCATCCGGGTCCAGGTCCCGCCCAATCGGGAGCTCGCCGACCTCTCGGCGCGCCTGGGGTCGCCCGTGGAGCCGTGGCTGCCGGCGCCCTCGTCGCGGGGCGGCCTCGCCGCGTTCGACCCAGCAGGTCCGCCGACGCCCACCGGCTCGGGCCGCGCGCTGGCCGTGTTGCGCTCGGCGCTCGACGACGCGGGCGCCCGCAACGGCCGCTACGTCCGTCTGATCACCGAATCCCCCGCGCTCGCCGCCCCCGACCAGGCGGTGATCGCCGCCTTCGAGCGGATCGACGTGGTCGTTGCCGACCCGCTCCGCGAGATCGTCAGCGGTCGTGTCGACCCCGACCGCGCCATCGCCGACCATGCGTTCGCGCACCGCCTGCTGGCCCGCGGCGGCACGCGGGTCCTCGTGCCGGCCGGCTCGCTCGTCGTGGCGGCTGACGTGGCGGCCGGCATGCCGTCCGATCCCGCCACGCGATCGGGCCGTGCCATCGCCCTCCAACTCCTGGCGGTCCAGCTCGCGATGGCCGACGGGGTCGAGGAGCGCGACGTGGTTGTCGGGGCCCTGCCGGCGTGGCTGGCCGACGAGCCGAATGCGCCTGCCCGGGCTGTCGCCGAGGTCGCCCTGCGCCGCGCGGTCTTCCCGGCCCACTCCCTGGCCTTTGTGGAGCCGACGGTCGGGGGCGTCGCTGCCGACGAGTGGATGGCGCTGGTCGCCGGGATGCTGCCCGACGCGGGCGACGTGAAGCTCCTGCTGTGCTGCGGGTCCGCCAGGTTCGCGGCCCGCTCGGCCTGGATGCACGCGGCGATCGATGTCGCGGAGGCGATCGCCGCGTCGCGTGAGCAGCCCGCGCTCAGGGGGCTTGCCGCCGCACACCGCGACGCCACCCTGGCCGCAGCCGAGGCCACGCTCCGCGGCCTCGAGGACAAGGGCTGGCGGTGGCTGGTCGACCAGCCGTTCGGGCTGCCGACCGTGCGGCTCGGCGCGGAGGCCGTGGCTGACCGGACCAGCGGGTTCGACGTGCTCGCTTTGCGGCGGTCGGGCGGCTGACGACCTCGTGCGCCGACGCGCCGGCACACGACGCCCGCCACCTTTGCGGCGGCGCCTGCCCTGCTACAGGTGGGTCAGCCCCTCCGGCGCCGCGTCATCGACCGCCTCGCCGCAGGTGGGGCAGTGCCATCGCGCCTCGAGCGGGGTTCCGCACACCGCGTGTCGGAGCGGCTCGCCCTCGAGGCCCGCACGCCGCGCGCCCCAGTCGGACAGCAGCCGCAGGGCACCCGCGAGCTCCCGCCCATCGGAGGTGAGCGCGTACTCGAGGCGGACGGGCCGCTCCGAGTAGGGGGTGCCGACCAGGATGCGGGCCCGCTCCAGCCGCCGCAGGCGGTCTGCGAGGATGTTGGGCGCGATGCCGGCGACCGAGGCGGCGAGCTCGCCGTAGCGCAGCGGCCCGGGCAGCAGCGCCTCGACCACCTGGAGGCTCCACCGGTCGCCCACGCGGTCGAGCGCGGCGCCGAGGCCTGAGGGGAGTGCCGGGCCCGGGTTGTCGGTCGTCATCGGCCAATGGTAGGCGAGGGGGCTTGCGCTGGCGCCTGGACGCTTGTAGATTGCAACTTGCAAGTCACTAGTCGTGACCCGACACGATCCCTCACGGAGCTATTCCCCATGACCGTCCTCGCCGAGCTCTCCGAGGCTGTTGCCGCCGTCGCCACGGCCGCCGGCCCGTCCATCGTGGCCATCGGCGCGCGTCCCCGCGGATCGGGCGTGGTGATCGCCGACGGGCGCGTCCTCACCAACGCCCACAACCTGCGCGGCGACCAGGTCACGGTCCGCTTCGCGGACGGCCGCTCGCTGCGCGGCAGCGCCGTCGGCGTCGACTGGGACGGCGACCTCGCGGTCGTCGAGGTCGACACGGCAGGCGCGCCGGCACTCTCGTGGTCGACATCGGGCGCCGCCATCGGCACCGCCGTCTTCGCGGCGGCGGCGACGAGCTCGGGCGGCGTCCGCGTCACGTTCGGGTTCGTGTCGTCGGCGGAGCGGGCGTTCCGGGGGCCGGGCGGGCACGCGATCCGCGGCTCGCTCGAGCACACCGCGCCCCTCGCGCCCGGCTCGTCGGGCTCGGCCCTGCTCGACGCCGACGGCGCGCTCCTTGGGCTCAACACCAACCGCGTCGGGGAGGGCTTCTACCTCGCGCTGCCCGCCGACGAGGCGTTCCGCGCCCGGGTCGAGGCGCTCGCCCGCGGCGAGGGGCCATCCGCGCGGCCGAGGCTGGGGATCGCCGTCGCGCCCGCCCACGTCGCCCGACGGCTGCGGCGCGCGACGGGCCTGCCCGAGCGCGATGGCGTGCTGGTCCGCGAGGTGGAGCCCGACAGCCCCGCAGGGCGCGCCGGGATCGCCCAGGGCGACCTCGTCGTTGCCGTCGCGGGCACGCCAACCCCGGACGTCGACGAGCTCCACGAGGCGCTCGACGCCGCCGCGTTCCCGTTCGAGGTGACGCTGGTCCGCGGGACCGACGAGCGCACGCTGACGGTGGACGTGGCACCGGAAGGCTGAACGGCTCGGCTCCGGCTCGGCTCCGGCTCGGCTCCCCGCACTCCACGCGGGGAGAGGTGGGACGCCGGCTGTCCGCTCCTCGCGCCGACGCGGGCGATGACTCCTGGGCATCAAAGCGGCGCTAGCCCACCTCGATAGCGTGGGCGCGATGACCATGCGTCATCAAGCCCGGCGAGCGATGCCTATGGGACATCATCGGGCCACGCTTCACCGCGCCAGTCGTTCCCTTTGATGACTCGTAAGCATCGTCTCGGGAACGCGGGGCTCGGATTCATCGGCGCCCGAAACCGAAGACAAAGTGCGAAGGGACGACTCCACGCCGAAGAGTGTTCGGTATCCTGACTGATCACCAGAAGGAATGTTCAGCCAGAGGCCACGACGTGGTACACCCGGCCCGTGACGAGATCGACGACGCCATCCTCCGCGAGCTCCAGGCCGACGGCCGGCTCGCCAACGCGGACCTCGCCCGCAGGATCGGCCTCTCGCAGGCGGCGACCCATGCGCGAGTCCGCCGGCTCGAGCGGGAGGGGGTCATCGCCGGCTACGTCGCCCTCGTCGACCGCGAGCAGGCGGGCTTCGACCTGCTCTGCTTCGTGAACGTCGGCCTGCGCGCCCACGGCCACGATGACGTCGAGCGCTTCCGCGACGCGGTGGCGTCCATGCCCGAGGTCCTCGAGGTCCACCACGTGACCGGCGAGCACGACTACGTCCTGCGCGTCGCGCTCCGCAACCGCCGCGACCTCGAGCGCTTCCTCGTGGAGCGCCTGTCGCCTATCCCCGGCATCGCGCGCATCCAGACCAGTCTCGTGGTCCGCGAGGTGAAGCGCACCACCGCCCTCCCGATCGGGCCCGAACCCGCCGTCGAGCCCGTCCGCGCCCGCCCCTGACCCATGCCGACACCCGAAGCCGGAGAGCATCGATGACCCCCGACCGCCCCTCGTCGCTCCACACCATGGGCCAGCAGCACGGCCGCCGGAGCTGGGCCGAGCCCTGGAAGATCAAGATGGTCGAGCCGCTCAAGGTGACGACGCGCGCCCAGCGCGACGCGGCCGCGGCCGAGGCGGGCTACAACACGTTCCTGCTCCGCTCCGAGGACGTCTACATCGACCTGCTGACCGATTCCGGCACCTCGGCGATGAGCGACCGCCAGTGGGCCGGGATGATGCTGGGCGACGAGGCGTACGCGGGCAGCGTGAACTTCTACCACCTCGAGGCGGCGGTCCAGCGCTACTACGGCTACAAGCACATCGTCCCGACCCACCAGGGCCGCGGCGCCGAGCACCTGATCAGCCAGGTCATGATCAAGCCCGGCGACCACATCCCGGGGAACATGTACTTCACGACCACCCGCGAGCACCAGGAGCTGGCGGGCGGCACGTTCCACGACGTGATCATCGACGAGGCCCACGACCCGGCGGCGGTCCTGCCGTTCAAGGGCAACGTGGACCTGGCCAAGCTCCAGGCCCTGATCGACGAGGTGGGGGCCGAACGCATCCCCTACGTGTCCCTCGCTGGCACGGTGAACATGGCCGGCGGCCAGCCCGTGTCGATGGCCAACGTCAAGGCGATCCGCGCCATCTGCGAGCCCCTCGGCATCAAGGTCATGCTCGATGCCACGCGCATGGTCGAGAACGCGCTGTTCATCCAGGAGCGCGAGGCGGGCTACGCCGACACGCCGATCGCCGACATCCTGCTCGAGTTCTGCTCCTACACCGACGGCGCCTGGATGAGCGCCAAGAAGGACAACCTCGTCAACATCGGCGGCTGGCTGGCCGTGAACGACGCCGACACCTTCGATGAGCTGCGGAACCTCGTCGTGGTGTTCGAGGGGCTCCACACGTACGGTGGCATGGCCGGGCGCGACATGGAGGCGCTCGCGCTGGGCATCGCGGAGGCGGTGTCCGACGACCACGTCCGCTCGCGGGTCGGGCAGGTGCGCTACCTCGGCGAGCTGCTGACCGAGTGGGGGATCCCGATCGTGCAGCCGATCGGCGGGCACGCGGTGTTCCTCGACGCGCGGGCCTTCTACCCGCACCTCGAGCAGGACCTGTTCCCGGCCCAGACGCTGGCCGCCGAGCTGTACCTCGACTCAGGGATCCGCTCGATGGAGCGGGGGATCGTGTCGGCCGGGCGCGACCCGAAGACCGGCGACCACAAGCGCCCGAAGCTGGAGCTGACGCGGCTCACGATCCCGCGCCGCGTCTACACCCAGGCGCACATGGACGTCGTGGCGGAGTCCGTCAAGGCGTGCTTCGACGCCCGCGACCGTGCCCGCGGCCTGCGGATGGTCTACGAGCCCAGGTACCTGCGGTTCTTCCAGGCGCGCTTCGAGCCGCTCTGAGCCCGGGTGTGCCGAGCGCCTGGCGCCTGGCGCCTCTGCCCGTGATGACTGCCAGGCATCAAATCCGCGTCGACGGCGCCTGGTTCGGCGTCTTCGATGCGTGATGGTCATCGACGCGCCCGCGATGATGCACGGCAGGCATCGTTCCGAGCCGCCGGGGGCGGCGCGGTTCGGGTTTGATGCCTCCGACTCATCGACTCGGGCGGGGAGCGGCGGCGGCTGCGCCGCTCAGGCTCGGAAGTCGGGCCGGTCGAGGACGCGGCGCCAGGTCCCGTCCGGCCCGCGGCGCGCCACCTGCGCCCGGGCGCCGGCCTCGTCGCGCGCACGGGTCGCGGTGAGCGCCAGGTCGCCGACGATCAGGGTCTGCAGGGGGGCTTCGGGCTGGAAGGTGGGGCGGGCGCTGACCATCTGCTCGAACAGGGCGCCGATCGCGGCGCGGCCGACGGTCAGCTGCCCGGGCGGGAACGCCATGACGGCGTCGGGCTCGTAGAGGTCGAGCATGCCTTCGACGTCGCCGGCGTTGGCGCGCTCGACGAACAGGCGGGTGAGGTCGTCCGGCGTCGTGGCGCCGGGACGGGGCTGCGGGGCCGGGTGGTGTTCGGGATCAGTCATGTCGCGATGGTGCGCTGCGGAGTGGCCCGCTGGAAGGTCCAATTCGCGGCAAATCCTGCTGAGCCACTTGCGCCGATGCAGGAGCGTCCTGGCGCGATTGCCGGCCTCCACCTGTGCGAACGTCAACACGCCGCCGCTCGGTGCAGTAGCGTCAAGACATGCAGCAGCCGCCCAGTCTCGTCGTCAGCCGGACAGCCGGGCCGGACGGTGTCGCCGTCCTGACGCTCAACCGGCCCGCGGTACGCAATGCGATCGACGACGCGCTGCTCGACGCGCTGCTGGCGGCCGTGCGCGCGTTGGCCGGCGACTCGGGGGTCAGGGCGGTGGTGGTCACCGGAGCGGGCGGGATCGCGTTCTCGGCCGGCATGGACCTACAGGAGCGGGCCAGCTTCTCCGATGCGCAGCTGGCGGACCAGCATGGGCGCATCGTGGCGCTCACGACGGAGCTCACGGAGCTGCCGATGCCGACCATCGCCGCGGTCGAGGGGTTCTGCCTCGCGGGCGGGTTCGAGCTCGCGCTGGCGTGCGACCTGATCGTGGCGTCGCGCGATGCCCAGTTCGGGCTTCCCGAGACCCGGGTGGGGATCTTCCCGGGCGGGGGCGCGGCTCGCCTGCTCACATGGGCCGTGGGTGCTGCCCGGGCGCGCGACCTGATCCTGACCGGCCGACGGCTGTCGGGCGAGGAGGCGGAGCGCTGGGGCATCGTGTCGCGGGTCGCCGAGCGCGGCGGGGCGCTGGACGGGGCGCTCGCCCTCGCGCAGGAGCTCGCTGCCGCCGCGCCGCTCGGCCTGCGCGAGGCGAAGGGCGCCATCCGGGCCGCGAGCGGTTCGCTCCGCGACGGCCAGGCCGCCGAGGACGCGATGTACGACCTGGTGGTCCGCTCTGCCGACCGCCGCGAGGGCTTCCGCGCGTTCGCGGAGAAGCGGCCGCCGCGGTTCGAGGGCCGGTAGCGGCGAGGGCCAACCGGACGCGGTTCCCGGTCGACAGGGGAGATCGGCCGTGGTTCACTGCGCCCACTCGTGGGGCCCGCCCGGGCCCGCGTCCGCCACGGGGGCTCGCGATGCCAGCAGCTGCCGCCACCTCGGCCTCGACCCCGTCAGCCTGGGGTCGCCGGTTCGACCCCGACCGCCTCGCCCGGCTCGAGCTGCGGATGTGGAAGGCGTACTACCGGCGCCAGCCTGTTCGACTCGGCGCGCTGCTGGTCCAGGCGAACCACGAGCAGGCAAGGGTCTCATGGCCGCGGGCTGCCGCCGCAGCGTTCTTCCTCGCCCGGGCTGCCGCCGGATTCGGGCGTGGGACCGGCGATTACGAGCGCTTCCGGCCGGACATCGTGCGGGGCTATCGATGGCTGGGGCTGCCGGCTGCCGTCGACGCCGAGGCCGTCGCCGACCGCGAACTGCGCTGGTGGGTCGTCCGGCGCGAGATCGGCTTGGCGGCGGGCGAGGCTGCGGGCGCTGTGATCGCCGATTTGTACGCCACGCTGTACAGCGTGCCGGTGGAGACCGTCGCCGAGGCCGGGCGGCTGCGAGGCATGGCGGCCGAGGTGCGGGACCGCGGGGCGACGGTCGATCCTGACGGGCCTGCCGGTCTCGGCCGCGGATACTGGCCCGAGGTGGCGAGGCTCCTGCGTGCCTCGTACCGGAGCCTCGCGTCGGCCGTCGGCGGCTGACTCCCGCGGACCTCCTCGTCGCCGGCCCGCCTCCCGCACGACCCGTGCCGTCAGCGCCCCGACGAGCGCGGCGCCCCGTCGAGGATCCGCGCCCGTGACCCGGACGCCTCCGCCCAGAGCAGGGCGTTTCCCGGCCATGGCTCCCGGGCGCCTGTCAAGGCCCGGAACGCCTCGGCCTCGGTGACGGGATACGCGGCTCGGAACAGGTCCGGCAGCCCGCGGACGAGGGCGCGAGTCTCGGACGTGGAGCGCAGCACGAGCAGCCTCGAGATACGCGGTCGCGCGGCGCCCCACGGCCAGCCGATCGCCGACGGCAGGCTGTCCGCCTTCTGGCCAGCCCAGCGGAGTTGCTGCTCGACGCGCCGAAGCTGGCCCTGGATCTCCGTGGCGACGATGTCGTCATGGCGTGTGAGGACGACATCGATGACCCCGCGATCTGGTCGCGTGACGGCCACCTCCAGCCTCGGCGCCCACCGCGGGTGCGCAAGGCCGATCAGCGCATCCGTGATCGGCGCCGAGACCCGATCGTGGATGCGCGGCCCCGTTGCCGGGAAGAGCCGGATGCTCGGCTCCATGCCGAGCGCGGTCGAGACGGCGACCAGCGTCTCGAGCGAGGGGACGACCTCGCCGGCCTCGATGCGCGAGACCAGCGACTGGTCGACGCCTGCGGCGGCGGCGAGCGTCCGCTGCGAAATGCCACGGTCGAGGCGCGCATCGGCGACATCCCGCGCCAACCGCTGGACGGTCGTGCGGAACCGTTCACGCGCGGTCCGCGCGATCAGGGTGTCGGCCATGCCCCAGTGGAGCACGCCGCACTTAGCACCGCCTTAGCGATGGGCGCATGCGTGGGGCGCATCAAATGACGTGCCAGGCGGGTGCGCGCGGCCGCAGCGATGCCTGCTGGTCATCGAGATTCGCCCACGATGCGCGGCGCGCATCGCCAGGGCCCAGATGCGCCGATCCAGGTTGGTGCTGATGCGCCCGACGCATCGGCCGGGGCGCACGCCGCAGCCCGCCCGCTCACCGCCCCCCGAAGCCCGCGGGGACCCCCGGCAGCGCGTCGCCCAGGCCGAACGGCGACCCCGCCTCGCGCACGCGGGCGACCATCGCGCCCGCCACCGCAGGATCCAGCGTCGGCGCCGGGTGCGCGTCGACGAATCTCCTCGACCCGGCCGCGCGCGCGGCCGAAGGCATCGAGCCCGCCCGCATCGAGCCACGCCCGGCGCGACTGGCGGTCGAGGATCCGCGACGGCAGGAACTGCTCGGACTTGAACAGCCGCCGCGTCTCGGGCAGCTCCAGGAACCGCCCGTCCGGGCCCGCCGCCTCGAAGGACCCCGTCGCCAGCGTCTCGGTCGGCGTCCCGATCCCCCTCAGGAGCCGCTGCGCCATGCCGATCGCATCGGCGTCGATGACCAGCTTCTCGGCCGACTGTGCCAGGAGGAAGTCCAGCATGCCCGGCCCGGAGATGAGGTCCACGCCCGCGAGCGCCCCCACGAGCGCGGTCATCCCCGTCTCGAGGCCCGCCTGCGCGTCCACGACCTTCGAATCCGTCGCGCCCATGTACGCGTGCGTGGGCAGGCCCAGCCGGTGCCCGACCGCCGCATACCCGCCGTCGATCATCGCGGTCTCGATGGCGCCCATCGGCGTGGCGCCCGTGCGCATGTCGACAATCGCGGGCGCGCCGCCCCACACGATCGGCGCGCGCGGGGCGGCCAGCTGGTGGAGCACGATGCCGGCCAGGCACTCCGCGGCATGCTGGGTGATCGACCCGATGAGCGTCACCGGCGCCGCCACCCCGGCCAAGGGCATCGACACCATCTCGGCCGGCACCCCTGCGCGGCCCAAATCCATGATGTTCCGGCAGGCGAACTCGGACCAGGTGAGCGGCGGCGACGGGCAGACGTCGAACACCGCGCGCGGGCGGTCGGCCAGCGCCGCACGGCCGCCCGCGTCGAGCGCGAGCAGGTCCAGCATCGCGCCCGACCCGCGCGGCGTGAACGCCCCGGTCACCACCGGCTTGTCCGAGTTGGCGAGGCACACGAGGAGCCGGTACAGGTCGCCGATCTCGGTCGGCACGTCGTGGCACACGATCGCGGTGGAGACGGCGTCGTACGCGGAGAGCGCGTCCGCCACGCGGGTGAGCCGGGCGAGGTCGCCGGCGATCGACTGCCGCGCCTCGAGCGTCACGGGGTCCAGGTACGCCACGCCCGACGACCCCGGGTCGAAGTGGACGGCTCCGGAGCCGTACCGGACGGCCGGCGCGCCGCCGCGCGTGTACAGGTCGAACGCGTGGGGCACCGTGTCCAGCGCCCGGTGGACCATCGCCTCGGGGATGAAGACGCGCGCGCCGTCGGCCGTGGCCCCGGCGCCGACCAGCACGCGGATCGCCTCGGGCTCCTCGACCTTCACGCCGGGACGCGCCAGCAGCGCCAGCGCCTCCTCCACGACGCGGTCGATGAGGGCTGGCTCGAGGAGCTCGAAGCGGGGTCGCATGGGCGTTCTCCGGCGTGGCGGGGGAGGGTTGGCGCCCGACCGGGGAAGCGGCCGGGCGCCGGATGGCACCGCGGCGCGTCCGCCGCGGCAGGAAGGGGCGTCAGGAGGCGAGAGCCGCCTTCCGGTGGCGCTCGATGAGGCCGACGAGCTCGCGGTCGACCGCGGGGTCGAGCGGCTCGGGCTGGTGGCTCTTGATCAGCGACCGCGCCCGCTCGAGCGCCTCGCGGTGGAACTTGTCCGGGTCGTCGAGCCACTGGCCGTACGTGCGCCGGTCCATGTACGTGGCCTTCCAGAGGCCCTTCATCGCCGTGCGCGTGTGGGGCTGGGTGAGGTACTCGCCGCCGGGGCCCACCTCGGCGATGGCCTCGAGCGCCAGCGCCTCGTCGTCGAACGGGATGCCCCGGAGCATCGCCTCCACGATCGACGCGATCTCGGCGTCGAGGATCATCTGCTCGAACGACCAGATCCGCGACCCGTGCAGCAGGCCCACGCCGAGCAGCATGTCGGCGCCCGAGACCGACGCCATGAACGCCGACAGCCCGTTCTCGAGGCCAGCCTGCCAGCCCGACTGCTTGTCGCCGGTGGCGAAGGCGCCCATCGAGAGCGGCACGTTGTAGAAGTCGGCGAGCTCGTTGGTGGCCGCGCCGAACAGGAAGTCCTCGGGGCCACCGCCCGTGTACGCGCCCGACCGGAGGTCCATCGCGGTCTGCGCCGCTGCGTAGTAGACCGGCGAACCGGGATGGGCCAGCTGCATCAGCGCCATGGCGATGATGACCTCGGCGTTGCCGACGACGAGCGAGCCCGCGATCGTGGCCGGACCGGAGAAGGCGCACGACGCCATGGTCATGAAGCCGACGGGCACGCCCGCCTCGGCCGCCACGAGCGACGCCTCGATCGGGCCGCCGTCGTGGGCGAGCGGGCTGATCGTGCACTGCATGAGCGAGAGCACCGGGCGCTGGCGCAGGACGTCGCGCCCGCCGGCCACGACGGCCGCCATCTCGATCGCGGTGCGCGCGTCCTCCGCGGTCACCACGGTCTCGGTCTGGACGTGCTTGGTGGAGTTGCGCCAGACGGCCAGCAGCTCCTCGTGGGTGCGCGTGGCGGGTTCGGCGTCCTGTGCCGACACGGCCACCCAGTGGAAGTCCACCTGGTCGAGCGCGTCGGCGACCCGGGCGATGTCCGCGACATCGCCGAGGGTTGAGCGGCGGACCTCGAGCGACCACGGGTCGAGGACCTCGATGCCGCAGCCGTCGGTCGCCACGTGCACGTGGTGGCCGTCGAGCGGCAGATCCTGGGCCGGGTTGCGCGCGGCCAGCGTGTAGGCGGGCGGCGCCGTCCGCAGGGCCGCCTCGATGATGTCGGCGGGCACCTTGACGATGCTCGTCGCCCGGTCGACCGTAGCGCCGTGGGCCGCCCAGATGTCGAGCGCCTGCTCGGACGGGAAGCGGACGCCGACCTTCTCGATCACCTCGAGCGTGGCCTCGTGGATGCGCCGGATCGCGGCGGGCGAGAGCACCTCGAGGCGAGGGCGCACGCCGGCAGCCGCTGCTGAAGCCGTGTTCATGTGTGCCTCCGGCCGGGTCGTTCCGGCGACCCGGCAGCCGTGTGCGTTGGGGGGCGGGGCGCGCCCCGGTGGGTTGGCGGGGGTGTCAGGCGCCGACGAGCTGGCGGACGAGCGCCACGGCGCCGATCGCGTCCTCGCTGTAGCCGTCGGCTCCGATCTCCGCCGCCCACGTGGAGGAGGCGGGGGCGCCGCCGACGATCACCCGGCACTTGGGGCGGAGGCCGGCGGCGTCGAGCTGCTCGACCACGGTGCGCTGCCCGGCCATCGTGGTGGTCAGCAGCGCCGACACCCCGATGATGTCGGCGTTGTGCTCGCGGGCGGCCTCGACGAAGCGCTCGGGCGCGACGTCCACCCCGAGGTCGTGCACCTCGAAGCCGCTCGTGGCGAGCATCATCCCGACGAGGTTCTTGCCGATCTCGTGGATGTCGCCCTTCACGGTGCCCAGGACCACGCGGCCCAGCACGTGGCGCTCGGTCGCCTGTCGCTGCATCTCGGGCTCCAGCACCGCCACGGCCTTCTGCATGGCGCGCGCCGCCAGCATCATGTCGGGCAGGAAGAGCTCGCCAGCGGCGAATTGCTCGCCCACGTAGCTGAGGCCGGGCACGAAGCCCTTGTCGATCGCGTCGAGGGGCGGGACGCCGTTCGCCAGCGACTGCTCGGCCAGCGCGGCCGCCGCAGCCGGGTCGCCGTCGATGACGGCCTGGCGCATCTGGGCGAACAGTTCCTCGCTCATCTCGTGTGTCTCCTCCGGTGCCCCGGCGGCCCGTGCCGGCGGGAAATCAATCTCCTGGACTCAGGGGGGTCAGGGTCGTGGTGCCGCCTGCGGGACGTGCTCGGCGTGCGCCTGGACCAGCCTGACCCGGCGGGGTTGCTCCTGCTCGCGCGGTGGCGGCTCGCCCTGCCAGTCGACGAGAGATGGATACCACTGCTCGCGGAAGCCGCGGACGGCCTGATCCGCGGCAAGGAACGACGAGGACGGGCGCGACGGGGACGGCTTGCGGGTGCGTTGAACCACGGACCCCTCGCGAGACGGGGCGGAAGTACCGCGAGCGTCCGGCCGGGGCGCCTCGCGGGGATAGGGCGGAAGGTCCCGTCGCCGCGGGCCGCTCGGCTGGCCGGGTGGCATACCCCCCAACTAGACTCTCGCCATGCCCGACTTCGTCCACGGGTCCGAGCGCAGGCCGCTCGTGCCCGGCCAGTCCCTGTTCGACGTCGCCGGCGAGCTCGCGGTCGTGGTGCCGGCGTCGTGCAGGAAGACGGGGCGCTGCCATGAGTGCGTGGTCGAGATCCGCTCGGGCGCCGACCAGCTGACGCCGCGCACCGACGAGGAGTCGTTCCTCGGCGCGTCGTTCCGGCTCGCCTGCCAGGCCCGCGTGGCCACCGCCGACCACGACGTCGAGTTCAACGTCCTTCGCCGGCGCCTGCGGATCCTGCTCGCGCCCGAGGAGCAGGCGGCCGACCCCGACCTCGATCCCGCGGTGCGCGAGGTGGACGGGCGCATCATCGCGGACGACGGGACCGACCTGGGCGTGATCGCCGGCCCGCCGGTGGGCGTCGCCGTGGACGTCGGGACGACCACGGTGGTCCTCGAGCTCGTGGACCTGCGCACGGGCGCGGTGCTCGCGATCGCGTCCATCGAGAACCCGCAGCGCTTCGGCGGCAGTGACGTGATGACGCGCATCACCTACGAGGCCGAGGTGCCGGGCGAGCTGCGCCTCGCACTCCGCCGCGCGCTCAACCACGAGCTCAAGCGCCTGTGCGCGGAGCTCGGCCTGGACCGCAGGCAGCTGGTCGAGATGGTCGTCGTGGGCAACCCGACGATGCGCGACCTCGCGTTCAACCTCGACGTCCTGCCGATCGGCCGGCTGCCGTACCGCTCGGTGACCGAGACGGCGTGGCGCAGCGGCGAGGCGCCGAGCACGATGATCACGCGCCGCGCCCACGAGCTGGGCCTGCTGATCCACCCGCAGGGGCGCGTGGTCGCCGGCCCGCTCATAGCGTGCCACGTGGGCGCTGACGCCGCTGCCGACCTGGTGGCGGTGGACGCGGTCGAGAGGGGCGGCTCGTTCCTGCTGGTCGACATCGGGACCAACACCGAGATCATCGCGTCGGACGGGCGCCGGATCCTCGCGGCCTCGAGCCCGGCCGGCCCGGCGTTCGAGGGCGGCGGGGTCCGGTACGGCATGCCCGGCGCCGACGGCGCCATCGAGAGGGTCCGGATGCTGGGCAACCGGTTCGAGGTCGAGGTGATCGGCGACACGCCGCCCGAGGGGATCTGCGGGTCGGGCCTCGTGGACCTGCTCGCGGTGCTCCGCCGCGCCGACTGGATGACCAGCCGCGGCGCCTTCACCAGCCGGCTGCCGGAGCTCCGCATCGTGGACGAGCCGCGGATCACGTTCTCGCGGGGCGACGTCGGCCACCTCTCGATCGCCAAGGCGGCCACGGCCGTCGGGCAGCGGGTGCTCCTCCGCCGGCTGGGCCTCCGCCCGGACGACCTCGACCGCGTGTACCTCGCGGGCGGGTTCGCCAACGCGCTCGACATCGCGACCGCCGTGGAGATCGGGCTCTTGGTGGAGGCACCGCCGGAGCGCATGATCCGGGCGGGCAACGCCTCGATCGCCGGCGCCCGCGCCATCCTGCTGTCACGAGGCCGGCGCGCCGCCCTCGACGACCTCGTCCGCCGCATCGAGCATGTGGAGCTCGAGTCCGAGCCCGACTTCTTCGACCTGTTCACCGACGGCTGCCTGTTCGAACCCATCACCGCGTGAGGTTGTAGCGATGAGCCCATCCCGCAAGCCCGCCGACGCCGCGTCCGCCTCGGCCCCGACCCAGTTCACCGGCACGGGCGCGCTGCGGAAGGCGCTGGTCGACCCGGCGGCCTTCGCCACGGTCGTCGAGCTCGTGCCCTGGGCCGGCGAGCTGGTGGACGCGAAGGGCTCGTCGCAGCTCAAGGCAGCGAAGGACCTGGCCGGCAACCCGAGGATCACGGCGCTGTCGATCACCGACAACGCGGGCGGCCACGCCAAGCTCTCGCCATCGGCGCTCGGCGAGCAGGTCCAGCAGCTGGGCCACGACGCGATCGTGCACGTGGCCTGCCGCGACCGGTCGAGGAACGCGCTCCAGAGCCTGGGCTGGGAGCTGCTGAGCCGGGGCCTGCCGTCGGTGCTCGCGCTGACCGGCGACTATCCGGAGAGCGGCTACGAGGGCCTCTCGCGGCCGGTCTTCGACATCGACTCGGTGGCCCTGCTCCACATGTACCGCGGGCTTGGCGTCGAGGCCGTCGCAAAGGCCCTCGCGGAGGACCCCGGGGCGGACGCGGACGCGCACCGCTTCCTGCTCGGCTGCGCGATCGACCCGTACAAGCGCGTCGAGCGCGACCTCGTCCCCCAGTACCTCAAGCTCGCGCTCAAGGTCCGCAGCGGGGCGGACTACGCGATCGCCCAGGTGGGCTACGACGCCCGCAAGCAGGCCGAGCTGCTCGCGGTCATCAGGCGCGACGGCCTGGGTCTCCCGGCGATCGCCAACGCGTACATCCTCTCGGGGCCCGTCGCCCGGGCGTTCAACGCGGGCAAGGTCGCGGGCTGCGTCGTCACCGACGACCTGCTCGCGACCGTGGAGCGCGAGGCGAGGGCGGCCGACAAGGGGCGGGCGTTCTTCCTCGAGTTCGCGGCCAAGCAGGCGATCGTCGCGCGTGGGCTGGGCTTCAAGGGCGTCTACTTCTCGGGCCACCGCAACGCCGGCGAGATCGCCAAGGTGTTCGAGCTGATCGACGCGCATCCCGCCGACGACTGGAAGGCGCTCCTGCCAGACGTCTCCTGGGCCCTGCCCGCGGCGTTCCAGCTGTTCGAGCACGATGCCGATGGCCTGCCCACCGACGAGCCCGCGAAGGCGTACGCCCGGTCGCTCATGCCGAAGGCGCGCAAGGCCGCCCGGGCGAAGGTGGACCCGCTCTACCGGTTCAGCCGGGTCGTGCACCAGCGCGTCTTCGAGCCCGGCTCGCCCGGCTTCGGCGTGTGGGGCAAGGTGTACGAGAGGGTCGAGCAGTACCGGCTCGACAAGCCGGTCCACCTGCTCGAGCAGGCGGTCAAGGTCCCGATGTACGACTGCCGCGACTGCGGCGACTGCTCGCTGCCCGACATCGCCTATCTCTGCCCCGAGAGCCACTGCCAGAAGAACCAGCGCAACGGCCCCTGCGGCGGTGCCCACGACGGCCTGTGCGAGGTGCCGGGCCACACCTGCATCTGGGCGGACGCGTACAAGCGCCTCAAGCCGTACGGCGAGGAGCTGACGATGCTCGACCGGGCGCCCGTCCTCCAGGACAACGCCCTGCAGCGGACGTCGGCGTGGGGCAACGCCTTCCTCGACCGCGACCACATCGCCAAGCGGCTTGGCCGGGCGCAGCTCCCGGTCGTCGAGGCGCCCAAGCCCAAGCCCGCCGCGCCGGCACCGGCGGTGTTGGCCGAGGCGCCCAAGCGCGCTGCGGCGCCCAAGCCTGGCGGGCCCCCCGCCGGCGCAACACCCGACGCCGCAGCGCCAGCGACCCCTGCCGAGGCGCCCAACCCCGGTGCTTCCCGATGAGGCCCGACCGGCGCGCGCAGCCGTTCCTCGTCATCGGCGAGAACATCCACGCCACCCGGGTCCTCAAGCGGAGCGGCCGCCACGCCGTGGAGCTGCCCGACGGCGGCGTCGGGATCGGCTTCGAGGACGGCGGCGAACGGGTGGCGCTGCCCGTGCACCCGGCCATCGCCGCAGCCCGCGACTTCGCGAGCGGCAAGGTCAAGCACGTCGCGAGCGCGATTCGCTGGGGCCTCGACGGCGGCGAGCACGCGGAGACGGCCGCGGCCTACATCCGCGCCCTCGCCGCGCGCCAGGAGGCGGCCGGCGCCGACTGGCTCGACCTCAACGCCGACGAGGTGGCCGCCGATTCGGACACCCGCGCCCAGGCGATCGCCTGGCTCGTCACCACGGTGGAGGCGACGGCGGGCGTGCCCGTGTCGATCGACTCGTCCGATGTGGCCGTGATGGCGGCCGGCGCCGCGGCATCGGCCCAGCCGCGCGGCAGGCTGCTGCTGAACTCGGCGTCGCTCGAGCGGCCGGAAGTCCTCGACATCGCCCAGACCTTCGGCACCTCGGTGGTGCTCGCCTGCAGCAGCCCGGGCGGCATGCCATCGTCGGCCGACGAGCGCGTCCGCAACGGCATCGCCATCCTGGAGCTCGCGGTCGCCAGGCAGATCCCCGTGGACGCGTGCTTCGTGGACCCGCTGGTGCTGCCAGCGGCCGTGGAGCCCGACGCCCCGGCCCAGGTCCTCGAGGCGGCCCGCCAGCTGCGCGCGGAGTACGGCGAGGACATCCACCTGACGGGCGGCCTGTCCAACGTCTCGTTCGGGCTGCCTGCGCGCCGGGTGGTCAACGACGCCTTCATCGACCTCGCGGCGGAGGCCGGGATCGACAGCGGGATCGTGGACCCGGTGGCGTCCGACCTCGGGCGCGTGTTCGGCGCATCGCGCGACGCCGAGCCGTACCGCCTCGCGTGCGACCTGCTCCTGGGCCGCGATCCCTACGGCGCGGCGTACATGGCGGCGTTCCGGGCTGGGAGGCTGGGCGCGGACGCCTGAGGCAGCGCTCGCGAGGCTGCGAGGGGGAGGCGCCACCGGCAGGGCGCGGCCGGTTCCTCAGCCCGCGGGCACCGCCTTCACGATCGCGTCGTCCCAGCTCATGGCGAGGCGCTCGCCCGGCTCGAGGGTGAGGATGTCGTCGTCCCAGGCGCCGTCGATCAGCTTGCGCAGCAGGACCAGCGAGCCCTCGAGCTGGTCGAATCCCCAGCCGCGCCGGTCCGCCTGCTCGCGGGCGTAGGCGACCGACGCCGCCTCGTCAGCGACGCCCATGCCCACGAACGCCGCCCGCTGGTAGTGGCTCTTCCAGGCGCCCATGACCTCCATGAGGTACTCGGCGTTGTCCTCGCCGTACTTCTCGACGTACGCGGCGCGGACCGCGTCCATGTCGTCGTCGCTGTCGCCCGAGACGCCCAGGCCCGCCGACTTGGCGCTGTACCCCTGATTGCGCTCGACCTGGTCGTTGACATACCAGTAGGTCGTCGAGGCCTCGAATTCGGCGGCATACCGCTCGCGCGCCCCGAGGAACAGCGTGATGCAGTCGTGGGCCCGCGGCAGCACGACTGGCGTGGACCGCGCCTCGATGCCCGCGGTGGCGCCGCCGCACAGGCCGTAGCCCAGGACGACCGCGTCGTAGCCCGGCGGCGCCGCGTCGATCTCGCGCTGGAGCACGTCACGGAGCCTGACGGGCTCGTTGTGGAGGCCGCGCTCGAACAGCCGCAGGTCCACGACGTGCGGCGACCGCGCGGCGCACAGGTAGACAGGCCGGGCGAGGACATCGCAGGCGAGGACGAGCAGCTTCACGCGATGGGCCTCGGCATCGCGCGGATGGTAGCAGCGGGCGGGGCCGGGCCCGCCGCCCGGTTCCGCGGCGTTCACGCCACCGCGGTCCGCGAGGGGGGCCTCGCCTCGGATCGCGGGGTCCCCGGGGAGATTCCCCTACCACTCGCGGAGGGCTGGTCAGGAAGACCCTGAACCGCCTACGATGCCGACACTGGCGCTGGTGTCGGCCGCCGACGCACGGGCACGAGGGCAGATGAACACCGGAACCGAGGTCTGGAACACTGGGCAGCAGGACCGCTATCGGCGTGCTGTGGACCTGGCGTGGGACGAGTTCGAGGAGGTCTACTACGCCACCGTCAAGCGGGTGGGCCTGCAGTCGATGGCGGCGATGCACGCGAAGCGCTATCACGAGCGCGGGCGCATGCTCAAGTCGATGGCGGACGGCCTCCTCGCGCGCCCCACGCGGACCCAGGAGACGCCCGACGCCATCCGCAAGGCGGTCGCCGAGCTCGTGCAGTTCAAGCGCAACCTCACGGAGCTCTAGCCGGAGCGCCTCCAGCGGCGCCACGATCCGCTCGCACAGGGCATCCTTAGGGCGATGACTGACACTAGGCCGCCCTCGCGCTCCCGCCTCCCGTCGCCGGACCAGGTGCCGCAGCCGCCCCGCCGGCGCCCGTCCGAGGAGCGCGCGGCCCTCGCCTCCTCGACCCGCACGGCCACCCAGCTGTCGGTGCTCGCCCTGGTGATCGCCGCGGTGGCGCTGGGCCTGACGGCCTGGCGCCTCCTCGCCACGCCCACGGCCGCCTCCTGCCAGAACACGGTCTGGAGCGCCGCCCCCGCGGACAACCAGCTCCCCGACCAGTGGGCTCCGCACGGCACCACCTTCGACACGAATCGCCGGACCATCACGTTTTCCGGGGTCGACCCGGGAGACGGCTCGGGTGCGCCCACCGTGCTCGCGACGGTGACGTGCTTCCCCGACGGGGCGTCGGACGCGGTGTCGCGGGCGGCGGCGGCTGCCCGCCAGTACAACCAGCAGGTGAACACCAAGAACGACCTGTCCGATGGCGGGTTCGAGTCGACCGACGTCTCGGGCGCGATCTTCCTCGAGTTCCGGCGCGGCGACATCGTGGTGGACCTCGCCGCCGGCGCCGGCGCCACGCAGACCGACATCGAGACCATCGCCTCGGCGTATGACAAGGCGCTCGGCGGCGACGGCGGCAGTATCGCCACGCCCGAGCCCAGCGGTTCCGCGGACCTCGGCGCGGCCAGCCCGGGGGCCTCGGACAGCGCCGGCCTCACCCACGACGCCCCCGAGCTCGAGAAGCTGCTGCCCACCAAGATCGGCGACGTCGCCATGACCGTCGACAGCGCGCTCGGGAGCGCCGTCCTGAGCGACGACCCGGGCGGCCGCGCGGCGACCGCCGCGCTGCGCGCGGCCGGGAAGACGCCCGACGACCTCAAGTTCGCCGAGTCGTACGACCCGACCTCGACGCTCAACGCCAGCGTCATCGCGATGTCGGTGAGCGGCCTCGACGCGACCAAGGTCCAGACGATGGTGCTCGACTGGTTCCAGCTCTCGGGCACTGGGGTGGTCAAGTCCGACGTCCAGCTCTCGGGCAAGACGTGGACCAAGTACGACCTCGGTGATGAGGGGGCGCTGAGCTACCTCCGGACCGACGGCGCGGCGGTCGTCGTGATCACCGCGTCCGACGACACCGTGGCAGGCCAGGCGGCTTCCGCGATGCCCTGACGGGCGGGCCACGGCGTGCTCGTCGACCGCGAGCGCATCACCCGCCCCGAGGCGATGGCCGCGATCCCCGCCGCAGAGCTGCTGCCCGCTGATGTCGCTGCCTGGGCCGCACGGGCCCGGCGGTCCGGGTACCGGGGTCTGCAGGCTCGCCCAGCAGACGGCGCCCGTCCATGGTTCAATCGCCGGGTCGACCCGCGCGCCCGCCCTCGATCGTGGGATGCCCAGCGGAGCGATCCGAGCGGTCGTCCCCCCGAACGCCGCTCGCGGCGGTCGGTCGCCCCCTCTCCCCGGGCGACCGGCCGCCACCGCCCCTTCGCCGGCGTGAGCGCCGCGTTCCTCCGTCAGCGCGAGCGATCCCTTCGCGGAGCGACCGCGACGGCCGCGGCGCCCACCACCCCGAGCGCGATGAGGAGCGGCAGCGCGTCGCCACCGCCAGGGGACGCCGGTGCGATCGCGTCGGTGGCCGGCGGCGTGCGCAACGGGTCGGTACGCCGTGGCGGCACGGCCGACAACGACGCCGAACCGCCCTCCCCCGCTGCCCCTTGCAGCAGCAGGCTTGGCCGGCGAGCGAGGCGCCGGACGGCGCCGGACGGGTGGGCCGTCCGTCCGTCCGGACGCGGTTTCGGGCCGTTCGGCACATCAGGCGGCGCCCTCCCCGAGACGACGCTACCGGCATGGCAGCAACCGTCCAGTCGGACGCGCGCGTCCCGGCCGCCGACCCTCACCATGCCGCCCGAGCCGTCCTCGTCGAGGGCCTCGTGCAGGGCGTGGGCTTCCGGCCGTTTGTGTGGCGCCTCGCGACCGAGCTCGGCCTCGCGGGTCGCGTCCGCAACGCGGCCGGGCGCGTGGAGGTGGAGGCCGCCGGTCCCGCCGCGGCGCTCGACGCCTTCGCCCGCAGACTGCGCACCGACGCCCCGCCCCGCGCCCGTGTGGAGCGGGTGACGGTCCTGCCTCTCGACGAGACCGTCGCCGTCGGGCTGCCCGCGGCCTTCGAGATCGACGAGAGCGTCGTCGCGGCCGCGCCCGACCGGCTGTTCCCGCCCGATATCGCCACGTGCGACGACTGCCTCGCCGAGCTGTTCGACCCGACCGACCGCCGCTACCGCTACCCGTTCACCAACTGCACCAACTGCGGGCCGCGCGCCACGATCATCGACGAGCTCCCGTACGACCGGTCGCAGACGACGATGCGCGCCTTCCCCCTGTGCGAGGCCTGCGAGCGCGAGTACCGCGATCCCGCCGACCGCCGCTTCCACGCCGAGCCCGTCGCCTGCCCGGCCTGCGGGCCGCGCCTCGCGTGGCGCGTCACCGGCGCGCCCTCGGCATCGGCCACCGGCGAGGCGGCCCTCGCGGCGGCCGTCAGCGCCCTTCGCGCGGGCCAGATCGTCGCGGTCAAGGGCCTCGGCGGCTACCACCTCGCCTGCGATGCCACCGACGAGGCGTCCGTGCGACGCCTTCGCGACCGCAAGCGGCGCTGGGCGAAGCCCTTTGCGGTGATGGTCCGCGACCTCGCCGCCGCGGAGGGCCTGTGCCGCGTCGGCGCGCTCGAGCGGCGGCTGCTGACGGGTCCGGCGCGGCCGATCGTGCTGCTCGAGGCGGGGCCCGGTGCCCGCAGGGTGCTGGCGCGGTCCGTCGCTGCCGGCAACCGGCGGCTGGGCGTGTTCCTGCCGTACACGCCGCTCCACCACCTGCTGCTCGCGCACCTCGGCCGGCCGCTCGTGCTGACCTCGGGCAACCTGACTGACGAGCCCCTCGCCACCGACGACAACGACGCGCTCTCGCGCCTGGCAGGCATCGCGGACGCGTTCCTCGCCCACGACCGCGAGATCCGCGCCCGCTACGACGACTCGGTCACCCGCGTGGTCGCCGGCCGCGAGAGCGTGGTGCGCCGGGCCCGCGGCTACGCGCCTGACCCGCTCCCGCTGCCGGTCCCGACGCCGGTCCCGCTGCTCGCCGTCGGCGCCGAGCTCAAGCACACGTTCACCCTCGCTCGCGGGTCGCGGGCGCACGTGGCGCCCCACAACGGCGACCTCGAGGACCTGGCCACCCACCGGGCCTTCACCGATGGCCTCGCCCACCTCTCGCGGCTGCTGGCGCTCGAGCCCGAGGTGGTCGTCCACGACCTCCACCCCGAGTACCTGTCCACCAAGCACGCCGTGGCCCGCTTCCCGGCGGACAGGCGGATCGCGGTCCAGCACCACCACGCGCACGTGGCCTCGTGCGCGGCCGAGCACGGGATCACGGGGCCGTTCCTGGGCGTTGCGTACGACGGCCTGGGGATGGGCGACGACGGCACCCTGTGGGGCGGGGAGCTCCTCCTTGCCGACCTGCGCGGCTACCGACGCCTCGCCCGCTTCGCGCGGGCGCCGCTGCCGGGCGGTGCGCTGGCGGTCAAGCGGCCCTATCGGATGGCCCTGGGCTACCTGTTCGGCGTCGAGGCGCTCGACGGCGGCGCGCCCGGGCTGCGCGAGGCCGAGGACGCGGCCGCGCGCTTCCTCGGCCGACTCGACCCGCGCGAGACGACCCTCGTGCGGACGCAGATCGAGCGGCGGCTCAACGCCCCGATCGCCTCGTCGGCCGGCCGCCTCTTTGACGCTGCGGCCGCGCTGCTCGGCATCCGGGACGTGGCCGAGTACGAGGCGCAGGCGGCCATCGATCTCGAGCTCGCGGCGGGCGACCGTCGGGCAGACGCGCTCCCGTACCGCCTGCACCGCGTGGACGATCTGCTGGTCTACGACCCGCGGCCCACGCTCGCCGCGCTGCTGGCACCGGGGACGACGCCGCGGACGCTGGCCGCGCAGTTCCAGGCCACGATCGCGGAGGTGACCCGCGAGCTCCTCGCGGACGCTCGCGCACGGTCCGGCGTCCGGACGGTGTGCCTCTCGGGGGGCGTGTTCCAGAACCGCCGGCTTGCCTCGACCCTGCTGCGCCAGCTGGCTGCGGACGGGTTCGAGCCGTTCATCAACCGCCAAGTCCCCGTGAACGACGGCGGGGTGAGCTATGGTCAGGCCGCGGTCGCCGCGGCGCGACTCGCAGACGGCGCCTCGGGCGCGCCGGACCAGGAGGGCTGAGACGATGTGCCTTGGGATCCCCGGGCGGATCACCGAGATCCGCGACGAGGCCGGGCTGGCCATGGGCAAGGTGGACTTCGGCGGCGTGCGCAAGGACGCGTGCCTCGCCTACCTGCCCGAGGCCCAGCTCGGCGACTACGTGATCGTCCACGTGGGGTTCGCGATCAGTAAGGTCGACGAGGCCGAGGCGATCAAGACCCTCCAGATCCTCGACGAGATGGGCGTCATGGAGCCAGAGCTCATGACCCTCGGGCCGGGCATGGACGAGCCCGCGATCATCAGCGACGACGACCCCTCGATCATGGTGTTCGACCCCGCGCAGCCACCCTCCACGCTGGCAGGCCCCACGTCATGAAGTACCTCGACGAGTACCGCGACCCCGTGCTCGCCAAGAAGCTCCTGGCCGAGATCCACCGCATCACCACGCGGCCGTGGACCCTCATGGAGGTCTGCGGCGGCCAGACGCACACGATCGTCAAGCAGGGGATCGACGAGGCGCTGCCCGAGGGCGTCCGGATGATCCACGGGCCCGGCTGCCCGGTCTGCGTGACGCCGCTCGAGCAGGTGGACAAGGCCCTTGCTATCGCCGCCCGCCCGGACGTCATCTTCACGAGCTACGGCGACATGCTCCGCGTCCCCGGCTCCACCACGGACCTGCTCGCCCTCAAGGCCCGCGGCGCCGACGTTCGGATCGTGTACAGCCCGCTCGACGCGGTCAAGATCGCGCTCGCCAACCCGTCGCGGCAGGTCGTCTTCTTCGCGGTTGGCTTCGAGACCACGGCACCCGCCAACGCGATGTCGGTGGCCGAGGCCGCCCGGCGGGGGATCGACAACTACAGCGTCCTGGTCTCGCACGTGCTGGTGCCGCCGGCGATGACCGCCCTCCTCGACTCGCCCACCAACCGGGTCCAGGCGTTCCTGGCCGCGGGCCACGTGTGCGCCATCATGGGCTGGACCGAGTACGAGCCCATCGCCGAGAAGTACAGGGTGCCGATCGTGGTCACCGGCTTCGAGCCGCTCGACCTGCTCGAGGGCATCTACATGGCCGTCCGCCAGCTCGAGGAGGGGCGCTACGAGGTCGAGAACCAGTATTCGCGGGCCGTCACCCGCGAGGGCGTGCCGCTGGCCCAGCAGCAGGTGCTCAAGGTCTTCGAGGTCGGCCCGCGCAAGTGGCGCGGCGTGGGCGAGATCCCGATGTCGGGTTACCGGCTGCGGGCGGAGTACGCGCGGTTCGACGCCGAGCGCAAGTTCGACGTGGGCGACATCCACACCAACGAGCACCCGGCGTGCATCGCCGGCGCCATCCTCACCGGCGACAAGGTCCCGCTCGACTGCACGGCCTACGGGACGCTGTGCACGCCCCAGAAGCCGCTCGGCGCGCCGATGGTGAGCTCCGAGGGCACCTGCGCCGCGTTCTACTCGGCCGGCCGCGGGCTCAAGGCGGGCTCGGGCTTCAGCGCCGCGATCCCGCTGGTCCAGGTCGCCCCCGCGGAGGGAGCCCGATGACCACCGAGCGCGAGCCCCTGGTGACGATCGACGCCGAGGGCGTGGTCTGCCCGGCGCCCATCCCCGAGGACCAGCGCGTCATCCTCGGCCACGGCTCGGGCGGCCAGCTGTCGGCGGCGCTGATGCGCGACCTGCTCGGCCCGGCGCTGGCGGCGGCCTCGCCGGGCGGCGTCCTCAACGACGCCGCGGTGGTCGAGGTCGGCGGGGTGCGCCTCGCGTTCACCACCGACTCGTTCGTTGTGTCGCCCATCCGGTTCCCGGGCGGCGACATCGGCGAGCTGGCCGTGAACGGCACGCTCAACGACCTCGCGATGATGGGCGCGACGCCCGTGGCGATCAGCCTCGCCTACGTGATCGAGGAGGGGCTGCCGCTCGAGGAGCTCCGCACGATCACGATGTCCGCCGCGGCGGCCGCCCGGAAGGCGGGCGCGAAGATCGTCACCGGCGACACCAAGGTCGTGGGGCGCGGGGCGGCCGACAGGCTGTTCGTGAACACTGCGGGGATCGGCCTGGTGCGCGATGGCGTCGCGCCCGGCGCGGACCGCGCGCAACCGGGCGACGCCGTCATCCTCTCCGGGCCCATCGGCCTCCACGGCGTGGCGATCATGAGCGTCCGCGAGGGGCTGGAGTTCGAGGTCGAGATCGCGTCCGACACGCAGTCGCTGGCGGGCCTCGTGGCCGCGATCACCGCGGTCGAGCCCGACGTGCACGTCCTGCGCGACCCGACGCGCGGGGGCCTCTCGTCCGCGCTCAACGAGATCGCCCAGGCGTCGGGCGTCGGCATGGTCCTCGACGAGCCGGCGATCCCGATCCCGGGGCCCGTGCGGGCCGCCTGCGAGTTCCTGGGCCTCGACCCGCTCCACGTGGCCAACGAGGGCAAGCTCGTCGCGATCGTGCCGGCGGCGACGGCGGACGCGGTGCTCGCCGCGATGCACGCCACGCCCGAGGGCGCCGAGGCGTCGCGGATCGGCGCGGTGGTCGCCGACCACCCGGGCATGGTGACCATGCGCACGATCGTGGGCAGCGAGCGGATCGTGGACATGCTGGTGGGGGAGCAGCTGCCCCGGATCTGCTGACGGAACAGCCGTCGACCGAGGGGCCGCGAGGCCCTGCGGCTCGGGGTCGCCCCCTGCGCGGGCGCAATCGCCGCCCTCGGCGGCCGACGCGCGGCCCGCCTTACGAGCGGCTCGGGGAGCGGTGGCCCCATGTCCGGGCGCCGCGTCGTCGGCTCCACGCCTGGCGTGAACCTGCGATCCGGCGGTGCCCGCTGCATTCCGCCTGGCCCGAGGCCTTTCCCCGGGCCCCCGGACCGGCTACTTCCAGAAGGAATGAACACGTGGGGGTCTCCGACCCAGAATCCGGGCGCCCGCGCCCCGGAGCCGAGGCGCCGTCGCCCCGTGGCGGGCTCGGCGCGCGACGGCGTGAACCTGGAGCGGCGGCCAGCGAGCGCCCAGACCGCGAACCGGGCCATCTGGTGCGCCCGATCGCGTCCCGGTGTTCGAACTGCGTGAGATCCAGCCGGGCCCCGGGGCGGCACAGACGGTCCGGAGAGGGGTGGCATGGCGCGGGACCTCCACCCGGTGCACCGCCGGACGAGCCTGGGCCCGGGGCGGAACGGCCCGTCCGGACGGGCGCCCGACGCGGCCGCGCCCTCGGCGCACCGTCAGGCCACCGAGGACTCGCCGCAGTTGACGCAGACCTCGCTGGCCTCGGGCGTCGGCAGTCGGCAGTGGGGACACGTCCGGGTCGGACCGCGCATCGGCGACCAGCCGCCGTCGGACGGCTGGCTCGGGAGGGGCTCGCCGCCCGGCACGGGTTCGAGGCGCGCATTGCAGTACCGGCACCTCCGGGCCATGGCGGGCACCGGGCGCCGGCACGAGGGGCAGGCGCGCATCGGCCGCGGCGCGGACACCGGCGAGGTCGAGTAGCCGCGGTCGCGGGGACCCTCGCCGCGGGTGACGAGGTAGATGACGAGGACCGGCCAGCCGAAGACCAGCGAGAGGCAGCCCCACGTGGCCGGGCTGCGGCCGTCATCGTCGGCGAGCTTGGCCACGATGACCGTGGGCGCGATCCACACGGCGAGGACGAAGGCCAGGACCAGGAGCGCCCCCGTCATTGCGGCACCATCGTGCGCATCGCCCGCCCCCCAAGTTCGTCGGCAGCTCGCCGCCCGAGCGCAGCATGCCACGCTCCATCGGCCCCCGCGCGGCCGTGCAGCCTGCCCGCCGGCCGGCCCCAGGGAGCCGGGCGGGCCTAGAATCCCGCCCGACCCGTGACGGCCCCGCCTCGTCGCTCGACCACCTCGCCGTCCGCCACGCACTGCAGCCCCGGAGGCGCTCATGAAGCCCCACGCGATCACCATGCTCGGCACCGGCCTCATCGGCGACTTCTACACGATGACGCTCCACGGCCAGCGCGGCGCGGACCGGGTCCGCGTCGTCTACTCGCGCAGCGAGGATCGCGGCCGGGCCTTCAGCGAGCGGTGGGGCATCCCGGAGCACACGGCCGACCTGGAGGCCGCGATCCGCCACCCGGAGACGGACGTGGTCGTGGTGGCGCTGCCGAACCACCTCCACGAGGAGACGGTCAGGGCCGTGGCCGCCGCGGGCAAGGCGGTCCTGTGCACCAAGCCGCTCGGCCGCAACGCGGACGAGGCGAGGCGCATGCTCGAGGCGGTCGAGCAGGCCGGCGTGTTCGCAGGCTACCTCGAGGACCTGTGCTACACGCCCAAGACCCTCAAGGCGATCAAGTCGGTCGAGGACGGCCAGCTCGGCGACGTGACCTGGGTCCGCTCGCGTGAGGCGCACCCCGGGCCCCACAGCGCGTGGTTCTGGGACGGGCGGCTCACGGGCGGCGGCGCGATCATCGACCTCGGCTGCCACTGCATCGAGATCATGCGCAACTTCGTCGGCAAGGGGAACCGGCCGGTGTCGGTCATGTGCACCACCGACACGCTCGTCCACCCGATCGACGACGAGGACAACGCCATCGCGCTGGTGCGGTTCGAGTCGGGCGCCATCGGCCAGTTCGAGGTCAGCTGGACCTTCCGCGGCGGCATGGACCTGCGCGACGAGGTGGCCGGCACCCACGGCACGATCTGGCTCAACCACTTCCTGCGCACGGGCTACGAGATGTTCACCGCCGGCGGCGGCAGCGGGTACGTGGCCGAGAAGGCCGAGACGGCGGCCGGCTGGCTGTTCCCGGTCGGCGACGAGGTGTCCGAGCTCGGCTACGTCGACATGTTCACCGACATGTTCAACGCGCTCGACGGCGGCACGACGCCGCGCGAGACCTTCTACGACGGGTACGTCGTGAACGCGGTCATGGACGCCGCCTACCGGTCCGCCAAGTCGGGTGCCTGGGAGCCGGTTGACCTCGTCGAGTGGCGGGGCGGCACGACCCCCAGGATCACCGCGAGCGGCGAGACCCTCGAGGGCAGCACGGTGATCAAGCGCGAGGTCCTGCCCGACGGCCGGGTCAAGATGATCCTCAAGGACCCGAGCGGGAACTACGTCGACCGGATCGTCGCCCGCGCATGAGCGGGGCGGCCGGGGACGGTCCGCCCCCTAGGCCGCGGACCCGTCCTCGGTCATGTCGGCGGGGGGCACGCCGGCCGCCACCCAACGCGCGAGCCCGTCGCGGGCGAACACCTCGTCGGCGACCATCGCCGCCGCGCCCATGACCCCGGCGAGCGCCCCCAGCGACGAGCGCTGGATGAGCAGGTCGCGGGTCGCCAGCGGCAGCGACCGGCGGTAGACGGTCTCGCGGACGGCCGCGAGGAGCGCGTCGCCGCTGCGCGCCACGCCGCCGCCGATCACGATCAGCGAGGGGTTGAAGAAGTTCACGACGCCCGCCAGCATCGCGCCCACCTGATGGCCCGCCGCCTGGAGGAGCTCGAGGGCCACCGGGTCGCCGAACGACGCGGCGATCGCGACGTCCTCGGCGCTCACGGCGCCGTCGCGGTCGAGCGCGGCGGCAAGGCGCGAGCTCCGCCCGGACAGCGCAGCATCCTCCCCGTCGCGCGCCAGCGCCGCGCCCCCGGCGAGCGCCTCGAGGCAGCCGACATTCCCGCAGCGGCAGACGACCGCCCTCGCGCCCGCGACCTGGATGTGGCCGACATCGCCGGCGGCGCCCTGCGCGCCGCGGTGGAGGCGGCCGTCGGAGATGATCCCCGCGCCGATCCCGGTCCCGACCTTGACGACCACCACGTTGTCGTGGCCGGCGGCGATCCCGGAGTGCCACTCGCCGAGGGCCAGCACGTTCACGTCGTTGTCCACCCACACCGGCGCCCCGTAGCGCGCGGCGAACCGCTCGCGCACCGGATAGCCGTCCCAGCCGGGCATGATCGGCGGGGAGATCGACCGGCCGGTGCGGAACTCCACGGGGCCGGGGACTCCGATGCCGATCGCCCACGCCCGACCGCCCAGGCCGCGGGTCCCGGTCCGCAGCCGGTCGAACAGCTCGTCCACGCGATCGAGCACGGCGTCGGGCCCGGCGGCGATCTCCGCCGGCTCGTCGAGGTGCCCCAGGATCCGGCCGTCGAGCGTGGTGACGGCCACGTCGATCGAGGTCGCGCCGAGGTCGGCAACCAGGAGGTGGCCCGCGTGCGCCTGGAAGGACAGCTGCCGGGGCGGCCTGCCGCCGGTGCTGGGCCCGGGATCGCCCTCGACCACTAGGCCGCGGTCGATCAGCTCGGAGACCCGCTGGGCGACCACGCCCCGCGACAGGCCGGTCCGCGCCACGAGCTCGGCCCGGGAGCTCGACCGGCCCAGCCGGACCTCGTCGAGGACGGCGACCAGCGCGTCCAGCGCCTCGTCCGGCAGGGGGCCGGGCTGGCCCGGCATCGCGTCCACCACCGGATCATAGTCTCGGGTTCGGCCGATCAGCACGCCGACTTTGACCATCGGCGCGTCAAAGTTCAACCGATGAAGGATCAAACGTCGACCGGCGCCTTCGCCATCGACGCGGTGTGCCGCGCGCCAGCGGCACGCTCAGCGCGGGCGAACCGAACCCGGCAAGGTCGAATCGGGGCCACTTGCGACAGGCCGAATCGCCCTTCTTGCACGGCCTGACCCGTATAGACTGGTCGCACCACTTCGAACCAGCCGTCTTGGATGCGCGTCTTCGAGGAGCAGCCGCCCATGCAGCGTCGCTCGGACATCGGCACCGCCGTCATCGGCAGCGGGTTCATCGGCACCGTGCACATCGAGGCGCTCCGCCGGATCGGCGTCAACCTGGTCGGGCTCCTGGAGGCCACGCCCGAGCTGGGTGCCCGACGGGCCGAGGAGCTCGGCCTGCCACGTGCCTACGCCTCGCTCGCCGAGCTCCTCGCCGACCCCGCCGTCGACGTGGTGCACGTCACCTCGCCCAACGAGCTCCACCACCCGCAGGTCCGGCAGATCCTCGCCGCTCGGCGCCATGTGGTGTGCGAGAAGCCGCTCGCGCTCACGTCGGCCGAGTCCCGGGAGCTGGTGGCGCTCGCCGCGGCCAGCGGCGTCGTCAACGCCGTCAACTTCAACATCCGCTGGTACCCGCTCAACCAGCACGTCGCCACCATGGTCGGGGCGGGGGAGCTCGGCGACGTCCGGCTCGTGACCGGCCACTACTTCCAGGACTGGCTCCTCTTCGACACGGACTGGAACTGGCGCCTCGAGAGCGACCAGGGCGGCGCCGTGCGGGCGGTGGGCGACATCGGCAGCCACTGGCTCGACCTCACGAGCTTCGTGACGGGGCTCCGCGTCGAGGCGGTGATGGCCGACCTCACGACCTTCATCCCGGTCCGCCGCAAGCCGGCGGGGCCCGTGCCGACCTTCTCGACCGAGCGGGCCGCGGAAACCGTGCCGGTCGAGATCCGCACCGAGGACACCGCCTCGGTGCTGCTGCGCTACGAGGGCGGCGCCCGGGGCTCGGTCGACATCAGCCAGCTCTCGCCCGGGCGCAAGAACAGCCTCACCTACCAGATCGACGGCTCCTCCTCCGCCGTCGCGTGGGACTCGGAGCAGCCCGACTCGCTGTGGATCGGCCACCGCGACCGGCCCAACGAACAGCTGCTCCGCAATCCCGCGCTCATGAACCCGGACGGCGCCGCCGCCGCCCGGCTCCCGGGCGGCCATGTCGAGGGGTTCGCCGACACGTTCGGCGCCGTGTTCACCGCCGTCTACGCGGACGTGGCCGCCGGCCGCCCGTCGGACCGCCCGCGCTACGCCACGTTCGCCGCGGGCCACGAGGAGATGGCGGTCGGCGACGCCGTCCTCGAGAGCGCCCGGACGGGGCGCTGGGTGGAGGTGGCCCGGTGAACCCCGCGTCTGGCCGGCCCGCCGTCCCGATCGTCCAGCCCGCCGACCGCACCGATCGCGTCCCGGAGGAGCAGCAATGAAGCTCGGCTTCCTGACCGCCCCGTTCCCGGAGACCCCGCTCACCGAGGTGGCCGACTGGGCCGCGTCCGAGGGGTTCGAGGTCCTCGAGATCGCCTGCTGGCCCAAGAGCGATGGCCCCACGCGCCGCTATGCCGGGACCAGCCACATCGACGTCGCGAACCTGTCCGCAGCCCAGGCCCGGGGCGTCCGCGCCGAGATCGAGGCCCGGGGCCTCGCCATCTCCGGACTCGGGTTCTACCCGAACCCGCTCCACCCGGACCCCGAGCACCGGGCGTCGGTGATCGGGCACCTCAAGCGCGTCATCGACGCCGCGGAGAAGATGGACGTCCCGCTCGTCAACACGTTCATGGGCGGCGACGGGGCGCTCAACCAGGACCAGAACTGGGAGCGCGCGCTCGAGATCTGGCCCGACATCGTGGCCTACGCGCGGGACCACGGCCGCAAGATCACCCTCGAGAACTGCCCGATGCTGTTCAGCTACGACGAGTGGCCGGGCGGGCACAACATCGCGACGACGCCGCGGATGTGGCGCCGGATCCTGGAGCAGTGGGGCGACACGATCGGGCTCAACTTCGACCCGAGCCACCTCATCCTCCAGATGATCGACATCGGCCGGTTCCTCGACGAGTTCGGGCCGCACGTCCTCCACTACCAGGCCAAGGACCTGATGATCGACCGCGACGGGCTCTACGAGCGCGGCATCTTCTCGATGGGCATGGGCTGGCAGATCCCGCGGATCCCCGGGCTCGGCGAGGTGGACTGGGGCGTGGTCCATGGCGCGCTGTACCGGGCCGGGTACGAGGGCGACTGCATCATCGAGCACGAGGACCGCCGGTTCGAGGGCACCGACGCCAAGGTCAAGCAGGGCTTCCTGATCGCCCGCGACGTCCTGCGGCCGTACTGCCATTGAGCAAGCGGGACGCCGCCGTCGCAACTGTTGACGCTGGGGTTGCGCCGACCGTAGCATCCATCATCGATTATCGAGGACACCGTGCAGCCACCGCCCCGTCCCCGGGCTGCAACGGTGACCACCCGGAGTGACATGAGCCTCGACATCGCGAACCTGACCGAGCGCGACATCGCCAAGACGATCGACCACAGCCTGCTCCGTCCGGAGCTGGACGACCGCCAGATCGCCGACGGCTGCGCCCTCGCGGCCACGTACGACGTGGCCTCGGTGTGCTGCCGCCCGGCGGACGTGCGGCGGGCGGCGGAACTGCTCGCCGGCACCGACGTCGCGGTGGGGTCGACCATCGGGTTCCCGCACGGCAACCACCGGACCGAGACCAAGGTGGCCGAGGCCCGCCAGGCGCTCGCGGACGGGGCCACGGAGCTCGACATGGTGCTCCAGATCGCCGCCCTCAAGTCCGGCCGCGATGCCGATGTCCAGGCGGACATCGCCGCGGTGGTGGAGGTCGCCCACGCGGCGGGCGCCATCGTCAAGGTCATCTTCGAGAACGCCTACCTGACCGACGAGGAGAAGGTCCGGGCCTGTCGCCTGTCTGAGGCCGCAGGCGCCGACTTCGTCAAGACCAGCACCGGCTTCGCGCCGTCGGGCGCCACCCACGACGACCTGCGCCTCATGCGCGCGAACACCTCGCCGCACATCAGGGTCAAGGCCGCGGGCGGCGTGCGCACGCTCGACGCCCTGCTCGCGGTCATGGAGCTCGGCGTGACCCGCATCGGCGCCACCGCGACCGAGGCGATCATCCTCGACTTCCGGGCGCGCAAGTCCGGGGGCGCCGTGGCGGCGTCGGCGGCCTCCAGCAGCGAGGGCGGCTACTGATGCCCCGCCCGGTCCGGATCGGGATGCTCGGCTGCGGGTTCATCGGCGAGTTCCACGCCCAGGGCCTGCGCTATGTGCGCGAGGCGCAGCTCGTCGCCGGCTGCGACGCGGACGCCGCCCGCCGCGATGCCTACGCCGCCCGCTTCGGCTGCCGGCCCGTCGCCACGCTCGACGAGCTGTGCGCGGACCCCGAGGTGGACCTGGTGGTCGTCTCGGTCCCCAACCACCTCCACCGTGACGCTGTGCTGGCCATCGCCGCGGCCGGCAAGGGCGTCGCCTGCACCAAGCCGCTGGGCCGCAACGCCGCCGAGGCCGCGGACATGCTGGGCGCGGTCGACGCGGCGGGGGTGTTCAACGCCTACCTCGAGAACGTCATCTTCAACCCCGACCTGCTCCGCATGCGGGACATGGTGCGGGCCGGCTCGATCGGCCGGCTGACCACCGTGCGCGCCCGCGAGGGCCACTCCGGCCCGCATGCGGCCCACTTCTGGAACGCTGATCTGGCCGGTGGCGGCGCGATGCTGGACATGGCCTCGCACGGCGTGGAGTACGCCCGGTTCCTGTTCGGCAAGGACGCCCCCGTGGCCGAGGTCTTCGCCTGGGCGGCGACCCTGGTCCACGGCGAGCGCACGAGTGGCGAGGACAACGCGATCCTCGTGCTCCGCCTCGCCGATGGGAGGGCGGCGACGATCGACGTCTCCTGGTCGTCCAAGGGTGGCCTCGAGGGCCGCTTCGAGGCGTACGGCGACGCGGGCCGCCTGATCACCGACATCAGCGTCGGCTCGCTCAAGGCGTTCGTGGAACGGCCGGCCGGGTACGTTGTGGAGAAGGCCGACGCCGAGACCGGCTGGATCTTCCCCGTGCCGGACGAGGTGCGCGTCCACGGTCACGACCTCATGATGGCCGATGTGGTGGGGGCCTTCGCGGAGGGCCGGGCGCCGCAGGAGACGTTCCGCGACGGCTTCGCGGTCAACGCGATCCTCGACGCCGCATACCGCTCCGCCCAGAGCGGCCGGTGGGAGCCGGTGGCGCCGGCGCCCGCACTCGAGGGCGTCGCCTCGTGACGGCCGCTGCCGCCTGGCTCGCCGACGCTGCAGCGGTGCTCGCGCGCGTCGCGGACACCCAGGCAGACGCCATCGAGACGGCCAGCCAGTGGTGCGCCGACGCGATCGCGGCCGACGGCCTGGTCCACCTGTTCGGCACCGGCCACTCGCGGATCCCGGTCGAGGAGATGTTCCCGCGCTACGGCTCATACCCGGGCTTCAACCCGATCGTGGAGCTGTCGATGACCTTCCACACGCAGGTCGTGGGCGCCAACGGGCAGCGCCAGGCCATGTTCATCGAGCGGACCCCCGGGCTCGCCGAGATCATCCTGTCCAACTTCCGGTTCGGCCGCCGCGACGTCATGGTGGTCTTCTCGGCCAGCGGCCTCACGGCGGTCCCCGTCGAGATGGCCCGCGGCGCGAGGGCCCGGGCCATGCGCGTGATCGCGGTGACGTCGGTCGCGCAGTCGCTCGCGGGCGAGCTTGAGCCGGCCGCAGGCGCCAGGCTGCTCGACGAGGCCGACCTCGTGCTCGACGTGTGCAGCCCTGCGTCGGACGCATCGGTGGCCATTCCAGGCCTCGAGAGTCCAGTCGGCCCTTTGTCGACCATCGGCGCCGTCGCCATCGTCAACGCCATCAAGTCCCGGACCGCCGAGCTGCTCGTGCAGCGGGGAGCCATGCCCCCTGTGATCACCCGCGCGAGCGTGGTGGGAGCAGATCGGTCGCGGGAGCTGTTCGACCAGGCCTATCGAGAGCATGCGCGGCGGCTCGCCCGTGCGATCGACCAGCAAGGAGGTGAGTGACGCAAGGACAGGCCTACGGGGGAGCCCGGTACGCGGCGGACCTGCTCCACGAGGGAGCGCTCGGCCGCCGGTAGGAGGAGCAACTAGATGACCCAATTTGCCAAGGGGCGCGCGCTGGTCGCCCTTGCGGCGGCCGCGATGATCGTCGGCGCGTGCAGCAGCGGCTCGGCGAGCCCGACGCCCAACACCACGGGCCCGTTCTCGATCGGGTACTCGAACGGTGGCGGCGTGGGCAACGGCTTCCGCGAGGAGCAGGTCTGCACGGCGAAGGCCGAGGCCACCGCGCTCGGGACGAGCAAGATCAACAGCCCGCTCACCGTCATCCACCGCAACACTGACGCAGCCGGGCAGCTGTCCGACCTGCGCACGCTGATCTCGCAGAACGTCAACGCGCTCGTGTTCAACCCGAACGACCCGGACGCGCTCAACCCGGCCCTCCAGGAGGCGCACGCCAAGGGCATCGTGACGGTCTCGGTCGACGCGTACGTCACCGACCCGAACACCTGGAACCTCTACAACAACCAGGTCAAGTACGCCCAGCTCGGCGCCGAGTGGCTGTTCAAGCAGATGGGCGGCACGGGAACCGTGTGGTACACCCGCGGCCTCGCCGGTCACCCGGCCGACTCCGACCGCGACATCGGCTTCAACAACGCGCTCAAGGAATACCCGAACATCAAGGTCCAGAACCCGGGCGGCACGTTCACGGGCTGGGACCCGGCGACGGCCACCCAGATCACCAATGACGAGATCGCCAGCGGTGGCTACGACCAGATCCAGGGCATCTGGGCGTCCGGCATGGGCGCGCAGATCGTGGACGCGATCAAGGCCGCCAACAAGAAGTTCGTGCCGATCGCCGACGCGGACATCGGCGCGTTCGTCGCCCAGCTCCTCAACACCAAGGACTATCCGGGCCTCGTCGGCGCGGCCGTGACCAACACGGCGTCCGTCGGCGGCGCGGGCGTCAAGCTCGCCTACGAGCTGCTCAGCGGCCAGACGGTCAACCAGACCGCCGGCGCGGGGCGGCCGAACACGATCCTGCTCGACCCGCAGATCCTCGACAACACCACCGACCAGGGCAAGGCCGACCTCCAGAAGTGGATCTCGGTCCCCAACATGGACCCGCTCTGGCCGCTGAGCCTGTCCATTCCCAACTGGACCGACTACGATCCCAACGGGGTCCCGGCGTCCTGCAAGGGCGCATAGCGTCGATCTGTTCTCGTGGGGGCGCCGGCACGGCCGGCGTCCCCACGGCCTTTGCCTAGGGGCCGAATGACTGTCACGACCGACCTGCTGCTCGAGGCGACCGACGTCTCCAAGACCTACGGTGCCGTGGTCGCGCTGCACCGCGCGTCGCTCGCGGTCCGACCGGGCGAAGTCCACGCGCTGATGGGCGCCAACGGCGCCGGCAAGAGCACGCTGGTCAAGATCCTCACGGGCGCGGTCACGCCAGACACCGGGCGCATCGTGGTGCGCGGTCGCGAGCGCGCATCGCACTCGCCGGCCGAGGCGCGCCGCAACGGGCTCGTCTCGGTGTACCAGGAGCCCGCCGTCATCCCCGACCTCGACATCCGCGACAACCTGCGGCTGACCCAGACGCCGGTCGAGCCGTTCCGCCGCTGGGTCGCAGAGCTGGGGCTGGACAACCTCAACCTCGCGAGCCTCGCGCGCCGGCTGCCGCTGGCGACCCGCCGGATCATCGACCTGGCCCGCGCCCTCGCGATCGAGCCCGACGTGCTCCTGCTCGACGAGATCACCGCAGCCCTGCCGGCGGACCTGACCGAGCGCGTGCTCGACGTGGTGGGGCGGCAGGGGGCCGACCGGTCGGTCATCTTCATCTCGCACCGCATGATCGAGATCGCCGCCGTCTGCAACCGGGCGACGGTGCTCCGCAACGGCGAGACCGTCGGCGTCGTCGACGTGTCCCAGGGGTCTGAGGACCGGATCGTCGAGCTCATGCTCGGCGAGGCCGCGGCCGCGCTCGGGCAGCGCCGGGAGTCAGCGGCGGAGCGCCCCGACCGCGACGGGCAGACGCCGCGGATCCGGGCGCGCCAGCTGAGCGACGGCCGCCGGCTGCGCGACGCGAGCTTCGAGCTGCACCCCGGCGAAGTCCTCGGCGTGGTCGCGCTCGAGGACCAGGGCCAGGACGAGCTGTTCGCCATCCTGTCGGGCGCCGAGCGCCCGGCCAGCGGCTCGCTGCTGCTCGACGGCAAGCCCGTGTCGTTCCACCACCCGGCCGACGCCATCCGCGCCGGCGTCGTGTACATCCCCGCCGACCGGGCCGAGGCGCTCCTGATGCAGCGCTCGGTGCGCGAGAACATCTCGCTCCCGTTCTCGGCGCGCTTCACGACGTGGGGCTGGATCAACCTGGCCCGGGAGGGGCGGACCGTCGACAAGGCGGTCGAGACCCTCCAGATCGACGCCCGCGCCGGCAGCGAGGTGCGCCGCCTCTCCGGCGGCAACCAGCAGAAGGTGACGATCGCGCGCTGGGTTGCGGCCGGCGTGCAGACGATCCTCTGCTTCGACCCGACGCGCGGCATCGACATCCGGACCAAGAACCAGATCTACGTGCTGCTGCGGGATCTGGCCACTGCGGGCGCCGCGATCCTGCTCTACACCTCAGAGCTCAAGGAGATCCAGCTGGCCTGCGACAGGGTGATCGTGATCTTCGGCGGGCAGATCGTCGCCGAGATGCCCGCTGCGGGGGCCGACGAGGCTGCCCTGCTGCGCGCCGCGCACAACCTCAAGGCGGGCGCCGAGCCGGCAGCCGCCGGCCCCGCGGCAGCCCCGTTCCCGGTCGATGCGGCCGCGGAGATGCAAGGCGGCCAGCCGTGACGACGAACACCACCGCCATGGGCGGCCGCCGCCCCGCGCTCGCGGACGCCGCCACCCGCTTCGGCCGCAACAACGCGTGGACGCTGGGCCTGCTCGGGTTCCTCCTCGTCCTGCTCGCGTTCACCAAGGTCGTGAACTCGTACTACAGCCTCGACAGCCTCGCGAGCACCGCGACCTCGGTGCTGCCGCTCGCGCTCGCGGCCGTGGCGCAGGCGATCGTGGTCATCTCCGGCGGCATCGACCTCTCGATCAGCTCGCAGATGGCGCTCACGAGCTGCGTCGCGGCGACGATGATGGCCGCCTACCCGGGCGATGCACCCGCGGTGGTCATCGTCCTCGGGGTGCTCGCGCTGGGGCTGCTCCTGGGGGCCGTCAACGGCGCCCTCGTCGTCCTGACCAAGGTGCCCGACATCATCGTCACGCTGGCGACGTACTTCGTGTGGGCCGGGTTCGCCCTGCTGGTCCGCCCGGCGCCCGGCGGCTCGGCCGCGAAGTGGGTCAAGGACCTGGTCATCGGCCCGCTCGGCGTCGACCTGCTGCCCAAGGCGGCCGTCGTCCTGGTGGTCGTCGTCGCGGTCATCTGGATCCCGCTCTCGCGCTCGCGCCTCGGCCTCTCGCTGTACGCGATCGGCAGCAACCCGCTGGCCGCCTTCCGCAGCGGCGTGCCCGTGAACCGCACGAAGGTGATCTCGTACGTCTTCACCGGCCTGATGGCGGCGTTCGCCGGCCTGTCGCTGACGGCCAGCACCGGCATCGGGACGCCCGTCCCGGAGCCCACCTACGTGCTGATCAGCATCGGCGCGGTGGTGCTCGGCGGGGTGAGCCTCGCCGGCGGCGTCGGCGGGGTGTTTGGACCGATCGTCGCGGTGGTCGTGCTCCAGCTCATCCGCGACGACATGACGTTCATGCGCGTGGACCCCAACTACGGCCTGGTCGCCCAGGGCTTCATCCTGATCGGGGTGCTCGTGGCCGGCAGCTTCATCCAGATGCGGAGGAGCCGCGCATGACCGCGACCACCGACCCGACCCCCGACCGGGCGCGGCTGTCGCCCGCCGCGTGGCGCAACCTGCTGCGCGACCGCCCGCTCATCCCCCTGACCATCCTGCTCGTCCTGCTCGTGGCCACCGTCGAGCTGTCGCGGCCCGGGACGGTCAGCGTGAACTGGGCCGCGTTCACCGTGCGCCAGGCCGCCGTGCTCGCGATCCTCGGCGCCTGCCAGACGCTGACCATGCTCACGGGCGGCATCGACCTCTCGGTCGGCTACGTCGCGTCCATGGCCGGCTTCGTCACCGCGACGTTCGTCCACCAGCCCGGCGGCTGGGCGCTCGGCGTGGCGGTCGCCCTCGGGGCGTCGGCACTCGCAGGCCTCGTCAACGGCATCGGCACCGGCATCTTCCGCGTGCACCCGCTGATCATGACCCTGGGCATGGGCCTGATCGTGCTCGGCTTCTCCAACGTCTGGCAGCTCCAGAGCGTCCAGACCGGATCGGGCGTGCCGCCCGAGCTGCGCACCATCGGCACCGGCCTGACGGCGGACGTGATCCCCAACGACCTGGTCGTGTTCGTGCCGGTGGCGGTGGTGCTGATCCTGCTGCTGCGGCGGACGGGCTTCGGCCGGATGCTGTACGCAATCGGCGACAACCCGGTTGCGGCCCGCCTGTCCGGCGTCCGCTCGTGGCAGGTGATCGTCGTGCTGTACGTCCTCTCCTCCCTGCTCGCCGCCATCGCCGGGTTGCTCCAGTCGGGCCTCTCGAACACCGCGAGCGTCACGCTGGTCACGCCCTACCTGCTGCCGTCGGTTGCCGCCGCGGTCATCGGCGGGACGTCGATCCTGGGCGGCCGCGGCGGCTACTCGGGCACGATCGTCGGCGCCCTGATCCTGACCGTGCTGGCCGGCTTCCTGAGCATCATCC
>CAVQKO010000017.1:0-86174 GCA_963713075.1 uncultured Chloroflexia bacterium
GTCGGCCCGTCGAAGTCGCAGGCGAGGAGCCGGCAGGTGTCGTCCCGGAGGAGCGGGTACACGCCGATGTGCGTTGTCCCGGTCAGGTGCGCCTCGAACACGGCGTCGGTGAGGGGCAGGTACTCGCGGTCGGGTCGACGGGCGTTCGCCCAGGCGCCAGCGACCGCGGGGCTCCAGCCGGCCTTGCCGCTCCGGGCGTTCTCCCAGCGGACGGCGTACACGTCGTCGCGCCCGGCGAACAGTGTCCGGAACAGGGCGATCTTCGCATTGGGAGCCGATCGGGCGTCGAGCGGCGGGCCTTCGCCGTTCGGCACGTGCTCCGGGAAGAGCTCCGGCTCCCATGCGGCGATGGGGGCCGACGGCTGCTGCGGGGGACGCGCGACAGAGTCGGCTGGCGCCGAAGCGAGGCCGGCCCGCAGCGCGGCGTTCTCCTCGCGCAGGCGCTCGACCTCGCGCCGCAGCTCCCGGATCTCCGGCCGATCCTCGTCCACGGCGCTATCTTCACCGATCCGGCCGTGACGCCTTGTCTCTAACTGACCCACTCGTACCGGCGACCAGCGAGCGATGCTAACTTGACACTGGGATCCCGCGACGCGACACTGTCTGTACACACCCGGCGGTTCCGCCCGTCGGGTTTTCTCTTGGGCAAGAGGCGACTGAACGGTGATCGGCGTGCAGCGCGTCACGGTCTACATCGACGGGTTCAACCTCTACTACGCCCTGCTGAAACCGAACCGTGCCGTGCGATGGCTTGACCTGGCGGCGCTTGGAGCCGCCCTTCGCCCGGCGGACGCAGTCACGGTGCGCTACTTCACCGCCAAGGTCCTCCGAGTTCCCGATCCGAGCTCGGAAATGCGTCAGCGGCTCTACCTGAAGGCCATCGAGACGCTTTCGAACGTGACGGTCGAGTTCGGCCACTTCACCGCGCACGAGGTCCGCATGGCCTTGGTCTCCCCTCCCAACAACGGGCCGAGAACGGCCCTCGTCTGGAGGACGGAGGAGAAGGGCTCTGACGTCAATATCGCGACCCGGCTGCTGCTCGACGGTCAGGACGGGCTCTACGACGAGGCGATCGTCATCTCCGGAGACTCGGACCTGGTCGAGCCGATCCGCGAAGCAAATCAGCGGTACGGCCCGGTCCACGTCAGGAACCCGCGGGACGTGCACAGCGACCTCGCCCTGGCGGCTGCGTCCTACGGCCGGCTGGACCCGGCGCTCCTCCCGCGCTGCCAGCTCCCCGATACGGTCCGCCTGCCGACGGGCCGCTCGGTGACGCGACCTGCCACCTGGAGATAGCCGCGGACGCGGACCCCATTCGGGCGCGCCAGACGCTCCCGATCACCACTCGGCCGCGCGAGCCCCGATCGCCAAGCGCACGATAATCGGCACCTTCACCGCTCGCGCTTCCGTGCTCAGAAGGGGTGCGGCTCCACCGCTCCCGCGTCGGCGGCTCCCAAAGCACGTGCGCCACCGTTGCGCCACGCCCCGACAGGTTTTGTGCTCGCGAAGCGCATGTGCTTCGCGGCTCGGCCGGTGATGACCAGCCTCCAGCATATGCCGCGGGGGCGGCGCGCGGGGCCGGGATCCATTGCGGCCGCGAACTGTCCGGAGACTGCTGTCCCGGCACCGGCGCGTCAACAGGAGGTGTGTACGTCCAGGGACGAGGCGTACGCGACGGACATGCCATGCCGGGTCGGACCGGCTCAGCCTCCCCAAAGCGAGGAGATGGGGGCGGCAGCCAGCCGTTCCCCGAGGCCATATGCCCGCGGCCCCGTGTGCAGGACCACGCCGGCCACGAACGTGTCCGGATAGCGGTCCCGAAGCCCAGCGAGGTGTCGGGCGTCGGCGGGCCCCGGGGCGGCCGTCGCCTCGACGACGCCCGCGGTGTTGAGCGAATAGGCCTCGAGGAAGCGGCGCAGGCGGACGGGGTCCCGGCCGCCCTCGAGCTGCGCGGCGTCGCGGGTGACGAGATGGTCGACGTATCTCTCGAGCCAGTGGCGCCTGGCCGCCACTCCCAGGCGCAGGGCCGCCTCCGGGAAGCCGCCGCGGAGCAGCAGCCCAACGTAGCCTCGGAGGTCGGAGGAGTCGGCGGCGGGAGCGAGGTCCGGCCCCGGCGGCAACACGGTCGAGGAACGGCACGGCGGACCCGAGGCCGGCCTGCTCGCGCACGGTCATCCCGACCATCGGCACCCGGGTGAGGCGGCCGGTCCCCGGCCAGAGATCGCCATCGAGATCGCTCCGCGCGGAGCCCGTGACAATGAACCGGCCTGCCCTCGGTTCGGCGTCGACGGCGCGCTTCACGGCCCCGAGGACGCCCGGCACGAGCTGCCACTCGTCGAGCAGCACGGGCTCGGGCAGCCCCCGCAGGGCTGCGTCGGGGTCGGCTCGGAACGCCGCCGCCTCGGCCTCGCGGTCCAGGCGCACGACCGTGGCCGCCCGGCGGGCGGCGGTGGTGGTGTTGCCCGTCGCGCGCGGCCCGGTGACGAAGATCGCCGGCAGCTGGCCGACCAGCTCGTCGAGGAGCGGGTCGACGGTTCGCCGCAGGTAGTTCATCGGCTTGGACTACCACTCTGCCGCATCTTCGGGTGCCACTCTGCCGCAGCCCGGCCACATGATCGCAAAGGCAGCCACAGGGCCAGGGCACCGACGAACGTGCTGGAGGCGACTGCGCTCAACTCCTTCAGTCGGGCGCCGTGCACTCGCGAACCGCACCGTAGTCGGTGCCTTCGCCGTTCGTCGGTCCACGCTCTGGACCCCCGACCCTAAGCCGCGTAGGCCCTGTCCGCTCCCAGAGCACGTGCGCCACCGTTGCGCCACGCCCCAACGAGAGTCACGCTCAGGAAGCGCATGTGCTTCGAGAGCGATCACCGAAAGCCTACCTACAGCGCTCGCCGAGCAAAACCGGTGGCCGGGCCGCCTGGCGCCACTTGCGGCCGCCTTGCCGGGCCTGGCCAGCTCCAGGCCGGAGGCGCCCCGGCTTCGCGTCCTCGGCGACCACGCCTTGCTCGCCTCCCGCGGATCGCCGCACCCGCCGTCAAGCTGTCTGCCGGCGTGACAACACGGTCAACGTGAGGCTCGAGCCTCCTGGACCGGTTCGCAGATCCGACTCGACGACGCGCGTCCTGACGGCCTCCCACGGATCCGCCGCCGTGCCGGGATGCGGGATGTACCTGGGGAACGCGCTGGACGAGATCTCGAGGCGAAGGCGGTGGCCCGGTCGCAGCCGGTAGCCGGTTTGCCCAAGATCGACCGTCGCGACTGATTCCGAGCCGCCCTCGACGTAGCGTGCGCCGTCGGCGATCCGACGAGCCTCTCCCGTGGGATACACATCGCAAAGCTTCGCCATGACGTGTCCACCGGCGTCTGACGTCCGAACCGCCAGGTCGGCCGAGATGGGACCGGCGAGGTCGAGTGGCTCGCGTGCAGCGTCGGAGGTGAAGGTCAGGACATCGTCGCGAACTTGCGTCAGCCGCTCATCGGGCCGCCGGAACCAGCCCTCCACGGCCTCGCCCTCAAGGCTGGGCACGAGGTCCCGGGGGTCATGGTGCCATTGGGCCCCAAGCGGCATCCGGTCGGGACTCGTGGACAGCGAGCCCCCTTCGGGCCCGAGGTGTGCCCGGCCGGGATCAGCGAGGTAAAGGCGCAGCGGCGCCGCGCCGAACGGCGGCCACGAGGCCGCCGCCTGCGCTCCGACGTGGGTCAGCATCCACGTCACTGGTGCGGCGTCCCGAATGTCGTCGAGTCCCAGCAGGTGCCTTCGGAGGAATGCGACCTCTGCGCCGAGAACGATCGGCATCCTGGCGGCGAGCGCGTCGAAGTCGGCGAGGGGATCCGGCGTCGGCCCATCGCTCCAGTCGTGCCCGGCGTGGTCGGTGGCCTCCACCGCGAGGCGGCTCGCGTGGTGTCCCTGCCCGGCATGGCGGGCCCAGTCCCGCAGCTCGCCGCGTCCGAAGAGGTCCCACCAGCCAGCGGTGAAGTGCGACGGCACGCGCAGTCCGTCGATCAGTGACGGCCAGACGGCCTGCGGGCCCCCCAGCGGGTCCGGCCCGGCGCCGCGAGCCCAGGCGTCGAGGACGGCGGGCACCCGATCCGGGACGACGGCGGGCACGACGTCGCGAAGCGGGCGGATCGTCCAGTCCAGGTCAGGGGCGATGTTGTCGCGACCCGACCAGGCCGCCAGCGCCCACCGGACCACGAACTCCAGCCGGAGCACCCCTTGGTGGCGCAGCCAGTCACCCTCGGTGTCCGTCGACGTAGCGCGCAGGGCCGCCGCACGGATCGCGGGATGGCCGCTCGAAGCGGCGGCGAGCGCCGTGTACCCGACGTACGACTCGCCGAATACGGCGAGCGTCCCGTCAGACCACGGTTGCCGCGTGATCCACTCGCAAGTGTCGTAGCCGTCGCGGGTCTCGTGCTCGAACGGCGCCGCGACGCCCTCGCTTCCGTAGTGCCCGCGGGTGTCCTGGGCGACAAACGCCATGCCTTGGTCCGCGAACAGCGTGCCGATGCCGCCGAACCACACGGCGTTGTCGCGCGCGCCGTACGGCGTCCGCGCCAAGACGGCGGGTACCCGCCCGGGGCTGCTCGGCAGGTAGACGTCCGTCGCGAGACGGGCACCGTCCCGCATCGAGACCAGAGCGGCATACGACGGCTCTCCCACGGTGTCCCCGATCCCTCCTGCTCAGGCGGTCGTGGCTGCAGCAGCGCGCTCGATGCGATAGAGCAGGATTGCGATCTGCGTCCGGAGGCGCGCCGCGGGATCCTGGAGGTCGACCCCGAGCACCTGCTCGATCCGCTTGATCCGGTACTGCACGGTGGTGTGGTGCAGCAGGACCTGCAGCGCGGTCTGGCGCAGGGACATCGTCGCGAGGTACCGCTCGAGCAGGTCGAGGTCGTTCACTGGCGCCCCCGACGCCTCGAGCTCCGCGACTTTCACCACGTCCGGGTAGCGGGCGAGGTCGTCGGTGGGGATCTCGGCCAGGAGGTGTAGGACGCCGAGCTCGCCGAAGTGGGTCACCGGGGAGGCGGGGAGCATCACCGGCCGGAGCAGCAGCGCCTGCGCCGCCTCACGCCATGAGGCATGGACAGACGTCGCGGGACCAGCGGTACCGGCGCCGATCTCCACGTTCACGCCGAGCTGCGCCAAGTCCGCAGCGGCCCTGAGCAGGACCTCGCCCATGGCAGGGCTGGCCTCGGCGACCACCGCGGCCGACCTGCCGATGACGGTCGACCGCGAGCTCAGGCCCGCCTGCTCAAGGCTCCGGGACATCGACTGCGCCAAGGCCTCGGGGCCGACCGTTCCCCCGGGCCTGGGCCGCGCAGCGAGCGCGACGAGGTCGCGTCCGGGACGGAGCCCCGCGCGCCGAACAGCCTCGGCTGCCGACTCGCTCGTCAACTGGGACGAGAGGAGCTGCTCCAAGGCCGCGTAGTCGAGGCGGCTGCGCGTAGCCCGCTCGTCGCGGAGGCGGACGCTGTTGATCGCGGCCGCCGAGGAGAGACGCTGCACGACAAGCTCGTCGATGGGACGCCACGCGCGCGATCCCCGGTTCACCCAGCAGGCGCCGATGCGCCCGCCAGCGTCGTCGATGCTCGCCGCGACGGCCTCCGACTGGCCGACGGACACGATGCCGGTCTCCCTACCGCGAAGTCGTGTCGAGGTCAATATCGTGATGGCGGCGGCGTCCTCCCCCGGAGGGTCCACCGTGGTGGCCGGTTGTCCCGGCAAACCGACGCAGAGCCTCCCGTTGAGCGCGTCGAGAACCCCCGTGCGCAGCTCGATGAGGTCCACGGCCGCATCCACGAGCTGCTCCAGCGGAGCCCGGTCGGCGACGAGCTGATCGAACACGTCGATGACGGTCAGCCACTGAGTCACCTCGCGGCCGGTGCGTCGTTTCTGCCGGATGATCGTTCGCATGTCGCACGTGGTGCGGATTCCAAGCCACAATTCTACAAGTGTAGGAGCGTGGTGTCCGGACTGCGGCGCACCATAGCGACCGCAGGGTGGAACCGGTTCCTCGGAGAACGGGGTTGGCAACGATCAGGGATGTCGCGGCACGCGCCGGGGTGAGCCGCACGACGACGTCGCGCGTGCTCAACAACAGCCCACGGGTCGACGAGCAGACCCGGCGGCGGGTCTTGGGCGCCATCGACGAGCTGAAATACGCCCCGAGCCCGACGGCGCGCCGCCTCAGCCTCGGACGCACGTGGACGATCGACGTGGTGGCCTCATACCTCACCCGCCCCCAGGCGATCGAGCGACTGCGGGGCGCGGAGTCGGTGCTCGGGGAGTCGGCGTTCGACCTGGTCATCCACAACGTCGAGTCCCCGGAGCGTCGCGAGCGCTACCTTCGGACCCTGCCGTCGGCCAACCGAACGGATGGCGTCCTCCTGCTCTCCCTGCCGCCAACTGCGGGCAACCTTGCGGGAATGGCCGGGGGACCGGTCCCAGTCGTCGCCATCGACGTGCGGGAATCAGCGACGGGAGGGCTTCCCATTGTGCGCGGCGACGACGTAGCGGGTGGCGCGATCGTGGCGCGCTACCTGTACTCACTCGGGCACCGCGTGATCGGGTATGTCGCCGACTCGTTCGAGAATCCGTACGGCTTCACGTCCAGCCAGGACCGTTACTCCGGCTTCACCGACGCCCTGCGCGAGGTCGGCATCGAGGTCCAGGCGGCTCTCGGGGCCTATGGCTCCCGCACAGCGCGTGACCTCGCGATCGGGCTGCTGACCGGCCCGCGTGCGCCGACTGCCATCTTCGCGGCGAGCGACACACAGGCCCTCGGCGTGCTCGGCGCGGCGCGCGACATGGGCCTCCAAGTCCCGAGCGACCTCACTGTGGTCGGTTACGACGACATCTCGGTTGCCGAACCGATCGGCCTGACGACCATTCGCCAGCACCTGTTCGAGTCCGGCCGGATCGGGGCGGAGACCCTGCTCGCGGAGATCAAGCAGCGATCGGCCGAGCCGCAGGTCGTGGTGCTGGCGCCAGAGCTCGTGGTCCGGGCGACGTCAGCGCCAGCCAGGGAGGGCCGTGCGTAGACGAACGACAATCCCCGGTTCCGCTCAGCCAACATTCAGGAGGAGGATTCGCGTGGCCATCAGTTCCCCTGGGCGCCCCGTGGCTGCCCGCCGAGCGCTCGCAGCGCTCGGCCTCACCGCACTCTTCGTTGCTGGATGCGCCGCCCCCGGCGCGTCGGCGACCCCGGCGCCAACCGTCGCGCCGTCGGCCGTGGCGCCGTCGGCCGTGGCGTCCTCCGGCGCGGCATCCGCCGCTGCTTCCCAGAGCACAGCACCTGTTGCCAGCACGGCATCCACGCCGAACTGCGGAACCGCTCCCGTCGTGCTCAACGCCTACTTCGAAACGGGCTTCGACCTGCCCTTCAAGCTCTCCGACGAGTTCACGAAGCAGTTCCCGAACGTCACCTGGAACATCAGCCAGGACCAGTTCAGCAACCTCATGACCTCGACCCCGCGGCTTCTCGCGGGCGACAATCCGCCGGACCTCATCCGGCTCCCGACCATGGTCTCGCTCGTCAAGGACAATCTCCTCAAGAACCTCGACAGCTACGTGACGGCATTCGGCTGGGACAAGTGGCCCGCGGCCGAGCTTGCCCAGAACCGCGTCGCCCCTGACGGGACTCGCGGCTCCGGATCCCTGTATGCGGCCGGGCTCAACTACAGCCTCACCGGTGTCTTCTACAACAAGAAGGAGGCGGCCCAGATCGGCATGACCCAGCCGCCTGCGACCGTCGCGGAGTTCGAGGACCTCCTGGCGAAGGCGAAGGCCGCCAAACTCCAGCCGATCATGGCCTGGAACGCCTCAGCCAGCGGCGGCGGGCTCGCCTTCCCGCTTCAGGCGCTCATGGCCGCCTACGGCCCGACGCAGCCGATCAACGACTGGATCTTCCAGAAGCCCGGCGCGACCATCGACACGCCGACCAACCTGACGGCCGCGCAGCACCTCCAGCAGTGGATCAACGCCGGCTACTTCAACAAGGACACCAACGCGACCGAATACACCGACGCCAACGCCCGGTTCGGCAAGGGCGAAGGTGTGTTCATGTTCAACGGCGACTGGCAGGACGCGGCGTATGACACCGCCGCTCCGGGCAATATCGGGTTCTTCGTCTTCCCGTCGGCCACCGCGGGCGGCCCTGTTGCGGCGATGTCCGCGCCGCTCACCTACGGCATCGCGGCGAACGCCAAGAACGCGGACTGCGCCGCCTTCTTCCTCAACTGGGTGGCGACCAACCCGACCGCCCGCCAGGTGGACGTGACCGTCGGCGGCTCGAACCCGGGTGGCCCGACCGATCTCGCGATCCCGCCGGCCGCGCCGGGTTCGATCATCAACGACACCCTCGCCGCGGGCGGCGCCGTCGCCCAGTCCAACGGCGCGATGGACTTCATTGCGAACGCCACCGGCTCGATCTTCGCGAAGGGCTGGACGCCCGAGCTCCAGAAGATGGTCGGCGGCAAGGAGACCCCGGACGGACTCCTCAAGGCCGTCCAGGCCGAGTACGCAAAGGAACTCACGCAGTGACCGGTGCCGCGGATCGATGCGATGGACGATAAGGCTCTCCTCCAGGTCGGCCATCGGGTCACCGCGGCATCACGCGTTCGGACCCCGCGCTTGCGCGGGGTCCGTCGCTCCCACCTCATCGGCTGGCTGTTCGTCATGCCCGCCCTGGCGGTATATGCCGTCTTCGTGCTCCTGCCGCTGGCCCGCACCGTCCAGTACTCGCTGTACCGCTGGGACGGGATCGGCCCGTCGCAGTGGGTCGGCCTCAGGAACTACCTCAATGTCCTGACAGACCCCGATCTCGTCGGTGTGATCCTCAACGCCTTCAAGCTCATCCTGTTCTTCTCCGCGATCCCGGTTGCTCTCGGGCTCGTCGTTGCGTCGGTGATGCAGCGGGTTGCCAGGGGACGCTTCGGGACCGTCACCAGGACCGTGCTGTTCCTCCCGCAAGTCATCCCGCTCGTCGCCGCCGGCATCGCCTGGAAGTGGGTGCTGTCGACATCGGGCGTGGTCAACCAACTGCTGTCCGCAATCGGGCTCGACGGGGTCACGCGCGCGTGGCTCGGCGACTTCGACTTCGCGCTTCCCGCCGTTGGCATCATCGGCGCCTGGGTCCTCATCGGGCTGTGCACGGTCCTCCTGCTCACGGGCATGAGCAAGATCGATCCCGCCCTGTACGAGTCCGCCCGGATCGACGGCGCTGGGGCCATCCAGGAGTTCAGGTCGATCACCCTCCCGAGCCTGCGCCAAGAGATCGGCGTGTGCGTCACCGTCACCGTCATCGCCGCCCTGGCGAGCTTCGACATCGTGTACATCGCGACGGGCGGCGGGCCCGGCCTGGCCACGACGGTGCCCGGGCTGGACATCTACCAGCTCGCCTTCGCGGGCCGATCGGTCGGATTGGCATCCGCGCTGGCGGTTGTCCTGTTCCTCCTCGTCCTCGTCTGCGTGCTCCCGATCCAGCGCCTCGCGCGAGGGGACGAGACATGATCGTCGCTCGGCGCGAGATCATCACCGGCAGGGTGCTGCTCCTGCTCCTGATCGCGATCACGGTGCTGCCGTTCATCAGCCTGTTGTCGGCCGCCCTGCAGCCCTCTGATTCAACGCCGCTCGGGATCCAGTGGCCGGCGGATCCGCAGTGGGGCAACTTCGTCGACGCCTTCAATGTCGCCCAGATGCCCGCGCTCCTCTGGTCGAGCATCGTCATCGTGGTGGGCGTGGTCCCGGTTGCGGTCCTGATCTCCACGATGGCGGGGTTCGCCATCGGCCACCTGCGCATCCCCGGGGGGCGGCTCCTGTTCCTGCTCTTCCTGCTCGGGCTGACGCTGCCGTTCGAGGGCATCATCACGCCGCTCTACTATCTGGTCCGCGATTTCGGGATCCTGAACACGAAGTTGGCGATCATCCTGCCGCTCATCGGCCTGTACATGCCATTCGCCGTGTTCTGGATGCGAGCGCACTTCGTCAACATGCCCAAGGAGCTGTCCGAGGCGGCGCTCGTTGACGGAGCGAGCACCTGGGACCTGTTCCGGCGGATCCACCTCCCACTCGCCCGACCGGCGATCTCCGCCCTGGCCATCCTGCTCTCGGTCTGGACTTGGAACCAGTTCCTGCTCGCCCTGGTCCTGGTCGAAGACCCGTTGCAGCGGACGATGGCCGGTGCGCTCGGCGCCTACCAGGGCCACTACGCGACGAACATCCCGCTGCTGTGCGCGGGCTCGCTCCTCATCCTCACACCGACGCTTGTCGTGTTCCTGCTCTTCCAACGGCAGTTCATCTCCGCGCTCCTGCAAGGCTCCGTCAAGGGCTGACCAGGCCGATCGCTGAAGGAGCCTCCGCGTGACCAACGCGCACGAGACATCCGGCTTCTCCGTGCACGGCACGGTCGAGGACGGCTATGGGCCTGTCGCAGACGAGTTCGCCCGCAACTTCCTCCACCGCCAGGACCTCGGTGCCGGCTGCACGGCCTACGTCGGGGGAAGGAAGGTCGTGGACCTCTGGGCAGGGGTCGCGGACCGCCGGACCGGCAGGCCGTATGAACACGACTCGGCGACGGTCATCTTCTCGTGCACGAAGGGCGTCATGGCCATCTGCGCGTACCTCCTCGTCCAGGAGGGGAAGCTGGACTTGGACGCGCCGATCGCTCGCTATTGGCCGGAGTTCGCGCAGGCCGGCAAGGAGCGGATCACGGTCCGGGAGGCGATGGCCCACCGCGCAGGACTGGCGTACCTCGACACCGACCTGACGCTCGACGACGTCGTGGCGTGGGACCCGGTCATCCACGCGATCGAGGCACAGACCCCGCACCACGCGCCGCAGGACGGGCACGCCTACCACGCCTCCACCATCGGCTGGCTGCTCGGCGAGGTGATCCGACGCATCACCGGAGTCAGCGCAGGCGCCAACTTCCGTCGGGCCCTGGGCGATCCTCTGGGCCTGAACACCTGGATCGGGATCCCGGACGCCGAACGGCGCCACGTCGCCTGGATGGAGCCGCCGCTTCCCGACGAGGACTCGGCATTGGCCAGGGGCTTCGCCCGCCTCGCGAACGACCCCCGGATCGTCCGGACCATGTCGCTGGGCAGCGCGTACGCGTTCCCGGCCGAGGACGGCCAGGTGACGTTCAACAACCCGGTCATCCAGGCCGCGGAGGTCCCGGGCGCCGGGGGGATCAGCTCCGCGGAGTCCCTCGCCAAGCTGTACGCGGCATGCGTGACGGGCGTCGACGGGCCGGCCCTGCTCACCCCCGCGTCCATCGCGGACGGGCTCCGGGTGCAGTCGGCGGGAATGCAGCTCACGGGGCAGCCGGATGACGGCACCCGCTGGGGCACCGGCTTCCAGATCTCCTCGGCACCGGCGCAGCCGCTCCTCGGGCCGGGCAGCTTCGGCCATGCCGGAGCGGGCGGCCAGCTCGCGTTCGCCGACGTGGACGACGGGGCTAGCTTCGCGTACGTGACCAACCAGATGGGCGGTTACGGCGATGCGCGCGCCCGCGTGCTCGTCGAGGCCATGAGGTCGGTGCTCGATGGCTCACGCATCCCGGGCCGAGGCGGCCAATGAAGGGTGACGTGCTGGCCATCGAGGCGCACCACCGGCGTGCGGCGGCGCAGGTCGGGGCAGACCTGGTTGACGCGATCCGCGCCAAGGACGGTCGGTTTCTGGTGACGGTCGCCGGGGAATCCGGATCCGGCAAGTCGGAGACGGCCGCCGCACTGGCGGACGAGCTGCTGGGCTTCGGGATGGGAGCCGTCGTCCTCGGCCAGGACGACTATTTCGTGCTGCCGCCGAGGTCGAACGACGCGCGTCGGCGCGCCGACCCCGAGTGGCTGGGTCCCCATGTGGAGGTCCGCTTCGACCTGCTGCAGGCGAACGTCGACGCCGCCCTCGCCGGGGCGAGCGCGATCGAGAGGCCGGTGATCGACTACGACGCGAACTCGACGGCGATGGACGTGATGTCGCTCGAGGGGGTGTCGGTGGTCATCGTCGAGGGGACGTACGTGTCCCTGCTCCGGCATGTCGATCGCCGCGTCTTCATCGCCCGGGATCGCCTGGAGACCCTCGAGCACCGCCGGAAGCGCAACCGTGGCGGAGAGGCAGCCGACCCGTTCATCGAGGGTGTGCTCGCCGTCGAGCACAAGATCATCGCCGGCCACAGCGCGCTGGCCGACTTCGTGCTGACACGCGACTTCGACGTCATCCCGATCGCATGAGGGCGGCGGAGTGCGGGTGAAGAACGGAGTCCAGCTGATCACGTACCCGGACAGCCTTGGCGGCGACCTGCGAAGCATGTCGTCCGTGCTCGACGAGCACTTCGGGGGACTCTTCCAGGGTGGGATCCACATCCTCCCGCCGTTCCCGTCGTCGGGCGACCGCGGCTTCGCGCCGCTCACCTACGATGAGATCGATCCCCGGTTCGGGACCTGGGAGGACGTCCGGAAGCTGGGGCGGTCCCACGACCTGCTGCTCGACCTGATGGTCAACCACGTCTCCAGCCGCTCCCCGTACTTCGCCGACTTCCTCGCGCGTGGCGGCGACTCCGAATGGGCGGACCTGTTCATCCCGCTCGACAAGGTCTGGCCCGGCGGCGTTCCGGTCCAGGCCGACCTCGACCGTGTCTTCCTGCGCCGGCCCCGGCCCTGGTCCACGTTCGGGGTGGGGACGCCGCCTACCCTGCTGACGGTCTGGACGACGTTCGGCAAGACCGACCCATCCGAGCAGATCGACATGGACTGGCGCTCGCCGCAGTTCCGCTCGGTCGTCGAGGGGTTGCTCGAGCGGTTCGCGGCCAACGGTGTCCGAATCGTCCGGCTCGACGCGGTCGGCTACCTCGCGAAGCGGGCTGGGACGAGTTGCTTCTGCGTACAGCCCGAAACCGACGAGATCCTCGCCTGGCTCGACGGGCTCGCCGAGCGGTACGACATTGCGCTGCTCCCCGAGGTGCATGCGCAGCAGGCGATCCAACTCGACCTCGCGCGGCGCGGCTCGTGGATCTACGACTTCATCCTGCCGTACCGGGTCCTTGAGGCGATCACGCTGCGGACGCCGACCCGCCTCGCCGCCTATCTCGCGTCGCGGCCGCATCGCCAGTTCACGATGCTCGACTGCCACGACGGCGTCCCGGTCAAGCCTGACCTGGACGGCCTGTACGACGCGACCGAGGTCAGGCGCGTCGTCCAGACGTGCGTGGAGCGGGGCGGCAACCTGAGCCGCATCCTGTCAGCGAAGCACCAGGATCACGACGGGTTCGACGTGCACCAGATCCGCGGGACCTTCTATTCACTGCTCGATCGCGACGACGACGCGTACATCGCTGCCCGCGCGATCCAGCTGTTCGCTCCCGGCATCCCGCAGATCTACTACGTGGGCCTCCTCGCGGGCGAGAACGATGCAGAGGCGATCGGTCGGACCGGGGACGGCCGGGAAGTCAATCGGCACAACTTCAGTCGCGAGGAGATCCGGCTGGCGACAGGCCGAAGCGTCTTCCCGCGTCTGGAACGTCTGATCCGGCTGCGCAATTCGCACGCCGCGTTCGACGGCGCGTTCGAAGTCGGGCGGACCACTGGGGACCGACTCCGCATGTCCTGGGCGACCGGAACCGAGGCCTGCACGCTCCAGGTCGACTTCCGCTCGCTCCGCTCGCACGTCGTGCTGACCGACGCTCGCGGCCAGCGCGAGCTGTACGACCTCTAGACGGGCTCGAGCTGCGCCGACGGACGCGCAGCGGCAGCGATGAACCGGCTAGCATCGGCCCGAATCCTCGCCGGGCCTGATGCCCGGGTTCGGGCTTGTCCGAGCGCGAACGGGTGTCGCGGCCGCAGCGCACGCGGGCGCGGCCCCACCGCACCGCGGGCTCATTGGCCGCGCGGGCCGGAATCAAACGGCCCGCCGGGGATTGGCGGGCCGTCTTGTTGTTGCCGAACGTCAGGCGGCGCGGACCTGTGCGGCTCGGGCGCCCTTGGGGTTCGCCTCGATCTCGAACTGGACACGCTCGCCGCCGACAAGGCGGTCGAAGTCCAGGGACGGGTCGAGGGCGCCGCGGTGGAAGAAGTACTCCTTCGCATCCTCGGCGGTGATGAAGCCGAAGCCGCGATCGGCGACGACCTTCTTGACGGTACCGGTGGCCATGCAGGACCTCCAATGCTTCCCGAACTGGGACTGCCAAACGCACGGTCCGTTCGAGAAGGGGTCGACCACACGGAGCATCGCCGCGAAGTGCGGCGTGTCCAGATGATAGCACAGATGTTCGATCAGGACACTGCGGCCAACGGGGCCGGCATGCCGGGCCTGGATGCCCGGCGCCGCCCGGCTGACTAGTAGTCCATGTCGCCGCCGTAGCCGCCACCGACGGGCGCGGCCTGCTTCGCCTCGGGGATGTCCGTCACCAGGGTCTCGGTCGTGAGGACCATCGCGGCGATGGACGCAGCATTCTGGAGCGCGGAGCGGGTGACCTTGGCCGCGTCGACGATGCCCTTCTCGAACATGTCGCCGTACTCGCCCCGCAGCGCGTCGTAGCCATGGCCGGCGGGCAGCGTCTTGACCTGCTCCACGATGACCTCGCCGTGGACGCCGGCGTTGTCGGCGATCTGGCGGATGGGCGCCTCGAGCGCACGGCGCAGGATTCCGAGGCCCACGGCCTCGTCGCCCAACAGCTCGACGAGGTCGAGCGCCGGGATCGCCTGCAGGAGCGCGACGCCGCCGCCGGCGACGAGGCCCTCCTCGACCGCCGCGCGGGTGGTCGAGAGCGCGTCCTCGATGCGGTGCTTCTTCTCCTTGAGCTCGACCTCGGTGGCCGCGCCGACCTTGATGACGGCCACGCCGCCGGCCAGCTTGGCGAGGCGCTCCTGGAGCTTCTCGCGGTCGTAGTCGCTGGTCGTGTCCTCGATCTGCGCCTTGATCATGGTCATGCGGGCCTTGATCTGGTCAGGCGAGCCGGCGCCGTCGACGATCGTCGTGTCGTCCTTGTTGGCCACGATGCGGCGCGCCCCGCCGAAATCGTCTGCCGTGACCGAGTCGAGCTTGCGCCCGATCTCCTCGGAGATCACGGTGCCGCCGGTGAGGACCGCGATGTCGCGGAGCATCTCCTTGCGGCGGTCGCCGAAGCCCGGGGCCTTGACGGCCAGGACCTGGAGGGTGCCGCGCAGCTTGTTCACGACCAGGGTCGCGAGCGCCTCGCCGTCGACGTCCTCGGCGACGATCACAAGGGGCTTGCTCTGTGCCATGGCGGCTTCCAGGGCAGGGAGCATGTCCTTCACGCTCGAGATCTTCCGGTCCGTGATCAGCATGGCCGGGGCCTCGAGGACCGCCTCCATGCGCTCGCTGTTGGTGACGAGGTACGCCGAGAGATAGCCCCGGTCGAACTGCATGCCCTCGGTGAACTCGGTCTCGAGGCCGAGGGACTGGCCCTCCTCCACGGTGATGACGCCGTCCTTGCCGACCTTGTCCATCACGTCCGCGATGATCGTGCCGACCTCGGGGTCCGCGGCGCTGATGGAGGCCACGGCCGCGATCTGCGCGTGGGTCTCGACCGGGCGCGAGTGCAGCGCGAGCTCGGCCACGATCGCCTCGACGCCCTTCTCGATGCCGCGCTTGACGGCAATCGGGTTGGCGCCGGCGCTCACATTCTGGAGGCCCTCGGCAACGATGGCCTGGCCCAGCACGATCGCGGTGGTGGTGCCGTCGCCGGCGACGTCGTCGGTCTTGGTCGCGACCTCCTTGAGGAGCTGCGCGCCCATGTTCTCGAACGGGTCCTCGAGCTCGATGTCGCGAGCGATGGTGACGCCGTCGTTGGTGATGGTCGGCGCGCCGAACTTCTTGTCGAGCACGACGTTGCGGCCCTTGGGGCCGATGGTCACGCGGACCGCGTCAGCGAGGCGGTCGACGCCCCGCTTGAGGCCCCGCCGTGCGGTCTCGTCGAAGAGGAGTTGCTTGGCCATGTCGGTGGTTCCTTTCGGGAGGAGGCTGGCCCGGCGGTGTCCGCGGCGGCGGTGGCCACAGCGGAACCGCCCGGGCTCAGCCTTCGACGATCGCGAAGATGTCCTTCTGGCTGACGATGAGCAGGTCCTCGCCGTCGACCTTGAACTCGGTCCCCGCGTACTTGGCGTACAGGACCTTGTTGCCGACCGCGACGTCCATGGCCTCGCGAGAGCCGTCGTCGAGCGTCTTGCCGGGGCCGGCGACGAGGACGACGCCCTCCTGGGGACGCTCCTTGACGGTGTCGGGGATCAGAATCCCGCTCTTGGTCATCTCCTCGCCAGGCGTGGGCCGGAGCACGACGCGGTCGCCGAGGGGGCGGAGCCTTATGGTGGTGGCCGCCGAACTTGCGTGGTTGGACTTGGAGGGCGTGGCTGCTTTCGTCTTGGTCATGGTCTGGGTCTCCTCGCCGCACCGCGGCGGAGTGTGGGGTCCGCCGGCGCCGACGGAGGTCGGGCTGGCCCTTGGTGCTGGACCGACCTCAGCCGCGCCACAGCAGGAGCACTAGCGCGACGACGGCGATGCCCAGGCTGGCCGCCGCGATGTACGGGCGACCCGATCGAGGGAGCCGGGCCGTCTGCGGCGCGCCCAGCCCGGTAAGGGTGTTGGGCTGGGGCGCGCCCTGCAAGACGTTCGGCAGGGCCTTGTGCAGATGGTTCACGGACGTGGTCATGACATCACCCGAGCTGTGGCGGTCGCGCGCCGCGTGAGGGCGTGCGCGATGTAGTTCTTCACTGGTGAGCGGTGACGACTCCTGGGGACGAGGACGGCATCCCGCTGGACGGGGCCGGGATCAGGCGCGACGTGGGCGCTCGGAAGGGGGGCGCGACTCGCGCCGGGCTCACGGCTGCGCATCGGCCGGACCCTCCTGGACGATCGGTGCGGCCGGACGGACAAGGATGGCCGTGCCCATGACGACCGCGGGCACCATGCCTGCGACCGTCGCCAGGCGACCCGCCTTCGTCAGGGAGAGCCCGGCCCCGAGCGCCACCGAGGTCGCGGCCAGGGACCGCAAGGTGGTGTCAGGCAGGGTCTGGAGGGCACCGACGGTTCGGGACGCCCCTGAGCGGGTGACCCGCAGGGTCGTGGGCAGGCGGGCTGCGAGGCCGGTCAAGGCGTGTCGAACGGCCGAGGCGCCGGTCCGGGCCATCGCCCTCACGCTTCGTGCGGGGCGGCCGACCACGTCCTCCGCGGACGCCGTGAGGACCAGGGTGGTCTCGACGGCGGTCGGATCGTCGGGTGCAAGGGTTGTCGGATCGATCTGCGGGGTGGTCATGGTTCCCTCGAGCTGCCATGTGGGCATCCGGGGAAGCGGGGATCACCTGGACCACCGCCGGGCGACGCTCCGGCCACTGCTGTGCATTGAAGTTGACCACAGGCGCATGCTATTGTCAACTGTAGTTATGATTACCTACTCTAGGTAAGGATGACGCATGGCCCGATCGCTCGGAGGTGTCCTCAGACTGGCTCGGGAGGTCCGCGTCCTGTCCGCGGTTGAGGTCGCGCGCGCCGCGGGGATCTCCGCGGCCTACCTGAGCAAGCTCGAGAACGACGCTGTCAAGAAGCCGTCGCCTCCGGTCCTGCACCGCCTGAGCGAGGTGCTCGCGGTCCCGTATGCGGAGCTCATGCGCCTCTGCGGCTACCAGGTTCCCGGGCCGCCCGCCACGGCCTCGTCCGCGTCGATGGAGACGGCGCTCCTGGCCGACCTCACCGACGACGAGCGCGACGAGCTGCTCGAGTACCTCGCCTGGTATCGCGCTCGAAAGCGCTCGCAGCGGGCGGCGGTCTGACCGTCGTCCGGGCACGGCCGCCGAATCCAGCGCCCTCGCCGGCGGAAGTGCGAACGACCTCGGGCCGTGGCCGCACCGGCGTGCGCACGAATCAGAACGGCCCGCCGACTGGCGGGCCGTTGCGCCGCTGAGGCGTCAGGCGGGGCGGACCCGTGCGGCCCTCGGGCCCTTGGGGTTCGCCTCGACATCGAACTCGACGTGCTCGCCGCCGACGAGGCGGTCGAAGTCGAGCGACGGGTCGAGGGCGCCGCGGTGGAAGAAGTACTCCTTCGCATCCTCGGCGGTGATGAAGCCGAAGCCGCGATCGGCGACGACCCGCTTGATGGTTCCGGTGGCCATGCGGACCTCCAACGCTTCCCGAACTGGGATTTGCCAAACGCACGGTCTGTTCGAGAAGGGGTACGACCACACGGAGCACGCCGCGAGGTGCGGCGAGCCAGGAGCGTAGCACGATGCTCGGGCGGCGGCGCCGACCGTTCGCGCGCGCTGGGCGCCCGGGCGACGCTTGCTTGTGCCATCTGGGCATGAGGTGTAGCGTGGGCCGGTCGCCGCGACTGCGGCAGCACCTCGCGTGGTCCGATCTCGAACTGGCCGTGCGCTCTCCCACACCTGGTTCGGGAACTTGCCGACTCGGTGTGCCCCGGTGCACAGAGCACGGCGCCGCGACAGGAGCCACGCCATCGCCAGGACCGCGTTCGTGTCCACCTATGCCCCGCTGCGCTGCGGCATCGCCACGTTCACCGCGGACCTCGCAGCGGCCGTGGGCGACCGCGACATCATTGCCCTCCACCCGGTCGACGGGCCGCGGCGCTATCCCGCCGAGGTCCGCGGTTCCATCCGCCGCGACGTCGCGGCCGACTACGCCATCGCGGCTCGAGCCATCGACGCCGGCCGGTGCAGCGCCGTCTCGATCCAGCACGAGTACGGCATCTGGGGCGGGCACGACGGGGCATACGTCCTCGACTTCGTGCGCTCCCTGCGGACGCCGGCCGTCGCCACCCTCCACACCGTGCTCCAGGACCCGACCCCGTCCCAGCGCCGGATCCTGACCGAACTCGCCAGCGCGACCGCGGCGACGGTCGTCATGTCGACCTCGGCCCGCGAGCTGTTGACGCGCTCGTACGGCATCGACCCCGCGACCATCGAGATCATCCCGCATGGCGTCCCCGACCTGCCCCTCGTGGCGCCGGACAGCGTGAAGCCCCGCCTCGGCCTGCAGGGCCGCACGGTGATCCTGAGCTTCGGCCTGCTCGGCCCCGGGAAGGGATACGAATCGGCCATCGCCGCCATGCCCGCGATCGTGGCGGCCGAGCCGTCAGCGCTGTACGTCATTGTCGGCGCCACCCACCCGGACATGATCCGGCGAGAGGGCGAGGCCTACCGGCATCGCCTCCAGGCGCGCGCTGCCGAGCTCGGGGTCGGCGAGCACGTCCGGTTCGTGGGACGGTTCGTCGACGCCGTCGAGCTCGGCACGTGGCTCGAGGCGGCCGACATCTTCGTCACCCCCTACCCGAACCTCGAGCAGATCGTGTCGGGGACCCTCTCCTACGCCATGAGCGCCGGCAAGGCCACCGTGTCCACGCCGTACGCCTACGCGAGTGAGCGGCTCGCGAACGGACGGGGCTGTCTCGTCCCGGCGGGATCGGTCAGCGCGCTCGCGGACGCGATGATCGAGCTCATCCGGAACCCGGCCCAGCGTGAGGAGTACGGGCGTCGGGCGTACGCCCAGAGCAGGGGCATGCTGTGGCCGGCGGTGGGGGCCATGTACCGCCGTCTTCTCGATCGCGTCGCGACGCGGCCCGCAGCCGCCAGAGGGGCGGCCATCTCGATGGCGGGGATCGGGGAAGCACGTGTCTGACCGCCCGCTGCACCCGGTCCGGCGCCTCCACCTCGAGGAGATCACGGGCCCGCTCGGGATCTGGCAGCACGCGCGCCAGACGGTCCCGGACGAGTCGTTCGGCTACTGCACCGATGACGTCGCGAGGGCCCTCCAGGTTGACCTCCTGCAGCGGGGATCGGCGGGGTGGGCCGGCGTCAGCCCGACCGCGCATCGGTCGATGCAGTTCCTCGACGCCGCATTCAACCCGGAGCGGGGCGGCTTCCGGAACATGCGGTCCGCTGACGGGGCATGGCTGGACGACCTCGGGTCGGAGGACAGCCAGGGCCGCGCCGCACTGGCCCTCGCGCACGCCGCCGTGGAGGCCCCCGAGGTGCCGATGCACGAGGCGGCCCGCTCGCTGCTGCTGCGCGCCATGCCCGGGTTCCGGCGGCTCACGGCGCTCCGAGCGGTGTCAGCTGCCCTGATCGCCTGCGAAATGGCTCTTGCGGGCGGCATCGGCGGCGAGGCCGAGCGCACCCGCGACCGACTGGCGAGGCGGCTGCGACGCGCCTTCGCGGGGGTCGACCTCGCGAGCGACTGGCCATGGCCAGAGCCCGTGCTGTCCTACGAGAACGCGCTGCTTCCACGAGCCCTGATCGTGGCCGGCGGCCGGCCGGCCGATGCCGACCTGCGCCGGGCCGGGCTGCGGGTGCTCGAGTGGCTGGCCCGGGTCCAGACCTCGCGGGGCGGCGAGTTCTCGCCGGTGGGCAACGCAGCGTGGTGGCCGCGCAGGGGCGAGCGCAGTCGGTTCGACCAGCAGCCGATCGAGGCCACCACGATGATCCTCGCCGCCGCGGCGGCGTTCGCGGCCACGGGCGACGCGCGCTACCGACGAACGGCCGAGGCGGCCTATGGATGGTTCCTCGGCGACAACGACGCCGGGCTGGCCGTGGCTGACGTCGTGACGGGCGGCTGCCATGACGGCCTCTCGTCCGACCGCGTGAACCGCAACCAGGGCGCCGAGTCGACCCTCATGTGGCTGACCGCGCTCGAGAGCGTGCGCGACATGCGGCGTCCGAGAGGCCGTGCAGCGGCCGACGTCACGCGCGATGCCGTCATCGCGATCCCCGGGCGCCCGCGATGACTGGCGGTGAGGCCGTCGAGCTGTTCACCCGCCACCCCGCCAACCCGATCATCACGGTCGGCGCCCTTCCGTACCGCGCGAACTCGGTGTTCAACCCCGGCGCGGGCGTGGTCAACGACGAGACCCTGCTGCTGATCCGCGTGGAGGACCTCCGCGGCATCTCGCACCTGCTCGTGGCCCGGAGCGACGACGGCGCCACGGGCTGGCGGTTCGACGCGTCGCCGCTGATCCAGCCCGAGACGGGGCTCCACCCCGAGGAGATCTGGGGCTGCGAGGATCCGCGCCTGACGTGGCTCCCGGAGCTCGACGAGTGGGTCATCGCGTACACGGCCTACAGTCGGCGCGGTCCGCTGGTCTCGCTGGCGATGAGCCGCGACTTCACCGAGGTCCGGCGCCTCGGACCGGTCATGCCCCCCGAGGACAAGGACGCAGCGCTCTTCCCGCGTCGCCTCCGCGGCCGGTTCGCGATGATCCACCGGCCGTCACCGCTCCGCGGCGGGGCCCACATGTGGATCTCCTACTCGCCCGACCTGCGCCACTGGGGGGACCACGAGCTCCTGCTCGAGGCGCGTGACGGCGCGTGGTGGGACGCGGGCAAGATCGGCCTCGGCCCGCCGCCGCTCGAGACGGCCGACGGCTGGCTGGTCTGCTACCACGGCGTGCACGCGACGGCTGGCGGCCCGATCTACCGCATCGGGCTCGCGCTCCTCGACCTCGAGGAGCCGCGCCACGTCCTGGCGCGGACGGACGAGTGGGTGTTCGCCCCGACGGCGCCCTACGAGCGGGGCGGCGACGTCAACAAGGTGGTCTTCCCCACCGGCTGGGTGCTCGACGAGGCCACCGGGCGGCTGTCGATGTACTACGGGGCCGGGGACTCGGCCATCGCCCTCGCGACCGCGAACATGGGCGACCTCCTGGGCCTGCTCCGAGAGCATCCCGTCGGCTGACCGCTGATGCCGCCCTGCCCGGGCGGCTCCTGGTTCCGGCTCTACCCGCGGCCCGCAGCTCTGTTACGGTAGCCGCCCACGATGGCCACCGAGTCCGCCTGCCTGCTCATCGCCGACATCTCCGGCTACACGGGCTACCTCGCCGGGGTCGAGCTCGACCACGCGCAGGACATCCTCGCGGACCTGGTGGGCACCATCGTCAGCGCGCTCCGGCCCGGGTTCCGGCTGGCCAAGCTCGAGGGCGACGCCGCGTTCACCTACGCGGTCACCGACCGGATCGACGGGTCGCTGCTGCTCGACACCATCGAGCGCTGCTACTTCGGCTTCCGCCGGCGCCGGCGCGACATGCGCCAGGGGACGACGTGCACCTGCAACGCCTGCGTGCGGATCCCCGAGCTGAACCTCAAGTTCGTCGTCCACCACGGCACGATCCTGCGGCAGCGGGTCGCCGGCCACGAGGAGCTGCTGGGCGCAGACGTCATCGTCACCCACCGCCTGCTCAAGAACGAGGTCGTGGCGACGATGGGCGTCGAGGCGTACGCGCTGTTCAGCCAGCCCTGCGTCGACGCGATGGACGTGGACGTGGCCGCCCTCGGCATGCAGGCGGCAAGCGAGACCTATGAGCACATCGGGTCCGTGCCCATCTGGGTCCACGACCTTGAGCGCCGGTGGCAGGACGAGGAAGCGCGCACTCGCGTCTTCGTCGAGCCGCGTGCAGCCATGAAGGAAGGTCGCCTTCGCCACCGCGGCCCCGCCGCAGACCGCCTGGGAGTACGTGACCGCGCCCGGCCGCCGCGTGCTCTGGCAGATCGGGGTGACGGGCGTCGAGACGGCCGCAACCGGCAACCGCCGCGCGGTGGGCGCAACGACCCACTGCATGCACGGCGCGGAGGCGAGCATCGAGCAGCTGCTCGACTGGCGGCCGTACGACTACTTCTCGCTTCGCAACACGATCCCCACGCCGGCGGGTCCGGTCCACCTGCTCGAGACCACTGAGTTCGAGCCCACCAGCGAGGGGACCGTGATCCACCTGCGGTTCGGACCGCCCAAGACGGCGAAGGAGCGCGCGGTCCTGGTCCAGATGGAGGCCTACATCGACCAGGCGATGGAGGCGAGCTTCACCCAGCTGGCGGAGCTGCTCCGCGCCGAGCTCGACCGACAGGCCGGCGACGCCGTCGAGGAGCCCGAGCTGCCGCTGCCGCGCCCGGACGGGTTGCTCCGCGACCTCCCCGCGTGGCGGTAGCGGCGGAGGGGCGGGCTCTGGACGGATCACCGCGCCGGCGCTTCGGCGTCGACGCACGCCCGCACCCATCGGGCGGCTAGCCAGAGGAGGCATCCCGTGGCCGAGCGGCAGACGATCACCCAGCTCCTCGAGGCGTGCCGCGCGCGGATCGAGAGGCTCACGCCCGCCGCGGCCCGGGCCGCCGTCGCCGCCGGCGCCCTCCTGATCGACACGCGGTGCGCCGAGCAGCGGGCGGCGAGCGGCGTGATCCCCTCGTCGGTGCACGTGCCCCTCTCGGTGCTCTTCTGGCGGCTGGACCCGGCGTCCGGCTACGAGGACCCGCGGCTGGCCGACCCCGACCGGACGGTGATCCTGGTCTGCGCCGACGGCTACTCGTCGAGCATTGCCGCCGCGACCCTCAGGGACCTCGGCTTCGCTCGCGCGGCCGACCTCGACGGCGGCTTCAACGGCTGGGTGGCCGCCGGGCTGCCGGTCGAGCCCGCGTAGCAGCGGCCGGCGCCTATCCGGCGACCGCCCGCTCGCGGTCGCGGAGGATCCGGTGCGCCGCGAACTTGCCGGGCGCGCCGGTGACGCAGCCCCCCGGGTGGGTGCCGGAACCGCACTGGTAGTAGCCGGCGATCGGGGTGCGGTAGTCGGCGTAGCCCGGCGCGGGGCGGAACGAGAACATCTGCGGGGCGAGCAGCTCACCGTGGAAGATGTTGCCCTCCGACAACCCCGCTACCTGCTCGATGTCGAGCGGCGTCACCACCTCGCGCTGGAGCACGAGATCGCCGAAGCCCGGGAAGAATGACTCGAGCGTCCGCTGGACGGTGTCGCCCAGGTTCTGCCGCTCGTGCTCCCAGTCGCTCTCGCGGAGCTGGTACGGGACCCACTGGACGAAGCACGACATCACGTGCTTGCCCGGCGGCGCCATGTCGATGTCCACCGTCGCCTGCAGCGCGCAGTCGAGGTACGGCCGGCTGCTGTACCAGCCGTACTTGGCCTCGTCGTAGGCGCGCTCGAGGTAGTCGAGCGACGGGCCGACGTTGGTGAACCCCCGGTAGTGGTCCTCGCGGCCGGCCAGCGCCGGGTAGACGGGCAGCCCGTCGAGCGCGAAGTTGACCTTGGCGCTGGTGCCCTGGAACCGGTAGCGCCGGATGGCGTCGACGAGGTCGGACGGCAGCTCGCGCGGGTCCACGAGCTCGGTGAAGGTGCGCCGCGGGTCCAGCGCCGACACCACGACCGGGGCGTGGAACTCCGAGCCGTCCTGGAGGGCCACGCCGATCGCGCGCCCGTCTCGCGTGATCACGTTGCCAACCGGCGATTCGAGCCGGATCTCGGCGCCGTAGGAGCGCGCCGCCCGGGCCAGGACCTGTGTGAACCCGCCGTTGCCGCCCTTGTGGAACGACCAGGCGCCCATGATCCCGTCGTGCTCGCCCAGCAGGTGGTAGAGCAGCACGAGGCCCGAGCCCTGCGACCGCGGCCCCACCTTGGTGCCGATGATCGAGGAACTGGCGAGGTAGCCCTTGATGATGTCCGACTCGAAGTAGTCGTCGAGGAAGTCCGCGGCGCTGCCGGTCAGCAGCCGGACCGCGTTGTGGAGCACGTCTTTGGGGAGCGCCTTGAAGCGAGCGCCGAGCCCGGCCAAGGCCAGGAGCTCCTCCGGGTCGTCGCTGAACAGGTTGGGCGGCGGCGCGTCCATGAGCGGCTTGAATGCCTGGAGGACCTTGCCCATGTCGTGGTCGAATTGGTCGTAGGCGTCCGCGTCGTGCCGCGAGTGGCGCGCGATCTCCTGCTGGTTGGCGCCGTGGTCCTGGCCGAGCAGCAGGTAGTCGCCGTTCTCCATGGGGCAGAAGGCGGACGGCATGAGGAGCGGCATGAAGCCGTGCTTGACGAGGTCGAGGTCCTGCACGATCTCGGGGCGCAGGAGCGAGAGCGCGTACGAGAACGTCGTGAACCAGAACCCGGGGCGCAGCTCCTCGGTGATGGCAGCGCCGCCGACCAGGTGCCGCCGCTCGAGCACCAGCGTCCGCAGGCCGGCCTTGGCGAGGTACGCGGCGTTGACCAGGCCGTTGTGGCCGCCGCCAACGACGATCGCGTCATAGGCGCGGTCGGCATCGGCCGTCCTCGTGGCCTTCGCCGTCTTCGTCGTCGTCCTCGTCGTCTTCGTCTTGGCCATCACGCGGTCTTCCGCTGCGGGTTGAAGTGGGGCAGGCGCGCCGTGGCCGCGGCCACGTGCACATAGCGGTGGCTGACGGGGATCTCGAGGTTCACGCGGCTGCCCGGCGCCGCCAGGGCCACCGGGACGCGCGCGATGCCGACGTGCCGCTGCAGGACCGGCGAGTAGAGGAAGCTCGTGCAGAAGCCGATCTGCGTGCCCGCGTCGTCGTACAGGTACTGCTCCTCCTGGACCGGTGTGTGGTCCATCGGCGGCATGAGCCCCGCCTCGTCGTGGTGGCGGTTCCAGGCGGCGTAGTCCACGACGATGCCCGTGGTCCGGAAGCGCGACGTGCCGTCGCGGAGCTCGCGCCGGAGGGCGTCGCGGCCGATGAACGCGCGGTCGGTGGTCGGGACGTCCCGCAGCGCCCAGCCCAGTCCGAGCTCGAGGGGCGTGGCGCGGTCCGCATCGGTCCAGGCGAACCGGCTGTTGGCGAAGTCCACGTCGAGCAGCAGCAGCCCGGCCTCGATCCGCGCCATGTACAGCGCCTGGAGCCCGAACGGCTCGACGCCGTGCCCGCGGGTCGCCGCCCACACCGCGTCCCACACGTCGAGTGCCTCCGCCGCGCGGCACCAGACCTCGAAGCCGAGGTCGCCGGTGTATCCCGTGCGCGAGACGTTGACCTCGTGGCCGCCGATCTGGGCGGGCCCGTGGGCGAAGTAGGCCAGCCGGCCGATGCGGTCGTCGAGCGAGGCGAGCAGCGCCCGGGAGCGCGGTCCCTGCAGCGCGAGGACCGCCCACTCGGCAGAGACGTCATCGATCGAGACCTGGTCGCCGGGCCGGCGCAGGTCAGCGAAGTAGGCGAGGTTCGGCTCGGCGGCCGTCAGGACGAACTCGTCGGCGCCGTGGCGCAGCAGGACGCCGTCCTCGATCAGGAAGCCGCGGTCGTCGCACCACAGGGCGTAGTGGGCCTCGCCCGGCTTGAGCGTCCGCGGGTCGCGGGCCATGACCCCGGCCAGGAAGCGCTCGGCGCCCGGTCCCGAGAAGCGGTACTTGAACAGGGGCGACACGTCGGAGATGCCGGCCGCGTTGCGCATCGAGACGTACTCGGCCTTCTCGGACAGCTGGTACCGCTCGGCGGCCAGGTGGCCCGACCAGTGGCTCCACAGGCCCGTCTCGTTGAGCGCCGAGGTGCGCTCGTGGAACGGGGTCGTTCGGATCGGCAAGGGGGACGTCCTCCGCGCGAGTCGGGGCACTCTAGCGTCCGGCCCGCAGGTCGGGAAAGCGGGTGGCCCACGGCGCGCACCGACTGGGGTCGACGCCAGCGGGCAGCGCGAGCCGGCGCGGACGGCGCCCGGCCGGGCGGACCCCCGTCGTATCGTGGCTGCGTGACGGCCGCGGTGCGCGTGCCCCGATTCGGCATGACCGTCGCGGTGCTGACGGTCATCGCGTTCGCCCTCCGCCTCGGCGCCGGGCTGGTCCAGCACGCCATCGTCCCCGAGTACGCCGCGTACTACGCCACGGTGGCCGACCAGGTGGCGGCCGGCCACGGCCTGGCCGTCCCGTACGCCTGGAGCTACCTCACGCCCGCCGTGGCGAACGGGGTGGCCCTGCCCAGGCCCGCGTTCGACGTGTGGCTGCCGGCGGCGTCGCTCGTGTCGGTGCCGCTCGTCTGGGCGTTCGGGGGCGTGCTCGCGTCGCGGCTGGCGGGCGCGCTGGCGGGCGCCGCGCTGGTGCCCCTGGTGGCGATGCTGGCCGCGCGGACGGCCCGGGCGGCCGGGCGCGACGACCGGGATACGGACGCGGTGGCGCTGATCGCGGCGACGCTCGTCGCGGTGACGCAGCCGCTGGTGACGGGGTCGATCGCGTCGGACTCGCAGGCGCTGTTCGGGGTGACCGTGCTGGGGGGCGTGCTCGCCTGCGAGTGGGCGCTGCGCACGGGCCGTCCGCGCGACCTGGTCCTGGCAGGCCTGGTGCTCGGCGCCGGCCTGCTGACCCGCAACGAGGCCCTCTACCTGGTGGCCACGGTGGTCGTCGTGGCGGTGGCGGCCGCGCCCGGCACGCTGGGCGAGCGCGTCGGCCGGGCCGGGCTCCTGGTCGCCGTCGCGGCCGCCTGCTATGCGCCCTGGGCCGTGCGCCAGCAGCTGACGTTCGGGACCGCGTTCCCGGGCCAGACCGCCGCCAACGCCTTCTCGGTCAGCCCCAACGACATCTTCGGCTGGAGTGCACCGCGCCCGAGCCTCGACACCTACCTGGCCGTAGGCCCGGCGGCCCTCGTGTCGCAGCGGCTGGAGGCGCTGCGCCACAACCTCGTCGACGTCCTGGTCCAGCCGGCGCTGCCGTGGTCGGTGGCGGGTCTCGTCGGGGCCGCGCTCCTGTGGCGGGCCAGGCCGCTCCGCCTGCTGCTGGCCACCGTGGTCCTCACGTTCCTCGCCGACACCCTGGTCTTCCCTGTGGCGACCCTGTACGGCACCTTCCTCCACGGCTCGGCGCCGGTGCTGGCGCTGCTCGCGATCGGCGCCGCGGACCTCGCCGTGGTCGTCGGCCGCTGGGCGGCGGAGCGCCGGCACGGCGGTGAGCTGGCAGCGCTCGCCGGGGCCGGCGTGCTGGTCTGGTGCCTGCTCGGGACGTCCTTCGGGACCGCGGACTACGCCGCGTGGGCGAACGGGATCGCGGCCCGCTACCGGGCGCTCGCCGACGGCCTCGCCGCCACCGTCGGCCCGAAGGCGGTCGTCATCGCCTCGCACCCGTCGTGGGTGTGGCGCGAGTCGGGCTACCCGGCGGTCGTGCTGCCCGACGAGGACGCCTCGAGCATCCTGTCGCTGGCGGCGGCGTACAACGCCACCGTGGTTGTCGTGGACGGCGTGGACGGGCCGTGGCCCGACGCCGCCGCGACGACGCCCTGCCTCGCGCCCCTCGACCTGCCTGCGGCAGCCAGCCAGCTGACCGCGTTCGAGGTCGTCTGCACCGGGCCGTGACCGGGCTGGCGCGGCGGGAGGCGCCCGCGGCCACCGAGCTCCGGGGCGGCCTCAGGGAAGCGACGGCAGCTGCGCGAAGAGCTGCGAGGAGAGCGCAGACGCGTACGTCTTGGTCATGTGCCCCTGGTCGCGGTAGATCAGGAAGCGCCCGTAGACGGGCGGGCACGGGTCGGTCCGGCAGACCCACGCGCTCGGGTCCACGAAGCCGGCGCGCGTGAGCGTGGCGACGCCGGACTCGAGGCCCATCTGCGCCTCGTCCACCGCCTGCGAGAACGGGACCGCGCAGGCGAGCACGTTGTCGAGGTGCTGCGAGAGGCACGACACCGGGTCCCCCACCGACCGCGGCGTGTCGCCGATCAGGACCACGTGCGCCGCGCTGGCCGTCAGCGATCGGAGGGTGGTCGTGAGGCCCTTCGACCACAGGTCCGGCCGGGTGGCCGAGCTCACCTGCTGGCCGTTGACCATCAGCTGGTAGGCGATCGAGGTGGAGACCACCACGAGGTCGGGCTTCTCCGAGGCAATCCGGTTGAGGACCAGCTTCCGCCACTGGTCGCACTCGGTGTACGTGCGGTTGACGATGCTGTTGAAGACCGTGACCGAGACCGGGGTGCAGGCCGACTTGGTCATCGGCTCGAGGCGCCAGTTGTGCTGCGAGGCGAGGCGCTGCAGGGCCGGGAACCACTGCGCCGCGTGCGAATCGCCGAACAGGACGACGGTGATGGGACTCGAGGTGGCCCCGTACGCGCAGGAGGCGGGCGTGACGGTGGGCACGTCGAGGTGGCAGCCGTCCGAGTAGATGACGGGCAGGTCATTGGCGGCGTTGGCGAGCGTGGGCGCGAGGTCCGCGGGCACGGGCCCGCCGGGCGGCGGCGGGAGGGTGGCCGACGGCGCCGGGCTGTCGGACGCGGCGGCGCTCGGCGAGCCCACCGGGCTGGGCGGTGCGGTGGGTCCCGGCGTCGCGCTCGTGCTCGGGGCCGTTGCCGACGCCGCCGTCGCGGTCGGGAGCGGCACGTCGGTGATCGACCCGCCCACGTCCGGGCCGGTCATGCTGAGGCGCACCGACGCGAGGGCGCTGGCCGACACCGAGGTGAGGGCCACGGTCAGCGAGAGGACGCCCGCCATGGCCAGGCCGCGGCGCGAGGCGAGGCCGACGAACCTGCCGTGGCGGATGGGATCCTCCACATACCGCTGGCTGAGGCCCGCCACCACGACAGCGAGGGCGGCCAGGGCGAGGCGAACCGGCAGCGGGAGCTCGTCGCCGACGAACGCCGCCGGCAGGACCAGGATCGGCCAGTGCCACAGGTACAGCGAGTAGGAGATCCGCCCGATGTAGCGCATCGGCGACAGCGACAGCACGGCCGCCGGCGTCAGCGAGGCGGGGATCTCGACAGCGGGCCCCGCCGCCGGCTGGTGCGGCGCCGCATGCCGACGCGCGCGGGCGCTGCCGCCGACATCCCGCAGGTTCGGGGCCTCCCGGAGCGGCACGTCCGGCCGTGGCGCCGGACGGGCCTTGGGGGTGAGCCCGGCGGCGATCACGAAGGCGGAGCCGACCGTGGGCAGCAGCACCGCCACGCCCGGGAAGACGGTCGTGTCGTCGAGCACGAAGCCCGACGCGACGATCATCGCCACGCCCGCCCAGCCGAGCCACGGCCCGGCCCGCCGCGGGACGATCGCCGCCGCGAACGGCAGCGAGAGCAGGCCGCCCAGGGCGAGCTCCCAGGCGCGGGCGGGCAGCGAGAAGAAGGCCCACGGCTGGGCCTCGCCGGTGAGCCAGATCTCGAACGCGAGGGACGCGGCGAAGACCACGCCGAGCGTGGCGCCGATCCGTCGCAGCCCACTGTCCCGGTGGCCGGTCCGGAACGCCACGCCCGCCACGAGGGCCAGCATCGCCGGCCAGAAGAGGTAGAACTGCTCCTCGACGCCGAGCGACCAGAAGTGCAGCACGGGCGACGGGGGGAGCGTCGAGCCGAGGTAGTCGGTGGCCTGGATGGCGAACCGCATGTTGGACACGTACAAACCTGCGGCCACCGTGTCGCCCGCCACGTCCGGCATCTGCACTGGCGGCAGCAGGAACGCCGCGAGGATGATCGTCACGATCAGCGTGGCCGCAGAGGCGGGCAGCAGGCGGCGCGCCCGACGAGCGTAGAACGCCGGGAAGTCCACGCGGCCGGTCCCCGACAGCTCGCGGATGAGTAGCCCGGTGATGAGGAACCCCGACAGGACGAAGAACACGTCCACGCCCACGTAGCCGCCGGTCACGAAGGGCACCCGTGCGTGGTAGAGCAGCACCAGGATCACCGCAACCGCGCGGAGGCCCTCGAGGTCGGGCCGGAACGTGGACTTGTCGCTCATCCGGCCAGGCCGACCTCCCGCAGGAGCGGCCGCATCCGGGCCGCCGCCCGTGAGCGGTGCGAGATTGCGTGCTTCTCGGCGGCCGACCACTGGCCGAGCGTCCGGCCGCCGGGCGGCTCCTGGGCGGGCTCGAAGATCGGGTCGTAGCCGAAGCCGCCGTCGCCGCGGGCGTGGTCCGCGATGCGCCCGCGGCAGGTGCCGCGGCGGACGTCGACCCGCAGGGCACCCCGCGGGCCGGGCGCGCCCGGCAGCGCCAGCGCCAGGGTGCACACGTACCGGGCGCCGCGTCGCTCGGGCGGCAGGCCCCGGAGGTCGTGGAGCAGCTTCCGGTTGTTCTGCTCGTCGGTGGCGTCGGGCCCGGCGAACCGCCGGGTGCGGACGCCCGGCGCCCCGCCGAGCGCGTCCACCTCGAGGCCCGAGTCGTCCGCGAGCGTCGGGAGCCCGGAGCGGCTCGCGTAGTAGCGGGCCTTGATGCGGGCGTTCGTCTCGAACGTCACGCCCGTCTCCTCGGGCTCGCCCTCGATGCCCACGTCGTCCGGCGAGAGCAGCTCGACGTCCGGCGGCAGCGCGAGCAGCTCGCCGAGCTCGCGCAGCTTGTGCCGCGAGCGCGTGGCGACGAGGAGGCGGCGCGGGCGTGCGCCGGCGAGGGACACCTAGCGCCGGACCGAGGCGAGCGCTGCGGTCTGCGCGTCGAACAGCTGCGCGAGGCCCGTCCCGGCAAGGTCGAGGAGCGCGTCGAGGCCCGCCCGGTCGAAGGGCTTGCCCTCGGCCGTGCCCTGGAGCTCCACGTAGTGGCCCGCGTCGGTGCCCACCACGTTGAAGTCCACCTCGGCGCGGGAGTCCTCCGAGTAGTCGAGGTCGAGCATCCGCACGCCGTCGATGATGCCCACGCTGACCGCGGCCACGCGCCCGGTGAGGTGGCGGTCCATGCCGTAGGTGATGAGCGCGGCCGCCAGGGCCACGTAGCCGCCGGTGATCGACGCCGTGCGGGTGCCGCCATCGGCGACGAGGACGTCGCAGTCCACGGTCACCGTCCGCTCGCCGAGGTGGGCGAGGTCCACCACGCCGCGGAGCGACCGCCCGACGAGCCGCTGGATCTCGTGGGTCCGCCCGCCGACCCGGCCCTTGGAGCTCTCGCGCTCGGAGCGCTCTGCCGTCGCACGGGGCAGCATCTCGTAGGTGCCGGTGACCCAGCCCGTGCCCTTGCCGCGCAGGTGCGGCGGGACCCGGTCCTCGATCGTCGCGGCGCACAGCACCTGCGTGTCGCCGAAGCGGACCACGCACGAGCCCTCGGCCCACTTCTGCACGCCGAGGGTGATCTCCACCGCCCGCAGGTCGCCGGGGTTGCGCCCGTCAGCGCGGGTGCCGCCGCGGGACGACGGTGCCGCCGCCTGCGGCCGGTTGCCGATGCTCATGCCGATGCCTCCCGTCGCTCGTCCGCCTTGGCCGCGTCCCAGAGCGCGTCCAGCTGCTCGAAGGTCATGTCGCGGAGGGCGGTCCCCTGCGCGGCGGCCGCGAGCTCCACGTGGCGGAACCGCCGCCGGAACTTGTCGTTGGCGGCACGCAGGGCCGCCTCCACCTCGATGCCCGTCTTGCGGCCGACGTTGACGAGCACGAACAGCAGGTCGCCCAGCTCCTCGGCCCGGTGGTCCGCGTCCTCCGCCTCGACGAGCTCGCCGACCTCCTCGCGCACCTTGTCCAGCACGCCCTCGATGGACGGCCAGTCGTAGCCGAGGTTGGCCGCCCGCTCCTGCATCTCCTGGCTGGCGGCGAGCGCCGGCAGGGAGCGGCTGATGCCGTCGAGGGCGCTCTTGGCGTCAGCGCCGGCCGCGGCGCGCTCGCCCTGCTTGATCCGCTCCCACTGGCGGTTGACGTCCGACGCCGTGCGCGCCTCGGCCTCGCCGAACACGTGCGGGTGTCGTCGGACGATCTTGGTCGCGAGCGCCTGCCACACGTCGGTCAGGTCGAACACGCCCTCCTCCGCCGCCAGCTGGGCGTGCAGGACGACCTGGAGGAGCAGGTCGCCGAGCTCGCTCGCGAGCTCGGGCGTCGCCCCGCCGGCCAGCGCGTCGTAGACCTCGTACGCCTCCTCGAGCAGGTGGTTGCGCAGCGTCACGTGGGTCTGCTCGCGGTCCCACGGGCAGCCGTCGGGGGCGCGGAGGCGGTTCGAGAGCCAGGGCATGCCCCACGGCGAGGCTGCGTCGGCGACCCTCGCCACCGGGCCGAGGTACAGGGCTCCGCCCAGGTCCGACGTGGCGAGCTCGCCCACCGTCGTCCCGTCCGGCTGGCCGAACCGGCCCACGGGATGGTCGGCCGGGTAGAGCCGCGCCAGGAGCACCACAGGATCGGTCCCGCGGGGCCCGTGGCGGCCGGGCAGGGGCGTGACCGGCGGCGCGGCATCCGTCCCCGCGACCGGTCCCCCGGCGCGGAGCCGCGCCGCGGGCAGGATCACCAGCGGGAGCGACGGCTCCACGGGGACGGCGATGAGGTGCTCGGCGGCCACCACGGCGATGCCCGCTGCCGGGTCAAGGCCCCAACGGAGCCTCGCCTCGGCCAGCAGCGCGTCCAGCATCGGTCCGTCAGCCCAGCGCGGGTCAGCTGCTGGTGCTGCTGGACAGCGCCGGGTCCTGCCAGATGGTGTAGGTCGCCCGCAGCGGCGTGTACCAGGAGCTGAACGCGTTGGCCTTGATCGAGTCCGCCTGGGCGCCGTCAGGGACCTTGGTCTGCTCGTCCGCCACCCAGAAGATGTAGGTGCCGTCCTGGTCGATGGAGGTCACCGTGCTGACCTTGCCCACCGGGGCGGCGAAGATCGCCTGGGCCAGCTGGTCGGTCACCTGGTAGGTGTTCTTGCCGATCCAGCCCATGTCGCCGCCCTGTGCGGATTCGGTGTCGTCCGAGTTGTCGCGCGCGAGCGTCTTGAACACGTCGAGGCTGGTGGCCTGCGACACGAGCTTGTTCGCCCACTGGAGGTCGGTGGGGTAGCTCATGATCTGGATGATGTGGTAGCCGTAGGCCGACTTGACCGGCGGCAGGACCTGGCCCGGCTGCAGCCCGGAGGCGAAGATCGCGTCAGCGAAGGCCTGGTCGAGGCCGTCGTCCTTGGTCAGGTAGCCGAGCTTGCCGCCACTCGGCGCTGAGTTCGAGTCGTCGCTCTCGGAGCGCGCCAGGGCGTCGAACTGGGTGGGGTCGGCCTGCAGCTTGGCGTACGCGGCGTCGGCGAGGGTCTTCGCCGCCGCCCACGCCGGGTCCGTCGCGGCGAGCGAGGTCGCGGCGTTGGGGTCGTGGTTGGGCGAGAACAGGATGTGGCGCACGCGGACGGCGCCGGGCCCGATCTCGCTCGCGCTGTACTTCATGTAGATGCGGTAGACGTGGCGCTGGGGCGCGCTCGCCATGGCCTGGCTGACCACCCAGTCGTTGAGCTTGGTGTTGGCGGCGTTGTACTTGAACGACCAGTCGAGGTCGGCCTGCGAGATGCCCGCCTGCTGGGCCGCGCTCGCGAAGTTCGGGTCGGTCGACGGCGCGATGGTCTCGGAGACCTTGCCGATGTAGTAGCTCCCGTCGGCGCCGGCGATCACATCGGTGGGCGTGTTGAGTTGCGACGCAAACAGCGCCTTGACGAACCCCGAATCGAGCGAGGAGTTCTTGTCGATGAAGCCCACGTCGCCGCCCTGGGGCGCGGTGGCCGTGTCGGTGGAGGTGGCCTTGGCGATCGTCGCCCAGTCGCCGCCGGCCTTGAGGTCGGCCAGCGCCTTGTCGGCCTTGGCCTTCGCGGCGGCCTTCTCGGCATCGGTCGCGGCGGTCTCGCCGCTGGCGAGCGTCGGGGCGACGACGATCATCCAGATGTGCCGCAGCTCGCTCTGGGTGGCGGCCTCCTTCTCGCTCGAGTTGATGTCGTCGGCGTTGACCGCCTGGCCATTCTGCTGCGCCAGGTCGACCATGATCGTGCCGTCCGTGAGCTGGCTCACCGAGAGGCTGGTGAGCTGGGAGACCTCGTTCTGGAGGGCCGAGATCCGTGCGTTCGCGTCGGTCGCCCAGAGGTGCCCCGACGAGAGCAGCGTGCGGGCGAGCTTGGTCTGGTAGTCGACCAGGAACGCGTTGACCTTGGTCTGGCGTGCGACATCGTCCTGGTTGAGGGTGATGTTGTTCACCGTGATGGCCGGGGCGAGGTGTCCGCTGTACCAGCCCACCGCCCCCGCGATGGCCATGGTCAGCAGCGCCGCGACGATCGCCAGGCCGAAGCCGATGTTGTAGAGCATGTTGCGGCGCGTCGGGTCGTCCCAGATGCGGGTGCGGCTCGAACCCTGCCGGGGCCGGGAGGTCATGGTGGGTGGAGGTTCCTCGTGGTGAAGGGTCGTGGCGCGGCAGATCAGCCCGGTCGCCACACGGCGCGGACGCCGCGCGATGGTACCGCGTGCGCGCGGGGTCGTGCCGAGGGCCGGGTGGCACCATGTCGGCCCGAGCACGGCAGCCGGGTGCACGACGGGCTCACGCCTGGTCGCGCGCCAGACCCTCGACCAGCGCGAGATACCGCTCGGACACGCGCTCCCAGGCCAGCTCCTCGACCAGCGCCGTGGTGCGGGCCACCGCCGCCTCGCGGGTCGGCGCATCGTCCACCAGGGCCGTCACGGCCGCGGCCATCTCCCCGGCATCACCGGGTGCATACGTGCTGACGGTGCCCGGCGGGAAGGTGGCCTCGACCATCGGCAGGCGCGACGCCACGACGGGCTTGCCCATCGCGGCGTACTCGAAGATCTTGGTCGAGAGGCTGAAGTCGGTGAACTCGGTGCGGCGGGTGGGTGCCAGGCCCACGTCGGACGCCGCGAGCGCCGCGGGCACGTCCTCGAGCGGCACCCGTCCGTGGAAGCGCACGGCGTCCGCCAGGCCGAGCGCGGAGGCCTGGTCGCGCAGCGGCACCTCGGCGAAGTCGCGGCCGTACAGGTCGAGGGTCACCGGCAGCTCCGGGCGCTCGGCGCGGAGCCGCGCCACGGCCTCGAGCGCCACGTCGACCTCGTAGACCATGGACAGGGCGCCGGCGTAGACGAGCCGCAGCGTGCCGTCGGCCATGAACGCGCGTGACGGGTGGGCGCCGCGGTCGAACGTGGCGAGCACCGGCGCGTTCATCACGACGTGGACCTTGCGCGACGGCACCCCGAGCTCGACGAGGCGCCGCGCGAGCGCGTCGTTGACGGTGATGACCGCATTCGCCATCGAGATCGAGGCCCGCTCCTGCGCCACCAGCGCCCGGTGCACAGCCGGGCGCGAGGCGCCGGGGAAGCGCATGCGGAAGAACTCGGGCATCGCCTCGTGCATGTCCAGGATGACGGGCACGCCCAGCAGGCGGAGCGGCAGGGCGGCGAACACGAGGGCGTCGGGGATCGTGTGGACCTGGACGAGCGCGTAGCGGCGCCTGCCGTGAGCGCGCGTGAGGGCGACACCGGCCCGGGCCATGAAGTCGGCGTACTCGCGCAGGTAGGTCCCGATGCCCGCGCCCTGGTGGCGCTGGACGTCGAGGCGGTGGATCCGGACGCCGTTGAGCTCTCCCTCGGGCGGATTGCCCTCGCGGCGGAGCGAGAACACCTCGACCGTGCGCCCGGCCGCCCGGACCGCCTCGGCCTCGCGCCGGACGCGCGGGTCCTCCTCGTAGTAGCTGTGGACCACCATGGCCACCGGGCGCCGCCGGGTCATGGCCGCGGGTCGCGCGCCGCGGACGTGCGGTCGTCCGCTGGGCGCCGGAACAGGGCGAGCTTGGTGGACGGGGCCGCGCCGGCACGGAGCGCGATGCGGTCGAGGGCCATCACCAGCGGCCCCAGCCAGCGCGTGCTGCCCGGGTTGGTCTTCAATTCGCGCGCCACCCAGCGCCACCAGCGTGCGTATCGCCGGTAGGCAGCAGCCGAGCCCGCCTCGATCGGGTTGTTCGCGAGCGCGGTGCCGGCCCGCACGTCCTCGAGCACGAGGCCCGCGGCCTCGAGCGGGTCCCGATAGCGCGCGACGGGCCGGGCGCGCGACTGCATCGTGGGCTCGTAGCGCCGCTCCCACAATTCGCGGCTCAGCATGGGCTCGGCCAGGACGAGGACGCCGCCCGGCGCCACCAGCCCGGCGATCGCCGCCAGCGCGCGCTCGAAGGCCGCGTCGTCGGTCACGTGGAGCAGGACGTTCATGCAGCTCACGGCGCCGTACGAGCCCCCGGGCAGGGCGCCCTCGACACCGATGTCCGCCACCGCATACGTCCCCTTGCGGCCGGCGGCCTGCACCTCGGCCTGCACCGAGGCCACGGCATCGGGCACGAGGTCGCAGCCGTCCACGGTCTCCACGCCGAGGGCGTGCCAGAAGCGGACCCAGTACCCGGTGCCCACCCCGATGTCAAAGGCCGACGCGGGCGCGGGCCGGTCGACGCGGTGGCGGTGGAGGAAGCCGCGCAGCGAGCGGGCCAGCGACCGGTACAGCCAGGCGTTGATCTCCGGGGGCAGGCCGGACTGGCCCACCGCCGACAGGTCGTGGCGCGAGTGGAGGCTGCCCCAGTAGGCGGCGGGATCGTAGGCGCCCCCCGCGACGCGCGCCGGGGCCTCGAGCGCCGGGCCGCCTGCCGCGTCCCAGGCCTGGGCCAGGCCGCGCAGGGTGGTGGGCGCGAGCCGCGCCGCCCCGCCATCGGCCAGGAGCGGCATGACGGCAAGCAGGTCGGCGAGGTCGACCGGGACGACGGTCACCGGGCCGCCACGCCCGGCAGCGATGATGGCGTCGCGGATGCCGGCGCCGAGCGCGTGGTCCCGCAGCTCGGCGCGGTGCCGGTACAGCGACCGGCGGCGGAGGGTCCGGATCGGGTGGCGGACGAGGCGAGCCGCACGGCGAGGCGCCGAGCCCGTGGCCATGGCGCCGCCCAGGCGTGCGCGCGCCTCGCGGAAGCCCCGCTCCGGGTCGATCTCCACCCAGGTCGGGCCGCCGGGCAGCTTCGCGAGATCGGCGCCGACTCCGGCGAGCGTGACCGCGGTGATGCCCCGGGCGAGCTCGACCGGCAGCATCCCGATCCGCCGGGCGGCGATCTCGCGCCGCGTCGCGACCACAACCAGCGGGTGGTCGAACAGGCCGGCCGCGGCGTCCGCGGACCCGTCGGGACCGGTCGCGGCCGACTCGAGGGCATTCGCGGGCCGCCCGTCGCCGTCCAGCCGGTCAGCTTTCGAGTCGTCCGGCGATCCAGCGGCCGCGCGCCCGGCGCCGAGATCCCGGAGCGCAGCGTCGAGCGCGGCCGCCACGACGTCGGGCGCAAACCGGGCGGCGATGTCCGCGTGCATCGCCACCGGGTCAAATGCCGACCGACGGGCGAGCACCGTGCGGACCGCGTCCGCGAGCGCCGCGGGGGTGTGGGCAGCCGCGATCTCGCCGAGCCGACCGTCCGTGCCCAGCGTGCCCTCGACACCGCCTGACGGCGTGGCGGCCACCGGCAGGCCGCTCGCGACCGCCTCGGCCGCCACGACCCCGAACGTCTCGTACGGGCTCGGGTGGACGAAGACGTCGGCCGTCGCCATCGCGGCTGCCACCCCCGCGCGGTCCACCGGCGGCTCGAGTGAGACGGCATCGCGGACGCCCAGATCCGCCGCCAGCTGGATGTAGCGCGCCTCCTCTCCGGGGGAGCTGGCGGCGCCGATCAGGCGGAGGCGGACGTGCGGCTGATCGCGACGCAGGTCGGCCAGGGCCCCAAGGAGCACGTCGGTCCCCTTGCCCACGGTTCGGGCGCCAATCCACAGCAGCTGGCCCGCGACCCGCGTCCCGGCAGCCGCCGGGAAGGCGTCGACGTCCACGACGTCGGGGATGACGCCGATCGCCCCGGACTCGAGGCCGAGCCGGCCCTCCAGCTGGCGCGCCAGGACGGCACTCACCGCGACCAGGCGGCAGCCGGGCTCGAGCAGGCGGCGGTAGAGGGCGAGCGCCGCCGGATCCCGCAGGCTGTCCCGCAGGGACGACATGTGCTCGGTCACGAGGACCGGCAGGCCGACCTCCTTCGCCGCCTGCCACGCCGCCACCCCGGCCGTGAGCCCGGAGTGTGCGTGGATGGCGTCGAACGGGGCGCCCGGCAGGCGGTCGAGGGCATGCCGGAGGGCGGCCGCCTCCGCGGCGGCGGTCGCCGCGAGGTCGGGCCGCCCGGCGGCGTCCGTCGCGGCGATCCCGGGCAGCCACGCCATGGGCAGCGGCGCGCCCCATCGGTGGCCCTGCGTCGCCGTCGCCCGGTCACCGATCGACCGGTACCAGAGCGATGCGGCAGCCCGGCTCGCCGCATCCGGGACCCCGCCCACGACGGTCTCCCAGGCGACGACCGTGACGCGGTGGCCCGCGGCCGCGAGCGAAGCGGCCTGATCGGCGACGAAGCTGCCACGCCCCGGGAGGTCGAACGAGCCGTATCCCTTCGCGACCACGAGGATCCGCAGCGGCCGGACGGCGGCGGGCGGGAGGGCCGTCGGGCCGCTGGGCGAGGGGCGTGTCACCCGGCCAGTCTAGGGCGAAACGGGGCGACGACGCGGTCCGGCGCGGCGGGGTGCCCGTGCTACCCTCCACCGGTCATGAGCGCTACCCGCACGGCGGCCCCGTCTTTCAGCACGAGCGCGGCGCGGCCAAGTCCCATCGGCCTCGTCGGCGAGGCCATGGTGGAGTTGTGGTCGCGGCGCCAGCTCGTCCGCTACCTCATCCAGGCGGACCTCAAGAAGAAGGGCGCCGATTCGCTCCTCGGCAACCTCTGGTGGGTGATCGACCCGCTGCTCCAGATGCTGGTCTACGTCATCCTCGTCGAGGTGCTCTTCCAGCGGAACCAGGTCGACTACCCGCTGTTCATCTTCGCGGCCATCCTGCCCTGGAAGTGGTTCACCTCGGCCGTGAGCGACTCGATCGTGTCGGTCTCGTCGCAGGACCGGCTGATCAAGCAGGTGCGCTTCCCCAAGATCGTCCTGCCCGCGGCCGCGGTGGGCGCCGGCATCGTCAACTTCGCGTTCGGGATGGTGCCGCTCCTCGTGCTGACCATCTTCTGGTATCCGGCGCGGCTCACCCCGTTCATGCTGCTGATCCCGCTCATCGCCGTCGTCCAGCTGGTGTTCTCGCTGGCCGTCGGGCTGGTCGTGTCGGCGATCAACGTGTTCTACCGCGACATCGCGAACCTGAGCCGCCACGCGCTGCGGCTGTGGTTCTACCTGTCACCCGCGCTGTACGGCATCACCACCATCCAGAGCCTCTCCGAGCACCACCCCGAGATGTACCGGCTGATGCAGCTCAACCCCTTCTTCACGCTGTTCAACGCCTACCGGGCCGTCATCTACGGCGCCGAGACGGCAAGCGGCGGCGCCACGCCGCCGATGTTTCCGGACTGGATCTCGCTCGGCCTGCTTCTGCTCGCGAGCCTGGTCATGCTCGTGATCGCCACGGTCTTCTTCAAGCGCATCGAGCCCACGTTCGCGAAGGTCCTGTGAAGCCCGCCACCTTGCAGCCCAACACCATCTCGATGTCGTCCGCGTTGCCGAGCCAGCCGGCGATCGAGGTGGCCGACCTGGGCATCAAGTACAACCTGCGCCTGACGCGGAAGAACACGCTCCGCGACACCTTCAGGAACTTCGCCACGCGCTCCAGCGGGGAGCGCGACTTCTGGGCCCTGCGGCACGTGAACTTCAAGCTGGTCCATGGCGAGTCGCTCGCGGTGATCGGCCCCAACGGCGCCGGCAAGAGCACGCTGCTGCAGGTGCTGGCCGGGATCATCATGCCCAGCGAGGGCGCGGTGGACGTCCGGGGCCAGATCTCGAGCCTGCTGACGCTGGGCGCCGGCTTCGACCAGGAGTTGACGGGGCGGGCCAACATCGCCCTCGCCGGCGCGTTCCTGGGCATGGAGGCGAGCGACATGGCGCGGCGCACGCCCGAGATCATCGCGTTCGCGGACATCGGCCAGTTCATCGACGCGCCGATCAAGACGTACTCGACCGGCATGCGGGCCCGCCTCGGCTTCGCCATCGCCACGTCGGTGGACCCCGACGTGCTGCTCCTCGACGAGGTGCTCGCGACGGGCGACCAGGCCTTCCGCGCCAAGTCGAAAGCGCGGGTCCTCGAGATCGCCGCCGCCGCCAAGGCGGTGGTGCTCGTCACGCACGACATGAACTGGGTCACCGAGTTCTGCAACCGCGCGATGCTGCTCGAGAAGGGCAGCGTCATCGCCGAGGGCGCGCCCGAAGAGGTGGTCCGCATCCACCAGGAGCACTCCGAGCGCGACCGGGCGGCCAAGGCGGCGGCGCTCGCCGCGGCGGGCGGGGTGGGCCTCGAGGCAGTCGCGCCGAGGCGGTAGAGCGGGGCGCGACAATCGTCCGGCAGACGGGCAGCGCCCGCAACGAAACGTCCCGCGACGCTCGCTCCCGCTCGGGATCGGCTTCCCGTTCCGGAAGCTCAATCTCCCGGCGTGCGATCTCCCGCCTCGGGCGGGCCGGCCCGGCAGCCGGCCGGCCTACCTGAGGATGAGGAACCCGTCGAGGTCGACGCGCGGATGCCCAGCCGTCCCGGCCACCGCGAGCTTGACCGTGTGCGTCCCAGTGGTCGGCCATGAGATCGACCAGATCACCACACGGTTCGTGGTCGCCGAGCGGTACGTCGACACGGTGACATACGGCCCGCTGTCAACGGAGATGCGGACGCTGCCCCGGGTGCGTCCGTAGCTGCCCACCCAGGCGAAGCCGCGCATGGACGTCGTGACGGTCACCGACGCCGACGACGACGTGGCGTACTTGGCCTTGCTCCCCCAGTACGCGCTCGACGACACGGCATGCCAGGAGCCGCTGTAGTGGAGCGCCGAGCTGGTCTCCTGCAGGGCCACCAGCCTGAAGGCCGGCGTTGTGGCGTACGCGCCCACGTTGCCGTCCCGGTCCCTCCCGCGCACGGCGAACGCGTAGCTGGTTCCCGCCTTGAGGCTGCGCGTCGCCGACACGGCGGTCGTCGCGGAGCTCACCGTTGCCCAGGTGCTGCCGGTCTGCTGGCGGAAGGCGTAGCTCGCGATGCCAGACAGCGCGTCCTGGCCCGTCCAGCTGATGCTGCTGGCGATCGTCGTGCCGATGGTCGAGCCGGGCCGTGGCCGGACGCGCGGTGCCGTGGCGATCGGAGCGACGGTGTCGGGCGCACCGATGTAGAAGACGGGCAGGTAGCCGCTGCCGTCATCGTGGTTGTAGGAGTAGGTGGCCACGAAGTGGGACCGGTTCTGCGCGTCCACGACGCCGACACCCTCAGGCCCGGCGGTCTCAGGATCGGCCCAGCTCAGGGCCCACGCGGAACCGTTGAAGTCGGCGCGACGGACGCCGTCGTTCGTGCCGTACGCCCAGAATGCGACGAGGCCGTTCGGGCCGTGGGAGATGGACGCCCGGACGATGTTCGCCGTCTCGATGGTGGCCGCGGACCAGGTGCCGCCGCTGAACCGCAGGTGGTCGACGCGGGCATCATCGGTGCCGACCGCGTCGAGCGCGCCGTCCGTTCCCGGGGTCAGGTCGAGCGAGTAGTACTCGTGGGCGGTCACGCCAATGGGCGTCGGCGAATTCCGTGACGGCGATCTCGATCGTGCAGCCGGGGATGTAGCTGTCGCAGCCGGCCGGACGCACGTCGTATGAGTGGTAGGCGCCCGACGCGAGGACCTGCGGAACGCCGAGGGAGTCAATCGCCATCGCGAGCGAGTCCACCCCCAGGACACCGTCGATCGTCCGACCTGCCGACCACCCGTCGCCGGTCTTGGTGAGATACGTGATGGGCGCGAAGCCTCGGCCGGCGACCACGACATGGGCGGTGCCGTCGGCGGAGACCGCGATGGCACCGAGGCCGACCGAGGTGGTGCCGGGGATGGTCTCGGTCAGCAGGGAGCCGGACGCGTCGGTGGTGAGCCGCGCCCAGCCCGGGTTGCCGCCGCCCTGGACGATCGTCAGGAGGTAGACGTGACCCGCCGGGTCGAGCGTCATGCCCACGGGGCGTCCCGGGATGGTCGTGGTGACCCAGTGGTTGCCGCGATCGGTCGCGTAGATCGTGGACGAGAACGACACGTCCACCACGGCAGCGTGGTGGACGCCGCCCGGGCCGAGCTGCAGGAAGACGACGACGCCCGTGGGGTCGGCGAGCGCCTTGAGCCATGTCGTCGTCCCGGCCGCCGAGACCGGCGCGGCGACGACAACGGAGGCGACGAGCGCGAGCGCGATGGGCAACGAGGCGAGGCGGTGTGCGCGCACGTGATTCCCCTCTAGTGGACGCCGCCATGGACGATATCCCGGTCGCGACCGGCTTGGACCGCGGCTGAGCACTCAGGCGGTGCGCAGCCGCTCCACGAGCGCGAGGTACGGCTCGACCGCCGTCTCCCAGTTCCACTCGTCGTGGGTGATCGCCAGACAGCGTCCGCGCATGGCGGCGAGCGCGTCGTCGCCCTGCTCCAGCACCCCGCGCAGGGCACGCGCCACGTCCTGCGGGTCGGCGGGGTCGGCGACGCGGCCGAGGTCGTGCGACTCGAGCATGGCGCGCATCACCTCGAGGTCCCGGCCCAGCACGATTGGCGTGCCGGCCGTGAGCGACTCCCAGAACTTGTTGGGCGTGGACAGCCGCTGGTTGAGCGAGTTGGCGGGCACGGCGATCACCGAGACGTCGGCGGACGAGGTCCACGCGGGCACGAGGTCCGGGTGCACCGGCGGCAGCGTGAAGTGGCGGCCGTGGTACCGGGGGTCATCGTCCATCGCGCGCAACTGGTCCGCCCACGGACCGAAGCCCAGCATGACGAGGGCGGCATCGTCGAGCCGCAGCACCGCCTCGGCCGCCTGCTCGAGGCCCCGCTCGCGGCCGAGGCGCCCCAGCCAGAGCACGATCTTGCGCTCGGGCGGGATCCCGGTCGCCTCGCGGATGTGGTCCGGCCGGGGCGTCGGCGGAGTCCAGCGGGGCTGGCAGTTGAGCAGCACCCCGACGGGCTCGCGGACCGGCCAGATGCGGTCGAGGTGGTCGGCGATCGGCTGGTTGACGGTGATGACCGCATCCGCGCGCCGCACCCACCGCCGCTCGCGCCACTTGTAGAACGCCAGGATCGGGGCGGGCACGCCCGCGTAGTTGTTGGAGTCGAGGATGACGTCGATGACGTCGTAGACGACCCGGCCCTGGCGGCCCTTCGCGCGTGCCCCCTTCGCGAGCCGGTTGGCGACGTCGATCGTGAGGATGCCGAAGGCGTGGTACAGGTCGGCGGGCGGCAGCTCGGCCTCGAGGGCGGCCCACCACGCCCGGACGTGGACCGGCCAGAACAGGATCTTGGCGAGGGCGTCCGCGGTGGGCGCGGGGAAGGCACGGAGCGGCGGGACCGCGCGGCCCAGCGCCCGGTGGCCGCGGATGATCCAGCGACGCAGCCCGGTGGCGGGGCCCGCTGGCGGGGCGCTGCGCTTGACCCACGGGCCGCGCGGCGTGTAGCGGTGGACGAGCACCCCCGCGTCCGACTCCTGCCGCGGATGCGCGCCGTCGTCGAGCGCCGCGATCTCGACCGCGTAGCCGGCCTCGGCGAGGCTTCGCGCCACGCGGAGGCCGCGCGAGTACGGCGCGGCGGCATTCGCGACGAGCAGCACGGCGCGCGGGCGGGCGCGGTCGGCGGCTGGGCTGGAGGGGGATTCCACGGCGAGCGAATCGTAGAGGTCCGCGAGCCTCGCGGACTCGGTCTCCCAGTTCCAGCGCTCATGGGCGGCGCGGAGGACCCGCCGACGGAGGTCCTCGCGGGCACCGGGCGCGAGGTCGAGGATCGAGCGCAGCGCCGCGGCGATCTCCGCCGGCCTCGTGGGGTCGCAGACCGCGCCCAGCGACCCGTCCGGGTCGTCGAGGATGATGCGGCGCCGCTCGGGGAAGTCGGACGACACGACCGGCAGGCCCACCGCGATCGACTCGAACAGCTTGTTGGGCGTGGACAGGCGCTCGTTGGCATTGACGGGGAGGTTGGGCATCGCGCCCACGTCGGCCGAGGCGACCCATGCGGCGAGCTCGTCGGGCGGGACCGCCTCGACGACGTGGACGCGCCCTCCCGCGGCGGGCTCGGCCGCGCGCGCCTCGAGCTCCGGGCGGAGCGCGCCGCCGCCCATCAGGACCAGGTGCACCCCGGCCATCTCGGGCCGCTCGATGGCGTCGACCAGGGGCAGCAGCCCGCGCTCGAGGGTCATGCCGCCGTGGTAGAGCACCAGCTTCGTGCCGGGCGCCAGGCCCAGCTTCGCGCGGAGCAGGTCGGGAGCGGCCGCAGGCGGCGTCCAGCGGGGCGGCGCGTTGTGGACCACGATCGACCGGCCGATGCCCAGCTGGTCGCGCAGGATGCCCTCGAGCGTCGCGTTGACGGTGACCAGTGCCACGGCGCGGCGCGCGAGCCGCCGCTCCTCGCCGCGGATCCAGCGCTTCGCCCAGCGGCCCTGGCGCGCGTGGCGGCCCGACTCCGCGTACAGCTCGTGGCTGTCGTACACGACCCGGCCCCCGTCGCGGTCTGCCGCACGCACCGCGGCGGCGAGGCCGGTGACGTCGTGGCCGTGGTGGACGTCGGCGCCGCGCCCGGCCGCGGCGGCAGCATCGGCCCACGGCAGCACCGAGCGCCGCCAGCCCACGATGTAGTCGAGCTGGCCGCCGGGCTGCGGCGCCGGCAGCCGGTCGCGGAAGGTGCCCCAGCCGACGAGGCGGTAGAGCACCCACGGGAGGGCGAGGACCGCGCCCGCCGCGATCCCGACCGCACGCGGCCAGCCGGCGGGACCTCGCCGAAGGTTGCGCGCGACCCGGCGGACCACCTCGCCGCGGGCGCGCCACGGATAGCGGATCCATGCCAGCTCGGCGCGCCAGCGGGCCAGCCAGCCGTCGTCGCCCGAGACCCGGACGATCCGCGCCCCGGACGGGCGGCGCTCGTCGCGCGCCAGCGCCGAGGCGGCCGGGAGCCGCCCGATCAGGGTGACGTCGTGGCCCGCCGCGGCGAGCGTGTCGGCCTCCCGTAGCACCCGCGTGTCGGAGACGGTGTCGTTGGCGACGTACATCGCCACCCGCAGGCGGCGCTCGCTGCCGCCAGGCGCTCCGTCGCCGCCCGGTGCCGGCGCGGTCGTGTCGGCCCGGCCGGGGGTCACCACGCGGAGCCGGTGAGGCGCGTGTACTCGTCGAACAGCGTCGCCACCTGGGCCTCCCAGTTGTAGCGGTCGTGGGCCGCGGCCAGCGCCCGCGCGCTCATCGCGGCGCGGTCGCCGGCTGGCGCGTCGAGGATCGAGCGGACGGCCTCGGCGATCGAGGCGGGCGAGGTCGCATCGCACAGCGCCCCGCAGGCCGCCTCGCGGACGTAGGGCGCCATGCCGGGGAGGTCGGAGGCCACGATCGGCACGCCGGCGGCCATCGCCTCGAACAGCTTGTTGGGCGTCGTGAGCCGGTGGTTGAGTGTCGTGGGCTGGATGGGCATCGCCACGACGTCGGCGGAGGCAACCCAGTCGAGCAGCTCCGTCGGCGGCACGGCGGGCAGCACCCGGACCCGGCCGCCGGAGCGCGCCTCCTCGGCGCGCAGCTGCTCCTCGAGGCTGCCGTAGCCCATCAGCACCAGGACCGCGCCCGGGACGGTGGGCACGGCCTCGATCAGCTGCTCGATGCCCCGGTCGCGCGAGAAGCCGCCCTGGTAGAGCACGACCGGCGCGGCCGCGTCGAGGCCGAGCGCCTCGTGGAGGCGGCGCGGTCGAGGCGACGGCGGCGTGAACCGGTAGGCGCAGTTCATGACGATGAGCGGCTCGGGGACGCCGAAGCGGCGGGCCATCACCTCCGCGTATGGGCGGTTGACCGTGACCACGCGGTCCGCCGTGCGCGCCCAGGTCCGCTCGGCGCGGGCGATGAGCCAGCGCATCGGGCCGCGCATCCGGGCCAGGTTCGCGGCGTCCATGTAGATGTCGCGCGCGTCGTAGACCGCCCTGGCGCGGTCGCGCTTGGCGAGGCGCAGGGCGATGGGCACGCCCATGTACGCCATGCCGTGGTAGAGATCTGACGTCGGGGCGACCCGGGCGGCGAACCGGCCCTGTGAGCGGATCGTGAGCGGGATCGACAGGCGGCGGACCAAACTCGACGCCGCGCGACGGGGCAGCGACGCCTGCTTCTCGCCGGCCGTGGCAGCACCGCCGTCGAAGCCGCCGGTCCCGGCGTCGGCTCCCGATGGGGCCGTTGCGGGAGCCGGAGCGGCCCCGGACGCGGCCGCAGCCCTCTGCTTCGCGGCCGCGGCGCGCATCGCCGCCATCGGGTCGGCCGGCGGGCGGTAGGGCGTCCGCGTGCGCAGCGCATGGAGGCGGCGCACGGCGGCCCGGCCGGCGCGCACGAGGCCGGGCAGCGGCAGCCCGTCGATCGCCGAGAACGGCACCCGCAGGATCCGATAGCCCGCCGGGTGGTCTTCGACGTCGAGCAGTCCCGGCTTCCAGCGCGCCACGACCGTCACGGTGTGGCCCCGCGCGGCAGCGGCCGACGCGATGCGGTAGGTCCGCGAGTCGAACTCGCCGGTGCTCGGCAGGACGAGCGTGAGCCGCTGCGGCTTCGGGGCGGCGTCGGTCACGCGCCCGCCTCGAGCGCGGCGGCGATCGCCTCGCCGGTCCCCGCCGGCGCCAGGCTGAACCCGGCGGCGCGCTCGGCCGCGAGCCGTGGGGCGTCGGCTACGGGCGCGAGGCGCGCCAGCTCGGCGGCCGCCCGCCCCCGGTCCAGGCCCACCACCACCATCCGGCCCTCGGATTCGGCCACGGCCTCCACCCACTCGGTCCGGTCGCGCAGGACCAGGCACGGCGTCCGGAGCCAGGCGGCCTCGCGCTGGACGCCGCCCGAATCGGTCAGGACGGCCGCAGCGTGGAGCTGGAGCGTCAACGTCGTCCGGTAGCCCTGGGGCGGGACCACGTGCACGCCCGCATCCAGCGCGATCCCGGCGGCCTCCAGCGCGGCCTTCGTGCCCGGGTGGAGGGCGAGGACCACCGGCCGGCTGGCCGCGGCGTCGGCGAGGATCGACGCCCAGGCGCGCATCGCGTCGGGGTCGCGGTTCTCGGCCCGGTGCACGGTGGCCACGTCGTAGCCGCCCGGCGTGAGTGGCAGGCCGAGCGCGTCGGCCACCGGCGCCAGCGCCGCAGGGTCGCTGACCTCGCGCCCGATCCGGCTGGCCAGGTCCTGCATCAGGTCGCCAACCCGGAGCACGCCCTCGGTCACGCCCTCGGCGGCGAGGTTCGCGACCGCAGCGGGCGTCGGCGCGAACAGCCAGCGCGACAGGTGGTCGGCCACGACGCGGTTGAGCTCCTCCGGCATCCGCCGATCGAAGCTGCGCAGCCCGGCCTCGACGTGGGCGACGGGGATGCCCAGCTTGGCGGCCGCCAGCGCGCCGACGAGCGTCGAGTTCGTGTCGCCGTAGACGAGGACCGCGTCCGGCCGCTCCGCGAGCAGCACGGGCTCGAGCGCGAGCAGCATGCGCGCCGTCTGCTCGCCGTGGCTCCCGCCGCCCACGCCGAGGCTGTGGTCGGGCCGCGGCAGCGCGAGCTCGGCGAAGAAGCTCCCGGCCATCGCCTCGTCATAGTGCTGGCCCGTGTCCACGAAGACCTCCTCGTGGCGGGCGCGGAGGGCGGGCACGAGCGCCGCCGCCTTGATGAGCTGCGGCCTGGTGCCGACGACGCTGACGATGCGCACGGGCGGCCCGGGCCGGGCGTCCTGCTCGGCCGCTCAGGCGCCCGCGCGGACGCGGGTGCCGGCCTGGACGCCAACGCCGAGGTAGGCGACGCCCTCGGGGAGGGCCAGCGTGCGCAGGCTGTTGCGGCCGTCGTAGACCACCGTGAGCTGCGGGAACCACGCCGGGTCGAGCGAGGCGAACTGCGGGTCGGCGGTCTGGGTGACGAGCGCGCGGAACGGCGCGGGCTCGCCCCAGCGCCATGCGCGGGCGCCCAGCGCCTCGATCTCGGCCGCCGTCAGGAGCGGGTCGTAGGCGGCGACGTCGGCGCCGGCCGCGGCGAGGTCGCGGATCAGCGGGATCGCGCGACTGTAGGCCAGCTCCTTGACGCCCTCGCGGTAGGTGATCCCGAGCACGAGCACCGGGGCGCCCGCCAGCCCGCCGAGCAGCGAGGACAGCACGCCGAGGGCCCGGTCCGTCTGGCCGTCGTTGACCTGCCGCGCCGTCTCCACGATCCGCAGGCCCGGCGCCCCGGCGAGCAGCAGGTGCGGGTAGACCGGGATGCAGTGCCCGCCCACGCCGATGCCCGGCATGTGGATGTGGCTGTACGGCTGGCTGTTGGCGGCGGCGATGACCTCGGTCACGTCGATGCCGTGGAGGTCGGCCACCTGGGCGAACTCGTTCGCGAGGCCGATGTTGACGTCGCGGTAGGTGGTGTCGGCGAGCTTGCTGAACTCAGCCGCCTCGGCGCCCGACATCGCCACCACCTCGGCGTCGAGCACCGATGCGTAGAACGCCGCTGCGCGCTCCGTGGACGCGGGGGTGATCCCGCCCACGAGCTTGGGGTACGCCGCGAGGTTCGCGAGCACGGCGCCACTGAACAGCCGCTCGGGCGAGAAGGCCACGTGGAAGTCGCGCCCGGCGACGAGACCCGAGGCCTGCGCCAGGCGCGGCGCGAACCGGCTGCGGGTGTCGCCGATCGGCAGGGTGGTCTCGAAGATGACGGTCGAGCCCGCGTGGACGCCGGGAGCGATCGAGTCCACGGCCGGGTCCATGTAGCGGTAGTCGGGCTGGTGCTGCTCGTCGAGCATCACCGGCACGATCAGCACCACCACGTCGGCGTCACGCGCGGCTGCGGCCGCGTCGAGCGTTGCCCGCAGTCGTCCCTCCGCGTGCACGGCGGCGACCATCTCGGCGAGCCCCGGCTCCTCGCCCACGTGCGACTGGCCCGCGTTGATCGCGTCGACCACGGCCGGGTTCACGTCCACCGCGATCACGTGCCAGCCGTGGGTGGCGAACTGCGCGGCGAGGGGCAGCCCCATCTTGCCCGCGCCCACGACGGCCACGCTGCCTGCGGTCCCCTCCTCGCCCGTCCAGGGCGAGACCTGGCGCGCGACGCCGTGGGTGCACGGCTGCGGGGGCAGCTTGATCGAGCCGCCGAGCATGGATGCGCCGACGGAGGGGCGGGTGACGATGCGGGTCATGCCGGCGCAGCCTCGCCCGTCAGGTCCACCGGCCGGACCGTCGACGCGGCCTCGAGCAGGGCGATGGCGATCCGGACCGCCCATGCGCCGTCCTCGCCGTCCACGTACGGCCGCTCGCCGGTGCGGGCGGCGTGGACGAACGCGTCGAGCTGCGCCTTGAGGGGCTCGTGGGTCTCGACCTCCACCTCGAGCACGTCGCCGGCGAACGTGGGCGCATAGCCCGCGATCAGCTGCTGGCTCGCGAGGTCGGACTTGGTGAAGGCGAGCCGCTGGGTCAGGTAGTCGAGCTCGAACATGCCCTCCTCGCCGATCACCACGAGCTGGCGGCGCTTGGCGGGGGTGAGCCAGTTCACGTCGAGCATGCCGGTGGCGCCCGACGGGAAGTGGAGCAGCCCGAACAGCAGGTCCTCGTGGGTGGCGTGCTTGCGCTGCGCCAGCTCCGCGTAGGCGCGCACGGGGCGCTCGCCGGCCACCCAGCTGAGCATATCGGCGTCGTGGGTGGCGAGGTCCACGGTCACGCCCACGTCGCGGATCCGGGCCGGGAAGGGGCCCGCCCGCCGCGAGACGATCGCGTAGATCTTGGTCAGCCAGCCGGCCCGGAGCAGCTCGCCGAGCTTGAGCACCGCCGGGTTGTAGCGCTCGACGTGGCCCACCTGGACCGGCACACCCCTGGCGCGGCCCGCCGCCACGATCTCGAGCGCCTCGGCGTTGGTCGCCGCGAGCGGCTTCTCCACCAGGACCGGCAGGCCCCGCTCGATCGCGGCGAGCGCGAGCGGCACGTGGGCGGTCGTCGGCGCGGCGATCACCGCCGCATCGATGTCCGCCCCGCGGATCATCGCGAGCGGGTCCGCGTATCCCGCAGCGCCGGTCTGGGCCGTGGCCGCCTCGAGGGCAGCGGCGTCAAGGTCCGCAACGGCCGCGAGCGTCGTCTCGGGGTGGCTCGAGAGCACCCGCAGGTGGTTGCGGCCCATCATCCCCAGGCCGACGAGACCGACTCGGAGCCGGGGCGCCCCACTCATCGCTGCACCGGCGTCGCGACCTCGCGGATCGACCGCACGATCGTCGCGAGGTCGTCCTGCGAGAGCCTGGGGTGGACCGGGATCGCGAGGACCTCGTCGGAGAGCCGGTTCGTCACCGGCAGGTCGAGGTCCGCGGCCCCGGGCACGTACGTCTGCAGGTAGGACTGCTTGTGGATCGGCACCGGGTAGTAGATCAGGGTGCCCACGCCCCGCTCGGTGAGGCCGTCGATCACCTGCTGCCGCTCGCCCGGGAACCGCATGACGTACTGGTGCCAGACGTGGTCGCGGCCCTCGGGGACAGTGGGGGTCAGGTAGTCGGCGCCCAGCTCCGCGGTGAGGTATGCGGCGTTCCGCCGCCGCTGCTCCGTCCGCTCGTCGAGGCGGGTCAGCTGCGCGAGGCCGATCGCCGCCGCGATGTCGCCGGGCTTGTAGTTGGTGCCCAGGCTCTCGTGGTGGTAGCGGACGCGCATGCCGTGGTTGCGGAAGAGGCGGATGCGGTCGGCGACGTCGTCGTCGTCGGTGGTCGCGAAGCCGCCCTCGCCCGTCATGAGGTTCTTCGTCGCGTACAGGCTGAACATCGTGGGCCCGAACTGGCCGGCCCTCCGGCCGCGGTACGCCGCCCCGTGCGCCTGCGCCGCGTCCTCGATGATCACCAGGTTGTGCCGTCGGGCGATGTCCTCGAGCGGGGCCATGTCGGCCATCAGGCCGTACAGGTGGACCGGCATGATCGCCTTGGTGCGGGGCGTGATCGCGGCCTCCACCTGGTCGGGGTCCATGCAGAAGTCGTCCGCGCGGATGTCCACGAACACCGGCCGGGCGCCGGCGCGCAGGATGACCGAGACCGTGGCGTTGAACGAGAACGAGACGGTGATCACCTCGTCGCCCTCGCCGATGCCCACGCCGTGCAGCACGGCCTCCTGGGCCACGGTGCCGTTGGCCATCAGGATCGCGTGCTTCACGCCGCAGTACTCGGCCCACGCCTCCTCGAACGCCTTGGTCTTGGCGCCCATGGCGAGCATGCCGGAGCGCAGGACCTCGAGGACGGCCGCCTCCTCGGCGGGGCCGATGTCGGGCTTGGAGATGGGGATCATGTGACGGGCTCCCTCAGCCGGCGACGCAGGCGTCGCCCGTGATGGTGTAGGTGGACGGGCAGCGCTGGCACGCGGCTGCGCCTTCGTAATCGGCCCGGACCGTGGCGCCGGCGGCGTCGACGAGGCGCTGCCCGCAGCCGCAGACCCAGCCGATGCGGCGGGCTGGGCTGCCGGCCACCAGCGCGTGGTCGGGGACCGTGCGGGTCACCACCGATCCCGCGCCGACCGTGGCGAACCGGCCCACGTCGACGCCAGCCACCACCACCGCCCCGGCGCCGATGGAGCAGCCGGTCCGCAGGGTGATCGGGGACACGGTCCAGTCGTCCGCGCGCGCGAGGGCGCCGTCGGCGGTGATGGCCCGCGGGTAGCGGTCGTTGGTCAGGATGGCGTTGGGCCCGATGAACACGCCGTCCTCCACGGTGACGCCGTGGTAGACGAGTGCCAGGTTCTGGATCTTGACCCGGTTGCCGAGGGTGACGCCCTCGTCGATGAACGCGTCGCGGCCGATGATGCACTCGGCGCCGATCGTGGCCCCGACCCTCACCTGCGCCCGGTGCCAGATGCTGCTCCGCGGCCCCACCGTGACATCCGCCTCGAGGTCGGCGGTGGGGTGGATCCGGGCGGTCGGGTCGATCAAGGCGGGCGTGCTCCTGCGTAACGGGGCCTCGCGCGGCCGACGCTCGCCGCTGCGACGGGCGCGGCCGACCGGCTGCCGGTCCCGCGACCCGCAGCAGTATACCGGCCGAGCCCCCCTCTCCCCGCCGCGCGAGCCGACGTCAGCGAGACCGGCGCAGGGCCCTCGAGACCGCCGTGACAAGCCCGAGGCCGACGCCGAGCGCGAGCGCGCCGCGCCAGTCGAGCAGCGCCCGGACCTCGCCATCAACGCGCGCTGCGAGCACCACCAGCGCGGCCGACGGGCGGGTGACGGTCACGTGCTGGGCGATCAGGGTCCGGACGAAGCCCTGGTCGATGGTCGCCTCGCGCGCGATGGCGCTGCCGACGAGGCCCTGCGTGACGCGGAGCTCGCCGGCCGCCACCGGGCCGACGGCGCCCCACTCGACGTTGAGCACGTCGGCCCGCGCGGCGCCCACACCGCCGAACTGGACGAAGACGTCAGTGGCGTCAAGGCGCCCGATGCCGCCGACGCGCACTTCGACGGTGTCGGCGGTGGCCTCGCCGATGCCGCCGCGATCGAGCTGGATGCTGCCCGCGGCAACGCGCTCGAAGCCGCCACCGACCACCGTCCCGAGGAGGGCCTGCGGCTCGCGCTCCGGCTCGCCGGTCGGTGCGTCGCCAGGGCCCGGCAGCGCGGCTTGGCTCGCCACGACGGCTGCCGCCTCCGCGGCGGCGGCGTGCTCGGCGGCTGCGAGCCGATCGGCGGCGATCGACAGGGCCGTCTCGTCGGGCTGGGCTTGTTCGGCGCGTCGCGCGCGCCTGCGTGCTGGGGTGCTGGGCTCGGTCATCACGGACCTCGGGGCTGCTGCGTCGGGCACAGCGTACGACGGAGCGGCGGACGCGGCCAACCGCCTGAGGTCGTGATCGCGCGTGGCGGTCCACCTGCAGGCGCCAACCCCACGGCCGAAACGGGCTATAGTCCGCCCCGGGTCTGGCCCCGCCCCCGGGGCCCCAGGGGAGAACGCGGTGTCCGCATCCGTGCCGGCCGTCGAGGCGCCACGCCCATGAAGCGCGTGCCTGCGGTCATTCTGGTGGTCCTGGCACTCGCCGGGGGTGTGGGCGTCGGGCTGTTCGCCGCGCGTGCGGTGATGGGCCCGTCGGTCTCGCCGTCGCCATCAGCCGTCGCAGCGGCGAGCGTCGCCCCGTCCGCGAGCCAGCAGCCGACAGATTCCGGCTCGCCGGCCCCGTCGGATTCTGCCTCGGCCGCGCCCACTGACACGGCGTCGCCCTCGCCCACGCCTTCGCCCACGTCCAACCTCGTCCCCGACCCGCTCGACGGCGTGATGGTGCCGCCGGCCTATGCGACGCGCCACGTGGTGGCGGTGATGGTCGACGACCAGATGGACGCCCGGCCGCAGTCCGGACTGTCCTTCGCCAGCCAGGTCTGGCAGGCCCCCGCGGAGGGCGGCATCCCGCGCTACCTGGCCCTCTTCTCCGAAGGCAACCCGCCGGCCGTCGGACCGATCCGGTCGTCGCGCCTGTACTTCATCTCCTGGGCGGCCGAGTGGAACGCGGTGTACGCGCATGTCGGCGGCTCGCCCCAGGCGCTGGCCCTGCTGCGCTCGTCGCAGGGCAAGGGCAAGGTGGTCTGGAACGCCGACGAGTTCGTCTACGGCCCCAAGTACATGTGGCGGGTCAAGACGCGCTTCGCCCCGCACAACGTCTACAGCGACGGTCCGCACCTGCGCGGCCTCGTCAAGGCCGTGCACGCGCCCACGACCGTCAACTACAAGGCGCACTGGCAGTTCGCGCCCGACCCGCCGACCGCGCAGCTGCCGGTGGGCGGCTCGATCGTGGTGCCGTACGGGCAGAACAAGATCACGTACAGCTACCAGCGGTCGACCAACTCCTACCCGCGGACCGTGTCCGTCGAGGGCCGGCAGTACGACGTGGGGCCGAAGACCAAGGTGCGGATCTCGCCCAAGAACGTGGTCGTGATCTACATGCGCTTCGGCCCGCTCAACGACGGCTCCAACCACGGTCGCCTCGAGGCGCAGTTCACGGGCTCGGGCAAGGCGCTCGTGTTCACCAACGGCAAGGTCGTCAAGGCGACCTGGAAGAAGAAGTCGATCACGGCGCCGACCTACCTCTACGGCCCCGACGGCAAGCAGGTGACGCTCACAGTTGGCCAGACGTTCGTCCAGGTCGTGCAGACGGGGACGGTCATCACGTACAAGCTGGGCAAGGTGCCGGCACCCGCCGCATCGCCCTCGCCGTCCGGCGGCGCGTCACCCAGCGCGTCCCCGCAGGGCGACGTCGGGGACTGGCGGCTGGTCTTCTAGCCCGTCAGCGTCGAGGCGGGTGGGGTCAGCCCGGCGCCCGCCCTGGCGCTCGCGCACGGGCCAGCGCCGCGACCCGCCCGATGACACCACGGTGGGTCGCGGACCGGGAGCGCGATCGGCGCCGCGCAGCCAGCACCGGAAGCCGAGGCGGCGTGCCGACCGTCAGCCCGCGCCCGCGGTCGGCTACCCGCGCCCGCGGTCAGACGCCCGCCCGTCAGCCCGCGGCCGACCGTCGGCCCCCGCCCGACGGGGCCGACTAGAGCATCGGCGCCGGTCGGGCGGCCTCCGCCCAGATCGCGCGCGTCTCCCGGGCCACGTCGGCCCAGGTGCGCCGGGCGGCCGGGCGATCCGAAATCGCGCCGCGCAGCCCGCGAAGCAGCCCGTCGTCCGACCAGGCTGCCCGGACTGCCACCGCAAGCCGACGCGCGTCTCCGGGCTCCACCAGGATCCCCGCCGGGCCCACGATCTCGGGCAGGGCCCCCACGGCGCTGGCGACGACCGGGACGCCGGCGGCGAGGGCCTCCATCGCGGCCGTGCCCGCGGAATCCGAGCGCACCGGCTGGACGAGGAACCGAGCGCCGGCGACCAGCGCCGCCAGCCGCCCCTCGTCGGGCGCCTGCGCATAGACGAGCGCCTCCTCGACGCCCGCCCTGGCGGCGGCCCGCGAGATCTCGGTCCGGTCGTCGGGCGAGGCTCCGACGACGGCGATGCGCGGCGGCCAGGCGTCGGCTGGCACACCGACCGGCGGTGCCTCGGCGGTCAGGGTGGCGAGCGCAGCGAGTAGCGTCTCCAGGTCGTGGCGCGCATCGAAGCGGCCCTCGTAGACCGCGTACCGTTCGCCGAGGCCCAGGCGTTCGCGCTCGACGGCCGCTCCCTCGGCTGCCGAGGGCCGGAACGCCGCGCGCGGCGCCAGCGCGACGACGCGGATGGCCGCGGGCCGGACGTGCAGCAGGCGGCGGGCGTCGGTGCCGGCGGACCGGCTGGGCACGATGACCGCCGCCGCATCCTTCAGCAGCCGCGCCCGGAGGCGCTGGCCGAACATCGCCGCCCGACCCTTCTGCCACGCCTCCGGCAGCTGCCAGGGCGCGAGGTCCAGCAGCGATGCCACGACCGGGATCCCAGAGCCGATCGGCAGCGCACCGGCGGCCGCGCAGTAGACCGAGCCGGCCGCGCCGCCCCGCTCCGCCCGCCACCCCGACCCGATCGACGCCCCGCGGAGCAGGAACGGGTCCACGGTCAGCGCCCCCGAGCGAAGCAGCCGCGTGGGCGGCAGCAGACGGCGCCCGATCACCTCGAGACGAGGCCAGCGGTCCGCGGTCGGGTCGTCGAGGTCGAGCGCGAGCAGGAACGCGAACGACTCCCCGTCGCGCGGGTCGGCGTCGAGCGCGGTCAGCAGCTGCTCGAGGTAGGCGGCGGTCAGCGGCGCCCGCTCTGGCGCCTGGAGCGGCCGCACGTCCATCACGACCCGGACGCCGGAGGGCGGGGCCGCGGCAGGCTCGGCCGGTCCGGCCCCGGGCCGCCAGCCGTCGCGGGGTGCGATCACTTGGGCTTGGCGCCCTTGGGGCCGCGGCCGCGGAGCTCGTCCCAGCGCAGGCCCACCACCACGAAGAACGCCTCGACGATGATCCGGCGGCTCATCTTGGACTGCCCGACGAGCCGGTCGCGGAACAGGATCGGCACCTCGACGATTCGCGCGCCGGACCGCGCCGCCCGGTACGTCATCTCGATCTGGAACACGTACCCGCCGGCACGGACGCCCTCCGCGGGGACGCCTGCCAGGGTTGCGGCGCGCCACGCTTTGAAGCCGCCCGTGAGGTCGTGGGGGCCGAGGCGCAGGACGGTCCGGGCGAAGATCGACCCGGAGCGCGAGATGACACGGCGGACCAGCCCCCAGTCGGTGGTGCCGCCGCCCGCCGTGTAGCGCGAGCCGATGACGAGGTCGGCCCGGTCTTCGAGCACCGGCGCCACGAGCGCGGGCAGCACCGCCGGGTCGTGGGACCAGTCGGCGTCCATCTGGACGATGATCTGCGCGCCGCCGTCGAGCGCCACGCCGAACCCGTCGAGGTACGCGCGGCCGAGGCCCTGCTTGCGGGCGCGATGCCGGACGCGCACGAGCGGGTGGTCGGCCGCGAGGCGGTCGGCGATGTCGCCGGTGCCGTCGGGCGAGCCGTCGTCCACGACCAGCAGCGTGGCCCCGGGCAGCGCGGCGAGGATGGCGGCGGAGATGGCCTCGACGTTCGCCGCCTCGTTGTACGTCGGCACCACGACCCACGTGGCCGCATACACGGCCGGGGACGCGGACCGCGGGGCCGGCGCGTCGGCGGCGGGGAGAGCGGCGGGTGCAGCGACCGCGTGGGCCTCGGTCGGCGTCTCGGCCGCGGAGCCAGCCCGGGACTCGGCGGCCGGCTCGGCTGGCGGCATCGTGGCCGGGGCTTGGCCCCCCTCGGTGGTGTCGTGCTGGAGACTCACGGTCGGCAGTGTACGGCGGGGATCACCGGGCCACCGCGACCGTGTACCAGCTCGCGTTCGCGTGGCCCGCCCTGTCGGTCCCCAGGATGCGCACGGTCGCGGTCCCGGCAGCGCCGGCGCGGACGGCGAACCGCGCCTGGTAGGTGCCGTTCGGAAGTCGCGTCGCGGTGATCGTCCGCGGCGTCACGCCGGGCTGGTGGAAGGTCACGGCGGGTGCCGCCTTGAGCGGCTCGGCGAGCGCGAAGCGGACCGTCAGGACGCCGCCTGGCCGCACCGTGGCGGGCGAGATGAACGCCGGGAACGCGGCGGCCCACACGGTTCGCGTGAGGGTCTGCGTGCTGTAGGGCGAAGTCACCGTCAGACGGGCTGTGTAGGCGCCCTGCGGGGCGTAACTGCCGTCGGCGAGGCGACCGTTCCACGTCCAAGTCCGCGTTCCCGCGCTGAGCCGTCGGTGCGACCAGATCGTGCGAACGAGGCTGCCGGACGCGTCGTAGAGGGCGAGCGTGGTCGTCGCGGTGCGGGTGAGGCGCCACGAGAGGCGGGCCGTGGAGGCCAGCGTGTCGCCGTCCTGCGGGAAGAACGTCCCGGTCCAGCGCAGGAAGCCCGCGGTGCGGTCCACGGTGATGAAGGTCGAGGCGACCCGCCGGTTGCCCGCCGCGTCGCGCACGTCCACCCTGACCGTGTAGCGGCCGTCGCCCGCGAGCGAGCCCGAGGCGGAGCGGCCGTTCCAGGTGACGCCGCCCGAGACCGCGCGACGCACGGTCCAGCGCCTCACCAGGGTGGAGCCGTGCAGGATCGACACGGTCCCCGTGGCCGCCTCGGACGCCGACCAGCGGACGGTCGCGGTGTCGCCGGCCCCGTCGCCGTTGGGCGAGACCGGCGAGGGCGTGACGGCGAGCCCGACGGTCGGTGCCGTCCTGTCCACCCGGACCCGGTACGAGGCGACGGCGCAGTTGCCCGCGAGGTCGCAGGCCGCGAGCGCGACGGTGTAGATGCCGTCGGGCACGAGCGCACCTGAATCGCCGCGGCCGTTCCAGGTGAACCGGAGCGAGCCCCCCGAGCCGGTCGCCGACCGGACCGGCGGCGCCGAGCCGGCGGCGATCCGGACCGACCAGCGCGTGGCACCCGCCGCCTTCAGCGCGAACGTGGCGCTCTCGCGCACGCCGTCGCCGTTGGGCGAGAGGAGCCCCGACGACGCGGAGGCGGCCTTGCGAACCGGCGCCACGGTGTCCACGGTGACCGCGTACCGCGAGACCTGCGCGGACGTCGCGGGCAGGGCCGACGGCGCTCGATACACCCGCGAGCCCGCGGTGCCCACGAGCTGGAGCAGGTACCGGCCGTCAGCGACCCGGCGGCCGCCCACGGTCCCGTCCCAGGTGAAGCCGTGCGTGCCGGCGGTCAGGGCCGGCACGTTGACCGAGCCCACGAGGGACCCGCTGAGGCGGAGCACGTTGAGCGTGAGCCGCCTGAACGCCACGGTTGCCGTCCAGCGCACGCGGAGCCCGTCCCGCGAGCCGTCGCGGTTGGGCGAGAACGTGCGGCCCGCGACCGCGGCGGACGAGGCGCCGGTGAGGCCGCCGCCCGCGAAGTCGAAGCCGGTGATGCCTGCGTTCACCACGGTGGTGTTGGGCGCGTGGTACGGCACCACGTAGGTGGCCGATGACGACCGGACGGCGATCCACACGCCGCGCTCCACGAATGACACGGGTGCCCACTGACGGATCGGCTGGGTCACCTCGTACCACGTGTACCCGTTGGCCGACACCGGCCCCGACGTGAGCGCCACGAGCGTGCCCGACGAGAGCGTGCCCAGCCTCGCGGCCGAGGTGCTCGGCCCGGTCCGATACGGGAGCCCGCTCTGGGTGACACGGCCGAAGCCGCCCACCGCGAGGCCCGCGGGCGTCGAGGCGCCCGCCGTGGCCACGTTCCATGCCCCGACGTTGCCCCTCGTGTCGGCGGCCCGGACGCGGAACGCGTAGCCGTGCCCGTCGACGCCCAGCCAGACGCTGCTCGTCAGCCTCGTGTGGGTGTACCAGGCCTTCCACGCGCCGCCGTCGACCGACGCCTCGACGTCGTACCAGCGGACGGCGCTGACGTCGGCGGCCGACCATGCCACCACGATCCCCTCGTCGAGACTCTGCGCCGGCAGCAGCCGGATCCCCGCCTGGGGCGCCGTGTGGTCGACGAGGAACGCGTTCGAGAGGGCCTTGACCATGTCCTGGTACGCGCCGTCGAACCCCAGCGCCCACATGCCCGTGCCGCGCAGGCCGTAGTCGTTGACGAGCTGGTAGCGGCGCCCGAGCGAGGTGGCGTCGTCGTACCAGACTTGGCGCCAGCTGGTGACGCACCCGTAGGCCTTCGTGCAGTTCTGTCGGCGGTAGACGATGTACGGGCTCTGCTCGACCGAGTCCCACTTGCGGCCGTACAGCTTCACGAGGGCCGGGATGCTCTCGTAGTTCACCGCGGTGCTGTAGCCGTACTTCGAGCCGCTGGTGTTCCTCGACCGGGGCGAGCTCGTGGCGGTCGACCAGGCGCGGCCGTACCAGGGGATGCCCAGGATCACGCGCGACGGGCTGATCCGCGCGGTGTACTGGCGGATCGTGTCGGCGAGGTCGTAGGTGGGGCCGGAGAGCGGGTCGATCGAGCCCGAGGTGGATGCGCCGCTCGTGCGGTAGTCGTAGCCCATGATGAACACGGCGTCCGCGGCCGACGCGCCGATCGAGGCCTCCAGCGGGTAGTTGCCGATGTAGCCCGTGGTGTCGTACGTGATCTGGTAGCCGCGGCGGATGGCGTTGAGCTGCGACCGCAGGGTCCGCAGGAGCGCGACGAAGTTCGACTCCTGTCCTCGGACCAGCGGCTCGAAGTCGAGGTTGACGCCGTCGGCGCCACGGTCCCGGACTGCCGCGGCGAGCTGGCGCGCGAAGTTGAGCCGCGCCGTGGAGCTCGCGAGGAGCGCCCGCTGCACGGCGGCCCCGCCCGTGCTCCAGGCGAACACGCTGGCCGTCAGCACGACGCGCGTCCCGTGCGAGTGGGCGGCGTTGATCACCGAGGTCATCTGGGCGCTGGTCCAGCCGCCCCAGCCCGTCGTGAGCGTGCCGTCGCTGTTGCGCTTGCGCAGGTTGCCCCTCGCGTCCGCGCCCACCGAGAAGTACGCGATCGTCGTGAGCACGCCGTAGTTGAGGCTGGTCGAGGCGCCCGAGACCTGCCAGTAGGGCAGGAAGCCGAACACCTGGCGGCGGAGCCCGCTGGCCGCGTCCGGCGTGACGGCCGGATCGGGCACGCTGGCCACGGCCGACACGGGGACCGCTCGGATCGTCGGGAGGCCCACGGGCGCGTCGACCGGCGTGCGGTCGGCGGGCGCCGCTGCCTCCTGCGGCACGGGACCCGAGCCCGCCGCCCAGGCGCTGCCCTCGCGGGACGCGGCCATGGCTCGGCCGGTCGCCCGTCCCGCCGGCAGCGTGGTCGGCGCCTGGCCGCCCACCTGCCAGGTGTCCGTCGAGCGGGGCGTGAAGCCGACCGTGACGCGGCCGCCCGGCGTGAACACGATGCGATCGTTCTCGTGCGCCAGCCACTCCGCGTAGGCGGTGGACGGCTCGCCGGTCGCCGTCGAGGCGCTGCCCGCGTCGAGGACCGGCTGGTCGAGGACCGGTGGCGTCGCGGACGCGGTGGCGTCCTGTACGGCGGCCTCGGCGGCGGGCACGGCGCCTTCGGCGGCGCCGCCCCCGACGGCGGTTGTCCCCGTCCCGGGCTCAAGGGTCTGGGCCGCGGAGTCGGCCGCGCTGTCGGAGGCCGCGCTCATCGAGCTGGTCGCGCCCGCGAGGCCGGGGCCGGGCAGGATCCCCACAGCGATGGTCGCCACGAGCAGTGCCGCCGGGACGGTGCGGCGGAGGCGGCGCGCGGAGGTCGATCGGGTCACGGGTTCCTCGGGGCCGGACGGGACACGTGCACCCGCCTGACCGCTGGCGCACGCTGAGCAGGGCCCGGTCGGCAGGCCGCGCCCGTCCGGCGTGGAGGCCTACCCTAGACCACCGGTGCAACCGCGTCGACCGCTCGAAGGTCCCGGTCCGGACCAGTACGGTGCCCAGCGGTGCGGTCTGGTGCTGTCGCCGGTGCGCCCCGCCGGGCGGCGCCAGTCGCCCGAGAGGCCGCCTCAGTGGAGCGGCAGGTAGAGGTTGCTCCACTGGACGTGACCGGTCGCGTCCTTCCCGGTGACCTTGAACCGCATCGTCCCGGCCGAGGACTTCCGGAGCGTCACGGTGACGCGGTAGATGCCCGCGGAGACGCGGGTCATCGTGGCGCTCCAGGTGGAGATGCCCGGCTGGACGACGGTGACCTTGGGGGCGGCGGCGAGCGGCTCGGCGGAGTACGCGGTCACCGTGACCCGCTGGCCGCGAGCCGGCGTGGTGTCGGACGACACGATCCGGAAGGCGTCCGCCACGACCGAGGCGCGCTGGGTCAGCGTGGCCAGGGTGTCAGTGGCCACCACCTGCGTGCGGTACGTGCCGCGGCCGACGTAGGCGCCGGCGTCGTTCCGGCCATTCCACGTGGACGTGTACGTCCCGGCGGCCAGCGACGCGCCGCTCTTGATCGTCCGGACCACCTTGCCGGTGGCGTCCACCACGGTCCAGTCGACCGTGGCGGCGTCGGCAAGCCTGAAGCTGAACACGGTGGTCGGTGCGTACTTGTCGCCGTCCTGGGGGAAGAAGACGGTCTTGGCGCTGGCCACGAAGCCGAGCGTCCGGTCCACCACCAGCGTGCGCTCCTGGAAGGCGCTGGTGTTGCCGGCGAGGTCACGGGTGGTGATCCGCATGATGTAGCTGCCGTTCGGTGCCGCCGCCCCGCCCGAGGTCGTGCCGTCCCATGTGAGGGTGGCGGCCTTGCCGCTCAAGGGCACGACCAGCGAGTCGATGGTCGTCCCGCCCGCGTTGCGGATCGTGGCACGCGCGGTCCCGTCCTCGGACGACGTCACGCCGAACGACACGGTGTCGCCCGTGCGGTCGGCGTTCGGGGTGAACACCGCGGGCGTGGCGGCCCCGGCGATGGCCAGGGTCGGCGGAACGAGGTCGACGGAGACGCCGCCCGTGCTCTGGAGCGGCCCGTTGCCCATCGGGTCGGTGGCCGTCAGGTTCCAGTGGTAGGTGCCGTTGGTGAGCGAGCCGGCCGCGGGCGCCCACGTCATCGAGGCGGTGTCGGACTGGCCGGAGCTGGTGGCCAGCTGATGGCCGCCGCCGTCGGTGATCGCCAGGCTCCAGGTCGAGGCCTCGGACAGCCGGACCGAGATCGGCATCGTGTCGCCCACGCCGTTGCCGTCGGGGGAGAAGGTGTCGGTGCCGTCGTCGACGGACCACACGCGGGGCGCCAGCGAATCGCGCGGCGTGAGCGTGGAGCCCACCATCCAGCCCGTTGTGCCGTCATCGGTGTGGACCGCGTAGATCGGCGAGCCGTCCGCGGCCTTCACCGCCTCCTGGCTGTCGACCCGCACGATCGTGGAGGCGCTGAGCGTGGCCGTCGGGTTCGTGCCGGCGCCGGCGTCGTCGACCGAGCCGTACACGTTCGTGCCGTCCGCCTTCGGCGTGGCGTTGCCGGGGACGGCCATCTTGGAGGGATCGCCAGCCGTGCTCGCGTAGGAGGCGCCGGTCACGTCGGCCGTGTTGAGGGTCATGTCACCGGTCAGCGAGCGCCAGAACCCCCAGGGCGTCGACTTGTCGGGGTCGAGCAGCTCGGTGCGCCCGGGCGTCCGGGCTGAGGCGTACTGGAGCAGGTGGTTGTGGAAGTCCGGAGCGTGCGTGAAGTAGTCGCGGATCGTCTCGCGCTGCGTGAACAGCGCGCTGATGTAGTACGGGTCGTGGCTGTGGCCGATGGCGATGACCGCCTTCGCCCCCATCGCCTGGAAGGCCGCGGCGTAGTTGTCGGCGCGCTGCCGGGCCACCGAGAGCGAGGGGTCGGCCAGGCCGGGCTCGCTGTTGCCCGACGCGTAGCAGAGGTGGAACAGCAGGACCACCGCGTTCGGTGCCGGCGTGAGGGTGCGGATGGAGGGCTCGCCGTAGTACTTGAGCTCGCTGTCGGTGTACTTGCCGTCGCCGTTGGTGTCGTAGTTGAGCCCGAAGCCGTCCTTGGTCGTGTACGCGGCGTCGTTCCCGTACGGGGACGGCCAGCCGTTGCCGTGGCCGAGGTAGACGATGATCGAGGCGCCGTTCACCGCGGACTTGACCCGGGACCAGGTCGCGTTGGGGCTGTACACCTTCACGACGTTGCTCGAGTACTTGATCGCCTCGGCGTAGAGCTGGTCGGCGTAGGAGCGGTAGGTGGGGGTCACACTGCCCGTGGCGCCGACGATGATCACGACCTTGGGGTTCACGCTCGCCGCCTGGGCGGGGGTGGCGCCGGCCGGCACGAGGATGCCGAGGCCCGCGACGAGCAGGGCGGCGAAGGTGGTGGCGATCCGGTGCAAGGCGGTAGCTCCACGCGGGGTCGTGACCTGGCTAAGGGTCCGCGCGCAGGCGTCGCCGGCCAATGGCGGGAACGTCCCGATGCCCGTGGGTCATTGGTGCCCCCGGGAAGGTGCTCTTGGCCGGTGCGGTGCGGTTGCGAGTAGTCCAGGCGGGCGCAGGGGACCATCAACGCGCAGCATCTGGTCCCCCTCCTGCGAGGCGCGATCGCCGTCGAAGGTTTCGGACACCGACGCGAGGCGGCAACGACAGGCCAGGCGCCGTCCGTCGCCGCGCCGTCCGTCGCCGCGCCGTCCTCAGTCGGCGAGCTCCCTGCGGAGGGCCGGCACCGCGTCCGCGAACGCCTCCCGCCAATCGCGCATCGGCAGGCCGGAGGGCAGCGGCGTGGGCTCCAGCACCGCCCACAACGGCGGGGTCGAGGCGCGCTGCCACGTGGAGGCCGGGACATCCACGACCTGAGCGTCGATCTCGAGCGACCTCAGCACCTCGCGAGCCCAGTCGGCGCGTGAGGCTCGCCCGCCGTTCACCAGGTGGTGGACGGTCACTGAACCCGCTGCCGGCGGGCTGTCGGTCCCGACCAGGTCCACGATCGCCTCGGCCAGGTCGGGCGTGTAGGTCGGCGTCCCGATCTCGTCGCCCGTGACGCGCAGGGGCTCGCCGGCCGCCACGGCCCGTGCAGCCGCCGACGCGATCTTGGCCGGGAAGTCGTTGCCCGGCGGCCCGAAGAGCCAGGCCGTCCTGACGATCGCCAGCCGGCCCGCCGATCCCGCGAAGGCGTCGATGGCGAGTCGCTCCGCGGTGGCCTTGGCGGCCCCGTAGGGGTTGACCGGGTTCGGGGCATCATCGGGCCTGTAACCATGGCCGTCGGTCCTCCGGCCGTCGAAGACCTCGTTCGTCGAGAGGATCACGAGGTCCGTCCCGCGCGCCGCGCACGCCCGGGCGATCTCGCCGACGGCGATCCCATTGCGTCGCAGGGCCAGGTTCGGCTCCCGGGCGTTGCCGTCCACGTCGGTCCAGGCCGCGGTGTGGATCACGACCTCCGGGTGCGCGCCGTCAAGCAGCGCGCCGAAGCTCGCGGCTGTGACCGTGTCGAGGTTGAAGTCCGGCAGGTCCCAGCCGACGGGCGGGCGCCGTCCCGTGAACGGCGCCCCCTCAAGAGCTCCCACGAGGGCCCGGCCCAGACGGCCGACAACCCCGACGACCGCGACCCGCACGCTAGGCGGACCCGTCCACGGCGCGGCCGGCGGCGAGCCGGTCGCCGTACTGGCGGGCGTAGTAGGCGTCCCAGTCGCCGGACTTGGCCGTGGCCACCCAGTCCTCGTGGTCGCGGTACCAGGCGACGGTCGCCGGCAGGCCCGCCTCGAACGAGGTCGCGGGGGCCCAGCCGAGCGCGGCCAGCTTGGAGCCGTCCATCGCGTAGCGGCGGTCGTGGCCGGGCCGGTCGGGCACGGTGCGAACGAGCGACCAATCGCGGCCGGTGGCGGCGAGCAGCCGCGCGATGACCTCGCGGTTGGGCAGCTCGGTGCCGCCCGCGACGTTGTACGCCTCGCCCGCCGCGCCGCGGCGCAGGACGAACTCGATGCCCGCGGCGTGGTCCGAGACGTGGAGCCAGTCGCGGACCTGCATGCCGTCGCCGTACATCGGCAGCGGCCTGCCCTCGAGCGCGTTGGTCGTGAACAGCGGGATCAGCTTCTCGGGGTGCTGGTGCGGGCCGTACGTGTTGGAGCCCCGCGTGATGACCACGTCGAGCCCGAAGGTCACGTGATAGGCGCGAACCAGCAGCTCGCCAGCGGCCTTGGCGGCGGCGTAGGGACTGCGCGGTGCGAGCCCGTCGGTCTCGACGCTGCGGCCCTCGGCCACCTCGCCGTACACCTCGTCGGTGCTGACCTGCAGGAACCGCGGGGTGCCCGGCCGCTCCCCGCCGGCGGCCCGCTCCGCCTCCGCGCGCACGGCGTCGAGCAGCACGTGGACCCCGATCACGCCCGTCCGCAGGAACGCCTCGGGGTCGAGGATGCTGCGGTCGACGTGGGTCTCCGCGGCGACGTTGACCACCGCGTCCGCCTCGGCGACAAGCTGGCCGACGACCCCCGCATCGGCGATGTCGCCCTGGACGAACGCGAAGCGCGCCGCCTGCTCGGGGTCGTCCTCGACTGCGGCCAGGTTGGCGCGGTTGCCGGCGTAGGTCAGCTTGTCGAGGACCGTGACCCGGGTGCCGTCGCGACGGGCGAGCAGCTGGCGCACGAGCTCCGAGCCGATAAACCCGGCGCCGCCGGTGACCAGCAGCCGCGCGCCCGGGCCGAGGCGATCGCTCACGCGGACTCCCCGGGCCGCTCGACGGGGGACGCCAGCCGGCCGGCCTGGTCGTCGCCCTGCGCCAGCTCGGCGGCCTTGAGCAGCGATGGCACGGTGCCCGCGTCGGCCCACTGGCCCTCGTACACAGGCGCGAAGAGGCCGCCGCCCGGAATGTAGTTGTTGAGCACGTCGGTGATCTCGAACTCACCTCGGCCCGACGGGGCGAGCCCCTCGATGACGTCGAACGCGTCGGGCCGCAGGAAGTACACGCCGATCGGGATCAGGTCGCTCTTCGGCTGCTTCGGCTTCTCCTCGAAACCGGTGACGTTGCCGTGCGCGTCCAGCTCGGCCACGCCGAACCGCTCCGGGTCGGGCACCCGGTAGAGCAGCGTGCCGGCGCCCCATTGGCCTTGCTCGAACTGCCGCGCGGTCTCGGCGAGCGGCTCGCCGCGCAGGATGTTGTCGCCCAGGACCACACAGAACGCAGCGTCGCCGATGAAGTCCCGGGCCAGGCCGATCGCGTGGGCGATGCCGAGCGCGCCGCGCTGGTAGCGGTAGGTGAGGTCGAGGCCGAAGTGCCGCCCGTCGCCCAGCAGCTCCACGATGTCGCCGACGCTCTTGCCGCCCACGATCACCATGACCTCGCGGATGCCCATCCCCGCCAGCGTCTCGAGCGGGTAGTAGATCATCGGCCGGTCGTAGATCGGCAGCAGGTGCTTGTTTGTGACGATCGTCAGCGGGAAGAGGCGCGTGGCGGTGCCGCCCGCGAGCACGAGGCCTTTCATCGCGGCGCAGCGTACCGCACGCGTCGAGGCCGGCGCCGTTCGTTCGCACCGCCACCGCGTCCCGGTGCCGGCATGGCCCGCCGATGCGGCCCTTCGCACGCACAGCCGCCCGGTGCGCCGATGCCTACGCACGCACAGCCGCCCGGTGGCCGCGTGGTGCGGCCCTTCGGACGCACAGCCGCCCGGTGGCCACGTGGCGCCGAGCGCTCATCCCGGCCGCCCCGCGGCGCGATCGTGCACTCCAGCGCCCCGCATCCTGTCCATCGGCGCCCACCAGCGCCCAGATGCTCCGCAGCCAGGCCGGCTCGTGCAGTCGGCGCACGATACGACCACCCGGCGGCCAGACGGCCGGCTCGTGCAGTCGGCGCAAGATACGACCACCCGGCGGCCGGGAGGCCGGCAACGCCCCTCGTGGCGCGCCCCGCCACCCCGTGTAAGCCGCCGGTAACGCCGCGTTCGCATGGTCTCGGCATGCCGGTCAAGTCCAGTCGGGCCGCCCACGGAACCCTCCTTGCTCGACGCGCTGTCGGCGCGCTGGGCCGCGAGCTGCGTGACGCGCGCATCGGGGCCGGGCTGTCGCAGGCGGCCGTGGCTCGCGCGGCTGGCATGTCCGCCTCGCAGGTCGGCCGGATCGAGCGTGACGAGCACCGGCGCCCCACCGTTGATCAGCTCTCGAGGGTTGCCGCGGTCCTAGGCCTCATCCTGTCGCTCAAGCTCTACCCATCGGGCTCGGCAGTACGGGACGCGGGCCAGCTGGCGCTCCTCGCCCGTCTGGCAGGGCGCCTCCCCGCCGCCCTCCGCCTCCGCCGCGAGGTTCCGATGCCCATCCGCGGCGACCAGCGGGCATGGGACGGAATGGTCGACGGCCCGGGCTCGTCATGCGGCGTCGAGGCGGAGGTGCACCTGCATGACATCCAGGAACGCAGCCGACGCATCGCGCAGAAGTTGCGCGACGACCCGTCGGTGGACCGCGCGGTCCTCCTCGTGGCCCGCAGCGCCCACAACCGAGCGGTCCTCCGTGAGCACCGCGAAGCCCTGCGCTCCAAGTTTCCGCTCGAGGGCGCGTCGATCCTGGCGCACCTGCGGCGGGGTGAGGTGCCGCCGACGAGCGGGATCCTGGTGCTCTGAACCCCGAAGCCAGGCGACACGTGGCCCCACGCGGCCCTGCGCTACCCGCCGCCGAACGGCGAGAGGAGCGCGCGCCGAATCGCGTCGAGCGCCTCGAGGAACGAGAACCCGTCGAACAGCCGCCCGACGTGGAGCGCCCACTCCTGGACGGCCTTGGCGGCGCCGAGGACGAGCAGGACCGCGGCGGATCGACCGGGCGTCCACGCGAAGCCGGGGCGGTAGCGGAGCGTGAACGCGACCGCCAGGAACCAGAACTCGAACACGTTCGGGAAGGCGAGCAGGGCGTCCCGCGGGAGCAGCCCGGCCTCGAAGCCCGCGAACCCGACGAGCCGCAGCGCGTACAGCGCCACGGCCAGCCACCGGGCCGGGCGCGGGAAGTCACGCACGGCCACGATCAGGAACGCCGCCAGATAGACCTGGTCAGCCCACTTGTCGAACGCCTGGTAGCCGTCGAACCCCGGCCACCCGCCGTACGCGACGAAGAGGTTGAACAACAGCAGGTCGAACAGGTCGCAGACGACGGCCACGACCCCGCCCCAGAACGGCCAGCGCAGCACCGGCAGCGAGCCGGCGACGCGATAGGCGAACACGAGCACGATGACCGGGTCCACACGCGCAGCCTGCACGCGCGGCCCCCCGCGCGGAAAGGGGCGAACGGCTCCGCGCGGCTCCTACGGCTTCGACGTCCTCTGCGGCGCCGGCGACGGCGTGTAGCACGGCACCTCGCCCGCCGGCACGGTCCCCGACGTGCCGCAGGGGACGGCCTGCTGGTCGGCCGGCGGCAGTCCGCCCGAGTAGTCCGTGATCACCAGCGCCAGCTCGAACGTGTCGAGGTCCGCCGCCGGCTCCACGAACGCGGTCTGGACCACGTCGTTGGCATCGCGCTGGACGTCAACCACCGAGCCCAGGACCAGGCCCTTGGGGTACGGCGAGCGGATCCCGCCCGCCAGTTCGAGGCCAGCCGTGAACACCTCCTCGTCAAGCGAAATCTTCACCGACGAGTCCACGTTCTTCATGGTCAGGACGCCGCCGGCCTCGCCGCCCACCTCGCCGGTGGCGCCGGACGAGGCCAACTGGCCGATCACCGTGGACGTTGGGTCGCTGATGAGCGTCACCTTCGCGTAGTCCGCACCGATGTCGGTGATCCGCCCCGCCACCGCGCCGCCGCCGACTACGACCACGTCCCCCATCGCGAGCCCGTCGGCCGTTCCCTTGTCGAGCGTCACCGAGCGGCTGGACGGGAGCAGCTCGCGCCCGATCACCCGCACCGCGACGGTCTTGTGGCCGAAGCCGCTCTGCAGCTGGAGCAGTGCCGTCAGCTGGTCGTTCTCGGACTTGAGCTGCTGGAGCCGCGCGTTGTCGTTCTGGAGCTGCTGGTTCTCCTCGCGCAACGCGGCGTTGTCGATCCGCAGCTGGTTGATCTCGCCGATCGAGCCGACCACGCTCGACACGCTCGAGGCGACCCCGGAAACGGCGCCCTGGATGGGCCGGAGCGCGAACTGGAGGCCGCCCTTGAGCTCGATCACGGCGGGGTTGGACGAGAACGCCATGAGCAGGAGCGTGATCACGATCAGGACCGTGAACACGATCCCACGTCGGCGGGCCTGGCGGTTCGTGAGCAGGGTGGTCATGGCATTGCGCTCCGGCCGGCCGCGGGGGTGCGGCGAAGTCCGCCGACCTCAGCGCGGCGGGCGGCTGTAGGTCTCGGCGACGAGGACGCGCTCCATCGCGGGGGACGCGAGCTCCTCGAGCACGACGCCGGTGCCGCGAGCGACGCAGGTGAGGGGGTCGTCGGCCACGTGGACCGGCATCTGGGTGGCCTCCGCGACGCGGCGGTCGAGGCCGGCCAGGAGCGCACCGCCGCCGGCGAGCACGATCCCCTGGTCCATGATGTCCGCCACCAGCTCCGGCGGCGTCTCCTCGATCGTGTCCTTGATGGTGTCGACGATCTGGGCCACCGAGACCTCGATGGCGTCGCGGATCTGGTCGGCCCCCACCTCGACGGCCCTCGGCAGGCCGGTCAGCAGGTCTCGGCCACGAAGCGTGACGCGCTGCGAGTCCCATTCGCCGGGATACGCCGACGCGATGGCGATCTTGATGTCCTCGGCCGTCCGCTCGCCGAGGAACAGGTTGTACTCGCGGCGGGCGTACGCCACGATGTCCTGGTCCATCTCGTCGCCGCCGATGCGGATCGACCGTGCGACCACGATGCCGCCCAGCGAGAGCACCGCCACCTCGGTGGTGCCGCCGCCGATGTCCACGATCAGCGAGCCCGAGGGCTCCGACACGGGCAGCCCGGCGCCGATCGCGGCGGCCATCGGCTCCTCGATCAGGCGGGCCCACCGGGCGCCCGCGTTGAGGGCTGCATCCCGGACGGCGCGCTTCTCCACCTCGGTCACGCCCGACGGGATCCCGAGCAGCATCCGCGGCCGGGAGATCATCCCGATCCGGTCGTGGACCTTGTGCACGAAGTACTTGATCATCTGCTCGGTGACGTCGAAGTCGCTGATGACGCCGTCGCGGAGCGGCCGCACCGCGATGATCGAGGCGGGCGTCCGGCCGACCATGCGCTTCGCCTCGGCACCGATCGCGAGGACGCGCTTGGTCTTCGCGTCGATCGCCACCACGGACGGCTCGGAGATCACGATGCCGCGGTCACGGACGTGGACGAGCGTGTTCGCCGTGCCGAGATCGATCCCGATGTCCCGGGAGAAGAGGCCGAGGAGGCGGTCGAGCATGCTGCGCGCGGTTTCCTTGCTGGGACGGTCGAGGGCGGGCACCGACGGGGCTGCCGCGAGTCGCGGATGGGTCGTTCGTTCGGGAGCGCGAGCGCGGGTGCGGCGCGCGAGCGGGGAGCAGTATACCCGCGCCCGGTCGGAGGTCCGCCGTTGGTACCAACGCCGTCCCGCCAGCGGTACCCCGTAGCCATGTTCGGGGGCGATCGGCAGGTGGACGATGATCCGGGTCCAGCGGGCGATTGTTGGCGACGCCCCAGCCGCCGCGCGGACTCGATGCGGGACGGCAGCACCGGCCCCGGTCGGAGCATGAGGCTCCCCCGAGGCGGAGCTGTCGCGAGACGGTCGCCTCGAGCGTGACGTCCCGACCCATCCCCGGCGGGCCTGCACCCCCCCGAGGCTGGGCGAGGCTGAGGCGACGGCTCGCAGCCTACCGGGCCAGTCCCCTGCCCGGACGGAACGCGGCACCCAGGGAGTGCCCCCTGATGGACGCCCGATCAAGCGGCTACGACGATGCGCCGACGGCCGATCGCCCTACGGACCGACCGCAGGCCGTCGGACGCACGCCGAGCCGTCTGATCCACCTCGCACGCCGCCTCGACGCGCTCGGAGGCCCGGCATCGTCCGATGCCGGCGACGCCACCGTCGCGCGCCGTGTCGCGCTGCTCGCCTACACCGCCGCCTCGGTCGTGACCGGGCTGGTCGTGCTCGTCTGGACCACGGCGGCGATCCGGATCGAGCCGGCCATCAACCCTGGCCTTGCCGGGACGGCCCTCGCCGGGCCGCTGGGCGGCGCCCTGCTGTGGATCATGTTCGGCTTCCTCGGCTCCCTGCGCGTGCTGCGGGCGCCCGGCGGGGCCGGCGTCCTGACCTTCCACCTGCCGTTCATCGGCGCGGCGATGGTCCTGGGCGGACCGACCGCGGGCGCCTGGGTGGCCTTCCTCTCGACCCTCGAGCTGCGCGAGCTGGTGGAGCAGCCGTGGTACGGCGTGCTCGCCAACCATGCCGTGTTCGTGATCGCCGCCGTCGCCGGCGGGCTGTTCTCGGGCGCCGTGGAGGACCTTGCGCAGGGGGCGATGGCGCCCGGGACGGCGACCGCGCTGGCGGCGGTCAGCGGCACGCTCCTGCTGACGCTGATCAGCACGGGCATGGCCGCGGTCACGGTGATGCTGCGCGACGAGGTGTCCGTCCGAGCCTTCGGCGACCTGCTCAAGGGCCAGTTCGGGCGGCTGAACGCATTCGAGGTCGCCATCGCCTGGGTGCTCGTGGCGGCCTATCTCCAGGTCGGCTGGTGGGCGCCCGCAGCGATCGGCGTCCTGATCCTGCTGGCATGGGACAACCATCCGATGCCGGCCCCCGATCCGCTCACCGGGCTGGCGGGCCTCGAGGGGTTCCACCGGCAGCTCGACGGCGGTCTCGGGCGCCTGCGACGGGGCCTCGTGCCGGGCGCCACGCTGCTCTCGGTTGACCTCAACGACTTCCGGACCGTGAACACCAAGCACGGCCACGGGGTGGGCAACGAGGTCCTCGCGGAGGTCGGCGTGCGCCTCCAGGCCCAGGCGCGGCGCCCGCTGGACGTCGCCGGGAGGCTGGGCGGCGACGAGTTCGCGCTGTTCCTGCCCGGCCTCGACGACGCCGAGCCCGCCGTCCGCCGCGCCGAGGAGGTGGTGGAGGCCATCTCGGCGCCCATCGCCACGAGCGAGGGCCAGGTGCAGATCGGCGCGTCCGTGGGCGTGGTCGTCCTGGCGGCCAGCGGCTGCGCCCCGACCATGCGCGCGATCCTTCGCCACGCCGATGCCGCCATGTACCTCGCCAAGCAGGAGGGCGGCGGCGCACACCTCTTCGATCCGCGGGAGCCCGTCCCCTTCGAGCAGCCGCGGCACGAGGTGTAGGTCGAAGCGGCCGCGCCGACCGCCACGTGCAGCGGGCCCATCCGCAGCCGCGCCGGGCGTCAGCTCAGCGCCAGAGGACCTCCTCGCCGTGCTCGCCGACGAGTGGCGTCCCATCGAGGTGCCGCTGGTACGAGAACGGCGCGATGTCCACCGACGAGGCCGCCCCCTCGAGGATCAGCTCCGCCATCCCGAGGCCGATCGCGGGCGCGGTCTTGAAGCCCGTCCCGGAGTGGCCGCAGTCGAGGTAGAAGCCCTCGGGCCCGGCCGACCCCACGCCGCCCAGGAACGCGCGCTGGTCCGGCGTGAGCCCGTCCTGGCCCGAGTGCGCCGTCCGGAAGTCGCCGTCGATCAGCCCCGGCACGCGCCGGATCATCCGCTCCGCCGCGCGCTCCTCGAAGTCGGGGCGCGCGTCGGACGTGTCGCGGTCGGGAGAGCCGCCGATCTGGTTGTCGTCCTCGAGGCCCACGAGCACCATGTCCGAGCCCTCCGGCCGGAAGTACATCCCGTTGGAGTTGTCGATCACCACCGGGATCGGCCGCTGCACGGACGCGGGCACCCCCAGATAGCCCGTGTCGTGGCGCCAGACGCGGATCGGCAGGTCCATGCCGGCGAGGGCCCCCACGCGACCCGCCCACGCGCCGGCCGCGTTGACGACGACCGGTGCGTCGAACGAGCCCTTGGCGGTGGTGACGCCCGTCACGCGGCCGCCCGCCTGGTGGATCGCGCTGACCTCGGCTCCCTGGACCAGCCGTGCGCCGCGGGCCTTCGCGGCCGCGACCAGGCTTGACGCCGTCATCGAGGGGTCGGCGTAGCCGCTGTCGGGCTCGTAGGCGGCCACCTCGTCACCCACCGCCAGGCCGGGCGCGATCCGCCGGATCTCGTCCGAGTCCACGATCGAGGAATCCGCGCCCAGGGCCCGGTGCGCGTCGCTGTTGGCGACAAGCCGCGCCCGGCTCGCCGTGGGCTCGAGCCACAGGAACCCGGTCACCGTGAACCCGCACTCGCCCCCGACGCGCTCCGCCCAGTGGCGGAACCAGTCCTGGGCGACCCAGGCCAGCTTCGCCTCGGCGAGCAGCTCGTAGTGGACGCGCACGAGGCCGGACGAGCGTCCGGTGGCGCCCCCGGCCACGACCGACCGCTCCACGACGACCACCCGCGCCCCGCGCGATGCCAGGTGGAAGGCGAGGCTGGCGCCCTGCACCCCGGCCCCGATGACGATGACGTCCGCCGTGTCGGCCATCCGCGTTCGCTCCTCCTGCTCGGGAGCAGTATTGCGGAGAGCGCACGAGCCGACCCGATCCCGAAGCAGGACGGAACTGCGGGCGGGGGGCGAGCGTCGGGCGCCCGACGAGAGGGGGCGGCGCGATGCGAGGCTCTGGGCTCTGGGCGGCAGTCCTGGTGGTGGCCCTCTGCATGGTCGGGTGCACCAGCGGCGGGCCCGCCGGCGGCGCAGGTGGCGGCACCACGACCGTCAGGGGCTGCGGAGGCGAGACGATCACCGTCCCGCCGGGGATGGCGGTTCCGTCGCCCGCCTGCTCGAGCGGCCCGATGACGACGCCGTCACCCTTCCCGGTCGGGGAGGCCGATGCGGTGGCCGCCGCGGAGCGCGTCACGGGCCAAGCCGGGATGGAGGTGGTGTCCCGCACCGAGGCCGGCGCCGAGGTGTACCTCCTCGCGTCCTCGGGCGTGTACGCGGTCGTCGACGGCACGACCGGGCAGGTCCTGCAGGTGTTCACGGTCCAGCCCGACATCACCAACCCCGACGGCAGCGCCCCCGACTGGTCCCCGACGCCGTCGCCCGGGCCGCAGGCGGCGACGGGCGCAGCGGCGGCCACGGGCATCGCCCGTGCATGGCTGACGAGGCACGGACTGGCGGCGGCGTCCGCGGGCGGCACCGCCGTCCGCGACACGCTGCCGCTCGCGGACGCCTGGCTGGTGACGCTGACCAGCGGCGGCTCCCCCGTCTCGCTGCGGGTGACCGACAGCGGCTTCGTCGTCGGCTACCAGGTTGCGGACCCGCCGCTGGCCCTTGCGCTCCCGCGCCTGTCCCGCGACGCGGCCATCTCAAAGGCGATCGCGCGCACCGTCGCGCTGACCGGCAGGACCGACGAGCGGCTGACCGCCGCCGAGTTCTACGGCTCCTTCGTGCCGGGCGGGCTGGACGCGACCTGGATGATCTCGACGGGCATCCCGGGCCCGGACCCCTCCTACGGCACCGTGTGGAGCCTGGGCGCAGCGATCGAGGTGGACGCCCTGACGGGCCAGCTGACCGTCGACAAGCAAGGTTGAGGGCCTCTCGGGCCCCCGCCCACCCGGCATCGCGGGGCGGCCGGCTGGGCCCACGCCTGGGAAGCGGCGGCCATCGCCCGGCTAGGGGACCACGAGCAGGACGCGGTGGCCGCAGTGGCGGTCCATCCCTGGCGTGCGGTCGCCGCTGGCCGTGTCTGAGATGCACTCGACGACCGCGGTGACCAGCCGGTAGCCGTAGCTGTGCTCCGTCTCGGTGGCGCTGCCCACCTTGACCAGGCGGTGACACCCCTCACGGCCGCGCTCGGCGAGGTTGACCTGGCGGCCGCCGAGATACGCCCCCTGCACGCCGTCGTAGACGCGGATGCGGGCGCCGGTCGCCGCACCGCGGCCGAGGTTCCAGACGTGGACCCAGATGTCGATCGGGTACGGGCCCTTCCGGATCGAGAGTGAGCCCGACATGCCCACAGCGCTCGCCATCAGCGCATCGATGCCGTCGCGGCCGACCTCGGTCGGGCCGCCGGGGGAGGCTCGCGTGACGATAATGTCCGGGCTGTCGTGGTCGTGGTTCTCGATGTCGTAGATCGTCCGCGGGCCGAGGGGCCGCGCGCCGGTGTCGCCGGGACCGTGGCGGATGACCAGGTACGGCCACAGCCCCTCCGTCCGCGAGAGCTCGCGCACCACGGGTGGCGTGCCGTCGGGCCCGGGCCCGTGGCGCATCCCTGTCAGCTGCATGCGGACCTTCTCCAGCTCCGACTTGACCGCGGCGGCCCGGGCAGCCACCGCGGACGAGTCGGGCGACGCCGTGTCGCCCGGCCCGAATGGCGACCAGGGGACCGGTCGCGGTCGGCCGGGGCCGGGGCCGGGCCGCGGGCCGACCGGGCCCGGACGGCGCCCGGCGCCGCGGCCGCCCGCGTTCGGGAGGTCGCGGGAAGGGCGGTCCGGGTTCACGGCCCAACGCTCCGACCGGTCGGCGACATGCCCGCGTCCCGCATCTCGGCCTCGGTCACCTGCAGGTCCGACCCGTCCCAGCCGAGCGGCAGGTCTGCGGAAGGCGGGAGGTAGGCATGGGCGATCCGCTTGAGCGGGTCGTAGTGCGTGGCGTGGTGCGGGTTGTCCGACGCGTCGTACCGCTCAGGCACCGTGAGCGGCTCCTCGTAGCCGTACCACTCGCGGATCTGGGCCCCGGGGTCCGCCGGCGCGCTCGGGTCGGCCGACGAGAGGAACGTGGCCATCTGGGGAGCGCAGCCCCACTGGTCGGGCCAGTCGGTGTCGAGCCCGGGGGCTGCCGCCGGCGGCGAGCTCGGCGTGTGGCGGATGTAGTCCCAGCAGTGGTACGCGTAGCCGCGGTCGGCGTCGAGGTTGAAGTCGGGCAGGGGGGCGGCTGCGTCGTTGGGCAGGTAGGCCTGCGAGCCGTCCGCCGCGGTGACGAGGCGCCCGGTGAGCTGCCCGATCAGGTAGGCGCCGTAGTCCACCGGATCGCCCAGGTTGGCGCCCGCCATCGGCAGGAGCTCAGCCGATGCCGCCTCGGTCTGCGCGGGCGTGGTGGCGACCTCGTACCGGTGGCGGGCGGTGTCACTGCCGGGCATGCCGCCCATCAGCACGGCCGCCGTGTCGCCCTGGACGTACGGCCCGACGTGCGCGCGCGGCGCCTCCCAGCCGTTTCGCATGCCGGCCATGTTGTGCTCCGGGTACCGCCACGGCGCCACGAACTCGCTGTATGTAGGCTGGGCATCGATGGGCGCCGCGTCGAGCCACGGCGGGTCGAGGTCCTGCACCTCGGCGCGCGGGTACGCCCGGTCGAGGCCGAACCCCTGCATCGCGGCGCCGCGGTCGGCAGGGTTGAGCCCCGAGTGCTCGGTGGCCATCTGGCCGGAGGGCAGGGTGGCGAAGCCGCCCGGGGCCGCGAGGTCCGCCCGGAGCTGGATCATCGCCCCCTTCTCGTCCATCCCGAGCTGGACAAGGCCGGTCGAGACCTCCTCCGGCTTGGGCGAGAGGAACCCCTCGAGCACCAGCGGCTTGCGGGACAGCATGTACAGGTCCCACGCCGGCACGACGAGCAGGTGGTAGATCGCCTCCCGCGTCGGCCAGGTCGCGATGTCCATCGCCAGCGCCGGGCCGATCGTGGCGAGCCACTCGGCGAGCTCCGCGAGCCAGATGGCGAAGGCGAGGATCGCGAGCAGGATGTCGAGGACGGTGATGTCGTCGGGGCTGTCGAGGTCGGGCGCCGAGCCGTCGGCGGGCATCCCGGGCGGCCGCGGCAGGTCGTGGTCGGTGATGAGCGGCGGCTCGCCCGGCAGGCGAGGCGAGAGCCCCGAGCTCGTGACGTACTTGGTGTAGTCGAACGCGAGCTGGTACATCTGCTTGAGGACGTCGGCTGTCGGCCGGCCGCTGTCGCCCTCGTGCTTGCCGGCGTCCCAGCGCAGGACGCGCGGCGAGCCCATGTCGTCGGCGCCGGTGTAGACGTCCTGCATCGTCTTGAGCAGCAGGGCGCACAGGTGGTCAGGGAGGTCCTCGGTGTCGAGGTCGAACCGCTGCTTGCGCACGGCGGCGTCGTTGGCCGAGTCGCCCTCCGGGTACATGGGGTACGCGAACATGCCCGGGAACCAGTCGGGGCCGGGCACGTCGTCGGGCATCGACGGGTCGGGGGGCTCGGCGCCCTTGCCGAACGCGAGGCGGAAGTGGAGCGCCGCGGTGTCGAGCGAGGTGTAGTTGCCGGGCGCCGGGTGGTCGAGCCCGTAGACGTGGCCGTCGATGTGGTTCTCGATCACGTGGTGGCGCTGCCAGTGCGTCCGGTACGGCCCGCCGCACTTGGCGTTGGTGAACGGGTGGCCCGCCACGTCGGTGGCGCAGTGGCTCATCCAGCCGAGCGCGAATGCCTGCTGCTTGGGCACGCGGCTCGGCTCGCCCGGGTCCTTCGAGGGGTCCATGTCGGCCGAGAGGGCGTTCTCGAACAGCTTGCGCGCGAACTGGTACGTCCGCCGGTAGTGGAACATGTCCGACCAGAAGAACGCGCTGTCGTGCCAGCCCTGCTGGGTGCCGCTGGACATGAGGCCGAACACGTCCTGCATCTGCCCGGCGATCCCGAGCATGAGGTTCTCGACGCTCGCGAGCAGCAGCTCGTGCACCTCGGCCACCTCGTCGAGCATGCCGCCGGTCACCGCGTTCGCCAGCTGGTTCTGGTCGTCGAGCACCGGCGTCATCCAGGTCTCCCACTGGGTGACGAAGTTGTCGTCGATCAGCTTCCAGGTGCTGAGGGCGAAGTCGACCAGCGAGAGCAGGCCCTTGCCCTTGTCGCCGTGGAAGTCGGGCAGGAGGAAGAACAGGTCCGGGCCGAGCGCGCCGGCCGCGAGGTAGTTCCGGTTGTCGTGCGCCGCGCTGAACAGCGCGTCGGCCTCCGCCTGCGTGAGCGGGGAGCCAGCGGGCACGCCAGCCTTGAGGCGCGCGATCGTCTCTGCGGCGGCCTGCATGTGGACGTACCAACTGGGCATCGGCTTGGCTCCCGGCTGTCAGTGCGGGATCTGCGCGGCCGTGGCGACGCAGCGCTCCCACACCTCCACGTAGCGCTCGGCCGAGCTGAACAGCGCGCTCATCGCGCCGCCGGTCAGCCCGACGTTCTTGAGGTCCTGGAACATGTCGGGCAGCAGGCCGTAGTGCGCCAGGCCGTCGATGTTGTAGTCGAAGTCGCGCATCGGGCCCACGGTGTCACGCCGGAGCGGCGGCGCCGTGCTCGCGTGCATGGCGGCCCACAGGCCGAGGATCGCGGCGATGCCGTCGGCCAGGGCGACCACCGCCGCTCCGTCGACCGGACTGGCGCTCCCAGGGTGCGCGGCGAGGAACGCGGCCCGCGCGAGGCTGACGCCGGCAGCCGCCGGAAGGGCCACCGTCCCTGCCGCGCCGGAGATCCCGGAGGCGAGCTCGAGCACGGGAGACGTCGTCGACCCGGTGGGCGTCAACTCGGCCACGACGTGGGGGTCGGTCAGGCTGACGCCGGCATCGAGGACTGCCAGCGCCTGCCAGGTCTGCTGGCCGATCCCCTCCACGGGCGTGCCCACGAACAGGTCGGCGTCCGCGAACCGGAACGACCGCCACTCGCGGATCGGGGTGTCGTAGTTGACGCCGGTGCCCTGCGCGAGGGCGCCCTGCCAGCGCTCCTCGCGGACCTTGCCCTGCCAGGTGGCGTCGCCCTCGGCCAGCTCGCCCACGATCCCGTTGCCGGCCAGCGGTCCGAAACGCGGGCCGGGACCCTCGAGCAGCGCGTTCCAGTCCGTGCCCAGCGCCACCGGCATCTCAAGGCGCCCGAACAGGTACTGATAGCCCTGGGCGAAGGTCCGTGAGCTCCCGGGCAGGTTGTTGGGGACGCTCGTGCCCGAAGCCGCACGTGAATCGGCGCCGGCGATGCCGAGGCCGAACATGCCCTTGGTCGACGTGATGTGGTCGAGGTGCGTCTCGGACTTGTTGTTCTCGCATGGCCACACAGCCGCGGACCGGCGGAAGCCGGGCATCGGGTCGGGCGTCACCGACGAGTCGAGCGGCCGCGGGGCGAGGATGCGGGCCGAGTTGTGCGCGGCCACGAGCGGATAGCTCGCACCGGCCACGGTCGAGGTGGCGATCTGGAACGCGCGCGCCTCGCTCAGCTCGGACATGTGGTCGATGTCGATGACCATGCCCAGTCGCATCGCCTCGAGCATCGCGACCTCGCCGGCGATCGTGAGCCCGTGCGCGTTCACATCGCCGACGCCGAACGGCCGGCCTCCGCTGGCCGGCGGGTTGAGGCCGTGGCTCGCCGCGAGGGTGCGGATCTTCGACCAGAGCGCTCCGCCGACGCTCGCCGGCCGGGCCACCGCCTCGTCTGGGTTCGAGCCCTGCCACAGGTTGGTCTTGGGGGCGATGCCGCGCTGATAGAGCGAGTTGACGATGAACATGACGTCGTAGACCGCCATGCCACCGAACGCGTTGTCGGAGAGGTGCAGCAGGTTGATCTGCACGACGCCAAGCGCGTGCAGGTAGTCGAAGTATCCGTGGATGGCGTCGTGGATCGCCTGGCGGTTTGCTGGCGTGTCGTCCGCAGCGAAGTCGCTGGACTTGATCCAGTCGTTCACGCTGTCGGTCTCGAGGCCCAGGACGAAGGCCATCTTGTTGCCCTCGATCAGGGCCCGTGCGTCGTCGGGCGTGCAGGCCATGCCGCACCAGTCGCCGTTGTGGGCCACGAACTCGCGCAGCATCTGGATCTGGGGCTCGACGGTGTCACGGTCGGACTGCGCCACGTAGCCGGGCGTCGTGAGGTTGGCCAGCGCCGACAGCATCCGGTTGTGAACCACGAGCGCCACCATGAGCCGCTGCCCGCCCTCGTACGCACGGCGGATCCACGCCTGGTGGGTCTTGATGTGGGCGAGGTCGGAGAAGCTGGGCCAGCCCCGGAACGCCAGCTGGTCCTCCGGCCCGGGCGTCAGCCCGGTCCAGCCCGACACCGCGAGCGAGCCGTCGTTCGGCTGGCCGGAGCCGACGCTCAGGGCGGCGGGCCGCAGCAGGTTGTTGTGGTGGTCGCCGTGCACGGGCAGACAGCTGCCAAGGTCCTCCACGGGACCATGCATGTGGCCCGCCATCAGGCCGCCGAACGCCGCCTGCGACATCGGGTGGCAGTGGATGTCCGCCCATCCCCAGAGCGGGCGGCGGAGCGGTGCGGGCGGACTGGGCAGCAGGCGGAAGTCGTCCGCGAGGAGGCGCTGCGGCGCCGGGCGCTGCCGGACCTCGAGGCGCACCTTGGCGACGATGCCGAGCAGCCGCCCCCGCCCCCGCTCCTGCAGCCGGGCGAGGTCCCACGTGACCTCGTCCATCGGATCGGCGCCGTGGGGCGTCGCCTGCATCACCGCGACGTCGCCATCGGCATCGGGCGCGTCGAGCACCTTGATCCTGAGCGCGGTCGCGGCTGCGGCCGGGATGCGGAGCTGGACGACTGCGCCCCCGCCGGCACTGCCCCCGAGGCGGAATGCGAGATACCGGTCCCCGATGGAGAACGGGCTGGAATCGAGCACGCCGTCCGCCGACGAGACCACGCGAATCAGGCTCGAGCCGCTCTGGCCGAGGTTGTACGGGGTGTGCCAGAAGTCGCCACCGAGGGTGACTGGCGTCTTGCCGTCGAACTCGACGTCGGCCGCCGTGATCGACGCGGCGCTGACCGGCTGGCGGTCGAATGCCGTGCCCGACACGACCCGCCACGAGGCGAGCCCCTGCTCGAAGTCGCCGTTGGCAATCTGGGACGCGGGCCTGGCGATGGCGTGCCCTCCCCCGGTGCAGGTCGCGGAGCATAGTCCGGGGGCGCGGCCTGTCAATAGCGGTCGTCATTGCCGCCGCATCGACGCCCCAACGCAGCCGTGCGGACGTCCAGCCCCCGCCATGCCTTGCCTCCGGCGCGGCGCGCGGTCCCGCGTGTCGCGGGCGCCGGCTGCCGTCAGCGATGGCGCTCGGGCGGGTCCACCGCCGGGTGCTGGGATAGCCGGTGGCCGCGACCGGCCCCACGGGCATCTGCTCGTATCGAGGAACTTGAGCAAGTCTTGAGGTCCAGCCGACCGGGCGCTTGAGCCTGCGCCGCCATGCTCATCCCATCGAGCCCGAGTAGGGCTCAGGCACGACGGAGGTCATGACGATGATGGGATACGGCACCGGGCTCGGGCTCGGCTTCGGTGGCGGCGGCCTGCTGGTGGCGCTCGGCTGCGCCGCGGTCGTGGTGGGCCTGGTCCTCCTTGCGGTGTGGGCGGTCGGCCGGGGGGGCCAGGGATCTGCGCCCGCAACGGCGTCCGGCGTAGCTCCGGCGACAGCGCCCGCCCCGGCGCAGCCCGACGCGATGGATGTGCTCCGCATGCGGCTCGCCCGCGGCGAGATCACCGTCGACGAGTTCGCCGCTGCCAAGCAGGCCCTCGAGGCCGGGCGATGAGCGCGCGGCTCGGGATCACCGGCGCCGGGCTCGTGCTCGCAGGTGCGGTGATGATCGGCGCGGGAGCTGTCGCCGGCAGCGGTCTGGACGGGTTCGGGCCGGCCGCGATGATGGGCGGCAACGGCTTCAACGGGTCGAGCGGGGTGAACAGGACGACCACCTCGCCGTACGGCTACGGGGTGATGGGCGGCAACGGCGGCTACGGGGTGATGGGCCGCGGCGGCGTTGCCGGCACGTCTGCTCCGGGCCCGGGCGAGCCCGGCTTCGTCGCCGGCACGCAGGCCAGTCCCCGCCTCCTCCAGGTCGTCGCCGGGCCCGGCCTCTCATTCACGCCGTCGGCGATCACCGTCCAGAGGGGCGAGACCGTCACGTTCGAGGTGACGGCGATGGGCCCGTACGTCCACGAGTTCATGGTCGGGCCCGCTGCGGCGGTGGCCGCCGACCAGGACGGCACCCCCGAGGCGGCCGACATCGGCATGATGCAGACCAAGGCGGTGACGTACACGTTCGACGGCACCGGGCCCTACGCGTTCGCCTGCCACGCCCCGGGACACTACGAGGCCGGCATGAGGGGGACGATCACGGTCGTCGGCTGACGGCTAGGATGCTCGAATGACCCTGCACGACCGCCCGCCGCGCGTCCTCGTCGTCGACGACGAGGCGGCGATCCGCGCGGTCGTGCGCGGCTTCCTCGAGCGCGACGGGCTGGACGTGTCGGAGGCCGGCGACGGCCCGTCGGCTGTCGAGGCGGCGCGGTCCCTCGAGCCGGACGTGATCGTGCTCGACGTGATGCTGCCGGGGTTCGACGGCCTCGAGGTCCTCCGCCAGGTGCGCGCCTTCTCGGACCCGATGGTGGTGCTCCTCACCGCCCGGACCGGGGAGGTGGACCGGATCGTCGGGCTCCGGGTCGGCGCGGACGACTACGTGACCAAGCCCTTCTCGGCGGCGGAGCTGGCGGCCCGAGTGGCAGCCCTGCTGCGCCGGCGGCGGGAGCCGACCGCATCGCCCAGCGTCGGCACGCCGGAGGCGCTGGTGCTCGATGTCGCCCGTCGGCTCGTGTCAGTTGACGGCGAGCGCGTCGAGCTGACGATGCTCGAGTTCGACATCCTGGCGGCCATCGCCCGCGACCCCGGCGTCGTCCTGACCCGCCAGCGCCTGCTCGACGCGGCATGGGGCGAGGACTGGATCGGCGACGAGCACGTCCTCGACGTCCACGTCGCCAATCTGCGTCGCAAGCTCGGCGACGACCCGACTCGCCCGCGCTTCGTGGAGACCGTCCGCGGCGTCGGCTATCGGCTCCGGACGGACGCGCCGTGAACCAGGCGCCTCGGCCGTGAACCGCCGCGAGTTCGGCCGGCTGCGGTGGCGCCTGCTCGCAGCCAACCTCGTCGTGGCCGCCGTGGGCGTGGGTGCCGTGGCGCTCGGCGTGGCCCTGGCGGCGCCCGGCGCCTTCAACGACGCGATGGGCCGCGCCGGGATGATGGGCTCCAGCCCGGGCGGCATGATGGGCGGCACAGGCACCGGCGGGACGATGGACCCGCTGTTGAGCGCGGCCTTCGGCGACGCTGTGGGGACCGCGATCTGGCTCGGTCTGGCGGTGGGGGCCGCGATGGCCGTGGCGGCGTCCGTGCTGGTCGCGACGCGGCTGTCACGGCCGATCGACGAGCTGGCGGCCGCGAGCCGGCGCGTGGCCGCGGGCGACTACTCGCGGCCCGTGCCCCCGGCCGACGGCGAATTGGGCGAGCTCGCCGGATCGTTCAACGCCATGGCCGCCGGCCTCGCCGCGGAGGAGCGGCGCCGGCATGACCTGATCGGCGACGTCGCGCACGAGCTGCGGACCCCGATCGCGTCGGTCCGCGGGTATGTCGAGGGGCTCGAAGCCGGGGTCTTCGCGCCCGGGCCAGACGCATGGCGGGTCCTCGGCGAGCAGACGGAGCGACTGCAGCGGCTCGTGGACGACCTCGCGACGCTCTGGCGCGCGGAGTCGAGCGACCTGGCGCTCGCGGTCGCCCCAGTCGACGCGGCAGCGGCCCTGTCCGACGCGCGCGAGCGCCACCGCGCCGCGGCTGCAGGCCGCTCGGTCACGATCGCGCTCGACACCGTCCCGCTCCGGGTCCTGGCCGACCCGATGCGCCTCGCCCAGATCCTCGACAACCTGGTCGGTAACGCCATCCGATACGGCCGCGACGGCGGCTCGGTGACGCTGGGCCTGCGGGCCGAGGGCCGCACTGGCGCGATCTCCGTTCACGACGACGGCCCCGGGCTCGACCCCGCCGAGGCCGCCCGCGTCTTCGACCGCTTCTACCGCGCCGATCCGTCGCGCTCGCGCGCCGCGGGCGGCAGCGGCCTCGGCCTGGCGATCACGAGGTCGCTCGCCGAGGCGATGGGCGGGTCAGTGGCCGCGTCGAGCCCGGGGCCGGGCATGGGCGCCACCTTCACGGTCCGTCTCCCGCTCGCCTGACCACGGCGCGGCTGGCGGCGCACGACGGCAGCCGGACCCGGACCGGCCAGCCGTGCCGCTACGATCCCCGAGTCGCGATCTGCAGGCAGGGGTCCCCATGGGCGAGCCGACCTTCTACCGGTCTGAGCTGAACACCTCCACGTACGACCTCGGCGTCGGGGTCGGCGGGCCGCTGGGCGGCGAGGACACAGCGTTCTTCCTCGGCCTCGCCCGGGCGCTCGGACCGCGGGTGCTCGAGCTCGGCAGCGGCACCGGTCGGGTGTCCGTCGCGCTCGCCGAGGCCGGCCTCGAGGTCACCGGGCTCGACCGTTCGCCGGGGATGCTCGCGGAGGCGCGCGCCAAGGCGGCGTCGCTCGCGCCCGAGACGGCGGCCCGCCTCACGTTCCTCGAGGGCGACATGGCCGCCTTCGACCTGGGCGGCGCCGTCTTCGATCTCGTCATCATCCCGGCCCGGGCGTTCGCGTTCCTGCTCACGCCGGACGCCCAGCTGGCATGCCTCAGCCGGATCTGGCTGCACCTGCGGCGCGGTGGCGCTCTCGCACTCGACGTGTTCGACCCGCGTCTCGACTGGTGCCTCCCCGGGGACCAGCCGGGGACCACCGACGAGAGCGGCGCCCTCCCCAGCGGGAACACGCTGCGGGTGCGCGTGCTCGGCCGCCACAACGACGTGGTGGGGCAGGTGCTCCGCGAGACCTGGAGGTTCACCGAGACCGACGCAACGGGCTCCGTGGTCCGCGAGCTCGACGAGGTGCTCGCCCTCCGCTGGACGTACCGCTACGAGATGCGCCACCTGCTCGAGCTGGCGGGGTTCGACGCCATCACGGAGGCCGCGGATTACCGCGGCTCAGCGCCGGCCTATGGCCGCGAGCAGGTCTGGACCTGCCGGAAGCCCGAGACCGACGGGCGGTCGTAGCCGACACAGCGCGGTCGGCCCGCAGGTCGCGGGCCGCGCCCCAGGCCATCTAGGTCCAGATCGGGCAGCATGGCGTGGTGCGCCCGTCTCAGTCCACCTCACCGGCTATCGCACGCCTCGTCGCCGACCTCCACGGCCCGGAGGCCGGTGCCGTGCTGGCCGACCTGCCGGACTGGCTGGCCGCGACACCGCGCTTCCGCTCGTTCGCGGAGTCGAACCGCGACAAGATCCGCAAGAAGCTGCGGTACGCCGCAGACGACGAAGCGCGGCTCGACGTCCGCGCGGAGCTCCGGGTCGCCGCCCTCCTGCTCGCCGACCGCCGGTTCGAGCTCGTGTTCGAGGCCTACGGCGCCGGCAACCGGGGCCCCGACTTCACGGCGACATTCAGGGGCGGCCGCGCGTTCAACGTGGAGGTCACCCGCCGCCGGCGCCTCCGGAGCCCCGCGTCGCTGGACTCGACGATCCTCGCCAAGCTCCGCCAGCTGCCGCCGTCAGCCGCGAACGTCCTGCTGATCGCTGCTGACGATGGCGCGGGCGCCCCGGACCCCGGGCCTGCCATGCGCACGCTCCGGCTTCATGCCGAGCAGCGGGACGAGGCGTTCTTCGCGGCGCACGGTCATGCCGACGTCGCCGCCGCGAACGCGGGCCTGCTCCGCCTCGCGGCCGTCCTCACGTGGGCCGAGACGGCCGATCCCGACGCGAGGGTCGCCTGGTGGGTCAACCCCGGCGCCAGGATCGCGCTGCCCGAACCGACGGTCCGCGCCCTGCGGGAGGCGCTCGCAGCGCAGGGCGGGCGTGCTCTGCCGGCCGACAATGGGCTGTGAGCCCGTCCGGTCGCGTCACGACCGGGGCCGGACCCGGGGCCGGATGGGCTGGAGGACGAGTCCCCGCTTGGCACGGCCGGCGAGGCGCGCCGCGCGGGTTGCGCCAGTCCCGGCAAGCGACCACCGACGCCATGCACCCGGGATCGCCAGGTAGGGTCCGTCGTCGGCGACCGGCCGGTCGAGGGCGGGCGCGGCAAGGCCGGCGGCGGCCGCATCGCTGCCGATGAGGTAGAGGCGTACCGCACCGTACAGGTTCATCCCGCTCTCCTTCGCGGATCCTGCCAGCGGTCGTGGCTGCGCAGCACGAGGCCGGCCCCGGGCGGCGGCGAGCCGCATCCGCCCGGTCGTCGTCGATGCACTGTACGCCCCACCCGCATGCGGGATGCCAGCGCAATCCGGCGGACGATGGAGCGTTCTCGCAGCGCCTGGCGTCTATCGGGCATGCTGTCCGCAGGCGTCGGGGGAGCGAG